>NZ_CP086208.1:452500-5067299 GCF_020790095.1 Priestia sp. J2
TTATAAACACTTGTTTAGGTTATGATATAAGATAGTGATGCAGATTAATCAGGAGGTTTTTTATGTTACAAAGTAATATTCAAACTTATATTGAAAAAGAAATGAACGTTCAAGGTCAATCTTTATCTCTATATCAAGAAGAAAAGGAATATGCGTTGCAAAAAGAGTTGGTGCCGCAAAACCTGATGATAGAAGAAAAAGAGGCATCTTCACGTTTTAAAGATTCTTATATCGAAAGAGTAGATAAAGAAACGGACGAGCTGATCGCAGAAGAATCTCCTCTTTCGTTTTTAGATACTCCTCTTTCTTACTTAAAAGAACACAGAAGTGAATTTCTATATGTAGAATCAAAATGGTTTGAATTTATTAAGCTTGATGGATGTTCTTTTGAAGTGGATGATGTGTTTGGCACATATAAAGTATTAACGGGGTTACATATGCAAAAAAAATTCGGTTCTGTACTAAAACAATTTTTTGCTAAAGAGCTTAATGAAAGCCCAACAAGCGTCCAGCTTTTATTTAATGATAAAGATGGATTATGGGATGTGAATATTGAGTTAGATGCTATAAAAGAGTTTGATGAAAAAATGTCAATAGGTGAAGCTCTTGTTCTTACATATCGCTTTTTCTTTCATCTAGTGGAGTATGTAGAGAACGAAAAAGCTTAAAAATGATGATTACTTTTACTATAAAGATGCTGGGACAAAAGCAGTTTAGTTAACGTTGAACACGAACTATCTATCAAAAATAGATAGTTCGTGTTTTTTAATGGTCATGGTGAACGTAGGTTTCAGTATGAGGTGCTTCTAGCTGTTGGTTGGAGGGCAAGGCTCCATCGTCCGCTCGCGGAAAGCGAAGCCTTGCACGTAAAGCAACAGCGGCGGAACAAGCATCCCAGGTTATTTATCCGGGTTGTTCGTCTTTAGATTGCATTCATTTCGTTATGGCCCAATCTCTTTTTTGATAGGTGATACATAATGAATGTTAAGTGAAGCTGGAAATATATTTACATCTCTATGTTTTTATGGAATGATAAAGAGTATCTTTACATATATGACTGATATGGGTGAAGAACAACTATCAGGAATCTTTCTAGTTTTTTGAGAAAGCAGCCTACATATTAGCTGTTAATAGTACTCCGAGCAAGAAAGCTTCCGTAGGATGAAGTATAATATATACATACAGGAACAATTTTTAACTCTATAAAAAATGTCTGCTGACGTATGGGATTATAAATAAAGAGGGGATGTTCATGTTATTAAGAAAAATAAAGTCTGAAGAATTGGCAGAAGTCTATCAAATGGGATATGCGGCATGGCCTAAAGGCAGGACGTACAAAGAGTATGTTAGAGATAATCAAAAAGAAGAAACATATGGAATTCGGTATGTATATGTAAATGAAGAGAATCAAATTATTGGTTCATTTATTTTGCTTCTTTTACAAACTCCTCGATTAAAGTTTGCTTTGCATGGTATTGGGTCCGTTGTTGTTCATCAGCTTTATCAACGAATGGGGTATGGCCGAGATATGCTTGAAGACTTTTTTAAAAAGATGAAGATAGAGAAGCGCAGCGCTATTTTTATGCTTTATAGCGATATTCTTCCTGAATATTATCATCAGTTTGGGTTTAAGGAGCTCCCTTCTCATTTACAGCGTTATCCTCAATCCATTGCTATGGTAAATTGCAGCGAGTCACAATATGAATACTTAAGTAAGCAATCCATAGAAGACATACCGGCCTATTTTTAAAAGGTATGTCTTTTTTATAGTATTTATCGACACAATCGTTTACAATTTTATGTAAGCGTTTTCTTTATTTGGAGATGAATGATTTTATTTGTCCTCATAACTGTAGGCAAATCGTGCAGTCAATATAAATTTTATTACATAAAACCTTGCTATCATCTTACTAGTAACTCTTATTCATTTCCATACCATACCGATATGTACGTTTGCTGCTAAGTATAACCATATCAATATAAGGAGGAAGCAGGAAGATGAAACGATTATTTATAGCAGGGATGATTTTTATGCTTTTTTTATCTTTAGGTGCTGTATCTTCTTCAGCCGCAGGAAGTTTTACCTCTAAAACATATAACGGAAGAACATACAAACTGTACGTACCTAGCAGTTATCAGGGAGGTGCTGCCTTACCTCTAGTAGTTATGCTACATGGCTGTACTCAAGACCCTGATCAATTTGCAGCAGGAACACAAATGAATGCACTGGCAGAAACAGAGAAGTTCTTTGTCCTCTATCCAGAACAGCCCTCTTCTGCTAATTCAAATAAGTGTTGGAACTGGTTTGATACTGCTCATCAATCAAGGGGAAGCGGTGAACCAGCGTTAATTGCTGGAATGGTCAATCAAATAAAAAGCAGTTATTCAATAGATGCCGACCAAGTCTTTGTTGGAGGGCTATCTGCTGGTGCAGCTATGAGTGTTATTATGGGAGCTACTTATCCAGACATATTTGCGGCTATCAGCGTTGGGGCGGGCTTAGAATATAAAGCAGCCACTAGTGTAACAGGTGCTTATACAGCAATGAGCAGTGGAGGTCCTAATCCTATCCAACAAGGAGATTTAGCCTATTCAGCCATGGGAGAGCATAAGCGAGTGGTTCCGGTTATTTTGTTTCATGGGACAGCTGACTACACTGTTGCCCCTATAAATGCGCATCAAATACTATCGCAATGGGCTCAAACAAATGATAGAGCGTCTGATGGACTGGATAATAACAATATTGATGATACGGCAGATCAAACTTTACCAGGTACAGTATCTGGTGGAAGAAGCTATACGCAATATATTTACAAAGATACAGCAGGAAAAACAGTAATGGAAAAGTACATGATAGAAGGAATGGGACATGCTTGGTCAGGGGGAAGTACATCCGGTTCTTATACAGATCCTAAAGGGCCAAATGCAACTAAATTAAGTTGGAACTTTTTTAAAAATCATCCGAAGAATGGTGACGCTTCTAATCCAGGAGATATATCCCCGCCGGTTACAGCTGCTTCACCAGCGGGAGGAACGTATGGAAGTTCTGTTTCTGTCACATTATCACCCAATGAACCTGCCACCACTTACTATACATTAGATGGAAGTACACCAACTGTTAATTCTCTAAAGTATTCTGAGCCTATTAGCATCAACTCTAGCAAAACAATAAAATTTTTTAGTGTAGACGCTGCGGGTAATCAAGAGGGAGTAAAGACGGAAGTTTATCAAATTTCTGGAACTTCAGAGAAATCCTCAGTATTTTCTTCGCTTGCTGCTGAAGATGGATTTATCGGAAATTTATCAGCTGACGGTATGAGTAGTTCTATTCATAAAATTGGGGATAAGGGAATGTACAATACCGACACATACCGAACCATTTTATCTTTTGATACAAGCTCTTTACCTGATGATGCAAGTATTACGGATGTATCTTTGAAAATTTATCGCAAATCTTCAACTGGTAATATTTCATCTTTGAAAGGCGATATTAAAAGCGGTGTATTTGGAACTAGCAGTGCTTTAGAACAAATAGATTACCAGGCCTCACCATCTATTTCAGCGGCCTTCCAAATGTCAGTGCCTTCACTCGATAATGGATATACAACTATTCAACTTCCTTCCTCACTTTTGGGATATATGAATAGGAACGGCAAAACTCAGTTTCGCTTGTCAAGCTCAGGTTCAGCGGACTTTTTAAGTGACGTAGTTGAAATTTATGGGGGCGACAATCCTGCATATGCTCCAACTTTAACTGTTTCATATAAGTAAAAAAACCTTCTAAAAGCAGTTAGCTTTTAGAAGGTTTTTTTTTGCTGATAAGTTACTTTTATCACCGAATACAACTCCAACTTTTTATAGAGTTTTCTTCAAATTTTGACATGATTTTGATGAAATTTAATCATTATTCAAAAATGAATTGTCAGAAATATTACAAGAAAATGTTTAAAATTAATTAAATCCGTAATAAAAGTAAAATATTCCTGTAATGGAAGTGAAATGAACAGGTGGTATCATTCAGTCATTGAGTAAATAAGGAGGTATTCGGAAAATGAAGAAATTTGTATTTACTCTAGGGACAACGGCAATTCTTTCAGCAGGATTTGTAGGTGCAGCATCTGCCTCTACAAGCGGAACGTATGAAGTACAAAAAGGTGACACTTTATGGAAAATCGCTCAAAATCATAATGTGAGCGTAGACGAGCTAAAAGATGCTAATAACTTAACATCAACACTAATTTATCCAAATCAGACACTAAACTTATCTAGCATAAAAGAAATCGTACATACTGTAAAACGTGGTGACACTTTGTGGTCAATCGGTCAACATTATGGCGTAACAGTAGAAGAAATTAAAGAATGGAACGGTTTAACATCAGACTTAGTTTTCCCTGGAGAACAATTTAAAATTAAAGCGGCACAAGCAGCTCAATCTCAAACAGCTAGTGCGCCAGTAGCAAAGGCAGCTCCACAAGTGCAGCAGTCTCAAACGGCACAAGCTCAGCAAGAACAAGCAGCCCAAGAGCAAGCACAAAAAGAACAAGAGCAAGCTCAAGTAGCAGCCCAAGAGCAAGCACAAAAAGAACAAGAGCAAGCTCAAGCAGCAGCCCAAGAGCAAGCACAAAAAGAACAAGAGCAAGCTCAAGTAGCAGCACAAGAACAAGCACAAAAAGAACAAGAGCAAGCTCAAGTAGCAGCACAAGAACAAGCACAAAAAGAACAAGAGCAAGCTCAAGCAGCAGCACAAGCACAGGCAGCCCAAGAGCAAGCGCAAAAAGAACAAGAGCAAGCTCAAGCAGCAGCACAAGCACAGGCAGCCCAAGAGCAAGCGCAAAAAGAACAAGAGCAAGCTCAAGCAGCAGCACAAGCACAGGCAGCCCAAGAGCAGGCACAAAAAGAACAAGCAGCTCAACAGCAACAACAACAAGCTCAGCAACAACAGCAGTCTCAACAGCAAGCTAGCGGCAAGTCTATGACTGTTGAAGCAACAGCTTATACAGCTAACTGTGCTGGATGCAGTGGTACGACAGCTACTGGAGTAAATTTAAAATCAAATCCAAATCAACGAGTAATTGCGGTTGATCCTAGCGTTATTCCATTAGGTTCAAAAGTATACGTTGAAGGTTATGGTCAAGCTGTAGCGGCAGATACGGGTGGCGCAATTAAAGGAAATCGAATTGACGTATTCGTTTCTTCAGATAGTGCTGCACAAGACTGGGGCAGAAGATCAGTTAAAATTACAGTTATCGACTAATACTAGTCTTATAGAATAGAAGTAAGAAGAGATGTCTTTTAGAAGACATCTCTTTTTTTATGCTTAAAATAAACGTTTGAAAAAAATAGGTCGGGGCATACTGAAATTTATAGTAGGAATTAGTTTGTTATATTAGTAATTATTTCTTAATTTATATACAATGTTTGAGTGTCTTAAAAAGCTTAAATTATGTCAGGAGTATAGAAATATGAAATTTTATAAAAAAATAGCATTACTAATAGTGCTGGGTGTGATCGCAGGATTCTCGTATCTAGGCTATCAGGGATTATTTCGGCACGACGATCATTTGAACACGTCTGATCATAATCCTTTATCTTCTTCTAAACAGAAGCAAAATAGCATAGAAGTTGTTGGGAACCCCGAATCCATTGCCGTGCTAGTAAATAAGCAAAATCTTCTTCCTGATCACTATGAACCCGCTGACCTTGTATACCCAGACGTTCGGTTTATATTTAAAGAAAAAATTGAAAAGCGACAAATGCGTACAGAAGCAGCAAAAGCGTTAGAAAGAATGTTTTCAGCTGCTGAACGAGAAGGGATTTACCTAGCCGGTGTTTCCGCTTATCGTTCTCAAATTCGCCAGGAATCTCTTTATCAAGCGTACATAAAGCAAGATGGAGAAGCGGCAGCCAGTCATTATAGCGCCCATCCAGGCAGCAGTGAGCATCAGACTGGTTTAAGTATAGATGTATCAAGCAGCACAGGTAAGTGTGCGGCTCAAGATTGTTTTAAAGATACTCCTGAAGCCAAATGGATTGAAAGAAATTCATATAAATATGGATACATTGTTCGCTATCCAGAGGGAAAGCAGCAGATTACAGGTTATAAATATGAGCCGTGGCATATACGATTTGTCGGAAAAGAACTCGCCTCTAAAGTGTATAAAAAAGGAATTACGTTAGAAGAATATTATAATGACTACATGCAAGTTGATAATCCAGTTCAATAAAAAAGAAGAGTTATATAAACTCTTCTTTTTTTGTATTGCTGGAATATACCCTTACTTTAAAAGTTGGAACGAGGGAAAGATGTAGAGATGAACCACGGGATGCTATATCCTATGCCTTACTAGTAAAAGAGTTATCGCTTATAAATTATAATGAATTTTGTGATAAAGAATACTCATGTTCGTTTTCATTTCCCTTCACATATTCTACAAAAAAGGGAGGTGAAAGAAAATGAGTTTTTACGGAGGTTATGGATACGGAGCAGGTCACGGAAGTAGCTTTGCGTTAATCGTTGTGCTATTTATTTTACTAATCATCATCGGTGCTTCATGGGCAGGGCACTATTAATAAGGTGTCCATAAATAAACTCCCTTGAAATAATTCAAGGGAGTTATCTATTTTTATCTATAACTAGGTAACTGTAAGTACGAAGTGCTTACATATCCTTTAAAGCCGTTGTATTCTACAAAAGCCCAATCAAATGAAAGCTTGTTATCTTTTGAGTAGCCCCAAGCTAAGAAGCTGACGCTTTTTCCTCTAGGAACAGTTGTTACAACTTTGTTGCTTGTGCTAGGCCCTGTGCGTAAATTAAGGTTAGCAGCTGTATGAACAATAGTAGGGACTTTCATTAAATAGGAAGTACTGATATATCCGGTGCCGCCAATTATTTTAATGGCAGCCCAGTCTGCATTTACAAACTTGACTACTTCAATTTGATCTTTTTTTCTTAATGTATCAAGAATCTTTCCCTGAGTGCTAGGTTTTGAACGTATATTGAGTACGTTTGCTGTCACTTCATATACGCTGAACGGTGCGTTTATTTTTTCTGCTGCACTTGCTGTTTGCTCGTGAGTGAATGGCAGTGTTCCAGATAGAGATGAAAAAGTAAAGCCAGCTGCTAATGCAAAAACCGATATAGATTTTGTAATTGTCTTCATGCGAATATCCAACTCCTTAGTGAAATAGGTTATATCTTTTTCTATAACACTAAGAATAAAGAATACTTGTTTCTAAATTGTTACCAACATGCATCCTAGTTGTAAATTTACGAAAGGTCTGTAAAAAGGTTTATTTCACAGACCTTTTAATAGCGCTATTGTTACTCACCCTCGCGATCTTCCGTTGATTTATGAAAAGAAAAATATACAAAAATTGATAATACTGTCCCATAAATGCTCCACAAAGCTAAAGCAAAAATAAATTCTTTCTGCAGGCAATAAATAATGGTTAAAGCAACTAGTGCAATAAAACTTATTAAAATGGTCTTTTTCATAAGCACCCCGCCTATTTAGTTTAATTACTCTATACGCTTTTTGATCGTGCTTTACCCTATAATTATTCGGTCATTGCGCTAAAGATGAAAGGAAAAAGTTAAACAAAGCCGAACTTATAATAAAAAGAGAGATGCAGGAGGATACGTATGTTAAAACAACATGTACTAGAAGATATACAAAAGCTACAGTCTATTTGCCAACAAGAAGAAAAAATAGAGCTGAAGCTGAATTTTGACATGTTACGAAGTCGAAAACAAAATGAAGTTAACGATTTTTTTTATTATGAAAATAATCAGCTTGTTGGATTTATTGGTCTTTATGGGTTTGGGAATACAGTAGAAATATGCGGAATGGTCGATCCTAGCTATCGCCGAAAAAAGATTTTTTCAAAGCTGTTTTCTCAAGCTTTACATATGTGTAAGAAGCGTGAGTATACAGAGATTTTATTAAATGCTCCTGGCGATTCGATTTCAGGCAGGGGGTTCTTAAAGAAGATTCCATGTTCATTTACTTTTTCAGAATATCAAATGAAGTGGGTGAAAAAAGAATTAGAAGATGATAATCCCTTTGTTACACTTCGCTCTTCCCGATTAGATACCGATATGAAAATGGAAATGCAAGTTAATATGGAATGCTTTGGTATGTCTTTAACAGAAGCAGCTGCTTATTATGAGCAAATGAAAACGGAAGAACAGCAAAATCATTTTATCGTAGAGTACAATAGTCAGGCGGTTGGAAAGTTAAGGGTATCTTATGATAAAAGCGAAGCATGGATTTATGGATTTGGTATTTTACCTTCCTATCAAAAATTAGGAATAGGAAAGGCTGCTTTAAAACAAGTCGTTTTACAGCAGCATCAGCTAGGATATGATGTATTTCTTGAGGTTGAAGCAAAAAACAAACGCGCTTTGCAACTTTACGAAACATGCGGCTTCGATTCATATCACGTGCAGGATTATTACGTATACAGCTTGTAGATAAAAAACACGGAAATCTTAGATTTTCGTGTTTTTTATTTACATATTAGATGATATGTGATTTTTTGAGTAAATAATGAGAAAGTAGAGAAAAAGTGATATGCCCGTTGATAAAAACAGGGAAGGCCATACAAATAAGATCGGAGCACTGCAAGCAAGGATACACGTAAGAATACCTCCAATAAATGCTTTTCTAAATAATTGATAAGCCATATACCCCAGGCTAATACTGACAAATACATTGATGAGGCTAAGAAAAATAAACGAAAAAAACAAATTATCTCCCCCCTTGTTTTTAATACACAATAAAAAGAAATATTTCACATGTTTAGTGTAGCAAAAAAGAAAAAACAATAAAATTTGGATCCTAAAGATGAAAAAGGAAGCCATCTGTGTTATGTATAGTAAAGTGAATGAGAACGTTAAAAAAGGGAATGAGTTAATAAAGCGATATAATAGAAAGAAAGGAGTAAAAGGATGGAATTTGCCCATATCTTTACACTAAGTGTATCTGTTGTAACAGCTATTAATATTTTATTAGCCGGTATTCTTATTTTCATTGAACGAAGAGATATAGGATCTACATGGGCGTGGCTTCTTATTTTATTTTTTATACCAATTGTCGGTTTTATTGTATATCTATTCTTTGGAAGACAGCTAAAACAGAAAAACTTTTATAAATTGTCATCTGATGAGCGGGAATATTTAAGATCTTCAGTGGAAGAGCAATTAAAAGAGCTTAAAGCGACCCATGAATATCGAAATGATTTATTAATCCAACATAATAAACTGCTGTTCACTAATTTAAATTCTTCTAAGTCACTTGTGCGCATCGACAACGAAATTGATATCTTTAGTGACGGTAATCAAAAATTTGAGGCATTGTTTGAGGATATTCGAAATGCTAAAAAAGAAATTAATATTCAATATTATATTATTCAACGAGATAATCTTGGGAAAAAATTAAGAGATGAGCTAACAAAAAAAGCAAAAGAAGGCATAAAGGTTCGCGTTCTTTATGATGAAGTAGGATCTAGAAAAATGACGCCATCATTCTTTAAGGAGCTTATTTCATATGGCGGCGAAGCACAGGCATTTTTCCCTTCAATTCTTCGCTTAATTAATTTTCGGATTAACAATCGAAATCATCGAAAGCTTTGTATTATCGATGGTGAAGTAGCATACATAGGAGGATTTAACGTAGGAGATGAATATTTAGGGTTAGATCCAAAAATGGGTTATTGGAGAGACACTCATTTTCGCATTAAAGGAGAGTCAGTGAACGATATTCAAGGGCGATTCATTTTAGATTGGCATCAAGCAACAAAGCAGCCAATTGAACTGGAACAATTTTTGCATCGTACAGAAACTCATTCTGGAACAGTTCCTGTACAAATTGTAGCAAGCGGTCCCAATTCGACTACCCAGCACCTGAAAAACATGTATATCTCATTGATTATGTCGGCCAAAGAAAGTGTATACCTTCAAACGCCTTACTTTATTCCTGACGCAAGCTTTATGGATGCTTGTAAAATTGCTTTATTATCTGGAGTAGAGATTCATATTATGATTCCAAACAAACCTGATCATCCTTTTGTTTATTGGGCTACGTGGTCTCATGTAGGGGAACTGCTGGCATACGGTGCGAATATTTATCTCTATGAAAAAGGCTTTTTGCATGCTAAAACGATTGTAGTAGATAATGAAGTGTCTTCTGTAGGAACGACGAATATCGATCCGCGAAGTTTCAGCCTTAATTTTGAAGTGAATGCAGTTGTATATGACCAGACTATTTCCAAAAAGTTGCAGAACCTGTTTCTTGAAGATGTGCAATGCAGTTCAAAATTAACGTTTGAACGATATAAAGAGCGCTCTCTTCTTATAAAATTTAAAGAAGCGGTATCTCGCTTACTGTCACCAATTTTATAATAAAAATCATTGATATCATGAAACAGACTTGAATTTTTAGATTCAGGTCTGTTGTTTTATTGGTTTCTCCTTGTAAGGAGAGCTAGAGATAAAGTTAAAAAGTTTTACCAAAAAATCCAAGGGTATTAATACTATAACAAGCTAAAAAATGATAATACCTAGGAGGAATAGAAAATGACAAAAAATGTAGTAGGTACGTATGATTCAGAAGAGGCCGTTATTACAGCGATTCGAAATTTAAAAACACAGGGATATCCGGACAGTGCACTTTCTGTTTTGACAAACAGTGGTCCGCATCATGAAAATACAGAAGTGATTGAGCGTTCTGCAGGAATCGATGTGCAAACAGTTGATACAGATCAACACTCAAAGCACCATCAATCCTTTATGGAGAAAATAAAAAATGCTTTTACTTCGTCTGAAGAAAAAATGGATCAAGATGTTAATCGAATCGAAAATCAATTAACCGAATATGGTGTACCTGCTGCGGAAGCTTCCTCGTATGTATCTGATCTTAAAAACGGAAAAGTTTTGCTGATGGTAGATGCAGTTGAGCATGATAAACACAATTCAGCTCTAGGACAAACCGTGACACCTGCTGAAAAATCAGCTGACCCAATGAATGAAAAAATGTTATACGGCAATCACGAAAATAAAATAAGGTAATGTTGAAGGAACTAAATAAGATAATAAAAGACTGCGTTCTTAAATAAAAGCTAGTTAACGAAAGGAAGGGGACCAATGAGAAATCTAGAAAAAACGGAATATGAACTTGACTATTTGAAACAGCAGCAAGAAGTTAATCAAGAGCTCATCAAAGTTTCACAGTCTCTTGTCGCTACGTTAAAACAGTATGAAGAAGAACCGGCCAATACAGAAGTGTTAGCTGTAATCGCTGATTTAGAAGGTCAGCAAGAACAGCTCAAAGCAAAGACCGAAAAGATATCTGAAGAGCTTGCACATTTATAAAGTGAGATAAAAGAAGTTCCTATAAAAGGAACTTCTTTTTATGTTTTATTATACACAGTCTATTGTGAGAGAAAGAGAATCTTATATAACCGGATGTGAACGTTATGGGGGTAGTGATTTTGTTTTAGATACGTATAGATGAGAAGGAACGCGATAAGACATTATATAAAAATGGGAAAAAGGAAGAACGGTCATTCGCTCTTCCTCCAGCCGTATTGCTTATGATAGTGATTTAGAAACGTCCGCCGCCAAGTTGCTGTTCAGCCATTTGCACAAGGCGTTTTGTGATTTCTCCGCCTACTGAGCCGTTTGCGCGTGCAGTTGTGTCAGGACCAAGAGTTACGCCAAATTCGCTAGCGATCTCATACTTCATTTGATCGATTGCTTGTTGAGCACCGTGTACTGCTAATTCGTTGCTGCTCTTATTTCTGCTGTTTGCCATCATAATCAACTCCTTTTATAAGGTTAAGATTATGATTTGATTAATAGATAGTTTTTATACATAAAATAAAAAAATTTTTTCAAGGACTTATAGAATATGCTTATTGGAATATAGTTACAAAGTTTTCCACTAGGTAACGGAAAATAATTATGTGTAGAAAGAGAGAGAGGTCACGTAAAATAGAACACAAGTAAGTAAGCGGTTACATAATGATCGAGATAGAAAGAGAATTTTAATATTCCTATTCTATTTAAAAGGGGAGATTTTCTATGTATCAAAGGTTAAAAAATTCTGTACTATTGGCTATTACATTGAGTTTAGCAATTGGCATTGTACTCTCTTATGAGAAAGAAGCGCTAGCGAAGCAGACGCACGAAAAAGCTACATCCTATCGTACAGTGACAGAGATTTATGATTGGGGAGCGGCGATCACAAAAATTATTATTGACTTAGGTGAACCTGTTCCAACTAATTCACTTACAAAAGAAACGTTTAAGGTGCATGTGGCTCGAAGTGATAGTCGATTAAAACCGTCTTTATTGGAACAAGGAGATCGTACAATAAAAAAAGCCTATATATCCGATAAAGATGGACAACCAGCCGTACACACTGGAAAATATGCAGTTTTAGAAATGGAAGTTGGACCAGCTGTTTCATTAGGAGCACCACTAAATTATGATGAATATGGTACAGGGTTAAATGCATGGATAGACAGTCAATACACCATTACTCAGCAAAAAGACATGATAACAAATAAAGGAAAATTGTCAGGGCTTGTAGTGAAACAGTTTGCGGGAGAGGAAAAAGAACTCGTAGATGATTTTACAATTAAAAAAGGTATATATCATAATATAGAATTAGCATACGCAAGTCATGCTCCGGCAAAGGATAAGAAAAAGAATCCATTAATCATTTGGCTACATGGTGGAGGAGAAGGAGGAACAGATGCAACAATTCCCTTATCTGCCAATAAAGCTGTTAGTTTTATCACAAAAGAAACTCAGGCTTATTTTGAAGGTGCCTACGTTTTAGTACCGCAAGCGCCAACAAAATGGATGGATGGTTATATCGGTGAAGCGGATGGAACTTCTATTTATAAAGAATCACTGATGGCACTAATTCAAGAATATGTTGCTAAAAATCCTGATATTGATCCCAATAGAATCTATATCGGAGGAGCATCTAACGGCGGATATATGACTATGCTTATGATTCGTGATTATCCAAACTATTTTGCAGCAGCATTTCCAGTATGTGAAGGACTAAATGATAGATTAATTACGGATCAAGATCTTGAAAAGATGAAAGAAACGCCTATTTGGTTCGTAGCCGCTAAAAATGATACGGTTCTTCCACCAACGATTAACACTCTTCCAACTTATGAACGTTTGGTGAAAAGCCATGCAAATAATGCTTATTTATCACTATTTGAAGATGTGCATGACACCACGGGTTTATACAAAAATAATGATGGTTCGCCCTATCAGTATAACGGGCATTCATCTTGGATATATCTGTATAATAATGAACCCAACGCTAAAATAAATGGAGCTACAACAACCATAATGGAATGGATGAGCAAGCAATCGTTGAACAACAATTAATCATTTATAAAAAAGCTGTTTCAAGTAGAGCAGCTTTTTTATGTCTCTTTTAAAGCTAAAGCATATATCTAAAATAAACGATTGAATACTTTCGTGATAAAATAAGGAAAGAGATCACGAAGAAAGGAACAGTGAAAGTGAAACCAACCATTTACGATGTTGCGAAAAAAGCAGGGGTATCGATAGCCACTGTATCCAAAGTAATCAATCAGACAGGCCGTATTAGTGAAAAAACGATAAAAAAAGTAAATGAAGTAATGATGGAATTAGATTATCAGCCTAGCAGTGTTGCAGCTGCGTTAACTGGGAAAAAGACATACACAATTGGCGTGCTAGTTCCTGACATCTCTAATCCTTTTTTCGCAGAGGTAGCAAGAGCTTTTGAGAATAGTGCCAGAGCAGCGGGATACACGCTTTTTTTATGCAGTACGGATCATCAAACAGAACGTGAGCATGAATACATAGATCTTTTATTCAAAAAGCAAGTAGATGGAATTATTATCGCAACCGAACTAAATGATACGAAGCTAGTAAAGAAAATTGTGAAGCATGATGTACCACTTGTATTGTTTTCAGTTGATCATCCTTCTATCTCAACGCATGTAGTGACAATTGATAACGTTCGCGGAGGATATATCGCAGGTACGTATTTAATAGAAAAAGGTCATCAATCGGTAACGATTATCACTGAAAAAGATAGAAAAAGCAGTGAGGGGCGATTAGCAGGATTTAAACAAGCGCTCACAGAGGCAAATTTATCACTAGAAAATCAGTCCATTATCAGCTGTTATTCAACAGTAGAAGATAGCAGAAGAGCAAGTAAACAGCTGCTTTCTTTGCCTAATAGGCCGACAGCAGTCTTTGCATGTACGGACTTAATTGGAATATCCCTCATAAATGAGGCAAGAAAGCAGGGGCTTTCAATTCCAGGAGATCTGTCGGTAATTGGATTTGATAATACAATTTATGCGGATATTGCTGAGCCTGGTTTGACAACGATTGAACAACCTATTTCGCAGATGGCAACTAGTACGTTCGAACAGCTGTTAAAGTCTATGAAAAAAGAAGAGCATGCAAAGCAGCGAATAACAATTATTCCAGAACTAGTAGAACGTGCGTCGGTAAAAAAGCTATAAAACAGAGAAAAGAAAAAGCTGCATGTGCCCAGGCACATGCAGCTTTTTTACTTAATAATATTTATAGAGAGACCGGATTTTTGACTTCGTTTATTGTTTCGCCTTTGACTGTTGTTTCTGTTGGAATTGTAAGGAAACCCGTTAAAAAAGCTCCAAAGAAATATAGGCAAGCAAAGATCCAGATTACGCCGCCCGTGCCTAAAAGACCTATGAAAATAGTTACAATTAAAGGGCCTACAAAAGCAGAAAGTCCAGATCCTAAATTCAATACGGACATCGCAGCTCCTTTATTCTCCGGAGCTAAGGAAGGCACTAATGCTGTAAGAGGGACATATCCTGCTAGTGTTGCACCGTAACAGCATGCGACAATCATCATTACCCAATAATTATGTCCTACGAATTGAGGTACATAGTAAAGAGCGAGTGTTACAATTCCGCATCCTACTCCACCAAACCATTTGATTGTATTTACCCAGCCAAATTTATCTCCAACAATACCAAAAATAATATTAAAAGCCATATTCACAAAAAACAGAGTGCCCCAGATTTGAAGCCATTCGCTCATTGTGAAATCGTGTTTCATCATATAGGTTGGCAAGAAGACAACAAATCCAAATTGAGCAGCGGAGTTAATAATCTTTACAACTCCACCGATCCCTACTTTAGGGTTCTCAAATGCAATTGTAATCCCTTTCATTAATTCTTTTGTTTTGTTATCGCTTACTTTTTGAACGGTAAATCTGTCTTTATTCATGATAATTGAAAAGATTCCGCCGATCAAAACAAAAAGTAAACCACTCCACAAGGTAGCAATTTCGCCGATTTTAGGAACCATGTAACTGGAATAAAAAGCTCCGATTACGCTTAAACCAAGCTGGAAGACAAACCAAAACCAGCCTACTGCTTTTGAAAGCATTTCCTGGGGCGTGCGGTAAGACACCCAGACCAAGAATGAGTAAGCAAATAAAGGGTAGCCAAATCCTCTAAGAGCATAACAAATTAATATAATTGTGTAATTCATAATATGAAGTCCTATACCTATAAATCCAATTGAACCAATAATAAAGGATATCAAGCCGAATGCCATTGCTTTTCTAGGACCCCACAGCTGAACCAGTACGCCGGAGAACCAGGAAGAAATAGAGACCGTAATACCGTAAACGGTAAAAAGTAAAGCAGCATGTTCAATGGTTAAACCTCTTTCTACAAGATAAGGAGATAACCATCCTTGTTCTAAGCCATCGCCAATCATAAAAACAATAATACCTATGTATCCCCACGTTAAATGAGAAGGGATCCCAATCCTGTCAAGAGCTGTTTTTCTGGAAATAAATTCATTCATTTTTCCACACCACCAGATCGATTATTTTGTTGAAAACATCAAACTAATTTGGTTAAGCGCTTAATCTATTTGATAAAAAGTATACGCTTACATTTTTTAAACGTCAATTAAAATTTTAAATATATCTAATTTTCAATTAAATTATTTCAACAGTGGAAATAGTAGTAGATAAGATTATAATAACTTGCCCTTATTATAAGAATACTTAAATATAGAGAATTCCCTTAATTTTAAGCATAAATAGATAAAAATAAGGTTTTTCATACTGTACAATCAGATGAATAAAAAACAAATATTCTAAATAATCTATAAAAAATGTTGCATTTCAAAAAACAGTATGTATAATTGGAAATAGGAAAGCGCTTAACCTAAAAATAGGTTTGAGCGAATGTTTTCTTAACTTTTAATTAAAGGGGAAAATAAGATGGGGATTCTTACAATTGGAATAATTGGTGCTGGACGAATAGGTAAATTACATGTTGATAATTTAAAATTAATGCCGCAAATAAAAATTAAAGCGGTTTCAGACGTAGTGGTAGATCATTTGCACGAGTGGGCTGCAAGTAAAGGAATTTCAACGTTAACAACAAATTATCAAGATTTATTAGCAGATTCAGAAATTGATGCCGTTTTCATTTGTTCGCCAACGAATACGCACGCATCGATTATTGAAGAAGCTGCTCGAGCGAAAAAGCATATTTTCTGTGAAAAGCCCGTTAGTTTTTCAGTAGAAGAAACAATCCAAGCGTTAGAAGTAGTAAAAGAACACGGCGTACAGCTTCAAGTTGGCTTTAACCGACGATTTGATCCCAACTTTAAAAAAGTGCATGATCTTGTACAGCAGGGAGAAGTAGGGCAGCCGCACATTTTAAAAATCACCTCCAGAGATCCTCAGCCTCCGAGTCCAGAATACGTCCGCGCTTCAGGAGGATTGTTCATGGATATGATGATTCATGATTTTGATATGGCTCGTTATGTAATGGACAGTGAAGTAATTGAAGTATCGGCTTACGGGACGACGCTCATCGATCCTGCTATTGAAGAAGCAGGGGATATAGATACGGCAATTGTGTCATTAAAATTTGCAAACGGAGCTTTAGGCGTGATTGATAACAGTCGTCAAGCTGTCTACGGTTACGACCAGCGCCTTGAAGTTTTTGGTGAAAAAGGTTCCGCTACTGCTGATAATTGCCGTCCAACTACAGTAGAAATATCAACAGGCGAAAGTGTAGTGAAAGAGAAGCCGCTATATTTCTTCCTTGAACGCTATACACAAGCATATATAGATGAAGTAACACAGTTTGCAAGTGCAATTATGGAAAATCAAAGCGTAATTTGTACAGGTAACGATGGATTACAGGCAGAACGAATTGCTAAAGCAGCAAAAAAATCTTTACTATCAGGGCAGCCAGTGAAGATTGAACATAAAAAATACGCAGTGAATTAATGATAGAAATGTGGGCTGAAAGAGAATATCTTGCTCTTTTCGCCTTTTTAGGAAAGCGCTTAACTAAGGAGGAGTAAAGATGAATCCGCTTGTTTTTAAAGAAAATCGTGAGTTAGATTTTATCGCTATCGGTCGCTTATGTATTGATTTAAATGCAAATGAAACACAGCGTCCAATGGAAGAGACTAAAACATTCACTAAATATGTAGGAGGCTCTCCAGCTAATATTGCGATTGGAGCAGCAAGGCTAGGCTTAAAAACCGGTTTTATCGGAAAAGTATCAGATGATCAAATGGGCCGCTTCATTACTGGGTATCTTCAAAAAAATAAGATTAATACAGATAGTATTGCTGTCGATAAAACAGGGGCTGTAACGGGGCTTGCTTTTACGGAAATCAAGAGCCCTACAGATTGCAGCATCTTAATGTATCGAGATAACGTAGCGGATTTAAAACTAGATCCTACAGAAGTATCAGAAGAATATATTAAGAAGTCAAAGGCTCTTTTAATATCTGGAACCGCTCTTGCACAAAGTCCTTCTCGTGAAGCTGTATTTCTAGCATTAGAATACGCACGCAAGCATGAAGTTGTAGTGTTTTTTGATATTGACTATCGTCCATATACATGGGAATCGGAAGCTGAAACGGCAGTCTATTTTAATTTAGCTGCTGAAAAATCAGATGTGATTATTGGTACGCGAGAAGAGTTTGACATGATGGAAAAACTTTTAAATTATGAAGAATCTAATGATCAAGTAACAGCAGAGCGCTGGTTTTCTCACCATGCTCAAATCGTCGTGATTAAGCATGGTGGAGAAGGCTCTATTGCCTATACAAGAGATGGTAAGTCTCACCGTGGAGGAATATTTAAAACAAAAGTTCTGAAAACGTTTGGTGCTGGTGATTCCTATGCTTCAGCCTTTATTTATGGATTGATGCAAGGACTGGAAATTCCACAGGCAATGCGATTGGGGGGTGCCTCCGCTTCGATTGTCATTTCAAGACACAGCTGTTCAGATGCTATGCCGACAAGCGTTGAGCTCTTCAACTTTATGGAGACAGCAACTGAAGTTTTGCAGGAAGCCTAATAAACAAAGGGAAAATCTTGAGAGATTAAAGGAATAGAAGCTTATTAAAATCAGATAAAGGGAGAGATATTCTATGACGCAAACAGCAGTAAAAACAGTAAAAAACTATATTGGTGGACAATGGATTGAATCAGCTGCATCAAAAACGGAACCTGTGTATAACCCAGCAACAGGTGAATTAATCGCACAGGTACCTCTTTCTACAAAAGAAGACGTAGATCAAGCGGTGCAAGCAGCAAATGAAGCGTTCAAAGGGTGGGCAAAAACAGCTGTGCCTAAACGTGCACGAATTTTATTCAAGTATCAGCAGCTATTAGTAGATAACTGGGATGAATTAGCAAAGTTAGTGACAGTTGAAAACGGAAAAAGCTTTAACGAAGCGCGAGGTGAAGTACAGCGTGGAATTGAATGCGTAGAATTCGCGGCAGGAGCTCCTACGTTAATGATGGGGAAACAGCTTCCTGATATTGCAACAGATATTGAGTCTGGCATGTACCGCTATCCAATTGGCGTCATTGGAGGAATTACACCGTTCAATTTTCCAATGATGGTTCCTTGCTGGATGTTCCCGCTTGCGATCGCTTGCGGCAATACATTTGTGTTAAAGCCTTCTGAGCGTACGCCGCTGTTAGCTGCAAGATTAGCTGAGCTGTTTGAAGAAGCTGGTTTGCCAAAAGGTGTATTAAATATTGTAAACGGCGCGCATGATGTGGTAAACGGTCTTCTTGAACATAAATTAGTGAAAGCTATTTCGTTTGTAGGTTCCCAGCCTGTAGCTGAGTACGTGTACAAAAAAGGTACGGAAAACTTAAAGCGTGTTCAAGCTTTAGCCGGTGCTAAAAACCATTCAATTGTATTAAATGATGCAGATTTGAACGTAGCAACAAAACAAATTATCGGAGCCGCTTTTGGTTCAGCAGGTGAACGCTGTATGGCAGCATCTGTTGTTACTGTACAAGAAGAAATTGCGGATCAGCTAATTGAAAGATTAGTAGAGGAAGCAAATGATATTGTAATTGGCGACGGCTTAGAAGAAAACGTCTTCTTAGGACCAGTCATTCGTGAAAATCATAAAGAGCGTACGCTCAGCTATATTGAATCAGGCGTGCAAGAAGGAGCGGAGCTTATTCGTGACGGTCGCACAGATGCAGCAGTAAATGGCAAGGGCTACTTTGTCGGACCAACGATTTTTGATCATGTTACGCAAGAAATGAAAATTTGGCAAGATGAAATTTTTGCACCTGTGCTGTCTATTGTACGTGTGAAAACATTAGAAGAAGCTATTGAAGTAGCTAATAACTCTCGATTTGCAAACGGTGCTTGTATTTATACAGATAGCGGCGCCAGCGTACGTGAGTTCCGTGAAAATATTGAATCTGGTATGTTAGGAGTAAATGTAGGGGTACCGGCACCTATGGCATTCTTCCCATTCTCTGGCTGGAAAGATTCTTTTTACGGTGATCTTCATGCAAATGGTACGGACGGCGTGGAGTTTTATACAAGAAAGAAAATGGTAACAACGCGCTGGTAAGTGATTCATTAAAAATCGCATTCCATTTTAAAAGGAGGTATCAGGAATTAAAGATATTCCTTATGCTTCCTTTTTTAAAATCGCAATCTAGTATTAGAAGGGAGAAAGAAGCATGGAAACAGTTAGAATGACGACGGCACAAGCATTAGTGAAGTTTTTAAATCAGCAGTATGTTGAATTTGATGGAAAGCAGCATCAGTTTATTAAAGGGATTTTTACAATTTTCGGGCACGGAAATGTAGTAGGTCTTGGGCAAGCTTTGGAAGAAGACCCAGGAAATCTAGATGTATATCAAGGACGTAATGAACAAGGAATGGCCAATGCAGCGATGGCTTTTGCAAAACAAAAACATCGAAAGCAGATTATGGCTTGCACATCTTCAGTAGGACCAGGTTCGGCAAATATGGTTACAACGGCAGCAACAGCTTCAGCTAATAACATTCCAGTTTTGTTGCTTCCCGGCGATGTATTTGCAACTAGACAGCCTGATCCCGTTTTGCAGCAAATTGAACAGTCATATGATTTATCTATTTCTACAAACGATGCTTTCCGTCCAGTGAGTAAGTACTGGGATCGCGTAAGCCGCCCTGAACAATTGATGACAGCTATGATTAATGCGATACGTGTGTTAACGAATCCTGCAGATACGGGAGCTGTAACTATTTGTTTGCCTCAAGATGTGCAGGGAGAAGCATGGGACTTTCCAGCTTATTTCTTCCAAAAGCGCGTTCACCGCATTGAGCGTCGCCTTCCGACTAGGGACAGTCTAGCAGATGCAATTCAAGCAATAAAAACAAAGAAAAAGCCAATCATCATTTGCGGAGGAGGCGTTCGGTATTCAGAAGCTGCAAAAGAGTTAAAACAATTTGCTAGTGAGTTCCATATTCCATTTGGAGAAACTCAAGCTGGGAAAAGTGCCGTTGAAAGCGACTATCGCTATAATCTTGGCGGAATAGGTGTAACAGGAAACTCAGCTGCTAATACAATCGCTAAAGATGCGGATTTAGTAATTGGAGTAGGCACTCGATTTACTGATTTTACAACAGCATCTAAACAGCTTTTTCAACATCCCGACGTGCAATTTCTTACTGTTAACACGTCTGAATTTCATGCAAATAAACTGGATGCCGTGAAGCTTGTAGCTGATGCAAAAGAAGGGTTGTTTGCTCTTAGGAAAGAGCTCATGTCAATTGGCTATCAGTCTGGTTACACGACAGAAATTGCAAGTGCAAAAGACGCATGGGAAGCAGAATTAGAGCGTCTACATAGCATACGTTTTACAGGGGCAGATTTTATTCCAGAAATAAAAGGTCATTTAGATGAAAGCTTAGCTGAATATGCAGAATCACTTGGTACTCAATTAACGCAAACAGAAGTAATTGGAGAGGTGAATAAGCTCCTTGATGACAACTCCGTCATTGTTGGTGCAGCTGGAAGTCTTCCAGGTGACTTACAGAGAATGTGGAAGTCTAATAAACCCAATACCTATCATATGGAATATGGATATTCATGTATGGGATATGAAGTATCAGGTGCACTTGGAGTTAAGCTAGCTGAACCAGCTAAAGAAGTGTATGCGATGGTTGGAGATGGAAGCTATCAAATGCTGCATTCAGAGCTCATTACAAGCCTTCAAGAAAGAAAAAAGATAAATATTTTACTGTTTGATAACTCCGGATTTGGATGTATTAATAATCTTCAAATGTCAAATGGAATGGGGAGTTTTGGAACAGAGTTTCGCTATCGAAACGATGAAACAGGAAAATTAAACGGAAACGTGATGAAAATTGATTTTGCAGCCAGCGCCGCAGGCTACGGTGTAAAAACCTATCGTGTAAGCTCTCTTGAAGAACTAAAAACGGCAATGGAAGATGCACAAAAACAAGAGACTTCTACATTAATTGATATTAAAGTGCTACCCAAAACTATGACAAACGGTTATGAATCGTGGTGGCATGTAGGAGTAGCAGAGGTATCTGAAAATCACCATGTACAAGAAGCCTATAAGGATAAAGTGAAAAATCTTGAAATGGCCAGAGGTTATTAACAAGCAAGAGAAATGGCCGATGTTGAGGGGGAAACATTCGGTGAATATAATAGCATTTTCAATTTGATATAGGGGAGAGGAAGACATGTTCAAGGAAAACACGGTCAAACTGGGGATTGCTCCAATCGCTTGGACAAATGATGACATGCCTGAACTAGGAGCTGAAAATACATTTGAACAGTGTATCAGTGAGATGGCTTTAACCGGTTTTAAAGGAAGTGAGGTAGGAAACAAATATCCGCGAAATGTTTCGATCTTAAGGAAGGCATTATCACTTCGGAATTTAGAAATTGCAAGCGCATGGTTTAGTACATTTTTAACGACAAAGCCGCTGGAAGAAACGGTGACGCCATTTATTGAACATCGCGATTTTTTATACGAAATGGGAGCAAAAGTAATTGTTGTATCTGAACAAGGACACAGCATTCAAGGGATGATGGATGTACCTTTATTCAAAGAAAAGCCCGTGTTCACGCCAACAGAGTGGAGCAGCCTTATAGAAGGCCTGCACTATCTTGGGAAACTAGCAAGAGAGAAAGATATGCATATTGTCTATCATCATCACATGGGAACAGGCGTCCAAACAACAGAAGAAATTGAGCAGCTAATGGAGCTTACCAATCCAGAACTTGTTTCGCTCCTATTTGATACCGGTCATCTTGTTTTTTCAGGCGAAGAACCTCTTTATATCTTAAAAAAATATCTTCATCGTATTAAACATGTTCATTTAAAAGATATTCGCCAAGAAGTAGTTGATCGAGTCAAACAACAAGACCTGAGCTTCTTGCAAGCGGTAAAAGAAGGAGCCTTTACTGTTCCAGGCGACGGAGTTATTGAATTTGATGAAGTATTTACTACGCTTGCCGCTTCTGATTATAACGGCTGGTTTGTCGTAGAAGCAGAACAGGATCCAGCGCTTGCTAATCCTTTTGAATATGCGTTAAAAGCAAGAAACTTTATTAAAGAAAAAAGCGGTCTTTAATTTCTATTGTAAAAGGTTTTACGCCTTTTATATGTTTATGAAAGGAAAGGAGGAGATGAAATGAAGCCAACCATCTATAGTGTGGCTGAAGAAGCAGGTGTATCAATTTCCACCGTATCAAAAGTTATCAATCAAACCGGTCACATTAGTGAAAGAACAAGACAAAAAGTAATTGAGGTTATGGGGCAGTTGAATTACCATCCAAGCGTCGTAGCATCTGCTTTAACAGGAAAGCCTACTAAAACGATTGGGCTTCTCGTACCCGACATCTCCAACCCTTTTTTTGCCGATTTGGCAAGAAGCATAGAAGACCGAAGTCATGAGCGAGGTTTCCATGTTGTAATGTGTAATACCGATAACGATGCGGAAAAAGAGAAAAAATATCTATCGCTGTTAATTCGTCAGAGAATCGACGGTTTAATTGTAGCATCTGCTTTTCGCAATGCTAATCTTTTAAAAAATATGCTGAAGCAAGATATACCCATTAGCGTTATTGCTTCAGAAATCCCTCACATATCTGTTAATACAGTGACAGTGGATGACTATAAGGGAAGCTATTTGGCGACTGATTATTTGCTATCTTTGCATCATAAAAAAAT
The DNA here is from genome assembly GCF_020790095.1 of Priestia sp. J2. Classification (NCBI taxonomy): domain Bacteria; kingdom Bacillati; phylum Bacillota; class Bacilli; order Caryophanales; family Bacillaceae; genus Priestia; species Priestia sp. J2. Next base: position 476,089 of record NZ_CP086208.1, read on the forward strand.
TGCGATTATTACAGAAAATGCAAAAAGTAATCACGCCCGTTTAGATGCTTTTCGAGATGCCATGCAAGAAAATGGAATCACTGTGTTACCTCAGCACGTTATTACGACCGAAGCAAGTATTCAAAAAGGATATGAAAGTGCTAAGCAAATTTTTTTAATGAAGGAGAAAGTGACGGCTATTTTTGCTTGTAACGATTTACTGGCTATTGGCGTCATACAAGCGGCAAAAGAATTCAACATTGATGTGCCGAAGGACTTATCAGTGATTGGCTTTGATAATACCGTTCTTTCTACTACCATCACGCCCATGTTGACGACGGTAGCACAACCGACAAAAGAAATGGCTGTAAACGTAGTGGATTTGCTGGTTAGAGAAATGGAATACTCAACGATGCATAAAGAACATTTACTTCTTGAGCCGAAATTGATTGTCCGGAAATCGACGGCTCCGTTACGAAGAAACGCCACAGCATCTGCAAATAATTGAATACAATCAAGAGTATTGCTGTTAATAAAAACTCTTCACAGTCACATATTCAAAAGAATGTATAAAGTCTATGAAGAAAAAATGAGTGATTAGTAAATTCTGATTGCGCTACTACATAAAGGAGGAAGTTAAACATGCTAGGTAAATTAGGTGAATTAAATAAAGGATACAACGTACTTACAGAAATGGCCGGTCAGCACAAAGATATGTTGATGGATATTGGGATTTATAATATGTCTCAAGGAAAAGAGGAAACCTTGCTAGACAGCAACAATGAAACGGCTATTCTTTTACTAGAAGGAAAGGTAAAGCTAGAGTGGGAAGGACATTCGAAAGAAATTCAGCGTGAGTCTCTTTTTGAAGAAGAGCCTTGGTGTTTGCACGTTTCGAAAAATGTGGAGGTTAAAATTACCGCGCTTGCCAATAGTGAAGTACTAGTTCAAAAAACGGATAATGAAAAAGAATTTTCATCAAAATTATATACGCCTGAAGACTGTCAAAATACAGTAGCTGGTGAAGGAGTATGGGAAGGTACCGCTCAGCGTGTCATTCGGACAATCTTTGATTATAATAACGCTCCTTATTCTAACCTTGTTATTGGAGAAGTTATTTCTTATCCAGGAAGATGGTCGAGCTATCCGCCTCATCATCATGATCAGCCTGAAGTATATTACTATCGTTTTGACAAGCCGCAAGGATTTGGCTGTGCAATGGTTGGAGAAGATGCATACCGTGTAGTTGATAATAGTTTTATTACAATTCCAGGTGAATTAGATCATCCTCAAGCAACGGCTCCCGGCTATGCGATGTACTTCTGCTGGATGATTCGCCATCTTGACAATAATCCATGGACAGACCGTATTATGGAAGAAGAGCATAAGTGGTTATTAGAGCCGGATGCAAAAATTTGGCCTGAAAAATAAATAAAACTCTTTATACAAAATGAGTTTCAAATGTTGAAAAACCTCGAATAAAAAAATAATTATGCGTAAAATAATAGTTTATTTTTGTAAAATTTGTTTTTATATGTTAAAGTATAGCTTGTATTAATATTCAGGCGATGATATCGCTCTTTTTGGCAGATTCCTTTTTTAGGAGTCTCTTTTTTTTCTAAACAGAAGCAAGAGATCGTATGTCAATCAAAAAAAAGGAGATAAGCGTAGCCGCTTATCTCCTTTTCTTTTTAGCATTATCTAACGCTAAGTTCTTTTTCACTACTTTTTCTAAAGCAACTTCCACGTGAACATTTTTTTCATCGATGTCATTCACAAGCACGACGGTTCCTTTTCGTCCTTTAATCTTTAAATCATCACCCGTAGAAGGAATGTTTTCCCTCAGCTGGCTTAATAGAAGCTTTCTGTTTTCAAAAAAGTGGACAGCCACCATTTTATCTCACCTAATTTCATATGATATGTGTGATACAAAGATGTGTATATGAAATCCTTCCTATACGTTATGTCGTCAGGGGTGGTTTTAGAACACGTTGAATAGACAATTGTTGCATCGATATATGAAATAAATAGGGTGGCATAGTTATAAATCTTCTATTCTTGGACATACTTATACTACTAATCTAAAAAGGGATGTGGATGAAAATGAAGGTGGCTATCGGATTAAGTGTATTTACGGTCTTTACAGGAGCAATTGCGTTAGGGTCAGTTTACTTTTTAGCAGGGATCTTTTCGTTTTTCTTAACGGTTTTTTCATAAAAAAATCCACCAAGAGGTGGATTTTTTTATTTAGCAGCGGCTTTTGTTTCATGAGGCGAATTGCCGATAAATCCAAATTTTCCGCCGACAACTTCTTTTACTTCGTGGATGACAATAAAAGAATTCGGATCAATTTGCTGGATTTTCTTTTTAATTTTTAATAACTCGTTCTTTTTAATAACAACGTAGATAATGCGTTTATCTTTGTTGGCGTAGTAGCCATATCCATAAAAGATGGTAGCTGCATTTCCAAATTCACTGGTGATCACTTGCGCAATGTCTTTGTACTGATCAGACATAATCGTCATTGCTTTTTTGTTGTGGAAACCTTCGATAACAACATCGACGATTTTAGCACAAAGATAGACGAATATAAAAGTATAGAGGGTATTGTTGACGCCAATAGCAAAAACCGATGCTAAAATAATGACGCTGTCCATGTAGAACATGCTTTTCGAGATATTGTAGCCTTTTGTGTAGTTTAATAAATAAGCTAAAAGAGTTGTGCCGCCGGTAGATCCATCCGCGATAAAAATGAGTGCCAGTCCTGTTCCCATTAGTAAAGCCCCGAATACAATTCCTAAAATCATGTCGTGAACGTGAAAAGGAATATAGCTGACCAGACCTAAGAAAACGGACGTCATGACAGCTCCTAGAATCGTATAGAGAATCGTTTTTTTAGTTAGAAATTTATAAGCTAAGGCAATGAATACAAGGTTCACAAGAAATGTGCTGATACTTGTAGGGATATGAAATAAATAATATAAAACAAGAGCAATACCAACCGTACTTCCGTCACCTAATTTATTTGGAATGACAAAAAAGTCAATGGATGCAGCAACTAAAAGCGCTCCGGCAATAATTAAAATGATGTCTTTATAGATTGTTTTCAATATGCAAACCTCCCTGATCATTAGGATATTTTCACGTGGAATCTTGTTTTTAGTAGTGTTTCACAAATGATAAAATAAAAAACGTCTTAGAAATTGTCTAGTTATAAAACTGATCAACTTCTAAGACGAAGAATTACGATACGTGTATAATGTCTTGAGTCTGCTTTTCTATGCTTCGATGTCACCGATTATATAAACCTCTGACCGCTATGTCAACGCTATGAGAGATGTTCAACTTTTCAAAAAATAGAAGGCGGTTTCCTACATAAAAAAAGAATCCTTTGCGACGGCGCAAAGGATTTTCAAATTTATTGGAATAGGGGGAATACGTTATTAGGATTACCATTTTCATAAATTAATATACCTTTATTTTTTAAAAAAATTTATTTGTTAATGACGATTGAAAGTTTGTAATTCACATGCTGATTTAGCTCTGTCAAAAAATCATTTAATTCTTCATTCGAATGAAATTTACATTCTAGTAAGTAGCAGCCATCGCCGCTGATTTTAAAGTTGTTGATGACGTACTTCTTCTGACTTTCTACAAATGTAAGGTAGGGGTGGTGATGAATGCTCTGCGTATAGATATTTAAAAATGCATGGACGGTGTAGCCAAGTTTTCGTTCATCAATGTTAATTGTATAGCCTTTGATAATGCCTTCATCTTCTAACTTTAATACTCTAGCAGAAGCGGCTTGTCCGGTTAAATGCACTTTTTCTCCTAATTCTTTCATCTTCATACGTCCATTTTTTGATAGCTCTTCTAGTATGCGCTTATCTGTATTATCTAACATCGCTACAAATCCTTTCGTATTTCAAATCAAAAGGGTTAACTACTTTATGTCACCTATGTATACGGATACGTCTTCTATTTTATACTAAAGAAAAGTAAGAAAAAAGAGCAGTCAATATGGAAGACATGAAAGCAGCAGTAGTTTGCAAACAGCTAGATTGACGAAAGCTTAAGCTTGCTGTATGATTCTTTGAGTGTTTACGTGGTTCGTAACCATCCCACGTTAAAAAACTAAGGAGAGAATAGTAAGATGAATATAAGAACACTTTGCGTCAACGGTCTTTTAGCAGCTATGTATATTGCTGTTAGCATGTTAATTCAGCCGTTTGGCTTCACCAATATCCAATTTCGTATATCAGAAATGTTCAATCATTTGATTGTATTTAATAAAAAGTACGTGTACGGCATTGTACTAGGGGTATTTCTGACGAATTTGTTTTTTTCACCAATGGTCGCTTATGATCTGGTGTTTGGGGTAGGACAATCTGTACTATCATTACTCATTACCATTTTTTCTATGCGCTACATTAAAAATATGTGGGCTCGTATGCTTATTAATACACTTGTGTTTACGTTTACGATGTTTATTATTGCGTTTGAACTGCACCTAGCATTTGATTTACCATTTTTCTTTACATGGTTAACAACAGCTGTTGGTGAGTTTGTGGTTATGCTTGTTGGAGCACCAATTATGGCGGCCATTAATAAACGTGTACAATTTAATAAGCTAGTTGGATAAAAAGATGCGGCTGTGATAAATCTCACAGCCGCATCTTTTTTTCTTTGTTATTCTATAAGTGTAGTGATAAACCCCTTATTATTGAAGAGCTTTTCACGCATGGACAAATTACCCATATCTAGCATGTGAAAAGAGCAGGTCGCTATTGCGTTCTGCTCTTTTTGCGTAACGCAATAGCGAGTATTCAATTAGATTATTTTGAAAGAAGACGTGACAAATCTCACAGCGCGTTCTTTTTTCTTTTGTTACGATATACATATAGTTGGCAAACTCCTTATCGAAAAGTTTTTCGCACAACAACACATTACCTATGCGTAGCAATTAAAAAAGCAGACCGACAAGGTTTGCTTTTTTAATTGTGTATTTTTACCATTAAATAACTTTTTTGAGTTATAATTGTAAAATAATCTTTGTTACGAGAGAGGGGATTATTTTTTGAATAGAAAGTTAGGAATTCTTGTTTTATTAGTGTTAGCTATCTTATTTGCCGGGTGTTCAAAAGAAGAAGACAACGTTCCTTTAAGAGAACTAGAAAAAATCCATATTAACGTCATCAAAGAACAAAAGATGAAGCAAGGGATTTCGTATGAATTGGAATTCGTAAACAAGAGCGATTTGACCATCAAACAAAACGACGTATTTTTATCGTATCCACTAAAAATAAAAAACGGTTATTCTGAAAATAAATTTAAGGTGTTAGCAGAAGGCAATAAGTTAAATATTAAGCCAAAACAAAAGGTAAAGTTGACTGCATTTCTTCCTTATAAAGGAATTAATAAAGAAGCGTTAGCTATTGATGAGCCTGACGTAAAGTGCATAGGATATTGGAATAAGATCGATGACTACCATCAATTTTCTTTTGGAGGATCTTTGAAGCGAGAATAATACATGGATTTGTTAAATGATGGAACTTATGAAGCGTGAAATCGTATATAAATCAAGGGAGAGATTTTATTGAAGAGATATGGACTATTTATCATTAGTTTCATCGTTTTCTTGGGTAGCTTTCAACTGCTATCAGGAATGATTCTTACGCTCTTATATGTTCCAGAAAGTTCGACTATGTGGAGCTCAATCGAAGGATTATCAAGTAAAGTAACGTTTGGCAGTTATTCTGGTAGCTTTGCTTTTATGATTCCCGCTGTAGCAGCTACAGCCGCTTTTTTTATCTCTAAAAAATGGGTTAGGAAAAGTGTATAAGAAACTAATAGCGGTGGTGAATAAACAGTGAATGTAGACACGGATAGATTAGTTAGCTTCTTTATTTTATGGGGAACACCCGCTGCTTTTAGTATAATAGAGTACTTTAAACTGAGTAAGACTGAAAAACAAGAAGCTATACGAGACTTAACATCATTAAAATCGATTATAACAACAGGCTTTATATTGATTGGGGGAGTGATGGCGAGTTTAGGTAGAGTATTATCGCTGCTGCCTCTCCACATTATAGGCACTTTTATTTTAGTCATTGGTGGTATCGCGGGCGCTATTGAAGCATGGAAAACAGAAAAAAAGAGAGGTATTATTATCCTTGTTTTCATAGTATCTATGATTGCTTTTACATTTGTAATATAAATTCTGCATGTAACAAGAGCTGCTCAAACCATGAGCAGCTCTTGTTAGTTTCTCACTTATTGCGTTTCAAGCTGCTGATCTTTTTTCTTTAATGTAAGAGCGAGCAGGAACGAAATGATAGCGAAAGCGATGGCTACATAATAGACGGTATGAACTCCGCTTGTCATACTTTTTATTTGTAACAGCGTTTTATTCGTTTCATTTGATTGTTGAATAAAGTGCTGAGAAGCCATAGTCATAATACTTGTATACAAAGCGGGTCCAATTGCGCCTGAAACTTGGTTAATCGTATTTGAAATGGCTGAACCGTGAGCGTGAAGCGGTTTAGGTACTTGATTTAAAGCAAGCGTCATTACGGGTCCTATGCTTAAACCTACGCCAATTGTAAAGGCAGCGTATAAAATAGCTGCGGTCATCGTGGTTGTTTCTCTTGAAATGGTAGTGAACAAACTTAAAATAAACGTTAACAGAATTAAACTTGTTAAAAGCAGCGGTTTAAATCCAATTTTATCAAACAAACTTCCTCCGACCATAGCTGTTAGAGCCAGCGTTACTCCTCCTGGAAGCATAAGAAAACCTGATGGTAGCAACTCTATACTGATCAGTCAATCCAGACGTTTAGGTCTTGTATAGGAGTGAAGATTGACGTTGGTTTGACAGGTGTAAGCATTGCTTGAAATGTTAAGAATAAGTTTACAAAGTATTTTGAGGCTATCCTTTTATTTCTGTTAAAAAAATATAGTCAAGTAATGAAATTAAAAGAAGACGAGAAGCGTATAGCATGTTACGATAGGGACGGTATAGAAATTGACACATATCGGTTTCTAATAGAAGAGACAAATTTTAAAATTTTTAAATGTAAGGTTGTGATTCACCTGAGACTGAATAAATTTATTAGTGAATCTGGCAAAGCGTCAAGACGCGGGGCAGATAAGTTAATTAGTGAAGGAAGAGTAACCGTTAATGGAAAGGTTGCAAAAATCGGAGATCAAGTTAAGCCTGGCGATGATATTCGAGTAAGCGGCCAACAGCTTCGGATTGCTCGAAATAATGTATATATTGCACTTAATAAACCAGTCGGCATTACAAGTACGAGTGAGAAAAAAGTAAAGGGAAACATCATTGACTTAGTCAATCACCCTTTGCGTATTCATCATGTCGGACGACTAGATAAGGATTCAGACGGCTTAATTTTACTTACAAATGACGGCGATATTATTAACGAAATTTTACGTGCAGAAAACAAGCATGAAAAAGAATATATTGTTGCAGTAGATAAGCCGATTACACCCGAGTTTATCAAAAACATGTCTGAGGGAGTAAAAATTTTAGGTACAAAAACGCTTCCTTGTAAAGTGACACAGCTGTCTAAGTACGAGTTTCAAATTATTTTAACACAGGGCTTAAATCGTCAAATTCGCCGTATGTGTGAAGTGCTCGGATATGAAGTATACCGACTTCAGCGTACGCGTATTATGAATATTCACTTAAACAACTTGCCTGTTGGGCAATGGAGAGATTTAACGAAAAAAGAGCGTACGCAGCTATTCAAAGAATTAGACTATGAACCTAAAGAGTGGTAAATCAAAAGACACCAGCCTGTTAGACTGGTGTCTTTTTTTATTCGCATACAACTACTTGTCTAGAAAATACGCTTTTGCGCGCTACGCAGCGATCTGAAATAGAAAAGCCAGCTTCATGAATCATATGGTCAATCGTGTCTACTGTAATTACGACTACTTTATCCGCAAAGCGGCGAGCGTGTTTTAAAATAGAAAGCTGATCTTCAGGCGTCGCGTGGGTGTAGAGATTGTAAGGCATGTCGATGATCGCTACGTCATAGTGAGTGGTAACATCCGAAATCGGTCCGGTTTTGACATCACCCTTTAAGCCGAAATGCGCAATATTTTCACGAGATCCGTCGGTCACAAGTGGGTTGATATCGCGTCCTACAATATCAATGCCCATTGAAAGAGCTTCTACGAGGACTGTACCAATACCACAGCATGGATCAATCGCTTTGATTCCTTCAGGCTTTGGAACGGCAATGTTAGCTACAGCTCTTGCAAGGCGGGTACTGAGTGCCGTAGAGTATTCACGCGGTTTCTTCAAATGATGCAGCCATACAGCTTCGCTTTTTTGATATTTTCCAAAATACCAGCGTCCTTCAAATGGAACAATTCCAAACAAATGGTCAGGGTTATGCAAGTCTGCTTCTGCTACAAAATGCCAACCCACATCACGTTCAATCGCACGCTGACCTTTATAGCTTATTTTTTGATCTTTTTCTAAGTCATTAATTTTCATAAAAATGAGTTTAAATGTTTGATCTCCAAGGTCAATATCTTCTACTTGTTTGCAAATATCTGCAAGGTCATCTGATTCATACATAATATCTAATCGCTCTTTGATAAAAGGGCTTCTGCTTGGATCAAGTTTAACGGCGCTTTTTATGATAGGTTTCTCAGTTTCAATTTCAAAAAGAGAGCGTCTCTCTAATTGACATAGTGAGAGTTCCTCTTCGCTGCATGCGTATGTGTAGATATACTGAGGCAGCTGCGTATGGTTATTCAATATCGTATCATCCTTTATCGTATCTAATTATCCTTCTTCTCAAACAATAGCGAGAAAAGAAGAGAAAAGCAACGAATTTAAATATATTTGGCTGTGAATACTAAATTGAAGCGCTACATAGTCCACTTATTTGACAAAACATGCTAAAATAACTGATGATAACCTGCATGTGCTGCTGTTTATACAAAAGAACTGGATCAAGGTTTCTCAAAAATCATTTATACACTGCTGACATTTTGATGAATAGGAGAGGCTACGTGATGTCTAAAAGTGATCATGAAAAGCAACAGATGAGTCGGGCTGATATGAAAAAACAAGCTAAAACATCCTCGCAAAACCTTGTGATGAACGTACTCATTGCCATTGTATCTGCATGTATTTTAGCTCTTATTATAAATATTTTTGTACTAATGAAATGAGCCGTTATGCTGCTCATTTCTTTTTATTAGGTTCAGCTTTTATTGAAGAGTTTGAGGTCTCTTTCACTAGAGAGCACATTGTGAATAGCGTATCTTTTTTTTACAAATGATAGTTGTGATATGATAAAGCAATAATACATTAGACAAAAAGCTGGAGGTTACTTAGTATGCCATTACTTAGATTTGATGTAATAGAAGGAAGAGACGAAAAAGAGTTAAAAACATTACTAGACGCTACTCATCGAGCGATGCTAGAAGCCTTTGGCGTCCCAGAACGCGATCGTTATCAAATTGTACATCAGCATCCTGCTCATGAAATGATTATTGAAGATACAGGTCTTGGCTTTGAGAGAAGCAAGGATTTGGTTATTATAAGTGTGACGAGCAAACAGCGAACAGAAGAGCAAAAACAAGCTCTTTACAAATTAATTGTAAAAGAGCTGGGAGAAAGCTGCGGAATTCAGCCAAGCGACATTATGATTTCAATTGTTGAAAACGGTAATGCTGACTGGAGCTTTGGTATGGGAGAAGCTCAATTCTTAACTGGGAAATTATAAAATGGTTTATTATCTAGAGAAGCCCTTATTTCTAAGGGCTTTTTCTCATTTTGTCTATAAAAATATTATTCTCTTAGTCACATCTTACTCAAAATTAAATACAGACATCTGTCAAATGAATGATACAATAAGCTTATATGCCGTTTTGAGTGGGAAAACCAAAAAAGAGTTCGGCGTACTAACTTCGGAACAACAATAATTTTACATAAAGATGTAAAGATTTAAAGGTTAAAAGAGAAATGTATAAAATCTGTAAAACAAAAGAACAGTTACGCGTTAAACATAGGAGTAAAAGGTTCTTCACGTGTTTTTTCGGATAATAAGAGAAAGTAATTTTGATCATTGAGGAGGAACTTAGAATGTTTGGATTTGATGGAGATGTATCGCCATTAGTGCGAATTAAAGTAATTGGAGTCGGCGGTGGAGGAAATAACACCGTTAACCGTATGATTGAACATGGTGTACAAGGGGTAGAATTTATCGCCGTTAATACGGATGCTCAGGCGCTTAATTTATCTAAAGCAGATGTGAAAATGCAGATTGGTGCGGCATTAACGCGAGGATTAGGTGCAGGAGCTAATCCAGAAGTAGGAAGAGAAGCTGCAGAAGAAAGCAGAGAGCAAATTCAAGAAGTACTGCAAGGCGCAGATATGGTATTCGTAACAGCTGGCATGGGGGGAGGCACTGGTACTGGAGCAGCTCCGGTTATTGCCCAAATTGCCCGTGAACTAAATGCTTTAACAATTGGAGTAGTTACTCGTCCTTTCAAGTTTGAAGGAAATAAACGTACCAAGCAAGCAGTAGGCGGTATTACTGCGATGAATGAATCGGTAGATACCCTTATTGTCATTCCAAACGACCGTTTGCTTGAAATCGTTGATAAAAAGACACCTATGCTTGAAGCATTCCGTGAAGCAGATAATGTTCTTCGCCAAGGTATTCAAGGTATTTCAGATTTAATCGCTGTTCCAGGGCTGATTAACCTTGACTTTGCTGATGTAAAAACAATTATGTCTAATCAAGGATTTGCGCTTATGGGTATCGGACGAGCTTCGGGATCAGATCGAGCAATTGAAGCAGCGAAAAAAGCGATTTCTAGTCCGCTGCTAGATGCATCGATTGATGGAGCAAGAGGCGTGCTGCTGAACATTACGAGCGGCAGCAGCCTGAGTCTTTACGAAGTACAGGAAGCAGCAGATATTGTCACGTCCGCTTCTGATCAGGACTTAAATATGATTTTTGGATCTGTGATTAATGAAGATTTAAAGGACGAAATGATGGTAACCGTTATTGCCACTGGATTTGATGATGAAGATATTTCACCATCAGCTTCCACTTCTAGAGTTTCAAGAGCACGCTACTAAATTAAATAACCAGCTTTTATGGTGGCAATTGTTTTTCAATTGCCTTAAAAGGGAATCCGGTGAAAATCCGGAGCGGTCCCGCCACTGTAACAAGGAGCCTTATGTCAAAAAGCCACTGTCTATTTAGAGACGGGAAGGCGGTATAAGGCAGTGACTTGAAGCCAGGAGACCTGCCATAAATCGCAGCACACAATAACCTACGAGGATAGGGAGGTGTTTTGGCAGAATCAAAAATACGATAAACAAGGGATACGTTTATCTGAATTTGTTGTGAAGGCAAGCACTTCTTTTTAGAAGTGCTTTTTTTGTGTATTAAAATAGAAGGTGGAAAAATGAATGATAAATAATAAAAAACTTGTATCTATGATATTTCTCATGTTACTTTGCCTCACTGCTTGCGCTCCTAATGAAGAGAGCGTAAGTATAAAAGAAAGAAAGAAAACGGATAAAAGTGTGACGTTTTTATTTAATTTTACATCTGCAACGCTTGATCCTCATACGGACGATAATTATACAGCAGTTCGTGGGGGAGTAGGGGAGACGCTTGTTAAAATCAACGACGATTTAAAAATAAAGCCTTGGCTTGCTGAAAAGTGGGAAACGAAAGATAACGGCCTTACATGGACATTTATGATAAGAAAGAACATCACGTTTCAAAACGGAAAAGCGCTGGATGCAAATGCCGTTAAGTCTTCTCTTCAAAGAACGATAGACCAAAGTTATGCGATGAAAAACGCTTTAAATATTAAAGAAATGAAAGCGAACAGTCATGCGCTGACAATTACATTAAAAGAACCAATGCCTAAATTTCCTTCTGAATTAGTGCATCCAAATACAGCTATTATAGATGTTAATGCTTCTAATATAGCTAAGAAGCCCATTGGTACGGGTCCATTTCGCGTCTTGTCTTTTGATCAAGGAAATCAAGTAAAATTAGAAAGATATGAAAATTATTGGGGTGGAAAAGTGAAATTGAAAAGTGCGATCTTTGGATTTAACGAAGATGCTAATGCGCGAGTTGCTGCTCTTCAATCTGGAACAGCCGATATTATTTATCGCCCGCCTTTAGAAAGCTTGGGCACTTTACAAACAGATCCGTCTTTTAAAGTAAGTGGAGTACCTAGTGTGCGCACCCATTTATTGCTTTACAATCAAACTAATGACGCATTAAAAGACGAAAATGTAAGAAAAGCTATCGATACCTTATTGAACCGAAAAGAAATTGTTAGCAGCATCATGAACAATCAAGCGGCAGCGGCTCGAGGTCCATTTTTACCCCAATTTCCTTTTGCTGATAGTACTGCTAATGAGCAAAGAGGTATGACATCTGCTAAAAAATATTTAGAGAAAGCAGGCTATCAAATCAAAAATGACAAAGCAATCAAAAATGGAAAGCCACTATCGCTCTCTCTTGTCACATATAGTTCTTTGCCAGAACTGCCTTTAATTGCTCAGCTTATACAGTCTAATGCCAAAGAGTTAGGAATTACTATTAAGATTCACCTAGTTGAAGATAGCGATGAATATGTAATGGCAAAAGATGATTGGGATTTAGCATTGTACAGCCTTATCACAGCACCTAGAGGAGATGCCAGCTATTATTTAAGTACGAACTATTTGCCCGGCGGTGGTTTAAATGCCAGCCGGATTAATGATGATACGCTAACAAAAATGATAGAACAGTTAAATTCAACAGTAGATGACGCAAAACGAGATCAGTTAGCCAAACAAGCAACCGCTTTGATTAATAGAAAAATGCTGACGTCATCGATTGTACATCCAAACATTGTTGTTGCTTATAATCAAAAAGTGAAAAACTGGACAACAAATCCAAGCGAGTATTATATGCTGACTCAGCATTTAGACGTAACGCCGTAGTTAACATTGCAGCATAAGCAGAGAAAAGAAAAAGTATACAATGATCGCTAAAAGGATGTGACAGTAAACGTGCAAGAAGTACAAATGTATCAAATTAAAGAAGTAAAAGAAAAGGATGCTGAAGTGATTCAGTTTGTCATGAATATGCGGAATGAGCTATTTCCTATGCTGGAAAAAAATCGGCTTCCTGTGGATTTGCTTCATTTTAATGAACATTACGTTCAAGCGAAAGACGCTGCTTTTTTTGCAGCTGTTACGGAAAATCAACAAGTAATTGGAACCATTGGTTTATACGCTTACGATGGACGGTTTCATGCATTAAAAGAGCGATATGAACATAGAACTGCAGCTGAGATTGTAAAATGCTATGTCGATCCAGCGTACCGGCGTCTAGGCATTGGACAGCAGCTGTTAAAAGCAGTTGAACAATTTGCCCAAAGTCATTTTTATGACACGCTGTATCTGCATACTCATCCTTTTTTACCTGGCGCTATTCCTTTTTGGGCTTCACAAGGCTTTATCAAAAGGCTAGCTGAACAGGATGAACCATGGAATACGCTGCACATGGACAGAAAAATACAACGAGTCGTAACGTAACGAGATCATACAGTAATTACCATGGAATCTGTATATGGGCTCATGCTATAATGAACGTAACTTACATTTATAGCCTGTAGGGCAAGTCCTTACAGAAAAGAACCACGTTTCGAATTGGCTGAAACGTGGTTCTTTTCTGTAAAAAACAAGTAACAAAATATTTTTAAAAATATATATGAAATCGCTTTCAAAATAATGAAATATATTATATAATTACTAGTGTTGTGTTGTACTTTGTTAGTGTTAAATCAATATCCTACATGTGTGAGCCGATTGCCTTATGGTAGTCGGCTTCCTTTTTTTATAGTAGGAGTCTAAAGGGAAACAGCGTTCGTTAAAATGGCTGTAATTGTCATGATAATAGTTGTCCCAAAGGCCCACTTGAAAAGAAAGAAAAGTAGCAATCATGCCAAACCCTAACAAAGAAAGCATTATCCATCACCTCTTAAAAAAGTTAGAAAATTCTATTAATTTATGTTATAGCATTAGATTTAATGTTAAAGTTTGGTATTTTTAAGTAAGGTAACTTCAAACTAAAACTAAAAACTAAAAAAGCCGCCTTGTAGGCGACTGGTTTAAGCTAGGTCAGCTGTTATGGACTGCTTTTGAAGGTGATCAGACAGCAGGCTGTAGGCGATAATCTTCTTTTTGTATTGTTTCACGACGTCGACATGATCATGATAGCTGTATACGCATAGTCGAACATCGTTTTTCCCTTTTTTCGTATCGATAACAAGTGGAGTTTCACTGTCTTCTAGGTGTTTATAATAGTCCTTATTTCCTTCATGGACATAATATTGTTTTAAAAATGTTGCTTTATTAAAATAATCAATCACTTGCATTTTGTCTTTGCCTTCTAAATGTTTCCCATCAACTGTGACAGTAGCGTTTTGATCATCAAGTGTTGGGTGTAATTGAAATTTAGTCATAAGCCATTTGACCACTGGAGTTGGAAGACACGTTATTAATATTTTGAGTGCACTTACAAGAATGATGGAAAGTAATACAATCCATGTCATAGTTAATCATCTCCGCTTAAATTAAATAAGATTACATACTTATTTTACCACAGAGAACATGATTGCTTTTTGTACATTATGTGAATCTTCTTTAGTGAAAAGATGTATATGAAATGCGTTTATTTATGCACATTTAGGGAAATATAAAATTATAACAAATACTACATATAAAAAAGGAGAAAAAATTATGTTGTGGACGATTATTGGACTTTTATTTATTTTTTGGTTATTAGGATTAGTTTTTCATATTGGCGGCGGCATCATTCACATTCTTCTTGTCATTGCAGTGATTGTGCTGATCGTAAAACTTGTGAAACGAATTTAGATATAAAAAGCCTTTCCTTAGGGAAAGGCTTTTTATGTGGAGAGATTATAAAAATGAGCTGTATTTCGATATAAAAAATCATATGTCTCCGTTACAGAAACCCTTTTGAGACGTGCTATTTCCTGAACGGACTGATGCATCATTGATGGAACCGTTGTCTGGTTTTGAAAAGGTCCTTCAAATGGCCACGGACCATCTGTTTCGACCATCAAGTAGTCAAGAGGGTAATCTGTGGCAAGCGCTTGGATTTTAGGTTTATATACAATATCAGGTGTAACGGAAATATAGTAGCCGTTGTTTTTCATTCGTTCAACGGTTTTTTTAGCTCCTTTGAACCAGTGGAAGTGAGCTTTAGGCACAGAATGTTTTTCTAGTAAGTCGCACACGATCTCAGCATCTTCATATACAGCGTGAAGAATTAGCGGTTTCCCCCATTTTTTTGAATGAATAATAAAAGCTTCAAGCAGCTCCAAATAGGGCTCTAGAGAAAGAGTATAGGTCTGACTTAAGTAATAAGGTAGACCAACCTCCCCAACAGCGATCATTTCTTCATTGTTTTGATCAATCCAAGCAAACAGCTCCGCTAATTCATTTGAAGAAGGCAGCATTTGTTCAGGGTGAAATCCGTAGGCAGGTTTCACGCAGGAATATAACTTGCTGATTTTTTGATTAAGTTGGCAAGAGTGTAATGTAGAAGATACAGAAATAAGCGCTTGTAACGAAGGATCCTGCTCAACTATGTCTTTCCAGCTTTTCTGTTCATATTGATCTAGATGAATATGCGAGTCAATAATTCGTTTCATAAATAATGCTCCTCCCAGCCTATTTTGTTTAAAAATAATACGTAAGAGAGTGTATGATTCTGTTAAGCCTCCACTTTATTTCTTATTTGTTTTCTGTTCCCCCATTTAGTAATAGATGAGAACGTATAAACAATAAGAGCTAACCAAATAAAACTAAAAGCAATAACATGAGCTTTTGTTAGCGCTTCATGGTATAGAATGACTCCTGCTAGCAAAGACAAGGTTGGTGAAATATATTGAAGAATACCAAGCATTGATAATGATACTTTTTTAGCACTTTTTGTGAATAATAGGAGTGGTAAAGCTGTAACTACTCCACTGCCCATTAATAAAAGACTTGTTGAAAAAGAATCAAAAAACTGCAAGTGTGATTGAAACGTAAGGTAGCCTATGTATGCTAATGCAATAGGGGAGATGACCATCGTTTCAAGAGTTAATCCAATCGTTGAATCAGCTTTAATCTTTTTCTTTGCCAAACCATATAATCCGAAGGTAACAGCTAAGCTAAGCGAAATCCAAGGAACCACACCATAATGAAGACTAAGCGTTAAGACGCCGATTCCTGCTAGTATAAATGCAAAAATTTGAGCCCCGCTTAATCTCTCTTTTAAGAAAATAACACCTAATAAAACACTTGTTAGGGGATTAATATATTGTCCAAGGCTCGCTTCTACTATTTTTCCATTAATGACAGCCCACATAAAAATGCCCCAATTTGCACTAATAAGTACAGACGCAGTAAAAAGGGACCAGAATAAGGATGGTTTTTTCACTATTTCTTTTATAAACGTAATGTATGTACGCCATTTCTTTGTCATTAATAAAAGAATAAGCATAAAAATAAAAGACCAAAAAACGCGCTGAGCTAAAATCTCACCTGGTGCTACGTGGTGAACCAGCTTCCAATAAATTGGCGTGAGCCCCCACATAAGATAAGAAAGGACCGCATATATCACACCATCTCTGTCGTGATTTAAGTTCATGTGAAACCTTCTTTCTAACATAAGATAAAATCAGTAATAAAAGTCATAGATTAACATAAAAAAGCAGCATAAACGATTATATCACAGAGAAAAACGATTCTTCACATGTTGAATGGCTCAAAAAAGCGCTATGCCCCAGGTCATTGCTTTTCTATGTCTAAAATAAAATCAAATTGCGTGTTTCTAACAAGGTAAGTGCTTACACAAGTGCGTATGATAAGTGTTCCTTCAGCTTATATTCAAGTGGTTATGAAAAACAGTTGATTTCCCCATTATAAACTGTCAAGCTTAGGGAAGAAGAAAATCTTAGAGGAAAGAATATATAGGTGACGAATATGATCGAAATAAAAATGTCTACGATAAGCGACGGAGAATTTAACAGAGGTGTATTTGCTAAGCAAGATATTAAAAAAGGAACGCTTATTCACGAAGCTCCTGTTATCGCTTATCCTAATAAAGAGCATGATTTTATTGAGAAAACAACACTAGCGGATTATGCTTTTGAATATGGAGTGAATCATACGGCTATTCTTTTGGGATACGGTATGCTGTTTAATCACTCGTATACACCCAATGCTACGTATGAAATTAATTTTGACAATCATACCTTTGATTTTTATGCATATACGGATATCCAAGCAGGAGAAGAAATTCTCATCAACTATAATGGAGATGAAGATGATCAAGAGCTCCTTTGGTTTGATCGTGAAGATGAAGAAGAACAAAAGTAAAAAGTTAAGCCCATCGAAAATCGATGGGCTTTTTATTATGCTTTTTTATCTGGATACATAGTAGAGTTCAAACGGATGAATTGGTAAATATGCGTAATAATAACTTTTAAAACGGCATATCCAGGAACGGCTAAAATAATACCGATGATTCCGAATAAGTTTCCGGCGGTTAGAATGACAAAAATGACCGTAATCGGGTGAATATCCAGGCTTCTTCCCATAATTTGCGGAGAGATTACTTTGCCTTCAAGTAATTGAACAACTGCCCAGACAATGGCCAGTTTTACAAGCATGAAAGGAGACGTAATAAACGCAATAATAATGGCTGGAATAATGGCGATAATAGGACCAAGGTAAGGGACAACATTGGTTACCATGGCGATAATCGCTAGAAGTAATGCATAATCTAACCCAATAATCAGATAGCCAATGAAAAGCAGTACACCTATACAAATCGCAACAAAAATTTGCCCGCGAATATATGCGCTTAATGCGTGGTTCATGTCGGCTAAAATGAATTTAGCTTCAGAACGAGAGCGGTTTGGAAGCAGTTTTACAATGTAATTAGGTAAGTTTTTCCCATCTTTTAATAAGTAGAAAAGAATAAAGGGTAAAACGGCAACCGATAATATAATTTCTGTAATGGTGCCGACAAAGTTCACAATACCGCTTGAAAATCCAGAAACATATTTACTCAAGTGTTTTGATGCATCTTTTGAAATCTTATCTAGGTCCGTGTTAGCCGACTGAAGACCTTGTTCGACATATCGGTTATTCGAAAGGTTCGTCACCGCATGCTGAACGTCATGCGTCAGCTCTGGGATATTATCAATAAGACGGTCAACTTGATTTTTTAGAGGCGGAATAACCGATGAAATAATAATGGCTAATGCGCCGATAATCACTATGTATAAAACAAGAATGGAAATAATTCGTTTTACACCTTTTCGTTCTAAAAAGTCAACAAGCGGATTAAATAAATAAAAGCAAATTCCTGCTAAGATAATCGGCAGTGCGATTGTTTTAATAAAAATAGAGATAGGAATTAAAATAAATCCGATTTTTGATAACGAAAAAATAGTCATGCTGAGAATAAAAATAATAATTGTATATACAACAAATTTATTATTTAAGATTTTTTCTCGGAAAAAAGTTCCTTTCTGAGGTCTAGGTTCCAAGCTGTTCAACTCCTTTAAAAAGTAAATGTATAGTTATCATACCCTGATTTAGACTAATTTAAGAGGGTTTTTTACAAAGAAGTGTGCATACTAGTAGAAAATCTTCTAGAAAGAAGGGGTGAAATCATTGAAAGAAGACAAACAGCCCTCGTATCGTGATTTCTCTACAGTAGAAAAAAGCCACGAGTATATAACCGCTGAAGAATTTCCAGACGGTCCCTTCGGCTCTCCGGTTAATCAAAAACTGGGGAAATCTACTTCATGGGAAGAAGGGCAGCGAACGTATAGCGCATTTAATTATGAAAACAAAAACCTTCATGAAAAAGCTCAAAGGTTATTCCCAGGGGCGCACCCTGTACATGATAACCCAAAGGAACATGAACAAAATCCAAGCTAATGTTTTTATTTTTAATGGGAAATGAAGAGCGCTTCTTTCTTGCTTGCATTGATATATGTATAGAATAATGTCTGCCAACTGCGATATCAAAAAGTCTTTGATATGTTTAGTATATGTCGATTTATCTTTTTGTTAAATCATGTTGACAACAAGCAATTTAGCCTGTAATATAAAACGTAACTTATCAATGTTTCTACAGGATTCGACAAAATTTGATTTACTTAAACTTGTGATCTCAACTTCTATTTACAGCTATTAGAGCGCTGTAAGTAGAAGTTTTATTTATGTTATCGATCAAAAAGAAAAAAGCAGGTCTGCTCAAGCAGGCCTGCTTTTTTTATTATTGAACAGCGTCAAATTTATTTACTTTCCACTGAGAATTAGATTTATAGAATGTGACAGTTCGTTTTACACTGCCGCCATCTACAGTTGGAACTGTGAATTCATAAGAGCGAACTGTTGCTGTTTGATACACAAGCTTTGTTTTTGCTTTTGACCACTCTAACATGCTGAATCCGTCGCCGATTGGATGTGCAAGTTTGCCGTTATATGTGATATAGCCGTAATTTGTTAATCCTTTTTCTACTGCACTATTTGTAAATGTCTCAGATAAGTAGCTTGATAGCTCAGCTTTTGTATCAAATTCAGGGCAAAGGTACACGTACTCAGTTCCTTTATATTCAAATGTACGTTCTGTACATGGTTTGTTTTTATAACCGTGCAGAGCACTCCAGAAATGATTGCTGGCACTAGCTGCAATTTTGACAGCATTTGCATCCGTTAGTGTTGAAGATGTTGTTTGTGCTGTAACTCCAGTGCTTAGTGTAAAGAAAATAGCGATTGATGATAAAACTAGTCCAATTTTTTTCATTTCTAACTCACTCCTAATTAATTAACCTTATTTATGTAACGATTATGTGTTTTATATTTCTTTTGTTACATTTATATTACAATAAATCTGTAATAAAAGAAAGTGTTTTGTCTTTTTTTCTTAAATTTTTTTAGATTTTTACTAGTTTCTGAAGTAGATATAGTAAATAAATTGCGGATAAATGTTGATTTATCAGGATTTTTAAACCGATTTTTCTATTTTATATTCGTTTTGTTACAAATAATCTTTTTTGTAACAAAACTGTAATAAAAGAAGCTGAATACTTTTAGGATACAGAAAAATAAAGATAAAACGGTGAAAAAGCGATTTTAAAAGTTTTTTTCCTTTTTTTGGGCATATTTCTTTTGCGGTTTTGAGCTTTTTAGTAGAGTAGATTAAGAGGAGGCGAAATCATGAAAGTCATTATACATAGTGAGAAAAGCGGTATAGCAGGCATGAATTACAGAGATCTTCAGGAGATGCCCCCTGAAAGAGGAGAAGTAAAAGTAAGGTTAAAAACAGCAGGTTTAAACCGGAGAGATTTATTTGTTATGAATAATCGAGGCAAAGGAGATAAGCCGTTTATTCCCGGTTCAGACGGTGCAGGTATTATAGAAGAAGTGGGAGAAGGCGTAAAAGGTTTAAAAATTGGAATAGAAGTGATCATTAATCCAAGTCTGGAGTGGGATCGTATAGAGGACATTCCGTTTACGCCTAAAATTTTAGGTGGTCCATCGAATGGAACGTTTGCAGAGTATGTAATCATAAAAGCGGATAATGTTGTGCAAAAGCCGCCTTATCTATCTTGGAAACAAGCGGGAGTTCTTTCATTATCAGCTTTAACTGCGTATAGAGCTCTCTTTACAAAAGGGCAGTTAAAAAAAGGAGAACATCTACTTATTCCTGGTATAGGGAGCGGAGTCGCGACTTATGGCTTGTTATTCGCAAAAGCTATCGGAGCTGACGTAACGGTTACTTCTAGAAGTGATGAAAAAAGAAAGCAAGCCCTAGAGTACGGAGCTGATTATGCATTAGACAGTGGAAGTAACCTAAAAGAAGAAATCAACGATAGAAAAGTAGATATCATACTTGATAGTGTGGGGGCAGCTTTATTTCCGACGTATTTTGAAATACTAAAGCCAAATGGAAGAATTGTTAATTTTGGTGCGAGTTCTGGAAATGAAGTTGAATTGCCTCTAAGAACTATTTTTTATCCTCAATTCAATATACTTGGCACATCTATGGGAAGTCAGGAAGAATTTGTGGACATGATGGATTTTATAGAGAAACATCAAATTAAACCAATCGTCGATAGATTCTATCCGCTGTCAGAGGCAGCTGCAGCTTGCGAACGATTAGATAAAGGAAAACAATTTGGCAATATAGGTTTACTTATTTCAGAATAAAAAAATCCCCGGCGCTAACTGGGGACTTTTTTATATAATCAAACGTTTGTTTAAATGAAAGAAACAAGGTAATAACAGGATTTTTAGCAGTTTTTTATCATAACCACCAAGCCAATAAAAAGGTAACAAATCCTCCTAGTATCAAAAATCCCATGCTGTATTTGAGCGTGTATTTAAACAGTTCACCCTCTTTTCCGGCTAAACCTACTGCTCCAGCAGCGACAGCAATTGATTGAGGAGAAAGCATTTTAGCCATCACGCCGCCGGCAGTATTAGCCGCTACGAGAATAATTGGCAAGACATTAATTTGCTGAGCAGTAGTTAGCTGCAAGTTGCCGAACAGCGCATTATTCGATACGACAGACCCCGTTAGAAATACGCCAATCCAGCCAAGAAATGGAGATAAAAATGGAAAATAAGCAGCTGATGTAGCGAGTGCCAATCCAAGTGTAGAGGACTGTCCTGAATAATTTGAAATAAAAGCAAAAGCAATGACCATCATAATCGTCATAATAGGTCTTGATAGTTCTTTTACGGTTTCCAAAAGAGTGGTCCATGCCACTTTTGCCGATACGTTAAGCAAGAAAACTGAAAGGATACAAGCGATAAGAATTGCCGTACCTGTTGCTGCAAATAAGTCTATTTTTAAGACAGCAGCGTAAGGCGTAGGATCTTTTACTAAAGGCGCTGCTTTAATTACGTGATTGTGTAAAAATGGGACGTTAATAAGCAGGTTCAGATGTTCAAGCGCCGTTTTGACAAAAGAAATGCTCCAAGCCGTAACGAGTATCGTTAATAGAATAAAAGGAGACCAAGCCTTTAAAATTTGTTTTGGTGACAGGCTGAAGCTTTTAGCTGCTGCCGAGCTTGTTCTTTTAATATAAAAAGCAAGAGCAAGCAAACTCACAATAGAAGATGTGATATTTGGAAGTTCAGGGCCGATGTATGTAACAGTTAAATACTGCGTCAGTGCATAGGAAATGGCTGTGATGCTCGTTGCTTTCCATACGTCTTTTAATCCTTTTATCCCATCCATAATAAAGACAAGTAAAAAAGGGATAAGAAAAGAAATAATCGGAAGCTGCGTGCCAAGAAAATGAGCAATTTCTTTTGGATCAATGCCAGATACTTGTCCTGCGACAATGACAGGAATCCCCATGGCGCCAAAAGCTCCTGAAGCTGTATTAGCAATTAAGCATAGCGCCGCTGCTTTTAACGGTTTGAATCCAAGTCCAACTAGAAGCGCTGCTGTAATGGCAATTGGAGCTCCAAATCCTGCTGCTCCTTCTAAAAAAGCATTAAAGGAAAAAGCAACAAGCAGCATTTGCAAGCGGGGGTCATCGGTTATTGAAATAATAGATTGCCTAATGGTAGTAAACTGTCCGCTTTTGACAGTTAGCTTGTATAAGAACACCGCGCCGATAATAATATAGCTGATGGGCCAAAGTGCATACAAAAACCCATAGCCTGTGGCTCCTAAGACCATTGAGGCAGGCATATCATAAAAATAAATAGCAATAATCATAGAAAGAAGTACCGTAATACCAGCAGCAATGTGTCCTTTTAATTTCAAAAGAGTTAAAGCAATAAAGAAAAAGATGATGGGGATGAGTGCAATTAGTGCAGAAAGCCAAATATTATTTAACGGATTATATACTTGAGTCCACGTCATATTCATACACCTCTACTACATATTTAAAACAAGGGAGCGGGGGAGTCCCCCGCAAAAATCTTTTGATGTTACACAAAAGCTCTGTCGCGAGTTTGCTTAAGAATGCTAGCAGAGTGCTCGAGCTGCTGCTGTTCGTGAGGAGTTAAATTCAATTCAATAATTTGGCGCACGCCGTTTTTATTAATGATAGCCGGCACGCCGATATACACATCAGAAATACCGTATTGTCCTTCTAATAAAGCAGATACCGTTAAAATAGAATTTTCATCATCTAAAATAGCCTTGGTGATGCGTACAAGTCCCATCGCAATTCCGTAATAAGTCGCTCCTTTTCGATTAATAATATGGTAAGCCGCATCGCGTGTTTGTTCAAATAGATGCTGCATATCCGGCTCTTTTTCAATAGCAGCAGTATTGATAAAATGTTCGAGCTTCACACCGCCAATTTGCGCGTGGCTCCAAACAGGAAATTCCGTATCTCCATGTTCCCCCATAATATAAGCGTGGACGTTGCGAGAATCTACTTCGAAATAGTCGCTTAACAAGTAGCGGAAGCGAGCTGTGTCAAGAATCGTTCCTGAACCAATTACTCGTTCGTTTGGTAATCCTGATACTTTTTGTGTAACGTGTGCGAGAATATCAACTGGATTTGTTGCCACTAAAATGATGCCGTCAAATCCGCTGTTCATAATATCTTTTACAATGCATTCAAAAATTTTAACGTTTTTTTCAACTAGATCTAAGCGCGTTTCCCCTGGAGCTTGATTAGCGCCCGCTGTAATAACTACTAAATCAGCATCAGCGCAGTCTTTATAATCTCCAGCCCAGATTTTCATCGGTGTGGCAAATGGCATTCCATGATTGATATCGCGTGCTTCGCCTTCTGCTTTTTCTTTGTTCATATCGATTAACACTAATTCATTGGCAATACCTTGATTGACCATTGAAAAAGCGTAGCTTGAGCCAACAAAACCAGTTCCGATAACGGCAACTTTTCGTGTCTTTGGTGTAAATTGTGTTTTCATTTGTATCATCCTTTGAATTTTATTTTGTGATGTTTTTCACAATGTTAGTGTAACAAGAATAAATACCCTCGGCTGTGATAAAAATCACACCCTTAAAAAAATAGTAAACAATTTTACAGGGCGATTTAAAAAAGGGTTCTTCTACATGAAGTGCCACATTTAGAAAGATCTTAAACGTTTAAAGTGTTGAGTAAAGGCAACTTGTTTTGCAGAAAGCTAAAGAGTTTAACATTCTCTATTTGTATGTTAACAGCCAATAATGTTTCTATAGACCCACACGAAATCCATTTGTTACACTAAGTTTGCTTATTTTGAATAAAGGAGTGGAAGGGATGGAGAACTACTATGAGCAAGCCCAAAAAGGCGCTTGGGTTAGTATCTTATCATATATCTTTTTATCAGCATGTAAACTTATTATTGCGGGTGTCACCGCTTCCTCTGCTTTAAAAGCCGACGGTCTTAATAATGTTACAGATATTATTGCATCAATTGCCGTCTTAGTCGGCTTAAAAATCTCTAAAAAACCTCGCGATAATGATCATCCCTATGGACATTCCAGAGCGGAACATATCTCTTCACTTATTGCTTCTTTTATCATGATGGTCATCGGACTAGAAGTATTGGTCGACGCGGGTCAGTCATTATTTATGGACAAATCTGAAGCGCCTAATTTACTGGCTGCTTGGGTAGGTCTTGGAGCGGCTGCTGTTATGGGTGGTGTCTACCGGTATAATATTAAGCTTGCTAAAAAACTTGATAGCCAGTCTTTATATGCGGTTGCTAAAGATAATTTGTCTGATGCACTTGTGAGTATAGGGGCTGTTGTGGGAATTTTCGGCTCACAATTCGGCCTGCCCTGGCTGGACGTGGTAGCTGCTTTTGCTGTGGGAATTATTATTTGTAAAACAGCCATCGAGATTTTTAAAGAAGCGGCTCACTCCTTAACGGACGGATTTGATGAAGAAAAGTTAGGGCACTACAAAGAAAGCATTGGGCTTGTAGAAGGTGTAAAAGAAGTAGAAGATGTGAAAGCGCGCAAGCTTGGTAATCAAGTCGTGATTGATGTAACTGTTAAAGTAGATCCCCATTTAAATGTTATTAAAAGCCATGAAATTGCTGATCAAATTGAACATATGATGAACGATGAGCATCAGATTAAAGATACGCTTGTTCATATTGAACCTGATGCATACGAAAAGCAAAAATAAAACCAGCACGTTCTTTCGTTATGAAAGGATGGGCTGGTTTTATTTTTGGAGAAATTTGAAATAAATCACAAAAACTTCTTCAAAAATGAAAATGAAAAGCCGTTATTAGTAATATAAAGATTTTTGTAGAAGGGTGAGGGAATGAAGAGGTTAAGTGCAAAGCTCGTAGTATTTTTTAGTATTTTTATAGCTATTTTATTATTAGTTGTTTCAGGGGCTGTTTATCAATTTACCAAAACACAAATAGAAAAAGATGTAGAGATTCAGTCTCAAAGTCAAGTGAAAGAGTTAAAAGAAACGATTCATACGTACTTAGACATGTATAGTCGTTCTTTGCTGACGTATAGTGAAAATGATGTAATCGTTAATTTTGTTAAGCAGGAAGGAAATCAAACAAACCAAGAGAAAAATCCGTATTTTACATGGAACACAGTTCAAAAAGAGTTTACACAGTTTAAAGAAAAGTATCCTAACTTAGTACTTGAATACATAGGCACAAAAAATAAAGGAATGTATTCTGTTCCTAAGCAAGAGTTTGGTTCAAACTATGATCCGACTTCCAGGGTGTGGTACAAACAAGCAGTAGAATCACCTGATGAGGTTGTTTACACGGATCCATATGAAGATGCAGCAACGAAAAAGACGGTTGTGACGATTGCAAAGGCTATTTTAGATCCAGATACTAAAAATGTGCTGGGCGTTATAGCTACTGATTTAGACTTAGATGCATTAAAAAACATTGTAGGTAAAGCAGAAGTAAATCACGGTGGATATGCATTTTTATTTGATCAAAATGGCACAGCGCTCGTTCATCCAACAGAAGCTGGAAAAAATTTAATGAATCAGCCATTTATGAAAAAAATGTACGAAGCAGACCGGAATAAAGATTTCATGAAGTATACCTTTCAAGGTGAAGAGAGAGTGATGGCATATGATACTCTCGAAGGAACGAATTGGAAGATAGGAAACGCCTTTATTTATAATGAAATGCTCTCAAGCGCTCATCATTTACTGAATGTGATTGTCTGGATTGCGTTAATTGGCATCTTATTATCAGTGGTGTTAACCATCTTTTTCTCAAGAATCATTACGAATCCACTTCGCCGCTTGAAAAACGAAGTAGCCAAAGTAACAGCTGGCGATTTAACAGTTCAGGTTCAGACGAAGTCAAAAGATGAAATTGGTGAACTTACTCATTTATTTAACGATATGGTAGCTAAAATGAAAACATTGATTGGCACGGTTCAGACGTCTGTTGAGACAGTAAAAACGTCTGTTGAAGACTTGAGTGCTGTATCTGAAGAAGCAACTGCATCCAGTGAAGAAATTGGCCGGGCTATCCATGAGATTGCCAGCGGCGCCACGCAGCAGGCTTCTGACGCTGACTCTACTAATCACAAAACGATGAGTTTATCTTCACAAATTGAAGAAGTCATTGAACAAAACGCCCAGATTAATAAAATGACGATTGAAGCTGTAACCATCAATGAAAAAGGCTTAAAACAAATGCAGCTGCTTCGCAACCAAACTACCGAATCATCTCAGACGATTCACGGTGTTCAAACGGTAATGGAAGAGTTAACAAGTAAGATGAAAGAAATTGAATCTATTATTTTTACAATTAATAGCATTTCAGATCAGACAAATTTACTTGCACTAAATGCTAGTATTGAAGCAGCTCGTGCAGGAGAACATGGCAAAGGATTTGCGGTAGTAGCTGAAGAGGTACGAAAACTTGCTGAACAGTCCTCTCAGGCTACTGAACAAGTTCGCCACACGATTGCAGCGATTCAAGGGGAAGTCGCGGCTGCTCGTGAAGAATGCAACCGGACAGAAGAACTTTCAAAATCTCAAGACTTTGTGGTAGGAGACACAGAACAAGCTTTTCGTGAAATTGCTACTACCATTGAGCAGGTGGCAGCGGCTGTCGAACATGTAACAAGCAGCATGGACAGCATTGATGAGCATAAGGAAGACGTGGTAGCGGCCATTCAAAGTATAGCAGCTATTGCACAGCAATCAGCAGCAGGAACGGAAGAAATTACGGCTTCTACAGAAGAACAAATTAGAGCTATTTCTACTGTTTCTCAATCGGCTGAACATTTGCAAGAGATTAGTGAAGAATTGGCGAACTTGATTCGTCAATTTAAAATTAAATAAAAAAGAGCGCCAATAACATATTGGCGCTCTTTTTTATTTAATAGGAAAACAAGTTGCTGTACGGTAAAAAAACCTGCTGATCTAGAGGTGCAACAGCTGACACGCGCTGATGTGTAAACGGGTGTATAAAAGAAAGCTTAATGGCATGTAAAGCTTGCTGCTGATCTTTTAATCTCTTTCCGCCATAAAGCGTATCACCAAGTAATGGATGGCCGATGTGACTCATATGAACACGTATTTGGTGAGTGCGTCCGGTCTCGAGCGAAAGTTCAATAAGCGTTTCATTTTTTGCCATATTGCGCTTTAACACGCGATAAGATGTTTTGGCAGCTTGTCCCGTTCTAGATACTCTTCTTCTCGTAGCGTGATGGCGATCGCGTCCAATAGGTTCATTAACGATTCCTTGCTCTTGTTTCATGAGTCCTTGGACAAGAGCAACATAAGTCCGGTTAATTTTACGTTCAGCCAGCAGCTGGTCAAACACAGAGCTTGCTACAAAATGCTTCGTGAATAAGATAGCACCTGATGTATCGCTGTCCAAACGGTGAACGTGTCTAGGCTTTGTTTTGAGGCCTATTTTTTGAAAATAAGCAGCTACAGCATTTAAAAGAGTTTTTTGGTCCTGCTCTGATGAAGGATGAGTATTTAGGTTTATTGGTTTGTTTACAATTAGCACGTGTTCATCTTCAAACAAAATCTCTATATTAACATTGTAAGGTGTTATTTCATCAGGTTCTGCTTCAAAAAAAGGGAGTGACACTCTATCATTTTCCTTAAGAGTGTTCCTCCATGGTAAAGGTTCACCGTTTATAAGCACATTTTTATTCATCCGAAACTGATGCAGCGTTTTTTTAGGAATACGCCATTTCGTTTTTAAATAATCTTCAATTGTTTGCCCTGCATCATTTTTTGCGATTTTATCTTCTAGCCATTGGCCGTGTATACTCATATTTAATCCCTTCCTTACATACTAGTAAATATCCTTTAATCTTTAAAAAGAACTTGTAAATAATTAGGAGGAAATAACTACCTGAAGTTCTCGTTTTATGTTTATGTTATGCTAAATAAAGAGACATAAGTTAAGAGAAAAAAGGGGGGGTAACCATGAAAATTGCCCAAGCAGCTCCGCCAGAAATGGAGAATTACATAGAAGAGTTGACTGAACAGCTTCGCTATGACTTGTTACCTCGGTATGTATCTGTAGATAAGCTTAATCCTGATGAATTATTAAATCCAGATTATTGTACAGACCATTTATATAATGGCTTACTCGATGAAGCATTGCAAGTCATTAGTAGCCTTCAGACAATAATTGCCGTAATTGAAGCGATTCAACATCGGCCGATTGAAGAAAGCGACTGCGAGCAATTCGAAAAAAATATTGCAATTTTAAAAAAATACGGGTTTTTATTTCCTGTTTCCATTGAGTGTTTTGCAAAAGAAAACAATTTGATTACGTATTCGTATGAATCGTTTTATAATTCATACATAAATTAAAGAGGCTGGGAGAAAAGTATTTTAGCCTAAGTGAAAAACGAACTATTGATCAGCAAGTTTGATGAGTGGTTCGTTTTTTTTTTTATGGTGAATACAACTTCATCTGTTTCGTCCTTCCAGCAGTTGATTGAAGGGCAAGGCGAAGACTCCCGCGGAAAGCGAAGCCTTGCATGGAAATCAACGGCGGTGTCATAAGCGGTTCAGTTCATGTATCTCATTTGTTCGTCTTTAGGTTGGATTCATTTAGTTCTGTACCGGCCTCTTTTTAATCATATATTTCAGACTTCTATTGGACATTCAAAAAGAGCTTGTGATATGGTCAAACTTGTATAAATCCATCAAAAAATAAATAGGAGCGAAAACATGACAAAAGCAAAATTATGTTTTATTGGTGCAGGCTTTCACGCATCAACGAACATTTACCCCTCTGTTATTGAAGCGGGAGCAGAAATTAAAGCAATTTCCACACGCAGTATCGAAAGATCAAAAACTGCTCTTCAACGATTTGGGAGCAGCGGTACGCCGTACGATGATTATAAGAAAATGCTAAAGCAAGAAAAGTGCGATGGAGTAGTGGTTGTGGCACAGCCTGAAGATCATCCTGCTTTGGTGCTGGATTGCATTCGAGCAGGACAAAATGTTTATGTGGACAAGCCTTTGGGGATGAATAAAAGAGAAGCAAAAGAGATTTCAGATGCTGCTAAGCAAGCTGGCGTAAAAGTTATGGTAGGTTTTATGAAGCGCTATGCGCCTTGTTATATGAAGTTAAAAGAATTAATTGAAGAAGGTAGCCTAGGAAGTGTCCGTTCATTTCAAGCAAGATTTGCTGTAGACAGTACCCCTTTTTGTAAAGATGAAGAGCAGTTTATGAAGCTTGCTGCCATACATATTGTTGATCTCGTCCGTCACTTGTTCGGCGAAGTCGTTCACGTGACAGGGTTCAGAAATAATCATGGTGAATATATTTCAAATAGTATTTCGCTGAAGTTTGACAATGGCACTGTAGGGAGCCTGTATTTTACTGGCATGACAGCATGGTCTCGAGAAAGTGAAAACTTATTAGTGACATTTGACGATGGCTTTGCTTTTGTTGACGAAATAAATTCATTAACTATTCACGAATCCCAGACTTTTGATGAATTACCGTGGAAATCATTAAAAGAAAACGATCGTGTGTTTACACCTTCTGCTTCACCGATGTCGGGAGCTTACCGAGATCTTTACCTTCGTGGTTTTGTTGGAGAGATGGCTCATTTTATTGAGTGTTGTACAAATGACCAAGAACCTCTTTCCAGTGGGAGCGACAATGTAAAAACGATGAGATTATGTGATCAAATACTGTCATCTTTAATGTAAAGAAAGCTTTAAAGAAAAGAATGTACGATGAATAGCTTACTGTAAATTATGTAAATAATACTAAATAATGTTATGATTAGACAGGTCGTATAAACGAAAGCATTTACCTTTCATAAGATTACAAAACGTTTCAATCTTATTACATATGTTTAAAATTAGCCTAAATGGTTTCTTTTTACGCCTATATCATATACAATGCCCCCTAGATGATTTTTTCGAATAGCTAATAATCGTTTGGGATTATGAAAGGAGATTAATCATGAGAAAACTGATGTATACATTGCTCATTGGGTTAATTGCTGCAGCTTTAACAGCTTGTGGTTCAAACGATGATGCAAAGCAATCAAAGAACGATGATCAAAAAACTGCACAAACTGAGAAGCAAAAAGAGGCTCAGGAAAAGCAGGAAAAGCAAGCAAAAGAAATGCAGAAGAAATTAGATAAACAAAAAGTAGATGAAAAGAAAACCGTAGCAGTTGTAAACGGTAAAAAAGTTTCGGGTGAAGAATATAATGCAGCCCTGGCTACATCACAAAATCAGTACCAACAAATGGGACAAGACCCAACTTCTAAAGAAGCAGCTAAACAAGTAAAGCAGCAAACAATTGACAATTTAGTAGGTCAAACGCTGCTATTGCAAGAAGCTGAAAACAAAGGCTATAAAGCAACTGATGAAGAAGTAAATAAAAAGTTAAAAGAAACGAAAAAGCAGTTCAAAACAGATAAACAGTTCAAAGCGGCTTTAAAAGATGCAGGAATCACTCAATCACAATTAAAGTCTGAGCTGGCTGACAGCATTAAATATCAGCAGTACGTAGATAAAGATATCCAAACACCTGAAGTAACAGATAAGGAAATTCAAGATTATTACGATCAATTTGCAAAACAAAGCCAAAGTCAAGCAAGCGGCAGTAAAGAACAATCTCAAATGCCAAAGCTTGAAGACGTAAAGCCTCAAATTAAGCAGCAGCTTGAACAACAAAAGAAACAAGAAGCATTACAGAAAAAAGTTGAAGAACTTAAGAAAAATGCAAAAGTTGAAGTGAAGCTTTAAATACAAATGAAACGGCCCTTTAAAGGGCCGTTTTTTTGTTATGTACATTTATTGCTTCTTGTCAGTAAAAAGGGGTGCGTGAAAGATTTTAATGTATTTTGACTTATAAGGTAAAAAGTGTTCTGATAGTTTGCCTTTCATCCTATACTTTTCTTATATAGATATAAGAGAAATTGGGGGAGTCGATAAATGAAAAAGGTGGCTGTTTTTTTTGTTGGGCTTGTTTTTTTACTCGCAGGGATGGGTCTGACAGGCAATGCTTCTGCGGCGTCAAATCAACTTATTATCATTAATAAATCTACTAACACCCTTGCTTTTTATAATGGAGGAAAATTAGTAAAGACGTTCAAAGTTGCGACAGGGAGGCAGATGAGTTATACACCAGAGGGTACTTTTAGCATTGTGAATAAAATTAAAAACCGGCCTTATTATAAAGACAACATTCGCGGAGGAGATCCTAGGAATCCACTAGGTGATCGCTGGCTAGGATTAAATGCGCGCGGAACGTATGGTACCACGTACGCTATTCATGGAAATAATAATCCAAGTTCTATCGGAACCTACGCAAGTTCAGGGTGCATTCGTATGTATGATGAAGAGGTACGCTGGCTGTTTGACCGCGTTCAAACCGGTACAAAAGTGGTTATTGGTCAATTTCATTCTCAAAGTTTTGATTCAATCGCTATTAAAAACAAATACAAAATAAGCAGTACTCCAGTTGCCCAGAATCTTTGTAAAACGAAAAAGCTCTCAAAAGGCCAAATTGGTTTTGTAACGATTCAATCACCGATGGTTTTGTTAAAAGAAGAAAAAGGAAAATGGGTAAAGATTCGCACGTTAAATCGCGGTGAACGCTATAATGTATATAAAATAAATGGCATTAAAGTCTCTTTAGGACCAGGATTTATTGAAAATTATCCTAATAAAAAAACATCCATAAAATTAGATATTTGCAAATAGAAAATGAGGCTGGGACAAAAGTATTTTAGCCTAAGTGAAAAACGAACCATTGATCAGAATTTTGATTCTTGGTTCGTTTTTTTTATTATGGTGAACGCAGATTTCATCTGTTTCGTTCCTTCTAGCAGTTGATGGGAGGGTGAAGACTCCTGCGGCCGCCCGCGGAAAGCGAAGTCTTGCACGGAAGTCAACAGCGGTGTCACAAGCTATCCATACGAGCTAATCCATTTGTGCGTCTTTCGATTGGATTTATTTCGTTATGTCTCACCCTCATTTTTTGAATTTTTAATAATGTTTATTATAATAAAAAACAGGGAAACTAATTGCCTAATGAAGAGAGAGAAAGGGTTGTTTGAGCGTATGTCTACAATAGACTTATCAAAATTCGAGAAAAAAATGATTATTCGTAACATCAAACCGGACGATATAGATGAAATTTTAGCACTTCAAAAGCTATCATTCCCCGGAATGGATCCGTGGAAAAAAGAACAGCTTGAAAGTCATCTGGCCATTTTTCCAGAAGGACAAATATGTGCAGAGTACGACGGGGAAATTATCGGATCTTGTTCCAGCTTGATTGTGAACTTTGATGAGTACGATGATCAGCATACGTGGGACGATATTACAGACGAAGGATACATTACAAATCATAACCCAGAAGGCTACAATCTGTATGGAATTGAAGTAATGGTTCATCCAAAGTATCGCGGCATGAAAATAGGACGCCGCTTATATGAAGCGCGTAAAGATTTAGCACGTGAATTGAACCTTAAAAGTATCATCATCGGAGGAAGAATTCCTAATTACCATAAGCATTCAGCTGAAATGTCGCCTAGAGAGTATGTAGAGCAAGTTATTCATCATAAAATTTATGATCCAGTACTATCTTTTCAGCTAATGAACGGATTTACGCTTATGCGTATAAACCCTGGTTATCTTCCTGATGACCTAGCTTCTAATAAGTATGCAACGCTGATGGAATGGAACAACGTAGATTATGTTCGCCGTTCAAAACGCCATTTTAAAACATCATTCCCAGTGCGTATTTGTGTTGTTCAGTATATGATGAAACAGATCAATTCATTTGAAGAGTTTGCAACACAGGTAGAATATTATACAGATGTTGCTTATGATGCAAAAGCCGACTTCTGCGTATTCCCGGAAATTTTCACAACTCAGCTCATGTCTTTCTTGAATGAAAAAATTCCAAGCAAAGCGGTTCAGCGCGTAGCAGAATATACGGAAGAGTACATTGAGTTATTTACTAACTTAGCGGTTAAATATAACGTAAATATTATTGGAGGATCCCACTTCGTCGAAGAAGATAATGGAGATATCTTTAATATTGCCTATCTATTCCGCCGAGATGGAACAATTGAAAAGCAGTACAAAGTGCATATTACACCTAATGAAAGAAAATGGTGGGGAATTAGCCCAGGAGATAAAGTTGAAGTGTTTGATACAGATTGCGGGAAAATTGCGATCCAAATTTGCTATGACATTGAATTTCCGGAGCTTGCTCGTATTGCTACAGATAAAGGTGCAAATATTATTTTTACACCATTCTGTACGGAAGATCGTCAAGGCTATCTGCGCGTAAGATACTGCTCTCAGGCTCGTGCGATCGAAAACCAAATTTATACGGTTATCGCAGGTACGGTTGGAAACCTGCCTGAAACAGAAAATATGGATATTCAGTACGCTCAGTCTGCTATTTTTGCACCGTCTGACTTTGAATTTGCACGAGACGGTATTGTAGGAGAATGTAACCCTAATATTGAAATGGTGGTTATTGGAGATGTAGATTTAGAAATTCTTCGTCGCCAGCGTCAATCAGGAACGGTTCGTCAATTAAAAGATCGACGCCATGACGTTTACAATATTAAATATAAAAAATAACGCAGTTTCTAAAAACATCATGCAAATGCATGGTGTTTTTTATTTCAACTTTTGCCATAATAAAAACTATTACAATGAATTTTGTGGACTAACCATGGAAAAGAGGGGAAAACATGAGTTTTCATGGACAATCGGTATTACCCGCTGTTCGAGATATGAAGCAATTGGAAAATTTTTTAGTAAGCAATTACGAGTACGGAGTTCTTTTAGACAATCAAGTGGGCATGCTAAAAGGAATTATGAGAGAGGTTCATAAGCATGAAAAAAAGCTAATCATTCATTTAGACTTAATTCATGGCTTAAAGCACGATGAGTATGCGGTTGATTTTTTGTGTCAGGAGTTTAAGCCTGCGGGGATTATTTCGACAAGAACAAACGTCATTTTAAAAGCTAAACAAAGAGGAATCTATGCCATTCAACGGGTCTTTTTATTAGACAGCACGGCTTTGAAGAAAAGCTACGAGTTAATGAAGAAAGTAAAACCCGATTATATTGAGCTTCTTCCTGGAATTGTGCCCACTTTAATCCAAGAAGTCAAAGCTGAAACAGGCATTCCGGTGTTAGCCGGAGGTTTAATACGAACCGAAGAAGAAGTTCGTAATGCTTTAGGAGCCGGGGCTTCTGCTGTTACAACATCAAATAGAGAACTGTGGAGTATTTCAACTTAAAAAAACTGTTTGACAACGCTTTCATCATCTAGTAAACTTCTAGATAAGTTAATAGTTGTGAGGGAGAATAGGAGATCCACGGTATAGCCTTTTAATGATTTTATTAGGGGGATGTATGGTGGATTTTCTTATTTTCTTGTAATGTTAACCGTGTTTATACAAAGGGGAGGTATTTATATGCAAGCATTTTTAGGAGAAGTAATTGGAACAATGATACTAATTATCCTTGGCGCTGGTGTATGTGCGGGCGTCAATTTAAAAAAATCGTTTGCTGCTAATTCAGGATGGATTGTTATCACAATGGGGTGGGGAATGGCAGTAGCCATGGCAGCATATGCGGTTGGTAATATGAGTGGAGCACACTTAAACCCAGCGCTAACAGTAGCGCTTGCTATTACAGGTGATTTTCCATGGTCGCAAGTACCGATGTACATTTTAGCTCAGTTTATTGGAGCGATTCTTGGTGCAACAGTTGTTTATTTACACTATCTTCCACACTGGAAAGAAACAAAAGATGCTGGTACAAAACTAGGCGTATTTGCAACGGGGCCAGCAATTGCGAACCCATTTGCAAACGTTTTAAGTGAGGCGATTGGAACATTTGTATTAGTAGTAGGAATTTTAGCAATTGGAGCAAATAAATTTACAGATGGATTAAATCCTTTAGTAGTAGGATTTTTAATCGTAAGTATTGGTTTATCATTAGGAGGAACAACAGGGTATGCTATCAACCCTGCTCGTGATTTAGGACCTCGTATTGCTCATGCTATCTTGCCGATACCGGGTAAAGGCAGCTCGAACTGGAAATATGCATGGGTGCCAGTAGTGGGGCCTCTATTAGGGGGATCAATTGGCGCAGTCTTTTATCAAGCAGCATTCTTAAATAAAATGTCTAACAGCTTATGGATTGTCTTAAGTATTGCAGTGATTGTTTTAGCGGTTATCTACGCGGTTTCTAAACAAAAAGCAGCGCAAATTCAATCAGCAGTAGTACCGAAAAAATGAATGTGCTTTACCATCTAACTATGTACAATAAAGAAACGACACTATACAGAGAATAGGGGATATTGATATGGAAAAATTTATTTTATCTTTAGACCAAGGAACAACGAGCTCACGAGCAATGTTATTTAATAAAAAAGGTGAAGTTGTGCATGTAGCTCAAAAAGAGTTTACGCAGTACTTTCCAAAACCAGGTTGGGTAGAGCATAATGCAAGTGAAATTTGGGGTTCTATCCTTGCTGTTATCGCATCTTGTTTATCTGAGTCAGGCGTTCACGCGGACCAAATTGAAGCAATTGGGATTACGAATCAGCGTGAAACAGCCGTAGTATGGGAAAAAGCAACAGGAAAACCCGTGTATAATGCTATCGTATGGCAGTCTCGTCAAACGTCTGGTATTTGTGAAGAATTAAAGGCAAAAGGATTAAACGATACGTTCCGCGACAAAACGGGGTTATTAATTGACGCATACTTCTCTGGAACGAAAGTAAAGTGGATTTTAGATAACGTAGAAGGTGCACGAGAAAAAGCAGAAAACGGTGAATTGTTATTTGGAACAATTGATACATGGTTAATTTGGAAGTTATCAGGCGGAAAAGCGCATGTAACGGATTACTCAAATGCCTCTCGCACGCTTATGTTCAATATCTACGATTTAAAATGGGATGATGAACTACTAGATATTTTAGGAGTACCAAAATCTATGCTTCCGGAAGTAAAGCCTTCTTCTGAAGTATACGCTCATACCGTAGATTATCATTTCTTTGGTCAAAACATTCCAATTGCTGGAGCAGCAGGGGATCAGCAAGCCGCTTTATTTGGACAAGCGTGCTATGAAAAAGGAATGGCGAAAAACACGTATGGAACAGGTTGCTTCATGTTAATGAATACGGGTGAAAAAGCAGTTAAGTCGGATCACGGTTTGTTAACTACATTAGCATGGGGGATCAACGGCAAAGTAGAATACGCGCTTGAAGGCAGTATTTTTGTAGCAGGATCTGCTATTCAGTGGCTTCGCGACGGTTTGAGAATGTTTAAAAATGCGGCTGAAACTGAAAACTATGCAACACGAGTAGAGTCTACAGACGGCGTATATATTGTGCCAGCTTTCGTAGGACTTGGAACACCTTATTGGGATAGCGATGTACGTGGAGCGATGTTTGGATTAACTCGAGGTACAAAAAAAGAACACTTTATCCGTGCAACGCTTGAATCATTAGCTTATCAAACAAGAGACGTATTAAGCGCGATGGAAGCAGACTCTGGAATTACATTAAAAACATTGCGTGTAGACGGAGGAGCAGTTAAAAATAATTTCTTAATGCAGTTCCAAAGTGATGTGTTAGATGTTCCTGTTGAGCGTCCTCAAGTGAATGAAACAACCGCTCTTGGGGCAGCATATTTAGCGGGTCTTGCGGTCGGCTACTGGAAAGATTGTGATGAAATTGCGCAACAGTGGAATATGGAAAAATCTTTCGAACCAAACATGGAAGAAGAACAACGTGAAGAATTATATAGCGGCTGGAAAAAAGCCGTACATGCAACAATGGCTTTTAAGTAATTATTTGATGAAAATCCTTTAATTAAAAGCGCATGTATGATATAATGTATTCAAGTTAATAAATTGGTTGGAGAATCGGAGAGACCACAGATCCATATGTAGGCATACTATATATGTGATTTGTGGTCTCTCTTTTTGTATATTGGAAAATTTTGATATCTTTGAAAAATGAAAGGGGAATGACGTATGTTTTCAAGTCAAACACGTTCGAATAAATTGGTAGACATGACACAAAATCAATATGATTTATTAGTAATTGGTGGGGGAATTACTGGGTCAGGTATTGCACTTGATGCGACTCATCGAGGCATGAAAACGGCATTAGTTGAAATGCAGGATTTCGCAGCAGGAACATCTAGTCGTTCAACGAAGCTTGTTCACGGCGGTCTACGCTATTTAAAACAGTTTGAAGTTAAAATGGTAGCCGAAGTTGGTAAAGAACGTGCCATTGTATATGAAAATGGCCCTCATGTAACGACTCCGGAGTGGATGCTGTTACCTTTCCATACGGGTGGAACATTTGGGAAATTCTCAACTTCAATTGGATTGCGCGTATATGATTTCTTAGCAGGAGTAAAACGTGCAGAGCGCCGCAAAATGTTTAGCGCAGAAGAAACGCTTAGACGCGAGCCACTAGTGAAATCTAAAGAGTTAAAAGGCGGCGGTTACTACGTTGAATATAAAACAGATGATGCACGTTTAACGATTGAAGTAGCTAAAGAAGCTGCCGCAAGAGGAGCAGATTTAGTCAATTACACAAAAGTGGAAAACTTCATCTACGATAAAGGAAAAGTAGTAGGGGCTGTTGTTCGCGATCAGCTTACGAATAAAGAATATAATATCTATGCAAAAAAAATCGTCAATGCTGCAGGTCCATGGGTGGACACGCTACGTGAAAAAGATAATTCAAAAAAAGGCAAGCAGCTTCAATTAACAAAAGGAATTCACTTAGTTATTGATCAAGAGCGCTTTCCGTTAAAACAAGCCATTTACTTTGATACACCTGACGGACGTATGGTATTTGCAATTCCGCGTGATGGAAAAACATACGTAGGCACAACAGACACGGTCTATAAAGAAGACGCTAGACATCCGCGTATGACTGTAAAAGACCGTCAATATGTTGTTGATGCGATTAACTATATGTTCCCAACGGTTGATATTACGGTAGACGACGTAGAATCAAGCTGGGCGGGTGTTCGTCCACTTATTCACGAACAAGGAAAAGATCCTTCTGAAATTTCGCGTAAAGATGAAATCTGGACATCAGAATCAGGTTTAATTACAATCGCTGGAGGGAAATTAACTGGGTACCGTAAAATGGCTGAAATTGTCGTAAATCGCGTAGCTGAAGATTTTAAAGCAGAAGGACGCGAATTTGAAAGCTGTCAAACTAAACATTTACCAATTTCTGGAGGTGATGTAGGAGGTTCAGGCGGGTTCCCAACGTTTGTAGAGCAAAAAGTCAAAGAAGGCATCAAACTAGGGTTATCACGTGACGCTGCTGAAAAGCTTGTAAAACGCTATGGCTCAAACGTAGACAAAGTATACCGCTACATGATTGAACGTCCGGATCAGCTAAAAAACAGCGACCTTCCAGCTAGTGTATTTTTGCAAATTCAATATGGCATAGAAGAAGAAATGGTTTCAAAACCAGTGGACTTCTTCATTCGCCGTACGGGCGCTTTATTCTTTGATATCAACTGGGTAAGAAGCTGGAAAAAACAAGTGATTGCTCATATGGCCGAAGAGTTAAAGTGGACGCCTGAGCAAACAAAAGCTTACACCGATGAATTAGAACAGCACCTTCATGACGCAGTTGTACCAGTAGATGAAAAAGTTAACCGTATGACAGGTATTTCATGATAAAATAAAAAAGTACCTCAAAATTTGTCAATACAGCCATAATATAATAGCAGGAAGTCAAATTTTGACGAAGAAATATAATATGACT
Source organism: Priestia sp. J2 (assembly GCF_020790095.1). Lineage (NCBI taxonomy): Bacteria > Bacillati > Bacillota > Bacilli > Caryophanales > Bacillaceae > Priestia > Priestia sp. J2. The sequence continues at coordinate 515,403 of NZ_CP086208.1, forward strand.
GTTAAAAAAAGAGAAAGACGATTACTCGTTTTTCTCTTTTCATACATATTTACATTTATATAAGGGGGCTTTTTTTTATGAGTTGGAAAGAAACGTATACATCTTGGATTAATCACCCAAATTTAGATCCTGAATTACGTCAAAATTTGGATGCAATCAAAGGTGATGAAAAACAATTAGAAGATAGTTTTTACAAAACATTGGAATTTGGAACAGGCGGAATGCGTGGAGAAATTGGAGCGGGTACAAACCGTATGAATACGTATACAATCCGAAAAGCTTCTGAAGGCTTTGCTGAGTACATTAAACAAGCTGGCGAAGAAGCTATCAAGCAAGGCGTAGTCATTGCATATGATTCTCGCCACAAATCGCCTGAATTTGCGATGGAAGCAGCAAAAACATTAGCAAGTCACGGAATTAAAACGTATGTATTTGAAGAGCTAAGACCAACACCTGAACTTTCATTTGCAGTGCGTGAGTTAAACGCATTTGGAGGTATTGTTATTACAGCGAGCCACAATCCTCCTGAATATAATGGATACAAAGTATATGGTCCAGACGGTGGTCAGCTGCCGCCAAAAGAAGCTGATGAACTAGTTGGCTTTGTAAATGCTGTGGAAAATGAACTTACATTAGCTGTTCAATCTGAAGCGGAGCTAAAAGAAAAAGGTCTTATTGAAATGATTGGTTCAGCGATTGACGAAGCATACAATGAGAAACTAAAAACGATTTTAATTAATCCAGAGCTAGCTTCTGAAATAGGTAAAGACTTAAAGGTAGTTTTTACACCTCTACATGGTACAGCTAATAAGCCAGTTCGCAACGCGCTTCAATCCATCGGTTACGGAAATGTTACGGTTATTGAAGAACAAGAACTTCCTGATCCGAATTTCTCGACGGTTAAATCTCCGAATCCTGAAGAGCCGGCTGCATTTGAATATGCTGTTCGTAAAGGAAAAGAAATTGATGCCGATATCTTAATCGCAACGGATCCAGATGCAGACCGTTTAGGAATTGCTGTCAAAGATCCAAGCGGCGAATATGCGTTATTAACAGGAAACCAAACCGGTGCTTTATTGCTTCACTATTTGCTTTCTCAAAAGAAAGAAAAAGGTGTGCTGCCTGCTAATGGCGTTGTGTTAAAAACGATTGTAACGTCAGAAATCGGCGCACAAATTGCTCGTTCATTTGGATTGCAAGTTGTTGACACTCTAACAGGTTTTAAATTTATCGGTGAAAAAATTAAGCAATATGAGCAAACGGGCGAGTATACATTCCAATTCGGCTATGAAGAAAGCTACGGCTATTTAATTGGTGACTTTGCTCGTGACAAAGACGCTGTACAAGCAGCCATTCTAGCGGTAGAAGCTTGTGCTTATTATAAAAAGCAGGGCATGACGCTATATGAAGCGCTTCAGCAAGTGTTTACTAAATATGGTTTCTATCGTGAAGGTCTGAAATCTTTAACGCTTAAAGGAAAAGAAGGATCTGAGCAAATTCAGCATATTTTGGCTACATTTAGAAATGAGCCTCCTACTGACATTGCAGGGTTAAATGTTTCGGTTGTAGAGGATTATACATTAAGTGAGCGCCAGCATATTAAAGCAGGAAAAGTAGAAGAGATTACATTACCAAAATCAAATGTATTAAAATATATCTTAGAGGACGGTTCTTGGTTCTGCCTTCGTCCGTCTGGTACAGAGCCAAAGGTGAAGTTCTATTTTGGCGTCGTGTCAGAAGATGAAGCAACGAGCATTGCCCATTTAGAAGCTGTACAAACAGCTGTAATGGGTGAAGTGGAGCGTGTACTAGATAAAGTGAAAACGGTATAAAAATAAAGCCTGCTCAAACTTGAGCAGGCTTCTTTTAGGATACTTTATTTGATTGCGTATTTGACAAATATGAAGAAGATCGTAGGGCCTTATAAATTCTCGGAGCAAGCATAGCCCCAAGAACAGTGAAAATAAGATCCTTTACAGCAAACCACGACATAATCTTCCAAGCAGCTGCATATGTCATTGCAGGAGCTTCAAGCCAGTAGTTAACCGCTATATACATATACGTAGTACCAATTAAATAAATAACGGCAATACCAACTAGCGATGAAATTAAAAAGATAGAAAAAGTCGGCTTGCCGCGCATTTCCATAATTTTTCCTGCGATAAATGCAGCGACAATATAAGAAAGCAAAAAGCCGCCGGTGCTTCCAAATAAAATACCAATTCCTGCTTTAAATTGAGCAAATACCGGAGCGCCGGCAATGCCAATTAATACATATACAATCATCGAAATAGAACCCATTCGGCTCCCAAGTAAAAGTCCTGCTAATATAACAAAAAAAGGCTGAAGCGAAAGAGGCACGCCGCCTACTTGTAAAAAAGGTGCCCAAGAAGTAATGTTTGCACCAATAGCCATAAGAGCTGCAAACATACCAGCTAATGTTAAATCTAATGTGCGAAACCTTTTAGTATTCATATATGTTCCTCCCAGTATGTACTGAAATATCTTAGCGTATGTACTGAAGATTGTACGTCGAATTCACTTTTATGTCAACGATAAAAATAAATATGTTTACATATATTATTTGATGTTTTTTGAAATAAAATATGCATATTTTTAGTGCAACATAAAAAAATAAAGAAGGGAATTCATCCCTTCTTTGTCCAAGTGTGTGTATCAAAAATACTAGTACAATGATTCTTCCAGAAGCTCCGGGTTGTGCTCCGAATATTCCGTTGCATGATCAATGTAGCGTAGTAAAGAATAGAGCTCTTCTTGAATGATGCGGTAGTTTCGTTCAAAATTGTAGGCGTGCAAAAAATGTTCAATCTTTTTTGAAAGAAAATCGTCGTCTGTTCGAACCATTAAAATTAATAAGTTATCCCATTGTGAACGGTGTGTGTAATATAAAGCTCGATCATAATCAATTACATCCATTAATAACGTTCCTCCTTTTGAGGAGTTGAAATTAGTGTATGATATTTGCGGGAATTCTTACGCTGTAAATGTTGGGCAAAAGACCAGTGCATAATTAAAAGAGGTTGTAGTCATTATGTAAGAAGAATAAACGTACAGCACCAGCTAAATGATAAGAAAGGCAAAGAATGATGCAGCGTAACACTTAAATTACATCCATTATTTAAGACAACTAAATAAAAATCCCCTTTTCTTGAAAAAATAAAGCTTCTTTTTGATGAAAACACATGAATTGACATGTTTGTACATAGATTGAAGTAAGGAGTGAAAGGGGGAGCTGTCGTGAAAGAAGCAGATTATAAGCAATTATACCGTGCGATTGATGAAATTACGGAAATAGCTAGCGGTTTCGGCCTGGATTTTTATCCGATGCGCTATGAAATTTGCCCGGCAGATATTATTTATACGTTTGGTGCATATGGGATGCCAACTCGTTTTTCACATTGGAGCTTTGGAAAACAATTTTACAAAATGAAATTACACTACGATCTTGGATTGAGTAAAATTTATGAATTAGTTATCAATTCAGATCCTTGTTATGCATTTTTATTGGATTCCAATGCGCTTATTCAAAATAAATTAATTGTAGCTCACGTGTTAGCTCACTGTGACTTCTTTAAAAATAACAGCCGTTTTGCCAACACGAAACGGGATATGGTAGAAAGTATGGCAGCGACCGCTGATCGAATTAAAGAATACGAAGTAAAGCACGGTAAGCGTGAAGTAGAAAAGTTTTTGGATGCTGTCTTATCGATTCAGGAACATATTGATCCGTCTCTTATGCGTGCCAAGCTTTCTTGGAGCATAGATGATGTAGAATCATCGGAAGAAGAAATCATTTCTCCTTATGATGATTTATGGAATTTGGACTATAAAGAAAAGAAAAAACCAAAACCTCCAAAGTCTTTTAAAAAATTTCCGCCTCAGCCTGAAAAAGACATCTTATTATTTATTGAAGAATACAGTCCTTATTTAGAGGATTGGCAGCGGGACATTTTAACGATGATGCGAGAAGAAATGCTTTATTTCTGGCCGCAGCTTGAAACAAAAATTATGAATGAAGGCTGGGCTTCTTTTTGGCATCAGCGCATTATTCGAGAAATGGACTTAACGAGTGATGAAGCGATAGAATTCGCCAAGCTAAATGCAGGGGTTGTGCAGCCATCTAAGACGGGAATCAATCCATATTATTTAGGATTAAAAATATTTGAAGATATTGAAGAACGTTACAACAATCCAACAGAAGATATGATTCGCCGAGGCGTAGAGCCGGGGTCAGGAAGAGAGAAGATGTTTGAGGTACGTGAAGTTGAATCAGATATTTCCTTCATCCGCAATTACTTAACAAAAGATTTAGTTATGCGCGAGGACATGTATTTATTCCAAAAGCAAGGAAAAGATTATAAAATCGTCGACAAAGAATGGACGGAAGTCAGAGACCAGCTTGTTAACATGCGCGTAAACGGAGGCTTTCCTTATATCACAGTAACGAATGGAGACTATTTAAAAAATGGAGAGCTTTATTTAAAGCACTGGTATGAAGGAATTGAATTAGATGTCAAATACTTAGAAAAAGTGGTACCGTATGTTCATCAGCTTTGGGGCCGACCGGTTCATTTAGAAACGATGATGGAAGGCAAGCCAATTGCCTTCACGTATGATGGAAAAACAGTGCATCGAAAACATTTATAAAAAGGAGACCGCTTAAATAGCGGTCTTTTTGTGCTTCTGTAATTTTATTATCCATATAAATTGAAAAAATAAAATTACTATGCAATAATTTGGTGAGAATCATTTTCATTTAGAAAGGGAGATAAGATGTTTGTTGTAAACGCAAGTTTTGAAACGGAAAAGAAATTTGAAAAACAGCTCAAGCAAAAAGCTAAGAAAAATAAAACAGAAATTGAGGAAGCCAAAGGAAATTTATCGTTCGAATGCTGGAAAAAAGATTCCGCAGATAAAGTTGAATATGTCTTTGTATCCAAGTGGGAAGATAAGCAGTTCTTTCAAGCGTGGATCTCAAGAGAAGAACATGTGAACGAACATAAAGAAGCGAATAAAAAGAAAACGAAAGCATGTTCTGAAGCTATGGAAATCAAGAAAACGCTGCGTTTTTATGAGGCGGTAGAAGAGAACATTCTTTTCTAAAAAAGCATGCTTGACTTTCATAAATGTTGTAACTATAATGATTACAACAAAATAGGAGTGAGAGCAATGAAAATTAGCAGTCGATTCACCGTGGCCGTTCACATACTATCTTTAATTAAAGTAGATAGCAGTCATCCTAGTACTTCAGAGTGGATTGCTAGCAGTGTAAATACAAATCCTGTTGTTATAAGACGAGTAATTGGGATGTTAAAGAAAGCTGGACTCGTGGGTGTAAAAGCCGGAGCTGGCGGAGCGTATCTATTGAAAGATTTAGACGAGATAACGTTGTTAGACGTTTATCGAGCGGTGGCAGCAGTGGAAGAAGGAGAATTGTTTCAAATGCATGAAAATCCGAATGTGGAGTGTCCTGTAGGAGCCAATATTCAAAGTGTTCTTGAATTGATTTTAAAACGTTCTCAAGATGCCATGGAACAAGTCTTAGCCGATGTGACCATGAAAGAATTAGTGACGGATTTAATAGCAAAAATAGATGCATAATAACATGCTTCTGTTTGTAAAAAACGGAGAAACCTAGGTTTCTCCGTTTTTTTTATAGCTTCACAATTGTTCGTCCTCGAGCTTGTCCTTCTAATAAAGTCGGAAGTACCTCAGGGAGCTGTTGTAGTGAAATTTCCTGCTGAATGAAAGGTTCGAAGCTTTCAGGCTTAAAGTCATTAGCGAGTCTATTCCAAATCTCTTTTCGAGTATTCATTGGACAGTAAACAGAATCGATACCGAGTAAATTAATCCCTCTTAAAATGAAGGGAAAGACGGTTGTTGGCACTTTGCCTCCAGCTGTTAGCCCGCTGACCGCTACAGAGCCTCCGTACTGAATTTGACTGAGGACAGAAGCTAGAGGCTCTCCACCCACAGGATCAACCGCAGCGGCCCATTTTTGCTTGCCTAATGCTTTTAATTTGCCGTTATAAACGTCTTCACGCGCTACAATAGAGGAAGCGCCAAGCTCTTTCAAATAAGCTGCTTCCGAGCTTTTTCCCGTACTTGCTTCCACTTTGTAGCCTAATTTTGAAAGAATGGCAACCGCAAAGCTTCCTACACCTCCCGTAGCGCCTGTTACAAGCACAGAGCCGTTAGATGGACTAGTATGGTTTTCCTCTAAGCGATGCACAGATAAAGCAGCTGTAAAGCCCGCTGTTCCGATAATCATTGCTTCTTTTAACGTTAAATTTTCAGGAAGAGGGACAATCCATTCGCTGGGTACGCGCGCATACTCACTGTAGCCTCCAAAGTGTGATACGCCAATGTCATAGCTTGTTGCGATGACACGATCACCTTCTTTAAAATCAGGGCTGTCAGAAGATACAACGATTCCTGCTAGGTCAATACCTGGAACAAATGGATAGCTTGTCACAATATTGCCGTTTGCGATGCTGGCTAAGCTATCTTTATAATTCACCCCTGAATAATGAACGCGAATAAGTACATCGCCTTCTGGCAAATCGTTTAGCGTCAGTTCTTGGACAGACGCCTCCACTTGGTCTTCACTTTTTTTATCTACTATTAATGCTGAAAATGATTGCTCCATTTTATTTCTCCTTTCTATACTGAGATGTATACATCTATACATAGATTACCTTATTTCTATACCCATTATAGAAAATAGTAAAAGAAGTTCCTAATACTTTGATTACGAAAGAGATCATTTCATTATAAAATAGCGGTATAGCTATTAGTTAGCAATACATAGAAAAGAGGAGAAGAGACATGAGCACAAACGTATATTTTAACCATGATGCAGGCATTGATGATTTAGTATCGCTTTTTTTACTGCTGCAAATGGATGATGTAAAGGTAACGGGGGTATCTGTTATTCCTGCTGACGGATATCTAGAGCCAGGTATCAGCGCAAGCCAAAAAATTATTGATCGTTTTGGAAGTTATGATATCGAGGTAGCCAAATCTACGTCACGCGGTATGAATCCATTTCCAAAAGAATGGCGCATGCATACGTTTTATGTAGATGCGCTCCCGATTTTAAATGAAAAAGGGAAAGTGCAAACAAAAATAAGTCAGCTTCCTGCTCATGATCATTTAATTGAAACATTGCAGCACACCGACGGAAAAACGACTTTATTATTTACAGGACCGCTAACTGATTTGGCAAGAGCACTTGAAAAAGCGCCGGAAATAGAAGAGAAAATTGACAAGTTAGTGTGGATGGGCGGTACATTTCAAGAAGTAGGAAATGTGCAGGAGCCTGAACATGATGGAACGGCGGAATGGAATGCTTTTTGGGATCCAGAAGCAGTAGCAAAAGTATGGGAAAGCAGCATTAAAATTGAGATGGTTGCTTTAGAAAGCACGAATCAAGTTCCATTAACGCCGGCTATTCGCCAAATGTGGGCTTCACTTCGCAGGTATGAAGGAGTAGACTTTGTAGGGCAGTGCTACGCGGCTTGCCCACCGCTTGTGCATGTTGAAACCAATTCGACTTATTATTTGTGGGATGTACTCACAACAGCATTTACAGGGAATTCAACACTTGTGAAGGTAAAAACCGTTTCGAGTATTGTGTATACAGAAACACCAAGACAAGGAAGAACAGAAATTTCTGAAGAGGGACGACCTGTAGACGTCGTGTATGACGTCACAGCTGAAGCATTCTTTGCGTACATTACAGATTTAATGAAAAAAGCAGTAGCCAAATAAAGAAAAAGGTTGCACGTGAAAATGTGCAACCTTTTTAATGAATCATATTCAAGAATTGACGTGTCCGCTCTTGTTGAGGATTTGAAAATATTTGATCCGGTGTACCTCTTTCCATAATGACACCTTGATCCATAAAAATAACTTCATCTGCTACTTCACGGGCAAAGCGCATTTCGTGAGTTACCACCACCATCGTCATTCCTTCTTTTGCCAGGTCTTTCATCGCTTGAAGAACGTCTCCTACAAGCTCAGGGTCAAGAGCTGAAGTAGGCTCATCAAATAGCATAACTTTTGGGTCCATCGCCATTGCTCTGGCGATGCCAACACGCTGTTGTTGTCCGCCAGACAGCTGGAAAGGGTAAAAGTCGAGCTTATCGCCTAAGCCAACGCGTGTTAACAATTCTTTCCCTCTTTTTTCTGCCTCTTGAGTAGAAACGCCTTTTACAATTACAGGACCTTCCATAACATTTTCAAGCGCACTTTTATGAGGAAATAAGTTATAGTTTTGAAAGACCATACCTGTTAGGCTTCGAAATGAAGTAATGTCTTTTTTACGAACAGGTTTGGTGAAATTCATGCTTTTTTTATCAAGTTCAATCGTGCCGTCTGTTGGGATTTCTAAAAGATTTAAGCAACGTAAAAAAGTAGTTTTACCCGATCCAGAAGGACCAATTAATACAATTACCTTGCCCTGTTCAACTTCTAAATCAATCCCTTTTAATACTTGCAAATCACCGAATGATTTATGCAAATTTTTGATATTAATCATATGAAAAACTCCTTTAGCTACTCGAAACGGTTATTTAGATACGTAACGATCTAGTCTTATTTCAATGCGTCCTTGGATAATGGATAAGATTGTACACATAATCCAGTACAAGAGCGCTGCTTCACTATAAAGAAGTAAAAATTCATAGTTAGTCGAAGCAATTTCTTGAGCTTTACGGAACATCTCAGAAACAAGAATAAGCGATGCAAGTGACGTATCTTTAATAAGGCTAATAAAAGAGTTAGATAATGGCGGAATCGATACACGTGCTGCTTGCGGTAAAATAATCCGTCTTAACGCTTGGGAATAGGTCATACCAAGTGAGTAGCCAGCTTCCCACTGTCCTTTAGGAATAGATTGAATCGCTGCTCGGATAATTTCAGATGCATACGCACCTACACTTAATGAAAATCCAATAATAGCAGAGATAAATGGGTCAATTGTTATATCTAAATTGGGTAAGCCGTAGAAAATAATAAATAATTGCACAAGCAGCGGTGTACCTCGAATAATCGATACATAGATGCGCGCAATTATATTTAAAACTTTTATAGATGATAAACGAGCCAAGGCTGTTAAGACAGCTAAAATGATACCGAGTACAAACGTGATTAATGTTAGTGGAATAGAATATTGAATAGCTCCCTTTAGCATTGGTAAGAGAGATGATTGAGCGATTGAAATCAATTGATTCAATCGCTCTCCATCAGGGAAAATATTATTTAGGAGAAACATCTTCGCCAAACCATTTCTTAGAAATTTTTGCGTATGTTCCGTCTTTTTTCATATCTTTCAATGCTTTGTTTACTTCATCCACTAACTTACCGCTGTCTTTTCTAAACATAAAGCCGCTTGCAGCACCATCGGATTTTTCATCCGCGATTTTGATAGGTGCGTTAGGGTGCTTTTTCTTATAGTCAAGGAACGATAATTTATCGTTGATTGTAGCATCAACACGGTTTGCGCTCATTAGTTCTACTGCTTGAGCAAAACCTTCAGCACTCGTAATGTTTGCACCATAAGATTGAGCCATGTCTTTATAGTTACTTGTTAATGACTGCGCTGATTTTTTTCCTTTTAAATCTTTAAATGATTTGATATCTTTTTCGTCTTTACGAACAATTAATACAGCCCCTGACTGGATGTATGGATCAGAGAAATCGTATTTCTTTTGACGATCTTCACGAATACCAACTTCATTAGCAATCATGTCAAATCGTTTAGCATCTAATCCAGCAAACATGCCATCCCACTGTGTTTCTTTGAACTCAGCTTTTACGCCAAGACGTTTAGCTACTTCTTGAGCCAATTCTACATCAAACCCAGTTAGCTTTTGTTTGTCATCATGAAAAGTGAACGGAGGGTATGTACCTTCAGTTCCAATTGTTAATACACCATCTTTTTTCACTTTATTATATAAATCCTCTTGTGAAGATTTATTGTCTCCATTGTTTGCTTCATTTTTTGAGCTAGAACCGCATGCGGCAAGCACAACTGTGAAAGCTAATAGTAGCGACAAAAGTGCAGCAAATTTCTTCATTTTCTAAACCCCCTAGTATTCTGATAGGAAATGATACTCTGTGATACTAAACAAGAACACAGCAAAAGTCAACAAAAAAAACTTATACGATTAATGTGACTTAAAATAAGGGAAATATACCTTCTATACACGGTTTGTCATAAGGATACAGAAAGATTTTAGAATTTGGATTAAATGGATTTTTAAGGGATATCCGAGGAGTAAAAAGGAAGTTTCATGCGACGATTTTCTCTTTCATTTTTTCATGACTTTTGGTGCAATAAACATATAGTTAAATGTTAAGGTAGAAATAAATTCCTTATGGTACACTTAAAGAAGAATTTATGAAACGGAGCGATATGATGAAAGCCATAAACTTAATCTCAATTGCCTTTGGTGCTATCGCTGGTACGTATGCACGTTATTTTCTAAATCTTTCCTTATTATATACGGGGTATCCAATAGGAACAGTAATTGAAAACCTATTAGGTAGCTTCATATTAGGACTATTAACGGGATTTTTTGCGTGGAAACAGCCAAAGGAATGGATCAAGCTTGGACTAGGCGTGGGCTTATGCGGCGGTTTTACCACGTATTCAACGTTTGCAGGAGACTTCGTTTCTCTCACTCAGCATTATTTATGGGGTGGAGCCATTTATTTCATTGTCTCTTTAGTAGGCGGAATCCTTTTTGCTTTAGCAGGCTATCTATGCGGTGAAACGGCAGGAAAAAATTTAGTAAAAGTACATGAGGTGAAGTAAATGAGCATAGTGAGCTTGGCACTTGGGGGGGCAGCTGGAGGCATATGCCGTTATCTTTTGGGATTAAAGGTTACAAAAACAGCTTCAAATCCTCCTTTTCCAGTATCAATGCTGTTTGTTAACTTGCTTGGTGCGTTTGGACTTGGTCTTTTTTACGGTAGTTATTATGGAAAGGTTCCGAGTCATGCTTATAATGATTCAATATTTCTAATGATCGGCATTGGTTTTTTCGGGGCTTTTACCACTTTTTCAACGTTTAGTGTGGAAACCGTGCAGTTAATTCGAGAAAAATCTTATCAGAAAATGTTGGTGTACGTGGGGATTTCAGCATTTGGAACAATTGGTTTATTTACAGTCGGTTTACTGGCAGGAACGTTTTTATTTAAATAAAGAGAACGTTTCTAGTAGGGAAAAACAAAAAGACGGAGAAGTAGAGAATGGATAGAAAAGCAGAAGTTTGGAAATACATTTTGTTGATTGTTGCTGTTGCAGGTCAGATCATCGGTTTTTTATTTTTATTTATAAATGTTGTGGCGGCATTTATTTTTTACGGTTTTTATATTCTAACTTTTATTATGTTACTCCTGCTGTTTATATGGGATCGGAAAAAGGAAAAAGACAAAGAAGAATTTGACGACTATACCGATTACTAACGATATAAAAAGCAGAATGGTGCGGTGCGCCGGGCCTCTTAGTAAAGAAGCTTAAAAGATACATCTATAAAAGGAAGAGAGCCGTAAGAGCATAAAGAGATATTGTATTTACATCTAGTTGTGTTATAATTTTAAGTGCAAAAACAAAATCAATAAATAGCAATCACTAGGGGAGCTTTTTGAAGCTGAGACGAATGCATTTCGGACCCTTTGAACCTGATCTGGTTTGTACCAGCGTAGGGAAGTGGCGATCATGTTTACATAACGATACATGCTAACCACTCTACGTTGTAGGGTGGTTTTTTTGTATGTAATAAAGCCCTCTACACAAGATAAAGTGATTGAAATTTCTCTTTATTCTGAATGGAAAGGTTTCGATCATATGGATATTCCTAAATTTCATGTCATTACAACAGATAAGCAGCCAATTGAAGAGGTTCGGGACATTTTAACGGCTATCGTGCCTTTTGCGGGTGCCATTCATATTAGAGAAAAAAAGAAAACGGCAAAGCAGATTCAATGTTTACTAGAAAGCCTGCCATTTTGTCGCTCTAAAATTATTGTAAATGACCGAGTTGATGTAGCGCATGCTTTAAAAGCAAAAGGGGTGCAGCTTGCCTATCATAGTTTAGACGTTTCGTGCGTTAGAGACGCATTTCCTTCTCTTATTGTCGGAAAATCAGTTCACTCTGTGGAAGAAGCTCTAGAAGCTGAAAAAGATGGAGCTCACTATATTCTATACGGACATATTTATTCAACTCATTCAAAAAAAGAATTAAAAAGCCGAGGGATAGCAGCGTTAAAAGAAGTAGTAGACGCTGTGAAGATACCAGTTATTGCGATTGGTGGAATTACACCTGTAAATGCCAAAGAGGTGCTGCAAACAGGAGCACACGGTATAGCTGTGATGTCTGGTGTCATGCTTGCGCAAGATCCGCTTAAAGCAATCAAACAATATTCTCATATATGGACATCTGGAGGTGGAGAAAATGAAGCAGCATTATGATGTACTGTTAGTCGGAGGAGGCATAATTAGCTCTTCTATCGCTTATCATTTGTCAAAACAAGGAGCGTCAGTAGCCATTCTTGAGCGCAATCAAATTGGTTGTGAAGCTTCAAGTGCAGCTGCTGGTATTTTAGGTGCTCAAGCTGAAATTGATGAAGAAGGTCCTCTTTTAGACCTTGCTATTAAGAGCAGAAGTATGTTTCCTGAACTGGTGAAGGAACTAAAAGAAAAAACGGCAATCGACGTAGAGCTTATTCAAAAAGGCTTATTAAAAGTCGCTGTAACAGAAGAAGATGCACACGTATTAAAGAAAAAAGCCGATCAGCATCATCAATGGGACAAAGATGTAAGATGGATCGACGTAAAAGAAGCGCGGTTGTTAGAACCGGGGCTCTCTCCAGACATATACGGAGCCATTACAATACCTGGAGACGGCCAGCTAGCTCCGGCTAAGTTAACACATGCTCTTGCTCATGGAGCCTTGTATCACGGAGCAGATGTATTTGAATACTGTGACGTTCATTCTCTTATTACGGAAAATGAAACAGTAAAAGGTGTACAGACGTCTAAAGGCTCTTTTTATGGAGGAAAAGTAGTGATCGCAGCAGGCTCATGGGCTAAACGTTTTATTTCTTCTGAACATTTAGGTCAGGTATTTCCTGTAAAAGGAGAGTGTATTGCTCTTCAAAGTCATAAGCCGCTGCTTTCTAAAACGATTTTTTTAGATGAAGGTTTTTATTTAGTGCCAAAGGCTGGTGGAAGAATCGTAATCGGGGCAACTAAGCTGCAGCATGATTTTACTAAGACCGTTTCTGCACAAGGTATTCAATTTCTGCTGGATAAAGCTGCTGTGCTTCTGCCGGCTATTAAAGAAGCCACATTTGAAAAAGCATGGTCAGGTCTTCGTCCACAAACAAATGATGGCTGGCCTTATTTAGGAGAGCATCCTGAAATAGCGAATCTACACATGGCGTTTGGCCACTACCGAAACGGTATTTTATTAAGTGCTGCAACTGGAAAAATTATGGCTGATGCTTTGGTAGGGAAAGAGCCGAATCATTCATTTTTTACATCATTTCAGCTAACGAGAGTAATGGAGGGAGTTCATTGAATCTAATCATTAATGGTAAGACCGTTACTGTTGGAGATGAAATTGAAACGGTCGAGCACTTGTTGCAGGCTCAGAACCTGCATGAACGAGTGGTAATTGTTGAGCTAAACAAGAACATTTTACAAAAAGAAGAACATAGTGCTGCAAGTTTAAAAGATGGAGATACATTAGAAGTCGTTTCATTTGTAGGAGGAGGATGAAGAGTATGTTAAAAATTGGACAATATACATTTAATTCACGTTTATTATTAGGAACAGGGAAATTTCCGGACTTTACGACTCAGCGTCAAGCGGTAGAAGAGTCGGAAACAGAAATTTTAACATTTGCTGTTAGACGAATGGATATTTTTGATCAAAATCAGCCTAATTTACTAGAAGCACTTGATGTGAAGCGTTTCACTCTGTTACCTAACACGGCTGGAGCAAAAACTGCAGAAGAAGCGGTACGTATTGCTAAATTAGCTAAAGCTTCTGGACTTTGTGACATGGTGAAAGTAGAAGTAATTGGATGTGATAAAACGCTGCTTCCTGATCCCGTTGAAACATTAAAAGCTAGTGAAGAGCTGTTAAAGGAGGGCTTTACCGTTTTACCTTACACATCAGATGATGTTTTACTTGCGCGTCGTTTAGAGGAGTTAGGCGTACATGCCATTATGCCAGGAGCTTCGCCTATCGGTTCAGGTCAAGGTATTATTAATCCGTTGAACATGCGTTTTATCATTGAACAATCAACTGTTCCAGTAATTGTAGATGCAGGTATTGGAACGGCTTCAGATGCGGCTCAAGCTATGGAGCTAGGAGCAGATGGTGTGTTATTAAATACAGCTGTTTCAGGAGCAAAAGATCCTGTGAAAATGGCTCGTGCTATGAAGCTAGCGATTGAAGCAGGAAGAGCAGCATTTGAAGCAGGACGTATTGAAAAGAAACAATATGCAACGGCAAGCAGTCCAACAGAAGGGATGAGTATCGGTTGATTAATCGTTATTCCCGCCAAGAACTGTTTCAACCTATTGGAAAAGGCGGACAGCAGCAAATTCAAGAAAAGCATGTTCTGATTGTAGGAGCAGGTGCTCTTGGAACAGGGAACGCCGAGGCCCTTGCGCGAGCGGGGGTAAAGAAAATAACGCTCATTGACCGGGACTATGTAGAGTGGAGCAACCTTCAGCGGCAGCAATTGTATAGTGAAAAAGATGCTGATAAAAGAATCCCAAAAGCAATTGCCGCTAAAAAACGGCTTCACGATATTAATCATGATGTAAAAGTAGAAGCGCACGTAGCAGACGGTACCCCTCAAGTTTTAGAACAGCTTGTTGAGGGGATAGATGTTATGATTGATGCGACCGATAATTTTGACACACGCCTTGTAATGAATGATTTATCACAAAAATATGATATTCCTTGGATTTATGGAGCATGTGTAGGAAGTTATGGAATTAGTTATACTATCATACCAAGTGAAACACCGTGTTTATCCTGTTTGCTTGAGTCTGTACCGCTTGGAGGGTTAACATGTGATACAGTGGGGATTATTAGTCCTGCTGTACAAATGGTAGTCGCTCATCAAGTAACAGAAGTGTTAAAAATATTAGTCGGAGACTGGAATGCGCTCAGAAGGGAACTTGTTTCGTTTGACGTATGGAAAAATGAGTATACGAGCATCAATGTGAACGTGTTTCGCAAATCTGCTTGCCGCTCATGCGGCAGTGAACAAACGTATCCCTTTTTACAATATGAAAATCAAACGAAAACAGCTGTGCTATGCGGAAGAAACACGGTACAAATCCGTCCGGGCAAATCAGCTAAGCAGCCGCTGCAGTCTTTAGGTGAACGATTAAAAGAAAAAGGATATAAAATTGAACAAAATCCGTATCTGCTTTCTTTTTATGTAGATGATTACCGTTTAGTGATGTTTCAAGACGGGCGCGTCTTTGTCCATGGAACAAACGATATAGTAGAAGCAAAGTCACTTTATCATCGGTATATTGGGTAAGAAAGAGATGGAGGTTTCAAGCATGACAGTACCAAAAGCATTAACCATTGCTGGATCAGACAGCGGTGGAGGAGCAGGAATTCAAGCAGATTTAAAAACATTTCAAGAGCGTGACGTTTTTGGCATGTCTGTTATTACAGCTGTGACTGCACAAAATACAGTTGGCGTTCAAGGAGTTTATCCTTTAGAAGTAGAAGCAGTTGAAACGCAGTTAGATTCAATTGCCACTGACTTATTTCCCAATGCAGTGAAGACAGGTATGTTGTTCAGTGCTGATATTATTTACGCAGTGGCTCGTAAAATCAAACAGTACGGACTGCAAAATATTGTAGTTGATCCCGTTATGATTGCAAAAGGTGGTCAATCTCTTCTTCAAAGAGAAGCTGTACAGGCTCTAAAAGAATTGTTGCCTCTTTGTGAAGTCATTACGCCGAACATACCGGAGGCGGAAGTCATCACGGGTAAAGAAATTCACACGATTGAAGACAGAAAAGAAGCGGCAAAACAGATGCATGAGCTGGGTGTAAAGCACGTGGTAATTAAAGGCGGACATGATCAATCTCATCAAGATATGATTGATATAGTGTATGATGGTCATACGTACGTTGAAATCACGCATGAAAAGATGAATACAAAGCATACACACGGAACGGGATGCACGTTTGCTGGTTGCGTCACGGCTGAACTAGCAAAAGGCAAAAGCGTGGTTGAAGCAGTTCAAACCGCCTCGGATTTTGTTCACTATGCGATTAAGCATACGCTTGAAATTGGTTCCGGACACGGTCCTACTAATCACTGGGCGTATAGAAAATACTTTCGTTCAAACACATAAAAAAACGTGCCTACAATCTAGGCACGTTTTTTATGAAGAAGGAATATGTGTAGGAATCTCTCCGTCGATGCCTAAGTAATAATGTCTAATGGGCTTTAAATTATCATCAAGCTCATACACAAGCGGCACACTTGTGGGAATATTCAAGTTCGCAATGCCATCAGGTGAAATGTTATCCAAATACTGCATCAGAGCTCTAATCGTATTACCGTGAGCGGAAATAATAACTCTTTTGCCAGCTTTAATAGAAGGAGCAATAGTTTCGTTCCAATATTCTAGAACCCGCTTTTCTGTATCAGCTAAGTTTTCCGTTACAGGAAATTGTCCCTTAGCTAATTCCTTATACTTAGGGTTGGAAGCTTCATAGCGAATATCTGTTGTCTTTAAAGCAGGAGGGCGTTCGTTCATCGACCTTCTCCACAAATGTACTTGCTCTTCGCCAAATTTTTTTGCGGTTTCTTCTTTGTTCAAACCTTGAAGAGCTCCGTAGTGTCGTTCATTCAACCTCCAAGATTTGTATACAGGAATCCACATGAAGTCCATTTGATGTAAGATAATCCATAGAGTGCGAATGGATCGTTTTAAAACAGAAGTATAGGCAATATCAAAAGTATATTCGTTTTTCTTTAGCACTTTTCCAGCTTCTCGCGCTTCTTGCAATCCATTTTTAGAAAGATCTACATCCGTCCAGCCTGTAAATTTATTTTCAAGATTCCACACGCTTTGTCCGTGCCGAATCAACACAAGTTTTATCATCGTGTTCTCCTTTCAACAGTGACTAAGGACTCTATTCTTTTTTATTATGAGAAGGAAAGAGTTTTTTATCCTAAAGCCGGGGAAAGGAGTTTTTATCATTTAGAAAAAGTGATGCTGAAAAGTAAAGCTTTAACTTTTTTACGCATATGATAAAAATAAAAAGGGAGGGGAAGATAGTCGATGAGTGACCAAGAACGTCAGATTCAAGCGTTGCACGGCCAGATTGAAGATTTAAAAGAAGAAATGTATCAGATGAAGCTTGATATTAGCGCATTAGAGAAAGAAAAAGGAAAGCCTGTTTTGACACCGGCTCTCGTTGGTCAAATAGGAGGTTTTGTTCTAGGTGGATTAGCTATAATCGGTATTTTCTGGATGTAGAACTTCTCGTTTTGAAAACGAAAAGTTCTTCTGATTTTTCAATAAGCAATTCCAACGCGGCATTTGGAGAAGTTTTGAGCCCATATCTCATGGTAGGTAAAGTGAGCGGTATCTCCCGTTGAAATTTTAACCGCATCAGCTGGTAAAATATCTTTTTCCACTCGATAAGTGCCTGTTACTTCACCGTCAGGCAAGTAGGTTGGGCATATAACAGTCCAGTTTAGATCACTTTCCTTCAAGTGTAAGTATCCTTTTAAATGATCTTCTGCTGCTCTGGTCGTTTTACGCTTTGATTCATTTGATTGAAAACGATACTTTTCTGGTTCTGTTCGTGACTGTAAGATGCCTGCAGTTCCAATAGTAAGAATACGATGAACGCCGTAATGCTTCATGCTGTTTATAATTAGCGGTATACTTTTTGAAATCGTCTCTGCACCATCTGTATTTAACGCGCTGACTACAATATCTTGGTGCTTGAGGGCAAAGCTGATATTTTCTTGATGAAGTACATCGCCTTGTAAGATATGTAGGTTTGGATGACTGATTTTTAGCTTATTGCGGTCTCTGACAAGTACAGTAACGTCGTTTTCATCTTTGAGCATCATTTTTAATAAAGACTGTCCCACTCGCCCTGTAGAGCCTAATAGTAAAATTTTCATTGGCTACACCCCTCTATAAAAGATAGTATCTATTCTTTAGGATATACAATCTGTATACTTATTCATAATAAAAAGCATGCGTAGCATAAAGTAATACAAAGTTGATGAATGAAATATTCAACAACAAAAAAATTTGATATGATAAAAAGACAGAAAAATCAAAAAAACAGGAGTGTGAATGTCTTTTGGGAGACTTGCCTCTGAATCAAATGATGATATTAGTCGTTTTGCTTATGTTATCAGCGTTCTTTTCATCTGCTGAGACAGCCTTTTCAAGCGTAAATAAAATTCGTTTAAAACATTACGCTGAGAAAAAACATCGGGGAAGTAAAAAAGCGCTGCATATTGCTGAACACTTTGAACAGACGCTATCGACAATTTTAGTAGGAAATGTTGTCGTAAACATTGCTGCTTCCTCTTTGGCAGCTAAAATTGCCCTCGATGTGTTTAAAGGAAACCTAGCACTCGTGATTAGTATCATCGTTATGACCATCATCATTTTGATTTTTGGTGAAGTCTTGCCAAAATCGTTAGCTAGAGAGCATGCTGAATCTTTTGCGCTGATGATTTCTTCCTTGTTATTTATTATTATTAAATTGTTAACCCCGATTTCCTTCTTATTTTTACAGGTGAAAAAAGGAACTGCTCACTTGTTAGCGTCTGCCCCTACACCAACGATTACAGAAGATGAAATTAAAGTGATGGTAGATTTAAGCGAAGAAGAAGGAACGATTAATAATATTGAAAAAGAGCTAGTTCATCGTTCACTCAATTTTAATGACATTGTGGTGGGGCAAATTTTAAAACCTAGAATAGATGTCACAGCAGTTGACGTAAATGCCGATATTGATTCGGTTTGTCAAATGTTTCTAGAAGAGAGATATTCGAGAGTCCCTGTATACGAAGATCATATCGATAATATTATTGGCATTTTATCAGAAAGAGAATTTTTAACCTGTTTAGTCCAAAGAAAAGAGATTTTTATTCGTGATTTGTTGAGACAACCTATTTTTGTAGTAGAATCCATGAAAATATCTGTTCTATTGCCAGAGCTCCAAAAAAGTAAGGTTCACATGGCAATTGTAGTTGATGAGTTTGGGGGAACGGCCGGTCTTGTGACCTTAGAGGATATATTAGAAGAAATTGTAGGAGAAATTTGGGATGAACATGATGAAGCTGTTAAGTATGTACACCAGATAGGGGAAAAGGAGTACGAATTTAACGCCGACATCCCTATTGATGAATTTTTGACCTATATAGCGGTTAGTTCTCCTGACAGTACGTGCCATACCTTAGGGGGATGGATATATGAGCAGTTTGATCATATTCCTGCTAAAGGAGACTTTTTCTCATATGAAGAGATATTGTTTACCATTAAGGAAGTAGAAAATCGACGTATTCGCAAAGTTTCCGTAAAATCATTTGCGAATAAGAATGAGGAAGCTGATTAAAAGAAATTAGAAAGCGCTCCAAGAGATCTTGGAGCGCTAAAGCCATAATATGAAATTAGTTAATATTAGTACTTGCCGCCTAAGTTTTGCTCAGCTAATTGTACTAAACGTTTTGTGATTTCGCCACCAACAGATCCGTTCGCACGAGCTGTTGCATCTGGTCCTAAGTTTACACCAAACTCACTAGCGATTTCGAACTTCATTTGATCGATAGCAGCTTGAGCACCAGGCGCTACTAACTTGTTTGATGAATTTCTGTTTGATGCGTTTTGATAATTTGCCATGTGTATTCATCTCCTCGTTAGATAAAATAGATTGTAATGGTTGAGTTAGCTGGAGTTGAACCAGCCGAGCAGATACATCGATTAGACCTGCTTGCCTACCGCGGCGTAACTCAATGTTTGCGAGCTGTTGTGCTCGGTTGTTACTAGTATTATGGCGAAAGGTAAAAAAACATATACATAGAAAATTATTGGTAATTTATAGAAATTTTTATATGGAGTTTGATAAAGAGTAAGAGAGTTTTATTCCGTGCATATTATAGGTACATATTGATCAGGTAAAGCGAGGTGCGCGGATGTCGATTTGTTCCTTATGTAATGGGTTTAGTGATGTACAAATGACGTGCAAAACATGTGGAGGAGTGCTGGGGGATATGGGAAAAGTCAGCGATTATTTTGATGATTACAGTGCTTACATGGAAATCGATCAGTTAAAAGTAGAAAATGGGTATCTTAGTGATTTAGCAAATCACCAATGTATTCATCTCTTTTACTGCTCTACTTGTAACAGTGAAGAATTGCAGCAAATACAGGAATAAAAAAAGACCCCTAGAGGTCTTTTTTTATTCGTGCTCAGCACGGATGCGCTGTTCTGATTCTGCATCAAAGAAATGAGCTTTGTTCATATCTAATGCTAAGTCTAGAGATTGAAGCGGTTTAATATCTGTTCTGGAATCCACGCGCGCTACAAAATCTTGTCCGCCAAGTTTAGAATAAAGCATGGTTTCAGCTCCCATTAACTCGGATACATCGACTTTGATTGTAACTTTTGTGCCAGGTGAAGATTCAATAAATACAGGCTCATCATGAAAATCTTCAGGACGGATGCCTAAAATAATTTGTTTGTTTAAATATCCTTGCTCGCGAAGTATTTTCATTTTACCTTCCGGAACTGCAAGAAGCGAATCGCCTACTTGAACCTTTCCGTCTTTTAACGTTCCGGTTAAAAAGTTCATAGCAGGAGAACCAATGAACCCGCCTACAAATACATTTTCAGGTTTTTCGTATACTTCTTTTGGTGTACCAACCTGTTGGATAATCCCATCTTTCATAACAACCAGACGAGAAGCCATTGTCATTGCTTCGGTTTGGTCATGTGTTACGTAAATTGTCGTTGTACCCAAACGCTGGTGAAGCTTCGCAATTTCAGAACGCATTTGCACACGTAATTTCGCGTCTAAGTTTGATAAAGGCTCGTCCATTAAGAAGACCTTAGCATCACGAACAATTGCACGACCTAGTGCTACACGCTGACGCTGTCCGCCGGATAATGCTTTTGGCTTGCGCTCTAAGTATTGCTCAAGTCCTAAAATACGAGCGGCATCTTTTACGCGGCGGTCGATTTCATCTTTTGGTAATTTACGAAGTTTTAAACCAAAAGCCATGTTGTCATATACGCTCATATGCGGATACAATGCGTAGTTTTGGAATACCATTGCAATGTCGCGATCTTTTGGAGCCACGTCATTTACACGCTTGCTGTCAATATAAAAATCACCTTTGGAAATTTCCTCTAGCCCTGCAACCATACGAAGCGTTGTTGATTTCCCGCAGCCTGAAGGCCCAACAAATACAATAAATTCTTTATCTTGAATGTGAAGGTTAAAATCTTTTACTGCCGTCACATCTTTATCATACATTTTATAAATATGTTCTAAACGTAATTCAGCCATTTCCATTTCCCCCTTTTATGTACTCTGTGAAACCGTTTTCTTAACTCTAGTGTAATTTTTTTTAATGAAACAGTAAATGGCAAACATGCACAAAAAAAAGAAAGAGTTTTCGTGCACTATTTACGAAAACCCTTTCATTTTATTCTCCATCTTGCGAATTTTTTAAAGCAAGAATGGCTAAGTAAGCAGACACAGCTCCTGTGAAGTGTTTGATATCAAGGTGTGTGCGATCAATAAATTTCTCAATTCTATACTGCAAGCTGTTGCGATGCATGTACAATTTCTTAGCAGCAAGAGATACGTTTAAATTACATTCTAAATAAACTTTAATCGTTTCTAACAGATCTCCATCATCTTTTATTAAGTCAAGTAAATGTATCATATGATTTTGGATTGCCTCTGAAGACTCTTGTAGAACCAAATGGGGTAAAACGTCAGTAAAATGGATAACATGGTTTTGTTCGACTGTATGCTTGATTTGATAAAACCATTTCTTTTCACGCTCAAGAATTAATCGCGGTGAAGACGGAAACAAGTGAATTTGTCCTTCAAAGAACTGAATCGAAGTTTCAAAATCATGACATAGCACCTCGATAGAATCTGATAAATTTTCAGTTAATTCATTAGGATCATTAAAGGTTTCGATAACGATACCTGATTGTTTATCAATCCACAACACAGTAATGGAGGTAGAATACAAGGCGTGAAGCGCATTTTCAAACTCTATTTTTTGTTCAAACAAACGTTTAATTAAAAACTGGGTGAAGCGAAAAGAATGGTGCGTATGATGAGAGTGAATGACTTTTTCAGGTGCTTCAAATAACAGGTTTGACCAATACAATTGCTCTGGCGTCAGTAAAGAAACTTTCTCATCATAAGGAGTTAAAAAAGCAGAAAGTAACGCCTGCTCTTTTTGAGATAAAGCAGTGTGTTCAATTCCAATGAAGCCTTCATCACATGAAAACCATTTGTAACGTTCAAATTGAGAAGGGATTTTAGCCTTAATCATTTTATCCCCAAATAGTGTGTGCAGCTGTTTCATCTGTGCTCGTTCCCTTCGGTGAAAGCTTACTATTCATAAACGTGAAAAAGCATAAGCTCATGAATATAATCAATTAATTGTGTTTCATCTATTTGATTAGAAAGCGCAGTTTTCCATACAATTTGTCCATCTTTTAAATAATCAGCCTCATAATAAACCCGATTCATATAAAACGAGATGTGCCAGCCTGGCATCCGATTATTTTGATACAGTGGTTTAACCTGAAAGTGTGAAACCATAAAGAAAATCTCCTTTCTCAATTAGTTATTATAAGCTTACCATGAGAAAAGGAGATGAAAAATCATTTAATCTAAAAATTTTGTTAATTTGTAAAATATGTTGCATATGTGTTTAGCACCTTGGGTTTGAATATCTGTTTCATCAAAAATCATCGGCTTTGCATTCACTTCAAACAAATAATACTGCCCTTGAGCTGACTTTGCCATATCAAGAGAAAATTCTTCAACTAGAGGGAAGGACTTTTGAAGGACTTGCCCGCACGTATTTACAAAAGACGAAAGAAAGGAAGTATCTACTTCATCTTCAAGATCTTGAAAAGGTGAAATGCTTCCGCCGTTTAAAGTATGTGTTGTAATGGATTGATAGGGACTATGTCGAATACCGACGCCGCTAATAACATATCGGCTATCTTTGTGATGCGCTAAAATACGTAAGTCATAGCGCCTGTCTTTGAATGGTTGCGTCTCAATCGCTTCTTGAATGAGATAAGCAGACCTGGGAAGGTCAATTGCTTTTAAAGAAGAAAATTCTTCTTTGCGTTTATGATCTTGGTAAATAATCGTATGCTTATGGGAAGATAATCGAAAAATCCCAGCGCCTTTACTGCTGTTAATAGGCTTAAAGTAAAGGGAAGAGTGTTTTTGCAGAAGCTTAGCAATATCAATTTCTGGTGTTAAACGATAGGTTTTAGGAAGGTGAGAAGATAGTAGTGGATCCTTTGAAAATAATTGATATACTTTCCATTTTGAAAAAAAAGCGGAATTAAAAAGTGGGATGTGCTTGCCTTTAATTTTTTGATGTAAAGATGTCAGCTTCTTGGTTTCTGATTTTCTTCCTGGATAACGATTATATATAACGTTTGGCAGCGGCAAAGTTGTTTTGATCCACTGCTTTTTTGCACCGTCAAAGCAATACCCTTCAAAGAAGTGATGAGACATTGTTTCTTCAGCGAATAAAGCAAGAAGCCCACCTTTTTCTTGCAGGGTATGATGTAAGAGTTCTAATAAAGGGCGCTGTTTTACATTTAGTTTTTCCAAAACAGCTTTGTTCGTTAAAACTCCCACAATAGGACCGACTTTTTCTCCTTTTAAACGAAGAAAAGCTTGAGTAGAAGAAATGTTTTGAGTAAAGGGAAGCTCAATTTCTTGAACTCCCCATGTGTAAGAGGCTGAAGGGTTATGATGAAACCACTGCTGCTTTTCTTTGTGATAGTAAATTGTAATCATATGCTGATGCCTTCAGGTGTATTTAGATAGTATCCAGATAAGTAAATCGCATATTCTAGAGAAAGTTTTCTAGTTTGTTGATCTGCTTTTCGTAAGGAAGGGTGTGAAAAAATAGAGCGACCGGGCTTAGAGTTAGCTTCAAACAGCCACACGTTTCCTTGATAATCTACTCCAAAATCGAATCCAAGCTCTCCAATTAATCCGTTCAATTCCTGTTCAAGCACATGACTAATTGAGATGGCGGCATCTTTTAGCTTATTTTCAATTTCTTTTTTGTAAGAAGGGTTGGTGAATATTTTGGCTGTAGCTTCAATTTCTCCGCCGTAATCAAGATGTGTAGTGATGCTGTTGGGACCGGCTACTTTAGCAGCTAGAGCCGTAAGCACCCATTGGTTATTGCCGTCTTTATTCGTATGCACGCGAAAGTCTACACAGCGCTTTTCTTTTTTGATTAATGAAATACCTTGCTGAGCAATGTAGGAAGGATTAGTAAGTAAATATTCAAATTCTGATAATAGATCCTCTAAGGTTTCTTTTTCTTGAACATGAAGACCTTTTTCTCCTTTGTAAGTCAGCGTGTACATGGAATCCTTAAAAGATAGGGTATAAATGCCGCGGCCTAAGCTTCCGTTTTTCGGTTTTAAATAAACGGTTTGGTGAAGAAACAGAAGTTTTTTTATTTGCTCACACGAAGGACTTTCAACTGTGTAAGGTAACAAATAGGCTGTCTGCTCGTTCAGTTTTAAAAGCTCATGAATTTCCCACTTGTTGAAAAAATCAGGATTAAAAAATGGAATGCCGTAATCAGTCATCATCTTTTCTTTAATGAACTTAAAAGGCGCTAACCCCTCTGTTTTTCGATTTGGCAAACGATTATATACAACGTTAGGAAGCGGGATTTCATGCTGTGTCCAGCCGCTTTCTTCATAAAAATAGCCGTTTATGGTCCCGGTTTCCCAGTTGATATGATGAGTTCCAAAAATAAAAGGCAGTCCCCCTGTTATACTTGCAGTAGAAAGAAGTTTAGCTAAGTGAAGGGAACGCTTTCCAATTGGCCGTAGCAGAGAACCAGTAAAACCAGCGGATAACACACCGATTAAAGGTCCTAAGTGAATGGTCTCATTCACAATAATAGGTTGCATCATATGGGCGAAAGGAATTTGAAGTTTTGTCATTAGCTCAGCTGAAATCTGAATTTCTCCACGTTCTGAAGATTGTATAAGGCATGGAGCTGTCATTGTTCCAAAAGCTGCTTGTTTCAAGGAGTCTTTGTAAAGAGATGCAGGAACAGAAAGATCGCAGCCTAGCTGCTCTACTACAACAAGGCGAGTAAGAGTTTTTTTCATAGCATTACTCCTTACGATACGATAGTGTGTTAGCTAAATAGACGCAGTAAGACAGGACATTTTTATACATGACTTCTTTTTGTTCAGGTGCTGTCTCCATTACTATTTTTCTTCCCGGTTTTGAATTTAAATCTAGAATCCAGATGCTGAAGTCTCTCGAGATACATAAATCAATACCTAATTCAAAAAGAGAAGGAAAGTGATTTTCCAGCACGGACGGAATCGTTTTACAAATGGTGTTGATTTCATCCATTACATATTGACGATGAACGCGAGGGATGCGAGGCAGCAAGTTCTCAAAAGGTACAATAGATGCTCCTGAACTTACATTTGTTACGATGGAGTCCCGTTCACCTTGTCTAATTCCTCTTCCAATTTCTTTCCAAGCACCATCGTTTCCTTTTTGTAATAGCAGTCTTATATCGAAAGGAGTGCGTTCATAAGGGAAAAATGAAATATGAGGCTGAGCAATATACAGTACATCACGGGTCGTTTTCGTAAACCAGTTCTTAAACTCCTGAAAAGAGGAAAATAAAATGGTGTTTACAATGTCATTTTGTTGATAAGAAGCTTCAATTTCACGTCCGCGCTGTCTTAATTTCACAATCCCTTTACCTTGTGAGCCGTTGGCAGGTTTAATCATTAGGCTATCGTTGGTTCGAAGCAGCTGAACAAGCTGCTCTACACTTTCGATTGGAGTGGTAGGAGGAATATATGAAGATAAATAGCTATCTTTTTTAATTACTTCATAGACATCTAGCTTATTGGGTAATCCATGGCCTAAAAATGTAACATCTTCCCGCTGTTTAAGCCAGTTTACAATAGGGCGAGCCTTTTTAGACAGCGAGTCTTTTCGATAAAAGCAGCGATCGTAAATAAATGAAGGAAGTAAGAAGGAATCTTCTATCCATTTCTTTTGTTGTAAATCGTAGCGGAAGCCTTCAATACTTTCGGTGTTAGGATGAATGTTAAAAGGAGTAAAACGGTATATTTCAATGGAAAACTCAGAAGCATGTTTAGCAATTTCGGTCACGTACTCTACTTCTTGCTGTGGGTGAATCGTTAAAAAGCCTAATGAAATCATCGTAAATCCTCCTTGGCAAATTGAAAATTCGTTGCGTGCAGACAATAATCAAGCAGTGCTTTTGTTGATGGACGGACAGAGAAAGAGCTTGAATCTGATTGTTTGGAAGGTTTGACATTTACTTCAATAATCCAAGGCTTTCCTTCTTGATCAATCGCTAAATCAATACCGAATTCTGCATAAAGTTCAGACGGATGAGAAAGCTGCGTGCAAATTTCAATCGCAATCTCTTTTAAAAGTGAAAGGATATGGCGCGTAGTTTTTGAATCATAGAGCTGAGTTAACACTTGTTGAGGAGGATGAATATCTCCTCCACGGGCAAGATTTGAGACGAAATTGCCGGGTTTTGATACACGTGTGACAATGGACGTGATTTTCCACGTCAAGTCGTCTTTTTTATGACAGAGAATGCGGAAATCAAAAGGGCACTGTTTGTATGTCTGCAGTGAAATTCCTTCTTGGATGAGGAATCCTTGCCTTTTTAATTGACTATAAAGCGTTTCAAATAAGTCATAAAGAGATTCATATTCTTTTTCATACGTCTGCGTAAACGTTGTATAGTCTAAAATATACTTCTCTTTCTTTGAAATTTTAAAAATATTTTTTCCTTGGCTGCCATGAACAGGCTTCAAAAAAACATCGTCATGAAGTTCCAAAGCGTCAAGAAGATCTTGACGTGAACGAAGTTGATACGTTTTTGGCAAATATGGAAGCAAGTGTACAACATCTGTAAGCTGTTGAAAAACCGTCCATTTATTTAAGTAGCGTGCGTTAAAGAAAGGAACGTCATGTTCTTTTAAAAATGTTTTAAAGGTTTGAAAATCAGCGGTTTGCTCCGTTTTCCTGGCATGAATCCGGTTGTGTACGATTCCCGGAAAGGGAACGTCTGAATAAACCCATCGATCAGCGCGATAAACATATCCTTTAGGGGATAATGACTTCACGTCGCTTAATTTGCTCACATAGCAAAAACACCCTAGCTCCTTGCAAGCTTGAACAAATTCCTTACAAAATACAGAAATAGAGCCGAAGAGTTCTTCATCTTCTCGAACTTCTGTTACGATGCTAATTACGGGCCCCAACCTAAACGTGTTTTCTTCATAAATGCCTCTCAGCTGATGCGTTTCATACGGAAAGCGAAAGTCTGTAAATAGAGCTTCTGACATCATGAAACAGCATTCTCGATGCTGAAACACGGTGGCTTCGACTTCTTTCGTGATGGAGCCTACTGTTAACGTAAACTCGTGCTTGCACTTCACACGGGAGAACAGAGCAGAACTAATGTAAATGTCGTTGCTCATATGGTTCTCTAGTGGTTTTAGAGAAATGGTAAAAGTATTCATAAACGAATCCTCTTTTTCTTTCCTTTAGTAGGCGAATGCTGATATATACTATGAGGAATTAGCCCAATCTGTGAAGAGAATTTATCGTTTTCTGAGAAAATAAAGGTCTTAAGCTGAATTTTATATAATAATTTGTTATAGTTAGGGAAGTCAAGAAATTATAGAACTTAATTAGGAGGAACTTAACGTGTCTGTAAACTTACATGATGTAGCAAATGATTTAGAAAAAGCAATTCGTCAAAGCGACGATTACACAAACTTAAAAAACTTATATGCAGCAGTAAACGCTGATGCAGGTTCAAAACAATTATTTGAGCGCTTCCGTACAATGCAAATGGAGCTGCAACAAAAGCAAATGATGGGCCAAGAAATCACTGAAGAAGAAGTTCAGCAAGCTCAGCAAACAGTTGCAATCGTTCAACAAGATCAAAATATCGCGAAGCTAATGGAAGCTGAGCAACGTATGAGCATGGTAATTGGTGAATTAAACAAAATTATCATGAAGCCACTTGAAGAACTTTACGGTGCGGCTGAATAAGAGATAGAGGAAAGAGGAAAAGAGAAATCTTTTCCTCTTTTTTTATGCGGAAATTTCTTCTAATTGTGCAGTTCTACTCATAAGCTTAGTAACAAGGCTACACATGCCGACTAACATGAAAAGGTCATTTATAACCGTATCCTAACGGATTAGACATCTATGAAAGAAGGGGTTCTCATATGGCTTATCGATTGCTAGCGTTGAATATTGATGGAACCATTTTAAATAGCCAAGGGCGCGTTACAAAAGAAACGAAAGACGCAATTCAATTCGTGAAAAATAAAGGGGTTTACGTTACGTTAGTAACAAACAGGCATTTTCCGTCTGCTAAAAAAATTGCTCGGTCACTTAAAGTTCATCCAGCAATGCTAATTACTCATAGTGGTGCCTTTATCGGAACATCGATAGACAAACCGATACTAGATAAGAGAATTAGCGAGGAAAAAACATTTAATCTCATTCAGCTTTTTGAAAATTTTAATTGTCATGTCCGCATTTTACACGAAAGGTTTTCAATTGGAAATCGTGTAAAGCTTCCTAATAATATTGTAGCTAAAAGCGTGTTAAAAACGGGAGAACCGCTCTTTTATCCTGTGCAGTTCGTAGATTCCTTAGGAGATACGCTTCGTGATGAACCTGTTTCTACGCCAAAAATAGAAGTGTATTTTGCAGATCGTAGAGAAAAAGAATACGCCGAGCAAACAATTGCTAGTGCAGTTCCGGATATTGAATGGTTTTCGTATCCAAATGAAAATAGATGTTATATTACGCCAAAAGGAGCCACAAAAGCTGCCGGCGTTCGTTATGTAGCAAATCGTCTAGGGATACCAATGGAAGACGTAGTAGCCATTGGAAATTGCTATGATGATTTAGAAACGATTGAACATGCGGGAATGGGTGTGGCCATGGGCAATTCACCAACAGAATTAAAAATGCTGGCGGATTGGGTTACTCGTTCTAATAATGAAAATGGTGTAGCCTACATGGTAAAAGAATTATTTAGAAAGCAGCAGCGCCTTGGTTATCTTCATCAAATTGACAGCTTTCGTTTAAAATAAATTAAGGAAAAAAGAGGTTAGGCAAAAGTAGTTTAGGTGAATGAAGATCCGAACGAAGAATCAAACTCGTTCGGATTTTTTTATTGGTAGGGTGAACGTCGGTTCCACGTATGTAGCTGCTTCTAGCTGTTGATCGGAGGGCAAGGTGAAGCCCCCTGCGGGAAAAGCGGAAGAGATGAGACCACGCAGAAGCGAAGCCCTGCATGAAAATCAACAGCGGTATAACAAGCGATTTATATGAGCTGATTTATCCTATTTGCACGTCTTTAGATTGAATTAATGTAGTTATGGCTCAATCTCTTTTTCCGTTTGTTTGCTGTCCGCGCATTCCCTTGAGCTGAGCACCTTGACCGGACATACGTAGGTTTTGTAAACTGATTACTTAGATACAATTGATTTGAAAGGTGATTATATTGAACATTTATATAAAAGGTATAGAAGATGAGCGTTTTTTACGTCCGCTTCACCGAATTTCAGATTTGTTTTTTGAAGAAAGCAACGTCTCCTTTGAGGATGATAACGAAGCTCAGCTGAAGGTCGAAGTAGAGCTAAAAGTTCATGAAGAAATTTATGCGAAAGCAGTGCTGCATGACGCTGAAACAGAGAAGGTGTTTACAGAAGAGCTTTCTAAATCGTTTACGCCTTATGAAACAGAAAAAGAAAAATTTAAGCAAATAAAAAATGTGGTACTTCGCGTTTACTTATCTGTATTACAGGAGTATACAAACATTGTTCAAAAATGGGGTATTTTAACTGGTATCCGTCCGACGAAGCTGCTTCATATGAAACTGCAGTCGGGCAAAAGTAAAGAACAAGCGCATCGTGAGTTAAAGGAAGAATATTTAATTACCGATGACAAGATTAATTTAATGCAGCATATTGTGGATCGTCAATTAGCAGCTATTCCCGATTTACATGAGTTAAAGAACGAGGTAAGTATTTATATAGGCATTCCGTTTTGTCCGACGAAGTGTGCATACTGTACATTCCCAGCCTATGCGATTAACGGACGTCAAGGATCCGTTACGTCATTTTTAGGCGGCTTGCATTATGAGATGCGCGAAGTGGGAAAATGGTTAAAAGAAAATAACGTCAAGATTACAACTGTATATTATGGCGGAGGCACGCCAACTAGCATTACCGCTGAAGAAATGGACATGCTGTATGAAGAGATGTATGAATCGTTTCCTGATGTACAAAATATCCGTGAAATTACGGTAGAAGCAGGAAGACCCGATACGATTACGGAAGAAAAGCTAGCTGTTTTGAACAAATGGAACATTGATCGTATTAGTGTAAATCCGCAGTCTTATATTCAAGAAACTTTAAAAGCTATCGGACGTCATCATACAGTTGAAGAAACCATTAATAAATTTCATCTTTCCCGAAAAATGGGAATGAATAACATTAACATGGACTTAATTATTGGGCTTCCAAATGAAGGTGTAGAAGAATTTCAGCATACGCTAGACGAATCTAAAAAATTGCTTCCTGAATCTTTAACTGTTCATACGCTATCGTTTAAACGCGCATCTGAAATGACTCAAAATAAACGAAAATACAAAGTGGCAGATCGCTATGAAATTGGTAAAATGATGGATTTGGCGACTGAGTGGACTCAAGAACAAGGGTATGAGCCTTATTATTTATATCGCCAAAAAAATATTTTAGGTAATTTAGAGAACGTTGGTTACTCATTCCCTGGTCAAGAGAGCCTGTATAATATTATGATCATGGAAGAAAAGCAGACGATTATTGGCCTTGGATGCGGGGCATCTAGTAAATTCGTGCATCCAGAAACAGGTATCATTACAAGGTTTGCGAATCCAAAAGATCCAAAATCGTACAACGATGGATTCGAGCACTACACAAATGAAAAACTCAAGATTTTAGATGAATTGTTTAGTAAATAAAAAGGTCACTTTTTAGTGATCTTTTTTTATTTTCAGCAGGGAAATGTCGGAATCTGTTGAATATATAAAAAAGTTGTAAGCGTTTTCTTATTATGACGATGCGAGGTGCCGCTTAATGATGAATGTACAGTTAACCGTACCATCTATGATGGAAAGAGCTGAAAAGCTGTTTAGTAAAAAAGAAGTGGTTTCTAAATCTTCAAAAGGAATTCAGCGTTTAACCTATACTCAGTTAATAAAACGGACTCGGCAGCTCTCTAGTATGTTAGAAGGAATTGGAGTGAAGCGAGGAGAAAGAGTCGGAACGTTTGCATGGAATCATCATAGGCATCTAGAAGCTTATTTTGCCGTGCCGGGAATAGGCGCTGTCCTTCACACAATTAATATTCGGTTAGATTCTGAGCAAATTGTATACATCATTAACCATGCACGCGATAAAGTCATTTTACTTGATGAGTGCTTTTTACCTTTATTTGAAAGTATTCATCAAAAGCTTCCACATGTTGAAGCCTATATCGTTATGTCAGATGAAGATGAGCTGCCAGAAACGGAATTACCAGTGTATCATTACGAAAATTGGATTAAGCAAGGGCACTCATCGCATTCCTTTGTTCAAGATTTAAGCGAAGAAGAACCAGCAGGTCTTTGCTATACATCTGCTACTACAGGAGAGCCAAAGGGCGTTGTATATTCTCATCGCGCTATTTATTTGCACTGTATGGCGCTAGGGCTTGCTGATAGTGCTGGTTTATCAGAAGCTGATACCGCTATGCCTATCGTTCCAATGTTTCACGTGAACGCATGGGGAATTCCTTTTGCGGCGGTTTGGTTTGGAACAAAGATCGTGCTGCCGGGTGCTTTTTGTACTTCAGAGACGATTGCTTCTCTGATTGAACAAGAGAAAGTAACTCTTGCTGCAGCTGTGCCTACAGTTTGGTTAAATTTTTTACAAGAGTTAGAAAAAAAACCTTACTCAGTTGATAGTTTGCGAGCTATTTTATGTGGCGGATCAGCGGCCCCAAAAAGCGTCATTCGAGAATTTCAGGAAAAATATCAAATTGAATTTATGCATGCGTACGGAATGACGGAAACAAGCCCTGTGGTGACCGTCTCCCGCTTAAAAAGCTATCAGTACTGCGAAGACTTTGAGTATCAGCTCAGCGTAAAAGCGAAGCAAGGTTTCTTAGTTCCTGGGGTTGAAATGAAAGTAATAGGTCAAAATGGAGAAGTTGCTTGGGATGGAGTGGAAATGGGTGAGCTATTACTAAAGGGCCCATGGATAGCTTCTGAATATTATAAGGATAAAAGAACAGAAGATACGTTTAAAGACGGCTGGCTGTATACCGGAGATATTGTGACGGTTGACGAAGAGGGAACGATCAAAATCGTAGACCGAACAAAAGATTTGATTAAAAGCGGAGGAGAATGGATTTCATCGGTTGATCTAGAAAACGCGCTTATTGCCCATGAAGCTGTTTTTGAAGCCTGCGTCATAGCAGTCCCTCATAAGGTGTGGCAAGAGCGTCCAGTGGCTTGTGTCGTGTTAAAAGATGCATACAAAGGTATCGTTTCGTCAGAAGAGCTGCTCAAATTTTTAGCGCCGCAGTTCGCGAAATGGTGGCTTCCAGATGACATTTTATTTATGGATGAAATCCCGAAGACAACGGTAGGAAAGTTCTTAAAACGTACGCTTCGTGAACAAGTCGTCAATCATTATCAGAAAGGGTGAGTAATATGACCGTCGAATTAAAAGTAGTAGAACTAGTTTTGCAAGAGCGTGTCGCCACAATTTCGTTTAACAGGCCGGATGCGTTAAATGCATTAAACGAAAAAGTGCTAGAGCAGTTTATTCAATGTTTAAAAGTTGTCGAAGAAAGCGAAGCAGATTTTTTAATAGTAAAAGGAAACGGAAAAGTATTTTCAGCAGGTGGAGATATTAATATGATGATGTCACCTTCACAATCAGAACGTTTTGAGCAGGTGATGGACTTGATTAATGAAGCCGTGCTGACTTTATACAGCCTCCCTCAAATGACGATAAGTGTACTGCACGGTGCGGCAGCAGGGCTAGGGCTCAGCATTGCGCTTGCTTCTGATTATATTATTGCAGAAAGACACACAAAAATTGCGATGAACTTCATCGGTATTGCTCTAATTCCAGACGGAGGCGGTCACTTTTTGCTAGAAAAGCGCATCGGTGCTCATCGTGCAAAACAGCTGATTTGGGAAGGAAAGACATTAAAAGCAGAGGAAGCTCATCAATTTGGCATAATTGATGAAATAAAAGAAGGAGATTTGGCGAAGCATGTAGAAGATTATCTCTCATATTGGCTAAAAAAACCTTCACGTGCTTTGAAGGAAACAAAGCGAATTTATGTGGAGACATCCGTTTCACAATTAAAGCAAGTGCTCGCGCTTGAGAAAAGAAGTCAGTTTGCTATGAGCCAAAGTTCGGATCATAAGGAAGGTGTACGTGCGTTTCTGGAAAAGCGAGCGCCTGTTTTTAATCAAAGTGAAAAAGATATTTCCGAAAATTAAGTGAACTAGTTTAAAAGCCAATATTTTTGTCTATCATATTGATAGAGCATGTTTAAAAGTTGCAAAACAGTGGTAACACAAGATAATGTAGAAACTAATGAGGTGATTGGAAATGAACAAAACAGATTTAGTAAACGCAGTGGCAACAAAATCAGAGTTAACAAAAGCAGATGCATCTAAAGCAGTTGACGCATTACTAGAAACAATTTCATCAACGCTAGGTGAAGGTGAAAAAATTCAGTTAATCGGCTTCGGTACATTTGAAGTACGCGAGCGTGCTGCTCGTACAGGCCGTAACCCTCAAACGGGTGAAGAAATGCAAATTCCAGCATCAAAAGTACCGGCATTTAAAGCTGGTAAAGAACTAAAAGAAGCTGTAAAGTAATATAAAACGCCGGAAAGCTAAACCTTTCCGGCGTTTTGTATTAACGATGAAATAATACAAGTTTTCCGCTAGAGCTAACGCATCGATGTGTTTTTTCTAAATAGGCAAGCTCTTCTAACTTTTTGGTGCCGATCGTCTTTGCTTCTGTTTCAGAAGCTGCTTCGAAGCTTTCATCTAATAATTTTTCTCCAGTCTTTTCAAAAGCGGTTAATGTATAAGTACTCATAAAATCTACTCTCCTCTTATAGTATAATTGTAAGCGTATTCAACATATTTCTCGTCTTATTCCTCTAAATCCTGCTAAGGTTTACAGATATCATTTTTTTCCATACAATAAACATAGGTTTATTTACAAAGGAGGAATTAAATGTATCTTTCTATCCGTGAAGTTTCAAAAAGGTACGGTGAATTTACAGCTGTAAATGAACTATCCTTGCAAATTCC
Organism: Priestia sp. J2; assembly: GCF_020790095.1. NCBI lineage: Bacteria > Bacillati > Bacillota > Bacilli > Caryophanales > Bacillaceae > Priestia > Priestia sp. J2. The sequence goes on from NZ_CP086208.1 coordinate 550,192, forward strand.
AAAGGGTGAAGTGTTTGGTTTTTTAGGTGCAAACGGTGCTGGCAAAACAACGACGTTTCGAATGATTTTAGGGCTCATTGAACCAACCTCAGGTCACATCCAATGGAATGATAAATCTTTAACTTACAGTAGAAGTCATCTAGTTGGTTACCTTCCAGAAGAAAGGGGATTATATCCGAAATTAAAAGTCAAAGATCAGCTTGTTTATCTAGGACGGCTGCGCGGGATGAAAAAAGCTAAAGTGCTGCAAGAAATGGAGCGCTGGTTATCTCGATTTAATATTCCTCAATATGCTTCAAAAAAAGTAGAAGAGCTATCCAAAGGAAATCAGCAAAAAATTCAATTTATCGCTTCCGTTATTCATCGTCCCGAGCTGCTTATTTTAGATGAACCTTTTAGCGGCTTGGATCCTGTAAACGTAGAGGTACTAAAAGAAGCGGTACTTGATTTGAAAAAACGCGGGACGACGATTGTTTTTTCAAGTCATCGAATGGAACATGTGGAAGAACTTTGTGAATATTTATGTATTATGCATCATGGTACGCCTGTTGTATATGGAAGACTGCCGGAGATCAAGCGTTCATTTGGTAAGAAAAACGTCATTATACATGGGAAAGGTCCGTTTGAGAGAATTACGGAGCTTGAAGGTGTTGTAAAGGTGAAAAAAACGGTTGAAGGCATGATTGTTCAAATTCAGCATGAATCCGTATCGCAACTCATTTTTCAAGAACTTAAACATTTTTCATTTGTATCTAAATTTGCAGTGGAAGAGCCTTCATTAAATGATATTTTTATTGAAAAGGTAGGTGCTTCCTATGAATAAATTTTGGGTCATCGTTTTTCATACATATCTTAATAAATTAAAAACAAAATCTTTTATTATTACGACGATTATTACTGCTCTTATTCTAGTTGCTCTTACAAATATGGAGAAAATTATCGACGTTTTTAATTCAGACGATAATGGCACAAATGTGGGTGTCATCTATGAAGTGGAAAGCGTATATACGTTGTTCAAACAAAATGTAAATGCTATGGATTCAGACATTCATTTAAAAGAATTTACGTCTGAGGCTAAGGCAAAGCAAGCGGTAAAAAGCGGGCAGCTCGATAGCTATTTACTTTTATCTTTAAACGATAAGCAGCTGCCTCAAGCTGTGTACAAAGCTAACTCTTTGGCCGAATCAAATCTTTCGTCTACCTTAGAACAGGCGGTACAGCAAACAAAAGTGGCTATGGCTACAGTGAAAATTGGTTTAGAAGAAAAGCAAATTGATCAGCTTTACAGCCCTGTTTCATTTGAAAAAGAAGCGTTAGTTGAAAATGCCAAAACAGAACAAGAGCTAAATCAAGCAAGAGGTCTTGTGTATGTTCTGCTGTTTGTTATTTATTTTGCCGTTATCATGTATGGGAGCATGATTGCGATGGAAGTAGCTACTGAAAAATCATCCCGCGTTATGGAGATCCTCGTATCGAGCGTATCACCTATTACACAAATGTTTGCTAAAATCATTGGAATTGCACTGCTCAGCTTAACGCAGCTTGCAGTGATACTGAGCGTGGGCTACACATCGTTAAAAGCCAGTGTGGAAACAAATCATAACGGCATCTTTTCTTATCTCGGATTTAATGATGTTCCGCTGACTACATTCGTGTATGCATTTGTCTTTTTCATATTAGGGTACTTTCTTTTTGCTACGCTCGCGGCTTTTTTAGGTTCTCTTGTAAGCCGTATTGAAGATGTACAGCAAATGATTACGCCCATGACCCTTGTGATTGTGGCCGCTTTTTTAATTGCTATGTTTGGACTTGGTGATCCTGAAACCACAATCATTACGGTCACATCTTTTATCCCGTTTTTTGCTCCGATGATTATGTTTTTGCGTGTAGGTATGTTAAATGTTCCTATGTGGGAAGTGAGTGTATCGATAGGGATTTTGGTTGTGACGATTACTGCTTTAGCTATATTTGGTGCCCGTGTGTATAAAGGAGGAGTCCTTATGTATGGTCAATCTACCTCTTTTAAAGATATTAAAAAGGCGCTGCAGTTAACGAAAAAAGAAACATAAAGAAGTGAGAGGCTGAGACAAAAGTAGATTAGTTGAAGGGAGGTCCGGACGAACAATCTAGATTCTTGATGGAGAATCCAACTCGTCCGGATTTTTTTATTGGTATGGTGACCATAGTTTGCATGTATGTAGTTGTTTCTAGCTGTGTATTGGAGAGCAAGACGAAGACTCCTGCGGAGAAAGCGGAAGCGACGAGGAGGCTCAGCGGCTGCCGGAAAGAGAAGTCTTGCACGGAAATCAACAGCGGTGCCTCAAGCGATTCATACTAGCTCCTTTATCCAATCTGTTTGTCTTTAGAATGTATTGATTTTGTTGTGTCATAATCTCATCTCTTATGAAAAAGCGTCTACCCGTGCATTCGGTGCCAAGCGATGGTAAAATGAAATGTAAAGAGCTGTAAATAAGCGGACGAAGCGATAAGAGCTTTGCTATCAAATACATAGAATGAAGTGGTAAGGAGGAAAAGGGCATGACAAAAGGAATTGCTCAATACGAAGTAGGAGAGCAAGTTGATCTTTATTTTTTAATTAAATCCTCAACGAGAGGAATTGCAAGCAATGGAAAACCATTTTTAACGGTAATCCTACAGGATAAAACAGGTGATATTGAAGCCAAGCTGTGGGATGCATCCCCAGATGACGAGGAAAATTATGCTGCTCAAAAGATTGTGCGAGCTGCTGGAGAAGTAATGAATTACCGCGGGCGCAACCAGCTGAAAATACGCAACATTCGTCCTGCGCAGCCCCAAGACGGAGTGCGCACATCTGACTTTTTAGAAGTGGCGCCTTTATCTCAAGAAGAAATGGTGGAACATATTACAAAGAGTATATTTGAAATGAAAAATTCAAATGTCCAGCGCATTACTCGCCATTTGTTTAAAAAATATCAAACGGAATTTTTAGAATATCCGGCAGCAACTAAAAATCACCATGAGTTTGTATCGGGGCTTGCCTACCATGTGGTGTCTATGCTGAAGCTGGCTGAGTCATTTTCAACCCTTTATCCAAGCTTAAACCGCGACTTGCTGTATGCTGGAGTTATTCTTCATGACCTTGGCAAAGTATTTGAACTTTCAGGTCCTGTTTCGACGATATACACAGTCGAAGGGAACTTGCTTGGCCATATCTCGATTATGGTGAATGAAATTGGAAAAGCGGCGGAAGAATTAGCGATTGAAGGAGAAGAGGTCATGCTTCTTCAGCACCTTGTATTATCGCATCACGGTAAGGAAGAGTGGGGAAGTCCGAAAAAGCCGTTAATTAAAGAGGCTGAGATGCTTCATTTGATTGACAATGTAGACGCTAAAATGAATATGCTGGACCGAGCATTAACAAAAGTGAAGCCTGGTGAATTTACAGAGCGTATTTTTGCACTTGATAATCGTTCATTTTATAAACCAACGATTGATTAAAAAGGTATAAGTCTTTCTTCCTTCGCATATAGTGGTTGTAAATAACTGTGATGGGGGATCAATATATGGTGACACTACCAATTTGGATTTATTTAGTTGTAGCAGGCATTTTCTTTAGTGGATTTATGGCAATTCGTGCTGCACAACATGATAAGCAAGTGGATGATTCGTTTATTGAAAAAGAGGGACAAGTCTTCATCGAAAGAATGCAAGTGGAAAAAGAAAGACGCAACAGCGATTCTATCTGATTATATAAAAGAGCCTGTCACATGAGTGACAGGCTCTTAGCATTACTGCTGAGGAGTTTCTACGCCAGATTGACTATCTGTCGCACCTTCTTCGAAAATTGGTTTTACATTTTTATCTTTGACTTCCACTTTTGCTTTATCAAGCTCTTTTTGAATCTTCTTGTTCGCTTCTGCTTGATCTACTTTTGAACGTTTGATTTGCTGCTCAAGTTCGGGTTTCTTTTTCTCAAACGATTCTACTTTCTTTTTATCGACTAGTTTAATGATATGGTAGCCGTACTCTGTTTTGATTGGTTTACTTACTTCACCTTTTTTCAGCTTGTAAGCCGCTTCTTCAAATTCTTTAACCATTTGGCCTTCACCGAAGTAGCCTAAATCGCCGCCGTTAGCTGCAGACTGCTGATCCGTTGAATATTCTTTTGCTAGACTAGCAAAGTCCTCGCCTTTTTTGATTTTCGCTTCTACTTCGTTTGCTGTCTTTTCGTCTTTTACTAAAATATGACTTGCGCGAATTTGAGGTTTTTGAGCTTTATATTCATCATAAGCTTTTTTCAGTTCTTTGTCCGATACTTTAATGCCTGCCGTAGCAGCTTTTTCACGGAGGATATCTACTTTTAGCATATCTTTGACTTCTTTTTCGCCTTTTTGCTTAATAACTGAATCCACCTGATCACCGTATTGTTCTCTTAGAATGTTCAGCTGCTGATCAAGCTCTTTATCCGTTACTTTATATTTTTTACTCAATACTTTTTCTTCGGTAACGCTTCGTACGAGTGTATTAAATTGGTCTTGTCCGATTGTATCTTTCATTTGCTTATACAAATCACCTTGAGTGATATTGCCTGCTTTTGTTTCTACAATTACTTTTGAAGAATCGTTTGCATTTGAAGCATCATTTCCCCCACTGCATGCTGATAAAGCAACGAGGCTGGCTGCCGTTGTTAGTGCAACTAAGCTTTTTTTCATACGTAAACACTCCTACTCATCATTTTTACTTATGTAGCTTGACTCAAGATTTACTATATCACATTTCCTGATGTTAGCAAATGAAGTTAAAACCACGTAAATTTACATTTATTTTCCACTAAGCATGGAGTGATTATACGCTTATGATGGCTTTTTTATAAAGCGTTTTCAAAATGGTGGACAAACTCACAGAGTAATCTCCAAACGAGAAGCAAGAGAAATAAATTATGGAGTTTGGGCTAAAAGCCTAGACGTTTTTTGAGCTGATGCATAAGATGCAGTATTAGTAAACAAAGGGGGTGCTCAAATGAGCGGATGCGGATATGGAGGCGGTTTTGCACTATTAGTTGTACTGTTTATCTTATTAGTCATTGTTGGTTGTGCATGTTACCACTAGGAAACAGATGAATATAAAAGGAAAGGGGCGATAGATATGGGTTCTTACGGATGCGGATACGGCAGTGGATTTGCTCTATTAGTCGTATTATTCATCTTATTAGTTATCATCGGCGCTAGCTGTTTTTGCTAAGCCTATAAAAAAGCGGTGAGACATCTCACCGTTTTTTATGTAAATGATACTTCAATATAAGATGAAACTAATAAAATGGTAATTAATACATTAATCGTACGAAAAACTTTAGGCTGTTTTTCAGCTGGAATTTCTTTTTGAATACACAATGTATTTGTTAGTGCATTGATGTAGAATAAAATGAATAGTGCAAATACAATAAAGAATATGTACATAAAAATCCCCCTAACAAAATCAGTGTGACGAAGACAAAAAGTCTTATAGTCATTTATATAGTACAGCTTTGTATGAATTTACAAATATCTATATTAACATTACCAAAAAAGCGGTAAAATAGATAGTTATATATACAGTTGAACAAAGAATTTCAAAAGGTATTTACACAGAAATGCGGTTTTTATTTTATAAAGGGTAGTTAAGAAGTTGAGAAATAGGTTTTAAACGAAATAGCAAAGTGAATGGATAAGAAATGAGTAACAATCAGCCATTGTGCAAAAGGATTGTTAAAAAGGACAGAGGGATTTATATTAATATATGCAGTGAGTACATAATCAGTATATGAAAATCTTTATACGGTGCTACTCAAACAGGAAATGTGATTGACGAAGAAAGAATTATTTGGAAGAACATGAATGAATCATGTACAATATGGAGTAGAGATATATGAACGTTGAAGGAGTAGGGGAAGCGGATGGAAACTTTAGAATCTCGAGTATCACGTTTAGAATATTACATAAAACTGTTATCTGGGACATCTGAACAAGAAGCTAAACCATTTATTGATTTAGTGGTAAGAAATCAGCTTACAAAGAGGGAAGTAGAGGAAATTTTAATTCTGTGTGAAGATACAAAAAACGAATATATTGAGCAAAAAGCGGAAGGCCTAACAGACTTTGTTCCGCTTCTTACACAATTTGTTGGTATGCTGAATTATAAATTAACTCCTAGAGAGACGGTCGAATCGCTTCGTTATCAACCTTCTTATCAAGATGTGATGAATGAATTTTTTGAAATTATTCAATGGATAAGGGACTAACCATTAAGAGTTTGAAATAGTCTCCTGGTGGTTCTCTTTATCTTTCTTGACAAGCTTGCCATCTTCTTCAGTGAATTCTTCTTCGATATGATGGAAAGATCGCTCGAAGATATCCATAAAATCTTCACCGTAAATTTTGCGGATGACGGTCATTAGTTCCATAAACTCAGGGAATTTGCCGTACAAGTCGCGCAACGGAAGTGCGCCGCTGAATACTGAATTATTAGAAGGTTCGTAATGTTCCATTAAATCTAGTAAAATGGCCTCGCCTTTATCTGTCAGCTGAATGTACGTATTTCGCTTGTCGCTTTCTTTTTTAGAAAACTCAAGTAAACCTCGTTCTTCTAGTTTTTTGGAGAAGTTAAATGCAGTAGAAACATGCATAACTCCAAACTTGGCAATTTCGGAAATGGAAGCCCCGTTTAAATGATATGAAATCCACAAAATATGATGCTCGTTAATATTAAGGTCATAAGGCTTAATCCATTGCTGCCAATCCTTCTCTACGGTTTTCCAAAGGGCTTTACTTAATTGGGCAATACGTTGGCTAAATAGAAGTGCTTCTTTCAAACTGTAATCCTGATCACTAGTCTTTTTCATCTTCTCCCACCTACTTAGTCTCTTTTTTTATTTATCTTCTATTATGCCAATAAAATAAAAAATTATAAAGATGTAAATTTACAAAATTTTAAAAAATTAAAAAAGAAGGCGCTTTAACCTTCTTTTTTGTCAATTTTTTCATTGGGATTTTTAGTTGTCTGTACATGTTCCTCTAGGTTTGACAAAGAATTTTGGATTTCTTTCAAATGATGCTGAATGGATTCCTTATGAGGGACAATTTCTTCTTTAAACTGACCAAGGGTAGTAGAAAGGTCACTTGCGATATTTTTCACTATAGTATTTCCTTCTCTGGCGGTCATTTGTACTTGTTGAGAAACAGCTTTTATTTTTGTTGAGAGCTCTTGTTGTGAAGCGTTAACTCGGTCTTTTCGAGAACTGACACGCTGTTTAAGTTCTCGTCCTGAATATGGAGTAATAAGAAGCGTTGTAATAGCGGCTACGGTGCTTCCGATTGCTGCTCCAGCTGCTAGTTTTTTCATTCTACTCATTATTTATTTCCTCCTATGTAGTAAAGTAATTGCTAACACTTCCTTCTGACATAATCATAAAAAAATAGCATAGATTTATACAAAAGAAGGAGGTTATCAACATGGGATAGCTTTATTCATTCTTTTGATGATTAGCCTGAGTTTTTTTCTCGCTGCTTTTAAATGGTTTAGCCTTACGACTAGAACGGCATCATATCCACCTAAACATGTGCTTAAACAAAAGTCTCTTACATGTGCGACAGTGGCTTTTGCGAGTTTTTTATTGGCGCTTATACTTTATTATGTAACCTAGGATGGGGAACTTAAACCTTTATTACATAGTAAGTCTTCATACCTATTGTATGAGCTGCAAATGAAATTTAAGTGAAAAGCATCCTGTATCATTTCTTTTTAAACAACAAGTTAAGAGCCGGACTTTAGGTTGTCTCTAAAAGATCAGCAACATACTATAAATGAACCGTTTTATCTAAAGGTCCGCCACGCTTTGGCGGGCCTTAGCTTTTGGTGTAAAAAAAGAGCCTGATTCTTAACTAAATCAGGCTCTTGACGTTACGATAATTTTGCTTTGATGCTTGTGCGTTTTAGAACGGATTGAACAATTGGATAAATAACGACCATAACGATTGTATTCACTACTGTTGCAGGTAACACAACCGCAGCAACAAGCGCCATGACGCTGTTTCCGCCCGGTAAGCCGACGATTAGCGCGGCAGCAGACAAGAATACGGTTCCTGATACGAGCGTGCCAACAGCTGTTAAAGCAGCGGCAACTGGTGTTTTCATGCCTATTGCTTTTTTCACAAGCATAAATAATGCAAAGAAAACAAATGCTGTAATTGGTTTATCAATCAAGTTTGCAATTTGTCCGCCAGGAAAGCTTGTTGTTAAAGCAGAAATAACTGCTGTGGTTAAGCTAACCAATGCAACATTTTTTACGCTAGGAAACAACAGGATTGCTAAAAACATCATTGTTAACATCATATCTGGCTTCATTCCAAATAAAATAGGAGGTACCACCGTGTGGAGAACCGCTCCAATTCCGACTAATAACGCTAAAGAAACTAAAACTTTTGTATTCATTTCTCATCTCTCCTCTTCTAAGCTAAGCTCGAAATATACCAATAGTGCGTCTATGCCCATTGCATATATTTACATACTGATTATAACATATTTATGTGAAAAAAGAATCAGCTAATTCTGCCAATTACGCGTTTGCCTGCGCAAATTCATCCATAAAGACGGCAAGAGCTTCACACGCTTCAAGCGGCACAGCATTGTAAATAGAAGCGCGGCATCCGCCGATTGAACGGTGTCCAGCTAATCCTACAAAGCCTTTTTCTTTTGCTTGCTGTAAAAACTCAGCCGTTAGCTCATCGTTTGGTAAAGTAAACGTGACATTCATAATTGAACGGCTTTCCTCTGTAGCGTGAGGAGTATAGAAACCGTTTGAACGTTCCATGCTTGCGTAGAGTAACTTAGCTTTTTTATGATTTTGAGCTTCAATGGCTTTAACGCCCCCTTGTTCTTTAATCCAATCTAAAACAAGTGAAAGCATATAAATACCAAACGTTGGAGGAGTGTTGTAAAGAGAATTGCTCTTTACGTGAGTCTCATAGTTCAGCATTGTTGGTAAACCTTCAGGGATACGTTTAAGCAATTCTTTCTTCAAAATGACAACTGTTACACCAGATGGTCCGAGGTTTTTCTGAGCACCAGCATAAATGAGTGAGAACTTAGATACATCAATTTGACGGCAAAGAATGTCGCTTGACATGTCAGCAATTAAGTCTACTCCTTCAATAGAAGGGTAGTCAGCCCATTGTGTACCAAAAATGGTATTATTGGACGTGATATGCAAGTACCCAATCTCTTCTTTTGGAAGCTTTATATCATCTAAAGCTGGAATAGAGCTGTAGTTCTCTTCTTTAGTAGAAGCAACCACTGCTGTTTTTCCAAGTTTCTTTGCTTCTTTTAACGCTTTTTCTGACCATGATCCCGTTAGCACATATGCCCCCACTTGATCAGGAGCTAAAAAGTTCATTGGAATCATAGAGAATTGCAGGCTTGCTCCGCCCTGCAGGAATAAAATTTCATGTGTATCTGGAATATTAAGCAATTCCGTTAGTGTTTCTTTAGCATGTGTTAATACATCTTCAAACTCTTTGCTGCGATGTGATAATTCCATCACAGACATACCTGTATTTTTGAAGTTAACTAGCTCCTCTTGAGCAAGTTGTAAGACAGGTAGGGGAAGCGCAGATGGACCTGCATTAAAATTATAAGCTCTGTTTAACGTAATCACATTAATTCCTCCTCAAATTAGTTCGAACACTCATCATACAAAATGGCTAATGACTGATGTCAGAAAGAATATCATTATACTATCATGAAAACTCTTAGTTGTGGAGGTAACTTTTCAAAAATTTAAATTAATCTGTAAAGAGAAAATAATAGAAAAAAGATAAATAAAAAGTATACGTAAACATGTTTTGGTAAACATGTAATAGAAATGTTTATATGCTATACTGATGGAAGAAATAATGTGGAGGAACAGAATGAGAGTATTAAAATATGCAATATTAGGGCTCTTAAATCAGGAGGAGCTCAGCGGGTATGACATTACCAGACTTTTTAAAGAAGAGGTTGGTAATTTTTGGAGTGCTAAACACAGCCAGATTTATCCCGAGCTAAAGCGATTAACAGAAGAGGGATTTATTCGCTATGAAACGGTGATTCAAGGCAAAAAATTAGAAAAAAAGATGTATTCGATAACGGAAGAAGGAAGAGTCGAGCTAAGCAAGTGGCTCACTACGATTGATCCTATTCCTGAAACAACTAAAGATGAATTTATGTTAAAAGCTTATTTTGCTTCATCCATGTCAATAGAAGAGTTAAAGCAACAAATAGATAACCAATTATCAAGCAGGAAAATGAAGCTGACTTTTTTAAAAAAACGAATGGATGATCTTTTAGAAGAAGTTAATCACCACATTACCGTTTCTTCTCCTCAATTTGGTCATTACTTGGTGCTATCTCGTGCTCAAGACCGGGAGACAAGCTATATCAATTGGCTTGAACGTACGCTGAATTTAATTGAAAAAGAACAATAAGAAAAGGTGAGCAGATCATGAGTTGGTGCATAAAATCATTTCAAGAGCTGACAAACGATGAGCTTTATGAAATTCTACAGCTTCGCACCTCTATTTTTGTTGTGGAACAGAAGTGTGCTTACTTAGAAGTAGATGGAAAAGACAAATTTGCTTATCATTTGTTCAAAAAAGAAGATGAGAAAATTATCGCATACCTTAGAGTTTTACCAAAAGGAATTAGCTATAAGGAAGCTTCTCTTGGACGTATTATTGTAAAACAAGCACAGCGCGGTACAGGTCTCGGAAGAGAACTAGTAGCAAGAGGAATTGCTTTTCTAGAGAATGAATGGCACGAGAAGACAATTAAAATTCAAGCTCAAAGCAGACTTCAAACATTTTATGAATCGTTTGGTTTTAGACCTATTTCCGATATTTATTCAGATGAAGGACTCCCACACGTCGATATGCTAAAGACACCTTAGAAACTTCACCATTTGTGTGAAGTTTTTCTATTTTTAAAACGGGTAAGGTGAAAGAAACGTGTAGGGTTTAGTGGCATGCAGATAGAATCGATATGACTACTACTAAATTAGTAATTTATGAATAAGATAGATAGTGAATTTGTTTCTTTTTACTTATTCTTTGATTTTCAGTAAGTGATATATTGAAGAAAGTAATAATATTGTATATAATGATTTTTGTAACAAAAATGTAACAATTACGTAATATTCTTAATATTTATTGAGAAAGAAATTTGTTGTACATATTGCTTGGAGGCATTTTTATGAGTGCAAAAGAAAAGAAAAATAGGTATATATATAGTTTGGACGGACTTCGGGCCTTTGCTGTCATGGCTGTGATTGCTTATCACTTAGGCTTTGGATGGGCGTCTGGAGGATTTTTAGGAGTTGACGTTTTCTTTGTATTATCTGGGTATTTAATTACCTCAATTTTACTGGTGCAATCTTGGGAAAATCCTTTAAAGAATTTGAAGCATTTTTGGATTAGCCGTACGAGAAGACTTCTTCCAGCTGTGTATGTGATGGTCGTATTAACTGCAGCGTGGGTTATTTTATTTAACCGACCATTGTTAACAACGCTACGAGGCGATGCATTATCGTCTATTTTTTATATGAGTAACTGGTGGTTTATTTTTCATAAAGTTTCATATTTTGATAGTTTTGGATCACCGTCACCATTAAAGAACTTATGGTCACTTGCTATTGAAGAGCAGTTTTATATTGTATGGCCACTTGTTTTATTGTTGGGTTTGAAATTTATTAAAAAGAGAGGAATTCTTTCTCTATTTATTTTAGCTGGAGTAATGGCCTCAGCCATTCTGATGTCTTTTTTATATGAGCCAGGAGGAGATCCTAGCCGCATTTATTATGGAACCGATACTCGGCTGTTTGCCCTTTTAATCGGTTGTTTACTTGCATTTGTCTGGCCCATGTATCGTTTATCATCAAAAAATCTTCCAGCTGTGGGCAAGCAAGTATTAAACGCAGTAAGTATGGTAAGCTTCTTTGTATTTATTCTCTGCGTATGGAGCGTTGATGAGTATACGCATGCATCTTTTCTTTATCAAGGTGGCATGCTGCTGATTTGTTTAAACGCTGCTGTGCTGGTTGCAACGATTAGTCACCCTAGTAGCTTTTTAGGAAAAGCTTTGTCGTTTAAACCGCTTCGCTGGCTTGGTACTAGATCATACGGTATCTATTTGTGGCATTATCCGGTTATTGTTCTTACAACACCTGTAGCCGAGATTGGCCGCCCGGTCTATTGGCATGCGCTGTTACAAGTAGGAATTACATTTATCATTGCTGAACTTTCGTACCGTTACATCGAGGTGCCTATTCGCACACGCGGTTTTCGCTATTATTTCCGGCATTACCATCCGAGAGAGCTTTTTAAATGGCGTAATCTCTCTCGTTCGAGACAAGCGGTTTTGGGCAGTCTCATTTTCTTTTTGGCGTTGTTTACAGCGGATATGACAAGCTTTGCTATTAGTACGCAGCAAAAGGATGAGACCGAAGCAAAACAAACAGAGGTTAAAATTCAAACGAATCATAAAGAAAATGCTTCAACTTCTGTCAAAGACAAGAACAAAGCGGAGGATGAAAAAACAAAGAACGCGGAAAAGAACTCCGCAGAAGAAAAATCTGATGCAAAAGAAGAACAGCAGCCGAATTCTTACAGAGATGTTCTTGCGATTGGAGATTCGGTCATGCTGGATATTGCTCCTAATCTTAAAGAGATGCCGCTTAGTATTACGATTGACGGAAAAGTAGGAAGGCAGCTCAATGAAGCACTGCAGCTAACTCCTAGTTATCAAGCATTTAATAATCCGAACAGCGCAGTGATTATTGAGTTAGGAACGAACGGTTATTTTACAAATGAAGAACTTGAACAACTGTTAAAAGCTTTTTCACAAGCGGACGTTTACTTAGTGAATACGCGCGTTCCTCGTTCCTGGGAAAGCACCGTGAACCAGAACTTGAAAGCTGCTTCTGAAAAGTTTGATCACGTCACGCTTGTAGATTGGTACTCTGAGGCTTCTAAGCACCCTGAATACTTTACATCAGATGGTGTCCACTTGGTACCTGAAGGATCAAGAGCATTAACAAAATTGATTGAAGAGCGTATGAATTTAGAAGTTAAGGCAGAAAATGGTTCATAATGAGCGAGAGACGTATTGAGTTTTACATCATAAACTGATTAATAGATAAAACAAAAAAAGCTTACATGTGTAAGCTTTTTTTGTTTCAAGAAAGGCGAGAAGAAATATTGCCAGCGATTTCTTGAAGTTTTTCAGGCGTGTATTCGCTTGTATGCTCTTTCCATACAGCACCGAATCCATCGCCTTCCCCGTAGCGTGGAATAATGTGCATATGATAATGAAACACGGATTGACCAGCTTTTTCACCATTATTATTTAAGATGTTTAAGCCGATTGGGCTGTATGTTTCTTTAATTGCATTTGCGATTTGAGGAACCACTTCAAATAAATTGCGCGCAATTTCCGGTGTTAGTTCGTGAATGTCTTTTTTATGTACTTTTGGAATCACCAACGTATGACCTTTTGTTACTTGACTAATGTCTAAAAAAGCTAATACATGTTCATTTTCAAATACTTTTGCACCTGGAATTTCACCGCGAATAATTTTGCAAAAAATACAGTTTTCATCATGTGTGCTCATTATGTTCACCTTCCGTTACTAATATAAATGTATGGGTATACATGTACGTTTATTTTACCACAAAGTAGAAATGCAATCAGCAGGCAAGAAATAGCCACTCATATTTTATACACAAAAACGGGATGCAAACGATTATGCATCCCGTCATGTGAAGAAGGAAAAAATAGCTTTTAATGCAGCATATGATCTTTAAGGAACACCTCATTTACGTAATTGCATTGCCTAATGAAACAGTCACTTGAAAAAGTATATTCTCTTTAACAAACACCTCATTTAAGCATTAAGCTAAAAAAATATACAATGTGAACGAAATCGTTCTTGGTCTTTGACAAACACCTCATTTACACAGTAATAAATGAACATTATTGTCTACCCATTATATATATTCTTACTACGTTCATGACTACCATCCCCTTATGAATCAAACATACATTGATTTACAATAAGGTTTTCTGAAATATGCCTGCTGTAGACACCTCATCCCAAATGTAAGAAGCTTTGTAATGATTAGTTGTAATCAATAACTTGTTTTCCTTCTTCCCTATATAGAATGTCCCGATATTTCGATTATATTCTGGAAAAATTAACCGAAAAGAATTGAAAACGATGTGAGGACGAAAAAGATTTGGTACAATAGAGCAAATAGCGCTTGCGCTTTTAGACAAAAAAGAACAAATAAAAGGAGATCGTGATGGGTTCTTTATTGCAAATTAACAATATTACAGGGGGATATACAAAAACTCCCGTCTTAAAAGATGTATCGTTTGATGTAAATGCAGGTGAACTAGTTGGGTTAATCGGGTTAAACGGAGCCGGAAAAAGTACAACGATTAAACATATCATTGGATTAATGGAAGCAAAAAAAGGAAGTGTATCCATTAATAATAAAACCTTTCAACAAGACCCAACAGGTTATCGAAGTCAGTTTACGTTTATTCCAGAAACTCCGGTGCTATACGATGAATTAACATTAAAAGAACATTTAGATATGACAGCTATGGCTTATGGACTTGAGCCTCAAACATATGAAGCACGTCTGCAGCCGCTTTTAAAAGAATTTCGTTTAGACCGGAAGTTAAAATGGTTCCCTGCGCATTTTTCAAAAGGAATGAAGCAGAAGGTTATGATTATGTGCGCTTTTTTGGTTCAGCCGTCTCTTTATATTATTGATGAACCTTTTTTAGGTTTAGACCCGCTTGGTATTCAATCTTTACTTGATTTGATGACGGATATGAAAAAGCAAGGCGCAGGCATTTTAATGTCCACACACATTTTGGCGACCGCGGAGCGCTACTGCGATAAATTTGTTATTTTACATAACGGAGAAGTAAGAGCGCAAGGAACGCTTAAAGACCTTCAAGAAGAATTTCAGATGCGCAATGCTACTCTTGATGAAATTTATATTGAATTAACAAAGGAAGAAGGCTATGAGTAAGATTGATGCATTATGGAAGCAACGATTTCAGCAATATTTAGTGGATGTAAGAAGATATACAAAATATATCTTAAATGACCACATTAAATTAGTGTTAATTTTTGCGATTGGCGGTTTAGCCTACTATTATCAACAGTGGCTGAGTACATTAACACCTGCGTTTCCTTCGGCTGTAGTGATTGCGATTCTTATGGGATTGATTTTAACCATGGGTCAAATTCAAACGTTTTTAAAACGACCTGATTTAGTCTTTTTACTTCCTTTGGAGACGAAGCTGCAGCCTTATTTTAAAAAATCTTTTTGGTTTACCTTTACGATTCAGCTTTATATTTTATTATTTGCGACTGGTGCAGCAGCACCTCTTCAAGTAAAGGTAATGCACGATTCTTACTCAAACGTTTTTGTGTTTTTTCTGCTATTACTCATTCTGAAAGTTGTAAACTTAGGCATGTCTTGGTGGGCCGTATGGTTTGAAGAAAAGTGGGCGAAGTGGACAGATTATATCGTCAGGTTTTTCTTAAACGCAGTTTTTACTTATTTCTTATTTTCGCATGCATACGTATTTTTCACAGGAATTGTAGCGGTAATTATGATTGCGCTAGCCGTTTATTATCGCTCTCTTACAAAAAGGAAGCCGATTAAATGGGAAAAGCTAATTGACTTAGAAGAAAAGCGCATGGGCTATTTTTATCGATTAGCTAATTTATTTACGGATGTTCCACAAGTCAAAGAACGAATCAAACGCCGTAGATATTTAGATTGGCTAGTAACACGTATTCCATTTCGTCAAAATGCTACTTACCATTACTTGTACACCAGAACATTTTTGCGATCAGGAGATTATTTAAGCTTGCTCGTTCGCTTAACTGTCATTGGCGGATTTTTAATTGTAGCTGCGCCGTTTCAATACGGCAATATAGTGGTTGTTTTATTTGTTGTATACATGACGGGTTTTCAATTACTCCCGCTTTGGAAGCAGCACAAGCAAATTTTATGGCTTTCTCTTTATCCAGTCGAAGCTAAAGAACGAAAAAGGGCATTTTTGGACGTATGGAAAAAAGCGCTGTATGTACAAATTCTTGTGCTCGCCATAGTGGTGGCTTTTTCTAATATAGTTGCTGCACTGCTTTCCTTGGCAGCAGGTGCTATATTTATTCACTTATTTGTAAATGCATATGTAAATAAAAAATTAACGTAAAAAAAGCTCCGAATGGAGCTTTTTTTACGTTTTTAGACTACTTTTGAGACGAAGATAATATCCGAAAGCGATAGACGTTCATCGCTACTTTTGTGAGATGATCAAGAAGCTGATAATTCGCATACGCACCTACAACAGCTCCAATTCCCGGCATCAGCTGAAACATTTTCACAACATCAATGTAATCGCGATATTCTTGTTGAAAAGCTTTCCAATCAAGCTCAAGAAGTTCCTCTTTCTTTTCCTCCCAGCTTTCTACTACTTCGAGCAGCTTCGTTCTATGGTCGTCGCTGCAAAAGGCAAGATGAAAAATATACAGCATATAAATGCGTTCTTCTTTTTCTTTTACATCAAAACCATACGTCGCGGCAATGTCAAATAAGCACTTCATTTTTATGGAAAGAAGAAGTGGGAAATCTGCTGCGCCCAAAAGGAGACCACCTGCACCAGTACCAGCTCCTTCTACAGCAGCTGTTTTTTTGTACTTAGGTATGAGCTCCAAAATTCTTTTCTCTTTTTCTTCAAACGAAAGACCGCTGACATCTCTTTTTTTAGTCGTGAAATCGGACCCAACAAGCGTGGTTTCAACCATTTTTTTTATACTTTCAGTTATAATTCTATGGACTTTAGCAGGGATTTTTTCATTTAGTTTAAGCTGTAAGGATTTTGCGGTACGCTGAAATTTAGAAGGTCGTTTCAACATGCTAAATTTCCAATGTTCAGCTTCTCGTAACACTTTTTCTTCATACGTATTCAAAAAAGTCACCTCTTTTCAGTCGATATAAATACTACGTTTTAAGTGAGAAAAAGTTTCCTAAAATAAAACAGCAAGCAATCGTCTGTTTATCTGTACGAATGCTTGCTGAATGATTAATTCGCTTTTATTGCGTTTTTAGAATGAGCTTGTTCTCTTAAATACTCAACAGCAGCCGTACCAAGCGTTTTCGCTGCGATAAGCATTGCTTTTTCGTTAAAATCAAATTTAGGATGATGATGAGGATAAGGAGCATCTACACCTTCTGGCTGAGCTCCTGTAAAGAAGAACGTTCCTTTAATATGCTGCAAATAATAAGAGAAATCTTCTCCAGTCATGTGAGGCTCCGTTTCTTCGATTGTATGAACTTCATCGATTTGAGAAGCAGCAGAAGCAAGAAAGGCCGTTTCTTCCGGGTGGTTTACGACGGAAGGATAGCCGCGCGTATAACTCAGCTCATAAGAAGCATCAGCCGTTAAGCATGTACCTTGGACAATTCGTTCGATTTCTTTTTCGACATCATTTCGTACATCTTCATTAAATGTTCTTACCGTTCCAATTAGTCGAGCAGAATCAGCGATAATATTAAATGCATTTTCCGCTACAAAAGAACCTATGCTTACAACCGCTGAATCAATTGGATTTACACGTCTGCTTACAATTTGCTGTAAATTAACAACAAGCTGAGAGGCGATGACGATTGAGTCTTTTGTTTTGTGGGGCTGTGCACCGTGTCCGCCTGCTCCTTTGATCGTAATTTCAAAGCGATCAGCAGCAGCCATAATAGGGCCCGGTCGATATTGAACCACACCAGTGGGAGTTAATGACCATAAATGCGTTCCGAATATCGCGTCTACACCGTCTAAGCATCCGTCTTCAATCATGGACTTGGCGCCTCCGGGAGCATACTCTTCGGCGTGCTGATGAATGAAGACGATTTTACCAGGGAGAGAATCTCTTATTTCAAAAAGCGCTTTAGCAAGGACTAAAAGAGTAGCCGTATGACCATCGTGGCCACATGCATGCATCACGCCCGGAACAGTTGATTGATAGGGTACATCTTTTTCATCTTGAATAGGAAGGGCATCAAAGTCGGCTCTCAAAGCTACAGTAGGACCAGGTTTTCCTCCTTGAATGCTTGCTACAATGCCGTTTCCTCCTACATTTGCTTGGTAAGAAATACCGATCTTGTCATAAAAAGACCGAATGTAGGCAGCAGTTTGAAATTCTTTAAAAGACGGTTCTGGATACTGATGCAGATATCGGCGAATTTGAACCATTTCATCAAATTTTTCTTCAAGTAAAGTATGTAGCTTGGAGTTCACATAACCATATCCTTTCTGTGTAAGTTGAATAAAGTTTTGAATTTTTTGACATTTTAATCATTATATCATTATCTATAAAAAAGAAAAGAATGTAAGCGTTGTTATTGAAAAAAGTAATTGAATCATGAAATATTTTATATACATAATAGATACATAAGATGAGAAATAGGGACAAAGAATGAGTTTTTTACCAATTTTCTCGTGAGATAATAGGAGGTAACGATATGGTAGATTCACAAACTGTATCTCTGTACAAAAAATTGATGTGGGCGTTTGGGATTGCGGGTCTCGTTTTTTTAGGAGTGTTGTTTGCTGTGTCGACAGATTCTTTTCAAGGAGACCGCTGGCTTGTTTCAGCTATAGATGACAGCACTATTCTTCAGTCAGCGTCATCTGTTTTTCACGGCCTGTCTTTTTTAGCTTCAAAAGTGATGATTATGGTTCTTTTAGCTGTACTTATTGTTTTTTTATTTTTAAAAAAAGACTATATTGGCATGATATCCTCATTTTTACTTATTTTAAGCGGCGATATTATTAATAAAGCAGTTAAAGATGCGGTAGAACGAGCCCGTCCTCTTGAAGGCATCGAAGGCTACAGTTTTCCAAGCGGCCATGCAATGATGGGAATTCTTATCTACGGTCTGATTTTCTTTTTTCTGATCAAGCATATAAACAATCAAAAGGTGGCCAAGTGGTATCAGCGGGCAATTACTTTAATTGTTTTGTTAATCGGCGTGAGCCGTATTCTGTTAAGAGAACACTTTTTAACAGATGTATTAGCTGGCTACAGCTTAGGGCTTATGTGGCTAATTGTAGGCATTTTCTTCTATACGCTTGTTTATGCGTATGTAAGGCCGTCAGCGGAAAAAGAGTTTCCAAAAGGTATGTAACAAATATATACATATGACCCCCTTCATCAAAAGAAGGGGGCTTTTGTTTAAACTAGGAACATTGCGACAATCGTTGTAACAACTAATCCAATCGCTACAGGTTTTAAATTGCGTCTAGCGAGTTCAAACGGACTGACTCCACAAATCGCAGCAGCTGGAATGAGCGCCCATGGAATCAACGTTCCCCCTCCAACCCAAATCGCAGCAATTTGCCCCAAAGCAGTTAGCGTGGCAGCGCCCGATCCTAAAGCAGATGCAAATAAATGAGAGACAGAGCCTACGAGTGAAATACCTGAAAAGCCTGAACCGTCTAACCCTGTAATAGCTCCTAGCGCAGTTATCGTCACAGTAGCGACCTGTGCAGTTAACGGTACAGTCGAAGCAAGCGCAACGCCTAGGTCATTGACAAGTCCATGTGATCCTTTCGGAAGAAAGTCACCAATGATTGTTTTGAATCCAGCATCTCCTAAATAGAAAAAAGCGGCAATCGGAATAACGGGACCGAATACTTTAAACCCAAACTGCAAGCCTTCAATCAAGTAGGAAGTGGTTTGTTCGAGACCTTTTCCTTTGTGAGCAATAAGCGACACCACTACTAAAATAAATAGAGCTGTACCTCCAACGAGAGCAGTGGCATCTCCTCCCTGTAAATGAAGGGCGAACATTGCCCATACGTCTATAGCAAAGAAAAGAGGAACTATAATGGCTAAAGCCCGGCGTAATGAAGGAGAAAGAGGTGTGGATTGGTTAGAAGAGTTGCTTGTTAAAATTGTCGGTTGCGACTGAATTTTATTGTGCTTCATATCTTGTTTTAGAAAGTAAAAAGCAGAGAGTGTGGTAACGACTCCCATCACAATGACAAGAGGGACACTTGCTTGAACAACCTCGTGAACCGGAAGACCTGCTGCGTCAGCGGTTATCTTAGGGGCAGCTTGAATAACAAAGTCTCCTGAAAGCGCAACGCCGTGGCCGAATAAATTCATCGCTACAGCTACGCCTATAGCTGGAAGCCCTACGCGGATGGCAACTGGTAAAAGCACGGCTCCAAGTAAAGCAACTGCTGGAGAAGGCCAGAAAAAATAGGAGATGGTCATCATAACTAATCCAATAACCCAATAGGCAAGAGTGGGTGTTTTAATGAGGCGAGCAAAAGGTGAAATCATCGATTCATTTATTCCTGTAGCCATTAAGACTTTGCTCATGGATACAATAATTGAAATAATTAAAATGGTAGGAAGCAGTTCTGTAATGGCATAAATGAAGCTGGAAAAAACAGCGCTGACGGAGTGGCTTAACGAAGAGGTAGCCGTTAAGGAAAGCAAAAAAATCCCGAGTATACAAAGGATACTCGTATCTCGCCGCATAATCATAAAGCCGATAATGAAGGCGATAAAAAGGACATACATCCAATGAAGAGCTCCAAGCTCTATGCCCATAAAAATTCCTCCCAATAGGTGATGTAGTATACAATATGACGTTTATGCCTATTGTGATACTCGCCTACTAGGAGGATGTTTACTTATTTAACTACGTGGTATGAGGTCACATAAGAAGGGCGAGAGAAAATCGATGGCTGCTGATCCACGCCTTCTGACGTACCGCGTTTTTTGTGTGCTTCATTATAGGCTTTTGAAGACTGCCAATCGCTAAATGAACTTTCATCTTTCCATCCTGTAAAGATAATGTATGTGTCATTTTGCAGTGGACGAAGCACACGAATAGCTGAAAAGCCTGCTTCATTTTCAATTAAACGAGCGCGTTGGCTAAATCGCTGTTCAAACAAAGGACGGCCTTCATCTGTAACTGAAATATTATTTAGTACAGCAAATCCGCTATCTGCAAGATCTCCAGAAGCATCTAATACTTCATAAGCATGTCCTTCTTTAAAAATTGTATCTCCATCTGTTTCGTGGACTAGTGCAAATTGATCGTCATCTTTGTGAAGCAGTAATAAACGTTCACTCGGATGTTCGTCGATCAACTTTTGAAGGTAAGGGCCTGTTCCGTAAGTAATAAAGATCTTCATGGATTATACTTCCTTTCTAATTGGGAATTGCATACAATTTACAATTGTAAATCATACTAAAATTATAAAATTTTACACACAAAAATTCAAAAATTGTGAACTTCTAATGAAGATGGTAAAGTAAAACATTGATGAAGTTGTTTTCCATATTATCAAAAGTTTAGCGGAAGAAAAGGGGTGGCACGATGTACAAAAAAGGCTTATACGCAATTGCTGCCTTAGTTGGAATTTTTCTATTAGGATTGATTGGATATATTATCATCTTGTTTCTTGGAAACTATGTAATTGATGAGAAAAAAATCGTCATGGACTCGGCTACGAGATTAGTCGATGAAAATGGAGACGAATTAACAAAGCTCTATGTGAAAAATCGGGACTTGGTTTCAATTGACAAGATTCCAAAGCATGTGCAACAAGCATTTATTTCAATTGAAGATGTTCGTTTTTATGAACACCACGGAATCGATTTTAAATCTATTGGCCGAGCATTATACCGAGATATATTGGCTGGGGGAAGTGTTGAAGGAGGAAGTACTTTAACACAGCAGCTGGCTAAAAATGTGTTTTTATCGAATGATAAAACGCTGCTTAGAAAAACAAAAGAAGTAGTGGTGGCTATTAACCTGGAGCAGCGTTACAGTAAGCAAAAACTGCTTGAAATGTATTTGAATCAAATATACTTTGGACACGGAGCCTATGGAATCCAAGCTGCATCCAAGCTTTACTTCAATAAAGATGTCTCCGAATTAACGGTAGAAGAAGGTGCACTTCTCGCTGCACTGCCAAAAGCACCGAATTCCTATTCTCCTATTTTACATCCAGAAAAAAGTATAGAACGTAGAAATGTTGTGTTAAATGCCATGCAAAAAGCAGGTTATTTATCAGCTGAAAAAAATGTCCGTTTGCAAGGAAGAACGCTGGGGTTGAACATAAAGGAGCAGGCTAAAAATCCAGCGTATTTAACCTATATCGATATGGTTATCCAAGAAGCAGAGAAGAAATACAGCATTTCGGGCAATGAGCTTCTGCGCGGAGGTTATACGGTCAAAGTACCGATGAATATAAAAGTACAAGAAGCCGCCTACGAGCTGATGAAAGAAAATCGTTATTTTCCAGGTACAGATAACAGTGCCCAAGGTGCTTTTGTATTAGTCGATAACAAAAGCGGAGGAGTTTTATCTGTTATGGGAGGACGAGATTATGTACAAAAATCGCTCAACCGCGTAAATGTCAAAAGACAGCCAGGTTCTACGATGAAACCTATTGCGGTATATGGCCCTGCGTTAGAAGAAGGTCAATTCAAGCCTTATTCGTTGCTGCAAGACAAGCTTAGAAGCTACGGGGGATACACACCTAAAAACGTAGACGGGCAATATGCTAAAAAGGTAACGATGTACGATGCCCTAAAAGATTCTAAAAACGCAGCTGCCGTCTGGACATTGAATCAGCTAGGAGTTGAAACAAGTAAGCAGTATCTCACAAAGCTAGGAATTCCGTTAGAAGATAAAGGGCTTGCGATTGCTCTTGGAGGATTAAAAGAAGGAATTACACCGCTTCAATTAGCAGGAGCGTACCGGGCATTTGCTGAAAATGGAGAAAACATCCAACCGTACTTTATTCAAGAGATAAAAGATCAAGATGGAAAAGTGATTGCAAAAGCTGTTCCCGACACTCACAAAGCATTTTCAAAACAGACGGCTTGGTATATGACAAAAATGCTTCAAGGAGTTGTTAAAGAAGGAACGGCAAAAAATGGAGAGTTTAAAGGAGAGTTAGCAGGAAAAACAGGGTCTACTTCGTATACGAATGTTAAAGGAGCCACAAGAGATGCTTGGTTTGTTGGATATACCCCAGATGTTGTAGGAAGCGTGTGGATGGGATATGATTCTACAAATGACCAGCATTATTTAACAAAAGGAAGTTCTTATCCGACTCTATTATTTAAAGACATTTTAACAAGAGCTGGTTACGACGAAGCTGCATTTCAAAAGCCAGCAGGCGTTAAAGATCTGCCAAAACCAATACGTTTAGAGCAAGTTAAAGACTTAAAACAAGAATTAACATTCCATCCATTTGGTTTGCTAACGGTAAGTTTATCGTGGACACCTTCACCTGATAAAAGAGCTGTTTATTATGTTTATGAGAAAAAAGGGGATAAAGCCGAATTGATTGGCAAAGTGAAGGGAAAAGGAGCATTTGAAAAAGAGCGTGTGAATCTGCTCGACAGTCCTACTTATTATGTAGTTCCTTACAATTCCCAAACACAACAAAAAGGAAAAAAATCCAACGAAGTAACACCTGCTCTTTTTCAATAAAAAAAGGAAGAGTAGGGCGATTTTTTGACATTTTTAGCAGGTGGCTATACAAGTCGTAAAGAAATGGGTATAGTGACAAGTAGAGAATATAACGTGAAACTTTAATCAGTAGAGGAACCGGTATGTTCCTTTGCTGATTATTGTCTGTCTAATCGAAGAAAATACGGATGGAAGACAATCGAGAAAGGTGGAAATTATGAGTCAAGGAACGTTTAACGATACTTTTTTAAAAGCCTGTAGAGGGGAAAAAACGGATCATGTTCCGGTTTGGTATATGCGCCAAGCAGGGCGTTCACAGCCGGAATACCGAAAGCTAAAAGAGAAGTACTCTCTATTTGAAATCACTCATCAGCCGGAGCTTGGGGCATACGTAACACGCCTGCCCGTTGAACAGTACGGAGTGGATGCAGCTATTTTATATAAAGATATAATGTCACCGCTTCCTTCAATTGGAGTGGATGTTGAAATCAAGTCAGGAATTGGTCCTGTCATTTCTAATCCAATTCAATCTTTAAGCGATGTAGAAAAGCTAGGAGAAATTACCCCGGAAGAAGATGTTCCGTATGTATTAGATACGATTAAGCTGTTAACAACAGAACAGTTAAACGTACCTCTAATTGGTTTTGCCGGTGCTCCTTTCACAGTAGCAAGCTATATGATTGAAGGAGGACCTTCAAAAAACTATAATAAAACAAAAGCATTTATGTACACGGAACCTAAAGCATGGTTTGCGCTAATGGATAAGTTAGCAGATATGACGATTACATATGTAAAAGCGCAAATTGACGCTGGAGCAAAAGCCATTCAAATCTTTGATTCATGGGTGGGGGCTTTAAATGTAGCGGATTATCGTTATTTTATAAAGCCTGTTATGGAGCGGATTTTTACCTCTTTGCGCGAAAAAAATGTACCTCTCATTATGTTTGGAGTAGGAGCAAGTCATTTGGCAAAAGAATGGCATGATCTGCCGCTGGATGTAGTGGGATTAGATTGGCGAACGCAGCTGGATGAAGCACGTGCACTAGGCTTAACAAAAACACTGCAAGGAAACTTAGATCCTGCTATTTTGTTAGCTCCATGGGAAGTTATTGAAGAACGTGTAACAGAAATATTAGATAAAGGGATGGCCAGTCCTGGTTACATCTTCAACTTGGGGCACGGCGTCTTTCCACAGGTTCAGCCGGAAACGTTGAAGCGTTTAACAACCTTTATTCATGAATATTCTGCAAATAGACAATAAATTGTCAAATGATTTGGAGCGCTAAACTTTGAATTTTTCTTTTTATTCATGGCAAAATGAAGACAAGTATTGAATCTAACAAAGAGGTGTCGAACACATGAGTAAAAAAGTAATGGGATTACTTGTAATGGCATATGGAACACCATATAAAGAAGAAGATATTGAACGTTACTATACACATATCCGCCGCGGACGTAAACCTTCACCGGAAGCCTTGGAAGATTTACAAAACCGCTACGAAGCAATTGGGGGCATTTCACCTCTTGCAAAAATTACGCAGCAGCAAATGGAAAGTCTAGAAAAGCGCTTGAATGAAGTACAGGATGAAATTGAATTTAAAGCGTATCTTGGCTTAAAGCATATTGAACCGTTTGTTGAAGATGCAGTAGAAGCCATGCATAAAGACGGAATTAAAGAAGCGGTCAGCATTGTGCTTGCACCTCACTTTTCAACGTTTAGCGTAAAATCCTATAATGGACGCGCCAAAGAAACAGCTGAAAAATTAGGAGGACCAATCATTCATTCCGTAGAAAGCTGGTACAGTGAGCCAAAGTTCATTCAGTACTGGGCTACACGTGTTAAACAAACGTTTGATTTAATAGACGAAGAGAAACGCCAAAAAGCCGTATTGATTGTGTCTGCGCATAGCTTGCCAGAAAAAATTATTGCAGCAGGAGATCCATATCCAAATCAGCTTCAAGAAACAGCGGATTTAATTGCACAAGCAGCTGGTATTGAACATTACGAAATTGGCTGGCAAAGTGCTGGAAATACGCCTGAGCCATGGATAGGTCCTGATGTCCAAGATTTAACAAGAGAACTGCATGAAGAAAAAGGCTATACGTCGTTCGTCTATACCCCGGTTGGATTTATCGCGGATCACTTAGAAGTACTTTATGATAACGACTACGAATGCAAAGTGGTAACAGATGAAATTGGGGCTGATTATTACCGTCCTGAAATGCCGAATGCACAGCCTGAATTTATCGATGGGTTAGCTACAGTTGTGTTAAAACGAATTGCTCGTTAAGTCAATATAGATTCTTTGTACGTTGAACAGGGACGAAAAGTAACTTATAATCAATATAAAGAAAAGTAAGAAGCGAGCTATGGGTTTCCATAATCGCTTCTCTTTATATTGAATTTTACAGAAAAGGCGATGATAACGTGACGGATAGACGAAAAAAGGTTGTCATCATCGGTGGAGGAATAACAGGTCTTTCAGCTGCCTATTATTTGCAAAAAAAAATAAAGGATCATCAGCTGCCTATTGATCTTCAACTAATAGAAGCGACGCATCGGCTTGGCGGGAAAATTCAAACGGTCAAACGAGACGGTTATTTATTTGAAAAAGGTCCTGATTCATTTTTAGCGCGTAAGCTAGCTGCTACAAAACTGGCAAAAGAAGTGGGGCTAGGTCGGGAGCTAGTCGGAAATGAAAAGGGGAAATCCTATATTCTGGTAAAAGATACACCGCATGCGCTACCTGATGGTGCTGTAATGGGGATACCAACCAAGTTATCTCCTTTTATCACAACAGGGCTATTTTCGCCTGTTGGCAAGCTGCGCGCAGCAGCTGATTTTTTTATACCGAAGACAAAAAATCAGGATGACCGTTCGCTAGGCGTATTTTTTAGAAGACGGTTTGGTGATGAAGTTGTTGAAAATTTAATTGAGCCTCTATTATCAGGAATTTACGCAGGAGACGTTGATCGTTTGAGTTTAAGATCAACATTTCCACAGTTTTTGCATGCTGAACATAAGTACAGAAGCTTAATTGTTGGAATGAAAAAGCTAAAAGAAATTCACCCACAGCACGGTGATGATTCGGAGTTTAAAAAAAATAGCGTCTTTTTAACATTAAAAGAAGGTCTTCAATCGCTAGTAGATGGGGTAGAAAAAGCAATAGATCCTGATATTATTACAAAAGGAATAAAGGTAGAGAAAATTTATAAAGAAGATACCACATATGAATTATCCTTAAATAGCGGGAAAGTAATAAAAGCAGACAGCGTTATTGTAACTTCCCCTCATGCAGCTGCTCAGTCTATGCTCTCGGAATATAAAATATTCGAACCGTTAAAGCATATGCCTTCCACTTCAGTAGCTACTGTTGTGATAGCCTTTGCACAAGAAGCGCTGCAAGACAATCTAGATGCAATGAACATCGCCGTTTCCAGAAATAGCGATTACACGATTACGGCATGCACGTGGCTAAATAAAAAGTGGCCGCATGCGGTTCCGGAAGGAAAAGTGCTGCTAAGATGTTTAGTTGGACGAACCGGGGATGAAGCTGTGGTGGATCAGCCTGACGATGAAATTTTTAAAATTGTCCTGGAGGATTTGAAGAAGCTCATTACGATTTCTGCGGAGCCTGAATTTTACGCGGTAACGAGATGGAAGCAGTCAATGCCTCAGTATACGGTCGGACATCACGATATGCTAGATACAATGAATGAACAGCTTGAAAAAGAGCTTGCCGGTCTTTATGTAGCGGGAAGCTCGTACGAGGGTCTAGGTATACCAGAATGTGTAGAGCAAGGAGAAGATGTGGCTAAAAAAGCGGTTAAATATGTGCAGCAACTGTAGAAGTGGAGCGGTGAATCAATGCTCCGCTTTTTTGTCTACTACCCGTAGAGAAAGGTTATACTAAGAGAAGAGATTGTGGTTGAAAAGCAAAAGAAACTTGTGCTATAGTAAAACCGTACTTGTTGACTGAAATATTCATTTGGTCAGAAAGAAGGGGATAACGTGGCGATAGACCGAAAGCAATCAGTTGTTGATGCAGCGTCAAAATCATTTGCGCTGTTTGGATATAAAGCAACGACTATGGAGCAAGTGGCGAAGCTTGCAAATGTCGGAAAAGGAACGATTTATACTTTTTTTAAAAACAAAGAAGAGTTATTCGATGAAATTGTGACACGAATGATTCGAGAAATGACAGATGCAGCTGAAACTGTCATTGACAGCAGCCGTCCTTTTTTTGAAAATGCCCAAGCAGCCATTTTTCGAATCTTAGAATTCCGCACTGAGCATCAGCTCATGCTGAAGCTGGTACAGGAACAGCAGTTAGGCACTACAGCAGTGCAAGAAGTGCTTGTGCGAGTAGAAGAAGAGATTTTGACTTATATAAAAAACAAAATCGAAATTGCGATTTCTAAAAAAGAAATCAAACCGTGCAACCCGGAGCTCACAGCTTTTTTACTATTTAAAATGTACATTGCACTCGTCTATGATTGGGAAAAACGGCATGAGCCGCTTTCAGAAGAAAAAATTGCTGAATTAATTGAACTATACTTTTTACGCGGTCTGTCTCAGTGAGATAGGCTTTTTTCATAGAAAAAACAAAAAAGGTCTCATGACGAGACCTTTTTTATTGTTCATTATCATCTTTTTTTACGCCGTTTAATTCTGTATTTCCTGTTTTTGCATCTTCTTCTTTTTGTTCTACTTCTGTATTTCCTTGCTTTTTAAGTTTGAAGTAGGCATCAATAACATCACCTGTAATAGTTTTACTTTGTCCGCCAGAATTCGCTCCAGCAACATACGCAGAAGGAATAACAACTGCTACAGCTACTTCAGGATTGTCATAAGGTGCATAAGAGACAAAAGTGGAGTTACGTACGCTTACGCCTTGATTATAGGTTTCAGCTGTTCCTGACTTGCCTGCTATATTATATTTTCTGTATTTTGGATTTGTATACAAGGCGTGTCCAGTACCACCTTGAGCAGTAACAACACGACGAAAACCACGTTTTACAATGTCAATTTGCGACTGATTCATTGTAATACGGTTTAATACTTGTGGTTCCACGGAACTTTGTATACTTCCTTTTAGCTCACTGTCAAGTTCAGGCTCACGAATTTCTTTCACAAGGTGAGGTTTCATTCTGTATCCACCATTGGCAATTGTTGAAATGTATTGAACAAGCTGAAGCGGTGTATACGTATCGTATTGACCAATTGCAAAGTCGAGAGCTTTACCAGGTTCGTTTGTCACGGTGTTACGAATACCGGTTGATTCGTTTTCTAAATCAATTCCCGTTGGAATTCCAAGGCCAAACTGACTGTAGTATGAACGCATTTTATTAAAAATAGAAGGCGAGATATGCAATGATCCGCCAGGTCGATAAGTTTCACCAGCCATGTTTAGAATTGTTCTATACATAAAAACGTTAGAAGATTGCTCGAGAGCTTTTTCGATACCTGTAGCTCCCATATTGTGAGAAGATTTCTTCGGTTTAGTACCAGCAAACTTCATTGGTGCGTCATAAAAAACAGTACCAGGCTGAATTGCACCTGAGTCAAGTCCGGCTAGAACGGTCGCTCCTTTAACCGCGGAACCTACTTCATAAGAAGTTGTAAGATTTCCAAGCGCGAAGTCTTGAACTTTGCGTGCTCCTGTTTGTTTGTCAGTAACAAGCTGTTTTCCTCCCATTGCTAAAATGTCTCCCGTATGTGGGTCCATCATAATAGCAAACGCTCGGTCCATTAAGCGGTTCCTCGCAGAGCCTTCAAGTACAGCTTTCGTTAAAACATCTTCGACTTGTTTTTGCAGTTCCATATCAATCGTTAAAATTAAGTCACTGCCGCGCTGACCTTCAGTAACGGTCTCTTGACTCACTAAGTTGCCGGAGCGATCGGTTACGTTTTGTATGCGCGCTTTTTGACCACGAAGAACGTCTTCGTACTGCTTTTCTAAATAACTTTTTCCTACTCGGTCATTTCGGCTGTAGCCGTGGGACAAGTAGTACTGTAAGTTTTCGCTTGGTAACCCTTCGTCTGCCGATGTGATTTTACCAAGCAGCGTGCTAAGTAAGTCATCGTATGTATACATACGGTCCCAGTAAGTTGTCGTATCGACGCCAGGCAAGTCACTCAGCTGCTCACTAATAACGGCAAGCTCTTTATCAGTTAAGCCGCTTTTAATAATTTGAGCAGTTAACGCATACCCGCCTTCCATCTTGCTTTTAATGGCAATCACTTCAAGGTCGTCTTTCACCGATAAAAGTTCATTTTTAGTGATGCGCTTCAGCTGAAGAGGATACAAATCATCTTCAGAAATTTTTTCTTCTTTTACTTTTTGCTTATCTGCTGCGGTAATTTTTTTCGCTGCTGCTTTTGGATGAGTTGCAATCCAATAATCTTTTAAGTCGCGTTCTGTTAGCTTAATCGTATTTTTATCTTTCTTTTTATCCGATTTGCCAAACACGTCTGTTGTAACAGGAACATCAATAAGAGTGGCAAGCTTTTTAGCTACTTTTAGCTTGTCTTCTTGAGTGACGCCCTTCAAACGCGTGTACGTGACAGCGTTCAACGGTTTATTATCCACGATAACGCGGTCATAGCGGTCTAGCATCTTTCCGCGAGGAACCGGTGAATCTACCGTTTCATCTTCTGTTTTTTCAACTTCTCGTTTATAGTTCTCTCCGTACACAATCTGTACGAAGCCTAATCGTAAAATGAGTGCAGAAAAAAGCAGGAAAACCACAATAAACAGCCAGTTAATTCGAAATGAGACATGTGTTTTTTTGCGCTTTTTAGTTTTCATGTAAACCCCTTCACTTTGTTTATACAAGTTAAAAAAATTCATAAATTTTCTTATGAATCTATCACTCTACATATTAACATAATTTTGTCTATAAATGTTATTAGGTGGAATAAAACAGATAAAAATTTTATAGAAATTTTTGCGAAAGAAGAGAGAGCTGTCGAAGGGTGCTGAAGGGGGGTGTTCAATATTTTCCACTCGGTTGTTCAATATTGTTACCTGTTCAAATGTCCTAGAATCGTTAAAATAAAGAGAGATAGATATCAAGGGGGGCAAAACGAATGAAAATGAAAAGGCTTTCAATAATGTCTGGCGTGTTAGCAACATCACTTTTATTTGCGACAGCATGTTCAAACTCAGGTACGGATTCAAAAGCAAGTAAATCAACAGGCTCAGGTGATCAAGTTGTTATTGATATGTTCCAGTTCAAAGTGGAAATTGCAGATCAGCTGAAAGAATTAACGGATGAATATACAAAAGAACATCCAAACGTAAAGTTTAACATCCAAACAGTCGGCGGAGGAGCGGACTATGGTGCAGCATTAAAAGCACAGTTTGCCTCTGGAAATGAACCTGATATCTTTAATAATGGAGGGTTCCAAGAAGCGCAAACGTGGAAGGATAAATTAGAAGATTTGTCTGATCAGCCGTGGGTAGATAATCTGTATGATATCGCTAAAGAACCGATGACAATGGACGGGAAAATCTATGGTCAGCCGCTAAACTTAGAAGGTTATGGTTTTATTTATAATAAAGATTTATTTGAAAAAGCAGGCATTAAAGAATTGCCTAAGACGCTGTCGGAATTAGAAGCAGCTTCTAAAAAGCTTAAAGCAAAAGGCATTACGCCATTTTCTAACGGATACGGCGAGTGGTGGGTGCTAGGTAACCACTTATTTAATATTCCAATGGCGCAGCAAGATGATCCAGATGCGTTTATTAAAGGTCTAAACGAAGGAAAAGCAAAATTTGAAGGCAATGAAACGTTTAAGCAATTTATGAATCTGTTCGATTTAACGTTAAAGTATGGAAATAAAAATCCATTAACGACAGATTACAATACACAAGTTACTCAATTTGCTTCTGGTGAAACAGCGATGATGCAACAAGGTAACTGGACGGTAAATATGATCACGAAAATCAATCCGGACATGAAAATGGGCTTTATCCCAATGCCGATCAGCAACGATGCGAAGAAAAATGATAAATTAGCAATCGGAGTTCCAAATAACTGGGTAGTGAACAAAAATGCACCAGATGCAGATAAAAAAGCAGCGAAGGAATTCTTAAATTGGATGGTTTCTTCTAAAGAAGGTCAAAAATTCTTAGTTGAAAAGTTCAAGTTCATTCCAGCGTTCAAAAACATCGATGGAAAAGGAATCGATTCTTTATCTGATGATATCTTAAAATACTCTGAAGAAGGCAAAACATTATCTTGGAACTGGTTTAAGTATCCAGAAGGAACGGTTCAAGAAGTAGGCGCAGCAATGCAGTCTTACGCAGGCAAACAAATGACGGAAGAAGAGTTTATGAAGAAATTAGATGCAATTTGGGCAAAAATGAAAAAATAACCAAAAAGTCCGCGTGGAAAACGCGGACTTTTTGGTGTGAAAAAATAGCTGGTTAGATTCATAGTTATGAAAAAATAATAGTTAATTGAAAGCGCTTTTAATGTATAATAATAGTCATAATGTATGACATTAGTCAAAGGAGGTTAGTTGTGAAAGGCTGGAGCATACGCAAGAAATTAATTTTGTTTTTCTTATTCGCAACCGTTATTCCCTTTTTAATTTCAACGATTTTTACGTATCAATACACAAAAGAAACGGTTAAGAATCGATTTATTTCTACCAACTATCAAGTTATTAAAAATGGAAGCAATGATTTGAGTGATTACTTAAATGAAATTGCTAATATTACAAAAAGGCTGTACGGCTACCACCCATTTATTAAAGTGTTAGATGAAGGCGTATCAAGTGACTTAGGAGCCAATCAACTGGAAATATCACGCACTCTTCTTTATTTATATAATACTCGTCCAGAGATTGAACAGCTCCATCTTTATATTGAGAACGGGCATGACTCGTATACAGCTTATAATTCGAAAGTGAGCAGCAGAGGGAAGTACGATGATATTTACACCCAGCCTTACTATTCTTATTTAAATAAACATCATAAATTTCTTGCCATTGAGCCTACCCATGAAATTTATAGCTACAATAATTTATCAACGTTAATTGACTCACTGCCGAATCAAGTTATTAGCTTTCATCAGCGGATTGATGAAATTCCATCAGACAAGTTGTTAGCTTATCTATCTTTAGACATTAACATGACACAAATTCAATCTATATCGCAGCGCTTATATAATGAAGAGTCAGAAGATTTTTATTTAATGAACAATAAAGGGAAGGTTTTGTATTCTTCGGATTCAAAGGTTATTGGAAAAAACGAAAACTACCCGTGGCTAAAGGCGCTTACGTCTCAAGAGGATCACAGCATGGAATGGGAAGATAAAAGCTTCTCAGGCGTATTAATGTATGAAAAGCTTAAACAGCCTTTTGAGGACTTATACATTGTGAAGCGAATTCCTTACAGTGTTTTATATGAAGATGCAAGAAAGACAGCACTTATGAATGTATTAATTGGCCTGCCATTTTTGTGTATGCTCGTTATCGCGACGCTTTTTATATCGGTCCGTTTTACACAGCCGATTAACGTATTAATTCGCAATATGAAAGAAGTGGAAAAAGGATCATTTGAAGTCCGGTTTAAATCGCTTGGAAACGATGAATTTGGTGTTTTAGGAAGGCACTTTACCTCTATGGTGGAAACAATTAATGACTTAATTGAACGTAAATTCCGATTGGAGTTAGAAAATAAATCAACGCAGCTAAAAGTGCTGCAGTCACAAATTAATCCGCATTTTTTATACAACGCATTTCAATCGATTGGAACTCTTGCCCTTAAGCATAAAGCAGTTGAAGTATATTCTTTATTAACCTCACTTTCTCACATTATGCGTTACAGCATGAATATGAAAGAGGATATCGTTAGCTTAAAGCAAGAAGTCGATCACGTAAAAGCTTTCTTGAGTCTGCAGAAGCAGCGGTTTGGTTCAAAGTTTGAGTATGAGTTAAATATCGAAAAAGAGGCAGAGCTTATGCGAATACCGAAAATGGTCTTGCAGCCTCTTGTTGAGAATTCTTTTAAGCATGGATTCGAAACCCGCACAGGAAGCGGAAAGCTGTTGATTTCAGCGAAGTTAAACGGAGAAGAACTGATTCTAACTGTTTCTGATAACGGAAAAGGGATAGGAGAGAAAGAGTTGAATCAATTAAAAGCGAGACTTCAGCAATCGTATAATCAAACAGATGAGCATATTGGGTTGCAAAATATTTATGAACGACTTCGCATCTACTATGGAGATCATGCTTCAATGCAAATTAGCAGTCAAGAAAATCACGATTTTACCGTTGTCATAAAGCTAACAACAATTGAAGAAAAGAGGGATAGTGATGAAAGTATTAATCGTGGATGATGAAGAGCATGTAAGAGAAGGAATAAAGCTGCTTGGACAGTGGGAAGAGCATGAAATTACAGATGTGATAGAAGCTGATAGCGGTGAGCAAGCGATTGCGCTTATTGAGGATCACGGACCTGAAATCATTTTTACTGATATGAAGATGCCTAATATCGATGGAATTGCTTTGTTGGAGTGGATTAAAGAGAATTCACCTTCTAGCAAAACGATTGTGGTAACAGGGTATGATGACTACCACTATATGCGTAAAGCTATTCATTTTGGAAGTACGGATTATATTCTAAAGCCAGTGGATCCTTCGATTTTAAACGATACGCTTGTACGAGCTGTAACCCAATGGAAAAAAGAAGAAGAGTCAAGAAAAGTCCATAATAGCAGCTATCGTTTAATCAATGAAATGAAGCCGATTTATCGAGATCGAAAACTGACGCAGTTAATGAACAATTATTTGCTAAATCAATCAATCTATGAAGAGTTTGGTTTCCATCTGACTAGAGAATATGAAGTGGGGATTGTACGTGTAGATGAATCCATTATTCGTTCTTTTGGCGGTGACCGGGATTTAGCCTATTTTTCAATTTTAAATGTAATCAATGAAATGCTGATGGCAGAAGAAAATGGGGTAGCCTTCCGTTATTTATCAAATAAGTGGGAAATTATCATTATATTTTGGAATGATTTTGAACGCATAACTTCTTTGCTGACGACTTTACATACAGCAATTCGCCGTACGTTAGACGTGAGCTGTCGGATTGCAAGAGGATGCAAAGTCTCTTCTATTGATCAGCTAATGAAATCCTATGAACATGCGAAAAATTCGCTTTTATTAAGCAATGTTCTTGATCAAAATAAAGTGAAGGTCTACGGCGAGCAAGACGTTTTAGCAAGTGCTTTATTAATAAATATGATGGATTATAACAGTAAAATTGAAGAGGCGCTGCAAGTAGGGAAGTTTGAAGCTTTTTTGCCGGTATTCAACGAAATTATCACAGCTTTTGAAGCACAAAATTATCTATCATTAAAGCAAATTCTGCATTTTGAGCAGGAATATCAGCTGTTAAGCCAGCATTGGTTAAAAAGATATCACATTCCTTATACGATAAGTAATGGTCCTGAATATGTTCTTTCTTTTTTCTATAACCAAGATGGGCAGTTTCAGCTAGCAAAGTATGTAGAGAGAAAAAAGCGTGAAGTAAAGCGTTTTTTAAAAGTAATAAAAAGGTATAGCAAGCAAAACAATCGCGACGTTATTTATGAGATCGAACAATTTTTGCAGCAAAATTTTCATCGAGATGTGAAGCTTCAAGAAATATCGGAACGTTTCTATTTAAGCCGTGAATACATTTCGAGAAAGTTTAAGCAAGAATTTCAAGAAAATATTTCAGATTATATGGTGAAAGTCAGAATGAATAAAGCCAAATCACTTTTACTAAATGAAGAACTAAAAATCTATGAAATTGCGAATATGATTGGATATCATGATGATAAATACTTTCGAAAAGTGTTTAAAAAAGTAGAAGGCATTACGCCAAACGAGTATCGCAGTTTGACCGTATAAAAAAAAGCTGAAACTGTTATAAAACAGTTTCAGCTTTTTTTATTTCATGATATCTAGGCAGTGATCGCATTTGTTTCCGTAGCACTCATGCTGTTCCTCGATGTCGTTTCCGCATTCTACGCACTTTTTATTGGGTAATCTTTTGAAAAATTCAGTCATTTTTTCTAACATTTAAATCCCCTCCGTTGTTTTTTGTTACTAACATTGTATTATAACAGATGTTGAAATGTCAATTATGTTTTATAACAATTTAGCCTATTTTGCTATTCTAAGTGGTTATTTGTTATATAACAATGAGTTATTTCGATAAAATAGGCAAAACGAGTATCTTTCAGTTAGTTTTCAAAAAAAAGTAGGGTATACTGAACGTAATAAAAATAGTACGAAAGGGTGATTGAAATGAAAGTAACTGTTATTGGTTTTTGGGGAGGATATCCTGCTGTTTCAGAAGCTACTTCTAGCTATTTAGTTGAGCACGATGGATTTCAGCTGCTTGTTGATTGTGGAAGCGGTGCATTGGCTCAGCTGCAAAAATATGCAAAACCAGAAGAAATAGATGCGATGATTTTATCTCATTA
Source organism: Priestia sp. J2 (assembly GCF_020790095.1). Lineage (NCBI taxonomy): Bacteria > Bacillati > Bacillota > Bacilli > Caryophanales > Bacillaceae > Priestia > Priestia sp. J2. The sequence goes on from NZ_CP086208.1 coordinate 586,263, forward strand.
CCATCATGACCACGTGGCTGATGTCGGAGTATTTCAATATGCTCGCCTCATTCAGACTCATCTAGGGAACGCTGTTAAGGAACTTTCTATTTACGGACATACATATGATCAGGAAAGCTTCAACAAACTTACTCATAAAGGAATTACCAAAGGAGTAGAGTACGATCCGAGTCAAAAACTTGACGTTGGGCCTTTTACAATCGAATTTATGAAAACGAAACATCCAGTCGTTTGTTATGCCATGAAAATAAGTGCTGGCAATCAAACCGTCGTGTACACAGCGGACTCGAGCTATTTAGAAGAATTTGTTTCTTTCTCAGAAAATGCAGATCTTCTTATTTGTGAATGTAACTTTTATGCTAGCCAAGATGGAAGCGGTGCTGGACACATGACAAGTACAGAAGCCGGTACACTTGCTTCTAAAGCAAGTGTCAAACAACTCATGCTTACTCACCTTCCACACTACGGAGAACACCAACAGCTAGTAGAGGAAGCTGCTGCTCATTATCAAGGTACGCTTACGTTAGCTGAATCAGGATACGTATGGGAATAACAAGGAGGAAAATGAATGTTATTTATTGATAATCAAAAAAATTATGATCCCCGAATTAACTTAGCAATTGAAGAATATGCGCTCAAGCATCTAGATATTAATGAGACATATCTGCTGTTTTATATTAATGAACCTTCTATTATTATTGGAAAAAACCAGAACACCATTGAGGAGATTAATACAAAATATGTTGAAGATCAGCATATTCATGTAGTGAGACGTCTATCTGGAGGCGGTGCCGTTTATCATGATAAAGGAAATTTAAACTTCAGCTTTATTACGAAAGACGATGGAAATAGCTTTCATAATTTTAAAAAGTTTACCGAGCCAGTCGTGGAAGCGTTAAAGAAATTAGGAGTCAATGCTGAGTTAAGCGGACGAAATGATTTAATGGCGGAAGGACGTAAAATTTCTGGAAATGCTCAGTTTTCGACGAAAGGAAGAATGTTCAGCCATGGAACTCTTCTTTTTGATTCAGAGATTGAAAACGTGGTATCAGCGTTAAAAGTAAAAAAAGATAAAATTGAATCCAAAGGCATTAAGTCTATTCGAAATAGAGTAGCGAATATCAGTGAATTTTTAGAACAGAAAGTAACGGTGGAAGAATTTAGAGAAATGCTGCTTCGGTATATCTTTGAGGGAGAAGAAAATATAACAGAATATAAACTAACGGAAAAAGATTGGGAAACGATTCATCAAATTTCTAAAGAGCGCTATCAGTCATGGGATTGGAACTATGGAAAATCACCTAAATTTAACTTACAGCACTCTCACCGCTTTCCTGTGGGACAAATTGACGTTCGTTTGGAAGTGAATAAAGGGAAAATCGATGCTTGCACCATCTATGGAGATTTCTTTGGAGTGGGAGATGTCCAGGAAGTACAGGGAAAATTAACAGGTGTTCGTTATGAAAAAGCTTCTATTGAACAAGCCTTAGAGGACATCGATATTCCACATTATTTTGGTAATATTACAAAAGAAGAGTTTGTTGAATTAATCTATTAAGAAAAAAGTCTGCCACATCAGGCTTTTTTTCTTTTTAAACAGATGAGTCTTGTCAATAGAACAGCAGTAACATTATAATAGAATAGAAGAAGTAAGAATTTTTCCATTATTATGACTTAATAATGAATGGTTGTTCATTCATTCGTTATTAAAAGGAGGAAGTTATGAGATGAATTTGTCAGCACAGCTTCATAAAACAGCTGAGCAATTTCCGCAAAAATCGGCATATGTTTTTATGGATCAGGAAACATCTTATGCAGATCTTGATGCATCGGTATCTAAGTTTGCTAATGGTCTGAAGCAATTAGGTGTAAAAAAAGGAGATCATATCGCTTTAATTGTCGGCAACTCGCCTCATTTTGTTATTGGATTGTACGGTGCTCTTCGAGTAGGAGCTACTGTTATACCCATTAATCCTATTTACACAGCGGATGAAATTAGCTACATGCTTCAGGATGGAGATGTAAAAGCAGTTATTGCGGTTGATTTACTTCTCCCTGTTTTAAAAAAAATCATTGGACACACTCCATTTTTGGAACACGTTATCTTATGTGAAACGACAGATACAGTGGAAAGTATACCTTCTTATTTTCACACGTTTTCGCAAGTTGTAAACAGAGGGGAAGCTACATATGATTTTCTCGAGTTAAAAGAAGAAGATGTGGCCATCATTCTGTATACGTCAGGAACGACTGGAAAACCAAAAGGAGCTATGCTTACGCATAAGAATATTTATTCAAACGCTCAAGACGTAGCAGATTATTTAAGTATAAATGGGAATGACCGAGTCGTAGCTGCTTTGCCGATGTTTCACGTATTTTGTTTAACTGTTTCATTGAATGCGCCTTTAATGAATGGAGGAACGATATTAATTGAACCAAAATTCAGTCCATCTTCTATATTTGAATTAATTCAAAATCGACAAGCGACTATTTTTGCTGGCGTTCCGACAATGTATAATTTTTTACTTCAGCATGACAAAGGGAAAAAAGAGCACTTTCACACGGTAAGGCTTTGTATATCAGGCGGGGCATCAATGCCGGTGGCACTTCTAACCCATTTTGAACGTAAGTTTGGGGTCATGGTAGCAGAAGGCTATGGATTATCTGAGGCTTCTCCTGTGACGTGTTTCAATCCGATTGATCGAGAGAGAAAAGCAGGTTCTATAGGCACATCTATTATGAATGTTGAAAATAAAGTGGTAAATGAACTGGGAAAAGAAGTAGAAGTAGGACAAGTTGGCGAACTTATCGTCAAAGGCCCTAATGTGATGAAAGGGTATTATAAGCTTCCTGAAGATACGGAATATGCTCTCCGAGATGGTTGGCTGTATACAGGTGACTTAGCAAGAATGGATAAGGAAGGTTATTTTTATATCGTTGACCGTAAAAAAGATTTAATTATTGTAGGAGGATATAATGTTTATCCTCGCGAAGTAGAAGAAGTGCTATATGCGCATCGGGATATTGTAGAAGTGGCTGTTATCGGAGTTCCTGATCCTTCTTTAGGTGAATGTGTGAAGTGTTACGTGGTTTGCAATAATCAAGAGATAACGGAAGAGAAGCTTATTGCCTACTGCAAAGAGCACCTTGCTAAATATAAAGTGCCAAGTGAAATTGAATTTTTAAAAGAACTTCCTAAAAATACAACGGGAAAAATTTTAAGGCGTGCACTGAAGCAGCAGGTATCTCAGGAGCGATAAAATGAAAGCGATTCCAATTTGGAGGTGGTAAAAGAATGTCATCTATTTCTTATGAAATAAAGGGACACGTCGCTCATGTGATACTGAACCGTCCGGAAGCGATGAATGCTTTTAATTACGATATGCTTAAAGAATTGGAAGAAGTAATTGAAGGAATTCGTATTCAAAAAGATATTCGAGTTGTGACGTTTAAAGGGGCAGGTGAAAAATCTTTTAGTGTAGGTGCGGATTTAAAAGAACGTAAAACCCTCTCTGATCAAGAGGTAAAGCGCAATATTTACAAAATAGGAGAAGTGTTTTCTAAGATAGAGCAGCTTCCTCAGCCAACGATAGCAATCATCAACGGATATGCATTTGGAGGAGGAATGGAGCTGGCTTTAGCATGTGATTTCCGGATCGCTTCAACAGAAGCGCTTATGGGTTTAACGGAAACAAGCTTAGCGATTATACCAGGCGCAGGAGGAACACAGCGTCTCCCTCGCCTAGTTGGTGAAGCAAAAGCAATGGAACTAATTTTAACAGCTCAGCGCCTCACGGCATCAGAAGCAAAAGAATGTGGTCTAGTAACGAAGGTAGCTCCTGGATATCAAATAGAAGAAACAATAGATATTTTTATCTCGCTTTTATTAAAAAATGGGCCAATTGCACTTCAGCAAGCAAAATTTGCTATCAAAGAAGGAATGAAGGCCGATTTGCAGACTGGTTTGCAAATTGAACGAAAAGCATATGAGTTAACGATTCCGACAGAAGATCGTCTAGAGGCGCTTCAAGCATTTGCTGAGAAGAGAAGACCTAGTTTTAAAGGGAAATAAGCAGGGGCTGTCTAATGGACAGCTCTTTTTTAATTTCTTCGTATAATGAAGAAATTGAAAAAAGTAAAGGGTTCAAGAATAGAGAAGGCAAAGTTTAAACCTAGCTTTTGCCTATAATATGATGATATGATCTAGATAAAACAGCCATCTGAATCAAAAAGTAATGATTTCGAATTTTTTTGTTAAAAACTGTTGACTTTAATAAAGATATATTTTATTATTATAAAGCGTCGTTGAGACATAACATTAACAACGAAGCTGAAAAAAGAATTTTAAAAAGTTGTTGACATTACGTCGGTAACTTGATAAGATAATAAAGTCGCTTAAGAGCGGCGGTTGAACTTTGAAAACTGAACAAAGCGACAAACGTCAACGTTAATTTTTATTTTTTAAATGAGCAAGTCAAACATTTCTTCGGAGAGTTTGATCCTGGCTCAGGATGAACGCTGGCGGCGTGCCTAATACATGCAAGTCGAGCGAACTGATTAGAAGCTTGCTTCTATGACGTTAGCGGCGGACGGGTGAGTAACACGTGGGCAACCTGCCTGTAAGACTGGGATAACTTCGGGAAACCGAAGCTAATACCGGATAGGATCTTCTCCTTCATGGGAGATGATTGAAAGATGGTTTCGGCTATCACTTACAGATGGGCCCGCGGTGCATTAGCTAGTTGGTGAGGTAACGGCTCACCAAGGCAACGATGCATAGCCGACCTGAGAGGGTGATCGGCCACACTGGGACTGAGACACGGCCCAGACTCCTACGGGAGGCAGCAGTAGGGAATCTTCCGCAATGGACGAAAGTCTGACGGAGCAACGCCGCGTGAGTGATGAAGGCTTTCGGGTCGTAAAACTCTGTTGTTAGGGAAGAACAAGTACGAGAGTAACTGCTCGTACCTTGACGGTACCTAACCAGAAAGCCACGGCTAACTACGTGCCAGCAGCCGCGGTAATACGTAGGTGGCAAGCGTTATCCGGAATTATTGGGCGTAAAGCGCGCGCAGGCGGTTTCTTAAGTCTGATGTGAAAGCCCACGGCTCAACCGTGGAGGGTCATTGGAAACTGGGGAACTTGAGTGCAGAAGAGAAAAGCGGAATTCCACGTGTAGCGGTGAAATGCGTAGAGATGTGGAGGAACACCAGTGGCGAAGGCGGCTTTTTGGTCTGTAACTGACGCTGAGGCGCGAAAGCGTGGGGAGCAAACAGGATTAGATACCCTGGTAGTCCACGCCGTAAACGATGAGTGCTAAGTGTTAGAGGGTTTCCGCCCTTTAGTGCTGCAGCTAACGCATTAAGCACTCCGCCTGGGGAGTACGGTCGCAAGACTGAAACTCAAAGGAATTGACGGGGGCCCGCACAAGCGGTGGAGCATGTGGTTTAATTCGAAGCAACGCGAAGAACCTTACCAGGTCTTGACATCCTCTGACAACTCTAGAGATAGAGCGTTCCCCTTCGGGGGACAGAGTGACAGGTGGTGCATGGTTGTCGTCAGCTCGTGTCGTGAGATGTTGGGTTAAGTCCCGCAACGAGCGCAACCCTTGATCTTAGTTGCCAGCATTTAGTTGGGCACTCTAAGGTGACTGCCGGTGACAAACCGGAGGAAGGTGGGGATGACGTCAAATCATCATGCCCCTTATGACCTGGGCTACACACGTGCTACAATGGATGGTACAAAGGGCTGCAAGACCGCGAGGTCAAGCCAATCCCATAAAACCATTCTCAGTTCGGATTGTAGGCTGCAACTCGCCTACATGAAGCTGGAATCGCTAGTAATCGCGGATCAGCATGCCGCGGTGAATACGTTCCCGGGCCTTGTACACACCGCCCGTCACACCACGAGAGTTTGTAACACCCGAAGTCGGTGGAGTAACCGTAAGGAGCTAGCCGCCTAAGGTGGGACAGATGATTGGGGTGAAGTCGTAACAAGGTAGCCGTATCGGAAGGTGCGGCTGGATCACCTCCTTTCTAAGGATTTTTACATGACGTACGTTTTGACACTTTGTTCAGTTTTGAGAGTTCAATCTCTCATTAATAATTGCGCCTGCGATTACTCGGCGCAAAACTGCACGTAGATATCACAGTGATGTTCATCATGATGTGATTGAAGTCAGTTGTTTTGTTCTTTGAAAACTAGATAACAGTAATTGCTGAGGAAAAGTGAAATTTTTCTTTAATCAAACCAATAAATAACACAACTTTATGTTGTACCATTTATTCGCTAATGGTTAAGTTAGAAAGGGCGCACGGTGAATGCCTTGGCACTAGGAGCCGATGAAGGACGGGACTAACACCGATATGCTTCGGGGAGCTGTAAGTGAGCTTTAATCCGGAGATTTCCGAATGGGGAAACCCACTGTTCGTAATGGAACAGTATCTTTATCTGAATACATAGGATATTGAAGGCAGACCCGGGGAACTGAAACATCTAAGTACCCGGAGGAAGAGAAAGCAAATGCGATTTCCTGAGTAGCGGCGAGCGAAACGGAATTAGCCCAAACCAAGAGGCTTGCCTCTTGGGGTTGTAGGACACTCTATACGGAGTTACAAAGGAACGAAGTAAATGAAGCGACCTGGAAAGGTCCGTCGAAGAAGGTAACAACCCTGTAGTTGAAACTTCGTTCCCTCTTGAGTGGATCCTGAGTACGGCGGAACACGTGAAATTCCGTCGGAAGCTGGGAGGACCATCTCCCAAGGCTAAATACTACCTAGTGACCGATAGTGAACCAGTACCGTGAGGGAAAGGTGAAAAGCACCCCGGAAGGGGAGTGAAAGAGATCCTGAAACCGTGTGCCTACAAGTAGTCAGAGCCCGTTAACGGGTGATGGCGTGCCTTTTGTAGAATGAACCGGCGAGTTACGATCCCATGCAAGGTTAAGCTGATAAGGCGGAGCCGTAGCGAAAGCGAGTCTGAATAGGGCGTTTAGTATGTGGTTGTAGACCCGAAACCAGGTGATCTACCCATGTCCAGGGTGAAGTTCAGGTAACACTGAATGGAGGCCCGAACCCACGCACGTTGAAAAGTGCGGGGATGAGGTGTGGGTAGCGGAGAAATTCCAATCGAACCTGGAGATAGCTGGTTCTCTCCGAAATAGCTTTAGGGCTAGCCTCATGTTGTGAGAGTCTTGGAGGTAGAGCACTGATTGGACTAGGGGCCCCCAACGGGTTACCGAATTCAGTCAAACTCCGAATGCCAAAGACTTATCCATGGGAGTCAGACTGCGAGTGATAAGATCCGTAGTCAAAAGGGAAACAGCCCAGACCACCAGCTAAGGTCCCCAAGTATACGTTAAGTGGAAAAGGATGTGGAGTTGCTTAGACAACCAGGATGTTGGCTTAGAAGCAGCCACCATTTAAAGAGTGCGTAATAGCTCACTGGTCGAGTGACTCTGCGCCGAAAATGTACCGGGGCTAAACGTATCACCGAAGCTGTGGATTGACATCTTTGATGTCAGTGGTAGGAGAGCGTTCTAAGTGCTGTGAAGTCAGACCGTAAGGACTGGTGGAGCGCTTAGAAGTGAGAATGCCGGTATGAGTAGCGAAAGACAAGTGAGAATCTTGTCCACCGAATGCCTAAGGTTTCCTGAGGAAGGCTCGTCCGCTCAGGGTTAGTCGGGACCTAAGCCGAGGCTGAAAAGCGTAGGCGATGGCCAACAGGTTGATATTCCTGTACCACCTCCCCGCCGTTTGAGTAATGGGGGGACGCAGTAGGATAGGGTAAGCGCGCTGCTGGATATGCGCGTTCAAGCAGTTAGGCTGATGAGTAGGCAAATCCGCTCATCATAAAGGCTGAGCTGTGATGACGAGGGAATTATAGTACCGAAGTTCCTGATTCCACACTGCCAAGAAAAGCCTCTAGCGAGGCGGGAGGTGCCCGTACCGCAAACCGACACAGGTAGGCGAGGAGAGAATCCTAAGGTGATCGAGAGAACTCTCGTTAAGGAACTCGGCAAAATGACCCCGTAACTTCGGGAGAAGGGGTGCTCTGGTAGGGTGTATAGCCCGAGAGAGCCGCAGTGAATAGGCCCAGGCGACTGTTTAGCAAAAACACAGGTCTCTGCGAAGCCGCAAGGCGAAGTATAGGGGCTGACGCCTGCCCGGTGCTGGAAGGTTAAGAGGAGGGGTTATCCTTTGGGAGAAGCTCTGAATCGAAGCCCCAGTAAACGGCGGCCGTAACTATAACGGTCCTAAGGTAGCGAAATTCCTTGTCGGGTAAGTTCCGACCCGCACGAAAGGCGTAACGATCTGGGCACTGTCTCAACGAGAGACTCGGTGAAATTATAGTACCTGTGAAGATGCAGGTTACCCGCGACAGGACGGAAAGACCCCGTGGAGCTTTACTGTAGCCTGATATTGAATTTTGGTACAGCTTGTACAGGATAGGTAGGAGCCTGAGAAGCCGGAGCGCTAGCTTCGGTGGAGGCGTCGGTGGGATACTACCCTGGCTGTATTGAAATTCTAACCCGCGGCCCTGATCGGGCCGGGAGACAGTGTCAGGTGGGCAGTTTGACTGGGGCGGTCGCCTCCTAAAATGTAACGGAGGCGCCCAAAGGTTCCCTCAGAATGGTTGGAAATCATTCGTAGAGTGTAAAGGCACAAGGGAGCTTGACTGCGAGACCTACAAGTCGAGCAGGGACGAAAGTCGGGCTTAGTGATCCGGTGGTTCCGCATGGAAGGGCCATCGCTCAACGGATAAAAGCTACCCCGGGGATAACAGGCTTATCTCCCCCAAGAGTCCACATCGACGGGGAGGTTTGGCACCTCGATGTCGGCTCATCGCATCCTGGGGCTGTAGTCGGTCCCAAGGGTTGGGCTGTTCGCCCATTAAAGCGGTACGCGAGCTGGGTTCAGAACGTCGTGAGACAGTTCGGTCCCTATCCGTCGTGGGCGTAGGAAATTTGAGAGGAGCTGTCCTTAGTACGAGAGGACCGGGATGGACACACCGCTGGTGTACCAGTTGTCTTGCCAAAGGCATCGCTGGGTAGCTATGTGTGGACGGGATAAGTGCTGAAAGCATCTAAGCATGAAGCCCCCCTCAAGATGAGATTTCCCATAGCGCAAGCTAGTAAGATCCCTGAAAGATGATCAGGTTGATAGGTCAGAGGTGGAAGCGTGGCGACATGTGTAGCTGACTGATACTAATCGATCGAGGACTTAACCAAACTTTTAAAAGCGTAAGCTTTACTCAGCAAATTGTTATCTAGTTTTGAGAGAGCAATCTCTTGTCTGGTGGCGATAGCGAAGAGGTCACACCCGTTCCCATACCGAACACGGAAGTTAAGCTCTTTAGCGCCAATGGTAGTTGGGACTTTGTCCCTGTGAGAGTAGGACGTTGCCAGGCAATGAATAAGACCCCTTTTTATGCTCTTGTAAAAGAGTCTAGGGGTTTTTTATTTGGCTCATTTGTAAAAAACTTATATACACATTTAATGTTGTGTATGATATTTGGAGGATTAGCTCAGCTGGGAGAGCACCTGCCTTACAAGCAGGGGGTCGGCGGTTCGATCCCGTCATCCTCCACCACCGTGCCGGTGTAGCTCAACTGGTAGAGCAACTGACTTGTAATCAGTAGGTTGGGGGTTCAAGTCCTCTTGCCGGCACCATTTATATCGGAGGGGTAGCGAAGTGGCTAAACGCGGCGGACTGTAAATCCGCTCCTTCGGGTTCGGCAGTTCGAATCTGCCCCCCTCCACCATTTTATTGGGCTATCGCCAAGCGGTAAGGCAACGGATTTTGATTCCGTCATGCGTTGGTTCGAATCCAGCTAGCCCAGCCATAGAGAGCCATTAGCTCAGTTGGTAGAGCATCTGACTTTTAATCAGAGGGTCGAAGGTTCGAGTCCTTCATGGCTCATTTTAATAAGCGGAAGTAGTTCAGTGGTAGAACACCACCTTGCCAAGGTGGGGGTCGCGAGTTCGAACCTCGTCTTCCGCTCCATATAAAGCGCCCGTAGCTCAATTGGATAGAGCGTTTGACTACGGATCAAAAGGTTAGGGGTTCGACTCCTCTCGGGCGCGCCATAAACGGGAAGTAGCTCAGCTTGGTAGAGCACTTGGTTTGGGACCAAGGGGTCGCAGGTTCGAATCCTGTCTTCCCGACCATTTATGGGGCCTTAGCTCAGCTGGGAGAGCGCCTGCCTTGCACGCAGGAGGTCAGCGGTTCGATCCCGCTAGGCTCCACCAATGAAATTAAATAATTGTAACGAATAATATGGCGGTGTAGCTCAGCTGGCTAGAGCGTACGGTTCATACCCGTGAGGTCGTGGGTTCGACTCCCTCCGCCGCTACCATATAAGTTACATTTGTTATAAATATACGGAGGAATACCCAAGTCCGGCTGAAGGGATCGGTCTTGAAAACCGACAGGGGTGTTAAAGCCCGCGGGGGTTCGAATCCCTCTTCCTCCGCCATTTATTTATATCATATTCATATCATCGCGGGGTGGAGCAGTTCGGTAGCTCGTCGGGCTCATAACCCGAAGGTCGCAGGTTCAAATCCTGTCCCCGCAACCAAAGTGGTCCCGTGGTGTAGCGGTTAACATGCCTGCCTGTCACGCAGGAGATCGCGGGTTCGATTCCCGTCGGGACCGCCATTTTATTTGGCTCGGTAGCTCAGTTGGTAGAGCAAAGGACTGAAAATCCTTGTGTCGGCGGTTCGATTCCGTCCCGAGCCACCATTTTAAGACGGCGATTGTGGCGAAGTGGTTAACGCACCGGATTGTGGTTCCGGCATTCGTGGGTTCGATTCCCATCAGTCGCCCCATCTTAAGTAACGCGGGTGTAGTTTAGTGGTAAAACCTCAGCCTTCCAAGCTGATGTCGTGAGTTCGATTCTCATCACCCGCTCCAAATAATGGGCCTATAGCTCAGCTGGTTAGAGCGCACGCCTGATAAGCGTGAGGTCGGTGGTTCGAGTCCACTTAGGCCCACCATATTCCACAGTAGCTCAGTGGTAGAGCTATCGGCTGTTAACCGATCGGTCGTAGGTTCGAGTCCTACCTGTGGAGCCATACTGGCCCGTTGGTCAAGCGGTTAAGACACCGCCCTTTCACGGCGGTAACACGGGTTCGAATCCCGTACGGGTCATCTCAAAAGCAGTTTGCATATGCAAACTGCTTTTTTTGTTTGTAAACAGAGTTTAGACAAAAGAATAAACTCTATTTTTCGTTTTTCTATGATTTTCTCTTCACAATTTGCATTTCCTATGGCACATCTCTAAACGCTTGTTCTAAATTTCGAAAAAAAACCTACAATAGTAATAACAGAATACTGTTTGTACAAAAGGAGGGGAATGCGTGAAAAAACTTGTTTTGTGGTCCATCGGAGTTTTTCTTGTGTATGCAGCTTGTATATGGGTGTATTTATTTTATATAAGTGACACCTCTATTCCACAATCATTAAAAGGTACCAGCGTGGATCCTGCTACGTTTATGAATGCAAGAGAACTTATGTTAACCGAAAAATATTCAAAGATTAGAGATGCGCTCTTTTTTATCCGAATTCCATATGAGTGGTTAGGGTTTATTTTAATTTTAGTGTTAGGTGTGTCTAAGAAAGTGAATAAGTGGTCTAAAGACGTCAGTCGTTTCAGTCTTCTCCAAACTGCTATTTATGTATTTTGGTTATCTGTTCTGCTGCTGATCTACTCTTTTCCTATGGACTGGATTAGCTATAAGCTTTCAACGGCTTACCATATTACGACGCAACCTTTCCAAGGATGGATGAAAGATCTTTTTACAGATTTTTGGGTGAACTATGCCACGATGTTTTTAGTGATTGCTGTGTTATATGCATTCATTCGTAAGTTTTCAAAAAGATGGTGGCTGTATGCGTGGCTAGTATCTATTCCATTTACGCTATTTTTGACGTTTATTCAACCAGTGGTTATCGATCCGTTATATAACGATTTTTATCCATTAAAGAATAAAGAGCTGGAGACGAAAATTTTGCATTTAGCAGATGAAGCTCATATACCTGCTAAGCATGTATATGAAGTAAACATGTCTGAAAAAACGAACTCTCTCAATGCATATGTAACGGGAATAGGTTCTAATTCAAGAATTGTGTTATGGGATACTACTCTTAATAAATTGACGGAACGTGAAATTTTGTTTATCATGGCGCACGAAATGGGTCACTATGTGAAGAAACATATTTATGTAGGGATTGCTTCAGCCTTAGTTTTATCGATTGTAGGTTTATGGCTAACGAAACATTTAGCTAGCTTTGTGATTAAGAGATGGGGGAAAGCATTAAAAATCACTTCTCTTAGTGATTTAAATTCATTACCGCTTATTCTACTTATTTTTTCTGTGCTCACATTTGCTGTAAGTCCTTTAACAAATATGCAGTCGCGTCATCATGAACTTCAATCTGACACGTACGCCATGGACTTAACAGGAGATAAACAAGCTGCTATTAAAACATTTCAGGATTTAACAAAATCAGGACTGTCCCAGGTGAATCCGCCGTATTTAGTGAAAATTTTTCGATATGGTCATCCAACAATATTGGAAAGAATTTCATTTGTTGAGAAGTATGAAAGAAATGAATAAGTGATATAAGAAAAAGTAAAGGATATATGAAGCCTTTTATACGTAGGTATTAATAGAAAAGCCTCCTTGCGAGTAGGAAAAAAATTCTAAAAGGAGGTTTCATTTTCGAAAGTACTGTTATATAATAACGTATGTAAAATAAAAACTGTTTTATAACAATAGGGAGGAATAGTTATTTGTGATTGAAAAGATAGCAGTCAAACTTATCAGCGTATATTCACCTCAGCAAAGTCTTACTACATGTCCTTCAACTATTTACTTATTTCATCTACGTTCTTACTAAAACTATGGCAAACTGCTAATTTACTTCATCATGAAACAGACATATTCTCACTGCTGCGTTTTATATTTTTATGAATATAGAATTTTAAATTCATTAGGGGGTATAAAGAATGAAAGAGATTCGTGTAAAAAACCTTGAAGAGAACTGGAAAAGCGATGAGCGTTGGAAAGGAATTGAACGTCCATATTCTGCAGAAAAAGTCATTGGACTGAGAGGATCCATTGATATTGAACACACGCTTGCTAGAAGAGGGGCCGAAAAGTTCTGGAACTTATTAAAAACAGAGCCATACGTTCATGCATTAGGAGCTTTAACAGGAAATCAAGCAGTACAACAGGTAAAAGCAGGGTTAAAAGCCATTTATCTCAGTGGATGGCAAGTAGCTGCAGATGCAAACCTTTCAGGAAATATGTATCCTGATCAAAGTCTATATCCAGCAAACAGCGTGCCGCATGTTGTGAAACGAATCAATCAAGCGCTGCAGCGTGCCGATCAAATTCAGCATTTAGAAGGAGAAGGAGATATTGATTACTTTGCTCCAATTGTAGCAGATGCAGAAGCAGGGTTCGGAGGACAGTTGAACGTATTTGAATTAATGAAAGGAATGATTGAGTCAGGAGCATCTGCGGTACACTTCGAAGATCAATTGTCATCTGAGAAAAAGTGTGGTCATCTTGGCGGCAAGGTATTGCTTCCAACTCAGACAGCTGTGAAAAACTTGATTGCTGCTCGTTTAGCTGCTGATGTAATGGGTGTTCCAACACTTCTGATTGCTCGTACCGATGCTGATGCCGCTGATTTAATTACAAGTGATGTTGATCCTGTAGATCGCCAGTTTATTACAGGTGAACGCACCGCTGAAGGGTTTTATCGCACGAGAGCCGGAATCGATCAAGCTATCGCTCGTGGCTTAGCATATGCGCCATATGCTGATCTAGTATGGTGTGAGACGTCTGAACCAAACTTGGAACAGGCACAAAAATTTGCAGATGCTATTCATGAAAAATTCCCAGGTAAAATGCTTGCTTATAACTGTTCACCATCTTTCAACTGGAAGAAAAAATTAGATAAGAAAACGATTGAAAAGTTTCAAAGAGAAATCGCAAAAATGGGCTACAAATTCCAATTCGTTACGCTTGCTGGCTTCCACGCTTTAAATCACAGCATGTTTGAACTGGCACGAGGATATAAAACAAGAGGAATGGCAGCTTATTCAGAGTTACAAGAAAGAGAGTTTGCTAGTGAAATAAATGGATATACTGCTACAAGACATCAGCGTGAAGTAGGAACGGGTTATTTTGATGAAGTGGCGCAAGTAGTTTCCGGTGGGACTTCCTCTACAACAGCTTTAAAAGGTTCAACAGAAGAAGAGCAGTTTCAGGCGCATAAATAACAAAAAATCTATGAGTGGAACGGTTGTTTACTTCCACTCATAGAAAAAATTCTAACAAAAAAGATTCTTACATCTGTAAGAATCTTTTTTTATGTAGTAAACACGATTTAACAGACAGCTGTTCTTCCTGAGAAGAAAGGTTCTGCCTGTTAAACGTACATATAAATCATTAACATGAATGAACTTCTTGAAATATTAAGTAGATGTTTGAAGTAAGGATTGGTACTGTGCTGATAGCTCATAAAAAGCAGTTTCATCACGTTGATCTAATGCCGTGTTAATGTTTGTTTCTAACAGTTCTTTTTGACGCTTAAAAAGCGATTCATCAATTACCATTTCGATATAAACATCCAACATACTCACAGTATCAATTACTTTTTTCTTGCGAGCGAGGGACTTCATCATTTCCGTGTACGATTTTTCATTGTTCATACCTCATCACCTCTGCACCCTTTTTATTATTATATAGATTAAAAGAAGAAAAAACAACTAATTTTCTAAATTTTTAGATTTTTATTTTTAGAAATGATAAAGTAAGAGGGAAACGCTACTTTCGTTTTTATCGATTGGCTATTTGGTTTAAAAATGAATCCTTGGGGGCGAAGAAATTGAATCATGTAAAAAAGCGTACGGTAACGGTAGAGGATTTGTATGAATTGAAGTCTGTGTATAACCCTCAGATTTCTCCAGATGGAAAAAGTGTAGTTTATACGGTTCGAGAAACGAAAAAAATAGAAAACGGTTATGAGACGCAGCTGTTTATGTTAGATCTTGAAACAAAAAAAACAAAGCAATTGACGTATTATAAAGGAAATAATCACTCTCCTGCATGGTCTCCTGACGGCAGGTGGATTGCTTTTTTATCAGATCGCAGTCAAACCGTTCAGCTCTATCTATTAGCAGCGACAGGCGGGGAAGCAGAAGCACTCACAGATTGTGAAAAAGGCGTTAGTAATCCCGTATGGTCTCCTTATAGTGACGAAATTATGTTTTCTACAAAAGTGGAAGAAAAAGCTGTAAGAGTTGAACAAAATCATGAGCATCCTCAGCCATACGAAGTGGAACGTTTGTTGTATAAATCCGATGCTAGTGGCTATTTAAAAGGTGAATATACGCAAGTTGCGGTCGTTAAACTTAAAAATAAAGAAGTGACGTTTTTAACGGATGGACCTTATCATCACTCTGTAGGATGCTGGGCCCCTGATGCAAATTCAATTGTATTTTGCAGCAGCCGAGGAGAGAATCCGGATTTATCGTTAACCATGGACGTGTTTATTTTGCATCGTGATACTAAAAAGTTAACATCTATTACAGCAGAAACAGGATATTTTCATCAAGTTTCGTGGTCACCAGATGGGTCATACATAGCTTACATTGGAAATGAACGTACATACGGATCGGCTTCAATGAATGACATATATATTTATCAGGTCTCCAATCAAAAAACAGCTTGTATCACTGCAGGTATAGACTTAGAAATAGGAGATATGGTAGCAGGAGATTTTCACTTTGGAAGAACCGCAGCGGGAATTATGTGGAGCAGTAAGGAAGAATTTTATTTTGTCGTAAGTGAAAAGGGTTCTGTAGGCATATATAAAGGAAATGTAAATGGAAAGTTAGACTCTGTGCTTATGGATAATGCTCACGTATACGGGGTATCTGTTCTTCCCAACGGTGAGGAAGCTATCGTAGCAATCAGTACATTTACACATCCCGGAGATCTTTATTCTTTAAATTTAAAAACAGAGGAACTAGTGAAGCTGACAAACGTTAATGATTCATTTTTAAAGCATGTGCAGTTAACGGAAGCAGAATCTTTTTGCGCGACTGCCACGGACGGTATACATATCCACAGTTGGGTCGTAAAAGCGGCTGCTGCCAACGATGTATCTCCAACCATTTTAGAAATTCACGGAGGTCCGCATCTTATGTATGGTCATACATTTATGTTTGAATTTCAAGTGCTTGCATCAAAAGGGTTCAATATCCTCTTTTCTAATCCAAGAGGCGGAAGAGGATATGGTCAAGCCTTTACAGATGCCGTTCGAGGAGATTACGGAGGCATGGATTATATGGATTTGATGGCAGTAACCGACGAAGCAATTAACCGCTACTCTTATATTAATGAAGATAAACTTGGCGTAACAGGAGGAAGCTACGGAGGATTTATGACAAACTGGATTGTAGGAAGTACAAATCGGTTTAAAGCAGCGGTGACGCAACGGTCTATTTCAAATTGGACGAGTTTTTACGGCGTTAGTGATATTGGCTATTATTTTACCGAATGGGAATTGAAAGCTGATATTTATGAGAATCCGGAAAAACTTTGGAACCACTCGCCGCTTCGTTTAGCGGAGAACGTGAAAACACCGCTGTTAATCTTGCATAGCGAACAGGATTATAGATGTCCAATTGAACAAGCTGAACAGCTTTATGTGGCACTAAAAAGAAAAGATAAAGAAGTAGAATTTATTCGTTTTCCTCAGTCTAACCATGAACTTTCTAGAAGCGGTAAGCCTAATTTACGAACGGCGAGACTAAAATATTTAACCAGCTGGTTTAAACGTTATTTGCAGCAGTCTAAGTAAAAGCACATGTTGTTCTAGAGGTTCTGTTCGTGTAAGTAAGGGCTGGCTATATGGCAAGCGCAACAGGGCAGGAAAGATAAAACGCTGTAAAACTTTTGTTTGGTAAAGGAAAGTAGTACAATAAGTGAAAAGTAGCACAGTTGTTTAAATAAGGAGAACATTCGATGGATTTTGAAACATTAAAGCATTATTTGACATTAGACGGCGTCCTCGAGTTATTAAAACAATATCAATCATTTGGGATCATTCCCGGACTGCTGTTGCCTATTTTAGAAGCGTTTATTCCTATCTTGCCGCTTTTTGCGTTTGTAATGGCTAATGCTGCTGCCTTTGGCTTATGGTTAGGCTTTTTAATTTCATGGATCGGGAGCTGCGTTGGATCACTGCTTGTCTTTTTGATTTTTAGAAAATACGGACAGGCGAGGTTTTTACATTTTATCAGCCGCCATGCGCAAATTCGAAAGATTATGATTTGGGTGGAAAGACACGGTTTTGGACCGCTGTTTATTATGCTTTGTTTCCCTTTTACGCCGTCTTCAGCGATTAATGTAGTAGCTGGACTATCACGTGTCAGTATGGCTCAGTTTATGCTTGCTGTATTAGCGGGTAAAATGGTCATGATATTTATGATGAGCTTTATTGGGGCCGATTTTGTTTCATTTGTGAAACAGCCTTTAAAAGCAGTACTTGTTCTAGTGATCATTTTTGTCCTATGGCTTGTTGGAAAGCAAATTGAACGAAGATTAAATGAAAAATCTAAAGTGAAACAGTATGACAAATAGTTTGTTTATATATAACAAATAGTGATGAAAGACTGCTTTTTAATAGGCAGTCTTTTGTTATACATACAGCAGAAGAGGGTATTGTAAACTATGGAAAAACCTTTTCTTATAGGAATACAGCAGCATTTTTGAAAGGCTTTTTGCCTTTTTCTTAAAGAAGTTATTTGTCTGTTTATTCGGTTGGTAGAACAATGCACATACAGAGTATCTGTCTAGTAATGAACAAGTTTTTTGTTTATCAATTGTGAAAAATATGCTAAAATAAAAGAAAAAACTGGGAATAAATTAGACGTCTATTCCTAGTTGCACCTAAGTAATGAACCCTTTGTTTTCTAGAGATATACATGTTTTTTCTCAACATGTATTATCACCTCATGTATTTCAAAACGTTTTCTTAAAAATTATATGAATGATTTTTGAGCTTGACTACTAAGATGTAAGTAGAGGGATCATTACTAGAAAAGCACCGAATGATCATTAAGACGTGCTTGGCGTCGTTTTGAGGAGGGGAATGCGCTACTAAGATTCAAGCGACTTGCTGATTAATCGTTGTTAGTAAGCGTCTTATAGCGCGGGTGACATGAGATTAAAAGATAAAGTGGCAATTATTACGGGTGCAGCAAATGGGTTAGGGTTCGAAGCTTCTCGAATTTTCGCACAAGAGGGTGCAAAGGTCGCTATGGTTGACTACGATGCAAAAGTAGGAGAAGAACGAGCAGCTCAGCTAAAAGAAGAAGGCGGAGATGTAGCATTCTTTCAAGTAAACGTAGCGGATCGAGACAGTGTAGATGCAATGGTAGAAGAAGTCGTGAAACGCTTCTCTAAAATAGATATTTTAATTAATAATGCAGGTATTACCAGAGATGGAATGCTAACTAAATTATCAGTTGAAAATTTTCAAGCGGTCATTAACGTAAACCTTACAGGCGTTTTTCACTGTACGCAAGCCGTTGTACCGCATATGATTGCTCAAGGTAAAGGGAAAATTATCAGCACATCTTCGGTATCCGGCGTATATGGAAATGTTGGTCAAACAAACTATGCGGCGACAAAAGCCGGCGTAGTGGGAATGACAAAAACATGGGCTAAAGAGCTTGGGCGAAAAGGAATTAATGTAAACGCTGTAGCTCCCGGGTTTATTGAGACGGATATGGTGAAGGCGATGCCGGACAAAATCATTGATCAAATGAAATCTACTATTCCTTTACAAAGGTTAGGTCAGCCTTCTGACATTGGTTATGCTTATCTTTATTTAGCCTCTGATGAGTCCAACTATATTAACGGCACAACACTGCATGTAGATGGTGGAATCATGATGTAAAAGTAGAAAATAACTCGCTTTTCTAAAACTTTTCAGTGGTCATTTGGCTACTGAAAAGTTTTTTTGTTGCATCCAGCATTTCACATATGTGCAAAGTGGAATTTTGTCTGCAAGTTCAGTAAAATAATAAGGAGAGAGATAGAGAGATTTAGCTGATTATCACTATAAAATTTTGACGACTGCGTCACGTGTTTGCGTGGCGTTTATCCATTTTGCACTTAAACAACTAAAAATATAGAGAAGAAAAATGAAGGGGTGAAAACGTGGGGCTACAGTTTTTATTAGGACGTTCAGGAAGCGGGAAAACGGAATATCTTTTAAATAGCATGCGCCAAGAGCTGTTAAATGCTCCGCTTGGGCATCCACTTATTTATATTGTACCTGAACAGATGACATTTCAGTCGGAGTATGCGCTTGTTCAAACACCTGGGTTAGAAGGCATGATGCGTGCTCAAGTTTATAGTTTTACACGTCTTGCGTGGCGTATTCTGCAAGAAGTCGGAGGTATTAGCCGCTATCATGTGGATCAAACAGGTATTCATATGATGCTTAAAAAAATTATCGAGCATCAAAAAAAAGAGCTTCGATTGTTTGCGAATTCTTCAGAACAAGCAGGGTTTATTGAAGAACTAGAAAAAATGGTTAAAGAATTTAAACAGTACACGGTAGATGCACCGTCTCTCGAAGAGATGAAGCAAAAACTTCAAGCAGAAGATGAGAAAGTCCTTGCTGATAAATTACATGATTTACATCTCATTTACGGAGAATTAGAAAAACAGCTGATGACAAAATATGTAGATGGAGAAGATTATTTGAAGCTGTTGAGCGAAAAAGTAGTCTCTTCTGCGTACCTTGCTCAAGCAACGATTTATGTAGATGGATTTCATCACTATACTCCTCAAGAATTAACGGTATTAGTAGAGCTGATGAAAGTTTGTAGAGAAGTGAAAATAGCGGTTACTTCTGATTATTCATATCAAGATTTTATTCCAAATGACCTGCACTTGTTTCGATTAACGAGCGAAACGTATCAAGAAATAATGGGCCTGGCGGCTGAAAACGGGATAGAGATTCAAGAGCCAAACGTATTTAATGAACAAAAAAGGCATCAAAACAGTCCAGAGCTTGCCTATTTAGAACGATATTATGATGAACGGCCAACGCCGGAATTTCAGTCAGAGCCCGAGCACATTCAGCTGCTGCCTGCTGTTAGCCGAAGAGCAGAGGTAGAAGGGATTGCAAGAGAAGTGCTGTCGCTTGTGCGCGATCACGGCTATCGCTATCGTGATATTGCCTTGATTGTTAGAAATGCAGAAGACTATCATGACTTGCTTCAAACCATTTTTCGAGATTATGAAATTCCGTACTTTATTGACCAAAAGCGAGCGATGTTTCACCATCCACTCGTTGAATTTATTCGCTCAGTCTTAGAGGTGGTAAGCGGGTCATGGCGATACGAAACCATCTTTCGGGCAGTGAAAACAGACCTTTTATTTCCTTTGTCATCTGATGTGCACCAGCTTCGCGAAGAGATGGATGAATTAGAAAATTACGTACTTGCTTACGGTATTCAAGGATCTAAGTGGACGAGTAAGGAGCCATTTACCTACAGAAAATATCGTTCGCTTGAAGACATGAACCTTGGGAAAACTGACGAAGAGCTTGCTTTTGAGCAAAAAATAAATGAATTAAAAAATATGATTGTTCCTCCTATTTATTCGCTTCAGCAAAAATTAAAACAAGCGAAAATAGGAAAAGAAAAAGCAGAAGCACTCTATCGTTTTTTAACGAATTTAGATATTCCACAAAAGATAGAAGCGCTGCGCAATCGATGTGAAGAAGAAGGAAAGCTTCAAGAAGCAAGAGAGCACGAGCAGGTATGGAAAGCAATTCTTCACTTATTTGATCAGTTTGTTGAAATGATGGGAGAAGAGAAAGTATCGATTTCTTTGTTCGCGGATCTATTTGAGACAGGGCTTGACAGCATGCAGTTTGCACTTGTTCCGCCTGCACTGGATCAAGTGGTTGTGGCAAGTTTTGAGCGTTCGCGTTTATCCGATATCAAAGCAAGCTTTGTGCTAGGCGTAAATGACGGTGTGATTCCAGCTAAACCAAAAAGCGATGGCCTGTTATCTGAGAAAGAGAGAGAGCAGCTGCTTGAATCAGGCTTATTACTTGCGCCAACTGGAAGGCAAAAGCTGTTTGACGAACAATTTCTCATTTATTTAGCACTTTCCAGCTCTTCTGAAAAACTTTATGTTTCGTATCCTCTTGCCAATGAGGAAGGGAAGACTCTGCTGCCTTCACTCGTTATTAATCGAGTAAAAGAGCTATTTCCGCTCCTGCAGGAAAAGCTGTTAATGACGGAGCCTACGGATTTAGAAGAAGAAAAGCAAGTTGATTATATAACAAATCCCTTAACGAGCATCGCGTATTTAGCCAGCCAGCTGCAAGGGTGGAAACGCCATTATCCGATGAGTTCCGCTTGGTGGGATGTATATAATTTTTATGTAGAAAATTCAGATTGGAACTCATACAGCGAGAAAGTACTAAGCAGTTTATTTTATAAAAACGAAGCAAAAAGGTTAACAAAGAAAACGAGTCAGCGTCTGTATGGAAAGCATATTCAAGCAAGCGTATCGAGAATGGAGAAATTTGAAGCCTGTCCGTACGCTCATTTTGCTTCTCATGGGCTCAAACTTAAAGAACGAAAAGTTTTCAAATTAGCAGCTCCTGACATAGGCGAGTTATTTCACGCGGCGCTGAAGATGATTTCAGACGAGCTTCGCGGCGGTCAAAAAGAATGGAAGAACTTAACGAGAAAAGACTGTCAGCAGCTTTCTACGGCTGCGGTGCACGAACTTGCTCCGCGCTTACAAAACGAGATTTTATTGAGCTCTAATCGTCACCATTATTTAACGCATAAGCTGCAGCAAATTATTGAACGGGCGTCGCTTGTGTTAAGTGAGCACGCTAAGGTGAGTGGGTTTGTTCCTGTTGGATTGGAGCTTGGATTTGGACCTAGCGCGGAGCTGCCTTCTATGCAGTTCACACTGCCAAATGGCCATACGATGGAACTCGTTGGTCGAATTGACAGGGTAGATAAAGCGGAAAGCTCTAAAGGACTTTTACTGCGTATTGTCGACTATAAATCAAGCGATAAAGCATTAAACTTAGTGGAAGTGTACTACGGTTTATCTCTTCAAATTTTAGCTTATTTAGACATAGTCGTGACGTATGCTGAACAGCTTCTTCATGATAATAGAGGAGCATTGCCTGCTGGCGTTCTTTATTTCCACGTTCATAATCCAATGATCAACAGTACTAAAGCATTACAACCTGATCAAATTGAAGCCGAAATCTTCAAGAAGTTTAAAATGAAAGGACTACTTTTAGGGGACGAGGAAGCAGTACGATTAATGGATGAAACGTTAGAATCAGGGCACTCACAAGTTATATCGGCGGGCATTAAAAAGACAGGGGGCTTTTATTCCAATTCTTCGGTTGCGAGCGAAGAAGATTTTACACATCTCCGTCAGTATGTGCGAGGTAAGTTTGTGGAGGCAGGTACAGAGATTACAAATGGAAAAATTGATATTTCGCCTTATAAGCTAAAAGATAAAACACCATGCGCGTTTTGTGAATACCGCTCAATCTGTCAGTTCGACGAATCAATGGAAAACAATGAATATCGTCAGCTTAGTACAGAGAGCCAAAATGTTATTTTAGATAAAATTCGAGAGGAGGCCAAACGAGATGAGTAAAGATATACACGTAAAACCGGCCGACTCCCAGTGGACGGATGATCAGTGGAACGCCATTGTTTCATCAGGTCAAGATATATTAGTAGCCGCGGCTGCTGGTTCAGGAAAAACAGCGGTTTTAGTTGAACGTATTATTAAAAAGATTACGATGGGTGATGAGCCAATCGATGTTGATAGATTACTTGTTGCTACGTTTACAAATGCTTCCGCAGCTGAAATGAGAAATCGAATTGGCGAAGCATTAGAAAAAGAGTTAAAAAAGAATCCATCTTCTTTACACTTGCGCAGACAGCTTAATTTATTAAACCGTGCGTCTATTTCTACGCTTCATTCTTTTTGTTTAGAAGTCATTCGTACGTATTATTATATGATTGATGTAGACCCTGGTTTTCGAATTGCGGATGATACGGAAGCAGAGCTCCTTCGTGAAGAAGTATTGGAAGAACTGTTTGAAGAACAGTACAGTATTGAACAGAACGAGCGATTCTTTGATTTAATTGATCGTTATACAAGTGACCGAAACGATTTAGATATTCAGCTTATGGTAAGAAAGCTATATGACTTTGCAAGATCTAACCCTGACCCAAACGGCTGGCTTGAAATGATCGTGAGTCAATATGATGTCACAGAGGACTCTTCTATTGATTCACTTCCGTTTCTATCTTTTCTTTTACAAGAAGTAACAACGCAGCTGATTGGCATTGAATCGATTTTAAAACAATGCTTAGAGCTAACAAAGCTGCCAGGAGGGCCTGCTCCTCGCGCTGTTAATGCAGAGGAAGACTTGGCTCAAATTCATCGGCTGCTCAGCGCTTCTAAGCATTCTTTTGCTGATTTGCATGAAGAAATGCAGAGTTTGAATTTTACTCGTTTAAAGCCATGTAAAGGAGAAGCATACGACCCTCAGCTTTTAGATGACTTCGGAGAGCTTCGCAAAAAAGCTAAGACAAGCCTTGAAAAGCTTCATGCTGATCTGTTTTCTAGGCCTTTGCAAGGCTACATGGCTGATTTTGAAAAAATGAAGCCGGTTATTGAAACGCTAATCTTTTTAGTTCAGCGCTTCGGTGAACGATATGAACACATTAAAAAAGAGAAAGGGTTAGTGGACTTTTCTGATTTAGAACATTATTGCTTGCAAATCTTGAGTGTAAAAAAAGACGGTGTGCTTAAGCCTTCGTCCATTGCCCAAAAATATCGCACTCAGTTTGCAGAGGTACTTGTTGACGAATATCAAGATACAAATATGGTTCAAGAAACACTAATTAAATTAGTGACGAGAGATAGTGAAGAACAAGGAAATTTATTTATGGTTGGAGATGTAAAACAATCCATTTACCGCTTTCGTTTAGCGGAGCCATTTTTATTCTTAACAAAGTACAAGCGCTTTACACAAGATGGTCGCCAGTTCGGAAAACGTATCGATTTGAATAAAAACTTCCGCAGTCGTTCTCAAGTGCTTGATGCGACAAACTTTATTTTTAACCAGCTGATGGATGAAGAAGTAGGAGAAATTGCATATGACGATGATGCTTCTTTAAAATTAGGAGCATCGTATCCAAAAGTGGAAGGAATGGAAACGGAGCTTCTGCTAATTGCAAAAGAAAATGCAGAAGAAGGAGCGGAAGAAGAATCGGATTCTTCTCTCGTCGCTTTTTCAGAAGCGGAGCTTGAAACGGCTCAGTTAGAGGCAAGAGCAATGGCGCGTAAAATCAAAGAACTCGTTCAAAACCGTTTTCAAATATATGATCGCAAGCTCGATATTATGAGAAACGTGACGTATCGTGACTTTGTTATTTTGCTTCGTTCCATGCCTTGGGCTGCGCAGATTATGGATGAATTTAAACAAGAAGGCGTTCCGATTTATGCCGATTTATCAACAGGTTATTTTGATGCTACTGAAGTGATGATTATGATGTCTTTATTAAAAGTAGTAGATAACCCGCATCAAGACATTCCATTAGCTTCTGTTCTTCGCTCGCCGGTAGTAGGACTTTCAGATGAAGAGTTAGCTACACTGAGAGCAGAGCAAAAGAAAGGAACGTATTACGATGCGTTAAAAACGTACTTAGCGGTTTCAGATGATGAAGAACTTCGCGATAAAGTAAAATATTTCTATGATCAGTTAAAAGCATGGAGAACACAAGCTAGACAAAGCTCTTTGTCAGAACTAGTCTGGCAAATTTACCGCGATACGGGTTTCTTTGAATTTGTTGGCGGACTTCCTGGCGGGAAGCAGCGTCAAGCCAATTTACGTGCTCTTTACGATCGCGCTCGCCAGTATGAGGCAACTTCCTTTAGAGGTCTGTTTCGATTTTTACGCTTTATTGAACGTATGCAGGACCGGGGGAACGATTTAGGAGCTGCTCGAGCACTAGGAGAACAAGAAGATGTTGTGCGTTTGATGACGATCCACAGCAGTAAAGGTCTTGAATTTCCTGTTGTTTTTGTAGCTGGCCTCGCTCGTCAGTTTAACTTGATGGACTTGAATAAAGCATATTTACTCGATAAAGAACTAGGTTTTGGATCTAAATATATTGATCCGAAACTGCGTATTACGTACCCAACGCTTCTTCAGCAGACCATGAAGAAAAAAATGAAAAAAGAAAGCATGGCAGAAGAAATGCGGGTATTATACGTAGCTTTGACGCGTGCGAAAGAAAAGCTTATTTTAGTCGGAACAGTAAAAGATGCACCAGAAAAGCTTAGACAGTGGAGCTCTGTTATGGCACATGAAGATTGGACGCTTCCAGCTCACGTGAGAAGAGATGCAAAATGTTATTTAGACTGGATTGGACCTTCTTTAATTCGTCACCAAAATGTTAGTCACATGGTTGAAGGAGAGGTCCAGCCGGCTGAGATGGTTCATCAGCATGCTTCAAGCTGGAAACTTTCAACGTTATTAGCGGTTGATTTAGCCGAACAGCCTCTTGAAGAGCAGCAACATCATGAAGAGCTCTTGAACGCTCTTCAAAAGCATGAGCCAGTTACAGAATCCAGCGATTATAAAGAGGAAGTGTATAGACGCTTAAATTGGTCTTATGATTATCGTGTAGCTTCCGTTCATCGTTCAAAGCAATCTGTTTCTGAACTAAAAAGGCAGCAGCAGCTGACGGATGCAGGTGGAAGCGACGATCTCGTTCGGGGATCTAAAGCACCTCTTGAAAACCGTCCGCTGTTTCTTCAAGAAAAATCTCTCACAGGAGCTGAAAAAGGAACAGCTACACATGCCGTTATGCAGCAGCTTCCATTAAATAAAGTTTATACCCTCGAAATGGTTCAAGACTTTATTCAATCAATGGTTACCAAAGAATTATTGACGCAAGAACAAGCGGATGCCGTTGATGCAAATGATGTAGCAGACTTTTTAGACAGTGACATTGCACAAGGTATTCGAACGGCTCGCACGGTTTATAGAGAGATGCCTTTTAGTTTAGGTGTCTCCGCTAAAGAAATCTATGATCGTTGGGAGCAGGAAGATGAAACGATTTTAGTACAAGGTATTATTGATTGTTTATATGAAACGGAAGAAGGCCTCGTTTTACTTGATTTTAAAACAGATAATATTTCGGATCGTTTTCAAGGGGATTTTGAACGAGCAAAACCATTTCTAATTGAAAGATACCGCATTCAGTTAGAGCTTTACGCAAAGGCCATTGAGCGGATTGTGAAACAACCTGTTCAGCATCGCTATCTTTACTTTTTAGATGGTGGACATGCTGTTGAAATATAAGAAAAGAAGAAGGCGATAGTCTTCTTCTTTTTCACCAATAAGGAGAGAGTAACATGCGTTTATTACATACAGCGGATTGGCATTTGGGGCGAACGTTAGAAGGTCGAAGCCGTCTAGCTGAGCAAGCACAGTTTTTAGATGAACTGGCAGACATTGTGGAAGAAGAAAAGATAGATGCTATTCTCATGGCGGGAGATGCCTTTGATACGGTTAACCCTCCAGCAGCGGCAGAGCAGCTCTTTTACGAAAGTATGTCTAGGTTGAGCAACAATGGAAAACGTCCAATTATTGTTATTGCAGGTAATCATGATAACCCAGATCGGCTGTCGGCGGCTTCTCCATTAGCTGTTCATCAAAATATTACACTTCTTGGTTTGCCTACTACCGATGTAGAAAGCATTCACATTCCTACATCAGATGAAATATTAAAGGTTGCGGCTCTTCCTTACCCATCTGAATCAAGGTTAAAGGAACTGTTAGCAGAAGAAAATGATGAGCTGGCTCTTCGAAATTCATACGATGCCAGAGTAAAAGGTATTTTCGATAAAATGAGTGAGCAGTTCACAACAGATACCGTTAATATTGCGATGAGTCATATTTACGTAGCAGGCGGAAGTTCAACGGACTCAGAACGTCCAATTGAAGTAGGAGGAGCTTATACGGTGGCGGCAACTAGTTTGCCTGCTAATGCTCAATATGTAGCTCTAGGACATTTGCATCGCCCGCAAATGATCAATCGCGCCAACACCTTTGCAAGATATTCTGGGTCACCTCTTGCCTATAGCTTTTCAGAGTCAGGATATGCAAAGTCTGTTACCATTTTAGATGCTCAGCCAGGAAAAGAGGTTGAAATGACGGAAATTCCATTATCTAGCGGAAAGCCTTTGACGCGTTGGAAAGCAAAAAACGGATTGGCAGAAGTATATACGTGGCTTGATGAACAGAAAGATGCGCAGGCATGGGTTGATTTAGAAGTTCACGTAGAAGATGCACTTTCACTAGAAGAAATCCATCGACTTCGCAAGCTTCATGCAGGCTTTATTCATATTCGTCCGGTATTCAAAGCAGAAGAACTAGCACATGAAACACGTTCACAGCGCGAAGTGCCGATCGAAGAACTGTTTACAAAGTTCTACAGCAGGCAAACCGGCGGAGGGGCACCTGATGATGAGTTAGTCAAACTGTTTTTAACCTTGATTAACGATGAAGAAGTATCGGGAAAGGAGGATGAAAAATGAAACCTATTAACTTGACCGTTTCGGGGCTTCACAGTTTTAGAGAAAAACAAACTGTCGACTTTGAAGCGCTGTGTTCAGGCGGTGTGTTTGGAATATTTGGTCCTACTGGAAGCGGGAAATCCTCCATTTTGGATGCCATTACACTAGCTTTATACGGAAAAGTAGAGCGTGCAGCCAATAATACACAAGGAATTTTAAATCACGGGGAAAATGAACTGAAAGTATCGTTTACGTTCGAGCTGGAAAACGCTAGTCATAAAAAACGCTATACTGTTGAACGAAGCTTTAAACGGACAGATGAGCTGCGTGTGAAATCAGCTTCCAGTCGATTGATTGAAATCGAAGATGAAACGTACGTATTAGCGGATAAAACAAATGATGTAAACCAGCAGGTACAGGAACTTCTTGGTTTAACAATTGATGATTTTACAAGAGCTGTTGTATTACCACAAGGAAAATTTGCAGAGTTTTTATCGTTAAAAGGGACGGAACGTCGTCAAATGCTTCAGCGTCTTTTTAATCTCGAGCAGTACGGAGATCAGCTTAGTAAGAAAATACGCTATCAAGTTCAGCAGCTAAAAACAGACCTAGATAAAATCACGGCAGAACAAACGGGATTAGGTGAAGCTTCAACAGAGAAAGTAACAGAAGCCGAGCAGCTTGTAAGTGATAGCATTGTACTTTTGGAAAAACGAGAAAAAGAAGCGGCTGATTTGCAGGAACGATACGATCAGCAGGCATCTCTTTGGAAAGCGCAGCAGGAAAAAACACTGTTAGAAGAAAAACTAGTGCATGCTTCTAAGCAGGAAGAGGAGATTAAACAAAAGCAAGATTTGCTGACGAAAGCGCAGCAGGCAGAGCGTCTTTTTCCTTATTTAGAAACATTTGAACAAGCTGAAAAACAGCAGAAGCTTTATAAAGATAAAGTAGAAAAATTAAAAGTGCAAATTGTTCAGCAAAGTGAGGAATATAAGCGATCGAATAGCTTATATGAGCAGGCTCGCTTACAAAAAAATGAACAGCAGCCCAAATTAGTTGTTCAAAAAGAACAGCTTCAACAAGCTTCTGATCTTCAAAAACAAATTAAAGATGGGCAGCAAGAAGTAAAAGAAGCGGAAGTTTCTCTTCAGCAAAAGCAGCAGGCACTTCAAGCGAAAAACGATGAATTAATGGAAGCGGATAAGCGGTATCAGCAAGGCTTGGCTCTTCAAAAAGAGTTAAAAGAAGCATTAACAAAGGTGGAGATTCAACCTGATTATCGGCAGGCTGTTCAGCAAGCATTTTACCGTTATCAAGTATGGAATAATGATAAAAAAAATCTAGATGAAGGCCAAAAAACGTATAAAGAAAAAGCGGAACAGCTTCAGCATTTGCATACACAAAAACAGACACACCAAGAGAGATATCAGCAAACAATAGAACAAAGTAAAGCGTTATTTTCAGATATTCAAGGCTTGTATCATACTGTATGTGAGCGGGAAAAAGAGTTTCAGCAGCTTTTTCAACAAGCAGATCGTTTAATGAGCGATCTAAAAAGACGCAAAGAAAAAGAATGGTCACGCCGTCTGGCTCATCAATTAGCTGAGCAGCTGACCCAAGGAGAGCCTTGTCCAGTTTGTGGCTCTGAGCATCATCCTAACCCCGTGTTACACCAACAAGAAGATGACGTCACAACTGAGTCAGCGGATCAGTTCGAAGATCAAGTCAATCAATTGCGTGAACAGCGATTTAGCTATTCGTCGCTCAAAATGCAGCTTGAACAGCTAGCTAAACCTCTTGTTGAAAAAATACCTGAGTTAGCTGAGTTTATGAACGAAGCTGGCGAAGTTTCTGCTTTAGGAGAAATGGGTACAGATGCCTTTGGGCAGTATGCTAAGAAAATAGAAGTTGAAATCAAATCTCTTGAGCAGGATTATTTGCAGGTAAGTGAAAAACAGCAGGCAATTCTAGGGCAGGTACAAAAGGTCCAGCAAAGTCTTGAAAAGATTGAATTAGAGCTTGCTCATTATCAAAAAGAACAAATTGAATTAGAAGGAAAAGTCAATCAGCAAAAACAAACGTTACAAGCAGGAAAAGAAGCTTTTCAACAAGATTATCCTTCCTTTGTATTTGAAGAGATGGAAAAAATTAACGAACAGCTAAATGAGCGAGAAAAAGAAGAGCAGACAATAAAGGCTCGAATTGAAAAAAGTAGCGTATTTTTTGAAAATCAGCAAAAGAAAATCGAACGTCTAAAAGAAGAAAAATATGCGGGCGAAAAAGAATTTACAGAATTAAAAGCAATGCTGTCTCATAAACAATCTCTTGTTCACTCGCAAATTGAACGCTTGCGTACGCTTACAGATCAAGAAGATATTGAACAAGCGCTGCAAAAAACAGTTCACTTACTTGCGGAGTTAGAGACGAATGAACAGCAGGCGTATCAGCATTGGCAGACTGTTCAAAAAGCGTATCAAACGCTGCAAATGGATGAAAAAGCAGCGAGCGAATCTCTAGAAACAGCTCATATCCAGTATAAAAAAGCAGCTGAAAAATGGGAAGAAGCTATAGGAAATTCTTTATTCAGCGAAGGAAAAGAAGTTCAGCAAGCTTTGTTATCAAATGATGAGATGAAATTGTTGGATGAAACTGTTCAGGCTTATTGGGACAACATAAAACAGATGAAGTCATCAATTGAACAGTTAAATATCCAGCTGAATCACCAGTCCATAGAAGAGCAGCAATTTGAAGAAACTCAGCAGCTGCTTCATGATATAAAAGCGGCTGTAAAAGAAGCCGTTCAGCTCAAGGGAGCAGCTGAGCAAACGTTAAAAAGTGTCAAAGAACGGCATGAGCGATTTTTAGTGCTTGAACAGGACCGTGAAGAAAAACAAGCGTTATTTGAACAGTATCAAAAGCTTCAAACAGTATTTAAAGGAAATGCTTTCGTCGAATATATTGCTGAAGAACAGCTGATGTCCGTCAGCCGAGATGCTTCAGAGCGTCTGGGTATATTAACACGTCAGCGCTATGCGATTGAAGTGGATTCACAAGGCGGCTTTATCATGAGAGATGATGCAAATGGAGGCGTAAAACGTCCGGTTTCAACTTTATCGGGAGGGGAAACATTTTTAACTTCCCTCGCTCTGGCCCTTTCATTATCTGCACAAATACAGCTAAGAGGAGAATATCCACTGCAGTTTTTCTTTTTAGATGAAGGATTTGGAACGCTTGATGGAGAGCTTCTTGATACAGTGGTTACGGCGCTTGAAAAACTTCAGTCCAATAATTTATCAATTGGAGTCATCAGTCACGTACAAGAACTTCGAGCTCGGCTGCCAAAACGTTTGATTGTTGAGCCATCCGAGCCTTCTGGCAAAGGAACTAGTGTAAGAGTAGAAACTTT
Source organism: Priestia sp. J2 (assembly GCF_020790095.1). Classification (NCBI taxonomy): domain Bacteria; kingdom Bacillati; phylum Bacillota; class Bacilli; order Caryophanales; family Bacillaceae; genus Priestia; species Priestia sp. J2. The sequence continues at coordinate 617,366 of NZ_CP086208.1, forward strand.
ATAGGGAAGGAAATCTATATGAAGAAAAAAGACAGGCGAATAGGAACATGCGAATTATGCGGAAGGCAGGAGGTCTTGACGACCGTACATCATTTAACGCCAAAGGAAATGGGCGGAGCGTTTGAACCGACGGCAAACTTATGTATTCCGTGTCATAAACAAATTCATGCGTTATACACAAATGATGAATTAGCCATTCGTCTTAATACGATTTCTTTATTACAAGCTGATTCTAAAATTAGCTCTTTTATTAAATGGATTCGTAAACAGCCTTCTTCTAAATTACCTAAAACCAAAAAATCAAACAGCCGAAAATCCAGGTGAATAAAAAACCCCTTATCTGCTTTAGTAGCAAAGATAAGGGGTTTTTTTAAGCATTTGCCGCTATATTTTGATCGAATAAATCTGGATCTAACGTATTTGTTCCTGAAATGCCGTTATTTGTATTAACAAAGTTACCTGTATTTAAAGAGCCGGAGCCTGAGGCTGTTTTAGCAGCGCTTTTTGGAGAAACATAAAACGTATCTCCAAACGTTACGACACCGCCCCCGACGCTCGTGATACTAACGGGTCCGATTATTGCTGGCATGAGGTTCACACCCCTTTTTTTCGTGATATTAGTTTAGTATATGAGCCATTTCTTAAAAGGTTCACTCACTGCCGCTAGGTGCTGAGGCAGCTTTTTTCGATGTTCCGGCTTCAGCTTCCTTTGAAGGTTCATCGTTGATCAGTTCACGAATATGCTTAATGCGGGCTTCTGCATAAACATTGCAGGTCGAGCCAACATGAATAACTGACGAGAATGAGCACCCTTTTATATCAATTCTGTTAACGCGGATTAAAGGTATTTCATTCCACGTTTGAACGGGAATAGGTTCGTAGTCACCATGGGGAATAGGCTCACTAAAGATAGCATAATCATCAAAATTTCCTTCTCTGCCGTAGAAAAACGGATACTGTCTCCGATCAGCTAAAGCTCTATTAAGTAAGTGAATTTCTGTTGAATCTCCAATTTGGCAAAAGGAGCTCGCCGACAAGGAATTGATTTCTATATAATTAACAGAAGATGTGCGTGAAAGCATACATAAGCTCCTTTATGATAACGATAGTGGGACATAAGGGCCGATAATCAAAGATTCAGCTGGCGTATCAAATGTTGAGGATAAAGAGATATAGTTTGCATCACCAATTAAAAAAAGAGAGGAAGAAGATACGCCTGTAATACTAACGTCTCCAACAAGCAATTCGCGGTTTACAACGTTAAAGTTCATGAAGGGGGTCCACCTTTCTTTAAAGATTCAGGTAAATACGTTAAAAATGCGTCAATTCCTTTTTTCATATCTTCATAAAGTTTACCGATAATTTGAGGTTTGATTTGTTCGAAATTTCGTTCCATTTCTTCCGGTTGAACTTGCTGTATATAAAAAGTAATCCGCTGCTGCAGCTGCTTTTTAATATCTTCTAAAATAAACTCGTAGTACGATTCATCAATCATCATCGAGCGCTCATCAAGCACATGTTGAACCATAGAAAATCCATATTGATTAAGCTCATTTAAAATCGTTTCATGAATATCAGAGACCCACTGCTTTTCTAGCTGGCGATCCAATGGTTTTAAGCTGGGATTTTGCGGTCCAGGACCTCCGGGTTGTCCCGGCTGCTCACCTTGAGGCGGCTGCCCTTGTGGCTGAGCTCCTTGCGGAAATGTTACTTCTGGTTTCTCATTAATAATGATATCTTCTAAATTATCGGGTGTAAGAGGGTTTAATCCAATATTAAGTGTTCCATCTAAAGAATCAATTTTTAACTGTTCAAATTTATATTCAATTTTATCAATTTTAATAGGTGGCTGTTCACCTAACTCTTTTATTTTCTGCTGAAGTTCTTGTACGTTTTTTTCAAGCTGAGCAATTCGTCCTTCTTGCTGCTGAATATACGAAGACATTTGCTGAACATACTGATGTACCTGCTGAATATAGTCCATGTTATCCACCTTCAATCACCTCGATTTCCTTACCTTCTGATAAAGAAAATAGTTATATATATACATATGGCGCTGAAGGCTGTAACATGTCAGTCGTTGTCTCGAGCTGGAGGAGTTAGCGACTGTGAAAAAGGGGCTGGGGCGGCTCCTGCGCCGGTTCCTGGAGTAAAGGTAGAAGGAGAGACAGATCCAAGAATTCCTTTTTTTGTTTCAGTAGGTGCAGCGCCTGTAAATCCTCCTGTATTAAAGAGATTTGAGTTCGGTTTAATAACACCTACGCTTCCAATTTGAAGTACCGACGAGTTACTTACAGCACTAATCTTCATACTTTGAATACAGATACTTTGATTCACGTAAAAGTTCATAAGCATCCCCCTGTATGAGCTTCATTTCTATTATAGATTTCCAGCGACATTTTGGTCATTTACGTCATTGTCTGACGTATTGGTTGAGCTCTGCTGATTCACAACATATAATCCGTCACCTGTATTAAACGAACCTGCGCCAGCAAATGTTTTAGCAGTGGAAATAGGGGCTATTGTATAAACATCTCCAATATGAAAGACGCTGGCTGAACCAACACTGTTAAGATTAACAACACCAACAATGGCAGGCATAGGCAAACACCCTTTTAATTTAGTCTAGTAACAGCATATGAAGCCTAGATAAAAAGGTGATTAATGCTTTTTCCTTATCTATATGCAGAGGAGAAGTAAAACATTAAAAAGAGGAATGGAAATAGTAAACATTGAAGAAAAACTTTTGCGTTCGATATAATGTGAAGGCAATAATGAAATCATGTAAGGTGTGAAAGAATGAAACGTTTTAAAATGAATGCAGCTGATAAAGAACAGCGTATTGAAGCGGCGGATGTATTAAAAGGAATTGCCCTTATCGGTATTTTGCTCATAAACATGCCGAATTTTTATTCGCCTGCTTCGTATTACGACAATAATTTGTTGGACGGTTCAAGAATGAATTATGTTGCTAACGGATTAGTTGATCTAGTTGTAGGGCAGACAGGATACGCGCTGCTTGCTATTTTGTTTGGGTTTGGTTTTATGAAAATGTTCGAGCGTACATATGAAAGACAAATAAGTTTTACTCCTTTTTATGTACGAAGAATGGCGGCTTTGCTTATCGTTGGAGCCATTCATGCTTTATTTATTTGGCATGGTGATATGATTGTGATATACAGCTTTTTTGCTTTGATTATGCTGTTTTTTCAAGAAGCAAAGAAAGAAGTGTTATTAGCGTGGGGAACCGGAATATTTAGTATTTACGCTGTAATTATGACTGTTATTTTAACAGTAGCTGCTTTTGCTAATGAAGGAGAGACAGCGGCAGGAATTTACCAGCCAATTATTGATAAAGCTCTTCAAGTATATGGACACGGAAGTTTTGCATCAATCTTTCATCAGCGCCTGCTTGATTGGTACTACGCTTATAATTTAAATACGGTTCCTTTTATGTTTTTATCACTATTTCCGCTGTTTTTATTAGGCGGCTTTATAGCAAAAAGCGAATGGTTTAAAGAAATAGAAGAATATATAGTTGAGACAAAGTGGATTTGTCTTATTTCATTCATCGTATACGGAGCATCATCTGTATTGCCTTATGCTTTAGATCACAATGTAGCCACATCCTATATTCACGATACAATCGGAGGAACGGCAGGAGCAATTTTTATTGTAACGTTGGTTACATTAGCTATGCGAAGCGTATCTATTCAAAAAGTCATGCAGCCATTTGCTTTTTTGGGAAGAATGATTTTAACTAATTATATTGTCCAGTCTATTGTATGTACATTTCTTTTTTACTCATATGGATTAGGATACTATGGGCATATTTCAATTGTAGAAGGTTTGTCTATTGCGGCGATTATCCTTTCTATTCAACTGCTGGGAAGCTGGATATGGATTAGCCTATTTTTAGATGGGCCCCTTGAAAAACTCATTCGGTATGCTACTTATGGACGAAGTCGCTAAAAATCCTTTTCCTTCCTTTTATTATTGGTGAAGGAAAGGTTTTCATGATATGATATTTTCAGAAAGGACGTGAGATGAATGGCTCCACTACATATTCATGTAACGCTTTGGACATTATTGATTATCTCGTTTGTGGTTTCGTTGATTTTACATCGAGCAGGTAAAGCTAAAGGTCAAAAAATCTTACATATGGTAGCGAGACTTCTATACTTATTAGTATTAGTATCAGGTCTGCATATGTTAGCAGCTTGGTACCATTTTCAAGGCGCAGCGCTCATTAAAGGAATTGCCGGAGTGTTAGTGCTTGTGGGAATGGAAATGGTCCTTGTTCGTACTGAAAAAAGAAAACGTACAGGCGTTGCTTGGGCAGTTCTTGTAATTGCGCTTATCTTAGTATTCTATTACGGATATGTCGTACTAGGATAAGAAAAGAGGATAGGGCAAGAGTATTTTAGTTCAAAGAAAAACCGAAGTATTAATCAGAATTCTGATTAATACTTCGGTTTTTTTTCGTTGTCATGGTGAAAGTAAATTTAATGCGTGTAGGTGCTTCTAGCTGTTGATTGGAGGGCAAGGCGAAGACTCCTGCGGGAAAAGTGGCACAGGTGAGACCCCGCAGGAGCGTAAGCGACGAGGAGGCTCATCGGCCGCCCGCGGAAAGCGAAGCCTTGCACGGAAACCAATAGCGGTTTAAAAGCAATCAATACGAACTCATATATCCAATTTTTTCTTTTTAGATTAGGTTGATGAAGTTATGTCTCAAACTCTTTTCTTTTACTTTAATCTAAAAAAAGATTCATTGAACGTTCTCCATCGTTAACGGTATATTCAAATCGGTCTAGGTATTGCGTGCCTCGTTCGAATAAATGCTGAACGGCACAAATTTTTTCCTCATTGTCATAAATGATAAAATTAGCACCTTTTGTATCACCGTCTGTCGGTAAAAAACATAATGTGTTGTGACAGTAAATACAATCATAAAGAGAGAATTTTAATGAATTTAAGTGCTGAGTGAATGATAAAAAGGTCTCTTTCGGTAGTGATTGAAGAAGCTGTTCGTATGCATAAGGTAGCTTTTTAGTCAGTCTTAGCTTATCTCCATTTCGCAATAAATACGTTCCATCGTGAAGCTTTATTTGACGGTCATCAACCATAATGGCTTTTTCCCAGCGTGTATCAATAAGAAGTTCTAATGTCTCATCCATTACTTCATGAAGCATGGAAGCTTCGTCACTTTCATCTTCAAAGAAAATCCACTGTGAATCAACACATTCAACCGTACCAATCACGAAGGAACGCGGCTGATTGTTCATAGCTTGTTGTTTAGAATAATGATTCATAATCAAACCTCCGTGTGAAATTTATCCATATTTTTTTATTGCCTAAAAAAGCTCTCTTTATAACTGAAAAGTAAAAATAAAATATAAGGACAATTCAACTGTAACTACTGCGTGCATACAATGGCATTATTTCATTCATAAACAAGAGCGTGAAAGAAAGGATGATAAACGATGTGTGGTATAACGGGTTGGGTCGATTTAAAGCGATCGCTTTTAAATGAAACAGCAACAATAACAAAAATGGCTGACACTTTATCGAAAAGAGGTCCTGATGACACCAACGTATGGACACAGCAGCATGTTGCTTTTGGGCACAAACGCTTAGTTGTAGTAGATCCTCAAGGCGGAAGACAGCCGATGACGCGAGAAAAAAATGAACAGCTCTACACGCTTTGCTATAATGGAGAGCTTTACAACACGGAAGATATTCGGAAAGAATTACTAAAAAGAGGTTATCAATTTCAGGGACATTCAGATACGGAAGTACTTCTAACATCTTATATAGAATGGAAAGAATCATGCGTAGATCATTTTAACGGTATCTTTGCTTTTTCGATCTGGGATGAAGCCAATGAAAAGTTATTTATAGCACGCGACAGAATGGGAGTGAAGCCCTTATTCTATCGATCTTATGAAGGTGGAATTCAATTTGCATCAGAATTAAAGGCGATATTAGCTCATCCTGAGGTAAAAGCAGAAGTAGGATTAGATGGATTAGCAGAAGTGTTTGGCTTAGGACCTTCTCGTTCTCCCGGCCACGGCGTATTTAAAGAAATAAATGAATTGCGTCCGGCTCACGCGCTCACGCTTACGCGTAACGGGTTGAAGATTTGGCGATACTGGAACGTAAAAAGTGAGCAGCATACAGATAATTTAGCTGAAACAACAGAAAAAGTTAAATTTTTAGTGCAAGACGCGATTGTAAGACAGCTAGTGTCGGATGTCCCGGTTTGTACATTTTTATCAGGTGGAGTGGACTCAAGCGCCATTACAGCAATTGCTGCAAATGCGTTCAAAGAAAGCGGCAAGGGCTCCCTTCATACGTATTCTATCGACTATGAAGACAATGATAAATTTTTTAAAGCAAATGAGTTTCAGCCAAATTCTGATGGAACTTATATCAAGCTCATGTCCGATACGTTTCAAACAAATCATCATCGCTGCATTATTTCAACGGAGGACCTTGTGCAGCATTTAACAGAGGCTGTAGAGGTGAGAGATCTTCCTGGAATGGCTGATGTAGATTCATCGTTGCTTTGGTTTTGCCGTGAAATCAAACAAGATTTTGTCGTGAGCTTATCAGGAGAATGTGCAGATGAAATTTTTGGAGGATATCCGTGGTTTCACCGAAAACACGATTTGTCTTCGGATACTTTCCCGTGGATGCGCTCATTAGATGCTCGAATTGATTTGCTGCAAAGTTCATGGAGAAAGAAATTACAGTTAGAAGATTATGTACGTGCAAGATATGAAGAAACGTTAAAGGAAGTGCCTGAATTAGAAGGTGAATCGTTAGAAGATGCGCAGCGGAGAAAGCTGTTTTATTTAAATCAGGTTTGGTTTATGACAACTTTATTAGATCGTAAAGATCGTATGAGCATGGGAGCGAGCTTAGAAGTACGCGTACCTTTTGCAGATCATCGCCTTGTGGAATATGCATGGAATATTCCATGGGAGATGAAAATGACGGGCAATAAAGAGAAGGGGATTTTACGCAAAGCGCTTGAAGGAATTTTGCCTCATGACGTTCTTTATCGCAAGAAAAGCCCTTACCCTAAAACGCATAACCCAGCTTATACAAAAGCTGTAACTGTATGGCTTCAATCTCTTTTACAAGATAAACAGTCACCTCTTTATGAATTTTTTGATAAGCAGCAGTTAAAGCATATTATTGATACAGGCGGAGAAGGATTTAAAGCGCCGTGGTTTGGTCAATTAATGACAGGGCCTCAGCTGCTAGCTCATCTAGCTCAAATTCACGTCTGGTTTACTCACAATAATATTCAAATTGTTGAATGACAGGACCCTCTCAGTACAGAGGGTTTTTTTATAAAATCAGTCATCCATTTCTCTTTTTTATACGTTTAAGTAGAGAAGAAGACCGCAGTCTATTTTTGTATAACTTTACATAGATATAAAATAAAAGCTTGAAAGCACCGAATAAAGGGAAAGTGTACTGAAACCCTGGAAAAATGGTACAAACGTCATATTTTCATGGTTTAGTTATTGGTAATTTTATGATTCGAATAAAGACAAGCAGTTTATCGTTGTGTTTAATAATAAAGCTTTGTATAATGTTTGTATAACTATTGTATAAGATTAGGAGTGTATGTATGCAAAAAAACGTAATCGTGATTGGAGCAGGTCCAGGAGGACTAGCGGCAGCAATGCTGTTAGCAAGTCATGGCTATAAAGTAGATGTATATGAAAAGCAAGGATACGTGGGCGGGCGAAATTCAGCGATTAAAATGTCAGGTTATACGTTTGATATGGGTCCTACATTTTTGAGCATGCCACAGATTTTTGAAGAATTATTTCAAGCTGCTAATCGCAATGCGCATGACTATATGGACTTAAAACGTCTAAATCTCATGTATGAGCTTATCTTTGATGATGCACAGATTCAGATGACGGATAACCATAAAAAGATGAAAGAAGAAATCGAACGTTTATACCCAGGAAACGGGGAAGGCTATGAGCGCTTTATGAAAGACACCGAAGCAAAGATGGCGGCTTTGCTGCCTTTATTGCAAGGGCAGATGGATCGTTTTCATCACTATTTAAAGCCTGAAGCAATTCGAGCACTGCCGCATTTATCCTTAGGTAAAACGCTCTATGATGTACTTGGCAAGTATTTCACTGATGAGAAATTGAAATTAGCTTTTACTTTTCAATCGAAGTACTTGGGAATGTCCCCTTGGGAATGTCCAGGAGCCTTTTCTATTTTATCGTTTATGGAACATGCCTACGGTATCTTCCATCCGATAGGAGGAGTAAATCAGCTATCTCAAGCAATGGCAAAAGTAGTGGAAGAACATCAAGGGCACATCCACTTAAACCAAGGTGTTCAAAAACTATGGATTGAAAATAAGAGAGTAAAAGGAATTATTCTAGAAAATGGAGAGCGAATAGGGGCAGACGACGTCATTATCAATGGAGATTTTGCTCATGCCATGACGAATTTAATAGATGAAGGTACGCTTAAAAAATATGCAGTTAAAAAACTTGAAAAGAAAAAATACTCTTGTTCCACTTTTATGATTTATCTAGGCATAGACAAACAGTACAAAGATCTGCCTCATCACACGATTGTGTTCGCTGAAGATTATAAAAAAAATGTAGAAGAGATCACAAAAACGTTAGCTCTTTCAGAAGACCCTTCCATCTACATTCAAAACCCAAGTGTAACAGACCCAACTTTAGCACCAGAAGGAAAGTCTGCTCTTTATATTTTAGCGCCGGTTCCAAATAATTTCAGCGGTGTAAACTGGGATGAAAAACAAAAAGCTTTTCGAGATGCAGTATTAAAAATTGTAGAAAAGAAAACGGGTTTCAAAGATTTAGAGAGTCATATTGAAGTTGAAAAAATCATTTCACCAAAGCAGTGGGAAGAAGACGTGCTGGTCTATAAAGGAGCGACATTTAACCTTGGACATCAGCTCACTCAAATGATGGTACTGCGTCCGCATAATAAATTTGAAGAATTAGAAAATTGCTGGCTAGTTGGAGGAGGAACTCATCCAGGGAGCGGTCTACCAACTATTCTGGAATCATCCCGCATTACGACAAAGCTCATCTTAAAAAGAGACGGACAATTACTGAATGAGCCGTTTAAAACCATGAAGGAAATGGAGAGTGCATTATGAGAACAGCAATTGTTGGAGGCGGAATAGGCGGTTTAATTACCGCTTTGTTATTAAGCAAACGAGGTTTTTCTGTTGATATTTTCGAAAAAGAAAACAAGCTGGGCGGCCGGCTGGCGTTTGTAGAAAAAGACGGTTATAAAATTGATGAAGGTCCCACGATTGTCTTGCTGCCTTTAATGCTTGAACGTATTTTAGATGAAGCGGGCATTTCTGCTTCTCAATATGAACTAATACGCTGTGATCCACTTTATGATATTCATTTTCCAGACGGTACGACCTATACAAAAAAAGCGACTGAAAAAGATCAGTTAGAGGAGATTAGCCGTTTGTTTCCAGGCGAAGAGCAAAACTACCGGCGTTTTATGACTGAATTAAAAAAGCGATTTGAACTAGGAAGTAATGCATTTTTGGAAAAAACATTTGTAAATAAACGAGATTTTTGGACATGGCAAAACATTAAGGCATTAAAAAAAATGAATGCAAATAAATCAATGAGAAAATTTGTTTCAACGTATTTCCATGATGAACGTCTAGTAGATGCCTACTCGCTGCAATCTCTCTATATTGGAGGGAATCCTTATTCGGCACCAGCTATTTATTCCCTTGTTCCTTACAGTGAGCATGCTCATGGCATCTATTACGTAAAAGGGGGATACGCAAGTCTTGTGCCACTTCTTGAAAAGGCGCTGATAGAGCAAGGTGTAAGCATTCATTTGAATAAGGTGGTTCAAGAGCTTTCTATATCAGGAGACAAGACAGAAGGGGTTATTGTTGACGAAAAACTTCACCCATTTGATCAAGTGATTTTAAATGGCGACTTTCCTAATATGGCGAAAATTGCTCAAAAAAAAGAAAAGAAGTATGTGCCTTCGTCCAGCTGTCTGCTGCTTTATCTTGGTTTGAAGAGAAAATATGATCATCACAATGTGCATCAATACTTTATGGGCAATGATTTGGCTAAACATATGGAAGCAGTGTTTAAGCATAAAACGATTCCTGAAGATCCCGCTATTTATACATTTAATCCCTCTGTTATTGATCCATCCCTAGCTCCCGAAGGAAAAAGTGTGCTATATGCACTTGTACCGGTTCCATCAGGTGGCCACATTGATTGGAGCAATCAGCAAGATTTTGTTGATGGAATCATTCGAACTTTGGAAGAAAAAGGGTTTGGGGAGCTGCGTAAAGAAATAGAATGGGTAAAAGTACGCACGCCAAATGATGCTCAAGCATTTGGACTTTACGAAGGCGGAAGCTTTGGTATTGCTCCTGAGCTGTTTCAGTCAGGCGTATTCAGACCTCAGTACCAGCCGTACGAATATAAAAATGTTTTTGCGGTGGGAGCATCTATACATCCAGGCGGAGGCGTGCCAATTGTTATGCAAGGAGCAAAAATGTTGGCTGATCATCTTATTGAACAATCGTCTATTCAAACGGTTGCAAAGCTCTCTTAAGATCTTGTGAAGCCATAAGGAAATGATGGTTTATCCTTTAATAGAGAAAGGGGTCCTATATGATGAACATTTCGTTAGACAAAGCGTACACTCAGTGTGAAGAAATTATTAAAGAAAACTCAAAAACGTTTTACAAAGCTTTTTCCATGCTGCCGTCAAAACAAAGAAAGGCAGTATGGGCGGTATATGCATTTTGCCGTCAAGTCGATGATATTGTAGATGAAGGAAGTAATCCTGAAATAGAGCTGCAGCAATTCGAAGGAGAATTTGCTCGGTTTAAAAATGGAGAACTATTAAACGAAAGCGCCATGTGGGTAGCTCTGCGCAATGTATTTGAACAATATGAAATGAATGTTCAAGCATTTGACGATATGATTACCGGTCAGCGAATGGATTTAGTAAAAAAAGAATACGATACGCTTGATGAAGTGAAAACATACTCCTATCATGTAGCGAGTACGGTAGGGTTAATGCTTTTACCGATTTTAGCTCCAACTACTCATAAAGAATTAGAAGAAGAAGCAGTTGCGTTAGGCATTGCGATGCAGCTGACCAACATTTTAAGAGACGTGGGGGAAGACTTAGAGCGAGGGCGCATTTATTTACCGAAAGACCTTATGAATTCTTACGGATATACGCGCACGCTATTAGAGAACCGGTGGGTCACTTCTGAATTTATAGAAATGTGGGAGCACCTTGCCAAAGAAGCAGAAATGTATTATATAAAAGGGCTTCAGTCGATTCATAAATATCCCGTGGCTTCTCGTTTACCTCTTACAGGAGCGGCGCATTTATACCGAGCAATTCTTGATAAAATTCGAAAAGAACATTATGAAGTATTTACAGAAAAGCATTTTGTCACAAGTCAAGTGAAAAAGCAAATTATGACATCTATTTCTACGGGGTAACGCAAAGGAGCTACTTTTCCTTTGCGTTACTTTTTTTTGAAAAGATATGAAAGCGTTAACTATTATGTAAATAAGAAAAAAGTCTCATTTTTATCACATATTAACTTGAATATTCAGAAAATTACCTATATGATAATATACATAACATTAAATGTTAATAAAACTAACATGAAAGAGGGGTTACAATGAAAAAAGTGGAAGCTATCATTCGTCCAGAAAAATTTCAAGCACTGCGCGTAAAATTAGAGGAAGTAGGAATAAACGGATTAACAGTCTCAGAAGTGGCAGGCTGCGGTCAGCAAAAAGGAGAGCAGGGACTGTTCAGGGGACAAAGTTTTGAAATCAAACTAGTACCTAAAGTCAAGGTAGAAATGATTTTAGAAGCAGAACAAGTTCATGAAGTCATTAAGATCATTCAATCAATTTGTTCTACGAACCAAATAGGCGACGGAAAGGTTTTTGTCTATCCGGTAGAGGATGCTGTACGAATTAGAACAGGAGAAGCAGGTGTAGAGGCTATTTTATAAAAAGAGAGTGTTATTTTAATAGAGGGGGAGTTAAGCGTTGAAAAAGAAAATTAGTGCGGTTTTGTTTATTAGTTTGTTGGCGGCAACACGCGTTAATGCAGCTGATCCAACTGTCGAATCAGTCAGTGCATCAATTGACATGATGTGGGTAATGTTTGGGGCAGTGCTTGTGTTTTTAATGCACGCAGGGTTTGCGATGGTTGAAACAGGCTTCACTCGTTCGAAAAATTCGCTTAATATCTTAATGAAAAATATGCTAACGGTAGCTGTATCTTCCGTATTGTATTTTGTGATTGGTTTTGCCCTTATGTTTGGAAATTCAAAAGGAGGATTTATCGGTTCAAGCGGTTTCTTTTTAAATGGAGAAAGCGATCAAATGAGCTTTTTCGTCTTCCAAATTGTTTTCGCAGCAACGTGCGCTACGATTATTTCAGGAGCGGTAGCGGAACGTATGAAACTATCCAGCTATATGATGCTCACGATTGCTATGGTAGCTGTGATTTATCCAGTTGTAGGTCACTGGGTATGGGGAGGAGGGTGGTTGTCCAAACTAGGCTTCGTAGATTTTGCAGGATCGACAGTTGTTCATTTGACCGGGGCTCTTGGTGCGGCTGTAGCAGTTACTTTTCTAGGAGCACGTCTTGGAAAGTATGGAAGCGATGGAAAAGTCAATGCTATTCAAGGGCATAACATTCCGCTTGGCGCATTAGGTGTATTTATCCTCTGGTTTGGCTGGTTTGGATTTAATGGAGGAAGTACATTAGCAGCCGATCCTGCTCTTGTCCCGGGAATCATTGCAACAACATTAATGTCTGGGTCATGCGGAGTCCTGTCTTCTGCTTTATACACAAAGTTTCGCTACAAACGTATTGATGCTAGCTTAACATTAAACGGTGCCTTAGCTGGACTTGTAGGGATTACAGCTGGAACAGCAAACGTATCGATCCCGGGCGCGATCGTCATTGGGCTGATTGCAGGAATTATTCTAGTAGAAGCTGTGCATTTTATCGATAGCAAAATGAAGTTAGACGATCCAGTTGGCGCTATTACTGTTCATGGAATTTGCGGTATTTGGGGGACGTTAGCAGTGGGGCTGTTTGATACAGCTAACGGTTTATTTTATGGTGGCGGCGTACAGCTATTAGGTATTCAAGCTCTTGGAATTATAGCTGTGATGGGCTGGACAATTGGAACGGTTGGGTTATTCTTATTTGTTCTCACGCGTTTTTCTTCCATTCGAGTATCAAGCGAAGAAGAAATTGCTGGTTTAGATTTTGCTGAACACGGTTCATCCGCATACGAATTTCGTGAAAGTTTTGTAGCGACAGGAGACGGCAATCTTCATCCTGAATTTGGTGTTGGATTGATTGATCGATTAAATAAAGTGGGTAAAGTATCGGATAAACCTCATATATCGAACGTAAATGAGACGATATAGCAGTATATAGATAGAAAAAAGTGATTAAAAGTAAAAACTTTTAATCACTTTTTTTGTTTTTATCAACTTATTTAACAATAATGTAAGCGTTAACGTTATAATGGAAACAAAAGTGAGTTTGAAACAGTTCGTCTATAGGAGGGGAATAGATGAAATGGAAAAGGACAAGTATGCTACTTATACTATTATTGCTTTTTGGAAGCAGCGCCTCAGCGCAAGATCATAAAGATATACGTGATGAGGTGATATACTCATTGATGATTAACCGTTTTTATAACGGAAGTGAACAGAATGATCGAAATGTTAACTATGAACGCTCAGATGCCTATTATGGAGGCGATTTACAGGGAGTAGCACAAAAGTTAGACTATATTCAAGAGATGGGATTTACCGCTGTTTTATTGACTCCTTTTATGGAAAATGATGAGACAGGCTATCATGGATATGCGGTGACCGACCATTATAAAATAGACGATCATTTTGGAACGTTAAAAGACTTACAAAATCTTGTGAAGAAAGCACATGAGCGCAATATAAAAATTATGGTCGAATTTCCTTTGACAATCAGTAACAATCATACCTGGATAGCAGATAAAGGAAAACAAACATGGATAAGTAATGAATCCGGTACGGATAACGAAGTAATTAAAGCATTGCCTCACCTTAACTTAAAAGAAAGCGCCGTGCAGAAATACCTTATTAAAAATGCTGCCTGGTGGAGCAAACAAACAGATATTGACGGATATTACGTTAAAGATATCGATCAAGCTCCTTCTGCATTTATTTCATCTTTTTCTCAGACGTTAAAAAGCATGGATCCTTCCTTTCTATTAATAGGAGAAATAAACGGGCATTCATTAAAAAAAAGTGAGCAGGCTGATTCATTAGGAATGGATTTGCTTGTAGATAGAACGCTAGCCGAAGCCACTGCTGCTACGTTTAGCGGTACTAATCGTCCGCAGAAAATGTTGTATGACAAGTGGGAAAAAGGAAGTAATTTGCCTTTAGCCAATTTTTTAGATGATGTTCATAGCACACGTTTTACAGCAAAAGCATTAAAGAGTGAAAACCATCCTGGAGCCCGAACAAAGCAAGGGCTTTCCTACCTTTATACTTCGCCGAGTGTACCGATCGTTTTTTATGGAACAGAAATTGCGCTGAATGGGGGAAAGGGAGCAGAAAATTATGGCATGATGAATTTTTTAGCTAATCCCGATATTATAGATCATTTAAAAAAACTGGCTGAACTTAGAGCAAAATCGCCTTCTCTTCGAAAAGGAAGCTTTACCCTTGTGTCTGAGCAAAAAGGTGTGGCCGTATACAAGAGAAGGTATAAGGACGAAACGACGTTTGTTGTGATTAATAATACAAAGGAAACGTCGGCCATTAATGTACCGCTTAAAAAAGTTGGAAAAGAAAATGAATTAAGAGGGTTAATAACGGAAGGAATTATACGACCAGTTGACGATGTATACAACATTTCATTGGAGCCTGAGACGACAAATGTATATAAAGTAGTGAAAAATTCAGGGGTTAATATTGGATATATCGCAGCGGTTGCCGCTGTTTATACGGGATTCGGCATCTTTTTGTACAAAGCATCGTCAAAAAGAAGAAAAGAAAAGAAAATTTCTCAATCTCATAAAAAGGACAGCGCGTCGTAGTTGTCAAACTATATTGGATAAGTAGTAATGAAGAAAACATAATTAAGAGGTGGAATTATGGGTGTAACAATAAAAGATGTGGCAAATTTAGCAAATGTAGCCCCTTCGACGGTATCTCGCGTCATTGCAGACAGCTCAAGAATTAGTGAAAAAACAAAACAGCGCGTGCGATCGGCTATGAAAGAACTTGGTTATCACCCAAATATTATTGCGCGAAGTCTAGCAAATCAAACGACAGAGGCAGTCGGCCTAGTGATGCCGAGCTCAGCAGACAAGGTGTTTCAAAATCCATTCTTCCCAGAAGTGCTAAGAGGAATCAGCACCGGAGCTCACGAAAACAAAAGAGCGATTTATATGTCCACTGGAGAAACGGAAGAAGAGATTTTTGCAGAAGTTGTTCAAATGGTACAGGGAAGACGAGTGGATGGATTAATTTTGCTGTACTCCAAAGTTGATGATCAAGTACTTTCTTATTTGCAAGAACAGAGCGTTCCGTTTGTAGTTATTGGAAAGCCGTTTAAGCATAGTGAAAGCATCACGTTTGTTGATAACGACAATTTTAAAGCTGGAAAAGAAGCGACGGAATATTTAATTGAATCTGGTCATGAGCGTATTGCTTTTATTGGTGGAAGTCTTGAATTAGTCGTTACCATTGACCGTTTAACAGGCTATGATAAAGCGATTCAAAAAGCAAACATTCCTTACCGGGATGAGTATGTGATTCATGAAGAATTTCTACAGAAGGGAGGAAAAGAAGCTGTTTGCGAACTTTTATCTCTAAAAGAACGTCCAACGGCTCTAGTAGTAGCAGATGACTTAATGGCATTAGGCGTTTTAAATACATTGGATGAAATGGGAATTTCGGTTCCTGAAGACATCTCTATTGTCAGTTTTAATAATGTCTTAATCGCTGAAATGGCTAGACCAGCTCTTACATCAATTGATATTAATATTTTTGAACTTGGTTATCAGGCTGTAAGCTGCTTGATTAAGCAGATTGAAACGCCATATGCTGTTGCAGAACAAGTGCGCGTTCCTCACAAAATGATTAAAAGACAGTCCTGCAAAACCATTCAAATGACGAAAAGATAACGTAATACACAAATAGAAAGAGGCTGAGACAAAAGTAGTGTAGTTGAAGGAAGATCCGAACGAGTTTGATTCTTGATGGAGAATCAAACTCGTTCGGATTTTTTCGTTTTTAGATTGAATTGATTTAGGTATGTCTCAACATCCTCTTTACGCAAAAAAAATTGGCATTTTAAGCGCCAAAAAAATATACATATGCCAATTATTTTTTCTTTTATCAAAAAGAAAGAAGGATATTAGTAGTGAAAGCCTTGATGATAAAGAGGCTGTAAAGTTTTATTAAAAGTTGGCACGCTATTTGCATAACTATAAAGTAAACAAAGATTTGCATACTAGGAGGCATATATCATGGTAGTTTCTTATTCTCATGAACCATTTACAAATTTTAAGGACGAAAACAATAAACAGGTATTTCAAGAAGCATTAACATATGTGAATACACAGCTTGGCAAGACGTATCCACTTGTAATCAACGGTGAAAAAGTGGAGACCGAAGAGAAAATTACGTCTGTTAACCCAGCAAACATAAAAGAAGTAATTGGATATGTATCTACAGTAAATAAAGATCTAGCAGAGCAAGCAATACAGTCAGCTCTAAAAGCTTTTGAAACGTGGAAAAAGTGGAAAGTAGAACACCGAGCAGATATTCTTTTCCGCGCAGCGGCCATCATTCGTCGAAGAAAGCATGAATTTTCTAGTTATCTTGTAAAAGAAGCAGGAAAGCCTTGGAACGAAGCAGATGCTGATACAGCAGAAGCAATTGATTTTTTAGAGTACTATGCACGTCAAGTCCTGACATTAAAAGACGGTTCCCCAGTACAGAGCCGAGACGGTGAGTATAATCAGTACAATTATATTCCGCTTGGCGTAGGTATTATTATTTCACCATTTAACTTCCCGTTAGCTATTATGGCTGGAACCGCAGTAGCAGCTATTGTAACCGGAAATACGATTTTATTAAAACCAGCTGATGCCACTCCTGTAGTAGCAGCGAAATTTGTAGAAGTAATGGAAGAAGCAGGATTACCAAAAGGCGTATTAAACTTTATTCCTGGTGCTACACCTGAAATTGGTGACTACTTAGTGGAACATCCAAAAACACGCTTTGTTTCATTTACCGGCTCGCGTGCAGTGGGTTGCCGCATTTACGAAAGAGCAGCAAAAGTACAGCCGGGGCAAAAATGGCTAAAACGTGTTATAGCTGAAATGGGCGGAAAAGACACGGTGGTTGTAGACAAAGATGCTGATCTTGATTTAGCAGCTTCTTCAATCGTATATTCTGCATTTGGTTTTGCAGGGCAAAAGTGCTCCGCAGGTTCTCGTGCTGTTGTGCATCAAGATGTATATGATGAAGTGCTTGAAAAAGCAGTTGCGCTAACAAAAACATTAACTGTTGGCAACCCGGAAGAAGTTTCGACTTATATGGGACCTGTTATTCACGAGGCTTCGTACAATAAAGTATTATCGTATATTGAACTTGGAAAAGAAGAAGGGCGTCTCGTTGCGGGAGGAGAAGCAGACAATTCAACTGGATACTTTATTCAGCCAACTATTTTTGCGGATGTAGATGAAAAAGCTCGTCTCATGCAAGAAGAAATTTTTGGTCCGGTAGTAGCATTCTCTAAAGCGCGAGATTTTGATCATATGATGGAGATTGCAAACAATACAGAATATGCATTAACAGGCGCTTTATTATCAAATAACCGCGAGCATATTGAACGCGCCCGTGAAGAGTTCCATGTTGGAAACCTGTATTTTAACAGAGGATGTACAGGAGCGATTGTAGGATACCAGCCTTTTGGCGGATTTAATATGTCAGGAACGGATTCAAAAGCAGGGGGACCGGATTATCTAGTTCTTCACATGCAAGCAAAAACAACATCTGAAACATTTTAATTGGAAAATAAGGAGGAATAAATATGACAACTGAAACACAAAAAACGGTGAAAATTATTGAGCAAACAGAAAAGTTTGGGGCACATAACTATCATCCGCTGCCGATTGTAATTGAAAAAGCAGAAGGCGTATGGGTACACGATCCAGAAAATAATAAATATAT
The DNA here is from genome assembly GCF_020790095.1 of Priestia sp. J2. Classification (NCBI taxonomy): domain Bacteria; kingdom Bacillati; phylum Bacillota; class Bacilli; order Caryophanales; family Bacillaceae; genus Priestia; species Priestia sp. J2. Next base: position 635,683 of record NZ_CP086208.1, read on the forward strand.
GGATATGCTAAGCGCGTATTCCGCTGTTAACCAAGGACATCGTCATCCGAAAATTATTGAAGCATTAAAACGTCAAGCTGATAAAGTAACGTTAACGTCACGAGCGTTTCATAATGATCAGCTTGGTCCATGGTATGAAAAGATTTGTAAATTAACAAATAAAAATATGGCTCTTCCAATGAATACGGGAGCAGAAGCGGTTGAAACAGCCATTAAAGCTGCACGCCGCTGGGCTTACGATGTGAAAGGTGTTGCTGAAAATCAAGCACAAATCATCGCATGTGTGGGCAACTTCCACGGTCGTACAATGACAGCTGTTTCATTATCATCTGAAGCAGAATATCAACGTGGTTTTGGACCGATGCTTCCAGGACTTCAAACGATTCCTTACGGTGATTTAGAATCGTTAAAAGCTGCTATTACACCGAATACGGCCGCATTTTTAATTGAGCCAATTCAAGGCGAAGCAGGTATCGTTTTACCTCCAGAAGGCTTCTTAAAAGCTGCAGCTGACTTATGTAAAGAAAACAATGTGCTATTTATTGCTGACGAAATCCAAGTCGGCTTAGCGCGTACAGGCAAGATGTTTGCTTGTGATTGGGAAGACGTAGAACCAGATATGCTGATTTTAGGTAAAGCGCTTGGAGGAGGAGTTTTCCCTATTTCTTGCGTAGTCGCTAACGAAGACATTTTAAGTGTCTTTAACCCTGGCTCTCATGGTTCAACATTTGGAGGAAACCCGCTTGCTTGTGCCGTATCATTAGCTGCTTTGGAAGTAATTGAAGATGAAGAACTTCCAGCGCGTTCATTAGAATTAGGTTCTTATTTCAAGCAGAAGCTCCAAAGCTTAAGCAATCCAGTTATTAAAGAAGTGCGCGGCCGAGGCCTGTTCATCGGGGTAGAATTACACGAAGAGGCTCGTCCTTATTGTGAAAAATTAAAAGACCAAGGTTTGCTTTGTAAAGAAACGCATAGTACGGTTATTCGTTTTGCTCCGCCCCTAACGATTTCAAAAGAAGAGTTGGACTGGGCAATTGAACGAATTGAAAAAGTATTTGCTGAGTAATCGGTTTAAAATAAATAAAAATAGTACGATATGTATATATCGTACTATTTTTGTTCATATGCAGCTAAATAACGTTTTTATTTGATAGGCAGGAGGAATAGAAGTGTATACCCAACTCTCACAGCTAAGCATAGAAGAGCAAGTTGAATGTTTAACAAAAGCGTTAGTGAAAATCAAAAGTATCAATGGGACAAGCGGCGAAGTAAAGATTGCTGATTTCATTAAAAACACGCTTCAAAGTTTTCCTTATTTCAAAGAAAATCCCCTTCACGTTTGGGAACAGAAAATTAATGGCGATACGCTAGGTAGAAAAAATGTATTTGCTTTTATTCAAGGCAGCAAAAAAAATGCTCAAACAATGATTTATCACGCTCACTTAGATACGGTTGGCATTGAAGATTTTGGTCCATTAAAAGACATAGCGTTAGATCCAGAAGAACTTCAGCACTATTTCTCTATGCATAACATTAATGAAGATGTACAGCGAGATGCTCGTTCAGGTGAATGGATGTTTGGAAGAGGAGCCGTTGATATGCAAAGTGGAATTGCTGTACATTTAGCCAATGTGCTGCATTTTACTAAGCATCGAGATCAATTAGAAGGAAACGTCCTTTTTATGGTCAACCCAGATGAGGAAAGTCAGCATGCTGGAATTATTTCTGCTGTTTCTGAACTGAACCGTTTGAAAAAAGAGAAAAATCTTTCATATGTAGCAGCGATTAATACCGACTTTATTACACCTCTTTACGATGGAGATTCCACGCGCTATATTTATACAGGAGCTGCTGGGAAACTGCTTCCATGTTTTTATATTTACGGAAGGGAGGTACACGTAGGAGATACGCTTGCTGGTATAGATCCTAATTTGATTGCATCTGAGATTACGGGAAGCATCCATAACAATATTAATCTAGCTGAAAATATTGAAGGAGAGCTGGTACTGCCACCTTCCTGTCTGTATCAACGAGATAATAAAGAGGCTTATAATGTGCAAACCGCCGTAAGCAGTCATTTGTATTTTAACTATTTCATCTATGAACGAACGGCAAAAGAAGTGATGAGTCAATTAATTGGATTATCAATCGAAGCATGTGAAAAAGTAGAGAAAAAACTTTCTGATTATTACGAACTTTTTGCGCGAAGAACGAATTTACCAAAGCGAAACTTGTCTTGGAAAGTGGATGTTGTGAGTTTGGAAGATTATCTGGAAGAATTGGATCAAAAAGGGATAAATGCTCAGGCTTGTATTGAACGAGCTTTCGAACAGTATGCGCATTTAGAACTTAGAACAAGGTGCTTTAAAGTAATTGAAGAACTTCAAAAGTTAGATCCGCATCAAAGTCCGCGCGTAATTGTCTTTTTTGCACCGCCTTATTTGCCTCATAATCACTTGAAGAAAGACGAAAGCAGAGATCAGCAGCTTCTTTATCCTTTACAAGCGGCTGTGGAGAAGGTTGGAAAACAGACGGGAGAGACGTTTCAGTTTAAAAATTTTTTTCCCTACCTAGCGGATGGCAGCTTTTTATCTCTTCATGAGACAGATGAGGAAATCGATGCTTTTACACGTAACTTTCCGGGGTGGGGGATTGCAGGGGCGATTCCTTTCCGTGAAATTCGAGAGTTAAATATTCCGTCCATCAATATAGGAGTATATGGGAAAGACGGACATAAGTGGACAGAGCGAGTGTATAAGCCTTATTCGTTCGGCGTCCTTCCTAAGCTGATTCAAGAAACAACTGTTCAGATGCTAAAAAGTAAGCATGCTTGTACAAACCACATATAAGAAAATGAAGAACGGAGGTACCGATGAATAGACATACAGAACAAAACCAATTACAGAGAACAATGAAAAGCAGACATTTATTTATGATTGCGTTAGGAGGCGTGATTGGAACAGGCCTATTTTTAGGTTCGGGTTTTACTATTAGCCAGGCAGGGCCGGGAGGAGCCATTCTTGCTTATATAATAGGCGGCTTCCTCATGTACTTAGTTATGCTTTGTTTAGGAGAGCTAGCGGTAGCAATGCCGGTTTCAGGTTCCTTTCAAGAATACGCTACAAGGTTTTTAGGACCTTCTACAGGCTTTATGATTGGATGGCTGTACTGGTTCAGCTGGGCAAATACGACAGGGCTTGAATTTACGTCAGCAGGAATTTTAATGCAGAGGTGGTTTCCTGATGTACCTATATGGTCATGGTGCTTGATTTTTGGCGTCATTACGTTTTTAATTAACGCTCTTTCTGCTCGAAGCTATGCTGAAACTGAGTTTTGGTTTTCGAGTATTAAAGTTACGGCTATTATTCTATTTATTTTAATTGGAGGAGCTGCTGTTTTTGGTTTTATTGATTTTAAAGGAGGAGAACCCGCACCGTTTCTTTCACATTTTACCCAAGGCGCAGGTCTTTTTCCAAATGGAATACTGGCAGTTTTATTGACTTTAGTAACGGTTAACTTTTCGTTTCAAGGAACGGAGCTTGTCGGCATTGCAGCAGGAGAAAGTGAAAGTCCTGAGAAAACGTTGCCGAGATCTATTCGAAACGTCATTTGGAGAACGCTGTTTTTCTTTGTGTTAGCTATGTTTGTTTTAGTCTCTATTCTGCCATACAAAACAGCGGGAGTTATTGAAAGTCCGTTTGTTGCCGTATTAGATCAAATTGGAATTCCCTATGCAGCGGATATCATGAACTTTGTCATTTTAACAGCTGTGTTATCCGTGGCGAACTCTGGGGTCTACGCTGCTTCCCGTATGCTTTGGTCATTGTCAAACAGCAATATGGGGCCAAAACCTTTAAAGAAATTATCTTCAAAAGGTGTTCCAATTAACGCGTTAATTGTGACGATGATTATTTCGGGATGCTCGCTGATTACAAGCGTCGTGGCTGCTGAAACCGTATATCTTTGGTTTATTTCGATTTCAGGAATGGTGACCATTATTGTTTGGATGTCCATTTGTGCCTCTCAATTTATGTTCCGCCGTCGTTTTTTAGCGGAAGGAGGAGATGTAAAGGAATTGAAATTTAAAACGCCCCTTTATCCGTTCGTTCCTATTCTAGGTTTTTGTTTGTATGGACTTGTATTAATCAGCTTAATTTTTATTCCGGATCAACGAATTGGTCTTTACTGCGGGGTCCCTTTAATTATTGTACTCTACGTGTATTATCACGTAGGAATCAAGAAAAATATTAATCAAAAACAATCGGATTCACCGGTTTATAAAGCAAAATAAAAAAGAAGTGCACTGTGCACTTCTTTTTTATTTAGAGCGGATGTCTAATCGTTTCATACGATACTGCAAGCTTTGTCTAGTCAGCCCTAGTATCTTAGCACTTTTTGAGATGTTGTGGCTGTGTTGTTCAAGCGTTTGTTTAATACATTCTGCTTCGAACGCTAACAGCTGTTCCTTTAAAGGAAGAGGAGGGTGAAAAGCGCTTGGATAAGAGGGTGCTTCACCGCTTGTTTTATCTTCAAAATGTTCATGCTGCTTTAGCTGGAACTTTGTTCTGTATTGAAAAGGAAGGTGAGAATAGTGAATAACATCTTCATCCATCACCAAGTTCATTGCACCTTCAATAATGTGTTCTAATTCCCGTACGTTTCCTGGCCAGTCATAAGAGAGAAAAGAAGACATGACTTGGTGATCTACGGTTTTTACATTCATCTGAAACAAATCATTGTATTTTTTGATGAAAAACTTTGTTAATTCAATAATATCTTCTTTTCGTTCACGAAGAGGAGGAATAAAAAGCGTCACGACGCCAAGTCGATAATATAAGTCTTTACGTAATCGATTTTCTGCAATCGCATCGATTGGGTCTTCATTCATGTTCGCGATGACTCGAACGTTCACCGGTTTGTCTACTGTATCCCCAATTCTTCGTACGGTTTTTTCTTGCAGTACTCGAAGAAGCTTAGCCTGCAGATTTGGATTCAACGAGTTGATTTCATCTAGCAGTAATGTGCCTCCTTGCGCTTGTTCGAAAAGACCAGGATTATCCATTGCACCTGTAAAAGCTCCGCGTTTCGTACCGAACAAAAGGCTTTCAATTAAATTATCCGGTAGCGCAGCGCAGTTTTGTGAAATAAAAGGAGCGGAAGAGCGGCTGCTGCCATTATGTATGCTTTGGGCAAACAGTTCTTTCCCCGTGCCTGTTTCTCCAATAATTAAGACATAAGAAGGAGTTCTAGTGGCGCGCTTAGCGTCTTCAATAACATCGTGAACGGCTTGACTGCTTCCGATGATGCTATCAAACGTAAAGCGTGTGTTTCCTTTTTGCCTAATGTTTTGCCGGATTAGACGCTCTAGTTTCGTCACGTCTTGAGCAATTTCAACCGCTCCTTGAATGACACCGTTTTTTAAAATAGGGAAGGTATTATTAATCGTCGTGATTTCTTGTCCTTGATTGTTGAAATACGTTTGTTTGACGTTAACCGTTTCTTTTCCTTTTTGCAGCGCCTGTACAAGCGTGCTTTGCTGATTTTCTTTGAACATAAACACATCTAACAAGTTTTTATGTAAAACGTCTTGTTCATCCATCAGCTCCATCTTTGTCATCTTTTCATTGTAAATAATGGTTTTTCCTGTTTCATCGACCGCATGGATACCGGCATCGACTTTATTTAAAATGGTTTCATATATATGTTTAAGAGTGCTTAATGTATCGGTCATTCAAATACTCTCCTTTAGCGGTGTTCATATCTCTATTTAAACAAAAATAGCTGAATTCTGATAGTGTTTCCATAGAAAAATAAATGAATGACCGAAGAGAAATGTTATCCGTTTACAATGGATCCTCCATTAATGTGAAGGACTTGCCCGGACATATAAGAAGAATCAGAGCTTGCCAAATATACATAGGCCGCTCCGAGCTCAGAAGGCTGTCCTGCTCGTTTCATAGGTGTGTTAGACCCAAATGTTGCAACTTGCTGTTCGTCGAACGTAGACGGAATAAGAGGTGTCCAGATGGGTCCTGGAGCTACGCCGTTTACACGAATGCCTTTTGTTGCGAGCGAAGCTGACAAAGAACGTGTGAAAGCCACGATAGCACCCTTGGTTGAAGAGTAGTCAATCAGCTGGTCATGCCCATGATAGGCTGTCACAGACGTTGTATTAATAATAGCGCTTCCTTGTTTTAAATGAGGCAATGCAGCTTTGGTCAAATGGAAAATTGAAAAAATATTCGTTTGAAACGTACGGGTAAGCTGTTCAGTCGTGATATCCGTAATACTTTTTTGAGGGTGCTGTTCAGCTGCATTATTGACTAAGATGTCTATTTTTCCGAAAGTCTGAATGGCCTTTGAGATGACTTCTTGACAAAAATGTTCATCTCCTATGTCACCAGCAAGCAACAAACAAGAAGCTCCCATTCGTTCAACTTGTTTTTTAGTTTCATTTGCATCATCATGTTCATTCAGATAGGTTACGACAACATTTGCGCCTTCTTTCGCGTAATGATAAGCGACAGAACGTCCAATTCCGCTGTCTCCTCCGGTGATAACGGCTACTTTATTCTGTAATTTTCCGCTTGCCTTATAGTCTGGAGCGATAGAGGTAGGGACTGGATGCATATCTTTCTCAATACCTGGCTGAGTTTGCTGATGCTGAGGAGGGAAGTTTTGTTTTTGATTTTGATTCATTAGTATACACTCCTTAATTAATATGAGTATGTAAGCGTATACTAGTATTTGTTAAGAGAGTGTATCTATGCATAGGGAAGCCTAAACGGATAAAAAAGGCTTTAAAAGAAAAAATGAATGCCGGAGGCATCCATTTTTAGCGGTAATTAATAAATTGTACGTCAATAGGTAAATCAGCGCTGCGAATAGCTGAAATAATTTGCTGCAGGTCATCACGATTTTTACCGCTTACGCGAAGCTGATCATCTTGAATTTGGCTTTTTACTTTTAAACCGGTATTTTTAATAATTGTATTTAGCTTTTTAGCGTTGTCTTTGTCGATACCTTGAATTAACTTAGCGCGCTGTCTAACCGTTCCTCCAGAAGCATTTTCAATTTTACCGTAGGAGATATTGCGTGTAGGTACGCCGCGTTTGATGAGCTTAGAAATCAGTACGTCTTTTAACTGTTCAAGCTTAAATTCATCATCAGAAATAAGAACAAGCTCTTCGTTTTCGAGCGAGATTTCGCTTTTACTGCCTTTAAAATCATAGCGGGTTTTAATTTCCTTTGTTGCCATGGTAATGCCGTTTGTTACCTCTGATAAATCAACTTGTGACACAACGTCAAATGAACTATCTTTAGCCATAATAACCTCCATATGTAAAGAGTTTGTTCTTTTATTATAAATAAAACACAAACTGTATACAACTGATATTGAATAGAGAGCCGGTAATTGATACAATACAAGTTATGCTTTTTGTTGTAAGCTATAGAAGCAGCTTTTTTAAACAATGCGTGCATTTTAGTTGATTTGAAATTTGAAATGCTGTTTGATGCAAAGTGAGAAGGTATGTGGTGAAGGAACAATCACTACTAATTTATATAAAGGATGGATAGAACGATGAATGTAGAAGCTGGGATGAAAGCGTATTTAACAGTAAACCGGGAAACGCCGATTGGTTATATGTTAGCAGAAGGTGAAGAAGAAATTTTGCTACATAAAAATGAAACAACAACAGAACTTGCTGAAGGGGAAGAAGTAGAAGTTTTTTTATACCTTGATCAGCAAGACCGCTTAACGGCAACGATGCACTTACCTCTTGTTGAAGAAGGTGTCTATGAGTGGGTTGAAGTCGTAGATGTTAATCCGGGTTTAGGCGTGTTTGTAAATATCGGCATGAACAAAGATATGTTAATTGGTTCAACAGACTTACCTGCGCTAGAAGAGCTGTGGCCAGAAGTTGGAAATAAAGTTTACTGTACGATGAAGATTTCAAAGCGCGGTAAAATGTACGGGAAAATTGCTACAGACGATGTGATGAAAGCAATGGCATTAGATGCTCCACCTGAACTTTTTAATCGTGAAGTGAGCGGATATATCTACCGTGTCCTGCGCGTAGGTTCATTTATTATGACAGATGAAGGATATGTTGGATTTATTCACGAAAGCGAAAGACGTAAAGAACCGAAGCTTGGTACGCATGTAACTGGCCGCGTCATTAATGTAAAAGAAGATGGAACGCTAAACGTATCGCTTCTTCCGCGCAAACAAGAAAGCATGGATGAAGATGCACAAGTACTATACGATTACATGGAAAGCCGCGGTGGCGTTATGCCATTTTGGGATAAAAGCTATCCAGAAGATATTCGTGAGCGCTTTAATATGAGTAAAGCTGCGTTCAAACGTGCGCTTGGTAAACTGATGAAAGAAGGAAAAGTTTATCAAGAAGAAGGATGGACATATTTTAAAAAAGAAGAAAACTAAAAGGAGAAGCCGCTGAAAATTCAGCGGCTTCTTTTTATAAGTGATCAGTTTTTTTAGAAAATGAATGTTTTCCAAGCTCACGGTTATGCTTAGCTTGCAGATTCTTTTCGTGAAGCTTTGCGTTATTATCTTTTGCTTTTTTATCGTTATCGCTCGTTTTTGGCATTGTGATACACCCCTTTTTGATCGTACCTTTAGAATGCCCTGACCTCTTTAAATTATTCGATGGTTTCGTTCAAAAAGAAGACTGCAATTGTCCCTGGGCCAGAATGAGAACCTATGGCTGCACCAATAATATTAATAATAAAATGTTTGGTGCCAAAACGTTCTTGAATCATCTCTTTCAGCTGAAGAGCTGTTTCTAAATCATCTCCATGGCTAATTCCAATGGTTTGAGAAGAGAGATTTTTTCCTCGCTCTTCCATCACGTCAAGCATGCGTTTAAATACTTTTTTACGGCCGCGGATCTTTTCGATTGGAATCAATTTTCCATCTTCCACATGAAGCAGCGGCTTAATATTAAGCAGACCTCCTACAAAAGCAGAAGCTTTGCTCACGCGGCCTCCTTGAGCAAGAAAATCCAAGTCATCAACCGTAAAAATATGCTCCATATGCAGAGCGTATTGCTTTATTTTTTCTGTCATTTCTACTAGCGAGAGGTTTTGGTGTAATAATTGTGCTGCATAATAAGTAACTACTCCCTGGCCAAGAGATGCACATTTCGTATCGATTATTTCTAATTGGAAATCGGGATACTTTTCTAGGAGTTCTTCTCGAATCATCATTGCTGTTTGATATGTACCGGACAATTCCGAAGAAAAAGCTAAATAAATGCACGAATCACCTGATTTAGCTATGTTCTCAAAGACTTCATACATAGTAGTTGGAGCCGCTTGAGACGTTTTCGGCATCTTGCCTTTACGGATGGCTTCGTAGACAGAAGCTGGTTCAATCGTTTGTAGATCTAAAAATTCTTGATTATCCAAGCTTACGCGAAGCGGTAAAAAGCCAACGTTATTTTCTTGAAAAAAGGATAAAGGCAAATCGCTTGCACTATCGGTTAAAAGTTTAATTGACATAAATGTCACCTTCCTAATTGCATTTATAAAATATGAAATGAGTTTGATGTATAAACATTGAAAAGCGTTATATACGACATAGTATTAGTGTATAAGCACTTGGAGGAAAATACAATTTTTGAATAAGTTTTTTTAATTCTGCCAAATCGTACATACTATATGTACTAACTATTTTAAAGATGCTGACTTTATTCATTTTATAAATGGGTATAAGGAAGTAAGAAGTTTTAAAAAGCGGAGGTCGGTCATTTGAATATGTGGCTTGAAACAAAAAAAGCGATAGTCGTCTTAGTAGGAGCATTATTGAATGCGCTTGCGCTCAACTTGTTTTTGATACCTGCTAATGTATATTCGAGCGGCTTTACGGGAGTAGCACAGCTTGTTTCGAGTATCGTGACAGATTACACTCCTTTTACTATTTCCACTGGAGTGCTGCTGTTGTTGTTAAATATTCCTGTAACTATTTTAGGGTGGAAAAAAGTGGGGAAGTCATTTACTGTTTACAGTTTTATCAGCGTTGCTGCAACAACTTTGTTTCTTGGAATTATTCCTATTCAAGCACTTTCTAAGGACATCATCCTTAATGCAGTTTTTGGAGGCGTTATTTTAGCGGTAGGGGTAGGAATTACGTTAAAATTTGGAGCTTCAACTGGTGGGCTCGATATCATTGCCCTGATTTTGTCCCGAGTAAAAGACCGACCAATTGGCACTTATATGTTCATATTAAATGCAATTATTATCGTGCTAGCAGGTCTTTTATATGGTGCTGAGAAGTCACTTTATACGCTTGTGACGCTTTATACGACCACTCGCGTCATTGATGTTATTCATACGCGTCATGTCAAACTCACAGCAATGATCGTAACGAAAAAAGGAGTGGAGCTAAGAAAGGCGATTCATGCCAAACTCGTGCGAGGGATTACGGCGGTACCGGCTAAAGGAGGCTTCACAAACGAAGATAAAGAAATGCTAATGATTGTTTTAACTAGGTATGAATTATTTGACTTGGAACGAGTAATTAAAGAGGTGGATCCTAAGGCATTTACTAATATAGTTCAAACAACGGGAATCTTTGGTTTGTTTCGCAAAGATTAAAAAGAGTCCAGGTATTCATTACCTGGACTCTTTTTTATTAATGTGTGCCTTTTAAGTCATTAGAAAGTTCTTGAAGCTGAGCTTGTTCTTCAGGAGAAGCATTTTGCTGCGCATGAGACAGCATATCAGCTGCAATGTTTTCATCAGAAGCTGCAGACGTATGAGCCTGAGACGTTTGATGATTTTGACCAGCAGCTCCCAATGTATTCTGAAGCTGTTGAAGCTGAGCTTGTTCTTCAGGAGAAGCGCTTTGCTGTGCATGAGACAGCATATCAGCTGCCACGTTTTCACTAGACGTGTGAGCTTCACCGTGAGCGTGAGACTGACCGCCTTCTAAAGTGCTTTGAAGCTGTTCAAGCTGTGCCTTCTCTTCGGAAGAAGCATTCTGAACGATATGAGACAGCGTATCGGACGTAATGTCTGCACTTTTCTCGCGCCCATGTGATTCTCCATCTGTATCATACGCTTGATGCAATGAGTTTTGGAATTGCTTCAGCTGCTCTTGCTCCTCAGGAGAAGCGTTAGAAGCAATACTATTTAATACGCCTTCTGAAATATCAAGTTCACCGTTGCCGTGCTTTTGACGATGAAGCTGATCTTCTGAATGGCCGGATACTGCGTTTCGAATCGCATCTTTTACTTGACCAAAAAGTGAATTTTTCATAAGTTACTGTCCTCCATGAGGAGTTTGGCGCTGGTGAGCTTGAAATGCTTCTGCCTCCGCCATAGTCATATGATAAGGAATTCGTTCATCATGTTTTTGAACTGCGTCTGCACCTTGTTTCACAAAACGTTTTGATCGATTGCCTCTGCCCATCATAAATTCCTCCTCGTAATATAAATAAAACCGACACCTTAAGAAGTGTCGGTTATAGTGTGTGCTAAATAAAAAAAATGATAGCGATAAAAATTTACCTTGCTTTTCAAAAAAAGCTAAGTTATAAATTTAACGTTTTTTCCAAATAATAAGCAATACCATCATTTTCATTCGATTTTGTTACTTCACGCGCTAGCTGCTTTAATTCGCTAATACCATTTTCCATGGCGATACCGTGTCCTGCAAATTTAATCATTTCAAAATCATTGTCTTCATCTCCAAATGCAATAATTCGTTCGCGAGGAATTTGATAATGATTAGCTACGCGCTCAAGACCTACAGCTTTATTAAGTCCTTTTTTTACAATTTCAACGACATGCCAAGGTGCTCCCCAGCGTCTATGTTCTAGTACTTCTGCATGAACATCTGAAAGGTGAGAGCGTATATCTTGTACATGTTCTTCATCTGCGTGAATTAGAATAGACGTTGGATCGTGCTGCAGCGTATGACGCAAATCACCCGTTTGTAATTTAGGATCCCCTAGGCTGAGTACATCCATTAATTTTCGATCTTCAAAATGAAGATACACATCATCTTGTACTTCTGCCATGATATTGTTGATGCGATAGTCTTGCATAGCTGTCACAATGTCATGAACAGTTCGGCGATTTAAAGGTTCGTGATGCGTGCCAAAATCAGGCTGAAGGGGATGATGGACAAGCGCTCCGTTAAAGTTTACGATAGGCGTGGATAAATCTAATTCGCTGTAATACATAGCACTGGAACGATAAGGTCTTCCAGTTGCAATCATTACAATATGTCCGTCTTGTTTGGCTTTTTCTAATACCCGTTTTGTTTTAGGTGAAATGGTTTTTTCATTCGTTAACAATGTTCCATCCAGATCTAAGGCGATTAAGTGTTGATCGTTTCTCATATAGGGCTCCTTTTAAATTGAAGTAGTTATACGATTATATTGAATTCTACTAATATTCATGCTTGTATTCCCATATTTTACACAACTTTTCCTTATGAGCAAAGCAGAACGATTGACATGCAAAAGTTGTCTTGTTACGGTGTAAGACATAGTTATTGATTGCTTACGATAAATTGTTTAAGGGTATATTTAATACGTGAAGATAATTACGGAAGTAAAAGAAAGGAGAATGAATATGGATAAACAGTTAGAAGATAAAATCATGGAATCACTAGAAGAAGTAATTGATCCAGAGCTTGGCGTTGATATCGTAAATTTAGGCTTAGTTTACGGGGTGGAAATGGAAGAAAACAACACGGTTATCGTGACGATGACGTTAACTTCTATTGGCTGCCCGCTAGCGGGTGTGATTGGCGAACAAGTGAAAAAACAATTAATTTCTCTTGAAGAAGTAGAAAATGTAGAAGTGAATATCACATTTAACCCGCCATGGGATAAAGATCGCATGACGCGCTACGCTAAAATTGCATTAGGTGTTCAATAAGAAAAAAAGCCATCAACGATGGCTTTTTTTCTTATTCAATTCTGCACAATTCCACAGGGCAGTCTTCACAGTCTATTTCTTTCTTTAAAAAAGAGAGCTTATGAATGATAATTTTTCCATCTGTCATTGAGATTACTTCATTTTTTCGCAACTCAGCGAGCATACGATTGACCACTTCTCGGGATGTCCCGCATAGATTAGCGATCTCTTGATTTGTCAACGTTACGTTTAATAAAATACCATTTGGCTTCATTACCCCAAAACTATTGGACATGCGAATCAGCGTAGAATAGAGAGCTCCTTTTTTTCCATTTAGAATTAAGTCTCTAAACTTTGTCTGCATTCGCTTAATTTGAAGTCCCATCCACTTCATGTACTCCATGGAAAGAGCAGGGTATTGTGCTAGTTCGTTTTCTAACACCCGTTTTTGAATGCTGATCGCTGTACAAGGTTCAATGGCTTTTGCTTGAAGCATATGGGGAGTAGATCCGCAAAACAGCATAACTTCCCCGATTAAGTCTCCTGAACTTGCCAGCTGAAGCGTCAGTTCGCGTCCTTCCGGCGTCACTTTACTTACTTGTACAGCTCCAGAAGTAATAAAAAATAAATGAGTTGAAGGTGACCCTTCTTGAAAGAGAAAGTCACCTTTTTTAAACGAAATTTTATGATCAAAGTCCATAAAAAATTGCTGCAGCTCATTTGAAAAAGAATCCGTTGTGATGTTCATCATGTTATCACCTTTTACTCAAAATTTTTGCGACTGTTACTTATTAATCTATTAAGTTAGAACAGTCTGTATATCCTGTACGTCCACTAGCCGTATGAAGAAATGTCATACGGATGATTTTTATCGATACTCTTATTATACACAAAAACAACCAGTGTTTTCCAAAACTATCTGTGAACAATTTCTAAACAAAAATAGAAAGATAGTTATAAAAATAAAAACTTATGAATAAATAAAAATGTTTAAAAATATAGAATAAAGTGTTGGTTTTTTTTAAATATTCATTTGATTTTATTTTTATACGGTATTATAATGATAAATAATTCAAATAGATACGTGGAAAAAGGAGTTTTAAAATGAAAGAATACAAGGTAGGAATTGTTGGAGCAACAGGGTATGGAGGAGTAGAACTGATTCGTTTGTTAGCGAATCACCCGCATTTTCATGTTTATGCAGTTTATTCATCCTCTCAGGATGGGATGGAACTAGCAGAAGTTTATCCTCACCTTTCTAATACTGTATATACACTGCAAGATATAAACCCTAAGAACATGGCCAAAGAATTAGACTTAGTGTTTACAGCAACTCCGTCCGGTGTTTCTAGCAAACTTGTACCTCAATTAATAGAAGAAGGAATAAAAGTGGTAGATTTATCTGGAGATTTTAGATTAAAAACAGAAGCTCTTTATGAAAAGTGGTACAAAAAGCCTGCTGCAGCCGAAGCGTTTTTACAACAGTCCGTGTATGGGTTAGCGGAATGGTTTGCAGAAGAAGTTGAAAGCAGTACGTTCGTTGCGAACCCGGGTTGTTATCCAACAGCTACACTGCTTGGGCTAGCGCCTCTCGTTAGTAAACAAATGGTGAAATCAAACTCTATTATCATTGATGCAAAGTCCGGAATTTCAGGAGCAGGACGTGGTCTTTCGCAAATGGCTCATTATGCTGAAATCAATGAAAATATGAAAATATACAAAGTTAATCAGCATCAGCATATCCCAGAAATTGAATCTATTTTAGAAAAGTGGGATGAGGAAATTGGCCATGTTACGTTCAGTACGCACTTAGTTCCAATGACGCGAGGGATTATGAGTACGATATACGCTGAACTTTCTGAAGAGAGCTCAGTACAAGAGCTTCATCAGCTATATGTAGATACATATCAAAACTCCCCATTCGTTCGCGTTCGAAAAGCTGGTGAATTTCCGTCTACTAAAGAAGTAAGTGCATCAAATTATTGCGATATTGGTATTGCATTTGACGAACGAACAAAGCGTGTCACGATTGTTTCTGTCATTGATAACTTAGTTAAAGGGGCAGCCGGTCAGGCCATTCAAAATGCCAATATCATGATGGGATTTGAACAGCAAACGGGTATTGGACTACTGCCTGTCTTCCCATAAAAGCACAGCATCACTAATCACGATAAAAGCAGGAGGGAACGTATAGTGATTACGGTTAAACAAACGAAAGAAAAGATAAAGAAAATAGAGAACGGTACAATTGTAACGCCGCTAGGTTTTTCAGCAGATGGCGTTCACGCTGGTTTACGTTATGCTAAAAAAGATTTAGGAGTTATTGTAAGTGATGTGCCAGCTAATTGCGCAGCTGTTTACACGCTTAATGCCTTCCAAGCAGCGCCTTTAGCTGTTACAAAAGAAAGTGTAGCAGTAGAGCAGAAGCTGCAAGCGATCGTTGTGAACAGCGCATGTGCAAATGCATGTACTGGAGAACAAGGATTAAAAGATGCATACCAAATGCGAAATACATGTGCAGAAAAGCTTAATATTCTACCTCATCATGTAGCGGTAGCTTCTACAGGGGTAATTGGAGAGCTTCTAGATATGGAAAAAATCGTGAAGGGCATTGGGTTATTAAGTCCTTCGTCGAACAAAGAAAAAGCAGAAGAATTTCAAACGGCTATTTTAACAACAGATACCGTAATGAAGTCAGCTTGCTATCAAACAGCCATTGACGGCAAAACGGTTACGATTGGCGGCACAGCGAAAGGATCAGGTATGATTCACCCGAATATGGCTACGATGCTTAGCTTTATCACAACGGATGCTAAGGTTGAAGCTTCAGTACTACAAGATGCGCTGGGTTCTATTACAAATAAAAGCTTTAATCAAATTACAGTAGATGGTGATACGTCTACGAATGATATGGTTGTTGTTTTAGCAAATGGAAAAGCTGATCACCAGCCGCTTACACCAGATCATCCTGAATGGACGTCATTTTATGAAGCACTGCGCTTGACGTGTGAAGATTTAGCCAAACAAATTGCACGCGACGGTGAAGGAGCAACAAAACTAATTGAAGTAAACGTATCTGGTGCTCATACAAACGAAGAGGCAAATGTGATTGCTAAACAAATTGTAGGCTCGAACTTAGTGAAAACGGCCATGTATGGAGCCGATGCCAATTGGGGACGAATTATTTGTTCAGTTGGCTACAGCGGCGTAGCGCTTAATCCAGAAGCAGTGAACGTTTCGTTAGGTGATATCCAAATGCTAAAAAACAGCCAGCCTGTTTCATTTAGTGAAGAAGAAGCAAAAGCTTATTTAGAAAATGATACGGTTGAAGTCTATGTTGACTTGCAGCAGGGAAATGGAATTGGCAAGGCGTGGGGCTGCGATTTGACTTACGATTATGTGAAAATCAACGCCAGTTATCGAACGTAAGGAGAGAGTGAAATGAGCAGTGAACAAATCGTCGTTGTAAAATGCGGAGGCAGCATTATCAATCAGTTAACAAGCGCTTTTTTTGAAAGTATTCAGCAGTTAAAAGCGAGTGGATATCAGATCATTGTTGTGCACGGAGGCGGGCCTGATATTCAAGATACGCTTACCAAGCTTCACATTGAAACGGAATTTGTAGATGGGCTTCGAAAAACGTCCAAAGAAGCATTAGAAGTTGTGACGATGGTATTAGCAGGCAAAGTTAATAAGCATCTTGTAAAAGAACTACAAAAAGCGAACTTAAAAGCAGTAGGACTATCAGGAATTGATGGATCGTTGCTTAAAGCAGAGGCTATCGATGTTGAACGTCTAGGTTACGTTGGAGAAGTAAAAGGCGTAAACGATACATTATTAAAACAACTAACTGACAGTCAGTACATTCCGGTTATTTCTTCCATTGGAGCCGATGAAGAAGGTAATAGCTATAATATTAATGCTGACGTGGCAGCCGGAGCCGTTGCACAAGCAGTAAATGCTGAAAAGCTGATGTTTGTGACGGATGTAAAAGGTGTATTAAAGGATGGAGCATTGCTTCCTGAACTTACAAAGTCAGAGATTGATGCACTTATTGAAGAAAAAGTAATTTACGGCGGAATGATTCCAAAAGTGACATCAGCGGTAAATGCGTTATCTCCTTTACTTGAAGAAGTTCATATTATTAGCGGAACTGATGGATTTTTAGATAAGGAAGGAAAGCTGATTGGTACAGCAATTAAATATAGTGGAAAAGGTGGAGAAGATAGCGATGAGTTCATTGTTTCCAACATATCAACGGTTTGATATCCATGTGGAAGAGGCGCAAGGAACAAAATTAATAGATAACAAAGGAAATGAGTATTTAGATTTTATTTCAGGTATCGCTGTCTGTAACGTAGGCCATCGTCATCCTGATGTTCAAAAAGCGATCGAAGAGCAGTTAAATAAAGTGTGGCACGTGTCAAATTTATTTCATCAATCGATTCAAGAAGATGTAGCAGGTAAGCTTGTGGAACATTCAAACGGTGATGCAGTATTCTTCTGTAACAGCGGTGCAGAAGCCAACGAAGCGGCGATTAAATTAGCGCGCAAGTACACGCAAAAACATAAAATCATTACCTTTACAAAATCATTTCATGGACGTACATTTGCTACCATGACAGCTACAGGGCAGGCAAAAATTCATGATGGCTTCGGTCCTCTTGTTAATGAGTTTGTTTACTTGCCATACAATGATGAAGAAGCATTAAAACAGGAAATGGACGACAGCGTAGCAGCAATTATGGTTGAAGTCATTCAAGGAGAAGGCGGAGTTGTTCCAGGAACCGAAGCATTTTTATTAACTATTCAAGAGCTGTGTAAAAAGCACGAAGCACTGTTTATAGTCGATGAAGTGCAAACTGGAATCGGCAGAACAGGAAAACCATTTGCCTATCAGCATTTTAATGTGTCACCAGATATTATTACAGCAGCTAAAGGGTTAGGAAGCGGAATGCCGGTTGGTGCGATGATTGGAAAAGGCTATCTCAAAGAAGCGTTTGGACCTGGTACTCACGGAACAACCTTTGGAGGAAATCCAATTGCATTAGCTTCAGCTAAAGCAACTTTAAACATTATTTTTAACGAAGCATTTTTAGCAGAGGTTGCAGAAAAAAGCCTTTATTTTACCAACGCTTTGAAAAATAGCGTAGCAGATTATTCATTTGTAAAAGATGTTCGCGGAAAAGGTTTTATGATTGGAATTGAATGCGGAGAACATCAGTCGGCATTGCTTGCAGCAATGCGTGAAAAAGGATTGCTAGCACTGGGAGCAGGACCGCATGTAGTACGATTGCTGCCGCCTTTAACTGTAACAAAAGAAGAGTTAGACCAAGCGATTCATATCATTGAAGAAGCGTTTAGCCAAACAAAAATTACTTCATAATACAAATTTTTTTGAATATGTTTGTATAAAAATTCTGTTTTATAAATAATTATTCGAAGAGGGATGCACAATGAACGGATATTTACACTTAGCAAACGGCGATTCGTTCGCCGGACACATTGAACATACAGCAACGCACCAGGCAGAAGGAGAAATTGTTTTCTTTACTGGAATGACTGGTTATCAAGAAGTTGTGACTGATCCATCTTACAAAGATCAAATTATCGTCTTTACGTACCCTTTGATTGGGAACTATGGTATCAATGAGAAAGATTATGAAAGCAAAAAGCCTCACGTAGCAGGCGTTGTCGTATACGAATGTTCAGATGAAGGGTTCCATTACGAAGCGATGTACAGCTTCAAACAATATTTAAAGAAATGGAACATTCCGCTTATTACACATGTGGATACGAGAGCGGTCGTAAAACGAATTCGAAAAGAAGGTACGATGCAATCTGCCTTTTCGGCATCTGCTGAGTCGCCAGCATTTACTGCTGAATGCGATGGATATGTAGTAAAAGAAGTGTCAACAAAAGAGCCTGTTACTTACGGAAACGGTGAAAAACACGTTGTATTAATGGACTTTGGCTATAAAAAATCAATTTTACAAGAGCTGCTAAATCGAGAGTGCAAAGTAACGGTTGTTCCTTATTCTACAAGCTCTTCAAAAGTAAAAGAGCTGCAGCCGGATGGCATTGTCTTATCAAACGGACCTGGAGATCCAACTCAAGTAAGCAGTCAGCTGGATGAATTAAAAGAAATTATTTCAGCGTATCCAACTTTGGGAATTTGCTTTGGACATCAGTTAATTGGGCTTGCTTTTGGGGCAGAAACCAAAAAGCTGGCGTTCGGTCACCGAGGAGCTAATCAGCCTGTAATTGATTTAACGACTAACAAAGTGTGTATGACGTCTCAAAACCATAGCTATGTCGTAGATGAACAGACGATTACGTCTACGCCATTAAGCGTTCGATTTAAAAATGTGAATGACGGATCGGTTGAAGGTTTAATGCATAAAGACCTTCCTGTTATTTCGGTTCAATATCATCCAGAAGCACATCCTGGACCAAGTGACAGCACGTATATCTTTGATGAATTTATGACGAAAGTACAGCAAGTAGGGAGCGGAAAAGTATATGCCTAAAGACCAAACATTAAAAAAGATTTTAGTAATCGGATCAGGACCAATCGTAATTGGGCAAGCAGCAGAATTTGATTATTCAGGAACTCAGGCATGCTTGTCATTAAAAGAAGAAGGTTATGAAGTTATCTTAATCAATAATAATCCAGCTACGATTATGACGGACACTCACGTAGCAGATCGAATCTATTTTGAACCATTAACAGTAGACTGCGTAGAGAAAATTATTGCAAAAGAAAAGCCGGATGGTTTGTTAGCTACATTAGGCGGACAGACGGGTTTAAACTTAGCCCTTGAGCTTCATGAACAAAATATTTTGCCAAAATACGATGTGAAACTTTTAGGAACACCGATTGAATCAATCAAAAAAGGTGAAAGCCGTGAAGAGTTCCGTGCATTAATGAATGAACTAAATGAACCGGTGCCGGAAAGTGAAGTTGTCACAAAAGTAGAAGAAGCATTAGCTTTTGCCGAGAAAATTGGTTTTCCTGTTATTGTACGTCCTGCTTATACGTTAGGCGGAACGGGCGGAGGAATTGCTCATTCTATGGAAGAACTTGAAAAACTTTCAGCGTCAGGTTTACGTGAAAGTGCTATTACTCAATGCTTAATTGAAAAAAGCATCGCTGGATTTAAAGAGGTTGAGTACGAGGTTATGCGTGACGTGAACAATACGTGCATTACAATTTGTAACATGGAAAATATTGATCCCGTGGGTGTTCATACTGGAGATTCGGTAGTCGTTGCTCCTTCTCAAACGTTAACCGACGTGGAATATCAAATGCTTCGTTCGGCTTCAGTTAAAATTATTTCATCGCTTGGCATTATTGGAGGTTGCAACATTCAGTTTGCGCTTGATCCAAAAAGCAAGCAGTACTATTTAATTGAAGTAAATCCGCGTGTGAGCCGTTCGTCTGCTCTTGCATCAAAAGCAACGGGCTATCCGATTGCTAAAATTGCTGCAAAACTATCAGTAGGCTACACGCTTCATGAGTTATTAAATCCTGTAACAGGAGACACATATGCAAGCTTCGAACCAGCTCTTGACTATGTAGTAGTGAAATTTCCAAGATGGCCGTTTGACAAGTTTTTCTACGCGGAGAGAACGCTTGGCACGCAAATGAAAGCAACTGGAGAAGTAATGGCTATTGACCGTAACTTTACACGTAGCTTCCAAAAGGCACTGTCTTCTTTAGAAATTGATTTACAAGGATTGGAAGTAGAAGAACTGCAAGAACTTTCAACGGATGAATTAAAAAGCAAGCTTGGCGAACAAAGCGATGAGCGTATTTTTGTTATCCTTGAGCTTTTACGTCGCGGTACAACGCCTGAGTATATCCATGAAGTAACGCAAATTGATTATTTCTATTTAACACACTTTACGCAGCTGATTAAAATGGAAGCCTCTTTGAAGGAAGTACGTTTTGATTCCATTACAGCTGAACACTTCAAGCAAGTGAAGGAGCATGGTTTTACAGATGCGTATCTAGCAAGCGTATGGAACGTGCCAGAGCTTGACGTAAGAGCGAAACGTAAAGCACTACATATTACGCCAAGCTACAAAATGGTAGATACATGTGCAGCGGAGTTCGAATCCTCTACGGCTTATTTCTACTCTAGTTATTATGGCGAGAGTGAGATTGAACCATCAACGAATAAAAAAGTTGCGATTATCGGTTCTGGACCGATTCGTATCGGCCAAGGAGTAGAATTCGACTACAGTTCTGTACACGGTGTGTTAGCTCTTGAAAAAGAAGGATACGAAACAATTTTAATTAACAACAATCCAGAAACGGTAAGTACGGATTTTGAAGTAGCAGACCGCTTATATTTTGAACCTGTAACAGTAGAAGATGTGCTAAACGTTCTTGATGCTGAAAATGTGACGGATGTAATTGTTCAATACGGAGGTCAAACGGCTATTTCGCTTGTTAAAGGGCTAGAAGAAGCTGGCGTCAATTTACTAGGGATTACAAATGATGTTATTGATGCACTTGAAGATCGCGACCTGTTTTATAAGCTCTTAGACGACTGTGATATTCCGCATATCCCAGGTGAAATGGCGAAAGATGAGCAAGAACTTGTACAAAAAGCAAAAGCTATGGGATTCCCATTACTTATTCGTCCTTCTTACGTCATTGGCGGAAAAGGAATGCTGACAATTCAAAATGAAACGGAGCTGCAGGCTTGTTTACCAGCTATTAAAGCGTCTCATTTCCCAATGCTTATTGATGCTTACTTCCCTGGAAAAGAAGCAGAAATTGATGTTGTAGCAGACGGAAAAGATGTGTTGATTCCGACAATCGTTGAACATATTGAAAAAGCCGGCGTTCATTCAGGAGACAGCTATGCGCTTTTACCAGCAAAAACAGTAGAAGCAGCACATAAAGAAAAAATGGTGAGCTACGCTCAAAAAATTGTAAACAAACTTCAATATAAAGGGATTATGAATATCCAATATGTTATTTACAACGATGAAGTCTACATGCTGGAAGTTAATCCGCGTGCCAGCCGTACAGTGCCTGTAGTAAGCAAAGTGTGCAACACGCCGCTTGTTTCGCTATCAACTCAAATATTGCTTGGGAAATCATTGTCGGAAATTAGCGAGAAGCTAGGTTTATTGCCGGATCCGGCTTATACAACTATTAAGTTTCCAGTGTTTTCGACAAGTAAATTATCAGGAGTTGATCCGCTTGTTGGACCAGAAATGAAGTCAACTGGTGAAGGAATTGCGATTTCTTCAACGATTGAAGAAGCAGCAAAAAAAGTATTCCATCAGTATGTGTTAAGTAAAAAAGGTGCTGCAGAAGTGTATATTAACGGAGAAGCACAGGGCCTTGAAGAACTTGCGCAAAGCGCGGGATTAACTCTTGTTAAAGATAAAGAAGTTAGTGAATGGGTAAAAACGAAAGAAGCTTTATTATATGTAAGTTTACAGCCTGAAGATAAAGAAAGCCGTATGTCAGCATTAAAACACGGTTTAATGGTTATGACGGAGGCAGAAACGGCTTCGCTATTTTTCCAATCGTTCCAAGTCGATGAATATCACGTTTCATCACTACAAGAATGGTTTCAAAAAACTAAAAAGGAAGTGACAGTATCATGAGTACAGTATCGGTAAATACGAATTTAAAGGGAAAAGATTTGCTTACGCTTAAAGATTTATCATCAGACGATATTATGTCACTTTTAGAAAGCGCCATTGAGCTGAAAGAAAAGCATAAAAATGGTGAAATCGTCACATCGTTAAAAGGAAAAACGCTGGGGCTCATTTTTGAAAAATCTTCAACAAGAACAAGAGTCTCATTTGAAGCGGGAATGATGCAGCTTGGAGGAAACGCCCTCTTTTTAAGCAGCCAGGATTTACAAATTGGACGCGGAGAAACGATTGCTGATACAGCACGCGTACTATCTGAATTCATCGATGCTATCATGATTCGTACGTTTGAACATAGCAAGATCGAAGAGCTTGCAGATTACGCATCCATTCCCGTTATTAATGGTTTGACAGATGATTATCATCCTTGTCAGGCTCTAGCTGATTTATTAACGATTTACGAGCACAAGAAATCATTTGATGGGCTAAAAGTAGCTTATGTTGGAGACGGAAATAATGTAGCGCATTCCTTAATGATTGCATGTGCAAAAATGGGAATAGATATTTCAATTGGATGCCCTGACGGATATGAGCCAAAAGACTTTGTAACAGCTTATGTTAATGAAGTAGCTGCTAAAACGGGTGCGAAGGTTACGATTACAAAAGATCCTGTAGAGGCTGTAAAAAATGCCGATGCTATTTATGCAGACGTGTGGACAAGTATGGGACAGGAAGAAGAAGCACAGCAGCGCTTGAAAATATTTGCTCCTTATCAAGTAAATGAAGAGCTAGCTGCCCATGCGAAGTCAGACTATTTATTTCTCCACTGCTTGCCTGCGCATCGTGAAGAAGAAGTGACAGCAAGCATTATTGACGGACCAAATTCGGTTGTTTTCCAGCAGGCTGGAAATCGTATGCATGTACAAAAGGCCTTGCTTCAAGCAATTTTAGGCTAAGAAAAAAACCTTTCTGAGAATATCAGAAAGGTTTTTTTGTTTAAAGGGAATTAATTGTGGGAACACCAGTTGTATACTAAACAGAACGAAAGGTGATTTATGATGAAAGTATTAGTTGTTGGAGCAAACGGAACAACGGGAAAACAAGTGGTAGAAAAAGTCGCAAACAGCAAGCAGCATGAAGCTTATGCGATGATTCGCGACGAAAAACAAGCAGACGCTTTAAAAAAGCTGGGCGCTAACGTTGTACTTGGTGACTTGGAGCAAGATGTTTCAGATGCTTTAAGAGGTATGGATGCTGTCATATTTGCAGCAGGTTCTGGAGGACATACGGGAGACGAAAAAACAATCGCTGTGGATCAAAACGGTGCTAAAAATATCATTGATGAAGCAAAAAATCAAGGTGTGAAGCGCTTTGTTATGTTAAGTTCAATGGGAACAGATGCACCTGAACAAGGACCAGAAGGCTTACAACTTTACCTGCGTGCTAAAGCGATAGCGGATGAATACTTAAAGCAGTCTAATCTGCAATATACAATTGTACGACCAGGAACTTTATCGAATGATTCAGCTACTGGAAAAATTGATATCAATAATGATATTGAAGATAAATCTCAGACGATTCCTCGAGCAGATGTAGCAACCGTGCTTGTAGAATGCCTAAACGAAGAAGCTACGATAGGAAAAACGTTTGAAATGTTAGCCGGAGAAACTGAAATTGAACAAGCTATTAAATTTACTCATTGATACAAAAGGGCAGATCTAAAGGTCTGCTCTTTTCTGTTCTGTTCCTAATATGAAAACATCTCCATTATGAAACGGAAATCTTAAGGGAATAGTATAGGAGAACATTTCATTTCAGGAATGAGGAGGCAGGACAATGGGACAAAATCGTCATTTCACACCGGGTCAAAAAGCTCCTAATAACGGAGTGTATATTGAAATTGGTGAAACAGGAAGCAACGTAAATAATCCTCAAAAGGTTAAATTAAAAGCAGGAGAGCGTTTTCCAGAGACGGCAAACGATGATCGCCACTGGACATACATTCGCAAGCCTTAAATAGTAAAAAAATAAAGAAGCCATTCTAAATTGAATGGCTTTACTTGTTTTCCCATTGCTGGGTATAATGAAATAAAGGTCAATAAAGGTCAAATGTATCGAAGGAGGATGTTCAATGGACATAAATAAAATGACCCAAAAATTGCAAGAAGGCGTGATGGAAGCGCAGTCCGAAGCTATTAAACGAAATCAGCAGGAAGTGGATATTGCTCATTTGCTTTATACGCTTATTCATCAGCAAGATGGTATTGCTCCTCGCATATTAGATCATTTACATATAGATCATCAATCTTTTCAGCAGCAGGTAAATCAACTGCTTGCGAAAAAACCTGCCGTTACAGGAAGTGGAGCTGAAGCAGGGAAAGTTTATATTACAAATAAACTCCAGCAGCTGTTTGTCAAAGCTCAAGAAGAAGCATCTCGTCTGCAAGATGATTATGTTTCAGTTGAGCACATCTTTTTAGCCTTAGCACAGGAACCGTCTTCTAGTGAATATGGCAAGTTATTTTCAAGTCACGGTATAACAAAAAAAGCTTTGCAAGATGTGCTTACTAGCCTTCGAGGAAATCAGCGAATTACAAGTCAAAATCCGGAAGTTACATATGAAGCGTTAGCTAAATATGGAAGAGACTTAGTGGCAGAAGTACGAGCAGGGAACATTGATCCAGTCATTGGACGAGACGGAGAAATTCGCCGCGTTATCCGCATTTTATCGCGAAAAACAAAAAACAATCCAGTTTTGATTGGAGAACCTGGCGTTGGTAAAACAGCGATTGTTGAAGGTCTAGCACAGCGTATTGTTCGTAGAGATGTGCCTGAGGGATTAAAAGATAAAACCATCTTCTCATTAGATATGGGAGCTTTAGTAGCAGGAGCGAAGTTCAGAGGCGAATTTGAAGAGCGTTTAAAAGCTGTTCTTCAAGAAGTTAAGAAAAGCAACGGTCAAATTCTTTTATTTATTGACGAACTTCATACAATCGTTGGAGCAGGTCGTACGGACGGAGCGATGGATGCAGGGAATATTTTAAAACCAATGCTTGCTAGAGGAGAACTTCACTGTATAGGAGCTACAACTCTTGATGAGTATCGTCAGTATATTGAAAAAGATCCAGCTCTTGAAAGACGCTTTCAACAGGTGCTGGTTGAAGAACCTTCAGTAGAAGATACAATCTCTATCTTACGTGGTTTAAAAGAACGATTTGAAATTCATCACGGTGTAAATATTCATGACCGGGCGATTGTTTCAGCAGCGGTTATGTCGGATCGTTATATCTCAGATCGCTTTTTACCTGATAAAGCAATTGATTTAATTGATGAAGCATGCGCAACTATTCGAACAGAAATTGATTCGATGCCATCAGAATTAGATGAAGTAACGCGACGTGTCATGCAGCTTGAAATTGAAGAAGCGGCATTAAGTAAAGAAACAGATCAAGCAAGCATCACAAGGTTAGAGGCAATTCGAAAAGAAGTCTCTGATTTAAAAGAACGTGCAGATACAATGAAGCTGCAGTGGGAAAAAGAAAAGCAGTCGATTCAAACGGTGCAAGATGTCCGGGAGCAGCTTGAAAAAGCGAAGCGAGACCTAGAAGAAGCTGAAGGGAAATATGATTTAAATAAAGCAGCCGAACTTCGCCACGGACGCATTCCAGCTCTTGAAAAAGAACTAAAACAGCTGGAAGAAACAGCTGCTGAAAAAGCACAAGAAAACCGTTTGTTAAGAGAAGAAGTAACGGAAGAAGAAATTGCTGAAATTGTAGGAAGATGGACGGGAATTCCGGTGTCGAAACTAGTTGAAGGAGAAAGAGAAAAGCTGTTGAAGCTTGAGTCAATTTTACAGCAGCGTGTGATTGGACAGGACGAAGCCGTATCCTTAGTTACAGATGCTGTGATTCGCGCAAGGGCAGGCATTAAAGACCCGAACCGCCCAATTGGATCATTTATTTTCCTAGGACCTACCGGAGTAGGAAAAACGGAGCTAGCCAAAACGTTGGCACATTCGTTATTTGACAGTGAAGAACAAATGGTTCGTATTGATATGTCTGAATACATGGAAAAGCATGCGGTCTCTAGGCTTATAGGAGCGCCTCCTGGCTATGTAGGGTATGAAGAAGGCGGACAGCTAACGGAAGCGGTGAGACGCAAGCCTTATTCAGTCGTTTTGTTAGATGAAATTGAAAAAGCTCATCCTGAAGTATTTAACGTGCTCCTTCAAATACTAGATGATGGAAGAGCAACAGATTCAAAAGGAAAAGTCATTGATTTTAAAAATACAGTCATTATTATGACGTCAAATATTGGTTCTCAATTTTTATTAGATGGTTTAACAAGTGAAGGCGAGATTACTGAAAAAGCCAGAGAGCAAGTGATGGCTCAATTAAGACAGCATTTTCGCCCAGAATTTTTAAATCGAGTAGACGACACGATTTTATTCAAACCGCTAACTGTTCATGAAGTAAAGGGAATTATTGATAAGCTATTGCTTCAGCTTGAAAAGCGTTTATCCGATCGTCATATTTCGTTAATGTTAACAGAAGAAGCAAAAAATCATATTGCGGCCTCCGGGTTTGATCCGGTATACGGAGCGCGCCCTTTAAAAAGGTTTATTCAAAAATATATTGAAACAAAAATTGCCAGAGAATTAATTGCAGGGCAAATTGAAGATTATAGTCAAGTGACAGTTGATGTAAAAGATGATGAGTTTGTTGTCAGCGTATAAGTTTTCTCAAAAGGCCATTCATGATAATTTGAATGGTCTTTTTTTGCTATTAAGAGCAGCATCCCTTTTAAAATAAATAAAAAAAATACGTGAGAGCTAAGCGTAAAAACTTATTCAGTTTTAGGTTGTAGAATATATCTAATTCATTTATGATAATACAAAATGGGCAAAGGAGCATGAATGAGCACATGAAGGACCGTATAGAGCTTATATATGACGAAGCATACGATTTTATAGATCAGGCATTAACTAAAATAAGAGCGCTGGATAAAAATGATCTTCAAGCTGAAAATGAAGAAGTGCAGGAAAAGGCAGAACGGACAGAGTTTGCACTTCAAGCTGCACGAGATATTTTAGAAAATATGATTATCCCGGGTAAAAAATTGACTTTTATTTACGAAAAAGGTTCTGTGGTAGTAGAAATTCCCGATAAAAAATAAAAACGACTTCCTTTTATGGAAGTCGTTTTTATTTTGGTAATGCAAAGTGTTCATCAATGGATGCATCACTTTTTCGATACTGCCCGGGTGTCATATTGGTTGTTTTACGAAATACTTTTGTTAAATAATTGGCATTTGCATAGCCGACGTTTTCAGCAATTTCTTCGATTGAATACTTGGTTTGATGCAATAGCTCGGCCGCTTTTTGAATGCGAAGCTTCGTTAAATATTGAATCGGCGTAATCCCTGTTGTTTGTTTGAATAACCGGCTAAAATGATAGCGAGATAAATGAGCTGCATCTGCCATTTCATCCGGACCGATTTCTTCATGATAATGATTGCGGGCAAATAAAATAGAGCTAATGATACTTTCAGGCCAATCCTCTGTAAAACTGTCCATGCTTTTAATATATTGATACAGCTCCATTACAAAGCGGTAAGATAAGCTTGAGGCATGAAATGGATCTGCTATATGTTTTTCACTTGCCCTCTTATATATCTGAGCAAGCAGCTGAACAGGTGCTGATTCAGGGTGAAATCGAATTACAGGGGAGTGGGTTGACTGAATATAATCCCAGCATTTTTGTACTTCATCTCCGTATAATGTAAGAAAAATAAACTCCCAGTTTTCA
The DNA here is from genome assembly GCF_020790095.1 of Priestia sp. J2. Taxonomy (NCBI): domain Bacteria; kingdom Bacillati; phylum Bacillota; class Bacilli; order Caryophanales; family Bacillaceae; genus Priestia; species Priestia sp. J2. The sequence continues at coordinate 664,008 of NZ_CP086208.1, forward strand.
CTTTCCTTTGGTAAGTAATAGCGATAATTTCCAGGTATATTGACGATGAATGCTTTTCCAGCATCCACTTTATATTCTTGTCCATCTATTTCAATCATCCCGTACCCAGAAACCGTGTATTGAAAAATATATTTTCCTACATCTTTTCGCTGATTTCCGCTCCAGTTATAAAGGGGCGAGAAAACTTCATCCCATCCAACCGACCAGAGCTGCGCAACTTCGTTTGTGCGGGATTCTAAAAACCTGTATGCGTACGTTGAATATTCTTGAGCTTGGAAATGTGAGAGCAAATTTTCACCTTCTTTTTGAAATAAAGTAGTACTTAATTCTTACTTTAACGTAATCGCTTTCATTTTTCTATAATTTTTTGAAAATATCATGATTATTTTTGGTGAATGTCTCTAAATCTATTATTTTCTTATAATTTGCAAGTCAAGGCTCCCATGAAGATAACACCTTTTTGGCGCAAGAGCAGTTCATCATCAATTTAAAAGAATCATTTTTAAAGTGATAAGCAAAAAAGTACCGATTATCGATAGGAATTTTACCATTGAGGCAAGGAAAATTGGACTTTACAATGTACATATGAATCCGTTTCCAAAAAACTACTTAAAATAGGTGATAATAAATGCTGGAAAAATTAATCGAAGAGTTCAAACAAATATTTCATTCGTCAGAAGCTATTCGCTGCTTTTTTGCACCAGGGCGTGTCAATTTAATTGGAGAACATACTGATTATAATGGAGGGCATGTTTTTCCTTGTTCATTGAGTATAGGAACGTATGCGGTAGTACAAAAACGTCATGATCGAAAAATACGTATGTACTCTAAAAACTTCTCTGAAGCAGGCGTTATTGAATCCTCTTTAGAGCAATTAACGTACAAAACCGAGGATGATTGGGTTAATTATCCAAAAGGAGTAATGGACACCTTTAAAAAGCACGGATATGATCTTCCTTTTGGTTTTGATATCTTGTTTTTCGGCAACATTCCTAACGGAGCAGGGCTTTCATCGTCGGCATCAATTGAGTTAGTCACATGCGTACTTTTAAATAAAATTCTTGAATTGAATATTGATATGATGGACCTTGTAAAAATGGCGCAGCAAGCTGAAAATGAATTTATCGGCGTAAGCTGCGGGATTATGGATCAGTTTGCAATTGGAATGGGAAAAGAAAATCAAGCCGTATTGTTAAACTGCCAGACTCTTGAATACCAGTATAGCCCGCTGCAGTTAACAGATGCTGTGCTCGTTATTTCTAACACAAATAAGCGAAGAGGGCTGGCAGATTCAAAATATAATGAGCGCCGTATGGAGTGTGAAAGAGCACTATCAGATTTGCAAACTTCACTTTCCATTGATTCGCTTGGTGATTTAACAAAAGAACAATTTGAAAAGCACAAATCTTTAATACAAAACGAAGTAGATTGTAAGCGCGCTAAACATGCGGTATATGAAAATGAACGCACAAAAGAAGCGGTTGCTAAATTGCAAAACGGCGATTTAAAAGGATTTGGTCAATTGATGAATGAGTCGCACTGTTCGCTGCGAGATGACTATGAAGTAAGTGGAAAAGAATTAGATGCTCTTGTAGAAGCAGCCTGGTTGCAAGAAGGTGTGATTGGATCACGCATGACAGGTGCAGGCTTTGGAGGCTGTACAATCAGTATCGTAAAAAAAGCACAGGTTGATAGATTTATTGAGGAAGTAAAAGACGCTTATTATAAGCAAACGAGTTTAGAAGCTGAATTTTATGTGGTTACGGTTGGAGAAGGAGCGCGTGAACTCACATTAGAAGCAGTATAAGAGAAAACAGATAGAGAAAGGAACGAGTGTATGTCAGTCAACATTCATGAAGAAATCACCCGACTTATTCAATATGGTTTACAAAAGAATCTAGTAACAAAATGGGATATAGATGTGGTGAGAAATAAACTGCTGGAAGTGTTAGAACTCGACGAATGTATTACGGTAGAAGTTAAAGAAGAACGTTTGGAACATCCAGCTGCTATTTTAGATAACATGCTTGATTGGGCTGCCGAAAACAATCGAATCGCCGATAATTCTATCACATATAGAGATTTATTCGATACCAAAATAATGGGATGCTTTGCAAGCATGCCTTCAGAGGTTAATCGAACCTTTTACGATCACTATCAGCAAAACCCTCAAAAAGCCACAAGCTATTATTATAAGCTGTCAAAAGACATTCACTATATTCGCAGAGATCGAATTGCTAAAAACGAAAGATGGGTAACAAACACTGACTTTGGAGAACTTGAAATTACTATCAACTTATCTAAGCCGGAAAAAGATCCAAAAGCAATTGCAGCAAGCAAATCACTGAAAGAAAGCAACTACCCGCTATGCCTGCTCTGTAAAGAAAATGCTGGCTATGCAGGCCGCATTAACCACCCAGCTCGCCAAAATCACCGGATTATCCCTGTGGAATTGCAGGAAGAGCTGTGGTACATGCAGTTTTCACCTTACGTTTATTATAATGAACATGCCATTGTTTTTGCGAGTGAGCATACACCTATGCATATTTCAAAGCAAACGTTTAAGCGGCTGCTTGCCTTCGTTGAACAATTCCCACATTATTTTTTAGGGTCAAATGCAGATTTACCCATCGTAGGAGGATCTATTTTAACGCATGATCACTTTCAAGGAGGCTATCATGAGTTTCCTATGGCTAAAGCAAGAATAAATAAATTGTTCTCTCTTGAAGCGCATCCAAACGTGAAAGCTGGAATTGTTCATTGGCCAATGTCGGTCGTTCGTCTTCAAAGTTCGCACCTTGCACCATTAGTGGAAGCAGCGGATTTCATTTTGAAGAAATGGAAATCATATAGTGATCAAAGTGCTGGTATTTTAGCTTTTACAGATCAAACTCCTCACAATACGGTCACGCCTATTGCTAGGAAAAGAGGGGATTTGTACGAATTAGATTTAGTACTGCGAAACAATCGAACAAACAGCAAGCATCCAGATGGCATTTATCATCCGCATGCAGAAGTTCATCATATCAAAAAAGAGAACATAGGTTTAATTGAAGTAATGGGGCTTGCGGTTTTACCCGGTCGTTTGAAAGACGAAATGAGTCTAGTGGCCAAAGGGTTAGTTCAGAATAACCTGAGTGAAGTAGCCAGCAGGCATGATCAAGTGAAAAAACACGTGAAGTGGGCTGAACACATCAAGAAAAAATATCCGCATATTGAAGTGGAAAATGTCCAAAGCATTCTTCAACAAGAGCTCGGTTTGATCTTTGCGACTATTTTAGAGCATGCAGGTGTGTTTAAACAAACTGCTGAAGGGCAGCTCGCATTCAGTCGTTTTATGAATTCGTTAAATGAAGCGTAAATCATTAATAAAAACAGGCAGCTCGTAATGAGCTGCCTGTCTTTATACAGTTAGGGCATGCTGTTTTAAAAGGGTATACAGAGCCTGTGTTCCTTTATTATCCTGGCCTTGTTTTTCGAGCTGTTCATAAAGCGATTTTGCTAATTTTAGCCCGGGTGTATACAGCTCCATTTCTTCAGCTGATTCAATGGCAATCTTCATATCTTTAATGAAGTGTTTAATATAAAAGCCTGGTTCGAAGTCTCCTTTAATCATGCGAGGAGCTAAATTGCTTAACGACCAGCTTCCCGCTGCGCCTGTTTCAATACTTTTTAGAACGGTATTCGGATCTAATCCGGCTTTTTCAGCATAAAGTATCGCTTCGCAGACACCCATCATATTAGAGGCAATAGCAATTTGATTGCACATTTTTGTATGTTGACCAGCACCGGCGCTTCCTTGAAGAACGATATTTGTCCCCATTTTTTCAAGAATAGGCGTAACGGCAGAGAATGCTCCAGAATCGCCTCCTACCATAATCGCTAAGGTTGCTTTCTGAGCCCCAATATCTCCTCCTGAAACAGGAGCGTCAAGCGCATGAATGTGCTTCTCTTTTGCTGCTTGATAAATCTCACGAGCAAGTATAGGGCTTGATGTCGTCATATCAATTGTATAGCAGCCTTTCTTTGCATTATGTATAATGCCGTCTTTTCCTAAATAAATCTCTTTTACATCGTGAGGATAGCCTACCATGGTGATAATAACATCAGATTGTTCGGCCACTTCTTGAACGGTTTCTTTCCATTTGGCCCCTTTTTCAAGTAGTGCTTGAGCACGAGTTTTTGTTCGTGTATAAACAAGGACTTCATATCCTGCGTCAATTAAATGCCCGGCCATGCTTTGACCCATAACGCCTGTTCCGATAAAACCAATTTTTTCTTTAGTCACAGCAGTATTCACTCCTAAAGTTAATAGTTTGATTATTCTAAAATTATATAGTTAAAGTTTGGGATAATCAATGATTCCGACTATATATAGATAGAGAAAAGCACTCTCAGTCCTATGTCTTGAATACGAGGTAAGGAAAGAAAGTACTGAGAAGAACCTATGCCGAAAAATAAAAAAAGCGCTGGCTTTACAGCCAACACTTTTTAGTGTTGATTATTTGCTGGTTTATTCGGTACACCCAGTTCTCCAATCAAAATTACAACTAGCGTGAAAACTACTCCAAGGATGGAAGCGGTTGCGAAACTGTAAGTACCGCCCGTCATTGCAGAGATTACGTACACTGCCATATTCATTAGTAAAAAGCCCCAAACAAAAGCCATTACGACACGCATTCTATTCACCTCGTTTACAGTACAGTTTGATTTCATTTTAGCATATAGCAGTCAAATAAGAAATTGAATTTTTTATGAATAAATAAGGGGCGTGCTCCCATGCAGAAACAAAAGAGCAATAAGTCAGAAATAGGCATTATTCTAGTGCGCTTTTTTATGGTTCTATCATACACTGTATGGAACAACTAGTAAGTTACGGAGGAAGAGCTATGATACATCGACGCTTTTTTAGCTTAGATACGCAATGGAATGTCGTACATGTCCCTGAACGACCGAATGGTTTCGGTGTGTTAGTATTGGGTGATAAAGATCATTTTGTTGAAAGTTCAACTAGCTTATGGATTCAGCACGGCGGAAGGTCACAGCTGTTGCAATGTTTACAAGATGAAGGATACACAGTATTTTATTCCAATTTATATGGCCGGCATTGGGGGTCTCCTGAAGCATATCACCTTGCAAAACAACTTTATCATTTAGTAATGAAACAAGAAATTTTAAATAAACGAATTCATATTTTAGCTGAAGGAATGGGGGCTCTGTTAGCGCTGCAGCTAATGGAAAATGACGGGAATACGTTCATTCGATCAGCTGGTTTACTAAATCCGTGTATTGATCTTCATACGCATGCAGAACATGAAAAAAACAATAAATTCTTTTATAAACAATTTACGAAGGACTTGACTCAAGCTTATAAAGTGGAGCGGAAGCAAGTATCAAAGCTAATTAAGGAGTACCCTTCCGTTACGGAATTAAAATCAACGCTGCCCGTGAAGATATGGACCGCGCCTAATGCCTCTACTCATTATCCAATTGCACACAGTAAAAAATATGAACTACATCGTGAAGAACTTCACTCTCCGATTATGCTTTCACTTTATTTGCCTGAAAAAAACTATTTATTTGAACGGTCCCTTCTCCAATTTTATAAACAGCATGAAAAAGTGTTATAAGCAAAGCTTCTATGATTATACATATCATAGGGGCTTTTTGTATAAGAGATAAAAGGAAAAAGAGAGTTCATGATGTTTTTAGGGATGAACTACTTTGAAATAAGGAATGAGTACTCTCTATAACTATAGGGCTTTAAGCTTTTGTTTAATAAATGATGAATGAAGAATTGGAGGAAGCGATATGGGAAATGTAGTAGTAATAGGGGCAAACCGCTTTATTGGTTTTCATTTATGTATGACTTTTTTAGACGAAGGTACAGAAGTAAAAGGATATACACATTCTGCTCATAAAGAAGAAGATGATTTGCAGGAAGAGATGAAATTTTTCTTAGGGCGAAACGCTAATTATGTATCGACTGAAGTAGGCGATTCATTAGATATGATTACATCAGAAACGGATATTGTCTACTTCACGTATTTCGATGGAGGAGATTTTTATCATCCTGATTTTTTAAGACAAGAAATGCAAAAAGCGCAGCAAGTACTCATTCAAGCACTTAATAAATGCCGTCAATTCAACATTCGATTTGTGTTTGTTTCTACCATGCGCGTATTTGGAGACCAGCAGCGAAAGATTGAAGAAACAACGATTCCAGAACCGGACAGTAGTGAAGGAAGGCTATACGTTCATTTTGAGCGAATGATAGAAAAATATAAAGATGATGGATGGCCCATTATGATTGTCAGAACGCCCACTCTTTACGGACCTTGGCAGCCTTTGTCAATGTGCTATTCTAAAAATATTGCCGGGTACGAGGAAGCTTTTACCATTATGGAAGGCACGGATTTTATTATTTATATTGAAGACGCCGTCAGTGCACTCAGACGCTGTAAAACTGGTGCATATTCATATGAAGTGGTTCATTTAGTTGAAGAAAAATTACAGCCTTGGAGCGCTGGAGCAAACATTACTCATATGGAGGTGAAGGAAGAAGCGGCTCAAGAAAAATATGAAATCAGCAGGAAAGCGAAAGAACTGCTGCATTTTTCTTCCAAAGTAACGGCTAAAGAAGGCATTTACCTGCAAAAAAAACATATGAGAACATTCTTTTTACCTCTTCATTAAAGGAGAAAGTTGTACTTATAGAATAGATTCGCTAATATAAGGAGGAATAAATGTTTTTAATAAAGGAGATTTCACTATGGAAGAGCAAAATATGCAATTCATGCAAATTGCAATGAAGTACTTGCCAGAAGCAAAGCAGATTTTAGATGAAACAGGCGTTGAGTTATCAATGGAACACGTACAGCCGGTATTGACATTACTGACAAAAGTAATGAACGACGCCTATGAGCTTGGCAAGCAAGATGCATTAGCTGAAAATGAAAACAACTAAAGAAAACAGCTCGGTAGAATCCGAGCTGTTATTTTTGTTTGTAAAATAAATCGACTAAAGGGGCAAACTGTTTAAGAAGAGGAGCTAGTTCTTCAACGGCGAGTACAATTTCATCGATTTGTTTGAATAATCTTTCCCACTCCTCTCGCTCTCTTTCTTCTCTTGATTTTCTGCGCCCAGCTCCAAACATAAAATCAGAAAAAGCTTCATTTCTTTGTCTTCTTGCCATGATACTCATTCCTTTCACTATTTTAATGGTGGGTAAGTTCTTACCTAATGTCCCATACTAGAGTAAGAGGGACCCGTATGATTACTATATGTAGCATGATAGATACCTGAGTAGGACGAACACCCATATAGACAAAAAATAAAAAATGAAGTAAAATTAGTACCAACTCATAATAATTGATTATATAATCGGTAAATGAAATGACAGATATAGGTTTTATAGGAATATAAGCCTTTTATTTAAAGGAGAGGTTGATATGAACGCTGGTGTTCTAGGAATTGGACGTTATGTACCAGAGAAAGTTGTAACAAATTTAGATCTTGAAAAAGTAATGGATACATCAGATGAGTGGATTCGTACGCGCACAGGTATTCAAGAGCGCCGAATTGCAGCCGATAACGAGGACACATCTGATTTAGCTTATAAAGCAGCAGTTGAAGCTTTACATAAAGCTAACGTCGAGGCAGAAGATATTGACATGATCATTGTTGCTACGGTAACGCCAGATCAACCGTTTCCTACAGTATCATGTATGCTGCAAGAAAAATTGGGAGCAAAAAAAGCAGCTTCTTACGATGTGAGTGCAGCATGTGCAGGATTTATGTACGGCATGATTACAGCTAAGCAATTTATTGAAACTAATGCTTACAAGCATATATTAGTGGTCGGTGTAGAAAAGCTTTCTAAGATTACAGATTGGGACGACCGTAACACGGCTGTTTTATTCGGAGACGGAGCAGGTGCAGTTGTAATGGGACCTGTGTCAGAAGGACGAGGTATTTTATCCTTTGAACTAGGATCCGACGGTACAGGAGGCAAGCACTTGTATCAAAACGAGCTTGATCATATTGTCATGAACGGACGTGAAGTATTTAAGTTTGCTGTTCGACAAATGGGGGAATCTGCTGTTAATGTAATTGAAAAAGCAGGTTTAACAAAAGAGGATGTTGATTTTCTTGTACCTCATCAAGCGAATATTCGTATTATGGAAGCTGCAAGACAGCGATTAGACTTGCCTGAAGAAAAAATGTCTAAAACAATCCAATACTACGGCAATACATCAGCAGCATCGATTCCAATTTCAATTGTTCATGAGCTTGAAGCAGGGAAAATTCAAGACGATGATTTAATTGTAATGGTTGGCTTCGGAGGCGGCTTAACATGGGGAGCTATTGCCATTAGATGGGGAAAATAACACTACATTTTTAAAGCAACTGAAGGAGATGAATGTACGATGAATAAAAAACGTGTAGTTGTAACAGGACTTGGTGGGCTTACACCAATTGGAAATGACGTAGAAACAGCTTGGAAAAACGCAGTAGCAGGCGTGTCTGGCGTTGGTCCTTTAACAAGACTAGATGCAGATGAATTTCCTGCTAAAGTAGCGGCTGAAGTAAAAGATTTTAACGTGGAAGATTTTATTGACCGCAAAGAGGCTCGTAAGATGGATCGCTTTACTCAATATGCGATGGTAGCTGCATTGGCGGCTGTTAAAGATTCGAATTTGACTATTACGGAAGAGATTGCTCCAAACGTCGGGGTTTGGATTGGTTCTGGAATTGGCGGTATGGAAACGTTTGAAAATCAATATTCAACGTTATTAGAAAAAGGTGCCCGCCGTGTAAGTCCATTCTTTATTCCGATGATGATTCCTGATATGGCAACAGGACAAGTTTCTATTGCTTTAGGGGCGAAAGGCGTGAACTCTTGTACGGTAACGGCGTGTGCAACAGGTACAAACTCTATTGGTGATGCATTTAAAGTCATTCAACGCGGAGATGCAGACGTGATGGTGACGGGCGGTACGGAAGCACCAATCACGCGTTTATCTATTGCTGGTTTCTGTGCGAATAAAGCACTTTCTACAAATCCAGATCCTGCAACAGCATCTCGTCCGTTTGATAAAGACCGCGACGGCTTCGTTATGGGAGAAGGTGCGGGTGTTATTGTGCTTGAAGAGCTTGAACATGCATTAGCACGCGGCGCACGTATTTATGCTGAAATTGTGGGTTATGGTTCAACAGGAGATGCTCATCATATCACAGCGCCAGCTCCAGGAGGAGAAGGGGGCGTTCGTGCAATGCGTCATGCGATTGAAGATGCAGGTCTACAGCCAAGTGATATTGATTACATCAATGCTCACGGTACAAGTACAGGGTACAACGATAAATTTGAAACGATGGCTATTAAAGAAGTATTTGGTGACCACGCTCAAAAAGTAGCAATTAGTTCAACAAAGTCAATGACTGGCCACTTGCTAGGAGCTGCTGGTGGAGTAGAAGCTATTTTTAGTGTGAAAGCAATTCAAGACGGTATTCTTCCTCCAACAATTAACTATCAAACACCCGATGAAGAGTGCGATTTAGACTACATTCCAAACAAAGCGCGTAAGCAAGAAGTAAAAGCGGTGCTAAGCAACTCACTTGGATTTGGCGGTCACAATGCAACAATCATCTTTAAAAAATACGAAGCATAATGAAAAATTCTAGGCTGACGCCTAGAATTTTTTTTATTTTTAATAACCAAAAGAGTAGCTGTGAACATATCATGAAGCAAAAGGATGAAGAAAGAGAGGGGAAAACATGCCGATTGTTTCAACTTCTACTTGGACGGAGCCGAAAGAAATAAGCCGTTATCTTGCGCGCTATTTTAAGAAATTAAAAGAAAAAGAATATATGGAATTACTTTTTAACTATGGAATGTGTCCGCCTTCTTTAATGTTTATAAAAGAATTAGAAGAAATGAAGAAAAGGCAGGTTTGGAAGAAAGTAAAAGCACATTATGAAAAGCTTAAAAAAGCATGGAATGGGCCGGATGTAGCGGTGCTAGTGCTGCCAAGCAATCCTCGAAATCGAAAAATGCAGCGTGAATTTAACGGAAGAGCAGGTGTCGCTTTTACCGATAAATTATTTGTGTTTATGACAAGTCATACATCCGATGAAGAAATGTTAGCGGTGCTTACCCATGAATATCATCACGTTTGCAGGCTAAAAGCCATTAACAAATCTGATGAAACGATTACTTTGTTAGACGCTATGATGATGGAAGGGTTAGCTGAAAGAGCAGTGGAGGAATATTGTGGTAAAAAATATTTAGCTCCTTGGACAAATTATTATACCATTGAAGAAGCTAAAAAAATGTGGGAAAAGCATGTTAAACCTCATTACAATCTGTGCGCTGACGAAAAAAAATATGATCAACTGTTATTCGGCCAAAATTGGTATCCAGAAATGATGGGCTACAATATCGGTTATCATCTTGTTACTTCATGTATGAAGCCTCACACTTTAACTACTACCCAGCTGCTTCCTCTTAGTACCAATACTATCTTAAAAAAATCTGCGTTCCAACTGTAAAAAAATAAGTTCTATATACCTAAAACAAAAAATAGTAAATTTTATCCTGTTTTCAACAAAAAATTAGGAGGTTTATGCGTTAAAGTGCTGAAGAGATATTCAAAAATCATTATTTTAAAAATAAAAAATATAATTAATTTTCAAAATATATTGATTTTGTAATGAAATTGTAATAATATCTTATTCAAATATAACAATTTTTAGAAAAATGAGGTGTGCACTATAAATGGATAAAAAGCCCGTCGAATCAACACCTTTACTAGAAGTAAAAAATTTACAAACTGCTTTTTCCATTAATGATTCCTGGCATAATGCTGTGGACGACGTGTCGTTTCAAGTCGGACGAAAGCGAATTGTAGGAGTTGTAGGAGAATCTGGCTGTGGAAAAAGCGTATTGTCTTTATCCGTTATTGGGCTATTACCTAAAGTAAATAGTCAAATTAGAAGCGGAAGCGTTGTATTTAACGGAAAGAATCTTACGCACTTATCAGAAGATGAGATGAATGATGTTCGAGGAAAAGACATCTCAATGATTTTCCAAGAACCGATGACATCTCTCAATCCTGTTTTAACCATTGGGTATCAGCTGCAGGAAGTATTGTTTAACCATATGAATATATCGAAAGCGGAAGCGCGTGAAAAAAGCATTGCGCTTTTAAAAAGCGTTGGTATTTCGAGATCCGAAAAGCTCATCGATGAATATCCGCATCAGCTGTCGGGAGGAATGAGGCAGCGCGTCATGATTGCCATGGCGGTAGCTTGTCAGCCTAAACTTTTAATTGCGGATGAGCCGACAACCGCCCTGGATGTTACGGTTCAAGCTCAAATTTTAGAATTGTTAAAAGAAATTCAAGAAAGCAATGATATGTCTATTATTATGATTACTCATGATTTAGGAGTCGTTGCTGAGATGTGTGATGAAGTGATTGTCATGTATGGCGGGAAAATTGTTGAGCATACAGATGTTGATACGTTATTTTATGCCCCAAAACATCCGTACACGAAAGCGCTTCTTCACTCAATTCCACGCATGGAAGATGATGTAGAAGTATTAAATACGATCAAAGGAATTGTGCCTTCTCTTGTAAACATGCCGCGGACAGGCTGTCGTTTCGTTAACCGATGTCCTCATGCAATGGAAGACTGTAGTTCCGTTACGCCTGTTCTTCGCCAGGATTCACAGGGGCATGACGTCGCATGTCTGCTGTATGAAAACAGCTATCCGTCAAAAGGAGTGAAGACAAGCTAATGACTAAAGCGGTGAAAGATGTATTGCTAGAAGTTCAGCATTTAAAAACCTATTATCCTATTCACGGGGGATTTTTCCGAAAGAAAATTGGTGATGTAAAAGCAGTTGACGGTATTTCTTTTGCGATTCGAAAAGGAGAAACGCTCGGTCTGGTAGGAGAATCTGGCTGTGGAAAATCCACGGCAGGAAGGACGATTCTAAGACTGCTGGAACCAACTAGCGGAAAAATTATTTTCGATGGTAAAGATATCACAGAAGTAAAAGGAACTTCTCTTCGTAAAATCAGACAAGATTTCCAAATGGTTTTTCAAGATCCCTATGCTTCCCTCAATCCAATGCAAATGGTTGGAGATGTTATTTCTGAACCAATTCGGAATTTTACAGGAAAATCAACCAATCAATTAAAATCAGAAGTTATGAATCTACTTACAAAAGTAGGATTACCGGAAGATGCATACTATAAATATCCTCACGAATTTTCCGGTGGACAGCGTCAGCGGATTGGAATTGCACGTGCACTTGCACTTCGTCCAAAACTTATTATTGCTGATGAACCGGTATCGGCACTCGACGTTTCTGTCCAATCACAAGTTTTAAACCTTCTTAAAGAACTTCAACAAGAATTCGACCTAACCTTTTTATTTATTGCCCATGATTTGAGTGTTGTTAAACATATGAGTGACCGTATCGGTGTTATGTACCTAGGCGGTTTAGTAGAAATTGCTGATAAGAAAAGCCTATACGCAGAGCCATTGCACCCTTATACGCAAGCGCTTGTATCGGCTATACCTGAACCAGATCCACGAAAGAAAAAACAGCGTATTATTTTACAGGGAGATGTGCCAAGTCCAATTGATCCGCCAAAAGGCTGTGCGTTTCATCCTCGCTGTATACATGCCATGGCAGAGTGCAGCCAAACGAAACCTGCCTTAAAGGAGGTGAGACCTGGCCATCAAGTAGCTTGCCATTTATATAACTCGTAAAAGCTACATACGAACAGATTATTAGTTAAATAGGGGGAACGTCATGATGAAAAAGAAATCGTTTTTATCACTTGTTTCCATTTTGCTTGTGCTATCGCTTTTTCTAGCGGCATGCAGCGGTGGAAGCAGTTCTTCATCTTCTAGTAATAAAGAAGGCGGAGAAGCAAAAACTGAAGGTGCAAAAACAGACAAGCCAAAAGATGGCGGAACGATTACGTATGGGATTGACGGAGCGCCGGAAGGGCTTTTTGAGTACGCATTGTATGGTAGTGCATATGATAGCCAAATCTTAGAATTTATCAATGAAGGTCTCTTTACTTATGATAAGAAATTAAAAATTAAATCTGACTTAGCTACTTGGGACGTGAGTGGTGATAAACTAACTTACACGTTTAAATTAAAAAAAGGGATTAAGTGGCATAACGGAGATCCATTAACTGCAGATGATTTTAAATATACGTATGAAACGATTGCTGATAAAGACTATACAGGTCCACGCTATGTAAACGTTGAGCATATTAAAGGCGCTCAAGAATATCATGACGGCAAAGCGGATTCTATTTCCGGAGTTGAAGTGGTAGATCCGCAAACATTTAAAGTTACGTTTAAAGAAGTTCGTGTAAATAACTTAGACAATCTATGGCCGTATCCAATGCCGAAAAAGTACTATGAAGGAATTGCTGTAAAAGATCTTGCAGAGTCTAAACAAGTTCGTAAAGAGCCTATTGGTGTTGGACCGTTTAAAGTGAAAAAAGTGGTAGCAAGTGAATATGTTCAGATGGAACGCAATGATGACTATTGGAAAGGTAAGCCTCATCTTAATGGCGTTGTTGTAAAAGTACTGGATCCATCTGTTTCCGCCGGAGCATTGAAAAAAGGCGATGTCGACATTATGGATGTTCGCCCAGCTGATTTAGGGCAAGTTGAAAAAGCAGAAAACTTAGACTTTTTGGAAGGGAAATCAACTAGTTATTCGTATATTGGTCTACGATTTGGACATCGTGATAAAAATGCTGGTAAAAACGTAGATGATTATGATAAGTTCAAAGATCTAAAACTTCGTCAAGCATTGCTTTACGCAATAGATAGAAAAGCAATGGTAAAAGCATTTATGAACGACAAAGCGGTTGTTTCTAACACAGTTATTCCGTCTGTATTCTGGATTGCTGCTGACCAAAAAGATTTAACAAAGTACAAGTATAGTCCAGAAAAAGCTAAGAAATTGTTAGCTGAAGCTGGTTATAAAGATAAGAATAATGACGGTTTTGTAGAAGATCCAAACGGAAAACCATTTACGATCTCATTTGGTCACTATGCTGGTCCAGCCAACTTCGAGGGTCGTGCGAAGGCTATTATGCAAGCATGGAATGATATTGGTATTAAAACAAAATTAGCAACGGGTTCACTTGTTGAATTTAACTTGTACAATGAAATGAAAGATAACGACGATAAGGCGTTAGAAGCGTTCTTCGGTTCTTGGGACACTGGTTCAGATCCAGATCCTACAGGATTATGGAGCTCTAATGCTGAATGGAACTATGGCCGTTGGGTAAATAAGGAATCTGACGAAATGCTTAAAGACGGTTTGAGTGAAAAATCATTTGATGATAAATACCGTAAAGATGTATATGTAAAATGGCAAAAATTCTTTAACGAGCAGCTGCCAGCACTTCCTTTATGGGAAAATATCAATATTTATGCTGTGAATAAGCGTGTGAAAAACGTAACTCTAGATCCATCAACGGTAGTTGTAGATCCGGAGAAATGGTCTGTAACGGAATAAGTATTTTACATGTAAAGGAGAGTCAACGATGCTGCAATACTCACTAAGACGTATTTTAGGGATGATTCCAATGTTGATTCTGATCTCCTTTGTTGTGTTTTCCCTGGCGAAAATGATGCCAGGGGACCCTTTTGGGGGAGAAATCAACCCCAGTAATACAGATCCAAAATACATTGAGGAAATGCGTGATAAGCTAGGATATAACGATCCTATCTACGTTCAATATTGGAACTGGGTAAAGGGAGTGGCACAAGGAGATTTAGGAAAGTCAACAACTCATAAGTTACCGACATTAGATATTATTTTAGAGCGTATGCCTAATACGATCTTTTTAGCTTTGACTTCGCTTTTGATTACGTATGTGTTTGCATTTATTTTAGGTATGTATGCAGGAAGAAAACCGTATACCTTAGCAGATAACTTTATTGCAGGATATAATTACTTTGCATTAGCGGTTCCATCGTTTATCGCAGGGATCGTAGGCATTTATTTATTTTCCTTTCAGTTAGGCTGGTTTCCGTTTAGCGGTTCTGTTGAAGTAGGATTAAAAGAGGGATCATGGGAATTTATTCAAAGTAGAATTCATCACGTTATATTACCTGCACTGATTCTTGGCTTGATGTCGACCGCGCAGTATACCCAATTTTTGCGCAATGATATTATTGAAAACAGTCGCAAAGATTTTGTGCGCACAGCTAGAGCAAAAGGAACAAAAGAATCTAAAATTTATAATGTTCATATCTTACGCAACTCAATGATTCCGCTTATTACGTTTTTAGGGTTTGATCTTGTAACAATCATTAGCGGTTCTATCATTACAGAGACAATCTTTACGTATCCAGGAATCGGAAAGTTGTTTGTTGACTCTGTAGCAACTCGTGACTACTCAGTTATGATGTCGCTTACAATGCTGTTTTCAATTTTAACATTGGTTGGGAATCTGGTTGCTGATTTGTTATACGGCGTAGCAGATCCGCGTATTCGTTTGGATTAGGAGGAGAAAGTATGGAAATTGTAACGAAAAAAGATGTACAGCCAGAAGTGAATATGAAAGCTCCTAAAAACCTTTCTCCATGGGCGATTGCGCGAAAGAAGTTTTTTAAAAATAAACTAGCTATGATAAGTTTAGCTTTCATGATTGTGATTACGCTTCTTGCTATTTTTGCACCGCTGCTTACAAAAGCAGATATTACACGTATCGACTATATGGCGATGAATGCAGCGCCTTCCAGTGAGCATTGGTTTGGAACGGATACAAATGGTCGAGACGTATTTGCACGTACATTGTATGGAGGAAGAACTTCGTTACTGATTGGAGTTGCTTGTACAACACTCGTTATTTTAATCGGAACTCTTATTGGTTCGATTGCGGGTTATTACGGAGGCAAAGTGGACCAATTCTTAATGCGTTTTACAGACTTTGTCTTAAACTTTCCGCTCATTGTTTTTGTTGTAGTGTTAAATACAATTCTAATTGGAAAAATCTCAGGCGTTTGGACGCTCATCCTAGTTGTTAGTTTCCTAAGCTGGGGAAGTACGGCCCGGCTGGTGCGAAGCAAAGTCTTGGCTGAAAAAGAAAATGAATATGTGCTTTCAGCTGTTTCCATTGGGTGCAGCCCGTTTAAAATCATCTTCAAACATTTGCTGCCAAATGTGTTTTCAACGATTGTGGTTCAAGCCAGTTTGCAGATGGCCATCCTTATCGTGTTTGAGTCAGCGATTAGCTTTATCGGTTTTGGCGTGCCGGCTGATACGCCGAGCTGGGGGAATATGCTGACAGAAGCAAGGGAATCAGATGTGCTGCAGAATAAGCCTTGGATGTGGGTTCCGCCAGGTTTAGCTATTACATTTACGATCCTGGCTATCAACTTCATTGGTGAAGGATTAAAAGATGCTTTAAATCCAAAATCTCTTCGTTAAAAATCTATCACAAAAGTGTGATAGATTTTTTTAGGTTTGTCAGACCTCCTGACAAACCTATTACTATAGAAGAAACTCGGATTTTTTCTGCTTATAGGGGTGGATATAGTTCATGAAGCCTGTAGCAATCATTAGCACTGGCGTTATGTCTGAGCTTCGAAATAAGTGCATTTGCATAATAGCCAAAAACGAAGGTATTTTACAATTAATTTTTAGAAAAATAACATCATTTGGAATAAAAATTCCTTTCTCTGCCTATACTGATGGATAACAAACAGATAGTAAGTGAGGGGTAAATTATGCTATATCTTCATGATGTATGGGTTAATTGGTTTGAAGGCGAAGAAAACGGTTATAATGTGTGTCATTTCCATGAGTGGAGAAAAGACGATTGTGTAGAACTGCTCGATCAAGCACCGTTATTAAAAGTAAATCCGCTTTTATTTCATTACATTGAAAATGATCTTTCCGAGCTACCTCAACAACTACTACAAGATGTCTATCAGAAAGCATACATTCGGAAAAATCATGAGCGCACGCAGGTTGAATATTGTTTTATTGTTACAGATGGAACGAATATTTTAGCAATTGATACGATGGGCTATCATATCCCAATTCGAAAAAGCCGCTTAATTCCAAGACAAGAACAGTTAGTTTATGAGATGATTGCGGATCAAGAAGAGCTAGAATATAAGTTCAGTGAAGACGAGCTAACTAAAAAAGAGCATCATATTCTTTCGCCGTCTCCTGAAACGATGAGAGGGCTAACACGTAAAGAACGTCAGCTAAAACAGCTGTTATTTATGGCACTTGATCAGCTACATACAACAAAAAATACAGCTCAAATCCGCTACTGGTACACAGAGTGGAATCCAACGAAATACGAAGACATTCAAGAGATGCCGTTTCAAGACGTATGGAATCAGCTATACGATGAAACGAAGTCAGGGTGGTCACCGAAACATAAATTATTATGCGAGCGCTTAGTAAAAGGACAACCTTTCTTTGAAAAACTTTGGGAAATTGAACAAGAGCCAAAAGTGAATTAAAAAAACGACTGCATAGCAGTCGTTTTTTTTTAACGTTTACGGCCAATTCCCATTGCGTTTCGCATTTTGCGAAGCATTTTATTAGCCGTTGCATTTGCTTTATCGGCACCTTGATCTAAAATATCATCTAACTCGCTAGAATCAACTAATTCATAATATCTTTCTTGAATTGGAGCAAGTGCTTCAGCTACTACTTTAGCTGTGTCAGCTTTAAAGTCACCATAACCTTTGCCTTCGTACATTGCTTCAATGTCTTCGATTGATTTATTTGCTAGGATTGAATAAATGCTTAATAAGTTTGAAATACCTGGCTTATTTTCTTTATCGTAGCGAACAATACCTTCTGAATCCGTTACGGCACTTTTGATTTTCTTTTCAATCGTTTTAGCGTCATCCAAGAGCGTAATAAAAGCTTTTTGGTTTGGATCGGACTTGCTCATTTTTTTCGTAGGATCTTGAAGAGACATGACGCGTGCGCCCACTTTTGGAATACGTACTTCAGGAATAGTGAAGATATCATTGTATTTTTTGTTAAAGCGCTCAGCTAAGTCACGCGTTAATTCTAAATGCTGCTTTTGATCTTCACCAACTGGCACCAAATCGGTGTTGTATAAAAGAATATCAGCTGCCATTAGTGGAGGATAAGTTAATAATCCTGCTGATACTGCTTCTTTTCCAGCGGACTTATCTTTAAACTGAGTCATACGCTCAAGTTCACCGATATACGCTACGCACTGTAACATCCATCCTGCTTCCGTGTGGGCGGGCACTTCTGATTGAATAAATAAAGTTGATTTTGCTGGATCAATTCCTACTGCTACATACAGAGCAGCAAGGCTGCGAATGTTTTTACGAAGTGCTAAACGGTCTTGAGGCGCTGTAATTGCATGCTGATCTACAATACAAAAATGACAGTTATAGTCATGTTGAAGTTCAACAAATTGCTTCATCGCTCCAATGTAGTTGCCTAAAGTGATTGTACCGCTTGGTTGAATACCTGAAAAAATTGTTTTCATCAAATCTTCCTTTCATCTGCACATATATGATGCTAGTTTACGTATACAACATAAAAAGGCCCATCCGCTCCTAGCATAAGCTAGGGGCGAATGGACCGCGTTGCCACCCTAATTAGCACACATTATTGTGAACTATCTTTATTCATGTAACGTTGAGATCAACGTTCAAGCTTTGCACTTGAAAGCTCCAAAGTCCATTCTGCAGGTTTCAATGTTTGTTCTCACCAGCCACAAACTCTCTAAAAATGAAAATTCTGCATACTACTCTTTTTCACAGCTTTAATTATATAGTTATTCATTATTATAACGCGAAAAAGCAGGAATTTAAACATCTTATCGCTAAAAAGGTTTATAAGACAATTTACTGGAATTTTTCTTCGGCAAAAAAAGACAAGAACCTTTTAATTAAAGCATTTCTTAATGAAAATTTGGTGGAGGATTTGGTAAAAATCTTTTATTTAGTATTTCTAATGCCTTTGTAATACCTATACTACAAAAAAGATTTTAGACGTCTGACAAGTAGGCACAATCCTTATAAGATAAGGTTTTTTCCCTCATGACAAAAAAATACCATTAAATAATAGTATTGCAATAAATTTTTAAAATATTTATAATAGGCGTAACAAACATATTTTTTACAAAGGTATTACAATTTCTTAATTTTTCAGAAAAAACAAAATAGCCAATGTTTTGTTTCAATTAGCGAATTTTGTAATGAATGAGTCTTCTACATATTAAGCGCATACATTGGATTTACAGCATGTAAACAATTGATGACAGTTTCATAGGGTAGAAGAATAATTTTGCAGTGAGGTCTTTAGCACTCTACTACGTGAAAAAATAACTGATTATTTTGTATTGAAAGAGGATTAAGAAATTAGTGCATATCAAAAAAATATGGTTGCCACACAAACAAAATTTAATAGGGGGTAACACGCAATGAAGAAAAGGTTGTCAATTCTTTTCAGTTTGCTGCTTGTAATGAGCTTGTTTTTAGCTGCATGTGGATTTAACAAAGAATCTGGTGGCAGTGAAAATGCTAGCAGTGATGGCGGCGACAAGAAAAAAGAGCAAGAGCTTCGCGTAAACATTAAAACTGAGCCTTTCTCACTGAACCCAGGCTTAGCTAATGATTCAACGTCATCAAACGTATTATTACAAACATTTGAAGGTTTAACTCGTATTGGTAAAGATGGAAAACCTGAAAATGCCATGGCGAAAGATGTAAAGGTCAGCGATGATCAAACTAAATATACGTTTACGATTCGCGACGATGCAAAATGGTCAAATGGTGACCCTGTAACAGCAAAAGATTTCGAATATGCATGGAAATGGGCGTTAGATCCTAAAAACGAATCTCAATATGCATATCAATTATACTATGTTAAAAATGCACAGGCTGCTAATGAAGGAAAAGGTTCATTAGATGATGTTGCCGTTAAAGCAACAGATGATAAAACGCTTGAGGTAACATTAGAAAACCCAACGCCATATTTCTTAGAATTAACAGCTTTCTATACGTACTTCCCAGTGAATACGAAAATTGCTGAATCAAATGAAAAATGGTACACAAATGCAGGCGAAAACTATACGTCAAACGGTCCTTTCAAGCTTAAAACTTGGAAACATAACGACAAAATTGAGTTAGTTCCTAATGAAAACTATTGGGATAAAGATGCTGTAAAACTTAAAAAAGTTGAAATGTACATGATCAATGATAACAACACTGAACTTTCAATGTTCAAAAACGGTGAATTAGACTGGGCGGGTATGCCTACCGGTCAATTACCAGCTGATGCACTTCCTGAATTAAAGAAAGACGGTTCATTAAACATTCAAGAGATTGCAGGTACTTACTGGTACAAGTTTAATACAGAACAAAAACCTTTAGACAATGTGAACATTCGTAAAGCATTAGCTTATGCAATTGATCGTAAAGGTATTACAGAACAAATTACAAAAGACGGTTCAGTTCCAGCGATGGCGGCTGTACCACCAACAATGTTTGAAGATAACAAAAAAGGCTACTTCAAAGACAATGATGTGAAAAAAGCAAAAGAATATTTAGAAAAAGGCTTGAAAGAAATGGGCCTTAAAGATGCTTCAGAACTACCAGCAATTAAGGTGTCATACAACACGGATGAAAAACATGCAAAAATTGCACAAGCTGTTCAAGATATGTGGAAGAAAAACCTTGGTATTAAAGTACAGTTAGACAACTCTGAGTGGGCTGTTTACATTGAAAAGTTACACCAAGGAGATTATCAAGTTGGGCGTATGGGCTGGTTAGGAGACTTTAACGATCCAATCAACTTCCTAGAGTTATTCCGTGACAAAAAAGGCGGAAATAATGATACAAACTGGGAAAATCCAGAATATAAAAAGTTATTAATTGACTCTCAAAAAGAAACAGATCCTAAAAAACGTCAGGCAATGTTGAAAAAAGCAGAAGGTATCTTCATGGATGAAATGCCAGTGGCACCAATCTACTTCTACACAAATGCTTGGGTACAAGACAAGCAGCTGAAAGATGTTGTGATGTCTGGTCTTGGAGACATTCAGATTAAGTGGGCTCATTTTGAGTAAGTAACATCAATTATGACAAAGGGTATATGGGGCCTGGTGCTCCATATACTTTTCTTTCTTGTGCGCGAATTTTGTAAAAATATGGAGGTGTGTCAGGGTGTTCAAATATATAGGAAAACGACTTATTTATATGTTTCTATCATTATGGCTGATCGTAACAGCGACCTTTTTCTTAATGCGTGCTGTTCCAGGAGGTCCATTCACATCAGAAAAGCAGCTTCCCCCTGAAATTCAAAAAAATCTAAATCAGTATTACGGTTTAGATCAGCCTTGGTACCATCAGTACTTTGATTACTTAACATCAATTTTAAAGTGGGATTTTGGTCCATCTTTCAAATATAAAGGCCAAACGGTAAATGATTTGATTAACGGCGGATTCCCTGTTTCATTCATGCTAGGGATGGAAGCTATTTTAATAGCAATTGCTATTGGCGTAGTACTAGGTGTTATTGCTGCTTTAAAACATAATAAATGGCAAGATTACACGGCGATGGTTATTGCAGTTCTAGGAATCTCAGTTCCAAGTTTTATCATGGCAGCGGTATTACAATACGTTCTGGCTATGAAACTACAAATTTTTCCGGTTGCACGCTGGGAATCTTGGGCACACACGGTGTTACCAGCTCTCGCGCTTGCTTCAACCCCTATGGCGTTTATCGCACGATTAACTCGGTCGAGTATGCTTGAAGTATTAAGCAATGATTATATTCGTACAGCGAAAGCAAAAGGTTTAAGCAGAGGCGTTATTACAGTTAAGCACGCCATGCGAAATGCGATGCTTCCAGTCGTATCCTATATGGGACCTTTAGTAGCAGGGATTTTAACGGGTAGCTTTGTTATTGAAAAAATATTTGGTATCCCTGGATTAGGTTCACACTTTGTACTCAGTATCTCAAACCGAGATTATACAACGATTATGGGCGTAACGGTGTTCTACAGTATTTTACTACTTGTATGTATCCTGCTTGTAGATATTGCATACGGCTTTATTGATCCTCGAATTAAACTTACAGGTGCTAAGAAAGGAGAGTAACTATGCAGCAACTTCCGAAAATTCCTAAAGAAATGTTTGAAACAGCAGGGATTGACCATGCTCAAGCAGAAAAGATTGAAAAACCGAGTCTTTCGTTCTGGCAAGATGTTTTTATTCGTTTTCGCAAAAATAAGCTTGCTATGTTTGGTGTAGTACTAATGGTTCTCCTTGTTTTTATGGCGATATTTGGTCCATTGATGGTGAAATACGATTATGCAACCAATGATTTATTGAATGCCAATCAGGCACCATCTTCTGAGCACTGGTTCGGCACAGATGAATTAGGGCGCGATGTGTTTGCTCGTACGTGGGAAGGCGCTCGTATTTCATTATTTATCGGGTTAGCAGCAGCTTTAATTGATTTATTCATCGGCGTAGTTTGGGGAAGCATCTCTGGATACCGCGGCGGCCGTACGGATGAAACAATGATGCGTGTTGCGGATATCTTATATGGTGTTCCTTACCTTTTACTGGTTATTATTTTAATGGTTATGCTTGGCCAAGGGTTAGGCACGATGATCTTGGCGATGACCATTACCGGCTGGATTAACATGGCCCGTATTGTACGTGGACAAGTATTGCAGTTGAAAAACCAAGAGTACGTAATGGCTTCACAAACATTAGGAGCAACAACAAAGCGTATTTTATTTAAACATCTTATTCCGAATGCAACAGGTCCAATTTTAGTAACAATGACACTAACGATTCCTTCAGCAATCTTTACAGAAGCATTTTTAAGCTACTTGGGACTAGGCGTTCCGGCACCGCTTGCAAGCTGGGGAACAATGGCTTCAGAAGGCTTACCTGCTTTGGAATACTATCCTTGGCGCTTATTTTTCCCAGGTTTGTTTATCTGTTTAACAATCTTAGCGTTCAACGTAATTGGTGATGGATTACGAGATGCGTTAGATCCAAAACTACGTAAGTAAGGAAGTGAACTCATATGTCACGTTTATTAGAAGTAAAAAATTTAGCTGTATCATTTAAAACATATGGCGGAGAAGTTCAAGCTGTTCGCGGCGTTAACTTCCACTTAAATAAAGGTGAAACGCTAGCAATTGTTGGTGAGTCAGGATCTGGTAAAAGTGTAACTTCACAAACAATCATGCGCCTTATCCCGATGCCTCCTGGCCGAATTAAAAGCGGTGAAATGCTGTTTGACGGCATTGATTTAGCAAAGAAAACGGATAAAGAAATGGAAGCTATTCGCGGTAAGGATATCGGTATGATTTTCCAAGATCCGATGACTTCTTTAAATCCAACAATGAAAGTTGGAGCTCAAATTGGTGAAGTCGTAATCAAGCATTCCAAAGTATCTAAAGCGGAAGCGAAAAAACGTGCAGTCGAGTTATTAACGCTTGTAGGCATTCCTTTTCCAGAACAGCGTGTGAATCAATATCCGCATGAATTCAGCGGAGGGATGAGACAGCGTGTTGTCATTGCGATGGCTCTTGCTTCTAATCCGAAATTACTGATTGCTGATGAACCAACAACGGCGCTTGATGTAACAATTCAAGCTCAAATTTTAGAGTTGATGAAAGACATTCAGAAAAAAACGGATACATCTATTATCTTTATCACCCATGATCTTGGTGTAGTAGCAAATGTAGCAGATCGAGTAGCCGTTATGTACGCTGGTCAAATTGTTGAAACGGGCACAGTGGATGAAGTGTTTTACGACCCAAAACATCCGTATACGTGGGGACTCCTAGCTTCTATGCCAAGCTTAGATAACGAGGCGGAAGAAGAGCTGGCTGCTATTCCTGGAACGCCGCCAGATTTAACGAATCCTCCAAAGGGAGATGCATTTGCAGCGCGAAATCCGTACGCAATGAAAATTGATTTTGAGCAAGAACCTCCAATGTTCAAAATATCGGATACGCACTATGCAAAAACATGGCTCTTACATCCGGATGCACCAAAAGTAGAGCCGCCTGCTTCAGTTCAGCGCCGCATGCGTAAAGTTGATAATGTATACAGTACACCTGTACTCGTAGCGAAGGATGGTGAATAACATGACAGATAAATTATTAGAGATTAAAGGCTTAAAGCAACATTTTTTCACAAGTAAAGGAACAATTAAAGCGGTTGATGGTCTGACGTTTGACATCTTCCGCGGAGAGACGTTAGGTCTTGTAGGTGAATCTGGTTGCGGAAAGTCAACGACAGGCAGAACGATTATTCGTTTATATGACGCTACTAGCGGTGAGGTGCTATTTAATGGCGAAAATGTACATGGTCGCAAATCTCGCTCGGAGCTTAAAAAATTCAATCGTAAAATGCAAATGATTTTCCAAGATCCATATGCGTCACTTAACCCTCGTATGACCGTAGCAGATATCATAGCAGAAGGCATTGACATCCACGGTTTAGCTAAGACGAGAAAAGAGCGTATGGCAAAGGTTCACGAGCTTCTTGAAACAGTGGGGCTCAACAAAGAACATGCAAATCGCTATCCACATGAGTTTAGTGGCGGCCAGCGTCAGCGTATCGGTATCGCAAGAGCACTGGCAGTAGAACCTGATTTTATCATCGCAGATGAACCAATCTCAGCTTTGGATGTATCTATACAAGCTCAAGTTGTTAACTTAATGAAGAAGTTACAGCGTGAACGTGGACTAACCTATTTATTTATCGCCCATGATTTGTCAATGGTAAAATACATTAGTGACCGCATCGGCGTTATGTACAGAGGTAAGATTGTAGAGCTTGCACCAAGTGATGAACTTTATCGAAACCCTGTTCATCCATATACAAAAGCGTTGCTTTCAGCTATTCCGCTTCCCGATCCTGACAGTGAAAAAACGCGTCAGCGCAAAATTTATGATCCAAGTATCCATGATTATAACGGTGAAGAACCGGAGCTTAGAGAAGTATCTCCAGGTCACTACGTGTCTTGTTCTCAAGCAGAGTTTGCCGCATATACAACCTAACAAAAACGATCTCACAACGAGGTCGTTTTTTATTTAGTTATCAAAGAACGCTAAACTTTAAATTGGAAAAAACATGTAAGAACAAGTGACATTAGCGCTTTACAGGTATTATACAATACAGGATTAGAAAATACTATTAAAAATTTTCAGAATTTTATATTTAAGACAAAATATCTATGTTAAAACCTTATAACTAAAGGAATATAAGTGATTAATAATGTTGTTTGTTGAATAATAATTCAAAAATATAAAAGAAGGTAGACGTATGCCTACCTTCTTTTTATAAATCTGCTAAGATATCGCCGTCTTTACGATTTTTGTCAATTTTTAATACTTGATCTGCCGGCTGATAAGACGCACCATATATTTCTTTGTCTTTGTAAGTATGAATTAACTCGTACGTTTTTTTCATTTTATTTAAAATGCTTTCCTCTGTTTCAGAGGTAGGAGACCAGTATAGAATTTCCATCTGATTAACTTCATTTGTAGCTAATGAGCGGCGGTTATAGCCGATTGTTTGAGCATGCTTAAAGTCTGCACGTTTATAAAAATGCAGTCTTTTTGCTGAGTCTGAATCTTTATAGTCTATAGGCTCTACTTCTAGGATAATTGGTTTGTTATGTTGTTTTAACTCATCAATTAATTTACCGCCAAGCCCTTGACCTCTAGCGTCTTTTGAAACAAAGAGGTAATCAATAAAGATAAATTGGTCTGTTTCCACGTACATTAATACGTGATGAGGTCCTTCATTTTTATGATAAATATCGCTGCGTTCTTGTAAAAGCGTTTCGATATGCTTCTTTGATTTCATTTCTTCAATGGGAAAATATTGACTTAGTTTTTCATACCAATTCATAGCACCCTCCTACTGATCTTTTCATGATGATGTTCATAATAGTGTTTAAACAGTTATCTTATCTTTACCCTTTTTAGGGAAAAATAAGCATCTATAATTGAAAATAAGGAAAAATAATAGATTTATTATTCTTAATAGTTAGAAAATTATAGCGGAATAAGAACATATAATGTAAAAAATGGTTTTTATTATATTTTTATTGTAAGTTTATTTGTGAAAATCACAAAAAACTATCGCATTTTTTGTGATTTTTGATAAAATGAACAAAGTGAAGTTTTTTTAATATTGTATTTTATAGATGTGATAGCGGTAAAAATGCAGGTGTGGAACTTGCAATATCAGATTTTTAGTACATACAATGCCTAGAATTATTTGTTTGAAAAATAAGTTAATTAGCCGCTATTAAATGAAATGGACATGTTAGGAGAGAGAATTATGCAAGGGAACACGCAAGAAAAAGAATTAAGCCGTGGACTTGAGGAAAGACATATTAGCTTAATGTCTTTAGGCGCAGCTATCGGAGTTGGACTGTTTTTAGGTTCTGCATCCGCTATTCGGTTAGCAGGTCCTGGTATTCTTATCATGTATGGAATCAGTGGTCTTATTATGTTTTTTATTATGAGAGCGTTAGGTGAAATGGCAGTACAAAATCCAGTAGCCGGTTCTTTTAGTAAGTATGCTAACGATTATTTGGGACCACTCGCTGGTTATTTAACAGGCTGGAACTACTGGTTTATGTGGATTATTACATGTATGGCTGAAATTACAGCCGTTGGAGTATATATGGATTTTTGGTTCCCGGGTGTGCCCCAGTGGATATGGGCACTTGCAGCGCTCGTTATCATGACAGGCGTTAACTTTTTAGCTGTAAAAGCATATGGTGAACTAGAGTTTTGGTTTTCTCTTATTAAAGTAGTAACGATTATCCTTATGATTGTGCTTGGTCTAGGCATGATTATCTTTGGAATTGGAAATGGCGGCATTGCAACAGGAATCAGTAATTTATGGAATCACGGTGGCTTTTTCCCGAATGGTATGAAAGGTGTTCTTCTATCACTTCAAATGGTTATGTTTGCTTACCTCGGTATTGAAATGATTGGGGTAACAGCAGGAGAGGTGAAAAATCCGGAAAAGACGTTAACAAAAGCAATTGATAATGTACTGTGGAGAATTTTGATTTTTTACATCGGAGCTTTGTTTGTTATTATGTCTATTTATCCTTGGCCAGAGATCGGAACACAAGGAAGCCCATTTGTTTTAACATTTGATAAAGCTGGAATTCCCGCTGCAGCAGGGATTATAAACTTTGTAGTGTTAACAGCGGCTTTATCTTCTTGTAACAGTGGGATTTTTAGTACAGGCCGTATGTTATTTAATTTAGCTCAGCACGGGGAAGCACCAAAACGCTATGCCAATTTAACAAAAGGCGGCGTGCCTGGTGCAGCAGTTATTGCTTCAGCTGTTGTACTGCTACTCGGAGTTGGCTTAAACTATGTTGTTCCTGATAAGGTGTTCACGTGGGTGACAAGTATCGCTACTATTGGAGCGATTTGGACATGGGGAATTATTTTACTTTCTCAAATTCGCTTCCGCAGAGGATTAAGTGATCAGCAGGTAAGTGATTTAAAATATAAGCTTCCGTTCTTCCCGTATACGTCGTATCTCGCTCTTGCTTTCTTAGCGGGGGTAGTAGTGGTGATGGGTTTCTCCTCTGATACAAGAATAGCCCTTATTGTAGGTCCGATATGGTTTATTTTGTTGGTTATTATTTACTATTCAAAAGGTTTTCATAAAAGATAAAAAATAAGGCTGAGACAAACCTATTTTTGTTGAAGGGAAATCCGAACGCGTTGAATTCTTGATTAAGAATCTAACGCGTTCGGATTTTTTTGTTTGTAGGGTGAACGTAGGTTTACTGTATGTAGGGGCTTCTAGCTGTTGATTGGAGGACAAGGCGAAGACTTCTGCGGGAAAAGCGAGACAGGCTCACCGCCCGCCCGCGGAAGGCGAAGTCTTGCATGGAAATGAACAGCGGTGTCACAAGCGCAATCCACACGAGCTCATATATCCCGTCTGTTCATCTATAGATGAATGGAGTTATGTCTCAGCCGCATTTTTTTCCAAAAGAAAATGAAGGATTTATTATTTCACTTTTTGCTTTAGTGTGCTAATATATTATATTGTTAAACAAATGAAGAAATAAATAATTTCTATGTTTTAATAGATTAGCATCGAGCTTTCTATGTCAAAAGTTTAAGCTTTTAGAAAGCAAAAGGAGACACAGCAAATGAAAGACAAAAAATGGGGACTTTGGTTTTTAACAGCCTTTGTAGTTGGTAATATGGTAGGCGGCGGAGTATTTATGCTTCCTTCTAATTTAGCAAACGTATCAAGTCCAATTGGTTCAACACTTGCTTGGATTGCAACAGGTCTTGGCGTGTTCATGATTGCTCTTGTGTTCGGGAACTTAGTTATGAGAAAGCCTGAATTAAAAGGAGGGCCTCAAAGTTATGCAGCGAACCTTTTTTCATCGCCTAAAGCAGGTAAAGTAGCTGGGTATAGTATGGCTTGGGGTTATTGGGCAGCAAACTGGGCTGCAACAGCATCTGTCATCATATCGTTTGCGGGATATTTAACAACGTTCTTTCCAGTAATGGAGAGTAAGGATATTTTATTTTCAGTCGGAGATTTTCAATTAGAAGATGGGAAATTTATTACGTTTTTAGTATGTTCTGTTGTATTATGGGGAATTCAAGCTATTTTGCAGCGAGATATCAATAGCGCCGGTAATATTAACTTTATCACAACGGCAGCTAAAATTATTGGATTCGGTTTATTTATTGTTGTGGCGCTATCGCTATTTAGCGCATCCAACCTCGTCAGTACAGAATTTGTTAAT
The DNA here is from genome assembly GCF_020790095.1 of Priestia sp. J2. Lineage (NCBI taxonomy): Bacteria > Bacillati > Bacillota > Bacilli > Caryophanales > Bacillaceae > Priestia > Priestia sp. J2. Next base: position 692,867 of record NZ_CP086208.1, read on the forward strand.
TCAAAGGGTATAAATGTAGGATTAGGAAGTCAGGTCAATGGAGCAGCCATTGCTACGCTGTGGGCATTTATCGGAATTGAATCAGCTGTACTGTTATCTAATCGTGCAAAATCACAAAAAGTAGTAAAGAAAGCAACGCTGCTTGGATTATTAATCTCAATGGTTATCTATGTGGGGATTACACTTCTAGCTATGGGGATTCTTTCGACAGCTCAGCTTCAGCAGTCTCAAAAGCCTTTGGTAGATACGTTAGAAATGGTTATTGGACATAAAGGTGCTTACGTAATGGCCATTTTAGCACTTATATCTTTATTAGGTTCTACTGTTGGATGGATTGTTGTTAGTGCAGAAGTTCCTTATCAAGCAGCAAAATCAGGGTTGTTTCCACAGTGGTTTGCTAAAACTAATCAGAACAATAGTCCAGCCCGCTCACTAACATTAACAAATGGCTTAACACAGTTGTTTTTGTTTGCGACTATTTCAGGCACAGTTTCGCAAGCCTATAATTTCGCTATCGTTGTAGCTACTCTCGCCTATTTAGTTCCTTATTTCGTGACGACAGTTTATCAATTAAAGCTTATTGTGACGGGTGAGACGTACGACACGATTAAAGGATCGCGAGTAAAAGACGGAATTATTGCTTCGTTAGCACTTATTTATTCGCTATGGGTGATTAAGACAGGGACAGCTGATTTAAAAACATTTTTCCTAGGTATTGGCTTATTTTTAATCGGGCTTTTACTGTATCCTATCTTAATGAGACGAGGAAAAAGCACATCAGCTATTAAATAAATAAGAGATTATCTTAAAAGCTTTGCAGAAACGTCATTTCTTCTGCAAGGCTTTTTTAGTGACTGAAAAGTTCGAGGAATTTGTGAAAGAAAAAAATAATAAAAAAAATGAAACTAATCTACAGGTTTATTCGTAATAGTAGTGTGGTAAATAAATAATGAAGAAAATCGGTAATGAAAATAATGACAGTGAAGGAACGAACTAATGTACTAGTTCACTTTAAAAAGTATATCATTCCGATGAAGTTTATAGTATAATGCAAATAGATATTATTTTTTAAAAGTAATTATAAAGTAGTATCGATTTTCATTATCAGTCATTAAATATTTACACTCGTTGAAGTTTGTATAAAACAACATGATTTACAGTTCATGTTTTGAATGTTATGACCGATTATGATAGAAGGAGTGAAGGAGTAAATGGTTACATTATATACATCACCAAGTTGTACATCTTGTCGTAAAGCGAAAGCTTGGTTAGAGGAAAATGATATTGGATATACAGAGCGTAATATCTTTTCAGAGCCGTTATCAATCGATGAGATTAAAGAAATTTTACGTATGACAGAAGATGGAACAGATGAAATCATTTCAACACGTTCGAAAACTTTCCAAAAACTAGACGTTCAGGTAGACGCTATGCCTTTACAAGATTTGTATGAATTAATTCAGCAAAATCCTGGCTTATTGCGCCGTCCGATTATCATTGATGAAAAACGTCTACAAGTTGGTTATAATGAAGACGAGATCCGTCGTTTCTTACCACGTAAAGTGCGTACTTTCCAACTTCGCGAAGCTCAAAGACTTGTGAATGGTTAATTTTTATATTTGTCTGTTTAAGATTTAAATACGAAACCAACCAAGTAACGTTTGCTTGAAGTTGGTATATAAAAAATAAGCAGCAGGGAGCCAAATGGCCTCTGCTGCTTATTTTTTGTCGAAATAGCAGGGAAAATGAAGTATATATGTAATTAATAAAGAAAGAGAGTAATTAAACATATAAAAGTGGTGGTGAACGGATTGGAGCTTTTACAGCTAAAATATTTCCAAGTAGTTGCTAGACTAGAACATATCAGCAAAGCGGCTGAAGAGCTATACGTATCTCAGCCTGCGCTCAGCAAAACGATTTCACAGTTGGAAAAAGAGCTAGGCATTCGTTTGTTTGATCGAAACGGTAAATACATTAAATTAAATCGGTACGGTAAAGCGTTCTGTTCCAAAGTAGAACGTGCTTTAAAAACATTAGAAGACGCAAAGCATGAGCTAAAGGATATGTCGAACGATCCATGTGAAGAAATTCGTCTTGTTGTGTTAGCTAGTTCACATTTACTTCCAGAGCTATTAAGCAGGTTTCGTGAGCAATATCCTCAGGTGCGTTTTCGGCTAATGCAGCATTTGACTAATAGCTATTCACAGCCTGATTTTGATTTATGTATTTCAGCTTTTCCATTAACAACCCGTCAGATCGAACATACTCCTTTACTTCGTGAATCGATTTTGCTTGCAGTCCCTCTTGATCATCATTTAGCCAAGCAATCACGTGTAAAGTTAAATGAACTTAAAAATGAGAAATTCATTGTGCTAAAGAAAGGGAAAGAGCTAAGAAAAATAACGGATGCGATTTGTAAGGAACAGAATTTTGTACCTCAAATTACGTTTGAAAGCGATGATCCAGCAACAGTGAGAGGTTTGATTAGAGCGAAGCAAGGAATAGGTTTTATTCCTGAAGTGACGTGGGGAGGTTCTACAGGAAAAGATGTAAAACTGCTAAAAATTGAAGAAGAAACATTTGAACGTACAATCTTTTTAGCTTGGAACAATGGAGGCTACGTGACGGATTTACAACAAATCTTCAGGCAGTTTGTGATTGATTATTTTAAACATTTACCCTCCGATATGCCTCATGAATACATATAAGAATCATGACTAAATGTCATGATTTTTATTTCTTTTTCGAATAAATCTAAAATGAACAGTAGAGAAAACTGCATTATGTCATTTTTGATATAAGTATATAACTAAAAATGCATAGGTTATTCAACTTTTTTCCTTTACACTATTTTTAAACCATAAAGTAAACGCTTTCAATGATAGGTTGGGGAGGAAGTAATATGATAATCTTCGGTGTAGCGCTGCTGTCTATTTGCATGTTGATAGGAGTAATTGTAGGGGACGCATTAGGAGGGCTAATGGGAGTAGAAGCCAACGTTGGGGGAGTAGGGGTATCCATGCTTCTTCTTGTACTAGCGGTGGATTATTTAAAGAAGAAAAATAAGCTCCAAGTAAAATCCGAAGAAGGCATTGCTTTTTGGGGAGGAATTTATATTCCTATCGTGGTAGCGATGTCTGCACAGCAAAATGTTGTAGCTGCTCTTGATGGAGGAGGCATGGCGATTCTTGCAGGGGTGGTAGTAGTCGTAGTAGGCTTTTTATCCATACCATTTATCAGCAGAATAGGAGAGAAAGCGAAGGTGAAGGAACAAGAAATAGAGCTTTCTATTTTACCTAAGGAGCAGATAAAATGATGAATATGATTAAAGAAGGGTTAGAAAATAACGGACTGATTACGGCATTTGCTATTATTGGGATTGTCATGTATATTGCCTATTTTTTATCAGATAAATTAACAAAAGGAAGAGTTCACGGATCTGCTATTGCTATTATGTTTGGATTAATTCTTGCTTATATAGGTGGAGTGAATACAGGAGGAGAAAAAGGGATTTCTGATATACAGTTATTTTCAGGAATTGGCTTAATGGGCGGGGGGATGCTGCGAGACTTTGCCATTATTGCTACTGCGTTCGGTGCCAATTTTAGCGAAGTCAAAAAAACGGGAATCAGCGGGATTACGGCCTTGTTTTTTGGGGTTTTCTATTCCTTTGTACTAGGTGTAATTATTGCTCTTTGTTTTGGATATAGAGATCCCGTTGCTTTGACTACAATCGGAGGAGGAGCCGTGACCTATATTGTGGGGCCGGTTTCTGGAACTGCGATTGGAGCCTCTTCTGATATTATCGCGTTAAGTATAGCTGTAGGATTAATTAAATCCATTTCAGTTATGATTTTGACACCGGTATTTGCTAAGAAAATCAAATTAAACAACCCTCGTACAGCAATGATCTATGGAGGAGTTATGGGGACGACGAGCGGTGTGGCAGCTGGTTTAGCTGCGACAGATGTAAAACTTGTACCTTACGGAGCCATGACAGCTACATTTTATACAGGTCTTGGTTGCTTGCTCGTACCATCTATTCTTTTTTTACTCACAGAGATTATTTTTTAAGTGTACAAAGTGTTTTATGAATAAAAGACTGCTGTGCTCATTAAACTAAAGAAAAGGCCATACTAAATAAAAATGTTTAGTATGGCCTTTTCTTTATCATTTAGTTGAACGAAAGCTATTAACAGCCATGCCGCTTATCAGCACAACAGCAATTGTTATAAACGGAATAAATGTTCCTAGAGATGTATGGTCTGCAAAGAATGAATGTAAGTTCTTTTCATGTCCAATCATATTTCCAGCAGTATAAGCTAAAATAGCTGCTCCGCCGTAAACAAGCAGGGGAAACCGTTCCATCAAATACAAAATGAGCTTGCTTCCCCAAACAATAATAGGGACGGATACGAGTAGTCCCGTGACAACCAAGATAATATTTCCATGAGCTGCGCCTGCCACAGCTATTACATTATCTAGTCCCATTACAATATCAGCAAATACAATCGTTCTCACAGCGGCGCCTAACGTCACACCTGCACGAATTGAAGATGCATCGTCACCTTCTGATACAAGCAGCTTAAAGGCAATGATCACTAATAAAAAACCGCCGATGAGCTGCAAGTAAGGAATAGTTAGTAAATAAACAGCTAAAATAGTAAGTACAATGCGAACGATCACAGCTAAGCCAGTCCCTAAAAAAATAGCTTTATTTCGTTGATGTTCAGGTAAATTGCGGCTTGCTAAGGCAATAACAATAGCGTTGTCTCCACCTAATACAATATCGATACCGATAATAAGAAGAATGGAGGTTATTAATTCTAAATCCAATAGTCTTCCCTCCCAATATGTAAGGATAAGTAGCTCATATTGCTTTATCTGTGTTCATTTTTAACAAAAAGCGTTCATAGGGTAAAGAGATTATGTATATAACAAAGTAAGGTGTAAGGTGGCTATGAGTTGTCAGAGTATTTTTTATTTCCTTTCTTTCGCATTTTGTCATAAAATAGATATACAAGGTTCACTCAAATAGTGTATGCTTGTATATCCCAAGTTAGAATGCTTTACAAAGTGAGAAAGTACATGTAATATTGCTTTAACACGGGGGTAAAATAGTCCCTTCATCGTTTAGGGGTAATGTTCGAAATGGCCGGATTACCTTCACTGATTTTTCCGAAGGGAGAGATGATAATGGAAATCGAACGCATTAATGAAAACACAGTAAAATTCTTTGTCACTTACGTAGATATTGAAGAACGTGGATTTGATCGCAATGAAATTTGGTTTAGCCGTGAGCGCAGTGAAGAGCTATTCTGGGAGATGATGGACGAAATTCATCAAGAAGAAGAGTTTGTAGCAGAAGGTCCTCTTTGGATTCAAGTACATGCGCTTGAGAAGGGGCTAGAGGTTATCGTAACAAGAGCACAAGTTTCAAAAGACGGTCAAAAGTTCGAAGTACCTGTTGGTGAAAATGATAAAATCGATATCCCTGTAGATGGAAAAATTGAAGCGTTGCTTGATCATCAAGCGAATCAAAATAAAAAAGCTGATTTTGAAGAAGAAATTATAGAAGACGAAGGGCTACAGTTCGTCGCACGCTTTCAAGACTTAGAACATTTAATTTCCTTAAGTCACCATTTAGAGTTAGATGATATCATCAACAGCATGTACGTGTTTGAAGGGAAATATTATTTATACGTTGAGTTTACAGATGATGAAGACTTTGTAGCTGAAATTGATAACATTTTAAGTATCATTTTAGAATATGCAAATGAATCAAATGTAACAGTTCATCGTTTAATGGAATATGGAAAAGAATTAATCAGTGAAAATGCACTTGAACAAGTAAAACAGTATTTTCCTTTACGATAATAGCAGCCGATTTCATGTATATGAAATCGGTCTTTGTTTTGTCCTCTTTTTTGGAAAAGCTCTCCGCTCATATCGAACAGTATAGGTAGAAAAAGCAGGCGGCTGGTTCCTACACGGGAAAGTGTAGTGTTAAAATACCAAGTTTGAGGATAATAACAGTATAGAGACCTGTTATGAATGATGAAAGATTGGTTTTAGGATAGGTGAAAACAAGTTGAAAAATAGATTACAGCTTTTAATTTTTGTTGTTGGTATTATTGCCTTGCTTTATTTTACAAAAGGGTATTGGGACGGTAAATTTATTGGCGTGCTAAGTATCTTAATTACGATTAGTGTTGTTTTCATCGGTCTTGTTATTTCATTAGAAAACCGTCATCCAACTCAAACGCTAACGTGGCTCGTAGTATTAGGCGGTTTTCCAGTAATAGGGTTCTTTTTTTATTTGTTATTTGGACGCAATACGCGAAAACGGCGTTTATTTGCTAAAAAAGCAAAGCTGGATGAACAGGTGCTTTTAAAGATGGAAAGAGATTCTGGTATATTAGAAAATCACTTTGAACAGTTGGGCACCAGTAGGAAGCAAATGCTGAAGCTAGCCGTGAGGCTTGGCAAGAGTCCCATTTCTTTTTCTTCAGATACGCGCGCATTGACGAATGGAAAAGAGACATTTCACGAAATTATGGAATCTTTAAAGCATGCAAGGCATCATATCCATTTAGAGTATTACATCGTACGACATGATCACTTAGGAGAACAAATTAAAGATATTTTAATTCAGAAAGTACAAGAAGGAGTTTATGTACGTTTCTTGTATGATGCCGTGGGCAGTTTTCAGCTTTCACCGCATTATATTCACGAGTTAAGAAACGCGGGCGTAGAAATGATTCCGTTCTTGCCGGTGAGACTTCCATTTCTCAATAATAAAATCAACTTCCGTAATCATCGTAAAATTGTAGTCATTGATGGAACAATTGGATTTGTAGGAGGTTTGAACATTGGTGATGAATATCTCGGAAAAAGTCGGCATTTTGGCTTTTGGAGAGATACTCATTTGATGGTGAAGGGTGAGGCAGTCCGTTCATTACAGCTTATTTTCTTACAAGACTGGTATTATATGACAGGACAGACAATGCTTACTCAAACATATCTATCGCCGGATTTAATTGACATTGATATGGAAAAGTGCGGCGGTGTTCAAATGATTGCCGGCGGACCAGACCGTGAGTGGGAAATTATTAAACACTTATTTTTTTCGATGATTACGTCTGCGAAAGAGTCCATTTGGATTGCTTCTCCTTACTTCATACCTGATGAAGATATTTTTACTTCTCTCAAAGTAGCTGCTTTAAGCGGTATAGATGTAAGGCTTCTTGTACCTCAGAAGCCCGATAAAAAAATTGTTTTTCATGCATCACGCTCTTATTTTCCTGAGCTGCTAGAAGCAGGTGTGAAAATTTACGAGTATAAAAAAGGATTTATGCACAGCAAGATTGTGATTGTTGATAGAGAAATTGCCTCTATTGGAACAGCTAACATGGATATGAGAAGCTTTCATCTGAATTTTGAAGTAAATGCTTTTTTATATCGCACAGCTAGTACCCAAAAGCTCGTATATGAATATATGCAAGATTTAGAAGAAACGAGTGAGCTTCACTTTAAAGACTTTGAAAAGCGGCCATTTATACAGCGGCTGTTTGAATCAACAGCTCGTTTGCTTTCACCGCTATTATAATCGCTGTAAACCACATTGCGTATGCTGCAATGTGGTTTTTTTTTGAAAGAAAAGGGTTTAGTAGAAAGATGTCGAATACAAGGGTATAGCTCGCTACTATAGGAAGGAGAAATGTACGATTGTTAGTTGCCCGAACAGAAGAAGGCCTCATTTCACTAGCTCAGCGCTTTTCGCTTGAACAGCTTAAGCTGTGGAAAAAAGAAAAGCAGTTCTACTGTCCCTCTTGTCAATCCCCTGTACAGTTAAAGGTAGGTACAAAAAAAATCCCTCATTTTGCTCACCTGAAAAAAACGTGCGTCGCTCAGCATGAAGGTGAAACAGATTATCATCTTGACGGAAAGCGAAAGCTGTTTCACTGGTTTAGTTCTCATCTTGAAGTCGAGTTAGAAAGTTACCTTCCTGCCATTATGCAGCGTCCAGATCTTCTTATAGATACCCCTTCGCAAAAATATGCAATCGAATTTCAATGTGCGTCCTTATCTTCCTCAGTGCTAACCAAACGTTCTATTCACTATGAGAAAGGAAATTATATGCCTCTTTGGATTATGGGGGCAAAAAGAATGAAACGCTTATCCACTTATATGTATCAACTTTCTTTTCAAGAGTGGCAGTTTCTCACTCTTTCCGATTATACGCCCACACTTCTTTATTTTTCACCTTCTACTAATCAGCTGTTGAAACTTGAACATCTTATGCCTTTTTCATCTCAAATTTGTTATGCACAGCTTGTCGTGCTCTCTCCTCACGAGCATACCTTTCATGATCTTTTTTCTACACATACACAGCCTCAATTTTTCTCTTCATGGGTAAAGAAAAAGAAGGCATGGAGAACGCATTATATCCTCTATCCTAATCAGAAGCTTCAGCCTTTTTTACACGCTCTTTATGAAAACAATATTCCTCCTTCTCATATTCCAGCAGAAGCGGGCATGCCGCTGCCTTCTTTATACATGATTGAAACGTCTGCTACTATATGGCAAACGTGGCTGCTTCTTGATTTAATGCAGCAGAAGCAGGTAGGGGATTTAGTTACAGAAAAAGAGTTATGCAGGCTATGGCTCTACAGAATTCATCAGAGGCATATTGTGTTTCGGTCTTTGCCGATGGCCCCTGTTGTTGTGGAACAGCCCTTGTTTGAGTATATAGAGGTATTATGCCGGTTAGGGATACTAACGTCTATAATTTCTGGGTTATACAAAATCAGAAGGCCTTATACGATTCCAAAGCAAACATCCGATGCTTTTTTAGAAGATGGACAGATGATGAAAAAGTGGTTAAATCAAGCAAAAGAAGTGACATAACCACTGAAAATCAGTACGCTTAAGAAAGAATCCTTTTTTCAAAAGCGTACTGACTTTTGATTAATTCTTTTAAAACAACATACAATAACGAAAGAAATAAAAAGGATTCGCCTTAGAAAAAGCGAACAGTTATAGACAGGTAGAAAAAGATGGAGGGATGACCATGAGTGAACAATCAAAAGTAAAAAAGTTACCAAGTAGAAGCGAGATAAAAGTAGAAGATACGTGGAAACTAGAAGATATTTTTGCTTCAGATGACGCATGGGAAAAAGAATTTGAAGAAGTAAAAGCTCTTATTCCAAAAATGGAAAAATTCAAAGGGAAACTTGGAGAGTCCGCTCAAACTTTATACGACGCTCTTCAAGAGCAAGACGAGCTCACAATGCGCGTTAGTAAACTTTATACATATGCTCATATGCGCTACGATCAAGATACCACTAATTCTTTTTATCAAGGGTTAAATGATCGCATCAAAACACTTTATACTCAAATTGCAAGTGCACTATCTTATGTAACACCAGAAATTTTGTCTATTGAAGAATCAAAAATTAAACAATACATGGCGGAACATAAAGAGCTAACGTTATATGCTCATGCATTAGATGAAATTACTCGCGAGCGTCCGCACATTTTATCAGAAAGCGAAGAAGCGCTTCTGGCTCAGGCTTCTGAAGTATTAGGATCTTCAAGCAACACGTTTGGAATGTTAAACAACGCGGATTTAGAATTTCCTTCTATTAAAGACGAAAATGGAGAAGAAGTAGAAATTACGCACGGACGATATATTCGTTTTTTAGAAAGCAGCGATCGCCGCGTACGAGAAGAAGCGTTTAAAGCGGTGTACGAAACGTACGGTAAATTTAAAAATACGTTTGCAAGTACATTAAGCGGCACGGTGAAGAAAGATAATTTTAGCGCCCGCGTTCGTCACTATAATTCAGCTCGTCACTCAGCTCTTAGCACAAATAATATCCCAGAAGAAGTATACGATAACTTAGTTAAAACAGTGAACGATAATTTGCATTTATTGCATCGATATATTGATTTACGTAAGAAAGTATTGGGAATTGAAGAGCTTCATATGTATGATCTCTATACGCCTTTAGTAAAAGACGTAAAAATGGAAGTAACGTATGAAGAAGCAAAAGATTATATTTTAAAAGGTCTGAAACCACTAGGTGAAGACTACCTTAATGTGTTAAAAGAAGGATTTGAAAATCGTTGGGTAGATGTTCATGAGAACAAAGGCAAGCGAAGCGGTGCTTATTCTTCAGGAACGTACGGCACCAATCCTTATATCTTAATGAACTGGCAGGATAATGTAAATAACTTGTTTACACTAGCCCATGAATTTGGCCATTCTGTACACAGTTATTACACAAGAAAAACGCAGCCATATCCTTACGGAGATTATTCAATCTTTGTGGCAGAAGTAGCTTCCACATGTAATGAAGCGCTTCTAAACGATTATTTACTAAAAACGATTGATGATGAAAAGCAGCGTTTGTACTTGCTTAACCATTATTTAGAAGGATTCCGCGGTACGGTATTCCGTCAAACGATGTTTGCTGAATTTGAGCACGATGTGCACGTGCGTGCTCAAAACGGAGAGCCGCTTACACCTGAATTATTAACAAAATTATATTATGACTTAAATAAAAAATATTTTGGAGACAACTTAGTAATTGACGAAGAGATTGGGTTAGAATGGGCTCGTATTCCGCATTTCTACTACAATTACTACGTTTATCAATATGCTACAGGATTCAGTGCAGCAGCGGCATTAAGCAAGCAAATCCTTGAAGAAGGAGATGCAGCTGTTGAGCGCTATGTAGGTTTCTTAAAGTCAGGAAGCTCTGATTATCCAATTGAAGTGTTGAAAAAAGCAGGAGTGGACATGACAACATCTCAGCCTATCGAAGAAGCGCTAGCCGTATTTGAAGAGAAGTTAACGGAAATGGAACGTTTATTAAATCAATAAAATTAAAATGAAGCAGGAGCTGTATCCTGCTTCATTTTTTAAATCCCCGAAATTTGTTGTGATTGTTAAGCAATGTAAAAATAATAAGAATAGCTAAAAATAAGAGAGGGCCTGCGATAATGAGAGGAACAAGCTGCATAAGAGATAAAATATAGAATAAAAAAGAAAACAAAAGAATCACAACCCCTAGAGTAATTCCAGCAATTTTCATAGTTAACACCTCTATTAAAAGCATAATTGGTTGTACTATATGAGTGAATCTGGCTGTTTATGAAGTTTTTTTATAAAAAAGTGAATAAAATTGAAAAAAGGGGTTGCCAAAAGTCGACATAATTTGCTATAGTATTAATCGTGAAGTTTATCACAAAACAAACATATACCCCTTTGTTTGACCGTGAAAAATTTCTCCCATCCCCTTGTTGTCTTAAGACAAACGAAAAGACTTGGCGAAAGCCAAGTCTTTTTTGTGTAGTTGATGCTTAGGATAAGCATCAACATTTAATAATTAACAGCTCTTTTCAGTACTTCTCCAAAAGGTTCCATATTTGACAGGAACTCTTTCAACAACTTGCTGAAGCTGAAGTTTTTTCAATTCTTTTTCAGCCTCTTCTAATGATAAACCATACACAACTGCAACTTCTTTTGAAGCAACAAATTGAAAATAGCTTAAAAATGAACGAAGAGGCGGAAGACAAGCTGGATCTGGGTCAATTTCTAACATCTCTTTAATGATGTGTACATATGTTTCGTACGAATAGTATCCTGATATCTTAATGCCTTCTTCTTCAACTTTTTCGTTAAAGAACACAAGAGTTGGAATCTCATCGACATCCATTTCCGATGTGATTTTTAAATCACATTGAAAAGCCTTCGCAGCGTAATCTGAATGCAAATCTTTTACAAATTCATTAACATCTAGCCCCACATGTTTTGCACATTGTATTAAGACAGATTCTTCTGTAACATTTTGTTTTTCTAAAAATACTACTTCTTGAAGTCTTCTCAAAAAGCGAATGCCCTGTTTCTTTCCTTGCAGCCCGGCCGCTTTAATTGCAATTGATGCAGCGTAAGGAGTATCGATGGGGTTTTCAAGCCACAGGTTGCCGTCACATGACATGCCGGAGCGGCTTCCAGTTTTCTCCCACGATTTTGCAATATGTTCAAATCTCTGCTGTGCTCCAATATTTAATTGCTGCAAGTTTCCGCCAAGCACATGCTTGAGGGATAACAGCTGACCATATTCTATTTGTAACTTCTTTAGAATAGGCTCGAGTGCCCAGCACTCTGGACAAAGAGGGTCAACAAATACATAGATTTCAAGCGGTTTTTTATTTGAACCTTGACAAAGCTGATGCAAGGATGGGTATTGGCTGTTTAGATTACTCAATGTGAAAATCCTTTCTCATCTGTCTGTTCCGGTGAATTAATCATGTGTTGGGCAGTTAAAATAAGACGATGATAAAGTTCATCTCTCTCAGGGCCTTCTAAATTAATTTCGTCCATTGCTTCATGCATACACGTCAGCCAGGCTTTGGCTCTTGACGGTGTAATTTCAAAAGGAAGATGCCTAGCTCTCAGCATAGGGTGACCATGCTCTTCAGTGTATAGCGAAGGCCCTCCTAAATATTGTGTCAGAAATTGCTTTTGCTTTCGTGCTGTTTCTGTTAAATCATCAGGAAAAATTGGCGCGAGCTCAGGATGTTGTCCAACGCGTGTATAAAAAGCATCAACAAGTTTTGAAATCGTATGTTCACCGCCTAATAATTCGTAAGGGGAGTGGATTTTTTCTCTCATGTTGATAACTCCTTTGTTATAAGAAATATACGTCTTAACTCTTTGGTGTTTTTTACTTTCCTTAATTTTAGCAGTGTCATTTCGTTAACTCAAACTATCCGCTTACTTCTTCTACTGGAAAAGAGATAAAGTGGAATTTTACATAAGAAAAGTCTATGATGCTGTGGCGAATCACTTAGTATGAGAAACAAAGGAATCCTTTCACAAACGTTTCCTTCTATTTATATAGTGTAACCTCGACAAACTACAGTCATTCCATGGTCGAGTCGCGAATGATTGGACTCTTTTACACGAGATAAGAAGACATAATTTTATTTACATATTTTTGCGTTTCTTGAAAAGGAGGTACTCCGCCGTATTTATCGACATTACCTGGTCCAGCATTGTAGGCTGCCAACGCTAATTTCACGTTTCCGTCGTATTTATCTAACATTTGTCGAAGATATTTGGCTCCTCCAAATACATTTTGCTTGGAGTCATACGGATCTTCTACACCAAGAGCTTTAGCGGTTGCTGGCATTAGCTGCATAAGCCCAGCCGCTCCGACAGAACTTTTGGCAGAGGGATTAAAATTTGACTCTTGTTTAATAACAGAACGAATAAGTTTAGGATCCAGCTGGTAGCGTGCAGCTGCTTCATTAATTATCGTTTGTACATCATGAGAACTGGCCTTTGCCATTTCGTTTTTTTGTGCAGGTAAGGCAGCAGTTGAAGCGGCTGCCTTATCTGAAGAAGAAACAGATGGCTGGGATTGCGTTTGAACCGCTGTAGCTGGAAACATCTGCGCTGCCTGCAAGTAAAGATTGGTACTCATTTGAGGCTCTTGATTGACGTAGTCTTGAAAAAGCTGAGCAAATACAGAGAGTAAAGTTGTACCAAGCATCACGTTAGCTGTTGGCAGCTGGTTGTTAACTGAAAATGGCTGAGTTCCAGGAAATTGAACGGAAGACATGTAATGGTTAATATTCATGCTCATGAATTTACTCTCCATCCATCAACGTATACTTTCGCTTGTAAAACCGTCGAATTTTGTTTTCCGTTGGTTTCTTTTTAATATCAAGCTCCGTAAGCAATTGCTCAAAATATTTTGCCCCTTCATTGGCATCGGTTACTTCGTATTCGAGTTCATAGTCCTCAGCACCTAGATAAAAGCTATGATCGAGTACAAGTAACCCGTTCTTATATGGAATTTCTGCTCGACTTGTACGCAAAGTGCCAAAATAAGTTAGCGCATGGCTATCGACTTGTAAATCAGTAATAAGCTGTTGAATTGTTGACGGAATCTTGGCGCTGCCATCTAGCAATTCTTTAGCTTGTTCATTTGTTAATGCTTCATGTGTTTCTAAAAGGCCCTCTTGATGAGGCTGTTTTAGCGTGAGAACGGATTTATTTTTTTTGCTTCGAATTCGCAGGGCAGCTCCGCAGTCTTTCAATGAGAAAGCAGGTGTATCAAAATAGTGGTTTTCTTGAGAAATAAACTGATCTTCAGTTAATTGAAAGTGTGAGCGGAGACGATCAAACTCTTCTTTCGTTACTATATTTTTAAATTCAATTTCAATTTCTTGTTTCAATGAAATCATCCTTTTAATTTAGGTCTTTTGGTAAGGCACTTTCCATCTTAATTTATCACACTTTTTGAGACAGTAAAACTACATTTCCTAACAGGAATATCCATATGGGGAACTTGGAAAATGAAGAAATACGGATTGTTTAGGTTTTACCTTTATTAAACGTTCCTGGAATGTGTTAAAATAGTAACGAATTGTATAGTTGGAAGGAGTTTATTTATGCACAATCGAATTGACATCACTACCTGTGTGATGAAATCAAATGAATTACATTTAAAAGCAGACCCTATTGAGACGGAAATTGAACAATTGGAAGATACAAAACAAATGCTTGTTGACTCAGATAACATGTCATTTGTATATGTTGTAGATATTAATGATCAATTTATGTATGTTGGCCTTAGTGATAATATTTGGGCGAATTTAAAGCACGTCTTACATAAAGATATGAAAGTATTTTTAGAAATTAATAAGGAAGTAATTGAGCTATCAGCCGTTAAAGAAGAGCTGTCTTATCTCATCAGTAACATCGAAGGAAACGTGAATTATGGAGACGAGATGGTAGCAAGAGTAGAGGAAGTTTTTTTAGATAAAGAAAATAAGTAACAGAGAGAAAAAAGGGGGGTGTTATTAATGATCAGGCATTGGGATTTATTTTTAGCACCGTATAAACAAGCCGTTGAAGAACTTAAGGTGAAATTAAAAGGAATTCGTTCACAGTATGATATGAAGTCTACGCATTCACCTATTGAATTCGTGACGGGACGAGTAAAGCCTATCGCCAGTATTTTGGATAAAGCGACTCGAAAAGGAATTTCTCTCGATCGCTTAGAGGAAGAGATGCAGGACATTGCGGGACTCCGTATGATGTGTCAATTTACGGACGATATTAAAGCGGTCGTAGAGCTCCTTCGTCAGCGCACAGACTTTGAATTGATTGAAGAAAGAGACTATATTCTTCATAAAAAAGAAAGCGGCTATCGTTCATATCATGTGGTCGTATGTTATCCTGTTCAGACAATTAAAGGTGAAAAGAAAATTTTAGTGGAAATTCAAATTCGTACACTGGCTATGAATTTTTGGGCTACAATTGAGCATTCTTTAAATTATAAGTACAGCGGGAAATTTCCTGAGAATATCAAAAAGCGACTTCA
The DNA here is from genome assembly GCF_020790095.1 of Priestia sp. J2. Classification (NCBI taxonomy): domain Bacteria; kingdom Bacillati; phylum Bacillota; class Bacilli; order Caryophanales; family Bacillaceae; genus Priestia; species Priestia sp. J2. The sequence goes on from NZ_CP086208.1 coordinate 708,274, forward strand.
GCGTGCTTCTGAAGCGGCTACTCAGCTCGATGAAGAAATGTCTCAAATACGAGGTGAGATTCAAGAAGCCCAGGCTATTTTCTCACGAAAAAAAGAATCGGCGGAAGAATCTTAGGTATGACTCAGCAACAGCTTTGTACACTGGATGGATAGGGGGAGAGAATTAGGTGGAGAAAATAAAATTTGCTATTACATCAAAAGGCAACCAAATATCAAATACGCTTATGCAAAAAATGAAAACGTATTTATTAGATTTTCATTTAGAATATGATGAAAACCAGCCTGATATTGTAGTGTCAGTAGGGGGGGATGGAACGCTTCTCTACGCGTTTCACCGCTATCGAAACCGACTTGACAAGACGGCTTTTATTGGGGTTCATACCGGTCATTTAGGCTTTTACGCAGATTGGACGCCTGATGAGATTGAGAAGCTGGTGATTGCTATTGCAAAGACACCCTATCAGACTGTAGAGTATCCACTGCTCGAAGTGATTATCCGCTATACGAACGGTGGACGCGAAGCTCGATATTTAGCTCTGAATGAATGTACGGTGAAAAGTGTAGAAGGCTCTTTAGTAATGGATGTGGAAATTAAAGGGCAGCGATTTGAGACATTCCGAGGAGACGGCCTTTGCGTATCCACTCCCTCGGGAAGTACAGCTTATAACAAATCCCTTGGAGGCGCGATTTTACATCCTTCGCTTCAAGCTATTCAAATTGCTGAAATGGCTTCTATTAACAATCGAGTGTTCCGTACGATAGGTTCTCCATTGGTTCTTCCTGGACATCATACAGCGCTGTTAAAGCCTGTTAACGACGCAGACTTTCAAATTACCATTGATCATTTAACTCTTTTACATAAAGATGTAAAGTCGATTCAATTTCGGGTAGCAAGCGAAAAAATTCGATTTGCTCGCTTTCGCGCGTTTCCTTTCTGGCAGCGTGTCAGAGACTCTTTTGTATGTGATGATTAAAGGCAGGGAAGAGAATGAAACAAGTTTTTACGTTGAGTTGGACCGTAGATCATTCTTTCGAGGGTGTAGCGGTTCGTGAATTTTTAAAAGAACATGATATTTCCAAAGCTTCGCTGACGGACATTAAGTTCAGAGGAGGAGCGATTGAAGTAAATGGAAAGCATGCAACGGTTCGATATATTCTGCAAAAAGGTGACGAAATCAAGGTGGCGTTTCCACCAGAAAAAGCAAGTGAAAGTCTTCTTCCTAAAGCTATACCTTTGGATATTGTATACGAAGATGAGTATATATTAGTTTTGAATAAGCAGCCAAACATGCCAAGTATACCTTCTCGAGAACATCTAACGTGGTCACTAAGTAATGCTGTGCTCTATTATTATGAGAAAAATAACATTAACTCGACTGTTCATCTTGTGAACAGGTTAGACCGAGACACATCTGGGCTGCTTATTGTGGCTAAGCATAGGCACGTTCATTACTTATTCTCTAAAGCACAAAAAGAACATGAAATTAAACGCGTGTACCGAGCTTTTGTTCATGGTAAGCTTGTTGGCAAGGAAACGATAGAGGCACCGATTGGCCGAAAAGAGTCAAGTATCATCGAACGGGAAGTAAGAGAAGATGGGCAGTTTGCTATTACACACTATACGGCGCTTCGTCCGTATTCTTCTTTTACAGAAGTTGCTCTTTCGCTTGAGACGGGGAGAACTCACCAAATTCGTGTTCATATGGCTTATAAAGGATATCCACTGCTTGGAGATACCCTATATGGCGGAACGAATCATCTTATTTCTCGTCAAGCTCTCCACAGCTATGAGCTCACTTTTTTTCATCCTTTTTTACAAAAAACGTTGTCTTTTACAGCACCTTTGCCGCCAGATATGCAGAAACTTCAAATCGTAAGATAAAAGTCGCTTTTTAAATGAAAAGCGACTTTCTTTTTACGCGAAGTGATTAAATTTTTCCTCTACATAAGGCATAGATGAAGGCACCGATATAATATTCCCTTCAGGATACTGAAACGCCGTTAAAGCCCCTCCAAAAACTGCGCCCGTATCAATATTAATGGTATTATGAATTTTTCTGGCTTTTACTACGGGTGTATGCCCATACACGATAAAAGGTTTTCCATTATAATGTTGGGCCCAATCCCGTCGGACAGGCATACCGTTTAGATGTTTTTCACCCGTAATGTCTCCGTATAGCACAAAGGTTTTAACTTTTTTATCTGTTCTGCCGATGTATTTAGCTTTAAGGCCGGCGTGAGCAATAATTAATTGATTTTGATCAAGCTGCACATATAGAGGTGATTGCTCATAAAGCTCAATAAACTTTTTTTTAATGAATTTCTGTTCTCTTGAAGGCAAGGCTTCGTACTCAGCAACGGTCGTTTCTAACCCATGAGTAATTTCCACTTTGTTACCGCAAAAGAAGCGATATAGCTTATTACAGTGATTGCCTGGACAGTAGTAAGCTTGCTGATGCTTGATCACAAGTGACCATACGAGCTCAATCACTTTTAGTGAATGAGGTCCTCGGTCTGTTAAATCACCTACAAATCCAAGGCGCCGTCCGTCAGAGTGGACAGGAATTCCGTCTTGCCACTCATACCCAAGTTTTTCTGTTAACGCTTTTAATTCATCATAGCATCCATGGATATCGCCTATTATATCTACTTTCATCTTTTATCCACATCCTTAAAAGGTTTTTCCTTTGACGATATAAAATTACCCTTATATGGAGCAAACTATGTGTAGAACTTATATATTATTGGGAAAAGAGTAAAGAGCTATGAGTTGAAAAAAAACAAAATTCATCATAAAGTTAAATGAGTTTTGTGCGACAGGGAGGTTGAAGACATGACAGATTCAATTGAAAAAGAAGAAAAAGCATGGTTCGCCGAACATTTATTATCACTTCTAGAAAAAAATGAAATCGATGCATTTCGTGAAGAATTTTTACATATGCATACGTATGACCAAGCTCAATTTTTTGAAGAATTAGATGAGCCTTCTAGGTTTGCGCTGTACGAGATGTTATCTCCGGAAGAAATGGCGGATATCTTTGAAAATGTAGAGATACGAGAAGAAGATTATCAAGAAATTCTCTCAGAAATGCATCCCAATTTTGCAGCAGACATGCTGTCGGAAATGTCGGCGGATGATGCCGTTGACGTATTAAATGAATTGGATAAAGAACAAGTGGCGAGCTATTTAACGATTATGGATGAAGAAGCAGCCGATGAAATTAAAGAGCTGCTTCATTACGAGGAATATACCGCTGGAAGTATTATGACTACTGAGTTTGTGGCCATTCGTGAAAATCAAACCGTACATTCAGCTATGCACATTCTACGCAGGGAAGCTCCAGAAGCGGAAACGATTTATTATGTATTTGTTATTGATGAACAAAAGCATCTAGCAGGTGTTATTTCTCTTCGTGATTTAATTATAGCAGATGAAGATACCATGATAAGCGAAGTTATGAATGAACGAGTTGTATCCGTGTCAGTAGCAGAAGACCAAGAAGAAGTTGCGCGCATTATGCGCGATTACAACTTTCTTGCGCTTCCAGTTGTTGATTTTCAGCAGCATCTTCTAGGGATTATTACGGTTGATGATGTGATGGATGTTCTTGATGAAGAGGCATCGGATGACTATTCTAAATTAGCCGGTATTAGTGATGTAGATGATACGATTGACCACAATCCCTTAGTAGCGGCCAAAAAGAGGCTGCCTTGGCTGATTATTTTGCTGTTTTTAGGAATGATGACAGCGAGTTTAATTGGACGTTTTGAAGATACGTTGAATCAAGTAGCTATTTTAGCTGTATTTATACCTTTAATTGGCGGTATGGCTGGTAATACAGGAACACAGGCACTAGCCGTTGCGGTTCGCGGACTGGCGACGGGAGAAATCGAAGAAGAAAGCAAATTTAAGCTGTTAATCCGAGAAGCAGCTACCGGAATGATTACGGGCGCATCATGTGGACTTTTAGTTGTATTAATTGTTTATATTTGGCAGGGAGATCTGGTTTTAGGCGCTTTGGTAGGCGTCTCTGTATTTTCAACATTGATTGTGGCTACACTAGCAGGAGCGTTTATCCCGCTTCTCATGCACAGATTCAAAATTGACCCTGCAGTCGCATCAGGACCATTTATTACAACGATCAATGATCTTATCAGTATTTTAATTTACTTCGGTCTAGCCACAACATTTATGAGTTATTTAAAATAATGAAGGGACTTTGGAATTCGACATGAGTAATCATGTCGGATTTTCATTATCAGTTCATATAGTTGACAGAGAACCTTCAAGCTTTTATGATTAACCTTTAATTTTGAATACTAACGTCTTCGTTTTATAAATAGCGAAGGTAAAAGGAGGGGAATCTAATGGAACAGCACGCGTCCTTTACATCACTTGTTATCGTCATTAGTTTGGCCTTTTTAACGCCTATACTGTTGCATCGGTTTAAACTCAACATTATACCTGTAGTCGTAGCTGAAATTATTATGGGATTAATTATAGGGAAAAGTGGTTTTGACCTTGTGGAGCAGGATATGTGGCTTGAAACACTTTCCACTTTAGGCTTTATCTTTTTGATGTTTTTAAGTGGTTTGGAAATTGATTTTTCTGCTTTTGCTGGAGGAAATTCAAAAGACAAAAAGGCATCAGGAGCGAAGGTGCCGAATGCTTTTTCCATTTCTATACTAGTGTTTGCAGCTATCTTTGCGGTTTCACTATTTTTGTCCTATGTTTTTGTATGGACCGGTTTTATTGATAATGCCTTTTTGATGACGCTTATTATTTCTACCATTTCACTAGGAGTAGTAGTGCCGACTTTAAAAGATGCACAGATTATGAAAAAGCCAATTGGACAAACCATTTTATTGATTGCGGTTATTGCGGACTTAGTCACGATGATTTTACTAGCCGTATTTGCTTCCGTCTATGATAAATCAGGAAATAGCAATACATGGTTGATTTTAATTTTATTTGGAGTAGGAGTGATTTTATACTTCATAGGGAAGCAGTTTAAAAACCGATCGTTTCTTGAGACAATGTCTAAAGGTACAATTCAAATTGACACGCGCGCCGTATTTGCACTCATTATCATTCTAGTGGGCCTTTCGGAGTCAATTGGTGTTGAAAACATTTTAGGCGCTTTTTTAGCGGGATCACTCGTTTCTCTTCTTGCGCCTAATAAAAACTTAGTTCATAAATTAGATTCGTTTGGCTACGGTTTTTTAATTCCTATCTTTTTTGTGATGGTAGGAGTGAAGCTTGACGTTTGGTCATTGTTCAGTGATAAAAAAGTGCTGATTTTAATGCCTTTATTATTCATTGCATTATTAATATCCAAGCTAGTTCCAGCGTTAATCTTAAGAAAATGGTATGATATGAAAACCGTTTTGGCATCGGGTTTTCTTTTAACATCGACTTTATCACTCGTTATTGCGGCAGCAACGGTTGGTGAAAATATTGGTGTGATTGATTCACAAATGTCCGGTGCGCTGATTTTGGTGGCGATTATTACATGTATTATTACACCTATTATCTTTAGAAAGCTGTTTCCAAAGCCAGAAATCAGTGATAGAAAGCTGAAGGTCAATATGCTTGGTGCAAATCAATTTACACTCCCGGTTATTCGAGAAATGGATCTTGATTTATATGATGTGACGATTTATCATCCTACTCAGGACAAAATTGAAAACCGTACGTCGGATTCCATTTTTAATATCGTCGACATCGATGGATATAGTAAGGAAACGTTAAGAAGTATGGGGATTTTAGATGCGGATGTATTAGTTGTAACAACAGGGGAAGAAGAAAGAAATAGCGACATTGCTCTATTTGCAAAAGAGTATGGTACAGAACGGGTTATTGCCCGCGTAGAAAGTCCTGTCTTAGATGAAAAGATGAAAGAAAATAACATTGAAGTTTTTTCTGTGCTGTTATCTACAACGGCATTGCTAAAAGCTTTAATCGAATCGCCAAATATTTTAAATATCTTAACGAATCAAGAAACAGCACTTTATCAAATTAATATGCGTAATCCTAAATACGAGGGGGTAGAGCTTCGTAAGTTCCCGTTTACAGGAGATGTGATTTTTGTTCGAATCTTCAGAGGGAAAGATTCTATTGTACCTCATGGCGATACAGAGCTTGAATTTGATGATCGTTTGATTGTAACGGGGTCTCGTTCGTATGTGAATGAATTGCGTATGCTTCTTGAGTATAAAATTAGATAAAGGTATTTAGCTGGATTTAGTTTTCTACCTGATTGAATGAGAGGAAGAGACTGAGACAAAAGTATTTTAGCTCAAGTGAAAAACGAACCACTGATCAACATGTTTGATTAGTGGTTCGTTTTTTTTTGTTGTTTTGAAAATAAGTTTCATCTGTTTAGCTCTTTCTAGCAGTTGATTGGAGGGCAAGACGAAGACTCCTGCGGGAAAAGTGGAAGGGGTGAGACCCCGCAGGAGCGCAAGCGACGAGGAGGCTCATTGGCCGCCCGCGGAAAGCGAAGTCTTGCACGGAAATCAACGGCGGTGTAACAAGCGTTCAGCTCATGTATCCTATTTATGCGTCTTTAGATTGAATTAATTTAGTTATATCTCAACTTCTTTTGTGGTATTTTCCTAAATTATATAAAAAAGTATAGTGCTGCTTTTATTTCTAAAAAGGCTGCCGCAAAAAAATAAACAAGTTTTTCCGTGTGCAAGCATACATTTTTAAAAGAACGATAACAAGCAATTGGAGGTATGCTTCATGACTAACTCAAAATCTAAGTCAGAAGAAAATGAGCCGCTAATGTACATTGTCCAGCCAAACGCTACGCAAAACCAGCGTTCTATGCAATATTATTTTAGTTCAAAACAGCAAGACAATAAAGGAATAGAGAAAGAGCATGTGTTAAAAGAAGAGCCCAGCTTTTCTTCTATTCAAGAAGTCAAAGAGCCTGACGTAGAAAAAGTGGAAGAGATTAAGAATGAAAAAAAGGAAGAGCGTTCAATTGTTCCCGTGGATATACCGCAATCAGAGAATAAAAAGCCAAATAAAATGTTTCAGTCTATGACGATTAAAGAAAAAGTTGAATTTCTATGCAGCTTCCCGCCTCATATGTCTCAGCCAATTTGTGAAATTACGTGCCAAAATCAAAAATATATAGGAACAATTTTAGAATTAAAAGAAGGAAGTTTATACGTAAGCGTTCCTCCTAATAAAGAGAAAACAGTATTGACATTTCATGATATTCAAACCATATCTATCGTTAAAATTTAAGTAATTTTAAAAGCTAACAGTGAAGAAGCACGTTAGCTTTTATTTTCATAAGTTTGTGAATGCACGGAGGAATGAAGATGACATGGATTTATCTAACATTATTTGTCTTTGCGACGTTTCGACTTACTCGTCTAATTGTTTTTGATAAAATTACAGCGTTTATTCGTAAACCGTTTCATAAAATCGTAGAAGATCAAGATGAACAAGGAAATACAGTAACTTACCTAGAGATAAAAGGGAAGGGGCTGCAAAGGTGGATTGGAGAACTGCTCAGCTGCTATTGGTGTACAGGCATATGGTGTGCGGTAGGGATTTATTTTAGTTATGTAGCGGTCCCGCACATTGCTATTCCTATTATTACGATCTTAGCTATTGCAGGGTGTGCAGGAATTATAGAATCTTTTATGAAATAAATGGACGAGTTAAAAGACATATTGATCGTCAATATGTCTTTTAATGATTAAGGGAAATTTAGCACAACTTTATTTAAAAAAGGAATACCTTCCTGCCACTCTTCACTATAGAAAAAGCCTTCTAGAATAAATGAAGTTGTATCAGTGGAGAGAGGAATGACTACTTGAAAAGAGTCAAATAGTAATTTGCCTTTGGGCTTTAATACTGTTTGCTTAATGGGTTTAATCCAATATTCACCGTCATTTTGAATTTTTTCGTTCCATTTTGGATGAGCGTAGCGCCATTCTAAAGAAGAAGAGGGGATACTAGAAGCTTCAATATCTTTTTCATCAATGATCTTCCCGCTTAACATAGCAGAAGCAGTAGGCTTCATCTTTAAGCAAAGCACCGGAGAGCGTAAAGTACTGCTCGTTTGATTTTGAATAATTACGTTGCCGAACATCATCAGCTCGCTTTCATCTTGTTCTGGCAGCAGTATGGAATGTTGGAAGAAACAGAGGATATCGCTTTTTTCGAACCTTTCTATGGGTTTTTCTACAATCTTTTCAATTACTTTCTCCACGATTTTTTCTTCAATAACGGGCTGTTTCCTTGAAGCTTTTTCTCGAAACGCTTCGGCAATAATTTTTTGTTCGGAAAGCTCGTTTCTCAGTAGATCCAGTTCTTTTTCTAATTCTTCAATTTCTACTTCTTTTTCAGATGTAGAAAGCGTCTCAGCGTGTTTCTTTTTCCAAAACGATGTATTTTCTTTTTCTCGCTCTAAAGCTCGTTCATAGCTTTTTAGTTGGTTTTGCACGTTTCGAATTTCTGATTTATAGTGTATGAGCTTTTGTTTTAATTGAGTTAGATCATCTTTAGGGGAAGGGGAGTTACGACTCATCTAGTAGTCTCCTTTCCTGCTGAGCTATAAATTAATCTGGTCGTTAGAGCTGCCCATAGCAGTTTTATTTATATGTATGCAGAAAGCGCGTAAAGGATGAAAAAAGAGGAGAAATATTCTCCTCTGGCTTTTTATCTTGTTAATCAAATTCGTGATGGTCGAAGCCTGACTCTACATCGTCTCCATCAAAATCATCGTGATGTGGTCTTCCAGGGAAAATAGCATCACATTGAGGTGGATATTCAATAGGTGAGCAGCTGCTTGTAGAAATGATTTCAGGGCGAGGGTAGCAGAAGCTTCCTTCTACTTCAACTTTAACATCTTTTTCAATTTGAACACTTAGGCATAACATAAGATCAAAGCTTAATTGCTGTAAGTGACAATCTGATAATCTGAGAGAACCGTCAGTTCCTTCAAAAGATTCAAGGTGGACAACAGGTTCTGTTCCTTCCGGGGCGCATAAATAGAATGTTTGATGTATTTTCCAAGGAATAACGCTAGATTCAACCTCATCGTGTTTGTGATGTCCATTCAATTCAATTAACTTAACTCGGTAAAAGCCGCTAATTGATAATTTTACTTCATGAAGAACAACAACTTCTCCATCTGGTAACACAATTTTTTTAGGTCTGCGACCACCGTGCGGCACAAGCTCAATCACGTTATCAAGTGCGTCTTCATCTGAAGGATCTACAGGGTGACCTTCACTATCTGTTAAAACAATTTCCACTTCTACGTCATGGCCTAAATCTTTAAGTGCTTCTTCTTCAAATAATGAAGTGTCGTTCGTAAAGATTTGTGGTAAAACAACTTGACGTCTAACCCAGTCGTACACTTTAGGTACGCGGATACATAATGATTCAAAAAGTTCTGCCATTTTTAAACCTCCTAATTGTAATTGTCCTTCCTTTACGCTTTTTGTTACTAGGTATCGGACTACTATAGTGTATGAATGACCTGCTTTTATGTTCCTTAGTAAAAGCGGAATTTATCGGAATAAATCCTAGTTGGAGCGAGCATAAAAAATGAAGGAAATAATAAACTCAATTACAGCATATTCATGTTAATAAAAAGTGTTATTCATCTTTAACTGATTTTTTAGAAGCTGTGGGTTATTTATAATGGAGGAGTGAAGGGCATGAGCGAGGAAAAAACAAAACAATATATTGCTTCATTGAAGTCGGAGTTGGCTTTTTATAAAGAAGAATATCAAAAATTCAAGCACCAAGAATTTGAATATGAAGATATGAAGGAAGAGTTATTGGAATTACAGCAAAAGCATGAAGAAGAAAAAAAGAAGCTAGAGGAAAAAATAGATTGGCTTAAAGCATGCGTCAATGAACAAAAATCAAAAACCGAACAGTCTATTGTACAGTACAATCATCAAGCTCAAGGGACAATTCAAGAACTGCAAAATCGGCTGCGTGAAGTGACAGAGCAAAAGGGAGGAGAAAGACCGAGAGTGAGGAAACAAAAAAACAGCACGGATTTATTTTTGTCCCTGCAGCGCAAAATGGACAAATAAGATAGAACGTCTTTCTTTAGTCCTGAATATAATGTTATAGATAGGATGCTGTGAAAAGGAGGGAAACATGATGTATTATCATTATAATTATAATCCTAATCAATACCCTCAGCCCCTGCCTTATCATCCACAACCAATGACAAAACAATCGGTGAAGAAAGGGCATGCCATTCCTAAGCCAGTCCAGTACCCTTCTCCAAAACAAGGTGGTTGCGGCTGCGGTTCAAAGTTACCAAAGCGATAAGCAATAGAAGCATTGTCACTCGGACAATGCTTTTTTACATGGAGTGGAGAGAGGTGTAGAGATGCCAGATTTTTTCGATGAATTTGAACGGTTTTTTGAACAGCATATGATGGGAGAACATCGAAAGAGAATGAAAGAAGTAGAAAAAGCAGAAAATCAGATGGAACAGCAAGAGAGGAAACTGCAGCAAAATGTAAAAAGACTTGATGAGCAAGATGCTGAAGATCCGTTTGGACAATGAAATTTAATGTACACAGTTGAAAAGCCCATACAAAATCATATTATTGAACATACAGTATAGAGAGTAAAACAGAGGGGGTGTAATATTATGGGCTGCGGATTTGGCTACGGTGGTTGTGGTTACGGTGGTGGCTACGGCGGTGGTTTTGCGTTAATCGTTGTATTATTCATTCTATTAATTATTGTTGGTTGTGTTTGTTTTTACAATTAATCCCTTCTATGAATAAGGCACCGAAAAGTGCGGGTGAAGTTTCACTCGCACTTTATTTTTTTATTAAATGTAAAGGGCACCATCTAGGCACATGGTGCATACGATGAAGTATAAATAAAGGAGGTCATGCAAAATGGATAATAATATGTTTAAAAATATAGAAAAGAAAACAGGCGTTAATATGAAGGATATTTTTGAACTTGCGAATTCTGTACAAAATGCTAATTTTAAAGATGAGCAAACGGTGCGTAATATTGTGAAGCGAGTAGCACAAATTGCGAATAAGCCAATTTCAAAACAAAAAGAAGAACAAATTGTTAAGGCGATTGCAAACAATAATCAATCCATTGATTTTGCGACCATCGCTAAAATGCTAAATGAGAAAAAATAATTTAATATTTTTATATAAAGCCCTGAGGTGTCAGGGCTTTTTTCCATTTAGGCAATTTCATTTGTTTGAAATGCGTTAGAATCAAGATCAAACAGTTCGGGATGCTGTGCTAAGTAATTAATTTCTTTAATACGATGAGCGATAGGAGGGTGAGTTGAAGTAGCTTGATTCAACCACATAAAAAAACCTTTTTCCTGTGAGTGCGTATGAACAAATTCTTCCTGATTTACTTTTTTATTTAGACAATGACCAACCGCAAGTATAGTGAGTGCTTGAGTGGCAGCTTTTGCATCACCAATCGCAACGGAAGCTATGCGATCACATGTATATTCACAGGCCCTAGAGTAAGCTTTTCCTAAAAAAGGAACCCAAAGAGCAGGTAGAATAAGTGAGTGGTAGAGTGTGTGCTTACGTTTGATATGAACTAATTCGTGGGCAATGATAAAAGAAAGTTCTTTTTCTTGATTATCTTCAATCATTTCAACAATGTCGGAGTATAAAACGACAAAGTGACGTCCAAAAAAACGTGTAGCAAACGCGTTTAATAAGCCGCCTGATTGAACAATATAAATATCGGGCAGCTCTAAATCCAGCTCTGAAGATAAATGTTTTGCCTGATGATAAGTATGCGGGAACTGCTTCTCTGTCAATCTAACTCCATTATTGCGAATTTGAGCAATAGAGAAACCGTGTAGCATAAATGTAATGAAAAAACCGATTGCAATGTAGAGAATGCCGACGAGTGAAATAATTAAAAACAAATAGGTTAATAAGCTGATAACCATACACAAAATGAAAAAAATCTTTTCATTTTCATGAATAAGCTTTGCGTTCAATAATGGAACCTCCTAAAATATAGTAATGCAGTACATAACGTAGTGTAACGCATCTACTTATGAATATCTACCTCTTAGTGGAATGTTTGGTTAATAATAGAGGTTGAAACGTAACGAAATCAATCCAATCTAAAGAGGAGAAAATTGGATACATGAGCTCCTACGGGGTCTCATCCCTTCCGCTTTTCCCCAAAGAGCCCTCCAATCAACAGCTAGAAGCAACTAAATATATTAACTCTACATGTACATGACAATAAAAAGTACGAACGGTTAATCAATAATTTTGATTAACCGTTCGTACTTCAATTTGACTAAAATACTTTTGTCCCAGCCTTTTTTGCTTTATACTTTTTTTATAAAAGACTTCAGAAATCTCGAAGGATAAGCGGTTTTACCTCTTCTAGTTTGCGGAACAGATAAGTAAAGTGAATTCTGTGCACGCGTCATGGCTACATATAAAAGGCGGCGTTCTTCTTGAAGCGGCACATCATCTCCGCCTCGATAAGCTTCGAGTGCATAATCATGAGGCAATCCTCCGTCTACGCTGCTCAGTACGTATACATGCTTATATTCAAGACCCTTTGCTCGGTGAATGGTGGTTAGCTGAATACTTTCATTAAATTGCTTGCTTAAAGCTTTCATCTCTGTGTTCATGGCAATCATATGATCCACATGCTCTAACAGTTCAGGTACGGTTTTGAATTTACGTGCTACAACTTTTAAATCCCGCACGTCATCCGAACCTTTTTCCATCATATTTCCTTCATTTCCGCGTTTTTTGACAAAATCATCGAATCCCATATCCTTAGAAATCGTCTCAAGTGCCAAAGAAGGAGACATTGATTTTAGCGACTTGAATAAAGGAATTACTTTCTTGAGCTTTTTTTGCTGAAACGGTTTTAAATCTTGAAGATATTCAAGCGCATCAATAAATGTACCATCATGAAGAATACTTGCTGCTTTTAAGTCATTGACTGCTGTTTTCTTTAAAAAGAGTGCGTTCACTAAATCTTGTAGCGAACTTGCGTCATTTGGATTCACGCTCAAGCGTAGAAATGAAAGTAAACTTCGAACCATTCTTCTTTTATAAAACGAATCCGCATCTTGTTCGATTGAAAATGGCAGGTTTGACTGCGATAAACGTTCAAAGATGGCGCGTGAAGAAGCGTGAGTTCGGTACAAGACCGCGAAGTCAGTTGGAGAAGCTCCTTGCTTAATCTTTTCTTTCATATCCGTTACAATCATTGTTGCTTCTTCTTCTTCGTCGTATGGAAAGAAGAAGGTAGGTCTTAACTCATTATCAAACTGGGCAGCCATTTCTTTTTGTCGGCGCGCTGTATTTCGTGCAATTACTTTATTAGCGGAAGAAACGATGGCGTGAGCTGAACGATAATTTTGGTTTAACGTAATAACAGTTGTATGAGCAAAATCTTTTTCAAAGTTTAAGATGAACGAAGGGTCGCTTCCGCGGAAAGCGTAAATTGATTGATCATCATCTCCTACGACACACAAGTTTTTAGAGTCTTCACTTAGCATTTTCATAATTTTATATTGAACTTTATTGATATCTTGAAATTCGTCAATTAAAAAATAGCGAAATCTTTTTTGATAACGAGTTAGCAAATCGGGATTTTGTTTTAGCATTTCATAACATCCATACAGCATGTCATCAAAATCGAATAGCTGTTTTTGCTTTTTGACTTCTTCATAGCGACGATATAAAAAGTGCACATCTTGTTCCCATTTGTCTTTTGGGCGAACATCTTTCACGCCAACAAGCGTGTTTTTCCAATAGCCGATTTGCTGAAGTGCCTGATCAAACGGGAAATCTTTTTCATCCACGTGGAGCTCTCTTGCTGCTTCTTTCACGATCTGTTCTTTTTGCCAATCCCATTTCAGCAGGCGATCCATTTGCCACGCTTGAGGATTGTGATGAACAATCATACGTAAGAAAATGCTGTGAAAAGTTCCAACTAGCATTTGACGAAGATGTAAGCCGGACATCTTTGGATATGTAGCCAATCGTTCTTTCATTTCTTTAGCTGATTTAGCCGTGAAAGTCACCAGCATAATGGATTTTGGATCAATTTGTTTTTCTTGTATCATATATGCGGTGCGAGCTGTTAACACACGCGTTTTTCCGCTTCCTGCACCGGCTAGAATAAGAAGAGGTCCTTCTGAATGTGTAACAGCTTTCCATTGGTTCGAATCTAATTCAATACCGCTCTCTTTAAATTCATTTAAATAAGTAGAGTCAGAGTGTTTAGGAACAGGTGGTTTTGAGCGAAAAGCAGGAACACTTGAAAAAGGCGCGGAAGGCCTCCATGTCGCTTTCTCTTTTACAGTTGAATTTTTCTCACCAATAGCTCGTCCTTTAGGAATACGAAATCCATTGGTTTCTCTGTATTCAGCCGGAGTTTCTTTTATTTGTTGTACAGCTGTTGTTTCTGATAGTGTGTCTGAACACTCTTCTCTTTCATGAGGAACTTGAGCATGATAAAAGTAAGGAGAATGTTCAATCCCCAGATATAATTTAACTGGTTCTCCGCAGTGAGCACATGTTATTTCTCCTCGGAGACTAGCTTCATATAAATATTGAAATCGGTCTCTAGCCGTTATAGCAAGATTAAGTATCTGTTTTTGATAAAGTGCACGTTGCAAAAAACATGGCCTCCTTTGTAAAACATGAACAATCAATAGTAAATAAGAGGGAGTTAAAGCAAGAAGCCGCTCTTGTTCTACATCGATATAGATGTGTATATACGCACAGTTTTTATTCTATAATCAAAGTCTATCATATCAAAATCATCTTTTTTTAAAAAGAGTACGGATATTTTTGGAGGGATACGATATAAAAAAGGGTATATATTGAGTAAGAGATCACATATGTTCAAAAAAAGGAGGTATAGATACAAAGTGCTATCTGTTTTGAACAAGTCTAGAAGAGGGCGTAAGTGAGCTGTTTCAATGTCGATACTTCTTGCGAAAAATACTGAGGTCTGGGAGTAGAAGGTATTTTGAAAAAGAGGAGGGTTCATATGGGATATATACTGCCCGTCACGCCTTATCAGTCTATTCAATATGCAAATCGCCTTCAAAAAAATAATGCTTCTTTTTCAAATCGTATTTGGCCTGTCCAGAAAAAAAGCTTTGACGAAGAGTTTGAATCGCGTTCTCACTCATTGGAATTGACGCCAAGTTCAGTACAAAAGCGAAAAAACCTTCAAGCAGCAGAGCGTGTATACAGCAAGCTAACAAATAAGGGCCTAGTGATTAATACACGGGTATAATAGAAAAAATCGTGAACGCAGCAGAATGAATGCGCTCACGATTTTTAACAAAGTAATGAACAAGTAAAAAACACCTTAGTAAGATTCAATAAAAAGTGTACGGCCCTGCTGCCATTCAGCATAAAGCACCTGTTTATAATCGGTAAATCCCTGTTTTTTTAATTGTTTCTTTAGCCAGTCTTCATCAAAGCCTGACTGAATTAAGTTTTTCAAAAGCAAACGTCCATCACTGACGAAGGCGATAGATAAAACAGGTTCAGAAGGAGGCAGCTGCAGATCGCTTCTTGTTGGCTTAGCATAATCAGATTTTGGCAATACGCTTAGCGAGCCATCTGTTTCTAAAATCGCATATTCAACTTCACGAATGGAAAATATGTCTTTTGAACGCAGCATATGAAGAAGCTGATCTATATCTAATCGATTTTTGCTAAGTTCTTTGTACGAAATTTTCCCTTTTCGAATAATAATAGATGGCCGTCCTTCTAAAAACAAGCGCAGGCGAATATTTTTTTGAGTAATAACTTCGGTGACATAAATAAGCGCTCCCCAAAAGATAACAGCAAATAAAATTTTGCCTATGCCTACTTCTGAGTCATATAACGCATTTCCTACTAACTCTCCTAATACAAGAGCAGAGATAAAATCAAAAGTGGTAAGCTGAGTGATCGTCGCTCTGCCTAAAAATTTAGTTAAGATAAACAAGCAGATAAATCCGATAAAGAGTTCTAGTGCAATTCCGATAAGTTCATCCATATTTTCACCTAATTCACATGATTAGGTATTAGTATAAGCAAAGCAAAGGTTCTTATCCTTTAAAAAAGCAAAAACACCAGGTTCAATTCCTAGTGTTTTTT
Organism: Priestia sp. J2; assembly: GCF_020790095.1. Lineage (NCBI taxonomy): Bacteria > Bacillati > Bacillota > Bacilli > Caryophanales > Bacillaceae > Priestia > Priestia sp. J2. Next base: position 724,420 of record NZ_CP086208.1, read on the forward strand.
ACTTAGTTTCTTTACCATCTCCACATGTGGAATTCCAGCATCCATAAATTCACCTGAAACCGTTACGTAGCCTAGCTTTTTATAAAATCCTTCCGCATGCGTTTGAGCATGCAGCTTAATCTTTTCAATCTCATGCTCTGCTGCGATCTCTTCTAACTTATCCATCAAAAGCTTTCCTACACCGTCTTTTCGATAAGAAGAAAGAACGCAGATTCGTTCGGCTTTTCCATAGTCCTCTACCATACGGAAGCGTCCTGCCCCAATTGGTGCATTTCCTTTGTATACAACTAAATGCAGGGCTTCGGAATCGTATTCATCGATTTCTTGCTCTACATCAACCTGCTGTTCTTCTACAAATACTTTTTGACGTACGAAGTAAGCATCAGAAGGATCTTGTTTGTTCGTTAGTACTTTGATGTTCACGTATCTTATCCCTTTCCAAGACGAAATGTTTCAAACACAGTCCATGTTTCATTTTCAAGCTGGTACATTAAATGAAAGCGATCAACTGTTTCTTCATGAGCGACATCTACAAGCTTCAACTGGCTATACACATCTAAGTGCTCATCATCTGAAAGTCGTTGACCAATTGTAATATGTGGAATAAATGAATACTCAGTTGGTTGTTCGAGATTGCCTTCATGAAGTTTATTGTAAAGTGACGTCAGTTCTGGCTTTTGTTCCACTTTTAAGTAAATAACGTTATTGGCTGGTGAAAATGAGCTTACTTTCGTTACATTTAATGTAAATGGATTTGTTTCTTCGGCAATTTTACGCAAATTAGCCGCAATTTCGTCAATTTGGTCTTCTGTAGCTTCAAAGACTTCTTTTAATGTAAGATGAGGCGGAATTAATGAATAGTGAGAATCATAGCGCTTTCGATAAGAATTCGCTACATCTTGCAATTTTTTAGATGGAAAAAGTACAACGCCAAATTTCATAAAAAATCCCTCCAAAGTAAGATCATAAAATATGTATAAAGCGAGCTTATTATAACAAATTTTCAAAAAATATGATATCTTTCTACTTCAACATATATTGAAGCGACCGCTTTACGTCTTTTTGCCAGTATTTCCACGTATGATTTCCATTAAATTCTTCGTAGAAAACAGAATATCCACGCTGCTTCATTTGTTCGTGCAACAGGCGGTTAGGCTCAATAAAGTTCAATATACCGTCTTGTGTTGTTTTGACATCCGTTTCTTCCGTTCCAATAACATGATACAAATCCAGAAGTGAAGGAGAAGCAAATGAGTTGACCGTTTGTAATACAGCATCGTTCACGAAAGGAGAATGCATAATTACTTTCCCGAACGTGTGAGGATACGCAATGGCCGTCAGCAGTGAAACTGTAGCAGCAAGCGAATCACCAATTAGAACACGCGATTTTCCCATTTGATATGTAGGATATGTTTTATCCAAAAATGGCACAAGTTCATGTGCTAAAAAGCGAATGTAAGCATCTACCTGCTTTCCTTCTGGATGATACTTATCGCGTCTGTCTTCCACGCTTTTATATGGAATTCCAACAAAAATAGTACGATCGATTTCTGACTCGTTCATTAAATCATCGATTAAACGAGGTGTACGTCCGTACATAACATAATCTTTTCCGTCTTGGGCGATAAGTAGAGAATACTTATAGAGCGTAGAATAGTTTGACGGCAAATAGACTAGTAACGTGACATCTTCTTGCAGTGCGTCACTATAAAAAGAAATTTCTTCTAACTTCCGCTTACTTTCTGACATGAATAATCGACTCCTATGCATTTGAATGAAAGCGTTACCTTTATTGTAACACATTTTCTAAAAATCGTTCTTTATTTTATTGTAACGAATTTTTTAGCGAATGACGAGAAAGAGGCATGCGTTGCTAAAAAAAGAGGTTGGGACGTAACGAAATGAATTTCATCCAAGCATGAACAATCTGGATATATAATCTGGGCAGCTTGCTCGGCCGCAGTTGATTTCCGTGCAAGACTCCGCTTTCCGCGGGCGGGCGGTGAGCCTCCTCGTCGCTTGTGCTCCTGCGGGGTCTCACCTGTTCCGCTGTTTCCGCAGAAATCTTCGCCTTGCCCTCCAACCAACTGATAGAAGGAATGAAACAGATAAAATCTGCGTCCACTTTAACAAAAAAAACGAATCATCAATCAAACAGTTTGATTGATGATTCGTTTTTTTGTTAATCTAATTTTTTCATCTTTTTAAACATATCTTTTTCTGCTTGAGTGGCTTTTTCTAGCGGTTTTTTCGTATATTCCTCTTCTTTTTCATCAATCGAAACCAATTCTGTGTCATTCTTTACATAACTTCGGATATTGCGAGCACCGAAATAGCCGTTTACATCTTTCAAAATAGGCTTGTTTTCTTTTTGATCATAAAGAGTATATGAATTCTCTTCTTTAACGATAGCATAGTGATTTCCTGCGAGCAGAGCCACAGCTTCTTTTTCGCTTTTTCCAAAAGTAGACATGAGAAACAGAACGATTAAGATGATAAAGAAAAGGGCTGTTGCGCCAATGAAAAATAATAATAAGCCTCTGCTAAATTTACTTTGTTTTTCTTCCACAGTAGACAAACCTCCTGATTCGATAATTTTATTATAGCAAGTAAATGTAATGAGCGCCTAAAGAGATATGTGACGAGTTTATGAACTCAGGCGGATGAACAAAAAAGGTTTTTAGCGGCTCTCATCGAATTTAGTATAAAGAGAGACAACAACTTGAAAAGGAGAGAGAGACATGACAGCGAAAAAAATCCCAACGAGCAAAGAAGTAGCAAAGGCAACATTTAATTTGCTGGAAGAGCGTGGCGTAACAGTTTTGGATATTGCTGAAATTGTGTATGATTTACAGCTTCCTTATCATCCAGCTCTAACCATTCAGGAATGCGCTGAAAGCGTAGAGAGAGTACTGCAAAAGCGAGAAATTCAGCATGCCCTTCTAGTTGGAATCGAACTTGATAAGTTAGCTGAGCAAAATAAATTATCAGAACCTCTTCAAAGTATTGTAGAACAAGACGAAGGGTTGTTTGGCGTTGACGAAACGATTGCTTTAGGTGCCGTTTTAACCTATGGCAGTATCGCTGTTACGACCTTTGGCTATTTAGATAAAGTAAAAGTAGGTATTATTGAAAAGCTGGACTGTAAAAAAGAAAAAGGAGTTAATACCTTTTTAGATGATTTGGTAGCGAGCGTAGCTTCTAGTGCGGCAAGTCGTTTGGCTCACCGTCAGCGTGATGAACAAGAACAGCTGCAAGAAGGCAATCCGGCTACGTAATAAACTTCTTTTAGTATGTATATAAGCTGCGTAAATTAACGCGTTAAAATGATTTAGTCTTTTATTTGAATAACGGAGGCTAGGCACGTAGGAGATACGTGCCTAGCCTGCGTTAATGGAACGATTTATGGCTGTAGTGAAGTAGTCATAAGATAGCTTAAGTTTTCCAGTCCAAGACTTTCATAAAAAGCACGTGCTTTTTCGTTAAATGCCCATACGGTAAGCTGGAGGTCATTTGCTCCTTTTTGTACAGCCCACTGTTTCGTAGCAGAAAAAAGACCTTTTCCTACCCCATAATTTTGAAAGCCTTTTTTTACACCAAAATATTGGATGTATGCTGTGTAGGAAAGCGGAGCTAACGTGGTGGGAGGGTTATATTTTAATTCAACAACAGACGCTCCAATAATTTGATTTCGATATTGAGCTACAAGAATATCAATGGTTGCATAATAAAGGGTAGCTTGATATTGTTCTGGAGATAAAACAGCCATTTGGTTATCAAACATAGAAGGGAGCGCATTTGCGTGGAGTTCTAGTGATTCCCCTAATATTTTATTTACTTCTGTATAATCATCTAGTTTTGCAGTGCGATAGATAATATCCATACACACTTCACCTACTTTTTAAAAGTTGTGCTTTATCATATGTAGCAACTTAGAAAATGTTAAATGAGAATGAAAACCTGAAAATTTTAAGTGAAGAACCGCACTAAACAGAGCATATATTTTATGCTCTGTTTGATGTTGTAGTTGAAGAATATATAAGGGCGAAACATTAAATTCTAGTTTCAGCAATAGCATCGCGTACTTTTTCAAGCGAGTGTTTAGAGGTGTCTTTATTCGCAATCATTACATTAACATACAAAGCATCAATGAGGCTTAGCTGTCCAATTCTCGAGGCGAGAGCTTCAGATCGATATTCGGTTTCTTCTGAACTTGTATAAAGAGAAACGTCAACGTTTTGACTTAATGGAGATTTAGGAAAACCCGTGATCCCAATCGTTTTGGCGCCGTTCGCTTTTGCTGTATTTAAAATGTTCATCGTGTCTTTATTTGTTCCAGAATGAGAAATCACTACCGCTACATCTTGTTTCGTCAATTGAGAAGCGGACATAAGCTGGAAATGGGAATCGATAAATGCAAACGTTTTAATTCCTGTTCGCACAAATTTATGAAAAGCATCCATAGCTACGACTGAAGAGCCTCCCGTGCCATAAAATTGAACTTTATCGGCCTTCATTAAAAGTTTGACGGCTTTTTCAATAGCATTGCCCTCTAGTATTTGTAATGTATTCTCAAGCGTTCGCACGTTGGAGCGAAAGATTTTTTCAGCGATCGTTTTTTCATTATCCGTTTCAGCAATTTCCTCGTGAATCTGCTGAATAGGCGTCATAATTTCAGCAGCCAGCGCTATTTTCATCGCCTGATAGCCCTTGAAGCCAATTCGTTTACAAAAGCGAAAGACTGTTGCATCAGCTACATTTAAATCGTCTGCTACTTCGTTAATGGTACTGTGAATAATTTGTTCCGGCTGTTCTAAAATATAATTTGCAATTTTTTTCTCTTTTTCACTGAATCTAGCATAGTGAGAACGAATTTTTCCTAAACAATTTTGCGTCATAACTGATGTTCCTTTCCACGAATTTAGTAGTAAAAAGAGTATAGCACAAAAATATGTGTGAAAAAAATTTTCTTGTAAACGATTGCAAAATGAAAAATAATTCGTATAATGGAGGTAATGTGAAATTTTTTTTCAAAGGGAGTTTATAAAATGAAAATTGGATTAATCGGTTTAGGAAAAATGGGATATAATTTATCATTAAATTTAATGGACAACCATCATGAAGTTGTAGCTTATGATGTGAATAAAGAAGCGGTAGAAAAACTTTCAAATGAAGGAGCAGCTGGTGCCTTTACTATTGAAGAGCTAGTCAACGAACTTCCCCCTTCACCTAAAGTTGTATGGGTTATGGTTCCGGCTGGAGAAGTAACGGAAAATGTGATTACAGAACTAAAAGACCTTCTGTCAGAAGGAGATATTGTAATAGATGGAGGAAACTCTAATTATAAAGAATCTGTTCGACGTGCTCAGGATCTTCAGGAAAAAGGTATTTACTTCTTTGATGTAGGGACAAGCGGCGGAATGGAAGGTGCAAGAAACGGAGCGTGTACAATGATTGGCGGAGATGCAGAAGCATTCCGTACAATTGAACCAATTTTTAGTGATATTTGCGTAGAAAATGGATTTATGTACGCAGGCAAAAGCGGAAGCGGTCACTTTTTAAAAATGGTTCATAATGGTGTAGAATATGGAATGATGCAATCCATTGCTGAAGGATTTGAAGTTCTGGAAAAAAGTCAGTTTGATTTCGACTATGAAGCCGTAGCGCGCGTTTGGAATAACGGATCTGTCGTTCGCTCTTGGTTAATGGAACTAACGGAAAATGCGTTTTCAAAAGATCCTAAACTAGATAGTATTAAAGGAGTCATGCAGTCTTCTGGTGAAGGGAAATGGACCGTAGAGACTGCCCTTGATCTTCAAACGGCAACTCCTGTTATTGCTTTATCGCTAATGATGCGCTATCGTTCATTAGAGGAAGATACATTTACAGGAAAAGTTGTAGCAGCACTTCGAAATGAATTCGGCGGTCACGGTGTTGTAAATAAGTAAAGTAGTAAAGTAGGGGGACAGCAGCATGAGCAAAAAATATGCAATAGGTGTAGATATCGGAACAACGAGTACAAAGTCTGTATTATTTTCAGTAGACGGTACAGTCATTGCTAACCATGGGATTGAGTATCCACTATACTCGCCTACGCCCGCGATGGCTGAGCAAGATCCTGAAGAAATTTTTCAAGCAGTTGTACGTACCATTCAAACGGTTGTAAAAACAAGCGATGTAAAACCTGAGGATATTTTATGCGTTTCATTCAGCTCAGCTATGCACAGTGTTATTGCCGTTGATCAGCAGGGAAAGCCGCTGACAAAATGTATTACGTGGGCCGATAATAGAAGTGCAGAATGGACGGAAAAAATTAAAAATGAATACAACGGCCATGAGATTTATTTACGTACAGGCACGCCTATTCACCCGATGTCGCCACTTTCCAAGCTAACATGGCTTTCTAATGAACAGCCTGAATTAGTGAAGGGAACACATAAGTTTATTTCAATTAAAGAATATGTATTCTTTAAGTTGTTTAACGAATATGTGATCGACTATTCGATTGCATCAGCAACAGGTTTATTTAATCTGAAAAATCTTGCGTGGGATGAAGAAGCATTAAAAGTAGCAGGTGTGACGACAGATCAGCTATCCACTCCTGTTTCAACTATGCATCAAGTGAAAGGGCTAAACACAGAGCTTGCAGTTGAGATGCACTTACTGCCGGATACGCCCTTTATTGTAGGTGCAAGCGATGGCGTATTATCAAACTTAGGTGTAAATGCGATTGAACCAGGCGTTGTTGCAGTAACAATTGGGACAAGCGGAGCTATTCGAGCAGTCACTGACAAGCCAGTAGTCGATCCTAAAGGTCGTATTTTCTGTTATGCGTTGACAGAAGACCACTGGGTAATTGGCGGCCCTGTAAATAACGGAGGCATGATTTTTAGATGGGCTCGTGATCAATTTGGAGCGTCGGAAGTCGAAACAGCTAAACGTCTTGGAAAAGATCCATATGAAGTATTAACGGATATTGCGGCTTTAGTGAAACCTGGAGCAGACGGCTTATTGTTTCATCCATACCTGTCAGGAGAGCGTGCGCCGCTTTGGGATGCAAATGCTAAAGGTTCGTTCTTTGGCCTAGGTTTGCATCATAAAAAAGAACATATGATTCGCGCCGTATTAGAAGGCGTTATTTTTAACTTGTATACGGTATTATTAGCACTTGAAGAGTTAATTGGAGAACCTACAAAAATTCAGGCAACAGGCGGATTTGCACGTTCCGCACTTTGGCGCCAAATGATGGCAGATATTTTTAACCAAGAAGTATCCGTGCCGGAAAGCTTTGAAAGTTCATGTCTAGGAGCAGTTATTCTTGGCTTATATAGCCTTGGCGAAGTCGACTCATTAAACGTTGTTTCCGATATGGTTGGAGCGACTAATCATCATTATCCAATCAAAGAAAACAGTGAAGTATATAAAGAGTTAACGACTATCTATATTCGTTTGGCTCGTTTATTTAAAGAAGAATACGAAAGCATTACGGCTTTTCAAAAAAAATACGTACATTAAGTTCAAAAATCATCGCTTGAAGCTTTCAGGCGATGATTTTTTGTGTGTTAGGTTATCTAACAACCAAAAGAGTTAACACTACACAATATATAAAAGTTCCCTCAAATAATGTTACAATTTGTCCAGTGTATCCCTGTTTCGCATTAAATATAATAAGGAATAACGTTAGTATTGATCACATACTAGAAGGAATCGTCACAAACGCCTTTATATTTCAGAAAATTCAAATAAAATTTGTTTTTTGAAATGAACTTATTTTATGAAAAGGGGTTTTATGGATGAAAACACAAATCGAGCAAGATGGAATTGTGACGCTCACAGATGAGACGCACAATCAGCTGAGCGGCAGCGATCTTTGGAATGAAGATTTACGTCCTACTACGATGAAAGAACATTCTTGGAAAGGAGTTAACTTTGCCACGCTTTGGATTGGGATGTGTCTGTGTATTCCAGCTTACACAATGGCGAGCGGAATGATGACGCTTGGAATGAACTGGTGGCAGGCAATTGGTACAATCTTTTTAGGAAATGTAATTGTTCTTATTCCTATTTTGCTTAATTCTCACGCTGGAACCAAGTTTGGCATTCCTTATCCGGTATTTGCCCGCCTGTGGTTTGGAGATAAAGGAGCACATATCCCAGCACTGGCTAGGGCTATTGTGGCTGCTGGATGGTTTGGAATTAATACATGGATTGGAACGGAAGCAATTGATACACTGCTAAGCGCTTCATTTTCATCTTGGAATGGTTTAGCTGGTCATACAGCCATTGTATTTGCTCTCTTTTGGCTTTTAAATGTAGGAGTGGCGTATAAAGGACCGCAAGCAATTAAAGTGTTAGGAGCGATTGCTGCTCCGGTTATTGGTATTTCAGCTATTATTCTTTTTATATGGGCTTATACAAACTCAGGAGGGTGGGGGCCCATTTTATCTACACCTTCTAAATTTACATCCACCGGAGAATTTCTAGCTGTATTTTTTCCTGCTTTAACCGGAGTCATTGCATTTTGGGCGACGCTCGCTTTGAACATTCCGGATTTTTGTCGATATGCTAGAAGCCAGAAATCCCAAATGGTTGCGCAAACCTTCTCTTTGCCATTGACAATGAGTATTTTTTCATTTATTGGAATTGCTGTTACCTCGGCAACCATCGTTATATTCGGAGAAGCTATTTGGGATCCAGTGGCGTTAGTAGCTAAATTCCCTCCGTTTATCATTTTCTTAGGAACAATCGTTATCGTGCTTTCTTCTTTAACGATTAATGTGGGAGCAAATATTGTGGCGCCGGCCCGTGCAATTGAGAATCTGAATCCAAAGAAAATCACGTTTGCGATGGGAGCGCTAGTAACCGGTATCTTTGCTATTTTGCTTCAGCCATGGTACATCATGTCTAATTTCGGGAATTATATCTTTGGATGGCTTGGAACATACGGAGCGCTGCTTGGTCCTATAGACGGGATCGCCATTGCTGACTACTGGCTTGTAAGAAGGAGACAGATGGCATTAAAGGATTTATACGAGGTAAACGGTCGCTATAGTTATTCAACTGGTTTTAATAAAAACGGTATTTATGCATTAGTAATTGGCGTGGCCATACCTGTTTTAGGCTTACTGATTCCTGGACTGCGCTTTTTATGGGATAATGCCTGGACATTTGGTCTATTCATTTCTATCATCGCCTATACGTATCTCATGAGAGGAGATAAAAGTGTATTAGCGCCGGGAGAATATGAAGAAATAACGTTAAAAACAAGCGAAAAACCAATTATCGACAGTCAAACCGCTGATCCCACCATCACTAAATAAATAAGATAAATCCAATCATTAACATGATTGGATTTTTTTGTGCGTTGAAACTCTATGGAAGAAAATTGATAAAATTTTTTTGAGTTTTTTTATTGATTTAAGAATTTTTTTTTCATATAATTTAAGTAATAAAAAGATGAAATCGTTTTCTGATTTAATTAATGTAAACGATTTCGATAATTAAAACGTATTTTTTAAAAAATTAACAGGTTTAGAGCTTTTTTGCTACATAAAGAAAGCGTTTACTTAAAGGGAAGGTGGAAAGCAAGATGGATGCATACTTATTAGCTATTACGGTTGTCGCAATTGTTATTGTTATTGTAGGTGTTTCAGTTTTTAAATGGCATGCGTTTATCAGTTTAACGGTTGCGAGTTTGTTTTTAGCAATTGCTTCTGGGTTATCAATGGATAAAATTGTTGCCGCTTACGAAACGGGAGTGGGCGGTGTTTTAGGACACTTAGTAGGAATTTTAGCACTGGGAACAATTTTAGGTAAGCTGATGGCTGATTCAGGCGCTGGCATGCAGGTAGCGGATTATTTTGTAAGAATATTCGGTGTGAAAAGATTGCCTTGGGCAATGCTAGTAGCAGGTTTCATTATTGGTATTCCTGTTTTCTTCGAAGTAGGAATTTTAATCTTACTGCCTTTAGTTATTTCGATTCATAAAACAACAAAACAAAATATATTATTGATTGCTCTGCCAGTTATTGCAGGATTATCAATTGTTCATGGTCTGGTTCCTCCTCATCCGGGAGCGATGGCAGCTATTAGTATTTACGGAGCAAATACGGGGAAAGTGCTTTTATACGCGTTAATCATTTCAATTCCAGCAGCAGTTATCGCTGGACCAGTTTTTGCAAAATGGGTTAACAAACGAGTAATTCCAGAAGGAGAGCCGGATTTAATTCGTATCACGACAACATCTAAAGATCTTCCTGGTACAGGCGTTTCATTCTTTGTTATTTTACTTCCTGTTTTATTAATGGTTTTAGCAGCAATAGTGCCTATTATTAACGGTTTGCCAAGCGGCTTAGTGAAGTTTGTAGAATTAATAGGAAGTCCATTAATTGCACTTTTAATTTCTTGTTTTGCAGCGTTTTACCTGCTTGGAAAACGTCAAGGTATGACAAAAGATGTGATTAAAAAACTAACGGAAGAATGTTTGCTTCCTGTAGGATCTATTGTCTTGATTATTGGTGCAGGCGGTGGCTTCAAACAAGTATTAATCGATAGTGGAGTAGGTACAACGATTGGTCAAATGTCTGAACATCTATCTCTATCACCACTTGTACTTGCATTTTTAATTGCTGGATTAATTCGTATCGCTACAGGTTCAGCAACAGTTGCATTAACAACAGCGGCGGGTATTGTTTCACCGATCATTGAGCACATGTCTGGTGTTAATTTAGAACTTCTGGTTATCGTTACGGGCGCGGGTTCACTAATGTTCTCTCACGTTAATGATGCTGGATTCTGGATGGTGAAGGAGTATTTAGGATTAACAGTAAAAGAAACGTTCAAAACATGGACTGTTCTGGAAACGCTTCTATCCTTTATTGCTTTTGCAGGAGCACTTATTCTAAATGCAATAATCTAAAAATAAGACTCTTTTACTCTATGTAAAAGAGTCTTATTTTTTTATGAAAGAAAAGAATTTACTAGAAAAATAATCAAAATATTTTATTTATTCGTTAAATTATGGCAAAATGGAAATAGAAGAACAATAGCTTCTAAGAAGGGAATGACAGAGAGTGAGTAATCAACTAGTATTTTTCACAAACTTTTCAGAAGGAAAATTAGATTCAGACGTTTCTTGGTATTGTCCACCAGCTCAATTTCAAATTGATACGGAAACGAATCGATTAGTGATTAAAACAGACGCTAAAACAGATTTTTGGCAGCGTACTCATTATGGCTTTGAAGCGGACAATGGACACTTTCTTTACCGTGAAGTAGAAGGCGACTTTGAAATCATGACAAAGGTGCATACATATCCAGTTAATCGCTACGATCAAGCAGGTCTCATGATTCGTGTATCAAAAGATACGTGGATCAAAACATCAGTTGAATACAATCCCGATGGCCCTAACCAATTAGGAGCAGTCGTAACCAACCAGGGCTTCTCAGATTGGTCCAGTCAAAATTTTACTCAAAACAAATCAGCGCTTTATTTTAAAATTCAGCGCAAAAATGATGATTACACCGTTTGTTATTCAAGTGATGGAGATTCCTGGACTCAGCTCCGACTCGCTCACTTATTGCACTCATCCAAAGAACCTGTTCAAGTTGGGATTTACGCTTGTAGTCCTCAAGGAGAAGGATATGAGGCCCAATTTGATTTTATAAAAGTAGAAAAGCTTTAAACGAAAACCACGATTTAGTCACAGTTAAATCGTGGTTTTTATTTAGAGAGCACATTATCTAAAGGCTGTGTGGCAGCAGTGGGTGTCGATTGATTGTGTAAAGCAATTTTTTGTTTGAAATAGCTGATGACAAACCCTGTAATCGCAATGGACATAAAAGAGAAAATTCCTTTTGAAAATCCAATTGAATACATGCTCGACAGCACGACGAGGAAATCAAATGAAAAATTCACTTTTCCAGGATCCCAACCGAATTTTCGCTGCGCGAATAACGCTAGAATATTAGCACCCCCAAGAGAAGCTCCGTTCATAAATAAAATGGATAAGCCAAGACCGGCAATTAGTCCGCCCGTAACAGCACCCATCAGGCTGGGAAGTGTAAAAGCAGGAAGCAAGTGATCGAGTGAAGTGAGAAGTGATAGCAAAGACACTGATCCTATAGTTGTGACGGTAAATTTCCATCCCATTTGAAAGAAGGAAAAGAGATAAAAAGGAATATTAATGAGAAAAAAAATCACCGCAAACGACAAAGGAAGGGCATATGATAAGCTAAGAGACAGACCAGCTGTTCCCCCCGTCACTACGTGAGAGTGCCGCAAGATAAGAACACCAATACTTGCAATCGTACATCCAAGAATAATCCATAAAACTTTTTTCATAAATAAACCCCTTTGTTTGTTTTTTCGGAATTTTCATTTTCAATTATCTACTTTAATGATAGGATATTAAATAAAGAAAACACATGTATAAATGAAGGAAATAATACTTGTTCTGTTATCAACTTGAATAAAGATTTTATTTATTATATTCATTTTGAAAGGAAAGGTTTGTATGGATCAAATCGATGTACAATTATTGTCTATTTTGCAAAGAGACGGGCGTATGACGATTAGTGATTTATCAAAAAAGCTGGCTCTTAGCCGTCCAAGCGTATCAGAAAGGCTGCAGCGCCTTCAGGAACGAGGAGTGATACAGCGTTTCAGCGCTACGGTGTCTCCGAAAGCTTTAGGGAGAGATACACAGCTGTTTATTCAAGTAAGCGAATTAAAAAGAAAACCAGAGGAATTTGAAGACTTTATTGAGCAAAATGAAGATGTGCTTGAATGTCATCGCGTAACGGGACCGGTTTCTTATTTTATCAAAGCAGCCGTGTCTGGAATGGATGGACTTAGAATGCTCGTGGATGAACTGATTCCTTATGGAAATGTGAATACCTCAATTATTTTAAAGTCGCCTGTAGAAAACAGGATGATTACTCCTATACAAAAACCGACCCCATAAGAGGCCGGTTTTTTGTGTAAGGACATATTAATAAAACCCTTTAATAATATAAAAATGATTTTGCAAAATATCAGGAACTTCTTCTTCTGAAACGTTTCTTTTCGTCTTTTTTCCGCTGTCTGTTACAGTTAGTGTTTCACCAGAGAGGGTAATTCGCCCTGTAGGTGTTGCGATCGTAACAAGGCGTTTGTGTACAAACGGAGAATCAGCTGACGTTTGATTGAACTCACACATGGGAGTAAAGTCTGTCAGTTTCTTAGGAAGCGTAGACACACGGTACAGCGTTTTCCATACATCATCTTCCCATCGCTGCAAATCATACATATGCTCAGCAACGTTTGTCATACGATAAGAGCCGCTTACATCTCTTACTACTTCGCCATTTAAAGGCATTGGCTTGCGAACAGAATCTCCAAATCCAACGTCTACGATATAAGACTGATTTTTAACTGTCACAAGGTTTGTAGCGTGACTTCCTTCAATGGTCCACGTGCCATCGGGTTTTTTGACGGTAGCTGAAACGTACGAGACTTCATAACCGCTTTCTTTTAACAGCCAGCCAAATAAACCGTTTAATTCGTAGCAAAATCCTCCGCGCAAATTTACAATTACTTTTTGAAAGATCCGTTCTAAATCAATGATAATAGGAGTTTGAGACAAAACGTCTAAGTTCTCAAACGGAACATGAAGCATATGCTTGTTCTGTAAAGCAGCTAAGTTTTCATACGTTGGACTATCCGGTTTCTTAGCTAAAAACCGACTAAAATAATAATTAATATTCATCAAATACACCTCTTAGTGAATCATTTCTCTTTGTCTTTAAGCTTAGCAGAATATTCATGTAACAGCGTTTTTTTAATGGTTTCTTTGGAAGCAAATTCTTTCAATCTCAGCTTTTTGTTCTTTACTGACTTCTCTTAAAGGATTAGTGGCTAGAAAACATAGTGGACAGACAAAATCAAAATAAAATTCAGCGTGTGCTTTCATCCCGTCATGCTCCTTTATGGCATGTTTTTAGTTTATCAAAAGTAAAGACGGTTCTTCCAACTTGGGGACTGTGGAAAAATAGTTGACAAAATTGGATAACTCTTTCTATAATATAGTCAATACATATCACGAGCGATTAGTTCAGTGGGAGAATACATCCTTGACAGGGATGGGGTCGGGGGTTCGAATCCCTCATCGCTCATACCAAAGCCGTTTTCTTATTAATAAGAGAGCGGCTTTTCTCTTTGGCTTAACAAACCAATGCTATATTAAATCTTGAGCGCGCATAGAAGAATTAAAGTATAATGAAACATAGTGCATCAGGTCATGATAAAGATAATCACTAATTTAAAATAAATGAGGGTACAAAATGAATCAAAGAAGTTTTAGTCAATATGGTCTTAGTGACAAGGTAGCTAAGGCGCTTTCTAGCCTGCAATACAATCATCCTACGGAAGTACAAAGTAAGGTGCTTCCCATTGCGCTAGAAGAAAGAGATGTGGTCGTGAAGTCTCAAACAGGAAGTGGAAAAACGGCTTCCTTCGGCATTCCACTGTGTGAATTAGTTAACTGGGAAGAAAATAAGCCCCAAGCCTTAGTGTTAACACCTACACGAGAGCTGGCTGCGCAGGTAAAAGAAGATATTACAAATATCGGCCGTTTTAAGCGAATTAAAGCAGCAGCTGTTTACGGAAAATCACCGTTTGCAAAGCAAAAAGTAGAATTAAAGCAAAAAACACATATTGTTGTAGGTACGCCTGGACGAGTGCTTGATCATATAGAAAAAGAAACGCTGGCATTAGAGAAAATTCGTTATTTGGTTATTGATGAAGCAGATGAAATGCTAAATATGGGTTTTATTGACCAAGTGGAAGCGATTATTCAACATCTTCCTAGTGAGCGTGTAACGATGCTTTTCTCGGCTACGCTTCCGGAAGATATTGAAGAACTGTCTCGCAAATATATGAAGAAGCCGGTTGATGTTGAAATCAAAGCGAACGGATTAACAACAAGCACGATTGACCATTCTGTTATAACAGTACAAAATGAACGTAAATTTGAACTGCTGAAAGACGTAACTACAGTAGAAAATCCGGACAGCTGCATCATTTTTTGCCGCACGCAAGAGCAGGTAAATACGCTGTTAGATGATTTAGATGATCTTGGATATCCTTGTGATAAAATTCATGGGGCAATGGTGCAAGAAGACCGTTTTGAGGTTATGAATGATTTCAAAAAAGGGAAATTCCGCTATTTAGTAGCAACAGATGTAGCTGCGAGAGGAATTGATATTGATAATATCACGCACGTTATTAACTATGACCTTCCGTTGGAAAAAGAAAGCTACGTTCACCGTACGGGAAGAACGGGACGTGCCGGTAAAAAAGGGAAGGCTATCACATTTGTAACGCCTTATGAAGAGAGAATGCTATCGGAAATTGAAGAATATATTGGTTTTTCGATTCCAGTATCTACTCCTCCTTCTAAAGAAGAAGTACAGCAGGCAGCATTCGCTTTTAATGAAAAAATTAATGAGCGTCCAGAAGTTAAAAAAGATAAAAGCGAGTCATTAAATAAAGACATTATGAAGCTGTATTTTAACGGAGGAAAGAAAAAGAAAATTCGAGCGGTCGATTTTGTAGGAACAATCGCAAAATTAGACGGAGTAACCGCAGACGATATTGGAATTATTACGATTCAAGAAAATGTCTCGTATGTAGAGATTCTGAATGGAAAAGGTCTCAAAGTGTTGCAAGCAATGAAAAACAAAACAATTAAAGGAAAGAAATTAAAAGTTCATAAAGCGATTAAATAATAAAGGGAAGTCCATCTTTTTAAAGATGGGCTTTATTTATACAGCCAATAAAGGAGTTGAGAGTATGAAGTACATAAAAGAAGCGTGTGTAGAAGGGTATGAGCAGGCAAAAAAAGCGGAAAAGCTAGGAGCAGACCGCATTGAATTGTGTGACAATCTCAGTCAAGGAGGCACTACGCCAAGTTACGGCACCATTCAACATGCAAGTGAACATCTTGATACAGATATCAACGTGATTATTCGCCCAAGAAGCGGGAACTTTGTATATTCGGAAGCAGAATTTCAAATTATGAAAAAAGACGTTAAAGCATGTAAAGACCTTGGAGTAAACGGAGTAGTATTCGGCATATTAACAGAAAAAAATGAAATCGATCACGGACGCACTAAAGAATTAATAGCAGAAGCTCGTCCTTTAAGCGTTACGTTTCATATGGCATTTGATGAGATTAATGATAAATACAAAGCCATTGATATACTTAGTGAAATGGGAGCAGACCGCATTTTGACCAAAGGTGGGAAAGGGTCTGCTTTGCAAAACTTGCAGGTGATCCGAGAACTGATCACATACGCCAATGACCGTCTTATTATTTTGCCCGGCGGAGGAATTCATGAAGGCAACGCAGATCGGGTTATAAAAGACACACAGGCGACTGAATTACACGGAACAAAAATTGTAGGAGATTTATCGGGTTAAATAAAAAGAGGCTGGGACAAAAGTATGTTAGTCAAAGTGAAAAACGAACCACTAATCAACATGTTTGATTGGTGGTTCGTTTTTTTGTGATGGTAAATATAGTTTTATGTGTTTCGTTCCTTCTAGCAGGTGATTGGAGGGCAAGGCGAAGACTCCTGCGGGAACAGCGGAATAGATGAGACCCCGCAGGAGCACAAGCGACGAGGAGGCTCAGCGCCCGCCCGCGGAAAGCGAAGCCTTGTACGGAAATCAACTGCGGTGTCATAAGCAGTCCAGCTCATCTATCTCACTTGTTCATCTTTAGGTTGGATTCATTTCGTTATGTCTCAACCTCTTTTATTTTGATGTGTTTTCTTTTGCTGCTAAGCCGCTCGTCATTTTGGTACGCTGAAAGAAAAACGAACCTACGACGAGTAAAGCAATTAAAAGAGTTAAAAAGAACTGCGAACGCAATGAATCAATAAATGCCATGGCAATAAAGATACTAGTGATGGCAAGGATTGTAGCGTAAGTTAAGTAAGGAAACAACCACATTTTAATTTTTAATGCTTCAGGGTTTTCTTTTTCATATTTTTTTCTCATTTTAATTTGTGAAAATGCAATAACGAGGTACACAAGAAGGGCTACGCCGCCTGATGCATTCACTAAGAACAAAAAGATTTTATCTGGCGAAATATAGTTAAAGATGACGCTGATGTACGAAATAACTGTACATGCTAATATCGCGCTAACCGGTACGCCTTTTTTATTTAATTTTGAAAAGCTTTTTGGCGCATTACCATTTTGAGACATGGAAAACAGCATACGAGAGCTTGTATACAAACCAGAATTCAGACAAGAAAGGACAGCTGTTAAAATAATAAAGTTCATAATTTGAGCGGCGGCCGGTATGTTTACTAATTCAAGAATAGAGACAAATGGGCTTTTCATTAGGCTTGATGAATTCCACGGAAGAACGGTTACTAAAATAAAAATAGATCCTAAATAGAAAAATAAAATACGATAAATAACGGTATTGGTCGCAATGGTAATGGCTTTTTCAGGTTGAGAAGATTCACCTGCCGCGGTTGCAACAATTTCTGTTCCCATAAAGGAGAACATGACAAGGGCGATTCCTAAAAATACAGAGCTAATTCCATTCGGTAAAAAGCCGCCTTTATGCAAAAGATTGGAAGTGCCGGGAGAATCAATTCCTGGAATGAATCCACAAATAATAGCAATACCTAAAAGTAAAAAAAGAACGATACTGACAACTTTAATGAGAGAAAACCAATATTCAAATTCTCCGAAAGATTTAACAGAGTACAGATTGGTCATCGTTAATAAAAAAGTAAGAGTCAGACTAACTCCCCAAGACGGTAAAGACGGGAACCAGTATTGAATAATATTTGCACCTGCAATGGCTTCAACAGCAATAACGATAACCCAGAAAAACCAGTAGAGCCAGCCAATTGTGTAGCCGGCCCAAGGGCCTAATGCCTCTTTTGCATAAGTGGAAAACGAACCGCTGGAAGGATTTGCAGTAGACATTTCTCCAAGCATTCGCATGACTAAAATAACGAGTAAACCAGCAAATGCGTACGAAAAAATAGAGCCGGGTCCAGCGGTGTTAATGAGTGATCCGCTTCCAATAAACAATCCAGCGCCAATAATTCCTCCAAGAGAAATCATGGTGATATGCCGGATCTTTAACTCTTTTTTTAACTGTGGCTGTGGATGGCTGTTCATTTGTAACCTCCTATATAACCTGAATTTTTAGTTAATACGGAGAATTATAGTATGTTATAGGGTGCAAGGACAGGATGTTGTTAGAAGTTCTTTCATATAAAAAACCGGATATGAATGGTTACATTCATATCCGGCTTACTCTGACACAGACATTCATTATGCGTAGAAAGTACCTGATTAGCGCCTTTTTTCTTTATTATGGTAAGCAATGCAGATGAAGTTCTTATGAATGTTAGCTGAAAATAAGCTGAAGGATCGTTTTAGATCCGTTAATAAAAAGAGGTATATATTTAATTAAAAGATAATATGGAATAAGTTTCAAACTCTCTTTAAAGCGCTAAATGCGGGTTTTCCTTTCTGAAAACGGGTATATATAGTAGTAAGAAGTACATTCTTTTACTAAGTATAAAAGAAAGATGTGCGATAGAAACAGGAGGTTATAAATAATGAAACATGTTGAAGTAGTAGAAAACGGAGCGAATATTAACGAAGCAGTTAATCAATTTGCAGATAAAGGTTTTGAGAAAAATGAAGTATACGTGTTTACCTATGACAAGGAAAATTCTAAAAATTTAACTGAAGTAACGGACACAAATATTATTCGACTGTCTGAAGAAGGTCCTTTACATTCAGCAGCGAGTTTATTTTTAACAAGAGAAGATGAGCTTCGAACAAAAATGGCTTCGCTAGGCTTATCAAAAGACGAAACTAAAAAATATGAAGAAGAGTTAAAGAAAGGCAGTGCGATTGTAGTGGCTGCTACGGGAGAAAGAAAAGACGTTTAATTTTAATAGAGGCTAGGGCAAAAGTAGTTTAGTTAAAGTAAGATCCGAACGCGGTTGATTCTCTATCAAGAATCAGCCGCGTTCGGATTTTTTTATGGGGACGGTGTAACAAGTGATCTATACGAGCTCCTTTATTCCATTTGTTCGTCTTTAAATTCACTCTATTTCGTTATGTCTCACACTCTTTTTTGTTTTTCCCAATATATGATTGATAAAACTAATGGTATTAGTTAAAATAAAAACTAATACCATTAGTTTTTATTTTGATAATAGGGGATGAGGAAATGAGAATAGTTCGTGAGAAAATGTTGTATCAATTGACGTTTTTGCCTCGATTTTTTCCAGTGAATTGTTATTTAGTCGAAGAGAAAGACAGTCTTACGTTAATTGATGCGGCTCTTCCTTACAGCGCGTCAGGTATTTTGAAAGCTGCAGATCAAATTGGAAAACCGATTACTCGAATTGTTTTTACTCATACTCATGAAGATCACATCGGAGCAATTGATAATGTGAAGAAAAGTTTGCCGAATGCTTCTGTTTATATGTCGCAAAGAGATTATCGATTATTTTCAGGAGACTTTACACTCAATTCTGAAGAACCTCAAAACCCAATCCGTGGAGGAATACCAAAACTAGGAAAGATTTCAACTAAAATTGATCATTTCATCGAAGAAGAGTCTTATATAGGCTCACTTGCTCCTATTTTTACACCTGGACATACACCTGGGTCTATGTCTTTTTTAGACCAGAGAACAAACGCATTAATTGCGGGAGATTCTTTCCAAGTGCGGGGAGGAGTTGCCGTATCAGGTCAGTTAAAACCGCTGTTTCCGTTTCCTGCCTTTGGAACGTGGAGCAAAGAGCTAGCGCTTAAAAGTGCAGAAAAGCTATATGAATTAAACCCGTCACTTCTTGCTGTTGGACACGGAAGAATGCTTTCTCAACCGCTAAAAATGATGGAAAAAGCAATACAACAAGCAAAAGTAAAAATAGAAAAGAGGAGATGAAGGGATGTCGCCACGACAAGGACTAGATTTCAAAAAGGTTATTCAAACAGGTGAAAATTTGGCCAATCGTGAAGGGTTTTATGCTGTTACAATTGCTTCATTAGCCAAAGAATTAGATGTTCGCCCTCCGTCTTTGTATAATCATATAAAAGGGTTAGAAGAGCTGCGCAAAGAACTGGCTTTAAGCGGACTGCAGCAGCTACACTATCTTCTAAAAAGTGCTGTTGAACATGCTTCTGCAGAAGACGCTGTTTATCAGCTAAGTAAAGCGTACGTTTCATTTGTAAGAAAGTCTCCCGGAATATACGAAGCAACGGCAACGGTGGCACCAACGATACAGGATAAAGAAGTACAAAAAGCATCTGATAACATCGTATTTTTAGTGCTGGAGGTGTTAAAACCGTATCATCTTCCGGAAAGTGAAGCCCTTCATGCTGTTAGAAGTCTCCGCAGCATTTTACATGGATTTTCTTCTTTGGAGCAAAAAGGGGGATTTGGAATGCCGTTGAGTACTGATGAGACACTAGATTTTTTAATTCGTACGTTTGTATTGGGGCTACACCGGTATGAACAGACCCCATAAATTTCATTAATGCCACTAAGCCTAACGCTTTAGTGGAAATTGAAAAAAAACAGAAAGAATGATAGATTACAAATAAAGACATTTATTCCTATTGTTTTAGGGTTGTTACTGATGAAGCAGGCAAAACCTAAGCTGCAAGGACAGAAAAGGTAGTTTCTGTTTGTTGCTGTTTAGGTATTTTTTGCTTTTGTTTAAAATAACCAGCTCTTTTAATTTATTTTATAAAGAGGAAATCTTCTGAGAATGGAGAGAAACAAACATGCTTAATTCAAGAATGATCGTCATATTAAGAGAACTAATGTCCGTACAGTCTACATTATCAACCGTTACGAGCGAATATTTAGCAACAGTAAATCAGGTATCTTCTCGAACTATTCGAACGGATATAAAACAGTTAGATGACATGTTGTCTCAGTACGGGGCCAAAATTAAATCAGCTCGAGGGACGGGATATGAACTTAGCGTTTTAGATGAAAAACAATTTCATCAGCTATTAAAAGAACTTTCGGCTAATCAATTATTTGATTCAACTTCTATTCCAACCGTTCCTGATGACCGCGTGCATTATTTAATTAAAAGACTGCTGCTAGCAGACGAATATTTGAAGCTCGAAGATTTAGCAGACGAGTTGTATATTAGTAAATCAACGGTTCAAAACGATTTAAGAGATGTTAAAAAACAGCTGTGTAAGTATGATATTCTTTTAGAAAAACGTCCTAACTATGGCTTGAAAGCTAAAGGGGACGAAATGAAAATGAGATTCTGTATGTCTGAGTACATATTTAACCGAAAAGATAAAGAAGTAGATATGGTATACAATGAAATATCCATCCTGCCCCAAGAATCAATCTTAACGATTAAAGCCCACATTTTAAATCAAATAAAACGATACAATATTATGGTTTCAGATATTGGATTAAATAATTTAATCATTCATTTAGCAATAGCTTGTAAGCGAATACAAGAAGAAAATTTTATCTCTTTGTATTCAGAAGACTTGCTTGAAATTATGGAGCATAAAGAATATGAAGTAGCAGCTGAAATTGTGAGGGAAATTGAAAAGGCCTTCAAGATTCGTTTTCCGAAATCAGAAACAGCGTATATCGCCATTCATTTGTTAGGTACAAAAATGCTCAACAATAGCAATCATGAAGACAAAGAAGTAAAGCAGTTTATTGCCGCAGATATTTATGAATTAACAGCGGCTATATTAGAAGCAATTGAAAAAGAACTTCATTTAGGAATTAGTGAAGATTCAGAGCTGATTCTTGGCATGAGTTTACATTTGAAACCGGCAATCAACCGCTATAAATATGGAATGAATCTGCGAAACCCGATGCTTGAAGGAATTAAGAGTCATTACCCTCTTGCTTTTGAAGCTGGAATTATTGCTGGGAAGGTTTTAAAAAATCGCCTTGAAATTGACATGCATGAAACGGAAATTGGCTATTTAGCTTTACATATTGGAGGGGCCATTGAACGTCGGAAAATTATCAATCAGCCTAAGCGCTGTTTGATTGTATGCGCATCGGGAGTAGGGAGTGCCAAGCTATTATCATATAAGCTGCAGGCTACGTTTGGATTAAATCTTACTATTTTAGGAACAACTCAGTATTATAAGCTTCACCAAATGTCGCTGCACTCTTTAGATTTTATTGTTAGTACCATTCCAATTCCAGAGGATCTTCCTGTTCCTGTAGTACAAGTAAGTACAATTCTAGGAAACAATGATTTTAAAAAAATTGAATGTTTAATGAAGAATAAACCGCAGTCTTCGTTAGAATACACGAAAAAAGAATTAGTATATTTACAGCAAGAATTTCAAACAAGAGAAGAAGTGCTTCATTTTTTAGGAGAGAAATTAACTCATCTAGGACTAGTTCCTTTTCAATTTATAGAATCTGTTTTTGAAAGAGAAGCTGCATCCCCAACAAGTTTTGGCAATCTCGTTGCGATTCCGCATCCTATGGTTCCTCAAACCGATACGACGTTTTGGGCCATTTGCACGTTAAAAAAACCGATTATGTGGGAAGGAAATCTTGTGCAATTTATTTGTCTTTTAAGTGTAAAAGCGAATAATCAAGGCGATTTGCAGAAGATGTACAGTTTGTTGGTTCGCGTTGTGGATGACAAGCAGGTCGTGCAGCGCTTAGTAAAGTGCAAGGATTATGAGGAGTTTATAGAGGTATTTATGAAAAATATTAGATAAAAGAAGTCCAAGAGAGGGGCTTCTTCTTTTATCTGAATGTTCAAACATAATTTTTCCGTTACTAACGGAAAAAGGTTGTGTATAAATGTAAGCGCTTTTATTTTAAGATAAAACTATCAACAAAACAGATAGCAAAATAAAAAAAACGGGGGAATGACAGATGAATATTCTATTATGTTGTGCAGCTGGAATGTCTACAAGTTTACTAGTAACAAAAATGGAAAAAAGTGCTCAGGACCAAAGCACGGAGTATAAAATTTGGGCAGTTCCTGGTGACTCTGTTCGCAACCATATTGATCAAGCAGATGTACTGTTATTAGGACCTCAAGTGCGCTACTTGCTGCCGCAGCTTAAGAAGCTAGGTGAAGAAAAAGGAGTGCCAGTTGACGTTATAAATCCTGTTCACTACGGAACGTGTAATGGAGAACAAGTGTTAAAATTTGCAGCTCAACTAGTTTCAAAATAGGAGTGTGGACTACATGAGCAAATTTAATAGTATGCTTGAAAGCAAAGTAATGCCTATCGCCGGGAAAATGGCAGGTCAACGCCATTTACAAGCACTTCGAGACGGTATTGTTCTAACAATGCCGCTCATTATTATCGGTTCCGTATTTTTAATACTATCGAATTTACCGATACCAGGTTACAACGACTTTATGGCAGGGATTTTCGGAAAAGAATGGGCCACAAAAATGGCGTATCCAGTTGGAGCTACATTCGATATTATGGCGCTGCTTGCTTGTTTCGGAATAGCCTATCGATTAGCTGAAAAATATGGAGTAGACGCTTTGTCCGCAGGTGCTATTTCACTTGCTGCCTTTTTACTTGCTACTCCGTATAAAGTGTCGTTTCTCCCAAGCGGCGCTAAAGAAGCTATTTTAGTAGACGGCGGAATTCCAACCGCTTTAATGGGAAGTAAAGGACTTTTCGTAGCAATGATTGTCGCGATTCTCTCTACGGAAATTTACAGATGGTTTATTCAAAAAGATATTGTCATCAAGATGCCTGATGGAGTTCCACCCGCTGTTGGAAAATCGTTTGCCGCTCTTATTCCTGGCTTCACGGTAATAGCATTTATTTGGATTTTACGTTTGTTAGTAGAACAAACGCATTTTGGAAGTCTGCATAATATCGTTGGAGAATTGCTTGGAAAGCCTTTAGGTGTGTTAGGCGGCAGTTTAGGCGGTACGCTAGTTGCCGAGCTTGTTATTATGCTCATGTGGTCTTGTGGACTTCATGGAGCGAATATTGTCGGTGGAATTATGGCTCCAATTTGGTATGGAGCTATGGATGAAAACAGAATTGCATTTGCTAACCATGAAGCATTACCCAATATTTTCACACAGCAGTTCTTTGACATTTGGATTAATATCGGAGGCAGCGGAGCGACACTAGCTCTAGTCGTTGCCATGATTTTAAAAGCGCGCAGTCAACAAATGAAGCAGCTTGGTAAATTAGGAATAGGGCCAGCTCTTTTTAATATCAATGAGCCGATTATCTTTGGACTTCCGATGGTGATGAATCCAATGATGCTTATTCCGTTTATTATTACCCCTCTTGTGACGGTAGTAGCAACCTATATTGCCATGTCGACAGGACTGGTAGCAAAACCAGCAGGTATTGCGGTTCCTTGGACCATGCCTCCGATTATTTCTGGCTATTTGGCCACAGGAGGAAAATTATCGGGTGCAGTTATGCAAGCTATTAACATCGGCATTTCTGTTTGCATTTATTATCCTTTCTTTAGAATGTGGGATAAACAAAAATTCACTGAAGAACATGGTATACAGCCTGCAGTTGAAGGGGTACCAAGTGATACACAGAAAGATATTGTGTGAGGAGGGATAAAGAATGGAAAGCGTTCAAGAATATATTTTTAAATTAATCTTACACGGTGGAAACGGCAGAAGTTCAGCAATGGAAGCGATAGCGGCTGCCAAAAAGGGAGATTTTTCAGAAGCGCGTGAAAAGCTTACACAAGCTGGGGAAGAATTAAATGCTGCTCATCATATCCAAACGTCGTTAATTCAAGGAGAAATTAGAGGGGATAGCACAGAAATTTCTCTGCTCATGATTCATGCTCAAGATCATTTAATGAATGCGATGACGGTAAAAGAAATGGCTACTGAATTTGTAGATTTATATGAAGCAATCAAAATTTCTGGGGGGATTACATTATGACAAAAGGTATTAAAATTGTAACGATTGGCGGAGGTTCAAGCTATACGCCTGAACTAATAGAAGGGTTTATTAAACGATATGATGAACTTCCAGTTCGAGAACTGTGGCTAGTAGACGTGGAAGAAGGAAAAGAAAAATTAGAGATTGTTGGAAATTTAGCGAAGAGAATGGTGAAAAAATCAGGTTTGCCAATCGAGGTTCATTTAACGTTAAATCGAAGAGAAGCACTAAAAGATGCGGATTTCGTAACAACTCAATTTCGCGTTGGCTTGTTAGATGCACGAGCGAAAGATGAAAGAATCCCGCTTAAATACGGGGTGCTCGGTCAAGAAACAAACGGACCGGGAGGATTATTTAAAGGACTTCGCACCATTCCCGTTATTTTAGATATCTGCCGTGACATTGAAGAGTTATGTCCAGAAGCTTGGCTGATTAACTTCACAAATCCTGCTGGCATGGTAACAGAAGCTGTGCTTCGCTATAGTAACATTAAAAAGATTGTAGGACTTTGTAATGTGCCAATCGGAATGGAAATGGGGATTGCTAAGCTGCTTGATGTAGACCACTCTCGCATTCGAATTGATTTTGCTGGTTTAAATCACATGGTCTACGGATTAGATGTATATGTAGATGGTGTAAGTGTCAAAGATCAAGTTATTGATTTATTGAGTGATCCAACTAACAGCAGCTTTGTGAAAAATGTAGCAGGACTTGGATGGGAGCCAGAATTCACAAAAGCGCTAAATGCGTTAACGTGTCCATATCACATGTACTATTACAAAACGCGTGAAATGGTAGAAAAAGAGCTTGTTAATTATGAAAAAGGTGAAACCAGAGCAGAAGTCGTGAAACAGTTGGAAAAAGAGCTGTTTGAACTGTACAAAGATCCTAACCTAGACATTAAACCGCCTCAATTAGAACAGCGCGGAGGTGCTTATTATAGTGATGCAGCGGTTCGATTGATTACATCCATTTATACGGATAAAGGCGATATTCAACCTGTAAACACAGTGAACAATGGCGCTATTGCAAGCATTCCAGCTGATTCTGCTGTAGAAGTAAGCTGTATCATTACAAAAGATGGTCCAAAGCCAATTTCAGTCGGCGATCTTCCCGTACCTGTCCGCGGTCTTGTTCAAACCATTAAGTCATTTGAGCGGATTGCTGCTGAAGCAGCAGTGACAGGGGAGTATGACAAAGCTATTTTAGCATTAACCATTAATCCTCTTGTTGCTTCTGATAAACTAGCTAAACAAATTGTCGATGAGATGTTAGAAGCTCATAAAGATTACTTGCCTCAATTTTTTAAAACGGTTCAAGCTTAAAGTCAAGCTGTTCGAATACAGTACGTATTCGAACAGCTTTTTTGTATAAAAGATATCTATTGTTTTTACTCTTTTCCATTTATACTAAGACACAAGACTCAGGGGGGATACAGCGTGAATAGGAAGAGAGAAGAACTAAATAGTATTGATGAAATAGCGGATGGAGAATTAAAAACTATTTTTGATATTTCGCATGATGCTATTTATGTGTCTGATGGAGAAGGAAGAACATTAAAGGTAAGTTCGGGGTGTGAAAGGATATGGGGGTACAAGGAAACAGAGTTGCTTGGAAAAACGATTTATGAGTTAGAAAAAGAGGGGGCATACAGTCCATCGATTACAAGGCTTGTGTTAGAAAAGAAAGAAAAAGTATCAATGATTCAAGTTACAAAGTTGGGAAGGCGATTAAAAGTAATAGGTGCACCAATAAAAAATACGAAGGGGGACATTATTCGAGTCGTTAATATTTCAAAAGATATTACGGAACAGAACCAGTCTTTACAAAATGAAAAAAAAATTGCTCCATTTGAACATCTTCCTCAGGGTCAGATGGAAAGGTTGAATAACAAAAAGGTAAAGCAGATGTACATTTTGAGCGAAAACGAAGAAATGAAAACAGCGGTTTCTAGAGCTGAGAGAGCAGCTTTAGTAGAATCTAGTGTGTTAATCCATGGAGAAAGTGGAGTTGGTAAAGAAACCATGGCATATTTCATTCACGAGCGTAGTCCACGGAACAAAGGGCCGTTTGTAACAGTTCGTTGTGGTGCAATTTTATTATCTAATATAGAAAAGGAGATTTTTGGGCAAGGGGAGGAAATAGGAGCAATTGAAAAAGCGGGCGGCGGTACGGTTTTTTTAGATGAAATTGATTTATTGCCTTTGCCACTACAGCTGAAGTTATCTTACCTCGTAGAACAGCAACTAACATCCTCATATACTAGTGCTCGGTTTATTACGGGGACTTCAACTAATTTAACGGAAAGTATAAAAATAGGGGAATTTAGAAAAGAGCTGTATTATCAGCTAAGTATTATCCCTATTCAAATACCTCCGCTTCGAAACAGAAAAGAAGATATTATTCCATTGACGTTACATTTTTTAGAGAAAATTAATTTCTTGTATGAAAGTAAGAAAAAGCTACATCCTAGGCTGTTGAAAAAACTACAAAACTACTACAGCTGGCCAGGAAATGTTCGAGAGCTTAAAGCGTTAGTAGAGCGATTATTTGTATTAACAGAAGGAGAGTGGATTCAAGAAGAACAGTTAATGAGTGACATACTAGTAAGTGCAAAAAATGAAAAGAAAATTGAAATTCATGAGCTAATGCCTTTAAAAGCCGCGGTTCATTTAGTGGAACAAGAATTGCTGAGAAAGGCTAAGAAGAAATATAAATCCACTACACAAATAGCAAGAGCGCTGGGCGTTAATCAGTCTACAATTAGTAGAAAGCTAAGCCGCTTTTAATCGAAATAAAATGCCTATGCAAAAGTGCATAAATTATAAAAGGAGGGAGATAAACTCTGTAACTATCAAATTTTTATAAGAAATACGTTCACAAAAACTTATGCATAGACGCATAAGTTTCTTTTTTTATGAGATTGAATTTTCAGAAAATAATTGATATTAATAATAAAGTAGAGCAGTTTTATAGGCAGCATATTTTTCGTAGGGAGTGAGGAAAATGAGAGGAAAGTACAGATATTTTATTATGGGTATGATCGTATTTATGACCGTAGTGAATTATATCGACCGAGGTGCTATATCGTATGCACAAGAAGCAATTATAAGCGAGTTTAATCTAAACCCTAAAACATGGGGAGGGATATTAGGCTATTTCGGATATGGTTATATGTTTGGTGCATTATTTGGCGGAGCGTTAGCTGATAAGAAAGGACCTAAATTTGTATGGATTGTAGCAGGTATGGCTTGGTCCGTATTTGAAATAGGAACGGCTTTTGCTGGTGAAATAGGGATGGCCTTGTTTGGTGGGTCTGCTATTGCTGGATTTGCTGTTTTCCGGGTTTTATTTGGATTAGCGGAAGGGCCTACTTTTTCAACCATTAATCGTACAATGGCTAACTGGGCAGCTCCGAAAGAACGAGGATTTGCTGCTTCTATCGGATTACTTGGTACGCCGCTTGGTGCACTGTTAACTGCTCCAATTGCAGTAGCCCTGCTGTCTTTTACAGATTGGAAAACGATGTTTATTATCCTTGGGTGTATTGGTCTTGTATGGATTACGATTTGGATTAAAGTATTTACTAATCAGCCGGAAGAAAATAAAAGAGTTTCTCAAGAAGAATTAGCCGAAATACGATCCAATCAAGGTTTGCTAAAGTTTGAGAAAGAAAGTGGACAGAATGAAGAAACTGTTCCTTGGTATCACTTCTTTAAAAATCCTGCGTTAGTCATGAACGCTATCGGTTACTTTGCTTTTCAATATGTGAATTTTTTAATTTTGACTTGGACTCCTAAGTATTTGCAAGATACATTTGATTTTCAATTAGGGTCACTATGGTACTTAGGTATGATTCCATGGACAGGAGCTTGCATCACCGTGCTGTTAGGAGGGAAAATATCTGATTACTTACGAGAAAAAACAGGAAGCCTGCGCATAGCAAGGTCTGGATTAGCCGTTGTCTCTCTATTTTTTACAGCTCTCTGTTTTATTTTCATTCCTACGGTTAACAGCGTAGCAGCAGTACTGACGCTAATGACAATTGGAAATGCATTTAATTTCTTGCCCAACTCTGTGTATTGGACAGTAATTATTGATACAGAGCCGTCAAAAGCAGGAACGTTTGGTGGTGTTACACACTTTTTTACAAATATCGCCACGATTGTAGCACCGACATTAACAGGTGCGTTAGTAGCTGCTAGTGGATACGGAGCGATGTTTACTGCAGCTGCCGTAGCCGCTGTTGTTGGAATGATAGCCATGATTTTTGTGAAGCCAGGAAAGCGTATTATTAAGCCTATCATTCCTGTTAAACAAAGTAGCTAACCTTATATCATAGTAAAAAGAGGAGGCATATACTTATGCATTCAGATTCTATTTTAAACATGGATATAACAACGTTATCCTTAAAAATAAAAAATAACGAGATCTCTCCGGTAGAGATTACAAAATACCTGCTAGAGCGTATTGAGGATATTAATCCGGATTTAAATGCTTTTATAACGATGAATGAAGAAGCAGTAAAACAATCGAAAATAGCAGAAAAAGAAATTATGAATAATGAATATAAGGGAGCCCTTCATGGTATTCCAATTGGCGTTAAAGACCTTGTATTTACAGAGAATATAAAAACGACAATGGGTTCTAAGATCTATCAGAATTTTATGCCAGACTATAACGCAACCGTAGTAGAGAAGCTTCATCATGCAGGAGCGATTATCATTGGAAAACTTAATACACATGAATTCGCGTATGGACCAAGCGGAGATGTTTCATATTATGGAGCCGTAAAAAATCCGCACGATACGAAGAGGATTTCAGGAGGTTCGAGCAGTGGTTCTGGGGCAGCTGTTTCAGCTGGATTATGTTATGGAGCGATTGGTACAGATACAGGAGGATCTATTCGTATACCTTCATCCTCATGTGGCATCGTAGGGATGAAGCCAACGTTTGGTCGAGTAAGTAAGCATGGTGTTTTTCCACTTGCTGAAACGTTGGATCATGTAGGACCGATGACGCGAACCGTTTCAGATAATGCTTTATTTTTAGAAACAATTGCCGGCTATGATACAAAAGATCTTTATTCAGTAAATAAGCCGACCGAACATTTTAGTAGATTCATTGGTTCTTCTATTTCAACAAAAACGATTGGAGTACCTTCTAATTTCTACTTTGATGCTTTAGATTCAGAAGTTGGAAATTCTTTGAAAGAAGCGATAAAATGTTTGGAAGAGCTTGGTACAAGTGTAAAAGCTATTGAGCTTCCTATGTTGTCACAAGCACCTTGGGCACAGTTGAAAACGATTCAAAGTGAAGCCTATATGGTTCATGAGAAGCGAATGGAAACGAATGGACAAGACTATCAGATCCCCGTTTTTGAAAGGCTAGAAGAAAGTAAAAAAGTAACGGAGGATGAGTATGCAAAAGCACAGCAAATTCGCTTACAGGCTAGGAAAGAATTTCAGCAAGTATTTGAAAAGGTAGATGCTTTAATTGCTCCCACGCTACCGATTCTAC
The DNA here is from genome assembly GCF_020790095.1 of Priestia sp. J2. Classification (NCBI taxonomy): domain Bacteria; kingdom Bacillati; phylum Bacillota; class Bacilli; order Caryophanales; family Bacillaceae; genus Priestia; species Priestia sp. J2. Next base: position 754,895 of record NZ_CP086208.1, read on the forward strand.
CTCCTTATATTGGAGAAGAAAAGGTAAGAGTTGATAATCAGATGAAGTTAGTTCGTTCGGAGCTTCTTCGCTTAACAGAACCATCTAACTTACTTGGTTTGCCTACGCTGTCGTTACCATGTGGTTATTCTCGTGAGGGGCTACCGATTGGAATGCAGCTCATAGGACCACATTTTGCTGAAGCTGCTCTCTATCAAATCGGATACGCGTTTGAACAACATCGCCATATCCCTACACTAAAATGGAATATTCAAACACAGCCAACGTTAAGCTAAAGAAAAAGGTTCATTTTTGAACCTTTTTTCTGTTTGTTCAGCTAGATTTCTGCCACCATCAATGTAACAATATAAAATAGAAACAGACAGCAAAGGGTGGCTAGAAATGATTCATTTATTAATTATGATGGTAGAACGAGTCGGAGTTATTGTCATTATAGGTTTTTTGCTAGCACATACAAAAGTTTTTCGGCAATTTCTCCGTAAACAGCAAGGTTATAAGGGAAAAGCTGTACTTATTTTTATTTTTTCTCTTTTTAGCATTATTAGCAACTACACTGGAATTGAAATTCAAGGAACGATTATTCGAAATGAAGATTTATTATTAAAAGTAGATCCATCAAGCTCGATTGCAAATACGCGAATTATGGGTGTGGAAATGGGCGGTCTGCTTGGCGGTCCTTTTGTTGGTTTAGGAGTAGGACTACTTGCCGGCGTTCATCGCTTTATGTTAGGTGGGAGTACGGCGTTTAGCTGCGCTGTTTCATCCGTTTTGGCAGGAGTGTTAACTGGATATATCGGTTATGCCTACCGGAAAAAACATCGAACGATTACACCGCGCTTTGCTGCACTTGTAGGCATAGCGATGGAAACGCTTCAGATGCTGATTATTTTATTATTTGCTAAACCGTTTGATTCGGCATGGACGCTAGTGAGTATTATTGCTATTCCAATGATTATTGTAAATGGTACGGGAAGCTATATTTTCTTATCTATTATTCAGTCCATTTTACGGCAAGAAGAACAAATGAGAGCGCTTCAGACACACAAAGTATTATTAATCGCGGATCAAACTCTTCCGCATTTTCGGCAGGGTCTCACTAGTGAATCATGTGAAAATGTTGCAAATATTATTCATCGCTTCACAGGTACGGACGCTGTTTCGTTAACGGATACGCACAAAATTTTAGCTCATGTGGGAGAAGGAATTGATCACCATGTTCCTTCGCACAGTTTAATTACCGGGCTGTCTCACGAAGTGCTGAAGACGGGAAAAATTATGAAAGCAAAATCGAGAGAACAAATTGATTGTCAGCATAAAGACTGCCCGCTTCATGCCGCAATTGTAATGCCGCTTACTTCTCACGGTACTACCATTGGAACACTAAAAATGTACTTTAAAGATGCGAGTGGGTTAAGCCGGGTGGAGGAAGAGCTGGCAGAAGGATTGGCCAAACTTTTTTCAACTCAGCTAGAGCTCGGCGAAGCAGAGCTTCGAAGTAAATTGCTAAAAGATGCGGAGATTAAAGCTTTACAGGCACAGGTGAATCCTCACTTTTTATTTAATGCCATTAATACGATATCGGCGCTGTGCAGACAGGACGTAGAAAAAGCCAGAAAGCTGCTACTGCAGCTAAGCATTTATTTTCGTTCCAATTTGCAAGGTGCAAGGCAACTGCTGATTCCGTTATCAAAAGAGCTTGATCATGTTCACGCGTACTTATCGCTTGAACAAGCCAGATTCCCTAATAAATACGAAATTGACATGTATATTGAAGAAGGACTAGATGATGTCTTGCTTCCGCCGTTTATTCTTCAAGTACTTGTGGAAAATGCCATTCGGCACGCGTTTCCGCGCAAACAAAAACACTGTCGCGTAGAAGTTTATATTGAGACAAAAGATAAATATGTATATGTAAAGGTAAAAGACAATGGACAAGGTATAGACACAAAACGATTGGAACTGCTTGGCAATGAGCCTGTTTTTTCAGAAAAAGGAACGGGGACGGCTCTTTACAATATTAAACAACGTTTACATGGATTGTTTGGAAAAGAAACGACACTGGAGTTTGACGTAACAGAAGGAACAGCAGTTTCGTTTGTTATACCAATTGAATTAAAAAGCGAGGGTATGTAATATGCTGCGAGTACTAATAGTAGACGATGAAATGTTAGCGCGAGATGAATTAAAATATTTACTCCACCGAACGAAAGAAGTAGACTTCATTGAAGAAGCTGAAAGTATCGAAGAGGCGTTGGATAAAATGATGGATGAAAAGCCGGATTTATTATTCTTAGATATACAATTGTCAGATGACAGCGGTTTTGATATTGCGAAAAGACTTAAAAAAATGAAAAAACCGCCTGCTATTATATTTGCAACTGCGTACGATCAGTACGCTTTACAAGCCTTTGAAGTAGATGCAATTGACTATATTTTGAAGCCTTTTGATGAAGAAAGAGTGGTGCAGGCCATTCATAAATATAAAAAAATGCGTGTTCCTCATCACGCTGTTAAAGAAGAAGAACCGATAGGAGAGTCTTCTTCTCAAACGGGAAAGTTAGCGATTTCTGTAGACGATTCAATTGTGTTAGTAAATATAGAGGACATCTTGTTTGTAGGGCTAATAGAAGGAGAAGTTACCATTCAGACCATAAGCGAATCCTATCATACTGCAGATACGCTGGCTATGCTAGAAAAAAAGCTCCCTTCTCAGTCGTTTGTTCGTGTGCACCGGGGTTATATCGTCAACGTACATCATATTTCCGAAGTACAGCCATGGTTTAATTCCACGTATAATTTAGTGATGAAAAACGATAAGCGAGTTCCTGTCAGCCGTACATATGCTAAAGAACTGAAGAAGCGTTTAGGAATTTAAGTAAGAAACAGCTTGCTTATGCATTTTAGCAGGCTGTTTTTTGCATTTCAAGGCTCGATTTTTGTAAGTGAGCACAAATATTCGACTCTTTGATTTGAAAACGCTTTCTAATGTGTTTTCATTTTATATAATGAAGTCAACAAACAGAGAGAGGTGAAAGAAATGAGTGCTAAAAAAGTGTATGGCTTTTTAACACAAGCATTTATTTTTTCCGTAATTATGTTGATTTCAGATTTTATTGCAGAGCATTTGCCTTTTCCGATGCCAGCTTCAGTCATTGGACTTGTGCTGTTATTTCTTGCACTCTGCTTGAAGATTATTAAACTAGAGCAAGTTGAATCACTGGGAACGGCTTTAACTTCTTTGATCGGATTTTTATTTGTACCAGCAGGTATTTCTGTTATGAATTCATTAGGTGTTATGCAGCAGTACGGCATTCAAATTTGTTTAGTTATCATCGTGGCAACGATTATTTTGTTAGGCGTTACAGGCTTATTTTCACAGCTTATACTTGGCATGACAAAAGATAATAAAGCAAAAGAAGAAATAAAAGATGTAGATATGAGTGAAAAAACAAAAAAACAGGGCATTGCGTAATATCAATTATAAAGAGACAAGGTGGTTGGAAAGATGAATCCGTATTTTGGAATCGTGGTTTCTTTAGCTGCGTACGGTATTGGAACGTATTTATTTAAAAAGTCAAAAGGGTTTTTCTTATTTACTCCTTTATTTGTGGCAATGGTACTCGGGATTGCTTTTTTGAAACTTGGTCACTTTTCTTATGAGGAGTACAGTAGCGGCGGAAAAATTATCAGCTTCTTTTTAGAACCGGCAACAATTGCTTTTGCCATCCCTTTATATAAGCAAGCCGATAAATTAAAAAAGTACTGGTGGCAAATTCTTTCTTCTATTGCAGTAGGATCAGTTTGTTCAGTAGCGATTATTTTTGCGATTGCTAAAGGTATTCATATGGATGAAGTCGTGATGAAATCAATGCTCCCACAAGCAGCTACAACAGCAATTGCACTGCCATTGTCTCAAGATATTGGAGGGATTCCTGCTATTACTTCCTTTGCCGTTATTTTTAATGCAGTCATTGTATATGCACTGGGCGCATTATTTTTAAAAGTATTCAAAGTGAAAAATCCAATTTCAAAAGGATTAGCGCTGGGAACGTCCGGGCATGCGCTAGGAGTAGCCGTAGGGATTGAAATGGGAGAAGTAGAGGCAGCCATGGCAAGTATTGCAGTCGTTATTGTAGGTGTCGTCACAGTTGCCGTTATTCCACTTTTTGTTCAGCTAGTCATGTAATAAAAGCCTGAAGATGTCAGAAAACCTCTGACTTCTTCAGGCTTTTATTTGTTAATACACCACTCCAAAATGTCGTGATGCGCAGTTTTGGCAGGTTGTATGGTCAAAAAGACTCTCAGGAATGATAAATTCAAAACAAAATTGACATTGTTTGAATTGACTTTGTCTATAAAACATTGTCTCTAAGAAAATAGCTGTAATGTGTTCGGTTATACGCTTATGGGAAAGTTGTTCTAAAGTGGACCACGGAATAGACTGATGCTCTATGTAAATCGGAGAAGAAGTATAGGGTGTATCCCATTGAATGGCTTGATATCCAAACGTAAGGCCATGACGTGCTGCTGATGTAAATATGATCAGGTTTTGATGGAATTCTGGTAGAGGTAATTCTAGTTTTTGATCTTTAAGCGATCTCGTTTTGGAATGAAGGTTATACAATTTAATTTGAAAATGAATCCACTGAGTGGCGTGAACGGTTATTGACATGTTTTAAACCTCCAATTCAGACTCTTTCTTTTATCATAATTGATTCCAAAATAAATAAATAGTAGGCAAAAAGAAGATAACAAAATTTTATATAGAGTACTTATAAAGCGTAGAGAAAGGTAATGCAAGCACAGCATCCTTTTTTCTACCCCTTTTTAAAGCAGATTAATCTTCTATATAAAAGCCTGCTTTCAGCGAAAGGTATCGGCGTATTCATACGCTTTAAACAGATTTTAATGTTAGAAGTTATAACAAGGTTCATTTCTTTTAGAGAAGTTTATGAAATAATAAAAAATGTATATTTTACGGTCTGAATCTATGTGTTGGAGGTTTTTATATGACGAAACAAAAGCTGATAGTAATCGGAAACGGAATGGCGGGAATGCGCTGTGTTGAAGAAATTCTTATTCATTCTCCAGATTGTTTTGATATTACTGTTTTTGGAAGTGAGCCTCACGTTAACTATAATCGAATTTTATTATCAACCGTTTTACAAGGCAGTACAAAGCTTGAAGATATTAACATTCATTCTTTTGCATGGTATAACGAAAATAATATCACTTTATTTAAAGGAGAAAGTGTTACGCACATAGACACCAAGAGAAAAATAATAAAAACAGATAAAAACAGAGAGACGATGTACGACAAGCTTATTATTGCTACCGGTTCGAGCCCGTATATGCTCCCCGTTAAAGGGGCTGAAAAAGAAGGGGTCCTCGGTTTTCGTACCATCGAAGACTGTCGGAAAATGATTGAAATTTCTAAACGGTATAAAAAAGCAGCGGTTATTGGAGGGGGTCTGTTAGGGCTGGAAGCTGCTAGAGGACTATTAAATTTAGGAATGGATGTTCAAGTTATTCATCATTCGGGTTTTTTAATGGAGCGACAGCTAGACAGAGCAGCATCTGCTATGTTAAGAGAAGAATTGGAAAAGCAAGGCATGAGTTTTCTATTAAACAAACATACGGATGAGATTATAGGGGAAAACCGAGTAGAAGGCGTCCGATTTAATGATAACAGCAAAATTGCAGCTGATTTAGTTGTAATGGCTACAGGAGTGAGGCCAAATGTGAATCTCGCTAAAAAAAGCGGAATAGCAACAAATAGAGCAATTATCGTAAATGATTATTTGGAAACGAGCATCCCGGATATCTATGCAGTAGGTGAATGCGCTGAACATCGGGGGATGACATACGGCCTTGTTGCTCCTCTTTACGAACAAGGAAAAGTCTTAGCGCGACACCTTTGCCAAATGAAAAATGAAGGTTATGGCGGGTCCGTTCTTTCCACTCAGTTAAAAATATCAGGAATAGACGTTTATTCGGTCGGAGAGTTTAAGGAAAATCAAGGTGCAAAAGCTATTACGATTTCGAATATGTTAGATGGTATATACAAAAAAGTAGTTTTTCGCGAAGGGAGAATAGTGGGAGCCGTTCTTTTTGGGGATACCAGTGAGGCTATAAAGCTATCACAAATGATTAGTGAAAAAAAGGATTTGTCGCAAGCGGAAAAAGTACAATTATTTCCTTCTCAATATGAAAAGGAAAATGCAGCAGCTTCTATGTCAGTTACAGATATGGTATGTAACTGTAACGGTGTAACCAAGGGAGGTATTATTGAAGCAGTACAGAAACATGATTTAACGACAGTAGATGAAATAAAAAATTGCACGAAAGCTTCTGGTTCATGCGGAGGATGCAAGCCCCTTGTAACAGATCTTTTAACGTATATTCAAAGCGATGAATTTGATGAAAACATTGAACAAAAAACCTTTTGTGCTTGTACACATCTATCAGAAGATGAGCTGGTAAGAGAAATACAGCAATATCAATTTGAAACGGTTCAGCAAGTAAGAGAAATGTTAAAGTTTAAAGACATGAAAGGCTGCTCGTTATGTGAAGGCGGTCTTCATTACTATTTAAATATGATGAATCCTCATTATGAAAATAATCGACATTCTTTATTTACTACGGAGAATGAACAGGCCGTTTTGCTTCATGACGGTACTTATGCAGTGGTACCGCAAATTCACGGTGGTCTGACAAATGTACAGGAATTAAGGAACATAGCAAATGTAGCTGAAAGGTACAACATCTCGAATATTCGTTTAACAAGTGATCAGCGCATTCAACTTATTGGAGTGAAAAAAGAATATCTTTCGTTGATAAGTGAGGAAATAGATAGAGGACTTCAGCAGCTATATGAACGTACAGTTAAAAATGTATCTGTTTATATAGGAAAAGGGACGTGTATTTGTCAGTATGAACCTGCTCTTGCTTTATCAAATGAATTAGACAAACAGCTTGAATACGTAAAGACCCCATGCGATATCAAAATCAGTATTGCTTCTTGTTTTCACATTACAGAGGATGTCACAACAAGTGATATAGGATTAAGAAGAATAGACAGAGGTTGGGAAATATATGCTGGCGGAAGCAGCACAGAAGCCAGAAGCGGGGAGCTGTTTTATGTGGCCGAAACGAACGAAGAAGCGATAGAAATCAGCTGTTCTTTGATTCAATATTACCGTGAAACGGGGAACTATTTAGAAGCTGTCGGCAGCTGGATCGAGCGAGTAGGAATTGTTCATGTCAGAGAAGTTTTGTTTGAGGCAGACAATCGAGAGTATTTAATGAAGCAGCTCAGCTCAGAACGCTCTCGTGCAATCACATATTTATTATAGGAAAGAAGGGTGACCTACGATGACTGAGATGCTGTTGAAATATTTTCGTGAGCAGCAAAAGCAAGTTGAAACCGAGCGTATCTATAATACGCAGTGTCCTTACTGCAGCATGCAGTGCAAAATGCAGTTAGTTGAACAAACACATGTAAAAAGAAAAACGTATAAAACAATTGGAAGAGACAACCCTACTTCTCAAGGAAGATTATGTATCAAAGGAATGAATGCGCACCAGCATCCTTTGCATAAAGATCGGATTCAATATCCTTTGTTAAAAGTAAACGGAGAGTTTGTAAAGATTTCTTGGAGGGAAGCTCTTGACTATATTAAAGAGCACGTTACAGAGATTCAAGAGAAGAATGGAGCAGATGCGCTAGGTGTTTATGGAAGCGCCTCTATTACAAATGAAGAAGCTTATTTATTAGGGAAATTTGCTCGAGTTGCGTTAAAAACAAAGTATATTGATTACAATGGACGCTTATGTATGTCAGCTGCTGCTTCTGCTGCTAGTAAAACATTTGGCATGGACCGAGGATTTACGAATAGCTTACAAGAGATTCCGTTTACTGAATGTATTATGTTAGCTGGAACAAATATTGCGGAATGCCAGCCAACGATTATGCCTTATTTTGAAAAAGCAAAAGAAAACGGAGCTTTTATTATTGCTATTGATCCAAGAGAGACAGGTACAACTAAAATAGCTGATTTACACCTGAAGCTTAAACCGGGGAGCGACGCGGCATTAGCCAATGGAATCTTGAAGGTCATTATCGAAGAAAATTATCTAGATGAACGATTTCTACAAGAACGTGTTAATGGATTTGAAGAGGTAATGCAATATGTGGCGTCTCTAGAATTTAGTGTCATTGAAGAAAAAACGGGAGTGCCGCTTGAGAAAATGTATCAAGCTGCCCGTATGTTTGGTCAAAGAGAAACAGGAATGATTTTTACTGCTAGAGGGGTAGAGCAGCAAACAGACGGGAGTGCTGCTGTGCGGAACTTTTTGAATATTCTACTTTCTGTCGGGAAAATCGGTAAACCCCGCTGCGGATATGGAGCCATTACTGGTCAAGGAAATGGGCAAGGAGCCCGAGAACACGGTCAAAAAGCAGATCAGCTTCCAGGCTACCGTTCAATCGAAAATCACGAGCATCGGATGTATATAGCAGATGTTTGGAACATAGAGGAGAAAGATCTTCCTAGAAAAGGTGTTTCTGCATATGAAATGATTGAAAAAATTCATGACGGTGAAATTAAAGGGCTGTTTCTGGTGTGTTCAAATCCAACCGTTTCAAATCCAAACGCTAATTTTGTTAAGAAGGCTTTTGAAAAGCTTGAATTTCTAGTGGTAGCAGATCTGTTTGAATCAGAAACGGCAAAATTAGCAAACTTAATTTTACCAGCATCCTCTTATTTGGAAGATGAAGGAACGATGACAAATGTAGAGGGAAGAGTTACATTGCGCGAAGCTAGCTTTCCGCGCCGTGGCGAAATCAAACACGACTGGGAAATACTATGTGAAATTGCTAAAGTTTTAGGGAAAGAGGAATATTTTTCGTTTTCATCAGCTGAAGAAATATTTAATGAACTGCGAATAGCAAGTAAAGGAGGAATCGCGGATTACTCCGGTATTACGTACGAACGATTACGAGCGGAAAAAGGAATTTTATGGCCATGCAGAAGCTTAACAGATAAAGGAACCGAGCGCCTGTTTGAAACACGTTTTGCTCATAGTGATGGAAAGGCGATGATGGTCCCTGTCTCGAATCAAGCTATTGTTCCTAAAGCAAAAATAACGAAAAAATATCCTCTCTATTTAACAACAGGGAGAGTGGTGTCACACTATTTAACGGGTGTACAAACACGAAAAAGTGCATCTTTATCTGCTAGAAATTTCGAATCTTTTATGGAAATTCACCCTTCAACAGCGAAAAAATATGAAATATCGAATCAAGAATTAGTACAAATTGAATCTTCATATGGAAGGATTGTGGTAAGAAGCAAATTTTCAGAGGGCATTCGGCCAGATACCGTATTTGTTCCTTTTCACTGGGCGGATTCTCAAAATGTTAATAACCTTGTTTCTGAGAAATTAGATCCCGCCTGTAAGATGCCTGGCTTTAAAGTAAGTGCCGTGAATATTAGCCCTTCTGTAAAAAGAAGCAGTTATTAAAAATGCTGATGCAAAAAGCCTCTTGCAAAAAGAGGCTTTTTACGTGGAATCAGGCAAGGTGCTTTTGGTTAATACGTACATCTTGTTTTTTGAATCCAGAATAATTCAGTAAGAGACAGAATAGAGCAAAAAGCGCTAGTAAGGAAAAACCGACAACGTAATCTCCGCTTGAATCTTTTATAAAGCCTAGCACAATAGGAGGGAAAAAGCCGCCTACTCCTCCGAATGCTCCTACGATCCCCGTAACAGCTCCAATATTTCCTGTTGAAACAGATGGAACCATTTTAAAAACAGCTCCATTTCCGATACCAAGGGTAATGGCTGCAAGTAAGCAACCTGCGCTGAATAGCGCGAAGGAGCTGATGGTAAAGGCGATAAATAATCCTATTAGCAGCATTCCGGTAAAGACAAAGGTGAGTACTTTTTTTGCTCCGAATACATCCGATAAATATCCTCCAAGAGGCCGTACAAACGTTGCTAATACAACAAAAATAGCTGTTTTCAGCCCGCTGTCTACGGTTGATGCATTAAATTGATCGTGCAAAATGGTAGGGAGATAGATGCTGAATGTGACAAATCCACCGAATGTTAAAAAATAGAAAACGGACAAAAACCACGTTTCTCTAAATTTTAATACCGATAAAGATTCCTGCAACGTTTTAGGAGAAGCAGCAGAAGGGTGGTCTGAAGTTCCTACCCATAATAAAAGAGCCATTAAAGCTACCGCAATTGCTAAACTCCAAAATACCCAAGGCAAGCCAAAAGAAGAAAAGATAAGTGGAATACTAAAGCTTGCTACCGCTGATCCTAAGTTGCCCATCCCGGCAATTCCTAAAATAAAACCTTGCTTTTGAGGTGAATACCATTTAGAGACATATGTAATGGAAATAGCAAATGTTGTTCCAGCCATGCCGATAAAAAATGCCCAAAAGAGCAGCATGGAGTAAGAATGAGTAAAGCCTGCACAAATGGTAGGGAGTAAAAGAGCAAGCATTGTTAACGAATACACTTTTCTTCCGCCGAAGCGATCTGTTAAAATTCCCATCGGAATCCGCATGAGTGAACCTAATAAGACGGGAGTGGCAATTAAGATACTTTTTTCAGCGTTGGTTAATGAATACATCACTTGAATATCTGCGGCGATAGGCGCGAAGACAGACCATACTGAAAAAGCAATAATCATAGATAAAGTCGAGATAAGAAGTACAGATAAGGGCCGTTTAGAAAACATTGCTTAAAAACCTCCTTTTTTATATACAGCGTAAAGCTGTTGCAATATGGTAATTATGATACTATGCTTTCTTTCTTATGTATCATTCTGTGTTAGGCTTTCTTCCGTGGTTTTATGGGAGACCTATATTACTAATAGAAATGGGAGGAAACTTAAAGATACACGAAGTGTTCATAAAAAAACTCTCATCGTCATGCGCAGCGATGAGAGTTTTTTTATCAGTAAAAGTATCGTTTCTTATTCAGCCGTCGCAATTTCTTCTTCTACATCATGGTCTTCTAAATTAGCATTTAGAAATTCACTTGTTTCCGATAAATTGAGATTTAATTTCGTTTTTTTGCAAATTTGAATGGTAACATCCTGAACGGAGACGTCTAAAACATGTCCACCTTCTTTTTTATATTCATCAATAAAGTGCAGGTGATACCCGGGAACACCGATGCCTGAAGAATATTCTGGCGTGTAAAAACCTGCTAGTGTTCCATTTACATCTGAAGATGTAAATGTAGGCTGATCAGCAGCTGCATCTACCATGGAAGGATAGGGTTTCTCTTGCTTTGCAACAGTGCGAGTTTTTACTTCTTTAAACTTCCCGTCAATGCGTACTGCATAGAATAAATTCGGACTGGGAATAAGCTCGTTCATTAAGGTTTCTAGTTGTTCACGGTTCATTTCCTCTTCTACACGATAAGAGATATCTTCATAAAAGGTTGTCATAATGGCAAAAGGTGTTTTTGCATCTTCACTAATAGGTGCGGCTTTCCCATCAGCAATGTGATAAAATTCTCCGTCAAAGGCAATCATTTCACCATCCAGCTGATTAAACGTGCCGATGCCGAAATCACCTTTCTTAGCTAAATCCCTGTATGTGACAACACCGTCAAATACTCCGTCCAATAAAGCAATCATAGTGGAAGTTTGGTGAATCGTTAATTTTTCTTTATTGCTCATTCTTTACTCAGTCCTTTCAGTTAATTTGATCTGGCAGTAGCTGTGTATTTAATTTTTCATTATCTTTATAATCTACAGGCACGTCGATGATAACGGGGCCTTGTTCACGAAAAGCGCTTGCTAGAGTGTCCGAAAATTCTTCTGGTGAGTTCACTCTAAATCCTTTGGCACCAAAACTTTCAGCAAGCGTAACAAAGTCTACACTCCCGAACTCTACCGCAGATTTTCGGCCATATTTAATCTGCTGTTGAAAGCCAACCATATCGTAGGTTCGATCGTTCCAGATAATGTGAACAATTGGTAAGTTTAACCGAACAGCTGTCTCGAGCTCCATAGCTGAAAATAAAAACCCGCCGTCTCCAGACATGGACAGAACTTTTTTATGGGGGCGAACGAGTGCAGCTGAAATAGCCCAAGGCAAAGCAACACCTAACGTTTGCATGCCGTTGCTGAATAGTAAATGCTGAGGTTCATAGGAACGAAAATAACGAGCCATCCATATGTAATGCGAACCAACGTCACATGTGATGGTAGTATCATCTTCAACAAAGTCCTGCAGAGCTTCAATTAACTGTAGGGGATGAAGGTGAGTGTCATTAGAAAACTCGTACTGATCGTCAGGTTGTTCAAGTTTGCTTTTTAGCGTTTTTAAAAAAGAAGCACTTTCTTTTGAACGTATTAAATGTGGGAGTTTATCCGCTAATATGTCGATGGTGCTTGGGATATCCCCTACTAACTCAATTTCCGGCTGATAATGGTGGTCAGCTTGTGCTTGTACATCATCTAAATGAATAATGCTTCTTTGACTTTCTGAGTTCCAAAGAGAAGGAGGGTATTCAATTGGGTCATATCCGATTGTTAAGACGACGTCAGCATGCTTCAATAAGACGTCTCCAGGCTGATTGCGAAAAAGACCTACTCGTCCAAAAAAGTGAGTTTCAAGCTCTCGTGAAACAGCTCCCGCACCTTGGAACGTTTCTACGACAGGAAGGTCATGTTCTGCTACGAGTTGACGGATTGATTCCACTGCTTTAGATTTACTTGCTCTCATACCTAAAAGTAAAACAGGTAGTTTTGCTGTGCGAATAGTGTGTATAGCTTGGGCAACAGCGTCTAAATTAGCAGCGCCAATCGTAGGAGTTTTTAGAAAGGATAGAGTGGAAGCTGATGTTTCGCCATCCATTACATCCTGCGGCAAGCTGACAAAAGATGCTCCTGAAGGAGAAGAAACAGCTTCACGAAAGGCGTCTGTTATCACTTCTGGAACGTTTGCAGCATCTTCTACCTCAACGCTGAATTTGGCGATAGATTTAAATAGTCCTTCATTGTCCATTGATTGATGCGTCTTTTTTAATCGATCTGCTCTTGGAACGGCTCCTGCTAGGGCTACCACTGGATCACCTTCAGAAGTAGCAGTGACAAGGCCAGTGGCTAAATTAGCGGCACCTGGACCTGATGTGACAAGGCAAACGCCCGGCGTACCTGTCAATCTTCCCATAGCAGCTGCCATAAACGCAGCATTTTGTTCGTGGCGGCAAACAATTACTTCCGGTCCTTTTTCTTTCAAAACATCAAATACGCCATCAATTTTGGCTCCTGGAATGCCAAAAATATAAGGCACATTCTGACTTGCTAAACTTTCTACTAGTAAATCGGCGCCTTTTTTTGTTTCGGTAGTATCAGCATTACTCATCATGCATTCTCTCCTTTAAGTTTCTTAAATAAGTTTTAAGGCCTACTGATTGAATACCCAATTTGTATGACAACTAACCAAAGGAAAGGAGAAGGTTTTAATTTTCTAAATAAAAAACTTCCCTAATTAATTAGGGAAGCAGAGATGTACCTATTGCGAATAAAACACATCTGTTTTATCTGTAGGTTTATGGTACTTGGGGGATAGCAAGTGAAAGTCCTACGCGGCTCTTATTTGGTATGGTTAAAAAGCTTTTGGTAACGAACAATTTTTTGATCTAGCTTTTGACTTAATTTTAAGATCTCACCGTGAGAATAGCTGCTTGTTTTCTTAGCTAATTGGTAAATATCTGATTGTAAGGCTCGAATTTCTTTTTCTAACTGTGGTTGCTTCATTGAAATCCTCTCCAAGTCAGAATACTTCTATCTTCTATCTTTTATCTAATAGTATGAAATTCCTTCATATTTGTAAAATGTTTTTTGTTTTGAAAAATATGAAATAGGTAAAGAGCTGCTGACAAGCTTTGTCGAACACTTTTTTTACCTATTTTCAACAAATATGATATACTAAGGCTAGGAAAAATGACAATCCGGAGCGCACGTTCAGTTATTCTTAACAAGCGAATGAATTCTTAGCTTTGACAAGTTTAACTTGTAAGGTGAAGAAATTCATCACATAATCTTATTAGATCTGAACCTTGTTAGCCCGGATGAGGATTTGTCGAAAACGATTCACTAGAAAAAACCTTCGAGACCGCCAACTCGGAGGTTTTTTTATTTTTGTGTATGGGAAGTAAAAAAAAGACATAGACTAATAAAGAAAAAGGTCCTGCACCCATAATCGGCCGTAGTTGATTACACCTTGTCCATTTCTGCAAGGAAGCTGTCTTTTTACTATAGGGAAGTGCCGCCAAACACCATTCCCTAAAGACAATCAGCACACGAGCCTTATGGATGAAGAACCCTTTAGACGATACTTATCGGTGATTACTTATTTTACTACTGGAAAAATAGCAAAATAAGAGCGACTATGGCTCCTAAAAGCTCCACGTAAGCCGTTAGGAGCTGAACATTCTCAGCATCTAGGAAAAATGACTTGAGGATTCGTCTCAGACTATCCACCACCTTTTTTTTCCTTGCGTGAGTTCCCAAGGGAAAGAAAGGGGACGACAGTGCTTCTTTATTTTAACAAAAGTAGGAAATGATAAGTAGATTTATTTGAAGTGTAAATTAAAAAAGCATGTAAAATACATGCTTTTTTAATTTGGGTAAATTTCTTTTATGCGTCCGACTTGTCCATCTGTTAAACGAACTTTGATACCGTGCGGGTGAAAGCTTGAATTGGTCAGAATGTCTTTGACCGTTCCGTGTGTAAGTTTTCCAGAACGCTGATCTGCTTTTAAAACAATGTCGACTTCAATTCCAGGGGCTACGTCTTTTCTATTTTGTCCGTTCATTATACACCTGTTCTCTTTCGCTGATTATTCGTTTTTTTGGTTTGTTGACTCGTCAGCTTTTTGGTTGCTTGATTGGTACTGCCGTTCTTAGCTTTACTTGAAGATTGATTTTTCTTATTAGCAAGCTGCTGTTTGATAGCATCTTGAAGGCTAATTTTCTTTTTAAGTTGTTCTGTCATAAAGGTTCCTCCTGAATACGTACATCGTCTGAAAAAACAAAGAAAGTAAGGGAATGAAAAAGCTGACTATCTAGTCAGCTTTTTTTAATTAGAAACAGTGACTTCTTCTACAGGCTGCATAAGTACAGCTTCTTTATCAGGGTACGTTTTTTCAATATGATGTTCTCCCCAAGAGCATAGTGAATCAAGAATGCTTTTTAAAGACCATCCGTAATCTGTTAAAGAATATTCTACTCGAGGCGGCATTTCATTGTACATTTTTCTAACAATGATGCCGTCTGCTTCAAGCTCACGAAGCTGCTGCGTTAATACTTTTTGTGTAACGCGCGGCATAATTCTTTTTAATTCTCCAGGGCGTTTTGTCCCTTTAATTAAGTGGCAAAGAATAACGACTTTCCACTTGCCTCCAATGACTTCTAGTGCCGCTTCCACTGGAATATTATATTTTTTCACGTTAACAACTCTCCTTGTTCTAGAGATAACGGTTAAATGCATGGTTTCGCATTTTTTCTGATGTTTATCATACCACTATAGCGCAGAATTTTCTAGGTGTAAGCATTTTTTTAGAATACCCAATAGTTCATGACTTTAGTATTTACGCTTATTGTAACCTCCAGGTACCTATATCACTTGAAAGTGCGTACTTTTTCTTTGGTTCTACATCGCTCATAATAACAATTGTTGATGGCCGGTTAGCGAATATATGAAGGGTACCTAAGCTAATCAGCTGTAAGAGAAGCTATTATAAAAAGTTATTATAACGAACAGGAGGCGTTAAGAAGTGAATACACTTTCACAAACACAACAAAGTAAAAAAAGCGGTGCTTTGCCGCTATTAGCGCTAGCTATTAGCGCCTTTGGAATCGGGACAACAGAGTTTGTTCCAGTAGGTTTATTATCATCGCTTGCAGATGATTTAAATATTTCCATTACACTAGCAGGGTTATTAATTTCAGGGTACGCAATGGGAGTTGCATTTGGAGCGCCCGTATTAACAGCATTAACAAGTAAAATGAGCAGAAAATCATTGCTGATGCTATTAATGGTTATTTTTATCGTAGGAAACTCAGTAGCAGCTTTATCAACAAGCTTTGGGCTGCTGCTTATAGCACGAATTATTACTGCATTTTCACACGGGATTTTCTTTTCTATCGGTGCGACTATCGCTGCTGATTTGGTGCCGGAAGATAAGCGGGCAAGTGCCATTGCTTTAATGTTTACAGGTTTGACAGTTGCAACTGTTACAGGTGTTCCACTTGGTACATTTATCGGACAAGCTTTCGGCTGGAGAGCAACATTTTGGGGAGTAGCGTTACTTGGCGTTATTGCCATTATTGCCAGTGCTCTTTTAGTGCCTAAAAACTTAAAAGAAGCGCCGCCGGCAAAGTTTAGTGATCAATTAAAAATTTTGAAAAACGGGCCGCTTTTACTATCGTTTGCTATTACTGCTTTAGGTTATGGCGGAACGTTTGTAGCTTATACGTATTTAGCACCTATTCTTGAAAAGTTAACAGGATACGCACCAAGCGCAGTTAGTATCTTGCTATTAGTATACGGCGTAGCAGTAGCCATCGGAAATACGATTGGAGGAAAAGCTGCGAATAAAAATCCGTTAAAAGCATTATTTTGGATGTTTTTAATTCAAGCCGTTATCTTAGTTATTTTATCGTTTACTGCATCGTTTAAAGTAGCGGGAACAATTACGATTTTTGCCATGGGCTTATTGGCATTTATGAACGTACCTGGACTGCAAGTGCTGGTCGTGAACTTAGCTGAAAAGTATGTTCCTTCAGCAGTAAACGTAGCCTCTGCGCTGAATATTGCTGCATTTAACGTTGGAATTGCTATTGGTTCTTTTGTAGGCGGCCTGATTGTTGATTCCATTGGTCTTGTTCATACTCCTTGGATTGGAGGAGTGATGGTTTTAGGAGCGGTCTTATTAACCGCATGGAGCCGCTCAATAGAAGCAAAAGCAAAATAAAACAGAGATCATCGCCTTTTGCGATGATCTCTTAGCTGTAAAAGGAGAGGAAGCAAATGACTACATTTCAACATCATAAGGCGTATCGTCGTATGTATAAGGAGAATGAGTTAACGTTAGGTTTGCATATGCCGCTTGAAAATTATCAGTATGCCACGCCTACGATGGAGAAACAAGTAGAGCTCACGCAGCTTGCAGAACAATATGGATTTACAAGCTTATGGTTCCGTGATGTCCTTCTTCAAGATCCATCATTTGGCGATCCAGCCACGGGTCAAATTTATGATATGCTTATTTATTTGACTTACCTTGCCAGTCAAACAAAAGAAATTGCTCTCAGTACATCTGCTATTGTGCTACCTTTACGCCATCCGCTTCGTGTAGCTAAAGAAATGGCAACCATTGATCAGCTTTTTCCTGAGCGTTTGATTATGGGCGTATCCTCTGGAGACCGTCAAGCAGATTTTCGAGGGTTAGGTATTCCTCATGAAGAAAGAGGAAAGCGATTTGCAGAGGCTTTTCATTATTTAGAAGAAGCGTTAAATAAAGAATTTCCATCTATCCAGTCTGCTTTGGGGTCCATTCAAGGAGCAAATGTTGTTCCTAAGCCAACGAAACGTATTCCAACGATGATCACGGGATACAGCCAGCAAAATATGGAGTGGTTTGCACAGCATGGAGACGGCTGGATGTATTATCCTCGTCATCCGCATTTTCAAGCAGAAGCCATTAAACAGTGGAGAGAACTGGTTGATATCTATCATCCAGGCGTTTTTAAACCTTTTACACAACCTATGCATCTAGATTTGGCAGAAGATCCAAATGAAATGCCAACGCCAATTCGTTTAGGATTTCGAGCAGGGCGTAATACATTAATTGAGCTTCTTTCTATTTATAAAGAAATAGGAGTTAACCATCTCTTTTTTGCTCTTTTTGATAGTAAGCGTCCGGCTGAAGAAGTCATACATGAGCTTGGTGAAGAAGTGCTTCCGCATTTCCCATCTCATATGTAGCAAACAAAAAGAGGCTGAGACAAAAGCAGTTTACTTAAAGGAAAATCCGAACGATGAATCGTTCGGATTTTTTCATTTATCCAATTCGCTCATCTTTAGATTCCAGATTCCATTGATTTCGTTATGTCTAACTCTCTTTTTATATAGATTTCAAGTTATAGGATATATAAGAAATATGTATTAGAGTTATTGATTCTATGTTCTTTATAATAAAAGTATCCATTATCTCCTTGGGTGATATAAAGTCGAAAGGAGAAACACGATGAGTGTTGCATTTCTATTTCCAGGACAAGGTGCACAATATGCTGGTATGCTTCATGATATAAAAAATAAATGGGGATTAACGACTACGTTTGAAGAAGCAAGTGAGGCTTTAAATCAAGACGTATTATCGTTAGATTCGTCAGAAAAATTAAAATATAATAAAAATGTTCAGATATGTCTTTTTATTGCAGGAGTGGCTACGGCTAGATCGTTTAAAAACAAAGGTTACTCGCCAGACGTGGTAGGAGGGCATTCAATAGGGGCGTTTGGAGCAGCAGTTATATCTGAAGTGTTATCTTTTAAAGAAGCTCTTTTTCTTGTGGGAAAAAGAGGGGAACTGATGGGAAATGCCTATCCTGATGGTTATGGTATGGGGGTTGTAATGGGACTGCGCGAACATCAGCTTCTCTCTATTGTACATGAAATATCCACCGATGCAGCTCCTGTTTACGTAGCGAATCTAAATGCTCCTGATCAAATAACGCTTTCTGGCACCTTAAAAGCAATTGAGGAAGTTCTTGAAAAAGCATCTAAAAAAGGGGCTAGGAAAACCAAAATGCTTCATGTAAAGGTGCCTTCTCACTGTCCTCTTATGGAAGGAGTTTCGAGCGAATTACGAAAAATAATAACGGAAGTGAAAGGAAAAGACCCGATCGTTCCTTTTATAGGTAATTGTAAAGCTCGGAAATTATGGAAAGCTGCTGATATTAAGGAAGATCTGGCAGCGAGTGTTGCCCTGCCCGTCCGTTGGCATGATATGACGGAAGTTATGTATGAAATGGGTACAAGATTATATATTGAAATGGCTCCAGGAAGAGTACTAACGGATTTGACTGCTAAGAGCTTTCCGGAAGCAAGGGCTATTTCTGCAGCCGAATCTACTATGAAATCTGTGTTAATTTTAATGGAGAAAGAAAAAATGTAAGCGCATTAATTTAGGAGTAGAAGAAAGGAGCTAGAACATGAGTGGAATAAAAAAAACTTCAAAATCATGGACAACCCGCCGAGATCAAAAAGCAGCTCGCCTTGCGAAAATAGACCAACTTCTTAAAGGAAAGTTATTGGATAATGAACACATTATTGAAGCGTTAGAATTGCTTATATCACCCGGAGATAAAGTAGTGCTTGAAGGAGACAATCAAAAGCAAGCATCTTTTTTATCAAAGGCGCTGAATGAAGTAAGCGCTGATAAAATAAACGGTCTTCATATGATTATGTCTAGTATTTCACGCCCGGAACACCTCGACATATTTGAGAAAGGAATTGCTGAAAAAATTGATTTTTCGTACGCCGGTGCTCAAAGTCTTCGCGTATCTCAAATGATTGAAGATGGCACGTTGAAAATGGGAGAAATTCATACATATCTAGAGCTTTACGGACGCCTTTTCATTGATTTAATTCCCAATATTGCATTAGTGGCTGCCGATAAAGCGGATGCACAAGGTAACTTATATACAGGAGCAAATACGGAAGAAACGCCGACGATTATCGAAGCAACAGCGTTTAAGGACGGAATTGTCATTGTGCAGGTAAATGAACTTGTTGAAGAACTTCCGCGAGTTGATATTCCGGCTTCTTGGATTGATTGTATCGTCGTGGCCAATCAGCCTTATCAATTGGAAGCTTTATTTACCCGAGATCCTCGTCATATTACAGAGCTCCAAATTCTAATGGCTATGATGACGATTCGAGGTATCTATGAGCGCCACAGCGTACAATCATTAAATCATGGCATTGGCTTTAATACAGCTGCAATTGAGCTTTTGCTGCCTACCTATGGAGAAAAGTTAGGGCTGAAAGGTAAAATATGCAAGCACTGGGCTCTGAACCCTCACCCTACGTTAATTCCGGCTATTGAAAGCGGATGGATTGAGAGCGTACACTGCTTTGGCGGAGAAGTAGGAATGGAACAATACACAGCAGCCCGTCCAGATGTATTTTTTACAGGACGCGACGGCAGCCTGCGCTCAAACCGTGCGATGTGTCAAGTCGCTGGTCAATATGCGGTAGATGCTTTCGTGGGATCAACTTTGCAAATAGATGGAGAAGGAAATTCTTCTACCGTCACATCTGGACGTTTATCAGGGTTTGGCGGAGCGCCTAACATGGGGCATGATCCTAGAGGCCGACGGCATTCTACGTCTGCTTGGTTGGATATGATGAACGATAAGCATGAATTAGCAAGAGGCAGAAAGCTAGTTGTACAAATGGTTGAAACCTTTCAATCAGGAAATGAGCCTGTTTTCGTTGAGTCTTTGGATGCGGTAAATGTAGCTAAACAAGCAAACTTAGCTACTGCTCCTGTCATGATTTACGGGGATGATGTGACACATGTCGTGACTGAAGAAGGAATTGCTTATTTATATAAAGCACAAAGCTTGGAAGAAAGAAAAGCAGCGCTTGAAGCAGTAGCGGGGGTAACGCCTATAGGGTTACGGCACAACCAAAATAAAGTGGAAAGAATGCGCAGAGATGGCTTAGTGGCTTTTCCGGAAGATTTACAGATTCGCCGTACGGAAGCAAAGCGTTCGCTGTTAGCGGCGAAAAGTGTAGAAGATTTAGTAGAATGGTCAGATGGTTTATATAATCCGCCTGCTAAATTTAGGAGCTGGTAAAAAATATGCGTATTCAAGAAGAGCCAAAAACAACTGTGTTTTCTTCATGCCTGATAGCTAAAATGGCAGTTACCGCTTTGGTTGATGAAGCGGTACTTACACCTAAGCCGGGGCTTGTAGATGCAGCAACAACTGGATCTCATCAAGATATGAATATTGAGACGCTGCTAGCCTCTGCTTATGCTTTACAACCGACCTTCTCACAGATTGCATTATATAGTCAAGGAAAGCAGCCGAGTCAGATGCTAAGGGAAGAAATTGCTCGAATTGGACGCGAAGGTGAACAAATTATGTACGCGGCTACGGATGGTGTCAATACACACAAGGGAGCTATTTGGGCATTAGGTCTACTTGCTTCTGCAACAGCGGTTTGCGGTATTCAAGCATCACCTGCATCCATCACAGAAGCTGCAGGAAAAATTGCTCGTTATGCAGATCGCTTTTGTACTCTGCATTCATCTAATGGACTTCGTGTGAAAAAAAAGTATGGCGCAAAAGGAGCGGCTGGAGAGGCGAAGCAAGGATTTCCTCACGTGATTCATATAGGCTTGCCTGCTTTACATAAGGCTCGCAAGCTAGGCATACATGAAACATCAGCGCGGATTGATACTTTAGTAACACTAATAGCCAATCTTGATGATACGTGTATTTTGCATCGTGCTGGTCCAGTTGTATTAGAGGAGGTTAAAATGGCGGCATCCAATGTGTTAGAAGTTGGAGGGGTATCTACATCAATAGGAAAACAGCGGCTGGAAGCGTTAGATCATATTTTTCTATCATCTAACGCTTCTCCAGGTGGAAGTGCAGATTTGCTGGCTGCTGTATTATTTTTAGATCGAATATCTCTTTTTAAAGAATCATAAACGTCTGCAGGGAGGAGTGAGTGGCTAATGGAAACGTTAGTGTTTAAATACAAAGCCGATCGAAAGTTAACTCAGCGCGCACATGTAGGCGTTGTTGGTTCAGGGGATTTAGAAATCTTAATGGTTCCTTCTGATGAAGAACATGCTCACGTATCAGTACGAACAGGAAGTGAAGGGTTTAGTGAAACCTGGAAAGCCGTATTAGATCGGTTTTTTAGTGCTCATATGATTCAAGCGAAAATTGTAATTAATGATTTCGGTGCTACGCCCGGTGTAGTCGCTTTGCGTCTTGCACAAGCTTTGGAGGTGAGTGAAAATGGGAGTGAATAATCAAAGCTTTATTGAGTTAAATGGAAGAGAACGAGCCCAGGCAATCTTAGATCAAGGTACATTTCGTGAGCTGCTCGGCCCTTTTGACGGGATCGAGTCGCCTCATTTACCTAAGCAAAATATTGTTCCTCAAAGCGATGATGGTGTCATCATAGCAAGTGGGCTAATAGCAGGGGAGCCAGCAGTTGTCATTTCAATAGAAGGAGGATTTCAAGGGGGAGGCATTGGTGAAGTATCGGGAGCTAAAATTGCAGGAGCTTTAGAATTAGCTCTTAATAATCACAAAAAAGGTGTTCCTGTTAGACCTGTTTTTCTATTCGATACAGGAGGGGTAAGGCTGCAAGAAGCGAATTATGGACTTTTGTCGATATCTGAAATTGGCTCAGCGGTAGTTGCTCTGCGTGAGCATACACCTGTTGTCGGAGTTATTTCAGGAAATGTAGGCTGCTTTGGAGGAATGTCTATCACTGCTTCACTCTTTAGTTATCTCATTGTGACAAAAGAAGCAAGGTTTGGTCTTAACGGCCCGGAAGTGATCGAACAAGAAGCGGGGGTTGAAGAGTTTGATGCAAGAGACCGAAGCTTAATCTGGAAAACGATTGGCGGTATTCAACGCTATGAAACGGGGTTTGCAGATACATTAGCACAGGATGATGTTACTGCTATTCAACGAGCGGTTCAAGAGACGTTTCAAAAAAAAGAAAAATTAGCTAGTAAAACAGAACAAGTAGATTTTTATAGGCATTTGCTTAGCAAGGTTGATCCTTCAGAAAAAATGGCTCCTTATCAATTTCAAGAATTGTATAAAGCAACAAAAAATGAACATATCCCTTCAGCAGTCTCTTACTCGTTGAACGAAGTTCCAGGTAGCATGCCTAACAGCCGCGGTCGCGTGTGGATTAACGCTTTAATAAATGATGAAGAAGCAGATTTTGAAATTCCTTCCGTTCTTTATAAAGACGCACTGCTAGGAAGAGAAAAGGTCCGATATATATCGGTTGTACCTAATCCTTATAATCGTTTCTTACGTGCACGAAAAGGGGAAGTAGGACTAGATGAAGGATGGGCAATTGCTAAGCACGTTCGTGAAGTAATACAAGAAGATCGAAATCAATCTCCGCGCCCTATAATTGCCATTGTGGACGTACCGAGTCAAGCGTATGGCTATCATGAAGAACTTCTAGGTATTCACTATGCTTGCGCTGCTGCAGCTGATGCTTATGCAGCAGCGCGCTTAGCAGGTCATCCGGTTATTACGTTAATTGTCGGAAAAGCAATTTCAGGAGCATTTTTGGCTCATGGATACCAATCGAATCGAATTTTGGCTTTAAAAGACGAAGGAGTGAATGTTCACGCCATGTCCAAACAGTCGGCAGCGCGCATTACTAAAAGAAGTATAAAAGAACTTGAGGAAGCTTCAAAGAAAGTCCCGTCCATGGCTTATGATATTAAATCATTTGCTTCACTTGGCGCTTTATATGAGCTGGTTAGCGGTATTCAAGCAGAGCAGCCCACAGAGCGCGACGTTCAAATGATTCAAGATATTTTAATTGGAGCAGTAGAAGATGTTCGCTGTGAAGGTGTATACGATTTAAGCAGCCGGCTGCACAGTGAGCAAGCAAGAAAGGAAGGGCGAAAAGCTTCTTTATGGGTAAGAGGTGAGTTGGAAAAACAATGGAATATATAGCTCATGATTTGCTTCAGTTAAAAGAGGAAGCAAAGCTTATCAGTTATACACCTATCCCCGAGTGGGTGGAATATTCATTAGCCAAGGCTCCATTTGTAGTGGTAAGGCGTGCTGTTCACCGAGATAAACTGATACCTATTGGAGTAAGAGGAGAACGAAGGAATCAGCGTTTTGGTGCTTTTTTATCTGAGGAGGCCATTAAACAAACAATTAGGCCGGAAAATCTCGTTTCATTTTTTCAAAACGCCCAGTCTAGAAACATGCCAGCTATACGCGCTTTGGAAGAGGTGGCTATTATTTTTGAAAAATTTGCGTGGGGACCAACCGGCAGTGTAGGGTTCGAGCTTGCAAGCGGTGAAGAAGTTGTCACGACAACCAGTGATTTAGATGTACTTATTCGCCTTTCTTCTTATTTGTCGGTGAAACAAGCGGAAATGATAGTCAGTAAGCTAAAGAGATGCCCAGTTTCTGTAGATGTACAGGTAGAAACAGAAAAAGGAGCCTTTTCTCTAGCGGAATACGCAAAAGGCGAAGAGACGCTGCTTCTGCGTACTGTATATGGTCCTGCCTTAGTAAAACTGAATCAATTAGCATAAAAGACGGATGAGGGATTTGAACCTTTTCCGTCTTTTCTGTCAATACCAGCTTTTTTCTTGGCTTAACAAACGCTTGGCTTCAAGAAAAAATATTTGAATAAACTTTTTGGTGTTAATGCGAATCGGCAAAATTTTAGAATCTCCCTGCAGTTCTTTCATTTTTTTACGAACGGCTGTAAAGTCAAAAAACTTAGAAGCATAATTTTCAAACTTTGGATTTGAAAAATCTGTTAATCCAATAGAAGCAAAGTGATTCAGTGAGTGAGTAACTGCTCGTCTTATTCGCTGTTCACAAGCCTTGGTTTCACGATTAATTTCAATAGAAGACGCGTGAGCTCCCAATTTTTTCTCAGCGACATTCACAAAAATATTTTTTAGAGAAGGGAAATGTTTTTCCACACTTTCTCTTTGGTCATAAGTGTACAGAAACTGTAAAATATCCAGTAAATCTTTTGCACCATTTTCTCCTACAATACCTAATTCGGCTAATAAGAATTTCCCTACATCGTATAGATGGGCTTGTTTCGTTATCGGCTGGCTTGAAGGAGGAGCGTGATGGGCTGTCGCTAAACTATTCAAGGAGGTTTTAATATCATCGATTGATTTCTCAAGAGAGATTCGTTCAATTACTTTTCGAATAACCGTTAAAATTTCAATTCGATTAATTGGTTTTGTAATATAGTATTCAATTCCTAATGAATAGGCTTCTCCTATTAATTCTTTGGACTCTACCTGTGAAATCATAATCATTTTTCCTTTAAATGAATCTTTTAAATGACGGATCGTTTCGATTCCATCTCGTCCTGGCATAAGTAAATCAATAAATAAAATATCAATTTGCTTTAAATTTAACGTAGAGGCATCTAAAAAGCTGCCGTCTACGACTTCTTCTACAACTTCTCCTAAATCCTCATCTTCAATCAGCTGACTGAGCGTTGAACGAATGGCTGAATCATCATCTGTAATACAAAATCGCATAAACTCATCCTTTCTGAATTAGACTACAAAGAGGTATTTGAATGATAAAAATCATCCCTTTATCTCCTTGTTTAGCTTCAATCGTACCTCCAAGTTCTTGAACAATATCTCTTACGTAAGAAAGGCCAATTCCAGTAGAGGGATTTCCAAATTGATCGTATTTTGAGGTGAAACCAGGTTCAAAAATAGCTTTTTCGTACTTCAAAGGCACGCCAGGACCATCATCTTGTACATGAAATTCTACAAATTCAGCTTGTCTATGTACGGATAAAACAATCATTCCCTCATCTTTAATCGCCTCCACTGCGTTTGCTACCAAGTTATTAATGATCGATAAAATTGTGTAAACGTGGTAGCTGAAATGTTCCCCGGTGACAGAGGAAAAAAAGCTAATTTGTTTGTGAAGAGAATCGGCATATTTTTTGTTGATGCGTACGATCAGCTCGATTAATTCCTCTGCTTTCATATAATTTTGGAAACTTTCATTTGAAATTGTTTTAGATAAGCCCGCAAAAATACGCTGGTTGTCTTTTTTTACTTCGTGAATATCTCCGGCAATCCGAAGCGCTTTTTTACTGAGCGATTGGTTAAGCACAGAATGATCTTTTTCCTGCTGATGTAATACACGGTATAAATCGTACGAGGCTTTTGTAATCACTTCTGTATTATGAAGGGTCTTTTTTAAATGAACGGTTTCTTCATAAAGGCTTGTAATAAGCATTAGCATGTGCTCATTTTGTTTGCGAATTTGACGTTCTCGTGACTGTGATTCATAAATTGTCATCATATTAAAAAAGCTAAGTACAATGAAGCTGTGAGCAAAAGCAATAACGGCCATGTCCGATAATGAATCGATATGAATGGTTGTGTGCAAAACGATATACTGCGCAGTTAGTTCGACTATATCAGCAGCTATTTCAATGATGAGTCCAATTAATCCAATCACAATAGCACTATAGTTCATGCGGCTTACTTTAAAAATAAAAAATAAAAGTGCATACGTAAAGTAAAAGAAAAACGTAGGGTAATGCGTATGTGCAGAAGCCGCAAATTGAAAATGATCGAGCGTGATATAATCGAGCATAATGCGAAAGAGAACGACGCTTAAAGCGGTTAACAATCCGCCAGATAAAACGGTTTTTCGTTTTAAAAGCAATAGGAAAAAGAAAAATGTTGGAGCTCCAAATGTAATTCGAAACGTTTCATTTAACGGATAAAATTTTAGCTCTCCCGCCAGCGGAACAGTAATGAGCATGAGCAATAAAATGTACGGATCTTTTCGAATGAAAGATTTAAAATTCAGATAATTACACCTCCTGAAGTGATTCGTGAATTAGTATACATTGTGACAGCGTCCAGCACAATGGAGAAGAGTACCAAAGATAAAAATATAATTCCAAAAAGTTTTGTAGGTTTTTGTATGCTCTCGTAGGTTGCATTGTACATTAAAAACGAAAATGAAATCCCGCTTTATGAAAGCGCTTTAAAATAAAAAGTTAATGAAGTGATGAGGTGATTTTAATGAAACGAGAAATTGAACAGGAAATGTCTTACTTACAGGTCACTGCAAAAGAGCAGTTACACGAGTGGGTAGAGCAAATAAAAGAATTTTCGTCAGAAGGAAAAACGGCTGATTATATCCCCGCTCTGAAAGATATGGACTCGTCTCAATTAGGTATTTGTTTGATTGGTGCTGACGGAACGGTTATCCAGTCTGGGGATTATGAAGCGGTATTTACTCTTCAAAGTATTTCTAAAGTCATTAGCTTTATAGCAGCTTGCTTATGCTGCGGCATTCCCTACGTACTAGAGAGAGTAGATGTAGAGCCAACTGGAGATGCATTTAATTCTATTATAAGACTGGAAATGCATAAACCAGGAAAGCCGTTCAATCCTATGATTAATGCCGGTGCTTTAACGGTTTCATCTCTTTTATCTGGAGAGACGGCAAAAGAAAAACTAAGCTATTTGTTTGATGTAATAACAATGCTTACTGGGAAAACACCACTCATTAATGAAACCGTCTTTGAATCAGAATGGCAAACGTCTCATCGAAATCGTGCGCTTGCCTACTATTTAAAAGAAACAAACTACTTACAAGGAGAAGTAGAAGAAGTTCTAGAGGTTTACTTAAAGCAGTGCTCAATTGAAGTAACGACTGAAGATATTGCGCTGATCGGATTAATTCTGTCATTAGACGGATATCATCCAGTGTTTCACAAACAAGTAATTCCAAAAGAAGTAGCTAAATTAACAAAAGCGCTTATGCTTACATGCGGTATGTATAATGCCTCAGGAAAGTTTGCGGCATTTGTTGGTATGCCAGCTAAAAGCGGTGTATCAGGAGGAATCATGTCATTGGTGCCACCTAATACGAAAAAGCAGTCTCCATTTCCAGACGGATGCGGTATCGGAATTTACAGTCCAGCTATTGATGAGTACGGGAATAGCGTAAAAGGCGTTACGCTGCTAAAAAAAATCGCAAAAGAATGGGATTTGAGTATTTTTTAGTCTATTTACGTACTATTCATTCGCTTCAATAATATAAACACCAAGAGAAAAAACTTTCATGTTTTGCATTTGTTCTACCAAATTTTCTAATGAGGTGATAGGCGTGCAACAAGCAATCGAAAGTGTAATTAGTGTCATCAATGATTTTTTTTGGTCGAATTTATTAATTATTTTACTTGTATCAATCGGTATTTATTTTACGATCCGCTCTCGTTTTTTGCAGTTTCGCATGTTGAAAGAAATGGTACTTGTTTTGAAAGAAGGACGAGCGGCTAAAGATGGGGGAGTCTCCCCGTTTCAAGCTTTCTGCATAAGCATGGCAGCTCGAGTAGGAACAGGAAATATTACCGGTATAGCGATTGCTATTGCTCTTGGTGGCCCGGGTGCTGTATTTTGGATGTGGATTATTGCCATTATCGGTTCAGTATCAAGTTTTGTAGAAAGTACACTCGCTCAAATCTATAAGGTAAAAGGGTCAAACGGATTTCGAGGAGGACCCGCTTACTATATGGAAAAAGGGTTAAATAAAAGATGGATGGGCGGGCTATTTGCTGTACTCATTACACTGTCATTTGGCCTGGTGTTTAACGCTGTGCAGTCTAATACGATTACGCTGGCATTTGAGAACTCTTTCGGAACGAGCCGCTTATTGATTGGGATTATTATGACAGTTATATTTGCGATAATTATTTTTGGCGGTATCAAACGCATCGCCAAGATATCGGAATACATCGTTGTCGTATTAGCCGTTTTATACATTGGAATGGCTCTGTTCATCATCTTTAAAAATATTGATCAAATGCCTGCCGTTCTATCTCTAATTGTGAAAAATGCATTTGGATTTGAACAGGCGCTTGGGGGATCAATTGGTGCAACGTTAATCAACGGAGTAAAGCGCGGACTGTTTTCCAATGAAGCAGGGATGGGAAGTGCTCCCAACGCGGCGGCAACTGCAGTGACGAGTCACCCAGTTAAACAAGGTCTTATCCAAGCATTTGGTGTCTTGACGGACACGCTCGTGATTTGTACAAGCACAGCATTTATCGTTCTCTTATCTCCCGCCTATAAGCAGGGACTAAGCGGCATTGAATTAACGCAAGCTTCTCTTAGTACACATATCGGTTCTTGGGCATCAGGATTTTTAGCTATCATGGTATTTCTATTTGCTTTTAGTACGTTAATTGGCAATTATTATTATGGAGAAACGAATATTGAATTTTTAAATTCAAATAAGATGTGGCTTTGGTCTTATCGTGTAGGCGTTTTAGCGATGGTTATTTTTGGGTCGGTTGCTCAGCTTCAGCTTGTATGGAATCTGGCAGACTTATTTATGGGGATGATGGTAGTGGTGAACTTAATTGCTATTTTTCTATTATCGAAAGTGGCTTTTTCTGCCTTGCATGACTATACTCAGCAGAAAAAGGAAGGGAAAAATCCAGTCTTTTATAAAGATGCATTAGAAAACAATCAGAATATTGAATGTTGGGAAAGAGAATCGACTTCATCCCCTTCTGAAAAAGAGAATATTATCTAAAAAAAGTTCAGCCAGTTGGCTGAACTTTTTTTTATGCGTTTTTCTTTAATTCAGTTTGCGTAGTGCCTTTAGAAAATAATGTTTCTTTCACGCCATTTGTTGCTGCTTTGGTTTTTGCAGCAAAGATTGGATTTAAAATAAAAACTACGAGTAGGTTAGATAATAATCCCCAGAACCCTTCATAAAGGCCAAATGAATTTCCTGTGGCATGAACGGTAAACGTTACAACCAGCCCTACTACTAATCCAGCAATCGTACTTTCTTTCGATTGATTTCTCCAAAACAGGCTGATAACAATAGCCGGGAAGATTTGTACCATGCCGGATACCCCTAGTAACTGTAGGGAAACAAGTGCTTGTGGGAATAATAAACCGAATAAAAGTGCCAGTCCAATAACAACAAAAACCATAGAACGAGTAACCATTGTTAATGTTTTACCCTGTACATTTGGATTAATTAAATCTCTAAATATATTATTTGCAAATAAGTTAGACGCTCCGATAGCCATGATAGAACATGGAATTAATGAAGCAAGAGCAATCGTTGCATAAGCTAACCCTTGGCCAATGCCACCATATGAATATTGAATCAAGGTTAATAATGCTAATCTAGGATCCGTTGTATCTTGAGGTAATACTTGATAAGCAATAAACCCTAAGAAGATGACTAGAATTAAAACAATATTGTAAAGAGGTAAGAAGACAGCATTTTTACGAAGCGAATCTGCACTTTTAGCAGTGAAAACACCTGTAGCAGCGTGGGCCCACATGAATAAAGCTAAAGCAGATACGAGTGATGCTGTAATAAACCATGGAATGCCCTTAGGTCCTTGTGTTGGGATCGTTAATAGCTGAGGTGCATCCTTTGCAACATTGTCAATCATGTTGCCCCAGCTTCCAAAATGCATAATTGGCAGAGAAACAACCATAAATAACATAATCGCCCATACTAAAATATCTTTAATAATTGCCGTATAAGTGGGACCTTTAATTCCGCTGAAAAAAGTATAAAGAGCCACAAGAAAGAATGAAAGAATAACGACAGCTTTTACATTAATGTAGCCAGTTCCTGCAACGCGAAGAGTATCTTGAATACCGCTAAGCTGAAGATCGATATATGGAATAAGCATCAATACACCTACTATGGCAATTAAAGAGGAGAGAAATTTACTGCTAAAACGTTCTCTAGCATAATCAGCAAGTGTAGTAAGTTTGTGCTTTTTAGCAACAGTCCAAAGTTTTGGAAGAAAAAAATATGAAATTAAAAAGGCTAAAACAGAGTAAGGAATGGCAAAAAATGCGATGCTTCCTCCTTGATAAGCTGTACTTGTAAGACCTAGGAATGTATAAGCAGTATATAAATCTGCTCCTACTAAAAGCCAGACGAGCAGGCTTCCAAAACGTCTTCCCCCTACAGCCCACTCTTCAACGGAGCTTCTAGATGATTTGTCACGTCCTGCTATAAAGCCAATGGCGATAACGACAAGAACAATTGCTGATGTGATTAAAAGTGCGGTTAAATTTCCTTGCATTATTCAATGTCCCCCCAAGATTTTTGTAAACGATAAATGATAAATGTACACACAGGCGTTAAGAAGACCCATAAAAATAACCATAAATGCAAAAGAGGTAATCCAAAAATAATTGGATGAATGTTATTTACAAAAGGTAAAAAAGCGAATTGAGCAATAAACGGAATGATGAATAAAATAAATATTATGAATTTTCTGTTCAATTTTTACTCCTCCTCTAAAATTTATCTAACAATGTTCACTATGATAGCAAGTCTGACATAGTAAAGCAATAAGTTTTTTGAAAATTTCGTTATAAATTACGAAAATTTTTTTAGAAAAACAAAAAAAGGGTATGAGAAGAAGATATTTGAAATGATTAGGGAAGAAAAAGCAGGGGAGAACCTAAGCGCAGTTGCCTTTGAAACAAAAAAAGAACGGAAAAGAAGAAAGGTAGTTTTCTCGATGAGATAAAGTATATTGCTATTGCATTAAAGAAAAAGAATTTGTATGTTCAAATATAGATTTATGGAAGCTATAAAAACAAGCAAATAAAAAAACTAGACAATAAGTGCTTGTCTAGTTCCACCACTCTGTCAATGGTCCTTTGTCGCCATAAACAGGATCTGTTGTAGGAATAGGTACTTGTGCAATTTCATCAAATACGTGAGGGCGATCAGTTTGTTTTCCTGTTCGTAAGTTGTAATCCATGCCCTCTGGATAAGCTCCAACCACTTTAAAATCAGCAGTTGACTGCAGACGCATATGTCCTGTACCTGCAGGGAGTACGAGTACATCCCCAGCATGCACCACGATATTTTCTCCCATATGTCCACCTAGTTTTAAGCGTGCAGATCCGCTAATTACACCTAGTGCTTCATGAGAATTGCTGTGGTAATGGTGAAAATCATATATGCCGCCTACCCAGCTGTTTTTCCAGTTGTGAGAATTAAAAATGCTCTCTACTTTCTCTTTCTTACTAATAAATACGTGTTCATACAACAAAACTGGAAGACGAGGGTGATTTGGAATGGTTCCGTCGTCATCAAAATAAAGAACTTTTACATTTGCATAATTCATAAGCATCCCTCTAACAATCTTTTTTCGTAATTTTCCCTGTTTTTTGCTTGCGTAAACAGAGAAGTTTGCTCGAAGTACTTCATTCGTTGCGAAGTGCATGATATGTAGGTGTTAACGTTTTCCCAAAAGAAGTCTCCCACTTCAAGCGTAGCTAAGTGGTGGGCAGTTTACTTTAGTATCTTTTCTTCATATTGTATATAAGTAAAGGGGCTAGTGCAAGAATTCTATGGATATATAGATGTTAATTCGTATTTTGTAAATGAATAATATATATTAATATAATTTTTAGAAGGTGATATGCTCGTTAAGTAAAAGAATCAAATAATAAGCAAGGTTAGAGTTTTAGTTGTTTTTTGTAATTAGGAAGAGATTTTAAGAAGATTTATTCGGAATTTTACGAATAATTAATTACTTTTGTAAAAGTAATGTAAACATTTTTGTGTATTGAGTAATAGTAATGAATGTTATATACTGATAAAAAATATATTCCTATATGTGACTGGCGCAACATGGATGACCATGGGGGAGCATATAGCGTATAAGCCGCGCGCCTGGGCAAACACTTGAGAAAATTTCGCAAGTGTTTTTTTATTTTCCTAGGGAAGAGGAGTAGATTTGGATGAGCAATATGCAAAGGAAGATGGGAACATTTGCTTTAACCATGACAGGCATAGGTTCGATTATCGGTTCAGGATGGCTGTTTGGAGCATGGAAAGCAGCTCAAATTGCAGGACCCGCGGCTATTTTTTCATGGGTTATTGGAATGGTAGTTATTTTGACCATTGCCCTATCGTACGCTGAACTGGGCGCGATGTTTCCGCAAGCAGGGGGGATGGTTAAATATCCTCAGTATTCACACGGATCATTTATTGGATTTTTGGCTGCTTGGGCTAACTGGATTTCAATCGCTTCAACGATAACAGTGGAGGCTATTGCATCTGTGCAATATATGAGTACTTGGCCGTGGAAATGGGCTCGCTGGACTCATGAATTAGTAGACAATGGCATTTTAACGTCCAAGGGGTTGGCAGTTGCGTCTCTGTTATTATTCATTTACTTTTTTGTGAACTATTGGACGGTAAATCTCTTTGCTAAAGCAAACTCATTTATTACGATTGTTAAATTAATTATTCCTGGTTTAACGGCAGGGGCTTTATTTTTTGCTGGTTTTCATAGCGGGAACTTTTCAAGTGAGCATGGGGTAGCACCTTACGGATGGGCGAGTGTTTTAACGGCAGTGGCAACATCAGGTATCGTGTTTGCATTTAATGGGTTTCAAAGTCCTGTAAATATGGCAGGAGAAGCAAAATCACCTAATAAATCGATTCCGGTAGCTGTAATTGGTTCAATTTTTATTGCTGGAATTGTATACATTATATTACAAATTGTTTTTATCGGAGCAGTAAGTCCGTCATCAATTGCGGATGGATGGAATCATTTGAATTTTAATTCTCCTTTTGCTGATTTAGCGATTGCGCTTGGAATTAACTGGCTAACAATTGTGTTATACGCAGATGCATTTGTTTCTCCTTCCGGCACAGGTGCTACATATACGGCAACGACTTCTAGAATGTTATACGGGATGCAGCAAAATGGATATTTGCCAAAGATATTTGGTACTCTTCATCCACTTTACAATGTCCCGCGCCCAGCTATGTGGCTAAATTTAGCAGCCTGCTTTTTGTTTCTCTTTTTATTTAGAGGATGGGGTGTCTTAGCAGAAGTGATCTCAGTAGCGACGCTTATCTCTTATATTATGGGCCCTGTAGCGCTTATAACATTAAGAAAAACGGCTTCACACTTTTACCGTCCATTTTATTTAAAAGGGGCATCAGTTATTGCGCCATGCGGCTTCGTTTTTGCTTCTTTGACGCTTTACTGGGCAAGGTGGCCACTTACAGGTGAAGTGATTTTTATTATGGCAATTGGCCTGCCAGTTTATTTTTATTACCAAGCGAAAAATAAATGGGTGGGCTTTAAAAAAGAATTTTTAACCGGGGCTTGGATGCTTATCTATTTAGCGTGCATGATTTTTATTTCCTACATAGGAAGCGAAAAATTCGGAGGCAAAAATATTTTACCTTTCGGATGGGATATGCTAGTGATTGCTTGCGTATCATTAGCCTTTTATTACTGGGGAATTAAAAGTGGCAAATCTAACCGATATATGAAAGAAGCTGAACAAATCAATCAAGAAAATTTTAAATCTAAATAAAAAAACACGAGCCGGTGCTCGTGTTTTTATTTAGATGAATGGAGAATTTAGACTTAGTTTTTATCAAAATATTGTAAAAAACATAGATTTTAAGGTTTAATGATTTACACAGAGGGAACCTTTATTTGGGATAAAGTTCTAAAAAAACAAAATAAAGGGGATTGGACAGCTGTGAAAAAAATGAATGTTTTGGCTTTGGTTTTTGTACTTATGCTAGTATTAGCGGCTTGTAACAGTTCTAAGGAAACGGGAGGATCCACTTCGGCTAAAAATAAGGCGATTGAAGCATCTATTGACAGCGCTTCTTATATTTTAGTAGATAGTGATGAAGGAGCTACAAGTGAAGAAAAGGGGCTGTTGAAAGTTGATTTAAAAGTGAAAAATGTATCCAAAAACAGTATATCTTTATCGGATTACGACGGTGTGTATTTATATGAAGGAGATGAACAATTATCTCCAAAAACGGGAGTGAACAGTAGGGAACTTGGACTAGAAAGCAGTTCATCTGACAAGATTGGCGCTGGGAAGCAAAAAAAATTAATGTTCGTCTTTGAAGTCAAAAAAGATAAAAAGTACAAAATTGGGCTTCAGCCAAAATCATCTGATTATGATGAAGAAATTGACGAAGTAACATTAACACTGGATACGAAGAAATACGCGAAAAGCTATAATAAGCTGCAAGACCCAGAAAAAGCTCTGCAAGCTTACACGGAAGTTCTTTACTTAAACAAAGAAAATGTAGATTATGATAAATATGTAACAGCGGACAAAACAGCTGTCATAGAAGAACAGAAAAAAGCGTTTAATGAGGAATTAAAAGGTGCGTTTTCTAATAGTTTAACCGATAAAGCAAAAAAAGATTTTTTTAACATGTATAAAGATGTTTTGAAAGAAAAAGCAAGCGTAAAGACAAATGTGATTGCCAATGCAAATAATAAAGCTGTAGTAGAAGTGGAGTACACTACTGTTAATTTATCAGACTTATATTCATACGTATCGCAGCTTAAGAGAGCATATACAGATGAAACAAAAGATTACGATACAAAACACTCTGAAGAGTTTGCGGCTTCTAAATTCAAAGATATTGTAAATGAATTAGAAACGAAAGAAGGAAGTCGTCCGCTACGAATCTTTATGGTGAAAGAAGATGGGAAATGGACTGTGAAGTCAAGTGACCTATACAGTGACTCTTTAGGTAAAACGTTTGGATCGAGCTACATTCGATAGACAAAAAAGAGGCTAGGACAAAAATAGTTGAGCCCAAGTAAGAAACGAACCATTCATCAATCTGTTTGATGAGTGGTTCGTTTTTTTGCGATGATGCATATCGTTTTATTTGTTTCGTTCCTTCTAGCAGTTGATTGGAGGGCAAGGCGAAGACTCCTGCGGGAAAAGCGGAACAGGTGAGACCCCGCAGGAGCGTAAGCGACGAGGAGGCTCAGCGCCCGCCCGCGGAAAGCGAAGCCTTGCACGGAAATCAATTGCGGTGTCATAAGCAGTCCAGCTCATGTATCTCATTTGTTCGTCTTTCAATTGGATTTATTTCGTTATGTCTCAACCTCTTTTTTGTTTTCTGTAAATAAATCAACGAGTTTTTTGTAAAGCTAAATTTATTGAAATATGCTAGTATAGGTTCATTCATTCTTTTATTCTTATTATGATAGGCATCAATGGAGGTTCTTACTAATGAAAGCAAATTATTGTAAAGATACAAAGGCCGTTCGAACGAGCCGCATTTTCCCTAATGATATTAATAATCACAATACGTTATTTGGCGGAAAATTAATGAGTGATATTGATATGATTGCGTCCATTTCAGCTTATCGTCACAGTCGTACAGAGTGTGTGACGGCTTCAGCAGACTCTATTCACTTTCTGCACCCTATTACGCCTCAGGATTCTGTATGTTTGGAGTCATACGTATCATGGACAGGTCGTTCATCAATGGAAGTGTTTGTGAAAGTGATTAAAGAAAATTTAAAAACCGGGGAGCGTCAAATTGCAGCTACATCATTTTTAACTTTTGTGGCAATGGATGATGATGGAAAGCCCCGCGCAGTACCGGAGCTTATTCCAGAAACAGAAGAAGAAAAATACCTGTTTCAAACGGGGGCAGATCGTGCTGCCACACGTAAACAAGTGCGTAAAAAAAGCAATGAACTAGCCTCAGTGTTGGATTTAGGACAACCTTGGTAGCATAAAAGAGAGGCTGAAAAGTATTTTAGCTCAAGTGAAAAACGAACCACTGATCAACACGTTTGATTAGTGGTTCGTTTTTTTTTTGTTATGGTGAACGTAGGTTTCAGCTGTTTCGTTCTTTCTAGCAGTCGATTGGAAGGAGAGGTGAAGTATTCCAATCAACTGCGGTGTCACAAGCGGTTCAGCTTATGTATCCCATTTGTTCGTCTTAGGGTTGGATTCATTTCGTTATGCTTCATCCTCTTTTTTATATTTGATGAATCTTTCCTCCTAATCGAGAGGAGGAAACAAAATTATATGAAATTTATTTTCGTTCATGGTAATATGAATTTAATATAATTTTCTAAAAAGTTTAAAAAGTACAACATTTATAAAGGAAGGTGTCGTGTCTAATGGTAACAGTAGAAGCAGCAGAAAGACAAAACAGCAGCACTGCCCTGCGCCGTGATGTAAAATTTCTCGGTCAATTGTTAGGGAAAGTTCTGGTTCATCAAGGTGGAGAAGAACTGCT
The DNA here is from genome assembly GCF_020790095.1 of Priestia sp. J2. Classification (NCBI taxonomy): domain Bacteria; kingdom Bacillati; phylum Bacillota; class Bacilli; order Caryophanales; family Bacillaceae; genus Priestia; species Priestia sp. J2. Next base: position 791,817 of record NZ_CP086208.1, read on the forward strand.
CAACAAAGTAGAAAAAATACGCGAAGTGGCAAAATCACTTAGAGAAAACAAAGATGAAGCCATCTATAAAGAAATAAAAAATGAAATCGTTACTCTTGAACAGCCGATGCGCGCGCAGGTTATTCGGGCGTTTGCCGTTTATTTTCATTTAGTTAATATTGCAGAGCAAAATCATCGAATTCGTCGCAGACGGGAATATCAGCAGCAAGAAGATTCTATTATGCAGCCGGGTTCATTGGAAAGCGCCGTTGTTTCGCTTAAAAATAATGGCGTGGCGCCAGATGTAATTGCTAATTTGCTTCAAACTTTATCACTTGAGCTTATCATCACGGCACATCCAACAGAAGCCACTAGACGAAGTGTCCTTGATATTCATAAACGAATGGCTGAGCTTCTGAAAAACTTGGATAATCCAACGTTAACAAAACGTGAACGTACAGAAATTGAAGAAAGACTGTTTAGCGAAGTGTTGATTTTATGGCAAACAAATGAACTGCGAGATCGCAAGCCAACCGTAATGGATGAAGTATCCAATGGATTATATTATTTTGATGAAACGTTATTTGAAGTGCTTCCTCAACTTCATCAGGAATTGGAAAATTCATTGCAGGAGAATTACCCCGAAGAAAATTGGAAAGTGCCTAATATTCTTCGATTTGGTTCATGGATTGGCGGAGACCGAGATGGAAATCCAAACGTAACTCCTAAAGTAACGTGGCAAACGCTTGTCAAACAAAGGAAGTTAGCTATTCGTAAATATAAAGAGTCGCTTACTCAATTGAGACAAAGGTTAAGTCAGTCTACAAAAAGAGTCGCGGTTTCAGATAACCTTCTTAATTCTATTAATCAAGAAATATCGCTGCTGCCTGAGAAAAAGCGATGGAGAATCAAACACGAAGTATATCGCTGCAAGCTTACGATTATGCTTCATAAATTAAATTTAGTCGGAGAGTCGGAAGCAGGTTATCAAAGGTCGGAAGAACTTTTACAAGATTTGTTTCTCATCAAAGATAGCTTGCAAAAGCATCAGCCTCAAGATTATCAGCTGAAAAGCTTGTGTAAATTAATTCGCCAAGTTGAGCTGTTTGGATTTCATTTAGCAACGCTTGATATCCGTAATCACAGCGGAGAACACGAAGCGGCAATCAAAGAAATTTTCCATGCTGTTTCTTTAGCTGAAGATTATTCAGCGTTAACAGAAGAGAAAAAAGTTGAGCTGCTAGGGAAAGTTCTTCAAGACCCAAGACCTGTGCTATCGTTTGTAGAGAATTACTCTAAAGAAACGCAGCAAGTAATTGAAGTATTTAACATGATACATCGAGCACATAAAGAATTTGGAGAAAGATCCATTGAAGTCTACTTAATCAGTATGACGCAGTCTGCAAGTGATTTGTTAGAAGTCATGGTACTTGCCAAAGAAGCGGGTATTTACCGCCTTCATGCAGATGGCCGCATTGAAAGCAAGTTAAATATAGCTCCGCTGCTTGAAACGATCGATGATCTCACAGCAGGTCCTAAGATTATGGAACAGCTATTTCAATTAGATTTTTATCGAGAGCACTTAAGAAAACAGAAGGATTTGCAGGAAATCATGCTTGGCTACTCAGATGGAAGCAAAGATGGCGGAACGCTTACCGCTAATTGGAAGCTCTACAAAGCGCAGCAGGAAATTCACGATATGGCGAGGAAGTATCAAGTTCGTCTGAAGTTTTTCCATGGCCGAGGCGGCTCACTAGGCCGAGGAGGAGGTCCGTTAAACCGAAGCATTTTATCTCAGCCTGTTGAGACGCTAGGAGACGGTGTTAAAATTACAGAGCAAGGAGAAGTTCTTTCTTCTAGATACTCTTTATATGACATTGCTTACCGAAGCCTTGAACAAGCGGTCTCAGCTCTTCTTACAGCGGCAGCAAATGTTTCTCAAGAAGCTGAACAATGTGATATTCGCACACATGAATGGGAAGAAACAATGGACGAGATTTCAACTGCTTCGTTACGTAAGTATCAAGAGCTTGTTTTCAACGATCCAGACTTTTTAACCTACTTTAAACAAGCTACACCTCTTCCTGAGCTCGGGGCTTTAAATATTGGGTCACGTCCAATGAGTCGAAAAGGAAGTGATCGCTTTGAAGACTTGCGAGCAATTCCATGGGTATTTGCATGGACGCAAAGCAGACAGCTGCTTCCAGCCTGGTACGCTGCAGGTACGGGCTTACAGCATTTAGTAGAGAAATCCGGAGATATACAGCTTCTTCAGCAAATGTATAAAGAATGGCCATTTTTCCGCTCGACCGTCGATAACCTGCAAATGGCTTTAACAAAAGCAGATTTAATGGCAGCAAAAGAATACACAGAAATGGTACAAGATCCGGTTATTTCAGAGAGGATTTTTACCGCTATTAAAAAAGAGTATAATGTTACGAAAGAAATGATTCTTCAAATCACGGGGCAAAAAGAATTAATGGATCATCTTCCTACGATTAAAGAATCTATTAAATTACGAAATCCGTATGTGGACCCTCTAACCTTCTTGCAAGTTAAGGTTATTTCCAAGCTGCGTGAAGATGAGGCTGAAACGTTAAATGAAGAACTTTTAAAAGAAGCATTATTAACGATTAACGGCATTGCAGCAGGATTGCGTAACACAGGCTGATGATACCAAAAGACACCTCAATAAAACAAAAGAGGTGTCTTTTGTTCATTCTTCTCACATAAAGAACTGCCTGTCAGTTCCTTCTCTTTTAAAGAGAACTTCCGTCTGTTAAATAGGCACTGAGAAAAATCAGTGATAAAATAGAGAAGAACTGGTAATATTCTACAAACAAGTGCCAGTGGTGGGGTAACTAGATTGAATATGGAGGACGAGGACAATGGTAAAAAATTCGCAAATCTTCATTGAAGCTGACTCCGAGAATTCTGTATTTATTGGACTGGAATTTTGTGAGTATACACAAAAAATGAATCCTACTTGTTTGTCCAAACAGCATATAAATGTGTTTATTCATCCGGAAGAACTCACTGTGGAATTTAAGAAAACAAAAAGTGATAGAACTATTGATGATTTCCATCTGATGCATATCGTTCCGGTTCATTGCTTTAATTATTTATTATGTTCGATTTCGCAAGGTATTGTTACAGATGTTCAGCTAAAAGCGGTCGGTCATCAAGGAGAAACGTTGTTTGAAGAAAATCTTACATTGAAGTTTCATGAAAAAGCGACGGATTATGAAGAAACGCTCTCATTTTTCAAACATTTAAATCAAGAAATACAAAAACAGACGAAAAAATATACAGCCAGTTATATGAGCTCATGATAAAGAAAGCTGCGGTTTTAAAAACCGCAGCTTTTATTCGTTTAACCGAAAAAATTATGTGAGAGATGCTTACAAAGCAAGAGATTTTTCAGTGGGAAATTGATAAAGTAAAAATAAGAGAAATCAGTGGACAGAAAAGCTTTTAGCGGCTGGCCGCTTTTTATTCAATATGCAAGGGTTAGGTATTGAGATTAAAAAAATAGCGATGAATACGTATTGTTATTGTAGATGAAGTGCTAAGGTCGCTCTATCTGCAATTATGTAGAATCTTCGCGCGCTTATAGTCTGTTTTACGGAACGAAAAAGCTGCGGAATTAGAAGAACTCCTTCTATTTCTGCGGTTTTTTTTATAAACAAGAAATAAATTCACTTATCGTACGGAGGCGATGCAGATGATTAAAGATTTAGTATTGGCTAAGGAATGGCTGCCTGCAGCTTATTCACATGATTTAACAGATCAGCCCTTGCAAGTAACGATTTTAGAAGAGCGAGTTGCGCTGTTTCGCACAACTAATGCCATTAAAGCATTTAAAGATTTGTGCATCCATCGCGGTGCAGCGTTATCTCTTGGGAAAGTAGTAGATGATTGCATTGTGTGCCCTTATCACGGTTGGAAATACGATGGTGCCGGGGCTTGTGTGAAAATTCCTCAACAGCCGCCGGGAAGAGCTATTCCTTCAAAAGCAAAAGCACAGGTATATGATTGCGTTGAAAAGTATGGGATTATATGGGTGAAGATGAACAGCGAGGCAAGTGATATTCCTCTTCCTCAGTATGACGAATACCTTAACTCCGGATTTAAAACGGTTTGCGCCAATCCTCATACTCTGCAGGCAGCAGCTCCTCGTGTCGTAGAAAACTTTCTAGATGTAAGCCATTTGGCTTTTGTTCACGAAGGAAGCCTTGGACACTCGGATTACGCCGAAATTCCTGATTATAAGGTACATTGGAAAGATAACCGATACATTTCTGACGAAATCGCTGTGTACGCAGATGCAGATGGTACGGGTAACTTTGCGACTATTTATTATACTTTTGAAATTCTTCGTCCTGCCGTTGCAAGGTTGAAAAAAGTGAACTATGAAACGGGTGAAATCTTTTCGATGCTGTTTGCGGTTTTACCTGAAGAGGAAAGAAAGTCGACTGTGTTTGCATTGGTTTCTAGAAACTATTCGTTTGATGCACCTGATCAATATTTCCGTGATTTTCAGCAGCTTATTATTGAACAAGATACGAGCATTGTAGAAAGTCAAAAACCCGAAGAGCTGCCGCTTGACTTACAAGCAGAGCTTCATTTGAATCCGGACCGACTGAGTATTGCCTATAGAAGATGGCTCGGTGATTTAGGAGTGACCTTTGGAAGTGACGTAGGAACAAGATTAAAAAAAGCTGCTCAATAAAAAAGAAGAAAGGAGTCTCCTTTCTTCTTTTTTATGTATGTTCACGGATAAGCTGATGATAGCTATTAAAAAGGGTAGGATATGTTAAGCGGCTTAAGATGACGCAGGAAAGCGTAGCAGAGGCTAGGATAGTAAAAACGATGAGCAGCTGGAATTTGACTGCTTGTATCGGATCTGCCCCTCCAATAATCTGGCCTGTCATCATGCCGGGAAGCTGAACGAGTCCAATTGTTTTTTGGCTTTCTACAGTAGGAATCATGCTAGCTTTGATTGCGGAATTTAAAATACTATGAATAGCTTGTTTAGGAGTTCCGCCAAGCGCCAGAATCAATTGAATTTCGTCTCGCCTTCTATTTACTTCAGCGTCTAACCGATTTAAAAATAAATTGGCCAAAATCATCGAATTTCCAATAATCATACCGCTGACAGGAATGACATATCGCGGAGTAGCAGGGATAATATGTAGGCCCAGCATAACGCTTTGGGTCAGGATTTCTACAATAAAAAGAGTGACAAATACACGAAAGAAAGCTTTAAATCCCTGCTTTTTTTTCTTTACAACATTTTGGGAAGCGACCGTCAGCATCACGAATAAAATGAGAATCATAAAAGCTGGGTGATTCGCGTCAAAAATAAAAGATAAAACATATCCTATCACTAACAGCTGAACGGCTGCTCGAATACTCGCAATGATAATATCTTTTTCGAGTCCTATACGAAAAGATTTTGATAAAAAAAGAGCAATAAAAACGAAAACAATGGTGAAAATCAGTGAAAGTGAACTCATAGAAAGGCTCCTTCAATAAATTGTTTTGTTTCAGCTTTTACAGGAGCATGAAAAAAGGTCTCCGTCTTCGCTTTTTCTACAATCACTCCGTTCATTAAAAGCCAGACTTCCTCTCCTAAACGTTTGGCTTGATCTAAGTTATGAGTAACCCAAATAATCGTTTTATTCTGTTCTTTATGTAAATGAGAAATAAGCTGTTCAATTTCATGAGCAGAAGTGGCATCCAAAGCGGAAGTGATTTCGTCTAAAAGTAAAAGGTCCGATCCGTTCGACAGCGTGCGCGCTAATGATAACCTCTGTCTTTGACCACCGGATAAATCTCTTGCATCCTGCTCTAACAAGTCAGGGGAAAGGCCGGTTAAGGCACAGAGTTCGTCAGGCATAATATCCTGTTTGCCATGCAGTTTTTGAACAAGCATCATATTCTCTCGTACTGTTCCATCAATAACAGGAGCTGATTGAAAAGCAATGCCCACTTTTTTTCGTAAATCAGAAATATTCCATTTGCTAATGTCTTTTCCATATACTTCAATACTTCCTTCATCAGGTGCAGAAAGTAAATTGCACATGGAAAGAAGGGTGCTTTTTCCGGATCCTGATGGTCCTACCATCATGACGAGCGAGCCTTGCATCACTGTACCCGATATGCCTTTTAAAACACTATGTTCTTTATCTTTAAATGTTTTATGAACGTCTGTAAATGTAATGGCAGGTATTGAATTGAACGTGTTCATAGTAACTCCTTTTTCATTCGTTTTGTTTATTGTAGCATAAGCGAAAGTATAAAAAGTTATTGGGCGATATAAAAAAAAGCTGTGAAAAACCACAGCTTTTAAACAGTTGTATTCACTTTTTGGCTGGCTTTTAAGGCATAATCTAAATCTTCAAGAAGGTCGTCGATTGCTTCTGTTCCAACCGACAGACGAATGAGTTCTGGCGTCACACCCGAAGCTTTTTGTTCGTCTTCAGATAGCTGTTGATGAGTGGTGCTTGCCGGGTGAATAATGAGTGATTTAGAGTCGCCAATATTGGCTAAATGAGAAAATAACTGAACCGAATCAATTAACTTAGCCGCAGCGTTTTTTCCTCCCCTGACACCAAAGGTTAAAATGGCTCCTTGTCCTTTAGGCAAATATTTTTGTGCCAAAGAATAGGAAGGGTGGGAAGGAAGCCCCGCATAATTTACCCATTCTACTAATTCATGCTGCTCTAAAAATTTCGCTACCTTTAATGCGTTTTCGCTGTGACGCTCTAATCGCAGATGGAGTGTTTCTACTCCTTGAAGAAGTAAAAAGGAATTAAAAGGTGATAAAGCAGCTCCAATATCTCGTAAAAGCTGAACGCGAGCTTTTGTAATATAAGCAGCTTCACCGGCAGCTTCTGTGTATACGAGGCCATGATAACTTGGATCTGGAGTTGTTAAGTCTGGAAATTTTCCGCTCGCTTCCCAATTAAATTTTCCACTGTCTACGATAACACCGCCAATTGCTGTTCCATGCCCTCCAAGAAACTTAGTAGCAGAATGAACGACAATATCTGCTCCAAAATCGATGGGGCGAAGAAGGTAAGGGCTTGGAACAGTATTATCAATAATAAGAGGAATTCCATGTTCGTGGGCAATGTCTGCAACTGCCTCGATGTCTAGCACATTTCCCTGTGGATTTCCAACGGATTCAGCATAAATTGCCTTTGTTTTGGAAGTGATTGCACTTCTAAAATTTTCTGGATTATCGGCGTTTACAAATTTGACGGTAATGCCCAGTTTAGGAAGCGTAGACGAAAAGAGGTTATACGTTCCCCCATATAAACTGCTTGCTGATACAATTTCATCTCCTGCGGAAGCGATATTCAAAATGGAAAAGGTAGTAGCTGACTGACCTGAAGCTACTCCTAGAGCACCAACTCCGCCTTCTAACTCAGCAATTCGCTGTTCAAAAACGTCCGTAGTAGGGTTTACAATTCGAGTGTAGATATAGCCTTGTTCACTTAAATTAAATAAAGACGCAGCATGCTCCGTATCTTTAAATCCAAATGAGCTTGTTTGATAAATAGGTACGGCACGCGAAAAAGTAGCTGGGTCAAGCTGTTGACCAGAATGGATCGCTTGTGTTTCAGGACGAAATGGTTTCTTAGCAGACATTGAAACTCCTCCTTGGATATAAAACTTATAAAAAACATAGGAATAATAAACTTTAATCATAATATACGAATTCTATTGAATGATGTCAAATGATAATTAGAATATTTAGAAAATATAAAAAAGATTAATAATGTAATTTAGCATTAAGACATCTCTTTAATTGTTAAAAATACCATAAAAAATATTAAATGTAAGAAAAATGTAAATTAATTTGTATAATTATGTTAGAATATTAGGTGTTTGAGAGTTTCTTAGAGAGCCAATTTTGCTAGAAGACTTTAAAAATAGTAAAAGGTGGGTCTTAAGAGCTACTAACGAAACAAAATAAAAGGAGTTTGATTATGAGCACAGAAGTCAATGTATCTTCGGAAGTTCAAGAGAAAGGAAAGCCTTCTATTTTTGGTTTTATTACGAGTCCGGTTGTACAGTTTGAGAAAATGAAAAGCACTCCGGTCATCTGGGGACCTCTTTTACTTGTTATTGTTTTAACACTTGCAACAACGCTTCTAGCTGTTTATACCCCTCAAGCGCAAGAGACATTACAGCAGCAAAAAGAAGCTGGGATTGAAGTGAATCCTATATTCAGTATGATTGGCGGAACGGTTGGAGGAGTGATTGCAATAGTTGCTACACTGGCATTCACGAGTTTAATTTTGTTTTTAATTGCAAAGTTAGGGACTGGAAAAACAACATATCGCCAAATGTTTAGCATGAATTTGTTTGTTACGTTCATCACAGCAATTGGTCAGTTAATTAATACGGGAGTCGCTGCATTAGCGCATACTTCAGCGAATGTGACGTCGTTAAATGGGCTAGTTGGTGCTAAAGGTGCTATTGGAGGCGTATTTACTTCAATCGAAATTTTCTCTATATGGGGACTTATTTTGACAGCAGTCGGGCTGCAAAAAGTAGCGAATTTATCAAAAGCTGCTTCAATTATTACCGTAATTGTTTTATTTATCTTAGGAGCTGCTATTTCAGGAGTTGGAGGAGCTGCTTCAGAAGCGCTTAAAGGAGCAGGGTTGTAAATGAAAAAAGGAATAATTATTACAGCCGTAACAGTTGTTATTGTTGCGGTTATTGGGATTAATGTATATCGTGCACAAAGTGTAGGTGGTAAAGCAGTTGATGTTCAAGTAACAACTGTAAAAGAAAAAAAGTTAAGAAATACAGTGATGGTTCCGGGTACGTTAAAGCTTGCTGATGAGCAATACGTTTACTTTGACGCTGAAAAAGGCGAGGTTGAACGATTTCATGTAACGGAAGGATCGCGCGTACAGCAGGGAACTTCTCTCGTAACGTACGAAAGCGATACGCTTGATTTAGAGCAAGAACAAAACAAGCTAGAAAAAAAATCGAGTCAGCTGCAAATTGATTCAGTAAGCAAACAAATCTCAAATTTAAATAAAAAACAAAAAGAATTAGAAAAAGAAATGAGTAAGCAAGAAGCGAAAGATCAAATTGAAACAGAGCGGACGCAGCTCAACCTCGACTTAGAAACGGCTAAAATTGACTTAGAACGAAACAAACTAGAAGCCAAATCAATTGCTAAAAAAGAACGTAATTTAGACGTAGCGAGTGATATTAATGGGACGGTGCTAGAAGTAGATAAAGAAGCGGTTAATAACACAAGTGACGTTCAAAAACCGCTTATACATATTGGTAATACCGATGAATACTTGGCTACTGGTGTGCTGTCTGAGTACGATGCGTTAAAAATTAAAACCGGTCAAGCTGTCAAAATTACATCAGATGTTTTGCCTGATAAAGAATGGGCAGGTAGCGTAAAACAAATTGACTATCTACCTCAGCAGCAGGCATCAGCAGAAGCCGGCAATGATGCGGCTAATCAATATCCAATTGAAGTAAAAGTAGATGACCAGGATATTACGATGATTAAGCCGGGATTCAAGCTGCTGCTCGAGATTGAAACAAGCAGTAAAAAAGCTTCATCACTGCCGATAAAAGCAGTTGTAAATGAAGACGGAGAAAAATATGTATACGTAGTGAAAAATAAAAAGGCGGTTCGTAAGGAAGTAAAGATTGGAGAAACAACAAATAAATTTATTGAAATCAAAAGCGGCGTTTCTTCTAAAGACAAAGTCATTACAAATCCTTCAAAGGACTTAACTGAAGGTGCGGAAGTGACTGTTCAATGATTGAACTTGTAAATATTCATAAAAGTTATCATCTGGGCAAAGAGGAAGTGCCAATTTTAAAAGATATTAATTTGAAGATTTACGACGGTGAGTTTGTTGCGATTATGGGTCCTTCAGGCTCCGGTAAATCAACACTAATGAACATTATCGGATGTTTAGACCGCGCTTCTTCAGGCTCCTATTTATTAAATGAACAAGAAATCTCCACTTATAGTGATGAGGAGCTGGCAAAAGTAAGAAATATTCATATTGGTTTTGTTTTTCAGCAATTTCAGCTGTTGCCGCGTTTAACAGCGGTAGAAAACGTAGAGCTTCCAATGGTATACGCCGGCGTATCTCGTAAGGAAAGACGCGCCAGAGCAGAAGCTGCGCTTGAAAAAGTAGGGCTGAGTGAGCGGATGAAACATTTACCGAGCGAGCTATCAGGAGGGCAAAAGCAGCGCGTTGCTATTGCTCGTTCTATTGTTAACAATCCGACGCTTATTTTAGCTGATGAACCCACAGGAGCTTTAGATACAAACACGAGTGCTGATATTATGGAGCAATTTTCTAAGCTAAATGCAGATGGTACAACAGTTGTAGTTATTACTCATGAACCTGAAGTGGCAGAGTACACATCGCGTACAGTTATCGTTCGTGACGGTAAGGTATTAAGTCATAGCGACAAGGAGAACGATAGCTTATGAGTTTAATAGAAAATATTCGTATGGCTTTTTCCTCGGTTCTTGCTCATAAAATGCGCTCAATTTTGACAATGCTTGGTATTATCATTGGCGTAGGGGCGGTTATTATCGTTGTTGCTATCGGTCAAGGCGGAGAACAGATGATTAAGTCAGAAATAACAGGAGCAAGCAATACAGTTGATGTATACTATCAGCCTCCTGAAGACGAGATGCAAGCTGATGACCTTTCAATGATGGGGGAGCCGATCTTTACAGAGGATGACATTAAAGCTCTTTCGACTATTCCCGGCGTGAAGAATGTGGTGGCTTCTAGCTCAATGGGAATGGGAATAAGATATAGAGACAAGGAATCAGATACGACTGTTAATGCAATTAATGAAGGGTATATTGAAGTTAATCAGCTGGAAGTTTCAAAAGGAAGAATGTTAGACAGCTCTGATTTTTTATCAGGTAATCGAGTAGGTGTTATCACAAGCGATATGAAAAAAGAGCTGTTTGATAAAAAAGAAGCCCTTGGACAAGTAGTATGGGTTCAAGGACAGCCTATCAAAATTGTTGGTGTGACAAAAAAGCCAACGGGGTTTTTGGCATTTGAAATGCCAACTATTTATATTCCAGACAATACGTATAAATCAAGCTTCGGTAAGCTTGACTACACAAACCTTAGCGTTCAAGCAAAAAGCTCTGATCAGCTAAAAAAAGTAGGCAATGACGCAACGGATTTGTTAAATAACTTGCATGATGCGGAAGATGCTTACCAAGTGCAGAACTTAGAAGAAATAGCAGATAGTATTGGAAATGTAACGCGCATTATGACCACAATTATTGGTTCAATTGCAGGCATTTCACTGCTTGTTGGAGGAATTGGCGTTATGAACATTATGCTGGTTTCTGTAACGGAACGCACAAGGGAAATTGGGATTCGTAAAGCACTAGGCGCATCCAAAAGACAAATTTTAACTCAGTTTTTGATTGAATCCATTACGCTCACGCTTATTGGTGGTTTGCTTGGCATTGGCCTCGGCGCAGGCGGGGCAGCTCTTGTTTCATTATTTGCTGGATGGCCATCATTAATTTCGTGGCAAGTAGTGCTCGGAGGAGTATTGTTCTCCATGACGATTGGTATTGTATTCGGTATGCTTCCTGCAAATAAAGCGGCGAAGCTAGATCCAATTGAAGCATTAAGGTATGAATAGAGACATTCATTTGCATGTTTTTATTTCAAACTGACGAAAAGCTTTCCAATCATTTTTGAAAAAGCGGACCATTATATGATCCGCTTTTTCTTATTTGTCACTTACTAATATTGATGCGGGCTACGTTGATAATATCGTGTATTTTTTCCACTAGATTAAGCATGAGAAATCCATTTCCTTCGGAGCTTTTTCGATATCCAAGAGGAAGCGTCCTTCTTACAAGTTGAGCATAGATTTCAGCTTCAATTAAAGAACGTCCAAATTCTTTCTCACATAAATTAATTAATAGTGCTACAGCTCCTGCAACGTGGGGAGTTGCCATAGAAGTTCCTGAAAGCGTAGCGTACTTACCTTCTAAATAAGTAGAGATAATGTCAACACCAGGTGCGACCAAGTCTACTTCTTCATTAACATTGGTAAAAGGAGCTAAGTCTAGGTTGCTGTCTACGGCTCCTACTTGAATCACTTCGTTGTAACTTCCTGGGTACGAATATTCAAGTGTTTCTTCGCGGTCATCGCCTTCGTTTCCAGCTGCAACAACGACAGAAACATCTTTATTAACAGCATCTTGAACAGCTTTGTGCAGTTCTGGAACGTCTTGTGGTCCACCCAGTGACATGGAAATAACTCGCGCTCGCTCATTGTTAGGACCGCGCCATTCGACGGCGTAGTTAATAGCGTCAATAATCCATTCGTAATTTCCAAATCCTTCACCGGTAAGTACTTTTAAGCTTAAAATTTTTGCTTTGGGCGCCACCCCTACTACCCCTTCATTATTGAGCGCAGCAGCAATGGTACCCGATACGTGAGTACCATGCCCATTATTGTCTTCAAATATAGAAGAATCTCCATTATGATCGGAAGTGAAATTTCTTCCTCCGATAATACAATCTTTTAAGTCAGGATGATTTGTGTCAACACCAGTGTCGATAACTGCAATTACAATGCCTTCCCCTTGATTGCTTTGTTCCCAAATAGACGGCGCTTGAATTAAGCTTACTCCTTTAGGCGTTTCGTTTGTTGAGTCGATAATCGACTCAATTGTATAAGGAATTAATTTGACTTGTAACGGTTGTTGAGTCATAGTCATCCTCCTTAAAATGAATTCCATAAAAATGGAAGTTGCTTAATTATAAATTCCCAACTATTGCTATAAATTAAACGCTTTTTATGCGATTCCTTTCTTTTTGAATAAAAAGACTCATAAAAGATGTGAGAAGAGGAAAAAAGACCCTAAAGACAAGCCCTACAAAGATTTTTAATGTTATCTGTGTATTCGCTTTTAATGTTTATCTCACACTATAGAAGAAAGAAACTCCAAGAAAAATAACATAGAACTGGTGACTTTTGATATAATTACGAACGGTATGACATTCTCAAAATACATGATATTTATAAATATACATCAATTTGCAAATTACGAAGGGGCTGAGTATAGTGTCAACTTTAACGTCTCAATCCGTCATTAAATGCGGAAAGTATGAACTGAATTATGCGGACCGTACGCTTATTATGGGGATTTTAAACGTAAACCCGGATTCATTTTCAGATGGCGGAAAATACTACGATGTAGATAAAGCAGTTGCTCATGCTGAGGAAATGGTGAAGCACGGAGCAGACATCATTGATATCGGAGGAGAATCAACTCGTCCTGGTTATACAAGAATTAGCGATGAAGAAGAGATTAAACGGATTGTACCCGTTATTTCTGAAGTGGCTAAGCGCGTAGAGGTGCCGATTTCCGTAGATACATACAAGTCGGAAGTGGCCAAGCATGCGCTAGAAGCAGGAGCACATATTATTAACGATATATGGGGCGCAAAGGCTGATCCCAAAATGGCTCAAGTTGCAGCTGACTATAATGTTCCTATTATTTTAATGCATAATCGCCATGAGTCCAATTATACAAATCTGATTACAGATATGATAAGTGATTTAAAAGAAAGCATCTCCATTGCAAAGACTGCAGGAGTTCGAGATGATCAAATTATTTTAGATCCAGGCGTTGGTTTTGGAAAAACGGCTGCCCATAATGTAGAAGCAATTCAGCATTTAGATCAGCTGACGAATATGGGTTATCCGGTGCTGCTTGCTACTTCTCGTAAAGGATTTATTGGACAAATAGTCGATGCTCCTCCTACGGAAAGAATGGAAGGAACCGCAGCTACTGTATATGCTGGGATTGCACAAGGCGTACAAATAGTTCGGGTTCATGACGTATTAGAAATTAAGCGCTTTGTAAAGATGGCAGATGTACTGGTAGGAAAACATGTCTTTCAGTTTTAATAATCATCAAGATAACTGCATTAAAGTCATTTTAAAACCTTAAAATGTCATGTCTATTAGGTAAAGATTCCTGAGCAGTGAAGCTCGGGAATTTTTTATGTATGTAAAGTGGCGGAGGAAAATAATGTACGATTGGATGGTTGATTTTACATAATTTAGCTTTATGATAGAAAGAGAAGATATAACGCTTTCATATTCTGATTAAATCGTGCTGCTTAAAATGAAATAAATAATATCTTGGTATTCAATCTTATTCAATCACCGAAATATGGAGGAGAGAATGAATGAAATTAGCATTGCTTCTTGTCATTATTATCGGCGTTGCTGCCCTTGCAGGTACGATCAGTGCTGCAAAGAAAGTAGATGAAGATTACGGGAAATCTAAAAAGAAAAGTATAGTGAATTTATCTATTATTTACGGAGTCGTATTCATAGGATCAATTGTAGGAGTAGCATGGTATATTGCAGTGAGACCATAAATAAAACGAACACTTCCGTGTTCGTTTTATTTTGATTTTAACGTTAACTCTCCGCTTGAAACAGCTGCATCAATAGGATATTTTCCATTTCCATGCTTTCCTTTTAATACATCTTCTGTTACGGTTGCATTGCTTAACTTAAAGTCATTGTTTATATCACCGCTGCTTACTTTTCCATTCACTTTAAAACCAGCGCTTTTCGGAAGAACCAGCACGGCATCTCCAGATCCTACATCTACAGACACGGCTTCTTCTAGCTTTTTAAAATCCATATAGAGATCACCAGATCCAATGCGCGCCTGAAGTTTTCCTTGATAGTTTGTTCCTTTAATTTCCCCAGAGCCTACAGCAAATTTAGCCGTTTGGCTTTCAACATTACTCAGCTGTAAATCTCCAGAATTAACATCCGTACGAAGAGAGGTGCTCATCAAGTTTGAAATGCTTGCATTTCCAGAACCTACTTTAATCGAAACATCTTTCAGCTGAAGCGCTTGTTCAGGATGTGTAGCAATTTGAAGGTCCCCCGAACCTACGTTAAGCGCAAGGTTATGGTGATAATCTTTAGGAATGTAGATTGTTACTTTTGTATTTGAAAAAATAGAAAGCCATTGAAAGGGACTTTTTTGATACGCGACAACTAGGGTGTCTCCATTTTGCTTTACATCTACTTTTCCTTTACCTTCTACTTTTGTTTTAATATCTTGACGATCTTGCGGAACAACAGTTGTACTAATGCTTGGAGAGTCGATTTGAATACGCTGAATATCACTTGATAATGCCGCTTCAGACTTGGACGTCTTGAATGAACTTAACGACCAGGAGGAAGGCGCAAACGCAGTAGAAAAGAGGACTGCCGTACCACCTATCACTAAAATAAAAGCCAATATTTTTTTCACGTTATAACCCGCTTTCTATCTATAATTAAATTTGTTTTCTTCTACCATAAAGTGTAAAATGAAAACCGGTTAATTTCAACGAACAGCAGGATTATTTTTTTCTACGTCTCAAGTCGTAAAAATGAAATGTTTTTTGTGAGGAGTTAAATGAAAAGCGAAGTAGAGATTTAAACATACTCATCAAAGAATTAATTTCTTTATTTCAAAAACAGGAAAATAATTGAGTTAAAAGAATGATTAAATTCACTTTTTTTGTGTGATTTTCCGATGAGTAGTTCAAAAGAAGTAATAAATAAATAGAATTTTCATACCAATTTTATTATTCCGAAAAACTTTTAAAGTGTTGATTATTAAAAAAATAAAGGGTAGAATTTGTTCATATCAATTGAATACAGCTAAGATTACGATCTTGTATATTATCAGTAATATGGTCTGATAGTCTCTACCTAGTAACCGTAAAAAACTAGACTACAAGAAAGTTTGGATATAAGCAGCAAAAAGAAGGGCGTATTATCATAGATACAGCCTTCTTTCAAAGCTCTTACTTTTCATACTTTCTGTTATTGTCAGAATTTATGAAAAGTAAGAGCTTTTTTTGTTTTTCAAATACACACCTGGGAGTGGCTTGCATGTACTTTTTATTAAATTTATTAGGCGTTTTTGTAGTAATGGGCGTCGTCTTCTTATGTTCTCCTAAAAAGAAAGAAATAAAGTGGCGTCCGATTGCTTCACTATTAGTCGTTGAAGTCCTCATTACTTGGTTTATGTTAGGAACTTCAATCGGAACATGGATCATTAATAAGATTGCTTCGTTCTTTACTTGGCTGATTTCCTGTGCCAACGATGGAATTGCCTTTGCGTTTCCATCCGTAATGGGAAATCAAACGGTTGACTTTTTCTTCAGTGCATTACTGCCTATCATCTTTGTCGTGACGTTCTTTGATATTTTATCTTACTTTGGTATTTTAACGTGGATTATTGATAAAGTAGGCTGGGTCATTTCGAAAGTTTCTCGCTTGCCTAAATTAGAAAGCTTTTTCGCTATCCAAATGATGTTCTTAGGAAATACGGAAGCATTAGCAGTTATTCGTAATCAGCTTTCTGTGTTAAAGGACAACCGTTTGCTTACGTTTGGAATTATGAGTATGAGCAGTATTAGCGGATCTATTATCGGTGCTTATTTAACGATGGTTCCCGCTACGTACGTGTTTACAGCAATTCCACTGAACTGTTTAAACGCGCTTATTTTAGTGAGCTTATTGAATCCAGTTCATGTTACAAAAGAAGAAGATATGATTTACGTACCGCCAAAGTCAGAGAAAAAAGACTTTTTCTCTACCATTTCAAACAGTATGTTAGTCGGAATGAACATGGTAATTGTTATTTTAGCGATGGTTATTGGATATGTAGCTCTTACATCTGCGCTTAACGGTATTTTAGGCGTTATTGTAGACGGCTTGACTGTACAAAAGATTTTCTCTTACATCTTTAGTCCATTTGCATTCTTACTAGGGCTAACGGGACATGATGCCATGTACGTAGCTCAGCTGATGGGTATCAAGCTAGCAACAAATGAATTCGTGGCGATGATGGATTTGAAGAAAAATCTAGATACACTTCCACCGCATACGATTGCAGTTGCTACAACATTCTTAACATCTTTTGCTAACTTCAGTACGGTGGGTATGATTTATGGTACGTATAATTCTACGTTATCAGAAGGTAAATCAACGATTATTGGAAAAAACGTATGGAAACTGCTTGTGAGCGGTATCGCTGTTTCTTTATTAAGTGCTATGATTGTTGGATTGTTTGTTTGGTAAAAAGTGAAAAAGCTGTGCTTTCGTCTTCGAAAGCACAGCTTTTTTCTTGTTGTATCATCTATTCATTTGAAGAAAAACGCTTATGAATATCAACAGTAAAAGGAAATCACACTATTCAAGAAAAATTCATTTTACTTTTGCAGAAAAACATTTTAAATCTAGTGAGCATTATGTTAAGATTACAAAAGGTTGTTTCATTTAAATTGAGAACACCGCATAAATATGTAAGTAAATATGCATAGAAAACAAAGGTTTATTAATTTTTTCTAGGTAATATCTCGTAATAAATAGGTTGAAAGGAAATGTCGTTAATATGATAGAAGGACAACAGCAAACAAATGAATTAAAAAAGACGATGAAAAGCAGACATTTGTTTATGATTTCGCTCGGCGGGGTTATCGGTACAGGTTTCTTTTTAGGAACAGGATACACGATTAGCCAAGCAGGGGCGATTGGAGCTATCCTTTCGTTTATCGTAGGTGGCTTCATTATGTACTTAACAATGCTTTGCTTAGGGGAACTTGCAGTAGCAATGCCAGTTTCTGGTTCGTTTCAGACATATACAACAAAATTTATTGGCCCTGGCGTTGGTTTTGCTTTTGGATGGTTATATTGGTTGGGCTGGGCTGTAACGGTTGCATTAGAATTTTTGTCAGCAGGTCAGCTTATGCAAAGATGGTTTCCTGATTCTCCTGTATGGATCTGGTGTGCTATATTTGCGCTTTTATTATTTTCATTAAATGCACTGTCAGCTAAAGCATTTGGTGAAGCGGAGTTTTGGTTCGCCAGCATTAAAGTGTTAGCTATTATTTTATTTATCGTACTTGGTGGAGCTGCTATGTTTGGTTTTCTTCCATTAAGCAATGGAGACAGCGCGCCGCTTTTCTCTAACTATACGGCTCACGGCGTGTTCCCTCACGGAATTAGTGCCGTGCTGATTACGATGATTACAGTTAACTTCTCATTTCAAGGTACGGAGCTTATCGGTGTAGCTGCTGGGGAAAGTGAAAACCCAGACAAGACTGTACCAAGAGCCATTAAACAAACGGTATGGAGAACGCTTGTATTTTTTGTACTAGCTGTAGCTGTCTTAGCGGGGATGATTCCGCTTGAAAAAGCAGGCGTAGTTGAAAGTCCATTTGTTGTTGTATTTGACCAAATTGGTATCCCATACGCAGCGGACATTATGAACTTTGTTATCCTAACGGCACTGTTATCTGTAGCTAACTCAGGTCTTTATGCAGCAACGCGTATGCTGTATTCATTGTCAAAAGATAACATGGCAAGTTCAGCTTTCATGAAAGTAAATAAACGCGGTGTGCCGATGAACGCCTTGCTTTTAACATTAGGCATTGCACTTTTATCTTTGCTTTCAGGATTCTTTGCTCAAGAAACAGTATTTGTATGGCTTATTTCTGCAGCGGGTTTAGGTGCACAAATTGGCTGGATTACAATCGCTGCATCACTGCTTGCATTTAGAAAAAGATATATAAATCAAGGAGGGCAAATCGAGGATTTAAAATTCAAAGTCCCTCTTTACCCGGTATTACCTTTAATCGCATTAGTATTAAATACGATTGTACTTGGAAGCATGGCATTTGATGCAGAGCAGCGAATGGCACTGTATGTCGGTATTCCACTAGCGCTGCTGTTTTATGCTTATTATCATGCACGTGTAAAAAAGAAAGTTGATTTATCTATCAGCCGTCAAGAAGTGCAGCTTAAAGACGACAAAAAGGTAATTTTATAAAAATCAAAAAGACGCAAAAGCCCAGGTTTTTGCGTCTTTTTTTATATCTTATTTGTAAACTTAAATTAAAATTAAGTTGACAAATAAAAAGAGATTATTGCAAACTTAAAGCAGCGAACAGAGAAAGGAGGGTGAACATGAAAACGAGAACAATGGCGTATGTTTCTTTATTTGCTGCTTTAACGGCGATTGGTGCATTTATAAAAATTCCTATTCCCTACATACCGTTTACTCTTCAAATTGTTCCTGTCTATTTAGCCGGGGCGCTGTTAGGACCGCGTTTAGGTTTGTATAGTCAGCTATGCTACATAGGTATCGGGTTAATCGGTGTTCCGGTTTTTGCAGAAGGAGGAGGTTTAGGGTATATCTTCAAACCAACGTTTGGCTATTTAATTGGCTATGCTGCAGGGTCATTTATGAACGGCTACCTTATTCAAAAATATGACTTAAAGAAACCTTTTTCTATCTTTTTAGCCAACTTATCTACATTGGTTATTGTGTACGTATTCGGGTGCGTTTGGCTTTACGGAGCAATGAAATGGATAATTGAAAAGCCACTTTCACTGAGTGATACACTTCTTTTTGGAGCTGTTTTGCCAATGCCTGGAGATCTTTTATTGTGCATTTTATGTTCAGTGCTGATTCACCGAATGAAGCCTCAATTTAGCCGTTTATCATCAAAGCGGGCTAAAGCGGGGTAATGAAGACATAGAAAAAAGAGGAGGAAAGAAAGTGGGCAAAGCGTATTTTATTACGGGAACTGGAACAGATATTGGTAAAACGCTGGTGACAAGCATTTTGTATAAAGTACTTAGCCGTCTAGGAATAAAAACGACAATTTGCAAACCGTTTCAAACCGGCTACCAAGATGAAATCGGAGGTTATCCAGATATTCACTGGTTTGAAACAAGGCTCGGAGTAGCAAATACAGGTATTTATCAGTTAAAGCCAGAGACGTCTCCTCACTTGGCTATTAAACTGAGCAATAGGCAAGTAGAGCCTTCAATCGTCTTAAAGCGCATTAATGAATTAAAAAAGGCATTTGACGTAGTACTCGTGGAAGGAGCGGGAGGACTTGCCGTACCTTTAATTGAAGAGGAAACAACGTTTTATATGACAAAAGATTTGATCCTAGATGCACAAATGCCGGTTATTGCTGTTGGAACAACGGAATTAGGAGCTATTCACGATGCGCTTTCTACCTTTTCATATGCAAGTGAGCATCATCTTAAAATCAACGGACTCATTTTTAATCGTTTTAATCACAGCAGTATCATTCATAAAGACAATGTTCGAACGATTGAAAAGCTGCTTCAAGTCTCTTCTTTAATGACTGTACCTGTATTTACTCATATCGATGAAGAGTTAGAAGCATATATTGAGAAATTGGTGAGGCAAAAAAGTGTGATTCAACATATTGAGGAGGTGTTTGACTGTGTCGTATCAAAAAGCTGAGCTGGAAAAATGGGATAAAGAATATGTATGGCATCCCTTTACACAAATGAAAGCTTACCGTGAATCGAATCCCCTTATCATTGAAAGAGGAGAGGGAAGCTATTTGTATGACGTAGCGGGAAACAAATATTTAGATGGATACGCTTCTCTATGGGTGAACGTGCATGGACATAATGATCCGGAATTAAATACAGCTTTACATATACAAGTGGAGAAATTAGCGCATTCTACACTGCTTGGATCGGCAAACGTTCCATCCATTTTGTTAGCTAAAAAGCTAGCGGAAATTACTCCTGGCAGCTTATCGAAAGTATTCTATTCTGATACAGGCTCTGCCGCTGTTGAAATTGCGTTGAAAATTGCCTATCAATATTGGCAAAATCTCGACTCTGCAAAGTACAAAAACAAAAGTAAATTTATCTCATTGAATGAGGCATATCACGGAGATACAATCGGGGCAGTCAGTGTAGGAGGCATGGATTTATTTCATCGCATCTTTAAGCCTTTACTGTTTGAACGCATTCCCACACCTTCTCCTTACATCTACCGTATGGACGGGTTCGAAACCGAAGAGCAAGCTTCAGCTTACTGTATTCACCAGCTGGAGAAGCTCTTGCAGAACAACGGAGAAGAAGTAGCCGGCTTGATTATTGAACCGCTTGTGCAAGGAGCAGCGGGTATTATTACTCATCCTCCCGGTTTTTTAAAACAAGTAGAGCGTCTGTGCAAAGCGTACGGGGTATTGCTCATTTGTGATGAAGTAGCTGTCGGATTCGGGCGAACAGGAACGATGTTTGCATGTGAACAAGAAGACGTAGTACCAGACATTATGTGTGTAGGAAAAGGGATCACAGGAGGATATATGCCGCTTGCTGCTACGTTAACAAGCGAACAGATATTTAATGCTTTTTTAGCTCATCCAGATGAAAATAAAACGTTCTTTCATGGACATACGTATACGGGAAATCAATTGGCCTGTACAGTAGCGCTTAGAAATATTGAACTGATAGAAGAAAGAGAGTTAATCCGTAGTGTAAAAGAAAGGTCGAAAGTTTTTAAACGTTATCTATTAAAGCTTTATGAACTGCCTAACGTGGGAGACATTAGACAAAGAGGATTAATGGCAGGAATCGAGGTTGTCAAAGACCGCCAAACAAAGTCTATTTTTGAAGATAAAAAAGTGATGGGAGATATTATTTTAGCGGCTCGCCAAAAAGGTTTAATTATCAGAGAGCTAGGTCCTGTAATTACGATGATGCCTATTCTTTCAATGACGGACGAAGAATTAAAAACAATGGTTGAAATTGTATATGAATCAATTAAAGAAGTAATCGCACGCTATACAGTGAGTTAAATAAAAAGAGACTAAGACAAAAATATTTTATTTAATTGAAAAAAGATCCGAACGATTTATCGTTCGGATCTTTTTTCAATCAATAAATGTTTTTAATACTTGATAGTCGCAGTGATCGCACATGCTGATTTTCATCTTTTAATAGAAGAGTTTGTTCGAGCAAGTTTAAGTTTTGAATATAACCTTTGACCGTTTGAACAAAACCGTTGTTTTGATAGTTAATAGTTAGTAATTTATTCGTTTTTAATGCTTTTAAAATCATACCTGTTTTCTCCCTTCTTATATCGCAGTTGACGAAAAACTACAAAATAATGAAGAAGCATTGGAGGCTTGTATTATTTATAAAAATTACTCTATTTTTTATAAATGCTCTCCTGCTACTAATAGTAGAGAATGATGGTGAAAAACAGATGAAAGATAAAGAATAAGGTTTGATTTATTGTAATGAACTGACTTTTCCTTTACAAATACCTATTTCAAATTTCTTTTTAGTGATAAAATACTGTTAGTGAAATAACTACTTCTTTTCATTAAAGGGTAAGAACGGGTTATATTGATAGAGTTTTAGTTCTCTATTTCTAGTAATGAAATAAGAGATAGAGAAATAGACTAATAAAAATCAATCAAGGAGTTTTTGTATGGATCAGAGTTTTATTTTAAATCTTTTAGAAATTTTACTCATTAACATTGTACTAAGTGGCGATAACGCAGTCGTGATTGCTTTAGCTTGTCGGAATCTTCCGGACGAGCATCGAAACAAAGCGGTTGTTTTCGGTACATTAGGAGCGGTTGTATTACGTGTAGGGCTAACGTTTGTCGCTGTATATTTATTAACAATCCCATTTTTAAATTTCATCGGAGGCCTGCTGCTTCTATGGATTGCGATTAGTCTTTTAAAAGGGGAAGATGACGGAGATATTAAAGCGAATTCAACTCTAGCAGGTGCTATTAAAACAATTATTATAGCGGATCTTGTTATGAGTTTAGATAACGTAGTAGCGGTTGCGGGTGCGGCCAACGGCAGTATTCTACTCATTATCCTTGGTCTTGTTATCAGCATTCCGTTAATCATTTGGGGAAGTCAGCTTTTAATGAAAATCATGGAAAAATTCCCGATTATCATCATTGCCGGAGCAGCGCTTCTTGGCTATACTGCTGGTGAAATGATCTTTAAAGACAAAGCGGTAGGACATGTATTAGAAGGGTTAAATCCGCATTTGCATACAATTGTTCCTATTTTGTTAGCTATTTTAGTTGTTGTTGTTGGGAAACTTAGCGGACGTTCTAAAAAAGAAACTCATTAATCCTAAAAAAGAGGCTGGGACAAAAGTATTTAAGATGAAATGAAAAACGAACCACTAATCAATTTTGATTGGTGGTTCGTTTTTTTGTTGTGGTGAACGTAGGCTTCATTTGTTTAGATCCTTCTAGCAGTTGATTGGAGGACAAGGCGAAGACTCCTGCGGGAAAAGCGGAACAGATGAGACCCCGCAGGAGCGTACGCGACGAGGAAGCTCATCGGCCGCCCGCGGAAAGCGAAGTCTTGTACGGAAATCAACTGCGGTGTCATAAGCGGTTCAGCTCATGTATCCCATTTATTCGTCTTTAGATTGGATTCATTTGGCTATGTCTCAACTTCTTTTTTATTATTTAGCTAATGGAGGTGCGGAATTAACGTCTTGTATCGTCTCTACAGGAGGATGAAATTCATTTTCCATTTTCGATACAACTACAGTTGCTACACCATTTCCAATTAAGTTTGTAATGGCACGAGCTTCCGACATGAAGCGGTCTACCCCGATTAACAGCGCGATTCCTTCAACTGGAATCATTGGGAATGCAGCAAGCGTAGCTGCTAGTGTAATAAATCCAGAGCCAGTAACTCCGGCCGCTCCTTTAGACGTTAGCATTAAAATACCAAGTAGCGTAATCTCTTGCATTAACGACAAGTCGACTCCATACGCTTGAGCGATAAAGATAGCAGCCATGGATAAGTAGATTGCTGTTCCATCTAGGTTAAATGAGTAACCAGTTGGAATGACAAGTCCTACTACAGATTTTGAACATCCGTACTTCTCCATTTTGTCCATCATTTTTGGCAGTGCAGATTCCGAAGAAGACGTACCTAATACAAGTAGAATTTCTTCTTTAATAAAAGCAATGAATTTAAAAATATTAAATCCATAAATCTTAGCGATGGTTCCAAGTACAAATACAATAAATAAGAACATAGTAATGTAAACAGATCCCATTAAGAAACCGAGTTTTTGAAGAGAGCCTATTCCAAAGTTACCGATCGTATAAGCCATCGCTCCGAACGCCGCAATAGGTGAAAGTTTCATAATCATATTAACAATGCCAAAGAAAATATCTGTACAGCGTTCAAAGAATGTAATGACAGGAGCCGCTTTTTCGCCGAGTGTAGCTGTAGCCATTCCAAATAGTACGGCAAAGAATAAGATTGGCAATAATTCACCATTTGCCATTGCGCCAAATACGCTGTCTGGAATAATTCCCATGATAAACTCCATAAAGCCATGCTCCGCTTCAGCTGCTTGCTGCGTATATTGAGTAACATCAGCTCCGCTTGCGCCATTGATATTAAAGCCAGCCCCAGGCTTGATAAAGTTTACAACGATAATTCCAATTGCTAAGGCAAAAGTAGTGACAATCTCAAAGTATAAAAGAGCTTTACCTCCAATTCGTCCCACTTTCTTTAAATCTCCCATGCTTCCGATACCGATGACCACTGTTAAGAAAATAATTGGGGCAATCACCATCTTAATTAATTTAATGAAGATATCAGCCAATACTTTTAATTTAGCTCCAAATTCAGGAAACATAAAGCCAATTGCAATACCAAGAAGGATACCAATGACAACTTGAACGGTTAGGTTTTTAAAACTTAATTTCATATGTAATGCTCCTTTCGAGAATGTTTTTGTTAACGCTTACATTATTCTTATCCTTATATTAACTGATAATTTTAACTATTTATATTTCTGGTGATAATGTTCTTTTTGGTCATTTTGGTCAAAAAAAGTGATGAACATATAGTCATCACTTTTTGCTTTCGATATTTTTTATTTGCTGAATGATATCAAGCGTTTGTTTTGTTGCATTGGCTTCAAACGATTGATAAAGAGAGTTAAACTGCTTTTTCCATTCGGCTTTCTGTGTATCATTTAAGTAATAAACGCGCATGCCAGATTTATTTTTTATTTGCTGCAGCTGTTCATCGTTCATCATTTTTGATTGAGTCCAAATCCAGTTCGTTGTTTCTACCATGGCATCACTTAATAGTTGTTTTACATCTTCAGGGAGGCTGTCCCAATATTTTTGATCCATTAAAACAGCATAGCCCAAGTATCCATGGTTGCTGATGGTCATATATTTTTGCAGCTCGTACAAACGTTTTGAATAAATATTAGAAATCGTATTTTCCTGTCCATCAAATTCCTGTCGTTCAAGGGATTGATATACTTTATTAAACGAGACAGCCTGAGGCTTAGCGCCAAGAAGTTCGAATTGTTTTTTGATTACTTCACTTGGCATAATGCGAAATGTTTGACCTTGAAAATCTGCTGGATGGAGCAAAGGTTTTGTATTGCTGGTCATTTGTTTAAAGCCGTTGCTCCATAAAGCAAGCCCTTTAATGTTTTTCTCTTGCAGCGTACTCAACAAATCCTGTCCGATTTTCCCGGTAAACACTTGTTTTGCCTCGCTGTAATCATCGAAAATGAAGGGGAGATCAAAAAGTTGCCACGTAGGGGAAAGGTCGGTTAGCTTTGAAATAGAAGGCGCAATCATTTGTACATCGTTTCGGCGCAGAGCGGCAAGTTCTTCGTCGTCTGAATACAACACACCGTTTGAATATACTTCAATTTTAACTTTACCATCCGATTTTTGATTAACGATTTCAGCGAATTTTTGAGCGGCTAAGCCTTTTGGAGTGTTCTCAGCTACAACGTGGCTAAAATTAATCACAATTTGCTTATTTAATCCTTTTTGCTCATCGTCATGATACACATTATCCTGATTTATAACCGTATACTGCAAAAAAACATAGATCATCAAGAAAACGCTAACAATGATACTTGCCCCTATAAACATCTTCAAAATGTCCAACCCCGCGATTCAATAATTTTTCTCTACAAATATTCTAACACGCAATTTCTCAACGTGGTAAAATTAAAATAAACTTCAATCAGCAGTAGGTGTTCCGCTATGATGCGCTTATCGATGCAAACGAAAATGACGGGGTTAATCTTTTTTATCGTGGTCTTTTCGTTGTTTTTAGCAAGTATTGTCGTGATTAATAATTTTGTGCAGTCAAAAGAAAATGATTTAGAGCAAAGGGCTTTGATCACTTCGAGAACAGTTGCTGAAATGCCTGAAATTCGAGAAAAAATTGAAAAAGATAGCAAGAACATTAATCAAATTGTAGAGCCGATTCGCATTATTCACGGTGCTTATTATGTAGTGGTGATGAATATGAATCACGAACGTTTGTCTCATCCTTTGCAAAGCATGATTGGGAAAATTTCTAAAGGAGAGGACGAGGGCCAGGCGTTTGCAGAACATACTTATACTGATAAAGCAAAAGGAGAAGGCGGGATGGTCATTCGTTCTTTTGTTCCCGTTGTAAACGATCAGCATGAACAAGTAGGAGTCGTTGTCTCAGGGTACCTTCTTCCGAAATTTACAGAGGTTATTTTAAGTTTGAAAAAAGAAATTTTTCTCATCTCAGGTCTCGCTCTTTTTTTTGGAGGATGGGGAGCGTGGGCGCTTGCATCTCGTATTAAAAAAGAGATGTTTGAGCTTGAGCCTCATGAAATTGCTCGTTTGTTTGTAGAACGAACGGAGACTTTTAATGCCATGCATGAAGGAGTCATTGCCATTGATAAAGAGGAGAACATCACTATTTTTAATCATAAAGCGAAAATTATGATGGATGTACCTGATGAGGTAATTGGGAAAAAGATCTATGATGTGATTCCAGATACAAGACTGCCAGAAATTCTGCAGCTTAATCAGCCTGTTTATAATCGAGAGCTTCAAGTTCGCAATTTAAATATTTTAAGCAATCGTGTGCCGATTAAGGTTAATAATCACACAGTCGGTGCGGTCGCTATTTTTCAAGACAGAACAGAAGTTAAAAAATTAGCTGAAGAGTTAACAGGGGTTAAATCATTTGTAAGCGCTCTTAGAGTTCAAAACCATGAATACATGAATAAACTTCATACCATTGCAGGGCTTATCCAACTTGGAAATAAAGACAAGGCTCTTCAGTACGTTTTTCAAGTGTCTGAACAGCAAGAAGAGCTCACCCAGTTTCTTCATAAACATATTAAAGATGAAAGTATATCGGGATTGCTGTTAAGCAAAGTCAGCCGTGCCAAAGAACTTGGAATTGAGTTAGCTATCGATCGCCACAGCGAGCTTCACTCATTTCCTCCTTACTTAGATCATCATGATTTTGTAATTATTATTGGTAACTTAATTGAGAATGCTTTTGATTCGTATCAGCATATGGAGCGTCGTGAACGGAAGATCTATATAAGTATGGAACAAAGTGACGGCATTCTTTCTATATTAGTTGAAGATAACGGATGTGGCATGAATGAGGATCAAGCAGAGAGAATCTTTGATGAAGGTTTTTCAACTAAAGCAAAGGAAAATAGAGGAATTGGTTTGCATTTAGTAAAACAAATTGTTGAAAAAGGAAACGGTCAGATCGAAGTAGAGTCAGAATTAGATGTTGGAACCACTTTTATCATTACATTCTTTTTATAGGGGGAGTGGGAAATGAATAAAAAAGAATGGACAGTGCTTCTCATAGAAGACGATCCTATGGTACAAGAAGTGAACCGCCAATTTATTGAACAAGTTGAAGGGTTCATCGTTATCGCGGCAGCTTCGAATGGTTTAGAGGGTATACAGCTCATTAAACAGCATCAGCCTGACTTAACAATCATTGATATGTATATGCCTAGTCAAGATGGCTTAACCACCTTACAGCAAATTCGAGCAAATGGCTATAAAACAGACGTGATAGCAGTTACGGCTGCAAGTGATATTGAAACCGTACGAAAAGTTCTTCAGTACGGCGCGGTGGATTATATTATGAAGCCGTTCAAGTTTGAGCGAATGAAGCAAGCGCTTGAGCAGTATCGTTCTTTTCAAGTTAAAATAAGTAAAAAAGAACATATTACTCAGTCTGAATTAGATTCTATGCTGTTTCAGCAATTCGAAGAAAAACCCGATTTGCTTCCAAAAGGGCTAAATGCGGTTACGTTAAGGAGGATACAACAATATCTTTCCGAACAGAAGCATCCGATTTCTGCTGAAGAAGTGGCGGACGGCGTAGGAATTGCGCGTGTTACGGCAAGAAGGTATTTAGAGTTTTTAGAACAGGAAAACGAGCTGAAATTATCAGTTGAATACGGCAGAGTGGGGAGACCTATTAATCGCTATATGTTAAAAATAAATTAAATCATACAGAACAGCTTTTATTTGGAAAAGCTGTTTTTTTGCGTTAGAAAGTATATCTTTTTCTCTCCTAGAACAAATTAAGGTATACAGTTTTCGCTATCCAAAGAATATTTCGTGCGGTCATTAATTCATAAAATGTCCCTGAAAAAGGATTAATGGCGGAAAAATTGGGGAATATGCACTTTGACATTTAATTTTAGCACAGGAAGGTTTTGAAACATGGACATATTTTTAGCCGTCTTACCAGCCATATTTTGGGGAAGCATTGTGCTTTTCAATGTGAAACTAGGCGGAGGACCTTATAGTCAAACGCTTGGAACCACATTGGGAGCTTTGATTTTCTCCATTGGTATTTATATTTTTGTACACCCTACGCTTACACCTTTAATCTTTGGTGTTGGAGTTGTATCCGGGTTATTTTGGGCAGTTGGACAAAGTAATCAGCTGAAAAGTATTGATTTAATTGGAGTTTCTAAAACGATGCCTATTTCAACGGGGCTTCAGTTAGTTTCCACTTCATTATTTGGAGTAATTGTGTTTCACGAGTGGTCTACAAAAACTTCAATCATTCTTGGTGTGCTCGCTCTTATCTTTATTATTGTAGGGATTGTTTTAGCATCACTTCAAAGCAAAGAAGAGAAAGAGGCTGAAGAAGGAAAAGGAAACTTCAAAAAAGGAATTGTTATTTTATTAATTTCAACCGTTGGTTATTTAGTTTATGTTGTAGTAGCCCGTCTATTTAATGTAGACGGATGGTCGGCTTTATTACCTCAAGCAATTGGTATGGTTATTGGAGGAGTATTGCTGACGTTTAAGCATAAGCCATTTAATAAATATGCAATTCGCAACATTATCCCAGGTCTTATTTGGGCCGCTGGTAATATGTTTTTATTCATCTCACAACCTAAAGTAGGCGTAGCGACAAGCTTTTCGCTTTCCCAAATGGGAATCGTCATTTCAACATTAGGCGGGATCATTATTTTAGGTGAGAAGAAAACGAAGCGTCAGCTGATTGGGATTATTATTGGAATTATACTGATCATCATAGCAGGAGTCATGTTAGGGCTCGCCAAAAGCTAACTAGGAGGGTATTAACAATGTATAAAGATTTAGAAGGAAAAGTAGTGGTCATAACAGGTTCATCTACAGGTTTGGGAAAATCAATGGCGATTCGTTTTGCGACAGAAAAAGCTAAAGTAGTTGTGAATTATCGTTCTAAGGAAGACGAAGCTAACAGCGTTTTAGAAGAAATTAAAAGAGTTGGCGGAGAGGCTATTGCCGTTAAAGGTGACGTAACAGTTGAGTCTGATGTAATCAATTTAGTTCAATCTGCAATTAAAGAATTTGGAAAGTTAGACGTTATGATTAATAACGCAGGACTAGAAAATCCGGTTTCATCTCATGAAATGTCTTTAAGCGATTGGAATAAAGTAATTGATACGAACTTAACGGGAGCTTTCTTAGGTAGTCGTGAAGCGATTAAATATTTTGTTGAAAATGATATTAAGGGAACAGTTATTAACATGTCGAGTGTTCACGAGAAAATTCCTTGGCCATTATTTGTTCATTATGCAGCAAGTAAAGGCGGTATGAAGCTTATGACTGAAACACTGGCATTAGAATACGCTCCAAAAGGTATTCGTGTAAATAACATTGGACCGGGAGCGATTAATACACCGATTAACGCTGAGAAATTTGCTGATCCTGAGCAGCGTGCAGATGTAGAAAGCATGATTCCAATGGGATACATCGGAGAGCCGGAAGAAATTGCAGCAGTTGCTGCATGGCTAGCTTCTTCAGAGGCGAGTTATGTAACAGGAATTACGCTCTTTGCTGACGGCGGTATGACACAGTACCCATCATTCCAAGCAGGACGCGGATAAGAAAAAACGCACTCTATGATAGAGTGCGTTTTTTTAGTTTTCCTGAGCTTTTTTTTGGTTCTTAGGAGCTGACTGGTGTTGAATTCGCAAAAAAAGCAAAATTAAAACGATGCAGCCAGTGATGCTGTACATCCCGAGAATAAGCGGCTGCTGTGTATCTGTTCCAGAAGTAATGCCGTGATACAGTGCTAGCAAATAGCCTGGAAAAGCAAGAAAATGAATGGCTTTCCATGTTTTTCTCCCAAGCTGTTTTATAAAGTCGGATGTACTAATTAGTACGAATAAAATGTAGAGTGAAATAGTACCAAGACCTGTGCTAATTGGTTTGTAATCGGAAGTGAACGGAATTAAAATGTCAGAAAGTGAAAAATGAATAGATTGATCAAATGATAAAACAAGTCCGTGAATCATTCCAAATAATAACCCGAACCACCCTGATGATTGATGAACCAGCAAAAGCTGTTTTTTTCGTTTTGGTTTAAAAAACGAAAAGCTGTGAGAAATGCCAGCGGCAACCGATACAAACATTAGTAAATAAGAAGTTAAGCCGGCTGCCCGAATGGTGTTCCATACGGGAAAATGAGCACTAAATTGCGCGAGGAGAGTAGCCATAATGGTATACCTGACCTTTCACATGTTTTTCGATTAGTACGTTGCCTTCTTTTGTAACCGCAATTACTTCTAAAGAAGGGTGATGCATTTTAGCTAACCTTAATCCAGCGTCCCAGCCGAGAATAAGTATGCACTTTGCATAGACTTCAGAAATGGTCAAGTCTTCTGAAACGACCGTTACTTGCAGAAGCTCTGATGAACTAGGCTTGCTATTTCTGCCGTCAATAATATGATGGTGAGTGTGTCCGTTCACTTTCCACGAACGCTTGCCTACACTGCTTGTGGCAATACCGCTGTTGCTTTTTACTTTAATGGTCGTGAGATTTTTTGATGCATCAAATGGATGAGAGAGAGAAATGGACCAGTGCTTGCTAGCGGGCCCCCACGTTACAATATCTCCGCCTCCATCGATTGCTCCAAGTGAAGTTCCTTTTTTCTTTAATTGATTCGCCATTTGCTGAATGCTCCAACCTTTTGCGATTCCTCCTAAATCCAGACCGATATTAGAAGCAAGCTGAATACTTCTCATTCCTTTATGAATCATAATAGGGTTAACAGCATCAAAAGCTGCTACTTCTTGAGGTAGCTGATTGTTAGGCAGTTGTTCAAAGCTTTGGTCATATCCTAGAGTTTGAATAGAATGATACAGAAATGGGTTGAAAATTCCGTTTGTCTCATTGTAATAGTAATAGGCTGCTTTTACAGCTTCATACAGCATTTTTGACGGTAGAAATAATCTTCCGTTCAGCGAATTAAGCTGTGAAAGCTCGCTTGTTGGAAGAAAGCGGCTTAGGGTTTCTTCTACAAGATAACACCAGCTCTCTACTTTTTGGCTGACAGGTGTTTCAAGCTGATATACATTAAATGTGGTATTCATCGCTTTAAATGAATAGCTCATTTCATCACATCCTTAAGAAGGTCTTGTTTGCATAGAAGAATCATTATTGTTGCCCCAATTATCCTGACCATTTGTGGAATCATCATTTGACCACTGATCATCTTCACTGCTTGAATTATCGTCTGACCATTGATCACTTTGTTTGCTAGAACTGTCATTTGACCATTGATCTTGCCCGTTAGTTCCATTGTCCGTATTGGAGTCAGATCCTGAATCTGGAAATGGATCCGTCTCATCTTCCGTTTGAGTTTGCGATGAATTATTGGCGGATGTATCGTTATTTAGTGCTGTAGATGTTGAATTTGTTTGATCATATTTTTGAGAAAGCCCTACAAATGTTGTAAATGCAGCAACGCTCGATAAACCAACCATCCATTTTGTCCATTTATTAGCTGCCATTGATATGCTCCTTTTATCTTTCCTATTTTGCAACTGAACACTGAAGAAAAACTGAAGTGGAAGGTAACATACATCGTTCAATTGTTATAGTTCAATATAGACAGAAAAAATGAAAAAATAGTGAAATAGATGTAGGTTGGATTATTCTCGTAGGGAATTCAGCGAATTATTAGATTAAAAAAAGGTTGTTCTTTTTAGAACAACCCTTTTTTAATCAGCGATAAATCTTACTAATCGATACGTAATAAACCGTTAACTGTACAAGAGAAAGAAGCAAAAGAACGGCAATGGGATAGAAGCTAAAAGAATTAGGTAACAGCGGATAAAAAGCGATTAAGATAGCGCCTATAGGAATAGAAAATAGGAGAAAAACAAAGGCTTTTTTACAAGCTTCTGCTGTTATCATCTTTTCACGTTCATCTTCCTCTGCAAATTCAAAAGGAAATAATAAAGGCGAAACGTTCTTCGTCTTTTTACGCGCGCGGTAGTAAAAAAAGGACACGATTAAAAGCACAATTAAAGAAGCGAAAGAGCCTATAGACATGGTAATTTCCCACGGGGGTTCAGGGTGGTTCATAACTTCACTAAATTGAATATTTAGGCTTAAAAAATCATATAAAAACCAACCTACGCATAGCAGAGACACTACATTCAACAAATAAGATTTAATAACATTACTCAACATTTTTCTCCTCCTTTTGAAGTGTAAAAACATCTTCCATTTTTAATTGAAAGACATCACAAATTGTTAAACCAAGTAGTAGGGAAGGAACGTAATTTCCCTTTTCAATAGCTGCAATGGTTTGGCGAGTGGCTCCAACTTTTTCAGCTAAATCTCCTTGCGTATATCCATGTTTAGCTCTAAGCTCTTTTACGTGATTAATAAGAGTCAATATGATCACCCGCTGCCTTTTTAATAAATTTGTTAAGTTGATTTAACATTATGTAAAGTTAATTTAACATCAATTGGATGATTTTTCAATATATAATGGATAAAAAATACAAAAAAGATCCTAGAAGAATTCTTCAGGATCTTTTTTGTTAATAAATTTCTTTAATGCCAGACAAACGAATGGAAAAAATGTTTTGTTTTTCATCTCGTAGGGAGAGGGTTTGGTCAGTTAGGTTTAAATTTTGGATTTTTCCTTTGAAGGTTTGAAGCAGGCCATTTTCGTAATAATTCACGGTTACATGTTTGTTTTTCTTTAACGCTTTTAAAATCATTTATTCATCTCCTTTCATGTGTGCATCTGTTATGAAAAGAAAGCTGTGGCTTAAGCATAAGAATTTGGAGAATGCTCAAGGCAGAATTATTATTATACAGCAAGATGAGAATAGTTTGTAGATAAATTGTGAAAAAATGCACAAGTTTGCAGTGCGGGTGTTGCAACAGAATACAGTATATGAGGAGAGGAGGGGTTTTATGATAAAAAAGGTGATTTTAGTTTATTTATTTGTGGGTATTAGGTAAACTAGTAGATGAATTTAAAGAATCTATCTATAGTTGTGAAGGCTAGGATTTCATTTAATTTTCATTTTCTATGAGTATAATGATAAAGGTTTTCTATATGTTCTTTGTGAATCTACTCATAAACTAATCGAGAAAGGAAAATCAAAATGAAGCGAATCGTTTCTAAGCCGCTGCACTATTTCATATTAGCCGCTGTTTTAATGTGGATAAAGTCGTATGTGGCTTATAAAACTGAATTTAACTTAGGCGTAAGTGGCGTAATGCAGCAAATGCTGCTGTTTATAAACCCTGTAAGTTCAGTGCTGATCTTTTTAGGAATCGGCTTATTTTTTAAAGGAAAGAAATCAGGAGCTTGGATTCTTGCAGGCAGTTTCATTATGACGCTGCTGTTGTACAGCAACATTCTCTATTATCGTTTTTTTAACGATTTTGTAACTCTTCCCACACTGTTGCAGACAAGTAATGCAGGAAGTATGGGCGGAAGCATTATGGATTTATTAAAAGCACATGATGTTTTTTATTTTGTTGATTTTATTATTTATCTTTTTTTCTTTTTTAGTAAAAAAATTGACTGGCATAATGAAAAAGTATCGGTTAAGAATGCTGTAACCATTCTTTCTTTAGGATTCATGGTTTTTTCTGTCAACTTAACATTAGCAGAAATTGATCGCCCGCAGCTTCTATCTCGAACTTTTGACCGCAATTATCTAGTAAAGTATTTAGGCGCCTATAATTATACGATGTATGACGGTGTTCAGACTGCTCAAAACTCTAAACAGCGAGCTTTTGCAAGCAGCAATGACTTAACGAACGTCGTTAATTTTAAAAACAGTCACTATGCGGAGCCTAATTCCGTTTACTTCGGAAAAGCTAAAGGGAAAAATATTATTAAAATTCATTTGGAATCATTTCAGTCTTTTTTAATTGATTACAAATTAAATGGCCAGGAAGTGACACCGTTCTTAAATTCGTTGGCCCATGGAAATGACTTTACGTATTTTGATAACTTCTTTCATCAAACAGGACAAGGAAAAACATCAGATGCTGAGCTGATGATGGACAACTCTCTATACGGCCTTCCTCAAGGTTCTGCCTTTGTACTAAAAGGAAGCAATACGTATCAGGCAGCACCAGCTATTTTAGATCAAAAAGCTGGCTATACGAGCGCTGTACTGCACGGAGACTATAAGACGTTTTGGAACCGTAACGAAATTTACAAGCAGTTCGGTGTGGATAAGTTTTTTGATGCAAGTTATTACAATATGACGGGTGAAAATAAAATTAATTATGGCTTAAAAGACAAACCGTTCTTTAAAGAATCTGTTCCAATGCTGCAGTCTTTACCACAGCCGTTTTATGCGCATTTAATTACGTTAACAAACCATTTTCCATTTTTACTTGGAAACAATGAGGCAAGCATACAGCCAGCTAACACGGGCGATGCGACAGTTGACCGCTATTTCCAAACGGCTCGTTATTTAGACGAATCATTGCAATCTTTCTTCCAAGAACTGAAAGCTTCTGGGCTTTATGATAATTCTGTGATTATGATTTATGGAGATCACTACGGTATTTCTGAAAATCATAATGCGGCAATGGAAAAAGTAATGGGAAAAGAAATTACACCTTATGAAAATGCTCAGCTGCAGCGTGTACCTCTATTCATTCACGTTCCTGGAGTAAAAGGCGGAGTTAATCATACGTACGGTGGAGAAATTGATGTTGTGCCAACTCTTCTTCATTTAGTAGGGATTGACAGCAAAGAGTTTATCCAATTTGGTACAGATTTATTTTCTAAAGGTCATGATGATGTAGTAGCGTTCCGCAATGGCAACTATGTATCTCCGAAATATACACTAGTGGATGGAACGTATTATGATTCTAAGACAGGTCAAGCGCTTAAAGAAAATAATCAAATGAAAGCTTATAAACAGAAGGTAGCGAAAGAACTGGAGTTATCTGATCAAGTGCTTTATGGAGACTTACTTCGTTTCCACAAGCTAAAGGATTTCCAAACAGTCGACCCTTCGAAATATATGTACGGGAAAGAAGAAACAGAAACATCAGCTAAATAAAGCTAAAATCAAAAGAACATGATGACTTCTGCAAAGCAGAATGAGCATCATGTTCTTTTTTACTGTAAACTATTCATCAATAAATTTCTTTAATTCCCGATAAGCGAATAGAGAAAGTATTTTGCTGTTCATCTTTTAATGAAAGCGTTTGGTCTGTTAAATCTAGGCGCTGTACTTTTCCTTTAAACGTTTGAAGCAAACCGTTTTTATAATAGTTAATTGTAACGGCCCCGTTTTTTCTTAATGCTTTTAAAATCATTTTCAAAACTCCTTCCATATTTAAAATGTGTATGATTAACGAGCTGTAACATTCATTTTCATTTGCATATTTTTATTATACACAAAAATAGAAAGCGTTTTCACTGAAAGTTTGAACACTTTGTGAAAACTTTAACAGAGAATGTGACAAATACATACAGAAACTGATTTATTTGTCGTATTCATCATAAAACACATTTATGAAAGGAGTGTTAAGAACGTGTTAAAACTTTATGGATGGAAAAATATTATAAGATGTCGTTTGAAATGTCGTAGTGAATCCATTCACCGTTCGTTACATTTCCTCCCATTTTTCTGTAAAGCGTTTGAGCTCTTGTATTATCATAAGCCGTTTCCCAAGACATAGCTGCATACTGATGTTCTTTTGTATACTGGTGACTAATCGAAAATAACTTTTCCCCAATTTTTTGACCTCTTGCTTTTTCAGTAACGTACAAGTCATTTAAAATCGCTACAGGCTTTACACGCGTGGTGCTAAATGTAAAATAAAGCGTTGAAAAACCTACTGCCTCGTCATTTTGAGTCGCGATAAACTGAACGCCAGTATCGGGACGTTGAAACAAGTGATCAATTAAATTTCTCAGCTGTTTTTTGGCAGGCTGAGGGCGCTTGTAAAAATCAACAATGTATTCGTTCATTAATGAAATGAGTGCTTCCATGTCAGCAGCATTAGCTTGACGAATTGTAATAGTAGTCATTAAATCTTCTCCTTTTTAATCAGATGATCTACACTTATAGTAAAAGAAATGTATCCCCTCTAAAAGAGCCAGATTTAAAAAATAAGATAGGGACAGATGAAAGGAGCTAGCGTGAAGTTCACACCATTATTAAACCGAAGGAATGATATGCCTTTATATCACCAGCTATATGAATATATAAAAAAAGAAATTGTATCCGGCAGGGTGAAAGTAAATGACAAACTGCCTTCTATCCGGTCTCTTGCTGATTACTTAAACGTAAGTCGAAATACTGTAGATATGGCCTATCAGCAGCTTTTAGCTGAAGGATATGTAGAAAGCAAGCCCAAAAGTGGACTGTACGTAACGAATACACAGTTTGATTTACTGCAAACAGATAGAAAGCCGACTGTATTTTTACACCCTCACTCAGAAACAAAGTCGTGTACCTATGATTTTCGGTATGGAAAAGTTGATAGCCGTTTGTTTCCCTTGAATGAGTGGAAAAAACGATACAATGAAAGTCTTCAAACTTATAAAGAAGCGCTGTTCACGTACCAAGAAACTCAAGGAGAAGAATCACTGCGAGAAGAAATTGCGACGTACCTTTATCAGTCAAGAGGAGTGGTTTGTTCGAAACATCAAATTATTATCGGAACAGGTACTCAGCAATCACTCAGTTTGCTAGCGCAGATGTTAAAGCCAAGCATCAGAGATATTGCCTTTGAAAATCCTTGCTATGACGGGGCTAGCTTTGTATTTAAGCAGCATGGATTCTCCTTAAAACCTGTGTCACTTAATAACAGAGGCATAAACATCCAAGAGCTTTATGATAGCCAAGCACGCGCTGTTTATGTCACACCATCTCATCAGTTTCCATACGGAATGATCATGCCTGTTTCAAGAAGAATAGAGCTTCTTACATGGGCGAATGACTGCAATGGATTTGTTATTGAAGATGATTATGACGGAGAATTTCGTTATAAAGGAAGTCCCATTCCTTCATTGCAAAGCTTGGATACTAAAGGGCGCGTCATTTATACAGGGACATTTTCAAAATCTTTTATGCCTTCTTTAAGAATCAGCTACCTTGTATTACCGGAAGTGCTTCTAAAGGAATATCATGAACGTTTTTCTTTATACGAGCAAGCTGTTCCAGCCCTTCATCAGTGGACGCTCGGACTCATGATGAAAAACGGAGAGTGGAGTAAGCATTTAAGAAGAGTGAGAACTGCTTATCAACTCAAACACGGTACTCTTTTAGCAGCTTTACAGAAGGAGTTTAACAAAAACATCACGGTGTCAGGAGAATATGCAGGTTTGCATATCCTTGTCCGCGTGCACAACGATATGAACGAACAGCAGTTAATTAACGCAGCTCAAAAGCAAGATGTCTCTGTCTACGGCACTTCTCGTTATTGGCTTACGGAATCACCTCAACAAAAGACTCATCTATTATTAGGTTTTGGAAGTTTGGAGAGAGAAGAAATAGAAGAAGGAATAAGGCGGTTGAAAAATGCTTGGTTATAAGCTTCTCCTCATTTCTTCGGTTTCTTGACAAAAGCTTCCTAGTCCTTTAGACTTTTTTGCATATATTTTAAATTATCTGAAAGGAGGATAGGGTAATCGAAGCTAACTGCTAGTGGACAACCCTAGATTAAACAATGAATCCTATCCAACAAATTTTACATACATTTCCTGTGATTGTACTAGATGGTGCAATGGCAACTGAACTGGAGAGATATGGCTGTGATTTGAACGACAGCTTATGGTCTGCAAAAGTGCTTATGGAGCAGCCGGAATTGATTAAGAGAGTGCATCAAGATTACTTTGCAGCAGGAGCTGACTGTGCAATTACTGCAAGCTATCAAAGCACGTTTGAAGGTTTTGCAAAACGTGGTTTAAGTGAAGCAGAGGCGCGCGAGTTAATTCAAGCATCTGTAAAAATTGCGGCTGAAGCAAGAGATGAATTTTGGCAGCAAGAAGAGAATTGTCTTAATCGCCCAAAACCAATTGTCGCCGCTTCGGTAGGTCCTTACGGAGCATTTTTAGCAAACGGATCGGAATATACTGGACAGTATGACGTAACAGAAGAAGAGTTAATGGAATTTCATCGTCCTCGTATGAAAGCATTAATTGAAGCAGGAGCAGATGTGTTAGCTTGTGAAACCATTCCTAATCTAATGGAAGCAAGAGCCATTGCGAGGCTGCTAGAAGAATTTGAAGGAGCGTACGCATGGATTACGTTCAGCGCAAAAGATGACCTGCACATTAGCAGCGGAACATTAATCTCGGAGTGTGCACGCTATCTGGATTCCTATGAGCAAGTAGCAGCTATTGGAGTTAACTGTACGCCGCCTCAATATATTTCTTCACTTATTAAAGAAATTAAATCTCAAACGGATAAGCCAGTCATTGTGTATCCAAATTCAGGAGAGCATTATGATGCTGAATCTAAAACATGGAACGGGACATCTGCAGGCGAAACGTATGGCTGCAGCGCTCACAGCTGGTATGAAGCAGGTGCTCAGTTAATCGGAGGGTGCTGTCGCACAACTCCAGATGATATCAAAGGCATTACAAAATGGGCTAGAAAATAACGGATTGAAAAAAGAGAATGTGAGAAAAGCTGTTTCGCTAACCTTAAACACGAACGATCTATCAAAAATAAATAGTTCGTGTTTTTTTATGGTCATGGTGAACGTAGGTTTCGTGTGCGCAGTTCCTTCTAGCTGTTGGCTGGAGGGCAAGGCGAAGACTCTCGCGGAAAGCGGAGCCTTGCACGGAAATCCACAGAGGTGTCATAAGCAGTCCAGCTCATTTATTCCCTTTTTCCATCTTTAGATTGAATTTATTTTGTTATGTCTCAATTTCTTTTTTCTTGTAAAATAAAAGAATACAAGTTGAAAAATCTTTATTTGAACGAAAGAAGGGATGATGAAAGTGAAAGATATTAAAAATATTTATTGTGTGGGCCGAAACTACGCACTGCATGCAAAAGAATTACATAATGATATTCCAACATCACCTTTTTTATTTTCCAAACCTACTCACGCTCTTGTTGAAGCAGCTGGACAACCAATCACTCTTCCTCGCGACCAAGGAGAGGTGCACTTTGAAACCGAACTGATTCTTCATATTGGACAACTTTACAAAGAAGGCATAACAGTGGATGAACTTGTTGACAAGATGACGATTGGATTAGATTTGACGCTTCGGGATGTGCAGAGCGAATTAAAACAAAAAAAGCACCCTTGGCTGCTTGCAAAAGGATTCAAACATTCAGCGGTCGTGGGAAACTTTATTCCGTTTGAAGGAGTAGAAGCATCTAAGCAGAAAGACTTTTCGTTAGTGAAAAACAATGAACGCGTTCAGCTGGGAAATATCAAAGATTTGATTTTTGACTTACAAACGATTATTGATTTTACAGGAAAACATTTTGGTCTTGATAAAGGAGATCTTATTTTTACAGGTACACCTGAAGGAGTAGGTCCGCTTTCACATCAGGATCATCTTTCACTTAAATGGGGGCAGCAAGAGCTTGGTTCTTGCATCGTTTCCCTTCATTAACAAAAAGAGCTTGAAACAAAGGTAGTTTAGTTGAAGGAAGATCCGAACGGTGAATCGAGATTCTTGATAGAGAATCCAACTCGTTCGGATTTTTTATTGTGATGGTGAATGTAGGATTCACGTATTGCGTTGTTTCTAGAGGTTGATTGGA
Source organism: Priestia sp. J2 (assembly GCF_020790095.1). Classification (NCBI taxonomy): domain Bacteria; kingdom Bacillati; phylum Bacillota; class Bacilli; order Caryophanales; family Bacillaceae; genus Priestia; species Priestia sp. J2. Next base: position 832,046 of record NZ_CP086208.1, read on the forward strand.
GGGCGAGACGAAGACTCCTGCGGGAAAAGCGGAACAGGTGAGACCCCGCAGAAGCGGAAGCGACGAGGAGGCTCACCGGCCGCCCGCGGAAAGCGAAGTCTTGCACGGAAATCAACACAGGTGTAACAGGCGGTTCACCTTATTTATCTCATTTGTTCGTATTTAGATTGGCTTGACTTCGTTATGTCTCCATCTCTTTTTTTACGAAGTCTTAGTTTTTTAGCCTTCAGAATGAATTTAATATCCAATGGGAAAGCTGTTTTTATCTCCTTTAGAAAACGAGGTCCTCAGCATGGTGCTCTTAATCTTTACAACGGTGATTTCTATTTTGAGTGTACTAGTCATGCCAAAACGTATCAGCTGGATAGAAATGTACACAACTTCTTTGTTTGTTATGTTTTTAGGATCGGTAGCAGATATATATCTTGATGTTAAATATGATCTTTATGGCTTCTTTAAAACAGGAGTAGATTTTGAATATCTTTTAGTCTTTATTTTTATTTATCCTGCGACGAATAGTGTATTTTTAAATTTTTATCCTGGGAGCAAGAGTTTGGCTAAAAAAGCTTTATACATTACAGTGTGGGTAATTCTTACGACATTGTTTGAGTACATTTCTACCCAAACGGAAGTGTTTTATTATAATGGATGGAAGATTCTATACTCGTTTTTTTGCTATCCGTTTCTTTATATAGCAATGGTTTTAAATTTAAAAATGATACGCAGGCTCCAGGTTATCGATAAGCAAAAATAGAAATAAAAAAAAGTAATGATAAATCATAAAAAAATGATATTTTATTAATGGCTACATATGTAATATAGTAAAAATAGAAAATAAACGAGGCAGCATATAAGCAGGGTTAAAAAACATCAAAACGGGAATCTTGACATTAACTTCATGTTTTTAACCATGTATTGTGAATGAATATACTCAATGCTAAATAATATGTTGTAGAAGGAATTTAGTAAAGGAGGCAAGAAGATGTTTAAGCGTAGTGAAAAAATCCAAATTCATGGCGTAACGTTTCATGGAGTCATGAGTGCGAAGCAAAAAGCGGCCCTGCACGAAATTGCTAATGTAACAGACGAAAAAGACTGGGATGGGCTAAAAGGTGTGTATTGCTTAGGCAGTGTAAAGGTGCAAGGAAAAGATGTGTTAGGTGTGTACTATGGCCAATTTAATGATAACCTTCCAAAAGAGAAGCGCAAACTTCAGTTTGAAATTGACTATATTAAATATACAGTAACGGAATGTCCTATTGTCTTTATCGATACAACAAAAAACAAAAAGCCTCATCAATTTGCTTTTATCATTCTGCATGAATTAGGCCATCATGTGGATCGTATGACAAATGGAACGCTTTTAAAAGAAGGAAATAGAACGCAAGAAATGTTTGCTAATACGTATGCCTTAGAAAAATATTCAAAAATAGAAAAGTTCCAAACAAAGAAGTTAAAAAAGATTCCATTTTTAGAGGAATCTCTTACTCAGTGGAATAAAACTCCTCATCCTGGAGCGTACTCTCTTAGAGTTCAAATTGAATAATTCACGAGAATAGTTCCTCTCTCTCCGTTTTTTATTTTCCTACCTTTTTCCTCTTCCTGTCTTTTATCCTCCCAATGAACAAAAAGGATTTAATTACCCATAAAGTTTTAAAAGTTTTTATAGTACGAATTATTTACACTATACCCTCCTGTAAATTATGATTATTTTAAGAAAAAACAGAAAATTTTAAAGTTTTAAGGTACAACTTAATAGTGAACAAGCGATGTTGTAATCGTATAGACGAACTGGCATACATATGCGAGTCATACATACAAACGAATCGCTTCCACTGTTATGAAAGCGGATTCAAAAATAGGAGGGGTAATAATGTTAGCTATTCTTGGGTTTTTGATGGTTTGTACATTTATGTTTCTGATTATGACAAAACGATTAACGCCGCTTATTGCTTTAATGGTTATTCCAGTATTGTTTGCAATCATAGGGGGATTCACAAGCGGTATTGGAGAAATGGCTTTAAATGGTGTAAAAGAATTAGCACCTACAGGCGTTATGTTAATGTTTGCTATTTTATATTTTGGGATTATGATTGATGCTGGTTTGTTTGATCCAGTTGTAGGAAGAATTTTGAAAATCGTAAAAGGTGATCCACTAAAAATCACAATTGGTACAGCTATTTTAGTTCTTATTATCTCATTAGACGGAGACGGAACAACAACATATATGATTACGCTTTCAGCGATGCTTCCGCTTTATAAAAAGCTAAACATGAAGCCAATGATTTTAGCCTGTATCGCCATTATGGGTAGTGGAGTTATGAACTTAACACCTTGGGGTGGACCTACTGCTCGTGTGATGAGTGCATTGAAGTTAGATGCTTCACAGGTGTTTACACCACTGATTCCAGCCATGATTGGCGGAGCTGTTTGGTTGTTATTCACGGCTTACTATTTCGGGAAAAAAGAGCGCCAGCGCTTAGGTGTTATTGATATTCAAGACGTTACAAATGCTCAAGTAGCTTTTGCAGAAGCAGCAGCCGCTGAAGGAATCGAGTACAAGCGTCCGAAGCTTTTATGGGTAAACTTTGCTTTAACAGCTCTATTATTAGTAGGACTTATCACAGCAGTTATGCCGCTTCAAATTCTATTCATGATTGGATTTGCAATCGCTATCATGATTAACTATCCAAATTTAGAAGTTCAAAAAGAGCGTATTACTGCACATGCTGGTAATGTACTTGCTGTTGTGTCTCTTGTATTCGCAGCAGGCGTATTCACGGGTATTTTATCAGGTACCAAAATGGTAGATGCAATGGGTAATAGCTTAGTAGGATTAATTCCAGATGCGTTAGGGCCTTACATGTCTGTGATTACTGCCATCACAAGTATGCCATTTACATTCTTTATGTCAAATGATGCTTACTACTATGGGATTTTACCAATTATTGCTCAAGCAGCTTCAGCATACGGTATTGATGCTGCAGAAATTGGCCGTGCTTCATTGATTGGTCAACCTGTTCACTTACTAAGTCCTTTAGTTGCTTCTACGTATCTATTGGTCGGTATGGCAAAAGTCGAGCTTGGCGAATTTCAGCGCTTTACTTTAAAGTGGACGATTGGAACAGCTATGGTGATGCTTTTAGTAGCTATTATTACAGGAGTTATTACGCTGTAAAGATCAGGAAACTAAAAACTTATCAATTCCGCTTTTGGGATTGATAAGTTTTTTTGTCTAAAAAGCTTTTGGAATAAGGAGCGGATATACAAAAAATTTTGATAAAATAAAAGAAGAATAGAACTATAAGGTAAAGGCTAAAGGTGCGATGAAATGAAAAAATGGTTTCAAGTATCGCTGCAAACAAAAATCGTAGGTTTATCCGCAGCATTAATCATAACTGTTATTGTTCTTTTAGCGAGTATTTTCTCTTACATGCAGTTTGTAGAATCTAAAAGGCAAGCCGAGCAGCTGGCTCTTCAAGCAGCCAAATCAATATCATTTATGCCGGAAGTCAAAGCTGCTTTTCAAAAAAAACAGCCGAGTCGATATATTCAGCCGCTTGCCGAGCAAGTGAGGGAACAAATCGGAGCAGCAAGTATTGTGGTTCAAAACCGTGAGCAAATCATCTATTCTCATTCTAATCAAAAATGGATAGGAAAGAAAAACAAAGAGGCGGTTAACGATAGAGCACTATTATTCGGCGGATATTATACGCTGGACGGAGAGGGAACCACAGGTCCTGCTATTATGGGGAAAGCGCCTATTGTCATCAGTCACGGAAAGTATACGGAAGTCGTGGGAGTGGTGACGGTTGAGTTTTTAAAATCTCATGTTCACGCTCAGCTCATTACGCGTATTCAGCAAATTATCCTATTTTCACTAGCTGTTTTATTGCTTGGTATGATCGGGGGTATTTTTTTAGCTAAAAGTATTAAAAAAGATACTCTTGGTCTTGAACCCCATGAAATCGCTTCTTTGTACCGTGAACGAAATGCAATTTTACTTTCGATAAAAGAAGGAATTATTGCTATTGATCATCAAGGCTTTATTACGATGATGAATACATCAGCTAAAAATATGCTGGGGTTACAGACGGAATATTTACATCATCATATCATTGAAGTATTTCCTTATACGAATATGATTGAAGTGCTAGATACGGGAATAGCCCGAAGCGACCAAGAAATTTTTTTGAATGAAAAAACGTTTATCTTAAACTTAACACCCATTATTGAACATCAGCGAATTGTAGGAGTGGTCGCTAGTTTTCGTGATAAGACAGAATTAAAAAGCTTAATCAATACGATTTCAGAAGTACGAAAGTATTCAGAGGATTTACGAGCTCAAACGCATGAGTTTACGAATAAGCTGTATGTTTTGTCGGGTTTGCTGCAGTTAGGGCAGTACAAAGATGCATTGGAGTTTATTCAAAAAGAATCAGCCGTACACCAAACGCAAAATCGTATTCTATTTGATCAGATATTAGATTCCAAAGTTCAAGCAATATTGCTTGGGAAGATTGGAAAAGCATCTGAAAAGAAAATTCATTTTTCGGTTGATTCGGAGAGTACACTCGATACGCTCCCAGAACATATTGAAATTTCTCATCTCATTATCATTATTGGGAACTTAATTGATAATGCATTTGAAGCCGTGAGTCAGCGGTCTAAAAAAGAAGTGTCGTTTTTTATTACCGATATTGGTCATGATTTAATTATTGAAGTGATGGATAACGGACCCGGTATATCAGAAGAAGTACTAAATCAAATTTTCACAAAAGGGTTTTCAACCAAAGGTACAGACAGAGGGTACGGACTGGCAAATATAAAGAAAATGGTAGATGAACTTGGAGGATCTATTGAAGTGTATAATCAGCCAGAAGGAGGAGCCATTTTTTCAGTTTACCTTCCAAAAAACTGAATCATGAGAAGTAAGGGGAGAGTCGAAATGTTACGAGTCGCAATTGCAGAAGACGATTTTCGAATTGCTCAAGTTCAAGAGCGATTTTTATTAGAAGTAGATGGTGTAGAAGTCGTAGGCAAAGCGTTGAATGCAAAAGAGACGCTTGAAATGCTAAAGGAGAAGAAAGTTGATTTACTTCTTTTAGACATCTATATGCCAGATGAAATGGGAACAGATTTACTCCCAAAAATCAGAGCCCAGTTTCCACAAGTTGACGTTATCGTGGTAACGGCTGCAACAGAAAAAAACATTGTAGAAATCTGTTTGAGAAACGGCGTCGTTAATTATTTGATTAAGCCGGTTATGATGGAATCCTTCATTAATGCTATTAAACAGTATCAAGAGAAAAAGGAACTGTTTAGTACGCATGAAGAAGTTGATCAATCATTTATTGATGCGTACTTTGGACATGTCAGAACAAAGCCAAAAGCGGATAAATCTCTTCCTTCAGGTATTGATGGTATCACATTACAAAAGTCAAAAGACATTTTAAAAAGCATCAAAGGAATTACGATCGAAGAGATGGGGCAACACATGGGAGTATCTAGAACGACAGCTAGACGATATTTAGAGTATCTAGTATCAACCGGTGAATGTCACGTTGAATATGATTATGGGATTATTGGAAGACCGGAGCGCAAGTACTATTTAGCGTAGCATTAGCCTTGAAGGATGGTATATATGATCAAAAAGCTCATGATAGTGTTTATAAGTGCATTGCTTGTTAGCTGTTCTACTCCCTCTAAAAAAGACCGCATTAGTATGGAAAAAATTGAAATTGTGGCAGCCGGTGCAAAAGGCGGAGGAGCAGATGCAACAGTAAGAGCCATTCAACAAGTGCTAACGGAAAAGAAGATTGTGAAGGTACCCGTTTCTGTTAGTAATAAAATAGGTGGGCAAGGTGAAGAAGGATGGAAATATATTAAACAGAGAAAAGAAGGAAATATTGTTTCCGGGAATTCCAGTTTGCTGATTACAAATAATTTGCTAGGGCAAAGTCAATTAACCTATAAAGACTTTACTCCGCTCGCTATTTTAACATCTGAATGGGAGGTCATCGTAGTTCCTGTTAACTCTCCTATATACAATTTAAAACAGCTCATACGCACGTTAAATCAAAGTGAATCCAGTATGAAAGTGGGAATATCACCTCGATTAGGAAACGACGATCATTTATCGTTCATGCAGCTAAATAAAAAAGCAGGCGTAGACTCTTCCAAGCTTGAGTTTTTCGTTTATAACAGCAGTCATAAAGTAATTGATGCGCTCGTTCATCATCAGCTAGATGTAGCACCCATGTCATTATCAGAAGTAAAAAAGCAGTATGAACAAGGGCAGGTAAGGATACTCGCCGTTTCTTCTCCTAAAAGGCTAGAAGAGCTAAAAGAGATACCGACGTGGAAAGAAGCGGGAATTGACGTAACGTTTAGCCATTGGAGAGGTCTAATGGGACCGCCTAATATGACCAAAGAACAGGTAGCATATTGGAATAAGGCCGTGTATGAAATGGTTCATACAAAAGAATGGGAACAGCTTCTTAAAGATAATGATTTAACCTCTTTTTATAAAAATAGCAGCGGTGCTAAAGTCTTTCTTGAGCAGCAAAGCAAGCTGTATTCTGACTTAATGGGCGGAGCAAATGATGAATAAATACAATAGAAAAAGGTTGGGACAAAAGGATTTTAGATGGAGTGAAAAACGAACCATTGATTAAAGTTTTTAATTCTTGGTTCGTTTTTTTGTTGTGGTAAGTGTAGTTTCATTTGTTTCGTTCCTTCTAGCAGTTGATTGGAGAGCAAGACGAAGACTCCTGCGGGAAAAGCGGAACAGGTGAGACCCCACAGGAGCGTGAGCGACGAGGAGGCTCCCCGGCCGCCCGCGGAAAGCGAAGTCTTGCACGGAAATCAACTGCGGTGTCTTAAGCAGTTCCGCTCATATATCCCATTTGTTCGTCTTTAGAATTAGATTCATTTCGGTATGTCTCAACCTTTTTCTGTCAGTGTACATCTTTTAAATCCAAGTTTTGAATGAACTCAATAAAAGCTTTTACAATGTTAATTTTTAAGGAGTCCTCATGATAAAACATCCATGTGCTGCGCGTTAAAGGTACTTGATCTTTAGTTTTTAACGTGTATCTGTAAATCTCTGCAGCATCGTCAAGCAGCATACTCGGCAAAATCGCATAGCCCAGTCCGTTTACAACCATCTTTTTACATGTTTCTGCTTTATCTACTTCAATGCTGACAAGGGGAGGCTGAGAGTAATTTTCAGCCCACCAGTTATCAACGGATGTTTTTAAAAAACGATCTTGATGATAATCAATTCGAGGTAGATTGGGAAGATTGTTTATGTCGACAGGCTGTGCAGACGCAATGCAAATTGTTTCTTTAAAAAGCAGCTCTTTTTGATCTTGCCAGTTATAATCACCTTTTACAAACGCAATATGAACATCGTGCTTATAAAGCAGATGAGCCATGTCGCTGCTCCATCCGGTTGTGACTTTGAATTCAACATCAGGAAATCGCTCTTTAAATAAACGTAATAGTCCAGGGAGCTTGTAGTCAGTGAAAAAGTTAGACACGCCTAGACGTAAAGTTCCGGTTAATTGATCATCCATGTTTAACACATTTTCTTTTATTTTTTGAACCGTAAGCAGCATTTCTTCTGCGCACTTCACTAAATATTCTCCCTGCGGTGTAAACTGAACTCCGCGGCGCCCTCTATTTACAATCTGAACATGAAATTCCTTCTCCATCTGCTGCAGTCTATGCGTAAGCGCAGGCTGAGATATAAATAGCTCCTTGGCTGCTTTTGTAATATTTTTCTCACGGTACAATACTTGTAGAATAAGCCAATCTCGATCGTCCATACTATCCCTCCAGGAATAAAAAAAATGAATGGTTTATAATAAAATTTCGATATTTTAATTATTTCTAAAATTATACTATAGTTAAGAAGAGAAATGTTCGGTGTAAGAAAGAAAAGCCTTGTAGAAGGAAGGAAGTAGGTATGAACGCAAGAGTTGTTTTTTTACAATCTATATTTTTTATTCTATTAACAAGCGTGGGAGGATTTCTTTTATCGTTAACAGGCTTATCCATTGGCTGGATGCTTGGGACTCTCATTTTAGCTGCTATTCTAGCTTTTCGAAAGCCGCGTTTTTTATCTCAAACAAGCAAAAAAGGCATTCCAAAATATTGGCTGTACGCTGGACAGTGCATTTTAGGGATTGAATTAGGTCAAAAGATTAACTTATCTGTGGTGACTACGTTTCAATCTCACTGGTCCACCATTACGATTATGCTTTTGCTGTCCGTTGTTTTTTCTCTTTTATCCGGTTATTTGCTATGGAAGTTCAGTTCCACAGACTTATTAACAAGCTTTTTCGGTACGACTCCGGGTGGAATGAGCGCCATGCCAGGCATGGCTGAAGAAGTAGGAGCCAATACGGCAGTTGTAAGCATCATTCAAACGATGCGCGTGTTTTTAGTTGTGCTTGCTGTTCCTTTATTTGTAGTCTATTGGGGAAGTAATACAGGACGGCATGCAGTGTCCGTTACCCCGAGTGTTTTTGAGTGGGGATCACTGTTGTGGACAGGAGTTTTAATTGTTACAGCAGTAGTCGGCTATTATATAGGGAAAAAACTAAAATTTCCTGCTCCTTGGTTAGTAGGAGGAATGCTTACTGTTGCAATTGTTCAAACAGCTGCTTCATCGTACGTGGGGTATAATCTTCAAGCATACTGGCCTCATTCTGTGATGATTTTATCGCAAATTTTTATTGCTTCAAGCATTGGTTCTCGCTTTCATAAGGAAATGTTCATTGGAGTAAAAAAAATTATGGTTGTGGCGCTTATTAATACAATTGGTTTAATCGCCGCCATGTTTGTATGTGCACTATTCGTTTCCAAAATAACTGGAATTGAGCTTATCACGTCTATTTTAGCGTTTGCTCCTGGAGGCATTGCAGAAATGGCGACTACATCCATTGTACTGCAGGCTGATTCGACGTTAGTAGTAGCGGTCCAAGTGCTTCGTATTTTAACAATTTGGCTGCTTCTGCCTCCGCTGTTTCGCATGTTTCATCAGTGGGGAGAAAGAAAAAGAATACATTCACACGTTTCATAATAAATATGTGAATGCACTAGGTAGAGTAAGAGAGAGTTTTAAAGAGGGAAATGGGGGGAGAATAGATGAGTAATAAAGAAATGGTGGTCAGTCAGTTCGGGGGGAATGCCGGAAAGTATGTCAAAAGTAAAGGTCATGCAAAAGGCAAAGATTTAGCGGTTTTAGCGGAAATTGCTGAAGAAAATAGAGGAGGAAAGCTGCTTGATGTAGCGACAGGAGGAGGACACGTGGCAAATAAGCTAGCACCTGTCTTTCAAGAAGTAACGGCTTTTGACTTAACTCCTCAAATGTTGCAAAGTGCTGAAGGCTTCATTAAAGAAAATGGTCATGAAAATGTATCGTTTGTTCAAGGAGATGCTGAGGATATGCCATTTCAAGATGACGAGTTTGATACGGTAACGTGCAGAATTGCACCGCACCATTTTCCTAATATTAAACAGTTCATCAAAGAGGTATACCGAGTGTTAAAGCCAGGAGGACAGTTCTTGCTCATTGATAATGTAGCACCGGAAGTGAATGCTTATGACGAGTTTTATAATCGAGTTGAAAAGACAAGAGATCCAAGCCATTATCGTGCTTATAAAAAAACAGAGTGGCTTTCTATGCTTGAAATGCAAGGATTCCGTACAGAAGTGCTGACAACTTTTCCAAAGCGCTTTTTATTTGATGACTGGTGTGCGATGATGAATGTTCCCCAAGAGACAAAGCGTGAGCTTACTCAATATATGCTGAATGTACCAAGCGGATTTAAACAGTTTTTCGAAATCAAAACGAATCAACAGGGAATTGAATCGTTTCAAGGAGAAGCAATCTTTGTAGCGTGCTACAAACATAAATAAAAAGAAGCCAACTCCGGTGAGTTGGCTTCTTTTTTTACTTATGCTCGTTGGTTTGAACGATTTCCAAAATATTGCGTAATACGGTCTAAAATAATTGCTAAAATAACGATTGAAATTCCAGCTTCAAAGCCCGTGCCGACTTCAAGTCGAGAAACTGCACGATATACTTCTGCACCAAGTCCCGGAGCACCTACAAGAGAGGCAATAACGACCATTGAAAGAGATAGCATGATGCTTTGGTTAATTCCTGCCATAATTGTTTTTGTAGCTAATGGAAGCTGTACTTTAAATAATTTTTGTTTTGTTGTTGAACCGTAGGCATTTGCTGCTTCTACTAAGTCAGCGGGTACTTCACGAATACCTAGGTTCGTTAAGCGAATCGTTGGAGGCATTGCAAAGATAACAGATGAGATAACACCTGGCACCACACCAATTCCAAAGAAGAAAAGTGCTGGAATCAAATACACAAATGCCGGCATCGTTTGCATAAAGTCTAAGATTGGCGTAATAATCCGAGCTGTCTTTTCGCTTTGAGATGCCCAAATGCCTAGCGGGATTCCTACTATAATTGAAATTAATACGCTTGTTAAAACGAGGGCTAGTGTGTCCATTGTTTCTTGCCAGTAGCCAAGATTAAGAATAAATAATAGACCAATCATCGATAAAATAGTAAATGACCATTTTTTACTTGAAAACCAAGCAATGATTCCGACAATTAAGATTAAAATTAATGCTGGTGGAAAGGTTAGCACTAGTACAATAAAACTTACAATACCATCGACAATAGCTGAAATAACATCAAAAAACCCTTTGATATTATCATTTAAAAACGTGACAAAATGGTCAATCCAATTGCCAACGGGAATTTTAGGAATACTATTCATTTACGTTCACCTCATTACTATCAGTACCGGCAAGTGCTTCAATCACTCGCTCTTTTTTAATGATGCCGCGCAGACGATGGTTTTCATCTACAACCGGTAGCGGGAAACGGCTGATAACCATTTTGTCGTACAAGTTTTCTAGTAGCGTATCTGTCGTAACAGTCGGAATATCCGTATCTAATACGTCTGCTGTCAGTTTATCTTGTTTAATGGCGCGGCTGATATCATCTGCCGTTACAACTCCTAGAAGAGTTTTTTTCTTGTCTACGACGTAGATGCTTGAATAACCAGCTTCTTGCATAATTTTAAGAGCCACGCGCGGACCACGGTCTACGGTAATGGATTCGGCACGATTCATCACGCTTTCAGCTGTGTATACTTTAGCTACATTAACGTCTTCGACAAAGCGCTCTACATAATCATTGGCAGGGTTTGTCATAATTTCTTCAGGTGTTCCTACTTGAACAACACTGCCGTCTTTCATTAAAACGATGCGATCTCCGATTCGAAGAGCTTCATCAAGATCATGGGTAATAAAAATGATTGTTCGCTCCATTTTTTCTTGAAGCTCCAGCAAAAAATCTTGCATGTCTTTACGAATAAGCGGATCTAGTGCACTGAATGCCTCATCCATTAATAAAATGTCAGGGTCATTGGCAAGTGCTCGAGCTAGTCCGACGCGCTGCTGCATACCGCCGCTCAGTTCACCGGGATATTGATTTTCGTATCCTTTTAAACCTACTAATTCAAGCGCTTCTTTTGCTTTCTTTTCGCGTTCGGCTTTTGGTGTACCTTGAACTTCTAATCCGTATTCTGTGTTATCAAGAACCGTACGGTGAGGGAATAAAGCAAAGTTTTGGAAAACCATGCTCATTTTTTTTCGGCGCATGTCGCGAAGTTCCTCTTTGTTCATTTTTACTACATCGTCACCGTCTAAAATAAGAGATCCAGATGTTGGTTCAACAAGGCGGTTAAACATGCGAACTAAAGTGGATTTACCGCTTCCAGACAGGCCCATAATGACGAAGATTTCACCGGATTTGATTTCGAAGTTTGCTTGATTAACTCCAATTGTCATTCCTGTTTCTTCTAGAATTTCTTTTTTTGTTTTTCCTTTTTGAAGTAAATCAATCGCTTTTGACGGATTCTTACCAAACACTTTGGTTATATTTTGTACTTTTAATTTTACGTGTTCCATATGTCCACCTCAATTGTTGTTTTCTTTTACGTTCATTACTTTTTCGTCCAACTATCGATTAACTTTTTATGTTTTTTTACCCATTTCTGTGCTGCTTCTTCAGGGTTTGAAGATTTTTCAACTTGTGACAGAAGAGGACTGATTAATTTATCGTTCATCTGTGCATTATTCATCCATTTTATGACTTGAGGATTTGTCTTTTTAAATTCCTTGCTTGTCATTGTGTAAATGTTGTCAGGGTCTCCAAACGAGTTTTTAGGATCTTCTAAATATTTGATGTCAAAGTCTGCAAAAGCCCAGTGAGGATTCCACATAGTAACAACAATTGGTTTTTTTGCCTCATAGGCTTTGCGCAGTTCACTGAGCATAGCTGCCTCAGACGATTTTACAAGCGTATAGCTTTTAAGGTTATAATCTTTTAACGCTTGTTCGGCTAATCCGTTAATGCTGGAGCCTGGGTCAATTCCAATAACTTTGTTATCGACATCAGAAGCAACCTTAGCAAGGTCTTCTGTTGTGTTCACGTCTTTCATATAGGCGGGAACCGCAAATCCTAAGCGCGCATTTTTAAGCCAAGGGTCTTCAATGTTTACTTGATCTTTATACTTTTTGTAAAAAGGCGCATCTGTTGTAGGAAGCCATGGTGCAAACGAAATATCAATGTCGTTATTAGCTGTTCCTACCCAAACACCGGCTTTCTCTAAGAAAACAGTTCTAACCTTATAACCTCGATCTTCTAAAATCTGTTTCCATACGTACGTGTAGGCAATGTTTTCAGTATAGTTATTCATGCCGATGGTAATGGTTTTTTTATCTTTAAAGGCGCCATTACCGTTGCCGCAAGCTGAAGTAATAACTAGAAGAAAACAAATCATGCTGATTAAAAATAGTTTCTTCATGCAATGTAACTCCTTTATAAAGTTTTAAATCAATATGACTGATATGTAGAACGGATGCTAAACACAACGAAGTTTATACCCGGTTTTTTTAGGTGGTAAACATAAAAAATATAAAATGTGAAATAGAGTGGGTGATTTTTCGGCGTTATAAAGTTATTTTTAGCTAAAAATGTACATCGTAGTTAAGAGAAAATATGGGAAATAAATGGATAAAATAAGTGACTGTAGAATCAGTCTTACATGTTATCACTCTTTTTTTTACTCCGTCAACTTCAAGTCAAGAGTAATTCGGCAATTGAGCCGTATAAACCGATACGAAAAAATATCTTTTTAATAAAGTTATTTTTTAGGAAGAATAGGTGATTAAAGAGCTTTGCATCAGCTTTTACCTTGAATTGTAAAAGGAAGAAAGATAACAGTGAGACATATAAGAAACGTGAGAGGAAATTGATAAAATAAAAAAATATTTTTGAAGCCAGCATACGGATAAATTTTTGATTGAATTTAAAGATTCAGAAAATTTTATCTTGCATAATTTCAACTTCTTATAGTAAAATGAATGAAAGTCATTCATTTTATAGGTGGAGGGAAAAAGTTGGTTACAAGCACAAGTGAAAAATACGATAAGATTTTACAGGCAGCGATTGAAGTCATATCTGAAAAAGGACTTGATAAAACATCAATTTCAGACATTGTAAAGCGTGCAGGCGTAGCACAAGGGACTTTTTATCTTTATTTCAGATCTAAAAATGCTCTTGTTCCGGCTATTGCAGAAAACTTACTTTCTTTGTCACTTGAAAAAATCAAAGAACGAGCTAAAACAGCAACGGATTTTTTAAGTACATTAGAGGTAATGATTGACGAAACGTATAAAACAACAGATGAATATAGGGATGTTCTTGTTTTATGCTATTCAGGGCTCGCTTTTGACTATTCATTAGAAACATGGGAAGCTATTTATTTACCTTATTACAACTGGTTTGAAGAGGTATTAAATCAGGCTGTTAGAAAGGAAGAAGTCATCAAGCAGCTTAACGTTAAATGGACAGCTAAGACGATGATTAATTTGATTGAAAATGCTGCTGAACTTTTTTATATCGGGCGAGAGCAAGATGTCACACTTGAGCAATCAAAGGAAGAACTTTTTCAATTCTTAAAGCGTTCTCTTGTGCCATCCGTGTAATATTAGCACTGCTGATATTACACCTACTAAAATGACTGACATTCATTCAAAATATACAATTAATTATCAGAATTATAAGTTTTTTAAGGTTTGAAATGACTGACAATCAGTCGTTATTCGATAAGGAGGTATTTTATGGATCGTACAGCCGTTAAAACTTTAACCTTGAATATGTACATAAACGGAGAATGGAGAAAAGCAGAGAAGCAGCGCTCTACTGTTAATCCAGCGACAGGTGAAGTGATTGGATATGCTGCAGAAGGCAGCGCAGAAGATATGAAAGCAGCAATTGAAGCAGCACGAGAAGCCTTTGACAACGGAATTTGGTCTGAGACTTCTGCATCTGACAGAGCAGCCATCTTATTCAAGATTGCCGATAAGCTTGAGGAAGCGAAAGAAGAACTAGCAACATTAGAAACAATGGATAACGGAAAGCCCTATCGTGAAGCTGAGGCTGATGTGGAAGATGCAGCTGCTTGTTTTAGGTATTACGCTGGGTTAATTACAAAGCCAGACGGTCAAACGTACAGCGTTCCTGCACCTATGCAAGCAATGGTTATAAAAGAACCAATCGGCGTGTGCGGATTGATTGTACCTTGGAATTATCCGCTATTAATGAGCGTGTGGAAAATTGCACCTGCTTTAGCTGCAGGAAATACGATTGTATTTAAACCTTCTGAAGTGACACCAGTTACTCCTACAAAACTTTTTGAGATCTTAGAAAGCGTAGGATTGCCAAAAGGAGTGGCAAACCTTGTTATGGGAGCCGGAGATACTGTGGGAAATACGCTTATTCAAGATAAGCGTGTTGATAAGATTTCTTTTACAGGCGGAACGGTAACTGGAAAACACATTATGCGTCAAGCAGCAGAAAATGTAACGAAAGTCTCTTTAGAACTTGGAGGAAAGTCACCGAACATTATATTTGCTGACGCTGATTTTGAAACAGCTGTAGATTATGCCTTGTTTGGAATTTTTGCAGGGAGCGGCCAAATTTGCGCTGCAGGTTCTCGTATTTTAGTAGAAGAAAGCATTGCTGAGCGATTTATCGAACGTTTTGCAGAGCGTGCTCAAAAAATTAAAGTAGGAAATGGAATGGATCAAGAGATTGAAATGGGCCCTCTTGTAAGTGAAGAACATATGAAAAAAGTATTAAAGTACATCGAAATTGGAAAGCAAGAAGGCGCTCGCCTTGTATGCGGAGGCAATCGAATCACCAGCAGTGGGTTGGAAAAAGGTTTTTTTGTAGAACCTACGGTTTTTAGTAACGTTACGTCAAATATGAAAATTGTGCAAGATGAAATCTTTGGGCCTGTTGTCGTTATTCAAACGTTTAAAGATGAAAAAGAAGCTATTAAGCTTGCAAATGATACGGAATATGGTTTAGCAGGCAGCGTGTTTACAAACGACGGTGCAAAAGCTCTTCGAGTGATTAAAAAGCTGCGTGCGGGTATCACTTGGGTAAACACGTATCATTTTACGTTTAATGAAGCGCCTTGGGGCGGATATAAGCAGAGCGGAATTGGCCGAGGGCTAGGAACGTTTGGTTTGGAAGAATTTCAAGAAGTAAAACAAATTAATATTAATTTACAAGTAGAGCCAATCGGCTGGTTTAAAAATTAAAAAGTAGAGAAGGAGCGATATTAAAATGAATACAGTGACGAAAAATCAAGAGGTAAACAAAGCATACGGTGAAGTAAACGAATATATCAACAAAGTGCTGGGACTTATTGAAAAAAGTGAAGTATCAGCTGAAGAAGCACAGTGGATTACGAAAGAAACAGTAGACGGATTTCGCGAGCATGTCAACCCAGGCTTTTTAGAATATCGTAAAACAGTAACGGTGGATACGCAGTTTGCAGCTGTTGAATGGTCAGATGAAGGTTCTTGTTTTACGGATGTAAACGGTAAAAAATACATTGATTGTTTGGGCGGGTTTGGAATTTATAACGTGGGACACCGTCATCCTAAAGTAGTCAAAGCTGTTCAAGATCAGCTTCAGCGTCAAGCCCTTCATAGCCAAGACTTATTAGATCCACTTCGTGCGATGCTTGCTAAAATTTTAGCAGATATTACACCGGGGGATTTGAAGTATTCCTTTTTCACAAACAGCGGAACAGAAAGTGTAGAAGCCGCTTTAAAACTAGCGAAAATGTATAGTGATCGAACAACGTTTATTTCCACAACACGTTCTTTTCATGGAAAAAGTCTAGGTTCTTTATCAGGTACGGCAAAAGGAATGTTCCGTAAACCATTTCTGCCGTTAATTCCAGGTTTCCGTCATGTACCGTTTGGTGATATTGACATGATGCGCAAAACATTTGAAACGTGCGCGCTTGTAGGGGAAGATGTGGCAGCTGTTTTATTAGAACCAATTCAAGGAGAAGGGGGCATTATTCTTCCTCCTGAAAATTATTTAAAAGAAGTGCGTGCACTATGTGATGAGTACGACGCTATCTTAATTTTTGATGAAGTTCAAACAGGCATGGGACGTACCGGTGAAATGTTTGCATCAGAATTATACGATGTTGTACCCGATATTTTATGTCTTGCTAAAGCGTTTGGAGGAGGAGTTATGCCTGCTGGCGCGGTTGTAGCAAAAGAAAAAGTGTTTTCAAGCTTCTTTGATAATCCGTTTATGCACACAACAACGTTTGGAGGCAACCCGCTTGCCTGCGCAGCGGCTATTGCAACTATTAACGTGTTGATTGAAGAACAGCTGCCAAACCGTGCAAAAGAGCTAGGAGAATATTTCCTTGCTGGTTTAAAGAAAGCTGCTGAAAACCATGGAGATAAAGTACTTGAAATCAGAGGGCAAGGCTTAATGATTGGAATTGAGTTCCACCAAGATGAAATTGGCTACGCGCTTTCTAAGGGAATGTTTGATGAAGGAATTCTAGTAGCTGGGACGCTTGTAAACTCTAAAACAATTCGTATTGAGCCACCGTTGACTATTGCAGCTGAAGAAGTAGATCAAGTCATTTCTACATTTGAAAAAGTATTAAATGAGCTGAACCACCAATAAATGTAACAAGGAGCAATGAATATGAGTCGTCAAACGTTTCTTATTCCTGTATTGCTTTCAATGATTTTAGTAGTGGAAATGCCTAGCGACTAACTGAAATCATTGAAACGGAGGAGTAAATTATGAAATATCCATTGTCCCCAGATGTCAAACCAGAGTTTTGTACAACGGGCTCATTTATGAGGCTGCCAGCGGAAAGAGAAAATGCAAAAGTAGGGCTAGTAGGAATGCCGTTTGATACGGCAGCATCTTTCAGAGTAGGTGCACGCTTTGCACCTCAAGCCATTCGTCAAGCTTCCATGACGCTGTTTCCTTATCACCCGGTACACGACGTATACCCATTTGATGATACAAATGCCATTGATATTGGTGATGTGCCGGTTATTCCGCACAATATTCACAGAAGCTATGAATTGATGGAAGAAGCGGTAGGAGCTCTTATGGATAGAGGAATCGTTCCAATTGGAATCGGAGGAGATCATTCTGTTACTTTAGCAAGCCTTCGTGCTGCTGCTAAAAGATATGGCCCAGTGGCTATGATTCATTTTGATTCTCATACAGATACGTGGGATACGTATTATGATGAAAAATATTGGCACGGATCTCCTTTTATACGCGCATATGAAGAAGGGCTAGTAGATCCGAAGAAAGTTTTTCAAATTGGTATTCGCGGAACATTAAATCATCCGGGAGATGTTCAAGAAAGCAAAGATCTCGGTTACCATGTAGTAACGGCAAGAGAGCTTGAACATCAAGGGTTTTCATTGATTTTGGAGCAAATGAAGACAGCGATTGGAGATACCCCGTGCTTTTTAACATTTGATATTGATTTTGTTGACCCTTCGTGTGCACCGGGAACGGGAACGCTTGAAGTAGGCGGATTCAGCAGCAGAGAAACGCTGCAAATGATCCGTTCTCTGACGGGATTTAACTATGTTGGATTCGACTTGGTAGAAGTGCTGCCCGCTTATGATCCAACGCAGATAACCTCTTTGCTTGCAGCTACAATCATTCATGATTTTGCTAGTTTAGTTGCAGTGAAAACGAAAAGAGAGTCATTGGATACGATGATTAAATAACAGTTTGTAAGCAGAAATCCCTCTTATTCAGAGGGTATTTCTGCGTGGATATAGCAGGAGATTAGGAATATATAGCTATTTAAAATAAAGCGCTTTCATAATATGATAAAAGAAAAAGATAGTTTGTTAGCAACCCTTACCAACTTAAAGAAATAAATCATATATTTGCTTATAGTAAATGTAACAACTCTTTATATAAAAATGAATGAAAGTCATTCATTTTTATATAAAGAAATTAAATTATATGCATTTATGGGTTAAATTGTCAGAATGTTCTTAATAAAGTGAAGGGGGAAGATAAATGAAACATGAAACAGTAACATTAAAAAGGTCGTTGAAATTATGGCAGATTGTATTAATGGGGATCGGATATATGACTCCGATGGTAGTGTTTGATACGTTTGGGATTGCGTCTGATATGACGAATGGACACGTTCCCACATCTTATATCATAGCCCTTGTCGGGATGCTTCTCACGGCAGTAAGCTACAAAAAGATGATTCAAGTGTTTCCAAATGCAGGCTCAGCCTATACATATACGCAAAAGACAATCAATCCACATTTAGGGTTCCTAGTTGGCTGGTCTGCACTAATGGATTATCTCTTTTTACCGATGGTTAACGCACTTATTTTTCAAATTTATTTATCATCTATTTTTCCTTCGGTACCATCGTGGATTTGGGTTGTCAGTTTCGTCATTATCGTTACGCTGCTAAATTTACGAAGCGTTAATTTCACTGCCAATTTCAATACGTTTCTTGTTGTATTTCAAATGACGATTTTAGCATTGTTTGTTGCTGTTTCAATCAAAGCCTTGCTAGGCGGAATGGGGGAAGGAACACTTTTTTCTATGAAGCCCTTCTTTAATCAGAACATGACGTCATCAGGGCTAATAGCAGGAGCTACACTTATGTGTTTTTCCTATTTAGGGTTTGATGCAGTGGCTATGTTATCAGAAGAAACGCCCAATCCTAAAAAAACGATTCCGCGAGCTATTTTTTTAGTTGCGTTAATCGGAGGAGTCATGTTTACCGTGACATCTTATTTTATTCAAGCGGTTTTTCCGACGTTAGAAGGATTCAAGCATCCAGACGCTGCGGCTCCTGAAATTGCTATGTATGTGAGCGGTACGCTGTTTCAAATTGTCTTTTTAGCTGGAGGAATTGCAGGAACATTATCATCAGGCATGTCATCGCATGCAAGCGTTTCGCGTTTATTATACGTAATGGGACGCGACCGAATTTTACCTCAGTCATTTTTTGGTTATGTTCATCCTAAGCTGCGTACACCTTCGCGAAATATTGTATTAGTCGGAGTGGTATCAGCAACTGCCATTTTCTTTAGTCTGGCAACGGCTACGTCATTTATTAATTTTGGAGCACTCATTGCGTTTTCTTTTGTTAATATTTCGGTTATTGCGCACTATGCTGTTCATCAAAAGCAGCACCGGTCGGCTAAGGGTTTTTGGTCATACATTATTATGCCACTATTAGGAGCAGCGGCGATTGGCGTTTTATGGCTTAACTTGGAGCGCAATTCATTTTTACTTGGTATTGGCTGGGCGATTGCCGGTTTAGTTTATTTAGTGTATGCAACGAAAGGTTTTAGAAGACAGCTGTCTTCCATTGAGTTTAAGGAAACAGAAGAAATGTCACCTTTGATGAAAGTCGGAGAAAAGTAAGGATAGAAACTACCTGTTTAAGCCTATCTTATTAAAGAAGCCACATTTATGGATTACGTATTTTGAACGTGTTACTATGTAAGAACGATAAGATAGAAAAAGGTAGGTAAATTATGATTAAAGCAGTTGTATTTGATTTTGATGGGTTAATTATTGATACAGAATCAGTGTGGTACGAAGTGTACCGCGAAATGTTAGAAGACAGGGGAGTAGATCTACCAATTGCAACGTTTGCTTCTTATGTGGGAACGGATGCTACGGCACTTTACGATTACTTGCTTCAGCAGTTTAACAATGAGTTCACGAAAGAGGAACTGGCTCAAGAATCGTTAAGACGTCATCAAGAAAAAATGAAATCATTAGTAGCCCGAGAAGGTGTAGCAGAGTACTTGGCAGAAGCAAAAGAACTTGGATTAAAAATTGGTTTAGCAAGCAGCTCGTATCGCGACTGGGTAACGGCATTTTTAAAAGAGCTAGATTTGCTGCACTATTTTGAAGTCATTCAAACGCGCGATGATGTAGAAAAAGTGAAGCCAGATCCGGCTCTTTACCGAAATGCAATTGAAAAGCTAGGAGTAGAACCCTCTGAAGCTTTAGCATTTGAAGATTCTTCTAATGGAGCAAAAGCTGCCATGGCAGCAGGCTTGCGCTGTGTAATTGTACCAAATCCGTTAACTAAACACCTGTCATTCGAAAGATATCACTTACATATCGAATCGATGAAAGAGAAAAGTTTAAAAGAAGTGATTCAGTATCTTTGTATTGAAGATTAAAAAGAAAGGACGCTCCTACTGCGTCCTTTCTTTTTTTATAGAATGGGTATAACTTTTTTAATTAAAAAATAACGAATCAGCTTGTTTAAATAGATAAAACTGATATAATGATAACGATTATCAGTTTCAAGAGTCAATTATCTACATAAAGATACAAGCAGGAGGAATGACATTTGAATAAGAAAAAAATAGGACTGCTGGCTTTTATTACAATGCTGGCAATCGGAATGCTTATCGGCTGCAGCAGTACGAACAAGGAAAATTCAGCCGATGAAAAAAATGAAAAAACAAGAGTGGTTAAACATGAGCTTGGAGAGACAAAAGTAAAAGAAAATCCAAAGCGAGTAGTTGTATTAGAGTTAGGTTTTATTGATGCATTGTTAGATGCTGGTATTAAACCTGTAGGAGTAGCTGATGATGATAAAGCAGAACAGCTTATTGATAAAGATGTACTAAAAGAAATTAAAGGATACAAATCAGTTGGCACGCGAGCACAGCCTAGCTTGGAGTCGATTAAACTGTTGAAGCCAGATTTGATTATCGCTGATTCAGAACGTCATAAAAATGTATATAAAGAATTATCGAAAATTGCGCCAACAATTGAATTGAAAAATTTAAATGCTAATTACGATGATTTACTAAATACGGAGTTAAAAGTAGGAGAAGCGGTTGGCAAGAAGGCAAAAGTTGAAAAAGTTGTAGAAGAGCATAAGCAAAAAATGAAGGATTTAAAAGCAAAAGCGCCAAAAAATCCGGGCAATGTACTTGTTATCGCTGATGCAAATGGTAATATTAATGCTAGAACTTCAAATTTCTTTACAACGGGTGTTCTTGAGCAATTAGGCTTCAAAAATGCATTAACAGATCCTACAAAAGAGTACAGTGTAAAAATGACAATGGAACAGCTCGTAAAAGCAGATCCAGACAAACTCATTGTTATGCGAAATGAAAAAGGTCATACGCCTTTAGCAAAACAGCCATTATGGAAAGAGCTAAAAGCGGTTAAAAATAATCAAGTGTATGAAGTTGATGTATTTAAATGGTCTCTTCGCCGAAGTGTACAAGGTGCAAATGGTATTGCAGATGAAGCAGAAAAGTTATTATTTGAAGGCAAATAATAACGAAGAAAAGAACAATCCAGCGGGGTTGTTTTTTTCTTTTTATTGAACTTTCAAATGGAAGGAGGCGCAGTCTACTATGAAAGCTGTTCACGGTTTATCCAAAAGAAACAAATCTCCACTTCGCATAATAGCTATTTTTCTTGCTGTTATCATTCTTTTACTGATTTCTATGTTTTTATCTATTTCCATCGGTTCTATACATATTTCTTTTGGAACGATTAAGCAAGCTTTACTAGATTTTGACGGATCAAAAGAACAATCTATTATTCAAACGGTCCGCCTGCCTCGCCTATTGGTAACGGCATTTGTTGGTGCTAACTTGGCAGTCGCCGGAGCGTTGATGCAAGCATTAACTAGAAATCCATTAGCTTCTCCAGGTATTTTTGGTATTAATGCCGGGGCATCAGCGGCAATGGTATTTTTAACGGTTTTAGTGCCGGGTGTAAGCATGATTGGCGGGGTGTTTGGAGCATTTTTAGGAGGCGCCTTTGCTGCTGTTATTGTCTACGTCATGAGTTCGTTGATTAAAGGAGGAGACAGCGATGTAAAGCTTGCTTTAACGGGTGTCGCTATACAAGGTATGCTTATGTCTCTTACACAAACGCTGCTAATTTTTAATGAAAGCAAAACAGAAGGCGTTATGTTCTGGCTCACCGGCTCAGTTATTGGGCGGGACTGGGGACATGTTCACGTGTTGCTTCCTTTTAGCATTGTAGGTCTGCTGATTGCGTTTGGTCTGGGAAGAGCGTCTTCTTTGTTATCTTTAGGAGATGATGTAGCTAGAGGACTCGGGCAGCGAGTCTTTGCCATTAGAGCGTTCACTGCAGTTGTTGTGATTGTATTAGCTGGTGTTTCAGTGGCGATTGCGGGTCCTATTGGATTTATAGGGCTTGTTGTTCCTCATATGGTGCGCTATTTAATAGGTGTAGATTACCGAGTTGTTTTGCCAATGAGCGCGCTGCTTGGTGCATCTTTACTGCTATTAGCAGACGTATTGTCGCGATTTATTACATACCCGTATGAGACCCCTGTAGGTGCAGTAACAGCATTGCTTGGAACACCGTACTTTATTTACTTAGCGAGACGCAAAAAAACAGAAAGGAAGGCATGAGTATATATGCAGACTGTCAATAAAACAAAAAAGCAGCCATCTCGATTCAAGTCTGTCGGCCTGTTTATCATTCTTTCTGTCTTAATTATAGCGCTAAGCGTGATAAGCCTTAGCTTAGGAGACATTAACATACCTCCTTTAGATATTATTACGTCTTTTATTGGCATTGGCGATCCTGACTTGACGTCTATTTTGGTAGAATTTCGCCTGCCTCGTATTTTGCTGGCTATTTTAACCGGGATCGGCCTAGCTGTGTCCGGAGTCGTCGTACAGTCTATTATGAGAAATCCGCTCGCTAGTCCAGATACATTAGGTCTTTCAAGCGGATCAGGGTTAGCTGCTGTTGCAGTCACTATTTTACTGCCTTTAGCAAGTCCGTCTGTTTTATCAGTCGCTGCGTTTGCAGGAGGCTCCTTTGTCTTCGTAATCGTCTATTTGCTTGCTTATAAAAAAGGAGTAGAACCTATTCGATTTGCGTTAATAGGTGTAGCGGTCAGCGCTTTTTGTTCATCCGGTATTCACTTGTTAATTTCAAAAGCAAATCCAAACGTAAACGCAGCACTCATTTGGCTGAGCGGCAGCTTATGGGGAAGAACATGGGATCAATTGATTGGTTTACTTCCGTGGGTCGTTATACTAGTACCGCTGATTTGGCTGTTAGCTGCTCGGTTAGATTTAATTCATTTAGGCGATGAAGTGGCTAGGGGGCTAGGGGCTAGAGTAGAGTTAATTCGTCTAGTATTACTAGCAAGCGCAGTGGCAATGACGGCTGCTGTTGTATCGGTTGTTGGCACCATTGGCTTTGTAGGGCTTATTATTCCTCATGTGGCCAAACGGTTAGTGGGACCGAGACATAAACAACTGATTCCTACAGCCGCTTTACTTGGAGCTTTGTTTGTACTAGCAGCAGATTTGATTGGGAGAGGAATTGCTCCTCCGATTGAAATTCCGGCCGGATTAATCATTGGCATTATCGGCGCTCCGTATTTTCTTTATTTACTGTGGAGAGAATCTAAAAAATAAGCTCGCGCTTTAGCGCGAGCTTATTTTTATTCCAAGTGAATTTTGGGAAATGGAATATGCGGAGGCTCTTCTAGCCATCCTTGTTCAATACTTATTCTTGATACTTCTTTGGCATATTCCAAAATTTCAGTCGTGAAGTTTGTATAGTTTAAAGCGAGATCTAAATGGGGGCTTGTTGACATCGCAAGCCCGTAGCCACGTACATTTTCAGTAATCATCGCAGCTAGGTGAAACATCATGAGTTTTTCTGAAAATGGAGGAACAGAAGACTTTTCTACTCCGTAATCCCACTTCATTGTGACCGGTATGTTTTCTACCATTAGCGGTTGTGACAGGGATTCAATATGCTGCTGCACAAGCTCTCTACCCTTTAATAAAAAAGCCTGAATGTCCTGAGAAGGAGCTGTTTGAGCAAACCCTAAAATTAAATCCTTTGCAATTAAGTTCGTCTGTATGCTTGACACGATATGAGAAATTTCAATGACGGTTAACGGCCGCTTTTCATCAAAATAGCTTCCTAAGAAGAGTTCTTTATCGTTCATATCAGACGCATCTGCAATAGGAATGGGAGGCAGTTCTATAAAAATTTGTTTTTCTAACAACAAATCTGTAATCGTTTGGTTAAGCTTTTCTGCTTTTAACAGCAAGCTGCGAAAAAAAGATCGTACATCATTTCTTGCGGCAACATCGACGCCCGTAGTTGCTGACAGCAGAAGGACATTTGAAATATGCTTTAAATAAAGCAAATAAAAAGAATCCGAAAATAATTTTGGAGCTTCAGCGTCAAGGTCTTCTTCTCCGAAACCAAGCGGGATTGGCATATTTTCTTTTAAAAAGATAGCAGTGAGCGCATCACTGTTTTTTGTTGTGATATGCAGTGTACCTTGAATCGCTTTTTGAATCTCTAAATCGTCTACATGACAAAGAAATTGTTTGAGCATACAAGAAATCGCTTTATCGTTCATATATTGCTTCCAAATAACAGCCATCTCAGCGGCTGATAGTGGAGAAAATGATTGATTATTCATAATAAACTCCTCATGCTAAGTAATTAACAAGTTTCTAAAAGGTTACCAACTAGTATAAGTCAAAGGAAGTAAGATAAACACTATAGAAAGTAAAAAAGGTATCAACATTTTACTATAAGAGTAAACGTCATGCATAATTTAAAGGTTCTTTTAGCAAAAGAAGTGCGCAGCCGCTTCTTTCTTGCAAAGCAGAAATAAAACCGAAATAATAAATGAAGAAAGTTAGGCAAGAAAGGAGTTTCATTATATGCCAGAAGGTCCAGAAATTAGACGAGCAGCCGACGAAGTGGAAAAAGCGATTATCGGTCTTCCTGTTCGCGAGATATGGTTTGCTTTTCCATCTTTGCAACATTATGAAGAAGTATTAACAGGAGCTCGTATTGAGAGAGTAGATACAAAAGGAAAAGCTATGCTTATTCGTTTTGACAACGGCTATACCATTTACTCACATAATCAGCTTTATGGAAAATGGTATGTTCGTTCATCTTACAATTATCCATCTACAAACAGACAGCTGCGCCTTGCAATTCATAATGAAAAAAAATCAGCGCTGCTTTATAGCGCTTCTGATATTGAAGTATTGCGTGATGAAGAAGTTCCAGCTCATCCTTTTGTATCAAGGGTTGGTCCTGATATCTTAAGTGAAGAAGTAACGGCAGGTGAGCTTTTAGACCGTTTTTATTCTAAACCATTTTATCGTAGAAAGTGGGCATCGCTGCTGCTAGACCAAAGCTTTATAGCTGGGATTGGCAATTACTTGCGCAGTGAAATCCTATTTGTAGCGGGAATTAACCCTGCAGCTCGTCCCATAGACTGCACGGAAGAACAGCTTAAAAAGGCAGCTGAAGCAATCATTTCTCTTGTAAAACAGTCCTATAAAACAGGTGGCATTACAAATGATGTAAAGCTTGCTGAATCGTTAAAAAAGAAAGGGCAAAAGCGCTCTGCATACCGCCACTGGGTTTTTAACCGTGAAGGAGAAGCTTGTCGAATTGACGGCACGCCTATTCTAAAAGTCCAAGCTGCTTCTAGAAGGCTTTATTACTGTCCTACTTGTCAGAAATAGCAGGATATATTTATTCTGCTATTTTTTTGATGTGAAAATGAATGACTGTTCATTTTTGTGATATAGTTAAAAAGTAAAGTCATAATCTTAAGGGGAGGGATAAGATGGAATGTAAAGCAGGAGATACATTTACGTGGCAAAGAACGTTTCAAGAGGAAGAAATCATGCAGTTTGCGGAGATGACTGGAGACCGGGGCAAACATCATATAGAACGTGACGAAAAAGGGCGGCTAATGGTACATGGGCTTATGACTGCTAGTATTGGGACAAAGATAGGGGGAGACTTAAACTACATTGCAAGAGAAATGGTGAGTGAATTTCTTCGTCCAGTTTTTGCAGGAGATACAGTTACCTGTGAATGCATATTAACTGAAGTAGAAAAAGCAGATGGTTTTCAAAAAGTGAAAATCAAATCAGTGTATCGAAATCAACAAGGTAAAGAAGTACTGATAGGGACAAGTAATGGAATTATAAGAGATTGAAATTAAAGCGCTAACAAAAAATAAGTTATGAAGGTTGTTAAAAAAGTCACGGATTCGTGACTTTTTTATTGTTCAATTTCCTTCTTTTGTTGGTTACCATTTACATGTAAATATGGTAATTTAGTAAAGTTGAGTTTCACAAATGGTAAAAATGTGTATTTACTAAGTACATAGATTCTTATTTTTGGAAAAATATTTAAAAAGGAGTTTCTTAGATGAAAAAAATAATGAATACCGGCTTAGCACTATCATTCGCTCTATTGCTTTCGGCATGTGGGATGCCGTCTTCAGAGGAATTAACGGGTGACGTGAAAGAAGCACAAGAAAAGGTGAAAAATGTTCAAGTGAAAGTCAATGGGAAAGAAGAAGGATCGTCTGATTACAAAGTCAACGGAGTACAAGAGTTTGATTTTAAAAGTAAAGCAGGTTACATTAACACAAAAATGAACGGCGAAGAATTGAAGATGTATCATGACGGTGATGAAACGTTAGCTGTGGCTGGAGAAGAAAGCACAAAAGTACAGGGAGAAGAAAAAAAGTACGTTAAGGCTTTAATTAATAACGCTAGGGAGCTTCAACAAAATCCAATACGCTACTACCAAAAATATGATAAAAATCTTCCGAATGAATTTGACGTCACCGAAAAAGGCAAAGAGTATGTATTAACATTTAACGGAGACAAAGACAAAAAGCAAAAAATTGTAGCAGGTGATGCTAAAGCTTATTATAAAATAACAAATCAAGGCAGCGATACTGCTGTAGACCTTGACCAAATTAAAGGAAAAGATTTTTCGCTTATTGTGACAATTGATAAAGAAACGAAGCAAATAAAGAAAGTAGTAAAAAATCAGTCGTATTCAGTTAAAGTAGACGGAAAAACAGAAAACTCAAAGTCTAAGCAAACGTATACGTATACATATAACCAATTAGACAATGTAACAAAACCAAAAGTGGAAGCAAAAGCCGCTGCTGCTTCTAATGGTAGCAGCACCGAAACGCCAAGTAAAGAAAAGCAGGCTGCCTATGCCAAGGAAGCGGGCCAATACGTGGATGCTTTAATTCAAGCCACTGTTTATCAAAATACAGATCAATTTGTTGTTAAACATCCGAATCAGCAAGATAAGAAGCAGGTAAAAGAAAAAGGGGAGTTCCAAAAGAGTTCGTTTGTAAAATTTTTTGAAACGAATTTTAAAGGGGCTTTATCATCATTGAGCTCAAATATAACCGATGAGCAGTTAAACGAAGTAAGCAGCGCTTTTCTAAAAGCTCTTTCATCTACAAAATATACCATTAAAGATGCAGCGTATAGTGCTGAAGATGATGCGTATGTCGTACAAGTCGAAATTCAAGGATTTAACGATGCAAGTGTATTAGCGGAAGTCATGACACCACTTGCAGAAAAATATCAGGCGGGTGAGCTGAGTAACGAGCAGTTAGTAAACGAACTTATTGACGGAGTAGCAAAACGCTATCGTGAGCCAGTTGAATTACTTCCGGCAAAAACAGTCCCTGTACACGTCGTAAGAAATGGTGAAAAAGATTACGAAGTTTTAATGCAAGATGAGTATCTGTTAACATTTGCTCAACAATCATAAATAGATATAAAAAAGGATTTCAGCTATATGCCTGAAATCTTTTTTTATGTTTTTTTAAAATATAATTTCAAAAATAAAATAAATTATTGAAATTATATTTTAAACGAATTATAATAACCATAACTTCACTACATGATGAAAAAGGGGCCGAAAAGATGAATGAACAGCTTACGTTATTAACAACAGAGTCTCAAAACGAGCAGACCATGAAGATAGATACGGCTAGTACAAAAGAAATTTTAAACGTAATGAATAAAGAAGATCAAAAAGTGGCGCTGGCTGTGCAAGAGGTACTTCCAGACGTAGAGGTAGCAGTTGAGTTTGTAAGCGAATCGTTTCAAAAGGAAGGGCGGCTTATTTATGTCGGAGCAGGAACAAGCGGACGGCTGGGAGTATTGGATGCTGTTGAATGCCCGCCTACTTTCAGTACCAATCCCAATCAGGTACAGGGACTGATGGCTGGAGGAGAAAAAGCATTTGTGAAAGCAGTTGAAGGTGCAGAAGATAAAGAAGAATTGGGAGCAGCAGATTTACAAAAAATACATTTAAATGAACGAGACACAGTCATTGGAATTGCTGCAAGCGGACGTACGCCTTATGTGATTGGTGCATTGAAATATGCAAAATCTGTAAAAGCTAAAACAGTGGCGCTGTCTTGCAATGGTAATTCACTTATTGGAAAAGAAGCAGATCATAGCATCGAGGTAGTAGTAGGTCCAGAAGTGCTAACAGGTTCCACAAGGTTAAAAGCAGCAAGCGCTCATAAAATGATTCTCAACATGATTTCTACCGCGGCCATGATTAAAGTAGGAAAAGCATATGAAAATTTAATGATAGATGTTCATGTGAGTAATGAAAAGCTTAAGGAACGAGCGATAGGTATTATTTGTAAAATTACAGGTGTTTCTTACGAGCGAGCAAGTCAAACGCTTGAAGAAGCAAATAATGAGGTAAAAACAGCAGTGGTTATGATCAAAGCAAATGAAAATTACGACACCGCGAAGATGTTACTGAATAATGCGGGCGGTTATGTGAGAAAAGCGATTGAACATTACGTATAAAGGAGAGAAACGATGTCAACAGGCGGATTAACAATGATTAAAAACACGGTGGCTAAGCTTCCTGATTCGGAGAGGAAAATTGCTGAATATATTTTAAACAACCCGCATACTGTGATAAACAGTACGGCTGGAGAATTAGGTAGACTAGCGAATGCTAGCAGTGCTGCTGTTATTCGTTTGTGTAAATCTATCGGGGTTAGCGGGTTTCAAGAATTAAAGGTAAGAGTAGCCGGTGATTTAGCTAGAGATACGGAGCAAGGATACCGCGATATTGAAACAAATGAAACGATTCAATCTATTGTCAAAAAAACGGCAAGCAACAGCATTCAAAGTCTAAGTGATACGGCTGAGCTTGTGAATTATAAAGAAGTAGAGCGGGCTGTTTTGGCGCTGATTGGAGCAAAAAACATTCATTTTTTCGGAATTGGTGCTTCACATATTATTGCTATAGATGCGCAGCAAAAATTTCTTCGAATTAATAAAAATGCCACGGCTTTTGCAGATAGCCATTTAGCAGCTACACTCATCGCAAATGCAAGTAAAGACGATGTAGTTGTGGGCATCTCTTTTTCAGGGGAGACTCCTGAAGTAAGCAACGTCTTATCTTTAGCTAAAAATCGCAGAGTAAAGACGATTAGCTTAACCAAATACGGACAGTCTACCGTTTCGTCTTTAGCTGATATCTGTTTGTATACGTCTTATTCTCAAGAAGCGCCGTTTCGAAGCGCAGCTACATCGTCTCGTTTAGCCCAGCTTTATGTGATTGATGTACTATTTTTAAGTATTGCAGCGCAGCAGTATGACCAGACGATTGAGTATATTGATAAAACAAGGGATGCCATTCAGTTTTTGAAAACTAAGAAATAAAAAAAGAAAGCGATTACAAAAAGGGGATTTTGTGGTCTGTTTCCTCAGTACCGTATCCATCTAAGAGGAAAATACAAAGGGGGATTAACATGTCTTTAGATAATCATCAATTAGCAAAGGTTATTTTGGAGATGCTTGGGGGAGCATCAAATATTGAAGCGTATACGCATTGTATGACGCGGCTGCGCGTGACTGTAAAAGATGATTCAATTGTAAAAAAGGCAGATATACGAAAGCTTGAAGGCGTGCTCGGATTAGTGGAAGAAGAAACGCTGCAAATCATTATTGGTCCTGGAAAAGTGAACAAAGTAACAGAAGAATTTGGAAAGTTAATTGATGAATCCGGCGGTATTAACTTAGAAAATCGTGCAGCACAGCGGAAATCGGAGCTGAAAGAAAAAAATGCAACTCCGTTTAAGCTGTTGCTTCGCCGAATTGCAAGTATTTTTATTCCGTTGATACCTGCTCTTGTAGCATCTGGACTTATTACCGGAGTGACAAAAGCAGCTGTGCAGGCGAAGTGGCTTCCGGCAGATTCACAGATTGCTATTCTTTTAACCGTTATCGGAAGCGGTTTATTTGCCTATCTGGGTATTTTAGTAGGTATTAATGCAGCAAAAGAATTTGGTGGTTCGCCAGCTCTAGGAGGCTTAGCGGGCATTTTAGTCATTAATCCTGCCGTAGCTGATATTAAACTTTTTGGTGAAGCACTTTTGCCGGGGCGTGGGGGCTTAATAGGAGTGCTGCTTGCAGCAATCTTTATGGCCGTGTTAGAAAAACGAGTACGTAAATTTGTCCCACAGTCACTGGATATTATTATTACACCAACCGTTACGGTGTTAATTACAGGAATTATTACGTATGTGGTATTCATGCCAATCGGCGGCTTCATTTCAGATGGAATCACAAAAGGTCTTTTAGGAGTTTTAGAGGTTGGAGGAGTTGTAGCAGGCTTTGTTTTAGGGGCAACGTTTTTGCCGCTCGTTATTACAGGACTGCATCAAGGTCTTACTCCGGTCCATTTAGAGCTTATTAATTCGATTGGAGATGATCCGCTTCTTCCTATACTAGCAATGGGCGGAGCCGGTCAGGTTGGTGCAGCTTTTGCTATTTATATCAAAACAAAGAAAAAACGCTTAAAGCGAGCAATTGGAGGCGCACTTCCTTCAGGGCTGCTCGGAATCGGAGAGCCGCTTATTTTTGGAGTCACACTTCCTTTAGGGCGTCCATTTTTAACCGCTTGTCTTGGAGCTGGAATCGGTGGAGCGTTTCAGGCGCACTTCCATATTGCAACTGTAGCAGTGGGAGTATCGGGTTTGCCGCTTACGTTTTTAGTTCATGCGCATCAAATTCTTCTTTATTTACTTGGATTAGTTATTGCTTACGCAGCAGGCTTTATTTGTACCTATTTCTTTGGATTTAACGATGAAATGGCGAGGGAGTTTGAATGATTGGCATTTCGTTTTATTTGAACGATAGAGATGCCAAACAAAGATTAGTAGAAGCGAGTGAATGCGGCGTTACACGCGCATTCACTTCACTTCACATTCCAGAGGAAAAAGGAGATTTGGCTGAACGGGCAAAAGAATTGCTTCATGTGGCTAGAGATTGTGGAATAAGCGTGTATGCAGATGTATCTAAGCATACACCGGTTCATTTAGGTATCGAAAGCCTTATGACTCTATCTTCACTTGGCGTATCTGGTATTAGACTAGACGATGGCTTTAGCGTAGAAGAAACGATTTTACTTGCGGATGAGTTTTATATTGCCCTTAATGCAAGTACAGTGTCAAAACTAGAAATAGAAGCGCTGTTATCTGCAGGCCTTCATCATCATCAGCTGCTTGCTTGGCATAATTTTTATCCGCGGCCTGAAACAGGGCTTGAAGAAACGTTTTTTCAACAGCAGACAGATTTATTCAATGAACTTCGTGTTCCAGTGTGTGCTTATATTCCTGGAGAAGGCGAAAAAAGAGGTCCTATTTATCAAGGTCTTCCTACTAGAGAAAAAGACCGTAATAAATGTCCTTTTACCTCTGCAGTAGATTTATACGGATGCGGAGTAACGGAGGTTTATATTGGAGATCCATACGCCAGTTCAAGTTTATTAAAACGTTTAGTTCAATATCAAGAAAACCGCATTATTCCGCTACGCATTCGTTCACCTCATATACAGGGAACGTACAGCGTGCGTCCGGATATATCAAGAGACGTTCTGCGTTTGGTGGATACACGATCTGTAGAACCAGTGCCGCCATATCATACAGTCGAGCGCGGAATCGGAGCAATTACAATGGACAATGATGGCTACGGACGTTACAGAGGAGAGGTTCAAATAGCTAAAAGGAATTTGCCTGCAAATGCTAATGTGAATGTGATTGGGTATGTAATAGAAGAAGATCATGAGCTGCTTTCATTAGTGAGACCGGGACAAAAGCTTAAGCTTATCAATGTCTAAAAGGAAAAATGGATTCATCATCGAATCCATTTTTTTATTTAAGCGGAAGAAAAAAGAATTGTCAAACTAAAATGAAAGCGTTATACTGAGTTTAGTAAAACGTTAAACTAAAAATGGAGATGGTCATCTGGTTACAATTAAAGATATTGCAAAAGCAGCAGATGTTTCAATTACGACTGCCTCCCTCATTTTAAACAACAAACCGGGAGCAAGCAGAATTTCTGAAGCTACTAAACTGCGTGTAATTGCAGCTTCAAAAAAATTAGGCTATATCCCCAATATGTCTGCGCGTAACTTGCGGGGACAAGACAAATCAGCGCAGCTAACAATTGCTCTTATTTGGCCAATTGATACGCGCGTATCGTTAGTGGGACGCATTCTTACAGGTATTCAAAACTACATAGCTTCATTAAAAAGCGGCCCTACTATTAAATTATTAGTCGAAACGTTTCAAAATGAAGAAGGTATTTCCTCTGTAAAAGGTCTTCAAACATCTTCATATTTTAACGGAGCGATTATTGCGAATACAACGGCAGCTGATGAGGCTTATATTCACCGATCTAAACCTGGTGTTCCGATTGTTTTATTTAATCGTGTATCATCTATATACTCTGTTATACAATCCAAAAATTATGAAGCGGGCCAAGCGGTAGCAGATCATTTTATTCGTAATAATCATCAACATATCAGTATTTTAGTTCCAGACGTGTCTTCACAGGCTTTAGAAGCAGGAGTAAAAGGCGTAACA
Source organism: Priestia sp. J2 (assembly GCF_020790095.1). Taxonomy (NCBI): domain Bacteria; kingdom Bacillati; phylum Bacillota; class Bacilli; order Caryophanales; family Bacillaceae; genus Priestia; species Priestia sp. J2. The sequence goes on from NZ_CP086208.1 coordinate 865,258, forward strand.
GATAGAATTGAACAGACTGATGTTACGTATTGTCACCATTACTGTTCATATACAGAACAAGGTGGGTATGACAGCATCAAACAGCTTATTGAACAAGGAAAAGTTCCAACCGCTGTGATTTGTTTGAGTGATCATGTTGCATTAGGAGCTCTTTCTGCTCTTAATGACTACGGCATCTCTGTGCCAGCTGATTGTGAAGTGATGGGATTTGATAACCAAGAGTTCTCTAAATTTACTAACCCAAAACTTTCGACTGTCAATTTGCCGGTAGAAAAAATGGCCTATTGTGCAGGAGAGCTTTTAGTTAAAACAATTTCTGATCCATATGGGGATGTGGACCAACAGATATTTGATTTGGAAATTATTCATCGTAATACAACGAGAATCAAATAAAAAGCAATGCCATTCATGAGGTCTCTTTAAAAAGAGACCGATTTAGAAAAATATAAGAGCAAGCTTTTTATTTTTTTATTAGTAAAACGTTGTACTAAAACGTTTTACTAAATATAGAGTAATTCACTACTAACAAAGGGGAGAAGGAAATGAAACATTTATACGGAGTTACAACAGCAATGGTTACACCGTTTACCAAAACGGGTGAAGTAGATTTAGAGAAAGTAGTAAATTTAACAGAGTTTTTAATTTCAAAAGGAGTGCACTGCTTGTATCCGCTTGGTACAACGGGCGAGATGCTTCGTCTATCTGTCAAAGAAAGAAAGCAAGTTGCAGAAACAGTAGTGAAACAAGCGGCTAATCGTGTAACCGTATTCATACATGTAGGAGCTATGAATGAAGAAGATACAATTGAGCTTGCAAAACATGCCTATGAAATTGGCGCCGACGGTATCGGAGTAGTTACGCCTATGTTCTTTGGAGCAAACGATAACGAACTAGAAACGTATTTTATAAAAGTAGCAAACAGTGTCCCGAATGATTTTCCCGTATATTTATATAATATTCCTCAGTGTTCAAGCAATGATTTAACGGCAGAGGTAGCTCAAAAAGTGGCAGATTCATGCAAGAATGTAATTGGTATTAAATATAGCTACCCTGACTATTTACGCGTAAATGATTATTTAAATATTAACGATGGAAACTTTTCTGTTCTTCCCGGAACCGATCGTTTATTTTTAGCAGCTCTGGCTATGGGATGTGAAGGAGTTGTCTCCGGTGTATCGGGTGTTTATCCCGAGCCTTTTGTAGAGACTTATAATGCCTTTAAAGCGAATGATTTAGAAAAAGCGAGAAAGATGCAAAAAGTTGCTATTCAATATTGTGAAGCTCTTTTAAACGGAAGCAACATGTCTTATTTTAAAGAAGCATTAAAATTGAGAGGCATTGATGTTGGTGGCATGAGATCTCCTCAAATAGATTTAACAGAAGAAGAAGTCAAAGAATTAGATGATAAACTAAATAGCATTCGTCCAAAGAGCAGTGTTTAATAATTGGTTCATGTTCTGAATAAACTCATGCATTTCTAGTGAACAGGGCTGTTTGATAATAAGCAAACAGCTCATTCACTATAACGATTAAGGTTATGGAGGGATATTCTATGGCGGTTACATCTAAATTAAATGAAAGCGTTAACAAAGATTTAGGTCCTGTAAAGCAAGATGTAAAAAAGACGAATATACGCTGGTGGCTTATTATTGTATTGCTAATTGGAGCAGTTGTTAACTATTTAGACCGCTCTAATTTAAGCATCGCTAATACCACGATTGCCAAAGAGTTTGGGCTGTCTTCTACACAAATGGGTCTTTTGCTTTCAGCTTTTCTCTGGCCATATGCCTTAGCAAATCTACCAGCAGGCTGGCTGGTTGACAAATACGGGCCGAAAAAAATGTTTGCATGGGCATCAGGCCTATGGTCTGTGGCAACGGTAGCAAGTGCATTTACTAACACGTATTCTGCTCTTTATGCCATGAGAATGCTTCTTGGTGTATCGGAGTCTCCTTTTTTTACTTCAGGAATTAAAGTGACGGAAAGATGGTTTAAAAAAGAAGAGCGCGGCCTTCCTACTTCGATTATTAATACAGGGTCTCAAATTGCTAATGCGATTGCTCCGCCACTTCTAACGGTACTGCTTTTAACAATGAGTTGGAGAGGAATGTTTGTTGTTATAGGAGCAGCAGGCTTTATTGTGATGTTTGTTTGGCTAAAGATATACCGAGATCCGGATTATGTTGCCAATAAAGTGAAAGCTGTCCCTAAAGAAGAAATAAAAATCAGTCATACCTCACAAGCAAAATGGTCACAGCTGTTTAAATATAAAAGCACATGGTTTATGATTATCGGGAATTTCGGAATTATGTTTACGATATGGGTTTATTTAACTTGGCTTCCTAGCTACTTAGAAACAGAGCGCGGTTTTAGCCTAAAACAAACGGGCTGGATTGCTGCTATTCCGTTTCTAGCAGGAATCATAGGAGTGTTGCTTGGTGGTGTAATTTCAGATAGATTTATTCGAAAAGGAATTAATGCAGTAACGGCAAGAAAAATACCAATTGTAGGCGGGGCAATCTTAGCCGCAGCATCGGTAGCACCCGTTCCTTTTATTGATAATGCAGCCTTAAGTATTGTCTTATTGTCGATTGGCTACTTCGCGTCACAGCTGCCATCAGGCGTCATTTGGACTCTAGCGGCGGATATTGCACCAAAGGAACAAGTTGCTTCACTCGGCGCTATTCAGAACTTCGGTGGATTTCTAGGAGCGGCAATGGCTCCTATCGTAACAGGGTTTATATTAGATGCAACGGGAACTTTTACGGCGGTTTTCCTGTTAGGAGCAGGACTGCTTTTAATTGGTGCTATTAGTTATGGCGTATTTTTAAAGAAGCCAATAGCTAACTAGTAATGTCACAAAAACAAAGAGCACACACTGCATGAAAAAGGTGTGTGCTTTTTCTTTTACTACTAAAAAGGAAACTATTTTCATTACCATGTCATGAACCTTTCTATTGAATAAAACGCTTTACTATGATAAAACTATTACAGGTAAACATATGATAATAGATTAATTTCATAGAGATACAACACCACTAGGGGTGCTTTCGAAGCTGAGAGAGACGATAAGTCTTAACCCTTATAACCTGAACTAGGTAATACTAGCGTAGGAAAGAGGTATTGTAATGGATGTTTTGTATGGGATTTCCTTACGAACTCGTTATAATAATTTTGTGTACATAAACAAAAACACTTCTTTCCTGCGAAAGAAGTGTTTTTTTATGCGTAAAGGAAGGTGTCATACATGAAAGAAACAATTGATTTGCTTGTCAAACAGGTAGAGGAGCGCAAAGGAGAGTTAATCCAGTTATTAACAACGCTTGTTTCGTATAAAACGCCAGCGCCTCCTGCACGAAATTCTCATGAAGCGCAGCTGTACGTAGCGGATTTTCTTAAAAACTGCGGTTTTTCCATTGATATGTGGGACTTATATTCTAACGACCCTATCGTAGTGGGAACGTTAAAAGGACAAAAATCGGCTGACTATCAAAGCTTGATTATTAACGGCCATATGGATGTTGCTGAGGTACAAGAAAATGAAAATTGGGAAACCAATCCGTTTGAAGCTGTTGTGAAAGACAATATGATAATTGGACGCGGAGTTGCTGATATGAAAGGCGGTTTGGCGGGAGCATTATTTGCTGTGCAGCTTTTAACAGAAGCAGGAATCGAGCTGCCAGGAGACTTGATTTTTGAATCCGTTGTAGGAGAAGAAGTAGGAGAGGCAGGTACGCTGCAATGCTGTCAGAAAGGGTATACAGCTGATTTTGCGCTTGTAGTCGATACAAGTGATTTACATATTCAAGGTCAAGGCGGAGTGATCACGGGATGGATTACGATAAAAAGCAGTAAAACCTATCATGACGGTACACGCCGAAGTATGATTCATGCTGGAGGAGGGCTGTTAGCCGCAAGCGCTATTGAAAAGATGGCAAAAGTGATCGGAGGGCTACAAGAATTGGAGCGTCACTGGGCTGTTACAAAGAGCTATCCAGGATTTTTGCCAGGGACAAATACGATTAATCCAGCAGTAATCGAAGGCGGAAGACATGCTGCTTTTATTGCAGATGAATGCAGGCTGTGGATCACCGTTCACTATTATCCTAATGAATCGTACGACCAAGTATCAAAAGAAGTGGAAGAATATATTATAGCTATTGCAAAAGCAGATCCATGGTTAAAAGATAATCTGCCAACCTTTGAATGGGGAGGCACATCAATGATTGAAGACAGAGGAGAAATCTTTCCGTCATTAGAAATTGATGAAAATCATGCAGGAGTGCAGCTGCTTGCAAATACTCATGAACAAATGGAAGGGAAAAAGCCTCCAATTGATGTGTCAACTAGCGTAACAGACGGGGGATGGCTAGCTGATGCGGGAATTCCCGCCGCTATTTACGGTCCGGGAAATTTAGCAAATGCACATGCTGTGAACGAACAATTAGATATTAATCAGCTTGTTCAATATACAAAAGTGATAGTGCAGTTCATTTATACGTGGCTGCATACGCATAAGGAGTGATCATCATGAAATTTAGTGAACGATTATACGAAAAGCTGCAGCCTATTTGGCGTCAAAATCATAATCATCCCTTCGTACAGGGGATGGGAGATGGAACGCTTGAAAAGGAGAAGTTTCGCTTCTACATGATTCAAGATTACCTTTACCTAATTGATTATGCCAAATTATTTGCGATTGGAGCCATGAAAGCTACCGATCTTCAAACGATGGGGAAATTTGCAGCCCTTTTAGATTCTACATTAAACGAAGAAATGAGTCTGCACCGTGAGTATGCCAAGAAATTTGAAATCAGCGAAAAAGAATTAGAAAAAGCGCAGCCATCTCCTACAACGCTTGCATACACGCACTATATGCTGCACGTTGGTCAAAGTGGAACATTAGCTGAATTAGTAGCCGCTCTTTTGCCTTGTATGTGGAGCTACTGGGAAATAGGAAAAGAACTTAGTGAAAAGCCTGGAGCTAACAATGAGTTTTACCGTGAGTGGATTGAAATGTACAGCTCAGAAGAATTTGGAGAACTGGCGACATGGTGTATCAATTTATTTGACTCACTTACTGAAGATAAATCAGAAGTGGAATTAGAAAAGCTTGAAGAAATTTTCTTGAATACGACGCGTTTTGAGTATATGTTCTGGGATATGGCTTATAACGAAGCGATGTGGCCAATTCATGAATAGGTCTGTGTTATCTTTTCAAAACGTCAGTTTTACGTACAAGAACGGTGATCAAGCGATTTTAAAATCATTAAACTTAGACGTGAAAGAAGGCGAGTTTGTCAGTATCGTTGGAGCGAGCGGCTCTGGGAAAAGTACGTTGTTTCGTCTCATTACAGGTCTTGAACAGCAGAGTGAAGGCGATATCGTGATTAACGGAAAGTCTTATGAAAAGCGACTAGGAAAAGTAGGCTATATGCCGCAGCAAGATTTGCTGCTTCCGTGGCGTACGATTCTAGACAATGCAGCACTGCCTCTTGAGCTTCACAATGTATCAAAAGCAAGTGCTCATAAGCAAGTGTCTCAGCTGCTTGAAGAGTTTGGCCTAAAAGGGTATGAAAACCGTTTTCCAAGTGATTTATCCGGAGGGATGAAGCAGCGCGTTTCTTTTCTTCGGACGGTATTAAGCGGTTCTAACGTGCTGCTTTTAGATGAGCCTTTTAGTGCACTTGATGCAATCACACGTTTATCGATGCAGGAATGGCTGCTTGACCAATGGCAAAAGCGTAAGCATAGCATCTTATTTATCACTCATGACGTCAATGAAGCGCTTTTTTTATCAGATCGCATTTTTATCTTTTCAGACAAGCCAGTAAGTTGTCTTGAAGAAATTCAAGTGCCGCTTAGCAGACCTCGAACGCAAAAAGATCTGAATCAACAGCGAGTGCTTGATGTGAAAGATTATTTAATTGAACAGCTAAGATCGAAGGTGAACACATGAAAAAGTACGGGGCTTCAGTGATTTTAGTAGTCATTTTGCTGGCTGCTTGGGAAATTGGAGCACGCATTGTAAACTATCCGTTTATTTTACCAACGCCCAGCGGTATTTTAACGAAGCTTTGGGAGCTGCGAATGGATTTATTGTTTAAGCATTTACCAGCTACGTTATCTATTGTCGTAATTGGGCTTGTAATATCCGTTGTGCTAGGGGTTCTGCTGGCTGTGTGGATGAATTGGAGTCCGCTTATTGAGCGTGCTTTTTATCCGCTTATTATTGCGTCACAAATGATTCCGACCATTGCCATTGCTCCTGTATTTGTGCTGTGGTTTGGCTACTCCATTTGGAGCAAAGTGATTGTGACCGTATTAATTACGTTTTTTCCCATTACCGTTAGCACATTTGACGGGCTTCGTTCTACAAACAAAGAGTTAAAAGAACTCATGTTAACGATGGGAGCAACAAAAAAAGATATTTTCTTTAAGTTGAACATTCCTTCTGCACTGCCTCATTTTTATTCGGGACTCAAAGTAGCGGTTACCTTTAGTATAATAGGTGCTGCCATTGGGGAATGGTTGGGTGCGCAAGCAGGCTTAGGATATTTCAGTCGTCGCATGATGACACAGTTTGATGCAGCTGGTGTATTTGCACCAATTGTGATTTTATCCGCGCTCGGTATTTTATTTTTTATTATTGTAGTAGGTTTCGAAAAACGTTCATTAAAGTGGAGGAAAACAGAATGAAAAAATGGTTTGCGATTAGCTTAAGCCTGCTGCTTGTTTTGATGCTCGCTGCTTGCGGTCAGGACAAGGGAAATAAAGCTGGTGACAGTAAAAAATTAAAAGACGTTACAATTATGCTTGATTGGTATCCAAATGCAGTGCACAGCTTCATTTACGCTGCACAAGAAAAAGGATATTTCAAAAAAGAAGGGCTGAATGTAAAAGTACAATTTCCTGCTAATCCAACAGACTCGCTTAATTTAGCAGCTGCAGGGAAAGTCACGCTTGGCCTTTACTATCAGCCTGATGTAGCAATGGCACGAGCAAATGAAGATGTGCCGGTAAAGTCGGTAGGAGCGATTGTAAGATCTCCGCTAAACCGGGTTGTGGCATTGAAAGATAGCGGTATTAAGCGTCCTAAAGATTTAGAAGGAAAAGTAGTAGGATACAGCGGAACACCATTAAGTGAATCTGTTCTAAAGAAAATGGTGAAAAGCGATGGAGGAGATCCGAATAAAGTAAAACTAGTAGACGTAGGGTTTGAGTTAAATTCATCGCTGATTAGCAAAAAAGTAGATGCTGTAATAGGTGCGTATATTAACCACGAAGTACCATTGCTTCACAAAAAAGGATACAAAACGGTTGACATTGATCCGTCAGATTACGGCGTGCCATCTTATTACGAGCTAGTGGCCGTTACAGGGGATCAAACGTGGGCAAAAGATTCTGATACGATTAAAGCGTTTTGGCGTGCCGCGACAAAAGGGTATGAATACACGGAGAAACATCCAAAAGAATCACTTCAAATTTTGTTAGATAATCAAGATAAATCAAACTTCCCGCTTGAAAAAGATGTGGAAACAAAAAGTTTGAATATCTTACTTCCAAAAATGAAGTCTGAACAAGGATTCGGCAGTCAAACGAAAGAATCATGGCAATCAAATGTTAACTGGTTAAAAGAGTCAGGGTTAATTAAGAAAAAGCCAAATGTAGATGAGATGTTTGAGAATATTGGGGAATCTCAGTAAATAATTTAAGACGAATTTAAAAAAACCTCCTTATACTGAACGTAACTTTCTGAAAGAGAAAGTGAAAAGGTCAAGGAGGTTTTTTATGGCTTTTACGATAGTAGAGAAGGAAACATGTATTGCTTGCGGAGCATGTGGAGGGAGTGCGCCAGATCTTTATGATTATGATTCAGAAGGTCTTGCTTATGCCGTATTAGATAACAACGAAGGAACAAAAGAAGTTCCTGAACATCAGCAAGATGAGATGATGGAAGCGTACGAAGGGTGTCCAACAGACTCGATTAAAGTTGCAGAGCAGCCGTTTTATGGAGATGTAGCAAAATTCGAATAGGGCTTTTGAAAAAATAAATAATGATAAAGTACATTTAGTTATCTGATAAGTGAATATTTGGTTATATAGAAAGTTCCAAAACAAAAAAGGTCTTGCCTAGGCAAGACCTTTTTCTACTCTAAATTTGCATGCTTTCCGTACATCGTATGAGTATCAAGTTCTTTCTTCTCCATGAAGCGAAGAATCAGCGCATCGTAAAAAAGAAGAAGCGTTTGTTCAAACAGTGACGCCATAGGCTGTACGGTTTGATAACTGCTTTGTTCTTGGTCCTTCGGAGCGCCGGGCAGCTTCACGATGAAGTCAGCCAGCTTGCCAAGCGTGGAATCGGGGGAAATCGTGACTACTCCAACTTTTCCTCCAAGTTCTTTTGCTTTTTGAGCAATAGGAATCAAGCTCTTCGTTTCGCCAGAACCTGATCCGATGATTAATAAATCATCCTGCGTGAAAGTGGACGTCACGGTTTCTCCAATGACATAAGCATCAATGCCCATATGCATCATACGCATAGCAAACGACTTGCCCATAAGACCTGAACGGCCTGCTCCTGTGACAAACACTTTTTTAGATGAGATGATGCCATTTACAAGCTGTTCAGCTTCATCGTCAGCGATTAGAGCTGTTGTTTGTAAAAGCTCATTCATAACCGTTTTTAAATGTTCGCTCGTCTGCATAGAAAGCTCCTTAATTTGTAATAAGCTCTTTCATTTGAGAAGCAACTGATTTTTTATCATCTTGGCTCGTGATGCCTCCGCCAACGATAACAAGATCAGGCTGTGCTTTTACTACTTCAGGTAAAGATTCTAATTTAATGCCGCCAGCAACGGCTGTTTTTGCATTTTTTACAACGCTTTTGATTGTTACTAAATCTTCAAAAGAGTTTTGACCAACTGCTTGAAGATCGTATCCTGTGTGTACGCAGATATAGTCAACGCCAAATTCGTCTAGCTCTTTTGCGCGTCCTTTAATATCTTTTACACCAATCATATCGACTAGAATTTTTTTACCTTGTTTTTTCGCTTCTTCAACTGCACCTTTAATTGACATATCTTCAGCCACACCTAAGATGGTAATGATGTCTGCTCCAGCTTGAGAAGCTTGCTGTACTTCATAACCAGCTGCATCCATGATTTTTAGGTCAGCTAATACTTTTAAATTAGGAAATGCTTCTTTAATTTCTTTAACGGCGCGAAGCCCTTCATTGATTACAACAGGTGTACCGATTTCCACGATATCAATATGTTCTTCAACTTCTTTTACTACCTCTTTTGCTTGAGAAATATTAACAAGATCTAATGCTAATTGTAATTCCATTCTACTCCACTCCTTACAGAAATCTATAGATACCTTTTGTGCCTTTTTACATAAAAAGCAGCTGGTGTAGTTATTGTACCCGCAGTTTGAGGTTCTTAAAAGTACGCACTTTTCCCACAAATAGTGTGGGGAATGATAGTATACAGAAGTATACTAATGGACATATCAGTCTTGTAACCGCTTAATTTTCATTAAAAATGCGGATGATATTGAGTAATATCATCCGCATAAAAAAATAAAAACTATGGAATAGAAGGATTCGTTTCCATCATTTAATTAACGTTTCTGCCTTTTGTTCTTGATTGACCAGCACTGTATCACGGTAATTTTTACCCCAATCGTACATGGCTGTTAAAATAGGCATTAAACTTTCTCCTTCTTTTGTAAGTGAGTATTCGACTTTAGGTGGTACGACAGGATAAACTTTACGGTTAACAATTAGATCTTCTTCCAGTTCCCGCAGCTGGTTAACCAGCATGCGCGGCGTAATATCAGGAATAAGCGATTTTAGTTCCCCGAACCGTTTTGTTCCTTCACGTCCTAAGTGCCATAGTATCAGCATCTTCCATTTTCCGCCGATAATAGCAAGCGTTAATTCTTTTTCACAGTTAAATTCCTTATTAAGCTGGCTCAATTGTTTCACCCCTATGACCAATAGTATAAAATTTCTTTTACAGTACTTCTTATTATACCGGTGCTGACAATCCTTTTACAAAAATCCGGCTTGTATCTTTCCATTAAAAAATTTAGCTTTTTTTACTATATAGTTATTCTTGACTAGTGAGATATAAAAGGTGGCCTTTAGTCATGTTTTTTATTTTTAACGAATTCAATTGTTTAAATATAAAAAAAGATGGGAAATCACTCAATAACGATGCTAAAGGAGGCAGTAAAAATGGAAAGAAACCGATCTGAATTACAAAACCCTGCTTTAAGCAACAGCGCAGGCATCAACAACGATGTAGGAATTAATAACAATCCACAGACAGCTAATAGCACTGCTGCTGTTAGCACCACGGGGAAAAGCTACAGCAGCAAGCTAGTAAAAGGTGTTGTTGTCGGGGCAGTTGTAGGTGGATGTATAACATTACTTGATAATAAAACTCGCTCATCTGTTAAAAGAAGAGCCGTTACATTAAAGGACTCTTCTGCAAACATGATTAATCAAGTAAAAGAGAACCCTCAAGAAACAAAAGAAAAAATGGTGCAGCAAATGAAAAATGCATCGAATCTTTTAAAAGATGCAATTAATGATGCCAAACATTTGTACGAGCGTGTAAATGAAGATTTCTTTAAGCAAGCAGAAGATGTGAAAAGCGTTACGCATGATGCAAAATCAACGGTAGAAGATGCTAAAAGTGATTTACAGCAAATTGGTGAAAAAGTGAAAGATGCAACTTCTGAAATAAGTAAGGAAAAGATGACGCCGGACGAAAAAACAGAATCTGAGCGTGAAAGAACATATCAGTCTATTCACTAAGAAGGAGATGTTAACTGTGAGTCAAATGAATGAAGGAACTACAAAAGACATGAATAAAATTGAAGAAACGGTAGATAATTTAGGGACGGAGAAAAAAGAAGCAATTTTGCAGAATTTTGATACGTTTACTGATTATTTAACTCAAAAAGTTCATGTCGGTAAAAAGCTCGGGTTAAATGAGGAACAATTAGCAGCTGCTACAAAAAAAGTGGCTAGCTATTTAGCCAAAAATGAGGAGCCTCGAAACCGAGAAGAAAAAGTCCTTCATGAGTTATGGAAAGTCAGCAGTGAAGAGGAAAAGGAAGTCCTTTCTCATCTCATTTTAAAACTAGTTGCGTAACATTAAAAAAGCATCCCGTCTATCAGGATGCTTTTTTAATGTATTAAGATGATTGATTTTGAGCCTCTTGAATCGTTTTATCCCAGTCAATACCGCAATCATCCGTTGCACAAGAAGATTGCTGTGCGCAGCTTGCACATTTTCCCTGAGTACTCTTGCGGAAGAATTTTGTCATATGATAAAGGGCATACCCAAAAATCAAAACCCCAATTAAAATGTTAATAATCAATGTTATTCACTCCTTTTAAGAAAAACCAAGTACTTTTCCAATAGTGTGTACAAGCAAAGCTACGAGATAAGCGACAACCAAAGGGTAGGCCACAGCAAATGCTGTCCATTTTAATGAGCCGGTTTCTCGTCGAATAACAGCGACGGTTGCTAGACACGGAACATAAAGAAGAACAAACACCATAAACGTATAGGCTGTTAGCGGTGTAAAGAATGTCTTCATTGTGTCGCCAAGCTGTCCTTCTTGTACTTTATAAATGATGCTCATAGTTGAAACAACCACTTCTTTCGCTAGGAAGCCTGTAATCAGTGATGCTACAGCTTGCCATGTCGCAAAACCTAAAGGGATAAATAGAGGAGCGATAGCACCTCCAATAATAGCCATAAAGCTATTTTCCATATCTACTCCAAAACCGCCAGGGCCAGCGTAAGATGATAGCCAGATAAATACAGAGCCAGCTAAAATAACCGTACCTGCTTTTCGGACGAAATTTCGGCCTTTTTCCCACGTGCTTCTCCAAAGAGTCTTGGCTTGAGGTACGCGGTAAGGAGGAAGTTCAACAATAAAAGTTGATTGTTCGTCTTTAAGAAGCGTTACTGATAAAATTTTCGTTACAACAAGTGCTAAAATAATGCCAAGCAAGTACATAGAAAACACCACAGCTGCTCCGTTTTGCACAAAAAAAGCACCTACAAACAAAGCGTATACAGGAAGACGTGCTGAGCAGCTCATAAATGGATTGACTAAAATGGTCATAAGGCGCTCTTTTCGCTGTTCAATTGTACGCGCGGCCATAATCCCCGGTACGTTACATCCAAAGCTAATAATCATCGGAATAAATGCTTTTCCGTTCAAACCGAAAAATTCCATTATACGATCCATTACTACAGCGATTCTAGCCATGTATCCTGAATCTTCAAGCAGTGAAATGAAAAAGAACAGGACAAAAATTTGTGGTACAAATACTAGTACGCCGCCTACTCCTGCAATAATGCCATCCACAATTAAATCGTGAATAAATGGAGCAGCACCAGCTGCATTTAAAAGAGAATCAGCGCCTTCACTAAGCGTTCCGCCAAAGAAGCCGTCCAGTTTATCAGAAAGCGGAACGCCAATCCACGTAAACGTAATATTAAAAATCAAATACATTAAGCCAAGAAAAATAGGGAGACCAAGCCACTTATGCGTCACAATTCGATCGATTCGATCCGTGAAAGTTAAAGGTGTTTCGCTGCCCTTTATGATACACTCGCTCGAAATGCGTTCAATAAATGCTGTACGCACGTCGAAGAAATGCTCACTAAGCGGCTTGTTTATTTTTTGTGCAGCGGCTTTTCGAAGCTCAAGCAGCTCTGAGTAACTCGTTTTTTCTTTTAATGTTGATTCGATTACGCTATTTTCCGCTAAGAATTGAATGGCAATCCATCTGCTGACGTCCGCTTTTGTTTGAATCATATGAATTGCTTGTTCAGCGGTTTCCCCATAATTTAATTGAAATGAAGGGGCTTTTAAATCTTGCTTCAAAGTGGTGAGAAGCTCATTAATTCCTTTTCCATTGCGGGCAATAATCGCTGAAACCGGAATATGTAATGATTTGCTAAGCTTCTCCAAATTAAAAGTCAATCCGCGTTTTTCCGCTACATCAATCATATTTAAGCCGATTACTAATGGCTTTCCATATTCCAATGCTTGAATAGTGAGATGCATGCTTCTTTCAAACTGAGAAGCGTCTACAATATTCAGCATACTGTTAAATTCTCCGGTTAACAAAAAGTTAGTTACCACTGCTTCATCTGAAGAAAGAGGAGTAAAGTCATACACACCCGGCAAATCAACCAGCTGGCTGTTTTGCTTTTTAATAGATCCAACTTTCTTTTCAACGGTTACACCGCTCCAGTTTCCTACGTATTCATAGGAATCTGTTAATATATTGAATAAAGAAGTTTTTCCTGTGTTTGGATTTCCTAAAAGTGCAATTGTACTCATGCTGTCTCAACCTCAATTTTGGCCGCATCGCGTTTTCGGATGCTAATCATTTGACCTTGACATTCAATAATACAAGGTCCTCCTAAGATGGTTTTTTGCTTCATGCATAGTTCGCAGCCTTTTTTTACTCCAAAAGAAAGAAGGCGGCGTTCTAATGATCTATCTAAAAATTCAATGTTTTTAACTTTTACTTTGTCGCCAATACTCACGGTAGTTAAATTCATCATTCAGCACTCCTGTTAATGATAATCATTTTCAATTTGTATCTATCTCGATTATACATAAGGTTCTAAAATCAATCAATGCTTCTAGAGCGTTACAATTAAAAATATATATTTATAACTATATTTTTCAGGTGAAATTATGTACGATTTTAGCAGTAAATTGTCAGGAGGGATGTGAGTGGAGGTAATCATTCGCAAAATGAGAAAAGAAGATATTACGTCTGTTCAATACGTCGCAAAGATGAGTTGGTATGACACATATGAAGGAATTATTCCTAGAAGCGTTCAGAATCGGTTTCTTTCAGAAGCATACTCCAATAAAAGGCTGCTGTGGCGCTTGCGTAATTCGTTCATTTATGTAGCAACTATTGATGAGAAAATCGTAGGATACGCTAACTTTTTCCGACTACAAAACAGAGGGGAAATAGAACTAGGATCTATCTATATACTGCCTGCTTATCAAGGAAAAGGAATCGGTTCGCAATTGTTAGAAAAAGGAATGAAGCGCTCGAAGGAATTAAAAATCGTTTACATTAACGTAGAAAGGGAAAACGGAATAGGCCGTGCATTTTATCAATCAAAAGGTTTCCAGCTTGTGGATGAATTTGATGATGAATTTGACGGGCATTTATTAAGAACGATGCGAATGAAACTCATGATTTAAGCCTGATATTTAGTGTGAACGTTATCTTAAAAAGCTGATTTTAAACTTTCTGCTAAAATCAGCTTTTAATTACAGAATAACGATTGACCTTATTCTTGTGAATATGGTAACATTAATCAGAACTTCATGACCGAAAATGTTTTTCGGTCAAACAGTCAGGCGGAAGTAAGGATTATTGGAGGCTAAAAAACATGAATATGATTAAAGGAGAATGGAAAAAAATCTTTTCCAAACCAATGACTATTGTTGTGATTTGTGGATTGTTATTTGTTCCATTACTTTATAATGTCATCTTTTTATCTGCTTACTGGGATCCATATGGAAAAACAGATCAAATTCCAGTTGCAGTGGTAAATGAAGATAAAGGTGCTACATTAGATGGAAAGAAATTGAATGTCGGTCGTGATTTTGTTGATGATTTAAAGAAAAACGATAAATTTGACTGGAAATTTACGAACAAAGAAAAAGCGTTAGAAGGCTTAAAGAACGAAGACTACTATCTAGTTTTAGAAATTCCAAAGAATTTCTCTAAAAATGCAACAACATTAATGGATGAGAATCCTAAAAAAATGAAATTTATCTACCATACAAATGCCGGAAAGAACTATTCAGGCGCTCAAATTAGCTCAAATGCAGTAGCTAAAATCAATGATCAGATTAAAGAAGCAGTCACAAAGCAGTATGCTGAAACGGTATTTGACAGCTTTAAGCAAGTAGCGGACGGTCTTCAAAAAGCAAGTGACGGTGCAGGAGAGCTAGAAGATGGCTCGAAAACGCTGCGAGATAACATGAAGAAACTAGCAGACAGCACGGTTACGTTTGAAGACGGTACAGCTAAATTGGCAAATGGATTAGCAGATGCACGAAAAGGAGCAACTGATCTAAATGCCGGTGCAGCTAAGCTACTAAACGGTGCGGACACAATTAATGAAAACTTAGGCAGCCTAAACAGCGGTTTAGGGAAGCTAGAGAATGGAAGCGGGCAGCTGTACGCGGCTTCTAAAGAACTTGAAACAGGTGCAGGAAAGCTTAGCAATGGATTAGGACAACTACAAGACGGAACTGCAAAACTTCAAGGTGCGACACAGCAACTAAATGAAGGAACAAAGACACTTCAAGGGAAATTACCTCAGTTTACAAGCGGCTTAAATCAAGTAGATGCTGAAGTGAGCAATGTTACGCAGCAAATTAATCAAGCAGAGCAGGAAATTACGCAGATTAAACAGCAGGTAGACTCAAAAAAAGCGGAGTTTGAACAGCAGCAGCAAGCTCTCATTGACAGCATTAACAGCAACGAATCTATTCCCGATGAGCAAAAACAAACGCTGATTGCAGGAATTAAAAAGCTGACGTCTCAGCAGTTTATGGACGAACAGCAGCAAAAAGCAGAGCAGCTAAAAGCAAAAGTAGATAAAGTGCAAGAGTTATCTGCGGCGCTGCAAAAGCTGTCTAAAGGCGGAGAAGATATTCAAAGCGCTATTAATAAAATTGCTGATGGACAAAGTCAGCTGTACAATGGCCAAACAAAATTATATAATGCTCAAACTCAATTATATAACGGGGCTGTTAAACTAGCAGACGGTGAAAAGCAGTTCAACAGCAAATTTGCAGAGCTAAACAGCGGTATAGCTGACGCTCATACAGGAGCTGGAAAGCTTGCTGACGGACAGCAGCAACTTGTGGATGGACTTAAAAAATCTGAACAAGGAAGCGCAGCGCTAGCAAATGGTTTAACGCAGCTAGAAAACGGGGCAACCAAATTAGCAAATGGTTCTAAAGAGTTAACAAATGGTTCATCCAAACTATATGACGGTTCATCTAAATTATCAGATGGAACAAGCGAGCTTCATTCATCTTTAGCGGACGGTGCAAAAGATGCAAAAGATGTTAAAGCAGATGATAAAACATACAGCATGTTTTCAAATCCAACGGATTTAAAATCAGATAAACAAAATAACGTAGATAAGTACGGTGTCGGATTAGCTCCATACATCTTATGTATTGGCTTGTTTGCGGGAACATTAATGTTTTCAGCAGTATACCCAATGAAAGAGCCATCAATTCGACCGACATCAGGTATTTCGTGGTTCTTAAGTAAGTTTAGTGTCATCACTATTGTAGGTATGCTGCAAGCAGCGATTGCTGTTACAGCTCTTCTTTGGGGCTTGCATTTAAACGTAACAAGCATTTGGCACTTCTATATCTTTACCATGATTACAGGTGTAACGTTCTTTACACTGATCTTGTTCTTAACAACAGGGTTAGGAAAAGTAGGGCAGTATTTAGCCTTTATTATTCTGCTGCTTCAAATTGGCGGCAGTGCAGGTACATTCCCTAAAGCACTTGTGCCGGAATTCTTCCAGGCAATCAATCCATACTTGCCTATGACCTATGCAATTCGCGGTTTCCGTGAAATTATTTCAATTGGTGATGATTTCGGCTATGTATGGCATCAGGCTGGCGTACTTGGAATCTTTGCAGCAATCTTCATCACTCTTTCATTGATAATGTTTTATATCAATGCCAGAAAAGAGAAGCATCACACAGAGGAAGAGGCCGCAGCCTAATTTAACTAATAGAAAAAGAGAGTTCCAGTTTAAAAAGGAACTCTCTTTTTCTTTATGTTAGTATAGGTTTACGTGTAAAAGAGGGGAATGTGAATGCATGCAGCTTACAAAATTTGCGGTGTATGAAAGTGATCGTGTGAAAAAGTGGCAGGAAGGGCTGAAAGAATGGGACGGTTCAATATCGGAACGGATGATAAATGACAAAGCGGAAGATGAATTTTGGCAGCAATATCTAGAAAAAATGTCTTTTGATTCAGAAAATGATCCTGTAGTGAAACAGCTTCAGCAAGAACTTCTTGCTTTTTTGAATCCAAGTGACTCTGTCATGGAAATTGGCCCTGGCTGGGGAAATTATACGTTTTCAATTGCGGATTATGTAAAAGAACTTACGTGTATGGATTGTTCGCCAAGCATCATCCGCTACTTACAAAAACAATCAAATGCCCGCTCTAATCTAAAGTTCATAGAAGGTAAATGGGAGTATGAGCGTCTAACAGATAACTATGACGTGGTAGTAGGAATAAACTGCTTTTATCGTATGCATAACATTGTCGATGGTCTCTTAAATATGAATGATTCGGCTAATCGTTTGGCGGTTATTGGCATGTCAGCGGGTCCAGAAAAGCCTCATTACGTAGAGTTACATAGAAAACTTGGGTACGAGATTAAATGGCGCCGTAAGGAATATATTGACTTACTAAATATTTTATATGAACTGGGTATTTATGCAGATTGTAAGCTGGTTCCTATAACCAAAACGGTAACGTATGAGACGTACGAAGATCTCATCAAGAAGAACTCGACAAAGCTGCTTTCGAAAGATGTTGACAAATTAGAAACTGAGAAGATTATTTTACAGCATGTAAAGAAAATAAATGACACATATGAATATACGTATCAATATCATATGGCTTTTATTTATTGGAAACCGATAAAAAGAACCCGTTGATTTTTATTCAGCGGGTTCTTTTTAGTAGTGATAAAGCTGTAATTTAGAATAAATAATATTAAAATCGTCGCCGCTTAGAAGAACTTTCAATTCCAGCTTCTTCACGGTATTTAGCTACTGTTCTTCTTGAAATTTGAATTCCTTCGCTGGAAAGAAGAGACATGAGCTTTTGATCTGAAAGAGGTTTTAATTTATTTTCTTCGGCAATTAATGTTTTAATTTTCTCTTTTATAAAGGCGGTAGAATTGCTTTGTTCGCCATCGGTTCTCTCTAAAGAATTAGTGAAAAAGTATTTTAGTTCAAACAGTCCGCGCGGCGTTTGAATATACTTTCCGTTAGTTGCACGGCTTACCGTTGATTCGTGACAGTCTACTTTTTGAGCAATATCTTTTAAGGTAAGCGGCTTTAGCCCCGAAATACCCATTTCAAAAAAATCTTGCTGATGTTCCACAATGGCTTTAGACACGTTGTAAATCGTCGCATTACGCTGCTCAATACTATTAATTAGCCAAGTAGCTTCATGGATTTTTTCCTGTACGTATCGATCGGTTGTTACGCATGCAGAGCGATGAACCAGTTTTTGGTAGGTGCTGTTAATCTCGATGGGCGGAAGCAGCTCGCTATGAAGAATAACATGATAGCGGCCGTCTATTTTTTGTACCGTTACATCAGGCGAAATGTACTTCGTAAGCGGAACATAGAAATCTCCTGCTGGACGAGGATTCAATGTCCGCAAGCAGTCAACAATTTCTTGTACTTCGCGCATTGAAATAGAGTATTTTTTTGAAATGTTCCGATATTTTTTGTTAGCAATATCTTCAATATCGTGTTTCACCACATCATATAAAAGAGGAGGCTTTGACTTTTTGGCCTTAATTTGAATAAGCAGTGAATCGACAAAGTTTTGAGCGCCCACTCCAATTGGATCAAAGCTTTGTAAAACGTGAATCATATCGTTGACTTCGTCAATTGAAACGTTAAGCAGTTCGGCTGCCAATTTTGGTTCAATTGCTAAAAAGCCGTTTTTATTTAAGTTTCCAATTAGAAATTGAACGATGTGTTTTTGCTGTGAGTGTAAATGATTTAGCATAGACAGCTGCTCTAATAAATGGCTCTCTAATGTCACAGTTTGATCGGATATATAATTAAACGGATTATACTCGTCATCGGTGTGACCTTTTGAATATGAACGCTGTTCTCGAGTGTTAAATGAATTTTTTTGCTGAGAATCGCCAGCAGACAGTTTAATTACAGGATTTTCATTGACTTGCTCATGAAGATAATGAACTAAATCGGCCGTAGAATAATTTAAAATGTTGATAGACTGACGTAATTCAGGTGTCATGGCCAATTTTAATAGTTGTTTTTGAGATAAATCTAAACCTAATTGCATCATTGAATCACCTATCATTCTTGAGTTTTATTTCGACAATTCTGGCTGCATCGTTCGACATCATCATATATGAAAATGCGAAAGAATTCTATAGTGTTGTCAGATGTTCTTACACAAGGGCGACTCATAAGAAAGAGTAGGGAAATAGATAAAACAACCGAATAGCTCTTCCCAGCAGCTATTCGGTTATTTTAACAAAGCTGCTAGGAGAACTTAGCTGCAATTTGGGGTGTTTCCCATTCTTCTATCTCCCCATGCGCACATCATATTTAAAATTTCTCGTAAGGTTTCGCCTTCTTCACTGAGTGAGTACTCTACTTTAGGAGGAACTTCATTGTATACTTTTCTATTAACTACACCGTCTTTTTCTAATTCTTTTAGCTGTTGAGACAGCATTTTTTTAGTAATAGCAGGCATAGCTCGCTGAAGTTCGCTAAAACGTTTTTCGCCTTCTTTTAAGAGGCATAAAATAACGACTTTCCATTTCCCGCCGATTACTTCAAGTGTTGCTTCAACAGGTACATTATAGTGGGGTGCTTTCACCGCTAATCCTCCATTCATAAACAGATATGAAATATGGATATAATAATTTAATATCCATAGACCTAGGTTACCGGGAAGGTACCTGGTTACATGAAAGTGCCGTCTTTTGTAAACAACATGTATTTATTATACTGAAAAAGAACTTTTAATTGAAGGAAGAAATGTAAAAGGGGAGATCTTGATGAAAGCTTTACTGCTAGAAGGCAAAGGGAAAGTAAGTGAGATGAAAGTCGGAAATATCCAAAAGCCGCATCCAGCTAAAGGTGAAATTTTAGTTAAAATTAAAGCTACTGCCTTGAACCCTGTAGATTATAAAACAGGAAACGGCGGTAATCCCAGTTGGACATACCCTCACGTATTAGGACTTGATTCCGCTGGCGTTGTCGAGGAAGTGGGAGAAGAAGTCACAACTGTCAAAATCGGAGACCGCGTTGTATATCATAGCGATTTATCAAAAAAAGGCGGGTTTGCACAGTACGGAGTGACAACAGCTCATACGGTTTCCCTTATTCCACAAGGAGTTTCATTTGAAGACGCTGCAGCTATTCCATGTGCGGGGTATACAGCATATCAAGCATTGTTTCACAAAATGAACGCTTCAAAAGGACAAACGATTTTAATTCACGCAGGTGCTGGAGGCGTTGGAGGGTTTGCCATTCAGCTTGCTAAAAATGCAGGTCTTACAGTGCTTACAACCGCATCTTCTGCCAATCATGAGTTTGTAAAAAGTTTAGGTGCTGACTATGCAATCGACTACCGTAAAGAAGATTTTGTGAAAAAAGTGCTGGAGCTTACCGATGGACTCGGTGTAGATTTAGTCTTGGATACAGTCGGGCGTAACAATGCAGACGAGTCGGTAAAGGCTCTTGCTTTTAATGGTCAAATTGCATTTATCGCAGGACCTCCTAATGTAAATGATGCGATTTCGTTTGCGCATCCACTATCGTTTCATCAAGTTGCATTAGGAAGCGTACATCAGTCTAACAACGTAAAAGAACAGCAAAAACTTGCGGAGATGGGAAATAAAATGCTTTTGCTTTTACAAGAAAATAAGCTGAATGCTCTTGTGGAAAAAGTCATTTCACTAGACGAAGTGCCGGCAGCTTTAGATGAACTGGCGACTCGTCGAGTAAAAGGGAAAATTGTAGCTGTGATAGATAAATGATAGAGCGAAAAAGAGCTTGAGACAAAAGTATTTTAGTTGAAGTAAAAAACGAACTATTGATCAATAGTTCGTTTTCTCGTCTTTAGATTGGATTGGGTTAAGTTATGTTCCAGCCTCTTTTAAATCGTAAACTGCTGCGTATAGAGCTTGTGGTAAAAACCTTGTTTCTCTAATAGCTCGTGATGATTTCCTTTTTCAATAATCTGTCCGTCTTTTAAGACAAGAATTTGATTTGCATTTTCAATCGTTTTGAGGCGGTGGGCAATTACAAAGCTTGTTTTTCCTTTTAATAGATTACTCATTCCTTTTTGAATATCAATTTCTGTTTTTGTATCAATATTGGAAGTAGCTTCGTCTAAAATTAAAATATCACAGTCAGAGAGCATGGCTCGGGCAATCGATAAGAGCTGCTTTTGACCTTCACTTAAATTTCCTCCACCGGCTGAAATCACGGTATCGTATTGCTGCGGCAGGTGCTTGATAAAAGAATGAGCATTTGCCATTTTTGCTGCGCTTTTCACTTCTTCATCGCTGGCATCTAACCGGCCGAATCGAATGTTATCCGCAATCGTACCGGAAAATAAATAGGTATCCTGAAGAACAATGCCAATTCGGTTTCGTAAATCATGGATGTTATAGTCACTGATGGAACGGCCGTCAATTTTAATGTCTCCGTTTGCGATGTCATAAAATCGTGTGAGCAAGTTAATGATTGTTGTTTTACCAGAACCTGTAGGACCGACCAAAGCAACCATTTCACCTTTTTTTGCTGTAAGTGTAACATTTTTTAAAATCATTTTTTCGTCAGTATAGCCAAATGATACGTTCTCAAAAGCAACGTCTCCTGCAAATTTTGTAACAGAAAGAGCGTTTGGCTTGTTTGTGACGTCCGGCTGCTCATCCATAATCGCAAACACGCGCTCTGCGCCGGCAATAGCCGAAAGAATAGTGTTTACTAAGTTTGCCATTTGACTGATTGGGCGAGAGAACTGACGTGAGTAGTTAACAAATGAAGCGATCATCCCAACTGTAACGCTACCTTGAACAGCCATAAATGCTCCTGCTCCAATCACTAGTGCTAAGCCTAAGTTGTTAATAAAGTTTGTGACAGGACCTAAAAAGCCTGAAAATGTTTCTGCTTTTGTTGCTGAACTTCTCAGCTGTTCATTTCGTTCATTAAAAACAGTTAAAAAATCTTTTTCCTTACTAAAAAGCGTAACAACTTCTCCTCCAGAGATTGCTTCTTCTACAAAGCCGTTTAGCTCACCTAAGTCTTTTTGGCGTTTGACAAAATTTTCACTGCTTCGTTTTAATATTTGTCGAACGATTATAACCATTAATGGAATAACAATCAGTGTGATAATGGCAAGAATCCAGTTGAGCGAGAACATCGCAATGGTAATACCGACTAGAGATAAAATAGAGGACAGAGCCTGAATAACGCTTTGACTCAGAGCGTTATTCAGGTTATCAATATCATTCGTAACCCGGCTCATTAACTCTCCGTGAGCTCGCTTATCAAAAAAGCGAAGAGAGAGAGTTTGAAGCTTTGCAAATAAATCTTGGCGGAGCATTCCGATGGTCGTAAACGAAACGTTTACCATTAAATAGGTTTGCAGCCATGTTAACAAAGATGTCGTAATGTAAATTCCTGCAAGAGTGAGTGACATTCGTATCGTTCCGCTGATATCTTTGGGAATAATATGCTCGTCAATAATAACCCCAATTAAATAAGGGCCTAATAAATTAAGCAGGGAAGTCACAATAACTAAGATGATCGCAGCCACAAGCGGAGGCTTTCGTTTTCCCATATATGACCAGATTCTATATAGTGTTTTTTTCGCATTCTTTGGCTTCACTACAGGACCCTTCATCATGCCTCTAGGGCCGCGAATAGAGCTCATTTGATTTTTACCTTGATTATTCACTAGGCAACACCTCTTTTCCGCCTTGTGCTAGATAAATGTCGTAATAAAGAGAGTGGTGACGAAGCAATTCTTCATGAGTCCCTTGTTCAGCAATTTTGCCTTCATCCATGACGATAATATGATCAGCGTGAAGAAGAGACGAAATTTTAGACGCAATAATAATGACGGTCGCATCGGAAAACTCTTCTTTTAAATGTGTTAGTACCTGCGCTTCTGAGACAGCATCCAACGCGGAAGTTGCATCATCAATGACCAATATAGCAGGCTTTCTAACAAATGCACGCGCGATTGAAAGACGCTGCTTTTGCCCTCCTGATAAGTTGGTTGCTCCTCGCGTTAAAGGATACTCATATTTTTCTGGGAGTTTTTCAATAAACTCCGTTGCGCATGCGAAAGCTGCAGCATCTTCAATTTCTGAGGAAGAAGCATGATTGTTTCCCATTCGAATATTCATATCAATCGTTCCGGTAAACAGTGTAGCTTTTTGAGGAATAAACCCAATGGATGAGCGAAGCTCTTTTACGTCATAGTTTGTCAGATTTTTTCCATCTACAAAAATTCCGCCGCCATCAGGATCATATAAGCGCGAAATAAGTTTTGCAAGCGTCGATTTTCCGCTTCCAGTAGAGCCGATAATGCCAATAGTTTCCCCGTGTTTAGCAGTAAATGAAATATCTTTTAATACGTTTTCGCCATTTTTACTGTAGCTGTATGTAACGTTTTGAAACGATAGATCACCTTTAAGTCTGTTGATTTGAGCAGCAGAGTTTGCTGGAGGAATGTCTATTTTTGTTTTTAAAACAGAATCGATTCGTTCAGCTGAAGGGAATGCACGTGTAATTTGCATCAGCACCATGCTGCTTGACATAAGTCCGTTTAAAATAATCGTTAAGTAATTAATAAAAGCTAAAATCACACCTGCTTCAATTTTTCCTGCTTCAACTTGAAGTCCACCCAGCCATAGAGTAGCTACCATGCCGATATTTACTACAAATAAAATAACGGGCATTAAAAGCGAAATAAGCTGAACAGCACTCATATTAGCTTGCGTCAAGGAGCTGTTTGCTTCTTTAAACTGATTGATTTCATATGATTCTCTTACATACGCTTTTACTACGCGCATCCCTGATAAATTTTCTTGGACTTTTGTGTTTACACGATCAACGCTTCGCTGAACTTTTTTGAAAAGTTTTCCGGCTTTCGTGATCACAAACCAAATGCATAAAAATAAAATAGGGACGACCACGACGATAATAGGAAACAAAGAACGAGCGGTTAATAACACGATCACAATACTTCCTGCAAAAAGTAAAGGTCCTCTAACTAATACTTTTAGCGTCATATTCAATGCGTTTTGAACACTTGTTACATCATTTGTCATGACAGTGATTAAGTGACCAGTCCCTAGTTTATCTCTGTTGCTGTTTGAGAGGTTTTCAATCTTTTCAAAAAGCGATTTTCGAATATCGGTAGAAAAATTTACTGCTGCTTTTGTGCTAAGGATGGCGCAGACGATACCAGCAGCTAAGCCAATGATTGCTAACATAAGCATAAGGATACTTCGGGTGATAACATATGTTTGATTGTTGTTTGCAATGCCATAATCAATGATATGCTGCATAATAGTAGGCTGAAGAAGGTCAGCTAACACTTCAATGACCATCAATAGCGGGGCAAACAGCGCGAGCCATTTGTAAGGTTTTAAGTAAGGGTATAAAGATTTAATTGTATTCACACATTGTGGCACTCCTTTCTGTAAAAAATATGGTAACATAGAATAAGTTTAGAAGTTTGTTTCAAGCACCATTTATTATACGCCAATGCAAGCAGAAATCCACTTTTTGAGAGGGTCAGGTATGCAATGAATCAAACATTACGAGTACATCATCCACTTTTTGGATCTTTGTTATATGACTCGGCCTGGGTTGGAGAAAAACAGGTCACTTTCTTTGGACAACAACAACATGTGTTGCTGACAATTGATGGAGATAAAGAGAAGCCATTTCAAAAACGGCAAGAAGAGGCTTTTCAAGCATTTTGGCTTCAAAGCGAATTATTGTTAAAGAGGACGGAAAAAGCTCTTTTTGATTATTATCAACAGGTGCGAGATGAATACAGAACTCAAGTTGAAAAAGACGTGGTAGACTTATTAGTTCCGAATGTAAAAAAGCGAAAAGACATCGGTTTTTTAGTTGAGTGTATTCAAATCTTTGTTCCTGAAGCACCCCATGATACAAGAGAAGTTGGTTTGTTTTTTGAATGTACGTGGGAAGAAGAGCATATGTTAGCTGTAAAGTTTAGAAATGAACAAATTGCCGCTATTGGCTTACAAGAAGATTTATTCTAGTAAAAAGCCTTGAAGCAACCTGCTTCAAGGCTTTTTGGCATTAATGTTTGACAGGCTCTTCGATTCCCATACCTGTATTTGCTTTTACTAAAATCTCATCAAATTTCTTTTCGTCTGCTTTTTTAGACGAAAGGAGTGTTCCTATAAAAGCAGCTAAGAAGCCTAGAGGAATGGAGATAATACCAGGGTTTGTTAATGTGATGAGCGGTTCACCTACAAAGATAGCAGCTCCAGGCTCAGGTGCCCACACGTTTGGACTAATGGCAACTAAAAACAGTGAGCTGAATAGTCCAACCAGCATGCCAGTGACTGCTCCTGCTGTATTAAAGCGTTTCCAAAAAATAGTAAGAAGAATAATTGGCAAGTTAGCGCTCGCTGCTACGGCAAATGCAAGTGCAACTAAAAATGCTACGTTCATGTTTTGAGCAAATAATGCAAGAATAATAGATAGAATGGATACCCCAATAGAAGCCCATCGTGCAGCCACTACCTGTTCTTTTTCAGTTGCAGCCCCTTTACGGAGAATATGACTATAAAAGTCGTGAGCGAATGCTGAAGCTGCTGAGAGCACCAGCCCAGCTACAACAGCTAAAATCGTAGCAAAAGCTACAGCTGAGACAAACGCAAAGAGAAAGTCTCCGCCAAGAACTTGAGCGAGCAGGGGAGCTGCCATGTTTCCTGCTGCATTTGCTTTGATAATATCATCGTACCCTACGAATGCAGCAGCACCGAACCCTAAAAAGATTGTCATAATGTAAAAAACGCCAATGATCCACGTTGCATAAATAACAGACTTTCGTGCGGTGATGGCATCTTTTACTGTAAAGAAACGAATAAGGATATGAGGAAGGCCTGCTGTACCAAGAACAAGAGCTAAATTCAACGAAATCATGTCCAGCGGATTTTTGAATTTATTTCCTGGATTTAAAAATCCGTCGCCAAGAGGAGTTGCGGTTTTCATCTCAGAAAACATTTTAGCAAAGCTAAAATCAAATTTTGAAAATACAATAATGGAAATAATGAACGTACCAATCATGAGAAGCAAGGCTTTGACAATCTGCACCCAGCTGGTCGCCGTCATGCCTCCAAATACAACGTAAACCGTCATCAACACGCCGACAATCAAGACAGAATACACGTAATCTAGACCAAGTAATAAATGAATTAATGCTCCTGCTCCAACAAGCTGCGCAATCATATAAAAAATGGAAATGGTGATCGTGTTTAATGCGGCAACTCCCCGCACTTTCTTTTCGTTAAAACGAGCTGCTATCATATCTGCCATCGTGTACTTTCCTAAGTTGCGAAGTGGTTCAGCTACAATGTATAACACGACGAGATAGGCAACTAAAAAGCCGATGCTGTAAAAAAAACCGTCAAATCCAGAAAGCGCTACCATTCCAGCTATACCTAAAAATGACGCAGCAGACATATAATCTCCGGCAATCGCCATGCCGTTTTGCCAGCCGGTTAAACTTCCATCTGCTGTGTAAAAGTCACTGGTCGTTTTTGTTCGCTTGGATGCCGCATACGTAATGATTAGCGTAAGACCTACAATAGCTAAAAAAAGTGAGAAAGCTAGTACGTTCATTCATTTAACCCCCTATTCAATTTGCAGCTTCTTTTTTTATCGTGTCAACAAGTTTATCAAATTTCGAGGCTCTTTTTGTGTATAAAATGCATAGGGCCCAAGTCATAACAAACTGTGCAAAAGCAAATACCCACGCCCAAGTCATAGAAGCAAAAGCTGGTTTGTTTAAGACGGTTGTGTAAGCCGTTAAGATGGGCAAGGTAAAATAAAAAGCAAGAAAAAACAGAGAGAGCGGTAAAATAAAATTGCGTTTTTGTTTCAAAAGTTTTTGAAATGAAGCAGACTGTACAATTTCTGTGTAATCAGGAGAGGAAGAAGCATTGTTTACCTTCTTTAAAGAATTTTCATTCATCGCCAAGCGGAATTCCCCCTTTGATAATAAATAGATGAAGCAAAAAGCTCCATATCACTTGAATTATATTATTTTCGGAATAAAAAGTAAATTCTGTCTTTTTGTGAGAATGGTAACTTTGGAAGTTTTTTAATATACTAAAGCTTCAAACTAAATGCATACTGCCATAATAAAAAAAGAACAACATTCAATATAAAGGAGAAATCGTTCACAATAGAAATGTTGAAATTAACCCTTAGTTTCTTTTACATATAAGGCTTTTCTTTATTATCTAAACGTTATTTTTTTGTTTGATCTTTTGAAAAATAAAAGAAGATGATGATAAAATCATAAGCACACAATAATGTTAGATAGGAAACAGGTGAAGAAAGTACGCTATTATTTAGAGATGGTTATAAATAGACAAGATATTATGAAAGATTTCTATATGAATGATATTTTTTCTTTATAGTAAACAAACAATGTGACTACTTATATAAAAGAGAAAAGGTGAAATAATGGCATTTGGAATCAAACGCCCGGAACTAAACGCATGGAAAGCAGCTGTTAAGCGAGGAGAGATCGCATTTTTAACTCATTACTGGCTCGATGAGCGTTTTCCACACGCAACTACCGTAACAAAAGTAGGTTGCAGTGACTTAAATAAGCTGATTAAGTGGGGAGAAAAGTATGGTATTCCCGCTAAGTATATTGATAATCGATCCGGCTATCCTCATTTCGATTTACTAGGCGAGCGTCAGAAAGAAATTATGAAAAAGGAAAATCAGCTGGAGCAGCTGAAGCGATTTGAAGAAGTTAACGAATGAAAAGCAAAGTTAATTTTAAAAAACTGTAAAAAAATTCTATTGTTACGGCTTTTTTTATGTTTAAATAGAAAAAACAGTGGAATAGATTAAGAAGAACAATTACGTTATGTATTCTCTCATATAGGGAAAATAAGTTGATTTAGTTTCCTTATTTGATACGATAAAGAGCTTTGTTTTATAATAAAATTGTTGTTCGGATAAAAGGAGGAAGAAGGGCATGTCCGAGGTTGGAACTTTAAAAAAAGGATTAGATATCTTCTCTTTGCTTTTAAACCGTCCGAATATGACTATTCCGGAAATGATGGAAGCGCTCGGTTTTAATAAGAGTACGATGTATCGTCTTGTGAGCACGCTTGAACAAAACGGATTTATTGTAAGAAACCCGTCTAACCGCTATACGGTTTCACCACAACTGGTGCTGGCACTCGTACAAAATACGATGCATACGAACTATGAAATGAATTGGCTCTCAGTTCCTGCTATGCAGAAGCTGAGTGAAGAGACCAATGAGACCATTTACGCGGGAATTCTCCATCATAAACAGATGGTTACAACTCAGGTGGTGAACGGGCAATATAGCACTCGTACGCATTCCGAAGTAGGAAATAAAAAGCCGCTTCATGCAAATGCTATTGGAAAGTGTATTCTTGCTTATCAAGAGGACAGCGTGCAAAAATCTATTCTTCACGAACTTTCGCTTGAAGCTTATACAGATCGAACGATCACCGAGCTGGACGAGCTGGAAGCTGACTTAGCTTTAAGTAAGGAAAGAGGATATGCTGTCGATGATGAAGAACGGGAGCCTGGCGTTCGCTGTATTGCAGCCCCTATTTTCAGAAAAGGAAAAATAATGGCAGCTATTGCTTTATCAGGTCCATCCGTTCGTATTTCAGAAGAGAAAGACGAAGAACATGCTGCACTTGTTAAACAGTGCGCAGAACAAATTTCACAAGCAATTACTCTTTACGAATAATTCAACAGTAAAAAAGGGGATGAACAGCAACATGGAAAACTTACAGTCAACGACGACCTTAGCAAACGGCGTGAAAATGCCTTGGTTAGGTTTAGGTGTTTATAAAGTAGAAGATGGTCAAGAAGTTGTAGATTCAGTTAAATATGCAATCAAAGCTGGATACAAAAGCATTGATACGGCTAAAATTTATGAAAATGAAGAAGGCGTGGGACAAGCGATCAAAGAATCAGGTGTTTCTCGCGAAGAACTATTTGTTACATCAAAAGTGTGGAATGCAGATCAAGGATATGACACAACTCTTCAAGCGTTTGAAACAAGCTTAAACAAGCTAGGTCTTGAATATTTAGATTTATACTTAATTCACTGGCCGGTTGAAGGTAAGTATAAAGATACGTGGAAAGCACTTGAAAAGCTTTATAAAGACGGGAAGATTCGTGCAATCGGCGTATCGAATTTCCAAGTGCATCATCTAGAAGACTTAATTGCAGATGCAGAAGTTAAGCCGATGGTAAACCAAATCGAATTTCATCCACTTTTAACACAAACAGAAGTGCGTGAATACTGCAAAAAACAAGGAATCCAAGTGGAAGCATGGTCACCGCTTGCACAAGGTGAGCTGCTTGATAACGAAGTGTTAACTCAAATTGCTGAAAAGCACGGAAAATCAACTGCTCAAGTTATCTTACGTTGGGACTTGCAAAACGAAGTAGTAACGATTCCTAAGTCAACAAAAGAACATCGTATTATCCAAAATGCAGACGTATTTGATTTTGAATTAAATGCAGAAGAAGTTGAAAAAATTAACGCATTAAATCAAAATCATCGCGTAGGTCCAGATCCAGATAACTTTGACTTTTAATGTTAAATTAAGACTAAAACGTCTTGTAAGATAAATAATAAACAAAGCGCTATTGTCATTCATGCAGTAGCGCTTTGTTTATTAATTAGGAAATGTGATGGTTGAACAAGGAGGAAAAGTAATGAAAATGTCAGGAAACACTATTTTAATTACGGGCGGAGCGTCTGGAATTGGATTGGCGCTTGCAGAACGTTTTTTAAAGGAAGGAAATGAAGTTATTATTTGTGGAAGAAGGGAATCAAAGCTGCAAGAAGCAAAAGAAAGATTCCCTTCGTTACATACAAAAGTGTGCGACGTATCAATAGAAGAAAGCAGAGTAGAGCTGGTAAAATGGGCGACTGAAAGGTTCCCAAAATTAAATGTTATTGTGAATAATGCAGGCATTCAGCAGCGCGTAAATCTTTTACACATGCACGAAGAGTGGCAGTATTACGAAAAAGAACTAATGAGTAATGTAAGTGCTCCTATTCATTTAACTTCGCTATTGATTCCTCATTTCGTTCAACAAGAACGTGCTGCGGTTATTAACGTAACGTCGGGGCTGTCTTTAACACCTGGAGCATGGGTGCCAATTTACAGCGCAACAAAAGCGGCGTTAAGGTCGTTTACGATTAGTTTAAGACATCAAGTAGAAGAAACAAATACCGAAGTGATAGAAATTCTTCCTCCAGCCGTGAACACGGATTTAGGAGGACCGGGACTTCATACATTTGGAGCACCGCTTGATGACTTTGCTGATTCAATATTTGAAGAACTGAAAAAAGGCAAAATCGAAATTGGCTATGGAGACAGCGCTAAAAGGCTTTATGCTTCTAAAGAAGAAATTGAGAAAGCTACAGCACAAGCTTGGAGGGGGTTTTTAAAGAACAACCCTGAATTTTAAAGTCAGAAAACACAAAGGTTTCTAAACCCTTCAATGGTAGCGGGTCATAAAAAGCGTGTGTCCATAAAATAAATGGACACACGCTTTTTATCATTAACGATCTACCGTTTGTCTAATTCGTTTTTCCATTTTCTCAAGCATGCGGAGGTACTCATCCTGTTCTTCTGGAGTTAGAGCAAAAAGCATGTCTTGCCAAAATAAATTTCGCTGCTCAATTACATAGTTCACTAATGTTTCGCCAGCCTCCGTTAAGGATATCCATACAATTCTGCGGTCTTTTTGGTCACGTACACGCTGAACGAGTGCATCATCTTCTAATTGATTTAATAAAATGGTAGTAGCCCCGGAGGTTAGCTTTAGATTTGAAGAAATTTCGGCTACCATACGTTTAGAGCTGACTCCGATGAATTTTAAAATTAAAAATTTTGTAATGGTCAAATTATAGGGCTGCTCACTGATTTTATCTTCCAAGAGCTTTCGCTTGAGTTCAAATAATGAGGTTTTAACTTGGTCAAGTTTTTCTAGTTTATCTATTAACTGCTGATCCATCATAATCACCTTTTCTTTATCATTATAGGTGTTAAACAATTGCTGCTAGTTACCTATTGTGGTTTATGTATATAGGGAGTTTGTTCCGAAAAAAGGAGCTGTTTTTGTGTATAACCCTATGCTTATATATCTAACTTTAAAGTAAAGTAAAGTACTTGTAAA
Source organism: Priestia sp. J2 (assembly GCF_020790095.1). Lineage (NCBI taxonomy): Bacteria > Bacillati > Bacillota > Bacilli > Caryophanales > Bacillaceae > Priestia > Priestia sp. J2. The sequence goes on from NZ_CP086208.1 coordinate 896,596, forward strand.
GAAACCAAAACTTTTAAGTTGTATTTCAGTTAAAGATGTAGTAAAGTATTCAGTCGGGAAAACTTTATGAAACATAAATGTTTAGTTTTAAAAATAAATTAAAATCAAAGTTATTTACAACTAAATATCTTTGTGATAAAGTTATCTAGCGTAATACTTAACTGAATGAAATATTAAGGAGGTAAAATAAATGTCAAGAGGGCGTTTAATTTTAATGAACTTTATCGGAATTATTGTAGTATTAGCTTTAATTATTGGTGGGGGATACTATTATATTCAAAAATCTAATTATGTATCCACAGACAATGCAAAAGTGTCGGGCGATCTTTATACAGTAGTAGCGCCAGCGGCAGGTAAAGTAGCAAGCTGGAATATTGAAGAAGGTAAAGATGTTTCAAAAGACGATGAGGTAGCTAAAATCCAATCAGAAGATGGAGAAAAAACAGTTACAGTACCAGAGGATGGTAAAATCATCAAAACACAGGTAAAAGAAAATCAAATGGTTCAAGCTGGTCAGCAAATTGCTAGCGAAGTAGATATGAATAACTTATTCATCATTGCAAACATTAAAGAAGACAAATTAAAAGATATTGAAGCTGGCGATGACGTTGATGTAACAGTTGACGGAGATACTAAAACAACAATTGATGGAAAAGTAGAAGAAATCGGTTATGCAACAAACTCAATTTTCTCATTAATGCCAAGCTCTAATTCAGACGGCAACTATACGAAAGTATCACAAACAGTTCCTGTTAAAATCTCTATTTCTAACTACTCTGAAAACGTACTACCAGGTATGAACGCAGAAGTTAAAATCTCTAAAAACTAAGAACGTACATGATTAAGAAGAGAAGAAAGGAGGAAGGAACTGATGTCAGCAAACACGATACAACCAGAGGAAAGCTCAGTTAAAAAGCATATCCCGCTACTAGTCGTACTTATGCTTGGATTGTTCTTAGCAATTTTAAACCAAACGCTGCTAAATGTTGCGATTCCGCATCTGATTACAGAGTTTGGCGTTACGGCTAATACCGCACAGTGGTTGCTTACAGGATATATGCTTGTAAATGGTGCACTTATTCCATTATCAGCCTATTTAATTGAACGTTTTGGCGTTCGTCGCTTATTCTTATTTGCGATGGCCTGCTTTACAATTGGAGCGCTTGTCTGCGGAATCGCGCCGACTTTCTCAATTATGCTAATTGGACGTCTGGTTCAAGCAGTCGGGGGCGGAGTGCTAGCACCTCTAGTTATGACCATTATCGTATTTATTTTCCCTCCTCATATGCGCGGAAAAGGAATGGGTATCTTTGGTTTAGCCATGATGTTCGCTCCGGCAATTGGACCGACGCTTTCAGGATGGGTTATTCAAAACTATGACTGGCACATTTTATTTACGGGAATGGTGCCACTAGGTGCACTCGTACTTATTATTGCAGCTTTTAAATTAAAAGATATTAAACCGCCTCAAAATGTAAAAGTAGATCTAATTTCTGTGTTTACATCTCTTGCAGGTATGGCTTTACTTCTATACGGCTTCAGTGAAGCTGGAAACGATGGCTGGACGGATTCAGTTGTATTATCAACGATGATCGGCGGTATTGTCTTATTAATCATCTTTGTTGTACAGCAGCTTCGACTTAAAAGTCCATTACTTGATGTGAGAGTATTTAAATACAATATTTTCTCATTATCTAATATCATCAGTATTGCCATTACAATCAGCATGTATGCTGGTATGTTCTTATTACCGATTTATTTGCAAAACATCCGTGGCTATTCAGCGTTTGACTCAGGCTTATTAATCTTGCCTGGTGCACTTGTTATGCTAGTCATGTCACCGATTTCTGGTACGCTGTTTGATAAATTAGGACCGCGTCCACTAGGGATTGTCGGGATGTTGATTACGGTTGTGACAACATTTGAATTTACAAAATTAACGCTTGAAACACCGTTTAGTCATATTGTTATTATTTATATGATCCGTGCATTCGGTATGTCATTATTAATGATGCCAATTATGACAGCTGGTTTAAATCAGCTGCCGGCAAAATTAAGCAGCCACGGTACATCTATGTCGAACACGCTTCGTCAGGTGAGTGGTTCAATCGGTATCAGTTTAATGACTACAATCTTTACAAATCGCACAACATATCATGTGAATGAAATGAGCAGTTCAATGACTACATCTGATCCATTCTTTATGAATAACTTCCAGGTATTTGTGCAAAAGATTGCTCAAACGCTTCACCTTTCTCAAACAGAAGCGCAAAAACAAGCTTTAACAACATTAGCTGGAAAAGTTCAAGCGCAAGCAACTGTACAAGGAATTAACGACGCGTTTTACTGGACAGTTATCATTGCCATTATTGGATTGATTTTAAGTTTCTTCCTACGTGATGTTCGTAAAGATCCAGTGGTAGAAGTAGAAGAGACAGAAAAAGAAACAACAGACGATATTCGTATGTTACCGGCACCAAAAGATATGAACTCATAAGCAACGGAGGGATAAAGGATGAAAATTTGTATCGTATATGATAGTGAAGGCGGACATACAGAGGCATTAGCCAAAGCGATTGCTTCTGGCGCTGAGCTGTCTGGAGAAGCAACTGTATATGTAAAGCATGTCGAAGAAGCAGATGTACGTGAACTGCCTGAAATGGATGCTATTATTTGGGGCTGCCCAGGGCATTTTGGAACAATCAGTTCAGGGTTAAAAACGTGGATTGATAAATTAGGTTATTTATGGGCAGAAGGTAAATTAATTGATAAAGTAGGTGCGGTGTTCTGTACAACAGCTACAACGCACGGTGGCTTAGAAGCAACGCTTTTAAATTTAATTACACCAATGCTTCACCAAGGAATGGTTATCGCTGGCTTACCAGGTAACATTCCAGAAAATGCGCTGTACGGTACTTATTACGGTGTGGGAATTACTTGTCCAATCGAAGGTGACGAATTATTAACAGAGAACGACCAAGCGCTAGGTAAAGCGTTAGGAGAACGTGTTGTTCAAGTGACTAAACGAATGACACAAGGACAGTAGGTGACAGTATGTTAGGTATTTTACTGATCGTTGTAGCTGTGATTCTGGTTGTCCTAATTATTACAATGAATGCTAAAGCATCATCTTCTAAGCGCCAGCGTACAGTTCCACCTAAAAAAGAAGCGGCTGCTTCAAATGCTCCTAAAGAGCCAAAAGTAGAAGAGAAAAAAGTAGCAGAAGAAAAACCTGCAGCACCAAAAGAAACACCAAAAGAAGAGCCAAAAGAGCCGCAGGCGAAGACGGAAACAAGAACATCTAGACATAAGAGAGAAAAAGATGTCATGAACGATGATATGTATCGTCAAGTGCTGCAAAAGTTTAGAGAAGGCGAAAAAGACGACACGGTTTTTACAAAAGAAGAACGTGACGTTATGAATGATGACGCTTTTCGTAAAGCTTTAAGATCGTTTAAGAAAAACGATAATGAATGAGTTTCTTCTATTATAATAGTACGGAATAAAACAGATAGAAAATAGGTTATAAGCATTCCGCGAAACCAGCCGCTCTCCCCAGGTTAGGTTTCGCTTGGAGTGCAGCAGGGGGCTGACATGTTAGAATCGACTCCCTGATTATAAGAAAGGGGACGTCAAAACATGGAACAGCTCACATTTATTGAAGAGGTCCAGAGAATTTCGATATCCCTTAACAAAAAGGTAATGACAGAGATAAAAGAAAGGTTACTTTCACAAGGGATTACGCCTTTTCAATATCATATCTTATTAATTATCGGTAAATGCAGTCATATTGGAGTAACCAAGCTGGCAGAGGAGATGCGTGTAAAGCCTAGTGCGATCACTCCTGTTATTACTCGTTTAATAGACTTAGAGTTAGTTTCACGCTATCACTCTAAAGAGGATCGCCGTAAGGTAAACATTGAGTTAACTGCTAAAGGTGAACAAGTGATTGAAGAAGCAAATGAAATTGTGCAAAAGATGATTGCTCATTTCTTTTCTTGCTATGAGCCGAAAGATCAAGAGCAATTTTTGAAATTATTTAAGAAACTAGACGCTAATATCTAATGAAAGAAACATCACTTCTTAATGGAGTGATTTTTTTTTGATAAAAAGATTGTCAACTTCACTTTTCCATGATATTATTTGTGTAAACGGTTACATATATGGAGGGAGGGAAATAAAGTGGTAACAATTCGTGATGTAGCAAAAGAAGCAGGCGTGTCCGTTGCGACCGTTTCGCGTGTTTTAAACAGTACAGGGTATGTAAAAGAAGACACGCGTGTGCGAGTAATGAATACAATTCAAAAATTAAACTACAGCCCTAACGAAGTAGCCCGTTCGCTTTATACACGTGAATCACGTTTGATTGGTCTATTGCTTCCAGACATCACAAACCCTTTTTTCCCTCAGCTCGCACGAGGAATAGAAGATGAAGTACATAGCCATGGATTTCGTTTAATTCTTGGCAATAGTGATGAGCAGTTAGAGAAAGAATTGACATATCTCCAAACGTTTACGCAAAATCATGTAGTAGGAATGATTACGGCAACAACAAGTTTAGCTCAGAAACTATATGAAGGTCTTACATTTCCCGTCGTGTTTTTAGATAGAAGTTCTGATCAGTATCCATCCGTTTATGCTGATGGTTTTGAAGGCGGGAAAATCGCTGCAGAAGAAATAATCAAAAGAGGAAGTAAAAGAATTACTCTTATCAAAGGTCCAGTAAATGTAAAGCCTGCTCAGGAACGTTTTCAAGGCTCTCTTTCTGTCTTGAGTCAGTCTGATGCAGACTTTTACGTATTAAATACAAATTCTCTAGCATTTGACGATGCGCAGAAATGGGCAAAGGAAATCTTTCAAAAGTACCCTGAAACAGACGGGATTATCGCAAGTAATGACATTGTAGCCACAGCTGTTTTACATGAGGCGTTTCGATTAGAGAAAAGCGTGCCTGATGATCTTCAAGTGATTGGTTTTGATGATATTCCGCAAAGCCGCTTTTCGTTTCCAGCCCTGTCTACAATTCGTCAGCCTGCTTATGAAATGGGCAAGCAAGCAGCAGGTCTGTTAATGAAATGCATTAAGAAAGAACCTTTAATTCAAAAGCAAGTACAACTACCCGTTACGTTTATTGAACGAAATACGACACGAAAGGTTGAGGAACATGGCTAAAGTAACTGTGATTGGAAGTTCATCAATGGATTTAGTAGTAACATCAAATATTCGTCCTGGAGCTGGAGAAACAGTGTTAGGAGAATCATTTAAAACCGTTCCGGGAGGAAAAGGAGCGAACCAAGCTGTTGCAGCAGCCCGGCTTGGAGCGGATGTGAGTATGATTGGATGTGTGGGCGAAGATCATTACGGAAAAGCAATCCTGGAGAATTTCAAATCAAACGGTGTATCTGTGGAAAATGTGAAACCGGTTACAGGTTCAGATAGCGGAACAGCTCACATTATACTCGCTGAAGGAGACAACAGCATTGTAGTTGTCAAAGGAGCAAACGATTATATTACTCCAGACTACGTAGAAAAAGCAAAAGAAAAAATTAAAGAAGCGGATATCGTACTTATTCAGCAAGAAATTCCAGAAGAAACGGTTGAATATGTTGCTCAGCTTTGTCAGGAACTTAAAGTACCGCTTTTATTAAATCCAGCGCCTGCAAGACCATTAAAAGCAGAAGTGATTGAACAAGTTTCTTACATCACTCCAAATGAACATGAAGCAGCGCTTTTATTTGAAGGAAAAGAAAAAGAAGAAGTATTAAAACAGTATCCAAATAAATTGTTTATTACAGAAGGAAAACAAGGCGTACGCTATTTTAACGGCGAGAAAGAAGTATTGGTTCCTTCTTATCAAGTAGAAACGATTGATACGACAGGAGCAGGAGATACGTTTAACGCAGCGCTTGCTGTGGCACTTGCCGAAGGAATGGGTTTTGAAAAAGGAATTCAGTTTGCTAATCGCGCAGCTTCGCTATCCGTCACTAAATTTGGTGCGCAAGGCGGCATGCCGACTCGAAAAGAAGTGGAGGAGAGTCTGTAAATGAAACGTCACGGAATGATTAACAGTCATATTACGAAAATACTAACAGATCTAGGTCATACAGACACTATTGTCATTGCAGATGCAGGGTTACCTGTTCCGAGTGACGTGCCTAAAATTGATTTATCTTTAAAGCTAGGGGTGCCTAGCTTTGAAGATGTAGTAGTAGCTGTGTTAGAAGATATGGCTACAGAAAAAATAGTGATTGCTTCTGAAATGAAAGAAAGAAATCAAAAAGCTTATGAGTTAATGGAGAAGCAAAACATCTTAGTAGAAGAAGTATCTCATGAACAATTAAAAATGCTAACAAGCAAAGCAAAAGTTGTGATTCGTACAGGAGAAGCAACTCCTTATGCAAACTGCATTTTACAAGCGGGAGTTATTTTTTAAAAGAGGTGAACAACATGCACATCGCAATGAGAGGGATTCATAAAGCCTTTGGAGCAAACCGTGTACTAAGAGGTGTGGATTTTGAATTACATGAAGGTGAAGTTCACGCACTAATGGGGGAAAACGGAGCAGGGAAATCTACGCTGATGAATATTTTAACCGGCCTTCATAAAAAAGATGAAGGACAGATTCTGATTGATGGCAAAGAGACGTATTTTCAAAACCCAAAAGAAGCAGAACAAAACGGAATTACCTTTATTCATCAAGAGCTGAACGTTTGGCCTGAAATGACGGTGCTTGAAAACTTATTTATCGGCAAAGAATTAAAAACACCTTTAGGTTTTTTAAAAACAAAAGAAATGAAAGCGTTAGCAAAGAAGCAGTTTGAAAAATTAGCTGTCACCATTCCTCTTGATCAAGAAGCAGGACTTTGTTCTGTCGGACAGCAGCAAATGATTGAGATAGCCAAAGCGCTGATGACGAATGCAAAAGTGATTATCATGGATGAGCCGACCGCAGCGCTTACTGAAAGAGAAATTCAAAAGTTATTTGACGTAATTAATGCGCTGCGAAAACAAGGTGTATCGATTGTCTATATTTCACATCGTATGGAAGAGATTTTCGCTATTTGTGATTCCATTACGGTCATGCGTGACGGACAGACGGTAGACAAAAAGCCGATTCCAGAAACCAGCTTCGATGATGTTGTTCGCAAAATGGTAGGAAGAGAGCTAACGGATCGATTTCCTGCTAGGACATCTCCTAAGGGAGACGTTGTTTTTGAAGCAAAAGGCTTGGAGAGAAAAGGTGTGTTTCAAGACGTTCATTTTTCAGTGCGATCAGGAGAAATTGTCGGCGTTGCGGGGCTAATGGGAGCTGGAAGAACCGAAATTATGCGCGCTATCTTCGGGCTTGATCCGTTAGAAAAAGGCGAAATTATCTTAAATGGCAAACGGGTCAGTATCACAAAGCCAGACCAAGCCATTAAATTAGGTCTCGGGTTCATTACAGAAGATCGTAAAACAGAAGGGCTCGTTCTGGATTTTTCTATTCGAGAAAATATTGCACTTCCAAGTCTATTCAGCTTTTCGCCAAAAGGCTTTATTGAACAAAAAAGCGAGCAGCAATTTGTAGATTTGCTTATTAAACGTTTAACGATCAAAACCGAGTCGTCTGAGACGAGTGCGGCTAATTTATCGGGAGGAAATCAGCAAAAAGTAGTTATTGCCAAGTGGATTGGCATTGGACCAAAAGTGCTAATTTTAGATGAACCAACTCGAGGAGTTGACGTCGGGGCGAAGCGTGAAATTTATCAGCTTATGAATGAACTGACAGACAGAGGCGTGGCTATTATCATGGTGTCTTCAGAGCTTCCGGAAGTACTCGGCATGAGTGATCGCATTTTGGTTGTGCATGAAGGAAAGATAACAGGTGAACTGACAAGTGAAGAAGCAACTCAAGAAAAAATTATGACATTTGCAACAGGAGGTCAGTAAAATGAAAGCAAACACAGCGATAAAAGAAAATCGCGTTGATAACGTGATGCAAAAGCTAGGTCCGTTACTAGGTTTATTTATTCTTATTGTCATTGTATCGATTTTAAATCCAAGCTTTTTAGAACCTTTAAATATTTTAAACTTGCTGCGTCAAGTGGCTATTAATGCTTTAATTGCATTCGGTATGACATTTGTTATTTTAACAGGGGGAATTGATTTATCCGTGGGCTCTATACTTGCTCTATCAAGTGCGTTAATGGCAGGTATGATTGTGTCAGGTGTAGATCCTATTTTAGCTATTTTAATAGGATGTGTGTTAGGAGCTGTAATGGGTATGGTTAACGGCTTACTTATTACAAAAGGAAAAATGGCGCCGTTTATTGCGACGCTAGCGACTATGACAATTTTTAGAGGGTTAACGCTTGTTTATACAGATGGAAATCCGATTACGGGCTTAGGTGAAAACTATTACTTCCAGTTATTTGGCCGAGGCTATTTCCTAGGTATTCCTGTTCCAGCAATTACGATGGTACTAGCGTTTGCTGTCCTATGGGTGATTTTGCATAAAACACCGTTTGGCCGTAGAACATATGCAATCGGTGGAAATGAAAAAGCAGCATTTATTTCAGGAATCAAAGTTCCGAAAGTTAAGGTTATGATTTACTCACTAGCAGGATTATTGGCAGCGCTATCAGGAGCGATTTTGACTTCTCGCTTGAATTCTGCTCAGCCAACGGCAGGTACGTCTTACGAGTTAGATGCTATCGCCGCAGTAGTACTGGGTGGCACAAGCCTTTCTGGAGGACGTGGACGCATTGTTGGAACGTTAATTGGTGCGCTGATTATCGGAACATTAAACAACGGTTTGAACTTACTCGGCGTTTCGTCGTTTTACCAAATGGTCGTAAAAGGAATTGTTATTTTAATTGCGGTATTAATTGATCGCAAAAAGTCAGCTTAGGAGGGAAAAACATGAAGAAAATTTGGCTCGTGCTATTATCATTTTCATTATTACTGTTAGGGGCTTGTTCACTTCAGCCTCCTGAGTGGGCGAAACCATCTGAAAGTAAAAATTTAAAAGATATTAAAATTGGTTTATCCGTGTCTACATTAAACAATCCGTTCTTTGTTTCCCTAAAAGAAGGAGTACAAAAAGAAGCAAAAAAACTGGGCATGGAAGTAGTTGTAGTAGATGCTCAAAATGATTCAGCCAAACAAATTAACGATGTAGAAGATTTAATGCAGCAAGGTGTTAACATTCTGCTTATTAACCCAACGGATTCAGCCGCTATTTCAACAGCTGTACAATCGGCTAATAATGTAGGGATTCCAGTTATTACGCTAGATCGTTCAGCAGAAAAAGGAAAAGTGGAAACACTGGTAGCTTCAGATAATGTAAAAGGTGGTCAAATGGCTGCTGATTACATTGTAAAAAAAGTAGGTGAAAAAGCTCAGGTAGCAGAACTTGAAGGCGTGCCCGGAGCTTCAGCAACTCGTGAACGAGGAAAAGGGTTCCACAACGTTGCAGATCAAAAGCTAGATATTACGGCTAAACAGTCAGCTGATTTTGACCGTACAAAAGGCTTAAACGTTATGGAGAACGTTCTTCAAGGAAACCCTGGTATCAAAGCCGTATTTGCTCACAATGATGAAATGGCATTAGGAGCTATTCAAGCGATTAACAGCTCAGGAAAAGATGTATTAGTAGTAGGGTTTGATGGAAACGACGATGCAATTAAATCAGTAAAAGAAGGGAAACTAGGAGCAACTGTAGCCCAGCAGCCTGTTTTAATTGGTAAACTTGCTGTAAAGTCTGCTAAAAATGTTCTTCAAGGCAAAAAAGTAGATAAGCAAATTCCAGTGCCTTTAAAACTAGTAACCTCTGAAAAATAATGGCTTTATACGTGTGAAGAAAAAAGACGCTCATTTGATTTATGGGCGTCTTTTTATATATATAAAGTGTAAAAAAGAAGTGAAAAAGTCACAACTTTATAAATAGTGTAGGAATTATGTAGGTGGAATTTATGTAATAAAAAGTAAAAAACACAGAAAAAAGGCGGTAAAACACATAATTTTCTGTGAAAAATTTGTAATATAGCTGTAATAATAAGCGTTTATTTTGGTTTTCAAAGAGTAATTTTGCCCCCTTTGTGACAAAAATATATCTTTTTTAATAAACAGTAAACCTCTCTATCAAGGGATTTTGGTGGTAAATTCCCAGAAAGAGATTCTTGGTTATACAGATTATGGGAAACTTTTAACTGTATTGTAACATAAACAGCTAGTTTTTTATGGTATAACTATGTCTATGAGGAAAGGGGACTATTACTTTATGAAAATTTTTAAGCGTATGACTCTTGCAGCAGTCACAGGAATTTTCTTCATGACCGGCATTACAGAGACTCACGCCCAATCGAATGAAGAAGCGCTCCAGACTACTGAAAATAAAATTAAAGAAACAGAAAAGGCTGTTCAACAAAAAGAGAAAGAGAAACAGTCTATCAATTCAGATGTTCAAAACATACAGTCACAATTAAATTCATTACATACAGTAATCTCTAGCAATAAAAAAGAGTTAGCATCGACTGAAAAGCAGATTTCAGAAGCGAACAAAATGATTGAGAAAAAGAAAAAAGAGATCGTTTTGCTTCAGGAAAAAGTGTTAAGTCGTAAAGATATTATTGAAAATCGATTAGTTGCTTTACAGCAGGACGATAAAACAAGCGTTGTTATTGATACATTAATGAATGCTGATAACTTTGGAGATTTTGTTGCACGTATGGGTGCGGTCACAACTTTATTGTCAGCAGATAATGATATTTTAAAGCAGCATCAAAATGACTTAGATCAAATTGAAAAAGATAAAAAAGAAATTGATAAGCAAGAAAAAGTATTAGAAGCAGCAAAAAGTAGCCTAGCGGCTAAACAAGCTGAATTAGATAAAAACGTTGCGAAACAAACAGCAACGTTAACAACTATGCAAGAAAAATACAGTACGGTCGTAAATGAAATTGATGCAGCTTCTTCAGAAAAAGCAAATCTTCAGTCTGAACTAACAGGCATTCAAGATAAGATTGCAAAAGAAAAAGAAGCAGCTCAAAAGCAAGCTGAGCAAGTGGCAAAACAGCAGGCGGCTGAAAAGGCTGAGGCTGATGCAGAAGCAAAGCGTCAAGCTGAATTAGCAACAGCTAAAAAAGAAGTAAAAACAGAGCCGAAACAAGAAGTAAAAACAGCTGCGGCTACAGAGAAGAAAGCGGCCGTTTCTTCAGAAGCAAAAGAAACGAAAAAAGAAGAAAGCACACAAAAGCATTCTGGAAAAGAAATGTATGTAGAAGCAACAGCTTATACAGCTAATTGTGCAGGCTGCAGCGGCGTAACAGCCACTGGACAAAATGTAAGTTCAGGCACTCATAAAATTATTGCGGTAGATCCATCCGTTATTCCATTAGGTTCGAAAGTATATGTAGAAGGATACGGAGTGGCAACAGCAGGTGATACGGGCGGTGCGATTAAAGGATATCGAATTGACGTATTAGTACCTTCTGAGTCAGCTGCAAAAGCATTTGGACGTCGTACAGTGAAAGTAACGGTGCTAAACTAAAGAGAAGATCCGAACGATTTATCGTTCGGATTTTTTCATTTTGTTGGTTTTCAGATGAGATGGATGCAGCTATGTCTCAGCCTCTTCTTTGCATGTTTGGTGAGCAAGTTGCTAGCTAATCTATGCTCTTTTCGTTACCATACAATAAAGTAAATGGAAGAAAAGGAGTGGGTAAAATGAAGATCGTGGATCCAGCGGTACAAAGTGCAAAAGACAATTATCATTTGCTAACAGGTGTCGTCATTCCCCGGCCGATTGCGTTTATTACAAGTCAAAATGATGACGGTGTAGTGAATGCCGCGCCGTTTAGTTTTTTTAATGTAGTTGCGGCAGAGCCTCCGCTGATTGCTGTTTCGGTTTCGAGAAGTGAAGGTCAAATGACGAAAGATACGGCCAAAAATATTAGTGCATCTAAAGAATTTGTAGTTCATCTTGTAGACGAAAACTTAGTGGAACAGGTGAATCAAGCGGCATCTTCTTATCCTTCTTCCGTGAGTGAAGTCGAAGAAACAGGGTTAACACTAGCACCGAGCAAAAAAGTGCAGGTTCCCGGAATTCAAGAAGCCAGCATTCGGATGGAATGTAAGCTTCACCAAATTGTTCCATTAGGAACGGATGAGGCATACAGCTCAGATTTGTTTATCGGTGAAGTTGTGATGTTTCATATTAGTGAAAAAGTGATAGAAAACGATCGCGTTTCTGCAGAACGTGTGAAGCCGGTCAGTCGACTTGCGGGTTCTAACTATAGTAAATTGGGGCAATTATTTTCCTTAGAACGTCCCAAATAAGCAAGAAAGTGTTACTTATGTAGCAAAAAAATAGTATACATTGGATTTTTTTAAATAAGCGATTGTGTTCTGTTTCAACAATAACAGTACATTCGCTTTTTTTTATGAACGAAAAAGTTAATAGAAACCATAATAACAAAATCAATTTACAAAAAGGCAAAAATGTAAGGTTTTTGCCTTTTATATTTACCATTGAGGAAAAGGGTATTCATTCATATAATTTAGATTAAGTAAATTGTATACGCTTTCAATATACAGAATTATTTTTCAATAATTCTGTATAGAAAGAGACGTGAGCGTTTACAAAAAAACTTGCCACACTAGGAGACGAGATCATAGGAGGGGTATTCATTGAAACGTTGGTTTAGTTTAATCAGTTTTGCACTCATTTTAACCCTAGTACTTGCAGGATGCGGAGGAAAGTCCGCTAATGAAACAAGTGGTAGCGGTGGAAAAGAAGTTGTTGCATGGGCTTGGAATATTAACGTACCGGTATTGAAGAAAGCAGCAGCAGAATATCAAAAAGAGAATCCAGGATTTAAATTAAAAGTAGTGGATATGGGACGTGAAGACGTTTATTCAAAACTAACAACAGGATTGCAGGCTGGCGGAAAAGGTCTTCCTGATATTGTATTAGTAGAAGACGATCGTTTCCAAGGATATTTGGATGCATTTCCAAATGCATTTTTAAACCTATCTAAAAAAGGATTCGATAAGCAAGAAGATAAATTTCCAGAGTTTAAGAAAGCTCTTTTATCAAAGGATGGGGACATGTACGGCTTCCCGTTTGATGCAGGTCCGACAGGCGTTTTCTACCGCACAGATTACTTTGAAAAAGCAGGCGTAGATCCAAACAGTATCAAAACATGGGATGATTATATTGCGGCTGGTAAGAAAATTAAAGAAAAAGTTGGCGTTGATTTACTAGGTTTAGATTTTAATAATGACGATGGCTTATTCCGAATGGCACTAACGCAGCAAGGTACGTTCTATTTTAATAACAAAGGTAAGCTCAATTTAACTTCTAAAGAAGCGAAAAAAGCGATGGAGTTAAATAAGAAGTTAAAAGAAGCAGGCATTGTTAAAAATACAGTGGGCTGGGATGCTTCAATCAGTGCTTTAGCAGAAGGTAAAGTAGCAAGTTCACCATCTGGTGCTTGGCTATCTGGTTCTATTACGCAGCAGGCTCCAGATTTAAAAGGAAAATGGGGAGTATTTTTATTACCTTCGTTTGAAGAAGGAGGCAACCGTGCTTCTAACTTAGGCGGAAGCAACTATGTGATTTCAGCAAATAGCCAAAAAGCAGATGAAGCGTACAAATTTATGGAATATTTCTCAACAACAGATAAAGTTCAAGAAGAAGCGATGAAGGGCGGATTATTCCCATCATTAAATACCGTATATTCTTCAAAATTATTCACTGCACAAGATGAGTACTTTAACAATCAGACGATTTGGAAAACATTCGCAGATGAAATGAAAGATATTAAGCCGGTTAATTTTACAGGCAATTACTCAGTTGCAAACAGTGAAGCAGTCAAAGCTGTGTCAGAGGTAACAAATGGTAAGGGCGTTACAGACTCGCTTGAAGCAGCTCAAAAACGCTTAGAAAACCGAATTCAAAAATAATCAAGAAGCATAGAAGGTGATTTCTAGAAAATTGCCTTCTATCTCTTCTTCTTGCGGTACTAGGAGGTCATCATGAAGACAAATAAATCATTGCCTTACTTATTTATTGCTCCAGCACTTTTGCTGTTCGCGCTGTTTACCATCTATCCTATTTTTTCATCGTTTATTCTAAGCTTTCAGAGTATGGAAGGCGGAAAGTATGTATTTACCGGTTTATCAAACTATACACGTTTGCTCGGAGATGATATTTTCTGGAAAGCGCTTGGAAATACGGGGATTATTTTAATCGTTCAAGTACCCGTCATGATTTTATTAGCGCTTGTACTAGCTAACGCGTTAAACAGTCAGCTTTTAAGACTAAAAGGTTTTTTCCGAGTTTCATTTTTCTTGCCCGCAGTAACGTCGCTAGTTGCCTATTCTATTTTGTTTTCAATCATTCTTCAAGATGAAGGAATTATGAATACTATTTTAGGGTTTTTCGGTATCAACGCCATTCAGTGGCTGGGAGATCCTTTCTGGGCTAAAGTCTCAATCATCGTTGCGATGACTTGGAGATGGACAGGTTATAATATGGTTATTTTTCTAGCAGCTCTTCAAAGTTTATCTCATGAAGTTTACGAAGCAGCTGATTTAGACGGGGCAAATCGTATTCAAAAGTTTTTCCACGTAACCGTTCCACAATTAAAACCCGTTATCTTGTTTGCTACTATTTTATCAACAATTGGCACGCTTCAATTGTTTGACGAACCTTTTAACTTAACAAAAGGCGGCCCTGCTGATTCCACGATGACGCTAGGCTTATATATTTATCAAAATGGCTTTAAATATTTTGATTTTGGATATGCTTCAGCCATTGCGTACGTTGTTGTATTATTAGTCGGTATTTTAACGTTCTTCCAATTTAAGTTTACGGGTGATAAATCATGAGTGTATTAGAGAGAGTAGAAGCAACCGCAGTAGCTACCGTGCCTAAGGTTAAAAAGAAAAGCAACATCATGCGTAAAATAGGATTATACAGCATGCTTGGGCTGTTCACGATTATCTCTATTTTTCCGTTTTACTGGATGATTATCGGCGCTACGAATGAATCAGGAAAAATGTTTACAAACCCTCCAACGCTGAAGCCTGGCGATCAATTTATGACAAATCTACAAAATTTAAATGCTTCAATTGATTTAGGGCGCGTCTTTTTTAACTCAGTATTTGTTTCAGTAGTGTATGTGATTGTAGCTTTAATGGTTTGTTCTACAGCTGCATATGCGCTATCTAAATTTGAATTTAAAGGACGAAACGCAATTTTTACAACGCTTTTATTGTCCATGATGATTCCATATCAAGCAACGCTCATTCCGCTTTTTCAGCTGATGTCGAATTTTAATTTGCTTGATACGTATTTTGCTCTTATTGTTCCGCAGCTGTGCTTTCCGTTCGCTATCTTTTTATTACGTCAGAACTTTTTAGCTTTTCCAACGGAACTGATTGAAGCAGCACGTTTGGACGGTGCTGGAGAGATGAGAATCTTTTTAACCATTGTGCTTCCTTCTATGAAGCCTGCGATGGCTGCAGCAGCTATTTTCTTATTTATGACACAGTGGAATAACTTTATGTGGCCTTTAGTTGCGACTACATCAAACGAAATGGCTACATTGCCAGTTGCTCTTTCAAGCTTAATTGGATTATCGATTATTGATTACGGTCAAGTAATGATGGGGGTAACGATTGCAACCATTCCAATCATTGTCTTCTTCCTAGCGCTTCAGCGTCATTTTATTTCAGGAATGCTTGGAAGTGCAGTAAAATAAAAAGCAGCAGATGTTGAGAAAAAAGTATGTTAGTTAAAGGAGGATCCGAAAGAATCTGATTGTTGATCGAGAATCAAATTCGTTCGGATTTTTTCCTTTCTAGGATGAACGTAGATTTAATTGTAGTTAATTGCTTCTAGGTGTTGATTGGAGGGCAAGACGAAGACTCCTGCGGGAAAAGCGGAACAGGTGAGACCCCGCAGGAGCGTAAGCGACGAGGAGGCTCACCGGCCGCCCGCGGAAAGCGAAGTCTTGCAAGGAAATCAACAGCTGTGTAACAAGTAATTCATACTAGTTCAATTTGTTCGTCTTTAGATTGGGTTGATTTAGCCATAGTTCAATCACTTTCTTAATGAACAGGGGGAGAGAAGATGGGAGAAATACCTGTAGGAGTACAGCTTTATACGCTGCGTGAAGAAACGAAAAAAGACTTTAAAGGAACTCTTCAAAAAGTAGCTGCTTTAGGATATCAAGGGGTAGAGTTTGCAGGGTACGAAGGATATACAGCGCAAGAAGTAAGAGCATGGTTAACGGATTTACAGCTGAAGGCAGCTTCTAGTCACGTGCCGCTTGAACAATTAGAAGCAAATTTAGAGCAAGTGATTCACTTTGAGCAGCAAGTTGGAAATTCACATATTGTTTGTCCTTATTTAATGCCTGAACGACAAACTGAAAAAGGATATTTCGAACTTATTGATTCTTTAAATTACATTGATGCTTATTGTAAAAAAGAAGGCATGTCATTTAGCTATCACCATCATGATTTTGAGCTAAAAAAATTGTCAACTGGAAAGTCAGCTCTTCAAACGATTCTAGAAGAAACTGGGGGAAATGTAGAGCTGGACATTTATTGGCTCACTAAAGCAGGCGAAGATCCAGTTGAGTGGATGAAGCACTATCGAAATCGTACGCCTTTTATCCATTTAAAAGATATGACAACAGACGGCGAGCAATTCTTTGCTCCTCTTGGTACCGGAGGAGTAGATGTAAAGGCTGTCATGAAAGAAGGCAATAAAGCAGGCGTAAAATGGTGGATCGTTGAACAAGATCAGTGCATAGAAAGTCCTCTTAGCAGTATTAAAAAAAGCTTAGCATATATCAAATAAAAAAAACGAACAGACGCTGTCTGTTCGTTTTTTATTGATAAGCTGGAGTCCATTCAATTTCTCCGCACTTATTCGTATAATCAATATTTACTTCAAAGTTATGTTTTTCATAAAAATGAATTAATCTTTCGAGATGATCCCAGTCGCGCTCAGCGATATCTCCTTTAATGACATGAACATTTTGATCAACCGCTACTTCTTTTAAATAATTCATACATACAGAGCCATATCCCTTATTAGCGGGACCTTTAATATCACCAATAAAAATCGTGTGATTATCTTCATATACGCCATCGATGGCAAAATCCCAAGCCCCTCTATAGGCTTTTGTGCATTCATTTAGCATAATTTTACATGCGTTTCCGTCATTTTGTGCCGATACAATAACTAACTGATTATCTTCAGGCTGATCGACACCGATAACTTCGTACTTTTTAGCAATTTCTTTTAAATTATCCTGCATGCGAAATAGCTGAAACTCTAAATCATCAAGTGTTTCTTTTAGTTCTTCTGCATTCTGGTTTTTTTCTGTAAGCTGAGTAAACATTTTATACTCCTTTCCGTCTGTTTTCGGTCTAAGTGCGCCTATGACAAAGAGGACACGGTGTATAAAGCGAAACTTTATTTAGCAAAGTATCTGCCTTAGTAAAAATATAAAAAGGAAAGAACCTGATTTGATTGATCGTTCATCAAAACGGCTGCTTTCCTTAACATTCACTTTTAAATTTTTTACAACGTGTATAAGGGTAACAAAGACTCATTAATTTTGTCAATAAGGTTGCAGGTCTATTTGTAAAGAAGATAACAGGACATTTTACTTATCTGGAAAGAAAAATAATGAGTGAAAAAAGAATCATTTTAAAGTAAAATCATTGGAGGAAAAGTATGGTTAAAAAGGAATTGCTTTTCATTTGGAAAAAACATACTTAAAATAAAAGTAAGAAAATATTTCATTTACTTACAAAATATTATAGAAAAATGGATGGAGTAATATGGGGTAAGTGTTAACTATATCGAACAAAGGGTGTATAAGATGGATAAATATCAAATTGCATTATTAGCTAATGTGCGTAAGCAGCTGCAAGAGTGGACTGATCAAAATAAAGAAATACCTCATGAAGAGGTGTACCGCTTTTTGCATTCAATTTCTGGAACGTCTGCGACTATTGGACTGCATTATTTAGGAGATTGTTCCCGCGCGTTAATGGAAGCTGTTGAAAAAAAACAGAAAAAAATCTGGGATTACGCGGAGTTGAATACTTTTTTATTAGATATTATTAAAATTTGTTATCAAGATGAAATTCAATCCGCAGAAGATATAAATAAACCGATAGAAATCAGTGAACAAACAGCTAGCATTTTACTTGTGGACGACGATCTTTCAATGCTGATGTATTTAAAAGAACAGTTTGAAAAGCAGGGATGGTACGTATTAGCAACTGCATCTAAAGAAAAAGCCATTACGGCTTTTTACGAATTAAAGCCGGATTGTTTTGTTGTTGATGTACATATGAAAGACTGTACAGGCTTTGACATTCTTTCATTTTTACGTGATAAAACAAAGCAACTGTTCGTCCCGATTGTCATGATGAGCGTTGATAATCAAAGAGAGACGCGTTTGAAGGCTTTTAAATTAGGGGCCGATGACTTCCTTGTTAAACCTTTCGATCTGGAAGAAAGTCTACTTCGAATTGGTCACCATATTGAACGAAAGCAAATGTTTAACTCCTATTTAATGTTTGATGAATTAACAGGAGCCTATAACCGAACGTATTTAAAAGAAATCTACAGTCAGCAGCTATCCAGCTACGACCGCTTAAAAGATCCTTTTTGTTTAGCGATTTTAGATTTAGATTTCTTTAAAAGAATAAATGATCAGTATGGACATCTTATGGGAGACCGCGTGCTGCAAGCATTTGTAGAGTATATGAAGCATGAAATTCGTCCAACAGATCACATTTTTAGATATGGAGGCGAAGAATTTATTCTTTTACTGCCAAAAACCAATATAAAAGAGGCAGAAACAGTATTAAATAGACTGTTGGATTCCTTTGTGAAAAAAGTGTTCACACATCAAAGCAATTCGTTTTATTGCAGCTTTTCCGGCGGAGTTGTAGAAGTTCATAACAATGAATGGCCGTTAGAAAAAGCGCTTCATCAAGCTGATGAAGCATTATATATAGCGAAGGAATCAGGACGTCAAAAAATTGTAGCTTCTTCTCAAAGCAAGCTGGTTAAAAAGCGAACGCTTCGTATGGCTATTATTGATGATGATTCTATCATTCGAACGATGCTGAAAGAGCTTTTAAGTAAGATTGATGTAGGAGATCGTTATGAAGTGAAAATAGAAGTGTTTAAAGACGGCATCGAGTTTTTTGAGTCCCAATGGATTCACTCTAGCGATCACTACTTTGTTATTTTAGATGGAATGATGCCTAAGATGGATGGCTTGGAAGTGCTGCAAAAATTAAGGCAGCAGAAACGTCACGATCAGTACACGGTTATTATGCTTACATCACGAAACAGCGAACAAGATATTCAAAGAGCATTAGAACTTGGGGCAGACGATTACATGACAAAGCCATTTAAGTTAATGGAGCTTGAAGCGCGCGTACGTCATTTAATGAAGAAGGTGAAATAAATGGGGATGTCAATTCAAGTGGTATATGCCTTATTTGGCGGATTGCTATTGCTGTTGGTTTGTTTTCTAAGTTATTTACTTATTCAAAAAGCGCGTTTAAACGCTTTCCGGGCAAAAGTAGAATCCTATAAAGATAGTATAAAAGAATCTCTTTTTATTTATTTATACAGAAAAGATGAAGAACATCGGATAGAGCCTAAAAATAAAATAGAGCTGGCGGGTGTAGAGGAACTATTGAGCGGTTTTTCTGCAGCTGTGCAAGGTGATGACATTCGAAATAACATCATGCTCTATGCGGAGAAGGTTTTTACACCCAAATATAAAAAAGAGCTGCATCATTCTAGGTGGAGTGTCAGAATGAATGCTCTTTATGCTATTGAAGATTTTGGTCTTACTACGCTAACAGACCAATTAGTAGAAATGTATGAGAAAAAAAATAGTACAGCGGCTGAAAAAAATCAAATTTTAAAGATTTTAGTTAAGCTAAACCGTCCTGAGTTTGTTATATACATGACGAATGCCTCTAAACCGCTGTCTGAATTTATGTACCGCTCTTTGTTTGGAAATATGAACAGTGAGCAGTTTCAGCAATTTATTAATAAATTTGAAGACCTGCAAGAAGAAATTCAGCTGCCACTTATCGATATGATCGGTATCAATCATAAGTTAGAGTATATCGATTTCTTAAAAATGCACATGAAAAGTTCATCAGAAGAACTGCGAATTCGTTCGTTGAAATCACTTAACGCTTTATCTTTTCCATTAAAAGTAGAGGAGCTCACGAAACATCTTCAATCAGATATGTGGCAAGAGAGAATGATGGCTACCAAACTAGTAGGCAAAACGAGAGATGAGAAGGGATTGTTACTTCTCGAGCAGTCGCTGAAAGATTCTCATTTTCTTGTGCGTTCGAATGCTGCTCAGTCAATGATGAAAATCCCAACGGGTACAGAATACTTAGTTCATGTATATGAAACGACTGATGACAAGTTTTCGAAAGATATGGCAGCAGAATGGCTTGAAAAGGGAGGAATTACGGTTGTGGAATAGTGTTTGGCATCTTTTTTTGTCCGTTTGCGGATGGGCTGTATTTGCTTATATGATTTTTGTGCTTTGTTTTTATTTTATGATGTTTATCATTTCTGCTTTTCAACTGCGAAAGCAATATCAATTAAATGATGAAGAACCTTATGAAGATTTGCTTGCGGTTAGCTATACAACGCCGTTATCTATATTAGTTCCCGCTTATAACGAATCTGTCGGGATTATTGGAAGCGTGCGTTCGCTGCTTGGAATTGAATATCCGGAATATGAAGTAATTGTAGTAAATGACGGATCTTCAGATGATACGTTAGAAAAGCTCATCGAAGAGTTTTCTCTTGTGAAAATGAATCGAGTTGTGAGAAAGCAAGTGGAGACGAAAGAAGTAAAAGCTGTATATCGTTCTAAATTATACGATTATTTATATGTAGTCGATAAACAAAATGGAGGAAAGTCAGATGCATTAAATGCAGGAATTAATTTATCCAACTATCCTTATTTTTGTTCGATCGATGGTGATTCAGTGTTGGAAAGAGACGCTTTTTTAAAAGTTATGAAGCCAATTATTGATTCAGACGGAGAAGTAATTGCTTCAGGAGGAAGTATTCGAATTGCAAACGGATGTAAAATCGAAAACGGTGCGGTCGTATCGATTGGACTTGATACGCAGCCGCTTGTTGTGATGCAGATTATTGAATATTTACGTGCCTTTCTTATGGGGCGCATTGGTCTCAGTCGCCATAATTTATTACTTATTGTGTCAGGAGCATTTGGCGTATTTTCTAAACGCTGGGTGATTGAAGCTGGGGGTTATTCTCATACAGTCGGCGAAGACATGGAGCTTGTTGTTCGCCTCCACCGACTGATTAAACAGAAAAAAGCCAACAATCAAATTGTTTATATTCCAGATCCTGTATGCTGGACAGAGGCACCTGATGAAATCAAATATTTGCGAAGACAGCGAAACCGCTGGCACCGCGGTTTATTTGATAGTCTTTGGAAGCATAAAGAGATGCTGTTTAATCCGAAATACGGAAGTATCGGAATGATTTCTATGCCTTATTTTGTGTTTATTGAACTAATCGGGCCGGTCATGGAAATGTTAGGCTATTTGTTTATTGTTATTTCTCTAGTTGTAGGCGGGATTTATGTGGAATTTGCGTATTTGCTTTTTCTCTTAATGGTTGTATATGGTTCTCTTTATTCGATGGCGGCTGTTTTGCTAGAAGAGTGGAGCCTTCGCAAATATCCAAAAGTATCTGATATCGCTAAGCTGTTTGTCTTTTCCCTGACTGAATCCTTTTGGTATCGCCCTCTAACTGTTATATGGCGCTGTCATGGATTGTTGGACGTTATTCGCAATAAAAAAGGCTGGGGAGACATGCAGCGAAAAGGAGTTTCACAATGAAAAAATGGTTATTAATCGGCGGCATTATTTTGGTTATGGCAGTAACGGCTTCGCCATTTCTTATTTGGCAGCTAAAGAAACCAACTGATTTGAATATGCTTGTCATTGATAAAACAGTGCCAGATCAAACGTTTCGAGAGCATCAGGGCTTAATGTGGATGCTGAATCAAGCGAAAGTACGCAAAGACGGGAAGCCTTATGAAATCTCAAAAGATTATGCAGGGTTTTATCCGAATGGAGATAAAACATACAGCATTAAATCTCTGCCAAAAACAAACTCTGCAGATATGATTTATATCACGGACACGTATGGCGTATACAAAGAAGATTTAGGCGTAAAAGCTAAAAGAGGAGATCGTTCTCAGCTGGTGTATGGCGGCATGACTTCTGAAGATGTGAGCTACGTTAAGAAAGCACTGAATGGACGTACAAAAACGCTGATTGGAGAGTTTAATACATTTGGAAGTCCTACTTCTCTAGACGTTCGCAAAGAACTGTATGAATTGTACAATGTTACGTGGTCCGGCTGGATTGGTCGCTATTTTGATGAATTCGGCAGTGAAGAAGTTCCTGCTTGGGTGAAAAGTGCTTACAAAAAGCAGTACAACAAAGAGTGGAACCTTACGGGCAAAGGCTTACTGTTTGTTAATGAATCCAATAAGCTCGTTATTATAACGGAAAAAGAATTAAAAGAAAATCCAGTATGGTTTCAATATACAAAACAAGGAAAAAAAACATTGAATTTACAGGATGAATCTGCTTATCAATATTGGTTTGACGTAATTACACCCCAGCAAAAAAGTGATGTGCAGGCTCAGTTTGTCTTTCACTTGGATTCTGAAGGAAAAAACAAGCTAAAGGAAAATGGTATTCCTTTGTCCATACCAGCAGTCGTTCATCATAATAAAGAGCGATATGATACTTATTACTTTGCAGGAGATTTTGCAGATCAAGGAGAAGTACCTTCCATTTATCAAACCTCTTTTTACCCGGTGTGGAAGAAATGGACAGAGAAAATCGGAAAAGAAGATGAGTCTTCTTTTTACTGGACTGTTTATCTGCCTCTTATGAATAAGATTATAGATCAACAGCAAAATGCATCGCAGCCTGCTTCTGTTACTTTTAATGAAAATATGGAAATCTATGAAGATGCTGACCGTAAAGTAGCAGGGAAAGTAGGAAAAGATTATTTGCAAGTTTATCAAAACGGCAAGTGGAAAGATTTGCTGATTAAAGGAGTAAATATGGGCATTAGTAAGCCAGGCCATTTCCCTGGTGAGACCGCTATTTCGAAAGAAGAATATTTGCGCTGGTTTAAAGAAATTGGCAAGATGAATGCAAACTCAATCCGCGTATACACCATTCACCCTCCCGGCTTTTATGAAGCGCTTGCTGAGTATAACCAAAAAGCCAAAGAACCCATTTATCTTTTTCATGGAGTATGGGTGAATGAAGAAGTTTTCTATGATTCACAAGATGCTTTTGCAAAGGAAAATACAAAAGAATTTGAAGCTGAAATGAAAAGGATTGTAAACGTTATTCATGGAAATGCAACACTGCCAAAACGGACGGGACATGCAAGCGGAACGTATACAGCAGACGTGTCTCCTTATGTTTTAGGCTGGATTATAGGAGTTGAATGGGATCCCACGGTAGCCCTTTCGACAAATGAAAAACATAAAGGAATGAAAGATTTTAAAGGGAAGTACATCTATACTGAAAAAGGCAATCCCTTTGAAATTTGGCTTGCGCAGCTTATGGAAAAAACAATTTCCTATGAGCAGGATAAATATGATTGGCAGCGGCCTATGAGCTTTACGAACTGGGTGACGACGGATTTATTGACTCATCCATATGAGCCTTCTGAAGACGAAGATAAAGTGTCTGTTAATCCTAATTTAATTCACACAACTAAAAAATTTGAGCCGGGATTATTTGCTTCTTATCATATTTATCCTTACTATCCTGATTTCTTAAACTATGAACCTCGTTATCTCGCTTATCGCGATCATCGAGGAGAGAAAAATAACTACGCAGGTTATTTGCAAAATATGAAAGAAGTTCATCATATGCCCGTGCTTGTTGCTGAATTTGGCATTCCAGCTTCGCGAGGACTCACCCATAGAAACGTATACGGATGGGATCAAGGCTTTCATACGGAACAAGAACAAGGAAAGATTCTGTCACGCTTGTACGAAGATATTGTTGAAGAAAAAATGGCTGGCGGTATGGTCTTTACATGGCAAGATGAATGGTTTAAGCGAACGTGGAATACGATGGAGTACGACAATCCGAACCGCAGGCCATTTTGGACGAATTTGCAAACGGGAGAACAGCATTTTGGCCTGTTGAGTTTTGATCCAGGAACAAAGCTGAAAGTCAAAGTAGACGGCAAATCAGATGATTGGAAAAAGCTGAACAGCAAGTCGGTATATAAGCCGTCTAAGAAGTTAAAAGCATTGAACATTACAAGTGATGAAGGTTATCTATATCTACGCGTGAGTGCAAAAGAGCTGGAAGATCAAAAGCTTTATTTCTTGTTTAACACAATTAACAATCAGGGACAGTCAAAGATTCCTCAAATTCCTTCTTTAAAAACAAAAGGAATTGATTTTGTAGCAGAATTAAACGGGAAAGAAGACAGTCACTTGTGGATAGACAGCTATTACGATACGTATTATTTTTCGTATGCCCATCAGCTTCAAATGATTCCATCTGTAAAAGGAACCGATACAAAAGATAACGGCATGTTTAATCCAATCAGGCTCGCCCTTAACAAAGAGTTAGCGATTGGAGAGGGGAAAAACAAGAGAACCATTCCTTTTGACGCCTATGAAACTGGGAAGCTCCAAGAAGGAAACAGCGATCCTAACTCTTCTTCATTTGATTCGCTAGCAGATTTTAAAGTGAATGAATCAAATGGAATTGCTGAACTTCGCATTCCTTGGGCGCTTTTAAATGTAAAAGACCCGAGTCAAAAAGAAATAATGGGAGATATTTGGTCCAAAAAAGGATTAGAATCCAGCGAGAAAATGAAAGGAATTCAAGTGGGAGTCGTAGCTGTTAATAAGAAGAGCAATGACGTGGAAGATACGTTTCCGACTCAGAAAAAAGGAGAACTTTTATTAAAAGATTTTTACTTATACAAGTGGAAAAATTGGGAGTATCCAACTTTTCACGAACGAATAAAGCCGTCCTACTTCATATTGCAAAAAACGTATGGACGACTACAAGCGGAGGAATAACAATGGCAAAAATTTTATTAGCGGAAGATGAAGAAGTGCTTCGTATGTTAGTGGTAGATACGCTTGAAGATGAAGGACATGAAGTGACGGAAGCAGAAAACGGCGAAGAAGCGTTGGCATTTATTAAAGAACGTGATTTTGACTTAATTATTTTGGATTATATGATGCCCGTGTTCACCGGGCTTGAAGTCATTCAGCAGCTGAAAGAAATGAAAGATAAGCGCCATACAAAAGTATTGATGCTTTCAGCTAAGAATCAAGCTGCTGATCAAAGCCGGGTGTTAGAAGCAGGGGCTGCGTATTTTATGTCTAAACCGTTTAGTCCCCTATTGCTAGCCGAACGTGTTGAGGAAATTTTAGATGAACAATAAACTAAAACGAAAAAGTATCTCAACCCAGTTCATCTTCTTAGCAAGTATCCTTTTACTTGCTTTTGCGGCGGGTTCAACTGTACTTGTTGTACGGCAAAAAGAAATTACAGCTGATTATGCCCAGTACAGGGCACAAGTACGGGAAAAGGCACAGCTGCTATCTACAATTGATAAATCAATGAACAGAGCTTTTTTGCAGGCTCGTGGGTTTATTGCATTTGATTCAGAGGATATGTATAACGAGGCTGCAAGTCAGCAAAAAAGTATCGAAGAAAATCTTGATCGACTTTCAGGTCTAGCGGCAGATAGACGTGAACGTACGTTTGTAAATGAAGCGACGGTGATGCTAAACACGTATTTTAATCAAACGCTTCCTTATTTTAAAGATATTTACGACAAAAAAGGCATTGAAGGAGTCCGCTCTAGTCCTGAGCGGAAGGCTGCTTCTAAATCAATAGAACAAATGCAAAAAGAACTTGATGACTACCAAAATGAATTAACTAAAGACTTAAATACACAGTACGATGACACGTCGAGTGACATGCAGAAAAGTCAAACGTTCTTTATTTTATTTTTAGCGTTTACAGTGGTCATTTTATTATTGCTTACACGGGTATTGCTAAATAAGTTTGTAAAGCCGCTGAGTCAGCTAGCATATACGGCAAGCGAAATTGCTGCGGGAAAAGAAATGCCTATGACATTCGATGAACATAGAAGAGATGAAATCGGTATGCTATCTCAGGCCTTTTACAAAATGGTATCGACTTTGCAAAATAACGAACAGGAGTTAACGGCTCAAAATGAAGAGCTGATTGCACAGCAAGATGAGTTGCACAGTCAGCAAGATGAACTTCAGCACGCATTGGAATTGACAAAGGAACGAGAAGGCGAGTTAGAATTGCGCAATTTATTTGTGCATGGACTAACAAATTCTCTTCACAAGCAAGAAGTTCTCACGAGTGCTGTCACAAACATGAGCCGGGTGATGAAAGCTGATCACGGTTTTATTATGCTAACCGATGAAAAGACACATGCTTCATTTGGTCTATCTTCATCAAGTGTTAAACAGATGATGGAAAACCTTCATAATAATTACATTGATCATGTGCAAAAGACGAAAAAATGTATGGTAGTAAAAAGAGAGTGTATAGAACATGAGCGCCTATATCATCGGCAAACGTTTTATTTGTATGATGTTATCGTACCGGTGCTGTCTTCACAGGGAGATATGCTAGCCTATA
Source organism: Priestia sp. J2 (assembly GCF_020790095.1). Taxonomy (NCBI): domain Bacteria; kingdom Bacillati; phylum Bacillota; class Bacilli; order Caryophanales; family Bacillaceae; genus Priestia; species Priestia sp. J2. The sequence goes on from NZ_CP086208.1 coordinate 923,398, forward strand.
TGTTTTACAGCCGCTACGCGGATGAATACACAGAACATGAATTACAGACATTTGAAATATTGGCCAAACAAATTACGATTGCTCTTGAAAAAATTTATATTTACGAAGAGTCTGAGCATGACAGACTGCTATCTCAAGATATTTTAAATTCGATTCAAGAAGGAATGCAGCTTGTAGATACAAGCGGTACGATTCTACAAGTGAATACGAAGACTAGCGAATTGTTTCAATATGAGCATCAAAGCGGGCTTCTTCAGCTTTCTCGCGATCAATGGCTAGATGCTCTCTCTCAAAAAGTCGAAAATATAGAGGAGCTAAGACAATACGTTAAAGCCATTTGTAAGGGAGAGCAAGTAGAAAAGTCTTTTGTTTATTATCTGCACACGGAAGGTAAGCGAAAAGTTATAAAAGTTTATAGCGAATACGTATATCGAAACCGTCAGATGTTTGGCGTATTGTTCGTTCATCGTGATATTACGAAAGAATTTGAAGTTGATCAGATGAAGTCGGAATTTGTAAGCACTGTGAGTCACGAGCTGCGCACACCTTTAGCAAGTGTATTAGGGTTCACTGAGCTTATGCTAAACAAAACATTAAAAGAAGAAAGACAGAAGAAGTATTTAACTACTATTTATCAGGAAGCACAGCGGTTAACTTCTTTAATCAACGATTTTTTGGATGTCCAAAGAATGGAAGCGGGGAAACAAACCTACGATAAAAAGTATCAAGACATTCTGCCACTTATTAAGCAGGTGATTGAGGTCCAGAACATACAAACAAGTAAGCATGAATTTGATATGATTTCCGATCAAGAGCATTTTACAGTAATGGGAGATAAAGATAAGCTTCTGCAATTGTTTAATAATGTAATTAGCAATGCAGTAAAATATTCGCCCGATGGAGGGAACGTTACAGTTAAAGTGTATCAAAAGGAACACGCTGTTTATATTGATATTCAAGATGAAGGAATTGGTATACCAAGTGAAGCGCTAGGTCAATTGTTTACCAAATTCTACAGAGTAGATAACTCCGATATGCGCAAAATTGGCGGAACGGGTCTAGGATTAGCAATTGTAAAAGAAATTGTAAAAGCTCATGGTGGAGACATTACTGTACAATCGGAATGGAAAAAAGGAACAACATTCACGGTTGTTCTCCCGCTTCTATATGAAGTTCAGTACGATGAAGAGATGATAAGTACGAATGATAACCGTAAAAGCGTAGTGATTGTAGAAGATGATAAAAGTTTAGCGACGCTTTTACAGGTAGAATTAAAAGAAAGCGGTTTTCACGTTCGGTATTTTAACAACGGAGAAGACGCATTAAATTCTATTCATCAGCAAAAGCCTGAAGTGGTTGTTCTAGATATTATGCTAGGAGAAAATAAGTTAGACGGATGGGATGTTTTAAGACATCTCAAAGAAAATACAGAGACAGAAAAAATTCCTATCTTAATCTCATCTGCTTTAGACGAAAGAAGCAAAGGATTAGAGCTTGGAGTGTGTGAGTTTCTGATTAAACCCTATCAGCCTAGTAAATTATCTAAAACCATTCTCCAGCTGCTTTTGAAAAAACAAGAGCATGAAGGAGAAATTATGATTCCATCAGATAAAGAAGAGTAGAAATTTGGTGAGGCTTCGTTATATGTACGGAGTCTCATTAAACGAAAAGAAAATTAGTAAAGTAATAAAAAAACATTGAAAACGCTATCAAAATGTGGTTTTATAGAAAGTAGGCATAACATGATGACCTTAGAATTACCTTTTTCCACCTCCTTACATGCGTAAGGAGGCTTTTTTGTATAAATATAGTAAGATAAGATAACAAAACCTCATGCAGAATCGTTTATTGACTTTCAGCTCGTTAACAAACTGCTCAAGAAAGTTTGATAGTGAAAGGAGTGAAGCTCTAGAAACGATTTCACAAAGGGAGGATAGTCTCTCCAAGAAGTGAAGGTAGTTCAATTTTTATAATCATAGTATAATAAAAAATACGGTTATAAAAGCTGTGTTTTTTATACATCTTTTATATAGAAGGTAAGATTGAATTTTATATTTTCTTAAAGGAGGTCTTTCCTTGGATATTGCGTATATAATTGCTGAAGAAAGAATTAGACAAGCAATAAAAGACGGTGACTTTGATAAGCTGCCTGGGGAAGGAAAACCATTAAAGTTAGAAGATTTATCACATATACCTGAAGAACTGCGCCAAGTGTATAGGATGTTGAAAAATGCAAATATGATAAGTGATGAACAAGAGCTAAAACGAGATATGGCTACAATAGAAGAATTGATTTCTATATGCACGGATGCTAATGAAGAACAAAGGCTAACAGAGATGCTTACGGAAAAGCGTTTGCGCTTTGAGCAGCTCGTTGACAAGAAAAAGATGACAAGTTCTGCAGCTTACAGGACGTATCAGAATAAAATTTACTCCAAATTTTTTTATTAATGAGTGTAATAGACGAGACGATCGGAGGGTGAGAACTTGCGGCTGTTAATTTTATTGATTAGTATCATATTATTTATTTCGCTTTGTTTTTATATTTTTGCCCCACAAATAAAACGAGGCGCCCAATCGAAAAATGTGCCGGTTTTATTTATTCATGGCTATTTAGGCAGTCAAAAAAGCTTAGGGAAAATGATTAAACGATTTGAACAAAACGGATGGGGAACTAAAGTAGGTTACTGCGTCGTTCAAAAAGATGGAGCTATTCAGTGGAAGCACATTATGAAAGCAAAAGAGGGAAAACTCCCGCTTATTCATATCGTCTTTAAAAAGCCAGATGCCAGTATTGCACAGCAGCAAAAATGGATTGAAGCTATTATGCAAGATGTACGTGATACATATAAAGCATCTTCTGTTGATTTAGTTGGACATAGTATGGGAGGAGTAACAGCAGCAGCAGTTAGTTTGGCTAACCCTCAATATATTCAAAAGTTAGTTACGTTAGGATCGCCAATTCAAGGATTAGATTATCAGGAATTAATGGAGATGTATCCTCATGCACGTAATCATATTGAATCTATGGGGGCTCGTGATTTAGCTTTTCACTCTATAGCGTTAAACAAGCTATACGAAAGTCGTCAAGATTTCTCAAAAGAGATCGACGTTTTTTCAGGAGCAGGAGATGTGGGAGATAAGACAGATGGAGTGGTAACAGTAGAAAGTGCATACGGACTGCAAGAGTTTACCGAACACATTCATCTCCAAACGTTTCATGAAGCACATTCGGATTTACATGAAAGCTCAGAGGTTGATAAAGCTGTTTATCAATTTTTAAAACGAGATTAAAGGGGGATTACGATGCTTTACTTAATTAGACACGGCCAAACAGATTGGAATAAAAACAAACTTATTCAAGGGCATGCTGATATTCCGCTCAACGAAACAGGAAAGCAACAAGCCAAACGCGTAGCGGAACGTTTTAAAGATATCCATATTGATGTAGTCTACACAAGCGATTTGCTTCGTGCGCAGGAGACGGCTAGGAAAATTGCCGCAGTCGCTAAAGTAGAGAAAGTCGAGGTTTGTGAGCAGCTGCGCGAGCGCTCTTTTGGAGAATTAGAATCAAAGAACGTAGAAGTTCTGCATGATCTTGTGCCAAACTATGCGACAAATTGGGGAGAAGAACCTTTATATAATATTGAAACACTCGAAGCCGCTCAAGAACGGATGGTTCGGCGTTTAACGGAAATCATGAAGGAGTCTATTGGAAAGAAAGTAGCAGTTGTTAGTCACGGGGCGGCAATTAATACATTCATTCATCATGTAACAAGCGGAGAACAAGGAACAGGGACTACTATTTTACAAAATACATCGATTACAACTTTTGCTTATGAAAGTGGAAAATGGCGTCTTGAAACAATCAATGATGCCAAACATCTTGAATAAATATACTTAAAGAGGCTGTGACAGTAGTATTTTAGTTGAGGAAGGATCCGAACGATTAATCGTTCGGATTTTTTTATGGTTATGGTGAACGCAGGTTTCATATATGTAAGTACTTCTGGCTGTTGATTGGAGGGAAAGGCGAAGACTCCTATGGGAAAAGCGGAAGGGATGAGACTCCGCATATTAATTATATATATAAATATTTATACAATTGATTTTAATAAAAATGCATAGTAAAATAAGTTTTATTACTATTCTATTAAAGCGTTTAGTATAACTGGATTTCCTAATATTGTTTAATAAGTAACTATATTTCGGAATAAGATTAATTGATTTGTATAATTTCAAGGAGGATGTAGTATGTCTAAAGATTGGAGTCACTTATTTGAAAGAATGCCTGAATTGCTAGCACCCACAATGGCTAAAGATCATCCGAATTTGCCCGTTGTGAAAGAAGAAGGATGCTATTATTATGGATTGGATGGTAAAGAATATCTCGATTTTACTTCCGGAATCGCTACGACAAATGTAGGACACAGACATCCGAAAGTAGTAAAAGCAATCAAAGACGGAGCAGATCAATTATTGCACGGTCCCTCAGGTGTCATTATGTACGAATCGATATTAAAGTTAGCCGATGAGTTAGGAAAAGTAACGCCGGGCAATTTAGACTGCTTTTTCTTTGGAAATAGTGGCACCGAAGCAATTGAAGGAGCCTTGAAATTAGCGAGGCATGTTACAAAGCGTCCGTATGTTATTTCTTTTTTAGGGTGTTTTCATGGCCGCTCGATGGGAGCTTTAAGTGTTACAACATCGAAAAGCAAATATAGACAATTTCAGCAGCCTTCGGGACTGACATATCAAATTCCATATGCCAATCCAAAAGAGTGCCCTGCGGAGCTAGACAGCGATGTATACTTTACTGAAAAGCTTGAAAAAGATTTTGAAATACTGTTTAAGCACCAAGTCACGCCTGAAGAAGTGGCGGCCGTTATTTTGGAACCAGTATTAGGCGAAGGCGGCTATATTATCCCTCCGAAAAGTTGGATGAAGAAGTTAAGAGAGATTTGTGATCGTCACGGAATATTACTTATTTTCGATGAAGTGCAAACAGGGTTTGGCCGTACCGGTGAATGGTTTGCTGGCCAAACGTTTGATGTTGTACCAGATATTATGGCTATAGCAAAAGGAATTGCTTCTGGAATTCCGCTTAGCGCAACGGTCGCTTCTCAAGAATTAATGAAGCAGTGGCCTCTTGGCACACATAGTACAACATTTGGAGGGAATCCTATCGGATGTTCAGCAGCTCTTGCAACTCTTGAAGTGATGAAAGAAGAACAGCTGCTGGATAACACGAAAAAAATGGGCGCTTATGCATTAGAAAAGCTGCATCTTTTAAAGGAAAAACATTCAGTTATTGGAGATATCCGTGGTTTAGGACTTATGGTTGGAATTGAAATTGTTAATCCGCATACGGGAGAAGGAGATGGAGACGCTTTATTCGAGATTTTGGACTTAGCTTTAGAAAAAGGCGTGTTATTTTATTTTTGCGGAAATGCAAGTGAAGTTATTCGCATGGTACCTCCGCTTACTGTGACAAAAGAACAGATAGATGACGGCATTCGTATGCTAGATGAGGCTATTACTTCTTTTGAGAAAAAGTCAGCTGTAAAAGCGTAATAAAAAAATATAAAAAATTTATATATTTGTAACCTAGTTGTCATAGTAATGGTAGCGATATCATAGTTTTAGAGGGAAAACAATTTTCTGAAAAGTAGTTGACATCTGTTTGTGCAGCATGTAACATAATATTTATCTTATCAACAATTATCAACAAAATTCGACAAACTTCTTATCAAGAGAGGCGGAGGGATAGGCCCTGTGAAACCTCGGCAACGGACTTTATAGAACCGTGCCAACTCCCACAAGCAGTGCTTGAAAGATGAGAAGAGACCAGGCTTACTAACAATTGTGATCCCAACCTCTTCTTACAGGCACTTAGACACTGTAAGTGGAGGTTTTAATTTTATGACAAGAATATGACATTTAGATAAAAAACAGCAGGTGAAATTACCTGCTGTTTTTATATGCTGTAAAATGATAAATAACCTACCAGAATTCCTAGTAAAAGCACCCCGGCCGTAATACCAATAATCCACCACATCATTTTTTTCATCGTTTATTCCTCATTATCAATTGACTGTAGCTGTAGATCCGCCAGAAGCGCCGGAAGCCGTACCATAAGCGGTTTGTCTTTTGATTCCAGCATTTTTAGCTGCAACTTTCCACTGCCAGTCAATTCGTCCGTAGGCTCGATTATTTTGTACCCAAGATTTTGAGCTCTTTTTTGAAATAGACACAAGGGGGTTTACGTTTTTTGTGACCACACCTCGTACACTTTTGACTGAAGTTACTGAGGAGCTTTTTGTGTAATAATCTACATACACCGTTAGTTTTGTTGTTGTAAATCCAGCCGCTTTATAAGAAGCCGTATAAGCTGCTGTTTTGAATAAAGGTGAAGCCGTTTTTGCTCCGTATGCTGCTGTACTTGCAGCTTCGACCGTGCCGCTGCTCTCTTCAATATCCATTTTGAACAGAGATGGATCCCTTAGTGATTGTACAACTTTTTGTTTTTGTTGACGCGACAGTTTTGAAAATTCATACAGTGAACTTTTATCACCTTGCCCTTTCAAGAACTGCGTGTAAGAAGCAACCGTTAAATGAGCAGGTTTTTCACTAGCCTGAACAGAGTTTGGTACGACTAATAGACATAATAATGCACCTATCAGGGAAAAAGAAAAAAACGTTTTTTTTGTAGCCATATTCATATAAATCCTTTCTAGTACTCTATCTTTATAAATAGATAAGAAGTAATTTATCGTTTTGAAGAAGGGCTGTGTGCTGACATATTAACTGTCATCACGACACGAGCTTGCTGTACAGATTTCATAAAGCATTCGTATAGAGAAGCGAATACTTTGTCCACATCTCCTTCTAAAGCTGTTGCAAAAGGCACGGTTTCGGCAAATACTCCCTGTTGTTTAACTGCGCCAATTCCGCTTTTGATGATGTCTACATAATGCGGCGTATCTAATGGATACAAAGAAAATTGAGTGGATACAGGGAACGAAGCACAAAGCTGTTGGTTTAAAGGCATGTTTTCTTTTGAGTTTATTTTTCTTTCTTCGAAATATTCTTCGTGACGCCCTGTTGAAAACGTGGCATTCAGCACAATATGCTTTTCTGATTTTCCAGCACTTTTATAAATGGCCTGTACAACTTCAAATACGTCTTTGGCAGTTCCTTCAATAAACGTACTAACACGGTCCGTTTTTCGCTGAACTTTAGACATATCCACTTCGTTTAGTGCGCTTAAAATAATATCGATGAAGTTATCGCTCATAACGGAAAGCGTAAAACGACAGCCAACATTTATTTTTTCCAAGTTAATCACCCCTAAAATATAGATTTGTAGTTTTTTAATCATACAAATCATAAAATAACTTTTCTGTTTTGTATAGAAACAGAAGATAGATTCTTTATTTTTAGTAAATATTACATAGAAGAAACGAGAATAAATTGCATAACATGAAAATTAAGGGTGTCAAGAAAAGTCACATAGTGAAAAAGAATAAAAAAACAATGTTAGAACTTCTGACAAAAAGCTGGTATATAGACTGAAAACACCATATTATAAATACAAGATCACATTATTCTCCTGCGATTTCGTATAACCTCTTGAAAAAGGGACTTGGGATTTTATCATAAATCCAACCTCCTAGCTGTATAATCAGCTAGGAATTTTTTTTACCCAAAGTCTCTATCGCCCATGAGGTTACCTGCACTTATTCAACTCAGAGCATGCACCATATATATTTAAGACCAGTGTAAGAAAGATTGCTTGAAGATGTTAGTGTTCGGTTTGAGCTAGAAATAGATAGATGTTACGAAAGAGGGGAAAGAAGGTATGACGCACACATTAATTAAAAATGCAGAGATTATTACGATGAATGAGAAGAATGATATTATTTACGGTGACCTTTATATTGTTGGAAATCGTATTGCAGCCATCGGGAAAAATCTGCATCCGGAAAAGGTAGATAAAGTCATTGACGCAGCAAATAAAACGATTGTGCCGGGCTTTATACATACTCATATTCATTTATGTCAAACGCTTTTTAGAGGGCAAGCAGATGATTTAGAGCTGCTAGACTGGCTAAAGAAGAAAATATGGCCGCTTGAAGCTTCGCATGATGAAGAATCTATCTATTATTCAGCACTGTTAGGGATCGGTGAACTCATTCAAAGCGGGACTACAACAATTGTCGATATGGAAACTGTTCATCATACGGACTCTGCTTTTCAAGCTATATCTAAGAGTGGAATCCGAGCTCTTGCAGGAAAAGTAATGATGGATAAAAAAGGCGACGATCTGCCAAAAGCTCTGCAGGAGACAACGGCTGACTCGATTAAAGAAAGCGTAGAGCTGCTTGAAAAATGGCATAATTCAAATAACGGTCGTATTCGATACGCATTCTCCCCAAGATTTGTGCTGTCGTGTACGGAAGATTTGCTGCGTGAAGTGAGCCACTTATCAGCTGCCTATAATGTTCATGTCCATACTCATGCTTCTGAGAATCAAGAAGAAATTCGCATTGTAGAAGCTGAAACGGGTATGAGAAATATCATGTACTTAGACCATTTAGGATTAGCCAATGAGCGCCTTATTTTAGCGCACTGTGTGTGGCTAAACGATCAAGAAAAGCAAATTATTAAGAATCAAGGAGTAAAAGTCAGTCATTGCCCAGGCTCAAACTTAAAACTTGCATCGGGAATCGCAGATGTGCCCAGTTTATTAGAGCAAGGTGTATTTTTAAGCCTTGGCGCTGATGGTGCTCCTTGTAATAATAATTTGGATATGTTCAACGAAATGAGGCTGGCCGCTACGATTCATAAACCCTCTTACGGACCAACAGCCATGAATGCAAAACACGTGCTCGAAATGGCTACAATCGGAGGAGCGAAAGCAGTTGGGCTTGAAAAAGAAATTGGAAGTTTAGAGGTTGGGAAAAAAGCGGATCTTGCCATTTTAAATTTAAATCAGTTTCATACTTTTCCATCTTACGGCGTAGACCCTATTTCCAGAGTTGTGTATTCAGCAACGCGAGGAGATGTAGAACTAACAATGGTTGACGGTGAAATTGTGATGGAGAATCGCCAGTTAAAAACCATTGACCAAGGAATTGTGCTGAAAGAGGCAAATCATTCGATAGATCGTCTTTTAAAAAGAATTCCACTTTTAATTTCGTAAGATGTAAAACGAAGAAGAGGCTGGGATAAAAGTATTTTAACAAAAGTAAAACTCGAATTATTAATCGGAGTTATTGATTAATAATTTGAGTTTTTTGTTGTCAAGGTGAACGTAGGTTTCATCTGTTTAGTTGCTTCTAGCTGTTGATTGAAGGACAAGGCGTAGATTCCTGCGATTATTCCATTTATTTGTCTTTAGAATGGATTTATTTAGTTATGTCTCAATCTCTTTTTTGTATAAATGAGTAAAAAGAGTACTCTTGCAACAGACTAAAAAGATAAGAGAAATAAATTTTCAAAATTCCAAACTAACGGAAGATAAAAATTTTTATAATGATAGCGTTTTCCACCTTTGCATATCTACAAATTAAGACTATAATAGGACAAAAGATTTTACTTTGAAACGTAAAATCCTCCTAAATCGTGTCCTTTTTAGGACATTTGAATAGGTAGGATTTTTTATTTTTTTTAGAAGTAGGGAGGCGCGCGTGTTGGAGCGTAACGGAATATTAGAGCGCTTGTTTAAACTATCAGAGCGCAACACAACACCAAAACAAGAAATACTAGCAGGACTTACAACTTTTATGACGGTCAGTTATATGGTAATCGTCAATCCCATTATCATGTCTGACGCGGGTATCCCTCGAGAAGCGGCTCTTGCAGCTACCATTTATGCCATTGTATTTAGTACGTTACTGATGGCTCTATGGGCAAACTTCCCGATTGTAACCGGTCCAGGGATGGGTTTAAATGCGTTTTTTACGTATTCAGTAGTATTAGGACAAGGATTGTCATGGCAAACGGCACTTGGAGCAGTTTTTATATCCGGGGTCTTATTTTTTGTTTTAACGGTAACAGGAATACGCGGAAAGATTATTGATGCCATTCCGAACGTATTAAAGTCTTCAATAGCAGTTGGAATTGGTCTTTTTGTTGCGTTTATCGGTTTGAAAAACGCTGGATTAGTTGTGGCAAACGAGTCTACTTTTGTAGGGCTCGGAAATGTCATGGATAAAGGCCCGTTACTTGCTATTTTTGGGCTGATATTAGCAGCTGTACTGATGGCTAAAAATGTAAAAGGTGCTCTTATTATAAGTATTTTTGCTACGACAATATTAGCAATGATTGTAGGAGTACAAGCAGTTCCTCATTCTCTGAAAGACGTCTTTTCAGCTACGCCGCCAAGCGTTGGAGAAACATTCTTTCAAATGGATTTAAAGGGTGCAGTTGCCTACGGCATTTTTTCAGTTGTATTTTCTTTCACCATCGTAGAATTATTTGATACGCTAGCGACATTGATTGGACTATCTAAAAAAGCAAACTTAGTAGATAAAAACGGTAAAATTCCAGGTTTAAATCGCGCGCTTGCAGCAGATTCAATTGGTACAATGGCGAGTGCTATTTTTGGAAGCACTGCGTTAAATACGTATATTGAAAATGCAACAGGTATTGCAGAAGGAGGGCGTACCGGCTTAAAGGCATTAACGGTTGCCATCTTATTTATATTTACCTTGTTTTTTGCACCGCTTATTCAATTTATCCCAAGCGTTGCTACTGCTCCAGCACTCATTATTATTGGTTCGCTTATGCTAAGTGACATTCGAAACGTTAACTTCGACGATTTCACTGAAGTTGTTCCCGCTTTCTTAACAATTGTCATGATGCCGTTAACCTACAGCATTGCAGAAGGGTTAGCATTCGGCTTCATTTCATACACAGCGATTAAACTGTTTACAGGACGCCATCGCGAAATTCATTGGATGATGTATGTAATCACCATTGCCTTTTTTATCAATTTTTATATGAGTTCCCATTAGGAATGAAAAAAGACGTAGCATTAAGCTACGTCTTTTTTTGTAAAGGCTTGTTAAGGGAACAAACCTTTATTTCATTAAGGTTGATAAATATCCCAAGCTGTTTTTAATGAATCAACGATATAGTTAGCTACTTCTTCGATATCCAAATTATCAGTTTCAACTTTTGAATGGTGGTTTGAGTAGATAGCTTGACGGTCGTAAAATAGCTTTTCAATATCTTCTAAGCTTCTTCCTTGTAAAACAGGACGGCTATCAATGATCAAACTAATGCGTTCTTTCCAAGAATCCCAAGACAAATCTAAAAAGAATACGATGCAGTTGGATAAACAAATCTCTTGAATTTCTTCTTGTAAAAAAGCGCCTCCCCCTAAAGAAATGATTTTTAAGCGCTGCTGTGAAAGTCGACTTATTACTTCTTTTTCTTTTTGTCTGAAGAAAGTTTCACCGTGCTCTTTAAAAATCTGAGAAGTAGGCATATTAAATTCTTTTTCGATTTCTTGATCTATATCAACAAAATCTCTATACAATTTTTTGGCAACCATTTCTCCAATAGTTGTTTTTCCTACCCCCATAAAGCCGATAAACACAATACTTTTCTCTCTAAGAGATATGTCGTTATATGCCATTTTTAAGCCTCTTTCTGATTTTTAAATACAAATCGGATGTTATAGTAAATACTGAAATTATAATATAAATCCTTTAGTTTGTAAAAGCTACTATTCTTCTCTGAAATAAAGCAGAAATTATTTTTTAGGATGCATAGAAAGATACACCCGAGTATCTTTTTTGTGCTCATATTTTGGATTAGCGCTTCGCGTATATTCTTTTGACTGATGTTCTATATGGTAGTTCTGTTCAAATTGTTTGATTACTTCATTAATTTCTTCTTGTGTTCCCATTAATCTTACTTGCAGCATTGTAATGTCTCCTTCCATACACTTTGCTTTTTGACTATATCATGAAATGAAAAAGAAGTAATTTTATTTTTGTTGACGAACTTGTATATACAGGTTAGAATAAAAACATAAAACTTGTATATACAGGTTTGTGGTGAGATTTATATGGGGGATGGGAGATACAGGAGTGAAATGAAAGCGGAAACAAGGGGGAAAAGACATGAATCGAGAATCTGTTGAACGCATTGTAGAAGCCGTTGGCGGAAAAGAAAATATCTCTGCTGCAACGCACTGTGTAACGCGCCTTCGACTTGTTTTAAAAGATGAAGGTAAAGTCAATCAACGTATGCTAGATGAGCACGAATTAGTAAAAGGATCTTTTTCTACAAACGGCCAGTTTCAAGTTGTCATTGGTCAAGGCACGGTGGATAAAGTATATAAAGAAATGGTGGCGCTTACAGGTATAGGCGAGCTATCAAAAGAAGAAGTGAAAAACGAAGCGGCTAAAAACTTAAATCCGCTGCAGCGCGCAATAAAAACATTAGCTGACATTTTTATTCCTATTTTACCGGCCATCGTAACCGCGGGTTTATTGATGGGAATCAATAATGTACTAACAGGAGCCGGAATTTTTTACGATGATAAATCAATCGTAGATGTTCATACACAGTGGAAAGACTTCGCAAGCATGATTAGTTTAATTGCGAATACGGCTTTTGCCTTTTTGCCAGCTCTTATTGGGTGGTCAGCTGTTACGCGTTTTGGAGGAAGTCCTTTATTTGGAATTGTCCTCGGGCTCATGCTTGTACATCCTGACTTGCTAAATGCTTGGTCTTACGGAGAAGCATTAAAAAAAGGAAGTATTGATACGTGGAATTTATTTGGCCTGCATGTTGAGAAAGTAGGCTATCAAGGACAGGTTTTACCCGTGTTAGTTGCTTCATTCGTCTTGGCAAAAATCGAATTATTCTTACGAAAACGCATACCGGATGGATTTCAACTTTTGATTGTAGCACCTGTAGCTCTTTTAGTAACAGGGTTTCTCGCTTTTATTGTAATTGGTCCAATTACATTTGCAATAGGAAATGTTATTACAGATGCAGTTGTATGGCTGTTTAAAACGGCTCCATTTATTGGAGGGCTTGTATATGGAGGTTTATACGCTCCTCTTGTTATTACAGGGATGCACCATACATTTTTGGCCGTAGATTTACAGCTGATTGGAAGCGTAGGGAGTACGTTCTTATGGCCAATGGTAGCATTATCGAATATTGCACAGGGCTCTGCGGCTTTCGCGGTAATGGTTCTTTCAAAAGATGATGAGAAATTAAAAGGATTATCTTTAACGTCAGGGGTTTCAGCGTGGCTTGGCATTACGGAACCTGCAATGTTTGGTGTGAATTTGCGTTTTAGATTTGCTTTTATTTCTGCAGTGATTGGTTCAGCTATTGCCGGTGTTGTCATATCTGTAGCCGGAGTGAAAGCAGCGTCGGTAGGAATTGGGGGTATACCAGCTCCGTTATCAATTGTTCCACAGAGCTGGCCGCCTTTTATTATTGGAATGGTTATCGTAATCGTTGTGCCGTTTCTTTTAACGTTAACGCTCGGAAAGCTTCAGAAAAAATCAACCGTTACATCAACGGTTGTGGGTACAGACTCATTTCAACATAATTCTAAGAATTAAATGGTGGTGTTAAAGATGCAAGAACCTTGGTGGAAAAAATCGGTTGTTTATCAAATTTATCCAAAAAGTTTTTATGACACGACTGGAAACGGCGTGGGTGATATAGCTGGCATTATTGAAAAGTTAGATTATTTGAAAAAGCTCGGGGTAGATGTTCTGTGGCTAACGCCAATTTATAAATCACCACAGCGGGATAATGGATATGATATAAGTGATTATTTTGTTATTCAAGAAGAATACGGAACAATGGAGGATTTTGATCTTTTAGTAACAGAAGCGCATAAGCGGGGTCTTAAAGTCATCATGGATATTGTCGTTAATCATACATCAACTGAACATGAATGGTTTCAAGAAGCTAAAAAATCGAAAGATAACCCGTACAGAGATTTTTATATTTGGAAAGATCAAAAAGAAGATGGAAGTGCTCCGACGAATTGGGTTTCAAAATTTGGGGGATCCGCGTGGGAGCATGATAACCTCACAGAACAATCGTATCTGCATTTGTTTGATGTTACGCAAGCGGATTTGAACTGGGAAAACGAGCGTGTGCGCCGCAGCGTGTATGATATGATGACGTTTTGGTTTGAAAAAGGAGTAGATGGATTTCGTCTGGATGTTATTAATTTAATTTCAAAAGATCAGCGTTTTTTAGATGATGATGGTTCCATTGCACCAGGAGATGGCCGGAAATTCTACACCGACGGTCCTCGCGTGCACGAATATATGCGGGAAATGAATCAAGAAGTTTTTTCAAAATATGATAGTATGACCGTTGGAGAAATGTCGTCCACAACCGTTGACCACTGTATTCAGTACTCTCATCCGGACCGACGCGAGCTTAGTATGACGTTTAATTTTCATCATTTGAAAGTCGATTACCCGAATGGAGAAAAGTGGGCCCTAGCAGATTTTGATTTTATTAAATTAAAAGAGATTCTATCAACTTGGCAAACGGAAATGAATAAAGGTGGGGGATGGAATGCATTATTTTGGTGCAACCATGATCAGCCTCGCGTTGTTTCACGCTATGGAGACGACGAACTCTATCATAATAAGTCTGCTAAAATGCTCGCTACAACGATTCATTTGATGCAGGGAACGCCTTATATCTATCAAGGCGAAGAAATAGGTATGACAAACCCGAAGTTTTCCTCTATTGATGAATATAGAGATGTGGAGTCATTAAATGTGTATGAAATAAAACGTGCACAAGGAATGGACGAAAATGAAATTTTGGAAATTTTAAAACATAAATCAAGAGATAATTCCCGTACACCGGTGCAATGGAACGATAAGCCGAATGCAGGTTTTACAAAAGGAAAGCCATGGATTAATCCGGCCGATAACTACCGTAAAATTAATGTAGAAAAAGCGTTAGAGGATAAAGATTCAATCTTTTATTTTTATCAAAAGCTTATTGCACTGCGCAAGCAGTACGAGATTATCACCTATGGAAACTATGAATTGATTCTTGGAGAAGACGAGCAGATTTTCGCTTATATCCGAAATGGAGCAGATGAAAAGCTGCTCGTGATAAACAATTTCTACGGCAGCGAAACAGCCTTTGAACTGCCAGAAAATCTAACTTTTGAAGGATATCATAGTGAAATATTGCTGTCTAACTACGAAGATTCACCAAAGGAATTCAAGCGAGTCTTACTTCGGCCGTATGAATCAATCGTGTATCATTTAAAAAAATAGAGAAAAAGTGAAAAGAACGATGGGTGACAATCTATCGTTCTTTTTATACAATTGGGTATATATAGAAAGTAAAATAGGTGATGGCAATTGAAAGAAAATAAATTTATCAGCATTTACGAACAGTTAGTCGATAAAATTAAACGCGGTGACTGGCGTCCTAATACAAAACTTCCTTCCGAAAATGAGCTTGTTGAACAGTATCAAACGTCTCGTGAAACGATACGGAAAGCGTTAAATTTACTCTCACAAAATGGGTACATTCAAAAAATGAAAGGAAAAGGTTCTTTTGTATTAGACGTATCACGCTTTGATTTTCCAGTATCAGGACTTGTTAGCTTCAAAGAAGTCGCGGAAAAGCTAGGACATACGTCGACTACTATTGTAAAAGAGTTTGAATTAATCAAGGCTGATCAAGATTTGTGCACACAGCTTGGCGCAACGAAAAAAGATCTCATATGGAAAGTAGTTCGAGCACGTGAAATCGATGGAGAAAAAATTATTTTAGATAAAGATTTTTTTCATAAAAAATATGTTCCTCACCTCACAAAAGACATATGCAAAGGCTCTATTTATGAATACTTAGAAAAAGATCTTGGGCTGAAAATCAGCTTTGCTAAAAAAGAAATTTCTGTTGACGAGCTGACGGACGAAGATAAATGTTACTTAGATTTGAAAGACTATGAACATATTGTGGTAGTAAGAAACTATGTGTATCTAGAAGATGCAAGCCTTTTTCAGTATACGGAATCACGTCATCGTCTTGATAAGTTTCGTTTTGTGGATTTTGCTCGCAGAGGTATATAATGGTTCACTGCCCATGAGTTTTTCCTTTTTGTAGATGTTTACAAAAAACTGCTTTGGTATAAAAAACAAAGCAGTTTTCTTATGAGGAAAACTGAAAAAACGTGATCCTTTTGACGATAAAATTCTAAAAAGGTTGAATTTTTATTTAGAGTTTGTTTTAGTAGAACATAAGATTATTTTATATTTGTATAATGTTATTCATACGGTATACAGATTTATTGATCTTTTTTTTATTAGATATATAAGAAAATGTTATTTGAAAATGATAACTTCATTAGTAATTCTAATGAATCTGTCTAACTACAGCATTAAAGGGAGCTGCTCAAACAATACTAAGTAAAAAGGAGGAGACGGAATGAGTAACGATTATCGACTTTATCCTCTTGGTGATAGCGGCATTGTCGTTTCATTTGGAGACGAAATTAATTTCGGTATACATAAACGTATTCAGCAATTTACTGAGGTGCTAGAGCAATCATTATGTAAGGGAATGATTGAATATGTGCCGGCTTTTACGACGGTTACAATCTATTATGATCCTTGGATAATGAGTGAAAAAGGAAGAATAAATCCTTACACAGCAATATCTACATATATTGAAGAACTGCTTTTCCACCAGGAAGAAAAATCTGAAGCGGTCGCTAGACAAATTGACATTCCGGTGTGTTACGGAGGAAAGTACGGCCCGGACTTAGAGAGAGTAGCTGCTTTTCATTCATTAACGCCTGATGAAGTTATCTCCATTCATACAAACGGAGAATATTTGGTGTATATGATAGGCTTTGCTCCTGGTTTTCCTTACTTAGGAGGGATGAGTGAAAAAATTGCGACTCCAAGGAAAGAATCACCGAGAAACAGCATCCCAAAAGGGTCAGTTGGCATCGCAGGAATGCAAACCGGCGTGTACCCAATTGAAACACCTGGAGGATGGCAGTTAATCGGGCGTACTCCTCTTACACTATTTAACCCAGAAAAAGACTCGCCAAGCTTACTTCAAGCAGGTGATCGTATCCGATTTGTTTCCATTTCTGAAACGGAATATGAAGCACAAAAGGAGGTGGATGAAGATGAGTATTAAAGTGATGCGTCCTGGTTTATTAACAACGATTCAAGATATCGGCAGACATGGATATCAAAAGGACGGCATGATTGTCAGCGGGGCAATGGACAAAGTTGCTTTAAGGATTGCCAACTTATTAGTAGGAAATCAAGAAAATCAGCCGGTTATTGAAATTACGTTAATGGGACCAAAAATTGAATTTCAGCAAGATGCTTTAATTGCCCTGACAGGAGGGGATTTATCGCCAACTGTTAATGATGAAGCCGTAAAGATGTGGCGGCCTTTATATGTGAAAAAAGGGAGCGTGCTGCAGTTTGGTGTTCCGACTTTAGGTTGCCGTTCTTATTTATCGGTTTCCGGTGCCTTTAACGTTCCTGCAGTTATGGGAAGTACATCTACTTCGCTTCGCGCTCGGATAGGAGGGCTGCACGGTAAAGCATTACAGTCAGGAGACGAAGTATTAAGCCATCCTCCTACAGAAATAGGGGAAGCAATTATAAAGAAACTGGTGAAAAAGCAAACGGACCGCTCTTTTCAGCAGGCTTTTTGGACCATTCATCCTAAACTTCTTCCTTCATACGAGACGCCTATTATCCGCACGATGAAAGGTGCGGAATTTGATTGGTTTATGAAAGAAAGTCAACAGCATTTCTTTAATCAAGAATTTGACGTTACGCCGCAATCTGACCGAATGGGCTATAGACTAAAAGGGAAGAAACTAGTCCTTCAGCAGGAAAAGGAGCTGCTTTCTAGCGCTGTGACGTTTGGTACAATTCAAGTACCAAAAGAAGGACAGCCCATTGTTTTATTAGCAGATCATCAAACGACAGGAGGATACCCTAGAATTGGGCAGGTAGCAACTGCCGATTTTTCGGCGCTGGCACAAGTTTCTCCAGGGCAAAAGGTTTCTTTTCAATTCGTTTCACTGGATGAAGCGCAGCATTTATATATGGAGCAGGAAAAGAAAATCAATCATATTAAAAGAGCACTTCGAATGAAAATATAAGGGGGAAGAAAATGGCTACCGTTGATTTGAACTGTGACTTAGGGGAGAGCTTTGGGAACTATAGATTAGGAAATGATAAAGAAATTTTACGCTATGTAACGTCAGCAAACATTGCTTGTGGCTTTCATGCCGGAGATCCTTCGGTTATGAGAGAAACAGTAAAGCTGGCTTTGAGTGAAAATGTGGCGATCGGCGCGCACCCCGGATTGCAAGATTTAGCTGGATTTGGACGTAGATATATGAAAATTACGCCTCGAGAAGCTTATGATTTGATGGTGTATCAAATGGGGGCTCTTTCAGCTTTTATACGTGCAGAAGGAGGGGCCCTTCATCATGTGAAACCTCATGGTGCTTTATATAATATGGCTGCAGGGGATCGAGACATAGCTAAAGCTATTGCTGAAGCTGTTTATAATGTTAGTGAGGAAGCTATTCTATATGGTCTTGCTGGAAGTGAATCGATTAAAGCTGGAAACGAAATCGGCTTGCGTACGTCTCAGGAAGTATTTGCAGATCGAACCTATCAACAGAACGGCATGCTGACGCCGAGAAACGTTGAAAACGCCGTGATTCAAGATGAGAAAGCAGCTATTTCTCAAGTAATTAAAATGGTCAAAGAAAAGAAAGTATTCACTGTGCAAAATGAAGAGATTCCGATTCAGGCAGATACCGTCTGTATTCATGGAGACGGTGCACATGCTATTGAATTTGCCAAAGCTATTTGTGACAAGCTAAAAGAAGAACAAATCATTATTCAACCACAATGAGGTGACATCATGAAACAAGAACGCAACTGGAGCGTGCTCCTCGGAGCAGCATTTTTAATGGCTACTTCAGCAGTGGGTCCAGGTTTTTTAACTCAAACAACGGTCTTTACACAAGCTCTCGCCGCAAGTTTTGGTTTTGTCATTTTACTGTCGATTTTATTAGACATTGGCGTTCAGCTAAACGTATGGCGTATTATTGCCGTCTCAGAAAAAAGAGCACAGGATATTGCTAACAGTGTTTTCCCAGGTCTCGGTTTATTTATTGCTATTTTAATTGTAATCGGAGGCTTAGCATTTAATATTGGAAATGTAGGAGGAGCGGGTCTTGGCTTCAATGCGCTATTTGGTATTTCTCCTAAAGTTGGTGCAGTCATTACAGCCATTGTTTCTATTGCCATCTTTTTAGTCAAAGAAGCCGGAAAATTAATGGATCGTTTTGCTCAATTAATGGGCGGAATATTAATTATTTTAATGGTGTATGTTGCGGTTTCTTCCGCTCCGCCAGTAGGAGAAGCGGTATCTAAAACATTTTGGCCGGATCACATTGACGTAATGGCGATTGTTACTCTTGTAGGAGGAACGGTAGGAGGATATATTACATTTGCAGGAGGTCACCGTTTATTAGATGCAGGAATCAAAGGAAAAGCCGCGATTCCGGAAGTAACAAGAGGAGCAGTATCCGGCATTACGATCGCTTCGATCATTCGAATTTTTCTATTTTTGGCGACATTAGGTGTGTTGAGTCAAGGGTTAAAACTGAATCCCGATAATCCACCAGCCTCTGTTTTTCAGTTAGCCGCAGGAGATATTGGCTATAAATTATTCGGTGTCGTCATGGCAGCAGCGGCTATCACTTCAGTTATTGGTTCGGCATATACATCGGTTTCCTTTATTAAATCCTTCAGCAAAAAGATTGAGAAATATGAAAACTGGATTATCATTGCATTTATTACGATTTCAACCCTGGTTTTCTTAACTATTGGTCAGCCGGTCACGCTGCTCATTTTAGCTGGAGCATTAAATGGGTTAATCTTACCTATTACACTCGGTACAATGCTTATAGCGGCGTATAAAAAGAAGATAGTAGGGGATTACAAGCATCCGACTTGGCTTACCGTTTTTGGCAGTTTTGTGGTCGTTATTATGGCTGTGCTAGGAGTCTATACGCTTGTGACTCAAATGGCAAAACTGTGGTAAGAAATTCTATAACCAATTAAAAAAGGGCCTTCTGGCCCTTTTTTAATTGGTTATAGGCAATACATATAAAATGATTGCTAAAAAGTGAAGTACGGTTCCGCCAAGAACAAACATATGCCAAATCATATGGTGAAAACGAAATCCTCGCCATACGTAAAAAACGGCTCCGATTGTATACAACACCCCTCCAACTACAAGAAGGACAATTCCTTGATGGGCAATGTTTTGAGTTAACGAATCCCACGCAAACACAATCATCCATCCCATAAATACGTAAAGAATGGTGGAAATAAAAAGGAATTTCTTCACAAAAAAAGCTTTGAATACAATTCCTGCAAGAGCGATGCCCCATACAATTCCAAAAAGTGTCCAGCCGGTGGTTCCTTTTACTGCGATAAATAAAAATGGAGTGTACGTACCGGCAATAAACAAATAAATAGAAGAGTGGTCAAATATCTCAAAAAGATCTTTTACCTTACCTTCCGGAAAGCTATGGACAAGCGTAGAGGAGACATAGAGAAGCAGCATGGTTACTCCGTAAATAGTAAAACTGATAACATGCCAAGGCGTTCCTTCTAACGAAGAAAGTACGATTAAAAGCGTTAATCCCACAATGCTGAGTACGGCTCCAACGCCGTGTGTAATCGCATTTGCAATTTCTTCTCCTCTTGTAAATGTGTGTGTAGTAGCCATTTACAAAATCCTTTCTTTACACAAATTTATCTTCTATTTTCTCAGAGGATCAGTTTTGAACATACCTGCTGAGAAAAAATCCGTAACGGTCAAAAACATGAGTGAAAAGTTCATTGGTTATTTCTTTATTATAGACCATTCTTTTGATTTTATCTATTTTGACTGGAGGTCCGAAAAGAGGAAAGATATATATGTGAATATTCACTAGCTGTAAAAAGCATGTATAGAAGAAAAAAATGCTTTTTGAAAAAATGGCAGAAAAGTTGTCATGAAGGCATGATTTTGAAATACATATAAAATAAAACTTTTAACAGTCAAGGTTACGATTACTGCTTAGCTCATTTGCAATAGATAAGTAACAAGATTGTAAGAAGGCAGGGGGATGGAAGCAGTGAAAAAAGAAGTTATTTTTGATGAAACAGGCACATACAAATATTCTCTATTATGCAAATGGAGTGAAGTAAACGAACGTAAACTTACGTTTATCTTGTCCTTTCCAGAAAATACGTATGAATACAGCGATGATACAGCTGTATCCAAATGCATAGAACTGGCGCAAAAGTGGGGATTTGGAGTTTTAGAAATCGTTTATTTATTCAGCTATCAAACCGATCATGTTTCGTTTTTACGCATGCTTTCAAAAGAAGAAGCTGTTGGAACAAGAACAGGTGAATATATTCAAAAGGCTGTGGAAGATGCTGAACTAGTTGTGGTAGCTTGGGGTGATCATGGAAGCATTTATAACCGGCAAGAGGAAGTAGAGCGCTTTTTGAAACACAAGCCGGTATACTGTTTTGGAAAAACGAAGCAGCAATTTCCTCGCCATATTTTATCCGTCGTGCACCGTACAGAATTACAGAAATACGAAGTGCCGGCTAATCGTGAAGATTCAGAAGAAGTTTCTTCGTTTATTGAAGACATAGATCAAAGTTTTGGTGGAGAGGATTATTCTCCAATTAAACAACTAACAGAAGAAGAACCGCTTATGTTTATTGAAGACATTGCCAGTATGTATCGATAAAAAGGAAAAGCGAGGTTTATATTCCTCGCTTTTTCGTTAGTATAAAACACCAAGTTTTGTCATATGGTTGTATCAAGAAGCGTGTGTGAAGGGGGAACTTTATGAAGTTGAATGAAGTACTGCACCGCATCACAACTATTTACAATGAGTTAGAAGAAGAGTGCTTTCAATATATAGGGACTGTGATCAATGAAAATGCAGAGCTGGATATTTCTCGTCTAGAAGAATTAAGTACGCTGTTAAACTTCGTATATGAATGCTCGCAGGATGTATTAGTAGGTTCTATTTTAACAAAATTGGATTATGGACAACCCATTTATCAATTTGCTATGTTAAAGCCTATTTCCCTTGAAGGAAATGAAGATAAGTTAGATATTTTATATGAAGAAAAGGTAAAAGTAGAAAGAGCGATTCTAGATGTGTATACAGCTCAGCGAAAGAAGTTATTGACTCAAGCAGCTGAAGACTTAAAAGAACTGCACTACGAGCTGCAGACCTACGTGTATGCTTGCAACATATAAGTGAATCTGTTGAAATAGCAAGGCATATATACAAATAAAAAGGAACATGTTAGGATAAGTAAAAAGAACTCCTAATCA
This sequence comes from Priestia sp. J2, assembly GCF_020790095.1. NCBI lineage: Bacteria > Bacillati > Bacillota > Bacilli > Caryophanales > Bacillaceae > Priestia > Priestia sp. J2. Next base: position 945,847 of record NZ_CP086208.1, read on the forward strand.
AAGAGTTCTTTTTATTGTAAAATATATGATTTTGAACTAGTCAAGCATAAAGACGGTGGTAATGGCAGTTACCCTTTTCTTTGTGCTTTTTTTATCCGATTGTGTTGATGATGCTGCTTACTGCGTTAAAAAAGTTCATAAGTACCTCGTTTAGCATGTAATATGCCTCCTCTCTTACTCAATATGTACAATCAAATTATCCAATTGTGTTAATGATGCTGCTTACCGCGTTAAATAAGTTCATTAAAACGTCGTTGAACATGTTTGCAACCTCCTTTATGATAGATTCATATAGTAATACGAGAAAACATAAAGTTTGGATCACATTTTTTTAATGTTTTTTTAGAAAAATAGTTAAAAAAAGAGTTTAATGGAGGTTAAAAAAGATGAATTCGTTTACAAACGACGAAAAGCAAGCGGTATACAAAGCGATTTACGGAAGAAGAGATGTACGCACATTTTTGTCTGATGAGATTCCGAATGAAACGGTTTATAACATTCTACAGGCTGCTCACAGCGGACCTTCCGTCGGGTTTATGCAGCCTTGGAATTTTATATTAGTATCTGATACAGAAGTGAAAAATAAACTTGCCTGGGCAGCAGATAAAGAGAGAAGAGCACTGGCTATTCATTATGAAGGTGAAAAGAAAGAAGATTTTTTAGAGCTAAAGATTCAAGGATTAAAAGAAGCGCCGTTAACTATTTGCGTAACGTGTGATCCAACAAGAGGGGGCTCTCATGTTCTCGGAAGAAACTCAATTCCAGAAACTGATATGATGTCAACTGCGTGTGCGATTCAAAATATGTGGCTTGCTTCATATGCAGAAGGACTGGCAATGGGATGGGTAAGTTTTTATAAAAAAAATGATGTACGTGACATTTTACATATTCCTCCTCATATTGATCCTGTAGCGCTCATGTCAATTGGCTATACAGATAAATACCCTGAGAAACCAATCTTAGAACAAGCTAACTGGGAAAAAAGAAGGGATTTAGACAAGCTAATTTATCATAATGTATGGGAAAATGAAAAAGAATAGCGGAGAGAAAATAAAGACATACTAAAAAGCGCCGAAATATAGTAAAATTTGAATATTAAATGATACACTATATATAGCGAAAGCGGATATGAGCGTCTAGCGTATCCGTTTTATTTATATGTATACAAATGACTTGGGAAAAAGAGAGATAGGAGAATTGAAGGTTTCATGAATATTGCAAGAAGTTGGCTTCACAACAAACTTACTGTTCGCATCATTACGCTTATTATTATTACAGTTTTACTTGTCAGCATTAGAAGTATGCTTCAGCTGCTGTTATTTACGTTTATTTTTACCTTTTTAATTGGTCGTCTTCAACAAACGTTAAGAAGAAAGCTTCCGCTTAATTCAACGCTTATACTCATCGTCATCTATATCGCACTGATTGGTGCTCTCGGTATTGTAGGATATGTATATATCCCGGTTATTATGACGCAAGTTACTGAGCTTGTACAGAAGCTGATGTATTTTTACAAGCACCCCCCTGATAATACATTCGTCACCTATATTATCGATAATCTAAAGAGATTTAAATCACCAGAAAATATTCAGCAGAATATTGATTTAGTATACAGCTATTTATCTAATATTGGAAAAGTAAGTGCACAAGTTTTCTTAGCACTTTTGTTAAGCCTATTCTTTTTACTTGAAAAGTCGCGGATTCACCGATTATTTGTCCAACTGGAACAATCTAGGCTGGGCTGGTTTTTCAAAGAAGCTGGCTATTTAGGGAGAAAATTTGTTAATTCCTTCGGCAAGGTAATAGAAGTTCAGTTTATTATCGCTTTTGTGAACAGCATTTTATCCGTTATTGCCCTGTGGGTGTTAGGGTTTCCTAATTTGCTTGCGCTTGGCGTTATGGTCTTTCTACTAGGGCTAGTGCCGGTTCTTGGGGTATTTGTTTCACTCATTCCGCTTTGTACAATCGCTTACAGTTTAGGAGGCGGTGTAAAAGTACTATCTGTGTTAATTATGGTGGTAGTACTTCACGCACTTGAAAGCTATGTATTAAATCCAAAGCTTATGTCATCTAAAACAAACTTGCCAACGTTCATTACGTTTATCATTTTAGTATTTGGTGAACATTTCTTGGGCGTATGGGGGCTGATTCTTGGTATTCCTATTTTTATTTTCTTTTTAGATCTCGTAGGAGTAGATTCAGCACAGCAGCTGTCAAAAAAAGAAGAGACTGGGACAAAATGATTTTAGACGAGGTGAAAAACGAACCATTAATCAAGATGTTTGATTAGTGGTTCGTTTCTTTTTTTAACGAGCGTATCGTTTTTTGAATGACTGGATGATCTCGATGCTTAAGTTTATAAGCAAGAAAGATCTGATTTTTTACCGCTAAATGTTCAAGTTCGATTTTCACCTTTTTTTCTTGGAGCGCTTCTTGAATCAAATAGCGGGGAAGCAGGCTGATTCCCATGTGATGCTGAATGGCTTTTAACACCGTTTGAAGATTTGGAATCACATGATGAGGCTGAATTTCAGGCCGTTTTTTAAAATGCTGTCGCCAAAAACGCCTGATAATAGGAAGTTCAAGGCCATAGCTAATCCACCGCTGATTGTATAAAAAATCCTCTATGTCTTCATTGGGTGTCATTTCAAAAGAAGGAGGGACGGTTAAGACAAACTCTTCTTCTTCAATGACCGTATATTCGACTCCTGGTATTTGCAATCTTTGGGTTGTAATCGCAATATCAATTTCGTCGCTTTGTATCTTTTCAAGTAAAACAGAAGCAATACCAAACTGGCTGTAGCAGCGGATACCTGCATCTTTTATTCTTTCTAAAGCTTGTTCGGTAAAATACTCTACGGGAGAACCAATTTTTACGACCGGCAGCGCGTCGGGAGATGAAGCGGTCATTTTTAATTCAATTGAAGCAGCTTCTAGACTTTCAATTAACGGGACAATACGCGTGTACAGTTCTTTACCTTTTTCTGTTGGAATCATCTTTCTTGGTGCACGGATAAATAAACCTTCGCCTATTTCAGCTTCTAAAGCAGCTAAGTGCTGACTCATGGCCGGCTGCGTTAAGATCCTCGCTCTGGCTGCTTCAGAAACGGATCGATATTTGTAAATGCTAATAAAGCTGCGATACCATTCAAAATCAATCATTTATGCTATCCTTTCTTATAAATTTATTTATGGATATCTATTTATTTTCTAATTTGTATTATAGACAAGCTCTCTTTAAAATAAAAATAGTAAGCAAATCATTTTTAGATAAAATAATAAAAGTAACGCTAAGCAAATGATTTAAAAAGGAGAGTTAGACTGTGAAAGCATTATTATTGCAAGATAAAAATAAATGGACAGAAATGAAAGTAGAAGAAATAGAAAAACCTCTTCCAAATAAAGGAGAAGTAGTAGTTGAAGTTCACGCAGTGGGACTTAATCCAGTGGATTATAAAACGGCTACTAATGGAAATCCTCATTGGACATATCCTCACATTCTAGGTTTGGATGTAGCTGGGACAATTGATGAAGTTGGAGAAGGAGTAGTTGACTGGAAAAAAGGAGACCGCGTTGTCTATCACGGGGACTTTATGAAAAAAGGCGGATATGCTGAGTATGCGGTCACAACTGCTCATTCAATTTCGCGCATTCCTGATGCTGTTACATTTGAAGAAGCTGCTGCATTGCCTACGGCAGGTTACACGGCGTATGAAGCACTATTTCGTAAACTTCCAATGAACCATATTCAAACCATCTTAATTCACGGAGGAGCTGGAGGCGTAGGGGGCTTTGGCGTGCAGCTTGCTAAAAACGCTGGAAAAACCGTTTTCTCAACAGCTTCAGCACATAATCATGAGTATGTGAAGTCGTTAGGAGCTGATTATGTAATGGATTATCGCGAGGAAAACGTCGTAGAAAAAGTATTGGAGCTGACAAATGGTCGCGGCGTAGATGCTGTGCTTGATACGGTGAGCGCAAAGAACGCAACGGATTCTTTAGATATGATTGCCTATAGAGGACATTTAGCACATATTGCTGGTGCACCTGATTATACAAAAGTAAAGCCTTTTACAAAGGTGATTTCTTATCATGAAGTAGCTTTAAATGCTGCACACCACATTGATGACATGATGGCGCAAGCGGATTTAGCAAAAATGGGAGATGAGCTTTTAGCATTAGTAGCAGAGAAGAAAGTAGCTCCGATGATTGAGCGCATCATCTCGTTAAAAGAAGTGCCAAGTGCATTAGAAGAGCTTTCAAAACGCCATGTGAAAGGGAAAATTATTGCTAAAGTTAAATAAATAGCAGGACAGAAAAGACTCTTTTATTACAACTAATAAAAGAGTTTTTTTTCTGCTATTTTCTTTTTTTGCGTTACTTCACTTATGAACTGCATATGATAGAAGATAATCAAATATAGCAAACGGGTGCGTATAAGCTTTTTTTACTAGTAAAATTGCTTTGAAATCGTGAAATTTTGAATAGTTTGAGTTATGATGAAAGAACGTGAAATTTGTATGATTGAAAGGAGAAAAAAGGTGCAAGGGTTTATTGATTTTGTACAAAACTTAGGCATAGTGGGCATCTTTATTGCTACAGCAATCGAAGCTGCGGCAATTCCTTTTCCGTGTACGTTATCGATTTTGCTCATTGGCTCGGTTCTGCAGCTCTCAATATGGAAAATCCTTATGGTTTCAGCTGTCAATACCGTTATTTATATCGCATTCAACTATATTCCGTTCGTGATGGGATACAGGTTTGAATCTATTACCAAGCGCTGGTTTGGTGAAAAAAATATAAAGCGTGCCCAAAAGTGGTTTCATAAGTATGGAAAATGGAGTATTACGATTTCTCGGCCCATCAGTATCGCAAACTATATAACCTATTTGGCAGGCCTTAGTAAAATTAAATCTAAGGACTTTGTTTTATACAGCACATTAGGTATTTTTCCATGGTTTGTTTTTTTGCTCTATGTAGGAGGACTTGGAGATATTGAAAAAATCCAAAAATATTTGCATGATGTAGACCGTTTAATATTTGTTATTCTTATAATCGGAGTGATAGTTGGTGCAGGCTGGTGGATGAAAAAGAGAAAAAGTACATAAAAAAGACCGGACCAAATAAGTGATTCCTTAAAATAAGAGCGCTTTTATAGTAAGGTTTTTATAACTCAAAAGAGCCGCCTCTAAGTCGAAACCCTGACTTAGAGGCAGCTCTTTTATTCAACTATAAACAGCCCGCCAGCTTCTATAAGACGTAATATCCTCCGCATCTTCTGTCGCATGAGCTTCACAAAGAAAACCCGCTACTTCACTGCCGTCTTCGAGAGTGATTTTGCCTAGTCCAAGAGGAGAAGGGATAGAATCGGCAAAAGAGCCGAGTAGTGATAAGGGCATTTCCCAAAGTTCAACTTCAATTTTTTCTCCTTGTTGATGCGTTCGCAGCAGCCCCGGTTTTGCTGGAGAAGTAGGCAGTTTAAAAAGCTGGTAATAAGGAGCGGTTTGGTCTTTTCGTACGAATGAAGCTCCGTGTTCACGCATTTGAAATTCAAGTGGAAACCCGCGCATATGCAAACCGCAAACAGCTACTAAGGTTGTATCTTTTCTTGAATCAACCGTTCGTTCACCATTTAAAAACACTTCGCTAAGCCCGCAAATGAATTGTTCGCCGTCAAATGTAGAGAAAAATGAAATGCCAAACGGTAAATCAAGATCTGCATCTTGAGATGGAAGAGAGACAGCGCATAAGTCGAGCAAGTTACAATGGTTTGTAAAACGCCCCATGTCACTGTTTGTTTCAATTGGATTTTCTCTTACTTGTTCCCGCGTCCACGTTCCGCCTGCTGTCGGCATAACAAGAACAGCATTTTTAAGCTGATGATATGCTTTATGTTTAAAGGATTGAAGCTTATGTGAAGCTTGAAATAAAGCAGCAGCATCATATTCTGATTTAGCTCCTGAACGAAGGACTTGCTCGGTTACAGGAAATGCTGTTTCTTCATGAGAAGTAATAAATTCTCCTAAGTCAGCCCAGCGCTCCGCTACGTATGGGCCGTCATACAATAAAGCAGCTGCTTCGCTTAAATACGAGCCGTCAATGTATTCAATGGGAATAGATAAACCTTCAATCTTTTTCACTGCTTGCTTCCAAGCTTCCTCGTACTGCTCAGCAAACGGTCCGTAAAATGAGAGCGGTTCTTTTACCATACAAATTTTTTCAGGGAGAGCCGAAGAAGCCCGAACAACAGAGCGTGACCATGGATCTTGATCGTCTACCCCTCTAATAATAGAATCTACAAGCAGTACGTCACTCCATTCATGAGCAAAAGCAGTGACGCAGTCTAAGCTTTTACACGCCGGAACTACACCTGCAGATGGCCACGCTCCGAGAGAAGGTTTATAGCCAATTAAACGGTTTAAACCGGCTGGAACGCGCCCTGAACCTGCTGTATCGGTACCTAAAGAAAAAGCAGCGTGCCCGCGAGCTACGGATACAGCTGACCCTGAGCTCGATCCGCCGCTAATGAGCTCGGACTTTAACGCATTGTGCGTTTCGCCGTAAGGGCTTCGTGTACCGACCAGCCCTGTAGCAAATTGGTCCAAGTTGGTCTTTCCAAGAGGAATAGCACCTGCATCAATAAGACGTTGAACAACCGTAGCATGTGCAGAAGGTATATACGTATATTCTTTACATCCGGCTGTCGTCGGTACATGGGCTACATCGATATTATCTTTAACGGCGAATGGAATTCCCCATAAAGGTAACGCTTCAGGGCTTAGGGTAGCTAAGCGATCGAGATAAGGTTTTAACTCACCGAGTGTAGGAGGGGTAATCCAAATATTCATGTCTTTATCAGCTTCTACACGCGTAAGAATTTGATGTACTACATCTTCCGGAGTTAATTCTTTTTTGATATACATATCACGTAACCATTGAACCGAAAATGTTTTAGGCAAACTAACTGTTTTCATTGTATCCACCGTCCTTAATGAGTAATTGGAGAAAAGGCTTTTATACCGGCAATCAGCTGTCCAGCCTGTACTTCATCGCCGGGTTTTACATGAATAGAACTGATATATCCATCCATAGGTGCTAGCTGTGGAAACTCCATTTTCATGCTTTCTTCGATAATTAACGTATCGCCTTTTTTAACTTTTTGTCCTTCTTCAACAAGAACTTTCCATACGCTTCCCGGCATTGTACAGCGGGCGGCCTCCGTACCTTCAGGCAGTTTTTGTTCCGTAATTTCAGCTGTTTCATGTTCAGAGACGTACTCAGCTAAGCCGAGTGCTTTCCAATCTTCTCGTTCTGTTTGAAAAGCAGCCTGCTGGGTTTGACGAAAAGCAGCCGTGCTTTCTTCAATAGATGAAAGAAAATCTAAATATTCTCCAAGTTTAAACGTTGTCTCCGTAATATCTGCTTCAAATCTCCCGCGAAGAAAATCTTCGCGCAGTTTTAAAAGCTCATCTGCTTCTACTGGGTAAAATTGAATTTGATCAAAGAAACGAAGAAGCCACGGTTTTCCTGCTTCAAAACTTTCCGTTTGACGAAGTCGGTTCCACATTTGAATCGTGCGTCCCACAAATTGATAGCCCCCAGGACCTTCCATTCCGTATACGCACATATACGCACCGCCAATACCAACTGCATTTTCAGGTGTCCATGTACGAGCGGGATTATATTTCGTTGTCACTAAACGGTGACGAGGGTCTAGAGGCGTAGCAACAGGCGCACCTAAATATACATCTCCAAGCCCCCTTACAAGATAATTAGCGTCAAATACAATTTGTTTTACATCTTCAAGGTGATCCAGACCGTTTACTCGACGAATAAACTCTAGGTTGCTTGGACACCAGGGTGCATCTGGACGAACGTTTTGCTGATAGCGTTCAATAGCTAATTGAGTCGCAGGATCATCCCATGAAAGTGGAAGTTTTACAATACGAGAGGGAACTTCCATTTCTTCAAGAGGAGGAAGTGCGCGATCTATAGCTGAAATGTGCTGGCAAAGTTCAAGAATAGACATCTTTGTTGCATCAATATGAATTTGAAGAGAACGGATACCAGGCGTTAAATCTAGAACTGGTAAATCCTTACGCTTTTGAATAGCTTCCATTAAAGCATGCACTTGGAAGCGAAGCAGCAGATCCAGCTCCATTTCTCCGTACTCCACAAGTATATTTGCATCGCCTGAGCAGCGGACGGAAAATGGGAAGCGTCTATTTTCCGTTTCGTTAATCAGCAGCGGATAATCGCTTTTTAGCGGCTGTGCTACTGAATTTGTAAGCATAGGAAGTGATGCAGATGTTCCGATACGCTGTAAAAAGTCTTCCTGCGTACATTTGAGTTTTTCAGCTTGTTCAAGGTCAATTAATTTAAACGAAATTTTATCTCCGGGATGAAGCTGTCCTATTTTCCAAAACTCTGCTGAAGCAGTCGTAACAGGGCAAACAAAGCCGCCGAGGCTCGGACCGTCTGGGCCAAGTAAAATAGGCATATCTCCGGTTAAGTCTAAGGTGCCGATGGCATAGGCGTTGTCATGAATATTTGATGGGTGCAAACCGGCTTCTCCTCCATCTTCACGCGTCCAAAAAGGAGCGGGACCTATTAACCTAACGCCTGTTCTAGAGCTGTTAAAATGAACTTCCCATTTTGTATCTGTTAGCTGCTGCAAGTACTCTGGCTGCAAAAACTCTTCTGTACAATGAGGGCCGGGAATCACTCCGATTGTCCATTCTTTAGACATGGTCGGCTGGTAGGAAAGAGCAAGTTCATTTTCAACGTGAGCGTAGTCAGAAACACGCAGTACATCTCCCGTGCGAAGTGCTCTTCCGCCGTGTCCTCCGAAACTTCCTAGTGTAAAAGTAGAAGAACTGCCTAATATTTTAGGCATATCAAGTCCGCCGCCAATCAGTAAATACGTGCGCATTCCTTCGGTTGCTTCACCAAATGAAAGAATTTGTTCCGGCTTTGCTTGAATGGTTTTATACATGGGAATTTCAGCGCCGTCTAATGTAGCATGCATGTTAGCACCGGTAATACAAAAAGATACATCGTCTCTAAATTTATAAGAGCCGCCTCGGAGAGTCATTTCAATTCCCGGGGCATCCGGTGAATTTCCGAGAAGTTTGTTTCCTATGCGAAAAGCAAAAGGATCCATTGGGCCGCAGGGAGGAACTCCTACATTCCAGTGCCCGGTGCGTCCCGGGTAATCTTGAACAGTAGACTGAACGCCGCCGTCTAATACTTCAATTGCTTGTTCGCTCGGAGTATATGAGTTAAGCATTTGAGTATACACATCGCCTGTTTTACACGCTTTTTCTTCTAACAGTCCCTGCAAGTATTGAAGATTAGTAGTAACGCCGTATAATCTTGTCTCTTTTAAAGCAGCGCTCAATTTTAGAAGAGCTTCTTCTCGTGTTTTTCCATGAACGATAATTTTAGCGAGCATAGGATCATAAAGTGATGTTACAGTAATGCCGTCTCGCACCCATGTTTCAACTCGAGCACTTTTAGAGAAAATGGCTTGGTCGATTTGCCCGCCGCTTGGACGAAAATCATTTAAGCAATCTTCGGCATAAATACGCGCTTGGATACTGTGACCTGAAGGAACAGGAAGCAAAGAAGGAAGGTTTACCAGCTCATCGCATGCTTCTTTAAGCATCCATTCTACTAAATCGATGTTTAACACTTCTTCTGTAACGCCGTGTTCTACTTGAAGACGAGTATTTACTTCTAAAAAATAAAACTTCTCCGCTTCGGCGTCATATAAAAATTCTACTGTTCCTGCACTTCGGTATCCCACTTCTTTAGCTAGTCGAGTAGCTGCTTGCAGCATATTTTCCCGTATATATGAAGGGAAGTTTGGAGCTGGACTTTCTTCAATTACTTTTTGATTTCTTCGCTGAATAGAGCAGTCGCGTTCTCCTAAAGCCACTACTTCTCCAAAAGAATTCCCGAAGATTTGAACTTCCACATGGCGAGCTTTTTGAATGTATTTCTCTAAAAAAACACCGCTGTTTTTAAAGTTTGTTTGTGCTAAATGGCAAACTGAGTCAAAAGCGGTTTGAAGCGCTTTTTCATCCTGGCAAACACGCATTCCAATTCCGCCGCCGCCAGCTGTACTTTTTAACATAACGGGATAGCCAATCTCTTCAGCAGCACGTACAGCTTCTGATACATCTGTAATAAGAGGTGTACCAGGAAGCAAAGGCACGTCCGCTTTTTGCGCAATTTCCCGAGCTGAATGTTTCAATCCGAATATTTCCATTTGCTGAGGTGTAGGACCAATAAATACAATTCCTTCAGCTCGACAGCGACGAGCAAATTCCGCGTTTTCGCTTAAAAAACCGTAGCCTGGATGAATAGCTTCTGCTCCTGTTTTCTTTGCGATATCTAGAATAAGGTCTTCGTTTAAATAACTTTCTTTGACCGGGCCGCTGCCAATTAAAATGGCTTCATCTGCTTCATCAATGTGCAGGCTGTCTTGATCAGCTTCTGTATAAACAGCCACAGATTTCACTCCAAAATGTCGTAATGTTCGCTCAATTCTAACGGCAATTGCTCCTCGGTTCGCAATTAATACTTTTGTAAACATAGATGAACACTCCTTTTTATAATGAATCCCAAATAACTAAGCGAATAGGGGTAGGGTTATAATCGTTGCACGGATTATTAAGCTGAGGGCAGTTGCTGATCAATACAAGTGTAGGATTGATCGCTTCCATTTCTACATAGTATCCAGGTGCAGACACTCCGTCATTAAACGTTAATCCGCCGCTTGGCGTCACAGGTACATTCATAAAAAAGTTTACGTTCGGTGCTAAATCTCTTTTAGTGTAGCGGCTATCATATTTTGATAGCTGCAGCATAAATGTATCTCGGCAGTTATGCATCGGAAGCGTGTCATGTGCATAACGTACGGTGTTGCTTTGTGCGGAACAAGCTCCACCTAGGGTATCGTGGCGTCCGCACGTGTCAGCTACAATTTTGACTAGTTCTTTGCCAGATTGAGAAAGCAGCACTGTGCCGGTGGATAAATAAATATTTCCTTGATTAGCAATCGTCGATACTGCACTGTAATGATCTTCTGGATTTTCTGCATCAAAGAATAACGTATCCGCTGCTTGATTGCCTTCTACATCTATTATTCTAAGAGTTTGGCCTGCTTTAAGTTCGTGCATCCAGCCGTCCCCAGCCAGTACCGTTTCATCATAAATTGAGTTCTCTATGTTTCTGTTGCTTTCCACTCGATTAAATACAGCCATTATAGAAGCCTCCTTCATTTTTAAATCGTTGATAATGTTTTATTTCCAAGCAATAGGTCATAAGACCATGTGTTTTCAAACGCTCGTTTATTTTCAGGTCTGAAATTTAAACAGTAGTCATCTGAGCTTACAGGAGCTGCTTCATCTACGGTTATTTCAATCGGAACAGAAGGATACGTTTTACTTGGGTCTAAAGGGTTAGGGGTATTAGACAGTAGAAAAAGTAAATCCATTTCTGTTCTAAGCGTAATAAAATCTCCTTTTTTACAATGAGAAGAAACAAAATTCATATTGCCTTCTTCGTCGCAGTATACTTTTGAAAATAAGTTAAGATTAGGGACTAAATCCCGTGTTGTTAAACCGTTGCGCAGAAGCTCCATTGAGAAGTTTTCTTCTCCATTTCTTCTCCATTCGTTTCGAGATTCTTGATAAGTAGATACACCGTATTTTTGCTGAGTTAAGCTGCGCGTAGTGTAGCCTGAAATGGTATCATGCCAGCCGGTGGTGTCAGCAGTAATGCTTGCAAATGCTCTGCCGTTGTCACTCATCAGAACGTGTCCTTTTGTTAAATGAGCAGTATGCTGAGCTTTTAAGGTATCAGGCATGTTGTATCGTTCCGTTAAATCATAAGCGTTGTACAATAGTAGGGATGCGTTTGCACCGGATTCTTGTGCGGTAAACGTCACTGATTTTCCTCTCCCAATTCGTCCTGACCATTTTCCGCCCGCTGGGATGGTTTGCTTCCAGATATAACTCATAAAATAACCTCCTTAGAATAAAAAAAGGATAAAAGCTTGGGAGAGTAGTCTCCCAGGCTTTTATCCTTCCGTGTTATACAGCATAGCGCCATATCGCTCTCTCTCGGACCAGTCTTTAACGTATGTTAAACGGAACCCTAGACAGCTTTTTTGTTCTTAACATCTGTAAGAACCTTTATCCATTTGTGGCTTTCGATTAATCGTAGTATAGTATGTTTGAAAATAAGTTGACAAGCAGTTTGTTAGAATACCTGACACAAAAACTGATTTTTCAGTTTATTTTTCAGGGACCGTCACTTTTGAATGATCTCTCTTTACAAAAGGAGCCGGTAGTCGAGATTTTACAAAAAAATAGAGAAACCCAACCGTAAGCCAGGCGACACCAATCAAAAGAGTGTCTTTGTTTAACAGTGTGAGCAGCCATCCGATAAATGCCGCTCCTATCAAAGGGAAGATTAAATAAAGTATTGTTTCAGTAAACGATCGTTTCTTTAACTTAATATAAAAATGGGCAATGACTGATAGATTAACAAATGTAAAAGCGGTTAAGGCACCGAAACTGACAAAAGTAACGGCTGTGTTTAAATCAATAAACATTCCCAAAAACGAAAAAGCGGTAACAAGCAAGATATTCACCACGGGCGTTTTAAACGTTGGATGAATATATGAAAATACCTTCTGAGGCAGCACGGATTCACGGCCTAAAGCATATAAAAAGCGAGTCACGCTTGTGACTGAAGAAACTCCTTGAGTAAAGGTTGCGATAATTAAGACCGTAATAAATAGACTGCTTAAAAGATTTCCGCCCACTAATTTTACAAGGGTGTAGGCAGCATTATCAGGATTAGTAAATATGAATTTCGGATAGGCAATCTGTGTAAAATACGAAATAGCGATGTACATAACAGCTGCAATACAAACAATAAGAAAAATAGCTTTTGGAATTGTCCTTTCCGGTTGAATCGTTTCTTCCGCCATTGTTGTAACTGCATCAAATCCTAAAAAGCAAAAGCAAATGAGCGCAGCTCCAGAAAAGATAGTCGTAAACGGTACATCTGAAGCCCAAAAAGGATGAAGTGAAAAAAGAGTAGAAGAACTAGCTTGACCTGTTGCAATATCTTTGATGATAAATAAACAAAACAAACTTATAAATAGAATCTGAACTACAACAGAGATGCCGCTTATACGAGCTACAGATTTAATACCAACAATATTGACTAAAGCTAAGATAATGTTCATGACAATGACCCATACGTATACAGGAATAGAAGGAAATTCCGTATGCATAAAAATACCAAATGTTAAAATAGCGATAATAGGGGAGAAAATATAGTCTAAAAGAAGTGCCCAGCCTACTAAAAAGCCAAGGCGAGGATGTATAGCTTTTTTCGTATACGTATAAGCAGATCCCGCTATTGGATATGCTTTTACCATTCGGCTATAGCTATATGCGGTAAAAAAGATAGCTAAAAAAGCAATTAAATAAGCAAGGACCATTTGCCCTCCAGCCGCATCGTAGGCTACTCCGTAAACTGTAAAGAAAATCATCGGAGTCATCCAGGCAAGACCCAAAAATACAATTTGATATACCTTTAGCGATTTACTTAACGCTGGTTGGTTGTTCATATAAATCCCTTCTTTCCTCTATTTTATACTAGTAAAAAAGAAAAGCCTGGGAGAATGATGTCATTCTCCCAGGCTTTTATCCTTCCGTGTATACGGACCGTTCCGTACGCTCTCTCTCGGACCAGCCTTTAACATGTGTTAAACGGAACCCTAGATCGCTTTTTGTCTTCAACAGAGCGAAGACCTTTATAGATAATGTAAGTAGTTCGAAGTATAAGCAGGATTATAGGAAGATGCAACTACTGTGTTAGATAGTTTAACAAACTTTTTAAAAAAGTAAACTTTTGTAAAAGACGAACTATATATAATTTAATTAAAATATTATTCGTTTATAGTTGACTTATAGAGAGACCTATAGTATATTTGTAGACAAGAAAAAGCTAAATACGGTTCACTCATATATGTTTGAGAATATGGCTCAGACGTTTCTACCTTATCACCGTAAATGATAGGACTATGAGTAAAAAGTGAATCTAGGTTCCCATTTTTACGTTAGTAGAAAGTTTGGTCCAAGCGATTCACATATTCACTTTTGAAAGGAAGTGGATATGACACCGAAGGGATAAAAGCCCAGGCGGGTAGGTTTTTGCTCATTGTATTTGAGAGACCTGCCTTTGTTTGGGCTTTTTCTTATGTGTCTATTACAGTATAAGCGAGTAATGAAAATTTCTTGTTTGTATCTGCATTGCTTTCTGGGGAGAATAGCGATGTAAAGCATGAAATCACTCACTGAAGCTTTATCTGTAAGCCCTCATTTAACCATGGGAAGTACATTCTATCTATTTTCTAGCATTTTTTCTTTGATGAGCAGCGTGGGGACGCTGCTCCTTTTTTTGTTCTCGCTTTTTTCTCTGTAAATAAAGGCCTTTAAAGAGAAGGTGATTTGCGAAATTTGGCGAATTAATGCTTTAAACAATAAATAATAGAGAAGATAAAGCGGTCTATGAAAAATGAAGAAGTTGAAAAATTGAGGAGGGAATTATATTGCTTCACTTAATTAATGTTCGCTTGCCAATTATGCACGATCACGCTCTTTTTGAAGTGAAAATTTCAAATGGAATGTATACTTCTATCGTTTTACAAAACGGTTATCTTGAAGGTGACGAGTTTTTTCCGCTACACGCAGCCGTGTTAGGAAAAGAAACGTCACTTGATGCACAGGGTCGTGTGCTATTACCAGGATTTGTAGATATGCATATGCATTTAGACAAAGCTCATTCGCTTCCTCAAGTGCCCAATTTATCTGGAACTCTTCAAGAAGCCATTAAAAATTACAGCAGCAGCCTGCCGACATTTCCAGAAGAAGAAATTAAGCAGCGAATGTTTAAAACTGCTTTGCAGGCATTAGCTAACGGTACGACTACGATTCGAACGCATATTGATTTTGACTGCAGCATGGAAGAAGATAGTTTATTTCGAAGTTTACAAGCGGCTGTCGAAGTGAGAGATGAATTAAGCCCATATATGGACGTGCAGGTTGTTCCGCTATTCTCTAACCTAGACATTGATGATATGCATAAGATGAATAAAATTGAACGAGCATTGAATCTTGAAATTGATGCGATTGGAGGCTGTCCTCATTTAGCTAGAAATCCAGAAAAAGAGATTGATGCTCTATTTTCGCTGGCTCAAGCCTACAATAAACCTCTTGATTTACATGTGGATGAAAGCGATGATCCGTCTGTTGATACAATAATTAATATTGCTCATAGAACGATTGAACTGAATATGGAAGGAAAAGTGGTAGTGGGGCATCTTTGCTCGCTTGCAGGAATGACTGATGCAAAAGTGAAAGAAATCTTAAATCTTTTGAAAGAGGCAAAAATTGGAGTTGTCACATTACCTGCTTCTAATTTATATTTACAGGGAAGAGAAGATAAAGGAATTATAAGACGAGGCGTAACGCGTATTCGAGACATACAAAAAGCAGCGATTCCAATTGCTACTGCATCTGATAACGTGAACGACCCCTTTCATCCGTTTGGAAAAGCAGACTTGCTGCAAGTAGGGTTACTAACTGCCTATGCTGCACATATGGGAAGTCCAGATGATCAGCGGCAGTTGCTCCGAATGATTACAAGTATACCAGCCCGGCTGATTGGAAAAGAAAAGTATGGAGTGGAAGAAGGAAACGAAGCAAACTTTGTTCTGTTAAATGTCCAGTCTGTACAGGAAATATGGACTGAACTTCCTGAAACTCGCTTTGTTTTCAACAAGCATCGCTGGCTTAGCGTAAAAGAGACGCATCAGCGGCTCGCGGATACGAACTTGACTAATCTTTGGCAGGAAAATCAAATTTTAATTGGTTAAATAGACATAAAAAGAAGCTGTCACTAAAGTGACAGCTTCTTAATCAATTACTTTTGAACGTTAGCAGCTTGTGGTCCACGAGCTCCATCTTCGATTTCAAATGTAACTTCTTGACCTTCTTCAAGTGATTTGAAACCTTCGCCTTGGATAGCTGAGAAGTGTACGAATACGTCGTCTTGTCCTTCTACTTCGATGAATCCAAAACCTTTTTCTGCATTAAACCATTTTACTTTACCTTGTACCATTGTAGTACCTCCTGTGTGGAAAATCCACGAATATATTACTATCTCTGCTCAATTTCAATAAGAATCACTTTAAAGAAAGTCTTTCTATTTGTTAACACCGAACAAGAAATAATATACCTAGTATAACACTTTTTTATAAAAAAGAAACCTTTTTTCATAAAAAAGTACTCTGAGATAAAAATAAGTTGAAAATATGGATATATTTTGAAATAGTAAATAAGCTATTGTTTTGTGGATTTTTTAGCGATCCCTAAAATCTTTTATCTCGTAAAAAAATGAATAGTGAGGTTGACAAATTGAATGACGTGTAACTATAATGGTTACAACGAGCTGAAAAGAAAAAGCAGTGTTATAAAAGCTCAAATTTTTTGTGTAATGTGTAACTATTGTGGTTACAACGAAAATAAAAGGAGAGAATAAAAATGAAAATTGGCGTTATTGGAGCAACAGGAAAAGCAGGTCAATTAATTATGGAAGAAGCAAAACAGAGAGGACATGAAGTAACAGCCATTGTTCGAAATGCTTCTAAACTAAAAAATCAAACAAACGTAATTGAAAAAGATATTTTTTCCATTACTTCAAAAGACATTGAACAGTTCGATGCTGTGGTAGACGCATTTAATGCACCTCCCGGAAGTGAACAGATGCACGTTGAGTCTATACAATCACTTATTAAAGCATTTCAAGGTGTTCAAACGCGACTCGCAGTAGTGGGCGGAGCAGGAAGTTTATTTGTAGATGAAGAAAAAACAATGCCTTTAATGAGCACAGAAGGTTTTCCAGCAGCTTATTATCCAACGGCTTCAAATATGGGCAAAGGTTTAAAAGAACTAGAAAAATCAACTATAGATTGGACTTATTTAAGCCCAGCCGCTTTTTTTGACCCAGAAGGTGTTCGCACTGGAGCCTATCAATTAGGAAAAGATCACGTGATCACAAATAGTCAAAATGAAAGCTATATTAGCTATGCTGATTATGCGATTGCTTTAATAGATGAGTTAGAGAATAAAAACTATGTAAACGAACGTTTTGCTGTAGTGGGTGAGAAAGCATAAGCTTACGTTTGAGTCATATAAAAAAACAGCTTACATTTGTTGTGAGCTGTTTTTTTTATATAGAACAAAATAGATATAAAGCAATGGAAAATGGTATAGATTTTGTATTATTTCTTCGTTTTTCTTTTTAAAAACGATACAATACAACATAGATGATAAAAAGGAGATGAAAAGATGATTCGTTTTGGTGTAATAGGAACAAACTGGATAACAGATCGACTATTAGAATCAGCTCAGTATGTAGACGACTTTCAGCTTGCAGCTGTTTATTCTCGAACCATTGAAAAAGCAGAAGAATTTGCAGGTAAATATGATATTCCTCATATATTTACTGATTTAGAGGAAATGGCAGCAAGTGCTGAAATTGATGCAGTGTATATTGCTACTCCAAATGCTTATCATGCAGAACAGGCTATCTTATTTTTGAAAAATAACAAGCATGTACTGTGTGAAAAACCGCTCGCAGCCAATGCAGCAGAAGTAACTCGCATGATTCAAGCAGCCAAGAATCACAAGGTGTTACTAATGGAAGCGATGAAATCAACCCTTCTTCCTAACTTCAACGTGATTCAAGAGAACTTACATAAAATTGGTCCAATTCGGAAATACGTGGCATCTTACTGTCAGTATTCTTCTCGTTACGATAAATACAAAGAAGGTATCGTGCTTAATGCCTTTAAGCCAGAGCTTGCCAACGGTTCACTGATGGATTTAGGTGTATATTGTCTGTATCCTCTGATTACGTTGTTTGGAGGGCCTCATAAAATAAAGGCAACGGCGTTTATGCTAGAATCTGGAGTAGATGGAGAAGGATCAGTTGCTTTAGAGTACGAAGATCGCGACGCGGTCATCATGTATTCTAAGATTACAAATTCGCATTTACCAAGTGAAATTCAAGGAGAAAAAGGCAGTATGATTATTGACAAAATACATACCGCTGAAAAGGTAGAAATTCGATACAATGACGGACGGGTAGAAGAGTTAACAGTCGATCAGCCTTACCCTGCTATGTACTATGAAATAAATGAATTCGTAGAGCTGTTAAAGCAAGGAAAGATGGAATCGGACACAAATTCTTATGAAAATTCGTATCTAACAATGCATGTGATGGATAAAGTGCGAGAGCAAATCGGTCTTGTATATCCAAATGATAAGAAATAAATAAAAGAGGCTGGACAAAAGTAGTTTAGTTGAAGGAAGATCCGAACGAGTTTGATTCTTGATGGAGAATCAAACTCGTTCGGATTTTTTTATGGGTAGGATAAAAGCAGGTTTTAAGTAACAAGTAGTGACCCTTATTAGAAGATTTATACCATATGTTCGTCTCTAAATTGGATTTAGATCGTTATGTCTCATTCTCTTTTATTGTAGTTATAAAGAACATAATTGAGATTCGAAATCTTGTTGCAGCACACTGTAAAAGCAAATATGTTGAAACAAGGGAAGTTTTTTAGTATCTTCTATGTTCATTCACCCCTGCATACATAGGATTGATCAAGGGAAAGAATAAAAAGAGTGAGAAATATTCGATAATCAATCCTAGATTAAAATGATTATAAAAAAGTATTGACTATAATAATAGCTCGTGTATAATAAAGAATGTAATCAATAGTTATTACTAGTTTATAATGATACTAATAATCGTTATCAAATAGTAAATAGTGCTGATTGCATTAAAAATAATACATACAAGCATAGGCTTGTTAAATACATTGTACAAGGAGAGGTTTTGACATGGCAGAACGTATGGTAGGAAAACAAGCACCACGCTTCGAAATGGAAGCTGTACTTGCAAATAAGGAATTTGGAAAAGTAAGTTTAGAAGAAAATATGAAAAACGGTAAATGGACAGTATTGTTCTTCTATCCAATGGACTTTACATTCGTATGTCCAACAGAAATTACAGCTCTATCAGATCACTACGAAGAGTTTGAGGATCTAGATGCTGAAGTGGTAGGTGTTTCTACAGATACAATTCATACTCACTTAGCTTGGATTAACACAGATCGTAAAGATAATGGGCTTGGAGATTTAAATTATCCATTAGCTGCAGATCCAACTCATGCAGTAGCACGTGATTACGGCGTATTAATTGAAGAAGAAGGCGTAGCGCTTCGCGGATTATTCATTATTAATCCAGAAGGTGAATTACAATATGCAGTTGTAAACCATAACAACATCGGCCGCAGCGTAGAAGAAACATTACGTGTACTTCAAGCACTTCAAACTGGCGGACTTTGCCCAGCTAACTGGAAACCAGGTCAAAAAACACTTTAATAAATAACGGTGGCGTAGAGGAGAACTTCCTCTACTGCTGCCATTAAGATAGAAAAGATAGTTTTCTAATTATAAAAGACAGAATATTCAGTTTTATTTATGAGGAGGATTTTAACATGAAATTACGTGAACAAATGCCTGAATTAACTGGAGCAACATCTTGGATTAACGACGAAGTAACAAAGGAAGATTTAGTAGGTGATAAAGCAACGCTTATCCACTTTTGGTCAGTAAGCTGCCATTTATGTAAAGAAGCAATGCCTGAAGTTAATGATCTTCGTGATGAGTATGATGATCAATTGAATGTTGTAGCGGTTCATATGCCTCGTTCGGAAGATGACTTAGATATGGGTGTTATTGAGGCAATGGCAATGGGACACGATATTACTCAGCCAATTTATGTAGACAGTGAGCATAAGTTAACAGACGCTTTTGAAAATAAATATGTACCAGCATATTATGTATTTGATAAAGAAGGTCAGCTTCGTCATTTCCAAGCGGGTGGAAATGGAATGCCAATGCTTCGCAAACGTATCAATCGCGTTTTAGGAGAAGAATAATCTATACATGAAGAAGAAATAAAAAGGGCCGGGATAAAAATATTTTAGCCGAAGTGAAAAACGAAACACTGATCAACATGTTTGATTAGTGTTTCGTTTTTTTTGATATGCAGAACGTAGATTTCATCTGTTTCGTTCCTTCTAGCAGTTGATTAGAGGGCAAGGCGAAGACTCCTGCGGGAAAAGCGGAACAGGTGAGACCCCGCAGGAGCGCCAGCGACGAGGAGGCTCAGCGGCCGCCCGCGGAAAGCGAAGTCTTGCACGGAAATCAACTGCGGTGTAATAAGCAGTCCAGCTCATGTATCCTATTTGTTCGTCTTTAGATTGGATCCATTTCGTTATGTCTCAATCTCTTTTTTTTATTTTTACTGAGTCGTTTTGATTATTAATGAGCATTTCATCATATTGACATAAAAAACCTAATATAGTTAAATTTATATAAGAACAAACGTTCGTTTTTGGTGTTGTTATTTTACTCTTTTCTCCCTTTTTAATAAGTATAAGAAAAAAAGGAGGAGATTTGCACAATGACTCAGCTCTATTCGCAGCAAGAAAAGCGGCACGACAAAGAATGTACCTTTCATACATTTCTTACAAACCACAGCGCAACTCTTCAGACTCATATAATGAATACATTTTTGACACCAGAACGCTATGAGCGATTACAAAAAGCGGTTGTTAAAAATGATACAAAAGAACAAAGACTTCTAAACAAAGAATTTCATCAGTTTTATAGTGAAGTTAGATTGCTTCATTATATTAACAAGCTTTGCAGACATTATTCCAGAGATGTTATGCGTGTAAAAGAAAAAGAGCGTTCATATATTCCTCTTCGCCTGCAGCAGCCGGCTGCGCTAGATGGAAATCGAACAGTTGAAGATATGCTAGGAGTACAGGACGGAGCTGTATGGGAGCATGAATTTTTAGGAAATCAACTTGAAAATCGTATTCTTCATCATGCATTTCGCCAATTAACGGCCAAGCAGCAGTGTATGTTGCACTTGATTATTGTCGAACGCTGGACTCATAAAGAAATCGCTGCTTATTTTTCTATTTCTCAGCAAGCGGTTTCTAACCATTACCAACGTGCGCTAAGCAAGTTGAAAAAAATTATGAAGGTGAGTGATAGATATGTTTGATCCTCAATGGCTTCAACTTGTTGGAAACGTAGGATTTCCCGCTGTCCTTTCTTTTTATTTATTACTGCGTGTAGAAAACAATATAAAGCGACTCGAAGAAAAAGTGGAAGAATTAACAACTGACTTAAGAAAGAAGTGAAGAAATGGAAACTCTATATGAGCTTGTAAATAAAGTGAAAGCCGGAGATGAAGAAGCGTCAAGGCGTTTATTAAAAAAGCTGGAACCCAAAATAAATAAAGCTGTTCAAAGCTTTTCACTGCATGATAGAGACGACGTAAAGCAAGATTTAAAGGTTAAAATTCTTTCCGCTGTTAAGACCTTCGATTTTTCTCAAACGCCAGGTCTTTGGGAATTTTTACATCAAAAATAAAAAAGAGCGCTCGTTTTATCGACGCTCTTTTTTTATTTTTGTCGCAGTTCGACTACTTACATTTCAGTGGAACACTCAAAAAACAGAAAATGGATAAATATTTTAAAAAAGGTAAAAGGTGATGTGTACACATAGAGTTTAGTAGTATACTAACAAGTAGAATTTCTTATGTAAAAAGAGGGAAGTCGTTTCTTCCGTATAGAGGATTGTCTGCAACGAATATAGTATAGAAGCGTTTTATTTAATGAAGAAAAAAAATGATAGTACTGTTCGATAAATCAAACAGTACTAGTTATAAAAAAGCAGCTGTAAACAATATGTAAGCTAAGAAGCCTATTGTTTTTGTTTTAGCTTTTGGAAAGAGGTGAAGAATAGAGTGAGTCAACTTCTCTTTAATATCACGTTAATTATTTCTTTCTTGTTTGCTGCGAGTATAGTTCGAGAGCAAATCATTTATAGAGTAGAAGGAATAAAACGGTATAAAATGTATCGCTTAATTTATTACGGATGTTCTTATGGACTATTAGGCAGCATTTTAATGATATATACAATTAAAATAGATTCTACTATTATTCTTGACCTTCGCTTTTTAGCGGTGACAATTGTTTGTCTTTATGCAGGAATGATACCGGCTATCATTGCAGCTTGTATTATAGGAGTAATGCGTTTGCTTTTATTTGGAATTACGGAAAGCGGAATAATAGGCGCTGCTACAATTATCGTAATGGCTTTACTGTCTGGGTGGACGGTTCGCTTACCTTATCGTCCATTTATTCGTTTTCAATTAATGAATTCTATTAGCTTGCTTTGCGTATTTTTCTCATTGTCCTTTCTTTTTAAAGATATGAAGCACGCCGCTGCGACTATCGTCTATTTACTCCCTGCTTCCTTTATAGGGGGGTGTTTAGTGTATCTAGCAGGTAGATATATATATGTATCTCGCGTAACGACAAGTCAGCATAAAAAACTGTCTAAAATGTTTTCGGTTATGGTTCAAAATGCAAAGACAGGTACCATGATTGAAACGCCGGAGCGCGAAGTAGCCGTTATTAATCAAACTTTTTGTGACATGTTTGATATACCCGGGCCTCCTAATCAATATGTTGGACTGGAAAGTAATCAGCTGTTTTTATCTCACGCTCCTATGTTGAAAGATTCTGCTAGGTTTTTAAAAACGGTAGAAAGCACCGTTTATTCAAAAGAGTCAATAGTAGATGAAGAAATTACGTTTATTAACGGTAAAATTTATGCGCGTGACTACATTCCAATCTATGAAGGTCACGTGTATATTGGCCACTATTGGGAATATCGAGATATTACGGAGAAAAAGAAGGCTGAGTGTGATCTTCTCAAAGCTAATAAAAAGCTTGAAATGCTGTCCATGAAAGATGGCTTAACGGGTCTGAACAACCGCCGATCTCTTGATAAACAGCTGGAAATCGAGTGGGAATACGCACGGAAAGAAAAAGAGCCGCTTTCTTTTCTTTTATTTGATATTGATTATTTTAAAGCGTATAACGATACCTATGGCCATATTCAAGGAGACGAATGCTTAAAAGAAGTAGCGAATATCGCTAAAAGCGTTGTCTTTGACGAATCGGTTTTTGTCGCAAGATACGGAGGAGAAGAGTTTGGTATATTGCTTCCTCGAGCTAATCAATATGAAGCGATAAAAATGGCAGAAGCTATTAGACAGCAAGTGGAGGGCCGTGGAATTGTCCATCAAGCTTCTGAAGTGTTTAAGTGCGTCACTATCAGCGTTGGAATAATGACAGTCGTTCCATCCGAAAACATACAGCCCATTTCAATTGTTCATCAAGCAGATCTGGCTTTATATGAAGCAAAGCGTACGGGTCGAAATCGAATTTCAGTATATTCTCACCACAAAGAAGCTGACTCAAACGTTTGAGTCAGCTTTTAAAAGAGATATAAGCCTCTTATTTAGGAGGGGCTTTTTCTTTTTCGTCTTCTTCCATAATTCCTTTTGTAGCGTTTTTAAACTCTTTTAACGTTTTTCCAGCAGCTTTTCCTAATTCCGGCAGTTTCTTTGGACCAAAAAGCAATAGAGCGACAAATACAATTAAGGCAATTTCTCCAAACCCAAGGTTCATTGTCATCGTCTCCTATTTTTTGAAAGTGTTTACAAGTTTAGTATAGCACGAAAAGAGGGGAAGTAGTACACCCTTATCCAGTGATTTTAAGGCCGATTACACCTGCTACAATACAAAAAATAAATAGAATTTGACGCATATCTTTTGCTTCGCGAAAGAAAAGCATGCCAAGAAGTACACTTCCGGCAGCGCCTACTCCCGTCCATATACCGTAAGCTGTTCCAAGAGGTATTTCTTTTAACGCTAAGGAGAGAAGATAAAAACTTCCTGCACCGAAAAGGATAAATCCAATTGAAGGAAGCAATCGCTTAAATCCATCCGAAAGTTTTAAGAAAATCACAAATCCCACTTCGCAGAAACCAGCAGCTATTAATGCAATCCAGGCCATGTTACGATTCCTCTCTTTCTGTTTCTTCAGTAGAAATTAACTTTAAACCGATAATTCCAAAAATCATTAATCCTAAAAATAAAATCTTTCCAATATTTACGCCTTCGTCTAAAACAGTCATACCGAGTATCGCTGTACCAGCAGCTCCTATACCAGTGAACACTGCATAAGCTGTTCCCACAGCAATTTTTTTTAAGGCATTTGAAAAGAAATAAAAGCTGATGACAATTGTGACGATCGTAATGATTGTTGGAGTTAATTCAGTAAATCCGTGTGAATATTTTAAGCCGATTGCCCATACAATCTCGAGCAAACCAGCGATAATAAGGTAAATCCAAGCCATTTTAATTCCTCCTTACATAATAATAAGCCCTTTTTACAGGGCCTATTTAGCGCGTATGCCTTCCCAAAATATTGTCCAAGCATCGTGGATTTTTTGATCATAATACTCTGGTTCATAGTAAAAGCGCTGAATGAACAGTCCGTCGGTTAAACAATAAAAGCTATTGATATACAAATCAATCGGACGTTCAATTATTTCGCCTTCAGCCATTCCCTGTGTAAAAATAGCATGCAGAATTTGATCAGACAATCGTTCGCTTCTTAAGAAAATAGCTTTTACTTCCGACTGCAAATGCTCAGGTGGAAACAAAATAAGACGACGGTACATCTGGCCAAAAGAATCTTTTTCAATCATCGTGCAGAAATCTACAACAAAGCAGTGAAGCTGTTCTTTAGCAGACTTTGTTTTATGCTGTTCGTATATAACAGATAACTTTGTTAAAAATAAATTCATTAAATCATGCACGGTTAGTAAAAATAAGTCGTCTTTGTTCTTAAAATGAGCGTACAGGGAAGGTTTTTTTATGCCTACTTTTGATGAGATATCAGCAAGCGATGTTTCTGTATAGCCTTTTTCTCCAAAGAGCTCCATTGCGGCAGCTCTAATTTTTTCTACAGTTGATAATTCACTCAAAAAAGCTCCTCCTCAATCTAACTAACGGTCGTTAGGTAAAAGATATCAAATATAAAAAAAAGAAGCAAGGGAATCGCTTCTTTTTAATGTATTTTTACTAAATGACGCTGAGTTAAAAATAAAGAAAAGATAAAAATAAGCTCAAACGTATTTGTTACGGCTGTGCTTGGTATAGGAATTGACACGGCACTTCCTACAATCATCACGGCTACTCCAATCATCATGCTGCTCCACCTGGTCTTGCGAAATAAAGAAATTCCAACAAAAAGCAAAATAATCGCCACAATAAGAACCATAAGAGGAGGACCGGATGATCCCACTAATGTATAGCGAACAATGCCATATTCACGTACAACTTCCATACGCTGACTAATCGTCTCGATTATTTCATAGCTAATTAAGGCAAACGTAGTCAGCAAAAAAACAATGCTGGCAACAGGTTTTTTAGCCCATGTGATCGTCGAATATTTCGCTACGCCATACGCAAAGAGCACCAAAGTAGGGGTAAATAAAGCGTGAAACCAAAAGCGAAGCATGCTGAGTGAACGTAAAGTATCGCCTTCACCGATAAATGAACCAATCCCAATCATTACATTATCGTAAATTAGTCCAGCTATTACTAAAGGAAGAAATAGCATGTAAAACGGCGAAGTGTTTTTTCGTACTACATATATGCTAAAGAAAAACAGGACAATGTAGCAAAAAGAAAATAGAAAATAAAGGATTGTATCAACCATTGTTTTCCTCCTTTTGATGATACTTCTTCTTTTTATGATAACATCATATGCCAAAAAAGTGAGAAATCATGCATTTTTCTAGGCAATCTTAACGGACAAAAGATGCCTTTATCGGTAGAAAGATTCAGAAAATATTGAAATAAAAATAGGAAAAGAGGCCATAGTCAAGAGATTTAGATTTACTGAATTGATTATTAAATAAAGGGAATCTATAAAATAACAACAAAAGAACTAGGTACATATGGAGTCTAAATGCTTATAAAATTAGAAAAAAATATTTAATGTCCTTTCTATTTAAGTAAGTTAAATGTAAGCAGAAAATGATAAATAAATGTATTTTTCTTACTTTTATATCTATCTATCATCCTCACAAGTACGGTTGTTAGACAAATTCAATTGGTATATCCATAAAAAGGAATTAATGGGATAAACTATTTTTTATTCCACCTTTATATTACAAAACGTTTTCTAAAGTTAAGAAATTTTTAATTACGTAATATTTCCGTGTGTTAATTGTAAGAGTGATGTATAAAATATTCCTGTTGTTATGGTAAAAAAAGGTATCGATGGGATTTTTCTAGGTAATTAAACTTTAGACCTATTCTGTAAATTTTAAATAAAACGATGAGTTTTTAATTCTGTAAATAGACAATCGGAATTGTAAGAATATATAACATTTGAGCTATTGACCACTAATGAGCGCAGATGATAGTTTTAGAGCTGTTGAAATTGGTACTCGAGTCCATTTTTCAAAGCAGGTGTTTTAGCAGCATGCTAGCGCTGTTAATTGATTAGCTCCCATACATATATAAAGGGAGTGAAACTATGAAATCGTATATCTATCATTATGAATCAAAAGCATTCATAACGTATCCAACAGGAGAAGTTTGGAAGGAGAAGAATGAAACATGATCTTAATTATCCTCTGCTGCCTATTTTTAGTAGGGTATGGCGTTTGGGAGTATCGCAGACATTTACGCAAGCTGCATTCAATTCCTGTACGAGTGAATGTTAATGGTATTCGCGGAAAATCCACCGTTACACGATTGATTACAGGTATTGTAAAAGAAGCAGGTTACAAAACAGTAGGGAAAACGACAGGAACACAAGCACGTATGATCTACTGGCATACAAGTGAAGAAGAACCAATTATTCGTCGTAAAGAAGGTCCGAACATTGGAGAACAGCGACGAGTGGTAAATGAAGTTGCCGATATTGGCGCGGAAGCTCTTATTTGTGAATGTATGGCGGTACAGCCTGATTATCAAATCACATTCCAAAATCAGCTGATTCAAGCCAAGGTAGGCGTTATTGTAAACGTACTAGAAGATCACATGGATGTAATGGGTCCAACTCTAGATGAAGTTGCTCAAGCGTTCACTGCTACTATTCCTTATGATGGTCACCTTGTTACAATTGAAGGTCCATATTTGGAATATTATAAAAAAATAGCCGCAGAGCGCAACACAAAGGTTATTGTAGCTGACAATGATAAAGTATCTGAAGCGTATTTACGTGAATTTGATTATATGGTTTTCCCTGATAATGCTTCCATCGGTTTAGCAGTAGCAGAAGCACTTGGCATCGATGCTGAAACAGCGATGAGAGGAATGTTAAATGCCCAGCCTGACCCAGGAGCTATGAGAATTACAACGTTTGGCGATGAAAAAAATCCAGCATTTTTAGTGAATGGATTTGCTGCCAACGACGCTTCTTCCACGCTTCGTATTTGGGAACGTGTAGATTCAATGAACTATAGTGAAAAGCTTCCTATTGTCATTATGAACTGCCGTCCGGACCGTGTAGATCGCACCGAGCAATTTGCTGAAGATGTAATGCCATACATTGAAGCGGATGTAATGATTGCAATTGGTCAGACGACCTCACCAATCGCTGCTGCACACCAAAGAGGCGAATTACCAACAAAAGAATTCTGGGATATGGAAGGCGCTTCTACAGAAGAAATTTTAGAGCGCATGAAGCCTTATTTAAAAGATCGTATCGTATACGGTGTCGGAAATATCCACGGTTCAGCCGAGCCGCTTGTTGAAGCTATTATTGAAATGAAAAAGATGAGAAAAGCAGTTTAATCTAGGAGGCCATTTCATGTTCGGATCAGATTTATATATTGCCCTTGTGTTAGGGGTTACACTAAGCTTAATTTTTACAGAAAAAACGGGCGTATTGCCAGCCGGTCTTATCGTACCGGGGTATTTAGCTCTTGTATTTGATCAGCCAATTACCATTTTAATGATTTTCTTAATTAGTATTTTAACTTATGTTATCGTCGTGTACGGAATCTCAAAAGTAGTTATTTTATATGGACGTCGCAAATTTACAGCGATGTTAATTACGGGTATTGTGATTAAAGTTGCATTTGATTATTTCTTCCCGATCTTGCCGTTTGAAGTGTTTGAATTACGCGGAATTGGTATCATTGTACCGGGCTTAATTGCAAATACAATGCAAAAGCAAGGTCTTCCTTTAACAGTTGGAACAACGGTTTTATTAAGTGGTGTAACATTTGGAATTATGCAAGTTTATTATTTATTTTAATACACAAACAAACCGCAGCTGGTAAAGGAAGGTGAAAGCGTTGAAAGAGAAAAAATTAAACTTTCAAGAAAAAGTATTGATGTTTATAAAGAAAACAAAGCCTACAACGGGCAAGCAAGCTCTTATCTTAACGCCAATTTTAATCGTAATTTTAGCTCTTTCAGGATGGATGGAGCGTTCGGACGCTCTTGAAAACCCTGAGACGGCTAATCCAGAGGCCAATAATGATTTAACGATGACTATGGTCGGAGACATTATGATGGGTCGCCATGTAAGAGAAGTAACTGAACGCTACGGAGAAGATTTTGTATTCCGCAACGTGGAGCCGTTCTTTAAAAATTCGGATTACGTAAGCGGGAACTACGAAACGCCGATTTTAACAAACGACGTAGATTCATATAAAGCAATGGAAAAAGGTATTCATTTATATAGTAAGCCTGCTGATCTAGCGACCGTTAAAAATGCAGGTTTCGACGTATTAAACTTAGCGAACAACCATTCAATGGACTACAGTGCAAAAGGGTTAGAAGATACGATCTCGACTTTTGAAGCAAACAAATTAGATTTTGTTGGTGCTGGCCGTAACTCTGAAGAAGCAAAGCATATTTCATATAAAGATGCTGACGGCATCCGCATTGCAACCGTAGGGTTTACGGATGTACATTCAGACGGAATGTCCGCTGGAAAAAACAACCCAGGTATTTTAAAAGCAGATCCGGATCTTATTTTCAGCACGATCCAGCAAGCGAAAGCAAATGCTGATTTAGTTGTAGTAAATGCCCACTGGGGTGAAGAATACGATGCACAGCCAAGTCCTCGTCAAGAAGGACTAGCAAAAGCGATGGTAGACGCTGGTGCGGACATTATCATCGGTCACCATCCGCACGTTCTACAGTCATATGACGTATATAAAGGTTCGGTTATTTTCTATAGCCTAGGAAACTTTATCTTTGACCAAGGGTGGTCAAGTACGAAAAATACAGCGATGGTTCAGTATCATTTAAACAAGCAGGGCCAAGCTAAAATTGATGTTATTCCAATGGTTATTAAAGCAGGTACACCAACTCCAACGGATAACCCTTGGCGCATGAAGCGTATTTATAACGATTTAAACAAGTTTTCTTCAAACCCTGAACTGTTAGAAAAAGAACGAAACAAGTTTGAATTAAACTTAGATCATTCTCGCATTATAAAACATGCAGAGGAGCGCAAAAAGAAAGAAGCACAAGCTAACTAATAGCCCGTCATACACAGAGGAGGTAAAAGATGATAAATAAACGTAATACGATTATTGTTTCCATTGTCATCTTTTCACTCATAGTAGGTGTATGTGTTTATCAATTTATGTTTCCAAAACAAGAATATGCAGTAAGTACTTCAGATCCTCGCGCCACAAAAGTAGGTATGGAAATTCTTAAACAAGGCGGTACAGCAGTTGATGCAGCTATTGCCATTTCCTACACGCTTGGTGTTGTGGAACCGTACGGATCAGGACTTGGGGGAGGCGGCGGAATGCTGATTGATCCAGCAGATGCCTCTCCAACATTTATTGACTACCGAGAAATTGCACCTAAGAATGATAAAGAAGATGAGATTGGCGTACCAGGGTTCGTCGCTGGTATGGATTATATTCAGCACCACTACGGATCTCTGTCGATGAGCAAACTAATCGACCCGGCCATTAACTATGCCGAGAAGGGGTACAAAGTGGACAAAGATTTGCACGATAGGCTGGTTTCATACAAAGGTAATGTGAATGAAGATGAAATTCCTAGCTTTTACCCAGATAAAGACGCCATTAACACAGGTGAAATTGTCAAACAGCATGAATTAGCGAACACGCTGCAAAAGATTAAGGAAGAAGGGCCAAATGCTTTTTATAGAGGGAAAATTGCAGACGATATTACAGAAGAAACGAAAGTAAGTCACAAAGACTTGCGAAAGTATGCGCCTGTTGAGCGCAAACCTCTATCAACTAATTATAAAGGTCATCAAATTATTTCAGCACCTCCTCCTTTTGCTGGTGCTACGCTCATTCAAATGTTAAAAATGACGGATCAAGAAGATATTTGGAAGCTGAAGGAATCGCATCCTAGTCTTTATTATCATTTTCTTGGTCAAATTTCAAAAGTAGCTTATCAAGACCGCTTGAAGAAAATTGCCGATCCGGCTTTTATAAAAGAAACGCCAAATGATTGGATCGACGATCACTACGTGCATTTACTTCGTAATAAATTAAATAATACTGAAACAGATCACACCAAAGTAAGCGACGTCGAAGAACATGAAAGTACCACTCATTTTGTTGTGATGGACGGTGACGGAACCGTTGTATCGACAACGAATACGCTGAGTAATTTCTTCGGCAGCGGTGAATATGTAGATGGATTCTTTTTGAATAATACGCTCAATACGTTTGGACAAGGAATTAACAAGCGTGAACCTGGTAAGCGTCCAAGAACATTTACAGCCCCTACCATTATTCGTGAAGGTGATGAATGGGTAATGTCGATTGGCACACCGGGAGGAAATCGTATTCCGCAAGTGTTAACGCAAGTAATTGGGGATTATTTTGAGGACAAAGATTCCATTAAAAAGGCAGTAGAAAACAAGCGTGTGATTTTTGATTCTCATAAGTTTTATTCAGAAGCTAAGCTTAAACAGTCAACTAAAGATGGTTTAAAAACGTACGGCTATGACTTAAAAAACAATGATAACGCGATGTTTTACGGAGGCGTTCAAGCTCTTGTGAAAGACTTAAAGAAAAATAAAATTCAAGGTGACGCTGATCCGCGCCGCCACGGTTTATGGGAAAAAAGTACAGACTAATTTAATTGGAGGAATAGAAAATGATCGCAAAACGTATCGTAGGGATTGTAGGACCAATTGCTATTGTAGCAGGAGTAGTAGCAGGACTTGGAGCTTTAAAACATCCGGCAACTCTTTCAACAGATGAACAGCAAAAAATCGAAAATAACGTAAAAATGATTGAACAAACAAAATCTGCTGCTACAGATGCAGTAAATGATGCTGCAGCAGCTTCTGGGAAATAAAACATATATAGTAATAAAAAGGCATCGTCCGGGGCGATGTCTTTTTTGTGTGCAATTTAATTTATGGATAAAAATGAAAGCGCTTCACAAAATATACATATGAGTAAAAATGGAGGGGAATGTGTGAATAAAAAATTACTGTTATTTAATATTGTTGCTGTTTTGTTGTTAATCGGGGTTATAGCCGCTTTTTTTATGACTCAATCTACAGATCTTAGTCCTAAAAAGCTGCTTAAAAAAAATAATGATCATTCTTATGGTGTGAGTTCATCGAATTCTCTGGCAGCAAATGTAGGGATGGACGTATTAAAAGAAGGCGGGAATGCAGTAGATGCGGCCATTGCTATTTCGTATGCCCTCAATGTAGTCGAACCTTTTGGATCCGGAATTGGCGGAGGTGGAGGTATGCTGATTGCCAAAAAAGATCAGCCTGCTACCTTTATCGATTACCGGGAAACCGCTCCAACTTCTATGAGCGGTAAAAACGGCGTGCCGGGATTTGTGGCTGGCATGGAATATATTCAGCAGAAGTATGGCACAAAATCAATGAGTGATTTAATTCAGCCGGCCGTTGAATACGCTGAAAAAGGGTTTGAAGTAGACTCTCTTTTATCTTCGCGATTGTATTATTCTAGAGGAAGGATGGATGTGGATGATCTATCTGCTTTTTATCCGAAGGGAGAAGCAATCGAAGAAGGAGAAACGCTGTCCCAGCCAGTGTTGGCTAAAACGTTAATTAAGATTCAGCGAGAAGGTGCATCTGCATTTTATAAAGGAGATTTGGCACAAGATCTTGCTGATGCAACGCCTATTTCTAAAAAAGACCTATCTTCCTATCAAGTGACAGAAACCAAGCCTGTCGTTTCTGCTTACAATGGAACGGAAGTGATTTCAGCGCCTCCGCCTTTTTCCGGGATTACACTGATTCAAATGTTAAAAATGGCAGAGAAAGAAAATCTTGAAACAATGCCTGACAAAGACTATTACGAAACGATGAACAGAATTAAAAAAGCAGCTTACTCCGACCGGTTAAAACAAATCGGCGATCCTGACTTTCATAATCAAAACTCAAGTGAGTTAGTTAGTGATGATTATATAACAAACCTGGTCAATCACCCGACAAGTTCTTCAGGTGAAGGGGATGAAGAACACGAAAGTACAACACATTTTGTAGTTATTGATTCAGAAGGAACCGTCGTATCAACAACCAATACGTTAAGTAACTTCTTTGGTACAGGCGAACAAGTTGACGGTTTTTTTCTTAATAACAATGCTGATACGTTTGGAAGCAAAGAACCGAATAATCGTGAGCCAGGAAAAAGAGCAAGAACCTTTACAGCTCCAACTATTATAAGAGAAAAAGGCGAGTGGGCGATGGGAATAGGTTCTCCTGGCGGAACGCGGATTCCTCAAATTTTAACTCAGGTACTTTCTAAAAATCTTGAAGGAAATGAACCGCTTCAAGAAGCTGTAAATGAACCGCGATTTATTTTTGACGATTCGACTATTTATATAGAGCCTGATTTAGATACAAAAAATATCCCTTCTGCGTTTCGGATAGAAACAAAGGAAAGCGACGTCTTTTATGGAGGTATCCAAGCGTTAACCATTAATTTTCAAGATAAACAAATGGAAGGGGCGGGAGACCCTAGAAGAAATGGAGTTTGGAAAACAGGAGATTAACGAAGTAAAGATCCCTTCTCATATGCTTAGGCATAGTGAGAAGGCGTTTGAAAATATCGAATGGAATGAAATTCTTTGTCACTGGAATGAAAATGTACGTAAATGGGGGAACGATCTAAAGCAGGGTGAGCGTTGAAAAACGTGGCATCACCGTAGCGCAATGCTTTTAGTAAGTAAGGCATTTCTTGTTTGAAAATAGCATACCGTATGGCTTGAACAGACTTTTCCGTGTGTTCATTTCCAATAAATACGTATACATACAGCGTATCAACACCGTCTTTGTGGAGCCATTCGGCAAAAAGCTCATTTCGCTGCTCATTTAATTGATCAACAGCAAACTTTTCGTCGATCCAAAGAAATAAATCGTCTGTTTGTTCAGAATGGGTGAGCGTATAGCGACGCCCAATAAAAGGAAAGGTGGGCGTGCTTCCTTGCCGGTATGTGACGCTAAATTGCTGAGGATTAAAAGCAGACAAAGGGCATCTTCCTTTCACGCTTTTAAGTAGTTTATGCATAAAAAAGAGAAATTTCACACATTCGTCAAGAATTTTAAGCTGCTTTTTTTACATGCATACTTATGAAAAAGTTGTTACACTGAAGAAAAGAAATAGTGGGTGATAGAAGATGGAGCCGCTGTATATTGTTTTAACGATTTTTTTAGCAGCCATGCTATCGTATGATATTGCTAAATTTGTTCGAGGAGACCGGCCAGATTGGAAAGAGGGTCTCGTGACGGGCCTTGTGTTCGTGGGCTTTTTAGCAGCCATGCAAATGGCTTTTCACATTGTATAGCGCAGAAAGAGGCTGGGACAAACGTAGTTTAGTTGAAGGAAGATCTGAACGGTGAATTGTTCGGATCTTTTATGGTTAAGGTGAACGTAGATTTCATGTGTGTAGTTATGTCTCAATCTCTTTTTTGAGGATATGTCCGATAAGTTTAGTTCGGCAATACTAAAAAGCCCTGATATCGAATAAGCTGTTGTATACTGCATTTTTGATAAAGGGGCTTTTTACTTGTATCGAAAAAAAACACTGCTTTTGAAGCGAAGTTTAGGAGTAGCTGTGTTTCTTGCTTTGATTGCGCTGGGAATTTGGATGTTTCAATTTACATTCTTTTCTCCGAGTCATCAAGCCAAATCTGCTGTAAAAGAATTTTATACGCTAGAACAGGAAGGGAACTTTTCGGAATCATGGAACCTTTTTCATTCGTCCATGAAAAAGAAGTGGACAAAAGGTGCATACATACAAGATCGAGCACACGTATTTCTCAATCATTTCGGAGTAGACACTTTTACGTATTCCATTGAAGATGTTGAAAAAAGAAAGAGCTGGAAGATGGAAAATGATCGTAAAGCGTTTCCTGTTGTTTACGAAATGACCGTTATCCAAACGTATAAAGGGAAATATGGAAACTTTGATTTGGTGCAGAAAGTGTATGCTGTTCGTGAAAAAGGAGAATGGAAAGTCGTGTGGGATTATAAACAGTAGGAGAGCCTGCTGTTTTTTTATCTTCATAAGAAATGAGCATACTTCAGCTGGTAATATGCCTCTTTTTTAACAGAAAAAACGTTATGTTTTTTTACGAGTGGGTAAAATGAAAGAAGGAGGCGAACACAGATGAAATTTAAAACGATTTTATTTGATGCATATGGAACACTGTTTGATGTACATACCGTTATTGAAACGTGTGATAAGCTGTATCCGGAACGAGGAGAAAGTATTAGCCATTTATGGCGTTTGAAGCAAATTGAATATGCAATGCAATATCAGCTGATGGGACGATACGTTGACTTTTATACATTAACAAATCAATCCCTGAAATATGCAGCAGAAGCAAATGATATTGATTTAACGGAACATGAAGAAAAAATGCTGATGAGTGCTTACATGAAGCTGAATGTCTACGATGAGGTCAAAGAGGTGCTCGCCTATTTAAAAGAAAAAGGATATCGCCTGGCTATTTTTACGAATGGTCCTAAGCATATGATTGATCCGCTTGTTTCTTATCACAATATGAATCATTTATTTGAAGACGTTATTTCCATAGACGAAATCAAACAGTACAAGCCTACAATGGCAAGCTATCATTATGCAAAAAATAAAATGAATGCAAAAAGAGAAGAAGTATTGTTTCTGTCATCGAATACATGGGATATTGCCGGTGCTAAAAACTACGGGTTCGCAACGGCTTGGGTTAACCGAAAAGGAAATGTAGCTGAGCATAAAGAGTTGCAGCCAAACGTAATCATTAAAAGCTTAAATCAGCTTATTAAATAAAAAAAGAACGAGCATTAAGCTCGTCCTTTTTTATTTATTGCTAAATGTATCTTTTGTTTCGCCTACTGCTTTTTGAGCATTTCCTTTTGCTTTCTCAGCTTTTCCTTCACGCTGAAGATCGCGGTTATTCGTTGCATTTCCGACTTGATCTTTTACTTCACCTTTAGCTTTTGATACATTTCCTTTAACTTTATCTCCTAAACCTTTACTCATTTTAATCTTCCTTTCTATTAGTGATTAAGTAGTGTTACTTGTCTATTCCACCGTTAGAAAGAAATTAAACATATTTTCTGATTTTGGCCTAAACAGAAGCTAAGCCTGCGATATTTAGAAGTACTGTTTAGTCACTATCATCATTCGGAGGTTTTAAGTTCCCACTCATCATAAATCTGAGATTCATAAGGCCATGATAATAAGCTTAAAGATTCCACTGCTTTTAGAACAAGAGGAGAAGCATTATCGATGTTAAGATCTTGCGGTGCGATCCACAATGCTTCCAAAGAATCTTGTCCTTCAAACTGGACGGGGTTGGAAAGAAGCTCACCGCCGGCAATGTCTACGTAATAAAAAACAGCAATGTGATGTACATGGGTAAATTCTTTCCACTTACAGGGATACTGAAAATCCGTTGTACCGGCTTGAGAAATAATAGTAATTTCAAAGCCAGTTTCTTCACTAAATTCTCTTTTCATCGCATCTGTTAATGTTTCGCCGTGCTCTAGCTGTCCGCCTGGCAAATCAAAGCGATGAATATACGGCCCTCTATTTTTTCGAATAACAAGCAGCTTGTCATCTCGCATACAAATTCCATATACGCCAAAGGCACGATCATAGTTTGGTTCCATCTTTTTTCACTACTTTCTATAACAGAATGGCTTGATAAAGCATCATTTGATTTCTTTATCCTACCATACATTTTGTTATAGAACCTTTTTTAATGAGGTGCTTTTACAGTAAGCGTACGGGAAACATCACTTTCGTTATGCAAACGGTCAACAGAGGTTACAACATATGTGTATGTTTGATTTTTGAGTGCGCTTTGATCTACAAATAATTGTGTTTCTCCTGTTTTCCGAACGGTTGTCAGTAAGTTTTCTGCGTTGTTGATGTCACCTCGTTTATTGCCTTGGAAGCGATAAATGGCATAATAGGCGGAATCATTCTGCTGATGATCTCGAATTTCAAACGCCGCTTCTTTTGTATGAGGGCCCGCGTTTTTTAATTTTGGTGCTTTTGGAGCCGTATCATCAAGCCAAGGCATTGCCGGAATAAGAGCAGGATGTTTATAAATATCGTTTTGCAGCTTATCTTTTATTCCTAGCGGGTTTCGGTTCAAATCTTTCAGGCTAAAATGCATGCTCCCGTGTACTTCTGGAAATTGATGATTCAGAGCAATTTGCCTTGGATACTCATCGGGATCAGACCATGCTTCCACCGCGTTGTTATTAATTTTATAAGCAGCTTGTCCAATATAAAGGTGAACTGGCTTTCCGCGAACTTCATCTCTCCACCAGTTGAGCAGCGTATCGTAAGCAGCGGGTTCAAATCCAATATTCCAATAAATTTGCGGAGTGATGTAATCAATATATCCATTTTGAATCCACGTACGCGTATCAGCATACAAATCATCGTAGTTTGTTTGTCCAGCAGTCGTCTCAGAGCCAGTTGGATCATTAGCGATGTTTCTCCACACGCCGAACGGACTGATGCCAAACTTCACGTATGATTTTGTTTTTTTAATAGCCGTATTTAAATCTCGAACAAGCTGATTAACATTGTCTCGGCGCCAGTCTTCAATATTCGAAAACGTTTGAGCACCGTAGGTTTCATATGTTTTTTGATCTGGAAACATTTGACCTGCAATTTTGTAAGGATAAAAATAGTCATCCATATGAACAGCATCAATATCATAGTTTCTTACGACTTCGAGCACTTCTTCAATAATAAAGTTTTTTACTTCGGGAATACCTGGGTTGTAGTAGAGTTGTTTTCCATAGGAGACGACCCAATCAGGATGTTGTTTGGCAGGATGATTATCGGCAAGTTTGTTTAAATCAGTATGATTCATGGTAATGCGGTAAGGGTTAAACCATGCGTGGAATTCTAAGTTGCGCTTATGTGCTTCCTCCACCATAAAAGCTAGAGGATCGTAGCCGGGATCTTTACCTTGTGTACCCGTTAAATATTCTGACCACGGGCCATATTTCGACGGATAAAAGGAATCAGCGGTAGGTTTAATTTGAACGACCACAGCATTCATTCCCATCTTTTGTACTTCATCTAGCAAATAGGTAAACTCTTTTTTTTGCTGCTCAACCGGAAGACCAGGCTGAGAAGGCCAGTCAATATTGTATACGCTTGCAATCCAAGCCGCTCGAAGCTCCCGTTTTTGATACGTAGTAGGTACGTCTGCTTTAGCAGGTAATGTGCTCGAACAAAACAGCAGCAAAAACAAGATGCCTCCAATCCATTTTTTTATATGCATGTTCGTTCCTCCTTCTTTTTTTGGTTGAGATAAAATTTCTTTCATAATATAGCATGCGGTCGTTATATTCACAATAGATTTTAATAAAATATTCTGAAAAATAAAATAAAGTTTTAAAAATATCAGAAAAATATTGAAATTAAACTTCAGAAAAAATATAATAATGGTAATTTAAAGAATATTTTAGAAATACGTTACTTAACGATGGAGGAATTCATGCGCCAATTTTCCGTACTTACTTTAATCGATGCACAAATGAATCATTACAGTCCTGCTGAAGGAAGAGTAGCTGATTACGTGTTAGAAAATCCTACGACCACGTTGAACTTAACGACCAAACAGCTAGCTAAGCAGTGTCAGTGCAGCGAAGCTACGATTATCCGCTTTTGTCAGCGTGTAGGGATTAATAGTTTTAAAGAATTAAAGATTGAATTAGCAAAAGATGCCCATAAGGTGAATAACGAGCAGCTGCCGAATCTTCCGGTTAATTTTGAAGACGAGACCGAAGCTGTGCTTGAAAAAGTCATGAGCAAAAGTATGAGCGCACTTATGAACACGAGTCGTTTAGTGAGCTCTTCTGCAATTGATGCAGCTGCGGAAGCTATTCATGGAGCGAAACGAGTGTTTTTATACGGAGCAGGAGGGTCATCAGTGGTTGCGCTAGATGCGCAGTATAAACTGCTTCGAATCGATATTTCAGCGCTGTTTTCATTAGACAGTCACGTTCAAATGGTGATGGCTACGAATATGACAAAAGATGATGTGCTGTTTGTAGTATCGACTTCCGGTCAAACAAAAGAAGTGGTGGAGCTGATGCAAATAGCCAAAGATAAAGGGGCAGCGGTTATTTTGCTAACGCAGCACGGATCATCTCCAGCTTCTAGATTAGCTGATATTCTGCTGACTATTTCAGTAGAAGAGCAGCATATTCGAATTGGAACGATGAGCGCTCGTATTGCTCAGCTAGCCATTGTAGATGCGATGTTTATACGGTTATGTATTCAAAAAGGCAATCAAGTGTTTGAGCGCATAATCGATACACATAATGTAATTCAAAAAATTAAGAGGTAGGGGGAAACGAGAAAATGAAGGTATTGTTTGTATGTTCTGGAGGAATGTCAAGTGCGATTGTAGTGAAAGCATTAAAAACAGAAGCACAAAAGCACGGAACGGATATGGAAGTGCTGGCAATTGGGACAAATGAAGTGGCAGAGGAAATTCAAAAGGGCTGGGACGTTGTAATGGTTGCACCGCAGATTCGTCACCGGTTTAACGCAGTGAAAGCGGAAGCGGATAAAGCTTCTGTTCCATGCGGGCCCATTCCGCCGCAGGCTTATACGCCGCTTGGAGGTCCGACGCTTTATAAAACGGTTCAACAGCTCGTTAGCTAAGGAAAGCAGGTTTCTTCCTGCTTTTTAAATAAATAAGGGGTTTATTACACAAGGGGAGAATATAGAGGGGGAAAGGGTATATGAGCAAATTTGTGTCGTTTTTAGAGAACAATTTATCGGGACCCATGGCCAGGTTATCAGAACAGCGGCATCTTCAAGCCATTCGTGATGGTGTTATTTCCGCTTTGCCGTTTATCATTATCGGAAGTTTTTTCTTAATTTTAGCATTTCCGCCTGTGCCGCAAGATAGCACAATTGCGAAATGGGCAGCTGATAACAGCGCCAACATTTTAATACCGTATCGCGTAACGATGTTTATTATGTCTTTATATATAGCCTTTGGGATAGGGTATAACTTGTCCAAAAGCTATAATCTCGATCCGCTGTCAGGAGCACAAATTGCAGTTGCTGCACTACTTCTTACGGTGACTCCAAAGCTGATTGAAGAAGAAGGGTTTATGCTTCCAATGACCAACCTTGGAGGACATGGTTTATTTGTGACGATGATTGTATCGATTTTATCAGTCGAGATTCTCAGGTTTTGTAAAGCAAAAAATGTCACCATTAAAATGCCGGAGCAAGTGCCACCTTCGGTATCGAGGTCTTTTGAAGCGCTAATTCCAGTTGCGATTGTTGTTGTACTTATGACCATTATTACAATTGTTTTAGGTATCGATCTTCATCATTTAGTTGATAAACTAGTTGCTCCGCTTGTAGAGGCAGGAGATAGTTTAGCAGGAGTATTAATACCGGTTTTCTTAATTACGTTTTTCTGGTCATTTGGAATTCACGGCGTCTCTGTTGTTGGGACAGTGGCACGGCCTGTATGGGAAGTATATTTAGCGAAAAATGCTGAAGCGGTAGCAGACGGAGCTTCAACGCTCCCGTATATTGCACCCGAAACGTTCTTTCAATGGTTTGTTTGGATCGGAGGATCTGGAGCAACGCTAGGCCTTGCTTTAGCAATGCTGTTTTTCTCAAAATCTAAATATTCGAAAGCGCTTTCTAGGACATCTTTTATTCCAGCGGTTTTTAATATTAACGAACCAATTATTTTCGGTTTGCCAATTGTCTTAAATCCTATTTTAATTATTCCTTTTATTATCATCCCGATTATTACAACGATCATTTCATACGCAGCAACGGCGACAGGTCTTATTACGCCAACCTACGTAATGGTTCCTTGGACGCTACCGGCACCGATCGGAGCGTATCTATCAACCGGAGGAGACTGGCGGGCGGTTGTGCTAGTCGTTATCAATATTGCTATTTCTGTTGTCATTTATCTTCCGTTCTTTAAAATGTACGACCGAAAGATGGTCGAAATGGAAAAAAGCGATGAAGCAACGGTTGCACCATCCGATAGTTCAGTTCAAATGTAAAGAAAGAGAAGCCAACTTGTTTGGCTTCTATCTCTTTAGTAGGAGTTGAGGGTCAATGTTTGTACGGTTTCGATATAAAACTGTGTTTTTATTTCTGCTAACCATGGTTCTTTGCAACGTTATTTTTACACCTCTGCTGCAGTATGCTGGTTTATCGGCGCAGCATAGTTTATTTGCCATTACAAGCCTATCAGCGGCGTTGCTTACAACATTTATTTCCATTCGGCTTTCAAACGCAGCTTTATCTAAAACCGCCGTTTGTATACGCTTTGTTTTGCTTGGAATAGGGTGCACAGCCGTTACATATTTAGCCGTGTTTTAACAAGGAGGGGCAAAAAATGAAAGTAGTGACAATTGGGGGAGGATCAAGCTATACACCGGAATTGGTCGAAGGGTTTATTAAACGATATGATGAGCTTCCAATTCGAGAGCTATGGCTTGTAGATGTTGAAGAAGGAAAAGAGAAACTTGAAATTGTAGGAGCACTTGCGAGAAGAATGGTCAAAAAAGCAGGTGTTGATATGAAAATTCATTTAACGCTTGATCGACAAAAAGCGTTGATAAATGCTGATTTTGTAACGACACAGCTTAGAGTAGGTCAGCTTGATGCGCGTATTCAAGATGAACGCATCCCTCTTAAGTACGGAATGATTGGTCAAGAGACAAACGGGGCGGGAGGATTATTTAAGGGCTTACGAACGATACCGGTTTTGTTGAAAATTGCCGAGGAAATACACGAAGTTTGTCCAAACGCCTGGCTTATTAATTTTACAAATCCTGCAGGTATGGTAACGGAGGCGCTGCTTCGCTACGGAAAGCATTCTAAAGTAGTAGGAGTTTGTAACCTGCCTGTACATATGAAAAACTCCATCGCGGGCTTGCTTCAAGTAGAAAAAGAAGATGTTCACATTGAATTTGCAGGGTTAAATCACTTGGTATATGGACTGCATGTGTATGCAAAAGGAAAGGAAGTAACAAAAGAAGTCATTCGGCGTTTAAGTGATCCAAACTCTCAAGTAACAATGAAAAACATAGCTCCTATTCCGTGGCAACCGGACTTTTTGGAAGCTCTTGGCGTGATTTTATGTCCTTATCACCGCTACTACTATAAAACAAAAGAAATATTAGCAGAAGAGCTTCTGGCCTTTCAGTCAGGTACCACACGCGCTGAAGTGGTCAAAGTATTAGAAGCCGAGCTTTTTGAACTCTATAAAAATCCAAATCTAGAAATGAAGCCTCCGCAGTTGGAAAAACGAGGGGGTGCTTACTACAGCGATGCCGCATGTAATTTAATTTCATCCATTTATAACGATAAAGGTGATATTCAAACATTAAATGTAAAAAACAATGGAGCTATTTCCTCACTCCCAAACGAATCTGCGGTTGAAGTAAACTGTGTAGTAAAAAAGCAAGGGCCAGTACCGCTCGCTGTCGGTGAACTTCCGGTAGAAGTGAATGGACTTGTGCAGCAAATTAAATCGTTTGAACGAGTAGGAGCAGAAGCCGCGGTTACAGGATCTTACGAAAAAGCGCTGGTTGCCCTGACCATTAATCCGCTTGTTCCAAGTGACGAACTGGCTAAGTCAGTGTTAGACGAACTGCTTCAAGCTCATCGCAACTATTTACCCGCTTTTTTTAAGGAAGTGAATGCGTAGTATGTATGCTGTTGGACTTATGTCAGGAACGTCACTGGACGGAATTGATGCAGCTCTTGTGGAGATTGAAGGAAGCGGCTATGGAAGTAAAGTTAAGCTTCTTCAGTTCATTACCATGCCGTTTTCACCGCCGTTAAAAAAAGAAATTGAACAGGCGCTTTCTCTCGAACATTCAAATGTACAGCTGATCTGCAGCTTGAATTTTAAACTTGGCTACGCGTTTGCAGATGCAGTGAAAAGAGTGTGCCAAAAAGCCGGGTTTTCTCTTGAACAAGTAGATGTCATCGGATCGCATGGTCAAACCATTTACCATCAGCCGTATGCTTCAGGAAATACAGCGATGTCTACACTCCAAATTGGAGAGCCCGCTGTTATTGCCTATGAAACTAAAACGAAGGTAGTGGCAAACTTCAGAGTGATGGACATGGCAGCGGGCGGGCAAGGTGCTCCGTTAGTTCCTCACACCGAACGAATTTTGTACAGCCACGCTGACCGTACAAGGCTGCTTCAAAACATTGGAGGTATTGGGAATGTAACGTTGATTCCGCCAAAACACTCTCCTATACCCGTAGTAGCTTTTGATACGGGGCCGGGAAATATGATGATAGATGAAGCGTGTCAGCAGCTTTTTCATGTTTCATTTGATGAAAATGGGTGTTTAGCAGCTGGAGGAACTATTATTTCAGAGCTTTTAGAAGACTGTATGAACCATGATTACATGAATCTTTCTCCTCCTAAATCGACGGGAAGAGAGCTGTTCGGTACACAGTACACAAGGAGACTGCTAGAGAAATATAGCAACCATAAAAAAGAAGATTTGCTAGCTACGATTACCATGTTCACGGCATCATCCATTGTACATCACTATGAAACATTTATTTTTCCTGCCTATTCTATTGACGAAGTGATTATTGGAGGAGGCGGAAGTTATAACAATACGCTGATGAATATGATTAAAGCCAAGCTAGGGAAGCGCTGCAGTGTGTATACACAAGAAGAAATAGGGATGTCTTCAGAAGCAAAAGAAGCCGTAGCTTTTGCGGTGCTCGCAAATGAAACACTTGCAGGTTATCCAAGCAATGTACCAAGTGCAACCGGTGCTTTGTCTCCTGTAATATTAGGAAACATTACGCCTGCACCACTATAAAAAAGGGGATGGAAGAAATGACAGAAGCAGCAAATATGGAAAATGAAATTTTTGAACTTATTGCATACGGAGGAAATGCTAGGTCACTGGCATATGAAGCGTTAGAAGCAGCTGAAGATTATGATTTTAATAAAGCTGACGAACTTTTAAAGCAGTCTCAAGAAGAGCTCAGTCATGCTCATAAAACGCAAACTGCGCTTATTCAACGTGAATTGAACGGAAAAACAATTGAAAAGTCGCTGCTTTTAATTCACGCACAAGATCATTTAATGACGGCTATTTCAGAGCAAAAATTAATTGAACATATGATTAAGCTTATTAAAAAATTTAAAAAAGAAGGCGAAAATCAATGAAAAAGCTAGGTATTGCGATTTATCCGGAACATTCGACTGTGGAAAAAGATAAAGCGTATATAGCACTTGCGCATCAATACGGATTTACCCGCATTTTTACGTGCTTGCTTTCTGTTGAAGGCGATCAGAAAAAAGTAATGGCAAATTTTAAAGAAATCATTGAGTTTGCCAATGAGCTAGAGATGGAAGTAGTAGTGGATATCGCTCCTCGCGTATTTGGAGCGCTCGGCATTTCTTATGATGATCTATCTTTTTTTCACGAATTAGGGGCTTATGCTATTCGTCTTGATCTAGGCTATACGGGAAATGAAGAGTCCATTATGACCTTTAATCCATACGGCTTAAAAATTGAAATTAATATGAGTAATGCAACAAAGTATGTTGATAATATTTTAAG
This sequence comes from Priestia sp. J2, assembly GCF_020790095.1. Classification (NCBI taxonomy): domain Bacteria; kingdom Bacillati; phylum Bacillota; class Bacilli; order Caryophanales; family Bacillaceae; genus Priestia; species Priestia sp. J2. The sequence goes on from NZ_CP086208.1 coordinate 990,049, forward strand.
TTACCAGCCGAATCGAAAACAGCTATTGGGGTCGCACAACTTCTATCCTCATCGATATGCGGGATTGTCGTATGATCACTTTATGAAGTGTTCAGCGTTGTTTAAAGAACATAACCTTGAAACAGCAGCGTTTATTAATTCACCAAGCGCTACTTTTGGACCGTGGCCTGTTACTGAAGGGCTTTGTACGCTTGAAATGCATCGCACGCTTCCGATCGACGTGCAGGCTAAGCATCTTTTTAAAACGGGATTAATTGATTGTGCAATCATTGCGAATGCTTATGCATCGGAAGAAGAAATGAAGGCGCTGCGTGATGTTGTTCAGCAAGAGCGCTTTACCTTTAATGTGAACCTGTATGATACGATTACCGAGCTTGAGAAAAAAATTGTGCTAGAAGAGTTTCATTTTTACCGTGGAGACGTATCGGATTATTTAATTCGCTCTACGCAAAGCCGAGTAAAATATAAAAAAGAAGAATTCAAGCCTACGCATACTCCTTCCATTCGAAGAGGCGATATTTTAATAGAAAATGAACTCTACGGTCAGTACAAAGGAGAGCTGCAAATTGCGCTGTTAGACATGGAGAACTCAGGTAAAACAAACGTAGTAGGCCGCATTGCGGAAGAGGAAATTTTCTTATTAAATGAACTGCAGCCATGGGATAAATTTGCTTTTTGTGAGCGGTGATGAAATGGACTATATTATTGGTATTGACGGCGGGGGAACAAAAACAGAAGCCGTTGCGTACAGCTTAGACGGCCAACAGCTCGCTGCTTCAAAAAGCGGTTACGGCAATTTACTCATTAATTACAACACGGCTATTACTCATATTGATGAATGTATTATGGCGTGCAAAACTGAGCTTGCTGGTCATACATGTAAAGGCATTTCACTAGGACTTGCTGGAAGTAAAGCATTATCCAAAGAAGAAATAAAAAGATATTTTTATAATCGTTATCAAGTAGAAGTAGATTTATATGATGACGCCATGATTGCACATGAAGCACTACTGCATGGAAAAGAAGGGATTTTAACCATTGCAGGAACTGGAGCTGTCAGCATTGGTAAAAAAGATGGAGTGTATGAATACGGTGGAGGGTGGGGACACCTTCTTGGAGATGAAGGAAGCGGATATTGGATTGGTCTTCAAGCACTGATATTGCTGACGAAAGAGCATGATCAAAACCGTCCGTACAGCAGCCTTAGTCAGACAATCTTGCAACATGTAAAAGCAGACACCATACACGACATAAAAAAGTTTGTCTATTCATCTCCTAAATCAGAAGTTGCTTCACTCACTCCGCTTGTTGTAAATCAAGCGAGAAATTATAAACAAGAAGCAAGTGACATTCTTCAACGGGCTGGAAAGAACCTTGCAAACATGACTCTTCATTTGTATAAGAAACAGCGGTTTGAAGGGAGCTGCTTGCTGGCATGCAAAGGCAGCATTTTAATGGAAGTTCCAGAAGTGTTTGATGTTTATAAAAAAACATGTGAAAAAGAAATAAAGCATATCCAGTGGGCAACACAGCGAGTATCATCTGCTAAAGGAGCTTATCAGCTGTTCATGAAAGAGTATCAATAGAGAAAAAATGATCGTGGAAAAGGCAGGGGATCACAGTGAACTTAAATCATATCTTAACAGAAAAACGCAATCCGCAAACGTTAAACATTGATGAATTATCAAGCCTGGAAATTGTAAAAAAAATTAATGAAGAAGATCACCAAGTGCCTCAGGCAATCAATAAGGTACTGCCTGTTATTGCTTTGTTAGTAGATGAAATTGTCAGTGCTTTTAAACAAGGCGGACGTTTGATTTATATCGGAGCAGGTACAAGCGGGCGGCTAGGCGTGTTAGATGCATCTGAATGTGTACCAACATTCGGTACACCTGCCGAACAAGTAGTTGGGATCATAGCCGGGGGAGACAAGGCGCTCCGGCACGCGTTAGAAGGAGCAGAAGATAATAAGAAACAAGCGATAGAAGATTTGAAAGCGATTAATTTATCAAATAAAGATATTCTTGTAGGGATAGCTGCAAGTGGAAGAACGCCTTATACACTCTCAGCGCTTGCGTATGCAAACAGCCTGGGGGCAGTAACGGGCTGCGTTGTAAATTCTCCTCAATCAGCTATGGAACAAGAAGCAAACTATGCAATAGTAGCAGAATCAGGCCCGGAAGTTGTAACAGGTTCTACCAGAATGAAAGCCGGAACTGCTCAAAAGCTTGTTCTTAATATGCTGACGACGGCTTCTATGATTCAAATTGGTAAAGTCTACAGCAATCTAATGGTAGACGTACAGCCGACTAATGATAAACTCGTCCAGCGTGCTAAAAATATTATTGCAGAACTAACAGGCGTCTCATCAGAAGAGGCAGCCGAAAGTTTACAAACATACAAAACGCCAAAAGCCGCTATCCTTGCGCTTCTTACTTCTATAGAAGGTGATGAAGTGCACCGGTTGCTTGCTAAACATGACGGACATTTAAAAAAAGCCATTGCAGAAGCAAAGGAACAGTCGACTAAAGATTAACCCCTAAAAGAAGTGCATACAGCACTTCTTTTTTTGTTGAGTACATTTTTTGCACAATGTATGTGGGTGAATTCGGTCTAATCATTTTGCGAGCAGGAATTAATAACGTATACGATAGAGCCGGGCAAAGCAAACCGGCTGTTAGCTCAGCGTCTGTTATCAAATTTACTATTGTAAAAAAGTTTATTTTCTCTAGTTAAATTAGCATGTGCGCTTTGATAATCCTTTGGTTATTTCTCCTTATGACGATGTAAACATGAATATGGTATTATCGAAAGTTAAAGGGGTATTAAAAGGTGTGTGGAAACAATGGATCGAAAAAAAGCCGCATCAGTAGCTGGAGCATTGGTCATTGCCGTAGGAATTTGGCTGTTTCAAAGCGGGAAATTTAAAAGTGAAGCCCAGGCAGATAAGTTTACGAGTACGTTTTTGGTCGATCATGAACAAACAGACAATGGATTTGAATTATTTACTTCGGATACCAATCAATATAGCATGTGGTTTCCGCTTCAGTATGTTATTCATAAATCTTCTTATAAAAGCAGTGAAGATGAAAGTGAAGTATGGACAGCATCAACGAAGGAAAATGATTCATACAATGCTGGGAAAATAACGGCTTTATTTTCTAAGAAAAAAAGCAAAGCAGCTCAAAAAAAAATGGATGCGTTTCAGCCTGATTACATGTTAAAAGGTAAAAATGCAACGATTTATGTGAAAAAACAAACAAGAGATGGAAAGCATAGCATTTATCATGCTTATGTGAATGATGATTATTCAAGCAGGTATATTTACTATACGTTTGAACTAAAAAGCAGCGAACAGACAAACAGTACAAAACAGCAGTATTGGGTAGAAAAAATTCTTCTAAATACACAGTTTCAAAAAAACTCAGCTGAATAGTCAGCTGAGTTTTTTCGTAAGGATTCATAATGCTTTTGCTTTTTTATGTAAACGGGTACAATATGAGTAAGGAGGCCTTCGTATGATTGAAAAACAAGCAGTTGGTGAAAAAGCAGCACAATTTGTTGAAGATGGAATGATTGTAGGGCTAGGAACAGGTTCAACAGCTTATTATACAATTGTCAAACTAGGTGAACGAGTAAAAAATGGATTAAACATCAAAGCGGTTCCTACTTCTCAAAAAACAGAAGAACTGGCAAGGAAACTAGGTATTCCTATTGTTACCTTAGCGGATGTTGAATATATTGATATAGCAATTGACGGAGCGGATGAAGTGGATAGCGAGCTTTCTTTAATTAAAGGAGGAGGAGGCGCGCTGCTTCGAGAAAAAATGATTGCGTACGCAGCGAAGCGATTTATCGTGATTGCGGATTCTAAGAAAATAGTGAAGACGCTAGGAGCTTTTCCTCTTCCTGTTGAAGTTATACGTTTTGGCTGGGAAATGACGGCGAAGCATATTCGCAGTGCAGGTTGTGTACCGCAGCTTAGGCTTTTAGATGATCATACGCCGTTTATCACCGATAACGGAAATTATATTCTAGACTGCCATTTTTCAGAAATTGAAAATCCTGCTTTGCTGGAAAAACAGCTTACAATGATTCCAGGCGTAGTAGAAAGCGGTTTGTTTGTAGGAATGACGGAGGAAGTCATTACCGTACAGAATCAAGAGGTTCATATCATAAAAAAATAGAAGCTTTGGCGTCGGGCCTAGGCTTCTATTTTTTAATTGGAAAGAACGTTCCAATTTTTCTCTAATTGGTATATGTATTGAGACGCGTTCAGTACATTTGGATGAACGAAGGTATCAATTGTTTTTTGTGGACAAGCAGATCCGTATAATGAAAAAATGACAAGCTTGCTATGCTCGATTGGTGATACAACGTGAGATAAACAGCGATAAGAAGGATTTATCAAGCTTTTTACCATCTCATGAATATCTTCTTTGTCGTAAAAATCGACTTCAATTTCCGTCTTTACTAAATAACGGCTTTCAATGGCGCTGCTTCTATAATAATTGTAGCGTGCTCCGATGAAGTAGGACGGATCTGATGTTGAAACGTCCAAATTCGTATATGTTTGATCCTGCTTGCTTTTATAAAAAATAGAATCATGAGTATGCTTCATGAATTCTTGATAAGTTGTTCCATCTTCCCACAGAGCTAGAATACAAGCATCTGTTTCATCTTCCACGTTCCAACCCCCTAATTGGCCAATGAAACCATTCACGTGTGCAAGAGCAGCCCAATGCTGTTGCGTATATGAAAAAGATGCTTTTTTATCAGTCGGTATGCTGCATTTCACAATTTTTGTCAACATTCTCCCATCACCTCAATTAATTACTTCGATAAATGCAGGAAAAATCCTTCTAAAAAGAGGAAAATGATAGACATATCCCCCCTTTAAAATCCATACATTTCAAATAGGACAATGTTAGGGAAAGAAGGGGAAATGAATGAAAGTTTTTCGTGCAAAAGCCTGTCAGTCTCCTACGCGAAAAGGCTGGTCAATTATGTTTCAGCATCCGTTTAAAAAAGATGAAAGAGGAAGATCGCACCCGTTTGTTAAACGGTTTATGTATACAGAGCAACACGATGAAATTGACATGTTGGTTGAAGAGATGAATGAGCTGCTGAGAGTCCAGGATTTTTGGACAAGTACTGCAAAAGGAAGAGCAAAAGCAAGGTATGATGAACGAGTAGTGAATGCTTTTTATAACGATATTGAAAAAAAGACAAGCGAACAAATTGACAGCGAGTATGAGTACATTCATGTAATAGGAGAACAAGGAAGCGGCAAAACATCTTTAATCCGCCAGCTTCTTGGTATAAAAAAGGAGTGCGGCTTTCTAGGAATAGGCAGTAAAGGAGCTTATTCTGCTACGTATAAGGTGAAGGATTCTCAACACTATGAAGCTGCCGTCTCTTTTTTTACGCGAAGTGAAGTGCAAAGGCAATTGGAGAAAATCCTACTAAGAAGCGCTGAAGTGTATGCTGAAGGAGGCACGGATTATGACTTGGTCTTTGAATTATTACACGGAGATTCCTCTTTTAATCTGCGCGCTCTTTTGGGAGATATCCCATACAAAGCCCGTTATTTTAATGATGATGTTCCTTTAAGAATGAGCGACGAAAATAGTTCATTCAAACAATTTGTAGATGCAATTAAACGAGAAAGTGAAATAGTAAAAGACGCTGTTGATCAAGAAGGAAGAGATTTTGCAGAGGTATGGCATAAGCGGCTTGAATGTAGGAAGATCACTGAGCAAATGCTTCTGGCAATTGAATCTCGGTTGAGAGAATACAAGGAAGGAACGTGGAAAATAGGAGAAGACGACTGGCCAATATCCTGCCGTCTCACAGCAAAAGAGCTGTCTTTCTTTGATCCGCTAACAAATGAAGAAGAAGAAAATAACGGACGCCTTATTTATCCATTGTTTCGTAGAATTGAAGTTTTCGGCCCTTTTTCTTTTAAAAAAGGGGTAGCGATTTGCGAGCATCCATCTGTTGAATATACGGGCACCATCCACGATTCTTTTAAACAAGCAGCTTCTATTTTATACGTACATCATGGGCTTAAAGAATTAGATATTCAATTTCTTCAGCAGCTCATCGTACATGGGCACGGTGCTAAGGTAAACGTTTGTGTTACACACGGAGATTTGCTTACCTCTCCAAGCTGCCGTACGGGTTATGCTAAAAAACATGCCATGGCTAAAATTATAGATGGTGCGCTTAAAAGCGTTTCACCTCTTATGAGAAAGCAGCTTCATTACTATTTAACAGTAGGGAATACGTCTATTTTAGAATGTGTACACGAAGAATCCGAAGAGAGTCACTTTCTGTATAAAGACTTAAAGACAGCTTTAGTATCAGAAACGAGAAAAAAGCAGCAAGAGCTGCATCCTATTTATTTAAACTTGACTGTCTCGCAGGCTTTTTATGAAGCAATGGAGTCGCTGAACATTCCTTATATGGACAGAGAAACGTGTTTAAACATTTCCTTAGGAGAGAATGAAGGACCGGTACCAGCTATTGCGTCCGCCGTTATTTCATCTGTGTATGAGCATTTTTTAAGTCAGCCGTCCGGATGGTCAAGTACTTATCATTCGGTCACCGACCGACAGCAGGTTATTCAAGAGTTGGCAGGTGAGTTCGCAACCGTCGTTTATTCCTATTTTAACGAACAGCTGCTTAAAAATCCCCGTAAGGACTGGCTAGCTCTTTATAAAGAAAAAGAAGACGATCAGCCTTATAAATATAGCAGGGTAATAGAAAGTGTAATTCCTGCCAAAAACGATATCTATCAGCAGCAAATTCTTATGAGAACCGTTTATCAATTGATTAAGTATGTGGTAGAAAAGAAAGACGGGGTAATGGTTCATTAAGGAGTCCCTGTAAAAAGAGGTTTATAAATAAAAAAACAGAGCCTGATTTCAGGCTCTATTAGCGTTTAGAAATAGCAGTTAACGTATTAGGTCCGGCAATGCCGTCCACTGCTAGCTTATTGTCTTTTTGAAACTTACGCACAGCAGCTTCAGTATTGGCGCCGAAAATACCGTCCGTGCCTTTTGTATCATAGCCAAGCGCCGTTAATTTCTTTTGAAGAGCTTGAACATTGCTGCCTTTGCTTCCTTTTTTAAGCGTTTGTTTTGTGTTAATTGTTGTATCTGCTGGTGGATTTGTCGGATTTGTTGGATTTGTTGGTGTCGGGTTGGTTCCAGGGTTTCCTAAAGCTTTATACGTCGCTGGCCCGACAATACCGTCAGCCGTTAAGCCGTGGTCTTTTTGGAACTTACGCACAGCTGAATCTGTATTGGCACCGAACACACCGTCCGTACCTTTTGTGTTATAGCCAAGTGAAGTTAGCTTCTTCTGAAGTTCCTTAACTGCATTTCCTTTACTGCCTTTCTTTAAAACAGTTCCTGTAGAAGGAGCTGGAGTAGAACCTGAGTTTCCAGAAACGTTGTACCCCTTTGCTGCTGCAATGTCATTAAATGATTTAGAAGAAGTTGTAATCACAACCGGTGTACCGACGGTCACTTTACTAAATAACCATGCCACTTCTTCATCGTACATACGAACGCATCCGCTGCTTACATATTTGCCAATGGAAGCAGGATTATTATTTCCATGAATAGCATACGTTGTGCCGTATGTACCTCTTGCATTTAGACCCAGCCAGCGGTTGCCAAGAGGATTTCTAGGGTCTCCACCAGGAATGTTCCCTGAGTAATAAGGGCGATTGACAATTTTATTCACTACTTTGAAATGCCCTTCTGGTGTAAGAGACTGCGTGCGTCCTGTTGCGACTGAAAACGTTCGGACAAGTGAACCATTTTGGTAATAAGCCAGTTTATTTGTTGCTTTGTTAATGATAATTAAATGAGATGGTGTTGAAGCAGCTTCTGTTTTTGGAACGCCTACAAATAAGCAGGCTAGAGCTAGAATAGCCGCTATGAGTACGATTGTTGTTCGTGATATTCTATTTGCCATGTGCTGCGCCTCCTTAGGCTGCATTAATGAAAAACGTATGGTGCGGCAGTGCTATAAATTCTTCACTAATAAAATAAAAGACGAATAGCTGCATTTTCTATACCTGTATGTACGCGCTTAATAAGGAAATCATTAAGTAGAAAGACTTTACTAGCGGGAATTTATAATAATAAGAATAACTGAGTTTTTCTTGATGCTTTGTACAACTTTAAGAATATAAGTTTACTAATCTAGCGGATTTATATTTACATAAGCAGCACATCCTTTCCAGTTCTTCATTTTCGTGTAAAGAAATGAAAGCGCTATATGGATTGTTTTGTAATCATATTGTAACATATTTGTATTTTTTATACCATAAAAAGACATAAAATAGTATAAAAATACTTTATATGGGTTTTATGTACAAAAAATTTAAAAGTTCAGGAGAACGAAGCTATTATTAGATATACGAAACTGGAAAAGAAGTATGCGTGGTTTTGTGGAAATAGATAAATATTCTCATTCGAATATAGGGAGGGACAGAGTAAAAAAACTACTTGCAAAGAGACAAGTAGTTTTTAAACCGTTATTTTTGAGCATACATTACAACAAAATTAAAAAATTTATAGATGCAATCCACTGTGCTGAACCCGCTTGCTGTTAACCAATTTAACTGATCATGTAAAGTTGCCATTTTATCTAACTTCGTACGTTCATGAGCAGCCTCAATTTGCTCATGAGTTAATCCGCTTGAGGCAATTCTTTCACTCCAGTCTTTTTTATATAACTCTTCAATAATAGAAGAATGGCCTAATACTTGATCGGCATTAATAAATATTCCTCCTGTATGCAGCAAATTATAAATTTGCCCATACAGCTTTTGCTTTTGTTCGTCTTCTAAATGATGAATAGCAAGTGAAGAAATCACAATGTCGAATGAATGCTCAAATTCGTAGCTTGTTATATCTGATACAAGAAATTCCATATGCTGTTCGTTTTTAAAGCGCTCCTTAGCTTTTTCAAGCATTTGATCTGACACGTCAATCAACGTGAAATGAGCATTTGGGTATTTTTCTTTTACAAAAGAAGAAAACAATCCTGTACCTGCTCCGATATCAAGTACGCGAAGCGGCTTGTTTGAAAAGTGAAGAAGAGAAACGGGAATGGAATAAAAATCAAAAAAACAAGGAATAAGTTTGCGGCGCTGCTCGTCATACTGAGAAGCATGGGCATTAAATTTTTCTTTAACGTTATTTTTCATTTTTACAGCTCCTTTATTTGGTAATATTGAGATACATATATCGTATAGAAGTTTGGTAGAAAAGAAAATAAACAAAAATAGGCAGTATTGATTCCAGTTTGTTATGAATAGAAAGAGATGGAGAGAAGAAAATGGAGATCAAATGGTTAAAAACATTCATCATAGCGGCTTCTTATGAAAATTTCAGGCAAGCGTCTGAAGATTTATTTTTAACACAGCCTGCTGTATCAAAGCATATTCAGCGACTGCAGCAAGAGCTAGGTGCTGAGCTTTTTGAAAAAAAAGGTAAATATATCACGCTGACTGAGGCAGGACGCTTTTTTTTGCCTCATGCACAAAAAATGGTGAGGGCATATGAAGAAGGAGTAGGAAATTTTGAGTTATGGAAGCAAGGATATAACCGAAAACTGACTATATCCGCTGCTCCTCAAATAGCAGCATCTGTTTTGCCGAGTCTAATCAAACAATTTGTAGAGAGATATCCCCATATTGAAGTCACGGTTAATATCACAAATTCGTTTCAAGTGGGAAAAGACATCAGCGACAGAAGGTCAGATATTGGATTAACAAGGATGCTTCCGGGTCAGGCAGACGTTTTTTATGAGTTAATACATAAAGAAAAAGCAGTCTTAGTTGCCCCGTTTTCTGCAGAGGCACGTACGGAACAGGAGCTGTTATCTTCCTACCGGCTGCTTACGAATAATCATCCTGTTTATTGGGAAGATTTACTCCTTCAAATCAAGGCTTGTTATCCTCGCATTCAGCTGCTTCCTGTGACGCAAGTAGAAATTACAAAGCGCTTTATTGAAGAAGGTTTAGGCGTATCTTATTTGCCATTTTCTATGGTGAAAAAGGAAGTTGAAAATCAAACGTTAAGCGTCATTTCACAGCAGAAAATTATCCGACCTTCTTCACATACATATATCGTAACAAAAGGTGAAACGGAAGAAACAAAGCAGTTTAAGCACTTTGTAGCTGAGACCTTAACAGAAACGAGTTGAAATGATACCATAAAAAGGAAGGGGGGATGGCAATGTATATATTAATAATACTTGTAGCAGCAGCGGTCTTAGCAGACTTTATTTTAAGAAAAGTCCTTGATATCCCTCGCAGCAAATTTTGGGGAAAATATGAGTATGAAAGTCTAGCTTTAGGACGATGGGATAAATATGTGACGATAGCTTTTGTTCTTTGTCTGTTACTCGATATGGTCTTTATGTTTGTGGAGCCTTATATCGTATCTTTCCTATTTTTAGTCGTGAATATTTTGCTGAAAAGCATAGATGAATGGAAATATAAACAAGAAACAAAAGAATACGTAACAAGCTTTGTACAGATGGGATTCTTCTTTACGGCTTTTGTTCTATTAGTCAGCGGAATTGTATAGAAAAAAGAGCTTTACCTATGGCAAAGCTCTTTTTGTATTATTTAAAAATATGATCAATGTCTTTAATTTCAGAAGAAGTGAGCTGAACATCTAATGTTTTTAAGTTATCAAGTACTTGATCAGCGCGTTTTGCTCCTGGAATTAATACATCAATTGAATCGCGCGTTAAGTACCAAGCCAGAACAAGGTGAGCTACTTCTACGCCTTTTGCGCTAGAGATTTGACGAAGACGCTCTACTTTTTCTAAGTTTTGCTGAAATGCTTCGCCGATAAAATGAGGCATATCTTCGCGCAGGTCATTAAACTTTGTATTTTTATCATATTTCCCAGCAAGTAAACCAGCAGCTAGAGGGAAGTATGGAATAAATGAAATATGATTTGCAGCCGTATAAGGTAAAATATCGTTTTCTGCTTCTCGCTGAATTAAGTTATATTGGCCTTGTACCACGTCTACATAACCATCTTTATTTGCTTCTTTTAACTGATCTAACGAGAAGTTTGATACGCCAATAGAACGGATCTTACCTTCATCTTTTAATTCTTTTAACGCACCGACCGCTTCGTCTTTAGGTGTGTTTTTATCTGGAAAGTGAATATAATATAAATCGATATAATCTGTTTGAAGGCGTTTTAAGCTATCTTCAACCGACTGTTTTAAAAATGCAGGAGAATTGTCTAGCAGTACTTCATCTCCAACAATTTTATGAGCTCCTTTTGTAGCGATCACCGCTTCTTCACGATTCCCGCGTTCTTTTAGCACTTCGCCAATTAATTCTTCAGAACGTTTAGGACCATAAATGAACGCTGTATCAAGTAAATTTATGCCATTATCTAGCGCCTTATGAACAAGGTCTTTGCCGACTTCTTCGTTTAGGTTAGGATATAAGTTATGTCCTCCTACAGCGTTTGTTCCAAGTCCAATAGGATTAACATATAATTCGGATTTTCCAATCTGCACTTTTTCTGCCATGTCTAACGTCCATCTCCTTTTTTATATCTTCTTTTTTACTATAGCAAAATATACCACGAATCAAAAATAGTACGCTCATATGAAAAGCAGCTTTAAAAAAGTATGTGAACTTGAGTTACACGTAAATAAGGAGTATATTCTATATGGCTCTATTTCAATAGCAGAAATAAAAAAAGAACCTCTTTTAAATAAGAGACTCTCTTTTAGTCATGGTAATATGATAACTTTTTGACAGCTGAAATGTTTCAGCGAGCTGCCTGCGTCCTTGCGCTCCTTGTTCGCGCACATAGTCTAATTCGTTTGGTGTAAGAAGCTTCATGCTAATCAGTTTAATAGATTCGTAAGGTAAAGAGAGGCTAGCTGAAACAGAAGGAGACTGAACTCCTAGCAATACACCAATATCTCCATTTTTATTTACAAAATGAGGCGGTACGTCCAAATCCGTAAATTCAATTGAAAGAACATCATGTTTCATGAATAGTTCTAGCATATTAGGGTGAGCGGCAGCATTTTGACTCATTTGATAAAGAAGGTCAAATGCCCAGTGATCCTGGATATCCGATAAAGGTCCGCGAAGAGATTCATCATCGCATTCGATATAGAATTCTAATCCCTTTCCTTGTCTTTGGCTCTTTTCTTCAGGTAGTTGAAACGGATCGGACAAGCCGTCGCTTGCTAAAATAACCGTCTCTGTTTTTTGAACACGAATAAAAGTTTGACGTCCAGACGGCCAAGCAGGACCGCCAAAAAACATGGGATTTAACAAATGAGTTAATACGTCTCCGTCTACATGTCCAATTGTGTTCCAGTAGTCTTTTCTTTTTGAGATTGATTCCTCAAGAACACGCTCTACTTCTTTTTCCTGCTTCTTTTGCTTCCACTTTAAAAATAATGACAAGTATCCCACACCTCTTTACGACTTCATAGTACCCAATATATACCTCATTTAGGGAACTCGTAAACCATTATTTAGTGTATAAAAGTAAATTATTCCTTTAAATTATAAAATTCCCAAAGTTTTCTCGGGGGATTACAGAATTTTGTCTTTAATAAATCAGGTGAAAAATCAAATAAGCCACATAAACGGCCTGTGCGAAAAATAAAAAGCCCCAAAAGCGTGCTGAAAGATGGGTAAGCTGCTTTAAACTTGTAGCGTCACCCGCATCGTTTGGGTATTTGATGCTTAACACAAAAATAATAAAGGCGGAAAATAGAGATTCTACAAGTAACAGTGCACCAACAAACATCATGCTGTAACGCATAAGCTGTGGGTCTTGTAAATAATAAATACCACCGAGGATCAAACCGATAGAAAAAAGCCAAACAATCCCGTATCCGTTACGTACCCAAAGCAGTAAATTAATAACAACAACACTTCCTAACCCGTAAAAAAGCCAGTCGTAGTGATGGTGAATGAGCAGGTAGAAAAACAAATAAGCCATTGCTGAGCTGAACGGGTAGCCGGCTAAGGCAATAATGACGCGCGGCAGCCATCCACGGGATCCCGCGTAGGTGGCAGTCACAGCTACACCTTCATTATTGGTGTAAAGCTCAATGCGATTGACGCCTTTTCCGACAATAAGCCCCATTAACGCATGGCCATCTTCATGAAACATCGTATTTAAATTTGAAAAATAACGTCCAATATGCCGAAGCAGCTGATTAATGCTAGGAGCAAATGAACCTATAAATGGAATGCCTCTTGTTAGCACAAAAGCTAATAAAATAAATAAGAAAAGCGTAGTAGATTGTTCCATCGCGATAGTCCTTTTCGTAAAATGATATGTTTCTACTTTACTCGCAAACGTGCTAAAAGGGAAATGAAACGGCTAGTTTCTCTAGGAAAAGAGAAGTTGGGAGACTTACATAATATTAGTGTAAACAGACCTGACACATTCATTGACCAACTTATTCCAAATTTTATATTCTAAACAGATATAAGAAATGAGGAGATGGTTGAATGAAAGATACGTGGAACGCATTTGTAGACAGTGATCTTTACGTACCTCCAACGGGAACGGGGATGTTAAATAACTTGAGTTTTGCGTTAAAAGACGTATTTGATGTACAAGGACATATATCAAGTGCAGGAAATCCGGATTGGCTCGCTACGCATCAGCCTGCAAGCGAACATGCAGATGTAGTAGCTGCTCTTTTAAAAGAAGGAGCTGCACTGAAGGGAGTTACGCACACGGACGAGCTTATGTACGGACTAAATGGAGAAAACGCGCATTATGGAACACCGGTAAACCCAAAAGGCGCAGATCGAATTCCGGGAGGTTCTTCGAGCGGATCAGCGGTTGCTGTCGCAGCGGGAATAACTGATTTTGCGATTGGAACAGATACGGGAGGATCGGTTCGAATTCCGTCAAGCTACTGCGGTATTTTTGGGTATCGTCCTTCTCACGGACGCATTTCTACAAACGGTCTAATTCCACTTGCTCCAAGCTTTGATACAGTTGGTGTAATGGCTAGAGACGGCCACACTCTGCAAAAAGTAGGAGCGGTTTTATTGAACTCAACGTCGCGTGCTAGCGGTTTTACAAGACTTTATGTAGCAACAGACGTTATGGAACTTGTGGATGAACAAAGCATGCAAGCTCTTGCACCACCTATTAAGCACGTAATGAAGTCTTTTTCTACTACAGAAGAAATAGTAATTGCCCCCCAGGGTTTTTCTACATATATGGAAACTTTTCGTTTGCTGCAAGGAAAAGAAATTTGGCAAACGCACGGAGAATGGATTCAAAAAGAAAACCCAACGTTTGGAGACGATATCGGAAGCCGCTTTCAATGGGCGAGCACTCTTACCTTATTAAATATGAATTATATAGAAGAAAAGCGTCGTGAACTTCGCTATTTTATGTACTCACAGCTTGGAGAAGACGGAATATTAGTGCTTCCTACAGCTCCAGGACCCGCGCCTGTAAAAGATGCAAAAGGACCGGAGTTAGAAAACAGAAGATTGCGAACGCTTCAAATGACGTGTATTGCCGGACTAAGCGGACTTCCGCAAGTTACGATACCTGCAGGAGAACTAGACGGTTTGCCAATCGGCTTATCTTTTATTGCAGGATACAACCAAGATGAAAAATTATTAAATTGGGTAAAAGAAAACAGCGATCATATCATTCAAGCATCGGTAAGGAGCGTATCATGAAGTTAGTAAATATAATAGAGCAAGGGAAAGAACAAGCAGCTATTTTAGACAATGACAGCATTCTACTTATAGAAGATATTAATGCTAAATATTTAACAAACTGGTCTACAACAATTTGGGATCTTATTCAATATAAAGAACTTCGCCACCTTGAAACATGGTACGCCCATAATAAATTTGGTATGAACAGCTCTTTTCCCGCACTGCACTTGCAGGGCAGAAAAACAGCTCCTATCATTAGTAATCCGTCAAAATTGTTAGGCATTGGATTTAATTATGCAGCTTCTGAAGAAAAACTAAAAGACTACGACCGTGCCATTGATCCAGTTAGTTTTTTAAAACCCGCAACCGCCATTATTGGACCAGATGACAGCATTCGTATTCCAAAGCAGTCCTACAAAACAACGGCTGAAGCGGAACTAGCGGTGGTAATTGGCGAAACGTGTAAGGATATAGAGCCAGATGAAGCCATGAGCGTAATTGCTGGCTATACGTCAGCCATTGACGTAACCGCAGCTGATATTCATGCGGCGAATCATCGCTACTTAATGCGAGCAAAAAGCTTTGATACATTTTGCAGTATAGGCTCAGAGTTTATCACAAAAAAAAGCATATCAAACGTGAAATCACTTCAAGTGCGCACATTGCTAAACGGAGACATGCAGCATGAAAATACCGTGTCTAATATGATTTACGACATCGCATACTGCGTTTCATTTTTCTCAAAAGTCATGACGCTGCACCCGGGTGATATCATTCTAACCGGAACGCCGGGACCCGCTGTTATTGAAGACGGGGACTGTATTGAATGCCATATTGAAGGCATGCTTCCATTAAAAAATAAAGTGAAAGACATGAAGAAAGTGCCTCAGCAAATCTAAGAAAAAAACCCGTTGCCTACACGCACGGGTTTTTGAGCAGAAACGAATATCTTCACACTCAGTTCACAATTAGTAGATATACTAATTAAAAGAGACAGCTGCGTTATCATATACTGAAAAATGAAATATTTACAAATGGAAAAGAAACGGGTACGATATCTGTAGCGACACTTAATAAAAAGGAGCTGACTGACAGTATGATTTTAGTCATCGGAGGAGCAGGCTATATCGGAAGCCACCTAGTAAAAGAATTAGTGAAAACAAATGAAGTTGTGGTACTTGATAATCTATCAACGGGTCATCGCTGGGCAATCGATGAGAAAGCGGTATTCGTAGAAGGAAATCTAGGTAATGAGAAAGATTTAGAAAGCGTATTCACAAATCATAAAATTGATGCTGTCATGCATTTTGCTGCTAATAGTTTAGTAGGGGAGTCAGTAACAGATCCTCTTAAATATTATCAAAACAACGTAGCTGCGACGTTAACCCTTTTACAAACGATGATGAAGCACAATGTGAAAAAGTTTATTTTTTCATCTACTGCTGCTACATATGGGATTCCTTCTGTAGATATCATTACAGAAGATACGGCAACAAACCCAATTAATCCGTACGGACGTTCAAAGTTAATGATTGAACAGATTTTAGCTGACTTTGCAAGTGCTTACGATATGGAATATGTTGTGCTTCGTTACTTCAACGCAGCGGGTGCTTACGAAACAGCGGAAATTGGTGAGTGCCATGATCCTGAAACGCACTTAATTCCAATCATTCTTCAGCACCTTCTTGGTGAACGTGAAAACATCTCTGTATTCGGCTCAGACTACGATACTGCAGACGGAACGTGCATCCGTGACTACATTCACGTAACGGACCTAGCGAATGCTCACATTTCAGCGCTTCAGGCACTGTTAGACGGCACGAAGAAAACAGCAACGTACAATCTTGGAAACGGCCTTGGCTACTCTGTAAAAGAAGTGATCGAAACGTGTGAAAAAGTAACGGGTAAAAAAGCGAATGTTGTAATGGCAGACCGCCGCGCTGGAGATCCGGCACGCTTGGTCGCATCTTCTGATAAAATTCACGCAGAATTAGGCTGGAAAGCGCAAATTTCATTAGAAAAAATCATCGCATCTGCTTGGAAATGGCATCAAAACAGCGCAAAAGTAACAAATTAACAAAAAGGCCTCTTTTTTCTTTGAAAGAGGCTTTTTTGTTACGATTAAGTTGATTTATGTTCTAAATAATCATTTTTAAAATCCAGTGTTTTAGCCCACGAACAAGCCTTCTTCTTTTTGGACATTTTCGCTAAACAAGCACGACTTTTATTCTTTTCCATATGCTATAGGTAAATATACCACTCACAACTATCCCGGTTTATAAAATAGCACGCAAGGAGGTTATGATATGTATTACTGTGTAAGATGCTCCAAATTTCATGACGAACAGGAAAAAGAAAACATCTTTCAAAATGGTTTTTACATTGATCCCTATTTGCTTCAAAAAGTCCATCTAGGCATGTGCGTCCACAAATCCCCATCAATCAAACAAATGAGAGCCGTAGAACGATTCGAAACGAAAAAAATGTAGAATTCACATTCACCAATAAGAAGCTAGATCTAACCAGGTCTAGTTTTTTCAGTGAATAACAGCTTTCTTCAGCTATCTTTCATGTAATATTAAGAGAAATTTAAGACAAGCCCGCTATACTAGTTAGTAGACGTATACATAGGATATGGTACGTTAAGAAATTGAAACAGCAGTCCGTTTTATAAACTAGAAAGGATGGCGTCAAATGATTTCTGAAAAACAATCACTTTTGTTGAAAGAACAAGCAAAGCTTCTCGCATTAAAAGAATATAAAGGCATTGTCAAATCCATATCGCTGAGTAAAATACTCACTCTTCCTATTTATACAGTAGACATCCTTACGTTAAACGGAGAAGAGCACAAAGTAAAAATTAATGCCCAAACCGGCAGTGTTTTGAAAGAAAAAACGATTCCTTTAACGAAAAGCCGTGCAAAAGCATACGCGTTAAGACAGCATAAAGGTATTATCGAATCGATTGTTCTCACTAACAAGCAATATGAAATTGTGATTCTTGGACTTGATGGGAAAACCCACAGCGTGAAAATTGACGCTGAAATTGATGTGCTGGCACAAGGAGAGTGAAACATTCAGTAAACGTCCTATATTATGTAATCAACCTCACTTTGTTGAAAGTGGGGTTTTCTTTATTGAGAGAAATCATTAATAAAGGTAACAATGATAAAAAAAGAAGTGATTATTTTTTTAATAGAAAGGGTAAGTGATAGTAAAAAATAACCACTTCCTAATTATGGTTCTTTAATTCGTTCTGCTTATGACTCTCCCATTATAAGTATGATAGTATCGAACATGTATAAAACATAGGTTATAACATAACTAAAAGGGTGTGCGACAATGAAAAAACGTACGAAGACCATTATTGCAGTCATTGCAGGAGCTGCTATTTTAATAGGAGGAATATGGATGATAAACGAAAGCCGATACCCAAACGTCCCTGCTTTTGATGATCACTTTACGCGTGAATTCTTAAACAAAGATAAAAAAGTGGATGACGGGTTTTATGAGTTTAAGTCGAAGACAGGGCAGTATACGATGTGGTTTCCGGAGGAGTATCAGCTTATAAAGGAGAACGAGGAAGATTATGTAATAAATGATAATTCTTATGAAAGGTGGATAGCGAAAGATGTTAATGACAAAGCTGGAGATACTGGGGGAGATTATATCGAAGTAACATTTTCAAATGCAAGAAAGGCTGAAAATGAATCATTTACTGTAGAAAATATGTTTAAAGAACAGCTAAATACCACTAAACCTAATAATTTTGAAACTGCTAGTACCAGGATCTACTATGATGCAGCTTATACATACTTTAAAGGAACACAAGAAGTAGTAAAGCATAACAGCAAAGAACATGCTCCAAACACATATATAGCATATATAGTTGATAAAAAATCCAATAATGCAATCGAATTATGGTTTGATAAAAGTAAAGGGGGCCAAAAAAATAATAAAGTAACAGAAAAAAAATGGTTGCTAACAATATTAAAAAATATCAGATTCCGTGAGGGCAATGAAAATGAGTAAAAAACCCGTGTTGGACAATAATTTAAGAAATAAGATTACTCAACTTGAGTATACGGGGTTAGCCGGTAAGGAAAAAGAAATTAAGGAAATATACAAGGAAACTACAGGGAAAGAACCTCCAAATTTTGAGATTTATAGTAGTAAAGAAATGGGTATTGGAGAAAATTCAGGGTTCGATGGTGCCGCTGTCCACTTTTATGACAAAAAAAATCACATTAACGAAGTATATTATATCTTTAGAGGAACGGAACCCTCTAAAGATTTTGGAGATGTGGTGTATGACGCATTAGGAATTGGAAGCGGAGAGAGAAATAATCAAGTTCAAGATGCAAAAGTTATGTATGAGGAAGTTGAGAAAAAAATTAAAAGCTCAAATTCAAAAATAAAAAGGTATGGGGATGGTCATTCTTTAGGGGGACATCTGATAGTGACCCTTGGACTTATAACTAAGAATTTTGTAAACATAAGAGGCTTAAATGATGCTCCAGTTAATGTCAAGCAGTTGCAAAGGTTAGATAGGAAGTTTGCGAATTATGTAGAACAACAAACTGGTAAAAGAAATGGAGTGTCTTCAAAAAAATTAGTAGTTTTAGCCAACTCCTATTATAAAAAGCAGAAAGCTACCATCAGTCATACCTGGGTAAAAGGTGAACCTATGCATGCGCAATCTTTCCCTGGCAGTTGGTATGCAGGTAATAAAGTAACCATGCTTGGAAATATGAATACAGAAGAAATGATTAATATTGGAGAATACCCTCTGAAAAGGTTAGCCAAATGGAACTTGTTTTTAAAACTTGACGAAGTCAGATATAACTCTGGAGTATCCAATATAATTGGAGGATTATCTTTGGCAAACGCCCATGTAGACGACAGTGTTCTTCTCAATATTCCATCATATGTTGATGATGTTAAGGAAAAGCCGCTTAAGCATCTTCCTGGGATTGTGCTAGGAACAGAAGGTGCATTTTTCTTGACGAAACAGGCGATAAAAAGTCCTGGAGTTTTAGTACAAGGGATTAAAGGAATATCTCAAAGAAATCAAGCAAAACTCCACGGAATTAATTACGTTGTCAAATACACAGAAGCTAATGCTATGAAGACGTATTATCAGGTTTTTGATTCAGGATCTCAGGAAGAAATCTTGCTAGATTATGAACAAATGAAGAAGTTTGTTTATTACTGTGCTAATGCCATCAAAGACAAAGAAGCAAACTTAAATGCACTAAAGCAGTATTTACATAGTGAAATTAACGAAGTCTTCGAAGCTAAGAAGAAAAAGTTAAAAATGAAAATATCCAGAGAAGAAGCTTCTCCCCAGTCATTTATGGAAAAGGCAGATAAAGACGGCGCTACCCTCGCATGGTTTGGACAAAAGCGTGTGGCTGAAAAAGTGACGTTTGACAAAACGTTTGACCCGCTAGATGATAGTGTATTTACTCCTGTTGAAGAGATTATTTCTTCTATTCAAGAGGAAGTTACATACTATCAAAAGTTTCTTGAAGCGTTCTTCCAAAATTTCGAGAAGATGATGGAAGCTGACGAATCGGTAGCTTCAGATATTAAAAGCATGAAAGAAGTAGTAGGGGGGATTTAATTGTTTGATTTTGATTTTACACACACAGGAACAACGAGCGGTAAATACACGTTTGAATTTGATAGTGATGACTTCAAAGACGAGCAGGCAAAAAGGATTAAAGAGTTAATCAAAAAGGATCAAGAAGTAAATGAAAAGCTTTGGCATGCTAAAAGCTATTTAGAAAACCAAACGGGTGAATTTGCGGATGCGGTTAAAAGTAAATTAGAAGCAGCTGAGCGGGGATATACGCTAAGGGCTCAGCAGTATGATACTGGAGCATTTCAGCATATTATGAGTTTTATGCATTCTATTAAAGATATGCATAAGAGAGAGTACGAAATTCGATATAAAGAATCAATGGATGAAAGTGAATTAACATAAGGGATACTGCTATTCCTCAGACAGTGGTCTGAGGGATTTTTATATGTTGAACAATTTACATTAAGTCCTATTTATTTCAAAAGAGTAATAGAGGGAGTGTAGGACAATGAAAAAACGTACGAAGACCCTTTCCGCAATCATTACAGGAGTTGCTATTTTAATAGGAGGAATATGGATGATAAACGAAAGCCGCTACCCAAACGTCCCTGCTTTTGATGATCACTTTACGTGTGAATTCTTAAACAAAGATAAAAAAGTGGATGATGGGTTTTATGAGTTTGAGTCCAAGACAGGGCAGTATACGATGTGGTTTCCGGAGGAGTATACATTACTGAGTGAAAATGGTGATTACGCTAAAGATAATAAAGATTTTGAACAATGGGAAGCTGTTCCCTCAAGTAAAACCAAGGCGTATAGAGGAGCTATATATGTCAGGATGGCTAAAGATAGCAAGAGAAATCACCAAGATTATCTTGAAAGCTTTTTTAAAGATCATTTAATTTCTGAACAGCCAAAGCTTATTAAAACAGGTAAAACTGAAATTTATTTTTCAAGTGCTCATTTTGAGATAAATGAAAAGAATCAAGTAGTAGAAGATATTAAGCAAAAACCCAATAGCTTTTATGCATATATTATAGATAAAGCTTCTAACAAAGTAATTGAATTTTCTTTTGAAACGAGCGGATTTAAAAATAAACAATTTGAGGAAGAGAAACAGAGAAAATGGTTAATGAAAATCTTAAGAAGTGTTCAATTTTACGGTTAAGTTAGCTATACATCACGAAGCAATTTCGGGTAATAGTATTCGGTAAAAACTATTTAACAAATAGGAAAAGAAGTTTGTTTCAAATAATGAAGAAGGGTGTGCAGCTATGAAACAGCGTACAAAGACTATTATCGTAGTAATTACAGGGGCAACTATTTTAATAGGCGGAATATGGATCATAAATGAAAGCCTCTACCCAAATGTTCCAGCTTTTAAAGATCATTTCACTCGTGAGTTTTTGAATAAAGATAAAAAAGTAGACGATGGGTTTTATGAGTTTAAATCAAGGACAGGACAGTATACGATGTAGTTTCCGGAGGAGTATCAGTTGTTACATGAAAATGAACAACAATATGTTAAAAGTGACGATTTTTACGAAAGGTGGAAAGCTTCATCAGTCAAGAAGCATAAAAAAGGAGATCAACTAAATTATTTACAAGTCGAACTATCAGAGAGTAATCCTGATGATGAATCTATTTATGTAGAGAGTCTATTTAAAGGTGAGTTTGGCGCAAATGATCCTGAAAAGTGGGAAACAGCTAATACCCGTATATATTTTGATGCAGCTTATCTTTATTTTAAAGGAACAGAACAACATGTCATCCATGATAAGAATAAATATGCTCCAAATACATACATAGGATACGTAGCAGATAAGTATTCTAATAAGGTAATTGAATTATGGTTTGATGACAGTTTAAATCATCAAACTAATAAGGGGCTTGAGAAAAGAGAGTGGTTTGTAGAAATATTAAATAGTATTCGTTTTAATCAAGAAAATAGCTCAACTTGAATACAAAGGCTTATTTGGTAAAGAAAAAGAAGTCAGAGAGATTTGTGAGTCTCAATAACTTTTAAAAAAGGTATGTCGAAGAAATAAGAACAGATATAACAATTCTAAACTATTCAATATATACAAAGTGAAGTTTGTTCTAAACGATAAAAAAGGATGAGCGACTATGAAGAATCGCATGAAGACTGTTATTGGAGTAATTGTAGGAGTCGCTATTTTAATAGGAACAATATGGCTGATAAACGAAACACGCTACCCCAACGTGCCAGCTTTTGATGATCACTTCACGCGTAAGTTCTTGAACAAAGATAAAAAAGTGGACGGCGGGTTTTATGAGTTTAAGTCGAAGACAGGACAGTATACGATGTGGTTTCCGGAAGAATTTATAATAGCGAATAACGATGGTCAAGGCTATTCAAAGAACGGACAAAATTATGAAGATTGGAGAGCCTTATCGACTAAAAAATACAAAGGGGAGAATCTGATTGGTCAACTGAACTTGAAATTTTTTGAGCGGGGCACCAAAGATGAAGCTGTGTTTGTAGAGGCTACTTTTAAAAGAAGATTTCATGCTAATAAACCAAAGGTAATAGAAATGAAAGATAAAAAAATCTACTATGATAATGCCTATACTTACTTCAAGGGTACGGAGGAGAAAGTAATTGAAGATAAAAGTAGTTACATACCCAATACGTATGTTGCCTACGTAGTTGATGAACATTCAAATAAGACAATTGAAATATCTTATGACTCTATAGGTAATAACTTATCAAGAAATGAAGGTAACAAAACAAATAAGCAATTTTTAAAAATATTAAAAAGTATTCATTTTAGACCAGAAAACAACGGAGATGTCAGAGGATGAAGAAACGTACGAAGATTATTATTGCAACTATTGCAGGAACGGTTATTTTAACAGGAGCAATATGGCTAATAAACGAAAGCCGCTATCCAAATGTCCCAGCTTTTAAAGATCACTTCACGCGTAAGTTCTTGAACAAAGATAAAAAAGTAGACGATGGTTTTTATGAGTTTAAGTCAAAAACTGGGCAGTATGCGATGTGGTTTCCAGAGGAGTATCAATTAATACATGAAAATGATGAAGATTATGTTGTAAGTGGAAAAATGTACGAAAGATGGGTAGCAGCTTATACCAAAGAGCATAAAAAGGAACATCAAATTAATTCTATCAGTTTAAAGTTTTCAGAAGGAAGAGATCCAGAAGATGAATCTTTTAGCGTAGAAAGTCTTATGAAAAATCGTTTTAATGTAAGTGAACCAAAGGTAATAGAAACTTCTAATACTAGAATTTACTATCAATCTGCTTACATTTATTTTAAAGGACCCGAGAAGCATGTGATAAATGACAGTAAAGAACATGTCCCAAATACATACGTAGCCTATGTGGCTGATAAGGAATCGACAAAGGTCATTCAATTATCAATGGATCAGGTTGGAGATTTTATAGAAGATAGTAGCTTGGAAAAGAATACGTGGGTTTTAAATATGTTAAAGAGTATCCATTTTAAAGCAGAAAATAATGGAGATGCCAGAAGATGAAAAAGCATACGAAAACTATTATTGCAGTCATTATAGGAATAACTATTTTAATAGGCGGGGTATGGATGATAAACGAAAGCCGCTATCCAAATGTCCCAGCTTTTAATGATCACTTCACCCGTAAGTTCTTGAACAAAGATAAAAAAGTGGACGATGGGTTTTATGAGTTTAAGTCGAAGACAGGTCAGTATACGATGTGGTTTCCAGAAGAGTATCAAATTATACATAAGGATGCTTCGGATTATGTTAAAGGCGGTACATACTATGAATTCTTGAAAGCTTCTAACAATAGCCACGATGGATATAAAGGATATATTGATATTGAGCTGTCTGAGAAAAAAACTAATAAAGAAAAGATATATGTAGAGGGCTTATTTAAAAAACGTTTTTATATTAATGATCCTCAAAAATTACAGACAGATACAACAAGAATTTATTACGATAGCGCGTATATCTATTTTAAAGGCACAGATAAAAGAGTAATTATGGATTTTAATAAACGTACGCCAAGTACATATGCTGGCTATATTGCGGACAAAAACTCTGAGCGGGTAATTGAATTTTATTTTGATAGTACAGAACACCTTTCTGAAAAATCAGCAGAAAAACGTGAGGAATGGATTATAAAGATATTAAAGAGTATTACCTTTAAAACAGAATAAAAACAAGGTCTACTCATTCTGTTTTAAACAATAGCTGAAGAAAATTTCTTAATTTTAAAGTTTGTACTAGCAATGGCAATAAAGGATGTGTGGAGTGATGAAAAAACGTAAAAAGACTGTTATTGCAGCAATTGTAGGGTCATCTACTCTAATAGGTGGAATATGGCTGATAAACGAAGAACGCTACCCCAACGCCCCAGCTTTTGATGACCATTTTACGCGTAAGTTCTTGAATAAAGATAAAAAAGTGGACGGCGGGTTTTATGAGTTTAAGTCGAAGACCGGGCAGTATACAATTTGGTTTCCAGAGGAGTACCAGCTGTTGCATGAAAATGAACAGCAGTATGTTAAAGAAGGAAAGTTATATGAGCGTTATAGAGCTGTATCTAATAGCAATGAATTAGAATATATGACAGTTGAATTTTCAAACAAAATAAAAAAAATGAATCTATTTACGTTGAAAGACTGTTTCAAGAGCAATTTAATTCAAATAAACCTTATAAAATAGAAACTAGAAATGTAAGTATTTATTATGATAAGGCCTATACTTATTTTAAAGGTACTCATAAGCAAGTAAATAGAGAAAAAGAGGGCTACGTACCTAATGAATATGTAGCCTATATAGCGGATAAACATTCTAATTCAGTTATTAAATTTTATTTTGATAACGTAAAAGCAGAATTAAATGAGAGGCAAGGAAGAGAGCAAGATAAGAGGATTATGAAAATCTTAAAAAGTGTTCAATTTAATGATTTTAAAGATACTAGAAATTAAAATCTTTTTTTGTGGAATAAGAGCGAATCAAAAAAATATATACTATCCAATTTATAATAAGTCCCGTTTATTTCAAAAGAATGAAGGGAGGGTATAACGATGAAAAAGCGTATAAAACTCATTACTGCAGTTATTGCAGGAACAGCTATTTTACTAGGATCCATATGGCTAATAAACGAAAGCCGCTACCCAAATGCCCCAGCTTTTGATGACCACTTTACACGTAAGTTCTTGAACAAAGATAAAAAAGTGGACGATGGTTTTTATGAGTTTAAGTCAAAGACAGGTCAGTATACGATGTGGTTTCCAGAGGAGTATCAAATGTTGCATGATGCTTCAGAGTATTACTCTGTAAATGGAAAATTATATGAAAATTGGTCTGCTTCATGTAGCAAGGTCGATGGGGAAAATAAATCAATCTACTATTTTAAAGTTGAATTTTCAAAGAATGATAAGAAATCTGAGCCTATTTATGTGAAGGGATTATTTGAAGAGCAATTAAAAGATAGTAATCCTAAAGAAATAGAAACTTCACGTACTCGCATATATTATGACTATGCTTACGCATATTTCGAGGGAACTGAAAGGCATGTAGTACATAACAGTAAAGTTCATTTACCTAATACCTATACAGCTTATGTAGCAGATAAAAATTCTAATAAGGTTATAGAATTCTCATACGACAGTATAGGTGAAGGTACAGAAACTAGCCAAGAAAAAAGGAAGTTATGGTTTTTGACAATATTAAAAAGTATTAATTTTAGCCAGGATAAAAGTCGTGAGTGAAAACCTTTATTAAGTAACGATATAAGAAACAAAATAACTCTGCTTGAGTACAGTGGATTATAGGGATGAAAGTGAATGAACATAAGAGATGAAGCTATTGCTCAGACAATGATTTGAGCGATTTTTAAATGTTTAATAACTACAAATAGATGAGTAAGCAGTATGTAGCATACATAGCAGAGCAGTAGATTTAAATAAAACTATTCAAATAATATTAAATGTGGTTTATTTCAAGCAATGAAGGGAGTGTGTAACAATGAAAAAACGTACCAAGACCATTATTGCAGTTATTGTAGGAACAGCTATTTTAATAGGAGCCGTATGGCTAATAAACGAAAGCCGCTACCCCAACGTTCAAGCTTTTGATGATCACTTTACACGTAAGTTTTTGAACAAAGATAAAAAAGTAGATGACGGATTTTATGAGTTTGAGTCAAAGACAGGTCAGTATACGATGTGGTTTCCAGAAGAGTATCAAGTTTTACATAAATACCGCGAGGATTACACTAGAAATGGCGAATCATATGAAAATTGGTCAGCCTCTTATATTAAACCCTACGAAAATGATCAACAAACGTACGCTATCAAGGCTGAATTTTCCGAGAATGACACGAAATCAGAATTAATTTATGTAGAGAGTTTATTTAAAGAACAATTAGACGGTAAAAAACCTAAACAGTTAGAAACCTCTCATACAAGAATTTATTATGATTATGCCTATACATATTTTCGTGGTACTAACCAACATATAGTGCATGACAGTAAAGAAAATCCGCCCAACCTTTATGTCGCATATGTAGCAGATAAAAGCTCTGATAAGGTAATCAAATTAATATATGATAGTGTAGGGGAAAATACAGAAACAAATCAAATGGATAGAAAGAAATGGTTTTTAAAAATGCTAAAAAACATTCGTTTTAATGAGGGGAAATAGTAGGGGATTTATAGAGAAGAAGAGATAGCGAGTTAAATAAAGAAAGTTATAACATTTGCCTTAGCTGTTAGTATATTAGCTGTAGGTATAATGTTTTTTTGTAATGCTTTATAGGGGCTATTATCGTTAATTTTCCAACGAGCGTCTATTTATCAGTACGAGCAATTTGTCTATGATTACAAGCCAACGATAACAGGTTATTGCGCTAAGTATATAGTAAACGTAAATTTCACATATTAGGTGTTTCTAGCGGTTGATTGGAGGGCAAGGCGAAGACTCCTGCGGGAAAAGCGGAACAGGTGAGACCCCGCAGGAGCGTAAGCGACGAGGAGGCTCAGCGGCTGCCCGCGGAAAGCGAAGCCATGCACGGAAATCAAACGCGGTGTCCCAAGCAATCTATACTAGTCCCTTTATTTAATTTGCTCATCTTTAGATGGGGTTGAGTTGCTTATGTCTCAATCTCTTGTTTGAAACATCCTTTACAGCCTATCTATCAAAAGCATAAAAGTCTCTAAAACACTTCTTTGTTGCTATCATAAGCCTCCAGCAAGTCCCAAAATACTAAATCGCCTAATGGAATATCTTACTTTTAATGGACAATTATCTGTTTTTAGGATATATTTTTATAAGTTTAGGTTATGGAAGAAATAGTATATTGAAAACGAAAGGTGATTAAACGAAAGAATGGATGCTCATGTTTTAAAGGAACTGACGTATGAAGACTTTCAGTTTGTATATCAGCCTATTTATGCGCTGGATTCGTGGGAGACGCTAGGTTTTGAGGCTTTGCTGCGCACAGCTTTCGCAAAAGGGCAAATTGAAGAGTTGTTTTCACTGGCAAGACGCCATAATTATTTGTACAAGCTTGATACGATGGCAATTGAAGGGGCTATAAAGAACTTTCCGTTTGAGGTATTGAAATCTGAGGATTTATTTATCAATGTGTTTCCCTCTACTCTTCTCCACCCGCATTTCCAACGGTTTTTAACATTTCTGTTGAACACCTATGAAAATGCGAAACATCGTATTGTATGGGAGTTAAATGAAACGCTTCATGAAAAGATTTTATGGGAATCGCCTGCTCTTTTTGCCCGAGTAATGAGTTTGAAAGAGGCCGGTTTCAAAATTGCGATTGATGATTTTGGAGCAGGAGCCGCGGCGATGAGACAGGTAAGCATGTATGAGCCTCACTATATGAAGCTGGATCGAAGCTATGCGGAAGGACTAGCCGACTGCAAGCAAAAGAAAGATCTGATTGATTTGCTTGTTAACTATTATCCGCATACGAATCTCATTTTAGAAGGCGTTGAACGAGATAAAGATTTAGCCGCAGCGATTTCGTTAAACCTACATGCTGCTCAAGGCTATTTGCTGGGCATGCCGCAGTCGATCTCTTCCTACTTAACTTATAATAAGTACCGCAGTTTATTCAGACGAGAAAGGCTGCTGAACTCTTAAACCATACACTTCACTAAATAGATAATTTATCGTAATATAAAAGCGAGTAATTAGACCTATATGAAACATAGATGCCTTGAATTTTTATAAAATTATGTGATTTTGTGCGATTGTTAAAATATTTTAAAGGGTAAAGAAGACGTGTTGGTTTGGGAGAATGAGTGAATTGCATATCAAAACAAGACGTTTAGTGAAATTCCAAAGGCAGATGGAGGATATTTAGTATGTATAGTGAAGGGGTATTCCAATTTTATTTTATGAATATGCCGCAGCCTGTTATTTTAATTCAGCAAGAAAAACATCAGCTGTATTATAAAGAATGTAACAAAGCAGCTCAGCAATTCTTTGACAAAATGGAAGACAAGATAATCAATAAAGAAGAAAATCTGCTTTTTTACACACTTTGTGAAAAAGCCATTGCCACGAAAGAACCGATTCAATATCAATACATACAGCTTTTTCAGCCCGACCGGCATGCATATGAAGTAACTTTTACTCCTCTTTTTAATCAAGCGACAGCCCCTTCACATGTCCTTGTCATGGCTCAAGAAATTCATTATAAAAAAACACAGGAAGAGAGCACGCGTTTACTCGATGCGTTTCTAGAAAATACGGTAGACGCCATTCTAATTGCTGATTGTGATGAGAAGGTCTTAACAGTCAATGGAGCATTCGAAAAGCTATTTCAGTGGAGAAAAGAAGAAGTTATCGGAAAAAGCCGTCAAGAGATGAACATCGTGTCAAAGAAAGAGGAACAAGAAAACCTTAAATTAATCGAAGAATTAAAAAATGGTAAGACGCTGTCTCCTTATGAAACAGTCAGGTACACAAAAAGCGGCGAAGGCGTGTGTGTATCTGTCAGCTGTTCACCGATTTATGACTATCAAAATCAACTGGTCGCCTATTCAGTGATTTACCGAGATATCACAGCTATTAAAAAATTAGAATTAGAGCTCATAAAAAGCAAACAGTGGTACAAATCGCTATTTACAAACCACCACCACGCAGTTTGTATGCTGAATTTGGAAGGCACGATTTTAAATATCAACAGCGCATTCTTAGAAACGCTGCAGCTTTGTGCAAGCGATGTGCTGCATAAAAATTACCGAGACATTGCTAAAAGACTGGGAGCCTGTAATTACAAACGTTGGAATGTATATGAAGAAATTAGTTATAGTACAGAGATAACATTCCGAAGAAGCCAACATTCTATACAACATGTGTATATTACAACGATTCCTGTTAAAGTAAATAATCAAACGGTTGGCGCCTATGCAATCTTACACGATATTACGCCTCAAAAAGAAGCAGAAGAACAGCTGGCGTATACGCTGAAAGAACTTGAAAATATAAAATATGCGCTTGATGAATCAGCTAGCGTTATGATTATAAATGCAAGTGGAACTATTACCTATGTAAATGATATGTATGTACAGTATTCAGGTTATGAAAAAGAAGATTTAGTAGGGAAGTATTATCGAGATGCAGGGCTTAATCATGACCATCATGAGCTGCTTGAAACAATAAAAAGCGGAAAAGTATGGCGAGGACAGCTTGAAATGGGGACGAAGCATCATCAGTCATACTGGGTATCGAAAACAATTGTGCCGTTAAAAGATATAGACGGAAATATTAATCATTATGTATCCATTCATAATGATATTACTGAACAAAAAGCGCTAGAAAATAAACTTCATTTTGAAGCCACTCACGATAGTTTAACAGGTCTTCCCAACCGGGCGATGTTATTAAAAGAGTTAAACAAAGTAATTGAAAAAGGGCAGCAAAAAAGCGACGAGTTTTTTGCGCTTTTGTTTCTTGACTGTGATAATTTTAAGCAGATTAACGATGAATATGGCCATCATATAGGCGACGAATTTCTAAAAGCATACACGAAGAGATTAAAAAGCTGTGTACGGAAAGGTGATCGCATTTATCGTTTGGGCGGAGACGAGTTTATCATTATTTTAAACGTAACAAATGGACGAGAAATTGAACAAATTGCTAGGCGAATTCACGTATCTCTTCAGCAAAGCTGGAATGTACGGGGCTATTGTTTGCGCACCACAACTACCATCGGCGTCTCTATTTATCCAGAAGACGGGGAATCGGCTGCTTCATTATTAAAAAATGCAGATGATGCGTTATATAAAGGAAAAAGAGAAGGGAAAAATAATTATATCCTCTATCAAACGTAAAAAAAGCCTCCAAAGAGGCTTTTTTATTTTATCCATGTTTTTGCCCACTTGCTGACGGGTCCTAAGATCATACCAAGCTCTGATCCTTTTTTAGTTAAGATATATTCAATACGAACCGGACGTTCGGGAATAACGTGCCGGATTACAATTCCTTCTTCTTCTAACTCTTTCATTCGTTCGGTTAACATTCGTTTACTTAAAGAGGGAATGCTGCTGTGAATTTCACTAAAGCGTTTAGGACCGCTCATCAGGACATAAATAATTAATCCATTCCATCTTTTTCCTATTATATCAAACGTTTTCCACACTTTTGGACATAACTCATCAAATTCATTCATTCATGCCACCTACTTTATTGTATATAGGATATTAAAAGTAACCCTTATAATGTTATTATATACTAGCATTTGGATAATGAAAAGGCTATCTTTTTTTATTTTCAAAACTTTCAGTAGTTTGGAAACGCTGTATTGTAAAGTTTTAAAAAAAAGTCACAGAATCGACATATTATTATTGACGTATCAAGAAAAAAGGTCTAAGATTGGTTACATAAAGTTACCTAGTTAAATAAAAGGTACTTTAAATTTACAATTACATCAAGAGTTTGAGAAAGAAGGTTAGTATCAAATGGATATCCTTTTGGCTATTCTTCCTGCGATTTTCTGGGGAAGTATTGTCCTGTTCAACGTTAAATTGGGCGGAGGTCCTTACAGTCAAACGCTTGGGACTACAATTGGTGCGCTGATCTTTTCAGCCGTTATTTATTTCGTAGTTCATCCAGTGTTGACGCCGCTTATTTTTATTGTCGGAATCGTTTCAGGATTATTTTGGGCAGTTGGGCAAAGTAATCAGTTGAAAACGATTGATTATATTGGTGTTTCAAAAACCATGCCAATTTCAACTGGTATGCAGCTTGTGACGACATCACTGTTTGGTGTTATCGTGTTTCACGAGTGGTCAACAACAACAACCGTTATTTTAGGCGTGTTAGCTCTTATTTTTATTGTTATTGGTATCGTGCTAACATCACTAGAAAGCGAAAAAAACCCAGAGCAATCTGGACAATTCAAAAAAGGGATTATTACCCTTATTGTTTCAACAATTGGATACTTAGTGTATGTAGTTGTCGCTCGTTTATTTAATGTAGACGGCTGGTCGGCACTATTCCCACAAGCTATTGGTATGTTAATTGGTGGACTTATACTTACTTATAAACACAAACCGTTTAATAAATATGCAATTCGCAACATTATTCCAGGCCTTATTTGGGCAGCTGGTAACATGTTCTTATTTATCTCTCAACCTAAAGTAGGGGTTGCAACAAGCTTCTCATTATCACAAATGGGAATCGTTATTTCAACGCTTGGCGGTATCTTCTTACTTGGAGAAAAGAAAACAAAGCGTCAGCTTATTTCAATTACGATTGGTATTGTGCTCATCATTTTAGGTGGCGTATTCCTCGGAATGGCTAAAAGTTAACGTTTACGTAAAAGTTAATGATAGTATGTATGAATAAATGAAAACACTAGGAGGATTTTATTATGTATACAGATTTAAAAGATAAAGTAGTTGTAATTACAGGTGGATCAACAGGTTTAGGTCGCGCAATGGCTGTTCGTTTCGGTCAAGAAGAAGCAAAAGTTGTTATTAACTATTACAACAATGAAGAAGAAGCTTTAGATGCGAAAAAAGAAGTAGAAGAAGCAGGCGGACAAGCAATCATCGTTCAAGGCGACGTAACAAAAGAAGAAGACGTTGTAAATCTTGTTCAAACAGCTATTAAAGAATTCGGTACGTTAGACGTTATGATTAACAACGCTGGTGTTGAAAACCCAGTTCCTTCTCATGAGCTATCTTTAGACAACTGGAACAAAGTTATTGATACAAACTTAACAGGTGCATTCTTAGGAAGCCGTGAAGCAATTAAATATTTCGTTGAAAACGACATTAAAGGAAACGTTATTAACATGTCTAGCGTTCACGAAATGATTCCTTGGCCATTATTTGTTCACTACGCAGCAAGTAAAGGCGGTATGAAACTAATGACGGAAACATTGGCTCTTGAATATGCGCCAAAAGGTATCCGCGTAAATAACATTGGACCAGGTGCGATGAACACACCAATCAACGCTGAAAAATTCGCAGATCCTGTACAACGTGCAGACGTAGAAAGCATGATTCCAATGGGTTACATCGGTAAACCAGAAGAAGTAGCATCAGTTGCAGCATTCTTAGCATCATCACAAGCCAGCTATGTAACAGGTATTACATTATTTGCTGATGGTGGTATGACGAAATATCCTTCTTTCCAAGCAGGAAGAGGCTAATATAGTTTAGAATCGATGTAGAAAAAAGAGACATGGCAAAAAGCGCCATGTCTTTTTTTTTCTATACCTAAGAGAACTTCACCCCCCTTGAGGGGTTGGTGAAATTCTCCTAGGTAAAAGCTTTTAAGAACTTTTTAAAACCTTTTTGGGAAGGTTCAAGGGAGCTTTTTGTGCTTCCCTTATAAGTTTATTGTATTAGCCAGCCATTTTTTTGTTAGACGATGGCTGGTTTTTGTCTTTTAGTTTGCTGAAGATAAAGGCTAGCACTGAGCCTGAGATGTTGTGCCAGACGCTGAAGATGGCGCTTGGGACAGCGGCTAGCGGCGAAAAGTGAGTGGAAGCGATAGTGACACCGAGCCCTGAGTTTTGCATGCCAACTTCCATTGCGACCGCTTTTTGTTTGGCTAAATCCATTCCACATAAGCGGGCAAAGAAGAAGCCGATTGTGAAACCAAGAATGTTGTGAAGCACGACTACGGCAAAAATGATACCACCCGTTTTAGCAAGCTGCGCTTGGCTTCCTGCCACAACAGCAGATACAATCAAAACAATTGCGACTACTGAAACAAGGGGAAGAGCTTTGGAACTCGCTTCTGCAGCTTTTCCAAAAAACTTTTTGATCGTAAATCCAAGAGCAAGCGGAATGATGACAACTTGTATAATGGAAATAATAAGAGACATGATATCAATATCGACCCACTTGCTTGCAAATAATAAAATAAGAAGCGGTGTAACAATCGGTGCTAAAATGGTTGAAACAGAAGCGATAGCAACTGCAAGCGCAACGTTTCCTCGAGCCAAAAAGACCATTACGTTTGATGATGTGCCGCTTGGACAGCAGCCTACTAAAATAACGCCCACTGCTATTTCTTTTGGTAAATCTAAGCCAATTGCCAAACCGAATGCGAGAAGCGGCATAATGATAAAATGTCCTACCACGCCTAGTGCTACTTCTTTCGGTCTTCGAAATACTTCGCTGAAATCAGACGCTGACAGCGTTAATCCCATTCCAAACATGACAATTCCTAAAAGCGGAACGATATACTTTCCAATCCATACAAAGTGCTCCGGGAATGAATAGGCAATAACGGAAATTAAAATAACCCAAAGCGTAAATGTTTTTCCTGCAAATGTACTGATTTTCTCTATTGTTTTCATCTGTACGATACCTCCTGCGAACTATAAGAAGAAATTATACTATTTATTCAGAAAAATGAAAACAGTATTTTTGTAAAATAGTACAGAATATTTTATCTTTTGGAGATTATTTCAGCTTATATGCAAGCATTCCTTCATTGAATACACAGAATATGTGGTAATATAAAGAAGTTAGTTTTAGAAAGTCGGAGGAGTTTAGTCATGAAATTTATCTATATTTTGTCTGTCCTTCCGTTCGTAGGCATATTAGGTTTTCTCCCTTTTGTTAATCGAGTGACTCCGTTTGTTCTCGGTATGCCGTTCAATATGTTTTGGATGGTGATATGGGTGGTGCTTACGTCCATTATTTTAGGGGTTATGTATAAGCTTGATCCCAGAAATCGGGAAGGGGAAGAAGAATGAATAGTGCACTTATTATTATTTTACTATTTTTAGTGGCAGCTATTTTTCTTGGCATACGATCAACCAAAGGCAAGGATATGAACTTGGAGCAGTGGACGGTAGGCGGACGCGGTTTCGGGGCTATTTTAGTGTTTGTGCTGATGGCCGGAGAAATCTATACAACGTTTTCGTTTCTAGGCGGAAGCGGATGGGCTTATGGAAAAGGAGCTCCTGCACTTTATGTCTTAATTTATATTAGCTTATCATATGTCTTATCATACTGGCTTCTTCCTGTTATTTGGAAGTATGCAAGAGATCATAAGCTCGTCTCGCAGCCTGATTTTTTTGTAAGCAAATATAAAAGCCCTTACCTTGGTGTGCTTGTAGCTGCTGTAGGAGTGATTGCGGTCATTCCTGTTATTGTTGTGCAGTTAAAAGGATTGGGAATTATTGTATCACAAGCATCATACGGCGCCATTTCAATGCCGGCAGCTATTTGGATGGGAGCTATCAGTTTAACGCTATATGTGATGATATCCGGTATCCACGGTTCTGCATGGACGGCTGTTATTAAAGACATTATGATGCTTGCTGTGATTGGGTTTTTAGGTATTTATTTACCTTTTCATTATTACGGAGGATACGGTCCAATGTTTGAAGCTGTGAATACAGCGAAGCCCGGGTTTTTAAAGTTTCCTGAGCAAGGATTAAGCGTCTCGTGGTTTATTTCGACCGTTATTTTACTAGTACTTGGTTTTTATATGTGGCCGCAGGTGTTTAGCTCAAGCTATACAGCGAAAAATGCAAAGGTATTTCGTAAAAATGCAATCATTAGTCCTCTTTATACGCTGATGCTGCTTTTTGTATTTTTTGTTGGATTTGCAGCTATCTTAAAAGTTCCTGGTTTAAGCGGAGGAGACGTGGATCTTGCGCTATTAAGGATCTCAATCCAAACGTTTGATCCTTGGTTTATTGGAATTATAGGAGGAGCGGGTTTGCTGACAGCGCTTGTGCCGGGATCGATGCTGTTAATGAGTGCGTCAACGCTGCTGGCGAAAAACATATACAAACCGTTTGCGCCTCAAGCAAGCGAAGCGCGTATTGCTCGTTTAGCGAAAAGCTTTGTACCGGTTGTGGCACTCATTTCCGTTTACTTTACGCTAAACGGGGGAACGACGCTATCAACAATTATTTTGATGGGCTATAGTCTAATGACACAGCTGTTTCCATCTCTGCTTTTCAGCTTGAAGAAAAATAACTTTGTAACGAAACAAGGAGCAGCGTGGGGGATTGTTGCCGGAATTATTGTAGTAGCCTATATTACAATCAGCGGATCTACTATTGGTACATTGTTCCCGTCACTGCCTCAGCAAATGAAAGATATCAACGTCGGATTTATTGCGCTGCTTATCAACTTTATCGTAATGTGGGCAGTCAGTATGCTCACAAAGCAAAACGAAGCTGAGACAAAAGTATATTAGACGAAGTGAAAAACGAACCATTGATCAACACGTTTGATTAGTGGTTCGTTTTTTTGTTAGGGTCAACGGTAGACCCTTCTAGCAGTTGATTGGAGGGCAAGACGAAGACTCCTGCGGGAAAAGCGGAACAGGTGAGACCCCACAGGAGCGCAAGCGACGAGGAGGCTCAACGGCCGCCCGCGGAAAGCGACGTCTTGCACGGAAATCAACTGCGGTGTCACAAGCGGTTCAGCTCATGTCTACCGTTTGTTCGTCTTTAGATTAGATTCATCTCATTATGTCTCAGCCTTGTTTTTTCTAATCAAACAGCAAAGAGCCAAAGGAATAGGATCATCCTTTGGCTCTTTACGTGGCTTTTAACCGATAATTTGTAAAATTTCCTACATCAACTGATTTACGCTAAAGCGGGAACTCGGTCGTTATAGTAAATAACTTCCGATAGGATCTTACACCCTTTAATCTCCTGAAATGTCTTTTTCGCCTCTACCTCTGATTCAAATTCAAACATAGTCGGACTTTGGTTTTTCGAGTAAACGGTAATGATCCACATTGTAAAATAAGCTCCCCCTGTAAAATAATAGTTTTCCTTTTTAGTGTAGCTATCAGGTGATGTAATAATAATTGAATAGTTGTGATACAGCCTCACATTTTAAAAGGTACTTCTACTATACAACAAAAATTACAAAATAAAACAAGAAAATCTAAAAAACTACAAAGAATAATGAAAGAGAATAAATAACCGTTTATATATGGGCTATATTTATAAATGGAAGTGGGAGTGTAAAAAATATAGGAAGAGCGATTGTCTTTTAGATTGCTAAACTATATACTTATGTTCAAAAAGTGCAGGACGTGAACGATGAAAGTTGATACGGTAGTAAAAAAAGATGTTTTACTCATTTTGGTGATGATAGTTGTTGTGCCGCTAGCAGGAGAGCTTAAATATTATCCTTTTCATGATACGTATAGAGTCAGCTTTGCTGTGCCCATTTTTTTCTTTTCACTGCTGCTTTTAAGAAAGGTATCTCCTGTAATACCAGGTATTTTAGTTGCGAGTGCTATAGTGGGCTTTCGAATGTACCTTGATTGGTATAATTACGAATCATTTGATTTTCTGCATTCTTTGCAGATCCGGTGCTCAGCAGGGATTTATTATCTTGTTTATGCCATTGCTTTTTCTTGGTTTAAGATTAACGATTTTCATTCAAAGCCGTGGATTATTGGCATATGGAGCATCATCATCGAAACGGTTTCAGGTGGCATGGAACTGCTTTGTATGTATGTGATGGTTCACCATCATATTGTGTTTCCGGAGTTCATGCAAATTTTTATTGTAGGCGTCTTTCGAAGTTTCTTTGTTTTATGTCTGTTTAGCATGATCAAGCTTTACGAAGGGCAGCTGAGAGAACGGCAAATCTCTCAAAAAAATGATCAGCTGCTTGTTGTGCTTTCAAATTTGTATGAAGAATCCATTCATTTGAAAAAAACGCTGCAAGACGCTGAGAGAATTACGAAAAAGTCGTATGATTTATATGAAGAACTACACGAAGCAGATATCCACCAGCTTACTTCGCTGCACGAATTTAGCCAAAAAGCATTACAAATTGCAGGGGAAGTACATGATATTAAAAAAGACAATCAGCGGATATCAGCAGGGTTGTCCAAGGTCATTACAAAAGAAGAATTTTCTGAGTATATGGAAATCGAAAGTCTGCTTCAAATCGTCATGCGCAGCAATGAAAAATATGCGGCGCTGTTAGCAAAAGATATTCATTTTTCATATTCGGTTCTAGGAGAGCATCCTCGCTATCACGTGTACTTGTTTTTATCATTAATTAATAACTTAGTAACGAATGCAGTCGAAGCGATTGAAAAAGAAGGCGCGATTATTATCGACGTATGCCGAGAAGAAGACCGCATTTTACTATATGTAAGAGACAGCGGTCCCGGTGTGAAAAAAAGGCATGAACGTCTCATTTTTAAAGCGGGATTTACATCCAAATACGCAAAGGACGGGACGCCTTCTACAGGTCTTGGGCTTGTCTACGTTAAGCAAATGACCGAGCAGCTGGGCGGGAGTATTCAATTTATTAATCTGTCTCCAAGCCCCGGTGTTCAATTTACTATAGATTTACCTATGTCTACGTTAATGGGGGATAAGGACTAATATGCGATTTTATATCATAGATGATGACGAAGTCTTTCGTTCAATGTTAGCTGAAATTATTGAAGATAATGATTTAGGAGAGGTTATAGGGGAGGCAGAAGACGGAATTGTCTTAAATGATCAATCTTCTCTATTGCAGCAGATCGATATTTTATTTATTGATTTGTTGATGCCCATTCAAGACGGAATCGAAACCGTGCGCAAAATAAAGGATACTTTTAAAGGCAAAATTATTATGATGTCACAGGTAGAAACAAAAGATTTGATTGGAAAAGCCTACTCGCTTGGCATTGAATACTATATCACGAAGCCGCTTAATCGTATGGAAGTGCTCATGGTCATTCAAAAAGTAATTGAACGAATTCATGTTCAACAATCAATGGAGAAAATTCAAGAATCGTTAAATACCGTACTTAATATAGGAAACCAGCAAAAAACGCCTGCTTCTGATAAAAAAGAAAGCGATCCGGCAGAAGCGTGCAGGTTTCTTTTAAGAGAACTTGGGATTTTAGGAGAAAGCGGAAGTAAAGATTTAATCGAAATCATCAATTACCTGCATCAAACGGAAAAGAGCACGATGTATGAACAGCATTTTCCGTCTCTCAAAGAAATCTTTGAGAAAATTACCGTGAGAAAGCTTGGTTCACCTTTTTCAGAAGAGGTGCTGCAAAAAGAAATGAAAGCAGCCGAACAGCGAGTCAGAAGAGCCATTTATCAGTCTTTAAATCATTTGACCTCCCTTGGCATGGTTGATTTCTTTAATCCTAAATTTGAAAATTACGCTTCTAAGTTTTTCGATTTTTCAATGGTGCATCAGCGCATGAGAGATATAGAAAAAGGCACGGGAAAAAGCAGTACGCCAAGTCGTATAAATGTAAAGAAATTTATTCAAATGCTCTATTATGAAGTCAAACAAACGCTGTAGTAAAAAAACTATAGCGTTTTCATTTTGCAATTTTCTAAAAACTTTTTGTTAGTTTCAGTAGGTTTTTGTTAGATTTTGTGATGCCTATGATAATGTAATCTTATGAATAAAAGAACTACTTAATAAACAGTTCTTAATGGAATTGTATCTGTTGAATACATTAAGTGCAAATAAACAGCTTCGAGCTGTTAGAAAAAAGAAGGAAGGTGCAAAGATATGTTCAAAAAGCTTGGATTAGCAGGACAAATTCTAATTGGTTTGATTGCAGGTATTATTGTAGGGGCCATTTTTTACGGAAATCCTAAAGCAGTTGAAGTACTGCAGCCAATTGGAGACGTATTCATTCATTTAATTAAAATGATCGTGGTGCCGATTGTTATATCTAGTATCATTGTGGGCGTTGCGGGTGTTGGTGATATTAAGAAGCTTGGTAAATTAGGCGGAAAAACAATTCTTTACTTTGAAATCATTACAACGGTTGCCATTGTTGTAGGCTTATTAGCAGCTAACTTGCTTCACCCTGGTACTGGTGTGGACCGCAGCGGTCTTGAAAAATCAGATATCAGCAGCTACACATCAACGGCAGAAGCTACAGAGCAAAAAGGATTTGTAGAAACATTTGTTCACATCGTCCCAACGAATGTATTTGAGTCAATTGCTGCAGGCGACATGCTGCCAATTATTTTCTTCTCGGTCCTATTTGGACTTGGAATTGCATCAATCGGTGAAAAAGGAAAGCCAGTTCTAAGATTTTTTGAAGGCACGGCAGAAGCGATGTTTTGGGTAACGAATTTAGTTATGAAGTTTGCACCGTTTGGCGTATTTGCATTAATCGGTGTAACCGTATCAAAATTTGGACTAGCGTCTCTGATTCCGCTTAGTAAGCTTGTAATTGTTGCTTACGGCACAATGATTTTCTTTGTATTAGTGGTACTAGGACTTGTAGCTAAATGGGCAGGCGTTAACATCTTTCATTTATTAAAAGTGCTAAAAGATGAATTGCTGCTAGCATTTTCAACTGCAAGTTCAGAAACAGTATTACCGCGTATTATTGCAAAAATGGAAAAGTTCGGATGTCCTAAAGCAATTACATCTTTTGTTATTCCGACGGGATATTCGTTTAACTTAGACGGATCTACTCTTTATCAAGCGCTTGCTGCGATCTTTATTGCGCAAATGTACGGTATTGATATGAGCATCACACAGCAAATTTCACTGATATTAATTTTAATGGTTACATCTAAAGGAATTGCAGGAGTTCCGGGCGTATCGTTTGTTGTACTGCTTGCAACGCTTGGATCTGTAGGACTTCCGATAGAAGGGCTTGCTTTTATCGCTGGAATTGACCGTTTGTTAGATATGGGACGTACAGCGGTAAACGTAATTGGAAACTCACTTGGTGCAATCGTCATTTCAAAGTGGGAAGGTCAATTTAACGACAAAGACAAGGAAGCTTATATTAACGAAGTAACAAAAAAAGTATCGTAATTACAAACGTATTTTAGTTGAAGGAAGATCCGAACGAGTAATCGTTCGGATTTTTTCGTTTGAATTTGCTTTGAAAAGTTGGGAATAGTAACTAAAGATGAAAAACAAATGATTGATACAAGGAGGTCACAACATGGGAAGAGCAAATAATCACAAATCATCACATAACAACAAAGGGTCACTGCCTCAAACACCAAAAGAGTTAAAAATTGCTCCGGATCAAGCAAATGAAGAATTTTCACGCGAGTTAGCGCAGCATCATGATGCTAAAGCGAAACAGGACTTAATTTTGAAACAGCAAAAAGAAAAGTAAAAGAAAAAAAACTGAGACATAATGAAATGAATCCAGCCTAAAGACGAATAAATGAGATACATGACCTGGACTGCTTGTGACACCGCAGTTGATTTCCGTACAAGGCTTCGCTTTCTGCGGGCGGGCGCTGAGCCTCCTCGTCGCTTGCTCTCCTGCGGGGTCTCACCTGCTCCGCTTTTCCCGCAGGAGTCTTCGCCTTATCCTCCAATCAACTGCTAGAAGGAACGAAACAAATAATACTATGTTCACAATCACAAAAAAACGAACCACTAATCAGACATGCTGATTAGTGGTTCGTTTTTCCCTAAGTGAAAAATGCTTTTGTCCCATCCTCTTTTTTATAAACAACTAAAGATAAAAATTCCTAAGTAACCATTTTGTAACATTATTTAATCATAGCGTAATAGTTTTTGAGGCTTTTTTCATTATAATTAAACCGAACACATTGAAAAATAGGTTCATAGAAACGTAACGTTCGGTTACATAATGGAGGAAAAAAATGAAAAAAACCATCATTGGGTCTATAACGGCAGCTGCAGTTTTATTTAGCGGAGCCAGTCCATTTATTGCACCTGCTCAAACAGTGGAAGCAGCGTCATATTCATACAAAGACACGGCTATTGCTACTGGTAAAAAATTAATGGGTGTTCCTTATAAATGGGGAGGCACAACAACAAAAGGTTTTGACTGCTCTGGATTTATTCAATACATTTTCAAAAAAGCTGGAAAAACACTTCCGCGCACAACGGAACAAATGTATCGAGTAGGGACAAGCGTTTCAAAAGCAAAGCTTCAAAAAGGAGATTTAGTTTTCTTTCAAACGTATAAAAAAGGTCCTTCACATGTAGGCGTGTACTTAGGAAACAATCAGTTTCTTCAAGCTTCTACGTCTAAAGGCGTGACGATTACATCTCTTAGCAACAGCTACTGGAAAGCACGTTATATTGGTGCAAAACGGATTTAACCATCCGTCATTTTTTTGGAAAACAACACTACATTGTGTAGTGTTGTTTTTGTTTGCATATACATAACGTATTGCCAATATTATTTTTAACGTTTTATACAAAAAAAACCATATTCTGTGAGATAATAACGTTAACACATTTTGTACTTTAACATAAGGAATATCCCACTCTATTCGAAAGTTTGGTGAGCGAAGATGAAGCGCTTAGTATGGAGTTATGGAATAGGTATTGTTGCAATAGTAGCAGTACTCTCATTTTTCTTTATGATGAAAGGTCAAACAGAGAAAGCCGTCGTTAGCGGAGATGTACCAAAAGCTCATGCGCAGGGAGAAAGAGTGAAGCAGCCCATCTCACAGTTCCAAGCAGTACAGCCTCATGAAGCAGGTAATGAAGTAAAAAATGTAAAAAACAACATGCCTGAAAAAGCCGATCCTCCTCCGTTTTTAGTCTACATTGACCCTGGTCATCAAGCTCAGGCTAACCTAGAGAAAGAGCCAATCGGGC
This sequence comes from Priestia sp. J2, assembly GCF_020790095.1. Classification (NCBI taxonomy): domain Bacteria; kingdom Bacillati; phylum Bacillota; class Bacilli; order Caryophanales; family Bacillaceae; genus Priestia; species Priestia sp. J2. The sequence continues at coordinate 1,032,406 of NZ_CP086208.1, forward strand.
CGGGAGCAGCAGAAACAAAAATAAAAGTTTCCGGAGGTACATCAGGTGTGGTGACCAAGAAGCCGGAATACAAGCTGACGTTGGAAGCCTCTATGATATTAAAACAGCTTCTCGAAGAAAAAGGCATAACCGTAAAGCTTACTCGCAGTTCTCACGATGTGAATATCAGCAACCGGGAACGAGCGGAGCTTGCGAATAATTCAAAAGCTGACTTACACGTACGTATCCATGCAGATGGTTCTGAAAATACTTCTGTAAAAGGATTTTCTGTGCTCACTCCTGCAGAAGATAATTCCTATACAAAGTCTATTTATCAAAGCAGTTTACAAGCATCTCAAGCTATTCTGACAGAGGTGGAAAAAGATCAGTTTGTCGAAGTGGACGGCATTCGCTATCGCAGTGATCTTTCAGGATTTAACTGGTCGACTGTACCCGTAACGCTAGTTGAACTGGGGTATATGACGAATTCAGAAGAAGACCGGAACCTGTCTGATCAGGCTTACCTTACAAAGCTGATGAATCATGTTGCAGACGGTATCGTGGCATATGAAGGAATGACAAAATAAAAGGTGGAAAGACCTATAAAAGCGTGTGACTAAATCAATTGATTTATGTCACACGTTTTTTTTGTCATTCATATGATATAAAAAAGCGTTTTTTCGACAAAAAAATGGACGAGCAGAAAAGAAAACTAGGTAAAATGCTTTAATTTTTATAGAACTGTGTCGATATAACGAGAGATATTAAAATGCGTTAGACAGTACATGAAAATGGGGGAACAAGATGAGAAAGTTAACGGCATTAGCTTTAGTACTAAGCGTACTGCTGTTTCAATTCACGCCGCTTGCTAGCGTGAAAGCTGAAACGGTAGAACCAGTTGTGTCTGTAAAATTAGTAAACTATTTAGGAGATCAGCATGCAATTACAATTAAGCCGTCTTATTTATACACTATTAAAAACTCGGATTTGGTCTTAAATGCAAATACAGAGTATACGGTAACCGCAACAGCTCAAGGTGTCACTTTAAAACAAGGAAGCACTGTCTTAGGTGAATTTACAAGCTTTGAAATTACACCGTCTCTTTATAAAAATCCCGTATCTATTAACGGCAGACAGTACTTAGGGGACGTGGCGTTTACAAATGAAAAGGGAACGTATGTTAGACCTGTTAATACGCTCCCGATTGAAGACTATTTAAAAGGCGTTGTGCCAAATGAAGTCTATACATCTTGGAATCTGCAAGCTTTAAAAACTCAGGCGGTAGCAGCAAGAACATACGCAATGAGCTATGCAGGAAAAGTAATCAATGACACGGTAAGCTATCAAGTATACGGTGGCTATACGTGGTACGACAGCACAAACCAAGCAGTAGATCAGACATTCGGACAAGTAGTCACCTACAACAATAAATTAATCAACGCCGTTTTCTCATCTAGCAACGGCGGAAGAACCGAATCAAACAGCAACGCCTGGGGAGGAACTCAGCTTTCTTATTTCCCGGTGAAAGAAGATCCATACGATAAGCAGACGCCGTGGACGTTAGCTATTCAAAAAACGCAAATTGATTTAACAGGAAAAGATTTAGCTAACTATAGCGCTTGGTGGAATACGGTTTCTGAAAAAGATAAAACCGTTACAGATAATTTGAAGTCATGGTTAGTAGCCAATAAGCATCCTGGTAAAACGATTAAAATTACGTCTATTCCAAAGGTGAGTTTTTATGCTCCTTCATCAGGAGGTCGTGTGACTAAAGGTGCGATTACAGTGGACTACCTCGTTAAAGGAGATGTAGACAGTTCGCAAAAACTAGTGGTTCATCATTTGGAATTAAAAGATTTAACATCGACGAAGCTAAAATCAATGTTAAACAGCCGTGCGATGCTTAGTCTGCTTGTAACGGAAACAAATGAAACAAGCACATCAACCACTTTTAATGGTAAAGGAAATGGACACGGTGTTGGAATGAGTCAATACGGTGCTCAAAAAATGGCAAGCCTAGGCAAAGACTATCGTGAAATTTTAGATTTTTATTATCCAACGACTACTCTTTTAAGTTTTTATACAACAAAATATCCGCGAAAAGAGCAGGAGCAAGAACCACCGAAAGATACGGTTGCACCTGATGCACCTTCAGTTAATGCATTAGGAGATAACCAAACATCGCTTACGGGCGTGACAGAACCAAATGCTTCTGTTATTGCAAAAGTGGAAAATGAAGTAATTGGAACGGGTCTTGCTGATGAAGCTGGAAAATTTGCAATTACGATTGCCAAGCAGCCAGCAGATACAAAAGTGTCTGTAACGTCTAAAGATGCAGCTGAAAATGAAAGCACGGCCACAGTAGTGACCGTAACGGATCAAACGCCGCCTTCTGTTCCAATTGTAAATGAAGTAAGTGACCAAGATACGACCGTAACGGGCGTAACAGAAGCAAACGCCGCCGTGACGGTAAAAGCAGGCGATGCAACGTTCTCTGCAGTAGCGGATGGTAACGGTACATTTACTGTTTCAATTCCAGTACAAATAGGCGGAACAACAATAGCGGTAAGTGCAAAAGATAAAGCAGGAAACGAAAGCCAAGCGCCTTCTTTTGCGGTTAAATCTACGTTAAAAGCACCGCTTGCACCAAAAGTAAATGAAGTAAGTGATCAAGACACAATGATCAAAGGAACGGCTGAAGCAAATGCAATGGTTATCATTAAAAACGAAAGTCTTCAGCTTGCAGCAGGAAAAGCGGATGCTAAAGGAAATTACAGCATTTCGATTGCAAAACAAAAAGCAGGAAGCACGCTGTACGTGACGGTTCAAAATGCAGGTGGAACAAGTTCAGCCGCTGCGGTGACCGTACAGGATAAAACGGCACCAGCTGCGCCAAAAGTAAATGCAGTAAGTGATCAAGATACAAAAGTTACAGGTGCAGCAGAAGCAAATTCTACAGTTACGGTAAAAGTAGGAACTACAACTGTAGGAACGGCTAAAGCAGGTGCAAATGGAGCGTTTTCTGTTTCCATTTCTCATCAAAAAGCGAATACAAAGCTAAGCGTACAAGCAAAAGATGCAGCAGGAAATAGCAGTACTGTATCGACTGTAACTGTTACGGCAAAGCAAAAAGCTCCGCTCAAACCGACAGTGAATGAAGTGAGTGATCGAAGCACAGCCGTTACGGGTACCGCAGAAGCAAATGCAACGGTTGTCATTAAAAACGGAAGTCTTCAGCTTGCAGCTGGTAAAGCAGATGCTAAAGGAAATTACAGCATCTCGATTGCGAAACAAAAAGCAGGAAGCACCCTGTCTGTAACGGCTGGAAACACAGCGGGCGTGAGTCCAGTTGTAACTGTAACCGTGCAGGATAAAACAGCACCCGTTACACCAAAAGTGAACGCTGTAAGCAATCAAGATACAGTCGTAACGGGAAGCACAGAAGCGGGCGCGGAAGTGCATGTGAAAATTGATAAAAAAGTAATTGGCAAAGGAAATGCGAAATCGGATGGAACGTTCAGCATCACCATTCCAAAGCAGCCTGATGCTACAAAATTAGCTGTTATTGCAAAAGATGCAGCTAATAACTATAGCTCCAATGCGTTTGTAACGGTTAGTGTCGTACAGACAAAACCAGCGCTTCCAACCGTTAATACGCTTACTGAAAAAAGTACAGCAGTAACGGGAACAGGAGAAAAAAATGCGTCCATTTATATTAAAGTAGGCGGAAAAATTATTGCAAGTGGGAAAATTGATGGAAACGGCAAGTTCAGCGTGAAAATTCCTGCTCAAAAAGCAGGAACAGAAGTGACGGCGGTACTGCAAAATAAAGTAGGATACAGTCCGTATAAAATTGTAAAAGTACAAGATACAACGCCGCCGGCACCTCCGGCAGTTGATGCCGTTACGTCTTTGTCCACATTTATCTCGGGAAAAACAGAAGCAAATGCCGTGATTACGATTAAAAGCGGTACAAAGCTAATCGCGTCAGGCAAAGCAGATACTAAAGGGCAATTTAAAGTAACGATTCCAAAACAAACAGCAGGCGTAAAGCTGGCTGTTACAGCAAAAGATGCAGCCAATAACTACAGCTCCAATACGTTTGTAACGGTTAGTGCCGTACAGACAAAACCAGCGCTTCCAACCGTTGCTACGCTTACTGAAAAAAGTACAGCAGTAACGGGAACAGGAGAAAAAAATGCGTCCATTTATATTAAAGTAGGCGGAAAAATTATTGCCAGTGGGAAAATTGATGGAAACGGCAAGTTCAGCGTGAAAATTCCTGCTCAAAAAGCAGGAACAGAAGTGACGGCGGTACTGCAAAATAAAGTAGGATACAGTCCGTATAAAATTGTAAAAGTGCAAGATACAATGCCGCCGGCACCTCCGGCAGTTGATGCCGTTACGTCTTTGTCCACGTTTCTCTCTGGAAAAACGGAAGCAAATGCTGTGATTACGATTAAAAGCGGTACAAAAGTAATCGGATCAGGCAAAGCAGATAGCAAAGGCCAGTTTAAAGTAACGATTCCAAAACAAACAGCAGGCGTAAAACTGGCTGTTACAGCAAAAGATGCCGCTGGAAACACAAGTTCAGCAGTCAATATAAATGTTAAATAAAAACAAAAAAGAATTCTCCGCGGAGGATTCTTTTTTTAGTGATTTTTAAGAGGGATAGAAGGTTACTAAAAGGTTACCTTAGAACTTTGAAGTGCCTAACTTACTTTAAAGTGGGTTCTATCTTTTTCTTTTTTTCTGTTTCATAATAACAAATGTAAAGAAATTAGCAGGGGGTTTTTTATAATGAGCAATCATTTGCAAGATACAGTAACACTTCACAACGGAGTCAAAATGCCTTGGTTTGGACTAGGTGTATTTAAAGTAGAAGAAGGGCCTGAATTAGTGAACGCCGTGAAAACAGCTATCGTCAAAGGCTATCGCAGCATCGATACGGCAGCTATTTATGGAAATGAAGAAGGTGTAGGAGAAGGAATTCGCCAAGGTCTGAAAGAAGCAGGTCTTTCACGCGAAGACATTTTTGTTACATCAAAAGTTTGGAACGCAGATTTAGGCTATGAAGAGACGCTAGCTGCTTACGAAACAAGCTTACAAAAGCTTGGCTTAGAATATTTAGATCTATACTTAATTCACTGGCCGGTAGAAGGCAAGTATAAAGCGGCGTGGAAAGCATTAGAAACGCTGTATAAAGAAGAAAAAGTAAGAGCTGTAGGCGTAAGTAATTTTCAAATTCATCATTTAGAAGACTTAATGAAAGATGGAGAGGTTAAGCCTGTTATTAACCAAGTGGAATATCATCCTCGTTTGACGCAAAAAGAGCTGCATGCTTTTTGTCAAAAGCACGATATTCAGCTAGAAGCATGGTCTCCGCTTATGCAAGGAGAATTGCTAGATAACGATGTGTTAAAAGAAATTGCTGAAAAACACGGTAAATCAGTTGCTCAAATTATTCTGCGATGGGATCTGCAAAACGGAGTTATAACGATTCCAAAATCGACAAAAGAACATCGTATTGTTGAAAATTCATCGCTATTCGATTTTGAATTGGATGCTGAAGATGTAAGTAAAATTAATGAATTAAACCAAAATCACCGAGTAGGTCCAGATCCGGACAACTTTGATTTTTAATAGAAGAACTAAGAGGCTGGGAGAAACGTATTTTAGCCCAAGTGAAAAACGAACCATTGATCAACAAGTTTGATTAGTGGTTCGTTTTTTTTTATGGTGAATACAGCTTCATCTGTTTCGTCTTTCCAGCAGTTGATTGAAGGGAAAGGCGAAGACTCCTGCGGGGAAAGCGGGACAGATGAGACCCAGCAGGAGTCAAGCGACGAGGAGGCTCAGCGCCCGCCCGCGGAAAGCGAAGCCTTGCATGGAAATCAACGGCGGTGTCATAAGCGGTTCAGCTCATGTATCTCATTTGTTCGTCTTTAGGTTGGATTCAGTTAGTTATGTCCCGGCCTCTTCTTATGCATTATTACATAAATTTAACATTTTCTTCACAGTAAGCTAAAGGACGGGCCGTATCATAAAGAAAGGTCGTGAAAGATAGAGAAATCATTTCATTTTTAAGCGTAAAATAGGCGGTGTAACGATGACGAAACAAGCTTACTCTCACATACAATGTAAAAAAACATCAATGATTGATTTATTGCTGGATGCAGGGGTTTATAAAAAAGGAAGCAAGCAGCTATACGAGCTTACCCTTCAAGAACTAGAATCAGAATACGAAGCTGTTTCACAGCAGCGCATATCTCAATGAAATTTTGATACATTGCTAGAATTTGTTATAATAGAGGAAAGGATAGGAGTTGATTTATATCGAAAAGCACCCGACAGACTCGCAGCCCATCCGTATGGATATCCTCGATTCTATATTTGCTAAAATGGTATTAAATAAGGCTATCCGAGATTTTAGAAGAGACCAAATTTTACGTGAAGTCGATCAAACATTAGAAGAAAGAAACAAAGAAAAATTTTTTCAATTAATTGAAGAATTAAAATCAATTTCGTAAAGGGCGTTCGCGCGATAGAATTTGATTTTATCATTTTAGCATATAAAAACAGGTAAGAAGCGGCATGCTTAGTTACCTGTTTTTTTGTCGTTTTATTGTAAAACAAGGCCTTACATAAGAAGTGCACCTTGCTAGTAAACAGACAAAAAGAGCAAGTCTAATGTACTCACTCTTTTCAGAAAGGTATGGGTGTTAATGAGAAAATGAATGTCACTCTCTAAATGTTGCGTGTGGGGTTTAGAAAGTTCTATGCATCTGCATATTTTCTACTTCATTCGCTCTATGTATTGTTAAAGTAACAATATAACCATATCTTATCACATGAAGGAAATTCGATTCAATATATTTATTGATTTTCTTTTTAAATTGTTCTAAATAATTAGTGAATGTAAAAAAATGTTTTTATTGGGTGAATGTGTATCTATAAAAAACAATAGAAAAATATAGTGGGGTTTTTATGGGAGACATTTGTTTATTTCTGACGGACTGTAAGCTTCAAAAGAGTACAATCCGTCCTGTAAATCAGTATTAAGAAAAAATGAGCTGAACCCAGTAGAATAGGAGGAAAAGAGTAACGATCGTGGTAAGCGGGATAACAATAAGTGATACTTTTAAATAATCTTTCCATTTTACCTTGATATGATTTTCTTTTAAAATATGCATCCAAATAAGAGAAGCCAGTGTTCCAATCGGCAATAAAAGCGAGCCCATATCACTTCCAATAATATTAGCAAGATAAATGGTTTTAAGAGTAATAGGATCGAGCCCCATTTCAGTCAAGGTAATGGTTCCGACCATCAGGGCAGGGTGATTGTTAAACAAGTTAGAGAGAATAGAAACAAGTCCTCCCATGATAAAGCTTGCTTCAAAAAGTCCTCGATTTACGATTGGCTCGCAAACTTTTACAAGCAGCTCCGTCAACCCTACGTTATGCAGTCCGTAAATAATAACGTACATCGAAAAGGCAAAAACGAAAATGTGCCACGGCGTTTTCTTTAAAATATCAATCGGGTTTGTACGTAAGTGATACCATCTCCAAACAAGTAAGGTCAGTGAGCCCAGTACAGCAACCAATTCGATTGGTATGCCGAAATAAGAGGCGACAAATAGGAGACAGCGCATAACAAACACAAATAATAAAACTTTCAGCATAAATTGTGTGCGTTTACGTTTTGTTTCAACAGAAATGCTTCCTTTTAAGGGGTGAAACTGTTTCGTAAAGAAACTTTCTTCTATATCTTTTGAAGCATGCGGCAGTTTTTTTGGCAAATGGCGTTTTACGACCGTATACATGAGCCAAGACATAAATAATAAACCAAGTGTCGCCGGTACAAACATCATCGCTGTGTGCATATAAAGCGACATATGAACAATTTTTAAGGCAATCAAATTGACAATATTACTTACACCTATAGGCGCGCTGGAAGCGGTAGCAATAAGCGCTCCACTTAAAAGGTAGGGGATCTGCTGGTGGGGTTTTAGCTGAAGGTTTTTCAAAAGTAGAATTAAAATTGGAGTGGTAATTAAAATACTGCCGTCATTATTAAATAGTAAAGTCATTAAAAAGCAAAGCAGTTGAATGTACCAATATAATCGGTACCCTGAGCCTTTGGATAAACTCACTAGTCGTGCAGCTGCCCAGTGGAAGAATCCAAAACTTTCTAATATGACGGCCATGACAATGGTGGCAATAATGGTGATAGAAGCGCCGCTTATCTTTGCAAAAATATCAACAATGTCTGATTTGGATACAATCCCTGTAAGCAGGATAATGGCTGCTCCTATGGCTGCCGGCCATGCTTCGTTGATGCCGTTTGGCCTCCAAAAAATGACGAGCATTGTCATTGTAAACACGAAAATGGCAATTCCAATTTCAATATTCATCAGTATGCTCCTTTCTTCTAAAATTTGTAATGAATATACCCTTGCATGTCCCTTACACTCTATTTATATTCATTTATTACTAGAAGGATTGTGCATAAGACCATTTTTGCTAATATGTTTATTTATCTTGCCAAGGCACGTATCATCTCGGGAGAGGAGCCTATAAAAAGACTAGATCAATCAAAGACGAACAAATGTGATAAATGAGCTAGTAGGATCGCTTGTTACGCCGCTGTTGATTTCCGTGCAAGACTTCGCTTTCCGCGGGCGGTCGATGAGCCTCCTCGTCGCATACGCTCCTGCGGGGTCTCATCTGTTCCGCTTTTCCCGCAGGAGTCTTCGTCTTGCCCTCCAATCCACCGCTAGAAGCCACTACATACATGAAACCTACGTTCACGTTTATCATCACAATAAAAAGATCCGAACCATTCATCGTTCGGATCTTTCTTCAACTAACATACTTTTGGTCCAGGATCTTCAAGGTTAGCAAGTATAGGTTTTTTCGTGTAAAGTTAACGCTTGTATCTGGTCACGGTCAGGTTCATAGCCAATGCCTGGTGTATCAGGAACGGAAATAATACCGTTGTCGACTGTGATTTCCGGGTGAACGATATCACGCGGCCAGTATTTAGAGGATGCGGCCGTATCTCCGGGAAGCGTAAAATTAGCAAGTGTGGTAATGGCAATATTATGTGCTCGCCCTACACCTGATTCGAGCATACCGCCGCACCATACGGGTACACCGTGAGTTTGACAAAGGTCATGAATTTTTTTGGCTTCGGTTAGTCCGCCTACCCGGCCAATTTTAATGTTAATAATTTGCGTGCTTCCAAGTTTAATAGCTTTTCGAACGTCTTCAGCTGAATGAATACTTTCATCCAAGCAAATAGGCGTGCGCATGCGGGCCTGCAGTTCAGCGTGATCAATTAAATCATCATGAGCTAACGGCTGTTCTATCATCATTAAATCAAACTCGTCAAGCTGACCAAGGTGATCAGCATCTGCAAGCGTATAAGCAGAGTTCGCATCAACCATTAGGGGAATAGAAGGAAATTCGTTTCGAACCGCGCGCGTCAAGTTAAGATCCCAGCCCGGCTTAATTTTAATTTTGATTCGCTTATATCCTTCATTTAATCCGACTTCAATTTTGCGAAGCGTTTCGTCAATCGTAGGCTGAATGCCAACGCTAAGACCAACTTCAATTTGACTTTTACTGCCTCCTAACGCTTTAGATAGAGAGAGGTTTTGCCTCCGCGCATACAAATCCCAAACAGCGCCTTCTAACGCCGCTTTTGCCATGTAATTGCCTCGAATATGAGCAAAGCGTTGGGATACTTCATCAGGATGCTGAATTTCTTTCTGTTGAAGCAAAGGAATTAAAAAATCCTCCATAATGTGCCAGTTTGTTTTAAGCGTTTCTTCTTTATAAAAAGGATCTGCGCACGCTACGGATTCAGCCCAGCCGGATTGTCCGTCTTCGTCTTGAATTTCTACTAAAATAAAATCTCGATCCACTTCTTTTCCAAGACTTGTCGTAAACGGATGAAGTAAATCCATTTTTAAATGCCGTAAAATGACGTGTTTTATCTTCATTTTTGCACCTCTTTTTTCGTTAAAATATAAAAATGAACGGGTGCGCTGCTTTCTGGATGCTTCATAAAACCTGTTACTTCAAATCCTTTTGCAAAACACGTTTGAAATACGTATCTTGTTCGCATCCGCCAGTCCAATGCAAGAGAAGGAGAGACTTCTTTCATTTGCTGAAAAGCAGATGGGATAGCTACAGCTACAACCTCATCATTTAACAGTTTTTCATCAATATTTGTAACAGAAGGAAACCCTTCATCCGTTAACGTCCATTGAGTAAGCGATGCCTCCATTATTTGATCTGGCGTATAGAGAGGCTGAGCTCGTTTTGTATCCTCTAAAGATGCCCATTCTACAACGAATCGATCAGAAGGCAAGTCAGCATTTAACGGATCATTCATGTCTCCGTAGCAGTTTTCAATATATGTAGAACAAACGGCTCCAAGCTTTCCAATATTTAAATACCCGTTGCCGCTTTCTAACGGATCGTACGTCCAGCTGATATATGAATAACCCTTTTTTTTACTTTCCTGGCTCTGCGCATGCTTAAGCTTAGCTCCAATGCCCATGCTGCGATAGGCAGGGTCAACTGCTAATATATGAGAACATAAGTAGACGCAAGTTCCATCAAACCCTGGAAAGCTATATTGAAAGCCAATCAGCTTTTCATCTAGAAACGCACCGAGAACAAGACCTCCGTTTTTAACAGCGGTCAAAGTTTGGTGAACAGGCGTTGCTTCTTCTTCTCCCCAGACGCGGCTTTCTAATGCGCGTACTTCTTCTAGTTCATTGGTTGTTATAAGTGAACGAATCGTTAAAGCTTCAGTCATATATTTACTTCCTTTCTTTTGATCATTTATTCTAAAAAGATGCCTTGCTCGGCATAGAGCTTTTCCAAGTGTTCCTGTCTTTTTCCAGCCGTTTTTTCATCTCTTTTTTGCATGCTGCTAATGACAATTTGAGATAGGGCAAGAAGCGATAAAATATGTTCGGTTGTGCCGGCTAAAAGCGTGATATCAGCGATTTGACCTACCGGAGACAAACGGCGGTCTGTAATAGCAATTACTTTCGCTCCTTGTTTTTTAGCCTGCTGAGCTACTTCAAGCGCTTCTTTTGTATAGCGCGGCAGTGAAAATACAACAACGGTTGATGCGCTCGTGAGATTGCATAGCGTTTCAAGCAAAAATCCAGTTGGAAAAGATAAAAGAACATGATTGCGAAGCTGATTCATTTTATAATACAGCCAGTAGGCTGCCGTATGAGATTCACGGAAACCCGCAATATACACTTGATCACTTTTGATAAGCGCATCTACAGCTTGAGATAAATCCTTTTCGTCAACGGGGGAAAGCCATTCACTAAAAGGTTTCTTTTCTTCCGCTGCAGAATCAGCTGCATGCTTGCTAGCTGCTTCTTTTGATTCGGCAGAAGCAAGCCATTCTTTTCGCATTAGCTCCTGCAAATCGGAAAAACCATTTAACCCAAGTGCGTAAGCTAGACGAATAACGGTTGTTTCACTGACACCTGCTTCTTTGCCAATTTGCCCGGCCGTGTACAGCGAGCCTTTTTCCATAAAATTAATGAGAAACTCCGCCACTTTTTTCTGACCGCGAGAAAGGTCAGGGAATTTATGTTTAATTAATTCTTGAAATGATTGATTCATATAGCCTCCTAAAAAAGAAGTTATAACTTCATAAAAATATATTAATGCATTTTTAACTTCATTTCAATTACTGTTTCAAAATAAAAAGAAGCCTTCGTGATATAATAAATTGATTATTCAAAAATAAATGCCGTTATTCAAAAACGAATTGTATTTTATTCAAAAGTGAATAGAAAGCGGGGAGCATACATGAATTCAGAATGGAATGAAAATCAGTGGATCCTTCATTCATTAAAAGATGATTTGCTCGTGACGGATGAAAAAGGCATCATTGTCCGAATACATGAAGGAACGGGAAACATTTACGATGTAAAAGCTGAAAAACTGCTGGGAAAGTCTGTGTATGAACTTGAAAAACAAGGGTTGTTTACGCCAATCGTTACCCCAATTGTGCTTGAAACAAAGAAGAAAATTACGCTTGTACAAACAACTAAACAAGGCAAGCAGGTGCTCGTTACTGGCATTCCGGTCAAAGATGAAAAAGGCGAGATTAAAAGAATCGTCAGCTATTCTCACGATGTGACGGAACTGATGGAAATGAAAACATATCTTGATGCGATGGAAGGCGAAATGCAGCGCGTAAAGAGCGAGCTTATGCTGCTGCGGAACCAAAATCTATCAACAGAAGGAATTGTGTGCAACAGCGATAAGATGCAGCACGTTCTTCGTACGGCCGTTCACGTTTCGAACGTAGACGTAAATATTTTGCTTTTAGGGCAGTCCGGAGTAGGAAAAACGCATTTAGCCAAGCTGATACATAACAAAAGTACAAGAAGCAAAGGGCCGTTTATTGAAGTGAACTGCGGGGCGATTCCAGACCATTTATTTGAGGCTGAACTGTTTGGATATGAGGCAGGGGCTTTTACCGGTGCATCTAAAAATGGAAAGGTGGGGCTGGTCGAATTAGCAGACGGGGGCACGCTTTTTTTAGATGAAGTGGGAGAGCTGTCACCGGCGCATCAAGTGAAAATTTTAAAGCTCATTCAAGAAAAACAGTTTTATTCCGTTGGAGGAAGAAAGCCCAAAACCGTGGACTTTCGCTTAATTGCAGCGACGAACAAAGATTTAGAAAAAGCCGTCGCTGAAAAAGAATTTCGAGAAGATTTGTATTTTCGTTTAAGCGTTGTACCGATTACCATTCCATCTTTGAACGAGCGTCCTGAAGATATTTTTCCGCTGCTCACACATTTTGCCGAGCAGTTTGAAAAGAAATACAACCGAAAAAGAACGTTTGATAATGCGGTTATTCACGCACTGCTTGCACATGAGTGGAAAGGAAACGTACGAGAGTTAATCAATGTGATTGAACACGCGGTGGTTGTGTCTTCACAAACGCTGATTACAATGGAGCATTTGCCGCATTCTCTGCATAGGAAAAAACGGATTCAACACGTTGAAGAACATGGGGAAATGAAGCTTAATGACGCGTTAAACGAGCTGGAAAAAGAGATATTAGTAAGAGCAAAAAAACAGTATAAAACGACAACAGAAATAGGTGAAGCACTCGGAATCAGTCAGCCTTCAGTTGTTAGAAAATTAAAAAAACATTCTGTTTTTTAACGTCTTTGGCACGCTCTTTGCATGTAAAACAAGTACAAACACATTACTTGATAGATTGCGAGGAGGAAGTCAGATGACGCAGGCATCACTTACACAGTTAATGAACAGTTTACCGGATTTACTAGCACCAAGCATGGCGAAAGATCATCCTAATTTACCGGTGGTAAAAGCAGAGGGCTGCTACTACTACGGAGCGGACGGAAAAACGTATTTAGATTTTACATCAGGTATTGCAACAGCGAATACAGGTCATCGTCACCCTAAAGTTGTACGAGCGATTAAAGATAGCGTTGATCATCTTATGCACGGCCCGTCAGGTGTGATTATGTACGAATCTATTTTACAGCTTGCTGAAGAATTAAAAACAGTATTGCCAAGAGGCCTGGACTGCTTTTTCTTTGCTAACAGCGGAACTGAAGCAATAGAAGGAGCGTTAAAGCTAGCAAAATACGTGACGCAAAGACCTTATACGGTTTCGTTTATGGGCTGCTTTCACGGCCGTTCTCTCGGAGCGCTTAGCGTGACAACATCAAAAAGCAAATACCGGAAATTTCTTCAGCCATCGGGCTTAACGTATCAAGTGCCTTATGCAGACGTGACTCAGTGTCCAAAAGGAGAAGATCCGGAAATCTACTGCGTGGAAAAGCTGGAAAAAGATTTTGACACGTTGTTTAAGCATCAAGTAACGCCGGAAGAAGTGGCGTGCATGATTGTAGAGCCGGTTCTTGGAGAAGGCGGCTACGTGATCCCGCCGAAAGCATGGCTGCAAAAAATAAGAGAAGTGTGTGACAGACACGGCATTCTGCTTATTTTTGACGAAGTGCAAACCGGCTTTGGACGTACCGGCGAGTGGTTTGCAGCTCAAACGTTTGACGTGACGCCTGACATTATGGCAATCGCAAAAGGCATAGCATCAGGACTTCCGCTAAGTGCTACCGTAGCTTCCAAACAGCTCATGGAAAAGTGGCCGATTGGTACACATGGAACAACTTTTGGAGGCAATCCCATTGCTTGTTCAGCAGCACTTGCGACCATAGACGTACTAAAAGAAGAAAAGCTGATTGAAAACTCAAAAGCAATGGGGAAATATGCAGCGGATCAGCTTCAGCATTTGAAAGCGAAGCATGAAGTGATCGGAAGCATTCGTTCAGTAGGACTAATGATTGGAATTGAAATTATTAATCCGAAAACAAAGCAAGGTGACGGAAATCTTCTTCTTGAGATTTTAGACAAATGTTTGGAAAAAGGGGTGCTGTTTTACCTTTGCGGAAATAGCGGAGAAGTGATTCGAATGATTCCTCCTTTAACGATTACAAAGGAAGAAATTGATGCCGGGCTTCGCGTGTTAGACGAAGCATTGACAGAAATCACAAGTCTTCACGTGATCTAAAGCTTTAAGAAGCTCTTTGTTTCAATGAAAGATAGATTGACCCATAATAAGGAGGAATCTGTTATGAACGGACTGGATATGACGGTTATGTTTGTCTATTTTGGCGTATTGGTTGTAGCGGGTATCATTGGCTCGTTAAAAGCAAAGTCATCAGAAGATTTTATTTTAGCCGGGCGAAAATTAGGGATGTTTATGTATTTAGGATGTTTGTCTGCCGTTATTTTAGGCGGGGCGTCAACGATTGGAACCGCTCAGCTTGGCTACGAGCACGGGCTGTCTGGCATTTGGTTTGTGACGATGATTGGACTTGGAATCATTACGCTTGGCACGATTTTTATTAAGCGGATTTCGTCGTTGAAAGTGACCACTATCAGTGAATTGCTAGGAAAAAGATATAACGCTCAAGCGCAAATTATCAGCGCG
The DNA here is from genome assembly GCF_020790095.1 of Priestia sp. J2. NCBI lineage: Bacteria > Bacillati > Bacillota > Bacilli > Caryophanales > Bacillaceae > Priestia > Priestia sp. J2. The sequence continues at coordinate 1,047,422 of NZ_CP086208.1, forward strand.
GTTGTTGCCGCTATTTATACACTCATGGTATCGGTCACTCAAGTGATTGGAATGGGAACAATCATTCATGCATTGCTTGGATGGAACATGACGGCCTCGATGTTAATTGGCGGTTCGATTGTTTTGTTCTATACGATTTTAGGCGGAATGTGGAGCGTAACGGTTACTGATATTATTCAATTTGTTGTGATGACGGTGGCGATTTTTGGATTTATGCTTCCAATGAGCGTATCAGAAGCAGGAGGTTTCAAAGCCCTTACCGGAGATTTACCATCATCTTATTTTGATTTTTCATCGATTGGATACGGTCAAATCTTTCAGTATTTCCTCTTGTATACGCTTGGTATGGCAGTTTCTCAAGATATTTGGCAGCGAGTATTTACGGCGCGAACAGAAAAAATTGCGCGAAACGGCTCTATTTTTGCAGGGGTGTACAGCATTGCCTACGCAATTGCGGGAAGTGTAATTGGAATGTGTGCATATTTGCTGCTGCCAAACGCAGAAAGCAGTCAAAGCATTTTTGCGACGCTTGCGATTCAAATTCTGCCTCAAGGGTTATTAGGTCTCGTGCTGGCAGGCGTTTGTTCGGCGCTGATGTCAACTGCTTCAGGAACGCTGCTTGCGTCTTCTACGCTGATTAGTAACGATATCATTAAAAAAGTATGGCTTAAAAATATTTCAGAGAAAAATTATTTAATTTTAACCCGTGTGAATACACTTATTGTCGGCGTGCTTGCTATTATTTTTGCTCTTTGGATTCAAGACGTGCTTGTTGCTTTAGACGTTGCGTATGCCATTTTATCAGGAGCGATCTTTGTTCCGTTTGTTGTCTCGCTGTTTTGGAAAGACATTCATCCAAAAGCCGGAGTTTCAGCGATTGTTGTTAGTACGCTAGTAGTACTTGGAGGTCTATTGATTGAAGGACTTTCTTCTACTACGCCAATTCTATACGGCATTTCAAGCAGTATCATTGTAATGGCTGGATTTGCGGTTATGGCTCGAAACAAAGAACTGTCTGATCAAGAAAAGGTTCAAGAAGATATGTGAATAAGGGGGTAAAAAGCTTCTCATAGTAAAGTGAGAAGCTTTTTAGCATTTTGTATGCATAAGTATAGACAACAAACGGCAAGGAGGAGTACACTAGACGCTCAGATTATAGAGATAAGGAGATTGGTACATGAAAAGCAGAACGTCCGTAATGGTTAGTATTGTGCTGGCAATGCTAGTGGCTTCGCTTGATTCAACGATTATGAATACGACGATGCCCGTTATTGCAAAAGAGCTTGGAAGATTTGATTTGTACGCGTGGTCGTTTGCTTCGTACATGATTGCAAGTACGATTTTATCTCCGGTAGCAGGAAGATTATCGGATTTATTTGGCCGCAAAAAAGTATTTGGGTTTGGAATTATTGCTTTTTTAATTGGTTCAATGCTTTGCGGCGTGGCAAATACGATGATTCAGCTTGTTCTTTTCCGTGCGGTTCAAGGAATAGGAGCCGGGTTTATGGTGGCCTTTCCCGCTATTATTGCCGGAGACTTATTTCCAGTGGAGAAACGAGGGAAAATTCAGGCGCTCTTTACAACGATGTGGGGATTATCAGCTGTGTTAGCACCGCTTTTAGGCGCTTTTTTTGTGGATTATTTAACGTGGAGATGGATTTTCTTTATTAATTTACCGGTATGTATCGTTTCATTTCTTACGTTAATGCCGTATCAAGAAAGCTATGAGCCGAAAAGAGCAAAAGTCGATTACATCGGTGCTATATTGTTTGGAGCTGGCGTTACGTCACTGCTGCTTGTGACGGTAGTGGAACAAAACCGAGTTGTGTATGCAGTAGCGGGACTTATTTTATTGGTCATTTTTTATCTCCATGAACGAAAACATGCTTCTCCGATTGTACCGCTGTCCATGTTCCAAAACAAAACGCTGTCATGGATTAATATCAATGCGTTTATTGGAACGGTGGCTTTATTCGGAACGTCAAGCTACATTCCGTTATTTTTACAGCGAGTAGCGCATTTGTCACTGTTTATGAGCGGAGTTGCGCTGTTAGGAACAGCGGTCGGATGGATGTCTGTGTCCGTGCCTGCAGGTAAATGGATTTTGAAACACGGCTACAGAAAGCTGTTGTTAATCGGGAATGTGCTGCTCGTTGGCTCAGGAACACTTCTGCTGATGCTAAATGAAAGCCACGGTTTCTTCTACGTGTTCTGCGTCATGATTGTACAAGGGCTATCGTTTGGTCTGCTGTCTACGGTTGGAGTCATTGGTGTACAGCAATTAGTAGGAGGACATGAAAGAGGTATTTCAACGTCATTTTTTATGTTTTGCAGAAACATGGGAACAGCAATCGGCGTTACGATTATGGGTGCGTTGCTGACTTCAGGCGGAAGCTTTATGGCAGGCATTCATCACTTGTTTTTATTTGGCTTTGCCGGAAGTATCGTGGCTTTATTAACGTCGTTAAAGATTCAAAACGATACGGAAACAAAGCACAGTCGAGCTGCTAGTTAAGGGAATTTATGCTAAATATGTTTATTTCATAAAAAAACGGGAAAAAACCAAATAAGGTCATAGAATTGCCTGAGAAATCGTAGGCATATTCTTCTTCTTCTTTCACTTACTACATGTGGGACGCCGGGTATCGGCGTCTTTTTTTTGTGCTGTAAAGAGACTGATTATCTAAGCAAAAGCATATACATAAACGATTTTGTTCAAATAATGGGACTTTTTACAAAAATAAGTCTTTAAATGGTAAGAAACATTAGGTATAATTTAGTGGTTATTTAGCATATTTTAGAAATGTTTGACTGAGTTTGTACGAAAAAGTGAAAGGGGATATTTCATGTCATGGCTCACCAAATGGTCGTTTAAAAACAAAGCGGCTATTACCATTATGTCTATTTTAATTTTAGCTTTAGGAGTCATTAGTTATTTTACACTTCCGATGGAGTTCCTGCCGACCGCTGATCAGCCTCAAGTGTCAGTAGTAGTTATGGGGCAAGGAACGGATGCAGACTCCATGGAAAAACAAGTGACGTCACCGATTGAAGAAGCGGTCGCCGGTGTTAAAGGAAAAAGCAACGTGTATTCAACGACGGGAGACGGCTATTCCAAAATCGATATTTCATTTGAATCCAAAACGGATATGAAAGAAGCAAAAACAAACGTCCAAGAAGCGCTGTCTTCGGTGCAGCTTCCAGCCAGTGTATCAAAGCCTAATGTTATTCAATTAAATACCTCTATGATTCCCATCGCAGATATTTCACTCACATTTAAAGAAGGATTAACAAGAGACAACCTGGATCTTGCAGAGAAAAAACTGATCCCTAAATATAAAGACGTTAAAGGCATTGCGAGTGTTCAAACGTATGGAACAGCGGATTCCTACGTGTCTATTAAAGTTGATAATAAAAAATTGTCACAAAAGAACGTGACTATTGATAAAGTCATCAGCGTGTTAGAAGGAAAAAACACGTCGCTTGCAGTTGGAGAAAAAGTCATTAATAACAAGTCGAGCAATATCAACGTAACTGGTAAAATTGATAGCTTGGACAAAGTGAAAAAGCTGCCGGTTGCACAGGATGTAACGCTAGGCGACCTTGCAAAAGTAGAGGTGAAAAAGCCTGAAGGCGTCGTGACGCATATTAACGGAAAAGATGCACTTTTACTTATTGTTACAAAAGACAGTCACTCAAACGCCGTTAGCATCACAAAAGAAGTAAAAAAACTGTCTCAGCAAATTAACAAAGACTATAACAATGTGAATGCTTCTGTATTTTTTGCAACAGGGGACAGCGTACAAAACTCTGTTCATTCAATGATGAAAGAAGTGCTGCTAGGCGCACTTTTTGCGACCGTTGTCATCATGCTGTTTTTACGCAGCGTTCGCTCTACGTTTATCACGATTGTATCCATTCCGCTATCGCTTTGCTTTACGCTGTTCTTACTGTCTAAATCAGGCGTCACGCTCAATATTTTAACGCTTGGAGGAGTAGCCGTAGCGATTGGGAGATTGGTAGATGATAGCATCGTTGTTATTGAAAACATCTTCCGGAAAATGCAAAAAGAAGAGTTTTCGCTTGGCTTGATTATTGATGCCACAAAAGAAGTAGGCTCTGCTATTACTGCTTCTACGTTAACGACAGTAGCTGTCTTTTTACCAATCGGCCTTGTAAACGGAGGGCTTCAAGACTTTATGCTTCCGTTCGCTCTAACGCTGACCTATTCACTGCTGTCTTCATTAATTGTGGCGCTTACCGTTGTACCTTTAATGAGTGCCGGGTTATTAAAAAATGAAAAAATTCGCAAGCACAAGCAGCCTGTTCGTTTTACAAAGGTCATTACGTGGTCGCTTAATCATAAATGGGTTGTGCTGCTGCTTTCGCTGCTTTTATTTGTCGGATCTATTGGCGCGTACACAATGATGCCTAAAGGAGCGGTTGATAACTCTTCATCTGACTTTGTAGGCACAACGTTAAGCTATCCAAATAATACGCCGATTAAAACCGTAGAAGAAAAATCACTGCAGCTTGAACGCTATATTTTAGCTCAAAAAGAAGTGAAAGAAGTATACATGCAGCTTGGTAATACGGCCGAAGGAGCCAAGTGGGGAGACGTTGGTTCGCCTACTGAAGCTACGTATACGATTACCGTAAAAGACGGTGAAAACACGGATTCGCTAATGAAACGAATTCAAAATCAAAAGAAGCTCTATGATGGAGGAGATCTTAGCGTCAGTGCTGCTTCACTAATGGGAGCTTCTACTACTTCCATTACCGTTGATGTGATTGGAAACGACATGAACAAGTTAGAAAAAACGGCAAGCAGCATTAAGAAAGAAATCAGCGATATAAAAGGAGTAGACAAAGTTTCTACGAACCAAGACGAAAAGAAAACGATTTACTCTTTAGACGTAGATCCAACAAAAGCGAATACGCAGCAAGTAGCGCAGCAGCTTGGCGTTATGCTGAATAAAACGCCGATTGGAGCGATAGATTTAGAAGGCAAGCAAGCAAACGTACTTCTTGAATCTGTCTTAAATCCAACGTCACCAAAAGAGTTAAAAGATATTTCTATTATGACAGAGACAGGACCGTCACCTGTTTCAAAAGTGGCTTCGCTAACGCAAGCTGAAAAGCCAACAAATCAGTTTCATAAAAATGGAGACCCATATATTCAAGTAACAGCGGATGTCAATCCAGAAAAGCTTTCAGAAATTAATAAAGACATTCAAACAACCATTTTTGGAGACGGTAAGAATAAAGGACTGTCGATTTCAAAAGATGTTGACGTTGTAATCGGAGGAGCAAGCACTCAGCAAGGAGAAGATTTCTCTGACTTGTTCATTACGATGCTCGTGTCGATTGGTATTGTGTTCTTAATTATGGTCATTACGTTTAAAACAATCCGCACGCCGTTTGCCATTTTATTTTCACTTCCGCTTGCTGCGATCGGTGCCGTTTTAGGATTATTAATCAGCCGTATCCCGGTAGACGTAACGGCTTTACTTGGAGCCCTGATGCTGATTGGTATTGTTGTAACGAATGCGATTGTACTATTAGACCGCGTGAAGCAAAATGAAAAGAAAATGATTATGCGCGATGCCATTGTTGAAGCAGCGGCTACGCGTATGCGTCCAATTGTCATGACGTCTGCTGCTACGATTTGTGCGATGCTGCCGCTTTTATTTAAACAAAGCGAAAGCGGAAGCCTCGTTTCTCAAAGTCTTGCAGTCGTTGTAATCGGAGGATTGGCCGTTGCGACTCTGCTTACACTTGTAGTCATTCCAGTTGTATATGAACTGCTTCATTTCAGAAAATCGAAAAAACAAAGAATACAGCAAAAACAGCAGGAAGACGTAACGCCGCTATAATGTTTAAAAGAGGCTAGGCCACAAGTATGTTAGGTGAAAAAAATCCGAACGATAAATCGTTCGGATTCTTTTATTGGTAGAATGAACGTAGGTTTCATGTCTGTAGTTGCTTCTAGCTAGGGTTGATTTGGTTACGTCCCAGCCTCTTTTTTATGAAACCTTTTGTCTAGTCAAACGTATAGTTAGATAAAGAAATGGAGGGGATAATATGTTTGAAATAAAAGAGCGATGTTACGTTTGTCAGAAAGAAATTCAGCCGAATGAAGAAGTGTGGATGCGAATGAAGTATCCGAGTAAAAGAGGAATGACCGAAATCAAAGCTTTTTTACATCAAGAAGCGCAGTTTGTATGCATGGACTGCTTTGAAAAAACAAAAAAATGAGTCAAAGCCGTACTCTTTTCAACATATTGACATAGTATAATTTATAGTTTAATATTTAGATAATTATCTAAATACTTAAATGTGATGGAGATGAACTTTAATTGAATGAAACGTTTAAAGCTTTAGCGGATCCTACTCGCAGGAAGATTTTAGAGCTGCTAAAAGAGCGGGACTTAACCGCAGGAGAAATTTCCGAGTATTTTAACATGACCAAACCAAGCATCTCAAATCATTTAAAAATCTTGAAGCAAGCGGACCTCGTTCAAGATGAAAAAAGAGGGCAGTTTGTGATTTATTCGTTAAATACAACCGTTTTTCAAGATTTAATCGGCTGGTTTTTCAGCTTTCAGAAAGGAGAAAAGTAAATGAAAAAACACGTATTTCCTTTAGGTATTACTCTTTTAACACTACTTGCATGGCTGATTGCACTGCCACATCTTCCAGCTACAATGCCCATTCACTGGGGAGCAAATGGAGAAGCAGACGGATTTGCCACAAAGATAAATGCAATGATTTTAACAGTAGGAATCATGGTACTTATTTATTTTGTCATCGCATTTGTGCCGCGAATTGACCCGCGTAAAGAAAATTATAAGTACTTTTCAAAAACATATAACATCCTGTTAAACGCCGTACTGCTATTATTCTTTTTTGTAAATATGAGCACTATTTTACAGGGGCTTGGCTATAACGTGCCGGTGTCCTACATTGCTCCGATTATGGCTGGACTCGTTTTTATCATTATCGGAAACTACTTGCAGCGCGTGCGCTCTAACTATTTTATGGGGATTCGTACACCGTGGACATTGAGCAATGAAAACGTATGGAAAAAGACGCACCGGTTATCCGGAAAGATCTTTTTTATAGGCGGACTGCTAATTCTTATTAGCGCTTTTTTACCTGATGGATACAAGTCAGTTATCATGTGGGGGAGTATCGTTCTGTGCGTGGCGATTCCTTATCTGTATTCGTACTTGGCGTATAAAAAAGAAATGAATATGTAAGCATACAAAAAAATCCGGTGAACACACCGGATTTTTTTATGGATAACATATCAGTCGTAACGCCACCGTTTGTGTCACGCCGGCTGATGAGAATAAATACAGCATAAAGTATGAAACGCGTTTCAGGTCAAGAGTTGTTATGAAAAAACTTACATTTGCTTACGATCGCTTGCTTCAGGCGGCTTTTCAATCCATCCGTTTTTAATCATCACTTCGCTGCAGCGCCCCGCTACTTTTAAGTCCCGTAAAATACACGCTTCACAGTGCCCCACAATATCGAGCCTCATACTAGTAGTCATTGCCGTTGCGTAATAAGTAATGGCTACTTTAAACATTGCGCCTGCGTGAAACGTCATCAGCTTTTCTGAAAAAGGCGCGTGCGTAGACGTTGTGATTTCATTATCCAAAAGCGGAGGAGTATGAAGGTTTTCTTCGTGCATAATGGAAGAATAAAGCTCAATATGCTTGTGTGCCACATCAAGCCCCGTCTCCATGACTTTCCGCACGTCTTTTCGTTTACTCACTTGTTTGAAGGCAATCAAAAGCGCTTTGGTTGCCATGCTTTTGCGCAAATTAAAATAAATATTTCCCGCTTCCGTTGCGTTTAAAAGGCGCTGCTTTCCTACAAAATCAAGAGCGTAAGTCAAATCTGTGATGTGCTCTTGTTGTTTCGGATTTAAAAAATAAGGAGCCGGCACATAAAGATTTTTTGCTAAAAGCAGGTCGAGAGACCGATTATATACTTCCATCACGTCCAAATTACACTGATGATAATAATCTCGAAGATCTCGGCGAACGGACACGCTAAATGAAATGCCGTATCCTGCCAAGCCGTGAATCGTCATGTCGTGAAGATACTTCAGCCAAAACGAGTCTGTAAAAAGCGGAGGTGCGTGAAAGTCCACATCTTCCTCTGTAAAACCTTTTGGCAACGGAAAATGCTCGGCATGAAAAATGGCAGTCAGCAGCTCAATATGCTTTTTCGATAGCTCTAGCGAAAAGGCAAACAGCGAACGAATCTCGGCATCCGTTACCGTTGCTAGAACGTGTTTTGCTACACAAACCGCCAGCGTATCCTGCTGATACTGCGCGCATAGACTTGTTATTTCAGGCGAAGTCAAACGCTTGCTTTCTGCGTTCAATTGGCTTTCCTCCTATCTATAAAAATGGCACGTATTTATAAAAAACAGATAAGCATAGTGTGGACAAGGGTGTGTTAAATTATTCCATTGATGAATTGGAATCAAAATAGAAAAAGATCTGCCCGGTAAAGAGCAGATCCTTATGTATTGGTTTATTTTTTATTCATTTCTTTTTCAATTTCAGGATAAGTAATGCCGTATTTTTTAGAGACGGTAACTAAGCGGATAATTTCTTCTTCAGTAGGTGGTCCCACTTGCGGCAGAGGAGCATTTTTGGGAACGGAAGTACCGAGTTCTTTAACGAATGAATCAAAGCCGGCAGGAGAAGCAGTAAGGATAAATTCTGTTTCTTCTGGTCCGGTCACAAAGCGGTGCTGAATACCTCGAGGAGCAAAAACATAATCGCCCGCTTTTGCTTCAATTATTTCTTCTCCTATGTAGAAAATCATTGAGCCGCGCTTTACATAAAACGTTTCGTCTTCATGTTCGTGAAGGTGAAGAGGGGGACCTTGGTTTTCTGGTTTCACTACGTGCGCCACGGCGTAAGCTCCGTTTGTATCTTCACCTGATACAAGAAGCGTTACTTTTTCATCAAGAAAATGAAATGTGTTTTGATCGTGTGGGGTACGGTGAAAAGCGTTTGTTAGCTGATTATGAGTTGTTGTCATCCTTTTATCTCCTTAAAAAAACATATTTTGAGATTATTGTATACTAATATGAATGTTTTGTGTGCGGAATAATAGTTAAAAAGAATTATTTTTTTACATTTATTATCTTTTTATAGTTCTATTGTTGCCGGTAGGGGACGCTCAATGAAATCTTTATTCAATTTATACACTAAGAATTTCCCCTATCTATTTTCCAAAACCACCCAATATGCTAGCATAAATATAGACTCGTTAAATGGATAAGGTGTAAAAGGAGAGTTTTTATGAAGTTTTTTAAACAAGCAGTATGCAATGTTCCGAGACAAATACATTAAATAATACAAAAAATGCTGTCTAAGCATTTTTTGTATTATTTTTTTGTTTTGTTAGTAGTATAATAGTAACCGTTGATAAATGAGTATATAGAATTATTTTTTTAAAAAAACAGTGTTTTTGAACGTTTTATTTCGTGATTTAATTATTTATACCATAGGTTGTAGGTGTAAATGACTTTTGACCTAATATAGTGAAAATACGACAGCTGAGGTACTCGGAAAATGAAAGATGCCATTATTTTTTTGCACGGAATTGTAGGAAATCAAAGTGTATTCGCTAAAGAGATGGACGTATTAAAGAAAAACTATTACTGCACTTCATATGATTTTTATCCTTTAAAAAATATAAACCTGGATGATTCGTTTTCATTGCAGGCGTTTGTTGATCAGCTCTATATGCACTACATACAAATGAATATTAAAAAAGCTCATTTGTGTGCACTGAGTTTTGGCTGTCTTATTGCTTTGTCATTTGTACAAAAGTATCCGCATATGGTTGCCAGCTTAACGTTTATAGGAGGTTACTGTTGTAATGTTCCCTCTGTATATCATACAAACCTTCTTCAGCTGATGAATAGAAGAAGACAGCTTAGTTACAATGAGTGGTTAAAAGAGTGCGTTCGAACGCTTAACCCGAATCGAAAAGAAATTCTAGAAGACTCAGAAGCCATATTCTTGGAAAGTGCACGTTTACTTCAGCCTTCTTTGTTTGAAAGAATAGTGCGATTGAATTTGGAGGTAAACTCTGAATTTGTATTGCGTGAAGTGAACGTTCCTATTTTGTGGATAATGGGAGAGTACGATGAGTTGTATAAAGGAACATTAGGGAACTTAAAACGATACGTCCCTCATGTACAATATAGAGAGATTAAAAGAGCTGGTCATGTCGCACACATCCACCAGCACCTTCAATTTATGCTGATTTTTAAACGTTTCCTTCGTCAACAGTCTTTAGGGAAAATAGGGTTAAACCCTTCTTTTTAAAACCTTAGAAACGCAGCAGACAAATTTTTCTCCTTGATATTTCAGAGAAAACAGTTAGAATATGATAAGAATATAAATTTGTTCTAAAGCTGTAAATAAAAGTTTTTATTAATATATTTTTGCATTTTTTATAGTGATTTTAAATTGAGCCAACCAACGAGGTTGGTTTTTTGCATGAATTCATTGTTTTGAGTGAAAATGGGAGCATATAGTCCGATGTAAATTTAGAACACATGAATATGTTTTTAAAAGAATTAGATCAAGTCTTTACTAACAGGAGGCCATCACGAGTGTCGATAAAGAAAAAGTTATCGCTATTTTTTACTTTGTTGGTATTGTGTATTCTACTGGCGAATAATACGCTGCACTACATTCGGTCAAAAAATAGATTGATAGAATTTAACCAAAAGGAAATTACGCTGGTGACAGAAGAAATTGGGTACGAAGTAGAGAATTCCAAAAACAGTGCTTTATATTTAGAGGATCGAATGGGGCAAGAATTACGAACGGCTTCCATTGCGATACAAAATTCGTTACCTGCTGACTACCATGATATTAGCAATGAACAATTAAAACAATTAGCTGAAAAGGTAATGGTATCCCACATTACATTACTAGCCCCTGTAGGAGACGATATTGTAGGCGTCAGATCTTCTGATGCTGATGAAGTCAATATGTCTACAAAGGAGTGGGGATTTTGGTATACGTCTTTTAAGCAGCTTCTTTCTAAGCAGCCAGTTACGACGACGCGAGGGGTAACTCTGCCTCATTTCTGGAGCGGGCCAATTGAAGTGGCTTCTAGTAACCCTGATCACATTGATAAATGGGGTTATTATTACGACGGGTCTACTAATTATATTATAAACCCTTATTTCCGCGATAATCATGTGTTTGATGTTGAAAAAAAGTTTGGTCCAACGAATGTTATGAACCGTTTTACCAAAAAACTTGATGGTGTTCTTGAACTAACTGTTTTTAACCCGGAAACGTTCGGAGAGAAAAATCAAAACGTATATTTGAATGGAAATAAATACATCAGAATAGATGATCGGCCCATTTGGTACGGAACATATATGTATCGAAACACCTCCCATGACAAAAAGTTAATTCACAATGCCTTAAAAACTGGGAAATCCCAAAGTTATCTCACTGAAATCAATCATAAAAAAATACTAAAAACATTAGTACCAATTAAAGAAAAGAACTCTCCAACCTATGTAATAGGCGTTGTCTATGACTACGGACTTATTGAAAAAGAACTGCAGCAAGAATTAATCAAACATTTAGTATTGTCTCTTCCTTTTATCTTTCTTGTGCTCGTTACAAGCTCTATTTTCTCAACATCCATCACGCGGCCTATTAAACGTATCATGGGGCATGTGAATCAAATCGCTAAAGGCAACTTTGGCAAGGTGCTGAATACAAGAAGGAAAGATGAGTTGGGAGGGCTCGTGGCAAATATCAACGATCTTTCTCATTTTTTGAAAACATATGTGGACGATTTAAAAAAGAGTCAGGAAGAAAGCGAGTATCATGCATACCACGATTTTTTGACAGGATTGCCAAACAGAAGGTACTTTAAAGAAGAATTAAACAGGCGATTAATTGAGTCGAAGGATAAATCCATTGATCATGTAGCCGTACTATTTATGGATATAGATCGATTTAAAGATATTAACGATACATTAGGACATTCAAAAGGAGACAAGCTCATTCAAATAGTAGCTAACCGCATTAAAGAATGTTTGCCTTCTTCTAACAGCTTTCTTACAAGGCAAGGAGGAGATGAGTTTGTTATTTTGTTTAGCGACTTTGCTCCAAACGAAGTTGAGTGTATCGCCGAGAAGATGCTTGCATATGTTCAGCAGCCTTGCTACATTGACAATGACGAAATTTTTGTCAGTATGAGCAGCGGTTTAAGCTTTTATCCGAATCATTCTACGAACTTAGACACGCTTATTACGTATGCAGACGTGGCCATGTATGCTTCAAAAAGAAACGGCGGAAATAAGGTAACGATTTACCACGACTCTTTAATTAAGAAGCAGACAGAAAGGGTACAAATCGAAACGCGCTTGCGAAAAGCGATTCAAAAAAGTGACATTGACGTTTACTATCAGCCGAAAATAGAAGCAAAGCGCAATGTGATAACCGGCGTAGAGGCATTAGTTCGCTGGAATGACGCAGAGCTTGGATTTGTTTCTCCGGAAGTATTTATCCCTATAGCAGAAGAAGCTGGTTTGATTCACTCCTTATGGGAAGTTGTCATGAAGAAAGCTTGTTCTCAAGTTAGCAAATGGAACAAGGACCGAAACGAAAAAATGACGCTAGCGGTTAATTTTTCTCCGCGGCAATTTCAAGATCCGATTGTGTTGGTTAATGAAATACAGCAATTTCTTTCGCTCCATAGATTTGATTCCACATGGTTTGAAATGGAAATTACGGAAAGTACACTGGTGACGAACGCAGAAGAAACGATTAAAGCTTTACATTTATTAAAGAAATATGGTATATCAATTTCTATCGATGATTTTGGAACCGGATATTCTTCGTTGAGTTATTTGAAAAAATTACCAATAGATTGTTTGAAAATCGACCGGTCTTTTATCCAGGATATTCAAGAAGATTACAGCAACAGTGAAATTGCCCAGGCGATTATCAGCTTATCTCAAAGCTTAAAGCTTGAAGTAATCGCAGAAGGTGTGGAAGAAGAATATCAAAAAGCGTTTTTAATGGAAAATGGCTGTGATCATATGCAGGGATACTTGTTTAGCAAGCCACTTGCTGCAAAAGATTTTGAAACAGCGTTTTTAAATAGCTGAAGCAAAACCATCATTTGAAAATAAAATTACTAAGAAAAGGGAAGAGGACATAAAAAGATGGCACTTAGTACACAAAATTTAATTGCTCAAAAATTTTTAGAAACAGTAGGAACAAATTCAACTGAAATAGATAAAAAAATAGGTCAAGCTGACACATTTATGAATGCGGTGAAAGAACTGATTGATTTATGCGGAGATAATCCGGAAAGAGACGGTCTTGAAGAGACGCCGTACCGCGTGTTAAAAGCATTTTTAGAATACACGGAAGGCTACCGAGAAGATCCGAAAGCTCATTTAGAAAAAACATTCGACGTGAATCACAACGAATTAGTATTAATACGCGACATTGAATTTCACTCAATGTGTGAACATCACTTTGCGCCGTTCTTTGGCGTTGCCCACGTTGGGTATATACCGGATAAAAAAATTACAGGTTTATCTAAAATCGCTCGTACAGTAGAAGGATACGCAAAGAGATTTCAGGTTCAAGAACGCCTAACAAATGAAATTGCAGATGCAATCGAAGAAGTGTTAGAGCCTAAAGGAGTTATGGTAGTTATTGAAGCAAAGCATATGTGCATGTGCGGAAGAGGAATTAAAAAATCTTCAGCTTCTACAGCCACTTCATCTGTTCGAGGAACATTTATGGAAAAACCAGAGGTTCGAGGAGAATTTTTATCTCTTTTACAGCGACAAATGTAAAGAAACAAAAAGCCATATAAGCTGAGAAGCAGAAGCGAGGTGAGCTGTATGCAACATGTTGACGTACTGATTATTGGCGGAGGACCCGCTGGTATTTCTGCTGCCGTGTGGTGTAAAAGGCTAGGCGTTGAGTGCTTGCTTCTTGAAGAGCAGGCACAGTTAGGCGGACAGCTGTTTACGATTTATAATGAGATTATTGATTATCCCGGAATACAAGCGGAAAATGGAATTGAGATGCAGCGGAAAATGGTTCAGCATTTTATTGATATGGACTGCTTATATGAAGCGAATACAAAAGTAATTTCTATTGACGAACGTTCTAAAACAGTCAAAGTAAAGCAGCAAGAAACAGAAAAAGAAATTGGCTATACGTATCTTATTTTAGCAACGGGTTCTAGTCAGCGAAAGCTCGGAGTGCCTGGTGAGCAGCAAATGATTGACCGAGGAGAAGTGTATTCAGCTTCAGCAGACGGAGAACGGTTAAAAGGTAAAAGGGTTGCTCTCATTGGCGGAGGAGACCGTGCTTTTGAAGGAGCACATCTTTTAGCATCAAAAGCAAAAGAAGTATATTTGATTCATCGTTCTACGCATTTTAAAGCAAGAGAGCAATACGTTGAAAAAATTCTTTCCGATCCTGGTATTAAGGTGATAACAGATACCGAAGTGACGGCTATCCATGGAAAGCATCACGTCACATCGATCGATTTAAAAAGTAAAAACAGTGAATGCGAGAACTTATCAGTAGACGCAGTGCTGATCAGACTAGGCGTAGCGCCCAATGTTGAACTTATTAAAGAAAAAGTCACCACTACGCAAAGCGGACTCATCGTCATCAATGAAGTGCATCAAAGCAGCAACCCAGCTATTTATGCCATTGGAGACGCGTGCACGACTCCCTTGTTTTCTAGTATCAGCTCTTCAGCCGGTCAAGGAGCGATTGTAGCCAAGCATGTATCGAGCCTTTTGAAAAAGTCATAATATCAAAAAGCATCTATCAAATCGATAGATGCTTTTTTACGTAACATAATAAAAGAAACATAGCAGAAGTACGTTCACAGGCAGACAAATCGTTTGGAAAAAAGCAATGTAGTTTTTAGGAGCAGCGCTGATTCTTTTTACTAGAATATACTCGGTGATGAAATTAAAAAAAACGATGATGCAAGACACCATTATATACGCCCAGACATTCTGCTGAAACAAACGAGTAAAAAGAGGCGAGAAAAGAAGTAGAAAAGTAGCGGTTTGAAAAGAGCCTCTAGAAAATAGATCATGTTTTTTAGCACTGTGAGTCACGCTATCCCTCCTTTACATGTTTTATTTTACCAAATGTTGAAGTTGAAAAAAACGTTTTGATTATCCCTACCTGATATGTTCCTTATTTAGGGAAAGTAGAGTAAAATATATCTCAAATGTAGCTTATTGTAATAGTATAGAAGAAATAGATAAAGAGATAAAAGGAGGCCGCATGAGACCTTGCCAGATAAAAATACGGAGAAGGAGCAGTCGATCATGATAATCAAACATCTTGATCGTTTGAATACACAGCTTTTAAAAGAATACAGTGAAGGTATTTTTTTAATCAACTGTGAAGGCGATATCATGTTTAGCAACCGAGCAGCCTTCAAGCTAACAGGAAACGAGCACAAAGAAAAAAGCCAGCAGCTGACAGCTCTTATACATAAATCAAAACAACAACAAGCACAAGATCTCTTTCAACTCGCTTTAAGAGGAGAAAAAGTTCAGTTTTCGACGATAATCCATCACAAAACAAAAAAAGAACTTCATTTATATATCACTCTTATTCCTATTATCGTAAATGAACAAATAGCGGGTGTTTATGCCGTATGCCGAGATGATTCAAAAGAGCAAGAGCGCTCCAATCACATTTCTCAATTAGAGACGCATTTAAAAATGGAGCAAAAGCTTGCGAATGTAGGAAGCTGGTATTACGACGTGACGGAAGATAAAAGCTACTGGTCGCCTCAGCTGTATAATATTTGCGGATTAAATCCTAATCAGCACTTTACTCCTTCTTTAAAGAACGTTCTTCAATTCGTCAATCGCTGTGACCAAAAAAGATTAGAAAAAGCCGTTATGGAGGCACTTTCGACGGGGGGAAGCTACACAATTGAATATACACTGCTGCGGCCGAGCGGTGAAGAACGTACGGTATTTGAACAAGCGGATGCGGTAGCAGACGAGCAAGGAAACGTCATACAGCTGATTGGTGTTGTTCATGACATTACGGAATCGAAAGTGATTACGAATGAATTAAAGCAAAAAGAACAGCAGTTTCAAACGATTTATAACAATTTAGAGGCCGGAATATGGTCCGTTGATGTGCAGAGCAATGAAATGATTGTCTGCTCTAGTGGTGTTAGCAATATTTACGAAGAAGATGCGGCTAAATTTTTAGGAAATAGAGATCTGTGGGAAAGCTTTATTCATCCAGAAGATAAAGCAGCTGTGGCAAAAGGGCAGCATCAATTACAAAAAGGAAAAATGATTCGTCAGCAGTATCGAATCTTCACAAAAACAGGAGAAATGAAATGGGTAAAAGATCGATGCATTCCCACGCTTGACGAGAACGGAAAGCTGGTGCGCATAGATGGGATTATTGAAGATATTACCGCAGAAAAAAAGTATATAGATCAAATCGAATATCTTGCAACTCATGATTATGTAACGAACTTACCGAATCGGCGAAAGTTTGAAAGGGAATTAAAAACGTTCATTCGACAGATGAAAAAAGAGAGATGTTCATTAGCAGTCTTTTATCTAGGGCTAAATCGTTTCAAACATATCAATGATACATTGGGCCATGACGTAGGCGACCGCTTTCTTCAGTGTATCGCCAATCGGTTAAAAAAGTTCGTGACGCCAAGTGTACTGCTAGCCAGAGTAGGAGAAGACGAGCTTGCAATTTGCTTTTTATCTCTTGCGCAAATCAATCAATGTCAAAAGCTAGCCGCTGCTCTTTTTCAAGAAATCGAAAAAGAAATTACGATTGACGATTTTTCTCTGTACGTCACAGCCAGTATAGGAATCAGCATCTACCCGCATGACGGAGAAGATGTAAAAACGCTATTAACCAATGCTAACCTTGCTATGCGGCGTGCGAAAGAAATCGGACGAAGCGACTGGGAGCTGTATTCTCCGTTAATGGACAGCGAGACGTATAAAAGCTATCATCTAGAAAAAGGGTTGCGTAACGCACTTCTTCAAGATGAGTTTTTTATTGAATATCAGCCAAAGGTTCATACAAACAGCAGAGAGATTGACAGTATCGAAGCGTTAATTCGCTGGAATCATCCGGAATGGGGGCGCGTATCACCGGAAGACTTTATTCCTTTAGCAGAAGAAACTAATTTAATTATTGAACTTGGCGACTGGGTGATCGACTACGTCTGCAAGCAGCTGCAGCAGTGGAAGAGTCAAGGCTTACAAGTTGTTCCTGTTTCAATTAACGTCTCGTCTAAGCATTTGCTGAAACGAGGGTTTGCAGAGCACGTTCAAAAAACGTTAACTCATTACAACATTGACCCTTCATTTATTGAATTTGAAGTGACGGAAAGCTCCATTATTCAGCATGAAGAACATGTAAAAAAAGTGATGGAAAAACTAAAGAAAATTGGCGTCACGTTTGCTTTAGATGATTTTGGCACTGGTTTTTCCTCGTTGTCACATTTAAAAGACTTTGAATTTAATACGCTCAAAATCGATAAAATGTTTATTCAAAACGCGATTGATAAAGAAAAGCAGCAGGCCATTATAAAAGGCATTTTGTACTTGGCTCATGCTCTTAACATGAAAGTGATTGCAGAAGGCGTTGAAACAAAAGGACAGCTTGAATTTTTACAAAAGCACGAATGTTCCTTTATTCAAGGTTATATTGTCAGTCAGCCAGCTGCTCCTCAAAAAATCGCCGAATATTTAAAGAAACGATTTTTATAAAAGGTGATGTCTCATTGAGACATCACCTTTTTGGGTTTCAATATGTTTTCTAAGCGTTCAAATGTAATAAAGCATATAAAGAGACTGATAGATTGTCAAATACGTGAGGAGGGCTGAGAGTGGAAGCTTCGGAAGTGGTTGTTAAGCTAGCCGAAGAAGAAAATGAAATAAGTTATAGCAGAACCCTATAGAAGTGCTGTTAGCTATAATAAGCATTGGAGAACGGTTTGCGGAAAGTAATGACTGGTGACTTGGAATTTTACGAGTTTACGCAGTAGTATAGGTCAACAATTTTTAAATATGTTAAAAATTCTGACAAAATAAAAGACAAATAAAAAACTATTGGTTATAATAGAAGAACAATGAATGATAGTCAGTCATTTTTCTGTTGGTTATTTACAAATTCAAGTTTTAAAGCCCATAAATGAATGATAGTCATTCATTTATGGGTACGAAAAGTAGAAAGGGGTAGTGTATGAAAAATGTACTAGTTCAGAAGGTGAAACACGATGAAGGGTAATTCAGATATTACATTTGCTCGTACGCTAACGCTTCGATCACTCGTCATTTTAGGACTTGCATATATGGCTCCAATGACGGTGTTTACTACGTATGGAGTTGTGGCTCAAACTACGCATGGTATGGTTTCTATGGCGTATGCTTTTGCTCTTGCAGCGATGCTATTTACCGCATACAGCTACGGGCATATGGCTAAAGAATATCCTTTATCAGGCTCGGCCTATACGTATACTCAAAAATCTATAAGTCCTCATATAGGATTTCTTGTCGGCTGGTCTGTGCTTTTAGATTATCTTTTTTTACCAATGATTAATTTTTTATTAGCGGGAACTTTTTTATCAGCTGCGTTTCCTTCTATTCCATCGTCTCTTTGGATTCTACTTTTTATTGTTATTATTACTTGTATAAACGTGTTTGGTATTCAAATGACAGCAAAAGTGAACGGGATACTTGTACTTTTTCAATTTCTTATAACAGCTCTATTTGTTATTTTATCCATTAAGAGAATGATAGAAGGAGAAAGTGAGGTTTTGTTCTTTTCTTCTTTGCATCTCTTTGACTCAAAGGATTCTTTTTCTTTTGTTCTTGCAGGAGCTTCAATTCTTTGTTTATCTTTTCTTGGGTTTGATGCTGTGACTACGCTTTCTGAAGAAACGGTTGATCCAAAGAAAAATGTACCAAAGGCTATCTTTCTTGTAGCATTTATAGGAGGAATACTTTTTATACTCGTTTCATATATTACCCAGCTTGTTTATCCAAATTATCATTCATTTAAAGTGGTAGATTCAGCTTCGTTTGAAATAGCAGCTTATATTGGAGGAACGCTCTTCTCATCCGTCTTTCTTGCCGGAATTATTACTTCAACGATTGCATCAGGAATTTCTTCACACGCCAGTGCTTCACGACTGCTTTATGCAATGGGCAGAGAATCAATGCTGCCTAAAAGACTGTTTGCCTATATACATCCTAAATATAAAACACCATCGCGAAACGTTATTTTTATTGGAGTACTCTCATTAAGTGCACTAGTAATGGACGTCGTTACAGCCGCTTCTTTTATCAATTTTGGTGCGTTGATTGCATTCACATTTGTAAATATCTCTGTTATCTTTCACTATTATATCCGCAGAAAACAAAGAGATTTTAAAGGCACATGCCGTTATTTAATCAGTCCTATTATTGGAGCGGTCTTTACAGTTTGGTTATGGACAAGCTTAGATATAAAATCTATTTCTTTAGGGAGTATTTGGGTTGTTATAGGCTTTATTTATCTATTATACAAGACGTCATTTTTTACAAAGGCACCACCGCAATTTGCTTTTGATGAAAAAACAGAGCCAAACCAATTCAAAACGGAACATATATCTTGATAAAGTACGTCTGTAATTATCCGAAATTTCTAATATAAAGGAGAGGTAAAAATGAAAGAAACAGTAAAAGTTGGTCTTATTCAAGTTAAATGTGAAGAAAATGTTGAAGCTAATATTAACTATACGCTCAAAAAAATTAAAGAAGCGACGTCAAATGGAGCTCAAATTATTTGTCTACAAGAGCTATTTAACGCTCAGTACTTCCCTCAAAGTGTTTCACCTGCAGGATATGAACTAGCTATACCAGCAGAGAGCTACGTATTAAAAGAAATGGCAGACCTTGCAGCAGAGCTGAAAGTTGTATTAATTGTTCCGTTTTATGAAAAAGCGGCTAGAGGCGTTTATTTTAATAGTGCAGCTGTATTCGATGCGGACGGAACTTGCTTAGGAATTACAAGAAAGAACCATATTCCTGATGGGCCGAACTATCATGAAAAATATTATTTTGTTTCAGGAAATACGGGGTACCCTGTATATGAAACAAAATACGGAACGATTGGAGTAGGAATTTGCTGGGATGAGTGGTTCCCAGAAGTAGCACGAATTTTATCGCTGCAAGGAGCAGATATTCTATTTTATCCTTCTGCTATCGGTTCAGAGCCTGATCATCCTGAACTATCAACTCGTCCTGCATGGGAAAAAGCTATTTCAGCACACGGGATTTCAAATGGTGTTTTTGTTGCTGCGGTGAACCGAGTAGGAACGGAAAAAGAGATGACATTTTACGGAGGTAGCTTTGTAAGCAATCCGATGGGAGAAATTCTACAGTCTTTAACGGATGAAGAAGGAATTTTAATTCAAGAAGTTGACTTAAAAGAAATTGATTCGGCCCGTAATCTGCTTCAGTTTATGCGTGACAGAAGACCAGATACTTACGAATTATTATTAAGAAAAGAAGCTTTCCGTACACCTTCAAACGTGTAAGTTTAACCCTTACTATAAAAAGAAAGGAACGAAACGATATGACATCTAAAACAAGCTGGATTTGGGATGAAAGGTTTCTGAACCATGATACAGGAAAAGTTCAGTACATATTTGAAGGTGGAGAAGTAGTAGAGCCTTGTGACGAGTTTGAAAACAAGCATCGAATGACCGTGATCAAAGAAATAATTGAAAAAAGTGGTTTAGCACAGCACTTAGTTAGACAATCACCCTATGAAGCAACGGAGGAAGATTTACTTCGGGTCCATACTAAAGATCATATCCAGCGTGTTCAAAAAGCATGTAAAGCAGGAACAAGGGAAATAGGACCTGAAGCTTATGCGTCTTCTGAAACAGAAGGGATTGCGAGGCTATCCGCAGGTGCCGTTATGAAAGCAGTAGATACCGTAATGGAGAGTGAAACGATAAGTAAAGTCTATGCTCAAATACGTCCACCAGGACATCATGCGTCTTCAGACCAAGCAATGGGCTTTTGTTTTTATAACAATGTAGCTGTAGGTGCTGCTTATGCAATTGAACATTACGGGTTAAAAAGAGTCGCCATCTTGGATTGGGATGTTCATCACGGAAACGGAACGCAAGACATCTTTTATGAACGTGACGATGTACTTGTTATTTCAGTTCATGAAGAAGACTATTTTCCATTAGAATCCGGTCAGGTACATGAAATCGGACAAGGAAAAGGAGAAGGGTATAATATAAATATACCTGTGCCTTCCCTGACCGGAGATGAAGGCTATCGATATGTATTCGAATCCATCATTGCACCAGTTATTAGCCAATTTGATCCGGAGCTTATCATAATATCAGCGGGGCAAGATGCAAATGCACTAGATCCTATTTCTCGCTTAATGGTGACAAGAGAAGGATTTAAATATATGGCAAACAAAGTGCGAGAATTAGCAGAAACATATTGCGAAGGAAGGCTGATTGTAGCACAAGAAGGAGGATATAACCTAGCATATCTTCCTATCGCAACCATGGGAGTTATTGAAGGACTTACCGGTGTAGATGTGGACTGGAAAGATCCGCACGTTTTACCGCAAAGAACAACACCGACTGCTCTATTCCAAGCAGTAGATAACGTTGTAAACTATCAGAAAAGGTTTTGGAAGTTTGCTGAGAAGGAAAGCTTTTGTTGAGGTAAGGTTATTAAAGCAATTAATAGCGTTAATATGTGGGGAATAGATAAATAATATCATAGACAAAAAAGAGTCTCCGTAACGGAGACTCTTTTAGAATACTAATTAACGTAATAATTGAAGTACGTTTTGCGGCTGTTGGTTTGCTTGACTTAACATAGCTTGAGAAGCTTGAGATAGAATTGAATTCTTTGTTTGTTCCATCATTTCTTTCGCCATCGTGCGAACATTTGCTTTCACAAATGACTAGACTATATCTTCACCCTCTCAAAAAAAGTAGGGGTTGGGCACTTCGGGCACAAACAAGCGGAACAGCATATTTTTACCCTACAGATTTCATCGTCGTAGCACACTGCCTTAGACGGTCTATCTTAGTCGTTGAACTTTCTCCAAAGTTTCCTTACAGGAGCTTAGCTGCTGATTGCCCAATCTTTTCTTTTTTCAAACCGTCACGCCTGTCGTTTCCAACTACGTTGTGGTAAGAAAAGCTCTCAGGGGTTTCCAGCAATTCACCCAATTATACTCGCTAGCCGTTACCAGCTAGGACGACTGTGCTTGTTGCTGCTTAGGCAGCTAAAGCATAATCTACGTCACGGATACGTGATTCAGATGCTGTGAGGTTTTCAGATGATGTACTTAAGTTATTGACAGTGTGCTCTAATCTATTTTGGTTGGCACCAAGATAAGACCGTTGTTCAGAAATAGTTTTAATTGCTGCATCAAGTGAATCTAATTGATCATCTATAGTTAAAGTTGTGCTTGTAACATCAACTTTTGTTGAATCTACGTTTAAACCCGCTGCATCTAAAGCTGTATCTATTTTAAGATTTAAAGTTTGAGTTTTATTTGCACCAATTTGTAAATTCATATCTAGGTTGCCATCTAGTAATTTTTTTCCGTTGAACTCTGTACGATCCGAAATTCCTGTGATTTCGGTTTGTAATTGTTCAATCTCATCTTGAATTGCTCCTTTTTCATCAGCGCCATTAGTTTCGTTACCGGCTTGTACTACAAGTTCACGCATACGTTGAAGAATATCATGAGTTTCGTTAAGTGCACCTTCAGCTGTTTGAATTAAGGAAATCCCATCCTGAGAGTTACGAGAAGCTTGATCTAACCCACGAATCTGCCCGCGCATTTTCTCAGAAATTGCAAGACCTGCTGCATCATCAGCTGCACTATTAATGCGCATACCTGAAGATAATTTCTCCATAGATTTTGCTTGCGCGTTGTTAGCTGTGTTGTACTGGCGGTACGTGTTTAAAGCTGTAATGTTGTGATTAATTCTCATTTTCCTTACCTCCGTATAATGGTTTTACTTCTTGGCTTACATCCTTGTATGCAAGAAGTGTCTCGCCCTTGGACGAGATAAAAGTAATTGAACATATTGAGAAAATACGTTCATACTATATATCGACTGAGAGGTAAGGTTGTTTAGAGCTTTCATTAATTTATTTGATGAAAACTTTGTGCGTATAAAAAGCAAAGCCAGCTCTTTTTATGAACTGGTTTTTAGTATTAATGAGTAGCTCCACCTGAAATTAAAATGTCATCTTCCGTTACGATAGTGGTTTTTACAATGGAAAGCAATCCCTCCACAATCAAATCCAATGACATGCTCGCTTTTCCCGGATGATTCACGGCTTGTTCAGGAAGGTAAGGAATATGAACAAACCCCCCTTTAATACAACAGTTTTGAATCATGTTCATGAGCCCATAAAATATGTGGTTACATACAAACGTTCCAGCGGTTTGAGAGACGCTGCTTGGAATGCCTGCTTGGCGCAAGTTTTCGACAGCTGCTTTGATGGGTAGTGTCGAAAAGTATGCAGCAGGTCCGTTTTCAATGATAGCGCGGTCAATAGGCTGCTGGCCGATGTTGTCAGGAATTCGCGCGTCGTCTACGTTAATCGCAACGCGTTCGACCGTAATTCCTTCTCGGCCGCCTGCTTGTCCAACGCAAATTACGATAGAAGGGCTGATGTCTTCTATATAAGTATGAAGCTTTGACATTGATTCGCCAAACACAGTAGGAAGAGGCTTAGCAACAATTTGATAGCCTCCAACAGCTACGCCGTCCAAAGCTTTTACAGCTTCTAAAGACGGGTTAATACTTTCACCTTCAAATGGTTCAAAGCCAGTTAGTAATACAGTTGTCATTCTACTAGTCTCCTTTAAAAGTGATATACAAGGTAGTACATTAATAACGTATTAACAACAAAAACGGATAGCGCAATCGGTACTTGAGCTTTAATCACGGCGTTTTTGTCTTTTAATTCAAGCAGCATAGCAGGTACAATGTTAAAGTTGGCTGCCATTGGCGTAAGAAGCGTGCCGCAGTAGCCAGCAAACATGCCAAGAGCGGCCATAATCGCTGGATTTCCGCCATGCATATGTACAATCAGCGGAAGTCCAATACCTCCCGTAATAACGGCAAACGCAGCAAAGGCATTTCCCATGACAATCGTAAAGAGCAGCATTCCTAAGCAGTATGCAAGCACAGCAACAAACGCATAGTTAGTCGGAAGTATATCGCTTACAATATCCGAAACGACTGTTCCAACGCCTGATTTTGAAAATATGCCGCCAAGCGCTGCGAGCATTTGCGGTAAAATAACTGCCCAGCCAACTGCTTGAAGCAAGCGGCTTCCTTCTTTAACAGGCACGTCCATTTTTGCTTTTGTGACGCCCATTGAAGCGGCAAATGCAATGACGGCTGCGATTGCCAGTGAAATTAACGTGACTTTTTCTGGATCAATTAACGCCCAGTTTCCAAATTTAATTTTCCCAAACAGAAGGGTGCCGATAATTGTAAAAATAGGAATAAATAAAGCCGGTAAAAAGATTTTGTTTTTTAATCGCTGCGCGTGAGCCACTCGTTCTTCAGCAGGTGTTTCGGCTTCATTAGATTTAGTTACACGATTAAATGAAGCAAGCAGCACCATAATAATGACTAAACATCCTACATAAAAAGGCGGAATGACGTTGCCAAATAAAAACGTAATGGAAAACAGTGCCCAGAATAGAGAAGATCCTAAACGGTTAGGATGATTGTGGTCGCGTGCGATTCGAATCGCAATAAAAGCGACGATAATGCCGAGTAAGTAGTAAATCGTATCAAGCGTCAGAATGCTTTTCATTTAACTCGCCTCCGTCTTAGAAGATGGTGTTGGTTTGTGCTTCGTCATTTTTTTGTGAATACGTCGGTCTAACTGACGGAAGCGAACGGCGCTGATCAGAAGCGCTGCGATGGCTGTTGGGATACCCCAAAGCGCCATATCCCAGACGTCAACGTGAATGCCTACAGAGTCGAAGAATCCTTTCATTAAAAGAATTCCACCCGTTGCGATAAAGATATCTTCTCCGAAAAACCAGCCCGTATTTTCAGCTGCTGCTGCGTGAGCGCGAATATCTTCTTTTACTTTAGGCGGAAGCTCTCCGTATTTTGCACGAGCTGCGCCTTCAGACATAGGTGCTACTAATGGACGCACGGATTGAGCATGTCCTCCGATATTTAAGCCGACTGCCGCTGAGATTTCACGGATAAAAAGATATATAAGTAAAACATTTCCAGAAGAAGCGTTTTTCGCTTTTTTAATCAACACTTCCGCTTGTTCCTTTAACCCGTATTTTTCTAATACGCCAAAGATAGGAAGAGTAAGTAAAATAGCCATAGACATATAGCGGTTATCTACAAAGAACTGACCGAACATCGTAATCACTTCATGCAGTGACAAACCTGACACAAGACCCGTCACGATGCCTGCAACAGTAACCACAAGCAGCGTGTTTAAACGAAATAAAAAGCCCACTGCCACTAGCAAAACCCCAATTAATTTCAACATAAAAAATCCCCCTTGAGTATGTATAGACCGTGCTGCAAATTCACCTCCTTTGTTTTCCTAGAAAAACAAAGATGTTTCGAGTATAAACAATTCTGAAAATTAAAACAAGATGCTTAAGGCATAAAATAGTTTTATTGGTGAAACAAAATTATAGAAGGAAGATTTATATAATGTCCATGGACTCAGAAGTAAAAGAAAGAATTCTGCTAGGGAGTTTAGGTAGTATTTTTTTTAGTTGATCCGTTGAAAACATTTCTCCTAAAATACCAAAAATGGTGTATAATGCTAAAAGGTATGAATATAGAATTATATAGATTTCAACAAAATAAATCTATATGACTATATTTTAAACAATTTATTGAAGGGGGGGAGGAGTATTTGAATTGCTCAAATTGCGGCCATTTTAATGAGGGCGGAAAGTTTTGCGTGAAGTGCGGTCATAAATTGCAAGAAGAGGCAGCTGTAAGCCAGGCGGCAGCAGCATCTGAATATCAGCCTCAGCCGCAACCAGCGTATGCGCCTCAACAACCTAATCAGCGTGTTCGTCAGGCGAAAAAAGTGTCAAAATCATTTTTTAGTTATTTTGCAGAAGGAATTAAAAATCCAACAGCTACAGCACAAGCAGCAGGCGAAAGCCAATTCGTTAATGCTCTTATCACAGTCATTCTTTATGCTCTTAGTATACCTATTATGCTGTATGTAGGCTGGAAGCTATTGTTGATTCAATTTGTTCGAAGCATGTTCAAGCTTCCTATTATCAGTGAAGAGCTGGCTCCATCCGACATGGAGGATTTTAATACAGGCGCTGATTTGATAAAAGCCACAGATATCAACAGTATCATTCACTTCAATTTTACCGATTTTGTCTTTAAACAAGGTATCTTCATTTTTATTGGACTTGCAATTATTATTGGAGCAACATATGTTGTAGCAAAGTTTGGAAAGGTAGACGTTTCTTTTAAAGAATTTTTCTCACGCTTTGGCACGTTTTTAATTATTCCAACAGCTCTTCTTTTAATTGGGCTTGTGCTTGCATTTCTTCACGTTGAATACTTCTCTTATTTTATGAATTTTGGTTTGCTGAGCATTTTCCTTGTAGTTCCATTTACCATTGCTAGCTTTAAGCAAAGCGGAACAAATGGGCTTGATCGTATCTATAGCACTCTTATTGTATATGTAGTCATTACGATTGTGCTGACGTTTATTGCGAATGGTTTAGGAGAAGAAGCCAAAAACATTATTACAAGAATGGGAAACAGCAGTGAATTAAATGATTTATTTTAAGTCGACAGAAAGCATCGTGCACAGCGATGCTTTTTCATAACACTATAAAAAGGAGTGTGTAAGTTGGGATATTGTAAAGAGTGTGGCCATCAGTTAACAAATGAGCATCAATTTTGTCCAGAGTGTGGACATCCCGTCGAAAGGAAAGCGGCTTCTAGTGAAGTAGCGGCATCACAGCGTTACGCAGAATCGGCATCATCTTCAGCAGAGGAGAGACGCGAATCAGTAAAGCCTTCAAATAAAAAAACAAAGGTTATAGCCATTTCAGTTATAGCAGCAGCTGCTATACTTGGCGGCGCTTATTACGGAATAGATAAAACAATGATGGCGCCTAAAGCCGTGTCAGAAAAATTTATTGCTTCAGTAAAGGGCAATGACGTTGATAGAGTAAAAAAATATGTAAATGATGGTCAAATTCAATTAGAAGCCAACGATGAGCAAACAAAATCATTTATTACATATTTGCACGAAAATCCGGATGTAATGAAATCAATCTCTGAAGGGTTAGCGGCAGATAGCAGAGCGCTTGAAGCAGGAGTTCCAAGCGAAGATTACTCTTCATACGCTAAGTTAGAACAAGACGGAAAGAAATGGGGAATCTTTGATCATTACACGGTACAAATAAACCCTGTATATGCAAAAGCTCAGTCTACAGAAGATGCGACAGTAGTATATATTGACGGTCAAAAAGCTGGAACGGTAAGCAGTGACTCTTCTAAAAAGATTGGTCCATTTTTACCTGGTACGCATACCGTAAAAGGTGAAGTGCAAAATGATTATGGAAAAGTTGAAAACGAACAAGAGGTTGAAGCCACCAACGGAGAAGATGTGAACGTGGAGTTTGACTGGTCAGATCATGCAGTATACATCTCTTCAGATTATGATGACGCGACGCTGTACGTTAATGGTAAAGACACAAAAACAAAAATTAGCGATATTGATTATCTAGGTCCACTGCCAATGGACGGTTCAGTAAAACTATACGCAAAACGTGGAGAAAAGAAAACGGAAGAAGTATCAATAAAAAAAGGTATGGAAGATGTTGCGCTTAATTTTGATGAAGAAAATACGACAGAAGCTACGGCAAAAGCATCGGCTCCTTCTAAGAATCAAGAGACAACGGACAAAGGTTCAAAAGTCAATTCTGGAGTATCTACTAGTGAAGTTTCTAGTTTTATCGAACAATATATGTACGCTACAATTTCCTCAATTAACAGTGGAGACTTTTCTGTTGCAGAGCCTTATATCGATACTAACGGACCAAAATACAAGGAACAAAAAGATTATACCGCTTACCTAATCAAAAAAGGAATAACAGAAGATTTATTAAGTTTTAACGTAAATAGAGTAACAAAATTAGATGACTCTATGTATAAAGTATATACAACAGAAGAGTATGATATTTCGTACGGAGACGGATCTGTTAAATACAAAAAATTCAACAGTATTCATAAAGTAAAAGCATTATCTGATGGAAGTTTGGGAGTTTATCAGCTTATTAGTTCAACGGAAGTAAAATAAAAGCTGATAAATAGACCCTAGAAAAGCAAAAAACGTAGTAGGAAATAACAAATAAAAAAAGACGTCTTCCATGAGAAGACGTCTTTTTTATGTATAAGTCCCAATATCAAACCCAATACCTGGGATACTGCCGATCCTGAAATAAATTGTTATACACAGTAGAAATCAATACGACCACACATGCACAAATCATAATAATACCTAAATATCCCCAGCCTGCTTGAGTATTAATTGCAACAATCGCGCTAGCCGCAGCGGGAGGATGAACGGTTTTGGTAAGAATCATTAAAATAAGAACAAAAGCAAGCACAATCGCAATCGTAATAAGGCTTCGGTGAAATAAACTCCAAATAATAAGTGCAGAAACCGTTGCTAGTAAGTGCCCTCCAAGCACGTGGCGCGGCTGTGATAAAGGCCCTTTATGAGCACCGAAGACAAGTACGCAAGTTGCACCAATTGGAGCGAGTGCCATTGGATAACCCAGAGCTAGTGCAATCGCGCTGCTGATGATAATCGCAATTAAGCCTCCGATAGAAGAAACGACTGCGTCTCTATAATTGATTTTCGGTTCTTCTTTTAGTTCTCCTTTCATCTTTTTAGCATAAGAGCTTAAGTAAGACATAAAGGGGCTTTTTGTTTGAGAAAAACTTTTTTCAACTTCCATTTCCTAGTTCCTTTCCCTAGTGTAAGTAAAAGCTGTTTGTCAGAACATCTGCTATAATAAGTTAGTTTATAAGAAAAGAAGGATTACTAAAAGAGGAAAAACGACTTTTTTTAGTGGAAATTCTTTTTATGAATCTAAAAAGGCGTGATAGAGGGAAAAAGGGTCTCCGTGTGCAGTAAGTACAGGAGAGATGTATAATAAACCTAGAGGTGACTAAATTATGTATCTAGTAGACTACCATCATCACACAAACAATTCATTCGACTCACAGGCAGTCATGAAAGAAGTGTGCGAACAGGCTGTGAAAAACGGTGTAAACGAAATTTGTTTTACCGAGCACTTTTCATTAAATCCATTAGCGCCAACGTACGGTCATATGGATTTTGATAAATATGAACGAGAACTAGGGGAATGCAGAGATCAATTTCAAGGCCAGCTAGTAATTAAAAAAGGAATTGAAATTTGCGAGCCGCACTATTTAAAAGAGAAGTATCAAGAAACGATGAAGCAAGAGAACTTTGATTTTATTTTAGGATCGGTTCATAACATTAATAACATCAAGCTTCGTAAACATTTGGAGCTGAACGATAAAGAAGCAATTTACCGCGCTTATTTTAACGAAATGTATAAGCTAGTAAGCGAAGCGGATATTGATGTCTTGGCTCATTTAGATTTAATGAAGCGCTATGCGTTTGAGCAATATGGTATTTACGACTTTCATCAATTTAAAGATATTCTTGCGGATATTTTGAGAAAAGCAATTGATCGCAATATTGGAATTGAAATTAACACTTCAGGTATAAGAGGAAAGCTGGGCGAAGCATTGCCGGCACTTGAAGTTGTTGGGCTGTACCGCGATTTAGGCGGAGAAATCTTAACGATTGGATCTGATTCACACTTTGCTGAAACGGTAGGAGCTCATATGAAAGAAGCGGTTGAAATGGCGAAACAGTGCGGATTTACGGAGATTTATACGTTTGACCAGCGTCAGCCAAAAGGAATTCGTATTTAATAAAATGGTGTTTCACATCTGCTTCAAGCGTTTTTTATACACGTGTTTCTATGAGGAAATGGTAGAAGAATAATGAGCATAAAATACAAAAAGCACGCTCTGATCTGAGCGTGCTTTTTGTATTCAATTCTGCTTAAAATCTTTTAAAAACGTTCGGACTTCTTCTATGGTCAGCCCCATGGCGCGAGCTGTTTGCATAAGACTTACCCACTCTTGATCGATTGACAGTACATTCTCTTCTTTCATTACGATTCATCCACCCTTTGCCAGGGAACTCAGCCATCATAGCCAAAAATGGCCTTAGACCCGAAGCTTTGCGTCACTATTTTTCAATAATTTTGCCTTTGTCTGGATAATTTGTAATAGTTACCATATATAACCTATATTCATTATATAGTATGTTTGTCATGAATGCTGTCGAAATAGGTCGATTGTCATAAAAAATCAAATAATTAGTCAACTAATGTATTCATTTTTTTGCGAAACTTTAAATAGGAGTGAAATTCAGTAAATTCCTCTTTGGTCATTCCATCGTTGATTGCTTCCTCTATTAAATAAAGCCACTCGTTGTTTAGAGATAGTTTTGAAGAAAATACAAAATCTCTGCTTCCTGATTCAATTAATTCATCAATTGTTGTATTAAGAGAAAAAGCTATTTTCTCTAGCATGTGAATAGATGGGTTATTGTTTAGGCCTTTTTCTAAATGAGATAAATATGATTTTGAAATACGAGCTCTTTCAGCCAAGCGTGTAATAGAATATCCTTTTTTTAGTCGTAAATTTTTAATTTTGGTTCCTATCACGTCGAATTCATCCTTTTTGTGCTTTTTTGTTCATTATAACGCATATTATTGTGTTTTATGTTATTAAAGACAAAAAAGGTTCTTTATAACGAATATAATTTGGGTGAATAAGTAATTTCGTAGTTCGAAAGTCTTTATTGGAGTTCATGGTTGATTCATATACCCTCCACAATAAACCTAGAACCGTATAAGGTAAGAAAGGTTAATATGATGAAATGTGAATTCAAGCTGCTCTTTATAAACAGCTTGAGTTTGAAACAGATAAAATGAGATGTGAGCTTGGTGCAGTGTCTAATAGTATGAATATCTACACTGTTCGAAAAGTAGCGGCTTGGGTTGTTAAGTATTATATAGAAGAAAGTGGACGCGTTTACTACAGTATTATGGTTGCAGCGAGTGATAATCCAATAAAAAATAGTAGGTATGGTAGTCGAAAAGATTGAAAATCAATTATTAATATGAGTGTAAGTATCTTTCATTAACAAAAGTACGCTGACTGGATTGGCACATGTTTTCGTTAACAATATTTCACGACTATACTCTGGATAAGACAAACCCTATGACCGATAGATATTACGAAAGGGGAAAGTGGAAGCAAGAAAACAAATCGGTGGAAAAGGGGATACGTTATGGGGGCATTGCGCAATCTAAGTATTTATCGAAAGCTATTAGTTATGGTTGCAATTTCAACGATTTCACTTATTGCAGTCGCAGTTGTTAGCTATTTTTACACGCAGCGAATTGCTGACAGCTCGGAATCTATGTATAAGGGATTGCCTGCAGCCAATTAGACAGTTAGGACAAATCCGAATAAATAACCGAGCAATTGATGCCAATACGCTTGAAATAATTTTATCAAAAGATGAAGGCTATCAACGTCAGCGTCTTGATGAAATTGGAGCAAAAGAAACGGAAAACAACAAGCTTATGACGCAGTATAAAACAACATTTCTGCTTGATAGCGAAAAAGAAAAGCTAGCTGTTTATGAGGAAAATATAGGTGACTTAACACAAGCGAGAAGGGAAGTTATACGGCTTGCTCAAGATAAGAAGGAAGACGAAGCTTATGATGTTTTTTCAAAAAAAATAGCAGCACTTCGCAAGACCGTAAATCAAACGTTAGATGATCTTCAGACCATAAATAATGACGAAGCAAAAAGCATCTACCAGAAAAATAAGGAAAGTATAAAATCAGCCGTTACCACTTTGCTACTTATCAGCGCGCTGGTTATCCTGCTTACAATAGCCGTTGGACTTCTGATTGCACGCATGATTACGAAACCGTTAAAAAATATTAAAAACCTTATGGAAGCAGCAAAAGACGGGGATTTACAAGTGCAAGGAACCTACGAGTCCAAAGATGAAATTGGTTTGCTGACAGCTTCATTTAACAAAATGATTGGCGGATTAAAAGAAATGATGATGTCCGTTGGAAACATTTCATCAACGGTTGCGGCTTCTTCAGAAGAACTAAGCGCCAGCGCAGAACAAAACAACAGCGCCATTGAACATATCTCAACCATTACTGAAAAACTAGCCTCAGGATCGAATCATCAAGTGCATCAAATTCAAGAAAGCTCCACCATTATTCACCGCATTACGAACCAAACATCCAAAGTTGTTGAAAACGTCGAACAAATCACCAAACGAGCACTCAACACAGCTGCTGTTTCAAATGAAGGAACAACCACCGTTAAAATAACGGCCAAACAAATGAAATCAATTAACAAAAATGTCACCGAACTTTCAGCTGTATTTCAAGGTCTTAGCGAACACTCGGCTAAAATTAGTCAAATTAACGATGTTATTACAAACATTGCCGATCAAACGAATCTGCTTGCTCTTAATGCAGCTATTGAAGCAGCAAGAGCAGGGAGAACATGGAAAAGGTTTTGCGGTTGTAGCAAGTGAAGTACGAAAGCTAGCAGAAGGTTCATCCAACTCAGCGCATCAAATTAAGGATCTCGTTGCACTCATTCAAAGTGAAACAGCTCTTACGCTGCAGTCGATGACTACTACAACGAAAGAAGTAAAAGAAGGTCTAGTGGTAGTGGAACAAGCAGGTACGTCGTTTATACAAATTAACGAAGCGGTACAGCATGTAGTGGACCAAATTAAGGAGATAGAAAGTGCTATTCATAACTTAGCCAAAGATACGCTAGACGTTCAGCAGGCAATTCACGAAGTCAACGGCATCGCTGGAGAAGCGGCAGCCGGCGCGCAAAACATATCGGCTACAACGGAAGAACAGCTGGCATCCATGGAAGAAATTGCTTCATCGGCAATGGATTTAGCCAATATGTCAGAAGAGTTGCAAGGACTCATTACCAAATTTAAAATATAAAAAAAAGCATGGAGCGGGCGCTCTATGCTTTTTGCTTACAGTCTTAAAAAGATTCTTACTTGGCTGCAGACTTTCTCACTCGATACAGGATGAACAATAAAATAGCTCCTCCTAATGAATCAATCATCACATCTACGATTCGTCCGTCTCGTCCGATAATAAAAGCTTGGTGAACTTCATCTAAGAAAGCAAATGCTGCTAGACAAAGCCATGCTTTTACGTAGCGATAGCGCTGTTTCTTTAAATTCCAGTAAAAAAGCAGCCCCAGCATGCCGAAAAAAGAAAGGTGAGCAATTTTTCGAAGAATGAATTCTAAATTAAAGCCATATGTATAGGACGTATAAAATTCACTTCCAGGACGCAGAATGGACCAAAGCGTAGCAGTATGATCCCAAACGGAAGAATTTCTCCACGTAGAAGGATCGGTTACTAACAAATGAGGAGTGTGTGAGAACTTTGAGATAGATAAAAGTAAAAGAACTAATAAAACCCGTTTTAACATTATAATATAACTCTTTTCTCTACAAATTTTTCACTTAATGATAAAGAACAGAAAGGGAAATTGCAAGAATTTCAAAAGGAACCTTTTAGCATTATATCTAATTACCTACGATGAGTCGAGTCCTTTTGACTATACGATAATAAGAGAGGATGTTAAAAATAGTATAGTAATAGATATGATTGCGTTTTCAATTACTCTCCAGAAAATAATTTAATTTATTAGAATTTTTATAAGAAATAATTCGGTTGACTCAATAATTGTCATACTTTTACTGATAAAATAAACAGAAGGAATAATATACAATACAAAGATTTTTTTTCAAATATAACTAGTTTATTCAAATAATTTAATATATAATCACAATGTTAAAAATAGATAGTAAGCACTATTTCAGATACAAATAACGGCATAAAAAGCGCTTTTTTGATCCTTTTGACAACATTCGACAAAATAAGACGTTGAACCTATAGTATGCCTATGGTAGTATTTCATAAGCATGAAATAAATTTTATGGGTCTTTAGGTACAAGGAGGATACTGAGGAATGATTGATCTTCACTGTCATATACTGCCTGGTATTGATGACGGCGCACAAACAATGGAAGACAGCTTAGATATGGCAAGGCAAGCAGTTTCTGAAGGAATTCATACAATTGTCGCAACCCCTCATCACCAAAATGGTAGATACATAAATGAGAAAAATGAGATTTTACAACGAGTTGCTGTGTTAAACGAACAACTACTTCAAGAGAATATTCCTCTTACAATATTACCAGGTCAAGAGAGTCGGATATACGGAGAAATGATCGAAGACTATCGAAATGGTAAGATTCTCACCTTAAATTCTACTAATAAATATGTGTTTGTAGAATTTCCATCAAGCCAAGTTCCGCGGTTTACAGAACGTTTGCTATACGATGTGCAAGCAGAAGGGCTAACGCCGATTATTGTTCATCCCGAGCGAAATAGCCGCTTACTAGAAGATCCGGATATCTTATACAACCTCGTTAACAAAGGAGCTATGACACAAGTTACAGCATCCAGCTTAACAGGACGGTTTGGTAAAAAAGTTAAAAAGTTTTCCATGGACTTAATTGATGCAAACTTAACGCACATGATTGCATCTGATGCTCATAATATCTCAGGACGAAATTTTCACATGCAGGAAGCAAATGAACTTATTTCTGCTGAATATGGGATGGATATGCTGTATTTGTTTCAAGAAAATGCAGAAGCGATTGTCAATGGCAGTGCTTGTTTTAAAGATACACCGGAGAAGGTGAAGAAGAAAAAGTTTTTAGGGATTTTTTAACTTCTAGTAGGATAGTTTCTGACAACTTACTTCGTTTTTTAGTTAAACTAGTTTACCATTCAATACTAGTTATAAAATGGTGATATCTCCTAACCACTATCAAAGGAGATACTCGACTGTACTGTGGGTGTAAAACACCTTAGACACATGTTGTTGTCAGGAGTATGGTGTGAGGGGGGGTTAGATGCCCAATATTTAATTGTGTAAATACTTATGGAAAATCTGTAAAATTACAGCGTTTCCATAAGTATTTACATCTCGTACATACCTAAAATACACAAACGAGATGCTAAAAATAGAGAATGAGGGATGATGAATGATGAAAAAAGTAAGAAAAGCAATTATTCCAGCTGCAGGGCTAGGAACACGCTTCCTACCAGCAACAAAAGCAATGCCAAAAGAAATGCTTCCGATTGTCGATAAGCCGACGATCCAATATATTGTTGAAGAAGCCATCGAGTCAGGGATTGAAGATATTATTATCGTAACGGGAAAAGGAAAACGAGCAATCGAAGATCACTTTGACTTTGCACCTGAATTAGAAAATAACTTAGTTTCAAAAGAGAAGTTCGATATTTTGGAAAAAGTACGACAATCATCGAACGTGGACATTCACTATATTCGTCAAAAAGAACCAAAAGGATTAGGTCATGCTGTATGGTGCGCACGTAAATTTATTGGAGATGAGCCATTTGCTGTATTGTTGGGTGATGATATTGTCCAAGCTGAAACGCCTTGTCTTCGTCAGCTGATGAATGAATATGAACAAACACTATCTTCTGTAATCGGCGTTCAGACGGTACCTGATAACCAAACACATCGCTACGGAATTGTTGATCCGATTTCAAACGACGGTCGCCGTCATCAAGTGAACACATTTGTGGAAAAGCCAGCACCAGGTACGGCACCTTCCAATTTAGCTATTATGGGACGCTACGTGTTCACTCCTGAAATCTTTAAGTTTTTAGAAGAACAAGAAGTAGGTGCTGGTGGTGAAATTCAGCTGACGGATGCAATTCAAAGGTTAAATGAAATTCAACGTGTATTTGCTTATGATTTTGAAGGTCGCCGTTATGATGTAGGAGAAAAATTAGGATTTATTGAAACTACGATTGAATTTGCACTGCAACATGAGGATTTACGGGAAGATATTATTAATATAATGGCGGAGCTAGTGGAACGTCAGACAGTAAAAATAAAAATGTAGAGAGAGGTAAATGAATGAGAAACATAGCAGAGCAAAGTATCCCGTGTATACAACCTGCAATTGAAAAAGAGCTTTCTTCTCAACATCAATATGAAAAGTGGAAACGATTTTTTGACTTTTGTGGTGCCCTAATTGGTATTGCTTGCCTTAGCTGGTTATTCATCATTGTTGCAATCTTGATTAAGTTAGAAGATCCAAAAGGGAGGGTCTTCTTTTCTCAAACCAGAATTGGGCGAAATGGAGCTGAATTTAAAATGTATAAATTTCGCTCGATGGTTCATGATGCAGAAGCAAAGTTGGAGGCACTATTAAAGTACAATGAGGTTAGCGGAGCAATGTTTAAAATGAAAGAAGACCCTCGTATTACAAAGATAGGTAAATTTATAAGGAAAACATCTATTGATGAATTACCTCAACTATTTAATGTTTTAAAAGGTGATATGAGTTTAGTAGGGCCCCGTCCACCACTTAAAAGGGAAGTAGAGTTATACACTCCTTATCAAATGCAAAGGTTATTAATACTACCTGGTTGTACTGGTCTATGGCAATGTACAGATAGGAACTCTGTGGGTTTTGAAGAGATGGTTGAATTAGATTTAAAGTATATAGTTAATAGATCATTAAAAATGGACTTATGGATTATAGGAATGACAATAAAAGTTATTTTTAGCAATAGTAATGCCTATTAAAAATTTCGGAAATAAAAAAGTAATAAATATAAAGGATGTATCGCTAGTGAAAAAGGCAAATGAAATTCATGTAGTATATGCAAGTGATAATAATTTTGCTGATGTAATGGGAATTTCAATAATATCTTTATATGAAAACAACGTTAATATGGATCAAATTCACCTATACATATTAGAAAGTGAAATAAGCGAAGATAACAAACAGAAAGTAGAGAATATTGCTGCGAATTACGGCCGAGTAAGACCCTTGTGGATAAAAACTCCTGATATAAATAGTGTAATGGGCTTAGAAGTTAAATTAGATAGAGGGTCTTCAAGTCAGTTTTCTAGATTGTTTATTTCCAGTGTTTTACCTGAAAATGTTAAAAAGGTTTTATATTTAGACTGTGATATTATAATTAACAGACCACTTGATTCGCTTTGGAATATAGATTTAGAAAATAAAACAGCAGCGGCTTTGCTGGATTCATTTGGATCGTTATATCGAAAAAACTTAGGTTTGCAAAAAAATGATATATTGATCAACTCAGGCGTTATGCTTATTGACTTAGATAAATGGAAAGGTAAGGAAATTGAGAAAAAATTATTAGCATTTATAAAGAGATATGATGGACTAATACCTCAAGGTGATCAAGGAGCTCTTGGAGCTATATTGTCAAATGAAATTCAAATTATGGACCCAAAGTATAATGTTATTACGCTGTTTTATGATTTTAATTATAAAGAGATGCTAGTTTATCGAAAGCCCCCATATTACTATAGTGAAGAAAAGATAATTAATGCATTAAGAGAACCCTATCTTATTCATTTTACTTCGAGTTTTGCTTCGAGAAGACCGTGGATTGAGGGGAGCACACATCCAGAAAAAGAAAAATGGGATAAGTATAAAAAGTTGAGCCCCTGGTACAATGAAACAGTTAAAAGTTATAATTCCAGTAAGATAAAAGCGTTGTATCTTAAACTATTTAATAATTTACCAAGATATTTTTCAATAAGACTGTCAGGTATCATTCAGGCATATGGAAGACCTATCTATGAAAAAATCAAGTATCGTATATAGTAGGAGAGGCGAAATAAATGTTATTCCTCAAGTTAATCTATCATATAAATGCTGCAATAAAAAAAGTTTTCTTAAAGGGGATCTATTCAAAGCAATTTGTATTTGGTGAAAAATTTACCTTTAGAAAATCATTTGAAATTATGATTGGTAAAGATGGAAAGGTTGAAATAGGAGATAATTGTTTTTTTAACAACTATTGCTCAATCTTTTCAAATAAAAAAATAAAAATAGGAAACGGTACTATTTTTGGCGAAAATGTAAAAATTTATGATCATAATCATCGTTTTAAGGATCAAAATGTTCTTATAAAAAATCAGGGATATTCAAATGGTGAAATTTTTATAGGAGATAATTGTTGGATTGGTAGCAATGTTACAATTTTAAAAGGAGCTAAGATAGGAAATAATTGTGTTATAGGTGCAGGCTGCATCATAAAAGGAGAAGTTCCTAATTGTACTATAGTGGTTGTAAATCAAGAATTATCAAAAACTGAAATTATTAATAAAAGTTAAATCTTTAATTGAGGGATAATAATGAAAAAAAAAGTATTGATTGTAAGTCATTCCTATTTTATGTTGTTGAGTGCAATTCAACTAAAGTTGACTGTACTAAAGGATTCAGATGTCGATATTATTAT
The DNA here is from genome assembly GCF_020790095.1 of Priestia sp. J2. Lineage (NCBI taxonomy): Bacteria > Bacillati > Bacillota > Bacilli > Caryophanales > Bacillaceae > Priestia > Priestia sp. J2. The sequence goes on from NZ_CP086208.1 coordinate 1,086,122, forward strand.
TACCGATTACTCTAACAATTCTAATGTCATATGTAGGAATTTAAGTGAAACAAACATTTTTCATAAAGTAATTCATTCACCAGTCAAGCATGTATATAAAGGTGGAAATTTAGCGAAAAAAGTCTTTAAAACACTGCGAATTTTCGAAAATGAACAAACTGTTAAAAAAAGATTTTCGTTGGACACACTTGATTATGATGAATTATTTATATCTACCATTGATATAATTGCCAATCAACTATTTAAAGCTATTAAGAAGAATAATAATAAGTTAGTCTGTAATAGGTATGAAGAAGGTTATAGTACATATACAATTCAGAATGACTATAAGATTTTGGAGAAGATTACAAGTCTAATTTCAGTAATAGATAAAAAATTTGCTATTGTAGATAGTATACAAAACCTTTATCTGTTTGATCCGGAGTTATATGTACAAAAAAATAATTATAAGTTAAAAAAAATACCAAGTTTATCCAGGTGTGATTTAGAATTAAAAAAAGTAATTAATAGTACATTCGGTTATGATGATACTAAAAATGATTTCAACTCAAAGTACATTATTTTTGAAGAAAGCTTTGTAGTTGAAAAAGAGCCAATTCCTGATTATGACATTTTTAAAGAAATCATTGAAATATTAGGTAAAGAGAACGTTACATTAAAGCTTCACCCAAGAAATCCTCAAGACAGATTTAGTAAGCACGGATATAAAGTAAGCACCGTCAAAGACGTCCCTTGGGAAATTATCCAATTTAATAATGATTTTAGAGATAAAGTTTTAATTACTATCTCATCAGGAAGTACAATTAACAGTAAATCGTTCTTCGAAGAGCCTATAAGAACTATAGCTTTGTTCAAATGTATTAAACCTACACCAAGGCTAATTACGCCTGACTTTCTAGTGTATATTGATAGAATGCAACAAAAATATGGAAAGGGTGAACTAGCAATTCCAGAATCAAAAGAACAATTATATGAAGAACTTGTTTAAAGCTTTACAATTGTATTTAGGAGTCATAGACATGAATTTTCAAATTAAAATAAAGTACCTTTATGTTCTAAGTGGTTTAATAATGGCATTACTATTGTTGTTAATTCCTGGTACTAATACTCTAGTAGTAAATAGTATTCTTACAGTTTGTATGTTATTTTGTATATTTGATGCTTTCTTTAAAAAAATGTATCTTTTTTTTCTCTTTGAAGTTTTAACTACTGAATTATTGGCTGTAATGCTCATAAGGAGTTTAGTATTGCATTTGAGTGAAGATTCATGGAGAGTTACTTATAATATTGACGACGTTAGTAATATCAGCTTAAGGTATATAGCAATGTCTCTTGCCATTATAGGAATAGTTCAGATACTCGGAATGATAATGCCCAACAAAAATAAAGCTACTTTTAGCTTCAGTCACTCTCAAAATCTTAAAATTAATAATTTTAATCCCATATTATTATTTTTTAATGGATTTGCAGTGTTGTTTTTAGCTTACTTTATTTTAAAAGCCCAAGTATTCTCTACTAGAAACTATGCAGAAACTATTGACACAACCTTTTTGCCGATTTTTATTATGATGATTTCAGTATATCTTTTTTTGTTCAAAGATTTATTGAAAAACATAAAAAGAAATAATTTAATTTCGTTAACTACTTGGATAGTTTCAGGATGTTATATATTAGTATTTTTAATAATGGCATTTAAGGGATATAGATTTTTATTAGTGCAGATAGGTACTTTATCTTTTTTTATGTATGTACTTAATAAAAGAAGAGTCTCTATAAAATCAGTTTGCAAACTTGGAATTATAGGGTTAGTATTCTATGTGGTTTTAATATTAATAAAAACTCAATATTTAGATGGTCAGAACAGTAATAGTTTATTATTTGGGCATGAGAGAAATATTTTCTTCTCGTTAAATGCCGTAATCGATAATTCCTTTAGTGCAGAAACAAATACTTATTTATCTACCCTTTTGAATTTGCTTCCAAAAGTCATAACTGGAAATGAACACTTAAATGTTAGTGGAATCATAATGCAATATATTAATCCTACAGCTTATTATCAAACAGGTGTAACTGTTGGAGCTTTTTATTTAACGGAAGCATATATTTCTTTTGGTAAGGTAGGGATTTTCATTGTTTCGTTAGTAATATCAATTATACTTTTGATTTTGGAAAGAATGAAAACTAAAAATATTAGTCCTATGTATGTATATATTTATATATTTATAGGAGCACAAATGTTCAATATTGTGTATTATGGATCTCTGAATTATACTAAGCAAATCATTTATTTTATTATAATGTTGTTATTACTAAGAATGGGGAGAGTAATTCTCTTTGAACAAAAAAATAAAGTGCACGATCAGGTGTTGAAAAATGGTCAATAAAAAAAATTTCCTGAAGAACTTCTCCTATACATTTTCATCAAATATTATAACATTTCTATTAAATGCAATAATATTGTTGTTATTACCTAAAATACTTAATACATCTGACTTTGGTTACTTTCAGTATTATATGGTAGTAGTAGGATTTACTATTTATATGCACTTTGGTTGGATTGATGGAATCTATTTAAGGTATAGTGGTAATAGTTATGAGGAAATTGATAAATCTATCTTTTCAGGTCAATTTAAGGCGTTAATGGTTTTTGGAGTTATTCAGTTTATAATTTTATTAGGTATTCTGCTTTTACTACCTATAGAAGTTAATAAGAAATATGCAATATTTATAGCTATTATTGCAATAATGTTTATGATTCCAAAAATATTCACTTATGTTTTAATGCAAGTAACCAGTAGATTTAAGGAATACTCTATAATTTTAATTATAGAAAAATTGGTATTTTCTCTGCTATTAGTAGCTTTCATATTAGCTGGTGTAAGGTCCTACTCAGTTTTTATTTTAGCCGATTTGATTGGTAGGGCAACTTCAGCAGCTTATGGCATATATGTATGTCGAGATTTATTGAAAACCAAAGCAGCTTCTTTAAAAGAAAATTTTAATGAATTTTATAAAAATTTTAAGAGCGGAATTTTTATAATGATAGCTAATATATCAAGTATATTAGTTGTGAGTGTAGTTCAATTTATAATTGAACATAATTGGAGCATTGAGACCTTTGGAAAAGTTTCTCTTGCTTTGAATATTTCAAAGGCGGTTTTAATTGTAATCAGCGCAATAGGAATAATAGTATTTCCAATGTTGAAAAAAGTAGCTGCAGAATACCAACCATCAATTTTTAAGAATGTTAGAACGGTATTATTACCAATTTTATTTATAATGATGCTAGGATATTTTCCAGCAACCATATTAGTTAATTATTGGCTACCTAACTACAAGTCCAGTATAGCATTTTTGATGATTTTATTTCCTTTTTTTGTATTTGAAAGTAAAACAGCTTTATTGCTTAATACTTATTTTAAACTGCTACGATACGAAAAGAAACTAGCACTAATTAATACTATATCTGTTGTATTAAGTTTAATGCTATCTGTCATGACAGCGTATGTATTTAATAGCCTATATGGAACTGTAATGGTAATTTTATTGGCTGTAGGTTTAAGATCATTAATGCTTGAATTGTTTATAATAAAAAAATTAAAGGTGAAAAAAAATTATACTATTTTTTTAGAAATATTATTAGTAGTTTTATTCATTGTTGTGAATATGTTTTTAAGTTTTTCTATCAGCTTTATAATATATTCCATTTCTTTAGCGCTATATGTATATGTATTTAAAAATAATATTTACCAAGCATTAAAACATGTTAGATAGGAGAAATATCATGAAAACTGTAGCTTTTGTACCAATTAAACTTAATAGCCAGAGGTTACCACATAAGAATATATTACCTTTCGGAGATAAGCCATTATGCTGGCATGTCATAAATGAGTTAATAAATGTAAAACAAATTGATGAAGTTTACGTTTATTGTAGTGACGAAAAAATTATTAACTATATACCTAAGGAAGCTAAATTTTTAAAACGAAATCCTAACTTAGACGGAGACTTAGTAAAAGGCTTTGATATTTATAAATCGTTTATTGATACAGTTGATGCAGATATTTATGTGTTAGCTCATACTACATCACCATTTTTAAAATCAAGTACTATCAGTTCTGCACTATTAAAAATGATTGAGAGCAACTATGATTCAGCTTTCTCTGCAAAGAAAGTTCAAACTTTTGCCTGGTTCGACAATAAGCCTATTAATTATGACTTAAATGATATACCTAGAACACAAGATATTGAGCCTATCTATGTAGAAACAAGCGGATTTTTTATGTTTAAACAGGATGTTTTTACTAAGCATCAGAGGAGAATTGGATTTAATCCTTATATACAGGAAATAGATGAATATGAAGCAGTAGATATTGATACAAAAGAAGATTATGAATTTGCACTTAAATTGATTAAAACACTAAATGAAAATGGGAGAGAACAACATGTTTAAATTAATTGCAGGACCTTGTGTTATTGAAAATGAAAATTTAGTAATGGAAGTAGCTAAGGAATTGAAAGAAATTACTTCCGACTTAGGAATTGAATTTTACTTCAAGTCTTCATTTGATAAGGCTAATCGTACATCTATTCATTCTTACAGAGGTCCAGGCCTTGAAGAAGGACTAAGAATATTACAAAAAGTAAAAGATACTTATGACGTCAAATTAGTTACTGATATTCATGAACCTTATCAAGCAGAACCAGTTGGAGAAGTGGTTGACATTTTACAAATACCCGCGTTTTTATGTAGACAAACTGATTTATTAGTAGCTGCTGCAAAGACAGGGAAAATTGTAAATGTGAAAAAAGCACAATTTTTAGCACCATGGGATATGAAAAACGTTGTGAATAAATTACAAGAAAGTGGTTCTGAAAATATCATGTTATGTGAGAGAGGAACTACATTTGGATATAATAACTTAGTAGTAGATTTTTCAGGACTACTTGAACTTAAAAAGTTTGGTTATCCAGTAATTTTTGATGCAACTCACAGTGTCCAAAAGCCAGGAGGAAAGGGAGATTCTACTGGAGGAAATAGAGCCTATGTGGAGTATCTAGCGAAAGCTGCCTTGGCAGTTGGTGTTGATGGAGTATTTATGGAAGTACACCCTGATCCAGATAATGCAAAATCAGATGGTCCAAATATGGTTAAATTAAGTGAAGTGCGGACAGTACTTGAAAAACTAATAAAAATTTATAATGCAGCCAATTAAAAATAAAAAGCCACTATGTGGGCTTTTTATTTTTTATCGAAGATTATTTAAATAATCCAAATAGGTGATCAAATGCAAACTAAACAGGAAGATAAAACGTATTTATTAGATATAAAAAAAGTTCTAAAAGAAGAAGCTGAAGCTATTATTGAATTTAGCGACAACATTTCTAATGAATTTATTGATATTATCGATTTATTATTAAATTGTAAGGGGAGAGTTATAATAACGGGTGTTGGTAAATCTGGAATTATAGGTAGAAAAATGGTTGCTACTTTTGCAAGCACTGGAACACCTTCTTTATTTTTGCATCCGACAGAAGGCCTGCACGGAGATCTAGGTATGGTAACGAAATCAGATGTAATAATTGCACTATCTAATAGCGGTGAATCTGATGAAGTTTTAAGTATTTTGCCATCCATAAATATTATAGGAGCTAGGTTGATTTCAATTGTAGGAAATAGTAATTCTACTCTTGCTTTAAAATCAGATTATACCATCTCTTTCGGGAAAATCAGAGAAGCATGTCCTTTAGGTTTAGCTCCTACTACAAGTACTACGTTAACATTAGCAATTGGAGATGCTCTTGCTATTTCGTTATTAAAAGCTAGAGACTTTAAACCAGAAAATTTTGCGGTTTTTCATCCAGGAGGCTCTTTAGGCAAAAAGTTGTTACTTACAGTTAATGATATTTTAGAAATTGAACAAAAAAATCCAAAAGCTTATATACATGAAGATGTAAAAGATATTATATTTAAAATGACAGATACGGGTTTGGGAGCTATTTCGGTAGTAAATAACTCTAATAAGTTAATTGGTATATTAACTGATGGAGATCTAAGGCGTGCTTTATCAAGAGGAGAAAATATACTGAATTTAAAAGTTGAAAATTTGTATAATCCTTCACCTATAAAAATAAGTTCTAATCAACTGGCTATTAAAGCTTTAAAGCTTATGGAGGGCAATAACATTAATGTATTACCAGTGGTTGATGAAGTTAATAATGTGTTGGGGATTCTTAATATTCAAAGTCTTACAAAGGTGGGATTAAACTTAAATGGTTGATATTAAATTAATCATTCTTGACGTAGATGGAGTTTTAACAGATGGCAGCCTATTAATTGGATCTGACGGAACTGAATATAAACAATTCAATGTAAAAGATGGAATGGGTATAGGCTTAGCACAGTTTTTTGGAATTGAAGTTGCTATCATGACAGGTAGATTCTCTAATGCAGTGTCATTAAGAGCTAACGAATTAAATATTACTCACGTCTATCAGTCTATAAAAGATAAAGAAAGTGAATTAAATAAACTCGCTTATAAATTAGGAATATCTTTAAAAGAGGTGTGTTTTATCGGAGACGATATTAATGATATTCCAGTGATAAAGAAAGTTGGCTTCTCATTTGCACCAAATGATGCTGTAGAGTTTGTAAAAAAACACGTTAACCAAGTCACTAAGGCTCGTGGAGGAAGAGGGGCTGTTAGAGAAGCGATTGAATTCATATTATCTGAACAGAACAATTATGATAAGTTTATTATGGATTACTTAGATACCAAGAAAAAAATAATTCAATAATAATTTTATAACTAATAAGTATATTAATTTTCGAGATGTTAGTCATTAAGTCTGTAGAAAAAAATTAGTATCTATTTTTTGTAAAAACATCCTATAAATAAGAAAAAAATATAGATAAATATATCCATGTCTATTATAATGTAGTCTGTATTGTTTTGATTCTATTAAGTATTCGGAGGTCATCATGGAAGAAAGCATTAGTTTGAAAGAGTTGTTTCAGACGCTGAAAAAACGCCTATGGTTGATTGCGTTAATTACAATTATTGCTGCTATTATTAGTGCAGTCATTAGTTTTTTTATTATTACGCCTATTTACGAGTCAAAAACTCAAATTCTTGTTAATCAAACAAAGTCTGATCAGCAGTTGTATACGGGTAATGAAGTACAAACGAACATTCAATTAATAAATACCTATAATGTTATTATTAAAAGCCCAGCCATTTTAGATAAAGTGAAAGAGGAGCTAAACTTAGATCGTAGTGTAGATGCTCTTAATAGTCAAATTACGGTTAGTAGTGCAACAAATTCTCAAGTAGTTGAAATAATTGTACAAGATCCATCTTCACAAGTAGCTACTCAAATTGCTAATAAAACAGCTGAAGTGTTTCAAACACAGGTTTCCAAGATTATGAAAGTTGATAACGTAAGTATTCTTTCAAAAGCAGAAGTAAAAGATAATGTTTCACCAGTTAAACCCCAGCCGCTTTTTAATATTGTGATTGGGATTGTGGTGGGATTGATAGTTGGAGTGGGACTAGCCTTCTTACTAGAGTACTTAGATAATACGATTAAAACCGAGCAAGATATTGAAACTATTCTTGACCTTCCGGTAATAGGTGCTATTACAATTATCAAAGAAGTACCTAAAGCAACAAACGTAGCTGCAAGACCACCACTAAATACTCGTGCTCCGCAAAGAGGTGAAACGTATGGCTCGTAAACGAAAAGACCAGAAAAATGATAAATTACTGACGTTAAAACGTCGTTTACTGGCTCATAATAGTCCTAAAGACCCTGTAGCTGAGCAGTACCGTACGATCCGTACCAATGTTCAGTTTTCAGATACAGAACAAGACATTAAGTCTATTATGTTAACGTCAACAGGTCCCGGAGAAGGGAAGTCAACAACAGCCTCGAATTTGGCAACCGTTTACGCTCAGCAGGGGCTTCGAGTGTTGTTAATCGATGCAGATCTACGTAAGCCGACTTCTCATTATACATTCCGTTTAGAAAACCACGTTGGCTTAACGAATGTATTAACAAAACAGTCTACGCTTGGACAAGCTGTTCAAGCAACAGAAGTACCAGAGTTGTTTTTGCTTACAAGCGGTCCTATTCCTCCTAATCCGGCAGAACTGCTTGCATCAAATAATATGACGGAACTTTTGAAAGAAATGAAAGAAGAGTTCGATATGATTATATTTGATACGCCTCCTGTTTTGGCAGTAGCAGATGCACAGATTTTAGCGAATCAAGTGGACGGCTCAATTCTTGTGGTTAGCAGTGGTAAAACCGATAAAGAAGCTGCAGTAAGAGCAAAAGAGCTCTTGCTGAAAGCTAATGCGAAAGTATTGGGTGCCGTGTTGAACAATCGTAAAATGGAAGAAGGCAGTGATTACTACTATTATTATGGTGTTTAATTGTATGTCCGCTTGAAAGAACCCCTCCAGCTTCGGCTGGAGGGGTTCTTTTTAGTTTAAGTTTAGATTTTCTTTTAATACATTGGAAACTTTTGTTCGTTCTGCCTCTGGTACGTTGTAGTAATAAACACCGTTCATTTTTCCGCCTGTACCATCCATTTGAATATGCTCAACATTGTTGCGTGCTTCTTTGTAGTTCGATTGAATTTCTTTCATATCGTCAAACGTTAAGTTTGTTTTAACGTTGTCGCCAATTGCATCTAGGATAGTTCCGTAATTCGTAAGAGACTTGATGCTTGCGCCCTCATTGATAACTGCTTGAATAATTTGCTGCTGGCGAGATTGACGGCCAAAGTCACCGCGTGGATCATCGTAGCGCATACGCGAATAACTTAGAGCTTTTTCACCGTTTAACTCGAGTTTCCCTTTTTCAAAGTGATGTCCTTCATAGGTGAAATCTAATGTGTTATTTACGGTAACACCGCCAACTGCATCTACAATGTCTTTAAAGCTTTCCATGTTTACTTGTATGTAGTAGTCAATCGGTATATTCAAAAAGTTTTCTACTGTTTTAATGGACATGTCAACTCCGCCAAATGCGTAGGCATGATTGATTTTGTCTTCTTTTCCTTTGCCGATAATTTCAGTACGCGTATCACGAGGAATACTCAACATTTTGACCGCTTGTTTATCAGGATTTACTGTTAGGAGCATAAGTGAGTCTGAACGTCCGCGGTCAGCTCCTCGTTGATCTACTCCTAGAAGCAAAATTGAAATAGGATCACGTTTTGCTAGACTTACTTTTTCAGAGCGTTTATCTGATTTATCACGGCTTAGTGGTTCATGCGTACGATTAAAGGTATTGGCTACTGAGCTGTATACGGAATATCCGTAAATCCCCACGCCTAAAATAAGAAGAAGTATAATACCTAAAGCAATTTTAAATCCTTTTTTCTTTTTTGACTTGCGCTTTTTTTTCCTGCGATTTACTTCATGTTCTGTTTCCATTTTTATCTTCCTTTTCGATTTTTTAGATGTAGTGGTCGTGTCCTTCATCATGTGACAAAATACACAACTATTCTTCTATCTTACCAAAAAAAATGGCATTTTTAATCATTTTTTATAAAAAAACAGTAAAAAATATATTATAATGGAAAGACAAGTAAAAGAATAAGGGAGTTAATTTATGAAAATATTTGTGAACATCTGTGCGGCCGTTGTGCTTATCGTTACTATAGTCGCGGGTAAAATGTATTGGGACCATCAGACATCTGCAGAAGCTTCTAGTACAAGCACATTAAGTAACAGCGTTAGTAAAGTGTCTAGTAAGAATTGGGAAGACTACGCAGAGAATCTTCCAGGATCCGTGAAAGAGAAGTTAAAAAAAGCAGAGGCGTCAGGAAAGCCGATGAAGCTATTAATTGTAGGCTCACAATCAACGTCTACTGACTCAAAGGCTTGGCCTGAAATGTTAAAACAAACACTAAACCATACATACGGTTCGCTTGTAGAAACGAGCGTACTAGAATACAAAGACGAAACAACGCTTGACTTTGTCCGCAATCAAGATTATAAAGACATTATAAAAGAAAAGCCTGATGTGCTGTTGTTTGAGCCTTTTTTATTAAATGACAATGGTGTTGTCGGTATTACAAATACACTGGATAACTTGAATGTGATTATGTCTCATATAACAGCTGCTGATAAAGATCTTGTAACGATTTTACAACCATCTCAGCCAATTTATAATGCTACAAATTATCCAAAAGAAGCAGAGGCCCTAGTTGAGTATGCGAAAGTGAATGGCTATGAGTATGTAAACCATTGGAGTGCATGGCCTGATTATAAATCAGAGAAAGTACTAGATTATGTAGTAGAGAAGCAGCGTGTTCCAACTGCTGAAGGTAATAAAGCGTGGAGCAGCTACTTAGAAAAATATTTTACAGCATCTTAAACCTGTCTTTTGACAGGTTTTTTATATAAAAGGCTAGGATGCGACTTTAAAAAACAGAGTGGAAACCATATGACTGATGTTCAGGAGAAATAAGCAAGAAATTCACTTGAATTTTATGTTGTTAGAGGTACGAAAAGCATTGTGACAAACTTTTATATACTAAAAAATCCCTTTTACTAACATATAACATAGTGAATACGGGGAATTTGTAAATTATACGTAAAAAGGTAAGCAGCCACCTTTTAAAAGATTGAAAATTCCTAAAAATAGTATTAAGATTAGATATACTTATCGTTATTAAAGGGGGCATGTGCTGTGATAGATTTATATACAAATATTTTGCCGAATGTAGGCAAAGGGCCGCGCAATACAAATGATTTTCTAGCAATGGCTAAGTCACTAGTGAATCAAGGTATAACCGCTGTCGTGGCAGCTCCTCTGTATGATACTGAAGGTGCTGATGCCGTAAGTATTTCTACGCATATAGACGCAGCTAATGAAAGCCTTCAGCATTCCTTTATTCCTCTTACCATTTTGCCGGGACATATGGCAATCATTCACCAGCATCTTGTTCAAGCATATGAACAAAATGTCGTTATGACTATTAATCAAACCACGAAGTACATGCTTTTACAGCTTTCAAATGAACATACGGTTAGCTCTACGGAACAACTTCTTTATCAGCTTCAGCTAAAAGGCGTGGTTCCAATCATTAGTGAACCAGAAAGACACTCTTTATTTTTAGACAACCCTTCCCGTTTGTATGAACTCGTTAGAAAAGGAGCGATTGTTCAGTTGTCTGCCGGCAGCTTAACGGGTCAAAATGGTCGTAAAGAGAAAAAAGCCGCTTTTTCCTTTATAAACGGTGGACTCGCTCATGTCGTTGCATCAGGGGTATGCGTTGATACGTACGAACGTTATGCATTGCCCAAAGCGCACGAGATCTTGTCTAAACAGTTTGGTATACAAATCCTTTACAAGTTCATGGAAAATGCGGATTATATCCTAGAAGGTAAGGCTATTTTTAAAGAACAGCCAGAGCGGATAAAAAAAGGAAGAATACTAGGCATATTTTAATTTGTATAAGCCTGTTCGTAATGAATAGGCTTTTTGTTATGGTTCCAAAGGTTGTTATTCTGGTAAAAGAAGTATGCTAAAATAATGAACGGTATAGAAGACTTTCCAGATAATAATCGCAGAGATATAAGGAGAAGATTTTGTGATTGACATATATACTCATATGCTACCTAGAGCAGAAGGTAGAAAACAACAATTTGTAGAAGCGGCTAGACATTTAGTGAATCAAGGTGTAAAAGCAGTAGCAACGACGTTAGATAAAGAGACAAATACGGCTCTTTATCTCTATGTAAAAGAAGCAAACCAAACGTTAAAAGATAACCACATTCCTCTTACAATTGTAGAAGGAACGGAAGTGTTAGCGACTCGCGAATTTGCAGCATCTTACCATGAGCAACAAGCTGTTCCCACTTCACAGGAGAAGTACATGATACTAACCATCCCGACCCAAGAAGAACCGTCCTACCTTAAAAACCTGTTATACGACATTCAGTTAAAAGAAATTGTTCCGATTATTAGCGAACCTGAATGCCATCCATACTTTTTAGAGCATAAAAATGGATTATATAAATTCGTAAAAAAAGGTGCTATTGTACAATTATCATCAGATAGTATTGTTGGAAGAAACGGCAAAGCAGCCAAAAAAGCCGCGATGCAGTTTATCGAACATAATCTTGCTCACGTGATTGCCTCTGGTGCAAGTTTGGACAACTACAAGCAGCATTCATTGCGTGAGGCTTATGATGTAATTGTAAAAGAAAAAGGAGCTGAGACGGCTCAGCTACTAATGCAAAATGCTGAAGCTGCATTTAATGGTCAACGCATTCAAATTTTGCCCCCTGTACGCACTAAAAAAACAAAATTTCTAGGAATCTTTTAACTTTTCCCTTTGTACCCTGATTAACTTCTGTTTAATCAGGGTATTTGCATACAAAGACCTATTTCAATCCCTTCTTTTATCATTATTATTTGGAGTTATTTTACAAATTATGTTTGCGTTCTCACATAGAGTGATAGTAAAATATTGTTAGTTAAGTAGATGACAGGAAAGTGCGCGGTTTTACGGGGTTCGTGGTGGTAAATGTCGAGAAGAATACATAGTTTCACATTTAAAATCGTCGTAGAATAGAGCTATACAAAGCGCAGGGAGGGAAATAAAGTGATTGATATTCATACGTACATATTGCCTAATATCGATAGCGGACCTGAGGAAGTAGACGGCTTTTTGAAAATGGCACGCTCCTTAGCGGATCAAGGGGTTCAGTCGGTGGTGGCGACGCCGCTTTATGATAGCGATCAAGAGTTTATGAAACACCATTTATTTCTCTATGTGAATGCAGCTAATGAATGGCTCACGAATTCATGTATTCCTCTTCAAGTATTACCAGGTCAGCTTGTCCCTTTATCGCCTCAACTTCTGCGAAACTATGAGCGAAATCAGCTTCTTACGCTTAATCACACCGATAAATATTTGTTTCTTTCACTGCCTGAATATGATGTCTCACCTTATTTTGAAAAGATACTGTCTGATCTTCTAACAAAAGGCGTTTTGCCTATTCTACGTTCACCAGAATGCCATCCGATTTTCCGAGATCATCCTGAGCGTTTATATGAGCTTGTTAAAAAAGGCGTACTCGTTCAGCTAAGCGCCGCTAGTATTCTTGGTTTAAACGGAAAAAAAGAACGAAAAGCGGCGTGTACGTTTATTAAATACCGCTTAGCCCACGTGATTGCCTCTGGCGTTCATGCTCGCAATTACCACGACTATACACTTTCAAAAGCGTATGATTATATTTCCGATATGTACGGTGCTTCAGAACTTTATTTTTTTATTGAAAATGCAGAAGCCATTATCGACGGTCGTCCGGTTCATCAATTAGAGCCTGAGCCGATGAAAAAATTTAGTTTATTTAAATTATTTAGCTGAAAACAAGGGACTTTTCCATAAAAACGGGAAAGTCCCTTGTTTTGTCTTTCTTTCATTGTGGTATGGAATAGAAACAAAGTTAAAGAAAGGAAGACTGAATATGATAAAAACTACAGCTGGAAAGGCAGCCATGTCTGTATTAAAGGAATGGAATATCGATCACATTTTCGGTATGCCGGGAGATTCCATCAATCATTTTATGGACAATCTGCGAAGTGAAAAAGATGAAATTGAATTCATTCAAGTCCGTCACGAGGAAGTAGGTGCACTTGCGGCATCTTCTTACGCTAAAATCACGGGTAAAATCGGCGTGTGTTTGTCAATTGGAGGGCCGGGTGCGATTCATCTGTTAAACGGTTTGTATGATGCTAAAGCAGACGGTGCCCCGGTGCTAGTGCTAGCCGGACAGGTGCCTCGTGCGAAGCTTGGCAATGAATCGTTTCAAGAAGTGAACTTAGAACGTGTTTTTGACGATGTGTCGGTGTTTAATCACCGAGTAGATTCGCCTGAATCATTTCCGCATCTGCTTCAGCAAGCCATTCGAACGGCTTATGCGAAAAAAGGCGTCGCGGTTCTAGTCATTCCAGATGATATTCCGTCTTCAACGATTAAAATTGATGAAAAAACGCCAGTTGCCAATGTATCAAAATCCATTTCTCACAGTGACCCTGAAGATGTAGCTAAAGCGATTCTAGCCATTAAGTACGCAAAAAAACCGGTCATTTTAGCAGGAACGGGTGCAAAGCACGCCAAGCTTGAGTTAGCGCAGTTCGCGGAGAAAATTGCGGCGCCGATTATCTTTACGCTTCCGGGTAAAGGAATACTGCCTGATCATCATCCTTATAATCTAGGACAACTCGGGCAAATTGGGACAAAGCCGGCGTATGAAGCGATGGAAGAAACCGACTTATTGATTATGGTGGGCACATCGTTTCCGTACCGTGAGTTTTTACCGGACGGGGTTGAAGCGATTCAGCTGGACTCTGACGCCACACAAATCGGCAGACGCTATCCTGTATCGATTGGATTAGTCGGAGACTCGAAAACGACGCTGTCGCAGCTTGCGCATAATTTAGATTATCAAGAAAACCGCCGTTTCTTAGAAGAGTGTCAAGTTAATATGGAAAACTGGTGGAAGCACGTAGAAAAAGAAGAAAACGAAGTGAGTACGCCAATCAAGCCGCAGCAAGTCATCCCTAAGCTGCAAAAAATCGTTGATGATGATGCGATTGTATCTGTTGATGTCGGGAACGTAACGGTATGGATGGCGAGACATTTCCGCATGACAAATCAAAAATTTGTGATTTCAAGCTGGCTGGCAACGATGGGCTGCGGACTTCCGGCTGCTATTGCAGGAAAGCTTGCTCATCCTGAAAAACAATCGGTAGCCGTTTGCGGTGACGGAGGCTTTACGATGGTCATGCAAGATTTTGTAACGGCTGTGAAGTACAAGCTGCCAATTGTCGTAGTGGTGCTGAATAACAGTGAAATCGGCATGATTAAATATGAACAAGCCATTCAAGGTCACTTGGATTACCAAACGCAGCTTGGTGAAATGAACTTTGCGAAGTTCGCTGAATCTTGCGGAGGAATTGGCTACCACGTTGAAAAATACGAAGAGCTCGAAACCGCTTTTGAAAAAGCAGCGCTTGCGAATGTTCCTGTAGTGATTGATGTCGTTGTCGCAGATGAACCGCCGCTTCCAGGCAAAATTTCATTCGGACAAGCGGCCAATTATTCGAAGCACATCATGAAAAAGTTCTTTAAAGAACACGAGCTCGAAATGCCGCCGCTTCGTAAAGGACTAAGCAGAATGCTTTAATCAGTGACTCTCCGTATAGGAGAGTCTTTTTAGGAGGGATATCATGGGAGTGTTTGAAATCATTTTACTTATTTTTGGTGCGGTCATGATGCTTGTGATTGTAGTGCCGGTTATTATTGCTGTTATTCTTTGGATGAAAGATGAAAAACAAGAAGAGCATTCGGTTTTGAGAAACTATCCGCTGCTCGGGAAAATGCGCTATATTTTTGAGAAAATGGGGCCTGAACTGCGTCAGTATTTATTTTTGAATAATAACGAAGGCAAGCCGTTTTCTAGAAATCAATATGAACAAACCGTTAAGTCAGGTAAATACCTCAACCGAATGATGGGGTTTGGCTCAGAACGTAATTTTAATGAACCGGGTTACTATATTCGAAACGCGGTGTTTCCAAAGCAGCGCGACGAAATGAAAGCGGATAATACGCAAAAAATTAAAACGAAAGTATATAAAATGGACGCCGATAACTTATTTAGCCGAAGAGAGCACCGTGAAGAAAAAGAAGCGGATCCGTTTTATTTGCGAGATGAAGAGGCGGTCGTTATAGGTCCTTCATGCAAAAATCCATTTGTTGTAAAAGGATTAATCGGTCAATCAGGCATGAGCTTTGGTGCGCTTGGTGACCATGCGATTACCGCTTTATCACTAGGATTAGGACGAGCAGGCGGCACGTGGATGAACACGGGAGAAGGAGGCCTGTCACCGTATCATTTAAAAGGAAACGTCGATATCATTTTTCAAATTGGGCCCGGGCTTTTTGGCGTTCGGACAAAAGAAGGCGAATTTTCATGGGAAGAATTTAAAAAGAAAAGTGAAATGAAGCAAATTAAAGCGTTTGAAATAAAGCTGGCGCAAGGAGCTAAAACAAGAGGGGGTCACGTAGACGGTTCAAAAGTAACGGAAGAAATTGCAGAAATCCGCAACTTGAAGCCAGGAGAATCGGTAGACAGTCCAAACCGTTTTAAAGAATTCGCTTCGTATCCTGAAATGTTCCAGTTTATTGAAAAACTTCGAGATGTAGGCGGCAAGCCAGTAGGCATTAAAATGGTTGTAGGAAACACAAATGACCTTGAAGAAATGGCGGCGTATATGAAAGAGACAGGAAGTGGTCCTGATTTTATTACGATCGACGGAGCAGAAGGAGGAACGGGCGCATCGTTTCAAGAATTAGCGGACGGAGCGGGGGTACCGCTGTTTTCAGGACTTCCTTTTGTGGATGAACTGCTTAAAAAGTATGGCGTTCGCGATGAAGTGAAGCTTTTTGCATCCGGCAAGCTGTTAACGGCTGATAAAATTGCGACGGCTTTATCGCTAGGTGCCGACTGTGTTAATATTGCCAGAGGCTTTATGTTTTCTGTTGGCTGTATTCAAGCGCAAGTGTGCCACAACAACAGGTGCCCGGTGGGCGTAGCGACAACAGATCCGAAGCTGCAAAAAGCGCTTATTATTGAAGAGAAATCATACCGCGTGTGCAATTACGTGCTGTCATTACGTGAAGGATTGTTTAATTTAGCCGCAGCTGCCGGTATTGATTCGCCAACGAAGTTTTCAAAAAAACACGTGGTGTTCAAAAACAGCAGCGGACAGTTAGCTGATATTTCTACAAAGGAAAAAATGTACGTATAAAAAAGCTGCCAATCGGCAGCTTTTTTATTGTCTTCTTTGAAGTAAATGCAGGCAAAACTCTAAGTCTTTTTGAAGATGCTCTTGCATTAACGCTTCAGCTTTTTCAGCATTGCGTTCTTTAATAGCATTATAAATGTCTTCGTGTTCGTCAATTAAAAATGGGCGGTTGTAAAAAACCACGGTATGACGGAACAAGTAAATGATCGACTGCATGCGGTCGATGATGTTAATCATTACGTCATTGTTGCTTGCGTTCACAATAATAGCGTGAAAACGCTCATTGGCGCTCATGATTTCTTCAAACGAGCCGTTTCTTCCGATGTCTACGCATTCCTTTAACTCTTCTAATTCGTTATCAGATAAAAAAGTTGCCGCAGCTTTAGAAGCTGAGCCTTCTAGCAGCATTCGTACTTCAAACAAGTTGCGCAAATCTTTTTCTGTCGGCGACACCACTTTTTTTCGGACAATCAGTCCTTCATATTCTAAGCGTCTGATGGAATCACGAATCGGCGTTCGGCTGAATCCAAGCTCGCTCGCTAATTTTTCTTCGACGATTTTTGTACCGCCTTCAAGCTCACCGTTTAAAATTTTATCTCGAATCATCTCATAAGAAGGGTGATGAGACGAACGAGAACCTTGATTTCTTAACATACTCTACTTCACCTCTAGCATTCGACACGAGAAAATCTCGTCTCTTTCTCTCTTTATTTTTTATCATTTTGTACGCGTATACCCAAATCATACTATAACTTGTGAAAAGGTGGGACGGAAAGTTTCGCTTTTAGAAATAAATTTCATTTAAAAAAAGGCTAGACAAATAAATAAAATGCGAATATGATGAGTGTATACAAAATTATCAGAAATGTATACAAAAAATATTTTAACGTATACATTATTTTTTAAAACGTATTTGAAAACGTATACAACAAGGGGAGGAAACGAAAATGACAAAACGCGTTGGATTTATTGGACTTGGAATTATGGGAAAACCGATGACACTCAATCTATTAAAAGCAGGATTTGAGGTAACGGTTTACGATATTAATAAAGCAGCAGTGGAAGAAGTGAAAGCAGCAGGAGGATTTGGAGCAGCAAGTCTTGCTGAAGTTGCGGTGAACAGCGACGTGATGATCACGATGCTTCCGGCTTCACATCATGTAAAAAGCGTAGTACTTGGAGAAGAAGGGTTAATTCATAGCGCCAAAGAAGGAAGCGTTATCATCGATATGAGTTCCATTTCACCGGTAGCATCAAAAGAAATTGCAGCTGAACTTGCACAAAAAGGAATTCATATGCTAGACGCTCCGGTTAGCGGCGGAGAGCCAAAAGCAATTGACGGCACGCTTGCGATTATGGTCGGAGGAAACGAACATATCTTTGAAAGCATTTCATCCATTCTTCATGCGATGGGAGCAGAAGTAACGCTTGTTGGAGACAATGGAAGCGGCGTAACGGCGAAGCTTGCAAACCAAGTCATTGTAAACTTAAATATTGCAGCGATGTCTGAAGCACTTGTATTAGCAGCTAAAGCAGGCATTGACGTTGAAAAAATGTATCAAGCGATTCGTGGCGGATTAGCAGGAAGCGCTGTATTAGATGCAAAAGTACCGCTTATTTTAGACCGCAACTTTGTAGCAGGCGGACGCATTGATATTAACTTAAAAGATATGACAAACGTGATGGAAACGGCTCATGACATTGGCGTACCGCTTCCGCTTTCAAGTCAGCTTGTGGAAATTTTCCACGCGTTAAAAGTAGACGGAAAAGCAAGCGATGATCACGGCGGAATTGTGCAGTACTATGAAAAATTAGCAAACGTTGAAGTGAAAAAGAAGGTGGAAGCATGATTAAACAAGATGAAAAACGTCTTGTAAGCGACGTGTTTAAAGACATTCCAGCGGTCGATGAGGCACTTGTACAAAAAATGCTCGACGAAGAGCTGCTGACGTTTAATCAAAAAATCATTGTCCTAGATGATGATCCAACGGGCGTTCAAACGGTTAACGGTATTTCCGTGTACACAGATTGGAGCAAAGACAGCATCAAGCGAGGGTTTTTAGAAGAAAACTCCATGTTTTTTATTCTAACAAATTCACGCGGATTTACCGCTTCTGAAACGGAAAAAGCACACGAAGACATTGCGGCTGTTATTACAGAGGTAGCGGCTGAAGTAGATAAAGAGTTTTTAATTATCAGCAGAGGTGATTCCACTCTTCGCGGCCACTATCCGTTAGAAACAGAAGTATTAAAGAAAAACGTTGAACAGCACTCCAATCAAGTGCTTGACGGCGAAGTGATTTTTCCTTTCTTTAAAGAAGGCGGACGATTCACAGTTGATAACATTCACTACGTGCAGGATGAAGACTACTTAGTGCCGGCAGGAGAAACGGAGTTTGCAAAAGACCGTACGTTTGGCTACAGTAAGTCTCATTTAGGCGAGTGGGTAGAAGAAAAGTCAGAAGGAAAATTTAAAGCAAGTCATACGACGTATATTTCCCTTGGGAGCATTCGTGCACTTGATTTAGTGACGATCACAAATCAGTTAATGGAAGTGAAAGACTTTAACAAAGTAGTTGTGAACGCAGTAGATTATGTGGACGTAAAGGTTGTGACGATTGCGCTTCTTCGTGCGATGAAGCTTGGAAAACATTTTATGTATCGAAGCGCTGCGGCTTTAACAAAAGTAATGGGCGGCGTGAGCGACAAAGACCTTTTAACAAAAGAAGAGCTCATTAAAGAGAAGTCGTCAAACGGCGGATTAATTATGGTTGGGTCACACGTCAAAAAAACAACGGAGCAGCTGGAAGAATTAAAGAAATGCAGCTTCATTGAATTTATTGAATTTGACTGTCATCTTGTCTTAGAACCTGAAAAGTTTGAAGAAGAAGTGAACCATATTATCAATGAAGCAGAGAAGCTTATTTCACAAGGTCAAACGGTGGCTGTGTATACAAGACGCGAGCGCTTAGATCTTGGTGAAGGAAAAAAAGAAGAAGAGCTGAAATTATCTGTAAAAATTTCAGATGCAGTGACAAGCATTGTTCGCCGCTTAAACGTTCGTCCAAACTTTATCGTTGCAAAAGGCGGCATTACATCAAGTGATATTGGTGTAAACGGATTGTCTGTAAAGCGTGCGACGGTAGCTGGACAAATCAAGCCGGGCATTCCGGTATGGGTAACGGGAGAGGAAAGCAAGTTTCCAGGCATTGCGTATATCATTTTCCCTGGGAATGTTGGAGCTAAAACAACGCTTCGTGAAACGGTTGAGTTACTAAGTGAATAGAAAGAAGTGAACGTACGAGGTGCGTTCACTTTAGAAAATATTTGAAAGCGTATACATTATTTGGATGTACGTACATGAAAAATGGTCACACTAAGGGGATGAACATATGAATTCAGTATTCGGATTAAGTCATGAAGCAAGTCTTTTGCTGTATGCGATTGTATCGATTGTCGGACTAATCTTTTTAATTGCTAAGTTTAAAACAAATCCGTTCGTAGCACTAATTGTCGCGGCTTTGTTTATGGGTCTTATTTCAGGAATGAAGCTGCCTGATATCGTAACGGCTTTCCAAGAAGGAGTAGCGAG
This sequence comes from Priestia sp. J2, assembly GCF_020790095.1. Lineage (NCBI taxonomy): Bacteria > Bacillati > Bacillota > Bacilli > Caryophanales > Bacillaceae > Priestia > Priestia sp. J2. The sequence continues at coordinate 1,106,553 of NZ_CP086208.1, forward strand.
CGTATTAGGATTTATCGCGATTGTTCTTGGTCTTGGAACGATGTTAGGTAAAATGATGGCAGAGTCAGGCGGAGCCGAGCGTATTGCCCGCACGTTAATTAAAGTATTCGGTGAAAAGAACGTACACTGGGCAATGATGGTTGTAGCCGTTATTTGCGGTATTCCGGTCTTTTTCCAAGTTGGAGTTGTGTTATTAATTCCGCTTGTGTTTGTAATTGCCAAGCATACGGGTACGTCACTTATTAAAATTGGTTTATCATTAATTGCCGGCTTAGCCGTTGTTCACAGTTTAGTACCTCCACATCCAGCAGCGATGCTAGCGGTAGATATCTTTAAAGCAGATTTAGGTAAAACGATTTTGTATTCATTAGTTGTGGCATTTCCAGCTGCAGCCGTGGCAGGTCCGATTTACGGATCGTTCATTTCACGCCGTGTTCACGTAGAGCCAACGGGTGAAATTATGGAGCAGTTCACAGAGTCAAAGCATAAAGATCTTCCTGGCTTCGGCATTACGTTATTCACGATTTTACTACCGGTACTATTAATGCTTTTAGCAACAATTACTGGGTTTGTTTATCCAGAAACAAGTACGATTCGCTACGTAACAAACTTTATCGGAAGTCCAATCGTCGCGCTGTTGATTTCGCTAGTGTTTGCTTTTTATTCGTTCGGCTTTGCAAGAGGGTACAACAAAGACGATTTATTAAAATTCACAAATGAATGTCTTGGACCCGTTGCTTCGATCATTTTAATCATCGGTGCAGGCGGCGGTTTTAATAAAATTTTAACAGCAAGCGGTGTAGGTGACGCGATCGCGGGATTTGCTCAAGATGCACATCTTTCTCCTATCGTGCTAGCGTTTGTAATTGCAGGGTTAATTCGTGCAGCAGTTGGTTCAGCAACAGTAGCAATGACAACAGCAGCAGGTATTGTCGCACCAATTGCAGCAACGATGCCAAACGTCAGCCCAGAGCTGCTAGTATTAGCAACAGGTGCAGGTTCTGTGATGCTATCGCACGTAAATGATTCTGGCTTCTGGTTAATCAAAGAATTTTTCAATATGTCAGTAGCTCAAACGTTAAAAACGTGGACAGTGATGGAAACGATTCTATCATTTGCGGCTTTTGCAATGGTTCTTATTTTAGACATTTTTATCTAAGAGAAAAAGCGCTGGCTTCAGCGCTTTTTCCTTTGATATAAAATATATTCAAAATATTTCAAATAATGAGAAAAAAAGACTAGATTTTTCCCGTTTCGATAGTATAGAATAGTTATAAAGTAGCAAAGGGGGTAGATGTATGACAAATGTTGAAAATTATCAAATTGGTTTGACAACAAAAGCATTAATTCCAGTGAATGATCCTATTCACCGCACAAAGGTGCTAGATGCATCAGGAGAATACATGCTAAGCAAGACGTGTAAGCAATTATTAGAAGAAGCGTGTATTCGAGAATTAAGTACGTTTAACGGCTCCATCGCCGCCGTTCGAAAAATGTTTCCGTACAAACAGCTTACGCCGCTTGTTATTAATCGTTCACAAGCCATCATTGCGTTTCCGACATCTTCGCCAAATGACTATGGCTGCGCCTGGATTTTTGCCTCTCATGTTCATACTTCACACACGCTTGCTACAGTTCATTCACCCTCGATGCTGATTCACTTCAAAGACGGCACGTTCATTCCAGTGAAACTCTCTTATTATAGTTTAGAAAAAAAGCTGGCCAGAGCAGCTGTTATTCGTAATTATTGTTTAGAAAGTCCGCTTTTTTTAGCGTAGTGCGTTCGATTTATCAAACGAACTTGTCCTACATATGAACAATCGGTTGCATGGGACTACACATATGAATGGAAGGAGGAAGCTTATCATAAGCTTCCTCCTTTTCTTACTCCTGAAGAAGCGAGGCCTTTAGCTTTTTGCGAGCTGCTTTTCCCCAGTTTTTAACGGCTCCTGTGGAGACTCCGTATTTATAGGCAATATCTTTATACGAGTAGCCTTCTAGCAGATGTTCGATTACATAGATTTTTTCTCTCCCCGTTAAGTGTTCGATATGCTGCTTGATAATTTCATTTTCTAGCGGAACGGGAAGAGCGGGATCTTCGTTCAGTGAAAGCAGGTTCTGCTCAGCAGGTGTTTCACGTTCTTCGTATAAAATGGTGCCTTTTAAATGAGAAAGGATCGTACCGCGAACGGTTGTGTAGGCATAAGCGGAAAAAGAGCCTTTGTTTTCATCAAATTTTTGATATGCTCTCCATAAACCAATTAACGCAATTTGATAATATTCGTCGTAGTCTTTGTAAATGTGAAACTTTCTAATCATCGATACAATTAATGGATGAAAAGATGAAGCAATTTGATCAAACGAGCTTTTTTGCATGTAGCATTCCTTTTTCAAAAACGCGTTTTTGCTGTATTCCGCCGGTATCTCTACTGTACAAGGGGAAGATCACATGTGCGAATGAGCGTACATTATGTTTTCTTTTTAAGAAACGTGACGTAATTTCCCCGGAAACTTCACGTTTCGCTAGGAAATATGCGAAGTATACGTGTATTTGTAGAGATTTTACGTACGAAAGGTCCCCCATTCCAATTTCTACTAATCTATAATTATTTCTATATCTATTATCGATGTAGCAACTCTACCATCACGGAAGAGCGGTGATGGTAGAGTTGCTAGACCTATCCGGATGAGACCCTCCCTTGCGGGCTAGTCTCATCCGGATAGGTGAACCTTTGAGGGTATATTCGCAGGAGCTACTAATTTTGCGTTCTTCTTTATGAAAGCAAGTTGCTGAGATTGTAAGAAGAATGTGTAAAGGGGAGATTGAATGAAGGCGATGGTTGGGGTAAATGTGGCGGCGGCTGTTTTGTGCGGGGCGGTGATGTATGCGGGGACGCAGCACTGGCAGGAGCAAACGGAAGCGCAGGCAAGTGAAGTAAAAACTGCTGTTGTACATAAAGAAAAACAGTTTTCCGATGTATCTGCTTATACAAAAAATCTTCCAGACTTTATCACAAAGCAAATCCAATCATCTATCGCAAATAAAAAACCTTTGACTCTTGTAATTGCCACATCTGCAAAGGAAGCAGGGTGGCCTCAGCAGTTAAAAAAAGAGCTAGCAGCTACATATGGAAGTGATGTATTTACGGTTAAAACCCTTTCATATGGTAACGGGACAACGGATGAGCTTTTATCCTCACATATTGCCGATCAAATTAATCAACTTCAGCCAAACATTATTCTGTTTGAAGCACCTCTTAAAAATGACTATCAGCACCTTACGTTAGATGAAACGCTTGAAAATACAGACAAGCTAATTCATCAGCTCAAAGACTTGAAAAAAACCCTTATGATTCAGCCGTCACAGCCGTATATTTCACAAACCGAGTCCTATGAAGAAGGGGTAGAAGCGATCAGGGGAGTCTCTGAAGCAAACTGGGTGTATTATATGAATCACTCGCTCATTTGGCCGTTTCATTTAGGAGAGTATATAAATAAAGACAGCGGTAATTTAACGAAAAAAGGAAATGAAGTGTGGGGAGAGTATCTAGTTAATTGGTTCATAGGAAAATAAAGAGGAACCCCCCTATTTCATGTGAAATAGGGGGGTTTTTTTATAATTTGATTAGGTTTTGTCTTTTCTTCGTTTTATAATAATAGCTTTTGTTATTTTTGCACCTATAAAGTTTAAATCCCCAAAATTCTAAAGGTGTCCAAATTTTTTTGCTGTTTACAAGAGGCATTCTTCTTCTCCATTCTGTTCTTTAAAAAGGTTTTATTATTTCATTATAAAGAATCTTAGAGTGATAGTAAACACTATAAAGAACGGTTTGTTTAAAAAATTCTTTATAAAGAATTTTCAAGATTTTTATTTTTGACTTATCACATTTAGGAGTGATTTTTATCATAGCTCAGGTTATTTATTCTTGTTACATTAACGTTGTGAAAAACATCACAAAATAAAATGCAAAGGATGATCCAAATTAAAACGTAATTAGACCACTTATTTTTTTTGCTAGCTGTTAAAGTAATGGAATCGCATACATATCGTAACTGTGTTAGATAACCTAACACATAAGTTGAACGATTCAGAAAATTCATATATCTTAAATATATCTTTAAAGATGCATAGGAAATATATCTTTGAAACAAGCAGGTATAGACGCCAGGGGAGGAATGGAAGATGCAAAAAAAGAAACTCGTATTGATTGGAAATGGAATGGCTGGAGTTCGAGCGATTGAAGAAGTATTGAAGGTTTCAAACGAAGCTTTTGAAATTACGATTTTCGGAAGCGAGCCGCATCCGAACTATAATCGTATTTTACTATCAAAAGTGCTGCAAGGAGATACAAATGTTGAAGACATTACGTTAAACGATTGGAACTGGTATCAAGAAAACAATATTACATTGTATACGGGCGAAACGGTTACTAGTATCGATTCAGTAAAAAAAGAAGTAGCGACAAACAGCGGCAGAGTAGAATCATATGATGAATTAATTTTAGCAACGGGCTCTCTTCCTTTTATTCTTCCGATTCCAGGATCAGATAAAAAAGGAGTTACGGCTTTTCGAGATATAAAAGACACGGATGAAATGGTGCAGGCATCTCAGCAGTATAAAAAAGCAGCGGTTATTGGAGGCGGACTGCTTGGATTAGAAGCAGCGCGCGGACTGTTAAATTTGGGGATGGACGTATCTGTGATTCATTTAGCTCCTTATTTAATGGAACGTCAGCTCGATCCAACCGCCGGCAAATTGCTTCAAAACGAATTAGAAAAACAAGGCATGAAGTTTTTGCTTGAAAAACAAACGGCGGAAATCGTCGGCGATGAACGAGTTGAAGGATTATCTTTCAAAGATGGGACGTTTTTAGACGCTGATTTAGTCGTAATGGCCGTTGGAATTAAGCCAAACGTTCAGCTTGCAAAAGAAGCGGGACTTAACGTAAACCGAGGAATTGTCGTGGATGATTATATGCAAACGGATATCCCAAGCATCTACGCGGTTGGAGAATGTGCAGAGCATAGAGGAATGGTATACGGGCTAGTAGCACCTCTGTATGAACAAGGAAAAGCATTAGCCAAAGCGATTTGCGGGGCAGAAAAAGTGCCTTATGAAGGGTCAGTTTTATCAACGCAGCTAAAAGTATCAGGTGTTGAAGTATTTTCAGCAGGAGACTTCACGGAAGATGAAGAGAAAAAAGCGATCAAAGTGTTCGATGAACAAGACGGCATTTATAAAAAGCTTGTTCTGCGAGGCAATCAAATCGTAGGAGCCGTTCTTTTTGGAGACAGCAGCGACGGAAATCGACTGTTTTCAATGATTCAAAAGCAAGAAGATGTATCCGATGTCGCAAAAGTGTCGATTTTACAGCCATCTGGCGGTAACGCGGGTGAAAGCTTAGTAGCAAGCATGAGAGCCGATGATATTATTTGCGGCTGTAACGGCGTAACAAAAGGGACGATTGTGGAAGCTATCCAAAAACAAGGATGCTCATCAGTTGATGAAATCAAAGCTTGTACAAGTGCCTCTCGCTCCTGCGGAGGATGTAAACCGCTTGTAGCGGAAGTGCTTCAGCATACTCTTGGCGCTGACTTTGACGCTACGGCTCAAAAAGAAGCGATTTGCGGCTGTACGACTCTTTCACGAGATGAAGTTGTCGAAGAAATCAAAGCAAAGGGACTTTCGCATACGCGTGAAGTTATGAATGTACTTGAATGGAACAATGAAGAAGGCTGTTCGAAATGCCGTCCGGCGCTGAACTATTATTTAGGTATGGTGAATCCAATCGGATACGTTGATGAACGCGAATCACGATTTGTGAATGAACGCATGCACGCCAATATTCAAAAAGACGGCACGTATTCTGTTGTTCCTCGCATGTACGGAGGCGTCACAAACGCAGAAGATTTACGAAAAATTGCAGATGTTGTTGATAAATATGAAATTCCGCTCGTAAAAGTGACGGGTGGTCAGCGTCTTGATTTGTTTGGTGTTAAAAAAGAAGATTTGCCTAGCGTATGGGAAGAGTTAGATATGCCTTCTGGCTACGCGTACGGTAAGTCGCTGCGAACGGTGAAAACATGCGTCGGCGAACAGTTTTGCCGTTTTGGCACGCAGGATTCAATGGGCGTTGGAATTGCGCTTGAGAAAAAATTTGAAGGACTATGGACGCCTCATAAAGTGAAAATGGCTGTATCTGCTTGTCCAAGAAGCTGTGCTGAGTCAGGTATTAAAGATATTGGCTTTATTGGAATTGACGGCGGCTGGGAAATTTACGTGGGCGGAAATGGAGGTACGCATCTTCGCGGCGGAGATTTGTTGTATAAAGTAAAAACAGACGAAGAATTGATGGACATCACAGGAGCTTATTTGCAGTATTACCGAGAAACGGCTAATTACTTAGAGCGTACGTCTGCATGGATTGAGCGCATGGGACTTTCGCACATTCAGTCAGTGCTTGATGACGCTGAGACGAGAAGAGAGCTGAATATGCGTATGGACGAAGCGTTATCTACGTACCGTGATCCTTGGAAAGAAATCGTCGAAAGCAAAAAGACGAAAAAAGAGCTGTTCGAAACAGTTGTCACATCATAAAGCTGGGGGGAAATAAAGATGGTGAATAAAAATATTACAAAAGTATGCGTAGGGTCGATTCATGATTTTCCAGTAAGCCTTGGTAAAACAGTGAAAGTAAATGGAAAAGAAATTGCGGTGTTTAAGCTATCAAGCGGAAAAATACGGGCAATTGAAAATCGCTGTCCGCATAAAGGCGGGGTGCTAAGTGAAGGGATCGTGAGCGGCGACTCGGTGTTCTGTCCGATGCACGACTGGAAAATTTGCTTGCATGACGGTAACGTACAAGAGCCTGACAGCGGATGTGTAGACACGTACGAAGCGTCTGTTGAAGGAGATTTGCTGTATCTTTTAATTGAAGAATAAGTAACGTGGCGCGTTGATTTTCAACGCGCCACAAAAATTCAAGGGGACACACTAAAAGGAGCGAAGCAAAAATGAGAACAGAAAAAGTGTACATTGTAGGAGCTGGACCAGGAGATCCAGATTTGCTAACAATAAAAGCAGCAAAGTGTTTAGAAAAAGCAGATGTTATTTTATATGACCGCTTAGTGAACCCTGTTCTTCTTCAGTATGCAAAAGAAGGAGCCGAACTCGTCTACTGCGGGAAAAAGCCTGGTGATCACTGCGTTTCTCAAGAGGATATTCATGATTTGCTTGTATTCTACGCAAGAAAAGGAAATACCGTCGTGCGGTTAAAAGGCGGAGATCCGTTTATTTTCGGAAGAGGCGGTGAAGAAGCAGAAGTGCTCGCTCAGCATGGAATTCCATTTGAAATCGTTCCAGGTATTACAGCAGGCATCGCGGCACCGGCTTATGCTGGAATTCCTGTGACGCATCGTGAGCTGAGCCGTTCGTTTGCCGTTGTGACGGGATACTGTTTGAGCGGCAAGCCGGAAAGTATTCGCTGGGAGCATTTAGCAAAAGGAGTTGATACGCTTGCGGTTTACATGGGCGTTAAAAACTTGCCTTATATTTGCCGTCAGCTTTTAGACGCCGGAAAAAGCGCGGATACGCCGGTCGCTCTTATTGAACAAGGCACGTCGGTTTATCAGCGCACGGTTACAGGCACTCTTGGTACCATCGTAGATACGGCTGCTGAACAGCAAGTGAGTAATCCTGCGATGATTGTGATTGGTGAAGTGGTGAAGCAAGCTTCTGCTCTTTCTTGGTTTTTGGAAAAAACAGAAGAAAAAGTATGCGTCTAAGATGAATAAAAGGAGGGAACGCTTTTGCTTAAGAATTCACTGCAGTCAATGAATGAGTTAGCCCGTGAAAAAACGAAGCTTGTGAATGATCATTTACCGAGTTATTTGCTGTTAGCTGTGCTTGCGGGTGCTTACGTGGGACTTGGCGTTATATTAGCTCTATCGGTAGGAGCGCCTTTAGCTTCTGCTTCTTTACCGGTCGTTTCTCTTGTGATAGGGTTATCATTTGCTGTTGCTCTCCTGCTTGTCGTATTTGCAGGAGCTGAATTGTTTACGGGGAATCATATGGTTTATACGGTCAGTACGCTATCGGGAGTCACCACATGGAAAGATACGTTCAAAAACTGGACGTGGTGTTTTATCGGAAATGCGATAGGAGCGTTTGGGCTTTGTTTGTTAATTACCGGAACCGGTTTGTTTAAAGGAATTGAACCGAACCATTTACTCATGACGCTGGCAGCTAAAAAAATGAATTTGCCGGTTAGTGAACTGTTTTTTCGCGGCATCCTTTGCAACTGGCTTGTTTGTCTGGCGATTTGGACCGCTTCGCGCACTAAAAGCGATGCGGCAAAGATCATGCTTATTTTTTGGATGCTGTTTGCATTTGTTGCTTCAGGATACGAGCACAGCGTGGCAAATATGACGTTTCTTGGCCTAGCTTTATTGCTTCCACACCCCGATACGATTTCGGCTGCTGGACTACTGCATAATTTAATTCCTGTTACGCTCGGAAACATCGTAGGGGGAGGACTGTTTGTAGGAAGCGTTTACTGGTTTGTAAACGCTAGGCAGCTAAAAGAAGCTAAAAAGCAGCCGGCTTCTCTCTCAGCTGACTTGGATTCTGCTAAACTGTCTAAATAGCAAAAAAACCGCCCTTTGTACCATATAGTCTGCTTTTAAAGCTAACATAACGGTATTTTAGAGCGGTTTTCTTCTATATAATATAAACTGCTTAAAGCGTATTCACATCTATACGTATCGAACAAGCAGTATTGTTCTTCATTTTATAGAAACAGGAAGTCTGTGAGAATTGAATCCGAACAGATTCTGTTGAAATGAATGTGTGAGGGTGCAGATATCATCGAAGAGGCAGAGGGCATCTTAGAATTTTAATGTTGTTTGGCATTTTATGCTCTTTTTGAGCATCTTTAAAGCAGTTGTACATTGCTTTGCTGCCTAAATGATTAGCGGAGTGAATCGTAATTCGATCGGCATATAAATGGTGCTTTACCATAAAATGCACGAGCATTAATCCATTCCGTGTCTTGCTGAGTAAATCGTGATCGAGTGACAAATGTTCAACATCGAATGACCTTAGCAGGTCAATACATTCGTCAATCGTTTCGGCTAAAACATGACCGTCAGGGCACTTGCGATAGTCGTCTAGAAAAACATTGATTTTCATGACTGATTCTCCCTTCCTTGCCTTGTATTTAGTGTAACATACATAATGTCATATACCTACCTAAGTCTATTCGACACGTTTTAAGCTATTCCTTCTTAAATAGGGGTAAAAACACGAATTTTTATCATTATTTGCATATTCACGGCGAATAAACAGGAAATAAGGAAAGAGATGTCGAACGAAAAGTAAATAAATAAACAGTTTAAACTGGAAATTAACTTTTTTTATTCTGTGATTTTTGTTTAACAAGGTCTTTTAAATCCCAGATTTAACAAGGGATGGAAAAGGTTTAATGAATAAAAGATTGTGAGAAAAAAACGATAATTTGCGATTTTTTTAAAATAAATTGGAAATTTCTCTTTACGAAAAAGATGTTTGGGACGTATAATTTGATTTAAGGATTTTTTGGAACATAGTATGACAATATGACAAAAAAGAAAAGTAAGGTGAATAGAATGGGTAAGTTATTTAGTATCGGTGAAGTATTAATTGATATGATTCCAGCTCAAAAAGGTCTTCAATTAAAAGAAGTGGAATCGTTTACGCGTGTGCCAGGGGGAGCGCCGGCAAACGTTGCGGCAGTTGTTGCTACATACGGTAATGAGTCAGCGCTTATTACAAAAGTTGGAGAAGATGCGTTTGGAGACTTTCTAGTAGATACGCTTCGTGAAGTAGGAGTAGGTACTGATATGGTTTATCGTACAGAAGAAGCAAACACAGCTTTAGCTTTCGTTTCCCTGCGTGAAGACGGAGAAAGAGATTTCAGCTTCTATCGTAATCCTTCAGCAGATTTATTGCTAACTGAAGACGAAATTAACCCTGATTGGTTTGCAAGCAACGATCTTCTTCATTTCTGTTCGGTTGATTTAGTTGAAAGTCCTATGAAATACGCTCATATGAAAGCGATTAAAAGCATGAAAGAAAAAGGCGGAGTTATCAGCTTTGATCCAAATGTACGTCTTCCACTGTGGAAAGATCATGAGCTATGCCGTCAAACAATTTTAGAATTTATTCCTCAAGCGCACATTGTCAAAATTTCAGACGACGAGCTAGCGTTTATCACAGGCATTGAAGATGAACAGCAAGCAATTCAGTCTCTATTTACAGGTGACGTTCAAGTAGTTGTGTTCACAAAAGGTGCAGAAGGCGCAACGCTTTATACAAAAGAAGCTGTCTATGAATCAAACGGTTACAAAGTAGCGGTTGTTGATACAACAGGTGCAGGAGATGCGTTTATTGGCGGATTCCTTTATCAGCTATTAAGCCGCGATGTGTCACAAGAAAACTTAACAGCTATTCTTGACTCAGACCACGATGCTATTTTGCGCTTTGCCAATGCAAGCGGTGCCTTAACGACAACTGGAAAAGGTGCGATCAGTTCCATTCCAGCCAAAGAAGTAGTCGAGCAATTTTGTAAGCCTGTAGCTAACTAAAATGAAAAGGCTTTATCTCTTCTTATTTTCAATCAGCAGAGGCGCTAGTTTCTGCTGATTGCAGATCACATAAGAGGAAGAAGTGAGCTGCGGAGTAAGAAGAAAAAAATTTTTTCTGTTTTTAAAAAATAATCAAAAAAATTTCTAGCTAAATAATAAATGTTCGTGTTAGTATAATACGAGCAGCAAGAAATAGCAGTTTTACCACCATTTATGAAAACGTTATATATTTTCTAGACCTTTGGGGGAATATTCGAGAGAGAACAAGCGTGTAGCCCTTGGTAAAAGAAAAGCAGCAGGTCGTTACATACGATGTACATAGATTAGAAATAGGAAAGTAGGTTAAGAGAAAGATGGATATTTTGCTAGGTGTTCTTCCTTCCGTTGCGTGGGGAAGCATGATTTTAGTTAGTATGAAGATGGGCGGTGGGCCTTACAGTCAAACGCTTGGAACAATTATTGGAGCTTTGATTCTTTCATTTGTTCAGTTTATGATTGTTCAGCCGGTGTTAACGCCAACGCTTGTTATTGTCGGGATTGTTTCAGGTTTGTTCTGGTCAGTAGGTCAAAGCAATCAGTTTAAAAGTGTTCCATACCTTGGTGTTTCAAAGTCAATGCCGATTTCAACGGGTATGCAATTAGTATCAACAGCTCTTTTTGGTGTTATTGTATTCAAAGAATGGTCAACGCTTCAAACGATTGTGCTTGGATCTATTGCAATTCTTTTAATACTAGCAGGCGTTGTGCTTTCTTCATTAGACGGTAAAAAAGAAGGAGCACAAGGGACTCCGGGACAAACGAAAAAAGGAGTTATCACTCTTATCATTTCAAGTCTTGGATTCTTAGTTTACGTAGTTATCGCACGTATCTTTAACGTAGACGCATGGGCAGCTCTATTCCCGCAAGCAATTGGTATGTTAATTGGCGGTTTAATCATTACATACAAACATAAGCCATTTAACAAATATACGATTCGTAATATCTTACCAGGTCTAATCTGGGCATCTGGAAATATGTTCTTATTCTTATCTCAATCAAGACTAGGCGTAGCAACAAGCTTTTCATTATCGCAAATGGGTATTGTTATTTCTATCTTTGGCGGTATTGTCTTCTTGGGAGAAAAGAAAACAAAGCGTCAATTATTCTATGTATCTCTTGCGAGTGTGCTGATTATTTCAGGCGGTATCTGCATAGGCCTCGCAAAAGCCCACGCTTAATATATCGATGTAGAAAAACCCCCATGGCTAAAGTGCAGCCATGGGGGTTTTTCTAGACCTAAGGGTTTGAGGCACCCCTTGTGGGGTAGCCTCAAACCCTTAGTCAAATTCAAAGTCAAACCCATAGTGCTCTTGGAGATTTCCAAGCTGTACGTTTGTGTGAGTGTTTCTCGTTCTTAAGGCTGATTGTTTTTCATTCTTTGTTAGGAAGCTGTTTGGTGTGAAATGGCTTATAGTAGTAGGAAAGGATGGGGGAGAGGCTATGATTAAGAGTATTTATGAGACGCATGTGCAGGTGCGGAGTTTGGAGGATTCGATTGAGTTTTATAGACGTCTTGGGCTGACGTTTGTTCATAAAATTGAAGAGAGGCGCTGTGCTTTTTTCTTTGTTGGGGAACAAAAGCAGATGCTCGGGCTTTGGGAAACCGATGAAAAAGAGTTGAAAAGAAGTCATTTTGCTTTTGGAATTGAAGCAGCAGATATTTATGAAGCGTTAACGTGGCTGCGTTCAAAAGGCATTGAACCGGAAGAAACGTCGTTTGGAAAGGCGCAGACAGAGCCGATTGTTCATACGTGGATGCCGGCAGCGTGCGTGTATTTTAATGACCCTGACGGTAACAGCTTGGAATTACTTACGCTTTTGGATGATGAGCCCGTTGTATTTAAGGATTTTCCGTATTTAAGTGAATGGAATAAAGAGACCAGGACGAAATTATTTTAGCACAAGTGAAAAACGAACCACTGATCAACGTGTTTGATTAGCGGTTCGTTTTTTTAGTTATGGTAAACGTAGGTTTCATATGTGTAGGTCTTTCTAGCAGTTGATTGGAAGGCAAGGCGAAGACTCCTGCGGGAAAAGCGGAATAGGTGAGACCCCGCAGGAGCGCAAGTGACGAGGAGGCTCACCGGCCGCCTGCGGAAAGTGAAGCCTTGCACGGGAATCAACTGCGGTGTCATAAGCAATCTATGTGAGCTCATGCATCCCATTTGTTCGTCTTTAGGTTGGATTGATTTCGTTATGTCTCAACTTTTTTATGTATCATAAACGTAGAATTGACATATTAATAAACATATAATATATTTGTTTATAAATTAATAAACAAAATAGAAAGGTGTCTATTTAAATGGTAAACGACTTGTTTTGGGAATCATCTTTTGAAGATATGAAAAAAGGATACGGGGAAAGCGAAGATCACTACCACTGCTTACTGTGCGGTGAAAGTATTGAAAAAGGCATTATTTATCCGGTGGAAGGTGTTTTTTATGAAGCAAAACGCTATATGAAGCTTCATGTTGAACAGCAGCACGGGTCTGTGTTTCATCATTTGATAGGGCTAGATAAAGAGGTAACCGGTCTTTCTGATCATCAAAAAAATTTAGTGAAGTTTTTTAAAGAAGGAAAAAGCGATAGTGATATTCAAAAAGAAATGGGAATCGGCAGTTCATCCACCATTCGGAATCACCGCTTTACGTTAAAGAAAAAAGAGCGTCAGGCAAAAGTGTTTTTAACGCTGATGGAACTGTTAAACGACGGGGAAGAAGAGAAGGCGGTACCCGTAACAAATACTGCGACTAGAAGAAGTCAGCGCTACAGCGTCAGTGATGAAGAGCGTGAAAAAATTTTAGCGAAGAATTTTCCTCAAGGTTTAAACGGACCGCTTCGTACTTTTCATTTGCAAGAAAAACACCGTATTGTTGTTCTTGAAGAATTAAGCGGGCATTTTGATTTTGGTAGCACGTATACCGAAAAAGAAGTAAATGATAGGTTAACACCTTTTTATGACGATTATGCGGTGCTGCGACGCTATTTAATTGAGTACGGTTTCTTAGAGCGCAGCGCAGACGGAAGCAGCTACTGGAGAAAAGGAGAGACAGAGATGAGTACTGATTCGAAAGACTATAAAAAACAAATGAAACAGCTAGCGAAAGAAGTAAAAACAGAAGGCGGCGTGTATCAAATAAAAAACCTTCACAACGATAAGATTTACATTGGCTCTACGCCTAACATCAAAACGTTAAACGGCGTAAAGTTCACGTTAAAGACGAACACTCATCAAAATAAAGAGCTTCAAAACGAGTGGAATACGTACGGAGCGGATGCTTTTTCAATTGAGATGTTGGAAACGATTAAAAGAGAAGAAGAAAAAGCACTTTCAAAAAAGGATTTGCTAAAACTAGAAGCGAAATGGTTAGAGAAGCTGCAGCCTTACGGCGAAAAAGGCTATCATTCGCCGAAAGCTGATACAAAGGAGAAATAGGTGTGAAGAATCAAGATGTAAAAAGTGAAGTAGTGGAATCGGAAAAATCCGTCAGTAAGCTGATGCTTGTGTTTTTGATTCCGCTCATGTTAAGTAACGCCATGCAGTCCGTTGGGCAGCTGGCGGGGAGTATTATTGTCGGAAGAGCGCTTGGAGTTGATGCGTTGGCCGCTATTTCCGCTTTTTTTCCTCTGTTTTTTCTGCTTGTGTCGTTTTCAATTGGAATTGGGTCAGGAAGTTCCATTTTAATCGGGCAAGCGTACGGGGCACAAAATGAAAAACGAGTCAAAGAAATTATCGGTACCACGCTCACGTTTACATTTTTAGTCGGAATTGTGCTTGCTGTTTTGGGAAGCATATTTGCTCCGGAGATTCTTCGGATTATGGGGACGCCCGCTAATATTATTGACGTAACGGTTCACTATGCGCGCATTTTGTTTGTGGCGATTCCTGTTTTGTTTTTATACTTTGTTTATACGACGTTTATGCGCGGAACCGGCGACTCCAAAACGCCTTTTTACTTTTTAGTTGTGAGTACGGTCTTAAACCTCATTTTTCTTCCAATTTTAATTTTTGGATGGATCGGAGTGCCAAAGCTTGGCGTGTACGGCGCTGCGTATGCAACCGTGTTTTCAACTGTATTAACGTTCATTATTATGATCATTTATTTACGCAAGAAAAATCATCCGTTAAAGTTTGACTCATCTATTTCATTAAAAATGGACGGAACGCTTTTAAAACTGCTTATGCGTTTAGGAATTCCCGCGAGTATCAATATGATTTTAGTTTCTCTTTCTGAAATTGCGGTCATTACATTTGTAAACGGATTTGGCTCAGACGCTACAGCGGCGTACGGAGCGGTGAACCAAGTAGCAAGCTATGTACAAATGCCGGCAATCAGCTTAGGAATTGCGGTTTCTATTTTTGCGGCGCAGTCGATTGGTGCCAATAAATTTGAGCGTTTAAAAGAAGTGATCCGCTCTGGAATTATGCTGAATTACGTTATTGGCAGCGTATTGATTTTACTTATTTATCTCTTTTCTAATCAAATTTTAGCTCTGTTTTTAACAAGTCAGCACACGCTCCATATCGCCGAAGAGCTGTTAGTGATCACGCTGTGGAGCTATTTGATTTTCGGTCATGCGCAAATTATTACCGCTACGATGCGAGCAAGCGGTACGGTGCTTTGGCCTACGGTATTTAGTATTATGGCTATTTGGTGTGTAGAAGTACCCGTAGCCTACGTGTTATCGCAGTTCACGTCTCTTGAAATCAAAGGGATTTGGATTGGATATCCAGCGGCGTTTGTTGTCAGCTTAATCCTGCAGTACAGCTATTATCAATTTGTATGGAAGAAAAAGAAAATTGAACGTCTTGTCGGATAAAAAACGAGCGGAAGCGCTCGTTTTTTATTTTTCCTAATTAAAACACCCTTAGCTAAGAGTTTTAATAGGATAGTGCATATAACTTTTTAATGAAAAGAGGGTATGACACTATGAGTAAATCTGGATTTGTGCCGGATAATTCAAATATCAAAAAAAGCTCAGGAACGCCTAATCTGTCAGTGAATTATAAGCAAAATGTCCTGTTCAAACGAAACGACCAAAATATAGCGTATCAACTAACCTCAACTCAGCTGCCTGCTATGCTCGGAGGTGCTTTTGTTGATTTATATATGACGAAAGGGCATATGAGAGAACCACACTGGCATCCAAATGCGTGGGAATTAGATGTCGTTGTTTCAGGTGAAGTGCAGGTGTCTATCTTGGACCCTGATACAAGCAGCATGCACAATTACCGAATAAAAGAAGGCGAAGTTGTTTTTATACCGATGGGCTGGTGGCATTGGATTGAACCGCTATCGGAAGAAGCGCATCTGCATCTCTTTTTTAACAATGATCAATTTGAATCTACAGAAGGATCCGACGTGCTGCGCTTAACGCCTCCGATTGTGTTTCAAAAAGCATACGGAGTAAGTGCAAGCGAAGTAGCAGAAGCCGTCGCTCCGATTACGGATACAGTTGTGATTGGACCGCCTAATAATCATTCTTTTTATCAAAAGAGCTATCTCAAAGATGAACGGGATGAAAGAATTGTGGTTAAAATAAATGAAAAAGTGGTGCCTGCTGAAGATGAGTAATATAAAAAACCATTGAGCCTGTGGTCAATGGTTTTTTCGTGAGGCGTCTTTTATAAAAACAGCTCTTCACGTTCTAAGTGCTTGTGCAGTCGCGTTGTGACTTGTTTTTGGTTCCATTCGTTTTGCGGAAACTGCTGCTTATCTACATGGGAAACTGCCGGTTTGTAGGTTTTTTGAATCCGTTTGATATCATTAAATGTTGCATTGGTTTCAATATGATCAGCCAGCGTAAATACAAGGGAATGCAGCTTTGTAACATTGGGAATCGTAGCTGCTTGACTGAAAATAGCTTTCGCTACAGATAGCTGTCTTTCATGGGCAGTAAAGATGTCTTGCTCATTACGCTCCTTTAAAAAAACAAGCGCTTCTTTTCCGTTAAGGCGAATGGATCCTTTTGGAAAAACAATGTTGCTATGTTCAAAAGCACGTTTGTTTGTGACGATAATGCCGCCTAATTTATCTACAGCATCGACGACTGACTGCTGATCCATTTTGACATAATAATCAACAGGAAGCTTTGCATATGCTTCAACTTTCTTTATAACAGCATTCATATTTCCTTGGTGATAAATAGTTCGCAGGGTTTCATTGCCGAGCTGAGTTGACCCTGGCAAGTGGGTCATCTTTATTGATTCATGCTGTTTATTAACAGTCATATACACAAATGACGTATTTTGATGGTTTTCTTGAATTAAAAGCAGGGAAAACGGTTGCCCTTTTTTCAAATTGACGTGTGTTTTGTTACCATGCTCAAGCGGTACATACGTTTGATCAACGGCAGCTTTCACCGTATGATAGCCTGCAAATGTGATGCTGACAAAACTGACGAGTAAAAATAGTACGAGACCGCCAATCCACTCTTTTTTTGCTTTGCTGCTCATCGTCTCACCTTTTTCTATCGAAGTCGTTCGTAGTATTGCCATCTTAAAAGGGGAGTAAAACAAATGAGCGCTATTTTTATTACTTATCTTGCTTTTTCTTGGCGTAGGTTTTGAGTTCTGTAATTAAGATTGCTTGTTCTTCCACATCGTTAAACGCTTCAATGCCATAAAGGTATTCAGTGTGCCGTTTTTCTTTCCACACGCAAAGTCCGGTAATATGGATGGGTTTTTCATTTAAATAAAAGCTGATTTTTAGCTGAATTTGATGGTTGAAAATAGGTAAATCAAGCGGCGTAATTATTTTGATTCCTTTTGGTGAAAGGTCGATAACAGACAAAGGACCTGGCTTAGAATCGATTTCTTTGTTGTCGTATTTAGCAATGGAAAACGTTCCAACAATGGGAGTCTCGAATAAAAAGCGAAACGGTTCTTCACGTTTAAAATGCATGTATCATCAGTCCTTTTCGTAATCTAAGTTTGTTAAGTAAGTATTCGATGAAAGTCTAAAAATTCCTACACGTTTTTCCCCATCCCCCATATAATGTTTATCGATGTAGAATATCTACCATGACCAAAGGGCGGCCATGGTAGATATTCTAGACCTAATCGTAGACGATCCCCCTTGCGGGGTTGATCGTCTACGATTAGGTGGACCTTTGTGGGAGTATTCGAGAGGTCTGAGGTAGTGGTTACTGTTTGTAAGTACTATTGTATTATTAAATAGTGGATACACTAGTAGGGCTTTTATAAAATAAGGGCATAATAACTTGCTTTTATAGTATCGGAAGTTTTGTTTGAAACTTTAAATAGAGAGGAAAAGGTTTTGAAAAAAGCGCTACGCTAGAGTTGGATTGTATGTTAAAATTAAACTTTGTGAAGTAGCTGTATTACAAGTCAGCGTTCCTTCAACTAATTAGGAGGTGAGATGAATGGGCACTGATGACCCCATTTCGATGAAGGTTACTGCAAAACAAGATAGGGGCAACAAAGGTGTATGTGTTCCTCTCATTTCAACGAAGGAAAATACTCCTTAATGCCTCAATGATGTGAGGTGAAAAATCAATGATTAAAACATACTTATATGATGATGAAACAAAAGAAATGGTAACGAATCTTGATTTAGGAGACGTGCATGAGAAATTGCGCAATCCTGATAATTTGCTGTGGATTGATCTGTATGATGTCCACGGACAAGAGCTTGCTCAAATTGCTAAATTATTCGATTTTCACCCATTGGCGATTGAAGACTGCTTACACGACAGTCCTCGCGCTAAAATGGATGATTACGAAGATTATAAATTTTTCGTTTTTCACGCGCTTCGCTATAACGAAGAAAGTGATGACGAGATTACGACGCTTGAGTTAAATGCCTTTGTCGGATCAAATTACGTAGTGACGATTCATAAACATAAAATGGGCTGGCTTCGCAAAATGGATGCCGTGTGCTCACGCTATCCAAAGTTTATGAACCGCGGCGCCGACTTTTTGCTATATGCTTTGATTGATGGCATCACGGACGAATATTTTCCGATTTTAGACCGAATTGACATGCGTATTGATGAATTAGAAGATGAAATCTACAACAAAGAAGTGCGCGGAGTGACGGAAGAGTTCTTGGCGTTAAAAAGAACGATTATCTTAATCCGTCGCGTTATTCTGCCTCAGCGCCGAATTTTCTTAACGGTTAATGGAAAGTGGAAATTCGACATACGAGAAGAAAATGTTCCTTTCTACATTGACCTGCTTGACCACTTGGAGCGTATTGTAGACTCTGCTGAAACATTTAGAGACCTCGTAAACAGTGCACTTGATACGTATTATTCTATTACCAATGCAACTTCATCTGAAAAGCTGAATGTCTTAACGTTAATTTCAACGATTATGCTTCCGCTAACGTTCGTAACCGGATTTTTTGGAATGAACGTACCAATTCCATATCAAAATTCCCACTGGGCTACTGCTGTTATTATTGTTATGTTAATTGTGTTAACGTGGGGAATGTGGAAATACTTTAAAAACAAACAGCTGTTATAACAAAAAAGGCACTTGGCCATAAGCCAAGCGCCTTTTTTCTTTATTTTGTCACTGTTTTTGTTGTTGCTTTACTCATATTGTTCGCTTTGTCTTTTGCGGTTACGCTTAAAACTGTTTTTTCTTTTTGCTTTTTAATTTTTACTGAGTATTGTCCTTTGCTGTTAGCAGCAGCAGAGCCAATGCTTTTTTTGTTTACTGTTACTGTTACGGTAGCATTTGCTTCTGCTTTACCCGTTACAGCCGTGCTTTTTGTTGTGACAGCATTTACGCTTGGTGCAGCAGGGGGTGTTTTATCGCTTACTTTTACAATCGTAGCTTTACTTGTGTTGTTAGCTGCGTCTGCTGCTGTTACGCTGATTGCTGTACCTGCTTTTTGTTTTTTAATGGCAATGCTGTACTGGCCTTTGGCATTGGCTTTTGCTTTGCCGATTTCTTTATTGTTCACTTTCGCTACAACGGACGCGTTTGCTTCTGTTGATCCTTTAATAGCCGTATCTGCGTCGCTGACTGGATTTACTTTAGGTGCATTTGGAGCAATAACGTCACGCACCGTTACTTTTACTTCTTCACTTTCTTGTTTTTGGCTATTTGTAGCCGTGATGTACAAGACTGTGTTTTCTTTTTGTTTTGGAATTTTTACTTTGAACGCGCCTTTTGCGTCAGCTTTTCCTGAAGCAATCACTTTTTTGGCGCTGTTTTTAACATTTACCGTAAAATTCGCTTTAGACGTTCCTGTTACATACTCATCTTTATTCGTTACGGCTTTTACGGCTGGTTTGGCAGGTGCTTTTTGAACAACTGCACGAATGCTTGTACTTGCTTTACCGTTTGTTACAACCACTTGTAAAACGGTATCAGCTTTTTGAGCTGGAATGTTCATAGAGAACGTATTTTTTGCATCAGCTTTGGCTGTGCCAAGTGTTTTTGAGCCGTTCATTACTTTAACAGTTGAACCGCTTTGAGCTTTACCTGTTACTGTTTTTTGCGTGCTGACAAATGTATTTACCTGCGCTTGCAGCTGCTGTGCACTTACCGCGCTGTACGCATTTAAACGTCCCCATCCTGATACGTAATCGTAGCCTGGAGCAGGAGGTTCTGCTGGACTTTCTTCGTCATCGTATACAGGAGCATCTTTTTCATCGAATTTAATATCTTTAGCTGTATCCGTTAGGCGTTTTTCAACGTCTTTTGGCTTTAAGCCTGGGTTTTGTGATAGCAATAATCCCGCAACGGCTGCCACGTGAGGTGTTGCCATTGATGTTCCGCTTAAATAAGTAACGTTTCCGTCTGGAACAAGACTTGGAATATCAGAGCCTGGAGCTGTAATATCTAATCCTTTTCCATAGTTTGAGTAGTCAGATACGATATCTAAACGGTTTGACGCGCCTACTGAAATCGCATAGGCAGATGAAGCTGGGTAAGAGAGCTCTTCCATACCGTCGTTTCCGCTTGCTGCTACAACCGTTACGTTATGGTCGTATGCATATTTTAATGAATATTCAAGCACGCGGCTGTAAGATCCGCCAAGGCTTAAGTTAATAACTTTTGCACCGTGATCAACCGCGTATTTAATACCGTACGCAATTTGTTCTGTATCTCCGCTTCCAGATGCGTCTAGAATTTTAACCGGTAAAATTTTCGCGTGAGAATTAATGCCGGCCATTGAATAGTTATTGTTTGCAGAGGCTGCGATAATACCTGCTACGTGAGTTCCGTGTCCGTTGTCATCAGTTGCATTCGACGAACGATCCACGTAGTTATAGCCTGTTTTTGTATCCACGACGCCTTTTAAATCAGCAAGTGATGAATCGACGCCCGTATCGGCAACAGCAATAACCGTATCTTTTAATTTTTGACCGTTTAGTAATTTTTCAAGCGATTCATATTGAATATCGGCATGTTGAGTACCGTCATTTTTACCCGTGTTGTTTAATGACCATTGATACGGATATTGTGAATCCATTGAAAGAGCATGGTACTCTTGAACCGGCTCGATAAATTCAGTTTCAGGAAGTGCCTGAATTTGTTTTGCCGTCATTTTACCTTGAGCAGACGACGTGCTGAAGCTTTTTCCATTGCTGTCATCTAATTGAATAACAAACATATTATCAAAAGAAGCAGCTGATTGTTTTAATGGATTAATAGACTCAATGCTTGCTGATTTTGACTGTGCTTTTATTTTAAATGATTTAGCATTTGCACCATCTTTTAATTTAACAATATAGCGAGTTTCCGCTTTTGTTGAAACGCTGTTTGCGCTGACTAATTTAGCTCTTACTAATACAGACGATACATTTAAGTCCGTAACGTCTTTTAATTTTGTCTGCGCTGCTACTTTTTCTAAATCTTTCTTTAAAGCAGCTGGAACGGATTTATAAGCGATGCTGTATAAATCATTGATTGCTTTTTGATCAGCACTTGTAATCATATATGTGCTTGATGCGCCGTTTTTCGCTACATCTGTAAATAGACCCTTTAGCTGAACTAAATCTTTGTATACTTGTTCGCGCATCGATTTATCGATGATCATTTTAGAGCTGATAAACGGAGCGGCTTTGTAGTAAAGAGAAGAAAGGTCTTTTCCGCTTGCTGTTTTTGAAAGCACAGCGTCACGAATCGTACGCAAATCTTTTAAAATACCTTTTCCGTTTTCTTTTTGGCTTGTACTTAATTCAGCCGGGCATTCTTCTTCCATCATTTGAGAAGGAGGAAGTGAAGCGCCTTCATAGCTGATTGTATATGGAACTTCTGTTTTTTCTTCCGGCTGTGGTTCTGGAGAAGTTGAACCATCTTCCGCATCTTCTTCAATCATGTCGTCTTCGCTTCCATAATACTCAACTTTCACATAATAAGGGCCAGTCCAAGCGATTGGAAAATCAAGCTGAGCAGGCTCATCTTTGTAGGAGTATCCCATATAACGGTCAAATGCCACGTTGTTTTTGGCATTTTCAAGGCTAGAGTAAACCGTGATGTTTACTTCATCATCACTTTGAAGCTTAATTCGGTAGTGTGAAAACTTTGCTACCTCTTGCTTAGAAGGATTAATTTTGTACCAATGTGTTTGTTCTGGTTCTGTAAATGTTCCTTTTGCTGCTTTACCAATGCTTAATGTTTTTTCATTAGCAGGAGGATTGCCTGCTGCTTGTGTTTTCAGTAAGCCTAATTGGCTAAAACACAAGGTGAACATTAAAGCAAAAGCAATAAAACGATAAATTGACCCTTTTTTCATGTTAAACCTCCAAAAAAATATAGTAAAAAACAGGAATTACATACCTATTAAACCATAAAGTTTAAAAACTTGTAAATAATTACTGTTGCTTATTTTAGTATTTTGTCAAGTTATTAATCTGGCATAAAAAATGGTGAGATAAGTCCTAGTTGCAAAAAGTAGAAAAAATTGGAATAATAAAGATTGAGCCTATTTATAAGAGGCGAAAGTACGCTGAAAAGGGAAGAAGGGAATGAGAAATATTTTTAAAAGCAGAATCTGTTGGAGAAAATCTGATCGGTTTCTTTTTACCTGTGTTTATAAAGAGGAAATCGGGCTATATAAATAAAGATTGGAAAAATTTTCAGTCTAATTAAGTTCATTTGTAGCATATAATACGAGCTGGATTTCTTTTATAATAAACAAAAGCAAAGAAAGAGCAAATGGTGAAAAGGAGTGAAAGAAGTTGTCAAATGTGATGCAACGACAGGAAAAACGAATGAAGTTTGATGCCGAACAGCTTGCACCCCTTGATATTGATAAAGAGACAAAGAAGTTGCTAACAGAGAAAGGATTGCCCAAAGAAGCTTCACCATTTCTAGAGTTCGTTTCATCCAAAGGCAAGCTAACAACGCTATGCGAAACATTTGAGTTATCATCTCGCTACCAGCACTATTGGTTTTTAGGAACAACAGGCGCTGGAGATCCAATTTGTCTTCATCAAAAAAACGGTTCGGTTGTGCTGCTCGATACGTCCAACGATGACTGCGAGCGCTTTGTTAATACAACTTTTCCGCAGTTTTTAGCATGCTTAGATGTGTTTGAAGAGCTAGTAGAAGAAACGATTCAAGCTAACGGAGAATCTGCATACTTAGAGAGACACATTCCTGCTGAGGTGCTGCAGCGATGCAAAAAACGTATGAATGAAATTGATGAAGCTTGCTTAGCCCCTTATTCTTTTTGGTTCAAAGAACTTTCTTTTTAATAATATAGTAGAAAAATAGACATGGCCGTTTTGGTCATGTCTATTTAGTTGTGGCTGCAGGGCTATTAATATAGATAGAATAAATAAAAATGATAGTATATAATGGATATAAATTCCTTTTTTTGAAGAGGGAGGAGGGTGTAAATGATTTCTTTATTTGGATTAATGGGTGCTTTCTTTGTGCTGCTTTTTGGTGCGTCGTATTTCTTCTATAGAAAGAACTCGCCCGTGCAGTATGGAATTTCACTTAGCAGCATACTAATAAGCATATTTCTATTTCTATATAGCATATTTGGAGTTGGCGGCTTTGAAGGAATGGGTCTTGGTGCTTTAGCGGTCGCTTTGTTCTTGGCGTCGATTCTGAGCTTGTTCGTCAGTGTTCTTTTTAATATCATAAATAGACATGGGAAAGGTGCTGTGTGAAATGGGAGAGATAACCTTTAGAGAAGCAGTGCGGGAAGATTTAGATCAAATTGTTGGAATGCTCGCTGATGATATGCTCGGAAGCAAACGAGAACGCTACGAATTACCGCTTCCAGACTGTTATGTGCAAGCATTTCAGGCAATTGATGCGGATCCAAACAATGAACTGATTGTCGCATGTAAAGATAGTGAAGTAATAGGTGTTCAACAAATAACCTTTACGCCCCACATTGCACGACAAGGCGGGTGGAGAGCCACGATTGAAGGAGTTCGAACCGCTTCGTCACAGCGCGGAAAAGGGGTTGGATATCAGCTGATTACATGGGCGATTGAACGAGCGAAAGAACGTAATTGTCAGTTAGTACAATTAACAACCGACAAGGAACGGTCAGAGGCTTTGCGTTTTTATCAAAAGCTTGGATTCACAGCTTCTCATGAAGGATTAAAGCTCCATTTGTAATTGGCTGTTAATGGTTGTATCCCCGTGGTAAGAATTTTTTGATTAAAATGAATTTTTTAGTTTAGTTCAATTGAAACGTGGTATACAGATAGTACAGAGCCGATAGAAATTTTTCTAAGGCTACTGTGAAAGGTAAATACTTAGCTTCATGAAGGGACTGGTTTAGTTTTGGAATACTTAACAGCAACTTCAGCAAACGTATTACCTCACATGAAAAGCAGATATTCTGATCTGACAATTGGCACTCTCGTTATGAACCGATATACGTAGCGAAAGGGCCTCACAAGGGCAAATGAACATGAAATAATTAGCATGATATGAAGGGAAGAACCTGCATCAGTTTTGATGCAGGTTCTTTTTTGTGAGATGCGGCAGGAAATCTTATACAAAACTTTGGCAGAAAGCTGTAGATAAAATTTATAGATATGGTAAACTATTTGAAATTGTGTCGGCATGAAAAAGGGAGGAGGAGTTCTATGGATACACGCGAGCTCTTTTATTACATTTATCAAAAGAGTGTCACAGCGGAAAAACATTATTTACCATGGGCACTTTCTATGCTGGAACATGAACAGGATTCTGTATCTCTTTCTATTTTAGCTTCTCTCCGTCCACCTTATAATCTCTTTGAAATAGAAGATTATTTTCAGCGTACTTTAAAAGAGCTTTCCTTATCGGAACCGAGTGAACAGGAATGTACAGATTACCTGATCTATACTAGGCTTCAAACAATTGTGCAGCATGAAGAGAGGGCGCTAACAGAAGCCGATCACTTATACACCATGTTCATTGAACTCGACTGTCCGAGGGAGTTAGTAGGTTGGCTTGAAATTAGTGATATGATAGATGACTATCAGTACGGAGACAATTATTCTAACATCACGGATGAAATCATACATACAACAATTATGAAAGAAGCTAAAAGCCAGCTGGAACATTACCGAAAAAAAATCTTTAAATGAATGCACTACGAAATTTCTTATAACTTATTTGACACCTAAGGTATAAAAGAGTATACTTATGTTAAACATAGTAATTATGTCGGATAAGTAGGTTATGGTGCTGTGAACAAGACTTCTACTGATAAAGAGGAGATCTAGTCCAAATCGTACAGTCCGACTTTGATGAGATGCTTTCAAGCATCTTTTTTTTGTGCAAAAAAACAGCCGCACGGGCTGTTATAGGGCAGTAATTCTTCCTTTGTAAGCATCAATCAACCGCTGGTTATGTTCATCTGAACCTTCCATGTTTCCGCTTAAAAAGACAGGAGGCGTGATGCCGCGGCTGAGCAGTTTTTGAATGGTTCTAGATAGGATATCGTTTAAGATAGCGCCTCCAATTACAGTAGAACCAGAAGCGAAGGAAATGTCTTGCTGATGAAGAAGAACGTCTCCTTTTGGAATATGATTATTAATAACAAGATCCACGACATCATGTAGGTATTTTCCGCTTTTATGTCGCGAAGCCCGGCTCGTGGCATAAGAAGGAGAGGTAAGCCCGATAACAAAGGCGCCTTTTTCTTTTGCAATTAAGGCCACGTCAATTGGAACGGGATTTACGCCCGACGTAGAAATCACAATCATGATATCGCCTGGTACGATATCTTCTTTTTCCATAAAGGTGGAGGCATAGTCGTTTTTACGCTCTAGCTGTGAAGAGCGCGAAGCTCCTTTATGAAGCATCAGTTCTTCTACAAAAATAGGATGAATCGGCGCAAGCCCTCCGGAACGGTAAAACACTTCTTCCGTTAAAATATGAGAATGACCGCACCCAAATAAATGAATGAGGTGATGAGAAGCTAATTGCTGTGAGATTTTCTCGGCTGCGGATTCCATTGCCTGCTGTTCATGCGCCTCCACTTTAGCAAGCAGTTTTGTTAGTTCCTGTAGATATAAACTAGACATAAAAAAACTCCTTAGTTAAGATCGTGTCATGTTAATCGTAAACTTATAGCGGTCTGCTCGGTACGAAGACTTCACCACTTCAAGCGGCGTGCCGTCTTGCAAATACGTATTTCTTTGAATCAATAGAACGGGTGAATATGAGCTGATTCCAAGATGCTTCACTTCGGTTTCAGAAGCTAAAATGGATTCTAACGTTTGATTGGCTTCGCCAATTTTCAGCCCGAGCTCTTCTTCAATATAGCGGTAGAGAGAGTCATTAACAATGGATTCCGTTAATCCTTTGACTAAGTTAGCGGATACATATACGCTTTCGAGCGCCATTGGCACGTCGTCAGCTAAACGAATACGCTTGATTTCATAAACAGGCGCATGAAGAGAAATTTGCAGCTGCTCGGCAATTTTTTCTGAAGCCGCAATGATTTCAAAACTTAGCAATTTACTGCTTGGCACCATTCCGCGCGCTTTCATATCTTCTGTAAAACTCGTTAATCCAACGAGCTGCTGCTCAAGTTTTTTTTCAGATACAAAGGTACCACGGCCTTTTTGACGATATAAATAACCGTCGTTTACTAAATTGTTAATTGCTTGGCGAACGGTCATTCTGCTGATTTCAAATCGTTCTGCAAACTCTCGTTCAGAAGGAAGCGAATCATTTGGTTTTAACTCTCCGTTTTCAATTTGTTTTTTTAACTGTTCTTCAATTTGATAATAAATCGGAAGAGGTGAGCTTTTATCAATCACGTGATTTCTCTCCTTTATGTAAACCCCCTCATCTAAAAGAGACGAGGAGGCTATAAATTAAACCATAGTCGATACTTTACTTAAAGCTTCTTGGTCCGCAATAATTGTAACACTGTGATGCTTCTTTAAAATAGAAGCAGGAAATTTTTCTGTGATTTCTCCGTTAAGCAGCTGATACATCGCTTCTGCTTTGGCTTCACCGGAGATAAGCAGTAAAATTTCTTTGCTTTTCATAATCGACTCAATTCCCATTGTAATAGCTTGAGTAGGCACTTCGTCAAGAGAATTAAAGTAGCGCGCATTCGCTTTTCGCGTTGACTCTTCTAATGTCACAATATGAGTAGGAGAGTTGAATGACGTACCAGGTTCGTTAAAGCCAATATGTCCGTTTTGGCCGATTCCAAGAATCTGAAGGTCAATGCCTCCGTGATTTTGAATCATCTCATCGTAGCGGCGGCATTCTTCTTCAGGCGTATCAGCTAGGCCATTAGGAACGTGCGTGTTGCTTACGTCAATATCAATGTGATTAAATAACGCATCTGCCATATAGTAGTGGTAGCTGTTTGGATCTTGCGGCTTCATTCCGACATATTCATCTAAGTTAAAGGAAGTAACTTGTTTGTAAGACGTGCCGTGCTCTTTATGATCTTGAATTAAACGATCATATAATCCTTTCGGCGTGCCTCCCGTTGCAAGTCCCAGATTCATATTTGGCTTTTCATGAAGTTTGCTAATCAGCATATCAGCTGCTTTTGCACTCATTTCACTGTAGTTTTTCACTTGGATGATATTCATTGTTAGTCCTCCTTTTGAAAGCTCAATGTGCCTCGGCAAAATGTCATTTCAACATCTAGGTTTTCATTTAACACCACGATATCCGCATCTTTTCCAATTTTGAGGCTTCCTTTTGTATCGAACAGATTAAGCTGTTTTGCTGGGTTTTCAGCAGTCATTTTTACGATGTCTTCTAATGAGCAGTTCGTAAAGCTCATCGTGTTTTTAATTGCATCGTTCATCTTTAAGATGCTTCCCGCTAATGTTCCATCTGCAAGGGTAGCCGTTGTGTCGTTTACGTGAACAGGCTGTCCTCCTAAATCATACGTACCGTTTTTTAGCCATTTGGCACGAAGAGAATCCGTGATAAGAATCATGCGTTCACTTGTGATTTGATCGTACGCAAGCTTGACCATTTCAGGTCGGCAGTGGATGCCGTCTGTAATCAGCTCTACAAATAATTCATTTCTCAAATAAGCGGCGCCCAATACGCCGGGCTCTCTATGGTGAAGACCGCGCATGCCGTTATATAAGTGCGTAATATGAGAAGCTCCTGCTTCAATAGCTTCACGGACTTGATCATATGTGCTGTCGGAGTGGCCAATAGAAGCGACGACGTTTGTTTCTTTTAGATAAGAAGTAAGCGCTAAGCCGTTTGGCTGCTCCGGAGCTAATGTAACAAGTTTAATATGTCCTCCGGCTGCTTTTTGCCACTCTTGAAACAGTGCTACATTCGGATCTTGAATGTGAGTAGGAGGCTGCGCGCCCGCACGTTTCGGTGAAATAAACGGACCTTCTAAGTGAATACCAACTACTTCAGCATCGGTGCTTGTTTGCTCTTCGATATAAGCGCCTGCGTTGCGAAGTGCTTTTTCAACCGCTTCATTCGACTGCGTCATAGTAGTTGCTAAAAAGCTTGTTGTACCTTCTTTTGGAAGCGTGCGCGCCATTGTTTTTAATGCTTCTGCCGTACCGTCCATAGCGTCCGCATTGTTAACGCCATGAATATGCACGTCAATGGCACCAGGAATAACTTTATAGGAAGGAGAAAGTTCAATTACATGGTCTTTCGTTTGACGTACGTATTGATGGATCTCTCCGATTTCAGTAATTTTCTGGTTCGTTAGTTTAATATACCCGTTTTTTAATGTCTGATTTTCACTATAAACGGTTACATTATAAATAATGATGGATGAATGTGTATCCATACATACACTCCTTTGCTCGTTGTATTGATTTAAGTGTAACGCTTTTTGGAATAGTTGTCTAGACCAGTTAACTCTTTTTGTGAACTAGAAAGTTTTGTAAGGGCTTTTAACGTTGATATAGAAAGGTTTTTAAAAAGAAAATTGGTATAGACAACTATATATTTTGTGTGCTAGTATGAGTCCATGCAGTAAAACCGCCTTTATTTCAGCTGATGATGTAATCATAGGCCGGGGTGAATGCGGTAACTTGTCATCCGATAAATATTGTTACGAAAATCCTTGCTCGTAACATCGGATTAAATACGTTATACAAAGGGGATAGAAACATGCTGAATTTTTTACAACGTATTGGTAAATCGCTTATGCTGCCAATCGCAGTATTACCTGCTGCGGCATTGCTTCTTCGTTTGGGTCAAAAGGACTTATTAGATATTCCATTTATGGCTCAAGCCGGAGATGCGATTTTTGCGAATTTAGCACTACTGTTTGCACTCGGAATTGCTGTAGGGCTTTCAAAAGATGGAAGCGGCGCAGCAGCACTTGCCGGAGTAGTTGGTTATTTTGTTTTAACAAAAGGGACTGTAGCTATTGATAAAGATATTAACATGGGTGTACTCGGAGGGATTGTCTCAGGGGTAACGGCTGGTTTACTATACAATCGTTTCTCAGCGATTAAGCTCCCAGAGTGGCTCGGCTTCTTTGCAGGAAAGCGGTTTGTACCGATTATTACTTCAGTTGTTATGCTTGCGCTCGCAGGAATCTTTGGTGTTATTTGGCCGCCGATTCAAGATCAAATTAACAACTTAGGAACGTGGATTACAGGAGCAGGAGCGCTTGGTGCAGGTATATACGGATTTTTAAACCGTCTACTAATTCCAATTGGACTGCATCACGTGTTAAACAGCTTAGTATGGTTTGTGTTCGGAGACTATCACGGCGTAACGGGAGATTTGAATCGCTTCTTTAAAGGAGATCCAACGGCAGGAACATTCATGTCTGGATTCTTCCCGGTTATGATGTTTGGTTTACCGGCAGCTGCGCTTGCGATGATTGCAGCAGCTAAAAAAGAAAAGCGCAAACAAGTCAGCGGTATGTTAATTGGACTTGCTGTTACATCTTTTTTAACAGGAATTACGGAACCAATTGAATTTTTATTTATGTTCGTAGCACCGCTATTATACGTTATTCATGCCGTTTTAACAGGAATTTCGATGGCTTTAGCCGTTGCACTTGGTATTCACGCTGGATTTGGATTTTCAGCGGGGGCCATTGATTTCTTCTTAAACTATGGAATTTCACAAAAACCGCTGCTGTTAGCGGGAATTGGAATTGTATATGCAGTCATTTACTTTGTCATTTTCTATACGCTGATCAAAGCATTAAATTTAAAAACACCGGGACGTGAAGATGATGAAGAAGTAGACACATCAAACGAAACGGTTGTGGCAACAGGCGATAAATATGTGGATATGGCGTCTTATTTTATTGAAGATTTAGGCGGAAAAGAAAACTTAACCGTAATTGATAACTGTGCGACTCGTCTTCGCTTACAAGTAGCTGATGCCGGCAACATTAACGAATCTGCCTTAAAGCGTCACGGAGCGAGAGGAATCATGAAGCTCAGCAAAACAAATGTTCAAGTCATTGTCGGAACAGAAGTAGAGTTTGTTGCAGACGCAATGAATCAATTAGTTAAATACGGTACAGCGTCAACCGCTGCACCTGTTGAACAACAGGCTGTTCAAACAGATGCACACACAGAGTTTGTGTTACCGTTTGAAGGCGTTGTAAAGCCGCTTAGTGAAGTGGAAGATCAAGTGTTTTCACAAAAGATGATGGGCGACGGCTTTGCGATTGAACCGATTGAAGGAACGCTCGTATCACCGATTAACGGTGAAGTCATGACCGTGTTCCCAACAAAACATGCGATTGGCTTAAAAACAGCAGAAGGAATTGAAATCCTGATTCACGTTGGATTAGATACCGTGAATTTAAAAGGAGAAGGATTCGAAGCGCTTGTTCAAGAAGGTGACAGCGTTCAACAAGGAACACCGCTTTTACAGGTGGATTTAGAGTATGTTAAAAAGCATGCACCGTCTATTGTGACACCGGTTGTATTTACCAACTTGCCAGCGGATAAAGAAGTGAAGCTGTTAAAAACAGGCTACCAAAAGCAAGGTACAAAAGACGTTATTACATTTTAATAAAAAGGCTGGAACAAACCTGTTCTAGTTAAAAGAAGATCCGAACGATGAAGCGTTCGGATCTTTTTATTGTGATGGTGAACGTAGATTTAATCTATTTAGTTACGTTTCAATCTCTTTTTTCTTTTCTTCATAATTGAGAGAATTTTGTGTTAAAATTTAGTGTGTTTGATACAGCTAGTGTGGAGCGGAGAGGAAGTAGAACAAATGAAAAAAGAAACGGCATTATTCGCAGTAAAGGTGACAGCATGTTTATTATAGGAGCCTTGGTAAATGGATTAGCGATTGTTGTAGGAACATTAATGGGCAAGCTTGCTCACCGCATTCCTGAGAAAGTAAGCGTGACGGTGATGCAAGTGATGGGGTTATCCGTTATCACCCTTGGTTTGCAAATGGGCTTTAAAAGTCATCAGTTTTTAATTGTAATTTTGAGCTTAGCCATTGGAGCGGTTATTGGTGAGTTCATTGATTTAGATGAAAAGCTAAACCTTTTAGGCAATATGATTGAACGAAAATTTCAATCTCAGCAAAACGACAAGCAAACATTTAGTATGTCACAGGGCTTTGTGACAGGAACGTTGATCTTTGTTATTGGAGCGATGGCGATTGTCGGGGCATTAGACAGCGGAATACGCGGTGATCACAGCGTATTGTTTACAAAAGCGGTGATGGATGGATTTATCTCATTATTATTAACGACTACGCTTGGAATAGGCGTCATTTTCTCAGCGGTGCCGGTGTTTCTGTACGAAGGCATCATTGCGCTATTTGCCACGCAAATTAATGCGGTTGTGCCGCAAGATTTAATGAATAGTATCATTGCCGAAGTCACAGGAGTAGGCGGCGTGTTAATTTTAGCAATTGGAATTAATCTATTAGAAATTATTAAAATTAAAGTTGCGAATTTACTGCCTTCGATTTTAATTGCGGTTGTGATTGTAGTTGTACAGCATACATATTTTTTATGAAGAAAAAGCTTGTGGATAGCATTCGCAAGCTTTTTTGTATCTATATGAGCAAAAGTTAAGGGAGTAGCAGGTATAAAGTGATACGTGGATAATGGTATAGAATGAACAGAAAAACAAAAAGGAGGGTAAAAATGCCGAGTCCTGTTTTCAACAAAATGAATACGGTATTTATCCACGTATCTCATTTAAAAACTTCAGTAAAATGGTATAGCGAGTTATTGAATCAAGAATACAAGATGAGCGAGGTGAAGAACCCCGTTTATAATCTTAAAATTGATGGAGAAACAGGGTTAACACTAGACGCGGGTCCTGAAGGAACAGAAAAACAAATAGTGGCTAGTCTCCATCCAATTTTTAATTTCCATACGGAAGATATTAAAGAAGCCTATGAATTTGTTAAAGGGATGGACTATACGATTGATTCTCCGATTACTTCTTTTGAGGCTTTTTCGTTTTTTACGATAAAAGATCCGGATGGACATGTGGTCATGATTTGTACAGGATAAGTCGTTAGCTCCAGAAGTTTAAGGTATAGTATACTAATAATAAAACCCTAATGATATGAAGTAAGGAGAAATACTGCTTATGAAAGACAATCAACAGATTACAGCTCTTATTGCTGCACAAGTGGAGAAGTTAGCACGTCAATTTGGCTATGACTTTTTATCTGAAAAACAAGGGAATCAAACGCTTTGTCAAATTCTTCAGCGAGATGAAGACGGATCTATTTTGGCAACGCCGCTTAGTTTTCATTTACATATGAATGAAGACAAAGGAACGGGAGATATTATTTACTACCACGAACAAGGGGAATTTAAGCGTCAGCAAGTGAATGTATATGAAGAAAACAGCCTTGTGAACGTTTTGTTATTTATCCAAGAGCGGTTGAAAGTCAATCGATAAAAGACATATGCAAGAAAAAAAGCAGGGAGCTCCCTGCTTTTTTCTATGAATTGATATAGCGTAGTCCTACGCGATTATTAAAAATTTGGTTGTGATTTTTGAAGACAAAAGCACCTGCTGCGTGATCGATCACCAGCTCATTGTCGTACACTTCTTCCATGTCATCGTCAACAATAAACTCTAAGTCTTCAACCGTTACAACTTTTTCATAGGGTTGAAGGCTGCGCTTTGAGATGATCTTCATTTCATAAATCGTATTAACAATATCGCAGCTCCCCCGATCAAAAGAAAGCTGAATCATTTGATTTTGTTCTACGTTCTGCAACGCTTCTTTTGCAGAAGGAGTGACGCGTATATTCATAAATGATATCCTCCTTTTTCTATCCTCAAATTAAATTGTGTGAAATGTATTTAGGAATACTTTATTCGATTTTTATGTCACGGGCAAGAAAAAAGCTTTCTCACTATTATTATTTCCCTTTCAAAACGGAACAAAACGCTGATGTTTT
This sequence comes from Priestia sp. J2, assembly GCF_020790095.1. Classification (NCBI taxonomy): domain Bacteria; kingdom Bacillati; phylum Bacillota; class Bacilli; order Caryophanales; family Bacillaceae; genus Priestia; species Priestia sp. J2. The sequence goes on from NZ_CP086208.1 coordinate 1,139,993, forward strand.
TATCATGTTTTTATAAAGACGTACATAGATATCACCTGTATGTGATGAAAGAAAAAAGAGATCAGCTATAGAAAAACTGCACTTCGTAATTCTTAGGTGTAAATGCTTAATTATAGGAATATATTGTAAAAATACAAGAGGATAAGTCATTTACGTATTTTAATAGTTATTGAGATAGTTTTGAATAATTGGTTTTATTTTCAATATATTGGGTACTTAAGTAGAGTACTTTGCACACGATATTGCACCGAAAGACATCGGTTTATCGGACTAATTATTGTCTTATTTTGTCGAAGTAGTAGAATTTATGGAAACCATTCCTTATCATGTACAAAGTGACTAACAAAATACATAGGAGGTTCTGGTGTAGATGAGTGAGAAAGATCAAAACAGAACAACAGACGAAACAGCGGCTTCGCTAGAAACAGCGCCCGCTCCCAAAAAAGCGCCAGCTAAATGGATTATCATTTTGGCAGCTTTAATTGTGATTATTGGAGGAGCAATTACATTTGCTACGGTATTTAAAAAATCTCCTAAGCAGTTATATTTAATTTCTGAAGTAAATACGTATCAAAAAGCAGCAGATGAATTAGAAACGAAGTACAGTGAAACGATGGCTTATCAGGAAAAAGCGATGAAGCAGCCTTCTACCACAAATGCTACTATTAAAGGCGGCTTTAATATGGATTCACTTTCGTATGATCCAAGCTTTAAAATGATTCAAGATCTTATCAGTAAAGCTGAAATTAAAATTAAAGCGGAACAAGATTCGAAAAAAAGTGAAGGATATGGTTCACTGGCTCTTAATATCGGCGGTTCAAAAGCGCTTGATCTAGAAGGTTTTCAAACGAAAGAAAGAATAGGCTTTAAAGCTCCGATTCTAGCAAATGAATATTTCTATTTAAACTTAGACGAATATGGACAGGTAGCGCGTAAGTTCGATCCTTCGTATTCAGGTCCTGAAACGCTTGATATTAACACGAGTAACGTAAGTTTAGAAGACTTAAAGTTAACGGAAAAAGAAAAAACCTACATTGCAAAAGAGTACGGAACGTTCATTTATGATCAGCTAGACAGCGATTATTTTACAAAAGAAAAAAATGTGGATTATAAAACAAATGGCAAAACGCTTCAGTTAACAAGCGTGACGCTTAACATGTCTGACAAAGAAACAAAACAATTTATGGATAAACTTATTGCGAAGGTAGCAAAAGATGACAAGCTTCATACTATCTATGCAAATCACGTGTCTAAGCTGTTTAAATCTTCAGCAGCGACAAATCCAGAATTAAAAGATATGGCAGATCCAAAAGAATTGAAAAAATCAGTAAAAGAAAGTCTTCAAGACTTCCAAAAAGAAGCAAAAGATACGACTTACCCTGGCGGTGTTAAATCAACTGTGTACGTTCAAGATGATGTTGTTGTAGCTCGCGATATGAACATGGGCGTAAAAAATGCTTCTAACGATAAAGGAAAACTTAACGTCGTAACTAAAAATATTCCGTATGAAGATAACAAAACGGCTAAGCAGTTCAAAGCAGTCCTAACCGATAGCACTACCGATGATGCATTTACGTTTGATATGAAAAATGACGTAACAACGGAAAGTGAAAAGAGAAAAGAAAACATGTCTATTCATTTGTTAACAAAAGATTCAAAAGATGAAGACACGAATATGACGTTTAAAATGAATTCAGTAATCAACGGTAAAACCGATGCAAAACAGACGGCTGACCGTACTTTCTCTTTAGACTTAGGTGATCAAGAAGATCTAGTAGTAAACGGAGAAGTAAAGCAGAATCAAGCAATAAGTGCTTCAAAAGGAAAAGCAGATTATTCGTTTGATATTCGTACAAAAATAGGACCAAAAGCAGATCCTGCAAACGTTACGTTAAAAATTGACTCTGCTTCTCAATTAAAAAAATCAGCCTCTATTCCAGAGCTTGACGCATCTAATGCGACAAACGTAAAAGATGTGACGCCTGAAGATATGCTGTCGATTCAAGAAAATTTTGCTAAAAATGTTCAAGGTCTCATGATGAATATGGGAACCGCTGGTTACTAAAAGGTGCAAAGCAGATGAAGATATATTTCTCTTTGACTCTTTTTACATGTAAAGCTCTATTGAAAAATATAAAATCTCTCATACTGCTAATAATGATCCCTGCTCTGTTTTTACTTGGAGCAGGGATCATTATTAGTCAGACCATGCAAGGTGAGGAGAAAGTAAATCGGTTCCCCGTGGCCATTGTGGATAAAGATGATACTGCACAAACGAAGTACGTCATCGAACAGCTGACCGAAGGTAAGCTTCGCAAGATCATGAAGCCGCTTTACACGAATGAAGAGAAAGCTAAACAGCTGCTGCAGCAAAATAAAGTGGCAGCCATTGTAACGCTGCCAAAAGGTTTTAGTCACGATATTGCTCATGGGAAAAATCAGCCTTTACACGTCATTGGAAACAACAATAAGCCGCTTCAGTCACAGCTGTTTCGCTACGTGATGGAAAGTGCAGCCGACTACACGTCAGCTGCTCAAAGCGGTATTAATACGGTTGATGCCTTTTTAGAAAAAGAAAATGTTTCCGATGAAAAGAGACGCGCAGAATTTAAGAAGAGCTTAGTAACGTTTGGGCTTCATGTATTAGATAGAGGAAGTTTATTTGATGAACAAGTAGAAACGAGTTTCTTTCAGCAGGATATGAATCAATATTATGTGCTGTCTTTTGCTGCTTTGATGCTTATGATTTGGAGCTACGGCGGATGGCTGCTTGCTAGTGAAACGCAGACTTCTCCCGTGCTGGATCGAATGAAAACAAGAGGTGTATCGTTTCTTCGCATTTATTTAGCGCAGCTGACGGCTCTGTTTGTTCTTTTGCTACCGGTATCTGTCGTTTTGTTTGGAAGCCTCATTAAAGGACTGAAACTGCCTGTAACCGGTACGTACGGAGAGCTTTTTCTAGGGATAAGCGGAAGTTTGTTTGCTTTTTTATGTTTGTTTTTACTTCTTCGGGTTCTTTTTTTATCACAAAAAGCTTATCAACTAACCGGCATGCTGTTTATTTTGCTGAGTGCGATTTTAAGCGGACATGTTGTGCCGGTCGTCTATTTACCAGACTGGGCGAGTGGTTTTCAGAAATGGTCACTCAACACCCGCGTCTTGGAGCTGTTATTTTATGAATTTGATGGATATAACACAAACGAAGCTTTTCTTTACCTTAAGCCTATTCTCATTACGGCAGCAGGAAGTTTTGTTTTTGCTGTTGGCTACGTGATGACTTTGCAAAGGCGGTGGAGAAAATGATCAGTGAAAAAATAAAGCAGCTGCTGAAGCGTCCTATGCTTATTGTCATGATCTTCTTTTTACCTTTAATAGGAACGGTCATCAGCAGCTCATTTTTAGCAAAAGTACAAAGTGATTCAAAAATACCCGTTGCTCTTGTCGATCAAGACCACAGCAACATGTCTAAACAAGTGCTGGATCGACTGCGGAAAACAACAGAAATTCAGTTTCTTTCTATGAATGAAGAACAAGCGAGAAAGCAACTGGCAAAAAATAAAATTGACAGCATTTTTGTGTTTCCTAACGGATTTCAGCAAGAAGTAGAAGCGGGGAATTATCAAGGAGTCATTGATTTGCTTACGCTGCCTTCTTCCGTTGCGACAGAAGCGGTTCGAGAAGTCGTGGCCAGTGAAGTGACACGGTTAACGACAAATGTTAAAGCCGCAAATGAAGTGCGTTTTTTATATAAAGTCTATCACATTCATGTAGGACCGGATTTATGGAAAGAAGCGTATCACTATACCGATAACCAGTGGAAACCAAAGCCGCTGATGACAATTGATTACGAGGCGCAAGGAACGAAGAAGCATAAGAAGCAAGGGAGCGTTCAAATGACCGGATACGTGCCGCTATGGGGATTTTTTACGCTTTTACTTTGCTGCATCACATCAGATTGGATGATTAAAGAGCGGAGTCATCTTTTTAAACGAATGAAGACGATGCAAAAAGGACTTTATGGTTATATTCGAAGCGTCAGCGCCGCTTATGCTGTGCTATACGTGCTTCAAGCTCTCATCAGTTTTGCTCTATTTAAATGGCTGTATGGAGCAGAGTCTTACGGTGTGCTGCTGTATATGTGTATCTATGTGATCACATGCGTTGCTTTTAGCACGTGGCTTGCAAGTGAAAGTCAGCGAGTTGGCTCTTATTATATGATCAGCGTCGTCATGGTCACAGGACTCAGCATAATAGGAGGGAGCTTTTTCCCGGTAGGAGAGCTTTCTGCAACGATTGAAAGAATAAGTCAGTGGCTTCCGCAGCATCTGCTTCTGTATCAGCATGCGCTGCCGCTTACGCTCATTTGGAAAGAGATAGCTGTTTCCATTGCATGCATATGTTTGTGCGCGTTTAAAATAGTGTGGAATGTGAGGAGCATCAAATGATTGAAATTAACAATGTTAGCAAAACATACGGAAAAAAACGTTCGTTAGCAAATGTTACGCTGACCGTAGAAAGTGGAGAAGTCATTGGTCTTTTAGGACCAAACGGCGCTGGTAAGTCAACGCTTCTGTCTATTTTGTCTACCATTACGGCTCCTTCAAGCGGTAATGTCACGATTGGAGGCTTATCGCTTAAGAAAAATCAAAAAGCGATACGAGAAGTCATTGGCTACGTTCCACAAGACATAGCGCTGTGGGAAGAGCTTAGCGTAAAAGAAAACATGAAAATGTGGAGCAAAATGACTTCACGCTCTCTGTCGAATGAACAGCTTCAGTCTCTTTGCTCAGCTGTACAGCTCGAAGGAAGATGGAAGGAAAAAGTGAAAAATTTATCAGGAGGCATGAAGCGAAAGCTAAATATAGCCGTTTCGCTTATTCATGAACCGTCCGTTTTGTTAATGGATGAGCCAACAGTCGGAATTGATTTGCAGTCAAAGCTTGAGATTATCCGCTATATCAAACAGCTGGCGGCAAAAGGAAAGACGATCATCTATATTACCCATGATTTGAATGAAATCTTAGGCGTGTGTGATCGGTTTGCGGTCTTAAAGGAAGGAAAGCTGGAGTTTGTCGGCACGATGGACCAAGCGAAGGAAAAGACTGGAGAAGAGGCAGAAGAGAACGTTGTGTATAAGCTGCTGCATGATTAAGAGTAAGCAATCATAAAAAAAGAGCCGCTTCGTGAAGAAGCGGCTCTTTCTATTATGCTTGTGTAACTTCTTGTTCTGGTGAATGGCTTTCAGGCTGCACGCGTTCTTCCTCAGGAAGGGCACGTACTTCCACTTCTTTCATTTGGTGACCGTCCATTTCTTTTGCAATAAACTCGTATCCAAAAAGTTTGAACGATTCGCCTTCTTGAATATCGATATTTTGCATCAGCATCCAGCCGCCGATTGTATCGATATCATCGTTTTCAATTTCGATATGAAGCACTTCGTTGACTTCTTCAAGCAGTACTTTTGAGTTAAAGACAAAGTGCTGATCGTTGATTTTTTGAACAAGCGGCTTTTCATCTGTATCAAACTCATCTCGAATTTCTCCAACGATTTCTTCTAAAATATCTTCAACGGTAACGATACCAGCCGTACCGCCGTACTCGTCAATCAACACGGCCATATGTGTACGTTTCTTCTGCATCGAGCGCAGTAGGTCTTGAATCGCTACGGTTTCAATTACTTGAATAATAGGATTCATATAAAGCTTCACGCTTTGCTTTTTTAACGCATCGTTAATTACGACATCGTTTAGAATCTCTTTGACGTTGACTAAGCCGATAATGTTATCTTTATCTCCGTCAACGGTAACAGGGTAACGGGTGTAGCGATCTTCTACAGCAAGCTTTAAGAAATCTTCAATGCTGTCGTCTTCAGAAACAGCTGAAATTTCTGTTCTTGGTACCATGATTTCGCGAGCAACACGGTTATCGAATTCGAAAATGTTGTTCACGTACTTATATTCAGACTGGTTAATTTCCCCGCCTTTAAAACTTTCTGATAAAATAATGCGCAGCTCTTCTTCACTGTGCGCAAGTTCATGCTCTGAAGCTGGCTTTAATCCAAACATACCAGTTAATAAACGGGCAGAACCATTTAGTAACCAAATGAAAGGGAACATGATTTTATAGAATAAAATTAACGGACGAGCAAACAATAACGTAACTGTTTCAGCTTTTTGAATCGCAAATGTTTTTGGCGCTAATTCACCAACGACTACGTGAACAAACGTTACAAGCGCAAATGCGATAATGAATGAAAGAATATGTGTTAAAGATGCAGCAACACCAAGTTCTTCAAACAGAGGTTCCAAAATCTTCGCAACAGTCGGTTCTCCTAACCAACCGAGTCCTAAAGCAGTAATCGTAATACCAAGCTGACACGCAGATAAATACTCATCTAAGTGTGTCGTTACGGTTTTAACCGCATTCGCTCCTTTTTTGCCTTCAGCAACAAGTTGATCTACCCGTGAACTACGAAGCTTCACAATTGCAAACTCTGAAGCAACGAAAAAAGCAGTGAGTACAATTAAAATCGCAAAAATAATTAAGTTAATGGTTATCAATGAATATACTTACTTTATAGTGCTATAAAGTAAGTAAACACCTCCTGTAAATAATAAATTTACGACAGCAGCAGCAGTAAAGAGTGCAAAAGAGTGACGCTTTCTGGTGAAAGCCGATTCATCATTACTTTTCGATCTTCTTCGTTAAGCTTTTCCATAAGCGGTGCAACTTCTTTTAAACTGTCGTTTAGTACGTAAAATTTGGATGCTAATTCGTCTTTGGAGTGGCTATTCTCGGATTGCTCTACAGAAAAGAGAGAAGAAATCTCTTCAAGAGAACGGCCTTCGCTTTTTAATTTTTCAATTAAGTAAAGACGTTTCAGCGCCTCTTCGTTATAAAAGCGATAGTTAGAAGCAGAGCGTTCTGCTTTTAACAACCCAATGTTAGTATAATAGTCAACCGTGCGCTTCGTTACATGTGCCATCTCTGCAAGTTCGCCAATTTTGTATGTCGCAACCCCATCAGAATACCACCTCCTTTAACTATGTCAACCATCACGTGATGGTTTTTATCTACGCAACTATTTATCTTTTATCCTATCGTAATTAAGTATACGCACGTAAGATCAAAAAGTTTCATTTTTTTATTAGCATTCAGTATATCTCAAAATAAGGTAGTTTGACAAAGATTTTATAAAAAAAACTCGCTTATATTAAGCGAGTTTTTTAGTAGGATGACGTACGATAATGTGCATGCGTTCATACACATATTGAATACGTTCAGTATATTCTATGAACTCAGAGCTCATTGGAGATAGCTGATCAGCAATACGGTGCATAATAGCAGCTTCTTCTTTTAACGAATCTAAATTTTGAGTTCGGTCAATTCTAGATTTAAATGTTAACGAAATCATGTTATTCACCTCGTTGTTATATTACTTGTTATGAGACACTATGTCCGTGACTTTTATCACTCTAGTCAAAGGTGATAACGTAATTATTTGATGTTTGCCGGCATTTTGTGTAGGATGATTAGAAAAGGGTTTTTATGGGAGAATGAAATGAATTTAAAACGAATGCACCACGTAGCCATTATAGGAAGTAATTATGAACGTTCAAAAGCTTTTTATGTAAATGTGTTAGGATGCAAGATTATAGAAGAAACATATAGAAAAGAAAGAGATTCATATAAGCTAGATTTAGAAGTAGCTCCTGGCTATCAAATTGAGTTGTTCTCGTTTCCAAATCCGCCACAGCGTCCTTCAAGACCTGAAGCGTGCGGCTTACGCCATTTAGCTTTTGCGGTTGAAAGCGTAGAGGATTCCAAGCGTGAACTAGAGCAGCAAGGGATTGATGTGGAACCTATTAGGGTAGATGAACTAACGGGAAAAAAATTCACATTTTTTGCTGATCCGGACGGGTTACCGCTAGAGCTTTATGAAGAGAAAGAGGGGGAATAAGGAGTATGTGCAATTATTTATTCGTATACGGAACGCTTCTTGAAGGAGAAGGTAATCACGGGTTGCTGCATCATGCGCGCTCAATTGCCAAGCAGGCAAAAACGAAAGGAAAATTATATGATACTAAGCAAGGCTATCCGATGCTTGATATCGACAGTGAACACATTGTATACGGAGAAGTATATGAAGTGACCGATCAGCTTATGTGGAAGGCGCTTGATGAATTAGAAGGGTACATTCACGAAGGTCATAAAGACAATGAATATGATAAAGTTGTGCAAACGGTTGAAACGGACCAAGGTGAATTTGAAGCCGTTGTATATGTAGCAAGAGACCGTTCTCTGCTGCAAGAATTTATCCCAGGCGGAAACTGGCGCGTATGGAAAGAAGATTTATTAGAAGGCATGCTGTATTTTGCTTACGGTTCATGTATGGATAACGATCGTTTTATTAAGCACGGCGTTGATCAGCATTTCCAAGACTGTCTTGGCAGAGCTGTTTTTAAAGGCTATACGCTTCGGTATAACCACGTTATTCATGACGGAGGACGTGCAGACATGGTTGAAGAAGGCGGAGTTGTTGAAGGCAAACTGTACCGCGTGCCGCCCGAAGCAATTACGTATTTGTATGGCAGAGAAGGGGTAGATAATAACGGCTATCGTCCTGCTATTATTTCTGTCGAGCATGAAGGTAAGATGGTGGATCATGTTCTTACTTTTTTTGTGTTAAATAAAGAAAAAGAAGTCGCACCTCCGGATCACTATTCGACTGAAATTATTCGAGGAGCAACAGGTGTACTCAGCGAAGAATACGTTCAGAAGCTAATAGAGCAAGTACATGCGCTAAAAAATAGCGATGTTGTAAATAATTAATATAAAAAGACGCAGGGACAAAAGTAGTTTAGCTGAAGAAAGCTCCGAACGAGTAATCGTTCGGAGCTTTTCATTGTTATGGTGAACGCAGTCCAGATCATTGATCCCATTTGTTCGTCTCAAGGTTGGATTGATTTTGTTATGTTCTCTGTTGCATTAGCTAAAGGAAACAGAGAATTCTGTTTGAAATACACCGTCTTTTGATAAACGGTTGATGCCTAATTTTTCTTTGAAATTTCCGTTGTGGTCATGCGTATCTGCAATTCCAAACCAAGGTTCGATGCAAAGAAAAGGAGCGATTGTATGATTTTCTGCATCATACTTTGACCAAATACCGACATACGGGAAATCATTAAACTGAACGTTAATTTGATTTTCATTAACCGGTGATTTAATTGTAATTCCGTCAATATGGCTAAAAATTAACGCGTCATTTGCAAATAAATCTGCGCTTAGCGGCAGCTTGTGCAAGTTTTCTGCAGCCCCTTTTTCATGAATAAGAGCGTCTTTTAATACAAATTCCTTCGGCGTAGTTTCAGAAGGCTCTATTTCTAAAAAGTAATCAGAAATCTGCTCGTTTTCACGTAACGGAATACGAAAAGCAGGGTGGGCTCCAATTGAAAAATACATATCCTCTTTATCTTCATTTACTACTTTCCACTGAAACGTTAATCGATTGTTTTCCAGGCGGTAGCTAATTTCAACTGAACATTCAAATGGATATACGTCTTTAAACCGGCCGTTTGTGGCAAATTTCAGTCGTGCTGTTTCGTTTGTTTGCTCAATCACGGTGAAAGTAGAATCACGTAAAAAGCCGTGCTGAGGCAAAGAGTATTCGTGCTGATCAACGGTATACTGATCATTTTTTAATCGGCCTACGATTGGAAACAATACGGGCGATACTCGTCCCCAATAAGCGGGGTCTCCGCTCCACATAAACTGCAGGCCTTTTTCTTTATGAAATACTTCTACAACTTCCGCTCCTTTTTCTTCAACGCTGACTTTCATTTCGCTATTTTCTAGTACAATCATTACAACATCTCCCAAATCATTGTTGTACGCTAGAGCTGTCTCAAACGTACTGGCTTTGCTTATATTATACCCTTCTTGGCAAAAAAGGTATTAATTTCCCTATTTTTGTTCAAATTAATATAGAAAAAGGAGGGTTCAAATATGAATCATGCAACATTATTGCTCATTAAATTTGCAGCGGCACTTATTGCGTTTGGTATAGGCCTTGATTTATTTTTTGATGCAACCATCGGAGACATTATTTCTTTTAGCTTGCTAACGACAGTTGTGACATATCTAGTAGTGGATCGAATTGTACTGCCTCGAGTGGGCAACCGTGATGCCATTATTGTTGAATTTGTTCTAACATATATGAGCGTATGGATTTTTGGCACATTGTTATTAGACAGTTACGTTCAAATTGCTTGGGGAAGTATTATTTCTGCAGCAATTATTACATTTGCCGAGGTTTTTGTTCACCGCTACTTATTCAACCATATTGAAACAAAGCATACAGCGAGAACGCGCCCGGCTTTTAAACGAAAACTAGCGTATGACACAGAATTTGCAGAAGAACAGCATGTAGAAAACAAAGAAAATCCAAAATAAAAAGAGGCTGGAACAAAAGTGTTTTAGCTGAAGTGAAAAACGAACCACTAATCAACATGTCTGACTGATTAGTGGTTCGTTTTTGTTTGTTATGGTGAACATAGGTTTCATTTGTTTCGTTCTTTCTAGCAGTTGATTGGAGGGCGAGGCGAAGACTCCCGCGGAAAGCGAAGTCTTGCACGGAAATCGACTGGGGTGTCACAAGCGGTTCAGCTCATGTATCCCATTTGTTCGTCTTTAGGTTGGATTCATTTGGTTATGTCTCAACCTCTTTTTATGTGTTAATGCATAAAAGTCATTTCGTTTAAAGGCCAATATTTCATGTTGACTTCTCCCATGATTGAAGAAATGGGAGTGAGGCCAAAATGTCTTCCGTCCCGGCTTATGCGTCTGTTGTCACCTAGCACTAATACATATCCATCCGGTATCGTGCCGTCTGGAGACAGTTCGTACGTGGAAAAGTTTTCAGTAAATCGCTCGTAAACGGGCACTTTGGATAAATATTTATGAAGATGCGGCTCTTTTTTGACTTTGTTATTTATATACAGAACATCATCTTTGTATTCGACCGTTTCTCCTGGTAAGCCCACAATCCGCTTTACTAGAAAATCACTGCTATAGGGAGCTTGTAACACGACAATATCAAAGCGCTCCAGCTTGCTGTGTTTGTTAATAATAATTCGATTGCCTTCGTGCAAAATAGGCTTCATAGAATCGCCTTTTACAGTGTAGGGCTGAAACCAATAGTGCTGAACGACAACAGAAAGCAAAACGGTGCCGAGGATGACGCTTGTGTATGTAAGAATTTCACGCTTTATTTTTTTATTGATCATAATGGATGAACACCTTCTTAACGGTAAGACTATCAATTTAGGTTTTTCATAGAGATATAACAGTGTTGATTGTACCATTCAGAACTAAAGTTTTCCATATCTATCTGTTTATGCGTGTATCCCGAAAATATGCTTGGCGGAACAAAAAATGAAAAAAGCCGTTATTCTAGAAAATAACGGCTTTTCTTTATTATAACTGAGCGCGCTCAGTTCGAGTAGCTGGTTGATTTGGTTCTTCTTCCACAACAGGCTCAACAGGCTTATGCTGCTTGATTTCTTCTTCCAATTCAGCAATTCGCTTGTTTTTCTGTTTCACTTGTCCTCTTAGTTGAACAATTTTTACAAAGCTCAATGAAGCAGCAACAACTCCTCCAAACACAGCCGTTGTTAAGATGATTAAAATAAGAGGCCATTTTTGTGAACCAAATACATAGTTAAATTGTACAGGATCGTTGTTAATTACAGCTAAAACAGCAATGATAAGAGCAAATATAAGTCCTAAAATAAAAAAGCTCTGTCCTTTCATAAGCTGCACTTCCTTTCTTTACATGGTCATTACAACTTTTATAGCGTAACCACTCATCTTAAGTGTTTGCTATCTTGCTTATAGGTATACGTATCCACATTTAAACAAAATCAAACATTTTCTTGATTATATATATCTTTCTTTTAAAACACAATATATCGATTGATGTAGAAAGTTTGACATGTCCAAAGACCTGATAGAGGGGGATTTTTGAGGGAAGGGAGTAGGTATAAGGCTTCATTGTCATAAAAAAAGCACGCGTTCGCCGCGTGCTTTTTTTATGTATAAACTTAAAATGCGTTTAGGGTGTTATCGCTTAACCACTGTTTGCGTTCAGCTGCATCTTCGAATAACTCATCTGCATTTGTAAATTGAGAAGCAATGACATATTCAATTGTTGCAAGAGGAGCTGTTAGCAAACGCCAGTTTAATACGATTGTATTATCTTGAGTCGTAGCGTATTCTTCACCTAACTCGTCCCACTTAACAGATTCAGGAGCATTGTCAGCTGCTTTTTTAACAGATTTCAAAGCTTCTTGGAATTTTTCACCTGCGCGGCCTTGGTACCATTCTGTTAATAGTTGTCCAATACCTTCATTTGTTTGCTGCTCGTTCCAGCTTTCAGGTACTGTAGCAATGAATTTTGCACGGAATGTCATTTCAGCCTTTGCTACATCTCCACGAACGATGTTTAAGCGGTATTGACGCCCTAGGTAAGGGAATTTGTCTCCTTCTTCAAAAGAACCAGTTTTAGCTGCAGAAGCTGCTGCTTTAGGAGCCTCTTTTTTAGCTGTTTCTTTTTTTACTGCTTCTTTCTTTGGAGCAGCTGGCTTTTCCTCAGCTGGTTGTGAACCGTTTAGTTGTTTTAAAATCCATGTTGCTTTGCGTGCGATGATTGAACGCACATTGTTTTCATTAAGACCTCTTGGGATAATAACTTTTACCCCTTCTTTGTCACAAATTTGCACCGTGATATCGGTTCTATTTGGAACGACTTCAATTTTGTAGTCAATTGTTTGATTGCCTGTTTGATACGTATACATAAAATTTTTCGTACTCCTTTCTACAAATCTTCATTTTATAAGCAAAGGTAGAGTTTGGTCAAATGAAAGAATAATCAGACAGTTATCAACTGCTGTTGCAGCGCCTTGCAGGAAGATATGTATTCCAATATTTAGTGGAAAAGCGCCAATAATAATTGTTTCAATTCTTCTTTAGTTTTTACAAAAAAATATAAAAATATGCCGATACTACTAATATAGATTAGACATTCTATGTCTTTAGATTGTATAGGGGATGAAAAAATGAAAAAAGCTTTTCAAAGTTTACGCATGAAAATGCTATGTATGATTGCAGCCATGATGGCCATAACATCTACTGTAATTGAAGTAACCAATTATTATCTTATTGTGAAACAAGAGCAAGCAGCTTCGATTACGCTAGTGATTACATTTCTGTTTGTTTCTTTTACAACTACCGTGTTCTATTTTATCATACGTCGCTACATAATTGCGGTTGAAAATTTGTCAAAAACAATGAAAGGGATTTCAAACGGCGATTTATCTGTAGATGTTGTTCCTTTGAAAGGGAAAAATGAGATTAGTACACTCATATCTTCATTTAATGAAATGATGACTCACATGAGAATGCTGCGTCAGAAAATAAGTAAAACAAAGAGCACGGTCAGTCATTCCTCAGAGCAATTGCTTGTAAGCATGGAGGAAACAAAAACAGCTGTCACAGAAGTTACGATGTCTATTCAAGAAATTGCTGCGGGTTCTGATAAGCAGTTGCTAAGTGTGGTTGAAACCGAGCAAGCTATGGTGGATATGGCCAAGCTGCTTCAGAAAATGACTGATCATTCTTCAAAGGTACAACAATCGATGAACAGAGCCTCTGAACATGCTTCTACCGGAAATGTTGCGGTGAAAGATGTGACGAATCAAATGAATAAAATCTATGAAACCGTTAAGATATCGACCAGTGAAGTAAAGGGACTCGAAGATCGTTCCGCAGAGATTGGCCGCATTATTAATACGATTACAAGAATTGCTGAACAAACAAATCTTCTTGCACTTAATGCTGCTATTGAAGCTGCAAGGGCTGGAGAACATGGAAAAGGTTTTGCTGTAGTGGCAGGGGAAGTACGTAAGCTAGCGGAAGAATCTAAAACGTCCGCTATACAAATCAGTCATTTGTTAAAAGAAATTGAAGTACAGGCAAAGCGGGCTTATCGAAACATGGAAGTGAATACGGAAGAAGTCACGCTTGGTATTGCCACTGTCGAAGATGTAACGCAACAGTTTTCCACAATTATGGAAGATGTCTTTGCCGCTCAAGAACAAATGAACAAAATGACAAAGGCAACAGGAGAGATTGATGGGTATTCGTTTAAGGTAATGGAGTCCGTCATGGCCCTTTCAGAGGTTGCTAAACAAGCAGCTGCTTACGCTGAAGAAGTAGCTGCGGCTTCACAAGAGGAGTTAGCATCTATAGAAGAACTTGTGATGTTGGCAGCTAATTTAAAAGCTACGGTAAGTGAGTCCTGAAGTCTATCTTGATATGTACGTAATACGCGCAGTTTTCTGCGTGTATTCGTTTTATTTATATCTTTTATAGAAAACGATAAATAGAATTGACACGTTATCAAAGCAGTTGTATAGTGAGTACGCAAGGCGGCAGTCTGTCTTTTTTAATTCTTAGTAAACTTATAAGTTAAATAAAATATTTAAGTACTATATAAGGAGACAAAGAGATGAAAAATGAATTCCGTTTGGCAACAAATGACGACGCGGATAACTTATTGAACTTAACTCTACAAGCATATAAGCCTATCCGAGAGCTAGGCATTCCTTTCTTAGCAGCTACTGCTGATCTTGCCCTCGTTAAGAAAAATATTTCTCAAAACCTTTGCTATGTATATGAAGAAGAGAAAAGAATCGCTGCTACTGTGTCGATACGAATGCCTTGGGGAGAACATCCAGGTCCGTTTGCTGTTCCGCACTTTTGGTGGTTTGCAGTGGACCCGTCGTTTGCCAGGAAAGGCGTTGGATCTAAGCTGCTTCATCTAGTAGAGGAAGAGGTAATAAAAAATACGTTTAAATCGCCAGGTGTGTCTTTAGGAACAGCAAAAGAACATCCTTGGTTAGTTGAGATGTATGAACGAAAAGGATATGTTCAAGCTAAAGAAAAGCACCTTGCAGAAGGCTATACGACCGTATTTCTTTATAAAAAATTCAATGAGGTACACTCTTTGTCATAAAAGATAGAGAAGTGGTCTAAATTAAGAAATGTGAAAGAGTGATAAATATGACAGATCAATTACTACTAAATACGCTAATAGACATACGCCGTGAGCTGCACCGGTTTCCAGAGCTTTCAATGAAAGAATATGAAACAACTAAACGTATTAAAAAGTGGTTAAAGCACTACGATATTTCTATAGCGGATGCATTCCATTTAGACGTGGGAGCAGTAGCGGAAATTGTGGGAGGAAAGCCGGGACCTACTATCGCTATTCGAGCTGATATTGATGCGCTGCCAATTGAAGAAAAAACCAATCTGCCATTTGCTTCTGAAGTGAACGGTGTTATGCACGCATGCGGACATGATTTTCATACGGCTTCTATAATCGGAGCAGCCATTCTTCTCAAAGAGCGTCAGCAGGAGCTTTGCGGTACGGTTCGATTTATCTTTCAACCGGCCGAAGAAACGGCTTCTGGGGCAAAAATGCTCGTTGAAAAAGGTGTGCTCGAAGGAGTAGAAGCGATATTTGGGATGCATAACAAACCGAATCTTCCTGTAGGAACCATTGGTGTCAAATCGGGACCTTTAATGGCAAGTGTTGATCGTTTTGAAATTGACGTCAAAGGAGTAGGCGGTCACGCAGGTATTCCAGAAAAAACAGTAGATCCGATTGCTGCTGCTGGTCAAATTGTTACTAGTTTACAAACCATTGTCAGCCGTAATCTCAGCCCATTTCAAAATGTTGTTGTCAGCATAACTCAAATCCACGGAGGGAGCTCGTGGAACGTCATTCCTGACAAAGTAACGCTTGAAGGAACGGTGCGTACCTTTCAAGAAGAAGCGAGAGAAAAAATACCGGCTCTTATGAAACGATCTGCTGAAGGGATTGGAGCAGCTTTCGGGGCTTCAGTAGACGTTAAATGGTATCCGTATCTTCCTGTAGTAAACAATGATGATACGCTGGAAAAATTGGTTATTAACGCTGCAGAGAATCTTAGTTATCAAGTCGTAGAAGCTGAACAATCGCCTGGAGGAGAAGATTTTGCCGTATATCAGCAGCGTGTACCAGGATTTTTTGTATGGATGGGTACGGCTGGAGAATATGAATGGCACCACCCTTCTTTTTCATTAAATGAAGAGGCATTACTTGTAGCAGCTTCTTATTTTGCTAATCTAAGCTTTGACTTTTTGAATTCATTCCATTACCAAAAAAATTAAAATATTTTTATTTTTCTATTTACGCGGATAGAATTGTTTGATAAAATAAACTTTAAATTAAAAAAGTTATCACGAGTGGACGAGAGATCTGGCTCTTTGACTCCACAGCAACCTACGAATGTAAGGTGCTCCTACCAGCAAAGCATGTGCTTTGGGTGATAAAACGGGTGAAAAACTCATTTTGCATCAAAGCAAAATGAGTTTTTTTTATTTTTCTAAAAGGAGAGGGTTTTATGAGTCATACAGCAGTTGCAGCACATACAGGAGAGAAAGCATTAAAGGAAGCCGTAAAATTATTAGGAAAGCATTATCAAGTAGCTTATCGTGAATTAGAAACATTTTATGAAATTGTGGTCGAAAACCATGTTCGTACATATGCTGTAGGCATAGATATTAAAGATGTACAAAAAGCAAATGAACTAGAAATTTATTCATCATGCTGTTCCAAGCTTGAGCGAGTAGGCTGTCTTTTATAGAAGAAGTTTGCTCGCGCCTCTATTTTTTTAGTGTTTTTAAATAGAAAGCATGTTTTTTGACAATTGAAGAATCTGGTGGGTATAATCATTACTCACTAGGTTTTAAAATTAATCATAAATTGTCGAAATTTTTACACAAATTAAAGGTTACATTCGAAATGAATTGTGGTATGTTATAAAACAAGAATATTTTATGAAAGGAGCATTGAAATGGAAATGTCTCTTGAACATGGAAACGATGCAGGAAGCGAACAGCTTATTGATCGTATCCTAGACTTTTTAGAAGATGACGAAAAGTAAAAAAAAGAGTGTGCGGTGCTAGCCCTAGCCGCGCACTCTTTTTTTATCATGTGCGTCAAGGAAGCGCATACTATGATACATAGGGATAGAATGAAAGGGTCTCTGTCAAAGGGATTGACGAATCGTTTTGTTTGATGGAAAATTTAGAAAAAGGAAAGAGATGAAGGGTATGTCGAACAAAACATCTTTGTATCAAACAAAAGAACAGTTAAAGAAGCTTGTAAGCGAATTGGTTTCTATACCTAGCGTGACAGGAACGATGGCAGAAGTGGAAATGGCTGAATCGATAGCGTCGTATTTATTGAAGCTGCCTTACTTTCAAAAAAACGAGCAAGTTGAGCTTCATTCAACAGGAGACGGGCGATCGATTGTCACAGCTTTTGTTGAAGGAAAAAATACGAATAAAACAGTTGTATTAGTCAGTCATTACGACGTAGTGGATGTACAAGATTATGGACAGTGGAAAAAGGATGCTTTTCACGCTGATACGTTAACGAGTACTTTTTATAATGATATGGAACAAGTTCCGGCGCACGTACAAAAAGATATGATAAAAGGAGACTGGCTTTTTGGCCGAGGAACGATGGACATGAAAGCAGGTATTGCTCTGCATATCAGTATGATTGAACGAGCATGCAACGGAGAGTTTGACGGAAACATCCTGCTTCTGTCGGTACCGGATGAAGAAGTAAATTCGCTCGGAATGAGAAAAGCAGTGCCTGTTCTTTTAGAACTTGCGTGCAAACATCAGCTGGATTTTTCTCTCATGCTAAATGCAGAACCAGTATTCAGCCGCTATCCTGGTGATCAAACGAACTATGTGTACTCAGGATCGATTGGCAAGATCATGCCAAGCTTTTTGTGTTATGGAAAAGAAACTCATGTAGGGGAACCGCTAGCTGGTTTAAATGCTAATTTACTAGCTTCTTATTTAACAAAAGAAATAGAACTAAACGTTGATTTTTGCGAAAAAGTAAGAGATGAAACGAGTCCACCTCCTACGGTACTGATACAAAAAGATTTAAAAGAAGAGTATTCCGTTCAAGTTCCGCACTCTGCCGTTGTATTATTTAATTTATTTATGTTAAACCGCTCTCTTAAAGAAGTAACAGATCTGCTGTTGAAATCGGCTGACAAAGCGGCTTTGAATGTAAAAAAACATTATAATAAAGCTGCTAGGCAGTACGCTGCGGGAATGGAGGGTTCATCCCTTGACGTGAACGTATGGACGTATGAAGAACTTTATACTCATGCAGTCAAACAGCACGGTGAAAAATATGTGCAAGAAATGGAAGCAGCACTTTTGGCACAAGAAGATGATGACAGAAATAAAACCATTAAATTAGTAAACTCTTTAGCTGGTTTATGTAAAGAAGCAGCTCCGATGATAGTCTTATTTTTTACGCCGCCTTTTTACCCGGCCGTTTGTTCACATGATGATCTCTTTGTACAAAGGATTTTGTCAAACGTACAGGCAGCTGCCAAAGAGCAATTCCAAGTGGAGCTAGTTGAACAAAGTTATTTTGGCGGAATTTCGGATTTAAGCTATGCCAGCCTGCAGCACCCGCTTCATACATTTAACACGTTAGTAGCCAATATGCCTCTATGGAATAAAGGATATCATATCCCGCTAGAAGAGCAAGAGGAGCTGAAGATGCCGGTGCTGAACATTGGACCGCTGGGAAGAGATGCGCATCAATGGACCGAAAGATTAGACGTTCAGTATTCCTTTGAGATTTTGCCTCACTTCATTTATCAAGCTATAAAAGAAGCACAGAAATAAACATCCGCCCGCGGATGTTTATTTGTTGAATTTAAAAGAAGCTCCTTGTACGGTAATTTGTTGCGGTGTTAGAGCGTGATCCAATTCAACCAAAAATGGACGCTCTCCAACTTTTTTTAATGTATTATGGACAACACCTTGTGTTCCGCTGCAAAAAATAAGGTTTCCTCCATTGACATATAGTTTTTGACAACGTGCATCAAGTAAAGAGTCTTTGTAGCTTTCGCCAGCCTGAACGTCCAGCAGTTTTGTCCATTTGCTGATGGATTCTTCAAGGTTATGTACAGCACAGTAAATGTTTTTTAGCTGCAGCTGACCGGCTTGATGGGAAGAAAGAGCCGCTAGCTTTGGCTTGCGTTTTTCTTCTGGTTCACCCCACTCAATAAAGAAAGGAAAAGGGAGGGCATCATGGTCACCTTCAATAAAACACATTTGCCATTGAAGTGTTTCTCCATTATTAGTTTGACGAGACCCCGCTACAGGGCCTTTTACAGTGTAGCCCTTGTCTTTCAGCTCGGTTATGAGCAAATCCATATCATCTGTACGAAGGGCAAATCGCCCAAAATGACCAAACGGCGTATGTTCGTTAACAAGCTGCTGAATAAGGTCATTATCTGTAACTGTTTGAGCTAATGCGATATCTGTAAGCCCAAGCCACTCAATATAGCTCAGGTGAAAATAAGCCAACGTGTTAAAAGTGCCCCATTTTTCATGGGTACCGCCTTTAATAACATTGATTCCGTATTCGTTTAGTTCTTTCTGAGCTTTAATAGGATCAGGTGAAAAATGAACAAGGTGATCAAAAGATAGGCGCATGGATAGTCCTCCTTTTAAGAGAGAGTCTTTCCTATTATTATACTTTGTTTTCTCCTTCAAGAAGAATGAAACGAATAATTATGTAAAATAAAAAACAGAAATCGTTAAAAAAAGCAAGCCGCGTATGTTTTAGACTCGGCTTGCTTTAGAGTTAGTTAGCGACGGCAGCCATGCCCTTTAAAGCAGCAGCCAAATGATTTATTAAACCATGGATATGAGCAGCAAGGTGAACCGCAGCGACAGCGGCGACGGCTAGAACGGCGAGTAGAACGGCGAGTAGTGCAGCGAGTAGAACGGCGAGTAGTGCGACGAGTAGAACGGCGAGTAGTGCGACGAGTGGTGCGGCGAGTAGAACGGCGAGTAGTGCGGCGAGTAGAACGGCGAGTAGTGCGACGAGTAGTGCGACGAGTGGTGCGGCGAGTAGAACGACGAGTAGTGCGGCGAGTAGAACGGCGAGTAGAACGACGACGAGAGCGTCTGTGAAGAGCAGTTGGCTCTTGGTACATAAATGTTTCAAGCTCAGTAGAAGCAAGTGCTTCTGTTGCTTCTCTAATTCTTTCAGCAGTGATATGCATATAAACACCTCCTGGCTAATTCGGTACATAATACAATATGTACAAGGAAGGTGTTTGGATATAGTGAAAACATGGAATTTGTCTAAATTTGTGAAAGAAATGGAGTGGTTTTCATGCTTCAAATCCTCGAACATCAAAGAGTGGATATCGCTCTTCAAATAGTAGCTGTGCAAGTAGAAGCTTATCAAGAAGAAGCAAGGCTCATTAGCTTTTCAGATATTCCTCAGCTTACAGAAAGCAAAGAAGATGTTATGAAAAGCAAGGAAGTGTTTATCGGAGAAATAATTGAAGGTAAGCTAGCAGGCGTGCTGTCGTTTGAAAAAGAAAATGAGCGATTAACGATTTGCCGCCTCGTTGTGCGTCCTCGTTACTTTCGAAAAGGAATCGGAAGCCGTCTTTTAACATATGTACTTCAAAGATATTCAGAATGTGAGTGTATGGTTTCCACAGCCGAAAAAAATACACCTGCGATTAAGCTATACGAAGCTCATCGGTTTTCAATTATAAAACACACTGCAGCTGCGGATAATCTTGTGTTAGTAACGATGAAAAGAGATTGAGCCATAGCTAAATTAATCCAAAGACTAACAAATTGGCTACATGAGCTAGTAGGAATCGGCTGTTGCTTTCCCTACAAGGCTTCGCTTTCCGCAGGAGTCTTCGCCTTGCCCTCCAATCACCAGCTAGAAGTACCTACATACATGAAACTTACGTTTACCATAGCAATAAAAAAATCCGAACGCGTTGGATTCTTCATCAAGAATCTCGATTCATCGTTCGGATTTTCCTTCAGCTAAAATACTTTTGTCTCAGCCTCTATGATGATAGTGTTTGCTCAGAATAATCTAGAGCTGTATGACGCTGAATCAGCAGTAAAGCAGCTAAAGTGACAACTGCTCCGATAATAAAAGGCAGCGTCATATTGAGTTTAAAGGCAAATGCACCAAGCAGAGGGCCAAAAATACGCCCTAAGCTATCCATTGAGGCAGTTAACCCTGAAGCAGAGCCATATCCTACTTTGGTTCTCATCGTAATTAATGAGAGGACACAAGGACGAATAAGGGCATTTCCTGCTGTAAATATGCACAGAAATAAGGTAGCATTAACGGCACTAGAAGATAACAAAATAGACGTAAATCCTATTGCTGAAACCAATAAGCCAATAGCCATCAGTTTTTTTTCATTTCCTTTTTTAAATCGCTGCAGTACACCGCCTTGAATCAGGGCTTGAGTTAAACCGCTCGCCATAAACATCCATCCGATTGTCGTGGGAGTAGCATTGATTTTCGCTATTTGAAAAAATTGAAAAGTAGCTTCTAAACCAGCGAGCGTAAAAGTCGCTAAAAATGAAAGAACATATAAATACTTCATAGCTCCTTGAAAATCTGACGTGAAGTCATGCCATCTGGATGTCTGTACTTTGGCAGCAGGTTCTTTTCGTAACGATTCTTTTAACGTAAAGAATGAGAACGCTGTCATAATCAGTGACAAGATACCAGAGATAACGAAGGGAACAAACAAGCCGAAAGACGAAAGGACACCGCCTAATGCCGGTCCAAAAATAAAGCCTAAGCCAATTGACATCCCTAACAGTCCCATTGCTTTCGTGCGGTTTTCTTCATCTGTACTATCAGAAGCGTATGCAAAAGCACAAGGAATAACAGCTCCTGCAAACAAACCTCCGATGATGCGTGACGTATACATCAGAGTCAGAGAGTTTTCTGCCACCGAAAAAAGAAAAAAGCTTGCGCTAAAGCCAAGTAAGCCCCAAAGTAAGATGGGACGGCGGCCTTTTATATCGGAAAGCTTCCCCCAAAAAGGTGCGGTAATAAAAGATGCGATCGAATAGCTAGCCATTAGTATCCCTAAATTGACCGTGCTTGCACCCGTGGCACGAATAACTTCAGGTACGATGGGGATGATCACTCCAAAGCCGACAAATACCATAAAAATAACAAACATTAACGTTCCAAGCTGTTTGTTCATATGCAATTAAGCCCCTTTCTCTGTAGAACATGCCGTGAGTTTAGTATACCAAATACCAAGACGTTTTTTACGTATATTTGGTAAAAAGCGCTTTATTTATAAATGGATAACTATGTTAATATTTACCTGTTGCGCTGAAGCTGATACAATTAAAAGAAAAGGGACGTGAAGCGATTGCCAATATGGATTGTATTTGCTGGGATTATAGGCGGTCTTTTAGGATTTGGGGCGCTAGTGGATTATATAGCTAAAAAGAGAAGTATCGAGCTAGATCCAGAAGAAGGGATAAAGAATGCTTCTGAGGCAGAACAAATCTATGTGGAAAATTATCTTTATCAAACAAAAGAAAATAACAATTACTTTCAATAAAAAAAGCTTGGAGAGAAATCTCCAAGCTTTTTTAATGAGGTAAAAAGATGAGCTGATAGAGAAATAAAACAGCAAAGACATACACAAGCGGATGAACTTGTTTGCCTTTTCCTTTTACCAGCTTCATTAACGGATAAGAAATGAAGCCAAGGGCAATTCCTGTTGCAATACTTGATGTAAGAGGCATTGCTAGAACAACTAAAAAGGCAGGGAACGCTTCATCAAAGTCATTCCAATTAATTTTAGCTACAGCACCCATCATCAAGCTTCCGACAATAATTAATGCAGGTGAAGTAATAGCTGCTACGCCAGAAACCGAGCTTACAACCGGACTAAAGAACGCTGCCACAATAAATAGAATGGCTACCGTCACGCCCGTTAGACCTGTACGTCCGCCTGCTGCTACACCAGATGAAGATTCAACGTAAGCCGTTGTTGGGCTTGTACCAAATAAAGCGCCAATCGTTGTACCAAATGAGTCAGCAAGCAATGCTTGACGCACGCGAGGCATCTTATTACCTTTCATAAGACCTGCCTGTTGAGCTACTCCTACCATTGTACCTGTTGTATCAAAAATCGTAACAAGTAAGAAAGAAAAAACAACTGTGTACAAATCATGATGAATAACATCTCCAAAAGCAGCAAAAGGATTTGAAATCATTAAGCCGTCCGGAAGGTGAGGAGAAGCAAACAAACCTTTATCAAATGAAAGCTGTCCTCTAAAGAAAGCAATTAGTCCGGTAATAATCATACCGAAGAATAAAGCGCCGTTTACATTTAGCGTATATAAAATGATTGTAATCGCAAGTCCAATCAGTGTTAAAACTACTTTCTCAGACTGCAAATCACCAAGTCCAATTAAATTTGATTTATTTGCAACAATAATACCGGCTGAACGAAGCCCGATAAAAGCAATAAATAAACCGATACCAGCACTGATCGCGTGCTTTAAATTGTTTGGAATAGCTTCAATTAATTTTTCGCGAAACGATGTTAACGATAGGATGATAAAGATAATACCCGCTACGAATACAGCTGAAAAAGCAGTAGCATAGTCGATACTTCCATTTGAACCGACAACTAAAGCAGCAAAGTATGCATTCATTCCCATGCCGGGAGCAATAGCGATTGGATAGTTAGCTGCAAGAGCCATCCATAGCGTAGCTACGACTGCTGAAATAATAGTAGCTGTAAATACTTGATCAAAAGGAACGCCGGCGCTGGACAAAATAACTGGGTTCACAATGACGATATAAATCATGGTTAAAAACGTTGTAATACCAGCTAAAATCTCCGTTTTAGCATCCGTGTTATATTCTTTTAACTTAAACATAAGTAACCTCCAAAAATAACGAACATTAAAAGCAACATGATATATAATATTCGTTTTTTACTTGAAATGCAATAGATTTGCATATAAAAAATCAAAAACTAAAAAAGTGACGATAAAAGAGCTAAAACAAGTGTGAAATATTTCTTTTTTTCGGTGCTTTTTATAGTGTGTGCGTATAGAAGAGGCTCATACGAAAAAAAGCCGCTTAGGCTATAGCGGCTATGTTGCTTGTTTTGATGAAACGACTATTGGAAATTTTATTTTAATGGAAAGAGTTAAATCGTGATACGTATATTCCAAGCGTCCGTGGTAGTTGGAAACAAGTTCAGAAATGATCCACGTGCCAAGGCCTTCGTGGCGTTCTTTCTTTTCTGTCACATGAAAAGAAGTAAACAAGTGATCTTGACGCTCTCGTGATAAAGGAGCGGTAGAATTGCTGACTTCTAAAATGTAAATGCCACTTCGAATCATACTCGAAACGGTTATCTCTTTTTTCTCAGAAGAATGAGCGGCTTCTAAAGCATTATGCAGTAAATTCATGATGAGATTCATTTGGTCAAGGTGCTTTAAAGGCAGCTGTGATAACGGTGAATCTAATTGAACATTCATATGTATTCCCCACGTATGTGCTTGATTCTTGCTTTGATGTACAACAGAAGCAACGTGCGAATGTTCACCTTGAATATATGAATGGGTATCATTCAAAGCTTCAACGTAATCTTGAATATACTCTTGTGCCTGCTGTCTTTGGTTTGTTTCTAGAAGATAGGATACGGCGCTGACATGTTTAATAAAATCATGTCTTTCAGCTCTTAACGCTTGAAAAAGCTCATTGTTTTTTTGAATTTCACGTGAAGCACTGCTTTCCCGGTTAGCTACGAATATGTATTGTTGATAAGACGAAAACATGTCGGTCATGTAACCAATCATTGTGATAACGGTAAGGCCAATACTAAGAGGTGAAGATAGGCTAAATAAAAGCAGAAAAAAAGACGTCAGTACGATTGCTTTTTTTATCGTTAGTGAAGGAGCCGTTTGATATTTCTTTCTCCATATAAAAAATGAACCAATTATAAAAGAACTAAGTAGGAGATGTAAACTAACAGGCAGGTCTTTAAAAAAGAGGAGCACGAAAACAGTTAGTAAAACTAGTGTGTAAAATAGTTTCATTTTAGATAGTCCCTCCTTTAAAAGTACTCTTTTTGCAAGATGTCTAAATTTGTTTTCGTGATTAAAGCTGTTTTTTCGGTGCTTTGAAACATCACGGAGTAGGAGTGCTTAGTATACAGGGAGAAATTTTGAATATAGGAAATGTTGATAATAAAAGCTCGATGCGACCTTAGAAAATGACTCGCTGTTAATTCTTTTTCAATTTCGTTTAATGATTGATAGGTACTAAATTCTCCATTTGTCGTTATGATGGTGGTAGAGCGACCCGTTCGCTCTGCAAATATAATATCTTGTTTGTTCAGCACTTGCATTTCGGTTTTTTGTTTTAAAATAAGCTTATCTCTTGTATCAGTTGATTGTTTTTTTTGATGAAAACGCTGAATGCCTTTTAACAGACGCTCTTTAGAATAAGGCTTCATAATGTAGTCCAAAACGTTGAGTTCAAATGCATGAACGGCAAAGCCGCTGTGCCCAGTGACAAAGATGACTTGAATATCAAGTGCGTAAGCATTGATAAAGTCTGCAAGCTCATAACCTGATAGCTTTGGCATTTCAATATCTGTAATTAATAAATCAATTTCATTTTTTTTAATTTCGTTATAAGCTTCCTCCGCGCTGCTAGTCGAAAAAAGTATGTCTATATCATCTTCTCTTTCTAAAGAAATCCTCAATTTTTCTAAATCATATGAATGATCATCCACTAATCCTACCTTCATAAATAAAAACCCTCTTTGTTTTATTCTATTGGATATTACCACACTATTTTACCATGATTTACAAGATAGAAAGGACGTTTCGCGACATAAAAAACCCTCTTTATGACAAGATGGAAGATGCTGTATAAAAAATAAGCTAAGATAGAGTCAATCACAGTAAAAGGGGAGAGCGGATATGATTGAAATCAAAGGTGTGACGAAATATTTTAAAGAGAAAAAGCAAACAATTACAGCTGTTCAAGATATTCATGTAACCATCGCACAAGGAGAAATTGTAGGACTATTAGGGGAAAATGGAGCGGGGAAAACAACTCTTTTACGTATGCTGTCGACTGTACTTGAACCATCGGAAGGTAATATGTTCATTCACGGAATAAACATTCATAAACAGCCTGATAAAATAAAGAAAAAAATCGGCGTGCTTTTTGGCGGTGAAACAGGTTTATATGACCGTTTGACTGCGCGTGAAAACTTATCTTATTTTGCTAAGTTTTATGGAATGAGCAAACATGAAACAAAGATAAGGATTGAGGAACTGGCCAAACGTTTTGGAATGAAAGACTACTTGGACCGTCGCGTCGGAGGCTTTTCAAAAGGAATGCGTCAAAAAGTAGCCATTGCACGCACTATTCTTCATAACCCGGACGTTATCCTATTTGATGAACCGACTACAGGATTAGACATTACATCAGCAAACATGTTTCGCGAGCTTATTAAAAGTCTGCAAAGAGAAGGAAAAACGATTGTTTTTTCCAGTCACATTATGGAAGAAGTGGAGATGCTGTGTCAATCTATCATTATGATTCATAAAGGAAAAATGATTTATCAAGGAACAAATGAACAGCTGTATAAAGAAGAGGAAAGTACAGACTTAAACTACATCTTTATGTCGCGTATCGTGAGGGGGGCTTAATATGATTTGGCATATTTATAAAAAAGAGTTAATAGATTGTTTGCGAGATCGCAAAACGATTATCTTTAGCGTGTTGATTCCGATTTTATTAAATGTAGGGATTATCTTTTTTGCAGACAAAATGATGGCTAGTGATCAAACAGATTCCATGTCTGTAGCTGTTACAAAAGATTCTGATGCCAGTGTGATCGACTGGTTAAAAAACGATGACAATATTAAAGTAATTGAAAGCAGAAATCCACTCAGTGCTGTAGAACAAGGGAAAGCGTTAGCGGCGTTAAAGCTACCAGACGATTTTTCTTCAGAAGTGCGTAAGATGAAATCGCCAGAAGTTACTGTTTATACGGATTCAGCGAGCATGAACTCAGGTGCTACCGCAGAGTATATACAAAATATACTGAATAAACATCGAGAAGCTATAGTTAGCGAACGCTTAGACCAACTAAATGTGAATAGTCAAACGATAGCTCCGTTTAATGTGGTTGAAAAAGGAGTGTCTAAAGAAGATGACGGCTCTTTAACAATGATTGCAATGTTTGCGCCAATGATTATCATTATGGGCGTTTTTGGGGGGATTCTTCCTTCAGCAAATGATATTTTTGCAGGTGAAAAAGAACGGAAAACAATGGAAGCTTTATTGATGTCTCCTGTAAAACGAACGCAATTACTGGTTGGGAAATGGCTTACTATCTCTACATTTGGTATATTGAGCGGTCTTTTGTCCACATTTACATTTGTTTTGTCTGTACGTTATTTAACAACCGTATTAAATAATGCATTGCAGCTCAACGGTCATGTTACAACCTTTATCTTCTCGTTTTTAGTCACCCTTACCCTGCTAGCACTTCTAGGAGCTATGGTATTATGTATTCTTAGCCTTTTAGCAAGTTCGGTTAAAGAAGCGCAGAGCTATACATCTCAAATTGTGATGGTAGCGATACTTCCATACTTTTTACTGATGGGAAAATCCGTACATGAACTGCAACCAAGCGGATTTTTAATTCCTATTTATAACGTATTTGCACTTATGAAACAGCTTCTCTACGGTGTCTACGACATGCAGAGTCTCGTCTATACAATAGGAAGCTTATCGGTTTGTACGGTTGTTTTATCTGCGGTTGGTTATACGATGTTTACGAAAAGCCGCTGGGTGCTTGGTAAAGGGTAAGAGACTGGGCAAAAGTAGTTTAGTTGAAGGAAGGTCCGAACGAGTAATCGTTCGGATTTTTTTATTGGAATGGTGAACGTAGGTTTCAAGTATGCAGTTAGTTGCTTCTAGCTGTTGATTGGAGGGAAAGACGGAGACTGCTGCGGGGAAAGCGAAGTCTTGCACGGAAATCAACAGCGGTGTCACAAGCGCTTCATAATAGCTCATTCACCCCATTTGTTTGTATTAAATTGAAGTGATTTCGTTATGTCTCAACTTTTTTGTAGGGAAAGAGCAACAAAAAGAGAATGTAGAAAGAAAGGGGAGTGGAACAATTGCATCCTATTATAGTAGAAGAAATTCCTCATTCGATAAAAAAGTATGTAAAGCAAATCGAAAAAGTGACGTTTCCGAAGCAAGGGTGTACATCGGATGTCGGTATTCTTCATACCGCTAAAGGGAGATATGTTTTAAAACGGGCAAAAAGGGAAAAGTACAGAAAATGGTTATATAAGGAATATTATGTATTAAAAAATATACAGGCACTGGCGGACTTTCAAAGCCCGAGCGCTTACAAGTTTGTTCAAACAGCAGAGGAGAGCTGGATGCTGCTAGAATTTTTTGAAGGAAAGACGGTAAGAGAGTATTTAGAGAAGGAAGATAATGAAAAAAAGCGTGAGCACGTTGTCTATGAAATGGGGCGTCTTCTTGCTCGTATTCACAATGCTGAGTGTCCAGAACGATTAGTGAGTAAGCAGCCGTGGATCCACCGCATGCTGCAAGAGGCAGAGTACAATTTAACCCACTATGAGGTAGACGGAAATCAACGGCTGCTAAAACAACTGCAGAAGCAAAACATGATATGCAAACAAGAGGTACTTATTCACGGAGACTACACGATTGATAATGTACTTGTACACGACGGTCAGATAACAGCTGTTATTGACTGGAGCGGAGGAACTTTAGGAGACGCTCGTTATGATATGGCGCTGGCTGTTCGTTTTGAAGACGGAATCTTTACAGGTAAAGAGCGCGCGTCTTTTTTTAAGGGATACGGCAAGGGGATTTCACAGAGCGAATTTTGTTACTTTGCAGAAGGTTTGTACGAGTTTTTTTAAGGAATAATGACATCATTTTCTTCATTTGTTGAACGTCCACTTTCTTTGACGAATTCATACTAGTTTTGTCACGTATGAAGGGATTTAAAAATTTCTCTCGAAATGGCTAGTAAATGAAAAAAATGGAGGGATGGAACATGACGATGAAAACGGTAGATGTGGCAAAGTCACTGGGAATACATCCAAGTACGGTATTAAAGTGGGTCAAAATGGCGGATATCGAGCTAGAGAGAAATGAATCGGGACACTGTGAGTTTACAGAAGAAAATGTTGAGGCACTTAAAAACTTTCAAAAAAACCGCAATCGTCAAGCCGTCGTCAAAGTGGTAGAAAAAGTAGTAGAAAAAGAGGAAGTCGTTATATCTGATGAACGTGCACAAGATATGCAAAAGCAGCTTGATCAGCTTTTTTTAAGACTGATTGAAAATGAAAAGCGTACAGAAGAAAAAGCGGGAGAAGTAGTGACCTTTCAAATTTTAGAGCATCGTTCAGAAATCGATCGATTAAATAAAGTTATTACAAAATTAGAAAATCGAGTAGTAGAACTTGAAAGTCAGTTAAAAAGTGAAGACAGCTTAAAAGGTAAAAAGCCTGTTCCGAGATGGAGAAGCTTTTTAACCGGTATTTTTAGCTATTAGCAGCGATTTACCATAACGGTAAATCGCTTTTTTTTATGGAATTTTATGAAAAATACATCAATTCGTACAGATTTGTGGAAAAAAATCTCAATAATAGTTGACGAAACGCTTAGTAATTTGATAAAACTAATTAAGTTAAGAAAGTGAAATACTTTCGTAAATACATATTCGTTATCATGCGATAGCGTTAAGGAGAGTGACAAGTGAAAAAAAGAGAAGAGCTCGTTCAAGAAATGGAGACGCTGTTTCGCTTTGTGTTCAGACAGCTTCGCCAAGAAATTAATGAAGTATACAATTCAGAGCTATCAACAAATGAATTTATGGTGCTTCGTATGCTGGTTGATTCCGGCAGGCAGCGATCAACTGATTTATCTAAGTATCTTCAAGTGTCAGCAAGCCACATTACGGCGGTAACCGACTTGCTTTTGTCAAAAGGCTACATTGCACGCAAACGGTCTGAAAATGATCGACGTATTATTGATATTGAACTGACCAAAGAAGGGCAAGATATTTTTAATGTGATTCAAGAAAAAAAACGAGCGTATTTCCTTGAGCGGTTTGAGCACTTTACAGATAAAGAAATTGAAACGATGAATAAACTGTTTCACAAAATTAAAGGTGATCAAAAATAAAGCGCTTTAAATGCGGAAGAATAATCAGTGAAGATGAGCTTCACTGATTATTTTTTTGTCTTAAAACGGAAAGAGTACAAGAAGCAAGTTAGTTGGTGAGAATATCAAATCAGCGTATAATAATAGAAAGAACACATGAAGGAGGTCATCTTTTTGACAGAACAATATGAAGTAGCAACTTTTGCCGGCGGCTGTTTTTGGTGTATGGTGAAGCCCTTTGATGAACAGCCAGGCATTATAAAAGTTGTATCTGGCTATACAGGCGGTCACAAAGAGAACCCGACGTACAAAGAAGTATGCTCAGAAACAACGGGCCACTATGAAGCGGTCCAAATTACATTTGACCCAGAAGTTTTTCCATATGAAAAGCTTTTAGAACTATACTGGCCTCAAATTGATCCAACGGATGCAGGCGGACAATTTGCGGATCGAGGCGACTCGTATCGAACAGCTATCTTTTACCACAACGAACACCAAAAGGAACTAGCCGAAGAATCGAAGCAGCAATTAGAAGCAAGCGGTCGTTTTTCTGAGCCGATTGCTACACAAATTCTACCGGCAAAACCGTTTTACGAAGCGGAAGAATACCATCAAGGTTATTATAAGAAAAATAAATTCCGCTATGCTATGTATCGACGAGGATCTGGACGTGATCGTTTTATTAAAGAAAACTGGAAAGACTTTGGCCGCGACGAGCAGCTGAAAACGACATTAACGCCTATTCAATATGAAGTTACTCAAAATGACGCAACGGAACCTCCGTTTCGCAATGAATTTTGGGATCATACAGAAGATGGTATTTATGTAGATATCGTGTCAGGAGAGCCGTTGTTTAGTTCAACTGATAAATATGATGCCGGATGCGGATGGCCGTCTTTCACAAAAGCGATTAATAAAGATGAAGTAAAAGAAAACATGGACGTTAGTCATAATATGGTTCGTACAGAAGTACGAAGCAAAACGGCTAACTCTCATTTAGGTCATTTATTTGATGATGGTCCGCAAGATGCAGGCGGCTTGCGTTACTGCATCAACTCAGCAGCTCTTCGATTTGTTCCGAAGGAAGATTTAGAAAAAGAAGGATACGGGGAATACGCTGTTTTATTTAACAAATAAAATAATATGAAAAAAAGAGCGTGATTCAACTTAAAGTTGGCTCACGCTCTTCTTTTTGTGCTTTCTTTTGTTTTATTTTGGCTCGAATGAGGCTATAGAGAAAAAGGAAAGGAATGTAGCCATAAATAAAGTAAAAGCCGGTCATGGATAATCGTGTATTAAGCTGATCGATCGTTTCTCGATCATCAAAGAAAATAGAAAAACCAAGAAGGGCAATAAGAACTAATATGAGAAAAATCGTAGGCGGTTTATTAAATGTTTTACTAAATCCACGAATTGTACACCATACGCTGACAGCAATAGTAGGAAGAACGACTAAAAGCCACAGAGAAATTAAAATATATTCAAAACGCTGTAAAAAGGGGATTTCAATAATTTTAGCCATCGTTAAAGTTGGCCAGATCGTATGCATTAACTGTCCTTGACTAAAGTAGGCAAATGACACTACTGCTGTGCACAAGTATAAAAAAGCACTGAACAAAATTCCAAGTTGACCCCATTTTTGGCTAGTAGCGCCATTTTTTATAAAAGGATAGAAAAAAAGCACAGATTCAAATCCCAAATTCTCAAAAGTCATCATTTTAGTTGAAATTAAAAATTCCCATATCGTGTGGTCAAACAAAGGAAATAAATTATTAAGGTGTCCATATTTTAATGGATAAATCAATGCAAATATGAGCGGCAAGGGAAGCATAACCCCAAAAAAAGCAATTCCAGTAATCACACGAAACCCACCGGAGACTGTATAGTAAATAATAGGTAAGTAAACAAGTGATACAATCCATGTTTCCAGCTGTGGAAACATCCATATTTGTAAAATTTCTACGTACGTCCGGTAAATGGTTAACGCAAAAATAAAATAATAAGCCGATGCCGCAAGAGTTAAAGCTCCTCCAAGGTATTTCCCAAAGTATAACCGGTGAATATCGACAATATCGCTGTTTTCGCGGGTTAAGATATTAAAAATCATCGCTAATAAAATACAGACGCTGATTGCAGCAAGAAAGATGGATATCCAAGCTTCATATCCAGCTCCTTTAATAATATAACGTTGAAATCCTAGGATCCCAACACCAATCTGAGTAGAGTGGACTAAGAAAAAAAGAAAAGAAGGGGAAACTTGATTTTCTTCTTTGATTGTATTGTGCATCTTTTCTTCCTCCTAGTTGCTAATACCGGTTTGAATAAGGTGAACGCGAGCTTTTACTTCAATATTCATATCCGGATATTGCGCTTTGAATTTTTCACTGTTAAACCCTCGCGTTTTACTTCGAACATAATCTGTAAAACAAATAGGGTCGATTTTGTGCCGCTGAAGCTTCTTAATAAAGGTATCCCCATCTTTTTCAATATCTTTTTGAAGCGTTTTTTCAACCATTTTAATATTAGCCGGGTCTGTTAAATCTATCCATCCAGGAAACTCTTTTACAAGTCCATCGATAGTTAAGTGCGCAACAATACTTGGATGCTGATGATTTCCTTTAATTTCATACTTTGTTTTGGTGCGCAAGTTTTGCAGTATAATTTCGCCTTTGCGGTCACTCTCTTTAATTTTTACTGAGTAGCGGCCGTGCTTTGTTCCGCTTGTTAGCAGTTTAAATAAAAACGTTTCTTTCATTCCGATGGTTGTAACGACTTTTTGTTTTTTGAAAAGCGCCAGTCCCTTTAATTTAATAGCATCTTTTTCTTGGGCTAAAACAGGAAGATAAGGGTCACGGTCGTCGCTAAAAAAACTAAATAAAAAAATTTGTAAATTAGTGTTAGGCAAATTTTCTGTGCGGATATTTTGTTCGATTAAATTAGAAATAAACTGATAGTCCTTAATTTTCTTTTTGGTAACGGAGCTCAATAATTCATGTGCGTTGCCATCTGCAATGCTTAATTTAATATTACGTCCAAGGTCTGGATTCCTAGCAATTGTATTTACTAATTCATCCACGCCATGTGTTGCAAATTTTTTTCCCATGACGATGCTCCTCAGCTGCCCAAAAGCAACTGGAAGAGATGATTTATTGTTTAAGCGGAGTGGAATATCAAATGATGAATTAGCAGTAGCCGCAATAATACTAGGTTCTTCCGTTGGCCCGTACTTATAAATAGGGTATAAAATAGTTCCTCTGACTTTATTGCTTTGAGGAATATAATCATATCCGATGGAGTTAACTACTTGAATTTCGTCAATTGTTTCACGGTCTGCACAGCTCGTTAAGAAAGTAAGGCAAGTGCATAAAATAAGTATTCTCTTCATGACGTTTCCCCGCTTTACTCATTATCTAAATTACTTTTTCGTTTAGTCTTATTCGCTTTATTAGGGTTATAGCGAAAGCGTTCTAAAGGACGCAAGTAGCTTGGCCGCTTGGCTGTATGACTATACGGCAAGCGCAAAAAGGTATCTCTGTACTCTGTTGGACGAAACGGAAAAAGCGGAACAAGATAAGGCATGCCTAAAGACTTTAAACGAAGCAAGTGAACCAGCAAGAAGCAAAAGCCAAAGGTGATGCCGACTAAACCAAACGCAGTAGCAAACAAAATAAACGGAAACCGTAATAACCGGATGGTATTAGACATTTTAAAAATAGGCGTTGTAAAAGAGGCTAAAGCTGTCAGTGAAACAATAATAAGTAAAATATTGCTTGTTAATGCAGCTTCTACTGTTGCTTGCCCAATAACAATCCCGCCTACGATTCCCAGCGTTTGACCTACTTTTGTTGGAAGTCTGGCTCCGGCCTCGCGAAGCAGCTCAATGGTGATTTCTAAAAAAAGTACTTCGATGACGGGTGGAAAAGGAACGTTTGTCCTTGAAAAAATAATAGGACCCAGCAGATCTTTTGGAAGCATTTCATAATGATACGTAACAATCGCTACATAAAGAGGCGTAGCAAAAATAGAGAAAAAGACGCCTAAAATACGAATAACTCGGAAAAATGACCCTAGAACCCACGGTAAATAGTAGTCCTCAGGTGAAATAAAGAAGTCAAGCAGCGTTGACGGTCCCGTAACTGCGTAGGGTGAACCGCTTGAAAAGAAGGCAGCTTGCCCGTTTAACAGACTAAACAAGACTCGATCGATCCGCTCTGTTGTTAAAAAAAGCGGAAACGCCGTAGAAGAATTATCGGAAATTAATTGATCAAGCATTGTACTATCAAAAATGACGTCGAAATCTATATCTTTAAGGCGCTGGGTCAGGGTGTCTACGTGCTGAGGGTTCGTTACGCCTTCTAAATAAACAAGCACCACGCGCGTTTTCGATTTATTTCCTACGGTAAGTTCTTTAAAAATAAGGTTTTCGGAAATGACCGTTTTTCTCATTAAATAGAGATTGACATCTAAATCCTCTACAAAACCAATTTTGGGCCCGACGACGCTGAACTCATTTTCTGTTTCATTTTCTTTTCGAAAGCCCGTATCAAAGCTTTGAACTTTAATAAGAGCTACTAGCTTATCGTCTTTATGCAATTGAAACATCACATAGCCGCGCAGCATCTTTTCTAAAATTTCTTTTGTATCTTTTGTAACGGAAATATCTTCAATCGGCAGAACGTTTTCGACTTCATATACACTGCTTAACGTGAAGTCTAGTTTTTGAAAAGGCTCAAGTATTTTATCTTCAACACTTTGCATGTTTACGAGCTGCTTAAAATAAGTAATGATGTATTTTCGATGCTGCGAACCAATAGCTAATGTTGTAAAATCACTTGATTTTTTAAATTGTTTAATCAGTTCGTCCAATGATTTTTTGGGCTGATCGTCTGCATTCTTTTTTTTAAATAAATGTTTAAACATAACCGTGCCCCTCGCATGACTTTCTATTACTGGTAGTTTGTTCATGTACTTCCTTTTTATTCGACTATTTTTTCTCAAGAAGAAAGGAAGAATATAAAGACAAACTTTACACTCTTTTACAGTGGATAAACAGTAGATTTACGTTTGGATGGTAACTTTAGACATGTCGAAGATAATGAAATAAAGGAGCGGGTACATTTATATGAAGAAAAAATTAGCAGGTATTACACTGGCAGGAGCAGTAGCATTGGCCTCGTTTGGTTTAGGAAACTCTCTTATTCAAACGGAAGCAAAAGTGGAGCATCAGTCAGCTAAGAAACCTCAAAATGTCATTATGATGGTAATGGACGGGACGAGCTCAAATGCTACTACACTTGCAAGATGGTACAAAGGAAAACCGTTACATATGGATCAGCTAATGGCCGGGGGAGTACGGGCGTATTCGGCAGAATCTGCTATTACAGATTCCGCTCCAGCAGCTACTGCTTTAGCAACAGGAAATAAATCAAATTCTGGTTATGTAGGTGTGCTCCCTTCAGTAGTGAATACACCTGGGGTTAAACCCGTAGAAAAAGAAGATCAGTTTCGTCCCGTAGCAAACGTTCTAGAAGGAGCAAAGCTTTCGGGGCGCGCGACAGGAATTGTGGCTACTTCTGAAATCCAGCACGCCACACCAGCTGGTTTTTCAGCCCACAACTACAGCCGTGATGATTTTCAAACGCTAGCGGAGCAGCAAGTGTATCAAAACATCGATGTAGTACTTGGAGGAGGTAAGCAATCTCTTCTTCCAGGAGCAGAAGAAAAAAGCCGAAAAGACGGTGAAAACTTAGTCAATGTATTGAATAAAAGAGGATATGACTTTGTAGAAAACAAAAAAGAATTAGAGCAGTCGCGCTCTAAAAAAATCTGGGGGAACTTCGCTGACCGAGACTTGGCGTATGATATGGACCGCCCACAGACAAAAGCAGAACAGCCAAAGTTGTCCGAGATGACAAATAAAGCAATAACGACGTTGTCAAAAGATAAAGATGGTTTTTTCTTATTTGTTGAAGGGAGCAAAACGGATTGGGCAGCTCATGCCAATGATCCAGTAGGAATGATTAGCGATGTATTAGCGTTTGATGAAGCAGTGGGCAAGGCAGTAGAGTTCGCTAAAAAAGATGGAAATACGATGGTTATTGCGATTGCTGATCACGGAAACAGCGGTCTTTCAATCGGTAATGCAAATACAACAAAAGGATATGATACCACACCTGTTTCTGCTTATATTGATCCATTAAAAAAAGCAAAAATGACGTTAGAAGGTGCTACGTCTAACTTAAAAGAAGATTTATCAAATAAAGAAGAAGTAGCTGCTTTGTATGGTTTATCAAACCTAACTTCAGAGGAAAAAGCGCAGCTGACTAAAGCAAGAGATAAAAAAGAAATCAGTGCTACACTATCGAAGCTATTAGCCAACCGAGCAAACCTTGGATTCACAACGGGCGGTCATACGGGTGAGGATGTATTTCTGTATTCATACGGCGTCAATCGACCAACGGGGCACTTTGATAATACGGATATTGCCAAACATATGGCCAAGTCAATGAATATTAACTTAAACGAGTTAACAAATGAATTATTTATTGAAGCAAATAAAGCGTTTAAAGGCTCAAATGTAGCGGTGGACTCAAAAGATAAAAACAACCCTGTGCTCGTTGTTACAAACAATAAGCGAACGGTACGTTTTCCGGTAAATAAAAATATTGCGATTGTAAATGGAAAAGAGATGCAGATGGACAGCGTGGTGGTACAGGATAAAAAGGGTCGCTTCTTTGTATCGAAACAGGCACAGCAAATTGTAAAAAATGCAAAATAAGAAATGAATGTAAAACAGGCCGAAGTATAACTTTAGGCCTGTTTTTTTACAGATAATAGATGGATAATTAGATGTATTAGCCTTTAGAGAGGAATGAATTGATTTATTTTACAAATAAATAGCTTTGAACTCTTAAAGGAATGGAAAGTCTTCACCTTTAAATATATGTGATTTATACTATGAAATGGTATAATAATCATAGTTCTAAAAGGAACTAGTTCGGAATACATATGTAAGTTCATAACGTTATATGCTAGAATTTTTATAATAAAATGAATAAAAAATACATAAATTTCTTCAAGTGAAATTACAAATACAGGGTTATTAAGGGTTGTATGTAAGTAATTACCTTGAATAAAAAGTAAAAAAATGAATAAAAGTATGGGTGGAAGAACGTAGAACATGTTTTAATAGTAAGAGAAGACAAAATGATTGAAAATAGCGTGTCGCCTTTATTAAAAATATTAAATAAAGATTGTGGCATGCTGATTTGCAGATTATAAAAAGGGTATTAAATCATTGTTAGGAAAATAAATGATAATAGATAAACGGTTTTATTTCTTCTTCTAGAAAACCTACAATTATTGCAATATTCCCCATGAACAATCGTTGTGCGTTCCATTAACGATTAGCGTCCGTGTAGATCATTCATCTCAACATAAAAACACTATAAAGATGTGTAGACATGCATAAAACAGAATGGGCAATAGTTCGTACTATACTTTAACATTGTATCCTAGGGGGAGTCAGGATGAACAAAATCAACTTAATTATTGCCGATGATAACGAAGATTCGGTTGAAATTTTAGATTATTTTATAGAACAGCTTCCGGAATTTGAAGTGATTGGCATCTGCAAAGACGGAGAGCAGCTTGTACAGGAAGTGATGGCTAAGAGTCCAGACCTTTTGCTCGTAGACATTAATATGCCTACGATTAACGGTGTAGATGCCATAAAAAAGTGCCTGCGCATTAAGCCGAATTTAAACTTCATTTTTATCACCGGTTATGATGAATTTGCTGTGAAGGCATTCGAGTTGTCGGCACTGGATTACATTGTAAAACCAATTGAAAAAACCAGACTTTATATGGCGCTAGAGCGGGCAAAAAACTCCATTGGAATTGATAAAAATCAGTCAAAAAAGCCAGGTGAGCAATTAAAAAGACTGCCTGTAAAATTTAATGGATCTACTTATTACATTCCAATTGATCAAATTATTTTTATCGAAAAGTCCGGAAAAAAATGCTTAATCTATACTCAATCACGTGTCTATGAGACATATGAAAATATTAGTGATATCTATATGTATTTGAACCCTTCTGTATTCAGTCAAACACATCGGTCTTATATCGTAAATTTGCAGAAAGTTTCGCACATCACGCCAAAAAACGAAACATATCTTGTTTATTTCTTAGAAATTGATGAATATGCTCATATCTCAAAATTAAAAATCCAAGACGTTCAAAAACAGCTGCATCAGTTAATGACAAATTAAGAGATGCTGCTGCTTCTAAAATAGTTATGTTGATGAAAGGACGAAGCTTATGTAAGTTTCGTCTATTTCATGTGTCTGCTTTCGGAATAAATGATCGTAATATAGTTCTTATAAGGAGAGTTAGATAGAAGAAGTAACGTTAAAGTGAAAGGAAAGAAAATGATTTCAATTACTGGTCACTATAATGAATTTACCGTATTTCTTGCTGTCATTGTAGGGATTCTTGCCTCTTATACAGCACTTGATATTGTGAGCAAAATGATAAAAAAACAGCGAAACAATTATTTGTGGCTTACACTGTCAGCAACTTCAATGGGGCTTGGAGTGGGGGCGATGCACTATATTGCGATGCTTGCTTATTATGTTCCTGTTAGCTTTCATTTTGATGCTGTACTTTCTGTTCTTGCTTTAATAATAGCAATTAGCGGGTCATTAGTTGCGTTTTGGACATTCTGGAAATGGCGCACGTCGGTATGGTCAGGGCTTATTTTAGGAAGCAGTATTCTGGGTACGCATTACATTGCAATGGCAGCAATCGAAACAGAAGCACACATTCATTATGCGATGCTATCTGTTTTGCTTTCCATCATCATCGCCCTGGTCGTTGCATTTTATGCGATGCACTTGTTTTTTCGTTCGAAAAGCGTGAAAGCTAATCCATTTCTTAAACTTGTTAGCTCCATTTTGCTAGGTATTGGCATTTCAGCTATGCATTTCATTAGTATGTATGGAATGAAGCTGCATATTGCACATTCAGTTGCTAGAAGGTGGGGCCAGTGGCTGCCGTATCAAGCGCCGTTTTCCAATATTATTGCAAGTATCACGATTACGCTACTCATTGTCTTCCTGCTCGTTGCTGCTTTTAAGCGTCAGGAAGAAGTGAGGGAAAGTCAATTAAAAGAAGAGTATTATCAATCTCTTTTTAACTACAATCCCAATATTGTGTGTGCAGTTGATTTATACGGCAATATTCAAACGATTAACCCAAAAGGAATCGAGCTAACAGGATACACGTTAAATAAAATGGAGACAATCCCGTTTCCTTCTATGTTCAGAGAAGCTGAAAGAGCTGAAGAATATATGTGGAAATCCCTGAGCGGAGACTCTGTATATTATGAGGCAACGCTGATTCGAAAAGATAATCAGCCTGTATACGTTGAAGTCACGCAAATGCCCATTATTGTTTATGATCAAATTAAAGGAAGTTACGTTATCGCCAAAGATGTGACAGATCGAAAAAGGGCTCAACAGCAGCTTCTGGATTTACAAAAAGATTTAAAACGCACGCTTTCACAGCAAGATGGTACTATTTTTAAATTTGTGAAGAACAGTAAAGGATATGTCTATACGATGTGCGAAGGCAAAATGATTCGTGAAATGGGATATGAGGAAATAGATGTTGTCGGAAAAACACCTGAGGAATTTTTACCTGAATCCTACGCAAGAGATAATAGGAGTTACTATGATAAAGCATGGGCGGGAGAGAAAGTGTCGTATGAAGTACTTTTGAACGACTTTGCTTACTATACGAAATTAACACCTCATATCTACAAAGGAGAAGTACAAGAAGTTATTGGTTCTATAGTAGATATTACTGATCTTCACGAAGCAAGAGAAAAGC
The DNA here is from genome assembly GCF_020790095.1 of Priestia sp. J2. Taxonomy (NCBI): domain Bacteria; kingdom Bacillati; phylum Bacillota; class Bacilli; order Caryophanales; family Bacillaceae; genus Priestia; species Priestia sp. J2. Next base: position 1,180,113 of record NZ_CP086208.1, read on the forward strand.
TGGCTAAAAGTGAAAGCATGTATCGATCCGTTCTTTCTACAATGTCAGAAGGCGTGGTGTTTCATGACCTTGAAGGTAACTTAATTGCTGCCAATGCATACGCTGCTAAGATTCTAAACGTGCCTTATGACCAAATGTTATCGGTTAACCCGTTTGGTTTAGACTGGGAAATTATTCATCCTGATGGCACAGCTTTTGCACTCGAAGATATTCCATCTGTCCGCTGTCTTCATACAAAAGAGCCTGTGCGAAATACAGTCATGGGCATTTATTTAAATGAGAAAAAGTTGACTTGGCTTTCGGTGAATGCTGAACCTCTGCAAGAAAGCAAATATTATAAAGGCGTAGTTGTCACATTTTATGATATTACAAAGCAGCAGGAACAAGAACAAGACCTGCTTCATTCCAATCAGCAAATGATTATAGCCAAAGAAGAAGCCGAAAAAGCAAATCAGGCTAAGTCAGAATTTTTATCAAAAGTAAGCCATGAACTTCGAACGCCTTTAAACAGTATTTTAGGCTATGCACAGATATTGGAAGAGCAAGGAGAAAAAGATTTAACAGAAAAACAATTGAATCGTATACGAAAAATTTTAAAAGCAGGTAATCATCTTCTTTATTTAATAAATGAAACGCTTGATTTATCGAAAATTGAATCAGGCCACTTAGCGATTAACCTTGAACCAGTGTCGGTAAAAGAAGCAATTGAAGACGCGCTTAAAATTATGAAACCATTAGCAAAAGATAAGCATAGTATATTTTATACTCGCTTTCACGCATACCAAGAAGTCTTTGTTGAAGTAGATGAGCTTCGGTTTCAGCAGATCTTATTAAATCTGCTTACAAACGCCATTAAATATTCGCCCGCTTATCGCGATATCATTATCTATACCGACATCACTCAGCATCACGTAACCATATTGATTGAAGATAGGGGTTTTGGAATTCCAGCTTCAGAATTAAATCGGATTTTTGAGCCTTTCTACCGCGTGAATAGACTAGAAAAAGATGGAACAGGGATTGGGCTGGCGCTTGTAAAGCAGCTTGTTGTCTTAATGAATGGAACGTGCGGAGTGCGAAGTGAAGAAGGAAAAGGCAGTACATTTTGGGTTCGTTTTCCCTTAGTACATCCACCTGTTCCTAAACGCTTATCCAATGAAGGGGAAGGCGAGTCATTTTTAGGTTTTTCCATGCCGATCTCAATTGTGTATATTGAGGATAACGATACAAATATTGAGCTTATGCAATCGATTCTTTCTCCATATAAAAACGTTAAGCTCTTAGTTGCCAAAACAGGAGAAAACGGCATCGGGCTAATCAAGTCCATTTCACCGGATATGATCTTAATTGATATTGATCTGCCTGATATGAATGGTTTTGAGGTATGCACACAGCTTCAGCTGGAAAAAGAGTTGAAGAATATTCCGCGAGTTGCCTTGAGTGCAAGCGCAATGCAAAGCGACATCGATCAAGCTTTTTTAGTCGGTTTTAGTGAATACGTAACAAAGCCTATTCATATTGCCACGTTTTTAAACGTATTAAAACGCTTAACAAAAGCTTAACAAAAGTTTAGAGGGCTTTTCATTGACTTATTAGTGGACCTTTTGTAAAATAAAAACAACTTAATACATTTACTTCTTACGGAGTAAAGGGGAGTAGCGTCAGGGAAACCTGAAACAAAGTCGTCATTACATGGAGTATTCCATCGGCTTTGTTGGCATAATGATTATGCTTAGCAAGACCTTTGCCATATTTGGCAAAGGTCTTTTTGTGTTTTATTCCGGTAATGAGAATAAATCAACTTATACAAAGAAACGAGAGGGGATTTTTATGGATGCATCGCTTTTGTTAGAATATGGATGGGTATTGCTGGTGCTGGTTGCATTAGAAGGAATTTTGGCGGCGGATAATGCTCTTGTAATGGCCATTATGGTCAAACATTTACCGGAAGAAAAACGCAAGAAGGCATTGTTTTACGGATTAGCCGGTGCCTTTATTTTTAGATTCGGTTCATTGTTTTTGATTTCATTTTTGGTAGATGTATGGCAGCTTCAAGCAATAGGAGCCATTTACTTATTGTTCATTTCCATTAATCATATTGTGAAGCGATATGTGAAAAAAGGTGATCATGAAAAAGTAAAAGAAGCGGACGGAAAAAAAGGCTCAGGTTTCTGGATGACGGTTTTAAAAGTAGAAGTAGCGGACATTGCTTTTGCGGTTGATTCAATTTTGGCTGCTGTGGCTCTTGCCGTTACGTTGCCAACAACCAATCTTCCTAAAATTGGCGGACTCGATGGCGGACAATTCTTGGTGATCTTTGCCGGAGGAATTATGGGACTAATCATTATGCGTTTTGCTGCAACTTGGTTCGTCAAGCTATTAAATACGCGCCCGGGGCTAGAAACGGCGGCTTTTGCTATCGTAGGCTGGGTAGGGGTTAAGCTAGCAGTTTACACTCTTGCTCATCCGGAGTTAGGTATTATTAATGAACACTTCCCTGAATCAAAAGTATGGAAAATTACGTTTTGGGTTGTGTTACTTGGCATAGCAGCTTCAGGCTGGTTTTTATCTAAAAACAAAGAACAAACTGATCTTGAAGGTTCAGAGAAAGAAAAAGACTCATTAAAGAAAATTGAAAATCAATAATACAAAAAAACGCGCTTTTAATGCGCGTTTTTTTGTATATTAAGATAAAATACCTAGTTTAAATTGTTTTGAGAAAGGGTAAAAGAACTAACTGATGTTTAATTACTGTATATCCGAATGTTTTGCTTTTTCGTTCATATTCTGTAAAGAACGGAAGCAGCGTTGGATAATTCAGTTCAATGAAGTTTATTTCAGTTCATAAACATATATTTCAAATGTATGTTAATTGGTAAAATTGAGCTATTATGGGTTATAATAAAGAGAAATTAAAAGGAGCAGAGTGCTTCTTAACCCTGTTTGTCATCAAAAGAATGGATATTAATATGGTATAAAGCAACTGAGTATAGTAAAAGAGGTGAAGCCAATGCTCACAAAAGTTCAAACGCCTCCATCGCTTGAAACGCTTGTACTGACGATTCAGCAAGGGGATAAACAATTACATAACGAAATGATTCAACAATATAAACCGTTTATTGCTAAAGTTGTTTCAGCTGTATGTAAACGTTATATAAGTGAAGCTGACGATGAATTTAGCATTGGTCTGATTGCGTTTAATGAAGCCATTGAAAATTACACAATCCAAAAAGGAAGATCCCTTCTTGCATTTGCGGAACTGATTATTAAAAGAAGAGTCATCGACTATATTCGAAAAGAAAAGCGAAACCAAACGCTTCTCTATAGCCGAATTGAAAATGAAGGTTTTATGCAAGGTAAGATAGAAAGGGATATATCGCTTTCTAACTATAAAAGGCAAAGTGAAACTTCATATATTCAAGAGGAAATGACTTATTTTTGTCAGACGCTGGAACTGTTTAAATTAACTCTTCAAGACATAATTAACACGTCTCCTAAACATAAGGATGCAAGGGGAAACGCAGTGGAAGTTGCATCTTTTATCGTCAATGAAAAAGAATTAAAAGATAAGCTGTTTTTAAAGCGGCAGCTTCCCATTCGCTTGATTGAAAAACATGTCAAAGTGAGCCGGAAAACAATTGAAAGAAACCGGAAATATATCATCGCAATGGTTATTATATTAGCGGGGGACTACGTGTATTTAAAAGACTATATTATGTAAGAAAAAGGCACACGCAGGTGCCTTTTTTTTAGCCATGTTATGAAGTTATGTTTTATTTTTGTGTGCTGCCGCTTAAGTGAGCTTGAGCTTGTTGCACCAAGCGTTTTGTGATTTCTCCGCCTACTGAACCGTTGCTGCGTGCAGCAGTGTCAGAACCTAGAGTTACCCCAAATTCTTGAGCGATTTCGTATTTATATTGATCTAAAAATTGTTCTACTCCTGGTGTTAATAGTTTATTTGTTCTAGCCATGATTAGTCATCTCCTTTTTTAGTTGTACAGCAGTTCACTGCTGTACCTGTATTATTTGCTGTTTACTATTTTGCATACTGGTAATGGTTTGCAAGAAAGTATAAAAAAGCCCAGCTTTCAAAGAAGCTGGGCTTTTTTATATATTATTTTACAACCGCATATTGCTCAAGAGACTGAGCAAATGATTTTTGAAGAGATTTTACTTGCTCTACGTATGCATCAGATACGTGTTGGAACTCTTGACGCGTTTTCTTTTGCTCTTCTACTAATTGTGTTACTACTTGATGATATTGTTCTTGAGCTTGCTTTACTAAAGAATAGCTTGATTTGCTTTGGTTAAGAGAAAGCTCTTGTAATTTATTTAATGCTTCATGCGTGCGGTTTGTCCATTCTTCATAAGAATCGGCAACAGCGTTACCAGCTGTTTTACGTAAGTTTTCAACTGTTTTTTGTTGAAGATCTTCTAATTCAGCTTTCCACTGTTTGTCTGTTGCTTGAAGTTGTTCAACTGCTTTTGTTACAAATTCTTGCTGTTGCTCAAGTGCTTTTAACGTCCATTGCTCAATTTGTTTGTTTCCGTCTGCAATGTTTTGTAACCCCTTTGTCCATTGTTCCCACATTGCATCAATTACTGTATCATACTTTACTGTTGACATAATCAAATTCCTCCTTGAATAATTTGGTCTGGCGAACAGTTATCGTAATGAACAAAACGTTAAAGAGGAAATTCGTAGTTGTGTAATAAACCTAACATTCCGCGCTCGCTGGTTGACCGTGAAATTTATTTAACATTATATTAGGAAACGCAGATGTACTGCGTGAATCCCTTTAATCGTTTTCTTCCTCTTTTGATTCTTTTGACTTTTTAGAAGAAGAAGAGCTAAAAGGGAACAACATGTCGGTATACATGTGAAAAAATGAATCTAACATGTTTTGATACTGTTCAAGTGAATTAGCCCACATGCTTAAATATTGTTCACCGGCATCTGTTAATGAGTAAATCCGGCGTGCAGGTCCTTCAGCTGACGTATCCCATTGCGATGTAATCAAGTTGTCTTTTTCAAGCTGTCTCAGCGTGCGGTAGACATTTCCTTGATCAACTGATGTGAATCCAAAGCTCATTAGTTGCTGAATGAGCTTGTAACCATGTAGATTCCAACCTCTTAAACTTAAAAGAAGAAAAGGAACCATCAAGTTTTTTGGTGCACCGCTAATCGATTTTTCTAAGTTGTTTGAATTAGAGGTGTTATCTTTTTCACTTGATCCCAAGGTAATCACCCCTTCGAAAAAAGAGAATTTGTTTTCTATATGTGTAATTTACACCTAGATGAAAAAATTGTCAACACTTTAAAACAGGTCTTTCAAATACAGGAAAAAAGAACGATTTTTTGAATTTCGACAAAAAGCGTCAAAAAAATTCAAAAATAAACAAAGATTTAGAATTGTTTATTTTGGAAAACGAATTTATAATAGTACATGTAGGTAATTTTTATAACATTTATAATTTGTTGGTAAGTGAATTGTGAAAAGATTTACATTATCCAATAAATAAACGCAAAATTGGTTGCGTTTACTTAGAGCTTCTAATATGTCGCTTGTCACATTAAGTGTCCATATTGAAAGCCATCACTTTTAACGTACACAAGAAAGGAGATGGAGTTTTGGAACAGCAAAAAGTATTTGATCCGTTTCAAGCATGGAAAGACGTATATGACAAAACCGAATCTTACTGGGGTAAAGTTATTGGGGACAATATGAATCGTGAAGAATTTTCCCAGCTCATGGGAAATGTGCTAAATATGAACCTTCAATATCAACAAGCAGTAAATGAAGTAACGGGGCGCTATCTGCACCAAGTAAATGTACCAACAAAAGAAGATGTAGCAAACGTTGCGTCATTAGTCATCAATGTGGAAGAAAAAGTAGAATTATTAGAAGAGCAATTTGATGATCGTTTTGATGAATTAGAAGCACAGCAAGAAAGTGCATCCGCTTTGAAAAAAGATGTAACTAAGCTGAAATCTGATGTCAAATCATTAGACAAAAAACTCGACAAAGTGTTATCTCTTCTTGAAGGGCAGCAAAAAACACAAGACGAGTTAAAAGAAACGATTCAACAACAAATTAAAACTCAAGGTGAGCAGCTTCAGGCTCAGCTTTTAGAAAAACAAGAAAAATTAGCTGAAAAGCCAAAGGCAGAAGCTAAAGCTGAAGCAAAACCATCAAACGCTCAAAAAACTGAGCAACCGGCTCGCAAGTAGGGCATAGGGGATTTTAAAACAACATTAACTGCTGTATTTACAGTAAAAATCATCGCTGAAGAAGCAAGGGGGAAATTTTTCATGACAACATTACAAGGTAAAGTAGCAATCGTAACAGGCGGATCTAAAGGTATCGGGGCAGCAATTACACGTGAGCTTGCTTCTAATGGAGTAAAAGTAGCAGTAAACTATAACAGCAGTAAAGAATCTGCAGAAGCAATTGTAAAAGAAATTAAAGACAACGGCGGAGAAGCTATTGCGGTTCAAGCTGACGTGTCTTATGTAGATCAAGCAAAACACCTAATCGAAGAAACAAAAGCTGCGTTTGGTCAATTAGACATTCTAGTAAACAATGCTGGAATTACGCGCGACCGTTCATTCAAGAAATTAGGTGAAGAAGATTGGAAAAAAGTAATTGATGTAAACTTACATAGCGTATACAACACAACATCAGCTGCGCTAACGCACCTTTTAGAATCTGAAGGCGGTCGTGTTATCAATATTTCATCAATTATTGGTCAAGCGGGCGGATTTGGTCAAACAAACTACTCAGCTGCTAAAGCAGGTATGCTAGGATTCACCAAATCATTAGCTCTTGAACTAGCTAAAAGTGGCGTAACGGTTAATGCAATTTGCCCAGGATTTATTGAAACAGAAATGGTAATGGCAATGCCTGAAGAAGTACGTGCAAAAGTTGTAGCAAAAATCCCAACTCGTCGCTTAGGTCACGCTGAAGAAATTGCACGTGGAGTTGTTTACTTAGCAAAAGACGGCGCGTACATTACAGGACAACAGTTAAACATTAACGGCGGCTTATACATGTAATAAATGCTGGCCCTGACTTTTGTCGGGGCTGTGCTTGTTAACTAACTACTAATGAAATGAAAGGGTGTGTATATTCGTGGCAATTCCTTACGTGCAAGAGTGGGAAAAATTAATCAAATCAATGCCAAGTGAATATAAAAGTTCTGCAAGACGTTTTAAGCGTGCATATGAAATTATGACAACAGAAGCGGAACCGGAAGTTGGATTAACACCAAAAGAGGTTATTTGGAAAAAGAATAAGGCAAAATTATATCGCTATACGCCTGTAAAAGATAACCTGCATAAAACACCAATCTTACTCGTATATGCACTGATCAATAAACCGTATATTTTGGATTTAACACCTGGAAACAGCCTTGTTGAATACTTATTAAACCGCGGTTTTGACGTGTATTTGCTTGACTGGGGAACTCCTGGGCTTGAAGACAGCAATATGAAGCTAGATGATTATATTGTAGATTATATTCCAAAAGCGGCGAAAAAGGTGCTTCGCACTTCTAAGTCTCCTGATTTGTCTGTTCTTGGTTACTGCATGGGCGGAACTATGACATCTATTTTTGCTGCATTAAATGAAGACTTGCCGATTAAAAACTTAATTTTTATGACAAGTCCATTTGATTTTTCAGATACAGGTTTATACGGAGCATTCCTAGACGATCGCTACTTTAATTTAGATAAAGCAGTAGATACATTCGGAAACATCCCTCCAGAGATGATTGACTTTGGAAACAAGATGCTAAAGCCAATCACGAATTTTTACGGCCCGTATGTAACGTTGGTGGACCGTTCGGAAAATCAGCGTTTTGTTGAAAGCTGGAAGCTCATGCAAAAGTGGGTTGCTGACGGAATCCCATTTGCTGGTGAAGCTTATCGTCAGTGGATTCGCGACTTCTATCAACAAAACAAATTAATCAATGGTGAACTTGAAGTTCGCGGCCGAAAAGTAGATTTGAAAAATATTAAAGCTAATATTTTAAACATTGCTGCTAGCCGTGATCATATTGCGATGCCGCATCAAGTGGCAGCTTTAATGGACGCTGTTTCAAGTGAAGATAAAGAATATAAATTACTGCAAACAGGTCACGTATCTGTTGTATTTGGTCCAAAAGCAGTAAAGGAAACATATCCTTCAATCGGCGATTGGCTAGAAAAGCGCTCTAAATAAAATAAAAACGAGGCTGGCACAAAAGTATTTCAGCCGAAGTAAAAAACGAACCACTGATATCAGTGGTTCGTTTTTTGTTATGGTGAACGCAGGTTTCAAGTATGCAGTTGCTTCTAGCTGGTGATTGGAGGGCAAGGCGAAGACTCCTGCGGGAAAAGCGGAACAGGTGAGACCCCGCAGGAGCGTAAGCGACGAGGAGGCTCAGCGTCCGCCCGCGGAAAGCGAAGTCTTGCACGGAAATCACCAGCGGTGTCTCAAGTGTCCATACGAGCTCATGTATCCCATTTATTTGTCTTTAGATTAGATTAATTTAATTATGTCTTGACCTCGTTTTTTTGTATAAACAGACAATATTGAGTGAAGGTTCTTTATGCGGCTGCTTGGATTTATGATATCTAATGACAAGTGAGGTGACTTCTTTTATACTAATGTAGTCACCTTCTTGAACATGGGATTTTTTACATGGATATTGCGATCCATGTAACAATGAGTATGCTTTGGGAAGAAAGAAGAAAACTATTAGTATTATAACAAAAAAAGGAATGTCAGATTATGCCGCAACCATGGAAACGACGAGTAAGGCAGATGTCTTCAGCTCAAATTATTGTTACATTTTACATAGTGGCTGTTACGCTTGGATTTCTATTGCTTAGTATTCCAGAAGCTTTAAAGCCGGGAGTGAAGTTAGCATTTATTGATCGCTTATTTATTGCCGTTAGTGCGGTAAGTGTAACAGGGCTGACACCTGTTTCTACTCCGGATACATTTAGTACGACGGGCTATTTTTTGCTCGCTTTTATCTTTCAAATCGGTGGTATTGGTGTGATGACACTCAGTACATTCATTTGGATGATTTTAGGTAAAAAAATTGGTTTAAAGGAACGTCAGCTCATTATGACAGATCATAACCAATCCCGTTTATCAGGATTAGTTGACTTGATGAGAAATATTTTATTTATTATTTTTGCTATTGAACTAGTTGGTGCCATTATTTTAGGATTACATTTTCTCCGTTACTATTCGAGCTGGACAGATGCGTTTCTGCATGGTTTCTTTGCTTCTGTCAGCGCTACAACAAATGCCGGCTTCGATATTACAGGATCTTCATTTATTCCGTATGCCCATGATTATTTTGTACAAGTGGTAACTGTTATTTTAATTACGCTTGGAGCGATTGGATTCCCTGTGTTAATTGAGATTAAGCACTATTTTTTAACATTTAAAGATAAGCGTAAATTTCAATTTTCTCTATTTACGAAGCTAACGACCATTATGTTTTTTCTGCTGTTAGCGGGGGGAACCATTTTAATTCTCGTGCTAGAGCATTCAGGGTTTTTAGCAGATAAGTCTTGGGATGAATCGTTCTTTTATGCGTTTTTCCAATCCGCTGCCACAAGGAGCGGAGGAGTGGCGACCATGAATATTAATGAGTTTTCACTTCCTACGTTAATTATGATGAGCGCGATGATGTTTATCGGGGCTTCACCGAGCTCAGTAGGAGGAGGAATTCGTACGACGACGTTTGCATTAAATATTCTTTTCCTGTTTTATTACGTAAGAGGAAATAAGACGATTAAAATCTTTCGCCGCGAAATTCATGAAGATGACATTATCAAATCAGTAGCCGTGTCGATGTTAGCCGTGATCATTTGCTCGATTTCTCTTCTTATTTTAAGTGTTACAGAACATTTTTCTCTCATTGAGCTTATTTTTGAAGTGTGTTCAGCTTTTGGGACAACCGGTTTATCAATGGGAATTACAGGAGGGCTTTCTGATATCGGTAAATGCGTTATTATGATTTTAATGTTCATTGGCCGAATTGGCATGTTTTCATTCATTTTAATGCTTCGCCGTCCAACGTCTGGACCGGATTATCACTATCCGAAAGAACGTATTATTATTGGATAAAAGAGGATGGGACAAAAATATGTTAGTTGGAAGATCCGAACGAGTTTGTTTCTTGATTAAGAATCTAACTCGTTCGGATCTTTTTATTATGATGGTGAACGTAGGTTTCATGTAGCTGCTTCTAGCTGTTGATGGGAGGGCGAGGCTTATCGACCGCCCGCGGAAAGCGAAGCTTTGCACGGAAATCAACAGCGGTGTCACAAGCGGTTCAACGCATTTATCCTAGTTGTTCGTATTTAGAGTAAAGTGATTTTGTTATGTTTCAACCGCTTTTTTACAGCTTTTTCTGCTTATATTTCTTAGCAAAAGGCACATTCTAAGAAAAGGAAGTTCAATGGACTTCCAAGCATAGGAGGGATATGATGGCAAAGCGTAAAGTAGGGTACAAATCAGCACTAACTAACAACAATACACCAAAAGAGAGCCTTTCAGATGCAGAATTTGCTGCTGAATATGCTGGCGGCGAGGAGCCGGCTAAAGGCGCGAATCGCAATTCTAAAAAAGGAAAGCAAGGTAAGTAACGATGAGCAAACATAAACAAAATAATAAGCACATCGCGAGCACCGAAGCAAAACAAAAACAATTACTGCAAGAAGAGTTTGGAACGGAAATGGGCGATCCGAACGCAGCTAAAATATATGAATCCCTTGGAAAGACAAAGTCTGATAAAGAGCATGAAAAGAAAAAAGAATGCTAAAGAAAAAAACCTCGGATATCCGAGGTTTTAGCTTACAACTGGAAGACCAAATGCTTCTACAGGTGCTGAATAAAGTTTTGTATCATTTGCTTTTTGATCATAATAAGCAAGAAGAACAGATGGTTGTTCATTGATTTGTCCCGTTTGTTTATAATACATATAATCAAATGGAAGAATCTCTAAAACAGTGTGCTTGTATAATTCTTTTTCAGCAAGCTGTTCAGCTTCAAAAGCCTGTCCCATGATAGAAGGATTAGCAAGCATTTGCTGATAGTAATGAGAGCGGACTTGTTTTTCTACTTTATCGTCCCACCAAGGCTTACGAGGCTTATGCTTTTGGTTTTGTAAATAATCAATTTTCATAAACCCTTCAATTACTTCTTCATTTGAAAAACTTTCTGTTTGAATATACTGTTTAAGGCGTCTGAATAAATCTTCAAGCTGATGACCGATTCGAACCCAGCCCATTTCATCCCAATACGTCCCAAAGTTTTGGAAAAAATCAAAAGGCGTATCATAGCAGTGTTCTACTAAAAACTCGATCGTTTCATCCATTCGGTGGTCATTCCAAAACTTTTCTAAAATATCTTCTACATGCTTGATGCGTACGACATCTGAAAATGGCAAGACGTTATTGCTTAAAATTTCATAAGGCGACTGATCCATGTATTGATAATTATAGCGAGGCGCACTTAAACGTAAGCCAGTGCCGCGAAGCATTTTTAAAAAGCCTAGCTGAAGCTCTTCAGGACGAAGTGCAAATACATCATTAAACGTATTTTTAAATGAGTTGTAATCTTCGTCTGGCAGTCCGGCGATTAAATCTAAATGCTGGTCGATCTTTCCGCCTTCTTTTACCATTGTTACGGTACGCGTTAATTTTTTGAAGTTTTGTTTGCGTTTGACTAGCTCATTAACGGCATCATTTGTAGATTGAACGCCAATTTCAAAGCGGAATAATCCTTTTGGCGCGTTATCGTTTAAGAACTGAATAACTTCTGGGCGCATAATATCGGCAGTAATTTCAAACTGAAATACGGTACCTTCACGATGTTCATCAATTAAAAATTGGAACATTTCCATGGCGTAGCTGCGGCTGATGTTGAACGTGCGGTCTACGAACTTAATTGTGCGCGCTCCGTTATCCATCAAATAGCGAATATCTTCTTTTACTTTTTCTCGGTCGAAATAACGAACGCCTACTTCAATAGAAGAGAGACAGAACTGACAGCTAAACGGACAGCCGCGGCTTGTTTCAATATACACAACGCGTTTTGAAAGTTCTTGGCGGTCTTCTTCAAAACGGAAAGGAGAAGGCATTTCGCGCAGATCAATTTTATTGCGCTGTGGGTTAACAACTGGTTTTCCTTCTTTTCGGAAAGCCACGCCGCTTACGTTTTCAAACTGACGCTCGCCGTGAAGTTCATCTAACAGCTGCTTGAATGTTTCTTCACCTTCACCAATAGCGATAAAGTCAGCTTCAGGAATACGCTCTAACCAGTGAGTTACATCATAGGTTACTTCTGGTCCACCGAATATAATGATGAGCTCAGGATTGATCTTTTTAAGCATTTGTGCGACTTTAATCGTTTCTTCAATATTCCAAATGTAACAGCTGAAACCAATAATATCTGGGTTGCGTTTATATAAATCCGTGACAATGTTCATAGCAGGATCTTTAATCGTATATTCGGCCATATCCACTTTATAGTCAGGCTCGGCATAGGCTTTTAAACATCGAAGGGCTAAAGAAGTATGAATATACTTCGCATTCAATGTACTGACAACAATGTTCATTCAAAAAGCTCCTTTTAACTCGTAATATGAAATCAATTTACTATTTTAGCACATTTGAGAAATAAAGTATAAATACCTTTGCACTTTTGTTGTGGCGGGGAAAAGATTTCGGTAAAATGTAACAGAAACGTAAAAGAAGAAAGAGTCTCGGTTAATGTGAACCTTGGTGAACGAAAAAAATGAGGTGGAAAACGTGGAATATAAGCGAATTAAGCCAAAAAAAATATACGAAGAAGTAGCCGAAACGCTTCTTGAGAATATAAAAGAAGGCAGCTTGAAGCCTGGAGACCGTTTGGATTCAGTGCAGCAGCTGGCGGAAAACTTTCAGGTAGGACGCTCAGCTATTCGTGAAGCTCTTAGCGCTTTGCGGGCGATGGGGCTTCTGGAGATGAAGCAAGGAGAAGGCACATTTGTACGCGAATTTAACTCAGATATGCTGTCTTTGCCTGTAACTAGCGCTGTATTAATGAATAAAAACGATATTGAGCATTTGCTTGAAGTGAGAAAAGTATTAGAAATTGGAGCTGTTCGAGCGGCAGCTCAAAAGAGAACGGATGCGGACCTTAAACAGCTGTCTAATAGTCTGGAACAAATGAAAGGAGCGTTTGGCAATGAAGAACTGGGAGAGAAAGCAGATTTTGCTTTTCATTTAGCCATTGCCAAAGCCTCACAAAACCCTCTTTTAGTGAAGCTTATGAATAACGTATCAGAAATGATGATTGAAACGATGAAAGAGACAAGACGCATCTGGCTTTATGCAGAAGAGAAAACGGCTGAACGGATTTATAAAGAGCATCAGCAAATTTATGAAGCTATTCTTTCTCAGCATGCAGAAGATGCTCAGCATTTTATGATGAGTCACCTTGATAATGTTGAACATGTACTAATGAAATACATACCGGAAGAAAAATAACGCCATTTCAGGCAGAAAAGTGCGCTCTAAACAACAGAAAAACTAAAATTCAAGCACCTTCCGATAATTTATGCTTGCTCTATTGTGAAAAGATTTACATAATAGAAACTAGGATTGTCAAATGGAGGGTTACAAAGTATGAAAAAGCAATATAGAGATGATAGTCTAGCTTTGCATACAGATCTATACGAGCTGAATATGGCGCATACGTATTTTAAAGACCAGATTCATAAACGTCGTTCTGTATTTGAAGCTTACTTTCGTCGGATGCCGTTTGAAAGCGGTTATGCGGTGTTTGCCGGGCTAGAAAGAGTAATTGATTTTATTGCTAATTTCAGATTTAGCGAAACGGACTTAGATTATTTATATGAAGAATTACATTATGAAGCGGAGTTTATCGACTATCTAAAACAGGTTCGATTTAGCGGTAATATTCGTTCGGTCGTAGAAGGCGAAATGATTTTTGCTAATGAACCGATGCTGCAAATTGACGCTCCTTTAGCAGAAGCGCAGCTTATTGAAACGCCGCTTTTAAATATTTTAAATTTCCATCCGCTGATTGCCACAAAAGCATCGCGTATTCGCTTAGCCGCGGGAGAAGATAATTTATATGAACATACGGGTACAAATCAGCTTATGGAATTTGGTTCAAGAAGAGCACATGAGCTGGATGCTGCTTTTTACGGGGCAAGAGCTGCTTATATTGGAGGGTTTGATGCAACCAGTAATGTAAGAGCGGGAAAAGTGTTTGGAATTCCTGTGTCCGGCACTCACGCCCACGCGCTTGTTCAAGTCTATCGTGATGAATATAGTGCGTTTAAAAAATATGCCGAATCACACCGTAACTGTATCTTTTTAGTAGATACATATAATACGTTAAAATCAGGTATTCCAAATGCTATTAAAGTAGCAAAAGAAATGGGAGAACGAATTAATTTTATCGGTATTCGATTAGACAGCGGAAGACTTCCATATCTTTCTCAAGAGGCAAGAAAAATGCTTGATGAAGCGGGCTATCATGATGTGAAAATTTTCGCTTCGAATGACCTTGATGAGTACAGCATTCTAGATTTGAAAGCGCAAGGTGCCAAAATTGATGGATGGGGAGTTGGAACAAAACTCATGACGTCCTTTGATCAGCCGGCGCTAGGAGCGGTGTACAAGCTGGTTTCGATTGAAGATGATCATGGAAACATGGTGGATACGATTAAGCTGTCAGAAAACCCGGAGAAAATTTCAACTCCTGGTCTAAAAGAAGTATATCGAATTGTAAATCAAGTGAATCACAAATGGGAAGGCGATTATATTACGATGCAAGACGAAGTGCCGAATGAAGAGCAGCATTTAAAAATGTTTCATCCTATTCATACGCACGTCAGCAAGTTTGTCACGAACTTTAACGCACGTAAAATTCACCAGCCAATCTTTGCACAGGGAAAGCTTGTGTATGAGCAGCCTACCATTGAAGAAATGAGAGCCTACTGCTTACAAAACTTAAAGCATCTATGGGATGACTACAAAGTTATTACAAAATCGAACGAAGATGTATTTCGTCCTACAGAGTATCCAGTAGACTTAAGTACAAACTGCTGGGATAACAAAATGCAAAATATCGAAGAGACTAGAAGCAAGTTACTATCTGATACCGTACTTGTGTAGATTCCGTCAGCTAGTAATGAGAGGAGAGTTTTTTATGAAAGAGCTACAAAAGCAAATTATTGAAGAAATGCATGTGCAAAAAGAAATTAATCCCGCGGAAGAAATTCGCCGCAGCGTTGATTTTCTGAAATCCTACATGAACAAATATCCTTTTTTACGTTCGTTTGTACTAGGTATTTCCGGCGGCCAAGATTCTACGTTAACTGGAAAGCTGGCGCAGCTAGCGGTTAATGAGTTGAATGAAGAAGCCGAAGAAGAGCGCTATCAGTTTATTGCTGTTCGTCTTCCATACGGTGTGCAGGCAGATGAAGCAGACTGTCAAGATGCACTTGCTTTTATTCAACCAACAAAATCTATTTCTATTAATGTAAAACCAGCAGTAGATGCGATGCTTTCTGCTGTTGAAGAAGCGGCAGATGATAAAGTTTCCGACTTCAACAAAGGAAATGTAAAAGCACGTGAACGAATGATTGCGCAATATACGGTAGCAGGCATGTACAGTGGAGTCGTACTTGGAACGGATCACTCCGCTGAAGCTGTTACAGGATTTTATACAAAATTTGGTGACGGAGGAGCTGACTTAGTGCCTATCTTCCGTCTAAACAAGCGACAAGGAAAACAAATGCTAAAAGAATTAGGCTGTCCCGAGCATCTATATATGAAAAAACCAACGGCTGATTTGGAAGAAGATCGTCCACAGCTTCCAGATGAAGAAGCGCTTGGCGTAACGTATGAGCAAATCGACGATTATTTAGAAGGCAAAGATGTAGGTGAACATGCAAGTAACGTCATTGAAGGTCACTTCTTAAAAACGCAGCATAAACGCCAATTGCCAATCACAGTGTTTGATGATTTTTGGAAATAAATAAGTAAGAAGCTGAGACAAACGTAGTTTAGTTGAAGGAAGATCCGAACGGTTTTGATTCTTGATGGAGAATCAAATTCGTTCGGATTTTTTTAATAATAGGGCAAACGTAGGTTTCACGTGTCTCAATTTCTTATTATTTTGTGGGGAAAATATCAAACAAAGAAATGTATTTTTGAAAAACTAGTGAAATTAGAAAAACATAGGAGTATAATAGCATTAAGTCATCTGATGACCTGTTAACTAAAAGAAGTAAAATGATCAGCTTGGAGGGAGCAAATGATGAAAGTATCTTTATTTGCCACATGTTTGATTGATATGTTTCAAACAAATGTAGGAAAAGCGACGGTAGAATTGTTAGAACGATTAGGATGCGAAGTGGATTTTCCAAAGAGTCAAGTATGCTGCGGGCAGCCTGCGTATAACAGCGGTTACGTAAAAGAATCAAAAGAAGCAATGAAAAACATGATAAAAGCGTTTGAGCATGCAGAGTACGTTGTATCTCCATCAGGCTCGTGTGTGACAATGTTTAAAGAGTATCCCCATCTTTTTAAAGGTGATGCTGCATGGCATGAGTCTGCCGTGAAGCTTGCTGATAAAACGTATGAGCTAACGGATTTTATTGTAAACGTTTTAAAAGTAGAAGACGTGGGAGCCAGCTTAAATGGGAAAGCCACTTATCATTCTTCCTGTCATATGACGCGTTTGCTAAACGTAAAAAAAGAACCTTTTACACTATTAAACAATGTAAAGGGTCTTGAAATGGAGAATCTTGAAAACAGTCATAACTGCTGCGGATTTGGCGGGACGTTTTCGGTTAAGATGGGGCAAATCTCTGAACAAATGGTCGATGAAAAAGTGGGCTGTATAGCTAAAACAAACGCGGAGTACTTAATTGGAGCTGACTGCGGCTGTCTTATGAATATTGGAGGAAGAATTGAACGAAAAGGACAGCCTGTAAAAGTGATGCATATCGCTGAAGTGTTAAATAGCAGAATGTAAAGAAAGGAGAATACCGAATGTCTATGAAAATAGGAAACGATCAGTTTAAAAAACGCGTCGATGACGGAGTCAATAATGCGTTTATGCGCTTTGCGGTTTCAGGTGCTCAAGAGCGCTTAAGAAGCCGTAGATTAGATGCGGCGGAAGAATTAGGGAACTGGGAAGAATGGAGAGCGCTTGGCGAAGAAATTCGTCAGCATACGCTTGAAAATTTAGATTACTATTTAGAGCAGCTCACGGATAATGTAGCTAAACGCGGAGGCCACGTTTTTTTCGCTCAAACAGCTGAAGAAGCGAATGAGTACATAAAAAATGTAGCGAGGCAAAAGCAGGCAAAGAAAGTCGTTAAATCCAAGTCAATGGTTACAGAAGAAATTCATATGAACGCTGCTTTAGAAGAACTGGGCTGTGAAGTTATTGAAACGGATTTAGGAGAATATATCCTGCAAGTAGATGATCACGATCCGCCTTCTCATATCGTAGCTCCTGCACTTCATAAAAATAAAGAACAAATTAGAGATGTATTTCAGGAAAAGCTTTCTTATAAAAAAACGGAAAAACCTGAAGAACTAGCTCTTCACGCCCGGGAAATGCTGCGAAAAGAATTTTTATCAGCTGATATTGGCATCACGGGATGTAATTTTGCGATTGCAGAATCTGGGTCTATTTCACTTGTAACCAATGAAGGAAATGCAAGGTTAACAACTGCCCTTCCTAAAACGCAAATTACGGTTATGGGAATGGAACGAATTGTGCCAACGTTTGAAGAGTTTGAAGTGTTGGTAAGCCTTTT
Source organism: Priestia sp. J2 (assembly GCF_020790095.1). Taxonomy (NCBI): domain Bacteria; kingdom Bacillati; phylum Bacillota; class Bacilli; order Caryophanales; family Bacillaceae; genus Priestia; species Priestia sp. J2. The sequence goes on from NZ_CP086208.1 coordinate 1,197,969, forward strand.
AACTAGAAGTGCAGTAGGTCAGCGGCTTACAAGTTACGTAACAGCGCTTACAGGGCCTAGACTTCCAGGGGAAGTAGACGGACCGGAAGAATTTCACCTAGTGATTGTGGATAACGGACGATCTGCGATTTTAGGAACTGAGTTTCAATCTGTTTTACAGTGTATTCGCTGTGCGGCATGTGTGAATGTATGTCCCGTGTATCGCCATATTGGAGGGCATTCATATGGATCTATTTATTCAGGTCCGATTGGAGCTGTATTATCTCCTTTGCTTGGAGGCTATGAAGACTACAAAGAGCTTCCATATGCCTCAACGCTATGCGCAGCCTGTACAGATGCCTGTCCGGTCAAAATTCCGCTGCATGAGCTATTGCACAAGCATCGTCAGCGAATTGTCGAGAAAGAAGGAAAAGCACCTATTTCGGAAAAGCTGGCGATGAAAGCATTTGGCTTGGGAGCAGCTTCTTCTTCTCTATATACAGTGGGCGCTAAAGTAGCACCGGCAGCTCTTACTCCTTTTATGTCAGGAAGCAGTATTTCCAAAGGACCTGGTCCATTAAAAGCGTGGACGGAAAGCAGAGAGTTTCCGGCGCCTACAAAAGAGCGCTTACGAGATTGGTTTGATAAAAGGAGTGATGATGATGAACGGAAGCATTCAAAATAGAGACAGTTTTTTAGACAATATTGCGGCTAATCTTAAGCGAAGCAGGCGAACAAGCGGCGTAGTAAAGCCCCAATGGAAGCATGCTCCTCAGCATGAGGTCTACCGCAGCTATTCGCCAGATCAATTAAAGAAAGAGCTTGAAAACCATTGCGAACGTATTCATACTCGCTATGTAGAAACATCATCACAACACTTGCCAGCTGTCCTTGAGGAAGCCGTAGCGAACTATGGAAATGGTCTTGTGAGCACGTGGGATGATCCTAGGTTTTCCGAATATGGATTGAATCTGCTGATGGAGAAATGGGAAACAAGCAGTAGCCTTCACGTATGGAATTCTGCAAAAGGCGATGAGAATATTAAACTAGCTGAACAAGCAAATGTAGGCATCACATTCAGTGATTTGACGCTAGCGGAATCCGGCACAGTTGTTTTGTTCAGCAGCGCTGCAAAAGGACGATCGGTCAGTTTGCTGCCGGCCACTTATATTGCGATCATTCCTCAAAGCTCCATTGTCCCTCGCATGACACAAGCTGCTGAAATGATTCATGAAAAAGTAGAGCGAGGAGAAACGATTGCTTCTTGCATTAACTTTATTACGGGACCGAGCAATTCAGCTGATATTGAAATGAATCTAGTCGTTGGCGTGCATGGACCTATTCAAGCCACTTATATTGTAGTGAATGATCGATAGAGGCTGGGGAAAACGTATTTTAGCCGAAGTGAAAAACGAACCGTGAATCAAACATGTTGATTCACGGTTCGTTTTCTTTGTTATGTTGAGCATAGGTTTCATTTTGTTATGTCCCAGCCTCTTTTATTCATGCTCCTTTTTTAAATAACGGGAGAATGTGAAGAAATGTCGCATTTTGAATAAACGTGACTAATTTTAAAAAGGTAAAAAGCAAATCTTGTAGAATACTAAGTCTATAGATAAAAGGTGGGGAAATGGGAAGTGCAAAAGAAAGGAGCAATGAGCATGTCACCACACAGAGAATTAACATCTGAAGCTGCGCAAAAGCAGCAAGGTGAATTAGAGCAGCTACGAGCTATTTTTAATGACGTATTAGATGCCATTGTCGTATTTGATGAGTATTTTCAAGTTATAAATGCAAACGAATCAGCCTGCGGGCTGTTTGAAAAAACAAAGGATGAGCTATTAACGTATCAAATGAAAGATTTTCTCATGTATTTTCCGTATGACATGATTGAAGCGTACTATCCAGCGCTTTTAGAAGAAAGCTATTTCAAATATGAAGGCGCGATGACGCTTCAAAGCGGCATGATGAAACATGTTGAATTTACTTCACACAAACATAGTCACATGTCGGGCATTATTGTGTGTACATTTCGAGATATTACGCAGCACAAGATGATGGAAAATGAAAGGTTTATTAGTCATCATATGTTTATGGATGTATTTAATGAAGCGGTAGATGGAATTGTTATTTTTGATCGAACTGGTCAGCTTATCGACGCGAACCCTTCATTTTGCGAGCGATTAAATTATACAAGAGCACAGCTTTTAACTAAAACGTTAGAAGAGCTTGTAGAACCTACTTATCATTATAAAGTGAAAAAATTATGGAGAACTCTGCATCAAGAAGGAAAGACAAGCGGCGAGCTGCCGATTAAGCTCGAAAATGGAGACGTTACTTTTTTTGAATTTACCACAACGGCTAATATATACAGTCAATACTATATGTCCATTATGAGAGACGTGACGGAAAAACGGCTGATGGAGCAGCAGCTGTTGAGAAGCGAAAAAAATTTCAGGGCTATTTTTGAAAATGCGATTGAAGCCATTTTGATTTGGAAAGACGATGGGGAAATCTTAAACGCTAATCTTGCTTCGTCCCGTACATTCGAGCTGCCGTTGAACAAATTGATTGGAAGTAATTTGTATACGTTTATCGATAAGCAAAGCTTTAGTGCATTAAAAATGCTGCAAACATTTCAAAAAGAAGGAGAAATTCGCAATCAGCTTCCTTTTTACATGCCAAATGGAGAAATCAAACAGTTGGAATTCACAGGGAAAAAAGGCATTATAGAAGGAGACCATTTAACCATTTTTCGAAACATTAGTGAACGTACAAAAATCGAACAAGAGCTTCGGAATAACGAAGAGAAATTCAGACAGATTTTTAATGGTTCGATCGATGGGTTAGTTTTATGGGACGGCAAGCGAAATATTATTGATGTGAATTCTTCTCTTTGTGATATTCTCGAACTCAGCAAAGAGGAGATTTGTGCGCATTCCATGGAGGATTTTATTTCTTCAGCGAATTTAGATGCGGTCATTGAGCATAAAGAAACAATTGAGCAAAAAGGGGAAGCTGAAGGAGAGATTACGTACGTTACGGGGAACGAAAAAGTTAAAAATATCGAATTCTCTACGAAAAAAGATATCTTGCCAGGTCTATATATGACGCTTTTAAGAGACGTAACGGAACGAAATCAAATGCAGGAGCAGATTCGGAAATCGGATACGCTTCAAGTAGTCGGACAGTTAGCAGCTGGGATTGCGCATGAAATCCGCAATCCGATGACGGCTTTAAAAGGGTTTGTTCAGCTGCTAGAAAGCAGCATTCAAGAAGATCACTCTCTTTATTTTGATATTATTAAATCCGAATTAAAAAGAATCGAAACCATTATTACAGAGTTTCTAGTACTCGCTAAGCCACAGGCCGTAAAGTTCGAAAAGAAAAATCTAGCTGCGGTTGTTAAAGAAACGATTGATTTATTAAATGCTCAAGCGCTTTTAGAAAATATTCAGTTTGAACTAAGTGTGTCCCCTCAGCTGCCAATGGTATACTGCGAGCCGAACCAAATTAAACAAGTACTAATAAATGTAATTAAAAACGCAATTGAAGTCACGTCAAACGGGGGAAGAATTTTTGTTGAAGTCTATTCTACAGAGCCGCACTACGTGACGGTCTCCATTCGAGATCAAGGAGACGGAATGCCCGAAGAGCGCATCAAGCGCTTAGGAGAACCATTTTATACGACAAAAGAAAAAGGAACGGGGCTTGGTTTGATGGTCTCATATAAAATTATCGAAGAACATAAAGGGCGAATTGAAGTGGAAAGCAAAATAAGAGAAGGAACGGCTTTTCGTGTTATTCTTCCAGCCTAATTAGAAAGGATAAGCGAGTATGTACTATGGAGAAATGAACTTATTTTCTGATTTGAAAATTTATATTGTAGCCTCGGAAAAAGGGGTTCAACATATTTGGTTTGATAGCGATGATCACAACGAGCAGCTTAAAAAACTTGTCCATGACGAGAATTATCACCTTGTGAAAGAAGCGAAGCGGCAGCTTCAGGATTATGCTGAAGGGCGCACGCTAACATTTGATGTGCCTTTGGATATAAAAGGAACAGACTTTCAAAAAGAAGTGTGGTTAACGCTTAAAGGTATACCTTATGGACAAACGTGGTCTTATAGTGATGTAGCGGAGTCTGTTAATCGCTCTAAAGCCGTAAGGGCTGTGGGACAAGCGAATCGTCGAAATCCACTGCCTATTATTTTACCTTGTCACCGTGTTATTGGTAAAAATGGAGCTTTAACAGGTTATGCAGGTTCCCAAACTCATATAAAAGAAAAACTATTAATGCTTGAAAGAAATGTAGCAAAAGGCGCTCTGGAGTTAAAATAACTATTCACCGTCTAATTTCCAGCCTTCTCCTTGCACAAACACACCGTCAATTTGCTGAGGAGAAGGGAGGGAATTTAGTTCTTCATCTTTGGATAAATCGAATAGCTGATATTGCTGCTTGCGATTCAACGCTTTGTTTTTATCCGTTTTTTGCTCTGCACTCATATTTACTCCCCCTTATTCAAAAAGAATCCCCTATAATATATGTAGAAAAAGCAGAGAGTACTGTTACAATTGTGTTACAAATGCAGCCGAAAAGCACTGTTTAATAACAGAGGTTGAGACATAACAAAATTAATGCCATCTAAAGACGAACAACTCGTACACATGAGCTGAATCGCTTGTGACACCGACGTTGATTTCCGTGCAAGACTTCGCTTTCCGCGGGCGGCCGCTGAGCCTCCTCGTCGCATACGCTCCTGTGGGGTCTCACCTGTTCCGCTTTTCCCGCAGGAGTCTTCGCCTTGCCCTCCAATCCACTGTTAGAAGGAACGAAACAGATGAAACTACATTCACCATAACAAAAAAAACGAACCATTAATCAAACGTGTTGATTAATGGTTCGTTTTGCAGTGGGGCTAAAATACTTTTGTCTCAGCCTCTTGTTATTGAGCAGATTGCAGCAAAACTTTTTGAATGGATTCAAAAGACGGGGAATGGATAACTCCATGCTCTGTAATAATGGCCGTAATCAGTTCGCTTGGCGTCACATCAAAAGCTGGATTGTACACAGAGATTCCGTCTGGAGCAATTTGCGTATCTCCAATGTGCGTTACTTCTTTAGGTGAACGTTCTTCAATAGGGATGCTGCTTCCGTCTTGAATAGATAAATCAAATGTGGACTGCGGCGCTGCTACGTAAAATGGAATACCGAATGCTTTCGCTAAAAGAGCAAGTCCATACGTTCCAATTTTGTTAGCCGTATCGCCATTTGCTGCAATGCGGTCAGCACCTACAATGATCCCATTAATTCCTTTTGTTTTAATGGTATGAGCAGCCATATTATCCGTAATCAGCGTAACGTCTACTCCCGACTGCTGAAGTTCCCATGCTGTTAAGCGAGAACCTTGAAGAACGGGTCTTGTTTCACAAGCAAATACTTCAAGCGGAATATCGCGCTGCTTAGACAAGTGAAAAGGTGCTAATGCTGTTCCATAATAAGCTGTAGCAATTGAACCAGCATTACATATTGTCATGATTTTATCTTTCTTTTTAAATAAAGAAAGGGCATGATCTCCAATTCGGTAGCACGTTTCTTCATCTTCTACTTGAATTTGAATCGCTTCATGAACAACTTTTGTTTTAGCTTCATTAACGGACGAAGCGGATTCAGCGCTTTTCGCTACGCGGTCCAATGCCCAAAATAAATTGACGGCAGTCGGGCGTGAACTAGCTAAATACTGTTGATCTAGAGCTAGCTTTTTGTTAAATTCCTTGACTGAATCCGTGTCATAGCTAAGCGCAGAAAGAGCAAGACCAAAAGCCGCCGTAATGCCAATTGCAGGGGCTCCGCGTACTTTCAAGGTAGTAATAGCATCCCATACGTCTTTAATGGTTTGCAGCTTAATATATTCAACTTTGCCAGGAAGCTGCTGCTGATCTAATAAAGTAATATATGATTCATTCCATTCCACTGAGCGCGGAAGTGATAGTGTATTTGTCATGCTGATACCGATCCTTTCATTGTGTACATTATTCGTTATCGAAGTAAATGTTCAAATTCATTTGGTGAAACGTCTTGTTGGTGCAGAAGTAAATAGCGTCCAATTTTTAACGCAGTACGTTTAGCGTTAATTTTTCTTTCCTCTGAAGAAATTTCGTCTAAGTCCGCCACGTGAGCTAAGCCAATCGTACGTCGAATGATTTCACACCCTGCATATCCAACAGCATCTTGCCACGTTTGCGTTAAAATTTCATGTAACAAGCGCTCATCTTTAGCGAAAGGTTCAGTGTTTTCAGAATGCCAAAGCGCAGTAAAGGTATCTTTAAATACGTTCCATGTGTTCGTAATGTGTGCAAATAACGGTTCGCGATCTGTTTTTCGAGAAAGAGCATTTAAAAATAAATTCGCAACAAATTGGCCTAAATCGAATCCAAACGGACCGTAAAAAGCAAACTCTGGATCAATCACTTTCGTTTCTTGACTGCTAGCAAATATGCTTCCTGTATGTAAATCACCGTGAATTAGCGTTTGGGCATTTGTTAAAAATTTATATTTTAATTTTGCTGCTTGTAGCTTTACATCTCCATCGTTCCACAATTCTTCTACATCAGGACGCAGCGCTTCTTCAAATTCATTTGTATCGATATCAAAAAAAGGATCTGTAAAAACTAAATCTTCCGTAATATTGCATAAGTCCGGATTGCTGTACTTGACGACTTCTTCTTTTTTATCCTGAGGCTTTAAGGCAAAATCCGACGTTTTGAACGCAATATGTCCTAGAAAAGAACCGATATGCTGTGAAAGCAGGGGATAACTTTCTCCTTGAATAAGTCCGGCGCGGGAAATCGTTAAATGAGACAGATCTTCCATGACCGTAACAGCAAGCGTTTCATCGTGGTAATACACAGCTGGTACGAGTTCAGGGGTAAATGCACCGAATTGCTTGAGCGCATTGCTTTCAATCGTGGCACGGTTCAAGGATAGAGGCCAGCTTTCGCCTACAACTTTTGCATAGGGAAGTGCTTGTTTGACGATAATGGATTTATTCGTTTGATCATTTATGATGTGAAAGACGAGATTTAAGTTGCCATCACCGATTTCACGGGCAGTCAGTGCTTCTGTGGCATCAAAGAGACCTAGCTTTTTTACAAGTTTGATTGCTGAAATTTCTGTTAAAGGCTGATACTTCTCTGTTTTCGTTGTTGACATTAGAATCCCTCCATAGTTTATTAAACTGATTTGTTTACTAAGTTAATAGGTTTAAGAATGTATGGAGGCTTTTATAATTTTAGAAAATATAAAAGCCTCTTTCGTTGGAAAGAGGCTTGATTGTAGTGTTCAAACCTCTTATCTGCCAGAAAGAATTACTTTCTGTTGGAATTAGCACCGTGCCTTTGTAAAAACATTTTTTACGGGTGTGATCCATCTTAGGATGGAATGACGGTCGGTTGCTGGGCTTCACAGGGCCAAATCCCTCAGCCAACTCTTGATAAGAGTACGATTACTTATTCAATTTTGATTTGTTTGAAAATTTTATGTTATCTGGTGAAAATCGTATCATGCAAAAAAACGGCTGTCAATACATAATTAATAAAATTCTGTGCGGCGATCTGTAAAGACAGGAATTTGTTTACGAATTTCTTTTACAAGTTCCAGGTTAACGTCGGCACTTAAAAGTTCTTCGCTATCGCCAGCTTCAGCGATTATTTCTCCCCACGGATCGATGACTAAGGAATGTCCGGCAAATGTGTTATTAGGATCTTGGCCTACACGATTACACGCGATTACATAGCATTGATTTTCGATTGCGCGGCTAATGAGCAGTGCTTTCCAATGGGCAAGTCTTGGAGCCGGCCACTGAGCAACAACAAATAAGACTTCTGCTCCGCTGCTAGTATGCACGCGAATCCATTCTGGAAAACGAATATCGTAACAAATAACTCCTGCGCATAAAGACTGTTCAAGTGTAAAAAGATTTTTTGCTGTTCCTGCTTCTAGATAGAGGTGCTCATCCATTAATTTAAATAAGTGCAGCTTACTGTATTGTGATACTTCACGACCTTTTCGGTCAAAAATATACATCGTATTTGTGACGCCTTGCTCTGTTTTTTTCGCGATCGAACCTGCCACAATATTTACTTCGTTCGTTTTAGCAAATTGAGAGATTAATTGCTTGGCCTGCTGTCCTTCATCATCGGCAATTTCGTCTAGCCGCGTCAAATCATAAGCTGTATCCCATAGCTCAGGAAGCACAAGGATGTCAGGGTTTTCTTTTAGAGCTTCCGTCATTTTTTGTTGAATATATTTTCGGTTTTTAGTTGGGTTTCCAAACGCAATATCAAGCTGCAAACACGTGATTTTTACACTCACTTTATCATCCGTCCTTTTTTTAGTAGTTGAAAAAAATGACTTTACAAGTTGAGTATTACAATATATTATTTGTGACTAGAATTTCAAGAATTTTTTGAGAAGGTGTGCGATGATGAAACAATTTGAGCAATCGGAACTATTAAAAAGTTTACCAAAACAATTTTTTGCATCACTTGTAGGCAAGGTAGGAAAAGTAATGGCCCAAGGGCACGACGTTATTAACTTAGGGCAGGGAAATCCTGATCAGCCTACTCCTTCACATATTGTAGAAACACTCCAAAAAGCAAGTGCTAATCCTATGCATCATAAATATTCTCCATTTCGGGGGCACCAGTTTTTAAAAGAGGCCGTTGCGACTTTTTATAAACGAGAATATGGCGTTGATGTGGATCCTGAAAAAGAAGTAGCTATTTTGTTTGGCGGGAAGGGTGGACTTGTAGAAATTCCGCAGTGCTTATTAAACCCTGGAGATACGGTGCTGGTTCCGGATCCTGGATATCCTGATTACTGGTCTGGAGTAGAGCTTGCAAAAGCAAAGATGGAAGTGATGCCGCTCACGGCTGAAAATCATTTTCTGCCCGTATACGAAGAGATAGGTGAACGTGCTAAAGAACAGGCAAAGCTCATGTTTTTAAACTATCCGAATAATCCTACCGGTGCAGTGGCAACAGCAGAATTTTTTGAAGACACCGTGGCGTTTGCTGCCAAGCACGATATTTGTGTGGTACACGACTTTGCCTACGGAGCCATTGGATTTGATGGTAAAAAGCCAATCAGCTTTTTACAGACTCCTGGTGCAAAAGAGACGGGAATTGAAATTTATACTCTTTCTAAAACGTATAACATGGCGGGATGGCGAGTTGGATTTGCTGTAGGAAATGAAAGTGTAGTAGAAGCTATTAATCTTCTTCAAGATCATATGTATGTCAGCCTCTTTGGGGCGGTTCAAGAGGCAGCAGCGGTAGCTCTGTTAGAATCTCAACAATGTGTGAATGATTTAGTTAAGCGCTATGAATCTAGACGCAATACCTTTATTCAAGGGCTTCAAGAAATTGGTTGGGACGTTACATCTCCAGCGGGTTCCTTTTTTGCATGGCTAAAAGTTCCTATAGGATATACTTCTGAACAATTTTCAGATTTACTTCTTAAAAAAGCCCACGTTGTAGTGGCACCTGGAGTAGGCTTCGGAACATATGGTGAAGGCTATGTGCGCGTAGGACTGCTGACGGATGAAGAGCGCATGAGAGAAGCTGTATCTCGAATAAAAAAATTAAATTTATTTTAAAAACGCATTGACAATCCTTTTTGAGTTGGCTTAATATGTAAGAAGTTAACGAGATTAATAACCGATAAATCCTAGCGGTATTTTTTATTTAGTATATAATCTACGAATTTAATTTAAATAAATAGCAACTTTCTTATTAAGAGTAGGTGGAGGGACTAGCCCGATGAAGCCCGGCAACCGACTTAACGCATGTTAAGCACGGTGCTAATTCTTGCAGCAGCAGCTGAGAGATAAGAAGAGCAACGAAAGCCTCTTCTTAATCACAGAAGAGGTTTTTTTTATTAACGATATTAAACAGCAAGGGAGTTTTTAGCATAATGAGTGAAATCGTTGCAAGCTACTTACTACATGACAATAAAGGAAATTTTCATAAAAAAGCGGAAGGAATTGCTTTAGGACTAACCGTCGGCTCATGGACAGATCTGCCGCTTTTAGATCAACAGCAGCTTCAAAAGCATAAAGGGCGCGTCGTATCCGTAACTGAGCTTCAAGACTGCGAACGTGTTAACGGATATTTAGGCGGAGAGGTTAAGCAGGCTATTGTCAAAATTGCTTATCCAACTGCCAACTTTTCAAGAGATTTACCGGCTATTTTAGTTACGGTTTTCGGAAAACTATCACTTGATGGAAAAGTGAAATTATTAGACTTGGATTTTCCTGATGAATTATTAGCTGAATTCCCAGGACCGCGCTTTGGAATAGAAGGTATACGAGAGAAACTAGGCGTTTATGACCGTCCGCTTGTGATGAGTATTTTTAAAGGCGTGATTGGAAGAGACATGACGTACTTAACAACTCAGCTGCGTGAGCAAGCGCTTGGCGGAGTGGATTTGGTTAAAGACGACGAGATTTTGTTTGATAGTGAACGAACACCTTTTGAAACTCGCGTTACAGAAGGAAAAAAAGTACTGAATGAAGTATACGAAAAAACGGGACACCGCACGCTGTATGCTGTTAATTTAACGGGACGAACGTTTGAATTAAAAGAAAAAGCGAGAAAAGCAGCTGAGCTAGGAGCCGATGCTCTTTTATTCAACGTATTTGCTTACGGGTTAGACGTACTGCAGGCACTTCGAGAAGATGATGAAATTAACTTGCCGATTATGGCACACCCAGCTGTTAGCGGAGCGCTTACGCCATCAGAGTTTTACGGTTTTTCAAATTCATTACTGCTTGGAAAACTATTGCGCTTAGCCGGAGCGGATTTCTCACTGTTTCCATCACCATACGGAAGCGTAGCGCTTTCTCTTGAAGATACGACAGGCATTGCCTACGAATTAACGCGTCCTGTGTACAAATATAAGCAGACTTTCCCGGTTCCTTCAGCAGGAATTCATCCTGGAATGGTACCGCAGCTTGTGAAGGACTTTGGAATCGACAGCATTATTAATGCAGGAGGCGGAGTTCACGGTCATCCAGACGGCGCTATCGGAGGAGGAAAAGCATTCCGTGTGGCGATAGATGGAGTACTCTCTCATCAAACGCTAGCCGAAAAAGCGGAAGAATCAAAAGAGTTGCAAAAAGCTTTGCAACTATGGGGAACAGTAGAGGTGAAAGCATGACATCGTTAAAAATCTTTTGTGACTTTGATGGAACAATCACAAATAGCGATAACATTATTGCTATTATGAAACAATTTGCTCCTCCGGAGTGGGAAAGTATTAAAGACGACGTGCTAGCACAGCGCGTCTCCATTCAAGAAGGAGTAGGGCAAATGTTTGCCTTGCTTCCCGTGGAATTAAAGGAAGATATTATTTCTTATATTTTAGAGACGTCTGCTATTCGAGATGGATTTGATGATTTTATTGCCTATACAAAAGAGCATCATATTCCGCTTTATATTGTAAGCGGAGGAATTGACTTTTTTGTAAAACCGCTTTTGGGAAATCGAGTTGCAGAGGAAATGTTCTACTGCAACGGATCTGATTTTTCCGGTGAGCATATTTCCATTACGTGGCCTCATACATGTGATAAACAGTGTACAAATGACTGCGGCTGCTGTAAGCCAACGATTATTCGCCATCTTGCAGATGAAAGAGATCATACGGTTGTTATTGGCGATTCAATTACAGATTTGCAGGCTGCCAAATTAGCTGACACTGTCATTGCGCGTGACTTTTTAATTAAAAAATGCGAAGAGCTATCTCTACCGTATCGTCCTTTTTCTACTTTTTATGATGTGATTCACCATTTACAAGAATTAACAGAAGAGGTGAAAGCATGAGTATTATGGCTCAGCAAAGATTACACGAGCTTGCAGATATAAAAGATGAGTTGGCAGAGCGCGATTGGTTCTTCGGTACAAGCGGAAACTTAGCGATTAAAGTGGATCAAAATCCGACAACTTTCTTTGTATCAGCAAGTGGAAAAGATAAAAGAAAACGCACAAATGAAGACTTTTTGTTAGTTGATCAATACGGGAAGCCTGCAGAAGAAACGCATTTAAAGCCTTCTGCTGAAACGCTTTTACACGTTAAGATTTACGAGTCAACGAATGCTGGGTGCAGCCTTCATGTACATACAATCGACAACAACGTGATCTCTGAACTGTACGGAGATGAAGGGTTTATTTCATTCAAAGGTCAAGAAATTATTAAGGCACTGGGTATTTGGGAGGAAGATGCGGAAATTACTGTTCCGATTATTCCGAATTACGCGGATATTCCGACACTAGCAGAAGAATTTTCTCACCATATAAAAGGCGATCAAGGCGCGATTTTAATTCGTAACCACGGGATTACGGTATGGGGAAAAAATGCGTTTGAAACAAAAAAAGCGCTAGAAGCCTATGAATTTCTATTTAGCTACCATGTGAAATTACTATCACTTAAAGGCATTAAGCCAAAGGTGCATTTATAAAAGGAGGAAATAAAAATGGCGCAAATTCGCTTACATGTAAATAATAAAAGAATTGAAACTCAAGAGGAAGTATCAGCTTTTCTGGCAAACAATGAAGTTATTTATGAAAACTGGGATATTACAAAACTTCCAGAAAATCTTCGTGAAAAATATGATTTAACTGATGAAGAAAAAACAGAAATTTTAAACGCTTTTGGTGAGGATATTAAAGATATTTCTGAACGCCGCGGCTATAAAGCTCAAGATGTTATCTCGTTATCGGAATCTACACCAAACATTGATGAATTGTTAAAAAACTTTCAGCGCAAGCATATTCATACAGATGACGAAGTTCGCTTTATCGTAAGCGGTCATGGAATCTTTGTTATTCAAGGAAAAGACGGTGAATTTTTTGATGTTGAATTAGAGCCGGGCGATTTAATTTCAGTACCAGAAAACATTCTTCATTACTTTACACTAATGGAAGATCGTAAAGTAGTCGCTGTGCGAATTTTCGTGACAACTGAAGGATGGGTACCTATTTACGCATAACAACTACTTGTAAAGCATAGGTCATGATCACCCCGCTTTTACATCTAAAAGCGGGGTATTCTTTGGATTATTATAAAACTAACTATTTTTATATGAATAATAAGTTTAATAGGAGGAACACCATGAAAAAGAGTAAAAAAATGCTGTGGCCACTTACTTTGCTCGTGCTTCTAGTTTTTGCGCTGGCTGCCTGCACGAAAGAACAGCCAAGTCTAAACGAGAAAGCACAGGCAGCTCCAGCGCAGCAAGCGGCTTCTGCTAAGCCTGTACAGCAAGAAGGAAAAAAGATTACGAAAGATACAAAAATTGCTCTTATTTCTGAATTTACGTCAGGCACTCACGCTGCTCAGTACATAACAGGTGTGACAAAAGCGGCTAAAAAAGCAGGAGTACAGCTATCCGTTTCTGATTCTAATAATGATCAATCTAAAATGGCGGCGTATTTAGACACGGCTATTAACCAAAATGTTGACGGTATTATGATTGACCACGGCCGGGCTGAAACCCTTGAACCTGGCGTGAAGCGCGCGATTGCAAAAGGGATTCCCGTTATTGCAACAGACGTAGAATTAAAGGTAGAAGGCGTTACAACGATTGACCAAGATGATTATATGCTTGCGCTCCAGGGGCTGAAGCAAATGATGCAGGACATTAACGGAAAAGGAAATATTGTATATGCGTTTGTTGGAGGCTTTGCACCGATGGAAAAACGCGACAGCATTTATAAAATTATGATGAATCGCTATCCAGATGTAAAACAAATTGCCACGTTTGGAAGCGCAACAGACAACACCTCTCTAGACACTCAAAATAAAATGGCGGCTGTATTAAAGCAGTATCCAAATAAAGGAGACATTGCAGCCGTTTGGGCACCTTGGGACGAATTTGCAAAAGGAGTCACAAGAGCGATTAAAGAAGCAGGACGAGATGAGATTAAGGTATATGGAGTGGACTTATCTGATGAAGACCTGCAAATGATGCAGGCAAAAAACAGCCCGTGGAAAGCGTCAGCTGCTGTAAACCCAGCTTCAGTAGGAGAAAAGCAGGTTGATCTGCTTCTTAAAAAGATTTCCGGTCAAGAGATCCCTCGTTATTATTCCTTTGATCCGGTTTTAGTCAAACAAACTGACTTGCCTAATCAAACGATTAATATGGACCAGCTTAGTCAGTACGTAGAAGAATGGGGTAAAAAAGAGTAGAAGTGGAGGGACAGACATGACGAACGAGCTTTCAATGAAGAACATTACAAAAAACTTTGGTTCTTTTCAAGCGCTGAACAAAGTTGATTTTACTGTTCAAAAAGGGGAAATTCATGCTTTATTGGGAGCCAATGGTGCCGGTAAAAGTACGTTGATGAAAATATTGTGCGGAGCTTACGACGAGTACGAAGGAAAGATTTACAAAGACGGAGGAGAAATCTCTATTTCTTCTCCTAAAGAAGCGAAGAGCCACGGCATCGGCATTGTACACCAAGAAGTCGATGTAGCGCTGATTCCTTCGCTATCAGTAGCTGAAAACATTGTGTTAGACGTGCAGGTTTCTAAGAAAAGTAAGACATTTGTAAACTGGAAATCTATTTATAAGAAAGCGGAAGAAGCTCTTTCTTTACTTGGTTCTTCTTTATCCGTTAAAAAAAATGTTGTTGATCTAACTCTATCAGAAAAACAGCAGGTGCTTATTGCACGTGCAATTGTACAGAATGTTGATTATTTAATTTTGGATGAACCAACCGCACCTCTTAGTGTGGAAGAGACGAAACAATTGTTTTCTGTGATGAGAGAGCTGAAGAAAAGCGGAGTAGGCATTATTTATATTTCACATCGCCTTCAAGAAGTGGTTGATATTTGCGACCGCTTAACGGTTTTAAAGGACGGACGCTATGTAGCTACAAAAGAAACTTCACATACATCAATTGAAGACGTGATTACGCTCATGTTAGGAACGTCTTCTGTAAAACAGTGGGTCAAAAAATCAGTAGAAGTTGGAAACGAACTTTTACATGTAGAAGCATTATCCCTTCCAGGGCGCCTTTCGAATATCTCTTTTCATGTAAAAGAAGGAGAGGTAGTCGGTATTGCAGGGCTTGTAGGAGCAGGGAAAACGGAGCTTTGCCGAAGTCTATTTGGTTTAGAGCAATATGTCAGCGGCAGCGTTCGGTTAAAAGGCAAGAAACTAAAGTTGAATAAGCAGCCGTATTATTATATTGCACAAGGTCTTTCTCTTGTTCCTGAAGAACGAAGAAAAGAAGGAATTTTTGTTCATGAATCGATTGCCGATAACTTAGTTTTGCCAAGTCTGTCCCGCTTTACAAATTATTCGTTTCTAAAGCGAGGAAAGATCAAAGAAAAAGCGCAGAAAACGACTGGGCAAGTTGGCGTAAAGTCTCATTCTATCGAGCAGTCAGTTGGAACGTTAAGCGGTGGAAATCAGCAGAAAGTAGCAATCGGAAAATGGCTTGTTACGGATTCTGACGTACTGTTGTTCGATGAGCCAACTAAAGGGGTTGATGTGGGCTCTAAGCGAGAGATATTCGACTTAATTACAGGGCTTGTGTCACAGCAAAAAGGCGTTGTTTATGCAACCTGTGAATTCGAGGAGCTGCTAGGGGTAGCGGATCGAATTTATGTTATGTACAACGGGAAAATCGTGAAAGAATTATCCAAAGAAGAAGCAACTAGTGAAAAATTATTTTATTATACAGCAGGAGGAGTAAAAGGATGAGTGCGGAGTATGTAACAGAACCTGTAGCGAAACCAAAGAGAAAAATAAGCGTTTTCGACTTTTTTTACAAATATGGGACAGTCTTAATGATTTTTGTTATTATGATTATTTTTTCCATTGCCACACCTAACTTTTTAACAGGAGAAAACATTAGTGATATTCTGCGCTCTATTTCCATTGTTACCTTAATTGCGCTTGGTGTAACGATATCGTTAACCGTCAACGGACTCGACTTATCTGTAGGATCTACGGCTGGTTTAGCCACTATTTTATCAGCTTCTATGCTCGTTTTACATAGACAAGAAATTGCAGTCGCGATCATTGTTCCGATTATTGCATCGCTTCTCATCGGGTTAGTGAATGCTTTTTTAGTAGTGAAAGTAAAGATTCCTGATATTTTAGCCACGCTTTCCATGATGTTTATCGTACAGGGGATTTTATTAACGTATACAAAAGGCTCAGCTATTTATACCAATATGCCTTTACCAAGCGGAGAAAGAGCTCCGGGAATTTTCATTCCTTCTTTCCTTGCGCTGGGGCAAGGTCACTTTCTAGGTATTCCCGTCCCTGTGATCATTATGCTGCTGACTGTGCTGCTTGTTCATATCGTTTTTTCCTATACAAAGTTTGGTCGTTTTTTCTACGTAACAGGAGGTAACATAGAAGCAGCAAGACTTTCGGGTGTACCGGTTAATCGTTATCGTATGTATGCCTATATGTTTTCAGGTTTGCTTGCTGGAATTGGAGGAGTCGTTTTAGCTGCCCGTATTGGAGTAGGAGAAGTGAACGCAGGCTCACCATTTTTAATGGATGCCGTAGCTGCGACATACATTGGTTTTTCCGTATTTGGAGCAGGGAAACCGAATGTATTCGGGACGCTGATTGGCTCTATTTTAATTGGTGTGCTGTTAAATGGATTAACGATGCTAAATGTTCCGTATTATATGCAAGATATTATTAAAGGAGCTGTATTAGCAGGAGCCTTGGCTTTAACGTATTACCGCTCGAAACAAACATCTACGGCTGTGTAAACAGCCGTTTTTTTTCGTTTGAAATCGGGAAGAATAAGGAAAAACAATAGTATAATCTATTATTTATGTAGAAAGAGGGAGTATAGATGAAACGTGTCGTCATTATAGGAGGAGTAGCCGCCGGAATGAGCGCAGCTTCACAGCTTCGCCGGATGAAAGAAAAAGAAGAAGTGGAAATCCTTGTGTTTGAAAAAGGTGGAGATATCTCTTACAGCGCATGTGGCATGCCTTACTATCTGTCAGGTGTTGTAAAAGAAAAAGACGATTTGATTGCTCGTACGAAACAAGAGTTTGAAGAGCGAAATATCTCCGTCCATCTTTTTCACGAAGTTAAAGAAGTAAACCATACAAAGAAATACATAGTAGCACAAAATGTCAAAACGCACGCTGAAAAAGAGATAACATATGATGAACTCATCATTGCAACTGGAACAACGGCTGTTAAACCTAATTTTATGAGTGATAACATGCCGAATGTATGCACATTAAAGTCATTAGAAGACAGCGAAAGAATCTATACATATCTACAGGCTCACTCCGTAGAAAAAGTCACTATTATTGGTGGAGGATATGTCGGAATGGAAGTAGCTGAAGCAATGAAGGCTTTGGGAAAAGAAGTACGGGTCATTGAACAGGGAAAGCAGATTCTATCTATTTTAGATCAAGACATGGCAGAGCATCTACAAAAGCAGCTAGATGACGATATTTTATTTCATTTCGAAGAAGAAGTGGAAGCATTGCTGCATTCAGATGGTTCCGTCACTCACGTTCAAACAAACCGTCAAACGTACCAAACGGATTTAGTGATTGTAAATGTAGGAGTTCGTCCGAATACGCAATTCTTAGAAAGAAACGGACTAAGAATGCTTGAAAATGGAGCTATTTTAGTAAACGAGAAGTTGGAAACCAACGTGCCTCATATCTACGCAGCGGGAGATTGTGCAACGAGCTATCACCGCGTATTAAAAAAAGATGTTCATATTGCTCTTGGAACCATTGCCAATAAGCAGGGAAGGGTTCTTGGTTACCGATTAGGGGGAGAAAATAGAAAATTTCCGGGTGTTCTAGGTACAAGCATTGTCAAAGTGATGGACTATGAAATCGGAAAAACCGGCATTTCAGAAAGAGAAGCAAGAGAAAATTCTCTTTTATACAAAACCATCACAGCCGGGGCTCCGAGTCATGCTTCTTACTATCCAGGAGCTGAAAAGATTGTGATAAAACTTGTTTATCATCCTGAAACAAAAGAGATTTTGGGGGTTCAAATGATTGGGAAAGAAGGAGTTGCAAAAAGAATCGATGTATTTGCGACAGCTATTACTTGCCGCCTCACAACAGATGAAATAACCATGCTAGATCTTTCGTATGCCCCTCCTTTTGCTACGGTATGGGATGCTGTACAAATCGCTGCTCAAAAAGCTGAATAAAAAAGAGGCTGGGACAAAAGTAGTTGAGTCCAAGTAAAAAAAGAACCATTCATCAACCTGTTTGATGAGTGGTTCTTTTTTTTTTGATGGTGCACATCGTTTTATTTGTTTCGTTCCTTCTAGCAATTGATTGGAGGGCAAGGAGAAGACTCCTGCGGGAAAAGCGGAACAGGTGAGACCCCGCAGGAGCGAAAGCGACGAGGAGGCTCAGCGGCCGCCCGCGGAAAGCGAAGCCTTGCACGGAAATCAATTGCGGTGTCATAAGCAGTCCAGCTCATGTATCTCATTTGTTCGTCTTTCGTTTGGATTTATTTCGTTATGTCTCAACCTCTTTTTTATTCGACAAGCAGCATCTTTTGTCGAAAAACAACTTGTAAAAAAAAGATAAACGGTATTCCTATAGTAATGTAAGCGTTTATAAATTCCGACAAAATAATTTTTTTGCGAAAAAAATGTCTATTATTGCGACTCTATTTACATATTTAGTAGAATTTGTAATAATGCGTTATAAGCTAATTTCTTTGTCATAGGAGAGGATTTTGTGTTTGGAGTGAGAAATAGAACGAAATCAGAGAGATTATTAGTGGAAATCGTCCAAAAAAGACAAAAGATGGTGCAGCTCGGAGAAGAAAAAGGTCTGACTAATGAAGAAACCGTTACCTGTAGTCAAGAGCTTGATCAGCTCTTACTCGTTTATCAAAAGCAGCGTTTAAAAGAAGAGGAAGAAAAGACATCGTTTGCCACACTGATTAGCCGCTTTTTATCTTTTTCAAAGCTGTAATGCAGGACAAGCATTCGGGATCGGGCAGTGAAACAATTACGCTGCCCGTGGCCTCTCTTCAGCTTTAAAAAATGTTAATTAAAAAAATCATAAACAAAATACCAAAAATAAACGAATAAGTAGCAAATCTTTCGTTTCCATCGCCGTGACTTTCCGGAATTAACTCTTTATAAATAATAAAAAGCATGGCTCCGGCAGCAAACGCTAATCCATATGAAACGAGAGACTCCACAAAATTAGTTAAATAAAACCCGAGTAAAGACGTTACAATTTCAACTGATCCTGTAAGGGTAGCAATTAAAAATGCTTTTATTTTACTGATATTTTGCTGAGCTAAAAATAGCGCGACCAACAGTCCTTCAGGTGCATTTTGAAGACCGATTGCAAGGGCAATTAAGTTCCCTGTATTTTCAACATTTGAAGCGTAGCTCACACCAACAGACAGTCCTTCAGGAAGGTTGTGCAACGTAATAGCGGAAACAATTAAAAGTGCTTTTTCATCAAACTGTATGCCGGTTTTAGAATGCTCAAGATCAATGTGAGGAATATTCTGCTCCAACAGTGTTAATGTTACCACGCCAAGCAGTAAGCCAATCGCTAAGGAAAAAAAACCGCCGCTTTGAAGAGATTCTGGAATTAAGCTCATAGTAGAAGCTGCTGTCATAATGCCTGCAGTGAGCGCAAGAAGTATATCTTTCCAGCGATGAGTGAGTTCTTGATTCAAAAATAGAATAGGCAAAGCGCCTACTCCAGTCGATAGCGCAGAAAGAATGCTTCCAATTAGTACCTCAGTCATAAACCGTCTCCTTTTACGTATTCTTCTTTTTATCCTCAATTCACATCGTTCTTTTAGTGTATGTTTTTTTGTTTTCTATGAGCATGACTATTTTAAAAATGAACAGCTTTATGCAATAATTTTACAAAAAAGTTGAACCAGTGAAGGTTCAACTTTTTAGGTGAAGTACAGCTCCTGAACTTGGTTAGCAATGTGCTCAAGCTTATTGGAAACTTGAGGAATGCCATATCCTACATACAAAGGAGATGTGGCAAAGCGAGGAATGATTTTCGCTGCAATTTTGCCGTTTTTAAGATTATAAAAAAACAAGTTGTAGCTCGTGCAGCTACGATGAAAATGATTTAATAAATAGTGAGCAGCCGTTTGAAGATAATCTGCAAACGTGTGCAGCTCTTTGTCAAGCTGATCTGTTATCACGTTAAATTCAAAAAAGCCCATTCGAGGTTTTACAGATAAATTAAATGTGACGTGTTCATTTTTGGCAATTGTGACTCCTTCAAACTGCTCTAGCTTCACATTTTCATTTACATCCATCTCATTTAAACCAATAATTTGCATATGAGGATGTCGTAATGATCCTCCGGACATGGGGCCGTGATTTTTAAAGAAAAGAACAGAAGCATATTCTCCGCTGTTCATCATCGATATCCATCGTTCAGTAGCAAAACTCAGCAAGGTATACAGATGTTCTTTTGGATAAATAGATAGTTCTGAAGAACACTCATCGGTCTCAATGATAACCGTCTGATAAGCATCTTGCAGAACGGGAAACTTATTTTTTAGCCAAATGATAGGTCCTTGTTTTTCAATGATGCCTGTAAGAGATTCTACGTCGCAAAAGGGACAGGGGTTTTGCCGGTTAACGATTGTTTCAGGCTTTTGCGAACCAATCGCGGAATTAAATAATAAATGGGTTGGTTTCATAATCATTCACCTTTTTATGTAATGTTCATATGTTTATTGTATTAAAAGCATATGTATAAATCCACTTATATACATTTTTTATCAAAAAAATTGTACAAGCAGAGAGAATAACCGATGAAATAAGCCTGCTTTGATTGACTTTGAAGGGAAATTTTAGTATTATCTTGATATCAAGATAATATCAAAGGAACTGATTAAAATGACGAATGATGTAACTAGAGAAGAGTTAGACCAATCTCTTAAATTATTTATTGTACTATCTCGTGCCAATCGTTCAATTAATGATCATGTGCATAAATTTATTCAACAGCATGGAATGAATCCAACCGAATTTGCTGTCCTAGAGTTATTGTACCACAAAGGCCAGCAGCCTCTTCAGCAAATTGGCGGAAAAATTCTGTTGGCAAGCGGCAGTATTACGTATGTAGTAGACAAGCTTGAGAAAAAAGGCTTCTTGGAGCGCGTTGCTTGTCCGAGCGATCGTCGCGTAACCTATGCAGCTATCACCAAGCAAGGCAAGGAAATGATTGAAAGCATGTTTCCGAGTCACGAAAAAAGAATTCATGATATTTTATCCGTTTTATCTAGCGAAGAAAAGGAAGTTGCCATTTCGATGCTTAAGAAACTAGGGCACTATGCAGATGAATTTTTGCCGGAATCGACTAATTAATTAAGGAAAGCTCGTTTGTTTCTGTTGAACAAACGAGTTTTTTCTATGACTTCTTTCATGGCCAATCGACATCAAAAATAAAAAGTGACAAAAAATTGAAATTAACAGGAATACAGCTGGATAAAAACGAATTAGGTTACATACAGACAATAGAGGAAGGGGAACAAATGATGAAATTTGAGAATTATACATATACGCGACCTGATATGAATGAAATTGAAAAGCAGTTTGAAAAGGCCATTACACATTTTACGGAAGCAGCGTCAGTCAGTCAGCAAAATGAGGCAATTCGTCTAGCAAACGATGCGTATTCTCAGTACAGTACAATGGGGAACATCTGCTATATTCGTCATTCTATCGACACAGCCAATGAATTTTATAAAGAAGAACAAGACTATTTTGATGAAACACAGCCGCTTTTAGAAGGATACGTAGAGAAATTTTACAAAGCCTTAATCTCTTCACCTTTTAAACCGGAACTAGAAGAAAAGTGGGGAAAGCAGCTGTTTTCTCTTGCTGAAATGCAGTTAAAAACGTTCTCTCCTGAAATAGTAAAAGAGCTGCAGGAAGAAAATAAGCTATCATCTCAATATACGAAGCTAGTGGCGTCAGCTAAAATTGTATTTGAAGGAGAAGAAAGAACGTTAGCTCAGCTCGATCCGTTTATGGAGTCACCTGATCGAGAAATGAGAAAAAAAGCAGCAGAAGCGAAGTTTCAATTTTTTACTGATCATGAAGAGGAATTTGATGATATTTACGACAAGCTTGTAAAAGTGCGGACTAAGCTTGCTGAAAAATTAGGCTATAAAAATTTCGTAGAAGTGGGCTATGCTCGTATGTCTAGAATAGGGTACGATGCTGAAATGGTTGCCGCTTTTCGCCAACAAGTGAAAGAGTATATTGTTCCCCTTACTGAAAAACTAAAAAAGCGTCAGCAGGAAAGAATTCAAGTAGAGAGCTTAACTTATTATGATGAACCGTTTCAGTTTGAAACAGGAAACGCAGTGCCAAAAGGTGATGAAAAGTGGATTATTGAAAATGGACGGGTTATGTATAAGGAGCTTTCTAAAGAAACGGACGAATTTTTTTCCTTTATGCTTGAAAATAATTTAATGGATTTAGTCGCTAAAAAGGGCAAAGCAGGCGGAGGCTACTGTACGTTTATTGAAGAATACAAAGCGCCGTTTATTTTTTCAAACTTTAATGGAACATCAGGCGATATTGATGTGTTAACGCACGAAGCAGGGCATGCTTTTCAAGTGTATTCCAGCCGAGATATGGAAACCAATGAGTATCACTGGCCTACGCATGAAGGAGCTGAAATTCATTCGATGAGCATGGAGTATTTTACATGGCCTTGGATGGAGTTGTTCTTTAAAGAGGACAAAGATAAATACCAGTTTTCTCATTTAAGCTCAGGCTTAACTTTCTTGCCTTACGGGGTAGCAGTTGATGAATTTCAGCATGCTGTATACGAACGTCCTGAGATGACGCCTTCGGAACGAAAACAAACGTGGCGAGAAATTGAAAAGAAATATATGCCTTCTAAAAACTATGACGGCCATCACTATCTAGAAAGCGGGGGCTTCTGGCAGCGTCAGCTTCATATTTACACGTCTCCGTTTTATTATATTGATTACACGCTCGCTCAAATTTGTGCATTTCAATTTTGGAAAAAAGATCGGGAAAATCATGAACAAGCATGGCAAGATTACGTTCATTTGTGTAAGCTTGGCGGAAGTAAACCATTTTTAGAATTAGTAGAGGAAGCGAATTTGATCTCTCCATTCGAAGAGGGCTGCGTGCAGTCTGTAGTAGATGAAATTGAAAGCTATTTAAATAGTATTAATGATAAAAAGCTATAAAAAAAGCCGCGTTTGCGGCTTTTTTTTATTGACATGTTCCTTCTTTCCATAAAGGAATCGTAAGGGTAACGCTGGTTCCTTCGCCCACAGTGCTTTTAATCTCAAATGTTCCTTTATGCTGATACAGAATGTTTTTAATCACAACAAGTCCAAGACCGGTGCCTGATGGCTTCGTAGTAAAAAAGGGCTTTTGAATGTGCGTAAGCAAATTTGAGGGAATACCTACTCCTGTATCTTTAATGAAAATAGTAAGGCCTTTAGTATGCTGAGTAACGTTTAAATGAATTTCTCCTCCGCTAGGCATAGCTTCGAGCGCATTTTTTAATAAATTAATGAGTACTTGCTTAATTTGATTGGCATCACAGCAGATGTATGTATGCGGAGCTTCCACCTGCGTTTTAACTACGACGTTTTTTAATACACATTCTGATTCATACAGAAGAATAACGTCATTTAAAATAGTAGAGAATGCATGTTTTTTCATAACCGTATCATGAGGTTTAGCGAGCAATAAAAATTCTCCAACGATTGAGTTAATACGATTCAGTTCACTCAGCATGATTGTTGTATAAGAATGATAGCGGCTGCTGTCTTCATGAATAAGCTGAATAAATCCATTCAGGGAAGTAAGCGGATTTCGAATTTCATGAGCGATGCCAGCTGCCATTTCGCCGGCTAAAGATAATTTATCGGTTTGGCGAAGAAATTTTTCTGTTTCCTTTTCTTCTGTAAGATCGCGTGAAATACCAAAAAGCGCAACGACTTGCTGATCACGATTAAAAATAGGTGAAACAGTAATTTCTACGTCAATTATTTTTCCGTCTTTTCGCTTATCTTGGGTTTCAAAGGCTACCAGCTTTTCTCCTTTTTTAACCCTTTCTAATCGGTTTTCAGCGTCGCCTTTTAAGCCAGCAGGAATAAATGGGATGGCTTTTCCGACAATTTCTTCCGCTTTCCATCCGTATATTTGCTCAAAAGCATCGTTTACTTTAATCACTTTGCCGTCTAGACTGAACACGGAAATGGCGTCGCGATTGTATGTGAAAAAAGATTGTAAATACTCTTGAGCTGAGTAAAGTTCATCTTCGGTTTTGTTCATTTTGACCGTCGTAATAGCAATCAATTTTTTAGAGAAATGAGCACAATACAACAAAATAATCATTGTGATCAGCGTAAACAAAATGAAATAAACGATATCTAATTTCACGAAAGTCACAGATGTAAAAAGAGTGTTGCTTACATAAAAGTACAAAACAATTATTATGGACATTAATGTAGAAGTTACAATAGCGATATAGCTATAGTAAATAAAGCTAACAATTATTCCAAGAAACAAAAACAAATAATTAATAACAGCAGGTTCAATAGATGTTATGTACGCAATATAGGCATAATAGCATATAAAAAAAGAATACATAATGATAGCAGGATGAAAATGAAAGTAATACATAGCCGTCACTACCAATAATAAAATTCCTCCGCTTATAAAAACAATCAGGTGAGGATCAGCTGCAATAAAGTGATATAACACAATGTGGACAAAATACAGCAGCCAGAAAACAAGTAAAAGAATAAAATTACGTTTTTTTATGAGGTTGTGTGATTCCATAAAAAATCCCTTTCTTAAATGGTGAATAACTTTATAGGAGAATAACTTCATAGTCAGCTAGTCGCACGATACAGTAATATATCACTCATATTAGCATAGTTACAACTATGTGAATAGCCGAATTGAGCACTTAGACCAAGGAAGATAGATCTAGAATGTGGCTGGTCATAAACTATTAAGGAAATATGAGGGGAATATGAACGAAATGAAGGAGATGTAAAGCTTTTGTGATAACCTTGTAAAAGTGAACTTTTTTCCAATTGGATAGGCTATACTGCCAGTAGAGCCATATGAATGGTGACTACATAGAGGCTCAGATGATTCGAAAGGAGACGGTAAAATGAACAAAAGTTTATTAGTCAAGTTATTTGGATCACTTCTAGCAATTATGTTAATCACAGCATGCAACTCACAAACGGATGAAAAAGATGCAACAGAACAGCAAACCGAACAGTCGGATGATACTCAATCGGAGGATACAACGACAGATGATTCACAGGAAACAATGAAGCAAGACGAAGCAGATGATTCATCTGGGGATGAAGCAGCTGATGATCAAGAAGAATCAACGGATAGTGCGGACGAAAAAACAGATGAAAAAACAGATGAAAGTAAATAAACGAAAGTATTTCTATAAAAAAAAGCGACTCAAGTAGAGTCGCTTTTTCTATTAGTTTTGTACGGTGATTTCGCTTGCTTCATTTAACGTTACGTTCACTGTTGATACGTCCGCATCATCTAACAGTAAATCTGTAATTCGATCTTCAAGCTGTTCTTGAATTGTTCGGCGGAGTGGTCTAGCACCGAATGCAGGGTGATAGCCAAGTTCAGCCAGTTTTTCTTTTACCTCATCTGCTACGCTCAGCGTGATGTTTTGTTCTTGTAATGTTTCTTTCAATTCAGCAAGCATAAGGTCAACGATTTTAATCAAGTTATCTTTTTCAAGGTGATTAAATTCAATGATTGTATCAAATCGATTTAAAAACTCTGGTTTGAAATAAGATGAAAGTGAATCTAAAACGGATGCCTGCTTAAGCGCATCATTTTCTGCGTCAAACCCAACCGTAATTTTCTTTTCACCTACACCAGCGTTACTTGTCATAATGATAACCGTGTCTTTGAAGCTTACTGTGCGACCTTGACTATCCGTTAGACGTCCATCTTCTAAAATTTGCAAAAACATATGCTGAACGTCTGGATGAGCTTTTTCAATTTCATCTAGTAAGATGATGGAATAAGGGTTACGGCGTACTTTCTCTGTTAATTGTCCTGCCTCTTCGTGACCTACGTAGCCAGGAGGTGAACCGATTAATTTAGACACCGCGTGTTTTTCCATGTATTCACTCATATCTAGACGAACCATAGCATCTTTTGAGCCGAATAGTTCTTCAGCTAATGTTTTGGTTAACTCTGTTTTACCGACACCTGTTGGACCAACAAATAAGAATGAACCAATTGGGCGATGCTTCGCTTTTAATCCAGCGCGAGAACGTCGAATCGCTTTTGCTACTTTTTCGACAGCTTCCTGCTGTCCGATTACTTTTTGAGCTAAGTGCTCTGCTAAATGCTTCATTTTTGCTGATTCATTTTCTTGAAGTTTACCAACAGGGATACCCGTTTTCTTTTCAATAATGGCTTGAATGTCAGCAATATCCACATTCATTTTTTGCTGTTCTTCGTTTAGTTGTTTTTCAAGAGCAGCTTCTTCATCGCGCAGTTTTGCCGCTACTTCATATTTTTCATCCTTTAGCGCCTGCTCTTTTTCTTTTGTAATTTCTTTTAAGCGAGCGGCCGCGTCGTCTTTATTTGTAATGCCTGCCTGTAAGTTCATTTTTGAACCTGCTTCGTCTAGCAAGTCAATTGCTTTATCAGGCAAGAAACGATCTTGAATGTAGCGGTGTGATAAATTTACACAAGCGCGGATCGCTTCATCTGTATAGCTAACGCCGTGATAATCTTCATATTTACTTTGGATTCCTTTTAGAATTTCAACGGCTTCTTCTACAGACGGTTCGTGAACCATAACCGGCTGGAAACGTCGTTCAAGAGCCGCATCTTTTTCAATGGAACGGTACTCTTTTAAAGTTGTAGCTCCGACTACTTGAAGTTCACCTCGTGCAAGAGCAGGTTTTAAAATATTGCTTGCGTCCATTGAACCTTCCGCTGAACCTGCTCCTACAAGAAGGTGGATTTCATCGATAAATAAAATCACGTTTTTTCGCTGTTGAAGCTCAGAAATTAACTGTTTCATACGCTCTTCAAATTGACCTCGCACGCCCGTATTAGCTACGAGTGATGCTACATCTAACAGATATACATCTTTATTTAGCAGCTTTGCAGGAACTTTTCCTTCCGCAATTTTTAAAGCCAACCCTTCGACTACAGCTGTTTTACCAACACCGGGTTCTCCAATTAGTACCGGGTTGTTTTTGTTTCTTCTATTTAAAATTTCAATGACGCGCTCTACTTCTTCTTCGCGGCCAATAACAGGGTCAATTAATCCCGTTTTCGCAATTTGAGTTAAGTTTCGACCAAATTGATCTAAAAAGCCTCCGCCGCCGTTTCCTTGCTGTGGCTGCTCCGGTGCAGCTTGTTCGTGCGCCATTTGCTTGAATAAATCATCGATGTTCATAAAGCCGCCACCTCCAAAGCCTGATGGGATTTTATGTTCTTTCATTAGTGCTTGATAACATGTATGACATAAACGATATTGAGATTTTTGATTATTTGTTTGTACATTTAATTGAATAGATGCTTCACGTTTATTACAGTTTTGACAAATCATTTAATTAGCCTCCCTAAATGATTTTAATCGAAGATCAGCAGGTGTTTGACCTTTCTTGACCTTTCGTAATCTCATTATACTTTGACCTTTTTTGACTTTCAAGTCTTTTGCTTAAAAATTTTTTGAGGGAAGTTCCTCGCTTATGTACAAAAGGTAGTACATTAAAAAAACGTGTGTTTTGTGTGTACCCGTTTTATATATATAAAAACATTAGAAGCATTTTGTACAATGATTTGCTTAGATAGAGAATAAATATTAATAAGAAGAAAAGTGGAAAAATGAGTGCAGAGCCTGCCGTTGGATAAAATAAGTTATTGACAGCAAGAAGGATAAAAATTATACTCAAGAAGGTTTGCACTTAACTGCGTAAAAGCATAAAAGCGTTTAAGTGAAAAAGAAAGATAGAAAGGGAATACCTCATGAAAAAAGAAATTTCATTTATACAATCAATAGCGGTGGTTTTGGTGCTATTAGCTATTATTTTTGTTTCATTATTTATGTTAAAGCTGCCGCCTCATATTCCGCTAATATTTGGTGTAGCATTTATTAGTGTGATTGGCTTTTTGTTGAAATATAAGTGGACAGAAATGGAGAAAGGCATTTTAGACGGTGTTAGACTTGGCATTAAGCCTATCCTTATTCTAATGCTGATCGGGATGCTCATTGCGATTTGGATGGTAGGAGGAACGATACCGACGATTTTATCCTACGGCTTCCACTGGATTTCACCGCAGTACTTTTTAATTAGTGCTTTGGTTATCACCGTGTTAGTTTCAACATTCACGGGAAGTTCATTAACAACCGTCAGTACGGTAGGAGTCGCTTTATTTGGCGTGGGAACTGCTATTGGTGTACATCCAGGGCTAGCAGCAGGGATGATTGTTTCAGGAGCTGTGTTTGGAGATAAGATGTCTCCATTGTCTGATACAACAAATTTTGCTTCTGGTATCGTTGAAGTGCCGCTCCCTAAACATATTCAGCATATTACGTGGACGACGGTTCCAAGTATTGTTATTACAGCAATCATTGCATTGGTAATCGGAATGAACGGAAATCATGAAAGCGTCAATTACGGAGAAATTCAAGGAATTCAAGAAGCATTAAAACATACGTTTAATTTACACGTGTTAACGTTGCTTTCTCCACTCTTAGTTCTTATTTTTTCGATGAGAAGAGTCGATGTATTGCCAACGTTAGTTTTAGGGATTGTAACGGCCATTATTACAGGAATGATTACACAGCATGAATTTACGCTGAGTCAATTGCTAGGGGTTCTTCAAAGCGGGCCGGCAATCGAGTCAGGAAATAAAGTAGTCGATGCGATTGTAAACAAAGGCGGATTACAGTCCATGATGTTTTCTATTTCTCTTATCATGATTGCCTTGTCGCTAGGTGGCTTGATGAGAGCGGTTGGAATTATTGATGCTTTATTAAAAGGATTAGCAAAACAAATCCGCCGCAGCGGAGACGTTATTTTTGCTACGCTTCTATCTTCAATTGGAGTGAACGTTATTACAGGAGAACAGTATTTATCAATTCTTCTGCCTGGGCAAACGTTTAAGCCGCTGTATGAAAAGTGGAACTTAGATCCGAAAAACTTATCACGAACGCTTGAAGACGGTGGAACGGTTATTAATGCTATTATTCCGTGGGGTGTCAGCGGAGCTTTTATTTCAACTGCATTAAATATTCCAGCGGCTGACTATATTCCATTTACATTCTTTAGCATTTTATGTCCGATTTTTTCAATTATTTTAGCATATACAGGCATTGGTATTGCCAAGAAAAAAGCTCAGTCTTAACTGGGCTTTTTTCTTTTTAAAAAAGGACAGGTAAAAAACGACAAAAAAAGTATCATTCCACTTTTCAAATCTATAATTTAATAATACAATTTACTATACGTCTTTCCTGTTCATGTATTTGTATGAATTCTTATTTCTTTATTAATGAAGAAATTTGGGTTTTGCGGTATGATAAATAAGCTGTATTGGCGATGGGATGAATGCCCTTTTTAGCAAACATTTAAGAAGGGTAAAGGCAAATGAAAACACTCATTATAAAAGAGAAAAGATATTTATTGAGGAGAGGGTTTCTGTTGAAAAAATGGGGCATCATTGCATTAATCACTGTAGCTGTGCTCGGTGTGACAGCGGTTTTTAACCGAGCTGAAAGTGATGATGTAAATAAAGAAAAATTGAATTTATTATCGCCTTATTCAAATAAAGTAGACGTATATAGCATTACGTATCCTAGTGATAATTTAAAGATAAAAGGGTTTTTAGTACAGCCTAAAGACATTGCAGACAAACATTATCCGCTTTTAGTATATAATCGCGGAGGAAATCGAGAACATGGCATGATTCGCGCAAAAACACTTCAGTATTTGTCATACTGGGCAAGTAAAGGCTACGTCGTTGTTGCGACTCAATACAGGGGAAATGGCGGAAGTGAAGGAACAGAGACGTACGGCGGTAAAGATATTGACGACGTATTAAATCTTATTAAATGGGGAGAACAGCTTCCTTATGTAAATCACCAGCAAAAGGTAGCGCTAGGATATTCACGCGGCGGTATGATGACGTATTTAACGATGAAAAACGGCGTTAAATTTGATGCTGTTGTCGTACAATCAGGTATTACAGACATGTTTCAATTCTACGACCAAAGAGGGCCTGAAATGAAACAAGTGCTGCGGACAATTGTAGGAGATCCGGCGCAGTATCCAGAGAGGTATAAAACTCGTTCTGTTGTCTACTGGAGCGATAAAGTAAATTCACCTCTTTTAATTTTACAGGGCGATCATGATTGTAAAGTTCACCACACTCAGGCTGAAAAACTTGTGAAACAGCTAGATGAGCAGGGAAAAGAATACAAATATGTACTGTACAAAAATGGAGACCATCCGCTAACTGCTTATTATGATCAATACAACGCGGAAATTGATAAATGGTTTAAAATACATTTAGCTAAGCAGTAAAGAAATTGGAAGCAGTTTTGATGAATGGAAATAAGCAGCTTGTTTTATCCTACTACATGTAAGCATATAAAAAGGGGATGAAGCAAAATGACTCAGTCTAAAAGTCAAAAAGAGCGTCAGTGGAACGTACGAAAGCAATCACAAAACCCATCGCATGGAAAAGTAAAGTCTTTTGAAGAACTATCAGAAGAAATCACGCCTAAACGTAAATAAGCTAACCATCATATAAAAGAAGACACAAAAAAGGAGAGCTGAAGCTCTCCTTTTTCTATGTTTGTTTATGGATTTGTAGACCACATGCCCGCAGATTTGATAAAAATACGCGGATGCAGCTTTAATTGTGCTACCATAATTTCTGCTAGGTCTTCAGGCTGCATCACTTTATCAGGATTGCCATCCGTTAAGTTTTCTTTATATGCTAATTCCGTTGCTACTGTACTTGGTGTTAGAGCTGTTACACGAATATTGTGTTTGCGCACTTCTAGCGCTAAAGATTCAGTTAAGCCAAGCACGCCAAATTTTGAAGCGCTGTAAGCACTTGTAACGGGAGCGCCTTTTTGACCAGCAGTGGATGAAATATTGATGATGTCTCCACCATTTTTTTCGATTAATTGAGGTAGAACGGCGCGCGTTACGTAGTAAACGCCCATTAAATTCACATCAATGATTTGTTTCCACTCAGCTGGGTCTAGCTCTAAAAAGCCTCCGAATTTACCGATTCCCGCATTGTTGATTAAGATATCCGTTGCCCCTAATTTTGTATGTAGATGCTCAACTGCTGCGTTTACTTCTTCCATAGAAGAAACGTCTGCTGTTGCATAAGCAACTTGTACATCAAATGCTTCCAGTTCAGAAGCCACAGCCTTTAAATCTGCCTCTGTACGAGCAATTAAACCGATATTTACGCCTTCTTTTGCTAATTCAATTGCAGTTGAACGACCGATGCCTTTTCCTGCTCCTGTAATAAGAGCTACTTTGCCTTTAAGTGATTGTGCCATGTATAGACTCCTTTCAATGTTCCGTATAAACATTCTTCATAATAACGAAGAATTATCCATTACTATCCTATAGAAATGCACAAATGATGTCAAAAATAAAGATTATTAAAATGGCTTCAAGTATAAATTTCCTTTTCATACAAAAACTATAGAGACTAAAAAGAAGAAATTCCGTTTCTTTTCGTTCAATGTAGTGGAGGATGAACAATGCGTATTAAAAAACTATCGGAGTTAACGAATAAATCCAAACAGCGGAAAGAAAAAGCTGGTGAATCGAAGGACTCTAAGGCAACTAGTGCTTCTTCCACTGAGGAAGAGCAGAAATTGTCGGAGAGAGTGGGAGATAATATATTCCACATGAAAAAAGCATTAGGACAGAGCACGGACTTAGTGACAAGAGAGTTTCGAATTTCAATTGAAGAAAAATTCACTTTAGGTGTTGCTTACATCGACGGATTGGTAAATAAAGATGAAGTTGAACACTATGCGCTGGACTCCATTATGCATTATCACGATGAGCATTTAACTCATGATGACGGTGTCGTTAATATGTACGAATTGATTAAAAGCTATAGTTTGGCGGCCGGTGAAATTATGGAAGCCAAAACATTGGATGATGCTCTTCTTCATGTTTTATCAGGAGATACCGTGCTGTTTTTAGAAGGGTATCAAACGTGTATTGTGGCAAGTACAAGAGGGTGGAGAGACAGGGCTGTTTCTGAACCACAATCTCAGACCGTTGTAAGAGGACCTCGAGACAGTTTTACAGAAACACTGCGAACGAATACCGCATTGATTCGGCGCCGAATAAAATCTCCAAAACTTTGGATTGAATCTCAGCAAATAGGAGAGTTTACAAAAACGGATATTGCGCTCGTTTATATAGACGGCATTGCGGATGAACAGGTCATTCAAGAGGTAAAAGAGCGTCTTTCTAAAATTGATATAGACGGTATTTTGGAGAGCGGATATATCGAAGAGTTGATTCAAGATGAAGATTATACACCTTTTCCTACTATGCATAACACGGAGCGTCCAGACTCCGTGGCAGCAGGTCTTTTAGAGGGGCGGATAGCCATTTTAGTAGACGGTACACCTTTTGTATTGATGGTTCCTGCCCTATTTATTCAATTTTTTCAGGCGGCCGAAGATTATTACCAGCGCGCAGATATTAGTACATTGATTCGCTTAATGCGCTACATGGCATTTTTCTTAGCCCTTTTAACACCTTCTGCTTATATTGCTTTAACTACTTTTCATCAAGAGATGCTTCCTTTTGCTTTGTTAATTAGTATTGCAGCTCAAAGGGAAGGTGTGCCTTTTCCAGCTATTATTGAAGCGTTTATTATGGAAATCACGTTTGAAATTTTGCGAGAAGCGGGAGTCCGATTGCCTCGAGCAGTAGGTTCAGCTATTTCAATCGTGGGAGCACTCGTTTTAGGAGAAGCCGCCGTACAAGCTGGATTAGTATCGCCTGCAATGGTTATCGTTGTATCCATCACCGCTATTAGTAACTTTGTTTCACCGGTGTATGATATGGCCATTGCAGTAAGGATGCTGCGCTTTATTTTAATGGTTTTAGCAGCTACTTTTGGCTTGTTCGGTATTATCCTCGGGCTAATTTTAATGATTTTACATTTATGCAGCTTAAGGTCATTTGGAGTCCCTTATATGACACCTATGGCTCCCTTTGTGAAGCGTGATCAAAAGGATGTTCTAATTAGACGTTCAATCAAAAAAATGAAAACAAGGCCAAAGCTTATTAACGAGAAGAATATTTCACGTCAAAAGACGCAAAAAAACTAAACTGTGCAAAGGTGGCCGGTTACTATGAAAGCATTTCTGATGTTATGTATCTGTTCATTGCTGTTAAGCGGCTGCTGGAGCAGTCGAGAGTTGAATGAGCTAGCCATTACGGTTGCTGTCGGAATTGATAAAGCAGAAGATGGCATTATTGTTACAGTTCAGCTGATTAACCCTGGTGATATTCAGGCCAAAACCCCTACAAACGGGCCTTCTGTTACCACATTCTCTATTAAGGCTTCGTCTGTAATGGAAGGGTTAAGAAAAATAACGACAAAATCCCCGCGGAAAATTTATCTTTCTCATTTACGAATGCTAGTCATTAGCGAAAGCATGGCGGAAGAGGGTATTGCTGAAGTGCTTGATTTCTTTGCTCGGGATCATGAAGTGCGTACCGATTATTTTGTTGTTGTTGCTAAAAACACGAAAGCATCGAGCGTTCTGAACGTATTAACAACAATTGAAAAAATACCAGCTAACCATATGTTTGCTTCATTAGACGTCTCTCAGCGTATTTGGGCACCCACGAGAGGCGTAAAGTTAAATGAACTGATTAGTAACTTAACGAGCGAAGGAAAACAGGCGGTGTTATCGGGAGTATTGGTCAAAGGCGACGTGAAAAAGGCAGGAGATATGTCCAGCATTTCCCGCACCAATCTGTCCACCCTGCTCAATTTTAAAGGATTAGGTGTCTTTCAAAATGATAAGCTGATCGGCTGGTTCAATGAAGACGAAAGTAAAGGATATAACTATATTACAGGAAATGTAAAAAGTACGTTAATTGTTATTCCATGCGAAGGAAAAGAAAAACAGCACGATATCATCGGAGTAGAAATGCTTCGAACGAACGTGAAGGTAACGGCTTCTATGAAAAACCATAAGCCTCATATTCACGTGGATTTAAAAGGTGAAGCAAACGTGGCAGATGTAGAGTGTCAAGTAAACTTACAGGACCCAGCTGTAATCAATATGCTCGAACGAAAAACAGCAGCGGACGTAAAAGAAAAAATGAATGACGCAGTGGAAAAAGCTCAAAAAGATTATAAAAGTGATATCTTCGGTTTTGGAGAAACGTTTTACAGACAAGATGTAAAGAGATGGTACAAAATGAAAAGAGACTGGAACAGAATTTACGCAGAAGATTTAACCGTCGATTTAGATGCCAAAGTTCAAATCCGTCGCTTAGGCACGTTAAATAACTCATATATGAAGCAAATGAAGCATTAAGGAGAAAGCAAATGGAGGGATTTATCGCCTTACTGGTACTTCTTGCTTATTTGACTAAAAAAATCATGATTAACTTCCGAAAGGAAAAGTATTACCGTGAAATCGTTGTCTATCTTTGTCTTATAGGTATGGGTTTATTCTTTTGGGGAGCCATTACACTCCGTAAAGAAGTACCTACGCCTCTGTACTTTTTAGAGGAACTCATTAAGCCTCTTACTAAAACCGTTCATCATCTGTTATTTACGTAAGTATGTAGGAGAGAAGGGGTGTATGATGCAAATAAAAGAATTTATTACTCCGAAACAACTTCTTTTTCTCATTTATTTTTTTTGTATCGGAAGCGCTATTTTGGCAGTTCCGGCTACGTTATTAGAAACGAATAGACAAAATGCCTGGGTATGTAGTGTGCTTGCTATTGGCTTTGCCCTTTTAATTGTTGCGGTGCTGTTATGGCTGATGCACCGTTACCCTCAGCAAACGTTCATTGAAATAGCTAAAAAAGCGCTAGGTCCTTACGCCGGAGCGTGTATGTCTCTTATTTACATTTTTTTTATGTTCATTCAATCTACGTTTTCCCTTCGAGATATCAGTACATTTATGACGACGCAAATTGTCCCTGAAACGCTGCCTACGTGGATTCATGCTCTTGTGATTTTAGCGGTTATATACGGAGGATATTTAGGCATTGAAGTGATAGCGAGAACCGCGGAAATCTTTTTACCGTGGATCGTCGTCCCTTTTTTATTGTTAATTTCGTTAAATATTCCTCAGATGAAACTGGATCGTCTTTACCCTTTGTTTGAATTCCGCATGGATGATTTAGTGTTAGGGACCACGTATTTCTTAGGAAATCCGTTTATGGAATTGATTTTTGTGCTAATGATTACGCCTCATATAAAAGATGGAAAAAAGGTAAAAAGAATGATTGTTATCGGCACTGTGGCATCGGGCTTGACGATTACGATTGCAGTTGCGGCTTGTATATTAGCTCTTGGCGCGAATATTGCATCAATGCACAGCTACCCAGTTTATTTATTAGGAAAAATGATTTCGTTAGGTGCAACGATACAGCATGTTGAAGTATTAGTAGCTATTATTTGGATGTTATCTATCTTTTTTAAAGTTGTCATTGTGTTCTATGCTATTCAGTTAAGTATCGCTCAATTATGTAATTTACGGGTGCGCAATTTTTTGAGCTTTCCTTTAGGTCTAATCATTACAGGCGTGGCGTATTACATTATTCCAAATACAGCATACTTCAATTATTTTGAAAAATATTACTGGCCGTTTTATTTATTTGTACTAAGCGTCTGTTTTCCGTTGTTATTTATTGCGCTTTCTTATATAAAGAGAAATAAGGCAGCTAAAGGTGATAGAAGCCAACAAACATAGCATTATTTATACGTATGTGGTATAGTATACGATGACAATTCAAGAAGAAACGCCGTACACGTTTGTATATGTACGGGAGAGGTTCGAAAACTCCCTCTATAAAAAACTAAGATCATCGTTGATGACAAAAGACACGGTTTTAGCGTGTCTTCTTTCACGTGCTTTTCTATCAACACGTCTTTTTGACGTGTATGCTGGCGAGGACGTGTATCTTAGTTGCTTTTTAGGGAGATTGCTGGAAAAGAGCAGTCTCTTTTTTGTGTTATAAAATTAGTCACAAAGGGAACGAACGGTTCAATAAAGTTTCTTCTTCTTTTGATTTCAATCAAAAAGGAGACGAACAATAATGATGAAAAATGAAAAAGCTATTGTTGTATTTAGCGGAGGTCAAGATAGTACAACATGTCTATTTTGGGCTTTGAAAAACTTTAAAGAAATAGAAACGGTTACT
This sequence comes from Priestia sp. J2, assembly GCF_020790095.1. Lineage (NCBI taxonomy): Bacteria > Bacillati > Bacillota > Bacilli > Caryophanales > Bacillaceae > Priestia > Priestia sp. J2. The sequence continues at coordinate 1,234,454 of NZ_CP086208.1, forward strand.
TTCCAATACGGTCAGCGTCATAGTCAAGAGATAGAGGTAGCAAAAGCTATCGCAGCTGATTTAGGTGTGAAGCATACCGTCCTAGATATGTCACTTTTAAATCAATTAGCACCAAATGCCTTAACGCGAGATGATATTGAAATTGAGCAAAAAGAAGGAGAGTTGCCTACAACGTTTGTGGATGGCCGCAATCTGTTATTTTTATCATTTGCTGCCGTACTGGCTAAAAACAGCGGAGGCCGTCATATCGTAACAGGCGTTTGTGAAACTGATTTTTCGGGATATCCAGACTGTCGAGACGTATTTGTGAAATCGTTAAACGTCACGCTTAATTTATCAATGGACTTCGAGTTTGTGATTCATACGCCGCTTATGTGGATTGATAAAGCAGAAACGTGGGCGTTAGCGGATGAGCTAGGAGCGCTTGAATATGTGCGTGAAAAAACATTAACGTGCTACAACGGTATTGTTGCTGATGGGTGCGGCGAATGTCCCGCATGTCAATTGCGAAAACGCGGGTTAGATCAATACCTGCAAACAAAAGAAGGAGGAGAAAAATAATGCTGCAACAAATGTATCCTCAAGTCTTTCATGACTATGAATATGAATTGAACAAAGATATGCAGTTTGCTGCGGCACATTTTGTTCCTCATACAGAAGCAGGAAAATGCCGTCAAGTCCATGGACATACGTATTTTGTAAATTTAACTGTTGCCGGAGATACATTAGACGAAGCGGGCTTTTTAGTAAACTTTGCGCTATTGAAAAAAATTGTTTCTGGTCAATTTGATCATACATTATTGAACGATCATTCTATCTTTAACGAAGAAAATCCAAATGATTTTCCTACAACTGAAGTTGTTGCTCGTAAAATTTATGAGTTGGTTCAAGAATATCTAGACACACTACCAAATAAGCCTTCTTGCGTACAAGTATTCGTGCGGGAAACGCCGACAAGTTACGTAGTTTACCGCCCAAAGAAGGTGAAAAAACGTGGCTAATACAATTCCAGTACTTGAAATATTCGGCCCAACGATTCAAGGGGAAGGAATGGTTGTAGGACGTAAGACGATGTTTGTTCGTACCGCAGGCTGTGATTATTCCTGCAGCTGGTGTGATTCAGCTTTTACATGGGATGGATCAGCTAAAAACGATATTCGTCAGCTAACAGCAGAACAAATTTGGACGGAGCTTAAAGAAATTGGAGGAGAGTGCTTTGATCACGTCACCATTTCTGGAGGAAACCCTGCGCTTATCAAGGCGATTGGTTCACTTGTAGAGCTTTTGCACAGTCATGGGGTAAAAGCAGCTCTTGAAACACAGGGAAGCCGTTATCAGGATTGGTTCCTAAAGATCGATGATTTAACGATTTCTCCTAAGCCTCCAAGTTCATTAATGAAAACAAATTTCTCCGTATTAGACGATATTATAGAGACATTAATAAAGGAAAAACGCATGGCGCACATAAGCATAAAAGTCGTTGTATTTAATGATGAGGACTTTGAGTATGCAGCGTCTGTTCATGAACGTTATCCTGAGGTTCCATTTTTTGTTCAAGTAGGCAACGAGGACTTAACGACAATCGATAATGCGTCGTTAACACAAGAATTGCTTAAAAAGTATGAGTGGTTAATCGACAAGGCAGTGGCAGCTAAAAACATGAACGATGTAAGAGTTCTGCCGCAGGTTCACGCCCTTGTTTGGGGAAATAAACGAGGCGTGTAAGCGCATAGCAAAAAATTTACAAAGAAAAATAAAAACAGATATATACAAAATAAAAAAACGCTGTTAGAATGACAATCGTAGAAAGAGAGGAAATGCAAATGAGCGGTCGAAAAGATGAAGAATTAGAAGGTGTATCACTCCTTGGAAATCAAGGAACAAACTATTTGTTTGAATATTCACCAGAGATTCTAGAAGCATTTGATAACAAACATCCAAATCGTGATTATTTTGTGAAATTTAACTGTCCGGAATTTACGAGCTTATGTCCAAAAACGGGTCAGCCGGATTTCGCAACCATTTATATTAGTTACATTCCAGATGAAAAAATGGTGGAAAGCAAGTCGTTAAAGCTTTATTTGTTCAGCTTCCGTAACCATGGAGATTTCCATGAAGACTGTATGAATATTATTATGAATGACTTAATTAAACTGATGAATCCAAGATATATTGAAGTATGGGGAAAATTCACACCACGCGGCGGGATTTCAATTGATCCATATACAAACTATGGCCGTCCTGGTACGAAGTATGAAGAAATGGCTAATTATCGCCTGATGAATCATGATTTATACCCAGAAACAATTGATAATCGTTAATTCGAACAAACAGGTTGTGTATGCAACCTGTTTTCCATTGCAAAAACAACAGATGAGAAGGTGAAAGAATGTCACAGAGATCAGCATTAGTATTAGGTGCAAGCGGACTTGTTGGTCAAGAACTTTTAAAAATGTTATTAAGCAACAGCTTATATAACCATGTGACAGTGTTTGTTCGAAAAAAGCTACCAATCGAACACACAAAGCTACGTCAGCTTGAAATTGATTTTTCAGAGCTTGATAAGCACGAAGAATGCTTTGCAGTTGATGATGTATATTGCTGTTTAGGCACGACAATGAAAAAAGCAAAAACAAAAGCGAAATTCATTAAAGTTGACTACGAATTTCCTTTAAAAGCGGCTAAATGTGCAGAAAAATATCGCTGCAAAAACTTTTTAACGATTACAGCAATTGGTGCTGATCTTCGTTCGCCATTCTTTTACAGTAAAGTAAAGGGGCAAGTAGAAGAAGATATCGCAAGCTTGTATATCCGTTCTACTCACTTTTTCCGCCCATCGTTATTATTAGGCAAGCGCCAAGAGTTTCGCCTATTTGAAAAGCTTGGGGGATACACGTTAAAGTCGTGTTCATTTTGCCTTGTAGGAAAGTGGAGAAAATATCGTCCAATTAAAGCGTATAACGTAGCCAAATCCATGATGAAAGCTGCACTTGAAGATAAATGTGGTGTTCATGTACATGAAAGCCAAGACATCTATACAGGTGAATGCTATTATTCGTTTACCAACGGCAAACGCGTGTTATCAAAATAAAAAAAGCCTCTTCATAAGAAGAGGCTTTTTTCTATCTTCCGTCAGCATCCCCGTTCCCATCACCATCACCATCACCATCGTGATCGTGATTAGAAGCAGATTCACTCCAGCTTGTGTAGGAGTTAGAATCTTCTTCGGCATAATTCATGGGTTCAACGGATGTTTTTTTATTTGAAGTTTGCTTGCGTTTAAAAACGAACTGCACGATGAAAAAAAGAATGACAATAAGTGCAACGATAAACAATACAGTATCAAACATGCTAGTAATTCCTTTCAGTAAGTAGGTAGTAGTAGCTTGTTCTTATTGTCACACGAAAATAAGACCCTTTCAAGAAAAAATGGGGCCTGGTTTTGTTTCTTTAAGGAAACTTTTTTTATCTTAGCCATATATTATTGTATGAAGAAACATTTTAGAAAAGAGGGAGTACAGTGAAAAAAAGTTCGAAGGATGTTAAGGTTCAACAGTATATTTATCTCATGTATAAGCTGGGAATTATTACAGAAGAACAAAAGAATCAGTTCTTTCAAAACCACTAAAAAAGCAACCGTTTTTGCGTTCCGGTTGCTTTTTCCCTTTACATAGCGGGATTAATAATCGTGTAGTTTTTGTGGTTGACAACAGTTCGCTGTTCTAAGTCTAAATCCCGGTAGTTTGTCATGTAAGTCAAATCAACAATCACGGAGTTTTCATTTACTTTTTCGACAATGCCCTGTAAGCCATTTTTAAATTCTATCAAGTTTCCTACCTCTGCTATTTTCATCATTCATCGCTCCTTTGTTTTAAATTAGTTCATTATTAATTTTTTAAATAATTTTAATTTTGAAAATAGTAAAACTAGTTAGCGTTTTCTTTTTTTACAATTTTGCCTTAAAACTGGGAATTAGTAAAGGGTTTTTTGAAAAAATATAAAATAAAATTGAAAAAACAAGTAAAATGTGCTGAGGAATAAAAGGAATTGGTAGCTTTAACGAAAGAGAGAAGCAACACAGTTCCATCTTTGTTCATCTTTCGTTATAATAAACGAGGTATAATCTTGTCATAAATTATAAGAATTAGAAGGTGTAGAAATTGAAAGATACTGGACTCGTGCTCGAAGGAGGCGGTATGAGAGGCCTTTATACAACCGGAGTTTTAGATTACTTTATGGAAAGAAATCTGTACCTTCCGTATGTAATTGGCGTTTCAGCCGGCGCTTGTCATGCCACTTCTTATTTATCTAGACAAATAGGAAGAAGTCGCAAAGCTAATTTAGATTTTTTAGAGGATCCTCGCTACTTGTCGTGGAAAAATTATTTTAAAACAAAAGAGATATTTGGAATGGATTTCGTTTTTGATGAAATTCCTAATCAGCTTCTTCCATTTGACTTTGAGGCATTTGCTGAGCGTACAGAGAAGCTTGTAGTAGGAGCAACGGACTGCGTGACGGGAGAACCCGTTTATTTTGATGAGTATGATCGGGATATTTTGACAGCGGTTCGCGCTTCTAGTTCCCTTCCATTTTTAGCACCTGTCGTTACATATAAAGGAAAAGAGCTGTTAGATGGAGGAATCAGTGATCCGATTCCAATCAAAAAAGCAGTGCAGGATGGATATAGAAAAAATATTGTTGTGCTAACGCGAAATGAAGGATATCGAAAAAAGAAATCAAATATGCTTTGGTTATTGAAGCGCAAATATCGTCATTATGATGGGCTGACTCGTGCGCTTGAGAACCGCTATAAATTGTATAATGAAACATTGTCATATATTGAAGAGCAGGAAAGACAGGGGAATATCTTTGTGATTCGTCCGCAATCCCCTCTTGTAGTAGGGCGAATTGAGAAGAATCGTGAGCGTCTCGACGCTCTTTATAACCAAGGATATAAAGAAGCTGAAGCTCAATTTGCGTCTCTGCAAAATTGGCTGAACAGCTAAAAACGAGGTGGAACTGAATGGATGAACAAACAGTAATCAATATGTTAAATGAGTTAAGTGAAGGAAAAGTAACCGAAATTAAAGTTAAAAAAGAAGACTTTCTTGCTTTTCGCCCTTTTTTAGTAAATCGCCCTGATTTCAAACATTTTCGTGGAATCGCCGGACGCGGAGGCGATTTTACCTATACGTATCTAGAAATTCCTAGGAGTTAAACGAAATGATGGCATTATTTGATTATGCCTTATATAATGGATGTATGAGCCTGTACAGTAGAGAATATACTGTTACAAGTGCTTGTGCGTTTATTTAGTAACGTATAGTAAGAGCGAATAAACGTGTTTAGTTATAGGAGGGATATTATGGATGAGTTTCGAAAAAGTACAGCACCTTTTTATTTTGCAGATCATATATGGAAAGATAAAAATGGAATGACGACTTATGGGATGCTGTTAACGAACCGGCCCGAAGATGACGGGGACTATGACCTCCATTCGTTATTAGAAGAAGCATATGTAGATCATAAAAAAATTCTAATTACTACTGTTTACGACAACAGTGAACAGCAGTTGACCGGATACGTGATACATTTATCAGATGATCAAGACGTTTTTACGTTTATGGATGATACGGGTGCTAAGCTAGTGATTGATTTCTATGATGTTGTAGAAATTGAGATCGAAGATTAAAAAGAGCTGAATGTTGATTACAACATTCAGCTCTTTTGTGTAAAAGTAGATGAATTTAAATGTTTATCATAAGAATTATAAGGGAAAGATGAATGAAGAAATTTCTGATTAAACTGAAATAAGGCGGGAAAATATACCTGTATTTTAGAAAAATTACCGTGATTATGACAAAAAATAAGGTACAATGTCATATTTGTGTTCCGAACGTAATTTTGTTCATCAAACTTAAAGAAATGTAATTGAATCGTTCGGTGAAACCCCCATATAGCTATGATAGAGTAATACCATACGAAATTTCAGGAGGTATTACCTATGAAACATAGTTATATGAAATCAATGGTAGTAGCTTGTTTAGCTACTCTTTCATTTATAGGTTTTAATGCAACAGCTACGGCTGCAACTAATTATAAAGTAGTCAAAGGCGATAGTCTTTGGAAGTTAGGTAAAAGATATAGTGTAACAATTGACGATATTAAAAAATTAAACAATCGTCAAGGAGATATGATTTATATTGGTGAAACATTAGCTATTCCGAGTAAGACAAAAGTGCTGGCTGCTGAAACAACGGAACCTTCAACGGCAGCACCTGCTAATACGGCTAAGCCAGAACCAAAACCAGAAGCCAAACCCGCAGACCAGGAAACACCTGCAGTTTCGATTTCGGCAAGTGAAAAAGATTTATTAGCTCGCTTAGTAGAAGCTGAAGCAAAAGGCGAATCGTATGAAGGAAAAGTAGGGGTAGCAACAGTGGTGTTAAACCGTGTAGATTCTCCGAAGTTTCCAGATACGGTAACAGGAGTTATTAAACAAGTTGTCGGAAAAGCATACGCTTTTTCACCGGTTCAAAACGGATCAATTAACAAACCTGCTTCAGAAGATTCGAAAAAAGCAGTAGAGCAAGCGTTGACTAGAAAAGATCGTTTAGACGATTCCATTTACTTTTATAATCCAAAAACAGCTACCGATAACTGGATTCGTTCACGTGCTGTAATTAAAACAATTGATCATCACGTGTTTGCTAAATAAAAAAGAGGCTGCAACAAAAGTATTTTAGACGAAGTGAAAAACGAACCCTTGATCACATGTTGATCAAGGGTTCGTTTTTTTTTGATGGTGAATATAGTTTTATCTGTCTCGTTCCTTCTAGCAGTTGATTGGATTCATTTCGTTATGTGTCAACCTCTTTTTTTAGTCTAAAAAGATATCTCGTTCCAAACTGCCTTCAGAACCCGTTAAAACTAGACCAATATCGGTATCAGCTTCTAAGTTCTGAACGATGGTAAAAGGCACTTTATGTTGGTTAGCCACTTGAATATAAGGGGAGAGGTATGAATAAGACAAAGAGCCATTTAAAAACAAATGACCGTCTTTCACTTTTTTTAAAAGAGGCTTTATTTTTGCTGCATCCTTTTTCATGACTTGCCCCTTTTTTAGCGCAATTTCAATATTCTCACGTAGAGCAGTTAAGAAATATCTTCTTTCGTCTCTTTTTGTTTCCTTTGCTCCGTACATTCCTCGTTCTAAGTATTCTTCTAGTTGATCAGACATTGCGTCACTTCCTTTCGTTATAAACTATAAACGATTATGGCTATAAGTAAAAGGGACAGGAAAAAAGGAAAATCACTGTGCTATATCACCTGTTTTTTTTGCTGAGTACAAAGAAAAACAAAAAATGTGTTGAAATTTAGCCTAAAATATTGTTTAATGTAAATAGATAGAAAATCATATCGGTTTTTTATTAAAGGTTTGTAAGCGATTACAGATATACATACATAGCAGCGTTTGGGGAGACGCTCCTATGATTTTATGTTCAAAGCGCATTGTATAAAAAGGGGATTATATAGCTTTAGGGCATATACGGTCAAGCAAAGGGTCAGATAAATTAATAAAAAATCGCTATGTATTTTCATAAGAAGAACGGTCAACATGTTTGTTGAGCGTTCTTTTTATGCTTTCATATTATGTTTATTTCTCATTGCAGCAGCTGCTGCAAATTATAAAGGTGCATTCCTCGTTTCATCTCTCTTATTTTACATAAGTTACATGTAGTATGTTTCAAAGCCTTAAAAAATATATGTTTGTACGCTTGTTTAATCCTAATGAGGTGGTAGAAAATGAATATTTTTTAAGAAATCACAAAAAAAGAGGCGATTGCCTATGCAAGAAGTAGGTGAATAACATATGTAATAAAGAGAATGAAATATAATTTGAGGAGGCATGTATCATGCAAGAATTTGATATTAATGACATAAGAAGACCATTCGGTGGTTTTGGAGGATTTGGTCGTCCAGGATTCGGTTTCGGTCGCCCAGGTTTTGGTTTTGGTCGTCCTGGTTTTGGCTTCGGCCGTCCGGGGTTCGGCTTTGGCTTTGGTCGCCCTTGGGGTTGGGGCTTTGGAGCTCCATTTCTTGGAGGATTAGTTCTTGGAAGTGCACTAGGAGGTCCAGGTTATTACGGTTATCCAGCCCCATATTATCCGCCGTACCCACCATATTATCCTTATTATTAAAACAGTGAGCGCTGATAAAGCGCTCTTTTATTATGTCCAATCCAAGGTATATATAGAATGAATGCAAGACGTTGCGTTTAGAAAATGATAACAGTTTTAAATAAGGAATGAACGCTTAAGCTAAAGAAGACAAGTTTTCCTTGCAACAATTGTTGATTTTGCTATAATAACTTCGGTGGCATTTTTGGTCACTGGGTGGGCGAGGGATAGATGAAAAGAAGGAAATTAGATTGAACGCATTATTTGAAAAGTTGTTTCGTTTAAACGACCACCAAACAACTGTCGGAAAAGAAAGCTTAGCTGGGGTCATTTCATTTCTTTCCATCGTGTATATTATAGCTGTTAATTCAACCATTTTGTCTGATGCCGGTATTCCGCTTGAAGCAGGAATATTCGCAACAGTAGCTTCGGCTTTTGTAGGCTGTGTTATTATGGCTTTTTGGGCAAATGCGCCTCTCATCCTGGTGCCAGGTATGGGGATTAATGCGTTGTTTACGTATACGATGGTTCAATCAATGGGGTTATCTTGGCAAGAAGGGTTATTAGCAGTAGTGATATCCGGCTTTCTTTTTATAGCATTAGCTTTTTCACGACTGTCTGCCAAAATTGTCTCTTCGATTCCGCATTCGCTAAAAGAAGCGATAACAGTCGGTGTTGGCTTATTTTTAACATTTATCGGTTTGCAAAAAGGGAAGCTTGTAGTTCCAAGCGAGAACACTTTTGTAGCACTTGGAGACTTGTCAGATCCGTTTGTAATCAGTACGCTGTTGACGTTAATTATCACAATCGTACTGTTTATCCGAAATGTGAAAGGTAACTTTTTGTTAAGCATGATTGCTGGATCCGTCCTTGCCTTCTTACTTGGTGTAAGAAGCAGTGCAGAAAAAGGACATTCCGCTGGGAGCGTGAACGACTTCTTTAGCAGCTTTGGCACATTGTCTTTTGGAGCTATTGGAGACGTTGCGTTTTGGGCAGCTGTCTTTTCATTAACAATGGTATTGATTTTTGAAAATATCGGGTTGCTGCATGGTCAGCTAGGTATGATGAATCAAGATAGCAAATTTCCGCGGGCCTTTCAAGCAACAGCTGCCTCAGCGTTACTAAGCGGCGTGTTTGGAACAAGTCCAACGGTGTCTTCTGTAGAAGGAGCATCTGGTATTGCAGCTGGAGGGCGAACGGGTTTAACATCGCTGATTACAGGAGTTTTATTTTTAAGTTCACTTCTGTTTATTCCATTTATCAAGCTGGTTCCAGATAGTGCTATTGCACCTATTCTTATTGTTATTGGAGCACTAATGATTCAAAATATCAAAAACATCAATTTACAGGACTTAACAGAAGGTTTCCCTGCATTTTTAATTATTGCGCTTATTCCTCTTACGTACAGCATTGCTGATGGAATTGCATTTGGGTTCATTGCGTATCCACTGCTTAAATTATTCCTTGGTAAAATGCGTGAAGTATCGATGTTTATGTATGTAAGCGCGCTATTGTTTTTCTTGAATTTTGTGCTGCATTATATTGCTTAAAATAGACGGCTGAGTACTTTTGCTCAGCTGTTTTTTGTGTTTGCGGTAAAGAATCCTCTTTTTAGATATCATACTCCGTATTTCGTGTCCTTTGGTTAATCAGCCGCTTCTAAAATGATGTTTCCTGCGTAAAGTAGTACAGAAGTCGGAGGGGATATAAGGGGGAGAAAACGATGGGAATTAAATTAATTAAACTATCAGCCGTTTATTTTGGAATTGGCATCATATTGGGGTATTATATGTCAATTGTTCACAGCTACGCTTTGACGCCTGTTCACGTGCACATTAATTTATTAGGATGGACGTCGCTTACGTTAGCGGGACTTATTTATTATTTGTTTCCTGCGTTTAGCGAAAGTAAATTAGCTAAACTGCACGTATGGTTGCATAATATAGGATTACCGGTCATGATGATTGGTTTATTTCTCATGATCGTACTAGAAAACCAAGCTTTTACACCCCTAGTGGCAGTAGGAGCAACACTTACGGCTATTGGCGTTTTAATTTTCGTATATCACATCCTTAAAAATTTGAAACCTGAACGATAAACCAAGAAGGTCGTTGACGATGGCTGCTAATTTCAAAAGGAAAAAGAACCAGCTATAGCGAATATACATGTAAACAAGGTGAAAGTGCGATTTACATAAAGGTGTGCTAGGCATCTTTATAAGGAGGGGTAAGCTGCAGGAATTTCTAGCTCTTATAAAAGCCAATAAAAGGGCTGATTATAAGTTTCTTGCGGCGGAGATACTATGGGAGAACATCAACAATTAGTGCGTGTTAGGGAGCTAGCAAATGAAATTATTCGACTTCGTCTTCAAGACCGTACGACTTATGACGAATTAGAGTTGCAAAATAATGTAGAGTTGTTGTCTCGTTCTGTGGTTGACTTAGTAAACATTATGTTAGCCGAAGATGTGGATTCGTCTACGTCTTTAAAAGCTACAGCTTCTAAAATGAAAATGGTGTATAATAACATGCATCAAGCTGAGAAAAAAGATTATTTGCATTTCTAATTGCTAGGCTCCTTTTCGCCACAAACGAAATGGAGGTGTACGAGGCAGATGCTATCGTCACTAACGACTTCTGAAGCTATTGTAGCATCCGTTCTTGCACTGGTTGTCATTGCCGTTTCCATTATCTTTTTTGCCACTCTTATTATGGTTGTTGTTCGACGAGAAAGAATCAGCAGCTTGGTTAATCATGGAGAGCATGCAGATGGGAAGCAAAAAAGCTTAGGTGATTTTTTTCGTTCTTTACGAAAAAAATAACTACCGTTTTCTTATTAAATAGATAAAAGCGGTCAATTTAAACGTTGACCGCTTTTTTTAGATTGTTTGCTTATTTTTTTCTAAAACAATACGCGCTGCTTCACTAACAGATGACACAACAGCAGAGGCATAGCGCTGAACAGCTTCAGGAGCTGTAGCCATAGCGAAACTGTTCGGTGTTAATTGAAACATAGGAATATCATTAAATGAATCCCCCACACATGCAATTTCCTCTGGTTTTAGCTGAAGATGATTTAATAAAATTTCAATGGCATTTCCTTTGCTGATATGTTTAGGCATAATATCCAAACACTGCTTGGCAGAAATATATGTATCAATATAATCACCAAACTCTTCGTTCACTTCTTTTTGCAGAGCTACCATTTCATCATGATCTCCAAGAACCGTGATTTTAGATGGAGAAAGAGCGTGACCAAATGAATCTGTCATTTCAATTTGTTCTTCGATAGGGAAAAACATGTGAGTTTCAATTGCTTCAATAATTTCATTTCGCTGCTCTACATAATTCGTGTCGTTTGAACAGACAAGCGTAATACGGTTAGGATCTATCGTTTTTTTATAAAGTTGAACCGCTAAATCATCTTCAAACACTTTTCCATGAAGTTCTTGATTTTCTTTGGTCCACACAAATCCTCCGTTTTGGCTAATGCGATGAAATGTATTATTAATATCAGTAGAAATCTTTAAAATTTCCGTATCCATTCGTCCAGAAGCAAGACAAACCTCTACTCCTTGGCGCTGAAGTTCACTAAGTGCGTCTGCATTATGCTGTTCTACGTATTTTTCTTCGTGTAAAAGAGTTCCATCTAAGTCGCTTACAAATAATTTAATCATCTCTTGAAAATTCCTTTCCCTAAAAAAATTACCTTGATAAGAGTGTTACAAATTTATTACATTCCTTATTCTATCAGTGTTTCCCAAGAAACTCATAAAAAAAGCTCAAACCGGCGGTGAATTCAAAGAGATTAAGACATAACTACATCACTTTTTTTCGCAGGAGTCTTCGCCTTGCCCTCTAATCAACAGCTAGAAACAGCTACATGAAATCTAGTTCACCATCATAATGAAAACAATCCGAACGGAGTTGATTCTCAATTAAGAATTAACTCCGTTCGAATTTTTCTTCAACTAAAATCCATTTGTCGCAGCCTTTTTTTTAGGTTTGTTCACTGTAAAAAAACAGCCGCGGTCTAAAAGACCGCAGCCATGTTTTACAATACGTTAAAATATTTCGCTTCAGGATGTGCAAAAACAAGGGCTGTAACAGAAGCTTCTGGTTCCATCATGAAACCGTCTGTTAACTGAATGCCGATGTCTTCAGGTTTAATTAATTTAAACAGTTTTGCTTGGTCTTCAAGGTCTGGACATGCGGGATATCCGAATGAAAAACGCTGACCTTGGTATTTGGCTGAAAAACGCTCCGCCATTGTAAAGTCAGGCGAATCGGGGAATCCCCAGCGGTCACGAATTTGCTGATGAACACGTTCTGCTAATCCTTCAGCTAGTTCAAGCGCAAGAGCTTGGAACACGTGACTCTTTAAAAACTCGCCGTTTTCTTTGAATTTCGCCGCGCGTTCGCGAATGCCTGTTCCTGCTGTTACAGAGAAGAAACATACATAGTCCATCTCTTTTTCTTTAGGCTTTGCAAAATCAGATAAGCACAGGAACTGTCCTTTTGCTTGTCGAGGGAAGGTAAAGCGTTCAATTTCTGTTTTTTCATCAGCAGGATCATAAATAATTAAATCATTTCCGTCTGCTTGAGCAGGGAAGAACTGATAAATAACCGCTGGTTTAATTAAGTTTTCTTTTAGTGCCAGTTCGAGAAGGTCATCAACGGTTTCTTTTAATTGAACAGCACGCTCGTCTTTTTCAGCAAGCAGCTTATTCACTTTTCCTTTTAGTCCTAAGTGATGGCCTAAAAGCATCTGCCAGTTAATATACGGAAGAACCTGTGCCAAATCGTAGTGTTTGACAACGTGGCGCTTTAAATCAGCCGGTACAAAAACAGGAACATCCGTTGAAATGGCGGATCTTTCTAAAACAGCCGTAGCTGCTTGAGCGGTTTGAGGCTGGCGTTCTCGAACCGTTACTTTCTTTTCTTGACGCGTTTTTAAATCTGCTAAAAGCTGAATAACTTCTTCTTTGTTCTGCAGCTTATTTGCTAACGCTAATCCGTCCATCGCATCTTTGGCGTAGAGGACGGCACCTTCATATTCCGGGGCAATTTTAAAGTCAGTAAATTTACGGGAAAGGGCAGCGCCTCCTACCATAATTGGAACATCAATGCTTGATTGCGTTAAATCTTGTGCAGTTAAAACCATTTGCTGAGCAGATTTTACTAAAAGACCTGACAGGCCAATGATGTCTGGCTTTTCGTCTTTTACTGCTTCAATCAGCTGCTGCGGCGTTACTTTAATTCCTAAATCAATGACTTTAAAACCATTGTTGCTTAAAATGATGTCTACTAAGTTTTTACCGATATCGTGCACGTCGCCTTTAACCGTTGCAAGAATCACTTTTCCTTTTCCAGAATCATTTTCAGTTGCTTCCATATGAGGTTCTAAAAAGGCAACGGATGCTTTCATAACTTCCGCACTTTGAAGCACTTCTGCTACAATCAGCTGGTTGTCATTAAACAAACGTCCGACTTCCGCCATCCCCTTCATAAGCGGTCCGTTAATAATATCTAACGGATCATCATATTGAGCTAAAGCCTGTTCTAAATCAGGAAGCAATCCTTCTTTTGTACCTTCGACAATATACATTGCCAATCGTTCTTCAAGTGTTAACGTAGAAATTTCTACTTTTGCTTCTTTCTTTTTATCACGATAAAAGTCTGTAAACGTGCTTAGCGTTTCATCAGTTGTGTTAAATAATAACGCATTAGCAAGCTCAATTTCAGCTTCTGGAATAGAAGCATAGCGCTCTAATTTTTCTGTATTAACAATGGCATAATCGAGTCCAGCCTGCGTACAGTGATAAAGGTAAACCGCATTTAGTACTTCACGTCCGACTGGAGGAAGACCGAATGACACGTTACTTACGCCAAGAATGGTCAGGCAATCAGGCAGGGCTTCTTTAATCATTTTAATTCCCTTAACTGTTTCTTCAGCAGAACCAATATATTGTTCATCACCAGTCCCTACAGGAAACACAAGAGGGTCAAAAATAATATCTTTTGGATTAAAGCCATGTTTTTTAACAAGCAAATCATGTGAGCGTTTAGCAATCTCTACTTTTCTTTCTGCAGTAACGGCCATGCCTGTTTCATCGATTGTACCGACAACCAGAGCTGCACCGAATTTTTTTACTAGCGGCAAGATTGCATCAAAACGCTCTTCACCATCTTCTAAGTTAATGGAGTTGATAATGACCTTACCTTGCGAGTACGTTAAAGCTTTTTCAATAACTTTCTCGTCAGTTGAATCGATTACAAGAGGAACCTTCACTTTTTTTACAACTTCTTGAATAAATTCCTCCATGTCTTCCATTTCTTCACGGTCTGGATCTGCTAAGCAAATATCAATAACGTGAGCACCATTTTTAACTTGAGCACGCGCAATTTCAGATGCTTCTTCAATTTTTCCTTCCGCAATCAGACGCTTGAACTTGCGAGAACCGATTACATTCGTACGTTCTCCCACAAAAAGAGGGCGCATAGAATCGTCATATACAAGCGGTTCAATACCGGTTACAGCATGATTATGCTCGGAGCGATCAAGCGAACGAGGCGCAACCTCTTTTACTGCTTCAGCAAGTGCTTTAATATGAGCAGGCGTTGTACCACAGCATCCGCCTACAAAGTTCAGCCAGCCTTTATCAGCAAATCCTTTAATTTTTTGAGCCAGCAGCTCAGGGGACTCATGATAATTGCCTTCTTCATCCGGAAGTCCAGCGTTTGGATAACAGCTAACAGCTGAAGTGGCTAGGTCTGAAAGAGAGCGAATATGATCCGTCATAAATTCAGGACCTGTCGCGCAGTTAAGTCCGACTGAAAGAGGCTTCATGTGTTCCAGTGATAAGTAAAAAGATTCGATATCTTGACCAGCGAGAGTTGTTCCCATTGGCTCAATCGTTCCTGAAATCATAATTGGAACTTCTATTTTCAGTTTTTCAAACGCCGCTGTAATGCCTAAAAACGCAGCTTTTACGTTCAGCATGTCTTGACAGGTTTCGACTAGAAGTAAGTCAACGCCGCCGTCTAACAAACCCCGAGCTTGCTCTTCGTACGATTCTACTAACTCAGGGAATGTAATACCTCCCGTAACAGAGAGAGTTTTAGTGGTAGGACCGATAGCTCCAGCTACGAACCTAGGCCATTCGGGAGTTGAATATTTATCGCGGGCTGCACAAGCAAGCTTCACAGCTTCGATATTCAATTCATACGCCAAGTGGCCTAAATCGTATTCATCAAGTACGGTAGATGTTGAGCCAAACGTATTGGTTTCAATGATGTCAGCACCCGCTGCAAAGTACTCTTCATGAATGCGCTGAATCACATGAGGCGCTGTTCGGGTCAAATATTCGTTGCAGCCTTCATATTCTTCGCCGCCAAAATCTTCAGCGGTTAAATCAGCATCTTGAATCATCGTTCCCATTGCTCCATCGATGACGAGTATTCGCTTCTTTAGTTGTTGTTCGATAAGTGAGCTCATTTATATCTTCCTTTCTGATGTAACGAGTTGCTTGTCATGAATATAGCGTGTTAGAATTTCGGTCATTTCATAGCGCATAAACGGCGTAATTAAGTAAATACCGTCAAATAGCTCATATGCTGTATCAATTAAGTTTTTTGCAATCGCAAGGCCTTCGACTTCACCGCGAATCCGGTCATTTCCCGTTGCGTCCATACGTTCTAGAATATCTTCTGATAATTTAATTCCAGGTACTTCATGGTGAATAAATCGAGCATTTCTTGCGCTTGTTAACGGCATGATCCCGATGTATACCGGTGTTGTTAAATGTTTGGTTGCTTCATATACCTCTTCAATTTGCTTAGTTGAATAGAGAGGCTGAGTAATGAAATAGTGAGCCCCGCAGTCGATTTTCTTTTCCAAGCGCTGAACGGCTCGGTCTAAGTGACGCACGTTTGGGTTAAAGGCAGCTGCAATGGAAAAATTGGTTTTTTGACCAAGCGGTTTGCCGGAATAAGATAGTCCTTCATTAAACTGAGCGATTAAACTAATCAAGTCAAATGAAGATAAATCATAAACCGAAGTGGCGCCAGGGAAATCGCCAACTTTTGACGGATCACCGGTAATTGCAAGCACTTGATTCATTCCTAGCGTATGAAGTCCCATTAAATGAGATTGAAGTCCAATTAAATTTCGGTCGCGACAGGTAATATGAATAAGCGGTCGTGCTTTTGTTTCTTGTTGCATCAGTGTTGCCATTGCCAAGTTGCTGATGCGAGGTGAGGCAAGAGAATTATCAGCTAATGTAATAGCATCTACGCCGACTTTATCAAGTGCTTTTGCGCCTTCTAAAAATTTCGTCGGACCAAGCTGTTTAGGCGGATCCAGCTCGACGATAACCGAGCGGCGCTTCTTCACAATTTCGTGCATATGAGGTTTATCCTGCTGCTCACGCTCTTGAACCGTAACGGCTGGTCTCATTTTAACGACTTTGCTTGTAATCGGAGGCAGGTCTTTTAAGGCAGACGACATGGCGCGTACGTGAGCTGGTGTTGTACCGCAGCATCCTCCAATTAAGCGAACCCCTTGTTCGCGGAATAAACGCGCGCTTTCTACAAAGTAGTCTTCATTCGTTTCATATTCCAGCTTGCCTTCCACATACGCCGGAAGGCTGGCATTAGGGTAAGCAGATAAGAAAGCACGATCAGGAAGCGGTACTTCTTCAAGAGACTGAATCATATGATAAGGACCTAAACGGCAGTTTAGCCCGACAACATCTGCTCCCAAGTCTTCTAATTCTTTTAATGCATCTGCTAAAGGACGCCCATCTTGCAGTACGCCAATATCATGCAGGGAAACGTGGGTAATAATAGGCTTATCCGTTTCTTTTCTTGCTAGTGTAAGAACGGTCTTTAATTCTTCGAAATCATAGTATGTTTCAAATAAAAGGCCATCCACGCCTTCATTTAAAAGCCAAAACATTTGTTCACGAATGCTTCGCTTAACCTCTTCTAAGCTAATAGCATTTTTTTGGAAAGAACGAATTCCGCCGAGTGTACCAACCACGTAAGCCTGATCGTTTGCAGCTTGTTTCGCTAATTTTACACCAGCAACATTGATGTCTTTGACTGAATCTTCTAATCCATAACGGGCAAGTTTTTGATAATTAGCAGCGTACGTATTTGTTTGAATAACGTTTGCACCAGCTTCTACATAGGCTCTGTGAATACGAGAAACCTCTTCTGGTTTGGTGATGTTTAGTTCTTCAAAACAGCTGTCAATACCGTGTGAGTAAAGGAGGGTACCAGTGGCACCATCCCCAATTAAAATTTTAGACTTTAAATCTTCAAGTAACCCCATGTCAAAACCTCCTTAAATTGTTCCGCTTCTATTTCACGAGTGATTCGTTTTATGCAATATGCCGATAAAATAGAAAAAGTCTTCTTAAGAAGAAGACTTTTTTCGCCTTCTTATCTTCCAAGCAATAAATTGCTTGCTGGATTTAGCACCATGTCTCTAACGACTGGTTGCTGAGGTTTCAAAGGGCCAGTCCCTCCACCTCTCATGATAAGAATCAATTGTATATAATTGAAACATATTTTTTTAAATAGAAAGAATACTTATTTAATAATTTATCTGATTTTTAGAAATTATACAACAGTAAATTGTGAATTTCCAGCAAATATTGAGGAAAATTTAAAAGCTAAAGGGAAAATATCCGTATATTTTGTTTGAAAACTGCCGTTATGTTAAGGGATAAAGGGTTTTCATGAAAAAAACAAGAAGGAAATAAAAAAACGAAAAAGGAACAGCACCGGGTGAGGCGAGGATTTACATATAAAAGGCTCGTCTTTTTTTAACCGTTTCTACATATAGTGAACTATGAAGGGTAGAAGGGTGATGGGCATGAAAAGGTGGAAACTCACGCTGCAGGTTGCTGCTACGTATGTAGGCACCGTTGTAGGAGCCGGTTTTGCAACAGGCAAGGAAATTGTTCAATTTTTTACACAGTACGGGGAACTTGGAATGGTTGGAATTTTGGTCAGCGGCTTGTTTTTTATTTGGCTAGGTTCGAAAATGATGCTGCTTTCGCACGCAATTGGGGCTTCTTCTTATCAGCAGCTTAATACATATTTATTTGGTGATGTACTTGGAAAAGCGGTAAACGGTGTAATGATCGTCATTTTATTTGGAGTAACTTCAGTCATGCTAGCGAGTACGGGGGCAATAGGAAAAGAACAGTTCGGGCTGTGGCCTCCTGTTGGGATGATTTGTACAATTGTTTTAACTTATATATTTATCGCAAGAGGAATTAACGGTATTTTAATGGTTAATTCTCTTGTTGTGCCGATGATGCTTTCATTTGCTTTTATCATCTTTGTGCCAAATGTCAGCTATTTCTCACTGATTCAAACGAAGCCAGACTTAACGCTCGTCACACAGTGGAAGTGGGCGGTTAGTCCCTTTTTATATATTTCCCTAAATCTAGCTTTGGCTCAGGCCGTTTTAGTTCCATTAGGAAGCTCCGTGAAAGATAAGAGCGTGATCAAAAAAGGGGCCGTAATAGGAGGATGTGTACTTACGTTTATGCTTGTTTCTACTCATCTTGCCCTTTCCAATTTGCCTTATTCATTTCAACTTGATATTCCTATGAGTGCCGTTGTTAAAAATATCTCAGCGTGGGTGAATGTTTTATTTACGGTAGTTGTGTTAGGTGAGATTTTTACTACATTGATTGGAAATGTATTTGGAATCGCTAAACAGCTTCAATCATTTCTTCCCCTGAATGACAAACAAGCTTTTGCGTTTATTATCTTGGCATGCTTTATTATCGGGCAATTTGGATATGCTCAGCTTCTTGAGTTTTTGTATCCGATATTTGGCTATATTGGACTAGCTTTTGTATGGATGCTATGTATTAAAAAAGAAAAAATAAGCTAAAAGCTGGATTTTGAAGAGCAGATGTGAAAAAACGAAGTTAAATGATGTGACAAGTCGATTTTACTTTGCTATAATGTAAAACAAATAAGACTCTAGCAGTCGAATATATTATCCTTCGGGGTCGGGTGTAAGTCCCAACCGGCGGTGATAAAGCATATGCTTTTAAGCCCGTGACCCGTTTTCATACGATGTATGTTAGCGGTGGATCTAGTTAAAATCTAGAGCCGACAGTAAAAGTCTGGATGGGAGAAGGATCAGGAAGCACAGTTGTTTTTTTGTGTTGTATTAATAAGGGACAGGTTTGCCTTTTTTAAAGCTACCCTTGTTTTTGTACACAAATTATAACTGTTTATTTCGTATACAATTAGCGGAATTTTGCATAGATAAAACTGATTCAGCTCAGCCGACCCCTTGGACATTTGTTCAAGGGGCTTTTTTATTTTCAGTGGTTGGGGGAAAGATAAATATTAAAAAAAAGCAGCTGCTATTTCAAAAAGGCATAAGAAGTTGGAATAGCGCCAAAGCAGGTGAAGAAAATGTTCACAGGTATTATTGAAGAAATTGGAAAAATAAAACGGATTCAAAAGGCTACAGAAGCAATTGTTCTTACGATTGATGCGAAGACCGTGTTAGAAGATGTGAACTTAGGGGACAGCATTTCAGTTAACGGCGTTTGTTTAACCGTAACGGCTTACTCTCAAAATGAATTTACGGTCGACGTCATGCCGGAGACGATTAAAGCAAGTACCCTGCAGCTTCTAACCGTTGGATCACGTGTTAACTTAGAACGGGCGATGGCTGCAAATGGCCGCTTTGGAGGGCATTTCGTCAGCGGACACGTTGATGGAATTGGAACCATTGTAAGCAAAACACGTAAAGGAAATGCCTTTTATTATGAAATTCAAGTGGATCCTGAACTTCGTGAATTTATGATGTTAAAAGGATCTGTTTCTGTAGACGGAACAAGTCTTACTATTTTTGATGTCAGCAACCAATCATTTACTATTTCTCTTATTCCTCATACGGTACTTCACACAGTCGTGGGAGACAAACAGCGAGGAGACAAGGTGAATATTGAATGTGATATGTTAGCTAAATATATGCATCAGATGATGGCTAACAAGTCAACTCCTGGCGCCTCGAATCGGTCAGGTAATATGAAGGATTTATTGCAGCAGCATGGTTTTACAAATTAACAGTGAGGTGAAAGAGATGTTTCATAAAGTAGAAGAAGCCATTGAAGAGTTAAAAAAGGGAAAAGTGGTTATTGTATGCGACGATGAAGATCGAGAAAATGAAGGAGATTTTATTGCATTAGCCGAAAAAACGACGCCTGAGGTTATTAACTTTATGGCTACTCATGGAAGAGGATTAATTTGTACACCTGTTAATGAAGAAATTGCGCATAAATTGAATCTTCACCCGATGGTAGTGAACAATACGGATGTACATGGAACAGCATTTACAGTAAGTATTGATCATATTTCAAGTACAACAGGTATCAGTGCGTACGAACGTTCTGCTACCGTTATGGCTCTTGTAAATGAAGCAACGGTAGCAAGTGATTTTCAACGACCAGGACACATTTTTCCGTTGATTGCAAAAGACGGGGGCGTTCTGCAGCGTGCGGGTCATACAGAGGCCGCTGTTGATTTAGCCGTGTTAGCAGGAGGAAAGCCTGCGGGTGTTATTTGTGAAATCATGAATGAAGATGGAACAATGGCACGCGTACCGGATTTAACAAAGATTTCAGAGCAATTTGATTTAAAAATGATTACAATAAAAGATTTGATTGCCTACCGCCGCAAACATGACCAGCTGATTAGCCGTGAAGTAGAAGTAAGCTTACCTACGGCATTTGGTGATTTTAAGGCTGTAGGATATACAAATAAACTTGATAATAAAGAACATGTGGCTCTTATCAAGGGTGATATCGATCATAATAGCCCCGTTCTCGTGCGGGTTCACTCCGAGTGCTTGACTGGAGATGTGTTTGGCTCTGAGCGCTGTGACTGCGGTCCTCAGCTTCACGCAGCTCTTACGCAAATTGAAGAAGAAGGACGCGGCATTCTGCTGTATATGCGTCAAGAGGGCAGAGGTATTGGCTTATTAAATAAGCTAAGAGCATATAAGCTGCAGGAAGAAGGATACGATACCGTAGAAGCGAATGAAAAACTCGGGTTTGCTGCGGATTTACGAGAGTATGGAATCGGTGCTCAAATCTTAAAGGACCTTGGAGTCAAACAAATGAAGCTTTTAACGAACAATCCTCGCAAAATTACTGGGCTAAAAGGCTACGACCTTGAAGTGGTAGAGAGAGTGCCTCTTCAAATGCCGGCAGTGGATGCCAATAAAAAATACTTAGATACCAAAGCTAAAAAACTAGGTCATTTATTACATTTATAAGTTTACACTTTTTTTCGTTATAACAAATGAAGCTAATTCATGAAAAGAAATGTAAATAACTATATTACTACTAGCAGGAGGAACAAGAGATGAATCATTTATATGAAGGAAATTTAGTTGGCACAGGATTAAAAATCGGAATCGTGGTAGGGCGTTTTAATGAATTTATTACAGGGCGTTTACTTAGTGGAGCAGAAGATGCGCTTAAACGTCACGGCGTAGCTGATGAAGATGTAGATGTGGCTTGGGTACCGGGCGCTTATGAAATTCCATTAATCGCTAAAAAATTAGCTGAATCTAAAAAATATGACGCGGTTATTACACTAGGAACGGTTATTCGAGGAGCTACTCCACACTTTGATTTTGTATGTAATGAAGTAGCAAAAGGCGTTGCATCTCAAAGCTTACAAACAGGCGTACCAATTATCTTTGGTGTATTAACAACTGAAACAATTGAGCAAGCAATTGAACGTGCAGGAACAAAAGCAGGAAACAAAGGATGGGAAGCTGCAGCATCAGCTATCGAAATGGCTAACCTTTCAAAAATGATTGAAGGATAATAGAGGACGTTCCAATTTTTGTAAGTTAAAGAGTTAAAAGAGGCTGAAACAAAAGTATGGTAGTTGAAAGAAGATCCGAACGATGAATCGTTCGGATTTTTTCATGGTTAGGGTTACATTACAACGTAGGTTTCCTGTATGTAGGCTTCTAACTGTTGAGTGGAGAGCAGGGCGAAGGCTCCTGTAGGGAAAGCGAAGCCTTGCAGGGAAATCACCTGCAGTGCAGCAAGCCATCCATACTATCTCATGTATCCGATTTGTTCGCCTTTAGATTGGATTGATGTAGTATGTCTCAATCTCTTTTGAATAGAAGCTAGCTATGTATAATTTGGCTAAAACGTCTTACTCTAAGTAATAATTAGGTCGTAAAAGGGAGACGTCTATGCCTCATTATACTGCTTTTTTTGCATTGATTATTATCAGCACAGCCGTTTTGCTTACAGTATTCATACGTAAAAAAGATAAAAAGCTAGTCGTTTTGCTTTTTTTTATCATTGGAATGGCTTATGTACTAGAGTATGTTGTATTTGTGTTGTTTGAAAGTTACGAGTACGATCCTGATTTTATGACCAATGAATATTTTGATAATTTGTTTGGGTCCTTAACTTCTCAAACGTTTGCTTTTCCAATCATGGCTATGGTGGTAGCTGCTTATCAATTAAAATTTCGCTATATTTTAATCATTTCGGCTATGTTTATGGGGATTGAAGAATTATTTTTACACTGGGATATTTATACACATCACTGGTGGAAAACAATTTATACAGGCGTTTTAATGACTATAGGCTTTAGTATTTCAAAGATTTGGTATGTATGGCTAACAGAACGGTATATGACATTTGTACATTACGCTACATTTTTTCTGGGAATGCTCGCCATTACTTCTACTATTATGTTTCTGCTGTTAGCATATTTTCATAACAATTGGTTTTATACAGGATGGTTTGCGTCGGCTACTCATGATTCCGTAAATGCAACGATAATTTACGTTTGTATTGTTACGATTCTCCTCGTTTGGAGTGTAGCTAAAGAATTTTTTGTGGGAGCTGGAATGATTATAGCAGGGCTGCGTATAGTAGATATTTTACTAATTCACTATGGGATTTTACTGGTATCTATTACCACTTCACTTGTTCTTTTTACGCTTTTACAAGCAGGTATATTCATTCTGAGCGTTATGCTTCAACATTTTATTATGAAAAATTGTTATGGGACGAGTAAAAAAGACGTTGCGTTTCCAGCGAAGAACTACTAAGATAATACGTAACTCAAATAGTTTAGTTCAATAATATTTGAAACAAAGAAAAATGAATTGACGGTTATGCGTATTATTTGTAAGATAGGAAAGCAAATAATAGAAAGCCGAAACAGGGGAGTGAAGGATTCGTGAAAGAGTCCTTTTTTGTAGAAAAGGTACTTAATAATAATGTATTAATTGCTAAACACCTTACCTATGATGAAGTTGTGCTAATTGGGAAAGGAATAGGGTTCAACAAGAAAAAAGGCGATGAAATCGATGCAAAAGCTGTGGAAAAAATGTTTTTGCTAAAGAGTGAAGAAGAGCAAGAACAGTACAAGCAGCTTTTAGCTCAGGTGGATGAAGATGTAATTGAAATGATGAATGATATTGTAACGCATATTCAAAAACGCGTTAATATCCCTTTGAATGAGCATATACACATTTCATTGACAGATCATATCGCCTTTGCGATAAAACGTTTTCAGCAGGGGATGGGTCTTAAAAATCCATTTTTACTTGAAACAAAAGCCTTATATCCAGAGGAATATACGATCGCATCTGAAGTGGTAGAGATCATTAGTCGTAAAATAGGCGTGCAGCTTCCGGTAGGAGAGATTGGTTTTATCGCGCTTCATATCCATAGTGCGCTGACTGAAAAAAACCTGTTAGAAGTGAATCAAGACTCGCAGCTTATTCAAACGATTATTAATGTGATTGAAGAATCGCTTCATCTGCAGGTAGACAAAGAATCTGTACACTATATGAGATTGATTCGTCATTTGCATTTTGCCATTGATCGAGTAAAAACAGGAGAAAAAATAGAAGAGCCAAAAAAAATTGCTTTGCTATTGAAAGAAGAATATCCTCTGTGTTACAATGTGTCTTGGAAAGTGATAAAAGTAATGCAGCAAGCGTTACATTTACCTGTGTATGAAGCAGAAGCAGTTTACTTAACGATGCATTTGCAGCGACTTATAACAAAAACGGATTTATAAAATCATTTCAATACGTGTTACTGATACGATCAGGCATGAGTGAGAAATGAAGCGATGTGTAATTGGATGAGTGTATCCATTTGTCGTTTCTTTTTCCTCATGCTTTTTTTTGTTATAA
This sequence comes from Priestia sp. J2, assembly GCF_020790095.1. Classification (NCBI taxonomy): domain Bacteria; kingdom Bacillati; phylum Bacillota; class Bacilli; order Caryophanales; family Bacillaceae; genus Priestia; species Priestia sp. J2. The sequence continues at coordinate 1,258,870 of NZ_CP086208.1, forward strand.
GAAAGCGCAATCATTGAAGACTTCGCCTCATAACACCGGGAAATGTAATGAGTTTTCTAGTTAAAGAAAGCGTTTTATGAAAGCGCGTTAATGATTCACGTATCAAATAAATAGCTTGTTGCACACTAAATATATAAAAGGAGGTAAGCGCCATGTTTAAAAAACTTTTTGGAGTATTACAAAAAGTCGGAAAAGCGCTTATGCTACCGGTTGCGATTTTACCGGCAGCAGGGATTTTACTTGGAGTAGGGACAGCGCTTCAAAACCCTACATTGTTGGATGCAGTACCAGCACTTGGTGCAGACTGGGTTCAATTAGTTTCAAATGTTTTGTCGCAGGCGGGTCAAATCGTATTTGACAACTTATCGCTATTGTTTGCCGTTGGTGTTGCCGTTGGTTTAGCCGGTGGTGACGGTGTAGCAGGTATTGCTGCAATCGTAGGTTACTTAATTATGAACAAAACGATGAGCACAATCTTAGTTGCTACAGGACAACTAGATCCTGACAAAATGGGTGCCAATCCAGCTTACACTAGCATCTTAGGAATTCCTACGTTAGCTACGGGTGTATTCGGGGGTATCATAGTAGGTATCTTAGCTTCATCCATGTATAATCGTTATTTCAATATTGAATTACCATCTTACTTAGGTTTCTTTGCAGGAAAACGATTTGTACCAATTATTACTGGGGTATTTTCAATTCTTTTAGGTGTTATTATGATTTTCATTTGGCCGCCAATTCAAAGCGGATTAAATGCTTTCTCTACTAACATGATTGATGCAAACCCAACTTTATCAGCGTTTGTATTTGGATTAATTGAACGTTCATTAATTCCATTTGGACTTCATCACATCTTCTACTCTCCGTTCTGGTTTGAGTTTGGTGATTATGTCAATAAAGCAGGTCAACATATTCACGGTGACCAAAAGATTTTCTTTGCTCAATTAGCAGATGGCGTGCCTTTAACAGCAGGAACATTCCAAGTTGGTAAATTCCCGTTCATGATGTTCGGATTGCCAGCAGCCGCTCTTGCGATTTATCACGAAGCGCGTCCTGAAAACAAAAAATATGTAGCTGGTATCATGGGTTCAGCTGCTTTAACATCTTTCTTAACGGGTATTACAGAGCCGCTTGAGTTCTCATTCTTATTCGTAGCACCAGTATTATTTGCAATTCACGCAGTATTTGCTGGTTTGTCGTTTATGGTTATGCAATTATTAAATGTTAAAATCGGTATGACATTCTCAGGTGGGGTTATCGATTACGTTCTATTTGGAGTTATGCAAAACCGCACAGCATGGTGGCTAGTTATTCCAGTAGGTTTAGTTCTAGCAGTTATCTACTACTTCGGTTTCCGCTTTGCAATCCGTAAATTTAACTTAAAAACACCGGGTCGTGAAGATAAAGAAGAAGGAGAAGAAGATGTAAAAGTAGAAGCAGCAGAGCTTCCGACAAATATTTTGGCTGCACTTGGCGGTAAAGAAAACATTACACATTTAGATGCTTGTATTACGCGTCTACGTGTTTCAGTAGATGATGTGGGTAACGTTGATAAAAACCGTTTGAAAAAACTTGGAGCAGCTGGTGTTCTTGAAGTTGGTAACAATATTCAAGCTATTTTCGGTCCGAAATCTGACACGTTAAAAGGTCAAATTCAAGACATTATGAATGGCAAAACGCCGGTTGTCACAAAAGAAGAGACAAAAACAATTGAAAAACCTGTTGCAACATCTGAAGTAGGAAGCGATAATGGTAATGATATTGTTTCACCGATTGAGGGAGAATTGGTACCTTTATCGGAAGTACCAGATCAGGTATTTTCACAAAAATTAATGGGTGACGGTTTTGCGATTATTCCGAAAACAGGCACAGTAGTTGCACCAGTGGACGGAAAAATAGTAAACTTATTCCCGACGAAACATGCTTTAGGTATTGAATCAACGACTGGACGTGAAATTTTAATTCACGTTGGTATTGATACAGTTAATTTAAAAGGCGAAGGTTTTGAAGCTTTAGTTGCCCAAGGCGATGAAGTGAAAAAAGGACAGCCTCTATTGAAAATTGATTTAGACTTTGTAAAAGAAAATGCGCCATCGACGATTACGCCGATCATTTTCACGAATTTACAAGCTGATGAAAAAATTGATATCTTAAAGCAGGGCCAAGTTTCTCAACAAGAAGCAAATATTATTAACATTTCAAAGTAAAAAGGAGATTGATTTAACATGGCACAAAAAACATTTACAGTAACAGCAGACTCAGGAATTCACGCACGTCCAGCAACAACTTTAGTACAAGCAGCAAGCAAATTTGATTCTGACATCAACTTAGAATTCAACGGTAAAACTGTAAACTTAAAATCAATCATGGGCGTTATGTCTTTAGGTATTCAAAAAGGCGCTACAATCACTATCTCTGCAGAAGGTTCTGACGAAGCAGATGCACTTGCTGCTCTTGAAGATACAATGAGCAAAGAAGGATTAGGCGAATAATGACAAAGGAAATTCAAGGCATTGCCGCTTCTAGCGGCATTGCTATTGCTAAAGCATTTCGTCTAGAAAATCCAGAATTAACCGTTGAAAAAAAATCAGTAACTGAAGTTGAAGCAGAAGTAGCACGTCTAGAAGCTGCGCTAGAAAAATCAAAATCAGAACTTGAAATTATTAGAGAGCACGCTCGTAAAGAACTTGGAGATGACAAAGCAGAAATCTTTGAAGCTCACTTATTAGTTCTAAGCGATCCTGAACTTATTAATCCAATTAAAGATAAAATTACGAATGAAAATGTAAACGCTGAACATGCACTTGATGAAGTAGCGGCAATGTTTATTAATATGTTTGAGTCAATGGACAATGAATATATGAAAGAACGTGCTGCTGATATCCGTGACGTAACAAAACGTGTATTAGCTCATCTTTTAGGTGTAAACGTTTCAAATCCAAGCTTAATCTCAGAAGAAGTTGTCATTATCGCAGAAGATTTAACGCCGTCTGATACAGCACAGTTAAATCGTAAGTTCGTAAAAGGATTTACAACAGATATTGGCGGACGTACTTCTCACTCAGCAATTATGGCGCGTTCAATGGAAATCCCAGCTGTTGTAGGTACAAAAACAGTTATGGAAGACATTCAAAACGGCGTATTAGTAATTGTTGATGGTTTAGATGGCGAAGTTATCGTTGATCCAAGCGAAGAAACAGTAAAAGCTTACGAGAAAAAAGCCGCTGAGTATGCAGAACAAAAAGCTGAGTGGGCTAAGCTTGTAAATGAAAAAACGGTTTCAGCTGATGATCATCACGTTGAACTTGCAGCTAACATTGGTACACCAGAAGATGTAAAAGGCGTATTAGAAAACGGCGGCGAAGGCGTTGGCCTTTATCGTACAGAATTCTTATATATGGGCCGCGAAGATCTTCCGACGGAAGAAGAGCAGTTTACTTCTTATAAAACAGTTCTTGAACGTATGGAAGGCAAACCAGTGGTTGTTCGTACTCTTGATATTGGTGGAGACAAAGAGCTTCCTTATTTAAATCTACCAAAAGAAATGAACCCATTCTTAGGATTCCGTGCCATTCGCTTATGTCTAGAGATGCAAGACATGTTCCGTACACAGCTTCGTGCGCTTCTACGTGCAAGCGTATACGGTAATCTGAAAATTATGTTTCCTATGATCGCTACTGTTGATGAGTTCCGTCAAGCAAAAGCTATTCTTTTAGAAGAAAAAGCTAAACTTCAACAAGAAGGCGTACAAGTTTCGGAAGACATCGAAGTCGGGATGATGGTAGAGATTCCTTCTTCAGCGGTAATAGCAGATTTATTTGCTAAAGAAGTAGATTTCTTCTCTATCGGAACAAACGATTTAATTCAATACACGCTTGCTGCTGACCGCATGAATGAGCGCGTGTCTTATTTATACCAACCGTATAACCCAGCGATTCTTCGCTTAGTGAATATGGTAATCAAAGCGGCTCACAAAGAAGGTAAGTGGGTAGGCATGTGCGGAGAGATGGCAGGAGATGAGATTGCCATTCCAATTCTTTTAGGCTTAGGCTTAGATGAATTCTCAATGAGTGCAACATCTATTCTGAAAGCTCGTTCTCAAATCCGTCAATTATCAAAAGCTGATATCGAACCTCATTTAGATACAATTCTATCAATGTCTTCTACGGAAGAAGTTATTGAGTTCGTAAAATCAACTTTTCATATTGGATAATAAAAAGGTGTGATCATATATGATCACACCTTTTTATCTTTTAAGCGAAAATAGTAGGCAGAAGCATATTCGCAAACAGCATTGTAAGAAGTGCTGCTACGATCATGCCAAGGCTAGAAAAAGTACCTTCAATTTTTCCAAATTCAAAAGCTCTTGCTGTACCTGTCCCATGAGAAGCTACGCCTAAAAGAAGACCTCTTGCTAGAGAAGAGTGCAGTGCGAGGAGCTTAATGAGTTTTGGAGCGACCATACATCCCACTACACCGGTTATAATCACAAACATAATGGTAATATTCGGATCTCCTCCTAGCGTCTGAGATACATTAACAGCAATAGGAATCGTAACCGATCTTGGAATCAAGCTATGAACCAGCGTTGATTGTAAATGAAACACTAATGCTAACAGCATGGAAGATATCATGGCAGCAAACGTGCCGAGCCCTACGCTTAAGCTGATTTCAACACGATGTTTTTTGAGTAAATCAAAATACTTAAACATAGGAACAGCAAAAGCAACGGTTGCTGGTCCAAGCATAAAGCTAATAGCACTGGCACCTTGCTTATAATGATTATAAGAGCCATTCGTTACTAATAAGATGCCAATTAAAAGAATGGGGGCTAGTAAAATAGGGGAAACTAGCATAGACTTATATTTTTTATAGAGCACTTTTGTGCCGACATAGACGAGCAGTGTAAGCGGAAGAGCAATCCATGTGAGTAATGTCATTTTAGCGAACCTTCCTTTCTTCTTGAAATATGTTCTGCAATGATTCCCGTTACAGACATCACAATAATCGTACTGATTGTGATAATAATCACAATCTGGATTCCAAAATGCATCAAGACATCTCCATAATTGATGAGTCCAACGACGGCTGGTATGAAAAATAATAATAGTTCTCCCACTAACAGTGTTCCACCTTGTTCAACCCAGCTTAATTTAATTACTTTAAAGTACAGTAAGAAAAACAGTAAGAAAAATCCGATGATACTACCTGGCACTGGGAGGTCAAACCACTGTGAAATACTTTCTCCTATTAAAAACAGAGCCGTTAGTAATAAAATCTGTAAAATCACCATAATCAATTTCATGATTAGCCTCCTTTATTTATGTTTTTATTCATTCATTCCTAGTTTGTTGAGACAATAATGGAGTCGTCTATGCTGAAAAGACGACTCCATCATGGGAAAAGAGAAACTATTTGGATTTTGCAAATGGGGATACAACTTAAGTAAATGAATGCTACATACTTATCTTACAAAAAAACGACTATAATATGAAATATATAATAACTATGATAACTATTCTTTTTAGTTATAGTTGAAAGAAATCTCTTTACAAATGCGTTGGTAACCTTTTCAAAAAAGAGTTTGTGAAATATAAGGTGTAATTATTTAATAAAAGGCAATCAAAAAAAGAGATGGAGACATGCCTAAATCAATTCCATCTCAAAACGAACCAATAGGATAAATGATTTAGTATGAATGACTTGTTACACCGCCATGAAAAAAATCCGAACGAGTTTGATTCTCCATCAAGAATCAAACTCATTCGGATTTTTAATTAAACTACTTTTGTCTCAGCTTTGTTAAACTGTACTTTTAATATAATCAATAAAAGCCTGTGTAGCATAAGAGATATAGCGATCTTTTTTAACGATTAAAGCAATTTCCCATGGAATAGCATTCTCGAGATTAATTACTTTCATATGCTCCAAATCCAGCTTTTCACATAATGAATAAGGGAAAAGAGCAATGCCGAGATTAGCAGCTACCAGCTCTCCAATGAAGTCCCACTGAGAGCTTTTAAAAGCAATATTAGGCGTAAATCCATTTTTTAAACATTCGTTATAGACCATTTCATGCATGGTGAAGTCTTCATGAAAGGAAATAAGCGTTTCGTCTTTTAACTCTTTTAATGAAATCGTAGAATGCTGAGCCAACGGATGAGATTTATGCACAACAAGCTGCAGTGTTTCTCGAGCTAAAGGAGTCGTAAAAAACATGTTTTCATCAACTGGAAGTAAAACTACGCCCACATCCACTTCTCCTTGTTCCACAAATTTTTGCATTCTTTTAGCTCCATATTCCACTAATTGAATATGAATCTCAGGGTATTGCTCTCGAAATGCTTTAATGATAGTAGGAAAAAACAATGTACCAATAATAGGGGGAATACCTATTTTGATGGTTCCTCTTTTTAAATGCATTAAATCATAGAGGGAATCCGATAAATCTCGGAGAGAAGATAAAATGCTTTCAGCTTGCTCGTACACGATTATTCCTGCATCGGTAAGCTGAACTTGTTTGCCAGCGCGATCAAACAAAGGGGTGCCGAGCTCTTCTTCTAATGATTTAACCATTTTACTGAGAGAAGGTTGAGAAATATGCAGCGCTTCAGAAGCTCTTGTGAAATTTTTATGTTTAGCCACTTCTGTTAAGTAATGCAAATGGCGAACATCCATTTTGTATACCTCCGTGTTCATACATGCTAATTAATAAGATACACACATTCTACCACATTCACAATCGGCTCTATACCTTTCTTTCCTATCAAATAAAATGATCAGTAGAAGAGGTAGTGAATACAAAAGAAATTGCCAACAATATATATTTACACATTGTTTATTTTAGAAGTATAATATATAAATCAGTAGAACGGTTACATATCGATCACAGAATCAATCAATAAGGTGGTTAGAACGGTTGAGTAAAGCAGATGAAATAAGAGATATCGTTTATATTAATGGCCATGTAAATAAAAAATGCTTTATTACATATGGAATTGAATTTAAAGAGTTTTATCATTCCCTTCCTACGCCGCTTGCAAATATATTATTGTTAAAGCATGGTTTTGAAGACAGTGATTACCACTACCAAACCCATATGGACTACGTAGAAGAAGAACAAATTCATCTTTTAGCAGAGGATGATGTTTATAATTATGGTGACTTTTGTTGGATTGATTTTGAGGATATATCTTCGTTGGATTTGTTAGAACCTCAAGATATTGCAGCGCTGCTGTATTTAGGTCATTTAAAAAAACCGCTCAATTCACCATTTAATAATAAACTCGGTAATCAATTTGTTTATTTAGCTCATGATGATGGATTTTATAACAAAATCTATTTTCGAGATGTATATGATATGAAGCATATTTTAAGCCGAATCATTCCGTTAAAAATGTCAGCAATTAAGCAAAAAAGATTTGTATTTAGAAGGAAGAAGTTAGAGTATCCAATATTGCCGCTCGTGTTAGCAAATACGCTTCTTACTTTAACGAATGACGGTTTGTTTATTGATTTCGAACATATGGTTCAATCCCGTAAAGATATTAAAATTCCTTTGTATACAATCGGTGATTTTGACGATATGAATGAAATGTATAACGATCGGTTTGAGCACAAAGAGATGAGTAAATTGCAGGCGCATCTTGTTCTCACTCATAAAGAACTAGAGTGGAGCATTGAAGAAGTTCAATAATCTAAAAAGAGGTTGAGACATAACGAAATGAACCCAATCAACTGCTAGAAGGAACGAAACAGATAAAACTATATTCACCATCACAAAAAAACGAACCACTAATCAAACATGTTGATTAATGGTTCGTTTTTCACTTGGGCTAAAATACCTTTGTCCCAGCCTCTTTTTGAATAGCCGTATAAAATGGATTTTTCCATTCCATTAGTACGGCGTAGTTGTGTGAATCTTCATCTTCAATATAGTTTGCTGCGAGGCCAATAGGCGTTCTGCCACAGCGCATCAAAAAGGTCATAACGGGGTCGTAGAGAGTTCCGGCTGATACAAGGTTCATATATTCAACGGGCGTGTACAAGGAAGACACTGGTGCGTATCCAGGGATGCGGCACCCGCCGAGCAGCCTTTCTAACTTGTAATGAATCACTACGTCATATAAAGACTGCAAAAGAAGCTTGCCAAGCCCCATCGATCGATGCGAAGGAGTGACGCACACGTCTACTACATAAAGCGTATTACCAGAAGAGTCGTGCGTATGAATATATCCGCTTCCTGTTACTTCATCCCATGTGTGAGCCGCATTTCCTTCCACTGAAACAATCGCGCTTGTGATAGATCCGCATATTGTCCCGTCTATCTCCACGCATAGCGCTCCATCCGGAAAAAGGGAAACATGGTTATTTAACTGATCTTTGCTCCATAATAATTCAGAAGGGAAAGGAGGGGGAAAACTTTCTTCTTGAATCCGAATCAACTCATCAAAATCATTCGATGTATATGATCGTACCGTACATATTACAGGCTTATTTTGATGAAAGACAAAGCATTGCTTTTTATACACTGCTTTTTTGCCTCCTTTAAGAAATAATTTTCAGATAATTAAGTATACCATATGGAAAAAAGAAATTATTTCGTATTTATTGAAGAATTTGACGAGAACGTGATAAAGTTAAAAAGATTCGAACTATTAGACGAGGTGAAAGAAATGGATGTTGAATTAAAAGGAAAAACAGCGCTTGTATTTGCAGCCAGCCAAGGGCTTGGCAAAGCGATTGCTGCTAGGCTCGCAGAAGAAGGCGCAAACGTTATGATTGCAAGTCGTTCAGAAGAGAAACTAGCCCAAGTAGCAGAAGAGATTTCATACCTTGGAAGCGGACAAGTGTTACATAAAACGGCAGACGTTACAAAAACAGAGGACATTCAAGATGTTATTCAATATACAGTAGATACGTTTGGAACTATTGATATTTTAATTAATAATACAGGAGGTCCTAAAGCTGGGAACTTCCTTTCGTTAACAGATGATGATTGGAAGCATGCATTTGAGTCAAATCTCCTCAGCTATATTCGTATTATTCGTGAGGTAGTGCCCTTTATGAAAAAGAGCGGAGGACGTATTGTCAATATTGCTTCTTCTTCCATTAAAGAGCCAATTGCTGGACTTATTCTGTCAAATACCTTCCGTACAGGAATCGTGGGACTTACGAAAACACTTGCTTCAGAACTAGCAGAGGACGGTATCTTAATTAACACGGTTGCGCCAGGAAGAATTGCAACAGACCGAGTGAAAGAGCTAGATACCATTCGTGCTGAAAAATTGGGAGTAGATGTTTCAGAAATTGAAGAAGAGATGAGAGACCAAATTCCTCTTAAGCGCTACGGTCAGCCTGAAGAGTTTGCTAAAGCCGTTGCTTTCTTTGTCTCGGGAGCGAATTCATATATGACAGGCCAGTCATTTCTAATCGACGGAGGCATGGTGAAATCCATTTAGTTACATAGAAAAACCCTGCAGCTGCAGGGTTTTTTGTTAAATCCAAGTTGTAACTTGATCTAATGGTAAACGATCGCTAGCATGTGCTTCTTTAGCTGCTTTTCCAACTGAAATAAGCATAACTGGAATGTATCGATCCTCAATTTTAAACTCTTCTACAAATTTTTGTGCGTTAAATCCGCCCATTGAACATGTGTCATATCCTTTTGCTTTTGCTGCAAGCATGAATGTCATAGATGCAAGCGAAGCATTTGTAAACGCGGCATCGCGGGCAAAAGCACCGTTTTTATAAGCGCCATTAATTTGTCCTGACAAAATGTTTTTTACGTCTTCTGTCATGTGACCTGCTTCGACTAGTGGGTTGTACACGTCATCTACATTTTTATTGGCTTCTAAATCACCTAACACAGCTACTACAGCGCCTGCTTCTGTAATTTGTTTTTGGTTGTAAGCAATTGGAAGTAGACGTTCTTTCGCATCTTGGTCTGTAATAACAACGAAATGCCAGTGCTGTAAGTTCCAAGCTGATGGTGACTTCACTGTTGCTTCTAAAAGTTCCGTTAATTCTTCTTTGCTTAATTTAGCTGAAGAGTCATATTCTCGAATCGATGTACGTTCATTTACCACATCAAAAAAATCTTTTGTCATAATAAAAACCTCCGTTAAAAGTATGTATTTCTTTAGTGAATCGATGCACATTTTATAATGATACACTATTGAAGTCAATTTATATGCTTCTAGTATACCCGCTCTTATGTGCTATCACTCACAAAAAAATGCATACACTTCTTACCACCGGTTTAACGTGATTGACGAGATGTAAGATAAGCTTCAATTCGATCACAGGCTTCACGCAGCGTGTTCATGGAATACGCATACGACAGGCGTACATATCCTTCACCTTGGGAAGAAAAAGCGCTGCCGGGTACTAGTGCAACACCCGCTTCTTTGACTAACTCCAGGGCAAAATCAAATGAATTACTGTGGAAGTTCTGGATAGAAGGGAAGATATAAAAAGCACCAGTCGGCTTTTCTACGTCAAATCCCATGTTTACTAGTCGGTTATACACATAATTCAGTCTTTGTTCGTATTCTTTTTTCATATCCACCGCATCGTTTTTACCTGCTGTCAGTGCCTCGAGTGCAGCTGCTTGAGAGACAGAAGAAGCACAGCTCACGTTGTATTGATGAACTTTTAAAATATGTTTGGCTAAATAAGAAGGAGCAAATAAAAGACCAATTCGCCAGCCCGTCATGGAGTGAGACTTTGATACTCCGTTAATAACAATTGTTTTCTCTCTCATAGATGAAATGGAGGCAATGGACTGATGTTTTTTATCAAAAACGAGCTCGCTGTATATTTCATCAGATAGTACAAAAATATTTTTATCGCTTAAAAGAGCGGAAATTTCTTCTAATTCTTGCTGTGACAACGTCACGCCTGTAGGATTAGACGGATAAGGTAAGATGACGCATCTTGTTTTAGAGGTCAAATGTTGTTCGATTAAATCCGCAGTTAGTCGAAATCCTGTTTCGGTTGTATCAATATGTACAGGTTTAGCGCCGTTTAACCGGATAAGCGGTTCGTATCCTGGATAAACAGGTCCAGGCAAGATAACTTCGGAATCTTCTTCTAAAATGGTGCGAAGAGCAATATCAATTGCTTGACTAGCTCCAATGGTCACAATCACTTCATCCGCTGGGTTATAGTGCAAGTCATATTTTTCTTTGACAAATTGAGCTGCTGCCTCGCGCAGTTCGATTGTTCCAGCATTGTGGGTATAAGAAGTTTGGTTACCATCAATTGCAGATTTTGCCGCTTCTTTTACATGCTGTGGTGTTAAGAAGTCAGGTTGTCCAATTGTGAGGGATAAAACATCTTGGTATTGTGAGACCATATTATAAAATGTACGTATTCCTGATAGTTCAATTTCTTTGACACGTTTATTGATTAAGTGCTCCATGGTTTCAAATCCTTCCGCGTATTTTCAACTCATTTTATCACAATGAAAATAGGTAAAAAACCACTATTTGCGCATTTTGCAAATAGTGGTTTTAAGTTAGGTGTTATATAGCTTATTATAAGCAGTTGTTAGTTCATAAAATTGTTCTTCATCTCTGTTATCTAACGCATCGTCGATAAGAGATTTCAAATGCTGTTTATTAAAGTTTGTACTCATAGCCGTTAAAATACGATCAGCTTCTTTTGCGTAATAGTGTTGGTAAGGTGTGTACTGAGATGAGTGAGGATAGTGATTCATATTTTTTCGATAAGAACTCATAACATAAACCTCCTTTTTTAAAATAAAACGCAGCTTCTATTACTTGAAATGTACCCTTTCTATATAGTTGTTAACCCTGTTTTTAACTGCGAATGTGCTAAGGTATGTGTTAGGAAATCAGAGGTTCCTTGCTTCACGTTCAATTCTAGATTCAAAAAAATAAGTGCATAAAAAGACCTGCATATATATGCAGGTCTTGTATATTAGTCAGTGTGTATTTGGCCTTCACGCCAATAAACGGGGGAAACGTAGCCAAAATCAACTTCATGATCGTCCAATGTGACAACGCAGTGATCAGAGCCTTCTTGTTCTTTAATATCTTGATATACAGCTTCTTCTACGTTTTCAATAATGGTCATTTCATTATCGTCATTAAAAAGAATGACGGAGCCTTTCATATTACGAACACCTTCTTTTAAGATTATTCATTCACTTTGTGTAGTATAAACCGTTTTGGCTGTAGAGTCCACAGCTATCTTCGATTTCTTGTTAAAAATTTGTGAACAGGCTTTTAGGAATGAATAAGAAACCCTCTAAATAGAAGAGTAACCGACTTGTCTATTCTTTCTTGAAGGGTAGCAGAGTCGGGTTGGTTAGTACACCAGTAGAGAAGGGTGCCAAAAAAATTAAGTATAGCAATAGAAGCCATTTCTTCGGCAGGGATATCGACTATAAGTTCACCTCGGTCTTGTCCTGTTTGAAAAACTTTTGTAAAATGAGCGCGCATTTTTTCAATTTGAAGAATTTCAGATTGTTGAAAGGAACTGTTGGTAATAGCAATATGAAACCAAGAACGGATTAGGTGAGGGTTCGCTTCTTCGTTTGATTGTGCTAGTAATAAAAACAGTTGTTTAACAATGGCAGCAGTTGATTCTTCGGTTTGAAGGAGCTGTTCTAATTTATAGGAGATACGGTTTGTGAAATTAATTCCAAGGTAGTGAAGAACTTCTTCTTTTGTTTTGAAGTAATTAAAAAATGTTCCCTTTGCTACACCCGCTTCATGCGTAATTTGAGACACAGTCGTTTTTTGATATCCCTGCTGTTGGAATAAAGAGATAGCTGCTTTTTGAATGCGTTTTTTTGTTTCTTCTTTTTGTAATCCTCTGTTCATAAATTACACCTCATTTGAATAGGAGTGGTCGTTTGACTCAAGTTCATAAGCTAGTATAGAGAAGTAAAGTAGAGCAAGTAAAAAACTGAGCAGAGGATAAGACGAAAGGGATCAACGCTCATGTTTTTATATAGTATATAATATTCTGTTAATTCGTAAAACAATATTTTATGTATATGTTTTAGGGAAAAAGGATAATAAAATAAGAAAATTTTTCTTTACGGATATAAGAGGCGGTCACTATAATAGGAAATATGAACTATTAGATAAGCGGGTGAGATGAGAGGAGTAAGTGATATGAATCAAGATAAAGGAATACTGTTAGAAAGTGGTACAAACGAACTGGAAATTGTCGAATTTGAGATAGGAAATGTTTTATTTGGCATCAATGTAGTAAAAGTTAGAGAGATTATTAATCCCGTATCTCTTACACCTGTTCCAAATGCGCATTCTTACATAGAAGGTATTATAGAGCTAAGAGGAGAAGTTCTTCCTGTCGTTGACATAGCAAAAGCGTTAAAAATGGAACCTTCAAATACGCCGGAAAAAGATAAGTTAATCGTCACAGAGTTCAATCAGCAAAAAATAGTCTTTCACACACACGCAGTAACGCAAATTCACCGTATTTCTTGGAAAGAAATTGAGAAGCCTTCAGATTTGTATCAAGGTTTGGAAACGCAGATTACTGGAGTGGTAAAATTAAACGGGCAAATGCTTCTGCTGTTAGACTTCGAAAAGTTGATTTCTGATGTGAACCCTGATGCCGGTATTAATCAGTCGAAAATAAAAAAGCTAGGGGCTAGAGAACGTTCTAATAAAAAGATTGTCGTGGCTGAAGACTCGCCGCTGCTGCGCCGAATGATTGAAGATACTCTTGCACAAGCAGGTTATGAGAACACGGAATTTTTCGAGAACGGTGAGGAAGCATGGAACTATCTAAGCTCGGTGATCGATGAAGGAGTGGAAATCAGTGATCAAGTCCAGCTGCTTATTACAGATATAGAAATGCCGCAAATGGATGGACATCATTTAACTAAAAAAGTGAAAGAAAATCCTCAGCTTTCTATCCTTCCAGTTATTATTTTCTCTTCTCTTATCACAGAAGATTTACGTCACAAGGGAAAAATGGTAGGAGCGGAAGGACAAGTAAGTAAGCCTGAAATCGGAGAGCTTGTTGAGTTGATTGATCTCTATATTTTGTAGGAAGACAAAAAAGTGCCTGAAAGCAGATTGCTCCACTTCAGGCACTTTTTTTAAAAATAACTTTTACCCAGCGGTTTAAACACAGGTGCTTGCCGTTTTCTTGGAGTCGAAACAGGGCTTTTAGCCGGCTGTACGAGATGACCCGTATATTTAGATAATAAGCGCTTCGCATAAGATAATGACATAGTCGTTTTGGGATTTCGATACTGATGGTTTAAATGGCCGAGGTGTGATAACTCTTTGAAGTCTTCTTTCTTTGGAGGCATATGGAAAAAGTAGTCTCCAACTGATACAAGTACATCTGATTTTTGTTGACTTTTACCAGGGTTTGGCGAAAAGTGAAGTCCTTCTTTTTTTGCTTTTCCTTCTAAAATTAGTTGATCTAATGCAATTTTCTTTAACGTATATAACTGCTTAGGATCAGGAGCAGCTTTTGCGTGACGATTTACAGTGAAAATAGCTTGTGCAATCTCAGATACAGACGGGGTCAAAGAGCCTTGTCCATTTGCTTGAGACATACGTTCACTCCCTTTCTATCATATCAGCTGTTCAACCTATAAGGTGAAAGCTGATACGTTCATTATAGCGTGTCTTGTCCCATTTGAAAATAATTACACGAAGAAGTATTTTGGTAATTAATGAAATTTCCTATGTATAGGGTTTGTTTTGTTACGCTTCCTTATACAAGTAAAGTGGAACAGCACGCCATACTTTCTATTTAAAAAAAATGCTGCTCGCACAGTTAAACAATCATTGATTAGTAAATCTCGAACTATTGACCCATTCGTCGAGAGGGTCGAATATAAACACCAGTACCATTTGGCACAATTTGAGCTAGCTCATTTACTTGGGCATTATACATGCGAATGCATCCTTTGGATACGGCTTTTCCAATAGAACTTGGATTATTTGTTCCGTGAATGCCATATGACTTTTTAGACAAGCTTAGCCACATTGTACCAAAAGGCCCCCCGGGGTTTGGTTCCCGGTTAACGATAACAAAGTCTCCAGTAGGGGTTGCGCTCAGCATTTTTCCTGCTGCAATGGGATAGACTTTTTGTATGATATTATTTCTTCGTAATTCAAGCTGTTTTTCAGCAATAAACACGTGGATCGTGTAAGGAATGAGCTCTTTATCGGGGAGGTTTGGAATGATGATTACTTGCCCAGGCTTCAGCGCATGATGGCTTACAAAAGGATTAGCCATCCACAGGTCTTCAACCGGAATCCGGTAGTCACCTGAAACGCTTTGCCAGGTTTCACCGCGCTTTACTATATATCTCATTAACTTCGCTCCTTTGATATATGACTATGCTGTAACAGTATACGATTGAAAAAAGTAAAAGTGACTTTTTAAAGTTATTTTGAAAAAGGTGTTGAAATTACATTGACTTATAAGCATGGACTGATTGATATAGGTTCAAATACGATACGCCTTGTTATTTATGAATACAAAAAAGGCAGAGGGTTTAAGCAAATTGAAAACGTGAAAGTAGCTGCACGGATTCGAAATTATTTAGATAAAGAAGGAGTGTTAACGGCTAAAGGAATACATACCTTGCTTGATACGCTTAAAACGTTTGGAGTTATTACCAAGCATTATCAGCTGCTGTGCGTTACCTGTGTGGCCACAGCTACCATCCGTCAAGCGACTAATGCAAAAGAAGTTCTAGCCCTTGTAAAAAAAGAAACGGGCTTTTCTATTCAACTATTGTCTGAATATGAAGAAGCGTATTACGGCTTTGTTGCAGTTATTCATTCCACTTCGATCGAAGAAGCCATTACAATTGACATTGGCGGGGGAAGTACGGAAGTTACATATTTTCGCAATCGAGAGTTAGTGCAGTACCACAGCTTTCCATTCGGTGCCTTATCTCTACGTCTGCAGTTCGTCAAAGGCAATATTCCCACTGCAGAAGAAAAAGCGAAAATCCGGGATTTCGTGATCCGGCATTTCCATGCTGTCCCTTGGCTTTTAAATCGTCATGTGCCGATTGTAGCAATTGGAGGAAGTGCAAGAAGTATGGTGCAACTGCATCAAGGTTTTATCCACTATCCTCTCGCGGGGCTGCATCAATATGATATGAATTTAGCTGATATATTGCATGTGAAATCTGCTATAGGCTCGTTGTCTTATCACAATCTTCAAAAGCTAGACCGCTTGTCAAACGATCGTGCGGATACAATTTTGCCAGCGATTGAAGTATTTCAATCATTATATGAAACAGTGAACGCGACTCGCTTCATCCTAAGCCGCAAAGGCTTGAGAGAAGGGGTGTTATTTAAAGAAGCATCTGATGCTAATATCCAGCCAATGTACCTCGATGTCATACAGCAAAGTTTTCAAGAAATAATGGAAGAGTTTGAAGTAAGTAAAGATTACGTCAAACAGCTTACGCGCACAGCTAGTATGATGTTTCAGCATCTTAGGGAGCAGGGACCGGTTGAGTTAAAAGAGGATGACTTAGCGCTTCTTATAAAAGCTGCGCAAGTGTATGATATAGGAAAGTATATTGATGCGGAATCAAGCAGCCAGCATACGTTTTATGTGCTTGCTAATCGTACAATAGATGGAATTTCACATAGAGAACGTTTAAAGCTGGCACTTGTTTCTTCATATAAAGGGAAGTCTTCTTTTAGGCAATATGTTGCTCCTTTTAAAAAGTGGTTAACAAAAGACGAACAAAAAAAAGTCCAGCTGCTCGGTGCACTTTTAAAAATAGCTGATGGCTTACATGCAACAAAGCGAAATGTTGTTCAACATATTGATGTGAAAAGCGATGAAAACACAGTGACGATTAAACTATTATGTACAAAAACCTTTCTTCCTGAACAATATCAGGCTGAAAAACAGAAAAAGCATCTAGAAAAAGTAGTGAAAAAAAATATTGTTCTTGAATTTACTAAGCTTTAGAATAACGCTGGATCGGTTAGAATATTCAGTATAGCTAACTAGATTAAATTCATTATCCTGGAAGGTGAGGCTAATGTTAGAAAGTAATCGCACTTATAAGCAAACCATACAAGTGGCTGATTCAGCTTATTACAATAATCGTGAATTGAGCTGGCTGGCCTTTAACAAGCGGGTGCTGGAAGAAGCTGTAGATACGAAAAACCCTTTGCTTGAGCGATTTAAATTTCTAGGGATTTTCAGTTCGAATCTGGATGAGTTTTTTATGATTCGGGTAGCGGGGTTAAAAGATCAGGTGAAGGCTGGATTTAACAAACCCGAAAACAAAGCAGGCTTTACTCCTACACAGCAGCTATTCTCTATCTCCAAACAAAACCACGAGCTTGTCAAGCAGCGGTATGATACGTATATTCACACACTTCTTCCCGAATTACAGAAATACGGTGTGGAAATCATTTCGGTTGAAAAGCTGGAGAAATCAAATCTAGATAAGCTTGAACAGTATTTTGACGAGCAAATCTTTCCCGTATTAACTCCTATGGCTATTGATACATACCGGCCGTTTCCTATGTTGATGAATAAAAGCTTGAACTTAGCAGTTGTCCTTTCAGAAAAGTTAAATGATGAGCAGCAAATTGCCGAGATAAAAGGAAGACTAGCCATCGTTCAAGTACCTTCGATGCTAACGCGCTATATTGAAATAGCTACGTCAGATTCTACCCGTCTATTTGTATTGCTAGAGGATGTGATTGCCTATTTTATTAAAAAGTTGTTTAAGGGATACTGCGTTTCTTCCGTTTCTCAATTTCGAATTACCCGCAACGCAGATATGACTATTCACGAAGAAGACGCTCAAGATTTATTAAAAGAGATTGAAGAAGAGTTGCAGAAACGAAAATGGGGAGCGGCTGTTCGGCTTGAGATTAAGAGTCCATACGATCAGGGTGTACTAGCGTATTTAAAGTCAGTCCTTGAAATTGACGATGAAGATGTGTATGAGATCAAAGAACAGTTGGATTTAACCAGTTTGTTTTCGTTTTATAGATTACTTAAATCTACCCATGAAGAGCTCGCTGAAAAAGCCTTTATTCCTAAGGTTACAACACAGTTACACCCGGATCAAAATGTTTTCGATCAAATGATTCAAAGAGACATTTTGCTTCACCATCCTTATGAATCGTTTAAGCCGGTGCTTGACTTTGTTAACTGTGCAGCAGACGATGAAAATGTGCTTGCTATTAAGCAAACGTTATATAGGGTAAGCGGAGATTCTCCCGTTATTAAAGCATTAAAACGAGCGGCTGCAAAAGGTAAACAAGTGACGGTACTAGTTGAACTAAAAGCAAGGTTTGATGAAGAGAATAATGTGCAATGGGCTAAAGAGCTAGAGCGGGCAGGATGCCACGTGATATATGGAATGACGCATTTAAAAACGCATGGTAAAATTACGCTCGTGGTGAGAAGAGAAGGAGAGCATATTAAGCGATTTGTTCATCTTGGTACTGGGAATTACAACGATGCGACGGCAAAGATCTATACGGATATAAGTCTTTTTACTGTCAACCAAAACATCGGGATAGATGCGGCCAATTTTTTTAATTACTTAAGTGGCTATACGCAAAAACCAGTATATCATCATTTATCCGTTGCACCATTTGATATAAGAAACGATTTTTTGCATCTCATTGATCAGGAAATCCAGTATCACAGACGGTATGGCAATGGAAGAATCATTGGGAAAATGAACTCATTGACGGATAAAATTTTAATTATGAAGCTATATGAAGCTTCTATAGCGGGTGTGACAATCGAACTCATTGTTAGAGGAGCGTGCTGCTTGCGCCCTCAAATTCAAGGCGTTAGCGAGAATATCAGAGTAAGAAGCATTGTCGGACGATTTTTAGAACATAGCCGAATTTATTATTTTCATCATAATAAACAGGAAAAGTTTTTCTTTTCATCTGCAGATATGATGACAAGAAATATGGTGAAACGAGTAGAAATTTTATTTCCTATCTTGGATACACATTTGAAAAAAAAAGTGTGGAAGTGGCTTGAAGTTATGCTTGCTGATAATGTAAAAGCACGAGAACAAGATCAAGAAGGGAATTATCATTACGTCATAAAAAAAGAACATGAGCTCTCTATTAATAGCCAAGAGATCTTTTGTCAATATGCTCTTTGCGACGATCAAGAATAACATAAAAAAAGCCGAGTGCTCGGCTTTTTAGTCATGTTATTATCTAGGAATGGGACCACCAGGACCGTATCCAGGTCCGTAGTATGTGTTATAAACAGGAGCACCGCCTCCATAACCGGCACCAGGGTAGCCTCCTCCAGGAAATCCACCGCCGTAAAACGGAACTGGATAAGGATAAGGTGGTGGACAGCACCCAGGTCTGCCTCCAAAACCGCCAACAGCTAGTCCGCCAAGCAGCCCACCAGCTAAGCCAGCAACAAAAGGAAATCCAAAAAAGCGCTCGTCACCATTTGGAATATTACGATATCCTGTATAGGGATATTGATAGTACATAATTTAACCTCCTTGTCAGTTGTCTTTGTAGTGTATGGCTGAACGGAAGCTTTTGAGCCTGGTTTATTTCTTTAAGACTAGAATTAGGCGGTCACGATCAGCTAAAAAAAGACAATCAACATAAAAACGCCCTGTAAGGGCGTTTTTATGTTGATTGCAAGGTGAAAAGCGTAATTTCAGGCGTAGCTAAAAAACGAAAAGGAATGCGCGTGGTTCCTAAGCCTCTATTCACATAAAGCTTCATTTTAGAATCTCCAACTTCGTACATTCCTTCAGGGTAAACCGTCCCAAAGGGCGGTGTAATCAAAGGACCGTAAAAAGGAATTTGAATTTGGCCTCCATGACTATGGCCGGAGAGCTGAAGATCCACTGGAAAAGGAGCTGCTTTGACAGCAACGTCAGGTTCATGAATCATAGCAATAGAAAAGATATCCGGCTGTAATTGTCCTAGCGTTCCCTCATATTGTGGATTCCCAAGCATAATATCATCGAGTCCACAAATATGAATGTAGCTTTTATCGGGCATGGACACTGT
This sequence comes from Priestia sp. J2, assembly GCF_020790095.1. NCBI lineage: Bacteria > Bacillati > Bacillota > Bacilli > Caryophanales > Bacillaceae > Priestia > Priestia sp. J2. The sequence continues at coordinate 1,278,906 of NZ_CP086208.1, forward strand.
GTCAACTTCATTTACTAGAAGTCTAAATCCTGCGTCTTCAATGGCTTGTTTGTAGATATTTGTTCCATATCCTCCATGATCATGATTACCATATATAGCATATTTTCCAAGAGGAGCCTGAAGCCTCTGTAAAATCGGGGGAATTCTTTCTGGATGCGGGTATTCATTAGGTACATCCATTAAATCTCCAGTAAATAATATAATAGTAGGCTTCAAATTATTTATGGTTACCATAAGCTGTTCTAGTTGTAATAAATCATAAGAGAGTCCAAGGTGAATATCACTAAATTGTAAAATTTTTATTCCGTTAAAGCTTTTCGGAATGTTTTTAGAAGTAATTGTATGACGAACAATTTGCAGACGTCTAGGCTCAATATATTTGGCATATGTATACCCAAAAGACGTGGTGAGCAAAGACCCTAACGAAATAGACGCTAGTCCTTTCAAAAAAGATCGTCTTGTATACGTCTTTTTCATGCAAAATCAACCTATTCCTTATAGTTTTCAAGTTTTCATTATAGCATTGTTTTTTTTATCATCACAACGAGAAGTCTGCTTTTAAGTTAAATAGATAAAAGTTTCACTTTATTCAGAAAAAATAGTAAAATAATAGTTGTAAAACACTTATGTTTTGGGGAGGAAGATAAATTGAAGAACAAGGTCGTAATTGTTACTGGCGGTTCAAGTGGAATGGGAAAACATATGGCGAAGCGATTTGCAGAACAAGGTGCTCATGTGGTAATCACAGGTAGGTCAGCCGATCGATTACAAGAGACAGAAAAAGAAATTAAAACGTTTGATGGACAGGTACTTTCCGTGGTGATGGATGTACGCAATCCAGAAGATGTGGAACGAATGGTTCAAGAAACAGACAAGGCATTTGGACAAATTGATTTTTTAGTTAATAATGCTGCAGGAAATTTTATATGTGCAGCTGAAGACTTATCCGTTAACGGATGGAACAGCGTAATTAATATTGTATTAAATGGTACATTTTATTGCAGTTCCGCAGTAGGGAAATATTGGATCGATAAAGGTACAAAAGGAGCCATTACAAACATTGTGGCTACATATGCGTGGAACGCAGGAGCAGGTGTTATTCATTCAGCTTGTGCCAAGTCAGGAGTTTTAACCATGACGCGCACGCTCGCAGTAGAGTGGGGAAAGAAATACGGTATACGGGTGAATGCGATTGCGCCGGGGCCGATCGAGCGAACAGGAGGAGCCGATAAGTTATTTGAGTCAGAAAAAATGAAAGCGCGTACATTGAATTCTGTGCCATTAGGACGCCTTGGAACTCCTGAGGAAATAGCAGGATTAGCTAGTTTCTTATTCTCCGATGAAGCATCTTATATCAATGGGGAATGCATCACAATGGACGGGGGACAGTGGCTAAATCAGCATCCTTTTTAAGGTTGGATACGCACTAAAAAGTACAAAGCAAACCTAGAAGGACTAGCAAAATTATGCTATTCGTATTATACTAACGTAAAGTGAACAAGGAGAGGGGAGAGTTGAGTGGACCCGTTAGATGTATTAACAAACATAGAGAAAACTCTTCCGTATTATCAAGCAATTTTTAGTGCAGATGGACATAGAGTAATTGGCTATGAAGTGTTGGCGAGGTTTCAAAATGAAGGGGAAATTGAAAGTCTCGGCCCATTCTTTCATGATGATGCGATTCCGGATGAATATCGCATAGAAGTTGATTATGCTGTTTTAACACAAGCGCTCGAGCATATGTTGACCCAGGAAGAACAATTTTTAATTTTTATTAATCAGAACCCTAATTTATTAATGAACGATCATGGAGAATCCTTGCTAGAATTATTGCAACTTTTCGAAAATAAAGGATTATCGCTTGATCGAATTGTTCTCGAAATTACAGAACACAATTTTAGTGGAGATTTGGAATCGCTTCAACACTTACTAAAGTATTATCAAACATATGGTATTAAGATTGCAATTGATAATATAGGAAAAGAAAGTAGTAATCTAGACAGAATTGGGTTGCTGTCACCAGATATCTTAAAAGTAGATTTACATATTCTAAGACAAACGGACATGGCGCAGTCGTATCAAGACGTATTGTATTCTTTATCTCTTTTAGCAAGAAAAATGGGTGCTACGCTTCTATATGAAGATATAGAAGCCTCCTATCAGCTGCAGTATGCATGGAGAAACGGAGGCAGATATTTTCAAGGTTATTATTTACATAAGCCGGCTGCTGAACTTGTCGATCCGAACATCTTAAAGGATAAACTAAAGGAACGTTTCGAAATGTATATCGCTCATGAAAAGAAAAAGCTGCTTGCTGTTTACCAGCTGACGGAACGCTTTCAAGATAAAATGCAGCAGGTAATGACAAAGTGCAGAAAGCTAGAAACGTATGACGATATGCTGCCTGTTATTGCAGAAGAACTATCCAACGTGTGTTTTCGCCTTTACATCTGCGATGAAAATGGATTTCAAAAGTCTTCTAACTATGTAAAGAAAAACGAGGATTGGATTCTTGAGCCTGAATATGTAAAGAAAAATTGGAGCTGGCGCCCATATTTTCTTGAGAATATTATTCGAATGAGCTATGAAAAAAAAGGCATATTATCAGATTTGTATAATGATATTGAAACAGGTGAGAATATCCGGACTTTTTCGTATCCGATTGATAATATGCACTATATATTCCTTGATATTTCATATTCTTTTTTATATGAAAGAGACGTTTTGTAGAGAATATATAAGTTGAAGTTAAACCGGCAATCAGCAAAAGCGGTTGCCGGTTTTTTATGTTTTTTTAGAGGGGAACGACAGTCGGTTATAGAGATATGCATAGGCAGGGGAAATTTCGGAATTCTAATAAAAAAGAAGCGAAGGAGCTGAGTTAATTTGAAGAAAATATGCTTACTTGTCTTTTTGATGATGACCTTGTACTCAGGAAAATCTGTTCATGCAGAAGTGTCAGGAGAGATTAGGCATGAAATCTTTATAAATTTGCAGGACGCTTATCAGGCTCAGCTAAGAGCTGCGTCTGCCCATGCTAATCAAGATGCTGCTCGTGAGCTGAAATTATTTTTAGATGATGAGTATGCATCCGTATTTTTTAATGAGGCTCTCTTACAAAAAGCTCAAGGGTATGTCGGAGAGGGACCTGAATATTTAACACACTACATCCCTTTCTTTTCTTTCGATGAACAGACGAAGGTAGCTCTTCATTCCGACCAAAACAAAGCTTATGTCTATCAATTTTTTCCGGCCGTGCATAATGAACGAGTAAAATACCAAGATCATTATGAAATGATCACTTTAGTAAAAAAACAGGGGAAATGGAAGGTGCAAAAGCTTATATATAGTAAGAAACACTCAAAATAGCCGAGAAAAGCTTATTTTGAGTGTTTCTGTTACCCAATGTTCAGAAGCTTCTCAAGCGCTTGAAGGTCAAACCCTCTGATAATTTCCTGATCAACACGAATAGTCGGAGTGGAATAAGACTCTAACTCAGTAGTCATTCGTTTTCGAGCAGAAGCATCTTTAGATACGTCAAATTCTTTATAGGAAACGTGGTGATGCTGTAAAAACTGTTTAACAATTTCGCAAGGTGGGCAAGCTGGTTGTGTGTACAGCTCTATAGATCTCAATGAAAGCACCTCCCTATATCAAAATGAATGGTGTTAAAGTAGAATGAAGTTTTGGATGATACATAGTATATCGCTATGTTATTATAATAAAAAACGACATATATCGCTATAATAAGGCATTTTCTTATGAAAAATCACGTAAAGTACTTGTGTTTTTTTAGTATGTGGCATATAGTGAAATGGTGTCTTTTAAGTATTAGTTTAGATAAAGTACTTATTTGAATTGATATTGTAGAAAAGTCGAATGCGTAATGATGTAATAGGTGAAAGGAGAGATTATATGTCACAATTACAAGGTATTTTAACTCGTCTTGTGAATCTCCGTGAGCAAGCAAGTGGAAGTGAAGCGCCACAACGCTTCTTCGAAGTAGAGGGAAAAAGAATTTGCAGCGTGAAATATCATGCAAAAACTGAAACATACGAACTTGAAGTATATCAAGATGGTGAAAAGCCAGCTGTTTATCAATTTGATAACGTTGATATGATTGCAATTGAAATTTTTGAACTTATTCATTAAGGGATAAAGCAAAACGAATGCCGCAAAGGATTTTATACTTTGCGGCATTTTTTTGTTACTGCGTATGGAGTTTTTGCGGTGGCTTCTGTCCTATTTTCCCGAGAAATACCGACAAAGTGATAGCGGATTTTCTGATAAATGAAAGGAAAGGGTCGAATGCTGTAAAAAAAACAAAATAAAAAATTCAGATAATTATGAACTTTCGTTGACACTTGTTTTAAAAAAATCTAGACTTAACATATAAGGGAGAACATCGAGTGTGTCTGCTTCTATTCCCTCTTAAAGGTTCGCATTTACGTAAGCAAGCTATTTTCATTTTGTAGCTTGTTCTTTTTCTCTTTACACACGTGGAAGTTATGAGAAATGGAAGGAGAATGTATAAATGATTGATATTGATCACAATCAGTTAAATCAAATTGAACTTCGAGATTTGCTTGTCACTTCTGATAAAGTTGCTCATGTTCAAGTGGGAAATAATTTAGAACATGCTTTGCTTGTGTTAACAAAGACTGGCTATACGTCCATTCCCGTATTAAATCCAAGGTTTCAGCTGCAGGGGTTCGTGAGCATGACGCTTATTTTAGATTCGATTTTAGGGTTAAAGCGCATTGAATTTGAACGATTAGAAACCATGAAAGTAGAAGAAGTTATGAATCAAAATGTTCCTCGTGTCTCCATGAAAAAATCCGTATTAAAAGTCATAAATGCCATGATTAACCATCCTTTTTTGTGCGTAGAGAATGAAGATGGTATTTTTGAAGGGATTTTAACGCGAAGAAATTTGTTAAAGTCATTAAGAAGGCAGTCCATCATTCTCCCGAAAGAGTCATTTCAATAATTTTTTTAAGAAATCGTGTTTCAGCCTATCTTTCTCCGTTTTTTTCTTATATGATAAAGGTAAAATGAAAGTAAAAAGAGGCTTGAAAGGAATAACTGAATGCAATTAATAGAATGTCGAATGCTCGTTGTATTAGCTCAAGAATTAAATATGAGAAAAGCTGCAGAGAGATTATTTGTATCGCAACCAGCTTTATCACAGAGGCTGCAAACCATTGAAAAAGCATGGGATACACAAATCTTCATTCGTTCGCAAAAAGGACTGTCATTAACGCCTGCTGGAGAAAAGATTGTTCAATTTGCAAAAGAAGTAGTAGAAAAAGAAGATCGGGTTCGCGAGGACTTGCATCATTTAGATAATGAAGTATATGGGACACTCAAATTAGCGGTGGCTTCGATTATTGGACAGCACTGGCTGCCGGCGGTGTTAAAACGCTATATGGATCGTTACCCACATGCTAAAATCTCTCTTGTAACCGGCTGGAGCAGTGAAATGCTTCGCTACCTGTACGAAGATGAGGTACATATTGGAATCATACGCGGAAATCCGGATTGGAAAGGCGTCAAAGAACATTTGTTTACAGATCCTCTTTACCTAGTTGATTCAGAAATTGAAAGGGCAGCGGAAGTAGTAAATACTCATCGACCATTTATTCAATTTAAAAGTGACTCAACGTATTATCAAGAAATTTTAGAATGGTGGCATCGAGAGTTTCATACTACACCGAAGCGTACGATTGTAGTGGATCAGATTGAGACGTGTAAACAAATGGCTTTAAATGGTCTTGGTTTCGCTATTTTACCATCGATTGCTATCAAAGAAGCTGGAAGCCATATTCATCGGACGCCGCTTCTAAAAGCAAATGGCGAGCCAATTACACGAGACACTTCTTTAGTTGGATATGAATCAGCGTTTAAACTGAAGCAAGTTCGAGCATTTGTTGATATTGTACGTGAATACGTAAGAGAAACGGTCTAAAGCGAGCTCAGGTGCTCGCTTTTTTTATTTGCAATCGTTATCTTTTTATTAAAACGATAATGATGCTTGTCATTGTGAAAGCATTTTGTTACATTAAATGAGACATTGCTTACTTAGGAGGAATACATAATGAAAATGATGGATGCTAATGAGATTATCTCATTTATTCAAAACAGCACAAAATCAACACCGGTAAAAGTTTACGTAAAAGGTGAAGTAGAAGGAATTGACTTTGGTTCATCTTCTAAAACATTCGTAACGGGCAACACAGGTGTAGTATTTGGTGAATGGAAAGAAATCAAAGCTGCTATTGAAGCAAACGAAGGAAAAATTGAAGACTACGTAATTGAAAACGATCGCCGCAACTCTGCGATTCCTTTATTAGATATGAAAGGAATTAAAGCCCGTATTGAGCCAGGCGCTATTATTCGCGATCAAGTTGAAATCGGCGACAACGCTGTTATTATGATGGGTGCATCGATTAACATCGGTTCTGTAATCGGTGAAGGAACAATGATCGACATGAACGTAGTACTTGGTGGTCGTGCAACAGTAGGTAAAAATTGTCATATCGGCGCAGGTTCTGTATTAGCTGGTGTTATTGAGCCACCTTCTGCAAAACCAGTTGTAGTAGAAGATGATGTAGTAATCGGTGCTAATGCTGTTGTTCTTGAAGGGGTAACAGTAGGTAAAGGTGCCGTAGTTGCTGCAGGTGCAATTGTGGTCGAAGATGTAGCTCCTTACACAGTAGTAGCAGGTACGCCAGCACGCGTTATTAAAGAAATTGACGAAAAAACAAAGTCTAAAACAGAAATCAAGCAAGAATTGCGTCAATTAAACGAAGAATAAGAAAAACGATCAGTTTGCGCTTTTTCTTTGCTGAATTAATAGGTTTTAGCGATTGGGATACTGAATCCTTAAACGTATCATATGGACAAGTTGGAAGCGTGGGCAACCACGCTTTCTTCTTTATTTCGTGAGGAGGACATACACATGGCTGAAAATGAATTTGTGAAAATAAGAAGAGAGCTACATAAAATTCCTGAATTAGGGTTTCAAGAGGTGAAAACACAGCGTTTTTTGCTTGATTATATTAACACTCTTCCGCAAGAGCGCTTAGAAGTAAAGACGTGGAAAACGGGACTCTTTGTTAAAGTACATGGTACAAACCCAACTAAAACAATAGGCTACCGAGCAGATATTGACGGTCTTCCTATCACGGAAGAAACGAATTATTCTTTTCAATCACAGCATGAAGGACTCATGCATGCCTGCGGACATGATATGCATATGGCCATTGGGCTAGGCGTACTGACTTACTTTGCTCAGCATGAAATCAAAGATAACGTACTGTTCATCTTTCAGCCTGCAGAAGAAGGTCCAGGAGGAGCACAGCCAATGCTCCAAAGCGATATCATGAAAGAATGGCTTCCAGATTTCATCTTTGCCCTTCACGTAGCTCCTGAATATCCGGTTGGGTCGATTGCGCTGAAGGAAGGGTTACTATTTGCTAACACGTCGGAGCTATTTATTGATTTAAAAGGAAAAGGCGGGCATGCTGCTTATCCACATACAACAAATGATATGGTAGTCGCTGCATGTCAGCTCGTTTCACAGCTTCAAACGATTGTTGCTCGCAACGTTGATCCGCTAGACAGCGCTGTAATTACAGTAGGAAAAATTCAAGGGGGGACGGTTCAAAATATTATTGCGGAGCGAGCTCGCATAGAAGGAACCATTCGCACGCTATCTCCTGAATCAATGACGCGTGTTAAAGAACGAATTGAAGCGATTGTTAAAGGAGTAGAAGTAGGGTATCAGTGTGAAACAGCCATTGATTATGGATGTATGTATCATCAAGTATATAATCACCATGAAGTCACGCGAGAGTTTATGGAATTTGCCAAAGCGCAAACCGACGTGGATGTCATTGAGTGCAAAGAAGCAATGACAGGAGAAGATTTTGGCTATATGCTAAAAGATATTCCTGGATTTATGTTTTGGCTTGGTGTTCAGTCTGAATATGGGCTTCATCATGCAAAGCTGCAGCCTCATGAAGGCGCAATAGATACGGCGATTTTACTTATTACAAAATATTTTGAACATAAAGGCAATCAATAAATCGTATAATCATTTTTCCTTATGGCTAAATTAATACCATGAGGAGGTGGGCAACGATGGCACGAATTGGTGTAGAATACGGTTTAACAGATGTACAGGCTGCACTTCAGCAGCTCGGACATGAAGTGGTACAATTACGCAACGAAAGTGATGCACAAGGGTGCGAATGCTGTGTTGTAACAGGACAGGATTCAAACGTAATGGGGATTTCTGATGCAGTAACGCAAGGCTCAGTTATTACAGCTAGCGGATTAACGGCAGAAGAAATTTGTCAGCAAGTAGGCAACAAGGTACAAGGATAAAAGAAAGCCGAAGGAATAAATCCTTCGGCTATTTTTATGCATGCTGAGGCTGCTTGGCATCTTCAGGCTGCTTTTTATCAATATTTACTTGATGAGGGAACGGAATATCAATACCGTTTGCGTCAAATGCTTCTTTAAACTCTTTGCGAAGCTGACGTTCAACCCCCCACTGCTCACCGTTTTTAGCTTTGCCAACTACACGAAGCACAACGTCCGATGCGCCTAGACCTTGAACTCCTATCACGCTTGGTCCTTCTACAATGTTTTCATTTGTTGCAGCAACGCGCTCACATACTTTTTCTAGTACGGAAATTGCTTTGTCAATATCATCATCATACGAAATGCCAATATCAATCAACGCGCGCATATTGCCTCGGGAATGATTGCTTAAACTTGTAATTTCACGGTTAGGCACATAGTGTAAAGTTCCATCAAATCCGCGAATTTGAGTAGTACGCAGACCTACTGATTCGACAATTCCTGAAAAACTTCCGGTTGTTACATAGTCGTCAACATCCAGCTGTTTTTCAAGAAGTAAAAAGAAACCTGTTACAACGTCGCTAACTAGTCCTTGAGCACCGAACCCGATTGCTAGACCCACAACTCCGGCACCGGCTAATAGAGCTGTCGCATGGATATTTACTGCTTCAAGCAGCATGACGACAAAAATAAAAATAAGTACATATGAAAACACATTAACGGTTAAACTTTTGAGTGTGAGCATGCGTCCGCGCGTAGTATTTTCGCGCTCACTCATTTTTTCAAAAGAACGCTCAATAACTTTTTTACCAATTGCTCGTACAAGCAAAAATACAATGGTAATGGCAATAAGTTTTAACACAATAACTCCAGCATTGGTAAGAAGCTGTTCCCAGTTGATGTCTTGCATCTTAAACATTCGTTGTTCATCCTTCCTATGTTCTGTTTCAATATTAATAAGTGGGAATGTATTCTGTGGAAAAGATTTTGTAAGAGTATGAGCACATTTGTTTATTCCCGATATTAGACATGCTAAACTGAGAAGGTAAATAAATGCAACCCTTTTATAGCATTTTTTTGCTGAAGTCGGGGTTTAATTTGCCCTAAAGGCGGGCATAACAACTATGTTACCATTATAAGATGTTGTTTAAATTCATTCTTAATTAATATTGACTAAAAAAACAATATCCATTATAATGAAAACCGTTATAACAGTACATAAGTGAGAATGTTTTATACATTTTCTCATTTAATAATTATTTGGAGGGATCATGTATGCCAGAACGTATGGTAGGTAAACAAGCTCCACGCTTTGAAATGGAAGCTGTATTATCAAACAAAGAATTCGGTAAAGTTAGCTTAGAAGAAAATATTAAAAATGACAAATGGACAGTATTATTCTTCTATCCAATGGACTTTACATTTGTATGTCCAACAGAAATCACTGCACTTTCTGACCGTTATGATGAGTTTGAAGATCTTGACGCAGAAGTAATCGGTGTTTCTACAGACACAATCCATACACACTTAGCTTGGATCAACACTGATCGTAAAGATAATGGTTTAGGTGATCTTAAATATCCATTAGCAGCTGATACAAATCACGTTGTTTCTCGTGAGTACGGCGTTTTAATTGAAGAAGAAGGTGTAGCACTTCGCGGTTTATTCATCATCAGCCCAGAAGGCGAATTACAATATTCAGTTGTAAACCACAACAATATTGGCCGTGACGTTGATGAAACTTTACGTGTTCTTCAAGCGTTACAAACTGGCGGACTTTGCCCAGCTAACTGGAAACCAGGTCAAGCTACTTTAAACGCGTAAGCACAACGTTTAAAAGGTCTAACGTCCACGTTAGGCCTTTTTTTCATCGGATAATAAAGAACATATAGTCAATAATAGTGAAAACAAGGGAGGCTTTTATTCATGAAATTACGTCAGCCAATGCCTGAGTTAACGGGCGCTACAGAATGGTTAAACGGAGAGGTTACAAAAGAGCAGCTAATTGGCGAAAAGCCAACGCTTATTCATTTTTGGTCAGTAAGCTGTCATCTATGTAAAGAAGCAATGCCTCAAGTAAATGAATTTCGCGACCAATACAAAGAACAACTAAACGTAGTAGCCGTTCATATGCCGCGCTCTGAAGATGATTTAGACTTAACAAAAATTAAAGAAGTAGCAGCAGAACACGATATTACGCAGCCAATTTTTGTAGACAGTGAACATAAATTAACGGATGCATTTGAAAATCAATATGTACCGGCATATTATGTATTTGACAAAACAGGTCAGCTACGCCACTTCCAAGCTGGTGGAAGCGGTATGAAAATGCTTGAAAAGCGCGTGAATCGTGTATTAGGCGAGAACGAATAAATACAGGCAGTTGTAACAGGTGAAAAGCATTCGATGCTTAGTAGAACTTGCATCGAATGTTTTTCTTTTTTGTGTGTAGGAAGTAACTGATAAAGGAAATATAAAAATGTGGATTTTTTCTTGTGAGTTTACACCATACTAACACTAACAACATGATACGAAACTTACTATTGGAGGTAATTTACATATGAAATTAGGTATGATTGGCTTAGGGAAAATGGGAGCAAACTTAGTATTGAATTTACTAGATCATAACCATTCTGTGGTAGCATTCGATGTGAACAACGAAGCCGTACAGAAAGTATCAGAAAAGGGAGCAGAAGGCGCTTCTTCCATTCAAGAATTAGTAAGCAAATTAGAAAAACCACGCATTGCTTGGGTAATGGTTCCAGCTGGAGAGCTCACAGAAAAAGTAATTTCTGAGCTTCAAGAATTACTTGAAGAAGGAGATATGATTATCGAAGGCGGTAATTCTAAGTATAAAGATTCCGTACGACGTGCTGCAGCTTCTGCTGAAAAAGGAATTCACTACTTCGATGTTGGAACGAGCGGCGGAATGGAAGGTGCCCGAAACGGCGCTTGTATGATGATTGGCGGAGATAAAGAAGCATTTGCTACAATCGAACCTATTTTCCGCGACATCAACGTAGAAAACGGCTATCTCTATTCAGGTGCAGCAGGAAGCGGTCACTTCTTGAAAATGGTTCATAACGGAATTGAGTACGGCATGATGCAAGCAATTGCTGAAGGTTTTGATGTGTTAGAGAAAAGTGAATTTGACTATGACTACGAAGCTGTAGCCCGCGTATGGAACAATGGCTCTGTTATTCGCTCATGGTTAATCGAATTAATGGAACGTGCATTTTCAAAAGATGCAAAACTTGACAGTATTAAAGGAGTTATGCATTCTTCCGGTGAAGGAAAATGGACGGTTGAATCAGCTTTAGATTTACAAGTGCCAACGCCAGTTATTGCTTTATCTTTAATGATGCGCTATCGCTCACTTGAAGATGATACGTTTACAGGTAAAGTAGTTGCCGCTCTTCGCAATGAGTTCGGCGGACATGCAGTGGAAAAACAATAAAAAAAGAAGCTGGGACAAAAGTATTTTAGACGAAGTGAAAAACGAACCATTGATCAATATGTTTGATTAGTGGTTCGTTTTTTTGTTTGGGTGAATAGTTTCGTCTTTAGATGGAATTCATTTAGCTATATCCCAACCTCTTTTTTATGACTATTTACCTTTTTTTGAAAAAATATCTAAAAATTATGGTAATTTATTTCGGGAACCGATATATTTAAATATGTGTGCCACATCTTAGCTAAGGGAAAGGACGGGGTATATGGGAACGTTTAAAAAACTAAAAGATTTTTATTTGCCGTACCGAATGTACTTTTTTTATTCTGCTATTTGCTTGTTATTTGTAACCTCCATCACTGTGATTTACCCTATTGTGCTGCAATATACGATTGATCATATCGTGTTAGGAAAACAATATCAGCTAGTCGATAATGTAGCATTTATTTTTATTGGACTGATGATCATCAAAGGAATCTTTACATATATTCAGCAATATTACGGCGACTTATTTGGAATTAAGTCCGTGTATACTCTTCGCAATAAACTTTACCGCAAACTTCAGTATTTACCGTTTTCTTATTATGACAATGCTAAAACAGGGGACTTGATGTCCAGGTTGACAGCTGATGTAGAAGGATTTCGTTTTTTTCTATCTTTTGGCTTCTCAGAATTAATTCGCTTCGTCATTTTACTTACTGCCAGCTTTTCCGTTATGTTCTATTACTCTATTTCACTCACTCTTGTCACAATCTGCCTGCTGCCTTTTTTGGGGGTAGCTGTTTATCGTTTTGATAAACGCGTTCATCCAGCGTTTCGCTTAATTCGCCAATCGTTTGGAGAACTTAATACAAATGTTCAAGAAAATATAAGCGGCATACAGACGGTCAAATCATTATCAAGAGAAAAATTTCAAACCTCTAAATTTAACGATTCCAACGGAGTTTATAAAAATCGAAACATTGAAACAGCGAATGTGTGGGCAACTTATTTCCCCTTAATGGAGTTTATAGGGAATTTATCTATTGTTGGTCTCCTTGCTTACGGAGGAGCGCTTGTTATGAACGGAAGCGTACGTCCTGGAGAGCTTGTTGCTTTCTTTAGCTTAACCTCTTATTTAATGTGGCCGATTATGAATCTAGGGTTTGTTATCAATATGTTTTCACAGTCTAAAGCTTCAGGTGAAAGGCTGCTAGAAATTTTAGAAGAAGAAGAAAAAGTCCATGAGCATGCCGGAAGTTTCTCTATTAATGGAACGGTCGAGTTTCAGCATGTTAGCTTATCCTATCCAAACGAGGATAAAAAATCGCTTGAGAACATATCGTTTTCTGCTTCTAAAGGGAAAGTAGTAGGTTTAATCGGAGCAACTGGAGCCGGCAAAACAAGCTTAACACAGCTGCTCACGAGGTTTTATGAACCGACTTCAGGACAGATCTTAGTTAACCATCGTCCGATTAAAGAGTATCCGCTCTCTGTTCTTCGGAAAGAAATTAGCTTTGTACTTCAAGAAACGTTTTTGTTCTCAAGCAGCATAGGAACCAACATCTCTTATGGCGTGCCGGGTATTTCTAGAGAAGACATTATTGATGCTGCAAAACGGGCGCAGGCGCATGATTTTATTATGGAACTTCCAGATGGATATGATACGATGCTGGGAGAGAGAGGACTGGGGTTATCAGGGGGGCAAAAGCAGCGTATTGCGATTGCACGAGCGCTTATCTTAAATCCTAGTATTCTAGTATTAGATGATGCCACCAGTGCCGTTGATATGAAAACAGAAAGAGAAATTCAATTGGCTTTAAAAGAAGTGATGAAAAATCGTACGACGTTTATTATCGCGCACCGCCTTTCTTCTTTGCGACATGCCGATGAAATCTTGGTCTTACATGAAGGTCGTATAAAAGAGAGAGGAAGCCATGAAACGCTCATTCAAAAGCAAGGGATTTATAAAAACATTTACGACATTCAATATGAAAGCAGTACGTCGGTGATGAACGTATAACAAGGGAGGAATAGAATGGCAGGCGAAAAAAATAAAGTTGTGCGAGAGCGCTTTTATTATCAAACAGATCAAATCATTGATAAGACGTTTAACTGGAAGCAAATGGCCCGCTTGTTTCGTTATCTTCATCCATATCGAAAAAACTTGCTTCCTTTCTCGTTTCTTATGGTCATTATCACGACGGTCATTAGACTCGCTATTCCTATTTTGATAGGTGTCTATACGCTTGATCATGCTGTAAAAAATAAGAATAGCACGCTGCTCATGCAGTTAGTTTTCATCATTTTTAGCTTGTATATCCTATCTTATATTGCGAATGTCTTTCGGATTAAATGGATGAATCAACTCGGGCAGCACGTGATATATGATTTAAGAAAACATTTATTTACGCATGTTCAAGGGCTGTCGCATCGGTTTTTTGATACGCGTTCAGGAGGCTCTATTCTTGTAAGGATTATGAATGATATTAACTCTCTTCAAGATTTATTTACCAACGGGGTAGTTAACCTGTTTATGGACCTCTTATTGTTAGTGGGAATTGTGGTTATATTATTTTCTCTCAGTCCTGCTTTGACATGTGCTGTTTTAGTCATTTTACCGATTATGTTTTTGATTTCTACAAAGCTGAGAAGAAGAATCCGCCGGTCATGGCAAGTTGTTCGTATGAAGCAGTCAGTATTAAATTCACATTTAAATGAGAGTATTCAAGGCATTCGCGTTACTCAGTCATTTGCTCAAGAACAAGAAAATATGCTGTTTTTTGATCGCATAAACAGTGAAAATTACGAGAGCTGGAGGCAAGCTACTCGAAAAAATGCCATGTTTCGACCGTTTGTAGAATTCACAAATGCTGTCGGAACGGCCATTTTAATTTGGTTCGGTGCTGCACTTATTCAAGATGAGCGGCTAACAATTGGTATTTTTGTATCATTTGCTTTTTATCTGGGGATGTTTTGGGAACCGATTTCTCGTTTAGGGCAAGTGTACAATCAATTATTAATGGGAATGGCTTCATCCGAGCGCATTTTTGAATTTCTAGATGAAAAACCTCTCGTCGCAGATTTGGAAACCGCTACGTCTTTAGAGAATATGAAGGGGAAAGTTGAGTTCAAGCACGTCTCATTTTCTTATGATGGGAAGCGGAAAGCTCTAAACAACGTATCAATTGAAATAAAAGAAGGACAGACGGTTGCTTTAGTGGGGCATACTGGATCTGGAAAAACGTCCATTGCTAATTTAATCACACGTTTTTATGATGTGAACGAAGGGCAGATTTTAATTGATAATATGCCTATTCAAGATATTACGTTAGCGAGTTTACGAGCACAAATTAGTATTGTGCTGCAAGAAACCTTTATTTTTTCAGGAACCATCACGGAGAATATTCGGTTTGGAAAACCGGATGCTACCGATGATGAAGTAATTAAGGCCGCAGAAGCGGTAGGGGCTGCAGATTTTATAAAGCGTCTGAAAAAAGGCTATGATACGGAAGTAGAAGAGCGAGGAAACGTCTTATCGGTGGGAGAGCGTCAATTGATTTCATTTGCTCGAACGCTGTTGGCTGATCCTCGTATTATCATTTTAGATGAAGCGACAGCAAGCATCGATACAGAAACAGAAGTGAAGATTCAACAAGCGCTTAAAACGCTGTTAAATAACAGAACGGCCATCATGATTGCTCATCGGCTATCGACTATACGAGAAGCAGATAACATCATTGTGTTAGATCACGGAAGCATTATTGAAACAGGCAATCACGGGGAACTTATGCAGCAAAAAGGCGTATATTATTACCTTGTTCAAACCCATGCTACAGCTTAAAAAACAGAAGGAGCTGATCCTTCTGTTTTTCTATGAGAAATAGTAAAGACATATAAGCGTTGTTAACGGGAAAATGAGGTTGATACAAAAGAATTGTGGTAAAATAACGGTAGTTCAGATTTTTTCCTGTACATAATGGAGGAATTCAAATGAAAAAAGAATTTGCAGTCATCGGATTAGGTAGATTTGGTGGAAGTATTTGTAAAACATTAAGCGATCAAGGAATGGAAGTTCTGGCGATTGACATTGATGAAGAAAAGGTAAATGAGTATGCTAACGTTGCTTCGCATGCAGTAGTAGGCGATTCAATGGATGAAGGGGTTCTAAAAAGTTTAGGAATTCGTAATTTTGATCACGTTATCGTAGCTATTGGCGACAATATTCAGGCAAGTATTTTGACGACCCTTATACTAAAAGAGCTGGGGGTTGAAAAAATAACGGTAAAAGCGCAAAATGATTATCATGCCAAAGTATTATCAAAAATTGGCGCCAATTTTATCGTGCATCCCGAACGAGATATGGGACGAAGAATTGCCAATAACATGATTTCAAACAGCGTGCTGGATTATTTGGAGCTATCTGAAGAACACAGCATTGTCGAATTAGTAGCAAGCAAAAGAATGGCTGGCAATACGCTGATTGAGTTAGACATTCGTGCGAAATATGGTATTAACATTGTAGCCATTAAGCGTGATCGAGATATCATCGTTTCTCCTCAGGCGTCCGAAACGATACAAGAAGGAGACGTGTTGATTGTTATTGGAGCAGACGCAGATATCAACCGCTTCGAAAATAAATTTGCCAGTTCCTAATAAAAAAGAGCAGATGCAATTGCATCTGCTCTTTTTCTTTTATTAAACCTCCATAATGATTGGTAAAATCATTGGACGGCGCTTTGTTTTTTCGTAAAGGAATGGAGCCAATGTGTCTGTGATTTCATTTTTAATCTCAGACCATTGTGACGTACGACGTTCCATCACTTTGTTCAAGTGTTTTGTAATGAGGGACTGTGCATCATTAATTAAGTCGCCAGATTCGCGCATATAAACAAAACCACGAGAGATAATGTCTGGACCAGCAGCGATCTTGAAGTCTTTCATATTGATGCTTACAACGACAATAACAAGTCCTTCTTCAGATAAAATACGGCGGTCACGAAGTACGATATTTCCAATGTCACCAATTCCGCTTCCGTCAATATATACAGAGCCTGAAGGGATTTTTCCAGCTACTGAAGCTTCACTGTCGCTTAAAGCTAGCACCTCTCCATTATCCATAATGAAGCAGTTTTCTTCAGGAACTCCACAGTCTGTTGCAAGTTTGATGTGCATCTTCTGCATGCGATACTCACCGTGAATTGGCATAAAGTATTTTGGTTTCATCAAACGAAGCATTAATTTTTGCTCTTCCTGTCCGCCGTGTCCAGAAGTATGAATATCGTTTAGAGCACCGTGAATAACCTCTGCTCCTGCACGGAATAGCATATCAATTGTTTTGCTAACACTTACTGTATTTCCTGGAATAGGTGAAGATGAGAATACAACCGTATCTCCAGGGATAATTTGAATTTGGCGGTGAGTACCATTTGCAATTCTAGATAGCGCTGCCATCGGTTCACCTTGGCTGCCTGTACATAAAATAGTCACGCGGTTAGCTGGAATTCGGTTAATTTGAGAAGGCTCAATGAACGTATCTTTTGGACATGAAATATATCCAAGCTGTTGGCCAATCTCAATAGCTGCTTCCATACTGCGTCCGAATACAGCAACTTTGCGGTTATGCAATACGGCTGCTTCCACTACTTGCTGTAAGCGGTGAATATTTGAAGCAAACGTTGCAAAAATAATACGGCCGTCTACTTTACGGAAAATGTCATGAATGCTGTCACCTACGCGGCGCTCAGACATCGTAAAGTTAGGAATTTCACTGTTTGTACTGTCTGAAAGCAAGCATAGAACGCCTTCTTTACCGATTTCAGCCATTTTTGTTAAGTTAGCCGGTTCGCCCACTGGTGTAAAATCAAACTTGAAATCTCCTGTATGTACGATTTGTCCGTTTGGTGTTTTTACCACAATTCCGTAAGAATCAGGAATACTGTGAGTTGTGCGGAAGAACGTTACCGATGTTTTACGGAATTTAATTACGTCATCTTCAGTAATTTCATGAAGCTGAGCTGTACGAAGCAACCCATGCTCGTCTAATTTGTTGCGAAGAAGTCCAAGGGCTAATTTCCCTGCATAAATAGGAATGTTTAATTCTCTTAATAAGTAAGGAATTCCGCCGATGTGATCTTCATGACCATGTGTAACGAAAAGGCCACGGATTTTATCTGCATTTTTTACCAAATAACTGTAGTCAGGAATAACGTAGTCAATTCCTAAAAGCTCATCTTCAGGGAATTTAATTCCTGCATCAATAAGAATAATTTCATCTTGAAACTGTACGGCATACGTATTTTTACCGATTTCGCCTAGTCCACCCAGGGCGAAAACTGCCGTTTGATTATTTTTTACAAATTTCATTTTCATCATATCTCCAATACTTTAAAATCTTCATGCTGTTGTTCATATTCTAGATAGTCTCCAGTCACTGCTTGAACAAACTCAATATTAATTGAACGCGCTTTTAACTTTTTACGAACGTCACGCTCAGAATCTGCGTTCACATACACTGTTTTTGTATTCTCACGTACAGCTACTTCACTCATTTTTTCTTGAAAATAAACTTTAAAAATCATAACAAAAATCTCTCCTTAATTCCGAAATTCAAATAACTTATTTTATTATATTATAAAATGTGTATGTATTTCATGTATTTTCTAAAGAAACTTGCTTTCACTACATTTTAGTCATCTAAATATAACAAGTCAATTAATTATAGAATAATATTAATAGGAAACGGATACAAGACTATATTTTCCGGGCGTATAAAAAATAAGGGCTATTCCATTGTACGATGCAGACACACACTCTGCAAATTTTACAACAGAAAGCCCTAAAAAAATCGATTATGCCATCGTTTTTTTACGCAATAATTCATTCCAGCGTTTTAGCAGCCTTTTTCGAAAATCTTTTAACATGATTTTTCAGCTCCTTTGTTTTTTTGCGATACCTGCCTGTCTCTCTCTGTACTTTTATTATATGATGAAAAGGGAGAGGTTTCTCGTGGTTAAATATGGAAAAATTGTAAATAGGAACGTCCATTTATAGAGAAATCAGTGCTTGTTTGGTATAATTGGAAAGGCTTAACAAAGAGATAAAAAATTATAAAAAATAAGGTGATAAACGTGGAACGAAAGATTATTTTTTTTGATATTGATGGAACGTTATTGGATCATGATAAAAAACTGCCTGCTTCTACAAAAAAAGCTGTCCAGCTGTTAAAAGAGCAGGGGCATGAAGTGGCAATTGCAACTGGAAGGGCTCCTTTTATGTTTAAAGATCTGCGTGAAGAGTTGGATATTCAAACATATATTAGCTTTAATGGTCAGTACATTGTCTTAAATGGAGAAGTTCTTTACAAAAAGCCGTTAAATAAAGAAGAGCTTCAGGATTTAACGGCTTTTGCTGTTGAGCATGATCATCCTGTCGTATACATGGATCATGAAGATATGAAATCAAACATTGAATTTCATGATTATATCGAATCCAGCATCAGCACGCTGAAAATTGGATTTACCCACCCTCACCACGATCCTGCTTATTTCAAAGGGCGTGAAATTTATCAATCCCTCTTATTCTGTACAGCGGGAGAAGAAGCTCCTTATGAAGAAAAATTTAAGAAATTTGACTTTATTCGCTGGCATGAATTTTCAACTGATGTTCTCCCAAAAGGTGGATCAAAAGCGCGAGGAATTGAGACCATGATTGAAAAGCTTGGCTTTGATAAAAAAGATGTATATGCATTCGGAGACGGCTTAAACGATATCGAAATGCTTGAGTTTGTCGGAAATGGCGTAGCGATGGGAAATGCGGAAGAAGTCGTGAAAGAAGTGGCTGATCTTGTTACAAAAGATGTAGCAGAAGGTGGTATTCTCCACGGATTAGAGCTAGTAGGATTGTTAAAATAAGAAAAAACGCGAGCTCTAGCTCGCGTTTTTTAGCGTTCATATGGAAAAGCATTTTCAGGTTCTTGAAATGGATGTTCTTTATTAATGTAATCATAAAACATAATTCCGTCTAAATGATCAATCTCGTGCTGAAATACGACAGCAGGAAGGCCTTTCAAACGAATTTTCACTTCTTCGCCTTCAAGCGTTGTGCCTTTTACTGTGATGCGTGCATATCGAGGAACAAATCCTGGGATATCTTGATCGACAGACAAGCAGCCTTCACCGCCTGTAAGGTATGTCTTTTCAACTGAGTGGCTAATGATCTTAGGGTTAAATAATGCATAGCTGTATAGCTTGCCTTTTTCATCCGTAACGTGTACCCCAATCATTCGTTTTGATACATTAATTTGAGGAGCGGCAAGTCCGATACCAGATCGCAGTCCATATTTAGCAGCAATTTCAGGGTCTTGGCTGTTTTTCACATATTCTAATAAGCTATGTAAAATCTTTTTGTCTTCTTCAGAAGCAGGTAACGGTACTTCTTTTGCTACTTCTCGCAGCGTTGGGTGTCCGTCTTGGATAATATCGTTCATTGTAATCAACTTTCACATCTCCCTAGGCTATTTTATAGGTATAAAGTGTACCAAATCCGTATAAAAAAGTCATTACCTCGACCTTGACCACATAAATGTTTCTACTAATTATATGTATCAAACATTTGGAAAAACATGCATAAGAAAAAATAAAAGCGGCAGTTAGCCGCTTTTATTGTATAATTACCAGCCGCCACAGCTGCAGCCGATAATAACTAATAAAATGAACAGTACGATTAATAACACGAAACCTTTATTAGAACCGCCGCAGCCATATCCACCATAACCCAACATAATGTAACCTCCCGTAGTTATCAATCCCAAGGTAAAAAGTAATAAACTCCCTTTTTTTCACGATTGGGTTAGTATAATATATTAAAAGGTGGAAAAAGGGTGTAGATAAATTGCTAATTTCCTACAAAAATTGTATAATGACCCATGAATAAGGGAGGATTTACCAAATATGAAATGCGTCGGAAGATATATAGTTATTGGCATTGCTGCTATGTCACTAGCAGGCTGTGCAGAGGGCTCATCGCCTGAACTTGAGGTATATAATGGATTAGAAAAAGTGGTAGCACAAGAAAAGCAATTTGCTGATCAGCAAAAACCGTTAGCTGATTTAGAACAGCAAGAAAATGCGATATACGACCAAATTATTGAGCTAGGGATTAAAGATAAAAAGAAAATAAAAAATAAAGCACAAAAAGCGCAGCAGTTATTAGATGAGCGTGAAAATAAATTACAAAAAGAAGAAAAAAGCATCAGCGCTTCGCAAAAACAGTTTGAAGCGACAGAGCCAAAGATCCAAAAGCTAGAGGACGGCAAAGCAAAAGAAGAGGCGCTTGAACTATCTTCGTTAATGAAGAAGCGTTATAAGGCCTACCAGTCCTTACATGATGCCTATCTTCATTCCATTGAATTAGATCGTCAGCTATATACGCTCTTTGAAAAAGACAATGTGAAATTAGAGAATCTTGAAACACAAATCGCTTCGATCAATGCTACTTATAAAGAAGTTGAAAAGAAAAAAGAAACGTTTAACACACTAACAGCTGACTATAACAAAGCCAAAGAAGATTTTTATAACAAAACGAAGTTAAAGGTGAAAAATAGCGAGGATAAATAAGAAGGCCTGTGAAGTTTACAGGTCTTTTTTTTTGGCTGAAAAGGAAGGTTTTCTGAAATAAAGAAAGAGTTTCGACACGATTCAAGTAAAAATTACAAAAGGTTATTGTTTTAAAAAATCGTTTATTTGTGGCAAGATAGGAGATGTGCAGACGTAAAAAAAGAGAAGGTTATTATAAAACATATAATACAGTTTGTATCTGTGTAATAGTACAGCATGTCTTTTTTATGTGTTTTATTTCACAAACTAAAAAAGCGTAATTTCTTGATGTAAATGCATTGACGAACTGTTTTAGTGTATTGTAAACTAGGTAGCGTAGTAAGTGTTGTATTAATCATTTTTGCAAAATAATTAATACAGTTTAACGAAACGCTCGTTTCGCTTAAACTTTCCTTTTACGTAAATGTTTGCACAGAATTCGCTGGGGAATACATAGAAATGTTAAGGATTAGCGAATTCAAAAAGCTACTCGACAAAATATGACTTTTACTTGTCCATTTGGGACATTCTAAAAGCGTGTATGTTTGTTTGATTAGTAAAATGAATTTATACGGCTTAAATGAAAGGAAGAGGTGACTTAGATGGCTGCTAAAACTAAAAAGGCTATTATTGATGTATCAAAGCAACTTGATAAAATCGCTGAGCAGTACCAAACGTTCCAAATTCTTAATGAAGAGGGCGAAGTAGTAAATAAATCAGCGTTGCCAGATTTATCTGACGAAAAATTAAAAGAGTTAATGACTCGCATGGTATACACTCGTATTCTTGATCAACGTTCAATTTCATTGAACCGTCAAGGTCGTTTAGGTTTCTATGCACCAACTGCTGGGCAAGAAGCTTCTCAAATCGCTTCACATTTCGCATTAGAAAAAGAAGACTTCATTTTACCTGGGTACCGTGATGTGCCTCAGTTAATTTGGCATGGTCTTCCACTATATCAAGCGTTCTTATTCTCTCGTGGTCATTTCCACGGTAACCAAGCGCCAGAAGGTGTAGATGTACTTTCTCCACAAATCATCATCGGTGCACAAATCGTGCAAACTGCTGGTGTGGCACTAGGTCTTAAAAAGCGCGGTAAAAAAGCAGTAGCGATCACTTATACAGGTGACGGCGGAGCTTCACAAGGTGACTTCTACGAAGGTATGAACTTCGCAGGTGCATTCAAAGCTCCAGCAATCTTTGTTGTACAAAACAACCGCTTTGCAATTTCAACACCAGTTGAAAAGCAATCTGCAGCACGTACAATCGCTCAAAAAGCAGCGGCTGTTGGTATCCCAGGCGTTCAAGTAGACGGTATGGATGCACTAGCAGTATACGTTGCAGTAAGCGAAGCTCGTGAGCGTGCAGTAAACGGTGAAGGTCCAACTTTAATTGAAACATTAACTTACCGTTATGGTCCACATACAATGGCTGGTGACGATCCAACTCGTTATCGTACAGCTGAGCTTGACACTGAGTGGGAAAAGAAAGATCCACTTGTTCGCTTCCGTAAATTCTTAGAAGCTAAAGGCATCTGGAATGAAGAAGAAGAAAACAAAGTAATCGAGCAAGCTAAAGAAGATATCAAACAAGCTATTAAGAAGGCTGACGATTATCCAAAACAAAAAGTTACAGATTTAATGGAAATCATGTACGAAACTATGCCTTCAAACTTACAAGAGCAATATGAAATCTACAAAGAGAAGGAGTCGAAGTAAGCCATGGCGCAAATGACAATGATTCAAGCGATTACTGATGCGTTACGCACAGAAATGAAAAACGACGAAAACGTATTAGTTTTTGGTGAAGACGTTGGCGTAAACGGTGGAGTATTCCGTGCGACTGAAGGTCTTCAACAAGAATTCGGCGAAGATCGCGTATTCGATACGCCATTAGCTGAATCTGGTATCGGTGGTCTTGCTGTGGGTCTATCGACTCAAGGTTTCCGTCCGGTTCCTGAAATTCAATTCTTTGGTTTCGTATACGAAGTACTTGATTCTGTATCAGGTCAAGCTGCACGTATGCGCTACCGTTCTGGCGGTCGCTGGAATGCACCAATCACATTCCGTTCACCATTTGGTGGAGGCGTTCATACACCAGAACTTCACGCTGATAGCTTAGAAGGTATCGTAGCATCTCAACCTGGTCTAAAAGTTGTAATTCCTTCAACTCCATACGATGCAAAAGGTCTTTTAATTTCATCAATCCGTGATAACGATCCGGTTGTATACTTAGAGCACATGAAGCTTTACCGTTCATTCCGTCAAGAAGTACCTGAAGAATCATACACTATTGACTTAGGTACAGCTGATGTGAAACGTGAAGGTACAGACGTAACGCTTATCGCTTACGGTGCAATGGTACACTCATCATTAAAAGCAGCTGAAGAACTAGAAAAAGAAGGTATCTCTGCTGAAGTAGTGGACTTACGTACAGTTCAACCTTTAGATATCGATACAATTCTTGCATCAGTTGAAAAAACTGGTCGCGTAGTAGTAGTTCAAGAAGCTCAAAAACAAGCTGGTATCGCAGCTAACGTTGTAGCTGAAATTAACGATCGTGCAATCTTAAGCTTAGAAGCACCAGTATTACGTGTAACAGCACCGGATACTGTGTTCCCATTCTCTCAAGCTGAGGGCGTATGGTTACCAGACCACAAAGACATCGTTGAAACAGCTAAGAAAGTACTTGAATTTTAATTAGCATTTTACTGTGATAGAAATCAGCTTTGTGCTGATTTCTGTCTTAGATAAAATAAACACTAACAAATTGAACGCAACTAACTAGGAGGGTGAAGACACGTGGCATTTGAATTTAAACTGCCGGATATCGGTGAAGGTATCCACGAAGGTGAAATTGTAAAATGGTTCGTAAAAGCTGGAGATGAAATTGATGAGGATGATGTACTAGCAGAAGTACAAAATGACAAAGCTGTTGTTGAAATCCCATCTCCTGTAAAAGGTAAAGTATTAGAAGTAAAAGTTGACGAAGGTACAGTAGCTACTGTAGGACAAGTTATCGTTACTTTTGATGCTCCTGGATACGAAGACTTAAAATTCAAAGGTGACGATCATGATGATGCACCAGCAGAAGAAGCTAAAGAAGAAGCTTCAACTGAAGAAGTGACTGAAGAAGCAACAGCTCCTGCAGCACAAGCTGATGTTGATCCTAACCGCAAAGTAATTGCTATGCCTTCAGTGCGCAAATATGCTCGTGAAAAAGGTATAGACATTAAAGCTGTTCCTGGTTCAGGTAAAAACGGACGTATTGTTAAAGATGACATCGATAGCTTCTTATCTGGTGGCTCTACAGCTACAGCAACTGCTGAAGCTCCAGCTAAAGAGGAAACTGCTTCAGCTGAACCAAAAGCAGCAGCAGCACAAGCTATTCCTGAAGGCGATCTACCAGAAACTCGCGAGAAAATGAGCGGTATCCGTCGTGCAATCGCAAAAGCTATGGTTAACTCTAAACACACTGCTCCACACGTAACATTAATGGATGAAATCGATGTAACAGCTCTTGTTGCTCATCGTAAAAAATTCAAAACAGTTGCAGCAGATCAAGGTATTAAATTAACATTCTTACCTTACGTGGTAAAAGCGTTAACTTCAGCACTTAAGAAGTTCCCAGCTCTTAACACTTCAATTGATGATTCTACAGATGAAGTAATTCAAAAACATTACTACAACATCGGTATCGCTGCTGACACTGAAAAAGGTCTTTTAGTACCAGTTGTGAAAAATGCTGATCGTAAATCTGTATTCGAAATTTCGGATCAAATTAACGACCTTGCTGGAAAAGCACGTGATGGTAAATTAGCTCCTGCTGAAATGAAAGGCGCTTCTTGTACAATCACAAATATCGGTTCTGCTGGTGGACAATGGTTTACTCCAGTTATCAACCATCCAGAAGTTGCAATTCTAGGTATCGGACGTATCGCTGAAAAACCAGTTGTACGCGACGGTGAAATTGTAATTGCTCCAGTATTAGCATTATCACTAAGCTTTGACCACCGTATTATCGATGGCGCAACAGCTCAAAACGCTCTTAACCAAATCAAGCGTTTATTAAATGATCCAGAATTATTATTAATGGAGGCGTAATAAATGGTAGTAGGAGATTTCCCAATCGAAACTGATACTCTTGTCATTGGTGCTGGCCCTGGTGGCTACGTTGCAGCAATTCGTGCAGCTCAATTAGGTCAAAAAGTTACAATCGTAGAAAAAGGTAATCTTGGAGGCGTATGCTTAAACGTTGGTTGTATTCCTTCAAAAGCATTAATCGCTGCAGGTCACCGTTTTGAACATGCTAAACATTCTGAAGACATGGGGATTATCGCTGAGAACGTAACAGTTGATTTCTCTAAAGTTCAAGAATTCAAAAACGGCGTTGTAAACAAACTTACTGGCGGTGTTGAAGGCCTTCTTAAAGGTAACAAAGTTGACATCGTAAAAGGTGAAGCTTACTTCGTTGACAGCGAAACTGTACGTGTAATGGATGAAAATTCAGCACAAACGTACAAATTCAAAAATGCAATCCTTGCAACTGGTTCTCGTCCAATCGAGATCCCTGGATTCAAATTCTCTGAGCGCGTAATCAACTCTACAGGTGCATTAGCGCTTAAAGAAGTTCCTAAAAAATTAGTTGTAATCGGCGGAGGTTACATCGGTACTGAGCTTGGTACTGCTTTTGCTAACTTCGGTACAGAAGTTACATTTGTAGAAGCTGCTGATGAAATTCTAGCTGGTTTTGAAAAACAAATGAGCTCTCTTGTTAAACGTAACCTTAAGAAAAAAGGAAACGTTGAAATCTATACAAAAGCAATGGCTAAAGGTGTTGAAGAAACTGCTGATGGCGTACAAGTTACGTTTGAAGTAGGCGGAGAGTCAAAAGTAATCGATGCTGACTACGTATTAGTTACTGTAGGTCGCCGTCCTAACACTGATGAGCTTGGTCTTGAGCAAGTTGGCGTTAAAATGACTGACCGTGGTCTTATCGAAATCGATAACCAAACTCGTACATCTGTAAGCAACATCTTTGCAATTGGTGATATCGTAACTGGACCACCACTTGCACACAAAGCTTCTTACGAAGGTAAAATCGCAGCTGAAGTAATCGCTGGCGAACCTGCTGAAATTGACTATTTAGGAATTCCAGCAGTTGTATTCTCTGAGCCTGAGCTTGCATCTGTAGGTTATACTGAAGCACAAGCGAAAGAAGAAGGATTAGCTGTTAAAGCTTCTAAATTCCCATTCGCTGCTAACGGACGTGCGCTTGCACTTAACGCTGCAGAAGGCTTCTTGAAGCTTATCACTCGTAAAGAAGACGGAGTAGTTGTTGGTGCTCAAATCGCTGGACCTAGCGCATCTGACATGATCGCTGAGCTTGGTCTTGCTATCGAAGCTGGCGTAACAGCTGAAGATATCGCATTAACAATTCACGCTCACCCAACATTAGGTGAAATCACAATGGAAGCTGCTGAAGTAGCTATTGGAAGCCCAATTCACATTGTAAAATAATGTTTTTAAAAAGCTGATGCGTATGCATCAGCTTTTTTTTTTGAAGAAAACGGTTTTCATCAAGTATCAGATGCTTGTCAGACAGTTTTTATTGCTGATGAATATCTCCTTTAGAAGAAACGTGTAAAAAGCGCTGAGGCAGTCTTAAATGAGCTCTAGATGCATACATATGAAGTGGGACGTGCTTTCCTTATAGGTAGATAAAAAATTGCTTCTTTGGATAACGAATGAAAAGGCGGCGAAGGAGCTATGAAGACATATTTCGTTTGGAGCTTACACATTGTTATTTGGATAGGTTATTCACTGGTTGAATTGCTATCAAAACGTGATCAATTGACATCTAAAATTATTTTGTTTTTAGTATTTGCTTATTTAGCTTACGGCATAGCAGAAATTAACGTCAAATCTAAAAGACTGGCGCTTATGATGACGGGCACAACGTCAGCTATCTGCTTGACATGTTATCAACTAATTTTATTTTGCACGGCGTAAGAGTGCATAAAAAAAGCGTTAGCTTATATAAGCTAACGCTTTTTTTGTCTTACACAGATTTTTTTTCTCTTTTTAATGCGCCTTCTTCTTTAAATGCTTTCATTAATGAGAAGACCGTTAACACCAGCACAATTGAAAATGGAAGTGCTGCTATAATCGCAGCCGTTTGGAGTGCATCCAAGCCACCTGTCCAAAGCAGAATGATTGCTGTTAACGATTGAATTAAGCCCCACGTAAGCTTAATAGAGCCTGAAGGATTTAGATCACCATTTGTTGTCTGCATTCCTAAAACAAATGTAGCTGAGTCAGCTGATGTAATGAAGAATGTAGCAATTAAGCAAATAGCGACAATGGACATGAACGTACCAAATGGAAACTGTTCAAGTACGTAGAATAAAGCAACTTCTGTTCCTTTATTATTGATAACATCCATAACAGGAAGATCCTTGAAAAAGTCTAAGTAGACCCCAGAACCTCCGAATACGGCAAACCATAATCCGCCAAATACGGTCGGAACAGCTAGTACACCAATTAAAAATTCTCGAATGGTTCTACCTCGTGAAATACGAGCAATAAACGTACCAACGAACGGTGCCCAGGCGATCCACCATGCCCAGTAGAAAATTGTCCAATCTTGAACCCAGGTGCTGTTATCAAACGGGCTCAATCGAAAACTCATCGACGGCAAGTTTTGAATGTAGCTGCCAATTGTTGTAACGAATAAGTCCATAATAAAGTTGGTTGGACCTGCAAATAACAAGAATAGCATTAACAGAATAGCTAAAACAATATTAATGTTACTCAAATACTTAATACCTTTGTTCAGACCTGTCTGTGCTGACAGCATGAACAAGAACGTCACGATAATAATAACAATTAATTGAGTCGTGAAATTATTATCAATACTTGGCGACAAGTAAGAGGCTCCACCAGTAATTTGAATAGCGCCCAGTCCTAGAGATGTTGCCACCCCAAAAATAGTTGCAAATACGGCGATGACGTTTATGATCGTTCCAAGAGGTCCATCAACACGTTTTCCTAATAGTGGACGTAAAATATTACTGATTATGAACGGGTAACCTTTTCTAAATTGAAAATATGCAAGGGCCAGTGCAAGAACGGAATAAATAGCCCAAGGATGTAAACCCCAGTGGAAAAACGAATAACGTAGAGCTGCACGAGCTGATTCTGCTGTACCGCCTTCACCAGAAGGTGGAGTATGAAAATGATTGATTGGTTCTGAAACACCCCAGAATACAAGTCCAATCCCCATACCAGCACTAAATAACATAGCAAACCACGAGACATAACCATACTGAGGCTTTTCGTCAGGTTTACCTAGTTTAATGTTTCCGTACTTTGAAAAAATTAAGTACAGCGTAAAAACTAAGAATAATGTAGCTGCTAATAAATAATACCAGCCAAATTTCTCGATGATAAAACTATGTATTGCCGATGTGACAGGTGTAAGCGCTGCGCTTCCTAGCACAGATTCCGGAATAACACCCCATACGATAAATACTGCAGCAATAATAACCGAAATGATAAAAACAGGAGTCAGTTTTTTCATCGATTATCACTCCTTTCCTATTCTATTTTACATAACATAGTTTCTCATATAACCTTTTTAGCTATACATGAAACCACATGGTTATACATTCTAGTAAAGTTTGTATGAAATGTCTACCCTATTAGTAAGAAAAAAACGCAAGATCTCAAATTCTTATTTTTCGTAATTATTTTAAAGTACCGAAATAGATATGAAATTAGACATAGTTTTTTCATATAAATAGAGATGATGCTAAGGGGTCAGTTTTTTGAAAACAAATATAACATTTATGAGAAAAATATTTTTAATGTGACATACTAATTAGTTGTTGACATATTCAATGTGACATAATAATATAATATCAAGAGTTGTAAAACGCTTACAAAAAAAGACGGTTAAAGGGGAGTTTACAAAATGGGAACAATCGTATGTCAAACATGTAACTGCACAATTGATCATTTCGAAGATGAGAAAGTGACGCGATTATACTCAACATGTAAAAGCGGAGAATGTCAAAAAGCAGATGAAGATTTAGATTAATTCAATAAAAAAAAGGTGCGGAATTCCGCACCTTTTTTTTTATTGAATTGCTTTATGTTCTTTAATGACACGAAATGTCTTTAATTCAAAATCTTCCGGACCCTGCACTGGTAAACCTGCCTCTAAGTTTGTTTCAATGTAGGTTAAATTTTCCTCAGTGATGATTTCCCCAGGAATAAAAATAGGAATACCAGGAGGATAGACCATTACAAATTCTGCAATAATACGACCTGCTGACTCATGAAAAGGTACCACTTCGGTTTCAGCGTAAAAAGCATCACGAGGTGTTAAAGCCAATACAGGAATATCAGGTAATAAAATAGCCGGTTTTGCCGTTGTCTCAGAAAGGTTATGGAATTTTGCGGACAACTCACGCAGAGCTGTGACAAGACGTGAAAGATCTTCTTCTGTATCTCCGGGCGTGATAATACATAGAATATTATAAAGGTCAGACATTTCCACTTCGATATTATGAGCTTCACGCATCCATTTTTCTACGTCATAGCCCGTAATTCCTAAATCTGAAACAGAAATAATTAATTTAGTAGGGTCTAAATCATACGTAGCTTTTGTGCCTAAAATTTCTCTGCCTATACATCGGATATGCTCAATTGTATTAATTTCTTTTCGTGCTTTTTCAGCAAGAGAAATTGCACGTTCAGCCAGCTCTTTTCCTTCTGTAGCTAGACGTTTTCGTGCAACATCTAAAGAAGCCAGCAGCAGATAAGAGGTTGATGTTGTTGTCAGCATGCTTAAAATAGACTGTACGCGTTTTGGAGAAATTAAGCCTTCGCGTATGTTTAAAATGGAACTTTGCGTCATAGAACCGCCTAATTTATGAACGCTTGTTGCTGCCATATCTGCACCGGCCTGCATAGCAGACAGAGGCAAATCATCATGGAAGTGAATATGAACGCCGTGAGCTTCATCAACAAGTACAGGCACTTGATACGAGTGGGCAATTTCTACGATTTTACGAAGGTCTCCGGAAATTCCAAAGTAAGTTGGATTGATAACAAGCACTGCTTTTGCTTCAGGGTGCTGCTTTAAGGCTTTTTCTACAGAGTCCGATGTAATACCGTGAGAAATGCCAAGATTTTCGTCAATTTCAGGATGAATAAAAATAGGCGTAGCTCCTGAAAAAACAATCGCACTCATAACAGATTTATGCACGTTTCTAGGAACGATAATTTTATCTCCAGGTCCACATGTCGCCATAACCATTGCCATAATTGCTCCGCTCGTTCCTTGAACAGAGAAAAAAGTATGATCAGCACCAAATGCTTCTGCAGCTAAATCCTGCGCTTGTTTGATAATGCCTTTTGGCTGGTGAAGATCATCAAGGGGACCGATATTAATTAAATCAATGGATAAAGCATCATCGCCAATAAATGAGCGGAATTCAGGATCCATTCCATTTCCTTTTTTATGTCCAGGGATATGGAATTGTGTTGGGTTTTTCTTAGCGTGATTAACTAATCCAGTAAATAATGGAGTTGAAAATTGAGAAGACAACTTTGCTATACACCTCTTTTATCATAAATTGTCAGTCCCTCTAAGCAAAGCTTAGAGGGACTTTGATTGTTTTTTTATCAAATTACAGCATTCAATTTTATATACCAAAAACTAATGGCTGTTGAATTATACATATTAAAATATCAGATCTTTTTTCTACAAAAGAAATTCAACAGAAATTCTACTCCGCAGTTTTCTTGATTTTAACCATTATATAAATGAATGAAACGCGTATGTTTACTACTGTTTGATAATATAAATACAATTTTTAGTTAAAAAAATACAAGTAATTGTAAACTGCTTATTACTTATTATTTTATAGTTCTTTATGTTTTGAAAATCCCCATAAAACAAAAGAATTATAGCACTTATTAACCTATTTGCAAAGATATTTTAAAGAGAAAATAAAAAGAAAAAAAAGGAGAAATTCTTTTGGGTGAAAAGAGAATAAATTTTGTGTACATTATAGATTGTGATAGAGTTAAGAATATAGATATACATAGAATGAAGAAATAAATGGAGTGATGAGAAGTGGAATATCAATACCCTATCTCCCTTGATTGGAGTACAGAAGAAATTATTGATGTAGTGAAGTTTTTTGAAAGCATTGAACGAGCTTATGAAAAAGGTATTGAGCGTGATCACCTAATGGCAGTCTATCGCCGATTTAAAGAAATTGTGCCAAGTAAAGCAGAAGAAAAAACAATCTGTAACGATTTTGAAGACCAAAGCAAATACTCTTCTTATCGAACGATTCAAAAAGCAAAGGCTGCTTCTTCTGGAGATATCATAAAAATGTAAAAACTGAGACTGGACAAAAGTAGTTTAGCCGAAGTAAAAAACGAATCATTAATCAAATTGTTTGATTAATGATTCGTTTTTTTTGTTACGGTGAACATAGAGTTTATCTGTTTCGTTTCTTCTAGTTGATTGGAAGGCAAGGCGAAGACTCCTGCGGGGAAAGCGGAACAGGCGAGACCCCGCAGGAGCGCAAGCAACGAGGAGGCTCACCGGCAGCCCGCGGAAAGCGAAGTCTTG
Organism: Priestia sp. J2; assembly: GCF_020790095.1. Taxonomy (NCBI): domain Bacteria; kingdom Bacillati; phylum Bacillota; class Bacilli; order Caryophanales; family Bacillaceae; genus Priestia; species Priestia sp. J2. The sequence goes on from NZ_CP086208.1 coordinate 1,310,955, forward strand.
CAGGGAAATCAACTGCGGTGTCACAAGCGTTTTTCAGCTTATGTATCCCATTTATTGGTCTTTCGATGAGCTTCCTTTCGTTATGTGTCACCCTCATTTTTTTATATCAATTCGTTAAAATTATGCATATGCTTTTTTAGTTAGTTCATATAATGGAGTTACCGTATGAAATGTTTGTTCAATACGAGCCATCCATTCTTCGCCGTTCATTGCAATCGCTTCTTCTTTTGGAATCGTAATGCCGCATAGGATCTCAGCTTTTTTAACCGTCTCTAGACGTTCAAACAAACTCTCTAAGTCTTCAGAAGATAAGTCGCCCATTTTTTCACTATCAGGTTTTGTATGATCTTTCGACCAAACAAACGAGTCTGGGATATTTTGACAAATCTCCTCCATGTTTTGTTTTAGCAGCTTTCCAAATTGTTCTTTAATAGGTGATTCGTAAATGACGGCGAACCACACAAAGACGTGTGTTTCCCAAAGGCCAATTTGAAAATGAGGGAGCTTTTTATACCCGCGTTTACTGTTAGCAAAGGCTACCCACGTATCTGCTGGCGGGTTAACTGTTCTTCGTGCATGTTTGGCAATGTGTACGAACATTTCATCTCCACAAAGTGAAGAAAGAGTAGGAGCAAAATGATTGCTCAATTGTTCGAATTTTGGGCGTATCGTTGTCTTGATGGCTTCCATACGTGCATCAAGCCCCTCGATACGGAATACGTTAAAGTCATCTTGTGAAAATCCTGAGAATGCCATGTGAAACCTCCGTTTTTTTAGTGAATATGTATAGCTGCTGTGCATCTATGCAAGTAAGTATGATTTACGCGAAGATTCTACCACATGAAAAGCATAAACACCAATTAATTCGCATATGCTTGTCAAAACGTGTCTATCATTTTTTTATAGGTAATCACACAATTTAGTTGCATGAGATTAGGTTTCGACATAGACTATATCAATCAAAATATCTGAAAATTTAGTTTTCTATAAGTGGGTTCAATAATTTGAGAGGGGTGTTTGAAACATGAAACAAGTGGTGAATATGTATAAGAAGAATGATGGACAAAAAAGATTAGGTGTAATTCGGTTGGAGTTAGATTACGAGTTAGCGACGTTATATGAAGCCATGATGGAGAATAATGAGGAACAAAAACAAAAATGTAAGCGAAAGCTCGAGAAACTTCGTGAAGAAATGATATCTCTTCAGTAGCAGACACGGGAATAAAATAGAACAAATATGGGTAAACTGTAAAAAAGGATTAAACTGAATGAGCAGATTCATAAGTGGTAACAGAGCACGTGGGAGAAGAAGCGGCAGTTCTTCTCCCACGTGCTCTGTTAATTGACATCTTGCAGAGGTTTTTTTAAGCTTAAATAAGAGACGTATTTTTGAGGGGGAATTGAGATGACACAACGCTGGAAAGAAATTGATACATACGTTAAAGAGTGGCTAAAAGAAGCTGGACAAAAAATTCAACAGTCGTTTAGTAAAGAACTTCTCATTCAAACGAAATCGAATCCAAATGATTTAGTAACAAATATGGATAAAGAAATTGAACAGTTTTTTATCTCAAAAATCAATGAAACCTTTCCGGAACATCATATTCTCGGAGAAGAAGGATATGGGGAAGAGCTTGAATCAGAAGAAGGAACGATTTGGATTATCGATCCGATCGACGGTACGATGAACTTTGTTCATCAGCAGCGAAATTTTGCTATTTCCATCGGTATATTCGAAAATGGTGTAGGACAAGCAGGTTATATTTATGATGTTATTCATAATGAGCTGTATCATGCTTTAAAAGGACAGGGCGCGTTTATGAATGACATCCAATTGCCGAAACTTGAACCTGTACCAGTTGAAGAAGCTATTATTAGCTTAAATGCAACGTGGGTGACGGAGAACCGCCGTATTGATCCTTCCGTATTAAGTCCGCTTGTGCGTAAAGTAAGAGGGACCCGTTCATATGGATCCGCAGCTATTGAGCTTGCTTACGTAGCGGCTGGACGCTTGGATGGATACATTACTTTACGTTTGGCTCCATGGGACTTTGCTGCCGGTAAAGTGTTGATTGAAGAAGTTGGAGGAGTCATGACGGATTTAGAAGGGAAGCCGTTAGAGATTCTTGAAAAAAGCAGTGTATTTGTAAGCAAACCAACATTACATGACGAAATCTTTCGTACGTACCTTGAAGGAAAGTGGAATAAATAAAATAGAAGTGAAGACTTACGTGTAGTCAAAGAATTTTGTGATGAAAAAACGTCATGAACCATTTTGATGTTGCAAATGGCCATGACGCTTTCAATCATCGCAAAAAAATTACAGCTGCCCTTTTTCTCGCATTTTTTTCTTAGTCGTAAAGCCAAGACCCATTACAACAATTAAAGCTACGATAGCTAAAATGACCCCGAGAGCGCTTCCTTCTCCGATAAATATGCCAATTGACATAATAGCTGCAGTTGCGATGAATGCATATAAAACGAATACCCACTTAATGTTTCTCATGTTGATTCCTCCCATTTGTAACGGATATTTATAGTGTACAACAAAATCATTCTGCAATTCTAGAGTTAGTGTGATATAATAGCTTAGTTATTACAAGCATAGGAGTGAAATGCGTGAACATTCGTAAAGATTTACGTAATATTGCCATTATTGCCCATGTAGACCATGGGAAAACAACGTTAGTAGATAAATTATTACATCAGTCCGGAACATTCCGTACTAATGAGCATGTTGAAGAACGTGCGATGGATTCAAATGACCTTGAGCGTGAGCGTGGAATTACAATTTTAGCGAAAAACACAGCTATTAATTATAAAGATACGCGTATCAACATTATGGATACGCCAGGACATGCTGACTTCGGTGGAGAAGTTGAGCGTATTATGAAAATGGTAGACGGTGTTCTACTTGTAGTAGACGCATACGAAGGATGTATGCCTCAAACGCGCTTTGTATTGAAAAAAGCATTAGAGCAAAACTTAACGCCGATTGTTGTTGTTAACAAAATTGACCGTGACTTTGCTCGTCCAACTGAAGTAGTTGATGAAGTAATTGACTTATTTATTGAACTAGGTGCAAGTGAGGAACAAATTGAGTTCCCTGTTGTTTATGCTTCAGCAATCAACGGAACGGCTAGCACGAACCCTGAAAAGCAAGATGAGAACATGTCATCTCTATTTGACTCAATCATCGAGCACATTCCAGCACCAGTAGACAACAGCGACGAACCACTTCAATTCCAAGTGGCAATGCTTGACTACAATGACTATCTTGGTCGTATCGGTGTAGGGCGCGTATTCCGCGGAACAATGAAAGTAGGCCAGCAAGTTGCATTAATGAAGCTTGACGGTACGGTAAAACAATTCCGCGTAACAAAATTATTCGGTTTCCTAGGCTTAAAGCGTGTTGAAATCGAAGAAGCAAAAGCAGGAGACCTGATCGCTGTATCAGGAATGGAAGACATCAACGTAGGTGAAACAGTATGTCCGTTTGACCACCAAGATGCACTGCCAATTTTACGTATTGATGAACCTACTTTACAAATGACGTTCTTAGTAAACAATTCACCGTTTGCTGGTCGTGAAGGTAAATTTGTTACATCTCGTAAAATTGAAGAGCGCTTAATGTCTGAACTTGAGACAGATGTAAGTTTACGCGTGGAAAATACTGATTCACCGGATGTATGGGTCGTTTCAGGACGTGGAGAACTTCATTTATCTATTTTAATTGAAAATATGCGTCGTGAAGGATATGAGATTCAAGTATCAAAACCTGAAGTAATCGTTCGTGAAATTGATGGCGTTCGCTGTGAGCCAGTTGAACGTGTGCAAATCGACGTGCCTGAAGAACATACGGGTTCTATTATGGAATCAATGGGTGCTCGTAAAGGTGAAATGGTTGATATGATTAACAACGGCAGCGGTCAAGTTCGTCTGATCTTTATGGTTCCTGCACGTGGTTTAATCGGTTATACAACTGAGTTCTTATCGTTAACTCGTGGATTCGGTATCATTAACCATTCATTTGATAGCTACCAACCAATGCAGCAAGGTCAAGTTGGAGGTCGCCGTCAAGGTGTGCTTGTTTCTATGGAAAGCGGTAAATCATCTACTTATGGAATCCAAGGCGTAGAAGACCGCGGTACAATTTTCGTGGAGCCAGGTACAGAAGTATACGAAGGTATGATCGTAGGAGAACACACTCGTGAAAACGATATCGTTGTTAACATCTGTAAAATGAAGCAAATGACGAATATGCGTTCTGCTAACAAAGATCAAACAACAGGTATGAAAAAACCTCGTATTATGTCTTTAGAGCAATCACTTGAATATTTAAACGAAGATGAATATTGTGAAATCACACCAGAATCTATTCGTCTACGTAAAAAAATTCTTGATAAAAATGAACGTGAAAAAGCAGCGAAAAAGAAAAAATACGCTGACACGAAATAATAAAAAAAGGAAGTCGTTAGCTTTATTTGCTAGCGGCTTGTTTTTTATCAATTATATCAGAATTTTCTATTTTTTGAAAGCGTTTTATAAAGAGATGATTTGGAAAGGAAAAAGGTGGCTTATATCGAATAATGTAAAGTAAGGAATAGGGGGAAGGAAGATGGATGTAAAAGAACACCTTTCATTTTTTGCTGCTTTGTATCAAGTAGATGAACATGCAAAAATAGGAATGTGGCTGTTATACTTTACTATTTTAGGGCTATCTGTTCTTGTGTACAAACTCGGGTTTGCAAAGAAGCTGCCGCTTTTAAAATCTGTGGTTATTTATCTATTTTTAGCTTTTGGATGTACGATTTTAACGTTTTTAGGCATTTTTTTACCTGTAGCTGAAGGGCTTGTGGTTGCAGCGCTTGTATTAATTATTTATAAAATACGGCTGTATCAGGCTAAAAAGCAAAACTCCACGTTGGGTTCATAAAAGACTACATAAAAAGACGCTTGTAGCTACAAGCGTCTTTTTAGTATGATATAGCCGAAGACAAGAGCGGCTGCGAAAATTAAATGGCCAGCTGTCCAATAAAAAATTGCTACTGCATCATCCACCGCAGGCGTAGGCTTAAGCGCAAGCAGCGTCAACGGAAAATACAAAGGAATGGTTGGAAGTGTTAATAAAAAAGAACACAATACGATTTTTCGAATAGACATATTGTTTAATTTACCTACTATGTAAACAAAAACGATCCCAATTGCAACGGCAATGAATAAATGAAAAACAAACTCCACCCATTCAGGCCATTGAATAGGGCCAATGATAGGAATAAAATCAACATTTAATAAAAGGGTATAAACTTGTTTGCCGGTTAGCCATTCTATCCATTTCAAACATAACCCAAGGATAATCCCGCTGAACATGCCAATACTTATTCCTAAACGGAGCACCTTACCAATCCTCCTCTGTCTTTTTCGACTCATATAGTTTAAAGTTACCAGTAGCTATGCGTTCTTTTGTTCGTTTTTCAATCCGTTCAGAACATTCATTGCACATATATGTATGGATAGGACGGTTGCGCAGTCGTTTTGCCACGAGCGTTTCATCCTCAATTGTTTCAATTTTATCGCACATGACACATTGTACTCTCATTTCTATCACCTCAACTTCTCTATACATCATTCTAGCCGAAAATTCTTGTTTTATAAAGTTTTTTTGCGGTGCTATCTCTCAGGAGAAAAGGAACGATAGGAAAACATTCCTAAAGAAGCAGGTAATTTTGCTTGTTAGCTCGAAGATAGTAACTAGTAAGTACATAAACAGTAGGAGGGATGAAAATGGCCAACGAAGTCGAGACTCAATTAGTAGATGCATTATACGATGAGCTACAGACAGAGAGATTTGCAACCATTTCAACTATTGATTTTGAAACAAACGCTCCAAATGTTAGTGCCATTTCGTGGTTAGTAGCTCCGACTAAACAAAAAATTCGATTTGCCGTAGATGTCAAATCGAGGATTGTAGAAAACATTAAACATACGAATAAAGCAGTGGTAAATATTCTTGCTAATGAATCATGCTACTCAATCAGCGGAATAGCTGAGGTAGTGCAGGAAAAGTTAGAAGGAGTAGCTTTAAAGTTGACACTAATTGAACTAGATATTAATGAAGTAAGAGATGTCATGTTTTATGGCTCTAAGATTTCAGTAAATCCTTCATATGAAAAGACCTATGATCCAGTAGCAGCTGCTAAACTCGATAAGCAAGTAATTGAAGCGATAAAAAAAGCTTAGCAGCAGCCTGCCGCTAAGCGACTTTCTTATTCATTTTTTTGAAGATGATTATTAGATTGTTTTTCCTGCTCATTCTTTAAGTTTTGCTCTTGTTTATTATTTAATTTTTGATTGTTAGTATCTGTTGAACTAGGGTTTCGACGGATTTCTTCTGCAAATTCAGGCATCACTCGGTTTACAATGGCTGCTAATTCATCTAAAAATCCTGTAACCGGCCGACCTTTGCGAATTTCATTTCCAATTTGTTTTAGCCGAGCGACCGTATCAGGATCTGCAATAACAACAGAATTAGCACCGTATGGATCAGCTTTCAGACCTTCGGCAACTGTGTATTTGATTGAACTTACTTCTGAACGATCAATATCTTTGCCGACGTCAATCCCTACGATTGCATACTTGCCGAGCACAATGGCAGTAGCATCATTTACATTCGGAACGCTTGAAGCCAGTTCAACTAAATGCGCTGATATTTCATTAGCAGTACGCTTGTGAGAGCGTTCAGGAGATGAATTTTTGACCTGTACAATTCGATCTGTTTTTTGCCCCTCTTCAACGTCTGCTTGGTTATTGTTGCAGCCGGTTAGTGTAATAAAACATAAGCTAATGGATAGAAAAAATTTGTTCATGTGGGAGACTCCTCCTTATGAATGACTCATTTTTTGTAGTAATTTGTATTTAGTTTCTAATAGTTCTTCTATCTTTATACACGTGTTCATATATTTAAAGAAAATGGTCCGTCCATTTAAGGTCACTTCACACATGTGCGTTACATAGTATATAAATGGATGGGTGCCTTGTTTCACTCCTTACAGGAAAAACAATCGGAGTAGGAGGCTGAATTATTGGGAAAAATTTATGTATTAGATACGAATGTTTTATTACAAGATCCGCATTCAATTTTTTCATTTGATGATAACGAAGTGGTGATTCCGGCCGTTGTGCTAGAAGAAGTTGACTCGAAAAAAAGAAATATGGATGAAGTCGGACGAAATGCAAGGCAGGTATCCAAACTCATTGATAACTTGAGACAACATGGAAAGTTATATGAGAAAATCCCTTTAGAAAATGGGGGCCATTTGCGAATTGAACTCAATCATCGCTCTTTTCAACAGCTTCAAGAAATCTTTGTGGAAAAAACAAATGATAATCGAATTTTAGCTGTTGCTAAAAATCTATCTCTTGAAGAGGAAACAAAAGAAGATGGACGTGAAGTGATACTAGTGAGTAAAGATGTGTTGGTACGTGTGAAGGCCGACGCAATCGGCTTAAGAGCAGAAGATTTTTTAAGTGATCGAGTAGTGGAATTCAATAGTATTTATACAGGCTTTTCAGAAGTCTATATTGCAAAAGAACTGCTGAGTCAATTTTACGAAAAAGGAGAGCTGCTAACGTCTCAAATCGCGAACCACTCCTTTTTTGCAAATCAATTCTTAGTGATGAAAGATGCATTTGGGGGATCCGGATCAGCCATCGGCATTGTCGATCAAACAACAACGAAAGTAAAAAAGCTTTTATTTGAATATGATCATATCTGGGGAATTAAACCTCGAAATGTTCAGCAAATTATGGCTTTAGAACTTCTTCTTAGAGACGACGTTCAACTGGTCACGTTAATTGGAAAGGCAGGTACGGGTAAAACGCTGCTTGCTTTAGCTTCAGGACTTATGCAGACGGAAGATCTAGGGTGTTTTAAAAAGCTACTTGTAGCTCGTCCAATTGTTCCTTTAGGGAAAGATATTGGATTCTTACCAGGAGAAAAGCAGGAGAAGCTTCGTCCATGGATGCAGCCAATTTATGATAATCTAGAGTACTTATTCAACACTAAAAAACCTGGAGAACTGGATGCGATTCTAGCGGGGCTCAGTTCAATAGAAGTGGAAGCCTTGACGTATATAAGAGGCCGAAGCATTCCCGAGCAGTTCATTATTATTGATGAAGCGCAAAATTTAACGAAGCATGAAATTAAAACAATTTTAACAAGGGTAGGGGAAAAGAGTAAAATTGTCCTTATGGGAGATCCGGCTCAAATTGATCATCCTTATTTAGATGAGTATAACAACGGATTAACGTACGTAGTTGAAAAGTTTAAAGAGCAAAAAGTATCGGGCCACGTTCGGTTAATCAAAGGAGAGCGCTCCGGGCTAGCACAATTAGCAGCTGATATTCTTTAAAAAAAGTGGGGTTCCTTTTGGAACCCCACTTTTTTTATTATGTAACGATGATTTCTTCCACATATTTAATAGGGTTATTTCGGTTAGATCCGTCAGGTAAATAGACATAGATAGGCCCGTCTTCTCTAAGAGGCTTTCCATCTTGGCTGAAACCAAAGATTAGTTTTTGCGCTTCTTCTAATGAAAAAGAAATCAGCGCGTCTTTTGTTTTAAATGAAACGTTGGTAGCGTCTTCAGTAGGTGAAGCGTTTGCTAGAAAAGGTGCAAATAAAATGCCAAATGTTCCATTTACTAGCTCCTGTTTTTTGAATTTCTTTTCGGTTTTTAACGTAGGAGGAAAGACGGCTCCTTCTTGAATTTCACGGTCCCAATGCTTCGAAACAGCCTTTGTGTACGCTTCTGTCTCGTCTTTTTGCTCCGGTGGATGTTCAAAGAAAACGTCCATATCGAGCTTGCGGTCATCGAAAATCCACACGCTTGGGTCGAGTGTCAGCGTATATTTTACTTTTCCTTTTAACATAATAATTGAATTCATCATAAATGCCCCCTTGCTAAAAGTATAAGCGCTTTCTACTTATTTGTCACTTTGATGAAAAAATTTAGTTGAGAGTGATTCTCGTATGCTATAATGTAAGAGTCAACGAAAGTGCGAAATTTCCTACATCTATGGTAACGATTTTGAGAAAGTAACAGTATAAAAAAGACGGCCAGCCTCACGGACATGTTTATCCTTGCTTTTTTGGAGCATAGCCTTTAAAATTGAGAGATAGATTAGGTAATCGCTCGCGAACGGAGGGATTGAGTTTGACGCCTGAGACAATGATAGATCATCGTGAAAAAGCGTATGCGTTGTTAAAAGCTGATGCAGATAAGATTTTGCAATTAATTCAAGTTCAAATGGATAACTTAACAATGCCACAATGTCCTCTTTATGAAGAGGTTTTAGATACACAAATGTTTGGTTTATCAAGAGAAATTGATTTTGCAGTTCGTCTTGGTTTAATTGATGAACGTGTTGGAAAAACATTGCTAGACCGCCTCGAGCGTGAACTTTCTGCACTGCATGAAGCGTTTACAAAAAAATAAAAATCACGCGATCGAAACTCAAACTATATACAAACGTAGTTTGAGTTTTTTATTACAGGTGGTTGAAATTTCCTAATTTACTCAAATTTGTACATAAAAGATGAAACGAAACAGAAACACGTCATTTTTAAAGGAAGAGGGTTATGGTAAAAAAAATATTTAGGCATTTTGACTATTCAATTGTAATTCCAGTGCTGCTTCTTTGTGCGGTTGGACTAGTTATGGTTTACAGTTCAAGTATGATTGTAAGTATTACAAGATATCATACGTCAAGTGATTTCTTTTACAACAGACAAAAAATGTGGCTTGCTTTTACGCTTGTATTGTTCATTTTAACAATGCTAACACCTTACAAGCTGTATCCTAAAATACTGCCTTATGCGATTCTGGGCATTTTTGTACTGCTTTTGCTTGTGTTTGTAATGGGGCATACGAGTAACAATGCGCAGAGTTGGCTGCAGCTTGGCGGAGCAAACATGCAGCCGGCTGAGTATGCCAAGCTTGTTGTCATTCTATACTTATCGTATGTTTTATCTAAAAGGCAAGAGTATATTGACAACATCAAAAAAGCTTTTTTTGGACCTATGGGTCTTGTATTTCTAATATTAGGCTTTGTAGCGATTCAGCCTGACCTTGGAACGGGATCAATTATTTTTGCTATTGCCGTTACCATTATGCTATGTTCGGGAATCTCTAAAAAAACCTTCTTCCGCATGCTAGCGCTAGGTATCATTTTGCTGACGGTCATTATTACCATTGGTTTTTTTACAGGTCAGTTTACTGCCAATCGAATTGGCCGTTTTACCGGTGCGTCAGATCCGTTTGCTAATGCTCAAGGAACCGGTTATCAGTTGGTTAATTCATATTTAGCAATAGGTACAGGAGGCTTAAAAGGCCTTGGTTTAGGAGAAAGTGTACAAAAGTATGGTTATCTTCCCGAGCCCCATACCGATTTTATTATGGCTATTATTGCAGAAGAATTAGGATTCTTTGGAGTTATGCTCGTGCTGGGCCTTTTAGGCTTCTTAATTTTCAGGATTTTAATGCTGGCTAAAAAATCTCAGGATCCGTTTGCTAGCATGATTTGTATTGGAGTAGCGAGTATGATAGGTATTCAAACAGGCATTAACCTTGGAGGGCTTACGGGACTCATTCCGATTACCGGCGTCACGCTTCCGTTTATCAGTTACGGAGGGTCTTCGCTACTAACGCTGATGGTATCTATGGGAATTATTGTAAATATTTCGTTTTTCGTAAATTATCAAAATAAAAAACAGAAAAATACGGAAAATATTGTGCTACATCCGAACAATACATCAACAACAAGCGATTGATTTTCGTAAAAAAATTGTGTAAAAAAAGCAAAAATTTATTGGAATTTTATTATTTTCCATTGATTTTTGCTTTTCTTTTATACAATTTTGCTATATATTGAAGTTTATACGAAATTGAGAGGAGATTAGCAACATGAGTTTTGTAACTAAAAAAATCAAAAAAGTATTAGTAGCAAACCGAGGAGAAATTGCGATTCGTGTATTTCGAGCATGTACTGAACTGAATATTCGGACTGTTGCAATTTATTCGAAGGAAGACGCAGGTTCTTATCACCGTTACAAAGCGGATGAAGCCTATTTAGTAGGAGCGGAGAAAAAGCCGATTGATGCTTATTTAGATATAGAAGGCATCATCGACATTGCTAAGTCTCATGATGTAGATGCTATTCACCCTGGCTATGGTTTTTTGTCAGAAAATATCCAATTTGCAAAACGTTGCGAAGAAGAAGGCATTATTTTCATTGGCCCAAAATCCAAGCATCTTGATATGTTTGGCGATAAAGTAAAAGCACGTCATCAGGCTATTCAAGCAGATATTCCCGTTATTCCTGGTACGGATGGTCCTATTGATTCAATTGACGAAGCAAAAGAATTTGCTAATCAGCATGGATATCCTCTAATGATCAAAGCAGCTTTGGGCGGAGGCGGTCGAGGCATGCGTATCGTTCGCGATGCAGACAGCCTGAATGAATCTTATGATCGTGCCAAATCAGAAGCAAAAGCGGCTTTTGGTAATGATGAAGTGTACGTCGAGAAACTAGTTGAAAATCCAAAACATATTGAAGTGCAAATTTTAGGTGATGAACAAGGAAATGTTGTGCACCTTTACGAACGCGACTGTTCAGTGCAGCGTCGTCACCAAAAAGTAGTAGAAGTAGCACCAAGTGTTTCTATAGATGAAGACTTACGTCTCCGCATTTGTGAAGCAGCTGTGCAGCTGATGGAAAAAGTGCAGTACATAAATGCTGGTACAGTAGAATTTTTAGTATCAGGAAACGATTTTTATTTTATTGAAGTAAATCCACGTGTTCAAGTAGAGCACACAATTACTGAAATGATTACAGGTATTGATATCGTTCAATCGCAAATTTTAATTGCAGACGGTTACGCACTTCACAGCAAGGAAGTGTCTATTCCTGCACAAGATCAAATTCACGTACATGGATATGCAATTCAATCTCGTGTAACGACAGAAGACCCGTTAAATAACTTTATGCCGGATACGGGTAAGATTATGGCTTATCGTTCTGGTGGCGGTTTTGGCGTACGTTTAGATACGGGAAACAGCTTCCAAGGTGCTGTGATTACGCCGTATTATGATTCACTGTTAGTAAAAGTAACAACGTGGGCTTTAACATTCGATCAAGCCGCATCAAAAATGGTCCGGAACTTAAAAGAGTTTCGTATTCGTGGAATTAAAACCAATATTCCGTTTCTTGAAAATGTAGTAAAGCATGATAAGTTCTTAACAGGCGCTTATGATACATCCTTTATTGATACAACGCCTGAACTTTTTGTCTTCCCTAAGCGAAAAGACCGAGGAACTAAAATGCTTACATACATTGGGAATGTTACGGTAAACGGATTCCCGGGTGTATCGGAAAAGAAAAAGCCGATCTTTACGAAACCGCGTGTTCCTAATGTCGATATAAAACAACCAATTCCAAACGGAACAAAGCAGATTTTAGATGAAAAAGGCGCTGAAGGGCTAGTAAATTGGGTGAAAGAACGCAAGGAAGTGCTATTAACGGATACAACCTTCCGTGATGGCCATCAGTCTCTTTTAGCAACGCGTATTCGTACAAACGACTTAAAACAAGTAGCTAACCCAACTGCACGCTTGCTTCCGGATTTATTTTCTATGGAAATGTGGGGAGGAGCAACGTTTGATGTCGCTTATCGATTCTTAAAAGAAGATCCGTGGGATCGCTTGCTTACTTTACGTCAACAAGCGCCAAACGTTCTTTTCCAAATGCTTCTTCGCGCGTCAAATGCGGTTGGATATAAAAACTATCCTGATAATGTAATCAAGGAATTTGTTGAAAAATCAGCTTATGCAGGTATTGATGTTTTCCGTATCTTTGATAGCTTAAACTGGGTGCAAGGAATGACTCTTGCAATTGACTCTGTTCGTCAAACAGGGAAGATTGCAGAAGCAGCGATGTGTTATACAGGTGATATTTTAGATCCGACGCGCCGTAAGTATGATTTGGATTACTACAAGAACTTAGCAAAAGAGCTTGAGCAGTCTGGAGCACATATCCTGGGCATTAAAGATATGGCGGGTCTTTTAAAACCACAGGCAGCTTATGATTTAGTATCGGCTCTAAAAGAAACGGTTGATATTCCAATTCACCTTCATACGCATGATACAAGCGGAAACGGTGTATACACGTACGCAAAAGCAATTGAAGCAGGTGTAGACATTGTAGACGTAGCCGTAAGCTCAATGGCAGGCTTAACGTCTCAGCCGAGCGCTAACTCTCTTTATTACGCATTAGAAGGTGCGGACCGCAGACCAAATCTGGATATTAAAAATCTAGAAGAGCTTTCTTACTATTGGGAAGACGTGCGAAAATATTACCAAGACTTCGAAAGCGGGATGAATGCTCCTCATACGGAAGTGTACGAGCATGAAATGCCAGGCGGTCAATATAGCAACTTACAGCAACAAGCAAAAGCAGTTGGTTTAGGAAACCGCTGGGATGAAGTAAAAGATATGTATTCACGCGTGAATTTGTTATTTGGTGATATTGTAAAAGTTACGCCATCATCAAAAGTAGTTGGAGACATGGCATTGTTTATGGTTCAAAACAATTTGACAGAAGAAACGCTGTTTGAGCGCGGTGAAACGCTTGACTTCCCGGATTCCGTTATCGAATTGTTTGAAGGGTATTTAGGACAGCCTCACGGGGGATTCCCTAAAGAGCTTCAGCGCATCATTCTAAAAGGCAGAAAACCTATTACAGTTCGTCCTGGAGAACTGTTAGAAGATGTGGACTTTGATGCAGTGAAAGAAAAGCTATTTAAAGACTTAAATCGTCAAGTGACGAGTTTTGACGCCATTGCTTATGCGCTATATCCAAAAGTGTTTATGGATTATCACAAAGCAGTCGAACAATACGGAGACATCTCTGTTCTTGATACACCGACTTTCCTATACGGCATGCGTTTAGGAGAAGAGGCTGAAATTGAGATTGAAAAAGGAAAAACCTTAATCGTTCGCCTTGTATCCATTGGAGAACCGCAGGCAGACGGTACGCGAACAGTATACTTTGAATTAAACGGTCAGCCTCGTGAAGTCGTGATTAAAGACGAAAGTGTCAAAACAACCGTTACGGCAAAACAAAAAGCCGACCAAGGAAATCCGTCCCACATTGGCGCTTCAATGCCTGGAACCGTTATTCGAGTAGTAGTAGAAAAAGGCGATAAAGTCTCAAAAGGTGATCACTTAATGATCACAGAAGCAATGAAAATGGAAACAACCGTGCAAGCACCATTTGACGGCGTGATTAAACAAGTACACGTATCGAATGGAGATGGCATCCAGCCGGGAGATTTATTAATTGAATTAGAAAGCTAATCAAAAAAGGTACGAGCTCAGAGCTCGTACCTTTTTTGATTAATTATGTGTATGACGCGTTGCAAGTAAGGTCAAGTAGCTTAATACACCGAATAGGAAAGAGATAATTAAAGAATGAGCAAGCGCGAGCTCTAGCTGCAGACGTGTGACAACAACAAGCATACCGGAAACCGCCTGAAAAATAACTAGAATGAGAGCAGCTAACCATCCGTAAAAAATATTTTTTTGATGACGATAATATTTAACTGCATGAATAAAGGCAGCTAAAATCCATACAAACGTTAAAACAGCAGCGGATCGATGTCCCATTTGAATCCACTGATTCAAATCAACGGGTAGCCAACCGTTTCCGTTTGAACAAAATGGAACGTCTGGACAGGCTAAGCTAGCTTCTTTATGGCGAACAAGCGCGCCCGTGTACACAACGGCATATGTGTATAAGATAACCCCGTAAATATGTTTTTTCATTTTAGAGCCTAGCTGCATATTAGCTGTGTCGAGCTTTTGATCCACTTCAAAGATGATAAGTGTTAACAGCAGTACAGAAGCAAACGAAATAAGGGAAATACCAAAATGAAGAGCAAGCACCGCATCTGATTGCCCCCACATAACGGCAGCGGCCCCAATTAATGCTTGCAGTACTAGGAAGAAAAAAGAGATAAACGCTAAAGGTCTAACTTCTTTTATATGTCCTAGTGAAATCCACGCCCATACGCATAAAGCGAGTACAAGAAAGCCCGACACGCCAGAAACTAAGCGGTGGCTTAATTCAACAACGGTTTCAAATGTTAAAGGGTCGGGAATGAGCTGTCCGTTACACAGAGGCCAAGAATCTCCGCACCCGTCTGCTGAACCAGTTTTCGTAACAAGAGCACCGCCAAGTAGAATAAGTAACATGGCTATGCTCGTCACAACGGATAAAAACTTTAATCCAAGTCGCACAATAATCACCATCCTAAAAGCAAAGTAAGTAATATAACGAGCTAAACATTTTATCCTAATCTTTTTGTATATTAAACATAAATTTCATTTATTCTCCATAAACTTGATTGAATTTGTTATAATGGTAGAAAGTGTAAGGGTTGTTCATGAGTTTGACTCTGCAGATATGTAAAAGGTACCGTACAGAAGACTATTTTACTTGCAGAAATATCTTTTAACAAGTGACAGGGACATGCATTTAGCTCATGACAAAAAAAATCCATATTTTTTTCATGAATTCTTCACAAAGTAACGGCAAAATATGGTTTAATAAACATGAGAAATAGATAATTCTCTACTATTTTATCGTTTACATGTGAAGCTTTTAAGTAGTTTCGGTGAGAGGAATATGACTTCTTTGTGAACAAAGAGGAGATTTTTGTAAAAATATGTTGAAAACGCCTTCATTTATAGACTCTTTATTTACTAGATAAAAGTCTGTGGATGAGTAAAGGAGGAAGCGCCATGGAAGATTCAAAAATGGTGGAAGATTCAACGCTTTCTGCATCGCCTAACACAGCTCATGTAAGCGAAAATAGTTCCATTTGGTCAGATTTTTTAGCTACGATTAAAATCGGAATAGTCAACTCAAATTTCATCACCACCTTTACTGGTTTTTGGCTAGCTCTTTTCTTCAACGAACAACACTTCTTAGAAAACCTGGATAAAGCATTTTTTACTTTAATAGGTTCTTCACTTATCATCGCCGGTTCATGCAGTTTGAACAATTACATAGATCGTGACATTGACCCTCTAATGGAACGAACAAAGGGACGACCTACAGTGACAGGAAGTTTTACACCTTTGACGGTCCTTGGGATTGGAATCGGTTTGACGTTAACCGGCTTGCTTATGCTACTAGTTGTTTCTTCCGTAGCCGCTCTCATCGGATTAGCAGGAATACTTACATATGTAGTTCTTTACACCATGTGGTCCAAAAGACTATACACAATTAATACAGTAATCGGAAGTATATCAGGCGCTGTCCCGCCATTAATTGGATGGGCCGCTATCGATCCCAATTTACACGTAGTGGCTTGGGTATTATTTTTAATCATGTTTATTTGGCAGCCGCCTCATTTTCTAGCTCTTGCTATGCGAAGATGTGAAGAATATCGAGCAGCGGGAATCCCTATGTTGCCTGTTGTACATGGTTTTGAGCTTACAAAACGACAGATTCTCATTTGGATTGCTTGTTTGTTGCCATTACCTCTTTATTTATACGAATTAGGCATTCCATTTCTAATTTTGGCCACTGTTTTAAACATAGGATGGCTATTTTTAGGATTTGCTCAATACAATAAACAAGAAGACACAAAGTGGGCTAGCATGATGTTTGTCTACTCACTAAACTATTTAACTATTTTATTTGTCTCAATGATTGTCGCAACGCTTTTTGCCTAGATAAAATCTTTCACTGAATGCGACGCTGCACAAGGGGGATTTCTTCTACATGTAGAATTCATTATAGAAGGAATAAGTTTTATGCTCAAGAGGGCATAGATGAAATCACGTCAATGAAAGAGAGGTTGGGGAATGGTATGAAAAAATGGCGATTGAACTTTCGTGTTTTGTCGTTATTTACGCTGCTTGCATTCATGTTATCGGCCTGTGGAAAACCGTTTTTGTCAACACTTAAGCCTGCAGGTGAGGTAGCTGAAGAACAATATTCGCTTATGCTTCTTAGTACAGCCATCATGGTTTTAGTTATTATTGTGGTCACCATTATCTTTATATTTGTTATTCTGCGCTTTCGCCGTCGTAAAGGCGAAGAAAACGTGATTCCAAAGCAAGTGGAAGGAAGCAGAAAGTTAGAAATTATATGGACAGTGATTCCTATCTTGCTGCTCATTATTTTGACTGTTCCAACGGTCATCTCAACATTTAAGCTAGCGGACGTAAAAGGAATGAAGGACAAAGATGCTGTCGTAGTAAATGTGCGTGCTAACTTGTACTGGTGGGAATTTGAGTATCCTAATCAAAAAATTATTACATCCCAAGATCTAGTTGTTCCAACGGATAAAAAAGTCTACTTTAATATTAAAGCTTCTGACGTCAAGCACTCATTCTGGATTCCTTCAGTTGGAGGAAAGCTCGATGCTAACACAGAAAATGATAATAAATTCTGGCTAGTGTTTGATTCTAAAAAATCGAAGGAAGCTAACGGGGTTTTCTACGGAAAATGTGCTGAGCTTTGCGGTCCATCTCATTCTCTTATGGACTTTAAAGTACGGGCTGTATCAAGCAATGAATTTGATACGTGGGCAAAAGATTTGAAAAAGGCAAAGCCTGATGTAGAAACAGCATCCGCAAAAGCGGGTCAAGAGGTCTTTAATGAAAGCTGTATCGGATGCCATGCTGTTGATGTCAAAGACAATCGTCCAGAGCAAGCTCGTCAAGCACCAAACTTAGCCGGTTTTTCTGAACGTGAGCGTGTAGCTGGAGTGCTTCCTCACAACAAGGAAAATATCAAAAAATGGTTAAAAAACCCTGAGAAAGTTAAGCCGGGTAATAAGATGAGTGGTACATATCCTGACTTAACTGATGAACAAGTAAATGAGCTAGCAGACTATTTAATGAGTTTAAAAGAAAAATAAACGTCCAGTCGTTTTTAAAAGGGGAGGTTTAGCGATGAGTACACTCAGTCAAAAGAAGGGTGTAGGTGGAACAATTTGGGACTTTATGACAACCGTTGATCATAAAAAAATCGCCATTCTTTATTTAATTGCCGGCGGTATCTTTTTTCTAGTCGGAGGAGTGGAAGCGCTATTTATACGTATTCAGCTGGCTATACCAAGCAATGACTTTGTTAGTGCAGGAACGTATAATGAAATTTTAACAATGCATGGAACAACGATGATTTTCTTAGCTGCCATGCCGCTTCTTTTTGCTATGATGAATGCAGTTGTTCCGCTGCAAATCGGAGCTCGAGATGTAGCATTTCCATTTTTAAATTTGTTAGGTTTTTGGTTGTTTGCCTTTGGGGGACTCTTTTTAAATCTAAGCTGGTTTTTAGGAGGAGCACCTGATGCAGGTTGGACATCATATGCTTCGCTGTCTATTGCATCGCCTGGTCACGGAATTGATTTTTATGCGATAGGTTTGCAGATTTCCGGAGCCGGGACATTGATTTCAGGTATCAACTTTCTCGTAACAATCATTAACATGAGGGCGCCAGGTATGACTTATATGCGTATGCCGCTGTTTACGTGGACGACGTTTGTTGCATCAGCTCTTATTTTGTTTGCGTTTCCAGCACTGACGGTTGGGTTGTTTTTAATGATTTTTGACCGCTTGTTCGGTGGAAACTTTTTTGACGCCACAATGGGTGGAAATACGATTATCTGGGAACATCTTTTCTGGATATTCGGTCATCCGGAAGTATATATTTTAATTCTTCCAGCGTTTGGTGTTTTCTCGGAAATTTTACCTACTTTTTCAAGAAAGAGATTATTCGGATACTCGTCGATGGTTTTTGCTACCGTATTAATCGGATTTTTAGGGTTCATGGTGTGGGCTCACCACATGTTTACAACCGGACTTGGTCCGATTGCAAATGCCATTTTTGCTGTCGCTACGATGGCCATCGCCGTTCCAACTGGAATTAAAATTTTCAATTGGCTGTTTACGCTTTGGGGAGGAAGTATTGAGTTTACGTCTCCAATGCTTTACGCTGTCGCCTTTATTCCGTCATTTGTTATCGGGGGAGTAACAGGAGTTATGGCAGCTGTAGCACCTGCAGATTATCAATTTCAAGATTCTTATTTTATCGTTGCTCACTTCCATTACGTTATCGTAGGCGGTGTCGTATACGCTATATTAGCAGGTGTCACATACTGGTGGCCAAAAATGTTTGGCAAGATGTTAGATGAAAAGTTAAGCAAAGCAACGTTCTGGCTCTTTTTGATTGGTTTCCACTTAACGTTCTTTATTCAGCATTTCTTAGGTCTAATGGGGATGCCTCGCCGCGTATGGACGTTCTTGCCTAATCAAGGTCTCGACCTTGGGAATGCAATCAGTTCATCAGGAGCTGCTTTCATGGCGGTTGCTACGCTCATTTTACTTGTTAACATTATAAAAACCACTGCCAAAGGACAAAAGGTAGGAGGAGATCCTTGGGGAGACGGACGTACATTAGAATGGGCTATTTCATCTCCGCCACCAGAGTATAACTTTAAACAAACGCCGCTTGTACGCGGGTTAGATGCATATTGGATTGAAAAAATGGCAGGAAATAAAGAAATGACGCCAGCCGAACCTCTTGGTGATATTCATATGCCAAACTCATCGTTTATTCCATTTATGATATCGCTTGGGATGTTTATTGCAGGGATTGGCTTTTTGTATCGAAATGATCATGCGTGGGGAGATGTTGTAGGGATTATCGGAATGATCGTCATGTTTTTATCGATGTTCTTCCGTTCATGGATTGATGATCACGGCTTTCATATTCACAAAGAAGACTTAGTTGATGATGACAAGGAGGCGAAGATGTAATGGAGACTGAACAAAAGCTAACCGCTGAAACTTTCCCTGCTTCGCCTGAAAAAGCAACGCTTGAAGGGAAAAATAAATTCACCGGCTTTTGGCTCTTTTTAGGCGGGGAGACGGTTTTGTTTGCTTCACTTTTTGCTACTTATTTAGCTTTGCGCAATTCAACGATGTCAGGACCTAAGCCGGAAGAATTGTTTGATATTAAGCTTGTTTTTGCAGCAACCATGATTTTATTAACAAGTTCACTAACAAGCGTATATGCTATGTATCATATGAAAAATTTTGAGTTTAAAAAGATGCAGCTATGGTTAGGCGTTACGTGGCTTTTAGGTTTAGCGTTTTTAGGGCTAGAAATCTATGAGTTCAGGCATTATGTTCATGAAGGGCATACGTTTACAAGCAGCGCATTTGGTTCTTCTTTCTACGCGCTGGTTGGGACACACGGAGCTCACGTAACGTTCGGACTGCTTTGGATTGGTTCTTTGATGATTCGAAATGCGAAGCGGGGGCTAAACTTATATAACGCTCCTAAATATTATGTCGCAAGTTTATACTGGCACTTTATCGATGTTGTGTGGGTCTTTATTTTCACGGTTGTATATTTAATGGGAATGGTGGGATAAGCTGATGACGACAAATCAATCAAACTCAGATAACCCAAGGCTCAATTTAGAATATCGTAAAAAAAGAAACGCAGAAGATATGAAGATGCAAGTTATCTCTTTTGCAATGATGTTGTTTTTAACACTAATTGCTTTTTTTGCGGTTTATCAAGAGTTTAGCGGATGGTACATTATGCCGGTGATTGTGCTCTTGGCGGTTGTTCAAGTCATCTTTCAACTTTATTATTTCATGCATATGAACCACAAAGGACATACCATACCAGCATTTTTCTTGTATTCAGGCGTATTGGTAGCTCTTTTAACCATTTTAGCTTTTGTAACCATTATTTGGTGGTAAAGAAAAGGGCTGGCATGCGCCAGTCCTTTTCATCATCTGTAGAAGGAGGAATAGACGTTGATTAACAATTTGCAGATGTTTGGTTTTGAAGCACTTTGGAGTCCTTACTATTTTTTAACCATTTGTCTGGTGACCGTCTTATATTTTTTCATCGTTGGTAGATGGAGAGGGAATTTTATAGGAGCGGCGGCCGTAGACAGAAAAACAAAAGCGTATTTTGTTATCAGCATGGTTCTTTTGTATATATGTAAAGGAGGACCTGTAGATTTACTAGGGCACTTTATGTTTAGTGCTCATATGACGCAAATGGCAATTGTTTACTTGGTGATTCCCCCGCTTTTTATTTTAGGAATTCCACCGTGGTTAGCTCGTTCTGTTATTTATGTAAGAGGGGTTAAACCTGTTTTTAAATTTTTTACAAAGCCCTTAATTGCTTTACTATTATTCAATGGGTTATTTTCTTTGTATCATATTCCGCTGCTTTTTGATGTTATTAAAACGGATATGACGCTTCACGGAATCGTGAGTGTTGTATTATTTATCGCTGCATTTTGTATGTGGTGGCCACTCATTAATCAGCTAGAAGAAGAACAAACGCTAAGTTCTTTAAAAAAGCTTGGATACATTTTTGCAGATGGCGTACTTCTTACTCCAGCGTGCGCGCTGATTATTTTTGCAAACCATTCTTTGTATGCGACGTATACAGACTCAAGCGCTTGGGTACAAGCTCTTTCCCTTTGTGTACCGCCTTCTATGATTGCAAGTTTAGGGCAGCTTGCTCCTGAGATGTTTAATACGCTGCCTCCCGTGGAAGACCAGCAGCTAGGCGGCGTTATTATGAAGATCATTCAAGAAATTGTGTATGGAACGGTTTTAGGCTTTATTTTTTTTCAGTGGGCTCGAAAAGAACGAGAGAAAGATACGTACATGCCTGATTTTACTGAACCTCAAGATATAAAACCAAAGGAATTTCCGTCTACTCCTCCTTTGAATTAAAAAAAGCGCAGTCTGATTACTGCGCTTTTTCTAATTCTATAGCTGAACGGTTTCAAGCTGTGATTTGATTTGTGTTAATATCTTTTCACACTGTTCTACAAGGGATGGCGGGAAATATTCTCCGTCTCCATATTCTACACCGTGAGGATAATAATGTTTGCCTAATAGAGGTGTCATAAGGTGAATAACAGCATGCCTGCCCCCTACATCGCCTGAAATAGCATGTCCTTGGACTCGCAAATAGAAGGTATCTCGCTGAAACTCGAATTTTCGATCGTACGTGACGCGTTCATAATCCCATTGTCCGGCGCGGACCAGGCCAAATTGATGCATAATCTCATCTAATAAATCTAAATCTACCTTTAATGAATCAAACTTTGCATATTCAAATTTCATATGAACTCCCTCCCAAAACAGATATACCCCAACTAAATCATAAGCTGAATGGATAAAACTTGCAATATCTAATAAGGAAAAATGTAAACGTTATCTATTTTTATTTAAACGTTTTAAATGCGAAAGTTTACTAAAAAGTTGGTCACACTATAAAGCGAACACACTATGTAAAGGAGGATAAAACAATGAAAACTGTACAAGAGGTAATGACAGCTGATACGGAAACATGCACCACGCTCGATAACGTATATGAAGTGGCAGTGAAAATGAAGGAATGGAATGTAGGCGCAATTCCAATTGTCGATAGAGATCAGTTAGTAGGAATGATTACAGATCGAGACTTAGTTATAAAAGGCATTGCAGAAAAGAAGCCAAATTCAAGTAAAGTAACGGATGTTATGAGTGAAGAGCTTATAACTATTACAGCGGAAGCCTCTGTAGAAGAAGCTTCTAAGCTTATGGCTCAACATCAAATCCGTCGTCTTCCTGTTGTGGAAAATCAAAAGCTAGTCGGGATTGTTTCGCTAGGTGATTTATCAACGTTTCGCTATGCAAATGAACGTGCAGGAGAAGCGCTCTCAGACATTTCAGAACATACGCATTAAAAAGCGAAAGCCAACTGTTTGCAGGATATTCGTAAATAGTTGGCTTTTTCTTTTGTTTCCTTCATACCGATAGCTATTTTTTTTTGAATGCATGTATAATAGAGATAAAAATAAGTTAAACAGGTAAAGAAAACAGGTGTAAGGAGAGGAAGAAAAGCTGAAAAAAGTTATTTTTATTCTCGTATTAATAGTGGCATTTGTATACGCGGAGGATTATTTACCTCAGCTAGAAAAATATCTAACGGGTCAAAATATTGAGCAAAACCAAACGGATTCCAAAAGTCAGCCCACCCAAGAAGTGGCTTCTTATGAAAAACAAAGTGAAAATATGATGAGGCTCATTGGAGATCATTCAGAACAGTTAATTGGAATGCTTGGAGAGCCGAATCGTATTGATTCTTCTGCATATGGCTATGACTGGTGGATTTACAAAAAGAATCGTCAAACGTATGCGCAGGTAGGAGTAGAAAATAATCAAGTCGTATCCGTATATGTCATTGGTTCAAAAACAAATACAGATCCTTTTGAGATTGGTGAGAAGCGAGAAGAAGTGGAAAAAAGAGTTTCACTTTCATCCGAACTCACGCTTCAAAAAGACGGAAATGAATACCGATTTCGTCTGAGTGAAGAGGATATGAAAATGCGTCCAATTATTAAATATGGAGATGTATACGTCCAACTATATTTTGATCAGTTCCTTAATACAATCTCAAGTATTCGAATTATGGATATGGACACGCTATTAAAACAGCGTCCGTACGAAATTGTTTATCGCGGCGAGCTTCCAACAGCTCCGTCATTGACAGCAGAGGAGTGGAAAAGTGTCCAAGAAGGAGAAGAGCAGCAAATTATCGATATTACAAATGTAATTCGAGACCGTTTTCAGCTGTCACCTTTAGCTTGGGACGAAGCCACTGCCGGAGTAGCTTATTTACACAGCAAAGAAATGAGTGACTTAAACTATTTCTCTCACGTTTCACCAGCACAAGGTGATTTAGGCAACCGTCTGCAAAAAGGTGATGTAGTATACCGTATCGCGGGCGAAAATATTGCCTCGAATTATCAGGATGGAATCGCTGCGGTTGAAGGGTGGCTTAATAGTGAGGGACATCGTAAGGCTTTACTCAATAAAGAGTTTACGCGTCTTGGTGTAGGTGTATATGAGAAGTATTATACGCAAAACTTTATCACTCCGATGAATGAATAGTAAGATTAAAACTTCCTTTTGAAAATAGGTCTACTCTTGTCCTCTTTCTCATAAGTTTTAGTAGAGGTTAGAGGAGGGACGAGAATGAAAGGAAGAATAGTAGGAATATTGCTCGTACTTTTCTTTGCATATACGACTACTGTACATGCAGCTGAAGGGCAGTGGGAAAAGCTTGATAACTTATCTGATCAAACGCTATCGCTTGTAGAGCAAAAGGAGTATAAAGCAGCCCAACATTTGTTCAGAAATTTTTCGAATGAATTTACCAGTCTCAATACAGCTTCTTTGGGCGTATCGGCCGAAGATATACGTATTTTAACTCTTTGTTATGAACAGGTAGAAAGGTCTCTTTTATCTTCTGATTCCAGTGATGAAGAACGTCTTCAAAAAGCTACTCAATTTCGATTATTAGTCGATGCGCTGCACAGCAAGCATCAGCCTATGTGGACTGAACTCGAGGGCAGTATGCTAGCAACATTTAAAGAGATGCGAAATGAAGCAGTAAAAGGACAACAGGCGGCTTATGAAGCGCAGCTTAAGCAATTTTTAAAGGAATATGATATGATCTTACCGAGCGCGCAGGTAGACGTGTCGTCTCCCTACGTACAGCGTGTGAGCGCAGACGTTCACTTTTTACAAAGTGAAGGAACGCTAAGTGAGATTAACGATGACCAGTTCAACCAAATGGAACAAAATTTAAAAGATTTTTTTGAACAAGTAAAAGAAAATCGTACGGACCCGTCTTTTATTTGGGTTACAATTACCACCGGAAGTATTATTATTGCTACACTTTTTTATGTAGGAGCGCGAAAATATTTCGCTGACCAGAAAAGAAAGTCAGCCAGAGGGCGTAATGATTGACGTAAAAGCGCAGAATTGTCTAAAATAAAAGAGTAGTCAAACACATAATGAAAGGTGTGGGTAAATGAGCTTTTTGATTTATTTTCTCATTATTATCCTTGTGCCAATTTGGGCACAGTTTAAGGTGAGAAGTGCTTACAAAAAATATTCACAAGTAAGCAACTCATCAGGAATGACAGGGGCAGAAGTAGCAAGGAAAATTTTGGATGAAAACGGATTGTACAACGTTCACGTAGAGCCTGTAGGCGGATTTTTATCCGATCACTACGATCCTCGCTCAAAAGTCATTCGTTTGTCAGAAGACAACTATTACGGAACGTCTGTCGCAGGCGCTGCCGTTGCGGCTCACGAAGTGGGACACGCGATTCAAGACAAAGAAAACTATTCGTTTTTACGCCTTCGCCACTCGCTTGTGCCGGTGGCAAGCCTTGGATCAAACGCTTCTTGGATTTTAATTATGATTGGAATTATCGCGTCGATTAAGCCGTTGCTATTGTTAGGTATTATCTTCATGGCAGCAGCGGTCGTATTCCAAGTTGTAACACTGCCTGTTGAATTTAACGCTTCAAGCCGAGCGATGACGCAAATCGTCTCAGTCGGAGCGATTCGAAATGACGAAGAGCGCGAGACGCGCAAAGTGCTTAACGCAGCGGCTTTAACATACGTAGCAGCCGCAGCAGTAGCAGTTCTTGAGTTGGTTCGTTTAATCATGATTTATACAGGAATGAATAACGACGACTAATAAAAAAATACCGCATTAGCGGTATTTTTTTATCTTTCAAGCGGTTTTTTATTTTCATCAAGGGTAAATCCTTCACCTAAGACATCATGAACATCCGTAACTGCAACGAAGGCGTGTGGATCTACAGAAGTAATAACTTGCTTTAAACGGAAAATTTCATTTTTACTAACAACGCAGTATAGCACGTTGGTATCTTGCTTAGAAAAAGAACCCTGTCCTTTTAAAATCGTCACGCCTCGATCCATTTCTTTCATAATTTTATCCGATATGGCTTCGTTATGATTCGAAATGATGGTTGCGCCTTTGGCCGCATACGCACCGTCTTGCATAAAGTCAATAACCCGTGCAGCGACAAAGACTGCAACAAGTGTGTACATAGCTTCTCGGTAGGATAAATAAATGAGAGACGCACTAATTACAATAAAGTCAAAAAGAAACATCGTTTTCCCCATATTCCACCCGATATATTTTTGAACAACACGGGCAATGATATCGACTCCTCCTGTTGTTCCTCCAAACCTGAAAATAATGCCAAGACCCACTCCAATAAAAACACCGGCAAAAAGAGCTGCTAGAGTCATATCATGGCGCAGGGGCATATTCACCGGAAAGCGCTGGAATATCCATAAAAATAGCGATAAGCTAACAACTCCGAGCATGGTATAAATAAATGCTGTTCTCCCTAATAGTTTCCACCCTACAAAAAACAAAGGAATATTTAACACTAAGTTAGAATAAGAGGGATCAATGTTAAATAAGAAAAATAAAAGCAGGGTAATGCCTGTGAATCCACCTTCAGCTAAATTGTTTTGCATGTTAAAATTAACAAGTCCAAACGCAAATATAGCAGAACCAAGCAGTATAAAAATAATATTTTTTAATCTGAGACCTTTCATACTTACAAACCTCCTATGACCGTTTTTGCACTACCTTATCATAAAGGAATATATTTCATTTCGTAAATAACTATCGAAAAGATTTTTGAAAATAGTAAAAAGTGATGATGTTTCTTCTAGTGCTATGTATTAGTAGTATCCTCAATTCGTAAAATATAGACAAATTTTTGAGAATTAAGGGAAACGTGAGGAATATTGTGAAAGAGCATCTGACAAAGGCGTGGTAAGAAGAAGTAATTACACTAAATAATTTGAAGTAAAGATGTTATAATAGTAAGCTGAGTGTACTTCTAAAAGAGGTGAAATAAAAAGATGTCAAAAAAAACGATGGAGCAAATGCAGCAAGAAGTTGATGCATATATTAGCCAATTTAAAGAAGGATATTTTAGTCCTCTTGCTATGCTTGCGAGAATGTCGGAAGAAGTGGGCGAATTATCGCGCGAAATTAACCACTATTATGGTGAAAAGCCGAAGAAAACGACTGAAGCAGAACGTACGGTCGAAGAAGAAATGGGCGACATTTTATTTGTATTAATTTGCTTTGCAAATTCATTAAATATTGATTTACAAGAAGCGCATGATCGCGTTATGAATAAATTTAATACGCGTGACAAAGATCGCTGGACGAAAAAAGAAGACTAAGGAGAGAAAAAGAATGGACAAAATTCGAATTGTACTTGCAGGACCAAGAGGTCGTATGGGAAAAGAAGCTGTATTATTAATAGAAGAAACAGAGCATTTTGAATTAGTAGCAGCGGTGGATCGTATCAATGAAGGAAAATACATAAGTGATATTGAAGGAATGCCAAATGTACAAGCGCCGATCTACACGGATATTGAAAAATGTTTCCAAGACGTTAAGGCAGATGTTTTAGTTGATTTGACAACACCTGAAATTGGGCGCGTTCATACTAAAACAGCTTTAACATATGGAGTACGACCTGTTGTAGGAACAACTGGCTTTTCAGAAGAAGATTTAAAAGAATTAAAGCAGCTTGCTGAAGAGAAGGAACTTGGCTGTATCATTGCACCTAATTTTGCGATTGGCGCTATTTTAATGATGAAGTTTTCACAAATGGCAGCTAAATACTTTGATGATGTAGAAATCATTGAAATGCATCATGATCAAAAGTTAGATGCACCATCAGGAACAGGCTTAAAAACAGCGGAGCTGATCAGTGAAGTTCGTGAAGCAAAAAAACAGGGTCATCCTGATGAAAAAGAACTGCTAGAGGGCGCGCGAGGTGCAGATTATGAAGGAATCCGCCTACATAGCGTACGTTTGCCAGGACTGATTGCTCACCAAGAAGTGATGTTCGGAGGATTTGGACAAACATTAAAAATTCGTCATGATTCATACAACCGCGCTTCTTTTATGTCAGGTGTGAAGCTAGCTGTTGATACAGTTATGAACGTAGACACACTTGTATATGGGTTAGAAAATATTATTGACTAAGGAGCGAGAAAAATGAAAATCGCCTTAATTGCACATGATAAAAAGAAAAATGATATGGTACAATTCACAACAGCCTATCAAGCGATTTTACAGGAACATTCGCTGTTCGCAACAGGAACAACAGGAACGCGTATTTCAGAAGCAACAGGTTTGAAGGTTCACCGCTTTCAATCAGGACCGCTTGGAGGAGATCAGGAGATAGGAGCTTTAATTGCTCAAAATGAAATGGATATGGTTATTTTTTTCCGCGATCCGTTAACAGCTCAGCCTCATGAACCTGATATTTCAGCTCTGATGCGTCTATGTGACGTCTATGCGGTTCCTCTTGCAACGAATATGGGAACAGCAGAGATTTTAATTCATGGACTTGAACGAGGCGATTTGAATTGGCGTTCAATTATAAAAAAATAGGGTGAAGATAATGAAAGAAACAATAGATATCCTTGCCTTTGGTGCTCATGCCGATGATGTAGAAATCGGCATGGGTGGAACCATTGCAAGAATGAGTGAACAAGGTTTGAAGGTAGTTATTTGCGATTTGACGCAAGCTGAACTTTCTTCAAATGGAACGGTTGAAATTCGAAAACAAGAAGCGTCTAAAGCAGCTGAAGTCTTAGGTGTTCATGAGCGAATTCATCTGCATTTGCCAGACAGAGGTTTGTTTTTAAAGCCAGAATATATAGCTGAAATTGCATCAGTCATTCGCACGTATCAACCAAGGATTATATTTGCTCCTTATTTTGAAGATCGTCATCCTGATCATGGAAATTGTGCAAAGCTTGTAGAAGAGGCCATGTTTTCCGCTGGCGTTAAAAATTATATAGATGATAAGAAGCAAAAAGCTCATCGTGCGGAGTCTCTATATTTCTATATGATAAATGGATTTCATAAGCCAGATTTTATCGTAGATGTATCA
The DNA here is from genome assembly GCF_020790095.1 of Priestia sp. J2. Lineage (NCBI taxonomy): Bacteria > Bacillati > Bacillota > Bacilli > Caryophanales > Bacillaceae > Priestia > Priestia sp. J2. The sequence continues at coordinate 1,339,879 of NZ_CP086208.1, forward strand.
AGCACGTTTCAAAAGAAAGTAGCTAGTCTAGAGGCTTATGAAAGTCAATTTATAAAAACAGCAGATACGTTTGATACGCCGCTCGTAAACGGATATATTGAAACGGTAGAGAGCAGAGAGCGATTATTTGGCAAAGAAGTCGGGATAGCTTACGGTGAAGGTTTTTTATCTAAAAAACCGATTTTGATGTACGACGATTTAGTAGGTGGAAAATAAATGAAGTTAAAAATTGGTATTACATGTTATGCTTCCGTTGGAGGTTCAGGAGTGGTAGCAACGGAGCTAGGGAAGCTGCTGGCTGAAAAGGGGCACGAAATTCATTTTATTTCCTCTAGCATGCCTTTTAGATTGACGAAAGTATATCCAAATATTTATTTTCACGAAGTAGATGTAAATCAATACTCCGTCTTTAAATACCCTCCGTATGATCTCGCTTTATCCAGTAAAATGGCTGAAGTGGCTAAAAGAGAAAAGCTTGATATTATTCATACGCACTATGCAATCCCCCATGCCGTTTGCGGGATTTTAGCTAAACAAATGGTAGAGCACGAAGTGAAAATTGTGACGACTCTTCATGGAACAGATATTACGGTTCTAGGAGAGGATCCATCGTTAAAAGACTTAATTAAATTTGGAATTGAGAAATCAGATGCAGTGACGGCTGTATCTCAGTCACTTGTTGATCAAACTCACCATTTAATTAGTCCAGATAAAGAAATTGAAACGATGTATAATTTTATTGATGAACGAGTTTATCATAAAAAAGAAGTTCAGTATTTAAAAGCGGAGTATGGCATATTAGAAAATGAAAAAGTCGTTATTCATATTTCAAACTTTCGTCAAGTCAAACGAGTTACAGATATAGTCAAAACATTTGCTATTATTAATGAAAAGCTTCAGTCTAAGCTGCTGCTTGTAGGAGACGGACCTGAAATGACGGTTGTGTCTCAATTGGTAAAAGAGCTAAATCTTCAAGATTCTGTGTTATTTCTTGGGAAACAAGAAAATGTAGCAGAATTATATTCGATTAGCGATTTAAAACTGTTATTATCTGAAAAAGAAAGCTTTGGGCTTGTACTTTTAGAAGCTATGGCTTGTGGTGTTCCATGCATCGGAACAAATATAGGCGGAATTCCCGAAGTAATTGAACACGAAAAAACAGGATATATTTGCGAAGTTGGAGACGTCGAAGAGGCAGCGAGCAAAGCAATTCAGCTACTTGAAAATGAACAGCTGCATCACCAAATGAGGGAAGCGTCTCTAAGCGCAGTTAATCATAAATTTCATTCAACAGAGATTGTGAGTCAATATGAAAAACTTTATTATAAATTGGTACAGGGTTGAAGAATGGAGGACGTTATGAAAGAACCGTTCATTCATCCGCTTTATATTATTGAAAAACTAGAGACAGCCGGTTACGAAGCGTATTTTGTTGGAGGAGCGGTCCGGGATCTCATTTTAAATCGGGCGATTGGAGATATTGATATCGCTACGTCAGCTAGGCCGGAACAAGTGATGGAACTCTTTCCTAAGACGATTCATGTAGGAATCGAGCATGGTACGGTTGTCGTTGTCCATGAGAACGAGACCTATGAGGTGACCACTTTTCGCTCTGAGGGAGAATATGATGATTTTCGTCGTCCCTCGTCCGTTACGTTTATTTCGTCTCTGATAGAAGATTTGCAGCGTCGCGATTTTACAATTAATGCAATGGCTATGAATGCAAAAGGAGAAATTATTGATCCATTTAATGGAAGAGAAGATTTACGAAACCAGTTAATTCGTACTGTCGGAAATGCTAAAGAACGCTTTCATGAAGATGCTCTTCGTATGATGAGAGCCGTTCGCTTTGTCAGTCAGCTGGCGTTTTCGCTGTCTGATCAAACTAAAAGAGCCATTCAGCAATATGGTGAACTACTGAGGCATGTTTCTATTGAACGCATTACAGTTGAATTCGAAAAAATGCTGAGCGGAAAGCGGCCGTCTTTAGCATTAGCACTTGTAGCAGATACGGAGCTGTATCGCTACTTACCCGAATTGAATGTAGATCCGCAAAAATTCCGATCTGTTTGTGCACACGATTGGATGATGCTTCAGCGAGTATCGGAGTCATGGACACTTCTTGTACATCTGCTCGACATTCAAGACAAGCAGGCATTTTTTAAAAGCTGGAAATTATCTAATAAGCAAATTAAAGATATTCAGCTTCAGTCTATTGGTCTTCGGGACGTTTTGGAAAATGGATGGTCAAAACGTATCATGTATACAATTGGAGAGCAGGCCAGCGTGAGCGTGAATCGTATTTTACAACTTCTTCGAAGCAATGAGTATATGAATGAACATGAGCTTCTTTACATCTATAGCGAGCTGCCTATTCATTCTTTAAAAGATTTAGATATAAATGGTCAAGATCTTTTAGTATGGACAGGTAAAAAGGGTGGTCCATGGGTGTCTCAACTATTAAAAGAAATTGAGGAGAAAGTTCTATACAATGAGTTAATGAACACGAAATCTTCAATAAGAAAGTGGGTGCAGTCTTGCAGTCAGATATAAGAAGAACGCTGCTTGAAATGTTTACGAACGCAGATGGGGACTATGTGTCCGGCCAAAAGATCAGCGATTTATTAGGCTGTTCAAGAACAGCTGTATGGAAGCATATCGAAGAGCTGCGAAAAGACGGCTATGAACTTGAAGCTGTTCGTAAAAAAGGCTATCGCATTGTTGGGAAGCCGAACAAAGTAAGCAGCAACGAGCTTTTATTAGGGCTTCAAACAACAAAAATCGGCCAGTATATTCACTATGAGGAAAGCGTGCATTCTACTCAAAAAATTGCTCATCGAATTGCTCAAGAAGGAGCAAAAGAAGGAACGGTCGTAGTTGCTGAAGAGCAAACGGCAGGAAGAGGAAGACTTGATAGAGCGTGGTACTCCCCAAAATATACTGGTGCCTGGATGAGCATTATACTGCGTCCTTCTATCCCTCCGCAGCAGGCTCCTCAGCTGACTTTACTATCAGCAGTGGCTGTTGTACAGGCCATTCAAGAAGTGACGAACCTTTCTCCAGACATTAAATGGCCGAATGATGTTTTATTAAATGGGAAGAAGCTAGTTGGGATTTTAACGGAAATGCAGGCTGATTTTGACCGGATTCATTCGGTCATCATTGGAATCGGCATTAATGTGAATCAGCAGGAAACGGATTTTAATGAACAAATCAAACACATTGCCACATCTTTACGTATTGAAAAAGGTGAAGAAATTAATCGTGCCGCTTTGATGCAAGCGTTTTTCTTAAAGTTAGAAACCCTTTATGAAGAATACTTAAAAAATGGCTTTGGTTTAATTAAAGTTCTTTGGGAAACGTATGCAATCAGCATTGGAAAGCGAATTATAGCACGGACGATGACAGCCAACATTGAAGGCTTCGCAAAAGGTATAACAGATGAAGGCGTTTTATTGATTGAAGACGATGAAGGTGTTATACACCGAATTCATTCTGCAGATATTGAGCTCTCTGCTAAAAAATAGTAGAAAAATAAAGAAATTTTTATTATAATACGAGTATCAAGGTAGTATCGAAAGAACTTCACTTGATACTCGTTTGTTTATTTTTAATACGACAATAAATCTGCCTTGATCCATTAAGGACTAGGACAGAGGGATGACGCGTAGGTAAGCACATTAGGTAAAGTGTGCTTTTTATAGATGAAGTCTGTCAAAGTCCTTCTTCCTTTTATAGGTAGAAGGGCTTTTTTGTGTGCAGACGTGCGCTCATCTCCTCTGAGAAGGAGGAGAAAGTTAGTGAAAACAAAATTAGATTTTTTACGTATGAAACAAAACAATGAACCAATTGTGATGCTGACTGCGTACGATTATCCGTCAGCTAAGTACGCTGAAGAAGCAGGCGTAGACATGATTTTAGTAGGCGACTCTCTAGGAATGGTCGTTTTAGGATATGACTCTACGATTCCTGTAACGGTAGATGATATGATTCATCATACAAAAGCGGTTAAAAGAGGGGCTAGTGATACATTTATCGTCACCGACATGCCGTTTATGTCCTATCACGTGTCGAAAGAAGACACGATGAAAAATGCTGCTCGCATTATGCAGGAAAGCGGAGCTCATGCTTTAAAAGTAGAAGGTGCAAACGATGTTCTCTATACAATTTCAGAATTGACGCAAGCTGGTATTCCGGCTGTTGCACATCTCGGGTTAACACCTCAGTCTGTCGGTGTTCTGGGCGGTTATAAAGTGCAAGGGAAAGAAGCGAAAGAAGCCAAACAGCTAATCCAAGACGCAATCAAGTGTGAGCAGGCGGGAGCTATTGCTGTTGTATTAGAGTGTGTTCCTAAACAAGTAGCAAAACAAGTAGCTGAACGCTTAAGCATTCCAACAATCGGAATCGGAGCAGGAGCTGAGACGGATGGTCAAGTACTTGTATACCACGATGTATTAACGTACGGCGTAGAGCGTGTGCCCAAATTTGTTCAGTCATTTGCGAAAATAAATGAGCCTATTTCACAAGGGCTTTCTCAGTATGTAAGTGAAGTGAAAAAAAGAGAGTTTCCGAAAGAAGCACATACTTTTTCAATGAAAGAAGAGCAGTTAACGGCACTGTACGGAGGGAAATAAGATGAAAGTCATTACAACAATTAAAGACATGCAGCAGGAGATGAAAAAAGAAAAGCAGCTTGGACGTTCAATTGGATTTGTCCCGACGATGGGCTATTTGCATGAAGGCCATGCTACTCTGCTTGGAGCAGCTCGCACAGAAAATGAAGTAGTGGCGCTAAGTATTTTTGTAAACCCGACTCAATTTGGACCAAATGAAGATTTTGATACGTATCCAAGAGATTTTGAGCGCGATGAGCGCGTGGCAAAAGAAGCTAACGTCGACTATTTATTTTATCCTTCAGTAGAGGAAATGTATAAGTCAAGCCGTTCAGTTGCTATAACCGTGAGAGATCGTGTAGACGTATTGTGTGGACAGAAGCGCCCTGGTCATTTTGACGGAGTAGCCACGGTACTAACAAAGCTTTTTCACATTGTAACCCCAGATCGTGCATACTTTGGTAAAAAAGATGCGCAGCAAGTTGCTGTAGTAGATGGTTTAATTGAAGATTTTAATTTCCCGGTGGAGCTTAGAGCAGTAGATACGGTGAGAGAAGCAGATGGATTAGCTAAAAGTTCTCGTAACGTATATTTAACAGATAAAGAAAGAGAAGAGGCGCCTGTTTTATTTAAGAGTTTACAAAGCGCTCTGCAGCTTCTTGAAGACGGAGAGAAGCAAGTAGAAATGATTAAAGGGACCATTCGAAAAGAAATTGAGCAACATACGAGCGGTAAAGTGGATTATATCGAGGTTTATATGTATCCAGAGCTAAAACCAATTAAGAAAGCCGCTGGAAAAATCATTATCGCTTTAGCTGTTCAATTCTCTAAAGCTCGTTTAATTGATAATGTAATTGTAGACGTACAGGGGGATAACTAAATGTTTCGCACGATGATGAACGCTAAAATACACAGAGCTCATGTAACTGAAGCCAACTTAAATTATGTTGGCAGCATCACCATTGATGAAGATATTATCGACGCAGTAGGAATTGCAGCAAACGAAAAAGTCCAAATTGTAAACAATAATAACGGAGCTCGCTTGGAAACGTACGTGATTCCCGGCGAACGAGGGAGCGGCGTAGTTTGTTTAAATGGAGCTGCTGCAAGACTCGTGCAGCCTGGAGATATCGTCATCATTATCTCTTATGCGCTCGTAGCAAATGAAGAAGTAGCTCACCATCATCCAACCGTAGCGATTATGAATGAGCAGAATAAAATCCAACAATTGCTTAAACAAGAACCAGCTGGTACAATTCTATAAGAACAGTCCCCCTTTATGAGGGGGATTTTTATTTGAATACATACGCTAGTAAGTGAACGGTATAAACCTCTATACACACTAAAGTAAAACTTCTATGTATGAAAGCCTCTCTGTTTTTCACGAGAAGGAGTTGCGCTTTTAAAGCATATAGAGCAGGCTTTCACTTTATACTATAAAAAGACAGACTTGCGAGGTGTTGACCGTGAATAAACGCTTTGTTGTGGTAGATCTTGAAACGACGGGACATTCTCCAAAACAAGGAGATAAAATGATTCAATTTGCTGCTGTCATAGTAGAAGACGGCAAAATTGTTGAACGTTTTTCTAGTTTTTTAAATCCTGGTATGGATATTCCGCCTTTTATTACACAACTAACTAACATTCAAAATGATATGGTGAAAGATGCGCCTTTATTTGAAGAAATTTCACCTAAAATTATAGAATTGCTAGATGATGCTTATTTTGTTGCACATAATGTGGCATTTGATTTAACTTTTTTACAAGAAGAACTCTATCAGTGCGGGATGGAGACGCTTTATAATTCAACCGTGGATACCGTCGAACTGGCCCGGATTCTGCTGCCTACAGTTGATGGGTACAAACTTAGTCAATTAGCTGAGTATTTACATATTGAACATGAAAACCCTCATCAAGCAGATAGTGATGCAGAAGTAACGGCACGTATTTTACTTTTACTAATTGAAAAATTAAAGAAGCTCCCTTTAACAACCTTGAAGCAGCTATACGCGCTAAGCTTACACTTTAAAAGTGAAATTGGAGAACTGATTCAACAAGTTATAGATGATAAAAGTTATGCCGAGGATGATTCTTATGAATTTATACACGGCATTGCGCTAAACAAATATCAGCCGCATTCAGCTAATGAAAAGCAGCACTCTCATACTTACGAAATATTTGAAACTGAAAAGCAAAAGCTGTTCCATCAGGCTCTGCCATTGTTTGAAGAACGAAAAGGGCAGTGGGAGATGATGAACTTTGTACAAGAGTGCTTTGCAGGTAACGAGCATGCTTTAATTGAAGCCGGGACCGGTATTGGTAAAACCTACGCTTATTTAGTTCCTGCCGTGTTTTATGCTTCTGTTCATCACCACCCAGTCATTATCTCAACTAACACGGTAACGCTTCAGCAGCAAATCATCGAAAAAGATGTGCCCATTTTAGAAAAGATTGTGCCGTTTCCTGTCACAGCAGCTGTTTTAAAAGGAAGAGAACATTACATTAGTATAAGAAAATTCATTCAGCTCTTAAAAGAGCGAAATAATAATTACGATGCGATCCTCACAAAAGCGAAGCTGCTTATTTGGCTGACGGAAACGGAAACGGGCGACAGCGATGAAATAAACCTGCCTTCTGGGGGCAAACTTTTTTGGGAACAGCTAAATGAAAGCAATCCGTCTCCAAGTGACTTTAAGCATCCTTGGAAGCTTTATTCTTTTTATGAACGAGCGCAGAACAGAGCGCAAAATGCCCATATAGTAGTGACAAATCATCGCTTGCTGTTGATGGATGTGATGAGTAATCATGAGCTGCTACCTGATTATGAACAAATTATTATTGACGAGGCTCATCACTTAGAAGACATTGCCGGAGAAGAACTGGGAGAGCGCTTAGATTATTTTGCGGTTCATGCGCTATTAAACCGAATCGGAACCATTCAAGACAAAGGGCTGTTAAAAAAAGTTCATCATACGCTTGTAAAATATAGCATCGATCTTAACACTGAACTTCTTCAAAATCTGTTTGTACAGCTTCATTCTGAGTGCGATGACTTATTTCGTTTAATTCATTCTTTTGTCCAAAAAAGAATCGGCAATCAGCAGGGCGAGATTGGAAGAAGCAGCTATCGATATAAAGTGGAAAAAGAGCATGGGCATTACTGGACGGCTATTCAAGAAGCAGCGTCGCGTATTCGTTTTTTAATTCACGATCTTTTTATATGGAATGATGGGGCAAGACATTCCTTTGACGATTTATATGACAAAGTCACAAAAAATGAACAGTCGTCTCTTCATGAATTTCAAACGGCTGTTAAAGGATTTGAGCATATATCTCAGCAAATAGAAAAGCTTTTGTTCAAACAGCAGAGTCATCACGTAACGTGGTTTGAGATTGAACCAAAAGGAGCAGCGAATGCTACGTATATCTATAGTCAGCCTACTTCCATTGCCGATACGCTGGCTGATGAATTTTTCGCCAAGAAACAAAGCGTTATTTTAACATCGGCTACATTGACGGTGAATGGAACATTTGATTATTTAATTCAAGAGCTAGGGTTATATGACTTTCAGCCTGCTCAACTTATTCTCCCTTCCGAGTTTGATTATGAGAAGCAAGCTAGAGTCTATATTCCTCAAGATATGCCTGCTGTTAACGAAGTATCATTATATGAGTATAGCGCTATGATGGCAGAAAGTATTCTTGACGTAGCTAAAGTAACAAATGGTCGTATGCTGGTGCTTTTTACTTCATATGACATGTTGAAAGCTACGTATGGTTATTTAAAAGAGTTAAACGATCTTGAAGAGTTTGTACTGCTCGGCCAAGGAGTCACAACTAGAAATCGTAATAGACTGTTAAAAGACTTCAGTCAATTTGAGCATTCCATTCTTTTGGGTACAAACAGTCTGTGGGAAGGAATTGATTTGCCAGGAGATTTATTATCATGTCTCGTAATAGTCAGACTTCCTTTTTCATCTCCAAATCAACCTCTGTTGACAGCTAAATTTGAGCAGATGAAAAAAGAAGGGAAAAGTCCCTTTATGAATTATTCACTTCCTCAAGCCGTTATCCGTTTTAAACAAGGATTTGGACGGTTGATTCGTTCAAAAAGTGACCGGGGAGCTATATTTATTTTTGATAATCGTATTACGCGAACAGCATATGGATACCATTTCCTTCACTCGCTTCCAAAAGTCCAGGTTGTTCAAAAAACGTTTTCAAATATCTTACTGGACTACAAAGAATGGTGGAATGAAAAGACTTGAGCATAGCTTAAGTCTTTTTTTATGCATACTGTTTCTTCACTTGAGAGACGATAGTAATATACTATGATAAGCAAATGAGGACAGTGTATGATTAAAATATTGCTAAGTGCTGTACTGTTTTTTAGTTTTATGACCTGTTCGGTTTCAGCAGCCGTCATTAAAAACGTAGATTTTGGTTTGCAAGCTGATGAAGTAGTGATCACTTTTCTGCCTCTTTCAGATGGAGAAGCAAGTCTGATTCAAGACGGAAGCGGTGAGGCGATTTTAGTAAATACGGGGAGTGCATCTTCCTATCCCGAGCTAAACAAGTGGCTGCAGCGATATAAAGTAAAAAAAATCAACCAATTAATAATTACGAAACAGCAAAAGTACTATGATTCAAATGTTCAGCGAGCTGTGAAGGATTATCATATAGAGCGTATTATTGTGCCGGCTCAGTACCAGGCGGAATTTCAAACAGAGAAATGGAAAGAAAATGATTTATTTCAGTTAACGGATAATATACACGTTGATGTCTTGCATGCATCGAAGCAAAAAACAGCGGCTATGGATCTATTATTCACGATTGGAGAGCACCGAGTTCTATATGCCATGAGCGGCTCAGATGAAGTAGAGGAAAAGTTTTTACGCATTCCCCTTACTCATGTAGATATATTGAAAATTCCTAATTTTGGAGAGGGAACGTTTTTTTCGAATACATTTTTGAAGCAATTAGATATACAGCTTGCCGTTGCGTTTACGAAACCAGGGCGTTCCTATTCCCCTCGACTGCTTTCAAATTTAACAGCTGAATGGATTGAATTATATGACGTAAGAGAGGGGAGCGCTTACTCTATTAAAATGGCGCTAAAATCCTATGATGTGATGAAATTTTCTGCAAAATAAACAAATTTCCTTTTGCAAAAAGAGGTAAATTCCTTATAATATTATATATGTTTACTTATTTATTCGGTTTTTACGTAAAACGTACAGGCTGGATTGATGAGTGAAAAAGATGACGATGGTTTTTGATACCTGTTATAATACGGATATCGTCATTTTTGCGTCGTGATAGACGAGCTAGGAGGTTTACAATGGAAAGCAGGATTGAAGTATTATCAACTGTCCGCGTGGAAAATTCCTCGGATTTATATAAAATTGTTGATAGTTTGAATCGCACGTTGAAAAAGCAAGATTTGATGTTCGGATTAGCGTTAGATGAAGAAGATCAAAGCAAAGCTGTATTTACAATTTATCGTACATAAGTAGGGATTTTATGAAAAAGTTAATTATTGTAGCGGTCGCTGCTGTGCTTTTAATTATCGGAGGCATTTCTTTTAGCATTTATCACTCGTCTGTGAAGGATGTTCAGTCTGCTGAGGAAAAAGCAGCATCCCAAGCAAAAAAAGAATTTAATTTGAAATCTGTCACAAGCACCCAGCCATATTTCGGCAATCATGCATTTTATGTAGTAGAAGGTACAAACCGAAGCAATCAAAAGGTAATTGCTTGGATGCCTAAAAGCAAAAAACAAACAGCTGTTTTAAAGAAAGCAAGCAGCGGGATCACAAAAGAGAAAGCCATTTCCATTGTGAAAAATGATAAAAATCCGCAGGAAATTAAGTCGGTGCGCCTAGGCATTGAAAATAAAAAGCCGCTGTGGGAAGTAACATATGTGGATAAAGATAAGAAACATTTAACATACTATTATCTTGATTTCTCTAGCGGTGAATTTATAAAACGATACAGCTTATCTCAATCATAAATCGTTTATACCATATGAAATACCATATGTGTCATAATATAAGATTTCAGCGCTTTATGAAAATGAAGCCAATTTTTTAGCTATAATCAGCCTGCGGGCTGATTATAGCTTTAGTTCATAGGGGGAGATTTTAGTGAAGTTAGCAAAACGTGTATCAGCATTAACGCCATCATCAACATTAGCGATTACAGCAAAAGCGAAAGAATTAAAAGCGGCTGGTCATGATGTGATTGGACTTGGAGCAGGGGAACCTGATTTTAATACGCCGCAGCACATTTTAGAAGCGGCTGTTACGGCAATGAATGATGGTCAGACAAAATATACGCCAGCAGGCGGTCTTGCACCATTAAAAGAAGCGGTAATTGAAAAATTCAAACGCGATCAAGGCCTGACGTATTCACCTTCTGAAATTATTGTTTGTACAGGTGCTAAGCACGCACTGTATACGTTATTTCAAGTTCTGTTAGACGAAGGTGACGAAGTAATTATCCCAACTCCTTACTGGGTAAGTTATCCTGAGCAAGTAAAGTTAGCAGAAGGTACACCCGTATTCGTTGAAGGTTCTGAAAATAACGAATTTAAAATCACACCTGAACAATTAGAAGCGGCTATTACTGCTAAAACCAAAGCTGTTATTATCAATTCACCAAGCAACCCAACGGGTATGATTTACACAAGAGAAGAGCTTCAAGCTTTAGGAGAAGTTTGCTTGAAGCACGATATTTTTATCGTATCAGATGAAATTTATGAAAAGCTTGTGTATGGTCAAAATGAACATGTATCGATTGCACAGCTTTCACCAGCGTTAAAAGAAAAAACAATTATCATTAACGGTGTTTCTAAGTCACATTCCATGACGGGCTGGCGCATTGGATATGCAGCTGGTGATGCTACAGTTATTAAAGCAATGACAAACCTAGCGAGTCACAGCACGTCAAATCCAACATCTATTGCTCAATATGCAACAATTGCTGCTTATAACGGCACTCAGGAGCCGGTGGAAATGATGCGACAAGCTTTTGAAGAGCGTCTAAACGTGATTCATGAAAAGCTGATTAACATTCCAGGGTTCTCATGCTTAAAACCGCAGGGTGCTTTCTACTTATTCCCTAATGCAATTGAAGCTGCAAAATTCACTGGTTTTGATACAGTTGATGCATGGGTAGAAGCTATTTTAGAAGAAGAGAAGGTAGCCCTAGTTCCTGGATCAGGATTCGGTTCACCTGAAAACGTACGTCTTTCTTATGCTACATCACTAGATCTGCTAGAAAAGGCATTGGAACGAATTCAATCATTCATGACTCGTCATATGAAATAAAAAAGATTATATTTAAAAATAAAAGAGCCTTTTAGCACAAATCACACGTGTTAGAAGGCTCTTTTTGTTTGTTACTTGTTATTATGTTTGTCGAAATGTATAATAGGATGGCATACATAATTACGAAATGTAAGTTTTTTGGAGGGATATTAATCGTGAAAATTACGATTTCAGAAGCAAGCAAGCATGTAGGAAAAGAAGTAACAATTGGTGCTTGGTTAGCGAATAAACGTTCAAGTGGTAAAATTGCCTTTTTACAGCTGCGCGATGGATCAGGATTCATGCAAGGGGTAGTTGTAAAAGCTGAAGTAGAAGAAGAAACTTTTAAATTAGCTAAGTCTATGACGCAAGAATCATCACTATATGTAACAGGTGTAGTACGTGAAGATGAGCGCTCACCGTTTGGCTATGAGTTAACAGTTACAAGCCTTGAAGTTATTCATGAAGCTGTTGATTATCCAATTACGCCGAAAGAACATGGAACAGAGTTCTTAATGGATAACCGTCATTTATGGCTGCGTTCTAAACGTCAACATGCTGTTATGAAGGTTCGTAACGAAATCATTCGTGCAACGTATGAATTCTTTAACGAAAACGGGTTTACAAAAGTAGATCCTCCAATCCTAACAGGAAGTGCTCCTGAAGGAACAACAGAATTATTCCACACGAAATATTTTGACGAAGATGCATATCTTTCTCAAAGTGGACAGCTTTATATGGAAGCAGCAGCAATGGCGCTTGGAAAAGTATTTTCATTCGGTCCAACGTTCCGCGCTGAAAAATCTAAAACACGCCGTCATTTAATTGAGTTTTGGATGATTGAACCAGAGATGGCTTTCTACCAATTCGAAGATAACTTGAAAGTACAGGAAGAGTATGTGTCTCATGTCGTACAGTCTGTTTTAACAAACTGTAAGTTAGAGTTAAATGTACTAGGCCGTGATACATCTAAGTTAGAACAAATTAAAGCGCCATTCCCTCGTATTTCGTACGATGAGGCTCTTAAATTCTTACATGAAAAAGGATTTACAGACATTCAGTGGGGAGATGACTTTGGAGCACCGCATGAAACGGCTATCGCAGAAAGCTATGACAAGCCGGTATTCATTACACACTATCCAACGTCATTAAAACCATTTTATATGCAGCCAGATCCAACAAATGAAGACGTAGTATTATGTGCAGACTTAATCGCACCAGAAGGCTACGGAGAAATCATTGGAGGCTCTGAACGTATTCATGATCAAGAGCTTTTAGCTCAGCGTGTAGAAGAGCACAAATTAGATACAGAAACATACAAGTGGTATTTAGAGCTTCGTAAGTATGGCTCAGTTCCACATTCAGGATTTGGTTTAGGCCTTGAGCGTACAGTAGCATGGATTAGCGGCGTAGAACACGTTCGTGAAACGATTCCATTCCCACGCTTATTAAACCGTTTATACCCGTAAGGAAGTGAAAAAGTATTCTGACTCCTGTAGTCAGGATACTTTTTTAGCTTTTTTTATGAATCATAAAAAGAAAAGAAAAACGAGGTTTTTACTTATATCACAAGGAAACAACGGCAAACATAGAAGAGAGTCTAACTTAAAACGGAGTTGCAATTCTCGAAAAAATAAGTTAGTGTAATATTCTTGGAAGGAAGTCATCGTTCGTATATATTTTATATGTGCAGAGCAATGGTACGGTTTCAGCGGAAAGTTTTACATAGAAGCTTTTTAGCTTCGAATAATTATTACTTTGACTATAAACTTCATGATATACTAACTACTGAGGTGTTCGGATATGAAAAAAGAAACGTTAATTGAATGGTTTGAACAAGGCACAGTTTCAATTCCGAAGCTGCTGTTTAATCACTATAGCGATTTGGGAATGAACGAAACGGAATTCATGACGTTAATGCATATTTATGTTTCCATTGAAGGCGGTGAAGGTTTCCCGACACCTAACGAATTGGCGGCAAAAATGAGTATTTCAAGTGCTGTGTGTATGGATACGCTGCGAGCATTAATTCAGCGCGGCTTTTTATCTATTGAGCAAGATCAACAGCAAAACGCCCTTATTTGTGAACGTTATTCATTAAAACCGCTTTGGGAAAAGCTTATTCATCATATGATGCAAGAAACAAGAGAAGTAGAAAAAAGCGAAGAAGAACAAGAAGAGCTTAATTTATATACAATGTTTGAAAAAGAGTTTGGCAGAGCATTGTCTCCGTTTGAATGCGAAACGCTAGCGATGTGGATTGATCAAGATCATCATGACCCCATTATTATTAAAGCGGCACTAAGAGAGTCGGTGATGTCTGGAAAATTAAACTTCCGGTATATTGATCGTATTTTATTCGAATGGAAGAAAAATGGCATTCAGACCATTGATCAAGCCCGCAAGCATAGCCAAAAATTTCGTCAAAATCAACAGCCCAAAAAACTATCTTCTGTTAACCCTTCTCAGTCTACATCAGCCATTCCTTTTTTTAACTGGCTAGAGCAATGACAGGATAAAAAGCTGCTTCAAGATCCAAGTAATTGAATCTTGAAGCAGCTTTTTTAAAAGAATGTGGACAAAAGTAGCATTTGACAAGAACCCTATTGTAAAATAGGGGGGAACTACCTGTAAGAAGAAGGAGAACTAGTATGTTAACGTTAAAACAAATCAGACAGTGCCTAGATGCTATGGCAGAAATGTTTCCTGACGCTCACTGTGAGTTAAATCATCGGAATCCCTTTGATTTAGTCATTGCTGTGGCGCTATCTGCTCAGTGCACAGATGCTTTAGTCAACCGCGTAACAGCGGATTTATTCAAGAAATATCAAACGCCTGAAGACTATTTAGCCGTTTCGTTGGAAGAGCTGCAGCAAGATATTAGATCAATCGGCTTATATAGAAATAAAGCTAAAAACATTCAAAAGCTCTGCCGTATGCTCATTGATGAATACGGAGGAGAAGTTCCGAAAGATCGTGATGAGCTGACCAATCTTCCGGGAGTAGGGCGTAAGACGGCTAATGTTGTTGTATCCGTAGCTTTTGGAGTACCGTCAATAGCCGTAGACACGCATGTAGAACGTGTAAGTAAACGCCTTGGGATTTGCAGGTGGAAAGATTCCGTTTTGGAAGTAGAAAAAACGCTGATGAGAAAAATTCCGAAAGATGAATGGTCCGTTACGCATCATCGACTTATCTTCTTTGGACGCTATCACTGTAAAGCACAGTCTCCTCAATGTCATGTCTGCCCGCTTCTTGATCTTTGCCGAGAAGGAAAGAAACGAATGAAAGGAAAAGAGAAGAAGACAGATGTTACCGATTGAAGTGCCGTCACATTTCATATGCGAACCATTTTATTCAAAAGAAGATCGGGTTCTTGAAGTAGATAAAAAAAATGGAAGAAATTATTTTGCTTATGATATTTTATACGATGTACATAAAGAAACGAAAACACCTTGGAGGGATGTTCAAAAGAACATACGGCCATTTTTTGAAAAGTGGGAAACTCAAAGGGAAGAACTGCATACGCTTTTTTCTCAGCGAAAAGCAAAAGAAGCAGCGCCTTGTATGAAACAAGCTGCTGCTATGTATATTAGTTTACTGTTTTGGATTAATGGACAGCCCGTTAGGCGTTTAAATCGGCTGCAAGAAGACATAGCGGACCTAACCTATAAGCCTATTAACTGTGCTGAGAGACTTATGTTTTTGCTGCAGCGAGTTTCTTCTTATCAAGCGTATATTCAGCTGACAGAATTATTTAATGAGCTGCGTAAGCAGTATGCAAAAATGCTTATTCTTCACAAGAAATAAAGCCCCTACACGTGTAGGGGCTTTTTACTGCTACGTTAATTTTCAGTTGTTGGCTCTTGCTGCGGTGTAGCAGGTGTTGACGGCGTCGATGGTGTAGCAGGAGTTTGTGGTGTTTGACTTCCTGAGTCACTTCCACCGTTGTCTGCTGGAGGAGGAGTTGTGCCTCCGTTATTATTGTTGTTATTACCATCGTTAGTATTGCCGCTATCGTTATTGTTATTATCGGTATTGCCGTTATTACCGCTATTGCTACCGTCACTATTGCTGCCATTATTGCTGTTTTGGTTATCATCCGGCTTAGTAGATGAATCGTCACCTTGATCAGAGCCGTTGTTTTGATCAGTGTTGCTATTGTCTTCATTTTGATTATCGTCCGTTGTTCCGTCATCTTCAGGCTTAGTAGAATTATCTTCGGTAGCTTGATCTGATGAATCAGGGACTTTTACAGAAGAACTAGCGCTTTCGCCCGTATTTGTTGTTACGGTGAAACTATACGTTGCGCCTGCTGCTGGATTGGAAATTGTTTTTCCACCGGCTCCTGCGCCAGATGCGAGTTGTTCAGAACCGTTAGGAGATGACATTGTGACTGTAAAGGTCGTATCACTGGCTGCGTTTGACGCTGACCAGTTAACTGAAATTGCTCCTCCGCTATACGAAGCAGTAATTTTGGGCTTCACATCTTTATTGTCTTTTTTCTCTTTTTTGTCCTCTTTTTTATCTTCTTTCTTTTCTTCTTTTTCTTTCTTCACAAACGTTTGAGATACTTTTGTCGGTGCAGTGCCGCGCACAAAGTATTCTTTCGTAATTAGGCTCGAAGGAGTAGAGCCGCTTGGGCGTTTTAAGTCTTTGCCCGTTGGTTTTTCCACGGAACGTTCAACTACGCTGTCCGGCTGCTTGAAACTTCCTTTAGGTTTGCCTTCAGAAATATGAGTAATAACATGCTTAAAGATATTTTTTGCCATGCCTGTTTCATTAGGACTTAAAATATAGCCGTCTTTAGCAGTTTCATAGCCTGTCCATACGGAAATCGTATAGTTTGGCGTAAATCCATTAAACCAAACGTCTTTTTCACCAGCGTCTGGAATATTGTATCGTTGCTTTTCTGCAGCACTAAAGTTCGAAGTTCCCGTTTTACCCGCAATTTCTAATCCTGGTGTACGAACAGCACGAGCTGTACCATATGATTCGTTTACAACAGATTTCATCATGTCCGTCATCATAAATGCCGTGTAATCTTGCATTGCGCGTTTTGGTTTTGGCGTTAAATCAATTTCTGTTCCATCAGGGAATTTTACCTTTGTCACCGTATGCGGTGCATTGTACATACCTTCATTTGCAAAAGCACTATAGGCTCCAGCCATTTGTAGAGGTGTAACACCTGTACGGAAGCCTCCGATAGAATAAGATTCAGAATAAGCTTCGCCGTCTTCTTCATCTAATTTTAGCCCAAGGCCTGTAGCGAACTCTTTTGCTTTGTCCGCACCGGTTGCTTGGAACGCTTTTAAAGCAGGGATGTTCAGTGAACGTCCTAAAGCTTCACGCGCTGAAACCCAACCTTTATAGTTGCGTCCAAAATTTCGGATTGGCGTGCCGTTTGAATAATGATATTCTTCATCTTTTAGCGGTTGTCCAGTAGACCACTTTAAGTTCTCAATCGCTGGACCGTAATCTAAGATCGGCTTAATTGTTGAGCCGGGCTGACGTCTCATATTTGTTGCAAAGTTTAAGCCGCCTGATACACGATTACGTCCGCCTCCAATTGCTTGAATACCGCCTGTTTCATTATCTACAACGACAAGACCTGCTTGGAATTTATCGTTCGGGAAGTTGACTACTTTGTTATTCATCACATCATCCACATAGTCCTGAGCATTCGTGTCAAGCGTTGTATAAATTTCTAAGCCCGCAGAAAATGGATCCGCGTCTGTTTTCTTTTTTACTTCCTCGATTACTTGATCAATAAATACATCGTACTTAGATGTTGATTCAGTTTGTTTAGCTAAGTGAGCCTGTACATCTACTTGTTTTGCTTTGTCGGCCTCGGCTTGTGTAATGAAGCCGTTTTTAGCCATTAAGTTTAATACTGTGTTACGGCGTTTAGTAGCATTCTCTGGGTTTGTAACTGGGTTATAAGTAGTTGGCGCTTTTGGTAAGCCTGCCAACATAGCAGCTTCATCAAGAGTTAAATCTTTTACGCTTTTAACTCCGTAAAATTTCTCAGCTGCTCGTTCAATACCGTATACTTCACCTGATGCGAAATATATTTTGTTTAAATACATTTCAAGAATTTGTTGTTTCGAATATTTGCGCTCAAGCTGGTAAGCTAACCACATTTCTTGTACTTTACGTTTAACCGTCTTCTTTGGTGATAAGAACGAATTCTTTACCACTTGCTGAGTAATCGTACTACCGCCCTCAGCACCGAAGCCGTCTTTAAAGTTCGCCATTAATGCTCCACCAATACGGTAAAAGTCGACGCCGTGATGTTTATAAAAACGAACGTCTTCCGTAGCGATAAATGCGTTTTTGACGACTTGAGGGATTTCATCGTATTGCACATATGTACGTTTTTGAGCTCCAATTTCTTTTACAACTGTCTTTCCATCGTTTGCATATACTTTAGATGAAAAAGAGTTTTTTAATACCGAGTCATCAACTTTTGGAGCATCGCTTATCATAGCAAAAAAAGTTCCCACTCCGGCAATGAGCCCGATGATTCCTATCAGTAAAACTGCGGCAACAATTTTACGAAATAGGCCTCCTTTTTTCTTCTTTTTCGGTTTTCCTTGAGATTTACCTTCTGGTTTGTTGTCATTCATAGCTCTTCGTCGTTCTTCACGAGAGCGATAATTATCTGACATAAAAACTCCTACCTTTCAACGCATTGTAAGAGAATGATTTCCGTAAACATATATATCATACTCTTAAAAGTATAATTTATCTATAGTTTTTATGTAATCGATTCTCGGATGGTAACCAAGTTCGATGAAATGTCCTTTTTTTTCAATATCTGCCTTAGGGATTGATTTTCGTCCATCTTTTTTCATGGAATCCCAGTAAGGAAAAAGGAACTGTGCTTCGAACAAGTATATTTCTTGTAAAGTAGAGAACATTAATATAACGAAACAAACCCCGTTTTGTTTCACAATTTGCTTCATATGTTCAATTTGATGTTCATGAAAATTACGCAGAGGAAATGAGGTTTTATTTCTCGTTTCTTTTGCTTCAAAGTCAAGGTGTTTTCCTTTATAGACGCCATTATAATCTGTAGTAGAAGCCTGTTTAAAATAAGCTTCTTTGATAACAGCGGCACTTCTCTTCGGATAGTCTACTTTTACAATTTGAACAGGGGTTGGTTTTTTGTGAACAATGGCTATTCCTTTTGAAACATAGTATTCGTTTGTTTCGTTTAAATCGTCCTCCAGCGTCATACCACGATTGCTATAGCTAGGTTCTAGCTTTTTAGGGGAAGGACTGCTGGTATTCAATGGCTTATAGGCCTTTCCGTTAGGATAGCGAATCATAACCATCACTCCTTTAGTGTAAATCTATTAAACAAACAAATTCTATTATACCAAATCCTACAAATAAAAATAGATGAAAGAAGATGAAGAGATGTCACTCAATAGTTCGGAACAAGCGCTGTTGACGGCGATTAAAAAAACAACAGACAAGCTGAATATTGATAATATATCAAGAACCCAAGCTTATGCAACTTTTTATCATAGATATCCTGAAGTAAAGTGGGCATTTCTCGCAAGTATGGTATCCCGAAACGCAGGGTGGAATATGTGTGATTTGCAAGGGGAAATCATGAAAAAAGCGTTATCAAAGCAAACGCGCGATTTATTATTTTTGACGTATGAAAGAGCAAATTGGCTTATTTTCAAAGATGCCTTCCCGCAATTACTATTGTATGCTGTTTCGCGTAAAAAACATGTCTCTTACCTTCATTTACTTCCCTATTTAAATGTTTCATCTTTTATCGAAGGAAAGTGGAGGCAATTTATGCAGAAACCTTGTGAACTGGAGCTTATTTATGCGTTAATCGTGAATGAGCAGCACGTTATTCAAAAGCCTGTCATTGAACAGCCTTTTTATCAAGATAAAGTATTTAAAAGTATGTTGTTTTTTTTTCAAGATATATT
This sequence comes from Priestia sp. J2, assembly GCF_020790095.1. NCBI lineage: Bacteria > Bacillati > Bacillota > Bacilli > Caryophanales > Bacillaceae > Priestia > Priestia sp. J2. Next base: position 1,359,759 of record NZ_CP086208.1, read on the forward strand.
CCACTTTAGCTCCGTCCTTTTTCCTACTACAAAAGGGGAGCTATACGGTTGTTCTGTTCATGATTTTACAAAAGTAAATAACCGGATTGGTTTGGGGAAGAAATTAGCGGCTTTATTATTTCATGAAAAGTATTATCCCTTGTTTTATGAATTTTCTTTGAAAACAAAGCATACGGGGTCGAGATACGATTATGAGCAGTATTTTGTGGATGAAACCAGTTGTACACCTGCACTTCGAAAGGTGTATCCGGTTATTAGACATCATGAAAAAAAGAGAGAAAAGTGGTTTTTAACAAAAAAAGAGGAACAAAAGCTCATGAAAAAGCCGCATTTTCCAAAGAAAGTTCATTTTACAAAGTGGTATCTTCAAAAGCAAAAGCAGCTGCATATATTAATGAAAGTAGCGCAAGTAGTTAATGTAAATAAAAACGGTCACAAGTGACCGTTTTGTTCTTAAGTAGAAGGCTGGTTAGGACCGTTTAACTTTTTAGGATCACCGTAGGTTTTTGTTTCAGGCTTATTTTTAGGCTGTGATTTTTGCTGTTTGTTGGCCATGTCTAGGCACCTCCTATCGTGTTGTAATGAACGTTCAGCAGCAGAATGTATCTCCTTAGCTGAAATGTCTATACTAGTGTTTTCAATATGTTCTCTTTCGATTCACCATAAATGAAAATGTCGAAAACATCTTTCTTTGACGAATAGAAACTAGTTTTGTCATGTGTGAAGGGACATTGAATAAAAAAGAGAATACGTTATACAAAGGAAAATTTGGAGGGATGGCGATGAAACAAAGTATGGTTAAAACAAGCGAAATGATGACTTTATTAGATAGCTTACTAGAGCAAGTAGATCTAGTGGATAAAACGATGTCTACATCTATAAATGAAGCATTTACACATTGTGAAGAAACATATATGGAACAAGTTCATCGCATTGACCAATCGCTGCAAGAAATTGAAGTAGCTGTGTATGAAAGCATGCCTTCCGAAACAGAATGGAGTAGAAGCCGAAGAGAAATGGTTCTTCATACAGTATAAAGATTGTTTATGTTACAATAGTCATCGTAGAGGTGACGAATAACGATGAATGAAGATGTGAAAAAAAGTACGGAAATCATGTTTCAATATAATGAAGTAGCTGTAGAACGATTAGCGTCTATTCAACAGGAAGAAAATTATGAAGTGAAATTTTTTGAAGAAGTAAAACCTTATGGAGATATTTTCTTCAAAGAACTTGATGAATGGGCTAGTCTCGTAACGGAATGGCTGAAGAAAGAGCGACCAAAATATATTCATGTTAATCAAGTAGAGACGTTAAAAGAAAATTTACAAAACGTTGTACTACAGTCATTTTATCCCGAGACGCGAGAAAAGCGATTTAAAAAGATGTATCACTCAAATAAGTATGTGCTCGAGTCGATATTGAATAATTAATCCCGGCCTTCCGTTGAGACTTATAAGGTGGGGATTTTCTATGTATGCCTAAAGAGAAAACTCTTTAGGCATTTTATCATTATCAATAAAAAGTTAATCAAAATCTTTTTGTGATTGGATAGAAACAGCTGGGTGATCTTGTGAAGCAACTGTATCGATATGATAATCAACTTTTTCGGTATGTTTAGAAGCAACGGCGTTATTTGTTTTATTTACTGCACCTTGTCCTTGTTTTTTATGATCAAAATGTTTTCCACGACTCATGAAATAAACCTCCTTTATTGAATACTACGTTAAAGCCTTTATAGTATAAACAAGTCAAAAAAGAAGTATGTGTCCACTTTATAGGAAACAAAGAAACCACCGATTTCTCAGTGGTAGTAAAAAAATTAATCATCTTGTGCACTAAAATCAGGCTTAGTAGCTCCAATTTGTTCGAGTTCACGTACAGCGGCTTTGTAATTCATAGGAGTTAAAAAACCTTTTAAATACTGCTGCTGAGCAAAATCGAGTAATTCATTACTTGACTGCGGCTCATATTGTTTCACCGCAATAAAAGCTTCTTGAAGTTCGTTCACATACATGTAAATTCCCTCCTAATCCCCATTTGTGCCACTACGTATAGGTAGTATCACTTGTTCTTATCGTACCATATATTTAAATAATCTCGTTTTTTTGAAAAATTTAAACTTTCGACAGAAACCTACATATTTTTGAATGCGTTCCCCAAAAGTACAAGTAGACGAACGTCACCTCTTATTTCTGCATACATACTATATATTATGTAATATTAAAAAGGAGGTATTGATTTTGCATGTATACAAGTAAGCACTATCCGTATTATGAGCAACATCAACCAGAACGTTTTGATTTAAGTCAGGTACATCCATTTCCACAGTATCACCAGCAGCCATGGACGGAAGCTTATATGCCGCAACATCCGTACGCTCAGCAACAAATGCCTTTTGGCCCTCAGCAAATTCCCTATATGAACGGAATGTACCAGCAGCCCATGTACAACAATGCAGGTGCGCCTTTTAATCCATATCCTAAAGGTCAGCAGCAAAAGCCTCAGCCATCTCAATTTCAGTCATTAATGTCTCAGTTTAAATCGAGTGATGGCAATTACGATATGAACAAAATGATGAATACTGCGGGACAGATGATGGGAGCCATGAACCAATTAACATCCTTAGTAAAAGGGTTTTCCGGGATTTTCAAAGTATAAGGACTAGAAGTTATTTTCTAGTCCCAGCTTATTATTTTTTCTGTTGATTTTTCAAATAGTTTTCTCCAAGAAGTGCAAATACTTCATTGTAGGTTAGTCCAGACTGCGCATTTAAACGTTTGATCTCTTCGACATCTGTTGTTGATGAAGTTGAAATTTGATGTTTGTTTTTTTTCATAAAACCTCTCCTTTTCTATGTAAAATGAATAACGCTTCATCTTAGTATATTTCCAAATGTTCCTCTTCTATAAGTGGAAAAAAACGCCGAAGACACTCATGGCTCTTCGGCGTTTTTTTTTCAATAAAGATGAGTGTTTAGGGAAATTAAGAACGGCGAGAACGACGAGAGCGGCGAGTAGAACGACGAGAGCGGCGAGTAGAACGACGAGAGCGGCGAGTAGAACGGCGAGAACGGCGAGTAGAACGGCGAGAACGGCGAGTAGAACGACGAGAGCGGCGAGTAGAACGGCGAGAACGGCGAGTAGAACGACGAGAGCGACGAGTAGAACGACGAGAGCGACGAGTAGAACGGCGAGTGCCGCGAGAAGAGCGACGAGTACCGCGAGTAGAACGGCGGCTACTGCGGCCAGTGCTACGAGAAGAGCGACGCTTTCTTGTTAGTGGACCAGCAGTTGGCTCTTGAAACATAAAAGATTTCAGTTCTGTACATTCTAGGGCTTCAGCAGCTTCTTTAATTTTTTCAGGTGTAATATGCAATACAAAAACCTCCTTGTCAATTGGACTAGGTCTTGCATTAATAGAATACGCGCTAATGCTTGTCCTTGATATGAGTCAAAAGTGGAGTTTGCGCAAATAGTTGATGCTGCGGGGTATCATGGAGAATTTACCCTTCATATACTTTAATAATTGAAGAAAGGTGGTCGAATCATGAATCAAAAAGAAATCCCTCAATACGCTCTGTTTGTAAATGTAAAAGATTTAAAGGAAATGCAAAAAGATATTTGGTCAGAAGAAGCGGTTCAGGCAACGATGAAGTTTAACAAAAAACGCTACGATATTGATTTGCTGCTAAGAGGCTCCCACATTCGGAAGATGAAGAAAAAGTCATATTATATTGAATTTTATTCTCCAAAAATATTTCAGCGCGCCAAAGAAATACACCTAAACGCCGAATACAAAGATCCATCGCTTATGCGCAACAAATTGTCTCTCGATTTTTTCTCCTCTTTAGACGTTTTATCTCCTCACTCTCAGTTTGTCACTCTTAAAATTAATGGGAAAAATGAAGGAATATATCTTCAGCTCGAATCGGTAGATGAACTATTTTTGAAAAAAAGAAATTTAGCGGATGGATCCATATTTTATGCAGTGGACGGAGATGCTAATTTTTCTTTGATGAGCGATTTGGATAAAAGGCCGAAAACAACTTTGTTATCTGGATATGAAAATAAAGCAGTGAGAGAAGGGGATGCGGAAAAATTAGAAAAGTTTATATTTAATCTTAATACGTGGACAAATACAGAATTCGAACAGAATATTGAGAAGTACTTGAACGTCGACCGCTACTTATCTTGGTTAGTCGGTATTATTTGTATGCAGAATTACGACGGTTTTGTCCATAACTATGCCTTCTATCTAAATCATGAAAGCGGGCGCTTTGAACTGATTCCATGGGATTATGATGCAACTTGGGGAAGAGATGTAAATGGAAAAGTAATGGAAGGAGACTATGTCCGCGCACAAGGATTTAATACGCTTACAGCTCGCTTACTGGCGGTGAACAGCATTAAAAAGCGATATATTCAAAAAATGAACAATGTTCTAAATAATCAATTTACGATAGAATACATGAAACCAATCATTTATCAACTGCATGAGTATATTGCTCCTTATGTATTAAAAGATCCTTACGTAAAAGATAACTTGGAGCAATTTTATAAAGAACCCGAATTTATGCTGTCTTTTATAAAAGAACGAACAGCGTATATTAAAAATAACATTTTGACTTTTTAAAAAGAGATAGATTTATAGGCAATTTATAGGCAACAGTGGATTTTGTTAATAATAGGCAAATGCAGGAAATCAATAGCTGTACATGATACGTATATATACAGTATGAATGACCAATAAGGATAATCAATAAGGAGGAAAAACAATGAGTAACTATTACTACGACCAAAATCAAGATCAAACTCAAAATGCAAATCGTAGTCGCGCTCGCAAAGTTCAACAAGCTGAAAGCACGGGCTACTCTGCCCATTTTAAACCACTAAAAGGGAGAGTAGTGACTGTATATCGCGGGGGGCCTGAATCTAAAACGGGATATTTAATTGACGTTCAATCAGATTATTTAACACTTGCTCTTGAAACAAATCAAAATAACAACCAGCAAAATAATCAGCCGGCTCAGCTTATTCCACAGCAGCAGTATACATTTATTTATTATCAGCTTGCCCATGTTAAAAGCATTACAGAGGATACGAAGTCTAATTCGGCACAAACATTTTCTGGATTTAATAGTGAAGTAGAACTTCACAGAGCTAACACATTTGCAGGTACTCTATTATTAATGAAAGATAAGCAGGTGCAAATAAATCAAGGTGGTCCAGAGAAGAAAGTGGGTAAAATCCTTGACGTATTAGGCTCATTTGAATCTGCGTATGTCGTATTATTAACAGAAGATGACGGCGTCGTTTATATCAATGTAGAGCATATAAAGAGTGTAAGTGAAGTTGTAAGCAAAAATACACCTGTTGTTCCGCAAAATCCATTATTAGTTGAAGAAACACCTGATTATATCAAAGCGAAAAGTTTTAATGAACTGTTTGAAGAGTTTTCACATAGATGGGTAGCTATTAACGGTGGAGGCCCAGAGGCTGTGGAAGGTGTATTAGTTCAAAGCCGCAGTGGAAACTTTACTCTTGTACAAAATAATCAAGTTTTACGTTTACAACCAAGACACGTAAAAACCATTGCCTTAGGATCAAAAGGATCTTTCAAGCAAAATGAAGAAAATTCTGAGCAAAATGGAGATACAAATGAAGAAGATTCTATGCAAGAGTCAACTACAGTAGATAGAACCGGAGGTCGCACGGATGGCCGTACTGGAGACCGTACCGGAAGACGTACCGGAAGACGTACAGGAGGTCGCACAGACGATCGCTCGGGAGGACGCCGTACGGGTTCACGCTCTTCAACACCAGGTGAAAAAGTTATTAAAACGAAAAATTATCGTTGGAAAGCATGACGAACTGGAACGTAAAAGGTGCTTATAAAGCACCTTTTCTATCATATAGGAAAAAGGAGGAGAATGAGAATGAGTATGAATCATTATATTGATAAAATTGTTGAAGTCGATATATCAGGGAAAACAACGTTTATAGGAAAACTTGTTGATCTCGGGTTAGATGTAATGGTTTTATATAATGGACATGATTATTTGTATATTCCTCTTTTACACATACATCGCTTGCGAGAGGTTTCAGAAGAAGATTATACACCTTTACGAACCATAGAAGAGAACTTAATAGAAGAAAGTCAGCGGATTTCTTATCGTAATATTTTACAGCAGGCAAAAGGAAAATTTATTGAAATTTATGTAACAGGAGGAAAATCATTGCATGGCTATATTACAAGCGTGCTGAATGATTATCTTGTGTTTTATTCTCCAGTATATAAAAATGTCTTTGTTTCTTTACATCATTTGAAATGGCTTACCCCTTATAGTAATGAGTTAACCCCTTATTCTTTAAGTGACAAAGAGCTCCCAGTAAGGCCTGCCTCTGCACCTTTTGTCAGAAACTTTGAAGAGCAGCTTAAAAAATATGAAAATCAACTGGTCGTATTAGATTTAGGGGATCAATCAGAAAAAATTGGCGTACTTAAAGAAGTTTCTAATAATATTGTTGAACTAATTACGGCAAATGGAGAAAGTATGTACTGGAAGTTAGCTCACGTAAAATCTGTGCACTTGCCTTAGAAAAAGAGACCTTGGTGTCGTCTCTTTTTTTATGTGCTTATCAGGACAAGTATATTGAATAAACAAATGAGATGATTTAAATTTTTTAGAAAATTATGTTGACAATAAAGAAAATCTTTATTAAAGTTAGTAACAACAAACGTTAACCACCAACAATTATATAGAACTCTTATCAAGAGTGGCGGAGGGACTGGCCCTGCGATGCCCGGCAACCATCAAATGAAACATTCATTTGAACGGTGCTAATTCCTGTGGAACATCAGTATTGTTCTAACAGATGAGAGAAATCGTGTATAAACGAACACTCTTCCATCTGTGAAGAGTGTTTTTTATTTTGAGTTAAGGAGAGAAATAGATGAAAATTGAAACTTTATTAGTTCGTTCAGGAGTAGGTCGTGACCCTTCAACAGGTTCTATTACAACACCCATTTACCAAGCATCAACATTTGCTCATCCTGCTTTAGGGCAAAGTACGGGATTTGACTATGCACGTACGGCAAACCCTACTCGTACAGCATTGGAAGAAGCAATTGCTGCTTTAGAAAAAGGCGAAGTAGGAGTAGCATTCGCTTCAGGAATGGCGGGTGTAATGGCAGTTTTAGCACTATTTAAAAACGGAGATCATTTAATTGTATCAGAGGATTTATACGGAGGAACGTACCGAGTACTAAATGAAATCTTTTCAGAGCAAGGAATTACTGTTTCGTACGTCAACACAGCCCATCTCGAGCAAGTAAAAGATGCGCTTCGTCCCAACACGAAAGCTCTATTTATTGAAACACCTACAAATCCAATGATGCACGTGACTGATTTGCCAGAAGCAATTGCGTTAGCTAAACAGCATGATTTGCTTACTATCGTTGACAATACATTCATGTCCCCTTACTATCAGCGTCCTTTAGAGCTCGGAGCAGATATTGTGATACATAGTGCAAGCAAATACATTGGGGGTCATAATGATGTAGTTGCTGGTCTTGTAGTCGCTCGATGTAGTAGCTTAGGAGAGAAAATTCGTTTTTATCAAAATGCAGCTGGGGCAATCTTAGGTCCACAGGATAGCTGGCTGTTATTGCGCGGTATTAAGACGCTAGCGCTTCGTATGGAAAAACATAACGAAAACGCACTGAAAATTGCAAATTGGCTTACTGCTCATGATCTCGTGGAAAAAGTGTATTACCCTGGTCTTGAAACACATCCGGGCTATGAAATCATGAAGAAACAAGCAACTGGATTTGGAGGCATGATTTCTTTTGCTGTCTCACACCCTAACATCGTGTCAGTACTTTTAGAAAATGTTAAAGTTATTACATTTGCAGAAAGCTTAGGAGGCGTGGAAAGTTTAATGACATTCCCAGCTCGTCAAACACACGCTGATATTCCGGAGGAAATTCGAAATCGTGTCGGAGTAACAAACTGTTTACTTCGATTATCAGTTGGAATTGAGCACGCAGATGATTTAATTAAAGATTTGAAGGAGGCATTTGATGCATACCAACAATAATAAACATAGATTTGGTACGAACTTAATTCATGCAAATACAGGAATTGACGGTCATTTTGGAGCGGTTAACGTACCTATTTATCAGGTATCTACATTTAATCAAGAAGATGAGACGAACAACGGCCGCTATGACTATTCTCGTTCAGGAAACCCAACGCGTGAGGCTTTAGAAAACACTATTGCTCAGCTAGAAAATGGATACGCTGGTTTTGCTTTTTCATCAGGTATGGCTGCTATTTCATCGGTGTTATCTATTTTTGAATCAGGAGATGAAATTTTAGTTTCACACGATACGTACGGCGGGACATATCGTGTATTAACACGACTATTTTCAAAGTTTGGTATCAAAACAACTTTTGTTGATACAACGAAGGTTGAGAAAGTAGAAGAAGCTATCACAAAAGATACGAAGGCTATTTATATCGAAAGCCCTTCAAATCCATTTTTACAGGTAACGGATATTAAAGCAGTAGCAAGTTTGGCGAAGGAGCACAATCTCCTTACAATTGTGGATAACACGTTTTTAACACCTTATCTACAGCAGCCGATTGACCTTGGTGTAAATATTGTCATTCATAGTGCTACAAAATATATCAGCGGCCACAGTGACGTCATTGGCGGTTTAGTTGTAGTAAGCGATGAAAAGCTAGCGGAAGAAGTAAAGTTTGTACAAAATGCTTTTGGTGCTATCTTGGGGCCACAGGATTGTTTTTTACTGCTTCGAGGCATTAAGACATTAAAAGTTCGTTTAGATCAGCAGTTAAAAACAGCGCTGCAGTTTGCAAAGTGGCTTGAAGAACAATCTCTAGTGAGCCGTGTATACTACCCAGGCTTAAAAAGTCATCCGGACCACAAACTCATTTCAGAACAAGCAAATGGATACGGAGCTATGATTTCTTTCCAAGTGCAGGATGAAGAAGTAGCACGACATATTTTACAAGGAGTCAAATTAGCTTCAATTGGAGTTAGTCTAGGTGCAGTTGAATCCATTCTCACGCATCCTGCAACAATGTCTCATGCAAGTATCCCAAAAGAAGTACGTGAAGAAAAAGGAATTACTGATTCACTTCTTCGCCTTTCAGTAGGGCTAGAGGAATTCGAGGATTTGAAGCAAGACTTTAACGCTGTTTTTCAAAGCTTAGAAGAAAAAGCGTTAATTAAATAAAAAAAGGACTTCCATTAAGGAAGTCCTTTTTTTGTTATATACAGCTATCTAAAAGGTTTGTGTATAGGGACGTAAGCGCAACTTTTTCATCAGAGGAAAGACTGCTGTTTAGAATTCTTTTTATGCCAAGATGATATTTTACATACGGTGTTTGCCGAACGCGTGGATGAGTCATTTCATCTTTTAAATCTTTCAGAATGGCTTCGTGAAGCTGATCTTCACTTGTCAGGGCTTGTTTAGAAGCGAAAGAACGGTTCAACCATAGGGTCTGATAAGCTGCTAGTAAATGTTCAGAAGTCATTGTGCAAAGAGCTCCTTTAGATTAGTTTCTTCATTATAATAATCTATAGTTTATCATAAGTATTAATACGTGTACGTAACTTTTACAGAAGCGGATACAGTCAAGGACTGAGCTTGGATAGGGGGAGAGGCTGCTAATAACTTAGGCGAGGAGCCAGATGACTGATAGACGGGGCCTTCTTCGATTAAAATGGGGATTTGGTTAATAGGGAGCTGCAGCGTGTTGGCAATGGTAAAGGCCTTTTCTTTAGCGTTAAGCAAAGCTTTACTTATCGCTTCTTGTTCATATTTATCATCATTTGTAACGTGAAATTGAAGATCTTGCGCTACGTTGGCTCCGCTTGAAAACGTAGCGTTATAAACATCGCCAGCTTGTTTTACATCTTGTACTCTTACTCTAAACAAATGCTGTACTTCGTATCCTGTAAGAGTCGATTTTCCATCGCTGTAATCATATTTAGGATTTATAGTGAATGAAGCTGTTTCAATTTGCTGGTCATTGATTCCAAGTTTTTGTATCTCTTGCAGCAGAGTATTTGAAACAGCTGAATTTTCTTTTAAGGCTTCTTGAACGTCTCGGTTTTCCGTGCGCGTTCCAATCGTCATGGAAATTTCATTTGGAATGGCTGAAGCACTTCCTTCACCAGTTACTTTAATTTCTCTATTTTGTGTATCTGCGCGCAGTGGCTGTGTAGGTTCATAAGGGAAATAAGAATGTTGCATGTAAAAACCCTCCTTAATCCGTCTTTAGTACATATATATGACTGCAGGGCTTGCATTAAAAGCAAAAAGTACACAAGTCGTAACTTGTGTACTTTTTTTACTATTTTGTATGCTGTTCTAATACGCTTTCCATGTTTCTAAATTGATCTTCTACAGCTTCTGAAGGCTTTTTTGTTAACAGACTTACTACAATAACAGCCAGCAAGCTTAAGAAAAATCCAGGAATCATTTCGTAAAGGGCATCTTTCAATGGAGTATTTACCCAAATTAATACTGTAGCTGCACCTACAATCATTCCTGCAAGGGCTCCCCATCTAGTCATACGCTTCCAGTAAAGACTTAGTAAAATGGCCGGGCCAAATGCAGAACCAAATCCAGCCCATGCGTATCCGACAAGTCCTAAAATCGTATCACTAGGCTTTAAAGAAAGCAAAATACCAATAATTGCAACACCTAAAACCGCAGCTCTTCCGACTGTTACAAGCTCTTTGTCAGAGGCTTTACGTCGGAAAAATGTTTTATAAAAATCTTCTGTAACAGAGCTTGCCGTTACAAGCAGCTGAGAAGAAATAGTACTCATAATCGCTGCCAATAAAGCTGCATATAAAAATCCAGTAATTAATGGATTAAATAAAACATCAGCAAATTTAATAAAGATTGTTTCAGGATCCCCAAGTTTCATCCCAGTTTGATCCACATAAGCAATTCCAACAAGACCCGTTAACATAGCGCCAATGATTGATAGGATCATCCAGCTCATACCGATACGACGGGCAGGCTTTAATTCTTTAATAGAAGAGATTGCCATAAAGCGAACGATAATATGAGGTTGACCAAAATAGCCAAGTCCCCAGGCTAAAAAAGAAATAATCCCTACTACGGTTGTACCTTTAAATAAATCAAGGTAAGTTGGATCGATATTTTTTACAATATCCATTGTTGTTCCAACGCCGCCTAAGTCAGTAAAGGCTACAATAGGCACTAAAACAAGGGCAATGAACATAATAACGCCTTGCACAAAATCTGTTAAACTAACGGCTAAGAAACCGCCGAACAGAGTATAGGCAATAACGACAGCAGCCGTTACAAATAGTCCTATTTGGTAATTTAAACCAAATGCCGATTCGAACAATCTTCCGCCTGATACCATACCAGCTGAAGTGTAAAGAGTGAAGAAAATAAAGATAACAATCGCTGATACTGTTCGAAGAACCTTGGCATGGTCCCCAAAGCGATTTTCAAAAAAGTCCGGAATTGTAATGGAGTCATTCGCTACTTCCGTATAAGTGCGAAGACGCGGAGCGAGGATTAAATAATTTAAATAAGCACCAATAGATAAACCTACTGCAAGCCATAAACTTGAAAGACCTGTCACGTACATGGATCCAGGAAGGCCCATTAACATCCATCCGCTCATATCTGAAGCACCTGCTGAAAGCGCAGTAACAGCCGGACCTAGTCCGCGTCCGCCTAGCATGTAACCCGATACGTCTTGAGTTGTTTTTGTGTAGGCATACCATCCTATTCCGAGCATTCCTACAAAATAAATGCCCAGTGAAATATAAACACCAATATCCACCAAATCTCCCCTTTATGCATTTTTTATGCATGAAACGAGCACTGCTCGCCATGCAAACATCTTATGGTTTCTAAAACTAACAAACTTTTCCCTTACTATCAACCCACAAAACCGTAAAATACATGAGGCGAAAATCCCCTATCCCTCTATAATAAAGAAATGAAAACGTTTTCAAAATAAAATAAAATAAAAATATTCAGAAACTTATAAGTGCATTTTTTATGCAATATTTTATGCAATGGGTAAAATAAAAAGAGCATTTTATAAAATGCTCTTTTGACATTCATGTATATTAGCGTGAATTTGGAAACACGCGGCGAACAACTTCTGAAAACTCGTCAAACAGTCCAGAGACTGGTTTACCCGTTTGAAGCTTGTCTACATATCCATTCATACGGTTTACAAAGTCGGGGTTTGTTGATACAAACACTCGATGAACACTGCCGTCGGCTTTTCGTACTTCGTGTGCGATTTTATGCTCCATATCTTTTGTGAGATTGCCTTCTTTGTTATCGTCTAATACAGCTGCTACATAAGCTGTATGGTCGGTTACGATTACGTTAGCATCTTTTACATTTTTTAACGCTACGATACGATCAGCTGCCACATCGGCTACTCTCATTCCGCCGGACTGATTGTACTGTTCTTTCTCATTACGCTGTACGTCTTGCGTATTATTTACGTCATTCATTTTCGTTTTATTGTTTCCATTTTCATATGTGACGTTGCGGACTGTATTATCGTCAATGACGCCATCTTTACCTTGATCTGCTGTGCTGCAGCCGAATAAAGAAAGGGTCGTCATGCAGCCTACAACAAACAAAAACGATTTCTTCATGATAGTATCACTCCTTATAAGTTTTAACCTTTCTTATAATTTGTTAAAAACGTGTGAAGCATACATGAAAAATATAAAAAAGCCTATACTATCGAAAAAGGAGGAATATGTATGAGTGAAATCCGACAAAGCATATTTGTGCTTCATACAAAAGAAGAAAACCATGAAGAAACAACAACGTTTGCGTTAACTTCAGAAGAAGCTAAGCTATTATTTGAAACTCTGCAAAATAAACGAAAAGAAATTATCGACGCCCATATTGATAACATGTTGACGTAAGGAAGGTAAATATCTTGTAAAACAGATGAGCCATATGTTAAAGGTGGCCAAATATTTGCATTCTACATATAGGTATAGTATAATGTAAACGCAACCAAATATAATTAATACTATGTTTTGACCATATACTCGAATTAGATTTAGTGAAAATTCACTTGTTATAAAAGAGATCTACTTCGCGTAGGTCTCTTTTATAATATGTGAATTTTTTATTTACGGTATAAATGTAAATATAGAGTAACATATTAAAATTTTTACATTTTTTGGAGGTTTTTTTACATGGCTACTACAGGTACAGTAAAATGGTTTAACAGTGAAAAAGGCTTCGGTTTTATCGAAGTACCAGGCGAAAATGATGTATTTGTTCATTTTTCAGCTATCCAATCTGAAGGCTTCAAAACATTAGAAGAAGGCCAAAAAGTTGAATTTGAAATCGTTGAAGGCCAACGTGGACCTCAAGCGGAGAATGTTGTAAAATTATAATTCAACGCTACATATGAAAGCTGCCGATCGGCAGCTTTTTTTGTGCGAATTTGTTTTATTTGTATGATTAAGAAAATAGATTAAAGTAGGGGAGAAGGGAAGGCGTGAGTTCATTTCATTGCTGTGCCACATGTCAACATTTTCAAAGCATTAAATTGGATAAGGGAATGAAGTATCAATGCAAGAGACTAGGCTATGAAACTCGTCCTGCTTATCAGTTTACATGCTGGGAACCAAAAGAAGTAGTTAAAAAGCTAATGGAAAAACGAAATCAAAAAGATATTGATACATAACGAAATCGATCCCATCTAAAGACGAACAAATGGAATGGATTCTCTAGTATGAATTGCTTGTTACATAGCTGTTGGTTTCCGTGCAAGACTGCGCTTTCCGCGGGCGGGCGCTGAGCCTTGCCCTCCAATCAACAGCTATAAGCACCTACATACATGAAACCTACGTTCACCATCACTACGAAAAAATCCGAACGAGTTGGATTCTCCATCAGGAATCTCAATTCATCGTTCGGATTTTTACTAAACTACTTTTGTTCCAGCCGCTTTTAATTATTCCTCTTTATCTGTCCCTTCCTCTGAAGGTAAATGCTTCCCGCAAAACTCTTTGACAGCTGCTTCTTCCTCTTCTTCTAGGTCGAAGTCTAATACTTTATTTGTTGAAACTTCGTAGAAATGAGTCTGGGCAATAGAAGTGTTATCTTCGCCTTTAATATATACTACGCGTAGTGCTAGGTCGCTGCCGGTATATAATTCATCCTCTTGTTCTACCTCAATGTATAAATGAAATTCATAGCGTTCACCTAGAAGGAGACCAAATGGATCCTGCAATTGTTCAGCTGTATATTCTTTAATTGTAAACATATGTACGTCCTTTCCATATATCAGTAAAATACTTGCATCATCTATTATAGTTTTTCTTTGCAAAGAAAGAAAGTGCATGCGTAATTCATGCACGGATTTATTCCTTGGTCATTCTATTTAGCGAATCTACTTGATGCGATGGCGCAAGGACTTCGATGATTTACTTAAAGATGGAAGAAACGCGCGTATGTTTTTGCTTATACATGGCAGCATCTGCTTTTTGAATTAATGTATCTAGGTTGGTGTCGTCTGAAGGCGCACATATAATAAACCCGTAACTCGCAGACAGTGCATATGGCTTCTTACATTCTTTCTTTTTATCTTCTAGCTGATTATTAATATTTTGCCATAGCTCGTGTACGTATTCTTCCGTTTGTTCAGGAGCAATTAATAAAAACTCATCACCTCCGTAGCGAAAGAGCGTATCATCCTTGCTAATATAACCACTAATTGATTCTGCTATTGTTTTAATAAGCCAGTCGCCTTCTCTATGACCGTATTGATCATTTACTAGTTTTAAGGAATTAATATCGATAAAACATAATACAAAAGATGTATCATTGGTTTTAGCTCTCAGCAGTTCCAGCTGCAGTTTTTCCATTCCGCTTCTTCGATTTAAAATTCCGGTTAGCATATCAGTTGAAGCGTGCAAGCTCAATTCATGCTCAACCGCTTTTAAATCGGTTATATCGGTAATACCTGCGAGTATGCAGCTTTCGCTTCTATACTCTAGTAATTCATAATTGATCATAACCCACTTAGAATCTCCATGTTCACGTGCTTCTAGGATGTAGTTTTTTACATGCTTTTTTTGTTGAAGACGTTTTAAAATCTCCTCTCGATCTTCATCAGTAGGGTAGATTATAAATCCGTCTAGTTGATCAAGATCTTGAGAAGCAAGATTGTAAAAATGAATAGCTTTATTGTTAATGAGCAGCACTTTGTGGTCGGATAATCTCGTTAATAGTAAAGGATAGGGATTAATTTTGAACAGCGTAAAAAAATTATGTTCGCTTTCTTTTAGCTTTAAATGATTCATATATTCTTTGTGACGGTATGTATAGAGAATATATGAGATAAGCAAAGCGATAGCAACTGCTGCAGTTGTATTGATCTGCTTTGAAATAAGAGAAAAAGAATCCGGTACATATCGTGATAAGCCATATAGTAAAAAAAGATGGTTAGGAATAAAAATAATGCACAGATGTTTTAATTTCATAGGACATAAAACAGCTGTGGAAATCAAAAGCATCATATAGACGTCTACGCGACCTGTGAAAAGCTGGCTGTTAATAGTAGAAAGTGCTGCAGCAAATACGTAATAAAATATATAGCCATATACCATGGTGCTTAAGTAGTTAGCAAATCGCTCTTTTCTTTTACTAAAATAATAGAAGAATAAATAAAGAGAAGAGAGAGCGAAACTAGTGAAATGAATACCAATTAGTGTATGTCTAAACTGAGATGTCCCCGCATGTTGAAGTAAAGAAAACCCTATATAAATATAAAGAGGGTAGGAAATGACAAGAGCAAGTGAAACTAGCTTGACTCTTTGTTGAAGCATTTCTGTATTCGTTTTATCGAACATTTTATCTTCATTAACTTCTCTTCCTGAAGGGAAACGAAATTTCTTCAGAAAGGAGAAAGGTAAAAGCGAAAGAAGAAATGACATGACCATCATCTCCATATCTTTTTTTAGGTATTTTAGCATGTTTGTATAAGAAAAGACATGAATTTTTTAGATGAAAATGTCTGCTTTTCCATCAAGAAAAAGCACTAAGAGTTATAGGAGTAAAGGTGAGACCAAAGGGCCCCACCTTTTTTTATTGAAGTTTATTTGATTCAGCATGCCGTACAAACATGGTTTCATCTTCTACTAAGCCGCAAGCTCCGCACTGAATGCGTTTTTGGGGTCCGTTATAAGCAGCGTGAAAGGCATCGAGCGTATCGTTTGTGTATTCTTCTACGACGTCTCCGCTTCTTGGGTCCATTTTTACAGGTTTTGCATTTTGTTCAATGATATTAAAGCGCGTTCGATTTGTTTTGCAGCTGGGGCAAAGATAAGGGCTTCCCATTTTTAACATCTCCTTGAAAAATTTACTGTATTAATACCATGTCCGAATCCACCAAAAACATACAAAAACTTATGGTTTTCTATCGAACGTTCATTCGTTAAAATAGAAGCAGGTGATGAAAATGAGAATACGAAAAAACTTACAAGAAGTAATAGATATCTTGCAAACGAATCCATCGTATCAGCAAAATATTGTTCATTGGCATACAATCGAAGAGAAAGAAGCTAAAACTGCGCCATTTCCAGCTTCTTTGCATACGAAACTGCGGGAAGCACTTGAAAAACGAGGAATTGGTTCGCTTTATACGCATCAAAAAACAGCGTTTGATTTGGCGACAGCTAAGAAGAATGTTGTGGCCGTTACGCCAACAGCCTCGGGGAAAACACTGTGCTACAACTTGCCGGTACTGCAAAGTATTATGGAGAACGATCAAGCTAGAGCTCTTTATTTGTTCCCAACAAAAGCGCTTGCCCAAGATCAAAAAAGTGAATTAAATGAAATCATTGAAGAAATGGAAGTGCCAATCAATAGCTACACGTATGATGGAGATACTCCGGCAAATATCCGCCAAAAGGTGAGAAAAGCAGGGCATATCGTTATTACGAATCCGGATATGCTTCATTCAGCTATTTTACCTCATCATACAAAATGGGTATCACTGTTTGAGAATCTGAAATACATTGTGATTGATGAACTTCATACGTACCGCGGTGTTTTTGGAAGCCACGTAGCCAACGTTATCCGCCGGTTAAAGCGAATTTGCCGCTACTATGGAAGCGATCCTATCTTTATTTGTACATCAGCGACCATCGCTAATCCAAAAGAACTCGCTGAACATTTAACGGGAGCTCATGTTATGTTAGTAGATAACAACGGAGCGCCTAGCGGCCGCAAACATTTTATTTTTTATAACCCGCCTATTGTGAATAAACCTTTAAACATTAGAAGAAGTGCTACGCTTGAAGTGCGAAATATTGCAGGAGAGTTTTTGAAAAATAAAATTCAAACGATTGTATTTGCACGAAGCCGAGTACGAGTGGAAATTATTTTAACGTATCTGCAGGAGCTCGTAAAAAACCAGCTTCAACATAAGTCTATTCAAGGGTATCGAGGAGGATATTTGCCGAAGCAGCGACGCGAAATAGAAAGAGGACTTCGAGAGGGAAGTATTTACGGGGTAGTCAGTACGAATGCTTTAGAGCTAGGAGTGGATATCGGACAGCTGCAGGTGTGTGTAATGACAGGTTATCCAGGCACGGTTGCAAGCGCTTGGCAGCAAGCAGGACGAGCAGGAAGACGTCATGGAGAAGCCGTCATTGTGATGGTCGCAAGTTCAAGTCCGCTTGATCAGTATATGATTCAGCATCCGGATTACTTTTTTAGCAGAAATCCAGAAACAGCTCGAATTAATCCTGATAATCTTGTTATTTTAGTCGATCATTTAAAATGTGCGTCCTATGAGCTGCCGTTTAAGCAGGGAGAAACATTTGATGGGGTAAAAATTGAAGACGTGCTGGAGTTTTTGCAAGAAGAACGAGTGATTCATTTTAGCGGAGATAAATGGTACTGGATGAATGATTCCTTCCCAGCTCATAATATCAGTCTGCGCTCTGCATCCCAAGAAAATGTTGTCATCATTGATCAATCAGACGTTGCAAATGTGAAAGTAATTGGAGAAATGGATCGCTTTAGTGCTATGACGCTTCTTCATGATGAGGCGATTTACTTGCATCAAGGCATTCAGTATCAAGTAGAATACTTGGACTGGGATGAGAAAAAAGCGTATGTTCGTGAAGTCGATGTAGATTATTTTACCGATGCAAACTTGGCGGTTAACTTGAAGGTTCTAGAAGCTGATAAAGAACGACTGGAAGGGACATATTCAATCAGTTATGGCGATGTAATGGTCAGCGCCATGGCGACGATATTTAAAAAAATAAAGTTTGAGACGCATGAAAACATAGGGTCAGGGCCCATTTCACTTCCGGAAGAAGAGCTTCATACAAATGCCGTGTGGCTAAGCTTTGAAAAAGAACAGTTTCACGAATCTGAAGAACGATTGGAACAAGCTCTTATTTCCGTGGCAAATGCCATTCAGTCAATTGCACCGCTTATGGTGATGTGCGATCCTTCTGATTTACATGTAGTGCCTCAGATAAAAGCGGTGCACAATGAACAGCCCACTATCTTCTTATATGACCGATACCCGGGAGGCATTGGCCTAAGCGATAAAGTATACGAACAAATGAATGGTGTGCTAAGTCAAACTAATCAATTAATTGTAAATTGTTCTTGCGAAAGCGGCTGTCCTTCCTGTATTGGTATGGAAGCACAGGGAGAACACGCGAAAAGCGATGCGCTCGTACTGCTACAACAACTGCAAAGTAGGTGAACTCGTGTCTTTTAAAAATAAATTAAACCGTATGAAAAAGCATCTTCATGTTACAGAAGCGAAGCCTCCGGTTGAAAGTAACCCCCAGCGATCTAAGGGCGCGTCTATTCCCTATGAGCAGGAATGGAAGGGAAATCATGCTGCGCCTTACTTTGCCGAAGACAGCTACTGTATGATCAGAGAAGTGGTTTACCCGCTCGACTACAAGCATGGACATTATGAATTTAATGAGCTGAAAAAAGTAGTGGAAGTATGGAATCAGTCTACAGTTGCTCATCCGCTTTCATCAAAAGGCCACACATATTCAGATTTGTTTTTCTTTGATACGGAAACGACGGGGCTTAGTACAGGTACGGGAACGACTATCTTTTTGCTAGGATACGCAAGGGTGTTAAAAGATTCCGTCGTTTTTCGTCAGCATATATTAACCGAGCCAAGTGGAGAAGTAGCATTTTATGAAAGTTTTTTAAAAGAAGTAGACTACACGACGCTTGTGACTTATAATGGTAAATCTTTCGATTGGCCTCACGTCAAGACTCGCCATACGCTATTGAGAGATCATTTGCCCAAGCTGCCTAAGTTCGGTCACTTTGATTTACTGCATGCGTCAAGAAGGCTGTGGAAACATAAAATGGGTTCGGTTAAGCTTGCAAATGTCGAAAAAGAAATACTTGGAATTGAACGAGTTGATGATATTCCCGGTTTCTTAGCTCCCATGATTTATTTTGATTTTATTGAAACGAAAAATCCAAGAGGCTTATTCGACATTATGAAACATAATGAACATGATATTTTATCGCTTATTACCTTATACATTCATTTATCAAAACATCTCCTTACTAGTGAGGAGTTTACAGAAAAAGAAACATATGAAGTGGCAAGGTGGTATGAGCAGTTGGGGGAGAACAAGCACGCTTTCTCCCTTTATCAAGGCGTAGCGGAAAAAGAAAAAGAAGAGCATGAAAAAGCTCAGCTAGCGATGGCTTATCATTATAAAAAAGAGAAGAGTTGGAAAGAGGCAGTGGACATGTTTGAACCCTTGGTTCAAACATGTGAAGGTGACGTCGCTATAGAAGCACTGGTTGAGTTAGCTAAAATTTATGAGCATCGTCTCAAAGATGTTCATCAAGCACTTCTATATACTGAGCTAGCCTCGGAGAAGTGGAATCAACTCAGGGGAATGACGAAAAAAACGTCGAAGGAAGCGCTTGAAAAAAGACTTCTTAGATTAAAAAATAAATCAGCTAAAGGATAGGCTTCAGCTGATTTATTTTAAAATATTCAGAATTATTATTCTTTTGTTTTTGTAGACGTTTTATATTGTTCTATTTTTCAGTCATTGATAAAATTAGTCAATGTAAGACTGATTCTTACAGCTTAAAAACAGAACTTTGGTGAGATGGAGAGAGGCCTCATGAAAAATGTGATTTTAGTATCATTTTTCGCATTAATTTGTTTAACAGTAATTGTCTTAAGCAGTTTGAAAAATTCGTATAACTCCTTTATGTAGGTCAAAAATAGGTGTTTGTCTTAGTACATGTACATTACCCTTCACATATTGTAATAGTGTAATAACTAAACAGTGAAAGGGGAAAAAGGATATGTATCCAAGACCAACAAAATGTATGCCACCAATTGTGCATCCAACAAAATGCTGCACACAGTTTACTTCTCAGGAGGTAGTTGTACCTCACATTCATCCAAGTCATAATACATTGGTGAATCATACAAATGTGAAGCACGTGCATTACTTCCCGCAAACACAATCTGTTGTAAATGAAACTTCAAATCAACAGTTTTTTGGCGGTGCGCAGCAATATCCAACTCAAGTAGGTGGAGCAGGCTATCCAGGTCAAATGGGAGGCTACCCAGGTCAAGTAGCAGGTGCTGGTTATCCAGGCCAAGGAGGCTACCCAGGTCAAGTAGGTGGAGCTGGTTTTCCAGGCCAAGGAGGTTACCCAGGTCAAGTAGCAGGCGCTAGTTATCCTGGACACAAAGGTTGCGGCCAAGGAAGCTGTCATACAAAAGGCGCGCATCAAGGACCTAATTCAGGGTATTTTAGATAATGTACGTTAATAGGAGCTGATTACATCAGTTCCTATTCTATTTTGTTACAAAGGAGTTATATAATGAAGGTGCTAACGGTTACTGGTTATAAGCCATTCGAACTTGGAATTTTTAATGAAAAACATCAAGGCATTACATACATAAAAAAAGCGCTCTATAAAAAATTACAGGAATTAGTAGAAGATGGATTAGAATGGGTATTGATTAGTGGCCAGCTAGGAGTAGAGATTTGGGCAGCAGAAGTGGTATTTGATCTGCAGCTCGATTATCCCGAGCTTCAGTTAGCTGTTTTAACACCATTTTTGGAGCAGGAAGAAAAATGGAATGACGTCAATAAAGAATTGTATGAATTCGTCTTAAGTCAAGCAGATTATGTAGATAGCATCACAAAAAAGAAATATGAAAGTCCAGCACAGTTTCGGTTGAAAAATCAATTTTTAGTAGAAAAAAGTGAAGGTATTTGTTTAGTTTACGACGAAGAGCACGAAGGAAGTCCTAAATATATGTTAGAAACGGCTAAAAAGCGTGCTGAACGAGAAGAATACCCTATTATAATGGTGACGTCTCACGACTTACAAGATATCGTGGATGAAGAAAAATTTTCGTCTTTTTAACGCCACTTGACGAAACATTTTAAAAGATAAATTGACATTTGAAGCTATTTTTGAAAAAATGAATTATAATAAAGATAAGGTTTATTGTATTCGAGGTGATAGAGATGTTAGCTGATAAAATTCGTTTAACGGCCAAAGAAATTTTAGAAAAAGAATTTAAAACAGGCATGAGAGGCTATAATCAAGAGGAAGTAGATAAGTATCTAGATTCTGTTATTAAAGATTATGAAGCATTTCATGAAGAAATTGAAGCATTACAAACTGAAAATTTACGCTTAAAAAAGCAAGTAGAAGAGTTATCTAAAAAGCCGCAACAACCTTCGTTTACCCCGCCGCCGGCTCAACAGCAGCAGCAAGCGGGTACGACAAACTTTGATATTTTAAAACGTTTGTCAAACTTAGAAAAACATGTGTTTGGAAGTAAATTATACGAATAACCTAAAAATAGGAGTTGCATTCAACTCCTATTTTTATTATACTAAGGAAAGTCGTTATCAATAACGTTCGGGTAATTGCTGCATCACATATGAGGATGTAGAGGAAAGTCCATGCTCGCACAGACTGCGATGTCTGTAGTGTTCGTGCCTAGCGAAGTCATAAGCTAGGGTAGCTGTTAAAAGCTAACGGCGGGGAAAAAGCCTAAGTCTTTTTAAGATATGGCTTGACTACTCTGAAAGTGCCACAGTGACGAAGTCTTATCAGAAATGATAAGAGTGGAACGAGGTAAACCCCTCGAGCGAGAAACCCAAATAATGGTAGGGGAACTTTCTGGAAGGAACTGAACGGAAGGAAGGACAAAATGGTTACATTTTGTAGATAGATAATTGCCACCGGAGTACGAGGTAGCTAGCCGCTTGCAGTACAATGGTACAAAACATGGCTTACAGAACGTTATTGAAAAGCAATCGACAATAGTTGTTATACACTATATTTTAATCCAACCCAGCTCTTCATATAACGGAAGAGCTTTTTTTATGTCAAAATGACAGCTTATCATAAGCTGTCATTTTTTTTGTACAATCAGGCTGAGCTTGTTGTCAGCCTCAGGTCTTAGGAGAAAATAAAGCTCTAGCTCGTTTTGAAAAAACGTTATCATCCTTAAACTAAGTATATAGAGAAGCGAAAGGAGGAAACAAAATGAAAAAAGTTGGTTTGTTTTTGATTGGAGCGGTAGCTGCTATCGTTCTTCTTGCAAATGCTGGCCCCATGGTAGGACTTGCGCTTGGCTTGGTTATTTTGTACGTAGCATTTAAAGGGTTTGTTAAAGCAGAGACCCCCTTTAAAAAATGGTTCTGGGGGTTTATTGGTGTCGTCGTACTCTTAACAACCGTTTCAAACCTTCCGGCTCTTGCTGGTATCATCGCAGCAGTAGTACTTTACATTGTATATAAAAAGTGGAACAGCAGCAGGCCTATAAAAATGGAAAAAGAAGATCCGTTTAAGCACTTTGAACGTCAGTGGGCTGACTTAAATCAAAAATAATAAAATTTCACTTTATTATCTAAGGAGATGAACAAAATGAGAAACTTATTTACTCGAATGAAAGAAACGATTTCTGCAGACCTTCATCAATTACTTGATCACAAAGAACAAAAAAATCCAATTGCTGCGTTAAATCACTATTTGCGCCAATGCGAGCAGGAGACTGAAAAGGTAAGGCAGCTTGTTGAGCGGCAGCACACGTTAAAAGAGCAGTTTAATCGCGAATACCATCTGGCACTTGACATGATGAAAAAACGTCATGAGCAAGCACAAGTGGCGCAAGCAGCTGAAGAAGTAGAATTACATGAATTTATTGTAAAAGAGCATGCTCACTACGAAGAGAGAGCAAAGCGTGTAAAAGAATCTTATGAAGATGCATCCAAGCAGTTAGAAGAGCTTGAACAAAAGTATGAAGAAATGAAGCATAAGGTAAAAGATATGCATATTCGCCGTATGGAACTAATGGGGCGCGAAAATATTGCCCGTGCGCACCATCGTATGAATTCAGTAATGAAAACGGAAGCATCTTATGCGTCCTACAGTCAGTTTGACGAAATGGAAACCTATATTGACCAGCTTGAAAATCAAATTAATACAAATTACTACAGACAAACGGTAGACAGCAAGATTGCTGAATTAGAAAAAAGAGTAAAATCATCGTAAAAAATCAGTGTTTCTGCATAAAACATGGTATTCTAAAAAAGGCGTAGGTTTCTGCGTCTTTTTAAGGTGAGAGAATAGATATCTGCAGCATCCAAAGAACGCTATGTCATCTACGAGGAGAAAGGAGAGGGAGCTGTGCAAAGCGTAAACAAAACAGAATCTCTTATGTTCATTTTTATTTGCAGCTTATTTGTCCTGTTTATTGAAATTATGTTTTTTCACAGCGGCTTGATTTTTTCTGTATTAATTGCCGGTGCGTTCATGTATATTGGGCGAAAAAAAATGAGAAGAAAATTAGGGCGTATGTTATTTTGGATTGGCGTTATTGGGCTTGTGTTGAATATATTTAATACGGTTGCCTTTAAGTTTTTAGTTATTGCTCTTTTCCTGTACTTTTTACTTAGATTTATTCAATTACGAAAGCATCCGGTTGAATTTAGACCAACTGACGAGTTGACACAGCAGCCAAACCAAAGTTTGGTGCAGGTCCGGCCGGTTTTGACAAATAAACTTCTTGGTAGTCAAAGAACCGAAGACTCCGTATACGAATGGGATGATATTAATATTCAAAGCGTATGGGGAGACATTGTGATTGATTTAAGCAATACTGTTCTGCCAAAAGGCGATGCGGTTATCTTTATTCGTCAAGTGTTTGGAAATATTAAAGTGCTCATTCCTTACGAAACAGAAGTATCTGTGAATCATTCTAAACTAGCAGGAAACGTAACGGTTTTTGGCCATCAGCGCGGCTTTTCGTTCAATGAAAATTTGTCTATCAAAACAGAGGAATTTGATCAATCTGCTCATAGGGTGAAGATTGTTACAACTGTTGTGATTGGAGATTTAGAGGTGCAAAGGATATGAGTATTCTTCAACGGCAGTTATTGTGGGGGATTTTCTTAAGTTTTTTTGTATTTGTATCCGTGCTCCTTACCGTGTTTTTTGCATATCCTGTTTTTCAACTTAGCGACTTATGGAAAACGAGCGTATTTGGCATGCCTTTTGTGCTGTTTTCCTTCAGTTTAAGCCTTACGATTGGAAGTGTGATTGGAGGAATCATGGGGTTTATGTGGAGACAGCAGTGGGCATATGTTGAAAACCGATTATATGAAATAGAAAATGGCCACCGGCATATGCCGGCAAATGAACCGCTTATTCAAGAAACGTCTCGAATTATAAGCCGTTTAAACAAAGTAGATCATAAAATGATTCTTCAAGCGCAGCAATCTCAAAAGATGGCAACGGAAAAAGTGGAAAATCAGCAAAAGCAAGTGCAAGAAATTGTTTCTCAAGAACGAAATCGGCTTGCTAGAGAACTGCATGACTCCGTTAGTCAGCAGCTATTTGCCGCTTCGATGCTTATGTCTGCTATTACGGAATCCAATCTTACGCTACAAGACTCTGAAGCTAAGCAATTAAAGATGGTTGAAAAAATGATTAATCAATCACAGCTTGAAATGAGGGCTTTGCTTCTTCATCTTCGTCCTGCAGCATTAAAAGGAAAATCGCTACAGGCTGGAATGAAAGAACTGATGAATGAGCTTGCTCAAAAAGTACCGCTTGAATTAAATTGGAAAATAGAAGGGTTTGAACTTGATAAAGGCATTGAAGACCACTTGTTTAGAATTTTGCAAGAATCCGTATCAAATACGCTGCGTCATGCAAATGCAACAGCTTTAGACGTGCTGCTGATCAAACGTGACTTTTCCATTATTTTACGTATTGTGGATAACGGAGTTGGTTTTGATGTAGAAAAGGAGAAAGTCGGATCGTACGGTCTGCAAAATATGTATGAACGCGCAGTTGAAATTGGAGGCCTATTAAAAATTATTAGTTTGCCCGACAAAGGAACAAAGCTAGAAGTAAAAGTACCGTTAGTAGAAAGAGAGGAGAAGCAAAATGATTAATGTACTGTTAGTAGATGACCATGAAATGGTTCGTATTGGCGTAGGAGCGTATTTGTCGGCTCAAACAGACATTCATGTAATAGCTGAAGCAGCCAATGGCCAACAGGCCGTTGAATTAGGGCTTCAGCTGCGCCCGGATATTATTTTAATGGATTTAGTCATGGAAGAAATGGACGGGATTGAAGCAACAAAACAGCTCATTAAGCAGTGGCCGGAAGCAAAAGTAATTATTGTCACTAGCTTTCTAGATGACGAAAAAGTATATCCCGCTCTAGAGGCAGGGGCAACAAGCTACTTATTAAAAACGTCTAAAGCAGGAGAAATTGCAGCTGCTATTCGCCGTACATATGAGGGGGAATCTGTATTAGAGCCTGAAGTAACCGGTAAAATGATGTCTAAAATGAGAAAGCCGTCTTTACCTCATGAAGAACTCACAGCTCGTGAAATGGAAATTTTACTTTTAATGACACAGGGTAAAACAAATCAAGAGATTGCAGACGAATTATTTATTGCGCTAAAGACGGTAAAAACACATGTGAGCAATTTATTAAGTAAGCTGGATGTGCAGGACCGAACTCAAGCCGTCATTTATGCCTTTAAACACAAATTAGCGCAGTGAGAATCGTTATTCAAAAGAGAATAACGATTTTTTTTGTGAAAAACCTATTTTTTTGCATGTATTCATTATAAAATAGCGATATGCGTAAAGGCGAACGCTTACGTAAAAGCACTATTTTGAGGGGTTGAGCACATGGAAAAGAAATGGTGGAAAGAAGCTGTTGCGTATCAAATCTATCCGCGAAGCTTCATGGATTCAAACGGCGACGGAATTGGTGACATTCAAGGGGTTATTTCAAAATTAGACTATTTATCTGATCTTGGAATTGATGTCATTTGGATTTGCCCGATTTATCAGTCTCCTAACGACGATAATGGCTACGATATCAGTGATTATAAAGATATTATGAAAGATTTTGGAACAATGGAAGACTTTGATGAGCTGTTAGATGAAGTTCACCATCGCGGAATGAAGCTGATTATGGATTTAGTTATTAACCATACTTCAGATGAACATCCTTGGTTTTTAGAATCTAGGTCTGCTAAAGAGAATCCATATCGTGATTATTATATCTGGCACGAAGGTAAAGATGGAAAAGAGCCAAACAACTGGGAATCTATTTTTAGCGGATCAGCTTGGGAGTTCGACGAAAAGACAAAAGAATATTACATGCACGTATTTTCTAAAAAACAGCCCGATTTAAACTGGGAAAACGAAAAAGTACGTCATGAGCTTTATGAAATGGTTAACTGGTGGTTAGATAAAGGAATTGACGGCTTTCGTGTAGATGCTATTTCGCATATTAAGAAAGTGGCCGGCTTCCCAGATCTGCCGAACCCTGAAAAGCTAGATTATGTGCCATCGTTTGAAGGGCATATGAATCGACCGGGAATTCAAGAACATTTAAAAGAGCTAAAAGAAAAAACGTTTGCCAAATACGATATTATGACGGTTGGAGAGGCAAATGGTGTAACATCGGACAGCGCAGATGAGTGGGTAGCTGAAGATGGTGGAAACTTCAATATGATTTTTCAGTTCGAGCATATGGGACTGTGGGATAAAGGAGAAGAAAAACCGCTTGATTTAATCGAGTTAAAAACAATTTTAACTAATTGGCAAAATGGTTTAGAAAAAATTAACGGCTGGAACGCTTTATATTTAGAAAATCATGACCAAATTCGTTCTGTAAATAAATTCGGCAGCACAGCTTACCGAGTGGAAAGTGCAAAGTGCTTAGCTGCACTATACTTTTTAATGAAAGGAACACCGTTTATTTATCAAGGACAAGAACTTGGAATGACCAATGTTAAATTTGATTCTATTGATGATTATGATGATGTTGGGATGATTAACTACTACCGTATTCAGCGTGAAAAAGGCGATTCACATGACGAGATTATGAAAGTTATTTGGGAAACAGGCCGCGATAACTCAAGGACGCCAATGCAGTGGAATACAGAAAAAAATGCAGGATTTTCTACCGGAAACCCTTGGATGAAAGTGAACCCAAATTACGTAGACATTAACGTAGAAGAGCAGAAAAGTGATAAGAATTCGGTACTGAATTTTTACAAACAGCTCATTAAAATTAGAAAACAGCATGATGTGCTGGTGTATGGAACTTATAAGCTGTTGGCAGAAGAAGATTCCGCTATTTACGCGTATACGCGAACATTAGAAGGTAAAACCGCTGTTGTTATTTGTAATATGTCACCGAATAATCAAACGTTCGAGTTTCCTTCAGAGAGCTCATTTACAAACATAGAAGTGCTGATTCATAATTATCCGTTGGATAAAAACGAAACGCTTGAACAATGTACGCTGCACCCATATGAAACACGTGTATACTTACTTTCATAAACAAGTTGAGCAACCGATTGCGCAATTTTAAAATGGAAAGCTTTTAAAAACAAATCTATATGCGACATATGTAAAGAAACTGCTGGCTCTACCAAGAGCGAGCAGTTTCTGCATTTTGATAAAAAGACGGAGAAAGCTTTGACTACGGCGCATGTATATGGTACTTTTACACTTAGTGTAGATAATTAGAAACAAAATGAGGTTGAAAAATGGCGAAATATAAAATTATTGCAACAGCAGCAATGGGAATTGAAGCACTAGTCGCTAAAGAAGTGCGTGCTTTAGGATATGAATGTGAAGTAGATAATGGCAAGGTTATCTTTGAAGGAGACGAGCTTGCAATTGCTCGATGCAATTTATGGCTTCGTACAGCAGATCGAATTAAAGTACAGGTTGGACAGTTCAAAGCTCGTACGTTTGATGAGCTTTTTGAACAAACAAAAGCATTAAATTGGGGAGATTATTTGCCCGTAGATGCACAGTTTCCTGTATCGGGAAAATCAGTTAAATCTAAATTGTTCAGCGTATCAGATTGTCAAAGCATTGTAAAAAAAGCAATTGTTGACAGCATGAAAAAACATTATAACAAAACAACAGGCTGGCTCGAAGAAACGGGGTCAACGTTTAAAATTGAAGTAGCGTTATTAAAAGATGTTGCTACATTAACAATTGACGCAAGCGGTGCAGGACTTCATAAGCGCGGTTACCGCGTAGGACAAGGGGAAGCTCCTTTAAAAGAAACGCTGGCAGCTGCTTTAATTATGCTAACGCCGTGGAATGCGAATCGTCCGTTTGTCGATGTTTTCTGCGGTTCTGGTACAATTGCTATCGAAGCAGCGCTTATCGGTCAAAATATTGCACCAGGATTTAATCGTGACTTCTTATCAGAAGAGTGGCCGTGGATGTCAGCAAGCATTTGGGACAAAGCGCGCGAAGAAGCAGAAGACTTAGCGAACTATGACCAAGTGCTAGATATTGCTGGTCATGATATTGACCATCGTATGGTAAAAGTAGCGGAGCAAAATGCATTTGAAGCTGGACTTGGAGATTTAATTCAATTTAAGCAAATGCAAGTGCGCGATTTTACGACGCCGAAAGAATATGGAATCATTATTGGTAACCCTCCGTACGGCGAACGTTTAAGCGATCGTCCTTCTGTTGAAAAAATGTACGCTGAAATGGGCGAAGCGTTTTCTAAGCTTGATACGTGGTCGATTTATATGCTTACATCTCATGAACAGTTTGAACAGTACTACGGTAAAAAAGCGACGAAAAAACGCAAATTGTTTAACGGATTTATTAAAACAGACTACTATCAGTACTGGGGACCTCGTCCTCCACGCAACGATCAATAAATACAAAAAGCCAAGCGGTGTAAAAACAGCTTGGCTTTTTTACGTTATTTCTTTTTTAAACCGCGATAAGCTAGCATTCCAAACATGCCTATCCCGAGCACGACAATTAATAAAATAAACCAAAACGTAGCATTAAGCAGGTATTTATATAGTCCGTCATAATAATCATGCATGTACTCACCCCATTATGTTTTTTTATAGTATGGGCGAGTAGCAGGGCAATATATGTATTCATTTCTTTTCAATAGCAGGCTTAAAACGAGAAATGATTAGCTTATTTCTAACATATTTACGAAAGGGAAATCTCATACTAAAACCTAAGAGGTGATAAAATGAGAAAAAATCGATCAGCACGGGTTTTTGGCGGGATGATGCTTCTTTCATGGTTAACCATCCCTTTTATAGGACGACAGCATATTAAGCGCTATTTATCATCTACTATGTTTATTTCCTTTTTAATTATGGTTGAAAGCTATATTGCTGAAAAAAAGAAGTGGTGGATATTCCCTAATCCTCCTCATCCATATTTAACAGGTGAAGCTGCTTTACTTTTAGGTCCATTTTTAGCAGGTTCTTTATGGATTAAAAAGTTCACATATGGCCATTTTGGAAGGTATATGTTATTAAATGCAATCGTAGATACATTTTTTGTTTATCCTTTTCAACGAGCTATGAGCCGTGCAAAGCTTTTTAGGGTAGGCACATTTAAAGAGTACCATTTGCTAGGTATCTTTCTGTTAAAAGCTGCTTTAATGTACGTTTACCAACACCTAATAGTAGAGAAACCGAAACCTCAGCGTGCTTTGAAAAATAATCC
Source organism: Priestia sp. J2 (assembly GCF_020790095.1). Taxonomy (NCBI): domain Bacteria; kingdom Bacillati; phylum Bacillota; class Bacilli; order Caryophanales; family Bacillaceae; genus Priestia; species Priestia sp. J2. The sequence goes on from NZ_CP086208.1 coordinate 1,389,894, forward strand.
TATAGAATAAAGGGGCAGGCAGGGAAGCGTGATTTTCTTGCCTGCTATTTTAATGCCCCAGAGGTCATTCCTGAAATGAAATGCTTTTGCAAAAACACGTACGCAATCAATAATGGAATAGAAGAAAGAACGACTGCTGAAAACAGCATAGGGTAATTGGTTAGAAATTCCCCTTGAAAGTCCAATAATGCAATAGGCAGCGTTTTTACTTCTTTAGATTTTAATAATAGCAAAGGGAATAACAGATCATTCCACACGATCACAAACGAAAAAATTCCTACTGTAGCCATTGAAGGTATGGAGAGTCGAAGAGCGATTTTTGAATATATTTTCCACTCTGACGCCCCGTCCATGCGAGCGGCTTCGAATAGTTCCTTTGGCAAAGTTTTCATAAACCCCGTTATAATAAACACACCGATAGGAAGCAAAAAACTTATGGAGACGATAATGACCCCTGTTAGCGTATTGACCAGTCCAAGCTTATTCATCAGCAAAAAGACAGGAATCATATTGACTTGAGTAGGGACAATCATTCCGCAAACAAAAAAGCCGTATACAATCCATCCAAGCTTTTGAGGTAGCTGAATAATAGCGTAAGCAATCATGCTTGAAAACCATAGAATAAAAAACGTGCTAAAGACGGTAACAATCACGCTGTTTTTAATATAGCCAAAGATGGGTTCATTGACGAGCAGCTGTTTATAATTTTCAATATTCCAGCCTGCTGGTAATCCAATTGGGTTGCTGTAAAGTTCAGGCGTTGTTTTAAAGGTTGTTAATAAAACCAAGCTTAAGGGCAACAGAATGATTAAACCGTATATCCCTAAAATCAGATGTCTGAATGGATTTTGTTTCATAAAAGAATCTCCTTTTACATTTTGGTCAGGCGAAGTACGCGAAATTGAAGAAACGTTAAAAGAGCAATCACAATCATAAATACAACGGAAATGGCAGAGGCATAGCCAAAACGAAAATTAATAAAAGCTTCGTGATAAAGAAGTGTCGAAAGAATTTCAGTTGAGTTGGAGGGACCTCCATTTGTCATTGCAATGATTAAATCAAATGCTTTAAAGCTTTGTATGGTCGTATAAGCCACAACCATTGTCGTAGCTGGAGCTAAAAGAGGCCACGTAATGCGCTTGAATTTTTGCCATCGTGTTGCTCCATCAATACTAGCAGCTTCATATAACTCACTGGGAATAGCTTGAATTCCAGCTACAAAAATAATAAGCATTTGACCAGTATGTGCCCAAAATTGTACAAAAGCCAAGCTGTAAATTGCGATATGTCCATTTCCAATCCAAGACTGTGTCCAATGCTCAAGGCCTATTTTACTTAAAAATAGGTTAACTCCTCCAATGTTGGGGTCATACATAAAGTTCCACGTGAACGCAATCGACACGGACGAAATAATCGTCGGTACAAAAAAGAGTGAGCGATAAAATGTATTCCATGCAGAATTTCTATAAAGTAAGAGTGCAAAGCCTAAGCTCAATAACGTTTGAAAGATCAGCACGCCAATTGTGAACTTTAAGTTGTTTGTAAGCGACTGTGTAAAAATAGCATCGTTTGTTAAAATTTCTTTGAAGTTTTGAAACCCTACAAATGAGAACTGAGAAGACAATCCATTCCAATCAGTTGTACTTAAAAATAAAGCAGAAAGCGTTGGCAATGCAAAGAAAACCGTATATATGACAAAACCAGGAAGCAAAAACAACCATAGATGCCTGCTTTTAGAGATATTTTTAAATGAAAAGAGAGGAAAAGAGAACGAAGGGGTTCTCTTTTCTTCCTCTTGAATAGACGTATTAGTTTTTAGCGACACGTTCTACCTCTCCTTGTGCTTTTTCAGCAGCTTTTTTCGCTGACATACCGGATAGTACGTCCTGTACAGATGTTTCAACAGCTTTTGATACGCGCTCATTTAAAATGGTAAATCGAGGTTGGAAGACCGTTTTTTTGTCTTTCCACTTTGCGCTTTCTTTGAGTTCAGGTGAATCATATTTCACGTCTTTGACCGTTAATAACTGGCCAGTAGCATTTGCATACTCAGAAGAAATCTTTGAATCTGCAAGGAAAGTTAAAAATTTCTTAGCAGCTTCTTTGTGTTTTGATTTTTCAGCAACACCTAATAAGAATGTTGTGGTATGAACACCTTCGTATTTGGCTTTATCTTGATCCACTGTAATCGGTGCAAGCAAACCTTGATCAATCTTTGGATTTTGCTGTTTGACTGTAGCCATCATATAAGAACCTTGAGCAAGCATTGCGCCTTTTTCCTGAGCAAAAAGTGCTGCAGCACTTTCTTTTTTCGTACCAAGAGCATCTTTTTGGAAGTAACCTTTATCATTTAATTCTTTAATTTGAGATAGGGTTTTGATAAACCATTCATCAGTTAGCTTGCGCTTGCCCGTTTCTACTTCGTGAAGGGCGTTATTTGTAGGTTCGTTATTCATAATCATTGGGTTAATAAATTGAGAAGGACTTACGTCTCCTGAAAATAAAATCGGCGTGTAACCATTTTTCTTTAATGTTTCAGCTGTTTTTAAAAAGCTATTCCAGTCTTTAGGAACATCTAAATTTAGTTTTTCAAAAATGCCTTTGTTATAGACAGGGATGTTATAGACTAGCTGATAAGGAAGAGCATATTGCGTATTATCCGCTTTACCCGCTTGGATTAGCTTTTCGTCAAATTTGCTGAGTAAGTTTTGGTCGTCCAGCTTTGCAAAACCGTTTGCTTTGCGAATCGTTTCAAATTGACTTCCTGGAAAACTAGCAAATACATCGATGCCTTCTCCAGATAGTAGAGATCCTTGAATTTGTGATTGATATGAATCCGAAGGAAAGACGGTCATCTCTACATGAATATTTGGGTTTTTCTTTTCAAATTGCTCAATGATAGAATCAAAGGCTTTCGTATCTTCTCCTCGCCAATGCGTAAAGTTAATGGTTACTTTTTTTGAAGAATCGCTGCTGTCGCCGCTTGTTGAACTGTTTTTGCCGCAGCCGGCGATGATCACGGTGAGCATTGCTAACAGAATTAATAATTTTTTCATTTTAGTTCCCCCATTTATAGAATTCTTTTTAGATAGTTATTGGTCAATTTTGATACGATTGGTAGATGCTTGGTCAAAGAAATGAGCATGATTCATTTGAAAATGAAACGGAAAGTGCTGATGAACTTGAATATGTTCATCCCCAGGGATTTTAGCCACAAAGAGCTGCTCTCCTAAACTGCTGTATAGTATGTACTCTGCTCCTAATAACTCAGACACATCTACCGGTAATGAAATATGAGGAGCATCAGAAAAGGCACGCGTAATATGCTCGGGTCGAATTCCTACAGTAATGAATTGATTATTGTAGCCTTTTTCATGTAACGAATGCATTTGATTTTCTGTCAGTTGAAACTCATGTTCACTGATGTACAGTTTGCTGTTCACTACTTTTCCTGTGAAAAAGTTCATTCCCGGTGAGCCTATAAAACTGGCTACAAACGTATTCTCTGGAGCATTATACACTTGCATAGGTGAACCTATTTGCTGAATTTTTCCGTCTTTCATAACTACGATTCTGCTTGCCATCGTCATGGCTTCTGTTTGATCGTGGGTTACATAAATAATGGTCGTCTGCAGCCTCTGATGAAGCTTACTGATTTCAGCACGCATTTGTACGCGAAGCTTCGCATCAAGGTTAGACAAAGGCTCATCCATTAAAAAAATTTGGGCATTCCGTACAATCGCTCTTCCTAAAGCCACTCGCTGACGCTGACCTCCTGATAATGCTTTTGGCTTGCGTTTTAAATAGGGTTCTAAGTCCAAAATACGAGCCGCTTCACGAACGCGCTCATCAATTTCTTGTTTTGGGACTTTGCGGAGCTGCAAGCCAAATGCCATGTTGTCGTAAACCGTTAAATGAGGGTAAAGCGCGTAGTTTTGAAACACCATTGCAATATCCCGGTCCTTAGAAGGTAAATCGTTTGCACGATCTCCATTAATAAGCAATTCTCCTTCTGTTATCGATTCAAGGCCGGCGATCATGCGAAGGGTAGTGGATTTGCCGCACCCTGAAGGTCCTACAAATACAATAAATTCTTTGTCTTGAATATGAAGATTAAAATTATCAACTGCAAGACTATCTTTTCCGTATTTTTTATACACATGCTGCAACTGCAGTTCTGCCATTTTTTTCTCCTCTCAGCAGGCTTTTAAAAAATAAAAGCCTCTAATTGCACAGACGGATTGTACGTGTATCTGGCAATTAGAGGCTATCGGTTGACCGGTAAGCCTGTAGTATGTAGTTTTGAGTGATTGAATCTGTAAGTAATTTTAAAATATATTATTCCTATATGTCAAGTGAGGATTAAAATATTTTAATAAGTTCGATTATTTTCTTAAATGAAAGAATCCATTTATTAAGCCAGAGATGCTGGTTTTGAGAATAAAATAAACAGCTGGTGTATAGAATGATAGTATTCACTTTTATAGTAAGCACTACAGAGAGAGGATGTTTATAAATGGATAGAAACACGCAGTTCACTATGATTCGGCAAGCGTTGGAAAACAGCTATCATTTAATGCAGCAGGGAATAGAAGTTAGCGGAGAGACGCTTACTCAGCTGGAACAAGCAAAAGCCGAGTATGAAGCGGCCTTTTTATTGTCTCAGTCCACGGATTCCAAATTCCGCTGTAATTAATTTTTTAATAGCACTTATTCCGTTTGCGTTCTATACACCCAGCTTTTATACAAAAAGGTTCTGTCCTTACAGACAGAACCTTTTTTATGTTCAGCTCTTTTTATTGACATTTTAGATAAAGTAGTCAATAATTAAGTTTTGCTTACATGAGAAATTTACTAGATAAAAAGAAGTGAAGCTAATTTTTATTGATAGATATTTACATAAATAAAGGAGTCAGTATCGATGATGAGAGAGCGGTTGCCTTTTACAATTGAGCGGGATGAAAACTTTTTTGATAAATTAAATGAATGGATAGGTGATGTTTTTTATGATCATCTTCCAGACGCAGGATTAGAACTTCGGGATGAACAAATTTTTATGGCTTTTCAAATCGAACGAGCTTTTAAAGAAAAAAATGTAATCTTTGCAGAAGCAGGTGTAGGAACAGGGAAAACCATTGTGTATTTACTGTACGCTATTTGTTATGCAAGGTATATTGGCAAGCCGGCTATTATTGCCTGTGCGGATGAAACATTAATTGAACAGTTAGTAAAAGCCGAAGGAGACATTGCCAAGCTCTCTGGTATTTTAGATATTAACATGGATGTTCGCCTAGCAAAATCTCAAGATCAGTATCTGTGTTTAAAGAAATTAGATGCTGTGACAGCACGAACAGATAATGAAAACATTGAAGAAATTTACGATACGCTTCCTGATTTTGTTCATGATCATAGTGGTATGCAGTCGTTCTATCACTACGGAGACCGTAAAGAATATCCTCATTTAACGGATGAGGAATGGAATCAAATTAACTGGGATACGTTTCAAGATTGCTCTTCCTGTGAGCAGCGTCATAGATGTGGCTTAACGCTTTCACGCGAGCACTATAGAAAAGCACATGACTTAATTATTTGCTCTCACGATTTTTACATGGAGCACATTTGGACATATGAAGCCCGCAAGCGTGAAGGACAGCTTCCGCTTCTTCCTGAAAGCAGCTGTGTTGTATTTGATGAAGGTCACCTGCTGGAATTTGCTGCACAAAAGGCTCTAACGTATCGCATTCAAGAAGATACGTTAGAAAACTTGTTAACGCGTCTATTAGAAAATGACGTGCGAGAAGAATTTGCTGTGAAGATCGAGCACGCTATTGATGTGTATGCAATGTTCTTTGACCGTTTAAGTGAAGCAAGCACAGAAATCGTTGGTTCTAGCCGTAAAGAAGTAGCCCGAACAAACGGATTACAAAGTGTAGGAAAAGAACTTTTATCGCTGCTTGAACATATCGGAAACGAGCTTGTGTTTGAGAGTGAGACCTATACAGTAGATGAATATACGCTGCGAATTGTAGATGAGTACCTAGATCAAATTGATTATTCGCTGCGCTTATTTATGGACAACGAAAATGCCATCTACTGGGTGGAAGAAAACAACTGGCAGCTGACGTTGGTTATTATGCCGCAAGCAGTAAAAGACGTCTTAAAAGAACGAGTATTTGCGAAGAAAATACCGTATATTTTCACTTCTGCCACTCTTTCAGATAACCAATCGTTCGATTATTTAGCATATAGCTTAGGCATTGCAAAGCCGCTTTCTTTTTCCGTTGAATCGCCATTTGATTATGATGAGCAAATGAAAATTGCGGTGAAAGATGTTTCCGATGATCAAGAAGAAGCGTTTGCTGAAAAATTCGCCTTTGCTGTTGCTCAGCTCGAAAAAACGAACGGACGAGCACTTTTATTGTTTAACAGCAAAGAAGAACTAGAGATGTTCAAAGAAGTTTCCAAAGAGTTAGATCAGTACACATTTTTATTTGAGGGCGATCAAGAAATCAGTAAATTAGTATCTCAGTTCCAAAGAGAAGAAGAAACGATTTTATGCGCTGTTCATTTGTGGGAAGGGTTGGATATTCCTGGACCTTCGTTATCGAATGTAATTATTTGGTCTCTGCCGTATCCGCCAAATGATCCGGTCTTTGAAGCAAAGCGCAATCAAGTAGTCGATCCATTTTGGGATGCAGATATGCCGTATATGCTTCTTCGCTTAAAGCAAGGAGTTGGAAGGCTGATTCGCTCTCATAATGATAAGGGTCTAATCACGATCTTTATGCCAAAAAGCACAGATTCAAAAGTGCGTTCAATCATTGAACAAAATGTTCCAACGAAAATAGAAAACGTATAAAAAAGCGCGGTGGCAGCCGCGCTTTTTTATATGTCCAATAGATTGAATTTTCAGTTATATACACACCGTTACTATTATGATAAAATAATTTATGGTGAAATAAGGAAAGTAAGGAGGAAAAACAATGAGAGAAGACATACAGAAAATTGAGAAACAGTTTTATGAATACATGAATAAAATCAAAAGTTATCACGAGGCAATCGGAGTGATGTACTGGGATTTGAGAACGGGCGCTCCAAAAAAAGGGGCGGATCAGCGTTCTGAAGTGATTGGCATGATGTCATCAGAAGCGTTCAATCTTTCCGTTTCTAATGAAATGGCAGGTTTTATTGAGAAATTAACGAACCCTGAGTCACAGCCTTACATAAACGATATTACGAAAAAAGCAGTGGAAGAGTGTAAAAAAGAATATGACTTAAATAAAAAGATTCCTCCGCACGAATATAAAGAATACGTTACGTTAACTTCAAAAGCGGAGTCAATTTGGGAAGAAGCAAAAGAAAAAGCAGATTTTGCTTTATTTCAACCGTACCTTGAAAAAATTGTAGCGTTTAATCAGAAGTTTGTGGAGTATTGGGGGTATGAAGGAAACAAATATAACCGTTTATTAGACCTTTTTGAACCGGGAATGACGGTTGAAATCTTAGACGAGGTATTTGGAAAGCTGCGGGAGCATATTGTGCCTCTTGTTCAGCGAATCGCCGGGTCAAATACAAAGCCCAATACGGAATTTTTATTCCGTACTTTCCCAAAAGAAGCGCAAAAGCAATTTAGTCTAGACGTGTTAAAAACACTCGGCTATGATTTTGAAGCGGGGCGACTTGATGAAACCGTCCATCCTTTTGCTACTGGCTTAAATCCGGGAGATGTGCGCATCACAACTAAATATGCCGAAAACGATTTCCGAACGGCTATTTTTGGCACGATTCACGAATGTGGCCATGCTTTATATGAGCAGAATATTTCAAAGGATCTTGTTGGCACGGTTCTATGTGAAGGTACTTCAATGGGAATTCATGAATCACAGTCGCTGTTTTTTGAGCAGTTTGTCGGGAAAAATAAAGCATTTTGGCAGCATCATTACGACGTACTAAAAAAGCATGCGCCGGAACAGTTTGACGATGTAGGTTTAGAAGATTTTTACCGAGGAGTAAATGAAGCAAAACCGTCTCTTATTCGTATTGAAGCAGATGAGTTAACGTATCCTCTTCATATTATGATTCGTTACGAAATTGAAAAAGGATTAATAAACGGGGAGTATAAAGTTGAGGATTTACCGGAAATTTGGAATGAGAAATACGAAGAATATTTAGGGGTTCGTCCAAGTCACGATGGAGAAGGCGTGCTTCAGGACGTACACTGGGCCGGAGGAAGCTTTGGGTACTTCCCTTCCTATGCTCTGGGCTATATGTACGCAGCGCAGTTTAAGCATACCATGTTAAAAGACTTGCCTAATTATGATGAACTCTTGGAAAAAGGAGAAATTTCGCCGATTACAAATTGGTTAACAGAACATATTCACCAGTACGGAAAAATGAAAAAACCTCTTGAAATTTTAAACGATGTGACGGGTGAAGGGCTAAATGTAGATTATTTAATTCAATATCTAGAAGAGAAATACGGACAAATTTATCACGTATAAAAAGTGCTATAACCGAATATTATGTTTTGTATTGCAAGTAAATGTTCGAAAATATCTTTTTTAGATATTTTCAAATAAAAGATTTGCTGATATAATACAAGTAACTCAATAACGCACTCATATAATGACGAGAATAAGGCTCGTAAGTATCTACCAAACTACCGTAAATAGTTTGACTATGGGTGAGCGATGAAGTTTGTTTTTCACTTTTGTGCGTAAAAGCTCAAAAACATTGCTCTACTCATATACGAGTGCAGCTATGTTTTTGAGCTTTTTTAATACAAACGTTGGAGGAACGAACTATGAAAGCTTTGCAAAACAAAATTTTAACAGATGGAATCGTATTATCGGACACGGTTTTAAAAGTAGACACATTTTTAAACCACCAAATGGATCCTGTACTGATGAAAGAAATTGGAGAAGAATTTGCTTCGCGCTTTGAAAATGCAGGAATTACGAAGATTTTAACGATTGAATCATCAGGAATTGCTCCAGCGATTATGACTGCATTGAAGCTAAACGTTGAGATGGTGTTTGCCAGAAAAAGAAAATCTTTAACACTTCAAGACGGACTCATTACATCAAAAGTATATTCATTTACAAAAAAAGAAGAAAATGAAATTTCAGTTGCTGATAAATTTATTCGAGAAGATGACGTGATTTTAATTATTGATGACTTTTTAGCAAACGGCCAAGCTGCATTCGGCTTGATGGATATCGTGCAAAAAGCAGGTGCTAAAGTAGGCGGCATTGGTATTGTTATTGAAAAAGCGTTCCAAGATGGAGGAAAACAAATTCGTAAATCAGGCGTTAAAGTAGAATCATTAGCGCGCATTCAGTCTTTATCAAATGGTAAAGTTACATTTGCTGAAGATAAACCAACAGTGGAGGTTTAATATGAATAAAGGAAAAGTCTTTTCACTTGGTTTACAGCATGTTTTAGCTATGTACGGAGGTGCGATTGTTGTCCCTCTTATTGTTGGAGGAGCCATTGGCTTGACTCAGCAGCAGCTTACGTATTTAGTGGCGATTGACTTATTTATGTGCGGTGTGGCAACGTTACTGCAAGTATGGAAAAATCGTTTTTTCGGTATTGGTCTTCCAGTTGTATTAGGGTGTACGTTTACTGCCGTAGGACCTATGATTTCAATTGGAGGTTCTTACGGCGTTTCCTCCATATATGGTTCTATTATCGTCGCCGGTTTACTCATTGTCCTTCTTTCTGCTTTTCTAGGTAAATTGGTTAAGTTTTTCCCTCCTTTAGTTACGGGTTCGGTTGTAACGATTATTGGAATTACGTTAATTCCTGTAGCGATTAAAGATTTAGCTGGAGGAGAAGGAAGTAAAGATTTTGGCAGCTTGAGCAATTTAGGTTTAGGTTTTGGCGTTTTGCTATTAATTATTGTTCTGTATCGATTTACAAAAGGATTTATGCGCTCCGTCTCTGTGTTATTAGGATTGGTTGTTGGAACGATTTCAGCGTCTTTTATGGGAAAAGTCGATTTTTCCGGCGTAAAAGAAGAAGCGTGGATTCATATGCCTCACGTGTTTTACTTTGGGATGCCAACGTTTAATATTACGGCCATCCTGACAATGTTCCTTGTTTTACTTGTTGGCATTGTCGAGTCCACAGGCGTTTATTTTGCCGTTAGTGATATTTGTAAAAAAGAAGTGGATGAAAAAGATTTATCTAAAGGCTATCGTGCAGAAGGATTGGCGATTTTATTAGGCGGATTTTTTAACGCATTTCCTTATACAGCGTATTCTCAAAATGTAGGACTTTTACAGTTGTCAGGTGTTCGCACAAGAAATGTTGTATTTGCAGCGAGTGGAATTTTAATCATTTTGGGCTTTCTACCTAAAATCGCAGCCGTGACGACAGTTATCCCGAGCTCTGTACTTGGAGGAGCTATGGTAGCCATGTTTGGGATGGTCATCTCTTCAGGTATAAAAATCCTTAGTCAAGTTGATTTAGCAAAACAAGAAAACCTTCTTGTAATTGCATGTTCGGTTGGTATGGGTCTAGGGGTGACGGTTGTACCTGAACTCTTCAAAAACTTACCAGAGAGTCTTCAAGTTCTCACTGGAAGCGGTATTGTGATGGGGAGTTTTACAGCAATCTTTTTAAATATTGTCTTTAATATGATGAAATCACCACGTGCGCAAGTTGCAGAAACAAAGTTAACAAATGAAGCAATATCGAAATAAAAAGAGGCTGGCACAAAAGTATGTTAGTTGAAGAAGATCCGAACGATTAATCGTTCGGATCTTTTCATTGTTATGGGGAACTTAGGCTTAATTTGGTCGTCTTTCCTATTAAGATCGTGTTTTGAAAAACAGTGTATAAAGCATTTTCCCCACGTCAGGATTTTTTGCCACTAATGAAATTTCTCTTTTGAATTTGAAGTCTGTAATAGGCAATGCTTTAATGTTTGAGCTTTGTAAATGGCGCATAAAAATTTCAGGGAGAATTGAAATACCTAAATTAGCTGAAATAAATCCCATAATACTTTGAGCAAATTCAATTTCATTGGCAATGGACATTTTTAAGTTATGACGATTGTACGCTTTTTCTACTAGTGTCCGAACATCGCACCCTGGAGGGAGAACTACAATGGGTTCTTCTTTGAAATCTTCAAATGATACGCTTTCTTTTTCGGCTAACGGGTGCTGATCATTCACAAATAAATAAAAGTCTTCTTTGAATAATAATTTTGACCAGTAAGTATGTTGAATCTCTCGATCATCAAATAAAGCTCCATCAATTTGATTGCTTTCTAACTGCTCTAACAAATCATAATAGTGATGCGAGGTTTTTATATCAATATGGCGATTGTGGTCTTTAGCAGAAGCCAGTTGATAAGGTAAGTAAAAAGCAGCCATACTTTGCCACGTTCCGATAGTTAAATCACAAGCTTCTTGCGTAGACACTAATTTTTTTTGAAGAGCATGAACGCTTGATAGTATGGATTCACCTTCTTGTAAAAGAATTTCACTTGCTGAGGTTAATTCTACTCCTGTAGCGGAGCGAATAAATAATGTTACTCCTAAATCTTCTTCTAGTTTTCTCATTTGCTTACTGAGCGCGGGCTGCGTCATATGCAGCTGTTCGCTTGCTTTGCTTAAGCTTTTTGTTTTGGCTGTTTCAATAAAAGACTCAAGCCATTCTGTTTTCATATTTATCACCTATAACCTTTTGTTATACCCATAGTATAGAAGGGAAGTTCTCATAAATCAACGAAGATGCTAGTGTATATAGTGTAGTTAACACAGCGCAAAGAAATTCACACAACTAGGAGGATGAATGATGTATCCAAACAAACTATATATTAACGGTGAATGGACAACAACAGAAGAGAAAATTGATGTGATTAATCCAGCAACAAAAGAAGTTATAGGACAAATTCCCAAGGCAGGCTCAAAGGAAGCAGCACTTGCCGCTGATGCAGCAGCGACAGCTTTTAAAACATGGTCGAAAAGAACCGCTCAAGAGCGCAGTGCTATTTTAATGAGATGGCATCAACTTATTGAAAATCATAAAGATCAACTAGCAGAAATTATGACAACGGAACAAGGCAAACCATTTGCAGAAGCAAAAGGTGAAGTGCAGTATGGCAATGATTATATTGCTTGGTTTGCTGAAGAAGGAAAGCGTGTATATGGTGAAACGATTCCAGCTCATCATACGCATAAACGTATTACGGTTAAAAAACAGCCTGTTGGCGTTGTAGCAGCTATTACGCCATGGAACTTCCCTGCAGCCATGATTACGCGTAAAGTGGCCCCAGCTCTTGCAGCAGGATGTACAATTGTTTTAAAACCATCTGAAGAAACACCATTTACAGCATTTCGTTTAGTAGAACTCGCAGAAGAAGCGGGCGTTCCAAAAGGTGTGATCAATGTTGTTACTGGAGATGCAGCAGCTATTGGCGACACATGGCAAAAAGACGGACGCATCCGAAAATTAACATTTACTGGTTCAACAGCGGTTGGTAAACATCTAATGCGCGGTGCTGCTGATACTGTGAAAAAATTATCGCTTGAATTAGGCGGTCATGCACCGTTTATCGTAACAGAAAATGCAGATTTAGACGCTGCTGTAAACGGCGTAATTGCTTCTAAGTTTGTCAACGCAGGTCAAACGTGCATCTGCACAAACCGTGTATACGTACAAGAATCCATTGCAGATGCTTTCGTTAAAAAATTTGCAGCAAAAGCGGCGGAATTAACAGTAGGAAACGGATTAGAAGAAGGTACACAAGTTGGACCGCTAATTAACGACAAAGCGGTTGAGAAAGTAAAAGCACAAATTGCGGATGCAAAAAGTAAAGGAGCTAAAGTTGTAGTTGGCGGACAAGCTATAACAACTAAAAACGGTTTCTTTATGGAGCCGACAATTATCACAAATGTAACTGATGACATGAATTGCATGTTTGAAGAAACGTTTGGACCATTGGCACCTGTAGCAACATTCAAAACAGTAGAAGAAGCCGTAGAACGAGCAAACAATAGCCCTTATGGTTTAGCAGCTTACGTATTTACAGAAAACATCAAAGAAGCAACATTTGTATCTGAAGAATTAGAGTACGGCATTGTAGGAGTAAATGATGGCTCTCCATCTGCAGCTCAAGCTCCATTCGGCGGCTTTAAAGAAAGTGGCCTTGGACGTGAAGGAAGTCATTACGGCATTGAAGATTATTTAGAAGTAAAATATATCTCAATGGGACTTTAATAAAAAGTAGGACAAAAATAGTTTAGTCGAAGTGAAATACGAACTAGCAACTAATAATCAAAATTATTGGTTGTTAGTTCGTATTTTTTTATTGTTAAGATGGACGTAGCTTTCATGCGTTTCGTTGCTTCTAGCGGATTAATCCCATTTGTTCGTCTTTAGGTCGGAGTGATTTCGTTGTGTCCCAGCCTCTTTTTTATGCACTTTTGTAAAGAAAATTTGAAATAATAGTTCTTTAACGCAATTAATTGCATTTCTAGGATGTCTGTGCAAGAATAAATATTTCAAAAATGGTTTAGCTTTGTTTAAAGCGTGGGTAATACAACAAATGCACATGATTGCTTGTTAGATGAAATGAAAAGCAGAACTTTACCACTGATAAATTACGCAAGCTAGAACCAAAATAGTAGTACTGAATGGTGAAAAATATAGGAGTTGATATAGATGATTACAGCAGAGAAAAACATAGTGAAATTTAAAGCAAAAGACGGACGTGAAGTCACTATACGCCCTGCAAAGGCAAGTGATGCAGAGCATATTACAACAGCGGTAAGAGAAATTATTGAGGCCGGGGAATTTATTCAAAAAGATGAGCCGCGCACAGTCCAAGAAGAGCAAGATTTTATTGCATCAGTAGAAAAGAACAATCACATGTACGTTGTAGCTGAAGTCGAAGGTGAAGTGCTTGGAATCGCACGTGTTCTGAGAGGCGAAATTAAAATGAAGCGCCACACGGGGCTCTTCCGTACATGGCTTATTTCAAAAGCACAGGGAATGGGAATAGGAAAACAATTTATGAATTATACGCTAAACTGGTGCAAAGAAAATAATCTTCATAAACTTTCTTTAACTGTGTTTGCTTCTAATAAAGTGGCATACGAATTGTATAAAAAGGTAGGATTTGAACAAGAAGGTGTTATGAAAGAACAAGCTTATTTTAACAATGAATATGTAGATGAAATCTATATGTCCATTTTCTTTTCATAAAAAATAAGCACTTATTTTCGTCAATCCATAAATTGTATCTGTACATTCAGATTATTTGCGCTATAATAAAAGTGCACAACAAACATACACTTCTTCAAAACGTAGACTTTCCTGAGTTACAGGAAAGTTTTTTTATGTTTCACCTCCATTCCACTAAAAAAGAATTGAATAAATCCCCAGCTATTACAAATGTTAAATGTAACGCAATCAAAGAGGTGAAGTGTATGCCAAAAATTATCTCAGTTGGATTTGGAGTTCCCCCCTATGAATTAACTCAGCAAGACACGCTGCTATTTGCAAAAGAACTTTTTTCCGAGTCGTTTAAAGATATTAATCGTCTGCTGACCGTTTTTCAAAATGGTCAAATTGAAAAACGTAATTTTGCCAAAGACTTATCTTGGTTTCAAGAAGATCATACATTCGAAGAAAAAAATGATGCTTTTATAGAATGTGCTGTTGAATTAGGTACAAAAGCCATTGAAGAATGCTTAACAAATAAAGACTATGTAAGTACCCCCTTGCCGTGTGGAGAAATTGATGCTATTTTTTACGTTTCAACAAGCGGTGTAGCTACGCCTAGCATTGAAGCTCGAATTATGAATAAGCTTGCGTTTTCAGACCATACAAAAAGAATCCCTATATGGGGATTAGGGTGTGCCGGAGGAGCATCTGGACTTTCAAGGGCTTACGAATATTGCAAAGCCTTTCCGCGCGCTAAAGTTCTTGTATTATCCGTTGAGCTGTGCAGTTTGACTTTTCAGCGGAATGATCGTTCAAAAAGCAACTTAATCGGTACATCTTTATTTGCTGATGGAGTAGCAGCTGCTTTAGTCGCAGGTGACGAAGCAGATATCACTTTTTCCCGTTCAAAAAGCTTTCCTTACATTTTACATACACAATCGACGCTTATGCCAAATTCCGAAGACGTAATGGGATGGGAGATTAAAAATGATGGGTTATTTGTTGTCTTTTCAAAAGATATTCCCACTATTATCGATTCGTGGTTAGGCGGAGAAGTTGAGTCTTTTTTACAAACTCAGAATTTGACCAGTCGGGATTTAAAACATTTTGTTGCTCATCCTGGAGGGAAAAAAGTGCTTGAAGCATATGTATCAACGCTATCGCTAAACGAAAATATGATTGCTGATTCACTAGATGTACTTAAAAACCATGGAAACATGTCTTCGGCAACCGTTTTATATGTGCTAGACCGCTTTATGAAGAAAGAAATTCCGAGTAAAGAATACGGTTTATTAACAGCTCTTGGTCCTGGATTTAGTTCTGAAATGCTTCTATTAGAGTGGAGGTAAAGCGATTGTTTTTTTATAGTTTTTTTGTATTTATTATCTTACAGCGTCTATGTGAATTGGTGATTGCCAAAAGAAATGAAGCTTGGATGAAGAAGCAGGGAGCATACGAAGCTGGTCAAAGTCACTACAAATGGATGGTAAGCATGCACGCCGCTTTTTTTGCTGCTCTTTTTACGGAAGTGTATGTGTTAAACGGTGGAATGTATCACTTTTCTTTTTTGTTGTTTAGCTTTTTTGTGCTTGTGCAACTTGCAAGAGTATGGGCTATTTCTTCATTAGGAAAGTATTGGAATACAAAAATTATCGTCTTGCCTAACGCGAAGGTTGTGCTAAGAGGTCCTTATCGGTTTATGAAGCACCCAAATTATACAGTTGTAGCGGCAGAATTGGTGTTAGTTCCGCTTATGTTTCAGGCATACTGGACGTTAGCTATTTTTTCTGTTTTCAATTTGTGTATATTAGCCGTTAGAATTCCTTTAGAAGAGCAAGCGCTAACGAATGAAACAAATTATGGCGAGGTCATGCAAAATACGGGACGTTTCTTTCCTGCAAAAAAATCTCAAAACTAATTGAAAATGATTATCTTTCATGATAAGATGAAATCAAATGATAAAGATTATCAATTTCATCAAGTAGAAACGGTGGTGGACGTAATGGTTAGTCTTTTTGTGATCGGAGCACTTGCTACATATGTTGGCGTCACAACGTATGTAATGAAAAATATTGAAAAAGCCCAAAAGGCGTAATATATACACGGTAAATAAATACAATGCAAAGCTGTCAAATTATTGACAGCTTTTTTTATTGTTTTTGTAACTAAAAATTCAGTTTTTTATGGGAAAACGTAGGTGAATCAAGTAAAATAGAGAAAGAATAAGCAGAAACAAAGATGGATAGAGAACATTTAAATACAGTCTTGAATGAGGCAAAAGGGGTAGAGTAATAATGGGTAAAGTGAGTGTGAAACATCAAGAAAATCTCCAATTGGAAGCATCTCTTTTTCATTTACATAAGCAATTTCAAGCAGCTGGAGATGAACAGCAGGCAGCAAAAGCAATACAGCTGTTAAAAAAGTGGGTGAACGGTGAATTTGTTGTAGCATTTTGCGGACATTTTTCGGCTGGGAAATCGAGTATGATTAACGAATTAATGGGGCAAGCAATTTTGCCTGCAAGTCCTATTCCGACAAGCGCAAACTTAGTATCAGTAAAAGCGGGGGATGAGCATGCAACCGTTTATTACCGCAAACAGCCGCCGGTGCGTTATGAAGCGCCTTATCAGTATGAACAAATTAAGCAGTTTGCTGTCGACGGAGATGAAGTAGAGTCCATTCATTTATCAATCGAGACAAACGCTATTCCTAAAAATGTTGTGGTGATGGACACACCGGGGATTGATTCAACAGATGATGCGCATCGTGTATCGACCGAGTCAGCTCTTCACTTAGCGGACGTTATTTTCTACGTGATGGATTATAATCATGTGCAGGCAGAATTAAATCTTCAATTTGCAAAACAGCTGCAAGAAGCTAATAAAACGCTTTATTTAATTGTAAATCAAATCGATAAACATCAAGAAGATCAGCTAACATTTCAAGCATTTAAAGAATCTGTAGAAACGTCATTTTTAAAGTGGAATGTTAGACCAGAAGGAATCTTCTATACGTCGTTAAAAGAGCCAGCCAACCGTCATAATGACCTTTCGTACGTAAAATCTCTATTACTTGCTATGATGACGGAAAAAGAAAACCGACATCAGCATATTCAACATGCGATGCAAATGTTAATTGACGATCACCTTGCCTTTATTGAAGACCAAGAAGAAGAAAAGTTAACGATTCATGACGAGCTGCGCCATAAGCTGACGCTTGAGAACCATGAAATAAATAAGCAGCAAAAAGAGCAGCTTCTCGAAAAAGAAGCGGAAATAAAGCGTGCTGAAAAGCAGTTAGCAGAAACGTACCAACAAGAAACAGGCAAGATACTAAGCAACGCCAATTTAACACCATATGAAATGAGAGAAAAAGCTAGGCTGTTTTTAGAAACGACAAAGCCTGATTTCAAAGTCGGTCTTTTATTTGCTAAGAAAAAGACCGAGGAAGTAAAAAAAGAGCGGCTGACGTTATTTTTTGACGATATGAAAGAACGAACAGCCTCTCAGCTGCAGTGGCACTTGCAGCAATATGTGCAAGATCTGGTGAAAAATCAAAATCTTACTGACCCGGATCTTATACGCCAGGTTCAGCAGTTTGAAATTCCGTTAGAACCTCATGACTTAATTGAAACGGTAAAAGCAGGAGCTACGATTAATGGTGATTATGTTTTAACGTACGCAAAAGATGTAGCTGATCACATTAAGAAAAAAGCCACGCGATTATTATACGAGCTCTATGCGCAAATCGAACAGAGCAAAATGGAGCAAGATGAAGTAAAGCGTGAGAATATTTCTCAACACTTGCAGGAATGTGAGGCATTTGAAGAAGCGTATACATCTCTTCAGGAAATGAAAGCAAAACTGGCACGTACAAAAGCGTTGCTTCAATCTTTACAGCAAACTGATGACGACCTAACGCTAGAAGATACAAACGAGTTGTCATATATGTTACAAGAAGAATATGAAACGGGCATCATGAAAGCTGAAGAAAAGCATGAAGCTGCGAGTGAGCAGCAGTTAGTTTCACAGCCTGAGGAAGCTGTGCATGAAACAGGAACAGAAAAGGTTCTTCAAGATGTATCAGCTGTTCTCGAACAGCTCCGTTCATTTGGAAAATTAGACCGCTTTATTAATAGGCTTCAAGAAAAACGTAAAAAGCTATCAAATCAAACGTTTACCGTAGCTTTATTCGGAGCATTCAGTGCCGGTAAGTCATCTTTTGCTAATGCGTTGATTGGAGAAAGATTACTTCCTGTATCTCCGAATCCAACAACAGCAACCATCAATAAAATTATGCCTCCAACAGAAAAACGGCCGCATAAAACAGCTGTTGTGCAAATTAAAACAAACGAGCAGATGATCCAAGATTTAAATGGTGCACTTAAGCTGTTTCATCATGAAGTAGAAACAATTGACGAAGCGCTAGCGATTATTCCGACCCTGCAGGCAACAGAAGAGCTGCAGCTGCATTTGTCGTTTTTACAGGCAGTAGAAAAAGGCTACGGCGAAGTCAAGCATCATATCGGTTCAGAAGTAGTAGTGGATACAGAAGGATTTCATGATTATGTAGCCAAGGAAGAAAAAGCGTGTTTTGTTCAATTTATTAACCTGTATTATGACTGTGAATTTACTCGCTTAGGCATTACGCTTGTTGATACACCTGGAGCTGATTCAATCAATGCGAGACACACGGGAGTAGCGTTTGAGTATATCAAAAATGCAGATGCCATTTTATTTGTAACGTATTATAATCATGCATTTTCAAAAGCTGACCGAGAATTTCTTATTCAGCTTGGCCGTGTAAAAGATGTATTTGCGCTTGATAAAATGTTTTTCTTAGTAAATGCAGCGGACTTAGCCAGCTCGGATACAGAGCTGCAGTTAGTTCAGACGTACGTAAAAGAGCAGCTTGAACAGTATGGTATACGCTTTCCGCGCTTATACCCGGTATCAAGCTTGCAGGCTTTGCAAAACCACGAGGATAAAATGTTTCTGCCATTCAAAAATGCGTTTTACCGCTTCATAAATTATGAATTACCAGAGCTTGCTATCCAAAGTGTCTATGCAGATTTCGAACAAATTTTAGCAGTTGCCAATGAAATGAAACAGGTGCAGACAAAATCAGAAGTCGATAAAAAGCGATACATTCAATCTCTTCACATAAAAAATGAGCAGGTAGCAGCAAAACTGCATGAAATTCATTTTGAATATGAACAACAGCAGTTTGACCGAGAATTAGAAGAGCTTTTATTTTATGTGAAAAAACGTCTGTTTGTGAGGTACGATGACTTCTTTAAAGAAGCATTCAGTCCGGCAAACTTAAGAGATGATCGAGGTGAAAAGCAAAAGCAGCTGCGCCTGTGTTTGCAGGAGTTGTTAACGTCTATTTCCTTCGACGCAACGCAAGAAGTGCGTGCGACCACTTTGCGAATCGAAAAATACATCGTAAAATTAATCGAAGACTGGCATCGACTGATCATCACAAAGCTACAGCGCTATGAACCGACGTTTACTCCAACGTTGAACTCGTTAGAGCCGCCAAATGGCAGCGAAGTTGTGACAAGTCATCAATTCGATAAGAATGAATCGTATCAAAAAGAGCTTTCACTGTATAAAAACAATAAAAGCTTTTTTGAAAAAAATGAGAAAGCAAAGCTCCACGCTGCTTTATTAGAACGTATTAAGCCGGATGTTAATCACTACATTGCGAAAGAAGAAGCTGCTCTTCATTCACACTATACCTATTTAGTGAATCAGTACGTTTTAGCGCATAAACAGTCTGTATCTGAAGAATGGTATGATTATTACAAACAGCTGCAAGCGGCCGTGTCTGAAGAATTTCCAATTCAAGAATTGGTAAGTACAATGACGGTGCTAGAACATGTATTGGAGGAAAGAAAGGGTCATTAATTTTTATGTCTACACACATAAATAAACGTTTACAGGAAATTGAAAAAGAATATAATGTAGAAATTTTGTTTGCATGTGAATCAGGGAGCCGTGCTTACGGACTCGACACGTTAGCGAGTGATTTTGACGTCCGCTTTATATATAAATATAAAGCATCACGCTATCTTCATCTCAATAGACCTCAAGAGGTCATTAATGTAGCAGAAGGCAATTATGATATGCAAGGGTGGGATTTGTACAAAACCATTTATTTGTTTACAAAATCAAACCCTTCGCTTTATGAGTGGCTATGGTCGCCTTTTGTTTATTATCAGAGGTCATCGTTTGCTGAGCCACTCCGGCAAATGATGGCTCAATCATATTCCTTAAAAGCATTGGGATATCATTATTTTAAAATTTTAACGATAAATAGTAAAAGAAATCTGACATCTTCTGTTACAATAGAGGATATAAAAGTGATGCTCCAACTGATTCGTGCATTTTTATCACTGAAAGTAGTAGTAAAGCAGCGCAGTTTCCCTGTCATTTTATTTGCCGATTTATGTAAGCAGGCAAATCTCGACGATAGGCAGCAATCCATCATTGAGCAATTTGTACAATGCAAGATAAGCGGGAAAGTCGCTTTTAATGAAAAGATGAAAAACTTTTTGGATAGCATTAAGAAAGAATCTGCAGCGATAGAAAAAAACTTAAAAGAATTACCGGAAAAGCAAATCAGTTATGAGGACATTAACTTATTTTTACTAACTCAGCATAATATAATGGAGGAACGAACATGAGTGTACATAAAGAAATTTCAGCCCATTCTAAAAAACAGCACGAATTAGTACGTGCTTTTGCCAGCTTAGAAGCTCGACGTGAGCAAGCTATTGAAGCAGCTGTGCTTCTCTGCAAAGAAGGGAAGCCCTTTTCTGTAGACGGTATTAACGCTGTAACAGCAGAAATTAATGAGCTGTCTCAAAAATATACCATCATTCCAGGCCGTAAAGTAGTGACGGAAGAAATGGTTAAAGAGTACGTAGCAAGAATATAAACGTGCTAAGCTCTGGTGTTTTTACCTTAATTTGAACAGGATATGACGTGCCGCTTGATCCATACTAATAGTGTACCAACGAGGTACAAATAGGAGGAGATAGCGATGGGTCGTCAAAAATTAGGTAATAAAAATGCGCAAGCGAATAACAATGCAAAGCATAATTATAACCAAGAGTTCTCTTCTGAGTTTAAAGCAAATCAGGCTCAAAAAGCAAAGCGTGCAAAAAGTGCAAATGACACTTATGCTGGGGAGTTTGCTTCTGAGTTCAACGTGCAACAAAACCAAAATAATTCTGTTAACAAGAAGTTAGAAGCTAATAAAAGTGCAAATAATCAATATGGACAAGAATTCGGCTCTTATGCTGAAGTTGAATCTGCCAAAATGAATAATGCTGCACAAAAAAAGCGTAAAAAATAACAGAACTGTTTCCAAAAACGCCGGGATTAGTCTGCTCTGTCAGCAGATTAGCCCGGCGTTTTTTGTTGGGCAATATTTGCTTGGGTACAAGATGTCAATCCATCGCAAACTATAGATGAGGTGAAGCAATATGAATAAAGGAATTGTCATTGCTCTTTCATCAATCGGTTTAGCACAAGCTTTAAAAATCCCAATTAAAAAGTATCAAACAGGAAAATGGGATATGCGGATGATTGCTGCGTCGGGTGGAATGCCAAGCTCTCATTCAGCCGGCGTATCTTCTTTGGCTACCTATGTAGCATTAAAAAGAGGTGTTTCTACGATTGACTTTGCGTTAGCATCTGTTTTTGGAATTATTGTGATGTACGATGCACAAGGAATTCGAAGGCAGACTGGCGAAATTACTATTAAAGTGAATACGTTAGACGAAGAAATTGAAAAGCTTGCGGGTCTTCCAGACGGAGGCTTTCACGATTTGACGGAACAGCGCTTGAAAGAAATGCTTGGTCATCAGCCAGAAGAAGTGATTGGCGGAGCCATTTTAGGAGTAGCACTTGGAGCAATTGGCTATTTTTTAGAAGGGAAATCATAGTCAAATAGCCAAAAGTAAGCTAAGATAAAGAAGAACCTTTGCAAAAGGATGGGACGAAAAAGTGACAAAAACAGCTCAAACCGTTGAAGAGTATCTTCTTTATCTTGAAGAAAAAGGCTTTCATTTAGCAGAAGATGCACGTGGATTTATTTCATTTGGTCAGCAGTATACGCGTGCAGCTGACGAGATGGTCATATTTACAATTGAATGGACACTAAAAGTACAAAAAGAATTTGACGGCAGTTTTTTTGTATCGCTCCTCGAGAATTTGACATCAAATCGTATTAGCAATCAAAAACAAGCCATTCAATATTTAAAGTCATCAGGTATGATTTAAGCAGGATTACATTCCTGCTTCTTTTTGATTAATGGCTTGTCTGGCCAGCTGATCAGCACCTGCATTTTGAGAGCTAGGGATCCACTTTATAAAAAATAAATCAAATTGACTGGACAATTTGAGGGCTTCTTCCAGTAAAGGAGCAAACGCTTTATTTTTAACGTGTTCTTGGTTCATTGCGCGGTCTACTAGCTGAGAGTCTGTTCGAAAAGATACGCTCGTATACTTTTTTTCTAAACAAATTTTTAATGCATGAAGAAGTGCATGGTACTCTGCTTCATGATTCGTCATTGTCCCAAGAGCAATAGCGTAACGATGATGTTCACCATTTCCTTTAATTAAAATACCAGCTCCAGAAGGACCAGGGTTGCCAGCAGTGGCTCCGTCTATATAAACTTCAATCATCATACAGCCTCCTTGTTAAAACAATATAAGCTTAAACCATGTTTTTTCATCAATAGTATTGTATCATAAGTACTTCAGCTATTTTATATTAGCACGTATAAACGCTAAAATCCGCTTATTAGGTAAGAAAACTGTCATGAAAAGACATAATAGAAGATAAAATACAAAAAAGCAGAAAAAGTGTTGAATTCAAAATTGCTGATGAAAGGAATGCTCGTTATGAATTTCCAAATTGAATGGCATTATAAATCCTCGAAACATAAACAGTTAATTTTCACATCCGATTTCACAGATGCGAATGAGGCGCTAATGATTGTGGGTGATTTAGAAAAAACAGGTCGAACGAAGGAAATTTTTCTACTTGATGAGCAGCAGCAAAAATGGACTGTAAAAGAAGCGAAAAAGCTCTTACAGGAAGTACAGACAGAGCCTCACGATATTGTGGCATATTTTGACGGAGGCTATGAGCATGATACGCTTTTAGCGGGGCTTGGGGTTGTGATTTATTTTAAACAGAACAACCAGTCTTACCGAATACGACGAAACTCAAGACTGCAAGAGATAGAATCAAATAATGAGGCAGAGTATGCTGCTTTTTATTATTTAATACAAGAGCTTGAGGAACTTGGTGTTCATCATATACCGGTAACGTTTAGAGGTGACTCTCAGGTTGTATTAAATCAGCTTGCAGGGGAGTGGCCCTGTTTCGAAGAAGAGTTTAATCGGTACTTAGATCGAATAGAAGATAAAATGCAGGAACTTGGTATCCGACCGGTATATGAGCCTATTTCAAGGAAGGAAAATGAAGAGGCCGACCAGCTTGCGACTCAAGCTCTTCAAGGGATACCAATTGCTAGCAGGAAGCAAGTGTAACACACAGAACGAAATGGAGATGAACGAGAGTGGAACGTAAACAATTATTAGAAGAAGTAACGGAGTTATTGGATTACTACTGTAGTGATTGTTTTGTAAAAAAAACGTTTAACAAAGAAAAGGGCAAAACATACGCTCAGACGTTTTGTATTAAAGAGTGTACCGTAGGAGAAAAGATTAAGCAGTATGGAGATTTGCTGACTAAAAAGTAAGCGTGTATAATTTGTCGGCAGCAGCTTCATTCTATCCATATGGAGGTGTTCTTTCAATGGATAAGTTTTCAAATGAAGAAGTAACAACAGGATATAATGATTTAAAGCAAGTAGAAGTGTCCATTCAATCTGCTCAAAAGATGATTGGGACAGCTACGATGAGTATGAGTCCTCAGCAGCTTGAAGAGGCAACGAATGCGCTTAATGATGCAAAAGCACAGCTTCAATCTGCCAAAGCTCATGGCACAGGAGTAGACGAGCAATTTCTTCAGCAGTGCATGCAGTCTATTCAAACATGTGACCAGCAGCTTACTGAGGCCAAACGCTAGGTATAACAAAAAAGAGACTCAGAAAAGAGTCTCTTTTACTATAAAATAAAAAGATCTATTTATGATAGCTTAGTGACATTAGCGGCTTGTGGGCCTCTATTGCCTTCTACAATTTCAAAAGATACCTCTTGTCCTTCTTCCAAGGATTTATAACCTTCGCTTTGGATGGCAGAAAAATGTACAAATACGTCGCTTCCGCCTTCAACTTCAATAAAGCCATAGCCTTTTTCATTGTTGAACCATTTTACTTTACCATTTTGCATAACTTGAATCCCCCTAGTACTGTGCAGCATCATGCTGCTGAAACTCGAATTATCATTTCCAATAGAGGTAAATGATTGTTTATATTATATAATAAGAAGAAATAAAATTTCAATATTAAAATTTAACTTTTCTGAAAATTAAATTTTATTTAACGTGGACATAGTCTATTTTTAATAAAAAAATTTCTTGTGAGATGAAAAATAACTGAAAATTTAGTTTATAATAAAAGTATAGTCAGCATAATTTTAACGCGGTGATAAGGAGTGGGTCGTGTATGTATCGTACACAAATAAATGGAAAAGAAATCATTTTGTTATTTTCAACGCTCGAAGCAGCAAAGAGCCGCAGCAGCCTAGAGAAAGAACAAATTTATAAGCGCGTATTGCATTTAAATGAGCAGCTGTTAATGTTTCAAAATGGAACAAGCTTCACCATTGGTGATCCGTTAGGATTAATTGTAGCTCAAGTGAAAAAAAGCGATTTGACAACCATATATATCGAACATATTATTGATAAACAGTTTATGTATGATGGAGATGGTCATCGAGGTGAAGTAGTGTAATAAGATGACGCCTATATATGAAGAAGCGTACGGAGATACTCGTACGCTTCTTCATATATGGGATTAAAAACATGTGTTTTTACAAGTATTAACAAGAATAAATAACAAAGTTCAATAAATTAAAGAAGAACAGTGAAACCATGAATAGCAATTACCTTTTTAGCTAAAAAATATAGATACACATCATCTTATGTAATGAGATAGTTAAGCTTTGAAATCAATGAACACGAGAAGTTTTATAAAGCTTAAATTGAAAAACGTGTGATTGTGACGTTAATTAGAAGTAAGGTTTGGAGGACGCTATGGAAAGTAGAAAAAAATTGGATTTACTTGCTCTTGCTTCTGTGCCACTTATCATGACCCTCGGAAATTCAATGTTAATTCCGGTGTTGCCGGTGATTGAAAAACGTCTACAGATAAGCTCGCTGCAGGTATCCATGATTATCACGGTCTACTCAATTTTCGCTATTTTTTTAATCCCGATTGCTGGTTATTTATCAGATCGATTTGGCCGCAAGAAAATTATTATTCCTAGTTTGCTGCTTGCTGCAGTAGGAGGGGCTTTAACAGGCTGGGCTTCATGGCAAATGGCCAATCCATTTTGGGTTATTTTAATTGGCCGCGCGATTCAAGGAATAGGTTCAGCAGGGGCTATGCCTGTTGTGATGCCTTGTGTAGGAGATATGTTCAAAGACGAGCAAGAAATTACAAAAGGACTAGGTTTAATTGAAACAGCCAATACGTTTGGGAAAGTACTAAGCCCAATACTGGGAGCTTTTTTAGCGGCTATGATTTGGTTTCTTCCTTTTTGGTTCATTCCTATTCTTTGCCTTATTTCGATTCTTTTAGTTATCTTTTTAGTAAAAGTTCCGAAAAATGATAGTTCTTCTGAATCTGAACAAAAAAAGAAAAGTATCACGCAGTTTTTGAAGGATTTGAAGAAGACGCTCAAAGAAAATATTGGATGGCTTATGGCTATTTTTATTTTAGGCGCCATTATTATGCTTGTATTATTCGGGGTTTTATTTTACCTATCGACCATACTAGAGGAGCGTTATCATATTGTGAATACGAAAAAAGGCTTGGTAATGGCTATTCCTTTGCTCGCTTTATCTATTTCTTCTTTTGTGGCGGGGAAAAAAGTTGGCAACAATAAAATCGTTATGAAGTGGTCTGCTTTTTTTGGCTTTTTATTGTTAACATGTTCTTTCATCATTTTATTTTTTAATACGTCTCTTTTTAGTATTTTACTCACTTTAGTGCTTGGTGGAATTGGAATTGGAGCAGCTCTTCCCAGTCTTGATGCACTTATTACAGAAGGAATTGAAAAGGAAGAGAGAGGAACCATTACGTCTCTTTACAGTTCGATGCGCTTTGTCGGAGTAGCAGCTGGGCCTCCTCTTTATACATTGCTTATGAAGTGGTCGGACATGGCTGTGTTCCAAACGTCTCTAGGGGTTAGTGCAGTAGGTGCCATTTTAGTTTTAAAAGCTATCAAACCAAAACCTGAAGGCGGCGTAAAACTGAAGAAAGCTGAAGTGTGATTTTACGGAGCTGTCTTATGATAAAAGACAGCTCTTTGCTATTTAAAGACCCGTCAATATGCTTAAATTTATATTGTGTCTAGAAAAAATCCTTGAAATTTCTTATACTTCAATTTATAGACAGCAGATGCAATAGTTCTTATTTTATTGAATAAGGTGGTTTTGAATTGAGTATAAATTATCAGAAATTAAAAAGCATGGTGGATCATTATCAAATATTTGATCTTGTAGCGTATATAACAGAAGAAGTACAAAGCCTTCAACCAAAGAGCCTTGCGGGGATTGTGAAAGAATGGTTGACACACTTACAAACGGAAGAAGAGCTGTACGAGCTTATCCGCTTTTGTGATGAGGCTTTATTAAATCGTGTAAGCCGAATGTTAACGACATATGGCTATCGTCGATTTGGCTCGATTCGAATGGTGACTCTTTATTGCGATGATCTCCTGCGCGAAGGCAAGATACTCGACGCTGATGATAGACTTTCTTTATTAATTTCTCAGCTGGATACGGAATCAGTTAAAAAGGAACAGCTTGAGAAAATCTATTTTTTAAAGGTAAGAATTCTTTTAGAAATGAAACAAGTGGATGAAGCTTCTAAGTGGATGAAACAAGTAACGTCACATAACCAAAAGGGTATGGCTGACAGATGGGGATATTTTTATTTGCAGCTCAACGACAGAATGAAAGCTGAAGCCTGCTTAAAAGAAGGAACGGCATATAAGGAGAATGGAGATTTTTGCTATGCAATGCTAGCGGACTTATATGCGTACGAAGGGAAGCATGAACAAGCGCTTGAAACAATTAACGAGGCTATTGTTCGCTATCCACAGCTTCCGTCTTTATATATGGATAAAGTGATGCGATTAAAAGATTTAAAAGAGTATTCTCTCTTGCTTGAAACGATTGAATTTATCGACTCAAAGTTACCCTATCACGATTATCAAGATTTTTTTACGCTGCTGCGCGCCGACATTTATTTTGAACAGCAGCAGCAATCTCAGCTTATGCATCTGCTCTCGACCAAGCGATGTTTAAAAGATTCACCTTATCAAAAATTAATCGGAAAGCATACAGACGATAAATTCAGTACAATCAAGCTTCCGATTGTACCCATCGTTCAAAAAGATAATTATTGCGTGCCAGCCAGTATGAGTATGATGTTAAGGCTTTTACATACCGAAAAAACACAGGATGAGATTGGAACGCGTATTTACGGTGGCTTAGGATCCAAATTATCAACTGCGGTGAGCTACTTTGAATCTCTTGGCTTTGCAGCGATGTTTTTCACAGGCACAGTTGAACAGTTTAAAGAACTATTAGACAAAGGGCTGCCTATTTTGGTCAGTCTGGAATTTGAACAAGCTTCCCACGTTCAAGTTGTATTTGGCTACGATGATGAACTTGAACTTTTCCATGTACAAGATGCTAATTTTCTAAGTCCAACATATGTAGAATATAAAAATTTTGATCAGCATTACGCTAATTCGGGGTTTTTATCAATTGTTGCTTCTAAAGCGGCAGCGGATCTCGCTTCACTTTCTAAAGAGCAAGATGAGTTTATCCGTCAGCTGTATGACTTAATCGAACTAGTTGAAGCGGATGAAGAGGCCCACATTAACGATCTCGTTTCTTTATTAAAAGCAAATGAGCATGTTCCATTTTCCGCTATTTACAGTATGAAGCATTTGTACAGAAAAGAGCATGAAGCCTATATTCGTACGTGTATTAATCATGTGTTAGAGAAATATAGCAATCATGATTATCTTAAGCTTCACGCCGCATATGCCTTTTTTAAACTTGACGACAGTAAGGGAGCATCTTCCTTGTTACACCACATAGATAACAAAAAGCATAGCTCTTTTTATCACTATCTTAAAGGAAGAATTGCGCTGGATGAAGAGAAATATGATGAGGCTGTTGAAGCACTGCGCAGCTCGCTGCAATTAGACGTAGAGCAGCATTTGAACTGGAGCTATCTAGCACTTGCATACATGTACCAAGGAAACCTCGAAAAGGCTTTTGAATGCTCGACTATTTCCTTAAATATGTATAGTGATGAATCTTATACACAAATCAATCACGGACTTATTTTAATGGAGAAAGAAAGATACGCAGAAGCCAGAAATCTTTTCGACGCGTTATTAAAGGAAAACCCAAAAGATGCGCACAGCTGGTTTGAAAGAGCCCGTTGTGATGAACATTTAAAAAAGTTTCGTAAAGCTTACCGGGGGTTTCAAGTAGCTAAACAGCTTTTGCCGACTGTTCCTTATCCATATCTTTCGATAGCTGATTTGCTACAATATCAACTAGAAAAAACGGACGAAGCTGAAAGCTATCTCAAAGAAGGCATGAAGCATCTACCGGGCGACATGACAATTCGAGGAAGACTAGGCGATTTATACGTCGCGAATCAAAGGTACGAAGAAGCTATTGCTCTGTATAAAGAAGGCTTAAAAATAGAGGAAGATGCCCTTATGTATTTGGGTTTATCTTATGCGTATTTAGAAACAGGTGAACATTTAACGGCCGTTGATACGCTCACGCTTATTGCGCAGAAGTTTTCATCGAACAGCGACGTCATGTTGGATGCAGGCAGCATGCTTTTAGATGCAGCAAAACAAAAGGAGCTAGACAATCAAACGATAGAGTTTGGATTTGCTCTTTATGAAGAGGGAATTCATTTTGCTCAAACAGCGTTAGATGAAGTGTTAGAAGCATATACGGGTTATTTAGAAGACACGGCGTTATTGACTCGTGGAATTAAGTTTTTAACTGCAGAACATCAAGAGCACCCTAATGAGATTTTGTACATGTGCTATTTAGGCATATTATACGAACAGGCCAAGCAGCTAACAAAAAGTGAGAAACTTTATCATCAAGCGCTTCGTATCAAGCAAGATGCTTTGCCATATTATCGGCTAGGTGAAATATATCAATCAATGAATCGCATCACTGAAGCAAAAGAGGCCTTCCAAAAGTGCTTAACTCTTGATAAAACATTTGAAGCCGCTTGTATGAAGCTTGCCGAAATGGCTTGTGAAGAACAAAATCGAACGGCTGAAAGAAATTGGCTGCTTCAATGGATACAGCTGAATCCTATGGAAGTAAACGTTGAGCACGTAGCTTCACTTTGTGAAACAGAGAAAGAGTATGAAGAGCTGTTAGAGGTATTAAAGAGCGTAGAGGAAATTGTGCTACCTCAATGGCTCGCTGACAGCCAGGCTCATGTGTATCGTCTAAAAGGAGACATTTCACAGGCTGAAGCGTATCTAGAGAAGGCTCTTGAACTAGATCTACAGAATCCTGCTATTCGCCATCATCAGGCAAAATGGCTCATCATGGAACAGAGATATGAAGAAGCTAGAAAAGTTCTTACAGAGTTGCTAAGTGAGGATCCGGAAGATTACGCTCTATTTCAAACGTTCATGTCTAGCTTTCCAAATGGAAAAAAACTGTCCGGGCTTACGGCAGATTTAAAAAAGATAAAAATGGAAAAACAAAGCAAAAGTTTGTTATTTAAAAACGCAGCCGAGGCTTTAAATGAGTATGCCGATTCGATTGTAGAAGAGCAACAAGGATCTATCTTCAAACGAAGCTTAGCAAAATTCAAAGCAAAGGCAAAAACGGTTACGCTGCTTGGCTTAACGATTGAACTGTATGAACTTGCCATAAAAACGGATCGGAATAATAAAGAGGCTGTGCATGCATTTGCGGCTTTTTACGAAGAGAAAGGATTGATTGAAGATAGCATCACCGTGCTGAAAAAATCGCTGCATCAAAGCTGGGATTTTGATGTTGCCTATCATTTAGCCAATATACTCGTTAATATCCATGAAAATGAACAGGCTGCACATGAAGCGCTAAACTTAGTTCAAAAACTTCTCAAACAGCAGCCAAATCATATAGATTTGCAGATATACCGAGCATTTATTTTGAGTAACCTTGAAGAGGTAGAAAAATCAGAGACAGCTTTTCAAGAATTACTTCAGCAGGAGATTTATCAGCCTGACATATATGCAGGACTAGCAAAACTGTATAATAAAACGGAACGTTATCATGAAACTGTTCAGCTTCTTCAAATAGCAATTGAACAGCGTCAAGAGTATGAAGGGATGTATACCGATTTAGGTATCGCGTATCATTTAGAAGGTGAAACAGAAGCAGCAGCTTCGCTTATGATAACCAGAGTAGAAAGTGGAGACGAAGATCTTTTTATTCGCTATAACTTGGCATGCTATCTAGCTTTTCTTGGAAAAACTGCTTCTGCTCAGAAAGAATTGGATTATGTTTTAGCGCACGATGAAACGGGAGAATTTTATGAAATGGCTATGGAAGACGATGAACTAAAAGGATTAACGGTAAAAAGGTAAAAAAAAGAAGCTGAGTTTCAGCTTCTTTTTTTATCCCTCTTTTGCATCTTGTCTTTTCAACGAAAGTGATTTGGAAATTTCCAGTGCAAGAATGATAATGGTACCAAGAACTAATCCGTTGCTTAAAAACGTAGTAACTAAAGGAGGAAGTGTTGAAAAAGCTTGAGAAGGCAAAAACATAACCCCTATCCCCGACAGCAGCGCAATACCTGCTTTTTTCATTGCTTTTTCGGGCTGTTTGGCATGCTTGAATTCTCCAATTCCAAGAGCCATCATACCTGTAAAAACAGGAAAGATTGCCGCGTATCCGACGGCAGGAGGAAGAGCGGACATAATGGACGTTAAAGGGGTAAAGATACTCAGAAAAAGCAAAAGACACGATGCTACAATAAAAGGAACTCGACTATAAAGATTTGTAGCTGAAATAAATCCACCGGAACCTGAAATAGGAACGGCACCGACACCTGAAAACAATCCTCCAAGCAGCTGGCTTATACCCGAAACCATCCCGGAACGTTTAATATTGTCTTTTTCAATTTTTTCTCCTTTGTGTTTATAAACAGACTCAACAACACGAATAGAAGCGAGCATGTTTGTAATTAAAATGAGTGTTACAAAAAAAGCAGTAACAACCATATTCCATTCAACGCGAGGAGCTCCGAATACAAACACTTTAGGTATGTAAAATAACTGCGCCTGAAATTCGATCGGTTTAGCTAACCCTAACATTGCAAATACTCCCCAACCTACACCAATACTAATAATAATGCTGAGTTTATTTAACGTCCGGTGTGATAATAAATAAAAAGTCAGCAGCAAAATCGCAGCTGAAGTCAGCGCAATTGGAAGTTTAATAGCTGAATTCGTTTCTGTAATGCCAAACATTCCTTTTAAAAAGGAACCGCTGAGCTGCGTCACTAATAAAATTAAATATGTACCGGTAACCGTTGGAGTAAAGTATTTTGCTAGTTTATCAATGAGACCAAATAGGCTCATTAAAATAGCAATTATCCCGCTTATAAGAAGGGTGAACTGCAGCACGCGAAGCGTTTCGGAGTGAGAACCAAACAGAACGGTTCCAAGACTCGCATACAGAGAAAAGACGCCCCACCAAACGCCAGCTGGCCCTTCCATGATTGGGTATTTATGCCCTATAAACACCTGCAAGAGCCCGGATAAAGCCAAAATAAATAACGTTCGCTGTAAAAATTGAATAGAATCTGCTGCGTTTAAATGAAACTGAGAAGCAATTACAATAGGAACAATCATACTATTAGAAATCATAAATAAAAACCATTGTAGCGAAGCAATGGAAACTCGAAACATTCTTAACACCTCAATTAATGCCGACGAGCGGCTGAATGAACCAACAGGTTGCTCTATTATTTTACCATGGGATTTCCAATTTGTAAGCGATATCTTGTTAAAAGGATGACGAGTAAAATGTCAAAAGATTCAATATATTGTTGTAAAAAGAAGAAAGATAATTTATAATTTTCTTACAATTATAAATTATAAACATAAGAATAATTTATAATGAACTGACTAACAGTCAAGGAAGGAGGAGGGATAAGACAAATGAAACTATACCTGTCGGTTGATATGGAAGGAATTACAGGACTCGTCGATCACACAAATGTTCTGCGAGAGAAAGAGAATTATGAAAGAAGCCGCAAAATAATGACGGATGAAGCGAATGCAGTCATTTATGCAGGGTTTAGAGAAAAGTGCTCAGAAGTTGTGGTAAATGACAGTCATTCGAGTATGAATAATCTCCTTGTTGAACGGCTTCATCCAGAAACTCAGCTTATTTCAGGAAGCGTAAAACCATATTCAATGGTACAGGGATTAGATCAGACTTTTGATGGTGCTATATTTCTAGGGTATCATGCTAAAGCATCCATGCCTGGTGTCATGTCTCATTCAATGATATTTGGTGCTCGCAATATGTACATAGACGATATGAATATTGGAGAGTTAGGCTTCAACGCATACGTCGCAGGCTATTACGGCGTGCCAGTTTTAATGGTAGCTGGTGATGACCAAACGGCGCTGGAAGCACAGCAGCTTATTCCAAACGTGACGACTGCTATCGTCAAACAGGCCATTTCACGTTCTGCAGCCAAAACATTAACCCCTAAGAAAGCAGAACAATTACTTCAAGAAAAAACAGCCGCAGCTATTCAGCACAAACACCTTGTTAAACCTTTAATTCCACCTAAACACCCAACCTTACGAATAGAATTTGCAAATTATGGTCAAGCAGAGTGGGCGCATTTAATGCCGGGCACAGAAATTGAACCTGGAACGACGACCGTTCGGTTTCAAGCAAAAGATATTTTAGAAGCTTATCAGGCCATGCTTGTTATGACTGAATTAGCTACGCGCACAACATTCTGTTAGAAGGTGGGATAAAGGTGAAAAGTTATATTTTAAAGCGATTTTTATCCATGCTTGTTACGCTGTGGGTAATTGTGACCTTAACCTTCTTTTTAATGCATTCGATTCCTGGATCTCCATTTAATGAAGAACGAGCGACAAGCGATGCAGTTCAAAAAAACCTGGAATCATTTTATCACTTAGATGAGCCGCTGGTTGTGCAATATGTTCTTTATTTGAAATCCATTGTTACCTTTGACTTTGGTCCTTCTATTAAACAGCCGTCTCAAACGGTTAACGACCTTTTAGGAAGAGGGTTTCCCGTGTCATTTGAACTTGGAATGGTGACGTTAATTCTTGCGGTGATTTCCGGTATTACACTAGGCATTATCGCTGCTCTTAGAAGAAACGGAATAATTGATTACATTGCGATGAGCATAGCAGTTATCGGATTGTCGGTTCCAAATTTTGTTATGGCCACCTTGTTAATTCAACAGCTTTCTGTCAATTTAAAAATTTTACCCGCTGCTACGTGGACGAGCCCTTTACATATGATTCTTCCGACTCTAGCTCTTGCCACAGGTCCTATGGCTATTATTGCACGTTTGACTCGCTCAAGCATGATAGAAGTACTGACTCAAGATTATATTCGAACAGCGCGTGCAAAAGGGCTTTCGCCAATGAAAATTGTATTTAAACACGCGCTTAGAAATGCTTTAATGCCTGTTATAACAGTTCTTGGAACGATTGCAGCCAGCGTATTAACTGGCACATTTGTTATTGAACAAGTCTTTGCTATTCCTGGCATGGGGAAATATTTTGTGGACAGTATTAATACGAGAGACTACCCCGTAATTATGGGCACTACGGTCTTTTACAGTTCGATTCTCATCATTATGCTTTTTTTAGTAGACATTGCTTACGGAATACTTGATCCACGAATCAAACTGTATAAGAAGGAGGGATAACGTGCTGGAAAAACAGGAGTATAAGCAAATTCCTGATGAGTGGTTTACGCCAAAGAAAAAAAAGAAATCTGAAGCCGAAGCAGTTGTAAGGCCGAGTCTTTCTTATTGGCATGATGCATGGCGCAGGCTTGTAAAAAACAAGTTGGCCATGCTGGGTCTCTTTTTTTTAGTCATCCTCGTTGTGATGGCTATATTCGGTCCTATGTTTTCACCCTACAGCGTAACGAAAGCCTCTTTTACAGAGCAAAACCTTCCTCCTTCAGCTAGTCATTGGTTTGGAACGGATGACTTAGGCAGAGATATGTACACTCGGACATGGTACGGGGCTAGAATCTCCTTATTTGTAGGGCTGATGGCAGCGCTTATTGATTTTATCATCGGTGTCATTTACGGGGGCTTCTCAGGCTATAAAGGAGGAAAAACAGATAATGTCATGATGCGCGTAATTGAAATTTTATACGGTCTTCCTTATTTATTAGTGGTAATTTTACTAATGGTAGTCATGGGACCCGGGCTTTCTACGATTATTGTGGCACTTTCCGTTACAGGTTGGATCGGGATGGCGAGAATTGTACGGGGGCAAGTATTGCAAATAAAAAACTATGAGTACGTGCTTGCATCCAAAACGTTTGGAACAAAAACTAGCCGTATCATTAAGCGGAACCTGCTTCCAAATACGATGGGACCGATTATCGTTCAAATGACACTAACCGTGCCAACTGCCATTTTTGCTGAAGCTTTTTTAAGCTTTTTAGGGCTGGGTGTACAGGCTCCTTATGCGAGCTGGGGAGTAATGGCAAACGATGGTTTATCAACGATTCTATCAGGCTATTGGTGGCGTTTGTTTTTTCCCGCGTTTTTTATTTCTCTTACCATGTTTGCTTTTAATGTCCTTGGAGACGGACTGCAAGATGCACTTGATCCGAAATTAAGGAGGTAAGCAAATGGAAAAAATAATCCGAATCAAAAACTTACACGTACAGTTTTCAACTTACGGAGGGCAAGTTCAAGCTGTAAGAGGCGTTAGTTTTGATTTACATAAAGGAGAAACCCTAGCGATTGTAGGAGAGTCAGGTTGCGGAAAAAGCGTAACATCTCAAAGTATCATGAGGTTAATTCCAACACCTCCGGGCAGGATCACAAGCGGCTCTATTTTATTTAAAGGCCAGGATTTAACAAAACTATCAGAAAAGAAAATGCGAGACATTCGAGGCGCTGATATTTCGATGATTTTTCAGGATCCTATGACTGCGCTTAATCCAACTCTTCGCGTAGGTGAGCAAATTGCAGAAAATATTATGCAACATGAAAACATCTCAAAAGAAAAAGCCAAAGAAAAAGCATTTGAAATGCTGGAGCTAGTCGGAATTCCAAATCCTAAAGAACGCCTAAAGCAATATCCTCATGAATTTAGCGGGGGAATGAGACAGCGTATTGTCATTGCAATGGCTCTTGTATGCAACCCCGAAGTGCTAATTGCTGATGAACCTACCACAGCCCTTGACGTCACGATACAGGCGCAGATTTTAG
This sequence comes from Priestia sp. J2, assembly GCF_020790095.1. Lineage (NCBI taxonomy): Bacteria > Bacillati > Bacillota > Bacilli > Caryophanales > Bacillaceae > Priestia > Priestia sp. J2. The sequence goes on from NZ_CP086208.1 coordinate 1,425,808, forward strand.
AATTATTTAAGGATATTCAGCAGAAAACGGATGTCTCCATTGTTTTAATTACCCATGATTTAGGTGTAGTTGCTCAGGTAGCTGACCGTGTTGCCGTAATGTATGCAGGAAAGATTGTAGAAATTGGAACAAGAAGAGACATCTTTTATACGCCGCAGCATCCGTATACAAAAGGATTGCTGCGTTCAGTTCCTCGGTTAGATCTATACGAAAGTGAGCTTGTGCCTATTGCAGGCTCACCTCCCGATTTATTTGCACCTCCATCTGGATGTTCGTTCGCACCTCGCTGTCCTTACGTAATGGAAGTGTGTGATCGCATGTATCCTACGTCGACAAAGCTGAAAGAAAGTCACCAAGTGCACTGCTGGCTTCAAGATGAGAGAGCCCAAAAATTTGTAACAACTATAAGCTAGATTTATAGATGAATAGCGAACTTATGAAAGAGGGGAAAATGATGAAAAAAATAGGGTCTTTACTAATGATGTGTGTACTTATATTTGCACTTGCTGCCTGTACGGCCACAAAAGATTCAGGCGCGGAGCCAGAAAAGAAAAGCAGTACAGCAAAAGAAGACGGTAAGGTCCTTTATATGAATAATGGCGCAGAACCTACGTCTTTTGATCCGCCTATTGGGTTTGATTCATATTCATGGAATATGCTTAATAACTTAATGGAGGGGCTGACTCGTTTAGGAAAAAGCGATGAGCCTGAAGGAGCAATGGCCGAGAAATGGGATATTTCTGACGATAAAAAAGTCTATACATTTCATTTGCGAAAAGATGCTAAATGGTCAAATGGAGATGACGTAAAAGCAAGTGATTTTGTGTTTGCTTGGAAGAGGCTGTTAGATCCTAAGACTGGTTCTCCAGCGGCGTTTTTAGGTTATTTTATTCAAGGTGGAGAAGAATTTAATACGGGTAAAGGCAGTGCTGATCAAGTAGGAGTCAAAGCGCTAGATGACAAAACTTTTGAAGTTACGCTTAAAAGTCCGCAAGCCTATTTCTTAAGCGTAGTTTCCAATCCAGCGTTTTTTCCAATTAATGAAAAAGTAGCAACAAAAAATCCGAAATGGTTTGCAGAAGCAGATTCGTTTGTTGCTAATGGTCCTTTCAAATTAACTCAATGGAAGCATAACAGTAATCTAGTAATGGAAAGAAACGATCAGTACTGGGATGCTAAAAATGTAAAGCTCGATAAGGTAAAATGGGCAATTGTTGAAAATACAAACACAGAATACCAAATGTATCAAAATGGAGAACTAGATGTTTCTGAAATTCCATCGGATTTAAGTGAAAAGCTGCTGAAAGATGGAGATGTTCATATCGAAGACCAAGCGGGAACTTACTTCTATCGCTTTAACTTAGATAAAGAGCCCTTTCAAAACAAAAATATCCGTAAAGCATTCGCAATGGCTGTAGATCAAGATCAAATTGTTAATTTTGTTACAAAAAATAAAGAAAAACCAGCTCGCGGGTTTGTATCATACGGATTTAAAGATGCAGATGGAAAGGATTTCCGTAAAACGGGCGGTGACTTACTAAAAACAGATGGCAAAGAAGCAAAAGCACTTCTGAAAAAAGGAATGAAAGAAGAAGGATATAAAAAGCTGCCAGCTATTACGCTAACATACAGTACAGACGATACACATAAAAAAATAGCAGAAGCACTTCAGCAAATGTTCAAAGAAAATCTAGGTGTAGATGTGAAGCTTGCCAATATGGAATGGAATGTTTTCCAAGAAGAACAAAAAGCGTTAAAGTTTCAGCTGTCACGAAGTTCGTTTTTAGCTGATTATGCAGATCCAATCAACTTTTTAGAGAGCTTCCAGACGGGTCATTCAATGAACCGTACAGCTTGGAGCAATAAAGAATATGATAAGTTAATTAAACAAGCTATGAACGAAACGGATAATAAAAAACGTTTTGAGCTTATGTATAAAGCGGAAGGTATTTTATTTGATGAGATGCCGATCATTCCTATTCATTTCTACAACTATGTGTTTTTAATAAAAGATAACGTATCTGGAATTGTTCGTCATCCTGTTGGCTATTTAGATTTGAAGTGGGCAGATAAACAGTAAAGTGGAACTTTTCGTCAGAGGGGATTTCAATTCCCTTCTGACCCAAGTTTCACTTTCTTCATTTCTTTACACAAAAGGAGTGTAGCAAATGATCAAACCAAAACGATTAAAAAAAGGTGATACAGTAGCTGTTATTGCACCTGCTAGTCCGCCTAATCAGCACAATCTAAAAAAAGGACTAGAATATTTGAAGGAAATAGGATTAAACGTAGTAACGGGTGCGCATTTATATAAAAAAAACGGGTACTTGGCAGGGACTGATGAACAGCGAGCAGCCGATATACATGCGATGTTTGCCAATAAGGAAGTAAAGGCAATTATCTGTGCATGCGGAGGGTACGGGACTGCTAGGCTTGCCTCGCAATTAAACTACAATTTAATTAAGCAAAACCCAAAGATTTTTTGGGGATATAGCGATATTACGTTTTTACATACCGCTATTCATCAGCGCACAGGTTTGGTTACCTTTCACGGGCCAATGCTTTCGTCGGATATCGGAAAAGAAGATGTTCATATAGAGACGAAGCAAGCTTTTTATCAATTATTTTCTCACCGTTCTTTTTACTATACGGATCAAATTAGCCCGCTCGACACTATTTGTGAAGGAGAAGCAACTGGTCAGCTGATAGGAGGAAATCTGACTTTGCTCGTGAGCACGCTTGGCACTCCATTTGAACTAGATACGAAAAATAAAATTTTATTTATTGAAGATATTGACGAAGAGCCGTATGAAATTGACCGCATGATGACACAGCTGTATATGGCCAATAAACTGCAGGATGCAGCGGGAATTCTTATCGGAGATTTCCATAACTGCTATCCTAAAAAACGTACAGAGTCGCTTTCATTAGAAGAGGCATTAACAAGTTACCTGACTTCTTTAAAAAAGCCTGTTATGAGAGGGTTTCGCATCGGGCATTGCTCGCCTCAAACAGCTGTGGGAATTGGAAGTTATGCCACGATGTCGACTTATGAACGAATGGTGGAATTTGAATCCGGTATTACATTACCAAAAGATAAAGTCGAACGCTGAAGGTTAAACCTGCAGGGAGGAGAAATAAGTGATGGATAAAAAAGCGTATTACGTTTGTGTAGCTGTGGCGACTGTGTGGACTTCCTGTGACTCTTGCAGAGAAATAGATGACAATGCAACAAGTGTCCCAGTAAAACTAGATAAATGGCTGGAGCAATTAACGTATACACGTCGGTTGGAGCTTTGTGAGAAAAATTTAGTTCAAACGCAGCTGTTACTAGGAGAAGAAGTATATGTAACGGAACTGAAAGGTAAATGGGCAAAAATCGTTATTCCTTCTCAGTTTTCTTCTAAAGATGAAAGAGGATATCCCGGGTGGGTTCCTTTCCACCAACTGATTTCCCAAGCTGAATATTCTCCATTGAATAAACCAACGGCAGTGGTATCAGCAGCGATTGCGACACTGCAGCTAGCGGAAGAAACCTTGCAAATTAGTTATCAAACGCAGCTGCCTCTTTTAAAAGAAGATAAAGAATGGCTAGAGGTTCAAACACCGGTTGGCACTGGGAGAATAAAACGTCAAGATGCTGTTGTAATAGAGGATAGAAACCGTAAAACAACAAAAGGAACTGGAGATATGATTATTGCAGCAGGAGAACAGTTTTTGAATCTTCCATATTTATGGGGGGGCATGAGTGCTTGGGGATATGATTGTTCCGGGTTTGCCTATGCTACTCATCAAGCAAACGGCTATCTTATTCCAAGAGATGCCACCGATCAAGCAAGGAAAGGCAAAGAAGTAGGATTAGACTCTATTCAACCCGGAGATTTATTGTTTTTCGCTTATGAAAAAGGGAAGGGGTCTATCCACCATGTTGGTATTTGTTATGGCAAAGGAAAAATGCTTCATTCACCTAAAACGGGTAAAACCGTCGAACTGATTGAATTAAAAGGAACGCTTTATGAAGAAGAGCTGTGCGCAGCCCGGCGCTATTATTAGGAGGTGGCAGTTATGACAGCGAAGCATTTGTTAGAAGTAAAGCAGCTGAGCAAATATTTTTCAATTACGAACAAGCAGGTTTTGAAAGCAGTAGACGGCGTGTCTTTTTATATTTCAAAAGGAGAAACCTTTGGGCTTGTTGGTGAATCCGGCTGCGGAAAATCCACTGCCGGGCGAACAATCATTGGATTGTATAACCGTACATCAGGAGAGGTGCTTTATAAAGGGAAAAACGTGCATGAGCTATCAGAGAAAGAGAAATTTGCTTTTCATCGTAATATGCAAATGATTTTTCAAGATCCATATGCTTCACTGAATCCTCGTTCTACCGTAAAGGAGATTATCTTAGAACCAATGGAGGTTCACGGACTTTATTCCAATAAAAAAGAAATGCTGAACCGGGTGTATGAGCTGCTAGAAGATGTGGGGCTAAATCGTGATCATGCCAACCGCTATCCTCATGAGTTCAGCGGCGGGCAGCGCCAGCGCATAGGGATTGCGAGAGCTTTAGCGTTAAATCCAGAATGCATTATTGCAGACGAACCTATTTCTGCTTTAGATGTATCTGTACAGGCTCAAGTAGTTAATTTATTAAAAAAACTCCAAAAAGAAAAAGGGTTAACTTATTTATTTATTGCACATGACTTGTCGATGGTAAAGCATATAAGCAGTCGTATTGGAGTTATGTATTTAGGGCATTTAGTAGAATTAACAACAAGTTCGGAGCTGTATCAAAAACCGCTTCACCCATACACTCAAGCTCTACTGTCAGCTATTCCTATTCCTGATCCTGACGTTGAGGATAATCGGAAGCGAATTGTTCTTAAAGGAGAATTGCCAAGCCCCATTAACCCTCCCTCTGGCTGCGTGTTTAATACACGCTGTCCTCTTGCAGTAGCAGCCTGTAAGACTCAAAAACCAGAGTGGCAGGAAGTTGAAGAAAATCATTTTGTGGCCTGCCACTTATACAATCAAAAGATAATGAGTACCAACTATATTGAAACAGCTGCGACAAAATGATGGAAAAAGCAAGAGTGAAAATAGAAGATGCAGTTACGAAATGGAAACGGAGTAATAATGGACTTATACGGATTCATATTGAAGGGAAAGAATCCATACAGATTAATTCTTTTATCCAACAACGAGCAGCAAGTACAATCAAGCTGCTGCTTGCAATAGAAGCGTTTCGTCAAATTGATGAGGGCATCTTGGCTTTAACATCTGTCATTCAAAGAATGGAAAAAAACACGGTTGGCGGAGCAGGTGTACTTAGAGCTCTTCCGCGGTTAACACATATTAAAGTGGAAGAGCTGCTTGCCCTTATGATAATGGTTTCTGACAACACAGCTACAAATGAGCTCATTTCTTTAGTAGGATTTGAAAAAATTAACGAATGTGCTAAAAATCTAGGATTAAAGAAAACCGTTTTAAACCGCTATATGATGGACGAAACAGCTGTTAAACAAGGGAGTGATAATTATACGTGTGCCTCTGACGTAGTAAAGTGCCTAAAGGAAATATGTGAAGGAAACTTTTTGCGAAAATCTAGTTGCGAAAAAATAATGAGAATGCTAGAAATGCAGCAGTTTCGGCATAAGCTTCCAGCACGTATAGGATCAGCGTTTCAAGCTGCGAATAAGACTGGAGAACTACAGGGAGCGGAACATGATAGTGCTATTCTCATGCGAGGTAACGAAACGTATTATGCCGTTGTTTTGATAGATGGACTAAGTGACAATGAACAGGGAAGGAGATTGATTACTGATATTGGATACCTTCTGTCATCTAACATCTAAAAATCTTTTGACCATTTCAATAAGCGGGGGTAGTTTGGTCTCTTTTTATTTAATGTCTTCCATCAAAGAAAAACTCACATGTACTAATAATAAATGCTTGTCTTCTCAGATTTTGGCGAGACCGTTGTTTGCAGTGCTGGATTTGTGCTAGTAATAGATAAACATGTTCTTTTTCATAAAATTTTATGAAAAAATAATGATAAATCATTCATCCTATACCAACTTATTCATATTTTTTATATAATAGAATAATAGTATATATTTTAAACGAATAGTGAATGTCTATGCCAATTAGCAAGGAGCATGAAATTATTCGATTCATAAATGGTGGTGTATGTATGGCAAACGAACATGTAATGATAGATATTATAAAAGCATTTAAACGCAATTCAACTGAATCCATTGCCATGGATTTAATTAAGGAAGTGCGAGGGACATTTAGTCCTTTACCTAAATATATAGCGGATTTAATTGATGAGCTGAGAAAATTAAATTTAAAAGACGAAGTGATCAGTGTAATCTTGTATCAATCTGTATATGTGGCGGATCATCAATTTAATATTAAAGATACCATTACCAATCGTCAGTTTGTAAAAGATACGATTGAAATGGGCAGAAGATGGGTGCATCAGTACGGCCGAATTGAAACAGTAGAAGAAGCAATTCATATTGCAGAGCAAGTGTCTACAAAAGAGGACTTGCCTCATCATTTGCAAACAGCAACAATTGACGAAAAAATTACGCTTGAGGTGCAGCTTGATCATCAAACATATGAAATGTTAAAAAATATAGCGGTTTATTATGATCATCATTCCTATGAACAGTCAATGACTGTAGCAATTAATCGTTTATATACGCAGCTGCGCGATGCACAATCAAAAAATAGTTAAATGTCAAATCTCACATGTTCCGTGCACCATGTGAGATTTTTTAAGATGTGAAAGAGGCGCAGATGAAAATGTCTTGCTCCATCATTCATCAAAAGGAGGGAGAACATAGATGAGGGTATATTTATCTCCTCTTCAAGAAAAAGATGCTTCTAAAGTTTTTGCATATTGGTCGGATGAAGAGGTTACGAGATATATGAATATTGAGCCCTTTACGACGCTTTATCAAGCGGAAAGCATGATTGCACTTCTTCAAAGTTTGACGAAAGAAGGGAAAGCAACACGCTATGCTATTCGATTAAAGACTTCCGATGAGATCATTGGAACCTGCGGTCTAAACCGTATTGATTATGATAAAAAGCAAGCAGAGATTGGGTATGATTTAGGCAGACCTTTTTGGAAAAAAGGCCTCATGACAGAAGCGCTCTGCCTTTTGCTAGAAAAAGCTTTTGAAGAGTTTCATATACGGGAGATTGAAGCAAAAGTCGATCCTAATAATAAAGATTCAATTACGCTTTTAAAAAAATTCTCGTTTCAATTAAAAGAGGCGTATAAGTCAGATGATTGTACGTGTTTATACACCGTCAATAAAGAAAAAGTGAGCGCGATATTGTCAGGACGCTCAAAAAGTAAGAAGTAAATCCAACAGAAGTTCTTTTGAAATAGTAAATATTTTTAGGCCTTAACCGATAACAAAGAAAAGAACGAATTGAAGGAAGGTCATGAATGAATCATCATACACATTTACTAGAAGGGACGTACAATGAGTTACTCGTTACACTTTCTTTCCTTATCGCTATTACTGCGGCGTACGCTTCTTTTGGGTTAGCTAATCGTGTGAAAATTTCCCGGGCAAAATTTATTCAGTTTTGGTTAATCAGCGGGGCATTTACATTGGGAGTAGGCATTTGGTCCATGCATTTTATTGCCATGCTTGCTTTTCACTTGCCCGTAGATGTTTCATACAATTTATGGTTTGTTCTTCTCTCAATCTTGGGAGCGATAACAGGATGTTATATAGGCCTTTACCTCATTCACAAACAAAAGAAAAGCATGAAGGCACTCACCATTGCGGGGAGCTTTATGGGAGCTGGAATTGTTTTTATGCATTATTCCGGCATGATGGCAATGGAGCCCATTATGATTTCATATGATCCATTTGTCGTTTTTCTCTCTATTCTTATTGCTGTTGCTGCTTCTAATACAGCTTTGTGGCTTGGTTTTTACTCAAAGCTAAATGAAGGGAAGCTTACCGTTTTTGCTAAGCTTATTTGTTCTACTATTATGGGCATTGCTATTGCTGGTATGCACTATACGGGCATGCAGGCAGCTTCTTTTTCAGGAATGCGAATGCCTGAACAATCAAACGGTTTTGCTTTAAATCCACTATATTTATCCGCCGTTATTATTTTTTTTGTTGTCTGCCTATTTACGGCTGTGTTTTTAACCATTTTTATGGATCGACGCGTACAAAAACAAGAAGTTTTAAAATGGGCTTTTTTTGAATCTGCCCTGGATGCTATTTTGGTGATTGATGAAAAAAGACATGTTTTATCGCTCAATTATGCAGCAGAAACGCTTTTCTCTCTTAAAGCATCAGATGTAATCGGGAGTGATGTTGTTAAGCTGCTGCCCTTCTATAAATTTTCTTCTCTACAAGACGGACGGACTGAGCACTCCCTTTTGATAAGTAATAGAGAAGTTACGGTTGAGATAACGGTGATGGCGGTAGCGATTGAAGAGACGGTTGAGTATATGCTGTATATACGCAATATGACGCAAGAGCGTGAAGCGGAAAAAACGTTGATTGAAGCAAAAAATCGTTATGAAAACTTGTTTTACTCCTCTCCATTGGCAATTATGGTCCATCGAGAAGAAGAGGTCGTGTCCGTGAATGATGCTATGATTCAGCTTTTAGGAGTAACGGAAGACCAGCTCGTTGGGAAATCGTTATATGATTTCTTTTCATCTGAACAAGTTCCTGATATTAAAAAAGGATTGAAGGCAGTAAGAGATAGAAAAGATGAGCCAAGACCTCCATTAGCTCAGTTGAAAATGTTTAATGCGTTAGGTAAGGAACTCTTTTTAGAAGTAAAATCTACGCTCATTCAAATTAATGGAGAGACGCTTTTTCAGACAGTAACTAGAGATGTAACGGAGCAGAAAAAAGCTCAAGAATCGCTTCAATATATGGCTTTTCACGATATGCTAACAGATTTACCAAATCGAAGTATGTTTTCAAACATTGTAGAGAAATCCATTGATTCAGCAGCTGCTTCAGGAAAAAAGCTTCATTTCTTATTCTTAGACCTCGATCGTTTCAAACAGGTAAATGACACGCTTGGTCATCATGCTGGAGATCAGCTTATGCTTCAGGTGGTCGATCGAATGAAGAGCTGCCTAAGAAACCAAGATGTTCTTTCGCGTTTTGGAGGAGATGAGTTTTTAGTTTTACTGCATGATAGGACGGATGAAGAAGTAAGAAAAATCTGTAAATCATTAAATGACTGCTTATCCACTCCTTTTGTAGTGCTGTCGAGAGATGTTTATTTAGGGGTAAGCATCGGAGTTAGTTTATTTCCTAAAGATGGAAAAACGCTTGAGGTGCTAGTTTGCCATGCTGATTTAGCGATGTACGAAGTCAAAAAACAAGGGCGTAATCATTATCTGTTTTATCAAAAAGAAATGCAGGTTCATACTACGCGACGAATGAGAATTGAAGATGGTTTACGAAAGGCTTTTGAGCTGGGCGAAATGGAGCTTCACTATCAGCCGAAAGTCAATATTCAAAGTGGCCATATTGTTGGAGTGGAGGCTTTGATCCGGTGGACTCACGCCGAGATGGGCGTTATTTCTCCCGCAGAATTTATTCCGATTGCTGAAGAAACAGGCGTTATTGTTACATTGACGAAATGGGTATTAAAAAAAGCGTGCCATCAAAATAAGTATTGGCAGCTGAAAGGACTTCCTCCCTTAAAAATGAGTGTGAACATATCAAGCGTGGATTTTGGTACAACAGATTTTGTTGATTATGTGTTAGATGTCTTGCGTGAAGTAGAGTTAGAATCACGATATTTAGAACTTGAAATTACGGAAAGTGTAACGATGAAGCATGTTGAGCAAACAATCGAAAAGCTACAAATTTTAAAAGATGCAGGAGTATTTATTTCGATTGATGATTTTGGCTCAGGATATTCCTCATTCAGCTATATTCAGAAGCTGCCTATTCATACGCTGAAAATTGACCGGTCTTTTATTAAAGATTTAGATCCTAATACAACGGAAGTATCGATTGTCAGAGCCATTATTACACTAGCCAAAAGTTTGCAGCTATCCGTCGTAGCAGAAGGTGTAGAAGAAGTTGAACAAGTAGAACTTCTTCATAAAGAAAAATGTGATGAAGTGCAGGGATACTATTTCTCCAAACCGATTTCAGCGCAGGAATTTTATGAGAAATTTCATAAAATCGAAGAAAAAATGGAATTTGTTCATTAATGTAAAAAGCCGTTCTTATTTAAAAGAACGGCTTTTTATTATTGGTTATTTCGATATACATAAGGGTCTTTTGGAGACTGCTCACGCTTTACTTTTGTTACTTTTACAACAGGGATGGTTTTTTTGAACGGCTGGTAATACATTGTACTAATTTTTCCTGTAACCGTTGCCCAGTCATCATTTTTAAAAGTAACATCATCTGGAAACTCAATAAGCATTCCAAACACCCCTGAATCTGCAATACAATGAATGATACCAAAGCGAAAGAGAAAATATTGATTCTTTTTTAATTCTTTCGTTTGATACATAAATCCTTTAAAAGAAATGGTTTTGTCAGTGAATTCACCAGGATATCGGTAAATAGTCTCCATTGCATTTAAAAATTCCTCGTCTTCTAAGTTGATATTTTCTCCTTTAGAAAACTTTTTAAGATCACGATGAATCATTTTGTCATAGGCTTCTTCTCCGTAAAAAGAACTTGTGTCAGGCTGTAAAAATTGATGAGAAGAATAAGGGTCCTTTTTGTCATAAATAGGAAAATGAAACCCTTTAGCTTCAACAATATTAGAATCAAGGGTTGCGACAGGTAAAAATAAGACCGTGAGTACTGGTAAAATATAAATTGGGTACCATACTCTTCGTTTCCATTTGCCATCTTGCTGATTATGGACGCATCCACAGCTACAATCATCATCATGTTTTTTAGGGCCTATCATGTAAAAGATTAATTCTGCAATGGTCAAGAACCAAAGGACAAAGATGGTGCAAAATGAAATCCAGGAATATTTCATATTGATATATTTTGAGATATCCCCAGTTGCATGAAGGTGCATGAAGATGAATGTAAACCCTATTAAAATTAAAATACGAATCATGCCAAATCCCTCCTTACTAATGAACAATTAAAATCGAAACAATAAGTACTAAAATGAAGACATACGCCAAAAGCGTAAAGACAAATTTAGTCTTAAACTGGCTTAGCATCATCAGCGTATTCTTGATATCAAACATTGGACCGAATACCAAGAATGAAACAATAGCACTATCTGTAAACGTACTGCGAAACGAGGAAGCGATAAACGCATCTGCAGAGGAACAAAGCGATAATACATAGGCAAGTCCCATCATTACCGCATTTGATGAAACATTTCCTTGTCCCAATGAAAGTAAAGTAGAGGTCTTCACGAACGTTTGCATGCCGGCGGCAATTAATCCACCAATAATTAAAAATTTCCCAACAGAAAAAAACTCATCAATAGTATGACGAATCGATTGTGAAACTTTCTCACTCATTTTCTTGGGGGAAGTATGCAAATGAACCTCACGTTTTGTCTGAGGTGCTTTGAATTGAACACTTAAAATAAGACCTACAAGTAAGGAAACAATAAAAGCTACTCCTGCCCGATAAAATACTATTTTCCAATCATTTCCGAAAGCTACAAAGGTAGAAAATAAAACAACAGGATTAATAATAGGGCCTGTTAACATAAAAGGAATGGCAGCATAAAGGGGAACCCCTTTTGCCATTAAGCGCCTAGTAATAGGAACAATTCCACATTCACAGGCTGGAAAAAGAGCTCCAATCACACTAGCTAATAGGACAGCACCTATTTTATTTTGAGGAATAACTCGAGCCATCATTTCATCCGTTACAAAAATTTGAATAATTCCTGAAATGATCACGCCTAATAATACAAAAGGAAGAGCTTCAATAAGAATACTAATAAATATAGTATTCATTTGTAATAGAGACGAATTCATTATTTTCACTCCAAAATTAAGTTTATCTAAAATGTATTAGTGCAATAAAGTTGTATTTGGTCAACTTATACATAGTGTATCGTAAAAAGGGAAGGGAATAAAGCTTTTTCAAAAAGAAGTGAAAGGATTTTTTTGTTATTTATTCAAAATATGTCCCGTATTATGAGAAAACTATTGACTCATCTTGAATTAACAGATAACATTGATGATAATGATTATCAGCGTCATCAAGAGTATATACATAGGAGGAAGCATTAAAATGAAGCAAGTTAAAAAGATTAGACTTCTCAGTATAGCTACTATTGTTGCTATTTTATTTGTTCTAGCAGGATGCGGGTCAAATCAAAATTCTTCAAAAGAAAATTCAGATAATAACCAAAAGATGTCTGTTCAGCATGAGCTTGGAAAAACGAAAGTTCCTAAAAATCCTAAAAAAGTAGTTGTTCTTGAACTATCCTTTGTGGATGCTCTGCAAGGTTTAGGAATGAAGCCAATAGGGATTGCAGACGACAACAAAAAAGATATGATTAAAAAACTTGTAGGTGGAAAGATTGACTATACTTCAGTAGGAACACGTCAACAGCCGAATTTAGAAGTAATTAGTTCCCTGCAGCCGGACTTAATCATCGCCGATGTGCAGCGTCATAAAGCAATTTATAAAGAATTAAACAAAATTGCACCTACAATCGAATTAAAAAGTCGTGAATCTACATATGAAGAAAATATAGACTCATTTAAAACAATTGCAAAAGCAGTAGGAAAAGAAAAAAAAGCAGAGCAGCGATTAAATGAGCATGAAGAAACGATTTCAAAATTAAAAAATGAGTTAAAAGAAGAAAGTGGTCAGACAGTCTTACCAGCAGTTGTGAGAGATACTTCTTTCCAAGCGCATACGTCTTCTTCTTATGACGGAGAGTTTCTTGAAAAGCTAGGGTTGAAGAACGCTGTGCAGAACAAAGAAGCATATGCTGAAATGAATTTAGAACAGTTGTCAGACATTAATCCAGATATTTTAATCCTAGCAAATAATGAAGGCAAACTTGTAACGGATGAATGGAAAACAAATCCTCTTTGGGAAAATTTAAAAGCTGTTAAAAATGATAAAGTGTTTGTAGTAGACCGTGATTTATGGACAAGATTCCGAGGGGTAATTTCAGCTGAGGCAATTGGAAAAGATACGGTTAAGTTACTAAACAATAAGCAGCAGTAATATAACTGAATCTGACAAAGAGGCGAGAATAGTTATTCTATTCTTGCTTCTATTTGTTTAGAAAAGAAAACTGTAGAAAGTGTGTTGGAAATGACAAATTTTGTCCAAAAGCAAAAAATAAATAAATACATTGTGTTGGTAGCTAGTGTTTGCTTGTTAATCATCGGAATGATTTTACATGTCGCTGTGGGATCCTCTGCAGTTAGTTTTACAGAAGTAATTAAAGCAATTTTTGCTCCTGATGACTCTAAGCAGACAACGATCGTACAGACGCTCAGGTTGCCAAGAGCCGTGCTGGCAGCTCTTATTGGAGCCAGCTTGGCAGCTGCTGGAGCATTGATGCAAGCTATTACACGAAATTCGCTTGCTTCACCCCAAGTGTTTGGGGTAAATGCAGGTGCTTCATTAGCGATTGTAATAGCTTTTATTCTATTTCCTGATTTTACCTCTCAATCAACTGTTTATATTGCCTTTTTGGGAGCAGCTTTAGGAGGAATAACGGTTTATTTGTTCGCATCGGGCGGAAAGACAACTCATGTGAAACTAGCACTTGCCGGAATGGCCGTGCATTTATTTTTATCGTCGCTTACTCAAGGAGTGATTGTGTTAAATGAACAAGCTACGGACGTTTTGTATTGGCTTGTAGGTTCTATTAACGGGAAAGACTGGACTCATGTAAAAATTTTGTTACCTTGGTCATCTCTAGGTCTTCTTCTAGCTTTTGTATCATCTCGTTCTATATCGATTCTAGTGTTAGGAGAGAATATGGCAACAGGTTTAGGCGAAAAGGTAAAATGGATTCGCTTTTTTGCAGGTATACTAGTCATTATGCTTGCAGGTGCATCTGTTGCCGTTGCGGGGCCAATTGGGTTCGTAGGTCTCATTGTACCTCACATAGCTAGAAAATTAGTAGGAGGAGACTACCAGCGAATCCTACCATTTTCAGCTCTATTAGGAGCCATTTTGCTTGTCTATGCCGATGTACTTTCTCGTTTCATTGCCTATCCTTTTGAGTCGCCAGTAGGGATTGTAACAGCTCTTATCGGAGCTCCTTTCTTTTTATATCTTGCTAGAAAAGGGAGGAATATTAAGCAATGAAAAGAAAACACCCTTATCAAATATTAAGTATCTTATTGCTATGTTTAATCATCACGGTTGTAATTAGCTTAGGAGTAGGAGCCGTTTATATTTCCCCTGCAGAAATCTTTCAGCAAATAGTAGGTAGTTCCCAAGGTAGTTCCTTTATTTTAACAAATTATCGCATTCCACGTACCCTCATTGCTATTGTGGTCGGTGCGGCTTTAGCGGTAGCAGGAGCTATTTTGCAAGGGATATTAAAAAACCCGCTTGCTTCTCCTGATGTTATCGGTGTAACAAAAGGAGCAGGGCTGTTCGCCGTTTTTATCTTAATTGTATTTCCAGCTGCTTCTATGCTTCTGCTGCCGCTTTCAGCTTTTTTAGGAGCATCGGTCATCGCCGTTATACTCATGGTGTTTTCTTATTCTCAAGGAGCTAAAACTCATACGCTGGCTTTAGTGGGTGTAGCTTTAGGAGCTATTTGCCAGGCTGGAATTCAGTATTTTATGATTAAGTTTCCAGATGACGTGAATACAACTCTTCTTTGGCTTACAGGAAGTTTATGGGGAAGAGGCTGGAGTGAGCTTTTGATGTTAATTCCTTGCGTCGTACTTGTTCCTTTTATTATTATATTTGCATCTAAGCTCGATATTTTAAACTTAGGAGATGAGATTGCAGTTGGCCTAGGAGAGCGAACAAAGTACGTTCGTTATACACTATTGAGTATGGCTGTGATATTAACCGGTTTATCTGTAGCTGTAGTTGGGTCAATTGGATTTATTGGTTTAATTGCTCCTCATATTAGTAGGAGGTTAGTAGGGAGTCGGTCGAAGTTCTTGTTACCAGTTTCAGCAGCAGTAGGTGCTTTATTCCTGATAATTGCTGACAGTCTCGGAAGAGGGGTTGTGTCGCCCATTGAGATTCCCGCTGGAATCGTAACATCCGTTATTGGTGCCCCTTATTTTCTATATTTACTGCGGCGTGAACAGAAAAAATAGGAGAAAGGAGGAAGAGTAATGACAAAGTTAACTGCGGAAAAACTTTCGCTATCATATGATTCAACTTCAGTTATTCGCGATATTGACCTTCACATTCCAGAAGGAAAGATAAGCATAATCATTGGATCAAATGGCTGCGGAAAATCAACAATCCTTCGTTCATTGGCGCGTTTATTAAAGCCGACAGAAGGAAATATTTATTTAAACGGAAAAGATATTCATCAACATTCATCAAAAGAAGTAGCAAAAAAACTGGCTATTTTGCCTCAAGCTCCTGAAGCTCCTGAAGATTTAACAGTAAAAGAGCTATGCTATTATGGTCGTCACCCTCATAAAGGCTTATTTGCTCGCTATTCTGCTGAAGATCATCAAATTGTAGAGGAGGCTTTACAGGCAACTAAACTGTCTAATTTAAGTCATCGCACACTGGATGCGCTCTCTGGAGGACAGCGTCAAAGGGCCTGGATTGCAATGGCATTAGCACAGGGTACGGAGCTTCTGCTTTTGGACGAGCCTACCACATATTTAGATTTAGCTCATCAGATTGAAGTGCTTGAACTTCTTCGTTTCTTAAACCAAAAGAGAAATTGTACAATTGTGATGGTCTTGCACGATTTAAACCAAGCAGCTCGCTATGCAGATCATTTAATCAGTATTTCAAACGGTCAGATTTACAAAGAAGGTTCTCCTGCTCAAGTATTTACAGAAGAAATGATAAGGGATGTGTTTAATTTATCATCAACTATCATTCAAAATCCGGTTGATGGTTCACCTCTATGTATACCAACTGGAATCATAAAATAAACTGCACTTAAAAAAACAGCGTACTATTTTCACATAGTACGCTGTTTTACATTTAAGGTCAGAGCTAACAGTTTATACAATACATAGATTCCAAGGTATGCACCGGTTAATAAAAAAGCTGAATTTAAAAAGATTGCATGAATGCTCGTCATAAAAACAGTATGATTTTTTAAGATACGATAGATAGAAGCAGCGGCTATATTTCCAAATACTAGCGCTGAAAGAAGGGCTAGCGTATTAAAAACTAGTTCTGCTCCTTTCCACTTTAGTGAGAAAAAAAGCATGATAATAGGAACAATAATACTTGCAGAAACCAACAGGAAAATCAATGGACCATCTCCAATACGTTATCTTATTACAGTTACATAGGATAATGTTTTTACTTATTTTTAGATAGTCTTCCCTTTTTATAATCTGTTAAGCTTTTTTCTTCCATTTTTTACTTATATAAAAAAGTAAAATAATGGATAAAACCACCAAGATGATTTTTCCTTGCATAGATCCTCGTGAAATATGATAAACCGAATAAACTTCAATAAAAAGCGCTGGAATTTTTCCAAGTGCGCTAGCAGAAATGAATACCGCAAAGGAGCCTTTTCCTACAGCACTGAAGAATGTAATGAGGCCTGATGGAACAAAGGGAAGTAATCGCAAAGAAAGAATGAATATAAAACTCTCTTTCCCTTGTACGCGCAGCAGCTTTAGCCACTTGGAGTGAGAAGGTGTTTTGGTATGAACAAGTGTACGGAAACCTTTTCGGTACAGCCAAAAAGAGAGAGCTACACCTAAAACTTCTCCAATAAAAGAAAGTAAAAATCCATTCCAAAAACCAAATAATTTTACGTTTACGAACGTAAGGGGCGCGCTTGGAAATACGCCCGTAATGCTAATAAGGATGTTCAAGAGAACACTAATAAGCTCTGCTGCTTCTAAATGTTCAAGCAGAAATGTTTGAAGATAGTCAGTCATGGTTATACTCCCGTTTATATTTTATATGTAGGGCTAATTTAAGCTCATTTTCTACTATTATATAATTTTTGGCATGAAATAAGCAGTCAGCAGTTTATAAAAAACGAAACAGGGTAACTACTTACTAATGAAAGACGATTTACTGATTTGAAGGGATGGACAACTCATGTTGAAATTTTTGCTTGTTATTGTGGTTGTATTATTAATTATTATGATTTTTAAACGCATTATCCGAAAATAAAAATGCTAACTAAGCAGCTCGTGAGACCTTTCTCACGAGCTCTTTTGCGGAGCTATTCGGCAGCTCAACAATACACTTTTTACTGTGATGAATATCACTGCAGCTAGAGAAATGAAGGGGTAAGATAGAAATGGGAGGGAGGTATATGGAGCTAATATTCTATCTCAGCACTTATTTATCAGGGGGAGCTATCGCATTATGGCTAATTAATGCAGCGTTTAATGGATTATTAAAATAACAGAGGGAGAGAAAATGAACGATTTTAAAGGTATATTTAACAATAAAGAAAGAAAGCTTGCTCGCTATTTGGAGACGTACACAACCGAGCAAATTTTAAACGAAGCAGGCATGTCTTCGTCTGCTGCGTTATATGAGTTGAAAAAAATAAGATTACCGCGGGCAGTTGCTAATACGATTGTTTATTACGTACTGGCAACCAATAATCAAAAGCTGGTTATGTACAAACTGCTCATGTTAGCGGGCGTTTGTAAAAAGCTTGGCATTCAAGATGCACAGGCAGCCCTCACTTTTATCAAAAAATATTACGTTTGTCATCAGCATTTACACTAAAAAGCACATCTGTCTGAGGGGGAAAAGAGATGAATATTGTCCCGTTTAAGCAGCGTTCATCTGCGGAAATTTATCAAGATAAAGAACAGCCGTTTCAATGTTTCATTGAGGGAGATCGATTTCAGTTAGATTTGTATATGACGTATTTATTTCATCGCTGCCATTCTAGCAGGTATAGATATAGCCGTGCTAACAGAAAGGGTAGGATGTAATGATAAGATACCGGTGGTAAGCGGCTTCATTTTCCTAATGGAATAATGAAGCCGTTTGTTGTGTTAGAAAGAATGATTTACTATGATGTAGTTAATGATAAAAGAAAAAAGGAAGGGAAGGAACGTAATGGATTTACATAATTGGGAATATTGGATTTCAAAGCTTGAGCTGCAGCCTCATCCAGAAGGAGGGTTTTATAAACAAACCTATCGTTCTAATGATGAAATTTCTGATAAAGAAGTGTCATCTCAGTTTGATGACAAACGATTTCTATATACGAGTATTTACTTTTTATTAAGGTCTCACGATGTATCGCATTTCCACCGGCTGCAATCAGATGAATTATGGTACTATCATGGGGGAAGTTCTTTAACCATTCATATTATCTACCGCGACGGAACCTATCAAGAAGTAAAACTAGGTACAAACTTAGAAAATGGAGAAGTTCCTCAATTTTTAGTTCCAAGAGATACCATTTTCGGTTCCTCTGTCGCAAATGAGAATACGTTTTCCCTGGTAGGGTGTATGGTCGCACCAGGCTTTGATTTCCGTGACTTTGAATTATTCACAAAACAGCAGCTGCTTGATGAATTCCCCGAGCATATCGTGATCATCGACAAATTAGGGTACGATAAACTCCCAAATGATTAAAAAGCATGCATCTCGGTTTGATGCATGCTTTTTTCATTTGAACCATCCTTTTTCCTTAAAGCGAGTAATGGCTTCAATGCGATTCTTTACTTCGAGTTTGTCCAGAATGGTAGAAATATAGTTGCGCACTGTTCCGGTCTTAATAGATAGTTCGTCAGCAATTTCTTTTGTGTTTTTTCCATCAGCTACTAGAGCTAATACTTCTTTCTCTCTAGCTGTAAGAGGACTGGTAGATTCACTATATAAGTCATCCACTAATTCTGGAGCATAGAGGCGTCTGCCTGCCATCACGCTTCGAATTGAATTTGCGAGTTCTTCACTTGGACTATCTTTTAGTAAGTAGCCACTTACGCCTGCTTTCAAAGCTCTTTGAAAATAGCCGGAGCGAGCGAACGTTGTTAAAATGATGACTTTGCAGTTTAAATCTTTCAGTTCCTCTGCAGCTTCAAGCCCAGTTTTAAGTGGCATCTCGATGTCCATTACGCATATGTCTGGCTGGTGCTGCTTAGCAAGTGATACCGCTTGTTCCCCATTAGAAGCTTTTCCGACAACTTCCATGTCATCTTCTAAATTTAACAAAGAGCCTAAAGCTCCTAACATCATTTGCTGATCTTCGGCAATGACAATTCGAATCATAATTGTTCCTCCTTAATATGTTTGACGATGTTTGGAACTGTAATATGAATAATCGTCCCCCCTTGACTGGAGATATCAAGATGGCCGTTTACAAACTCCAACCGCTCTTTCATTCCTAAAAGTCCGTTTCCTTCCCAGCAGGTTTTTTTCGTATTAATACCCACTCCATTGTCTTCTACCGTTATGCCTACTTCTTTTGCAGACTGATGTAAAGTAATCGTGCAAACGGTGGCTTGACTATGTTTGACCACATTGGTTACGGCTTCTTTTAAGCACATGCTCAGAATATTTTCAATTAACAAAGACACATTCTCTAATGAAATATCCTTTTCTCCTACAAACGTAATTTCGGCAGCTTCTAAAAGCTCTTGAACGCGTTTTAGTTCTTCGCTAAGGCGAATTCCACGCATTTGAGAAACCATTTTTCTCACTTCATTAAGAGCCGTGCGCGCTGTTTGCTGGACATCTTTTAATTCAGATTTTGCTTTTTCAGGATCTTTTGCAATAAGTTTTCTTGCTAAATCACTTTTTAGACCGATAAGAGACAGCTTTTGTCCTAACGTATCGTGCAGGTCGCGAGCTATACGCTGGCGCTCTTCCTGTTTTACAAGCTCAGAAATACGTTTATTTGCATCTTCCAGCTGTTCTTCCAGCCGGTCTCGCTTCTTCCGGTTATAAATGCTAAATGGCAGTACAATTACACTAATGGAAATTACAAAAATGAAAGGCAGCTGTTTTAAAAAGATCTCTTCTTGCATAACAACGTTAAAGTTTACCGAAATAACGGTGCTGATCAAATGAACAGCATACAAAGTGAAGAAAGCGAGCCGCTTTTGGATATTTCCAATAAAATAAGCGATAAAAAAAGCGAAGTAAAAGGCAAAGTAAATATAATTAAAAATCGTTGTTAGTGCTAAGGAAATGACGATTAATAAAGCCGTCCATACGTAAACGGACTTGTCTGTTGAAACAAATGCAAAACGATAGAAAATAAAAAATAAGATGGTTAGTAAAGAGCCAAGAATAATGTGATTCATGGATGAAGACTGTAAGATAAAATAAAATGGTAAAATGGCAAATACCGTCCATATGTAAGGAGATAGCCCAGTGATTTTTTGGAAAAACGTATATTTTTTCATAAAGAACCTCATTTGTTTGTTAAAATACACTATTAGTTTACCACAAAGTAGAATGAAATAAGTTTAGGTGAATAGATAAAACAGTCAAGCTTTTGAAAGCTTGACTGTTTTATTAAAGTTCTGCTTTTGTTTGAGAAGAAATTCTGCTTGCTTTTAGTGCAGCTGAGCGTTTTTTTATTTCTTTAAAGCTCACAAACATTTTGTTTTCTTCATCCCATAAACGGAATCGAAGAGAGCGAAGGCTTGTTGAGAGTGTAATGGTTGGTACATTTTGAAGAGGCTGTGTGTGTTGATGAACAGCTTCAAGCTTATAGTTGGGCACTCTTGGGCTTAAATGATGTACGTGGTGAAACCCGATATTGCCTGTTAGCCATTGCAAAAGTTTTGGAAGCTTGTAAAATGAACTTCCTTCAACGGCTGCTTTTACATAATCCCAGTGCTCATCTTCTTCAAAATAAGAATCTTCAAACTGATGCTGTACATAAAACAGCCAAATTCCAATTGAACCTGAAATGAAGAAAATCGGTCCTTGAATTAATACAAACGCCTGCCAACCTACCAACCAGCAGGTCGCTGCTGCTAATGCAACAATCAATACATTTGTAAGATACGTGTTCATTCTCTCTTTTTTCTTCGCATTTTTTCGATTGAATCGGTTTGTAATCAAAAATACATATATAGGTCCCACGCCGAACATAACGAACGGGTTGCGATAGATACGATAAGCGATTTTTTTCCAAATAGAAGCTTCTTTATATTCCGTTACGGTTAACACCCAAATGTCACCCGTACCTCTTTTATCTAAGTTGCTGCTTGTTGCATGGTGAATGGCATGGCTATGTCCCCATTGACTGTAAGGAAACATCGTTAACACACCGGTAATTGTTCCGAGAATTTTATTGTGTTGTCTACTCTTAAAGAAAGAGTAGTGACAACAGTCATGAAAAATAATGAATATTCTTACTAAAAACCCTGCTGCGATAACAGTTAGCGGAAATGCTAAAAAATAAGAAATTGAAAGGCTCTCATAAGCGAGAAACCATAGTGTGAAAAAAGGTAAAAAAGTATTAATCAATTGTCTTATGCTGTCTTTCATTACTGCTTTTTCAAAGGGTGCAACTTGTTTTCGTAAATTCTTTTGTTTTTGTATAGTCATATGAAATTCCTTTCATCACCGTATATTATCCTCAGTATAAAGGGATTTTTCTGACTATTTAAGACATACGTGTCATATAGAAACTATGACACTTGTCATATATACGTAGGGGGAAGCTGTAAAAAATGAAAAAAAGCGGTATTTAACAGTCTGCGGTTCTGATAAAATTATACAGTGAAGGCTTATTGTTACGGAGCATTTAAGAAGAAAAAGGAGTTTGAAATGAATAAAAGAAATAGATGGGTATATCTGCTTCTAGCTATTGTGATCATGGGAGCAGGTCTTTTATCAAGAAAACTTACTGCGTATCTTCCTCACATCGTAAATATATATGCGGGAGATTCGTTATGGGCCTTAATGATTTTTGTCAGTGCGGGTTTTTTGTTTCCTACATGGAAGACAAAAATGATTGGTATGTTTGCTATAGTGTTTTGTTACTTCATTGAATTTACACAGCTGTATCACGCTCCGTGGATTGATGACATAAGAAAGACTGCGCTAGGAGGGCTCATTCTGGGTTATGGCTTCTTATGGAGCGATATACTAGCCTATTCGATTGGAGTGGCGGTAGGAATGAGCTGGGAGTATTATAGATATCGATTTAAAAGAGCCGCCTAGCAAATACGGTTCAATGAATCTTAGAACTCCGCTGAGGATGGAATAGACCGTAGGGTTATGAAGCAGGATGTATATACATAAAAATAAACTTATGCATAAAATTTTTATTTAAAACCTATTATCTATTTGTTGAACGAGAGGAAGAGAGGGGATTATTTGAATTTAATAGCCTGGATGATTATTGCATGTGAAATCGCTTTTTGGGTAGTCATCATTTTAGGATTAGCAACAAGGTATACGTTTAAAAAACAAAAGCTCAGTTTTTTTATTTTAGCTCTAACACCTGTTGTTGATTTTTTTCTTCTGATTGTGACGAGCGTAGACCTTTACGGAGGTGCTACAGCGACTTATGCTCACGCTATTGCAGCCGTGTATATTGGAATTTCGATCGCTTTTGGAAAAAGTATGATTCAATGGGCAGACGAACGCTTTCAATATTATGTGATGAAAAACGGAGAGAAACCTCGTAGGCGCTATGGAAAAGAATATGCAAAGCATTATTTTAAGTCATGGATACAGCACCTTGTTGCTTACGCTATTGGGGCAGCTCTTTTAGCGGCGATGATGTATATAGTATCAAATGGAAAAACCAACGTGCTGCAAAATGTAGTGGAATTGTGGACAGTTATTGTAGGAATTGATTTCTTATTATCTCTTTCTAATTTCGTTTGGCCTAAAAAAGAAAAAGAGTCTGGTTATACCAACTCATAAAAAGTCATCGTCATGCGAGAAAAACCAGTGAAAAAACCTCCCTGTAAGGAGGTTTTTTGTTTTACCATCCAGGGTATAGGTATATAAATGATGCTTGTCTGAGGTAGTTCAGTTTAGTTGCTTAAGCGGCTAAACTGCTTTTTGTGCAAATATATGTACATTTTATGTGGCATGCATGATAAGAATTCTGTGTATTCCATATACTACCTCATATGAAAGATAGACAAGTGATACAATACAGTTTGTTTTTAGGAGAGCTTTTATGAAAAAACGCCGGTTGGACTTTATTTTTTTATTTATTATTTTACTTTCAATTTATGCTTTCTTTTTTACCTCTATTGATGTTCATTGGAAGTATGCCTTAGTTGGATTATATGGTGTCATCATTTTTATTTGTATGTATTCACTTATGCTTGAAAATCGAACGCCTGAAAGTACGTTGGTTTGGATGTATGTTCTCTTTTTCTTCCCTGTTGCAGGCTTTTTCTTTTATTTGTATTCAGGACAGCTCTATTTAAAGGGGCATATGTTTAAAAAAAAGCGTATGCATAACCGAGAGATGCTTAGAAAGATGGCAGATAAAGAAACGACGCCTGATCTATCGCCCCTCCAATCTCATCAGCGTTATTTTGCTCAGTACCTTCAATGTGTATCTTTGACGAAGATGAATGTTTATACAAAAACCTATGTGCTTAAAAATGGACAAGAAACGTTTAACGAAATCAAAAAGCATTTGCAGTCAGCAAAACATTTTATTCATATGGAGTACTACATGTTTCACTCAGATTCGTTAGGAAAAGAAATCATTGATATTTTAATAAAGAAAGCAAGTGAAGGTGTAGAAGTGCGCTTTACATTCGATACAATGGGAAGCTTTACACTATCGGGTTCAGATATTAAGCGAATGAAAAAAGCGAATGTTAAAGTGCATGCGTTCTTACCTATTAAGTATGGATTTTTTAATCAAAAATTCAACTTTCGAAACCACCGTAAAATAGTTGTAATTGACGGGGAAGTAGGTTTTGTAGGAGGGCTGAATGTAGGCGATGAGTATTTAGGGAAAAATAAAAAAATCGGTTTTTGGCGAGATACCCACCTGATGTTAAGAGGTGAATCTGTTCAAACCTTGCACTCGATTTTTATGTTTGACTGGGAATACGTTTCGGGGGAATGCTTAATTAACAATGAATCATATACAAAACCTCATCGTGTTGAAGGAGAAGGGTTCGTTCAGGTAGTGGCGACGGGGCCAGATACGCAGGAAAATATGAGCGACTATTATTATACAATGATTACAAGCGCGACGAAGTCAATTTGGATTTCTACCCCATATTTTGTTCCAAACGAAGCTATAAGAACTGCTCTTCGTATTGCGGCTAGAAAAGGTGTAGAAGTACGAATTATGGTGCCGGAAATTAATGATGGCTTTCTGACTCAATATGGAACGAGATCATATTTTGCTGAACTTCTTCGCTGTGGAATTGAAGTATATTCGTATCAAAAAGGGTTTTTGCATCAAAAAATCGTGATTATAGATGGAGATATGGCTTCAGTAGGTACTGCAAATATGGATATGAGGAGCTTTCATCTGAACTTTGAAGTTAATGCATTTTTAATTGACGGAGAGACAATTCAAACGCTCATCAAAAACTATGAAGAAGATATGGAAGACAGTCATTTGATCAAGCCAGTAGCATTTTACAAGCGAAGCTTAGTAGAACGTTCGAAAGAATCATTTGCGCGCTTATTTTCAGGTGTTTTATAAAATAAAGTTTGTTTTCAAAAAGCAGGAGGAAACGTATGGGTGAATCTCCATTTGTTAAAAAAGATACGTTTGGTCGAAAGTTACATCGCTTAAAAGAACGTACTAAACCATTTGTCGTGCGTTTTTCACGGTTTGGTCATGTGGCTCAAGGTGTGGTCTATTTTATCATCGGTATATTAGCGATTCAGACAGCTTTCGGATTAAAAGGCGATTTGGTTACTTCTCAAGGAGCCCTACACACAATTGCAAAGCAGCCGTTTGGATTTTTAATTTTAATCGTTTTAGCAGTAGGTTTAAGTGGATATGCGTTTTGGCAAATCATTTCTGCTATTTTTGACCCTCACCACGTTGGGCATGGTGTAAAAGGCGCTTTTACTCGTTTAGGCTATTTAGTTGTAGCCACGTTTTATATTAGTCTTTGTGTGAGTTCGGTAAGAATTTTGCTTCATGCTCACGTTCATACGTCAGGTAAGCATTATCAAACGGTATCAGCCAAGCTGTTATCTTATCCCTTTGGGCAAACCATCATTGCGCTTACAGGTATCGGCGTTATTATCTTTGGGATTGGACAAGTATATTGGGCTCTTTCAGGACGCTTCCTAAAAAAACTAAAGAAAAACGAAATGTCAAAAGAAGAGTGGCGATGGAGCGGGCATATTGGAAAAGCGGGTATTATTGCTCGAAGTATCGTCTTTGGGATTATTGGCTTCTTTCTTATTCGCACGGCTCTTCAAGCGGATCCAGACGAAACGAAAGGGTTAGATGGAGCCCTTGCTGAAGTAGCGCAGCGTCCTTTTGGGTCTGTACTGCTGGCTATCGTATCAATCGGGCTTATGGCATACGGAGTATATATGTTTGCAGAATCAAGGTATAAACGAATTGATCCTTAATAAAATTTAAAAGATGAAAAAGCTACTTTTTAGCCTTCTGCTCATATCATATAGCAGATAGATAGTGAACAGGAGGAGAGGCAGATGCCATCGGTAGTAGGAGCCGTAAATATCTCGAATGTATTGGTTTCATCTTCAGTGGAGTTTGGTGATTGTCTGGCTATTAAGCCAAAGAGTACAGCTTTTACAACAGTCGGTTCTGGTAGCGGGAACACAGGAAACTTTATGAATATTACAAGCAGTGCCAGTACCGCCAATACAATTGATATGGATATTAACGATCAAAATGTAGTGGGAAATGCATAAGAAACGAAAGCTTATCGTCATCGGACGGTAAGCTTTTTTATTTGAGTTTGACGTATACCCAGACGTTTCTTTACCACAATGTACCTCTAGGATTCTATCTTATAGGAGTAGTAAACTAGACAGGTGATGTCAAAAAGTGGGGAGGCGAGATTATCAAATGAAGAAAATATGTATGAGCCTACTTATTCTCTGTCTTTTCAGTGGAGGATTGGCCCCAATAAGTAAAGGAGACGCTGCTTCTTCAGTAGGCACTGTCAAAGGTGATAATGTAAATGTGTATCGTTCTCCATCTTTACATTCTTCGGTTGTTCAGACAGTGAAAAAAGGAGAAGAATTTCCTGCTATTTCATCTGAAGCGGGAGATGCAGCTCAAGTTATCACCCATAAAGTAGTGCTAGGAAATACACTATGGCTACTAGCTAAACAATATGGTGTAACAGTCAGCGAGCTAATAAAACAAAATCAGCTAAAAACGACGGAGTTAACTCCGGGGCAAACGCTGAAAATACCACCAAAAGGCTTGTTACATAAAGTAGTATCAGGAGATACGCTTTGGAAAATCTCTGTAAAGTACGGTGTAAAAGCGACTGAATTAACAAAGTTAAATCAGCTATCATCAACAAATATTAAGCCTGGACAAATGCTTATTATTCCTGATTACTATGTACAAGTACAGCTTTTGGAAGGGAAAAAGGGCTGGATCAAAAAATCTGATTTAGCACAAAAGAAGCATCAGCCAGTAGTTATGGGCTGGAGCTTTAATGAAAAAACAGCAGGCTATGCAGAATCGATGAAACAAAAGAACTTAGACGTTGTTTCACCACGCTGGTTTACGCTAACGCGGAGTGACAAAGTTGTTTCATCTTCTATAAATCCATCGTATGTTCAAACGGCTCACAAAAACGGCAAAAAAGTCTGGCCGCTCATCGGTAACAATTTCGATGATGTGCTGACAAGTGACGTCCTAGGCAATAAAGCAAAGCGGCAAAAGCTTGTATCGTCAGTCGAAAGTTCGCTTGTGAAAACAAACAGTGACGGTATTAACGTTGACTTTGAAAATATTAATATCAAAAACAAACAAGATTTTGTTTTATTTATTAAAGAATTAAAAGCAGCGTTAAAGCCTCATGGTATGACCGTTTCAGTAGACGTAACACGAGAGAATAATGATCCGTTTTGGTCAGGAAGCTTTGATCGAAAACAGATTGGTCAAGTGGCAGATTACGTCATTATGATGGGTTATGAAGAACACTGGGGAGGGAGTCAGGTTCCAGGGTCTGTGGCTTCGCTGCCTTGGGTGAAAGAAGGAACAGAACTTCTTATGAAAGATGTACCTGCACACAAAATCCTGCTGGGAGTTCCTTTTTATACGCGAGAATGGAAAACGGATCTATCTACCAAAAAAGTTGTCACAAAAGACTTAACGATGAAAGAAGCCGAAGCAATTATCTCTTCTAAAAAGTTAACTAAAAAATGGGACAGCCAAGCCTCTCAGTACTATGTAGAATACACCGAAAATGGTACGAAGCATCAAATATGGCTCGAAGACAAAGCATCTATGCAGCGCCGGGTTAAATTAATTAATGACTATCATTTAGGCGGGGCGGCAGCTTGGTATATTGGTTCAGAAACATCAGATATATGGGAGTTATATAACTTCTAAATAAAAAACACACCTTATGCTTAATGTAGCTAGGTGTGTTTTTTATTTTCATCATATTGAAGCGTATACATCTATTTACAAACAAGATAAATTTTACAATATTTGTTTTTCTTGAGTTAATTTATAACTATATTCCAAAATGAGCCTATTTAACCTTTTTTTAGTTGGAAACGCTTAATGACTTTACGATAAAGATAATTTATAGTAAATTCAGTTTCTATACAATAAATTTACCAAATGAATAATTAAGTGATTTAATTATTAACTAAGTGAAAGGAATGGATGTTATGGGAAATGTATTAGTAATAGGCTTTCCAGGTGAAGGACATGTGAACCCTTCTTTAGGAATTGTAAAAGAATTAATGGCTCAAGGGGAGAAGGTCGTCTATTACGGCATTGAAGAATATGTTGAAAAAATTCGAAAAGCAGGAGCGGAATTTCGTGAATACGAAGATTTTCGTCCAAGTCTAGATATGAGCAACCGGATGACCAAAGAAGAGTCTTATGACCGCTATGAAATAATGAATTTGTTTTTAAATGAATCTGAAAATATTATTACTAAAATTATGAGTGAAACGAAACATGAAACATATGATTATGTACTTTATGATTATCACCTTTTAGCAGGTTCCGCTGTGGCCGACCTTCTTCAGCTTCCAAAGGTTTCTCTTTGTACGACGTTTGCGTTAAATAAGGAGTTAGCAACTTGTATGATGCCAAGTGGTCAAACAGAACCTGACCAATCTTCCTTTTATCCTCAATTCGAAAAATCATTAAATAAGTTCAACAGCCAATATAATACGGAGTTAAAAGACTCCATGGACATTATGTCAAATCCAGGGGATATTACGTTAGTATTTACGTCAGAATTCTTTCAGCCGCACGTATCTGAATTTACGAGTGAGTACAAGTTTATTGGTCCTTCAATTGTTAAACGACTAGATATTGAAGATCCTTATTACTTACAAAATGAAAATGAAAAAATTATTTTTGTTTCTATGGGAACTATTTTTAATCAGCAGCTAGAAATCTATAACTTATGTATAGAAGCATTAAAAGATTTTGAGGGTAAAGTTATTTTATCTATTGGTAAAAATACAAAACCTGAAGAATTAGCACACATTCCAGAAAACTTCGTTGTAAAACAATACGTACCGCAGCTAGAAATTTTAAAACGTGCGGATTTATTTATTACTCACGGCGGAATGAACAGCAGCAGTGAAGGTTTATACTACGATACGCCGCTTGTCGTTATTCCAATGGCAGTGGATCAATTTATGGTAGGCGATCGCGTGCAGGAGTTAGGAGCAGGCGTGAAATTAGATAAAAATAACGTATCTGCTGAGCTCATCAAAAATACAGTTAACGACGTTTTAACTACTCACACATATAAACAGTATGCACAACAAATCGGAGAATCACTTCGCTCAGCGGGAGGATACAAGCAAGGTGTGAAAGAAATTTTCAAGATGGTGCCTGTTAAAGCGTAATAGATGTAAGACAGCTAGATAACTAACAGAGAGGAGTAAATCATATGCAGACTATAAAAAAAGCAGTTATACCAGCAGCAGGGTTAGGTACTCGTTTTTTACCCGTTACAAAATCTATCCCAAAAGAAATGCTTCCAATTGTAAATAAGCCCGTCATTCAATTTATTGTGGAAGAAGCCTTAAAATCAGGCATCGAAGATATTTTAATTGTTACAGGAAACGGAAAACAAGCGATTGAAAATCATTTTGACCATAATATTCAATTAGAACACTTGCTTCATCAAAAAGGAAAGACCGAACTATTAGAGGAAATGGAGCATATCTCTGAACTAGCGAATATTCATTACGTTCGTCAAAAAGAAATGAAAGGCCTTGGCCATGCGATTGGCTGTGCTCGACAATTTATTGGAAACGAACCGTTTGCAGTTTTACTTGGAGATGACTTAACAGACCCAGATCAGCCTTGTTTAAAACAGCTGATTGACCAGTATACCCAAACGGGATCGTCGGTTATCGGCGTGCAGCGCGTAGAGGAAGAAGCCGTTCATCGTTACGGGATTATAGATCCAAAAGTAAATAAAAACCGATTATACGAAGTGAATGGTTTTGTAGAAAAACCATCAGTCGAAGAAGCTCCGTCTAATTTAGGAATTATTGGACGCTATGTATTTACACCTGACATTTTTGATTATCTTGAAACGCAGGAAGCTGGAAAAGGTGGGGAGATTCAGCTAACGGATGCTATTCAGCGTATGAATATAGACCGTTCTATTTATGCTTACGAATTCGAAGGCGAACGTTATGATGCAGGGGAAAAATTAGATTTTATTTTTACGACCCTTGCTTTTGCGTTAAAAGATGAAGAATTAAAAGCACCTCTTTTAACTAAATTCAAAGAGCTGATCAACAAGGAAGAACAAAAAGAAAAAATTGCTGTACAAATTGGAAAATAACCTTTATTTACACACCTTTCTTCTACTGTTTCTTGAAGAAAGGTGCGTTTTTTTGCGAAAATGGAACGTTTGACAGCTGGATAGAAAGGGTTGAAATGAGTTTATGTCGAAAGCAGAAAATTCGTTTGTATCAGGCATAAAGATTGTATTTACAGACCGGGATTTTCGAACGATTTTTATTTCATTATTTATTATTGGGTTGTCTGTTGGCGGCTTTATGCCTTATTTAACGGTTTGGGCAACAAATACATTGCACGCCACTTCGTTTCAAGCAGGATTTTTATTTGTCCCAATGAGCATTCTTGGTTTAATCGTCTCGTTTTATTTGGCTTCTTTATCAGACAAATGGGGAAAACGAAAGCCATTTATTATTTGGGCCTTACTGATTGGAACCATTTCAAGAGTTCCCTTAGCGTTTACGCATTCTTATACAATAGCACTCATTTTACTTGCTATAGGAGGGTTTAATGCGTTTTCTTTTTTCTTTGCTCTGCTGAATGATTTTATTGTTAAAAAGGAAGAAAGTAAATCGCAGGCAGGTACGATTACCGGTACTGTGCGAATGGCATTTTCACAAGGCTATATTTTTGGACCGATGCTCGGAGCTTTAATCATTGACCACGGAGGGTATACTCTTTTATTTTTACTATCAGGGTTGTTATCGCTGGCAACTTTAGTGTGGGTTCTTTTTGCGCTTAAAGAAGACAGTATGCCTCAACCTTCAGCGCATGCATCTTCAAAAGCGCCAGCTGGTATACCTTCTGTATTAATAGCTGTATTCGTAGCAGCTCTTTTCATTTTTGCGGGGGACTCCGGTCGTTCTATGTATTTGCCGCTGTATGTAACAGATACATTAAAGCAATCCGTTTCGATTGTAGGTATTCTCTTTACCGTAACATCTGTTTTTGAGCTAGTATTTATGCCATTAGGAGGCTATTTTTCTGATAAGATTGGCGTTAAACGATTCTTTATTATTGGAGTAGCTTGCCAAGTGCTTTATTTTATTTTAACGAGTCTTCATCTACCGCTGAGTGGATTAATTGCGCTTCAAGTATTTTATGCTTTTATTCTATCCGCTACAATGGGAGTAGGAATGGTGTATGCTCAGTCACTAGCCCCGCGTCAAATTGGACTAGCCACAACGGCATATATGACGGCTATACAAACTTCAGCAGTTGTCAGTAGCTTAGCTATGGGGTCACTAGTTAACGTGATTCCGTTGCCTTCTACCTTTTACATTTTAGCTGTTTTTGCGGTTGTTTCAGGTGTGATGTTTCTATTTATGAAGCAAAAATCAGCTGAGGAAATGACTTAAAAAGTTAAGAAGAAGTTGAGGTTTTACTAAATTAATCCAATATAAAGACAAACAAATAGTATGCATGAGCTGCACTGCTTGTGACACCGCAGTTGATTTCCGTGCAAGTCTTCGCTTTGCGCGGGTGGCCGATGAGCCTCCTTGCGGGGTCTCATCTGTTCCACTTTCCCCGCAGGAGTCTTCGCCTTGCCCTCCAATCAACTGCTAGAAGGACCTAAAGAAATGACACATACGTTCACCATAACAAAAAACGAACCATTCATTAATGGTTCGTTTTTTTACTTTCTCTAAAATACTTTTGCCCCAGCCTCTTTTTTATGAGGCTGTTTCTTGAATTTGTTCGCGGGGCTTTTTATTTAAAATTTTGCGGTAGCGGTAATTAACAAAAGCCGCCGCCGCCATACCTACTACTGAAAGCATCGCATCAAAGATAAAGATAATTGAAATATGTCCCGTTTTAGACATGAGCCCTGTTGCTAAAGGCAATAAAATTGCAGCTAATCCAGCAGCGGTCGCTACAATTCCTGTAACCGTTCCTTTTTTGTTCCAGAAAAGCTCGGTCATAACGGTAATCGCTAATTGAAAGACCCCAGCCGTAGAAAATCCCATGAAAAAAGCAGCTGCAATTGCAATAGCAGGTACTTTAACAAATAGAAGCGTAAGTACAGCGATAAGAGTAATCATCGGGTAAACGAGAATAACCGTTACAGGACGAAGCACTTTGCTTAATAATACGGCTAATACTAAAACAGAGATTAAAGCTCCGATGCTGTAGTAGCTTAAAAGGCGAACCGAGCTGCTTTCAGCCATACCTAATACTTGTTGACCATAAGTAGGAAGCCAAATTTGAGCCACTGTAAACAGAGCTGTAGAAGTAAATCCAATCACAATAAGAGCGATTCCTTCTTGTTTCATGTTAGGAGGAGAGATAAATTTATTCTCTTCTGTACTTTGCTGTTGAACTGTATTCTGTTCGCGTTTATGATTGGGAAAAGGCAGTTTGAACATAAAGATCATATTTAGTAAATAAATAAGAGCGGGAAGGAAAAAAGCATACCCATAAAACAAATCACGATCCGCAAAAAAGGCAATCATAAACGGCAGAAGCGCTGCTCCAGCTGATATAAATGCTTTTACAAGAACACTGGCTGAACCTGAAGATTTAGGAAAAACTTCAATCAAAGCAGGGTATGTTCCAGCGTCCATAGCAGAGTTTGCAATACCAGCAATAATGGCAAAGATAAAGGCTGTTTGATAATTTGGCGATAATGGAATGCCAATTAAGAAAATAGCCATCGTCAGAGACGAAACAATAATCAAAGGTTTTCGTCCGACTTTATCAGACAAGATGCCTGATAGAGAATATGAAAGCAATTTTCCAATTCCGATAGCAGAAATGATATAGCTGATTCCAGCACCGTCGGTATTTAATTGTTTTGTCAAAAATGACATATTTGATGCAAGCATGATATTGACCATGCCAAGTAGAAAATAGTTAATATACATACCTGAAGCTGACAGCATGTACTTATTTTTCATCGTTTACACATCCTTACGTAAAAAAGCTTATATGAAATGGATAAAAGCAATCACCCAGCCCTCCTTTTTTCATCGTTATTTATAAACCTACTTCCATGATAAGTTTATGAAGACATTACCTTTACCTTTTATCATTGGATTTATTCAGTTCTTTTTAGTATGCGACTAAATGCGTGCATCTAGTGCTTCAAATCAATATGAAATCTATTCTAACATGTTTTTAGCGCTTTAAACCAAAAAAGTGATATTTTATAAAAAAATCCTATCTTCTTTCGCGGCTTCACAAAAGAAACTCCACAAAAAATGTTCGCTTTAAAGCCAGGCTGCACAAGAAGTACCTCTTAATGATGGTTATTAAAAATGAGAAAAGGGTATTTATAAACTAAGGAAAAAGAAATAAGGGAAGAAAGGTGGAAACAATGAAGCACAAAGTATTTTTTGATGCGGAATGTCCTTTATGTTACAACGTAAAAAAAATAATTAAAGCGCTGGACTGGACGAACCAAATCCAGTGGATTCCAGTTCAATACATTGAGCGAACGGAGTATAGCTACTTAAAAGAAGAAGGAAGAGACTTATATGATCAAATTCATATGGTCACCAAAAAAGGGGAAGTATTAGCAGGATTTGAAACGGTCAGACGGCTTTTAGCTGTTTTGCCTCTTACATGTCCAATCGGCGTGCTTCTGCATTTACCATTAATGAAAAAAGCGTTTAGTCCGCTATACAAATGGATATCCACAAACAGGTACGACTGGTTTGGGCGCTACGATTCGCCGCGAACCACATAAACATATAAAAGGGACAAGCTTTTAAAAAGCTTGTCCCTTTTGTTTTGAAAACATTATAATTTATACATAGTTTAATTTTTAAAAACGTATGTGACCGAGACGCGTAAATTCTAGAAAAGCAGCTATAGCTGAAAGGGAGAACTTTATATGAAAACAAAATGGACAGCTGAACGAATGCCTGATCTAACGGGGAAAACTGCCCTTATAACGGGAGGAAACAGCGGTATTGGGTTTGAAGCTGCAAAGGCTCTAGCAGCTCGCGGAGCAGAAATCATTCTTGCTGTGCGTAATGAAGCAAAAGGGAAAGAAGCTAAGAAAAGAATTAAAGCAGATAACGGAAATGCTAAAGTGACTATTATGTCATTAGATCTTAGTGACTTGAGCTCTATTCGGCATTTTGCCAATCAATTTCTTCAACAATACTCGTCTTTGGATCTTCTCATTAATAATGCAGGCGTGATGGTGCCGCCTCACAGCAAAACGAAAGACGGATTTGAACTGCAGTTTGGCTGTAATCATTTAGGACATTTTGCACTTACGGGTTTGCTGCTTCCTTTACTAATGGCCACTCCACATTCACGTGTCGTAACGGTAAGCAGTATAGCCGCTAATTCTGGAGAAATCTATTTTGATAATCTAGATGGAGAAAAAGGCTACAGTCCAATGAAGTTCTATAGACAAAGCAAACTCGCCAACCTATTGTTTGCCAAAGAATTGCAAACTCGCTTAGAAGCAGCCGGATCAACGACAATTAGTGCCGCTGTACATCCAGGTATTTCTAATACAAACCTATTATCACGCGGTTCAGGCAAAGAACCAAACGGCTTGTTGAAATTTTTAGTCAAGCTATTTAGTCAATCTGCAGAAATGGGCGCGCTGCCTACTCTTTATGCAGCTACTGAATCAATAGAAGGCGGTACATATATTGGGCCAGACGGAAAAGATGCTAAAAAAGGATATCCTGTAAAAGATATGATGGGAGACGTTTTATTTAAACCGGACGTAGCGGAAAAACTATGGAGCGTATCTGAGGACTTAACAGGTGTTGAGTACTCGTTTCGTGCTTAAGATAAAAAACAGTTCTGTAAGTGCGGAGCTGTTTTTTTTGTTGCTCAAAAGCTATAGGTCAGGGGGTTAAATAAAAAAAAGAATGTTGGATAGCATAATGATAAGTAAACGTACAATGAGTATGTTCTCTTTTGAGAGATAAAAGCACTCAACAAAGCTGAAGAAGCGGAGGGAAGTAACAGTGCCTGATAAACCTAGTATTACCTCAAGTGAAATTGGAACGCTGTGGATGACATATCAGCAGAAAACGTTAATCATTTGCTTGTTGGATTATATGATTGAACATGCAGACGATGAAGATGCTAAAACAATTATGACGGACTTGCGTGAACAGCTCATTATATACATACGAAAGATAAAAACAATATTTGAAAAAGAAGGAGCCGTAGTGCCAACCGGGCTTTCATCTCAAGACGTAAACGTACAGGCTCCAAAACTATTTACTAATGGATTTGATATTATGTTTCTTCGTGTTATTAAAGAAATTAGTATGGGGATGTATACATTAAGTTTAGGTAAGGCCTACAGAGAAGATGTGGTGAAATTTTATCAAGATTTAACAAAGATTACGCAAGAGTGCTACGATTCCTGTACGCAGTACTTATTGAGAAAAGGAATTTTATCACGCCCACCCTATATTCCAATGCCAACTACCGTTGAGTTTGTTTCGGATAGAAAATATCTAAGCGGCTTAAATGTATTTGCGGACAAAAGAGTATTAAATACGATGGAGCTAGCGCAGATTTATCATGGAGTCGAAACAAACATTGTCGGGATGAAGTTAATGAAGGCTTTTTCTCAAACGGCGAAAGATGCCGAAGTGAAAAAGCATTTTTTGAAAGGAAAAGAGCTCAGTAAAAAGATTATTACGCGCCTAGAAGAAATAATTATACAAGACGATATTTCACCTTCTGTTGCCTCAACAGGAAGCATAACGACTTCTGAAACGCCTGCTTTTTCTGATCGTTTGATGCTGACATGCGATATTTTACTTAGTAATTTTAGCATTGGAAGTCAGGCATTTGGAGCAGCATTTAGTTTTCGAAGAGATATTGTGGCTAAAATGATGCTGATAGGAGAAGATGCGTTTCAATATGCAAGCGAAGCGACGGAAATTATGATTAAAAAAGGCTGGCTTGAAGTTCCACCAAGCATTAATTAGCTAATATGGAAATACGTATTTACATGATGCTCTTCTAAAAGCAATGAATTTAAAATAAGTGAGATAAAAACACCGTGTTGATTGAATACACTTAGTATGTAAATCAACACGGTGTTTTTGCTTTGTTTGAGCAAGTTATGATGGAATTTCTTCAAAGGTATGCTACGATAAGAATTATCTTGAATTGAAGAGGTGTCACGATGAAAATAGAAGTTTGGTCAGATTTTGTCTGTCCTTTTTGTTATATTGGAAAGCGTCGATTAGAGCAAGCGCTTCAGCAATTTGCAGACAAAGATGATGTGCAGGTTGAATTTAAAAGCTTCGAGCTAGATCCAAATGCCCCAGTTAATACTGGTAAAACGATTAATGAAGCTCTTGCTGCTAAGTATGGAATGACCATTGAACAAGCAAAGCAAGCAAATGAAGGTATCGGACAGCAGGCAGCTGGTGTGGGATTATCCTTTAATTTTGACGATATGAAGCCAACTAATACATTTGACGCTCATCGTTTAGCTAAATTTGCAAAAGCTCAAGGAAAAGAAGCAGCCATGACAGAAAAGCTTCTTTATGCATATTTTACTGAGTCAAAACATTTAGGTGAAGAAGAGACGCTGGTTGCTGTTGCAGAAGATGCAGGTCTTGACCGAGAAGAAGCACGTCAAATTCTTACGGATAAAAACGCATATGCAAATGAAGTGCGCAGTGATGAAGCAACGGCTCAGCAATATGGCATTAGCGGTGTTCCGTATTTTGTTATTAATCAAAAATATGCGATTTCAGGTGCACAGCCAGTCGAGACATTTGTAGGGGCTCTCCAACAAGTATGGGAAGAAGAAAATCCGACTCCCACTTTGAAGAGTCTTTCTCCAGAAGGCGCAGATGATGCCTTTTGTGCAGATGGTCAATGTGCCGTTCCTGATTCCTCTAAAAACCAACAATAAACAAAAAGCAGAGGCGGAAATTTCGCTTCTGCTTTTTGTTTATTTTAAAAAAAATTACAAAAATACAAACGTGTGTTCTATTTTGTGTTATAATAAGTTTAGAAGCAACAAACCTCGATGAGTGAACTCCAAAAATAAGCGATTAAAAGTGATCCCACCATGAACTAGCTTCCATTTAATCCTGCAGGGGGAATCTAAATGAAGAACAAAGTGCGCATTATCCCATTTCAAGTAGTTGAACAATTGAATCAATTTAATGAAGTCCCAGAAGGAGTCGCTCTAATTGGAGCAGAGGAAGTATGGAAGCAAACAAAAGGACAGGGAATAACCGTAGCGGTTTTGGATACTGGCTGTGAGGTTACACACCCAGATTTGCAGGAACGAATTATTGGAGGAAGAAATTTCACGCACGATGATCAACAAAATCCTGATGTTTATCAAGACTATAATGGTCATGGTACTCACGTAGCAGGCACAATTGCAGCAGCTCATAATGGAAATGGTGTTGTAGGAGTGGCGCCGGAGGTGAATTTACTTATCCTGAAAGTACTTGATGGGAATGGTTCAGGTCAATATGAGTGGATTATCGAAGGTATTACCTACGCCATTCAGCAAAAAGTAGATATCATTTCAATGTCACTTGGAGGTCCGGCCGATGTGCCTGAGCTACATGAAGCGATTCAAGATGCTGTTGATCAGAATATTTTAGTTGTCTGCGCAGCGGGAAATGAAGGAGATGGAGAAAGCTCCACAGATGAGTTTGCGTACCCAGGCTCATATAATGAAGTGATTAGCGTAGGAGCGGTTGATTTAGAGAAACGTTCTTCGATATTTTCCAACTCGAACAACGAAGTAGACGTAGTGGCTCCGGGAGAGAGGATCGTATCAACTTACTTGAATGGAAAGTATGCCGCACTGAGCGGAACTTCTATGGCAACGCCTCACGTAGCGGGAGCTTTGGCATTGATAAAAGTTCTTTCAAATGAAACGTTTGGAAGAGAACTTACAGAACCAGAGCTTTACGCACAGTTAATCAGAAGAACACTTCCATTAAATGAATCACCAAGAGAAGTAGGAAACGGGTTTGTGCACTTGACCATTGTTGAAAAGCTGTTGCGTGAAGTTCAACGTCAAATGACTTCAGAGGTGATGGGATGAGAAGCAGTTTAGATATATTAATGGTGGAAAAACAGCAGGCA
Source organism: Priestia sp. J2 (assembly GCF_020790095.1). Taxonomy (NCBI): domain Bacteria; kingdom Bacillati; phylum Bacillota; class Bacilli; order Caryophanales; family Bacillaceae; genus Priestia; species Priestia sp. J2. Next base: position 1,463,875 of record NZ_CP086208.1, read on the forward strand.
AAAGCCCTTTATCAGCAATACGTAAACAATCGAAGCTATTATGATGAAAAGACGGATGAAGAGAGTAAAAATCTTTATTATCGAGGTACTCTTTTTGAAAGAGAAGCCATGCAAGCTTTGTTAACGGAAACGCATCAGCATTTGCTAAGTTATTCCCCCCATAAATATGTATATCCATGGGTGGATCTACAGGAGAATGGAGAGCTGAAGAGTCTGTATTCAGGAAAAGGAATGGATCCTTTAGAAACGATACAAAAAGATATTGATGCACTTCAGTCGCTTACTAACTCATCTGTTTCAAACAATGATATACTGCTAAACTGTGAGCACGTTGTCTCGCAGTCCTGGTTTGGAAAACAAGAGCCTATGAGAGGCGATTTACATCATTTATTTGCGTGTGAGCCTTCTTGTAACAGTCGAAGAGGTAATTCTTCTTATATTGACTTCCCGGATTATACACCGGAAGTTAAGCAATCAGATGTGAAAGAAGGATGCGGCAAAGCAGAAAAAGGTAAGTTTGAACCCGAATATGGAAAAGGAATTGTGGCTCGAGCTACGCTTTATTTTTTAATTCGCTATCATAATAAAATTGACTCTTCGCGAGTAGATCTTCCTCTTTTACTAAAATGGCATGAAGAATTTAATGTTTCACTTTATGAAAAACATCGCAATGCAGCAATTTTTGAATTGCAAGGCAATCGAAATCCTTTTATCGATTTTCCTGACAAAGCAGCTGCCCTAATAAATTCTGCTTTCTAAAATAACAAAGAGCTTCGCTTCAATTCGAAGCGGAGCTCTTTTGGATAATCTAATATGAAAATCCATATTTATCACTTAAAAGGGCATCCATTTTATTTAATAAGCGAAAATATTCTTCTTGTTCTTCTACAGTTAGAGCTGCTAGCATATCTTTTAAAAATACATTTCGCTTCTCTGTAATCATTGAAACAAGCTTTTTTGATTCATCGGTCAATGAAACCCACACCACTCTCCGGTCTTTTTCGTCTCGCACGCGCTGAATGAGAGATTCTTCTTCCAATTGATTTAATAAGCTAGTTGTAGCGCCCGAGGTTAAGTGAAGTTTATTTGAAATATCTGCTACCATATACTTTGTGCCGCTGGCAATGTAGTTTAAGATATAAAACTTAGTGGGTGTTAAGTGATAAGGCTGTGTTTTTAATGTTTCTTCGACTAAATGTCGCATATATTGAAAAAAAGATGTGTTAATTTGGTAAAGGTGCTCAATTTTTGATTCTAAATTGTTATCCATGCTAGCTTCCATCTCCTTGTACACTACGGACATATATAAACTAACTCTAAAATAAAATGAAACAATTGTAAAGGATGGCAATGATTATCTTTAACCATCGTTATTATTTTTAAATTAATATCTTTACGAAAAAATATCTTTATGATAAAGTTATTTAGGTGGTTAACCAAATAGATGATTATAAAGAAACATATCTCCTAATAGATGGAGATAATATCTTTATGAAAAAGCTATATAAAAAAGTAATTTTATTAGTGAAGTATTAAGGAGGAGTAATGAATGTCTAGAAGTCGCTTAATGGTAACAAATTTTATTGGAATCATCGTTATTTTAGCTTTATTAATTGGAGGAGGATATTATTACGTTCAAAAATCGAACTATATTACAACGGATAACGCTAAAGTATCTGGAGATGTATACAACGTAGTTGCACCTGCAGCAGGTAAGGTAGCAAGCTGGACAGTGGAAGAAGGAAATGATGTATCAAAAGATGCTGAAATTGCTAAGATTCAAGCTGAAAAAGGCTCTGTAGCTGCTACAGTACCAGCAGATGGAAAAATTATTCAAACAAATGTAAAAGAAAATCAAATGGTTCAAGCTGGACAGCAAATTGCAACCGAAGTAGATATGAAAGATCTATTTATCGTAGCGAATATCAAAGAGGATCAGCTTAAGGATATTAAAGAGGGCGACGATGTAGATGTAACAGTAGATGGAGACAGTGGTACAAAAATTGACGGTAAAGTTGAAGAAGTGGGATATGCAACTAATTCACTTTCAGCTTTAACATCGAACTCAAGCTCAGATGGAAACTACACAAAAGTATCTCAAACGGTTCCTGTAAAAATCTCTATTTCCAATTATTCAGAGCATGTGCTACCAGGAATGAACGCTGAAGTAAAAATTTCAAAAGACTAATTCTTACTACAACAGTTCAAGAAGGGAGGAAATATGATGACAGCCAGTATAGAAAACACAAGTGATGGATCCATCAAAAAGCATATTCCGCTATTGATTGTTTTAATGCTTGGTTTGTTTCTTGCAATATTAAATCAAACGTTACTAAACGTAGCCATCCCGCATTTAATTACTGAGTTTGGCGTAACCGCAAATACAGCTCAGTGGTTGTTAACTGGATATATGCTTGTGAACGGGGCGTTAATTCCGCTTTCAGCTTTTTTAATTGAACGATTTGGTGTGCGTCGCTTGTTCTTATTTGCAATGGTTTGTTTTACAGTAGGGTCATTGATTTGCGGAATTGCACCTACATTTTCGATTATGCTTACCGGCCGTTTAATTCAAGCTATTGGCGGAGGTGTCTTATCGCCTCTTGTTATGACCATTATTGTGTTTATTTTCCCTCCTCACATGCGAGGAAAAGGGATGGGTATTTTTGGATTAGCCATGATGTTCGCACCGGCTATTGGTCCAACATTATCTGGATGGGTTATTCAAAACTATGATTGGCACATCCTTTTTAACGGCATGGTGCCATTAGGTGCGATTGTATTAATTATTGCTTTCTTTCAATTAAAAGACATTCAGCCTCCAAAGGATGTAAAAGTTCACATGCCTTCGGTTGTGACATCACTTGCAGGTATGGGATTATTGCTTTACGGATTTAGTGAAGCTGGAAATGACGGCTGGACGGATTCAGTTGTTCTTTCTACAATCATTGGCGGGGCAGTTCTTTTAATTATATTTGTTCTTCAACAAATTAAATCTGAAAAGCCGCTATTGGATATGCGCGTGTTTAAATATAATATTTTTTCACTATCAAATATTATTAGTATTGCGATTACAATCAGTATGTACGCAGGTATGTTCTTGCTTCCAATTTACTTGCAAAATATCCGCGGATATTCTGCTTTTGATTCAGGACTGCTGTTGCTTCCTGGCGCACTTGTTATGCTGGTTATGTCCCCGATTTCAGGTACATTGTTTGATAAAGTGGGACCTCGTCCGCTAGCAATCGTTGGTATGCTCATTACATCTATTTCAACGTTTGAATTTACGAAGCTGACGATGGATACACCATTTAATCATATTTTAGCGATTTATATTATCCGCTCGTTCGGTATGTCACTGTTAATGATGCCAATTATGACAGCGGGTTTAAATCAGCTTCCGCAGCGACTAAGCAGTCACGGAACGTCAATGTCTAATACGCTTCGTCAAGTAAGTGGTTCAATTGGTATTAGTTTAATGACGACCATTTTTACAAACCGTACAACGTATCATGTAAATGAAATCAGCAGTTCCATGAATACGTCTGATCCATTCTTTATGAATAGCTTTCATTTATTTGTACAAAAAGTAGCTGCTACTTTGCATTTATCACAAGATCAAGCTCAGCAGCAAGCGCTGACGATTTTATCTGGAAAAATGACGCAGCAAGGTACGATTCAAGGTATTAACGATGCTTTTTATTGGGCAACAGCGATTTCTGTTATCGGTTTAATTTTAAGTTTCTTCCTTCGTGACGTACGTAAAGATAAAGTAGTCGAAAAAAAGAAATCAAAAGCTCAAGAGGAAGATATTCGTATGCTTCCAGCTCCAAAAAGTATAAATTCATAAAGTGCTATAGAATCAAAAGTTCATCATAAAACATGTTGGAGAGAAAGGGGCGGTGAGGTGGATGGATCCATTGATATTTGGTGAAGAAATTCAAAGAATTTCAATATCTTTAAACAAAAAAGTAATGACAAATGTAAAAAGCCTTTTACAGTATTACAGAATTACCCCTTTTCAATATCATATTTTACTGATTGTTGAACGTGCACGTACAATGCCTGTGACCAAAGTGGCAGACGAAATGAAGGCGAGCCCAAGCGTTATCACAGCATCAATTACACGTTTGTATGAACTGAATCTTGTGGAGCGCTACCATTCAAAAGAAGATCGGCGTAAAGTTATGGTTGAGCTTACAAACAAGGGAAAACAAGTGATTCAAGCGGCTGAGAAAGACATGCAGCAAAGGGTTGAAAAACTGTTTGCATGCTATAAAGAAGAAGAGCAGCAGCAATTTCTCACGCTCTGTCGGCAGCTAGATGAACATGTGACTTGAACTTGAGCAGAAAAAAGTATATTGAGTTAAGCGGAGTGAGTGTAAATGAATAAAGAGATGGTAAAAAACATTCGGAAAAACTACAATATGAATCAGCGAAACTTCGCTCAAGCAGTGAACTGCAGTTTTTCTTTAATTGCACTGGTTGAAGTGGGTAAGCGAAGAGTAACAAAAAACTTGGAAGACAAAATTAAGCAAGCATTTCAATTGAACGATCATGATTTAAAATCACTGCGAGGGTAATACAAAAAGTAGGTGTGAAACGAGCTCACCTACTTTTTTTCGTCTTGTTTTTTTGTAAGTGGATCTACCGTATGTTTGTAATCATAAGCTTTCGAAGTGGTAACCACGCACAGCAGTAAAATAACAAATACAATGATAATAGAGAGCGTAATAATGATGACCATATAACACGTCCTTTCTTTTTCTTATTATGTATGCCTTCGGTCTTATTGGTAAAATTCCTTCTTTCTCCACATAGTGCAGAAACGACAAACGCATACTATTAACAGTCTAGAATAAAGGAGTGTTCATAATGAATGAAAAAGAGTTGAAAAAACAATTAAAAAAGGTAGCGGATTATCCTGCATCTAAAGGAGATGGAGTAGATGAAGAGTTTTCTCGTGAATTAGCAGACCAAGACGATTTAGAAGCACAGGCTAGAGCGAACGCTGCAGATGAAAGACAAAAAAAGCAAAACTGAAGCTGAGGTAAAAGTATTTTAGCCCAAGTGAAAAATGAACCACTAATCGAAATGTTTGATTAGTGGTTCGTTATTTCTTAGCCTCGCTTATTATTTTTTCAAAAGCAAATAAACAAAATAAGGAGCACCGATTACGGCGGCAATAATTCCTGCCGGTATACCGTTAGGATTGGCAATGTTATGTCCTATCGTATCTGCAATCAGCAAAAGCCAACCGCCAAGTAGAATAGCAACGGGAATAAAAAGCTGACTTCTCGGTCCTACTAAGCCTTTAGCAATATGAGGAGCAAGAAGTCCAATAAAAGCCACGCCGCCCGTCACTGAAACCGCGGCTGCCGCTAATGCCACCGCGGCTAAAAGCAATGTTACACGTTCTTTCTCCAGAGAAATTCCGACTCCAATAGCTGCAGCTTCATTTAAATTAAAAATGTTTAATGAGTTTGCTTTGTACAATATAAAAGGAATCAAGACAAGAAGCCAAGGTAGAAGAGCCCATATAAAAGGCCAGTCTGTCCCCCAGATGCTCCCTGCAATCCATTTAGCAATAAAATCAACTTTAACCCGATCAGCTGATGACATAATCACCACCATCATTCCAGAAAGAGCCATTGAAAAACCTACGCCTGTTAAAATCAACTTTACAGGCTGCAGTCCTTGGCTTTTACTATATGCACAAAGATAGATAAGACCAGCTGTCAACAAGGCGCCGATAAAGCCTACCAGCGGAAGGGCATAAACGAAAGAGCCTGCTTCAATTGGGGAAAATAAAAAGAACACAGCAATTGCGACGCCTGCTCCTGAATTAATTCCTATAATTCCAGGTTCCGCTAAGTCATTGCGCGTAACACCTTGTAAGATAGCGCCTGATAAAGCTAGAGCCATTCCTGCTAAAAGAGTAATGATAATTCGCGGAAGTCGAATTGAAAAAAGAACGAACTCATCTGCAAAATTCCCTTTGCCAAAAAGAGTAGGAAACACTTTATTGTAAGGAAGGGGTGCATCACCGAGTCCCATTCCTATCACAACCGTTCCAAGAATCAAAACAGTGAGAAGCATCATAATTATTCGTTGTTTTCTAATAAGCGCTGGGTGAATCATGAGAATGCTTTTCCTCCTTTACGAACAATAACTAAAAAGAAAGGTAAACCAATCATCGATACAACTGCTGCTATCGGTGTTTCATAAGGAGCACTGACCGTTCGAGCCAATGTATCAGCGAGCAGCATAAACGCTGCGCCAGTGATAGCGGACATAGGGATAATAAAACGATAGTCAGTTCCTACAATTCCTCGTACAATATGAGGAATCATCAAGCCGATAAACACCATGTTTCCCACTAGCGCAACAGAAGCACCCGCAAGAAGAATCATGACGACAAATAAAATGGTTTTGACTTTTGTCGTTTGCTGGCCCAATCCTACAGCCACTTCTTCATTTAAACTCAGAATAGTAAGCTGCCGAGAAAGCAAAAGGGCAATGAATATACCTCCGAGAATAAAAGGAACAATGATTTGAAGCTGTTCCCAAGAAGTGCCTACCATTCCCCCAGCAGTCCACATCGATATATCTTTTGAAATTTTGAAATAAATACCAACGCCTTCTCCAATGGCATAAAGAAATGCTGAAACGGCAGCTCCCGCTAGTACAATTCGAAGCGGAGAAAATCCTCCTCTTTTTAGAGCAGCAATCCCAAACACTAGGATTGCGCCAACCCCGGCTCCTATAAAGCAAGCAATCGTAATACCCAAATAATTTATAGCAGGGATCAAGGCAATTGTTACAGCTAAAGCCGCATTTGCGCCAGACGTTAACCCTAAAAGTCCTGGATCTGCAAGTGGGTTTCTTGTCATACCTTGCATAATAGCCCCTGATACTGATAAAGCAGCCCCCACAAAAACAGCGGCGATTTCACGAGGTAAACGAATATCTCTGATGATCGAAATCTGTTCGTTTACACTGCTTGATGAAAGTGCTAGCCATACATCTTTTATCGATATGTCAGCAGCGCCAAAAACCATTGAAGAAACAAACATTATGATGAATACGAGCAGCATACCTATTAATTTGTATAAAAAAGGAACGAAACGCTGATTGTCTTTTTTCATAACACACCCATCTTTTCATGTAAGAATAAATTTAGTAAAACAAAGTAAGAGGAATTCTAAAAAGAATTCCTCTTGAATGAATTACTTGCCAAGAAATTTTTGAGTAAAGAAATCTAGTTGATAATCTAATGTGATTGGATCATTAAAATAAAATTCTTTTGCATTTGCTTCAAATACGTGATTATTCTTTACAGCAGGAATATTTTTGTACGTATCTGTTTTCTCAAATGATGTATCTCCATCTTGGTTTTTGCTAAAGATTAAATAATCTCCGGCATATTCAGGAAGAACTTCTGGCGAAATCGCATAGTATCCATCTTTCAAAGCCATTTTCTTTACTTTCTCCGGCATTTTTAATTTCATTTCTTGATAAAGAATCTCCGTTCCGCGTCCCCAGTTATCCCCAAACACATAAAGCTGCTTGTCAAAGTTCTCAATAACTGAAACCGTGCTATCTTCGCCAATTTTAGCTTTGATATCAGAACCAGCTTTTGCCGCACGCTTTTTAAAGTCGTCTACCCATGATTGTGCTTCTTTTTCTTTATTTAATAGCTTTCCAATTTCTACATGCTGAGTAAGGTAATCTACTTTATCGTATGTATACGTGACAGTAGGGGCAATTTTTTTCAATTTATCAATATTTTTTGTAGTAGATAAGCCAATAATTAAGTCAGGCTTTAATTCAATGATCTTTTCTAAATTTTCGTCTGAGACTTCTTCCACGCCTTTTAATTTCTTTTCAAAGCGGGGATTCATTTTAGACCATGAGTCTACTCCGACAATGTTAACACCTAAAGAAAGTACGTTACCTGCATAGGAACCTAACACAACAACACGTTTCGGATTAGCCGGAACTTTTACAGGGCCGTCTTCAGATTGATATGTGATCGTCTTGGATTCGCTGTTTTTGCTAGAATCATTTTTGCTTTCAGTTGAACCGCTGCTGCAGGCACTAATAAGTAATACGAATATAAGCATGAATGGAAGCAATAATTTTTTCATTTAGTTATCTCCTCTTAATAAGTTATACGTGATGCACATTGGTTTATTTGTTCTCGGATCTCGTCCAATTTCAGCGTCGATATGAAACACTTTTTTTAGAACGTCCTGCGTAATGACTTCTTCACATTTTCCGGCTTTGACAATTTCACCATCTTTTAAAGCGATAATATAATCCGCAAAGCGAGCGGCTTGATTTAGATCATGAAGCACCATTACAACTGTACGTCCTTGCTCTTTGTTTAATTTTTGAAGCAGCTCAAGCACTTCTAACTGATGAGCCATATCCAAGTAGGTAGTCGGCTCATCAAGAAATATAATATCGGTTTCTTGAGCTAAAGCCATCGCAATCCACACTCGCTGGCGCTGACCGCCTGAAAGAGAATCTACAGGACGAAACTTGTAATCTTTTGTTCCGGTTACTTCAAGAGCCCAGTCAATCGTTTGATAATCTTCTTTTGATAGACGCCCAAACCCCTTTTGATAGGGAAATCGCCCATAAGATACAAGTTCTCCCACCGTTAAGCCTTTAGCACTTTCAGGGGTTTGAGGGAGAATAGCCATTTTTTTAGCGAGTGCTTTTGTATGTTCTGTTGAAATGTTTTCGCCGTCTAAAATAACGGAACCGGATTGATGAGAAATAATGCGGGTAATGGCTTTCAAAAGCGTTGATTTGCCGCATCCGTTTGAACCAATAATTGTAGTAATCTTTTTGTCTGGAATGTTAACGCTTAAATTCTTTACTATTAGACGTTCACCATAACTAATATGTAATTTCTCTGTATATAGGCGAACCATATCTGACCCTCCGTTTACATTTAATACAACAAATACTTGATAATGATTATCAGTATCGTTTACTTTACATACTATAATTCGAACGTTTCCGGATGTCAATAGTTATTTTTATTGTCAAAACGTTGAAGAAGATGTATATTTAAATGAGAATGATAATCAATGACAATTGATTACGAGGAGTGAACGTGCATGATACACAATGAACTTTTTGATGTGACAATTATAGGCGGGGGACCGGCTGGCCTTTATTCTGCCTTTTATAGCGGGCTAAGGGAAATGAAAACAAAGCTGATTGAATATCAGCCAAAACTAGGCGGAAAACTTCACGTTTATCCTGAAAAAATGATTTGGGATGTAGGGGGCCAAACGCCTATTTCCGGTGCGAAGCTTATTGAACAGCTTGTGGAACAAGGACTGACGTTTGATCCGACTGTTGTTTTAGATGAGAAGATTGAATCCATTTCTCGCTTGAAAGATGGTATTTTCCAGCTGACGGGTTCTTCAGGTGAACATCATTACTCTAAAACCATTATCCTTGCTGTTGGAGGAGGTATTTTAAATCCGCAAAAGCTCAAAATTGAAGGAGCAGAACGTTTTGAAATATCAAACTTAAACTATACGGTTAAATCTCTGCAGCATTTTAAAAATAAAACGGTGATTGTTTCCGGGGGAGGCAATTCAGCCATTGATTGGGCAAATGAGCTAGAGCCCGTTGCTAAAAAGGTATATATTACGTACCGAAACAGTGAACTAAACGGTCATGAAGCACAAGTAAGACAATTAATAAACAGTTCGGCTCGGTGTCTGCTTAACACATCTATTACAAAATTAGTGGCTGATGCGACGCATGAATTTATTGAAAAAGTTGAGCTGACTAATCATCAAACCGGTGAGGTTTCTTATTTATCGATTGACGAAGTTATCATTAATCACGGTTATAAAAGAGATACAGAGCTGTTAAAAAACAGCGAACTACATATCAAAACCATTGATGACTATTACGTTGCAGGTAATGCAGCAAGCGAAACGTCTGTAGAAGGTGTATATGCAGCTGGAGATCTTCTCATGCACGAAGGAAAAGTCCATCTGATTACCGGCGCTTTTCAAGATGCTGCTAATGCCGTAAACAAAGCAAAACAATTCGTTCAGCCCTCTGCTGCTAAGACAGCTATGGTTTCTTCTCATAATGAAGTATTTAAAAAGCGTAATTCAATACTAATTAAACAGATGATGAAGTAAAGCGAGGTGCAGTGTGCATGTCGCTTCCTTCTCTACGGTGGAATTATCTACATAGATAGGCAGGGAACGAAAAAAGAAAAGAGAAATATAATAAAAGAAAACGCTTACATTTTTAAAAATGACACAGCGCTTGTTTGCATAAGGGGGAAGCCGTATGAACGAAAAAAAGAAATATCAGTTTGAAACAAAAGCCATTCACGCAGGGTACGAATCAAAACATCATTTTGATAGTTTAGCTCCACCTATTTATCAAACGTCTACATTTACATTTTCATCTCTAGAACAAGGTGCAAACCGATTTAGCGGAGAAGAAAATGGTTATGTATATTCTCGGTTATCTAATCCGACGGTCACCATTTTAGAAGAGCGTATGGCACAGCTTGAAGAAGGCGAAGCCGCTTTGGCATTTGGATCAGGAATGGCTGCAGTATCGGCTGTATTGATTGGACTTACAAAAGCAGGCGATCATATTTTATGTTCTAAAGGAGTGTATGGATGCACGTTTGGTTTACTGGAAATGCTTGAGGAAAAATATCAAATCCATCATTCTTTTTCCAACTTGGAAACTGAGGAAGAAATTCTTGCTGCTATCAAAGAAGATACAGCATGTATTTATATTGAAACACCGATTAACCCGACTATGACTTTAGTAGATTTAGAGTTAGTGACTTGTATCGCCAAACAAAAAGGAATTCCCGTGGTAGTAGACAATACCTTTTCAACTCCTTATTTGCAGCAGCCGCTGAAGCTTGGATGCGACTTAGTTATTCATAGCGCAACTAAATTTATTGGTGGACACGGAGATGTTGTGGCAGGAATTGTAGTAGGGGACAAAGAGGTTATTTCCGTACTGCGCAAAACGACGCAAAAAGATATTGGAGGTATTCTTTCACCATTTGATGCGTGGCTGTTACTCCGAGGCTTAAAAACACTGGCCGTTCGAATGGATCGCCACTGTGAGAATGCTGAACATATCGCAAAACAATTAAGTCTCCATCCCAAGGTAAAAGCCGTTTATTATCCAGGGGATAAAAACAGCACTGCTTATTCTCTCATGAAAAAGCAAATGAAAAAAGGAGGGGGGCTTCTCTCTTTTGAAGTGGAAGGCGGTTATAAAGAAACCGTAAAAGTGGTGAATCAGCTTAAGCTCATTTCCATTGCGGTGAGTCTTGGGGATGCTGAAACACTTATTCAGCATCCTGCCTCGATGACGCATGCAGTTGTGCCGGAAGAAGCTCGAAAAGAAATGGGCATCTCAAATGAACTTCTTCGTTTATCAGTTGGGCTGGAAGCTTGGGAAGATATTATGAGAGATTTACAGCAGGCATTAGATAGTATATAAAAAACAGCGCTTGGAGGAATTTCAAGCGCTGTTTTTTATGTTAACCGTATGTAGTTGTAGTTACTCATACCTCCTTCTTTGCCAGTGGAACTTTATCTGCATCTCTAGACAAATGTCCTAGACAGAAGGGGTGCCTTTCAATAGACTAGAGGTTATCTGTGAAAATACAATATTTAGGTAAGGAAGGTGCTCTGCTATTATGCTTCATAATCCAACTGGAAAAAAACGTCTAGGATTGGCGTTTCTTCTCAGCACGCTTGCGATATTAGGTCCGCTTAATATCGATATGTATTTGCCAAGTTTTCCAGCTATTGCTGATCATTTAGATGCGCGAGCTTCACTTGTACAGCTTAGCTTAACATCGTGTTTACTAGGACTTGCCGTTGGTCAAATCGTGATTGGTCCAATCAGTGATGCAAAGGGACGAAAAGGACCTTTACTCATCTCCATCTCTTTATTTATGTTATCGTCATTGCTCTGTGCACTGGCTCCTACTATCACGGCTTTAGTTATCGCACGCTTTTTGCAGGGGTTTACGGCTTCGGCAGGAGTTGTTCTTTCTCGCGCCATTGTCAGAGACGTTTTTAGCGGAAGAGAACTTACGAAGTTTTTTGCTCTGTTAATGGTTATCAATGCCTTTGCACCAATGATAGCACCGATGGCCGGAGGTGCTATTTTACTTCTTCCTTTTGCAAGCTGGCATACTATTTTCTTGTTTTTAAGTTTAATAGGTCTTTTAATTGTTTTAACAATCTCAATGCGTTTAAAAGAAACTTTGCCCATTGAAAATAGAACACCAAGTTCAATTGGTCATTCTGTTCGCACAATGGGCAGTTTATTACAAGACCGTTCTTTTATTGGGTATGCCCTAACTATCGGACTGGTCCATGGAGGAAGCTTTGCTTATGTATCAGGCACTCCATTTGTCTATCAAGGGATATACCATGTTTCTCCGCAAGTTTTTAGCATTTTGTTTGGTATTAACGGCTTGGCTATTGTGACTGGAAGCTTTATTATTGGGCGCTTTAGCGGAATTATCCATGAAAGAAGCCTGCTTCGCATTGCCGTGATTACGGCTGTAAGTGCTACTAGCGTACTTCTTATCATGACTATGCTTAAAGGACCGCTTGCTACGATTGTTATTCCCATTTTTATTTACATGATCTCTATAGGAATGACGATCACAGGCTCGGTGACATTGGCAATGAAAAATCAAGGACATAGAGCAGGGAGTGCGAGTGCCGTGTTAGGTATGCTTCCATTAACTTTAGGATCAATTGTTTCTCCTTTAGTAGGGATCAACGAAACAACAGCGATTCCGATGGCTGCTATCTTATTTAGTACGGCGCTTTTAGGTTTTGTAGCTTTCTTTACGTTAACTAAAAACAAGAAAGAAGCAGAAAAGTGCGAAGTTAATGAGTTTAAAACGGAGGTTTCTCCGTAATCGCTTTTTGGATTGTTTTAAAAGCATCACTCCTTTGTGAAAAGGAGTGATGCAGATTTATTCAAGTATTGGATAATATATGCTAACCTTAGGGCATGATCGAAAGGAGTGGATAATAATGAGTAAAGTAATTCCTGAAATAACCCTTAATGACGGGGGAACCTTGCCTGCTATAGGTTTTGGTACATACAAGCTTAACGGAAATGAAGGAGTCAACGCTATAACGAGTGCGATTGATGTAGGGTATCGTTTAATCGATACTGCTTATAATTACGAAAATGAAGGCACTGTGGGGCAAGCTCTCCGAAAAACACCGGTTTCTAGACAAGAACTATTTGTTACCTCTAAACTCCCAGGGCGATACCATACGTATGACAAAGCAATTCCTACCATTCAAGAATCTTTATATCGCGCGAATTTAGACTATTACGATTTGTATCTTATTCATTGGCCTAATCCTAAACAAGATCATTATGTAGAAGCTTGGCAAGCACTGATTGATGCGAAGCGCTGGGGCTTGATTCGTTCAATTGGTGTTTGTAATTTTCTTCCCGAGCATATTGAGCGATTGGAAAAAGAGACGGGCATTTTACCAAGCATCAACCAAATTGAACTTCATCCTTTTTTTAATCAACATCAATACCGAAATTGGTATCAAGAAAAAAACATTCAGATTCAATCTTGGAGTCCACTAGGACGAGCAAGTGCTGTTTTAGAAAATGAAGCAATTAAACAAATTGCGGACCGTCATAATAAAACAGTTTCACAAATAATTTTACGATGGCATTATCAGCTAGGAGCGATTGCAATTCCTAAATCGTCATCCCGCAAGCGGCAGATTGAAAACATATCGATTTTTTCATTTTCTTTAGATGAAACGGAGATGAATATGCTTTCAGAATTGAACCGCGAAGATGGAAGACTTAATAATCAAGACCCCGCTGCCTATGAAGAATTTTAACGATAAGGCCTCACTTATTTTTTAAGTGAGGCTTTTCTTCTAAGATTTTTAGTTATGTAAGCTTGAAAATAGTCCGTTTAGTTCTAACGATTGTAAGAGAAAATGTGTTAAAATATTCCGAAAAAAGGAGTGGTGAACCATGGAAAAAGTAGTAAAAGCGATTCAAGACGAATATCCGGATGATTTTGCATGGTGTTACGGCTGCGGCCGATTAAATCAAGACGGCTATCATTTTCGGACAGGATGGCTAGGAGAAAAAACAATTACCCTTTATACACCTAAGCCTGAACATACAGCTATACCAGGATTTGTATATGGCGGACTTCTTGCATCACTGATTGATTGTCATGGAACAGGCTCTGCATCTCTTGCTCTATACCGTAAAAATGGCTGCGAAATAGGAGATTCAGCAGAGCCGCCGCGGTTTGTTACCGGTTCTCTCCACGTAGATTTTAAAAAACCAACGCCACAGGGTGAAGTACTAAAAGCGATAGGAACCGTTGAAGAAATTCACCCGAAGAAATGGAGAGTTAAAACAGAAGTATACGCGAATGACATTATTGTTGCGACCGGAGAAGTTGTGGCAGTTGTTATGCCAAATACGTTTAAACGCCAAGAAGACTAAAAAATGCAAAACAGTTACATAAAAGAGGAGGAAAAGGTATGGGTAAATGTAATTTAGACCACTCGGTAGAAGATGTACATCAGAAGTTTAATTCGCAGTCACAGTGGCTGCCAGAAGATATTCGTTCATTATTTCATGAGTTTCTCGTGCGAAACCCTTCGCAAACAACATTAAACGAGATGTTTCATTTGCTGAAGAAATATGATTTGGTTGATGAACAAGAAAGAAAAGAGCGAGATCGAAAAATCAAATGGCTGATATTAAATAAAGAAGATACGAAGATTTAATTTTTTAAGTGTCATAGATTTAGCCAGGTGAAGTTATTTGAAACATGTACAAAAAGAGGATGGAACATGAATGTTTTAGTTAAAGGAAGGTCCGAACAACGTATCATTCGGATCTTTCCATTGTTTTAGTTATGTCTCAATCTCTTTTTATAGATTAGAAATAATCTAGGGTAATTATAAAACTACCACCACTTAAACCCATCTTCTTCTAACAAATGCTTTGAAGCTGTTGGTCCCATTGTACCAGCAGAGTAAAAATGAAGAGGAAAGTCCTCATTGTTAAAAGCTTCTAAAATAGGCTGCACCCATTTCCAAGATAATTCAACTTCTTCCCAATGAGCAAAAAACGTGGAGTCTCCCTGTAGAGCATCAAATAACAGCAGTTCATAAGCTTCTGGTACTTCTTTTTGATTTGTGGAGAAATTGATAAAAATAGGTTCGATTTTATTGCCATTCAAAGGATTTTTGCTGTTTAATTGCAGCGAAATACCTTCATTTGGGCTGATTTCGACAACTAAAAGGTTAGGAATGATTTCATCGGCTGTATAAACCTCCTTTAAAGGATGTTTAAATTCAATGACGATACGCGTGCATTTTTTACTCATTCTTTTTCCCGTGCGAAGATAGAAAGGCACTCCTTTCCAAAGCTCATGATCAATCCATACCCGGACTGCTATAAATGTGTCATTGACGGAAGCAGCATTGATGCCGGGCTCTTCTTTATATCCTATAACGGAACAATTTTGGATTTTTCCCGCTTTGTATTGACCTCTTATGACGTTCGAATGGATAACCTCTTTTTGTAGAGGGCGAAGGCTTTTCATAATTTTTATCTTTTGTTGGCGAGTCTTTGCGATGTTAAGTGTCTTTGGCAGCTGCATGGCAGTCATCATAAGCATTTGAAGCATATGGTTTTGGAACATATCCCTAATTGCACCGGACTGATCATAGTAAGGCGCTCTTTCTTCTACACCAACTGTTTCACTAGCTGTAATTTGGACATTTGCAACGTAGTGATGATTCCATAGTGCTTGTAAAATAGGGTTTGCAGCTGCTAGAGCCTCCAAATTTTGAATCATTGGTTTTCCCAGATAGTGGTCGATACGATAAATCTCTTCTTCATTGAACGTTTCAGTAAGCTTTTGATTTAACACTTGAGCAGATTGTAAATCGTGTCCGAAAGGCTTTTCGATAATAAGACGTTTCAAGCCTTTTGTAGATCCTAATCCGCCGCTATTTATATTGGAAGCAATAACGTCTACAAATTCAGGAGCCACTGATAAATAGAAAAGACGATTTTCAGGAATATTTAATTCTGCTTCACCTTCTTGAATAGCATGCAGCAACTGGTCATATCCATCACTGTTGGTAACATCCATTTTATGATAGCGAACTGTCTTAAGAAATTCTTTTATCTTGGATTCACCTTGGCTAAAGCGCCTTGAAAAAGTCTTTACGGATTCTCCTACATATATTTGAAAGGCATCATTAGACCAGTTGCTTCTACCCGTACCAATAATAGAAAAGGAAGAAGGCAGCTTTTTATCTAAAAATAAATTATATAACGCAGGAAAAATTTTTCTTTTAGCTAAATCTCCTGTTGCTCCAAATAAGATAAAGGTCATGGAATCCACTTCTAACGCTTGTGGTAAATGAGACTTGAGACAATTATCACGTGAACGAGCTACGCTGTCCAATTGATCTCCTCCTTTATTTTAACGGTCTATTGCAGTGAATATAGTCTTTTACCATCTTTACAGATTACAGTATAGCAGGTACAATTTTCCTTTATAAGTAGACACTTTATTTTCATATAGTGTCTAAAACTATACTATTACACATAAAAAGGGAGGAAAAAGGATTGAGCAGACTTTTTAGCAAAACGTTTAACTGTGAAAAGGAATTAACGTTGACGATTATTGGAGGCAAGTGGAAAATGTTGATTATGTGGCATCTAGGAAAAGAAGGAACAAAGCGATTTGGTGAGTTAAAATCTATGATGCCGGGAATTACTCAGCGAATGTTAGTAAGTCAGCTGCGAGAATTAGAAGAAGATCAAATCGTTCACCGAAAAGTCTATCCGGTTGTACCTCCAAAAGTTGAATATTCCTTGACTGAGCACGGGAGAAGCTTGATGCCCATTCTTGAAAGCATGGACGAGTGGGGAAAAAATTATATGGAAACCTTTATAGAACCTGAAATGAATAACTCCACACATATGGGATAAAATCTTTTCTTGAGAAGGTTACAAAAACGCCTTTATTATTCAGAATTTTCTAAAATAAATGCAAGTGATAAGATACACGCATTCATAGTATATTTTTAGTGACTATATGTTTTAAAAGTGCCTACTTTTTTTTTGAAAGTAACGGTTTTACAATGAATTCATGCTAGGCAACCTCATTTAATGAAGGAGTGAAGCAGGTATGGAACTTCAATTAGCATTGGATCTTGTAAACATTTCAGAGGCAAAAGAAGTAGTGCAGGAGGTTCAAGAGTATATCGATATTGTAGAAATTGGTACTCCGGTTGTGATTAACGAAGGGCTAAAAGCAGTCAAAGAAATCAAGGAAGCATTTCCGTCTTTAAAGGTATTAGTTGATTTGAAAATTATGGATGCAGGTGCTTATGAAGTCATGAAAGCTTCTGAAGCGGGTGCTAGTATTATTACCATACTTGGCGCTACTGACGATTCGACTATAAAAGGCGCTATAGAAGAGGCCAAAAAACAAGGAACACAAATTCTTGTCGATATGATTAATGTAAAAAACCTTGAACAACGTGCAAAAGAAGTCGATGCACTCGGTGTTGACTATATTTGTGTACACACAGGGTATGATCTTCAAGCTGAAGGAGAGACTCCGTTCGAGCAGCTTCAAACGATTAAACGAGTTGTGAAAAATGCAAAAACAGCGGTGGCAGGAGGTATTAAACTGAATACACTTCCTGAAGTCGTGCAGTCACAGCCGGATCTTGTGATTGTAGGAGGGGGGATTACAAGTGAAAAAGACAAAAGAAACGTTGCAGAAGAAATGAAAAAAGTAGTCAAACAGGCAACTTTGGTCTAAAAATAAGCAAAAGTATTTAAGCCTTCAAAATTAATTAATCGGTAAATGGTTTAAAAAGAAGATAGCTAAGTTATTTTAGCTATCTTCTTTCCGTCATTTTTGGTATAACCATTCATTGATAAGTGTCATTTTGACAGATAGATAGTTTCTTTAAAATTCGTTATTCGAAAGAAAAAAACGGCGATTTTTCTGGGATTTTAAAGTTAAGAAAGCGTTATCCGAACATTAGCGGAAGAAAGGGAAAAAAATCTATGTCACACTTTTTAACAAAATACTTTGAAAATTATGAATATTAAAAATATAATTAACTATCGACAATATTTAACATCTTCAAACCAAAAAAGGAGGGAGATATAAAGTGATGGAACATAAAAAAATAGTAGTGATAGGAGCTGGAATTGTCGGGTGCAGCATTGCCTACTATTTAAGTAAAATGGGGCAAAGAAACATAACAGTGATTGAGCAAGGCCCTTTGCTTGAAACAGGAGGATCTACCTCTCACGCTCCGGGGCTTGTATTTCAGCTTAGCTTTTCAAAAATCCTGACAACACTAGCTTCTCAAACAGTCGAGACCTTTAAAGAGTTGAGTACAGATGAACAGCGCTCGTTTTATCCTGTCGGCAGTTTAGAAGTTGCCCGTACACCAGAGCGATTAGAAGATCTAAAGAGAAAGGCTGGTGTTGCCAGCTCATGGGGAATCGAAGCTTTTCTTCTTTCACCGCAGGAATGCGCGGAAAAAAATTCGTTGATTTGTCCTGATCGTATTTGCGGAGGTCTCTATGTTCCGTCAGACGGTATTGCTAAACCTTTGCATGCCGTTGATAAAATGACTCGTTTTTCTAAAGAGTGCGGAGTAGAGTTTTACGGTCATACAGAAGTGACGGATATTGAAGTGACAAAGGGTCAAGTAAAAGCAGTGTACACAAGTGTCGGGAAATTCGAAGCAGATGTAATCGTATGCTGTGCTGGATTTTGGGGACCTCGCATCGGAGAAATGGTCGGTGTAACGATCCCTCTTCAGCCAATGGCTCATCAATATGTGTTTACAAATGATTTACTTGAGTTGAACGGAGAAACGGAAGAAGCCGCCACTCCTCTTATTCGAGATCAAGATAATTCAATTTATTTTCGTCAAGTAGAAAAAGGGCTTGGGATTGGATCATATCAGCATGAGCCGTTTCCAGTTGAACTCAGTGATATTACAAAATACGGAGAAACAAAAGAAATGCCTTCTGTTAAACCTTTTACACCAAAAGATTTTGAAAAACCGTGGGAAGATTCAATAGAGTTAATTCCGACATTAAAACAAACGGGAATAAAAAAAGGAATGAACGGCATTTTTTCATTCACGCCCGATGGTATGCCGCTGCTTGGTGAATCACAAACGGTACGGGGATTTTGGGTAGCAGAAGCTATATGGGTAACGCACTCTGCAGGTGTCGCAAAACAAATGGCTGAATGGATGATGAATGGTGCGCCGACTGTGGATTTAGAGCTATGCGACATTAATCGTTTCGATACGTATGCATGCAGCCCTGCTTATTACAAACAGCGGTCTATTGAAGAGTATGAAGAGGTTTATAGTATTCACCATCCATTTATGCAGCGAAAAGTATCGCGAAACATGCGCGTGAGTCCATTTTATATGCGTCAACAAGAACTGAAAGCTTATTTTAATGAAAAAGCAGGATGGGAGCAGCCCCAGTGGTATGAAGCTAACTATCCGCTTATGTCTACTTATGAAAAGATGATGGTAATAAGAAATGGATGGGCTGCTGAATATTGGTCACCAATTATTGAAGCTGAACATTTGCATACTCGTCAGCACGCAGCTCTTTACGATACAACGGCAGCAAAGAAAAGGTTAGAAATTAAAGGAGAAGGAGCTCTCCAGTTTTTACAGAAGCTAACGACAGGAAATATAGACATTGCAGTAGGTCAAAGCATACGCACGTGTATGTTGCATGAGCGAGGCGGCATAAAAGATCAAATAACGGTTATTCGCAAAAATATATCCACTTTCTTGATTGTTTGTACGGGAGCTGTAGAAGCAAGCTGGATTCAAAAACACGTGCCACACAGCGATCAAGTTGTTTTTCAAGATGTAACGTCAGGGACATGCAGTTTAGCATTAATTGGCCCTAAAGCTACAGGAGTAATGAAGTCCATGGTTCAACGCTCAGACCTTGGCAACACTTGGATTGAAGGGCAAGCGAAAACGCTGTTTATCGAAAATGTTTCAGTCCTTGCTCTGCGTGATTCCTGCGGGGGAATGGAGAGATGGGAATTAATTACGACTTCCGATCACGGTCTGAATTTATGGGATTTATTAATGGAAGAAGGACAGCCTTATCAGCTGATTGCTGGGGGAGACCGAGCTCTTGAAAACCTTCGAATTGAATCTTTTTCGTTAAAAAGCGGGAAAGACTTTTGGAGCGAACATCATCCATATGAAGTCGACCTTCATGAAATGGTTGATTTAACAAAACCAGTTTTTATTGGAAAAGAGGCATTGCTTGATCGTCAGCGAAAAGATTCTGAAACAGTATTAGCGACGCTCATATTAGATGATCCTTCAGTGATAGTAATGGGATATGAACCGGTCTTTTATGGAGAAACGGCCCTCGGATTTGTGACAAGTGCTGGCTATTCATACAGCTTAGGCAAAGGAATTGTACACACCTTATTATCTCAAGCTGTAAATGAAGAAATGGTTTTAGAAGTTGAATACTTTGGTCAGCGTTATAAAGCAGCAATGATGACACACTCCCCAGCGGTAGTTTAATTGATCAATCGAAAGGCAGGAGGAATGCAGATGTCAACACATTATGATGTCATTATTATCGGATTAGGAGCTATGGGGAGTACAGCTGCTTATCAGCTCGCCAAAAAAGGGCAGCGGGTATTGGGGTTAGAACAATACGGTCCTGCTCATGATCTAGGATCGAGTCACGGCGGTTCTAGAATTATTCGGCAGTCGTATTTTGAAGACCCTGCTTATGTTCCATTGTTGCTTCGCGCCTACGAATTGTGGAATGAAATTGAAAGAGAAAGCGGTCAAGAAATTTTTACGGTTACCGGTGGACTTATGATGGGACCTCCTGAAAGCTTGACGGTTTCTGGAAGCATCGAAAGCTCTAAACAGTGGAATCTTGCGTATGAGATTCTAGAAGCAAAGGATATTTACAAACGGTTTCCGGTATTTACACCTTCACCTGCTACGGTTGCTCTATATGAAGAAAAAGCTGGATTCGTTAGGCCGGAAGCAAGCGTATATACTCACCTTCTTCAAGCAGAAAAATACGGAGCTGAGCTTCATTTTTTTGAAGAAGTGGTGTCGTGGGAAGCCCATCCTTCTGGTGAAGGCGTGCGTGTTGTAACAGCTAATGGAATATATGAAGCTGGAAAAATCATTATTTCTGCAGGCGCCTGGGCACCCGATTTATTACGGGAATTAGGTGTTAGCTTACAAGTAGAGCGTCATGTGCAAATGTTTTTTGAACCAACACAAGGAATAGACGTTTTTTCAGTGGGAAAACAGCCGATTTATATTTGGGAAGCAGATGATTATGTACAGTTGTATGGTTTCCCTTCTTTTGGATTAAAGGCTGAAGGAGCAAAAGTGGCGTTTTTCCGAAAAGGAACGGCGTGTACGCCGGAAACGATTGATCGAAATATATATGAAGATGAAGTGAACATGATGCGGCACTATCTAGCTCAAGGTCTTCCGCAGCTCAACGGTCGGTTTTTACAAGGGAAAACGTGCATGTATACCAATACACCAGATGAACATTTTGTCATTTCGCTGCATCCTGAATATCCTCAAGTAGCAATTGCAGCGGGATTTTCCGGACATGGTTTTAAGTTTGCAAGCGTAGTAGGAGAGATTTTAGCAGATTTAGTGACAGAGGGAAAAACCAATCACCCAATTGATTTGTTTGCTCCGCAGCGATTTGCGGCGAACAAAATAGTATAAATCGTCGTCAGCTCTTGCGAATGGTTCTATTTAAATGTTTCTAAAGAAGCGAAGGAGGAATAGCAGATGGTTATGGAACATGGTTTAGTAAATGATAATGGGAGACTTGAGCCCACGTTGAAAGGAGAGCTGTATACATCTTCGGACATTTTTAAGTTAGAAAAAGATCATATATTTTCTAAATCATGGAGTTTAGTTGCATTTGAATACGAAATAGCAGAACCAGGACAATATATTACGACGAGAGTTGAAGGCGAAAATATTTTAATTACTAGAGGAAAAGACCATATACTGCGAGGATTTTTAAACGTATGTCGGCATCGAGGAGCTAAGCTGTGCAGCCAAGCATCCGGTAAAGCAGGGGTCATTCGCTGTCCGTATCATTCGTGGAGCTATAGCTTAGATGGTGATTTAGTAGGTGTTCCTAACACAAGCCACTGTCGAGAAGAACTCGTGCATAACGAAAGTTACGGACTAACATCCGTTCACATTGAAGTGTGGCACGGCATGGTTTGGGTTAATTTATCAGACAATCCGATATCTGTTGAATATCAGCTAGATGCACAAATTTTTGATCGTTTTGGAGAGCTTTATACGTTTGCTAGGTATGAAATTCAAAATTTAAAATCCGCTCATCGTGAAGAGTACGAAGTCGAGGCAAACTGGAAGCTTATTGTAGAAAACTTTCAAGAGTGTTATCACTGTTCCTCTATTCACCCTGAACTTACGGCAACGCTCCCTGAATTTCGTTCGGGAGTCGGCACTCAAAATTCAGTAGGGGGTGGAGCTAAGTTTGGCAATGAGTTAGAAGGTTTTTCAATTAGCGGGAAAGGAAGCCGTCCTATGTTAAAAGGGTTGCTTCCTGAAGATGACCGCACGTATTTTGGCATTACCGTTCTGCCGCTTGTATTTATCAACTTAACACCGGATCACGTTATTATTCATCGTATTATTCCAATCAGTGCAGAAAAGTCCAAAGTAATTTGCGAATGGTTATTCGACCCGGAAGAAATGGCTAAGCCTGATTTTGACCCAAAAGATGCCGTGGAATTATTTCACCGCGTTAATTTACAAGATTTTGAAGCGTGTGAGTGGTGTCAAGAAAATATGAGCTCAAAATCTTATAAAGAAGGAGGGATTTTAGTACCTATCGAACAGCACGTTTCGCATTTTTACAATTATGTATTAGAAGCAATCGGTATGAAGGTCGAATAGTAAATAGAAGCGGTCTGGCACATTATCTCGGTGTGCCAGACCATCTCTAACAATCTACTTTAAAAATAAGGGGGAAATAAATTGAGTACAAGCTCTAAACTAACAGAACCCATTATCCGCGTTACCGATGTTTCAAAAGTGTTTGGCCGTCAAAAAGAACAGGCTCTTAAGCTGAGAGAGTCTGGACAAAGTAAATATGAAGTTGAACAAGCTACTAAGACAACCGTTGCTATTTACAATGCTCATTTCGAAGTGAAAAAGGGAGAAACCTTTGTGTTAATTGGATTATCAGGAAGCGGTAAATCTACTTTACTTCGATGTTTGAACGGACTTATAGAACCAACAGAAGGGACGGTATATCTAGAAAATACAGATATTTCTCATATGCCAAAAAGACAGCTTCAGCAAGTACGAAGAAATAAAATTGGAATGGTATTCCAAAATGTAGGCCTTCTTCCAAACCGCACCGTAATTGACAACATTACGTTCGGTCTAGAAATTCAAGGCGTATCAGCAAGCGAAAGAGGCGCTTGAAATGGTGGGGTTAAATGGACAAGCTTATAAAAGAATTTATGAATTATCAGGAGGTATGCAGCAGCGGGTTGGATTAGCGAGAGCCCTTGCTTCTGAACAAGAGATTTTGCTGATGGATGAGCCTTTTTCGGCGTTAGATCCTCTTATTCGAAGAGATATGCAAAAGCTATTTCTTGATATTCAAGGAGAAGTACAAAAAACAGTTATCTTTGTAACGCATGATCTAGATGAAGCATTAACTTTAGGGCACCGGGCTGCCGTAATGAAAGACGGAGAGATTGTACAGCTTGGAACGGCTGAAGATATTTTAAGTCAACCCGCAACCGATTATGTAAAACTGCTTGTTCAAGACGTTAATTACGGCAAAATCCGCCTTGCTAAAGACGCTGTTATTCCGGTAGAAACGGCTGCCTATGAGTATGAATCACCACAAGTTATATTAAGAAGAATGAGAACCAATCATTTATCTACGATTTTTGTTCTTGATAGTTCTGACCGCTTATTAGGTATGATGAGCATCTATACAGTGATGGAGCTTATTGAAGCTCATAAGCATGATTTAAAAGGAAAAGCATTGACACAGCCGCATTGCGTCAATCCTGATATGTCTTTACAAGAAATGATTCCTCTATTTACAGACAGTCATTCGCCTGTAGTCATTGTTGATAATCATCATCGCCTACAAGGTATGATTTCCCCGAGTACTCTTATTGCAAATCTCACTGAACGTATTGCAGTGACCGAGCAGCAAGAAGTTAAATCATATCAAGTGGAGGTTCGATAAATATGATGGTGAATGCTGCGATGATTCCTCGTATTCCTTTAGATAAATGGGCAAATTCATTTGTTGATTACATGATTGATAGTTTTTCAGGTGTATTTACTGGAATCAACCAGATAATGACCAGTTTAATCAGCAGCCTTGAATGGGCATTGACAGCCTCTCCTCCGCTAGTAACTGTCCTTGTTTTTGTTCTATTAGCGCTATGGTTGACAGATTGGAAGATAGCTGCATTTACGTGTTTTGGGTTACTTCTTATTATTAGCTTGGATTTATGGGAAGCATCAATGCTGACCTTATCTCTCGTTTTAGCTTCTACGATTATCTCACTTTTATTCGGCGTTCCTTTAGGCATATTATCACACCGCTTTAACAAAGTGGGGGCAGTCATAAAGCCTATTCTTGATATTATGCAAACGATGCCTGCTTTTGTTTACTTAATTCCTTCCGTACTTTTATTTGGATTAGGGAATGTTACAGCTCTTATTGCTACGTTTATTTTCGCAATGCCGCCTGCCGTTCGTCTGACGCTGCTTGGGCTTCAGCAAGTTCCGCACACCACTTTAGAAGCAGCGGAAGCTTTTGGAGCGACAGAATGGCAAAAATTAATTAAAGTCCAGC
This sequence comes from Priestia sp. J2, assembly GCF_020790095.1. Lineage (NCBI taxonomy): Bacteria > Bacillati > Bacillota > Bacilli > Caryophanales > Bacillaceae > Priestia > Priestia sp. J2. The sequence continues at coordinate 1,488,910 of NZ_CP086208.1, forward strand.
TGCCGCTCGCTTTGCCTATGATTATGTCGGGTGTAAACCAAGTTATTATGCTATCTCTTTCGATGGTTGTTATTTCTTCCATGGTCGGTGCGGGAGGCCTAGGTGCAGAGGTATTACGAAGCATCAGTATGCTGGATGTAGGCTTAGGGTTTATCGGTGGGATTGCGGTTGTTATTATTGCCGTTATCTTAGATCGTTTAACGCATCTTTCTACTCGAAAAAGCCAAGATATTCAATCAAGCAAATAAAATGGATAAAGGTGGGGTTAGATGAAACATTCAAAAAAAATTTCTTTTATTATGCTAACAATCGTCGTCATGCTGCTTGTCTCTGCATGCGGAAATAGCAATACGGCAAGCGGCACGACGACTAAAAAAGAAATTACAATTGGGTACATACCATGGGACGAAGCCGTAGCCGTTACGTTTTTATGGAAGGAATTATTAGAGGAAAAAGGTTATAAAGTTAAAGCAGTTCAAAGTGACGTAGCCCCGCTTTTCTCAGGAGTTGCTCAAGGAAATATTGATTTATTTTTGGATGTATGGATGCCTACTACCCATAGTTCTTACATGAAAAGATTCGGAAAACAAGTAGCCGTTCTCGGCACTTGGTACGATCAAGCAGACAGCGGATTAGCCGTTCCCGGCTATGTAGACGCGCAGTCGATAGGTGATTTAAAAAATAAGAAAGGGGAGTTTAACGGAAAGATTATTAGTATTGAACCGGGATCTGGAATCAATGGTCTTACGAAAGACCATGCCATGCCCAGCTATGGGTTAACAGACTGGAATTTAGTAGAGAGCAGTACAGCTGCGATGCTATCGGAATTGGATAAAGCCATTGCTAATAAAGAACCTATTGTTGTTACGTTATGGCGCCCGCACTGGGCTTTTGAAAAGTATAATCTCAGATACTTAAAAGATCCCAAAAATACGATGAATCCAACTGGACCTGAGAAAATACAGTCAATCAGTAAAAAAGCTTTTAAGGAAGATTATCCAGAAGCAGCAAAGTGGCTTAAAGATTTTTCGATTAGCGCTGATCAATTGGCATCATTAGAATCAGAAATTAACAGTGCAAAAGACGAAACAAAAGGCGTGAAAAACTGGATTTCTAAAAATAAGAAAGTGACGGAAAGCTGGGTAAAGTAATAAAAAGGCTGTCTCTTAGGCAAGTTATTGACTAAGAGGCATTTTTTTGTGGTGATATACCTATTTTTGTATAAAGCTTATCTCTTTTATGGAAATGGGCATCCTACATTAAAAGGATGGTGAAAGGCAGTGGCAATCGATAGAATCTGTACAATCGGACCTGTTAGTAATAAGAAAGATGTACTAGAGAGACTGTTGGAAAAAGGAATGACAATTGCTCGGCTGAATTTATCTCATGGGTCGCATGAAAGTCATAAAACAATTATAGATACGTTAAGATCTTTAAATTCCTCTATTCAAATTTTAGGAGATTTACAAGGTCCTAAAATTAGACTTGGAGTGATAAAGTCAAAAGAAATAGTGTTAAAAGAAGGCGCATCTTTTATTTTATATACAGAGCAGATGTCAGGAAATGAAAAAGGAGCCAGCGTTGACTATAAGGGTATCGTGAAGGATGTTCAAACAGGAAGCAAAATCTTAATCAATGACGGTCAAGTAGAACTGGCTGTTGAAGGAGTAGAAGAAGATACACTTGTCACAAAGGTAAAAAAGGGCGGATCTGTTTCGTCTCATAAAGGCGTGAATTTGCCAGGTGCTCGCGTCGGTTTGCCGGCCATTACTGAAAAAGACAAAAAAGACATCGTATTCTTATTGAAAGAAAAAGTAGATTTTCTTGCTTGTTCGTTCGTAAGAACCCCTGAACATTTAAAAGACATTAAAGATTTTATCCATTTAAAACATCTAAATGCACCAAAGCTGATTGCGAAAGTGGAAACAATGGAAGCTATAGAAAATTTCAAGCAAATATGTGAAGAAGGCGATGGAATTATGATTGCACGAGGAGATTTAGGGGTAGAGCTACCGTATGAATGGATTCCTTTGCTCCAAAAAATATTAATTCATGAATGCAGCTTGCACGATAAATATGTGATCACCGCGACACAAATGCTTCAATCAATGGTGAGCAGCGCAATTCCTACAAGAGCCGAGGTGACGGATGTGTTTCAGGCAGTACTGGACGGCACGAATGCAGTGATGCTTTCTGCTGAAACAGCAGCTGGGAAATATCCGATTGAAAGCATGGAAACACTTTATAAAGTATCACATCTTGCTGAAACGCTTCAAAATAAAAGAGTTGCGAGCTCCGCAGAGATTTTGGCAATGTTAAAGAGCTCGAGATAAAAAGTACAGCAAGTAGATATGTAAGTTTAAAAAATATATTTAAATTAAAAAAAGTGGCAATGTTTTCTACTATCCAAGTACAATTCAATTAATGAATGCTTTGCATTTTGCATATAAGTATTTATACCTATGTTGTCATAATTTATGTGATTCCCCAAAGCATAAATTACTTTTCATTACCTTATTGTGTACAAATATATTATGAGATAAGCCCATGCCTGTACAGGCATGGGCTTATCTTTATATGGCGTTTTAAAACGTCAATTTCTAATTGGGGAATTAATCTTCACCTCTTGCACAATAAATATTCTTCTGTACAAAAATAGAGTGTATAATAGGAATGTTGACCTGATAGGAAAAAGAGAGAAGCCTTATCAAGCAAAGGAAGATGGAGTGGAGAGTGTGTACTGAAAGTGAAATTGTCCAGCGGCAAAAATAAACATGTTTTTCGAATGCTTCTAGAAGAATATCTAGAATGAAAGTAGGAACATTATGGAAAAGAAAATGAGGTTTGGCATCAAATCCAAAATTATTATTGGATATTTAATTGTTATTGTCTGTTTATTTATTGCATTTATTGTTTTAAACAGTCAAATTTCATCTTTGCAAAAAGAGCGAAATTTTATCATTGATCATGATATTGAAGTCCATGATCTGACCAATCGAATTGAAAAGCACCTGCTTGATATGGAAACCGGACAAAGAGGCTATATTATTACAGGAGAAGCGAGTTACTTAGAACCTTATAACAGTGCAGCAACAAGTTGGGAAAAAGATTATAATGCGCTGTATCAGCTTCTAAATAATAATCCAAATCAGCAGGAGAAACTGGAGAAGATTAAAGGAAGTATTCAAGACTGGATTGAAGCTGCTGGTGAACCGACCATTGCATTAAAAAAAGAAAATAATACAAAAGAGCTTCAGCAATTTTTTGAGAAAGATCCTGGGCGCCAGTATATGGACGATATACGCAGCCAGTTTACTTCTTTTAGAAATGTAGAGAAAAAATCGACTGAAACAAGAGCAACAGAGTTAGACGAGAAAAATCAAAAAATTAAAATTGGACTTTACGGTTTGCTGTTATTCGTTACGCTTATTTCACTTGCTATCGCTATTGTGTTGTCTAATTCTATTGTGAATACGATTAAAGAAGTTACGCAAACGATCAAACGAATTACGGCTTCAAAAGGCGAGTTAAAAGGAAGAATTAAAGTTCGATCTAATGATGAAATTAAAGATTTAGGGCTAGCCACGAACGCGTTGTTAGAAAATATTGAAGAGCGAAACTGGCTTCAAACGAACATTGCTCATGCTGTAACGATGTACCAAGGCATAGCATCGGTAGACAAGCTAGCGGAAAAATTTCTCTTTACGGTTTCAGAAATGACAGGAGCTTCTTTCGGAGCATTTTATGTTCGAGAGGAAAATGATAAAGGAAACCTATTCGTCAAACAAGCTGCTTTTGCAGATAGAAAAAGCGACGCGGGAAGAGAGAGCTTTTTGATAGGCGAAGGGCTTATTGGACAAGCTGCTTTAGAGAAAAGAACCTTTGTCATAAACGATGTACCTGACACGTACCAGCTCATTACTTCCGGATTAGGAGACGTAAAACCTAAGAGTATTTTTATTGTACCCGTCTTGTTTGAAGATGAAGTAATTGCTGTTATCGAGCTTGCATCGCTGCACGAGTTTACAGTTTTAGAGCAAGAACTTATTAGTCAAGTGATTGAAACGTTTGGTCTCACTATCAATGGCGTAATTAGACGTATGGAAATTGCTCGTCTATTAAAAGAATCTCAGGCGATGACAGAAGAGCTCCAAGCTCAGTCTGAAGAACTTCAAACACAATCAGAAGAACTGCAAATGCAGTCTGAAGAGCTGCGTATGATTAATGAACAGCTAGAAGAAAGAACAAAAGACGCAGAAGAAAAATCGTTTGAATTAGAGGCTGCAAAAGAAGATTTAGAAGAAAAAGCGCATCAGCTGGAGTTGAATTCTCAATATAAATCTGAATTTCTTGCTAATATGTCGCATGAGCTTCGAACACCACTTAACAGCATTCTTATTCTGTCTGAAATGCTTGAGGAAAACGCAGCCAAAACGCTATCTGAAGATGAAGAAGAATACGCTCGTATTATTCATTCTTCAGGAAAAGACTTGCTCGCGTTAATCAACGATATCTTGGATTTATCAAAAGTAGAGTCTGGAAAACTAGATATCTTGCTTGCTGAGATGAATATGAGTGAGCTTCCAGATCAAATCGAACGTAATTTCAGCCACGTTGCTGAACAGAAAAACGTACAATTGAAAATTAATAAAGCACAAGATGTACCGGACATCATTCACACAGATGAAAAGAGATTCCAGCAAATTGTGAAAAATCTTTTATCAAATGCATTTAAATTTACGGAATCGGGATCTGTCACCGTATCCATTCAACGAGTAGCTGACCATCGTCTCACAACAGCTATGCGTACAGTTGATACAGATTGCTGGCTAGAAATAGCTGTAGCTGATACAGGAATTGGTATACCAAAAGAAAAGCATCAGCTTATCTTTGAAGCGTTTCAGCAGGCGGATGGAGCTACGGTCCGCAAGTACGGAGGAACAGGACTTGGCTTATCTATTTGCAGTGAGTTTGCAAAATTATTGGGCGGCTGGATTTCTCTAAGCAGTGAAGTAGGAAAAGGAAGTACGTTTACACTCTATCTTCCTAGTCTCTCTAATGGTCTTATTGACTATGAAAAAGTGAATTTTGCATATGAAGAAGTAGCGGTATCTGTAGAAGAAGCTGAACCTGAAGCAGAAATAACTGAAATTGATCATCCTGTACAACCAGTTGAACCTTCATTGCAAGATGATGAAAATGTGTTTCAAGATAAGCGAGTGCTCATCGTAGATGATGACCAGCGCAACATCTTTGCCTTAAAAACTGCGCTAGCTAAACAAGGTATGACCATTATGACAGCTCATAACGGAATAGAGTGTCTTGAAATGATGGAGAATAGTGAACCATTTGATCTCATTTTAATGGATATTATGATGCCGCAAATGGACGGATATGAAGCCATGCAGAAAATCAGAGGAGAGCTAAAGCTTGTTGATTTGCCTATTATTGCATTAACCGCTAAAGCGATGAAAAACGATCGTGAAAAATGCTTGGAAGCTGGAGCATCAGATTATATCAGCAAACCTTTAGATTTAAATCAGCTGTTCTCCGTTATGCGTGTATGGCTAGTAAATTAAGCGGGGTATGAAACATAAATGGATATGAAGCACCTAGATTTAAGTGAAGACTTAGTTATGAATAAAAAAACAGATTTAGAGATTGATTTACTGCTGACGGCTATTTATCGATTAACGGGATTCGATTTCAGACAGTACGCTAAATCTTCTATTTGTCGCCGAGTCTATAATCGAATGAAAATTGAACGTATTCCAACCGTGTCTCGATTGTTAGAAAAAGCGATTCACGAAGAAGAATTTATGAATCAGCTTTTAAATGATTTTTCAATAAATGTAACAGAGATGTTTCGCGATCCAAGCTTTTTTAAAGCATTTCGCACAAAAGTGATTCCGGTATTAAAGGATTATCCGGAAATTCGCATTTGGCACGCTGGCTGTGCAACGGGCGAAGAGGTATTTTCTATGGCGATTCTTTTAGAAGAAGAAGGGTTAATGGATAAAACGGTCATTTACGCAACCGATATGAACGAAGATGTATTAGAAAAAGCAAAACAAGGCGCCTTTTCTTTACGTAAAATGAAGTCATATACAAAAAATTATATTCAAGCCGGGGGAAAGAATGCCTTCTCGGAATATTATCAAACGGATCATCACTATGCATATTTTCATCCGTCGCTGTTAAAAAATATTATCTTTGCTCAGCATAATTTAGTCACGGATCAGTCATTTAATGAATTTCACGTCATCATTTGCCGAAACGTCCTTATTTATTTTACAGCTCAGCTGCAAAATCAAGTGTATAATTTATTTTCAGAAAGCCTGTGTGTAAAAGGGTTTCTTGGACTTGGCGATAAAGAAACGCTTCGCTTTGCTGAGGGAGCAGCTTCTTATATCGAGTTTGCAGGGAACGAGCGCATATATCAAAAGCAATAAAAAAAGGACCTCTCATGGGAGGTCTTTTTTTATTGTGCTTGTGCTTGAATCATTAGCACGCACATGTCATCAGGCTGATTTAACTTTTGTTCTTCTGAAAAAATTTCATTCATAAATGCCTGCGGATTTGTCCATTTTTGTTCAGTAAGTTGTTGAAGACGAAGAGCAGATTCATTTTCGCAAGGGCCCATCGATTCAAGAGCTCCGTCTGTAAATAGCAAAATTTGCACATCGTTCTCAAAGCTGACAACAGATTTCTGAACGTCCATTTCTTCAAAAAACCCTACAGGGCAGCTTCCTCGTTGAAGAGGAACGAGCGTATGTTCATCCACTAACATATAACCTTCTGGGTGCCCGGCATTCACATATTCTACTGTCTTAGCTTCCGTATCAATCACTAAATAAATAGCAGTGAAATAGTAAGGAATTTCATCTTTTTCGCTGTGCAATAATTCCATGTAGCGATTCAACTCTATAATAACCTGCTCAGGGTCTATGAGGGACTTGATAGCTTCTCTGAGCACAGACGAAATAAACATACAAACAAGCGAGGCAGAGATGCCGTGCCCCATCATATCAAAAAGAATAATACCGTACCGGTGCTCGTCAATTTTGTGCCAATAGTACATATCACCCGCTAATTTAAAAGAAGGATAATATGAAACTTCCATTTGAATATCTTTCTCTCGTAAAGGGGGGCTGAGTAAGTTTTGCTGTACGTGCGTAGCTAAATCTAACTCAGTTTGAATTTTCTTTTCATGTTCCGTGTGCCAGTCAATTTCTGCTTTAAGGCGTAAGGCTACCCGCATACGAGCCAGCAGTTCCACTTTATTAATCGGCTTTGTGACGTAATCTGTTCCGCCAGCGTCTAGAGCTTCTACTAATTTGCTGCTGTCTTCTAGGGCTGTGACAAAGATAATTGGAATATGTTTTAAGCGTTCTACCTGTTGAATTCGCCTGCAGGCTTCGATTCCATCGATTTCGGGCATCATAATATCAAGTAAAATCAAATCGACCGAATTCGTTTTTGAGTTCTTATCGTCCAGGTTAAGATAGTCAAAAAGCGCATGGGCAGACGTAAGAGACACACAGTTATCGTAGCCAGCGCCTTTTAGAATTTTTTCAATCACAAATAGATTGACTTGATTGTCATCTACGAGAAGAATGGTCATGCTTTATTTCCCCTTATTATGTTTGAAGACTATTGATTGAGTATGTAGTTTTCAAGCATTTTTTATACTTTTTCTGTTTTTCTATTTATCTATTATACAGAAAACACAGCGTTTAGGGTATTTTTTAAGATTATTCTTTTCTATTAAAAAAGTCACTTGTCCCCAGAAAAGGAGACAAGTGACTTTTTATAGCAACTTGTATAACGCAAATATCCCGAAAGTCAGTACTACCGCTCCCGAAATACGATTTACCCAGATCAAGCTGTTATTCGTAAACTTCGACCGGGCAAGACTAATAGCAAAACTGAGCGAAAGCCACCAGCAGGCCGATCCTAAAAATACGCCTGCAACCATTGTCAGCGCAGAAGCAACATCAAATGCTGATTTACTAATGCCTACACCAGAAAACACGCCAATAAAAAATAAGATCGTCATTGGATTCGTAACCGTTAAAAAGAGAACGGATGTATACGAACGAAGCAACCCTTCTCCTTTAGCAGCAGCAGCGTGCTCTGCAGGTTGAGAACGAAAAGTTTGTACACCTAAATAGCATAAAAATAATCCCCCAATCAGCTGAAGCCAAATCTTTTGGGTTAATAAAAAGGTTGTAATGAACGTTAGGCCAAACGCAGCGATGCATCCATAAAGAGCATCTGCTGTAGCTGCTCCCAGCCCGGATACAAACCCGTGTAATCGCCCTTTAGATAACGTGCGATTGATGCATAAAATACCAATGGGACCGACGGGAGCAGCAACGGAAAACCCAATCACTAACCCCTTGAGAAAATAAAATAAGTTCATCTTTTATGTTGCTCCTAAGAAGTTTTTCTTTAGTATAGTACAAAAGCAATCATGAATGAAGGAAATTTTGATAAAGTTTTTAACGCATGTATTTAGTCTGGTCGGGTACAACATAATAGGGTGATAGAAAAAACATCATTAGTGAATTTGTTTTAATCATTAAAAAGTTCAGAAACTAAAATATTTTACACAGAAAATTAAATGTAGTAAAATAGTTTACTGTTACATACATAGAAAGATCTACCATTAAAAAATAGACTATAAAAAGTATTGTTAGTAACAAGATGAAGAGAGGTTAGTCATCATGAGTAATCTGTTTGCAAAAAAAGATGTTAATAAGCTGTTAGAGGAAAATGCAGCAAAAGAATCAACTAAGACACTAGGGTTATTTGATGTTATTTTGATGGGAGTAGGAGCAACCATTGGGACAGGAGTTCTGGTTATAGCAGGACTAGTTGCCGCCAGGGATGCAGGGCCCTCGGTCTCCGTTTCATTTATTATTTCTGCAATAGCCTGTATTCTTGTTGCGTTGTGCTATGCAGAATTTGGTTCAGCTGTTCCAAGTTCAGGAGGCGCATATACATACATATATGTTTCATTAGGAAAATTTGTAGCGCATTTAATAGGGTGGTCCATTGTAGGATGCTATACGGTGTCTTTAGCGTCTGTAGCAGGCGGATGGTCTTCTTACGTAAATAATGTGCTTACTGAGTTTGGTATTAGACTTCCTGAATCGTTAACCGCCATACCGAGCGACGGAGGTATCATTAACCTTCCGGCAGTATTTATTGTGCTGTGCATGTCGTTTTTATTAACAAGAGGGGTAAAAGAAAGTAAAAAAATAAATAACTTAATGGTTTTAATCAAGATAGGTATTGTTCTTTTATTTGTAGCCGTCGGCGTCTTTTTTATTCATACAAATAACTGGCACCCATTTACTCCTTTTGGTGTGAAAGGGATCTTTGCAGGCGCAGCTTCCGTCTTTTTCGCTTATAACGGATTTGATGCCATTTCTACTTCGGCAGAAGAAGTGAAAAATCCGCAAAGAAACTTGCCGCTAGGTATTTTGATTGCACTGAGTGTTTGTGCAGTCATTTATGTAGTCATTGCATTAGTATTAACAGGGATGGTTTCTTATAAAGAGCTAAACGTGGGCGATGCGTTATCATATGCGCTCAATAGCGTTGGACAAGAATGGGCAGCGCTTATTGTATCTATAGGAGCAGTTATTGGTATAATGGCCGTCGTATTTGCTTATTTGTTTGTTGTGCCTCGCGTACTGATGTCAATGAGTCATGATGGATTATTGCCGTCTCTTTTTTCAAAAGTAAACCGAAAGAACAGTGAGCCTGTTATATCCACATGGCTTGTCGGCGCATTAGGCGCGATTGTAGCTGGTTTTGTTGACTTAAAACAGCTGGCGGATTTAGCCAATATGCTAGCGATTGTTACGTTTGCTGCCGTTTCATTTTCAATTTTGGCTCTGCGAAAAACTCAGCCTAATTTAAAGCGCGGTTTCAAAGTACCTTTTGTGCCATTCATTCCGATTCTTGCTATTCTTTGCTGTATCTTTCTTATGTTTAACTTATCAATGGTAACGTGGATGTACTCAATCGGCTGGATGCTGATTGGCGTCTTTATTTACGTTGGATACGGGAGAAATAAAAAGAGCGTTTAGCAAAAAAAGACTCTAAGCAAACGAGCTAGAGTCTTTTTTGTGTATATATTTCTTTTGAAAGGGATCTATGAACATAACGTAAAAATTAAAATTTTATTCGGGACATATGTCCTTTTTATTTTGGGAAGTGTTATTGTTTAATAAAAAGAAACCGTTATGATGGAGAGGAAAACATGAGGGAAATTACGAGTGAGAAACAACTGCTGGAGTATATAAATACTTATAGATTAGAGTCAGTTTTCAAGAAAGACTTACTACCGCATTTGTCACTGTATGATGTGGAGGCAGGAGAACGTCTTTGTTCTCAAGGAGACGTGTCTCACTGTTTGTACATACTGGTGAAAGGCAAGGTTAAAGTTTATACCATATCGCCCGAAGGCAAGACGCTTGTTCTTTCCTTTAAACAGCCCCTTGAAGTGATAGGCGATATTGAGTATGTACAGGATGTTGATATTATGAATACGGTTGAAGCCGTTTCACCTTTAGTTGTAATTGGTATACCATACAAACGATTAAAACAGCATGCGAGCGATGATCCACAGCTGCTGACGTTTTTACTGGAAATGCTCACAAAAAAGTTTTGCGCAAAATCGAACTCGCTCAGCTTTAATTTAATGTACCCAGTTGAAGTGCGGCTGGCTAGCTACTTGCTTTCTATTTTTTGTGAAGAATCAAATTTGGTTATGGATCAAAAAACAGAAAGCCTAAAAGATATAGCCAATTTAATCGGAACGACTTACCGGCATTTAAATCGTGTTCTTCAGAAATTTGTAGCGCAAGGAGTTATTGAAAAACAGAAAGGCTCTATTATTCTCAAAGATAAAGAAAAACTGAGCTGTCTAGCAAACGACAATATATACGAGTAGAAAAAGCAATAGATTAGTTGAAGGGGAGAGAGAAGAATGAAAACATACAGAACGCTTCTATTTGACATTGATAATACGCTTTTAGATTTTAACGCAGCCGAAGAGCAGGCTTTACAGCTTCTTTTTGCTAACCACGGTATTCCGCTGACTGATGAAAGCAAAAAACGTTATAGTTTGATAAACCAGGGGTTATGGACAGCTTTTGAAGAAAATAAAATAAGTCGTGAGCAAGTTGTAAATACTCGCTTTTCTACTCTATGTAAAGAATATGGAATAGAGAAAGACGGAAAGCTGCTTGAAGCAGAGTACCGAACGTATTTGAATAATGGTCATCAGCTAATTGACGGAGCTATTGAGGTAATTAAAAACCTGAGCAGTCACTATGAGTTATATGTTGTTACAAATGGCGTATCGGCTACACAATATAAGCGCCTTCAGGACTCAGGTCTATATCCTTATTTTAAAGAAGTATTTGTTTCAGAAGATACAGGTTTTCAAAAACCTATGAAGGAATATTTTGATTATGTTTTTTCACGTATAAAAGAGCTGTCCGTACATGAAACATTGATTGTTGGAGATTCTTTGAGTGCAGACATTCAAGGCGGGCAGCTAGCCGGTATTGATACGTGCTGGTTTAATCCTCAGGAAAAAAAGAATGATACAAATTGGAATTCTACCTATGAAATTGGAAGGCTTCAAGAGCTTTATAACCTGCTGAATGTAAATAATGAAGTAGCTTCGGTACAAGTGTAAAAGTGTATAAACGTTAGAAAACGCAAAAAGCGCCAACCCTGTTCTTTAAATAAAACGGGTTGGCGCTTTTTCTGTTTTATAGATTTCAAAGGGCTTAAAATACGCTAGGGATATCGGTCTAGGTACAGTAATCAATACAAATTTAAACAGTTTTATCCCAAAAGCAATAGGGTATTTTACCAATATCCCAGATAAAGTAAGTAACTAGGAGGTCGTAAAAGATGATTAATGGCAAAAGTTTATCTCGTTCAGGAAAGAGTTCATATAGAAGAGAAACAGCCGTTGGAAAAACAGGAATGGTAGCCAGTGCCCATCCAATTGCAACCGACGCCGGAGAACAGGTACTAAGAGCTGGAGGTAATGCAATTGATGCAGCAATTGCCGTTCAGTTTGGGCTCAACGTTGGAGAACCGATGATGACCGGTATTGGAGGCAGCGGCTTTTTTATGGTATACCACAATGAAAGCAAAACAACTAAAATTTTTGACGGACATTCTCAGGCTCCTAAAGCAGCTTATCCTGAAATGTTTCTTGATGAAAATAAAGAAGTTATTCCGTTTAGAAAGCGTTCTACTCATGCAACGGCAATTGGAATTCCAGGGATTTTAAAGGCGATGGAAGCAGCTCGTAAAGAGTATGGAACAAAACCCCTTGCTGAATTAATTGAACCGGCTGCCAAAGCAACAGAAGCGGGTGTGGAAACAAACTGGGTGCTTGGAGATATTTTAAAAACATATGCCTATCGACTAGGAGAACATGCTAAGCAGCTATATTCTCCAAACGGCAAGCCTATGCAAGAAGGAGATATGATTAATAAAAAAGCTCTTGCTAAAACATTCCGCATTCTTCAAGAAAAAGGTATCGAGGCTTTTTATGAAGGTGAAATTGCAGAAGCCATTATTTCAACGATAAAAGAGCACGGCGGTTTTATGGAACTGTCAGATTTGAAAGAATACCAAATTAAGATTGATGAACCCGTGTGGGGAGATTATAAAGGATACCGAATTGCTTCTTCCAACATGCCTAGTGCAGGAGGAGCTACGGTGCTGCAAATTTTAAAGCTATTAGAGAACTTCGATGTGTCTCAGTACGACGTGAAATCGTGGGAAAAGTATTATTTGTTTGCAGAAGCTATGCGCATTGCATTTTCAGATAAAATTGCATTCTCTGGAGATCCAGCCTACAGTGACATTCCATTAAAAGGGCTTTTAAATGACGAATATATAAAGGAACGTCAAAAATTAATTAATTGGAAGCATAAAAATGAGAAAGTTGATTTTGGCAACCCGTGGGATTATGAGAAAGGCCAAAAAGTGAACGTTGTGCGTCAGCCTTATGAACCTGAACGTGAGCTTAGTGAAACAACTCACTTCACGGTAGTTGACCGCTGGGGCAATATTGTCGCTTGTACATCAACTGTGGAACATCCTTTTGGTACAGGAATTATGGTTAAAGACCATGGATTTTTACTCAACAACGAGCTTACTGATTTTGATGCTATTCCTGGAGGGCTAAACCAAGCGGATGCAGGAAAGCGTCCGGTTAGCTGTAAAAGCCCAACCATCGTTTTTAAAGACAGTGAACCTGTACTCACTTTAGGGTCTCCGGGCGGACCAACCATTGTAGGCTCTGTGTTCCAAACGCTTATGAATGTCTTAGACTATGGAATGGATATAAAAGAAGCGATTGAAGAACCAAGAATTTTTAATAGTACAGGATCACTTATCGGTTGGGAAGCCGGAGTGGATATGAATGCCAAAGGAGAGCTAGAAGCCATGGGGTTTAATTTTGGAGATGAGCCGTTCCCAATCGGAAATGTTCAAGGTATTCAAATTGATAAAGAAAACGGCCGTTTATTTGGAGCAGCTGATTCCAGCCGTGAAGGAAAAGCAACTGGCTTAGACTCTTAATATTAAAAAGATGCATCATACGCTCCCTCTTTTATAAGAAGGGATGGCGTATGATGCATTAAAAAAGATAAAAATGAGTAGGTAAAAAGAAGGAATATTTTTTTCGAAAAACATACTTTAGACCTTTATTAGCATCATCCTAATCTTCAGGAAGGAAAAAGAATAGAACGTTTTCATGTCCGAATAATAAAAAAGAGTACTGATTTTTCAAGATATTGATGAAAACAAAATGATTGGAAAGCATAAAAAAAAGGAATAGCGCTTTCAATGCTAGAAAGATAGAGTATTTAATCGTGTAAAGAGTATAAAACGCAACGGCTGGAAAACGTAGTTTGGAATGGAAAAAAAGTCGTACCCTTTTTTTTGAAAAACGGTTACATAAAAAGTCTCTTGCACGTAAACTTTGGTCCTAGTTACAGCTCAATGAAAAAGATGAAAATGAGAAATAGCTACATTTGGCACGTTTGACTTTCGTCATTTATCCAAGTAATCTTTTGGTTGAACGGAACCGGTTCTGTTTTCGGATTTTTAATAGCTAATTGAATTAATAAATTTATATTCTTTACTAACCCAAAAGGAGAAAACATATGAAAATGAAACGAGTTGCTAAGCATACAACTGCTGCTACATTGGCTGCAGCCCTACTAGTAGGCGGGGGATACCAAACATTTGCTAAAGGAAACGACAGCAAAGACTTTAATAACAGCTACGGAATTTCGCATATTACTCGCGATAATATGGTGAAAATTCCACAGCAGCAAAACAGTGATCAGTTTAAAGTTCCTGCTTTTGACGAATCAACTATTAAAAACATTGCTTCTGCTAAGGGAAAAGATGCATCGGGAAATACAATTGACTTAGATGTATGGGACAGCTGGCCATTACAAAATGCTGACGGAACAGTGGCGACTTATCATGGATATCAAATTGTGTTTGCCCTAGCAGGTGATCCAAAAGATTCGAATGACACGTCTGTTTATCTTTTCTATAAAAAAGCTGGAGACAAATCGATTGACAGCTGGAAAAACGCTGGAAGAGTGTTTAAAGACAGCGATAAATTCGTTCCGAATGACCCGCATCTTAAAAATCAAACACAAGAATGGTCTGGTTCTGCCACATTAACGAAAGATGGTAAAGTTCGTTTATTCTACACGGATTATTCAGGTAAACAATACGGAAAACAAACGTTAACGACAGCTCAAGTGAACATGTCTCAGCCAAACGATAATACGTTAAAAGTTGACGGAGTAGAAGATTACAAGTCAATCTTTGATGGTGACGGAAAGATTTATCAAACGGTTCAGCAGTTTATTGATGAAGGCGGTTATGACACAGGGGATAACCATACGCTAAGAGATCCTCATTACATAGAAGACAATGGACATAAGTACCTTGTTTTCGAAGCTAACACTGGAACAGAAGATGGCTATCAAGGCGAAGACTCTCTATATAACAGAGCATACTACGGAGGAAACAATCCTTTCTTCCAATCTGAAAAGAAAAAGCTTCTTGAAGGATCTAATAAAGAAAAAGCTTCTTTAGCAAACGGGGCTTTGGGCATTATTGAGTTAAATGATGACTATACGCTCAAAAAAGTAATGAAGCCGCTTATCACATCAAATACAGTTACAGACGAAATTGAACGTGCAAACATTTTCAAAAAAGATGGAAAATGGTACTTGTTCACTGATTCTCGCGGATCTAAAATGACGATTGATGGAATCGGACAAGATGATGTGTATATGCTAGGCTATGTTTCAAATACGTTAACAGGAAAATATAAGCCTTTAAATGATACGGGATTAGTTCTTCATATGGATTTAGATCCTAATGATAAAACATTTACGTATTCTCACTTTGCCGTACCGCAAACAAAAGGTAATAATGTTGTTATTACAAGCTACATGACAAACAGAGGCTTTTATGAAGACAACCACTCTACATTTGCACCAAGCTTCTTAGTAAATATTGACGGTTCAAAAACATCTGTTGTAAAAGATAGCGTTCTTGAACAAGGTCAGTTAACAGTGGATGAAGACTAAGCCCTTTGCAATAGCAACAAAAGAAAATGGTGATTGTAATCACCATTTTCTTTTGTTTTATTCGATGTAGACAAAAAAGAGAAAGGCGGGGTTTGTTTGAAGAAAAAAGGTGCTTATAAATGGATAACGCTTGCCGTTCTTTTAGTTGTAATAGCCGGACTCATTATAGCAGGCGTATCCAAAAAAGAGGATACAAAAGATCGAGGAAAAGAAAAAGGAAATAAAAGTGAATCCACTTATCGCCCGGTGTATCATTTTAGCACGCCTGATAAATGGAAAAATGATCCTCAAAAGCCCATTTATTTTGACGGAGAGTATCATTACTATTACTTATACAATCATGATTACCCTAAAGGGAACGGGACGGAATGGCGACATGCAACGTCTAAAGATTTGGTTCATTGGAAAGATAAAGGAGTAGCTATTCCAAAGTATACAAATAAAAATGGCGATATATGGTCCGGATCCGTTGTAGAAGATAAAGAGAACACAGCAGGTTTTGGTAAAGGCGCAATTGTAGCGATTATGACCCAGCCTTCTGCTGATGGACAAAAGCAAGAACAGTATTTATGGTATAGCACCGATAGAGGAAAAACCTTTAAATCATATAGCAAAAATCCTATCATGCCTAATCCAGGCACCAAAGATTTTCGAGATCCCAAAGTCATATGGGATAATGAACATGATAAGTGGGTTCTCGTCATGTCAGAAGGTGAAAAAATCGGATTTTATGAATCTTCTAATCTAAAGGATTGGACGTATACGGGAGGACTTGTCACTAAAGATATTGGCATTACAGAATGTCCAGATCTTTTTCAAATGAAGGCGGATGACGGGACAGTTAAGTGGGTTCTCGGGACAAGTGCAAATGGAAAAGAAAGCGGAAAGCCAAACACCTATGCTTATTGGACAGGAAATTACGATGGAACAACATTCACTCCCGATATGGATGAGCCGCAATGGCTAGATCATGGTTTTGATTGGTACGGAGCAGTCACGTTTAAAGACGGTAAAAATGAGGATTCTTTAGAAAAACGCTACGCTTTTGCATGGATGAACAACTGGGATTATCCAGATAAGACACCAACGATGAAAGATGGGTTTAACGGATTCGATTCAGTAACCCGTGAAATTACGCTTTCAAAACAAGACGACGATCAGTACAGCCTGTTATCAAAGCCTGTCGAAGAATTAAATCAGCTAACTGATTCAACAAATTCTCTCAAGCAAGTAGAAGTAAACGGAGAGAAAAAGTTAAAGGTAAAAGGTGAAGCTTATCAGCTTGATACAGATATTTCATGGTCAGATGCAGAAAATGTAGGCTTACGACTTCGAGAGTCCGCAGATCAAAAGCGGCACATTGATGTGGGGGTTTTTGCAAAAGATAACGTCTCATATGTGAATAGAAGCTATAGTAATCAGCCTGATCAAAGCAAAAAATATGTGGAAAGCCGCGATTACTTTGATGCAGGCAAGAAAAATGTTCATTTGAAGATATTGGTAGATAAAACAAGCATTGAAGTCTTTGTTGATGATGGGAAAACCGTGCATTCTAGCGAGGTTTTTCCGCGATACAACGACCAAGGAATTACGCTTTTTTCCCAAGGAGGAACGTCTTTCTTTAAGAACATAGAAATCAAACATTTTCGTTCCAGTCAGTAAATTCCCTATTTTTAAAAAAGGGAGCAGAATATCACCTTATTATGGTTTAGGACTCGTTAAAAAGGGTATATGCCTACTAACAGTAAATGAAAGGGTGTTTATTCAAATGGAAGAGAAAATGAGACAACTAATAGAGGGACTTAATACCGATTTAGCGGGTGAATATTCAGCGGTTATTCAGTACACTTACTATGCGTCTACAGTAACCGGCCTAGAATATCAAATTTTAAAACCTTTCTTTGAAGGAGAAATTCCTGACGAGCAAGGGCATGCCCTTTATTTATCAGAAAAAATTAAAAACCTTGGCGGTGAGCCAACAACAAAGCCAGCTGAGGTGAAGCACGTCTCAAACGTGACGGAAATGCTTAAAGAAGCGAGCAAGGCTGAAAAAGAAACGATCCAGCGCTACGAAGAGCGTAAAAAACAAGCAGAAGAGTTAGGATTAACAGAGCTTGTTGTCAAACTTGAGGATATGATTGCAGATGAAACAAATCATATGGAAGAAATGGAACGTTTATTAAAAGATCCCCGACTAAGTTAATTATACAAAATACGTAAAAAGCATCCCGTACCAGGTGTTACGGGGTGCTTTTTTGTAATTGAAAAAGGGAATTAAACATCATGTACGCATGTTTCTATTAATGAGAGGAAAGTCATATTTTTGAAATTATCTATCGTTTTGAAAAAATTTATAGTAAAATAATTATTTGGCTGCATATGGCAGCAACTATATGCGAGGCATCACATACATATAAAGGCTAAAAGGGTATCCGTATATTGAAACCGCTTTTATCTTCTGCAAGAAAAAAACACGGTATGCCCGCAGTTGTAAGGAGAGAAAAAAATGAGGAAACGAATCATGACAGCGCTGCTGCTTGTCACTGTTTTAGCTGCAATGGAAGGAACCATTGTCAGTACGGCTGTTCCAAGAATTACAAGTGATTTGTCGGGCATTGAGCTAGTTAGCTGGGTGTATGCCATTTATATGCTGACAACCGCTGTATCTACACCTATATACGGAAAGTTAGCAGATTTATTCGGCCGCAAAAAAGTTATGCTTGTTGGAATTATTATTTTTTTAATCGGATCGATACTTTGCGGACTTAGCTTTTCGATGCAGCAATTAATTGTCTATAGAGCAATCCAAGGGCTAGGCGCCGGGGTCGTTATGCCGCTTACAATGATTATTATTGGCGACTTGTATGAAGAAGCAAAAGAAAGAGCCAAAGCGCAAGGATGGATTAGCGCAGTTTGGGGAGTTGCTGGAGTTCTCGGTCCTCTTCTTGGGGGATTTTTAGTCGATACGCTGTCTTGGCGCTATATTTTCTTTTTAAATATACCGTTTGGACTAATGGCTTTTATTGTTCTTTTAGTAAACTATAAAGAAGAAGTGGTAAAAGAAAAACGCTATATCGATTACATTGGAGCGGTGACGTTTTCAGTGGGAACCATTGCATTTTTATACGCGCTTTTAACCGGAAGTCAGCATCAAAACTGGGGAGATCCAACCATTATAGGATTATTTGTTCTAGCTGTTCTGACATTCATTGGCTTTATTTATATCGAAAAGAAATCGCCCGAACCTCTTATCCCGCTTGAACTGTTTTCCATTCGAAGTGTATCTGTTATAAACTTATTAACACTTCTTGTCGGATCAGTAGTTATTAGTATTACGGTCTACCTTCCAATTTGGAGTCAAGGGGTGCTGGGGAAAAGTGCAACCGCTGCCGGTTTTGTGTTAATGCCCATGCCAGTATGCTGGACAATTGGTTCACTGCTTTCAGGGAATTTAGTAGGGCGTCTTAAAACGCACTCCATCCTTACGCTAGGAACGGCAATCGTAAGTACAGCATGTTTTATGCTGTTTTTAGTCTCTACGCACTCACCCGTATTTTTAATTTATGTAGCCGTTGGGGTTCTTGGGTTAGGAATGGGGATTATTACGCCTATCTTTATGTTAGTTATTCAATCAGCAGTCCCAGCCAGCAAAAGAGGAGTAGCGGTGGCTCTTAATACGTTTACAAATACATTTAGTCAAACACTAGGTTCCGCAGTGTTTGGTACAATCTTTAACTTAGTGACGCTTTCACAGGCAAAGAAATTAGAGCAAGAAAATTTGAATGCTTCGTTTGAGACAGGCGGGGTACCGGCAGAAGAACTGTCAAAGCTGCATGAAATTCTTGCATCAGGTGTTCACATTATTTACAGTGGAACGTTTTTAGCTGCTTTACTAAGCTTTGCTGTCTCATGCTTATTAGTAAAAAACAGCCATAAAAAAATAAAGAACATATCTGTGCAAAAGTAACGGAAGAGACTGTTACAAAAGTAGTTTAATTGAAGGACAATCCGAACGAGTTTGATTAAGGACCAAACTCGTTCGGATTTTTTTATTGGTAGGTGAATGTAGGTGCTTTTAGCTGTTGAATTAGTTATGCATTAGTCTCTTTTTTAAAAGAATTATCAAAGAGAGAAAAGAAAAAAGATATTGTCTAATAACGTTCGGGAAAAATCGTTAACAGAAGGAAGGATTTTTATTATTGCCGAAAATTTCTTATTTTTTGTTTTTTTAGTATGGACATTTACTTGGTTGTTGATTATTATAAATTCTATAAGTATTGGATTTTAAGCGCTTACAAAAGAAACATTTGTCTTCCTCAGGAATACACTTGATTTTTAATTCATATACTACAAGTGCTTAGATTAATCTTTTAATGAGGAAAAGAGAAGTTTATAAGACGTGTTGAACAACAATGAGGGGGTATGGAAGATGACAAGCAGACGCTTAAAAGAATTCTTGAATAATAATTTAGAAGATTTAAAAGATAAAGGGCTATACAACGTCATTAATCCAGTAGAGGGACCAAATGGACCTGTGATTCAAATTGATGGAAAACAATTAATTAATTTATCATCCAACAACTATTTGGGGCTTGCTACAGACGAAAGGCTTATTAACGCGTCCAATGAAGCCACTGAAAAATACGGAGTGGGAGCTGGAGCTGTCCGAACGATTAATGGAACTCTAGATATTCATATTAAGCTAGAGGAAAAGCTTGCCGAGTTTAAGCATACGGAAGCAGCTATAGCTTACCAATCTGGCTTTAACTGCAATATGGCAGCCATCTCTGCAGTTATGGATAAACATGACGCGATTTTATCAGATGAGCTGAATCACGCTTCAATTATTGACGGGTGTCGGCTATCAAAAGCAAAAATTATTCCTTACAAACATTCGGATATGGAAGATCTTCGTGCAAAAGCAGGCGAAGCACAAAAGTCCGGTGCCTATAATAAAATAATGGTAATTACCGACGGTGTATTCTCAATGGATGGAGACATTGCTAAGCTTCCAGAAATTGTAGAAATCGCACAGGAATTTGATTTAATCACATACGTAGATGATGCTCACGGATCGGGCGTATTGGGTAACGGTATGGGGACAGTCAAACATTTTGGCTTATCTGAAAAAGTAGACTTCCAAATTGGAACATTGTCAAAAGCGATTGGAGCTGTAGGCGGATACGTAGCTGGAAAAAAAGACTTAATTGACTGGTTGAAAGTACGAAGCCGCCCGTTTTTATTCTCGACTGCTATTACACCAGGCACGGCTGCTGCATGTATTAAAGCGATTGAAATTCTAAGCACAAGTACAGAGCTGCAGGATCAAATGTGGGAAAACAGCCGTTATTTAAAGCAAGGATTAAAAGAGCTGGGCTTTGATACCGG
The DNA here is from genome assembly GCF_020790095.1 of Priestia sp. J2. NCBI lineage: Bacteria > Bacillati > Bacillota > Bacilli > Caryophanales > Bacillaceae > Priestia > Priestia sp. J2. The sequence continues at coordinate 1,509,972 of NZ_CP086208.1, forward strand.
CGAAAGTGAAACACCTATTACTCCGTGCATTATAGGAGATGAAAATCAAACGCAGATTTTTAGTGAGAGATTAATAGAAGAAGGGGTATACGCTAAATCAATTGTTTTCCCTACCGTTCCAAGAGGAACAGGACGCGTTCGCAATATGCCAACGGCTGCTCATACAAAAGAAATGTTAGATGAAGCACTTCGTATCTACAAAAAAGTAGGCAAGGAAATGAAATTAATCTAAACGTTGAATCTAAGCAGTACATGAGGAGGATATTGAGATGAAAAAAGTATTAATAACGGGGTCTTTAGGACAAATCGGTTCTGAATTAACAATGAAAATGAGAGAGATATATGGTCCAGAAAATATTATTGCCACTGATATTCGCAAGACGACGAGCGATGTTGTGACTTCAGGTCCATTCGAGATTTTAGACGTAACGGATCAGACTGCGTTATTTACGATCGCCGAAAAGCATAAAGTCGATACGGTTATTCACTTGGCTGCGCTGTTATCAGCGACAGCCGAGCAAAAGCCGCTTCTAGCTTGGAATCTAAATATGGGCGGATTAGTAAACGCGCTCGAAGTAGCGCGTGAGCTGAAGTGCCAATTTTTCACTCCAAGTTCAATTGGTGCATTTGGTCCAACGACTCCAAAAGACTGGACGCCGCAGGATACAATTCAACGTCCTACCACGATGTATGGTGTTAATAAAGTAGCGGGTGAATTACTTTGCGATTACTATCACCATAAATTCGGAGTAGATACACGAGGGCTACGTTTTCCAGGGTTAATTTCATACGTAACGCCTCCAGGTGGAGGGACAACGGACTACGCTGTTGAAATTTATTATGAAGCCGTTAAACATAAGCGCTATACGTCTTATATCGACAAAGGAACCTATATGGATATGATGTATATGCCTGACGCACTAAACGCTGTCATCCAACTAATGGAAGCAGACGGTTCTAAGCTGAAGCACCGAAATTCATTTAACGTTTCTGCCATGAGCTTTGATCCAGAACAAATGGCAGCTGAAATCAGAAAAACAATTCCGGAATTTGTGCTGAATTACCAAGTAGATCCTGTTCGACAAGCAATTGCTGAAAGCTGGCCCAACCATATAGATTCCAGCTGTGCGAAAGAAGAGTGGGGATTTAAAGCAGAATATAACCTAGAAAAAATGACGAGAGAGATGCTGGGAAAGTTAAAAGTTGAATCACAGCTTGTCTTAACGTAAGTAGAGAAAAATGATTTCTTCCTTGAAAATAAAGTAAGCGCTTACTAAAAGGTGAGTTACTTGTTGCAAGTTCTACTTCGTAACAGTGGTGGACAGTACACATAGATTCTCTGACCCTTTAAGTGAGCGCTCGTTCGCTGAATAATCAGCACCCTTTTAGGTACCGTCTGTTAAAATAATAAGGGGATAGAAGGGAGGGAATGACAGTTGAGCAATAAATTTCAACAAGTTAATGATTTTTCAATGGGAAGATTAACATCTTTACTCGTTCTTTTACATAATACGGAACTAGCTGAAGGTATTGAAAAGGAAATCAATGAGAGAGGATATAGCTATACAGTTGGAAAAGTCGGAGCGATGGAGCTATCTAAAGTTGTGGCCGCAATTGAAACGAGCGCCAAGACAAACAACATTATTAATGCCCAGTCGTACCGGGAAGTCCACGCTCTTTATCATGCTATACTCGAAGCCATTCAAGGAGTTAGTCGAGGAACGCTGCAGCTAGGTGATATTTTACGGACGGTAGGACTCACATTTTCAATTGTGCGCGGAAAAATTGAGTTCTCAGGATCAAGCGACGAATGGATTAGCGTTTGTGTGTATGGAACGATAGGTGCACCGAAAAAAGGCTTTGAACATGATACGTTAGGTTTTGGTTTTAACCACATTTAAAAAAATAATGGACAAAGTAGTATGAACGTAAAAAGTGAGAGATGCACATAGCTGCTTTAAAAAAGATATTTTTCTTATTGAAAGCTTTTGTGCGGCGTGTTAACATAATGATTAATATAATAATTGCCTTTAAGACGGTCCAGAGAGGCCGAAAAGGACGGATCACTTATTTACTGCTTCTATGCCTATCTGTGCCCTTTTGCCCTCTGCGACAAAAGGGCTTTTATGCGTTACGTACCTCTTTTAAACGAAGTCCAGAGAGGCTTCAAAAGAGAATGGACATATGTTATTTTATCCATTCCTTCAAAAAAGAAAGAGCGTTGATACAGAACGAATACAGTGGAGGGTGGAACAACATGAATTATCGTAACAAGACAGTTGTAGCATCAGTAGCAGGTTTGACGTTAGAAGGGATGGACATTATGTTTATCTCGTTTGCTATGTCAATGATTATCGCTGAATTTCACATTGATTTAGCAACGGGTGGACTTATTTCTTCTATTACGAATATAGGAATGCTGATAGGCGGAGTCATCTTCGGAATTTTAGCAGATAAATTTGGAAGAGTGCGGGTTTTTACCTACACGGTTCTTCTATTTGCGGTCGGAACGGCATTAACAGGTTTTGCAGCAAATGTTGAACAAGTGTATGCTTCACGATTTATTGCCGGAATTGGGGCTGGAGGAGAGTACGGAATCGGTATGGCTCTTGTTGCAGAAGCGTGGCCGAAACATAAGCAAGGAAGAGCTTCATCTTATGTTAGTATTGGCGCACAATTTGGAGTTATTCTTGCGGCGCTTTTAAGTTCTCTGATCCTGCCGATTTTCGGATGGAGAGCGCTGTTTTTTGTCGGAATTATCCCCGTCATTTTTGCTTTTATCGTACGAAAAAATTTAAACGAATCTCCTGAGTGGTTAAAAGCTCAAAAAGAGAAAACAGCCGTTGTTAAAAATAATGGCAAGCTACGTCAACTATTTGCTACGCCTAAGACGGCGATGACGACTATTTCTCTGGCAGTGATGGCTACCGTTCAAATTGCAGGCTATAACGGACTCATGATATGGCTTCCGTCTATGCTTCAGCAATCACAAGGACTCTCTGTTTCAAGTTCAGCTCTTTGGACAATCAGTACAGCCGTTGGAATGATTATAGGCATGCTAACATTTGGTCAATTTATGGATCGTTTTGGTTCGAAGCGTACTTTTGGAATTTTTCTTCTCGCTTCAGCGTGTGCGGTATTTTTATACTCGTATGCCGAAGGAAGTGCAGGGCTGCTTATAGGAGGAGCTGTTGTCGGATTTTTCTCAAACGGAATGTTCGCAGGATACGGAGCCTTGATCAGCAGTCACTATTCGGTAGAAGTTCGCAGTACTGCAACGAACACTATTTTTAACTTCGGGAGAGCGCTCGGAGGGGTGTCACCCATTCTTGTCGGCTATCTTTTGCAAAGCTATGATATGACGGTAGCGATGACGTACTTGGCGGGGCTGTACTGTATTTCGTTTATTTTTATGGTGAGTCTTAAAAAAACGGGAGAAAAAAACGTGAAACAAATGAACGCTCAATCTGCTCTTTAACATAAAAAATAGATTCTATGCTTTTCTGGAAAAAACCGCGCTTACTCAAAAGGGCGGTTTTTTTTGAGTGTATAAAAAATAAGTTCAGGTGTTAGATGATTGTTTCTTTCACAGATGCTTTATTAACAAAGACGTCCACAGTATCTATAAAAATATTTATGGATAAGCAGATATTTTCTAATTTGTATTATAGTAATTCCTCTCTTACAATATGATGTGTAAGGCGGAAACAGAAAATACTATCTTTATTTACAGGAGGACGTTACTATGTCTAAACATATATTAATGGTCGTAACAACGGCTGACAAAATGAAAGAAAATCATCCAACAGGCCTTTGGCTTTCAGAATTTGGTGAAGCGTACGTAGAGTTTGAAAAAGCTGGATTTACGATTACTGTAGCAAGTCCTCTAGGAGGAAAAGCGCCGGTGGATGCTCGCAGCCTTGAAGGAGAGACTTCTCAAGAAATCTTAAATACAGCTAAGCATCTAGAGAATACCCTAAAACTTGATACAATTACAGACAGTGCTAAATTTGATGCTGTTTTCTTACCAGGCGGTCATGGCACAATGTTTGATCTGCCAGATAATCAAACGCTTCATGCTTTAATTCGTGAACTATACGAAGGAGACAAAGTAGTAGCCGCTGTATGCCATGGACCCGCAGGCTTAGTAGGTGTTACATTATCAGATGAAAAGCCGTTGGTGGAAGGAAAAGATGTCGCTGCGTTTACAGATGATGAAGAACGTGAAACAACATTAGACCGCTTCATGCCGTTTCTTTTGGAAACACGCCTGCGTGAACTTGGTGCAAATGTAGTAACTGCTCCAAACTGGACCGATAATGTACAAGCAGATGGCAACCTAATAACAGGTCAAAATCCTCAGTCAACAATCAGTGTAGCAAAAGCAGTCGTGAAACAATTATTAAACTAAGATGTAAAAAAGCCTGTAGGACTACAGGCTTTTTTATTAACAGCATCAACAAAGACTGCCGTAGATAACGCGTATGTTTTGCTGTTTTGGACTAGAGAGATCCATCATCATACAAAAAATATGATGGTCAGTGTAATGAATACAAAAAGAGGGAAGCTTTTTATGGAGACTATTTTTTAAAAGAAATGAGGAAAAACGATGTCAGAAGTTATTATTAACGCCATTTTACAAGCCAAGCCAGGAAAAGAAGAAGAGCTTCGATCAGAGTTAGTAAAAGTTATTGAACCATCAAGAGAAGAAAAAGGATGTATTCAATACACTCTCCACCAGGATACAGACAAAGCAGGCACATTTGTTTTTTATGAGAAATGGAAAAGCCAAGAAGATGTTGAAGCTCACATTGAAACACCTCACTATCAACAATACAGACAGCAAACAGAACCGTTAATTGAAAGCAGAGTGGTACATCGTTTGCAAGAAGTACGTTAATACAAAAGAGGGGAAAACAAAAGTGTTTTAGTTAAAGGAAGATCCGAACGAGTTTGATTCTTGATGAAGAATCAAACTCGTTCGGATTTTTTTGATGTAGGTTTCATTTAGTGAGACCATGCAGGAGCGTAAGCGATGAGGGGGCTCATCGATACCCTTGGAAAGCGAAGGCTTGCACGAAAATCAACAGCGGTATAACAAATAATCCACTACCTTATCCCATTTGTTCATCTTTAAATTGGCTTGATTTCGTTAGGACTCAATCTCTGTTTGTTATAAAAAACTAAAAAGCTGCAGAGGAAAAAAATTCAGCTGCGAAAAGCCGATTGGAAAAGGGATAAGGCAGTGAAAGAAACAAAAAATAATAGAAGCGGTGTTTGAGAAGCAGACAGGCGGGTAGATAAAAACTAGATGACATAGTTCAACAATTAACAAACTAAAAGTAACAAACTAAAAGTAACAAACTAAAAGGAGAGATCAAATCAATGCGTACAAACTTAAAACACTTTATTAACGGAGAATGGGTTGAATCAACAGGAAACGAAACGTCAGATGTGATCAATCCTGCTACTGAAAAATCAATTGGTAAAATTAGCTTAGGTACAAAAGAAGATCTAGATAAAGCCGTGGCAGCAGCTAAAGCAGCTCTTCCCACATTTTCAAAAACAACAAAAGAAGAGCGAATCAAAATGCTTCGCAATATTGCAAAAGGATATGAAAAGCGTAAACAGGAACTTATCGAAGTTATGACTGAAGAGCTTGGCGCTCCTTTAAAGATTTCAGAAGAAGTTCACTATGAAATGGGACTTAGCCACTTTAAAGAAGCAGCTAATGCACTTGAAGATTACACATTTGAAAAAGATCATGGAAGCTACAAGGTCGTGAAAGAGTCTATTGGAGTAAGCGGACTTATTACACCATGGAACTTCCCAACAAATCAGACGTCTACTAAAATTGCAGGAGCTATCGCAGCAGGAAGCCCAATGGTATTAAAACCATCAGAACTTACACCGTATGCAGCGATGATATTAGCAGAGATCATTGATGAAGCTGGCGTACCAAAAGGTGCCTTTAACCTTGTAAACGGAACGGGAAGCACAATCGGTGACGGTATTAGTTCTCACCCGGACATTGATTTTGTATCATTCACAGGATCAGGTGCCGTAGGCGAGAAAATTATGCAAAACGCGGCTAAAACAATCAAAAAAGTAGCGCTTGAGCTAGGCGGGAAATCACCGCTAGTTGTATTAGAGGATGCGGATGTAGAAGAAGCGGCTAAAATAGCAGTTTCACACATTGCAATGAATACTGGGCAAGTATGTACGGCAGCAACGCGCATTATCATTCCTGCCTCTATGAAAGAAAAATTTGAAGAAGCAGTGAAAAAGGTTCTACCATCATTCCCAGTTGGTGATCCGTTAGATAAAGACAACGTAACTGGACCGCTCGTAGCGGAAAAACAGTGGGATCGCGTACAGGATTATATTAAAAAAGGAATGGATGAAGGTGCAAAGCTTCTTACTGGCGGAACGGGCAAACCGGACGGCTTAGAGACAGGATACTTTGTTAAACCGACAGTCTTTACTGACGTTTCAAATGATATGGTTATTGCACAAGAAGAAATCTTTGGACCTGTAACAACTATTATTACGTATGATGACTTAGAACAAGCTCTTGAAATCGCAAATGATACAGTTTATGGACTTGCAGGCTATGCGGTCGGAAAAGACCAAGAAACACTTGACTATGTTGCTAAAAATATTAGAGCTGGTCAAATCATCGTCAATGATGCTGAGCAAGACAGAGCTGCACCATTCGGCGGATTCAAACAATCTGGTATTGGACGCGAGTGGGGAGCATTTGGTATTGAAGAATATCTAGAGCCAAAAGCGATCATGGGCGTTAAAGTTCCGGCAAAAGTATAATTAATGTAAAAAAAGAAGGGAGTTTTTCTCCTTTCTTTTTTTAGGATAAAGGATTAAAAGCTCTAAGAACGCAGTGTGTTCTTAGAGCTTTTTCAGATTTGTTTATCTGGAAGTGAGAAAACAGTTATGTTTATTACTCTTATTAAGAATTTTGCCGAATAGCTTGCTGTGCTTCGCGTAAATGTCTTAAGTGTTCTTGCATTCGTCTTAATTCTTTATCACCAGACGTCACTTCTTTTTGTTCATTAATTTGCTGCTGAACGATATTCAAATGCATTTGAGCTTTTTGAAAATTGGCTGCATCCAAATTCATCTGCCCTTGATAAACAGCCTGTTCAGCTAATTGTAATGCTTCTTTAATATGAGTGTATGAATTCATGCTTCTCACCCTTCTGTATAGTATTTACAGTTAACATGCGCTGGTTTTTCGTAGCTATACAAAAGGATTTAGAAATAAAATAAAAATTACGTAGTACAAGCTAAGCAGGTTGCATAGATTTATCATAGTTCAATTTATAAAATCTTAGAAGTGATAGAGGGTGGATGTATGTGGGGGCTTTTTTCAGCTATGTATTATTAGGGCTATCATTAGCTGCGCCAATCGGTCCAATCAATGCAGCTCAGCTTGATAAAGGAATTAAAAATGGTTTTTTGCATGCTTGGTTCTTAGGTATAGGAGCAACATCGGTTGACGCTCTTTATATGCTTGTAGTTTATTTTGGATCCGTTCATTTTTTAAGTAGCGATTTTATGAAAACGTTTCTTTTTTCGTTTGGGTGCTTTGTATTAATTTATACAGGTGTTGAGGGGCTAATGGGTGCAGGGAGGATTACACAGCATAGAAAAACAAACGGTGATTCTGTGTTAAAGTGTTTTTTCTCAGGTTTTTTGCTGTCATTAACGAATCCGCTTACAATTCTCTTTTGGCTTGGTATTTATGGCTCTGTTTTAGCAAAAACGGCTAATACATATGAAACTGAACAGCTTATCTTATATAGCTGCGCTATTTTTACGGGAATTCTGGCCTGGGATATTGCGATGGCAGCTTTAGCAAGCACGTTTCGACGATACTTAGCTGCGACGTTTTTAACTGCCGTGTCCGTTGTATCGGGGTTATCTTTAATAGGGTTTGGCCTATATTTCGGCTGGCAAGCCGCACAGCAATTAGGCTAAAAGAAGTGCTGAATCTAAAGTGTTTTCAGTACGTTGAAAAATAATAGAAAAGATGCTTCTTTTTACGCATAAATTTTTCAAACTATCACACACTACATCGAAGTGTGAGGAGTGATAGAGTGAAAAAGAAAATAGGCTGCGGAAGTCAAGTTGAAGGGAAATTAAAATGGTGGCAGCTGTCTTTAATCGGAGTAGGATGCATAATCGGCACAGGCTATTTTTTAGGATCAAGTATTGCCATAAAAGCAGCCGGGCCCTCTGTTTTAATTGCTTTTTTACTGGCAGGAGTATGCACATTTATTGTATTTGAGGCGCTTGCTAAAATGAGTGCTCAAGATCCTCAAAAAGGTTCGTTTCGCTCCTATGCTAAAAAAGCTTATGGAAGATGGGCAGGATTTAGCAGCGGATGGGTGTACTGGAGTTCAGAGATGCTGATCATGGGGAGTCAGCTCACGGCTTTATCTCTTTTTACACGTTTTTGGTTTGAAGATATTCCACTGTGGGTCTTTGCCTCTATTTATGCTGTTTTAGGCATTAGTGTTGTATTAATCGGGACAAAAGGCTTTGAACGAATGGAAAATGTATTTGCTGTCACAAAAGTGGCTGCTATTTTAATGTTTATTGTATTAGCTAGTCTCGCTTTATTTGGATTTCTTGACGAAGGTGCCAAACAAGGAGTGCCGCGAACGATAAGTGAAGTATTCCCTCATGGATTTTTAGGTTTATGGGGCGCTTTGCTTTATGCCTTTTATGCTTTCGGCGGCATCGAAGTCATGGGAATCATGACGGTTCGTTTAGAAAAAAAAGAAGACGCACCGAAAGCGGGAAGAAGTATGCTTATTCTTCTTGGAATTATTTATATTGTTTCACTGAGTTTAGCTATTTTAATTGTGCCATTTCATGATTTTCATGGAAATCAAAGTCCATTTATAAAGGCTTTAGAAACATATCATCTTCCATTTTTTCCTCATGTTTTTAATGGAGCAATGATTATTGCGGGTTTCTCAACGATGTCAGCGTCTTTTTTTTCCGTAACAACAATGATTGTCACTCTTTCAGAAGATGGAGATGCTCCTGCATTGTTTTCAAAACAAAAACAGAAAAAGCTGCAGTTTCCTTTACCGGCTTTACTTTTAACAACAGCGGGATTAGTTATTTCTATTGTCCTTTCCTTGCTATTGCCCGGGAAAATTTATGAGTACATTACAACAGCAGCTGGACTGATGCTGATTTATAACTGGTTTTTTATTTTAATTTCGTTTCATCGCTTAATTAAACAAACCGTTTGGGATAAAGTAAAACAAGCTGTTGGCCTCTTATTAATCCTGCTAGCAGTAAGCGGTACGCTGTTAGAATCTGCAAGCAGACCAGGTTTCTTTGCAAGCTTAGGCTTTTTAATTGTTATAAGCCTTGTTATTTTAAAACTGCGCCATAAGTGGAAAGAAGAAGAAGCCGCTAGTTAACATATATTTAATCTTTATGAGGGACACTATGCACGTTGTACAATTACAAAATAAAAGGTGGTTATGATCATGCCAAAAAACAAGCAGACTCCTTCTTCACAAGTAGATCAAAAACAAGTAGTAGATGACAAAGCAAAAGCGCTACGAGAAAATAATTATGAAGATGGTCATATTCGCAAGATAACTCAAAGCTGGGCAGACGGCCAATAACAAAAAAAGACGCGTTCGCGTCTTTTTTTTGTTGAAGTGTATCCTTACCAACGATGAGCTTTTGCATTACTTCGCAAGATGATGTTCGTTTGAGACATCTCTGTATGTCCATTTACTTGGGACTTTGAACGCTTCGGTCTCGTCCAGTTGTGGCGGAATAGTTCTGAATGCTGATCTACATGATTTTTATCATTCATCATAATCACCTCAAGGATAGGATATTTTCACAAGATATTTGCGGTGAAATATCTCTCTTATAGAATGGGGTAAAAAAGAAGAAATACACCTAACACTTTTAACCATACATATAAAAGCAGTGCCTATTCATAAACTACAGAAGGCAACTTCTGACTTTAGGTTAAGCTTCGGATTTATAAGGGAAAAACTGCCTTAGTGGGGACTAAGGCAGTTTTTGCTGGAGGGATTAAACTTCAATAATGATGGGAAGAATCATAGGTCTTCTTTTCGTTTGGTTATATAAGAACTGTCCAAGGGTGGTCTTAATTTCTTTTTTCATGATGTTCCATTGGTGAACGTGCGCTTTTTGTAATTGATTTACAATTTTAGTCACTTGTCGATTAACGTCTTTTAATAGCTGCTCTGAGTCTCTTGTATAAACAAAACCTCGCGAAATTGTATCTGGACCCGACACAATTTTTCCTTCCGTTTTATTTAAAGTAATCACAATAACCAGCATGCCATCTTCTGAAAGCTGTTTGCGGTCACGTAAAACCGCATTTCCAACATCCCCAATGCCAAACCCATCTACATATACATTGCCTGCAGGGATTTTTCTTGTTTGAACAGCTGTTCCGCCCTTGATGTCGACAATATCACCGTTATTTATAATAAAAATGTTCGCTTTTTCCACCCCTACGGATTCTGCTAATAAGCTGTGGTGATGAAGCATACGAAACTCACCGTGAATCGGGATAAAATACTTTGGCTTCATCAATGTAGCCATTAATTTTAGTTCTTCTTGATAGCCATGTCCTGATACGTGCATCCCTGTTGCGCTTCCTGAACCGTAAATCACATGAGCCCCGAGTGTGAAAAGACTGTCGACAATACGAGAGATATTACGTTCATTGCCAGGAATAGGCCCTGCTGATAAAATGACCGTGTCTTCAGGAACAATCTCTACTTGTCGGTGATTTCCGCTGGCTAATCTAGATAAAGCGGCCATCGGCTCGCCTTGGCTTCCAGTGCAGAGAATAGCGACTTGTTCAGGCGCAAGTGAATGTACTTCATAAGGTTCAATTAGCATCCCTTCAGGAATGGTTAAATATCCTTTCTCTAAGGCAACTGATACAACGTTAACCATGCTTCTTCCTAGCAGCGCAAGCTTTCTGTTCGTTTTAATCGCTGCATCGACAATTTGCTGTACGCGGTTAACATTCGAGGCGAAAGTAGAAATAATCACTTTTCGCTTTGCTTTACGAAAAGCTTCTTCTATATGTTTGCCAACTAGCTTTTCTGAAGGTGTAAATCCGGGGCGTTCAGCATTTGTACTTTCTGATATTAAAGCCAGTACACCTTCACTGCCGATTTTCGCCATTTTATGAAGATCTGGATATTGGTCGTTAACAGGAGTTAAATCAAACTTAAAATCTCCCGTATGTACAACAGCTCCTTCAGGCGTATGAAAGACAATTCCAAGACAATCTGGAATGCTGTGATTCGTTTTAAAAAAAGAAAGCGGAATATTGCCTAATGTAATTTCTGACTCTTCGTTGATTTCAATAAGCTCCGTCTCAGCAGATAATTGATGTTCCTGCAGTTTAATATCGATTAATCCGAGTGTAAGGCTTGTTGCGTAAATGGGGAGATTTAACTGTTTTAAGAGATAAGGAATACCTCCAATATGATCTTCATGACCATGCGTAACAACCAGTGCTCGAACTTTTTCTCGGTTCTCTTGCAAATATGTAATATCAGGTATGATCAAATCAATTCCTAATAAACTTTCGTCAGGGAATTTAGAGCCGCAGTCAATTACAATGATGTCATCATCATATTGAACGGCATACATATTTTTTCCTATTTCATTAATGCCGCCTAAGGCAAAAATGGATAGTGTGTTTCTATTTATACTCACACTTAGTTCCTCCTATATTTTCAAAATGAATATGCAGAATTTCTACTCTTAGTATGAACATTTATTTCTGGTGCATTCTGTTAAATATGGAGATTTTATTTTTATTCAATATGAGGATGCAAGCAAAAAGAAAAGAAAGTCATTTTCCTAATACTACCTCTTATTTTCTTTTTATAACTCCATAAAATATAGACGTTACACATGGAGGTGGATGAAATGAGTAAACAAAATAAAAGCACAAACCAAGGAGTCAGCAGCAGTGCAGCAGCTCCTGTTGATAATGTGAATGAAAATATTTTATCAAACGATATTCATACAGATGAGCTTCAAAAAGCAAAAGCAAGTCGTCATAACAAATAAAAGAGTGACAGACAAAAGAGCAGCTTTGAGCTGCTCTGGATAAAATAGAGATAGGGAAGTGAAAAAACGTGTCAGAACACAAAAATTCTCAGTATAAAGAAGAAAATAAGTCAACGCCTAGTCGTCCTCTTGAATATAAAGAACGCGCAAACGAATCAAAGAGTACACGTCAAATGCTGCGCAGTATTCTCGAATATTCAAGTCGTTATCGTTAACAAATTTTACATATAATCATGGGCATATTTAAAAGGGAATGTCTCGACAAATATAAGGTATAAAGAACCTTTTTTGAAAAAATATATATTATTTACAATAAATTTAAAAAAATCATAAATGAACCTGCTATAATCCTCTTGAAAAGACAAGCGTTGCAAAAATTTGAGGGGAGCATTTTATATGCGGAAAAAATATAGTCGCGTAGGTTATGCCGTTTTGACAATGTGTACAGCTTTATCTATCTCACTGCCTTTTACTACTCATCCAGCATCAGCAGAAAGCGCTGCTGACCCTGCACCAGAAATTAAAGCTTCTGTTGTAAATGAAAACAATGGTAAAAAAATCTTGTTTGATAATACCCATGGTCAAACGGCGGGTACAGCAGATTGGGTTATTGACGGAGGTTTTTCTGATTTTGGGAAAGGGCTGGCTGGCAGCGGGTTTGATGTAAAAGAGCTGCGGAAATCTACGCCGATTACATACAGTGACCTTAGCGGCTATAGTGTGTTTGTTGTGCCAGAAGCAAATATTCCGTATAAATCTTCTGAACAAGCTGCCCTTTTACAATATGTTCAGAACGGGGGAAGCGTCTTCTTTATTGCTGATCATTACAATGCAGACCGAAACAAAAACCGCTGGGATTCTTCAGAAGTTTTTAACGGGTACCGTCGTGGAGCATGGACAAACCCAGCAAAAGGCATGACAACGGAAGAAGCAAACTCTGAGGCAATGCAAAACGTAACAAGTTCTGACTGGTTAGCAAGTAACTTTGGTGTTCGCTTTCGCTATAATGCCATTGGTGATGTGACAGCCAATGATATTGTATCTCCTTCTCAAGCATTCGGTATTACGCTAGGTGTTTCCACCGTTGCTATGCATGCAGGTTCTACGGTTGCTATTACGGACCCAAACAAAGCAAAAGGAATTGTGTATCTTCCTAAGACAACGGCAAAATGGTCAAATGCTGTAGATCAAGGAGTGTATAACGGAGGGGGAAGAGCAGAAGGTCCTTTTGCTGCTGTTTCAAAAGTAGGGGCGGGTAAAGCTGCTTTTATAGGAGATTCTTCACCGGTTGAAGATGCTACACCAAAATATAAACGAGAAGATACAGGATCTTCTAAAACCACATATGACGGATTTAAGGAACAAGACGATTCTACACTGCTTGTAAATATGGTCAATTGGTTAGCGAAGCAAGAAAGCTATACTTCTTTGAATCAAGTATCAGGACTTCAATTGGATCAAGCTACAGCATTACTTTCATCGGAAACGCCAAGTCAGTCCACTGAGCCTCAGGCAGAACCATGGTCAGCACCTACAGCAGGGTATAAATGGTACGATACGTCAACTTTTGCATCTGGTTCATATGGTTATAAAGGTGGAACTACGCAACCACCAACTGCTAGTGCTTACACATTTGAACATCAAGCCATTTTACCAACGAGCGGCGTATTCCAAATACGCGTAAAGGTAAGCGGGCTTTCAGCTAACACTGCGTACAGCACGTTTAATCTAGGTGTATATAACGGATCGGGAACTCAAATTGCTAAAGTCCAAAACGCAGATGGAAGCTGGCCGTCATCCTATGGATACAGCAGCAATTTTTCAATTACAACGGACGCAGCTGGAAATGGAGAAAAGGTTGTAAATGTCCAACTAAATCCAAGTGCAGCGGGGAGTGCTAATCTTCGCTTACGCCAAAGCAGTACGAACGCATATACAGCAGCTGTAACGATAGGGAACGTAGCGGTTGAACCACTGCCATAATAATAGTGAAAGCAAGCACTTGTGCTTGCTTTTTTATTGTTGTATTTTTTATCTTTGAGGTTAAAGAAACGTCAGAGGAGAGGCTTATCCATAAAGGAGAAATATGATATCTTAGAAGAAAGAATGAAGTAAAAGGAGTCAGCTAATATGTCTAAATATAAAGAATTAGAGACAGGTTATCTAATGGATAAAATTAAAGAATACAAAGAATTAATTTGGAGAGTAGGGCCAGGAAGTGAAAGAACAATAGAAGCTGTTCAAGAGATTCAAGGAATGGAAAAAGAGTTAAAAGCACGGGATGCAGAATTTGAAGCTACGGATTGGAAAGCTTTTACTCAGGAAATAAGAGAGAACTACGATTTTATTTATTAAGAAGACACATTCATCATAATGTGCTTGAGATAAATATCTCCAAGTAGAAGGCTTTCTGTTTTCTACTTGGAAACGATAAAAGTAGTATGAAGACGATTAAGAGAAATGATCCAGTATCAATGAAGCAAGTAATCCAAGTGCAGCAATCAATCCTGTAATAGAACCTCCTTCTTCATAGGCCTCTGGCATCATTGTAGAACCTACCATAGCAATAATACCACCGCCGGCAAAAGCAGCAAAAGCAGCCATAAGTGTCTCAGATGCATGATCTAAAAAAACAAAGCCTGTCCATGAACTAAAAGCTGAAATGAACAAAACAGCTGCCCATAGTAAAAAAATTTTCCTCTTAGAGAATCCGCTTTTTACTAGACCGGTCGTACTGGACAGTCCTTCAGGAATATTACTTATAAAAATAGCGATAACAAGAAGCCAGCTAACGGTTGCATTTTCAATTAAGCTAGCTCCAATCATAATGGACTCTGGGATTGCATCCATGACGGTTCCTATAAATATAGCAATTCCAGAACTATTCGCGGCCATTTGTTTGGTAGACCTCTTTCTTTTATTCGCTCCTTGACGTGAAATTAGATAGTCTAAAAAAGTAAAAACGACAGCCCCCGCAAGGAACCCAAGAGAAGTAGCTTTTAACCCGCCGCTATGAACCGAGTCTCCAAGCAGCTCATAGGTAGATGCTCCAATTAATACACCCGTCCCAAAAGCCATAATATAACCAATTATCTTTTTGCCGATAGGCAAAAAAACTGCTGCCAAAGCACCAAGAAGGACAGCTGATCCTGAAATTCCGCCCCACATCGCAGCTTGCCACATGAAAAATCCCTCCTCATCTCTATTTTCTATGGATACTTTCCCTAAGAAAAGAAAGAAAAAACGTAAAAGTAGAAAAAAGGAATTTATTCGATTAAGTAATGGTTTCATTTCGTTATCCTTGAGAAAGAGAGTGTTCCAGCATCCAAGCTGAGACTATATTTATTTTAATATTCATAAAATTTTAATTATACTGAAATAAAAAACTATTTTACGAAGATGACTGATTTGACAGAGGTAAATGGTTTACTTAAGTGTTTTTCTGAAAAAAACAATTGTATTTCTGAGGAAAATTTATTATTATAAAATAAGTAATTATACAGTCGAATAGCTAAAAATAGAAAAAATAGTTTAGTTGTAAAGGTACTAGGTAAAAATGGAATGATTTAAAAACGACAGCTGTTCCATCAGAAACAGAGAGTATCTTTCCTAACAGAGCTATAACAAGTTTAGGAGGAGGAAATGGAATGGCAGACAAAGAGTTAAAAAGAGGCTTAGAATCTCGTCACATTCAAATGATCGCGCTTGGTGGAACAATTGGCGTTGGATTATTTATGGGATCAGCAAGCACGATTCAATGGACAGGTCCATCGGTATTGCTTGCTTACGCAATTTGCGGAATGTTTATTTTCTTTATTATGCGTGCTATGGGCGAAATGCTGTACATGGAACCAAGCACAGGTTCATTCGCTACATTTGGCCACAAATATATTCATCCATTAGCAGGTTATATGGCTGCTTGGAGTAACTGGTTTCAATTTGTAATCGTAGGGATGTCCGAAATTATAGCGGTAGGAGCATATATGCATTACTGGTTCCCTCATTTACCAGCTTGGGTGCCTGGTATTATCGCCATGTTGATTTTAGGCACAGCAAACTTAGTTTCAGTGAAATCATTTGGAGAGTTTGAATTTTGGTTTGCGATGATTAAAATTGTAACGATTATTTTAATGATTATCGCAGGACTTGGATTAATTTTCTTTGGATTTGGAAATGATGGAGACGCAATCGGGTTATCAAATCTTTGGGCACACGGAGGCTTCTTTGCAGGCGGATGGTCAGGCTTTTTCTTCGCGCTATCTCTTGTTATTGCAGCTTATCAAGGAGTCGAGCTAATTGGGATTACAGCTGGTGAAGCAAAGGATCCTAAAAAAACGTTAAGAAACGCAATTCAAAGCATCATCTGGCGCATTTTAATTTTTTATATTGGCGCTATTTTCGTCATCGTGACGGTATATCCTTGGAATGAGTTAGATTCTTTAGGAAGTCCATTTGTATCTACATTTGCTAAAGTTGGTGTTACGGCAGCTGCAGGTATCATTAACTTTGTAGTCATTACGGCAGCGATGTCAGGCTGTAATAGCGGAATCTTTAGTGCAGGACGCATGCTTTATACGCTCGGTGTAAACGGTCAAGCACCTAAATTCTTTACAAAAATTTCTCGCAACGGCGTTCCAATTTACAGTACGCTCGCTGTTATGATTGGATTAGTAATTGGTGTTATTTTAAACTACATCGCTCCACCTAATGTATTTGTTTATGTATACAGTGCTAGCGTGCTTCCTGGTATGATTCCTTGGTTCATTATTCTTATCAGCCAAATTCGTTTCCGTAAAGCTAAAGGTGCTGAAATGGATAGTCATCCTTTCAAAATGCCTTTTGCGCCTGTAACGAACTATGTAACCATTGCTTTTCTACTAATGGTGCTTGTAGGCATGTGGTTTAATGATGAAACGCGTATTTCACTTATTGTAGGGGTTATTTTCCTCGCTCTCGTTGTCATTAGTTTTTACGCATTCGGAATCAATAAACGTATGATACCTGATACAGAGAACGGTCAAATAAAGAAATAAATATGCTTTTTCATAATCGAAAAGCAAAACAAAAAAACGGCTGATAAAAGCCGTTTTTTTGTTTTGCTTAAATAAAAGACATAAGAAAAAATGTCATTAAATGCACAAAACGAAATACTCGTTCAAATGCAGGAGGAGAACGAGGAAGCGGGAGATGTTATTGATGTATTTATGAAAGAGTATAAAACAGAAGAAATTATTGAATAGCACGTAATTGAGAAGAATATTGAGTGGTTTTGTTGAATAAATAAAAAGAAAACACCTTTATTTTTTATTGAAAAAGAAACGGACGTAAGAAAACTTCTTGTTTATCAAGAAGTTTCTTTTGTATCTGAACATTAGTTTGTATACGCAGGTAGGGGAGAGGTGATGAAGGTGAAAAAAATTGGTGAAGGTCACGTCTTTTTTATTATTCTCGGAGGCCTGTTTATTTTAATAGGTACACTCTTTGCAAATACTTCTGTTTATTTTCTCATCTCCGGATGGATAGCAGCTGTCTGTTGTTTAGGAATCAGTGCTGTACTAAAGAAAGGAAAAACAAAATCAGTCAGTAAAGAAGATGAGCAATAATAATTTTTATATAAAGATGGAAATTAAATATATGAAAAGGAAGAATGGATATCCATTCTTCCTTAAGTCATGGTGTGTATGAAATTGTCTTAGAAACGTCCGCCGCCAAGTTGTTGCTCAGCTAATTGTACAAGACGTTTTGTGATTTCGCCGCCTACTGATCCGTTTGCACGTGCAGTAGTGTCAGCTCCTAAATTTACTCCGAACTCGCTAGCGATTTCATATTTCATTTGATCGATTGCTTGTTCAGCTCCGTATACTAATAATTCATTATTATTGCTGCTTTTATTGTTTGCCATTGTATTCAACTCCTTTCTGTAACGTTAAGGTGTGAATAAAGGAAGAAGAATATGCAACAAACTGATATTTATTTTATAAAAAACATATTTTTACGTCGTTTGCCCTTCTAGAAGCTTAACAGGAAGACAGATTTCACGGGGGACATTACTAAATTCTCCTTCAATTTCTTTTAGTAAAATATCAATGGCTGTTTGAGCAATCGATTCGATTGGCTGTTGAATTGTAGTTAGGCCAGGTAACAAAGTCTGACTGGCTTCTGTTCCATCATAGCCCACGATTTTTAAATCTTTTGGGATGCATTTTCCTCTTTTTTGTGCTTCAGCAACTACTAAAGCTGCAAGTAAGTCATCGCTTGCAAAAATACCGTCTACTTCCGGATGTTCTTCAAAAACCTTAGAAATAGTTTCTCGCTGAATGTTGCGGTCAAAGGTATTTGAAATCTCATACGTGATAGGCTGTTTTCCGTACTGTTTCATCACGTTTTCATATGCTTTCCTTCTTAAGTTAGCTGGAGTTTCAAGTTTAAGGGGACCGTTAATATGAATAATATGCTTACAATCTTTTGAAATAAGCAATTCCGTGGCTTGTTCTCCTCCAGAATAGTTATCAGAAGATACGGTAGGAATATCTTTTGATAAATAATGATCGACTGCTACTACAGGAAGGCTTTGACTTTCGGAATCAAAAATACCTCTATTATAAGTAACGGCAATAACACCGTCTACCTGATTTCTGATAAGCATTTCTACATATTTTTTTTCTTTATCAATGCGATTCAGACTGTTACAAAGAAGTACTTTGTAGTTAAGGGAAGCACATATACTTTCAATATGAAAGGCTAACTCTCCGAAAAAAGGGTTGCTCGTTTGCGGGACAATCATCCCGATTAAATTTGTTCGCTTATTAAATAATGAACGCGCAATATCATTTGGGAAATAATTAATTTCTTTCATTGCTTTATAGACATTTTCTCGCGTTTCTTTGCTTATGTAACCACGGTTATTTAATACACGAGAAACTGTAGTCGGTGAAACACCTGCAATTTTTGCTACATCACTAATTTTGGCTTTCATCTAGTTTCCTCCTAATTTCTCCAAAACCTTGCTTTTATAGTATATATCTGCTGTGGAAAAGCCTTAAAATAAATGCAATCAAGCAAGCAGCTTTCCAGTCGCTACGTTTTATTTTGATACATAAAAATCTATGTAAGGATTGTAAACGGTTTATTGAACAACTTAAACATACCACAAAGCCCACTTTTACGCCTAATACAAGCTTTTTGCAATATAAAATGTGAAACCGGTTGACATATGAAACCGGTTGACATAAAATCAAGTTGAAAGTGCTTTCATTTTGTTAGATAAAAGATTTTATATCTTAAGCTAAAGGGGTAACTAAAATGAAAAGTTCAAAAAGTTTATATTGGAAGCTGAGTGCATATTTTTTCTTCTTCTTTTTTACGTGGTCGTCGAGCTACTCTTTATTTTCTATCTGGTTAGGGCAAGAGATTAAGTTGAACGGATCAGCTACAGGCTTAATCTTTTCTGTAAACGCTATCTTTGCATTGTGTATGCAGCCTTTGTACGGATATATATCTGACAGGATAGGTTTAAAGAAACACATTTTATTTTTTATTAGCTGTCTTTTAGTGTTTGTAGGACCATTTTATATTTTTGTTTATGGGCCCTTACTTCAATACAATGTGTTGATAGGAGCTATTATTGGAGGCTTATATTTAGGAGTAGCGTTTTTGGCGGGCATCGGAGCGATTGAAACATACATAGAGAAAGTCAGCCGAAAATATAAATTTGAGTACGGGAAATCTAGAATGTGGGGGTCATTAGGCTGGGCTGCAGCTACATTCTTTGCAGGACAACTATTTAACATTAATCCTCATATTAATTTTTGGGTGGCATCCGTTTCAGCGGTTATCCTAGTGGCTATTATTTTTTCTGTGAAGGTAGAAATGAGCAGCTATGAAATGGAAAAAGCTGAATCTGTCACGCTGAGAGATGTAGGTAATTTATTCTTATTGAAGGAATTTTGGTTTTTTATGATTTATGTTGTTGGCGTTACGTGCGTGTATGGGGTATACGATCAGCAATTTCCTATCTATTACGCATCTTTGTTTCCTACTGAATCGATAGGTAATCAAGTATTTGGCTACTTAAATTCGTTTCAAGTATTTTTAGAAGCCGGAATGATGTTCGCAGCACCGTTTATTGTAAATAAGATCGGTGCAAAAAATAGTTTGATTTTAGCAGGGTTTCTAATGGGATTTCGTATTATTGGGTCAGGACTTGTGGTTGGTCCAATTGGAATATCTTCGATGAAGCTTATTCATGCATTAGAACTTCCTATTATGCTCATTGCCATCTTTAAATATTTGGCAGCTAACTTTGACACGCGCCTATCTTCTATCCTTTATTTGGTTGGATTCCAATTCGCTTCACAAATAGGTGCTTCAGTTCTTTCACCCATAGCGGGAGGATTATATGATAGCGTAGGCTTTTCCCGTACCTATTTAATTATGGGAGGTATGGTTTTGGTATTTAACGTTATTTCCATGTTTACACTACTAAACTCTAAAAAACATAAGTTTATAAGAAAAGATGTACAAGAAAACACGCAGATTATATAGGGGGATATGATGATGTTAACGATAAATAAAATCGAGCAAGCTCAACGTTCATTAAATGAAGCAGAGAAAAAGGTAAATCATCAATATCGGTTAGGGTATCATATTATGGCGCCAGCGAACTGGATTAATGATCCGAATGGGTTGGTTCAGTATAAAGGAGAATATCATGTTTTTTATCAACATCATCCTTATGACGAGAATTGGGGACCGATGCATTGGGGACATGTCAAAAGCAAAGATCTTGTTCATTGGCAGCATTTACCGATTGCTTTAGCTCCTGGAGATACATTTGATAAAGATGGATGTTTTTCTGGAAGTGCCGTGGATAACCAAGGAGAACTTACGCTAATTTATACAGGACATAATTATATAGACAAAGAGCTGGATACTTTTTTTCAAAACCAAAATATAGCTGTTAGTAAAGACGGCATTACCTTTGAAAAAGTAGAGGTCAACCCAGTTATTGCGGAGCCGCCGGCAGATAGTTCTCATCATTTTCGAGACCCTAAAGTATGGAAGCACGAGGATTTCTGGTATATGATTCTAGGAAACTCAACAAAGAAACAAGAGGGACGCGTTATTTTATACCGGTCTTCAAATTTACGAAAATGGGAATATGTTGGCGTCCTTGCTAAAAGCGATGGAGATCTAGGATATATGTGGGAGTGTCCGGACTTCTTTGAGTTAGACGGAAAGCATGTGTTAATGATTTCTCCTCAAGGGATAGAAGCAAAAGGTGATTCCTATCACAACCTTTTCCAAACGGGATATTTAGTTGGAGAATATAGTTATGAAACCAATACCTTTCATCATGGGTCATTTACTGAATTAGATCACGGCCACGATTTTTATGCTGTTCAAACGCTTTTAGATGATAAAGGAAGACGAATTGCAATCGGGTGGATGGACATGTGGGAAGCTAATATGCCAACGAAAGAGGATGGATGGTGCGGTGCGCTAACGCTTCCGAGAGAACTAACTTTAAGAGAGGATAAAGTGTTAATGAACCCCGTCCAAGAGCTGACATCACTTCGGAAAACTCAATATAATATGCTAACCAATAAAGCTCTTTCTGAAAGCTATGTAGTAGAAGTAAATGAAGATTTGCTAGAGATACAAGCTGTATTTGATTTAGCGGACTGCCAAGCTTCATCAGTAGGAATAAAAATTTGTGGAATAAACAATGAAGGAACACTTATGTGTTATAACCTTAATGAGCAAAAGCTAGTGCTTGACTGTACTCACTCGGGAAAAGAAGATGGAGTGAGGAAAGTAGCGTTGCAAGCAGGTGAGACACTAGCTTTACGAATATTTGTGGATCGTTCTTCCATCGAAGTATTTGCAAACGAAGGACAAGCTACCATGACAAGCCGCATTTATCCAAAAGAAACCAGGCTTGGAATTGAGTTATTTACTGAAGGAGGAGACGTAATCGTAAAAGAGTTAACGTATTGGAATTTAAAAGATATTTGGGGGTAAAATACAGAGGAAGAAGTATATTAATACTTCTTCTTTTTTGAGCATTTAATAGCTCGTCAACAAAGTGGCGGTATATAAATGGATAAGGCACTTTAGATTAAAAGTACGAGCAAATACGATATAATAGTAAAAGAGATAATGAATGAAAGAGAAACTGTCCTGCTCTAAGATGCCCAAAAGAAAGCAGGATAGAGCAGGGCTGCTGCACTTATAAAACCACGATCAGTAAAGAAAAGAGTTATGTTTTAAGACACAAGAAGAAAAGGAGATACGATGACTAATCAAAAAGAAACAGGATGGAATTTACGTAATAGCTATGCGGAGTTACCAAACATTTTTTTTACGCCTCTTGATCCTAATCCAGTGAGTTCACCTAAAATAGTCAAATTTAACGACTCTTTAGCCGCATCTCTAGGGTTACAAAAAGAACAGCTGCAAAGCCAAGAAGGAGTTAGCATTTTGGCTGGAAACAGTGTTCCAAAAGGTGCTTTCCCACTTGCACAGGCTTATGCAGGACATCAATTTGGCCACTTTAACATGCTAGGAGACGGACGGGCTATGCTGATAGGGGAGCAAGTTACGCCTTCGGGTGAACGAGTGGATCTTCAGCTTAAAGGCTCAGGCCGAACTCCGTATTCCCGGGGTGGAGACGGTCGTGCAGCTCTGGGACCTATGCTGCGTGAGTATATGATTAGTGAGGCGATGCAGGCCCTTGGTATTCCGACTACTCGGAGCCTGGCAGTCGTAACAACAGGCGAATCCATTGTTCGCGAAAAAGAACTGCCGGGGGCGATTTTGACGCGTGTAGCTTCCAGTCACCTTCGTTTTGGCACATTTCAATTTGCTGCAAAATGGGGAACAGTCGAAAACCTTCAAGCTTTAGCTGACTATGCATTAGAACGTCACTTTTCCCACATAGAAAAGAATGAAAAAAAATATTTATCATTGCTTCAAGAAGTGATTAAGCGTCACGCTACCCTAGTTGCTAAATGGCAGCTTATTGGTTTTATTCATGGCGTCATGAATACGGATAATATGACAATTAGCGGAGAAACAATTGATTATGGGCCATGTGCATTTATGGATACCTATGATCCAGAAACTGTATTTAGTTCAATTGATGTACAAGGGCGCTATGCATATCAAAATCAACCAGGCATTACAGGGTGGAATCTTGCGAGGTTTGCTGAAGCTTTATTACCTCTGTTGGATCAAGATATAGAAAAAGCAGTTGAAATAGCACAAAACGCCGTGACGGAATTTCCAAAATTCTATCGAGAAAACTGGCTGGCGGGTATGCAGGCTAAACTTGGGCTTTTTAACGAAGAAAAAGAAGATGAAGCATTATTCCAAGAGCTTCTTAGCATGATGAAAACCTATAAAGCTGACTATACAAATACATTTCGTGCATTAACTTTCAATAAGCTAGGAAAGAGTGACCTGTTTGAAAGCGAAGAATTTGCACAGTGGCAGGAGTTATGGCAGAAAAGACTAGGCAGACAAAAACAATCTAAAGCAGAGTCGGAAGAGCTTATGAAACATAACAATCCCGCTGTCATTCCTCGAAATCACCGAGTAGAAGCAGCGCTAGATGCAGCACAAAAAGGAGACTACAGCGTTATGGAAGATCTTCTAGAAGTGCTTTCTAGCCCATATGAATCGCCGGATCAGTCAGAGTATTGTACACCGTCTGCTCCGTCTAATCAGCCTTATCAAACGTACTGCGGCACTTGATTTATTTAGATAAGAACAGCTATTTAAAGACAGCATAAATGAAACCAAAAAGAGCTCTTTATAAAGAGCTCTTTTTGATTTCCTGAAAAATGTATGATTGATTAATTGAAATGATAGCGATTCCTTGGGAAGAGCTGCATAAAATTTAACAGTATAAAAGAATCAAAATAAAAAGAGATTACCTAATTCTTTTGTCTCTTATTATTACCAGTAGAAACTATTATATAATAAATTATTCCACTATTTCACAAAAAATACATTAACGATATTTTCTTGAAGATTGGGTACTTTAACAGCTGTAGAAAAGCTTATAAAAGAATAGTAGGTTAAATATGATGATGAATTTGCCGATTTAATTAAAAAGTTAAAGATTTAAGACTTTATAACTAAATTAAAAAAACAAAGGGATAAAAAAGGGTAGGATCACTCCATTTTACCTATTTGACTTTTCAATATTATGCAAGTAATCTTGGAAAGGTAATGGAACCGGTTCTGTTATTTCACCAGATGGATATGACTTCTCGATACATAGAAAATGGATCACTTGTGAGTAACACAAGAAAAAGTATGATACAAAAGGGAGAAAACAGATGAACATTAAGAAAATCGCAAAGCGAACAACAGCATTATCTTTTGCTGCAGCTATGTTAGTAGGTGCTGGATCTCAAACATGGGCAGCTGAAAGCAATCATAAAGATACAAATAATAATTATAGAGTTTCTCATATTACACGTGATAACATGCTGAAAATTCCTCAGCAGCAAAAAAGCGAACAGTTTAAAGTTCCAGCTTTTGATAAAGCAACAATCAAAAATATTGCCTCTGCAAAAGGGTATGATAAATCGGGTAATTTAATTGACTTAGACGTATGGGACAGCTGGCCTCTGCAAAATGCTGACGGAACAGTAGCCAACTACCATGGTTACCAAGTTGTATTTGCACTAGCAGGCAATCCTAAAGATGCGGATGATACATCTATTTATGTGTTTTATAAAAAAATAGGTGAAGAGTCGATTGACAGTTGGAAAAATGCAGGAAGAGTGTTCAAAGACAGTGATAAATTTGTACCGAATGACCCTCATTTGAAAAAACAAACACAAGAATGGTCAGGATCTGCTACTTTAACATCAGACGGAAAAGTACGCTTATTCTATACTAATTTTTCAGGTGCAAACTATGGAAAACAAACTTTAACAACAGCTCAAGTAAATGTATCTCAGCCAAGTGCAGATACGTTAAAAATTGAAGGTGTTGAAGATCATAAATCCATTTTTGATGGTGATGGTAAAAAATATCAAAATATTCAGCAGTTTATCGACGAAGGCGCATATGGTTCAGAAGATAATCATACGTTGAGAGATCCTCACTATGTAGAAGATAAAGGGCATAAATACCTTGTGTTTGAAGCAAACACAGGAACTGAAGATGGTTATCAAGGGGAGGATTCTCTTTACAATCGAGCTTACTACGGTGGAAACAATCCATTTTTCCAATCAGAAAAAGAGAAATTACTGCAGAGTTCTAATAAAAAGAAAGCCTCTTTAGCAAACGGCGCATTAGGCATTGTAGAACTAAATAACGACTATACCTTAAAAAAAGTAATGGATCCACTGATTACCTCAAACACGGTAACAGATGAAATTGAACGCGCAAATGTATTCAAAAAAGATGGAAAATGGTACTTATTCACAGATTCTCGCGGGTCTAAAATGACCATTGATGGTATCGGCCAAGATGACGTATATATGCTAGGATACGTATCAAATACGCTGACAGGAAAATACAAACCGCTAAATGATACAGGACTTGTTTTACATATGAACCTCGATCCTAATGACAAAACGTTCACGTATTCACATTTTGCAGTTCCGCAAGTTAAAGGAGACAATGTCGTGATTACAAGTTACATGACAAACAGAGGCTTCTATTCAGAGGAACACTCTACGTTTGCTCCTAGCTTCTTGTTAAGTATTAAAGGATCAAAAACAGCTGTTGTGAAAAATAGTATTTTACAACAAGGACAATTAACTGCAGATAAATAATTTTTAAAAACGAAAGAGAATGGCGACAACTGCTGCTGTTTTCTTTCGTTTTATTATGTAAGCAAAAATATGCTGTAACTGCAGTGCTAAGTAAAATGAAAAAGTAGTATATACAGATTCACAGTTATTCAAAGAAAATGAAACATTCAGACAGACTATAACTTTAAGAATGAAACCGGTTGACATGCAAGGTTGACTAACTTAATATATTTACATATAATGGCTTGAAACGCTTTCATAGATTAGTATGACATGATGGTACTTATAGGTGAAATAACTTGTAGTAGTAGGGAATGTCTCATTTCTTTGAAAGAGAAACTTCCGATCGTGAACTGAAAATAAAGAAGGTGCTTCTAATGAAACGAATTGATAAGGTATACAATCAGCTGTTGAGTAATTTTCAGGAGTTTACAGAAGTGGAACTTTTACATAAACAAGGAAGCTCAGCGATTGAAATTGCTGAACAGTTAGATTTAGAGAGATCTAATGTAAGTCTTGAACTGAACAAACTTGTCCGCATGCAAAAAGTAATTAAAATTAAAATGTTCCCCGTTCGCTACGCTCCGCTAGAGATTGTCGAAACCATTTTTCGTCAAAAGTGGGATACGAATAAGATGGAAGTGGAAAAACTAGAACAGCTATCTAATGGGGGAAAAGAAGAAGCACTTTCTGCTAATCCTTTTGAATTAATGATTGGAGCCACAGGCAGTTTGAAAAAATCGATTTCTCAAGCAAAAGCTGCTGTTCTTTACCCGCCCAATGGGTTACATATGCTGCTATTAGGTCCCACGGGATCAGGCAAATCTCTTTTTGCAAAACGAATCTATCAATTTGCTATATATTCAGAGAGGTTAAAAACAGGGGCCCCGTTCATTACCTTTAACTGCGCTGATTATTACCATAATCCTCAATTACTTCTTTCTCAGTTATTTGGTCATAAGCAAGGGAGTTTCACTGGAGCAACTGAAAGTAAAGTAGGTTTAGTAGAACAAGCAAATAAAGGCATTCTCTTTATGGATGAAATACACCGGCTTCCTCCTGAAGGTCAAGAAATGCTTTTTTACCTCATTGATCAAGGTACGTACAATCGCCTAGGGGAAACAGATCATAAGCGAACGTCTAAAGTATTAATTATTTGTGCTACAACTGAAAATCCCGGTTCAGCCTTACTGCAAACTTTCTTAAGAAGAATTCCGATGACTATCCATATTCCGTCATTAGAAGAGCGATCTCTCAAAGAAAAGATTCGTCTCACAACGTTTCTTTTAGAACAAGAAGCTAAACGAATTAATAAAAAGCTAAGTGTCCACATTGATGTATTAAATGCTTTAATCCACACTGAAAAATTTGGGAATGTAGGGCAGTTAAAGTCCAATGTACAGCTCGTGTGCGCACACGGATTTTTAAATAACCTTGATAGTAAACATATGGTGGAACTTACAGTGAGAGATTTGCCTGATGATATTAAACGAGATTGGATTTCAAATAGTAAAAATATGGAGCGCAGCAGAAAAATTTCTGAATATGTAAATCTCAAAACGATCATTTCTCCGGCTATGGAGAGCCAAGAAATAAAAATAGAGGAAGACGTATCATTTAATTTATATCAGTTAATAGAAGAAAAAGTAGATGTTTTAACAAAAGAAGGTTTATCTCAAGAAGACATCAATCAATATATTCTTACTGACATTCATTTGAATGTTCGGAGCTTTTTTAATCAAAAAAATGGCCAGAGTTCTAATTTAATGAAATTCGTAGAAGACGACGTAATTCAGCTTACAAAAGAATTAAAACATTTAGCAGAAAAAGAATTGAACTGTAAATTTGATCGCAGATTTATTCATTTTTTGAGTATGCATATGGAATCCTTTTTAAAGCGAAAAAAACAAGTAGACGTATTAAATACAAAGGAGATAGATGAAATTCGCGAAACGTATCCAAAAGAATATGCGGTAGCCCTGCTTTTTAAAAATCGAATTGAAAAGTGGTTTAACATTGTCGTGCCAGAAATAGAAGTTATTTATCTCACAATGGTTATTCAATCCATTCGAACGTTAGAAGAAAATAAGCGAGTGGGGATTGTGGTTGCTGCACATGGAAACAGCACGGCAACTTCTATGGTAGAAGTGGCTACGGAGCTTTTAGGAAGTACTCCTATTATAGCTATTGATGTGCCTTTGACGGTATCTCCAGTCGAAATTGTAGATAGATTAATCCAGGGAATTAAGAAAGTAGATGAAGGAGAAGGCGTATTAATGCTTGTAGACATGGGCTCGCTTGCCATGTTAGAAAGCAAGTTAGAACAAAAAACAGGGACTAAGATTAAAACAATCAGCAACGTGACGACGTCTATGGTGTTAGACACCGTTAGAAAAGTAAATTATTTAGACTTAAATTTATATGCCATATTTGATTCGGTGCAAAAAGACTTTATGGAATTTATAGATAAGCAGCAGCATGTGTTTGGGAAAAAGAAAGCCCTTGTTTCTATTTGTACAACAGGAAGCGGTACAGCAAAACAATTAGAAAAAATCTTAACGATTATTTCACGGAAAGTATCTCAAGAGCCTATTAAAATTCTAACCGTTTCTTCTATTAAATTAGCAGCAAACATTCGGGAAATTCAAAAAGAATATGAAATTGTCGCAACAGCAGGTACCAAAAACCCTAAGATTGATGCGCCTCATGTATCACTAGAAGTCCTTATTGAAGGGCAGGGAGAGCGAATACTTCAACAGGCAATTACAAAAGAAACGATACGCTATGATGAGGAGAAGACGGAAGGGAATATTGTAGTGCGTGAACTTTGCGAAGAAAACTTACGAAAGTACCTTCTATTTATTAATCCGTATCTCATAAGTGAAATTCTGTTAGAGTGGTTAAATCACGTACAAGATGAGTTAGAAATGGAATTAAGCAACACCGTTATGATTCGAATTGTGATGCATACAGCCTTTGCTTTAGAAAGAATGATAAAAAACGAACCTCTTGCTTTTCCGGAGGATGAAGAAATCACTCCTCAGTTAGAAAATATTTATCAAAAAACGGAAAAAACATTACAAGCCGTCGAAAAAAAGCTTAAACTTACCTTAACAAGAGATGAAAAATTATTTATTGCCACCATTTTTGCGGATGAAATGTAAAAATCATATGATAATCCCAAGAAACTAGTTTAATTTATATGCCGCTAGTTTCTTTTTTTATCCCATTTTTTAAATAACAGAAAAACCTGTATTAAAACGCATGACGTTTTGATACAGGTTTATTTATTTTAAGAAACCTGTATCAACAACAAAGAAAAAGGTATTGAAAAATAAATGAAAGCGCTTAATACTCTTTGTTGGCACGATACTTGCAATAAATAAGTGTAGAACGTAAAAGAGAGGAGCAAGTGTACATGATTTCAGTCATTATTAGTGGGCATGGTGATTTCGCACCAGCATTAGAAGGGTCTTCCAAAATGATATTTGGTGAAGAGAATCACGTAGTAGCCGTACCTTTTCTAAAAGGAGAGGGTATCCAAACGCTTGAAGCAAAATATAAGCAAGCATTAGAGGAAATGCCCTTAGAAAATGAAGTGCTTTTTCTAGTCGATATTTTTGGAGGTACACCTTACAATGCGGCTACTCCCTATATCCTTAAAAACAAAACAGCGGATATGGTATCCGGAGTTAACTTGCCTATGTTATTAGAAGTGTTAGCCATGAGGGAACACGTTACATTAAAAGAGATGCTAGGGAGATTAAAGCAAGTGAATGAAGAAAGTTTTCAAGTGTGCAGTGAACATTTGGAGAAAGTCCAGCAAGCAAACCAAATCGGAGAGGATGGATTATTATGAAAATCGTTTTAGCAAGAATTGATGACCGCTTTATTCACGGGCAGGTATTAACAAGATGGATCAAAACAAATGCAGCAGATCGAATTATCATTGTTTCAGATGAGGTGGCAGCGGATGAAATGCGAAAAACGCTTATTCTTTCTGTGGCTCCTTCGAATGTAAAAGCAAGTGCTGTCTCAATTTCTAAAATGACAAAAGCATTTCACAGCCCTCGTTATCAGGATACAACAGCCATGCTGCTGTTTGAAAATCCTGCAGATATTGTCGCTCTTGTTCAAGCTGGAGTGCCTATCGAGACAGTAAACGTAGGCGGCATGCGTTTTGCTAATGACCGAAAACAAATCACCAAATCTGTAAGCGTTACCGAAAAAGATATCGATGCTTTTGAGAAACTGCAGGAACTAGGCGTAAAGCTTGAGCTGCGCCAATTACCTTCAGATTCTAGCGAAAATTTTATTCAACTACTGAGAAATGAAACAAAAATCAAATAAGGAGATGAGTTTATGTCTTCCATACAAATTATTTTATTATTAGTCATTGCAGCGGTAACTGGCATCGCAAGCGTATTGGACGAAGGGCAATCCCATCGTCCTCTCATTGCCTGCACGTTAGTAGGCTTGGTGCTTGGAGATTTAAAAACGGGGATTATTTTAGGTGGAACGCTGGAATTAATGGCTCTTGGATGGATGAATGTTGGATTGGCGATGGCACCTGATACGGCTATTGCTTCTGTTATTTCAACTATTTTGGTTATCACAGCTGGTCAGGGGATTGGTGAAGGCATTGCGGTAGCTATAGCTTTAGCAGCTGCAGGGCAAGTACTCACCATTTTTGTTCGTACCATCACAGTATTTTTAATTCATCGAGCTGATAAGTACGCGGAAGAAGGGAACTTTAAAGGAATTGAAATTATGCATATTACTGCTATGGGTTTTCAGGCTCTCCGCGTTATGATTCCAACGTTAATTGTTACATTAATCAGCGTAAGCGCCGTGCAAACTTTCCTCGGAAATATTCCGGAAGTTATTACAAAAGGTCTGCAAATTGGGGGAGGCATTATCGTGGTCGTAGGATATGCCATGGTTATCAATATGATGAACATTCCTCATTTAAAGCCCTTTTTCTATATCGGGTTCTTATTAGCGGCATTTACAGGGTTTAACCTGGTAGGATTTGGGGCGTTAGGTCTTTGTTTAGCACTTCTTTATCAGCAAGTAATGCAGCAGCGAAATCAAATGCAGCCGGCAGGCGTTCCCGCAGCTACAGGGAGCGAACAAGTATATGATGATGACGATGATGATTTAGATGCCTAAACGGCGAACTTAAGGGAGGGATAGAGATGGAAAATGAAAAAAGATTAACGAAAAAAGACATCTTTAGCATGTTTATTCGCTCGAATTTTTTACTCGGTTCATTTAACTTTGAGCGTGTTCAGGCAATGGGCTACTGTTACGTGATGATTCCAGCAATTAAACGTTTATACGGACCAGGGGCACAGCGAAATGCAGCACTAAAGCGTCATTTAGAATGGTTCAATACACATCCGTGGATTTCTGCACCTATATTCGGCGTCACGGCAGCAATGGAAGAAGAAATGGCAAACAAAAAAGATTTTGATGAAAAAGCCATCAGCGGAATGAAAATTGGATTAATGGGCCCGCTTGCTGGCGTAGGAGACCCTATTTTCTGGGGAACGCTGCGGCCAGTTCTTGCGGCACTAGGCGCATCTCTTGCGTTAGGCGGGAATATTGCCGGGCCACTGCTGTTTTTTATCTTAATTAATGCCATTCGATTAAGTACAAAATATTATGGATTAAAATATGGCTATTTAAAAGGAACAGAAATTTTAAAAGATTTAGTAGGCAATCGAATTCAAAAACTGACGGAAGGTGCATCCATTTTAGGACTCTTCGTAATGGGAGCATTGGTTTCGAAATGGACCACTATTAATATACCAGTGGTTGTTTCTAGGATCAAAGATGATTCTGGTAAAGTTGTCGTGAAAACCGTGCAAGACGTACTCGACAGTATTTTACCGGGACTGCTCCCTTTAGCGCTAACTTTATTAGTAGCATGGATGCTTCGAAAAGGTACAAATCCGCTGCTTATTATTTTCGGTATTTTCTTAATCGGTATAGGAGGTTATTGGATCGGCTTTTTAGGCTGATAAATAAGAGGAGTCATCTATTCTTCTAGCATCCGCTGGTGAACATGTTTTGCATAGCCAGTATGCCAATAAAGGAGGAAAGAAAGATGAAAAGAACCGTCAAAAAGTTATTGATGATTGGAGTCGCTTGTTCCATAAGTATGTTTTCTGTATACCCTGTATTAGCTGATAATACAGGGTATTATCAAGAAAAATACCGGAATCAATTTCATTTTTCTCCAGAAGCGAACTGGATGAACGATCCAAATGGAATGGTCTATTATAACGGGGAGTACCACCTTTTTTATCAGTATTATCCTTACGGTACCACCTGGGGACCTATGCACTGGGGGCATGCAGTTAGTACAGACTTAGTGAAATGGAAACACCTTCCGATTGCTCTTTCGCCAGATGAGAACGGAGAGATCTTTTCAGGAAGTGCCGTTATCGATTGGAATAATACCGCAGGGTTTGGAAAAGAAGCGATGGTAGCTATCTTTACGCACTCGGGCAGTAAAGGGCAGGTGCAAAGTCTAGCATATAGCAAGGACAGCGGAAGAACGTGGACCAAATATGAAGGAAATCCTGTTATGCCGAATCCCCCAGTTCCTGACTGGCGCGACCCAAAAGTATTTTGGCACGACCAAACCAAGCAGTGGGTGATGTCTTTAGCTGCTAAAGATAAAATCATGTTTTATACATCACCTGACTTAAAAAGTTGGAAATACGCAAGTGAGTTTGGATCTGACGGAGGGATTCAAGCAAACAGTCAAAGCGGTGCCTATTCATATACTTTGTCTGAACAAAAAGGTCAATCTTTTACTCTAGAGGGAGAAATTATGCTTGTAGAAAAGAATGGACGCGAAGGTGCAGGAGGCCTTGTTTTTCGTTCTGATAAAGATGCAACAAATGCATATACCGTCAATTTAGATGCTGAAAAGAACCTCTTAACACTTAACAAAGTAGAGAAAGGAAGCGTAACGACCGTTGTTTCAAAGCCAATGAGGCTGGATACGTCACAAGCGTATCATGTGAAAGTAAAAGCAAACAGTCACCACTTTAAGATACTGCTAAATGGAAAACAGGTTTTAGAAGGCAGTGATGCATCTTTTGAAAACGGTCAGTTTGGACTAACAGCATGGAATTCCACAGCTGTCTTTCGTCATGTTAAATTTACGAATCAATCTAATTTCATCACCAATCTATCTAACTGGAAACCTGTTACGGGAACATGGAATGATACTACTGATGGAAAAATCGGTAAATCTGACAGCGACGGATATATTATGAGTGAAGAACAGGGAGATCAGTTTATTTACGAGTCAAATATGACATTTTTAGATGAAAACCATGGTTCAGGTGCACTACTTTTTCGAGCAGACGCGGAAGCCAAAAACGGATATATAGCTAGCGTGGATGCTTCTAAGGATACAGTCAAACTAGTCAAGCTTCAAAATGGCATTTCAACTGTACTTGCTGAAACAAACGAAAAAATTGATACGAGCAAATCACATCAAGTAAAAGTAACTGCATCGGGAAATGAACTTGATTTGCATATAGACGATAACTTCACCCTTACTGCAAAAGATGAAACTTTTTCAAAAGGATTGTTTGGATTACACGTTAATCAATCTTCAGTCCGGTTCCAAGACGTTAACATGACCAAGTTTATTGATACGGATGAAAAGGAAATTAAAAATAAAAGTTTTGAAATAGGAGATCTCACCGGCTGGAAAACAATAAAAGGAAATGCATTCACAAATGATCATGTAACGGATGCCACCGCAAATTGGAGCGGCCTCTTTGAACAGAAGGGAAAGTATCATTTATGGGGGTTTTCTGATAAGCATGATGGCGATAATGCCACGGGAGAATTACATTCATCTTATTTTAAATTGAGCGGTTCAGGTGAAATCAATTTGTTAATAGGAGGAGGAAACGACTCCGCAAATCGCTATGTATCCTTAGTCCGGGCCTCTGACGACAAAGAATTGATTCGTCAAGCGAATACAAAGTTTGCAGATGAAAAGTACCAGCGCTACGTGTGGGATGCTTCTAAGTATATAGGAGAAGTACTGTACATTAAAGCCGTTGATCAAGCTGTAGGAGGATGGGGGCATATTAATCTAGATGATGTGAATGTATTTAATACAGAAAAAATGCCGGAGAAAGTAGACAGTGTAGCAAAAGAACCAGAGGAAGCTAAACAAAGGGAAGGCGGAGAGCTTTCAGATTGGAACACAGTGTCAGGAGAATGGGTGAAATCAACTCACGGAAGCAACGGAGGGATTTGGGAGTGTCCTACTTTACTTGAACTGCCGGTTGATGGAGACAGCACAAAGAAAAAATGGGTGCTGCAAGTCAGCATCAATGATGGAGCAGCAGCTGGAGGTTCAGGTATGCAGTACTTTGTTGGCGATTTCGACGGAAAAACATTTAAAAATGAAAATCCGCCAGAGGAAGTGCTTTGGACAGATTATGGTGCCGACTTTTATGCCGCTGTAGATTGGAGCGGAGTTGAAGGAGATAACGGAGAAAAGTATTGGCTAGGCTGGATGAGCAATTGGCAATATGCAAACAATACCCCAACTACTACTTGGAGAAGCTCTATGTCAATCCCAAGAAAAATAGAACTAACCAACACAGCAAAAGGGCTTCGTTTGAAACAAATACCTGTTTCAATTGATTCAATTCGCAATAAGCAAGAAAAAAAGATATTGAAGAATCTGATGGTTACTGAAAACAAAAATCTTCTTTCAGGCATACAGGAAAACACATATGAAATCATTGCAGAATTTGATGTTTCAAATACAGATGCACAAGAATTTGGTTTTCAAATTCAAAAAGAAGGCAGTGAAAATACAAAAGTCAGCTATAACGTAAACAAGCAGCGATTGTCTGTTGACCGAACAAACTCTGGAAGCTTTGATTTTGGTGAAAATGTGAAAGGCAAACACTTTGCTTCCATGCTTCCAAAAGACGGAAAGGTTAAGCTTCATATGTTTGTAGACCAGTCGTCTGTAGAAGTATTTGGCAATGATGGCACGGAAGTAATAACGGATCAGCTCTTTCCAACGCTTTCAAGCAATAAAATAAAGCTTTATAGCAAAGGAGGAGCTGTAAAATTAAATTCTCTCAAGATGTATCCATTAAAATCTATTTGGAATAAAAGTCCTGTTGATACAAACTTATCTGAATGGAAGAATATTAGCGGGCTATGGGCCGATACGATTAACGGAAAACAAGGACGAAGCAAAGAAGATTCCCTTACCTTATCATCAAAAAAAGCAAAAAATTTCACATATGAGGCAAAGATAAAGGTGTTAGACGATTCCGTTTCAAATTCTACAGGAGCAGGAGCGCTAGTATTCCGTTCGGATGAACAGGCAAATAACGCTTACGCTGCGAATGTAGATGTGCTTAATAATCAAGTGAAACTCATTGCGTTCAGAGACGGAATAGGAAAGGATCTCATTATTTACGACGATGGGGGAAAGCTGGATTTAAAACCAAATACGGATTACCATCTGAAAGTGATGGCTGAAGGAGAACACATTCAAGTTTATCTCGATGATAAGCTGGTGATCGATACGATGGACCCTACCTTTTCAGAAGGTTATGCTGGGCTGAATGTGTGGAATTCTACTAGTTTGTTTAATGAAGTGAAATTTGAAACAGTGGATTAAGGGATTGTGAAAGCATCTCCTTATTTGAGGGATCTTTTATATAACATAAAAAAGCATGCTGCGGTGAAGTAGCATGCTTTTTTGAATTTCATAGGTTAATGAAGAGGATTTTGACATATGATAAATATCTTACTAGTCTAATTAATCGTACATTTTAGTTCTTAAAAGGTCTTTTGAAAAATCCTCATAAAAATATGATAAAATCGGATAGGATATATATTTCGAGGAAGGAAAGTGTTTTTTTATGATTATTGGTAACGAACAGGATTTAGAAAGTTTACGCAAAATTGGACGTATCGTTGCACTTGCGCGCGAAGAAATGAAAAAACAAGCAAAAGCGGGTATGACAACAAAAGAGCTTGATATGATCGGTAAAAAAATATTAGATGAACACGGTGCTATTTCTGCACCTGAAAAAGAATATAATTTCCCAGGTGTAACGTGCATTAGTGTCAACGAAGAAGTGGCTCACGGTATTCCGGGAGACCGCGTATTAAAAGATGGCGATTTAGTAAATGTGGATGTATCCGCAGTACTTGATGGCTATTATTCGGATACGGGTATTTCATTTGTTATTGGGCAAGACGAAGAAAAAGAAAAGCTGTGTCAAGCTGCAGTAGATGCATTTTGGGCAGCTATGAAAAAAGTAAAAGCTGGTTCAAAACAAAATCAAATTGGTCGTGCTGTTTCTAACTTTGCACACCAAAACGGATATGCTGTTATTGAAAACTTAACGGGTCATGGTGTTGGCCGCAGCTTGCATGACGCTCCTAACCACATTTTAAACTATTA
Source organism: Priestia sp. J2 (assembly GCF_020790095.1). Lineage (NCBI taxonomy): Bacteria > Bacillati > Bacillota > Bacilli > Caryophanales > Bacillaceae > Priestia > Priestia sp. J2. The sequence continues at coordinate 1,546,362 of NZ_CP086208.1, forward strand.
TGATCCAATGGATAAAGCCCTCTTGAAAAAAGGTCTTGTTATTGCTGTAGAGCCGTTTATCTCTATGAAGGCTGATCATATCATTGAACGCGGAGACGACGGCTGGACGTTTGTTACACCTGATAATAGTCTTGTAGCACAATGTGAACATACAATTGTTGTAACAAACGGTGAACCGATTATTTTAACTGAACTATAATCAAGTTTCTCTGTAGATTTCGGTAACAAAAAAGCTACTTCACTTAGCAATGTTTTTTCATTGCATTATAGTGAGGTAGCTTTTTTATTACTATGTAATGAATGACTATTATATTGACTTGCTTTGTTCATATAACGTTTGAAAGATAGTGTAATTGAATATGCTCAAGGGAATGCTAAGTATAAATCAAAATGAAAAGGGGTATGAAATGTGGAATATGTAGGAAGAGAAGCGATTGTAAGTAAACTGACTCATCATATGGATGACATTTTAAACAAATATAACCTTCAAGGCGTCTCCGTATATGAAGAGGAAGGAGAAGGTAATCACTATTATCTTGGCTACACAGTAAAAAAGAATGATCATGTGTTTATGGTTAACAGACCTTATCTAAAAGATAAAGACGGGAAATTAGCAGTCGAAAATCAAGAATGGACTCTTCAAGGTAACGAAGGAGAAACAAACGGATATACTTCACTTGAAGATGCGTTTCAAAAAATTGATGAAACCATACATTAAATATTTTTTTGAATTTCAGTTCAGATTTTTTCTTTGAATGCGTAAATCTGAACAGTAGGGCGCTAATGGCTGTCGTGCTTCTTTCACCTATACTATCTAACTTTTCTTTGCTATAAAGTCTAGAAAATTACATGTAATAAAAAATTGTTTTTTTAGGTTTTACTATATAAATACGGGGTACACATATAGTACAGCAGCTATCATGCAAATGGTTGTTGTGAAAGGTTAAATACTTAGCGTTTGAAGGGACTGATTAGTTTTGAAAGGCTTAACAGCGACTTCAGCAAATGTATTACCGCAAATTGAAAGTAGATATCCGTATTTCACGCAAGGCACTTTGGTTATGAACCGATATACGTAACGAAAGGGCCTGACTAGGCAAACAAAGGAAAGACTGAATCAACGAGAAGAAGCCTGCATCTAAACATGTAGGCTTCTTCTTTTTTACAGATGAAACTAAGACGATGAATGAGTACATAACAGGTATACATTAAGAAGATTCAGATTCAGTCCATTTTTCGTGCACGTTTTTCTTGAAAAAAGGTCATAAGTTGAAGATACTGTATATAACTATGTAAAAGAATTTTTGAATACAAAATAGTAAATCTGCTTGAGGTGAAAATGATGAGAAAAGCAAATAAAAGTGAATTTCTGTGGAATACGTTAGACGGCTGGCTTTTTATCCCTAGGAACATTCCTTTACTATTTCTTTTTGTATTTCTCTTAGGGGTTTCTTACCTAGGTTGGGTTAAGCTGTTTCATAAATTCGTTTAGGTACGCCAATGAGCTGAAACAAAAAACTGTTTCAGCTTATTGGCGTACTGATTGATTTATTTTATGTATATCTGTACCTTAATTTACCTAAGTTATTCATTCCATCTCTTGCACACATCAACCCATTTTAAGCATTTCGAAAATTCTTCTAGTTCGGGTATTGTTAATTCGATTGCACTATTTCCACTTCCACAGGCAGGGAAAACGGTAACAAAACGTTTCAGAGATTCATCTAGATACACGTGAACACCTTCATTAACAGCAAACGGGCATACTCCGCCTACAGCATGACCAATCAGCGTTTCTACTTCACTTGCTCCAAGCATTTTTGCTTTGGTTCCAAACTCTTCTTTGTATTTTCGATTATCAATTTTCGCATCTCCTGCTGCCACAATCAATAAAACGGTTCCTTCTGCGTTAAAAGAAAGACTTTTTGCAATCCGTTGCGGCTCACATTTTAAAGCTTGCGCTGCCAGTTCTACAGTAGCACTGGACTCATCCATTTCAATAATTCGATTCTCCATGCCATATTGTTTAAAATATGCTTTTACTCTTTCAATCGCCATTTTTTATATCCATTCCTTTCGTTAACTCTTGCAAATATGTATGATTGCCTTACAGAGAACGTACAGTTTCTCTTTGAAGTAAAAAAATTCTTATTATTTTGTATATACGGAAATTATACACAACTTCTCAGTTAAAAGCACATATTCGTTTTAATTAAAAAAGTTACGTAGGTAAAGTATTTTTAGCTGATTGAAGCAGGATTACGGAACCCTTTGACGAATGTAACTATGTCGGCTGCGAAAACATAGGCATTAGAACAAAAGATAAATGATGAAATTGAAAAGGCGCAGATGTTCTAGTGAAATGAGGAGAAGGAATGCCAAATTTACACACTATCGTCAGTTTCTTTAGCAGTACATGTATGGCAACGATGAGTATGATTTATTTGTTTTCCCTTGTACCGCGGGCATGGTCTTTTAAATTTCGATTTGGAGCCATGATTGTAGGAATCCCAGTCGGCATTATAATGGGCCAGGTTGCTATGCTGATCGGCTGGCACCATCATTAAAACTTTGAACTTTTTAACAAAAAAGGAGACATGTAAAATGAATATTGTCACATTAAACAACGGCTTAAAAATGCCTCAGCTTGGATTTGGCGTATGGCAAGTAGAAGATAACAAAGCAGCAGCTGCAGTGTCAAAAGCAATTGAAGTTGGATATACCTCTATCGACACAGCTATGATTTATAAAAATGAAGAAGGAGTAGGTCAAGCGATTAAAGAATCTTCTGTTCCTCGGGAAGAGCTGTTTATTACAACAAAAGTTTGGAACAGCGACCAAGGCTATGAAAATGCACTACGTGCGTTTGATGAAAGCCTAGAACGATTAGGACTTGATTATGTGGATTTATATTTGATTCACTGGCCTACTCCTCAATATGATGAGTATGTGGAGACGTATAAAGCATTAGAAAAGCTTTATCACGATGGCAAAGTAAAAGCAATTGGCGTCTGCAACTTTGAAATTGAGCATTTGGAGCGCTTGTTAAATGAATGTGACGTAACGCCTGTTTTAAACCAAATTGAGTGCCATCCGTATCTTGCTCAAAATGAATTAAAAGAGTTTTGCGCCAAACATAATATTTTCGTGGAAGCATGGAGCCCTCTTGATCAAGGAGGAGAAGTGTTACAAGACGAGGTTATTCAAAAAATTGCTGAAGTACATAGCAAAACTCCGGCTCAAGTTGTATTGCGCTGGCACTTACAGAACAACACAATTGTCATTCCTAAGTCAGTTACACCGTCTAGAATAGAAGAAAACTTTAACGTGTTTGATTTTGAACTTACTGCTGATGATATGGCAGAGATTAATGGATTAAACAGCAACCGCCGCAAAGGTCCGCACCCAAGCGACATGAACGTCCGATAACGTTTAAAAAATAAAATTGTGCAGCCGTGAATCATCGCTGCTATAAGAAATAACGATTTTATTTCAGATTATTTAAAATTTTCTTAAATAATAATTGACAAATGATTAATTCAGCGTAATACTTAGTGTAGGTACCCTAGTTGCTTTAAGTTGTACAGCTTAAAGTGTATAGTGATTTAGTCATTTAGCGATTGTATGTATAAGTGAAATACTGATTATTAATAAAAGCCCATAGTGTAAGTAGGTTAGTTTATAGGGGGCTATATCAAAAGGAGCTTGTTTCCTCTTTGATATAGCCCCTTTTTGTGTTCAAAAAGAAAAGGCAGTCTACAGTTTAACAAGGGAGCGGGTATGATGTTTATTCAAATTGATGGAAATTCACTGACGTTCGACCAAATTTACAAAGTTATTTACCAAGGATACTCCGTGAAAATTAGCGATCACGCAGTTGAACATATACAAAAAAGCAGAACGTTAGTTGAAGAGAGCATTACGAACAACAACGTAATTTACGGAGTGAATACGGGATTTGGAAAGTTTAGTGATACGGTTATTTCAAAAACAGACTTAGCCGATCTGCAGATTAACCTGATTCGCAGTCATGCCTGCGGACTAGGAGAGCCATTTTCGTTAGAAGTAAGCAGAGTCATGCTGCTTTTACGAGCGAACGCATTAGCTAAAGGGTATTCCGGAATACGACTGGAAACCTTGCAGCTTCTTATCGATTGCTTAAACCAAAACGTAGTACCGGTTATCCCGAGTCAAGGTTCGCTTGGAGCTAGCGGTGACTTAGCCCCGTTATCACATCTAGCGCTGCTGCTAGTTGGAGAAGGAGAAGCTGTATATAATGGTCAGCGAATGCAAGGAGAAGATGCTTTAAAGCTAGCAGGGCTTGAACCTATACAATTACAGGCAAAAGAAGGGCTAGCTTTGATCAACGGCACTCAGGCAATGACGGCTGTAGGAGTAGTTTCGTACCTTGAAGCTCAAAAGCTCGCTGATCTTGCTGACGGAATTGCAGCACTGACATTAGAAGGTCTGCAAGGTATTGTAGAAGCATTCATGCCTGAGTCACATGCAGTAAGACCTTACCCGGAACAACAGCAGGTAGCTGCCCGAATTCTTTCGTACTTAGAAGGCAGTCAATTAACTACTTCTCAAGGTCAAATAAGAGTGCAAGATGCTTACTCACTGCGCTGCATTCCTCAAGTTCATGGTGCTATTTATCAAGTTTTAAATTATGTAAAAGAAAAGCTGTTAATTGAGATTAATTCAGCAACTGATAACCCGCTCATCTTTGCTGACAGCGGCAAAGTAATTTCTGGAGGGAATTTTCACGGGCAGCCCATTGCGTTTGCTATGGATTTTCTAGGAATTGCAATGGCGGAGCTTGGGAATATTTCTGAACGGCGCATTGAACGAATAGTAAACCCTCAGCTTAGCGGGCTGCCCGCATTTTTAAGTGCAGATCCAGGTCTAGAGTCCGGGCTCATGATTACTCAATACGCTGCGGCTTCACTAGTTTCCGAAAATAAAGTATTAGCGCATCCATCAAGTGTTGATTCTATCCCATCTTCAGCGAATCAAGAAGACCATGTCAGCATGGGAACGACTGCTGCACGTCATGCTTATCAAATTATCCAAAATACAAGAAGAGTTCTATCAATCGAAGCAATTTGTGCGGCTCAAGCAGCCGATATTCAAGGAGTGGATAAACTTGCTTCAGAAACAAGAAAAATTTATTCAAGAATTAGAAAAACCGTACCAACCATTATGAAAGATCGAATTTTCTCACGTGATATTGAGGCGTTAGCAGCTGATTTCAAAACTTTTGTGCAAGATACGAATTATGAACTAGCACTGTAATAAAAAGTTAGTTTAACAGTTTTTCATTTTTATAGAGGAGGAAAACGAAATGGAGACAAAACAAAGTGGAATAAAAGCACCTCGTGGAACAGAACTAACGACAAAAGGCTGGGTACAAGAAGCCGCTCTTCGCATGCTTCTAAACAATTTAGATTCCGAAGTAGCAGAGCATCCGGAAAAGTTAGTCGTATACGGAGGGATCGGAAAAGCAGCCCGTAACTGGGAGGCGTTCGATCGTATTGTAGATACGTTAAAAGAATTAGAAGAAGATGAAACGCTTCTCATACAGTCCGGCAAGCCGGTTTCGGTTTTTAAAACGCACAGTGATGCGCCGCGTGTTTTATTAGCAAATTCAAATCTTGTTCCTGCTTTTGCGAATTGGGAGACGTTCCATGAGCTCGATAAAAAAGGGTTAATGATGTACGGGCAAATGACTGCAGGAAGCTGGATTTATATCGGAAGCCAAGGCATTGTTCAAGGAACGTATGAAACATTTGCTGAGTGTGCCAACCAGCATTTTAACGGAACTTTGAAAGGAACGATTACGTTAACAGCTGGATTAGGAGGAATGGGAGGTGCACAACCACTAGCCGTTACGATGGCAGGCGGCGTTGTCATTGGAATTGATGTTGATCGCACGCGTATTGAAAAACGTATCGAAACAAAGTATTGCGATACGGTAGTCGAAAGTGTAGCTGATGCAATCACGTTAGCTGAAGATGCAAAAAGATTGGGCAAAGCGCTGTCCATTGGATTAGTTGGAAATGCAGCCGAGATTTTGCCTGAAATGATAAAGCGAGGATTTATCCCAGATATTGTGACAGATCAAACATCGGCACATGATCCGCTTAACGGATATTTGCCGATTGGAGTCAGCTTAGCAGAAGGAGAAAAATTGCGGAATACAAATCCAAATGAATATATAAAACAATCAAAAGCAAGTATGGCTATTCACGTTCAAGCCATGTTAGAGATGCAAAGAAAAGGCGCGGTTGCTTTTGACTATGGCAATAATATTCGCCAAGTGGCGCTCGATGAAGGTGTCGCGAATGCATTTGATTTCCCGGGATTTGTCCCAGCGTACATCCGTCCGCAGTTCTGTGAAGGAAAAGGACCGTTCAGGTGGGTCGCTTTGTCAGGAAACCCAGAAGATATTTATAAAACAGATGAAGTCATTTTACGTGAGTTTTCGGATAATACGCATCTTTGCAACTGGATTAAAATGGCGAGAGAAAAAATTGAGTTTCAAGGATTGCCGGCTCGTATTTGCTGGCTAGGCTACGGAGAAAGAGCGCGCTTTGGAAAAATTATTAATGACATGGTAGCAAACGGAGAGCTGTCAGCGCCTATCGTTATTGGCAGAGATCATCTAGATGCCGGTTCCGTGGCTTCGCCAAATCGTGAAACTGAAGCAATGAAAGATGGCAGTGATGCAGTAGCAGACTGGCCTATTTTAAATGCATTAGTCAATACGGCAGCAGGCGCAAGCTGGGTATCCGTTCACCACGGAGGAGGAGTAGGTATGGGGTATTCTCTGCACGCTGGAATGGTTGTAGTAGCAGACGGGACGGAAGATGCCGCTAAACGTCTAGAACGTGTTTTAACAACAGATCCTGGCATGGGTGTTGTTCGTCATGTAGACGCCGGCTATGATAAGGCCATTCAAACTGCAAAAGAAAAAGGGATACAAATTCCCGCGTTACATGAATAAAAAGGAGGGATACGTATGACTATTACGTATATCAAATGCGCTGAACAAGTCATTACGGTTAAAGGTGGAAGTCAGCCTAGACGAGCGGAAGAAATGTCAGCTCTAGGAATCATTGAAAATGGCAGCGTACTCGTGAAAAATGGAAGAATTGTATTTGTTGGGCCTGACGTCAAAGCGCGGGAATACCTTGAGCATATCCATGAACCTATTAATATAATTGATGCCGAAGGAAAAATCGTAACGCCTGGGTTGATTGATCCCCACACTCACCTTGTGTTTGGCGGCAGTCGTGAAAAAGAATTAGAAATGCGCTTAAACGGGGCAAAGTATATTGATATTTTAAAAGCGGGAGGAGGAATTTTACAAACAACCGTTAGTACACGACAAGCAACAGAAGAGGAGCTAATCAAGCAATCTACAAAACGTTTAAATAAATTTCTGCAGTACGGAGTTACAACTGTCGAAGCCAAAAGCGGGTACGGTTTAAATCTTAAAGATGAAATCAAACAATTAAAAGTAGCGAAGAAACTGAATGAACAGCATCCAGTAGATGTTGTTTCAACCTTTATGGGAGCTCATGCGGTGCCAGCTGAGTACAAAGGAAATGAAGATGAGTTTGTTCGTTTTGTTATCGAAGAAATGATACCAATTGTTGCAAAAGAAGAGCTAGCGGAGTTTTGTGATGTATTTTGTGAAGACGGCGTGTTTACAGTTGAACAGTCAGAGCGTATTTTACAAGCTGGAAAAGCATACGGACTAAAACCTAAAATCCACGCCGATGAAATTGTGTCTTTTGGCGGGGCAGAGTTAGCGGCTAAAGTGGGAGCTGTGTCTGCGGATCATTTATTAAAAGCATCGGATCAAGGAATTAAGCAAATGGCTGAAAGCGGAGTTATAGCCGTTCTATTGCCGGGTACTGCATTCTTTTTAATGGAAGAGCCGGCGCGTGCTAGAAAAATGATCGAAGCAGGGGTACCGGTTGCTTTGTCTACAGATCGAAACCCAGGGTCTTCTCCTACCGAATCGCTGCCGTTTATTATGAATTTAGCTTGTTTAACGATGAAAATGACGCCAGCAGAAGTTTTAACAGCCTGTACGATCAACGCGGCTCATGCCATTGGCAAAGGGGATCAAATCGGAAGTATTAAAGTAGGTAAAAAAGCCGATTTAGTGCTATTTGATGCGCCCAATTACCAAACGCTGCAGTATAACTATGCCGTAAATCTTGTAGACACGGTATTAAAAGATGGGAAAGTTGTGGTTGAAGGCGGTGTTTTACATGAACTATCCGTACCCACAGCTTGATCGACCGCCTTTTTGCTGGCAGCGTCAAAGTACTTCTGACCCAAAAGTAAGTGATTGGATTCAGACAGTTGAAGATGGGTGCAACGTCGACTTTACATCGATAGATATTACGGTCTTGGGCGTGCCTCTTTCAAGGTCTTCCATTAGTGCTTCTGGAGCCAGTGAGACGCCAATGGCCATGAGGAAACTCTGGAAATCCTTTAATCCGTATCATATTGAGTATGATACGGATTTGACTTCCTTGTCAGTGTTGGATTTAGGGGACGTCAAACAGCACGTAACGGATATAGAGAAGTCTCATCAGTATATAAAAGAAGCGATGATGTCTATGCGGAAATGTCATCCGCATGCGCTGCCTGTTATGCTCGGAGGAGACCACTCCATTACAGCTATGTTAGTAAAAGGATGGAAAGAGTCACATCCTGAACAGAAAATAGGAATTTTACAGTTTGATACGCACTTTGACTTACGAAGCTTAGAAGACAATGGCCCTTCTAACGGAACACCCATACGGAATTTAATTGAAAGCAACACAATTGATGCAACTCATGTATGGAATATTGGGCTTCACGGGTTTTACAACTCAAAATCGTTAAAGGAATATGCAGATAGCAAAGGCGTTCATTATGTAACGTTACTGCAAGCAAGAAAAGCGGGAGTAACTCATACGGTGAAAGAAGCACTAAAACAGCTGAGCAAAGAAGTAGACATGATCTATTTAACCGTTGATATGGACGTGTTAGATATTGCTTACGCACCTGGAGTTCCAGCAGGAACCACAGGGGGAATGAGAACGGAGGAATTGTTTGAAGCGGTATACACGGCTGGGAGTCATCCGCTTGTTCAAGCAATGGATATTGTATGTCTAGATCCGTTGCGTGATGTAAGAGAAATAACTGTAAAAGCAGGCGTACACGTATTTTTGAATTTTTTAACGGGAGTTGTAAACAGAAAGTGAGGGAGTATACTTCCTTACTTTTTTTATTGTTAAATAGCTGCTTCCATAGGATTAATAAACTATTTTTTAGAGCGAGATAACATAACTTTAGAAGTGTGTATGGATTTTAGTAAATGTATTTTTACTAAAATAAACGATTTTTATTGTTTTTATTCAAAATTAGTAATAATATATTTACTAAAGAAGGTGAGTATCTCATGAAGGAAAAACTGGCTAAGGAATATATCGCTTTAATACCGGTTTTATTTGAAAACTTCAAGAACTTAAACAAGAATGAAGTGAAATTAACACATTTACAAAATCACGTAGTTGAATTTATGTATATGAAAAAAAGAGATTTGAATATTAAGGAAATTAGTAATGGATTAAATATTGCCAAACAACAGTTAACGAATGTTATCAGTGAATTAGAAAATGAAGGATATTTAATCAAAATGCCTGATCCGCGAGATAAGCGTGCAGTTTTAGTCTCATTAACGTCTAAAGGAAAAAATATTCAAGAAGAAAAATGGAGAGGGATTTATAGTAATTTCAATACAAATATCTCCAAATTAAATGAAGAAGAGCAAATAGACCTGCAGTTTGCTCTTCATAAATTAAATATTTTGTTAAAAAAGATGGAGGGATAAATTATGAACCAAAGAGAACGGATTTTACTCATTAGTGTAGGTGTTATAGGCGGGACAGTAATGGGAGTAATTTATAAAGATATATCCAACTGCTTGATTACAGGTGTGATTGTTGCTTCAATCATTACTTTAATGCTCAATCAAAAAGCGAAAAAAACAGCTAGATAGTATGAATAGACGTAAGACAGCACCAGCAAGTTGTGAACTCGACGTTCTGGTGCTGCCTCTATAAAATTTATCTTCTAGATGAACATTACGAAGCTGAATATGTTTTGAGAGCCTCAATCATCAAATTCCAAAATCCGTCTACATCAAGAGTTAAACCGAATTTAGCATTGGGTTTCCTCCCTGTGACTCCAAGCAAATCAACTGAAGTTGTTCCAGCCGTGTATTCTCCGCGTGTTTCTACTACAATATTAACTTCTTTTAGCGTAAATAGTTCTGGAGCTACACAGTAAGCAACGGTCAATACATCGTGAACAGGAGGGCCATTAAATCCAAAGGTTTCTTTATAGGCAGATTTAAAAAATGCTAATAATTCCCCGACCTTTTTTGCTACGTTATTATCGATGTTCATGACTTGGTTAATAACGTCATCTGTTGCAACGGCTTGATGCGTAATATCTAACCCCATTACTACGAGTGGGATGCCGCTATCGAACACTTTTTTAGCCGCTTCTGGATCTGCCCAAATATTAAACTCAGCCGTTGGTGTCCAGTTCCCGAAGGTTCCACCGCCCATAAGGATAATCTCTTCAATGTCTTCTTTCATTTCTGGAGCTTTCATTAAAGCTAAGGCAATGTTTGTTAAAGGGCCTGTAGGTAAAAGTGTAACGGGATCTTCTGACTCTTTTACCATTCGTATAATAGTATCTACTCCGTGTTCTTCACTCCAGCTGCGAGACAGAGGAGGGAACTCAGGGCCGTCTAACCCTGAATCACCATGTACGCTAGGAGCGTTTTCACGCGTGCGAATCAATGGTTCACTTGCTCCTTTTGAGACAACCACGTTATGTAAAAATACTAAATCACACACTTTCAAAGCGTTCACTGTCGTTTTTTCAATTTCTGCGTTTCCCGAAACAGTTGTGATCGCTAAAATATCTAATTCCGGTCGTGCGGCAGCTAAAATAATAGTAATAGCATCATCATGACCTGGATCACAGTCCATAATAATCTTTCTTTTTTTCATTATGATCACCTCTATAGAATGGATAAATTGCTGTTAATTTTGCGTGGATTTTATTTTCTCTAAAATAGCTTCTGTAAACTCCAATGTAGAGGCATGTCCGCCTAAATCTTTCGTTTTCACTTCATCTTGAAGCGTTTGATAAAGTGCGTGTTCTACTGTAGCAGCCACTTTTGTAAGTTTGTAATACGCATGTTTTTCAGCTAGCCATTTGAGTGTAGTATTTTTTTATGTCTATAGATTAAATTCTTTTATCTTTCGTTTTGCTGCTTTTTAAAAAAAGAACTAGCTAATGGTTTCATGCTCCAGATTTTCTATCAACTAGCTTCTTAATTGGCGTTATTAAATTTTAAAAAACACCCAATTAACACCTAAAACACATTTTAATTATATCATAATTCAGAAAATTAAACGGTTATACGTTGGCACGAAAATTGCTTGTACTATATGTGAAGAACACAAGAGAAAGGAGCAATGTGTAGCTGCAGATAAGGAAGCTGCTTTTAAAGAACGAGATGTCTGTTTAAAGTTACTATTTCACAATGAAGGGGAGAAGAAGAATGAGTGAACCGCAAAAGGAAATGAGTTCATTAAATAAGGTACGGAAAAAAGAGAGAAAAATAAACGTTTTTGCTTTATTGTTAGGCTTTCTTGTGATTGCTACTATTTTAACGTATATCTTGCCAGCCGGAGAATACGCACGTGTAGAAGTAGACGGACGAACAACGGTAGATCCTCAGTCGTTTAAATGGATTGGTTCTACACCTGTTGGATTCTTTGATATGGTCAAAGCGATACATACAGGAATGGTAGAAGGAGCCGACATTATCTTTTTTGTATTAATTATCGGCGGTTTCTTTGGTGTACTAAGCGCTACGGGGACAGTAGATGTATTGATTACAACGATGGCTAAAAAGCTTGCTACTAGAGAAAAATTATTAATTCCTGTTATGATGCTATTTTTTGCGGTAGGCGGTTCTTTAATGGGGATGGCGGAAGAAACGCTAGCTTATATTCCTCTTTTAATTCCGCTGGCACTTGCTCTTGGATTCGATGCATTAACAGGGACTGCTATTGTTTTAATTGGCGCATCGGCGGGTTTTACTACGGCCGTTATGAATCCATTTACAGTAGGTGTTGCACAAGGAGTAGCAGAGCTTCCTATGTTTTCTGGAATGGGCTTTCGTCTCATCTTATTCGTAGTTGTTTATGCTGTTTCAGTATGGTTTGTCTACCGATATGCGATGAAAGTGAAAAGAAGTCCTTCTATAGGAACATACGGAAAATACAGCATAACTAATGCACATAAACTTTTAAATTCTGATGCGAAGTTAACTAGAAAGCATAAATGGATTATGGCAGCATTTCTTGTTAACTATGTAATTCTTGCTTTTGGCGTTATTAAGTATAAGTGGTACATTACTGAAATTGCTTCTCTGTTTGTGATTTTGACAGTTGTGATTGGGATTATTGGAAGACTCTCTGTTGAAAATACGGTTAAGTCGTTTACAAACGGGGCAGCAGCACTGGTTGGAGGAGCGCTTGTTATCGGAGTTTCTCGCGCAGTTCTTGTTGTTTTAAATGAAGGTCATATTGTAGACCCTATGCTTCATCAAGTATCTGGAGCGATTCAACATATTCCGGGATATTTAAGCGTCATCGGAATCTACAACTTCCAAGCGCTGATTCATCTTATTTTAGCATCTGGAACGGGTCATGCGATGCTGACGATGCCAATCATGACGCCTCTTGCAGATTTGCTTGATATTACGCGACAAACGGCAGTATTATCTTTTTCTTTTGCAGACGGCATCGGAAACATTATTTTCCCGACGGCTGGAACATTAATGGCTGGCTTAGCAATTGCGGGAATTTCATGGACAAAGTGGGCAAAATGGGTGTTGCCGTTAGTCCTTATTCAATATGTGATTGGTCTAATAGCCGTTGTGATTGCTTATTTTATCAATTACGGGCCATTTTAAGAGATAGAAAAATGTAATTTGTAAGTTGAGCTTACTAGGAGGAATAGAAGTTGTTAACCTTAATCAAAAACGCAGAAGTATATGCACCACAGCACTTAGGAAAAAAAGATATATTGCTTGCAGACAGCAAAATCATCCTTATAAAAGATTGTATTGATCATGTAAATACGTCCATTCCTATTGATGTTGTAGATGCCGCTAATCACATTATAGCTCCAGGCTTCATTGACTCACATGTTCATATTATTGGCGGAGGAGGAGAAGGTGGATATAAAACACGCACTCCTGAACTAATGTTAACCGATGCAACGACTGCCGGTGTTACAACTATTGTAGGTGTACTTGGAACAGACGGTACAACAAGAAGAATGGAAAACCTTCTGGCCAAAGCAAGAGGGTTAGAAGAAGAAGGGATTAGCTGCTTCATTCACACAGGTTCCTATCAAATACCGGTAAAAACGTTAACTAATAGCATTGAAGAAGATCTTATTTTAATTGATAAAATTATCGGAGTAGGTGAAATTGCCATTTCCGACCACCGTTCTTCTGAACCGACATTTGAAGAACTGGTGAAGGTGGCTTCCGCTGCCCGCAATGGAGGGATTTTATCAGGGAAAGCCGGAATATTAGAGATTCACGTAGGAGACGGAGAACGAAAATTATCTTTATTGAATCAAATCGTAGATAAAACAGACCTGCCAATTCGTCAGTTTCACCCTACACATATTAATAGAAATGAAGAGCTGTTTAAAGAAGGAATTCAATTTGCAAAGCGAGGCGGCTACGTAGATTTTACGACTAGTACGATCCCTCACTTTTTAGAAGAAGGCGAAGTTAAGTGCAGCAAAGGGTTACGCATCATGCTGGAAGAGAAAGTGGCGATTGACAGCATTACGTTTTCATCCGATGGAAACGCGAGCCTGCCGTTTTTTGATGATAACGGAGATTATAAAGGTCTTCAAGTTGGAAAAGTGTCTTCTTTATTTCAAGAAGTACGAGATGCAGTATTAGAGGAATCAGTACCGTTAGAAACAGCTCTTCAAGTCATTACTTCTAATCCTGCCAAAGTATTAAAACTGTCCAATAAAGGGCATATTCAACCCGGAAAAGATGCAGATTTAGTCCTTTTAGACAAAGAGACGCTAACAATTAAAACGGTTTTTGCTCAAGGTAAAGTAATGGTAAAAGACGGTGTCCCTGTTGTGAAAGGAACGTTTGAATAACAGGTTTTAGATATCATTTATCAAAAGTATCGCGGAAAGGATACGAGCTAATTAGAGAAGGGTATTAAAATTTGCGTGGAAAGGATCTTTCAAATGAAAAAGAAACTGGTTTCATGTCTCATCAGCTTTACATTACTTTCTTCGTTGAGTACACCCCTGCTTGCAAAAGCACAAGAAAATACTGAAGGCATTAAAGGCAGCCTTGTTATTGCAGGCGGAGGTGTAGGAACATCCAATCAAGATATATATGAAAAATTTCTCTTGCTTGCTGGGGGGAAAGAAAAAGCCAAGGTAGGGATTATTCCAGCTGCTAGCACAACGCTGCAGTCTTCTGAAAAGTTTAAGAAAGACCTCGTGAAATACGGAGTAAACTCAGATTCTATTCAAATTCTTCCCGTTTCCAATCACGATTTTTCTGACACACAAAAAGATGAATCGACTTGGAAGAATCAAGTGAACGACAAGAAGTTATCCCGTACGATTAAAGGACTAACGGCAGTTTGGTTTGTTGGAGGAGACCAAACAAAAATTGTGGATTCCCTTCGTCAAAATAATGGAAACGATTCTGAAGCGTTAAAAGCTATCTGGGATATATATCGTAAGGGAGCAGTTATCGGAGGTACAAGTGCAGGAGCTGCAATTATGAGTGACGTCATGATTACAGGAGGAGACAGTCTAGGAGCTTTAAAAGAAAGTATAGGAAACAAGGAAAATAAACATGTAAACGAAAACCAACACAATAAGAAAGAATACGAGCCTCTATCAGTTCAAAAAGGGTTGGGATTTTTCCAACACGGCATAATTGATCAGCATATGGATGAACGAGCACGACTTGGGCGACTTGCAGTAGCTGCGTATAATGCTGAACGCGACAAAGAAAAAAACTTTGCATACGGTGTAGACGAAGATACTGCTATGGTCGTTAACAATAAAGATCAAAAGGTTGAAGTCGTTGGAAGAAGCGCAGTAGCTGTATTAGATATGAGCCAAGCTAAGCTTATATCTAAGCAAAAAGTGCGTTCAGGCTTAGAGAACATAAAAGTCAGTTACTTATCTCCTGGAGATAAAATTAACTATCATTTAAAATCATTTGAATTTCCAAACGATAAAGTAGAAACGAAGGGGTTTGAATATTATTCCTTTAACGCACTGCCTGCTACGGGTGTTTTTACACCGTATGGAAGATTAAAGGCTTATTTATCATATTCTTTCGTTGATAATAAATCAATGAAATCTGCTAACAGCTATGTTTATGACAGTAAAGGGTCTGGATACGAAATTGCTTTCCAAAAGGATAATGACACAAACGGCTACTGGCGGTATACTGATGGACAAAAAGATGATTATTCCATTGTAAATGTAAGAATGGACATTACACCTAAAACCGTCAAATTTCAACCGGATAAAAAAACTAGTTTAACGTATAAAAAACCTACTTTTTCTTCACCTGAAAGTCCTGTATACGACGAGATTAAAGGTAACCTCTTAATTGCAGGAGGAGCGCTTGGAAGCAGTAATTCAAGCGTGTATAGCAAGTTTATTACTCTTGCAGGAGGAAAGCAGGCCAAAATAGGGATTGTTCCTGCAGCGAGTACTAAGTTCGACTCCTCTAATCAGTTTAAAAGTGATTTAGTTAAATACGGAGTGAAGGCAGAAAATATAGAGATTTTACCTATTTCAAACCACGACTTTAAAGGAACTTCTGAAGATGAGTTGACTTGGAAAACAAATATGAACAGTGATAAACTAGCGCAAAAAGTTAAAGGGCTAACAGGCATTTGGTTTGTAGGAGGAGATCAAACCTTGATTACGGGCTCGTTGCGGAATGAAAATGGTTCGGACTCAAAAGTTTTACAAGCCATATGGCATACGTATAAAAACGGGGCAGTACTTGGCGGTACGAGTGCCGGAGCGGCGATTATGAGTAATACTATGCTCGCTGGCGGAGATAGCTACGGAGCTCTTTCGTACGGATTTACAGACACATACGATGATATGACTCAGCAAGAAGGCGGTCCTGCTTATTTGGAAAAAGGCCTTGGTTTTTTTCAATACGGTCTGGTAGATCAGCATTTTGACAACAAAGCAAGACTGGGACGTCTTATTGCAACAGCGTACGAAAAAGGAAATAAAAATCAGCTTGCGTACGGAATCGATGAAGATACAGCTATGGTGGTCAACAATTTAGGAAAACAAATAGAAGTTGTTGGAAGAGGCGGTATTACGTTAGTTGATTTAGCCAAAGTACAGGCAAATGACAAATTTCCGAGTGATTACAAAAATATTCTTATCTCTTGTATTACTCCAGGCGATAAAGTAAATATGACAACAAAAGAAATCGTCATAAACCCAGCTAAAACATCTACTAGAAAAAATGAATACTACAGTGAAAAGGTTGGGCCAAACACGGGTCTTTTCTCTCCGCACGGTGTATTAAGAAAATTTTTAGCTTACGATCTTATCGATAACGCTCAGAGCAAAGAAATAAAGAGCTATGCGTTTAACCAAGGCAAAGGTTTTGAGCTTACCTTCAGAAAAAGCCCTGAAAGCAATGGCTATTGGGCTTATACCGACGGTCAAAAAGACGATTACTCTATTGTGAAAGTAGCCTTAGATATCAAACCAATAAACGTAGACATTAAATGAGAAAAATGTAATTCAATACATCTAGCACTTTAGCATATCGTGCCTCCACCCATTAAAGTGGAGGCGCTTTTTTCTACTTATTTTTATTTACAAAAGGGACAAACGTCCGCTAGATGAAATGCACAGCAAAGTATAAAATGATAGGTATAGTATTCCAAGACTAATCTCTGAAGGCAAGTCAAGTTAAAGGCCTGTAGAAAGGTGTCCATATGATGAAAAAGAAATTAGTTTTAATAACAGGAAGCAAGCAAACTAGAATCATTTTACACAATCAATTAAAAGAGTTGCTAGGCGATTATATTTTTATTGAATGCTTTGCGATTGATGAAGAATTACCAAGAAAAATTGATGGAGATGTTGTTCTTTATTCATCAGAGAGTATATATCATGAAATGAAGAACAGATTAGACGTTCAGCATGCACATGAAATTGTAGGAAATAGAACAATTCATCATAAGCATATAAATGAATTACTGAAAATCCCTGCCCATACAAAAGTATTAATTGTAAATGATGACGATAAAGAAACTCTTAAATTAATAGAATCTCTTTATCAAGTAGGCATTAATCATGTTCAGTTTATCCCTTTTAAAAAGCAAAAGACCTATTACGAAGGTGTTGAAATTGCTGTTTCTCCAGGTGAGGTTCACTTGTGTCCCCCATACGTAAAACATGTAATTGATATAGGCGTTAGACTTTTTGACATGGCGACCATTTTTGAACTTATAAAATCATTCGGTTTTAATCAGTCTAATCATTCAATTATTTGGGATCGCTATTTGCGAAACATCATTGTGCTGCAAAAAAAACTAATAGAAGCAGAAGGGAAAATGAAAGAACTTCACCTTCATGTAAAGAGTATTGTAAACGTAGTAGAAGATGGTATTCTTGCCGTGGATTTTAATAGAAAAATTACGTTATTCAATAAAAGGTTAGAATCACTGTTCCAGCTAGCTTCTTCCGATGCTATAGATCATGAGATTCAAAGCGTAATTTCTAACAAAGGCCTTGTGGAGTTTATTATATCGTCCGACGAGAAAAGTCAGTACTTTAACATAAATGGGTACGAAATGGTTATCTATAAGTCGATGATTGAGAAAAGCAATACTACTGTAGCAACGTTTAAAAGTGTTAATCAAGCTGTTGAAATAGAAGGAAAAGCGCAGTCAGAACTTAGAAAAAACGGATTTTCTGCTAAGTATAACTATCAAGATATTATAGGAGAACACCCAGCTTTGCTTAAAACGATTGAAATTTCCCGGAAAATGGCTGCCACTGAGTATCCTATTTTGATTCAAGGAGAAACCGGTACAGGAAAAGAGCTGTTTGCTCAGGCTATCCACAATCATTCTACACGTAAAAATGGACCGTTTCTTGCCGTAAATTGCAGTGCCATGACCGATACATTACTAGAAAGTGAGCTGTTTGGGTACGAAGAAGCCAGCTTTACAGGAGCGCAGAAAGGCGGCAAAAAAGGGCTGTTTGAGAGCTCTGATAAAGGTACAATCTTTCTAGATGAAATTGGTGATATCAGCCCGCGTTTACAAACTCAGCTTTTAAGGGTGCTTCAAGAAAAAGAAATTAGGCGGGTAGGAGGTACAAGAGTCATTCCGATTAATGTAAGAATCATAGCAGCCACTCACAACAATTTACTACATAAAATGAAAGAAGGTCTGTTTCGAGAAGATCTGTACTATCGTTTACATGTATTATCTTTAACGATTCCTCCTTTAAGATATAGAAGAACCGATATTCCTTTACTGATTCATCATTTTATGTCCAAATCGAAAACGTGGACGCATATCCATCCAGAAGCGATGAAGCTGCTTATCGAACATGAATGGTTAGGAAATATAAGAGAATTAAAAGGCGTCATTGAGTATTTACTTACCGTCTGCGATGACAACGAAGTGAAAGCAAAAGACGTAGAGTATAGGCTTAGTAGTCAAAAAGAAGATCATTCTTTGTATGAAGTTGAAAATGAATCGGTTGACTTAATCGAACTTCAAGAAAATCGTGCCCTGTTAGAAACGATAAAACAGTGTAATGATACAGGAAAAGCAGCAAGCAGAAAGTGGATTACGCAGCATTTAAAAGGCTTTACTCTTACAGAACAGCAGGTGAGAAATCGTTTGGATCTACTAGAAGAAAAAGAGTATATTATAAAACGCAGAGGCAGAGCAGGAACAAAAATAACAGAAAAAGGACTGCATTATCTATATCATTTAAAAACAAAACAGCATTTAATCAATCCTTGATGTGCGTAAGGAAGGGAAACTTTACTGATCAAGCTTCCCTTTTCTTATTCATTTACCGTTTACGGCTGATTTCCGCCGTAAACTTTTCCTGTAGAAGAAGTAATAACACCGCTGTTTACGTTTAAAGTATAAGCTAATCCTCCAGAACCTGTCCAATTGGAAAGATTAAAAGTGCTGCCATTAAATAATTTATAGATAGAAATATTATTAAACGTCAGCGGCTGGCCGCTTGCACAAGTGGTAGGAGCCATATTCGTTTTAGCTAGATAAACAGCTGCATTTGTAGAGCCCGGCTGTGTTACGACCTTAGCTGAACCATCTTTTTCTACCAACAGTGCTGACTGTTCATTAACAGCAATCCCTTTTGCGCTTGTTCCAGTTTCTTCTCCATCTTTAATATTACGTGCAAGAAAGGTTAAAAAGCGTCCCATTCTATCTCGTTGTTCAAAATGGGTGTCTGTTTGAATGTTGTTGTTATGAGGTGTTTGAATCAAATAATCTGTAAAGGAAATAAGAGAACTATAAGGATTGTTTAGCGCTGTTTTAGAATCTAAAGTTGTAGAGCCTGCTGAGATAGAGTCGTAAATGTGATCCCCTTGAATCATAGTACCAGCACTTGTTCCTCCAAAAGGAATGCCTTGATTAATACGATTATTTAATGCTGTAAGAGCGGGAGACCCTTCTAAAAAATCTACATAATCAGCTTGATTGCCTCCAGCAAAAAAGATGCCTTCTGCTTTGTTAATCTTATCTATTAAAGAAGAGTCTGAACCTGCTCTTATTAAATCATCGACGACAATTGTGCTAACAGAGTTAAGAGGCTTACCTATGCTTTTTGCTAGGTCGTAGATATAAGAGTTATAGGCATCAGTACCCGTCGCTCTTATAACTAAGAAATCTCCGCCGTTTGCCTTTTGAATCATCCATTTGAACGCTTCATCTACATCGATGCTTCCACCCATATAGACTTGTCCAAAGCTTGTACTAGTCGCTTTGTCTGCAGTACTTCCGACTTGATAAAGTGTATAAGGTGCAGATGCAGCAGAAGCTGAAATGGGCAGTAAAAGAGATGCTGCGAGAACAGCACCAGTAATGACCTGCTTTTTAATACTTTTCTTGCGTTTAACTTTTTTCATAAAGTTCTCCTCCTTTAGTAAGTGTTCATAGATGAACATGCAAGTTTTATACCAACTTATTAAACAGCTGAAAAGCTGTGAAAAAAGAGGTCTTTTGAAAAAAACACGGGTGATATAGGTTCTTTATGGGTTCTTATTAAATTGCTTTATAACCAAAAATGACAAGAAGAACTCTAACTTGGATGCCTAATAGTGAAAGGGAAATAGTAAAGGATATATTTTAAAAGTCCATACCTCATTGAAAAATAACCTTTAAAAACTTAAAATTATAATAGAAAGGAAAAACAAGGATAAAAAGAAGAGCTGTCCGCAATAGCGACCTATTTATCAAACAGACCTTCATTCTATCAATATCTTCATCTCTTAAACGTTTTCCACCAGCATTTCTACGCAGAAAAAATTATACATGAGAGGATCTATCAAAATGAACAAGCAGGAAAGTAGTTATAGATGGGTGGTTTTTGGAACCGCTTTATTAGCGTATTATTTGATTGTCAGTCAACGAACAGCCCCTGGACTTATTACCGAGCAGTTAATGAAAGATTTTCACGTTTCAGCATCCGTTATAGGATTGATGACGAGTATACAATTTTTAGCCTATGCAGGCCTTCAGATTCCTGTTGGTTTACTTTCTGACCGGTACGGTCCAAATCGATTTCTTATCATCGGATCGCTTTTAACCGGAATAGGAAGCCTTATCTACAGCACATCTCCCAACGAATATGTGTTAATTTTCTCTCGTTTGCTAGTCGGTACCGGAGACTCCATGAT
Organism: Priestia sp. J2; assembly: GCF_020790095.1. Classification (NCBI taxonomy): domain Bacteria; kingdom Bacillati; phylum Bacillota; class Bacilli; order Caryophanales; family Bacillaceae; genus Priestia; species Priestia sp. J2. The sequence goes on from NZ_CP086208.1 coordinate 1,567,465, forward strand.
TTTTGTCAATTTAGTGTTAATTTTAAGTCAGTGGTTCAAGGGAAATGAGTTTGTAAAGCTGTTAGGTTTAATTGGGCTGGTAGGAAGTGTAGGTTCATTATCAGCTACTGTACCTTTATCTATGTGGATTTCACTTTCAGGCTGGAGAGTTCCTTTTCTTAGTATAGGTCTAGTTTTAATCGCGGTATCTTATTTGCTTTATGTCGTTTTAGTCGTAAAACCTAAACGATTATTTGTAGATGATGCTAAAGCAAATAAAGCCTCTGTTAAGACTCAAGAAAGCGTATGGGCGATCCTAAAAAGGGTAATGACGACTCGTCAAGCATGGGCAACATTTCTTTGTCATTTTGGTGTAGTAGGTACATATGTAGGTTTTATTGGCTCTTGGGGAGTTCCTTATGGCATGAATGTGTTTCATTTATCTCGCGCTGATGCAAGTCAGCTTATTATGTATGGTTTGTTTGGCGCTATGATTGGCGGACCTTTAATTAGCTGGATATCAAGCAGGTTAAACTCCATTAAAAAAATCTATTCACTCGTCCATCTTATTGTGGTGCTTAGCTGGACAGGATTATTATTAACGGGAGTGAAACCTTCATTCATGCTAGTCGTTATTTTACTTTTTATCATCGGATTTGGAAACGGCGCAAGCGCTTTGACATTTGCCGTAGTACGCCAATCTTTTTCAGTAAAAGAAGTAGGAGTTGTATCAGGTTTTGCTAATATGGGAGGCTTTTTAAGCGCCGTATTATTGCCTAGTATTTTCGGAAATGTCCTTGATTTATTCCCTGAACGCTCGCTGCACGTGGGCTATCATTATGCTTTTATGATTCCAATTTTGTTTTCAATGATGGGGTTGTTAGGTGTCTTACTAATTAAAGAAAAAGGAAAAAAGGAGCAGAAGGTGCTGCATGCTTCTTAATTCACAATGACTGTCGCATTTACAGTGCAGAAAAATTCGTATATTTATTATAAGATTCATTTTTATACTTTCAAGCAGCCAGAAGATAATCGCTTTTATAAGTGGTTATCTTTTTTAGTCTACCCCATTTCTTCAGAGTCATATAAAGCTATACTTCTAAAAACAATAGTATAACTGAGCATTCTACTCCAAATAGATTTTACTCATATCAATAATACAAAATTTTTTATAAGACAGCACGCTATTAGAATTTACTACTCAAATAAAGAGCCACATCGCGAATGGCTTTATCAGTTTCACTTTCTATTAACTCTCTGTCCTTTGTATACGAATAAAGAGTATCGCCGTGAAGAAGGTGGTCTGATAAATTTAATAAGCCCACGGCGCGTTTGTTGAATTTATGAGCAATAGCTAAAGTGGTAGCTGTTTCCATATCCACCCCGAGAAAATCTGCAAGCGACCATTCTTTTACCATATCATGCGTCTCAATAAGCATGGCACCCATACTAACCACATGTCCTTTTATATAGCTGTAGCCTTTTTGTTCACAATACCTACAGGCGGTTTCCACTAACTCTTTGTCAGCTTCTACAAGCGTTTTTTCTGGTAAATACCAGTGTGATACGCCGTCTTGCATTTGTGCTGCAGATACAATTAAGATATCTCCATATTGTACAGTGGAAGATAAGCCTCCAAAATATCCCGTTTGAATAAATAAGTCGGTTCCGCTGCCAGCAAATTGATGTACGATGTTTGACGCCATCGGACTGCCATACACATTCGCAAATCCTATATTTCTGTTTTTGAACTTACCTATTACCGTGTTCCATTTAGGCATATGAACATCAGTAGATAAAATCTCTTTCCATAAGCTTATATTATCTTCAAATCCCCACTCACCATGAATAATGAATGCATTAGGCAGCTCTTTTTCTGATAGCTTTAATACGTTTAGCCAATCTTCTTTTTCAAAATCCCCATACAGTTTCATATCGTTCTCCTTATTCTTTTCATTTAGACTAGTTGGTGAAGAATTCTTCATTTCTACCTTTTATTCCTTTAATTTTTAAAACGAACAAATACAAAATAAATGACGGTTCTGATTTAGAAATGAAGAATCGCGTGCTTTTTTGCTTGTTTTTCGACAAATATTTATGACTAAAAAAGGAATTCACTAATAATAAAAGAACTTTTTTACTAACCGTTATTTAAATTAGATAAAGCTGTGAGAAAAGATCCGTCCAGTTAATGAATGGATAAGAGGAGGGAATTACAGGTGTCACATCATTTTCCCATAATTAAAACAAAAAGACTTGTACTAAGGGAAATTGTAGCAGAAGACGCAAGCAATATTTTAAAATACCTATCCGATAAAGAAGTAATGAAGCACTACGGTTTAGAGCCTTTTACAGCGGTTGAAGATGCTTTAAATGAGATTTCATGGTATAAATCAATCTTAAACAAAGAATCTGGAATAAGATGGGGCATTACTCTTAAAGAACAAGACGACATTATTGGCAGCTGCGGGTTTCTTAATCGAGTTCATGACTATTACCGTACGGAAATTGGTTATGAATTAGCCAGAGACTACTGGGGAAATGGAATTGCTAATGAGGCATTGGGCGCGGTCATAAAATATGGGTTTACACATTTTAATTTGCGGAGAATCGAAGCTTTGATAGAGCCTGCTAATGCTGCTTCACAAAAATTAATAAAAAAGCACGGTTTTATAAAAGAAGGCCTATTAAGAAGCTATGAATTTACGTGTGGAAAATTTGATGATTTGTACATGTACTCTTTATTAAAACAAGATTTTGACAGGCTTCAACCACATGAAGAGAATATCTAGACATCGTTATTAAAAATACGAATAGCACAATGACAGATAAGGGGAAAATGCATGGCCCATTTTAATGTTGATATTGTTCACTATCATCCACAATTTGCTGAGGCAACGGTAAAAATGTGGAGAGATAGTAAAGAAAAAGCGATTGGACAAAAGGAAATGCACAGTTTTGACCGTCATGTTTATTTTTTAGATCATATATTGTCAGCACACTATAAAGTTGAATTAGCGTTAATAGATGAACAAATAGTAGGAATGGTCGCCTATAACGCTGATGAAATTAACCAGCTGTACATTCATATAGATTATCAAGGAGGAGGAATCGGACAGCGATTGCTTGAAAGAGCCAAAGCAGAATCAAATGGAAAATTAACATTACGTACATTTGAACAAAATAAAAACGCACAGCGATTTTACGAAAAACACGGCTTCAGTATTATAAAAAGAGGAGGTGAAAACGAAGAGAAACTACCCGATATTACATATGAATGGACAAATAAATGAAAAATACGTAATTCGGATGAAGGAGCGGTTATTTTGAATAAGTTAGCATATGAAACATAACAACGCTGCCTGTATGTTCGTGGCCCGCCTTTTACTAGTTTAGGATAGATGATTAATGCTGACTGACTATTAAAAGGAGGATTTTAACATGATAACGGACAAACATTTTTTAAATGCTGTAAACAATACAAATGTTGATTTTACTGGATGGGATTTTTCTATTATTACTCGTACTGGTCGTATGGATAGCGATATGCTTTCGTGGTCATATGGAAGTGAAGCTTTTCGCCTTATTCAAAACTCTAATGCTGCTTTAGATATGGGAACAGGAGGAGGAGAGTTTTTATCTTTGTTACAACCTTTTCCTCGCGTTATGTATGCTACCGAAGGATACAAACCTAACGTTCCAATCGCTAAAAAACGGTTAGAGCCATTTGGTGTCACAGTTGTTGAACGAACTGAAAACGAGAATCTACCGTTTAAAGATGGTACATTTGATTTAATTTTGAACCAGCACGAAGCTTTTTGTGCTTCTGAAGTGAGAAGGATTTTGTCTAAGGGAGGCACGTTTTTCACTCAGCAAGTGGGAGGATTGGACTGTTCACGAATCAATGAATGTATAGGGGTTCCGATAAATAAAGAGTTTTGTAATTGGAATTTAAAGAAAGCAATAGAAGAGCTCAAACAAAATTCTTTTAACATCATCTTTTGCAAGGAAGAGTTTCCTGTGCAGAGATTTTATGATATTGGGGCGCTAGTTTTTTATCTAAATGCAATTCCTTGGCAAGTTCCTAATTTTGATATAGAAACACATATCGGCGGATTGTATAATATCCATCAAATTATACAGTCTCAAGGGTTTTTCGACGTAGAACAACATCGTTTTATTATTAAAGCTGAGGCAAAAAAATAGAGTAATCACACACAGAAGGCGGATCTCTAACTGGAGATCCGCTTTTTGTGCATGAAAACCATGATATAGACAGAATTAGTTACGTAATGGAACGTTTATGATCTTTAATATGATTTTTTAATGTATGAGATGTTGGTAATATGCAGTCTACTGCTTTTTGAGTAATGGGCATAAAGAAATTAAGCAGCACGCCGCCTAAACACACGGTTAATAACGTTCCAACACCAATTGGTCCGTTTAAAAATATTGCGGCTAGTAAGAATGTGAGGTAAATAAATGTTCTTGAAAGAAATAAATTGGTTTTAGCTAGTTTTTGTATGATTAATGTTAAGCGGTCAATTGGAATAGGTGCAAAATTTGTATGTAAATAGGCTGAGGTTCCTACTCCTATAATGATTAAACCGATTCCGAAACAACATACTTTGCTGTACCAACTTTCGAACGTAATCCAATTCTTTAAGAAAAAAAGCCATATATCGATACTAAGACCTGTTATGAATGCCGTTAACAGTCCCAGTATTTCTGGCTTTTGTTTGCTTAAAAGAGAATTACCACAAATTAAAATACAGGCAAGTATAATCTCCCAGCTTCCAACGCTAAGACCTACGTTTAGTGACAGTCCAACCAGCAGTGCATCAAAAGGTGAAGCTCCTAGGTCAGATTGTATCGTTAAAGCAATTCCAAGAGTTAATAGTAAAATTCCTCCTGCATAAACAACATACTTCACTGTCATCATCCTTTTTGTTATTTTTTGTTGCAAATGCAACTATTTTGAGATACATTAAATGTAGATTATTTTTATTGTATTTGCAACAAAAATATGTATAAAGGAGATATTTTATGAGTGAAATTCTGCGTGAAATTGGCATGATAGCAAGAGCGTTGGATTCAATTAGTAATATAGAATTTAAAGAATATGACCTGACAAAAGGGCAGTATTTGTATTTGGTGCGAATATGTGAAAATCCAGGAATCATTCAGGAAAAGTTAGCTGAAATGATAAAAGTAGATCGCACAACAGCGGCTCGGGCTATAAAAAAGCTTGAAATGAATGGTTTTATTGAAAAGAAAGATGATCTCCATAATAAAAAAAATAAAAACCTTTTTCCTACTGAAAAAGGGAAGAACGTATACCCGTTTATAAAAAGAGAAAATGATTATTCGGATAAAGTGGCATTAGAAGGTTTTACCCAGGAAGAAGCAGATACCATTCTTAAGCTAGTTCAAAGAGTAAGAAAAAATATCGAAACAGACTGGGAGTTTGTCAAAAAAGGAAACAAGAGAAATTATTGATGATATAAAGGAGAGGGGCATGTCAGTGATGATGCATATAAAAAAGTGTATTCTTGAAGATGTATATGATCTTCAAGACGTTAGCTATAAAACGTTTTATGAGACATTTAAAGATCAGAATTCACAAGAAAATATGACAGCTTATTTAGAAAAAGCATTTACAATCGAACAGCTAGAAAAAGAACTATCCAATACGTCTTCGCAATTCTTTTTTATGTATGTTAATCATGAAATTGCAGGTTATTTAAAGGTTAATATGAATGACGCTCAGTCTGAAGAGATGGGGGAAGAAGCGCTTGAAATTGAAAGAATTTATATAGGTAACAGCTTTCAAAAACAAGGACTTGGTAAACATTTATTTAATAAAGCAGTAGAGATAGCAACGACATTTAATAAAAAGAAAATTTGGTTAGGGGTATGGGAAAAAAATAAAAATGCGATTGCTTTTTACAAGAAACAGGGATTTGTTCAAATTGGATCTCACTCATTTTATATGGGAGACGAAGAACAAATAGATCTCATCATGGTTAAAACACTTTTTTTATAGTTTTAAAAAATAAGGATTATTCACTAATTTAACTGGTAGAGGATAATCCTTATTGCATACAGAGACTTTATGCTTTTCTTCAAAGCAGATGCTTTTAGGGGAAGCAGTAAGCAAACTAATATGGTTGCTGTGCCAACACATAGGAGAATAAAATTAATGTCACATGCTTACCAAAATGTTGGCTTCTTTCATTTTGGAAATTACATTTTTACTTTAATTCTATTTGAAACAACACAAACTAATTAGACATATATCGAATTAGAAGGCTTGAAAAATGAAAGTCTTTACGTCCACTTTAATAAATAACGGGCCACATCTCTTTCGGATTTAATTCGTATTCTCCATTTTGCCTATACATAAAATGCTGCATAATTAACTCTCTGCGAATCGTTGCATAATCTTCATGATATTTTTTAATATGTTCATTTAATTCTTTTTCTGGATACGTTTTTCCGTGCTGTAAATCACGTATTAAATAGGCTAATATTACGTTCTTTTTCTTTCTTTGACTTGGAATAATTTTTAAAGTACCGTCACTATTTATAAAGTTTTTAACAATAGATAATTTGTCTTTATCCTGTAAATGGTTGTCTTGATTTTCCATCGAATCCTCTCCAATACTTAAAATAGCCTTCGAGTTATATTCAAGTCTTTCAAGGTCTAGATAAAAATAAATAATGTTTCCTTGTCTTCTTTGATAAACAATTCCTACATCTCTTAGCTTTGAAATATGATGAGTAATAGTTGAAGGTTGCAACCCCAGCTTATAAGCAATTGCTTGCCCGTGAAGAGGCCCTTTTTTTAATAGTGAAATAATTCTAATCCTGGTAGGATCACCAACGGCTTTATGATAATTAACCAACTTATCTAATTGCATAGCTTAATACCTTCTCCCTCTAATTCGATATACATCTAATTTGATATTAATCGAATTGGATGTATATGTCAAAAAAATATTTAAAGTGAAGACTTGTCACACTGCATATAAAAAATCGGCTCCGTCTAATCTTTAAAGTGTAAAAAAAATCCTGCTTCTCTATATAATTCAACTATTATTTTCACCTGTTCTTTTTATTAGTAAGAAAAAGTTACCATGTTTTCATCAAATAATACCGGGGAACATATTCAAAGAGATAAATGAATTATTAATGATACATGTATGTAAATAATAAATGAAAAAGGAATGAGTAAATCATGGCAGGAAATTCAAAAGTTTTAATGGTTGTTACAAATGGACATACGATGGAAAATGGAGAGCTTGCTGGAATTTGGCTTACAGAATTCTCTGAAGCATATTTAGAATTTAAAAAAGAAGGATACGAAGTAGTCGTAGCAAGTCCAAAAGGCGGAAAATCACCTGTGGATCCTAACAGCTTAACAGATGATGTAACGGACGAAGACAAAGAAGCAGGAAAACTTTTAGAGAATACAAAATCATTAGCTGAAGTAAGTTCACAAGAATTTGCAGGTATGTTTGTACCTGGAGGGCACGGAACAATGTTTGACTTTCCAGACGATACGCACTTACATCGTTTGCTAACAGAATTTGCTGAAGACGACAAGCTAATTGCAGCGGTATGCCACGGACCGGCAGCTCTTGTAGGCGGAAAGCTTAAAAATGGTGAGCCGATTGTAAAAGGAAAACGTATTACAGCGTTTACTGATTCAGAAGAGAAAGATACAACGTTAGATAAATACATGCCGTTTCTTCTTGAAACAAAGCTTCGTGAGCTAGGCGCCGAGTTTATTGCAAAAGATAATTGGAGCGATCATATTGAAGTAGACGGAAAGCTTTTAACAGGACAAAATCCGCAGTCTACAATCAGCCTAGCAAAAGAATTTGTGCGTGCTTTAAACGCGTAAAAGTATGTATAACCTTAATGGGGATGTCTCATGAGTGTTTGAGACATCCCCATTTCTTTAGGGTGAAATAAAATGAGAATTAAGGAAAACAAAAAGGGCGGCTATCTAAATAGCTGCCCTTTTATTTATTAGAAGATTTATTTCTGAAAATGTATGTAGTAATTCCTGTCACAATGATAACAGCCACAATACAAATGATCAGACGAACAATCTGTGTCACAAAAATATTATCTGCAATACTCATGTGTTTCGTTAGAATTAACGTTCCATAAGCAGCTAAAACAGATAAAAACATATTGACGATTCGTTGAGCCATGTTGTCGTTACTCCTTTCATTCCACTACTTTACACTTTAACATATGTATTCACTGTAAAAAATATCGAATTACAAGTATGTCAGAAAATCAGCACTCTCGTAAAAGATTCCACACGTAAGGAAGTAGCTGATATCATATTAGTTATGACGACTAAACGCAGTTCAGAGAAGGAAATGAGCTTTCTTTAGTCGAATTTAACATGCATATATTCTTTTTTAGATAGGTGGGAAAAGCTTGTTTGATAAATTGAAAAAGCTATTTATGGATAAACAGGGTCAGGAAGCAGATGACAAATACATTCTAGTCCCTGAGAGTGAAATAAATGAGAATTTAAAAAGAGAGATAGTGAAGTTGGAAGAAGTAGGAGAGGCATACAGCGAAAGTCTTCAGCACAAATATAGAAATAAATTTGAACATGATGGTAAGCAGAACTTAAAAATATGGGTGTGTCGAGATATTGATGGCGACCAACTACCAAATCTAAGTTCGGAGCAGTGTCTAGAAAAAGAATATCGTTCCCAAGTTGCGATAAACTTTGATGGATTTACAGATGAAGAAGATGCATACGTTCATTACCTTCAGTTGTGGTATTACTTTGGTGGGTATTTTAAAGGGACAGGTACTTTGTACGATTTGTCAAAAAATTATTTAGAAGCTGATATTGAAGAGAAGATAGAAGAAATACTGAAACAGCTATAACCTTTTAGCATAGAGATTATGTGTTAGCACACAGGGGGAAGGAAGATGAGGGGTCGTCCAGAGTTAGAAATAGAAAGGGAAAAAGTTTATAAAACGAAAAAAAATCCTAACGGAACATTTATAGCGCGAATTATTCAAGTGCCTAAGGAAGAAAATATGTTAGATTTCATGTTGGAAATCAAACACTTAAGGAAAAAGGAACTTACTTATAAAAATCTATTAGTAACGACTGAAAACTGGTATGATTCTTTTCGTCTTGCTAGAGGAGATCTGAAATGGGTATCTTTGCATACAGTAGCTGTGTGGGACTGGTTGGGACATAAATTAGTTGAGGTAGCAGCCCCAACCGGTAAGGAAAATTATCGTATTTCAGATGACCACTGCTCAGCTTACCGAGAAAAGTAATAATGACGATATAGTAAGGAGAAAACGAATGAAAAAGCATTGCTGCGATTATATGAATTATCATGTGAACTTTACGTGTGATATTCATAGTGATCCATTTGAGTGTCCAGATAATCTTATCTTATTTGACAAAATGAACAAGGAATACGGTTTAATTATCCATGATGGTGGCTCATCCACTATTGGGATTTCATTTTGTCCATGGTGTGGTGCGGAGCTATGAACTAAGAAATGAAGAGGTATCTTTTGCTTAAGAGATCCTCTTCACTCTTGGAATAAGTGATAAAGTCATAAACATAAATTAAAAGAGTTTTATTATTGCATTGAATAAGCCTGAGAAAACCTTAGCAAGTAGCCATCTGGGTCTTGAACTATAAATTCTTTCTGAGTAAAGCCACTATAGTTATTTATCATAGTGTCTCTAAAAAGTGAAATATTATGGTTCTTTAAGTTTTGTAAAATAGCCTCTATATTTTCTACTTCAATTTGAAAATTAATCCCTCGACCATATGGGTATTCAAGTTCACCCGTTTCCCAATGACCATTATATTGCTCAATCATCATTTGTGCTCCGTTTAGTGAAATAAATGCAAATTGATCTTCTGGACGTTCGTATGTAAGCTCAAATCCGAGTATCTCTAAATAAAATTTTTTTGATTTGTGAATATCTTTTACGGAGAGTTCTGGTATTAACTTATTGAATTTCATGGGATTGCTCCTTTTATTTACAGGGTTGCTGTTTGTTTTAATAATACCGTATAGATGTAACCTGTACACGCCTTCTTCTTTGTTATGTAGAAGTCAAGCCAGAATTTCTTTTACGTTGCCAAAGAGTTTATACGATATTCGTAACAGTTTAAAGCCACAGTATTATAGGTGTAAAATACCGAAATGGGGGATTATACTTGATCTTACGTTATCTAGCTATGTTATCAGGATTGGGAATAGCTTTATTAAACCTTTTTGACCCTTTACATCAAGGGATTACGCGCTGGTTAATGGTTATCTGTGGCTTGTTGATTTTTATTAGCCATTTAAAATTCATCGTAGATAAGAAGTCAAAAAGAACAGATAATCAAAATAAGACCTACTAATAAGAGTTTCTTTTGACTTAGTACTATTGATAAACGGTGTTATGTAAACGAAAAACTTACTGAATATGTAGTAAAGAAATAAACGAGAGAATTATATGTTATAATAATCATAAATATCCAAATAAAGGAACTTTGTGTTGCTATGAATCGTAAATTTAATTCTCTATTTATCATCTATCCTATCGTTTTCTTTGTAGTGCGTACTGTTTTTTCTTTTGTGAAAAATAGCGCTGCGGAATCTGTCTATGAGACGTTAGCTATACTTGCCATGTATTACTTTGCAGTTAGTGTTTTCTATTCGATTGACTTATATATGCAAAAGAAAAATAGTTAATAGATTAAAAATGCCGAGAGTCAGAGTAAAAACAAACGATATAAAGGAGTCTAACAGTGCGCATTAAGAATTATTTTTTGTTTATCTTTCCACTCATTTTACTATTAGTAGCTAGCTGTGATCCATCTTTTGCGCCTAAAGAAAAATACTATTCAAGCACCAAAAGCACAAACCTTGAATTAGAAAACGTTAAATCAGTATCAATAGGCAGTTCTAAATATGACGTAGCAATTGGTTTGAAGAAGAAACCAAAATTTATAGAGATTACTGAGCAGCCTCCGTATACTACCTACATTTACGGAAAAAGTACAGAAAAGTATGATGTTGAATTTAAAATTGTAGATAATCAAGTCAGCAGATATGACTTGATTAGTAACAAGTATGCTACAGAGAAAGGAATACATACTGGTGACAGCAAACAAAGTGTCGTTAGGGCATATGGTAAAAATTATTACGAAAGAGAAGATACCGGAGCAACAATAATAGGGTATTTTGATAAAACTCATAAACTCAATATTGAGTTTTCTTTAGATGATAAGGACAAAGTTGGAGGGGTTTTGGTTCAAAAATTAAATAATTAAGATGAGTAATGATCATTTATTTGCAAAATGAAATATATTGACTAGTAAATTTCAAATAATAGTAATAGAGGAGAATATGCTGATGCTTGGGGAAACATTTACATTATTAAGGCCTATTTATTACCTGATCGCAGTTTTTTCAGTATGCAATTTGGTGTATATAATTTTCTTGAGAAATAAAGTCAAAGCAAGTAGTTATGTAATCGTCAATTCTTTTTTCTTTTTAATAATTGCAGCAGCCTTATTGTTTCAAGAAGGCATCATTGTAGATGAATTTAATCGTTCAGGTGATTCTGTAACCTTTTATTTAACGATGTTATTGGGCTTTTTGTTTATAGCTAGTTTCATTTTTCAAAGAAAGAAAATGAGAGATAAAAATTGAAGTAAATAAATATAATCATGTTTGCTGTAACTTTCAATATTTGCTCTTTTATGTAAATTGAGTGTTAGGGCGACCAATCTACAACAAATAAAGGGAAAGGATTTTTCTATTGAGCAACTTTATTAAAGTAGTACCGTCAACTTTTATACTTCTCTACATAGTATTCTTCTTTTTAAATATTTCGTATCGTTACGGTGTTTCTTATTTATACAGCTTTTTTCTTTTTTTGTTTTTGTCGTTAATATCTGTAGTTTTATGTTTAGTAATATGGTTTAAGAATAAGGAACGTCTTTTTCTATTTTTGACCGTCGTTTCAATCCTCCAACTTATGTTTACTGTTTTTATTTATCTTTTACCAGAAGCAGGAACCAAACCATTGATCTATGAAAAAGCAATTATAAAAGAAGAGGTTTTAAATAAATAAGCTTACACAAAAAAACTTCAAGAATGTGTATCTAGTATAAGGCTATTAAAGAGATCCCCTTAAATAAAGAGGATCTCTTTGATGTAGGTGTTTGTAATAGTAATTATATTAACTAGAGCTGTATACTTTTTCATTAAAAAGCGTTGTTTCATACTTATTAAAAAAAGAAATGTGTACAGTTAGTTGAGGAAAAGAGATCTGTCACTATAGGTTTCTTTCTTCGTTTCTAAAAAACCATTATTTTATATTTTAACCATAATATGTTATAATGTTTTAAAAATGGTGGTGTGACAATGAGCGAAGATAAAGAAACACCTGAAAGAAGAAGAGAGAGATTAAAACACGAAGAGGTAAAAAGAAATCCAGCTGGGAATATGAACGATGCATTTAATAGAAATGAAGCTGGAAACTTATCTGGTTTAGCAGGCAGCTTAGGATGGAAGGGTCTTGGTGTACTTATTACTGTAATGATTATAGGTTTTATCATTGCGTCACTATTTTTAAAATAATATCAGGTTTATAAATTAAGAGTACTGGAGGCGCTTTTTTGAAAAACTATGCAGTGTTTATTGGTAGTTTTATATTGTTGCTATTTGCTTTTCAAATTGTTTCTGGTCTATTTCTTACACTTACATATGTACCTGAGACTTCACAGCACTTGAGTAGCTCAACGGTCAGTATTTTTTCTGTTAATTATCCATTTTTAAGTTCGATTATAGCGGCCACTTTTTCATTTATTATTTCAAACAAAGTATGTAAAGTTAAGAAGAGTACCTATAAATAAGTAGGTGCTCTTTTTGTGCTGAGAACAGTGATTACTATTTTTAATAAATCACATATTCCTTTTTATGGTATTGTATATAGATACGTATTAAATACTGTTGAAAGAGGGAGATACTTAATGTTGCAATCACTAATCTTTGATATGGATGGAACGCTGTTTCAAACAGATAAAATTTTAGAATTATCACTTGATGATACCTTTAACCATTTGCGTACACTCAACCAGTGGAATGCTAGTACTCCTGTTGATAAGTATCGTGAAATCATGGGTGTACCGTTACCCAAAGTATGGGAAGCTTTATTACCTACTCATTCATGTGAAATAAGAAAGTATACGAATGACTATTTTTTGAAAAGCTTAGTTGAGAATATAAAAAAAGGCAAAGGCGCTTTATACCCTAATGTAAAAGAGGTCTTTAGCTATTTAAAAGAAAATAATTGCTCCATTTACATAGCAAGTAACGGTTTGAAGGAATATTTAGAAGCGATTGTAGACCATTACGATTTGGATAAGTGGGTAACAGAAACATTTAGTATTCAACAAATCCAAACGCTCGATAAAGGAGATTTAGTCAAAACGATTATAAAGAAATACGATGTAAAGCACGCAGCAGTAGTGGGAGACCGTCTATCGGATATCAATGCTGCAAAGAATAATGGTTTAATGGCAGTGGGGTGCAATTTTGATTTTGCTCAAGCAGCTGAGCTTGCACAGGCTGATGTGGTAATAGATGATTTAATGGAGTTAAAAAGGATTGTATCCAACATAAATAATAGCTTGTCAGTCTAATAGACTGATCCTCGTACATAACCATTATAGATGGTTAATGTCTCAATTATAGACCTAAATCTACTGAAGTTGAAACATAAGTAATGAGCGGTTCCCCTGTAATTTAAAATGTTTACATAATCTTTTCTTGTCATTAATAAATGGTTTACAATACTGAGCTATGCTTAGGTTAAGATTTCCAAAATAGTTTTATAAGAAGGGAGAGTTTGGATTATGACTTCACATATGATTCGTAAATCTGATAGCGCTCACTTATATATTAGAGGATATAAGATAAAATTGTCACTCAGCCAGTGGAAGCTTGTAAGCACTCAGAGATAATGGTTAACCCAACTGTAAAAGAGGAAAACCTCCATCTTAATTTAGATGGGGTTTTTTGCATTTCTTTTAGTAACTTTTTAATTGATTAACTATTTAGACTTTATAATAAAAAAGACTAATAAAAGTTAAAAAATGTAATAAAAAAGAGGAATATTATTTAAGTGAAATTAAAATAAAGCACAACTAAATATGCATTTTTTAAATATTTTACCATTTTTTATTGACCATAAAAATTTAAAAGAATTAAAATAAATATAAAGTAAGTAATTACTTACATTTTTTAAAATTAGTTTGTGGGAGGATGAATATTTTTAATGTATAGCTTAAGTTTTCAAAAGGTGGACGAGGCGAATGAACGAGTTGGAGCAAAAGCTTTAAACCTTATAAAAATGAAAAGAAAAAATTTACCGATTCCAGATGGGTTTGTTATTCAAACGGAAGCTTTAAAGCGATATATCGAATGGAACGGGATTGATCGTCAAACGGATAATATACACGAGAGAATTTTACACGGGGAAATTCCTATTGAAATTGAATCAGATCTCATAGAGGCATTTCGAAACCTAAAGTGCTCTTATACATCGGTAGCTGTTCGTTCATCATCTAGTGCTGAAGATTTAGAAAGTGCATCTTTTGCTGGCCAGTATGAAACCTATCTTAATGTGAAAAGTACCGAGGATTTTTTGAGTAAAGTGAAAGCGTGCTGGGCCTCATTTTTTACTGAAAGAGTCGAACAATATACTCAAAATATGTATGCTAATTTTGACGAAGTTTCAATGGCAGTTGTTGTTCAAGGGTTAATTGAGTCCGAAGTATCGGGAGTGATATTCAGTCAAAATCCTGTCACTCATAATACAAAAGAAATGATGATTAATGCTAGCTATGGACTAGGAGAAGCAATTGTATCGGGCTTAGTAACACCTGATGTTTACCTAGTTAATAAACAAACTTTTAAAATAGAGAAAGAAAAAGGGCTAAAAGAAGTAAAAATAATTCCACTTGTTGAAGGCGTTGAAGAAATCGAAACAACGGAAGATGAGCAGCAAAGGTTTTGTTTAACAGACGAGAAAATCATTGAACTGGCCGAAATAACAAAAGAAGTAGAAGCTCTTTACCAACATCCAGTAGACATAGAGTTTGGGGTTCAAGACAATCAAGTATATCTATTGCAGGCAAGAGCGATTACTACATTAACAGAGGCCAAAGAATTAACTCCTTTCCAAAAAGATATATCTTTAAGTTTCGAGGATATGGAAGAGTTTTGGATTTTAAATGACACAAGTTTTTCTCATGCTGTTAGTCCTTTGTACGCTTCATTTATTATTCCGGCATTTTCTGAAGGAACAGCTGCTAGTTTTAAAAAATTAAAGTTTATGTTTAATAGACTTAATTTAAAACTTTATAAAGGTCATATCTATACAAAAATGGAGCCTTTTAAAGGAGATTCTAATAAAAGATTCCAAGAAAATAAAGAATTGATGGAAAGTATTTATCCAATCCTAACAAAACGAATGAATCAAATGATTACGGAACAATTTTTGCCTTACTATAACAAATTAAATAGTTTTACCTATGAAAATCTAACCCTTCAGAGAGGAAAAGAGATTCTTCAAAGTTTAGCTGATTTTTATAAAATGGCATATGATCTGCACTTTGATATTGTTATGCCTCAAATGTCTTTAAATACTATAGTTGAAGAGTACTATAAAAACCTTACAAATAAAAAATCCGGACACGATGTTTATGAGCTATTGACGGGGAAAATGAACAAATCGTTGGAAACTGATCAGGAGCTTTCTAGACTTGCTTTAACAGTTAAAGGCAATGCGGAACTTACTAAGATCTTCGAAGAAGAATGTACAGAAACTTTAGTGAAAAAGTTAGAGGAAAGTGAAGCAGGAAAAAGCTTTATGGCTGAATTAAATACTTTTCTAAAACAGTATGGATATCGAAACGTTGTAAGTCACGATTTTGTAGGAGAAACTTGGCTAGAGAATCCTCTTCACGCATTATCAATTATTCAAGGGTATGTTAATGACAATTACAACTTTGATGAGAATTTCAAACAGACGGTCAAAAAACGTGAACAGAACTATAATGAATTTCTGGAACAGATAGCGGATAGCAAACACAAAGAAGAGTTTAAAAAATACTATCAGTGGGCATTAAATGCATCCGTTATAAGAGATGACCATCATTTTTATATCGATGCAATGCTGGATGCAAAAGCACGTTTGTTCCTACTTAAGCTAGGTAATTTACTAGTACATCATCATGTTTTTCTAGTGGAAGAAGATGTTTTCTTCTTATATCTTGATGAGCTAGAGTTTCTTTTAGAAAATCCAGCAGACATGACAAAATTAATCGAGAAACGTAAAAAAGAACACGCAGAACATGAGCAAACGTCTAATTTACCTAGATACTTCGGCGTCCCTGAAGCAGCTCAGCTGAAAGAAGCTGAGAAATATATGGGAGCTATTGAGGAAGATGACGCGAACAGCGAACATTGTATTAAAGGGTTAGCCTCTTCTTCAGGAATCTATACCGGAAAAGTAACAGTCATTTCAAATACGAAAGACTTTTCTAAGCTGGAAAAAGGTGATGTTTTAGTATGTAAGACCACTACTCCACTTTGGACTACTTTATTTCAGACTGCGGGAGCTGTTATCACCGACGCTGGAGGTATTCTTTCTCACTCGGCAATAATTGCACGTGAATATGAAATTCCTGCAGTAGTTGGTACGAAAATAAGTACGGATAAGCTAAAAGATGGCGATATGGTTATGGTCGATGGTACGAATGGAATGGTCACGCTTTTAAATGACTAAGTGATTCTCTTCGCTTCTATTTGACAACAGCTCTTTTTCCTTTATATACTGCCTAATGGAAAGTAAATACTTACATTCAGGAAGCATAAAGGATGATTAACATGAAAAAAGATGAAACAAAAAAGAAGATAACAAAAGCTACAATAGAACTGCTTAAAGAAAAAGGCTATAAAGGTACTACCACTAGAGAAATTGCAGAGCAAGCTGGCGTTAATGAATTGACTGTTTTTCGCCACTTTGGCAATAAAGAAGGCATTATTCAAGCTATTGTCAAAACAACAAGCTTTTCACTTGAGATTTTTGATAAATCAATTGAATGGGAGCTTGAAAAAGATTTGACGAATTTCGGTTATCTGTTACTAAAAGACTTTGATAATAACCGAGACATGATTTCAATTGCTTTAAAAGACCCTTTAATTTTCTCACAAGCGCACGAGGAAATTATAAAAAAAATTAATGATACGAAAAAAATATTAAAAGAATACTTTGAAGAAATGCAAAGGAAAGGATATATCAAAGAATTAGATTGCTGCACACAAGCAGAGATTTTCCTAAGTACGTATTGGGGATATTTTATGTATAAACTAAATTTTGGAGACAAAGCCTTACATGCGGATTATCAAGATATGATAAAAAACAGTATAAACACGTTTATAAAAGGAATTTCTCTCCACTAAAAGGAGGCATTAATGTTTGGGTAAACATAAAGAGCTTATCTTGATTATTTCATTGCTAATTGGGACATTTCTTGTACCAATTAATTCAACCATGATTGCCGTTGCTCTATCAACTATATCAGCTCATTTTAATGAACCACTTGCAAATATTTCGTGGGTAGTAACTATTTATTTGATTGTAATGGCTGTTACTCAGCCTATCGCTGGAAAGCTAGGAGATTTGTACGGAAACAGAAATATCTATTTATGGGGCGTGGTGTTCTTTCTTATAGCATCTTTAGGATGTATATTTTCAACTAATCTCATTTCCCTTATTATTTTTCGATCACTGCAGGCAGTAGGAGGAGCTTTACTCACCCCTAACACTATAGCCATCATTAGATATGTGGTGCCAAAAGAGCGGCTTCCTAAAATTTTAGGTGTATTTGGAATGGGAATGGGATTGGGTGCTGCAATTGGACCATTGCTAGGGTCTGTATTGCTTGAAAACTTCAACTTGGAAGCTATATTCTGGGTGAATGTGCCTTTTCTTTTCTTAGCTTTAATCAGTGGCATAGTTATGATTCCTAAATCTAATGTAAAAAAACAAGCAAGTACTTTAGATATTCAAGGTTCCATCTATTTAGCCATTAGTATTTCCTTATTGATTTTATTAACACACGGTATGGAAATTACTAAGGCTTTAATAATGGGATTAGTATTTGTTTTATCTTCATTCTTGTTTATCAAAAGAGAAAATACGGCAGAAAACCCGATTATCAATTTTTCTTTGTTTAAAAATGCCACCTTTACAAGCGCTAATTTGTCTATTATGCTTAGCAATTTTGTTATGTATGTGATTTTATTAATTATGCCGCTGTTAATGAAGGCTCAATTTCACTTATCTACAGCACAAACGGGTATTGTTTTATCGGTTTTTTCGATTTCAATGTCTTTAAGCGGCTGGATAGGAGGATTGTTAAACAATAAGTTTAGTTCTAAAAAAGTGATTGGCTTTTCTTTTGCTATGATCATTGTCTCTACTATTCTTTTTCTATCTTTAGAGAACGTTGGATCTATTCTTTTTCTTATAGTGTCTTTAATTATTGGAGGTTTTTCGACCGGAATAGGTTTAACAAGCATGCAGGTTGCCTCTCTAGACTCGGTAAGCAAAGAGCAGTCTGGTACAGCCTCTGGCATTTATTCAACGTTTCGTTATTTCGGAAGTATTATTTCGTCCACGCTTATTGCTCTTGTTACAAGCTACAACTCCATCTTCATTATTTTAGGGTTATCGGGGGTAGTAGGTATACTAGTAGCTAAAAACATTAAATCTGGTAGCCAAGACATGATAAGCAGCAATAATTCCAGTGCAAAAGCATAGTTGTTTTTTGATAAAGCCTTTGGTTATATATGCGATTTACTAATTAATCAATAAAAAAAGTACTGCTTCTAAAATAGGAGCAGTACTTTTTTTGCTTAAAAACCTTAGAAAAAACAACACACGAATTTACAAACCGACTTGTTTCAAATAAAAAAATTCTAATAATTCAATCTTGTTATTGACGAACTCGCATTTCAGATGTACACTTAAGTCACAAAGCTACTTAGTATACAAGTTACCTAAGTGTACTAAATTATATGTTAATGGATATATCGTTTAGAAAACAGCAAGTCATAAATTAATGAGGTGACTAAAATGAAAGAAATTAGTATTGAAGAATTAAAAGGAAAAGCCATTCAATTAAGAAAAACAGCTCTTACAATGATTTATGGAGCACAATCTGGCCATCCAGGAGGTTCACTTTCTGCAGCTGATATTATGGCAGCGCTTTATTTCAAAGAAATGAATGTTGATCCGCACAATCCTAACTGGGAAGATCGTGATAGATTTGTTCTTTCTAAAGGTCACGTTTGTCCCATTCAATATTCCGCTTTAGCTTTACGAGGATTCGTTCCCTATGAAACGATATATACGCTAAGAGAATACGGTTCTCCGTTTCAAGGGCATCCAGATATGAAAAAGTGTAAAGGTATTGATATTTCAACAGGCTCACTAGGACAAGGACTTTCGTGTGGCGTAGGCATGGCAATTGCAGGGAAACGAGATTTTAAAGACTACCGAGTTTTTTCTTTAGTAGGAGACGGAGAATGTCAAGAAGGACAAATTTGGGAAGCTGCTCAAACAGCAGTTAAGTACCAATTAGATAATTTAATTGTATTTGTAGATAATAACAGACTTCAAATTGATGGATTTTGTGATGAAATTATGCCATTACAAGATTTAGAGAAAAAATTTGATGCGTTTGGTTTTGAAACAAAGCGAATTAATGGACACTCCATGGAAGAGATTGTAGAAACATTGGATGAAGTAAGAGTAGCGAAGAATGGAAGACCAAAATGTATCATCTGTGACACGGTAAAAGGTAAAGGAGTTTCGTTCATGGAGGATGTAGCTGATTGGCACGGAGTTGCTCCTAATGAAGAACAATATCATCAAGCAATGGAAGAAGTAGCAGGAGGTTTAAGATAATGAGCATACTAGAAAAAGATCTTACAATAAAAAAAGCTACGAGAGAAGCCTTTGGAGATGAAATCGTAAAATTAGGGAAAGAAAATAAAAATATTTATGTCATTGATGTCGATATTGCAAAGTCGTGTAAAACAGTAAACTTTATCAAACAATTACCCGACCAGCATATTAATGTCGGTATTGCAGAGCAAAATGCAGCTGGGTTAGCAGCTGGACTTGCTACGACTGGTAAAATTCCTTTTGTAAGCACTTACGCGGTCTTTGGTTCGTTAAGAATGCTTGAACAAATTAGACAAGAAGTCTGCTACCCTAACTTAAATGTAAAGATTGCTTGTTCACACGGTGGTCTAACGCCAGCTAACGATGGCGGAAGTCATCAGGCTATAGAAGATATGGGTGTATTAAGATCGGTTCCAAATATGACCGTCATTATGGGAGCTGACTATTATTCTACTAGAAAGCTAGTAGAACAAGCTGCGAAAATATACGGACCTGTATATCTTCGTTTTACTCGCGATACGGTTCCCATGATTTACGATGAAAATGAAGAGTTTACAATTGGAAAAGCCAAGAAAATTAAAGAGGGAAGCGATATCGCTATTATTGCCAACGGCGATACAGTACGACTCGCTTTAGAGGCAACGAAAGAATTAGAGAAACAAGGCATATCTGTGAAATTACTAGACATGCATACGATTAAGCCTTTAGATCGAGAAGCAGTGGTTGACTGCTTAAATATTGGAAAAATCATTACGGTTGAAGATCACAATATTTTAAATGGCCTTGGCAGTGCCGTATGTGAAGTAGTTGCGGAAGAAGGAAAAGGTACAGTTCGAAGAATTGGTGTACAGGATCAATTTGGGCAATCTGCGCCTTATGAAAAACTATTAGAGTTAAATGGAATTACTGTAGAAAATATTATCAAAACAGCTAAAGAACTGATTTAAGACTAACTAAATTAAATAGAAGAAGCTAACAAGATGGGGGAAATATAATATGTTTGATTTAAAAGAGAGAGTAGCAATTATTACTGGTAGCGGTTCCAAAAAAGGAATTGGACGTACAATCGCCCTGACACTTGCAGAGCAAGGAGCGGCTGTTGTTATAGCAGATATCAATTTTGATGGTGTACAAGATACAGTCAACGAAATAAAAGAAGCCGGTGGCAAAGCCTTGGGAATAGAGCTAAATGTAACAAGTAAGGATTCTTGCGATGCGATGGTTAAACAAACACTTGAAGAATTCGGCAGAATTGATATTTTAATTAATAATGCAGGGATTTCTCAAAAGGTTACCGTTCAAGATATGACGCTTGAAGACATTACAAAAGTGTTTAACGTCAATATGTTTGGGTTGTTTCTATGTACGCAAGCAGTATTAGAAACAATGAAAGATCAAAAGTATGGTCGAATTATAAGCCTGTCTTCTGTTTCGGCTAAAAGAGGTGGAGGAGTGTTTGGGGGACCTCACTATTCGGCATCTAAGGCAGCAGTATTAGGTTTTTCAAAAAACTTAGCGCGCGAGGTAGCTTTAGATGGCATTACGGTTAACTGTGTAGCTCCCGGACTCGTTAATACAGAAATTTGGAAGTCTCTCCCTGAAGAAGATGCAAAGTCTGTGATTGATAGTATTCCTATGGGTAGACCAGGTGAAGTGAAAGAAATCGCGGCTACAATTGCCTTTTTAGCTTCAGAAGAAGCTTCGTATATTACAGGAGAAGAAATTGATATAAACGGTGGCTCACATATGGATTAATATTCAAGTTCGTTATACAGGCATGCCATTATGGTATGCCTGTATAGCTGTTTATTGATAAAATCATTAGCAAAATGAAAAACTCACTACATAAATAAGGATTTTTTTGTTAGAAGATGCTAGGCTTGTTGCCCCTAAAAATAGAACAGTATATAATAATTATGTCTACTTAATTATGAATAAAATGAGTTAATAATTATAGAGAGAAGTGATTTCCATTAGTTTTAATCCAGTTTCCAATAATAAATTATATATTCAAATTTATAATCAAATTCTTTCTGAAATTCAATCTGGCGCGTTCCAAGTGGGAGATAAACTCCCTGCTGAAAGGGAGCTGTGTGAACAATTCGGTGTAAGTCGAGTGCCTGTTAGACAAGCCCTTAGCGCACTAGAATTGAACGGTTTTATTTATTCTCGTCAAGGAGAAGGTGTATACGTTAAAGAATTTCAAACAGAAGCTGAAAATTCTCAATCCACATTTTTGATGGAATCTGCCTCCCCTGAAGACATTGTTGAAGCAAGAATGAACATAGAACCTCTTATTGTACGCTTTGCAGCTTTGAGAGCTACAGAAGAAGACATTAAGGAACTGCGTGCAACAATTAATAAGATGGAGGAAGAAACGAACGCAGGCGTGTATGTACCAGAAACGGATGAAGCCCTACATAACGGCATAGCCAAGGCCTCGCATAATGATTTATTTATTAGCATTATGGCAGCTATCAGCAATGCAATGAAGCAGCAGGAAATGTGGAAGTTTATAAGAGATCGAACAGTAACGAAACCTGACTATAGAGAAGTTAATTTTAATGAGCATAAATTACTTATTAATGCAATTGAACAGCATAATGAAGAAGAAGCTGTGAGAATTATGAATTTTCACATGCGAAATTTATATGATCGTTATTGGAAAGCCTAATTCCAACTGACTTTCTATCAAAAGCATATTAAATATGAAGTTAAAAGGCAGCTAAAGTGCAGCTGCCTTTTTTGTGTTAAAAAAACCGCATAAAGCAAGCACTTTTCTATAATGTCAAAATACGCATTCTTCTTCTCTTCTAATAAAATTCAGAAAATGTTTAATTTAATAATTATATTGACAATTGTTAGGTATGTAAGTACACTGTTTATATAAGGTAACTTAGTATACAAGTAGCTAAA
This sequence comes from Priestia sp. J2, assembly GCF_020790095.1. Classification (NCBI taxonomy): domain Bacteria; kingdom Bacillati; phylum Bacillota; class Bacilli; order Caryophanales; family Bacillaceae; genus Priestia; species Priestia sp. J2. The sequence continues at coordinate 1,590,416 of NZ_CP086208.1, forward strand.
TTAATAAAACGGAGGTAATGTGAATCTTAAAATTCATTATTTTTAAGCTTGATATTTTTTGAAGAGATTAGCAGAGGGGCTCAAAAATGTAAGCGTTTTTTATCGTTACTGTGCATTACAAATATTTTGGATTATTAGTATAGAAAGTAGATTTATAATGCTTTTATATCGCTAGTAAGGTTTTGTTGTACGATATTTTCTAATAGTTCTTACTTTTTTAAATGATAAATAATACAGGGGATACTTCGCTTTTTCATTTTTTACATCCCCATATGAAAGGGATTACAGAAGTAGGAGCTAGATTTACTTAGACTTAGAAATAGATTAATCATCTTTTATATCAACCACTAATTCTTTCTGTCAATTAGCCTAGGGTAAATACTCGGGTCAAAGACCAAAGAACACGAAGAGGAGAAAGATGATAACCCAGGGGAGGAATTATTTTGGATTCAATTAACTTAGAACGTTCAACTACCAAAAAAGTAACGTTGAGGCTCATTCCATTTCTATTTTTATGTTTTACCATATCTATACTTGACCGAGTAAATATTGGGTTTGCTGCATTACAAATGAATGAAGATTTAGGTTTTTCTAATGCTGTTTTTGGATTAGGAGCAGGAATTTTCTTTCTTGGCTATTTCCTTTTAGAGGTACCTGGCAGTGCTATGATGACAAAGGTCGGGGCTAGAAGATGGATTAGTAGAATCATGATTACATGGGCAGTTATTGCTATTTTAATGGCTTTTATCCAAACACCATGGCAGTTTTATACAGCAAGATTTCTTTTAGGAGTTGCTGAAGCTAGCTTTTATCCTTGTATGGTCTTTTATCTAAGTGGTTTTTATCAAACAAAACATCATGCAAAAGCAATTGCCGGATTTATGATTGCGATCCCTGGTGCTAATGCAATAGGATCTCCTCTCTCTACTTACTTATTAGGCATTGACTGGTTAAACATGGCTGGATGGCAATGGCTTTTCGTTTTGGAAGCGATTCCAGCTTTGATCTTAGGTGTGATATGTTTCTTCTATCTTGACGATAAGCTTGAGGATGTCAAATGGCTGACGAACGAGGAGAAGAAATGGTTAATCGACGTTACAACAAAAGAGAAGTTAGAAAAACAGGAAGCCAAACACTATACATTTGCTCAGGCCTTAAAAGATCGTGACGTCTTAACCTTATCCCTAGGATACTTTTTCTGGATGGTTGGCTACTATGGCATCGTCATGTTTTTACCGACAATTTCAGAAGGTTTATCTAAAACGACTTCTCTTAGTACACATGCGATGGGCTGGATTTTAGGGTTAATGTATGTTTGTGCAATGGTAACCATGATGTTGGTTAGTAACCACTCTGACAAAAAAAATGAAAGACGTTTTCACGTCGTTGCTTGTTTAGTAACAAGTGGCGTGGCATTAATTATCAGTAGCTACGTTGCAAATACGAACATTGTTTTATCGTTTGTATTCTTGACGATCAGTCTTTGCGGAGCGTTCGGAGCATATTCTCCGTTTTGGGCAATTCCACCATCTTTCTTAACAGAAGCTGCTGCTGCAGGTGCTATTGCTCTTATCAATAGTATTGGTAATCTAGGCGGTTTCTTCGGACCGTATATTGTGGGATACATTAAAGATCTAACAGGATCTTTTAATGCTAGTATGACATTTTTAGGTATTAGCATGTTTGTAGCGTCCTTTATCGTAGCCTTTTTACTAAAACAGTCAGGAAGAGCTATTAAAAAAAACACAGTCGATCAATTAGAAAAAACTAGTTGATTCTTGTTTGAAAGAAATGTGTAGTACTAGAAGTGGCCGGCAATTAGTTTCTAAGACTGTCGGTCAACTTTCTTACATGGATAAGAATAACAGGGGTGTATGACAATGATGAAGCTAGGAGTTTTAACAAGTGGCGGAGACGCTCCAGGAATGAATGCTGCTATTCGAGCAGTAGTAAAAACAGCTGTTTATCACAACATGGAGGTAATGGGAATCGAGGGTGGTTACCAAGGTTTAATAGAAGGTAAACTTTATAGATTAACCTCTACGGATGTAGACTATATTGCGGATAAAGGAGGGACATTTTTAAAAACCTCCCGGTGCCCAGAATTTATGAAAGAGTCGGGGAGAATAAAAGCTTTAAGTATATTAAAAGATTATGGAATTAATCATTTAGTAGTAATCGGCGGTGAAGGCTCTTTTAAAGGAACACAAAAATTACATCAGTTAGGTGTAAATGTCATTGGTATACCGGCAACGATTGATAATGATTTATCTTACACAGATTATTCACTTGGATTTGATACTACATTAAATACGATATTAGAATGTCTTGGTAAAATTAAGGATACAGATTTATCTCATGAAAAGACTACGATTGTAGAAGTTATGGGAAGATATTGCGGAGATTTAGCCCTGTACTCTGCTTTAGCGGGAGCTGGAGAAATTATCTCGACACCGGAAAGAAAATTAAGTTTTGAAGAGATATGTTCCAAGCTGAACAAGAAAATCAAAAGTGGCAAAAAAGATAACCTAGTTCTAATTACTGAAAACATATACGATATTCAAGACCTGAAAAAATATGTTGAGGATCAATTAGATATCAGCGTAAGGACGAGTATATTAGGTTTCATCCAAAGAGGAGGGCAGCCATCCGCATTTGATCGTATCTTAGCAAGTAAAATGGGGATTACAGCAGTAGAACTATTACTTAAAGGGTATTCTGGTAGGGCCGTAGGAATTAAAGAAAATGACTTAATCAATGTAGATATTGAAAAAGTTCATTCGAAGTTATCTAGTAATGATGATAAATACAGCTTACTGGATACCATTCTAGCTTAAGCACATCTTTTCTATCATACAATGGTTTATCAAACTAAAGATAAAACGAATTTGTCTTTAAAGAAATGTATTTGAATACAAACGAATTTTTCTAATAAAAAGGAGGAAATAGCTATGAATAAGCAGGTTAATGTAAAACAGGGAACTATCGTTTGTCAAGTATGTGGGAAAGTTATTGAGAATGTAGACAACTCTGAAGGGGTTAAAACATGGTACGGGAAGTGTTCTGAGGATTGTTCTAGGAAATAACGTATCAGGAAAAGAGACTCAAAAATCATTAGAATTTTAATTAAGACTATAGATGAATGAGGAGAGTAATCTTATGAAAGTTATAATTGCTTCAGATCATGGCGGAATAAACATTCGTAAAGAGATTATCAATCTGCTAGATGAAATGTCCATAATATATGAAGATTTAGGCTGCGAATGCAGCAGTTCAGTCGATTATCCGGACTATGCGATTCCACTTGCCAAAAGAATAGCGAATGGAGAAGCCGATTTTGGAATTTTAATCTGCGGTACAGGGATTGGGATGAGTATTGCCGCTAACAAAGTAAAAGGAATTCGTTGCGCACTCGTTCATGACGTTTTTTCAGCTAAGATGACACGTGAACACAACGATACGAACATTTTAGCCATGGGGGAACGAGTAATTGGGCCAGGTTTAGCCCGCGAAATCGCGAAGACGTGGTTATCAACTCAATTTGTTGGGGGGCGTCATGAAAATCGCATCTGTAAAATTACAGAATACGAAAATGTATCAGAACCTTCTCTTGAAAGAAAATAAAGACAGAAAAGGCAAGAATCAATCTGATTCTTGCCTTTTCCTATTACTTCACTTACTGATATGATGATTACAAATCTTATCAGAATAGCAAAACTAACTATTCCAATTCCCATACCAGTTAACCTTCCGTAAAAGCAGCTTATTATGACAACACTGAGACTAATTCTTTTGCAATTAAAATGGATGTAATAAAATATGCCTGATTTATTCTTGAGAGCTAAAGAAGTTTGTTTGCTGATGAAGAAATTTGCACGGTTAGTATCTATATATAGGAGGAAGCAAGCATGCAGGGTAAAACGATGATAACAAAAGTTATGGCTTACATAACTAGATTCAATGATCCCTATACAGAGTTACTAGTTTGCGAACATAGAGATTATCCAGAAGCAGGAGTTCAAGTTCCAGCAGGTACTGTAGAAGAGGGAGAAACAATTGAAGAAGCTTTATATAGGGAGGTCAAAGAAGAATCTGGATTAGTGGAGTTTTTATCGGTGAACAAAATAAAAACATACGTCTATCATCATGAAAGTAAAAGTCAGTATCATGAACGACATGTTTTTCATTTAGAAGTTCAAGAAGAAACGGCAGAACGGTGGGAATATAAGGTGAATTCTGAAGGGGAAGATGCAGGATTAATCTTTTTCTATTATTGGGTTCCTGTTGGAGCTGTTCCTAAACTAGCTGCAAATCAAGATGACTGCATTAATCAGTTATTCGTATAGTTTTGAATTTACTCATAAAAGAAACATGCATTTAAACAAAAAATAAAACCGATTTTCATATTATATTAAACCGTCCATAAGGAGAATAGGAAACATGCTTAACCAATTAAAGTTGTGGGCTAAAAAGTTAAAAAAGCAGCTATTTATCTTATACTTAGCTTATAAAGATAACCGAGTATCTTGGTATACCAAAGTATTTACTGCTTGTGTGGTTGCATATGCCTTCAGTCCAATCGATTTAATTCCTGATTTTATACCGGTTTTAGGCTATATTGACGATATAATCATTGTTCCTTTAGGAATTATGCTTGCTTTAAAGATGATACCTAAAAATGTAATAGAGGACTGCACAATAAAAGCAGAAGAGCTCATTCAAAATGAAAAACCTAAAAATTGGGTTGTGGGTTCAATTATTATCATAGTATGGCTACTTATTTTTACGTGGAGCTGTTTTACTGTTTTTAAGTTTTTAAACTGAATGTACTCTTACAAAGAAAAAAATATATTAGGTTTACTATCGATCGTTATGATAAAAAATGGTAAATGATATATACAATTGAAAGGAGTACATTAGAACACATGCAGCAAATTGATATTCAAGAAAAAAAATAGACAGAGCTCTCTTTCAATGTATTTCCTCCATATTTATCTTAAAACAGAAACAAAGATTGTACCTTAGCCCATAATTGATAACCATAGGTATCAATTATGGGCTAATTTACCTCTATGCCTTTTGAAAAAATGTTCAGGTTAATGGTTTTTTTATATAAATTATATTGATTTACAATTAGAAATAAAGGTTGAAATCAAGCTAATAATCCATTTGTTTAGTACGGTTTTTTTACTATCCACTTTTTAGAGATGTAGTGTAAGAGAAAGCCTCTGTACTGATTTATAATATAGTAGCTAGCAATATAGAGTATACTTCCAAATAAGAAGCTGTTAAGAATCATGCCTGTTAAAAAATTCTTTCCTACTTTTGCTCCTAGTTCTAGTCGATTATCTAAATCTTCATCTGTATTCTGAAGTAAAGTTTGATCAAGATCGATTGGGAATATATATCCTCCAACTACTGTATTCAAGTAAAACATCAACGGAAAGGCCCACATAAAAAACATTCCACCAATGAGTCCTGCTATGCTGTTTCCTTTACATAATTTAGCTAAACCTACGGATAGTATAATGCCAAATCCAAAGGTAGGAACAAAGTTCACAACAGAACCTAGACTAAAACCTAGCGCAACTTTATGTGAATGATCTTTTAATCGTAATAGTTTAATAAGTAAGTATTTAAACCGGCGCTTCAAACCTGCTATTTTGCTCACATTATTCCCCCTATCCTTTACCATGCAGCCTCTATTTTTCTTTTTTATGTTCACAATTATAAAAAGGTGCTTTATTGTATGAAAGATTTAGCGGTATATACGTAAAACAGTAAGGTCAAAGAATAGTAACTTTAACCATTATAAGTATATTTATACTTTATATGACAAAACAAATAATTACCTCCTAATAAATCAAGTGATTTTTATAATTGTCACAAAAAATTCATAAATGGGTTGTTTCTTTTCTATTTCTCCCTGCTAAAATTTTATAGTCAAGAACAAGAAAAATATAACATCGGGGGATATACTTAGTGAAAAAGATAATTTCTTCATTAGCTTTATGCTCATCATTGATTGTTTTACCAACAATAAGCCATGCAGCTTTAGGGGACAAGCTATTAAAAGAAGGTATGACAGATCCAGACGTAAAAGAATTACAGGATGTTTTAAGACAGAAGGGCATATTTTCAGCTACTTCGACTGGCTATTTTGGTTCAATTACAAAAGATTCAGTTCTAAGCTTTCAGCGTTCTCATAGTTTAACCGCTGATGGAATGGTGGGACCTAATACATATCAAGCGTTAATAGCTAATTCAACAAGTGCGGTTACAAGCAGTACACTTCTGAAATATGGAATGACTAGTAATGAAGTTGAAAAAGTACAGCAGCTGTTAAAGGAAAAAGGTTACTTTAACGCCACACCAACAGGCTATTTTGGCACAATTACTCAAACTGCCGTTATGAATTTCCAACGGGATCATGGCTTAGCTGTGGATGGAATAGTAGGTCCAGCTACTTTAAATGCCTTAAATAACGCATCTACTAGCGCCACTGGTTCTTCAACTGTTAATAGTTCAACGCAAGCGACAGCTAGTGATATTGTGGCTTATTCTAAAAAATTCATAGGGGTGCCATATGTTTGGGGCGGAACTTCTCCAAATGGTTTCGATTGCAGTGGTTTCATTTATTATGTATTTAAAAATGGAGGTGGAGTAACTGTACCGCGAACAGTAGCCACCTTGTATCAGTCAGGAAAAAGTACATCTACTCCGAATATTGGAGATATCGTATTCTTCGATACTACTGGAGGTCCTTCACACGCTGGAATTTATATTGGAAACGGGCAGTTTATTCATGCTGGAAGTTCAACTGGTGTAACTATTGCATCGTTAAGCAATTCTTACTGGGCACCTCGTTATTTAGGAAGTAAATCTATCCTCTAATAGATTACTAGTAAAAAACACAGCAATTCTAAGCAGCTGCTTGATTATTATTTATGTAAATAAAGTAAAAAGTCCTGATATATAGTCAGGACTTTTTATTATAGCCACCAGTTAGCCATTCAAACGTTAAACATTCCTTATATAAGCTTGTTCCATTGAGTGGCTTTGATAGGTTTGAGTGTATGTGGTAAACATCGAATCATTGGTAAGTATTCCTGCAGCAAGCATTAACAATGTCAGCGAAGAACCTCCAAAGCTTATAAAAGTTAGGGGGACACCGGTAATAGGAAGAAGGCCCGTGACAGCTCCAAGGTTTACAAATACTTGAACAGCTATCATAACGAAAATATTTAGAAAGAATGTTTGTTAAAGTTTTACCTTCTAACTTTTATATAAAAGCTGTGATTACTTGCAGCGCGCAAAATTTTTTTGAAGATTACCTTTTTATTTTTATGAATATTGAGCTTTATGATACGATATGAAGTGAACTTTTTAAATGAGGGTCTATATGCAAAAAATTAAAGGTAAAAGAGTAAAGATCAGTATATTCATGCTGGGATTAGGGATGATTTTTTTCCTGTTTGCCGGGAAAGAGCTTGTAGTGAACGAAAAGCCTGTAAAATCTGACGTGATTATTGTGTTAAGTGGTGATAATGATTGACTGGAGAAAGGAATTGAATTATATAAAAAAGGATATGCGTCTCATTTGATCCTTTCGAATGGTCAAGAGAATAATTTTTATCATCAAGCCAAAGACTCTGGAATACCTGAGGATTCAATTATATTAGAAAATCACGCTACAAGTACTACGGAAAATGCTAAATTTACAAAAAAGCTAATGATGAACTATCACTTTCAATCTGCTATCGTTGTTTCTTCAAACTATCATATGAAAAGGGTAGAAAAAAACTTTAATAAAGAATTTGAGGATACCCAAATACAATTAACCTATTGTTCTAGTGGAAGTCGTTATTATAATCCACAGATATGGTGGGAAACTGCTTTAAATAGAAAAGTTACTTACACAGAATACGTCAAACTTATTGGCAATTATTTTGGTTTTAGCGGAAAGAAATCTAAAGAATTATTAAGAGAATTTATTTAACAAAATAGCAAAAAGTCCATAGGGAATGCCTCTATGGACTTTTTGCTATTTGAAATTCCGGCTAGTTTAACATAGTCTTGTAAGCTCATATGAAACGGAATGATAATGGATTATTTGTTTAACATAAAGGAAAGCACGGTGCCCCATATAAAGATTACTAAATAGAATAACCTTTGCAGCAGACCGGTAGGCATAGGAACAAAAAATACAAGCATAATGAGTAGGAGAATGATTAGTAGGGAAATTAAGCAGCCATAAGTCCAATACTTGCCGCTGCTTAAAGATGATGCATACATCCAAAGACCAGCTAAAACAGTAACCATGCCAAGCTGAGCAAGTATTGAATGCCAAAATAAATTAATATCAGCCGGTATAAAGCCTGAAACAATATTACCTAAAGCTAATATAAGAATAAAAGCTGTTGCTAGTTGGCTTTTTCTCGTTTTCTTTAGGTTTTGTGAAATGTACAAAACACCAATTGAAAGTGTCAATCCGTTTATAATAAACAATACGTTCATCCAGAAATGGTGAGGAGAGCAAATTTCATGAGGTGCAATTGAATAGGTGTAGTTTCCACAAGAAGTTACACCAAGATCACTCATTGCGTGATGTAAAAAACTGTAGGGAGCAGTTGAAGTCAAAATAAAGAAAGGTTCAACTAAAAAATACAAGCAAGTAGCAAACCAGCTTAAAATGCCAACCTTTTTTGATATATACAGAATCATCACCTCTTAAAAAGCGTTATATACGAATTATATATCCAAATAATGTTAAAAAGAATGCCCTTGAAGCCTATTTTTATGTAGGGCTTGGGGTTGATGTGAGGAAGGAGGACAAAGTGTTTAACTTGGAGGTGTTTAGGAAAGGACCTCTTTACTAATGCTTTGTAGCGCTAGAGAGGTCCAAAAGCAGCTTGATTAGAAATGAATAACGCTGATTATACGGCCTAACTTACATGGAGTTTAATGTATCCAAAACGCGGTGGCATTCAAGATGTTTTCTCTAGAATTTAATAATCTGCTGTTTTTTGAATATCTACATCATATTCATGTGCAAATGTTTCTAATTCCTTAAAAACATTTGGTGGATTAAATAATGCTATTCTCATATTCCACCCGTTTTCTACTTTTACTACTGCTAATTTTGATTTCCAACTTAACCGTTTAAATACAATTCTTTTAATGTCCCTGGGTTTAACGGTTTTTGCATATACTTTAAACCATAATATATATATTCTATAGGTTAAAGTATCTCTGTCTATCTGAAATTCATATCGGAGAAAAAGGGAAAGAAACAAGCAAAGGATAGCCAAAAGGTTTAAAAAGGCAAGTTCTTTATGTTGAACTGCTTGAATGAGTAATAAAGTATTTAAAAGTAATAAAGGATAAACAACAGTTTTTTGAGCGGTAGCTTTAAATAACATAAAGTCTCCTTCCTTTAGTAAATAAGCCAACTTATTTTTCTTCTATGATATTATTTAGTTATTGATTTAGATTAGATTTATATTGGGAGGTCTTTTATATGTATAATACCATTTCAGATTTTATCAAAGAATGGAACAACGAAGCCATGCTGACTCAAAAAGTTTTAGATAGCTTGACAGATGATTCGTTGAAACAACAAGTGTATCCTGAAGGGCGTACGTTAGGGAGAATTGCTTGGCATTTTACAACAAATATTCCAGATTACCTAACTGAATTCGGATTAAGTATAGACAGAATTGAAAGTACAGCAAGCGTTCCATCTTCAGCACAGGAAATCGCTATAACCTTTAAAAATGTAAGTTCTCATGCTGCTAAAATTATCGAACAGCAATGGACAGATGAATCTTTAGAACATACGCAAGAAGCGTTTGGAAGAACCCAATCAAATGCCACAATCTTAATGGGACTAATCAAACATATTGTTCATCACCGAGGTCAAATTACCATTCTTATGCGTCAAGCAGGCCTAAAACCTGCTGGAGTTTATGGGCCTCCAAAAGAAGATTGGATTCATTTAGGTGTGGAAAATCCACCGCTTTAATAATATCAGGTAAATAAAAAAGAGGCTGCCCATAGAAAATACTATAAAATTATTTTCCAGGCAGCCTTTACGTAAAACCTAATTAATCATTTAGTGCTTACTCTGAAAAAGATTTTGAGTAATGTACAACACCTTGCACATTTTTTAGAGATCCTTCTGTTAACTCTATGGCCATAAAAAATTCTTCAGGCACGTCAAATGGAGCATATATATTCCATGAGCTAGCTGGTTTAAATCCAAACTTAGGATAGTAATCTTTGTGCCCTAAAACAATTACTGAATGATAACCAAGCTCTTTTGCGCGTTTTAACGCAGCGTGTATTAGTTGGCTCCCAGCTCCTTGTTTTTGATACTGAGGTGCAACTGAAACTGGAGCAAGTGCTAAAGAAACGGTAGCGTTATCACCATCTATAATTGTTATTTTAGATAGAAGAATATGGCCTATAATATCTACTGCATTCGGATTTAATGCGACTAGTGAAAGTTCAGGAATAAATTCATCTGACTTCCTAATTCGTTTCACAAGTAAATGTTCTTTCTTATCGCTGTATTCTTCATTTAAAAAGGCGCTTTTCACAACTTTTTCAGTTTCATTATATTCTTCAGTGAGTTCTTGTTTAATTAAGATATCCATTTAGAGTCTCCTATCAACTTGCTAAATTACCGCTTTTTATACTCCATAAATGGGGCTTCCTTTATGCACACATTCATTAAGGAAGCTTACTCACCCAGCTCTAAGCATAAGTTTAACAAACAAAAACCTCCCAAATTAGTATGTATATATTTTACAGTGTTGTATTTTGTGAGTCCACCTTTAATACATAATATTTGTTTATTGATTATGGTAAAATGTACTATATATGTTAAATTAAAGTATGTAAAGAAGGTGTAATGTCTGGTGTTGAAATTATTATTTATAAGTCTAGTAAGCTGTTTAATCATTTATATTGGGAAACGTGTATGGAAAAAAGGTAGTACTAATTTTATTGCTGGATATGGAAAGATATTTACACCTAAGGATGAAAAGCAGCTCGCTAAAGGAATTGGACTTATTATTATGTTGTTTGGCTTTGAAACTATAATATTTCCCATTCTTTCTTTATTTTTTGAAGGGCTTGGCTTTTATTATGGATTGCTGGTTGTATTAAACTTCTTCGCTATATTTGGACTTATGATAAAGGATCAGGTGCAAAGAGAAGCCTAAAGGGGGAGAAAACAATCAATAAAAATATTCGGCTTATGATTGGTTTAATCGGCACTATTATCCTGTGTTTTTATAGAATAAGAGATTTATTCATGCATGAAACAATACCGTTTTCTTCTTATCTCTTTGCGGTAGGTGGAGCTATTTCTACCATTGCTCTTACCTGGGAATTAATAAAGAAAGATGCAGCTTAAATTGAAAGGAGTGATGATGTGAAAAGACGATGGATTTCCTGGCGGATAGCTAATATAATTTGGATCATACTTTTCGTCGTAGGAACAGCTGTTGTCTGGACAAGAGAAGTGGATGGAGCGGGTGTTACCCAAACACTAGAGCTGAAATTGTTGGCATTTATTGTTTTATTGTTTTATTGATTGCATTTATTTTCCCTTTGATTATTCAAGTTATATGGCTAATTTTCAATTTTAAAGCTAACAAGCGTGTACTGTAGAAAATAGAAATGATGTTATGAAATAGAGGGAGTGATATGTATGTACAGCAAAAAGTGCTCTAAATGTAATTCAACTTTAACCAAAGCTCGTATTCAATCATCACCTGGAAGTTTAGGTATAAATAAAACGCCAAGCAGCGTATTAACTAATAATCATAATTATAGTGAGTTAATACCTTATGTTTGTTCCAGCTGCGGTTATGTAGATTTTTATGTTGAGGATCATGAGAAATTTGTTTAATAGACCTTTTAAGATTTTTTATTTTCGAATACATTGTGATAAGTCACTGAACTTGGTATATCCTCTAATGTCAATTTTAATTAAAGGGTAAGGAAAATAAATGATCTCTGGAGGCCACTTATTATGAAGAGAACACTTAGTTTTCTGTCAGTAGTTTATTTAATCGTTCTAACTGCATGTAATCAAGAAAGTTTAGGGACGAATACAGAGAGTTCTTCTGCTATCATTGTTGTAGTTGAAAACAAGGAATATAACGGAACAGAAGATAAATTAGATCAAACACAAGAAATAGGAGACCAAATAGGGACAATAGAAAAGGAAACCAAAGCAACTAAAATGCCCGCGGGTAATAATCAATCAAACTATTTTACAGTTGGTTCAGAAATCTATTCAGTAAAAGGAACAGAGAATTATATTATAGTTAAAGACAAAGATCATAAAAGTCAATTAATGAAAAAGGTAGTTCAAAAAAGGTGAGTATTATCTAATATTGTCAAACAAGATTTTAAGTCTCTTAACGAATATAAATATTATCTTGATACATTCCGCTTTTCCACCAGGAGTATTTGTCTTCCCCTTCAATCAACTGCTAGAAAGATCTAAACAAATGAAGTCTGCGTTTAGCTTAATAAAAAAACAAACTACTAATCGCTTGATCAATAGCTCGTTTTTTACTTCATCTAAAATACTTTTGTCTCAACCTCTTTTTTCACCAGAATCTCTACTTCCGACTTTCTTATTCCCGAAAAAGAACTTTCCTGACACTGTTTTTCTAATCCGGAAATAAGTTCAACTAGATAAAAAAATTGTTGATATGTGTAAGTTTTTGATGATAAATCAGTTGAACTGAAGGATTGAAAATCTACCTTTTCTTTTGTATAATAAGTTCAACAGAAGTTCAACTAAAAAAAGAGGTGTATAGAGATGAAAATTTCACGTTTTAATAAAGACTGTGGGAACTCAGTCGATATGAATATCATAGATGGATATCTATTTGATTTCCAAACCAACGTAGTAGAACTCCAAAAAGAAGCTGCTGATTCATTCTTCACAGATGCTGTTACAGCACCAGAGGAATTTAAAAAGCGTATCTTATTATCTACAACCATTGGAGAGGAAGAAAAAGAACGTTATTTCTTAGTGGGTGACATTGCCGCCAGCCAACAATTAGCAAACAATCATATCAATCGTTTACATAATAAAATTACAAGTCATATTCCATACGTAACATTTTTAGCTGCCGTTGCATACTACCACGCGTTACACACAAAAGATCAAAAGGACAACAACATCCAAATTGACTATTTCTCTACAATGTTACCAATTTGGTTACTAAAAAAAGAAAGTACGTTTGGTGAAGCGCAAAAGGCTATGGCAAATCGCTTTGTTGGTGATCACACTTTTTATATCCATACCCCAGGATTTGAAAAAGAATTAAAAGTATCTGTGGAAGAAAGTGTTTGTTTAAAGGAAGGTGAAATCGCACGTTTTGCGTTAAAGAAAGACCTAACGCTTCAAGACCGTGAAGATGCTAATGAATATGTGGAATGTGAAACCGTAATGATCGATATCGGTGGAGGATCCATTGATGTTGTAATCTTACCTGAAGGGTTGAAGGCTGCGAACAGTCGTGAATCGTTCCAAAGTATCGAGGGTATTCCCTACTTAGCACATATCGATAAGTTACGAAAAGAGAAATTCCCAGAGTTGTTTACCGATTTACGCGCTTTTGATCAATTTATTTTAGATAACTACAGCAAACAAAAGTTTGAACTAAAAAATGAAAACACAGGTGAATCCATTGATTTAACAGCTCAAATCAAATCTTCTCTAAGAGATTATGTAGAGATCTTACTAGCTAAGTTAAATGATGTCGCCCCACCACCAGCAAATAAAATCCGAAAATATGTATATAGTGGCGGTGTCGCTCCTACACTAGAAGTAGCGATTATGAATAGCATGCGTGAAAAAATTGGCGAAGAACGCACAGAGAAATATCATAAAGTGCCTGAGGATAGCCGTCACTTAAATTTATTCGGCTTAGAAATCCGAAGCATGGGGTACCTTCAAAAGAAACAAGCCGAGAAGAAAGCCGTTAAATCCTAACAGCGTAGGTGATAACCATGTCAGAGCGTCAAAACGCCTTTACGATTAAAACTAATCAGTTGAGTGATGAAGTCTATGATATACTTGCAAAATATGCAAAGTCTCGAAAATTAGGGGACTATATTTCATCTCTAATTGTTCGTGACCTTCATAGTTCATCTTCCAATCAAGTAGAAGCAGGACACAGAACAGAAGAACTTCTTGAACATATCAATTCCGAACTACGGGAATTAAAGAAATTAGCTCAGTCCAACGGGTTTGTGAGTAAACAAGAGGAGATAGAAGAGAAGCCTTCAGAAAGCCACCAAACCTTCAAAGAAGGTAAGGTTGCAGATCTAGAGCAATTATCTGGGTCATTAGATGATGATGATTTAGAGGAATACAACGATTTTTAATTAAAAAAGCTACTAGTATGTGGGACGAGACTGTCCCACATACCAGTAGCTTTTTTGTTTTCAATATGTCTATTCGTTTTTGATACATTATCATATGTACAAAAAACGTGTTAAACCTAAAAAAATGGGAGGAAACAGCTTATTTATGGATAATAATAATTAGCACGAGTACTTTTATTTATTCTAATTTTGCTTTGTCTCAAGAACATTAATAATTAAGTTTAGGTATTCTAAATACCATATCGAAGCTCAATCACACCATGAAGTGTTAGATAAAAGGTACGCTTATCGTCTCCCAAGATGACAAGGACATTGCGGAGTTTAGGTTGGATTCAAACGAATAAACATGACTATAAATTTATTAGATTAATAGCTTGCTAACTCTGAAGGTATTCAGAATTAGCGGGCTATTGTTTTTACATTGAAACGCTTGTACGTGAATTTAATTTATATAGCTTTTTTAAGCAACATATAATTGATTGGCTCTAATTATTTAGTCACGATAAGCGCTCGAATAATTTCATTCCAGTAGTATTTGAAATCTTTTTTACTCGTATCTTTTTGTGTTAAACTCATCGATTCCTTTGTATTTTCTTTTTTTATATTCATTATGATTTCCCCTTATCACTTTGTATTTAGTATGTTGTGGTTTGATTTACCATATTTTATAATGAAATTAACGATCGTTACAGATGAATATTCCGATTGAATCAATCGGAATATCCGATTACATAGAGGTGAGGGAAATGGAAATAAAACAACTGATTACATTTAAAACAGCTGCAGAAAATTTAAATTTTACATATACGGCTAAAATTTTGAATTTTGCTCAATCAAGCGTTACCGCACAAATAAAAGCTCTTGAAAATGAACTTGAAACGCCTTTATTTGAACGTCTTGGGAAACGCTTGGTTTTAACAGAGGCAGGTAGAGAATTTAAAAGATACGCAGATAAAATGATTCAATTGACTAAGGAAGCAAAAAACGCTGTAAGTGGAGTGGAGGAGCCTTCGGGTACGCTTATTATTGGATCTTCTGAAAGCCAGTGTACCTATAGATTGCCTCCCATATTAAAAGAGTTTAAGGATCAATTTCCTAAGGTTAAAATGATTTTTAAACCTATTTATTCTCAAGAACAAACAAGAGCGCAGCTACTAGACGGCACTCTTGATATCGCCTTTACAATGGAGCCTATTCAGCATCATGATGCAAATCTACATACACAATGTCTTGTTGCAGAAGACTTAAAAATTGTTGCTTCTCCTCAGCATCCTTTAGCTGATAAAACGGATATCTACTTAGAAGAGCTTGAAAATGAGACTCTCTTGTATACCGAATCAGGTTGTTCATATCGCGTAGTGTTGGAAAACTTGTTTCGTGAGGCGGGTATTTGTACATCCACTAAATTTGAATTTGCAAGTGTGGAAGCTATTAAGCAATGTGTGATGTTGGATTTAGGTATTGCGATATTGCCTGAAGTAGTGGTAAAAGGAGAGCTTGAGAAAGGAATATTAAAAGAATTGGCTTGTACTAAAGTGGATACGACCCTTTATACACAAATGTTTTGGCATAAAGATAAATTTATGTCTCTTCCTTTACAATCGTTTATTCAATTGGCTTGCAGTACTTTTGGTTTAAATTATATAGGTACCGAAAGTGAAAAACTCTAGGTACATTATGCCGACTAAAGAATTACACAGGATACATAAAATAATCTGATATCTTTCCCAATAAGATAAGAGGTGAAGGAAATCTTCATTCCTTCACTAATATATAGATGAACATTAATAAACTAGATTTTAATTGGTGAAATCTGAGTTAGGAGTTGATCTAATTTGAAAATGCGAGTAAATCAAATTAAACTAAATGGTTTAACATTTCAATATCGAGAGGCGGGCGAAGCTTCAGCACCTGTCATTGTTGCACTTCACGCTTTAGGAATGAGTGCAGAATCGTGGGACGAAGTAGCGGCTGCATTAGGAAAGGAATATCGGTTTTTAGCTTTAGATCAAAGAGGACACGGTGGAAGCGAGAGAGCCGGCACGTATACGTTTGAACTTATGTGTGATGACTTGCTTCAGTTTGTAAATGCGCTGAAATTAGAGCGCTTTACGTTAATGGGTCACTCTATGGGTGGCACCGTCTCCTACCTTTTTTCCGAGACATTTCCATCAAGGGTAAAACGGTTAATTGTTGAAGATACACCTCCACCTTTTACAGGAGAGAAGTTCGAAATTCCTTCTAAACCTCCTGGCTCTCTACCATTTGACTGGGAGGTTGTACCTTCAATTCTTCAACAGTTGAACAACCCGAAGCCTAAATGGTGGGGAAGTCTTACAGAGATAATTGCACCTACTCTCATCATAGGAGGAGGATCTAGCCATATCCCTCAAGATAAGTTGCAGGAAGTTTCTAAACGTATTCCAGATTGCAAGTTAGTGACGATAGAAGGAGCTGGACATGAGGTGCATACAGAGAATTTATCAGCGTTCTTAACTGCTGTGAAAGATTTCCTTGATTCGTGACTTTCTGGAGCTTTTATTTAATTTAAAAGATTATTTAAGTGAATAGACACCAAATAACGAGCCTTACTTAAGGCTCGTTATTTGGTCTTATTCTTTTACGATAGGAACTTTCTTAAAGAATTGTTCTCGAATAGCTGCCGATTTAACTGTTTTATTTATCTTTTCTTTATTATCATCTATAAATTGCTGTGCTTTTTCTTTATCAAATAATTTATGACTATCCGGTAACATTTTAATGTTGTCCGAAATAAACTGTTCCATTTCTTCTCTAGATACTGAGAATTTTTGATTGTCTACTTTAAAACTGTAACCTTGAGCATTAGGCACTAATATTGCTAAATAAATAGCATTATAAAGAAAGTTTTTCTCCAATGTATTCTTACCGTCAAACCAATATTTTAACGTTTCATCTTCTGAAAGAGAGCCCCCTCTAGTACCATACGTTATTTTTAGCGTTTTATTATGTAAATCAATTTCTTTAAATGTTTCTCCTCCAGGCAAGTCCCTTACGATAGCTACCACGTTAGAATTATTTCCAACATAAGTTCCGCTACGCTCTTTAAGCTTTTTTACATCAACAGTATTAATGCTTGTAACTTCTTCTTTTTGAGAACAGCCGGTTATGCCTACTAGGAGTAATAAGATTAAACAAAAAAATACCTTAAAATATTTCATAAAAAGCCTCCATTTTCTTACTTTAATACCCTTATGTGGATATTTCATGAATTATTAGTGTATCGTAAATAAGCTGTCTTGAAAAGATGTAGGTCCTTTTGTACAAAATACCCTTTGCTATAGAAAACGTTTTTGTCAACTGCTAGTAGAAGAAAGGAATTTTGAAATATGAAAAGACCCCAAAGCTTTCTTGAAAAAGCGCTTTGAAGTCTTCATTTCTCTTTTTTTACTTTTAAGAGCTAATCCCTACAATTGCTTCGATAATTTGGTCCCAGTCCTCACTATGAACTTCATGTCCTGTACCTTCAAGAGCTATTAATTTAGCATGAGAAATAGCTTTTGCAAGCGCAAGTCCATGTTCATAAGGCAGTGCCGGATCTTTTGTTCCATGAATAATCAGCGTAGGTGTGCTAATTTCACTCAATCTGTCATAATATTGGCCTCCTCCTTGAAGTAAAGCATGATTAAATCTACTCGGCAACTGTTTGGCGCGGGCAGCTTCTCTTTTTGCTAGCTTATACATTCTTTCCTTTTCATAAGGTTTTGTTCCACTTAACGTTTTCCATCCACCTGCAAGGTAGTGAACGGTTGCCTCTTGATTTGACCAGTCTATGGAAGTACTTTTTGTATGATAATCAAGTATACGCTGGTCCATTGGAGGCAATTTTTCCGCCTCAGTTCCAAAAATGCTTGATGCAATTAAAGTAAGGGAATCTATGCGTTCGGGATATCTAAGAGCAAGAATCTGACCTATCATCCCGCCCAACGACATTCCAACAATATGAGCTTTTTCTATAGAATAAGCATCTAAAACGCCAATTGCATCATCAGCCATATCCGTTATTGTATAGTTATAAGTACTCGGCGGATAAGTGGTAGAGCGGCCTAAATCACGATGGTCGTAACGAATAACAAATCTCTCCCTTTCAGCGAGGCGAAGACAGAAGTCTTCATCCCACCAATCTAACGAGGACATTGCTCCCATTATTAAAAGTACAGCAGAATTTTTGGGGTTTCCAAAGCTTTCTGTGCAAATCTCTACTTTATCTATTTTTAGTATTTGTTCATTCATTTGTGTACCTCCTTTTAAGTGTTAGAAAAATGAAAAGCAGCCCTTTATTCACTTCTCTAAAATGAGAATATTTCCTTTTTGAATTTTATTTAGGGAATCGATTATTTTGCCTATCTCTTTACCAAAAAGTGAAATATAACCAAAACCAAGGGAAGAGGACGAGCATAAACTGTTAGAGACCGAGAGTTTACTATCTGTAATAAGTTCTATATTGACTAGAATAGAGCAGGAAAGTTGAATGCACGTATGGAAGACTAATCATGTGAGGTGAAAACGAGAATGAATGATTACTATGGAGAGCTTTGCACAAGGTTATACGAAGTTGATAAATCCGTTGCAGAGAGAAAAGAGCTGGAGTTTTATCTTTCCTTTGTAAAAGACCAAAATATGAAAGTATTAGAACCGATGTGTGGGAAAATACTTTTAACGATTATAAAGAAAAAAAGTGAAATTGAAGAACTAGTAGATTGGACTGGAACAAATAGAGTATCTTTTAATAAAGAAATCATCGTCGTTTACAAAAAAAGCTTCTACGATAGAAAAGCGAGCTCTTTGAATACTAAGATAAAATATGAGCTACTTCAAGGAAATCAGAAAAAAAAGGTGGAGATAATGGATTTCCCTCTTCGACTTTATGTCTCAGAAGAATTTGAACGTATCCTTAGCTCTAATGGATTTAACAATCTTACTGTTCATGAAGTAAAAGATGGCTACGGAGAAGGCATCTCATTCTCTGTCTATGAGTGCAGAATATAGATATTGTAATACCATTTAAACTTTGATTACCTTTTTCATTCATTACAACTTGATAGATTAATATACATATACAGGATTGCTGAAATCGTGTGCTGTTGGTAAGCATATAAATTCAGCGTTCCAATGAGGAGATGCTTTATGAAGCGATTAATAAATAAAATTGCGATTGTGACTGGTGCTAGTCGGGCAAAAGGTATTGGTACTGAAATATGCAGGGAGTTAGCTAAAGAAGGCGCAGATATTTTTTTCACTCATTGGTCAAATTATGATCGTTTAATGGATTATTGTAATGAGGATGATTTTAATTGGTCGAAGCACCTGATTGAGGAGATACGCAGTCTGGGAGTACGATGTGAATCGATGGAATTGGATTTATCACAGCCCGATGCATCAAGAAAACTGCTTGATACAGTTCAAACCAAACTGGGTTCTCCATCAATCCTTGTAAATAATGCAACACATTCTGTAGACGTAGATTTTCGTTCGATAGATGCTGATGTTCTCGACGCTCATTATAACGTGAATGTTAGAGGAACATGTCTTTTAACTGTTGAGTTTGCACGTCTAATCGAAGGCAAGCATGGCGGTCGAATTATTAATATGGTATCAGGTCAAGATAAGTCACCTGAGCCTGGCAATTTGGCTTATGTTGCCACCAAAGGTGCCGTTTCTACATTTACTAAATCAGTTGCTATTGAATTAGCACCTCTTAAAATTACTGTTAATGCTGTAGATCCTGGACCAACTAACACTGGCTGGATGAGGAGTGAGTTAAAGGAAGATTTACTGCCTAAGTTCCCAATGGGTCGACTCGGTGAGCCTCGAGATGCCGCCAAATTAATTATCTTTTTAGCAAGTGAAGAAGCGGAATGGATTACCGGACAAATTATCCACTCAGACGGTGGCTTTTGGTGATTTAACATAGTAGCGGTCTTTCAATCTTTTAGCGGATTTTTATATGGAACAAGTAGCTGAAAGGATCTTCAAATGAAGATTCTTTTTTTATAATGTAAAGTAACATTAATGGGCTATGAAGGGAAAAGTACGGGCTTTTCTAAATCAATAGTAAAATAAGGTATCTCATTATGGTGAATGCTTTATCACTTTCACTTATTGACGACAAATCGGGTATATTCAGGGGGAATATGTATATGTCAGGCTTTGAGGAAGAAGAAGTACTAACAGGAGGGAATGTTTCTAACGTTTACCGTTCGGGAAATACCGTACGACGAGAATTAAAATCAGATAGTCATAAATTTCATAAGCTATTAAAGCATTTAGAAAACAAGGGGTTTACTTATGCACCAAAATTTTTAGGCATTGACGAAAAAGGGAGAGAGGTCTTGTCATTTATTGAAGGTGAAGCTGGTAATTATCCCTTGAAGAAATATATGTGGTCCGATGATGTTTTGATAGAAATAGGAAAAATGCTCCGTCTTTATCATGATTCAGTGAGTGATTTTTCATTTGATGACAGCTGGAAATCAATAGATAACACGCCTAAACCATTTGAAATACTATGTCATAATGATTTTGCTATATACAACATTGTTTTTAATGATGAGAGACCAATAGGAATTATTGATTTTGATGTTGCTGCACCTGGGCCAAGACTTTGGGACATTGCTTATACTCTTTATACGTGCGTCCCTTTGAGTAGATTTTATCTTTCTGAAACAGGTGAGAAAATTTATTATAATTCATCACAGCATGCTCAAGATAGAAAGCGAAGAGTGAAATTATTTTTTGAATCTTATGGCGAAGAATTACAAGAAGGTTATTTGGAAATGGTATTGCTGCGATTAGAGGGGTTATGTAAAACAATTACAAGAAAAGCTAGTGAAGGTGATATTGCGTTTCAAAAAATGATAGACGAAGGGCATCTTGAGCATTATCAAAACGATATCAAATTCATTTATGAACATACAAAAGAATGGATTTAATTTTAATAGAGGAGCCCTTGTCATGCGAATTATTAATATTAGAGAACAGGTAGAGTACAAAGACAAAGCTATTGAATATACTCAGCGTAAGTGGGCGAGTAAAGAGAATTTAAAGCTTTACGAAGACTGTATTATACATAGCTTAAACACAAATAGTTGTCTTCCAGTCTGGTACCTGTTAGAAGACGAAGGAGGAATTATCGGCTGCGCAGGGCTTATCACCAACGATTTTATAAGTCGAATGGATTTATGGCCCTGGGTGTGTTCTCTTTACATTGAAGAAAGTTATCGAGGTAAATCCTTAGGTGAGCAACTTCTTTTAAAGCTGAAAGAAGATACGAAAAATGCCGGATTTGATAATCTTTATTTATGCACCGACTACGTTGGATACTATGAAAAGTATGACTTTTCATATATAGGCGATGGTTATCATCCGTGGGGGAGTAGTTCAAGAATCTATAGGGCTAATTTAATAGGTTAACTATCAATTTTTTTATAAAATGTTTTTAGCTGTTTCAATCAGTGAATAGCGGGTATAAGTTGATTATACAAGCGTAGCCCCCCAGGAACATGCATGTATATTTCTTTTTCTTACTTACCCTGTTGAATCCTCTTTTTCATGGAGGATTCTTTTTTTATGTCTAAAAGAAGACTTCTCAGACTATATACATCAAACACCTTAAACATCCCTTATGTATTTTATACTCACTGAATCTAGGTCACGTTACAAGATGAAAGAGATTCAGAGGTCTCATGGGACTGTGGATAAATGTAAGAAACCTTGCAGAAATACTAAAGACAGGTATAGCCAAATTTTTATTTTATAAAATATTTTTATACTTTTACGCGCTTTGCTTATGCCAATTTTTGCTTTTTTTATAGTGTGTACTATAAATGTATAAGGAGATGAAATTATGCCAAGACGTCGTAGTGGAGATCGTCGTACATCTCAATCTCGCTCTATAGTAGATAATTTTCGAAGAGGAGATAAAATTCAAGTTTTTTCTGCTGGGAGACAGCTTGATGGAAATGGTACGTTTATTCGAGCAGAAGGCGGATTCTTAGTATGGGAAGATAATTCAGGTAATAGAAATACGACTAGTTTAGAAAGTATCAGCGTTCGCAGATTAAGAAAACGTAATTTCTAATAATTTGGACAGGCTCTGATTTTATATAAATAAAAAAACACTTTCAAGCTGATAACTGGGTATGGAGTACCGAGCAATCACTTGGAGGTGTTTTTTCTCATGGGAAACATCACAAATAAATTTTTTTACAGCATCACTTATAGATTAATACCTTTCATAAGACGGAAGGTTTCAAGAAGTAAAACGTTTAACCCTAGCCATACTCCTCCAAATACATATCCTGCTGCAATGTCGCTGGGATATTGGATACTCAGATACAAACGACTAATCGCAATAAGCAATAAAATAAGAATGGCCGCTATTGGTGCTAATGTAGGAATCCATAACCTTTTAGAGTGTCGAACCAGCATAAATACAGCAAACCCATAAATAACAAAAGCCATTAAAGACTGCTCGCTTGGAAAGGTGTATGAAAGCTGTTCTATCAACGATTTTCTAATAGGGGAGAAATGGTGGAACATTCGTCTCAGGCTTTCTTCGTATAGTTCTCCGCCGCCTGCAGCAACTACCAGAGATAACAATTCAATTTTTTTATCTCTGCCTTTCCATAAAATCCATACAAGTGTAAAGAAAATCAATGCTACCAGAACTTTCTTAGATCCTAGCATGAAAAATACCCGCATTGGTACATTCCAATCTTTATTAAAAAGGGCTGTTATTAATAAACTCGTTAATTTGTTAAAATCCCCAAACTCGTTTTCGATAAAGTCTTGCGTCATTCCAATCATAAGCAGAATAAATCCTAATGTAACTAATGCTGTAAATATAAAAACAAGACCTGCCCGTTTCCGCGTATGAAATACGTTTACTATCCACTTGAGGCAATTAACTGCTATCTTTTTAATCGTTACTTTGAACTTTTTATAAATGTAAATAGCAACGAACAAACATACAGCTACAATCATCCCAATGACAAAATACTTCTTGATAGCATGATGAAACTGTTCCCACTGAGGTCCTAATAACTTTCCTAGAGTAATAAATGTGGTGACCCAAAGAAATGAGCCACTATAGGCGTACAGTGCATACGTACGAAAGGGAAGCCGAGTAATTCCTGAAAAATATCCTGTAATATGTCTAATAACCGGGAGGAAATAAGCAATAATCAACAGCTTGTTTCCATGTACACTAAACCATTTTGACATTCTTTCAATTCGCTCTGGCCCCATATGAAGGGCTTTTCCGTATTTATCAAAAAAAGGAGTCCCTAACTTATAGCCTACCCCGTAAGCTATGGTCATTCCAACCATACTCCCCATACCAGCCACCAGGATACTTCCCACCCAGCTTAAATGTCCTTGAAAAGCAAGAACCCCAGCGTAGCCCATGAGCAGCTCCCCTGGAAGAGGAAGAGCAAGAAGTTCCAGCATCAATGCCAGAAACAGCACGATATATCCGTATTGATTTATATAAGATGTGATAAAATCCATGGTTTGTCCTTCTTTCATAATATGTATTTGCCTAAAGCACGGCGAATAACTCAAATATGCTTGGATTTGATTGAAAATAAGAGGAGGGAAAAGGTTAATTTCACCTTTGATTTTTTTAATGTAGCACTATTTATTAAAAAAACTGGATTTTTCATTAATTTTTAATGTTATTTTTAGCCTATTTTTAATTACAAAACGTAGACTGAAAATGTGCTATTTGAAAGCTCAACTTAAGACTGTTTGTTTTTCTAATAAATAGTGTAAGGAGTTCCCAAACAATCTATGTAACGAAAAAAAAGAAAAGATGCACTACCAAAAAGGCTAAATACCCGGTATTGATTTTTTATCATGCTTACTCTTTTATCAGCAGAGCAATTATTTAATCGCCTAAACAAAAGAACAAAAAGATGTGCTGAAAAGTCTCAGTTTTACCCCATAGCAAAAGCATACAAACTACAAGGAGGGAAAAATCATGAATAATCGTGAACAGGATAAATACTTAATTCTTTCCGCTACGTTTGGAGAAGGACATAAACAAGTGGCAAATGCGATAAGTGAAGCAGTAAGTAATATGGTTGCTGATGTTGAGCCTATTACCATTGACATTATGGAGTGGGTTCATCCCAACCTTTATCCAATCAGCCATTATATTTATAAAAAAGGAATTAAGAAGTTTCCACAAGTGTATAGCTTTTTGTATGAAAAAACTCGTGTGAAAAGTTCTTTTTCTGTTAAGTTAAATTCGATCTTTTTGTCAGGAATGCAAACCGTGCTTAAAATCATACAGGAAATAAAACCGAAAGTAGTGGTTAGTACCTACCCATTTGCTGCAGGAATTATATCGAAATTAAAAGAGCAAGGGTTAATTGATATTCCAGCGGTAACCATCATCACAGATTATACGGATCATTCTTATTGGATTCATCGCTCTACAGATCAATATGTGGTAGGGTCTGCGCGATTGCGTGATCAATTAATTGCGTTAGGGGTAGAGGCAGATAAAATTAAAAACACTGGAATACCTGTACGGAAAAGATTTATAGATGTTCTTCCAAAGGATCTTCTCTTAGATAAATATATGATCAATCCAAATATGTTCACCTTGCTTATCATGGGAGGGGGCGACGGATTTTTTGGAAAAGGGATTTCAACCTTTAAGGCCTTAGAGTCCATCTCTACACCGATTCAACTTTTTATAGTATGCGGTAAAAACAAGAAGTTAAAAACACAATTAGAGTGGGAATTAAAAGACTCAAAGCATGACGTGAGAATTTTGGGATACTGTGAAAGTATTGAAGAATTAATGGCTATTTCAGATTTAATGATCAGCAAGCCGGGGGGAGTGACAACCTCTGAGGCAATGGCGATGGGTTTACCAATACTGCTTTATCATTCGTTACCAGGACAAGAAGAAGACAATGCAGAGTATTTATGTCGTTCAGGATTCGCACTTTCTGTAAAAACAGAAGAAGAGTTGATTGCGCGGGTCGAAAATCTGGTCCACTATTCAGCACCTTTAAGCTGGATGAAACAAAGAATGAAAAAATACCAAACTAAAACATCATCCATAGACGCTCTCCGTGTCATTGTCGGAGAAGCAAGACGCGGTTCATTACTCAACGCAACAAGTGGTAGAACGATACAAAAGCAAGAAGAGATAGAGGTGAGTATATAGTATGGGCTTTATGATTTCTGCTATTATTTTTTTTATTTTGTTATACACCGTTATTCCGTATTTCCTATCACGTAGCCTAGGAGTGAACGTAATTAAAAGAGGAAGGGATTTATCCAAAATTGCTTTTACGTTTGATGATGGTCCGAATCCTGTTTATACCCCGATACTTCTTGATTTACTGAAGAAAAATGAAGTGAAGGCAACCTTTTTTGTGGTTGGTACCAAAGCAGAAAAGTATCCTGAACTAATTCAGCGCATGCATAATGAAGGCCACTTAATCGGAATTCATAACTACGCACATCACTCCAACTGGTTTATGTCGCCTTGGAAAGTTCGAAAAGGACTTAAGAATACAGCCAAGGTAATTAAATCTATCACTGGAGTCACACCTATTTATTATCGCCCGCCTTGGGGAATGCTCAACCTTTTCGATTTTATTAGAAGAGGTAAATATAAGATTATTCTATGGTCAATCATGGCGGAAGATTGGCGAACCTCTGGCGGAAGCGAAAAGATTAAACAACGCCTAGCCAATATAAAAGGCGGGGACGTCATTTTGCTGCACGACTGCGGAGATACGCTCGGGGCGGAATCTGAAGCTCCGAGAAACACAATTAATGCGTTAAGAGATGTATTAAAAACAGTGAAAACAAAAGGATTCACTTGTGTCCGTGTTGATGAATTGGTAGAGAAGCTATAGGTAGTAAGAGAACTATCTTTATTAAATTAAAACTTGCGAATGACATTTTAATTCTTGTCATTACCGTAACTAAATATCTTATCTGTTATAAAAAAGAACCTCTATTTTAAAGAGGTTCTTTTTTATGGCCAGTAAAAATATATGGTAATATAATCTTATATTGGATATATTTATAATTTCGTGGTTTTTAAAATCTGTGTTGAATCAGCAGTCAATTTAAACGACATCTATGAAAGTAGGGTAGTTCTTGAAAAAAGTTATTTTGAAATTCTTTGTATATTTTTTAATCTTCTTCGGAGGAAACTTAATGATTAATATTCTGTTTACCTCTAATTCTGATCTTTTAACAGCATTTTCAACCGCTTTTGGAGTTTCTTTTGGAATTGCTATCTTTGGGTATTGTACACATAAAAGAGGCAAGGAAGCATAAGATGCTGTGTTTTTGACCCACTACATAAAAGATTTTATGAGAAACGTAAATATCATAGTATTAAATTATAAAAATGTTGAGGTTTGAGATGGAGAATTTGTTGAATTACATTTATTTTTTTATGGCCATTTTAATTGGCTTGTACTTTTTTATCACCAATAAACACTCTAGAAAGCCACTATTCATGTTGTTACTATCGATGCTTTTATTTTATAGCAGCGCGTATTCTTTTTACTATAAGACTTATCCAATTAACTTACTCAGTACATTATCCATACTTGTGTTTTGGTGGATCATTCTTTTATTACTAAGAGAGATTTATTCTAGAGAAGAAAATATTTTCTGGAGTCTTTGTTTAATCTATGTAGCGCTATACCACTTATTGCACTACGTTTTTGATTCATTGGCTCAAAAGAATGTTTGGTATGGATTTATCTTTTATGTTTATACAAATGTAGGATTACTTCTGCTTGGCTTGTACTATTTCTCAAGAGTTTATAAAAATAGAACCGTGCATTAGAATGAACAAAGCTCCTTGGAAATCATTGTCCACAATTCTTGTTATGTAAGGTTTTTATAACAGATTGCTTTGCAGAAGATCAATTATTTAATAAATAGTATTAAATCTCATGGACGCCTTGTATATTTTTATAGTATTTACCGCAATTTAAAAGAAAAAGGTGAGGCTGATATAATGGCTAAAATAATTCCATCCTTATGTATTACGTTGGGTGCTTATGTTCTTATTGCGTTCATTGACGCTTTTCAGGGAAACTATATGTTTCAATTGCTTTATAATATAAAACAATATTTTATAATTGCACGTGGGGAAGATTATTTTTTGATTATTTTATTTGCTTTGTTGTTCGTTACTGTTAGCATTTTTCCTGTGTTAAAAAAACAATAGCCTCCCTTGTCATGAAAGGGCAGGCTTTATTTTTTGTTTTATATATGCTGTAATCAGCAATAAGATGGGAATTGCTATATGAAAAGGGAGGTGCAATAAATAAGGAACAATTTTGAGTCCTTCATTTATATGAGCTTGGTAACTAGGAGCAATCATCAGTGAGGAGAAAAAAATAACACCGCCAATTAAATAAATGTTTGTAACAGAAGATTTCATTCGAAACAAATCAGCCGCGCCAATCACTGCACAAAAGAAATAGATGGTTATTTTAACAAAACCTAAAATGACCATGAGAATAAGAATAAAGGTATCCAGCCTTTGAATAAAACTAGCTATGTTAATGTAACTCACAGCTGTAAGAGCCGGGAAAGAGGATCTTAAAACAGTCTCTGGTCCGAGTACACACAAAAGAATAATCGAATTAATGGTTAAGACAATTCCTCCTGTTATAATGGCGGATAGTCCAATTGCTGCAGCCTGACTTTTTTTATTCAAATAAGGAAGAATCATAGTAAAGGTAATCAATTCCCCGAAAGGCACAGTAATACCAAGAGGGACTAACTCTTTCCCTATGTTTCCCCATCCATTTGCTAATACGGGTTGAAGGTTTTCCACCTTGATATAGCCTCCTACTACATACAAAACATTTAATATAAAAAGAGTCAGTAAAATAACAACAAAACATAAGCATGTAACTCGTGCGAATGCTTCTATTCCTAAGTAAATACTATAAATTAACACAAAGGTCATACATATGCCCAGCGTAATAATCGATGTAACATAGTAAGAAGAACTAATTAGTAATTCTTCAAAATCACGTAGTACTCTAGAAGCAATATAAACAAAATATATAATATAGCAAAAGCTAATAGCACCGCCTACGTATTTACCCCAGATTTTAATGAGATAGCCAGTCAAAGGCATATTAGGGTATCTCTTATATAAGGAGATATAGACTAAATACAGTACACACCCAAAAAAAGTAGCCAAAAGGGGGACTATCCATGCATCTTGCCTAGCAGCCTTTCCTATATCTAAAAGTAACGTACTGCCCAATATAAAGATAAACATCATACAAAATAATTGAAATCCATCGATTTTTATTTTAGTCAACGCTTTTTCAGCTCCTCATCTAATTTACCTCATAAGGATTTGTACGCATTCCGGTATTTACGATACTGACGTTCACATTCATCGATACCTTCGCACTTGAAAATAGATTCTTCCAATTCTGTTTATGCTGACGCCAATAACTAGGGTTGGTTCGAGATAAGCTATCACCAAAGCCAAATATATCTGCCTTTTCTTTTTGTGCGATGGTAATAGTCTTTGTAATTTCCTTTTGCAGTTCATTTTGGACTTCTTTTTCCAACTCTTTTAAGACCTTAGGGTTGCTTAAATCTTTCTGGCATGATGTTTCCGTAATTTCTCCCATCACATTCAAATCTGTATGAATAAAAGGTTGTCCATGGCGGATTTTTGTCTTTATTTGACTTTTTATTCCGGTCGTCGTAACTGTGATATTCTCATTTATATTACAAGGGAAAACAAGGGCCGTGCTCTTCACTTTAGACGTAGCAAGTTGAACAGATCGAGCTTCATCCCCATCCAGCCATTGAACTAATTTCCCTTTTCTAAACATAGCTAATCCTTTTACCTGCATAGCGCTTGGGCTGGTATTCTCTAAATTGCCTGCTTCTTCTGACTTCTGAGAGGGTTTGTTAATGGTGATTCCAGGAAGAGATAGGTCTTTTCCCTCACTCAAAAGCATAGAAATAACTTCATATGCTTGTACATTACTAACTATTCCGTACATTTTTTGATTGTTCTGGGTTGTACTTAGGATACTTTTGACTGGAGTAACCTCGAAAGGTTCAATCACACCAAGCAATTTCTCAGCAGTTCCATCACGTGCAATAAAAACTGGAATACTTGTACGAGCTTGCTTGCCTCGATCCAAGGCATCAAATAATGAGCTAAGGTCATTTCTTGCTAACTTTTCACCTACAACGATAAGCGAAAGATGAGAAGTAATATGTTCTCTTGGGATGACGACAGAGGCTTTTTTTAATGCTTCCACTAACGTTTTGGCCGTTACTGTATAGTTAATGACAGGAAGACCTTGTCCTCCCGACGAACTGCCTTGTGACAAACCACTTGGGTTAATGACCTGATAGGTTACTTTATAAGGTTGTTCCAAATTTTCATTCTTATCAATTCCCAATCCTATAATAACTCCTATTTGGTTTAATTCTCGGTAATTCGAACATCCTGAAACGCATAAACAAATGGCAGCGATCCATAAAAGCGAAAGATAAGTTTTCATTTTCTATCCTCATTCATCTTTATATGACGTCTATTTATTTTGATGTTTTTTCAACAGAGATGGTAAAGAGAATCGAACTAAAGTATCCTTTTGCTTTTTAAAATCAAAGGGAGCAAAAGGTGAAAAGTAGGGGATACCGAAAGATCTTAGACTACTTATATGAAGCCATATACATAAGGTCATAAGCAAAATTCCATATAAGCCAATAAATGCTGAAATTAGAATCAAGATAAACCGAAAACCACGGGCCGCATTGACAATGCTAGTAGATGGCAGTGTAAAATTGCTGATGGCAGAAATAGCAACAATGATCACAACAGCCGCCGATACAAAACCTGCTTCTACAGCTGCTTGTCCTAAAATCAGCGCTCCTACGATTGAGACTGCTGGTCCGATTGCTCTAGGCATTCGGATTCCTGCTTCTCGCAACATCTCAAAAGCTAATTCCATCACTACCATTTCTACAATTGCTGGAAAAGGAACTCTTTCTCTTTGCGCCATTAAACTGACCATTAATGTGTTTGGAATAAGTCCCTGATGATGCGTAATCAATGCTAAATAGATAGCAGACGCATACATAGACAGAAAAAAAGAACCAAATCTTAGTATCCTTAAAAAGGAAGCAATATAATAATTTTGATAATAATCTTCGGGAGACTGAAAAAATTGAGAAAAAATAGCAGGTGCGATTAATACAAAAGGTGTTCCTTGTACAATAATAGCAATTCGACCTTCTAATAAATTTCCTACAACGGCATCAGGTCGTTCCGTATTTAATAGAAGTGGAAAAATAGTCGTCCTATCATCCCGGATAAATTCCTCAATATAGTTCGACTCGAGGACCCCATCTACCTTAATCTCTTTTAAACGTTCTTTGACTTCCTCTACAATACGTTCATCTGCATTCCCTTGAATATACATGATCCCTATATCTGTTTGGGTTACGCTTCCAATTTTCATGCTGTCTAAGCGTAAATTAGAATCCTGAATTCTAGCTCGTATTAAAGAAGTATTCGTCCTTAAATTCTCTGTGAAACTATCTTTAGGTCCTCTAACAACCGTTTGACTGGTTGGTTCTGTTACTGCGCGGGACTGAAGTTTTTTTGTATTGCCAATGAAAATTCTAGAACTTCCATTCAGTAGTATGACTGTATCACCAGTTAAAACGGCTGACATAAATTCATGCCAATTCTCTTTTATAGTCAATTGAGATACAGTTAACATCTGGGGTATTTGTGCTTCTATCTCTTTGGCGGTTACTACTTGATTACTTTCCTTAAGCCACTGAATAAGAGGAGTCATGATATTCTCATTTATAATGTTTTCATCTGCTAATCCGTCAAGGTGAATAACGGCTGCTTTTAACGTGTTTTGATACGGAGACTCAACCATTCGAACCAATACATCGGAGCTATTTCCTAATTCGTTCAATAGTCTCTCTATATTTTTATTTACATCATCATATAAGGGAGTTGCTGAACAATCTGTTGTCTTTTCTTTATTAGAGCTTTTCAGAAGATATCTTTGTCGCACGTTTTACCACCTTTTATATGAGTGAATATTTGTTATACAACGAGTAACGTTATCATTCCTATAAAATGTAAAAAATATGCACGTGAGGAAAATACATAAAATAAAGTGATAGTAAATGTATCTAATTTTGTTTTCTTTTTTGTCGTATTAGTTGAATGTCAAAATAAAGCCGAGGATTCTTTAGAGTTTTTAGAAGAAGATCAAAGCGGGTTAGCTAGTATTACCTTATATCCAGTGACAGATCAGAAGATATTGTTTTAAGAATTAAGTAATTGGAGAGAAAAGCACATCGTATTTCTCTGTATATCTGATGTTTTTATTGCCGATATCGTACATTATGATAACTAAAAATGAAGGGAATATTCAAATTGGCTGATTCCAAAATTCCCAATGCAAAAGAATAAAAAGCCCTCTCTTAAATATAAGTGCTTAGAGATTGGGCTTTTGTATAGGAATATGTTCAGCATTATAAGTGAATTTCTACTTGGAATGCTTTTCTCTTTTACGCCTTAACAGCCTGTTTTTTTACCGGAATGTAGATGTCAATCTCTTTATTTTCTGAGCCATAACATCTTTTGTCGTACAGTTCAAATTCCATTGATCCGTAGTGTTCATAACCCGATTCAGGGAACCATTCTGTAAAAACATAATTCCACGTGGACTGAATGGAAGAAGTAAAAGATTCTTCATTTGATTTTGGTGTAGTAAATACGGCATATTCTAGTTCAGGGAAGCTTTTGTAAACTGTTCCTTCAGGTGCTGGAGTGTCTTTCTCAACTTCCATACCAATTACATAAACAAACTCACCCGTTTCAGGATTAAAGTCAGTGCAAATACCAAGCTCCACGTTTTTGTTTATGGGATGGGGTATTCTAGAGCCTAATCCATTTTGCATGTACTGTTGCCAAAATTCAGGAATGTCTTTATTATTCTGGCCACCCTCGTTCTTTGTTTTTAGCTCATATCCAATGACATAAAAAGCAGGTTTAGTGACTAGTTTTGGTTCCATTTTATTTCCTCCTGACAAAAGTGTGGTAGTTAGGTAGGCTTTTCCCCGTAGCGGTCCAGATATTCTTCTTGCGTTACGGTATTGTTTCGGTGAAACATCATAAAATTTTTTGAACGCTCTGTTAAAAGACTCCTGATAGTGGAAACCAACATCAAGTGCGATATCAATGACTTTTTCATCTGTGAAAAATAAGCGTTCTGCTGCGCGTGTAAGTCTTCGTTTTCTCACATAATCCATCACTGATTCTCCAACCATGGCTTGGAAGACACGGTGATAATGAAAAGGAGAAAAACAGGCAATTTCTGCTAACTTTTCTAAAGTGATTTGTGTCTCCAAATTCTCCTCAATGTAATCCAGCGTTCTCTGTATACAAGTTACATAATTCATTTACATTCACCTACCTTACGTTCACTATAACAGCAAACAAATCTTTGTTCTTAACATTTTTTGCTATATTTAATTAGGTGAGGGGACTTTTCCAATATACGCCTCTAGATGTATAGTCCTAAGAGGATTTTAATGTTAAAATTTTCTATGTAAATTAATGGAACCAATACATTGTTAAAGGGAGCGTTTGAATTGAAAAAACTTTGTTTTAGCTTAATAATTATTTTTTTATTAGGCGCTTGTTCTTATCAGGAAAGTACAAAAGAAGCTAGTGGAAAAATTGTATTACCAACTTCCATATTTAGTTCATCGAAAAATAATGCCTTAATTGATGAAAAAGAAATGAAAGAAAGTATAAAGACATACTTAGACACTAACGAGGATCTATCCAATACCGGTGATCAATTTGAAGAAATTATGGAGTCCGATCAAAAATTAAATAAAGCTCAAGCGAAAAAATTTGAACAGTTAAAAGACCTGGTGAAAGCAAATGATCATAACTTTTCCACCTATATTTCGCACAATACTTTACCAGAAGGATATAAAAAAGATTCAGAGAGAATTAGCCGCTATATTATGGGTTCCAATCAAATTTTGGATGAACTGGATCAAGCAATCGATGACATGGTTGAGCATATGAGTGAAGGAGATTTTTCTGAAACAGAAATTGAGTCACTTATGAATAAAAATAAAAGTGTAAATGGAAGAGAGCAGATAAAGATAGAGAGTTTCCTAGATGACAAAAATATTGATACAAAAGCTTTTGGACGAAAGAGTTAAAACATTTTAATAGATTTTCTTTGGTTAGGGGGAGTTTACTATTGGAATAGTTAAGTCTACAAACAAACTTGCATTTTCTATTATCTATTTAGTCTTCGGTACAGCTTTGGGGATAGCAACCAAATATTTAGATACTGTTGCAGGTGTTGATGGAAGTTGGCGGATGAATATTCTGCCATATTTTGGAGGTTTGTGTTCGAGGACAGGGATTTGGGTACTGATTGCTACCCTTATAGCTGCGTATAGTAAAACCAAAATTAGTGCGGCTCTTAATACATTCATGTTCTTTATAGGAATGCTAACAGGCTATTATATATATTCCGCTTTTTTATTTGGATTTTTTCCAACTAGTTATTTTTTACTGTGGGGAAGTATCGCACTAGCGTCTCCGTTTCTAGCAGATATTGTATGGATGGCTAAAAATAATTTACGTCTAGCTTGGATATTACCAGCGTTGCCTATGGGGTTATTGTTAAGTCTTTCTTTAGCGGTTGGAATATTTTACATACATGTAAACTATATTGAAGAATTCATTATGTATGCTGTTTTATGCGTAGTCCTTTACAAAACTCCAAAGCAGCTAGCGGCAACAATTGCTGTTTCGTTTATTATTTCGTTTATTATCAAACAAGTAAGTCCATTTCACTTTTGATTTAGATTAAGATTTTTGTTTTTTAATGAACGTTTACTATGGGAAAAGAGGATTTTGGTAACTAACTATACACACAATTTAAAGCATTTTTACATATATATTCTTTAAAATACAGTAATTAGGAAGATTTTAGAGAAGTAATTCGTATAAAAGGTAGGAGGTGATGGATATTAACACTGAAAAACGTCTGGATGAAATTGAAAGAAAGTTAGATGATTTACATAATAAGATAAGTAATCAAGAAAATAGAGCAAAGTATAAACCTATCTTTACAGTTGTACTCATTCTATCTGCAATTCTCATATTTTTTGTGCTGATAGGTGTTGTAAGTTTTTTCACAGGTTAATTTTTTTACTAGTCTCTCAGAATTATTTCTGGGAGACCTTTCATTGTTTAAACTAACGGCAAGTTGACTAAGGATATATTTCAATAAAATATAAGTTAGTAAAAATGACATTATGCTGTTTACATGGAGGACGAGGATGAGAAAGTTTTGTATTGCTTTATTTAGTCTTTTCTTTTTTGTTTCATTAGTTGGATGTCAAAGTAAAGCTGGGGATCCTTTAGAGTTTTCAGGTGAAACTCAAAGCTGGTCAGCTACTATTACGTTATATCCCGTTGAAA
Organism: Priestia sp. J2; assembly: GCF_020790095.1. Taxonomy (NCBI): domain Bacteria; kingdom Bacillati; phylum Bacillota; class Bacilli; order Caryophanales; family Bacillaceae; genus Priestia; species Priestia sp. J2. Next base: position 1,625,409 of record NZ_CP086208.1, read on the forward strand.
ATAGTAAAGAAACAGCTCAAATTAACTTAAATTATCTAGGTGGTAAGGTAGAAAACGTAGGGGATTTTGGAATTAATTTAGACACTTCAAATAATCAAAATGGAATTGCAGTGAGAGACGCAAGGTTAAATGAAGAAGGGAATTTTAAAGAGAAAGTAAAGGTTGACGCTAGTGAAGGTATAATGAAATCTAAACATTTGATTTTAACTGTTAAATGGAATGACAAATCAGAAGATGTTGTTTTAAAAGGTAAGTAATTCGAGAGAAAAAGCACCCCATACTCATCTATATCAAGTATTCCCCCAGGTCTTCAGAGTAGGGGCACTATACGAACATTTTAAAAAATCTAATAGAGGATTATTAATGCTCACTTTCGTCTATTTCGTCTTATTTTCACGTAAGTAGTTGGTGATGTACCAATGACGTTCCCGCATGAATCTAATGCTTTGACTTGAAAATAGGGACCACCTGCCTCAGCATGAATATCTGTTTCAAATCCAGTACGAGGGGTACTAAATACCACTACTGACAATTTAAAAGGTGTTGGTCCCGCCAGCACCTGCCAAGCGACTGTTTCTGTTGAACCATTCCATGATGCGTAAACTGTAGCTTCACCGTCGGGCAATAAGTCTACAGTTATGCTAGGCGGATAAAGTGGGAGACCTACCCACTTATTTTTAAAGGCTCGATACGAAAGATTCTGATTTGGATACTGCATATCATATAACAAATTAAATGAAGGGTTTCTCCGTGTATTGCCAGCGTTCCTAAATTCCGAAAGGTACGGTTCTTGTCCCCACCCAATGAGTTGATTTCCATTGGAAAGCTTTTGCGCATTTCCTTGACTTGGAACATATAAAGCGGGGTCATGATAATATGTTCGATTTACATTTGCAACCTTGTGGTTATAATCTAAGTGAAGAATTAAACCACGCGCTTGCCCTTGAGGTGGAGAATCAGGAGAAGCACAGCAGGCATTGTCAAACAAGCTTATCCTGTTTTCGGACCTGTAGCGCGCATCATGCTGCCAAGAAAATTTAGCGTTCGGTCCAAGCCTAAAATTACTTTGCTTTCCACCAAGTTGCCAAATTACCTTTCCCGTTTCTTTGTCAATATTATAAATAGCCCACATACTACGCATGCTCACTAAAAGTGTATTGTTTGGACCTTCTTCGACTGAATTTACGTGGTAACAATCCCATATATTATTAGAGCTTGTTGCGGATGAAGCAGGTACCATCGAATCAGATGGATTAATATGTTTAAGTACATCCCAAAAGAAAAGAAGCTCTCCCGTCTCAATGTCTACTTCTTGAATAGAGTAATTACTAAAATACCCATGTAATGGCCCTCCATACTTAGATAAATCTGCGGGTATTTGTTTTACGGCTGTAAACAAAGCCGTATTCCGTTTGGTGATTGTAAACTCATGCACATCAGCTGTAAATCCTTTTTTAGCAAATAACTTTTTAATGACCTCATAATGCTGGTTGATAATTTGAAAATAAGCACCAGGTTCAGGATCACCAGCTGGAAGGTTTGGGGTTGCGGTTTGAGTTCCTGAAATTGTCCCTTGCCACATCGTAAGAACAGGGTTCCCACAGTACATTTGTACTCGAAAGTCTGTATTTTGGATATACCTACTAGCAAGCGGTCTAAACCACACTGGATTACCCGTCTGATCCATAATTAGTGCGCCGGTCTGTCCAATCATCGCTGCTCCATATACCGTATAGGGTGCAACAAATAATAGGCCGGGAGCTGTTCCAGGCTTATTAGTAGTAATGGTAACCTTCATGGGATGTAAATTAGGAGCCGAAACAAAATTCCATACTTGCGGGTTTGGATGATCAGTGGATGATTGTGAATTAAACTTATCCATTCTCACTCTCATCTCCTCTAACTTTTATTAGTAAACACTGTCTCTTGAGCTATTAATATGTCATTCGCTTCAAAATATGTACATACATTTTAGGTTTACTGGTGTCTTTTGTTTATTTGAAACGGTTATATGTAAGGTAGATAAAATAAATATAAAAAACAAGCTCTTAGCAGATAAGAGCTCGTTTTTCTTGTTCATATACGATTATATATTATCAATACAGCAATACTTTAATTGTGTTTAAAGTTGAAAACCATGCAAAAGAAAAGCAAATTTTTGTGTATATATTATTCGTCAAGATTTAAAAAGATGATTAAGCTTTGTCTTTATGTAAGCTGAAATTTTCATCTTTTTCTTGAGAAAATTCTATAAAAGGTAAAAACTAAAGCCTATCGCAATGTAGGTACCAACAAGTAAAACACCCTCGAACCAGTTGGAATCACCATCGTTCACAACGGTCACCGTCATGAGAGCGGCAAGAATCATCGCAATCATTTCTGCTGTATTAAACACAAGAGGCAAGAAATCATACAAGTATGAGAACAGAACAAGTATAGGAGCAACAAACATGGCCGTTTGGACGGTTGAACCAATGGAGATCTCCACCATTACGTCCATTCTGTTATTATAGGCCATGGCAATTGCTGACACGTACTCTGCAGCACTTCCCACTATGGCCACAACAATAATTCCAATAAAAACGTGACTCCAGCCTAAGGCATCACCTACTGGCTCAATGGTGCCAACAAGTTTTTCACTAATATAAGCTAGTACAATTGTGGCCAGTCCAAGCACAACGATTGCTTTCTTTTTTCCCCATTCTGGTTCCTCTCCATTTTCTTCTGAGTTTCCGGTGAAAATCCCTTTATGTGTGACAAGTTTAAAAAGAAGAGCAAGCAGGTAAATGGTCAGCATCACAATAGCAAAAGAAGTGGATAGAACCTGCATATCTTTATCATCCAAGCGTTTTGCAAAGATAAATGGCAATACAAAAGTTACGATAATAGCAAACATTAAGAGGGAAGTATTATGTCGTGTTTTAAACACACTAAATTTTTGCTTTTTAAATCGAATACCTCCAACGATCATGGATATTCCACTGGCAAAAAGAAGATTAACAAGAACTGCTCCCGTAATGGAGGAAATAACGATTGTATTTAATCCTTTACTTAATGCAAAAAATGAAATAATAATTTCCGCAGCGTTGCCAAACGTAGCGTTCAGTAATCCGCCTGCTGTTGGACCTACTACAACGCTAAGGCTTTCAGTGGAACGTCTAATGTAATTAGCCAAACTAATTAATGTCACGCAATAAATAAAAAACATGAAAATATAATTCCAATTAAACATGCTGCCAATAATTGAAAGAGGTACACCAATAATCATAAAAATAAAAAAGACTTTATTCATATTTTCCTCCATGGTCATTTATAGATCCTATAGCAAGAAGAGAAGCTCTATATTATCTTAGCGTTTTTATTAATATAACTCTTAAGACTTTTGTTATTCACATGGAGAGTGCAACTAGCAATTAACTCGATGCATAGAAAGAGAACATACGTAATAGCTGCTACAAAAGGAGACTAAAGTTAAAAAAAGAAAAGAATCCTACAAGATCAAACGCTATGAATTCCTCAGCATAAGCTTCAAAGTATATGGAATAGTCTTTTCTGAATGACTAATATGTATCTTTTACATGCTAAAAAGATATGAATTTTTCAAACGTCTATAATTTACGTTTGCGTTAACGTTAAGTGTGGGTAATGTAGTTTATAGAATTAAAAATAATTAGAAGGAAGCACCATTTAAATATGATTCAAACTGGTAATTATCATTAAAGGAGAGAGCTATCATGTATACACTTGGAGAACTATTAGAGCAAAGAGCTAAACAATCTGCTGAAAAAGAGGCTTTAATTTGGAGTACATCTTTCCATACATTTAAAGAATATAATGAACGTGTCAATCAGCTGGCTCATTACCTGTTAAGCCATAATGTTAAAAAAGGAGATCGAATTGCAATTCTATGTCAAAATAATCATCCGTTTCCTACCATTCTGCTAGCTGCATTAAGAATTGGAGCCGTAGCGGTTCCTATTAGCTGGCAGCTGACGAAGTATGAAATTATCGATATTTTAGACAGTGCACAACCTAAAGTTATTTTCTACGACCAAAAATTTCATGAGGTTATTCCTTTTGATTCTGAACTATTAAATGACGTTATTACTTTACAAGTAGGAAGAAAAAATAGTGTGGAGACAGTTGAAGAATATAATGAAATTTTTTCTACGTACTCCACATCAAATCCAAATATACAGGTCTTCCAAGATGACATTGCGATGCTTCTTTTTACTTCTGGAACTACTGGTAACGCAAAAGGCTGTATGATTGAACATGGTCATGTGTATTCTTATATACAACCATCGAGTCAACGAATCGATTATGAAGAAGATGGTCGATTTCTTGCCTCGCATCCTTTTTATCATATGAGTTCTATTAATAATATTTTGAAATCTGTTTCCAACGGAATGGGGTTATTTCTGTTGTCAGATCCTACACCGGAAATCATTTGGGAAACGATTGAAACTCATAAGATCACTATGATGTTAGCGTTTCCCTCTACGTATATGCAAATGCTCGAAGTAGTGAAAAATGCAGGGTCAAAGAAATCTTCACTAAAGGTTGCTATTGCCGGAGGGGCAAAAGTTCCTGCTTATCTTATTCAGGAATATGAAAAATTAGACATCAGCATGATACAAGGGTATGGAAGTACAGAAGCATGGACAGTCAGTGTATGGACACCAAATATGGGAGATGAAAAAATTGAATCCGCAGGCAAGCCTCTTTCTGGTGTAGAAGTAAAAATTATGGATCCTGATTCAGGACAAGAAATGAAAACGGGAGAAGTTGGAGAGATTATTATAAAAAGCCCCTATTGTTTTAAAGGCTATTGGCATAATCAAGAGGCGACTGACAAAGTTCTTAGAGATGGCTGGTTCTATATGGGGGACGCTGGAAAGATAGATCAAGACGGCTTTTTATATATTATGGGACGCTATAAAGATGTTATCGTATATGGCGGCGATAATATCTATCCCGATCAGGTCGAAGAAATCATTGAGCAAATAGGTACGGTTATAGAAGCTGCTGTAGTAGGAGTAGAAGATCCTGTTTATGGAGAAAAACCTAGAGCTTATGTAGTAAAGGATCCTCATTCTTCTTTAACAAAAGAAGATATTCTAAACTATTGTAGTGATCGTCTAGCAAGTTACAAAGTTCCGGAAGTTTATTTTGTTGATCAACTCCCTAAAAACCAGCTCGGTAAAGTATTAAAAAGAGAGCTAAAATGAAGAGGGTTAAAAGCGCGGACTGAATGCAGCCCGCGCTTTTATAATTTAATAGAAGTAATATCATTTTAACGCAAAAATGTTAAGTAGAAAGTTTCCTGATATCAGAGTAACAAACACAAAGTGTATTTTCATATTCAGATTCGTATCCTGTAAATACGAGATTTCTTTCTTTATCATCGTAGTGAAATCCGAATTTCTTTAAATCATCTTTCAAGATATCTTCACTAATTTTAATGGAAGAAGCAATATCTTCATAAGAAGCACCATTATTTAGCTTTTGAACAATCTCACCTATTAACAAGTTACGACCTCCAGTAGCATATGTTTCTTCAGTAATAATTTATCCTAAATACCTGCTTTTATGAAAGTTGTGCGGAAAGTCATTCTAGATTATTAAAATTTACAGCGAGCACTTCGTTTGCTAATTAGTGAATTAATTATGTTTTTTCTTTTCGCGATAATCATTAAAACAATAAATGAAAAAAATACTCACAAAAAATCCAACGAAGAGACCAATGAGACTTTCTAATTGAAAATCTTTTTCTCCAATTATTTGGCCGTAAACGATTCTGAATATCACACCAAAAAAAGAAAGAACAACAGCCGTTGTGGTAATACGTAAAAAGTTAATAAAATCACACCTTTTTACAAAGTGTATTCCCCTTTTTTAATACATTTAAAGTTAAGACTGATTATAGGAGGTTCTAAAGTGCAAGTGAGAATATCACTTAGAAAACACAATAAATAATACAAATATGGAACTTTTATGAAATTCGTTCGTAAAAGATATAGGAGGCGATAATATGGATATATCAAGTGTTAATTGGGCGGACGTAGCTTTTCAAATCTTTTGGTTAATTTTATTGGTTTCTTTAGGTTTGTTTATTTATAAAGTCGTTCAAGTTAAAAAAAGAAATAAACGTTTTGTTAAGAATGAATGATCCTTTTATACATAAAGATGTGAATGGAGTATTCAAGCAAAAGAGGTGTTTTTTTGAGAAAATTGATAAAAAAATATTCATTTATCTGTACAGGATTCTTATTTGGTTATTTTCTTTTACTGATTTTAGGCTTAGATGTTTCTATTAGTAGTATGTTTAAAGTGTTTATACCAGTAGCAGCTGTAGGACTGTTGCTTGGAGAAATTATAAATATGGCTTTTAATCATCATCAGACTAATATGAACTAACATTATAATTCCGCTCAAAAATTACATAAAAACAAATAAAAGCATAAGACAAGAAAGGTAGAATATATATGGCTTGTTGCAATCATTGCAATTACAAATGGAACGCTAAAAATGTATGGTTACTTGGGTTTTCTAAGAAAGGAAAGAAGTGTCCTAAATGCCATACTAGACAATTTATCTCCTTTAAAGGTGCTGGTCCTTTAATGGGGCTAGGTTATTTAAGTGGGATTGTTGCTATATCTCTTATTGGTTTATTTCCGTTTATCGTAAAGCTAACAGATAAAGAAGAGCACAGATGGAAGTAAATTAAAAAAGCAAAGAGAATATTAATATTCTCTTTGCTTTTTTCTTGGTTTTACATTCATGGAAGCCATATAGTAAATCAATTATAAAACACCTTTGTTTTACTACTTAATTCTCTTTTTCTGATACCACTTCAGCTTTACTTGGCCAGAAAGCAAATCTTCCTAAAACCGTAGTGATCGCAGGTACAAGGAATGGTCGCACAATAAATGTATCTAACAGAACACCTAAAGCCGTGATAATTCCGAACTGAACCAGAACTTGAATAGGCAGTGTTGCTAGAACCGCGAAAGTAGCAGCTAAAATGATTCCAGCTGATGTGATAACACCGCTTGTTTCACTTACGCCTTCTTTAATCGCTTGTTTTAACGGCATGTATTTCTTTTTCTGCCAGATGCTTGAGATCATAAAAATATTATAATCCTCACCAAGCGCCACTAAGAATACAAATGCGTATAAAGGAATCGCTCCTTGGATAGCATCTGCTCCCATGATATTGTGGATGATGAGCCAGCCTAAGCCTAAAGCTGCACTGTAAGAGAGGATAACGGTTCCCACTAAATAAAGCATAGCTACAATAGAACGCAAGTAAGCCACTAGCAGCAGCGATATAAAAATAATAATTAACGGGACAATAATACTGTTGTCTTTATCACTAACAGTCATCGTGTCATATTGCGTCGCTGTTTGACCGCCAATCCATACTTTGGATTTTACTGAGGAAACTCCGGACTGTGACAGTGCCTTTTCGGCTGCATCTTTCAAGTCTGGAATAGCCTCCATAGCTGTTATACTATATGGATTTACATTAAACGTGACGTCATATACCTTTAAATCCTTATTACTTTTACCGCTTTGAGGTGCAGAAACGGTACTAATAAGATCGTTTTTCTTTAACTCTTTTTCTAGATCTACCGATTTCCCTTCTGTATCAATTACTACTTGTGCTGGTGCTAGTTCACCAGGAGAGTAAGCGTCAGAGATAATCGTAAATCCTTCACGAGAAGGCATATCTTCAGGGAAAGAAGACAATAAATCATACGTGTACTTGATTTGACTAGAGTATATGGATAAAGCTCCAAAAAAGACTAGACAAGCTACAATGATTGTCCATGGTTTAGTCGTAACCACATTACCGATCCAATTCCCGAAACGGTTTTTCTCTTTTCGGTCACGCACCGGTTTTCCTTTCTTTTTCGCCAATTCTTCTTCCATTTCAGGAGTGCGAGGAACAAAAGGATAAAAAGAACCTCTTCCCATAACTGCAAGCAGGGCAGGAATAAGAGTTAAGCTCGCTAATCCCATAATAAGAATAGATAAACTAAACGGGATTGCAAAACGGTGGTAAGCCCCGTACTTTGCCACGATTAAAGCTAAAAGAGAGATGACAACCGTAAAGCCACTCATCGCTATAGCACCTGAAGCACCTTTAAAGGCGTTGATAAGTGCTTGTCTCTTATCTTTTACTTTGCGAAGCTCATCGCGATAATGAGAAATTAAAAATAAACAATAGTCTGTTCCGGCTCCAAATAACAAGACCGTCATAATGGATATGGACTGTGAATCGACCGTAATCCATCCTTTATCTGCTAAAATACCGAGAATTGGACTCAGCACCCCATAGGCAAAACCTACACCGATCAAAGGAATAATCGCTAAAATTGGGGAACGATAAATTACAAGAAGTAAAATTAAGACTAATAAAACTGTCGCGATTAGTAAGGAAACGTCTGCTCCTTCAAATAGGCTGGTTGCATCTACTTGAATTCCTACAGGTCCTGTAACGCGCGTGCTTAGCTTATCTTTTTCATCGATATCCGTCGCAAAAGAATCGTATGAAACATTCTCTTTTACTTGTTTTTTAATCGTATCTAGGTTTTTTTCTAGTACATCCGTTTCAACGTTTTCTTCAAAGAAAATAGGCTGTACAAGAGTTGTTCCGTCTTTCGAAACCATCTTTTGCAGAGCTGCTAACGGTAATTTATGCAAAGGCGGAGTAGACGTTTGTGCTTCTAATGGTTTCTTTTCTAAATCCGCCGCCATTTGCTGAATAGATTTTAGATCATCATTATTCAAACCTGATTCTTTGTGCCATGTAAGTAAGGCAGGAACCCCTGATGAATTAGGGAATTCTTTCTTTATAAGATTTTCAGCTTCTACGGAAGGTGAATTCTCACTTAAGTTTGGTGCATTGTTTACTTCCGTCTTATTCACAGCAGGCCAAGCAATCGTGAGGACTACAGTTGCCAAAATCCATACGGCAATTACAATCCATCGACTCACTTTCCCAGTCATATATCGACTGAATGTTGCTAAAGGTGATTCTTTCATTAATTCTCCCTCATTTCCAAATCTGTTTGTTTCTATTACAATATATATAGAACCTTCAATAATTATATATACCAGAAGGTTAATTAATCAACTAGTTTAAATGTGCCAATTTCTTGAACTAGAAGGAGGGCCCTTATGAATACGAATCAGACACCGAAAAAAAAGCCTGGCAGACCTAAAATAACAACTGAAAATAATATAACGAGAGAGCAAATTTTGAAAACAGCTGCTCATTTATTTATGGCATACGGGTACGAAAAAGTTTCAATGGAGCAAGTGGCTGAAGCGAGCGATGTGACCAAGGCCAGCGTTTACTACTACTTTAAAAATAAGGCAACTTTGTTTACAGTTTCCGTATCAAGCATGTTCCAACGTATTACAAAACAGACGGAGAAATTATTGCAAAATTCCAATGGGTTAAAACACAGATTATATGAGGTAACATTGGATCATTTAAAGCGGCCGCATATTGATTTTGAAACATTATTACAAGAAGCGACTTCGTCGCTTACAGAAGATCATATTCGTGAAATTCGTGAAGCAGAGAAAGCGATACATGAGGCATTAGAGAACGTATTCAAACAGGCCGCAGACAACGGAGAAATCGTCGTAGCAAGTCCCAGATTGCTTGCGCATACATTTTCAACGGTCACAATGATTCGGAACAAAAAAGAATTAATTACAGAATTAGGAGGCCCTGAAAAAACGGCTCAGGCTCTAGTGGACCTGTTTTGGGTAGGGATTAGTCCTAATTGACTTTTTTATTCTAGCGTAAAAAAATAAATAAAGAACGGGTAAAACATATTGATCAATATGTTTTACCCGTTCTTTTAATTGGCCGCAAGTACTTGGTGGAAATCGGTAAATGATAGCGATTATATGTTAAGCGACAAACCTATAAATAAATGGTGGTTCAACGTTTTCATTAACAACCTAACAAGGCGAAGTTATATGATAAAAATGTAAAAATTTAATAATTTGGTTTTTATTTGTATTTAAAGCGGTATTTTACAGAAGGTTAGTGTTAAAATAATGAAAATCCTATCTTTTAGGGTTGCCTTTAGGATATATGGTTATTCTATTGTAAACAAAACCTTTAGAATAACAAGTTACATTTTGGAAGGGAGAAAAATGGATGGAATCTATTTGGCTCGAATACGTATGGGCATTATTGATTCTAATCGGGTTAGAAGGATTATTATCAGCCGATAATGCTCTTGTACTAGCAGTTATAGCTAAACATTTACCCGAGGATCAGAAAAAAAGAGCGATTAATTACGGAATTCTTATGGCATTTATTTTTCGGTTTGGAGCTCTTTTTGCCATTTCATTTATCGCCAACGTCTGGTGGATACAGGCCATAGGAGCCGTTTATCTTCTGTATCTAGGTTTGAAGCATGTCATTCAGGCGCGGTTTGGGAAACATAATGAGAATATTCATGATGATGATGAGAAGGAGTCTGCTGGAAAGGGGTTCTGGCCGACAGTGGGGAAAATTGCGGTAGCTGACCTTGCTTTTGCCATTGATTCTATTTTAGCTGCGGTCGCTATAGCTCTTGGGCTTCCGGATTCACAGTTTGGAGAAATCGGTGGTATGGACGGAGGGCAGTTTGCAGTTGTAGTTCTTGGAGGGATTGCAGGTCTTATCTTAATCAAGTTTGCAGCAACCTGGTTTGTAAAACTCCTTGAAAAGCGACCTGCCTTAGAAACGACAGCATATGCAATTGTTGCCTGGGTCGGTGTTAAACTTGCGGTTATTACTTTTGCGCATAAAGATATCGGCGTCTTAGATTCTCATTTCCCTCATAGCACCGCTTGGACCCTGATTTTCTATGGAGTATTAGTTGGTATCGCGCTATTGGGTTGGTTTGCACCGGGCAATAAGTCATCAGAAAAATCATCGGTCTAAAAGGCAATTGAGTGTGAATGTACGATGCACCCCGAATTTACTAATTAACCTTGATTTTTCTATCCGAACAGCCCTTATTTTGGCATTTAAAAGGATGTTTAGATCTTATAAAAGCGTGAGTTTTGTTGATTCAAGCGAATGATCATGTGCGTTAACCCAAGCAGGGCTAACGCACTTTTTAATTGAAACGGTTATGCAAACGAACTTGGTCATTTTATTTATTATTTTTGTTCTCTTTACGATAATCAGTAAAGCAGGAAATTAAGAAAATCCCAATAAAAAAACCAATAAAGAGACCGATAAGACTTTCGATTTGGACATCTTTCTCTCCAATTATTTGAGCATAAATTACCCTGAATATAACACCGATGAAAGAGAAAGCAACAGCCGTGAGTGTAATGCGTAAAAAGTTAATAAAATCATACCTTTTTATGAAATGTATTACCCGCTTTTAAACTATTAAAAAAGTTTAGAGATAAAGGCATACACCCTGGATTTCTCAAAGGAATATATATTGTGTGCTCTTTGTAATAAGTTTAGGTCTCAATTTTTATTAAAGTTAACTTTAGCTTGTATGAAAAAAGCAATTAGACAAAGACGTCGAACTTCATTTTTGATTCGTAAGTGCAGTGTTTTTAAAAAAATTAGATGTTTTACAGTATGTCAATTCCAGTACTTCAGGAATGGTATAAGTAATAGCTATCCTCATATTGAACAAGGGTATAAAGCTTTTTTTATTTCAAGTATATTCATAAAAGCACTTCTTTCCGTATTTTATGCTATAATAATCCCTAGTTTTTTAGTTTGTATAGAGAGGTGTAAAACAGAATGATGCCAAAATATCTGCAAGTAGCTGGCCAAATTGAATCTGATATTACTGAGCATGTTTATCAAAAAACAAATAAACTTTTGACTGAAGATGAATATGCAGCAAAGTATCAGGTGAGCCGTAATACAGTACGAAAAGCAATTGAAATTCTCGTGAATAAAGGATATGTATATCAAGTTCAGGGCAGCGGTGCATTTATTCGTAATCATCACAACAATGGATACGTTAATCTTGAAAAGCTACAAGGAGTTACCAATGATTTTAGTGACCGCCTTGTAGAAAACAAGCTGCTAGATTTTAAATTAATTAATGCGGATGAGGAACTAGCCCAAAATATGGGATGTAAGATTGGAACACCTATTTATTATGTAAAAAGGCTAAGATATGTTGATAGTGATCCATTTTCAATTGAAACTTCGTATTTCAACAAAAATCTTGTTAAATACCTTGATGAAAATATTGTGAAAAAATCGATTTATACATATTTACGCAATGACCAGCAACTAGCAATTGGTTTTGCAGATCGTGTTATTCGTGCCGATTATCTTATGTGTGAGCAAGCTGATTTATTGGGATTAAGAGAGAATGATCCGGCTTTGGTGGTAGATAATACGGTTTATTTAATAAACGGTGCAATATTTGATTACTCACAGTCAGTGCATCACTTCAAACATGTAAAATTGCTAAAAGTATCAAATATGAAAGGTAGTTAAGGTGCAAAGAGAGCTCAGGGCTCTTTTTTTTTGTCTGAAAATAAAAAAAATAGTTTACATATGAATCTGAGTGAGTTATTATAAATTTATAAAATTTGTACCAACAAATTAGATTTGTACTTATGAAAGGGTGTACATATATGGTCGAAGAATCGATTGAGATTAGCTCTGAAGATATCTTTGGATTAATTGCATTTTCAGGTGATGCTAAAGCGAGCTATCACGCTGCTTTACATCTGCTCAGAGAAAACAAAGTAAAAGAGGCAGAAGCAGAAGTAGCAAAAGCGAATTCAATTTTAAACGAAGCACATGCTATTCAAACAAAATTTGTCACACTAGAGGCCCAAGGGAAATCGGCACGGGTTGGTGTATTGATGGTTCATGCCCAAGACCATTTGATGAACACAATCTTAGTGAAAGAGCTATTGGATCATATGATGACCATGCAAAAAGAAATTAACTTATTGAAAGGGATGAATTGATATGGTGAAGATTGGATTATTCTGTGCAGCAGGTATGTCTACAAGTATGTTAGTGGAGAAGATGAAAGCGTTTGCTGGTGAGCGTGGTGTAGAAGCTGAGATTGCAGCTTACCCTGAGTCAGAGATGGAAAAGTATGTTGATAATATCGATGTTGCTTTATTAGGTCCTCAGGTGAAGTATTTGTTAAACAAAGGAAAAGCTGTTTGTGAACCAAAAGGTGTCGCTATTGATGTTATTAACACGGTGGATTACGGCATGATGAATGGTGCAAAAGTACTTGAACACGCGATTAAATTAGCGAATAAATAAACGGGGTGAATGATTTGAAAATGCCAAAAGATTTCTTGTTCGGCGCAGCTTCAGCTTCTTATCAAGTAGAAGGGGCATGGAACAAGGACGGTAAAGGGGTTTCGAACTGGGACGTCTTCTCAAAGATTCCCGGTAAAACATTTGAAGGAACAAACGGTGATGTGGCCATTGATCATTATCACCGATATAAAGAAGACATCGCACTTATGGCAGAGATGGGATTGGAATCGTATCGGTTTTCCATTGCCTGGACACGTATTCTTCCCAACGGTACAGGTGAAGTAAACCAAAAAGGATTGGAATTCTATAATAATGTCATTGATGAATGTTTAAAACACGGAATTGTTCCGTTCGTCACATTGTATCACTGGGACCTTCCTCAAACGCTTGAAGAAGAAGGCGGCTGGCTAAATCCTAAAACAGCCAATGCATTTGTCACGTTTGCTGATGTTTGTTTTAGAGCATTCGGTGATCGAGTACGGAATTGGATTACCTTTAACGAAACGGTTATCTTTTGTTCGTTAGGCTATTTAACCGGTGCTCACCCACCAGGAATTGAAGGGGATGCGAAAGCATACTTTCAGGCGACACATAATGTGTTTGTGGCTCATGCCCGTGCGGTTGAACTTTTCAAACAGTCAAGCTATGAGGGGGAAATTGGCATTACTCATGTTTTTAATCCGGCGTTTAGCATTGATGAGGACGAAGAGAACAAATTTGCAGAAAGACATGCGAATGCATATTCGACACATTGGTATTATGATCCAATTTTGAAAGGAGCTTACCCACAATATGTAATAAAAGAGCTCGAAGCTAAAGGGCTACTCCCGCAAATGACAGAAGAGGAACTGGATTTGCTTCATAGAACGGCACCTATGAATGATTTCATCGGATTAAACTATTACTGCCCACAGCGCGTAATGAAAAACGATTCAGCCCTCGTATTGTCTGGTGGACGTGAGAACTCAACAGGTAAACCTGGAAACCCTTCATTTGACGGTGTATACAAAACAGTCATGATAGAAGAAAAGGTATATACCAAATGGGGATGGGAAATCGCTCCTGATGCTTTTCTAGAAGGGATGCGTATGCTTAAAGAACGCTACGGGGACATCAAAATGTATATCACGGAAAACGGTTTAGGAGATGAAGATCCTATCGTTGGTGAAGAGATTCATGATCAACCTCGAATCGACTATATTGAAAATCATTTAAGCGCTGTCAAAAAAGCTGTCATGGAAGGAATTAACGTCTCAGGATACTTTGCATGGTCTGTCATTGATTTGCTTAGCTGGTTAAATGGTTATAAAAAACAATACGGATTCATTTATGTCGATCACAAAAATAATCTTGCAAGAAAACGAAAGCAGTCATTCTTTTGGTACAAGGATATTATCGCTACACGCGCAGAAGAACTTTAAGGAGGTACCCCTATGGGTCGCTTAGAAAGTGTATTTGAAAAGTTCACCCCGTTCTTCCTTCGATTTGCAAATGCAAAACCAACACTTGCAATTAAGGATGGGTTTATTTTAACAATGCCGATGACAATTATCGGCTCTCTCTTTCTATTAATTCTCGCTGCCCCGATTCCAGGCTGGGAAGAGGCTATGGTGAAATTCTTTGGAGAACAGTGGAACCTTCCACTTACCCAGGTTGTCGGTTCTACATTTGATATTCTGGCTCTTATTGGTGTGTTTGGAATCGCTTATTCATACGTCCGGAACGAAAAAATTGAAGGTACGCCAGCTGGTATTTTAGGTGTAGTTGCCTTCCTTATTATCACTCAGTCCTCTGTCTTGGCAAAAAGCGGAGAAACCGTCACAGGTGTTATTCCCAAAGTTTGGACCGGCGGGCAGGGTGTACTAGCCTCGATTGTAGTTGGTCTATTTGTTGGCTTTGTGTATTCGCAGTTTATTAAGCGTGATATTCGTATTAAAATGCCAGAAGGTGTTCCGCCAGGCGTTGCGAACTCGTTCTCTGCACTAATTCCTGGGTTTGCCATCATTACAGTAGCTGCCATTGTCTTTGGATTATGCCAAGCTTTTGCAAATAAGACATTCACTGAAATTGTTTATAAACTGCTGCAAGTACCCGTGCAAAATTTGACGGACACGCTTACTGGTGCAGTTCTTATCATGGTCTTAATGTCACTTCTTTGGTGGTGTGGAATTCATGGTGCTGCCATTATTATGGGAGTAATGGGACCGCTTCTAACAGCCAATGCTCTACAAAACCAAGCAATATTGGATTCTGGTAAAGAGCTTGTTGTAGGCGAAAATGCTAAAGTTGTAACCATTCAATTCCTGGATGTATTTACGAAACTAGGAGGATCAGGTATTACCATTGGTTTTATTATTGCAGCTCTTATAGTGGCACGGTCATCGCACTTAAAGCAGCTCGGTCGATTATCTTTAGCTCCTGGATTATTCAATATAAACGAGCCAATCATTTTTGGTATGCCAATTGTATTTAACCCAATAATGTTTGTTCCTTTTATTGTTGTTCCTGCAATCGCATCATTTATGGTTTACTTCTCTATCATTTGGGGATGGGTAGAGCCTTTCAATGCACTTCAGGTTCCTTGGACCACACCGCCGGTTATTTCTGGCTTCTTGATTGGCGGCTGGAGAGGGGCTTTATTGCAAATAGTAACCATTGCGATGTCAGTGATGATTTATCTTCCTTTTGTCAGAATGCAAGATAGTATTTCTTACAATGAAGAGCTCGAAGCAAAAAAACAATCAGAAAGTAATATTGCTTGAAACAATTAAATAAAGAATTACCCCCCGTATACTTTTATAGGGGGTAATTCTTTATTTATGCACTTATAATGAAGTTATAGTCAATATTTTGAAGAAGAAAGTAGGATATACAATGAAATTTGTATTAGCTTGTGATATTGGTGGTACCGATTTAAAAATGGGGAAATTTTCTCTTTCCGGTAATCTTGTTGAATCCGTAAAAATACCTCTAGCCAATAGGAAAGGGCAGACTATTCTTACTCAAATTGAAAGCCGAATGGATTCTGATGTAGTAGGGCTAGCTCTAAGCATACCTGGTTTTATTAATCCTAATACAGGTTTTATTGAAATGGGCGGTGCTATTGAAGATTTTAATGGGTTCAATATCTTTGCATATTTTAAAGAACAATTTCCTGATTTGGCAATAAGTGCAGAAAACGATGCGAATTGTGTAGCTCTAGCAGAAAAATGGAAAGGAAGTGCAAAAGAAGAGACTGACTTTCTTTGTCTAACTATTGGAACAGGAATTGGAGGCGCAATTTATTTGAACGACGCTCTTTATAGAGGGAGACGTAACCGATCTGGTGAGTTTGGACATATGTTCAGTGAACACGTTACGAGTGATATTGCAGAAAATCATAAATTTAACAAAACAGCTACGCTGGCAGTCATTCGTGAAAAATATGCAACGTGTATGAACATACCTTTTCAAAATGTCTCAGGTGAACAAATCTTTGAAGCTTACGACCAAGGGGAAGAAGTGGCATCGCTTCTGGTTAGTGACTTATATAGTGGATTGGCAATGAACATCTTAAACTTATATTATGTGTTTGCTCCTCCTACTTTTTATATCGGGGGAGGGATTACTTCAAGAAAAACATTCATAAACGAATTAAAACAGAGAATCTTAGAAATTGATCCAGCATTCTGTGCTGTTATCAGATCTACTAGTTTTGGAAATCAATCAGGTATGATTGGTGCAGTTTACCATCATATTGCGTCTCGAAAAACGTTGGAGTTAATTTGAGACTAAACATTAGAGCTATGACATGTACAGACCATAATGGAGAGATTTTCATCTAGATAAGGTATAGGTAGAGAATTGAATGGTTTATAGGTTAATATCAACATAAAGATTTAAATAAATAAGCGTAGCTGAAGTAAGCAGCTGCGCTTATTTATTTTTGCAAAGACCGTTCGTTAAAATGCAAAATGAAAATGTCCCTGCATTTATGAAAAAACACTGGAGTAGATAGATAAAGCCTACCTACATATAAAAGAATAATCATTGGTAAAAGGGTTATGTATCTCAAGTATGACTTCTCCGCCTTTATCGTAACATTGTGAACTGATGCTTTCGATTTGCTTGCTATTAAAATAACTAGCGAAATTTACTAATACGGAGATGACAAGTAATAAGGTTAGAATAATGAATAGTATGTCTTTAAATCTTCTTTGAAAAGTTGATTGCAATTTTATGCTCCGCTCTAATTGATAAAACTCTACCATTCGTTATTCTACAGACAGCGTATTATTCCATATGACTAGTGAACAGTAATATGGATGTCAAAAATAGTAGAAGAAGAACATATAGTACAGATATTGTACCTAATTTTAAGACAAGTAGATTCATCATAATAAATAAAACACTGATAGATAAAAAAAGTCTGTACACAAAATCTAGTCTCTTATTAGCAAAAATATATCTCTTAGTGTTTTCTGAAGACTTATATCTTTTATCTATTACGTTTGTGCTAACTACTATAAATGCAAGGATGGACCATGGTATAAAGCTACTTTTACTGATAAGTAAATATACGGAAAACACGGCCAATAAGTAAGGAAATAAACGATGCTGAACATATCTTTGACTCATCTACACACATCACCTTTTCTAAAATTGGTATTTGCATTAGACATCTACTCAATAACTGTTCTCATTTGAGTTTGGTTATTCACTTCCAATTCGTTCACTCCTTAAGAATAGTTCAGGTTTGAGTATACCATAAAAGGTAATAAAATCCTTTTAATCTATAATATTGATAATTTTAAAATAATTTCATATGTTTTAGAGACCAATTACAATACAAAAAAGGTAGTGCATGTTGCATTACCTTTTTTTGTACGTTTATTTTTTATATCTATATAACATCGAATTGATCATGATTAAGAAAAAACGGGCATGTGGCATAATCTTAGATTCAACTAACTTCTGCTTCCATGTAACGAAATCCAAAAAACGTGTAATATGTGACACGGTAATTTTTAATTGATTTTTGTTTCACACTATTCCACTGATGTCCATTCGGCTTTGCTTGGTAACTTTGCACCATAAACTTATCCAGTGGTTCAAGTGACCACTTTCGGAAATTTTCTTCGAGTTCTTCTACTTTCTTTTTTTCTTCTGGTGAATCTAAAGGGCTTGCTTCATTAGCTGTTATCCTTGGTATACCAATAGCTAAAATAATAATAACCCCAACAAGAATGCTCCAACTCAAAATCCGCTTTTTCATATTGGATATTTCTCCCTTTCTATTTTATTGCTTTATAGACAACTGGTGATGAAAGTTTAATCAATGTAGATGGCTCTCCAAAAGCCATAGATTCATCAATAAATGTTTCAAGAGATTGAACGGAATGAGTTAAAACCTTTACTAGATAGTTGTATTGACCCGCCAAACGATGACATTCAATAACTTCAGGGTGTTCTTTACAATATTCTACGAATTGCTTGCATTTTGTATTGCTAAATAAAATAAAAGCAGTTACAGGTTTGTTGAAATTTTCAGGGTTAATTATTGCTCTATATCCATCTATTATGTTTTTCTCTTCAAGTTTTTTTACTCTTTCATTAACAGCAGGGGTTGATAAACCAACCAGCTTTCCCAACTGTGTAAAAGACAAACGAGCATTTTCTTGTAGATGTAGTAATATATTTTTATCAATTTCATCCATAAAACATACCCCGCTTTAAATTATAAATTAAAATAATGAATTTTCCGTCAATATTAAAGCTATTAATTAGTAATACAATAAAATAGATATGTGAAAATAGAAATTTATACAATACAATTTAATTATATCAAAAGGAGGGATTTAATGGCTTTAGAAATGAGAAATACATGCGAAAAGTGCAATAAGAAACTCCATAATAGCTCTGTTGCTTATATCTGTACACATGAATGTACATTCTGTGATAAATGTAGTGAAAGTGCGATGTATATTTGTCCTAACTGTGAAGGGGAGCTGGTCAAGAGACCAAGGGGGCAAGAAAATCCGCTAAGTTGCTCATTGATTTAGACACAACACTGTATAGATAGTGAAGTCAGAACAGCTACAATCAATGGGGTGGATGTGACATTAGTGGGTGATGGACATTCAACAATGGACAGTAATGGTTTTAAGTGCTGAACAAATCATAAAGCATTATAAGGAAACTTTACATGGTCATTACAACGTTGCACACTTTTCAATTGTCAGAAATGCAGAGGAAGACTTGTTTTGTCCCACACTTTATTCATAAAGGTAATAGTACACAACTAAAATAAAGCTCTAAAAGTGTTTAATGGACGCTTTTTAGAGCTTTATTTCTGCATTATGTCTCAATCTAAGCAGGAAAGCCTCCCGTTGGCGGTGGCCATGCTCCGTTTAATCTTCTCATAATGACAATTTCACCTAGATGATAGCTGTTGTGAGAAGCAATATTACGCAGTAATCCCCCTGGGGTTTCACTTGGCCAAGCATCCAGAGGTTCTTCGATTGATAATGTCTCAGCTAAGTGACAAGCTTCGTCAATTCCATCACAAAAATGCTGGATCGTCTTTTGCCATTCTTCCTCATCAACCGGAGCAGGATGTTCAGGCCAGCTTTCACTTACACTTTTCGGTCTCTCAGGGTTTTCTCCTTTAGCAAGAGCAAGTAAAAAGTCTTGCCAATAGCTCATATGCTTCACTAATTGATAAATAGAGTAAGGTAATTCCTTTTGTTTATGTGAAGCAAGTTCCATATTAATATCGGTTATTGCATTAATTGTTGGAAGATGACCTCTTTCACCTCTGAGTGATTTGATAAGCGCATCGCGAAATGCTGTATTCGTTTGTGTCATGTTTTTTCAGACCTTTCTTTTCAAAGTATTAAGCTTGTAACAGTCTAACACAAATCAGTTTAATATATGTACTTCCGCGATTTCGGAAATATGAAAACCCTTACTAAATACTAGTTGAAGAGTAAATGCCCAATATAAGAACAAGAGATTTTCGGTTAAACATCTTTGTGTGTTAAAAAGCCTTTAGTACAATAACACCGGTAATAATAAGAGTAACGGAGATAATCTTTCTTTTGTTTTTTGATTCCTTAAATATATAAATACCTAACAGCGTTGTACTAGCAATCGTTAGCCCTGCCCATATAGCAAAAACAATACCCATTTCAAAATAGTGTGTCGTTAGAGAAATAAAATAAATACAGGCAATGAACAGCAAGAATGCGCCTATCGTGGGAACAGTTTGTCTAAAGCCTTTAGATAGTTTTACACACATTTGCCCTGCAATGCCTAAAACTAAGCCAATCGTTAAAAATACGTATCCCATTACGCTGCCCTTCTTTCTTTAGAACTTCCTTTAATGTTAAGAGAAACTGCACCAATTACGATAAGAGAAACTCCTAAGATTTTAGATAAGGAAATAGTTTCATCAAAAAAAATAATACCTGTGACAACAACAAGTACGGTTGCTCCTCCTGCATATAAAGCACTTGCTACTCCTACTTCACCTTTGGCGTTAAGGACCATATAAGCAGCAATCGAAGAACAATAAAATAGTATGGCTAAAACAGTCGGAACAAAGTTTGTGAATCCATTTGTAAGATTAAGAAAAAATACTGCGATTACCTCCAAGATGATGGCAAGAAACAATAGTAAATAAAACAATCAGATTTCCTCCTTTTAGTCACCTCATTTTAAGAACTTTACGTAATGGCTACTAAATAATTGCAGTAGCACTCGGATGTCATTATTTTATCTAGAGCTTGATATCTTGTAAAATAATGATAAATGATTGTAGATATCATTATCATTAATACCTAAATGAATGAACGTAAGTAGAAAGGAGGATGTTTATGGAAGTAGAAGATATACGTATATTTATAGCTGTGGCAGAATACGGAAGTGTAAGTCTTGCTGCTGATAAGCTAGGTTACGTCCAACCAAATGTAACAGCACGTATTCGATCTCTTGAACGAAAAATTGGACACCCATTGTTTCATCGTCACAGACGCGGAATGACATTAAATGTAGAAGGTCGAAAACTTTTAACGTACGGAGAACAAATGATGAGGCTAATGGATGAAATACAGAAAGCATTTCAAGATGAGCGTAACCTTGTTGGATCATTATGTATTGGATTAGTTGAAACGGTAGTAGGCTTTCCTGAAATCATTTCTTCCTATCATAATAAGCACAAAAATGTGGATATTTCTCTAGTATCAGGAGTAAGTACACAATTAATAGAGAAAGTTCTTAAGTTCCAGCTAGACGGGGCATTTGTAGCAGAACCAGTAAATGTGTCAATGCTTGATCAAATTCCGGCTTTTGATGAAGAAATTGTACTTGTATGCAGTGCAAATGAAAAAGGGAAGAAGCAGATTCAGTCTGCCAAAGAGTTACTGCACCTACCATTCATTTTATTTAATGAAGGCTGCCAATATAGAGAAAGACTACAGCAATGGTTAAAAGACGAACAAATCGTATCGCCGAAAATTATGGAATTTGCTACACTTGAAACGATTATGGGGACAGTAGTTTCTGGTCTTGGTGTGACACTTATAGCCCGGT
The DNA here is from genome assembly GCF_020790095.1 of Priestia sp. J2. Lineage (NCBI taxonomy): Bacteria > Bacillati > Bacillota > Bacilli > Caryophanales > Bacillaceae > Priestia > Priestia sp. J2. Next base: position 1,647,277 of record NZ_CP086208.1, read on the forward strand.
CATTAGCGGAGAGATATGAGAGGGAAGGGTTAGTACAGCTCTTTTCAATACCTGGGCCTTATAGAAACCTTAGGATTGTATATGTTCGTCGTTCCGACTCCTATCTAGGAGTAACTGAGCGTGAGTTTATAAAGACAATCAGCGAAGTAAGAGAAGGGAAAAAGCAGAAATAAACAGACGGTGTTTTCACAAAGAGCTTTTTTATGTAGCTTATGTTTAGTATGAATATACCAGGTATTAATTTGAGCAGTAAAAGTGAGCTTTAGCTGCAAATAAAAGGAGAAAAGCATGAGAAAAGCAACTATATCAAAATTAGACAAATTAGTGGGCTTAAATGTAAGATGCGCGGGGAGAGCCTCAAATTTGTTTTGGCTAGGATTTGGAGAAAAAATTTTAGTAACCAGAAGGGGGAAAACGGAAGAGGTAGCTGAATACGCTTTACATATTCAATGTTCATGGCGTATTGTCAAAGGTAATAAAATTGTAGTAGCCTCACGGGATTTCTATTCTCCAAGAACAGGATTGGATGATGAAAATGAGTACTTTGAATGGGATGTCCAGGGAAATAATCGATTCGATGAACGAATTGAATCTTTTATAGAAGGTATAAACGAACACACGATTGTTGAAAGAGTTGACTCGGATGAAGTAGGAGGGCTAAAGGTCTTTTTATCTCAAGGTTATTTAGTGGAGGGATTTCCGGATACGTCAGAAGACGATGAGTATAGTGAGTTCTGGAGACTTTTCAACCGAAAGGAAGACAGCCCTCACTTTGTTGTCACAGGAAAAGGTATTGAAAACGAGTAATCGTATAATTAAAGAAACGAAAAAAGCACAAACCCGTTGGAACCAAACGTTTTTGTGCTTTTTTCTTACTTTATAGTTGAGTTACATATAATCATAAGCGGAATCATCAAAATAGAGCCAGTGATAATATTCAACCTGCGGATCTGTCATTTTTAAAACTTCTTCTTCATTGAATTTTTTATACTCAACTAATTTCTGTACTTTAGAATTTCTTTCCACTTGGCTCATTTTAAATCCTCCTTATAGTTTGAAAAGTAACAATGTATTTAAATTTAGAAAGCGTTTTCTTTTTTCTTATTTTTATTATATATCTCAATATGAGATTAAAACAATATCAATTATAGATGATTTTTTAAAAAACAATATAGAAATGGTATTATGGCGTCGAATTGGGACAACAAGGCTTCTGCAATCGAAATTAAATAATAGGTGATTGCCAACGGCCAGGTTAAAAATTTTTGTTCGTATCGTTGCTTAATTCCTAAAAAAACATTATGATAACTAGCTCTATAAACTAAAAATAAAGCTAGCTGGGTTAAGCTAGCTTTATTTTTTTATGTTGTTTTGCAGAGTGATAAATTTTCAACTGTCGTTCACTTTGGTATAAAAACTCTTTATCAATTTCATCATGTTACGCCCCGAGGTTTTTGACATTTGATGATGATCTTCATCATCACGTGTACTCAGGTACCAGCTTCCCTTGTCATCTTCATTTAATCTATATACCTTATTGGTTCTACTATCTGTATAAAAGTTTCCATCCTTCAGCCTCAAATAATCGCCCCTCTACCAAGTGTCTATCCTGTATTATGCCCAAGATATCAATTTTATGAAAAATTTTATATACACAAAAACAGCAGGTTTCTTAATACGCTTATTATTTTGTATGTAATTTACACAGGTGCAAAAAAGGATAAGGGCTATGAGTGAGAAAATATTTAGTAATGGAGAAATAGTAACTATAAGAGTATCGAATGAATCAGTAACAATCTTAAAAAATCATTATGTAAAAAACATGAAAAGATACTCTTATACAGTCGACAAATATCCAAGTACCTTTTTCTTTGAAGAAGAATTAAAAAAACACGAACTATAATTGTTGATAAATAAGTTTTGATATAAAAATCTTTTTAAATAAAAACAGACTCTGAAAATAGAGTCTGCTTTTTAGTATGGTTTTTATGCTTTATTTACGTTTGTCGCTTGTGGTCCGCGTTGCCCCTGTTCGATATCAAAAGTCACTTCTTGACCTTCATCCAAGGATTTAAAGCCTTCACCTTGAATAGCTGAGAAGTGAACAAATACATCTTCTCCACCTTCACGCTCGATAAATCCAAAACCTTTGTCAGCATTAAACCATTTCACTTTACCGTGTTCCATTTTTTGTTGCCTCCTAGAATGTAGAAAATAAACCAGATTATCATTAAATCTAGCTTATTTATTATATTATCCCAATAGAGACATCTTAAACTTAAATTAATGTGATCTTTCTAACTTTCTTTATCAATACTCACTTCACTAAAAAGGTGATTGGGGTATGACGATCTACATCATAATGAGGTTCATATGCAAAAACCTCAAAATATTTATAAGTGATCTTCTAAACATCGAAATGATAGAAGTCAAAGATCAACCAATGCCCACATACTCATTATGGGCATTTTATTCATAAATATGAACTAAATTAGATGAGAGAGCACACGGGGACCCGTCTGCCCAAAAGAAAGGGAAGTTCACTCAAAATCTTTTTGAATAGTGGTGTAAAAATAGATTCTATTAGATAAGAATCTATGTACCTTTTGATATAAATCCAACCTTCGCATGAAGCATCCTTAAACTTGTTTACAAATAAAAAATGACGCCGTTGGAGGCGCCATTTTTTATAGAATAGAGAAGGACACACCCTATGCACGGGCGGTACTCTTAACACATCGTCTTGATTTGATAATACCCAGTGTTTAAGTTTAATAAACCTTTTTTTGGTATGACGATTTATGCAGAATATCTACATGTACCTTTTTAGTGAACATAAGGTCTCCTAGAGGCATCAATCAAAAGAGTTCTTACAGGTGCAGTTTCTTATGAAGGAATTTCAAATAATCTCCAGCATTCTATTGGCGATTATTAAGATTATTTATTAAATTTCTCTGGAAACTGTTTCACAACTCCCGCAGATATAGTATCTGCCATTAAGACGATATGTGAGATTCCTTCATCAATTGCAACGATTCTTGCTTCCCAATCTTTTTCTAAGCTTGCAGATAAATCATTTGTCACCAATTTTAGATGCATATACAGTAATTTTTTTAAGTCTTCATTTTTTAAATAAGGGTTAGCCTGGCTAAGGAACGCTGCTATATCATCAGCATTTCGATACCATTCTTTGTTTAATTGATTCACCAAGGCTTTCTTTCCCGTTTTAGCTGCATCTACAATCTTGCCGGCAATCACAATATGTTCCTTAAGCAAAGCCGTAAGTTTGTTCCCAGCTTTTTCTCCGTATATCGGCTTCACAGCATTCCCGATATCTTCCTGATTTTTTAATAACCTTGCCAACACCTGTTTTTGGTCTTCTGATCCTGCTGTTGTTGCACTTGTAATATAATTACTTGTCCACAATACATGATCCATCCAAAGTCTTCTGAATTCATTTTCAAACGTTACCTGAGATTGACTAACACGATGTTCTGGTGCTTCAGCACGAGCACTACTTGGTTCAACCAGCATGTTTAGCGAAAATAACACAATAAATCCTACCCATAATAATCTTTTCATAAAAGCCGCTCCTTCCAATTTATACGAGTATTCGGCTTATTATTTGTATATGGGATTTTTTACATTCCTTAAAATGTTACTTTCTAATAATAATTCTTTATAGAGTATTGTCACACTCCCAATCAGTTCACACGGATGAAAGGTTGACTCATCCAATTATTTATACATTCTCTAAAAAATGTATTTAACATAAGAACCTAATGGTAACACTATAAACAATAGTTAGTGAGTATGATTTCATTCCATATATTTAGGGTTTCGGTTAGTTAAAACGAGAAAAGACGAGATAAGAATTAATGAGCTATTTCTTTCACATAAGCTTGTCAGAATACTATCTAAAGAGAGGTCGAACAATATGAAAGTGACGGATACACTTGTTCAATGTTTAGAAAATGAGGGAGTTGAATATATTTTCGGAATACCTGGTAAAGAGACGTTGGATTTTATTGATTCTTTATCCAACTCTAAACAGATTCAATTCGTGAATGTGCGGCATGAACAAGGAGCTGCTTTCATGGCAGATGTATACGGAAGGTTAACAAACAAAGTAGGGGTATGTTTATCAACATTAGGACCAGGAGCTACTAATTTATTGACAGGTATATCTAGTGCAAAACTAGACCACTCTCCTGTTGTAGCATTAACGGGACAGGCTGTTTTGGGGAGACAGCATAAAGAGTCACATCAATATATGGACATTATTAAAATGGTAGAACCAGCAACGAAGTGGCGTGTTCAAATAAAAGATGCACAAACGCTTCCTGAGATTATTCGAAAAGCATTTAAAATTGCACAAATGGAAAAGCCAGGACCCATAGTAGTAGAATTGCCAGAAGAATTAGCAACTCAAATCGTTCCCATCAAACCTATTTCACCTACATCTATACCCGTAAGTATACCTATCATGGAGTCAATTCAGGCTGCCAATACTCTTATTAGGCAGTATGAGAGACCTTTTGTTATTATCGGTAACGGCGTTGTTAGACAGGAAGCCGTGGATGAGCTTCAACTATTTATTGAACGTCTTCAATCACCGGTTACCCATAGTTATATGGCTAAAGGTGTGTTATCTAAAGATCATCCACAAAATTTCTTTACGTTTGGATTTAATGAGAAAGATGAAGTGCTCGCAGGCTTAAAGGAAGCTGATCTGCTTATTGTAATTGGGTTTGATTTTGTCGAGAAGCTACCCAAAGAATGGAACACGGAAAAAACACCAATTTTACATATAGATACCTTACCAGCAGAAATAGATGAATATTATCCAGTAGAAGCTGAATTGGTTGGAGATATAAAGCAGACTTTACGGGTATTCAATCAGCTCGATATTCCTTCTAAACTGTGGATTCCTTCTGGTAATCTCCAGAAACAAATTAAGCAATCCTATCATATTGAAGAGAAAAAGATAGACAGCAATTTACTTCATTTGACAATTGAGAATATCTTGCATAGTATCGATAAGCTCTCTTCAGAGGAAACAATTGTGATTTCAGATGTGGGAGCTCATAAAGTATCTATAGCTCGAACTTATCAACCCAAAAACGCTAACAAGTTCATTATATCAAATGGTCTAGCTTCCATGGGTATTGCTTTACCAGGCTCAATTGGAGCTAAACTAGCCTGCCCTAATGATTCAGTTATTTGTATTACTGGAGATGGAGGAGCTTTAATGAATTTTGCAGAAATAGAGACGGCAAAGCGCTTAGGGCTTTCATTCATTATTATTGTCTTAAACGACTCTACATTAAAAATAGAGCAGGAAATGATGAACAAAAAGTTTGGTAAGAGCTATGGAGTAACTTTTACAAACCCAAATTTTGTCCAATTGGCAGCTAGCTTTGGAATTAAAGGAGAACGGGCAAATAGTTTAGTCGAATTTGAAAATATAATAAAAAGAGCCTTAAAAAATGCAGATGAGATTATCCTAATTGACGTTCTTCTAAAAAGCTGATTGCGATTTCTCCATTATTTTAACGAGTTATCTCTGTTAAGAGATTAGTCTGTAGATTCACTAGGAAATAAATGTTTTTAATTTTTTTAAATAAGCTAAGCTGAGCTCAACCCAAATCCAACTATAAAGGAAAGTAAATACAAAAATTAAACCAGTAGTAGAAAGAGAAAAATTATTGGGAATCGCAGGACCTAGTATTGGGAATTTGAAACCGTACAATAAGGTAATAATCCCAACAGTTAATAGAGTGGCGCCACTTATAACAATGTACAATCTCTTGTTAAAAATGTAAAAAGCAGCGCCTATGCCCATTCCCAATATTCCGGTTGTAAAAGGAAAAATAATAAGTTCACTTGGCTGGATAATCAGAAGAAGCAGATTAGTTAGTGTATAGGTAAGAAACCCTAGAGGAAGCGAAAGTATAAAACAAAAAAGAATGGGTGCGGTAGATAATTGACTAATGAAAATTCCTATAAAAAGTAATAAATATTAATTTGAAATATATACTAAATGAAGAAAAGGCACAGGAAAGTATAGAATGAAAACAGCATGTATATCCACATTATGAAAAAACGTATCCTTAATGCGCGATGAACATTGTTTAATTAAAAGGAGGAGTTTTATATGAGTGATAATCAATCAAATGATTTAGAACAGGTATCAGAGGAATTAGCTGATCTTGAGAAAGAGTTTGCAACAAAGCCTTCTGATCCTTATCCCCATAAGTATTATACTGGAGACACTTCTATAGTTTCTAATGCTGTGCCAGGAAACGATAAAGAATAAAAATTCCCCCTTATCTATTAATAGATGAGGAGAAATTTAGAGCATGTAAGCTTAAGCACTGTATTTTTCCAGAACCAAAATACATCTCATAAAAAGACAGTTATATTTCATCTATTATTTTGAATTAAAAGTAATCGCTTTCATTTTTTGCTTTCCCGAAATCATTTGATAGGTTATAATAAATATCTACAAAAATATTAAATGATATGTAAGTAACAAGCAATTACACCCTTAATATTTAACTAAACAGAAAAACTCCCTTAAGGTATTAGGGGAGTTTTTCTGTTTTTATGTATACTATATAAGGGTAATTTCACCATAATAATAGGGCAAACTCATTTTTCAATTCTAACTAATGTTTTTTCTGGCATGTCAATGTCGTCGATGTCAAAGTAATGGATGTTTAACGTTAATTTCCTCTCTGGTTCTTCAGCTTCTTCTCCTACCCAACAACTATACAATTCAAAAAAGTCTCCTGACTTAAGATAGCGGTCCATCAATTTGCATAGTGCAATTAGTTTCTCTTTTGATTCTTTGCGCCTGCTCTTATTCATATATTCCGTAATCTCAATTCCCCAGTCACTTGCAACTTCATAAACATAAAGGGTAGTAAATTGGTGTTTCTTTATGTTCAATCGATTTCTTTCATCTGAAAAGCAATTCCCAATAGTAACTAAATTATCTAATTCCTTATTAATAGGTAATTCTACGTTCGAACCTATATAAGTAGCTAAACTCATTTGTATTCACTCCGTTCCTCATCTAAATAACCCGTTAAGTTTTGTGGAACTAACCTAGGTTGTTAACATCCTAAGAAATACATCCTGTTATCAAAAAGGTGTTTCACTAAACTTTATTACAAATACTCGAGTTTTATTCAAGGTTTACTATTATTCTACTTAATATATGAATAGGCTGCGAAATGTTTATATACCTGTAAATGGGGGATTTACCATATAAGAACATTGATACCTAATTGGAAGGAGAATGAAAAATGAACAATAATACTGAAACCGTTGAGAATAAAGTAGAGGATAAACTAAATGAAATGAGTCAAGAGAAGAAAGACAACATCCTTTCCAGTTTTAACGAATTTAAAAGTTACTTAGGGGATAAAGTCACAAAAGGTGAGAAACTAGGGTTAAATGATAATCAACTAGCTCTAGCAGCTAAAAAAATAGCTGACTATCTCGCAACCCATGAGGAGCCACAAAATGAAGAGCAATACTTGTTACATGAGTTATGGAAAGTTGGAAACGAGGAAGAACAACATCATCTTGCTCATATGCTTGTTAAATTAGTCAAAGAATAATCTAAATCGATTATAGATTACGTTTTCCCATTATTTATTAGAGGTTCAAGTGAATTCAATCCACATAGCAAAGAGCCACTTGCGTAAAATAAGTGGCTTTTTTTTCTCTTTCATGCTGCACCTCTGTTTATTTTTTAATATGTCCCTGCGATGCATCAATTAAAAGATAAAGCTATATTTCCCCAACAATAATTTGACTACATGCTATAACTCACTTCATTGAAAACATCAGTACGAATCCAACGGATTCGTATTTTTCGGTGACATTCAAAATACGTACCAAGCAATAGAAAGAAGAGGTTTTGAACGTTTATAATTCGGTTAAACATGAAGTAACAAATTATTTTTTATTTATTCTGCATATTTAAATTATTCGTTCGTAATGGTACAATAAAATGATGGAAAGAAGATATGATGCTTCTTTCTTAATAAAGGATGAAGAAATATGGATATTAAGGCTCAGCAAACAAAATTGGCGAATAACTTGGGCAAATTGTTACGAGATAACTTTGGAAAAGGCCCCGAGGCTGTTCATGTTACGATTTATGAACCTTATGTTGTTATTTATGTCAGTGGCTTTGTATCGCCGATGGAACAAGTACTGTTAAACCAGAATGAAGAACTTCAGGTTATGACTACAAGAGAGCTTTTGGTAAAGACTCTTGAACCTCAAATCACTGGTCAAATTAAAGGGATTACAGACCTTGACATCCAGCACTTATATTATGATTGGAATTTAGATCATCACTCCGGAATTTTTGTGGGAGTTTGTCTGGACGATTTGAAAGCCGATTTGACTGAGGGTGACCCTTACCCAGGAAAACAAGCAATTCATGATCGGATTATAAAGATGAGTGAAATTGCACAAAAAGGGCCTGAGAAAATCTCTTCGTATAAATTAAGTGATCGTACATTGGTCATCGTAAGAGAAGGAATACTGGTGGCTATTGAAAAGCAGCTAATTTCGTTGGGTTTTGATGACACCTTACGCATCTCTAAACGCCCTTTGGAAAAAGGAATCTTACGACAAAACGATGACTATGATGAGATATTAAATGCAGACATTCTTGATATTTTTGTGGATTGGGATTTTGAAAAGGATAATAGCATTATTACTCTTATCTTAAAACCAAAAAATTAATGAGGCAGTAATGAATTGGACACATTGTGCCAAACATAAGCCGAGGAAGAAAAGCTCATACCTTTTCTTTTTCGGCTTATTTTTGTTGTTTCAAAAGAGTAAGTCCTTTTGTAACGGAATAATCCCCTAAAATAGCATCTGAAAATAGGATGTGCCAACAGAAAGGATTTGGTCGGTATGGCTGATAATCATGAGATTGTATTGTTTATAAAAGAGCTTCGTCGATTGTTGCAGGATTACAAAAAGTATGACAATGAATTTTACAAAGAAGAAATTAGCAAGGATATAATACTTTTAAGTACCATTATCTACGGAAGTAAAATTGGAATTTCAAATAAAAGAAGAATCTTTAAACATAGAAAATACAAAGGTAAACAGAAACCAATCTATTAAAAATGTACTAGTATGACTAGTTTACATTTTATAGAAAGTGAATTCTTATTACCTAAAATGATCTTATGATGAAGAAGGAGTTTTCATAAAACATCACGAATAGTATACCTTATGAAACTAGAAACTAGGTGCACCATCTATGGATAAAACGAAACTGGAAAAAGAATTAAGTAGTTATATGGGAAGGTTACTTCGTGAAAATTTTGGAAGAGGTCCTGGAGGTGTATTCACCGTCATTTCTCCTCCTTTTATAACCGTTTATTTTAAAGCCTTTTTATTACCTTTAGAAAAGGCTTTGCTAGACAAGGGACAAGTTATCTATGTTCAAAAAACACGTGATTTGTTGATGGAGACTTTAATTGAAGAGATAAAAGGATATATCCAATTAAATATACATTTAGATATTGAAGAATTTTATTATGATTGGAATTTAGAGCTGCAGTCTGGCATGTTTATCATGATCCATTCTGATAAACATAACATAGTCAACCATTCCTATAAAAATCAGAAATTGCTGCATAAAGAAGTTGAGGAAGTGACTCAAAAAGCAGAAAAACTCCCTCAAGATGTTTCTTCTTATTTATTAGATCAGCGAACACTCCTTATAATTAGGGAAGGTATTATGGTAAATATAGAGAAAGAATTAGTCCAATTAGGGTTTGAAGAAAACCTTACATTGGCTAAAAGAAATCTCGAAAAAAGGCTACTCCATGAGCATAGTCAATCATTAGAAGTGATTTTAGATTCAAAGGTAACAGATATACTGGTCGCATGGGATTTTCATAAAGATAAAAGTACAATTCTTCTGATTTTAAACCCAACTTCATAACGGCACTGATAAGCTAGGCACTGAACTAGATGTAGGCCAAAAAGAAAGGTTATCTAACCTTTCTTTTTGGCCTATTGTTTTTTTACTACTATTAAAATAAAGAAAGTGGTGATAATTATGCTATTTCAATCGGATAAAGGAAAGGAACCTTTAACTGTTGAGATACACACGGAAGTGGATATAGTAGAAGCCCGTCAGAAAGGACGAATGTTCTCTAATTGCTTAGGCTTCAGCGCACTCGATCAGGCCCGAATTATTACGGCTATTTCAGAATTGTCCAGAAATATATATAAATATGCCACTACGGGGAAAATTATAATGGAAATAATAGAGAATCAACTTGAAATAGGACTCAAAATAATAGCTATAGATAAAGGACCAGGCATTAAAAATATTCAACAAGCGCTAGAAAGTGGCTATACAACGTCAGGGGGATTAGGCGTTGGTTTATCAGGGGTAAAAAAATTAATGGACGAATTCACCATATCATCTCAAGAAGATCATGGCGTTAACATCGAGGTTATAAAATGGAAAAAAAGAAATAAATAAAAGAAACACAAGGTAAAAGGTTAAGAAAGAACTGACTTCCTCTTTACAAAAAACTCCTTTATTAAATAGGAGATAGCTTCTAAAAATATCATCCCCTGATGATCCTGCTCTAGGGTACGGTTAAGATATTTCACATGCTTGAGTTGGTGCCCTCAGCATGTGCTTCTCCTCTATTAACTCTTAGCCGTAGGACAAAAATTTTTCTCTGCAGTAATCACAAGAGGCTTAAAAACATGAGAAAAAGGTGTGGGAAATTATGAGCAATTCCATTTAATCGTTAAATGGAAGGAGCAAGCTCTCATGATAGAGAGCTTGCTCTTTTTATTTCTTAATATAATCCTATCTGACAAAAAACAGCCTGTTTCAAGTACACCAAAAACATACATTTATGATACATAGATTTTGAGATCATCTCTGGAACATTTCTACCCGTATTAGGGACGCAATAGAGTGAGAGTGTGTAAAGAGGTTATCCCTTACTTAACTCAGTTATATAAACAAACAATACTCATATACATTTATTGAATGGCTTTTTTAAACTTGGTGCGGAATAAAACGTAAATAGATAAAGAGTACATAGGAGGAGAAAACATGTTTGTTCATATAGTTCAGCCTGGTGATACGTTATCTTCAATAAGCAGAAGATATGGTTATTCCGTTGCACAGCTTAGGAGCGTGAATGGGTTAGAAGAAGCAAATATTGTTCCAGGTCAAGCCTTGCTCATAGCCCTATATGTATACACAGTTCAACCTGGTGATACGATGAAAGGTATTGCTAAAAAAGCGTACGTGTCCTTGGAGCAATTGAAAAGGGCCAATCCTTCAGTCTCGTATAACTACTTGCAAGTCGGAATGAAAATAAACATTCCTAACATATCAGACTATATTGCAGGGACACTAGAATATTATGCCGTTCGAAACCCAGAAGCAGATCGCGAGTTAATCAGTGATTTTGCAACGTATTCCTCTTCCATTTCTATCTTTGAATATCATTTTGGCAGCAATGGAGATATTATAAATAATTTAAACGATTTAGTAGCGATTGAAACGACTTGGAAAAACCGAGTTACACCGTTAGTTACGATTACTAATCTAACTTCTGAAGGATTTAGTTCTGATCTTGCCCATCAAGTTTTAAATAATCCTCAGGCCAGAAACAATCTTGTTAATAATATTTTTTATTTAGTATCTAGAAAAGGATACGGCGGGGTGAATATTGATTTTGAACGTGTAAAGGCCGAGGATAGAGATCTTTTTACAGGATTTTTACGTCAGCTGGGTGAACGTTTAAAACCTGCAGGGTACGTGCTGACCATAGCGGTTCCAGCCAAGACGAGCGAAGATATCCCTTGGTTAAAAGGATATGATTACGGGGGAATAGGGGCCGTTGTTAACTATATGTTCATTATGGCATATGACTGGCATCATGCAGGCAGCGATCCGGGGCCTGTTGCACCTATTACTGAAGTAAAAAGAACAGTAGAATTTGCGATAAAAAGTGTTCCGCGAAGAAAACTCATCATTGGCGTTCCTTTGTATGGATACAATTGGTCAATTCCTTACAAGCCCGGCACGGTAGCACCCGCTATATCCAATCAAAATGCGATTAAAACAGCGATGAGATATCAGTCTCCCATTCAATATTCAAAGGAGTACAAATCTCCATTTTTTCGGTATAAAGATCAAGCGGGGCAGATGCATGAAGTATGGTTTGAAGATGTAAGAAGCATGAGTGAAAAAATGGTGTTAGTTCGTCAATTCGGCTTGCAAGCAATAGGTGCTTGGCAATTAACGCTTGGGTTTACGCCAGGACCTTGGCTTTTAAAGAAATTCTTTACTATTAGAACAGTATAAATAGCAGCAGTCATTATGGATTAATCTAGAAAATTTTATGTATAGTAAATTATAAGAGGGTGGGGGGGTTCTTCTATGGCAAAAAGGATAGATGTCTCAATAAAGCAGCATCAATTAAAACTATATGATGGAGCTAAATTAGTAAAGACATATCCTATTGCTGTAGGGAAAATGATTACTCCAACTCCAATTGGGAAATTTAAAATCATTAATAAAGATACGACCCCTCCAGCTGTATTTGGCCCCTTATGGATGGGACTGTCAAAGCCTACATATGGAATACACGGGACTAATGATCCAGCTTCTATTGGCAGAGATATGTCACATGGATGTGTCCGAATGGATAATGAAGATATTCTAGAACTTTCCTCTGCAGTTCCCATTGGAACGCCGGTTTATATACATAAATAATAGTTTAAGAAGAGCACGACTGTTTACATTTAGCTAATTGTCGAGATCGAGGGTATCAAAGTTTAAGGATATGCTATACAATCATGGTTTTTTATGTAATACAAAAAAGCACCCCGGTTAACAGAGGTACTTTTAGTATTTTAACTTATTTTGATGCTGGAGACGTAGTAACTTCTGGAGACGTTACTTTGTCATAAAAATCTACGAATTTGTCACGATCCTCGCTATCACGGTAAGCCATAGCAACACGTGGATGTTCATTCAGCACACCAGAAATCATGTAAGGAATGATATAGCCCCATTCCCACTTTTGACGCATTTCAAGCATATGCTTTTCAATTACGCCAAGAATCGGCTTCATCTCATAGCTTGGTTTTGGTATGTAGCTAACAAGCAGCTCTGTGTTACAGTTACCAGCTGCACGGCCCATACCATAAACAGATGAATCAAGGAATGTAACGCCATTACGCATCGCAGTTAATGTATTAGCAAAAGCTAGTTGCATGTTGTTATGCGTATGGATCCCAAGCTGCTTGCTAGGAATCATGGCTTGGAACTTTTTCACTTGATGCTCGATATCGGCAGGGTCTAGGCTTCCAAAGGAGTCAACAATATACACAACATCTACGGGGCTTTTCTTTACCATTTCAAATGCTTCAATAAGCTGATTTTCCGGTACGCTAGATAGTGCCATAATGTTAAGTGAAGTCTCATAGCCTAAATCGTGGAACATTTTTATAAGCTCTAAGCCTTTATCTACTTCGCGAATATAGCATGCCACTCGAATCATATCTAACATACTTTGCTCACGCGGCAAGATGTCATTTGGATCTACACGCCCGATATCTACTAAAGCAGATAGCTTCGTGAACTTTTTCTCAGGGATAATTTCTTTGAGAAAGTTATCGTCAAGAAATCTCCATGGGTTGGGCTCAGTTGTTTGAAGAAGCTTAGGTGAATTTTTATAACCGATCTCCATATATTCAACGCCGGCTGCGCTTAGGCCGTTATATAAGTCTTGCACAAATTCAACGCTAAAATCCCAATTATTAATTAAACCTCCGTCACGAATGGTACAGTCTATAATTTTGCTATTATGTCCCATGGTATTTGTTTCCTCCTATGTATTCTATTTATATAAATATTGTTTTAAACTTTATCGCTTTTATGCTTTTAAGTGCTAAACTCTCCTATTGTGTTTATACCATGACTGATTCAGAGGCGTCAATGTATTTTCTAAATGTTTCTCTGCTTTACTGTATTTCATGGTAGGAGATGCTTCGAATTTTTATCCGCTTAATGCTCTTAAAACAACACCAAGTTCAGCACTACAACCCCTAGTATATACAAACACACCCTTTATTACATCACTACTTACTGCAATAAAGGGTGTTTTTTAATTGAAACCGTTTATTAAGGAGAGGAACTGCCATTAGTATCTAGTATAGGTTTAGATTTCTCTATAATTAATCCATAAATTTGGAAAGATATTTAAAACCTGAGAAATAAAAGACTTTTTCACATTAACAGTTGTATACGAAGTATTAGCTGTTACTTAATCATTTTAATTTACTGGTCTTTACATCGTCCAAAACGTAAGAAATGATAAGAGTATAGAGGTAATAAACATCGCAATCAACGGCTTTAATGCTTTTGTTCGAAGAGCCTTCATACTTACATTTAACCCTAAGCCGACCATAGCCATTGTTAAAAGAAACGTGGTTAGAGTTGAAATATCATTCATGATCGTTTTAGGTATGATAAGGTGCTTACCAACGACATAACTTCCAAAAATACTCATGATGATAAAACCTATTAAAAACCAAGGAAATTCAATCTTCGTATCCTTTTCCATTTTTCCTGTTCGCTTCATCCAGTACATTAAGATAAAGCTTAATGGCACAAGTAAAAGCACTCTGCCTAACTTAGCCAACAGGCCAATAGCTAGGGCGTCGCGTCCAGCCGGTGCTGCAGCTAGAGCTACATGGACAATTTCATGGAGACCAACGCCTGACCAAATTCCATATTGAATATTCGTTAAATGTATATAGGGTCTTAAAATGGTATATCCAATCGCAAATAGAGTTCCCACTAAAGCGATAACACCAGCTCCGATAGCTGTATCTTCTTCTTTTGCTTTTACAATCGGAGAAACAGCTGCAATAGCTGCCGCACCGCATATTCCTGTTCCAATTCCTAAAAGAAGAGATAAACCACGATCAGCCTTCATCCATTTGGCTAGAAGAATTGTTAAAACAATCGCAAATACAGCCGTTCCCACATCGCGAAGTAGCAGTCCTAGCCCTTGATGAATAACAACATCAATATTAAGCTTTAGTCCATATAAAACAATCGCATAACGTAACAGCTTTTTAGAAGAAAATTCAATTCCAGATCTTATTTTTTCAGGGTATCCCCAAATTTGACGATAAATGACTGCCATTATAATTGAACAGGCTAGTGGACCAATATGATTGAATCCCGGGACTTTCGCTAATCCATAAGCAAGTAAAGCAAAAAGAAAAGTAAAAGCAATTCCTCCGGCCCATAAAGAAACATTAGATGACGTCTGGGCATTTGTTCGTGAGAATAGAGTCCGCTTTTGGGCTTTATTTATATTTATCATACATTTCATCTCCAATATGAGTTCTTATCAAGCGCGGCTTCACATAAGAAGTGTATGATTTAACTATAAAAGACACTTTATCATTAGTAAAATATAGATAAATCATTATTAAGATTAAAAATATTAATAAATGAAACAAAAAAAGAGCAAGTTGATCTTCAGAGTTACTGAAAATCAATTTGCTCCTTTTGTATGTTTTTATCCTTTAATTCTTTAAAAAATCATTCATACAAAAATATATGTGCTTATGAGAGAGATACAGTCTTACTAGTTGCTAAGCCTTTTTTACGTCTATACCATAGCAGGATCAAACTGCCTAGCACGCAAAAGAAAGAAACGAGCTGAGCTATTCTGATATGAGAAGTTAGCATTAAGCTATCTGTACGCAATCCCTCTATAAAAAATCGTCCTATCGAATACCATAGTAGGTAAGTAAGAAAGACTTCGCCTCTTTTTAACAAAGATTTTCTTAGGACGATCAAGACAAGAACACCTATTATGTTCCAAAGGGATTCATAAAGGAATGTAGGATGATAATAAGTTCCATTGATATACATTTGATTAATAATAAAATCAGGTAAATGTAAAGTTTCTAAAAACTGACGTGTAACAGGTCCGCCATGTGCTTCTTGATTCATAAAGTTTCCCCACCGGCCAATAGCTTGGCCTAATAATAAGCTAGGAGCTAAAACATCAGCCATTTTCCAAAAAGAAAGATTCTTTTTTCTGCAAAACCATATAGCTGTTAATACAGATCCAATAATTCCACCGTGAATAGCTATGCCTCCATGCCAAATTGCTATAATTTCGCCTGGGTGGTCTTTATAGTAACTCCATTCAAAAAGTACGTAGTAAATTCGAGCAGTAACGATAGCAATGGGTAGTGCTAGCAGAAGTAAATCAGAGATGGTTTCTGAAGAGATACCTCGTTTCTTTCCTTCTTTCGAGGCTAACAAAAAGCCTAAAAAAGCTCCTATCCCTATAATAATTCCATACCAATGGACCTCAAGTGGACCAAGGTGGAAGGCGATAGGGTTTAAAGGTTGTGTGTGTTGGTTCATGTTTTTTCTCCTTTACTTCGTATCGGTTTTCTTACATTTTTTTAGAGTGATATTAAATTAGAGTGCCTTTTTAGTATATCTAATTAGATATAGAAAGGACAACTTTTGCTTACGAAAGGCCACTATTTCTTTGCCTGCTTTAGTGTAACAGAATAGTCAAAATTAAAATAAACAGTACATTGACTTAATTACCAAAATATACTATTATTTTAGACAATATATTGTCTAAAATGGAGGGTTAATATGGATATTTATAAAGATCTTTTTTTAATGCAGCAAACTTACGCTACCTTATTTTCTCTGGCAAATAAAGTCCAGGTGAAAGGAGATCAGTCTCTTGAGCTCTTAACATCAAGACAGCATATGGCGATGGTGGCAATTGCTCATTTACCTGAAGATGAAACAACGTTAAATAATATTGCTAGAAAATTAGGAACCACAAAACAAAGCGTCAAGCAGTTAATTACCATTATGGAAAAGAAGGGGTATGTTGACGTGGTTCCTAGCAGTAAAGATAAACGTGCAGTTAACGTGAAAATCACAAAAGAGGGAAAAGAGGCGCTGCTTGTTGTTTCAGAAAAAGGAATTTTCTTTTTGGAAGACCTTTTTAAAAAGTTTTCAACCGAAGAGTTGGAAATAATGTGGAAGCTTTTAAAGAAACTTTATAGCTTTGACGGGGAAGAACATGATGGATTTGAAGAAGAAGGCAACATCAAAATGGATGAAGATCACAATGAATTACAGTTGAGAGTGATAAGGGAGCTTGAAAGTCGAAGAGTTCAAGCAATTGATAATATAAAAAAGAACTTATAAAAATAAATTTGATAGGCTACTTTACTTTGAAGCATATCGATCCTTTTAATGATTTTCGAAATAAAGGATAAGGGAGAGCACTCATTATGTTTGAAATCAGTGATGAAACAGTACGATTAATTAACAAGACCTGTAGAGGAAAAAAGAATTTGAAATTAACCGTTGGCTATTTAACGGACAACCAATATGTTATCAAAATTTATAATGAAAGCGGTGAAATTGACTCATCCAAAAAATATCATTATGAAATTGGTTCTATTACTAAGACTTTCACTATATCGCTGCTATCAAAATACATATCTGAAAACAAGTTGACACTAAACGATTCTATACGAAAGTACATAAAAGAACTTAAGGAAGACACGTATTATCCTACATTGCTCCGCCTCGCTACTCACTCTTCTGGATATTCAGGAAGCTTACCTTTAAATAAACGGGAATATTTTAAAATAATTTTTAATTTGATTTTTGGCGGAAGTGATTTGAATAAAAATAATCCGTTACATATGGATTTTAACAAAATGAAGATGCTGATCGAAAAAAGTAAATTAAAAGAAGTAGATTATTCATGGAAGTATTCCAATTTCGGTATATCCCTTATTGGATACGTGTTGGGAATGATATCGGGCAAGGGGTATTGGGATACTATGAATGACTTTCTTCTTAATGAGCTTGGACTAAAGGATACTTGTTTAGGCGCTTCAAACAATAATCTACATGGCTATGACCGCAAAAATAATGATTGTGGCAACTGGCAGTGGGACAAGGGGAATTTTATATCACCTGCGGGCGCAGTATCCTCAACCGCTGATGATTTACTTAAATACGCAAAAATAAATATGGATGAAGATAAACCATATCTGTCTTTTTGTCATAAAAAATACGCCAATGGAACAAAGAAGTTTGATATGGGTCTTGGATGGTTGCTTTTAAAGAAAAACAATAATGTGATATTGCACGGAGGTGGAACAGGATGCTTCAGCTCATTTTTAGGGATTGATAAAGAAAAGAAAGTTGCTTCCGTCGTTTTAGCTAATTATAGACTAAGTAGAAATAAGGATGAACATATAGGAATGTCTTTATTAGAAAGCCTCCAAAATTCAAAAGATATATAAGGATGGAAGACAATTTGAAAGACTGTCGCCGAATATGACCGACCTTCAAGAAGCATAGAATATGCTTCTTTTTTTGAGGAAACCGTGCTATTATCATTAAGGTTTGTAAGGAACAGAAGATTTTTGTCTTTCCGTACATTTTTTTGGTATAGTGTTAGAAATAAGGAGTGGGTAAGTTGGTTTTCACTGAATTTTTCCAGCAGTTTCCCGTAAAGGTTTTAACGGTAGGGCTGCTGATTGTACTTATCGTTTATTTTATTCGCAAATTCATTAAGCTTTTCTTTGATAAAACGAGCTTTTTAGATGAAAAAAGAGAAGAGACGCTCATGCACTTTTCTAATCAGGTCACAAGAGTATTGGGGCTGGCTTTTTTCTTTATTTATGTGCTTAGCCATTTCTTTGACTTCGGAAAGATTCTCACTAGTTCGGTAGTGTTAGCCAGTGCCCTGGCAATAATCCTCCAGCATATCATCCGTGATTATATAATGGGACTGACTTACTTGTTTGAACGCCAGATCCACCACGGAGATTATGTTATTCTCAACGGAAACCGTCAAGGGAAAATAGAAGAAATTACGATGCGCTACTTAAAGATTCGTCAATATGACGGCTACCTCTATACCGTCTCATATAGCAATATCACGGAACTTCAGAACGGAACCCGAGGAAGACGCCGGGTAAATGAAAGTCTTATTCTCAACTATAGGCAAAACCCGGACGATGCCTTCAAAGTAATGGAGCAGGTAGCACAAATATGTAACAACAAATATGGTCAATATTTGTTGAAAGATGTGGATGGAATTCCTATAGAGAGCTTTCAATTCAATCAAATTACTGAACTGAACGTAGGTTTTAAAGGTCACCAATATTCATTATCAGGCCTTGTGAAGGAAGCTGATTTTGTAGAAGCAAGCCAAAAGGTGCGATATGAACTCGCAATGGCTGCCTACAAAAATGACCTTATGATGGCTGAAAGCTTCGAGACAAGCCATTAAAAATAAAACTCGTACCTTGTTTATATACAAGCTTTTATATTTAAGATACAAACACCCTTTTGATTTTTCAAAAGGGTGTTTTTTATTTTTAAAAATATCTATTAAGTACTTCTCCAGTACAGATTAATTATCTGAAAAAGAACAAATTAATTAGTACATCTAAACTATTCTTCTAGTGACATGGTAAAATTAAACATGGAACGTAAAAAGGTAAAGGGGGATTAACTATGGCGCAAAAATCTAATTATACAAAAATCAACTCCGAAATGTGGGATGAATGGGCTTCAGCTGGAGGAGAATGGTCATTAGCTATTAATCATCAAGATTTTGCAGATGCAACTCAAGGTAATTTTGATATCTACTTGACACCTTGTAAGCCTGTTCCGCATAACTGGTTTATTCCATTTAAAAAAGCAAAAATATTGGGACTTGCTAGCGGAGGAGGACAGCAGTGCCCAGTCTTTGCAGCGCAACATGCGGAAGTTACGGTTTTTGACTACTCTGATAAGCAATTAGAATTAGAAAAAATGGTGTCCACTAGAGAAGGCTATTCTATTGACTTAGTTAAAGGGGATATGAGTAAGACATTTCCATTTGAAGATGAGACGTTCGATATGATTTTTAACCCTGTATCAAACTGCTATATTCAAGATGTTGAACACGTTTGGCAAGAATGTTTTAGAGTTCTAAAAAAAGGTGGCGTTCTGCTATCTGGCTTTGCAAATCCTGCTCTTTATTTATTTGGAGAAGATGAGAATGCATTACAAGTGGTTAATAAATTACCTTATGATGGAACTAAAAACACCGTAGAAAATGATGAAGAACTTATAAAAAATGGCGGTGTACAGTTTAGCCATTCATTAGAAACTCAAATTGGCGGACAGCTAAAAGCTGGATTCACCTTACAAGATCTTTATGAAGATCATCACCACAAGGGAGAAATCACTGAATATATGCCTTGTTATATTGCGACTAAATCTATTAAATAATAGTTGACTATCATATTGAATGAGCTACCTCAACTTTTTCCAATTAGGCGATACCGTAGATTATGATGGTATTACGTATGGAGTCTGGATATTTGAAGAAGGAACATTTATTAATGAAGGTGACGGAGGTTATGATAACTGGGCCTTCAGAGGCTGGTTTGAACGCACAGGAGATGATGAAAAAACAGTCAATTTTCATAGACCTTAATTAAAAATAGAGATGAAGATAATACAAGATTCCCATTAGGGAAGATCGTATGAAGAGCCTTTACCGTTATGGTAAAGGCTCTTCTCAATATTTGAAAGCCTGAGACCGGATGTTTATAAGCATGCAGAATAGAAATTTGTATATCATCTAC
Organism: Priestia sp. J2; assembly: GCF_020790095.1. NCBI lineage: Bacteria > Bacillati > Bacillota > Bacilli > Caryophanales > Bacillaceae > Priestia > Priestia sp. J2. The sequence continues at coordinate 1,668,043 of NZ_CP086208.1, forward strand.
AGCTTAAAAAGAGAAAAACTCCTGTTGCGTCTGAACAGGAGTTTTTCTCTTTGCATTAACAGAAGCCCAATCTCATTCTTTCTTCTCTTTTAGTGAGCAGGAAGCTTATACTAATTCAACCTTAGTTTTTACTTTTGGTTTGTAAATATTCTTTTTGAAACATACACATTCTTATAGCGTTATGATAGCTTCCATCGACAAAAAATTCATCTTTTAACTCACCTTCAATAGAAAAACCGACCTTCTTATAGATATGAATTGCTTTTTCGTTTTCCTTGTCTACAATTAAGTAAAGTTTATGCATATTCAATACCGAAAAGGCATAATTCATTGCTAGATTTGTGGCAACCATGGCGTAACCATGACCTTGATATGTAGGGTCAATGATAATTTGAAACTCTGCTCTACGATGAATATAATCAATTTCGACCAATTCCACTAATCCAAGCATATCCCCGTCCTTTTCTAGTATGAACCGACGCTCACCTTGATCGTGAATATGTTTATCATATAAGTCCTGTAGCTCTACAAAAGCTTCATAAGGCTCTTCAAACCAATAAGACATAATATTTGCATCATTATTGAGTTCATGGACAAATTTTAAATCTTCTCTTTCCAAAGGTCGTAACTTAAGTTCCTTATTCATTTCTCAAACCTCCATATTCTAGCATTACTTTAGCACTTTCCGTTTTAAATGTAAAAGTTGCTGTAGTTTTAAAAAATAACAAGACATAGTGCGATGTTTTACATACTTATTAAAAGAGCCATAGTATAATTTAAACATCTTGTAAGTGAAACTCATTAACTTTAAGGAGTATCTTATAAAAAAAGCAGTTGGTATTTTTCTTATTTTACTGTGTTGTATAAACCAAAGGGTTGAGGCAGCTAATCAGCCTTCAGTAGAACCTATACATCATGAGATCTACGTTTCTCCTACAGGGGATGACAAAAACTTAGGTACTAAAAGCAAACCTTTTAGAACATTAAGGAAGGCAAGTGAAGCAGCTCAACCCGGAACTACGGTTTACATCAGAGGTGGTATTTATTACGAACAATTAATTATTAGCCGTTCAGGTACTAAACAAGAGCCTATTATTTTCAGGAACTATAAAAGTGAAAAGCCCCTTATTAGTGGAGAAAAAATAAAGCAGTCTACACAAATAGACTGCTTCTTGATTAATTATTTACCTGTTTCGGCAAAACACTGAATACGCTCACCAATTTCATCACGGACACGCTGAAAGAACGCCCATTTCTCTTCATCTGTTCCTTCTGCTTTTGCAGGATCATCAAATCCCCAGTGTTCACGCTTCACATGAGGAGGTGTTACGGGGCAATGATCAGCTGCATGGCCACATAATGTAACCACCAAATCCGCATTATTTAAAATTTCAGGATCAATAATATCAGATGTTTGGTTTGAAATATCAACACCAGCTTCTTTCATTGCTTTTACAGCGTTAGGATTTAATCCATGAGCTTCTAATCCTGCACTGCGTACATCCCATTCATCGTTATTTAGATATTTTTTTGCCCATCCTTCAGCCATTTGGCTACGGCAAGAGTTACCTGTACATAAGAAATAAAGTGTTTTTTTAGACATGTGTAAAATCTCCTTTATGATGTGTTATGAAATAAATAATAACCAAATATATAAACCAACAAGCGTAATAAACAATGTTGGGATGGTTAAGATAATACCTGTTTTAAAGTAAGTTCCCCAAGAAATCTTAACTCCTTTTGTGGAGAGAACATGAAGCCATAAGAGCGTCGCTAGAGAGCCAATAGGTGTAATCTTTGGTCCTAGATCCGAACCAATGACATTTGCATAAATCAGAGCTTCTTTAATCGTACCTGTTGCAGAAGTTGCATCAATGGCCAAAGCATCAATCATCACGGTTGGCATGTTGTTCATAATCGATGAGAGAATGGCTGCAATAAATCCCATACCAATGGTTGCTGCAAATAATCCTTGATCAGCGGTTGTTTGAATAAGGCTTGCTAGTACTTCAGTTAGCCCCACATTGCGTAATCCATACACAACAACATACATACCAATCGAAAAGAAAACAATTGCCCATGGAGCTCCTGCTAACACTTTTTTCGTGTGAACAGCTGGGCTTTTTCTTGCTATTCCTAAGAATAAAATGGCGATAATTCCTGCAATAATAGAAACGGGAATATCGAAAAACTCACCAATAAAGTAACCCAGAACTAAAATGAATAAAACAATTCCTGATAAACGAAACATTTTCTCATCTTTGATGGCCTCAACCGGTTTCTGTAAATCATCTAGATTGTATTTCTTAGGGATGCTTTTGCGAAAATACAAATACAAGACAGCAATACTTGCCAAAAGTGAAAATAAATCTGGCACAATCATGCGTGAGGCAAATTCAGAAAAGCGAATCCCAAAGAAGTCCGCTGATACAATATTGACCAAGTTACTTACCACAAGAGGTAATGATGTTGTATCCGCAATGAATCCACTGGCGATAATAAAAGGAAAGACCATTTTATCTTCAAATTTAAGTGCTCGCACCATAGCAAGTACGATAGGTGTTAGAATTAAGGCTGCCCCATCATTAGCGAATAATGCGGCTACTACAGCTCCTAGGAGGGATACATATACAAACATGCGAACGCCATTACCTCCTGCAGCTCGTGCCATATGTAACGCTGCCCACTCAAAAAATCCAATTTCATCTAAAATTAAAGAAATAATAATAACTGCAATAAACGTTAACGTTGCGTTCCATACAATTTGAGTTACATCCAGCACGTCATGGAAATCAACCACACCTGCTAAAAGAGCTATTACTGCGCCTCCACACGCTGACCAACCAATAGACAAGTTCTTTGGCTGCCAAATGACAAAAATCAATGTCACTAAGAAGATGAGGGAGGCTACTATAACTGATACCACTTTACAAACCTCCTACTATTAGCAACAACTAATGCGTAATCCTTGCTTTTCTAGTTCTTTTAATCGTCCATCTTCGCTTGGTAAAGATTCAAGTATATTAAGGACAAACTGATAATAGCCGGTTTCTTTATTTAATGAATAGAAAATCCAATGTCCTTTTCGTCTTTCCTTTACAAGTTCGATATCTCTTAATTTACGCAAGTGTTGGCTAATAGCCGGTTGACTTGCTTTATAAATTTCAACTAGCTCACAAACACAGCACTCGTTATTTTGGAGCAGTTTCATCATAGATAATCTTGTCTTATCGCCAAGCAGCTTCAGTATCTGTGCTGCTTTCTCCATTTCTATTTGTACTTTTACATCCAATCCAACTCACCTCCTTATTTCCAAATATAATTATATAAGTATTTTATTATACATTCAACAAAAATATACACTACTATTAAACAAAAAAATTTGATTAATGTCTTGATTTATCTAAATTTTCCAGATATGATGAATACATCAAAAAAAATTGATTTATAAAAGTGAGGGGAAAAGCAGTGAGAGTCAACAACTCTGGAAACTTATCGGTTACGTACTTTCGAGCCTATTTTCATTTAGTTATGAACACTCAAGGGATGAACTATAAGGAAGCACAAAGTCTAATCTTTCAGCGTTTTTTTCATCAAGATCCTACGTTAAGAGGGGAAACTACATACAGTAACTTTAAAAAAGCTGCCGAGAGCTTCGAACTTTAAATCAAAAAAAATTGATGAAGGAGAATGACAATGGAAACAGTCAAGGAAGGAAAGCACCCATTTAAACAGTACGAACAAAAATTTAAAGCTCTTGCTGATCAAAAGAGATTAGAAATTATGTATGAGCTCTGCCAGCGAGGACAGACATGCGTATGTGATCTAACTGAATTCTTTGGGATGTCTCAATCTAAACTTTCCTACCACTTAAAGATTTTATTAGAAGCAAACCTCATCACAAAAGAAACAAAAGGGACATGGAGTTATTATGATTTAAATGATAAAGAGGTGAACCACCTCTTATCAGAAGAACTATGCTGCTTGTTTAGAAAAGATACAAGTAAAAGCGGCCCATGCTCTTAATTTACTACATTCCAAATAATATTATTTAGCATGCGAAGGAGGAAGTGTAAATGAAATATGTTCATGTAGGAATTAATGTAACGAATCTAGAGGCGTCCATTAAGTTTTATCAAAAGGTATTTGGCGTTCAACCTGTGAAAACGAAAATAGATTATGCTAAATTCTTGTTAGATGAACCCGGATTAAATTTCACCTTGAACGTACGTGACGATGTAAAAGGTAATCAAGTGAATCATTTCGGCTTCCAAGTAGAAACTCCTGAGGAGATTCATTCTCATAAATCACGACTAGAAAAAGAGGGGTTCTTTGCTCGTGAAGAAATAGATACGACCTGCTGCTATGCTGTGCAAGATAAGTTTTGGGTAACAGATCCTGACGGGAACGAGTGGGAGTTTTTTTATACGAAATCTGATAGTGAGGTTCATAAGACTGAGGATAGCGTTGGAGTGAATGAAAAGTCACCTGCAAGCAACTCATGTTGCTGATGCTTAATTGACTAAAAAGACAGGAAGAAGTAGACTCTTTCTGTCTTTTTTATTTAACATAAAATCGATTATGTTTAGCGGAGTTTTCTTGTTAAGACAGTAACTCTAAGCGAGAAAATCTCGTGATGTACGTCCTTTAACTCGACTAAACAGTTATTTTGTTTCTGTATGAGAAATATTCCAAGGGTCAACAAATATCATTCTTTCTTCTTTAATTGAATCTCTCTTACCTTTTGACGAAGATGATCTGGCCACCACGCTCCACAATCATCGGATACAATGCAAGCAGCGCATGTTTTGAAATCATAAACCATCATCTCCTTGATTGGGGGAGAGTAGAGATGAAGAGTAACTAGACCCGCGCCTTCAGCACTCTTCATCTTGTGCACACCTTTCTTGGGAGCAAAAAAAAGCTTACCTTTTCCCTGATGCTGAGAAAACAGCTCTTCTGGCATTTGGTTTTCTTTAACTTCGTAAACCGTATTTATAGTTGTACCATTTACTACTTGAATCCATCCATGCGAATGACCGTGATCGTGAGGAGCACACTCTATTGCTGACCAATTCATAACAAGTAATTCCACTTCGTCATTTTGATAGAGAAGCTTTCTATAGTATGGCTTGTCTTTTGCTGACTGCAATAGTGGTTTTAAATCATTAAAGTTTATATCTAAAGCCAAAAGTGCTTCTCTCAGTTCCAATTTGGTAGGGGAGTCCAAGTTATCTAAAATATGCTTTACCTGTTCAATTAAGCTCATACACGCATTACCTCCTTATGAGCAGCACAAATTTTTGGGTTTTCTGCATAGCTACAATTTTTTGTTTCTCCACTGCAAATACCTTAAAAAAGTTAGTAGTCTTCCATTAGCTACAATTACTCCCACTATAATTATGACTCCTCCTAATATACTGACGGGAATAATCTTTTCCCGTAACAGTAAAACAGCTGTTATCAATGTCGCTACTGGTTCTAAATAAAGGAACACAGATACCTGGGACGCCTCTAAAACCTCTAATGCCTTTGCTCAGTACCAATAGGCAACACCTGAAACGAATACACCGAGAAATAATAAATGAGCCCACTCCACGCTCGTTAAAAAAGGCATGATCTCCCATCCTTTATTTCTTACGAGAAAAGGAGTTGTTAGAGTAAACCCTATTAAACACATATAAAACGTAACAACAAGAGAGGGAAGTTGGATATCCAGCTTTTTTAATAGGACAGAATAGATTGCCCAGTTTAATGTACTTAAAATCATTAACAGGTAACCGATATTAACCGGAAGCTGAAGTGAATGCTGATTGCTAGAAGTGGTCACCAGTAGAACGCCAATAATAGCTACAATAATCCCTGATGCTTTTAATAACGTCATCTTTTCATGCAAAAAAAATACGGAGAGAATGACCGTAAATACAGGAGAAAACGAAATAATCCACCCTGCTGCAGAAGCATTTATTGTGAGCAGTGCTGTTGCCTGAATAACTTGATGAATGAATACTCCAAGGATACCTAACACAATCAAATGAGGAATATACTTGAGCGGAATGTTTAATGGATATCTCTTTAGCACTAATAATACCAATAAAAAAAGTGCCCCAATTCCAAAACGAAGAACAAGGAGTGTGTATGGATCTAGTTTATCTAAAACAGCTTTGGTAGAGACAAAGGAAATTCCCCAAAAACTAATAGACATTATTGCATAGAACGAGGCAGCAAATTTAACCTTTGACGCAATCATAGGATCAATTTTCCTTTCAACAATAAAGGTATCTTTTATTAACTAACATATGCCTTTTCGAAAGGAAAATGAAAAAAATCATGCCATTCTAAAAAAAATAGTAGAAACTTTAGTATTTGTATCGTTATCACTATTTCTTAATCTTCATTAAAATAGCTATAGATGTTTATGTATAGAAAACTAAATTTGGGAGTTTATAGCCATGTATAGGCTAAATTCTAAAGAGTCTGTTACCAAAAATAAAAATGCCAACTCTCCTTAATTATTGAGACTCTTTTATTCCTTCTTCCTGCTTGCTTATATAAGCATTGCCCCATTTCTCTAAAGATTTAAGTATTGGGATAAAACTTTCTCCAAGCTCTGTTAAATAATATAAAACTCTTTTAGGGTTATCGTTTGTTTCTTCTCTTTCTATTAATCCGTCTTTTTCCATATCGCGAAGCTGGAGTGTAAGGATGCGCTGAGTAATACCCGGTATTTCACGGCGCATTGCATTATAATACATAGGTGACTTTGATAACAAAGACAAAATAATGCCTTTCCATTTACCGCCTATAATGTGCATCGCTAATTCAATTGGACAGGCTTGCTTTACAGTTAACGTACAAGGGCCGTATTGATCGCTTTTAAATTCTGACATTTCCTCACCTCAATGGGGAGTAACAAATTTGTGCCTTCTTGTTACTCCTATTTTTTCTGATTACACTTATAATATCAAATAAATCAGAAGAAGGTGTATGAATTGGAATTTGTTCAAATCTCTGAACATGTTTATAGACTCACTTATGAAACCGTCGTTGGTATCCGAGTTAAGATCAATACATGGTACGTAGTGGATGGTGAGGATGTTTATCTCATCGATACCGGAATGGAAGACTATGCATATGCGCAGTTGAATGCAGCAAAATCTTTAGGTATTCCCAAGAGTATCTTGCTGACACATGGCCATTTGGATCACATTAATGGTGCCAAGTATTTAAAAGATCATTTAAATATTCCTATTTACGCACACGAAATTGAAACGCCTTTTATCAATGGCGAAAAACCGTATCCAAATAAGGCAGAAAAAGAAACAACAGGCGTAGAACATCAAGTTGAAAGTTTAAGTGACAATATCATTAAAACGTTACCCGTAGACGTATATCTAACACCCGGTCATACCCCGGGACATGTCATATACCATCATAAAGATGACAATGTGCTGCTAACTGGAGACTTATTCTTTTCTAATACCGAATCCTTACATCCACCGATTCGAAAGTTCACAGTTGATATGAACGAAAACATTAATAGTGGACGAATTATAGATGAAATTAAACCGTCTATAATTTCATCTTCACATGGTGAAGATGTCAAATATAATAATGATTTATATTCTGTCTATAAATTTATCTATGAATAAGAGGGAAAAACATGAAAGTACAATTATTTCAAATGGAGATTATAGAAGGAGAAGTTAAGCAAAACGAAAACCGTATTGTATCCTTATTTGCAGAAAAGCTGGATATAGATACGGAGATTGTTGTGATACCTGAAATGTGGAACACTGGTTATGATTTAAAAAATGTAGCACAAAAAGCAGATATTAATTTAAAGAGCACTTTTCCTTTTATACAAAGTTTAGCAACCAAGCATCAGGTGAATATCATTGCAGGTTCAGTCTCAAATAAAAGGAATGAAAACATTTATAATACGGCCTTTTCGGTATCAAAAACAGGGGAGCTACTCTACCAAAAAGATAAGATACATCTCGTGCCGATGTTAGATGAACATCATTATTTAACAGGTGGAGATGAAGTACCGGAAGTATTCAAAATTAACGGTATCAAAACTAGTCAAATTATATGTTACGATTTACGTTTTCCAGAAATCACACGCTATCCAGCGTCTCAAGGTGCAAAAATTGTATTCTACGTTGCACAATGGACTACTAAAAATATAGACCATTGGAAAACACTATTGAGAGCAAGAGCTATAGAAAATGGTGTATACGTCATTGCATGTAACAGCGTGGGGAATGTGAATCATAAAAATCATGCCGGCAACACATACGCTGGACATTCAATGGTCATCGATCCAAATGGAAACATTATAAAAGAGGGGAGAGACAAAGAAGAAATCATAACAGCAGAAATTCATATACAGAAAGTTACAGAACAACAAAAAAACATCCCAATATTTGAAGGCCTGAGACCCAATGTTTATAAGCATGCGGAATAGAGATTTATATATTATTTATAGCGTAAAGGCCAGCACATGACTGTGTCTCATTGCTTTTCCATACTGAAAAGCACCCTTTTTCAGAATACTAGTATCAGTATGGAAAAGTTATATGTTTCTTACGTCAGGAATGAAAACTTTACATCTTTTCTTGATAATATTTCCGATAGACGTTAGGAGTTATATTTTCATATTTTTTAAATGTCTTGATGTAATATCCAGGGTCATTAAAACCTAATTCATCACTAATCTGTGCAATAGACAAATCCGTTTTTTCTAATAATTGTTTGGACCACTCTATTTTTTTGAGCGAAATAAAAACAGAAAAATTCATACCCGTTTCTTTGGTAAATACACGGCTGAAATAACCTGTGCTAATGTGACATAAATCAGCCATCTTTTGTTGAGAAATTTTTTCTCTTTTATGTTTATAAATGTAGTCAAAGGCTGGCTGTAATACTTTGTTTTTACATACTAAGTGATCGTTAATAGACGTTTTTACGTAAGCATTAGTAACTGTGTTGGCTAGTTCCTTTTTTATATTTTGAATATTATCTAGAGAATAACCGTAAGAAATATCTTCAGTAGAAAGGTCCTCTTTTACTGGAGCCATCTTTTCATATACTTCTAAAATCAAGTTTTTATTCATAGCTTCCTCTACAATGTAGTTACAAAGCCTATATAACATTTGAGCAGCTTCGTTAATTTCTGTATAGGATAGAGTAGGAATAGAATCATATAGACGCTGTATTTCCTCATTATTATTTAACTTCTGTTCAAATCCCTTCGATGGAACAGTAAGCATTTGTTCCAAGGGAGGATGTTTGTCACCATCCTCAATTTTCACTTCTCCCGCCATGATGGCGCCTACATATTTATCATCAATTATAATGGGAATGGCAATATCCACAATATTCCAGTGGCATAAATAGATATACGGAGCATTGGTTCTAACTGCCTCTAGTCCCCCTCGCGCATCGCACTTTTCACAAAGTTTTGCCGTATTAGGATTTTTACGCATAGTCTCACAAAATGGACGTACACCACTGTGTTGAGAAATGGGCACTCCTTTATAGTTAACCGTGACAATCGCTAATTTTGTAACAAGCGCAAGCGAATCTTGAAGGTTTCGCCATTTCTTTAAATCTAGTATTTTATCTAAATTCATGTAAGTAGTTTTCAATGATGTTTTATCTCCCTTGCTTCTACTTCCCATATGGTAGTTTGGATTACCTATTTGAGAATACCTTTATTTTATTCCTGAGTTCGTAAAATAAAAGAGTGTTCAGCGATAAAGGTAACCTCTTTTCAACGTGAACTTAGTAGTATTTTTACCTGAAATAATGTCATAATAATACCATATTAAATGAAGAGAGCAAAAAAATACGATAAAAAGTTGTAAAAACTCGTCATTTAAAACTAATGTAATCTTACACAAAAGATAGTAAAATTCCGATTGTAAGGGATTACAAAGTTAATTAGGAGGTTTTATTTATGAGAAAAGCATTTATTAGTCCTTCAAAATACATTCAAGGTGAAGATGAAATTTTAAATTTAGGTTATTTTGTGAAAACATTTGGTACCTCTGCACTTTTAATAGCACATCCTGAAGATATTAAACGTGTACAAGGCAAATTAGATGCAACAGCAGAAAAATATGGTATTACATTTTTTGAAGGCGGATTCAATGGCGAGTGCTCAAGACCAGAAATTTCTAGATTGCAGGAAATAGCAAAAGAAAACAACTGTGATTGTACAATTGGTTTAGGTGGTGGTAAGGCAATTGATACAGCAAAATGTGTAGCAGAGGGAGAGGGATTAATTATCGTCCCAACAATTGCTGCTACGGATGCACCTACAAGTCATTCCGCAGTTATCTACACACCAGAGGGTGCTTTTGATGATTACGCATACTTTAAGCAAAGCCCAAGTGTTGTATTAATTGATACAACAGTCATTGCTAATGCACCTACTAGATTCTTAGTATCTGGTATGGGGGATGCGTTATCCACTTATTTCGAAGCAAGAGCAACAGCACGTTCTTTCTCTAATGTAAATGCTGGATTACCTTGTGGAGTGCGTGAGGACGTATGTGCACCAGCAAAAGGTACAAATGCAGCGCTAGTTTTAGCAGAACATTGCTACAACACTCTATTAGAGGACGGGGTTAAAGCAAAAGCAGCAAGCGATCATAATGTTGTTACTCCGGCCTTAGAAAACATTATTGAAGCCAATATCTTATTATCAGGATTAGGATTCGAAAGTGGTGGATTAGCTGGAGCACATGCCATTCATGATGGGCTTACTCTTTTAGAAAGTGCGCACCACTACTTCCACGGTGAAAAAGTAGCTTTTGGTACATTAGCACAATTGGTATTGGAAAATGCGCCAACTGAGGAAATAGAAGAAGTGTTAGATTTCTGTTTAGCAGTAGGACTCCCAGTTTGTCTTGCTGATATTGGAGTAGAACAAATTACACAAGAAGAGTTAATGGAAGTAGCTAACAAAGCTTGTATTCCAGAGGAATCTATTTATTCTATGCCATTCCCTGTTACTCCAGAGTCAGTAGCTGCAGCTATCCTTGCAGCAGATCAAATTGGAAATGATTATAAGAAGAGGTTAATATAAGATGAAAAAAATTATTAATAAACCAGAAAATGTCGTAATTGAGATGTGTAAAGGAATGGTTCTAGCACATCCGGAACTGAATTTAATTGAAAAATATAAAGTCATTAAAAAAGAGCAAATTAATAAAAATAAAGTAAGCATAATTAGCGGGGGCGGCAGTGGACATGAACCTGCTCATGCTGGGTATGTTGGGAAGGGTATGTTAGATGCAGCAGTTTGTGGTGATGTATTTGCCTCACCTTCTCAAATACAGATTTATCAAGCCATTAAAGAAACTGCTAGCGATAAGGGAACTTTACTCGTGATTAAGAACTACAGTGGTGACATGATGAATTTCAAGAATGCTGCTTATCTAGCTGAAGAAGATGGAATTCAAGTGGATTATGTAAAAGTAGATGATGATATCGCTGTACAGGACAGTTTATATACAGTTGGAAGACGTGGAGTGGCTGGTACTGTTCTTGTCCATAAAATAGCAGGTGCTGCAGCAGAACGAGGATATGATCTATCAAAAGTGAAAGAGGCAGCAGAAAGCGCTATTGCAAATGTTAAAAGCATTGGTATTGGATTAACTTCTTGTACAGTTCCCGCTAAAGGAACTCCTACTTTTGAGATTGCAGAAGATGAGATGGAATTTGGTGTTGGCATTCATGGAGAACCTGGTATCCGTCGTGAAAAAATTATTTCAGCAGACGAACTTGCAGAGCGCATGGTAACGGCATTATTAAAAGAAATAGGGATAGAAGATGGAAAAGGAGAAGTGGCTGTCCTAATTAATGGATTTGGAAGCACACCTCTTCAAGAACTGTATTTATTAAATCATTCTGTCATTCGTGAATTGTCACGTAGAAAAGTAACGATTGCAAGAACGTTTGTCGGAAACTATATGACAGCCATTGATATGGCCGGTGCTTCTATTTCGATTATGAAATTAGATGAAAACTTAAAGAGTCTCCTATCTGAAGAGTGCGATACTCCTGCGTTAAAAATCAAAGGTGAAGTACCAGCTGTCACTTATGATGAAATCATCGGTAGCGTAGAGGCCCCGAAAGTGTCTTATGAGGTGCAAACCAACAAAGAATATTCCGTAGTAACGGAAAATCGATTGACGTTGAATAATATTATTTTTATGGTAGACCAAATGAGTGAATGTATTATTAGAAATGAAATACCGTTTTGTGAATTAGATTCCCATGCTGGTGACGGAGACTTTGGTATGAGTGTTGCTAAAGGATTCAAACAATTGAAAGCTGAATGGCACGAAATTCTAGAAAATAAATCAAATGATATTGGCAACTTTCTAGAGGCATGTTCCATTGTTATCATGGAGCACTGTGGCGGGGCATCAGGGCCTATTTGGGGATCAGCATTTCGTGCGGCTGGAAAGAACACTGAATCTAAAACCGAACTGACTTTAACAGAATTTGCTGAAATGATCCAAGCGTCTGTAAAAGGAATTCAAGCAACAGGAGAACGTTCTTTTGGACGTGGAGCTGTTGTGGGAGATAAAACTTTAATTGATGCCTTAGTACCTTATGCAGATACGTTAACGTCAAGTGCTGCTGAAGGTGAAAGCTTGAAACATGCGCTTGTCAAAGCAGCAGAAGCTGCTGTTGAAGGAGCAAAATCAACTGAACAGATTGTTGCACGTATGGGGCGTGCTGGTACGGTTGGAGAAAGAAGCCTTGGTTATCCGGACGCAGGTGCACATGGCTTAGGTGTAATTTTTACTGAAGTAGCTCAAGTAATGCAAGAAAAACAGTAAAATTTGGTATTATCTCCTCTAAGTATAGTGTAAAGAAATTACTCTTTGAGAGTGAGGGTTACACTATATTTAGTGGGGATTTTTTATGGTTCACTAAGGACGAGCTTCAACTTACTTAAACTGGAAAATGATAGTTTTCTTATCTCAAAAAAAAGCCCGTAAAAGTATACTGTTGCTGACTATCTATATCAGGCAACCTTAATCTTAAATTAAAACATGTTAGCGATATTCAAAAGCATACTAACCGTCTAGAAAAAGAGTGGGAAAGATATAAAAAGAGCAAAGGCTTCTTCATTTATAAGAAGCCTTTGCTCTTTTTATATTGTTAGCTATTAGTAAGTACTAGTTAGAGAAAAACAATTCCAAGTATAAATAAACATATGGTAATAATGTTTATAACATTTTTAGCTTTGTCATCTTCTTTTATTGAGGTTACAAGTTCAAATATTATGACAAGAGTAAGTATAGACAAAGCTATCTGTAGATGTAAGTTAAATGCATATACAGATATTACAATTAGAGCATATATAATACCTAAAATTATATTTTTGTTATTCTTAGTTTTTTCATAATTACTCATTTAAAAACTCCTTATTTAAAAATATTAGCTGTTCTTTGTTTTTAAGGGAAAGTTTCAGTAACTAGGAGTAGGGTAAGGAAGATAATAGAAAAGGAAAAGCTATGTATAATATGATTTATATTTTCTTTGTCTGCTTTCTCTCAAGTGGATAATTTTACAAAAGTTTAAAAAATGAATACCTCCTATAATTGCTGTAACTAGCGTTTTTAATAATATCAAATACTTCTTTCTAAGAATTGTAGCAAAAATAAAAAGCTCCCCCAGCACCATTTGTTTTAGAAAAACTTGATAAGCAATCTTATTTTTTAATACCCTTTCATCCTTGTTGGGTGAGTACACTGAAAGATGGGGTAGTCCTCATATCATATTCTGTAAAAAGTGTACTAAATATGACTGCCTATAGTTCTGAAACAGTACGTTTTCATAAAGATATTCTATCTAGCTCAACTGTATATTAAAATAAACGTACTAGCTTAATTTATTGCTTGTTGATATGTTGTTAGATATGTACCTGTTTAGAAAAAAATAAAATAACTTACTGATAGTCCTTATGTAGAGCAGAACAAGCAGATTCTTAATTATTAAGAGCCTGCTTGTTTTACTTTACACGTAGCAGTAGATTCTTTATTTACGCTTTTATTGGCAAACAGAGCCTGGCACTGTTCGTCATTAGCAATGGGTCAGAAAAGTGCGTCTGTCTTTTTTCATTCTTAATTAATTACCTGTGGGCTAACGTCTAAATACGCATTAATGCGCCATTAGGCTTTGGTAAATCTTGATCCGTTATCAAATTCATTTTGCAAAAATGTTCAAAAAATTGCTGTGCCTGCTCTCGTTCGTTTGAGTCACTTTTCAATGAAACTATATCAAGCAAAATTTGAGCCATCCATGAATTATCAAAATAACGGTATTTACCTGTATTCCACACCATTTTTTGGGAGTTCTTTTCGTTTATATAATATTTCCAGAAAAGCATCTGATTGGATTCTTGTTCTGTAAGTTGGAGTCTGTACGTTGAATGAGCAGGAATATATCCATCTTCGCAAAGCTTACCGATAAAATTTTCATTGACCATATAGACACCTAAGATGCGTCTGTCTTTTTCAGGCATACTGGAATCTATTGCTGTTAACAAGACAGCGCTATTTTGATGTAGGCGGGTGGGTTTGGTTGGCTTCCCCTTGTAATTACCACTTTTTATTACGCCTGAAAAAACCGTCCACTCTGAAAAAGAACTATTCTGTTCTTCTGTGTCGCACCAAAAAACCATTTGTGATTCAGGATGAAGTTTATGGTTTTTCATAAGTTTTTCATGTCCCCAGCGAAGTTCCTGATTTTTTCGCTGTAATTTTTTTTCTTCTTCCTTCTTCCATTCTTCCTCTTTTCGTTCCGTTTCCTTTTCTTCTAAAATTTTTTCCAGGGAATGAGCAACACTTTTATCATGCAGTTTTAGGTGCTTTCCAAATACATCGGGGAAAACAAATTTTTTGTTTTCTGATGCGAAATTTATTTCAATACTAGAATCATTATATTTAACTATAGTACCTGTTCCAAAATGCTTGTGTGTAACTTTCTTATCGATTAGATTCATCATTCTAGGCCTCCTTGTAGAATAAAAACGCGGTTACTACTTAGATAGTAAATTAATATTTTATTCAACTAACTTACCTTTTGAGTTAACACAATTATTTTAATTTTATTTAAAAAAGAAAAAGCAACCTCAGTCTTTAATGGCATTCGAGTGAGGTTGCTTTTTGAGATAACTCTATAACTTTAGATAAATGATAACATATTTATACGATAACGACTATCTTTTCCATGACGAGCACATGTATAAAAGGGGAGATTTTTATACATCATATCTTCAATCACCTGAAAGAAAATAGTTGTTATATCAACGATCTATAAAACGTTTTATGGTAGCTGTTTAAACATAGTTCAAACAGCAAAAGAACTACTGTATATTTCAGTAGTCCTACCAGTTCTATAAAGGCAAGCTAAATTAAATTTGATCAATTCTATTCAGGAGTCCCAATTAGTTCTGTTATCGCATCATAACTCATATTATCATTCATTAATCGTTGAAAATTATTATCATAAAGGATATCTTCAGTAATTCTTTGTAATAATGTAGCAGTTGCTCTAAAAGGGGCGGATCCAGTACTTATTCTTTCAATACCAACTTGGGATAATGTATTAATAGAAGGCAAGTTTGGCCCAGACAAAAGATTAATGGGACAAGATAGTTCTTGTCGAACTTTTTTAATGGACTCCATGTCATATAGTCCAGGAATAAAAATACAATCTGCTCCAGCCTTTTGATATGCTTTTCCCCTATTGATGGCTTCTTGAAGTCTTAGATCCGGATCTCCTGTATTTAACCAATACAAATCAGTACGCGCATTAATAAATAATGGGGCTTTTAGCGATTTGGATAGTAATCTAATTTCAGATATTTTTTCTACTTGCAACGAAACATCTAAAATAGGACTATCTAAATCTCCCGTCCCATCTTCTAGGTTTATACCAATTCCTCCTGCTAAAATAATTTGTCTTGTATTATCTACCACTTCATTAGTAGACCTTCCATAGCCAGACTCTAGGTCTACACTGACAGGAATATTGACGGAATTAATAATTCTCTTAACAGCTCCTAACATTTGTTCAAAAGGGATTTTTTCACCATCATTATATCCTAAAGACATTGCTATGCCAGCACTGGTTGTTGCAATAGCTGGAAACCCATTTTTCTCAAAAATTTTAGCACTGATAACATCCCAAGCATTAGGCAATACAAAAGTATAGGGTCTTTTGTGAAGTTGTTGAAACGTCTGAAATTTAAGTAACTGCTTTTCATTATTCACAATGGTTCTTCCCCCTTTAAGTAAACAACTTTATGGCTTTGTATGAGCGTTCTTTAGAGCAGAGAAAAATAAAACAACGGGAGATTAATCAGAAACTTAATCCCATATTATAGGACGTTTAACTTTTGCAGTTCTTAAATAATCTAAAAGTTGTCCTGTATGTACTGATTCATGATAAGCAACTCGTAACAACATGTCCCCTAACTCTCGAATATATCCCATCTCCGATCGGTCTATTTTTATCTCTGTTAGCTGCTTTTCTTTAAGGAGTCCTAAAAACTCTATAAATTTTTCCCTATATGGTTGAGCAAACTTTAATGCTTCTTCAACAGAACTAAATGTTACTGCCTTATAAGGATTATGCTCCTCTGTTAGAGAAAGGTTAAGGGGTTTTTCTAACATTTGATGATAGAGGTATTCTCCTTCAAGAACATGATGTATCATCTCCCTACATGACATTGCTTCTGGATCAGGGCGCCAGTCTAACCTATCTTGAGGTATTGACATCCATACTTTTATACTTCGACGTCTCACTTCTTCAAAGTTTAGTAAAATAAAACTCATCGCATCCATTTTCGCTCACTCCTTTAATTTTACTATAAATATAACATATCCAAAGTCTTACAATGAAAAATATGGATGGTTTTATAAATATTATCTGTTTATTTAGATTAATCATTAATTTTTCAAGAAAGCCTGTTAATATAGATTTATTAAAAATTAGGAGGAAGTTATGAGACAAAAAATAATTAGAATTAATAAACCAAGCATATATAATTTTGATTTAATTTTAAGGTACATAAAAAACTCGCCCTCTTTTGTAATCGAGAAGGTTATTGAAAACACATATTGTAGAGCTTTTATAATAGGGGGAAGAACGTACCTAGTACTAGTTAGGGACGAAGGAATCGATAGTAAGTACTTGGAAGTTAAAGTTATTGGTGAAGAAGTTAAGAATAATCAGGTTCAACTAGTAAAGGAGAAAATTATCACAATATTTTGTCTGGAACAAGATATAAACAAAGCTCAAAAGTCTATAGCTAATGAATCTAAGATAGGAAAATTAATAAAAATGTACGAAGGGTTTAGACCTGTTTTATTAGGAAGTGTCTACGAATCCATCATATGGGCAATCATCGGTCAACAAATTAGTGCAAAAGTTGCTCATAGGATTAAAAAGAGTTTGTTAGAAAAAACAGGAGCTAAAATAATAATTAATAACTGTGAATATTATACAGATTTATGCCCCCACAAGGTGATGAAGTTAAATATAAACCAACTTCGTGACTTAAAGCTAAGTCAAAGGAAAGCTGAATATATTCATGAAATAACTAAAGCCATTATAGATGAGGAGCTAGACTTAAGTTGCTTATATTTATTAGATCGTGAAGGGGGTTGTAGCTATTTAATGAAACATAGAGGTATAGGAAAATGGACGGCAGAGTCAATACTAATGAGAGGTATAGGACGTCAAGACATTCTACCCGCAGGAGATTTAATTATACGTAAAGTAGTAGGAGAGATTTATGAGTATAACGAATTATTAACAGAATCACAAGTTAGAAAAATATCTACTCAATGGAAAACTGCGGAAACCTGGATTACTCATCTATGCTGGTTTTACATGCAAGAAAAAATATTATAAATGGAATATTTGTCGGTTTAAAATAAACGAAAAAAAGTATAATTTACCTGTTTTTGTTTGAATATTATAAAAATTGGATTTAATTGTTGAAAATGCCTTTTTAATGCAATATTATAAATATATCTTTTAAGAAATGGAGGTGTTAGTTATGAAGGTAAAAGTTAAGAAAACAACTAATAAAGCTGCGGTATTAAACGGTATTCCAGGCTAAAACGTTATCATTATGTGAACTACTTACTTATTGTTTAAACTTCAAGTCTGTAAATATAGGGAACTATCATATGATAGTTCCCTATTTCAATAATTAAGAGAAATGGAGTGAAATGTAGAAAATGAAACCTAAGTTCAAAGAGACAATCCCTGTATTTTTTATAAATGATGAAATCCATATTGGTGAAGAAGATGGAGTAGCAGGAGTTATTGAAGATCCCAGTGGAAGTATTAAGTATTTAATTTCTCTTATTAACGGAAAAAATTCTATAGAAGAAATAATACATTTAGTCCAAGAAAAGTATCCAAACATAAAAGAAAATGAGGTATTGGAAGGGATAAAGGCATTAGATACAGAGAAATATTTAGAAGATAATTCTTTGAATCCTCAATCTATAGGAGATTATGAACTCGAAAGATACAAAGCAAACCTTAATTACTTTTCGCTTTTTACGTCTTTAGAGGACAATAGGTACAATGTGCAAGAAACTATCATAAATACAAAGGTTGCTTTGCTCGGAATCGGAGGTTTAGGTAGTCAAATACTATATCATCTATCTGCATTAGGTTTTCATAACATTAATGCATTGGATTTTGATACTTTGGAATTAAGCAATTTTAATAGACAGTTGTTATATTCTGAAAAAGATATTAATAAGTTAAAAACGGAATTAGCAAAGGAAAGAATATCGCGTTTTAATCCTAATGTTAATTTAAACGTTACTAATAAGCGTATAGAATGTGCTGAAGATGTAATGGCACATATTGAAGGTAGTGATTATGTAATTTGTGTAGCCGATAAACCAACCCTTCATATACAGGACTGGGTAAATGAAGCAGTAGTGAAGTTAGGAAAGCCGTTAGTTTCAGGTGGAGTCCTAAACACAAGGGGCAGATTTTATTCTATGTTACCAGGAAAAACTGGGTGTGTAGAGTGTCATAAACAAACCATAATTGAAAGTGATGTTATAGTTAATAAGCAACTTGACAGTATGCATCAGATAAATTTTCAACGAAATAATGCTGCGATTAGTCCTAATGTAGCTATGTTGGCTGGTGCTATTGTAAATGAATTTTTAGGGTTGGTAACAGGTATTCAAACTCCAACATCATTAGGGAAAATGATGGAATTAAATTTCCTTACATATCAAACTTACCCTATTTCAGAGTGGAATAAGAAAGAGGATTGTCCAGTTTGCCATTCCGCACCTGTAACAGCAGGTAAATAATTATGATGGGGGGGTAAATGTTGAAATCTTATGAAGTACTAAAGAACAGAGATTTTTTATGCTTATTTTTAAGTGCCACAACAAGTAAGTTGGGCACGTCTTTTTTTCAAATCGCACTGCCTTTATTAGTATATGATTTGACTAAATCACCAAGTTTAATGGCATTAACATTTGTTTTAGAAATTACGCCTCAAGTATTGTTTAGTTTGTTAGGCGGAGCCTTAGCTGATCGTATAAGTAAGAAATACATTTTATTAATAGGTGATATTTTATCAGCCATTTTAATTATTATCATACCTCTTGCAGCTTCAATAAACGTGTTAGATATATGGATTGTATATGTGGTAGCTTTTTTAATATCAGCTGTGAGTGCATTTTATCATCCAAGTTTTGAATCAGTCATACCAGAAATTTTAGAAGGTGAAAATTTAATACAGGGTAACTCTTTATTCAAGTTATCAGAGACAATTACAACCTTTGCAGGCCCTTCAATAGCAGGCATTTTAATTGCTTTGGTTGGAACTCATAACTTATTATATTTTAATTTTTTTACGTATTTTCTTTCTGGAATATTCATTGGCTTAATAACTAAGAAATATAAAAGCCAGAATCCAGTTAATAGTTCTATAATGAATTCAATAGCTGAAGGAGTTAAATACGTTATAAATACTAAAAAGATTTTGATAGGGACTATTCTCATATTCTTAATCAATGTGGGTTATGGTGCTATGGAAGCTTTATTTATGTTTCATCTAAAAGATAATTTACATTTATCGGCACAGTATATTGGTTTAATATTTTCCCTACAAACCTTAGGGTCATTTGTAGCAATTTATGCTGCAAATAAACTAAATAAATTACCACGGGGAAATATAATTATCTATTGTGGTGTAATAATAGGTTTAGGGCAAACTATCCTTACTTTTTCAAACACTGCAGTTATTTTGTTAATAGTCTGTAGAATTGTAATTGTCGGTTCGGTAACATTATTAGCAATTAATTGGTTTACCCTTAGGCAAGAGATTGTGCCATCAGCCTTATTGGGAAGAGTAATTAGTTCAACTCGTATGTTAGCTTTTTTGGCTTTACCGATTAGTGGAATGTTAGCAGGTATTGCAGCTGAATATATTAGCGTCTCTTTAATTTTTATTTCAGCAGGCATCCTAACGATTGTAGCGTCTTTAATCGGCATTAAGACCTCTCTATTTGAGACCCAACAATCTATAGATCAACCTATTAATAGTAGCAACAAGTAGATAATTACTCGGGTTGACTTGAAACATATTGATATTTAGTGTATTCTTCTATAAGAACTTCATACTTGGAGTTTAAACAATAAGTAAGAACCCCTTTAACATATGGTTAATAGGGGTTTTTTATTTTTAATCCAAATGTGCATCTGATATACAAGCAAAAATCTTTTTTCATACCTAAAATACGAGTTATGTTAAGTAAAACGTAAAGTATTTGATGAAAATAATCAGTTTAACTATTTACTCTTAGTGATGACAAATGGATGGGTGTCACCAAAAAGTTGGCTTACCGACCATAAACCAAAGCATAGTCATTAATAGAATGATATAAATCCAAATAGATCGCTCTAGTTTAGTTGCCAGTTCTTTTTTATTTTGTCCTTCCTCCTTGTACTTTCGAAGTGTTGGTGAAAAAGCACGGGCCAGAAAGAACAAGGAGCAAAAAAGGAAAATCAGTGTCATTATAATCCACGGCGTAGTCCACGTCCATGGGCCACACATAACGAGGAGTATCCCTGTGATAACAAGAACATGGCCCGTATGTTTTGCGAGCCTAACAACA
This sequence comes from Priestia sp. J2, assembly GCF_020790095.1. Classification (NCBI taxonomy): domain Bacteria; kingdom Bacillati; phylum Bacillota; class Bacilli; order Caryophanales; family Bacillaceae; genus Priestia; species Priestia sp. J2. The sequence goes on from NZ_CP086208.1 coordinate 1,689,249, forward strand.
GATTGAAATGTGATCAAATAGGCATTCATTTCTTGTTCTCTTGAACTATGTAATTTTTTAACAATTGGCAAGAGAATAAAGAAAGGACCAATCGATAAAATGACACTAGAAACATGAATATATACTAATATACGGTACAACAAATCCATTTCTTTTACCTATCAATCGTTGACTAATCTGAACTCATGCACCCATACCCTCATTTGCGGAAGCCAAGGCATCCCAGGATGATAAGACAAAATAGATTGTTTATATTCCTCTACTGTAGCATAGCCTTCCTGGCGAGCATTTTCATCGGTTAATTCACCTAGTGATTGAGAATAAACTCGTTCCACTACAAATTTTTGATCTTCTAAAACCATTATCTCTCCTACATCAGCATATCTTCCATTTCGGCGAGTTGCTGTTTTGCTGCCTTTGATTACTTTATTTACATCATCCGGCATTGTTACAAGTCGATCGATTGCACATGTTTTTGGTGGCAATTCATTTTGTGCTTCATGGTTACTCATTAAAAAACTCCTTTCATATCTTGTCTCGTATTTAATGTATCATATTTTTAACGACGAATTTCATTTGAATTTATTAGGTGGAAATTTTCTCTAATAAATCTATTATAATTTATCCCTTTTCTTATTCGATAGTCCAAGTACATAACATAATGTATATAAGAGAATGAATTATTCTTTGTTCGTATAATAAGGGTTATTTTATAGATTGAAGTTTCAATAACTGTAAGTATTAAAGGTATAAACCTACTTTTTACAAAAAAGATATTTCTTTGGCTGGTTTGTACAAAACTTTCTCCTTTACAACTAGATGCGTTTATTGTATGATTACACAACAGGAACATTTGTTCGATATTAAGGGTTTAGAGATAAATAAAGGAACAACAGAATAAACCAAGACAGTTAAACACAAAATTTTCTCGCACGGAGCAAAAACATTTGAGCCAATCCTTATTATTTATCCACATACATTGTCGTTTACTGTAAACGTACTAACAATCGGAGGTTTTAAATTATGAATGATAAACAAGCAGCACTAGATATGGCTCTAAAACAAATTGAAAAACAATTCGGTACAGGATCAATTATTAAGATGGGGGAAGGCACACATACAAAAGTTGAGGCATCTAGCTCAGGTTCATTAGCTTTAGATATCGCTCTTGGGATTAATGGTTATCCAAAAGGAAGAATCATGGAAGTGTACGGACCCGAAAGCTCAGGTAAAACAACAGTTTCCTTACATGCGATTGCAGAAGTACAAAAAAATGGAGGTCGAGCTGCCTTTATTGATGCTGAACACGCACTTGATCCAGTTTACGCAAGAAAACTAGGTGTAGATATTGATGAGTTACTGTTATCTCAACCAGATACTGGTGAGCAGGCACTTGAAATTGCTGAAGCATTAGTTAGAAGTGGTGCTGTAGATATTATTGTTGTTGACTCAGTAGCAGCATTAGTTCCTCAAAAAGAAATTGAGGGAGAAATGGGAGATTCTCACGTAGGTCTACAAGCTCGTTTGATGTCTCAAGCCCTTCGTAAACTATCTGGAGCAATTAATAAGTCTAAAACCATTGCTATCTTCATCAACCAAATCCGGGAGAAGGTAGGCGTTATGTTTGGAAATCCTGAAACAACGCCAGGCGGAAGAGCGCTAAAATTCTATTCTTCCGTTCGCCTTGAGGTTCGCCGCGCTGAACAACTTAAACTGGGAAATGACATAGTTGGTAACAAAACAAGAATTAAAGTAGTCAAAAATAAGATGGCACCTCCTTTCCGCATTGCTGAAGTAGATATTATGTATGGAGAAGGTATCTCAAGAGAAGGAGAAATCTTAGATATTGGTTCTGAAGTAGATATTGTTCAAAAGTCTGGATCTTGGTTTTCTTATAATGGGGAACGTTTAGGGCAGGGACGAGAAAACGCTAAGGTTTTCTTAAAAGAAAACCCTGAAATCAGAGAAGAAATTAGAAAAAACATTATTGATTTTAAATATGGTAATACTGACAACGATAATGATATTGATAACGATAGCGATAGTGAAAACGAAAGCTAATAAAAGCTTAAAATGCCTTTCCCGGCAGCTTCAAGCCCATCCATTTCACTGATTTCACTTCATTATTTTGGTCATTTTATGCGATTTATAGTAGCCAGCAGGGAGCTGATATTGTCTTAATTCAAAAGGAGCTTGGCCACAGTGATCGTAAAATAACGGAACGTTATCTAGAAAAGGTTTTGCAGAGAAAACAAAAAATTGGGCTACTGTGGAAGGAACAAGATTTCTAATTGAGATACTGTTGTCTAAAGCGCTATACTAGACTTTTTATTGCAATCTCTTTAAACAGAAAAATTCTTATAGCAAACAAACAGAACCCTATTTAATTAAATAGGGTTCTGTTTAATTAGATCAAGGTCTATGGAAGTTGACCGTTTTCTCATCGTCCCCCGTGCGTTCAAACCAACCTCTAAAGGCCCAGTTATCATAACCTCCATCACCTTCATTAATAAACGTTCCTTCTTCAAATATCCAGACCCCGAACGTGATACCATCATAATCTACGGTATCAAAATATTGTACACCTTGTAACTGGTCGGAATTATAACCTTGACTTAAATTCATTACTATCACATTATACTGCTGACCCGATTCAAAGAAAGCTTTTTCCATCGCTCCCTTAACAAAACCACTTCGATTGTCGGCCGTTTTAGCCGCATCTGCAATCGCTTGTCCTATGGCTACTGGATCAATCGCTACGTCTCCTCCAACTTCTGCAGCTTCTGCGGAGCCAGCAGAACCTCCTAAATTCGGTAGAGCTAATGGCGTCGCTAACATAGCTAAACCTACAGCAGAAGCTACAACAGCTTGTTTCGCTCTTCTCATTTGATCTCCTCCTATTTTAGTTGATTCTTAGAACTAATACCCTTTTTATGAATATTAAAACAAAAATTCCATAATTAAGTATATATAGGGGGGCGAAAAAGTAAAATAAAGGTTTGAAAAAACCTGAAAATAATCTCGATCTATTGAAGATTCAGATAGGTTAAACGTACATTTCAGTAAAGACTTTTATAAAACGTCACTTACTTATTTGTTACTGAGTTGCTCTGCCAAACCGATTAAAAGTCCTTCTACTCCACGAATGTAGCAGAGACGATACGAGTCCTCGTACTGAACCACTTCGCCAACGAGCTGAGCGCCATATCTAGTAAGTCTGGACACCATTTCGTCAATGTCTTCAACAGTGAACATGACGCGTAGATAGCCGAGAGCGTTTACAGGAGCATTCCGGTGATCTGATATAGTAGGTGGGCTGAGAAATCGCGAAAGTTCAATCCGACTGTGACCATCCGGGGTGACCATCATCGCAATCTCTACACGCTGAGAACCCAATCCCGTTACGCGGCCACCCCATTGACCTTCGACGGTGGCCCGCCCTTCGAGACTCAAGCCAATCTCCTTAAAGAAAGAAATTGCGTCATCAAGGGATTCTACAACGATGCTGACATTGTCCATTCTTAGTAGGTTGTTTTTTTCCATAGTTTTATCTCCTTATGTGTAAAATTTTATTATCTGTCCATTTTCATAATCATTCTATTTAAAAGTTACAAATTCCTTTCAAACAAAACATTCCTATCCTGTCACTAGGCCATATTTGTTGTATACTTTATATTTTTTGTAGAAAAATGATCTATTTGTCATTAATACACGAAGTACTTTATCATTTACTTAACTAATTAATGAAAAAATGGGTGTAATAATAATTCTAAAGAGTGTATAGTAAAGAATAATTTTTCATTATATGTCTGAGAGGTGGGATTGTTATGGAAAAGCTAGAATATGAATGGGTAAAACAAGCACGACAAACTTTATTAGAGCAGTGTAGAGAATTGAGTGAAGGTGACTTGACGAAAGAGTTTGCATTTGGTTTTCAAAATATTAGAGATTCTCTAGTTCATGTGGCAGGTTGCTACCATGCTTGGTTAGGTTCTTTTGTGCTTTCAGAAACATCATCACCACTATTCACAAAAGAAGTAATTAATACTATGAAAATAGACGATATTCAGCATTATTTTCAACAGGCTGATAGATATGTAGAAAAAGTATTGGAGCAATTCACAGATAAATTTGATGAGTCTATCGAAAAAGAACTTGCTTGGAGAGCAAACAGTGGTTTTGTAAGAAAGACACCTCGTCAATTGCTTACCCATTCAATTACTCACGAATCACATCATAAAGGACAAATTGTAGTTATGTTACGTCTATTAGGACATACACCTAAAAATACGGACATATTGGGATTACCTGAAAAAGAACCTTTCAAATAATAAATTAAGAAATCATTTCACGAAGAGCATATTTGCAGTCCTAGCTTATATTTGGATGTTCCAAGAGGCCGTGATCGGGCTTCCTGAAATTGTGCAAAACATCTCGCGTGTGCTGGATATTGGTGAACGTGTTGCTGAAGACGTTCACAGCTAGAATCACAAAAATTTAACCAACCATCGTTGTTACGCTATCCACTAAATTATTGTTGTTGTCTTTTCAGAGAAATAAATCCATAAATATAAGTTGGAGGGTTTTAATGAAAAAAATATTTCTTCTAATGGACTCTGAGGAAAAGGTATCTTCTTATTTCATCTAGATAACGGAATGAGCGTTAAATTCAGTGGTATTTAGTAATATCAAGTTGGGAAAATTTGTAGAAAAAGAACTATTTTGTCGTCACTAAGTGTAAATAGTAAAAAATAAATAATAAATAAAATACTTTATCAATTACTTAACTAAAAAAACTTAAGTAAGGTTGCTTTTTAAAAACAGAGTCATCACAATGTTTATTTTTAAAGTTATATGTATATGAATCTACAAATCTGGCCAGACTAATAACGTATTCCCAACAGAACAACCTCCTGTACAGGAGGTTGTTCTGTTTTATAAATTATATACTTAGTTACCATCAACCAGCTTATTGGAACAAAAAGGGCATCTATCTATATAGTCGCCCTTTTTTATTTTACTGGCTTGCTTATTTATTAAAAGAACCACATAACTTATAACTGTTCCAAACATATTAAGTAGAACATCGTCTATATCTAAGCTACGTCCCATGAAATATTGAATAAATTCAATTAAACATGTAACAGATAAATCTAAGATTGTTACTTTTTTTACTTAACGAAACTTTCTTGATAGGGGTTTATTTTTATAGAATCCTTCAAAAAGGTTGCTATAGACCCACTTGAACTTGCTTTGTTAGGATAAAAGAGAGGAAACATTATGGAGTCCTGTAGTAGATATCTCCATTCTCGCAAATTCCATCTTGGGAGTAGACGCTGCTCATGATATAACAGCTAAAGTAGAGAATACATTAGCATAAGAACACAGTATAGAGGGTGCTAACTTACATGTGGAAACAAGCCAAATAGTAAACATGCCAATTAAAACGAATACATAAAGGGAAGGAATTAATCATATGGAATTAGGATATAAGAAAAACATACAGCTTAAAGATAGAGATTTAAAGTATAAAATAAAAGATAGTGAGGAAACAATTGAATTGATTGTTTTTATTGCACTTTTAAGTGTGATTTTTATTATTAATACTTTCTTTAAATTCTTATAGTCTTTTTTACATGTGATTGTATGAAAAGATATAGTATGTATGTCTGGACGTGCGTGCATATTATAGTAAAAAGCCACCTTTACTTCAAATACTAGATGGCTTTTTATTTTATTAACGATAATAATTTCTTTAACACTCTGCAATAGATTTGAATATTTTGTTCGTGAAAATATATCTTTTTAAAAACACAAAAACTCATTCATAATGTAAGAAAGAGCTGGGAAATAATAATTCGTAAAAGTGAGTCATGATTTTTTTGTCTGTTGACCTATACATTTAGTTTATTATCGACAGCAATATTCTTCAGGGTTTACACATATAAAAACACCAAGTTGTATTAGTGATGACCTTCACGTTTGGTGGTAGAGCAAATAGCTGACTCATCATGAGGGTGCTCTTCGTTTTCTAACTGGATAGTTGCATGCTCAATTTCTTGATGTTGAAGTTTGGATTCAATTTCTCTTAATATGACCTGACTTTCCAGGAAACTTATCTGATTATTTAACACCACATGACAGGATAATGCATTTTTCCCACTAGTTATACTCCAAACATGTAAATCGTGGACATTTAGTACACCTTTAACTGCATGAATTGCTTCCATTACTTTTTCTAAAGAGATTCCTTTCGGTGTACCTTCCATTAAAATTCCTATTGTCTGCTTTACAATTTTCCATGCGCCCAAAGCAATTAAGAATGCAATAAGAACGCTTAGGATTGGATCAACGATATTCCACCCAGTGAATAGGATAATAAGTCCTCCGATAATAACTCCTGCCGAAGCCATTGCGTCCCCAATCATATGAAGTACGGCGCTTTTCACATTGATGTTGTCTTCCTTCCTTAAGCCAAGACCTAAGTAAAGGTTCATGACTAAACCAACAGATGCACTAATAAACATCCACGTACTTCCCACTGGTTGGGGATCCTTAAAGCGATCAATCGCTTCGTATAGTATGACAACAGCGATAACAATTAACGTCATGGCATTAATAAAAGCAGCTAGTATCCCTGAACGGTGATACCCGTAAGTGAAATTTTCCGAAGCTGGCTTTTGGGCTTGGTGCATAGCAAACCAGGATAGCCCTATGGCTGCAATATCTGTAAGTACATGTCCAGCATCAGAAAGTAGGGCTAAGCTGCGTGAAATGAATCCTCCAATTAATTCGACTACCAGGATAATTAAAGTAAGAAAAAATGCTAATTTCATTTTCCCAATCGGAGCATGGGAGTGAAATACATCTCCGTGGTCGTGATTATGGTTGTCTACCATAAGAATCTCTCCTTTCTGCAAAAAACTGATCATTGTTTAAAAAACGTTATTTCTCTTGTTTTGGATTTGATTAAAAGTAGTTTATTTAAAAAACTCAATTGGCGGATCTTTAAATTGTTGAAAATTCCATATACTAAACATTCCTTTTAAGACAGTAGAAATAGAATGTTAATTCTTTTGTGGTGAGATAGTGAGTGCTTTTAAGTTCTGGAAAACAATAAAAGGAGTTTCATTATTTCGACATTTAATTTGACCATTTATTTTAGTATTTTCAACTTTATTAAAAATCATTTATGTCACTCAAAAGCTGTTTCCAAATCAATCTCATACTTCTTTTTAACAAATCAGAAAAAATTCGGATCACGACTTTTGAATTTCTTATGTAATATGATTAATCTTATAAGAATGAAAAAGAGACCTTATAAATTAAGATCTCTAAAATTTTCTATATAAGTTTAATGACTATGAAATAGTGAAAGGGAATAGTGATAAATATAAATAATTAGTACTCCTAGCGATATTAATAGCCATACATGTAGGTTTCTGAAGTGACTAATAGCCTTTCCTATTATTTCATGAAAAATAACAAAAGATAGGGTACCAATTGCTCCTCCGGTCGATAAAGCTTGTATTTTAAGCGAGGAAGCTTGTACACTTTCTCCAAGTAATAAACTCCCTCCCAAAGATAGTGATAGAAGGACTATAATGAATAAAAAGAAGACGTTAGGTATTTTTGCTATGGAGAGAACGGTCATTAGGGCCATACCCTCTGGAATTTGGTGTAAGAGGGTAGCTACGAATACGGAAGCTGACTGATGTAGATCTGTTATCTCAAAGGTAATTCCTGTAATAATATTATGAAAAAAGATTGCAGCCGTTAATAAAATAAGTGACTGAAAAGGTGAAATTGCACTATTTGTTTTATGCAAAAAGAGGTCAATGCATAGCATAACGATATATCCTGCTACGATGCCTAATAGAACGCCTTTTAAATCATACAGATGCCATGTGGAAGGAAGGATATCAAAAAATAACAACCCTAATAAGATTCCTCCACATATCGCATACATAAACTGAATTCTACCTCGTGACAGGTGACTAACTAATTTAAGAAGTCCTCCACCTACTAATAAACCCATTACAGAACCTAAAGTAAATAAGGTATTTATTTCTATATGCATAATTGCTACTTCCTTTCGGCGATATGTTTTTTTACAACTAACCTATTCAAAGGAAGGGCAATCATACCTATGTTTTATAAATGGTTAAAAAAATAAAAGTACATGATATTAACTTTGGAGTGATTTTTAGGTGAATCACTAATAAAAACGGACATACTAACGTTATCTAAAGAAGAGGTGTTACTATGGAATCTCCTTTTGAAATGATAACAGATGTGGATAAGGTGGAAAATGCTTATTATATAGAAGTGAAGCCAGGTGAGTACAATGCAAAGTATTGGAATAAAGAATCGGTCTATTTTGCTGATGAAGCTTTTGCTTATTTCTACACCACGATTTGCAAGTATGTGCCACAGTATCAACCTACCCAAGTGACAGAAATCAAAGCAGAAACATGGCTGAGGATCAGTAATCAGCTGCAAGAACTCGCGTATTTTTTGAGCACCAACCCGCCTATGATTAAACTAAAGAAATGGATTGATTTTAGTAAAGTAGAGGAAACGTACAAACAGTTTGATCATCACAAAAACAAGTACATTCGTGAGTTGATTAACATGATCAAAGAATTTACAGTGTGGATAACAAAGGTATGTCAAACACAATCGTACATCACTATTTTGGGCACTTAATGGGAATCGATGTTGCTTATTGTAATATATAAGCTATGCAGAAAGTGAAAGAATTGCTCAAAACGAATATGGCATATTGGATGGAAACCTGAAAAAGAAAACGTGTTAGGTTTCTAGGGACTGGATAATGTCAAATTAATTGGAACTTTTTTATCGACAGCAAGGCACTTTATAATATCTCCAAGCGGTGTATAGTAAAAATTTCACATATGTCTCAGAGTTGAGATTCTAACGAAACAGTTAGAATCTGAAATGCTGATTATGTTAATTGGGTTTGTATATGTGGTATACATAAGCGCTTAACTTGTTTAATCCCAGACTTTAGGACGATCAACTCCCATTGTTCTTAAATACTGTAAGAGTTGTCCTGCGTGTACGAACTCATGATAACCTATACGCAATAACATATCGCCTAAAGAACGAATATAGCCTACATCTGAACGATCTATTTGAATACATGTTAAATCCTCATCTGAAAAGGTACTTATCATCTCTAGAAATTGTTGATGGTATATGTCTGCAAATTCCAATTCACTTTTTACACAAATCAATGGTTTTTTTTCAAAAGGAGAGTCAAATTCTTTTAAGATACCCCTATTTTTAATAGCTAGATGATAATAGTATTCTGACTCTAAGACATGTCGAACCATCTCTATGCATGTCATAGCTTCTTTATCTGGCTTCCAATCCAATTCAGTTTGAGGAATTGCTTCCCCCTTTTTATCTTCTTAGATAATTTTACTAAATTAAAAAGAGAAACATCTAATTATTTCAAATATTTATGGTTCTTATAATAGGTTTTATGTTAATTAACTCGGCATATTGTATTCATTAATTTATCTTCTCTTATAGTGTGTTAAAATGTAATTATAAGGAAAAAGGGGATGTTTATATGTTTACAGTGGGAATTGACGTTAAGAAAACAGAAAAAGAATTAATCATAAAATGGCAACTTGCTAAATTTAATATTGCACTAGAAGATATTATTGAGATTACGGAAGACGATACGTATGGAGGTAAAGAAGTTGATGCAATCCGTATAGGTCCTCCATATGGAACAACTGATCGAATATTCATTAAAACTAAGAAGCAAAATTACATACTTTTCACTACAAACAGGGCGACAATCATAAACAGAATAAACTCATAATCGATAGTTTTTATGTATAAATAATGGCCATATCTAATCACAGATGTGGTCATTAATATTTAGCTTCACTACCAATAAAGTTCATTATATTAATTACAAATCAAATATCTTATGTATTTTTATTTTTATTTACTTTTAAATACTTTGTAAAGTAAGCAGCGAGTAATAGTAACATCATATTAACAACCCAACTTATTGTACCGTTATAATTTAGCCACATCGATAAAAAACAATTAATGGATATGATATAAAAACATAAACTGGAGAGAAGTTCTTTAGGTTGAAAACCTACCTTTTTTATTCTAGCTCTTAAAATGAAAAAGTAGAGCACAGTTGTTAGTACTAAAAGCGGTATTACTACATGTAACAAATAAAATACACTCCTATTTCTTTATTAATCCTTTAAAGGATCATTTTACCATATAGTTGAATCTGCGCCAATAACGTGGTTTATAAAAACTAGAGGTATAAAAAAGTTTAAATAGAACTTAAAAACAAAAGAACCTACCTTTTGGGAGAGGGAGGAGCTTCTTTTTCTCATTAAATAGGAACCCTAGACAGTTGTCTCAGTGTTAACACCTGTCTTCTGTTAATATTCAATACAAAAATGGTTACAGTATTAATTGTTTACAATTAGAAAATAAAACATAATTTATTCTAATTACTAAAAATCACAATGTTATAATAAAATGGGTTTGAAAATATTTAACAACTAAGAGGTGATAAACATGATATTTCTTACTCTGTTTTTACTATTAATTATTGTAGGGTATCCAGTATGGGACTATTTTTATTTAAAGAAAATAAAAAGTAATCAACTAAACAAATGGAGAATGTACGGGGAAATTGTTATTACTCAATGGATATTGGTCATCATATTTCTAGTCTATTGGTTTTTGACTAAACACACGTTTAACAACTTATTTTCTATTAAAAAACCTTTATTTTCTTTAGATAAAGATTTTTTACTGTCTGCGGGAGTGGGGGCAGGAATTAGTATTATAATGATTGTTTTTATGATTTCCTTTTCCAAAAATGCTAGAGAGAAAATTTCCGAAGGATTAAGTGATGAGAGTATTCAATTCCTGTTGCCATCAAACTTCAAGGAAAGGCTGTTTTTTCTTTTGATAGCAGTTACAGCAGGAGTTTGCGAAGAGATTATTTTTCGTGGCGCAATGTTTCATTATTTCGACCACCTCCTTTTTCATTTATCTACCGTTGCAATTGGAATTATTTCAAGTCTGTTATTTGGAATTGTTCACCTCTACCAAGGCTGGAAAGGGGTACTATTCACTTCCTATTTAGGTGGCATTATGTTTTTTCTTCTTGTGGGGACAGGCTCTTTGTGGGTTCCTATCGCACTACATTTCATTATTGATTCGAAGTTTGTCTTTTTGCCTAATAAAAAGAGCCCTTCAAGTGTAATTAAAGAAAATTAAATCACTATTATCAAGAGATACTTGAATAAACTATTATTCAAGTGTTTTTTTTATTACTATTCATTTCTACCTTTAAATTGAGTATTGAAGTTTCATAAAATTTCCTTTTTAATGTGTTCTGAGAACAGAATTTATAAAGAGAGCTTTTTATATCGTATATAAAGAATTCACTTAGAAAAATGTTAAAATAAAATCAAAAACCACGGAGAAAAATATATGAACCATGATATTCTACACTCATTTTTAGAAAAACATTTTGAAAGACTAATATTAGGCCCTTCTCTATTTTATTTATGGAAAAATAGCATTCGTTTTGAAATATCGGATCCTTTGATACCTTATTATAAGAAGGAACATTTAGAGCAAGCATTTTATCGTTCAATCCGATTATTTGAAGCAGTATTTGAAGAAGAAGATGAGATTCTTCTTATTACGGATGTACACTCCATAAAAAAAGATATCTTCCTCCAAAAAAGACCTTTAAACGTATATTTAAAATACATAAAAAATAAGGAAAAGCTATATCAATTAAGTCATCATCCTTTACCTAGTGTATTTGATGAGGCAGATGATCAATCTGTCACTCATCGATTTGCACTTTCTTGTAAGAAACCAGAACTAAAATATGTACAACTCTTAAAAGCTATTTGTTATGAAGACTTTGATCATCCATCTAGCATACTTAAAAACAACCCACAAAGTGGTTATGATATTTATTTTGTTAATCTTTCTAAAGAAATCATTTTTCATTTGTATGATGATCGAGGTTGTGATGTATTAGCCTCTAATAAAGAATCTATAAAGTTTCTTTATGAAGAATATAATCATTGGATTTTAGATTATGACCGGGAAGAAATAGATCTTTTATTTAAATAAAAACATTATTAAATGCAGAGTCACTGAACGAAAGGTTACTATATATGCGTAAAAAAGGATCTGTTCTAATAAAAAATGACAACCAACTAAACCATGCAGAATTAGCACAAATAGCATATTGGAAACCAATTACTGTAGGGGAAGTTCTTTATAACTACTGGGATTAAATTTTCACTAAGAAGAAAAGAATGGAGATATAACGATGGATTCAAGAAAAGCTATGTTGATGGAAATGCAGAAACTTATACATGAATATTCGCAAATGGGTAACCAACTAACTAATATTAATAAAGAACTCGTTTGGCAGGAACTAAACTTAACAGATGAAGAAGCCCTAAGTTTAAGTAGCGAAAATTTATCGCCAGCATCAATAAAAGCAATTGAAAAGATAGTTAAGGATAATATGATGGGCTTATTTCATGATTTTATGTGTTTAGTAGATGGCGTTTCAGATCCGAATGACATTGAAATTGATAACGATGGAGTCTGGCTAGGTCTTCAAATAAAACCAAAGCACTTATTACCTGAACAAGAATTGGAAGATGAACATAGTGAATTAATGCTACATGACGAGGTTTATGATAGTTATTGGGACTGGAAAGACCAATTCGGGGAAAATGATGATAAAAACGGATAATACGTTACTTAAACATCTACTCATCACCACTTCTGTTATGACCCTTATGATGTTTTTAACGATTGTTCTCCTCCCCGAGATATGGCATCTATCTAAAAATTATATGATCGCGATAGGGATTTATTGGGCAATCGTAAAGTGCAAAACGAGAGTAATTTTAATTTCGCAGATTTTTGCTGTTATTTTTAGTATTCCCCTTATGGAATTATTCTTTTGATTTTCAAGCTGAGAGGAACTGTCTGTTTTTGAGATATAGAAGATAAAAAGAACCCTTTGCTACTATAAGCAAAGGGTTTTCAAATTTATTGGGATAGGGGGAATACGTTATTAGTCTGACCAGATTTTTAGATTCATATACATATAGCTTTAAAAATAAATATTGTGATTAAATCTCCGAGTGTAAAATAACCTCATCTTCGTTCTATTATTAGTTAAGTAAACATTAAAGTATTTTAGTTATTATTAAAGTTTTATTGTTTACACTTAGTGACGACAAATATGAACTTTTTCTACAATGTGTGTAATAGTTAACGATATTTTTAATAAAATACGTTAGATGTTACTTCTATAGAAAAGGGGTCGCAGGAAGAAGAGTTTTTTACTTTATGCATATTTTTATACATCGTTGATTTAACAAGGTTTCTCTTTGAGACAGAGCTTAGAAAAGTGTATAAAAAGCGCACCTTCTGTATGTGGTTTTATTTATTTGTTTGAAAATTCAATAAGTTACCACTATATTTTGTTTACATAATCCTAGTATAATGAGAGAGCGAGAAGAAAGAAGGGATTATGTGTTGAAAAGTAAAATGAATCAGTTGTTTGCAGAACAAAAGAGTATTCATATACTGTATTCCTACGACCAGCAAGAAAATTATATACGACAAGTTGTAAGTTATATCCAAGAGGGGATTTTTGCTGGAGATTGCATTCTTCTTATTGAAAATGACCGTTTTTATCCTTTTATTCATGACCATTTGAAAATACTATTGACTACAGATCAAATGAAAATGATACATCGTATAAACAACTTTGATTTCTATTATTCAAGTGGTAGTTATCATCCTCCTGCCATTCTTAATTATTTTAATAAGAGCGTTCAGCCCTACTTAGAAAATAGAATTTCTTTCAGATCATGGGCACATGTAGAATGGAGCACAATGGAAGATCCTTTACATCTAATCGAAGATTTTGAAAAAATAGTGGATAGCGCGGTGAATAAACTCTCATTCCCATTAATTTGTGCATACAAAGGAGAGAGGATGCCAGAGTATCTCAAAACTATTCTGATGGAAACACATCCTTATGTTCTTATTGAGGGTGATTTAATTACTTCTAAACAATATCGGCCATTAACTGAATTGGAATAAAGATAAAAAACGCTTAAGCAATCATACTAAGCGTTTTTTATTTTTAAAGAAATCAATGGCTCCTTTTCATCCATTCAGTTTATTTACCACTATAAGCTCTTTCCTCGTATTCTTATGTCTCTTCAGGTTAGTTTTTCTATTTCGAGGTAGCTCTTTTTATTGTAAAGAAAGTCCGGTTTAATTATTTAGTTAACCTAATGGAAATCATAAATACAAAGAATAGAAAAGCATCATTCTCTTATACAGCCCTCATAAAAATACCGGTTTTGATAGGCGAAAATGTGGAATATCAAATGTAAGATTATTTTAAGAGGAAAGGGAGACAGGTATGTTTGGATGGAGTGATATGCCGAAACTATTATTTTCTTTTTTGATTGTCATTCCACTTGTGTCTGTTATTCACCAACTGGGGCACTCACTTATGGCTATTATTCTAGGAGGAAAGGTCGATTTTACCATTGGACAAGGGAGAACGATTTTTAGGTGGAAGAAAATTAAAATAAAATCTATTTATTTTTTGCACTCCTTTTGTATTTACGAAAAATTAAAGTATGATAACCGTTTTACTCATGCTTGTGTTTATGCTGGAGGTACCGTAGCTAATGTAGCGTCTATCCTTCTTGTGTATGGTTTAATTATGTTGGGTGTTCTCTCAAAGAATCTCTTTTCTTACCAATTTGTTTATTTCTCTATTTATTATATTGTTTTCTCGCTCTTACCCTTTGAATATTCAGAAACGAGTTTAAGTGATGGGCGAGCTATCTATGATGCATTAAGATATGGAAAGATAACGTGTAATCCGGATTAACAAAGGAAAGAAAAATGGCTAATTAAAACTGGACGTCCACAATGCGTATTAACGCGGCAACGGTACTGAAATAGATACTGATTAGTAATCAAGTCGTAATTCTTTAGATACTATGATGTAGCTACTGCAGTAAATTTACCTGTCTACTCAAAAAACAACAAGGAGCTCTTACTGCAGTAAGTAAGGCGTAGATGGTTATATACAAGAAAAACTCTGATCAGGAAAAAAATAACAAGATTAATGAGTTTTAGTGAGGGGTAAAGTTAACTAAATAATTTAAAAGGAGGGAAGTAGTAATGGAGATTCTATGGATGCTAATTGTAGGTGGAATTATCGGGTGGCTCGCCGGTTTAATTACGGGACGCGACGTTCCTGGAGGTATTATTGGTAATATTATCGCTGGCTTTATTGGTTCTTGGTTGGGCGGCCTTATCTTGGGAAGTTGGGGGCCAGTCATTGGCGGTTTTGCAATTATCCCAGCAATTATTGGATCAATCATTTTAGTATTAATTGTAAGCTTTCTTTTAAGAAAAATGGGTCAAAAAAAGAATCATGGTCATCATGTATAAAAATTGAAAAAACTTAAATTGGAGTGATTAAAAATGAGAGAAGAAAATAATTCTATGCTATATGATTTTGTTGAAGGTAATCAATTTGAACTAGATTCTTATCTTACTTATTTATTCGATCAAATTAATAATGATAGCGAAATTCTGTCAGAAGATTAATGAGATTACAGATATTTTATTATAAAGAAACAGACAAAAAAATAATAAATCAAAATATAGTATAAGCGACCTTAGTAACTTTGTTTACAGTATATAGGGTCGCTTATTATTATGGAAAATATTTAAAAATAAAGTGCAGATATGCTTCATTACTGCAGTAGGTCAGGCGTAAACGGCCCTAGAATCTGCGCTTTTTATAGGTTAGGGATTAGCTTCCTCACTTAAACTGAAGTATCTATTACTCAACCTTATTAAACATAAACAAAAGGCCCCTTTAAATTCTGAAGGGCCTGGTTATTATATATTTACATTTTATATACTCTTCCTCATGCCACATTCTCTACATTCATGTAAGAAAACGCCACCTTTTACGGAGCTTTTGAAGTAAGCTGAGTTACAGTGATCGCAACGGCCACTAACCTTATTCGGAAATTCCACATAGTCATACACTTTATCAAAATCGATTTCTTGCTCTTTTATTTCTTCCAGGTTGATCATTCTTTTCTATTTGACTTTTATTAGACTAACACAATTAAGTCTATATAAAAGGTGTATGTTAAAATTACTTTGTTTTTTCCATAACAGTTTGTCGTTATTAAAATATTATTTACTTCTATGAGACCTGTCTAAATAAAATGTACGCGAAATGAATAATAATTTTCTTGATTTATCTGTCGTATATAAATATAATGTAACTGAAGTACGCAAAAAGAGAACATGAAATTAAAAATATACTTTTCGTTATTATCATTTTTTTGATTCCATTCATTACCTATATACAAGAAACGCATGTTTATTATAATGAGATTACAGTATGAAGAGGCTGAAGGAGATACCCCAACTTAATGCTGTAGTTTAGTTAATTAAGTTACACTTGAAATAAATCCTAAATTCCTTTAGCTTTCAGAGAAGATATATGTAGTTACTACGATTGAAATTTTTGAAAGCGATATCATTTAATTTGAAGAAAAACATTTTAAGAGATTTAATTATTTTAACAAGTTATAGAGATATCTAATGTTATGATTTCCTTATCTCTAAATAAAAGAAGAAGATATTTCTTTATCTGAAATGAAGGGATAATAGTTTAGAATATGTTGTCTAACATTCATATAAATCTAGTAACAGTCACTTCTAGGTTTATATGAATGTTAGACAATAAACAGGATTTCAAAAGGTTAAAAGGATAATAGAAAATCTCTTTATAAATGATACTATATGCTCAGGTATATAAGGTGAGCCGAAAAAGTGTATTTTACATTAAAGATTTTGAAAACGCTTTACTGAAGGGGGGAGTTAATTTCAAATTATATGATTACCATTTATTTTAAAGATTATTTACACATTGGACTTATTTTTAATTATTGTCTTTTTTTATAGACGCTAGCCTAAGCATAGGCTCTCTTTAAGTGTTTTAATGAACTGTAAATTGAAAGGGGTTACAACTATGAAGAAATTGGGATTAGCTACACAAATATTTATTGGACTTGCGTTCGGGATTGCTATAGGTGCTCTTTTTTATGGAAATCATGCAGTGATGGCCATTCTTCAACCTTTAGGAGATATTTTTCTTCACCTAATTAAAATGATTGTTATTCCTATCGTTGTATCTGCACTCATCGTATCTATAGCTGGTGTAGGTGATATTAAAAAGTTAGGAAGACTAGGTGGAAAAACCATTCTTTATTTTGAAATTGTTACTACCATTGCATTAGCAGTGGGCTTATTGGCCGCAAATTTGTTCCATCCAGGTACTGGTATAGATATGGGGAACCTTGAGAAAGGTGATATATCCAAATATGAAGAAACATCTAAAACAACTGAAAGTGCAGGTGTAGCAGCTCAAATTGTTCATATCATCCCAACTAATATATTCCAATCATTGACTGAAGGAAATTTATTAGCGATTATCTTTTTCTCAGTCTTATTTGGTCTAGGAGTTGCAGCAATTGGAGAAAAAGGCAAACCAGTTTTAAATTTTTTTGAAGGCGTACTAGAATCCATGTTTTGGATGACAAACTTAGTTATGAAATTTGCTCCATTTGGCGTATTTGCTTTAATTGGTTTGAATGTGGCGAAGTTTGGAATTGGTTCATTAATCCCTTTAGGAAAGTTAGTACTCGTTATATATCTGACCATGATTTTCTTTGTTTTTGTAGTATTAGGTATTATTGCAAAAATGGCTGGAACTAATGTTTTAGTGCTTATAAAAATCTTAAAAGATGAGTTAATTTTAGCGTTTACAACCGCAAGCTCTGAAGCAGTATTGCCAAGGTTAATGACTAAAATGGAGAACTTTGGTTGTCCGAAAGCTGTCACATCATTTGTTATTCCGACAGGATATACCTTTAACCTTGATGGATCATCCATTTACCAAGCCATTGCTGCCCTTTTCATTGCACAAATGTATGGGATTCATTTATCTTTCATAGAACAAATTACACTTTTACTTGTATTAATGTTGACTTCTAAGGGAATGGCAGGAGTTGCAGGAGCTTCATTTGTTGTTGTATTAACAACACTAGGATCAATGGGATTACCTCTAGAAGGTATGGCATTCATTGCTGGTATTGATCGTATTTTAGATATGCTTCGTACATCTGTCAACGTAGTAGGTAACGCATTAGCTGCTATTGTGATGTCTAAGTGGGAAGGCGGATTCGATAAAGAAAAAGCAAAGCATTATACAGATTCTATTAGAAAATCGGACGTAGCATAAAAAAATTTCTTTTTATGTAAAGAAGGAGATCAATGTTATGAAAAATATAGAAATACCAGAAAAACAAAATGTAAGAATTGAAAAAGATTTCCTAGGAACAAAAGAAGTTCCTACTTATGCTTACTATGGGATTCAAACTTTACGTGCAGTTGAAAACTTCCCAATAACAGGATATCAGATTCACCCAGAGCTTATTAAAGCATTAGGAATCGTAAAAAAGGCTGCTGCTCTTGCTAACATGGAAACCAAAAGGTTATATGATGGATTGGGTAACGCAATTATTGAAGCAGCAGAAGAGGTTATCGAAGGGAAAAGAAACAATCAATTTATTGTTGGTCCAATACAGGGTGGTGCGGGGACCTCAATGAATATGAATGCAAATGAGGTTATTGCAAATAGAGCTTTAGAGTTACTTGGTCACGAG
The DNA here is from genome assembly GCF_020790095.1 of Priestia sp. J2. NCBI lineage: Bacteria > Bacillati > Bacillota > Bacilli > Caryophanales > Bacillaceae > Priestia > Priestia sp. J2. The sequence continues at coordinate 1,708,106 of NZ_CP086208.1, forward strand.
AAAGGTTCTTATTCCGATTTAAGCCCTAATAGTCATGTAAACATGTCACAATCAACAAACGACGTATTCCCAACTGCTATCCATATTGCAACGCTTAATCTGTTAAATAAGTTACTAAAAACAATGAATTATATGCACAGTGTATTTCAGAAAAAGGCAGAACAATTTGATTCTATTATAAAGATGGGACGTACTCACCTACAGGATGCGGTTCCAATCCGTCTTGGTCAAGAATTTGAATCATATAGTCGTGTTCTTGAGCGCGATATGAAACGTATTAAGCAATCTTATGGACATTTATATGAGGTTAATATGGGAGCAACTGCAGTTGGAACGGGTTTAAATGCAGATCCACGTTATATCGAAAATGTTGTAAGATATCTAGCAAATATTAGTGGTTTACCACTTAAGAAGGCCAATCATCTTGTAGACGCGACTCAAAATACAGACGCTTATACAGAAGTCTCCGCTAGCTTAAAAGTTTGCATGATTAATATGTCTAAAATTGCGAATGATATCCGATTAATGGCGTCGGGTCCTCGTGCAGGATTAGCTGAACTTATATTACCAGCTCGTCAACCTGGTTCATCTATTATGCCTGGAAAGGTCAATCCTGTCATGCCTGAAATGATTAATCAAGTAGCTTTTCAAGTTATAGGTAATGATCATACAATTTGCCTGGCATCGGAAGCAGGTCAACTTGAACTAAATGTGATGGAGCCTGTTCTTGTATTTAACTTGCTTCAGTCAATCAGTATTATGAATAACGCATTCCACGTCTTCACAGACCATTGTCTAAGAGGCATTGAAGCAAATGAGGGACGTTTAAAAGAGTATGTAGAAAAAAGTGTAGGGATTATTACAGCCGTAAATCCACATATCGGATATGAAGTAGCAGCACGAATTGCTAGAGAGGCTATTTTAAATGGAAAGTCGGTACGAGAACTATGTTTGCAATATGACGTATTGACTGAGGAGGAGCTTGAGTTAATTTTAAATCCCTATGAAATGACGAACCCAGGTATATCTGGCAGCTCTCTTTTTGACAGAAATTAATTTTTAACAGCTTGCTCCATATTAAGTTTATCGTATAAGCCACCTACTCCGGATATCCCTAGGTGGCTTATTTTCGGTATAAACGTCTAAAAATACCACATGCCATTCAAACCAGGCTATTTTTTATAGTCTAAATACCACCTAAACGCTTTTCTTCATGCTACACTCTCGACATTCACGTAGAAAAATGCACTATTTGTCGCCACTAACTATAAATAGTGAAATCTTAAAAATACATAAAATACTTTAATATTTACTTACCTAACTATAAAACGTAGATAAAGTTATTTTGTAAAAACAGAATTGTTCACAACATTTATTTTTAAAGTTATATGTATATGAATCTACAAATCTGGGCAAACTACTAACGTATTCCCCCCTATTCCAATAAATTTGAAAATCCTTTGCTTGTATAGCAAAGGATTATTTTTGGAAAATTTTACTTTTGTTGATTGTTAATCTGAATAAAAGGGAACTACATATATTAATAGCACACAAAGGAGATATGCATTGGAAACAAATTACGGGTACTATACTGGATCTCTGTTCGTGAGGGAATTAGAACGTTTAAAAGAAGAATATATTCAACTTGATCTCGACGATATGAAAGTAATGATGAGGGAAGACATTTTACTTCTAGAAAAAGCAATGGATATGTTGTGTAAGAATAAAGTGTATTAAATTGAGCAAACTACTCGAGAAGTCTTTTAGGACTCCACTTACAACCTAATATTTATCAGTAGAAAAAGCCATCTTCCCCAAAGATGGCTTTTTCGCCTTTTAGTTAACATAAAACCAATTTCCGGAACAAACAAAAAAAAAGGTTAACCATTAAATGATTAACCTTCTTTTTAGCATAGAGAGTTTTTGTTATTGTTTATATCTTGAAACAATCATAAAGAAATATACAGTTAGATTTGAGTTTGCCTCTAAAGAAGCATTTATAGATGATTTTATAGGGTGAGCTTGCTTCAAAACTTCGTTACTTTTTCTTGTTCTACTAAAGAATTCTGATTAATTAGGAAAATAATGGTCTTAAATTCCGATTGAAAATTCTTTACTGAACGTTCTCAAATTGATATACTAAGTACAAGTTAGATCTAACAGTACCTTATCAAAATAAGAATGATCATTCTTAAATTACCTGAAGAGTTTATTGAGGGAGGAATGAATAGTATAAGATTGTTGCACTCTAAGTGTATAAATGATTCTAAATCCTTTCTCAGACATACGAGATAATACGTTCTAAGGTGTGAGTACATGGCTAGAAATAAAGAATTTGATGAAAAAGAAGCATTAAGGAAAGCAATGGAGCTTTTCTGGCAACAGGGGTATGAAAAAACATCCATGCAAGATTTGGTGAACTATATGGGCGTTCACCGTAGAAGTATTTATGATACATTCGGTGACAAACATACTTTATTTATTCGAGCCCTGAGTCACTATGTAGAAGTAATGGATGTAAGATTTAAAAGTAACATAACACCCGATTTAACGGTTAAGCAGGCTATACGAAAATTATTTGAAATGGTTATTTATCCAGCCGATAAACAGCCAAAAGGGTGTTTAACAGTCAACACAGCAGTTGAATTATCGTTACTTGATCAAGAAGTAGCTGAAAAAATTACAGAGACGTTTATAAAGACCGAAACCTTATTATTTGATTTACTGAAACATGGTCAAGAACAAGGAGAGATTCCTGAGCACTATGATATCAAAGGGCTCTCTAAATTTATTCATAATTCCCTTGTAGGAATACGAGTATTAGCAAAAACAACAAATGATAAAAAAGAATTAGAAACCATTATTGATATGAATTTGTCAGCACTAGGATGAATTATATCTTGTTGTTTAAATAAATGAATTAACACCAATCTAAATATATTTTTAAGGAGAGAAAGAATATGAAGTACACAGTTATTACAGGAGCAAGTTCAGGTATAGGATATGAAACAGCGTTAGAATTTGCTGCTCGTGGAAAAAACTTAATTATTGTAGCTAGAAGATTAGAGAGATTAGAAGGGCTCAAATCAGTCATTCATAATATAAATCCTGATTTAGATGTTATTATTCATACAAGTGACCTATCGATAACAGATCAGGCGTACGCACTGTATAACAGTTTAAAGCAGTATCAAATTGAGACGTGGATTAATAATGCCGGTCTTGGTGAATCTTCTTCTGTGACAGATCAGAATTTAGAAAAAGTAGAATCCATGTTACGTCTTAACATAGAGTCATTGGCAATCCTTTCTACGCTATTCGTGCGAGATTATTCTCATGTAGAGGGAACTCAATTAATTAACGTATCCTCCGCACTGGGATATGCAACTTATATTGGTGGTATCACCTATTCTGCATCTAAATATTTTGTTAGTGCATTTACAGAAGGGCTTGCAAAAGAACTAGAGCTTAAAGGTGCAAAAATGAAGGCCAAAGTTTTAGCACCAGCAGTGACAGAAACAGAATTTGAGAAAACTTCACAGGATGTAGAAGAATTCGATTATAAAAACTTTATGCCGATGTATCACACAGCTAAGCAAATGGCTGGTTTTATGATGGAACTTTATGACAATGATAAAGTTGTAGGTATTGTAGATGAAAGCTACAATTTCAATTTAAGAGATCAAATCTATCCAATACTAGGCGCTTAATGTATCAACAAAGGTTTTAAATCTATATATAACTGAAAAACGAACATAACTCATTAGGGTGATAAACATAGTTTACAGCATCAATTCAAAAAATTTAACTATTTAAGAATGAACGTTCTAAAATAAAACAACAGTATCAGATGGATAAAAAGGTGATTTTGTAAGTGTTTAAGGTTTAGGTGGTGGGTTGATCCTAAAATAAGGTTTCCTCCACCTAAACGATTGGAATAATATAAGTTTTTTATAAAAAGAATTATATTGAGGAGAAAAAATGAAGTAGACAGTGAAAATAATAAAAATAAGATAAAAAAACTAATAAAAGCAACTCAATGGAAGGGTGCTAAAGAAAAGAATGAAAACACTCATGAAAGCAGCTCAGATCACCAAATATTCAAAAGATATTCAGGCCCAAGTCAATGATATTCCAATCCCAGAAATCAATGACAACGAAGTCTTGGTAAAAGTTAAAGCTGCGGCGGTCAATCCACTCGAAATGTTGATTATGACAGGTAGTGTAAAACTGATTCAGGACTATGAATTCCCCTTAACGCTTGGTAATGAATTGACAGGAGTTATAGAAAAGGTTGGAAAAAACGTGAAAGAATTTCAGGTAGGAGATGACATCTATACACGTCTCCCATTAAAAAAAATTGGTACTTTTGCGGAATATGCCGCAATTGATGCTACCGCCATTGCACTAATGCCAAAAAACTTATCTTATGTGGAAGCTGCTGCAGCACCACTGGCTGGACTAACAGCTTATCAAGGTCTACACGAAGAACTTGAGGCACAGCCTGGTAAATCTGTTTTTATTCCAGGTGGATCGGGTAGCTTTGGTCAAATGGCTGTCCCAATCGCAAAAGAAATAGGTCTGAATGTTATTGTTAGTGGCAACTCAGAAGCGCGCGAACGCACGTTGGAAATGGGTGCAGATCAATATTTGGTTTATGCAACAGAAAACTACGTTGACTCGTTGTCGAATGTGGATTATGTGATCGATACACTGGGTCCTAAAGAATTTGACAACGAATTGAGTATCATCAAACCTGGGGGAAGGTTGCTCTCTCTCCGTACAGGCCCAAATAAGCGTTTCGGAAAAAAAGGAAATTTTCCATTTTGGAAACAAAAGCTGTTTTCCGTTGCTGGTGCAAAGTATGACTACAAAGCCAAGAGACACGACGTGGAATATCATTTTATGTTTGTTCGTTCTGACGGCGCACAACTAAAAAAAATCACCAAAATCATTGAGGAACACAACATTGTTCCACCAATTCATCCAACACTATTTCCCATAGACAACGTAAATGAGGCGCTAGAACTAGTTGCAAGTGGACGACCGAAAGGAAAAGTAATTATTAATTTTTAGGAGAACATGAGGAGATCAGTCCAAATAAAAACTAACCTAAAAAGAAGAAGGTCATGTCCATAATTTATCTGTTATAAAAATAAACAATAGATTAAGTGTTAATTAAAAGTAATGTATTAAAAAATACTATATATTTTGTAACAGTATTAACTATTACTCTTGTTGATATAATGTTATAATTTACTTTCATTTACAAGAGTAATAGTTAACTTACTTTATTAAAAATAGCGTTACATATTACATACCTTGTAGAAAAACTTCTTATTTGTCGTCACTAACTGTAAATAGTGAAACATTAGTAATAACTAACATACTTTAATATTTACTCAACAAATAATATCACTTAAATAAAGTTGTTTTATAAGAGGGAATTCAATTAAAATATTTATTTTTAAAGTTATATGTATATGAATCTACAAATCTGGCCACACTAATAACGTATTCCCCCTATTCCAATAAATTTGAAAATCCTTTGCATATTTGCAAAGGATTCTTTTTTGTTCATTTAATTATGAAATTATAAATCGAACTTACTTTTTTAACTTATTGTACTTAAAATATTTGAATTAGGTTAATAGTCTACAAACACCACATAACAAAGCCAATGTACAGGATCCCAAAAGAGACAAATAAAACATATTTTAATATATGCAGACGTGTTTGAGACGTCATATTTGGTTCATTACTTTTCACTTCTTGATTCATTTTTAGTTACCTCTCACTTTGATCGAAAATATATACATTTGATCTAAAACTAATATTTAAAACGAGTCCCATTAAACACATGCTACTCATAAGAGAACTGCCCCCATAGCTTATAAATGGTAAAGGGATTCCTGTAATAGGTAGGAGGCCTATACACATTCCTACGTTCTCAAGAACATGGAAGAAAATAACGGATATAATTCCTGTACAAATGTACGTAGAATATTTATCTTTTGTATGGAAGGCTACCGTTATAATTTGATAAATTAATACCATAAACAAAAGGAGAACCAAACTTGTTCCCACGAATCCATAGTTCTCTCCAATTGCACTAAAAATGAAATCTGAATGCTTTTCCGGAACATATACAGCATAATGGGAGGTATCTCGCCCTGATATAGAACCGGAGCCAATGGCCTTTACAACTTGCATATAGTTATAAGAAAGATTTCCTGCATAAGATTCTGGATCAAACCATGCATAGATACGATCAAACTGGTAGGAATGAACATGAAGATATTTTTCTAGGATGGCTGCATGATTCAGAACCATGTATAAAATGATAGAGGCGATTACTCCCATAGAAGCAAAAATAGGTAGAATCAATTTCCATGCAACACCTGAAACAAATACCATCATAAAGAATAAGAAAATCATAACTAATGCTGTTCCTAAATCGGGTTGTTGCATGATTAAAAGAATGGGTGCAAAAAGTGTTGCACCTAGTTTTCCAATCAGTAGCAAATCACTTCTGACATCTCTAACTCTAAATTTTTCATTGTGCTGTTGAATTACTTTACTAAACGCTAATATTAAGGAGATTTTCATGAACTCGGATGGCTGAATAGAACCAATTCCGGGGAGCACAAACCAACTTTTCGCATTATTTTTGAGAGGAGCAATACTTGTGGGCGAAATAATTAGCAAAATAAGAATAAAAATAGTAAAACCGTAGAAAAACCACGTGATCCGATTCAATTGATCTTCATCAGGCCTCATCATCATGAAGATAATGACTCCGCCTACAATGTACCATTCCACCTGTTTAACGACGAAATTTGTTGTGTACTGTCCTGTTTGTTGGGCATTAAAAATAGCAACACAACTAATGATAAAAAATAACAAAAGGGTGAAAGCAAGCCCATAATTAAAGCTTTCTGATTTCTTACGTTCCATTTGTAAAACACCATTTCTATATAGATTTGTTGACATCGTTAATTAGACGCTTCAAAAACAAAATAGTTTTCTATTTTTGAGAAAAATTTACTTATATATAGTAGGTTATAGGCCATACTTTGTTTGATACAAATAAAAAAAGAAATACCCAGAGAAATAGTGGGCCTATTCCTTAGGGTAGTAACCAATCTATTTAATTTAGTTTTTTCTTTCCTTTAGCGTAAATAATAATTTTATAAGGATCCTCTTTTAATTTGGCCTTCATGTTTTTTGTTTGGAGGAATTCATCAATAACCCCTTCGAGTTTACGGGCAAACTGTTTATTCTCCTCCGAATAACTTAATGAGGTATAGATGAATACTTGTGGTTCAGGGTGAACAGAGTAGCCGACCATCTTCACATGATATCTATCTTTTCCTAATAAATCTTCACCAACATCATCAAGGATATTTCCCCATCTACCTTCTTGTTCTTGCTTTTTTAAGTTAATTTTATATACCTTTATAGGTGTTTTTTCTTCGTTATTTTTAACAAGAACATCGCTAATCACTTGTTTAATATCTTCAATATGCTTCTCAGTATCAAGTACTTCTAGAGCTACTCTTGTATCCGAGTCAAACCCTGCTATGCTAGCATCTAACACATGATAATTACGTTTTTGTAATTCAGCATCAATCTCTTGATTTATTTTGTCGTATTTTTCTTGACGAGGATCAGGTTTATACTCATATTGAACAGGATCATACCGTGTAATTTTGACTTTATAACTATCATAGTTACGTGCCTCTAAAATATCTTTTGTAATTTTATTTATATCGCCTTTAACGCGCTTAAAATACTTCTCTGAACCATCCACACTTATCTCAATTTGCTTCTTTCCTCCATAATAGGTCTGACCTAAAGAATCAATTTTATAACCTTTTTTCCTTAGCGTATTAATAATTTCAGTGCCTACAGACTCTTTCTTGAAAATCTGACCCAAATAAGGGATTTTAGAAACTACTTGAGCCATTGCAGGAGAAACAAATGCTGAACTAATGAATGCACCACTCAAAATAACAAGTGCAATCCCACAGTAGACAACATTTCTTAGAAGGTGATTTTTTTTCATAGGTAATATATCGTTTCCAGGCTTTACTGATTCTGATTGCTCTAATTGATCAATGGCTTCTAGAAGTCGCTGCTTCTGTTTTTGTTTTTGGTTTGATTTCCAGACCAAATCCTCATTCAGTTTTTCTAGTGAACTATCATCCATAAAAGAATTAAACCGTTTCTTCATATATATATCCGTCCTTTACTAACTGCTTTCTCAAAGCAGGAATTGCCCTGAACTGTGTAGACTTTACTTTGCTTTCAGACCACCCTAAAATGGTCGCCGTATCCTTAACAGAAAAACCTTGAACTTTTCGCAGTAAAATAACCTTTCTGTGTCCGTCTTTCAGCTTTTCTAACGCTTGATACAGCTCTAGAGAAGTTTCTTTAAGCTCAATCATCTCTTGAGGTAAACGATTAGGGTCTGTTTTCGACAGAATAAAATCTTTCAGAAGACTTAAAGGTTTCTATTTTCTAAAATAATCCATGGTGACATTATGCGCAATGCGGAACAACCACGTCTTTTCACTGGAGTTTTGCTGAAAGGAATCGTAAGAGAGGTAAGCTTTCACGAAGGTTTCATGCGTCAAATCTTCAGCTTGCTGATAATCTTTCACCAGCATTAAAATAAATTTTAATATGGCGTCGCTATGGTCGTCATACCAACGCTCGATTTCTTCTTTTTTTATATTTTCCAATATCCTGACCATCCTTTTAACCAATATTCGTTACTTAGACGAGAGTTTTTCAAAAAAAGTTGTGTTTTTTATACAAAAAAATAAAAAAACTCTCTTATTTGAGAGTTTTTAATAAAGATCTTCATACTTTTCCGTACCTGTTTTGTGAAATGAAAATATAGATACATTTTTTAAAACTTTCACTTATGCAATAGGATAGTGCGAAATTGCTATATAAAGATTGCATAACTGTTGCAACCTTTGAGTAAACTACTTGAGAAGTCTTTCAGGACTCCACTTACAACCTAATATTTATCAGTAGAAAAAGCCATCTTCCCCAAAGCTGGCTTTTTCGCCTTTTAGTTAACATAACAGGTATTATCGGTAGAAATAAAAAAACAGACCTTTAGTTAAAGATCTGTTTTCTTTCTTTAGCGAAAACTAGATACGTTCCCACTAAAAGCATAATGCCCGAAGCTATACAAATTAACCAGTACATTAAAGGGTAACTATATGAAACTGTCATAACCCCAGTATCTCTATGTAATGTTTTAACGATAAACGGAGTATACATCATCTTAATAGTTAAGTACGTTAATAAAGCTTGAGCAATAAGAAATATCCCTATTGCACGTTTCACGACTCTGCCTCCAAACTCATACATGTTTCTATGTACACTCTAACATAAATAGCCTTACTTATTAATGTTAGTTACCATAATCCACGTTCTATGCACTCTTAACAAAAAATGAAGCTCATCTAACAAAATTGTAAGCCCGTCTTACATTATTGTTAGGTGAGCTTTATTAAATCTCGTATTATAATTATTTATAGAAATTATTTACAATTAACTAAAGGGATGAAATATATTGAAGCTGAAAAAAGACAATCAACCTATTATTATGTTTGATGGTATATGTAACGTATGTAATCATTGGGTCCAATTTGTGATAAAAAGAGATCCTAAAGGCATATTTAAATTTTTGTCTCTTCAATCGGTTTTAGCACGTTCATTGATAATAAAGCACAATCCGAATAATACGCAATTGGATTCCATTATCTTAATTGACAAAGGTCAAATATATACGGAATCTACAGCAATCTTACATATCATAAATAAGCTTACTGGACCTATAAGGTTTTTCATTCTCTTTTGGATAATACCTAAAAAAATCCGAGATAGAGTGTACCGTTTTATTGCAAAGAATCGATATCGATTCTTTGGAAAAAAAGAAAGTTGTCTCGTCCCTAGCAAAGAAATACAAAATAGGTTTATTAAAACGGAAATAGAAAGTGGGAAAATCAATGAATAGAAGTACATTTCTAAAAAAACTTAGAATGACAATTATCACTACATTTAGATGGTCTTTAGCATTAACTTTCTTGGTTTACGGCATTGCCAAAATCTATCCAGGCCAATTTTCTACTGGCGACTTTATATATGACTCGACAAAGGACTCAGCAATGCAGTTAGCTTGGCATTTTTTTGGATATTCAAATACATATAATCTTTTTATCGCTTTTGGAGAAATAACAGCTGCTTTATTATTATTGATTCCAAGGACAGCAACTTTAGGAAACATTATTTACTTACCTATCACAGTAAATATTACTATTCTTGACTTTTGTTTTGAGATACCAGCTCGTTCTGTTACCATCTTGTTATCCTGTATGAGTATAGCTTTACTTTTCTTCGAATATAAAAAATTAAAAAGAGTATTTTTTGACTCTCCAGTAACAGCTGAAACGTCTACCCCAACAGGTTTTATGAAAAAGAAGGTGAACATACAATGATTGTTCTACCTATTATATTTGTCAGTTTAGGAATTTCTTCTTTTTACTATTTTATTCTTAAAAAAGAAGCTTGAGATGAATACAATATACAATCTTAGTTAACATAATGTCTCTTTCCGGAACACATCACAAAAAAGAACCCTTGGGAGGCAAAGGTTCTCAAAAGGGTCCTCTTTATCGATTATGCATCTTTTTATACATCCTTGACGCGTAAGGGTTTCATACTAGGGCATAACCCAAACGAATGAATAAAAAGCGCACCTTTTATTCATATGCTCGTACAGAAAAATATAGTCTATAAGGTAAAAAATGTGTTATTATATGTCTGCACATGCATTTTATAGTAAAAAGCCACCTGTCCTGCAAATACTGGGTGGCTTTTTATTTTGCTTTTTAGATAGAAGTTAAGTTACCTATAGAGTATAATTATGTAATATTTTTTATATTGGTATTCGACACTTTGTTTGTTAAGTGGGCCAAAGCAAGTTGTAGTCAGTTTGTTATTTTAGGAGATCAGAGCTGATAGTGAAGTAATAAGTTAAATGAAAAATAGTTAAAAATAAAGGAGATACTTAATGTCTGAGTATAGAGTTAAATTAAAGAAAGTTTGGGAAGATGAAAACTTTCTTGAATTAAATATGGTTGTCACTTCTCCCTATTGTAAAGTAAATACTCATTTTTACACCACTATTGAAGATCTCAAAGAGTTGAAAGATAATCTAATTTTATTTTCAAACTTAAAACGAAAAGAGTATCAATGGATTCAAGGGGAAGATAATGAAAGTGCTGCTCAATATGTACAAGTTAGATTCTTTCATTTTAACAATCAAGGACATATCGGAGTCGAGTTTGTACTTGATAATAAGCTAGATATTCCAGATAAAACACGCGTGAATTTTTATCTTATTACTGAATTAAACCAAATTGATGATTTTGTATATAAACTAGAAGGATTAATTAAGGGGATTACAGATAGTCTTGAAAGTTTATCAGAAGTAAAAGTATGAAGTTTATAGACATTAGATTGAAGAAGGTGAAGTTTTGAAAAAAGAATTTTATCAGGGAGATAGTTTTTGGAGCGATGATAGTGAATATAAGCGTATAGATTATCCGATAAATGATGAAATCATAAAGCAAGCTGAAGTTATTTTAGGTGTTAAGTTACCTAGTTCATTATTGGATTTACTGAAAATAAGAAATGGTGGGGGATTAAACTACCCATACTTTATGTTACCTGATGGAGATACAGAAAGTATTCCTTACGGGCAAAGAGCAAGGATTAGCGATATTGATCCTATACACTTTGAAAAGGAAGATATAAGCATCTTATCTTCCAAAGAACTATTAGAAGAAGTCAAACTCACCGGTGAATTTGTGGTTTTGTGGACGGATTTTCACTATTGGGTCGTGTTGGATTATCGTAATAGATCACAAGACCCTACTGTTATGTATATCGCAGAAAACTTCTCAGCTTCAACACACGATACTACAGAATGGGAGTATATCAAAATAGCAGATACTTTCGATGATTTTCTAAAGCAATTATTTCGTGTACCCGCCCTAGATCCAAAACAATTAAAAAGTAGTTATAGCCGCAAAGAATGATTAAGCTAAACAAGCTTTTTAGAAACTACATTTTTTACTATAATCCTATTTTCATTGGTTAAATATATATTGTTTAACCTTTACAGTATATAATGTGGTATATCATTTACTTTTAATGTAATTCATGGAGGGAATTTTGTATAAATTAAAGTGCATTCCATTTTTTGTGTTTATTATTTTGTTCCTGCAAGGCTGCGAAGACTCATTAAATAAAAAAAGTAGTCGTGAACAAGAAGAAACTACCTTAATAGAAGATATAGAGAAAGAGGAAGAGGCCATGACAACCGTCTATGATAAAGCTAAATGGCATTATGAAGGAGATTTCCCGAGTAACTTGAGTGAAAAGCAGGCATTCGTTCATACTGGAATGTATCTCGGTTGGATTATTGAAGAAAACTTATATAGCAAAGAATTTGAAGAAGAGGCTGCGCAAGAAATTATAGAGTTTAAACAAAAGAACATGACCGGAACTGAAATATATATGGAATGGGATGGCGTCTTTGCCAGTGATATGCTGAATGCGGAAGGAAAGGCCTTTACAACAGATTACTTTGATTTCGATAAAGGTACTTATTTAGATGATTATGAAGCTATATTTCCTCATATAAAATCCCTTTATGAGGTAGAAGATACGTGGAATAATTATGAGGCGATTAATACAAAGATTAATGAGCGTTTTGATACTTGGAAGCATACAAAGGAAGAAAATAAAGGTGATAAGTTATTTACGGTTGATTCATATATTGGTTCATTAAAGAAAACACTTGAACAAAATGAAGATAAGTTAATTAACAATATCGAAAAAATACATACTTTTCATTATTATAAGGACATTGACTTACTGAACTTTGAAATCTTCATTCAGCCATTTGATTTGTCTATTAGGATGTTTTCTATGGACAATGAAGCGAATGAAGTTTTCTATGAAGGAAACAATCGTGCCATTTTTTCAGGTAGTTATGAGCTACTTGAAGAGTTTGAATACTATGAGCTAGCCGACGAGCATTCAGATGAGTTTTGGGATTTTTATGAACAAAATGAAGAAGAAATATCTGCTGCTGAGAAAGAACTGATTTCAAAATGGTTTATCACTTGTTGGAATAAAGCTGGCGATAATGGAATAAATCTGCCTGTTTATCTAGATTTTCATGATGATATAGAATCTTTTGATTTAAAGAAGAACGAATGGATCGATAGCGAAGACAAATGGTCTGACGAAAATAGCAACTAAATTCATTGTACACGTAAAAAGAAGCCAAACAATCGTAGTGGCTTCTTTTTAATATCAATACTCACATTCTAAAAAACAAAAAATTATATGTTCGCAAAAGTATAGCTTTTTAGACAACATTGTACTTCCCAAGCATCTAACGTAACGAATAAATTACGTGTAGTTGGCCCTTGGTAGCATACACGTGCCTTATAGTCTTTTTATTCTCCAGGTCCTATCAGTTGTTCACCTTGATAAAGTTCATATACGTACGGGTTATCAGGCTTGTGAATGGACTCAATCCGTTGAACCTGAATATAGGGGACATTTTCTCCGTTGTACGTAGTTTTTTGTATGATTCCTTTTATATGAACCCAAGTATCTTTTTTCAATGCTGAGGCATTTTCTAGGGTAGATAATAAGCCATATACAGATGCATCTGCTGCACAACAAGATATTCCAAAACGAGCAACAACAAATTGATTATCTTTAAATCCTTTTTCATGGTATACAAAGCCACTGACTTCGATTTTTTTTCCAACAAACTGATCTGTATTGTTTTCAATAATATTCATGACTGGAATATAATCCGTATCATTTATAGAAATTTTCGGTTTTTTGAGTAGCTTCTTTTCAAGTAATTCATGAAAACCTTTAGGTGCTACTTTAGCAGCAATACTATTTTGGTGTCTTGTTGGAACATTCTTTGGTGTTTCCTCTGAATTTCCAAACAGGAAATCATTCGTATCCTTTTCCAATTCTGAATTAGTGGTGTCAATTTTTTCATCATTTCCGGCTTGTTGTGGAGTATCAGGCGTATTAACTGAAAAGCTTAACCCTCTTCTTACTGCAACCGAACTATCAAGTGTGTGATTTGAAAATAAAAAGCCCGTCATAATAGGTAATAGAAATAAAGAGTAAAAAAACGTTGTTCGAATTTTTCCTTTTTCCGTATGATCATGACCACATTCACAAGATAAATCCTTATTGATACTACTTCGCCAAATTTGTATAATTCCCAACAAAAAAAAGGTACCAGAAGAAAACAATATAAAAGGCATCATTTTAGGCGCAATAAATTGAATGATTTTACCTGTTAATATGAGTTTAAACATAAGGAGGGAAAAACCAATTAGCAATATCCCCCTTATATAGATGACAAATTGCTGGTCAATTTTTTTCATACCACTTCTCCTATCTACTAACTATCCCATAAGTCATGACAATAACGTATACAACCACAGTAATGATAAGAATCAGACTAAATGCAAAACGTTTTTTAAAAAAAGACAATAGCATAATGGTGTTTTTAAAATCCATCATAGGACCATATAGTAGAAAGGCAAGAAGAGCTGTAGGTGAAAATGTATGAGAAAAAGATGAAGCAACAAAAGCATCTGCTTCTGAACAAAGTGACAGTACATAAGCAAATCCCATCATAACGGCAGAAGACATAAATTCATTACTTGCAAGGTTTGTTAATAATTGTCTATCTAAAAAGGTTTGAAACAGACTTGCCACAAGCGCCCCGAATAATAAATATTTACCCATATCGAAAAATTCATCACTAGCATGATACAACGTTTGCTTTAACTTATTACCTACTTTTGCGTCCTCATGTTCATGAACGTGTACATGTCGTAGCTGATTCGAATTTTTAAAAAAGAAATAAACGGATAGACCAATTAATAGACAAGCAACAACAGCTAGTCCCATACGGCTGTAGACGATGGATGTATTTGATTGAAAGGCATAAAAAGTAGCAGCAAAGACAACGGGATTTAAAATGGGGGCCCCCACTAGAATGACAACCCCGATATGAAGAGGCATTCCTTTTTTTAATAACCGCCTTATAACTGGAATAATGGCACATTCACAAACAGGTAAAAGAACACTTACTAGAACAGCTGGTAAAAGAGCTATATACGGATTTTTTGGAATTAGACGTTGAATGAATTCTTCTGAGACAAATACTTGAATCAGGGCAGATGCAAATACTCCGATTAAAATGAAGGGTATAGCCTCAAGTACAATGCTTAAAAAAATGGAGTTTACATTTAATAGAGATGCTGGGATAGCTAAATCGTGCGTATTTATATCGACAAAGAAAAAACAATAACCAAAAAGCACTAGTAACAGCACACCTATTAGGTCTTTACTTAACTGTGATAGAGTTGTCACAATCTATCATTTCACCTCCAATTACTAAAACTATATGATAGAGTTTAAACACATTATGCAGCTAATAAGAAAGAGTTAATATAAAAAATATTTAAAAGATAAAAACCTCAAAAATAATAATTATCCCTCCACCAAAACGTAACGCTTACGATTTAATGTATATTATGTAAAAAGCATAAGGTATAGAACTGAGAAATACAGATACGTTTAGTTTTGCAATTTCTTATCTTATTGTTGAAAATCAGTACTAGAATACTGTAAATTTTAGTACTTACTTGTACGTAATAAAATTTACAGTATTTTAATAATCATATTGTTATAAAATATATAAGTTGGTAAAATAAAGAAAAATGATTGGTGGTATTTGGATATTAATGAGTGTCAAAGAGAAAGTATTAATGAAATTTGCAGAGAAGAAATTGAATAAGTTACAGATTAATCTTGTACATTTCATTCCAGGAAGAATTAGACTTCGTTCAACTGTTTGGAAAGATAATAGTAAGCTAGTTGAATTAATTATTTTAAATTTGAAATCTCAACCCCTTGTCTATGACGCAGTATTTACACCAGATACCGGGAGTTTACTTATTACATATAAAGCTTCCCACATGACAAATAACAAAGAAATTGAAGAGTGGTTTCACCTTATTGAACAAATATATCAAAAAGAATATAAATCTTAAGGAAAGGAAGGAATGAGCATGCTTCCCACTGTAATAGGTTTAGGTGCTTCCTTTATTGCCCCGAAAATTATGTCTCAATTCCGTGATCAAAAAATAAAAGTAATACATGCCATGCCAGGGCGCCTGCGCATACAATGCGACAGTTGGAAGCATCGTATTATTGCAAAGACTTTAACGGAAGAGGTAAAGAAACACCCTCTTATTCTAACATCGAAGGCTTCAGAACTAACCGGAAGTTTAGTGCTTCAATTTGTTGTCCCGCATATTAACCAAGAAGAGCTAGACGAACTCATGAGCTATATTGTACAAATCGCATCTAATGCCATCTTAAACAAAGATGCGACATTAATGAATGGTATGACTAACACACTTAGATTTGTAGATAAAGGAATTAAAAAGCAAACCAACGGTTTTGCTGACTTTGATAGTTTATTTGTTCTCTTTTTATTAGGGAAAGGTATTCAGACATTTGGAAGTGCGCCTGCTTTTTCTGCAAGTTTACTTTATTGGTCATACAATATCATTAAGGAGAAGGGGGAAAAGAATAGGTGATGATGTTTGGGGTAAAGGTAGCTCATTCTCTTCCTGGTAGGACCCGATTTTATATACCTAAACAGTTAGAAATAAGCCGTATTGAAACTTGGCTACGCTCTTTTCCAGGAGTGTATTCTGCAAGCTATAAACAAGTAACCGGAAGCCTACTTGTTTACCATCACATTAACCTTTCTTTGAACAATCTAAAGTCTTTTATCTGGAAATATAGACATACAATCAGTCAAGTAACATCTTCGTGGAAGAAATTTGTCCCTGTTATAGCTTGTGGAACTACATTTTTAATTAACTGGTACTTACAACGTTCTTCATATTCTCCTATAGTAAAGGTAGTTTCTTATTGGATTAGCACCCTTACTGCTATTAGTACTTCCTATGAGGTCATTAAAGACGGTGTTGTTCATGTCCTAAAAGAGCGAAAAGGGAATGCTAATACATTAACAGCTGCCTCTATATTTGCTTCTTTATATATGAAGAATCCGGGATCGGCTTTAATTATTACTTTGATGTCTACTATTAGTGAGCTATTAACAGACTATACGTCTGAACAAACCAAGCATTATATTCACTCAGTTCTAAAATTAGATGTCTCATATGCCTGGAGAGTAAAAGAAAAGGGCCTTGAAGAAAAGGTTTTAGTCGAGGATATTCAAGTTGGTGATAAGGTTGTAGTTTTTACTGGAGAAAAGATCCCCGTGGATGGAATCATAATAGAGGGGAACGGTACAGCAGATGAGTCTTCAATTACTGGGGAGTATATGCCGCGAGAGGTAAGTGGTGGAGATAATGTGTACGCTGGAAGTGTTTTGCAAAGTGGACATGTTACTGTAACAGTTGAAAAAGTAGGAGAAGATACATCCCTCTCTAAAATTGTGAAACTGTTGGAGGAAGCACAAGATAAACGCGCTCCTATTCAAAATATAGCCGATACAGTAGCTGAAAAAATGGTTCCTGTTTCTTTTGGTTTGGCACTTCTTACATTTTTCTTCACTCGAAACCTTAACAGAACGATGAGTATGTTAGTTATTGATTTTATTTGTGGAATTAAATTATCAACGGCCACAGCTTTATACGCATCCATTGGACGTGCTGCAAAAGAAGGGGCTATTGTTAAAGGCAGTGATCATATTGAAAAGATGTCTAAACTAAATACAGTTATTCTTGATAAAACCGGAACTATTACAGAAGGAACGCCTGTGGTTCAGCAAGTAATTGCTGCTGAAGGCTTTAATCAAGAAGATGTCATTCGTTTAGCTGCGGCAGTTGAGAAAAATTCTACCCACCCTATTGCTGATGCAATTATGAAGCAAGCGAAAGATTGGAATATTTCAATTCCTAATAGAGACAATAATGCTCAGGTAGAAACAACGGTAGGAAAAGGAATTTCCACTTGGCTAAATGGTAAAAAAGTTGTTGTTGGAAGTTTACGTTTTATGAATGAATTAAAGATTAAAACAACTAACTTACTTCAACACATGCAAAACGACGAAAATGTAATTTATGTAGCCTATGATCAAACACTTGTAGGAGTAGTCAGCATTTTTGACAAAATACGTTCTGGTATGCATCGCGCAGTGAAAAATCTTCGACATCAAGGTATTAACGACATTATTATGCTCACAGGAGACAAGAGAACGGTTGCGAGAGAAATGGCGCGTCGCTTAAAACTGAACTGGTATCATGCAGAGGCTTTGCCAGAAGATAAAGCCTTTTATGTAAAAAGGTATGGGAGAACAGGGGCTGTCATGATGGTAGGTGATGGCATCAATGATGCTCCAGCTCTAGCTCATGCCCATGTAGGTGTAACGATGGGGGCTAAACGAACAGACATTGCTTCAGAAGCCAGTGACGTTATTATTACGTCTGATAACCCAGAAATGCTTTCTGAGTTAGTTGGACTATCTAAAAAGACCATGAACATTATTAAACAAAACTTTATTGCCACGTTTGCTATTAATGGTATTGCAATTTTATTTGGTGCTTTAGGTATCTTCTCTCCAATTGTGGGAGCAGCTATTCATAATGCGGCCACTATTGGTGTAGTAATAAATAGTGCAAGAATTTTATGGCTAGGGAGGGAAACCAATGAATCCCAAATTCTACGTTCTGCATGATATACCAGGTCGTATTCGATTTCATATCCCAGCATTGAGAGATAAGAAAAATCATGTGGAAATAGAGCATATGTTTTCTGCTTTAAAAGGTATAACGAGTGTGAGAATAGAACCCACTATTCAAACCATGCTTATATACTACGATGTTTCACAACTTTCTCGCAATACCATTTTTCGTTATGTATCTATCTTTTTTCAGCAAACGCGTTTAGATCCATTAGATGATATTATGATTCAAATGGATCCTGCCACACGAAATGATTGGCTACGTACATTGTTTTCTGGGGGATTACTTCTACTGGCAGGTATTCGAAAAGCATCTTTTTATAAACCAGATGCACTCGTATATGGAGCAGTAGTTGCGACAGGCTATACGGTCTTATCCCACGGTACGAGCAATAAAATGAGGCACCCAGATATTTTAACTGGAATTGTTACGATGTTATCTCTAGGGCCCTCAAATATGCTATATGTAGCAATGATTACATGGATTGTGAATGTATTGGAATTGTTACATGAAAAGCAGAAAGTGCAATCACAAAAGCTATCTACAATTACGTAAGATATTCATTCATACCTTTTGTATGAATTGATATAAAAAACTTAGGATTATGGGGGAGTTTTATAATGATTAATCGCGATTTTCTAATGGGATTTGTATCAGGAACAGTGGTAGGCGCAGTAGGCTACCGTTTATATGAACAAAACGGTGGGCAATTACAACGTTTGGTTCAACCTAAACAGGCATATGGTGGACAACAAACTATATCATCTTATCAACCTTCTATGGAAGAGCTTCAAGCACAGAAAGAGCGTCTAGAAGATATGATTGCTGAGCTACAAGTAAAATAATGATAAAAAGAGTGAGAGATAGTTCCAGGCTACCTCTCACTCTTTTTATTCATGATGAGGGAATCATTTTAAATGATTAAAAGCTTATTTACCGTACGCTAAAAAGTTTCCTGTGGTAAACTCTTGTTATTATTATATTCTGCAATTTGAAAATTATCAATAATTGTAGAGGGAAATGTTCTAATTTTACAAATGAGCAGAAGGAGTAATTTACTTTTTATTTAAACAGCGTTAAAAAGTTACAAATAAAACTCTTGACTTTACCTCTATAATTTTTGAAGAAAATTGCACGTACCGACCGTAAAAGTATACCTTTACGAACCTTTTTATTATATAAGAAATCTATTATTTTTATCGTTCGTTTAAGTTTTAAAAAAAATTACGAACGTCTACCAAAATTTATGAACTTTTACGAACGTTTTAAATCGAATAATGGGATGAGAAAAACAAGAGGAGCATTCGTAAGAAAATCTTCAAAGATAAAATCTTTACATATCTTTTCATTTCTCAAAAAAATTTTTTTAATCGTTTTTATGTTTTTCTAAGGATTTTTGGTTTGGCACTTTATGAAGTTATAATGGTCATGCTAATTTTGGGTTCATTGAAATGTAACTCAAGAAATTATCATAACTGTTCCTATTTTTACCCAAGTGAGTATAATTTCTGTAGGTGAATTATTAAATACAGATGGAGTTACTGATATCCATATACATTGTTGCTTAGCAACATCTTTAGTAATAGTTATATGTTGGTTAATTACAACAAGAATTATCAAGTGGATCAAGTTTGAAAACAGTTCAAATATCTCACTAATTAATTATGTTCCCCCGTAAAAATAGTTTATATATTAAGTATCTATATAATAATAAATTATATTAAGCAAAAATAATTCTTTCAAATGGGGCATAATACTCTATTTTTGCTTGTTAATCCATGCTATCTCCCCTCACAATCACATAATAATAGACGGGAAATATTACTTATAACCTTCTTAATTTGTCTACCTTAACTTCTTAAGCTAAGATATAATTACTTTTGGCAAAATAAAAAGGCAGGGGGACTTTTGGATGGGTGGAGGAAATATAACTGCACGTGGAATTATGTTTCAAACATTAGTTAGCATTCTCGATTCTTTAGAAAATGAGGATTGGGATACAATTTGTGTAGAACCAAAAGATGAAGAAAAATCTGATATTACGCGAACTATGAAAGATGGATTAAAAATTAAGAGGCGTGTAACGCAGGTAAAATCAACTGAAAATTACTTTGATGTTAGTAAAATTGGTGATATACTTACAGATTTAGTTTCTGGATCAAAAGCTGACTATTATGAGTTAAGGCTAATAGGAAACTTAGATTCTAGTGCTCATAAATTTATTGATAAATTGTTGCACAAGAAAGATTTTACAACTAAAACTGAAAAAAAGTATGATGAATTACAAAAAAAACCAATAGAAATAGATATACGAATTGATCCATTAAACGATGAAATGTACGATATGGCAATTATAGGATATTTATTCAAGATAGCTAATTCTCAAAACATAAATTATAACTTCCATGTTTTTAATGTTTGTGCTGATTATTTGTTAGGGAATAAATTAAAGCTTTCGGTTGATGGTAAAACAGAGAGTAAACAAGAATACATAGAAAAAATTAAAAACTTTTTGTCGTTATGTAAACAGGAAACTAAAGGGATTAACCAAGTATATTTTAATCTAATTGAAAAGGCGAGAAAACTTTGTGAGTTAGATAATTGGAACAGCTGGACAAATAGTATGATTATTAATCCCCCGGAGATTCTCTATAAACTTTATTCTTCAACGTGTTACTTTGATTTAGAGGTAAGGCAAACTGTTTGGCCTCAAGAGTTAAGGGAACTTGAAATAGCAATAAAATTATTTTCAAATCGAGTCTGGCTTGCAATGGATATATTCGTATATATGAGTGAAAAAGATAACGATAAAATGATAGCTATTTACCCTCGTAAAAGATTTGGAAAAGAAGCCGATGAGTCATATTATAGAGAGAGAAGAGCTTATTTGGACAAACTCAAATTAATTCAAGATTATTTAGATGATGCAACTGCAGCACTAAATTGGATTGTTGAAGAGACTGTTAAGAATTTAGGTGATAAAATATTAGGATCTAAATATTTCCAGCTTGGCGCTTATCACGGTAAAAACCTCAAAGAAAAAGAAAAAGAAATATTAAAGGACTGGGAAATATCTTATGATAAAAACTCGCCCTTATTTGATGAAATTTTTGAAAGAGAGGAATTTACTTTTAAATAAAATCTCCAATTAAAATTGTAATCCTATTCCATACTGACAAATATAGATGTCTCAACTAGTTTTTATTTGTTTTATTGGTTTCTCTATATTAGGATATTAAATAACCAAAAAGAACCTCTATGTAAAAACAGGAGGTTCTTTTTGGTTAAATCGTTTCATTCAAAATAAGTATCCACTTGTGTTTAGTTGATTTGTCTCATTATTATCTAAATCATTTGAACTAGTTCACCAATTAGCAGTGACCACTGTTGTAATCTGTTTCCTCGGACTGAATTTATAATGGAGATTTGAATAGGTTTCAATCACAAGATTTTCACTGAAGTAAGAATTTACTAAAACAAGATAATATATATCTATATCTTTTTTAGCCTTTTTTTAAAGGATAATGGAAAGCCAGAAAATCAATCGTTGGTTGATGTCTTAATTTACATACTACGTTTGGATTTGCAAAGATTCCTGGTTTTGTCAATGCAAGCTCTCTATCTAATGCCTTTAACCATTTCACTCCTACTGCCCAATCACCCAGTTCAGGATTATTTTTATTTGCCATAATGTTTGGTTGCTTAAGAGAGTTATCAAATAGAAAAGTACTATTAGGCAGTTGAAAACCTTTTGCCATTACTGCAGGAGATGTAATATCTCCAAACCCTACATATCCTTTGCCTCTAAAGTAGGCAAGTATCTTGTCTCCAACCTTTAATTTTCTTATAGGCCTACTATATTTACTTCCCTGACCAGCACTTAAAAAACTATAATTTTTACAAACTTCCCAGCTTCTATGCTTGCCATCACCAATGTCTACAAAATATATCCCAGACCATGGTGTACTGTTTTTGTATTGTATTCTTTACGTATGAATATATAATATAAGACCACTATAATAGCAACAAGTCTATTGTTACGTTATTTAGCTGTAACTAAAAATTATTATACATAGAAAAGTCTTTAATTTCTATCTTCATTAAGTTGATTTATTTAAACTTAAATATTATAATAAAAAGATACATAGTAGGCTTTTCATTTTGGCTAAATAGTTTAATTTAAAAATATATTAGAATCCATCAAACAAAATAAGAAACGCCTCTTATAAGAAGTGGTGTAAATAAAAACATACATTAAAGTATGGACTTCATTGAATAAGGCATGCACGTTTTCTTGTCAATGAACAAGCTGAGATTATTAATGTAGATAATTACCATGTTAGTGGGGTTTTAGTAATGAAAGACTATAAACTAAAAATTAAAACAAAAGAAGAATTAATGGACTTTTTAGCTAATGAAATCGTAAATACAGCAGAAGCAGCAGAAATAATTGGTTGCTCTGTTCAAAACATTAATCAACGTGTAGAAAGAGGTTCGTTAATACCAATTAGAGGTGCAAAAAAAGATAAGCTTTTTTTAAAGACTGATATTGTTCAAGCGAGAAATAACAAACGTAGGAGAAGTTAGAAAGAAAAATATTAATAATATCCTTAAAAGTTTTGAGAGTGGTAAGATAAACAAAGAATTGTTAAAATGAGAGACGCTTTATTATCTAATGGATTATTTGTAATATAAAAATATTATATCGACTTACATATAGATAATAACTATAAAAATAAATTGTTAAATGGGGGAATATTTCTTGAAGGTTGCTGCTATAGATTTATTTTGTGGAGTAGGTGGCCTTACATATGGTGTGCAGCAAGCTGGTATTGATGTCATAGCAGGATATGATATTGAAGAATCTTGTAGTTTTGCTTACGAAACAAACAATAATGCTCAATTTATTAATAAAGATATCAAGGATGTTACAGGAGAAGAAATTTTATCTTTATATCCTGAAGACACTGATATTAAAGTATTAATAGGCTGTGCACCTTGTCAGCCTTTTTCTTCATATAGTCTTCGTTACAAGGAAAATGAAAACACAATAAATAAAATGGATTTGTTAAGTTATTTTGGGAAAATAATAGAGGATGTTCAACCTGATGTAGTGTCTATGGAAAACGTACCTCAATTATCGAAAGAAACCGTTTTTTTAGATTTTGTGAATTTATTGAAAAATAATAATTATTCAGTTGAATGGAAAGTTGTATTTGGTCCTGATTATGGAGTTCCTCAAAACAGAAAACGTCTTATCTTATTAGCTTCTAAGCTTGGAGAAATTAAACTCATTGATCCACTTTTTACGAAGGAGAATTATATTACTGTAAGAGATGTGATTGGTTCTTTACCCCCACTTGAAAGTGGTGAGGAATCTATAGATGATTCAATGCATAGGAGTGTAAAGCTAAATAGTATAAACATGGAGCGAATCAAACAATCGATTCCTGGAGGCACGTGGAGAGATTGGGACGAAAGTTTATTGTTGGCTTGTCATAAAAAGAAAACAGGGAAATCTTATCCTTCTGTATACGGAAGAATGGAGTGGGATAAACCTGCTCCAACCATTACTACAAAATTCTATGGTTATGGTAATGGGCGTTTTGGTCACCCTGAGCAAAACAGAGCTATTTCATATAGAGAAGGAGCATTATTACAGACATTTCCCATTAATTATAAGTTTATAAATCCTGAAGCACCATTCTCTTTACGAACATTAGGTATACAAATTGGAAATGCGGTTCCTGTAAAATTAGGCGAAGTAATAGGTGTTTCAATAAATAGACATTTAGTTTATTTAAATCGTAATTAAATATCTTCATCCAAAACAGTTAATTCTTTCAAATGAAAATTTTCATGTTAATATCAGATAAGATAAACGATAAATATTCTAATAGTTCACTTTGAACTATTGAGATTTTAGATGACTTAAAGGAGAAATAATTATGAGTGAAGATATTACAGCTCTGGAAATAAAAAAAGCTGAAAAGCAAATATTGGAGCAACAATCGAGAGTTGATTATGATATTAGAGATTTTCCAATAGCATTTATTGTTGAAAACTTTGATAAAGGAGAATACTTTGTTCCTGACTATCAAAGGGAATATGTTTGGGGAGAGGATTATAAAGTTCGGCTCATTGAATCGTTATTGCTTGGATTACCTATTCCCTTGATCTTCTTATCAGACACACCTACAGGAGAATTAGAAATCGTTGATGGGGTTCAAAGGATAAGTACTCTTTCAGCTTTTTTAAATAATAAACTAAAATTAACTGGTCTAAAGAAACTAGATGCTATTAACGGTTTTTATTTCAAGAATCTACCACCTTCTCAGCAAAGAAAGTTAAACTCAAAATCCTTAAGGGTAATAGTATTAAGGTCTAATACGAAAGAGGATATTAGAAAAGAACTTTTCAATAGATTAAATACTTCCTCTTTAAAGGCTAGTGATTCAGAGGTTAGAAAAGGTTCTTTCGGAGGAGAGTTTATGGATTTTATTATTAAGCTGGCGAATGATAAAATTTTATTGGATATAGCTCCTATTTCAGAGAAACTTTTACAAAGGCAAGAAAATATTGAATTAGTTTTAAGATTTTTCGCTTATTCTAATAATTACCTTAATTTTAAACATGGGGTTCAAAGTTTTATTGACGACTATATTGAGTCTCAACAGAATTCTTTCGATGCAAGCAAAATGGAGGATGAATTCAAAGGAATGCTGAAATTTGCTAAAAAATACTTTCCGAAAGGCTTTAGAAAAACAAAAAGCGCTAAGACTACTCCTAGGGTACGGTTTGAAGCTTTGGCTGTGGGAATTAATTTAGCATTAAGAGAAAATAAAGATTTAGTGCCAGAGAACGTTGATAGTTGGTTAGAAAGTGAGGAATTCAAGAAACTAACTACATCAGACGGAAGTAATTCAAAAACCAGAGTGAAAAATAGAATTGAGTTTGTTCGGGATAAGTTACTGGGTGAGGAATGAGAGTATGACAATAACTTACAGTACAGATTTAGAATTTAATAAACGATTAAATGAAGTTAATTATTTTTTTTCATGTTTAGAAACACTCTATAATTTTTTTGATCAGAAGCAATCAAAAATTTTGAAAGATAAATTAAATAGTCCAACTTTAAACTATTCTGATTTTATGGTTATTTTGAAATCCAATGCTTATCTGATGTTATATAATTTAATTGAGTCAACGGTTCGTACATTTATGCAGAAAATATATGACGAAATTACTATACAAAACCTTGGGTATTCAGATATTCGTCAAGAATTGCAAAAGATATGGGTTGACGTTTCTTATGACACATTGGGTCATACAACAACAAATTTTAATCAGCATAAAGATAAAGCTATAGAGATGATTAGTTTTGTTATAGGGGGAGAAAAAATTTCTCTTACAGAGAAAGATATTAACCTTAGTGGAAATGTAGATATTAGAGTAATTAAAGAACTTTTTAAAAATCATGGTTTAATGACACCAACAAACCATGGTTCAAATGTAGGAGCAGGTCTCAGAGAAATAAAGGTTAAAAGAAATACTATTGCTCATGGAAACGTTTCATTTATTGACAGTGCAAGGGATTCTGCCCTAGAGGATTTAGAAGTGTATAAAAACGAAATAATTGATTATCTAAAACTTTTAAATCAATCTGTAACAGACTATATTGATAATCAGCAGTATAGATTTGTTACAAGCTAAAACTTAAATTGTAACCGATATTAACAAAAAGGATAGCTTTTAATGCTATCCTTTTTGTTAATATCTAACTTTGTTAGTGAGCAATCCAGAAGTGAATTTGTATCATCAATTTCGCTTCTTTAGCTTCTCCATTATCATCTTCAAACAGTTCAAAATCCTGATCTTTTATTAGCTTTCTTTTTTTTAGCTATTCTTACAAATCACTTATCTTCAATTAATAACTTGATTTTTTATGTTGAGCAGGTGATTTACACCATTATTAAGTTTAATCTCCGGAGTAAACTTAATTGGATTGTGATTTTTAACTTATATATATCCTTTTTCGGGTTAACTCATTAATTCTATAATAATATTGAAGTTAACATCAAAGTTAAAATAAATAAAAGGCATTTCATGCAACTCAGTCATATCGCTGTTTGCTGTGAACACTTTAACCTCATATAATAATTCCCTTAATTCTGCATGGAATAATAAATTTATTAAAATTTTTCATATAATTCAAAAAATTAAAAACGACACCTATTTTCAACTGTTTTAGGCAAAGTTAGAGTTAGCAAATAATTTAACTTACAAAGGAATTCCTGTTGTTATTTAGTGGAGATTTATAAGTCCATCATTTATTTTATCAACTGCAGAAAGTTAGTTTTCTATATACCCAAGATGTTCTGACTATCAAGGTAAATAACACCAAAATTATATCACTATTCTTAAGATGAAGAGCTTTTTCTTCAATAAATCATTCTTATTATTCACTTCGCAAGTTTAAATAAACATTTAATAGTTTTCTATTAATTATTTTGCCTTATATTCTTTATGATGATTACAATAATCGGGAAAAATTTAGAGTTTTTGTTGAATAAAGAACGTTTGTTCGTATATAATATAGAGAACAAACGTTCTTTTTTAAAGAGTTCTTTCGATGGATTATGGGCAGCTACCAAACAGAGTGATTATATGTATCGACATGAAGGCGTTCTTTGCTTCCGTTTCTTCTGTCATACGGGGCTTAGATCCGTTGAAAACAAGGCTTGCGGTAGTAGGAGATATCAAAAGGTCAGGATCGGTTGTGTTAGCTGCCACACCCTTATTAAAGAAAGAAGGGATCAAAACAGGAAGTCGCCTTTTAGACATTCCTAAAAGGAAAGATATCCATGTGGTGAATCCATCCATGGAGAGATATATCAAGGCTTCGAACTATATTTCGAGTTTGGTGTTACAGTATGTGGCTCCTGAAGACTTTCATGCCTATAGCATTGATGAGTTGTTTATTGATGCGACAGCTTCTTTGCATTTATTCGCTAAAACACCAGAAGAATTAGCCCATAAAATCATCAACGAGATTTATCGCAAGACACGGCTGACAGCTACCGCAGGCATCGGTCCGAATCTCTTACTGGCGAAGGTGAGCTTAGATCATGAGGCTAAGAATAGCCCAACAGGAGTTGCGTATTGGCGATATGAGGATATTCCCTTTAAGTTGTGGTCCATTCATCCGATGAAGGATTTCTGGGGAATCTCGTCTGCTACAGAAAGACGCTTAAATCGTTTGGGCATTCACTCTATCAAAGAACTCGCTCTTTCTTCAAAAGAGATGTTACAAAAGGAATTTGGCATACTAGGCGAAGAGTTGCACCAACATGCGAATGGCATTGATTACAGTCGCATTTCTGATGTCTACATTCCTAGCTCTCGTTCCTTTGGAAAGAGTCAAATTCTATTCCGTGATTATACAAACCGAAAAGAAGTGGAGTTATTGCTGTTGGAGCTATTGGACGATGTCTGTTTTCGCTTACGCATGCATCAAGTGGTGGCTCAAACGATCCATTTATCCATTGGCTACAGCAAACAAACAGGTGGAGGCTTCTCCAGACAAAAGAAAATGGGGAGAGCTTCGAACTTAAGTCAAGATATCTTTCCGTACTGTTTAACCATTTTACATACGTTTGATAGTGGAATGCCGATTCGCTCCATTGGCATTTCCTTATCGAACACACGCATTCAAGAAGAGGAGCAAATGAGTTTATTTGAAGACATTGACCAGCGTGAAAGAGCCTATGCACTTGCAAAAACGATCGATGACATTCGTCTTCGTTATGGAAAGAATAGCGTTCTACGGGCCTCAAGCTATCTCGATCATTCAACGGCTCGTTATCGAAACGGCCTTCTAGGAGGTCATAAAGCATAAAGGAGGAAAATAATATGCAGAACAGAGGAATGAAAAAATGGCGACCGTTCGCCACTATGCCAGAGCAATACAAAGGATTACAGGAAATTATAAAAAAACAAGCAGAGATACCACAACCTTTTTTAACAGAAGATCAAATGGAACAGATTAATTTCACTTTGATCGAAGCGCTTCATACACATAAAAAAGTGTACCTGACGTATTACAAGCATGGGCAGTGTATAACGGAAACAGGAATTATTCAATTTGTTGATTCTCTAGGAGATGTCTTTGTTTTTATAGATGAAGGATGTAAGCAAACAAACAAAATGAGGCTAAGTGAACTAATTGATGTTCGTTTCATGTAGTAGAAAATAATAAAACAGTTTATTTACATAAGATTTCCATACATAATTAGTATAAGCTTAAAAAGTACAGGATCATTTTCATAGATTCATTTAGTAATGTTATATAAGGGGGCTTTTAAAATGAAGCAGGTTTGGCATGAATTTGAACAGTGGTTGAGAATAAATCGGCCAGAAGCAGTAGGAACACTTAACGAAGCAGCTGCTGAATCAGAAATTGCAGCGGTTGAACAAAAGATGGGACTAACCTTCCCCCAAAACCTTAAAGACTGGTTAATGATACATAATGGACAGAGCGATGAGTATATAGGAGTTATTGAAAATTATACTCTATTACCTCTAGAGGAGATTCTGTATACGTGGCAAACCTTAAAAGAGCTTTTAGATGGAGGAGAATTTGAAGATTTTCCAGAAGTAGAACCTGTTGGACCAGTGAAAAAAGAATTGTGGTGGAACCCGCGTTGGATTTCGATTGCCACGAATGGAGGAGGAGACGATATTTGTATAGACTTGGATCCTGATGAAGGAGGAAAAGTCGGCCAAATTATCACCTTTTGGCACGATTGGGAACAGCGTGAAGTAATAGCAGATAGCTTAGAAGAATGGGTGATGGCTACGATAAATCATACAGATCATTAAAGGGGAGAAGCAAATGATAAAGCCGGATATAGAGAGAATCTATAAAATTCTTAAAGCACTTCCAGGTACGTCAGTGAAAGTAGAATTTGAAGATGAAGTGGGAGAAATTCTTTCTACTCCTTATTATATCTATCTTAAAAGCGAGTTTTTAGATGGACAATTAGGCTATAGAGAAGGTCTAGAAGCAAATTCCCTTATAGGAAATCAAGAAGGAGATTGGCAAGAAAGCTGGTTTGTCATAGGGTATGATGAAGAAATCGGCGGTGACCCGCTTTTTATTGATATAGCGAATGAAGATTATCCAGTTTTTACAGCTGAACATGGTATGGGTGAATGGGACGCTTTAGAAATATATGATTCTCTAGAAGAGTTTGTAGAAGATGTTACTTAATTATGGGTTAATTAAATACTTACCGAAAAGGCCGTTACTCCAAAAGAGTAACAGCCTTTTTTTCATTAGCAGTCATCAAATTTTCAAATTGACTTAGTACTTCTATACCTAATTCTGTAATCTCTGTTCCTTGTTTTCTCTTTCCGACTTTAATACACTTAACCTTATTTAACGTAGCTAACCGACGTCTCAATTGTGAATCAGAAAGGAAATAAGGGAGCATTTCTTGCATAACTCCTCTTCCTATATTTAAGCCCTGTTTTTTAAAAACCTTTAGTATTTTTAGTATAGATTTATAATCTTCTGTGAACCTTCCATTTTTTAAAAAGAGAAGAGCTTCTTCAATCTCCGAAAATGAATCATTTGCTAAATTAGAAGGCCTTTGTGATGACAAAATTTGATCTGGCAGGTGATTTTTAGTTACTGTATTACCTTCGACGATAACTATTAAATAGCGAATGAAATTTTCGAGCTCACGTATATTGCCTGGCCAATTATAATTTATTAAAAAATCTTTAACAATTGAATCAAATGTTAACCTTTTTTTATTTAGCTTAAAGAAGAAATCTATTAATATAAATAAATCTTCTTTTCTTTCTCGAAGTGGCGGGATGTTTAGTGGTAAGACGTTGAACCGAAAATATAAATCTTCTCGAAACGTACCTTCCTTAATCATTTCCTGTAAGTTTTTATTGGTTGCAGCAATTACTCGTACATTAATTGGTATAACTTTATGACCGCCTACACGCATTACCTGTCGTTCCTGAAGGACTCGCAAAAGGGATGCTTGAATATTTAAAGAAGCGTCTCCAATTTCGTCCATAAAAATAGTTCCATTATGAGCTAATTCAAACAATCCCATTTTGCCTTCTTTTTTAGCGCCTGTAAATGCTCCACCCTCATAACCAAACAATTCACTTTCGATTAAAGTCTCGGTTAACCCTGCAAAATTTACTGCTACAAACGGTCCATCTTTCCTTTCAGAATCATTATGTATGGCTTGGGCAAAGACTTCTTTTCCTGTCCCATTCTCTCCAGTGATCAAAACTGTATAGTCACTTTGAGCTAAACGATTTGCTTTCTGTTTGGCGGATACAATTAAATGGCTGTTTCCAATAATATTATCAAATGAGTATTTAGTTGTTAGACCCAGTTCTGTACTTTTCCGTCTAATTTCTTGTTCCATTCTTTGAACTCTCGTAACATCTTGAAACGTAATGACCAGTCCTGTAAATTTTTGATTAAAGGTTAATGGGACTTTAGACACTAGCATCGATCGGTTATTTATTTGAAATATGCTATCTAGTTGTTCTTTCTGCTTATTTAAATTTTCACTAATCTGAAAATTAGGTATAACCTCATTGTAATGCTTTCCAATATAGTTTATAGAAGGGAGTTGTAGAATTCGATGAGCATCTTCATTAATTAATGTAATGAATCCTTTTTCATCTAGCCCTACAATTCCTTCGTGGACTGCATTTAAAACAGATTCTAATTTCTGAGTTAACTCTTTCTCATTCTGAATAGATAATGATAAATTCCTTCCCATTTTCACAAAATCCCTAAAGAATTCTGCTGTATAAAAATGAGCATTTTCTAAAGATAGATTTAAAAGACGAGCAATATCGAGCATAGTTGTTAGATCGATAGGTCGGTTCTCTAAATCAATAATTTTTTTTATATGACTAGGAACTAACTCAACTTGTCCAAGTGTAATTGCCAGCTCGATGTTGTGAGTCTCTTTGGCATTTGTAACTCCTGGCACATAAGGAATTAATGTTAAATGACCAAAACCAAACGCATGCAGAAGGTCAATAGAATCTCTAACATTCTGTATATAATTAGTAACCAATAAAATTTTTGTTTGAGGAGCCAAATCTAGAAGTTGCTCTAGCTTCGCAATTCGGATAGATCGTCTAGCAAGCATAACAGGAATGCTCGGTTTCAGGACTTTAATAGTATCTTCAAGCACTGGGCTTGATAATACAACCAAATCTGCTTTATTGATCATCTCCTTATTTAATTGTAGAGATTCATAACATGTCTCAATACGAATTTTCGATCCAAAAAACATCCTTAGATTTCCCTCAAATGTTTTGCATACTTTTTTACTGATAGTCACCAGAAGTATAGTAGGTTTTTTCATTATTTTCTCCTTACCCCACGGTTGCATTTTGCTCTTATTCTATCAGATTTTAAATGGAATTAAAAAGGACCCCATTTTATTAATACACCAATCGTTAAAAAGATAGCAGCCAATACAGCCCAGATAACAGTTAAAGGAATCATAAATCTCAGCCATTTACCATATGAGATACCACTAGTAGCCAATATAGCCATTAAAACCCCTGATGTTGGATTAATACAGTTTACTACTCCCTCACCAAACAAAACGGACTGTACGGCTACTTGACGGGTAATGTGTAACAAATCTGCAAGCGGTACTAGTATTGGCATTAACATCGTTGATTCACCAGAGCCAGATGAAATTAAAAAGTGAATAGCGGCACTACCTATGAACATACCTAACGTTCCAGTAACTGGAGAAAGGGGCGCTAAAAGAGTTGAAAGGCCATGAACAATTGTATCTAAAAGTTGGCCTTGCTCAAGCAAAATAATGACTGCGCGTGCCATTCCTACAATTAAAGCTCCATATACAAGTTTTTGACATCCATCCATGAATGTTTTAGCAATATCATTAACTTTCATACGAGAAATAATCCCTGCACCTATAGCAATAAAAATAAACAAGCCTGCCATCTCGTTTTCAGTCCATTTAAAGATAAGTGTGCAGATAATGAATGCTAATAGAGAACCTCCTGAAAATAATAAAACAATTTTGTGTTGCAATGTTAATTTCTCTGTTTTTATTTCGTTCTCGTTTATACCTAAAGAATTAGGAAAACGGTCTAAACCCAAAATACTTTGGCTAATATCCTTCTTGATTTTACGTGCATACCAATAGATATAACATATGGTACACAATAGAAAAGTTAGATAAATCACAATACGAAAACTCATCCCAGATAACAAAGGAAGCTCCGCAATTCGTTGGGATAACCCTAAGGTTTGTGGACTTATTAATGAAACATTCCATCCTGCATACGTACCAAGATAGATAAGAGATACGCCAAAAATGGCATCTGATTTTAATTTACGCGCAATCATTACTCCTATTGGAATAAAAGCTATAACAGAATTAACAATGATACCTGTGGTGCCTAGTATAGAAAACATTAAACAAATAGGAATGATAAGAAGAAGAACTCTTCCTTTACATAAATTTATAACATTACGAATAAATGTATCAATGGCTCCGGTTTTATCAATAACAGCTAGTGCGCCACCTGTAAATAAAATAAGGAAAATTAGGGGCGCTCCAGCTACCATTCCAGCTTGAATAGCTGTAAAAATCTCAAGGAAATTAACAGGAGTGGACTTAACCAAGTGATAGCTTCCAGGAACGGTCATGGTAATGTCACCTTTTTTTACTCGATCAAATACTCCAGATGGAACAAGGTACGTAGCAATAGTGCAGAAGATTAAAATATAAAATAAAAGGACATAGGCGTCAGGTTTAAATAACTTACGTTTAATAGGTTTATGGACTGTTTTTTCAGCTGTAGATTGCATAAATATAAATCCCCCTTCAATTTAACTTGTACACAGTTCAGAAAAATGCTCGCTCCTCTCTAATGATTTTAATTATTCAGAATTTTAAACCCCTGAAAATTTTTGTTACTTTACACACTTACAATAAATGCAAAAAGCATGCCAAATACTTAAACCCCTAAATTAAGCCTTTAAAGTATTTTACATTAAAAGAATAGAATTTATAGGATCGTTTATAGGTTATTAACCAAACAAAAAACATCCTATAAAAAGAAAGTAAATTAAAAATATACAAATTTACTAAGAAAACAAAGTTGGCAAGGTTCTTGCATTGGTATTAATTGAGGCCGCGTACGGCTCACCAAACAGATATTGTAGAGCTCAGAGGAGGAATTATATTGGGTAAGTTGTTAACACCGCAAACTATTCATAGTTATTTAGAAGAACATGAACAAGCTATGCTAGATGATTTAATTAAATTTGTAAAAAAAGAATCGCCTTCACGTAATAAAAAGTTAGTAGACGAATGTGGTGCATATTTAACTGACCTGTTCCAATACCGATTAGATGTGGAACACTATGAAGTAATAAAAGAAGATAAAGTGGGAAATCACATGAAGTTTACAATAGGAAAAGGAGAACAACAAATTTTAATTATAGGACATTTTGATACGGTTTGGGAGAAAGGTAGACTTAAACTTAAAAAAGAAGGAAACAAGTTGTTTGGCCCTGGAATCTTGGATATGAAAGGGGGAATTATTCAATCTCTATGGGCAATAAAAGCAATTCAAGAATTGCAGCTTCCTCTTAATAAAAAAATTGTTTTTCTTTGCAACTCCGATGAAGAAATTGGTTCGATTGCCTCTAAAAAATATATTGAAGAGGAAGCTAAAAAAAGTGAAGCCGTGCTCGTTGCTGAGCCTGCTGTGGCTGGTTCAGGAGCCTTAAAGACTTCTCGTAAAGGGGCAGGGATTTTCAACTTAAAAATATGGGGACGTGCAGCTCATGCCGGTAATCATCATGAAGACGGTGTAAATGCGATTGAAGAATTAGCTAAACAAGTAATAGTACTACAAAGATTAACTGACTATCAAAAAGGGACAACTGTTAATGTGGGAACAATTACTGGAGGAAGTGGAATAAACGTGGTTCCCGAATACGCAGAAGCAAATATTGATTTGCGTGTCTCGACAGAAGAAGAGGCAAAAAGAGTGACGGACATCATTTTAAACTTAAAACCACTTTCAAAAGGAATCAAACTTGAAGTAACTGGCGGGATGAATCGACCTCCTATGGTCAAAACTGAACAAACAAAGGAACTATTCGAATGCGCTCAATCTATTGCTAACGAATTAGATATAGCGTTAACAGAGGAAGCTGTTGGAGGGGGCAGTGATGGAAATTTCACCGCCGCGATAGGTACTCCTACACTGGATGGTTTAGGTGCTTGTGGTAAAGGAATTCATGCTGCGCATGAACATATACAAATTGATAAGCTAGCTGAACGTTCATCTTTATTGGCTAATTTATTGTTGAAAATATAAGGATTACACTACAATTTAATCATTTTAGCCAAACGGAAAAACAGTACGCCGGGCGTGAAAATGAAAAAGTTCAGTTACAATTAAAAACTCTATGAGCGCAGCAGTAGTATATAAAGACGCACTATTCTTTAGTAAACAAAGAATAGTTGAATAAACACATGTGCTGCTTAAATAAATATGCTGTAAAAAAGCACTCACAAGAGTGCTTTTTACTTTGCCTTAAGAAATGATTTTACAAACAATCATGATACATATGGGTATTTCTACACTCGCTGTGCACAAAAAACTGGAAAAAATTCTCTTCGTTCATTTATAATAATAGAGAACTATGTCGAATCCTAAATATTGGAGAGATTACTATATGAGAAGAATACTTCCTTTTATAATTTTTACCATTTACTGCATTCCATATGTTTATCTATCTATACGAAAAGATTTTGAAGATGATTCAAAAATAAACTATATAATCATGGCCATGGTTACAGTCGTACTATCTTATCTAAGCGGGCTGATTAGAGCAGATTTGTCACTTATTTTAGGAAATATCGTTTCTTTTAGTACTTCATATTTTTATAACGCGTTAAGACTTCCTGATCCAAAATGGGAAAAATACTTTTCGCCTGTTACTTCGGTTGAGCAAATCGTACTCATAAGCCTTGCGGCGCTTGTACTGCAGATGATTGTTTATACAGTTGCTAGAAAGCGAGCGAAGAGATACATTCGTAACGCTATGGTTTCAAAATAGCAAAAAAGAGAGTTAGTCATTTGATGGGCCAGACTCTTCAGATGACTAGCTGAAAGAAGGGGTAAAAAGAAATTCATTCTGTATGAGAAGATAAAGTGATTAAAAACATTGAAAAAAATGCTCTTGCAGTCAAACGAGGAGGGAAGAATAGCAGCGTTATGAGGCGTGTGCTTATCTGCTTTAAAAAGGATACAAATCAATTAGATAAGTTAGTTATACAACTCCCAAATATGTAAACGCAAACAAAAAGTTGTGTATTTCTCTTCCTACTTTAATTATACCACATAAAAAAATGCCGATATAGACTGTTTATTCTCATTTACTGCTGGTAAAATCAATAAAACATTACCGGTTAGGAGAGATGTTGAATGAACTCTTTAGTTCTTAGCTTTCAAGAAATAAAAGATACACAGCTTTCACTTGTTGGAGGAAAAGCTTTAAATTTAGGCGCGTTATCAAAAATTCAAGGAATACAAGTACCGGAAGGATTTTGCGTGACAGCGGCCGGGTATCAAAAAGCTCTTGAACAAAATGAAACATTTCAAGCGTTACTGAACCAGCTGACGATGCTAAATGCTGATGATCGAGATCAAATTGGTGAAATCAGCGAAAAAATTCGCCAAACCATTATGGAAATAAAAATTCCTTCTGACGTTGTAAAAGCAGTTATTCATTCTCTCTCTCAGTTTGGGGAAGAGCATGCTTATGCAGTTCGTTCAAGTGCGACAGCTGAAGATCTGCCACATGCTTCTTTTGCTGGTCAGCATGACACCTATTTAAATCTCAGAGGCAAAGAAGCCATCCTTGAGCACATTAGCAAATGCTGGGCTTCCCTGTTTACAAATCGCGCGGTAACCTACCGTATAAAAAATGGATTTGACCATAGTCAAGTGCACGCATCGGTTATTGTTCAACGAATGGTTTTCCCGCAGGCTTCAGGTATTTTGTTTACCGCTGACCCAGTCACTTCTAATCGAAAGCTGCTATCCATTGATGCAGGATTTGGACTTGGAGAAGCGCTGGTATCTGGTTTGGTATCCGCCGATTGCTATAAAGTACAAGAAGGAGAAATCGTCGATAAAAAAATAGCAGCTAAAAAGGTAGCTATCTACGGATTAAAAGAAGGTGGAACAGAAACCAAGGAAGTTCCTTCTGATCTGCAAAAAAATCAAGCGCTCACTGACTCTCAAATTTTACAATTAGAACGCGTTGGAAGACAGCTTGAAGCTTATTTTGATTGTCCTCAAGATATTGAATGGTGCTTGGCTGATGATACATTTTATATTGTCCAAAGTCGTCCAATCACTACTTTATATCCAATTCCAGAAGCAGCTGATCAAGAAAATCACGTGTATGTATCTGTTGGACACCAACAAATGATGACCGATGCCATGAAACCACTGGGATTGTCTTTTTTTCTGTTAACGACTAATGCACCGATGCGTACAGCCGGTGGAAGGCTGTTTGTTGATGTCACCCCTATGCTGGCTTCACCTGACAGCAGAAAAATGATGTTAGGTGCCATGGGACAGCATGATCCGCTCATGAAAGACGCACTTACAAGCATAATAGAGCGAGGAGATTTCATAAAATTTTTATCTAATGATCAAAGTTCCGGTAAAAGCAATAAAAGCGTGCCGCCTACTAAGCCTAAGGTACAAATCGAAAACGACTTTACGATCGTTTTTGACTTGATCAAGAAGAATCAAGCAGCAATAAAAGAGCTAAAACAAACCATCCAAACGAAGTCAGGGTCGGAATTAGTCGATTTTATTTCAGAAGATATCGGGACATTAAAGAAGAATTTATTTGATCCACAAAGTACAGCTGTGTTTATGGCCGCTATGGATGCTTCATCATGGATTAATGAAAAAATGGAGACATGGTTAGGTGAAAAAAACGCAGCAGACGCGCTTTCTCAATCTGTACCAAACAATATTACTTCAGAAATGGGTCTGGCGCTATTGGATGTCGCAGATGTAATTCGTCCTTATCCAGAAGTTATTCATTATTTAAAACATGTAAAAGATGATAACTTTTTGGAGAACCTGGTTAAGTTAGAAGGCGGACAGGAAACCAAAGACGCTATCTATGATTATCTCAGCAAATACGGAATGCGATGTCCCGGCGAAATCGATATTACGAAAACTCGGTGGAGCGAAAAGCCAGCTGCACTTATCCCTGTGATTCTTGGTAATATTAAAAACTTTGAGGCTAACGCCAGCAAACAAAAATTTGAAAAAGGTTTGCAGGAAGCCTTAAAAAAAGAGAAAGAGCTATTAAGTAGATTAAAGCAATTGCCCGATGGCGAACAAAAAGCAAAAGAAACAAAAGAAAGAATTGATCTCCTCCGAAATTTTATCGGTTATCGTGAATATCCCAAATACGGGATGATTAACCGTTATTTTGTTTATAAGCAGGCTCTCCTGAAAGAAGCCGCTCTGCTAGTAAAAGCCCGCGTTATTGATGAACTAGAAGATATATACTATTTGACATTTGAAGAACTTCAAGAAGTTGTGCGCACACATAAACTGGATTACCAAATCATCAGTAAACGAAAAGAAGAGTACAAATTATATGAAAAGCTAACACCTCCGCGTGTGATTACGTCTCAAGGTGAAATTATTACAGGTGCGTATAAACGAGAAAACCTTCCGTCCCAAGCAATTGTAGGTTTACCGGTTTCTTCCGGAGTGATAGAAGGGCGAGCGCGCGTCATTTTAAACATGGAAAAAGCTAATCTATCAGATGGAGATATATTAGTCACTTCCTTTACTGACCCTAGCTGGACCCCGTTATTCGTAGGGATAAAGGGGCTTGTTACGGAAGTTGGGGGACTGATGACTCACGGCGCAGTCATTGCCCGCGAATACGGATTGCCCGCGGTTGTCGGAGTAGAGAATGCTACTCGGCTAATAAAAGACGGTCAGCGAATTCGCGTACATGGAACAGAAGGGTATATTGAAATACTGTAAAAGCCAAAAATACTTGCACTATTTTATCTAATTAATAGATGAAGATTTGTCTAGATTTCTTTGCGCATCTTCAGTTCATACAAAAAGGCAGGCCACAATGGCCTGCCTTTTTTATATTGGTAACAAAGTAGATTGAAACGTCAAATGCTGACTTTTTTCGTAGCTGTCTGCTGCACATGCTCCATAAACAGCTTAAACAAGTTCAGCATTGAATTATGTTCTTTTGCCATCATTTCTGGATGCCACTGGACGCCGACTACAAATTGATTTCCTTGTTTTTCAATGGCTTCAATGACTCCGTCTTTTGCCCATGCGGAAACTTCAAAGCCTGACGCTACGTCTTTAATCGCTTGATGGTGAAATGAATTAATAAGAGCTTGATTACCGTAAAGGTCATGTAGGCGTGTTCCGTCTTTAATCATGATGGAATGAGAAGGGTCGCTTGTATTGTTGTATTGATCATGTTTGATAAATGACTCTTTAATGTCTGACATGTCTTGATAAAGCGTGCCGCCGTAAGCAACGTTTAAAATTTGTAAACCGCGGCAAATCGCTAATACGGGCTTTCCTTGATCAATCACATGCTTTAACAATAGATGTTCAGACTGATCTCGTGCTAAAAAAGGTGAACCTGTTTTGGTTGTCGGTTCTTCACCGTATAAAAGGGGATTGACGTCTTGTCCACCTGATAAAATCAACCCGTCTATACTTTCTGCCTGCGCTTTAATCATTTCTTCATCTTCTAGTACTGGCAAGATAAAAGGAACTCCGCCGCTTAGC
The DNA here is from genome assembly GCF_020790095.1 of Priestia sp. J2. Taxonomy (NCBI): domain Bacteria; kingdom Bacillati; phylum Bacillota; class Bacilli; order Caryophanales; family Bacillaceae; genus Priestia; species Priestia sp. J2. The sequence continues at coordinate 1,747,906 of NZ_CP086208.1, forward strand.
GCTGTTGATTCGATATAGTCGTTATTCACATACGCTCGCTTATAGCCTGGAAAGCGTCCTCCTTGATCCACAATAATGCTTCCTGATATACCAATTAAAAATCCCACTGTTGTTTTCTCCTTTTTTGTTAAATTACCATTTCTTAAGATGTTTTTTCTTTTTTACTGCGTTGATAAAGTGTTTTCAATCGCTTGCTTTATAAGAAATAAATGGTTCTTTTATTCAACTATTATACATATATACCATATTTATTTAATAGAAAATGGTATAATAGCCTCTGTGTGTCAAAAATACTAATTGCCAAAGGGAGAAGGTAGTGCTACAATTGTTCACATTCCTACTATTCTTCTTATTATAGTCGGATTAAAATTTTATACAAGGAAATAGGAGTGATTTTAGTGAAAAGGACTTATTTACTTTTCATCTCTCTTTTAACCATTGTCCTCATGGTAGCAGGGTGCAGTGGTAACGCAAGTAAAAATACTTCAAGTGAAAAAGAAGGAAAAGAAGGCGGAACACTAAACGTCGCGTCTCAAAGTGAGCCAGCAACGCTAGATGCTCAAATCACTGGGGACTCAGATGTAAAAGATGCAACGCGCAGTATCTATGAAGGGTTAATGATTTTAGACGACAAAGGAAATCCTAAGCCTGACTTAGCGTCTAAAGTAGATATTAGCGATGATAAAAAAACATACACGTTCCAATTAAGAAAAGGGGTTAAATTCCATAACGGTAAAGAAATGACTGCAGATGACGTTGTCGCTTCTATTAACCGATGGATTAAGCTATCATCCCTTGGGAAAACAAACTTCTCTGGTGCTGAAATGACAAAAACCGGTGATTATACGGTAGAGCTTCATTTACCATCGCCAAATGTTAACACGCTATCTTTATTAGCTGATCCAATCCCCGCAGCAGCTATTTTACCAAAAGAAGTGGTTGACAATGCATCTGATGAAGGGATCAAAGACTACATAGGAACAGGTCCATATAAAGTAAAAGAGTGGAAGAAAAATCAATATCTTTTATTAGAAAAATTTAAAGATTATTCTTCGAAAGGCCGCGAAGTTAAGAAAACTCCTCACGTCGATGAAATTAAGATTAGTTTCGTAAGCGATGAGTCAACTAGGATTTCTGGTATTACAACCGGACAATTTGACGTTGCGCTATCTGTATCAAGTGATAATGCCAAACAAGTTGAAGGCAGCCAAAATGCAAAAGTAGAAACATCACCAGGCGGATTTATGGGACTTTTCTACAACGCAGATAAAGGCGTCTTTAAAGACATCAATGCACGAAAAGCAGTTAACGCAGCTCTTAACTCAAAAGATATTTTAGACAGTTCTTACGGAAGCTCAGATTATTACAAGCTTTCTTCATCCATTGTGAACAAAGAGTATCCAAACTACTACAGTACAGCTGGAAAAGAAGAATATAACCAGCACGATAAGAAAAAAGCAAAAGAATATTTGAAGAAATCTGGTTATAACGGAGAAGAAATTCGCTTAATGGCGTCTCGTGATTACCAAGATCAATACAATACAGCTGTTGTGGTTCAACAAGAATTAAAAGACATTGGTATGAATGTGAAATTAGAAGTGTACGACTGGGCGACATTCAGCGATAAAATGAGTGATACAAACCAATGGGACATCTATCCTGTTGACTGGAATGCTCGTTCTACCATCTTCCAAGGATTCTGGACTACAAAAGGTACATCAGTTGAAAAATCACTGGACTACTTAAACAAAATTAAAGCTGCTCCTTCTGTTAAAGAAGCTCGCGGTGACATTGATGCCATTCAGCAATACGTATGGGACGAGCTTCCGTTCACGCTTATTGGTCATAAAGTGAACATCAATGCCGTTTCTAACAATGCAAAAGGCTATGAGTATAATTTAGGTCCAATTTTCTACAATATGAGTTTAACAAAATAATATCTTATTATTCTAATAAACAGAGGGCTTATGCTCTCTGTTTTAGAAAGGAGTTTACGATGGGAGCTTATACACTTAAGAGACTTTTTGCACTAATTCCTGTTTTATTCATTGTATCTATTGTTGTGTTCTTAATTACGCGCTTAACGCCTGGAAGTCCCGCAGCAATCATTTTAGGACAAGGCGCAAGTCCGGAACAAATTGCAGCGCTGAGCAAAGAAATGGGATTGGATGAGCCTGTTGTCAATCAATACTTTATTTGGCTATCTAACATCTTTCACGGAGATTTTGGTTATTCCTACTTTTTAAATAAACCTGTGCTCGGGGCGATTTGGGATAATGTAGGTCCTACGGTTTCTCTAGCTATACTTGCGCAAATTTTTGGCGTGGTGTTTGCTTTACTATTTGGTATATATGCAGCTAAACATAAAGGAACGATTCGTGATGAAAGCATTATGGGAGCCAGTCTTTTAGGTATCTCTATTCCTAGCTTTCTTCTCGGTTCATTCCTTATTTTGCTTTTTGCTGTACAGCTTCGAATTTTCCCTGTTTCAGGATACGTTCCGTTAAATGCTGGATTATTTGAATACTTAAAGTATTTAGTTTTACCAACGATTACGCTTGGAGCGATTCAAGCTGCATTAATTACGCGTATGACGCGTTCCTCTTTACTCGATACCATTTCTGAAAACTTTGTTAAAACGGCAAAAGCAAAAGGGTTAAATGAACGTACAATTATGCTTAAGCATACGCTGCGCGTGAGTTTTTTACCGATTTTAACAGTTATCGGAGAATCATTTGCAGGACTTGTAACCGGCGCGGCAGTAACAGAATCATTATTTAACATCCCCGGGTTAGGTCAGCTAATTGTTTCATCAATTGAACGCCGAGATTACGCGCTTATTCAAGGAGCTGTACTTTTAATTACGGTTGCTTATGTGGTCATCAATTTAGTTGTTGATTTGCTGTATGCCGTGATCGATCCGCGTGTACGCAATTCTTATCATGATTAAAGGAGGGTGATGAATGTGAACGCACAACAAAATACAGAGACCATTTCAGTAACTGCAAAGAAAAAAAGAAACCCAGCGGCAGCTCGCTTTTTCTCAAATCGTTTGCTAGTAAGAGGAGCGATACTTATTTCATTATCTATTTTGATTGCTGTTTTTGCTCCGCTCATTTCTCCTTTTGGAAGCTTACAAATCGACCCTGCAAATCGATTGGCACCGCCATCAAGCACGCACTGGTTTGGAACGGATAACTTTGGACGAGATGTATTTAGCCGGACAATGTACGGCGTCAGAATATCGTTAATGATTGGAGCCGCAGTAACGATTATTGCTACTGTACTTGGTTTAATCGTTGGACTTTTATCTTCTTATTATAAAATTCTCGATTATATTTTAATGAGAATTTGTGACGGCTTGTTTGCTTTTCCATCTATTTTACTAGCAATTGCCATCATGTCTGCTTTAGGACCTAAAACAAGCAACGTTATTATCGCACTGAGCCTTGTATTTATTCCTTCGATTGCGAGAATTGTTCGTTCAGCTGCGCTTGTTGTAAAAGAAAAAACGTTTATTGAAGCGCTAAAAGCTCAAGGAGCAAGCTCACTTCGAATCATTTGTTTTCATATGGCACCAAACGTCTTATCACCTTTAATCGTTCAAGTAACATACGTGTTTGCCGTGACGATTTTAACAGAGGCTTCTCTAAGCTTTTTAGGAGCTGGAATTCCTGCGCCAACGCCAAGCTTAGGGAATATGCTGTATGACGGAAAGCTTGCGATTTACAACGCATGGTGGATGACCGTGTTTCCGGGTGTATTCATCATTTTAATTGTACTCGGTCTTAATTTATTTGGTGACGGTCTGCGCGATTGGTTAAATCCGAAAAACGTAATGCTGAAGAAAAGGAGGAAAAAACGTTGAGTAACGCCCTTTTAAAATTAGAAGACTTACAAGTAACTTTTACAACGTATAGCGGAGAAGTAACGGCTGTGGACAATGTATCTCTTCAATTAAATAAAGGAGAAGTATTAGGCATTGTCGGTGAATCCGGATCTGGAAAAAGCGTAACGTCCGAATCTATTCTTCAGCTATTAGATGAAGACCTAACAAGCTACGATGGTAAGATTTTGTTTGAAGGAAAAAACTTATTGGACATGTCTTCAAAGCAAATTCAAAAGCTAAGAGGAAACGAAATCTCAATGATTTTCCAGGATCCCATGTCGTCATTAAATCCCGTTATGCCAATTGGAAAACAAATTGCTGAAGTGATTCGTCTGCATCAAAAAGTCTCTAAAAAAGAAGCGCAAAAGAAAGTCGTAGAGCTTTTGAGACTAACTGGCATTCCGTCTCCAGAACAGCGAGCAAAAGAGTATCCGCATGAAATCTCGGGAGGAATGAGGCAGCGCATTATGATTGCGATGGCTTTAGCCTGCGAGCCGAAGCTTCTTATTGCCGATGAGCCAACAACGGCTTTAGACGTAACCATTCAAGCGCAAATCCTTGACCTTATGATGGATTTAAAAGACAAGCTCAACATGGGCGTGCTGTTCATCACCCATGACTTAGGAGTTGTCGCTAATATTTGTACAAAAGTAGCCGTGATGTATTTAGGACAAGTGATGGAAGAAACGGACGTTAAAACGCTGTTTTCAAAGCCGCTTCATCCTTATACAATGGGCTTAATTAAGTCGGTTCCTCACTTAGATGGCGACAGAACACAAGAGCTTTCGTCCATTCCCGGAACCGTTCCGCCGCTTTCAAACGTGCCAGACGGCTGTCGTTTTGCACCAAGATGCCCGTTTGCAACGGAAAAATGCCATAAAGAAGTGCCTGTTTTAGAGCATGCCGATGAGACGCATCGCGTTCGATGCTGGCACTATGAAAAAATTCAAGAAGGAGAGGTTGCGTATGTCTAGTGAAGCAAAGCAGCAAAGCGTGAAGCCCTTGCTTGAAGTTCGCAACCTGCAAAAATACTATCCGGTTCGTTCTGCTTTAGGAAAAGCGAAGGGACAAATCAAAGCGGTTCAAGATGTATCCTTTGACATTTATGAAGGCGAAACGTACGGATTAGTAGGTGAATCTGGCTGCGGAAAGAGTACAGCAGGGCGCACGCTTTTAAAATTAGTAGAACCAACAGGCGGAGAAGCACAGTTTAATGGAGAAAGTATTTTCGAATCCAAAGCATCACGCTTACGAACCATTCGTAAAGATTTGCAAATGATTTTCCAAGATCCGCATACTTCCCTTAACCCAAGGAAAAAGATTGGAGCTTCCATTCAAGAAACATTAACAATTCATAATGTAGGCGCAAAAAGCGAGCGAAAGCAGCTTGTCATTGAGTTATTAAAAAAGCTTGGTTTTAACGAAGAAGATTACAACCGCTATCCGCACGAATTTTCAGGCGGTCAGCGCCAGCGTATAGGCATTGCACGTTCATTGATTTTGAATCCAAAGCTTATCATTTGTGATGAGCCGGTTTCAGCGCTGGACGTATCCATTCAAGCTCAAATCTTAAACTTACTGCGCAGTTTGCAAAGAGAAATGAAGCTTTCATATCTCTTTATCTCCCACGATTTAAGCGTCGTAAGACATATTGCAGACCGCGTTGGCGTGATGTATTTAGGAAGATTAGTAGAAGAAGGACCAACAGATGAGATTTTTTCAAACCCTCGTCATCCTTACACAAAACTTCTTTTATCATCTGTCCCAGCGATTAACGAACATGAAAAACGTGAAAAAATTGAGGTTAAAGGTGAAATTCCTTCTCCTCTTAATCCACCTTCAGGCTGTGCGTTTCATAAAAGATGCCCGTTCGCATTTGACCGCTGCATGAAAGAAACACCTGAAGATACAGTGATTGATAGCAAGCATAAAGTAAAATGTCACCTATATAGTTAAGGTGAAAATCTTAACTATATAGAATAGACTGTAGATAAACGTATTGATGCAGTAGAACAATTGAATGTATGGAATGAAAAAAGCCACTAGCGTCTCTAGTGGCTTTTTTAATAAACAAAATAATCTACCTATCCTAACATATGGAGATATGAAAACCAAACGTGTTATGATGGTATCGGTGATAATTATGGGTAAAAAAGCAGACAAAACGAACGTAATGCGAATTTTAGATCAGAAAAAAATTGAGTACAATTATTATTCTTATGAAACTAAAAATCTGAGTGGGGTACAGGTAGCTACTTCGCTCGGAGAGGATCTTGCTAAAGTCTTCAAGACACTTGTGACCGTAGGAAAATCAAAAGAACATTATGTCTTCATGGTACCGGTTGAAAAGGAGCTTGACTTAAAGAAAGCGGCAAAAGCGGCTGGTGAAAAGTCCTTAGAAATGATTCCTCAAAAAGAGCTGTTACCTCTTACAGGATATGTTCACGGCGGGTGTTCTCCTATCGGAATGAAGAAGCAGTTCACAACCTTCATTGACTCTACGGCAGAAGACTGTGAAACGATTTACTTTTCAGGCGGGCGTGTAGGTCATCAGATACAGTTACCACTAAGTGACTTATCAAAAGTAATTCGTATACGTCCGGCAGACATCACAAAAGATAGTTGAAATGTAGTTCCCTTGAGCGAAACGCACTTAGACATAAGCGTTTCGCTTTTTTAGTTGCTTTAATTACTGTTGGAATAACAAAAAAACAAAAGTAAAAATATAGAAAAAATGATATTATATAGATAATATGTGGGGTTTTATAAAAAAACTAGGAGGAAGACAGAAATGATTAAATCAATTATTGGTGGGTTCATTTTATCTTTTATTCTTTTAGTAGCATGTACAATAGCTAACGTAAATTCAGAAACAGTACTTTTCACCGCTTTCATTATATTAGTGGGGCTAGCTCTTATCATATCTGGAGCAGCTGTAAGCGGTGATCGAATGAGAGCTAACCTTTCCACAGAATCAAAAACAGACAAGAAGTGGAGAATTACAAACTCTATAAACCTTATGCTAGCTGCCGCTCCAGTTCTCGGGGTATTTCTTCTCATTCATTACTTTGTATAGTTTATTCTTCGACATGTAAGAGCAAGCCGCAAGGTCCTAAAAAACAAACTAATTATTCATAAGATAATAGCGAAAAGAGGTGCTAGGATGAAAGAAATCACTTCAACTATGGTGAACCCGACAATAAAAAAGCTGTTATCTTATGCAACTTTAGAAGAGAAGGTTGATGGAGAGTATAAAAAATACACTTGTTTGCCAAGTCGGAAATTGTATAGTATTGAAGTAAATGGAGAAACAGTTAGCTGTATAGGAGTTGAATTTCTTAACGCCAAGGAAGCTGTTATAAAACATATAGCTGTTTTACCAAAAGAGAGAGGGAAAGGAATAGGAAGCAGCATGATTCGCTTTCTTTGTAAGAACTATGATATACATTCTATTTTTGCTGAGACAGATAAAGAGGCAGTTGAGTCAAATTAAGGTTGCCAATGTAACAAAATTATAGAACATCTATGGCTGTATATATATTAGAGGATAAGATTAAAATTCGATAATTATCTTAAATTTAGGTTAGAGCTTAGTACAAGTTATGTTTATTCTACATATTATGTAAATGTAAGCAGCTTACACTCTCAAGTTGAAAAGAGTATTTTCTTAACCATGTTCTTACTTAAAGAACGTGGTTTTTTTCTGTTTCACATATAAATTAGAAAACCAAACTTTGTAAAATTTTTGTATAAATAATTAGAAAATATTATATTTTCTAATAAATCAATAGTACAATATATAAATAGAAGGGAGGATTAACACTACATATGTAATAGACAGCAGCCGCTTTTAAACCCGCTTATTTTGTATCTATAGGTGATATCAAAATGAATTATTCAACCTTTTTTAAGCGCTCTCATTATATAAATAATTGGTTGAACAGGTTTTATAGAAAGCAATACAATCTAGCTGTTAAAAAAGATTTGCTGGTAAATTACTTACTACTTCATGTTACAGGAGAACCAACATTAAACACTCAAAGAAAAGAGGGATCACTCATGGCTCATACCAGTGAAGCTGCAAACAACAGGCGTGTTACAAGTAATATTTTTAAAGGATCTGTTGGGAATTTAATTGAATGGTACGATTGGTACGTTTACTCTGCTTTTGCCGTCTATTTTTCATCGCAATTTTTCCCAGAAGGCGATCCAACAAGTCAGCTGCTTAACACAGCGGCAATCTTTGCCGTCGGTTTCTTAATGCGTCCAATCGGTAGTTTATTAATGGGACGCTACGCGGACCGATATGGTCGCCGTGCTGCGCTTACCTTATCTATTACGATTATGGCGAGCGGTTCTTTGATTATCGCTTGTACCCCCAGCTACAGTACGATAGGATTATTATCTCCTATTATTCTAGTACTCGCACGTTTGCTTCAAGGAATCTCCTTAGGGGGAGAATACGGAACGTCTGCAACTTATCTTTCTGAAATGGCAAGCAGCGGGCGAAGAGGATTTTATTCAAGCTTTCAGTATGTAACGCTTGTTGCTGGTCAGCTGGTAGCATTAGGTGTTCAAATTATTCTGCAAAACGTTCTCAGTGAAGCAGATATGATTTCATGGGGCTGGCGTATTCCTTTTGTCATTGGAGCTATCGGAGCGCTAAGCGTTTTATGGCTGCGCCGTACAATGGATGAGTCAGAACAATTTTCTAAAATGGACTCTGAAAGCCGTGAAAACGCAGGGACTATTAAAGCACTGATGAAGCATCCTAAAGCGGTGTTGACCGTTATTGGTTTAACATTAGGAGGAACGGTTGCGTTTTATACGTATACAACGTATTTGCAAAAATTTATGGTAAACAGTGTAGGACTAGATAAAGGGGTCGTAAGCTGGATTAACTTCTGTGCGCTGCTTGTATTTGTTGTCATTCAGCCAATAGCAGGGATGCTATCTGATAAAATTGGACGCAGACCTCTGTTAATGAGCTTTGGTATTTTGGGAACATTGCTGACTGTACCGCTGTTTCTTTTTATGAAACAAGCACATAACCCAGTCATGGCCTTTCTATTAATGACAGTTGGACTTATCATTGTAACCGGTTATACATCTATTAACGCAATTGTAAAAGCTGAGCTTTTCCCAACGGAGATTCGAGCTCTTGGTGTAGGATTACCGTACGGACTTACAGTTGCCATATTTGGAGGGACAGCAGAATTCATCGCCCTATGGCTAAAAAGCATCGGCCATGAATCAATTTTCTTTTTCTATGTAGCAGGGTGTATTGCCATCAGCTTCCTTGTTTATTGGCGTATGGGAGAGTCCTCTAAAGATTCATACATAGAATCTGAGCTCAAGAAAGAGGACAAAGAAGACAATGTACCGCCAAATAATATCAGTTTTTAATTTTGGTTAAATAAATAATCGTTTGATAACATAAAAAAGGACGGGCTTTTATAGCCAGTCCTTTTCTAGTATTCCGCGCGTATACTTGTATTAAACGCACTAAGTGACGGTTCTTGCTATAGAATTCTTTTTTCTATAGTTTTGCATTATGAATTTGTACGATTAAAGCATAAAGAGGAAAATAATTAAAGGCATATAAAAAAGATCAGCGCCATAATAAAAGGATTATTTTGTGATATAACGAAATAGAGAGTATATACATCAGAAATAGAGAGAGGGTAAACTCCGTGAATACTTTATGTTCCTTTTTTACAAATCCAATTTTAACTGCTTCTACGCTTTTAATAGAATTACAGAGCGTGTTCTTTCAACCTATTTGGAAAGAGTATAATTATGATGATTATTTTACCTACAAGGTATATGTTCCAAGTACATATACTGGGTTAAGTAAAGTACCATTAATCGTTATGCTTCATGGATGTCAACAAGATGCAGATGATTTTGCTGCGGGTACGGAAATGAATAAGCTAGCGGAAGAAAAAGGTTTTATTGTTCTCTATCCCCAAATGAATTACTTTGCTAATTCCAACGGGTGCTGGAATTGGTTTTATGAGTATAACCAGTTTCGCGGTAATGGAGAGCCAGACATAATAAAAGATATGATTGATCACATAACCACTAAGTATGCGATTGATTCTACTAATATATACCTTGCTGGCATGTCAGCTGGAGGCTTTATGGCGAATGTGATGGCTATTGCTTATCCTGATATATTTAAAGCGGTAGGCATTCATTCAGCAGGCAGTAATGCGTATGCTGTAGACCTCATAACAGCCGGAGAAGTTATGCTATATGGATCTCTAAATCCTGAATTTGACGGTGGTGAAGCTTATAAGAAAATGGGATCTTACGCACGGCCTGTTCCCATCATTACGTTTCATGGCCAATCAGATACAACAGTTAATCCAATTAATGCGTCTACATTAATTCAGCAGTGGATTTATACATATAAGTATTTCGGTATCGACCTACATGAAAATGCTGCTTCTTACACTTCAAGGGAAAACGAAAATCATTATAGTTACATAACTTATGACTACGTAGATGCAGAAAATAAAATCTGGATGAAAAAAATTATGGTAGAGGATATGGGGCATGCATGGTCAGGTGGAAATGACAATGGATCAGATACTGATTCAAAAGGTCCTAATGCTTCAAAAATGATGTGGGATTTTTTTGAAGCACAGAATGTTTAAATAGAATATGAACGAGCGATCAAGATGTACTACTAAATAACATCAGCCTTCATTTTTTTGAAACAAATAATTGTCGACCAACAGCAAAAAAAGGATCTTATCGAAAGATCCTTTTTCTGTTATCAACCAGCATTTCTTAACAAGTAGCTTCAAACCGATTTAACAATACATCTAGATCCTGACTGATTTTAATCGTATTACTACTTGTAAACCCTTCTTCTAGGGCAATCATCATCATCATTTTTCGTATAAATTCTATCTTTATCAGCAGTAGCCTACATTTGAAACACATTAAGTTTCCTCCACTTGCCACGTCATTTTAAAGGTTTAAATTATTGAATTTTTTATGTAAAAACGGTTCAAATCTAAAAATAGAACCTAAAAAATATAGTAACAAATAGATAGTGTCGAAGTCTGTCGTATTTTGAATTCAGATATTTTCATTTAAAAAGAATTAACTCTTAAACGTTTTGCTGGAAGCTGCGCTCTGTCTTAATTATGATTGTTCCACCGGTTGTAAATAACTGACGGAGTAACAGAGCTTCCCCTGTTTTTTGGATATAGGCATAATCAGATTACATTTAGGCATGTTAACATAAGATTGGACTTTTTTAAGTTAGTCAACTTTAAACCAAAACATATCTTTTTTTCATTTATTGGTTTCTGTTTAACTATTTATGGCTATCAGGCACTGACAAATAAAGATAAATGATAGGTGAGGGCCGTTTCTAACCGCTATAGACTTTGTAAAAAGCGCAACAAAAAAGCGTCTGTTAAGACGCTTTATATATAATACATATACTGCTCTTCTTTATTGGCATTTGTTGTTTCATGGATTATTTCTTCCGGGATATTGGACGTCCGGTTAGTAAAAAGCATAAACAACGCAATAATTGATGCCACAAAACCTAAAGTAACAATCACAATAAATCCCTCCCTTTAGAATATATATTCTACTTTCATCTTCATTTTCCTATATTTATTTTATACCCTTATTTTATTTTCTCAACACATAGAATAAAAAGAGTGTATGCATCGCCTGAATATCCATCCAAAGTAAATACAATCAAGGGAGCTTAAAACAGACATTTCACTTAAAAAAGTAGGAAACCATAAAGATTTCTTCGTATTCGGGGCATGAATCATTAAAATTATTAATCATTAAGATAACTTATTTATATTGTACGAATGAAAGAAATTTATATATATTAAAAATACGAAATATTCATTAAATTATACGAGGGTTTGTTTTAAGTTAAAAAGAAAAAAGCTGCTGCTTTAAAGGCAACAAGTAAGCAGTATAAGATTAGGGAGTTACACGAAATATAAAAGTTATAGAAATGAATACAAGTAGAATTCTTTTTGCTCAAATATTCACATAGTTTTCATTCGTAAAAAAGACTGAAAATTTTGATAATAAATTTCACTTTTATTAAGGGGGACTTTTTATGACAACAACGGTTTTAAATGTATCAACTTATTCTTTTTATCTTAACGGTGAGTGGAAAGAAAGCAAATCAGGGCAGACGATCGATATTGTTTCTCCATACCGTCATGATGTGATTGGAAAAGTGCAGGCTATCACAAAAGAAGAAGTCGATGAAGCGGTACATGCCGCACAGAAAGCTCAGAAGGAGTGGGCGGAAACTTCTCTGCAAGACCGTGCCAAATATTTATATAAGTGGGCAGATGAGCTGGTAAAAATGCAGAGTGAAATTGCCGAAATTATTATGAGAGAAGTTGGAAAAAGCTTAAAAGATGCAAGGAATGAAGTCGTGCGCACAGCTGATTTTATTCGCTATACAGTTGAAGAAGCCCTTCATATGAATGGAGAAAGCATGAAAGGAGATAGTTTTCCTGGAGGTTCTAAGTCTAAAGTTGCCATTGTTGAACGCGTGCCTTTAGGCGTGGTACTTGCGATTCCTCCATTTAATTATCCGGTAAATTTGTCAGCTGCTAAGCTTGCGCCTGCGCTTATTTCAGGAAATGCAGTTATCTTCAAACCCGCAACGCAAGGAGCGATCAGCGGTATTAAGATGATTGAAGCTCTTGATCAAGCAGGTATTCCACAAGGACTTGTAAACGTCGTAACGGGTCGCGGATCTGTAATTGGTGATTACTTGGTTGAACATAAAGGCATTAACATGATTTCGTTTACCGGAGGAACAAATACAGGTACTCAGTTAGCTAAAAAGGCAGGCATGATTCCTCTTGTACTAGAACTTGGAGGAAAAGACCCGGGTATTGTATGTGAAGATGCAGATTTACAGGAAGCAGCAAAACATATTATAAGCGGAGCATTTTCTTATTCGGGTCAGCGCTGTACAGCTATTAAACGTGTACTTGTACATGAAAAAGTGGCAAACGAGCTGGTCGACATCCTAAAAGAAGAAGTACATAAACTATCAGTTGGTTCTCCTGAAGATGGATGCACAATCGTTCCATTAATTGATAGTAAGGCAGCGGACTTTATTCAAATTTTAATTGCAGACGCGCTCGGAAAAGGTGCAGAAGTTGTGACTGGGAACAAGCGTGAAGGCAACCTTATCTATCCTACTCTTTTAGATGACGTGAATGATACTATGCGCGTAGCATGGGAAGAACCATTTGGTCCTGTGTTACCAATTATCCGCGTCGCTTCTGACCAAGAAGCCATTGACATCGCAAACGAATCAGAATTCGGCTTACAAGCAAGCGTTTTCACAAAAGATATTAATAAAGCCTTCTCAATTGCAAATAAAATGGAAGTCGGTTCCGTTCAAATCAACGGCCGCACAGAACGCGGCCCTGATCATTTTCCTTTTATCGGCGTAAAAGGATCCGGTATGGGCGCTCAAGGTATTCGTAAAAGTATTGAATCGATGACTCGTGAAAAAGTAACGGTATTAAACCTTCAATGATTGAATTCCATGAGCTATCCAATCGACCCAGTAGAATGTAGAGAATCTCATGGAAAAAAGCCTGTGCTCCAAAAAGCACAGGCTTTTAAACGTCTTATTTGTCTATCACTCGATTCCGTCTTTATAGTTCTTATGCCAGTTTTTATCCCCTTTGTGCTCGATATCTTCAACGGTTTTTTCGAGCTCTGACATAATGAGTGTTTTTACTTCATAGATGGTATCAAAAAAAGCTTTCTCTTCATCCGGATTCGGCTTTATTTTGGCTGCTGCCGAAATATCAACATATCTGCGATGTTCAGTTGTTAATTTATCGAGCGCATCAAAAATATGAGAGGTAAGAACAGCAACCTCCTTATGATTATCAGGCAGTTTTTCTTTTAATGTTTCAATTCTTTTATCCATGTTAAAGTCCCCCTATAACGTGTTGTATTTATGTAACTTTCCCACTAATAAAAACGAATAACCTCAAATAGTAAAAAATTATGGGAATTAGCACGTGAAACAAAAGTATACTACAAGATATCATGTTAAAGTGAAAAAACGGTGAAATGAGTGGGTATATTTTTGCGAAGAGGGTATGTAATAAAAGTCGGTTTTTTTTGAAGAGGTAATTACCTTAGGACGCCTTGAAACATGTAATCAACATAAAAGTTTATCTATTTTTAATAGTTAATGAACTTTTTTGACTACTTTTTTAGGATTTTATGACTTTTTTTGAATGAATTTGATTGTTTTTGATGTTTTTTCGAATAATCTGATATATAATGAAAGCGTAAACAGTAAAACATGTCGGTTGGTTAAGAAAAACATCCACAAAAATGGGATTCGTTATTACATAAAATCAGACCTCTGTTTTTTTATAAAAATAAATAGAACTTGAGAAAAGGAGAATGAGAATGGACATATTGGATGCAAAAGTAGTGAATACAAAGTACGGTTTAGAAACATATCTGGATGTATCAGAAAGCGTAGAAATAAAAGAAATTCATATGCCGAGTTCAGAGAATCAATCTCATAAAATTAAATTTGGAATTAAGTATTTTCTTTTAAGAGAAGGAAAGTATTACGATAGCCAAAAAGGTTATTTTTGGCTTTGTATGAATCACGATTTTAGCAGCCTTATGCTGAGTGAAACGGAAACAGAGAGTTTGTTTGCAGTTAAAAGTAAAGAAGAAAGAGAAGCAACAAAAACGCTGTTAGCAGAATGGTTTATCCAAACGAATGCGTATAAAGAAGTCATCAACGAATGTATCCATCAGATTAAAACGGAGAATATTCGTACAGAAGAAGACATTGAAGACCGAGTGGACGCCATACAATTTTTAGAAAAATTAAAGGTATTAACTGCAAAAGAGATTGAAAACGCTTCTATAGAAAATCTATATGCCCTGCAGCAAATTGGCTAGGCGATAGTTCACGCAAGTTGAGATGCAGATTGATGTACAACAATAAGGAGGAATAGTGAGATGAAATTTTTTATTGATACAGCAAACCTTGAGGATATTAAGAAAGCATATAAAGTTGGTGTTCTAGCAGGTGTAACAACCAATCCATCTTTAGTAGCAAAAGAAGGCGTAAGATTTGAAGACCGCATCGAAGAAATTCTTCAAATGGTACCGGAGGTTGAATCCGTTTCCGCTGAGGTAACGCCTGACGCACTTTCTGCTGAAGACATGATCGCTCAAGCTGAGGAACTGATTAAAATTAACGACGGAGATAAAAATATTACGATTAAGCTGCCTATGACATTGGCTGGCTTGGAAGCGACGCGCTACCTTGCAAAAAAAGGCGTAAAAACAAATGTAACCCTAATCTTTACAGTAAACCAAGCGCTTTTAGCAGCTCGTGCTGGAGCGACGTATGTTTCTCCATTTTTAGGACGTCTTGACGATATTTCAGAAGACGGAGTACAGCTGGTATCTAAAATTGCGGAGTTATTCCGCGTTCAAAACATCGACTCTCAAATTATCGCCGCATCTGTAAGACACCCGGATCATGTAACGCGCGTAGCACTTGCAGGGGCTCATATTGCCACAATTCCATACGCTGTTATTGAGCAATTAGCAAAACACCCGTTAACTGACCAAGGAATGGAAAAATTTGCAGCAGATTGGGAAAAAGCAGTTAAAGCTTAACCAAAAGTCATATCAATAAAAAAAGCTTGGGGTAAGCATAGCTTATTCCAAGCTTTTTATCGTTTAACTAGCTAGTTTCTTTTTGCGTAAACGCTCTAAGCGTCGCTGCACGCTATTTCTCGAACGCCCGAGCAGCTGCCCAATTTCTCGCTGATTGCGCTTTTCCTGATAAAACATACGCCACAATCTAGCATCTTCTTCTGCTGTCCACTTTTTATGCTCGTATTTAGGGCGCTTTACATAGTCTAGCCTTCTTTGTTCATTCACCCACGCTGGTTCTGGAATAAGCGTATTTTTAGGTATTTTAAAAAAGTTAAGGCACGATTTATTTTGTTCAGCCCACTTCCAAAAAGATTGAATGTCAATTCCCATGAATGTTCTTGTCTTGGCGATGATCATTTTATACGGTAGATTCTCTTTATGAATCCACTTGTAAATTGTATGAACATCTACTTCAAGGCAGGCTGCTAGCTCACACGCTGTGATATGTCCTACGTGCGATTTAGCTCCATACACCTCTAAACGACTTAACCTCGATTCTAGTGCCTGCACACTTCGCTGCAATTTCGCTGATATGCGCGAAAGGGGTTTTATTCCGTAATACCTTAGCAAATATTCGTCTTCTTGTACGGTCCATCTTCGCATCGCAGTTTTTCGTGTTAGTCCCAAAACTTTTATGCGCGTAGCAATAGAAGAAGGACTTCTGTCTAAGGAGTGTGCCATTTCACGGTTGTTCATGATATCAATGTTCTGCTGTAAAAAAGCATCTTGTTTCGGCGTCCACTTTTTACGTAAAGCTGTATCTGAAGCTCGAAGATTTAATCGAGTAAGCCGTTTATTAACCGATTCCTTGCTTCTATGTAAATGCTCACCCATCTTTTGAAGCGTCATAACGCCATAGTGTTGGATAAGAAATTTATCTTCTTCTTTTGTCCATCGCTTTTGATTTTTACTCACTGTTGTCCCACTCCAATTCACACGGAAAGCTCAAGATGAAAAAGTTGCTAGCAATCTATTTTACGAATGAGTAGTACCCATTCAGACTGATACTCACTGCGTTCTAGCCTATATATATTTTATCATATTTCTAGAGAAAAACCAAACGTCTGTTCTGTTTTTGTTTTAGTAAGCATTAAAGGAAGGAGAAGATTATCTCCTTCCTTTAATAGAAGTCAATTGTGATAAAATTGACTAGAATCGCAAGAATTTTTACATAACTGACAGCTCAGCATCATTACGTTGAGAAAGGGGAATGAGCATGAATTTTAATTTAAAAGAAGCGACCGAAATACTTGAGCGTACGCCTAAGACGCTTGAAAAACTTTTGTCGGGTCTATCTGCAGGGTGGCTGCAATGTAATGAAGGAGAAGGAACTTGGAGTACCTCGGAAATAATAGAACATTTAATAGAAGCAGAAAAAAACAATTGGATACCAAGGCTAAAATTCATCCTTCAAGAAGGAAAAGGAGGAGCTTTCCCTCCATTTGATCGCTATGCTCATTTACACAAGGAATCTACTAGTTCTATTGAAGAAAAGCTTCTTGAATTCAACATGATAAGAATGCAGAATTTACAACAACTAAAGCTGTTAATTAAGCCTGAAAAGCATCTTGAAGTGAGAGGAGAACACCCGGAGTTTGGGGAAGTAAAAGTCAGAGAGTTGCTCTCGACTTGGGTTGCTCACGATTTAACGCATATTGCCCAAATTGTTCGAGTAATGGCAGAACGATACAGAGAAGATGTAGGACCTTGGGAAGAATACTTAGGAATACTAAAGAAATAGCAATGACAAACAGTAGCCAGCCTTTATCATTCAAGCTTGAATTAGGAAATGTACACGATTACAATAAAATGAGAATAATGAAGATTCAGGAAGGATTGCAGAGGGAACTATAAGAACATATCCCATGTGTATAACATGTAGGGTCCGTTAAGCAATTTACGAATAAAAAGAGGATTGGACTGATTAAAAATGAAAGTGAATTTTGAGAAATTTGGCGAACTAAACAATCAAGCTGTACATGCTTATACCTTATTAAATGATGAAGGGCTTAAAATTACCTGCCTTGACTATGGATGTGTGATATCAAATATTGAAATGCCGGATTCTGAAGGGAAGATTGAAAGTGTTGTCTTGGGATTTGATTCAATAGAAGAATACCAAAAGTATTCTCCTTATTTCGGAGCTGTGGTCGGACGCGTAGCGGGGCGTATAGGTGGAGCAGCCTTTGAGCTTAATAATAAAACCTATCGTCTAGAGAAAAATGAAGGAAACAACCATTTGCATGGCGGTTCAGAAGGGTTTAGCCACAAAATATGGCATGCAAAAACAATCGAGGCAAGTGATCACGTAGGTGTTGAATTTACATATGTAAGTAAAGATGGAGAAGAAGGGTACCCTGGCAATCTTGAAGTGAAAGTTACGTATACGTTGACTAATAAAAATGAGTTTCATATCTCTTACGAAGGAACAACAGATCAAGACACTCTTATCAATTTAACAAACCATACGTATTTCAATTTAAGCGGAAATCTAAAGGAAACGGTCTTAGATCATGTTTTAAAGCTGAAAAGTAACGAATTCTTAGAGCTGAGTGATGATCTTTTACCTACTGGAGAAACGATAAGTGTCACAGATACCCCATTTGATTTTAGAGAAGGACATAGTCTCAAGGAAGGTGTGGAATCCAAACATCCGCAAAATGTATTAGTTGGTAAAGGATACGATCATCCATTTCTTTTAGAAGCAGAAACTGAAAATCAGATGTCATTATTTGATCCAGCAAGCGGTCGCAAAATAGAAGTCAAAACGGATCAGCCTTCAGTTGTTCTCTATACGGGAAATCATCTAGACGAAGAATTCGAAATTAGAGGGGTTCACTCAGAGAAATATCTTGGCGTTTGCCTGGAAACACAAGGTTTACCAGACGCTATTCATCATAAGCATTTTCCTTCTTGTGTATTAAAGCCTGGTGAGAAGTATGAAGCATCTACTCACTATACATTTATAACTGATCGCAGCCTATAACAAAACGGGATGATAAAAAGGATTGCAACCGAACCTCTGCCGATTGTAATCCTTTTTTATTCTTACTTTTTCTTTTGGCTTTTTGCACGATTAGCGTCAAGCTCAGCCGCATATTCTTCTTGAGACTTTCCTTGCTTTTGACTCTCAGACTGAATCTTTTTAAATTTGTTATCGTTTAAATTTGGCATATTAGCACCTCCTTGCAGACAGGGTTATTTTGTACAAGCATTAAGGATTTATATGCTAAAAAATTTCAATGAACTTGATTAGAAATCTCGCTTAATGCTGCACCGGCTTCATCAACATATACGTTCACTGTCGCAAGGTCGCCGATTGCACAGATTCCAACCATATTATTATTCTCCACTACAATAATGCGGCGAATTTGATGATCTGCCATCATACGTGCACATTCATGAATATCCGTATCCGGAGAACACGTAACTACATCTTTAGTCATACAATCATGGGAATGCACAGTGTTGCAATCTTTTCCATCCGCCACGCAATTTAACACGATATCACGGTCTGTGATCATTCCCATTACTCGATTTTCTTGACACACCGGCACAGAGCCACAATTAATATCACGCATTAATTTTGCAGCTGCTGTTACTGGGTCGTGCGGTGCACAAGCTTTCACATCTTGAGTCATAACTTCACGTACTGTGGTCATTTTTAATTCCTCCCTTTAAACATTCACCTCCGTATTTTCTCCATGCACATGCAGAATATGAGAATCAATAATTTCCTGAAAGCAAAAAATCTTGTAATAAAAGACGAATAAAAGAACTAACGCAGTGTAATAAACACATAAAAAAGAGCCTATTACACAAAACTAAAGAGAATATGATTTAGCTTACATTTTCGTAACGGCAGGAGTTGGGTACATAATGAAAGGAAAGTTAACGCTGTTGGCAGTACTTTTATTGCCTTGGCTGTCTATAGTAAAAGTTGATAAATTTGTCTTTAAAAGATACCTACCTGTTTTGACATTTAGTTCATTAGTTATTGCTTTTATCAGTGAGTTATCTAAAAGCTTTACATGGTGGAAAGTAAGGAAACCTCTTTTCCCTAAACTTTCAAGCGACGTTTCTTTTATATTTGGACCGTTTTTTATAGCTAATTTTTGGGTATTCAAGCTGACCTATGGGAATTTCAAAAAATATTTGTTAATTAACGTCCTATTTGACTATCTATTTGCTTATCCTTTGACCAGTCTGGCAGAAAAACTGAAGGTATATAAAATGGTAAACATGACGCGCTTTCAACTTTTTCTCATCTCGATTGCGACTGCTTTTATTAATTATTTGTATCAGCATTTTATAGAAGATGTTTTAAGGCAGAGAAGACAATAGGTGATAGTTCGTTAACGAGCTCATCGGCATTTAAGTGTCGCTTACTGCCAATCTTGAATGGTATTAAAGGTCTTCAAGTGTAGTACATAAATACTTAGCAGAGATACTAAAAGTCCAATAAATAGCGAAATAATAAAAAGAGAAGCGTGAGGGAGAAGACCAATCTCTTTCACGTTTCTCTTTTTTGTCATGTATATAAACTTTATCTGTACACGGTCATGGGCAAATACGTTAAAGATTGACCGGTAGCTGAAGCTGTTAAATTCGGTTCTAATTCAAAATCCAAAATGGTTAAATACGGAAAAACTACGGTGATAAGTTTCTTTGAAAAGAGAAATATTTCTCTTTTCAAAGAATGCTTCATCTTGAATACAAATAATGGAATAAGATCAACCACGGTTATATCCGCTTTTATAAATCAGATTATTCAAATTAATTGAGTGGACTCTGTTTCAAAAAAGAGAAAATTAGTTGATAATTATAAATAAAGCAAGAATCTACTCTCAAGTTATTATAGAAAGGAGCTTACAATACTGTGAAGAATACATTCCAAGAGCACATAGAGGTCGACTGCTCTTCTAAAAATTTTAACTGGTGGCATGCAGTTATAAATTCGATAAATGATGGTATTCTAGTTATCGACAGAGAAGGTATTGTCAGATTTATTAACCCAGAGTATACAAAGATTACAGGAGTAAAAAGTGATATTATTGGAAAGCCACTAATAGAATATCGCCCAGGAGCTCAGTTAACAAATGCTCTAAAAGACCAACAATGCAGAGTAGGTGTATATCGAAAAGAAAAAAATCGGGAATATATGGTGGATATGGCTCCAATTATAATAGAAGGTAAAGTTGCAGGAGCCGTATCGGTTTGTAAAAGTCTTAATGAAGTTGACAAGTTATCAAAGGAATTGAGAAGACAAACCGAAAAGTTAAAGAATTTAGAAAACCGAATGGATTCTATCTATGAAGCAAAATATACATTTGAACAAATAATTGGTAGGGAAGAAGGGTTAAGGCACGTCGTTCATATAGCTGAAAAAGTAGCAGAATCTCAATTTCCTATTCTTGTGACGGGAGAAAGCGGCACGGGAAAAGAATTATTTTCACAGGCTATACATAATAAAAGTGAGCGCCAGCATGGTCCTTTTATACCTGTAAATTGTGCGGCTATTCCTTCGTCTCTGTTAGAAAGTGAACTTTTTGGATATGGAGATGGTGCTTTTACAAATGCTAAAAAAGGCGGAAAGGCTGGACTATTCGAAATAGCAAACAACGGAACTATATTCCTAGATGAAATTGGAGATATGTCATATGATCTTCAAGCTAAGTTGTTAAGAGTTCTGCAAGAGAAGAAAATCAGAAGGGTAGGAGAAGCTACTGAACGAGAAGTTGACGTAAGAATTATTGCTGCTACGCACCGCAACTTACAGCAGCTTGTGAATAAGAAACAATTTCGAGAAGATTTATTTTATAGACTTAACGTTATTCAACTAGAGATACCTCCTTTGAGAGAAAGGAAAGAAGATATACGTAAACTCGTCTCCTCTTTTATTAAATACTCGACCGCCAATGCATCTTACAAAATTGACGAATATACACTAGGCTTTCTTCAATCCTATCATTGGCCTGGCAACGTAAGAGAATTAAAAAATGTGATTGACTATGCCACATGTATGGCAGAAGGTACAGATATTATGTTTCATCACCTTCCACAATTTATGATTAAAGATGAACAAAGCTTTTCAGACGTTCTAGGTAAGGTAGATAAACCTAATCAAACACTGCAGGAAGCTATACAGGATAAAGAGTGCGCATTTATTCAGGAAATATTAAGAAAATACCCAAATAATATTGGGGGAAAAAGGAAAGCAGCAGAGGTTTTAGGTATTTCTTTAGCTACTTTATACAATAAAATGAAGAAATATCATATTCATTTCTAAGTCGTTAGAAAGATTTCTAGATTTTCAGAAATGCTGGAAACTATGTATTAAGAAACGTATCTCTTCACTGAGCGGTGATTATTTCTAAAATATTAGAATTTCAATTGACAAGAACAAAAAAAGAAAGCAGATTCATTGATAACGCTTTCTTTTTTGTTGTGCAATAAATTTTTTTGTCACATTTTGAAAGGATTTTGTAAAGGTTTGTTGCTGTTTTTACATATCCTTGGCATGAATCCTGCAAGAATAAAAAGTACAGAAGTTTTTTACATCCAAGATTCATCAATCTACAAATTTAGGGCAGGGGGGATTACATGTTAGCATTATTAGGATTTTTAATTATTGGTTTATTTCTATTTTTAATTATGACCAATCGTTTATCTGTATTGATTGCGTTAGTTCTCGTACCAACTGTTTTTGCATTAATAGGTGGATTTGGATTAGAAATGGGAGACATGATGTTAGAAGGCATTATAAAAGTAGCACCTACAGGCATTATGATTGTTTTTGCAGTTTTGTACTTTGGTTTAATGATTGATACGGGTTTATTTAATCCTATGATTTCTAAAATGCTTCGTCTAGTTAAAGGAGATCCATTAAAAGTAGTCGTAGGTACAGCTATTGTTACGATGCTTGTATCATTAGACGGTGACGGTGCATCTACTTTTATGATTACCATTACAGCGCTGCTACCTCTTTATAAAAGATTAAAGATGAATCCTCTTATTTTATCAGGAGTGGTTGCTTTAGGAGCAGGAGTTATGAACTTAGCTCCTTGGGGGGGGCCTACTGCTAGAGCCATGACTACATTTAATGCAGATTCTTCTCAATTATTTAACCCTGTTATCCCCGCGATGATTGCTGGGATTGTGTGGGTGTTAGCATCTGCTTTTTGGATTGGGAAAAAGGAGCGGCAGAGACTAGGAGTCATTGAACTAGAAGAACATATACAAGGGTTTACAGAACATGCAGCTGCTCTAGAAATGAAAAAGCCCCAGCTTTTTTGGTTTAATCTTGCTTTAACAATTTTGCTTCTTATCGCGTTAATTAAAGTATGGCTGCCTTTACCGATTTTATTTATTGTCGCGTTTGCAATTGCTCTTTTAGTCAATTATCCAAATCCAGAAGAGCAGCAAAAACGCTTACTAAGCCATGCAAATAACGTTTTAATTGTTTCTACGATGATTTTCGCTGCAGGCATTTTCACGGGTATTTTGACAGGAACAAAGATGATAGATGGAATGGCTTCTGCAATGGTTAGTATTATCCCTGAATCACTAGCTTCTTACTTACCTGTACTAGTAGCAATTACAAGTATGCCTCTTAGCTTAGTGTTTACACCGGATGCCTACTATTTTGGGGTCTTACCAATTATTAGCCAGACGGCTTCTAACTTTGGCATCAATCCAATTGAGATTGGCAGAGCAGCTATTCTAGGACAAATGACAACTGGATTTCCATTAAGTCCTTTAACCGCATCGACCTTTATCCTTGTAGGGTTAGCCGGAGTGAATTTAGGCGATCATCAGCGTTTTATCTTTAAGTGGGCCTTTGGAACGACCATTGTTATGACGATTGTGGCATTAATAACAGGAGCAATTACTATTTGAGGTGATAAAAATGATAAGAATTGGATCAGGCGCGGGTTTCTCAGGAGATCGATTAGAACCGGCGGTTATACTAGCTGAAAAAGGAAATTTAGATTATTTAGTATTGGAATGTTTAGCCGAAAGAACAATCGCACTTGCCCAAAAAAGAAAAAGTCAAAACCCTTTAATGGGTTATGATCCTTTGTTAGAAAAAAGACTAGAGCCTCTTTTACCTATTATTAAGGAAAATAAGGTGCGAATTATTACCAATATGGGAGCAGCCAATCCAATAGATGCTGCTGAAAAAGTTGTTGAAATAGCTAACCGACTAAACATTGAGATAAAGGTAGCAGCCGTAACGGGAGATGATGTACTAAAGTTGATAGATAGGAATGGATTGACTCTAGAAACAAATGAACCGATATCTCATTTTGGTAACGTTATATCTGCAAACGCTTACCTTGGTGTGGAAACAATATTGCCAGCTCTAGAGACAGATGCTCAAGTTATTATTACTGGTAGAGTAGCAGATCCGTCTTTATTTGTTGCTCCAATGGTACACCATTTTGGATGGTCTTTAGACGATGTAGATAAAATTGCTCAAGGAACAGTAATTGGACACTTATTGGAGTGTGGGGGACAGATAGCTGGTGGTTATTTTGCTGATCCTGGAAAAAAAGAAGTCCCACAGCTTGCTGAATTAGGATTTCCATTTGCTGATATTAAAGAAGATGGGACAGCAATTATTACTAAAGTAGAAGACACAGGAGGAGTCATTAATTTAGCTACTGTAAAAGAACAGCTGCTTTACGAAGTAACTGACCCTCATCAATATATAACACCAGATGTTATTGCTGACTTTACTTCGGTTCATTTGCATGAAATTAAATTGAATCAAATTCATGTATCTGGTGGAACAGGTATACCAAGACCTAAAACGTTAAAAGTCAGCGTAGGTTACGAAGCAGGTGTTATTGGAGAAGGAGAAATTTCCTACGCTGGTTCCAATGCTCTAGAAAGAGCTAAGCTAGCCGGTGAAATTTTATATAGTCGTTTAAAAGATAAAGTAGTCGACTTAAGAATTGATTATATCGGTCTTTCCTCCGTTCATAGAGTTTCTTTTCAAGAATCAGCTCCTTATGAAATCAGACTGAGAGTAGCAGGGAGATGTCTTACTTCAAAGGAAGCAGCCAAAATTGGAGAAGAGGTAGAAGCTCTTTATACGAACGGACCAGCGGGCGGAGGCGGAGCAAGAAAGTATGTTAATGAGGTAGTAGGTATTGTGTCGACGTTGATTCCACGAAACAAAATAAAAACTTATCTTACATTAAAGGAGAGCTTAACAAATGAAAAAGAAATTATATGAACTTGCTCACAGTCGAGCTGGAGATAAGGGAAACACGCTTATGTTATCACTAATTCCATATAACGAAAAAGATTATTTCTTATTACGTGAAAAAGTGACTGCTTTGGAAGTGAAAAAACACTTAAAAAATATTGTAGAAGGAGACGTTGTTCGCTACGAGGTTCCTAATATATCAGCTTTTCAATTTGTATGTCACCGCGCATTACTTGGTGGAGTAACTACTTCTTTAGGAGTGGATACGCACGGGAAAAGCTTAAGCTATGCCCTTCTAGAAATGGAAGTAGACATTTAAAAAACCATATAAAGGAGGTACATTATCAATGAATAATATATCAATACAAAAAGTTATAAGTTTTATTACTGTAGGAGTTCTTATTCTAGCTTTTTTCCCTTTAAATATCGTCGCGGCAAAAGGAGAAAATGATTATAGAAACGTAAAAAAACCAACTTCTTCAGTTTTATCAGGCGAATATTATCTAGAGCAGAAGGTTGAATTAAAGACAAACACACCAGGTGCGAAGACTTACTATACACTTGATGGGAGCACTCCGACCAGTCAAAGCAATCCGTATACGAACCCACTTATTATTAATAACGATACGGTGCTTAAAGCAATTTCCATAAGAGGAAACGCGAAAAATAAACATCAAAAGAATCATAGTGGTATAGCTATATTTACTTATTCATTTGAAAGCAGAGAATCTATAGCTACTCAATTTTTATCATTCACTTATAAGGCAATGCCTTACCGACTTTATGTACCTAAAGACTATGATTCTAAAAAATCATATCCCCTGGTGCTATTTTTACATGGAGGTGGTGAACGAGGAAATGATAATAAAAAACAGCTTCTTGGCAACGACGGAGCGATCATTTGGGCTTCACCAGAAAATCAACGAAAGCACCCCGCTTTTATTTTAGCTCCCCAAGCTCGTAATGTACCAAGCGGGGGCTTCACTGTTACAAGAGATAATAACAATGAAGTCAATTTAGCAAAAGTATTCGAAACATCAGAAGATTTAAAAACGGCCTATGAAATTCTACAAAGTGTAAGAAAATCCTACAATATAGATAGTAATCGCCTTTATTCTACAGGATTATCTCAAGGAGGATTTGGCACATTTAACTTAAATATAGAACACCCTGATTTGTTTGCTGCTATGGTTCCAATAGCGGGAGGAGCCGATCCAGCTAAAGCACATCTTCTTACACACAAACCGATATGGGGATTTCATGCTGAAGACGATTCTATCATTCCTGTTACCTATTCAAGGAATATCATAGAGGCTATAAAAAAAGCTGGGGGGCATCCGCTATATACGGAATATCCTAAAGAATTAAAGTATGACCATGCTTCATGGGTTCCAACGTATCGGAATCAGAAAATGATTGATTGGATGTTTCAGCAGGTCAAACAAGCAAATTAGTAAGTGTTAAAGCTCAATACTTCATTACTCCTAAAAAACTCTTCCAGTTAATAATAACTGGAAGAGCTTTTTGCTTTTATAAGAATCTACCCGCCAGGAGCAAGGCATTTCACACCACATTTAACCAAATATGTGACGAAATTATGGTAAAGCCATTTAAAATAGATAAAAATCGCTTCAAGTGTGATAAATATCACACCTTTTAAACATACAACATGATAATTTTTTAGGAGTAAGCAATATGTCATGACAAATTTCAATATGTTAGGAGGTTATTAGCTCTTTGATCCGTTGAGATGCATCTCTAATATGAACGTTTATATATCATTATTATGTACAGAGATTTAGAGGAAGGGAGCCTGAGCTTAGGTGATAAAGCAAAAATCAATGCATATTGGCAAGTTAATCGTTCTCTCCGTATTCATTACAATTTTTTTAGCAGGCTGTGATAGTCGTTATTTGATTTTAAATCCACAGGGGGCGGTGGCTCAAAAAGAATACCATTTAATTATTTTTTCCATAATTTTATGCACAATCGTTGTTATTCCTGTTTTAGGGCTGCTTGTGTATATCGTTTTACGCTACCGTGATAAGCCTGGAAACAAGGCTCCGTATCGGCCAGACTGGGACGATAGTAAGCGTCTTGAATTTATTTGGTGGGGCATCCCTATTATTATTATTGGTATTTTAGGTTTCGCTACGGCCAAGACGACGTATGACTTAGTAGATCCGCCGCAAAAAGATGTAAAGCCGCTAACAATTGAAGTAACATCCCTTGACTGGAAATGGTTATTTCAATATCCGGATCAAGATATTGCGACAGTGAACTATGTCAACATTCCAAAGAATGTGCCCGTTCAATTCGTGCTAACGTCAGATGCACCTATGAATTCTTTTTGGGTACCGGAGTTGGGAGGACAATTATATACAATGCCGGGAATGGCAATGGGGCTTTGGCTGCAAACTGATCACAAGGGAGAATATTTTGGTTCGGGTGCTAATTTTACGGGTGAAGGGTTCGCTCATATGAACTTTAAAGTTAAATCTACATCGACAAAAGAATTTAATCAGTGGGTAAAGCAAGTGAAAGAAACATCACCAGCTTTAACAAAAGCTGATTATAACAATCTTGCCAAACAAGGTCTTTCCTTGGAAAAATCGTACTCTACCATTCCTAAAGGTTTGTTTCAAGAAATTGTTATTAAAAACGGTGGTCAATATTATAGTCAGCATCACCATATGAAAAATGAGGACATGAAGACTATGAATGTGGCTTCTGAAGAACAAGCACATACACAGCATGAGCACCAGGAAGGAGGAAACTAAGTTGTTAGACAAATTAAAAGATTTTTCATCTCATTTTTTTGTGACTGGAGAACCGATGATTTATGGAGCCGATGTCGCCATTTTGTTAACACTAGCCGGTATTATTTTTGTTCTTACGTATCTTAAAAATTGGAAGTGGCTATGGCGTGAGTGGCTCACAACGGTGGATCATAAAAAAATTGGAATCATGTATATGCTTTCTTCATTGTTAATGCTGTTTCGAGGCGGAGTAGATGCATTATTAATGCGTATGCAACTAGCATTCCCTCAGTGGCATTTTCTAGATTCTAATCATTACAACGAAATTTTCACTACGCATGGAACCATTATGATTCTATTTATGGCAATGCCGCTTATGTTTGCGTTCTTTAACATTGTTGTACCGCTTCAAATTGGAGCAAGAGATGTCGCCTATCCTTTTTTAAACGCGGTAAGCTTTTGGCTATTTTTCTTTGGCGCCATGCTTTTCAATTTGTCGTTTGTAATCGGAGGCTCGCCAAATGCAGGATGGTTGAGTTATCCACCGCTTTCTGGCATGCAGTTCAGTCCTGGACCAGGTCAAGATTTTTATATTTGGGGCATTCAAATATCAGGTATTGGCAGCTTGGCTTCTGGAATTAATTTCATTATGACCATTTTAAAAATGCGTGCACCTGGCATGAAACTTATGCACATGCCGCTATTCACGTGGTCTGTTCTAGCAAGCTGTATTATTATCATTTTCGCGTTTCCTGTATTAACCGTAACGCTTGCTTTATTGTTTATCGACCGCTTCTTTGACGGACACTTATTTACTATGACCGGCGGAGGAAATCCGATGATGTACATTAACTTAATTTGGATGTGGGGACATCCTGAAGTGTATATCGTTGTACTTCCGGCATTCGGCATTTTTTCTGAAATTGTTGCAACGTTTTCTCAAAAGAAGATATTTGGCTATAAATCTATGGTTTTTTCAATGATGATTATTAGCGTTCTCTCGTATTTCACATGGGTGCATCATTTCTTTACGATGGGTGCAGGGGCTAATGTGAATGTGTTTTTTGCTATTACGACGATGGCTATCGGAATTCCAACGGGTGTTAAAGTGTTTAACTGGTTATTTACGATGTTCCGCGGCCGTATTCAAATGACTCAGCCAATGCTATGGACAATTGCTTTTATCCCGTGCTTTGTTGTAGGAGGAGCAACCGGTGTTATGCTTTCAGCAGCTCCCGCAGACTATCAGTATCATAATAGCTACTTTTTAGTTGCACACTTTCACCAAGTGTTAATCGGAGGCGTTGTATTCGGCTTCTTTGCAGGTTTGTACTATTGGTGGCCAAAAATGTTTGGCTTTAAACTAAATGACCGTCTTGGCAAATGGGCATTTTGGACGTGGAATATTGGTTTTTATGTATGCTTCATGCCTCAATATGCACTAGGGTTTATGGGAATGACGCGCCGTATTTATACGTACGATTTTGACATGGGATGGGGACCGCTGAACGTTATCTCTACAGTGGGAGCCTTCTTTATGGGCATAGGGTTTATCTTTCAAGCATGGCAGATTCTTCATGGCATTAAGTACGGAGAACGAGATGTAACAGGAGATCCATGGAATGGACGTACATTAGAATGGTCCATCCCTTCACCTCCGCCGCACTACAATTTTGCAGTGATTCCAACAGTAACGGGGCAAGATGCGTGGTGGACGATAAAAGAAGAAAGAAAAAAGAAAAAAGCGAAGGAAACAGCGGCTTTTTCTCCAATTCATATGCCTAAGAATTCAGGTATTCCATTTATCATGTCGATTTTCTGGTTCATTGCTGGTTTTGGCTTAACGTTCCACTGGGTATGGGTGGCGATATTCGGTTTGACAGGAGTAGGAGCTTGTTTACTAGCTCGTTCTTTTCAATACAACTCGGACTATTATATTCCCGTGGATGAAATTCAACATACAGAAGATTCAGTAGGGAGGGTCGGATAACATGGCATATGCGACAGCGCACCACGAAGAACATCATCATGAACATGATGAAGAAATCAAAGTTATGGGTTTTTGGCTTTTCCTCGTAACGGACTGTATCTTATTTGGAGCATTATTTGCTACGTATGCCGTTCTTGTTAATCATACTGCGGGAGGCCTTACGGGAAAGGAATTTTTTGAAGTTCCAGGATTTGTTTCTGAAACGTTTATCTTATTAACGAGCAGCTTTACGAGCGGATTAGCTGTATTAAGCATGCACAAAGGAAAAATAAAGCCTTTAATTGGCTGGCTAATCGTAACTCTGCTTTTAGGTGTATGCTTTGTTGGCCTTGAAATTCATGAATTTCAAACAATGGTTCACGAAGGAGCAACCATTTCTACGAGCGCATTTTTTACGGCTTTCTACACGCTGGTTAGTACACACGGGCTGCACGTTTCGGTTGGCATCATTTGGATGATTTCAATTACAATCCAGTTAAAACGATACGGAATTACCTCTGTAACAAAACGAAAAGTGACGATTATCAGCTTATACTGGCATTTTCTTGATGCCGTCTGGATCTTCCTTTACACGGTTGTGTATTTAATGGGGGTGATGTAGATGGAGAACCACGGGTCGTTAAAAGCTTATACAACCGGATTTATTTTCTCAATTATTTTAACCGTTATTCCTCTGCTACTGGTATTAAACCACGTACTTGTTAAAAATATATTACTAGCTAGCATTCTAGGAATGGCCGTGCTTCAATTTTTCGTTCAATTGTTTTTCTTTATGCATATTAAAGACGGAGAGAAGCCTCGTTATAATGTGATGGCTTTAATACTTGGAATCGTTTTTGTTATTACGATTGTAGCAGGATCTATTTGGATAATGACTTTTAACTCTCAAGTTCAATAAAAATGGAGCCGTGTACGATGTGCGCGGCTCCATTTTTTATTAATTTCTATAACTTGTGATAAAAATCACATACTTTCGCTTGCGCAAGAAGTACAATAAAAGTGTAGCAAAGAAAGTTCTTTATAAACGAATGTTAAAGGAGAGATTATGATGAATATGGCTTATCGTAACATCCTCGTAGCAGTAGACGGTTCTGTAGAAGCGGAGTGGGCATTCAAAAAAGCAGTTAACAGTGCGACCAAAAATAACGCTCATTTGATAATTTGTCACGTTATCGATATACAGGCGTTAAGTCCATCACCTTATGCATTTTATACGGATACACGCTTTCAAGATGCAGAGAAATTTGCTGAAGAACTTTTAACCAACTATAGTAACCTAGCCATTAAGGCTGGAGTAACGAAAGTCGAGACCTTAATTGAACACGGTTCTCCTAAAACAAAAATATCTAAAAAAATTGCTCCCGATAAGCACGTTGATTTAATTGTATGCGGTGCAACCGGGTTAAACGCGGTAGAGCGTATCTTAATCGGAAGTGTATCTCAGCATATTTTACGCTATGCCAAATGTGATGTGTTAATCGTTCGCACGCCTAAAGAAGCTGAAGAGGAATCAAAGCCTTTACAAGTAGAACTAACAGAGTAACAGGTACAGACGAGAAATAAAACTTGTTGTGCACAGCAAAATACAAAGCTCTCACCATTTATTTAAAGAGGGGGGGAAAACGTATTTTAGTTAAAAGAAGATCCGAACAAGGAGTCAAGGTTCTCAAGAGAGAACGTGACTCGTTCGGATTTTTTTATTGTGATGGTGAATATAGTTGTCATGTATCCAGCTGTTTCTAGCTGTTGATTGAAGGGGAATGGCAGAAAGAAAGGTGAGGATAGTAGAGCACATCAAACATGTTTATGAAAGAAGAAGAGGGGAAGAACAAGCATATAGAAAACTTTTCCTTAGTTGGTTAAGGTTGATTTATAAAGGAGTGACGAATATGTCAAAGTTAAATAATCCATTAACTCAATATTTCCATGAAGACTATCCAAAACAGTATCAAGAACCTCCTGGTGTACAAAAAGAAATGAACGTCATCCCAGACTGCGGGGAGAACAGTTACATAGGTGCAGGTAAATTAAAAGGCAGAAAAGCTCTTGTGACAGGTGGAGATTCAGGTATTGGCCGAGCAGCAGCTATCGCTTACGCAAGAGAAGGAGCGGACGTTGCGCTTAATTACTTGCCACAAGAGCAAGCTGATGCAGAAGAAGTAAAAAAGCTTATTGAGGCAGAAGGCAGAAAAGCAGTACTTATACCTGGTGATGTAGGCGAAGAATCTTTTTGCAAGGAGCTAGTAGAAAAAGCTTATAAAGAATTAGATGGATTAGACGTTTTAGCGCTCGTAGCGGGTAAACAGCAGGCAGTAGAAGATCTTGCTGATTTAGAAACGGATCAGCTGCGCAAAACCTTTGAAGTAAATGTATTCTCTTTATATTGGACCGTAAAAGCAGCGCTGCCTTATTTACCAGCAGGTGCTTCTATTATTACCACAAGTTCTGTACAAGGCTATAGCCCAAGTCCTAATTTATTAGATTATGCAGCTACAAAGTTTGCCATTAACGGATTCACTCGCGGACTAGCCAAGCAATTAGCTCCAAAAGGTATTCGCGTTAACTCCGTTGCTCCAGGACCTATCTGGACGCCGCTTCAAATTTCTGGAGGGCAGCCAAGCGACGCTATTCCAGGCTTTGGACAAGATACACCTTTGCAGCGTGCTGGTCAGCCGGTAGAGTTAGCAAATGTATACGTATTTTTAGCTTCAACGGATGCAAGCTACGTAACAGCTCAAGTTTACGGAATTACAGGCGGAATAGAACTAGCTTAAACCAAAAAACACGTGCAGTTCATAACTGCACGTGTTTTTTGGTTTTATCGTCTTTTACCTTTTAAAGTTTGTACACAAATGTAGCTAAGCGTAGCGAATAAAGCTGTAATAAACGCCGAGTGAGACAGTGTAGCAAAGACATTTAAACGAGACATGACAACAAAGATACCGCTAAATATTTGAGCAAAGGTTAAAGCAACTGCAATGATGGACGCATAGTAAATATCACGGCGAGTTTCTTTATACTGTTTGATAGCAGATACCATAATCCAAATGATAAGAACAAACAGCACAAGAGCAGCAAATCGGTGGGCAAAGTGAATGCCTGTTGTTCCTGATAGCTTTGGAATAAGAGTGTTGCCATAACAAGCCGGAAAGCTTGTACACGCTAAGCTTGCACCTTTGTGACGCACATATGCACCTAAATAAATATCGCAGTAGGTAAATATAAGCGTAAACCATGCGAGCCATCTAAATTTGCCTGTAACGGCTCCTTTAATAAAATGATCCGAACGGTCCTTTTGAATAACAAATATTGAAAGTAAAAATACACCGGTAAACGCAATAAGCGAAAGACCGAAATGCAGGGCTAGCGCCTCAGCTGACTGAGGCCAGATAACGGCAGAAGCCCCGAGCAACGACTCGATAACGATAAATGCAATACTCATGATCGCTAAAATTTTCACTTCACGGTTTCTGCGATAACGAATCCAAGCCCAAATAGAAAATGCTAAAACAAGAAGACCTGCAAATGCGGTAATCAAACGATGCGTATATTCAATCATTGTTGCTACTGCGTATTCGGGTATTAACTGCCCGTTACATAGTGGCCACTCGTTTCCGCACCCTAATCCAGATCCTGTGGTTGTGACCAGACTGCCGGCAATCATTAAAATAAACATAACAATCGTTGTAAATATAGCTGTTATTTTAAATAAATTTCTCATACGTTGACTCCCTTTGTTGAGTTACTAATTATGACTATAGATTTGATGAATACGATAGTCAAGTAGTAGAGCGTAATTAACAAATAACTGTCACAAACTCGCACATGTTTTCCTTAAATTTGATGTCAGAAAAGCTTTCTTCACTAAGCTTTGTAATGGTTTTTTCCTTTTAAACAATGTAAATATGCTTTCATACATAAGATATAAAAAATTATATTAGTGATTTTATACAATTTGCAAAAAAAACTTTAGAGAGAATGGAGATACAATCATATTCCAAAAGTGATAATATAAATATAAATCAAATGATGTTATAAAACCTATCATTTTATGTTAGGTAAAAAATAAACTTTTTATCATAGAGAAGCTTTATTGAAAGGAGAGATAACGATGAGCTTAGAAGCTTTAAATAAAAGAGTAGAAACCGATCTTTCTTACCTTTCTTTCAGGAAACCAACAGAAGTACAGCCAATTATCCCTAAAAGTGGACACGTATACGATGTAATCATTATTGGAGGAGGTCAAAGCGGTTTAGGAACGGCTTTTGGCTTGCTGCGAGAACGCGTGTCAAATATTCTTGTTATTGATGAAAACCGTTCGGGTTTAGAAGGTCCGTGGGAAACGTATGCACGAATGATTACGCTGAGAACGCCCAAAAACTTAACATCTATCGATTTAGGTATGCCTTCGCTTACGTTTCAAGCGTGGTGGGAAGCACAATTTGGCTCAGAGGGCTGGGAAGCTCTTGACAAAATTCCAAGAGGAGACTGGATGAATTATTTACGCTGGTACCGGAGCATTCTTAACCTTCCTGTGGCAAATGAAATAAAATTAACGTTAATTGAGCCGGGAGAAACAGGTATTCATCGCTTGCATATTGAAGGGAATGGAGCTTCGTGTCCTACACTGATGGCACGTAAAGTTATACTAGCTACAGGAATTCAAGGAGGAGGAGAGTGGCACGTCCCGCCTATGATTTCTGAAAAGTTGCCGCCTCACCTTTATTCTCACACTTCCCAAACCATTGATTTTACTACGTTGAAGAACAAAAAAGTAGCTGTTTTAGGAGGAGGAGCTTCCGCGTTTGATAACGCCAACTATGCGCTTTCTGAAGGGGTTGCTGAAGCTCATGTATTTGTTCGCCGAAAAGAACTTCCGCGTATTAACCCAATCAGACAAATGGAAGCTTCAGGAATGATTGAACGTTTCCACGCTTTGTCAGATGCTGAAAAATATGAAGTGATGGCTCATTTTTTCGAATACAACCAGCCACCTACGAATGATACATTTGGACGCGCTTCCTCATGGCCGGGTTTTCATTTACACGTACATGCACCGTGGCTGGATGTCGAAGAAAAACAGAACAAAGCAGTTGTAACAACTCCTCAGGGAATCTTTACATTTGACTATTTAATTATTAGCACAGGGCTTCTAACAGATCCGGCTCTTCGTCCAGAATTACGCCTTGTTGAAAAACACATCGCCCGCTGGAGCGATCATTACAAAGCACCACATGAAATCGCCAATCCAGTATTGGATGCCCACCCTTATCTTAGTAATGGCTTTGCTTTTTCAAATCGCGATGGTGAAGGTCAAAAAATGGTATATGGCCTTTTTGCTTTTAATTATTCCGCTTTAATTAGCTGTGGAATTTCTGCTTCCGCTCTTTCAGGTCTAAAATATGCGATACCGAAGCTCGTATCAGAAGTCGCTAATCAGCTTTTTATTGATAACCGCCATGAGAATTTAACCAATTTCTTTGACTATAATGAGCCTGAATTTATCGGCAGCTGGTCAAAGGACGATAATCAAGTAAAAACAATATAGCAAAACACATTTTTAACAACGAAAAAGGTGAAGCATATGGAGCCGATCTCTAAAAAGAAGATAGCTACTTTGTATACTCAAATTAGCCAAGAGATTTTTAATGTAGGCGTGAATACTCAAAAAATAGATATTATTGATAATAAAATTCTTATTCTAGCTCAATCAAAAAGAATGCCGGCACTAGAAGCCCTCAGTGAAGAATACAGAGAATTAGTGATGTCTCTTGATGCCGCTTTGTCGACTAAATATAAAAAAATGCTAAAGCAAAAAGTGGAGCTTTTATTTGATATCCAGGTCACTTCTTTATTTAGAGATTATGATCCTGCTACTGAGAATTCTTGTACGGTTATTTGCTTTAAATAACTTCTCTATATAAATGGCAAAACGTTCGATGAAATCGTTTGTTTTGCAAAAAACGTAAAAGACGGATGCTTATCTTCTGTTTACAGAAGCAAAGAGCCGTGAAGATAGAAGGGTTTCCTTCTGTTTTCACGGCTCTTTTTATACATATTTTCATAAAAAAGGAGTGGGGAAATGACTGAATATACACTTGTTGATAAAGCGGCTGTAAAAACTAGTTAAAAAAATCCAATCGATCATTAAAGGAGTGAAAAGCAAGTGGCGATGAATGAAAAAATGGAAACTCAGCATATGGAACTAACAAAAAAATCAGCACCTAATCCTTCATGGGTAGATAAGCTGTTTCATTTAACAGAACGTAAAACAGATGTAAAAACAGAAATTCTTGCGGGAATTACGACTTTTGTGACGATGAGCTATATTATCTTTGTTAATCCGACGATTTTAGCAGATGCAGGCATTCCAAAAGAAGCGGCAATTGCGGCAACAATTTTTGCCACTGTTTTTGCAACTCTTTTGTTTGCATTGTGGGCGAACATGCCTATTGCAGTTGCACCGGGAATGGGGCTAAACGCTTTTTTTACGTATACAGTGGTATTGGGTGAAGGGTTAACGTGGCAAACAGGTTTAGGAGCCGTATTTATTTCAGGGATTGTATTTTTTATTTTAACCATAACAGGCTTACGCAAGAAGATTATTGAAGGGATACCCGCTATTTTAAAAAGTGCTATTTCCGTTGGAATCGGTCTATTTATTGCTTTTATCGGTTTTAAGCAAGCTGGAATTATTGTAAGCAACAAAGAAAATTTAGTAGCGCTTGGACAACTGACAAAACCGGGCCCATTACTTGCTTTATTAGGTTTTATCGCGGTAACTGTATTAACTGCTCGAAAAATTAAAGGAGCTGCTTTGATTAGTATTTTACTAGTATCAATTGCAGGGATGGTGCTGGGCATAGTAGAAGCACCTAAAAGCATCAGCAGCGTTGTTTCGTTTTCAATGCCAAGCATGTCAGAAACTTTTTTACAAATGGATATTAAATCTGCTCTCCATTACGGTCTTTTCTCTATTATTTTTTCATTTACGCTTGTGGAGCTATTTGATAATTTAGGATCGATGATTGGATTATCTAAAAAAGCTGGACTAATGGATGAAAAAGGAGAAATTAAAGGGTTAGATAAAGCGCTTATGGCAGATTCTCTTGCGACTGTAGCCAGTGCTGCTATGGGATCTACCGCAATGAACGCGTATGTAGAAAACGCGGCGGGAATTGCAGAAGGAGGCAAAACGGGTCTTAAAGCACTGGTTGTTGCCACGCTGTTTTTAGTCAGTATTTTGTTCACTCCATTGATCAGCATTATTCCTGCTTTTGCTACAGCGCCTATTTTAATTATGGTTGGAGCTCTCATGTTAACAGAAATTAAAAACATTCCTCTCGACGAAATAACAGATGCTGTACCTGCTTTTTGCACCATTATTTTGATGCCGTTAACGTTTAGTATCGGCGAAGGCTTAGCGCTAGGGTTTTTATCTTATACGTTCGTTAAATTGTTAGCCGGCAAGGCGAAAGAAATCCACTGGATTATGTACATCATTAGCGCCGCTTTTATTATCAACTTCATCTGGGCTGCCTGAGCGCATATATCTAGAGCAAAAAAGACTTCTCAGCTGAGAAGTCTTTTTTACTGTTCGTGTAGATTTTAATTTCTCTCCCTTACAGAAATAAAAGATAGCGAAGGAAGATATATAACGTTGAAATCAAAAGAGATACGAGTGTGATTGGAGCTCCAATTTTTAAGAAATCCATAAATGAAAATTTATGTCCTTTTTTTACAGCCATGCCAGCTACAATGACGTTGGCAGATGCTCCAATTAACGTACCGTTTCCTCCCAAACATGCTCCTAGAGCCAATGACCACCATAGTACATTGATTTGAGCAGAATCAGGGCTCATTCCCATTCCATGAGCCATATCTTGAATAAGTGGAATCATTGTAGCAACAAAAGGAATGTTATCAATAACAGCTGAGGCAATGCCACTAATCCACAAAATGAGATAAGCTGACAGTGCGATATTGCCGTCTGTAACGTTCAACGCGCCAGCAGCCAGCTTTTTAATAATGCCTACATCGATTAAGCCTCCGACAAGAACAAACAAACCTGCAAAGAAAATAATGGTTGTCCATTCAACAGAATCAAATGCGCTTTCTACTTCATCATGAGTTCTTAATCCAATTACCAGTAGTACAGCAGCACCTGTAATGGCTACCATAGCCGCATCAATGTGCAAAACAGAATGCAGGGTAAAACCTAGAATCGTTAATACTAATACAGTTAACGATTTTTTCATTAAAACAGAATCTTGAATATAATCTTTTTCATTTAAACTCATTAGCTCTTGCTTTTTACTATCTTCTACTTTTAACTTTTTACGATAGATAAGAACAAGAATCCCCAGTGTAACAACACCGATAATCAGTACTGCAGGAGTTAAATTTAATAAAAAAGCATTAAAATCAAGGTGAGGATTCGCTGCCCCAATCATGATATTAGGCGGGTCGCCTATTAAAGTTGCCGTTCCTCCAATATTTGAAAACAGCACTTCTGATATAAGAAACGGAAAAGGATTAATGTTTAAGATAGTAGTAATCGAAAATGTAACGGGAACAATTAACAACACCGTTGTTACATTGTCTAAAAAAGCTGATCCGACGCCTGTTAAAATCGATAAAATAACTAGAATTCGAACCGGATCACCTTTAGCAATTTTAGCAGACTTGATGGCTGCGTATTGAAACACGCCTGTTTTATTTGTGATGCCTACTAAAATCATCATACCCATAAGAAGGACAATTGTTTCCCACTGAATGTGTTCGGTAATAGCATTATTAAAATCGACAATACCTAACAAAATCATTAATATAGCACCTAAAAGAGCTGCTGAAGCGCGATTGATCTTTTCAGTCATAATCAGAAAATATGTAATGATAAATATAATAATGGCTGCGTATACATGAAAACTTGTAATGTGTTGAATTGCATTGTGCATAACTGTAACCTGGCGATATGTCATCTAGACGTCGCGAAGTGTAGATGACGCAAACTTTGGATGTTTTCCAGGTTTTCACCTCATCTTTCATCGTTTAATTTACATCCAACTTTACGGTAAAACTTCTATAAAATCCGCTTTCCTTTAACCAACCTCCTTTAAAAGCTTTGGTGTTCTTCAAAATGCAGACGATTCCTTCAGCATTATATCATATTTACATAAAAGCTTTCTTGCTAATTATTCATGTGATTTTCAACCCACACGCTTATTATGCACCTTAAATTCAGTTTACATAATTGATTCCTCTAATATCGGACAAAGTTAGACAAAGTTGGAACAGTGTCCAATTTTGTCTAACTTTGTGAGAACAAATAAAACAATGGATTGCTAAGATAAAGCGGTTTTCATGTTGGCACGGTACTTGCAAGAGGAATTAAGTGAAGTTTGATAATCAAATGAGGAGGCTTACCATAATGAAAACTGCTCAAAATAAAACAGAAAAGCTTACGAAAGAAAAAGCCAGCTGGATGTATCAGAAAATGGTAGAAATTCGAAAGTTTGAAGATGAAGTACATCAAATTTTTGCAAAAGGTGTACTACCTGGTTTTGTTCATCTGTATGCAGGTGAAGAAGCGATAGCGGTTGGAATGTGCGCTCACCTTAATGACAGTGACAGTATTACGAGCACTCATCGTGGACACGGTCATTGTATTGCTAAAGGCGGCGATTTAGATGGAATGATGGCTGAACTATTTGGGAAGGTAACCGGGTTAGGCAAAGGAAAAGGTGGATCTATGCATATCGCGGATTTAGATAAAGGAATTTTAGGAGCAAATGGAATTGTAGGAGGAGGATTTCCGCTTGCATGCGGTTCTGCTTTAACTGCTAAGTATAAAAAGACAAAAGATGTAAGCGTTTGCTTTTTTGGAGACGGGGCGGGCAATGAAGGAACGTTTCATGAAGGAATTAACTTAGCAGCCATTTGGAAACTGCCGGTTGTTTTTGTTGCTGAGAATAATGGCTACGGAGAAGCAACTCCCTTTTCTTATGCTTCAAGCTGCAGCACGATTGCAGACCGTGCCGCATCTTACAATATTCCAGGCGTACGAGTGGATGGAAAAGACGTGATGGCAGTTTATGAAGCAGCTGCTGAAGCGATTCAACGAGCTCGCAGAGGGGAAGGCCCAACGTTAATTGAATGTGTAACGTATCGAAATTACGGGCATTTCGAAGGCGACGCACAAACGTATAAATCAGGCAGTGAAAAGAAAGAACACCTTCAGGAAAAAGATGCGATTGCTCTTTTTGAAAACTATTTGCTTTCAGAACAAGTAGTAACAGAAAAAGAGCTTAGAGATATTGAAAGTGACGTAGAAAAAGCAGTAAAACGCGCAGTTGAGCTAGCAGAAACAAGCGATTATCCTGATGCTTCCGAACTATTAACAGATGTTTATGTATCTTACTAATTAAAGGGGGAAAAGAAAATGACTAGAAAATTAAGTATGTCTGAAGCTATCAATGAAGCAATGAAACTAGCGATGCGAAAAGATGAGAATGTAATTCTGCTGGGAGAAGATGTAGCTGGCGGAGCGGAAATTGACCACCTGCAAGATGATGAGGCTTGGGGCGGTGTCCTTGGAGTGACAAAGGGACTTGTACAAGAATTTGGACGTGAACGAATTCTTGATACGCCTATTTCAGAAGCAGCTTATATAGGAGCTGCAATGGGAGCGGCAGCTACGGGGTTAAGACCGGTTGCAGAATTAATGTTTAATGACTTTATTGGCTGCTGCTTAGATCAAGTGCTGAATCAAGGCGCAAAATTTAGATACATGTTCGGAGGAAAAGCAGAAGTGCCCGTCACGATTCGAACGACTCATGGAGCTGGATTCAGAGCTGCGGCTCAGCATTCTCAGAGCTTGTATGCTTTGTTCACTAGCATTCCTGGCATTAAAGTAGTGGTGCCTTCTACCCCTTACGATGCAAAAGGTTTATTATTAGCAGCAATTGAAGACAATGATCCGGTTATCTTTTTTGAAGACAAAACATTGTACAACATGAAAGGTGAGGTTCCTGAAGGCTATTATACGATTCCATTAGGAAAAGCAGACGTGAAACGCGAAGGAACAGATTTAACTATTGTAGCGATTGGCAAACAAGTAAATACTGCACTTACAGCCGCAGATCAATTATCTCACAAAGGAATTGACGTAGAAGTAGTCGATCCGCGAAGTCTATCACCTTTTGACGAAGAGACGATTCTTTCTTCTGTAGAAAAAACGAATCGATTAATTGTTATTGACGAAGCTAACCCAAGATGCAGCATCGCAACAGATATTGCTGCGCTAGTTGCTGATAAAGGATTTGATATGCTTGATGCACCTATTAAACGAATTACAGCACCACATACACCTGTACCATTTTCACCTCCATTAGAAGATATTTATCTGCCAACACCGCAAAAAGTAATTGAAGTTGTATCGGAGTTGCTAGGAGATAAATCGCTTCTAAGCGTGTAAGTAAAGAGAAAGGAGGAGGAAGCAAATGGCTGCAGAGGTTGTAATGCCAAAACTAGGTATGGCAATGAAAGAAGGAACCGTTTCGACATGGAATAAAAAAGTGGGAGACTCCGTTTCAAAAGGAGATATGATTGCAAGCATTAATTCTGAAAAAATAGAAATGGAAATTGAAGCGCCGCAGGACGGTGTGATTCTTGATATCCTTGTGCAAGAAGATGTAGGTGTGCCTCCTGGAACGATTATCTGTTATGTTGGAAATCCAAACGAGCAGCTTACTGAGCAAAGCAGTTCAGCAAATGAGCTTCAGGCTCCTAAAAACGAGGTAGCCGCCACTATCTCTTTAGAAGAGCCACCAGCAAACGTAGCTTCATCAAAGAAGAGCAAAGAAACTGTGCGCATTTCACCAATTGCACGGAAAATAGCAGAATCTGAAAACCTTGACATTGAAATGATTAAAGGCACGGGACCAAAAGGAAGAATCACAAAAGCGGATGTAGAGAAAGTGCTGACAGAAAAAGCTTCAGAAACAAGTCATCCACCAGTTGAAATAGATAAAGCTACAAAAAAAGAAACGCTTCCAGTAGCGGGGATGAGGAAAGTCATTGCAGGCCGAATGCATAATAGCTTACTAAACAGTGCTCAATTAACGATTAATATGAAAGCTGACGTGACGGATTTGCTGTCTCTTCAACGAGAAATTAAAGAAGTGATTCAACAACGCCATAAGGTGAAAATCTCTCTAACTGATTTTATTGCTCGCGCTGTTGTTCTTTCACTTCAAGAACACAAGCAAATGAACAGTGCGTATATCGATAACGAAATTCATCTCTATCATCATGTTCATCTTGGAATGGCCGTGGCTTTAGAGAATGGGCTAGTTGTTCCTGTTGTGCAACATGCTGAAAAAATGCCGTTAGTTGAATTAGCTGCAGAGATTAAAACACGAGCAGCGGATGCTCGGCAAGGTCAGTTGAGTACTGATAGCATGCAAGGTTCCACATTCACTATTACTAATCTCGGTGCCTACGGAGTAGAGTATTTTACACCTGTATTGAACCCGCCTGAAACAGGAATCCTTGGTGTGGGAGCTACTGAAGATGTACCTATGTATATAGGAGACGATTTACAAAGAAGAAACGTGCTGCCTTTAAGCCTGACGTTTGATCATCGCGTACTGGACGGAGCACCTGCAGCTAATTTCCTTGGAACTATTAAACAATACTTAGAGCAACCTATTTTACTACTCTTATAGAAAGGTGGTGCATTCCATGAAACCTTTAGTTGTCATTGGCGGCGGTCCTGCAGGATATGTGGCGGCAATCACTGCCGCCCGGCAAGGAAAACAAGTTACGTTAATCGAACAAAAAGATTTAGGTGGAACATGTTTAAATGAGGGCTGTATGCCGACAAAGTCATTATTAGCAAGCGCGGAAGCCTATGAGAAAATAAAGCAAGCTGAGCAATTCGGCATCACTCTTCCTTTAGAACAAGTGAAAATTAACTGGGATGGCGTTCAGCATCATAAAACAGCCATTGTTAAAAACTTGGTCAGGGGAATTGGCTATTTAATGAAAAAGAACAGTATTAAAGTCATGAAAGGAGAAGCTTCTTTTTTGACAAATCATCGCCTAGCCGTGCGAAATGAAAATCAAGTAGAAGAAATAGAGGCTGAACAGTTTATTATTGCTGTAGGTTCAGAACCTGCTAGCCTGCCGTTTGCACCTTTTGATGGAAAGTGGATCATTCACAGTGGACAAGCGATGTCGCTGCCTGCTATTCCTTCATCTCTTTTAATAGTAGGAGGAGGGGTAATTGGGTGTGAATTTGCAAGCATTTACAGTCAAATGGGAACAAAAGTAACGATTGTGGAAGCGGCAGATCAGCTGCTTCCTGGCGAAGACGCCGATATCGCCTTTACGTTACAGGAAGAGTTAGAGAAAAAAGGCGTAACGATTTATACATCTGCTTCGCTAACAGAAATGCAGCCAGAAGATAAAACGGCTCTATTTAAACATAAAGAAGAGCTGCATGAACTGCAGGCTGACTATGCATTAATTTCAATTGGGAGAAAGCCTAGAGTGCTAGGTTTAGGTTTAGAAAAGCTTGGCATACATTTTTCAAAACAAGGAATTGATGTTAATGAGCATATGCAAACGAATATATCTAATATCTATGCTTGTGGAGATGTAGTCGGCGGAATTCAGCTTGCTCATGTAGCCTTTCATGAAGGCACAGTTGCTGCTTTGCACGCATGCGGAAAAGATAAGAGCGTGAATTACCGAGCTGTACCACGCTGCATCTATACTCATCCTGAAATTGCAAGTGTCGGTTTGACAGAAAAACAGGCCCGAGAAAAATACGGTGATGTTCGTGTCGGAGAATTTTCGTTTACGGCAAACGGCAAAGCGATGATTGCAAATGATTCTGTTGGAAAAGTGAAAGTAATCGTAGAACCGCAGTTTAATGAAATTATTGGACTTTCCATTGTAGGTGCACATGCTACAGAATTAATTGGACAAGGAACCATCATGCTGCACGGGGAGTTGACCACGGATGTAATGGAAGACTTTATCGCTGCTCATCCTACATTATCCGAAGCGATTCATGAAGCTCTTTTGCAGTCAGCGGGTCAGGCCGTTCACTCATGATTATACAAGTGCTCAAGTTATTAAGCTCTTTAAGAATGAAAAGTAAAAATGAATGATTCAAAAAGGTAAACTAGAGGATGAAGGAATCATGAAAGAGGGAGAGGGATTTTCCTGCATCCTCGTCTAGTTTTTCTATTAATTTTTACATAACGTGAGTTTAAGAATCTATCTTTGATAATGATAACGTTTTCTTTGTGATTTATAATAATAGTAACAAGCCTTGATTTACTATATTCAATTAAGTTTATAGGGGAGAGGTAAGAAATGGAATCCACACTTTCTTTAAACACATGGAAACGTTTTGTAAACGAAGGAGCACTTGAATCTTCAAGGTTAAACGACATCATTGTAAAATCGTGGCACCGCTGTAAAAGCGCAGATGTTAACCCTTACCTAAATAAAGGCAGATCGATTTTAAGAAACGAAGATTTTCATTCTCGAAAACAAATGAACTCTTTATTTCTTGAAACGGCGTTGCCGCACTTAGAAAGAATCAGACAATCAGCGGCAGATT
Organism: Priestia sp. J2; assembly: GCF_020790095.1. Lineage (NCBI taxonomy): Bacteria > Bacillati > Bacillota > Bacilli > Caryophanales > Bacillaceae > Priestia > Priestia sp. J2. The sequence continues at coordinate 1,792,138 of NZ_CP086208.1, forward strand.
TAGGAATGGTTGCTCTATTAATTGACCCAGAAGGCTATATTTTATCTATTACAGGAAATAGACTTACACTGAATGAAGCAAGAAAAATTAATTTTGTGGAAGGTGCCTGTTGGACAGAAAAAGAAGTAGGAACAAATGCAATCGGGACGGCTCTGCAAACGGAAGAACCCATTATGATAACAGGTACAGAACATTATTCGATTGCTTCGCATCAATGGAGCTGTTCGGCAGCGCCTGTACGAAATGACGACGGAAATTTAATTGGGGTTATTAATATTTCTTGTCCCGTAAACAGAGCTCATCCTTATATGCTTGGAATGGTTACGTCCATCGCTTATACAATCGAACGGGAATTAAGCATTCGAATGCACAAAGACGAAATTGAGTTGGTTCATGCTTCTATGAATTTCATTGATAGCAAGCAGCTCTTGCTGCTTTGCAATTACAAAGAAGTGATTGTAGGAGCAAGTAAAACCGTTCGGGAATGTATACCTAAATGGTCAGGACAACAGTTGAATACGATTGTACAACAGGGATTTCGTATAGTGATGGAAGTGCCTGTCATTTCAAAAAGACACGGTCATTCTATTGGAAAGATTGTTTACTTGTCAGAAGAAACGACTCATAACCAAACAACTAAACAGATCTCTGCTCAATCATTTTGTTTTAAAGGAGAAGCAGGCATAAGCCGATCCTTTCAGCGAACATTAGAAGAAATAAAGCAGGCGGCTCCTACGGATACAACGGTCTATATTTTAGGGGAAACAGGTACTGGAAAAGAAGTAGTGGCGAGAACGATTCATGAAAACAGTTCGCGTAAAAACGGGCCTTTTATTGCTCTTAATTGTGGTGCCATTCCGAAGGAACTTATGGAAAGTGAATTATTCGGCTATGCGGAAGGAGCCTTTACAGGAGCACGGCGTCAAGGATATCAAGGGAAGTTTGAACAGGCTAATCATGGTACGATTTTTCTTGATGAAATAGGTGAGCTTCCTCATTCTATGCAAGTTTCTTTGTTAAGAGTATTGCAAGAGCGCAAGGTCACGCCTGTGGGAAACAATCAGGAAATTCCGGTAGACATCCGGATTATTACCGCTACTCATCGAGATCTTCGCCAACTTGTCAATGAAGGGAAGTTTCGAGAAGATTTATACTACCGGCTTCACGTGTACCCCGTGCATGTTCCGCCTTTACGGGAAAGAAAAGAAGATATTCCGCATCTTATGCGGTACTTTTGTCAAACGAATGATTGGAATATGAATTTCCCCAAGGAACTAGTAGATAAATTGATAGATTACCAGTGGCCCGGAAACGTTCGAGAATTATTTAATGTACTTGAACGCTTGAAAATTTCACTAAACGCGGACACAGAAAAAGAGACAATATTGAGTTATTTGAGTTCTTTACATCTTGGTGGTCAGAGGACCATCTCTCACTCTGATACTTCACAAGAAATAGAAAAAAACGATTTTACGTCCCTATCCGCACTCACATTTCGTGAAAAAGTTCAAAAAGACTTGATCATGGATGCTTTACGTAAAACGCAGGGTAATGTGTCACTTGCCGCTAAACTGTTAGATATACCAAGAAGTACATTTTATAACAGACTAAAAAAATTCAATTTATAAGCTGAGAGTTTTTAGCTGTTTTAAATTTAGACGAAGTAAAAAATGAACCATTGATCAAGATTTTTGATTAGTGGTTCGTTTTTTTTGTTATGATAAGCGTAGTTTCGATTCGTTTTAAGTTCTTCTAGTAGTTGATTGGAGTGTAAGACGAAGACTCCTTCGCGCTTAGTGCCCGCGGTCTTGCACGGAATCAACTTGCCGTGTCACGAGCGTTCAGCTCATGTATCCTATTTGTTCGTCGTTAGATTGAATTGCTTTCGTTATATCTCGATCTTTTTTAAATTTAATGAGGAATGTACGTATATTTTATTATCAGATTATTCTGTACTATATACAGTATATTGTATACAATATATAATTTAATCAATATCTAATTAACAAAACCAGAGGTGATGAGTGAATGACAGACAAACAGTTTAAAAATGTACAAGACGGAACAAAAGCGGTATGGGCAGGAGAAAAAGAATCGCTTGCTTACAATGCCACCCAAGTTCCTGTCGTCTTCAGCGTAGCTTACAATTATGATGATGTAGACGAATGGCAAGAAGTTGCGTTAGGAAACAAACCAGGCTATACGTATAATCGCATGAGTAATCCTACGGTTAAAGCTTTTGAAGAAAAAGTAAGGATACTCGAAGAAGCAGAAGAAGCGGTCGCATTTTCTTCCGGCATGGCGGCTATTAGCAGCACATTATACACGTTTTTAAAACCCGGAGACCGAGTCGTATCGGTAAAAGATACATATGGGGGAACAAACAAAATCTTCACTGAGTTTCTTCCTAACATTGGAGTGGATGTAACCTTATGTAATACGGGGAATCATGAAGAAATTGAAGCGGAAGTAAATAAAGGATGTAAAGTGCTGTATTTAGAATCTCCTACAAATCCTACGATGAAAATTATTGATATTGAAAGAATAGCGAAAGCAGGAAAATCGGTAGGGGCAGTGGTCATTATTGATAATACGTTTGCGACACCAATTAACCAAAACCCTCTTCAATTAGGAGTAGATCTTGTCATTCACAGTGCCACAAAATTTTTAAGCGGACACGCCGATGCTTTAGGAGGAGTAGTATGCGGCTCTAAAGAATTAATACAGCATGTGTATCACTACCGTGAAATCAATGGCGCGACCATGGACCCCATGTCAGCGTATCTTATTTTAAGAGGAATGAAGACGTTAAAATTACGTATACGTCAACAAGAACGAAGCGCTTTGGAAATTGCTAAATTTCTTCAAAAGAAAGAAGCGGTTGAAGCCGTCTATTATCCTGGATTGGAAACACACCCTCATCATCATATTGCCAAAAAACAAATGAAAGGCTTTGGTGGAATATTAAGCTTTGTGTTAAAAGGAGAAATGGAAGCTATTAAAATTTTGCTGCCAAAGTTAACGTATGCAAATAAAGCCGGTAATTTAGGAGCAGTTGAAACGATTTACGGTCCGGCAAGAACGACTAGTCACGTAGAATGTACGCTTGAAGAACGTAAAGCTCTTGGAATATCCGAAGGACTGGTTCGCATATCTGTAGGAATTGAAGATACGGAAGATTTAATTGCAGACTTAGAACAAGCATTTGCTCACTTAGAATCTGCATCACCTATTAGTAATTAAAAAGACATGTATTACTTTTTTAAATAAAAATAAGGTAAGCAACTCTTTTTAGTTGGTAGACGTTTCTTCAAAATTGCAGAGATATTGTGGAATAAAGCTGAGAAATTAAACTGCACGTGTATTTTTTCGTCTGATTTTGTAGGTATACTGATAAATTAGATGAAATAAAAATGTTTTTACACGCTTTAAAAATAAACTAACTTACAATAGCCTACAAATAAGGAATGATAGTATGTCGAAACAAGAAAATGAATACACAATAAAAGATGCATCATTGTTTGGATTTAAATTAATGCAGGTAAGTAAAGCCATCTGGCGAGCTGCAGAAGATGATTGGGAGCAATGGGTGAAGCCTTATGGTCTGAATGTAAATGAGCATCATATTTTATGTTTGGCTAGCAGCACGGGAGAAATCTCGATGTCAGAGTTAGCTAACTTAGGAGCTATGCATATCTCTACAGCATTTAATTTTTCGAAAAAATTAGAAAATCAAGGGTATCTGTATCTATCCAAAAGAGAAAATGATAAAAGAAACACCTATATCAAACTGACTGAAAATGGAGAACAATTATTGCTTGACACGCTCAAAGGGTATGAACCACATAACAGTAAGGTGTGCAAAGGTGCACTTCCTTTAAAAACGTTATACGGAAAATTTCCCGATTTTCCAGAGCTCGTAACCGTTGTTCGTCACGTTTGCGGCGGCGACCTAGTGACCGTTGCTGATCAACCTTTTGTGAATATAGAAGAAGCGGGAATAGAAGAAAATGAAGATAAGAAAGAAGTCCAGCTAACTAGTAATTGAACGCGCTGAATAATGGGCAGAGAATAGGGCCTCGTGAAAATAAGTGAATAACAGACCGAGCTGTTTTATCCGTGAGAAACTTCACGTATAAAACAGCTCTTTTTTATTTTGTGAATAATGATTCTCCATTATATTATGAGAAATTTAGGATAAGCTACCAGTAGTAAATTTACCGGAGAGAAGGAGTGGTTACCATGAATAAGTCAGACTCAATTTCTGTTTTTCAGCTGATCCTTCTTTCGATGACGTTTATTGGCTTAAAAACTCATGTGATGCTTATATCTCCATTAATTAAAACGGCAGGGCGCGATGCTTGGATCACTGTTCTTCTTACTTGTCTTTTAACACTCATATGGGTTCCTTTACTCGTATATGTAAATAAAAAAACAAACGGCGAACATCTTTTTCAATGGATGAAAAAACATATGAATAAGTCATTTACCAATGTTGTTATTTTTCTTATAATCGCTTATTTGACCATTATGGAAATTGCCACCTTACGAGAGACGATTACGTGGATCAATATTATTTTTCTTCAGCGAACACCTTTAATTATACTCATTTTATTATTTGGTTTTACCTGTTGCTTACTTGCCGCTACGAGCATGAGAACGATTAGTATTGTAAACGTGTTTCTTTTATTTTTTATTGTACTATTAGGTTTTTTTGTTTCTTTTACAAACTTTCAATTTAAAGATTATTCTTTATTGCAGCCTGTTTTAGAAAATGGCTATTTTCCGGTTATTAAAAGTATTGTATTTCAAGGATCAGGGATGGTAGAGCTGCTGCTGCTGCTTTTCTTGCAGCACAAAGTACCGCAGCCTATACGCTATAAGCATTTAGCGGTGGCAGGAATTCTCTTAACAGGCCTTACAATTGGGCCTCTCATTGGGGCAATTACTGAATTTGGTCCTGTAGAAGCCTCTAAGCAACGTTTCCCTCCCTATGAAGAATGGGGAATTGCATCGCTTGGAAAGTTTATAGAGCATATCGACTTTTTATCTATTTATCAGTGGCTGTCGGGTACCTTCATCCGCATTTCGACCTTTCTTTTTATTATGAAAGAATTAGTTCCATTTCAAAAAGGCCACAAAAGGTTTCTTTTACTCATTTTAGTGGTTATCACTGTATGCACGCTGGCTCCTATAACAGACTTTACTTTTTCAAATCTTTTATTTTTTACAATCATACCGGCTACTTTCTGGCTGTTCGTTGCTTTTTCTCTTTTCTTAGTAGTCATAGTCTTTCTAATTTCTCATAAAACAAGGAGGGGTAAAAGTGGAATTTTTTAAGAAGCAAAAAGACTACAGCTCTAAAAAACAAGAGAGCGAAAGTCTTTTAAAAGAAAGTTCTTCTCGTTCTCAGATCATCAATGAGCGTACGTTAAGAGATTTATTTGGAAAATGCGGCGATATTAACTTCGAGACCGTTTATTTTTATAACAAACGAGTGCTTATGATTTATTGTACCGGTTTAGTGAGTACGGAAATGCTATATGGAATGATCCCTAAAAGATTAGAGGAATGCTGCGCTAAGCTAGAGGGGGAAGTAGAAGGAGACCAGATCATAAAATTATTAAACCTTCCCTCAGTTTCTATCGTTCAAAATGAAGAACAGGCAGTTTCAGAAATTTTTTCCGGCAAATTATTCATTGATTTTGGATTACCACACGCTGTTGTGTCTATCGATATTTCTGACCGTCCTCAAAGAAGTCCAGAAGAAACGAAAAATGAAGTAACCATATTGGGTCCTAGAGATAATTTTATTGAAGACTTACCTGTGAATATTGCTTTAATTCGCAAGCGTCTTAAATCGGTTTCCTTGTTAACAAAATCTTTAGAGATTGGAAAACGAACAAAAACAAAAGTAAGCATTTTATACATGGAAGACGTAGCGGACAAGAAGATACTTGACGAGATTATGGAGAAGTTAGGGAATATCGATATCGACGGTATTTTCAGCGGAACACAGCTAGAAGAGCTCATTAATAAAAATCCGTATAGTTTTTTTCCTCGCCACGCTTATACAGGGAGACCTGATTTTGCAGTTCAATCTCTCTTAAATGGCCGGTTCATTATATTAATTGATGGAACTTCATATGCGTATGTTACACCCATTAACCTTTTTTACTTATTAAAAGGATCTGAGGATAAAGAAAATACATATTTATACAGCTCTTTTGAGCGTATTCTTCGAATCTTCGGGCTTTCTATCGCTGCTTTTTTGCCGGGTTTTTGGGTTGCAATGACGGCTTTTCATCAAAATCAGCTTCCGCTCAGCTTATTAGCTACGATTGTTGAAGCAAGAAGAGGTGTCCCGTTTCCTACCTCTCTTGAGGCAATATTAATGCTTCTTTTATTTGAATTGTTTCGAGAGGCAGGGTTTAGACTCCCGACTTCTGTCGGGCAGACCCTCAGTGTAATCGGAGGGCTTATTATCGGTGATGCAGCCATTAGAGCCGGTTTAACAAGTCCCGCCATGCTTGTTGTTATTGCAGGCTCTACGATTGCTACGTTTACGCTAGCAAATCAGTCCCTGATAGGAACCATTTCACTGATCCGCTTTTTTAGTATTATCTGTGTCAGCATTTTAGGTTTTTTTGGCTTTTTTATTTCCATCTTTTTAGTCATGATTTATATTACAAACATTCGGACGTTTGGTGTGCCATATTTCGAATTAGCAACCCGACTAGACGCGAAAAACATTTTAAAATCTCTCTTCCGCCTGCCCGAAAGTAAAAAAGCTACAAGAGCTAGTATGCTTAACCCAAGCGATTCCACCCGCGAAGAAGGAGGAAGTTAGTGAAAAGAACCATAAGGAACTTACTTATACTTGTTATGAGCTCTTTTTTATTGTTTCTTTCGGGGTGCTGGGATACGAATGAACCGGAACAAATGGTATACGCACAGGGAATGGGGGTAGATTTTAAAGATAATCGTTACGTTCTCTATCTGCAGACAATCAATTTAAGTTTACTGGCAAAATCCGAGGCAAGCGGTGCTGGCGCTGGTCAAGTCAAAGTAGAAGTTGGCTATGCAACAGGAAAAACCATTGATGAAGCTATTTTTAGGTATTATCAAATTTCCCAGCGCAGAATCTTTTTTGGGCACTTAGCTTTCCTTGTTTTAACGGACGATGCGTTAAAGCATGGCGCTGTCAAATCTGCGGTGGATTTTTTAGATCGTTATCGGGAAACGAGATACAACATCTGGATGTATGCTACAAAAAGCCCTTTGAAAAAAACGTTGTTAGCTACCCCTATGTTCGAAGTATCTAACGCTCTTTCACGCTTGAGCGATCCTAAAGTGATTTTTAAGCAAAACTCATTTATTCCACCAGTTGATTTAAGAGAGCTCATTATCCATCTTAACGAACCAAGTCATGAAGTAAACATTCCTTTAGTTGAGACTAAAGAACATTTAACAACGGATCAAAAAAGAGAAACAGCTATTCAAGTAAACGGAGCAGTGGCTATTACATCATCTGAATTAAAAGGAGTTTTTTCTGAGAATAAAATCAAAGGGCTCAGATGGATAAGCGATGAATTTGTACGAGCTGGTTTACGGGTAAGGCTGCCTGATCATTCCGATATTGATCTTGTGGTAGACAAGAAAAAAGTAAAAATTGAACCTGTTATAAAAGGTAGTGATCTAACATTTAATATAAAAGTTCGGGCAAAAGCAACGATTTTAGTTATGCCGCAGGACGAAAAACTATCAACTATAAAAAAAGAAGCTGAACAGAAAATTAAGAAACAAATTATTGAAACGTACGCGCAAGGCTTAAGTATAAACAGCGATGTTTACAGGCTTTCTCATGTTCTTTACAAAAAAGAACTGCGCAAATGGAAAGCTGTTCAAAGCAACGGGGCCATTCCTTTAACACAAGACTCAATAAATGTGAAGGTCAACGTACAGGTTAAGCACGGAAACAAACAGCGAATAGGTGCGACTTTAGATTAAAACACTGAAAACCTGCATATCTCACCTGATAATGTTAACTCGTTAAACAAAGGACAAAAGTGGAGGAATAGATAAAATAGAAAAGACCAACCTAAGAACAAATTGAATTAGGAGATTATAGATGGAAAGAATCAAACCAATTAAAATAGGTTCAAAAAAAACAAGCGTGAAAGAGAAATTAACAGCCCCCGAAATGGGTAAACTTTGGGCAACCTATATGGGCAACAGCATGTCTTCGTATATTTTAAGTTATTTTCTTGAACACGTTGAAGATCCCGATATAAAAAAGCTGTTACAGCATGCAAAAGGCCTAACGGAAGAATTTCAAAGTACCGTAAAAGACATTTTCACAAAAGAGAATGTGCCAATTCCATATGGATTTACGGAAGAAGACGTGAACGTAGGCGCTCCAAAGCTGTTTGAAGATGAATTTTACGTGCATTATTTAAAATATGCTGCTAAAGCGGGACTAAGCATTTACAGTATCGCACTGCCCCTAGTGTATAGAGAAGATGTAAAGACATTTTTAACGTATTGTATGAAAGCTACAATGGAACTGATGGAGCAAATAAAAGCAATCTTAATGGATAAAGGACTTATTATTAAGCCGCCAATTATTCCTGCACCAGAAAAAGTGAACATGGCTAACACTCATTATTTAAGCGGGTTTATAGAAGATGTTCGACCTTTGCATGCATTAGAAATTGCTCATTTGTACGATAACATCGAGAATAATGTGACAAGTAAAGCCTTAATCTTAGCATTTAGTCAAGTTGTTAAAAGTGAAAAAATCCGCGCATTATTTGTAAAAGGAGAAGACCTGACAAATAATGCGGTAGAACGCTATATCGAAAAGCTTCACCGAGCTAATTTACCAGCGCCATCTTTTCTTGATCATTTAGTCACTACTTCTACTTTTTCACCATTTTCGGATAAATTGATGCTGTTTCACAAAATGGATATGTTCTCAATGAAAATGAGAGCTTTTGGAAATTCAGTAGCCGTCAATGGAAGGCATGATTTGGCGCTGTTATATGGAAAATCAATGACAAATATCTCAAGGTTTGTATATGATGCTGCATCTATTATGATGGAAAACGGCTGGATGGAAACACCGCCGGAAGCGGTAGATAGAGATCATTTAAACTCCAACTAATGAAACAACCTGCCATAAAATATGTAAAAAGTTCTTAACCTATATAGCTCTACTGAATAAAACACACACAATACAGATCTCCAGGTTTTGTGTGTGTTTTATTTGAAGAGAAAAAAAGCTGTTAATCCTGTTTTTATATTTACTAGTCATTAAACTAAACCAGCTTAGGATTAAAATTTGTATAGGAGCTCAATGTCTCCCTGTATAAAAAATGCTATTTATTCGCTGCTCTTTATTTTAAAGAAATTACTATACATTTATAAGAGATTAAAAAGAAATTAAAGAGATTATAAACATTGTTAAAAATTATATTGGTAAAAGCCTTCTGCTGACTGAGTTTAAGGGGTATTAAGGAATCAAAAAAACTGCAGTTAACAACAAGAATTTTCACGAAAAAATATAGGATTTTTTTATAACGGCCATATTTTCTACGCAATCGATCGGAAAATAACGTTTATTTATTGTATTTTTTGTTCATTTAGTTGATTTTTTTCACGAAAATGAAAATCATTATCATTTAAAGAGATTTATTATAGTTAATAGACAAATATATTTTAGTAAGTTAAAGAGAAAGAAAGAATAGGAGGGAAATAAAGTAGAGGTGAGTAAAAAAAGGCATAACAAAAAAGAGTATTATAGAGCGTTAATTTTTGCCTGATAATACCCGTTGGCAATTTTGCGGATATACGTAAAGAAGTTTGACTCCATTTCATGCACAAGAGGGCGAAATGCATCCATACTTTCTTCTATGTAAGTTTGTTGTAGGTAACGCTGAACGGACGTTAATGATTTTTCGATTATATCTAAACCGAACTCATGCACAATGGAATGAATATCTTCTTTTTTAATAGAATAATGGCCAAAAGATTTAAAGAAATTCTTAAACTGAGCAAATGCATGCTCTCCACGGATTTTTTCGATTTCTTTTTGTTTTTTACTATCATGAGCACCAGTTAAATTGAAACTTAAAATAAAACCATCCTTGATTTTTTCAATAATCGATTTTCTTGGCTGCTTTTCTTCTAATAATGTTTTGACACAATCATCTTTTTCTAGTACATCGATACGGAAAATTTTACTTAATTTACTAGCCATTTCTTTAATAGCAGCTTTATAGCCAATGTATTTCGGAAGAATGTGTTTTACCTCGGTGTAAGATAAAAGGGCTTCTGAATCTTTCTTTACGTTTACATCAGATTCGTATACATACAAAGCACGTAAAGCCAGGCGCAGCATGTTAATATTTTTGATAGCCAGCAATTGATAAATCACTTCCATTGAAACAGAAGTGTAACCACCTTTTGAAGTATATGTATTGTGATCTTTATCAAGCATTTCCGGAGTATATGATATGTTTTGAGCATCAGCAGCTTCTTTTATATGTAAATCTAAAAAATCCTCTAAATAGTTGTTTAAAGAAACTTGAATATAGTCTCCCCATAAACGATTCCAGCGAATGATGTCATAGTCTTCTAAAAGCTTATTATTATTTTGAACGGTCCGAACGGAACATTGGATTGTATTAGCCAGTTCTTGCTCAGAAATAATTGAAATATGACCTTGGCTGTTACATTTGGCTACGTAAGCTAAAATTTGCTTCATCAGAGAACCCGTCCACTTTATGTCTACAAAGTTTTTTGCTAGACCAAATGAATGTTTTTCATAGTAATAGCTGTTGTCTCGTTTCGTCTCTCTATTTAAACCGCTCATGACAATCAGCAGCTTGTTTGCTATCAGAGTGTGCCGTTTTAGTGCCAGCTTTTGTATACTCATGTAGTTACCTCCTTTCCAAAACTATATACGTCATCTTTTACAGTATAGACACAGTCATATAGGCTGTAAAATGACATATTTGCACGGAAAAATGGTGCATTTTTTTAAAAGACTAGTGATACCAAGGGACGAGACATCTATTTACAAGGTGACATATTTGCACGGAGATGTGGAGCAAAAATAGCGTTACATTTCATAAACGTTGATAAAACAGCATTCTTAAGACAAATGTCGTATTATGACGGATGAAATACACGTAATGTGACAAATTCAAAAAAAAATTTGATGTAAAAATGACATATTTGCACGGAGAATAGGAGCAAAAATGATAAAAATAAAGATTTGGGCAACAAAGTGACACATTTGCACGGAAAATAGGGACATAAAACAAAAAAATGCCCTTTTTTAGACACAGAAAGTTCACATTTTTACAAAGAATAAATGAACATTTGCAGAAAAAATCGCGCTTTTTTAAAAAAGTGGCATGTTTGCACGGAAATCTAGAGCAAAAAACACTTTTGCACGGAGATTTGGAGCAAAAAATGCAGAAAACGAAGGGGGAAAGTCGCTGTCTCAAGAAAAATTATGTAAAAGTGGCATATTTGCACGGAAGATTGGAGCCAAACTTATAGTAAATACAGTATAGAAAGAAAAACGACACTTTTGCACGGGAACCTGGAGCAAAAATTAGTTATAACACTTCTTTTAGGCACAAAAAGTTCACAAAATGATAGGGAAGGTGAAGTTTAATAACTATATCAGCAGGGGAAATAGTATGTTTATATGGAGAATTGGAGCAAAAAAACACTTTTGCACGGAAATGTGGAGCAAAAAATGCAGTAACTAATGGTAGGCAGATAAAAAGAATGCTCTTATAAAGATCATAAGAGCATTCTTTTTTTAGCCTATAGAACTTGTTACGTTTTGATAGATAGAAAGGGGAGCATATTCGTAATCACCGGCTAATAAGTCTTTTACTTCACTTTCTCCCACAGGAATAAAGGTGATCTGAAACACTTGGCCCACTCTTTTATAAGATTGGACAGCTAGTTTTTGTTCGACTAGCTCATCTAAGGCTGTTTCAATTTCGACAAGGTTTTCTTTTTTGCGTCTTTTTCGAAAGCGGACTCTTGTCGAAAAATATAAATAATCTCTTGTGACATTGTATGAAGATTTTGTTTCATAGCAAATGAGACGCTCTTTTTGCATAACGAATAGCAAATGGTAAGCGGCGTCTAAACTTAATTTTTCTACTTTATTTTTGTAAATACGCACCGTTTGGCGTTGAATATAGTCTCTATATATCACTTCATTGACGTGAATTTCAGCAATTCGCGTTCCGTTTGGCATCGTAGTAATATCCACAAAGTCAAAAATACCATAGGCAATTGTCTTATTATGCTGTACTTTTGACATGCTGTAGTGCTTCATTTTTGTAATTCTTTCTTCTATCATCTGGTAATTGCGCTTACTGTCTGTTTTATAAAGTGCTTTCACAAGGTCACCAATCTTTACATTAATGATTTTTTGTGTAGCGAACAACTCGTCGCGTTGGCTCATGATCTCTAAAAACACTTTATAATCAAACCGATCTAAATCACTAATTTTATTTCCATTTTCTTCAGCGTATTCTTTTTCTATTAACAATTCGTAATCTGTCCCGTCTTCAGAGTTATAAGTACTTAAGAAATATTCTTTTCCTTCTTTCTCTAATAGGGGTTGCTCGACGAGAAGCTTTGCTCTTGAGTTAGAGAAAAAAGGGTTCTCTACAGTTGAAAAAGGGCTTTCAATAATACTGTGGTTTCCGTTTTGGAAGCTAGGGTCCAGTATAGTCAGCCCAATAATAATAGATATATCCGTATGAATTGCTTTTTCTCGCTGCGTTTTGGTTTTTTGATGAATATAAGGATAATCAGTTAAGAAGAAGCTATCTTCTTGACTCCATTCACGTAGGATATCAATTCGTTTATTAATGACTTCTTCCGGAGACGGTATGTTTTCAAACTGTTTGCAAAAGAGTTCTTTTCCGTTTGTTTTATAATAAGCTGTTAGCGCTCTGTATTCCCCAATCAGCTCTTTATTCTTCTTGGGCTTTTTTTGCTCATAGTCGCGTATAGCAGCATCTAACCACCTGCGTTTCGTACGATTGAGAAAGTCTTTTTTTAAAATTCTCAACGCTTCGTTTACATCTTTATTTTCAAAGTGCTGCTGATAAAGAGGGAGGATGGTGCTCTCTAAATCACCTTTTATACTTTCGTTATAAACAGATAAGAGGCGTAATTTAGATACTCTATCAATGACTTCGCGTATGAGTAAAGATGAATAATCCATACACATCTAACCTCCTTAATCTTAAGTTAGTCATTTTAATTCTTAGTTGGATAGTAGCTTTAAATCTATTGTAATGCACGAAAGTTCGATGCCACAAACAAAAGACGGCTACTATCTATAGTCTATTTTTCATTATACACGTGCAAAGGGGGCGAAGGGGGAGATTTTCTTATTTTCTTTTTTCGCAATCCAAATTTGGTCATGAAGTATATACATTTGCTGTGTAGCTTATGTAAGAAGGATAACTCTGTTCGCAAGACTGCTAATTCTGCTGCGGAGTTTACTGGATGAATAGCAAGCAATTTAAAATAAAAGGATATCAGCGGTTAAAAGAGAATACTTTCTAAAACTACTAAACATACCCTGGAGGTCATGAATGAACCCTATATTAAATGAAGTAGGCACGATTTTTATTCCTGTAGAAGATATACAAAAAGCACGAGACTGGTATTGTGACGTGCTAGGTTTGCCGGCAGATGGAGACATTTTATATGATCATTTATATGTGATACCTATGAATGGAACAGGAATTGTATTAGATAGCAAAACTTATTCAAAAAATACGCTTTTTAAAACGCCAGCTTTTCATTTGAATACAAACGATATTAAAGAAGCTTATGAATATATGAAACAGAAAAAAGTAGAGCTAACGACAGGAATTCAACACAATCATTGGTTTACATTTAAAGATCCGGATGGAAATCACCTGATGGTGTGTCAGTGCTGAACCTATGGAACAATAAAAGGACCTTCAAGAGAAGGTCCTTTTATTGTATTGCCTTTGCATTTTACAACTTGATAGATTTATTTCTGAATTGAATCATTCTTACAATATTTATCACAATGGTTTTTGTTACAGCATAAGCCGGAATCGCTAAGATCATTCCGAGTATTCCTGCAATATTACCCGCAACAAGCAATAAAATAATAATTGTTAAAGGATGTGTGTTTAATTTCTTTCCAATTACTAGCGGAGAAATAATGTTCCCGTCGAGCTGTTGAACGATTACGACGACAATAATTACTAATATCGCTTTTGTAGGAGAGTATAATAAACCTACGATTAAAGCGGGTGCTACGCCAATAAAAGGGCCAACGTACGGGATAATATTAGTAAGGGCTCCTATTAGTGCGAGTATTAATGCATAAGGCAACCCGATGATGAGGTAACCAATGAATGTACTAATACCGACAAACAAACAAACGAGCATTTGGCCTTGAATATAAGTAGCTAGCGTATTTGTTGTTTCTTTCATTGTACGTAACGTTTCTTTTCGGTAAGAAGCAGGAACCATACGCAGCGTATTTTTACGAAGTTTATGGCTGTCTTTAAGCATATAAAAAAGAATGAAAGGAACGGTTACAACCGTAAGTGTAATATTTGTTACGACGCTTAAAACAGATGAAATACTGTTTGTGAGATTCGTAGGTAAAGTAGACGCGTAGTTTAAAAGTGACTCTTCAATATGATCGAGCGACACATATTTTTGTTCAACGAGCCAGTTAAACCATCTTGAATTAGATAAATCATTTATGTACTCTCTCGTTTCTACAATGTAAGACGGAATATTCTTAGCCAAATCAGTTAATTGTTTAGATAAAGTAGGTCCCACACCGCCTACAATAGAAGCAATTACGCCGATAAAAACAACGTATAATAGTAAAATGGCCAGTGTTTTTGGCACTTTTTTTCTTGTGAGAAATGACACAATTGGTTCGAATAAAAAGAAAAGAAAACCAGCTACAAGAATAGGGAAAAACAAAGTGGAGATAAACACACCGATTGGCAGAAAAACAAACGAAATATGTTTACAAATATAAATCAGTAAAGCAATCATTAATAGTTCTAATGTCCAAAAATGCAGTTTCGATTTAAACAAAAAGTTACCCTCTTTCTTTACTATTTTTTACTATCATACATCAAAAAAGAAACCCACTGCACGTTAAAAGTGGGCTTTTTAGTCTGTATAACTTTCATTTACATAAAAATTAGGATTTTTCCTCTTTATCTTCAGTAGTATCCTCTGGAGTTTTTTTGTCGTCATCCTGTATAATTCCTTCCGCTGCATTTTTAAATTCTCGCAGGGAATGTCCAAATGCTCGTCCTATGTCCGGCAATTTGCTTGGTCCAAATACAATTAAGGCAGTAATCCCGATTACGACCATGCTTGTGGCTCCTGGCATGATATCCTCTCCTTTAAAAGCAATGAATATATGAAAATTAAAAAGAGATAGTAAATAAAGTGCATGTTTATACTATTCACTTTTCTCTTTAAAATTCCTTTATTTTAAATGATACGAAAACAAGGTGGAGCGGCTATGTATGATTTAAATGCTAGTAGTGATATTTTGCATATGAAATTTATTATAGCATTAAAGACAGCCGTTCACCTTATTACTCTTGTATAAGCCCTATGTGAAAAAACTTGCTTTAATTCTTATGGAATCATGTCAGAAATCGTGTTTTTAAAATTAAAGAATCAGTATATGAAAACAAGAAAAGAAAAAAATCGAAAAAATATAAAGATAAATTGTTGTAAAATTTAGAAATAAGTAATAGAATTAAATAAAATGTTAACGTTAACATTTTTGTTGTTGAAGATTATATCTTATTAAAATAGTTATCTATAAATAAGATTATTTATCCTCATATAAAATTTTGTTAACGTTAACAAAAAAGTAAAGGAGTAGGTAGAAATGAAACAGTTTATGGATGACCATTTTTTATTAACAAATGAAACAGCAGCACACTTGTATAATACTTACGCAAAAGATATGCCGATTATTGATTATCATTGCCACTTAAACCCGCAGGAAGTTTATGAGAATAAACAGTTTAAAACGTTAACTAACGTTTGGCTAGATGGAGATCACTATAAATGGAGACTGATGAGAGCGAACGGAATTGAAGAAGAAAAGATAACAGGATCAGCGAGTGACTATGAAAAATTTCTCGCGTGGGCTAAAACAGTTCCGATGACGATTGGGAATCCGCTATATCATTGGACGCATTTAGAGTTAAGGCGTTTTTTTAATATTGATGAGATATTAAATGAACAGACGGCACCGTTTATTTGGGAAAAAGCAAACGAGAAATTACGCAGCGGTAAGTTTGGTGCAAGGGATCTTATTACACGTTCTAACGTAAAAGTTATCTGTACAACGGATGACCCAACAGATTCATTAGAGTATCATATGAAACTAAGAGATGTCCAAGGTTTTGAGACCCAAGTACTTCCAAGTTTTCGTCCGGATAAAGGGCTTGAAATCAACCAAGAAGGGTTTAAGAGCTGGATTGCAAAGTTGCAAGATTGTTCAAACCGCTCCATTTACACCTATGATGATTTGTTAAAAGCTCTTGAAAGTCGAGCTCGTTTTTTCCATTCCATGGGAGGGCGTTTATCTGATCACGCACTAAATAAAATGGTATATACGAAGACTTCGAAAGAAGAAGTTTCGGAGATTTTCTTAAAAGCCTTAAAAGGTGAAGGCGTAAGTACTGAGGAAGAAAGTAAATACAAGTCATATACGTTAATCTTTTTAGGGAAGCTGTATAATGAGCTAGGTTGGGCAATGCAATTTCACCTTCATGCTCTTAGAAACAATAACACCAAAATGTTTCGTCAGTTAGGTCCAGATACAGGGTATGACTCGATGTATGACGGACAAGTGGCAGAGCCTCTCGTACAGCTTCTTGATCAAATGGACGTACAAAATAGTTTGCCAAAGACGATTTTATATTCGTTAAATCCAAAAGATAATTATGTATTAGCAAGTATAATTGGCAGCTTTCAAGGAGACGGTATTCCTGGCAAGCTGCAGCTTGGCACGGCTTGGTGGTTTAATGATCAACGAGAAGGTATGTTAGAACAAATGAAAGCGTTATCAAATGTTGGGTTGTTTAGTCGGTTTATCGGTATGTTAACAGATTCCCGAAGTTTTCTTTCGTATACAAGGCATGAATATTTCAGAAGACTAGTATGCAGCTTAATTGGTACGTGGGTGGAAGAAGGGGAAGTACCTAATGACCAACAGCTGCTTGAGCAAATTGTAAAAGGAATATGTTATGAAAATGCTAAAGACTACTTTAGCTTCCCAGCCTATACGTTGCAAAAATAAAGGCGCAAAATAGTTTAAAGAATTGCAAGGGGAGAAGGGGGATTACCATGAGTGTTGTGGCAACAGAAAGAAAGGTTGAAATAAAAGTAGAAAAGAAAAATCTTAGTGTAAAAGAAAAAATATCTTATGGTATGGGTGATTTTGGTAACGGTTTCATGTTCGATTTAGGGCAGCTTTATTTGTTGAAGTTCTTTACAGATGTGGCAGGCATCCCTGCCGCGGCTGCGGGAGGGATTTTTCTAGTAAGTAAGTTATTTGCAGCAGTTTGTGATCCCATTGTTGGTTCGTCCATTGATTACCGAAAAAACATCGGAGCTAAAGGGAAATTCCGGCCGTATTTACTATTCGGAAGTATGGTGTTAGCCATTTTAACCGTACTCACGTTTATTTCGCCAAATCTTTCACCGGCAGGTAAATTAATTTATGCGTACGCTTCTTATATGATTTGGGGAATTGGCTATTCATTTGTCAATATTCCATACGGATCGCTAGGCGCATCCATGACTCAAAATACTTCTGATCGCACGTCTCTTGCTGCTTTTCGTCAAACAGGATCATTAGGTGCACTGTTTGTAACCAGCATTGCTGTTGTACCGCTCATTCTGTTATTTCCAAATGAAAAAATCGGTTATCCCGTTGTTATGGGAATTATGTCGGTCATTGGAATCATCGCTTTTTATGTATGCTATCGCAATTGCAAAGAACGCATTGTCGTAAAAGAGAGTCCAAAAGAAAAACTATCAGTCAAGTCTATTTTTAAGACGTTTGTAAGTAACAAACCTCTTTTAATTTTAGTGTTTATGACGGTATTTACCATTTCAGCTTACAATATTAAATCAGCTATGCTTATTTACTTTGCACAGTATAATTTAGGAAATGTTAAATTGATGGCTTACATGAACTTTATTATTATTGGTTCATCCTTTCTAGGAGTCATTATGCTGCCAAAGCTTGTTAGCCGATTTGGAAAAAAGCAAGCTGCAATGATTGGCTTAGGAATCAGTATTGCAGCGGACACAGTAAATTTCTTTATGCCTTCTAACGTCGTAATTTTTACGATTTTAGCAAGTATTGCTTTTATAGGTATCAGCATTCCTAACGGGATTACATGGGCATTTGTATCAGATATTATTGATTATGGTGAATGGAAAACAGGCGAAAGAAAAGAAGGCACAACGTATTCATTGTTCAACTTTTCTCGAAAGCTTGCTCAGTCGCTATCCGGCTTCTTATCAGGTATTGGTTTAGGGTTAGTTGGGTATATCCCAAACGTGGCACAAAAGGCAGGTACATTAGTGGGAATTAAAAGTTTGCTGTTACTATATCCTGCTATTGCTTTGTCCATTGCTGCAGTGATTATTGGTTTTATGTATAAGCTAACGGATAAGAAACACGCGGAGATTGTCCAAGATATTCATGCTAGGTCTTAGTCAAAACTGTCATAACATTCACCATTTGCTTATTATTCCTACTAACTTGTGATATCCTTATAATAAAAATCGATACTGATTCATTAAAGGAAGGTAAATGAAATGGGTGTTACAATTAAGGATATTGCAAAACTAGCAAACGTATCACATACAACGGTTTCACGTGCATTAAACAATAGTCCGCTTATTAAAGAAAAAACAAAAAAGAAAATTTTAGAGATTGCAAATACGCTTAACTATATTCCTGATTATCATGCGAAAAATTTAGTGCTTCAAAAATCTCATACAATTGGATTGTTTTTTACGAGCATGGCAAACGGTACGTCACCAAGTTTTTTAGTAGATAGTATTAGAGGGGTAAGTAAAGTAATTGATGTTCAGTATAATTTATTTGTAAGAGGCATTGACGATTATGATGATTATACGTACATCAACAATAAACGCTTTGATGCGATTATTTTAATGAGTCAAAGCGACCGTGATAACACTTTTATATATAACGTAGTAGAAAAAGGCATCCCGTTGATTGTGCTCAACCGTCAAGTTGACGATTCATCGATTATTAATATTTTGTCAAATGACAAAGAAGGAGCCTACAAAGCCGGCGAATATTTGATTGAATTAGGTCACAGGCATATTGCAATCATAGAAGGAATAGAAGGTTTTAAATCAACTCAACAGCGTAAGGAAGGATTTCTTAACTCGTTAATTGATCACAATGTTTCCATTCGCCAAGAGTATATGATTCAAGGAAATTACGATATGCAAAGCGGATATGAAGGAATGAAAGCACTGTTAAGGTTAAAGCAGCCGCCTACTGCTGTTTTTTGTTCAAATGATGATATGGCAATCGGTGCTATGAACGCCGCATTCGAGTCTGGGCTAAACGTACCGAGTGATATCTCAATTATTGGATTTGATGATATTGAATTAGCCAAATACACCACTCCTTCACTCACAACCGTTAAAAGACCAATCGAGAAAATCAGCATGACCGGAGCAGAAGCAGTTTTATCATTAATGGACAAAGATGACAAAAAGATGCTGCAAAATAAAGTTTTAATTAATACCGAATTAATGGTTCGCCAGTCTGTAAAGTCACGCTCATCTATGTAGCCGGTTATTTAGTATAACCGGCCCAAAAATGTTAACGTTAACATTTTTAAGAAATAAAACAATATAAAAAGCTATAAAAATAACAATGTTAATGTGTGCAAAAAAGGAGATGCTAACATGAAGTTAAACCGTCAGATGCAAGCTAACACACGTATATACTCAGAAAAAGTACTGCAGTTTGGAGAAGGCGTATTTCTAAGAGGGTTTGCTGATTGGCAAATTCATCAAATGAACAAACACACTGCATTTAAAGGCAGTATAGTAGCTGTCAATCCGAGAATTACGGGAAATGCAGGTAAATTGAATGAGCAAGACGGTTTGTTTACGGTTTCTCTTCAAGGAATTCAAGACGGTAAAGCAGTCAAAGAACATGAAGTAATTGAATCTATTAGCCGAGGTCTAAATCCATATGAAGATTATGAGGCGTATATGCAATTAGCGGAGAAAGAAGAGCTAAGATTTCTTATTTCTAATACAACAGAAGCAGGTATCGCATTTTTAGAAGAAGACCGCTTGGAACATGCACCGCAAACGAGTTTTCCTGGTAAAGTTACGGCATTTCTATATAAGCGGTTTCAAGCTTTTCAAGGAGATCCAACAAAGGGACTTATTATCCTTCCTTGTGAATTAGTGGAGCGAAACGGGGATTTGTTAAAGAAAATGGTATTGCGCTATGCCGACAAATGGAATTTAGAGAAAAAGTTTACCGAATGGATACACGAAGCAAATGCTTTTTGCTGCACGCTTGTTGACCGAATTGTGCCAGGTTATCCAAACGATGAAAATCTGCTCAATGAACTGAGTTATGAAGATGAGTTTTTTGTGATCGCAGAGCCATTTTACTTATGGGTTATTGAGGGACCTGAGTGGGTAAAAGAAGAGTTTCCCGCGGAAGAAGCTGGTTTACATGTGAAATTTGTGAACGACATTGCACCATATGCGCTGCAGAAAGTCAGAATTTTAAATGGGATTCATACTGCTATGATGCCTGTTGCGTATTTAGCGGAACTAAATACGGTCAGAGAAGCAGTCGAAGATGATGTAATCGGAACGTTTATTCGAAAGTGTCTGTATGAAGAAATTATTCCTAGTTTACCAGTTTCGGAAGAAGAGTCTTTGCCATTTGCTAAATCTGCATTAGAACGCTTTCAAAATCCGTTTATCCACCACGCATTAATGAGCATCTCTTTGAACAGCATGACAAAGTTTAAAACGCGAAACATCCCAACTCTTAAAGAGTACGTTGAAAAGCAAGGAGCGCTGCCGGCTTTGCTTACATTTTCTCTCAGTGCCCTCATTTCTTTTTATAAAGGAAAAAGAGAAGGAGAAAAAATTGAACTATCAGATGACCCTGCAGTTCTAGAAATGTATGAATCTCTTTGGAATACGTTTGACGGTACTGAAAAAAGCATTTCTTACATTGTAAAAGAAGTGCTGGGATATAAAGAGCATTGGGGAGAGAATTTAAATACGATTCCTAGCTTAACAGAAGCCGTAACAAATGGAGTCTTAGCCATTGAAACTCTCGGAATGAAACAGGCAATAAAAGAAATTCTCTATGTAACCGCAACTAAACAGTAAGAGGTGAAGCATATGAAAGAAGTAATTCGTATTCATGAGGAAGATAATGTAGCAGTAGCTTTACGAGATTTTTTAGCACAAGAGAACCTTATGGTTGATGGAAAAGAAATTTCTCTAAAAGAAGAAGTAAAAAGGGGCCATAAAATAGCTCTTACGCCAATTTCAGCGGGCGGCAACATTATAAAATATGGTTTTCCAATCGGGCATGCGACGCACTCTATTTCACCTGGTGAATGGGTGCATACGCATAACACAAAAACAAATTTAAATAATGTTAACGAATATGAATTTCATCAAAAGTTAGCAGCTCCTAAAGAAAAAAAACAATCGCTAACGTTTAAAGGATATCGCCGCAAAAACGGAGACATTGGAATTAGAAATGAGCTTTGGATTATTCCAACGGTAGGGTGCGTAAATGGTATAGCCGAACAAATGATTAAACAGTTTCAAAAAGAAATAGGGGATATCTCGCCTTTTGAACATGTAACCGTTTTAAAACACAATTACGGATGTTCTCAGCTCGGTGATGATCACCTTAATACAAGAACCATGCTTACGGGAATGGTACAGCATCCAAATGCTGGAGGCGTATTAGTATTAGGGCTTGGATGTGAGAATAATAGCTTAACAGAATTTAAACAAGCGCTAGGTACAATTGATGAAAGCAGAGTGAAGTTTTTACAATCTCAAGACGTCGAGGATGAAATTGAGGCAGGAGTCACTTTGTTAAAAGAAATTTATGCTGCTGCTAAAGATGATAAAAGAGAAGACGTTGATATTTCCAGGCTGAAAGTAGGTCTTAAATGCGGTGGGTCAGATGGATTATCTGGTATTACAGCAAATCCGCTGCTCGGTAAATTCTCTGACTGGCTCATTGCCCAAGGAGGCACAACAGTTTTAACAGAAGTACCTGAAATGTTTGGTGCAGAAACCCTGCTAATGGAAAGAGCTGTTGATGAACAAACATTTGATAAAATTGTTCATCTGGTTAATGACTTTAAAACGTATTTTCTCAATCATGAACAGCCGGTGTATGAAAATCCTTCTCCCGGCAATAAAGCAGGCGGCATTACAACGTTAGAAGATAAATCACTTGGCTGTACTCAAAAAGCAGGCACGGCCCCAGTCGTAGACGTGTTAAATTACGGAGATCGCTTACAAACTAACGGTTTAAATTTACTAAGTGCTCCTGGAAATGATTTAGTTGCCTCAACTGCTTTAGCGGCTTCAGGGTGTCACATTGTACTGTTTACAACGGGACGAGGAACGCCGTTTGGAACGTTTGTGCCCACTATAAAAATTTCTACAAACACCGCTCTTTATAACAAGAAGCCGCACTGGATTGATTTTAATGGAGGGGTACTGGTTGAAGGTGACACAGAAGAAGCTACGTTAGAAAGCTTTATTGAGTACATGATCGGGGTTTCTAGCGGAGAGCTTGTAAATAACGAAAAAAATGATTTTAAAGAAATGGCCATTTTTAAAACAGGCGTTACTTTATAAATAAGTCGGTTACTAGATTGTTAAACGAAAGGGGAAAAGCTAGTGAAAAAATATGTGCTTTCTTTGTTTGTGATGACTCTGATGCTTATTTTACCGTTTTCTGCCCAAGGAGAAGCTCTTTCAGCAAGTGAAAAAATAACAGCAGTTAAAGAACAAATTCAGCCTCCTTCATTTCCGAACCGTACGTTTAATATTAAGCGGTACGGAGCAGCAGGAGATGGAAAGTCTGATTCAACGGCTGCTTTTAAAAAAGCAATCGAAGCGGCTAACAAAGCAGGAGGAGGGCGCGTTGTTGTTCCACCAGGAACTTATGTTACCGGTGCGATTTATTTAAAAAGCAATGTAAATCTTCATGTAATGAAAAAAGCTACCATTAAGTTTAGTCAAAATCCTGACAAATACTTACCTGCTGTCTTAACAAGATGGGAAGGCGTGGAGCTATATAATTATTCACCGCTTATCTATGCTTATAACGAAAAAAATATTGCGATTACAGGAGAAGGTACGTTAGATGGACAGGGTGATAACGAACATTGGTGGCCCTGGAAAGGAAAAAAGGAGTTTGGATGGAAAGAAGGCGAGCCCAATCAACAGCAAGATCGCGATTTGCTGTTTAAAATGGCAGAAGAGAAAGTTCCTGTTAAAGAGCGCGTATTTGGCAAAGGGCACTATTTGAGACCTAGTTTTATTCAGCCTTATCACAGCAAAAATATTATGATAAAAGGTGTAACCATTTTAAATTCGCCCATGTGGCAAATCAACCCTGTCTTAAGCGAGAACATTTTAATTGATGATGTAAAAATTATAGGTCATGGTCCTAATAATGATGGAGTAGACCCTGAATCGAGTAAAAATGTGCTTATTAAAGATTCTTATTTTGACAATGGAGATGATTGTATTGCGATTAAGTCGGGGCGTAATGCAGATGGAAGAAGAATCAACGTACCAAGTGAAAATATTATTATTGAAGGAAACGAAATGAAAGATGGCCACGGGGGCGTTGTGATCGGCAGCGAAATATCAGGAAGCGTCCGGAACGTATTTGCTCAGCACAATGTTATGGACAGTCCCAATCTAGACCGGGCGCTGCGCATTAAAACAAATTCAGTTCGCGGCGGAACGATTGAAGATATCGACTTTAGCAGCAATACGGTCAAAAGCGTTGGCAGTGAAGTGATTCAAATAGACATGTACTATGAAGAAGGAGACACAGGGAATTTTACGCCCGTCGTTCGTAATATCAACATAGAAAATTTGCAAAGTAATGGAGGGAAATACGGCTTATGGATTCGAGCCTATGAACGTTCTCCCGTTACAAACCTAACAATTCGTCATTCTAATTTCCAGCATGTTGCAACCCCATTGTTAATGGAGAATGTAAAGAGCCCTGTGTTTGAAGAGTTTTGTATAAATGGAAGCTGCATGAATACAAATCCGTAAAAGGGCGTGTTCATAATCAGCTGCAAGTAAGAGGTAGAACAAACGTATTTTAGCCCAAGAAGTATCCGCACAATGAATCGAGATTATCGATTCATTGTGCGGTCTTTTTTTTGTCGTGATGGTGAACGTAGGATCAATGTGTTAATAATGGTAAAAACCTGCTCTGGAATTTTTACTATTTTATAGATAAGTCAAATGACTCTTACTAATTGATAGATAACATGTATGAAAGAAATGACTTTTGAAGATTGTTTTCTAAGCAATTTATTACCTAAATGTGGATGTGGGAAGTGTGAGGGAAGATATATAAAAGAATTATAAAAACATTTGTCTTTGTAAGCGTTTTATTCTTTATTTTAATAAAGAGCAAAAAAAGGATGTTTTTCTCTAAATTTTTACCATTGAATATTTTGAATAAAGTTCATAAAATAAACTTGTAAGCGTTTTAAAAGATTAGAAAGTATGTATCTTAAAAGTTGAATAGAGAATTATTTATGAAGACAGGAAATGTGATTTTTTTGCTTTTGATCACCGTTTCCAAGAATACCTTAACAAGTAACAGCAAAACGTTCATTTAATGAAATAAAGAAATAGATAGGAGTAGAGAAAAATGTACATCGGCGTCGATTATTACCCTGAACATTGGCCAGAGAATATGATAGAAGAAGATATCCAAGGTATTAAAGAGTTAGGATCAAATATGGTGAGAATAGGGGAGTTCGCTTGGCATCTTATGGAGCCTAAAGAAGGGCAATATGACTTTTCTTTTTTTGATAGCGTTATCAATAAGCTTAAAAAACAGAATATTGACATTATGTTTGGTACCCCTACTGCCACTTTTCCGGCTTGGCTTGCGAAGCAGCATCCTTCTATTTTATCAATAGATGAAAATGGGGCGGTCAGAGCATTTGGAGGAAGACGTCAATATTGTTTTAATTCTCCTCTTTACCGGCAGTATAGCGCTCAGATTACAGAACAACTAGTAAAGCACTACTGCTCAGAAGAAGCAATCGTAGCATGGCAAGTTGACAATGAATTTGGCCATGAAGGCAGTGATATGTGTTACTGCGAACAATGTCATAAAGAGTTTCAGCAGTTTTTGGAAAGAAAATATAAAGATATTCATGAGTTAAATGAAAAGTATGGCACTATTTTCTGGGGACAAACGTATAACGACTTTACCGAAGTGCCTATGCCTGTAAAAACAATTACGACACACAGTCCTTCGTTAAAGCTTGATTGGGCGCGCTTTCGCTCTTTTTCGTTAAACAGATATGCTCATGAACAAACAGCAATTGTGAAGAGATATAAAGGTGATCACCAGCTGTTGACAACGAACGTCTCAGGAGGCTTTTTTGATAAATGGTTTGACCATGAAGAGAATCTAGAAGTCATGGACTTTGTATCCTATGACAATTATCCGGTATGGGGCGGTCAAACAGAGCCGATTACCCCTGCTCATATTGCACTGGGACATGATTTTAATAGAGGTCTGCTACATAAAAACTTCTGGATTGTAGAGGAATTAATGGGTGCTCAAGGTCATGATGTCATCGGTTATCTACCGAGGCCTAATCAGGCAAAAATGTGGTCTTATCAAGCGTTTGCTCATGGATGCACGGACATGCTGTATTTCCGTTGGCGCGGAATGACAAGAGGAGCTGAGCAATACTGCTACGGAATTGTAGGTCACGATAATCATTATGGAAGACGCTACAAAGAAGTTCAGTCGTTATTTAGTGAAATCGTTAAGTACGAACATGTACTTGAATCTGACATTAAGTCGGATGTTGCTGTTTTATATGACTATGAAAATATATGGTCATGGCGCTTTCAGCAGCAAAGTGAAGGGTTTGACTTTACGCAAGAGCTTCTTAGAGGGTATACACCGTTTTATAAGTTGAATACACCTATTGATGTTATTCCTGCTACAAGAGATTTTTCAAGCTATAAAGTACTGGTTGTTCCAGCTTTGCAAATCATTGATGAAGAACTAGGTAAAAGATTTACTGAATTTACTGAAAGCGGAGGCGTTATCGTTTTTACGTTTAGAACCGGCATTAAAGACAAACAAAATAATATTCACTTTAAACAGACGCTGCCCGGATATGTAAAAGAAATAACAGGGATTGAAATTCATGAAGTGGAAGCACTGTCTTCTACTCAAAAAGCAGCTATTAAAGGAAAAGGATCGTATGAAGGAGAACAAGCAAGTGCGTCCGTGTGGAGAGACATTATCACACCTGTAACAGCTGAAGTGCTGTATGAGTATGATGATCCATTTTATAATCAAGCCGCTGTAACAAAAAATCAGTTTGGTCGCGGGACGGTTTATTATGTAGGCTGTGGAATTGAAGGGCAAACGTTTGAAAAAATTGCGCTTGATATTGTAAAACAGCAGCAGATTGAGCATACGGAAAGTGAAGATGGAGTTGAAGTATATCCTCGCAAGCTTGGAGAGACAAGTTATTACTTCCTTATGAACCATACGCCAGAAGTAAAAGTATTTAAAGATATTGTTCTGCAGCCTTACGAAAGTCGAGTTGTAGAAAACATGTAGTAGCAACAGGAGACTAGAATCTCATAAAGCAATGAGATTCTAGTCACTCATAATATGATATGAAAGCGTTTTATAGGAGAAGGGAGTTAGGTTATATGAGCATGGGGGTACAGTCAAAAGTTTCTCTAAAGACCGTATTATCATACGGAATGGGGAGCTTTGGAAACAATATTATTTATGCATTAACAAGTACATATTTAATGATTTTTTATACGGACAGCGTAGGATTAAATGCTGCAGCCGTAGGAACCTTATTTCTTATTGCAAGGATATGGGATGGAATTGCAGACATTATTATCGGAATGATTGTTGATAATACAGAAACGAGATTTGGTAAGTTTAGGCCATATCTTTTAATAGGCGGATTTTTTGCAGCTGTTGCTACAGTCGCGTGTTTTATTAGTCCTGATCTTTCTCACACAGGAAAATTAATTTATGCTTATATCACTTATATCGCGTGGGGAACAAGCTTTGCTATCATGGATATTCCTTATTGGTCGCTTTCAGCAACGATTACACAAGATGTAAAAGAACGAAATAAAGTTGTAGCTTTTCCTAGAACAATTGCAGCAGTAGGGTCTTTATTTGCTAGTTTATTAACTCTTCCACTAGCTCATTATTTTGGAAACTGGTTTATGCTTAGTCTTATTTATGCGTGTATCTTAATGATTACAATGATCATCACATTTTCAGGAGTAAAAGAAAACTATACCGTAAAAAGACAGGAAAAGCAGACGCCAAAAGCAGTTTGGAACTTATTTATTCAAAATAGACCGTTGCGCTACCTGATTTTCTCAATGCTTTTAGTTGAAACAATTTTAACGATTCGAACTACGTTTTCTATTTACTATTTTAAATACAATTTAAATGCAGAGAACATCGCGTCTCTTTATTTAACCTTATTTTTCACAGCACAAATTGTAGGAGCGATCGCGTCTCCTTTCATTTCAAATAAATTTGGAAAGAAACGTGCAGCAATAGGGGGAATTGCCCTAAATGCTGTAGCCACTCTTACAATGTTTGCAACGGGTTTCCACGTTATGCCAGTGATGATTTTAAGCTTTTTAGCTTCTTTTGGCGGTGGGGTTAGTAACATTGCTCAAACATCTATGCTCGCTGACTGTGTAGAATACGGCGAATGGAAAACGGGGAACCGAGCAGAAGGAATGGTGTTTTCTACGAATATTTTCAAAACAAAGGTCGCTTCAGCAGTGGGTGGAGCAGTAGGTGGGTACATCCTTTCAGCAGTAGGGTACGTGCCAAATCAAATTCAGTCACACAGCACGCTCATTTGGATTGCTTTAATCTTTACGATTATTCCGGGTATTCTTTGCTTGTTATCACTTGTCCCACTCGTAAAATATGAGTTGACGGAAAAGAGATATTTAGAGATTTTACAGGATATGAAAAAACGCTCAAGCCGCATAAAAGAAAAACCGGCTATGAAAGTGTCTAGCTAATTCAAATCAACACAAGCATTGTACACAAAAATCACAAGAAAAAAAGACTGCATTTTCTCAGCTCCTCTTGCTATGATGTCAGGTAGACAGATATCAATGTAAAGAGGAGTTTTGTTTATGTTTATTAATTTTTCAAAAGAAGACAAAGATAAAATGCTGAATGAAATTCAAACGTTTTTTTATAACGAACGAGATGAAGAAATCAGTGAATTTGCAGCGGAAAATGTATTGGAGTTTATTAAAGAACATATAGGTCCTCACTTTTATAACCAAGCCATTAAAGATGCGGAAGATATTATGAACCAGGTCATGCTTTCTGCAGAAGAAAATTTACATGCATTAAAAAAACCAATCGAAAAGTAGTTCGAAAAAGAAAATATAAAATAGGAAAAAAGCGTTTTATGTACAAAAACATAAAACGCTTTTGTTTGTTTATGAAACAAATTATTTGTTCGCCCAAGTGATATATGATACATTCGTTTTAAGATAATATTAACGTTAACGTAAAGGTTATATTTAAAGTGTTTTGATTTAACTCGATGAGGGCATAACTTCAGCAAGCAGGGACATAATGAGGTAATTATACGAGGAAAGAAGGGACTACACATGAGCAACATTACGAAAGGTCAGCTAACAAAATCTATTGTGAAAGCAAATGAAAATCGTTTAACGGATAATAGTGATTTTGATATCTATCAAGAGCTGGAAAATGTGCTTCAAGGAGTCGGCTTATCAGCAAAAGACAGTGGAGGAAACATTACATTTTACGGAGAAGATCCAATTGTTCCTAGTACGCTGCGACTTGCCTCAGCAGCAGCTATTGCACTGGTTGCTAAGTCAGTAGCTGTCTCAAAAATTTGGAGAATACGCGGAGGAAAAGGTCAAGATATTCATATGGATTTACGAAAAGCGATTCGAAGATTATCACCTTTTTACGATAAAAAATGGGAAAAGCTTAATGGGTACGCACCGAGTAAAGCAAATGATCCTTATAATCCATTAGGCTTTCGCTTTTATCAAACAAAAGACGGCAAATGGGTGATGCCGCTGAATCCATATCCACGCTCTAAGCATGAAACGCTAAAGCTGTTAAATTGTATAGAAGACCCTGATGCAGTGGCAAAAGCGATTCGCGGATGGAATGCAGAAGAATTGGAAAAAGCTGCAGCGGAGCGAGGAGTTATTATGCCTGTTGTGCGGACAATTGAAGAGTTTATGAATGAGTCCGTGTATGAAGAAGTAGCGCAGCTTCCTTTGATTGAAATTGAAAAGATTGGAGAAAGTGAGCCAATTCCTTTTTCAAAGAACCCTAAAACGCCGCTAGATGGTATTCGAGCATTAGGTCTTGGCCACGTTATTGCAGGAGCAGGATTCGGTAGAGCTCTCGCTTTACACGGTGCGGACGTCTTAAATATTTGGAAGCCAACGGATTGGGAGCATGATACGATTTACGCTACGTCTAATATCGGTATGCGCTCTTCAACGCTGGATATCGGTGAAAAAGAAGGAAAAGAAAAAATGGTTGATCTTCTAAAAGAAGCCGATATCTTTTTTGGGAACCGTCGCTACGGATTTCTAGAGAGATACGGTCTAACAGCTGAAGAGTGTGCAAAATTAAAACCTGGAATCATCCACTGCACCGTTAACCTGCACGGGACGCAAGGAGAGTGGGCAAAAAGAAATGGATTTGACCAGACAGCGGGAAGCGTAACGGGAGTCATGGCGTTAGAAGGATCGCCAGAAAATCCTAAGCTGCCTCCTATTGTAGTTGTCAATGATTATGCAGTTTCTTGGCTGCTTGAAGTTGGTGCTTTAATGGCACTAGAAAGAAGAGCAAAAGAAGGAGGCAGCTACCGCGTGCGTGTATCATTAGATCGCGTATCTTTATGGATTTTATCAATGGGCATCTATGATAAAACATATGCTCATCAAACAGCTGGTTCGTCAGAGAAGCATGAGTACATTGCACCGGATCTCTTTACAGCCCAAACACCTTTAGGATTGTACCAAGGGCTTACAGAACAAATCGAAATGTCGGAAACTCCAGGGGAATATAAGACGGTTCTCGTTCCTCGAGGTTCTTCACGCCCAGAGTGGTTGTGATAACAAGAGGCTGAGACAAAATTATTTTAGTGGAAAGAAAATCCGAACGATGAATCGAGATTCTTGATAAAGGATCCAACTCGTTCGGATTTTTTTGTTATTGTGATGAACGTAGGTTTCGTTTATGGGGGTAGATGCTTCTAGCGGTTGCACGGAAATCAACAGCGGTGTCACAAGCGGTTCAGCTCATGTATCCAATTTGTTTGTCTTTAGATTGAATTGATTTCGCTATGTCTTAATCTCGGTTTTTGGGGGTCAAATTTAAAATGAAAAATAAGAAAAAACATTTGAATAATTATATGATTTCTTATATAATAGCGAAAAGGATGAGGAGTTGACTTGTAATGGAAAACTATACGTCCCGCAAAATGACACGAGAAGAAGTAAAAGTATCAGACGCGACAGCAGCTCAACTAGTGCTAAACAAATCTCTTCGTGACTTTAAAAAAGCACAGCTTTTACTGCAAATCGATCAGTCTTTAGAAAAAAGAGATAAAGAAACTTTTTTACGTTTAACTGAAGAGTTAAAAGAAGTTTGTTAAATAACCTACTAACATAAACAATCAGCCTTTGCTTCTAGTGAGCAAAGGCTTTTCATATGGAAAAAAACGGATAAATGTTTTGTTTTTTCTGAAAGCGGTAAAAGTATAGTATGGATGATAAAGCAAAAATCAAGAAGTCTCTTACTTTATTATTTTTTGCTTTATCATCTACAGCATCTAGATGGTAATACATCATGAAAGAACAAAAAGAGAGAGGGTTCTTGATATGTATAACAAAATCTTAGTCGCCTTTGATGGCTCCGCACCTTCTATTCGTGCTCTTCAACATGCAAGTAAACTAGCTGAAAGCGTAAATGCTAATAAGCTGACAATTGTACATATTAAGGAAAGAATTCACTTGCAGCAGCCTGTTTTTAGCGTTGACTTGGACGCACTGATAGAAGAAGAAAACCGCGATATTTTATCTGAAGCTCACAATCATTTAACTCAATCAGGTATTCCATATGAGGCATACGGTGTAGAAGGCACCGCTTCAAAGAAAATTATTGAATACGCACGTGACAATCAACAAGACGTCATTGTGATAGGAAGCCGAGGAAAGGGCTTTGTTAAAGAGACCTTTCTAGGAAGTGTAAGTCACGAAGTTGCTCAATCCGCAGAATGTCCTGTTATTATTGTTAAATAAAAAGAGGCTGGGGTAAAAGTAGTTTAGTTAAAGAAAAATCCGAACGATGAATCGAGATTCTTGATGAAGAATCCAACTCGTTTGGATTTTTTTATTGGTATGGTGAACGTAGGTTTCATGTATATAGTTGCTTCTAGCAGTTGATTGGAGGGTAAGACGAAGACTCCTGCGGGGAAAGCGGAACAGGTGAGACCCCGCAGGAGCGTAAGCAACGAGGAGGCTCAGCGGCCGCCCGCGGAAAGCGAAGTCTTGCACGGAAATCAACTGCGGTGTGACCAGTAATTTATACTAGCTACCTTATCCAATTTGTTCGTCTTTAGATTAGAGTGATTTTGTTATGTCTCAATCTCTTTTTGCTTTTGGATTATGTATTGCTGCACGCTTCGTAAGTTCGAAATTTGCTGTATGATAAACTTACTTCATACGCTAAGCTGTCAGATACCCGTGGTAAAATGTCAAAGAATAACCGTTATTTAATTAGGTATGTTTTATTCTGCACAGTTTCTTCATTTATTACTTTTATAATGAAAGCAAGGGATGTGAATAAATGAATCGTATTTCTATTAAGCTTGGACTCTTGTTTTTAATGTTCATTTTACTAATTGAAGCCGCTCTCTTTTTCTATTTATATAGCGGTCTTGCCAATACACGAATTTCAGAGGAGCTGCAAAGCTTGCGTTTAAGAGGAAACAGTCACCGGGAAGTATTAGAGAAGCATCATGATTCTGCTACGCTTAACCATGTTGCACTGATGGAATCAGAAGCAGAAACTGATGTTATCATAACGGATAAAACAGGGGAAATTATCAGTTCATCTAGACCTTTAATTCAAGGTGCAAGAAAAGAAGTAGAGAAATGGAAAGGAAGGTCTCTTACATATAAAGGTGAAATTATGCAAGGCGACTGGAAAAGCAAACCTTATATCGCCACGGCATCACCTATTAAAGAAGGCCATCAACAGTTCGGAACGGTTTATATGTTCAAAAACACAAAGGATATTCACGAAATGATTGCGAGACTACAGCATCATTTTTACGTAGCGGGAGCTGTGTCCGTTTTATTTTCCATTGTGACTATTTTTGCTCTGTCTAAATTTATAACTGCTCCTTTAATCAAAATGAAAAAAGCAACAGAGAAGCTGAGTCAAGGAGATTTGTCTGTGAAACTTGGCGCTCATTCAAGAGATGAACTTGGACAATTAGGAATGTCCATTCAGTCGTTAGCGAATGAGCTGCAGCGGTTACGAAAAGAGAGAAATGAATTTTTAAGCAGCATTTCACATGAACTTCAAACTCCTTTGATGTATTTAAAGGGCTATGCAGACGTAGCAAGAAGGCCTTCTAATACACCGGAAGAAAGGGATAAATATCTTGCTATTGTGGAAGAAGAAGCGGGAAGAATTTCACAGTTAGTCAAAGATTTGTTTCAGCTGGCGCAGCTGGATCAGCATACATTTTTTATTCAAAAACAAAAAGTAGAACTGGCTACGTATTTGCACACCATATGCGCGCATTTTCATTTAGCTTTAAAAGAAAAAGAGATGGAGCTGGACATAAGCTGCTCTCAAGGTCTTTATATTTCACTAGATCCTGAAAGATTTCAGCAAGTGATTATCAATTTACTTGATAACGCAATGAAATATTCAAAAGAAGGGACTAAAATCGATTTAATGGTAAAAAAATCAGCCGAATCATTGACAATAACTCTCAAAGATCAAGGCATAGGCATTCCAGAAAAAGATCTGCCTTACGTATTTGATAAGCTGTATCGAGTGGAAAAATCTCGCTCGAGAAAAAGCGGAGGTTACGGATTAGGGTTATCAATTGTAAAGGAGATTGTAGAAGCTCATGAAGGAGAAATAACCATCACAAGCGAGACGGGAAAAGGAACGACTGTAGAGATTGTATTAAGAGAGGATGGATAGGATGCCCACTATTTTATTAGTAGATGATGAAGCAAGGATGCTGGATTTACTAGAACTTTATCTGCTGCCAAACGGATTTACCTGTATAAAGTTTGAAAAGGGAACTGAAGCGCTGCGCTATCTTGATGAAGGTAACAAAGCAGATTTGATGTTATTAGATATTATGATGCCAAGCAAAGATGGGTGGGAGATTTGTCAAAAAGTAAGGAAGATGTCTGATCTACCGGTCATTATGCTCACAGCTCGCAGCCAAACGTTAGATATAGTAAAGGGATTAAATATAGGGGCAGACGACTATATTACTAAACCGTTTAGCGAAGAAGAATTGGTTGCACGCATCAGCGCGGTTCTTAGACGTTCGTTAAAAGAAAAACATGAAGTCACCTACAAAGGGTTAGTATGGAGCAAGGAAGACCACGTATTACAATATAAAAATCAGCACATTCAAGTGACGCCTAAAGAGTTTGAATTGGTGGGGTTACTTCTTCAGCATTTAAATCGTGTGTTCAGCCGGGACGACTTGCTTGTGTTAGTGTGGGGATATGAGGCGGAGATTGGAGATCGTACTATTGACTCCCATGTACGAAATGTTCGGGATAAGCTTAGAAAAGCGGGTTTTCCTGTAGACGAATACCTGCAAACCGTATGGGGAATAGGCTATAAGTGGGTTGATGTTAGTTGAAAATGATATAAGCATAGCTATCGAAATTGGTGAAAAGATAAAGTAAGCAGAAGCGAGCTTTTCTCTTTACATAGGGTAGGGGGGTATAGTATGATGAAGTTATGAAGGGAGGATGTTAGATGGTCGAAGCGAATCACATAAATAGTGAAGAAAAATGTTGTACGATAAATAGTGAAAGAAAAAGTCACCATTCTCCAGAAGTGAAAAAAAATCTAACAAGCCGATTAAATCGAATTGAAGGACAAATTCGAGGAATTAAAGGATTAATTGAAAAAGATACGTATTGTGACGACGTGATTACTCAAATCGCAGCTGCGCAGTCTGCTTTAAATAGTGTAAGTAAAATTTTGCTTGAAGGTCACTTGAAGCATTGCATTGTAGAACGTGTGCAAGCTGGTGATGAAGAAGTAGTGGATGAATTATTAACAACCATTAAACGATTAATGAAATAAAGGAGATGCTAGAAATGGAAAACGTAACATTATCAGTAAAAGGAATGTCTTGCGGTCATTGTGTCAAAGCTGTTGAAGGCGGCGTAGGCGAACTTAATGGCGTTAAAAGCGTAGAAGTAAGCTTAGAAGATGCAAAAGTAACGGTTGCATTTGATCCAAGTCAAGTAACGGTCGAAGATATTAAAGAGGCTATTGATGACCAAGGTTATGACGTAGCATAAACAGCATCGCGTGCGAATACCTTCGCACGCTTGATTTAGGAAAAATATATACCCCTTATAGGTATATAACGGGAGGCGAAACGTGATGGGTGATAAACCAAAAGAAGCCACCTTGCAAATTACAGGTATGACATGTGCAGCGTGCTCTAACCGAATTGAAAAAGGATTAAAAAAAATAGAAGGTGTAAAAGAAGCAAACGTGAATTTGGCTTTGGAAAGATCTACTATCATATTCGATCCGTCTAAAACAAGTCCACAGGCCTTTGAAGAAAAAATCGAAAAGCTTGGGTATGGAGTTGTAAGTGAAAAAGCCGAATTTGCTATTACGGGCATGACGTGCGCCGCTTGTTCGACTCGGATTGAAAAAGGGTTAAACAAATTAGAAGGCGTGACAAAGGCAAGCGTTAACCTTGCTTTAGAAACTGCTTCTGTTGAATACAGCCCTTCTCAAATAGCTCCGCAAGATATAACGCAGCGAGTTGAAAAACTTGGATACGGAGCAAAGCTAAAGTCAGAAGAAAAAGAAGAAGAGCAAAGCTACAGAGAAAAAGAACTCAGTAAACAAAAAGGGAAGTTTTGGTTTTCGTTGATTTTAAGCGTACCGCTATTATGGGCAATGGTTATCCATTTTACGTTTACATCGTTTATTCCTTTGCCTCATATGCTGATGAATCCATGGGTTCAGCTCGCTTTAGCTACGCCTGTTCAGTTCGTGGTAGGGAAGCAATTTTATGTAGGCGCATTTAAAGCTCTGCGTAACAAAAGCGCCAACATGGATGTTTTAGTAGCACTAGGCACAAGCGCAGCTTATTTCTACAGTTTATACTCTTCTCTTAAATCGCTTGGGTCATCTACTCATACAGCTCAGCTTTATTATGAAACGAGCGCTATATTAATTACGCTGATTCTTTTAGGGAAATTGTTTGAAGCAAATGCCAAAGGCCGTTCTTCAGAAGCGATAAAAAAAATGATGGGCTTACAAGCTAAAACGGCCGTTGTAGTAAGAGACGGAGCGGAAGTTGAAATACCAGTGGAAGAAGTGCAAAAAGGCGAAGTTATTTTTATTAAACCTGGTGAAAAAGTACCAGTAGACGGAGAGATTATTGAAGGGCAATCAGCTTTAGATGAGTCTATGCTGACAGGTGAAAGCGTACCGGTAGATAAAAACATTGGAGATAAAGTAATCGGAGCTACACTCAATAAAAATGGTTTTCTAAAAATAAAAGCTACGAACATTGGAAAAGAGACGGCGCTTGCGCAAATTATTAAAGTAGTAGAAGAAGCGCAAGGGTCTAAAGCGCCTATTCAGCGATTAGCTGACTATATTTCGGGTATATTCGTGCCAATTGTAGTCGGAATTGCTCTTCTTACTTTCTTTGTTTGGTATATTTGGATTGCGCCTGGCGAATTTGCGCCGGCTTTAGAGAAACTTATTGCTGTACTAGTGATTGCATGTCCATGCGCGTTAGGCTTAGCTACTCCAACTTCCATTATGGCGGGGTCGGGCCGTGCAGCAGAATTTGGTATTTTATTCAAAGGCGGCGAGCATTTAGAAGCAACGCATAAAATCGATACGATTCTTTTAGATAAAACGGGAACTGTGACAAATGGAACCCCCGAGTTAACCGATGTGCGTATTGCACAAGGATACAAAGAAAATGAGCTATTACAGTTAGTTGCATCGGCTGAGCGTTTATCAGAGCACCCTCTAGCTCAAGCACTCGTAGCAGGTATAAAAAATAAAGGTATAGAGATTCAAGACCCATTATCTTTTGAAGCTATTCCAGGATATGGAGTAAAAGCAACTGTACAAGAGCGAGAGCTGTTAGTGGGAACAAGAAAGCTTATGAACCAGTATAAAGTGAATATTGATACAGCCTTAGAAGAAATGACAAATTTAGAACGAGAAGGAAAAACGGCCATGCTCGTTGCTCTGGACGGAAAATATGCCGGCATGCTTGCTGTTGCAGATACCATTAAAGCAACTTCTAAAGAAGCAGTTTCCAGGTTAAAAGAAATGGGCTTAGAAGTGATGATGATTACAGGTGATAATCGTCAAACAGCTCAGGCTATTGCGATGCAAGCGGGTATTGAGCATGTTATAGCAGAAGTGTTGCCAGAAGGAAAAGCAGAAGAAGTGAAAAAGCTTCAGCAGCAAGGTAAAAAAGTCGCAATGGTAGGAGACGGTATTAACGATGCTCCTGCACTTGCGTTAGCTGATATTGGAATGGCCATCGGAACAGGAACGGATGTAGCGATGGAAGCCGCTGATATTACGCTGATGCGAGGAGACTTGATGAGCATTGCAGATGCGATTGAAATGAGTAGAAAAACGATTTCTAATATTAAGCAAAACTTATTCTGGGCAATGGGCTACAACACCCTTGGTATTCCAATTGCAGCAGTTGGGCTGTTAGCTCCTTGGGTCGCTGGAGCCGCGATGGCCTTTAGTTCTGTATCGGTTGTATTAAATGCACTGCGATTGCAGAGAGTGAGGCTATAAGATATGAAAAAGTGGATCATCTCAGCTATTTTGTACGTGCTCGCAGTCATAGCAGTATATGCTATGTGGGCAATATAAACTAAAAAATATTGGAGTCATCGAGCCACTCTCGGTGAAAGTGATCCAAAAGCAAAGCTGCTAAAGAATATTCTTTAGCAGCTTTGTTAGGTGCAAGGAATTTTTTTGGCTTAATTCATACCCTTTAAGATGAAGGTCCTCGGGATACTTTTGATGAGCAATTAACACATCGCGTCCATCATCCATAATCCAAATGAAATAATGACGGCTAGAACCATCTCCATAGGTAATGGTCATTTTGCAATCAATACTCCCAGCAGATTCTTCATCTAAGAGAATGTTCATATGCTGTGCCTTTTTTATACTATTGGTGAATGCATTCATATCTTGTTCATCGATAAATGTTTTGAGCGTTTTCATTTTAATGGACGTTACTTCTATCTTTTGTACGCTGGATGAGAGCGTGGAGTGTGCAGAAGCAAAGGGGGCTCCCATCACCAAGCTAAACGCAAGTAAGAGTGAGGATAGAGCAAAGCGTATTTTTAGCATGTTTCTTTCCTCCTTTTATTTTTATACTTTTTCCTTGTGGTAAGTGTTTCATACGAAGGCCTTTTTTAGGCACAGGAATTTTTTGTACCCAATTACCTTCATCTTCACAAAATCTGCACAAAGTCTGGCTACAATAAAGAAAAGTAGAAGAGTAGGCAAAGATAAGTTGTTTTTAAGGATTAAATGATTTTTATTTTAAAATTTATTATGTGGAAAAGAGGGACTGTTATGAAAAAACAGCTATTTATTCTTGGTGCATCTGTCATTATTGGACTAAGCGGATGCGGAAACGATTCTAGTCATGAAAAGCCTTCAACTGACAAAAACGAATCCATGCACGATCATTCAGAGATGAATCACTCTAGTTCAGGAGAGGTTCCAAAAGGATTAAAGCAAGCTGAGAATCCAACATATAAAGTTGGAGATAAAGCCGTTATAAAAGCAGATCATATGAAAGGCATGAACGGGGCTGAAGCAACAATTGTTGGTGCTTACGCCACTACGGCCTATACCGTTTCGTATACGCCAAAGACTGGCGGAAAAAAAGTAAAAAATCATAAGTGGGTTATTCAAGAAGAAATAAAAGATGCGGGTAACGAACAGTTAAAGCCAGGTAGCGAAGTGACGCTTGAAGCAGATCATATGAAAGGTATGAAAGGGGCAAAAGCAACGATCGATTCAGCCGAAAAAACAACGGTATATATGGTAGACTACACGCCGACTACAGGCGGAGAGAAAGTGAAAAATCATAAGTGGGTAACCGAAAGTGAACTTTCAACCAAATAGACTGTTAGCGAGAAAAGCCTAAGAATAGATGTATTCTTAGGCTTTTTTTGTTCGCTTCTTGTTTTATGTTTTATAATGATGAATTTCTGACATGATGTATGAAGAAAACTCATGTTTCTTTCAAAAGAAGTTGCGGTATTAAGTAGAATGCTACGGTAATAAAACGAACAAACTACTGATGAAAGGAGCTAGCTATGAGTGAACATACAGTAAAGCGAACAGGACGCACACGATGGTTCATTTCATCTTTGTTAAGCAGTATGATTATTTTAAACTATTTTGATCGTGTAGCGGTGTCAGTGGCCGCTCCTGCAATACAAGATGCATTTCACTTAACGGGAACAGAGCTCGGAATTGTCTTTTCTATTTATACGTATTCTTATACGATCATGCAAATACCTGCCGGAAGCTTACTTGATCGGTTCGGAGTAGCATGGGTGACAAGAGTCGGTATGGTGATTTGGAGTTTATTAACGATGTCGATGGCTTTTTTGCAAGGAAAACTTCTTCTCTATATTATCCGGTTTTTAATAGGAATAATGAGTGCTTCTGCATTTCCGGCAGCATCAAAAGCTACGTCGCTATGGTTTCCTCCAAATGAAAGAAGCTTACCAAATTCTTTGTTTGATTCAGCGGCCAAATTTTCAAATGTACTTGGCGCGCCTCTTGTAGCATTTCTCATCACCAAATTTGATTGGCGCACAGCATTTTTATCCATTGGAATTATAAACGTGCTGTTTACGCTGCTGTTTTGGTTTTATTACGAAAAGCCAGAAAAGCATAGACGCATATCAGATGATGAGTTGAAGTATATTCAAGAAAATAATCTAAATGCAAACGATGAGCAAACATCAAAATTTTTACATACCTTAAAAGTATTATTTACGAATCGGAAAGTTTGGGGGCTAATGATTGGGTTTACAGGCTATGGATATACGTTTAATTTACTGTTAACGTGGCTGCCAACTTTTTTAAAAGAAAAATACGGTATGGATATCATGTCATCGGGCCTGCTTACGGCAGTACCTTGGCTAATTGCTACATTTGCTGGCATTTTAGTTGGCGGATGGCTTGTTGATTACCTTATAAAAAAAGGGTATAACAGTCAAAACGTATATCGTACGATCATTGTAGTAGGGTTATGCTTAGGGTTTGTGTTTTTAGGCTCTATTTTCACCGATAATGTCGTCGTAGCGATGATTTGTATTTCGATTGGACTGGCAGGTATATCTGCAACGGCACCAATCGGCTGGTCTATTTCCGCTGAAATTGCGCCTGCAGGCTCTATTTCTCTTCTCAGTTCTATTGTTAATTTAGCTAATAATTTGTTTGGTGGAATTATAGCTACAGCTTTAACGGGATATCTTTTGGATAAAACTGGTTCTTTTAATCTAAGCTTTATTGTAGCGGGAATTGTATTGTTGCTAGGGTTAATTTTTTATATTTACGTGCTGGGAGATATTAAACAAATTAAAATTCCAAAAAATCAACGTACGAAGTAAAACCCCATGACTCGTTATGGGGTTTTACTTTTGATTATAAATAACGACCTTGCTCATGCATTTAGTCATGTGAAAAAGTCTAGTCTTCTGATCTGACGCTATTAAGAAAAGAAACAAGGTGAGTTTGTTTGTTTGAAACATGCGATAGGGACTTGTTTTAAAATAGCATTGTTGGTATAGCATGTTCTTAAAAAGGTTAAGATGGTTTTTATGAAGAAATTCTATGTCTATTTTTGTGATTTCAGCAGAAGTAGACATGAATCGCACTATAAAAAATAGAAAGGCAGAGGAACATGAATCATAAAGAAAGTGAAACCAATACTGAGTTAAATCAAAGTCATTTGTTAAAGGAACCTCAGCGCATAGAATTATCTAAGTACCAAATTTTAAAAGCACTGATACCTGTTATTATACTTGGGCTTGTCGTTTTAGTGGCCGTATTACAAAATGATGGTCTTCTTAATTGGATTTAGG
This sequence comes from Priestia sp. J2, assembly GCF_020790095.1. NCBI lineage: Bacteria > Bacillati > Bacillota > Bacilli > Caryophanales > Bacillaceae > Priestia > Priestia sp. J2. The sequence goes on from NZ_CP086208.1 coordinate 1,833,019, forward strand.
CATGTAAAAGGAGCTTGCAACGTACAACAGACGTCGCAATCAGTAGAAATAATGGATTGCAACTTAGGCATGCAATAAAAAAACTGCATAGAGTGTAATTCAAATCGCTTGTACACAGTAGAGGGAAAGAGGGAGATACATGCCAAGAGTAACCGTTTTAGGACACGGAAGTTTTGAAGTGGAAAAAGGAAAAAAGCTTGTCTTGGCACTTGAAGACAACGGTATAAACATTCTTCATCGGTGCGGCGGAAAAGCCAAATGCACAACTTGCAGGGTAGAAGTGCTCGAAGGTGAATATTGTGACTTAACAAACGCAGAGAAAAATGCATACTCAGAAAGTTCAATTGAAGATCATTTGCGCTTATCATGCCAAATTCGTGTAAATGAAGATGTCACCGTTCGGCCAATACTAACGGTAGAAAGCTCAGGACGAGAAGCAGGACCTCGACCCGCAGAGTAGCCATGTAATTGCAAAAAGCAGCGTGTGGAATGTTTACATGCTGCTTTTTGTATGTTTACTTAAAAAAATAACAAGAACAGCTACGGGGAGTAGCAGCTGTTCTTGTTCAAGTAAAATACCTACGGAATGATTCCTTTAAATTTTAGCATTCTGTAAGGCGGGCAGTAAATCACTCAAAAGAGTGATTATAAAGGCTTTTTTCGAACCGTTATCTGCAAATAGATTTAATTGGATTCTTCAATCACATCTCCACTTTTGTAAATATGATACCAGCCTATGGTACCTGATCCCCCTTGATCCATCCAGTCTTTATTTTTTGCTACGAATCTATAGTAAGCTTTATCGTTGTTATCTTTCCGTAAGCGGTCGTCTGTACTGAAGACAATGTTGTCACCGAGTTCTTTTTTACCGAATGCAATAGCCGTGCTGACAGGAAATTGCTTTCTTTCTACCTTGTTCTCATCTAAAGCTGCCCATGTTAAGGGACCAACAATACCATCTGGAGACAAGCGGTGATCGGTTTGAAATTCTTTTACTACATTTTGCGTTCGCGTACCGAAAATGCCATCAACTGATGTGTTATACTTCACATCCTTTAAACTTTGCTGTAAGTCTCTTACGTAGCTAGAGTGGGAACCTTTACGAAGCGTAGGCCTCGTTTCTGCTTTAGCTTCAATTTTTTGTGAGTAGGCATCTTTAGCAGCTGCTTCAGTAGTTGGAGTGCTGAATGCTACGCATGTTGTTGCAAGCGTAAGAGTAGAAAGCATGACAAGTGTTTTTTTCGTTAACATGAAATAACCTCCTTGTTTTTAGCAACTATTTGTCGCTTTTCATGAGCTTTATAACTAATTAGTAGCTATAAAGTCAACTTATTATAGCGCAGCCAGTTTTCTATTTGTTTTTATATTCCTATGATTATATAAGATAGTCATAAAAAACTAGTGAAGTAGATAAATCGTTCTATGTTTTCACTATAATTTCATTTTTCTCTGATACAGTACGGAAGGGAAAAAACAGTAGGTTTAAGCGTCTTGTGTACTTGGAGTATGTCTTGCTCTATAACGCTCATAATAAACGAATGAAAAGACTGCAAAGGGAATTTGGATCTCTTTGCAGTCTCTTCATGTTCAAAAGCTCTGCGTTCAACTGATAACCAGAAAGGAAAGTATTTATGTCTACTTTGTATGCTCAGCACATAAGGAACCTTTTTTCGAAAATAAAGTCCAATAAGTCATCACGGAAACAAATTTTTCTCTACATATTAGGGATTTGCTGTTTGTGTATAGCGCTCGTTGTAACAAACCACAATTATTCTCTTTATAAAAAACCAATAGCTGAGGTAGTGAAGACGAATGTTGTAGAAAAAAACAAATCTGCTGATTTAAATCATAACAAAGATACCGTATACTCTCAGGAAATTGTTGCTAAAATAATGAACGGAAAATATAAAGGAAGGCTTATCCATTTAGAGAATACGTACTCGTATTCAGGTGCTTATGATCAAAAGTATACTGTCGGAACAGATCTTTTTGTCTCCTTAGAAAAGAATTCACAGCATGCTCTAAATGGAACGATTGAAGGAGTGAAGCGGGACAAGCAGGTTACCGCTGTCGCTGGTTTATTTATATTAATTTTGCTGGCTATTGGAAGAAAACAAGGTTTTTATTCAATCATTAGCTTATTTATTAATATTGTTCTTTTAATCGGGGCCCTCAATGTATATTTAGCACTAGGAAATGTGAGCTTGCTAGCTGTATGTATGGTAGCTGTCGTTCTTTTTACGGTTATTTCTTTGTTATTAGTAAGCGGTAATAAAGAAAAAACGCATGTAGCGATTATTTCAACTTTAATAGGTACATTTGTTTCTCTTTTAATCGCGTATGGTGTCATGCAACTGACAGATTCTAATGGCCTTCATTATGAAGGAATGGAGTTTGTAACGATTCCTCCTCAAAAAATATTTATGAGTGAGGTATTAATAGGATCTTTAGGAGCTGTTATGGATGTAGCGATTACGATTACTTCTTCTGTCTATGAACTATATGAAAAAAATAAAGAGATTGCGCGCAAAGATTTACTGAAATCAGGCAAAGAAATTGGCGGAGACATCATGGGAGCTATGACGAATATTTTATTTTTTTCATATATAAGCGGAACAATCCCAATGGTTCTTCTTTATTTAAAGAATGGCTCTCCTTTAGGATATACGTTTTCGATGAATTTCTCCTTGGAGTTAATCCGTGCTCTTACTGGCAGCATTGGTATTGTGTTAACGATTCCCATTACACTCTATCTTTCGATTCTTTTTATTTTTAGAAAGGGGAACAGAAAGTGAACGTTTTACTATTGCTTGCTCTTATTTTATTTATTCTGATGAGTATTGTGGGCGGAAAAAAAGGAATCCGGTCTTTCCTTGCGCTGTTCTTGAATTTTGGCGTTATTTTTCTCACCATTCTCTTTATGCTGTCTATAAAAAATACGATTGTTGTTACGTTAATCGCTTGTACAATCATTAGCTGCATTAATTTATTTTATATTAATAAATTCAATCATAAAACGCTTGCTGCGTTTGTTTCAACGATTATTACCTTGGCCGTTTTAGTACTCTTTATTTTTATCATTGAACATCATGCCATGATTCAAGGGTTCGGCGAAGAACAAGAAGAAGAGATTAACGCTTTTTCACTTTACGTGGGAATTGACTTTGCTAAAATAGCCATTTGTACAATTATTATGGGAGCCATAGGAGCGATTATTGATATTTCGCTATCTATTTCATCTTCTATGAATGAATTATTTGTTCATGATCCGTCCGTAACTAAAAAAAGTCTCTTTAATTCAGGACTGAAAATTGGAAGAGATATTTTAGGCACCACAACCAATACACTGTATTTTGCATTTGTAGGGGGATATTTGACTTTAATTATATGGTTTAAGAGATTGTCGTATTCGTTTGGAGATATTATCAATTCAAAAACCTTTTGTGCAGAAGTCATTTCTATCTTAAGCGGAGGTATTGGTGTAGCCATTATTATTCCAATTACTTCTTGGATTAGTGCCTCTATTTTTTTACAAAAAAGAGAAAAAGCGAACCATATGTACAAATAAAAAACAGAAAAATCATAAGAAAATGCCCATTTAACTGGTAGTCAGTAATATTTGGATGGGCATTCACATTATTTGTGGAATGTTGAAAAGAAACTTGATGGAGGCTGGAAGTTATAGTTGAACGAAGCATTATTCTCTATTTTTCTCACTGATAGATAATACGAAAAGGCCAAGAAGCAGAATTTACAGGAGAAGCAGCTTTTACAAGGACGGTCTCACCGTTAGCTGGAATTACATTTTTAAAAGCATAAATTCTACGTTCACCTCTTGGAGATCCAGGTCCTCTGGAGGTCTTTTGAGGTATAATATTTCGTTCGTTTTTTGGGTCAAGTATCCAGTGTACGTACCAAATCTGACGTAAAAATTGTCTATTTGTACTTTGCGGACGTTCATCAAATATACAGTGATTCACTTGGCCTGTCCAATATAGATATCGCCCGTTTCCTATATGCCATTCATCTCCTGACCGATATCTGATTCCTACACATTCACCGGGGTAGATAACATTGGGAATGTTGTAATGATTTTCTCTTTGGCAACTAGGGTCACTATATTGTGTATAAGGCGTAACTTCTACTTTTTCCAATTGATTTTTTCTAAAATACAAATATTGCTGCGTGACTTGCCCTGTCGTTCGGTTTACGGCTCGGTGGCTAAGTAGAATACCGTTATAAGTCTGTAACTTTGTGTTATCGATGCTTCTTGTAACCGTTAAGATACCGGCATTTGAGCTTATGACGCCCCCTACTAATCTTCCATTATGAACACAGTACCCGTTTCTGCAAGAGGCACCGGCATTAGCTCGATATAGAACTCCTACGCATGTCCCACTATTAATTAAAGTCAATTATATTCACCTCGCATTCCAACTTGTTTTATAGAAATAGCTTTCGAAAGTGCTTTTCGGTTGAAACTCTTTCTATAAATCATCCGGGCCGTATCGATAGGAAGGCTGTGTTTGAATAAAATAGCCATTTCGCACTTGAGCTATCCAGTTTTGAAATATTTCTCTCCATTCAACACGGTTAAAAAACTCATCAAGCGGCTTTGAAGAATCCCATTCAATGATAAAGAACGGAACTACTGATGGATTCCATACGCCTATACTATTGACACCTGATTCTTTGATAAGAAGTAAAGGCAGGCCTCGTTGGTAACCCATGCTTGGCTCTATTTGTAAAAACGGAGCACCTTCCCATGATGGTGGCGGAGGTGTACCGCCGGGAATATTCGTCATGGTATAATTGGCGAAGACTTGCTGCATATTCACCGCAATCAATCCATAGCTAGAGAGGATCATTCGGCGAACGCTTGTAATCGTTTTATTAGGATATTGCTCCGTATCAGGCAGTGTACGAGGGAAAAGAAGAGCACGTTCAATTTCATCAATTAAACGATTAAGAAATCTTGTTTGAGTAGCATTAAGCATAGAAGGGTGGCTGAGGAATACAGGGATTTTATAAGCTCTATCGGCTGTATTTTTTAAAGGGATTTTAGGGGCAGCAGAGGGGGATACTTTATCGTCTCTAAGAGAGTAAGGCTTGTCTACATAATATTTACCATCTTGCGGATTATAATAGGAATAATGTTTTTTAATCGTAATCATCCTTTCTTATTTTTCTCTATATTTTATTCAGATAGACAAAATAAGTATGTATGTTTGTCCAAGGACATTAGGAGCATTTTTACGAGAAAACATACCTATAGTATCGTATGCTAGATTTGACTTAAATTAGTAGGGAAAATACTTCCTTAAATCCAATCCTTAAACAACTACTAAATCACTTTTAGTTCACTAAAAAATTGTAAATCAGTTAGAAATCAATTATAGTAATGAAGCATTAATACATAAGCCCATTATTATACATCAGCTGAAAGGGAGTAGGAGGTGTTCATTAATGAGTACAAAATCTATAGATAGTATTGAAAAGGCAGCCCAAATCTTAAAATTGTTGGGAGATAAAACAAGGCTTTCGATGGTGAAATTAATAGAGAACAATGAATGCTGTGTGTGTGAATTCGTAGATATCTATCAAGCTAGCCAACCTTCAATTAGTCAACATTTGCGAAAATTAAGAGATGCTGAGCTTGTGAAGGAAAGAAGAAAAGGGCAATGGGTTTTTTATTCTCTTAATAAGGAAAGCCAGTACTATAAATTTGTTCTGGGTATACTTGAATCTGTACCAAGTCAGGACGAACGTTTAAAAGAGCTAGAAAAACAAGGACTGCGTATTAGTTGTTGTGAATAATTGGAGGTTTAAACAGTGGCATCGGTTGTACTAGCATCATTGATTTTTTTAGTAACACTAATTTTTGTCATTTGGCAGCCGAAGAATTTGTCAATCGGCTGGTCGGCTTGCGGGGGAGCTATCCTTGCTTTACTGGCAGGCGTTGTTGATTTTCAAGACGTTCTTGAGGTAACCAGCATTGTGTGGAATGCGACTCTTACGTTTATTGCTATTATTATTATTTCTTTAATTTTAGATGAAATTGGTTTCTTTGAATGGGCAGCGCTTCATATGGCTAGAGCTGCAGGAGGGAACGGCGTGCGTATGTTTGTCTACGTATCTCTTCTTGGAGCCGTTGTAGCAGCGCTATTTGCTAATGACGGAGCAGCTTTGATTTTAACACCCATTGTTTTAGCCATGGTTCGGGCATTAAAGTTCGACGATAAAATGGTTTTTCCGTTTATTATCGCAAGTGGATTTATTGCGGATACAACTTCGCTGCCGCTTGTTGTTAGTAACTTAGTGAATATCGTATCAGCCGACTTCTTTGGCATTAGCTTTTCTGAATTTGCATCACGCATGATTGTTCCAGATTTAGTTTCTCTGTTTGCAAGTATTATGGTCTTGTATCTGTATTTCCGCAAAAGAATTCCTAAGAAATACAATGTAGCAGATTTGCAGAAGCCAGTGGATGCCATCAAAGATGAAAAGATGTTCCGGCTATCTGGAATTGTCTTAGTTTTGCTAGTGCTAGGCTATTTAATTGGGGAATTCTTTAGCGTCCCCGTTTCGATCATCGCAGGTATTATTGCTATTCTGTTTTTGATGATGGCAAAAAAAAGCCGAGCGGTTCATACAAAAAAAGTGCTAAAGGGAGCTCCATGGGCGATTGTCTTTTTCTCTATCGGCATGTATGTCGTTGTATACGGCTTACGTAATGCTGGTTTAACAGAAATTCTGGCTGATGTGATCCAAGCAACGGCTAGTCATGGACTGTTTGCGGCAACAATTGGCATGGGATTCACTGCCGCTATTCTTTCATCAATTATGAACAATATGCCAACCGTTATGATTGATGCACTAGCAATCGATGCAACACACGCAGCTGGCACAATCAAGGAAGCGCTCGTTTATGCAAACGTCATTGGATCGGATTTAGGTCCGAAAATTACCCCGATTGGTTCTTTAGCAACGCTTTTATGGCTTCATGTTCTGTCAACAAAAGGCGTGAAAATTTCCTGGGGAACGTATCTTAAAACGGGTATTATTTTAACGATTCCGACATTGTTTATTACGCTTGTTGGTTTGTATATTTGGCTATTAATTATTTCATAACATGTCCTAAAAGAGATGTGTTTCAGTCAATAGGATAATCGCTGTTATTAGAAAATTTTAGATGTGTATCGAAGCTGTAGAAAATAATCTACAGCTTTTTTATTGAAAAAGTATAACGGACACTGACACGCTTTTAAAATGGGATATGTATTTCTCATTGAAACTACTTTTCTCCCCATTCATACTCCAACAGCTCTTTCTATGATAAAATAATAAAACTGACTAAGTTTCACATGGAAATTTGAAATGTAAGGTGATTAAATACATGAAGTTAATTATTTTATATGGATAGTTTTGGTTAAGCTATTTTTCTTTCTGTAAAATAACAATGGTAACCTTAATATATAAGGTGAAAAAACATTTATACATATTTGACTTTATTAGAAAAAAGGTCAAACAATAGAAGATAGTTGAAAGAATGTGGAGGCTTTATATTTAGCTTCAAATAAAGAAGAATTTATATTAAATACAATGCTCAAAAAACTGTAAAACAGTTGAATAAATTTCAAATAATATTGAAGGGTGGAAATCCTGTGGCTAACAACGATACAGCAGGTATAGGAGATCCTTACTGGTATGAGTGGTCGATTGGTCTTTTAAATGTTATTGACATGATTAATCCAGATAATGGGATAAATTCAGTTGCTTTACAAGCAACAAGCGCTCAAGGTCTTGATGATGTAGTAGTTGAATATACTAATAATTCGAAAAAATACTACCAGGTTAAACACACAAGGGTTGACGATACCATAACTTTTAGCTATTTAGTTTCAGAAGATAAAAAAGGTATGTCATTGTTAAAGAGTCTTGCCAGAGCGTGGAAGGAAGTTAAAAATAAAGGACAACAAAGTATACCAATACTTTATACCAATAGGAAATATGGAACTAAGACATCGAATGTGAAAAATAAAGATGGAGAAAAATTCATTCGACCGTTGTTACAAGATTTTTGGAAGATTTTAAAAGAACAACTATATAATGTTCAATCAATAGAGGATATAAAATTTTGTGATAAATGGAAAAGTGCTTGGAATGAATGGTATAACCAATTAGAGGAACTTGAAACTCTGGAGGAAAAAATGGAGTTTTCAAAACTTTTAGAAATAAGAGTGGAACAACCTAGTTTGCAAGAATTAGAAGATCAATTGATTGATAAATTGTCAGAAGTATTTGGAGTAAGAAGAGAAAAAGCTATTAGCATACTACCTTCTTTGTATTACGCCCTTGTCGATTGGTCTACAACTATTAGAGGACAACAAGAGAGTATAACTGTAGAAATGGTTTACGACAAATTAAGTATCTCTGCTGAAGGTTCTATAGGGCAACATAGATTATGTACTCCAGAGCCTTTCTTTCCCAGTAGAAAAAGCTTTGTTGAGAGTTTAGCTAAAGAGTTATTAAAAGGCCCAAACAAAATCCTATTCCTATCTGGTAGTCCAGGTATTGGAAAAACAAGTATAGTTAATTATCTAGCTAATCGGCATGACCCAATTATTGACCTTAGATACCATGCTTATCATCCTATAACCCCTTCTACTACTACTCTTCCAAGTGATGCTGGGCAAATGACAAGGGCCGAAGTATTGTGGGGAGATTTATTAACCCAATTACGAAGCTTTTTTAAAGGAAGGCTTGCTAAAAATAATGTTCCTATCAAGAATGAGTTCTTAACAACTGATGAAATGCGTGAGCATGTTTTACGTTTGGCAAATATATTAGGTGAAGAACGAAACAGAAGAACCATCATTGCTATTGATGGAATTGATCATGCTGCAAGAGCAGAGCAGGATAATCATTCATTTCTTAATTCTTTAGTACCCCCAGAGGGTATTCCGGAGGGTGTATGTTTTTTTATTGTTGGTCAACCGGCAGATGATTATAAAAAGTATCCTTTTTGGTTAAGAGATAAAGAAGTATCAAATATCACAAGGTGGGTAGTAAACGGAATTCAAATAGAAGATATTAAAGAAATGTTAAAAGGCATTGACTTTCCAACAAGTGATATAGACTCATCGGCTAGATTAATTAATCATATTGCTGAGGGTAATACATTATCAGCAATATTTGCAGTTCATGAAGCAAGAAAATTTAAAGACTTAAATCTACTGCAGAAAAGCTTGCAACAACGTCAGCTTCACATCGGAGTATCAGCTTACTATGATCAAATATGGAAATCTACTCTGTTTGAACTTGAAAAAAAATTTCCATTATTCGGGTTTAAGGTTGCTGCATGTTTAACGTTACCTAGTGAGAGAATAGAAGGAAAAGATTTAAAAGGGATATTTCAAGATATACCAATTTCATCGGACGATTGGAATGATATACTTCGATCTTTAAGTCCTCTCATTATAGAGGATAAAGGGGGTTTTAGAGTCACGCACAATGATGTAAGGGTGTATCTGTCTAAACAATTAAAGATAGAAACAAGGAAGTTGAGAGAAATAGCTAGCACAATTGCTGATTATTATTGGAATAATTCAAGCAAGTCAAACGCTAGGCACCAAGATTTGTTTAGATTATTGGGACTAAGTGAAAGAGATTTAGATAAAGCTAAAGTTTTCACACCAGAATATGTGATTGAAGGAATCGCCCTTAATCGATCCAGAGATGAACTTCTGGATCAATGTAAACAGGCGTTATTGGTAGTTAGTAAATCGAAAGATTGGGATCTTATTCATACTCTATCTTGTTCAATTTCCACATTGTCACAGTATTTCAAAACAATGGAATATACTGATAGAGAATATAACTTTAGTACAGGAGTACCACCAGTATTATTGTCAGAGGGGCATGTATTAAATGTAGTAAATTGGAAGGTTGATATACTTAAAAATACAATAGACGATTCCCTTAGATTAATTCATTTGAATGAATTAAACAGAGCCAAGGGATTGTTAAGACGTTGGTTTCATGACTTCACTCCTCTGGACTTATTAGAGGTAATGCCTGAAAAAGAAAAATACGAAGAGAGAGGAGATAAGAAATACTTAAAAAATAGCATTAAAGAATTTTTCAAAGATTGGGGAAAAGCTACTCAATATACTGGTATTTTATGGAGTGTAGAATCGTTAGATAAAGAGAGCATGGGAAAAGATGAAAGACATGCTTTAGCATTATTTTTTGATGGATATCTAGCAGAAGCAAAGAATTATGAAAAATTTAATTGGGCCAGAAAGTTAAGAACTTCTCCTATCCTTATCTGGAGTAATCTAGAGAGTTGTATTGATTACTTTGCAGAAGAAATGAGATGGGAAGAAATTGCATATACTTTAAAAGTTGTAGAGAAAAGAATAAAAAAACTAGAAAAATGCCCATCTTCATTTAGAATAAAGGCGGCTGCTTATGCATTACTAACAGGAAAAAAAGAGGTATACAGTGTTTGGTGTGGTTTAATTCAAGAACAAGGTTATAGTGCTATTCAGGAAGATACGTTTAATTTAGAAAAGAAGATTTATATGTACTGCATTGTTAGTTTTGTAAAAGGATGGCTAAATCCTCAGCTGGAAACTGGAACAATTTCTGATGAAGCCGTTTACTATTATTTTTTAAATAGACAGGATGATAGTAAGAAAGAGCATGTAAGTGTACTGAATAATATTTGCGCAATCTTGGGTAACTGTTATAGAACGTTTTTAACAAAAAGTCCTCATTTGGTTAAAAATGTTATAACAGAGAAGCAACTGGAAAGGTTACTACAAGCTTTATTAAAAAAGGAAAGGTCTCTGTTTAAGCAAGTCTATGGTTCTCATTTTGTAACTAAGCTTATTTTACAAATGATTATCCATCTTTCTAATACAGTAGGTAATCCATTCAATTTAACTTTATATAACTATTTAATTAATTATTGTAGTAACTACCCGGTTAATTTTATGCTTGAGCTTGGATGGGAATACCTTTCTGATCACGGTGAACATGAGTTTTTACTAAATTGGTTTCATCATTGGAATGGCGAAGAGGGACAAGTGTGGCAAGAGGATATTGCTTCACGCTTAGATATAATTGATAGGTTTATTCAATTAGCAAAGGACACAGGCTTTGAAGAAGAGGTAGTGAACTTAAGTAGCAAAGTAAGATGGGGAAAGATAAGCTACGTAAATCATAAAGAGGATGCTCTAGAAAAACCACTTTTATGGCTTGAAGAACTATCTTTATGTAATGCAAACTATTGGATAAATTATGGGAAAACACTTTTAGAAGTCTCTCAAGAGGCATCTCGATTAGGAGATAACCTAATGGGTTATCGTATAACCGACGAAGTAATAAATTCAGCAGTTTTTTCAGGCATAAATCATATATGGAAACTATATAATGCGGAAAATTTAAACACGTCACTAAAAGAAAATCCAACGGCTTTAATCAAGGCTATAACAAAAATGATTATTAAAAACAGTAATTTCAAAGATGATGAACTTTTGGGATTTTGGGCATTTGGTACAGGGGTATTAGCTTGGCAAGATACAAGTTGTCATTTTGATATAGAAAATTTGAAAAATGCAGTTATAAAAAAAGGAAGCCATTCAATATATAAAAAGATGACAGATATTGCACCGGCTGAATATTATATCACCTCTACAGAAGTTACTTATAAAGGATCTAATCTACAAGAATATAAAGTGGACGACATGATGCTAAATCATGCGAAGGAAGATTCTTTGAATGAAGCTATCTCAAAAGTGGCGTTGTTTTCAGAACAACATGAATTATATAGTATGGGAACTATTTGGAAAGCAGTACAGATACTTGCTAAAAGAATTCAGAATGAAAGACCTACAGGTTTTGAGCAAAAAGTAGAAAAATTAATATCACTTCTAGATAATAGAGAACATACTTACTCCTGGTCCTATGACGGGATAGGTGAAGCTTATAAACAAATCATTTATTTAATTAATGATGAAAGAAGAATTGGACTCTTAGATAAACTAATAAAAGAAACAGATTTTGAAGGTAATAACCGATTATGGTTGGAAAGTTTAGGAGAAAACATTGAGCTTATTTGTCTATATCGCGCAATCCCTTTAGGCGAAAAGGCTATAGTAAAAGGATTACAACAATTATTAGATACTCAAAAGCTATGGATAGAAGGACATGGACATTTGTCCAATTTGAAAGAAATTGAATTTCATAAAAATAAATATAACCCAACTTCATGGGTAGAATTTGCAGCGTACTATCTGTTTGATTTAATTAAAACTGATAATGGAACAAGAGTACAGGGAGCATTAAAAGGTTTATGGGGGATAGCAAAATTTAATCCCTCATCATTGAGTTTTATAGACAGTAGATTTGATGAATTACACTCTAGAGCTAAAGAATGGATTCTTTTGCTGGCTGAATATGCTGCGAGAACAAGTAAAACTAGTTACCTTCCATTTAGGAATATTGTATTGAAGTGTTACAATTCTGATGATATTGTTTTAAAATTTCAGGCTTATAATGTGCTCATTGCACTTCAAAGTACTACTGGTGAAAAAGTACCTAATTGGAGTTTTAAAACACACCCTTTTCTAGAAAGAATTAGTTCATTAAAATTAGGGACTGAAAGAGGATTAATGAGTATACCTCATTTATCTCAAGGATCCTTGTATTCTGTACAGGGTATACAACTAATAGAAAGTAAAATTCAATTACTAGAGGCAGCAACGTACGAGAACCTTGAAGATTTAGAAAAAAAATTTATAGCCTATGTTAGGGAAAGTGTTAATGAATCCGAATATCAATTAATAAAGGTTCATAAACAAGAAGGTAGTATGAGAATAATATTATCGCCTGAACTAAATTTATTTAAACACTTAATATATGTAGAATTATCGAAGGGGCGTTGGTTAGAGGTTCCGAAAGTACGTTTAGCTCAGGCAATCACAACTAGTTCGGACCCGTTTGTTTTATTAAAATCACCTTCGCCAGCACGAGGCTTAGAGAGTTGGCTAGTTGATGAGGAATTGAAAAGGATAATAGGGAATAATGAACAGTTGAGAAAACATTTTAATTATTTAACTAATATTGGAATTAGTGAGGATGAGATGGTTTTGGGAGCTGTAATATTCTCTTATTCCCGGGAGTTTGATGTAAAATTCATTTATGATACAGCTATAAGACAAAGTACTTCAATTTTAGAAAAGGCAAGCTTATTATCCACATTTAATGGACGTTCGTCTTCATTCTACGATGTTAATAGGTTTGACCCTCAAGAATTCGAAGAAGGAATTTTCAGTATGACCTATGAATCTGGTGGAATTGGTGATTTTGTTCATCAAAGCATCTTGTGTTATCCATCTAATATGTGGACAAATCTGTTTGGTTGGTACCCCCAAAGGGATAATCCATTACTATGGAATGATAATGAAGGAAATAATGTAGCAAAATTTGAATATTTTCATGGACCAATTCGAAATTTAGTCAGAGATAGATTTGAGCGACAACCATTTATGCAAAGATGGGTAGTAAAGAAAGAAGCATTTGAAGAAGCTCTAAAAAAATACTCAGGGAATTTGATGTATAGTCCTAGATCTAATGTTAAAGTGTATCAGTTACCTGAATCCTGAATAGACAAGAGTATTATAGAATGTTCTAGTATAGGATGGAATATTTTACAAATAAAAGTCTTCTTACTAATAAGTAGGAAGACTTTTATTTGTTTTTGCAGAAATATATCGTATCGGTAGGTACAAAATAATATGTAAGTAATAACTTTAATTAAAGCTATTAACTCCAATATAGAACTATAAATTATAATTTTTTATATAACGTTCCTGGGTTTGTCCCTTTACTAAACTTGATATTAAATTTAAATTTAGTTTGATAGAAACCAATTAATCTTTTTTTGTGTTCTTGGTCTTTGGGGGCAGTTAATGTTCCGTATATCTCTTTTACACCCGTTTGATGAGCAAGGCTTATGACTTCTTCCATTAGGACTGAACCATATCCTGAGCCATAATTTCTCTTATCAGGAATTGAAAGAATTTCAAAATTATTATTAGAATCAACAACAATAGTAATAGATAAATCTGATTGTCGATTTTTTGTGTAACCATCCTTTAGATGGAAAGTAATATGGTTCTTATAATTTTCTATATATATAAGAACAAGGTTATTAATATTGTCTTTAGTTATATTTAAAGTTTTTAATAGTTGGTATCTTGTTGAAGATTTTGAGATATTGATAGTATTTTCTAATAGATTTGATAGAAAAATATTTTCATTTCTTAAACTTATAATCTCTGTGAGTTGAGTCTTGATAGTTATGTCAGAGTTATGAATATCAGATTCTAACTTTTCGATATACTTTTTTTTACTTTTAAATATTCTAAACACCTTAAATTTATACATCCTTTCTAAATTGTAATTGCCCTATTTGTAGCATATTGAATCCAACCACTATTTGTTCTCTAGAAATTATCCTTTCTTTAGTGAATCTTTACAATTATACATTGTGTAGTTCATATGATAGCATTTCTAGTTGGAAAGAGGTTACTTTTATATTACATTATAATCCAAAAAAATAGTATAAATTATTTATTTGAAGGTTTACAATCAGGCATATGGATTTAATTCATAGATAATAAAAAGTCATTATATTACTTATACTTTTTAATTAAAATTGTCTATGAGTTTAGAAAGAACTCCAGTATAGTCTTACTTCCCGTATCCTGTGGATTGATAAGTAAAAAAGTGCACTAATATAAATAATGTTTATTTAATATAATTCAAACTATGATTTCTAAAATTTTTAAGCATGTAAATTTTAGGTATTTTCATGTGAGTAGGTTGACAATAAAAGCACTGTTAATTTGTGAAAAATAGAGATTTAAATAAATAGTTGTGGTATATATGATATAGAGGAAAATATAGTTAATAAATATAAAATACTATAAAATAATAGATTATGACTAAAAAGAATAGACTTAAATTCCTACATGAATAGTTCTGTTTCTTATTTTACAAGAGAGAATATTCAAGCGTTAGAAGTTTTTCAACAGCCTAGTAAAAGAAAGGTTTAAAGGAACTACTCATAGTAATTTAATAAGCAGAAACAAAAGAGCAGTTTGTTTTCTAAAAAAATCATTTAAGAAAAGCTTCTAAATTGCTTGAAATATAAAAAATTGAAAGGTTATACAAGTTTAAAAAAGTTCACCTTGAGTGTAGCCAGTAAGCAGAGAGTTTAAATAAAATTAATCCCTAGAAAAACATTTTCAATTTTATGGATAGAAAAAGGTGATAATGTTATGGGTAACTTATCAAAAGTATTTTGCGAATTTGAATTCAAGAATTTAATCCGTGAGAACATAGAAAGTCAGTTTGAAGAATTTTTTTCTAATAGAATAATTTAACTCTTTTATATATGATAAATATGTCAAAACCTAATGAAACGTGCAATCTGTTTAGAATATAGTCGCTATTAAACAGGCTTTGCAACTTAATTCAACTCTAACTAATCAAAATAAAGTATCTACTTAATCAGCTCTAAATCCTTGTAGTGAATGGCAGTTAATTAAATTATATGAAATCTTATGGAGGCAAGTCATGTATTCAGATGAAAATATAAAAATTGGTTCTAGAATTCTAACTTCAAAACAAGCTACGGTTCTTTTACCCAACTATCCAAAAATAAATAACCAAATTAGCCGGTTTAGAGAAGAAGCAAAAAAATTTAATAAGAAATTAGAGAACACCACAATAGATGATTATCAAAAATACGAAATGTATTCAAATTTTGATAATGTTATGTCTATATTAGGTGAACGAGGTTCGGGAAAAACTTCAGTATTCTTAACTTTAAAACAAGTACACAACTTAGAAGAAGACATCACTCTACCTCTGATTGTGCCTGATAACATGGGAGAAACAAGTGATACTTTGGGATGGATCATATCTTATTTAGAAGAGTATGTAGATAGACTTCATCCGCGGTTAAAAAGTAGAGAGAGAAGAGATATTGTCTATAATGGTTTAAATAGATGCATAGATAACGAAGATAGCGAATTGCAAAAAAAGTTTAAGAAATTAAGAAGAACTTACGAGATTAGAAAGGAAGTATACTTAAATAAAATTCTAAAACGGGATGAAGGTACTAAAGAGTATATTAATGATAAAGCAAAGATGACTCAAGCTGATCAGTCATTAATAGTAGATTTTAATGCTTTTGTTAATACTTTAATAAAAGCTCAGAAGGAGGTTAATGTTAATAAAGAAATTGAGCCTTTAATTTTAATATTCTTTGACGATGTGGATATAAGTGCGCATAGGTGTCCTGAAGTATTGGAAACCATAAGAAACTACCTTAATCATCCTAACATAGTAGTCTTTGTGTCAGGAGACTTTAAAGTGTTTTCAGAGATAGTTTGTCTAGAGTTCCTTCGAAAAGAGGGAGTAAAAAGTAAAGACTATAATGAAGTATTCATTTCTAGTCAGCAGCTGCAGAATCAGAAAATAAAGCTTTTTTCGGCATTAGAGTTGAGGAAAGAAAGAAGTCAAGAATACCTAAAAAAGGTTTTACCACCTTCTTTTAGATTTTACATGAAAAAGCTAACTAATACAGATAAAAGTAACTTTTCATATGAATTTTCTCAAGAAAATGAGGCGAACGGACCAAGTTTATCCAACTTGCTTGCTCGAATTGAAAACAAAGGTAATAAATTCACATGGGACATAAAAGAAAGTGAAAATAATTTTCTTTTAAATAATGAAAAAATTCCCTATGCTTTCTTTGAAATTTTTGATGATAATCCAAGGGGATTAATAAACCCGTATTATTATTTATATCAAAAAGTTCATTTAAACGAAAATCAAACATGGGATATTAGCGATATAAATAGATTTCTACAAATCCTTTTAAATTCTTCTGTTAAGCTCCAAAAATATAAAGAAAATATAGAAGATATTATAATTATAAATGAAATGAGTCATGTTAATAATGATATAAAGTCTTTAGTTTATATTAACTATGACCTACTTTTAGAGATGTTCATTAATGAATGTATAAATAGCAACGAAGAATCTTTAGTAATAACAGAGTTTACTACGTTATATATACTCTGTTTATTTTTTGAAAGATTAATAAAAATTGCGATGCCAAGCTATTTAAATTATTCTTCTGGAAATTTATTATCTAGAATTCTGAACCATAAAACAGAGGGCCTTTTCCCCAATATAGAGGATAATGGCTTGTTATTACGAATGTATTCCGCATTTGATAATAAACTTCCTTTAAACACTAACAAAATGTTCAGTGAAAATAATAAGGGAACAAAAGCATTAGAGCAAATCTATTTTGAAACTTTAAATAAATCAATGGTAGCTAATATAGATAATTCTAATGTAAGGGCTTATGATTTAGAGAATTTAAATTTAATACATTTATTTCAACTTTTATTTCAAAAGGACGAGCATTGGGTAAGTGATAAAGTACTTTTCATAAAGAACAATGGAAAATCATACAAAGACATTTATTACAACGTCATTTACTCAGTGGATAATAAATTAGGTTTCTTAAATCAATATCAAAGACTTCATATGCTCAGTGGAAATTTGATAAGCGAGAAGAACTTAATAGGCGAATTAGATAAACAGTTTGAAAATCTTAAAGTAACTTATGGAGACTTTAGTAGTGTTTCACAAGATTCTATAAGGCATCTTGTTAAAATAGGTTCTAATTTAGAAAAGATGATTCGGGAAAGAGATTCTTTAGATAATCAATTAAACACTATTAATGAAGAATTAAGTTCCGTTATTAATCGAATAAAAGTTACACAAGAAGAACTTGAAAATATTAAGAATCAGGAAAGACTAATTGAGATTAGAAAGAAAATGTTAAGCAAAATTAAAGATTTAGAGACTTTTACTCAAGATAAGTTACGTAAAGAAGAATGGGAATTATTCAAACTAGGTTTTACCGTTGGAAGAAATATCTCCTCAGAAAAGTGGGTTGATGACAATGGTAATCAAATATCTCAAGAACCTTTAATAGTATTTGACCCAAAAAAATCCTCTTTGGAGTTTGAAGAGTTGATTGGAGATAGTCTAGATGCTTTTACGAGAGTAGGACTATTTGTAAAAGATAAACATACTTTACCAAGACAGGATAGTATTAACTTCATCAGAAGATATTTTATAGAAGAACAAGAAAGTAGCCTGTTAAAAGCGCATTTACCACTGGATATTGAAGGAAGGAAAAAGCAAATTGTAGATTTAAATAATAGAGTCAAACTTCTAAATAAACAGATTAGAAGGACTCAATCAAACAAGGATGAAGTAGAAAGCCAACTTAATGTTATAAATCAATATAATTACTTTAGGGGAGAGGAATCTTCTGAAGTATCTTACATTTTACAACAAAGATTTAAAGATTATTTGCTAAGCTCTATTTACCAACAGATAGAAGCAGTTGTAGGAAAGAAAGATGTAAAGAAAGTTTTAAAATCAGAGACGAACGTATTATCAGAAATTTTAAAGATATATGAGGAAGGGATTGAGGAGGCAAAGGCTTTCTTAATTAAAGACGATGATTTTGAGGGTGCAGAAGAGAGTTCTAATGAAGAATATTTAGTTTTAAAATTGAATGAAGAAGAGGATACCTTCTTAAGAGCACTTTCTCGGAGAGCAGAGGACATTGGAGAAGCTTTCGAGCGATATAATTTATCTCTTCGTAAATATAATGGAATTCGTATAGAAAATGCTATAGAAATACTTAGAGAATTAAAACAATTTCACGACACGAGAAATCTTGGGAGAAATTACAGAAATATACTTCATAGATTCATAGATAGTTTAGAAGATCAAGTAAACGCATTGTCCAGTAAACGTGTTGAAGAAAATAAAATTCATACGATAACTATCCCAGCCCTAAGTGAAATAACTATTCCCTATATTTATATAAAGATTCTAGTAGAAAATAGAAGAATTAATGAAGAAAGTGCTACAGCATATTTTAGGAAGTTGAAAAAAGAGTTAACTGATTTCATTGATAGTGAAAAAAGTAATAAAAAACAAACAAGATTTGTACGTTTTTTAGAAAAGATGTTGTCTCTTAAGTAAGGTGGAATAAAATGCTAAACGATAAAATTGAATTGCAATTGAAGATATTAACAACTCCTTTCAATGAATATGCTTTTTATGAAAATGATGTTATTGAAAAATATTTTAATGGAGAGAACCTTAATGGAAGACATAGAGAGAATTATTTTAAAAAGCTATTAAAAGTTATTTACCCTATTATTACACGTAATAATAGGGTAAATAATCTTGATGAAGTAAAGTTACTTACTAAAAAGTACTATTTTCCTGATAACGAATTTTCAGAAAATAATCGAGACGGGATGAATTCTTCTCTTTTCTATATGAATTTATTGAATGAATTAAGTAGAGTATTTATTACCCACAGAAACGGAAAAATTTCTCTTAAATACTGGGAAAGTAAAGAAGAGGAAGATTTATTAGGTCCTTATAAAGGTATATATAAAGTGGCACTATGGAATTCACTAAACCGTATCTTTACTACAGATATTCTAGTTATTATTTACCTACTTGATAATGGAATGATAGATGAACGTTATTTAAAGGGATACCATTCACATGTTAGTTTGGAAGATATTGAACTAAATCAAATCTTGCAAAAAGGTATGAGTGAAACCCATATGCATTTTAGTGCAGGAGGACATTTTACTTTAAATTGGCAAACCTTAATGTCACCTACAAGAAAATATATATCTGAATCAATTCAAAATAATTCTTTGCATACAAATGAATTAATGAGCATTGATTTTGATCTCTACAAGTACACTCTAGCTGTAGCCTCCCTAAGGTTATTGTTAGGTAATTTTTTGAAGTATAATGAACAAGCAACCGTTCCGGAAGAACTAAGCCTTTATAATTTTTATAATAATTTTTTTGTTAAAATAATGGTTGATGGAAAAGAAGAGGTGAGTACTTTATCTTTCCTTAACATTCTAGCAACGGGAGAAAAGTTGAGAAAGAGAAGCGAGTACTATTATTATTTATATGAAGGGGTAAAGGATATATTAAATATAGAACTAAGAATGCCTCATGATAATTCGCGATGGAACACATATCTTGCTGTTAAAGATATTCTTCATAGTGTTATAGATTCATATGGAGAATATACAACAGTTGAAAATGTATTTATTTTTAAGTGTTTAAAATATATGAAGTTTATAAACAAAAATGACCACCTTTTCCATAAATTATTTTGGCAATATGTTCGAATTAGAAATGAAAGATTTAAACTAGAAATTCAAAAGAATAATATTAAAGGCCTAGAGTATTTTAAATCTTATATTGAGCGTGCTACGGATACAGTGGAAATAGATGAATCTGATGTAGGTAAATGGGGATTAATACTTCATACTATAGTCCATAAATCAAGTATTAAAAAGTTAGAATTAAGAATAACCGTAGGAAAAGGGCAAACAGTAAGTGAAAAAATTTACTCTTTGGTCAAGAAATTAAAATCATTTTTTGAAGCATATAAACAATTAATTGAGGATTGTAGTTTAGAAGGAAGAACGGCTCCTCAAATAGGAATTGTAATACATTTTATTAAAGAAGAAGATAACTCACTAAGTTTGAATTGTCGAGAAGAAGATAAGAAAAAAATATACTTCTATGAATTACAAAACCGTTATCATATGGAAATGGAAGCTATAAATATATTGAGAGAAACTGTACCAGGTCTAGCAGATTACCTTGTCGGAATTGATGCAGCTAACTTAGAAACTAACACTGAACCATGGGTTTTTTCGAAGATCTACAAAAGGGCTAGGAATAGCGATTCTCATAAATTAGTTTATTATGACTCTCCAGTCAAACCAATTAGAAACTTAGGTTTTACATATCATGTTGGGGAAGACTTTAGACATATGGCAACGGGCCTGCGTCACATAGATGAAGTTATAGAGCACTTTCAATATCGTTCTGGAGATAGAATAGGACATGGTATCGTTTTAGGCATTTCACCAAAGGTATGGGCTGATAAACATAAAGTTGTAATTCTACCTAAACATGAATATTTAGATAATCTCTTATGGATATGGGGACTTAATCGAGAATATAATTTAAAGATGCATATTGAAAAATTAGAGTTTAAGATATTAAAAATTGCAGAGGCTATTTTTAATACTCTAGATGGGTTAGATATCTATATGTTATGGAAAAACTATAAAAGAAAATTTAATGAGTTGGATTGGGAAAACATGGAGGAATATAATTGCTCTCAAGTAAAATGTCCGCTCTTAGGTACAACTGATAAAGAAAATTGGAGTATAGATAGCTTGAAATATGCGGAACATTGCAGTTACTATAGTGAACGGTTAAATAAACCAATTCAAATTGAAATTGACGATGAAGAGGTTATTATGATTGAATCTATACAAGAATTTATTAAGAAAAAAATTTCAAAAGAAGGCATCGTAGTAGAAACTAACCCTTCTTCGAATATAGCTATAGGTGAATTAAAGCACATTTTTGATCATTACATCCATAACTTAAATCAGGTTATTGCAGGTGCAGATTCTATTAAAGTAACTATAAATACTGATGACCCAATAGTGTTTAACACTAACATCAGTAATGAATACGCTTATATCTTTTATTCTTTATTAGAAAAAGGTTTTTCTCGAGAGCAAGCAACCGTATGGATTGATAAAATTCGGGATAATGGAATGACTAGTAGTTTTATTGAAACAAGGAAGGTTGACAATACTATTCTAGTACAGGAAATAAAAGATATATTAGCTAATTTAAACGATTTATAAATTAAGAATTTTAGAACTAGGAAAAGAATATTTTTTTATTAAAAATGAGAAGCCTTTTTAAATTATACAAAGGCTTCTTTAATTTTTATGTTTATATAAAAGGTTCTCTACCTCTTTAACAATTTCATGAGGTTTTATTTCAAATACTCTGGAAATTAAAAAGAGTGTATTAACTGTAGGTCTCCGTTTGCCTCTCTCTAAAAGGCTTATAAATGTACGATCTAAACCTGCTTCAAAAGCTAAATTCTCTTGACTCATTGACCGTTCTAGACGATGTTTTTTTATTACAATTCCAAATGCCTGTTCAATCTCCAAAAAACCACGCCCTTAAAAGTATGTAATTTTTATTTTTAAAGAGCAGGAGGTTTTCTTCTACAGACTATAGTCTACAGAGAGGAAATTTAATAAAATATAGTTATTAAAGGGGGGGAATGTTAATGTATCTTTATACAAAGATGAAAAACATAATTAGTCGCTTACAAGATGAACTTATAACTGTGAGAAAATCTAAAGAGTTGGTTTCAAATGAATTAAACAGTAAGAGTAGTGAGTTACAGAAAATAGAATTAGAGAATACAAGACTTATTGAAAAGTGCAGGCTGTTGATAGATCGGAATAAACATTTAGTGAGTTCAAACTACCTATACAAAGAAAAGGTCATTCAACAGGAAGCTGATATTTCTAGGTTATCTATTCTTGTTAATTATCAAAGCTCCAAAAATCAAGATTTTAAATATAAGTCAAGGAAATATTTATTGGTTTTTATAGAAGATACTTTGGTTCTTATTAAAAAATTATTAATAATGGGGAATCAAAAAATAAGAAGAGTAAAGCTAATTTATCAAATTAAAATATTACTAGCTGAATATGAAAGTTGTTTTTACAAAAATAATTTTAAACTTGATACAGACGCAAAAAGGATATTAGAAGAAATTAATGATTATCTCGACAAATGGAAAAATTACTATGAAGGTTATATTTGGAATGCTAAGTCAATTGAAGAGGGAGATATAAATTATATTGAAAGTATTTTACAGGAGTTACATTACCTTAGTTTATACAAAAGGTTTGAAAAGTATAAAGAAAGAGTTGTAGAAGTAGAGGTACTTTTTCAAATACTAAAGGACAAGAGAAAAATTCAAAGAAAGTACTCTTTCAAAAAATTCTGTAATGAAATTAAATTTATAGAGAAACATAAGTACATAAATTTTGAAGAGTTTGTTATTAATAGAGTATTTCCTGGTAAGACTTATACATTTTTGAAATCATTTAATCAAATTCATTATGATTTCAAATTACTAAAAACCTATGGGATGTATCATTTATTATATATTTATGGTAGCTACCAAAATGATACTTTTAAAATTGGTGTAACTAAAAATAACTTACAAAATCGGTATTTAAGAGCCAAGGAGGTTTACGAAAAGAAATTTGCATCTAGTGATTTTCAAGAGATAAAATTAATTGAAAGTTTCAATGCCCTTAATTTAGAATCTTATCTTAAAAGAAAATTCAAACATTGTCGGCATCCACTCTTTGAATCCACAGAATGGTTTTTATTGAAGAAACCTGAACTCAACTATTTTATAAATGAAGAATATCAAAAAGATGCTGAATTTATGAAGATATTGGGTTACAGTTTAGATAAATAACACGCACGATGTATAGAATTGTTTACACTAATCCGCTTGCGGAAAACTGAATTTTTTGAATATATTAATCTTAATTTTAAATATTTTTATATCCAGAGGTGAGATGTGTGAAAACTAACAATTATAGGTTTGTG
Organism: Priestia sp. J2; assembly: GCF_020790095.1. Taxonomy (NCBI): domain Bacteria; kingdom Bacillati; phylum Bacillota; class Bacilli; order Caryophanales; family Bacillaceae; genus Priestia; species Priestia sp. J2. The sequence continues at coordinate 1,856,701 of NZ_CP086208.1, forward strand.
TGGAAAGCTATAAAGTATCATAGAAAACAGGAAGGAGATGTGATAAATACTCCTGCATTTATCATTGGAATACAAAACAAAGAAACTAAAGAAATATTTCCGCATCCTTTAACTCATTTTCTTTTTAAAAAATACCATCGGATTTCTGGATCTGTTAATACGGAATTAACGGTAGCTCAGATTATTGTGCCATTTTTAAATTTCATATTGAGTAAAGTAGGAGTAAACTCCAGTAAATATAGTAATGTCAAGGGGCTAGATGATCTATGTGTTACTCATGCAAATGAGTACCTAAAATATTGCGTAGAAGAGAAGGGTAATAAAAGTAAAACCTTAGAAATTAAGGAGAATATCTTATCTAAGTTTTACAGATATTTATGGGACGAAAAAATACTCAAAAACAAGCCACAGTTCAGATTGATAACAGTAAGAACGGGAAAGGATATTCGACAAGTATATAAATTAGATTTTATCTATAAAAAAACAGATGAAACGCTATTGAGAGAGAAGGTGAAGAGAAAAGATTTAGTTCCACAGAGTCACTCATCTAATGAAAGTAAAAATCTCATTCGCCTTCATTATATTCGTGAAATATTGTATGTGGCAAAACACGAGACACCGGATATTGCTTTTGGAGTTGCTTTGCAGATATTTGGAGGGCTACGTAAAGGTGAAGTAATTAATTTAAATAGAATGTCCTTGACATCCCAGAATGGACAAAAGTATGGGGTGGAAGGGCTAATAGTCCATATCAGGGATCGTCAAGATGAGTTGTTTTCAAGGTTTAATAATGTTTCAACAGTTCAAGTTAAAAATCCAAGAGATCAGGCGTGCTTAATTGATCCTATGTTAAATTATTTATATAAATATCATTTTGAAGTAATCCTTAAAAAGAAAAGAAAGTTAAAGCATTCCAATGCATTATTTTATGATACAGAAGGAAATGCTATGTCAGCAGATACTTATGACAAGAGGTTTTTAAAGTTAAAGAATGCCTATTTAGGGATGCTATTAGGAACGCCGGGAAGATACCAAGATTATTTGGATTTTTCTGAAACTAAATGGCGCTCACATATTGGAAGAGGAGTCTTTACAAATATGTGTTTGGATGCTGGATTTAACGAAAAACAAACTGCGGTGTTACGAGGAGATAGATCGACAAAATCTATGGAAGCATATTTTGATGTTATAACAGCTACCTATAATATTCGAAAAGCATTAAACATGTTAGCACCAGATTCTTATAAGTATATAGAGAATCTAGCATTACCTCGAGATTCAAAAATGTGGAAGGAGATACAAGAATTCAATGTTAAAATGTGATTTTGATTCTAATAACTACACAAATATATATGAGATAGCAGAAAAAAGGTTTAATCAAAAACCTTCTAATAGTTATTTCATTAATAATTTGAGAAGAAACATCTTAAATTTACCTTCTAACTATAAAATAAAAATTATTAAACTGTCAGATAAATGTTACGAGGAGAAATATAAAAAGAATATACAAGAAATCTATTTTAAGGAAGACGTAGAGCGATTCTTTCAAGATTGGATATTTAAAAGCGACCTTATAAAAGAGTTAAGGGAATCAGTAAGTAATCATACCATTTATAAATATTATAAGAAATTAAACTTAGTTGAGGTAAATATGGGTAATAAATTAGATGTCTTTATTCTAAAAACAGATGCAGAAAAGTTAAAATCTACGATTGATATAGTGAAAACAGATGGTAGAAATTGGGGGATGAGGGCATACAATTTTGAACAATATAAAGAGAGATTAGGGTATTTATCTTTTAAAGAGGTTATGGATAAATTGAAATGTACTTCTGAAACTGTACGGAAACTAATAAAGGAAAATTCTCTAGGAGTCGCTGACGAGTATGGAGAAAGACAACTTTTTAATGAAAAGGAAGTAGATATAATACAAAATATTCAAGTCCACTTAACTGAACACTATACTAAGAATTACTACTCTTCAAAACAAATCCAAGAAAAATACAATAATTCTTTTGCTCACTATGTGCAGGGAGGTGAGGACAAGGTTCGAAGAAAGATAGATAAGGTAAATCCTCCGACTTTATTAATCTCCTACTATGGGGTTCAGATGAAATTGTATAAAAAAGACCAAATTGATAGTCTCTGGAGAGATTATAAACTATATAGAGATATGAACTCTGTATCCATTGAAGATCCTTTTCAAGATTTTCTATATAAGGTAGAACATGTATTACATGTTAAATTCACAAAAAGGCAGTACAATACAAAACAATTATGGTATCAATTTGTAGAGAGATTTTTTATCAAAACGAGAATCTCAGACAAATCAAGGATCGTATTTGAAACCAACCAGTTTGCAAGGTGTACTGAGCTTATATTTGAAGTATTTGACAGAGAAATATATTCTTACTCAGAAAAAGACATTAATCAAAAATTTCTTAATGATACATTACAAATTAGAAGGAGTTACCAAAGGTATTTTTATAGATTCTTGAAACAAATCATAGACACATTCTCTCTACAAAAGCTTCCATTCCCCTACAAAATAAGTAGACTAAATAATCCACGTGATTTTAAAAGAATTAAAGAAACAACGACAGGTATTTATTCTTTAGAAGAGTACCAAGCTCTATATAACCACAGTAATCGTGTAGCATATCATAAAAAAAAGGCAATAAATGATGTGAAAAGACTTGTAACTACTAAAGATTACACCAAATACATGAATTACGACAGTTGTTGGTTATACATTTTAATTCAATTGACCAATAATTGGAGGCATGGAACAATATTATCGCAACTACCAAGAGTTAATCTGTCCACAACTTCTATCACAAGTCTTGAATGGTTAGAGGAAAATGAACCTTCAAAAGAAGATGCCAACAATTTAATATATCAAATTGGTAGATATGTAACGAAAATTAATAAAACGGGGGTTAGTGGAGAAGACGTTTTCAACATTGGAGATCCATTAAAAATAGCCTTTGCAACCGCTGTAAGTATTTGTGAGTTTCGTAGAAGAGAAACCTTTGACAGTAGTCTTACTTTAATAGAGCTATCTAGCCATTTAGTTCAGAGATACAATCCTCATAAAGAGTTCTTTAAAGATTTTATTACCAATTTTAAATTTGAAAATAAAAAGATGAATAGAACTGTTAGTACCTTGATCTGGTCTGTTCTTAGACATATGGGAGAAGGGATTAAAGAGGCTCAAGTATCACGAATGCATTTACGTGATACAACAACTATTAACCATTATATTAAGCTATCAGATTCTCAAGTGAAAAATTTGGTAGATGAACTATTTGCGAGAAGTCAATTTGGGTTTGTCACTCAAGCATTGACAAATATAATTTTAGAAGGTGAAACTGATAAATCTGCTGAAACTGAAAATATGTTAGAAGTAAATAAGAATTTCGGTGATGTAGTGAAAATTGAAGCTACTGCAGGATTAATAAATCGAATAAGTAGTCAAAAGGGAGACGTTATAAAATATTTAAATCAATTTAATTTAAAAGAAATTCACAACATATTTTATCAAGTTAATATAGGTATACTTCCTTCAAAGAAAAGGTATTATCAATGCCTTTATAGTGAATGTAAATATGAAGATGCTGATGAAATTCCTGAATGTAACTCATGTGCTGCTTCAATTATTAACATATATGCTTTAGAAAATATAATGGATAATTACATCTTTATGATAGAGAAGATTGCACTTGAATTTGAGAATGCTTCGATAGGGGAAAAGCACAAGCTTGCAAATCAATTTTTTTTACTTCATAGCATTGTAACTCAGGCTAGAAAAAAGTTTGGAAGAGAGGCAGTAGATGGCTTTGTTGAAGGAGGAACAGCAGGAATAAAGTTATTAGGTAACAAATTAGCTAACAAAAATCTAAAATTATTCATAACACAGGGAGTGTTACAGGGGGATGAAAATGGGGAAAAGAAAAACTGATACATTAATATTTAATCTAGAAAATATAGAAAAAGAAGATATAGTAATTAAAAGTACGGATATTGGTATGGACATCGTAGAAGCAGAGGAGTTATTAACGTCTTATAAAGATCAAAGAGTTGAAAAAGTGGCTGCTAATTTTGAAAATAATAAGTGGGTTTTTAAAGAAAGATATACCCGAAGTCTAATAATGTTTGATTTCAACAAGATTTATGAATCTCTTACTTTTGAAAAAAATGAAGAAAAAACGGTATTGATAGTTTTAAAATGTTGGCTAGCTAAAAAATTAAATGAGACTTCCATTTCCATTGCTAAACATAAATTTACTAATATAACTTGTGCTTTATTATATACAAGATTTTTAAAAAAACCAGACGAATTACTTATAAATCTAAAGTATTCTAAACTTATTCGAATTAATAAAGAAGGACAGTTTAACTATAGTATTGTATCAAATGCAGCTGCTCTGATATTTGTTACAGATTTTGCAGATTTTTTACGCTTTTATAATAGTAAAGAATCTATAGAACTTATTAAAAGGCTTGATGAAATAAAAACCAACTTAAAAAAAGAAAAAAAGTATAAAAAACTACCAGCTTTTAAAGATGTCCTTACAATAAAAAGTTATTTGGATTATTGGTTTGAAGAAGAATTAAAAGAAAGAAGCGAAGAACTATTAAAATATTATCCCTTAATTTTGTGGTGGAACTTAACTGCAATTATACCTCTAAGAGTAATCGAATTCTGTCATATTGATAGAGATTGCTTATTTTATAAAGAAGATAGTTACTATATAACATTTCCACGAATGAAGCATGATAGAAAAGGAATATATAGAGTTATATCAACTTACGATACGTTGCCTATCCCTGAAAATTTATATAATCTTTTTCAACATTATAAAGAGATATCAGAAAATTATGGTTTTTCAAGGTACTTAATTTCGTATAGAGCATACAATCATTATTTTCCTAACCATAAAAAACTACCTAACATTGAAAATTATATGTTTAATTATAATGATTTGAATAGAACATTGGCGAGCTTTTACCGGAATATATTGCACAAAAGATTTAAGATTAATATTAATTCTATAAATGGTGTATCAACAAATTCTTACTCTACTAAACTAAATCACACAGTATCATTCGAGTGCGAAGATTCTAAAGGTAAGGTAGAAACTTTAATCAAAGCAGGAGATTTAAGACATATAGCTATTATTAACATGATGATGCAAGGTTACGATAAAGTTGAAATTCAAAGGTTGGCTGGGCATATTACGGAGAATACTCAATATGGCTACTATAATCACATGGATAGTTGGATGGATACTGAAATAAAAAAAATAGAAGCAGACTTAGTGAAATATCGAAATAATTCTTCTAATTCCAACAATGAAAAAGAATTAGCAATACATCCATCTATTAAAGACTTCTTTGAAAATCAGAATAAAAAAAATTATATAAATGCAAACGTGAAAAAAAATGAGGAAGAAAGCTATATAAAATTGAATCTTGGTTATTGTACAGACGAAAGTATGCCTTGTCCTAGTGCGAATTGGAAACATGTAGGTTGTTATTTTTGTAAACATTGGTATATATCATCCGATGAGCTAGAAGAGAAAAGGAATTTTATTAGTAATGATTTACGTTCATTGTATAAAGAAACAAAAGATAAGGTCGGTTTTCTAAAGAGCCTTTTTCAGAAGCAACTCGGAGATGAGCTAAATGAGAGCTATAAGTTGAAAGATGATTTAACTTCATTGTCTAGAGAAATTCAGGAAGGAATTCAAAGAGTTGCTAAATTAAAATCTATGCTAGGGGTTGGGGAGATTGAATAGGAGTGGGACTAAAGGCATTCTACATGATGTAAATAAGGAAAAAGTATTGAGGAAATTAATCGTTGAATATGATGAGGAATTTAATACGAAGTCTAAAATAACATATAAAAATATATATGAGTTTGTGAAGACTAACTTTAATAATGGTAAAATAGACTTCTATCCTGGATATACTTGGTGGAAAACTAAAGGTAAGCACTTGGTAGATGAATATAATATAGTGAAAAAAAGAACAATTTATTTGTCAGAAAAAGAAGAGCTAGATGTTTTTGATATTCTAGATGTTGTTGAAAAACATTACGGTGATAAACCTTCTCTGACAAAATACCTTGCGCCTTATAATGATTTATTGGATAGAATATTAAGTAAAATTAACCAACTACATAGTAATAGTCAAAATTACATCAATAGAATTGAAGCACAGACTACAGAGATACAAAAGCTACAGCAAATTAATAACAGTCAACAAATTTTATTGGATAGCTTATTTTATAATATTATTGTTGATAATAAGAATTTGGAAGAGATTATGAAGGGAAACGATGTAAGATCGGAAATGTTAAATTGTGCTTTATCCGAAACCTTTGGAAATCCAGCTGCTTATATTGAAGAATATAAGAAACGTATATTTGAGAGCCCTTCGTTATTAGAAACAACAAAAAATAATGTTGTGAATTTTGAAATTAAAAACCAAGCATTTGAAGAAGATGATTACGATTATTAAGAAAATTAATAAGACATTATTTTTGGTTATAGAATACCAAGAAGTAAATATTTCTCTTGAATTTTAAAGAAAATAATCTTGACATGAAAGTGAAAAAGGAAGTATTAAGTGGAGTTTAGAATAGAAAATATAGATTGTAATGAAGTTCTTTCTTTAGTCACTATTATGTTAATTATAGAAAGTAATCGGAATCTTACACTCTATTTCTCCAATTAATGAATTACTTTTAATATTATATAAACCCAGTTTTGGTTAGGAGCGAATAAGGTTGAATAAAGACCCTGAAAAATTATTTGAAGAAAACTTAGTAATGTATCCACATCTAAAAAATATCCGTGATAAACTGTGGGCAAACGATAAAAAAAGTGGAGTATCACTGATGGTCGGTGCAGGTTTTAGCTTAAATGCTAAAAAGATTGAAGGTTCTTTTGAAGGCATGGCAGTCTGGAATGACTTGAAAAATAGGCTAGTTCAAGACTTAACACATCATTTTGATATAGAATATAAGGATGTTTTAGAGATTGGTCAAATATATGTTAAAGAATACGGCCGAGCAAGTTTAGATGAAATTTTAAAAGAGGCAATTCCAGACGAAAATTATGAGCCAGATCAACTACACTATAACTTATTACAGTTACCTTGGTCTGATGTGTACACTACAAATTATGATACTTTATTAGAACGTGCAAAAAAGCTTATATATGAACGAAATTATGAAGTTATTTACGATATTAGTGACATCCCTAGTTCTATTCAACCTCGTATTATTAAGTTACATGGGAGCTTTCCGGCTCATAGACCATTTATTTTCACATCTAATGACTATAATGAGTACCCTGAAAAATTTAGCCCTTTCGTAAATATGGTCCAGCAATCCATTATGGAAACTACATTTGTATTAATTGGATTTTCCGGTGAAGACCCAAACTTTAATAAGTGGACAACTTGGGTATTAGAGAACTTAGGGGAACATATGCCAAAGATCTATATGATAGGATATGGACAAAAACATCGCAAATCTGAACTTGAGGAAAAGGGGATTACTTTAATAGATTTTGAAGAATTATACAAAGATTGTGAAAGACCATTTTATTCCATGTTCGCTGACTTGTTTGAATTTTTATCGTATAGAAAAAGAGAAGAAAAAACTAAGTGGCCACATATGAGTTACGGAAGTACTAATATAAATGATTTAAAATATAACCGAGAGACCTACCCAGGATGGGTAGTAATGCCAGATGAAATTAGGAGAAAATATGCTAATTTAATTCGCGTATCTTTATATGATTTTATAAGTGATATAAGAGAATTGAATAACCAGGTTACAGATTTTATAAATGAGGTTCTATGGTGTTACGAGAAGTTCTCTATTCCTTTTGATTCGCATATACATGAGAAATTTCAACAAATAATTGATCAACAAAATCAAGAAAAAATATGCGAAGAGTTATTTCCACTAATACTTCGGTTATTGAAAGAAGCTAGGCTAGATTGTAATATTGAAGATTTTAATAAATATAGAGGTTTGTTAAAAGAGCTTAATTTAAATAAAGAGCAGCAACATAGATTTGCGTATGAGCAAATACTATACAGTTTGAATTTCAATGATATAAGTGCAGTTGAAGAACTTATGAATGAATGGCTTGTAAGCTCAAAAGAGATAGAGTGGGGAATTAAGAAGGGGTCAATATTTTATAGAATCAATGAAAAAAGCAAAGCACAAAAAATGTTTGAAGAATATCTACAAACAATTAGAAGTTTACTAGCGATTAAGTCAAATGATTTTCGATTACTTTCTCTAGAAAGTATAGCTTTATACCATCGTAATAGAATTATAGGTAACGATGATTATGGTTACGATAGGTTGAGGTATCTAAGTAGTAAGCATTGTAACGCTAACAAGGAATTCGAAAGAACCATTATATCTATAAAAAAATATGAGAAAACTTTTGGAACTAGCAAAAAAAGAGAGTTTGATCCTGGAGTAGAGAGCTCTTTAACGAGTTTTGGGGACCCTATAAAACAAGAAATCTTAGATTCATTTGCTGTATCCGAAATACAAGAGGCATTTAATTTATTCATAAATAATGAAAGTCGATATAACTTAGCACTTGAAAACTTAGATATAAATCATCCAATATACTCTCAAATTAAAAGAATAGCACGTGCAACTGCGAAAAATATAGATAAAATTTATTCAAGGGAAGTTGTGTATAAATTAAGTGACTATAATCTTAATATACTTGTAACTATAGCTAAAAATACATTTATCAATGAAACTAAAAGCAATGTAAATATTTATACGTCTTTAGAGGTTTTATCTAGAATATATTTTGCGCTCCCACTAGAAGTCCAGAAAGAACTTGATATACTAATTATTAAGTTTATTAATGAAAGAGAAAGCTTTCAAATGTTGGACAAGAATGTTTTAAGTAAAGTAATAAAAAGGTTTATTTTTGCAAAAGGTAATGAGGATTCTAAAGTGTTTTGTGAGCAATTAATAAGTACTAAGATTATTAGCCAAAAGCATAAAGATAAATCTATTTATAAAAGAAGTTTCTTCGAGCCTTTTATTGAAATTTTTTCAATAAAAGAGAAAGTGCATGGGATGAGTATTTCTGAAGAAACATTGTTGAAGTTATTAAAGAAACTTAATAAAGAGAGTGATTATAGTATTAAAGAAAGTGCTCTAATTAGGTTAACCTTTCTTGCTTTAGGTAACAGTCTCCCAGAAAAATACTATAAAGATTTCATATCTATTATCCAGCTACTTCCCAAAGATAAAGATCAAGGTATAAGTGATTTTGTATTCAGTGCCACATTTGATAAGCTTATTAATTCAAAAGGGTTAATAAGTAAGGAGACAAAGGATGAATTTATAAATAAGGATATCCCTACTTTTTATCAAAACGGTTTAATTAGCGATAATTTTACGTTATTAGATTACTTTAATGAATTAAAAGGGATTCTACCTGATTATATAGGTATTATAGAAAAAGAAATCTCAAATTTTACATTATATGAAGAATGGTTGCAAAAATTTTATTTATGGTGGGATTCTCAAAAAGAAGGGGTGTTAATAAATTCAAGAAAAACAGATTCTTTAATTCCAGATAGAGATTACATAATTCCAATAATTACAGTCTTAAAAAATAATATATGGGGCACTATTCCTGAGAATTATTTAAGTGAAAAAGATAAATTTAAAGCGAAACAAATATATGTTGAAATTAATAAGAGAAGGCCTGACGTATCTGCGTATTTGGTTCCTTGCCTGGATAGGTTAAAAGTTGATCTCAACTATTCTTTAAAAGACTTGTTATCTGATTTCTTTGATGGTGACACTTCAAAGGTAGAAATGCTAGGCAATATTTTATATGATTATTTAGTATTTATGGAAAGAGGAGAGGTTGAAAGAGATTATACGGTTATAAAAACAGAGTTATTCAATATGATGAAATATGGTGCAGGTGAAGTGCTAAAAATAGCGACTAACGTACTTTATCTTGTATTTAAAAATATTCCGTCAGTAATTAATGATAATGATTGTAATTTCATTATTAATTATGTTAATAATTATTTGAAAAAGGTCAAAGAAGACTACTTTAAGACTTTAACACAGGAAGATTTTGAATTAATTTCTAGTTTAGCAAAGATGATTGCTTGTGTTACCAAAAACAAATCTACGATTGTAGGTGAAAGGTTAAACGATTGGAGAGACTATATTTCAAATCATCGTTTGCCGGAAGTAAACACAAATAGAGATTTATTCCAAAGTCTGCTATAAATAGAGGTTTTGTTGAACTTGGAATAAGGCTTTTGAAGTTACGATAGTAATATATCAGTAATAAAAATAAAGAAGTCTGTCTTCTGTAAGATAAGGCTTCTTTATTTTGGTTATTTAAATAAGTACATCTTTTTATCTCTAATGTATCTTCTTATATTATCCTTAAAAATACTTGTTTAATAAAGTGAATCATCGACAATTTACAAGCATTATTGTTTACTTTACTTTATAATATTATAGCTGATAAAAAAATTAGAAACGCTACATGTGGTAATAATAGGTTATTTTAAATTTTAGGAAAGTGTTTTAATAAAGCAATAATAGAAAATTGAGATGCATACTTCTCTAAGTGATATTGTAACGGATCCGTGTATGAAAGATTTTCCTATTGAAGAGAGAAAATAATATTTGAAATTTAAAAATAAATTACTTGAAGAGATTATTTTCAGTTATTGATGCTTATATTGAGACTTGTTTGACTTTTAGAAAGGTCAATCAATACTTATACCTTTTAAATTCTGTAGAAAAGGAGATTGACTTAAAAATGGGGAAAGTATTAGTGCTAGCAGAAAAGCCGGATCAAGGATCGACGCTCGCTTCACAGTTCAAGCCGAAGCGTCACGACGGCTATTTAGAGATTCCACCGAATGAAGTGTTTACAGACGGAGCATATGTAACGTGGGCAGTGGGGCATTTATGTCAGCTTGTAAGTCCGGAAGATTATAAGCCGGAGTGGAAAAAGTGGTCAATTGACACGCTGCCGATGATTCCAGACCGTTTTCAATATGAAGTGACGCGCTCAAAAGCGAAGCAGTTTCAAGTGGTAAAAAAGCTGCTTAAAAAGCCGACGGTCACAGAAATTATACATGCGGGAGATGCGGGGCGGGAAGGAGAATTAATCGTCCGTAATATCATCCAGCTCTCAGGTGTGCATAAGCCGATGAAACGGTTGTGGATTTCTTCTTTAACACCAAAAGCCATTTATGATGGATTTCAACAGTTAAAAGACGAAAGCGACACGCGCAACCTTTATTATGAAGCATATACAAGAGCATGTGCGGATTGGGTCGTTGGGATGAATGCTTCACGCGTGTATAGCATCTTGTTAAAAAAGCATGGCATGTCAGATGTTTTTTCAGCAGGACGCGTGCAGACACCAACGCTTGCTTTGATTGTAAAGCGTGAAAAAGAAATTGATAATTTTAAATCAGAGCCTTTTTGGGAAGTGCTTGCTAAGTTTGATATTGAAGGAAAGAAGTATGAAGGCAAATGGCATCAAGACGGAGAGTCGCGTCTTAAAGAAAAAGAAATGGCGTATAAAATTGCTCAGTTTTGCGAAGGCAAAGACGCGGAAGTTCATGAACTCGTAACGGAGCGAAAAGAGTTCCAGCCGCCTTTATTATTTAACTTATCATCACTTCAAGCAACGGCGAATAAAGCGTTTAAGTTTTCACCTAAAAAGACGCTTGATGTGCTGCAAGGGCTGTACCAGAAAGGAATTGTTTCTTATCCACGATCAGACTCAAACTACGTAACAGAAGGCGAAGCGGAAACGTTTCCTGAGATTTTAGAAAAGCTGAGTGCTTTTTCTGAATATGAGCATTTATTTCCGCTTCCTTACCCTTCAATTTTAGGAAATAAACGCTACGTAAATGCAAAAAAAGTGAGCGATCACTATGCGATCATTCCAACGGAACAAGTGAAGGACCCTAGCAAACTGTCAGGAGACGAACAGAAAATTTACGACTTAGTCGTAAGACGTCTAATTGCGGCACACTACGAAAAAGCGATTTTCGACTATACAACCATTACGACACTTGTGGAAAAGCGAGCCGCTTTTATTTCAAAAGGAAAGCAGCAAATTCAAGAAGGCTGGCGTAAGGTAATTTTTCAAAATGAGAAAGATGACGACGTTATTCTTCCTAATGTTCAAGAAGGCGAAGAAGGTAAAGTTATTAAAGTAGACGTAAAAGAAGGCAAAACACAGCCTCCAAAACGCTACACCGAAGGTCAGTTGATTACATTGATGAAGACAGCGGGTAAGCATTTAGATAATGATGAGCTGGAGAAAATTTTAGCAAAGTCAGAAGGCTTAGGAACAGAAGCTACGCGCGCTGGAATCATTACAATGCTTAAAGATCGTAAATATATTGATGTGAAAAAAAACCAAGTGTTTGCGACTGATAAAGGAAAGGTATTGATTGACGCGATTGGAGATAAAATTTTAGCTTCACCAGAAATGACGGCTAAGTGGGAGCAGCGTCTAGCTGAAATTGGGCAAGGAGCAGCATCGGCCGCTACTTTTATGGAACAAACAAAGAAACTGTCAGCTAAAATTATTGAAGACGCTGTCGAAGCAGAAAGCAAGTGGAATTTCAGCGGATACGACACTGAATCCATTCAGCGAATAGGCAAGGGAAAAGGTAAAAGTTTTTCCTCTAAATCGTTTGGTCCATGTAAGCTTTGCGACGGAAAAGTAGTCGATAAAGGTTCATTTTACGGATGCTCAAACTATGTAAAAACAAAATGTACGTTTACCGTATCGAAAAAGATTTTAGGTAAAACAGTCACGCAGGCTAATTTAAAAAAACTGTTAGGCGAAGGGCAGACAGACTTGATTGAAGGCTTTAAAAAAGGTGATAAGACCTTTAATGCGAAGTTAGAATGGAAAGAAAACAAAGTGCAGTTTTTATTTGAAAAGTAGAGAAATAAAAAGCGCTTGCTAAAGATAAAGAGCAGGCGCTTTTTGTATGTAAAAACAGGAGTTTTCCAGCCTTTCTAGAATTTCCTACATAGCTTATTTATGTAAAGGATGAGATTAATGAAACGAACGAGTAAAGGGATGATTCCGTTTTGGGATTATATTGGCATTGAAGAAACGCTGCTTGAAAAAGGATATGCAGAGTTGAAAATTACGATTCAACCGCAGCTTCTGCAAGGAAGAGGAACGGTTCATGGAGGCGTTATTGCCACGCTTATCGACGCGGCTGTTGGTTCGGCTGTGCGTTCTTCTCTTTCTGAGGAGGAAAGTGCCAGTACAGTTGAGTTAAAAGTAAATTACACAAGGCCGGGTATAGGCGAATATTTAGTTGCAAAGTCTACATTGTCTCACCGCGGCAAAACGCTTGCTGTTGGAGAAGTGAAAATTGAAGACAGCAGCGGCAAGCTTGTTGCGCTTGGCAGTGCAACATATATGATTTTTTCAGCAAAAAAAGCTTAGGATTCTAAGCTTTTTTTGCTGAATTCAGCTGCTGACTAATACATGCAATAATTGTTTTATAGTAAGCTTTGGGATGGGGAGCCAATTCACTTTTATGTGCTGTACGGTGAATTGGCTCTTTTTCATTTGTTATCCCTTCAATGATCAGTTCTGTTTGATTTCCAAGCCACAGTTCGCAAAAGTTAGAAAAAGGCGCTTTTACAAGTCCTGATACTTCTTCTTGCTGCAACGTAAACGCACTAAGAGGGTGAGAGCTGTAGTATAAAAATACATGTGCAAATTCTTTATCAACATAGTGCGGCTGAGATACTTCGTATTTAAAGACATCTAAAGGAAGCAATTCATCAAATGAAATGTTGACGCCGAGCTCTTCGTGAATTTCTCTTACACCGTCCTCAGCGGTTTCTGTATGAAGCAAATGTCCGGCAGCTGTGATATCGAGTGCACCGGGGTAATCTTGCTTTTGCTCGCTGCGAATTTGGAAATAAATATAGTCTATATCATTTTCGCGGCTGACAAACCAGCAGTGAAACGCTTCGTGCCAATAGCCTTTTTCATGAACTTCTTTGCGAGACGCTGTTCCTATGCGCTGCTGTTGGTTGTTAAATATGGTTAACACTTCATCGTTCATCATAAGTCCCCCAATTTGTTTCCTACTTCTTTCTACTCTAACCTGCCGTGAAAGGTATGTAAATAATGGAAGATGAAAATCTGCTTTGATACATACAAATATGCACAAAATAAAAGATACATCAATTTTAGTAAAGAAGGTGCATGCGTTGAATCATTGGATGGAAGTAGTACTTCGTTCGGTGCTGATTTTACTTGGCTTGTTTTTTATTACAAAGCTGTTAGGAAAAAAACAGTTATCCAAACTTTCTTTTTTTGAATATATCGTTGGCATTACGATTGGAGATATTGCGGGAACCATTTCAATGGACGTAGATTTACAGGCAAGTCATGGGGTAGTCGCGATTTTAGTGTGGGCATCGTTTCTTATTTTTGTCTCAAACGTATCGTTAAAAAGTATTAGCTTTCGAAAAGCGGTGGAAGGGACGACGACGATCCTCATTAAAGAAGGAAAAATTCTTGAGGAAAATGTAAAAAAAGAAAAATATACCGTAGATGAGCTCATGGAACAGCTTCGGAAAAAAGACATCTTTTATGTGGAAGACGTCGCTTTTGCCATGCTCGAAACAAACGGCGAATTAAGCGTGCTGTTAAAAAAAGAAAAGCAGAACGTTACGCGTGAAGATTTAGTACTGAAAGAAGAACATACAAGATTACCTCAAACGATTATCATGGACGGAAATATAATGAAAGAAGCGGTTCATGAGCTGGGGTATAGCGTAGCGTGGGTTAAAGAACAGCTCAAAGAGAAAGGTGCTGCAGTCGACAAAGTATTTTTAGGGCAAGCAGACTCAGCGGGTCATCTCTATCTTGATTATTATGAAGACTGAGGCTAGGACAAACGTATTTTAGCCCAAGTGAAAAACGAACCACTAATCAACATGTTGAATAGTGGTTCGTTTTTTTGTGATGGTACATATCGTTTTATCTGTTTCGTTCCCTCTAGCAGTTGATTGGAGGGCAAGGTAAAGGCTCCTGCGGAAAAAGCGGATCAGGTGAGACCCCGCAGGAGCGCAAGCGACGAGGAGGCTCAGCGGCCGCCCGCAGAAAGCGAAGTCTTGCACGGAAATCAACTTCGGTGTCACAAGCAGTCCAGCTCATGTATCTCATTTGTTCGCCTTTAGGCTGAATTCATTTCGTTATGTCTCAGCCTCAGCGGGGATCTACTTCTCGTCCAGATTTTATGTCGATGACTTTAAGGCTGTCTTTTGGTGCTTTAATATCTTTACTTGCAGGCGCTGCTTTTTTATTTTCTACCCAGTCTACTAACAAATCAAAAGATTGATGAGCATATGGGAGCAGGGGCTGAAGCTCTTGATTTGGATCCGTTTGTTTATTCCACACTAAGCTATCAACGTGATTTCCGTTTTTCACAGTATAAAGGCGATGAAGATTTGCCTTGCCAGCTTTTTTAACGAGTTTTTCATAGCCTTCGGCGTGAATAGACGGGAAGATAAGTGAATCGAGAGAGCCAGTCATACTGATAAGAGGCACATCGATATCGCCCGTATTTTCTACTTTTGCTACATTTTCTTTTACGCTTTTTGGACGGGTTTGATAGCGATAGTTTTCAAAGATGTAGTCCCATGAACGGTCGCGCAGGCCTGATGAAGTAAAGTTTAAATAGTTGTGCCAGTTTGTTCTTCCTGGAGCTGTCGGATCAAAGTGGTCACGGTAAATGTTTAAAGTGACCGCCCAGTACACTTGATCATGATAACTCCACAGTTTTTCTGATCCTTTCGGAAGGCCGGCTTTATACATTTGTTTAATAGCTTTTTTCTGCTCTTTTCCCGTTCCGTACAGCGCTTCTTCCGCGTTGTTTACAACCGGTGTTAGTGAGCTGATTAAATTTGGCGCTTTTGCACTCCACAATACGCCTTCCCAATCGACGCCTCCATCAAATAAACGAGGCTCTTTGGTTTGTTTTGGATCGTCGTGTTCAAGTGCGTATCTGACAACGTATCCGCCGTTTGAAATGCCAATTGCATACGTGGGTACTTTATGATCGTTTCGAATCAAATCGCTTGCAGGGTTTTTTCGATTAGCCGGATTGATTAGTTTGTCTGAGTAATGAGTAGTCAAGTATTGCTGAGCTGCTTTTGTCATTTGACGATAGCGCATATTCCATTCTGCTACGCTGTCGTCTTCATTAGCAAGCGCATTTTTTACTTTAGCAAAAGGATCGGTAGGATCACTTTCTCCTTGTGTTCCTTTATCAATTGCAGCAAACGCATAGCCTTTTTTAAGAACGTAATCGCTGAATAATAAATCGGTGGACGTTTCGTTGCGCGTAGCAGGAATGCCGGCTACCACAAGTTTTCCATTCCAGTTATCAGGAACCCGGATGACGAATTGAGCGTCTTCAAAAATTCCATTTACTTGCGTTCCTTTAACCGCAGCGGGCTGATTGATTCGATACCAGCCTGATTCATTTTCAGCTTTTCCCCAGTTATAAGGAGTAAGCCCGATGTTTCCATAGAGCGTAGCCTGCTGATATTGAGCCAGGTTTTTAGTCGTCAGCCAGTTCCCGTTCGCTCCGTCAAAATAGGTTTCTGCTGATTGATCAGCATTTGGAATGACATCTGTTTTGTTAGCAGCTTCAGCAAGAGATCCTGAAGCGGAAAAACAAAGAGCAGCAGAAAAAGTAAGCGCTATCATTTTTCGTTTCACGTTTCTTCCTCCTCATGAAAATACTCATACCTTTTAAGTAAATTCCATAAAAAAGAAAAATGTCCTGTTTTAAAATCAATTTAGAAGAAAGTTTTTGCGTTTGTTTCTAAGCTGTTTTTGTCTGACAAATAGGTAAACTGCATCCAATTCTCTAGTTTCTTTTTAGGCTGCTTATATTATAATGAAACAAGGATTAAAAAAGACAGGGTAAAACAATCGATTAAATAAGTATAAAAGAAGGTAAGGGAGTAGGTCTATGAGTAGCTTTAACAGTCAGTTTTTGTATTCCATTACAATTATTCTATTAGGATACATACTAAAACGAACAAACCTCCTTCAGCAAAAAGACGGGGAAGCTTTAGCAAGAATTATTTTTAATATTACAATGCCTTGCTTGATTATTGTTACATTCAGCAGTATTAAAATTGATGGATCGCTTATTTTACTATTAGTTATTGGGATTGTCTATGGCTTGCTGTTAGCTGCAGTCGGAATTTTTGTTTTTCGAAAAGATGAGCGAAAGGTGAAAGGCATGCTGACGATGATGATTCCAGGGTTTAATATTGGAATGTTTGCCTATCCGTTAGTAGAAGGCATTTGGGGAAAAGAAGGGCTTAAATACTTTGGTATGTTTGATGTCGGAAATGCTTTTGTTATTTTTGTTTTATGCTACGTAATTGGCAGCTACTACTCAGGGGATGATATTGACATTGAATTTAAAAAGATTTTATACAAAGTATTAAAATCGATGCCGCTTCTGACCTATGTAATCATTTGTCTTCTTGCGATTATAGGCCTTCATTTACCAGCATATGTATTAGACGTCTCAGGTATTATCTCTAAAGCGAATATGCCGCTTTCTCTTTTGCTTTTAGGCGTATATTTAAATTTTTCGTTCCAAAAAAGCTACTTAAAAAAAATTATCATGTTTTTAAGCATTCGCTACGTGATCGGACTTGGCGTAGGAATTGCGCTGTTTTTCTTGCTTCCATTTGAAGATATGTTCCGGTATACAATTTTAGTTTGTTTCATTCTACCCGTAGCGGGATCCGTTTTACCTTACGCAGTAGAATTCAAATACGATCAGAAATTTGTCGGGACCGTTTCAAATATGACCATTTTGCTTAGCTTTTTGCTGCTGTGGGGAATGACAAATATTTTAATGTGAATAACAAAGGACGCTCGCACTTGTGAGCGTCCTTTTTGATGAAAAAAGGATATTCCCAAATAAACAGAGGTAAGCTAGGAGAAGAGAAAATCCATCATACATACAACCTGACGGGAGGAAAAAACGTGGAGTCCTTAACTTTTGTTTTATTTGGCGCAACGGGTGATTTAGCAAAAAGAAAAATCTTTCCTGCTCTTTATAATTTATTTACAGACAAAAAGCTCCCTGATACTATTTCTATTATTGGATCAGGATACGAGCAGCTATCTCATGAGGATTTTAAAGAGCGTGTAAAGCAATCTATAAACGATTTTTCAAGACGGAAAATGGAAAGTAACGAGGAAGATTTTTTGTCGCTGTTTCATTACCAAGCAGTAGACGCAAGCAAAACAGAAGATTACAAACAGCTGCTAAAGCTTGTGAATGAGCAAGAAACAACTCATAGAAGTAAAGGAAATCGTTTGTTTTATTTGTCCGTAGCACCAGAATACTTCGATGTAATTGCGCTGCATATAAAAAAAAGCGGCTTAGACCAAACGAGCGGCTGGAAGCGTCTTATGATTGAAAAGCCATTTGGACATGATCTTGCTTCTGCAAGAAAGCTTAATGAAAAGCTAAGCAGTACGTTTAAAGAAGAAGAAATTTATCGAATTGATCATTATTTAGGTAAACCGATGGTGCAAAATTTAGAAGCGCTTGAATTTACGAACCCT
The DNA here is from genome assembly GCF_020790095.1 of Priestia sp. J2. Classification (NCBI taxonomy): domain Bacteria; kingdom Bacillati; phylum Bacillota; class Bacilli; order Caryophanales; family Bacillaceae; genus Priestia; species Priestia sp. J2. The sequence continues at coordinate 1,875,414 of NZ_CP086208.1, forward strand.
GTACTGCAATCATTGTGGAATAACAAACACATTGCGAATGTCCAAATTACAGCAAGTGAAACAGTCGGTGTTGAAAATCGTGCAGGGTATTATGATCATACGGGAGCCATACGCGACATGATTCAAAATCATATGCTGCAGGTTCTCATGATGACAGCCATGCATCTTCCAAAACGAATTTGCTCAGAAAACATTTTAGAAGAAAAGCAAAAAGTAATGGAGTCACTGAGGAAAATTCCAGCACAAGAAGTAGCTCGCGATGTTGTACGAGGACAATACGGAAGCGGAGAAATTGATCACAAATCTGTTAAAGGATACAAAGAAGAGCCCGGCGTAGAAGCAAACTCTAAAAATGACACGTTTGTAGCCGCTCGCTTATGGATTGATAATCCATTTTGGAAAGGTGTTCCTTTTTATATTCGAACGGGTAAACGAATGAAAGAAAAATCAACTCGTATCGTCATTGAATTTAAAGATTCGTTAAAAGGTCTGTATGAAACTCCTTATGATAAAGTAGCGCCAAACTTATTTATTATTGAAATTAGCCCAAGCGAAAACGTCGCTTTGCAGCTTAATAGCAAAAATCCATTAAAAAATGGTGTGATTGAGCCGGTTCGTATTACGTTTTCAAGAGAAGAAGAAAGTGTGCCGGAGGCATATGAACGAATTATTTACGACGCATTAATCGGCGACTCCACATTTTTTGCCCATTGGAAAGAAGTAGAGCTATCTTGGCAGTGGGTACAGCCAGTATTAGATGCATTTGAAGCTGATATGCTGCCGCTTTATGAATATCCATCTGGTTCACAAGGCCCTGAAGAAGCACAAAAATTAGTTGCACAGGAAGGCTTTAAATGGTGGCTCGATGACGATGAACATGGGGAAGCACCTGGAGTGTTTTTGCCGATTTGAAAAAGACATCTCTTTGAGGGATGTCTTTTTCACGGTTTGTATATTCTGAATTTTCTTGAGATGATTATTTTCCCTGCGTATAATCAAAAGAGTATAATGCATGAAGTATTGTGTATAGATCTATATAAAAAGACGCAGGGGGACTTTTGATGAAAACGTTAAAAATAGCGAATATACCAGGAGATGGAGTAGGGAAAGAAGTTGTTCCAGAGGCAGTTAGAGTTCTTCATACGATTGCAGAGCTTCACGGGGGATTAAAATTTGAATTTACAGAATTTCCTTGGAGCTGTGATTATTATTTGAAGTACGGACAAATGATGCCGGAAGATGGGCTACAGCAGCTTCAAGACTTTGACGGAATTTTTTTAGGAGCCGTAGGAAATTTAAATCTTGTGCCAGACCACGTGTCGTTATGGGGTCTGCTTATTAAGATTCGTCGAGAATTTCAGCAGGTAATTAATATTCGTCCGGCCAAGAGGCTAAAAGGCATCGCATCTCCACTAACGAACCCAAAAGACTTTGATTTAATTGTTGTTCGTGAAAATAGTGAAGGGGAATACAGTGAAGTAGGAGGCCGGATATATCAAGGAGAAGATCAAATTTCGATTCAAAATGCGGTTTTTTCTCGAAAAGGAACAGAACGAGCGATGCGCTATGCTTTTGAATTAGCTTCTAAAAGAAAAGCCAAAGTTACAAGCGCCACGAAGTCAAACGGAATTGTTCATTCCATGCCGTTTTGGGACGAAGTGTTTCAAGATGTTGCAAAGAGTTATCCTCATATTGAAACAGATTCCCAGCACATCGATGCGCTGGCGGCTTTCTTCGTAACAAATCCAAGTCGTTTTGATGTCATTGTGGCAAGCAATTTATTTGGAGATATTTTAACAGATATCGGAGCTGCTATTATGGGGAGTATTGGCGTTGCTCCTGCTGCAAATATTAATGTGAACGGAAAATATCCTTCGATGTTTGAACCGGTGCACGGGTCTGCTCCTGATATTGTCGGAAAAGGAATTGCAAATCCAATCGGACAGATTTGGACGGCTAAAATGATGTTGGATCATTTCGGTGAACAAGAATTAGGCAGTCATTTGTTAGAGGTTATTGAGCAAGTGACGGAATCGGGTATCATTACACCAGATGTTGGAGGCAGCGCAACTACTGGTGAAGTAACGGATCAAATTATTTCTCATTTAAAAAAGTGACGCTTCTAAAAGAGGCTGGGATAAAAGTAATGTAGTTGAAGGGAAATCCGAACGATTAATCGTTCGGATTTTTTCATTGTGATGGTGAATGTAGGTTTCATTTATCGATTTGTTTCTATAGAAAAATGAAATCGATAAATACATGTTGACACTTACATATATGAACCCTATAATAGTTTGAGTTGAGATAATTCGTATACATATTATTTATGGACTATGCTTTAGTTTGTTTTAATAAATAGGTACGAATGAAAAGATAAAAGGAGGAAAATCATGCAGAAATCGAAATTATGGACAAAAGATTTTTTAGCGGTCTCACTGACTAGCTTTTTTGTTTTTGTCATTTTTTATATGTTAACTGTCACATTGCCGCTGTTTGCAACGGATGAACTTCATGCAAGTAAGCAAAGCTTAGGGTTAATTGTGACAATTTTTTTAGTCTCCGGCATTGTGTTCAGACCGCTAGCCGGTAAGTGGATGACAACATTAGGACAAAAGAAAGTCCTATTAATAGGTGTCTTCATCTTTTTAATTGGTTCTATTTTATATATGAATATCCACTCATTATCAGCGCTGCTGCTGCTGCGTGTGCTTCATGGTATTGGTTTTGGAATGAGCACAACTGCTACAGGAGCAATTGTTGCAAATGTAATCCCTGAACAGAGAAAAGGAGAAGGGATGGGATACTATGCGACGTTCATGAATTTAGCGATGGTAGTGGGTCCGTTTGTAGGCTTAACGTTAACAAATACTTTGGGTCATACAGCGGTCTTTACCGTTGCGATTGTATCTTCTGTTTTAGCGGCATTATGCAGTTTAGTACTTCGTGTACCTGAGGTGGAGCCAGCTTCTTCTGCAACAAATAAAATACAGCCAGCTAAAGGTCTTGCGGCGTTTTTTGAATACCGTTCGCTGCCTATTTCTGTTGCTGGCCTTGTGGTAGCTTTTTCATATGCAAGTGTTATTTCGTTTGTGTCTATGTATGCAAAAGAAATGGGCTTTACGCAAGCTTCAAGCTTTTTCTTTGTTGTATACGCGGTGTGCTTATTAGCTTCTAGACCTTTTACTGGAAAATGGTTTGATCAATACGGAGAAAACAGCGTGGTATATCCGTCCATTTTATCTCTAGCTATCGGTATCTTTTTGCTTAGCCAAGCGACAACAAGCTGGGTGTTTTTATTAGCTGGAGCATTGATTGGATTAGGATTTGGAACGATTACATCAAGTTTTCAATCCATTGCTGTAAAAAAAGCTTCTCCTCATCGCCGAGGTGTCGCCACGGCTACGTTTTTTGTGTTTTTTGACTCTGGAATGGGGTTAGGGTCCTTTTTATTAGGTATTTTATCTACAGCAGCCGGATATAAAGGAATGTATGTATTCTGTTCCATTGTTGCTCTTTTAGCTATAGCAGTATACCTTGTATTGCACGGCCGAAAAAGCCAGAAACAGCGTATTATTTCTCAAAATGAATCATTAGGAAAATAATATAAATAAAAAAAGGCGTGCTCAAGGAGAGCATGCCTTTTTTATTTATGGAGCTCTAAAGAAAACGGCTGTGAGCACATCGATATTGAAGCCTTCCTGATTTCTTTAGAGATTTCTTTTATTCCACTTCTTCTTTTGTAATCCACTCACTGGACCATGTCTGAATTTCCTGAATTACCGGCGCCAGTGCTAATCCTTTGTCGGATAGCGAATACTCGATTCGAACAGGAGTTTCCGGAATAACCGTACGAATGACGATTCCTTCATGCTCTAATTCTTTTAAGCGCTCGGATAAGAGCCTTCCGCTTACTGGAAGTGCTTCTTGCATTTGAGAAAACCGCTGTGAGCCGGAAAGTAGCTGAAAAATGATCAAACTCGTCCAACGTTTCGTTAGTATAGTAACAGCCTTTTCAAAACGCGGGCAGAGTGCTAAACCGTCCATGTTATTACCTCCATTCTCTTCCTATATTATAAAACAAAGTCAGCATTTTATCTAGTGTTGTGTAATTTAATTACTTAAAGAACATAAATTACTTTAAGTTTTTATATTTTAATTATATAATTTATATAATTAAAGAATTTAATTACTAAAAGTAACAAAGAGAACATAAAAGCTTTACAAGATAAATGTATCGTCATATAATACTTTAAGCAAGTAAAGTTACTTACTTTTAGTAAGCTAATACATCAATTAAAAAAGATAAATGTAGTGAAGTGCTAGAAAAAATATTTGTTCATGTGAGAGATTGAGCACAATGTGAAAAGAGTAGATAAGTGAAAGACACATAAGAGGAGGAAATGACTGTGATTAACGAAAAAGTTGTTTCAATTTTAAAAGATAAAATTAATGTAGTAAAAAATGATGATCATTTTATTTATATAGTAGGACCTATCACGCTTCCGGTGAATCTAGATGGAGAGACACAAGTATTTAGTTGGTATTCATGGTTGCGTTCTGATAATGTAAAAGAAGGATCTTTAAGTACGGAAGAGCTTATTGAAAAAATGCAAGGAGCTAATTTAGCTGACATGCAGCAATCGAGTGTTCTTGTGTACGGAGATTTTCAAGAATCGCATGAGGCACTCATTCGTATGCACAGTATCTGCCATACGGGAGACATATTCGGAAGCAAACGCTGCGACTGTGGTTTTCAATTAAAACAATCGATGAAAATGATTGTCGAAAATGGAAGCGGAGCGCTATTTTATTTAGCAAATCATGAAGGACGCGGCATTGGCCTATTCAGCAAAGCAATGGCATACGTTCTTCAAGAAAACGGATTTGATACGGTAGAGGCGAATGAAGGGTTAGGATTTGAAGATGATACTCGCAGTTATAGCGAGGCCATCAGTGTGTTAAAAGTACTGCGTCAAAAACCTGTTACGCTGATTACGAATAATCCGAAAAAGCTAATCGCACTTGAGAAAAACGGCGCACTTTTATCAGGGCGCGTTCCACTTTGGGGAGATGTATCTCAGTTTAATGAAAAGTATCTAGACACCAAAGTTAAACGTTCAGGACACTTAAAAGAGGAGGTTCTTCTTTGATCAATCACGAATTTTATATGAATATAGCTTTACAAAACGCAAAAGCAACAAAAGGACAAACAGATCCAAATCCGCTTGTAGGATCTGTCATTGTAAACGATAATCGAATCGTTGGAATCGGTACGCATTTAAAAGCGGGAGAGCCTCACGCTGAAATTCATGCGCTGCGAATGGCTGGCGAACAAGCACAAGGAGCGACTGCTTATGTAACGCTAGAGCCTTGTTCACACCACGGACGTACAGGTCCTTGTGCTGAAGCGCTGGTTGAAGCCGGTGTAAAAAAAGTGGTCATAGCAACTTTAGACCCCAACCCTTTAGTAGCAGGTAATGGAGTTGAAATTTTAGAAAAAGCAGGCATTGAGGTCATAACAGGTGTATGTGAAGAAGAGTCACGTCAAATGAACGAAGTCTTCAATAAGTATATTGTAACGAAGAAGCCGTTTGTTTCGTTAAAGTCAGCGATTACGTTAGACGGTAAAATAGCTACTGCTTTTTCTCACAGCAAGTGGATTACGTCTGAGGCAGCTCGTTTGGATGTACATCAGCTGCGTCATGAAACGGCGGGTATCTTAGTAGGGGTGAACACGGTCATTAAGGACAACCCCGAGCTGACAACTCGCATCGAAGGCGGCCGAAGCCCGATTCGTATTGTGATGGATTCGAAGTTGCGTATGCCCCTTGATTCCAAGCTAGCAACGGATTCTTTAGCCCCAACATGGGTATTTACAAGTCAGGGCTATTCAAAAGAAAAAAAAGAACAGCTTGAGAAACAAGGCGTCGAAGTATTTGTCACAAGCGGTGAGGACAAAGTAAATCTTGAAGATATGCTTTCTATACTAGGTGAGAAATTTGTGTCGTCTCTTTTAATTGAAGGAGGCGGCGAAGTGAATGCCGCATTTCTAGAAAATCGTTTAATTGATAAATTGGTGCTGTATATGGCTCCAAAGCTTTCAGGAGGAAAAGAAGCTCCTACTTTTCTAGAAGGAAAAGGCGTAGAAAAGATGTGGGATGCAGTGGACGTGGAGCGTCTTTCTGTTACTTCAATTGGTAAAGACTTTAAATTTGTTGGATATCCTGTTTATAAATGAAAAATGTAAATGAGGCTGGAACAAAAATATGTTAGTTGAAGGAAAATCCGAACGATTTATCGTTCGGATTTTTTAGAGAAGAAAAATAATACACTATTTTACTCTTATAGATTAATTTGCTATTATAGGGAATGGTCAATTTCGAAACAGTGTATAAATTTTTAACGTGTTTACAGTTGACTATCTAAATAAAAGCACTATATGTTTATAGAGAGAATATATTATGTGAAAGTAAGGGTGAGAAAAGAGATGAGAGAGTATAGAATTGGGAGTGTTATGAGAGACCTTCGCAAAATGGCAGGGTTGACACAACAAGAATTATCAAGAGACATTTGTACACAAGCGCAAATCAGCAAAATTGAAAATGGTGAAGAATATCCATCAAGCATTACCCTCTATAAAATTTCTAAGCGCCTTGGCGTAGATGTTAACTACTTTTTTGATAGTGTAGAATCACCTCGACTTGATTACGTAGATGCGGTTCAATCGTTAATTCGTCAATATATTCGTCAGAGAGATTATGATGCTATTCATAATATCATTGTAAAAGAAAAAGAAAGTCCCCTGTTTCAAAATCCGCTGAACAAGCAGTTTTTAATGTGGCACGAAGGTATTTGCGTGTATTACATTCATCACAACAAAGAAGATGCGCTGTCTAAAATGTACCAAGCGATCGAGCTTACTAAGCAATCAGCAACGTTTTATAAAGAAAGAGAAATTGAAATTTTAAATAGCATTGGGATTATTCTTTATGAAGAGAAAGAGTATGAACAGGCTCTAGATACATATCAAACAGCACTCAAAAGCTTAAATGAGCTGCCCCAAACAAAAGACGAAAATATAAAAATTAGAATTTTAAATGCACTTGCCAAAACGCTTGGAGATATGAGTAACTATGATGAATCATTGATATATAGCAACCGAGGAATCGATTTGTGCATTAGTAATGAATCAATGTATTTATTTGGAGAACTTCATTACCAAGCAGGAGAGAGCTTAATCAAATTAGGTAAAATTGAACAAGGTAAAGAATATATGGAAAAGTCTATGACCATTTTCACCTTGCAGCGAAACGAGCGATTCGTCAAGCTAGTAGAAAAAGAACTTGAAGCTCTATTTGTTTAAAATATTCCTATCATTATAATTTTTGAGAAATTTCTATCAAAATGGAGGAAATCCATGGTTTTAAGGTGATAAATGCTGATAGAAAGGAATTCATCTACTTTTATCCTGTGATACACTAGAGTCAAATCAAAGAAAGAGGAGGAAATAATTATGAAAAAAGTATTAGTCGGTATGGCATTAGCGTTTACATTAGTAGCAGGTGTTGCTTCAGTTGGAACAAGCGTAGCAACAGGAGATTTTTCAACATTAGGTCTTCCAAGCCAACATTAATAAAAAAAGCCGTGCTAAAAAGCACGGCTTTTTTTATTGTGTTTTACTAGACTGATCTTTGTTGCGTTTGTTTCCCTTTGAATTATCCCCGCTTGAAATTTCTTCACCCATTTCAACAAGGTGGTGCTGCGTTTTTGGATTACTTTGATTAGCGCTTCCTTTGTTATTCTTTTTTGTCATATCCATTCTCCTTTAAAACGATGGCAATGCATCGAGATTATTTGTTTTGTCATGGTCAGGAATGCTGCGAATATACGTACCGCCGTCTTTCCCTACAAAGGTACTCACATGCTCAACGTCCCCAGCTTCTACTTTCTTTAACGCTTCTTCATAGGTTAAAACGTCTCCTGAAGCCGTTTGGAATTCTAAGAGGTCACCGTCTGCATTTTTACGTACTGCAACGAAACGTTCTTTCATACAAATAAACACCTTCCTTTACATCTATATGGTTGCTGAAATAGTCGTTTTTATTCATTATAAAAAGTGATAAGGTAAAGAAAAGAGTGCAAAGGGGATAAAAAATGACAACATTTAATTGGCATGATCAAGCTCAAGACGAGTGGAACCAAAAAGTATCATTTTGGAATAGCCGAAGTGAAGAAATGTGGAAAAACGGAAGTCGGAAAACAGTGATTCCATTTGTTCAAAAACATCTTAAATCAGGTGGTATAGTGGCAGACGTGGGCTGCGGTGATGGGTTTGGGACATCTCTTCTAGCTGCTTCTGGATACAAAACAATCGGTCTTGATTTATCGGAAGAAATGATTCAAAAAGCATCGCAGCTGCATAAAAGTGAAAATTTGTCGTTCGCTCAAGCTGATATTATGAAGCTCCCGCTGTCTTCTGAATCAGTAGAAGGGGTTATGGTAATCAATGCGTTAGAATGGACTGAGCATCCTCGATTAGCTTTGAAGGAATTGTACCGAGTTGTAAAACCAGGAGGATATGCATGCGTAGGTATTCTTGGGCCAACTGCTCAGCCTCGTACCAACAGTTATCAAAGGCTATATGGGGAAGACGTTATTTGCAATACGATGATGCCGTGGGAGTTTGAACAGCTTGCAAAAGAAAATGGTTGGGAAGTAATCGATGGCGAAGGTGTATATAAGCGAAATGTTACTGATAAGCTGATTGGACAGCTCCCAAATGAATTAAAGCAAGCCTTAACGTTTCTATGGCTATTTATGCTCAAGAAACAATAAAAACAGCACGCGTCTCCTTATATGTAGCTGTACAAAGGGTACACTACAAACTGGAGGTGAGTGACATGAGTAAAATTAAAAAAGACCGCTCAAAATCAGAGCTAGGTTCACCAAATGTAGAAGGACAAGGGACGACCACTTCTGAACAAGGTGTTCAAAGCAGTTCAGCTAACAAAAAGCAGAAGCGTTCATAACAAAAATAAAACGAACTTGCAGGGAGAACAACGAGCTCACTGCAAGTTCGTTTTATTTACGGTGTCATCTTTATAAGTAAGAAGGTATTGTCTGCAAGATTGCAGATAGCTTATAATAAAATCTGAGCCAATAATTGTAATTTTCTACAAGCTTGGTTTCCATTCGATGTAAAGCGGAGGTGTAATAAATGGTGAATAAAAGATATTTACCGGATACTGCAGCGTCTCATGCAAAGCCTGATATTAGAGAGGCGATACTTTGCATGGGGTGGACGGTTTAGTAATAGACATCGCCTAACCGAGCATATCTCATTTCTAATATATACGGCTTTGCCCCTTATTGTATAAGCAAAATCACATAAGGAGCTGGCAGAAATGACGTATGTAAAAGCAACAAATATTTTACCTGAAGAGCTGATTAGTGAAATTCAAAAATATATTCAAGGAGAAACCATTTATATTCCGAAGCCGCAGAAGGCAAGGAAGAAATGGGGCACTTGCTCTGGTGGAAGAAAGTTGATTGACGAGCGAAACGAACAGATTAAGACGTTGTTCAAAAAAGGAGCTTCAATCGAGGAGCTAGCCCGTGAATACTTCTTATCAACCGAAACCATCAAAAAAATTGTATATAAAAAGCAACGGTAAAAATCAAGCGCGGGCGACTGAATGCCCGCGCTTTTTTAGGTATAGTTTATTTCTGATTTATTTTTTACATTTCGTAAAAGGAATCCATACGGTAAAGTAAAAAGTAAAAAGTAGCTGATTACCTGAAGAAGGAGTGAAGATCGTGGAAGCGTTTATAAGAAATGATCAATATAACTTTATCAAAAGCCAAACGCAAATTCTTATCAATGGGTATGGAACAGTGAACAATTCCGATGTGCTGCAGGCTTTAAAAGCTCTTGCAAAAGAAAAAGTATTAAACGCGTTTGAAGTTCTTACTGAGGAACAGGAAGAGTTATTGCTACCGGTTGCTGAAGTTAAAAATAAAGAACAAGCAGAGGTGTTTTTAGAAACGATAAAGCCTTACGTGATTCCATTTAAATCGTTTACAGAAGCTGGCGTGAAAAAATTGTTTCCGAAAGTGAAAAAGTTAAAGATTCCTTCAGTTGATACCATTGATCTAGGGAGCATTTCATATGCTAGCTGGGTCGATAAAGGCTCAAACAAAAAGTTTATCGTAGCGCAGGATCTCTATACTCAGAAGCTAAAAGGTATTCAAGGAACGTTTAAACCTATCAACCAGAAGGGAATATGCACGCTTTGTCACAGCTACGAAGAAGTCGGTATGTTCACTGCTGAAATCAAAGGAACTGTTCAAGGAACATTTACCCAACGAGGAAATTATATTTGTCAAGATAGCGAAGCGTGTAATCAAAACTTGCTTACCTTAGAGCGGCTTCATGATTTTATGTTGAGGCTTAGTAAATAACATGAGGCTAATAAGAAAAATACAAAAAAAGAAGGTTCAGTCTCTATACTTTTGGTGAGACTGAGCCTTCTTTGTCTATCTGTTTTTCTCGATTGGATTGTCACGATAGCTAATCCAATCGCTCCAGCTGCCGGCATATAATTTTACATTTGGAAAACCTGCTGATTTTAAAGCTAAAACGTTAGGGCAAGCAGATACACCCGATCCGCAGTATACAATGATTTCAGCGTGAGAATCAATAGCTGAAAACATCTCCTTCCACTCTTTATCTGTTTTCCATAAACCTTCTGAAGTTAACACATCTTGCCAAAAAGAATGAATGGCGCCTGGAATATGTCCTGCTATAAAATCAATAGGTTCTTCTAAGCCTAGATATCTCTTTTTTTCACGAGAATCGATAAGAACGACATTAGGATTATGAAGGTTTTCTTTTACGTATTCAACTCCTGCAAGTCCCCAGTCTTGTTGAACGAAAGGTACAAAAGTTTGAGGAGAAGCTGCTGGAACGCTCTTAGTTGTTTCATATCCCGATTTTTTCCAGTTAGTAAAACCTCCATTTAAAATTTGTACGTATTCAATTCCTATATATCGCAGTAGCCACCATGCTCTTGAAGCCATCATTCCGTTTTGTTCATCATAAACGACGACTCTGGAATCAGCATTAATTCCTAAGCTGCCGAGCTTCTGAGCGAGCTTTTGAACATCGGGCAGCGGGTGTCTGCCTCCGTGAGAAGTAGCCACAGAGGACAAATCTTTTTCTAAATCCAAATAATGAGCATCCGGGAGGTGCTCATTTTGATAAGCATCTGCTCCTGCCTCAGGCTTTCCAAGGGTAAATCGGCAGTCAAGCAACACAATGGAGTGTTGGGGTTGCTGTAATGCAGTATGTAAGTCAGCCGGTGAAATAATAGTGTTCATAACATTCACATCCTTTTACCAAAATTCTAGTTGAAATAAATAAAAATGAAAAGCTTTAAATATAAATTACGGCAAAGGTATGCTGCTTTCCTTCAATTATTCCCCATAGAATAATTGACCATTTTAGCGCTTATCTGATGCAGAGTGAAATGCTCCTGTGCTACAGTTATAGTAAGAGTTACATAGTATAAGCCAAATGCTCACCGTAAGGTCATACTTACTATTGATGAGAAGGAGAGAGAAAGATGCAAACAAATGAAAAGAAAGAATTTAAACTGATTGCACTAGATATGGATGGAACCCTGCTGAACGATCAGCAAGAAATTTCTGAAGAAAATCGTGCGGCCATTGCTAAAGCTCAAGAACAAGGTGTTCATGTGGTATTAAGCACGGGGCGATCTCTTTTAACATGCCGTGAATACGCGCAGTCTCTTCAGCTGTCTTCTTACCTTATTACAGTAAACGGAAGTGAAATTTGGGATGAATCTGGACAGCTTGTAGAACGAAAGTTAATTGATGCTTCACACATTGAGAAAATGTGGAATCTAACGCAAGAGCATAAGCTTAACTTCTGGGCTGTGACGACGGATAAAGTATGGAGAGATGAATTTCCAGAAGATATTGCTTCACAGGAATGGCTGAAGTTTGGCTACGATATTCCAGATGATGCTTTACGAAAAGAAGTGCTGAAACAAATAGCAGGCATTTCAGATTTTGAAATCAGCAATTCTAGTTTAACGAATCTAGAAATTAATGCACTTGGTATTAACAAAGCAAAAGGGATCATGACTGTATGTGAACGTTTGGGCATTTCAATGGATGAAGTCATTGCAATGGGAGACAGCTTAAATGATATGGCTATGATTGAAGCGGCAGGTTGTGGAATCGCCATGGGAAATGCTCAGGAAGCTGTAAAAGAAGCAGCGGACTGGGTGACAGATACAAATGTCAACAACGGAGTAGCGAAGGCTATCAGCCACTGGGTACTGAAATAACAGCAGCTCTACACAGCAGGCGGCACTGTTGCACCATTTTACTACTTCTCGCATAAACTGATACTGGATGCCTCCCTTAGAGTTTGTCTTATACGTATATATAAGGAGAAGCCATCTAGTTAAGGAGTGGGGAGTATGAGTGATTTATCATTAGACAAGCTGTTACAAAAAGCAGAAAATAAGCTGCAGAATGTACATGAAATAGTGCAAGAAAAATCGTACGAGCTCATTAGGCAAGCATATAAAGAAAGCATATTTGTTGTGATCACTGAAGGATTTAGATCGATAGAGCAGCAGCATAAACTATATTCACAAGGCCGAACAACACCAGGAAGTATCGTGACTAATGCTAAAGGCGGCTATTCTTATCATAATTATGGACTAGCTTTTGATATTGCGCTGCTTGATAACGACGGAAAAGTTGACTGGACCATTGATCGAAGATGGAACAAAGCGGGAGAGGTAGGAAAAAGGATCGGGTTGGAATGGGGAGGAGATTGGACAAGCTTAAAAGATTACCCTCATTTTCAATATACATTCGGTTTATCTTTGTCGGAGCTTCGAAGTGGAAAAAAACCTGAGAAACAGACGAAAAAGGCTTCAAGAGTGCTAATTGAATACGGAGATCGAGGAAATCACGTACAGTTAATCCAGCGTATGCTTATTCACTTAGGTTATTCTCTTTCTGGAGGCGCAGACGGTATATTCGGGTCTGCCACTCTCAAAGCGGTAAAAGCTTTTCAACAAGCACTTTATCTGCAGGTAGATGGAATAGTTGGACCGAAGACACTAGAAAAACTCTATAGCAATTTTAATAAAACTATGTTCTGAATAACCATAAAAAACGATAACGAGAAAAGGAAGAAAAGAGATGGATGGAAATCGTCTCTTTTCTTCCTTTTCTGTAGTTATAGTAGAAAAACTGAAATTTATAAAGAAATAAAAAGGATTTTCTAAGCGTAAGAAACGTTCACGTGATCTAACTGGATAACATTGCTCAACAACACGATATCTTTATATATTTCACTTTTTACAGAGGCGTTTGAACAGTTTTGATAGTCTTTCAACAAGCGGCCAAGTTCTTTAATAAATAACAACGTCTCTTGTTCATTAATCATAGTCAAAACTCCTTGTTTAGAAATGAATCCAGGTCATTATATAGGAATTCTATCATATCTATACGCACCTGTTGACAAAAAAAGTTCGTCAATTTTTTTGTGAGAAGAAGAAATTTAGGGATATGTGGAATGCGTTCGACTCTCTCATTTTATACATATGCAGCTTGTCTAAAAATATGAGAGTAGTTATAGTAATATTTACTCCTAATCATGCAACTTAAAACCTATTTTAGAGGTTATCCTTAAATTCCCTCTATTGTAGAGCGATGGAACAAAAAAAGAATGCCTCATTTTGTATCTTTAGTATGATAACGTTTTGAAGAAATAAGGCATATCTTTGAGTTTTAAGATGGATTTGAATTAGATCTTTTGACACGCACTTTTTGTAGGAGGGGCATATTTACTTTCTATTAAGGGAAATCGTAAAGCTCCAACGAGTTTCTATATCAGAAACTCGTTGGAGCTTAATTTTTTGGATAAGGGATGTGCAAAAGTTCTGGGACGGTCACAAAATGATATCCTTCTTGTTTAAGTCTAGGAATGATGGTATCCAGCGACTTTGCGGTGTTGGAAAGGTCCATGGTCCAATGGCCTCCGTCGTGCATCAAAACAATTGTTCCGGCGTGCATGTTCTTAAATACATTCTTGGTGATTTCTGCTTCTGGGATTTGCTTCCAGTCTAATGAATCAGAAGACCAGTTAATCGCATAGACATTTTCATTTGGCAGCTCGCTGATCATTTCTTGCGTTAAATTTCCATATGGAGGACGAAACAGCTGTGTTTCAAAACCGGTAATGTTTTTAATAATAGCCTGAGTTTTGGCAATTTCCCAGTGAAACTTTTCAGTCGATTCTTTTAGTAAATTGGGGTGCCAATAGGTATGAATTCCAACAGCATGACCTTCAGCTACCATTCTCTTCACCAGCTCAGGATGTTCATGAGCTTTTGCCCCAATAAGAAAAAAGGTTGCTTTAATACCATGCTTTTTCAATTGATCCAATACATGTGGAGTAAAGCGCGGATCTGGTCCATCATCAAATGTTAGGGCGGTTTCCTTTAGGTGGTTATTACCTTGATAAAGCAAACGGTCACGCACAGCTATATTTTTTACTTGTTCCGCTTTACATAGTGCAGGAAGGGCTCCATTCAATAAGAAGCACAGTGTGAACAGCAGTATACTAATTCTTCGTATCATGTACACGCACGCTCCTTTCTAGGGCAAAGTATAACGTTATGATACCCGATTAAAAATTTTGTATGAAGCTGAAATGCCCTTTTGTGTCAAAACGTATGATATGCATGAAACAGCGCACTATAATAAACAGTTACTATTAGGTGAAGAAAGGAAAAAGCAGATGAAAAAAATAATGATTGCCGTAGCATTGATTTTTTCGCTAAGTTTATCTCCCTTAGCTGAATATATTTCCTATCACGACGACTATAACGTAAGTGCAAGGTCGTATCGTTCGGGGAAGCGGTCGTTTAATAGACAGCCAAGCGTTAGACAAAATGAGCCGAGATCTAATTTTTCAAATCGCAGAAATGGAACTGTAAATCGAGGCGTTACCCGTTCAAAACGAGGAGGATTCGCTCGTGGACTGCTGTACGGCGGTCTGGCAGGGATGTTATTTGGCGGTTTGCTTGGTCATATGGGTGCACTGGGCGGGATTTTTGGGTTATTAATTAACATTTTGGCTATTGTACTTGTAATTAATTTAATTCTGCGTTTATTCCGCCCTTCTCGTCGCGACAATAATTGGAGATAGACCGTAATTGCTGTCATAAACTAATAAGAAAGCTCCATATAAATAAGAAAACGCTTTCTATAGTTAATCGAAAGGATGAAACGTATGTCAGCAAACAGACAGCGCAGCAAATACCTGGCGTTTTGCACAGAATGCGGTCTCCCAAACAGGTTAACATTGTTTCTTTTAAGACAGTACGTTGCGACAGACGAATATAGCGGATTTTATTGTGGGAATTGCGGAATTCGAAACGAATTTCCAGATTCGGTCATTGAATATATTAAAGAACTTTAAAGAGGCTGAGACAAACGTATATTAGTTGAAGAAAAATCCGAACGGTGAATCGTTCGGTTTTTTTCATGGATAGGCTGAACGTAGACCTTATGTATGTAGCTGATTCTAGCGATTGGTTGAAGGACAAGGTCTAGAAAAGCTAAATAGATAAGAACTCGCCGCAGGAGCGCAAACGGCGAGGAAGCTCAACATCATCCTATAAAAAGTAAGGTATTGCACCGAAATCAACAGCAGTGTCATAGGCGATTCATACTCGATTTTTTATCCCGTTCGTTTCTTCTGGGATTGGATTGATCTCGTGATGTCTCAATCTCTTTTCTTTATTTGATAAAACTATGTTCTAAATACAAACTACAAGACATGGCCGCTTACAAAGAAGAAGTGATGCCTGAATGCTTCACCTTATTCAGGGCGATTAAAAAACTCCCGTTTTAAACTTACTAGGTAGGGGAGTACAAAGGGTTTACGAGAAGAACATATATGAATTTAGTGGCGATAGATTTAACGAACATGTTAATTGCAGAAAATCAATTGAACCATACTTTAAACGGACGCATATACTACATTAAAATTTTAGAAAGCGGAGGAATGGACTAATGCCTGTTTCCGTCATTTTCAACCAAATAAACGTGGTAAGTATGGTGTCCAATTCAGTAATTGCTTCAGGTCAAAATAGCCAGCCAGATTGGAATTCCCAAGGTAAATTTAACTTAGGAAACGGTTTTGCTATAAATTCAGCTATATTGGGCAGCACGAATATCATTAATGATCAGGATGTTTGTGATACGCCAATTACTCAGCCTGAAAATATTAATCCTCAGCCAGTTTCTCAGTTCTAGGAAAAAGAAGATGAAAGAAGTTGAGAAAAGTTGATTATAAAATTTACTAATCTTAATGTTACGTATATTTCTAATAACTCTGGTATTTTCACAGGAGAAAATACTCAATCAGATTGGGAAGTGAATTGGAAAAGTAATACGGGGTTTGGTGAAATAATTGGCTATAATAACTTCGCCTCTCAAATGGTAAATGTTATTAACGATAATGACGTCGTTGATTCCAATTTTTCTGAACACATAGATTTCAACAATGCTCCTGTTACACAAAGTTAAAGAAGTAAAAGTAATTAGGCATTCTATCAATCGGTTATTTTGGCAGAGTGGGGAGGATATATGAGTAACAGGCTTAAACCATCTTTTATACAGATGGTTTTTTTGCTAGCTTATTTTAGAGGGAAAGCTATTAATATACACTGCAAGGGGAATGAGAGGAATACTTTTATAGTAAATGGAGTAAGTATCATAGAAAAGGCGTAAAAGCTTAAATGATTAAAGAGACGTTCAATTTGAGACGAACAAATAAGAATTTAAACATAAGAGAATGTATTTTCAGTTTTATATTGAATCAGATGAAGTAAACTGCTGTCTGTGAGGTGTTTTTATGTCTAATATTCACTATCATTCCATCAAAGTAAATAAAATCCAAAACAGTTCAGGCCTATTTTATGGCGTTAATATTCAATATAAATGGAGTCATAAAAGTCGAATTTCTGACGGTTTCGGAAAAATAGTTGGTGATTCTAATAAAATTTTAAATAATACCACCGTGGCGAAAACCCCTAAAAAAAATGATGAGTAAAATCCTAGAGTTAAGTTTCTTTTGCAGCCTGCTTAAAAGAGTCATTTACATCATCTTCACCAAGAACAAGATGTGTATTGTAGGATAGTTGATTATCATCTCCCGAAATTGTGCCAAAACCTGAATTGCTGCTGCTGATTGTAGTTTCCCAATTTTTTTGCATGTTTTTTCCTATAAATATTCCTGCGTTGTTTTTAACCGTATTTACGGTGAGGTCATCAAAAATGATTTGCGGAGAACGGAGATCTATTTTCATAATTCCTCCCCATACATATGAGACATTAATTAAAGTTATCTAATACACTACTATATGTTGTAAATGGGCTAAAAGTGTTAAAACAAATGAGGGGTCAAACTCTATGGATGAAAAGGTGTTGAATATACTCAAAAACATTGAAAAAAGGCTCGCAAGCTTAGAAAAACACGTAAATGAACTTTCAAAAGAAAAGGTCCAATCTTTTCATTTAGATATAAAGAACGTTGAAACACTGAACTTGGACGAACTGTCTTATTATTTAGAACATATTGATGTAAAGGAACTTAGTGGAACTTTGAATATTGGTAATACTTTTCCTGCGCAAACGAATCAATATCAAGCGCCGAGAAAGAAAGGTAAAAAAACAACAAATGACTCTGATGTTAATCGGAAATCGGGTAGTCAGAATAATAAAGCAAAAAATAAAGAAAAGGGTCCTTCTGAAATATCAGTTAAAATTAATGAAAGAAGTGTCCCTTACAAACTAATCCATACAGAAAAAATGAGGGAGTCTAATCAGGCTCTAGAATCAATCTTTAGCATAGGTGACATTCATATTGGTACAATCGAAGATGCTTCAGCTGTAAACTTTGGTAATAACTTTCCGACAAATTTTAGAAGTCATAAAAAAGTGAGTCAGGGATTTGGCAATATTTTGGGCAATCAAAATGATATACATGACATCTTATCCTCTTTAGAGGAAAAAGATGCTTCAGAAGTATACAATGAAAACCAAGGTGAAAAGCCGCCTGAATGGCTGGACACAATGATAGAAGAACAAAAGAAGGAAATGGATGAAACAAAGCTAGACGAGGATGAAGAAGGATGAGGAAGAGAGTAAAAACTTTGGATTCTCAAATCATTGTTGTCGAAGCTGGATTTCTGAAAAAAAAGCTTTAATTAGGAAATAAATAAAATAGAAAACCTGCGCTCTAAACGAGCGACAGGTTTTCTATTTTATTTCTAGGCCGCTGCAGTTTCAACATGAAAAAGAGCATGCGTAATTTAATTGAACACTGGGATAGATCGGTTCTTTCATTCCCACAGATATGGAGTCTCTTGGTAAACATAATAGTTTAACCAATTCATAAACAGCAGGTTGGCATGAGAACGCCATGTTTTTAAAGGGTTTTTGTCAGGATCATTGTTTGGGAAATAGTGTTCCGGAAGCTTTGGTTCTAGTCCTTTTTCTGTATCTCGAAGAAATTCTTCTTGCAGTGTTTGAACGTCGTACTCTGGGTGGCCTGTCACGAAAACAAACTTTTCGTCTTTAGACATCGCCATATAAACACCAGCTTCTTCAGAGTAGGAAAGAAGCTCAAGG
Organism: Priestia sp. J2; assembly: GCF_020790095.1. Lineage (NCBI taxonomy): Bacteria > Bacillati > Bacillota > Bacilli > Caryophanales > Bacillaceae > Priestia > Priestia sp. J2. Next base: position 1,894,164 of record NZ_CP086208.1, read on the forward strand.
TCAGGATGATTTTTTACTTCATTCATGTCTACATCAGTGTGACGGGAATGAGGAGAATAAAAGACATCATCAAATCCTCGCAGCAGCTTAATGGGTTCTTCACTCGATACAACATGTGTAAATACACCCGTGCATTTATCAGAAAGAGGTCGCTTGTCAATGCCAAAGTGATGATAAAGTCCGGCTTGAGCTCCCCAACAGATATGAAGGGTAGAAGTCACATTTGTTTTACACCAATTCATAATTTCTTGAAGTTCTTTCCAGTAGTTTACTTCTTCAAATGGTATATGTTCTACAGGTGCTCCTGTAATAATCATTCCGTCATATTTTCGTTCTTTAATTTGTTCAAACGTTTTATAAAACTGATCTAGGTGATTTTTACTCGTTGTTTTTGCTTTATGGCTTGCCGTGTAAAGAAGTGTAATATGCACTTGCAGCGGTGAGTTCCCGAGTAAACGTAACAATTGCGTTTCAGCTTTTTCTTTTTCCGGCATTAAGTTTAGGATAACAATATTAAGCGGGCGAATTTCTTGGTTAACAGCGCGCACGTCGTCCATGATGAAAATTCTCTCTTTTTCTAAAATTTCTTTTGCCGGAAGATCACGTGGAATATTAATAGGCAATAAAATTCCTCCTATTCGATTTCGAAGTAATGACGCGTATAAATGTTCTTTCTCACGTGAAGATGAGGTTCAACATTTATGTACAATATACTATTATAGGAATATACAGAATATTAAGCAATTGAATTTTGAAAAAAAAGAGCATTAATATGCGTAATGGCTAAAATGAAATGGTACAATAAGGTTAAATTGGAGCATTGCTATGCTTTTTTAGCATGACTGAAACTCAGTAAAATTTATAGAGCAGTCGTTCCTGTATTTATTAAACTTCATATCTCCCCCAGAAAACGGATTTTATCCTTTTTTGATGAAGTGTTTAAAAAGAATTCTCAGCAGAAAAGGGGTTTTTATATGACAACTAAGAAGCAAATAAAAAGTGATTTGCAAATTGCACAAGAGGCAACGATTAAACCGATTAAAGAGATTGCCGAGCAGCTCGATATTTTAGAGGCCGAGCTAGAGCCGTACGGACATTATAAAGCCAAGCTTTCTTTGTCCGTTATGGAACGTTTACACACAAAACAAGATGGAAAAGTGATTTTAGTTACAGCTATTAATCCAACTCCAGCAGGAGAAGGGAAGTCGACAGTGACGGTTGGCTTAGCTCAGGCATTACATAGATTAGGTAAAAAAGCGATTGTCGCCATGCGTGAACCTTCTCTTGGTCCGGTAATGGGAATTAAAGGAGGTGCCGCTGGAGGTGGCTATGCTCAAGTGCTACCAATGGAGGATATTAATTTACACTTTACTGGAGACCTGCATGCCATCACAACAGCTAACAACGCGCTGGCAGCCATTTTAGATAACCATATACATCAAGGTAATGAACTGCGTATTGATACACGTAAAATTACGTGGAAACGAGTGGTGGATTTAAACGACCGCGCGCTGCGTCAGGTTGTCGTTGGATTAGGTGGTCCGATGCAAGGTGTTCCTCGAGAAGATGGATTTGATATTACGGTTGCATCAGAAATTATGGCTATTTTCTGCTTAGCGTCAGATTTACAAGACTTAAAGCGTCGCTTAGCGTCTATTGTGGTAGCTTATAACATAGACAATGAGCCTGTAACGGTTGCGGACTTAGGTGCACAAGGAGCGCTTACTCTTCTTTTAAAAGATGCGATTAAACCAAACCTTGTACAGACGTTGGAACATACTCCAGCCCTCATTCACGGAGGTCCTTTTGCTAATATTGCCCACGGCTGCAATAGCGTCATTGCAACAAAAATGGCTGCAAAACTAGGCGACTATGTAGTAACAGAAGCGGGATTTGGGGCAGATTTAGGCGCAGAAAAATTCCTGAATATTAAAGCTCGTATGGCAGATATTAAACCAGAAACGGTGGTAATCGTTGCCACAATTCGTGCTCTGAAAATGCATGGGGGCGTTCCTAAAGAGCGTTTAAATGAAGAAAACATTGAGGCTTTAGAAGCGGGAATTGAAAATCTTGAAAAACATATTGAAACGATTCAGGCATTCGGCGTTCCTTATGTGGTAGCCGTGAACCGTTTTGTAACAGATTCAAAAGGTGAAGTAGAAGCGCTTATGAATTGGTGCGCTTCAAAGAATGTTCCAGTTGCTTTAACAGAAGTATGGGAAAAAGGTGGAGAAGGCGGCGTCATGCTTGCTGAAAAAATTCTTGAGGTCATGAACGAGACAGAAAGTCAGTTTTCTCCTCTTTATGATGTGTCAGCTTCGATTCCAGAAAAAGTAGAAGCTATTGCTAAAACCGTATACGGAGCACAAGGCGTAGATTTTGCTCCAAAAGCGTTAAAGCAAATACAGCAATTTGAAGCAAACGGATGGGATCACCTGCCGATCTGTATGGCCAAAACGCAGTATTCGTTAAGTGATGATCAGACGAAGCTGGGGCGACCAACTGATTTTAAGATTACAGTGAGGGAATTCCGTCCTTCGCTCGGCGCTGGTTTTCTCGTGGCGCTAACAGGTTCAATTATGACAATGCCTGGACTTCCAAAAAAACCTGCTGCGCTCAATATGGATATTGACGAGAATGGACATGCACTAGGTATTTTTTAAGAGAAAAGCGATGCCTTGGCATCGCTTTTCTTATGATATAAAACAAAATAACAGGTATGTTATGAATTAATTTGGCAAGAAAGAAGAAGAGTTGACTGTTCGTATTTTATAAAAAAGGAAGTAGTTGAAATGTTTGATCCAATTGTATTTGATAATTTAAAAGTAGTTGTAGAAGGAGAGATCTATGATCTTGACTTATCTGGGCAAGTATCTGTTACGAATCGCGAAGATTTTGTAGACTTAGCTCAGTTTACTCGAACGTACCGCATTTCTTTTCAACAGCATTTTTGCTGTACCGCGTCGCTAACTTTATCAACCGACTTAGATAATATTCATGCGGAATTAACGCCTTCCCGTGTAGAAAAACCAGGTTGTACAGTTTATATTCATTTTCAGCTGAAAAAACAAAAACCGTTTGAAGAAGCTGAGTTTCAAAACATACAGGAAATGTGTGAAAGGATCTGGGGAACAACAAGAGTGGTTAAGCAGCGTATTACTCATGAAGTTGGAGCAAACGAATATGAAAACAATATTGAGGTGACCTTTAACCGATTTATTTACGAAGATCAAGTGGGAGATTTAATCGAAATGATTGATTATATGCTGCAAACGACTGACCAGCTAAAGGTTCTTTACGACAAATCATAAGAGCGTTTCAGTTGTACTCTAGAAATAAAGTGAATTACAATAGAGAAAAGGAGGCGTTTTAATGAGCGTGTATGAATACTCTGCAAAAACAATTAAAGACGAAGACGTATCACTATCTAACTATCAAGGTGACGTACTGTTGATTGTGAATACAGCTAGCAAATGCGGCTTCACCCCTCAATATAAAGATTTACAGGCGCTGTATGAAGAAGAAAAAGAAAACGGTCTAACGGTTCTAGGTTTTCCTTGCAATCAGTTCGGTGGTCAAGAGCCAGGAAGTTCAAATGATATTGAACAATTTTGCGAGTTAAACTACGGCGTTTCGTTTCCAATGTTTGCAAAAGTAGATGTAAAAGGTGAGCATGCACATCCGTTATTTGCATACTTAACGGAACAAGCACCTGGCCTGCTAGGTTCTAAAGCGATAAAGTGGAATTTCACAAAGTTTTTAGTGAATCGTCAAGGTGAAGTCGTGAAGCGATACGCACCTCAAACTGCACCAAAAGATATTCAAAAAGATATAAAAGAATTGCTGTAAAAGCAGGTGGATCTCCATCTGTTTTTTATTTTTCAGCCAGGGTTTTCAAAGGGTGCTCAGCTGTCAGTGAGACGAGCGCCTTACTTTGTGCTAAAATAATGGTGGATATAATTGAGGTGAGCAAATGAACAAAATAGAAAAGACGGAAAAGTGGGTTCAAGCAAAGCTTGCGCATGACACGACGGGACATGACTGGCAGCATATCGATCGCGTGCGTCGAAATGCAGTGCTTTTATATAAAAAAGAAGGCGGCAACCGGGAAGTTATTGAACTAGCCGCGCTTTTACACGATGTGGTAGATGATAAGCTAGTGGAAGATGTTGAAAAAGCGTATGAAGAAGTGCGGGAGTGGCTGAAGAGTCAGCGCGTAGAAGAAGAGAACTGCAAGCATATCGTTCATATTTTACAAACGATGTCATATAAAGGCGGCAACCGTCCGGCTATGGCCACGCTTGAAGGTCAAGTTGTTCAAGATGCAGATCGCTTAGATGCAATTGGTGCGATTGGTATCGCACGTACGTTTATGTATGCAGGTTCTAAAGGCACGGCTCTGTATGACGAAAACATTGCTGTACGAAGTGAGATGACAGAGGAAGAATACAGACACGGAAAATCAACGGCTATTGCTCATTTTTATGAAAAGTTGTTAAAGCTGACTGCGTTAATGAATACTCAAACAGCACGGTCTCTAGCGCAAGAGCGACATACATATATGAAAGAATTTTTAGTTCAATTTAAGAAAGAGTGGAATTATCATTATGAAAATGCTGACTGTTGAAAACTTAACAAAAACATATGGAGAAAAAGAGCTGTTTCATCAGCTAACGTTTACAATTACGGAAAATGAGCGAATCGGCTTAATTGGTGTAAATGGAACAGGAAAATCGACGCTTCTTAAAATTATCGCAGGTCTAGAGCTGGGAGATGAAGGGGATATTATTCATGCTAAAGACTACAGCGTGACATATTTACCTCAGCATCCGGATTTTGATGAAGACTTAACGGTTTTAGAGCAAGTTTTCAGCGGAGATACGCCCCTTCTTAATTTATTAAAAAACTATGAGCTGGCTCTGTATGCGTTAGAGCAAGATTCTGCAAACGAGAAGAACCAGCAGACACTGTATGATTTACAGCAGAAAATGGATGCGATGAACGCGTGGGAAGCCAATTCTAACGCACAGTCGATCTTAACGAAGCTGGGAATTTCAAATATGAGTGCAAAAATTGGTGAGCTTTCAGGTGGACAGAAAAAGCGCGTGTCAATTGCCCAAAGCCTAATTCAAACACCTGATTTATTAATTTTGGATGAGCCGACTAACCACTTGGATTATGAGACGGTTAAATGGCTCGAAGAATATTTATCCAAATATCAAGGAGCCGTATTGCTTGTTACTCATGATCGCTATTTCTTGGATGCTGTTACAAACCGAATTTTTGAGTTAGACGGTGGAAATTTATATAGCTATAAAGGAAACTATGCTGCTTTTCTAGAAGGAAAAGCGATTCGAGAAGAGCAGGAAAAAGCAACTCAAGCAAAATTAAGTAACTTATATCGCAATGAATTGGCTTGGATTCGCCGAGGAGCAAAAGCGCGTACGACTAAACAAAAAGCGCGTATTCAGCGATTTGATGAATTAGAAGGAAAACTCGATTCTTCTGAAAAAGAATCACTAGATTTAAGTTTAGCAGGCAGCCGCCTTGGGAAAAAAGTGTTTGAATTAAAAGATGTGTCTAAGACGTATGAAAATAAAATCATTCTTTCAGACTTTACGCACATCGTGAAAAAACAAGACCGAATTGGAATTGTCGGTAAGAACGGAAGCGGAAAGTCTACCCTGTTGAATATGATTGCAGGACGCATTGAGCCGGACAGCGGTGAAATTGACAGAGGACAAACGGTTAAAATTGCTTACTATACTCAAGAAAGCGATGATATGGACTTGAATCAACGCATGCTTGATTATATTAAAGAATCGGCAGAAGTTGTTCATACGACGGATGGGAAAATGATCTCTGCATCGCAAATGCTTGAGAGATTTCTATTTCCTTCACATACGCACGGAACACCGATTCAAAAGTTGTCCGGAGGAGAGCGCCGTCGTTTATATTTATTGAAATTGTTGATGACATCGCCAAATGTTTTACTGCTAGATGAGCCGACTAATGATTTGGATACTCAAACGCTAACGGTGCTTGAAGACTACCTCGAAGAATTTCCAGGTGTTGTTATCACGGTATCACATGATCGCTATTTCTTAGATAAAGTAGCAGATTACTTACTTGTCTTTGAAGGAGAAGGAAACATTTCGACTTATTTTGGCGCTTATACAGATCAATTAGAAGAAGCGGTGAAAAAGAAGCAGGCAATGGCTCAGCAGGCTAAAGTGAAAGAAGAAAAGCCAAAACAGCCGGAGAAAACGAAAAAGCGTCGCTTAACGTATAAAGAACAAAAAGAATGGGAAGAAATCGAAGATCATATTGCAGCAAAAGAAGAAGAAATTGAACGCTTAACAAGTGAAATTGAACAGGTGGGCAGCGATTATACAAAAGCGCATAACCTATCGTTAGAACAAGAAAAAGCAAATGAAGAATTAAATGCACTGCTTGATCGCTGGGCAGAGCTTTCAGAGCTGATTGAAGAAATTGAAAACGCGTAAACAAGTCGTTAGACTGAGTATAAGCCACATGCTACAATTTTAATGAGAGGAGTACGATACGATATGAACATTAAATCAATTGAGCCAACGCCAAGTCCGAATACAATGAAAATTAATTTAGACGAAGTGCTATCAGGCGGAAAAAGCAATAACTATACGGAAAAAAATGCTGAAGCAGCGCCTGAAGTTGTTCAAGACATCTTGAAAGTAGAAGGGGTAAAAGGAGTCTATCACGTAGCGGACTTCTTAGCAGTAGAGCGAAATGCTAAATATGACTGGAAGCAAATTTTGCCGCAAGTTCGTGCAGCGTTTGGTGAAGATTTGCAGAGTAACAGCGAACAGCACAAAATGAATGAGCATTTTGGTGAGGTCAATGTGTCCGTTCAAATGTTCAAAAACGTACCAATGCAAGTTAAGCTAACGGATGGAAATGAAGAAAAGCGATTTGGTCTGCCTGAACGATTCGCAAAAGCGGTAGCAGAGCTTCAAAGCTTTTCAGATAATGTAGTGTTAGAACGGAAATGGAAAGAACAAGGCGTTCGTTACGGAGAGTTAGCGGCTATCGGAGACGAAGTAGTGGAAGAATTAGCAGCAGCATATCCGCAAGAAAGATTAACTCGCCTTGTAGCCAATGCACAAGAAGAAAAAGAAGGCGGAAAAACGGTACAGCCGCGTAAAACCTATAAAGTTACAGAAGAGATGCTAGAAGACAACGATTGGTCAGTGCGCTATGCCCATTTAGAACAAATGGATCCAACAGAAGCTGATTTAGACGTTTTAAATAAAGCGCTTGATGATGAAAAAGCATCTATTCGCCGCTTAGCTACGGTCTACTTAGGAATGATTGAATCAAAAGCGGTACTGCCTTATTTATACAAAGCATTAAAAGATAAATCAGTCACTGTGCGCCGTACTGCTGGAGACTGCATGTCGGATTTAGGTTTTGAAGAAGGTATTCCGGCAATGTGTGAAGCCCTTGGTGATAAAAACAAGCTTGTGCGCTGGCGTGCAGCGATGTATTTATACGAGGTAGGGGATGAGACGGCTCTTCCTGCATTAAAAGCAGCAGAGAATGACAAAGAATTTGAGGTAGATTTACAAATCAAGCTAGCGATTGAACGTATCGAAGGCGGAGAAGAAGCAAAAGGTTCTGTTTGGAAACAAATGACGGAAAGCAGAAAAGCATAAAAAAAGATCATTCACTTGAATGATCTTTTTTTATGACTGTTTTGCAGCGGGAGTTGGAAACTGCATAGGCTGCATCGTGTTATCAATTTTAATAGGCTGATAACCGGACTGTTTTAAGTAAGTCAAAATAGTCGGTAGAGACTGTGCCGTAAAGGATTTGTCATGAAATAAAATGACGGGTGTTCTTCCGTTGGAGTTAACCCCTTGAATATGAGGTTCAAGGCCCTGAATAATTCTAGGTGCAGAACGAAGTGCCCAGTCTTCACTGTCTACATTCCAGTCCCATAATTTAAAGTGGCTTAGCAACTCTGTACGGTGCGGCTCTTTTAAATAAGGAACGCTGCCGTAAGGAACGCGGATTAACTTACTGTCAACACCGGTTACTTTCTTAACTGTCGCTTGACACTCCTGCATTTCTTTTAACGCGGCGCCGTCTTCACTATACATGACATGAATATCATGAGAGACGCCGTGACAGCCGATGGCATGTCCTTCCTGTGCTACTTTTTTAGCAATTTCAGGGTGAGCGTCAATTTGATACTTTAACATAAAGAAGGTTGCTTTTACGTTATATTGACGCAAAGCATCTAAAATGTGAAGGGTATCAGGCGTTGGACCATCGTCAAACGTAAGGTAAACAGGCTGTGTAAGAGCTTGATTTTGATCGTTCACGGTATTTCCTACATACATATTATGGTGAAGTGTATTAAGCAGCTTCTCAGGTTGTGCTGAAGATGCAGCTTCTTTCAGCGGCAATGCAGTAGATGCTAAGACTTGCTGAGATGCAGCGGATTCACTTCCTTTGGCTTCTGTAATAAAAAATAAAGAAGCGACAATCACTAACACTAAAGACAAAAATGCATAAAATCGTTTGTTTGGCTTAAATCGTTTGTTCGGTTTAAATCGCTGGTTCAATTTGAAAATCCTTTCTACTAAACTACTATTTACTACTATAGTACAAAAAATGGAATATTAATAGTAAAAATCGACATTTTTATGGAAAAAAATTAGATGATATGACCCGGTTTTAATCTTTTTTGTCAAATGAAAAAGGAGAACGGGACAGCGATAAGGATTTGAAGAGTGAGTAGCTAGATTTTTCCTGGTTTTTATAGTATGCTTTTAGCGTGAATGATTGTTAGGAGGAATGTTAATATGTCAATGGCATATGAAGAATATATGCGTCAGTTAGTTAAACCAATGCGTCAAGAATTAACTCAAGCCGGTTATGAAGAATTAACAACAGAGGAAGCCGTAGTTGATTTTATGGAAAACGTAGAAGGAACAACTTTTGTTGTCGTTAATTCAGTTTGTGGATGCGCTGCTGGTTTAGCACGTCCTGCAGCAACGCAAGCGTACTTACAGTCTGAGCAAAAACCAGATCAAGTGGTAACTGTTTTTGCCGGTCAAGATAAGGAAGCAACAGCTAAAATGCGTGAATATTTTGGGGACATTGAGCCTTCATCACCGTCTATGGCACTTTTAAAAGGAAAAGAAGTTGTTCATTTTATTCCTCGACATGAAATTGAAGGTCAGCCGTTAGAAGTTATTTTTGAAAACATTTTAAATGGCTTTAAGCAGCACTGTTCATAAAATGTCCTGCTTTTGTCACATCTAGTATATAGATTTTTAAAGAAAAATCGCATATACTTTATAAGAAAAAGGATGTCTATCGGCATCCTTTTTCTTTATGTAAATAGCCAAACAGTGTAGGGGGAGTTATGAAAGTGATTGTTACGACTGCTGGTCGAACAAATGAACAGATGATTGTAAAAGCCAAACAAGTAGCCGCTGATTTAAGTATACCTTTTGTAACAAGAGAGAAGAAATCTGTTGCAGATCTTCAAAATCTTGAAGCGGCAGACGTGCTGGTTGTCGGTAAAAATAGAGTAGAATTGCACGTCCAAAGTGAAGAGGAACCTATTTTTTTTCATCCAAATTCCGCTATGTTTAGAGTGAAGAGATGGCTGCGGGGAGAACGTGATCCGTTTATTGAAGCTGCTGGTTTAGAAAAAGGAATGAGCGTGCTTGACTGTACACTTGGTCTTGCATCGGATAGTATGATGGCGAGCGTGGCGGTAGGGAAAAGTGGGAAAGTTGTCGGACTAGAAGGCAACCGCTATGTAGCTTATTTAGTCAAACAAGGACTTTTAAATTGGGAAAGTGACGTACAAGAGTTGAATGATGCAATGAAGCGTATAAACGTGGTTCATCAAAATTTTGAATCGTTTTTGGCGTGTTGTGAAGATAATTCTTTTGATGTTGTCTACTTTGATCCTATGTTTCAAGAACAAATTGAGGAATCGAATGGAATTAACGGTATTAAAGCAATAGCACTGTATACCACGCTGACGCCAATGGCTATACAAGAAGCAAAAAGAGTAGCCAAACAAAAGGTCGTGCTAAAAGATCATTGGAAAAGCAGTCGTTTTAAAGAGCATGGATTTACTGTGCAAAAACGAAAAACATCAAAATTTCATTACGGGACAATTGATATACAAAAATAACCAAAAAAGTAAAATTAATTACGCTCATTGAAAAGACTTCCAAAACCTTTTAGGAATTAAAAAGTTTTGGAAGTTTTTTTTATGAATTTCATCTAAAGTTCATAAAAGTATGATATATTTTTGAACATAAAAATACTTTTGTGTTTAAGCATCCAGCAAAAAAGGAATATCTTGTATAGGTTTCCGCTCGGTGTGACAACCTCAAACAGAAGAAGGAAGGTGGTAACTGAAAAGTCGTCAAATGCCCGTAGACAGCATAAATGAATAAGCAAATATAGGTAAAAAATTAATAAGTATGTTACAATACCTAGTGAGTTATGATAATGAATTTTACAATATGAAAAGACCATATGGGAAAAGATGAGAAAGGAAAGATACGAATGCCTAGATGGATAAAAAGAATGCTAATTGTATTTATTACAGTATTTACATTTGGGCTTGTCACTCCACCAGAATATTTATACGTTGATGATGCAAAAGCGGACAAGCAACATAAAGCAGGGTATGTAAGAGAAACAACTCCTGTCACAGCTGTTATAGAAGATATTCATTTGCCATATGAAGAACCAAAATATGAAGACGTTTCATCATTTGTTACGTATGCAATGGAATCAGCTGAAAAACAGTCAGTGGAAAAATTCGGAACAAAAATTGGTCCTGTCATTGAAGATGAATTTCGTCAAGCAGTGTTACCTAAAATTGAAGAAGTGCTGACCGACATTGGCACTGAACTTGAACAGTCAATTCAGAATCTCGAGATAAGCGAGCACCCTGCTGCTGGCTACGGTGAAAAGATTTTCCATGTATATGACCGGGAAACCGGTCAGGACTTAATACGGTTTCATGTACGGCGTGAAAATCCTCCAAAAGATGGATACTGGTTTAATTTTCACTATCATGCGGCCGCAGATAATTTTCAAAAGCATTATGATTTAGGGAAAATTTATTGGAACCGAAACATGCCGCCTAAGTGGTTCAGCTGATAATAGACACAACATTCTACAATTTCGAAATGTTAGCTTTTTTAAGCTAGCATTTTTTTACGTCTAAAACCGTTATGGTCTAAATAAGCTGAAACATTAGCACAACGATAAAAAAATCGTTTATAATGAAGTCAGACTTCTTACTATAGAATTGTAGGAAGGAACGAATAGACGCTGGAGGTAACACAATGAAACAATTTACGGAAGAAAAACAATTTCGCGAACAAATTAAGAATGAAACACTAAGCGTTGGGATTTTTACGACAACGTGGTGTCCTGATTGCAAACGTTTGGATATGTTTATTGATGAAATCGTTGACGAAAATACAGATAAAGCATGGTTTAAAATTGACAAGGATGAGTTTGAAGAACTTTCTGCTGAAAACAATGTAATGGGTATTCCTTCTCTTCTTGTATATAAAAACGGTGAAAAAATTGCGCACCTGCACAGTGCAAATGCTAAAACGCCTGAAGCGGTCCGTGAATTTTTAGCAACTCTTTAATTCCCTAAGCTGCGAGAGCATTCTCGCAGCTTTTTTTGTGAGAATGGCTATTTCCATTTTTCGATGAGTGGGGTATACTAGGACAAGTGAATAATCGTAAAGCAATAAGGTCTCAATTTAAAGATTGAGTGAAAAGGGAAGTCTGGTGAAAAACCAGCGCGGTCCCGCCACTGTAAGCGCTTTGTGCGTAAGTCAGGAGACCTGCCTTATTGTTAGCTGTGAAACCTTCGAGGAAGGGTGAAGCAGGGTAATGAACATACATATCAAGTATAGTGAACGGATTCTTTTCCTGCTTATCTTGACGTTACCTGCTTTGCTTTCAATTGAAAGTAAAGCTTTTTTATTTTGAAGCTGCTGCCGAGCAGTATACATAGTCAAAGCGGAAAAAACGGGATAGCGCTGCTTTTTGCATGATCATTTGCTTTTTCTTTAACGTGGAGGTTTCGTATTCACAATGAACAATATATAGGGGGAGTATTTAGATGAAAAAATGGCTTTCGTATTCCATTATTGCGCTGTTAGTCATCGTACTTGCTGCATGCGGTGCAGGCAGCCAAAGCAACAGTGATAAAAAAACGAAGCAAGATACAGAACAAACGTCACAAGCTGCGTTTCCAGTGAAGGTAAAAGACGCGCGTGATAAAGAAATTACGTTGAAAAAACAGCCTAAGAAAATTGTTTCATTAATGCCAAGTAATACGGAGATTGTATATGCCCTTGGCCTTGAAAAAGAATTAGTCGGTGTCACAAGCAACGATGATTATCCTAAAAGCGTAAAGAAAAAAGCGCAGGTGGGAGATATGAACGTTAATGCAGAAAAAGTTATTGCTTTAAATCCTGATTTAGTGCTGGCACACGCTTCAAGTATGGGCGTTTCAGATGAAGTATTTAAACAAATTGAAAGTGCGGGTATTCCGGTATTTGTTGTAAAAGATTCAACAACGTTTGATACGGTTTATGATTCTATTACGCAAATTGGTAAATTAACGGGTAAAACAAAAGAAGCTAATCAAACAATTAAAGACATGAAAGAAAAAGTAGCTTCAATTGAGAAAAAAGCAAAAACGATTTCAAAAGAAGATCGTAAAAAAGTATGGATAGAGGTATCGGGAGCTCCTGAGATTTATACAACAGGAAAAGGTACGTTCATGAACGAAATGCTTACTATGATCGGTGCTGATAACGTAGCGGCTAGTGAAAAGGGTTGGGTTAAGTTTTCTGAAGAGCAAGTTGTTAAGTTAAACCCTGACGTTATTATCGCAACGTATGATGCAGACAAAAATGAGATTATGAAGCGTCCCGCTTGGAGCAGCATGACTGCTGTAAAAGAGGGGAACATCGAAAAGGTTGATCAAAACAAAATCAACCGCTTAGGACCTCGTATTGTAGATGGCTTAGAGGACTTAGCAAAAGCAGTATACCCTGAGGTGTACAATAAATAAAAAGAGGGACCATATTCCAGTTCGAATTGAAAAGGGGATTGGTCCCTTTTCACATCTTAAAATTGAAGAACGGCCTGAGCTTTTAATCATGAAAACCGAGACTTCTTATAAAACATACAGCTCAGGCGTTTTAGGAACAGGCATCACGGAAACGGACACCTTTTACAATCGATTTGTTCATAAAGACTATTATTCAGATACTCCTTCTTTAGAGTATGAGCAATATTTGATGAAAGAAAATGTGCGCCATGAGCAAATCGTAGGGTTGATGACAGCGGTTTGGTTAAAAGAAAGAGCGATTTACTGTTATGAAGGCTACGGAGTAAGAGTAGCTTCCGTGATAACGGCTGGAGTAGGAAACGCAGTGGATATTACAGCTGACGAAGCTGTCCCTTTCTATTCCTCTCCCGGTACAATTAATATGTTTTTTTTCGTGGAAGGCAGGCTTACGGATGCGGCGTTTTTACAGCTTTTTATTGCCGCTACAGAAGCCAAAACAAAAACGCTGTCACAGCTGGGTGTCATAGATCCAGCTACAAAGACGATTGCTACGGGAACATCTACGGACAGTATCTCAGTTGCAGCGTCTCAGCAAGGACCATTATATGAATATGCAGGCTCTATGACCGCTTTAGGTCAAGCGGTAGCCAAGCTGGTAAAAATAAGCTTAGAGCAGGCACTTAAGGAAAAGAGGTGAAGAAATGAGTATTGCACAAGCGATGATTGCACACCTGACAGCCATGACGATTGCTCTACTCATTGACCGAATCATAGGTGACCCAGAAAATTGGCCGCATCCCGTTCGCTGGTTTGGCAAGTGGATTTATTGGATGGATTCCAGATTAAATAAAGGCGCAGGAAAACGATTCAAAGGATTGCTTCTTGTGATAAGTATGGTGGTGCTCGCAGGAGTTATTCCTTTTTTATTCCTTCATGCTTTGTACGGAGTTCATTTTATACTAGGTGTTTTAGTAGAGGGCGTAATGATTGCGACTACTATATCCACTCGTTCCTTAAGCGAAGCTGCTTATAAGGTGCAAAAGCCGCTTCAGCTAGGAGATATGGAGAAAGCTAGATATGAAGTAAGCATGATTGTGGGACGAGATACGGACCGTTTATCAGAAGGAGAAATTGCCAGAGCGACGGTAGAGACCGTGGCTGAAAATACAAGTGATGGTATTACAGCTCCGCTTTTTTATGCATTTATAGGAGGGGGAGCCCTAGCCTTTTTTTACCGAGCTATTAACACATGCGATTCAATGGTTGGGTATAAAAATGACCGCTACTTTCTGTTCGGCTATTTTAGTGCAAAAACCGATGACGTATTAAACTATATTCCAAGTCGGTTAACTGCAGTGGTGATGACCGCTGTTAATGTAGCAAAAAGCCAATATTCTCTTTGGCATGTAACGAGTTTGATTAAGCGCGATGCTAAGAAGCATCCAAGTCCAAATAGCGGATACGGGGAAAGTGCAGTGGCTGCCCTTTTAGGTATTCAACTCGGCGGGCTTAATACATATAAAGGCATAGAATCTAATCGTGCAAAAATGGGCGAACCACTCATTCCCCTGCAACCCGGTCATATTGAACAAGCTGTTTTCATTATGAAAAGGACGGTCTATGCTACGTGGTTATTCTATCTTTTGTTAGGAGGAGTTATTAGTGCTATTACCTACACATGGAGCTAACCCCAATGTCTTTTTAAAAGCAATAGGGGCCGAGAATTTGTCGCATCTAAAAGACTTTAGCGTAAACACAAATCCTTTAGGGGCTCCCCTTGTTCTTCACGAAAAGTGGAACGAATTCAAGGAAGCTGCGTTTAGTTACCCTGATCCTGAAGTAACAGAACTAAAAAATAAACTTGCAGCTCATCATCATGTTTCCGCTGCCCAAGTGCTGCCCACAAATGGGGCCGCTGAAGCTTTTTTCCTTATTGCTTCTTTATTTTCAGGAGAGAAAGCGGGGATTGTACAGCCGACGTTTGTCGAATACGAACAGGCAAGTAAAGCGTATGGATGTGAAGTGACATACGTTCCTTTAGCTGAAGAAAATGGCTGGAGCTGGGATATAGAGTTGATTATGAGTATTCTTCCGGATATAAAAGTACTATGGATTTGTCACCCAAATAATCCAACGGGCGTTATGTATAGTCACGAGGAATGGATGAAAGTAGTAAAAGCTGCTGCTCATCATGGTACATACTTAATAATTGATGAAGCATTTATTGATTTTGTCGAACATCAGCCTTCATTTGATTCTCTTATTCTAAACTATGAACATCTCATTGTTGTGCGTTCGATGACAAAGATGTTTAATATTGCGGGGCTTCGCCTTGGCTATATTTTGGCAAATGAAAAAATTATTAGCAAGATGTCTAAAAAACAACCTCCTTGGAGTGTAAACGGATTGTCGCAGCAAGTAGGGATGATATGTGTAGATGAAAAAGATTTTGTGAAAAAAACCGTACATTATATTAAACAAGAACGAAAACGGATCTTGAGTCAACTAGAAGAATGGGGGCTTTTGGTTTCTCCGTCTCAAACAAACTATTATCTTTGCAGCGTTCCGTCTTCTATTAAAACGCGCGACTGGCTTATCTATTTAGCAAGCCGCGGTGTGGTAGCTCGGCATACTGAAAACTTCCCATTTTTAAATGGACGCTATATCCGTTTGGCTGTGAAAACGAAAGAAGAAAATGACTATTTACTTAACGTAATCAAACAAGGACTCGATGAAATATGATCATCTTTATTAGCGGAGGGGTTCGAAGCGGCAAATCACGTGCAGCGGAGAACATGGTTCAAACTTTTTGTACAAAGCGCGCTGTTTATATTGCCACAAGCCGGCAAACAGATAGTGAAATGCAAAAACGTATCCAGCTTCATCAAACAGAACGTCAAGCGGCGAACACGCCTTGGGCAACGATCGAGCAGTCTGTAGATTTACAACAAATTCTTCCAAACCTTCGAAGTGATGATACTATACTCTTGGACTGTGTCACAAACTGGCTTGCCAATGAGCTTTTTTTAACCGAAAAAAGGTGGCAAACAAAAGAAGGTAAACAAGAGGTTTTTCGTCAGATGATAGAAGCGCTCGATAAGCTGTTTGCGCAGTCTCAGACGGTCGTGCTAGTATCTAATGAACTGTTTGAAGCGGGCGTGTTAGAGGAGCCGACATATAGCTATATGCATATGTTAGGGAAATTACATCAGTATATTGTAGAAAAAGCAGATGTGGCTATTTGTGTAGAAGCGGGACTTTCCCGTTTTAAAAAAGGAAAGGAATGTGTAAGCAAATGAAAGAATGGATAGCCATACTACGAATCTCTCTTCAGTTTTTTACGATCTTACCACTGGCTAAAACCGTTCAATGGACTGAAAAAAGAACGGCACGCTCACTTTTTGTTCTGCCTTGGATTGGCATATTACTAGGTTTAATGTTTTATAGCTTTTTACAGCTGCTTCACTATTCACCTATCACTGCTATTGTTAGCAGTATTTTAGTTTTGCTTTTGCCGCTTGTTTTAACGGGTGGTCTTCATGTAGACGGGTGGATGGATGTAAGTGATGCGTATTTTTCCCATCAGTCAAAGGAAAAGAAACTGCAGATTTTAAGCGATCCGCACGTTGGGTCTTTTGCTATTCTTTCTCTTATTGTTCTGCTTCTGCTGCGCTTTAGTGCAATCTATGAATTAACGTCTCTTTCTTCTTTATCAGTTTGGGCATGTATAACCGTCTTTACACTTCCAAGAATCGGAGCCGCTTTCTTAGTTATGAGAGATAAGCCCGCTAAAGATACGGGGCTTGCTGCTTATTTTCAAAAAGGAGTCACCAAATGGTCTATTTATGCATTTATCGTCATGAGCCTATTCTTAGTTGCTATTTTCATTGTTTTTATAGACAATAAATTCATTATCTTTTTCTTTGCCGGTTTTTTATGGCTCTGGATACGGTTTTATCGTTCGCAGTTTGGTGGCGTAACAGGAGATGTTATAGGTGCAACCATTGAAGGAGGAGAAACGTTTTTATGGATAATTCTTTGGTTATCACATGTATTCGCCATGGCATGACGCTTGAAAATCAACAAAAAAAATATATAGGGTGGAGTGATCCGCCTTTAAGTATAGAAGGGAAAAATGAATTAAAAGAGCTTTCTCTAGAGCCGGAGCTCGTTATTTCCAGTGACTTAAAAAGAGCGCTAGAAACAAGTTCAATTGTTTTTCCTAAATCTCAGGTGATTAAAAGGGAAAGTTGGCGTGAGCTGCATTTTGGAGATTGGGAAGAGAAGACGTATGAAGATTTAAAAAACATACGGGCATATAGAAATTGGATCGATCACTGGGCAGAACATACGCCTCCGAATGGTGAAAGCTTCTCAGGGTTTTCAAACCGAGTTTGGGAAGCTTGGGAAGAAGCGGTCGATTTGGCGGCTAGTCAGCAATTGCGTCACATTGCTATTGTTTCACACGGCGGACCACTGCGTTTACTTGCGTCCCATTTTAAACAGACAGCGTCGCTTTGGGATGTTTCTTTTTCTTATGGAGAAGGTTTTTCAGTAACGTGCACATACAAACAGGCAAAGGAGAGAAGAGCATGCATTTCGTATTCGGCGGTGCATTTACCGGCAAAAGAAAATGGGTGAAGCAGCAGTATGCCAGTAAGTCGATAAAATGGCATTGTTTGTATGAAGACCCCGTTTTACCGGCCATTGAGTTTGAAGAAAGTTACATTGTGCTAGAAGGATTTGAGCACTATGTTAAGGAATTAATACATAGCGAGCTGGAGGCTCCGCATCTTGTTGTTAAAAAGGTCATACAGAAGTGGAGAGACAGCGGTGTATGGGAACAGTTAATAGTGATTGGAACTGAAGTCGGCAAAGGCATTGTTCCTTTAGATCCAATAGAGCGGCAGTGGAGAGATGAATGCGGGTATGCGTATCAGCATTTGGCGGCACATGCCCAGAAAGTAGATTACATTTGGTACGGAATTGCTAATCGATTGAAGGAGGAAATACAATGAACATTTACACAAAAACAGGGGACAAAGGGCAGACAAGCTTGATTGGAGGAAGAGTAAATAAAGATGATATTCGAGTGGAAGCATACGGGACGATTGATGAGCTAAATGGCTTTGTAGGTCAAGCGATTTATCAGCTGGATGAAGCAACATTAAAAGATGTAAAAGAAGAGCTAATTACGATTCAGCATGAGCTTTTTGACTGTGGAAGTGATTTAGCATTTGCAAAAGATGATCATCCGTACAAAGTAACGAATGACATGATAGCAGTACTTGAAAAGCGCATTGATGTCTATATGTCAGAAGCGCCGGCCATTGAGCGTTTTATTTTACCTGGAGGCACACCTGCAGCGACAACGCTTCATATTTGTCGGACGATTACACGCCGCGCAGAACGGCTTGTTGTTGGCGTGCAGCGTGAGCATAAAATTAATGTGGCGGTGCTTCAGTATTTAAATCGTTTATCCGATTATTTCTTTGCTGCGGCTCGAATCGCTAACGCGCGAGAAAATGTACAAGACGTAGAGTATATTCGCAGTGCCAAAGTATTTAAACAACCTAAAAAATAATGTATAAAAAACGGTCGAGCTAAAAGCGATCGTTTTTTTTTTTTTTTTTTTGAGCTATTTCGATAGGCAAAATAAAGCTATAAAAAAGAGGTAAATGCATCTATAATGATAAGAGACAGAGAGATAAAGAAAAGAGGTTGAGAAATGAATCAAGATTCTAAACGAGCAGGTATTGTTTATACAGCCAGCGCTTACGTTATGTGGGGGCTTTTTCCGCTTTACTGGAAGCTTCTTGGCGAGGTGAATGCGAATGAAATACTCGCTCACCGCGTTATATGGTCATTTATTTTTATGCTTTTACTTTTGCTTGTGACAAAGCAAATGAGTTCTTTAAAGAAGACGCTTGGTTTATTATTTCGTAATACGAAACAAGCGGTCATTTTATTTGTGGCTTCAGTGCTAATCAGCATCAACTGGTTCGTTTACATTTGGGCGGTTAACCATAATCATATTATTGAAACAAGTTTAGGTTACTACATCAATCCGCTCGTTAGTATTTTGCTTGGCATAGTCGTTTTAAAAGAGAAGCTTAATTTTTGGCAAGGTGCTTCTGTTGGATTGGCTGCTATAGGTGTTATCGTTATGACAGTTACATACGGACATATCCCATGGGTATCATTAAGCTTAGCGTTTAGCTTTGGTTTGTACGGTCTTGTAAAAAAGACTATTCAGTTAGAAGCAAAAGTAGGATTAACGATTGAAACGATGATGGTTGCACCTATTGCAGTTATTTATTTTATTTTTCTTTTAGTGAAAGGATCTTCAAGTTTTTCCCTTCAGTCGCTTGATGTGAGTGCTCTTTTAATTGGAGGCGGTGTTGCTACAGCTATGCCACTATTGTATTTCGCTAAAGGAGCCCCGCTTATTCCGCTATCGATGGTCGGTTTTTTGCAGTACATTGCTCCTACCATGACGCTTTTATTAGGGGTATTCGTGTATCACGAACCGTTTTCTAGCGTGGAAATGATTGCCTTTTTGTTCATTTGGGGCGGGTCGGTTATGTTCATTTTATCTAAAACTAAGTTCATGAGCTCTCATCAGCCGAAATTCTTTAAAGGGCGTTCAGCTTAACGGACAAAAAAGCGGATATCTTTAGATATGCGCTTTTTTGTCTGCTGTAAAGAAATAAAAACGGAGACGGAAAAGTCACCGTATGTATACTTTATAGCTTCCGCTTGAAATGAGCGTTCAACTGACCTTGAAGCATTTGGTTTTTTACTTCTTTCATTTTTCTCGCTTCATCTTTTTTAGCCAGTTCTGTGCGTATTTCACTCGTTTGAACTCCTTCTTCTATACGATCGGCAATATCCATTAATCGTTCGACGTCTGAAAACGAATATTTCCGGATACCCGTATTGGTTCGGTCCGGAAAGAGCAGGCTTCTTTTCTCATAGTAGCGAATTTGTCTTTCTGATAAACCGGTTAATTCTTTTACAATCCCAATAGACATGACTTTTTTATCTCGATATGACGCTTCATTCGTAGACAATCTCCCTCACCCCTGAGTACGTAGTAGTATGTTATTATAAAGGAAAAAAATACAAAAAATTATAACATGTAATACATTCTAACATATATATGTTATATTTTTGAATTACTATGTGAGAAAAAGTGACATAAATAATGAAATAGGGAAAAGAGTCCTATAAACTAATGATTAACTCGATCCCAAGTGGTTAACCATACAGGATAAAGCCTTGTGGTTAATCACTTGCTTTCAAAATGATGAATAGAAAATAAATGTGAGAATATACATAAATTCTAAAAGGGAAGGGCGTTTTACATGGCTGTGCAACAATTGAAAAAAGAAGAGATTATTGAGCTGGCAAAAGAAATTATTGAACTCGATTTGAAAAGAGATGAAAAATTTGAAGAATTGACAGAGTTAGCCGGAAATCGTGCATATGAAATTTTGCGCAGAGTACAAAATGCCTGTTTATAAGTAATAAAAAAATCCCGCCTAGAGCGGGATTTTTAATGAGATTGCTGTTCAAGATTAAATAATTCTTGTTTCATCTTAGCGTGATCGAGGTTTTCACCTATAAAGACAAGAGTGGTGGGCAGCTTCATCATTTCTTTCATATATAGAGGCATGCCGTATGAATATTGAAACGAATACGTATCATTCGAATGAGTGAAGCGCATGTAGCCTTTAATGCGATAAATGGTATCTGGCATTTGGCGCAGCCAATTTTCAAATAATTCAAGATCCACTTTTTTTGTAAACTCATATACAAATGTTTTCAAATGAAGATGATCTTCAACATGAGCCTTATGGTGCGGCTGTTTTTGAGACAGCTGAGCTTTTTGAATCACATCAAGCTTCACGCGGGAAAATGTCGTTAATAATGTCCTTGCACTAGCGTTAATGGATTGAATCTCAAAAAGCAGGGAAGACTTTTCTGACTCAGACAGCATGTCCGTTTTATTTAATAAAATTACATCCCCATGTTTTACTTGTTCTTGAAGAAGTTTTTGAAGTTGAATGCTTAAGGAACCACGTTCTTTCCATCTTGTCGCATCCAGTGTGGTGATAATACTTTTAATCGTAACTTGATGCGCAAAAAGAGGAGACATACAAGCATCTAATACTTCAATGGGATGGGCAACTCCCGTTGTTTCTATATAGATAGCATCCAATGTGTTCTCCTGTAAAAGTGAATGAAGCTGCGTTTCAAATTGACCTTGAATCGTACAGCACACGCAGCCATTTAGCAATTCTTTTAACGGCGTGTCTTCTTCTACTTCATTTGAGTCAATCGAAACTTGGCCAAGCTCATTCATCACAACAGCAATATTGCGATTACGATCTTTTTCTTGCTGAAGCAGCTGTTTAAGCAACGTTGTTTTTCCGCTTCCTAAAAATCCAGATAAAATGTAGATTTCTGTTTTCATTTCAGTCTCTCCTATGTAAATAACATTATTTAAATCGGAATTTTTCCGATTAAGGGTTGGTAAATCGTATATCCAAGAGGGGATAAATGTCTAAACGTAAATTTTTATGCTTTTTTGTATTCATTATAACAACTTTAAAAGCGCTATGGCTATCTTTTGTAGAAAACTCAAAATACAATGAAATAAGAATATTATAAAATTTCAAACTAGCTGTGCTACAATAAAAGAAAAAGAAAAGGGGAGCAAAAGTTATGCGAATATTAGTTTTAGGCGCAGGCGGCGTTGGCGGTTATTTTGGAGGCAGGCTTGTGGAAAAAGGAGAAGATGTTACTTTCCTTGTCAGAGAACGCAGAAAAAAAGAGCTGGAACAAAACGGACTTGTGATTAAAAGTGCACACGGTGACTTCACTTCACCTGTACAAGCTATTACAAAATCTGAGGTAAAAGGACCTTATGATGTTATTTTGTTCACAACGAAGGCTTATCATCTTACACAAGCAATTGAAGATGTCCGTCCTTTTGTAGGGAATCAGACCGTTGTAATACCTTTGTTAAACGGTATGGCTCATGTCGCTCCATTGCAGGAAGCTTTTGGGGAAGAGAAAGTCATTGGAGGGCTGTGCTTTATTGAAACTACTTTAAACCAAGATGGAGAGGTCGTCCAGACGAGTCCTGCTCACAGACTTGTATTTGGTGAATTTAAGCAGAAGGACACAGAACGATTACAACTGATTGAGCAAGCGTTCAGTGGTACAAAAGCTTCGTTTGTGAAAAGTTCATATATTGAACAGGATATGTGGCATAAGTATTTGTTTATTACGGTTATGTCAGGCATGACTACTCTTATGCGCGCACCTGTTGGACCAGTTTTAGCAGCAAAAGGCGGGCGTCAATTTGTGCAAGAACTTTTTAAAGAAGTGGAAAATATTATGATGGCCTACGATGCACCATTAGCCGAAGGAATCATTGAACAGCATATGAATACGATGGACAAAATGACGTATGACATGAAGTCATCGATGCAGCGCGACATGGAAAAAAGCTCTCAAATTGAAGGAGACCACCTTCAAGGATATTTGCTGAAGTTAGCTGAAAAATCGTCTATACACGTACCGCTTCTTCAAACTGTACATACGCATCTAAAAGTATATGAAGAAATGTTAAAAGGTTATCAAAAATAATGACAGCAAAAATTGATTTAGCAGTCATGCAAGTATTGCAAAAGCTGCTAAGTACAGCAGAAATGGGACAATTACCTTCCGCTCCTGGCATTTATTTTTTCTTTGATGAACCCGGCCGGCTTTTGTATATCGGAACCACGACGGGCTCTCTATCAGAAAGAGTAAGAGCTCACGTTGCAGGAAAAGGTGTTAGCAATACAAAAAAATTCCACAAAGAAATTCATGCGGTTGGATATATTGAAGTTCATGGATTAAAAAAAGAATTAGATATGTTGAGAACGATGCTTGTGAATGGTTATTTTCCAAAATACAATAAACAAGATGTAAAAAGAGAAAATGAATACGACATTTACACCGTTCACGGCAGAGTCCTCAGGGATACAGGAGTTAACAAGAAAAAAGTCTCTAAGCGAAAAACGGTGCTAAAGCCAACGTTAAAAGAGATAGAGATTCGTCAAGAAAACAGCGATATTACATATGCACGAGTCGCAAATATGAATGCTGAAGATCGAGTGAAAAAATTGTGGTCTTGTCAAGAAGCAGGAGCGCAGCTACATCTTCCGGAGTCGAAAGTGTTAGCAATAAGTGACCGGCTCTTAAAAGAACAGTATACATTTCAGCGAGATATGAAAAAGAATATGATGTTTACGATGCGGGATTTAGTTGTTATTCAAGTGTTGTTAAATTTAAATCCGACTCATGATTTGAAAAAGAGAGAAATAAAGGAAGCCATCAGTTTAGTGCGTAAATTTGGCATAGAAGAAGCTCTTCGCATCTCTGAAAAATTACTCAAAACGTAATAAAATCCATGATCATTGTGATCATGGATTTTATCATTTATCATTCGCGCTTAAGCTAATTCGTCAATAACTTTTGGTAGAGCCATAATGGAAATAACGCAAAGTGAACTGACAACTTGATGCATTTCAAAAATGGCAATGATGAATAACATCAGTGATATATATAATTGAAGGCCTTTTAATCCCCACGGCTTGCGATCGAAAAAAAAGTCGCTAAGTACAAATACAAAGAAAATGAGCGAACTGAACAAAATAATCATGGATGTAGACATGGAACGATCATAAGCAATGATAAATAACAAAGCGAGAAGCGACACAACAGATATAACTTTTAATGTTTTAATCATCGTGTTTTTATTCACTTTTTTCACCTTCATTTGTAGGATTGATCTTTCATCCTCATTTTATAGGATAGTCAAAAGTTCTAAAAGTCAAACGAATAAATCATAACAACAATTTAACATCTTTATACTACATTTACATTGAGAGAAAAAAATGGGCGGGTTTTGAGCTTTGTGCACTTCATTGACGCGTGCAAAGAACAAGTGCTATAGTATGTTTGCTCTAAAAGCTAAAGGAGCAAAGTTTTCAAAGGACGTGACTATGTGAACGAAACACTATTAGTAATTGATGGATTTAATTTATTAAGCCGCTGTTATTTTGCTACTTCTTATGGAAGAGATGAAGCAGCGTTGACAAGAAACAGTAAGGGCCAATTTACGAATGCCCTGAGAGTAACGATTCAAAAAATGCATGCATTGATTCACCAATATGAGCCAAGCCATATTTTCGTCGCTTGGGATGTTAAACGCGAGGATACAAAACGTAAAGATACATACGCTTTATATAAGCAAACAAGAGCAGAGCTGCCTGATCCGCTGATTCAGCAGTACGAAACGTTAAAGCAATTTTTTGATACAGTAGGCATTTATCAAATGTCATTGTCTTCTTATGAAGCAGATGATTTAATTGGAGCACTTGCAAGCAAGTGGAGTAAGGAAAAGCAAAGTCCAGGGTACATCTATAGCAACGACCGAGACTTGCTTCAGCTCCTAGATCAACATATTTCGCAAATTATTGCTAAAAAGCAGGTTGGCGATCTTGTTTATGGCTTTAAGCACTTTCAAGAAGAATATAATATTCATCCTCGTCAATGGGTGGACGTAAAAGCATTGCTTGGTGACAAATCTGATAATATTCCGGGCGTTCCAGGTGTAGGAGAAAAAGCCGCACTGCCTCTTATTCAACAATATGGCTCTATCCATGAAATTTATGCACAAATTGAACAATTAGATCCAGCTTTTAATCGTTACAAAAAAAAGCTAGCAGAAGGAAAAGAACTAGGTATGCTTAGCCGTGAACTCGCTGAGATTATTATAGACATTCAAGAAATCAGTATGTTGAATTGGGAAGAATTAACATTTATGTATGATTATGAACGATGGAATAAAGAAATTCAAAGTCTAGAACTAAACATTAGGATTCGCTCCTGATTTTTAGTACAATACAATTTATGAACATGAGAAAGGAGTAACAAGCGTGCAACCAATTCATAAAGAAACAGTTCAAAAAAAAATACAAACATTTTTAAATAAAGACGTATATGTACACCTTGAAACGACAAACGGTGCATATGCTTCACACGTAAATGAAAAAGTAATGACAGTTGGGGCTTTTATTCGCAATGGTAAAGTCACTATTTCAAACGGAAAGATAACTGGAGAAGGTCCTTATCGTGTAGGTCTTCAAATTGATTTAGGATGGATTTATGCAGAGGGATTAACAGATTGGGAAATTGATGAAGAAGGCAGACTTCTTTTAGCAGGGCATGACTTTGAAGGTCGTTTAGCAGTTGCCCTTCAATTAAGTGAACATCCGTTTTCATAACAGAAAAGAGAGGAGAATAGAACATGGAAGAAAGATTATTAATTGTATTTCCGCATCCTGACGATGAAGCATATGGAGCAGCAGGAATGATCACGCAAGCTAGACAAAAAGGAACGCCCGTTACATATGCTTGTGTTACGCTAGGTGAAATGGGACGAAACATGGGTAGACCGCTGTTTGCTAACCGTGAAACTCTACCTCAAATCCGAAAAAAAGAACTTTTAGATTTAGCAAACGTTTTAGACATTCAAGACTTGCGTATGCTAGGGCTTCGTGATAAAACGCTAGAATTTCTTGATATTGATGTTTTTGCAGATAAAATTGAAGAAATTATTAACGATGTAAAGCCGACTCACATTTTAACGCATTACCCTGGCTTTGCAGTACACCCTGATCATAATGCCACGGGAGCAGCTACGATCCAAGCGGTAAAACGTATGCCAAAAGAAAAGCGTCCGGTTGTTTGGTGTCATGCGTTTTCAAAAGATCGTATTGAACATATTGGAGAACCAGATGTTATTTTTGATGTAACAGCGATGAAAGATAAAAAAATTGAAGCGTTAAAAGCCCATCGTTCTCAAACAGAAGGAATGATGAACGCAATTGACTTCGATCGCTTATCTGACTATCCGCAAATGGAACGTCTATTAACAAGAGAAGAATTCTGGACATATAACTGGGAGTAACAGATGAAAAAACAGCGAATTTTATTTATTGGAGCAGGACGAATGGCTGAAGCCGTAGCGGCTGGCTTGGTTACGAGCAGCGCTGATAGTATTGAGGCAGTGGTGATGTCAAACAACGGAGATATCGGTCGGTTACAGCGAGTTGAAAAAACGTACGGCGTACAAACGACGCAAAATTGGCGCCAAGAAGTTGACAATTCGGATGTTATTATTTTAGCGATGCCTCCCGAGGCGCATCCTTCCGTTCTCAAGGAACTTTCGACTCATTTAAATCAGCAATTTGTTGTAACGTTAGCTGCAGGAATTGGTCCGAGTTATTTAGAAAACCACCTTCCTCAGGAAACGCCTGTCGCTTGGATTATGCCAAATACAGCTGCTATGATTGGGCAATCGATGTCCCTGTATACACTTGGAACTTCTGCAACAAAAGAGCATAAAGAAGTGCTTCAAATGATTTTAAAAGGAATTGGTGAAGCGCATGAGTGTTCAGAAAAAGAAGTACATGAGCTAACGGCTGTAACTGGCAGTGCACCTGCGTTTTTATATTATTTTGCAGAATCGTTAATTGATGCAACGACTGCTTACGGTGTGGACGAAAAAACAGCCAAAGATTTAGTTATTCAAATGATGTATGGCTCTGTACAAATGCTGCATGAAACCAAAGATCCTGCGTCTTTAAGAGAGCAAGTAACAACTCCAGGCGGCGCTACTGCCGAAGGATTAAAAGTGATGAAAGAACAAGACTTTTTCTTAACAATGAAGCAGGCAATTGAAGCAACGAATAAAAAAGCAATGGGTGGAAGCTAAAAAAGCTCATACAACCATATGTTAGATAAAAAATCCGAACTATAGTTCAGCATTCTTTCATTAGAATGTTGAATCAGTTCGGATTTTTTTATGAATAGACTTTCTTAACATAAAAATATGCCTCTTTGGAATCGTTTTTTCTCTATGTGCCGAGCTTTTTTAGTCATCGACAAATCGCTTTTTTGTATCAGAAGTTGGGAGCATGCAGTGCTGCTGTTTGCCAAACCACTTATATCGGTTGCGAGCGATCCAGTTGTATACGATATCTCGAATAGGCGCAGGAATGATAATAAGTGCATATAAAAATTTAACGGGTCCATCTAAGCGCTTGGCGATTTTTAAAGCAGCCGTTGATTTTATATATCTTTGTTTTCCATGGATATATACAATGCTGTCTAATTGCTCAGGAAGTAAGCCGTGAGAGGCGAGCTGCTGCTTTCCGAAATCTGATTGAAGAGAGGCGAAAGAAAACAAAGCTTGTTCATCATGTTTAATAATAAATTGAACACTGCTGTTACATAAATTACATATGCCATCAAAAAGAATCAAATGTTTCATTGGACAATTTCGCTCCTATTCCATAAAAAAAGTATAATTACTTGTCATTTTTGAAAAATAAAGGTACGTTTAAAAGATGTGAAAGTGATCCAAATGCAAAGGTAATTCGATTATATAATAAGGACTCATAAGAGTTAAAGGAGAAGGGTATGAAAGAGCAAAACGACGTTGTCTTATACAATAGAATAAAAGAACAAGACAAAAAAGCCCTTGAACTGCTGTATGACAAGTACGAGCGAATTCTTTATTCGTTTGTATACCGGTTAACAAATAGCTCTGATATTGCTGAAGAAGCTGTTCAAGAAGTATTTATTAAGCTGTGGAGAGGAAAGGGAGTTTACAGCGATGAAAAAGGGAAGTTTTCATCATGGCTGTTTACGATTACAAGAAACACCGCGATTGATATGGTGAGAAAAAGAAAAAACGATCCTATTTTCTCAGAAGAAATTTTTGATTTTATTGAAGATGATCATCCTCAGATTGACGAGCATCTTCAGTGGAAAGAAGAACAGCAGAGAGTACGGCACGCTGTATCAAAATTGTCTGAAGACCAAAAAAAGATTATTCAATCCGTTTATTTTAAGGGATTAACGCAGCAAAAAGTAGCAGAAGAGCAGCAAATCCCATTAGGAACAGTAAAGGGTAGGGTGCGATTAGCGTTGCGGAAATTAAAAACATATTTAGGTACCGATGCAGAAGGGAGAGCTGATTCATGAGTATGTGCGATAAACTAATTGATTACTATAATGATCAGTTGACTTCCCATGAGAAAAAAGAGTTTGAAATGCACTTGAAAAACTGTCAAAGCTGTCAGGATGAACTAAAAGAACTGGAGGAAGTTCTTGGAGATCTAACGTATTTGACACCAGAGCAATCTCCTCCTCCAGAAATGAAACAGCGAATACTTGCAAATGTATTCGAAGAAGATCAAGGTGAGACAAAGAGAGAATCAATAGCTTTAAAAAATGAAAAACAATATGCTGCGTCTAAGAAATCAAATAAAAAATCCGTCATTATTGGATTAGCTGCGGCACTTATTTTATCCCTTGTAGGAAACAGCTACTTTCTGTTGAAAGATGGAGACAAAGGCAAACAAGAACCAAATGTTTCGGTTGCTCCTCAAAATGAACCTCTTACATCTGAGAAAACGATGAAGCTGCAGGCAGAGCCGAATGTTTCTGGTGAAGCAACAGCATCTCTGACGAAAAAAGGTGGAAATTTAAATGTGGTCATTCAAGCGAATAACTTGAAAAATGTAAAAGGGAATGAAGTCTATCAGGTATGGCTCATAAAAGGTGATAAGCCTCACCCGGCAGGTGCTTTTGTAACAGATAAAAATGGAAATGGGACAGTGGTCTATACGATGAGCCAAAAAGAACAGAGTGAAAAGTGGGATGTTATGGCCATTACTTTAGAACCGAACGCGAATAATAAGACGCCAAAAGGAAACGTTGTGTTAAGTTCAGCGCTCTAACAAAAACCCTTCTGCTAGCAGAAGGGTTTTTGTTACGTGCAGTTAATCATCTTCAAACTGTATAGCAATGGTTTGATCATTTTCTATCTTATTCAGTCGAATTTCCAATAAACCATTTTTGTACTTAGCGCGAACTGGTTCGTCCGTGTAGTGAAAAGGAAGTTTGACCGTGCGAGAAAATACGCCTGTATGGCGTTCGTTCAGTTTTAGCTTTTGTTTAGATGCTTCATAAGCATAAGGAACGTTCCCTTCAACGGTTAATATATTTGCGTCCAACTTAATTTGAATGTCGTTAGTGGAATGTAGTCCAGGAACTTCAACGACGATAATGCCTTCTTTATCGGTTTCATATAAATCGACGTTTGGAAATCGCTTTGGCAAGATGTGATTTAAATCGCTCCAAAAGTGATTTCCAAGCATATCTTCTACCTTATGCTGAATTGAACCCCAATCAATCTCTTCATATTTTTTACTCAAAGGAACCCCTCCTTATATTCACGTAAATTCCTTCTATATATATGAAAAAAAGAAAATTCAATGCCTGCTTACAAAGAATGAGAAAAATGCGTAAATAAGTGAAAAAATGTGAGGAAAAAAAGAGATTTTGAATGAAAAAGAAGGATTATGTAGAATAAAAAAAGTATAATTACGTATAGAGCTTTCTATTATTCTAAATGAAAGCAAGTATGTGAAGGGGGAAGTTGAGATGAGAGAAAAGCGTACATCCAGTGGTTTTCTATTAAAACAACGTGCTTTCTTAAAATTATATATGATTACAATGACGGAGCAAGAGCGTCTGTATGGCCTTCGGTTATTAGATGTGTTGAGAGATGAATTTCGACCTTTTGGATTCAAACCTAATCATTCTGAGGTATACAAAGCTCTTCATGACTTGATTGAAGACGGTGTCCTCAAACAGGTGAAGCGTAAAAAAGAAGGAATGAAGCTTCAAGAAGTGGTTTATTATACATTTACAAATGAGGGAGAAGAGAAAGCTAAATTATATAAAAAACAATTAAAAGTAGAGCTGGAGCGGTGTGAAGCTATGATTCAAAAAGCTATTCGTGACAACTTCGGGTCCAAATGAACGTGTCTTTAGTTAGAAAAGACACGTTTTTTCTATAGCTGATTTTGTCGTCTTATGTCGGAATAAAAGTTATAAAATGGGTACAAAGTAGTGTAAAAGATGGATATATAGTTATATTATGGATAAAATACACACTTTTAACATATATGGATGAATTCGATTTTAAAGATTATGCACTATTCATAAATAGTGTACGAATTGATATGATACAAAGTGTATATAAATCTATTTAATACGTTATTTGCCATATTTTAAGAACTTATAAACCGTTATCAGACCATCATTCAAGCATTTTGGTTTTAGCAACTCTGACGAATTTGACTAGATTTGTATCGAGAAGATATTATTTGTTTACTATGAAAGGAATGGATTTTATGAAGTCTACAGGAATTGTAAGAAAAGTAGATGAATTGGGTCGCGTAGTAATTCCTATTGAATTGCGCCGTATTTTAAATATCAACACAGGTGATCCAGTAGAAATATATGTTGATGAAGATATTATTATTTTACAAAAGTATAGCCCGTATGGTGCTTGCTTAGTAACTGGGGAAATTACGCGTGAAAACTTAACCTTTGGTAATGGAAACGTTGTGTTAAGTAAAAAAGGTGCGGAACAGCTTTTACAAGAGTTAGAGCGTACCTTAAATAAATAAGAAGTTTTAGGTCTTAGTATAAGGAAGAATATCCATCCATCTTTAAACCAAAAAAGAACGTTCTTTTGAGAACGTTCTTTTTTGGTTTAAGCCGTTCGAGAAGATTTATCCTCCTCTAGCAGCTGCTTTTTTTGTATTTTTATCAAACGATACGCAAGTCCTGTTGCTCCTGCAGCGAGCCCAGCAATTAGTCCAACCCAATAGCCAAACGCCTGCAAATCGGTGTATTTTGCTAACACAATGCCTAAAGGTAGACCAATTACCCAATAAGATACCAAGGACATTAAAAAGGTTACATTTACATCCTTATATCCTCGCAGCGCACCTTGAATAGGAGCTTGAAGAGCATCAGAAAGCTGAAAGAAAATTGCATAAATCAAAAAGTGAGAAGTTAATGCGAGCACCTCTGCATCTTTTGTATATAAAGATGCTACGGATTCTCGAAGAGTAAATAAAAGACCTGCGCAAACAAAAGCCATGCCAACAGCAATTGTTATACCAATTCTGCTATAGCTTCGTGCATCTTGATTCCGTTTAGCACCCGCTTCAAATCCTACAACGATTGTTAAAGCCATCGAAATACTCAGTGGAATCATATAGAGAAATGAGGCAAAATTAATAGCTGCTTGGTGAGAAGCGATTGTAATGGTATTATATGAGCTCATAAACAGCGTGACAGCTGAAAAAATACTTGTTTCGAAAAATACGGAAAAACCGATAGGTAAACCAATTTTTAATATTTCTTTCCAGGCAGAAAATGAGATACGGTGAAATTTTTTAAATAAACCGAAGCTAGAAAAAGGCTCTTTTTTATGAATAATTAAAATCGATATGACAAGTATGCACCAATATGTGATGGCCGTTGCATAACCAGAGCCTACGCCACCCAAGTGAGGGAAGCCCAGCTTACCGAAGATTAATACATAGTTTAAAGCCACATTAATCGGAAGCCCTAAAATGGTGACCAGCATAGACGTACGAGTTTGCCCTAAAGCATCAATAAAGTTTCGTAAAACCGTATAAATAAAAAGCGGAATAATACCAAAAGATAAAGCGATTAAATACTGTTTGGCAATGCGCATCACGTTTGCTTCTAAATTCATTCCTTTTAAGATAGGACTAACAACAAAAAAGCCGATTAAAATGATAACAGCGGCCATTAAAATGGAGACATAAAGCCCTTGAATGACAGAGAACGGAACTTTTTTCTTTTGATTAGCTCCCACCAGCTGTGCAACAATTGGTGTAATAGACATTAAAATTCCGCTTAGCCCTGTAAAAACAGGCACCCATAAGCTCGAACCAATTGCTACCCCTGCCAAGTCATCTGCACTAACTCTTCCTGACATCATCGTATCAAAGAAAGTCATTGAAAACATTCCAAACTGGGTGA
The DNA here is from genome assembly GCF_020790095.1 of Priestia sp. J2. Classification (NCBI taxonomy): domain Bacteria; kingdom Bacillati; phylum Bacillota; class Bacilli; order Caryophanales; family Bacillaceae; genus Priestia; species Priestia sp. J2. Next base: position 1,926,298 of record NZ_CP086208.1, read on the forward strand.
CCAATATCGGAAATAAAATAAAAACGAACTGCTTAACTTTTTGAGACGTTGAAAACGTTTGTTGCATTAAAAAACCCCCAATTTGAAAACATTTACACCAAAAAGCATTATATCACGCAAAGGCTTGTTTTTGCTAAGAGTTCTGACAATAAATTCAAAGAATGTATCCATAAAGAACACACTTTGAAAGGAAGTAAAAGGTAAAGTAGTATATGATTTTAATTTTGAGACGCGGTGGGATATGATAGAAAGTATAGTAGTTATCATTTAACGTGGAGGGATACGTGTGGATTTACAGTTGCAAAATAAAAATGTACTCATTACCGGTGGATCAAAAGGGATTGGGAAAGCTATAGCTGCTTTGTTTATTCAAGAAGGAGCAAACGTTGGAATTGCTGCAAGAGGAGAGGAAGCATTACAGCATGCACAGTCAGAATTAGAAAACGTACGTACATATACAGCAGATCTAACAAACGAAGCGGATAGAGTTGCGTTAATTAAGAAATTCATTAACGACTTTGGGAGTATTGATATTTTAATTAATAACGCTGGAGGAAGTAATGGAAGCACGGCAATGGAAACAGATTTATCTCTTTTTCAGGAAGCAATGGAGCTAAACTACTTTTCAGCTGTCCACTTGAGCAAGCTAGCAGCAGCTCGTATGACAAAAGATGCGGCAATCGTTAATGTTACGTCTATTTTTGGGAGAGAAAGTGGAGGGAAAGTCACGTACAATAACGCAAAAGCAGCGCTTATCAGCTTTACAAAGTCGTTTGCAGATGAAATGATTTCTAAAGGAATTCGTGTAAATGGAGTAGCGCCTGGAAGCATCTTGCATGAAACGGGTAATTGGAAAAAAAGAATGGATGAAAATCCGGAAAAGATTAAGCAGTTTGTTGAAAATGAAATACCCGCAGGGCGCTTTGGAGAGCCAGAAGAAGTGGCAAACGCCGTTGTTTTTTTAGCATCTTCTCAAGCTTCATGGATAGTAGGTGCGACATTAAACGTAGACGGTGGACAGTCAAAAATGAACTTTTAAAAAAAGTGCAGGAATTTCCTGCACTTTTTCATTATCCAATATCTTTTTGCATACGAGGAATTTGAAAATCTTCATTAATCGCGTCCGCTGTAAGCTGACCTGATAATGTCACCATCGGCACGCCGCCTCCAGGGTGTGTAGAGCCTCCTACAAAATAAAGGTTAGAAAGAAGCTGACTTCTTGCCGGAATTTTAAACCCTCCATTTTTCTTACGGTCAGTTGCTACGCCATAAATGGACCCACCGTTAGCGCCGTAAAGCTCTTGGATATCGTTAGGAGTAAACGTATATTCAAACTCAATGCTGGAACGTAAGTCTTCTAATCCCATTGCCTCAAGCTTTTTTAGTACGACATCACGGTAGCGGTCTTTTAATGCAGCCCAGTCGTCGCCTTCTTTTAAAGGAGGTACATGAGTAAGAACGAACAGGTTTTCTTTTCCTTCAGGAGCTTGCGTAGGGTCTGATTTAGACGATACGCCAATGTAAATTGTCGGATCCATGGCTACTTGACCTTTGTTAAAGATTGTATCAAACTCTTCTTTCTGATCCTTTGAGAAGAAGAAATTATGATGTTGAAGCTGTTTGTACTGTTTGTTAACCCCTAATAAAAGAACAAGGCCAGAAACAGTAGGTTCAAATTTTGCAAGCTGCTGAGTTTGCTTAGCTGCTTGCGCATGATTTTTTAATAAATAGCGGTAAGTTGGAATGGCTTCTAGATTAGATACCACAACATCTGCTGATAGGCTTTCACCGTTTTCTAGTGTAATTCCAGTTGCCTTTGCTCCGCTTGTTGTGATTTCTTTTACCGGCGTATTTAGATGCACAGTGACGCCAAGTTCTTGAAGGAGCTTATCCATCGCTTCAGCAATTTTGTACATTCCGCCTTTTACGTAATAAATACCTAATCCTAGCTGAACGTGAGCAAGCTGTGTTAATACAGCCGGTGCATGATAAGGAGAAGAGCCGATGTACATAATTAAAAAATTAAACAATTGACGCAAATGTTTGTTTGAAAAATATTTGCGTGTAGTAGCATCCATAGATCTCATTGGATCCATTTGAAGCAGTTCTTTTACCGTGTGCATCGTTCGTAAATCGTGCAGTCCAGATAAACTTTTTTTATAAAAACTTTTTAAGTTCGATTCGTACATTTTATTTGCATAAGATAAATAGTCAAAAAAACCTTCAATGTCTTCTGGAGCAAGTTCTTGAAGCTGCTGAAGCATGCGAGGAAGGTCACTGGTCAAATCAATTTGTGTTCCATCTTGGAAAAAAGTTCTCCACTGAGGCTCAATTCGTTCTATTGTCAAGTAGTCGTGGATATTGCGGCCTGCACTGTCAAACAGCTGCTCTAGCACCCACGGCATTGTTAAAATAGAAGGTCCCGTATCGAAAGAAAACCCTTTGCCGCTGCGAATATTTAACTTACCGCCAATTCGCTCGCTTTTTTCAACGACTGTTACATCATATCCATCAGCTGACAGACGAATAGCAGCTGACAGACCACCTAAACCTGCGCCTACAACAATTACTTTCTTTTTCATCTTTTTCCTCCTTATAAAACAAAAGCGAGTTGTCAACAATGTGTATAAAATGACTTCACGCAAAATAAAAATAGGTCTACAACTTTTTATTTTGTCCAGTTCGCTAATTTTCATACGTGAAGGAAAGGAGAAAGAGATGTCTTTTTTACTGGTTGCTCTTGTCTTGACAGGTACGCTTGTCATCACTATCCCTACATTTAAACGTGTAAAAATAGTAAGAAACGATATGTCATGTTTGTCCATTATTATTCCAGCTAGAAATGAAGAAAAAAACCTTACCTTTTTATTGCAGTCACTCCAGTTACAGAACGCTGACTTTGAAGTGATTGTTGTAGATGACAACTCAACAGATCATACTGAGCGGGTAGCCAAAGCATTTGGCGTGAAAGTAGTGCACCCGGGGACACTTCCAGCTGGATGGTTAGGAAAGTCATGGGCATGCTGGAATGGAGCAAGAGAAGCAAAAGGCTCGGTGCTTTTGTTTTTAGATGCTGATCTTACAGTAGAGAAAGACGGAATTGAAAAAGTATTTTTCTACTATCAACAGCAAGGGGGGGTGCTGTCGGTTCATCCTTATCATCTTGTTAAGAGGCCTTATGAAATGTTTTCTGCTTTATTTCACTATGTTACGTTTGCATCGATTGGCGCTTTTCACCCCTTTAAAAATTGGAAAAGTCCTTCCGTCGGTTTCGGGCAGTGCTTGCTTTGCAGCGCAGCCTCCTACTTTCAAAGCGGAGGCCACGAAGGGATAAAAAAAGAAGTGGTTGAAAATATGGCACTGGTTGAGAAAATGAGCAAACAAGGTGAATTTATTACGTGTATGAGTGGACAAGGAGCTCTTTCCATGCGCATGTATCCAGATGGTATGAAAAGCCTGATAAGAGGGTGGAGTAAAAGCTTTGCTTCAGGTGCGGGGAAAACGGAAGCCATTTATTTATTTCTAGTAAGTTTATGGCTTACTAGCATGATTAATTATGTTCTTTTTTTACCTACTCTATGGAATCAACATGCAGGCTTGGCAATTAGCAGTTATGTTTGCTATGTCAGTCTCTTATTTAATAGCTTAAGAAAAATAGGTTCGTTTACTTTTTTTTCTTTGTGCTTATTTCCTATTCACATGCTGTTTTTTCTGGGCCTATTCGTATGGTCTTTCATCCAAACAGCGGTGAGAAAGCAAGTTAAATGGAAAGAACGCAACATATCTATAGAAGAAGAAAAAAAGAAGAAAGTGATAAAATGACAGGCGCTCAGCTCTTAATTAATATCATGGCATGGTTTGTGATTCACATGTTCATCGCCTACAGGTGCACAAAAATTTCTGCCTTTTATTTAAAAAAAGACCTTGCGCTGTTTAAGGTTCACAGCTGGGAAACAGTTGGAATATATAAAAAATTCGGGGTACACCGATGGAAAACGTGGCTTCCTGATGCAGGAAAGCTATTTAAACGAGGGTTTTATAAAAAGAAATGGGAGAGTAGAACGAAGGAATATGCACAGCTTTTTTTAATGGAAACAAATCGAGCAGAGTTAACTCACTGGATCAGCATACTTCCTTCTATTCTTTTTTTTATATGGAACTCTCCTTCTATAGGTGTTTGGATGGTTATTTATGCGATTATTGCAAACGTACCGTTTATTTTGGTTCAACGATATAATCGAATACGGATTCATCAAGTCGTTTTAAAACTCAAACGAAATTAATTAACATGCCTTTGGCTCCGAGTAGGGGCCTCGGTTTTTATCTTTTTCTCCTTATTTGAAGACAATAATTTCTTGGATAAAAGAAAAAAAGAAGCAAAGGCGATATAAATACTAAAAAACACTAAAAATCCCCATAAGCCTGCTATGGCATCATCAAATTCCATGTTGCCTCGAGTGGTAATTCCTTGCTGAATTTCAATAGCAAAAACTAAGACAAGCATAACCGTAAGAGTGTAGATAAAAGAAATAGCTGTAATACTAAATTTCCATTTTGACAATAATTTAAAGATCATATAAACGCTTAAAAACGTGAGCAGTCCAATAATGCCAATAATCCAGAAGTGAAGTTCTTTATCTGAAAGAGAAAATCCTAGTAAATAAAAAATATAAATTAATCCATCGTGCAATACATTAATAATATTTGTAATGAAAACAATACATTCTTTCATTTTTTCTCCTTTATAAAAATGTAAGACGTTTAAACTTCTAGGTATACAAGTATACGTAGCCCGTACTCATTCCAATTTTATATAAAAAATGCACTTTCTAGATCAAATATTAAAGAGATCTGAAATTTCAAATAATATTTATAATTTATATTATAAACAAAAAGGTAAAAAAATAAAAATTTTCGATGCAAACTGACACATTTTTTTCATATTTAAAGAAAGAAATAACTCAGAATATGTGGTTTACTGTAGAAAGAAAAGAAAATAAGAGGCATTGATATAACAAATATTCACAAGTGCTTTTATGCATTCTCTTGTAAAGCAGAAGGAAAACTAAGGCAAGTGTTAAATTTATATGTATAGTGGACAAAATAAAAAATAAATATAAAATAGTGAAACCTAAAGAGAAGCTGTCCGTATTAAATAGTGAGAAGAAAAAAGCGCAGGATATATTTGTGTTTGAAAGCCGATAGAGCTGGGAATAAGAAAGTAGTTATTTTCTCACGTTTGGTGAAAATTATACGTAGCGGTGTTGACAATTTTTTTTAAAGAGTTAAAATGTGAAAGAACAGATTAGCTCTCTTACATTTTTTGTAAGGGAGATTTCTTTTTACATTTACTATAAAAATAAAAGTGAGCTTAAATTTCAATAGAGACAGAGGTGGGAATATGAAACAGCTCATGACAAACGGTAAAAATATTTTTTCGAAACAACTGCCGTTATTTCTAATTGCAGTTTTGTTGTTTTGGATTAAAACGTATACCGTTTATCGTATCGAATTTAACTTAGGGCTAGATAATTTTATGCAAAAGTTCTTACTTTTCATAAACCCAATTGGTTCGGCAATTTTCTTTTTTGCCATTGCATTACTATTTAAAGGGCGCGGAAAAGTACGAGCACTGCTTGGAATGAATTTTTTACTTTCATTCATCCTGTACGCAAATGTAGTATACTATCGCTTCTTTAATGATTTTATTACTGTTCCTGTATTGACTCAGTCAAACAACTTTGGTCAATTAGGCGGCAGTGCTATGGCTTTAATTAGCCCAACTGATATTTTATACTTCACAGATTTCTTTATTCTTTTAGTTTTAGTATTATGGAAAAAAGTTGACTTACCAGCAACAATTAGTCGACGTACTGTGACAGGTGTATTTTTATCAGGGATTTTATTCTTAAGTGCCAACATCGCACTAGCGGAAATGGATCGTCCTCAACTATTAACAAGAACATTTGACCGCAACTATTTAGTAAAATATTTAGGAACGTATAACTATACGATCTATGACATTATCCAGAGCTCGAAGTCTTCAGCACAGCGCGCGCTAGCAGATAGCAGTGATGTGGCTGAGGTAGAGAACTATGCAAAAGCAACATATGCTGAGCCGAACAAAGAATATTTCGGTCAAGCAAAAGGCAAAAACGTTATCTATATATCATTAGAGTCACTTCAGTCATTTATGATTGGTTATAAGTTAAATGGTGAAGAAGTAACGCCATTCTTAAATTCACTATTAAAAGATCAGAACACAATGTATTTCGATAACTTCTTCCATCAAACAGGGCAAGGTAAAACGTCAGATGCTGAATTCATGATGGAGAACTCATTATTCGGCTTACCTCAAGGTTCTGTATTTACAACAAAAGCAAATAACACCTATCAGTCGCTATCTGGTATTCTAGATCAGCAAGGCTATACAACATCTGTGTTCCACGGAAATGGAAAATCGTTCTGGAACCGTGATGAGATGTATAAATCAATGGGTGTAGAAAAATTCTTTGATTCAGCTTATTACAATATGTCAGACGAAGATACGCTGAACTATGGTTTAAAAGATAAACCTTTCTTTAAAGAATCAATGCCGTACCTAAAAGGCTTAAAGCAGCCATTTAGCGCGAAGTTCATTACGTTATCAAACCACTTCCCTTATCCATTAGATAAGGAAGACCAAACGATTGGACCTCATAATACGGGAGATAAGTCAGTTGACCAATACTTCCAAACGGCTCGTTATTTAGATGAATCAATTAAGCAATTCTTTGAGGACTTACAGGCCTCTGGCTTAGCAGACAATACGATGGTTGTGATGTACGGTGACCACTATGGTATTTCTGAAAACCATAAGCGTGCAATGGGCAAAGTAATGGGTAAAAACATCAATGATTTTGAACAAGCTCAACTGCAGCGCGTACCATTATTTATTACTTCACCAGGCCTTAAAGGCGGCGTAAATCATACGTATGGTGGAGATGTAGATGTTCGTCCAACAGTGATGCATTTATTAGGTCTTGATACAAAAGACTATATTGACTTTGGTACAGACTTATTATCAAAAGAACATCAGCAAGTTGTACCTTTCCGTAACGGTGACTTTGTTACACCGAAGGTAACAAAAGTTGATCAGAAAGTGTATGACAACGCAACGGGCAAGCAGCTTTCAGATAAGGAAGCGAAACAGTATGATAAGTATGATGAACTAGTTAAGAAAAAGCTAGAACTATCAGATAAACTTGTTTACGGAGACTTACTCCGCTTTCATACACCAGAAGGGTTCAAACCAATTGAACGTTCGAAGTATGATTACAACAAACGCGAAGATCAATAAAAAACAGGCAGCTATAAAAGCTGCCTGTTTTTTTGTTTTGTGAAACTTTTAAGGGATTTATCCGTATATAAATTATAACAGTAATCGTTTTAAGAGATGGGAAGACAATGGTATAATATGTATACGTTTAAAAGTTCGGTCACATTTAAGATAGGAGTGAAAGCGATGAAAGTCGTTCGAATCATAAAAAAGATTCTTGCCATTTGGGTAACAGGAGCAGTAGCCGTTCCGGTCAGCTATTTTGGATTCAGTACCACGATGATTCAATCCGTTGGCATTAGTATAGGAGTAATGGTCGTGATGAGCCTGTTTTTTATTATGAGCAGTGCTCGACGTCATTATCAAAATCCATATAGAGAAGAAATTGCATACGTGCGTCATCAAGTAAAAGAGGCAAGAAAGCAATTAAGAACCATTGGAAGCTATCGTTTTAAAATTCGGTCTGTTCATATGTGGACAGAACTTTCTAAACTATACAAAGTAGGCAAAAGCATCATTGAAATGGTAGAAAAAGAGCCCGCACGATATAAAGATGTTCAGCCCTTTTTTACGAACTACTTACAATCAACGGTTACCGTCATTGAAAGGTATATGTTTTTATTATCAAAACCAACGAAAAGCATAGAAGTAAAAGAAAGTCTTCATGAAGCGGAAGACATGCTGCGCGGGTTATCAGGGAAGTATGAGCATTTATTAACAAATGCTCTTTCACAAGATAAGCTGACATTAGATGTAGAGCTTAAAGTGCTAAAGCAAGCATTTGAAGAAGAGCAGCCGTATATACCGACAGCTACTAATCGCACAAAGTAATGTAAATGCAAAGGATGGGATTTTATGATGAAAGAATATGATCAAAATAAATCGTTAGATGCGCTGCTTGATGATCCTTTTGCTTCGCCTACCCCGCAGTTACAATCGGATACTCGCGCTGCAAAAAGAAGCACATACGATGATTTGACACCGGAATATCAGGAAAAAGCACAGAAAATCGCAAATCAAATTGATTATAAAAATCAGCAGGCTATCTTACAGTACGGGGTAGCAGCTCAGTCAGAACTATCTCAGTTTTCTCAATCTGTACTACAGCATGTTCAAACGAAAGATACGGGACCAGTAGGAGACATTATAGGAGATTTGATGAGTAAGATTCGCCAAGTAAATCCCGATGACTTTTCTTCAAAGAAAAAAGGAGTCATCGGTCGATTGTTTTCAGGAGTCTCTAGACCTATTCAAAATTTATTAACAAAATATCAAAGCATTAATGTTGAAATTGATAAAATTGCAGATAAGTTAGAGCGCTCAAAACAAATGCTGTATCGAGACATTACAATGTTAGATAGCTTATATGATAAAAACAAACAGTTTTACGAGGCGCTTAACGTCTACATTGCAGCGGCAGAATACAAGTTAGTGGCGCTGCAGAATGAAACGCTGCCCCAGCTGCAGCAAACAGCCTCTCAAAAAAATGACTACTTGATGGCTCAGGAGGTCAATGATTTAAATCAATTTATCAATAGGCTAGAAAAACGAGTGCATGATTTAAAGCTGAGCCGTCAAATTGCCATTCAAAGTGCACCGCAGATTCGATTAATTCAAGAAGTCAATCAGACCCTTGTGGAAAAAATTCAAAGCTCTATTTTAACAGCTATTCCACTTTGGAAAAATCAAGTAGTCATCGCAACCACTTTATTGCGCCAAAAGAAAGTAATGGAAGCCCAAAAACAAGTATCTAAGACAACAAACGACTTGCTTACTAAAAATTCAGAGCTGCTCAAGCAGAATACAATTGAAGTAGCTCGTGAAAACGAGGCGGGGATTGTCGATATCGAAACATTGAAAAAAACGCAGTCCGACTTGATTACTACGTTAGAAGAAGTATTAAAGATACAAGAAGAAGGGCGTACGAAGCGTACCGAGGCAGAATCAGAGCTGTATCAAATGGAAAAAGATTTAAAAACTAAACTGTTAGATATGAAATAAAGAAAAAGTCGGTTTACACACTTTGTAAACCGACTTTTTTTCTGTTTTATGCATTTTGAAGTGTTTTCGCCATTTCCAAAAACGGAGTTAAATCCCTTTCGGATTTAGGAGCAAAGATCGTTAATCGGAAAGTAGGGTGTTGATTTTGTTTTCGAACAAGAAAGCCGTATGCATTACTTTTATCATCGGACGCTTTGTACGCAGCTTCTATCTCTAAGCTAGATTGAATGAGGTGCGTGTCAAGGGAAGCCACTTCCGAAAAGCCAGCTCTTAAAATTTCTTTTGTTTCTTTCTTCAGCTCCTCTACACTTTTATTTGAGGGAAACACTTCAATCCGCATCCACAAAGCATCATTTTTTTTATTGTAAATGACATCTTTTCGGGGCTCTTCTTCTGTAAACTCGTATCCTTCTAGTACGTAAAGCGTATAGTTTTGATTACTGCTTCTTTTAAGATAACCTACATCTGTTCTGCTGCTTCCTTTGTAAGGATAGGTGAAGTTTTGCTGTGGCAAGCGTTCTCTTGGAATTTCTTTTTGTGTGTTGATAAGCTCTTCGCGAAAAGCAGTTGAACAGCCACTCATCAAACATATAAAACAAACAAGAAATATCTTTTTTTTCATAGCTGGCTTCCTTATCTATTTTCATTCATGCGTTTTTACTGAGTTAACAATTGAAATTAACTTTTTTTCATCATCGGAATTTTTAGCCGTAACCATCGTGATTTTTAAAGCAGGGTGCCCCTTTGTTTCTCTTAATACATATAGTTTTGCCGTTTCTTTTTTACTCCCAGACATAGATGCAAACACAACGGGTTGAATAAATGGGGATGTAGAAGAAATTTTTAACGATTTTCCAAACTGGTCATCAAACAATTCTTTTGAACGATCTAGATATGGTGTGCTTGTACTTTCTTTCCCGGAAAGGACTTCAATTCGCATCCACGTATAGGGAGTCTTGGTTGAAAAAAGAATATCTTTTCCATCTTCTTCTTTTTGAAGCGTATATTCACCGGGCAATGAAAGAGAATATCCTTGTTCGCTTACGGTGAGCTGCTGATGTTTCTCGTTGCTTTCACTGATTGCTTTAACAGAAGGCAGTATAACCATGGTTCCGCTTATCATTAACAGAAGCGCTAAATAAAATTTTCGCATGTATATATCTCCTATTCAAAACGCTAGACAGCGTGTAATTACTATATAAAAATGTTTTCGCCATGTTAGAACCCGTAGGTTTATTTTTGACTTTTTGGTAAAGCTAAAAACACAATCAATTAGTAATGGAGAGAAGACTATGAAAAACCGTAAATCAACTTCTGCAGCTAATCGCCGTCAACAGCGCGTGTGTTTGGGTGATGAACGATTATTTGCAGTTGGTATTAAAGCGTTTATTGACAATACGCATGAATCACACCTAGACAAAAAAGGAGGTCATTGAGTGAAATGGTGCTTGTCAATTATTATTATTGTTTCCATTAATTTCTACGGTATTCAGGTGGATGCTGCAAAGAAGAGCAGATTTTATTATGAAAGAAAAGGAGATATCGTGTGGGAAGTTCCCATGAAAGATGAGAAGTTAATTGCGCTTACATTTGATGATGGACCAGATCCTAAATATACGCCGACTATTTTAAATTTATTGCAAAAATACGGTGCCAAAGCAACTTTTTTTGTAGTCGGCGATCGAATAACGTCATTTCCCAAGCTTGCTCAAAGAGAAGTTCGTGAAGGTCATGAACTTGCTAATCATACATATAGCCATTTGAAAGTAAGGGGCCAGGAAGTAGAGAGAATTGAACAAGAAATTGAAAAAGCGGATGAACGTATACAAGCTATTACAGGAATAAAACCTTACCTGTTTCGTCCACCTACTGGTTATTATGACGATCGGGTAGTAAAAGCTGCTAAAAATCAGCAGTATACGATTATTCTTTGGTCTTGGCATCAAGATACATTTGATTGGAGAAATCCAGGCGTCGGTAAAATTGTAAGTCAAGTGCTTAACCATGCCAGGTCAGGAGATATTGTATTGTTTCATGATACGGGAGGAGATCGAACTCAAACCATTGAAGCATTAAAACAAATTTTACCGAAGTTAAAGGAAGAGGGGTATAAATTTGTAACGGTCTCAGAACTTTTAAAACATCATCCCAATTATAAATCTCTTTATTTGATGCAACAGCAAAAACAGCACTCCGTTCAATAAGCGGGTGCTGTTTTTCTAGTAAAAGCTTTAGCCAATCTTTTAACTGGTTTTTCCTTCTCTTTCGTCCCCATCAGACGTATTTTTTTGGAAAAATGCTTTTACTTTATCTCGTTTTTTCTTCGAAATAAGAATATATAATGTATCACCTGCAAAAATTTGTGTATTTCCTCTAGGTGTAAGTAATTTATCATCTCGAATAACAGCAGTCACTAAAATATCTTCAGGGAGGTGAAGTTCTTCAAGCGATTTTCCAGATATATCTGCATGTTCCACGAGCTTCAACTCAATCATTTCATTTTTGGTTTTGCCCATTGAAACAAGCTCGAGACTGTGAGGAACCGTCTCTTTTTCACCTTGAGAAAGGTTTAGAAATTTGGCTAAAGGAGCGATTGTTGCTCCTTGAAGAAGAGCGGAAGTTAAGACCACAAAGAAAACGACGTTAAAAATGAGCGTGCTGTTCTCCAAACCTGCCATCATAGGATAAGTAGCCAATACAATTGGAACAGCTCCTTTTAAACCGGCCCAAGAAATAAACAGTTTTTCTTTGGATGAGTATTTAGCAAACATCATCGAAATAAATACGCCGAGCGGACGAGCGACAAACATAAGTAAAAGAGATAACAGTATACCCTGCCAAATGATATCTAGCAGTTGATTAGGAAAGACAAGGAGGCCGAGTAAAATAAACATTAAAATTTGCATCATCCATGCAAAACCTTCGTTAAAGCGAACAATTGTGTGACGATAAGTTAGATCTGCATTTCCTACTACCACTGCCATTACGTATACAGCAAGTAGACCGCTTGCCTCTACAAATGTGGAAATTCCATAGGTTAAGGCGGCCAATGACAATGTAAGCACAGGGTAAAGCCCAGAAGAATCCAAATTAATTCGATTAATAATCCAAACGGATGCTTTTCCAAGTACTAAACCAAGTACCAGCCCGATTCCCATTTGCCAAAAGAAATTAAAGATTAATGAGAGGATAGGAGAGTCTGGATGTTGAATTAATTCAATAATAGAAACGGTTAAGAAAATGGCCATCGGATCGTTGGAACCAGATTCTGCTTCTAGCGTGGAGTTTAGTTTTTGGCGGATGTTCTGTGTCCCTAGCACAGAGAACACGGCTGCAGCATCTGTAGAGCCAACGATTGCCCCAAATAAAAAGCCTTCAAGCCAAGTAACACCTAAAATATATTTGGCAAGTACACCCGTTAAAACTGTCGTAATGAGGACTCCGAAAGTAGCTAATGAAACGGAAGGGCGAACAACGCGTTTAACATCTTTCCATTTGGTCTGCACGCCTCCATCAAAAAGAATAATGATAAGCGCTAATATTCCGAATCCTTGTGTTAAAAGAGCATTGTCAAAGTAGATGTAGTGGCTAACAACCATTCCTACAATAATAAAGAGTACAAGCGAAGGGACCCCAAGGCGAGTAGAGAACTTTGCAGTAAGTACCCCTATGACAAGGAGAATGGATAATAAGAGAATTGAATGGTCTACCGTAAAATCCAAAAAATACACCTCTTTTGTTCAAAATTTTTATGTAAGCAATAAGTGAGGTTCCTCTATAATAATTGTAGCATAATGGATTTAAAACCTTGAGAAATCTGCTTATCAAAAAAAGAGATGCATAAACATCTCTTTTTTGGTCATGTATGAATAACAGGGATAGATTCTTATTTAACATCTTGCTCGTGATAAAGATGAGGAGCTTTAAATGTTGCTTTCTTTTTAACGGAAGAACCTTGTTGGTCTGGACGGGAACGATCGTAAATAGCTGTTCCAACAATCTCAGCCACATCTTGAAGTTTTTCTTTGCTTATTTTATCAAGGGTATCTTCAGGCGTATGATACCAAGGTTCAGACGGACTGTGAATAAATAGAGCAGCCGGTATTCCTGCCTCTGCAAAAGGAACGTGATCACTGCGGCCGCCAGCTTGGAATGGCGTAGGTGATCCATTTAATCTTGTACTTGAAGCTTGAGCTAATTCTGTAACAAGATTTGGTGTTCCATCAGCTGTATTCATCACCAAATCTCCCGCATCTCGACTTCCTACCATGTCTAAATTAAACATTCCAACAATACGATTTTTCTCATTTTCAGATAGCTCACTAACATAATGCTCGGATCCTAGTAAGCCTACTTCTTCAGCTCCGAATGTAACAAATCGCAGTTCTGTATCGGTAGGAAGAGTTTTAAATACGCGAGCTAATTCAAGCACCATTGCTGTTCCAGAAGCATCGTCATTTGCCCCAGGTGCTCCGGCCACAGAATCATGATGAGCACCTACTACAATAATATCATTTGTTCCTTTTTTCTTAAAAGTAGAAGGTTTAGCAGCGGTTACATTATAAGATGTTCGCTCACTTACGACAGCTCCTTCAATTTTTACTGTACCTGAAGGCTTTTCGCCTTTTTGAATAGAAGTAAGAATCTTTTCACCTTCTTCTTTGGTAACAGCAAGAGACGGAATGTAGTTATCATTAGCGCCGCCAAGCGTTCCGTTTAGCTCACCGTCTGTATTATTAAAAATAATGACGGCTGCAGCCCCTTTTTCAGCAGCATTTAATACTTTTTCACCAAAAGTAATAGTGCCTCGCTGAACTAATACAATTTTACCTGTCACATCTTTGTTTGCTAAATTATCTTTTGTACCCAGGCCTCCATCGACAATTTCAGCTGTGACATTTCCATTGGTGCTATAAGTAAAAGTTGTTGGAGAGTAGCCGGTACCGTTTACGCTTAGTGAAAAACTAGCTGCTGGTGTGTAACCGGTAAAGGTAAAAGGTTCCACTTCGCTCTCATAGCCTAGTTTAGACAAACGCTTTTGAACAAATGTAGCAGCTTCGCGTTCAGCTTCAGTTCCTGCCACACGAGGTTTTTTTGAGAGATACGCAATGTCTTGATAAATTTTCTCAGCATTGATTTTTTTTAATACTTTTTGTTCAGAACTTTGATGGTGAGAAGCATTTGCAGAAGTAGAAGCTTGTACACTTGTAAAAGATAAAGTCAAACTTGTGGCTACAGCCAAAGAAATCACGGTTTTTTTCATTAAAATCCCCCTAAATTTATCGATGTAGTTGGTACTATTCGAATTTACAATATTAAGAAAATACAAAAAAGAGTATTATTACCTAAATGTTCCAGGATATTCCGTATCTAAATTCCTATTTTAATAGAGAAAATAATTCAAATAAAATGAAAATGCGGAAACAAATAAAGAGGATAAAAGAAACTGTGTCAAAAGTAATAAGAAAAGGTATTAGATAAGAATAAAAAAATAAGGTAAACTAGTTTAAAAGTAAGAAGAATATTCAGAACTTAATTGATGAAACATAGAGAGTATTCACATAAAAAACAAAGGCTGGTGGGAAATATTGATAAAAAATAGGGAGGGTGTACGAAAAGCAGCGGCGGTAACGGGTCTTCTGCTTTTAGGGGTGTACACCGTCTTTCAAACAATGGCATTTTTTAAAGGAGCATATGCTCTTAGCAGTTTGATAAAAGATAGTTTACTAGTGGGCATAACGGCTGGCACGTTTTATTTACTTCATAAGCGTTCGGTTTATACCCAGGTGTCTGATGAACAGTATCAGCTTGCTACATTAATAAACTCAATGCCAGATTTTATTTGTTTTAAAGATGGAGCTGGCAAATGGGTGGCGGTGAACGATTTTGGAAGAGAACTTTATCATTTAAAGGGTATTGATTACAGGGGTAAAACCGATGCAGAGCTTGGGGAGCTTGTGCCTTTCTTTCAAGCGGCTTTCTTACACTGTATTTCATCGGATGAAGAAGCTTGGAGAAAAAAGGAAAAGGTACGCATGGAAGAAGCATTTGAAATACCAAACGGCGAGGTCAAAACATTTGACGTCATTAAAGTACCTGTGTTTTTTGATGATGGCTCAAGAAAAGCTCTTATTACGATTGGACGAGATATCACTCAGCAAAAGCTTGCAGAAGCGCTTCTGATAAAAAAGGAAAAGCTTTCTGTAGTAGGCGAATTAGCTGCTGGAATTGCCCATGAAATTAGAAATCCGCTTACGAGTATTAAAGGGTTTGTTCAGCTCATGAAAGAAACAGACCGATCCGCGGTAGGGTATGCTAATATCATGCTTGATGAGCTGGAACGAATTAATGGTATTGTTAGTGAAATGCTCCTGTTGTCAAAACCTGAAAGTGAACATTTTCGCGTGTTTTCTCTTACAGAAGCGGTTAAGTATGTAATGAGTCTAACTTCCCATGAAGCTTTATTGAAAAATATTGACTTCTTATACGATGAACAAACAAATAACGCTAGTGTATATGGAAATAAAAATCACCTTATCCAAGTATTACTTAATGTTTTTAAAAACGCAATTGAAGCCATGGATAAGCCTGGAAATATTTATATCACAATCAAAACAGCGCAGGATGACCATATTTTTATAGAAGTTAGAGATGAAGGAGTAGGAATTTCTAAAGACCGTCTAGAACATATAGGAGAACCGTTTTTTACTTTAAAAGAAAAAGGAATGGGGCTTGGATTAACAATCAGCTCTAAAATTATTCATGATCATCACGGTACCCTGCAGATTGAGAGTGAACAGAAAAAAGGGACGATTGTTAAAATCCGACTGCCTCTGTATATCGAAGATACGGCGGTTTTTGCAAGCAAATGAAATGTTGTAAACGAAAAGTAATGAAAACGTCATCCATTTCTTATTGCTAAACGCAGCTGTACATGATGTAATAAAAGAAACGAACATGTCAGGAAGGTAGCAAAATGAGACGTGCAGATCAAAAAATTATATTACCGTATACACCGGAAAATTTAAGAATGCTATTGCTTCAAGTATGTGACGGAGAAAATCCGTTTTCCCATCAAGACCTTGCGTATTGGTGTGATAAATATACTCTCCATTATTATGAGTATGAAGCGGATGAAACGCAGTGGATGAATGATATGCAGCAGACAGATAATAGGCAAGATCTAGCTAAATCCTATGCCATTGCTAAAGATATTG
This sequence comes from Priestia sp. J2, assembly GCF_020790095.1. NCBI lineage: Bacteria > Bacillati > Bacillota > Bacilli > Caryophanales > Bacillaceae > Priestia > Priestia sp. J2. The sequence goes on from NZ_CP086208.1 coordinate 1,942,834, forward strand.
GCTGGCAGTGGTACTTTTATATGGCTAGAGGAACGACGCTATCTGATATTCAATATGTCGAGCTTCACGAACTAGAATTACCCAGACATTTGTTTGTAAAATGGCTAAATGAATTATATGAAATGTAATCCTATATATGAATTGTAGTACATCCGGTCTGATGAAAGAAAGGCCATCTCTGGTAACGGAGCAAAAGACCACTGAAGTACATACAAGCGTAAAATAGAAAGCTAAGGAAAATCCTTAGCTTTTTTGTTTTGTCAAAATTATTCAAAAAAACTGTCTTTAGGAAAAAACATAAAACCTAGTTGACTTATTGGTATTGTTGTATTATAAGTAATAGAGACATAAATTATGGAAAAATTACAGGGGGAACATCTATGAATAACTTATTAGTCATTCTAAACATCCTTATTATGCTGGCACTGCTTGCGGGGCTGTTTATGATGCAGAAAAAACATGTATCATTTTCAAAGCGTGTGTTCACGGCGCTTGGCCTAGGGATTATTTTTGGTTTTGCTCTTCAGTGGGTGTATGGTCCGACTCATGAAGTAACGATAGCGACCGCCGATTGGTTTAGCATTGTAGGAAGCGGATATGTGAAGTTTCTTCAAATGATTGTCATGCCGCTTGTATTTGTATCGATTGTAGCGGCATTCACTCGTTTGAAATTGACGAGCAATATTGGAAAGATTAGTAGTTTAATTATTGGGATTTTGCTTGTCACAACAGCGATAGCAGCTGCAATTGGTATTTTTACAACAACGAGCTTTAATTTAGAATCTGTCCAAATCACAAAAGGGGAAGCGGAACTTCAGCGCGGAGAGGACTTGGAAAACAATTTATCTAGTTTAGAAGCAAAAACAATTCCGCAGCAAGTAGTAGAATTATTACCTGCTAACCCGTTTCTTGATTTAACAGGCGCACGATCAACTTCCACGATTGGCGTTGTCATCTTTGCCGCATTTGTTGGAATTGCGTATTTAGGCGTGAAGCGTAAAAAAGCTGAGGAAGCGGCGTTATTTTCAAAAATTATTGATACGCTTTATGCAATTGTCATGCGTGTAGTGACGCTAATTCTTCGTTTAACTCCTTATGGGGTACTTGCAATTATGACCAAAACAGTAGCAACGAGTGATATTGATGCAATTGTTAAACTTGGAAAATTTGTTGTAGCATCATATGTCGCATTGGCAGCTATGTTTATCGTTCACTTAGTTATTCTAACAATCATCGGTGTAAATCCGATCACATATGTTAAGAAAGTATTTCCTGTATTGGCGTTTGCCTTTACTTCTCGTACGAGTGCTGGAGCATTGCCTTTGAATGTTAACACACAAACAAGACAGTTAGGGGTTCCAGAAGGAATTGCGAATTTTGCAGGTTCATTTGGTCTTACAATCGGTCAAAACGGATGTGCTGGAATATATCCAGCTATGTTAGCCGTTATGATTGCACCAACGGTAGGTATTGATCCTTTAACGCCTTCATTTATTTTCACGTTGATTGCCATTGTAGCAATTAGTTCGTTTGGCGTAGCAGGGGTTGGCGGAGGAGCGACATTTGCGGCTTTACTTGTATTATCTTCTATGAATTTGCCCGTAGCGCTAGCAGGCTTATTAATTTCAGTAGAACCACTGATTGATATGGGACGTACGGCACTTAATGTAAGTGGAAGCATGACAGCCGGAGTCGTAACTAGTAAACTAACAAAAGAGTTAGATACAAACGTATACAACGATCAAACCATCTCACCTGAAACAGCAGAAGTGTAAAAGAGATACGGTATCCATAGTTAACATTGTTAACTATGGATTTTTTTTCTTTATCCGCATAAAATAGGAAAAAATACTTATGATAACGCTTTCAAAAAAGGTTATAGTGAAAAATGTGTACGTACTTTATTTTACGGGAGGGTTTTAATTGAAACGTAGTTGGACTAAATATGCAATGGTACTGACGGCTTTACTCTTACTAGTAAGCTCTTTTTTTAGCCCGTTTATGCAATCGTTTGCATCTGCAGCGGATACCACAAAACTCACGATTCACTATCAGCCTGCTTCAAACGATACAAAAGAATGGGGATTATGGGTTTTTCCTGAAGGAGGAGAAGGGAAGCCTTACGCATTTACAGGGGAAGATCAATTTGGAAAAGTAGCGGAAGTTGAACTACCCGGTACTTATGACAAAGTAGGTTTTATTGTACGAACAGAGTCGTGGGAAAAAGATGGAGGAGACCGCTTCGTGTCAGTGGAGAACGGTGAAGGAGAAGTATGGGTAAAAAGTGGAGATGAACATACATATACGTCTCCTCCTGACGGTGAATATCGAGATTTACCGGAATTTGATAAAGTAAACGTTACCTTAAACTATCATCGGTACGATGGAGATTATAGCGGGTGGAACATTTGGACATGGCCAGGTGATGAAAAAGAAGGCAAGCAAATCGAATTTACGGAAGACACGAATTTTGGGAAGAAAGCAACTTACACAATTAACAGTGGAAGTGGTAATTTATTTGACAAAATTGGTTTTATTGTACGCCATTCTACTAGTGATAGCGATTGGGAAAATAAAGACGGAGGAAACCGCTTTATTACCAAGGTTGGTAAAGATGGGAATGTAGAAGTATGGATTGTTCAAGGGCAAAATCGAATTTATTACGATAGAGCTGGAGTAGATCTCACTCGGAAAATCATGAAGGCGACGATGGATACATTTAATCAAATCACCTTAGAAACAAACGTGCCGTTTGACTCTTCTAAGAGTTTAGGAGACATTGAAATTGACGGAGCTCAAATTGAGAAAGTGACACCTTATAAAGAGGGAGGAGACGCTGTTACTACTAAAATTAAAATCATAACAAAACGGCCTTTGGACGTTACACAAACGTATAGAGTTAAGCAAAAAGGATACGGATCAGCTGATGTAGTCAATGGAAGTGTCGTGCGTACGAAAGAATTTGACGAAAAGTATGCATATAGCGGAAACGATTTAGGAAACACATATTCTAAGAAACAAACAAATTTTCGCGTATGGGCTCCAACTGCAAGCGAAGCCAAGCTAGTGACTTATTCGTCATGGAACTCGAAAGCTTTAAAAGAAATTTCTATGACTAAAAGTGAAAAAGGAACGTGGAAAGCGGAGTTAAAAGGAAATCAAGATGAACTAATTTATACGTACAAAGTAAAAATTGGGAACGTCTGGAATGAAGCGGTTGATCCATATGTACGAGCAACAACGGTCAATGGAGATCGCGGAGTCGTCGTAGATTTGGCTAAAACAAATCCGAGAAAGTGGAGTACAAATAAGCCGAAATTTAAAAATCCAGAAGATGCCATTATCTATGAACTGCACGTACGAGATTTATCGTCTCAAAAAGAGAGCGGTATCAAAAACAAAGGAAAATATTTAGGCGTAGCGGAGTGGAATACGAAAGGACCAAATGGAGTAAAAACAGGACTCAGTCATATTAAAGATTTAGGTGTAACGCACGTCCAGTTCCTGCCTATTTACGATTATCGTACGGTGGATGAAACGAAATTAAACGAGCCGCAGTTTAACTGGGGATATGATCCGAAAAATTATAACGTCCCAGAAGGCTCCTATTCAACAAACCCATATAATCCTAAGACTAGAATTATTGAGCTCAAACAAATGATTCAAACGCTTCATGACAAGCAGCTTCGCATGGTAATGGACGTTGTTTATAATCACGTGTATGCAGTGAGTGAGCATAGCTTTGATAAACTAGTTCCAGGCTACTACTTCCGTTATAAAGAAGATGGAACTCTATCCAACGGAACAGGTGTTGGAAACGACACGGCGTCTGAACGGAAAATGGTTCGGAAGTTTATCGTAGATTCTGTTGCGTATTGGGCAAAAGAGTACCACATTGACGGGTTTCGGTTTGATTTAATGGGGATTCACGATACAAAGACAATGAATGAAGTGAGAAAGAAATTAGATGAACTTGATCCTTCCATTATCGTCTTAGGAGAGGGCTGGGATCTAGGAACCGAGCTTCACGCTAAGCTCAAAGCTAACCAGAAAAACGCTCAGGATATGAAGCGCATCGCTCACTTTAATGACGGTATGCGGGATGGTCTTAAAGGCAGCGTATTTTTTGATCATGACAACGGATTTGTGAATGGAAAGCAAGGACAAGAAAAACTCATACAGCAAAGTATAGCAGCTGGAATTGATTATGATCGTTCAACTGCCACGTATGAAGATCCAGATCAAGTTGTTACGTATGTAGAAGCGCACGATAACCATACGTTATGGGATAAGCTTCAGCTGACGAACCCTGCTGACACCGAGCAAACGAAAAAGCAAATGCACAAGCTTGCTTCTTCTATTATTTTAACATCTCAAGGAATGAACTTTATACATGCAGGTCAAGAGTTTATGAGAACAAAAGGCGGAGACCATAACAGCTATCAGTCACCCGATTCTGTCAATCAGCTAGATTGGAAGCGCCGAGCAGCTTTCAGCCAAGAAGTAAATTACATGAAGGGACTTATTGCGCTTCGAAAGCAATATTCGTCATTTAGAATGACGAGTGCACAGGCTATTCATCAAAATTTACGCTTTGTTGATGCACCAGCAAACGTAGTAGGTTATACGTTAAATGCTAAAGCTAATAAAGATAAAGCAAACGAAATAATGGTGATTCATAATGCAAATAAACAAGCTCAAACGGTTCATTTGCCTTCTAACAGAACGTGGAGATTACTTGTTGACGGCGAGCGGGCCGGAACAAAAACGCTCCGCTCCGTACGGTGAAAGGAAATACAATAAACGTTTCGCCTCTTTCGACATTTGTACTAGTAAGATAAGTTTTAGATAGCTAGAATGCATGTAGAAAAATTCAGAATATTGTATGCAAAATTGTTGATTTTACTAGATAACATGGTAAAATATTCATTGTTAGCGTTTTCAAAATTCGTGGGGAGGTATGTATTTGATGCAAAATCTTGGAGCGAAAAAAGTTGAAATGAGTCCGAAAGTAGTGGAGTTTTTAAAAGGAGTTAAACAGCTATACATTAATGGCGAATGGGTAGACTCTGTTTCAGGAAAAACGTTTGAAACAGTAAATCCAGCAACGGGTGAAAAGTTGGCAGATGTAGCTGAAGCAAATCCAGAGGATATTGATCGCGCCGTCAGAGCGGCTAGAGAAGCCTTTGATCATGGACCTTGGACAAAGATGTCAGCAGCTGAAAGAAGTCGACTTATTTATAAATTAGCTGATTTAATGGAAACACATCAATTGGAACTTGCGCAGCTTGAAACGCTTGATAACGGAAAACCAATTCGTGAAACATCAAATGCAGACATTCCATTAGCCATCGAACATTTCCGCTACTTTGCAGGGTGGTCAACTAAAATGGTTGGACAAACTATTCCTGTGCAAGGAGCGTATTTTAACTATACGAGATATGAACCAGTAGGAGTTGTTGGCCAAATTATTCCGTGGAACTTCCCGCTTTTAATGGCCGCTTGGAAGCTCGGAGCCGCTTTGGCAACTGGATGTACAATTGTGCTCAAGCCAGCCGAGCAAACGCCTCTTTCTGCACTTTACTTAGCTCGACTAGCCGATGAAGCAGGATTCCCAAAAGGCGTGCTAAACATTGTGCCAGGCTACGGGAAAACAGCAGGTGAACCGCTCGTTCATCATGATCTTGTCGATAAAATTGCTTTTACAGGATCTACTGCTGTCGGAAAAGCAATTATGAAACAAGCTAGCGACTCTTTAAAGCGTGTGACGTTAGAGCTTGGAGGAAAATCACCAAACATTATCCTCCCGGATGCAGACTTAACAAAAGCTGTTCCTGGTGCGCTTTCAGGTATTATGTTTAACCAGGGACAAGTATGTTGTGCTGGAAGTCGTCTGTATGTCCAAAAAAGCTTATATGATAATGTCGTAGCTGATTTAGTTTCTCAAACGAAATCTATTAAACAAGGAAATGGATTAGCTGATGAGACAACAATGGGTCCGCTTGTATCTGCGCAGCAGCAAAAACGAGTGAAAACCTATATTGATAAAGGAATTGAAGAAGGAGCGGAAGTACTCGCAGGAGGAAACATACCGTTTGATCAAGGCTATTTCGTAGAACCGACTATCTTTGCAGATGTCGATCATTCGATGACGATTGCTCGTGAAGAAATCTTTGGTCCGGTTGTAGCTGCTATGCCGTTTGACGATCTTGATGATTTGATTGCCAAAGCAAATGATACAGCATATGGTCTAGCAGCAGGCGTCTGGACACAGGATTTAAAGAAAGCACACTATATTGCTCATGGTATTAAAGCGGGTACAGTTTGGGTGAACTGTTACAACGTATTTGATGCAGCAAGCCCGTTTGGAGGTTATAAGCAGTCGGGAATTGGTCGTGAAATGGGAAGCTATGCGCTTGATAATTACACTGAAGTGAAAAGCGTATGGATCAATATGGAATAATAAGTAAGATTTTTTGTGAAAATCAATAGCATATCTTTGTGTGAAAAAGAGTAGTCTTTAGTGGACTACTCTTTTATTTGTTTAAGTCCCGCATTTTTAGAAAAGGAGTGATAACATTGCCGGTTATACAGGGCCCCTCGTCGTATAAGCTTACCGGTCACCTGCAAAAGTTTAGAGAGAACCCATTGGGTTTTTTGGAAAACTTGACTCAGTATGGAGAAATTGCAACATTTAGAGTTGCGCACAAACGCTTTTATGTAACGAGAGACCCTCAACTTATTAAAGATGTAGTCATTACAAACAGCAAGGCGTTTCAAAAAATTAAACTAACGCATATGTTTAAAACGCTGCTGGGTGAAGAAATGTTATGGACAGATGAAGCATTACACATGAGCCCCATTCAACCCTCACAACTTAAACAACATCTAACTTATAATAAGGAAGCAATCGCAAAAATAATTGAAAAGCATACGGAAACGTGGGAAGAAGGGCAGCTTCGAACGATAGTAAAAGACATAAGACAGATAGTCGTAGCTGTACTCCTTCAACTTGTATTTGGCATTTCGATTGAGGATAAAGACAAAATTCACTATGTTCAAGCACTTATGAGAAAAAAAGAAAAGTTAGGCAAAATTTATATTCGTCTACCCTTGCACCAGCCTGACTCAGATGAGCAGCTAGAACAACTCCTTTTTGAACGCGTTCAAATGCGTGTTCAAAACAAAACCGAAGGAAATGACTTACTGCAGTGTGTATTAAATTCTCACGGGGAAGACATCGATGAAAGAGAAATATACGAACAGCTAAATTCTATATTCCTTTCGATGTATGAAATGATTACGCACGTATGCAGCTGGTCTATTCATTTACTGTCTCAAAATATTAGGGAGCACCTTCAGCTGCATAAAGAAATTCAAGCCTATGCTAGCGGTGAATCACTTTCAACCAAAAATTTGACCTATATGCGCAAAATAATTGCTGAAAGCATGAGGCTGTATCCGCCTCTTTGGCTATTTGGGCGTCAAGCACGTGAAGATATACAAATAGATGGTTACAGCATTAAAAAAGGGGAGATTATGTTAATTAGCCCTTATATGATGCATCGCCATGAAGATTATTTTTTAGAGCCCAGTGAATTTTTACCTGACCGTTTTGAAAAAGGAGGGTCCATTGATGTCCCAAGCTATATGTATATGCCGCTTGGGATTGAGCATCAAGCGGAAAGAGGCATGGACTATATCACTGAAATAGTAACTATTTTTCTGTCAGAAATGACAAAGCGCTTTTTATTTCAACTGACTAAGCCCGAGCCTATTGCTCCGATGGCGGGCGTTATGCTGAATATGAAAGAAGAACTGGATGTGAATGTTCACAAAGTTCACACGCAGTCTTGAATGAACGGGAATCCTTTCCCTCTTTATATCAGGCTGTCAATTTATTGACACATCCTGCATTGAGATTTATCATAGGATAATATTTGATAGAGATTACTGAAGGATTTTTAGAGGGGACTATGGATAAAACAATTAAACAGTTAGTGTCGCTAGTTGAAACATCATTACTAACGCAAGTTAAGATTCAAAGTGAAAGTGACTATGATCCAGTTGAAGTTACGAACAAAACAAAAGAGTGGGTACTTATTGGTAAAGGAAACTATGCCGGTGTGTTTACGCACGAGAATTATCCTGAATTTGTCGTAAAAGTATACGGAAGAGACGTTTATGGTGTAAAAAAAGAAGCGCAAGTGTATAGAAAGCTGGGCGTTCACCCAGCTTATTCTCAACTTTTTCATGAGGGAAAGACGTACTTGATTTTAAAAAGACTTACAGGTGTTACTTTGTATGATGCTGTACAGCGGGGAATAAAGATTCCAGAACAAGTCATAAAAGATGTGAACAAAGCTTTGGACTATGCAAGAAGCCAGGGGTTAAACCCGTATGATGTGCATGGCAAAAATGTCATGATGAAAGATGGAAGAGGATATGTGGTGGATATTTCTGACTTTTATAAGGAGGGTATTGATAAAAAATGGACAGACCTTGTAAAAGCTTATTACACCTTTTATCCGTTTATTGATAAATACCATATCCGCTTGCCGTATCCGCTTTTAAACGTTATCAGAAAAGCATATCGTCTATATCGTAGAATCAAATCAAAAAGGAGTTTCCGCTAAAGGGAACTCCTTTTTAAGATGAAATACAGCGCAGTACGTGCTGCTGTTCAAAAGTTGGTTTTAATTTGAATAGAATGGTTTGTAGTATTTCAGATTGATAGACAAATTTTAGCGTATGTTTAAGGGAAAGAGGATGTAAGAAAGAACGTATTCTTTTTTCAGCATAACGTATCACCTGTTCTTCATAAAATAAAGTACGTGCGGAGATTTTAGCGTGAATATCTTTTGTTAGTTCGATTGTAAACTGGATAATCATTAAATCAGTGTCTTTACAGTATTTTTCTAGTAGCATAATATCACCTCCATTTTGTCAACTCATTTACATAATCTTAATATAAAATTTACAAATGTCAATAAAACACGGAAAAATAAATGGTAAGACTGCTCTTTTTATATGTTGAATAAACAACAACGTTACAGAGGTGAGTAAAGTTGAATATTAACGTCGGGTTTGCAATTTTAGCTGATATTGATAATAAGATGACGGCTGCTATTTATGTGGAAAATCAAATTGTAGCGATTATAGCTGGACCTTCAGATATTCTGTATGAAAAGTTGAAAAAAGTGTTTTTATAATAGAGAAAAGATGTAATTGTAAATATGATTCATAAAAAGCTTAAAAATTCTATGAAATAGTCGAAATAAAAGATGAGGATAAAATACACAAAAAGAAAGAACAGGAAGTTAAGGATAGGAGAATTACATATGGATAAAACATCTTTTATTGGACTGATTTTAGGAATAGCCTCTCTTATTGTAGGCATGTTTTTCAAAGGGGTTAATCCATCTGTGTTAGGAAATCCGGCTGCTATTTTAATTATTATTGTCGGAACCGTCGGAGCAGTAGTGATTGCATTTCCTTCAAATGAAATCAAAAGAGTCCCAAAACTGTTTGGTGTCCTGTTTAAAGAACAAAAAATGCTGCAGCCCGTTGATTTAGTATCCATGTTTTCAGAATGGGGACAAGTTGTTCGAAAAGAAGGGTTACTATCACTTGAAGCCCAAATTATTGATGTAGATGACCCTTTCTTAAAAAATGGTTTGAATTTAGCTATTGATGGTCAAAGTGCGGATTATATACGAGACGTGTTGTCTGAAGAAATTGATGCTATGGAAGAGAGACATCAAACGGGTGCAAGTATTTTCGCTTTAGCAGGTACATATGCTCCAACTCTGGGTGTACTTGGAGCTGTTATAGGGTTAATTGCTGCGCTTGGGAACATGGAAGATACGGATACGCTAGGACATGCGATCAGCGCGGCGTTTGTTGCTACGCTTCTTGGTATTTTTACTGGGTATGTACTATGGCATCCGTTTGCAAATAAACTGAAGCGTAAATCGAAACATGAAGTAAAGGTAAAGTATATGATGATCGAAGGAGTGCTTTCACTTCTAGAAGGAGAAACACCGAAAGTAATTGAGCAAAAGCTGGCTTCCTATTTGCCAACAGCGGAACGTAAAAAGCTTCTTCAAGAAAGCGAAGTGGGCATAAATGAGTAGACGCAGAAAACGAAAGCATGAAGAGGACCATGTTGACGAAAGCTGGCTGCTTCCTTACTCAGATTTGCTTACACTTTTACTTGCTTTATTCATTGTATTGTTTGCAATGAGCTCAGTGGATGCGCAAAAATTTAAGAACCTTTCCCGCGCATTTAATGAAGCGTTCGTTGGAGGAACGGGCGTGATGGAATTTCAATCTCTGCAGGAATCTGAAGAAGCGGTTCAGCCTTCAAATACTCCTGCAGCTAAAAGTACGGAAAAAACAAATGAAGTAGAGACAGCTCCCAATCAGTCTCCTGCTTCTTCACAATCGTTAACGAGCGAACAAAAGGAGCAAACCATTCGAGAAGCTGATCAAGAAGAGCTTCAGCAAATTCAATCTAAAATTAATGCGTATATTCAAAAGAAAAACTTAACAAATCAATTACAGACTTCGCTAACCGAGGAAGGTCTCTTAATTTCCATTCGAGACAATGTATTGTTTGATTCGGGAAGAGCACAAGTGCGGAGTGAAGATACAAAAATCGCAAATGATATTTCAGAGCTTTTGGTGATTGATCCTCCTCGTAATATTATTATTAGCGGCCACACCGATAACGTACCTATTCGCAACGCTGGTTTTGAATCCAACTGGGAGTTAAGCGTGATGAGAGCAGTTAACTTTATGAAAGTTATCTTAAAAAACGATAAGCTTAATCCAAGCATGTTCAGTGCAAAAGGATTTGGAGAGTTCAAACCGGTGACATCTAACAATACAGCAGAGGGGCAAGCGAAAAATAGAAGGGTTGAAATATTGATTACTCCTCGTACAATTAAACAGCCGTAAAAGCAGTCCTGCTTTTACGGCTGTTTTTCTATGTGTTATAAAGCTAAGAGTCTTCTCTTTTCAAAGTTTCCTCGTACTAACTTGAGGTCCATTCCATCTAAAATCAAATCAATGAGAGCGCCTTTAAAGACATCTGCTGTTTTTTTCTTATCATTGGACTGCAAATATTGCACGCGATACCACTTGCCTTCAACTTGAAAGTACATAAAACGTCCGTGCGTAAAGTCAATCCAAAACTTGGTAGGTTGTCCATTGAGATTTTTATAAACATATCCCCAGCTTCGTCCTTGGTGAGCGTCCTTCATTTTAGGGCGAGCTGTATTAAATACTTCGTAATATACTTTATGCTTAATATCATAGAGCATCATGTGACAGTCCTCCTATTTATAGACGTGCTAGCAGGTAAAGATATATTTGTATACGACAAGTATACTCAGATGAAAGGAATCGTAGACTATTTTTTTGAGACAAGCAGGAGCAAAGGTAAATGAAAAAGACAGTTTAAATTAGCTCAATCATTCCGCTTTTTTTATACTGTAAATAAATGCGTTAAATAAGGAGGAAAAAATGAGACGAGTAGGCATAGTAGGTGCTGGAATGACGGGCCTTACAGCAGCGGCTGAATTGCAAAAAGAGGGAATAGAGGTCTTTCTTCTTGATAAGGGCAAAAGTGTAGGGGGACGAATGGCTACCCGACGAGTAGGGGATGGAAAAGCAGATCACGGAGCTCAATTTTTTACAGTGAGATCCGATGAATTTCAACAAGACGTAAATAAATGGATAGGTGATAGAAAGGTTAAGAAGTGGTTTGGTGACCATCACCCTCGGTATCAAAGTCCGAATGGCATGAATGCGCTAGCTAAATATTTAGCTGAAGATCTACGCGTATATGTAAATCGAAAAGTTCAAGCCATTGATTTTCAAAACGGAAGGTATCAGTTATATACAGAAGAAAATGAGATTTTTGAAGCGACTGATATCATTCTTACACCTCCGTCTCCTCAGGTTATTGAGATGCTTAATAACAGCAGGTTACAGGTGGACCAATCTATTCTTAAAACACTGAAATTCAGTCCTTGCTTGGTTGCTATCGTGGAGCTTTACACAGAGACGCTGTTTGGTGATCATGGTCAACTCACGAATCCATCTGGCACAATCCAAAGAATCATTAATCATGAGCAAAAAGGAATATCAAAGACGCCCGTTCTTAGCATATATATGAATAAAGACTGGTCAGAAAAACATGTTGATGAACATGAACGTGAGTTGCTGCCGATGATAAAAAATGAAATAAAAGAATGGATAGGTGCAAATCATATTAAAAGCATCCAGATAAAGAAATGGCGCTATGCAGAGGTTGAACAAGTTCTTCATCAGCCCTTTGCTAAAATTATGCCGTCGCTACTGGTGGCAGGAGATGCTTTTTTAAGAAGGGAAGACGAGACGAATCACTCACGGTTAGAGAGCGCATATTTGTCAGGCAAATCGGCAGCCGCTGAATTAATGGAAAAGAACATCTAGAAAAAGGAGGGACCAAGAAGTGAAAAATAATTGGATAATGAAACAAACGTGGAAAGATTTACTGTTTATTCATTGGCCTGTAGATCCGGCATTTTTGGCTTCTTTATTGCCGAGTCAGTTAGAGCCTGACACCTATAATGGTCAAGCGTGGATTGCGCTTGTGCCTTTTACGATGACAGACATTCGATTCAAAGGAACGCCCGCCGTGCCCATCTTTTCACGGCTATATGAGCTAAATGTGCGTACCTATGTTACATATAAAGGGGAAAAAGGCGTTTATTTTTTTAGTTTAGACGCAAGCAATCCACTAGGAGTATGGATTGCTCGTCAGTTTTTTCACTTGCCTTATTACCACGCTGCTATGACATTCAACAAAACTCAGAACTATATTTCTTTTCAGTCAGTTCGAACGCACAGAGACTCAAAAAAAGAGCGAGTAAAGCTTACATATAGAGGTACTTCTCCGTCCTATCGCAGTAGAAAAGGAGAATTAGCTCATTGGCTTACAGAGCGCTATTGCTTATTTACCACTCATCAAGGAAATGTCTACAGAGGAGACCTTTATCATGATCCTTGGGAGCTGCAAAAAGGAGAGTGTGAAATAAGAGATGATTCTATCACTCAGCCTTTTTTGCGTCCGGCGGACTATCATAATTTAACTGTACACTACGCAAAGAAAGTAACTGCTTATTTTTACCCGTTTAAGAAAGTATAGGCATCAAAACAAAATTAAAAAATCTTCATAGCCTTCTTCTTTAAGCTTCTCTTTTGGAATAAAGCGAAGAGCCGCAGAATTTACTTGATAGTATTCGCTGTTTTCTTCTGTTAAAAGTAAACCAAGATAGTTATCTCCTTCTTTGCTTTTTAGCGCTGTTGAATGCTGAGCCGGCACTTTTTTTATGTTTCCGTATAAGATAGGACGCTTAAAAATGGGCCAGCCTGTATGAGAAGGAAGCTGATCTGACGTTTTGAACAGTGCTTCTCCAGTTAGAAGGTCAACGTAAATTCCTTTTTTTTTGTTATTCCAATATAAATTTGTAAAAGGGGGTTCGGTTCCGTTTTCCTGCGTAACAAAATATTGCATAGGCGTTAGGAACTTTTTAAGGTAAGAGCGGTCCTTGGGCCAATGCTGCGTCAGAAAATCAGTTCGCCCCGAGCCTTCTTTGTATAATTTATAGTGAAATGCATTTTTTCGATAATAATCCTGCTGCTGTTCTTCTGCTTCGTAAAAAGAAGAAAAAGGTAAAATAGGTGTGACGATAGGGTTCTTAAAACGTCCGCTTTGGGCGAGCTTTCTTTTAGAATCGAGAGCCACTTCTTTTTGCTTTTCGTTATGATAAAAAATAATGGCTCGATACGATGGTCCGCGGTCTGAAAACTGTCCGGCGGAATCCGTAGGGTCAATTTGCTGCCAATACAGGTTAAGCAGCTCTTCAAACGTAATTTGAGAAGGATCCCATACAATTTGCACGGCCTCTACGTACTCGCTTTCCTGTTTAGCTTCAGAAGCGATTTGTTCATCTCTAGCGTAGCCCGAGCGGATACTAATGATTCCTGTAAGCTGATCAAAAGGAGCGACCATGCACCAAAAGCATCCTCCTGCAAACGTTGCATATTCTTTCATGTTACTTTCCTCTTTTCGTTGAATAAAATAAATGAAAATATATTTATATATTAAAATGTATAAACAAACAGAAAGCGCTTTATAACGAGTCTTGTAAGAAAGCACACTCTTATGGTATTATGACCACTGGATAAAAGAAAGATGGCTTATTGTTTACGCGAGTATCCTTATTTTATGTTCTTAAAAAGATGCAGTTTATTGTTTAAGTACTCATAGAAATACATACGTTGGAGCAGTAAGAGGAACAATTAAAAAATAAGGACGTTTTGCTCTTAAACGATACCACATTCCAGAATCTACATACCAGTTTAGGAGGAGCTAGTTTGAACACAACCCGTTTACCATCTATGTGGGAAATAATGATTGTGCTTGCTTTATTTTTAGCTGTTGTTATTTCGTTTGCAACTGTTTTTGATTTACCTATTCAGCTCGCTTTATTTATTTCATGGTTTATTGTTATGGCGCTAGGAGTACGACTTGGGTATACGTATAATCAGCTGCAAGGGGCCATTACAAGAGGAATATCAAACGGCTTAGAAGCTATTTTAATTTTATTAGCCGTCGGTACGTTAATTGGAACATGGATTGCCGGAGGAGTTGTTCCTTCTCTTATTTATTTTGGATTAGAGTTTATTAATCCAACATTCTTTTTACTTGCTACACTGATCATTTGCTCTATTACCTCGATTTCAACAGGAACATCTTGGGGAACGGTTGGTACAGCCGGAATCGCGATGATGGGAATCGGACAAGGCTTAGGTATGCCGCTTCCTTTAGTAGCTGGAGCCGTGATTTCAGGAGCTTATTTTGGAGACAAGCTTTCTCCTCTTTCTGATAGTACCATTTTATCTGCGTCAATGGCCCGAGTGAACGTTATCGATCACGTAAAAGCAATGTTAGTATTGGATATTCCTGCTTATCTCATTACGGCAGTATTATTTACGGTAACAGGGTTTATGTATGGGGGAAAAGATTTTGATGCTGGACGGGTAGAAGAATTAAAATCTTCGCTGTTGGATACATTTCACATCAGCGGGTGGATGCTGATTCCGGCTTTGGCTGTCATTGTCCTTTTAGCATTAAAGAAACCTTCTCTTCCAGCAATTGCGGTTGGTTCATTATTAGGAATTATATGGGCAGTTGTCTTTCAACATATGGATGTGGCGAGCGCATTTAATACGGCTTATGAAGGATTTAAAATTAATACCGACAACACATTTTTAAGTGAGCTATTAAATCGTGGCGGAATTTTAAGCATGGTCGGTTCTATTATTGTCATTATTTTTGGCCTAGGATTTGGCGGGTTATTAGATGAGCTCGGCGTCTTAGAAGTCCTGCTATCTAAATTTGAAAAAATTCTTGTCAATTCAGGAAACGTTACGGCTTCTACTATTTTCGTTGGATTATTAGGAAATATATTTGGTTGTGCGATGTATGTTTCATTAATTTTAACACCGAAAATTATGGAGAAAAGTTATGATAAGTTAAGAATACAGCGTCTAGTGCTTGCCCGTAACTCAGAAGTAGGGGGAACCTTAACTTCTGGAATGGTTCCGTGGACGGATAACGGTGTATTTCTAGCTACAACGCTTGGGATTTCTACATTCGCTTATCTGCCGTTTATGTGGCTCAGTTTTGTCTCTATTATTTTGGCGATTGTTTACGGATATACAGGGAAATTCATTTGGTACGTAAAAGAAGAAAAACAGCGTTCTGCCATAGCAAAATAAAAGAGGCTGGGACAAAAGAGTTTTAGTTGAAGAAAAATCCGAACGATGAATTGAGATTCTTAATGAAGAATCAACTTCGTTCGGATTTTTTCATTGGTATGATAAACGTAGGTTTCATGTATTTCGTTTCTTCTAGCTGTTGATCGAATTGATTTAGTTATGTCTCGAGTTCTTTTTGATCAAATCATTTCTGGGTATTCGATTTTCCAGTGAACATTTTGAAGGTAAAGCTGAACATCCGCCTTTTTTTTCTGCTGCAGAAGTTTTAGAATATGGCGGTGATGTTCATTCATTACGCGTAAAATGGCGTATAGCTCTTTTTTGTCATCGCTAAAGTACGTTTGTCTGATGAATCCGTCTTGTAAAGACATAAGCTGTTCTTTTAAGGTCACATTATCACATCGGTTCAAATATACTCGATGAAAATATGTTTGATATTTTTGATAATCCTGATAATTTTCTGATTCAATCGAAACATCGATTTTTTTAATAAGCTCATCCATCTTCGTAAAATCTTCTTCAGTTAAGTGATCAATCGACAAGGCAGCTGCCAGACCATCTAAAGCACCGACGATTTCAAACACTTCTAGTTTTTTGTGTGTGTCAATTTCCTTTACAGTAAACCCTCTGCGCGGTCTGTATTCTAATAGGTTGTCTGAAGCTAATTTAATAAGCGCTTCTCTTACAGGCGTTCGGCTGACATTCAGCTGAGAACAAATACTGGCTTCATTTATTTTGTCGTTAGGCAGCAGTGTACCTTCTTGAATTTGACTTGCTATGTAGTTATATACATGATCTTTTAATGAATGATAAATCATAGGCCCCTTGTTCATTGTTTCCCCCTAAAATAAATATCGCATCAGCTGTTCTTTCTCTTCATGTCATGGTGATGAAAGAGTATAAAAATAGCAAGAAAGAACGTACAGGTGTAAAAATAATCATATCATATCACTTCATTTAATCTTAGTTAGAATATAAAAAAATAGAATTATTGAAATATTTTTTACTATTCATTGTTGTAAAAAATCTGAAAAATGATATAATCGTAAAAAGATTTAAGAAGTGTATATTGTATACAATATACAAAATTCGTACATATCGAAGAAATAGAGCCTATTCCTGAAGAGAAGAGACTATAGAGAATATGTAAAAAAACCAAGTTTTTGGATGGGTTTACTATAAAAAGGAGGTACATAATGGGTGAGAATACAACATCTATGAATCAGTTACAAAGAAAAATGAAAAGCCGTCATTTATTTATGATTTCCCTTGGCGGTGTTATCGGTACGGGGTTGTTTCTTAATTCTGGCTATACAATTAATGCAGCAGGTCCTGGGGGAACGCTCCTTGCTTATTTAATCGGTGGATTAATTATGTATTTAGTCATGATATGTCTAGGGGAACTAAGCGTAGCAATGCCTGTGTCAGGATCATTTCAAGTATACGCTACAAAGTTTATAGGGCCGGGAACTGGTTTTGCGGTGGGCTGGCTCTACTGGCTGACTTGGGTAGTATCTGTCGGTTCGGAGTTTACAGCGTCTGGGCTGCTTATGCAAAGATGGTTTCCTGACGTTTCGGTTTGGATATGGAGCGCGCTGTTTGCTCTTTTATTATTTGGTTTAAATGCAACATCTGTACGTTTTTTCGGCGAAACAGAATTTTGGTTTTCAAGTATTAAAGTATTAACGATTATTGTATTTATTATTTTAGGCGCAGCAGCGATGTTTGGATTCATTCCCCTTAGCGGTCATGAAAAAGCGCCGATGCTTTCTCATTTTACAGGAGAGGGCGGTTTATTTCCAAATGGACTTATGCCTGTATTAATTACGATGGTTTCCGTGAGTTTTGCTTTTTCAGGAACAGAATTAATTGGTATTACGGCGGGAGAAACCGAAGATCCAGAAAAGAACATACCTCGAGCCATTAAAAATATCATTTGGCGTACATTCTTCTTCTTTATCGGCGCCATGTTTGTACTATCTGGGTTGATCTCATGGAAACAAGCAGGAGTGTTAGAAAGTCCTTTTGTGACGGTGTTTGATCAAATAGGTATTCCTTATGCAGCAGATATTATGAACTTGGTTATTTTAACAGCTTTACTATCAAACGCTAATGCAGGCTTATATGCATGCTCGAGAATGCTCTGGTCATTATCCGATCAAAAAATGGTTAGCAGCTGGTTAGGGAAAGTAACGTCTAAAGGAGTTCCATTTAATTCGTTGCTTATCAGCATGGGAGTGGCTTGTCTGTCCTTGCTGTCAAGCGTGGTTGCACCAACTACTGTTTACTTAGTATTAGTTTCTATTTCTGGATTTGCGGTGGTAGCTGTATGGATGGCTATTGCAGCTTCTCATTTTATGTTCAGAAGACGCTATATTAAAGAAGGAAATGATGTATCAAAGCTTGTTTACAAAGCTCCTTTATATCCTCTCGTTCCTATCTTAGCATTCGTTTTATGCTTTGCTGCTTGTGTAGGACTTGCTTTTGATAAGAGTCAGCGTATCGCATTATACTGCGGTATCCCATTTGTCCTTTTTTGTTATCTGTTTTATTATTTAAAAAGCAAAAAAGAAAACGGAAAAGATGACAGTCAGCCTATAGCAAAATAAAAAGCAGAAGACCTAGGTCTTCTGCTTTTTTTTGCATACAAAAACACCCTATCCATCCGTACTGGTTAAGTGTCCCGCAACAAGCGAAATTGAATTGGATAGGGTGCGTATCTATATAGTAGAGAAAGAGGCGCCATTTGTCAAACTTATTTAGCGGCGCCTTATTTAAAAATAGAAAAAAGAAAAGTTTTCACTGTTTTTTCATTTTCACTATGTATAGTAAGGGATGTAAAGAAAAGATATTCGCAGCAGCACGTCGTACAAATCCATAGAACGTAAAAGAAAGGAGGAAGTCAAATGGCTAAGCGGGATGCGTATTTTGATAACGTGAAATTTATCTTAATTGTACTGGTAGTGTTTGGCCATTTGTTAACTCCCTTCATTAATGATGAACAGTGGTTACGAACACTCTACATATTTATTTATACTTTTCATATGCCAGCGTTTATTTTAATAAGCGGATATTTTGCAAAAGGATACCGAAAGAAAGGATATATGTGGAAGATGGCGAAGAAAGTATTACTTCCTTATATTATCTTTCAACTTATCTATGCGGTATATGATTATAAACTGTATGATGAATCGTCATTTGAAGTTTCAGTATTTCAGCCAGCTTGGTCACTGTGGTTTTTACTAAGTTTATTTTGTTGGAATGCGATGCTGTTCATTTTTACAAAGATCAAATATCCTTTAGCCGTCGCGGCAGTTTTAGGAATTATGATTGGCTTATGTGAACCGCTAGAAACAACGTTAAGTCTTTCTAGAACATTTGTATTCTTCCCCTTCTTCTTAGCAGGGTTTTATATGAAAAAAGAACATTTTAAAAAGTTGACGTCTGTTTCTTGTAAGAAAATAGCTGGAGGCACATTGCTCATTATTGCTCTGTGGATCCAGTACGTAGCACCGGATTTTGAGAAGGAGTGGCTATTTGGTTCAAAATCTTATGCCTCCTTAGGTGTAAATCAAGTAGAGGGAATGATCATTCGTACACTATTTTATAGCATCAGCTTAGCAATGACGGTTTCCTTTTTAGCTTTGATCCCTACACAGACGATGTCTTTTACATCTCGAGGTGCTCAAACCTTTTATGTGTATTTGCTACATGGATTTCTGATTAAATATATTCGCTTATCTTCTTTTGGAGACTGGATAGAAAGTGTACAAGGATACAGCATTCTTTTGATTGGAGCTTGTGGAGTGGCGTGGCTGTTGTCGAGTAAATACGTATCTACGATTGCAAGGCCTTTAATTGAGCTTAAACCTTTACCAACGCGCAAAAGTTTAAGTTTAGGTAAGTAATGAGAAATGGAAAAGGAGTTTAATGATGTCTAAAAACAAAATAATTATGATTATCGCAGCCGTTGTCATTATTGCTGCAGTAGCTATTGGTGCCGTAGCAATGAATAAATCAAAGGTAGTTGCTACCGTTGGTGATGAAAAAATCACAAAAGATCAGCTGTATGATGCTCTTCTTGCTCAAGGAGGATCAAGCGTCCTTGATTCACTAATCGAACAAAAAGTCATTTCAAAAGAAGCAGCTAAACAAAATATTAAAGTAACCGATAAAGAAATTAATGCTGAATTAGAAAACCTTAAAAGTCAGTACGGTGGAGAAGATGCACTAAATCAAGCATTAGCATCTAGCGGTGTAAAATTGTCAGAGCTGAAAAAAGATTTAAAGACGAATATTGAAGCAAAAAAAATGGTCGAGTCGACTATTAATATTAAAGATAGTGAAATGAAATCGTACTTTAATCAAAATAAAGATTCACTAGCTACAGAAGCACAGGTAAAAGCTAGTCATATCTTAGTAGCAGACGAAAAAACAGCAAAAGAAGTAAAGGCAAAGCTTGATAAAGGAGAAGATTTTGCAAAGCTAGCAAAAGAATATTCAACGGATACAGCTTCTAAATCAGATGGCGGAAACCTTGGATACTTCAAAAAAGGCGATATGGTCGAAGCTTTTGCCAACAAAGCATTTTCAATGAAGGTAAATGAAGTAAGTGATCCTGTTAAAACAGAATACGGTTACCATATTATTAAAGTAACAGGCAAAAAAGAAGCGCAAAAAGCAACATATGAAAACAGCAAAGCAAAAATCAAGCAAACGCTGCTTGATCAAAAATACCAAACAGAGTATCCAACATGGTTACAAAAGCTAAAGAAAAAGTATGATATTACAAACAAACTTGATTCATAAATAATACCTTAACGAAATGAGGGGATGGATATGAAACAAACAGCGTCTTATAGCAAATTAGAAAAAATCGTCGAACAATTGAAGCACAGAGGTGTACGAGCTGAAATATGCCGGCGTGTTGTAAAGGTCACAGAAACTGTTAATGGATCAAATCCTTCATATTCAAATCAAATCGTTAGTCATTCATAAAAGTACAAAAGACGCGAACGGCTGAACAGCAGTTTGCTCTCGTTCTTAATACAGGTAGGGAAAATTAAAATGAAAAGAGATCAGTAGAGGCAACTTGTTTCTGCTGATTCTTTTTGTATAATAAAGTAAACAAAAGGATGCAGGGAAATGTATCAAACGAAGGAAGGAGTTACGCAGAATGAACGTACTGCTAGCAGAAGATGATTTGCAGCTAGGTGAATTAGTTAGTTATATGCTGAAGAAAAAAGGAGGCTATAACGTCGAATGGGTGACGGAAGGGAATGATGCATATGACTATGCATCTGAAGCACATTATGATGTGTTAATTCTTGACTGGATGATGCCCAATGGAGACGGAATCGATGTATGTAAACGTCTAAGAAAAGAAGGATACGCCGGGGCCATTCTTATGTTAACAGCAAAAGATGCGGTTCAAGATCGTATACAAGGCTTAGATGCGGGAGCGGATGATTACGTTATTAAGCCATTTGAAATTGACGAGCTGCTTGCAAGGCTTCGCGCTTTGGCTCGTCGTAATTATGCACCAATTTTAGAAGAAGAAGTAGAGATTGCCAGCATGATATTAAAAAGAGCAAGTCAAACCGTGCAGTTTGACGAGGAGTTTATTCAATTAAGTCCTCGTGAATTTCAACTGCTAGATTTTTTAGTAAAAAACAAAGGACAAGTTCTTTCCCGGGATATTATTTTAGACAGGGTATGGGGATATGAATCAGATGTTTCGATTAAAACGATTGATGCGACGGTTAAACTTTTGCGAAAAAAACTAGAGAAATTTAACAAACAAGATCTTATTCAAAGCATTCGCGGAGTAGGCTACAAAATTGAAAGCTAAACTTCTTACGAGGGCTAAACAGAAAGTAAAACAAAAAGTAAAGCAAGATTTATTCAGCCAGACGCAAAATCGTTTAACATTCCGATACAGCGCATTGCTAATGCTGTTTCTGCTTTTATTCGTATTTATTGTTTATGCATTGGTGTATGTGGTTGTATCCAATAGTCAGCAGCAAAACTTAAATAGCATGTTAAAACAAGAGTCTCGAATTGTCCAAAGCATCTTAATTAAACAAGCGGTAAACAGTTCGAATCAACAGTCGAAAGAAGAGTATAAAAACATTGTCGTAGCCGGTGAAGACCAGTTTTTTTATTATGTCATCAGTCCTGAAGGGGACCTTATTATGGGCAACGAAGCGAGTGAGCGTCTTCGCTCTAACTTGTTAGATTTAATTGATGGATGGATCCCTATTGAAAACGAAGTGCGAAAAGAACGAATAAAAGCCCCGCGTCCTAGTTTTGAGCACATCGAAGGAGTAAAAGGGCAAAACGGGGAAGGCAAAATAGATATTGATTTAATGATGGCGGGGGAACCTATTTTTTATAAAGGCCAATTTTTAGGGATGCTTTATATTGGAAAAGACGTTTCGTTTCTTTATCAGCTGTTAAAGTGGCTCCTCATTATTATGCTGAGCCTTACGGTACTGTTTGTAGGAGTAGCCATTTATATCAGCCGCTTAATGTCAAAACGTGCCATGGTCCCAATTGAAACAGCTTTCCAAAAGCAAAAAGAATTTGTGGCGGATGCATCCCATGAGCTAAGGACACCGCTTAGCGTTATGCTTTCTTCTATCAACGCTTTAGAAATGCAGGAGGAAGTAACAGAAGATCCCTTCTCTAAAAAATTAATTAATAATATGAAAGCTGAAGTGAAGCGGATGACGAGTCTCGTCAGTGATTTACTTACGCTTGCACGCTCAGACTCTAATAAAGTAGAAAAAGCAATGATGCCATTTGATATTACAGATGCGGTACAAAAGGTAATGGAATCGGTTGAAACTCTAGCGATTTCTAAACATATTGATTTGCAGCTGGATACGCCTGAAAAATTAGTCGTAACTGGAGATCAAGAGCGTCTCACTCAGCTGATTTACATTTTGTTAGACAATGCGATTAAATATACGACTCCTCATGGAAGTGTAAACATTCAAGTGGTTCAGCACGGGAGTGAATGTACATTAAAAGTACGTGATACAGGGGTTGGAATTCATCCCGACGAAAAGGATCGAATCTTCGACCGCTTTTATCGTGCTGATAAATCCCGATCCCGTCAAATGGGAGGTCACGGGCTAGGCCTAGCAATCGCTAAATGGATCGTAGAAACACATAAAGGCAAAATTGATGTAGAAAGTGAACAAGAAAAAGGAAGTACATTTACAGTAAGGTTGCCAATGTCACAAAAAGTAAAAAAGAGTTAAAAGAGACTGTGACAAAATTAGTTGAAGGAAGATCCGAACGAGTTTGATTCTTGATGGAGAATCAAACTCGTTCGGATTTTTTTATGGTTAGAGTGGAGGTAGGTTTCATTTATCCAATTTGTTCGTCCGTTGATTTAGTTATGTCTCCATCTCTTTTCAGTTAGTGAAAGTGACCAAATGAAAAAGAAAAGTTTAGACAAAATGGCGAATGAAAAAATCGGATAATTCAGTTATATTAACTGGCGTAATAATCAGTCTGTGTGTCAGGGTTCTTTACAATGATAAAGACTTTTTAAAGGAAACAGTGCATGATAGAACAATAGCAGACTACTTCGTTTAACAAAAAGATGAAGTAAGTAAAGGGGAGTTTGATAATATGTACGATTTAATTATTCGGGATGGTTCGGTCGTATTAGAAGACGAAATAGTAAAAGCGGACATAGGTGTTAAAAAAGGAAAGATTGCAGAAATAGCGCAAGGTGTTAGCATACCAGCAAAAAAATACGTAGATGCTAAAGGCAAATATGTTCTGCCTGGAATGATTGATATTCATGTGCATTTTGATGAACCGAGCCGAGACCATTGGGAAGGGTTTGACTACGGTTCAGCATCTATGGCCGCAGGAGGCTGCACTACATATTTTGATATGCCTTTAAACGGCGTTCCTCCTACCGTAACAGAAGCAGCGCTGTGGGAAAAGAAAAAGCTGGCTGATCAAAAGTCAGTAGTAGATTACGGTCTATGGGGAGGGTTGGTTCCTGGTAATAAAGAAGAATTAGCCAAAATGGCTCATTCGGGTGTAATAGGTTTTAAAGCATTTATGTCAGAAGCAGGTTCTGAATTTGATTTCTCAGATGACCTCACATTATACGAAGGAATGAAAGAGATTGCAAAACTAAATAAAGTGCTTGCCCTGCATGCTGAAAGAAATGACTTAATACAAAAGCTTGAACAGGCTAAACAGAAGCAAAAGCAAACGGCTATTAAAGATTATTTAGAAACGCGACCGGTTGTAGCAGAAGTAAACGCAGTAAAGCAAGCGCTTGAGTACGGTGAAGAAACGGGATGTCCGCTTCACTTTGTACACATTAGCAGCTATGAAGCAGTGCAGCTTATTACGGAAGCAAAGAAGAATGGAATGAACGTTACGCTGGAAACTTGTCCGCATTATTTACTTTTTACAGAGGAAGACTTTGAAGAAATTGGCGTAACGGCTAAGTGTGCACCTCCTCTTCGCAGCAGGAGTCAAAAAGAAAAATTATGGGCATGTATTCAATCAGAAGAAGTAGATATGATTTCTTCGGATCATTCTCCTTGCCCGATTGAGTTAAAAACAGCTCATCAGAATGATTTATTTAAAGTTTGGGGTGGAATATCAGGCGGTCAGTACTCTTTGCAAGCAATGATTAGTGAAGGAGCGATCACTAGAGGGATTTCTCTTTCTCACATTTCAAAGCTTGTATCAACCAATCCAGCTAAACGATTCGGCTTATATCCCAAAAAAGGAAGCATTTTGCTAGGAGCCGATGCGGATTTGGTTATCGTTGATCTTAATCAAACTGAAAAAGTGACAAAAGAAGGAATGGTTTTCAAACATAAGCACAGTATATATGAAGGAACGGTATTTAATAGCGTTATTTTAACTACCATTAATAGAGGAACGATTGTATACACTAAAGAAGAAGGTGTGTTTCCTCTTCACAAAGGACAAATGGTAAATGGTGAATACGTAAAATTGTAGGCACAGTGAAAAAAGAGATGAAAAATAAACCTTTTATCTCTTTTTTTACATAAAAAAATGAGGATGACTTATATTAAAAGTATTACATAGGTGAAAAAAGAGTATCTACTATAACAAAAGAGACATTTTTAAAGAAGGTTTTATTATTTTAAAAAAGTATATTTTTGATTGAGGGAAGCATAATTTAAAAAGAATAAAGCTTCTTTTTAAATATAAAGAAAAATTTCCCAAAAAGAAAAATATTATCTGGTTGTATGAAAAGTAGATAATCAGATGCTTTGTAATCAAGGGTTTTGTATAAAAAAATTTTCAAAAAGATATTTTAAGAAAGGAAATCTTGATTTAAAGCTTTTTATAGGTGCAATTTTATAATGAAAAACCGTATATTATGCACTCATTGTAAAATTCTGATATTGACAGAATCATTTTATAAGAATAAAATTTTCTTGTTTCTATTTTTTTATATCATCATAATTTTTTGACAGTTTTGTCTATGGTGGTTTACGGTTGAAAGAGAGGTTAAGGAATATGTCAGTAGAGAGAGAAAAAGTGTATGAAACAGTTCCTCAAAAAGGATTCTTCGGACATCCTAAAGGTTTATTTACCTTGTTCTTTACAGAATTCTGGGAGCGTTTTTCATACTATGGAATGCGTGCGCTACTTGTATTGTACATGTACGATACAATTGCAAACGGTGGATTAGGAATGGAACAAGGAACCGCTTTAGCGATCTTTTCTATTTATGGTTCTCTTGTTTATATGTCTGGAATTATTGGCGGTTGGATTGCAGACCGCATTTTAGGTACGTCTAATACGGTGTTTTACGGCGGTATATTTATTATGCTCGGACATCTAGTGCTTGCATTGCCAGCAGGTGTAACGGCGCTGTTTATTTCAATGTTCTTGATTATCATTGGAACAGGTTTATTAAAACCAAACGTTTCAAGCGTTGTGGGCGATATGTATAGCCCGACTGATAACCGTCGAGATGCTGGATTTAGTATCTTCTATATGGGTGTAAATGCTGGAGCATTTATCGCGCCGCTAGTTGTTTCAACAGTAGGTGAAAAGTATAACTACCACTTAGGTTTTGGAATCGCGGCAGTAGGAATGCTTTTAGGCCTAATCGTATTTATGGCTACACGAGGTAAAAACCTAGGGCGTGCAGGTAGACAAGTTCCAAACCCTTTAAAACCAGAAGAGCGCAAAAAAGTTTTTGGTACTATTGCACTTGCTGTAGTTGTACTTGCTATCTTTATTGTACTGACTTCTTTAGCAGGTATTTTAACAGTTGAAGGCGTTATTTTATTTGTAAGTATTTTAGCGATTGTTATTCCAATTATTTACTTTGTGGTTATGTATAAGAGTCCCAAGACAACAGCTGATGAGCGTTCACGCGTATTAGCTTATATCCCTCTTTTTATTTCTGGAGTAATGTTCTGGGCAATTCAAGAGCAGGGGTCAACAATTTTAGCAACGTATGCAAAAGATCATACACAGCTAACGTATGGCGGCTTTAAAATTCCAGTTGGCTGGTTCCAATCGTTAAATCCGTTATTTATTATTATATTTGCCCCAGTTTTTGCAGCAATTTGGGTGAAATTAGGAAACAGACAGCCTTCTACACCAAAGAAGTTTTCATTAGGACTTTTATTTGCAGGGCTTTCTTTCCTTGTCATGGTTATCCCGGCTAGTATTCATGGAAACGAAACGTTAGCGAGCCCGCTATGGCTAGTATTAAGCTTCTTCTTAGTTGTAGTTGGAGAGCTTTGTTTATCACCAGTAGGGCTATCAACTACAACAAAACTAGCACCTGCAGCGTTTTCTGCTCAGACAATGAGTTTATGGTTCTTAACAAGCGCAGCGGCGCAGGCAATCAATGCTCAGCTTGTTCAATACTATGAAAACATTTCGCAAGTTGTTTATTTTGCTGCATTGGGCGGAGTGTCGGTCATTTTAGGTGTAATTGTACTAATGATTTCGCCAAAAATTCAGCGTTTAATGAAAGGTGTTCAATAAAAAAAACCGTCCTTAAGGGCGGTTTTTTTTTATGATTTATTTGAAAAAATATTCATGAAGGAGGCGTATGTCTGATCGTCCTCACCCTCATAGAACGCAAGATTTAAAAGTCTGTTAAGTTCGTTTGTTGATTTTTCAGTTTCTGCAATAATTTGATGCATATGAGCAATCTTAGACATGGATCCGTTGCCATAAGCATTTTTAATTTGATTTAATGTTAAATGAAGCGATAAGACCTCTCGGCGAAGAGCTTGTCTTAATTCAGAGGAAGCAGGGATAAAAAAGCGTTTATAAAAATAACTGGCTTCTTCAAACACCAATTCTCCATTCTCTAGCTCTTTAGCCGCAATTTCTTTAATCTCTTGATCGTCTAATCGACTGGCCGCTTCTTCGATAAGAAATCCAAAAATAATAGCTGTATCTGGTTTTAACATATAATAACCTCCATTATTATAAAAAAGAACTATGTAGTTTATATGTATAGATAGAAAGGAAAAAATATTCATAGTAATTCACTAATCAGCATAGACAAAAAAATAAAAAATATTCTTTTATAGGCAAACTAAAATTATTTCAAAATAAATTTTTTATAATTAAACATTTTTTCCATATTAAAGGATTATTTTGACTTTCCAAAAGAGATGAATAGAATAAAGAGGGTTCTTAGTACCTATATAAAAAGAAAATTGATAAAAAATATTAAATTCAGAAATTTCTACCTCTTTATAACTAAAAAATTGCTCTACTAAAATAGTTGACAGCAGAAATAGATAGGCATAAAATATACTATTGTCAAATGAATTAGCAAGCTATTCATAAAAAGTTAACGGACATTTGAATAATATGAGTAATATCCATATAAGGTATCAATTACTTAAATCTAACCAACTTGTATGCTTGTCATACAAGTCTACAGAAAGGAAGATAGTCGTATGCGTAACGTATTTTTTACAGATAATGAAACAATTGAAACGACTTTACGTGGGAAAGAAATTTTAGGAGCTCCAATGTTAAACAAAGGAGTAGCTTTTACAAAAGAAGAGCGTAAAACGTTAGGATTAGAAGGTTTACTTCCTCCAATGACTTTAAGTTTAGATGAGCAGGCAAAACGTGCATATGAGCAGTTTTTAGCTCAGGCAGATAACCTTGGTAAGAATGTGTATTTAAACGATTTACAGAACCGTAATGCTGTATTATTTTATCGTTTATTGCAAGATCACTTAAAAGAAATGCTTCCGGTTGTTTATACACCAACAGTTGGACAAGCAATCCAAGAATACAGCCACGAATATCGCCGTCCGGGTGGCGTATACTTGTCAATCGATAATGTAGAAGGCATTGAAGAAGCTCTTAAAAATATCGATGCAAATAGTGAAGACATTGATTTAATGGTTATTACAGATTCAGAAAGTATTTTAGGAATTGGTGACTGGGGCGTTGGTGGTATTAATATTGCTATCGGTAAATTAGCCGTGTACACAGCTGCAGCAGGAATCGATCCAAGCAGAGTACTTCCAGTTGTTCTTGATGTAGGAACAAACAATGAAAAATTATTAAATGATCCTTTATATATCGGAAACCGCCATGAACGTATCCGCGGTGAGCGCTATGATCATTTCGTAGATCAATTTATTTCAAAATCTCTTGAAATATTCCCTAATGCACTGTTACACTGGGAAGATTTCGGTAATGTAAATGCTCGTAATATTATTAACAAGTACGGAAAAGAAATTCTAACGTTTAATGATGATATTCAAGGCACAGGTGCCGTAACGCTTGCCGCTATTTTCTCAGCAGTTCAAGTGTCTAAAATGCCACTTCGTGACCACCGTGTTTTAATCTTTGGACCAGGTACAGCAGGTATCGGTATTGCAGATCAAGTACGTGATGCAATGGTATTAGACGGGATCACAGAAGATGAAGCATACAAAAACTTCTGGGCAGTCGATTTCCGAGGCCTTTTAACAGATGACATGGACGACTTATTAGGTTTCCAAACGCCTTATGCACGAAAAGCAGAAGAAGTGAAGGACTGGAACCGTGAAGAAGACAAAATTTCTCTTTTAGAAGTTGTCAGACAAGTTAAGCCAACAATCTTAATTGGTACGTCTGGTGTAGCAGGCGCATTCTCAGAAGAAATCGTAAAAGAAATGGCGAAGCATGTAGAACGCCCAGCTATTTTACCAATGTCAAATCCAACTCCGCTTGCGGAAGCTACTCCTGAAAACCTATTAAATTGGACAGAAGGAAAAGCACTTGTAGCGACTGGAAGTCCGTTTGAACCAGTTAACTACGATGGTGTGGAATATGAAATTGGTCAATCTAATAATGCTTTTGTTTTCCCTGGTCTTGGTCTTGGATCAATCGTGGTAAAAGCAGAAGTTATTACAGACAGCATGTTCGCAGCATGTGCACACGCTGTAGCTCAAATGGTAGACAGCAGCAAACTAGGAGCTTCATTACTACCACGCGTAGAAGAATTACGTGAAGTATCATATAACGTTGCTTTAGCGGTTGCTAACGCAGCAATTAAAGATGGCGTTGCAAAAGAAGTTCCAACAGATGTAAAAGCGGCAGTAAAAGCAGCAATGTGGGAACCAACATACAAAGAAATTAAAGCTTTAGAAACGGTAAATGCTTAATTTTTAGATAGAAAAAGCACAGCTTCTGAAAAAAGAAGCTGTGCTTTTTTTAGTTACAAAAAGAATTCTTAAGTTACATAACGTATATAGTTTTTTTAAACTTGTGTATGATTCTCTATATTAGAACCACAGGGGGTTATGAGATGAATACAGCAC
This sequence comes from Priestia sp. J2, assembly GCF_020790095.1. Lineage (NCBI taxonomy): Bacteria > Bacillati > Bacillota > Bacilli > Caryophanales > Bacillaceae > Priestia > Priestia sp. J2. The sequence goes on from NZ_CP086208.1 coordinate 1,972,497, forward strand.
GTAAATTGGAAACGTTTACTCAAGATTCACAGCCTGAAAATAAGGGTTTTTGGAACCGAATCAACAATATTAAAGTAGGAGTTATTCCTCTACCGCTATACGTTTTACTTGCATTAATTGTATATGGCGCGGCCGTTTACAACGAACTTCCTCCAGATATGATTGGCGGATTTGCGATTATTATGGTAATGGGAATGCTGCTTGGTGATTTAGGATTAAAAATTCCGATTTTAAAAGATATTGGCGGACCAGCTATTTTATCACTGCTTGTACCTTCCGTATTAGTTTTTTATAATGTTTTAAATCCCGCGTCTATGGAAGCGGTAACAACTTTGATGAAAACATCAAACTTTTTATACCTTTATATTTCTTGTTTAGTAGCCGGAAGTATTCTGGGCATGAACCGTAAAGTTTTAATTCAAGGCTTTACACGTATGTTCGTACCGCTTGTGTTAGGTACGCTAGCCGCTGTAGCTGCAGGCGTAGCCGTTGGGATGTTATTTGGTTACGGAGCAAAACATACATTTTTCTATATTGTTGTACCAATCATTGGAGGAGGAATTGGTGAAGGTATTTTACCGCTTTCACTTGCTTATTCTCAAATTTTAGGTAGTTCAGCAGAATCTTTTGTGTCGCAAATGATTCCAGCTGCTGTTATTGGAAACATCGTTGCTATCGTATGTGCTGGCTTAATGAAACGTCTAGGAGAGAAAAAGCCAGAATTAACAGGTAATGGAGTTCTTGTGAAGACAAAAGGCGGAGATGGCATCTCAGAAGATACAAATATCAAGAAACCAGTAGATTTTTCGTTAATGGGCGCAGGTCTTTTAATTGCATGTAGTTTCTTTATTTTTGGAGGCTTAGCACATAAGTTTTTAGGAATTCCAGGTCCAGTTTTAATGATTGTAGCGGCAACGCTAGTCAAATGTTTACAAGTAATGCCTGCTAAGATGGAGCAAGGTGCTTACCATATGTACAAATTCATTTCTACGAGCTTGACATGGCCGTTAATGGTAGGCCTAGGAATTTTGTATATTCCTCTTGAAGATGTAGTGAAAATTGTGACACCAGGTTATGTAGTCGTATGTGCAGCAGTTGTTATGGCTATGGTAGCAACCGGTTATTTTGTAGGTAAAATGATGAAAATGCATCCGGTGGATGCAGCAATTGTAACCGGCTGTCACAGCGGTTTAGGAGGTACGGGAGACGTAGCGATTTTATCAGCTTCCAACCGTATGTCACTTATGCCATTTGCTCAAGTAGCAACAAGACTTGGAGGCGCTTCCACTGTTATTTTAGCTACGCTTCTTATGAAACTTTTAGGAGTATAAAATCAAAACAAAAAAGCAGCTCGGTTCGTACGAGCTGCTTTTTTTGTCTTATGAAACACTAACAGGTTTTAAGATGAATTCTTCCACAACTTTTGCCACACCGTCGTTCATGTTTGTATCTGTTACGTGGTTGGCTTTTTCTTTAATATCTTCAGGAGCATTTCCCATTGCTACGCCAAGTCCAGCAAATTCAATCATGGCAAGGTCATTATAACTGTCGCCAATAGCAATCACTTCATCGCGTGTAATGCCAAGCTGCTGAATTAATAAATGTAAGCTTGTCCCTTTTGTGACACCTTCTTCTGTGAATTCAAGGAAGTATGGTTTAGAGCGCATTACGCTTAGCTCTCCTTGAAGCTGCTTTTGAAGTTTCTTTTCAACGTGAACCAGCATTTCCGGTTCTGCAAGCATGAGTACTTTTACAACAGGTTCTGTAACGGCATCAGTAAAAGATGAAACAACACGGATCGGCAGACCTGTAATGTCACTTTCAATATCCGTAAATTTATTTTCTACTTCTGTTATAATTTCATCTCCAACGTACGTATGAATTAAAACTCCTTCTTCGCGGCTAATATCGTCGAGACGTGCAACGGTTCTCGGAGATAATGTGCTGCTAAATAGCTCTTCATTTGTTAAGCAATTAATAATTTTCGCCCCGTTAAACGATAAAATAAAGCTTCCGTACTTTTCTAACTCCAGTTCTTTGGCGATGTGAACCATTCCGTAAGTTGGTCGGCCAGAAGCAAGTACAACTTTTACTCCCGATTCTTGCGCCTTCATTAATGCTTCTTTTGTGCGCGGAGAAATAGTGTGATCATCGCATAATAGTGTATCATCCAAATCTAAAACAATCATTTTGTAAGGCATAATTTTAAATTCCCTTCTTCTACTAGACTCATATCTTCATATGGTACTATAAAAAAACGTTTGATTCAATTTAATGATTTTTTGAAAAAAAGAAGCATGCGTATACTTTGTTTGAACGCCTCGTAAGTAGATGAAACAAAGAACTTGAGACATAGCTAAAACAGCCCAATCAATAGCTAAAAGCAATTAAACACATGAAAGCTACGTTTACCATGACAACGAAAAAATACGAAGTAATAATCAATCATTTTAATTATTACTTCGTATTTTACTTCGACTAAAATTCTTTTATTTCAGCCTCTTGATTAGTAAGCTGCTAGAGTTTGATTCGTTTTCTGAGCATCTCCTTCACTGAAAGCTTCTTTTAAGAGCGTATAAGACCGCTTTTTTTGTTCAAAATCTTTAAGAGCAGTAAGAATAATAAATTCATCAATAGAAAATGCCTGTTTCAAAGCTTGGAGCTTTTGACGAACGGTTTCTTTTGTGCCGTATATGACGTTTGCTTCTTTTTCTTCAATTCGATAGCTTTCTTTAGACTGCTGAACAAATTCTTCCGCTTTTTCTTTGGAGCCTAATGTAGCGGATTTCCCACTTTGTAAGTATACTTTAAATATTTTTGTGCTGGATGCTAATGCTTTTGCTTCTTCTACGGTATCCGCTACGATGACGGAAAGGGCAACGACAAGCGAGCGTGCATGGGATGAAACGTGCTGATTATAGACGGAAATCGCTTCTTCTAGCACTTTTTGATCACCATTAATGAATTGAGCAAATACATAAGGAAGATTTAGAGATGCCGCTAGCTCTGCGCTTGAAGCACTTGCTCCCAGTAAAAACATATCTGCTGCTTTTTGGGGCCTTGGATAGGCTTTTAAACCGTAAAGAGGGTGATCTTCCGGCAGCGTATCGTTTAGGTATTGTTTAAGTTCTATCAGTTTGTCTGTTAAGGACTTAGTGGGCTGAGAGTTTTGTTGCAAGGCTTGAGTAGAATGAGGTAGTCCTCCTGGTGCTCTGCCGATTCCAAGATCGATGCGATTTGGAGATAATGAGGCTAAAACGTTAAAATTTTCTGCTACTTTATAAGGGCTGTAGTGTTGAAGCATAACACCGCCTGAGCCGATACGGATATGATGTGTTTTGGCGAGCAGGTGAGAAATTAACACTTCGGGTGATGATCCTACAACATGTTCAGAGTCATGATGCTCCGCTACCCAAAAACGGTGGTAGCCAAGTTCTTCTGCTAGCTGAGCTAATTGAATGGTATGCTGAAATGCATCTTCAGCACGCTCACCTTCATAACGCGGGCTTTGATCTAAAATACTTAATTTCACTGAAAACACTCCTTAAAGTTGATAAAAAAGGTAAGAATAATTGGGATTAATTTTAGCAAAGGATTTTCCAGATGAAAAGAGTTTTTTTAAAGAAAAATATTTTTTGAAAAATAAGTTGACTTTGCCATTTTGAGGCTATATAGTTGAATCATCAAATAGAAAAGCCGATAAAACAACTTGGATAAATAAGAATTGAGTGAGTATGTTTCAAAGACACTTCACTTCATTCTCCGGTTTTATCAAAAAAACAGTTAAAGCTGATTGGTCTACCAAAGGCTCCTGAGGAAACTCTAGGAGTCTTTTTGCTGTAAAAAGGAGGGGGAAAAGGTGAGCGATGTATGTATTTTATATAACGGAAGCTCTCATAATTATCAACAAATAGCCTCAGTGAAAGATGAGCTAGAAGCTTGCTTAACCTCAAAAGGAGTGCACGCCGAAGCTATCTCGTATCATGATGTACACGCTTTGAAGCAGGAAGCGCAGAAAGAAGTAAAGGCATTTATTTCGAAAATGAACCAAGCTAAAAGCATTGTCGTTCTGTTATCGGGAGTAAATGAAACATACGTAGAATCTTTTGAACGGCTAACAAAAATATTGCCAGAAGATTTATTGTATAAAAAAATACTTCTGCCAATTCTTATTGGTGAAAATGTGAATTCTTTACTAAAAGCTAAGTATGATTTAAAACTTTTAGCGTCTTTTTTAGGTAGACCTTACTGGCTCAGCAGTCTTTTTCTACTTCATGAATACGTCTCTTTTACAGGTATTAACAATGCGAATGCCAAAAGTCGTTTAAAGGAAGCGGTGGATGAGCTGATTTACAAAGGTAATCTATCCCTTCAAACATTTATAAAATGAGGTGAAGAAAATGAGTGAATTATTTCGATTAGCTACCGTAGAAGATGCTGAAGAACTGTTGGATTTAACGCTTCGAGCATATGAGCCGATTCGAAAGCTAGGAATTAAATTTCCTGCTGCGACGGCAACGATTCAACTTGTAAAAGAAAACATTCAAAACAGCCGCTGCTACGTGCTGGAAAGTGATGAAAAAATCGTAGCTACGATTACAGCAAGAACGTATAAAGAAATAACGAACTGGCCTTTCTTATGGTGGTTTGCGGTAGATCCTTTGCTTAAAAAGAAAGGAGTAGGTTCTAAACTCTTAACGTGGGTTGAAGAAACGGTTATTCGAGATCAACTGGGGGCTCCTGCTGTTACATTAGCTACTTCTGATCGACACCCATGGCTGATTCCTATGTATGAAAGAAAAGGGTATGAACGCTTTTTTGAAGTCGATCAAGGAGAAGAAGGAAAAGGCGTATTCTTAAGGAAGATCTTACATCCCGAAAGATATGAGTTAGAAAAACACAAGGAGTTACAACAAGCTAATTAATCATTTAAAAGAAAAGAGGAGAAACCATGTCAGTGAAAATTTTATTATGGAATCGAAAAGGTTGTCATCATTGTGAAGAACTAAAAGCATATTTTCATGAAAAAGGCCATCAATATGAAAGTATCGATGTAGAAGGAAAAGATTATTTGCGAGATCTACTTGAAATTAAATACGGTATTCGTCATGTACCGGTCGTTGAAATTGGAGATAAGGGGCAGTTTAAAGGAGTTATTGAAAAAGATTATGAACAAATAGAAAAGTTGATTGAAGACTATTCACCAATCGTTAAATAGCTGCAACATCCATTTTATTAACTCGTTAAAACAATAAATTATTTTGAGACATAGTGAGGGACCAAACACATGAAAAAACTACAGCTGACAGCTATCTTTTTATCACTTCTTTTATTATTAGCCGCTTGCGGAACACCCAATAAAGAAACAGCAGCTAACGCAAGCAAAGACAAAGTGCAAAAAATTATTGTGGGAACGGGTACGCAATTTCCCAACATTTGCTTTCTTGACAATAAAGGAAATCTAACGGGTTATGACGTAGAGCTTGTTAAAGAAATAGACAAACGTCTTCCAAACTATAAGTTTGAATTCAAAACGATGGATTTTTCTAATTTACTTTTGAGCTTGGAATCCAACAAAATTGATTTAGTCGCCCATCAGATGGAAGTGAATGAAGAAAGAAAACAAAAGTTCCTGTTTAATAAAGAACCTTATAATATCTTTCCGCTACATGTAGTTGTAAATGAAAAAAATACGTCAATTAAATCAATTAAAGATTTGAGCGGTAAAAAGGTAATTGTAGGAGCAACGAGTAACTCTGCTAACTTAATCGATAAGTATAACAAAGAACATGGAAATAAAATTGATATCGTTTATTCAGGTCAAGGATCTGATGATACAAAAACGCAGCTAAAAACAGGACGTGCGGACGCTACAATTAGTACGCCGTTTGCAGTTGACTTTGTCAATAAGCAAGCGGACGCAGAGCAAAAAGTTGTGGGACCTGCTATTTCAAATTCAAAAGTATATTTTATGCTTCGAAAAAATGAAACAGGTTTACAAAAAGATGTTGATAAAGCGCTAAAAGAAATAAAAGAAGACGGAACATTGACAAAATTAAGCAAAAAATGGCTAGGAGAAGATTATACAAAAGCAGCTGGAAATAACTAAATCACTTACTGTGACCCAAGCCTTGAACTTGGGTCCTTTCGCTACCTGTAGAGGGAAACAAAGGAGAGAAAAAGATGGGAAAAGCATTTGATATAGAGCTGATTTTCACCTCTATTCCTCAATTATTATCTTATTTGCATATTACAATTTGGATTTTGGTTGCTTCACTTTTGATTGGCAGTACCTTGGGATTGTTTATTGCCCTGCCTCGTATTTATAAAGTACCGGTGTTAAGTCAATTAGCAGCAGTTTATATTTCTTTTATGAGGGGGACGCCTATTTTAATTCAATTATTTTTAGTTTTTTACGGGGTACCTGCCCTCTTACAATTGATTCATATTGACGTTTCTAGAATGGCTCCGCTCGTATTTGTGATTATCACATATTCACTGAGCACGGCGGCGTCTTTTTCTGAAATGATGCGCGGTGCCATTAATAGTGTAGATAAAGGGCAAACTGAAGCAGCGTATAGTGTAGGAATGACCGGAAAACAAACGTTCACTCGAATTTTGCTGCCGCAAGCTCTCGTTGTAGCATTTCCTAACTTTGGAAACCTTGTGATTGGTTCCTTAAAAGATACGTCTTTAGCCTTTACCATTGGTGTCATGGATATGATGGGAAGAGGAGATACCATTATCGCAGCAACGGCTCATGCAGTTGAAGTATATATTGCACTTGCCATTATTTATTATTTGGTAGCCATTATATTAGAGAAATTTTTTATGAAATCCGAACAGAAGCTGCAAAAACACGATCAGCCTGTTCATGTATAAAACGAGCTTACTAAAAGAGGTGTAAACATGATTATTGACGTACCGTTTATATGGACAGCATTTGTAGAAATTTTGAAGGCATTACCTTTAACACTCCTTATTACCATCGGTCCATTACTAGGCGGATTGCTTATTGGTATTGCTGTTGCGGCTGTGAGAATTAATTCAGTAAAAATAATAACGCCTATTGCCAACGTATACGTATCATTTTTTCGAGGAACGCCTGCCATTCTTCATATTATGGTTATTTACCTAGGGTTCCCGCTATTGATTAATAAACTATCAAGCTACTATGGATGGGGCTTCAATGCAAACAGCATTCCTATTGTCGTATTTGTATTAATCGCTTTGTCTTTTACAGCGGGGGCTTATATGTCAGAGATCATTCGCTCTGGTTTGTTAGCGGTAGAAAAAGGACAAATTGAGGCTGCGTATTCCATTGGAATGAATCGTTTTCAATCGATGAAACGAATTGTTTTCCCTCAGGCGTTTGCTTTATCTTTACCAAATTTATGCAATATCTTCATCGGCTTTTTGCATACGTCTTCTATCGCATTCATCGTCTCACAAAAAGAGTTAAACGGTGCAGCTAATATCGTAGCTTCAAATAATCTTAAGTTTTTAGAAGCCTATATTGCTGCTGCCCTTATTTATTGGATGCTGACGATGTTAATAGAAGGAATAACAGCGCTGCTTGAACGAAAATTAACGGTTTATAATCGAGGAGGGATTGTATGATTACATTAACAAATATTAAAAAAACATTTGGTCAACATACAGTATTGGACGGTATTGATTTAATTGTTAAAAAAGGGGACGTTGTGACCATTTTAGGGCCGAGTGGCTCTGGAAAGACTACGTTTTTACGCTGCATTAATTTCTTAGAAAAAGCAGATGAAGGAGAAGTTTCAATCGATCAATTTACGGTTCAGTGCCAAAAGCCAAACCGCAAAGATATTTTAACTCTTCGACAAAAAACAACGATGGTTTTTCAGCAATACAATTTGTTTAAACACAAAACCGTTATTGAAAATATTATGGAGGGGCTAGTTATTGTTCAAAAGCTGCCAAAGGAAGAAGCAAAACAACGAAGTTTAGACGTCCTTGAAAAAGTTGGGCTTGCTGAAAAAGCAAATGCGTACCCAAGTCAGTTATCAGGAGGTCAACAGCAGCGAGTGGGTATCGCTAGAGCGCTTGCTTTAAATCCTGAAGTCATTTTATTTGATGAGCCAACGTCTGCTTTGGACCCTGAACTGGTGGGTGAAGTACTGTCTGTTATTCGTAAAATTGCTGAAGAAGGAATTACGATGATTATTGTTACGCACGAAATGAGTTTTGCCCGTGAAGTCTCTAATCACGTGGTGTTTATGGACGGAGGAAAGATTGTCGAACAAGGTCATCCTGAAGAAATATTTTTAAATCCAAAAGAAGATCGAACAAAGCAATTTTTCAAGCGTATTAACCCAACGCATTCGCCTTACTCTTATGTTTATGAAAAAACAATCTAATATTTTAATTTAAAACCCACTTGACTCATAGGAATAATAAGTATATGATAAAATCATCAAATTAAACAAACCGACTAGATCACTAGAGGTTCTTTGCACAATGTCACGCATTGTGCAAAGAACCTTTTATTTTTTACTAGACTTAAGGGAAGAAGGGTGAACGTAGTGAATCGAGGAGCATTAAAAGCTAAAACAAGCAAAAAACTTATTATAAAAGGCCAGGTTGTACCTGGAAGGCAGCAAGGAAGACATTTGGGTTTTCCGACAGCTAATATAGATACTCAGCATGAGGAATTAAAAAATGGCGTGTATGGTGTCCTCGTTCATCTGCGGGGACTTGAACATATAGGAGTTATGAATGTAGGCGTTAAGCCGACATTTGGATCGGAACTATCTAAAACATTTGAGGTTCATATTTTGGATTTTAACGACGTTATTTATGGAGAGACAGTTCAATGCGACGTTATCTTTCGGGTGCGAGGTGAGAAAAAGTTCCCTTCCATTGAGTTTTTAAAACATCAAATTAAAGCCGATACACTACAAGTTAAGCAAAGATTTCAACATATGGGCTATGTATCTAGTGAACATACAGCTTCCAAGCTAGGGCAAGCGAGATATTTAAATCTGCCTGATCTACAGTTTTTTAATTGGTGCCACAGCCAATTCAGAGTCAATAAAGGGATTTACAATACAATTGATCAATGGTTTTATGACGAAGGAATTGAAAATATTCACCCTAGAAGAGTTCACGTTATCGCTTTTTTGCAATTTGCACAGGAAGGAAATGAAAGAAAGACAGAAAAAGAAGGAGTCCTTCGCTTTGGAGCAGGCGGTTTGACCAATCAACTACGAGAATTTATGAATGGATATGAAAAAGGAGAATGGTAATATGACAATAAAAAGACAATTAAAGCTAGGGGCTATTATTCATGGAGTGGGAGGAAACATGGGGGCATGGAGACACCCTGAAATTTTGTCAGATGCCAGCGTTAATTTCGGTTTTTACAAGCAGCAGGCTCAAAAAGCGGAAGAAGGAAAATTTGATTTAGTGTTCATTGCCGATGGGTTATATATTAATGAAAAATCGCTTCCGCATTTTTTGAATCGTTTTGAACCTCTCACTATTCTATCAGCACTTGCTTCTGTCACTTCTCATATTGGTTTAGTTGGCACTCTATCGACTTCGTATAGCGAGCCGTTTACGGTGGCTAGACAATTTGCTTCACTTGATCATATTAGCAGCGGCCGAGCAGGGTGGAATGTTGTAACATCTCCATTGGAAGGATCTGCGCTTAACTATGGAAAAGAGCACCCCACTCATGATAAACGTTATAGAATAGCTGAAGAGTTTCTAGAGGTAACGAAGGGATTATGGGATTCTTGGGAAGATGATGCATTTATTCGAAATAAAGAAACCGGACAATTTTTTGAAGAGAAAAAGCTGCATCGCTTGCACCACAAAGGGGAATTTTTTTCTGTAGAAGGTCCGTTAAACATTGGCCGCTCAGCTCAGGGGCAGCCCGTAGTGTTTCAAGCAGGCTCCTCTGAAAGCGGAAAAGATTTAGCAGCGAAAACGGCTGACGCAGTGTTTACGGGACAAGATAATTTAGAAGAAGCGAAAGCTTTTTACCAAGATGTAAAATCAAGAGCCGTAGCGCAAGGACGCAATGAAAACGAACTTTTAATTTTCCCGGGAATAGGTCCTATCATTGGCAGTACAACCGAAGAAGCCGAAAGAAAATATGAAGAACTTGCTCAATTGGTAACAATTGAACATGCGCTCAACTATTTAGGACGTTTTTTCGATCATTTTGATTTTTCACAGTTTCCATTAGATGAGGCGTTTCCTGATTTAGGGGATATCGGAAGTAATAGTTTCCGCAGTACAACTGATAAAATCAAAGAAAACGCTAAAAAACATAAGTGGACACTGCGAGAAGTGGCGCTGCGAATTGCTACACCTAAAACACAATTTATTGGGACGCCAGAGCATATCGCTAATTTGATGCAACAGTGGTTTGAAGAAAAAGGAGCTGACGGCTTTATTATTCATTCAAGCGTTCCGCATGGCTTAGATGACTTTGTTGAACACGTCGTACCGATACTGCAAGAAAGAGGCCTGTATCGTACAGAATACGAAGGGAGTACGTTAAGAAGTAACTTGCAATTGAATGTTCCTAAAAATCGTTACACACAGGTGAAAGTTAACTGAAGTGGATTAAAAGAGACTCGAAGGAGTCTCTTTTTTTAATATTTTTAATATTAAAAATATGGTAAAATTATTTTTGTAGGTTATTCGTTTCAGTTCATAAGGCCTAAAGGGTTTTGAATACCCGGAAAGGAGTCAAATGGAAAAAAGACATAAAAGTAAGAAGAAGCGTATGATCATTTCGATATCTTTATCCGTTCTTTTAGTCGGAGGAGGAGCGACAGGATGGATATTGTACCAAAACGGAAAAATTCCTTTTTTATCACAGCAAAGTATAAAGGCAAGTGCCATTAAGGTGAATCAACAAAAAGTTGATAAGCTGGAAAGCAGCGATCAGCAGGCAAAAGATTTTATAGCTGAACATCATGACGTACTAAATGATTTGACGGGGTGGAGTGCCATTGAACACCCAGACTGGCCTGCTGTACAAGAAGAAGCAGCAGCCATTAAAAATACGATTGGCACCATTGAAGTAAAAGATTCTGTTTTAAAGAAAGACTTTCAGCATATGGAAAAGCTCGCTGGACAGCTAGAGCAGACGAAAGATCAAGCACTGTTAAAAGAACTTCATCGTTATTTTCATGACTTAGATGTTGTGATCAATGAAGACGATGGATCAAATACATATTTTGATGTTACCAGCTATGGTAAATCAGTTGTAAAGACTTCTAAATGAGCCATAGCAAAAAGCTTTATACATAAAAGTAGTTTTGTATAACAAACGTCTTCGCTTATTTATGCATATGCTAGGAATAAGGAGGAGACAGGTTATATGAAAAAAATTTATTTAGATGCAGGTCACGGAGGGGCAGATCTAGGAGCTGTAGCCAGCGGGTTATATGAAAAAGACGTAGTGTTAGCTGTTCAACAGTACATCATCTCTTTTCTTTCTACTCACTATCAAGGATTTTCTCTTTGCACAACGCGTACAACCGATGTGTTTTTGTCATTAAATGAACGGGTCAACAAAGCCAATGTGTGGGGGGCTGATATATACTTATCTATTCATATAAATTCAGGTGGCGAAACGGGATATGAAGATTTTATTTATAGCAAAAATATAAATAACCAAACCATTGTGTTACGAAACGATATTCACGATCATGTGAAATTTGTTCTCGCTAAATACAATCACTCTAACCGAGGCAGGAAATTAGCTAATTATAGTGTGTTAAGGCGTTCATATATGCCGTCTGTATTAACTGAAATTGGGTTTATTGATACAGAACACGATGCAAAGCTCTTAAAAAATCCTCAATTTCTAAAAGATATGGGGGTGGCATATGCAAAAGGGATTGCGCAGTTTTTAAACTTAGAGCCTAAATCTACAAATTCTGTGGGAGATCCTGACGAGGAAGGGTTTCTAAAGCCTACTTTTTTATATAAACCTTTATGGATAAAAACAACCGAGGATAAGGAGACGTATAAGTATATCAATATGTCAGAGAGAACAGGTTATTTAAAAAAGAATACCCTCTTTCAAGTTTATAGTGAAACGCATGCAGCCTGGATAATTGATGGAGAACATTTTATTGAAAAAAAAGATACAATCATTGAAGGAGAAACTATCACAACTGCGGAATTAACAAAAGAGAATATGGAAACATTAAAAGTGTTTGTGACGAAAGAAAAGTTAGAAACAGCGGTAACCTTTTCTGAAGAAGGAGCTGCGGTAGCCATCTTTACACTTCACGATAAAAAAATATTGAATGTAAAAGCATTTTTAGATAGAGAAAAATGGTGGTACAAAGCTGAACGGATAAAAACATCGTGAAGAAACCTGCTTGTTTTTTTGAAGCTTTCACCCTAGTAATTTTACTTATTTTTGATAGAATATAAAGAGCTGAATCGTAAAGATGTATAAAGGTGTGATGGAAATGGAAGAGCAACAAGAAGCGATTGATTTAACAAAAGTATATGTATATGAGGAGTTTCCGGATAAAGTTGCAGGCAGATGCGATAACTGTGGACATGTGAAATTTAAAAGCTTAGTAAAAGACTTTATTTTTATCCGTACATGCGCAAAGTGCGGCATGAAAAAAAGTATTTAAATCCCTACTTCTTTATAAAAAACGCTCTTTTCTAAAATGAAAAGAGCGTTTTTTCTCTATTTAACGTATAAATGATCGCTAAGCTGCTCTGAAATAGTTTCTACATCTTCTTGCACATGTTTTTGTTTTTTCATCATTTCTAACAGGATTTGTTCAAGGTTCTGTGAATGATTTTGCTTATCTTTTGGTTTATGTAAATACTTTGCGATTTGATGCATATTATTGCTTAGCCGGCTTAGCTCAGACTCAATTTTTCGCAGGTTAACTAATAGTTCCACACCTGCTTCTTTGCCGATTAAAGGCGGCTTAACTTTTCCATCCATAATAAATTTTCGAATGAGAGACGTTCGTTTTAAATTATAGTGTTCAATAAGTTCCTCTAATTTTTCTTTTTCTTCTTCATTCAACTTAATTGCTGGAATGCTGTGTCCTCTCATAAGGTATCTCCTTTCAAGAGCAGTTCTTGCTGCGTTCAATCATATGTAAACATTCTCTTGTCTTTAATAATAGCAACCTTTTCCATGGTTAACTATGGTGAAAAGTTACTAAAATGTCGAACGTACAGTCTGTTAAAAAACTGGTAAATTAAGAAATTTGGTTTAGTAATAGTTGAATTATAGAAGTAATGTCATTATCTACAATATTGCTGCTTTATTAAAAAGGCAGCCAAAGGGATGAATATACCGCCTTTGTACTCACCATTTTTGAAAGCGCAGCTTTAAAGAAGAGGGATGGTTTTTATCATTTTTTCCTCCTACCACATCTTTCCTCCTAGTAACTCTGTCGAATCTTCTAGACTATTGTCTCAAGGGAATAGAAAGAAAGAAGACGAAATGGTTGAGAACGAGGTAAAGTCATATTATGTCTTTATTTACCTCATTTACATACTTTACGGGGGAGGAATACGTTTGAAACTAAAAAAACGATTTAAACTAAACAAGATAGGGGCAGCCATGCTTGCGGCTGGGGTGATATGTACAGGTTATACGCCTATTCATATGCTACAAGCGCCTCTAGTCGCTCAGGCTGCAGAGAATCAGTCGGACTCTTTGGAGCTAGCATTTGCACAAGCATCTAAAGAATTTGGTGTGCCAGCTTCGCTTTTAAAAGCAATTTCCTACAACAAGTCGCGCTGGGAAAGTCATAATGGAAAACCCAGCGCAGCCGGGGGATACGGCCTGATGCATTTAACAGACATCCCTTCTTTAGAAGATGGAAAAGGAAATGGAGCTGCGCCTTCAAAGCCAGCATATGACAAACAGCAAACGCTCTCCTTAGCTGCTAAGCTGCTTAAATCAGATAAAGAAAGATTAAAAAATGACCCTGTGCAAAATATTCGTGGTGGCGCTGCTGTACTAGCTTTTATTGCAAAGGACAAAAATGGAAACGTACCGTCTACTGATCAGAAATGGTACGACGCAGTCGCCGCTTACAGTTCTTCTCAAGATAAAGAAAACGCTCAAGTATTTGCCGATGATGTATATGAAACGCTGGAAAAAGGGGCAGAGCGTACAACATCAGATGGACAGCATCTTAAAATTTCTCCTCAACATATAGGTATGTCGATTCCTCGTGCTGAAAATTCCAATACGAATAAAGCGGATTGTCCGGCATCTTTAAAATGTGAATATATTCCTGCTTTTTACGGGAAATTCAGCGAAAGTCCTTCAGATTACGGAAACTATGATATTGCAAATCGTCAAAAATCAGATGTTCGCTATATTGTTATTCACGATACAGAAGTAAGTTATGACGGAACCATTGATTTGTTTGCTAACCCTAATAGAGCAGCTGCAAACTATGTCATACGTTCAAGTGATGGCCACATTGCACAGATGATCCATAACAAAGATGTAGCATGGCATGCAGGAAACTGGTATTTTAATACGCACAGTATTGGAATCGAACATGAAGGGTTCGCCCTTGAAGGATCCACGTGGTTTACAGAAGAAATGTACCGTTCTTCAGCAAGACTCGTACGCCACCTTGCCAAAGAATATCATATTCCATTAGACCGAGCTCATATTATCGGTCATGACGAGGTACCGGGTTTGTCTCCTAAGGCTCAATCAGGTATGCATTCGGATCCCGGGCCGTTTTGGGATTGGGGGCACTATATGGATTTAGTAGGAAGCCCAGTCGAGCGCCAGCATACAAGCAAACTAGCCGTTACAATTAATCCCGTCTTTGAAAACAATCAGCCAGAGGTATCAGATGCACCAAAGCAGCCGGCCAACTTTGTGTATTTGCATCAAGCTCCGAGCAATGATTCACCGCTACTGAATGAGCCTGCAGCTTCAGGGCCAGGAACGAAACAAACGTTAGACTGGGGAAGCAAAGCTGTAACGGGCCAAACGTACGCAGTGGCTGAGACAAAAGGAGAATGGACAGCGATTTGGTACGGAGGACAAAAAGCCTGGTTTTACAATCCGCATAATAAAAATACGAGTAAAGGTACGGGCATATTATTAACGCCAAAAGCAGGAAAAGAAGGCATTCAAGTGTACGGAGGAGCTTTCCCGGAAGCTTCAGCCTATCCTTCTGATATCCCGGTTAAAGACATGGTCCCACTTCAGTATACAATCTCTCCGGATCAGGTGTACGTAGGGGTAGAAAAAGTAAGGAGTGACTATTACTATGCACCCACTTTTACAACAAATCCAAACGATCACAAAATGATTGTGGGAAAAGATGAATATTATCAAATTTATTTTAATCACCGCTATGCGTTTGTGAAAGCTTCGGATGTAGAGATTAAAAAACAATAGAATAGAGTGTTAAAAGAAAGGAAGAGACAGGGTGTATAAAGGGTTTGTTTCTTCCTTTCCTTTTTAAAACCACAAAAATTCAGAATGTTATTGATGATTTTTCCTTATAATGGTTTTTTAGCTTATTATCTTTTTAAAAAAGGAAGGAATGTCCTGTGATTATAATTAAGCCTTTAAGTCAGTGTTCTTTTTCTGATGCGCTAGAAGCATTTAATAAGGGTTTTGAAGATTATTACATTCCGGTTGAGATGTCACTAGATCAATTCATTTGTAGGTTTGGTGTGGATCGTTTATCTGTCGAGCATTCTTTTGTAGCTTTTTATAATGACACACCAGCTGGAATTATGTTAAATGGAATAAAAAGAGTCAAAGGAAAGAAACATGCTTGGAATGGAGGTACAAGTGTAGCATTCCTTTACCGAAAAATGGGAATTGGTGAAGCCTTACTAAAAGCTACACTTGAGAAATATCAGCAGCAAGGAGTAGTGGAAGCCAGTCTGGAAGCATTTACAGTCAATAAAAAAGCCATTCACCTTTATGAGAAATATGGATATGAAATTGTAGATACGCTTTTCTTTCTAAAGCATAGAGGTAGTTTTCCCGCTTCTTTACTTAAAAAGAAGAATCAGCTTGCGTATTCGTTAAAGCGAAGGCTTGCAAAAGATATTCAGAACCTACCCTTTTATACATACGACGTTCCGTGGAAAAATCAATTTGACTGTATTTGTGATGGAGAATCGTTTATTGCGTTGAATGAAAGAAACGAAGAAGTTGGCTATCTATTATTTCAAAAGAATTTTTCTTCCATAGGCATCGTGAGGCATCGTGAATTCCGTTACTTTTTATCAAGGAAGCGTTAAGGAACATATCTCAAATTCAGAGGACGTTCTGGCCTTTTTATTAGCAACCATTTTTAATATGTATGGACCAATTGCTTACAATACACATAATGTACCTGAAAAAGGAAATAGCTTACTCGTGAAAATGTTAAAATCATTTGGTTTTCAAGATTTATATACAGATGAAGGAATCAAACTTGAGCAGGTGTTTATGAAAAAACAACTTTAAAAAGCGGCAATGGGCCGCTTTTACTGCATTTCCGTAATTGGATGTGCATCATAAAATTCCTCGATTTTTTCTTGCTGCCCTTCGTATTTTGCTTTCCATGCTTGAGTCCCGTCCTTATAATTGCGCAGATCTGTTCCGTAGAAGTCGGTTAACTCTTTTCGAGTAATCGTGATTGTCTGAGGAACAGTCGTGTTAATAGTAAAGTGAACGCTGTCAACATTTTGTACGGCAGAAAGTAAAATGGTTGCGTTATGTAAAAGTGTACGTTTAGTTTTAACAGACGTCCAGCTTTTTTCAAACGCATGCTGATTATCTGTTGCAGCGTAGTTAATTGCTAAGTAGTAAGGTTTTTGCGCATTTTGAAAAGTTATACCTTTTAAATAAACGTGTCCTGGAAGTTTATTTGTTATTTCTTCTATTGAAGTATCACGTTTTAAAGAAGAAGTATGATGAATAGAAGAAGCAGAGACTCTTTCAGCAGACAGATTATTATGAGGTGCATAGGCACACCCTGATAGGCAAGTGAGCACTATACAAAGTGTAAGAGAAGCATCTATTTTTTTCATAATGGTAACTCCTTTTGTTTATATCTACTTGTAAAGACGAAAGACCTACACTTTTTGTTTCATACAAAATATAAATTTATTCATTAAAAAGACAGATAATCCAAAATAATAGAAGTTAATAACCCTAATGAAGCAATAAAACCAATAACAGGACCACCTTCTTCAAAAGCTTCCGGCAACATCGTAGAAGCAACCATGGCCACAATTCCACCACCGGCAAATGAGGCAATAAAGCCCATCATGTTTGGGGTAGCGTCTTGAAGAAATAGATATCCAATCCAAGAGCAAAGAGCTGATATAAAGAAGACCGAAAGCCATAATGAAAAAATTTTCTTTCGCTTATATTGGCTTTTTAGTAGTCCGCTTGTCCCGGAGATTCCTTCCGGTATATTGCTGATAAAAATAGAAACAACAAGCAGCCAGCTAACGTGGTGCTGTTCAATCAAACTTGCGCCAATCATTAGTGATTCAGGTATAGCATCCATAATGGTACCAATAAAAATGGCTAGTCCTGAGCTAGCTGGGACAAGGTGGTTTGAACGTTTTCTTTTGTGAGCACCTTTTTTAGCTAAAGACATATCAAGAAGAGTAAAAAGTGCTGCGCCTGTTAAGAAGCCTAAAGAAGAAGCAATAATTCCCGCTTCTTTTACCGAATCTTGAATGAGCTCGTAAGCAGCAGCTCCTAACAAAACGCCCGTGCCAAAAGCCATAATATAAGCAGTCAACTGTTTTTTTAAAGGTACAAAAATAGCTATAATAGCTCCAATTAATACAGCTGAGCCTGAGACACCACCCCACATAAGGGCATCTATCACATGAGATCCCTACTTTCTTGCGTACTTATTTGTAGTGTAACCATCTATGTGATTATTATGAAACAAGATAAAAGAACTAAAAAAATGGAAAAGAATCACTGATTTAGACCTTAAATAAAATAAGTCTTCTGTATAATTGACAAAATTTTCTGATTATGTCCGTTGAAAGTGAAAAAACCTTGTGATAGTCTGATCAAAAGATATAAAGATGGAAAAAAATTCTTTCATCTGTAGAAGGTCAAAAAACTTAATGAGGTCACTTTTAAACGAAAGAAGGAAGACGAGATGAATCCAAAAGCAGTGAAAAGAGAAAATCGTTATGCTAACTTAATTCCTATGCAAGAAATTAAATCCGTTGAACAGCAGCTTTACCCATTTGATATTTATAACAGTCTGCGTCAAGAAGCACCTATTCGTTACGATGAAAGCCGAAACTGCTGGGATGTATTTGATTATGAAACAGTAAAGTATATTTTAAAAAACCCGTCGCTTTTTTCATCCAAACGAGCAATGGAAGAACGCCAAGAAAGTATCTTAATGATGGATCCTCCAAAACACACAAAATTACGAAACTTAGTGAATAAAGCTTTTACACCAAGAGCTATTCAGCACTTGGAGGGTCATATTGAAGAGATTGCAGATTATTTATTAGATGAAGTAAGCAGCAAAAAAAAGTTTGATATAGTAGAAGATTTTGCTGGACCACTGCCGATTATTGTAATAGCTGAGCTGCTAGGAGTACCTATACAAGATCGAGCACTGTTTAAAAAGTACTCCGATGACTTAGTGAGCGGTGCTGAAAATAATTCAGACGAAGCTTTTGCGAAAATGATGCAAAAGCGTAATGAAGGGGTGCTTTTTTTACAAGGGTATTTTAAAGAAATTATCGCTGAGCGTCAGAGAAAGAAACAAGAAGATCTGATTTCGCTGCTTTTAGAAGCAGAAATTGACGGCGAACATTTAACAGAAGAGGAAGTACTAGGGTTTTGTATTCTATTGCTAGTAGCAGGCAATGAAACAACAACAAACTTAATTACGAACGGAGTCCGGTATATGACAGAAGACGTAGACATACAGAATGAAGTTCGTCAAGACATATCCCTAGTTCCGAATCTCGTGGAAGAAACGCTCCGCTATTATCCTCCTATTCAAGCGATTGGACGCATAGCCGCTGAAGATGTAGAACTTGGAGAGTGTAAAATTAAAAAAGGGCAGCAGGTAATTAGCTGGGCAGCAAGTGCAAATAGAGATTCAGCTAAGTTTGAACGGTCTAACACTTTTGTCGTGCGTCGTAAAACGAATCCTCACGTAAGCTTTGGTTTTGGCATCCATTTTTGCTTAGGAGCACCGTTAGCAAGAATGGAAGGGAAAATTGCCTTTGCTAAATTACTAGAAAAAGGGGAATTTTCCAAAGTTCAGAATCAGTCTTTAAAGCCAATAGATAGCCCTTTTGTTTTTGGGGTAAAAAAATATGAAATTACTTTTGACAACGCCTGAAAAGCGAGCGCAAATGATGCGCTTGCTTTTTAGCGTTCAGTCTTCCATTTTTGGTCCTCTGAAGGAGACGTATAGGTGTCCATTGAAGAGATAAGCTGTTCGGGAGTATCAGAAATATTGATGAGACGAATAGCAGAATCCGTAGAAAATCCTTCATCTACTGCATGCTGAACCATTTGCATAAGGGGGTTGTAGTAGCCGTTTACATTTAATAACCCCACTGGTTTTTTATGTATGCCAATTTGAGCCCAGCAAAGAGCTTCAAACAGCTCTTCAAATGTCCCGAAACCTCCAGGAAGGGCAATATAAGCATCTGCTAACTCGTGCATAGTTGCTTTTCGCTCGTGCATGCTCTCTACTTCGATGAGTTCTGTCAGCGCGGTATGAACAATTTCACCGCTAAACAAACCGCGGGGCATAATACCAATGACTTCGCCCCCATGTTCAAGCATTTCATTTGCGACTTCTCCCATCAGGCCCATTCGTGAGCCTCCGTAAATCAGCCGGTAGTTTTCTTGGGCCATGTAGCGTCCTAGCGAGACGGCGGCCTCTTTATATTCTGTTTTTATTCCTGCGCTTGATCCTGCAAACACACAAATTGATTTCAATTTCTTCACTCCTTTGTTTCTTCTCTATATAAGTCTTTTCTGTTTATGAACAACAAAATCCTTCTTAATAATTTATGAATTTTCACAATGTCATCGCTTGATTATTCTAAAAACTTTGCTTATAATCAAAGCGAAACATCTGTTTGAAAGCGTTATCTATTTCTTTTCTTTTGATGAAAAAGAGAGTACGCATAGATCTACTTGTAAGATAAGTAGATAATATGAACTTATGGGAGATTGGACCGTTTTAAACGCTTCATTAGTAAGTATACGTACTTGCAGGATTAGGACAAGGGGGATATGGGGATATGATGAATAATTTAATACGCACATTAATGGTACAAACACCGACTGTACCAGGAAACTTAGGAAGAGTAGCAACAGCCATTGGAAATGTTGGAGGAGACATTGGCGAGGTTGAAACCGTTAAAGTAGGACATAACTACACGATGAGAAGTATTACGGTTCAAGTAGAAAGTGAAGACCAGCTTGAGGAATTGCTTGAAGCGGTTCGCAGTTTAGAAGGCATTACTTTACATACAGTATCAGATGAAGTTCTTCATGCGCATGAAGGCGGTAAAATTCAAATGAAAAGCAAAATGAAAATTGAGTCGATCGCTGACTTAAGAAGAGTATATACACCAGGTGTAGCAAACGTTTGCCGTGCTATTCAAGAACAGCCCGACAAAGCTAAAATTTATACGAGCATTGGAAACACGGTTGCGATTGTAACGGATGGTACCGCTATACTAGGACTAGGGAATATTGGTCCAGTTGCAGGAATGCCTGTTATGGAAGGAAAAGCTGCGTTATTTGATCAGCTTGCCAGTGTAAACGCTATCCCTATTTTGTTGAATGTAAATGAGCCGGAAGAAATCATTCAAACGGTTAAAAATATTTCACCAGGATTTGGCGGTATTTTACTAGAAGATATAGGGTCGCCTCACTGCTTTGAAATTGAAGAACGTTTAAAAGAAGAGCTAGATATTCCAGTTATGCATGATGATCAACACGGAACAGCAGTTGTGACGCTAGCAGCAGCTATCTCAGCTTGTCGCAGCACAGGTGTGAATTTGAAAGAAGCAAAAGTAGGGCAGATTGGTTTAGGAGCTGCTGGTATCGCTACTTGCAGAATGTTCATGGCTTACGGTGTCAAACAGGTGATAGGAGCTGATAAGTCTCCTGAAGCGAATGAGCGCTTGGTCAGCTACGGTGGAAAAGTAGCGGATTCATTAGAAGAGCTTATGGAGAACTGTGATATTGTTATTGCGACAACAGGTGTACCTGGCTTAATACAGAAAGAATGGATTCGAAAAGGGCAAATCATTTTAGCACTTTCTAATCCAAAACCAGAAATTGAACCTGAAGATGCTCTTGAAGCAGGAGCTATTTATGCTACTGACGGAAGGTCAGTGAATAATGTGCTTGGATTCCCAGGTATTTTCAGAGGAGTATTAAATGCGGGAGTGCGTGATATTACGCATACGATGCTTGTAGCTGCAGCTGAAGCCATTGCAAATTCAACGCGTCCAGGCGATTTAGTTCCTCACCCTCTTAATCTAGCTGTACACGAAGCAGTATCTGAAGCAGTTGAAAGAGCGGCTGTTGCACACGGAGAGAAAGACGGCGTTTATCGATAACAAACAAGGCTGCCTCGAAATAGGCAGCCTTGTTTGTTTTTTATCAAAAAATAATAAGAAAATAGTAAACGATGAAACTTTTTTCCTTTTTTAACGTAATATAGTAATAGAAATAGTAAAAAAGGTAGAGAAAGGAGTTTTTATGGAGTTTGAACATTTAAAGGGCAAATTGCCCCTCGAGGCTAAAAAAGCGATGCGCTGGCAATCCATTTTTACGCATAGCCTGTGGCTTCTGGCAACAGCGGGTTATTTTCTACTCGTTCATTTTTTTGATTGGTGGTCAATTATTGGATGGATATCAGCTGGACTATTAGTCGTGAGCTTTATCATATATACAATTATAGCTCCAAATGTATATATGAATGTATATTCATATGAAGTAACAGATACTCAAATTGATGTGCAAAGAGGGCTCTTCATCTGGTATCATACGAAAATTCCCCTTGTGAAAGTACAGCACGTTGAAACGTTGACAGGGCCGATTTTTCGAAAATTTGACTTGGCATCTGTTAAAATCATCACAGCAGCTGGAAGCGTCGAAATTCCTGCACTCGTACAAAGAGATGCTGAAGCACTGCGAGAGTATATTGCTAGACTAGCAGAGGTAGATGATGAAGATGAGTAAGCGGCTGCATCCGCTATATATTGCAATAGCATTTATTGAACATATAAAAAATAATATCCTGCCTTTTGTGTTTGTATTTATCGTCAATCGGCACCTGTTGTTTACATATTGGTGGGCAACGCTATTAGCGGGAGGCGTAGTCGCTTTATTTGCTTTTTTTACCTGGAGGGAATTTCGTTATGAAGTAACGGAAACGGAAGTGCGTCTGTATAAAGGGATTTTTAAAAAAGAAAAACGATTTATTCAACGAAATCGCATTCAATCGATTCAGTTAGATCAGCCGTTTGTCTTTAGAATTCTTCGCTTAGCCCGGCTTCGTATTGACACGGCCAGCAGCGGTACGGATGCTGAAATTGATTTATCTGGTATTTCACTAAAAGAAGCGCACCATCTTAAAGATACGTTAAAGCTGTCAGGGAGTCAGCCGGAAATAACAGAAAAAAGTCCTGAACGTATGATGAAAGTGTCGGTGAAACAGCTGGCGTTAGCTGCTGCGTTTTCCGGGAATTTTGGCTATATATTTGCTGCTCTTGGTTTTCTCTATCAGTATATTGATACGTATATCAACCGCTGGGTGAAGACAGCTTACGAAGAAGTGATTCATCAATCGATGCTTGGTTTATTTGTATTAGTCGCTGCAATTGTGGTGCTTGCTTATTTGTTGTCTATCGTTTTATATGTGATACGATTTGGCGGTTTTACAGTGGAACGCTACGATCATTATCTACATATTAAATACGGACTATTAAATAAGAAATCCCTTACGATTCCTTTTCATAAAATACAGGCTGTTACGATAGAGGAAGGGTTGGTTCGACGCTTATTTGGATGGTCTTCCGTTTCGTTAAATGTCGTAACCTCTGATTTAAAAGAAAAGGTCTATTTACACCCGTTTATCCAGCAAAAAGAGATTTCATCGTTAATGAACGTATATGTCCCGCACTACGAATATATAAAGTGTCCAAGAAATACAGCTATTCAATATGCATGGTACCCATTACTATTACCGCTCTTGTTATTTGTAGCGGCAGGGATTGGCATCAGCTTTTGGAAATCAATGTTCGTGTGGGTTATTGCTGTGCTATGCCTTGCATATGTACTTATTCACTGGTTGGGCTATCGCCAAGGCGGCTTAATGATGAACGAGGTATTTGTCGCTATTCGCTCACAGTTTTTAACACGAAAAACAACGATTATTAGAAGGAAGAAAGTGGAGCAAATTGAGGTGTTTGCAGGCACCTTTTTATGGAAAAAAGGATACAGGAAAATAAAAATTTCAACTATGGGTACAAGCGGCAGCTATAAATCGGGATATTTTCCATTTGAAATTTGGCATCCTATCTTTCTGCAAGCTACTTCTTCTAAAAAGGCATGAAGAACATCATTGTTCTTCATGCCTTTTGACGTTATCTATTCATTAAATTTTTTCCTTGCTCGTAATAGCTATTCATCACGTCAGCGGGCACCATACTGCCTCCAGTTGACCATACAAGGTGAGTAGCTTTTGACATATCGTTTTCTAGTGCTTGCGCTTGTATATAGGAAGACCCGCTTTCCATCAGGTGAAGAGGCCCTTGTAAACCAGCCGCTGCTGAAGGTTCTATATACATATTTTCACGATTGGCTAGCTCATAAATAAATCGGAAAAGCTGATCATCTTCTACAGTATAAATTCCGCTAATAAGCGATTTTATCGTTTCGCCTACAAAGCTAGATGGCCTTCCTACAGCTAGTCCATCGGCAGCTGTTATGTTATCAAGTCCAATATCGGTAACGGAAATGCCATCATGCAGCTCGGTCATTAATCCGAGCAGCATGCAAGGAGAGTGAGTAGGTTCAGCAAAAAAGCAGTGAACATGATCACCGTATATTGCTTTTAATCCAAACGTAATACCGCCAGGACCTCCCCCTACTCCGCAAGGTAAATAGACAAATAAAGGATGTTCAGCGTCTACTTGAATTTGCAGCTCGGCTAGCTGCTTTTCCAAGCGTAAGGCAGCGACGGAATAACCAAGAAATAAATCTCTAGACTGCTCATCGTCAATAAAATGACAGGCGGGGTCTGCTTCGGCTTGCTTTCGTCCTTCTTCCACGGCTTTTCCGTAGTCAGACTGATATTCAATAACGGTTACGCCTTTCGAACGAAGCAAATCTTTTTTCCATTTCTTCGCATCGGCTGACATATGGACGGTGACGTTAAAGCCGAGAGCGGCGCTTATAATACCAATGCTTAAACCTAAATTACCGGTAGATCCTACTGCAATAGAATAAGAAGAAAATAACTTTTTACATCGTTCTTCAGCTAGAAGAGCATAGCTGTCTTCTTCGGTAAGCAGCCCTTCTTTGATAGCAAGACTTTCAGCAAATTTTAATACTTCATAAATGCCGCCTCTTGCTTTAATAGAACCTGATATAGGAAGATCGTGATCGCATTTCATCAATAATTTTCCTTGCAGCTCGTTATTCATTTGTTGATTTAAATAGTCTTTCATGTATGCAATTTCTTGAAGAGGTGATTCAATGATTCCTTTTGATGCTTTTAGCTCCGGAAAAGCGATTTGAAGAAAAGAAGAAAAGCGAGAAAGTCGCTCTTTTGCATCTTTTATATCTTTGGTATGTAAAGAAAGAGACGAAAGTGCTTCTTGAGCAGGTTTTAAATAAGGATTTATCCAAAGTATTTCCTGTTTATTGATTAAAGGTGTTAATAAAGGATATTCACGCATCCATGTAGCAAGGGGTTTTTGGTGAAATAAATGTATCGTCATAAAGGCTCCTTTCTCAATATGTTATTTCCTTTATATGTATAGTATCAAGAATAGAAGAAGTTGAAAACGAAAATATCAAAAAGCAGAAAGCGCATTTTAACTGCCTCTTGTATACTAATAAAGATAACTTATACAACTGCATAGAAAAAAGGAGAGGAATTTATGGCATTTTCAGGCGATGATAGCAGATGTCCTATCTGCGAAGAGAAAAATAACTGTGCTTCTGTACAAGGCAGAGAAATAGAAAAGTGTTGGTGCATGCAGAAAGTTTTTACTCCTGATTTGTTTAAACAAATTCCTTTGGAAAGCAGAGGGAAAGCGTGTGTATGCGTCAAATGCGTTGCGAGACAGAAGGAAGAAGGTGGGGATTAACGTGAAAAAAGGAATTATTTCATACGGTGAGGCATTTATTGATTTTATCGCTAAAAATGAATCTAACACTGACTTTGACCCTTTTTTAGGAGGCACAACCGTTAATGTAGCAGTTGGAGTTCAGAAGTTAGGAGCAAAAGCATCTTATATCTGCAAGTTAGGGAGTGATGAAACAAGTGATTTTGTAAGAAAGAAGCTTTTAATTGAAGGAGTAAACCAAAGCGGCTGTGTAACTTCGGTGACGAAAAAAGTTTGTGAAGTGTATGTACATAAAAGTAAAGAAGGAGATCGTTACTTTCATTCCTACATAGATTCTACCCCTCATGAGCAAGTGTATAAATATGAGCTGCAGGAAGCTCTATTTGAGAAGGCAGCGATTTTTTATTTTGGATCAGGCACTTTGTTTCATCCGATTTCCCAGGAAACTACAAGAGAAGCTGTGAGGCTCGCAAAAAAATATCTT
This sequence comes from Priestia sp. J2, assembly GCF_020790095.1. Classification (NCBI taxonomy): domain Bacteria; kingdom Bacillati; phylum Bacillota; class Bacilli; order Caryophanales; family Bacillaceae; genus Priestia; species Priestia sp. J2. The sequence goes on from NZ_CP086208.1 coordinate 1,998,334, forward strand.
ATGCTGGTAGCTTTTGATCCGAATATTCGAATGAAAAGATGGGAAAGTGAAGCAGCATGTAGAAATATTGTAACATCGTTTTTGTACGAAACAGATATTTTGAAAATCTCTCAAGATGAGCTCCTATTTTTGATGAATTCAACAGATCTGGCAGAAAGCCTAGAAAAACTGAGAGCGTATCATATTCCGTTCGTATGGGTCACTCAAGGAGAAAAGGGCGCAGTAGCCGTTACTGCAAATCAAATGCTTCATGTGAGTGCAAAGAAAGTACAGGCGATAGATACAACAGGAGCGGGTGATGCATTTATGGCAGGAATTCTCTGGTGTATTCATGAAAAAGGTTTGCCTGAAAGTGAGGAGTCATGTAAGCAGTACACAATGTTTGCCAACGCGTTAGGTGGAGCAGTTTCGGCGAGATACGGAGGAATGATTTCGCTTAAAGCAAAAGATGTATCTAATATAAAAGCAGGTAGCTGATAGCTACCTGCTTTTGAGCATTTATTATTTAAAAAATGACAGTATAATCATAAGGGCAAAAATAATCGTAAGATGGTTCAATGAGAACACAAACATTAAAGTAGCCCATTTTGTATCTTCTAATTTTTTAAATCCAACAATTCCAAGAAGCATCCACACGAGTGTTAAACCGAACATTGTAAATGCGATAATTTTACTAAACGATAAAAATAAGAACGATGCCGCTAGTAAAATAACTAGGTATACAAGCGTTTGGACTTTGGAACGACGGATACCTTTTACTACAGGAAGCATTGGTACACCTGCGGCTTTATATTCCTCAAGTCTTCTAATCGCAATAGCGTAGAAGTGAGGAGGCTGCCATAAAAACATAAATACAAACAATCCAATTGCTACCGGATGAAATAAGTCTGGTGAAATAGCGGCCCAGCCAATGATTGGAGGCATAGCTCCAGAAATACTTCCGACTTCGGTATTATAAATGGTTGTACGTTTTGTAAGCATAGTATAAGGCACTACATAAAAGAAAAATCCTAAAATACCCATAATGGCGGCCATGTTAGAAACTAAAAATAAAATACCTACACCAATAACAAATAAAGCCAGTCCTAACCATAGAGCAAATTTAGGGTTGACCGCTCCTGTTACCGTCGGTCTGTCTTTTGTACGTTTCATGATTGCATCGATATCACGGTCATAGAAGTTATTAACTGCCCCAGCTCCTCCTACGACAAAGGATGTCCCAATTAAAGCCAAAATAATGATAGGAATTTGTGTCACAAAGCTTAAGTCATTAACAGCAATTGCGAGACAAAGCCCAGCAACCATTCCTAGTGAGTTCGATTTAATAATCCCAGTTTTTATAATAGCACTGATTACTTCCCGGGAAAAATACTGATTGATAGGAAGTGATTCCTTTGTGATAACTTCGGTATTTTTCACAGCAATTCTCCTTTTTGAGCTTATTCTTACATGAATAAACCTAATCTTTATTAATCAACTAAACTATTTTAACAAAAAAATATCGTAATTACATCAAGGTTGCTCGTAAAATTTGTTAACATTCCTTGAACTTTTTTAAAAAACAAAGAAAAATGTCGAATTTCCGACTGAAAATAAGTACATCCTTTATTATAAGATAAAAATGGAATGCTTAAAAACGAAAATTTTGACTATCTGGTGAACTTTTAACGAGCAAGAAACTCGAACTTAATCGTACCATATTTATTGGTAATTGCAATCACATAGTATGTGATGAAAGAAAAGATGTGGTACATTAAAGAAAGAACTAATAAGTTTATTTACTATGTCTTATTCACAAGGAGGATATATGATGCCAGATAAATATGCTAGCTTCTCTGAACTTGCCTCTTATGAAGTATACAACCAAGACTACAAAATTCAATTTGAAATCAGACCTTCTAACATTATTATGCTCGCGATACACGGCGGAGGTATCGAAACTGGAACATCCGAACTTGCTGTTGGCCTAGCGGGCAACGAATACTCGTACTATATATTTGAAGGGTTAAAGAAATCAGGAAATGCCGATCTTCATATCACATCCACTCATTTTGATGAACCTCATGCGTTAACGATTATATCAAAAGAAGACTATGCAGTATCTTTTCATGGATACAACGACAAAAGTGAAAAGCATACTAAAATCGGCGGTGCTGACAAAGCGTTAAGGTCCAAAGTACATGAAGCGCTTGTTTCTAAAGGCTTTAGTACAGAAATTTTATCAGATCAAGATCCTGTTTCCGGTACCAGCCCTAGAAATATAACCAATAAAACAGCTAGGCGGATGGGTGTGCAAATTGAGATAAGTAAAGGGCAAAGAGAAGCTTTTTTTTCAACTAACACGAGAAATGAACGTAAAAATTCGAAAACCCAGGAATTTTTTGAGTATATATCAGCTATTAGAAGTGCATTTCCTCTTAGATAAATCAGATACGTTTAGTATTTATTAAACAGGTTAGATTTATTACGGACATGTTTGTGGTATACATATAGTAACTACATAAACTGGAGGAGATAATCATGAAAAAGTTTGACCAAGAAGATACCCTAGAACGACTTAAAGCCTCTTATCGATATTTAAAAAGCATAGACATACCAGAAATCAGCACATTAGATGATCAAAAACGAGCGGAAGCTGTGCAGTTAATCGAAGAGATTGGTCTTAAAATATCAGAAATGCGCGTAAAAGTAGAGTGAGTAAAAAGAGAAAGAAGGACATCTGTCCTTCTTTCTCTTTTTCGACAACTATAAACAGGAGATTGGCCATGAATGAACAATATTATGACGCTTTATTAAATATAAAAACAACGGGAGAACAAAAGGGATTTAATGATTCATTTCATTACCATCGTTATGAACCCACGCCTTATAGTGCATTAGAAGCACTTTTCAGTCAGTATGAGCTAACAAGCAGCGATAGAATTGTCGACTTCGGGTGTGGGAAAGGAAGGCTGAATTTTTATGTGAACTACCTATGTAATGCCACCGCTGTAGGGATAGAAATGAATGAGCACTTCTATGAGCAGGCCATAGATAATCAGAGGCGCTATTTAAAAAAAGCCAAGGGCCGAAAAAGTCATATTTATTTTCAGTGTTGTTTAGCCCAGGAATATAAGATTCACCCACTAGACAACTGCTTTTATTTTTTTAATCCTTTTTCAGTTCAAATTTTTATCCAAGTAGTGAACAATATTTTGCTTTCGTGGGAAGAGAATAAGCGCGAGATTGATTTAATTTTGTATTATAGTTCAGAGGATTATCTTCATCATCTCGAAAAACACCCTTCTTTCATTTTAAAAGAAGAGGTAATGCTGCCAGAGTTGAATCGTAAAAATCCATATGAACGGTTTTTGATTTATAAAGTAGCTTATTAAGACGACTTATTTACTATTTCATAAAGGTGTATCGTCGCTCGTTCTATTTAACAAATCAGCAGGGGCTAGAAAAAGACCTGCTGATTTTATTTATAACTTTTTAGAAATTAAAGCATAACACTTTATTATGTAAGCGCTTTCTGTTATAATGAAACTAGGTTGGATAGCATGCGTGGCTATCGGTGTACTCAGCGCAGGCGGGGCTAGTACAGAAAGAGAAGGCTACATACAAGTTAATAAACATTTAGTCGATAGAAATAAGAAGTCTCAAAAACAAATTTATTAATTTGTATGCTAAATCGTAAATTAACAGAAACGGCATTTATGATAAGGTTTTAGAGAAAAGAACCCAGCATATACTGTATAAGCAATTTTTTTACTCTAAAAAAGGGTGAAGAAATTGCTTATTTATTTTTAAATAAGTGCACAGCTGTTCAGATTTGTTTTGAGATATCTAGCGTTAGTGTATAATAGTAAAAAGTACGAAAAGTTGACATTGTTAATTGATTAAAGGGGATTTAAAAATGAGTGAACTAAAAATAGATGATGTAGCGAAGCAAAGCGGTTTAACAAAACGTACGATTCGTTATTATGAACAAATTGGACTGATGCCAGCACCTCCAAGAAGTGAAGGTGGATTTCGTCTGTACACGGAAGAACACGTAGAATTCTTAAAGAAAATTACGAATGCCAAAGAAGTCATGGGTTTTTCACTTCAAGAATTACAGGAATTTCTTGCTTTAAGTGATACTCTTGAAATACAAAAGATGGATTATAGGCAAGTGAAAGGAACAAGTCAACAAAAAGAAAAGTTAGAGCGAGTGTTACATACGGTAGAAGAGCAGCTCAAGCTGATTGAACAGAAAAAGAAAAACATCTTAAAAGTAGAGTCTGACCTTCTGTCACTGAGAGATCGTGCTAAGGCTGCAATTGTAAAATTCGAGCAGGAAGAATCATAAAAAGCAGGCGCATTCACCAGAAGAGTGCGTCTGCTTTTATGTGTTTTATAGGGAATTTATTTATGATTGTGAAGAGTTTTCTTCTAGCTGTACCCCTAAAAGAAGTAGAATAGCCTGTATCCCGTCGGCTTTTCCGCTGTGAAAGCTTCTTGTTTCAGCATCCAAAGCTTCATTTACAGATTCCATCATATTTGATTCGTATAAGTCTAAAATCAATTGTTTTCCTTCCGGACTCAAATGCAGCTGCCCGCGTTCCTTCATTTTAAACTTCAACTTCTTCAACTCCCTTTCCCATAATACTATCAGTATACAAAATTAATAACATTTACGTAAACGTTAATTTTTGTATGTGGACAGAAGAATGTATTAAGTATAGGTACTAAGTGAGGGGAGAGATACTGGTTATCCTTTGCTTGTTTTAATGTTTGTCAGCTTATAGCCGCAAGCTGAGCATATATAGATAACGTTTTGATTGGACTGAGCAGTTAAAACGGTAGCGAGCTCTTTTTGAGAATGACAGTTAGGACAAATAACAACAGGGGATTTCATGTGATTTTCTCCTTTTCTTTTTTATAGTCGAATTTTATTTTATGTAAAGTTTAATCAAATATCCTTCGTGCTATCAAAAACGACGGAAGATATGTAAAAAGCATTCTCGCTCAAAAGAAACGGGAATGCTTAAGGTAAGTTTAAAATCCGTCCTGGCTTGCTGTAAATGGAATGTTAAGTCTTCTTTCTACATTGCGTAAGCGCTGATTTAATCTGTTTATACGGTCAGTATGTCGCTCCACAATTCGATTTAAACGAGTAATTTCTCTGACTTGCTCCTCATTTTGTCTCTCAAGAGCACGAATTCTTCGTTCAAATCCTCCAAGATTTTGAAGCTGCTGTCTTTCATCGTATTCTTCATGCTGTGGTACGTAAGGGGGATAGTATTGTTGAACTGAGTAATCAACTTGCTGAGGAATATATCCAGGGTTGAAATAATAAGGGTTCATTAGGGCACCGCTCCTTTTAAATAGTAACTTCAAATCAAACACGATATAACGTATGCGAAGATAAGAAAAATGCTATAGGCACATACCTAAAGACATTCTGTATTTTAAAAAAGGAAAGTATTTTTAAGAGGAAAAAGGAGATAGCAAACCCTTTCTTGAATATGCAAAATAGAAAAGCTTCTTTTTTAGACACTTTATTTAAGAAAGAGGGAAAGTGACCGATGGCTCAAGGGAAACAAAAACCAGCACCTAAAATAGAAGAATCAAAAGCTCCGCCTGCAAAGAAACAAAAGCCGAAGAGCCGCAGCACCAAAAAAGCTCCGCCTCCTACATCGCCCTGGGTAAAAGCTGCTTCCATTTTATCTAACATTGATTTCATTCGTTTGTTTCGCGTGCTGTTTCTTGCTTTGGCGGTTGGTTTTATTGTGTATCAATATATTTTACTTACAAAAGGGGTCTTCATCAAAACATACGTAGACCTTTGGCATCATCACAAAATGATCTTGCTAGCTGGAGCTGCATTTATTATCTATACTTCTTTCATCTTTTACCTTGGCTACCGCACCGCTAAAAAGCGCTAGAACGATTATAAACGGCGAATATCATCCATTCTTTAAGCAAACCTTATATGTATATCAGCATAGAGGGGGGAAGAAACGTGGACAAGCAGCGAGCAAAACAAATTGCTGATTCACCCGTTATGGCTAACGTTACGTATAACGATACGGCCGTTTATATTCAACATGTAAGCGAAGAAAATGATACGGCAAGAATTTATCCGCTAGGTCAGCCGGAAAATGAACAAAATGTTGCGGTGAGTCAATTAGTAGAGAATTAAGGTGGATAAATAGAGCTACTAGTTCAGTTAAATAAAAGGAAGAGAGCAGATACACAGCTCTCTTCCTTTTATTTATTCTTCCCATTTCTTACTGTTAATCTTCTCAATAATCCCGTGCAAATCACCAGGCTTATGAAACTCAATCGGAGACGCGCCTTTTTCAAACAGAATCGATTCCGCTTCAATTAACGCCACGTAGCGTCCGTTCACTTTCGCTAAGTGAATATTCTCCCCAAAATCAGCTAACAGTCCTTTAATCTCGGTTTCGCCAAGCTTCATTTTTAGCTCGGCATCAGGCGTATGCTCGACGATATGAGCAGCGGCTTCCATGACTTGATGGGTATCCAAACGTTCTTGAAGCTCACGCTTTTCGCTTGTTGCCCACAGTTCCATGTCTGATTCAAACTGTTCAAGCTCTACGCTTTCTGCTTCAAGCGTTTCGCTGACGTGTTCACGCACCATATCCATCACTTGTGTTTTCATAATCTCAGGCATGGGCTCGTTGTAATCAATGAATTTCAAAAAGTCTTCAAAATAACGGGCGTGAGACGCTTGGTGGATAACGAGTTCGCTTTCTTCCACCATGCCTTCTTCAGGCATGTATGGGTATTGAATGGATTTCATGTTTTTAGTAGTAATCGCCATTTCTACGTGACGAATAAGGGTTGATTCATCTGAAATTGAAGCCACTTTTGGTTCGAAGTCACATTTTAAAATAAACACAAAAGCATGATCAAAATATTTTCTTGGAACAGCAGATACCACTAAAAATGCTCCTCCTCGAACGGCTGCAGTATCAAGGTACGCATTGATAAACTGTTCGCTGTTTTCTTCAAATTCTTCTTTGGTTGTGGCAAAACGAGTGCGGTGAAATAAATTATAATTAGGGTTTGAGTCGAGAGCGTGTCCCGGTTCAACTATAAAATACCCGAGCTTTGTAGGCACTTGTTCTGCTTTGGGGTGTCGCTCTACTTTGCGCTTTACAATTTTTTTAAATTCACCGTCTAAAAAATCTTTAATGGAACTTTCTTCATATTCTTCCGTATCAAGCGTTTGAAAATGCTTATATTGTTTAGAGGCCTGTTCTTCTTTTCCTTCTACTTGTATTACGTAAAATGATAAAAAATTAATTTTAAAATCCATAGCAGTCACCTTGTTTCTTTTTAGTCAGTTACTTCAGTATAAGAAAGAGTCTGGTAAGCGTCAATGCCTGTTAGCTTTAGGGGAAAAAGATCTATTTATACAATTGATCAGCTGAGGAATAGTGTGTAAAGCAAAGAATAGGAGAGGCAGGGGGCCTCTCTTATTTATACTGTTCCAAACGTTCAAAAAAGGTTTTGACAAACTTATAAAAAATTTTATCAGAAGGTGCTAAATCACGATTTCTAGGAATAATCATTCCGACTGTCCGCTGAAGCTGCGGCGTATGAATAGGAAGTTTAGTCGTAAAACGAGGAGTCGTTTCAGACACTGTACTTTCAGGAAGAAGCGTCACGCCAATTCCTGCAGATACAAGACCTTTAATCGCATCTAAATCTTCTCCTTCAGATGAAATATTGGGCATGAATCCTGCTTGTTTGCAAGCGTCAAAGGCCATTTTATGTAAAATGAATCCTTTTGGAAATAGCACAAAATCTTCATTTCTTAAATCCCGCAGCCGAATGTTATCCCGTTCAGCGAGCGGGTGATGAGAAGGAACAAGGGCTAAAAGATTTTCAGTGAATAGAATATGCCCTTCAATACTCTGATCTTCTACAGGTACAGGGCCTAAAAAAGCGATATTGATATCTCTTTTTTTAACCGATTCAATTAAAAATTTGTACGAACCTTGTCTAAGATGAAAAGCAACATTTGGGTGTTCTTCTTTAAAGGCTGATATAATAGTAGGAAGAAGGTGACTAGCAAGACTTGTTGGAAATCCGATTTTAATCGTTCCTCTTTCGGGATCCAAGTATTCATCAATTTGTTCTTTCGCATAGTCAATAGCTTTCATAGCCGTCTCCGTATGCTCAAGAAAGACTTTTCCTATTGCTGTTAACTTGACATTTCTTCCTTCACGTTTGAATAAACTAACACCTAGCTCAGATTCCAGGTTCGCAATTTGACGGCTGATTGCTGATTGAGCTACATGCAGATATTCTGCCGCCTCAGATACGTGTTCTCTTTTTGCAACTTCCATAAAATAGCGTAATTGACGCAGTTCCATAAGCATCCTCCATCTATATATATCAAAATTAGATTAGTTTTATCTAAATTATATATTGTTTATATTGATTTGAAAACTTACAATGTAAACAGGTGATCTTAAAAAGATAAAGAAAACGAACGGGGGAGAAGAAGATGACATACAATCAAATGCCAAAAGCTCAAGGTCTCTACCGTCCTGAATTTGAGCACGATGCATGTGGAATCGGACTATACGCTCAATTGAAAGGCGTAGCGTCACATGATATCGTTAAAAAAGGACTAAACATGCTTTGCCAGCTTGACCATCGAGGCGGACAGGGAAGTGATCCGCTAACAGGAGATGGAGCTGGATTAATGGTACAAATTCCACACGCGTTCTTTAAAAAGACATGCGTTGAACTGAACTTGCCAGAAAACGGTCGTTATGGAGTTGGAATGATCTTTTTCTCAAATAATGAAGACGAGCGTCGAGAAATTGAAGCTTATATTAATAAATTAATTGAAGAAGAGGGACAAACGTTATTAGGTTGGAGAACTGTGCCTGTAAATGTCGGAAAAATCGGAAAAGTTGCAAAAGAAAGCTGTCCATACGTACGACAAGTATTTATTGGGGCAAATGACAGTATTCAAGATGACTTAGCGTTTGAGCGCAAGCTATATGTTATTCGTAAGCAAGCGGAAAATTGGGCGCAGGCACGTCAAAACCGTTTTTATTTTACAAGTCTTTCAAGCAGAACAATTGTGTACAAAGGGTTGTTAACACCTGAACAAGTGGATGCTTTTTATCTTGACCTACAAGATGAAGACTTTACTTCAGCGTTTGCTTTAGTGCATTCTCGCTTTAGCACAAACACGTTCCCAAGCTGGGAAAGAGCACATCCAAACCGTTATTTAATTCACAACGGTGAAATCAATACGCTTCGCGGTAATCAAAACTGGATGAGAGCGCGTGAACAGCAGTTTGTTTCGGACGCATTTGGTAAGGATTTGCCGAAGGTTCTTCCAATTTTAGATGCTGAAGGAAGCGACTCATCCATGTTAGATAATGCGCTAGAGTTCTTTGTATTGGCCGGCCGCAAGCCAGCCCATGCAGCGATGATGCTTATTCCAGAGCCTTGGTCTGAGAATCCGCACATGTCAAAAGAAAAACGTGCTTTCTATGAGTATCATAGCGCATTAATGGAGCCATGGGATGGTCCGACTGCTATTTCGTTTACGGATGGAAAGCAAATCGGTGCTATTTTAGACCGTAACGGTTTACGTCCAGCTCGCTATTATGTTACAAAAGATGATTACATCATACTTTCATCAGAAGTAGGCGTCATTGATGTTGAAGATGAAAATGTGTTATATAAAGATCGTTTAAGCCCAGGTAAAATGCTTCTAATCGATTTAGAAGAAGGCCGAATTATTTCAGATGAAGAAATTAAATCTGAAATGGCACAGGCTGAGCCTTATCAAGAATGGTTAGATGAACAGCTGGTAACGTTGCCAGAAGTGCAGGAAGAAAAATCTGAATACTTCGATGATTTGGTCATTCGCCAGAAGTCATTTGGCTACACGTATGAAGATATTCATAAATATTTAGTTCCAGTTATTACAGAAGGAAAAGATCCGCTTGGTTCAATGGGTAATGATACTCCATTAGCCGTGTTGTCTGATCGTCCTCAATCGCTGTTCAATTACTTTAAGCAGCTGTTTGCTCAAGTAACGAACCCACCGATTGACGCTATTCGTGAACAGTTGGTTACATCAACAATGACGTTGCTTGGTGCAGAAGGGAATTTACTGCATCCAACCAAAGAAAACATTCATCGAATTCAGCTTGAGACGCCGGTTTTAACAAACAATCAAACTCATCAGCTGAAGTCTGCCATTCATCCAGATTTCAAAAGTGCTGTTATTTCTGCGGTGTTCACAAATGATTTAAAAGCAGATCTTGATCGCGTATTTGCTGAAGCTGAAGCGGCAATTAACGCAGGCGCTAGCATTCTTGTTCTGACAGACCGTGAAGCGGGAGCTCACTCTGTAGCCATTCCAGCTTTATTAGCGGTCAGTGGGCTGCACCAGCACCTAGTGCGAAAAGGAAACCGTACAAAGGCGAGCATTGTAGTGGAAACAGGAGAAGCGCGCGAAGTGCACCATTTTGCAGCACTGATTGGTTACGGAGCAGACGCAATTAATCCATATCTTACTTTTGCAACATATCAAAATGAAATTAACGCAGGTACGTTGAACGTATCGTATGACTATGCTGTTGAGAAATATGTAAAAGCCGTTACTGAAGGTGTTGTAAAAGTAATGTCTAAAATGGGCATTTCAACGGTGCAAAGTTATCGGGGCGCACAAATTTTTGAAGCAGTTGGAATCAGTGCAGAGGTTATCGAGCAATATTTTACAGGTACTGCCTCGCAACTTGGCGGTATCGGTTTAGATGTTATTGCAAAAGAAGCGAAAACGCGTCACGACAATGCTTATGTTGAAACAATTGAGCAAACGTTAGAGTCAGGAAGCGACTTCCAGTGGAGACACACGGGCGAGCATCATGCGTTTAATCCAAAAACAATTCACACGCTGCAGTGGGCTTGCCGTAAGGGAGATTACAGCTTATTTAAAAAATTCTCTGAATCGGCTAATGAAGAACGCATCGGTTTCTTGCGCAACCTATTCTCGTTTAATGGAACGCGTTCATCTATCTCCATTGATGAAGTGGAATCAGTTGATTCGATTGTAAAACGTTTTAAATCAGGTGCTATGTCGTTTGGATCTTTAAGTCAAGAAGCTCATGAAACATTAGCGATTGCGATGAACCGTTTAGGCGCACGCAGTAACAGTGGAGAAGGTGGCGAGCACCCTAGCCGCTACACTGTGGATGAAAATGGAGATAATCGCCGCAGTGCGATTAAACAGATTGCTTCTGGCCGTTTTGGAGTGAAAAGTCATTACCTTGTGAATGCGGATGAGCTTCAAATTAAAATGGCACAAGGTGCAAAACCCGGAGAAGGCGGTCAGCTTCCAGGAAACAAAGTATATCCATGGGTAGCAGATGTGCGTGGATCAACGCCAGGAGTAGGCTTAATTTCACCTCCTCCACACCACGATATTTACTCGATTGAAGATTTAGCACAGCTTATTCATGACTTAAAAAATATAAACCGTGATGCACGAATCAGCGTCAAACTCGTTTCAAAAGCAGGAGTAGGAACGATTGCTGCCGGAGTAGCAAAAGGAGTAGCGGACGTTATCGTTATTAGCGGCTACGACGGAGGTACGGGAGCATCTCCAAAAACAAGTATTAAACATACGGGACTACCGTGGGAACTGGGCTTAGCGGAAGCTCATCAAACGCTTATGTTAAACGGTCTTCGCGAAAAGGTAGTGCTTGAAACAGACGGGAAATTAATGACGGGTAAAGATGTAGTCATGGCAGCACTTTTAGGAGCAGAAGAGTTTGGTTTTGCTACGGCGCCTTTAATTGTTTTAGGCTGTATCATGATGCGTGCGTGTCACTTAGATACATGTCCAGTTGGAGTGGCGACGCAAAACCCAGAGCTTCGTAAAAAGTTCCTAGGAGAAGCGGATCACATCGTTAACTATATGAAATTTGTTGCACAAGAAGTACGCGAAATTATGGCTGAACTTGGATTTAAAACAGTAGATGAAATGGTTGGACGTACAGACGTATTAAGCGTTAGCGAACGTGCAAAAAATCACTGGAAGGCGCAGCACTTAGACTTAACAACTCTTTTATATCAAGCTGAAGGTGTACGTACTTTTAAAACACCTCAAAACCATAAAATTGACGAATCTCTTGATATGCAAAAAATCTTGCCAGCGGTACAGCAAGCAATCGAGCATAAGTATCAAGTCGAGTTAGAACTGCCAATTTCTAATATTAACCGTGTAGCTGGAACAATTGTAGGAAGTGAAGTTACAAAACGTTACGGTGAGAAAGGTCTGCCAGAAGATACGATTACTCTTCGATTCACTGGCTCTGCAGGACAAAGTTTTGGTGCATTTGTTCCAAAAGGAATGTCTATGTATCTAACTGGAGATGCAAATGATTATATCGGAAAAGGGTTATCAGGAGGTAAAATCATCGTTGCTCCACCTAAGGAAACAACAGCTGTGTCAGGTGAAAATGTTATCGTCGGGAACGTGGCATTTTACGGTGCAACAAGCGGTGAAGCTTATGTTAGCGGGCTAGCAGGAGAACGTTTTGCGGTTCGTAACAGCGGTGTGAACGTAGTGGTTGAAGGAATTGGCGATCATGGCTGTGAATATATGACTGGCGGACGCGTTGTCGTATTAGGTGATGTAGGTAAAAACTTCGGTGCGGGAATGTCTGGCGGTATTGCTTACGTATTTGCTGATGATCAAGAAGCATTCAAAAACCTTTGTAATAAAGACATGATTGGGTTTGAGAGCTTAAAAGGAGAAGAAGCAGAAGAAGTAAAAGAGATGATTGCAAATCACCTAAAATATACTGACAGTCATAAAGCAGCATTTGTATTAGAAAATTGGGAAGAATCGCTTTCGAAATTTGTAAAAGTGATTCCGAATGATTATAAACGCATGATGAATCGCATTGAAGAGCAAAAAGCAGCTGGGTTAACGGAAGAAGAAGCAGCTATGAGTGCGTTTGAGGAAAATGCAAAACAAGAAAAGAAAGCATCGGCAAAACAACAAGAAGCGGTAGCTCAGTAAGAAAGGGGAGAGTACGATGGGAAAACCAACAGGATTTATGGAAATCAAACGTGAAAAAGGGAAGGAACGTGACCCGTTAAAACGTTTAGGTGATTGGAAAGAGTATGCTGCTCCTTTATCTGATGAAGCGCTAAGCCGTCAAGGAGCACGATGTATGGATTGTGGCACACCTTTTTGCCACATGGGAATGGATATTAATGCTTTTACTTCTGGATGTCCAATCTATAACTTAATTCCAGAGTGGAATGATTTAGTTTATAAAGGACGCTGGAAAGAAGCTTTAGAGCGTTTAATGAAAACGAACAACTTCCCGGAGTTTACAGGACGCGTTTGTCCTGCTCCGTGTGAAGGTTCCTGTACGCTTGCTATTTCAGATCCAGCGGTTTCGATCAAGAATATCGAACGCGCTATTATTGATAAAGGCTTTGAGAATGGGTGGATTACTCCGCGTATTCCGGAGAAAAGAACAGGCAAAAAAATTGCTGTTATTGGCTCTGGGCCAGCAGGCTTAGCGAGCGCAGATCAGCTGAATCAAGCGGGTCATTCAGTAACGGTATATGAAAGAGCAGATCGTGCCGGTGGTTTATTAACATATGGAATTCCAAATATGAAGCTAGATAAAGAAGTAGTGGAAAGACGTGTTCGCTTATTGACACAAGAAGGTATTGATTTTGTAACGAATACCGAAGTTGGAAAAGACATTACTGCTGAAGAGTTAAAAGAACAATATGATGCTGTCATTTTGTGTACAGGAGCTCAGAAGCAAAGAGATCTAGTATTAGAAGGTCGTGAAGCAAAAGGAGTTCACTTTGCAATGGACTACTTAACAACTTCAACAAAAAGCCTTTTAGATTCTAACTTCAAAGATGGTCAATTTATTGATGCTGAAGGAAAAGACGTTATTGTTATTGGAGGCGGAGACACGGGAGCTGACTGTGTAGCTACTGCTCTTCGTCAAAAATGCCGCAGCGTTGTTCAGTTTGGTAAACATCCTCAGCTTCCTGCTGAGCGTACGGCAGATAATATGTGGCCTGAATATCCACATGTATTTAATCTTGAATATGCTTATGAAGAAGCACAGGCGAAATTTGGGGACGATCCACGTGAATATTCAATTCAAACGAAAAAAATCGTGGCAGATGAGCAAGGTAATCTAAAAGAACTTCATACGGTTCAAATGGAAAAAGTAAAAGGTGAAAATGGACAGTACATCTTTACCGAAATTCCAGGAACAGAAAAAGTATGGCCAGCTCAGCTTGTCTTTATTGCGATTGGGTTTGAAGGTCCAGAGCATCCGGTTCTATCAGCGTTTGGTGTTGAAACGAAAAATCGTCGCGTAGATGCAGCGTATGGAAATTACAAAACAAATGTTGAAGGTGTTTTTGCTGCTGGTGATGCTCGTCGTGGGCAAAGTTTAATCGTATGGGCTATTCATGAAGGTCGTGAAGTAGCTAAACAAGTTGATAGCCATCTAATGGGAGCAACTGTATTACCATAACAAAAAACCGTCACAATTGTGGCGGTTTTTTGTTTATCTAGGATTTGGCACTTCATTTCCTCTACGTAAATTTTCAAATGAAACGGTTAAAATCGTGTTAGTAATTCGAACTTGTGAAACAGGGGAAACGCTGTATAAGTTAAAAAGTTCAAATGTCCAGGGATCACGTTTTTTCAGCTGTCGCGCGGCTTTTTCGACGCGTTCGTTAATAGATCCGCTGTAATTGTTATAGTTATCATCAACAAATCTTACAATGGAACGAAATAAGTATTCTGTTAGTTTGCTATCCATCCCACCTCGTTGAGCATCTCTGTAGATGGACTGATACTGGCGTTTTAAAATTTTCATCACTCTGTCTACATCGCGTGTAGATCTAACTTCTTCTTCTTCATGCAGGATATAAGAAAATAAGTCTTCATTGTATCTATAAGGTTCTAAATAATTTTCATTCGTAGTAGGAACCACTGGATGGTAGTAGCGCGGCATATAGGGGTAAACCCATTGACTGTACATGAGACATTCACACCTTCCTCGTTCATTTTCCATTAGTTTATGCACTAGCGTGCTAGCTGCTGCATGTTTGTTTTAAATAAAATTTAGGGGTTTGATAATAGGACCACCCTCTAAATTCTTGATAAGTCGATACAAAATAAATGTAAATCGGTGTATTTAGCAAGTCTGGATAATGTTGAAAAAACGCTTGGTCTCCGTAAAATATTGCTTCTAAAGCAAGCGGAAGCTCCCGGCGGAAAATGTGATAACGAAGCTGTGCTTGCTCGCGGCTGAACTCACCTCCGCTAACAAAAACTTCGCCTTGAATAACTGCTTGTCGATCTGTTACGTGAAGAGCAGCTAGTACTTCATCACGCATATTTTTATCTATCGCCTTGTTGTTATATGAGCATCCGATGCTTAAAAAAAGCTGACCGGTTGTATCAGAATGAGTAAGAGTATATTTTCTTCCAGAAACCGGATAGGAGGAAGTAGCAGGGGGAATGAGAGTCGTAGAGAGTTTTGAAGAATTAAACGAACTCATAGTCATTTACACTCCTTTTTTTGAATAAATTTCAATATTATACGGCGCTATGGGCTCAGATGTGATAAATGTCTACTTTCTTTCTGCAACAAAGGCGTTTTGATGTACTTTTTGAGAAATGAATGGTAATATTTAACTAAAATTATGCGTGTACAGTCCCCGAAGATTGTCTTCAAAAGCAAATGTGAATGGAGGTTATCACTTGAATATCACAACGTTTGACGGTAAGTATGGAAACTGGTTAACGACTAAAAACCCTCTTCAATTTCAAGCAGCGACTGCCTATGGGAACATTGGGCTGGCTCCTATCTATTGGGGAACAAAAGAAGAAAAAAATGGATGGTATTACATGTATCAGCCTGAAGAAATAACGGGCGTTCAAGTAGAAAGTGAAGTTGATGGTGGTAAATTTCTCATTCGAATTCCTGATGACTGGAATGGAAAGTTAGTTATGTCGGGAGTTCCAGCTACCAGAGATGAGAAATCAACGGATTTACTGTTCAGCGACTATGTGTTGGCAAAAGGGTTTGCGTTTGCTGCTTCTGATAAAGGGACACAGGGAGAAGAAGTGAGAGATGATCCATTTGCTAAAGCAAAAAACGCTCTAGTCAAAGAAGAAGACTCCATTAGAAAATGGCATATTCAATACCGAGAAGTGACAAAAATTGCTCAGAGATTTTTGTTTGAAAATTATCGTCACAAACTCCAGAAAGAAGTGACAGAATATTTTGATATAAAAACGTATGCTTTAGGTATTTCTAATGGGGGTTATGTTGTTCGCTATGCTTTAGAAAACGATGGGAAAAATGGAGAGCCTCAGCTTTTTAATGGAGGGGTTGAATGGGAAGGGGTTATGTGGCGAGCTGATCACGATAACTTGATCACTTCCCTAACACCTGTTGTAAATCATGCCGAAGAAGCACTGTATACGGTAGGTGAATCGCAAAAAGAAGCTTTGCACCGGTTGTATCAAGCAGGGTTGCCAAAAGGATCTGAGTTTTTATGGCCATATCATGACCAGTATTATTGGTTTTTAACGCTTAATATATATAGAGATGAGTTTGACAGTCAAGCACCTGGAAGCATTCCGTGGCAAAAATACTTGACGCTTTTTGAAAACGGAGTTAGAGATCGTTCGTTAGATTCTATTTTTAAAAAGTATGATTATCAAGAAAGACCACAAGATGTTAAGCAAAAAGTTCGTGAAATTGAAAATACAGGTGATATTTCCGTTCCGTTGATAAGCATTACAGGGTCGTTAGATGCTCTTATTTTTCCGGATATTCATGCTTATCCTTATGAACAACTGGTAAAAGATTCTGGTAAGCAGCACCTTCATCGTCACTACGTAATTGAAAATGGAAACCATATTGATAGCTTAGTATGGAATCATCAAATTGATCCAGATCGAAAGCTTCAGCCTCTCCTTCCTTATGTGTATCAAGGATTTGAACTGCTATGTGATTGGGTGGAGAATTTTGAAGAACCTCCGAAAAATAAGAAAATAAGTGTGCCTCTCAAGGAAATGCATGTAAAGGATCTAAAAACAGAGGAAGACGTGCTGCCGTTGACTACAAAGAAAAGCATATCAACAAAAAAATAAATCGTCGAAAACCGTGCCGAAGGCGCGGTTTTTAATTTAGAAAAGCAACATTTGAATAAAAACAGCTTCTATGAATACAAAATATTATAGTGCGATAAGAACGGAATATACGTTATTTGTTATTTATTTTTATCTATTTAAAATAAAAATAATAAAAACATTGAACAAAACCGAACTTTTGTGTTAGATTAATAACTATAATTCGTACATTTATTAAATGGCTACAGTTGAAAGGAGCAAAAAACATCATGACAGCGAAAGTAATTAAAGGAAAAGAAGTAGCGCAAGAACTGCGCGCCGCATTAAAAGAAGAGGTAGCTCAATTAAAAACAAAAGGTATCGTTCCTGGTTTAACCGTAATTTTAGTAGGAGAAAATCCTGCTTCCCAATCATATGTAAAAGCAAAAGCAAAGGCTTGTGAAGAAATCGGTGTTGCGTCTGAAATTATCAAACGTGACGTAACGATTACGGAAGAAGAGCTTTTAAACGAAATCCATCACTTGAATGGAAATCCATCTGTTCATGGTATTCTTATTCAACTTCCATTACCAAAACATATTGATGAAAAAGCAGTATTAAATGCTGTATCTCCTAAAAAAGATGTAGATGGCTTCCACCCAGTAAGCGTAGGGAATATGGTCATTGGCGATGAGTGCTATTTACCATGTACACCACACGGTATCGTTGAGTTAATTAAACGTTCAGGTGAAGAAATTTCAGGTAAACATGCGGTAGTAATTGGACGAAGCAATATTGTTGGTAAACCAGTATCCATGCTGTTACTTCAAGAAAGTGCAACGGTAACAATTGCTCACTCTCGCACAAAAGATTTATCTGCTTTAACAAAACAAGCTGATATTCTTGTGTCAGCTGTAGGACAACCTAGACTTATCAAAGCAGATGATATTAAGCCGGGTGCCATTGTAATTGATGTAGGTAACACAATGGAAAATGGTAAACTCGTTGGTGATGTTGATTACGAAGCGGCTTTAGAAGTTGCAGGTTATATCACACCAGTACCAGGAGGCGTTGGTCCGATGACCATCACAATGCTATTAAAAAATACGGTAGACGCTGCTAAAACAATTAACAACGTAAAATAATAGAAAGTTAAAAATCCCGTGCGTATATGCACGGGATTTTTTTGCTTCAGTAATGGAATGAAAGCTAAAAGAATAGAATGTAACATTCTGTATAGAAAGAGGAGGAAGCGATGGTTACGTTACCTGCAACGGTATATTCTCAACAAATAGTGAAGAAAAAGTTAAATGTTTACTATCCAGCTGTTCATTTGACTAATCCAGCTGTTCAGCACAGCATTAACAGTAAGATCTTGCAGCGTACGAATGAATTAATTCGTCAGCAGGGATATGAAGAAAATCCGGATACAGAAGAAACGGGTTATTATGAGTTGAAAACAAACGAGCGAAATGTGCTCAGCTTAACGCTTGTCAATTTTGCTTATTCCGGGGGAGCGCACGGATTGACCGTGGTAGTTCCGTTAACGTTTAATGTGCTGACTGGAAAAACGTATCAACTAAAAGATTTGTTTAAAAAAGACAGTAATTACGTAAGTGTTCTTTCTAAAATAGTAGGAGCGCAAATAAAAGAGCGCGATATTATGGTTCTTGGAGAATATAAAGGAATTAAACCAGATCAGGATTTTTATATCGCCGATAAATCACTTGTACTATTTTATCAGCTGTATGACCTGGCTCCTTACGCATATGGAATTCCTTACTTTCCAATTTCTATCTATGCTATTCAAGATATTATTGCAGATGAAAGTCCACTTGGACAAATGTTTGGATAAAGTTATAAAAAATTGCGGTGCGGCCGTACGTATCTTTTTAATTCGGCCGCTAACTGCTGACGAAGCGAACGAACGCCAATCGCTTCAGCAATATCTTTTGCTACAGGAAACACCCCGATTTTAGTGATATGAACGCGAAGATAACCCTCGTACAAGCATCCTCGCTCCGCATGCTTGATTTTGGTGCGTACAACAGCTTCTATTTTATCGTTTTCATTTTGCAAAGGGTAAGAATCTGTAATATGAAAACGAAAAGAATATTCCTCCATCACCATCATCCTTTTTTCTATGATATGTACTAGCATACTATACAAATAGTGAATCAGAAAAAATAAATGTGTCAAAAGAACAAAGCGCAAAGTAATCAAGGAAGCAGTTTCTTGCATGTAATGATCATTATTTGTGAACGATAACAGAAAAAGACAAAAAGCTGGAGTTGCGATGATAAAAATAGCATTCAAAGGATTACTTATTATTTTATCTTTATATATTCTGTATGTGGTTATAACGGCGGTGGTTCTCTTTTATGTACCTTTAAAAATAGGAGAGGAAACGACCTCAATTAAACCGGCTAGCTTTTTTGGTCACAGTGAGTCTACGGACCGAGTGAGACTTCTTGAAGATGGTTATGAGGCAGGAAGAGTTCGTATTCAAATGATTCAACAAGCTGAGAAATCGATTGATATTGCTTATTACTCAATAGGAAAAGGAGAGTCAACTGATTTAATTATGGCCGCTCTTTTTAAAGCAGCTGATCGAGGCGTCCATACTCGCGTTCTTTTGGATGGGATAGCTAACGGCTTACGGGGAAACCGAAGGGGCGTGCTCTATGCATTAGCTTCACATCCTAATATTGAAGTGAAGTATTACGAACCGTTTCAATTGTTTAAACCTTGGGCGTGGCAAAATCGTATGCATGACAAAATAATGGTTGTAGACGGACAGCTAGGCATAATAGGGGGACGGAATATAGGGGACAAATATTTGGCTAAAAAGCCTCCTCCACACTTCGTCTATGATCGTGATGTCTTTATTACAAACAGTAAACATAAACAAGATAGCGTCATCACTCAAATGCAAAATTATATAAATGAATTATGGGCTCATCCCTACACTAAAAAAGCTTTTCATCATCTCACACAGTACCAGGTTGATCAGGGGAAGAGGATGAAAGCTTTGCTGCTGCAGCAATATGATAAAGCTAAGCAAGTAGGAGAAACGTTTGCGATCCCCAAGATTAATTGGAATGCTTCCACCGTTTCTACAAAGCGTGTTTCTTTTATTCATAATCCAATTGAACGCTTTAATAAACGACCTTTTATGTGGAAAACGTTTATTAACCTAGCAGAAGAAGCTAACCGCTCTGTTCTTATTCAAAGTCCTTATGTGGTGCCCACCAATGCGATGAGAAAGTATACAGCCATGAAAAAGAAGCCAGACGTTCAATGGACGCTACTCACAAATTCAGTTACATCTACGCCCAATGTGTTGGCTTTTTCCGGATATATTAGTATGCGTGATACGATTATGAAGACAGGTGTAAAGCTTTACGAATACCAAGGACCTTATTCGATCCATGCAAAGTCTGTAATTTATGATCAAAGACTTAGCGCCGTAGGCTCTTTTAATTTAGATTCCCGTTCTACATTTTTGAATAACGAATCAATGGTCATTATCGATAGTCAAAAATTTGCAAAAGAGTTGACGATGGCGATGGAAAACAAAATGGATAAAAGTATTCTTATTGCCAATCACAAGCGCTGGGTTAAACCTCCTGAAATCCAAAAGAAAGAAGAGCCTGTTATGAAGCGTACCTTACTGTATACCCTTGCAAAAGTAACGAGGTTTTTTAAGGAGTTTATTTAAATAACCGGCAGTAGAACAAAAAGCACTCAATGAACATTCATTGAGCGCTTTTTGTTACATACCTTATAAATAAGCTCATACAACGATCACATCACGTAAATTATCCTCTTTTATTTATTGGGAAAAATCGGTAGTATAAACATAATAAACAAAAAGGAGGAAGGTACGTGGAAACCGCTGTTTTAATTAAACCAGATGCAGCTTATAAAAAGGCTTATATGAGCTTTTATCATGAATGGAAAGCAAGCGGAGAAAAAATGATTCCGTGGGTCATTGCTAAAGATCCTGCTTACTTTGAAAAAATGGTTCAAGAGTTATTAGATGCAGAAAAAGGGATCGGATTAAAAAAAGGATTTGTACCCGATTCCACCTACTGGCTAATGCATCACGAAAGAGTAATAGGCGTAGTTAATATCCGCCATGAGCTAAGTGAAATACTTCGAAACAGCGGAGGACATATAGGGTATGGTATTCGGCCAAGTGAAAGACAAAAAGGATATGCCAAGCTGCTACTGAGGTTATCTCTTCAAGAAATTAAAAAGCTGGGAGTCCAACGGGCATTAGTTGTGTGTGATGATTGGAACACTGCTTCTCGTCGAACTATTCTGGCAAACGGTGGTATACAAGACGAGGATTATATAGAAGAGGACGGGGCTATTGTTCAACGCTTTTGGATTCATACGGATAAAATGGCATAAAAAAGAGATGAATTTTTTAATTCACCTCTTTTCTGCTTAGTCATATTGTTTTAAAGCTAACTTCAGCCGCATATAGGTATACATAGCGTATGCCTGTCTTCCTTTTAAACTGTACGGATTTGCTTTGGAGCAAAGACACTCAAGAAATTGCTCATCACATGAGCGGCATGATCCGTAATCTTCATAGCATAAATCATGGTATTTACAGCAGCAGTCTACATCATTTACAGGACATCCCGGACCACTGCATCCGGGGCCACACCATTTATATCCGGGGAAGAGGCAGGGCGTGGCTTTCCGTTTATTCGGAACAGACATAATCATACATCCTTTTCAATAGTCTCTTTACATTAAATGCAAAAAAGAGAAAAGAGAAAGGGACAAACACCTTGCAGCAGTAGCCTAATTTTCATGAATTTCTATTTAATCGATAAATGCGTCATTCATCCGCATTAATAGTTTGCCAAATAGCTCCTTTTCTTCACTTGACCATTTTTTTAACATACTATGATAGCGTTCAAGGCGCATTTGCTTATCAGTTTGCAGCATTTGTTTCCCGCGTGTTGTGATGTCAAATAGGCTGACTCGTCCATCCGAAGGATCAGAGGAGCGAGAAATAAGCTTTTTATTTTCTAAAGCAGCAGCCTGTCTAGAAAGAGTTGAAATGTCGAGTTTAAATGCTTCTGCCAGTTCTTTTACACGAGCTGGTCCAAATTCATCTAATTGCCGCAGCAATAAATAAGCTGATCTTTCTAGGTTTCCTATTTTATTTTCGGAATTATCAAGATAGACCGCTCGTCTAATAAAGGTAGTAAGTTCATATTCAATCAATTCAATTGAATTCTTTTCTTGCATTATAATCGCCCCTTACAAAATCATTCATTGACAAAGAAATATATACTTGTATAATACAAATGTATATATAGTTGTATAGTACAAGTAAAAGTAGGTAAAGTAAAGGTGTTTATATAGTTAAATGTTAGACAACATGACAAAATAAAGAGAGGAGGGCAGCTGTTCTTTATTTATAGGACAGTGACCTATAATGAAAGTGATACGAATCATTTTACAAATTGCGATTCTTTATGCTTTTTCTATGATTGGCGAAGCTGTTCACCATATGCTTCATCTACCTATTCCAGGCAGTATTATAGGCTTAATTTTAATGCTCATTTGCTTAACGTGCAAAGTTGTTCCCATCAAAATAATTGAAGACGGAGCAAGTTTCTTGTTATCTTTTTTACCGCTATTATTCATACCAGCTATGGCAGGTGTGATGAATTATCCTTCGCTTCTTTCAAGCAGCGGAGCGGTTTTATTTTTAATTATTGTGCTTAGTACGATTGTTACGATGGCCGCCGCAGGGACTGCTAGCCAACTTTTGGAAAAGAAAGCGAACAAACGAAAGGAGAAACAACAGTGCAAGAATTCTTTATCGCGGTCTTTATAATCGTAGCTACAGTTGCTTTGTATCTAGTCATGGCAAAAGTATACGTGCGGTTCTCCTATCCGATTCTTATTCCTGTTTTAACAACAACCATATTCGTTATTCTTCTTTTGCTTGCTTTTCATGTTTCCTATGATGAGTATATGATTGGAGGCAAATGGATTAATTCACTTCTAGGACCAGCGGTTGTTGCATTAGCGTATCCACTCTATAAACAGCGTGAGATGCTAGTAAAATACAGCGTTCCTATTATTGGAGGGGTATTTGTAGGGTTATTCGCAGGCATGATCAGCGGACTTGTGTTTGCTGAAGTATTTGGCGTTGATCGAAGCCTGATTTTATCCATTATTCCTAAGTCTATTACTACTCCGGTAGCGATTCAGATCGCCACAGGACTAGGGGGCGTTCCATCGATGACCGTGGTATTTGTTATGATTGCAGGTTTTTCTGGAGTAATCCTTGGACCGCTACTTTTAAAATGGATTCGGATCAAGAGTTCTTTAGGAAAAGGAATTGCATTAGGCAGTGCTTCTCATGCGCTAGGAACTTCTAAAGCATTTGAATACGGTGAGCTAACGGTATCGATGAGTTCAGTATCAATGACGTTAAGCGCTGTATTAGGATCCGTTTTTGGGCCAATTGTTGTCTGGCTATTCCAAGTGTAAGGCGAGATAAAAGAAAGTGAATATAAAAAACGAGGCTGAGACAAAAGTATGTTAGTTAAAGTTGAACACGAACGATCTATTGAAAGGTGATGGATAGTTCGTGTTTTTTTATGCTCATCGTAAACGTAGATTTAATGTATGTACTGGCTTCTAACTGTTGATTTCGTTATGCCCCCATCTCGCTTTTTATATAAAAGCATAAATTTTTTCCGAAGCAAATTTTAAGTTGTGCGGCTCTTACTCTGGTACTATAATAAAAAGAAAGAAAATTCATAAAATAACCGCTTTTTTGTTATTTTTAGGAAGGCTAGTCAATTTTCGGATGGATAAGTAGGCTTAGTCAAGGTTATATACGCAGTAAAAATAGCAGAAAAGAGGAGCTGAACGTATTTTATGAAAGAGGAGCTCGTGTATATAGGAAAAAAGATTCTTGAACATAAATATAGCTTGTCAGAAAAATTAGCCGAACGTTTAGATGCTACACATACGCTAAGTCTAGAGGAATTGAAAGAAAAGAAAATTCTGAAGTGGCGAGTGTCAATTATGGAATACTTTGGGAGAGCTCTATTTGAAGAACAGGAGGCTGTACTTAAACTTGTTAAAGAATGGGCACTTGATACGGGTAAATATGCAGTGGAAAAAAATATTCCTTTAGAAAAAGCACTAGGTATCCTTCCAATCTATCGCAGCGTTATTTGGGATGTATTTACAAGAGAACTAGAGGAGCATCAGTTTGCTGCAATTACCATGCTGCATGTCAGTGAACGAATTGATCCACTTTTAGATACGGTAACATGTGTTTTTGGTCAAATTTATGACGAGCATAATCGATATATGATGAATTTAGCTTATACGTCACTAGAAGAACTTTCAGTTCCGCTCGTACCTGTCACAAAAGGGATTGCTATTATGCCGATTATTGGAGAAATTGATACCCACCGCTCGCAAGTTATTATGGAAACCTGCTTGAAAAAAGGGACAAGCCTTCAATTATCTTATCTTATTTTAGATATTTCAGGTGTCGTGATTATTGATACAATGGTAGCAGACAATCTTTTTAAAATTCATCGATCGCTTAAATTGGTGGGAGTGGAAGCTATTATAACGGGGATACGACCGGAAATTGCCCAAACGGTAGTGAAACTAGGAATTGATTTTAATCAAATTAAAACAGAAGCAAATTTAGAAGCGGCGCTTTTAAAAATTGGGTTTACACGTCCTGAAGAGCATAGCCGCACGCATGTGTCATCGCGGCGCATAAAATGACCGGCCATAAATATGGATTTCAGCATGTAGAAAGTAAGTGCATAGTAAAAAAGCGGATGTTAATCAACATCCGCTTTTTTACTTAATAAATGCGATATGCCATGGCAGCACAAAAGCATAAACGAGGAAGTATACCGCTATTGAATAGATAAAAAACCAGCCGTTTAAATAAAACAAGGGCAAGAATAAATAAGCATAAACTAACGGTAATCGGAAACCACAAACCGTGTGCAGATAAGTCTAAATGCTGAATTGCTTGCTCCAACATTGTTCACCTCAAAAGGAAGAGTTAGTGTTGAAGTTAGCCTGTGTTATGGAAAGTATTCTATACATTTTCTACGCGTTGCGCGTGTATTCTTCTCGCAAGATTGAATATAACTTTAAGTCTTGATGAGCTCCTTTAATAAACATGGCTTTTCGAATTGTTCCTTCATAAGACATACCGATTTTTTTCATCACTTTCTCAGAAGCGGCATTTTCAACAAAGCACCTCGCCTGAATGCGCACTAAATCCATTTCTTCAAATCCAAACGCAATTACTTTTTCAGCTGCTTCCGTAACAAATCCCTTATTCCAATATGCTTCAGAAATCGCATAGCCAATTTCCGCAATGCGATGAGTAGGGTTCCAAGTGACAAAGTCAATGGTGCCAATACATTTTTTCAGGGCTTTGATTTCCATAGCCCAAGGAGAAATGGATTGGTTGCTGTACTGCTTTAAAACGAAGGAAACAAACTCTTTTGTATCTTGAAGCTTTCGGTGCTTTTCCCAATTTACATATCTGCTTACCTTTTCATTTGAGGCATATTCAAACATGTCACGCACATCTTTTTTGGTAACTTTCCGCAAGCGGAGTCTTTCTGTTTCTAGTGTGGGTAAATTTCCGTATATATCTTTTACTTGAATCATAAAGTTGTCTCCTTTCTCAGCAAGAAGTGGATGAAGTGTTGATAAGAATGTTTCATAGAAGCTGCAGCATCCAAGAAAGATCCTTTTCATTTCATGTACTTGATTCTTTAATTGTAAAATATTTCATTGCTGAGCGTAAGAGGTCAAATAGCTTTTTAAAAAATAAAAACATTATTTTCACTGTTCATAATCAGTTCACATAAGCTTGTTAGACTAAAGTCAGAAATTACGAAGGAGTGAAATGAAACACATGAACAGTGAAGTGAAAGAAGAACGGACTTCAAACAAAAAAAGAATAGACTTATTTTTAGTTCCAATTGTTTTAATTGCAGCGTTTTTGAACTTATTTAAAATTTGGACAGATGAATACGCCAACGCTTATTACACGGCAGCTGTCAAAAGTATGCTTCAAAGTTTTCATAATTTCTTTTACGCATCTTTTGATCCAGGAGGCTATGTAACCATTGATAAGCCGCCGGTTGTGTTTTGGATTCAGACAATTAGCGCCAAAATATTTGGATTTCACGGGTGGAGCGTCATTTTACCGCAAGCATTAGCAGGCATCGGTTCAGTTCTTTTACTATACGTACTCGTGAAACGTACGTTTGGCGTATGGGCTGGGAGGTTTGCTGCTCTTGCGATGGCTCTGACGCCGATTGTGCCCGCGGTAAGCCGAACAAATAATATTGATAGTATGCTTGTGTTTACATTATTAGTAGCAACGTGGATGTTGTTTCGTGCTGTGCGTACAGCTAAATTTGGCTGGGTGTTAGCGGCTTTTGCGATGATTGGTGTTGCATTTAACATGAAAATGCTTCAAGCATACATGGTTTTACCAGCATTCTATGTTTTCTATGTAGTGGCAACCAAAATTACGTGGAAAAAGAAAATTGCTTTTTTAACAACAGCAACTGCACTGATGCTCGCTGTTTCTGTCTCATGGGCAGTCGTAGTAGATTCAACTTCGGCTGATAAGCGTCCTTATATGGGAAGCAGTCAAACAAATTCAGTTCTAGAGCTTGCTTTTGGATATAACGGTATCAATCGTTTAACTGGAAATACAAGCGTGACGGGAAGCAGTCATAAACAGCCTGCTCAAGCTCAGCAGCAAACAGCAAGCAGTGAAACAAAACAAACGAGTAATTCAAATGCTGAGTCTTCACAAAGCTCAAATCAAAGCAAGAGCAGCTCTTCTCAAAAGATGCAGGCTCCAGATGGAGGAAATCAAAACGGAATGTTCAACACGGGGAACCCTGGTCCATTCCGACTGTTCCAAAAAGGGTTATCAGATCAAATCAGCTGGTTATTACCATTTGTAATCTTTTCAATCGTGGGTCTATTTGCTGGAGTGAAATTTAAAGGGCCTTACACGGCAAAACAAAAAGAAAGTTTATTTTGGTTAGCTTGGCTGCTGCCGGTAGCTGTTTTCTTTAGTATCGCAGGATTTTTCCATCAGTATTATTTAATTATGCTGGCACCTCCAATCGCAGCATTTGCAGGAGTGGGAGCAGTAGCTTTATGGAGTATGTACAAACAGCATAATGGCTGGAAATCATGGCTGCTGCCGAGTGGTATTTTAACAACAGCAGCGCTTCAAGTATATATCATGTCTCCTTATGTCAGCTCAATCGGCGTAGCGCCAATTGCAGGTGTAGGGGCACTGGGCGTCATTTTAGCTCTTGTTTTAGCTATTCGTAAAGAGCGTAAAAATTCTGTAACGAATTATTTAGGAGTAGCAGCAATGGTTGTCTTGCTTGCAATGCCGGCGTACTGGGCGATGACACCAATTATTTATGGTGGAAATAGCATGCTTCCAGCAGCAGGTCCTGATTCTTCAAGCGGTATGGGAGGACCTCCAAGCACAGCTACAAATAGCAAACAGTCTGGCTTTAACGGCATGCAGCCTCCAGGAAGCTCTGGCAGCAATTCATCTTCAAACAATCAAATGCAGCCGCCAAGCGGTTCATCGAACGGCGGTCAAATGCAAATGCCGGGCGGTTCGTCCAATAATGGTCAAATGCAGCCGCCAAGCGGATCGTCAAACAGCGGTCAAATGCCAGGAGGCTCGTCCAAAAATAATGGTCAAATGCAAATGCCAAGTAGCTCTTCAAGCAAATTATCATCTTCAAAACGAAAAAGTGGAGGGATGAACGCAGAAGTAAACACAAAGCTACTAAACTATTTAACAAAAAATAATACAGGCGAAAAATATTTATTTGCCACAACGGATTCAACTTCAGCTGCGCCTTACATTATCAAAACGGGCAAGCCAGTCATGGCAATGGGAGGATTTAGCGGTTCAGATCCAATTCTAACGGTGAGTAAATTAAAATCTATGATTAAAAAAGGTGAAGTGAAATATTTCTACCTGTCTGGAATGGGTAAGGGAGGCCAATCTGACGTTATCACGTGGATTAAAGAAAATAGTAAGGAGATCCCTTCTTCCAAATGGCAGTCTACTTCATCAAGTTCTCAGCAAGGACCATCTGGAAACGGAACATTATACGAAATAACGCTTAAATAAGGAGGACATGAACATGAGTTCAATTATTAAATATTCTATTGTTGTTCCTGTCTACAACGAAGAAGAAGTGATTCATGAAACTTATCGCCGTCTAACAGAAGTGATGCGTTCAACGAAAGAAGCTTACGAGCTTCTTTTCGTGAACGACGGCAGTAGAGACCGAACGGCAGAAATTATTAAAGAGTACAGTGAGCAAGACCCAGCGGTTGTTTTATTAGATTTTGCCCGTAACTTTGGTCATCAAATTGCTATTACAGCTGGTATGGATTATGCACGAGGAGAGGCGGTCGTTGTGATTGATGCTGATTTGCAAGACCCGCCCGAATTAATTTTAGAGATGATTGAAAAATGGAAGCAAGGATTTGACGTTGTATACGCTAAGCGTACAAAGCGAAAAGGAGAAACATATTTTAAAAAGCAAACAGCGGCTATGTTTTATCGTTTCTTACGTGCGATGACCGATATTGATATTCCGCTCGATACAGGGGATTTTCGTTTGCTAGATCGTAAAGTGTGCAATCAAATGAATAGCATTCAAGAAAAAAATCGCTTTGTTCGCGGATTAGTAAGCTGGGTTGGCTTTAAGCAAATAGCAGTAGAATATGAGCGAGACGAGCGTTTGGCCGGGGAGTCAAAATATCCTTTGAAAAAGATGCTGAAGCTTTCAATGGATGGCATTACGTCTTTCTCCTATAAACCGCTGAAGCTAGCTAGCTATGCTGGTGTAACGCTATCAGGTGTTGGTTTTATTTATCTTTTAGTGGTGCTGTATTTGAAGTTATTTACAGACAGCACCATCACAGGGTGGTCGTCATTAATTGTCATTCAGCTATTCTTTAGCGGCATCATTTTAATCATTCTTGGTATGATCGGAGAATATATTGGCCGCATCTACGATGAAACAAAAAATCGTCCACTCTATATCGTCCGTGAAAAGTATCAGCTTGAAACACGCAAGGAAGTATCACTTCGTGACTAACAAATGGATACCCTTGATTAAATTTGCGTTAGTAGGAGTGGTAAATACACTGATTGATTTTGCAGTATACGCACTTTTAACAACAATCGGTGTGAACTACATACTAGCGCAGTGGATTTCATACAGTGCGGGCATTTTAAACAGTTATGTCATGAATCGTAAATGGACGTTTGAGAAAAAAGAAAAAAGCAGTAAGCGTGAAGTGATTTCATTCGTGATCGTGAATTTAATCACTTTATCCCTAACATCTTTTCTGTTGACTGTTCTATATAATAAATGGGGTATACCACTGCTAATCAGTAAACTTTTAATTACAATCGTAAGTGTCGGTATCAATTTTATTGGCACCAAATTATTTGTATTTACTACTAAAAAAGAAAGAGGGATTCATATATGACGATAAAAAAAGCAGTTATTCCAGTAGGCGGTTTAGGAACTCGATTTTTGCCAGCGACAAAAGCGCAGCCCAAAGAAATGCTGCCAATTGTCGATAAGCCTGCTGTACAATACATTGTAGAAGAAGCTGTGAAATCAGGTATTGAAAGTATTATTTTTATTACAGGTCGAAATAAAAAATCAATTGAAGACCATTTTGATAAATCAATTGAACTAGAGCAAATGCTTGAAGAAAAGCACAAGTTCGAAATGTTAAAAGAAGTACAAACGATTTCATCAATGGCCAGTATTCACTATATTCGTCAAAAAGAGCCGTTAGGACTTGGTCATGCTATTCTTTGTGCTGAGCAATTTATTGGAGATGAGCCGTTTGCCGTTCTTCTTGGAGACGATATTATGACTTCTGAAGAACCTGCGCTCAAACAGATGATTCAAGCGTATGAAACGACTAATCAATCAGTTATTGGAGTTCAAAAAGTGGATGTGGAAGAAGTATCAAAATACGGCATTATTCAGCCGAGAAATAAATCTGGCAGCATTCATGAAGTGAATGACTTGATTGAAAAACCATCAATAGAACAAGCTCCGTCAACGATTGCCGTTATGGGCCGCTACATTTTAAACCCTTCTATTTTTTCTTATCTAAAAACGATTGAAAGAGGGGTAGGAAATGAATTACAATTAACAGATGCACTGCGCGTCGTATGTGAAAAAGAGCGATTGTTTGCTCTTGAACTTGAAGGGCAGCGCTTTGACATTGGAGATAAGGTAGGCTATATGAAAGCAATGGTAGAAGTGGGGTTAAAGCGTAAAGATTTACGTCAAACGTTTTTATCGTATTTGGAAGGAATTGTAGAAAAAGAACGAGCAAACAACTTCAGCTAATAAGAGTTAATCAGTTTGTTCATATTCAGTTCATATTTGAAGTATAAAATCATTGTATGATCTTATGTGGCTCTCTGTTTGGTATAAACAGAGAGCTTACTGTGCGTAAAAGCTGGACAAACTTAGGAATAGGGAGAGACATGTATGATTCAAATATTAGTTGCAGATGATGATCAACACATTCGAGAGCTGATATCATTATATTTAGAAAATCAAGGATTTAAAATTATAAAAGCAGCAGATGGTGAAGAAGCGTGGGCGAAAATGGAAGAGTTTCGAATTGATCTAGCGGTCGTTGATATCATGATGCCATTTAAAGACGGATGGGAACTAACAAAGGAAATTAAGGAGTATTTTGATATACCGGTTTTGATGGTAACAGCTAGAGGCGAATCGCATGATAAACTAAAAGGATTTGATATCGGAACAGACGACTATGTCGTGAAGCCTTTTGATCCTCAGGAAATGGTTGCTCGTGTAAAGGCCCTTTTACGCAGGTACCGAGTAGAAGCTAACAATGTAATTTATATGGGGAATATAAAATTGGACCGTACCAAATTAGAGATGAGTGCAGGAGAAACAAGCGAACAGCTGCCGTTAAAAGAGTTTGAATTACTGTTCACATTAGTTAGTTCTCCAGGAAAGATTTTTACTCGTGATCAGCTTATTCAATTAATTTGGGGATATGATTATGAAGGTGATGAGCGCACGGTAGACGTTCACATAAAACGTCTGCGAGAGAGGCTTAATCATATGAAAAACGTCGGTATGGAAATCAAAACAATTCGCGGACTAGGCTATAGAGCAGAAGGGTGTTAACGTGAAATCAATTTATGTAAAGCTGGTTCTATCGTTCATCATTACAATTTTATTGAGCGTTGTGATTACCGTTGTTGTCACGACATTTCTTAGCAAGCAGAAGCTCGAAATGCGATTAGGTCAGGATATGGTGAAGATGGGAGAAGATTTTATCGATTTGTACGGAGCAGAAGACTCCGATAAAGCTGCAAGGTTTTTATCTAATTCATCATTCATTCATTTTTCGTTTATTATTATTGATGATCAGCATAAAGAGAAAGTATTAGGACAGCCGGGGCCGCCTATTCCAATTACACCGAAAGAAGTAGATCAAGTATTAGGTGGGAAGCGTTATTCTAATTTAAACGAGGAAAAAGGTGATCGTCCACAGCCAAACGTAGTGGGTCTCCCTTTTAAAGAAAATGGACGGTCGTATGCTCTATTTATTCAGTCTCATCCACAGCGGCAATTTTCAGTTATTCAAGATGTTCAAAATATCCAGCTTATTACGATTTTATTAGTAGGTATTGTATTGTTTGCATATGTTTCAACGATTATTATTAAACCGATTAAGCGTCTCAGTACAGCGATGAAAGTTGTCGGACAAGGCGAATACAATGTGCAAGTCGAGCACGCAGCGAATGATGAAATTGGTCTGTTAACTAAAAACTTTAATCAAATGACTAAAGAATTAAACAAAATAGAAACGATGAGGCAAGAGTTTATTGCTAGCGTTTCCCATGAAATTCAATCACCGCTGACCTCTATTCGCGGTTTTTCAGCGGCACTTAAAGATGATATCGTCAGTGAAGATAAAAAGATACAATATTTAACGATTATCGAAAAAGAAAGTACAAGACTATCTCAGCTTAGTTCCAATTTGTTAAAGCTTGCTTCTCTTGACTCTGAACATCAAACGCTAATGCTGCAGCAATACCGGTTAGATGAACAAATCAGGCATGTGGTCATGGCTTTAGAACCTCAGTGGATAAAAAAGAATATAGAAATTGACCTTGATTTATCCAATGTTCAAATAGAAGCAGATAAAGATTTGTTAGAGCAAGTTTGGCTAAATTTAGTAACAAATGCTGTTAAATATACGCCTGAAAATGGATTTGTGAAAATATCCATTCATCAAAAAAACGAAGAAATAGACGTGAAAATAAAGGATAATGGAATTGGTATTATCGAAGAAGATCAAAAATATATTTTTGAAAGCTTTTATAAAGTAGATAAATCCAGAACGTTAAAAGGAAGCGGCCTCGGTCTAGCTATTACAAAAAAAATTGTGCGACTCCATGAGGGCGCAATACGTGTTGAAAGCAAAAAAGAACAAGGAAGCATCTTTACGGTAACTTTGCCTATCCAAAAAAATAGGAATAAAAAAGACTCGTCTGTGTAAGTTCATGCAGATGAGTCTTTTTTATTAGGTCAAAGATATAAAAAAAATTAATAATATCTATTTATTTTTTTAATCCCTACTTGACATATAGGTAAAGTGTAAATAATATAGATAGTATAAATCTTTTGAAAAAATTGGGATGCTAAAGAAGCTGATCGGTCAACCGAAGGCTCATACTTGTTCGCTACTGGTGTGGGCCTTTTCTGTACATTGGTTGTGGTCATTAAAATCTCAATCTTCAACTGAACATATGGGGAGGATTACGATGTATTTATCTTCTGCACATTATACAAGTACTTATAGATGTTGTTCGCTTTGTTTATTCAACTGCAACTAAAATATAAATTTATCTATGGATAGGAGAATGATAAAATGGCTTCAATTACACAAGAAAAATTAGATTATATTGTTAAATTACTAACTGAAATCAACTATGGGTCTGTACTAATTACTCTTCACGACGGACAAATTACTCAAGTGGACAGCACGGAAAAAAACCGCTTTTTAGCTAAAAGCAAAGTAGCAAGCCACAAATAAGCCTATTTCAATACGTATTTAGAGAAACTGAAGGGCCTGTCTAGATAGCGAACGCTTGACGGCGGGGCAAGCAAGTACTGTATTAAATATAGAAAACGTGCGCATTCGAAGAAGAATTGACTTTCTTTTCGGTTGAAGATTTAGAATTTTTCGAATTAAAATTGAGTTATAGGTTGTATGAGTATGACGATGAAAAGTGTAAAGCTGCTAAAGCAGCAGCTTTATACGTTTTAAAATTATGAAGATCTGACAGTTTCATTCCTGTGCTGATCGGATTACCGAAGGCTTCTGACCTGTGTTAGGAGTCTTTTTTTTATTCTTAAATTAATATAATAGGAGGAGAAAAGATGGAAAATTTATTACGAGCAGCGGTGCGCCAAAGAAAACAATACCTCATTGAAGAGTTACTGAAAAAAGGGATTTATAAAAAAGAAAATCATCATCTTTTTGAACTCACACTCTCTGACTTAGAAAAAGAGTATCAGGCACGCAGTAAGTAAGGAAAATACGTAAAAAGAACTAAAATAAGTGTAAAAAAGATTCAAAACCTAGTTGACTAATGGGTAAAGTGTGTTTATTATAAAAACAAGAATAAATTGTCTTTTCAGAAAGTATCTTCTTTTTATTCTTACGAATAAATTTAATAAGAATAATTTAAGAGCATATACGCTGATCAGACTAACTGAAGGCTGCTTCTCTTTTTTAAGAGATAGCGGCCTTTTTGTATTTTTTTATAAAAAGGGGAGTAAAACATGAAGAAAAAAGCAGTTCAGTTTTTAATGGTGCTGACAGCACTGCTCGTGGTGCTAGCAGGTTGCGGCAATGGAAAATCTACTGAAACAGCAGGGAAAGATAGTTCTGCGAGTAAAAACGATTCAAAAAAACCAGTAGAACTTTTAAACGTTTCATATGATCCTACACGTGAGCTTTATCAGGAGTTCAATAAGAGCTTTGCGTCTTATTGGAAAGATAAAACAGGGCAAGACGTCACTATTCAGCAATCACACGGTGGCTCTGGTAAGCAAGGCCGAGCAGTTATTGACGGTTTAGAAGCGGATGTAGTAACGCTGGCGCTTGCTTACGATATTGATGAAATCGCTCAAACTCGTCAATTATTAAACAAAGACTGGGAGAAAGAATTGGCTCATAATTCTACACCATACACATCAACGATTGTTTTTTTAGTTCGTAAAGGAAATCCAAAAGGAATTAAAGATTGGGATGATTTAACGAAAAAAGGTACATCTGTTATTACGCCAAATCCAAAAACTTCTGGAGGCGCGCGCTGGAATTATTTAGCTGCATGGGCATATGCGAAGGATAAATATAACGGCGATAACAAAAAGATTGAAGACTTCATGAGTAAGCTTTATGGAAATGTCGAAGTGTTAGACTCAGGCGCACGCGGAGCTACCACTACCTTTGTAGAGCGAGGCATTGGAGACGTGTTAATTGCATGGGAAAACGAAGCTTACTTATCGTTAAATGAGCTAGGAAAAGATAAATTTGAAATTGTAACACCGTCATTAAGTATTTTAGCAGAGCCACCTGTTGCTGTAGTAGATAAAGTAGCTAAAAAGAAAGGCACGACAAAGGTAGCAAAAGCATACTTAAAATACCTATATACAGAAAAAGGTCAGGAAATCGCAGCGGAAAACTACTATCGTCCTCGAAATAAAAAAGTATTAGAGAAACACAAAGATCAATTCCCTTCGCTTAACCTAGTCACTATTAAAGATTTTGGCGGCTGGAAAAAAGCTCAAGAAACGCATTTTAATGATGGGGGAACATTCGATCAGATTTATCAGCCAAAGTAATATGATTCATTAAAAAAGTAGAACGAGGAAGATACGAATGGTGATTCGTATCTTCTGTGTACATGTATCTTGAAAGCAGAGAGAGGTGTAAGACGTGAGCGTGTTACAACGACAGAAAAAAAAGAAAAGCATCTTACCTGGATTTGGGCTTTCTTTAGGTTTTACGATGTTTTATGCAAGTATCCTTGTGCTTTTTCCGTTAGCTATGATTTTTTTAAATACGGCATCTATGGGATGGAGCGACTTTATTAAAACTGTTACAGAACCTAGAGTAGTAGCGTCGTATAAATTAAGTTTTGGAGCAGCATTTGCAGCCGGCATCATTAATGTTATTTTTGGAACCATTATTGCGTGGGTATTAGTGAGGTATCATTTTCCTGGAAAGAGGTTTATTGACGGACTTGTGGATTTGCCGTTTGCCTTGCCAACGGCTGTTGCCGGCATTGCCTTGACCACTCTTTACGTTCCGAAAGGATGGATTGGTCAATTATTTACGTTTAAAATCGCATTTACGCCTATCGGAATTATTATCGCTCTTACGTTTATTGGTCTGCCGTTTGTTGTCCGAATGGTGCAGCCAGTATTGCAAAACTTTAATGCAGAGATTGAAGAAGCATCTGCTAGTTTAGGAGCCAGCCGAATGCAAACGTTCAGAAAAGTTATTTTTCCAGAGCTGGTGCCCGCTATTTTAACAGGTTTTTCTCTTTCGTTCGCAAGAGCGCTTGGAGAATACGGGTCCGTTGTTTTTATTGCTGGAAATATGCCGATGAAAACTGAAATTACGCCGCTTATTATTATGACAAAACTTGAGCAGTACGATTATGCGGGAGCTACTGCTATTGCATCAGTCATGCTCGTTGTATCATTTTTTCTGTTATTACTTATTAATATTATTCAATGGTGGACAAATCGTAAATTTATACATAGTTAAGGAGGGATGACATTGGCAGGACATGTTCCAATGCAGCACGCAAAAACGACTGTTGAAATCACTCATTCTAGTTTAAAAGAGCCCAAAGTCGTCCGATGGCTGCTTACATTTATTGCACTGGCTTTTTTAGCTCTATTCTTAGTGCTTCCGCTTATCACGATTTTTATAACAGCCTTTCAAAAAGGGTGGGAAACATATCTCGCTGCGATTACAAATCCAGATGCCCTGGCTGCTATTAAACTAACGTTAATCGTCGTGCTGATTACCGTTCCGTTAAATGCCGTTTTTGGCGTGGTAGCTGCATGGTTAATTACGAAGTTTGATTTTAAAGGAAAGAATATTTTAATTACGCTTATTGATTTACCATTTGCCGTTTCGCCTGTTATTGCTGGATTGATTTTTATTTTATTATTTGGTGCACAAGGGTTGTTCGGAGAATGGCTGTTTAATCACGACATCAAAATTGTCTTTGCTATTCCCGGTATTATATTAGCTACCCTTTTTGTAACGCTTCCGTTTGTTGCCAAAGAATTGATTCCACTCATGCAAGCTCAAGGGTCAGCCGAAGAAGAGGCATCGTTAACGTTAGGAGCCAGCGGTTTCAAAACTTTTTTTCTAGTGACATTACCTAATATTAAATGGGGCTTATTATATGGAATCATTTTATGTAATGCGAGGGCGATTGGAGAGTTTGGAGCTGTTTCCGTTGTGTCGGGGCACATTCGAGGAATGACAAATACGATGCCTCTTCATATTGAAATTCTCTACAATGAATATCAATTTGCAGCAGCGTTTGCGGTAGCATCTTTAATGTCAGTTTTAGCTATATTTACATTAATTATAAAAAACATTATTGAGTGGAAAGCCAAACATATTTAAAAAGGAAGGAGCTTATGAGATGAGTATCCATATTAAGCACGTATCAAAGAACTTTGGTGATTTTAAAGCGCTGGATTCTATTAACATTGATATTCAAACGGGTGAATTAGTAGCTTTACTCGGTCCGTCCGGTTCTGGAAAAACATCTTTGCTTCGCATCATTGCCGGTCTTGAACATCTTGACCAAGGAGCTATTTTATTTGATGGAAAGGAAATTACGCACGTAAATCCAAAAGAGCGGAATGTAGGGTTTGTTTTTCAACACTATGCTTTGTTCAGGCATATGACTGTGTTTGATAACGTTGCGTATGGTTTAAAAGTACGACCTAAAAAAACAAGACCTTCTAAAATGGACATTAACAAGAAAGTAACCGAGCTGCTGCAGCTTGTGAAACTAGAGCCGCTTGCAAATCGCTATCCTTCTCAATTATCGGGAGGGCAGCGCCAGCGAGTAGCGCTTGCTCGAGCGTTAGCAGTGGAACCGAAAGTACTGCTATTAGATGAACCTTTTGGCGCTTTGGATGCGAAAGTTCGTAAAGATTTACGCAGATGGCTGCGTAAATTGCATAATGACTTTCATATTACGAGTATATTCGTTACGCATGATCAAGAAGAAGCTTTAGATGTAGCTGATCGTATTGTTGTAATGAACAACGGGAAAATTGAGCAGATTGGAAGTCCTGAGGAAGTATATGATCATCCTAACAGTCCATTTGTGTACGATTTTTTAGGAAACGTCAATTTATTTAAGGGTCGCATTCATAAAGGCAGGCTAAAACAAGGAAGCTTTGAAATGGATGTTCCAGAATTTAGCGGAAGAAATGAAGAAGCAGCTGTTGGATATGTGCGACCTCATGATATTCACCTTGAAAAAGTAAAAACAAGCGCAGATGCCGTTTCTGCAACCGTTAGCCATATTCATGTGATAGGACCTATCGTGCAAATTGAATTAAAAAGAGAAGATGCAGAAGAATTTTTAGAAGCTGAATTAAGCAAAGAGCATTATAAAACACTCAGCCTTCAAGTAGGAGAGCAGGTGTATGTAAAGCCTAAGCAGCTAAAAGTATTTATTCCAGAAGATTATTCTATTTGATAAAAAGCGTGAAGGGTATACCTTTGCGCTTTTTATCTATTAATAAATTAGTACCAGATATTAAAAGTAGGTGTTATAATTAAGTATAAACTGATTTGAGGTGGAGAAATGATGCAATCAAAAGCTAGAATCACAGGAATGGGGATATATACACCAAAGCAAAAATTAACGAACGACCATTTAAAAGAAATGGTTGATACAAGTGACGAATGGATTGTACAGCGCACGGGAATGAAAGAACGGCGAATTGCTGGTGAAGGCGAATACACGTCTACGCTTGCCATTCGAGCAGTTGAAAATTTGCTCAACCGATATGCTGTAGAAATAGAAGATGTAGATGCAATTATTGTTTCGACAACAACACCGGATCACTTTTTTCCTAGCGTAGCATGTCAGGTTCAAGATTACTTTCATATTGATCAAGCTGCTGCATTTGATTTAAGTGCCGCATGCGCCGGTTTTACATATGGACTTCACGTGGCGAACGGCTTAGTGACGTCCGGATTGCATAAAAAGATTTTAGTTATTGGTGCTGAAGTCATGTCGAAAATTACAGATTATACGGACCGGGCCACCTGCGTGCTGTTCGGTGACGGAGCGGGAGCTATGCTTGTAGAATACGATGAGCATAATCCAAGTTTCTTAGGATGTCACTACGGAACGGACGGAAGCGGAGGGGTGAATTTATATCGTTCTAATTTATCTGATACTCTTTCAGGAAAAGAAATTAACGCGAGCGGAAATTTAGTTCAAAATGGGCGTGAAGTATACCGCTTTGCTGTCCGAACGATTCCAAAAGGAGTAGAAGCATTGTTAAAGGGTACTTCCATTTCTCTTTCTGATGTAAATTGGTTTATTCCGCACAGTGCAAACCTTCGGATGATTGAAGCTATTTGTGCTAAAACAGGTGTTTCAATGGATAAAACGTTAACGAGTGTACAATACTGCGGAAATACATCTTCAGCTTCTATTCCACTTGCCTTGAACGAAGGAATAATGACAGGAAAAGTACGGGATAATGACCTTCTTATTCTCTATGGGTTTGGAGGAGGATTAACGCATTGCGGTTTGTTAATTAAATGGATGTGTAAAGAAAAAAGCTAAAAGGCATCGCCTTTTAGTTTTTTAGGCTTTTATCGTTAACAAGAATTCGGTAAAATGGAAAAAGAAGTAAAGGGGGTGTGCGCATGAATCACGTTTTATACATTGAAGACAATGAAGAAATTGGATTAATGATTCAAAATGAGCTTAAAAAGCAAAACTATGAAGTTACTTGGTTACAATCAGGAGATATCGCCAGTCAGTTTATTAAACAAACGGATATTGTCATTCTAGATGTAATGCTGCCTGGGTTAGATGGATTTACAGTGGGAAAAAAGCTTAAAAAACTAGCACCTGATGTCCCGATTTTAATGCTTTCAGCTCGTACAGCCCTAGAAGATAAGATCATGGGGCTAGAGTTTGCCGATGACTATGTCACAAAGCCGTTTCATCCAGAAGAGCTGCTTGCAAGGCTCGAAGTATTGTTAAGAAGATTTTCAAGAAAGAAAGAAGAGCTTATTGTAAAACATTTGCATATTTCGATGATAGACTATCGCGTGATGAACAGAGAGACAAGTGAAGAAATTAGTTTAACAGGTAAGCAATTTCATATTTTTACTTATTTCCTTCAGCATTTAAATCAAATTTTAACAAAAGAACAAATTTATGAAGGAGTATGGAAAGAGCGTTATATAGAAGGAGATAAAACATTAATGGTACATATTCGCTATTTACGAGAAAAATTGGAGAAAAATGCAGCTAAGCCTGAAATTATTGAAACAATACGAGGGATTGGGTACAGGGTGAAGCAATGAACGTTACACAGTCTCTTATCACGAAGTATATCTTAATTATGCTTTCAGCTGTACTAATTATACCGGTATCATTCTTTGCAGGCTCATGGCTGATCACCGTCCCTTTTATGCATATTCAAGGATTATTAAATGAAGAGTATAAAGGAAAAAGCTACTACGAACAAATGTGGAATGAAGAAGCCCGAAAGCTAGAAGGAGCAAATGAGAAAACAATTAATCAAAAGCTAAAATTATTAAAAGAAAAATACCCTGAAGCTTCAATGTTCTGGGTAAACGAAGATGGACAAACACAGCTTCCGCTTCCTTATCATGCAGCCCTTCCGAAGCAATGGTCATCGTCTTATACGGCTGAATTTATAAAAAAACGATACGGAAACAATCCGTATACGGTTATTACCTTTATTGGAACAGATAAAAAGCAAGGTTTTATGGTCATTGAAGTGCCAGAAAAAGCCGTTGAGCCTCCTATTCAAAGGCTAGACCCAGCCTACTATAATATTTATTTAGGATTTGTTTTTATTATCGTGCTTTCTTTTATTGTACTTTCTCTGTTCTTTTTTCTTCGAATTCGAAAAAGGCTGCGAGTGTTACAAGCTGCTATGAACAACAAAGGCGAGCGAGGAATTCCTTTACCTGTTGTATCTGAGTCCACGGATGAAATTGGTCAGCTAGAACAATCCTTTAATCAAATGGTTAAACAGCTTCATGAAAGCCGGTATCGAGAGAAGCAAGAAGAACAGCTGCGGCAAGACTTAATTATGAGTCTATCGCATGACTTACGAACACCGCTCACGACTGTTCGAACGCATATTTATCAGCTAAAAAACGAAGAAATGGCCTTGAACATTCAACAATCTCTTGAGGTAATTGATACAAAAGTAGAATTTGTTAGTGATTTAATAGATAATTTATTTTCCTATACGCTGCTGTTAAATGGAAAATATCCATATCGGGAAGAGGAAGTTGATATGGCTCGATTTCTTAGAAAAAGCATTGCGCAATGGTATCCATTATTTGAAGAAGAGAATATGGAAGTGGATATTCAACTGCCTTCTCAGTCCATATATTGGCGCGGAGATGTTCAGTGGTTAGAAAGAATAATAGATAATTTATGTCAAAATGTCATCCGTCATGCCAAAGAAGGTAACTTTATTAGCTTTCGTCTTGTTCAAGAGCATGATTTATCTTCTCTCACCATTTCTGATAAAGGGTCAGGCTTTAAAAAGAATAGCCATACGAAGCAAAACGGTGTAGGTCTAGCGATTGTGGATGCGATGATTAAAGAAATGGAGTTAACGTGGTCAATTCATTCTACAAAACATGGAACGGATATTCAAATTGTGTACAAAGCGAGTGATTAATTCACTCGCTTTTTTAAACGAATTTTAACCTTTCTTTTCCGTCCTCTTAACTTTGGCTGTTTATAGTAAAGGAGAGGTGATAAAAGTGGAAATTGTTAAAACGACTCAGCTGATAAAAGTATTTAAAGGAGCAGAAGCTGTAAATGAAGTGAATTTATCCATTAAAGAAGGAGAAATCTACGGGTTTCTAGGGCCTAATGGAGCAGGGAAGACGACAACAATCCGAATGTTGCTCGGGCTAATGAAGCCAACGAGCGGGGAAATTGAGCTGTTTGGAGAAAGAATAAAAAATCACAGGCAGCATATTCACGCCTTAAAAAAGATAGGTTCACTTGTAGAGAGCCCTTCCTATTATGCGCATTTAACTGCAAGAGAAAATTTAGAGGTACTTCGTAAAATACTAGGTGTATCTAAAAACAGAGTGGATGAAGTACTAAATATTGTAAAATTAACAAAAGAAGCAAATCGCCCAGTCAAAGGCTTTTCTCTTGGAATGAAACAGCGGCTTGGTATTGCTTCTGCACTCCTCGGAAATCCTCGTTTATTAATCTTAGACGAACCAACCAACGGACTGGATCCTGCAGGAATTCAAGAAATTCGTTCATTAATTAAAGAAATGCCAGGGGAAAACGGAGTTACCGTATTGATTTCAAGTCATTTACTCTATGAAATCGACCATTTAGCGACTCAAGTAGGTATTATTACAAAAGGAAAGATGCTATTTAATGGCTCGATTGAATCGCTTCGCAAAAAAGCTAAGCATCAAGTGGCATTTACAACAGGAGAGATAGAAAAGGCTAAAACAATACTATTAGCAAACGGGTTTGTACCTACTATCGATAAACATAGTCTTCTTTTAGATTATATTGATCATGAGCAAGTGGCACATCTTGTTTATCAGCTTGTGCAAGAAAATGTCTCAATCTACCGAGTTGAAGAAAAATCGAAATCATTAGAAGATATCTTTTTAAAGCTGACAAGCGAGGAGAATAGATATGTTCACAAAAATACTGCAGGCTGAGTGTATAAAGTTAAAAAGAAAATGGCTCTGGTTTTTACTATTTTTAGGTCCAGCGGGTGTAATTGGCTTAACTCTAGTTGATTATAGCGTTCGATATGAATATTTAATTCAGCAAAATCCGAATGTGTGGGAAGGTCTTTTGCATGAACTAAACATCACGCTTCCAATAGCTTTTTTACTGGGAGGAACGATTCTTGCTTCAAATGTAGCGCATATTGAATATCATAGAAGCTCATGGAAGCAGCTGCTGAGCTTACCTGTGAGCAGACTGAGTGTTTATACAGCAAAATTTTTAGTAGTTATGTTTATGCTACTTATCGCT
This sequence comes from Priestia sp. J2, assembly GCF_020790095.1. Classification (NCBI taxonomy): domain Bacteria; kingdom Bacillati; phylum Bacillota; class Bacilli; order Caryophanales; family Bacillaceae; genus Priestia; species Priestia sp. J2. Next base: position 2,040,999 of record NZ_CP086208.1, read on the forward strand.
TCTGCTGTTCTATTAATCGGTATAATTGGGTTAGGCTGGTGGTTAGGATTTGGTTTTCCGTCTTCTTGGAAAAATCTTTTCGTGTATACCTTTTATCCGTTTTTTTCTGCCATTCCATTTGTAGCTATTCAAATATGGTTATCTATGCTTTTTAAAAATCAAGGCCGCTCTCTTGCACTAGGTATTGTGATGAGTGTGACGATGAGTGGTATGAGAGAATTGCCGAGCTGGTTTTTCTGGCAATGGCCAATGCTAGCGTTTTCTGACTATCGGAATATGTACATAATAGCAGGTGTAATTATCGGTATTTTCCTATATGCTGCAGGCGCCTTGCACTTTATCAAAAAGGATGTGGCCTAAATGTTTTTGCAATTATGTAGGATAGAATCGTTTAAATTGTTTAAAACAAAAGCCTGGACGTACCTTTTTGTGAGTCCTATTCTAATCGCTATTATCCTTTTTGTAGGTGATCAGGCAATGCCAAGCGGGAGAACGAAATGGGCAATGGCAGATGCCTTGATTGCCAATGTTCACGGATTGGTGTTTTATCCGTTAATTGGCGGGTTAGTAACATCCTTCATCTGTCGGTATGAACACGAAGCGGGAGGATGGAAGCAATTATTATCTCTTCCTGTGACAAGGACATCGGTATACGGAGCAAAATTGATTACAGCAGCAGCTTTCATGGGAATTCTTCAAGTGCTTGTATTTGTTGTTTTATTAGGAGTTAGCATGTTAAAAGACTATCCGAGCGCTGTGCCATTAAAGATGATAGCTGGAAATATGCTAGGCGGATGGGTTGCGGTGTTGCCCATTCTTGCGTTTATGCTAGCTGTGTCAATGGCATGTTCTAGCTTTGGAGCATCTTTGACAGTCAACGTCATTTTAACACTACCGAATTTATTCGTTGCTAATTCTGAACGATTTGGCCCCTGGTACCCATGGACTCAGCCAATGTATGGAATGTTAGGTGTAACCGGAAAAGCATCATGGGGGTTGATGCTGACTACACAGAATTTCTTAGTGGTTGTTATAAGCAGCTTTCTGCTTTTTGGAGTAGCAGGTTTACTGTATTTTCAGCGCAAACATATATAATAGAAAAAACCCGCTTTTTTACAGCGGGTTTTTAGCTGGCTTTTGGAATAGTAAAACCTACTCCAAAGACGTCTCGCACATCGTGGACAACCACAAAAGCCTGTTCATCGACTTTATGAATAATGCGCTTTAACTCTAATAGTTCTTGTTTGTTCACAACTACGTACAATACGTCTTTTGCTTCTTTTGTATAGCTTCCATGAGCAGAAAAGACAGTGACGCCTCGCTGCATCTTTTTGTTAACTTGTTCGGCTACTTCAGCTGAACGGTGTGAAATAATAGTGATTGCTTTGCGGGGGTTAAGTCCTTCAATAATATAATCAAGCACCTTTGTTCCGATATAAAGAGAAATAACCGTGTACATCGTCTTTTCTCCACCGATGACAAAATAGGCGCTTGCTACAACTAATAAATCAATTGCTAGCATCGTTTTGCTAATATTCCAGTCTAGATATTGATTAGCTAAGCGGGCGATAACTGCCGAGCCTCCGGAAGTTCCGCCACCTCTAAACACAAGCCCGAGTCCTACACCGGCTAAAATACCAGCAAAAATAGCCCCAAGTAGCGTATCGTCAAGAGGATTTCCCAGTCCTTCAGTTATATGTAGGAATAGAGATGTGAAAATAATACATATAATTGTGTAAGCAATCACACGTTTGTGAAGCAATTTGTATCCGATCAGTACCAGCAAACCGTTTAATATAAAGTTTGTGATACCAGGAGACCAGCCTAGTACATAATAGGTAATCATTGTTACACCGGTTACGCCGCCTTCTGCTAATTCATTTGGAATAGCAAAATAATTAATGGCCAGTGCGAAAATGAGGCTTCCTAGAATAATGAGGATAATTTCTTTTATTTTATTGATCATGAACGTTACCTCCAATCATCAAAAACTCCGAAAACACAGTCATGACAATGTATTATACCAACTCTAGAGGCTGAATTAAAGATGGGATATTATTATTTTTTAAAAAATCAATTTCTGCTATCAACATAAAATCTTTTGACAGTTTTTATGGAGTATGAAAAAATAAATTGTTTGCTTTTATTTTGATTAAAAAGTTTTGCAATGAGAATGTTCGTTCGGTAAAATAGAAGCAAGAGTCAAGGGGGAGAATGAACGTGTATCAAGATGAATTAAAACAGTATGCGAAGTTAGTAATGCCTGAGCATTTAGAGAAAATGAAGAAAATGTACAGTCCCGAGGCGCATAAGCAGTCTTTAGGGTTGAAAAAAGAAAAGATTGAGCATATTGAAAAGGTCATTATGAACAGTTACTCGGAGCATCATCCAGTAACCCTTCACGTCTATGAAGCAGGACATATTCAAAGATATGAACGAGTGACAATCGATAAAGTTTCTCTGCAGTCGAATACGCTGATGGTGACAGGGCCTTGTTATACATATTCGATTCGAGCGGATGCAGTAATTGAAGCAGATGTATGGAAAGATGAAAGCTACTCTAGCTAAGAGTAGCTTTTTTGTTGAATTTGTATCTTTTTTTTAACGCTTGCATACAATACATAAAAGCATATTCTGCGAGTAGTCACTTTTAGCTACTAGGAAATTTTGATTAAAGAAGGGATATTGTATGCAAAATGAAAAAACTCAAGTAAGAGAAATTGAATTAACGCAGTTCATTAAGAAAAGACTCGTTCGTTTTATCTCAAGTTTGGCTATTTCTTCTGCCCTTGCTTCTATATTATATATGCTTCTGTTTTTATTTAAATGATGGGTCACTTTGAGTTGTCCAAAAAGGTGGACAACTTTTTTGATGTATAGGCTCTCATTAAAACAGGACAAGCTAAACATAATTCAGTCAAGAGAAATTAAATCGGTCAAGAAATAGTCAAAAACAGTCATAGCTAATTAGTTGCAAGAAAACCTTTACATATAATGAGAAAAGTAGACAAATTCTTGAATTACCAGCTTATTTCCTTTTGTATAAACTATTATCAAAACAAATGCAAATCTAATTGTTCGTTCAAAAAACTTTATTTTGTAATTAAAAAAATGAATGTTTTTGATTTTTTATGATTGATTTTGAATGTAAATCGTGATAAAGTAAGTACATGAAATAAATGAAAACGCTTTTTTGAAAAAGGAGCTAGAACATGTTAACGCCGGAGAGACATCAACTAATCTTAAAACTTTTAAAAGAGAAAGAACTTGTAAAAGTGCAAGAGTTTATCGAAGTTACAGGCGCTTCGGAATCCACAATTAGAAGAGACTTAAGTCAACTAGAAGAAGAGCAAATGCTCAAACGTGTTCACGGTGGCGCTTCGCTTATTCGCAGTAAACGAATCGAACTGAGCGTTATCGAAAAATCTGCTAAAAATATTCAAGATAAACGAAACATTGCAGAGTATGCGGCTTCCATTATAAATGAAGGTGACTGTATTTTTTTAGATGCAGGAACTACAACGTATGAAATGATTCCTTTTTTGAAGCAAAAAGATGTAGTTGTCGTGACAAATGGTTTAATGCATTTAAACCCGATGCTAGAACAAGGTATCACCCTCTATTTAATTGGAGGATCTGTTAAACATAAAACGGGCGCTTTAATTGGCAATGGAGCTCTTTTAAGTCTTGAGCAGTATCGTTTTGATAAGTGCTTTATGGGAGCGAATGGGATTCATCATCAATATGGATATACAACTCCTGATCCAGAAGAAGCATTGATCAAGCAAACGGCAATGAAGCTTTCTAGAGAATCTTATATTTTATCAGATTCTACTAAGTTTTTTGAAACAAGTTTTGCGAAAATAGCCGATTTACATGAAGCAAAAATTATAACAAATGACGTACCTAGTGATGTACTTATACAGTATGCAAACAAAACAGACATAAAGGTTGTGAAATCATGATTTATACATGTACGTTGAACCCATCCGTTGATTACGTAGTACATGTTTCAGCATTCGAAGAAGGCGGACTTAACCGCACAACGAATGAAGCCAAGTTTCCAGGAGGGAAAGGCATTAACGTCTCTCGCGTTTTAAAGCGATTAGATGTTGATAATAAAGCTCTCGGTTTTGTAGCCGGCTTTACAGGAACCTATATCGAAGACTACTTAAAAGCGGAGAATATTGAAACAGCTTTTACAAGAGTTGATGGAGATACCCGCATTAACGTAAAGTTAAAAACGGAAAAAGAAACAGAAATTAACGGTCAAGGGCCTGCTATTACAGACGAAGCGCTTCAGTCTTTATTGAGTCAAGTAAAGCAAATGACTGAAGGCGATATCTTCGTATTAGCAGGAAGTATACCGAAAACGCTTCCAAGTTCTGTGTATGAAACGTTAACGGAACTAGCAGCAGCGAACGGAGTAAAAGTAGTAGTAGATGCAAGTGGAAAAACCTTGCTAGACGTCGTGTCTCACAAGCCGTTTTTTATCAAACCAAATCATCATGAACTTGCAGAATTGTTTGATGTAGAAGTAAACAGTGCAGAAGATGCGCTAGTATACGGTAAAAAGCTTGTGGAACAAGGAGCGCAAAACGTCGTTGTATCCATGGCAGGCGATGGAGCACTTCTTATTAACGAAAGCGGTGTCTACAGTGCCACAGTCCCTAAAGGAACAGTGAAAAATTCTGTTGGAGCTGGCGATTCACTTGTAGCTGGATTTATTGCTTCTTATGTAAAGCAAGGGGATTTATTAGAAGCCTTTCAAACAGGAGTTGCTTCAGGAAGTGCCACAGCATTCTCACTTGAATTATGTACAGCAGAAGATGTAAAGACGCTTCGTGAACAAGTGTCAATCACAAAGGTAGAGTAGGGGGAACCGAGAATGAGAATTACAGAACTATTAAAAAAAGATACAATCATTCTTGATTTAAAAAGCACGTCAAAAGCTGATGTTATTGATGAGTTAGTTGGAAAATTAGACGAAGCTGGTCGCTTAAGCGACCGAGCTGGCTATAAAGAAGCAATTTTAAATCGTGAATCTCAAAGTACAACGGGAATTGGGGAAGGCATTGCCATTCCGCATGCAAAAACAAGCTCGGTAAAAACACCGGCTATTGCATTTGGACGCTCAACAGAAGGTATTGATTATGAATCATTAGACGGACAGCCTGCACATTTATTCTTCATGATTGCAGCGAGTGAAGGCGCGAATAATGCTCACTTAGAAACATTATCTCGTTTGTCTACGTTATTAATGGACGAATCGTTCCGAAAAACGTTGCTAACAGCATCATCAATTGATGAAGTCATTAAAGCAATTGATGATAAAGAAACTGAAAATGAAGCGCCGGAAGAAGAAGTGGATACAGCTTCAGATCAATTAGTGCTTGCTGTAACGGCTTGTCCAACGGGAATTGCCCACACGTATATGGCAGCGGATAGCCTAAAAGCAAAAGCGAAAGACATGAACGTGACGCTCAAAGTTGAAACAAATGGTTCCAGCGGTGTTAAAAACGCGTTGACGAAGGAAGAAATTGAAAACGCTACCGCTATTATTGTTGCAGCGGACAAGCAAGTAGAAATGGAACGTTTTGCAGGTAAAAAAGTTATTCAAGTTCCAGTAGCTGAAGGAATTCGTAAGCCCGAAGAATTAATTAACCGCGCGTTAAAAGGAGACGCTCCTGTATACAGCGGCGGCGGTGGCAGCAAAGAAGGCGGAGAAAGTAAAGGATCAGAGCGTACAGGGTTTTACAAACACCTAATGAGCGGTGTATCAGCAATGCTTCCGTTTGTTGTAGGGGGCGGGATCTTAATCGCCATTTCATTTATGTTTGGTATTCACTCAGCAGAACCGAAAGATCCAACGTACAATGCGTTTGCAGCGGCGCTAAAAACAATTGGCGGAGATAATGCATTCTTTTTACTAGTACCGGTACTAGCAGGGTTCATTGCAATGAGTATTGCTGATCGTCCTGGTTTAGCTCCTGGTATGGTTGCAGGTCTTTTAGCAGCTTCTGGCGGAGGCGGTTTCTTAGGTGGTTTAATCGCTGGTTTCTTAGCGGGTTATGTAGTAGTGGGATTAAAGAAATTGTTCAGCGTCCTGCCGCAAGCTCTTGATGGAATTAAGCCAGTTCTTCTTTATCCGCTATTTGGGATTTTTATCTCAGGATTGATTATGCTTTATGTTGTAAATGAGCCAGTTAGTGCAATTAACAAAGGGTTAACGCACTGGTTAAGTGGATTTGGCACGGGTAACTTAGTATTATTAGGTATTATCTTAGGCGGTATGATGGCTATTGATATGGGTGGTCCTATTAATAAGGCAGCCTTTACATTTGGTATCGCAATGATTGATGCTGGAAACTATGCTCCACACGCAGCGATTATGGCAGGCGGTATGGTTCCGCCACTAGGTATGGCTATTGCGACAACTTTGTTCAAAAACAAATTTACTCGCCAAGAGCGTGAAACAGGTAAAACGTGTTATGTAATGGGTCTTTCATTTATCACAGAAGGTGCGATTCCATTCGCAGCAGCTGACCCAGGCCGTGTTATTCCCGCATCGGTTATCGGTGCTGCAGTAGCAGGTGCTTTAACAATGATGTTCCACATCGGTTTACCAGCACCACACGGCGGTGTATTCGTTATCGGAATTGTACAAGGAAATCCTCTTTTATATGCACTAGCAATTTTAATTGGTGCCATTGTGACAGCGGTCCTTGTAGGTATATTAAAAAAACCAAAAGCAGAATAACACAAAAAGACTGATTTTACATGATGTAAAATCAGTCTTTTTGTGTTTTTGTGGTAGACATTTGTTCTTTATGAGAGTACAATTACGGTAGTATTCCTTTAATTTTTAGAAAAGTTAGATAGATAAGCTTTTCTACTTGATAAAATATGGTACAATAATCGAATATTAAAAACAAAGTAAGGAAGTGTCTCAAACATGAAGGTTGCGAAGTTTGGCGGGAGTTCAGTTGCAAGCGCAGAGAAATTTAAACAGGTTGCGCATATTGTAACGTCTGATAAAGAGAGAAAGCTGGTAGTTGTATCAGCTCCGGGCAAGCGATACGGAGAAGATACAAAAATGACAGATTTGTTAATCGCACTTTCTGCCAAAATACAGCTTGGAGAAGATTACGTCGATGAGTTTGGGCAAGTAATCGATCGCTATCGTGAAATCGTGGTTGACTTGTCTATGCCAGAAACGATTATTACTGATATTATTGCGAATTTACAATCACTTATTGATTTACATAAAAACGATCCGTTTCGCTTATTAGATTGTCTCAAAGCAAGTGGAGAAGATAATAACGCAAAGGTAATGGCTGCTTATTTAAACCATTTAGGGTTTGAAGCTCATTATGTAAATCCAAAAGAAGCAGGTATTTTTGTTTCTGATGAACCAGGAAGAGCAAGAGTGCTTCCACTGTCTTATGAAAAACTGCCGCAGCTAAGAGAGCGTTCGGGCATTTTGGTGATTCCAGGATTTTTTGGCTACTCTGAAGAAGGGAACATGGTTACGTTCTCGCGCGGTGGGTCAGATATTACAGGTTCAATTGTAGCAGCAGGAGTAAAAGCTGACTTGTATGAAAACTTTACTGACGTAGATGCTATTTACAGCGTAGATCCAAGACTTGTGGAAAAGCCTCATGAAATGAAAGAAGTCACATACAGAGAAATGCGTGAACTATCCTATGCAGGTTTTTCTGTCTTCCATGATGAAGCGCTAGAGCCGGTTTATAAACTAGGCATTCCTGTATGTGTTAAGAATACAAATAATCCTGAAGCAAAAGGTACATTCATTGTAGCTGAGCGCTCTCACGGCGATACGCCAGTAGTTGGAATCGCTGGGGACAAAGGTTTTTGCAATATTCATGTGAGCAAATACTTATTAAACCGTGAAATTGGTTTTGGCAGAAGATTGCTTGAAATTTTAGAAGATGAAGGTATTTCATACGAACATACTCCTTCAGGAATTGATAATATCTCTGTCATCATGCGCGAGCATCAGCTTACGCCAGATGTGGAAAAACGCGTATTTGCTCGAATTGAAAAAGAACTTGAAGTAGATGAAATCTTTATTGAACGTGATCTTGCTATGGTTATGGTAGTAGGAGAGGGAATGAATAGCACAGTAGGAATTGCTGCGAAAGCTACAGAAGCTTTTGCTCGTGCTGAAGTGAATCTTGAAATGATTAACCAAGGTTCTTCTGAGGTAAGCATGATGTTTGGTGTGAAAGCAGACGCTTTAGACCGTGCTGTTCAAGCTCTTTATAATACCTATTTTAACAGCATGTACAGTATTTCTTATTCTAATGTAAAATAAACAAGACGAAAAACCCCGCTTTCTTTTTAGAGAGCGGGGTTTTCTAGTGAAGGCGTATATAAATTGAATTTGTGGACATAAAGGGAAGGAAGAGTGAAGTCAAAGGAGGAAATACAGTGAAGAAAAGACCCTTTTTCATATTCTTTTCCCTTATAGGTATGAGCGTACTTTCAGCATGTCACAATGATGATGCAGCACCCGCGAGAGAAGCTCAAAATAAACAAGGCGTGACAAATGGCGGAACGCCGATGAGCTATGATAATCAAAGTGAAAACACATCTTTTAACTTTTCAAAATTTGATTTAGAAGTAGACTACAAGGGGCTTAATAATGATTATGAAGCCGACTATGAAAATGAAAACGATGAGATAGAAGCCAAAGTGGATGATAATATTAACGATGAGCACTTGAACGGAGACAAAGCGTTTAATAAATTATCTTCAACATTTAAAAAGTTAAATTTTGATCAGCGCACCCCCGATGAAGGTGTAAAAAAGGAAGTAATCGATGCGTTTGGCCTGAAAAAAGATTTTCAGTCGTTTGAATTAGAAGTTCGTTTTTCAAACGGAACGGAAAAAGAATACAACTTTAAACAAAAGTAAGACGTTAAAACAAAGTATTTTAGTTGAAGGAAAATCCGAACGATGAATTGAGGTTCTTTATTAAGAATCCAACTCGTTCGGATTTTTTCTTTGGTAAGGTGAACGTATGTCTCAATCTTAGTTTTGATGTCTAAAAAAAGGAAAATAGTGAAAGGATGGTGATAAATAAGCAAAAGGAGGAATCACGGATGCAAAAGTTGATAATGAACGGATGCGTAGTCTTTGTTCTGTTGTTGTTAGGAGCATGCAGCATGGTAAAAGAGCAAAATAACGCTCATGAAAACCACCTGAAAACCGAGGAAGCGAAAGAAACGAGCGAGGTATCGGTAGGACCTGTTAAAGTAGATTTAACGAATACCTCAGGCAAAAAAGTAGGAGAGGCTACGCTGACAGAAGCAAAGAACGGCGTGCAAATTAAATTAACTGCTCAAGGTCTTTCACCCGGGAGACATGGATTTCATATTCATGAAATAGGAAAATGTGAGGTGCCGGATTTCAAAACAGCAGGGGCCCATTTTAATCCTTTTAAACGTGAACACGGCTTTAAAAATACAAAAGGCCCGCATGCGGGTGACTTGCCCAACTTAGAAGTTGCGCCAAATGGAAAAGTAGATACCGAAATTTTTGCTTCTCTTGTGACGTTGCAAGAAGGAAAGCCGAATTCTCTTATAGATATGGATGGGTCGGCATTAGTGATACATGATAAAGTAGACGATTACACAACAGATCCTTCAGGAAACTCAGGAGATCGAATTGTTTGTGGAGTGATTACGAAATAAGCCAAAAAGCTGTGAGATCATTCACAGCTTTTTTATTGCTGTAACGAGCCGCTTCTAAATTGCGGTGAGCTTCTTTTTTTTGCACAATAGAAGAAAGAGTTAAAGAAGGTGAAAACATGCATAAGCAAGTTGTTGTAATAGGTGGAGGAATAGGTGGGTTAACAGCGGGAGCGCTTTTAGCTAAACATGGCTATGAAGTGACGGTTTTAGAAGCTTCTCGAGAGTGGGGAGGCTGTGCCGGGAAATTCCAGCGCCATCTCTATACATTTCCTGTCGGAGCGACGCTTGGAATGGGATTTGAGCGCGGAGGGATACATGAGCGAATCAGCACATACCTGGGCCTAGAAATTGAAAAGATTTCTCTTGAGAAAATCATGAAAGTTCATCTTCCACATCGTACACTAATTTATTATCAAGACCGGTATCAGCATATTTCGTATATTCAAAAACAATTTCCTCATAAAGCGAAGAATATTAGGAGCTTCTATGAAAGTGTTTTTAGAGTTGCAAAAGAAATTCGCAAGCTCATGCGGCCGCTGCCGGTTCTTCCTCCTCTCACAATCGGTGAGTGGAGTAGGCTGGTAAGTTCGTTAAATCTTGGGTCTGTGAAGTTATTACCTTATTTTCATCGATCGTTTAGTCATTTACTAAAAAAACACAGGTTGCTAGACGAAACGGACTTTATTCATTTTATTGATGGTCAATTAATAGACAGCATGCAGACAACGAGTGAGAACTGTTCAATGCTTATCGGATGTCTAGCGTTGGATATTTATCACGAAGGAGCTTTCTATGTGAACGGTGGCTTATACAAAGTCGCAGAAGCCCTGCAAAAATCTATTAAAGCCAACGGAGGAAAAACGACTCTAGGAAGGAAAGTAGTAAAGATAGAGCGTGATAACGACGAGTGGATCGTGCATGATCATAGAGGTAACCGCTACCGCGCTTCAGACGTTGTATGCAACGCGCCAATTCAAAGCTTAAAGTCTTTACTGCATGATGAAGATTACCAACATATCCATAAGAGGGCCAAAGAAAAAAGCAAGCTTCCGCAGTGGGGAACGTTTTCGATGTATGTTGCGATTGATGAAAGAGATCTTCCGCAGAAGGTAGAGTTGTTTCAGCAAGTGCTTCAATCCGAACAAGGCGAGATGACGGAAGGAAATCATTTATTTATTTCCGTGTCTCATCCTGACGATCGTTTTCGTGCGCCTCAAGGCAAGCGTACAATTACAGCATCTACTCACATTGAGCTTAGCAAGTGGAGTAACAAGGAAACCTATGATGTTCAAAAACAAGTTCTTGAGAAAAAAATGATAGCAGGAATTAAAACTATCATTCCTAACATTGAAGAAGCAGAGCATCAAATTTCAGGAGCTCCTAAAGCATGGGAAAGGTTCACTTCTCGCCCAAACGGCGGAGTGGGAGGCTTTCCGCAAACGTTAGATCATGCCTTGTTCAACAGCATTTCGCATCGATCTGGCTTACAAGGGCTGTGGTTATGCGGAGATACAGTGTTTCCGGGAGCGGGGACTATAGGCGTATCGGTAAGCGGCTATCATGCTTTTCAAAGTATAACGTCTCATCAGCATAGGTTACCTTAACGTTTCGTACAGACAAACTACTAGTGCTTATACCATCAAAAAACACCGGCCCTATTATCATAGGGCCGGTGTTTTCAGGAGAGAAACAGCTTCCACCACTTCCGTTTTCGCTTCATATCAGCAGCGGCGGTTTGTCTGAAGGTTTGGACAAAATCACTAAACATTTCTTCGCGTTCAGCTACGCTTTGACGATGAAGCTTACGCTCTTTCTCCATTTCTTTCAAATAATAGACTCGTTCTTCATTCATCGAATCAATTAAATCACGAAGCTCTTCTGTCGTATTAGTTGAAGAATTGTTTAGTTTTTCAACCATAAATTTCACTTGATTCATCGCAACGGTAGAATTGCTTGAGAATCGGTCTAATAAATACTGCATTTCTTTAGAGGATTCATCCGCATTCTCCATGACATCTTTCATGAACAGACGCATATCCTCTGTTTTTTCTTCCGCAATTGTTGAATAATCTTCAATCAAAGAAGTGACTTCATCAAACGATTTTTCGTTAGAACGGATAATTTTTTTAGACATATTTTCTACATCTCTTGCGCTGCGTTCTGAAGACTCAGAGATATATGCCCCGACCGACTCCACCATTTCTACAGTTTGAGTAGCACTTTTTTCAAGCTCTTTTTTTACTTCTCCGACAATTTCTTCCCGAACTTCATTTCGCATTCCTTCTCGCATTTCTTTTAACAAATCAGCTTTAAACGTATCAAGTACTTCAAACACATCTTCATAGCGGCGAACAGCTTCTACTAGTTCCCCTTGAAGCAGCTCTTTTTCATTCACGACAAGGTCGTTTGGTTTTGGTTCTTCAATAGAAGCAGAAATAGCCTGCTTTTCTTCTTCAGTAGCTAATCGTGCTTCAGGTATAGGAGGGGTCTTCTCTTGCTTATTCTCTGAAATGCTTTCCTGCTTTTCAGCAGCTTTTTTCTTTTCTTGCTTCATCTGTTTATTGGAGTGTTCTTGAAAATCGATGACGTTTTCTTTTTTAGCAGTTTTCAACTTTGCTGGTTCTTCTTCTTTTGAAACCGCTGCCTCTGATTCCATCACTAAATGCTCCTGCTCTTCTTGTTCCTTTATCAGCAGCTGAACATATTCTTTGACTTCATCTAACGTACATTGTTCATCAAACAGCTGTTTAATATCATTAAATAATTCAATTTGTTCCTCTGTATAGACACGGGCCCCATCTACTCGTTCAATTGTTAAATAGCTGCCCAATAATTTTTCCCATTGTTTTAACGTTTTCTTTTCTACCTCTAATTGATCACTTACTTTTTTAATTGTATACGTCTCCATCATTTTTTATTTCCTCCCTTATCTATTTTCATCCAACTATGTAATGGATTATTTGTTGTATGTTGTATTCACCATATCTTCACTTGTTTTCCTGCTAGGTGACAAAGGTTGTCAAAACTAGACGACATTAGCCTTCTATGTAAAGAAAACGCATATTTTGTAAAAAAATGTACAGAAATGCGCAAATGGCAAAAATGGAAAACATAAAAGAAAAGGAGAGTATAGAAAACAGTTGACGGGAAAAAATGAATCCTATAAGATAAGTTTAAATGTTTAAGTTCTTGAACATATAAACATAAGGAGTGAACACTATGTCACAGCATTATGCGCTCATCACCGGTGCGTCCGGAGGAATAGGTAAAGAGTTAGCTTATCAATTCGCAAAGGATGGCCATTCTTTAATTTTAGTTGCCAGAAGTGCTGATAAACTAACAGCGATTAGAGAGAATTTAAAATCTACTTATAATATTGACGTGATAACGGTTGTAAAGGATTTATCAAGAGAAGAAGAGATACAGTCACTGTATGAAGAACTTAAAAATAAAGAAATGCACGTTGATTATTTAGTGAACAATGCAGGTTTTGGACTATACGGTAAATTTATTGAAACAGCTTTAGATGAAGAGTTAAACATGATTGACTTAAATATCCGAGCATTAACTCATTTAACAAAATTATTTTTACCCGATATGGTCAAAAGAAATCACGGGAAAATTTTAAACATTGCGTCCGTTGCTGCATTTATGCCGGGTCCGCTTATGACAGTGTATTACGCAACGAAAGCGTACGTATTATCTTTCACAGAGGCCCTTGAAAATGAATTAAGAGGTACCAATGTAACGGTAAGTGCTCTATGCCCGGGTCCAACTAAAACGGGTTTTAGCGATCGGGCCCAGCTGAGCAATTCCAAGCTTTTTCAAAGCGGTGCAATGGATGTAGAAGCAGTTGCTAAAGCGGGCTATAAAAAATTTATGAAAGGTCAGACGGTTATCGTACCAGGAGTACAGTTTCGTCTCGCCACCTTCATCCCGCGCTTTGTACCAAGAAAGTGGCTTTCATCCGTTGTCCGCAGAACACAAGAAATTAAATAAAGGAGAATATTTATGAGTGAAAAAGCAGTGGAGTTATTTCGTGCCAGCATTCCTATTTTTCAGGCTCTAAGTGATTCAGCAAGACAAGATATTATTTTGCTGCTCGCGGAAAAAGAGCCTTTAACCGTTAATGAAATTGCAAACGAGTCTACTTTATCACGACCGGCAATTTCTCATCATTTAAAAATTTTACGTGATCAAAAGCTTGTGCAAATTGAGCAAAAAGGAACGCAGAGATATTATTCATTAGCTTTAAACGAGGCAGTTGAGCTATTAAAAAGCTTGCTTGCTACAGTTGAAGCTGAATGTTTATAGGGAGATGAAAGAGATGAACCACGAGCAATTCTATATCACAGATGAAACGGTCATTGAACATATTGTCTCTACACAAAAGCAGTATTTCTATGCACAAAAGACAAAGAGCATCAGCAGCCGCATTCAAGCGCTGAATAAGCTCAGAGACGCAGTCAAACAAAACGAGCAGAGAATTATGGATGCTTTAAAACAAGACTTGAATAAATCCGAAGTAGAGGCGTACACGTCGGAAATTGGGATTTTACTAGAGGAAATTCGGTTTACGCTTAAGCATTTAGCAAAATGGATGAAGCCTAAAAAAGTAAAAACCGCTTTAACACACGTGGGCTCTAAAGGGAAAATTGTTCCTGAACCGTATGGAGTCGCGTTAATTATTGCTCCGTGGAACTATCCGTTTCAATTAGCGCTGTCTCCTTTAGTAGGAGCGATTGCCGCTGGAAACACGGCGATTATAAAGCCTTCTGAATTAACGCCTAGCGTATCTCGGGTTATACAAGAATTACTAGCTGAGGCTTTTGATCCAGCATTTGTGACCGTGATTGAAGGCGCTGTAGACACGACGAGCCTGCTTTTAAAACAGCCCCTCGATTATATTTTCTTTACGGGAAGTGTAAATGTAGGGAAAATTATTATGCAAGAAGCAGGGAAGCAGCTTATTCCCGTCACGCTGGAGCTAGGAGGAAAAAGTCCGTGCATTGTACATGAAGATGCAAACCTAGATCTTGCAGCGAAGCGAATTATGTTTGGCAAAGGAATGAATGCAGGCCAAACGTGCGTTGCTCCCGATTATTTGCTCGTGCATAAAAAGGTAAAAGCGCAGCTAGTGGAGAAACTTCGCGAAGCGATTTATCAATTTTACGGTAGTAATCCGCTTGAAAGTGAGCGCTACGGCCGTATTGTCAGTGAGCGCCATTTTATTCGGCTAGTTGAGTTTTTAAAAGACGGAAACGCTATAGTTGGAGGCGGGTATAATAAAAGTACGCTCACAATAGAACCTACGGTGTTAAGTGAAGTAAGCTGGACATCAGACGTTATGCAAGAAGAAATTTTTGGGCCTATTCTTCCTATGATTGAATACGAAACGTTAGACGAAGTTATTCATAAAGTTCAAGAAAAAGCTAAGCCGTTAGCTCTTTACTTGTTTACGGAAAGTGCAAATGTACAAAACGTCATAACGGAGCGTCTTTCATTTGGAGGAGGCTGTATAAATGATACGCTTATGCATATCGCTACGCCATATTTACCCTTTGGCGGAGTTGGAGAAAGCGGTACGGGCCAATATCATGGAAAAGACAGCTTTCAGACATTTTCTCATTTTAAAAGCATGCTGTCTCAAACAACCAAGTTTGATTTGTCATTCCGCTATCCTTCAGAGAAACAAAACTTGAAAATGATTAAAAAATTATTGAAATAAAAAGCCTCCTGATAGGAGGCTTTTTCGTTATTTTGAAAGTGAAAGCTGAGAAAGCGGCCATTTTTCTTGTGTATACGCCATTTCCCAAAATAAATACTCCAGCTCACAGCTTTTGATAAAGTGATCTTTCATACGATTACGTTCTTCTTCAGTCGCTTGCTCGGTGAGTTCATCAAGTTTGTTACAAAACCATTGTGTTGTGCCATTCATTTCTTCATTATTATAAAACTGAATCCATTCATAAAAAGGATGAGAAGGAGATGGATTTACTTGTTCTGTAATGCGCTGGCCAATTTCAACGTACGTCCACGGACATGGAAGAAGCACGGCAATGATTTCCGCTAAGCTGCCTGTATGCGCAACGCTTGTCATATGGTTAATGTAGTGGCTGGCCGTTGGTGAAAGAGCCTCAGTGTGGAGGTCTTCATAGCGTACGCCTGCTACTTCACAAAAATTATTATGAGGGTGTACTTCACTATGTAATACCGTAGAAATGCCGGCATTAAAGGCTTCCATTTCGGTACGCGTACGGCATTTTGTTAAAGCAGCGCCGTAAATGCGGACAAATGCTGTTAAGTATTCGTAGTCTTGAGAAACGTAGTGAATAAGCGCTTCTTTTGGCACGTCTCCTTCAGCAATTCCTTTAATAAAAGGGTGGTTAAAAATGGCTTCGTAAATATAGTTTGCTTCTTGTCTTAATTGAGATGAAAATGACATCAAAATCCTCCTTTAATTATGAGGAAGTCACAAACAAGCACATAAAGGAAATAAAAAACACTCCGTTTATAAACGGAGTGGCAAAGGACAGTACAAAACTGAACATTGCCACTTTCCTACGCTGGTATGAGCCAGATCAGGTTCAAAGGGATCAAGAAAACTTGTCTCAGCCGGTCGGCACCCCTAGTGGACTTCCTATTAGTCTATGTTTAACTTACCATATATTCTGAAAAATAGAAAGCGTTACGGAAAATTGTTCCCTAACGGTTTTTATCTCTTAAAGAGGTAGCTTCTTGAAGCTATTTTTAATCATTTTTGTTTAAAAATGCATATTTTTAGGGAAGAAGAGGTATTAATGAAGGGAAGAGCCGTTTTCGTCTCCGAAACATTCCCATATAAATAGAAGAAAGGAGAGAACAAAATGGCAAAATTTCGTTTGTATGCTGTATTAAATACAGTAGGCTTGGCTATTACACTTCTTGTGAATTATTTAGCAAATGCGATTCCAATAGGAGGCAAAACAACGGCAGAGGCTTCTGCGCAAGTTCCTACGTTGTTTACACCAGCCGGTTATGCCTTTGCTATCTGGGGCGTTATTTATTTGTTATTAACCATTTGGGTTATACGCCAATTTTTTGCAAGAGAAGATCAAAAGGAAATATATGCACGTATCGGCATTTGGTTTTTTCTAAACTGTTTGTTAAATAGTGCGTGGATCTTTATTTTCCAAAACGATTACTATAAGTTATCCCTTTTAGTTATGCTCTTTATTTTAGGCACATTAATGATTGTATATTCCATTATTCAGCATTCTCGGATGACGACATGGTTTATGCGTCTGCCGATTTCGCTTTATCTTGGATGGATTTCTGTTGCGACTATTGTTAATGTATTTGTCGTATTTCAAGCAAATGGAATACAGCACTTACTTGGCCTAAATGAGTTAGCATGGACGATTATTATGCTGCTGGTAGGGGCTGCGCTGGGCATTATGTTTACATTAAAAAACCGAGACGCTGTTTATCCGCTTGTTTTTATTTGGGCTTATATTGCCATTGCGGTGAAACAAAGTGGAAATCAGCCAATTGTCATTACTGTTATCATCTCGATTGTTTTATTAGCAATTGCTATTATTGTGGGACTGATTAAACGCTATAGACGTTTTTAAAAAGAAGCTCTAGCTTTTGTAAGCTAGAGCTTTTTATGATGCTCTTTTGATTGTAAAAAAGCAGCTGTAAAAGCAATTAAGCTAATTAAAATACCAAAAGGAACAACAATTGGTACGAATGATAAAATAAATGTCATAAGCGTAACCTCCATGTTGCATCGGTGCATAATGAAAAATTCAACTTTTTAAATTGAAGTTCCGCTATTATAGTATGCTAGGCTTTATGTTTGGAGCCTATATGTTTAGAAATAAACGAAAAAGGCAACATACGTTACATATAGTTTATATAGGAGGAGTTAAAATGGAAACATATTTAGTGGCTTACACAGATAAAGACGATATGGAATATAAACAAGTGACGTGCGAGAGTTATGAAGATGCAGAGCGTACAGTTCTTCGTTTAGAGAGAGAAGGGCATATGCATATTGAAGAAATATCAAATCAAGAAGCCTACCGTGGAGACGAATCATCGTACAGAGAATAATTTTTGAATAGAAACATCAAACTCAAAATGAAGAGGCAGCTGCTTCTTCATTTTTTCTATTCTATATAGATATCGTTTTATAGAAAAAAGTAAAACGGGAATGATTTTCTTCTGCATTTATGGTACAGTACTAATCAGATGAGTTTTGAGTTTAGAAGAGGAGAGAGTAACATTATATGAGTAAAGGAAATCAGTGGTCTTCACGCCTCGGTTTTATTTTAGCATCTGCTGGGGCAGCAATTGGTCTAGGAGCGATATGGAAATTTCCATACGTAACCGGAACCAGTGGCGGTGGAGCATTTTTTGCGTTGTTTATTTTATTTACAATTTTTATTGGATTGCCGCTTCTGTTGGCAGAATTTATCATTGGAAGACATACGGGAAAAGAAGCGATTAGTGCTTATAAAGCAATTGCTCCAAAGT
This sequence comes from Priestia sp. J2, assembly GCF_020790095.1. Classification (NCBI taxonomy): domain Bacteria; kingdom Bacillati; phylum Bacillota; class Bacilli; order Caryophanales; family Bacillaceae; genus Priestia; species Priestia sp. J2. Next base: position 2,059,238 of record NZ_CP086208.1, read on the forward strand.
CCGCTTGGGTATGGATTGGCAGGCTGGGAGTACTCAGCTGTGTCGTTTTGCTTTCCTTTTACAGCGTCGTTGGCGGCTGGGTGATTTTATATACGATTATGAGCGTAACCGGTATGCTAAGCGGAAAAGAGTACGGTCCGTTGTTCAATGCCGTCATTAGCCAACCTTATGTGGTATTAGGTGCACAGGCGCTGTTTTTATTAATTACAGTGTTTGTTATTTCAAAAGGCGTACAAAAAGGCATAGAGCGTGCTAATAAATACATGATGCCGCTGTTATTTATCTGTTTTATTATCATTGTGGTTCGCTCTTTAACATTAGACGGAGCTATGGACGGAGTAAAGTTCTTTTTAAAACCGGATTTTTCAGCCATTACAGGGTCATCTGTTCTCTATGCGCTCGGTCAGTCGTTTTTCTCGCTTTGCGTAGGATTATCCTGCATGGTGACATATAGCTCTTATTTAGGGAAAAAAGTAAGCTTGACGCGTTCAGCGGGCACCATTGCTATTTTGAACTTGTTTGTTTCGCTGCTTGCAGGCTTGGCTATTTTTCCAGCTGTTTTTTCATTCGGATTAAAGCCAACCGAAGGACCTGGACTTTTGTTTGTGGTCTTGCCAACAGTATTTGAGAAAATGCCGTTTGGCACCGTCTTTTTAGCACTGTTTTTAATTTTATTTCTATTTGCTACGCTTACGTCTGCTTTTTCACTGCTGGAAATTATCGTAGCTGCTTTAACCAAAGACGATCAGACAAAACGAACTCGCTATGCTTCTTTAGCAGGGATTCTTGTGTTTGTAGTAGGTATCCCATCAGCGCTTTCGTTTGGTGTACTAAAACATGTCTCACTTTTTGGCAGAAGTATATTTGACGTAGCTGACTTTTTTGTGAGCAATTTAATGCTGCCTCTTGGAAGTTTAGCCATTGCGATTTTTGTGACATTTAAAATGAAAAAAGAAGCCGTGTATGAAGAGTTTATTTCAGGAAGTACAAAAGGCGCTAAATTATTCAACGCATGGTTCTTTCTAGTTAAATACGTATTACCTATTATTATTATAGCTGTTCTGTTAAGCTTACTTGTTGCATATTAAAAAAAGCACTCATCTGAGTGCTTTTTTTTGTTTATTTTGCAAAAACGTGATTTCCGATTGTAATCGTAACCTGTTTTTGACGAAGCCATTGATCGCTTGTTTTATCTGGGTTAAAGAAGAATAACGAGCCTTTTCCTTGACCTCTAAACGCTAGTGCTTCATTTACAGCTTTTTTTGCTTCAGCATCCGCTGCTTTATTAATTTCACCGTTTTGTACAGGTGTAAACTGTGTACCTTGATAAATGACATCATGAATAGAGTTTGGGAAAGAATCGCTATCCACGCGGTTTAAAACGACTGTTGCTACAGCCACTTTGCCAGCGTAAGGTTCACCTTTTGCTTCAGCTTGTACAAGGCGAGCTAACAATTCTTTATCGCTTTCGCTAATAGAGTTAGGGATTGTTAATGTTTCATTTGCATTAATAGAGTCGGTAGATTTGTGATTCGCTTCTTTTAACTGTTTAACCGTAACGCCGTATTCAGCGCCAATCTTGTAAAGAGTCTCTCCGGCTTTTACGCGATGGGTTGTTTCAGCGGCATTTGCCCCGTGACTCATGCCGAACATAGGAACGGCTAGTGCTCCAATAATTGCTAGTTTCTTAAACATAAAGTAAGTACCTCCTGAAATCCTTTTGAACGCCCCTTTTATCACGGATCGGTGCGTGCTGTGCACCGAACTTTATATGTACGTTTCAAAGATTAACAGGTGTCAATACATCTTGTCACTGCTTAAAACATACCAATCTAGGAAGATATTATAATAGTTAACAGATAATTTGAAAAATACGTTGACTGATAATAAAGGAGTGAATTATAATGAACGAGTAAATAGTTAACCGTTTAACTGGAGAGATTTTATGGGAGAAAAGATAACGATTCGTGATGTAGCAAAGCATGCAGGGGTGTCTGCAGCTTCAGTATCTTACGTCTTAAACGGAATTAACAAAGTATCCGATGAAACAAAAGAGCGAATTTTAACAGCGGTAAAAGAATTAAACTACGAACCAAATTTAACCGCCGTTAGTCTTTCGAAACAAAAGTCAAATATGATTGGCGTGATGTTCCCGCTTACAGATGATTCACTTTCTACTATATTTAAAGATAACCATTATTACAGTGAAATGATTAGTGGAATTGAATATGTAATCCGTAAGCATGGTTACGATCTAGTCATATCTGGAGTGAGTAGCCCAGCTGATTGCTTAAAATGGATTCGAACGAGAAATATTGATGGTCTTCTGTTTTTAGGAGCCTTCCCGCATCGATTATATGAAAAAATGAAAGCGTTATCGAATCCGATTGTGTTAGTAGATACATATGAAAAGTGCGAACGTGATTATCATCATATTTCGGTAGACGATGAGTATGGAGGATATCTCGCTACAACACATTTAGTGAGTTTGGGGCATAAAGAAATTGCCTTTGTTGCTCATCACCTCGTCAATAGTCCAGTGGATAAAAAGAGGTATATAGGCTACGAGAAAGCATTAAAAGAAGCGGGCATTACACCATCAAAGACGTTTGTTTTTGAAGTGAACGAAAGCTCATTTGATAACGGTTACAATTTAGGAAACAAGCTGCTGCAAGATCATAAGGATATTCGGGCGGTTTTTGCATCCTCTGATACGCTGGCGCTTGGAATTATGAAAGCACTGCAAGAAAAGGGGAAAAGAATTCCGCAGGACTATTCAATCGTAGGGTTTGACGACATCACGTTTAGCAGCTATGCATCTCCAAGTCTAACAACCATTCGTCAAGATGTATTTAACAAAGGAGTCGTCGCCGCGACGTCTGTTATTCAAGCAATCGAACACCGTTTCAGCACGCTGCAGCATGTAAAATTATCGGTTGAACTTGTTATTCGAGATTCGACTGCTAAGCGCGAGTGAACCACAGTAAGTTAACCGGTTAACCAAAGTTTAGCATTGATAAAAAAAGGGGATATAAGTTAGCATTCACAAAAAAAGGGGATATGAAAATGATTAATGTTACAGTATGGAACGAAAATCGTCATGAACAGAAAAATCCGGTTGTAAGAGAAATTTACTCTGAAGGCATTCACGGTGCCATCGCTTCTTTCTTAGAAGAAGGAGGATTTCGTACGCACACAGCAACATTAGACGAAGTAGAACACGGGTTGACTGAAGAAGTATTAAATCAAACGGATGTTTTAGTATGGTGGGGTCACTTAGCGCATGACGAAGTAAAAGATGACATCGTTGAGAAAGTAAAGCAGCGCGTGCTAGACGGTATGGGGCTTATTGTCTTACACTCAGGTCACTTTTCCAAGATCTTTAAAACGTTAATGGGCACAAGCTGCGACTTAAAATGGCGTGAAGCAGATGAAAAAGAGCGCTTGTGGGTAGTAGAACCGAGCCATCCGATTGTGGAAGGTATTGGTGAATTTATCGAGCTTGAGCGTGAAGAAATGTACGGAGAGCACTTTGATATTCCAGCACCTGATGAACTGATTTTCACGAGCTGGTTTGAAGGCGGAGAAATTTTCAGAAGCGGCTGCACGTACAAACGCGGAAACGGAAAAGTATTTTATTTCAGACCTGGACATGAAACATATCCAACATACCATAACAAAGACATTCAGCGTGTCATTATGAATGCTATTAAATGGGCGAAACCGGCAGAGAGAAAACGTCCTGTTTACGGCAATGCGCAACCGCTTGAATCAATCGCAGTTAAAAACTAATTAATAATGCTTAAGCAAAGGGGATAGGAAAGATGGCAAAAGTAAAAATTGGCGTTATTGGGTGCGGAAGCATTGCGCAACACCGTCACTTACCAGAATATAAGATGAATGAACAAGTAGAATTAGTAGCCGTTTGCGATATAAACACAGAACGTGCAAACAGCGTAGCACAGCAGTACGGTGTAAAAGCGTACGCAAACTATGAAGAACTTTTAGCAAGCGGTACAGTGGAAGCAGTGAGCGTATGTACGCCCAATTATCTTCATGCGCCTATTTCGGTTGCAGCGTTAAACAGCGGAGTTCATGTTCTGTGTGAAAAGCCGATGGCAACATCAGAAGAAGAAGCAAAAGCGATGATTGAAGCAGCAAAAACAAACGGTAAAAAACTAATGATCGGACATAATCAGCGCTTTGTAGCTTCTCATCAAAAAGCTCGTGAACTTATTGAAAAAGGGGAAATCGGTAAAATTTATAGTTTCCGTACGGCTTTTGGCCACGGTGGTCCTGAAGGCTGGAGCGTGGACGGAAAAGAAAGCTGGTTCTTCAAAAAAGACGAAGCGTTTATTGGTGCTATGGGGGATTTAGGCGTTCATAAAACCGATATGCTCCGCTACATATTAAATGAAGAAATTGTAGAAGTCGGTGCATTCGTTGAAAGCAATGCAAAAGACTTTGCAAATGTAGACGACAATGCTGTGTGCGTATTAAAAACGGAAAGCGGGATTATCGGGACGCTTGCGGCAAGCTGGGCTTACAATGGAAAAGAAGATAACTCCACGATTGTTTACGGCGAGAAAGGGATTCTTCGTTTAGAGGACGATCCGACGTATTCATTAGTTGCACAATATGCAACGGGTGAAGTGGTGAACTATGAATTAGGAAAAATCCAGTCGAACGATGAAGGCGGACAAAGTAATTCTCACGTCATTGAACAATTTGTAGATGCAGTTGCAGAAGATAAAGAATCTCCGGTTCCTGGTGAAGAAGGATTAAAATCACTTGCTGTTATTTTAGCAGCTTTAAAATCAAGTCAAACGAAACAAATTACGCGCGTGTAAGAGGTGAAAAACGTGAGAATTGGCATAATCGGAGCAGGAGGGATTGCTGTAAGCAGGCATATCCCGGCATTCAAACAACTGGGTGATGAATGTGTGATTTGGGGGCTTAGCGATATTAATAGTGAAAGAGCCACAGAGGTAGCCAATGAACATAATATCCCTCACGTATTTGTTGATTACAAAGATATGTTTAAAGAAGTGGATGCTGTATGTATTTGTACACCTAATAAATTTCACGCCGAGTTTGCAGTAGAAGCGCTAAAAGCAGGCGTTCACGTTCTATGTGAAAAGCCGATGGCGATGTCTAAAGAGCAAGGTGAAGAAATGCTTGCTGCTGCTAGAGAATCAGGTAAGCAGTTAGCGATTGCGTATCACTACCGATTCATGAAAGAAGCGCAGGCTGCGAAAAAAATGATGACAGAGGTAGGGCGTCCATTAGTTGCACGTGTCAGAGCAATGCGTCGCCGTAAGGTTCCCGGTTGGGGCGTATTTACGAACAAAGATCTTCAAGGAGGAGGCAGCTTAATTGATTACGGTTGCCATTTGCTTGATTTAACGCTTTGGCTAATGGGAAACCCAAAGCATACTGAAGTACTGGGAAGTACATATAATGACCTGAGTAAAACGCCTAACCAATTAAATCAATGGGGAGCATTTGATCATGAAACATTCGGTGTGGATGATCATGTAACGGCCTATATTAAATTTGAAAATGGAGCGTCGCTTCTTTTAGAAACTTCTTGGGCTGCTAATATCGAAGATGATGAAGAGCACGTAAGCATATCAGGGGTAGAGGGCGGTTTAAGCGTGTTTCCGTTTGAACTATACACGTCCAAAAACGGTATGCTCATGAACAGTACGTCACCTTGGATAGATGGAGAAGATGATTACAGCTTAAGTCAGGCTAAAAATTTCGTTGAAGCGTGTAAAGGAAATGCTGAATTAGTAGTAAAGCCACAAGAAGCGCTTCAAGTCTCAGCTATTATTGATGAAATATATCGCACAGGGGGAAATTAAAATGAAACTTGGAGTATTCACGGTCTTATTTGCGGATCTTTCTTTTGAAGAGATGTTAGATAAAGTAAAATCAGCAGGTCTTCATGCTGTTGAAATCGGAACGGGAGGCTATCCGGGAAACAGCCATTGTCCGCTAGATGAGCTGCTTGAAGATGAGGGAAAAAGAGAAGCATATATGAAGCAGATAAAAGACCGCGGACTTACAATCAGCGCATTTAGCTGCCACGGCAATCCTATTTCACCTGAGGCAAGTTTTGCAAAAGAATCTGACGAAACGCTTCGCAAGACCATCCAACTAGCATCATTAGTAGATGTTCCAGTGGTTAACTGCTTTTCTGGAACAGCAGGAGATCACGAAGAAGCGAAGTACCCAAACTGGCCTGTTACTCCTTGGCCTAACGAGTATGGAGACGTATTGAATTGGCAGTGGGAAAATAAGCTTGTTCCTTATTGGAAAGAAATTGGAGAACTAGCGGAGGAGCATAACGTAAAAATTGGTTTAGAACTTCACGGTGGATTTTTAGTTCATACTCCGTATACGCTCCTAAAGCTTCGCGAAAAAACAAGTCCAGCGATTGGCGCTAACCTTGATCCAAGTCATTTATGGTGGCAAGGAATTGATCCGGTAGGAGCTATTAAAATTTTAGCAAAAGAAAATGCGATTCATCATTTCCATGCAAAGGATACGTACTTGGACCAGGATAATATTAACATGTATGGACTGACGGATATGCAGCCATACGGAGAAGTCCAAACGCGTGCATGGACGTTTAGATCCGTAGGATGCGGACATGATGTAAAAGAGTGGTCTGATATGATGAGTGCCCTTCGCACATACGGATACGATTATGTAGTCAGCATTGAGCATGAAGATCCAATCATGTCGATTGAAGAAGGATTTAAACGCGCGGTTACAAACTTACAAAGTGTATTAATTGAAGAAACTCCGTCACAAATGTGGTGGGCGTAAGCAAAAAGAAGCATCTCTTAAAAAGAGGTGCTTCTTTTATTTTCGTTGATAAATTATTTGCCTTTTGTTCACCTGAATTTCGATACAAACGGGTGATTGGTAACCCAAAAGCGCCAAGGGTAATCCTTCGCTTCACCAGAATTATCAATGCCAACGCGAGGTCCGGCGGAAATCGCTGAAGGAGTGAAGCCACGAGCAATATAAAGAGGAGGGGTGGTTAAATCATGACCGTACAAATCCATTGAAACCCCTAGTGCTTTTGTTAGTTTCCCAGGACCGTTTGTCCAATTTATTTCATTTTCCATACCTCGACGTCTAGTTTTCATCAAATCTTTTCCGCTAAATGGCTCAATAGCTCGAATGAGGACGCCTTCTGGACAATCGATGTCGCTGCTTACAACATTGAGTAAACAATGTGTATGCATTGTATGCGTATAGGCATGACCAGGAGGACCGAACATTACCTCTGTTCTTTTTGTGCGCCGGTTATTAAAGCTATGAGCTGCTCGGTCGAAAGGCCCTTTATAAGCCTCTGTTTCCACAATAAAACCAGATGCAGCTCCTTCTGCCGTTTCGTGAACAAGAAGACATCCTAACAGCGACTGAGCTAGTTCAAGCGTAGGCTGTTGATAAAACGAAAGAGGAAGTGGTTCAATCGCTAAAAGAGAACGCGTCATTTGCTGTAGTCCATCCTTTCAAAGCAAAGTCATTCACGCTGTTATTGCGCATCTTTTATTATGATGTTTTCTTTGTTATTTTGCAAAGGGAGGGATTGATTCATACAGTAATCTTTCTTACCCACGTTCAAGTATTTATCATGATTCAACTTACTCTATGAAATTATTTTAAAGAAGGGTTTCGTTTTGCACGTGTAGGGGGAATATTTTACTACAATACTTCGCTTTTGCTGCTGGTATGATATACACAGTTCATCCATATTTTACATGCTTTTAGTTTTAAAAAATAGTGATCCGTCTTTTCTTTATTTTCGTTCTACACATGAAAGCAAAATAAAAAGATTGAATTGTAGAAAGTTCTTTATAAATGGAAATAAAGAAAAAATATCCTTCAAAGAGTATTTAAGGGATTTTAGAACATATTAAAAATAAAATTTATACACTGTGAGGAATAGCTATGAACATCTACTTTGATACATTAACGAATTTATCAATTAAACATATTTTTGGGCCTGCATCTCAAACAATCACCCATCTCACATATCATTCAAAACAAGTTCACGACGGATCCGTATTTTTTAGTATAAAAGGTGAAAATGAAGATGGACATCAATATATTAAAGAAGCTATAGCTAGAGGAGCCGTAGCAGTCTTTGGGACAAGCATCGAGGAGCTTCGTCTTTTGAGCACTCAGTATTCTCACTGTACGTTTTTAGCTGTTGACGACGTTCGCAAAGTAATGGCGTCTTTTTCTAAAATGTATTTTGATTATACGGATGAAAAAATTGAGACAATTGGCGTTACAGGTACAAATGGCAAAACAACCGTAGCAGCTTACGTAAGGTCGCTTTTAACTCTTTTAAAATTGCCAACAGGATCGATTGGAACGACCGGCATTTGGTCATCAAAGCAGAAGTTAGTTTATAAAAAAAGTACGCCTACAACACCTGAGTCGGTAGACTTGCATAAAATTTTTTATGATTTGTATACAAGAGGTGATGAAGCGGCAGTGATGGAAGTATCTTCGATTGCGATTGATCAGCAACGAGTAGAAAATATTTATTTTGATGTAGCCATTCATACAAACTTATCGGAAGAACATTTAGAGTATCATAAAACGTTTGAGCACTATAAAAAATGCAAGATGAAATTATTTCAACAGGCCAAACATGCCGTTATTAATATAGATGATCAGGACATGGGCAAAGACTTAAGCAGGGTATTTGAAGGACCTAAAGTCACGTATAGTTTATTAAATAACAAGGAGGCAACTCTGCAAGCAACAAACATCACCGTCAAAGAAGGAGGCTCTTTCTTTGATTTACTTTATAAAGGACAGTCATACAAAGTAGCAGTGCCTGTATATGGTGATTACAACATTGCTAACGTGCTAGCGGCCATTGGTACAGCTCTTCACTTTGAATACCACATTGAAGATATTATTAGCGTACTTCCTCAATTGGAAAGTCCAGAAGGGCGATTTCAGGTGATAGAAGGTCCTAATAACCAAAAAGTGATTTTAGACTATGCCCATACGCCTGTTGCCCTTACGCGTTTGGTAGAAGAAGTAAAAAAGATGGAGTATAACCAGCTGATTGTCATGATTGCAGGGATCGGCATTCGAGATTTTAATAAAATGCCTAAAATGGCGCGTACCATTGAAGGAAAAGCAGATGAAATTATCGTAACGGTTGATCACCCAGGTTATCATGATCCTAACGTAATTGTAGATCAAGTGATGACAGGTTTTTCGAATCCGAGCGCAAGCAATATTCACCGCGCCCCTACTCGAACAGAAGGAGTATTAAAGTCGCTTTCTTTAGGAAAGGCGAATGATATTATTTTACTTACAAGCGGCTGTATTAACGGCGCTCAGCTTGTAAAAGGAAATGAAATTCCGCATTCAGATGAAGAAATTATTGCCTCTTATTATGCATCGTTAAGCAATATTTCCTGATATTCTTCTTCATTTATTGAACGAACGTGGAGAAATTGAAACATCATACGAAAGAAGGTCTCTTACTGTTTTTAGAGACCTTCTTTTTGCATCAAAACTATAGGCTGTTTTCGCGCTGTGTTTTTGGTTCTTCAATTTTTACATCATGTTCTTTAGCCAGCTTTTTAATAGCTGCATTGTAATCGCGTATACCTTTTCGTGCTTCATCAAGCATAGCGTTTGCCTCAGCAATAAGGTTGCGGTCCTGCTTTTCCAAAGCACTGACAATTTTAATAAAAGCATTATACTGGGTATTGGCAGCCTTTATATAGCCTTCATGAACCTTTCGAAGATCGTCGGTTTCTACATCGATGTTTTCCAGTTCGTCAACAAATTTACGATAGGTAGGAATGACTTCACTCGTCATCGTATCGTACATAACAGCGTCACTTGTGTAGTTAGCGCCTGTAACGGAATCGTATGCGTCAATCGCCTCTTTTTCAAGCTGAGCCGCTTTCTTTAAATCTTGATTGTTATAATCGATTAAATCATCTTGAACAGGATCACTAAAGCAGGCGGATAATAAAAACAAAAGAGGGACAAGACAAAATAAAACTTTCTTCAACGAATTTCACCTCCGTTTAACAATGTATGAAACATCTGCTTGGCAAAGTCTGTTTTAATAACTGGAGAAAAAGAAGGGAGTGTATAAAAGGATTTTTAAAGGTCGACAGTGAATGTATTCATAAGTTGGTTTGTAGTTGACCACCCTTTAGTAGCAGGAAGGAAGAGAAGATGATTAAAATAAAAAGAGACCACTTAACGAACAATGAAGTTATTGAGCTAGTAAGTTCTCACCTTCAAGGAATGAACTTACATTCCCCCCCTGAAAGTATTCATGCTCTAGATATTGAAAGTTTAAAACAACGTCATATTACGTTTTGGAGCGTGTGGGAAGGAAGTCAGCTAGCAGGGTGCGGAGCTGTAAAAGAGTTAGATGAGCACCACGGAGAAATTAAATCGATGCGAACAGCTACCGCTCATTTGCGGAAAGGAATTGCTAGAGAGCTGCTGCAGTACATAATAAATGAAGCGCAAAAACGAGGGTACCGACGCTTAAGCTTAGAAACAGGATCCGCACCTGCTTTTGAACCGGCTAGAAAGCTATACGCCAGTTTTGGATTTTACGAGTGCGAACCGTTTTCTACCTACAAAGAAGATCCATACAGTGTGTTTATGACAAAGAAATTGAATGAGTAAAAGACAGGAAAGAAGGCGCAGATGATTTGTTTATTTGTATGCAAACTGTGCGCGCAAGCAGCTGTCATTTATCCTGTTAGCAAGTAAGCTTTTTAGGCAAAGCCTTTTTAGGAGGCTTTGTTTTGGTCATGATTCATATAAAAAGGTATAAACTAGGTTTTCTCACTAGACAAAAAGGTTTTTCCTATGTAGTATAGGTGTCAGATAATACAAAACGAATGTTCAGTATAAATAATAAATGTACGGGGCGGTGGAAATAGCTTGAATAAAAAAAAGCTTCAAAGTGAACAAACCAAAAGAAAAGTGGCAGATGCCGCTAAAGCATTGTTTTCTCAAAAAGGCTATAAAGCTACATCTATTGAGGAAATTGTAGAAGCTACGGGAAGCAGTAAAGGGAATATTTATTATCACTTTAAAAGTAAAGAAGGGCTTTTTCTTTATTTAATAGACGAATGGGATCTTGAGTGGGAACGAAACTGGAAAGAAAGAGAGTCTCTTTACAAAACAACAAGAGATAAGCTTTTTGGAATAGCGGAGCAAATCATTTTAGATGATTTGAATCATCCTCTTACGAAAGCTGCGGATGAGTTTTTTAACAACGAGGAGAAGGGCAGCGACATCGAAGAGCGAATTGATGAGATGGTGAAACGACACGTGGAGTTTAACCGGGAACTTTTGCAACAGGGCATCGATGAAGGCGAGTTTTCTCATAAAAATGCAGAGCAGCTTGCAGTAATTTTAGAAGGGTTGTTTGTTGGAATGAGCCGCATGTCTCGAAAAACGAGTACGGAAAATGCCCTGCAGCTTTACCATTCAGCAATCGATGTATTTTTAAACGGAATTATAGCAAGGTCTTCTTAAATAAGCGGGGATGCTTATTGCGGCAATGAGTAATCCCTCATTATTTTGTATTTTTATAGACCGAACGTTCAGTATTTTTGTAATCAGGAGGTTTATATGTCATTATTGTTAAGAAATCGAGCGGCGATTTTGCTGCTCATGCTAAATATTTTTATTATCTTTACGGGAATCGGTCTCGTTATTCCAATTATGCCAACCTATATGACGGAGCTTCATATCAACGGCAGCGTGATGGGGCTTTTAGTAGCGGTGTTTTCACTAACTCAATTCCTGTTTTCGCCTTTAGCGGGGCGATTATCAGATTCGTTAGGGAGAAAGAAAATTATTGTAGCGGGAATGATTGTTTTTGCCCTGTCTGAATGGTTCTTTGGTTCAGTGAGTACACCTCTTTTATTATTTGTATCCAGAATGCTAGGTGGGGTCGGGGCCGCGCTTATTATGCCTGCTGTTATGGCCTATACAGCGGACGTGACGTCTGCTAAAGAACGCGCTAAAGGAATGGGCTATGTGACGGCAGCGATTACAACAGGATTTATTATCGGGCCCGGTATTGGAGGCTTTTTAGCTGAATACGGCATGCGCGTGCCATTTTACATGGCCGCAGTAGCAGGAGGCTTGGCTGCAGTGATTACGCTTTTTGTTTTGCCGGAGTCTCGTCCTGTACAAGGTCATGCTGTTTCAAACAATGAGAATCCAAAAGAAGATCGGCTGCTACTGCAGCTTATGAATTCCTACAAAGAACCTTATTTTTTAAGTTTAATTATCGTTTTTGTGACATCGTTTGGATTATCCAATTATGAAACGATCTTTTCACTATTTGTTGATCATAAATTTAGCTTTACGCCAAAAGATATTGCGTTTGTTATTACGTTTGGCTCTATTGCAGGGGCTGTTGTGCAGGTTACGATTTTTGGCTGGATTTTAAATAAATTCGGTGAAAAAAGAGTGATTTCGTTTTGCTTGATGATGACGGGACTTTTTATTTTACTTACACTATTTGTGCACACGTACTGGCTTATTATTGTTGTGACATTTATCGTCTTTTTAGCAACAGATATTTTACGTCCGGCAATCAGCACGCAAATGTCGATGATGGCACAAGACGACCAAGGGTATGTAGCCGGACTAAATTCTGCTTATACAAGTCTTGGTAATATTATTGGACCTGTTGTAGCAGGCTTTCTTTTTGATATAAACATTAATTACCCGTACGTATCAGCTGCACTTGTACTGCTGCTTTGTTTTCTTTTATCTTTAAGAGCAGGAAAGGACCGAAAAACAGCTGTGAGAAATCAAGCGATTCAAGAAAAATGATAGAATTTTTAGGGGATAGAAGACCTCCAGTAGTTTACTGGAGGTCTTTTAATGATGCTTTTAGTAAAGCTGTAAGATTTACAACACCACTCAGCCTATAGCGAAGCTTTATTTTATGGGCAAAACAGTGAAATGGTTGCAAATAAAAAAGGTTAATAGTAAACTTTAAACGTAACAAGAATAGTATGGGAGCTTGCGCGGGGCAGGCTGAGAGTACAGGGGCGCCTGTTGACCATTTGAACCTGTTGGATAATGCCAGCGCAGGGAATGTGAGTACATACCAAAGCACTTTGCGCATGCAAGGTGCTTTTTTGTCTTTTTTTTGCAGTGTTAAAACTAAATGAAAAGAGTGAGAGAACATGGATATTAGTAAAATTTCAGCTCAATTAGAAAAAGTAAGAGATACAAGTCCGCTTGTTCATAATATTACGAATGTTGTGGTAACCAATTTTACAGCAAATGGACTGCTTGCCCTAGGAGCGTCACCTGTTATGGCTTATGCGAAGGAAGAAGTGGCTGATATGGCTCGAATCGCCGGAGCGCTTGTCTTAAATATGGGTACACTGACGGCTCAAGAAGTAGAAGCGATGAGAATAGCAGGAAAATCAGCAAATGAAAACGGCGTGCCGGTTATTTTCGATCCTGTAGGAGCCGGAGCAACACCGTTTCGTACAGAAGTGGCATGTCAGCTTGTAGAAGAATTAAATATTGCCGTTATTCGCGGTAACGCTGCTGAAGTTGCGAATGTAGTAGGCGAGTCATGGCTCATTAAAGGCGTTGATTCATTAGAAGGGCAAGGAGACGTCATTGAACTTGCTGAGAAAGCAGCGAACAAATTAGATACAGTGATTGTTATTACGGGGAAACAAGATGTGATCACCGATGGAAACACAACGTATACAGTAGACAACGGTCACCCGTTATTTACGAAGGTGACGGGTACTGGATGTCTGCTGACATCAATTATAGGAGCTTTCGCGGCTGTAGAAAAAGAATATGTCGAGGCAAGCGTTGCTGCTTTAAGTTTTTACGGAGTGGCAGGTGAAATCGCCGCAGCGAAAAAAGGTGAAGAAGGGCCGGGGAGCTTTCAAATTGAGCTGTTAAATCAGCTTCATCTTTTATCTGGACAGGATATTGAATCATATGCAAGAGTACATCAACGTTAAAAGGAGCGGGAAAATGACAAACGAAGAAATTAAAAAGCTGCTGAAAGTTTATTTTATAATGGGCAGCAATAACTGTACAAAAAATCCGAAAGAAGTATTAAAAGAAGCAATTGAAGGCGGCGTTACCGTGTTTCAATTTCGTGAAAAAGGCGAAGGTGCACTAAAAGGAGAAGCGAAATATCAGCTGGCGAAAGAACTTCAGCAAATTTGTCAGCAGCACAACGTTCCTTTTGTTGTGAATGATGATCTTGACTTAGCGATCCGTTTACAAGCAGATGGCGTTCATATTGGACAAGAAGATGAAAAAGCTCATATTGTTCGAGAAAAAATAGGAAAAGGAATTGTGGGCGTCTCTGTTCATAATGTACAAGAGCTGCAGCAAGCCATAAAAGACGGGGCGGATTATGTAGGAATGGGACCTGTTTTTCCTACTTCTACAAAAAAAGACGCAAAAGCAGTGCAAGGTACAAAATTAATTGAAGAAGTGCGAAACCAGAATATTGACTTTCCAATTGTAGGAATCGGTGGCATCACGCCTGAAAATGCCAAACAAGTAGTAGAAGCAGGTGCAGATGGTGTTTCTATTATTACCGCGATTAGCTTAGCAGCGTCTCCAAAAGAAAAAGCAGCTCAATTGAAAGAAGCGGTAGGAAAATAAAAAAAGCGCACAGTGTGCGCTTTTTTATTATAGCTGAACGGTTTGAGGAGTTTCTTCGCCTTCATTCATAAAGCGAATTTCGTTTGGTGTAATTTCCAGAACAACATACTCAGGGTCATTTGGACCGTCAAACCATTCTTTCATGTGATCGTTCCATATACGTCCTTTTAATTGATCACCGGTACGAAGAACAGCTGTCCCGGATAATTCTAAGTATTGATCGCCATATCCTTCGCCGCTGTAGCCCAATAGTACGTGCACGTTCGGATTGGCTTCGATTTCTTCTGCCTTATGTGTATTGATATTTGTTGGTGTGTAAAGAGCGATACCATCTTCATCGCTGAAAAATGTCATATAGCGAGAGTGGGGTTTGTTGTTTACAACTGTGGCTAATGTTCCTACACGATTTCCTTCTAATACTTCATTTACTTTTTTAGCAATTTTTTGTTCATTCATTTTATCCATCTCCTTTATTACTTTTTATGTTCCTCAATCGAAGATAAATAAAACATACATGTCTAAAAAAAATATAAGTTAACAATAAAATAATTATGTAAACTAATAAATAAAAAAATAAAAAAAGCTAGCTACAGCTAACTAAAAAATAAGCCCGCACTGCCGTAACCCTAAGTGTCTTAAATACCCAGATCTACTAGGTGGGTGCCCTCATAGCCGGGTTTAGCGTCCCAAGAAGGGCGTGCTATCTGCAGCTAAATTTTGAGCTCCCTTTTAACACTCAAAGGTTTAAGACAACATGAGTATACGCACAGCGCAGGTATGTATAACAAATGTAAATAAAATGCCGATATATAAATGTTTTCTAATTAATCAACTTTCATCGTACAAGAAATGATTATAACGGAATAATGAATGGAACGCAAGACTTTTATTTAAAGTTTTTCTTCTCTAACATCTTGGCGGTTATGCCGTAACAAAATAAAAAAAGGGCCCGCAACTGGAATGAAACATGAGAGAAGGTAAGGCCGGGATGCTATCTTTTCTTTTGTCATAACGGAATAAGAAAGCCACGTTAAAACAAAAAAATCAGCGGTCATCACCCTAACAAGCTGTGACTGCATAAAAGCATCTTCATAAGCTCTTATTGAACCTATGGATAGTCCGTATACGTAACCAGCAATCGTGAGTGCTAAGCATAGTCCAATCCATAGACGAGAAGAAATGATGGCAATGAAACGTGAAGGAATACGCGAACGTGTTCGAACTTTTTGTCCTTTCCAATGATAATAGAACAAAAGAGAAAAAGCTCCAAGCGCAAATGATAGGAGAGAAAATGGCCATCCAGGCAGTTTGTACGTATCTTTTTTACAAATCATTACCATGAACAATACTGGGAAAAGTCCTAAAAAAGAGAATACCATAACTACGAGCGGATCTACCTGTTGAAAATTTCCTGTGACAAGGTTTTTAAACAGCATATCATCAGCGGCGCTTGCTCCCGGAGCTAGCAGAAAGGCGTATAGTACAAGCATAGTCCATACAATGATGTACATATTCTCAACTCCTTTTAATTGTTTTAGTATACAAAAACCATTTCAGTATATTTCCCCGTTTTGTGATGAAGGGAAACGCTTGAAACTCTTCTTTAATTAGGTGTAATATTACACTAAAGACATGTGCGTGTATAGAAAGAAAGGGCTGTAAAAATGGATAAACAAGAAGTGATTAAATCCGTATCGGATAAAATACGATTAATTCGTTTAGAAAGAAACTATTCACAAGACAGAATGGCTGAAGTTATTGGTATTTCAAAAAAAACATTGGTTCAAATTGAAAAAGGGCGCACGGAAGCAGGGTGGACGACCACTGTTGCAGTATGCGGTTTGTTTCGTGACAGTGAAATCCTTCAATCGGTTTTAGGAGACGTCCCCTTAGAAGTAGTAGAAATCATTGCTCATAACGGCGTATCTTCTCCAAAAGATAAAACGCTCGGAGGAAGAGTATGGTGGAAAGAGATTCAAAAAGAAGGTTCTTTTCGTCTGCAGCAAAATATGATTAGTCAGCACTATCGTATTTTAGATGACCAAGACTATCGATGGTTTAGTTCATTTGATAAAAGCGAAGCTGTAGAAAGGTTTGAAGAATTAACCAAGAAATAAAAACAAGCACTTGTTTTCAAGTGCTTGTTACTGATTCATTAACGTGCCGGATGAAGGGCGGTTGAACCAATTCCATAGCTCTACATCTCCAAGTGACGCGTAGGTGATAGACGGATCGTTTTTTAATTTCAGCAGCTTTTTGGTAGGTCCTGTAATCACAACGCCGTACACACCGACTCCATGTTTCTTTACATAAGAATATCGCTGCTTTAGCAACAAATCGGAATGGTCTAGCTGACGAACTTTTTGGACTGTTTCTTCATTATCGGCTAATAGTTTCATCATATCTAAAACGTTCGACTTGCTAGTAGAGTGCGTTTGATTTCCTTTGTGCTCGTAAGGCAAGTCTAAAAACTCTGGAAAGCCAAATGTTGATGTTAAGTCAATTAATGGCTCATCTTTTGTGCTTGTTTTTTGTTCGTTCCCTGTATTAAGCGCGTACCAAGAGGTAGAAAAATCACGGCTGTCGATGGCATTCATTTTTTGCTGAACTTCTTTTAGCGAATACGTATTATCAAAAGAAATAGCCACTTCGCTTACCGTTCCTTTTGGTAGGTTTTCTAATGCATTCCATGTTTCATTCGTCCATTCCTTATACTCTTTTGCATGCAGCTTTAGTTTTTTTGGATCAGGATAGACAAAGGAAAGGTTAAGGTCGTATTTACCACCAGAAAATTCTTTTTCTACACCGCTCGTTTTATCAAACAGCTGATGAAATGTAAACGTCCCAATGGCCTGCTCTTCACGTCCAATTTGCTTATAAGCTTCCATTTGCGACTGCATTCGGAAAAAGGACTGTGTATCAGAAGTGGTTTCACGTATATGAACGTTCGGAAAAGCAGATTCGATAGCTGCTTGATTGACGCTGTTTATGTATTCGGTTTTTGATTGATGATAATATACAATGGATAAAAAGCTGCCAATCATCCATAGCAGAACGACAGAGCTAATGACAGTTGTCACATTTGAAAGGCGCTGCTTCCATTTGGCCATATAAATGGACTTTTTCACTTTTTTATTATCCAACATCGTATCGTCATTTAGTGAAGTAGTTGATGGAGTTGGCGATAACGGTTCATCTTCAGTTAGCAAGTGCTCTAAATGAGCTGAGCATGCTTCACAATTTTCCGTATGTTGTTCAAGTGTTTCTGCTTCTTTGTCTGTCAAAGTGCCGTTTTTATATTTTTCCCATTGATGCTTCATATCTTGACAGCTCATCCGTCCTCTTCCTTTCTTTTTTTCAATTGTTGACGACCACGATACAAGTCCATTTTCACTTTTGACAGAGTAAAGCCAGTCATTTCTGCAATCTCTTCATATGTGAAGCCATGATAATCTCGTAACAGTACAATATTCTGCTTAGCCGGAGGCAAAGCAGATACATCAGAAAGCCAGCCGTCGATTTCACTTTGAATCATCACTTGTTCTTCAGCACTTGGCTGAGGAGTAAAGTGCCATTCTTCTATTTCGACAGTAGGGCGTTTTTTTTCTTTTCGATACCAGTCAATAAAGGCGTGATAAGCAATTTTGAACAGCCAAGGCTTTACTTCCTCGCCTTTATACGTTTCTAAGTGTAAAAGTGCCCGGTAAAAGGTCTCCTGCATTAAATCTTCCGCTGATTCTTTTCTGCGAGTAAGAGAGAGAAGATAGCGCAGCAAATCATGCATGTGCTGTTTATAAATGTGTTCAAAGTTATGCTGTTGTGCCATTTTCTCCCCCTTTCATTTAATCAACGCAATTTGTGGATAAAAGTTTCGGTTTTTTTATCAAAAATCGTATGTAATAGATAAAAGATGCTTAAAATACGATATATAGCTTATCATACTAAAAAGAAAATCATATGAAATTCGACATAATTCCGTGTAATTTGTCATTTTTTTAAAAAACTAAAGGGTAATTGGTGTTCGAAGGAAACAGAAAATGTTATGATAGAACAAGGATGTGCTCTTACAAAAAACAGCTACATACATAATAAAAAATACAGCGTTTGTTTGCAGAATGAAAATGGACAAACACATGGTGTTTAACCATCGATGTTTGTGGGAAAATAAACTAAGTATTTTCAACAAAAAGTAAATTAAATTGTGTTTTCACTTATAAAAAACACGGTAAATTGGAAAAGGTGGGGTCATGATGGACGTAGAAAATACACAAGGTACAGAAGAACAAGCACCTAAAGTCAAGGCAGCTAAAGTTGGCGATACGATTCAGCCTAAAAAAGGCGACTATAAAGGATTTAAAGGAATTGTTATGGTAGTGCGAGACAATTCGGTTATCGTAGATTTTGGAAAAGATGCTGAAACGGGCGAATCCATGAAAACAGTCGTTAATCATAAAAACTATAAAATCGTAAAAAAGTAGGTGAATAACCTACTTTTTTTTACTGAATATATGTTTAAAGACGGCGATTTTTCTACCGGAAACTTTAGAGAAACGCATAGGTAAAGCAATTCTTTGAGAAGAAGAATGTTTTTTAGTAAACTATAGAAAGTATGTAGAAAGAAAGGATTTTTTGTTATGTCAATTCAATTATCACAATTATCATTACCAAAAGAGGTTCTTTCGCTTTTAGCGAATCGTAAATATGAAAATCTGTCTCATGCTGATCAGCTATTAATCGGAAAAGGCGGCTATACAGCAGAAGAAGCAGATATTTTAGAAGATGCCATTATTGCCTTATCACTAGGGAAAAACGTACTTTTAAAAGGGCCAACAGGTTCAGGTAAAACAAAGCTTGCTGAAACGCTGTCGCATTTATTTTCTCAGCCGATGCATAGCGTTAACTGCTCGGTTGATTTAGATGCAGAAGCGCTGCTTGGCTTTAAAACAATTTCTGAACAAGAAGGGAAAACAGGTATCGAGTTTGTAGAAGGACCTGTTATTCAGGCAATGAAAAAAGGCCATTTATTATATATTGATGAAATTAACATGGCGAAACCTGAAACGCTTCCTATTTTAAACGGGGTACTTGACTACCGGAAAATGATTACAAACCCATTCACTGGAGATGTAGTGCGCGGTCAGCAAACATTCGGCGTAGTAGCGGCTATTAACGAAGGGTATGTTGGGACTGTTCCATTAAACGAAGCGTTAAAAAATCGTTTTGTTGTCATTGAAGTGCCATATATTCAAGGGAGCAGCTTAAAGCAAGTTCTAATGTCTCAGTCTCAGTTAAAAGACGAAAAATTAATTGATAAATTTGTCACGCTCTCTGCAGATTTAATTACTCAAGTTCAAAGCGGCCATGTATCAGAAGAAGCTGCGTCTATTCGTGCGCTTATTGATACGTGTGATTTAGCTCTTTATATGCCGCCTCTTCGCGCGATTAAACGCGGTATTATTGAAAAGCTAGAAGATGAAAGGGAAAAAGCCGCCATTCAAAATATTGCTGAAACATTATTTGAGTAAGGAGTGGCGCTATGCGATTTATTAAATTTAACGACAAAAATGTAGATTCCTTTCTCTATATGGAGCTGGCAGATTTAACGAAAACATTAACAAAAAATGATGAAATTGAAGTAGAGTATCGCGTTTCATCTTATTATGATCCTGTACACTGCATTATTTATCTCAGTCACTTTTGGGATAACCGTCCAGAAGAAGACAAAGTGTATGGCTTAAAAAGTGATGTATTTTTAAGAAGTATTGGAAGCTATAAGCATTCAAACTTCAAAGAAATTAATGCATATTTAAAGAAAATAAATAAAACGTCGGTACCTAGCTTAGCTAAGCAGCTGTTTATGCTGTTTGAAGATATTCGTTTAGAAGAAGTATGCAAACGCGAACGTCCTGGAACGAAAAAAGCCTTCGCCGTCAGAAGGCAGCTCTATAGAAAATATTTTGCTACACAAATGAGCGCAAATTTAACAAAAAGTGTGTACACGGATGCACTTTTTAACGGCATTTACTTGCTATTAACGGCTGAAAATCCGTTTGAAGAAATTCCTTCAATGAGTGAATCGATTAACTTAGCGATGCCTTTTATTCGCAGACAGCTAACAAATGTATATGAAGCGAAAACAACAAAAGACGTATCGCGCATCTGCCTTGAACTCGTAGATGTTTTTGATGATATTATCGAAAAAGATATGCTTAATACTTATTTCTTCTTGGCTGAACTTCAGTATGATCAGTTAGAAGAAGGGTTAACATTTGAAGATTTAAAACGCAAAGATTCATTAGTGAACGATGATATTTTAGAACATGAAAAAGACGGAGATGAAGACATTCACGAAGAGAAAATGGAAATGTGGCATCGAGAGACAAGCGAAGCGACGCAAAGTTTTCTACAGTTTGATATGGATCAAGGTTCAAAAACAGACATGCTAGGCGATGGTGTTCGTGAAGGCGACGATGGAGATCAAGCAATGGGAATGGTGCAAGGATCTTCTCAAAAAACATCACGGAACGATTATTCTCAAATAGAAGCCATGGAGCAAACGCATCCGGAAAAAGACGGGGAAGCGGATTATGAGTATGGGAAAGAAAATAAGCATGCCTATGCTGTTTTTGTAGATTCTAAACTTCCAAGCGACGATCACGTTGTTCAGTATGATGAGAATAAAAAAATCATTGCATCGTATCAAAAAAAATTAAAGCAAATGATTGAAAAAACGCTTGAACATAAAAAAACGCTACCTAGAAGCGAGCTGCACTTTGGCCGATTAAATAAAAAACTTCTAAAACTATGGACGGATGATAATCCTCGTTTGTTTTATAAAAAAGATGAAGATTCTGCCCAAATTGATGCTGTGTTTTCTCTTCTAGTTGACTGTTCGGCATCGATGTACGACAAAATGGATGAAACGAAGCTCGGGATTACGCTATTTCATGAAGCGTTAAAGTCTGTTATGGTGCCTCATCAAATTGTTGGATTTTGGGAAGATACAAATGATGCTACTGAAACAAGCCAGCCTAACTACCTGCAGACGGTGATGGACTTTCAAGCATCATTAAAGCGTAAAAGCGGTCCTGAAATTATGCAGCTTGAGCCTGAAGAAGACAACCGTGATGGATTTGCCATTCGCCATATGACACGCCGCTTGCTTCAGCGTTCTGAACAGCAAAAGTTTTTACTTGTGTTTTCAGACGGTGAACCAGCCGCTATGGGATATGAACAAAATGGTATTGTAGATACGCACGAAGCGGTATTAGAAGCACGCAAGCACGGAATTGAAGTCATCAACGTCTTTTTATCCAACGGGGAAATTGATGAAGGACAAAAGAAAACCATTCAAAATATGTACGGCAAATATAGTATTCTAGTACCAAACATCGAAGAACTTCCCGATGTGCTATTTCCTTTACTCAAGAAATTACTTCATAAAAGCATTTAAAAAAAGTCGAAGCATATTGCTTCGACTTTTTTTGCTATTGACCGTTAATGCGGAGGGAGGTAAGTTAAATATATATGAAAAAGAGAGAAGAAATGGTAAGTGGAAGGAGTTCAAACTTCATCTAAAAGAGCGTGGGGGCTGCTGCTTGTAATCATTGGTGCCACGATGTGGGGAGTGTCTGGCACGGTAGCTCAATATTTATTTCAGCATAAGAGTTTTAACGCAGAGTGGCTGGTCGTCGTTCGTATGTTAGTATCTGGATTGCTGCTTTTGGCAATAGCCTCTAAGCAGCGCAATATTTTTGCAATTTGGAAAACAAAAGAAGAGAGGACTTCGCTGCTTTTGTTTGGTGTAATCGGTATGCTCGGCGTGCAGTATACATATTTTGCAGCTATTGAAGCAGGAAACGCTGCTACAGCTACAGTGCTTCAATATACGTCGCCAATATTTATTATTGGCTATTTAGCCGTGCAAGCAAGAAAGTGGCCGGTGAAAGTAGAAATGATTTCTGTTGCGCTCGTCATAACGGGGACATTTTTTCTTGCAACAAGCGGAAATTTTAACGAGCTGTCTATTACAGGATGGGGGTTGTTTTGGGGGATTGGAGCAGCTGTGACGTCTGCTTTTTATACGCTTCAGCCTAAACGTCTTCTTGCAAAATGGAGCTCAGTTGAAGTAGTAGGCTGGGGAATGGTAATAGGCGGCGTAAGTTTTTCATTTATTCATCCGCCGTGGCATATAGCCGGTGAGTGGTCGCTATTGTCGCTGTGTGCGGTGCTATTTGTGATTATCTTTGGAACGCTCATTGCCTTTTATTGCTACTTGGAAAGTTTGAAGCACATTGGCGCTTCTGAAGCCATTGTTCTTGCGTCAGCAGAGCCTTTGTCAGCAGCGGCGCTCTCTGTTCTATGGCTTCATGTGACTTTTGGGTGGACGGAGTGGCTAGGTACAATTCTTATTATCGCTACGGTATTTTTGCTTTCTCAGCGAAAGCCAGAGGTGACATCATAAGTAAAAAGGACTTTCATTTGAAAGTCCTTTTTATTTTTATAGAGGTTTTAGCGTAAACGTGTTTGTATACGAGCGGTTGGCGTATAGTGTGTAATCAGGATGTGTTTTAGCTCCCCAGCTGTCGTCTCCGCCAACGCCCATTTGCTTGTAGTTAACCCGCACGGTTACGGAATCGCTTAACGGCAATTTGTAAAAATGATCGTAAGCCTCCAGTTCAAAAGGTGAGTAAGGTAAAGCATTCAGCTCGACTGTTGGCAAACCTTTTAGTAAAAAGCCGCGTCCTTGATCGTTTGTAATAGTTGCCCATCTAACGTCCGTTTTGTTTCCGCATTCTTGAGGGCGTAAATACGGTGTAACTTGCTCTTTTACACTGCCTTTATGAAGGCCAAGCTTAGCGCCAGTTTTACGATCCCAATAATTTTCATGAGGGCCTCTGCCGTACCATGTTAAAGAATCAAAAGCCGCATCCATCGTAAACAGCATCCCAATTTCAGGAATTTCAGGCATTGACTCAGAAGGTGCTAAAGATTGTTCAATCTTCATTTCACCATCGTTATATAGCGTATACGTTACATAGCAAGAAGCAAGAGAGATGTCTAAAGCTAGCTCAACCGAAATGATAACAAAGTCAATTTGCGGTTGAACACTTACTTTTTTTACGTGCTGCTCTAAACTTGCTTGACGCCACGTTTGACATCTTTCATGCAATTTATTGCCGAGGTCATTATCGGTGATTGCGCGCCAAAAGTTCGGACGGAAACCCGATGCAAGCAGCTCGGTATGCTCATAGTTGTAAGAGATAAACTGCCCTTTTTGCTTGTCAAAAATAGCCGTGAAGTTAGTTCCTGTAACCGTCAGCGTTTGTTCGTTTTGGTCAACTGATAAAGCAGGATAAATAGCTTTTACTGAAGGTACAGCGGTTTTGGCAGGCAGTACAAACTGTTCGTACGCCACTTCATATCCAGCTGAAGCCCAGGCTGTATCTTTGGATAATCTGATAGAAAGAGTTAAAACAAATTCATCAGTTTCGTTTTCTTGCTCGTAAAAAGGATAAGAAAGCGTCAGTTCGTCTGTACCATCAGGATCTACATTTAAAAGGGACGCATGCTTTTCAAGTAGTTCACCGTTTTTTTCAACAGTCCAAACAAAATCATAGGCGTTCAAGTTTGTAAACAGGTGTTTGTTTTGAACGGCAAACTTTCCTTTTGCAGCGTCGACTGCTGTCCACTTTACAGGCTGATAGCATTTTTTTACTTCTGCAATTTTCGGGCTAGCTGTCCCATCAGCAAAGATTAAGCCGTTTCCGCAGAAGTTGCCGTCGTTAGGCGTATCACCAAAATCTCCGCCGTAAGCTAAGTAAGAAGTACCGTCTTCTGCTGTTGTTTGAAGAGCTTGATCTTTCCAGTCCCATATAAAACCGCCTTGCAAGATTGGATATTGATCGAACAGCTCCCAGTATTTGTATAGATTTCCGCAAGAATTACCCATCGCATGACTGTATTCACACAGAATATAAGGTTTTTTCGGATTCATTAAAGCATAGCGCTCTACATCTGCTGGCTTAATGTACATCGTGCTTTCTATATCAGAAGCATCATAGTCGCGGTGATGGAAGATTCCTTCATAATGAACAAGTCTCGTGGAATCTTTCTCTTTTAAAAAAGTATACATATGCTGAAAGTTTTCTCCGCCAAATGATTCATTACCAAGCGACCAAATAATAATAGAAGGGTGGTTTTTGTCACGTTCGTACATCGAACGACAGCGATCTAGTACGTTTTCTTTCCATTCTGGCTTGCTTCCTGGAACGGCTTTTTGCTCGCCTTCTTGTAAATAAGTCCACGTTCCGTGCGTTTCTAAATTGGTTTCATCAATTACGTACAGTCCGTATTCATCACACAGCTCATACCATACTGAATCGTTAGGGTAATGGGATGTACGCACTGCGTTAATATTATGCTGTTTCATCAGCAAAATATCGTGAATCATGTCTTTGCGTGTGATGCCTGCACGGCCTTTTACTGAATCAAATTCGTGGCGATTTACTCCTCGAAGTACAATACGCTTGCCGTTGATTGTCATAAGGCCATTCTTTAGTTCAAACGTACGGAAGCCGACTTTACAGCTTTCCGTTTCGATAATAGAACCAGCAGCATTCTTTAAGCTGAGTACAAGGGTATACAAATTAGGACTTTCTGCGCTCCATTTTGCAGGGCTTTTAATGTGTGTACGTAAGGACGCTGTATATTGATCGCTTACACTTACATTTGTTTGCAGCGGAGCTTGTAGTACTTCTTGGCCATTCGCGTCATACAGCATGACTTCAAATGTTAGATCTTGAGTATCGTGCTGAAAGTAATTTAAAATATCAGCTGAAACGCTAAGTTCACCATCTTCGTAGTTGTTATCAAGCGACGAACGAACGCTAAAGTCATAGATGTGAACCGGTGGAGTAGAGTACAGATACACATCTCGGAAGATGCCGCTCATTCGCCAAAAATCTTGGTCTTCAAGCCAGCTTGCGTCACTCCAGCGATATACTTCTACTGCTATCGTATTTTCACCATCTTGAAGATAAGAAGTTATATCAAATTCAGCTGGAGTAAAGCTGTCTTCGCTGTATCCAACAAACTCACCGTTAACCCAGACGTAAAAAGCAGATTCGACGCCTTGGAAGCTGACGTACACCGGCTGATTTTCCCATTCTGATTTAGGTGTAAAAGTACGGACGTACTGACCGACAGGGTTATATTTAGTCGGTGCAAAAGGAGGTTCGAGGTTTTCGTTTTCAACCCAAGGGTATGTCACGTTTGTATATTGAGGATAGTCATATCCTTGCAGCTGCCAGTGTGAAGGAACTGAAATAGAGTCCCATTTCTTATATGAAAATTCAGGAGCGAAAAAGTTTTTGACGCGGCCATCCGCATTTTCAGCAAAATGAAAGTACCAGCTTCCATTTAAGCTTTGGTAGTAAACAGAAGATTTTCTATCATTTTTTAAGGCCTCTTCGACCGTTTGATAAGGCATTAGTAAAGCGTGTGCTTTCGAACGGTTCAATTGAAAAATTTCAGGGTTGTTATTCCATTCAGGGTATCCGTTTGCAGGTGCTGTATAATTAAATTTCTTGCCGGTTTTTAACATGTCGATCCCTCATTTCTAGATTACTAGGTTATTAGTTTATATGAAAATGATAACGTTTTCTGAAAACCTTATCAATCTAATTATTTTCATGATAATATAACTATATTCACATAAAAAGGAGGAAGTAATGTGGACCGTATGTACTTTCCGGCTCTTTCAGATGAAGATATGAAACTGCCATTCTATGTTACAAGCGCTGGAAGTTGGAGACATCAAACGCATATTAAACGTCAGGGAGAGTTTCCTGATTATCAATGGATTCAATGTATAAAAGGAAGAGGCGAGCTTCGTGTAAATGACGAGGTTTATATTATAAAAGAAAATGAAGGGATGTTTCTGACGCCGCATGTTCCGCACGAATACTACCCCATTACGAGCGAATGGCAAGTATGCTGGGTTTCTTTTAATGGAAGTGTAATTGATGATATCATGCTTTCTCTTCAATTTATTAATTCCGGAAAAATCGTCCTTACACATGCTGAAAGCCTTTATAGGATGCTGCAAGAGATAATGAATTTGTTAGAAGAAAATCATACCTCTAGCACCATGAAGTGCTCTGAACTACTATATAGCGTCATTTTG
This sequence comes from Priestia sp. J2, assembly GCF_020790095.1. Classification (NCBI taxonomy): domain Bacteria; kingdom Bacillati; phylum Bacillota; class Bacilli; order Caryophanales; family Bacillaceae; genus Priestia; species Priestia sp. J2. Next base: position 2,086,134 of record NZ_CP086208.1, read on the forward strand.
AAACTTCGCCAAGACAGCGTATATATAGAAAGCAAAAGTCGCCTGCAGCAAATTACTCAGCTAAACCCAGTCCTTCGCTATATTGAGAAATATTATCATCAGCCGTTAACGCTAGAAGTACTGGCGAAGCAGCTCAACGTAACAGAGCAGTATACGTGTTTGCTTTTTCAACAATCTCTTGGTATCCGGCCGTTTGAATACGTAACGCGCGTCCGAATTCAAAAAGCAAAGAAACTGCTGCTTAAAAACAACCAAATCTCTGTACAAGATATAGCAAGACAAGTAGGGTATGAACATCCAAGCTATTTTATCAAGCGCTTCAAAGAACAAGAAAACGTGACTCCAACTGTTTTTCGGAAAATGTATTTTTCATAAGTTACATACATTGGGTTTTATCTAGGTTATAAGAAATGATGTGGATGCTAGTTATTTCGTATGAGTTTTAAAAAAAGAATTTAAATGTAGTTTTAAGTAAAAACGGGGAGGAAAAGTAGAGAGAAGAAACAAAAAGGAGGGATAAACGTGTTTGGGTTAAATGATCTTCCAAAGTTTGTGTGGTCATTCTGTCTTGTATTGCCACTTGTATCATTTGTTCATCAGCTGGGGCATTCCGTCATGGCAATTATTTTCGGAGGGAAGGTCGATTTTACTATTGGGCGGGGGAAAACGATTCTTAAAATGGGGAAGTTTAAAATTAAGTCAGTCTATTTTCTAGACTCGTTTTGTAAATATGAAAATCTTAAGAACGACAGTCGCTTTTCCCATGCAGTGGTGTATGCGGGCGGTGTACTGTTTAATTTACTTACTATTTTTATAATAAATGGATTAATTATGGCTAATATTCTGCCTGAAGATATATTTTGCTATCAATTTGTTTATTTTTCAGTCTATTATGTTATTTTTTCACTGCTGCCAATTCAATATACAGAAACATCTGCAAGTGATGGACGTGCTATATATAACGTATTACGGTACGGGAAAACGTGTGATCCAGATTAAAGGGCTGTGTGTAGCAGCCTTTTTTGGTGCCTTTTTTCTGTTTCATTTAAATAAAAAAAGGAAAACTTTACGAAAAGAAAATAGTAGCGGATAATAAAGATAGTAGATGTTGGAATGGAAGAAAGGAGAGGATTTATACGATTATTGAGACAGAGCGAATGACGCTGCGAGCTATGGCTGAAAGCGATGCAGGCAATTTAATGAAAATATTTGAAGATGCTGAAGCAATGAAGTATTATTCTTCTACTAAAAATGAACAAGACACATATCGCTGGATTCAATGGATGAAGCAGCATTATCAAACATATGGCATTAGCATGTGGATCGCTGAGGATAAACAGAATCGAGAGTTTCTAGGGCAGTGCGGCATGGTTCTTCAAAAAGTAGACGGCAAGGTAGACCCGGAGCTTGGCTATTTATTTTTACGCAGCCGCTGGGGAAAAGGCTATGCGAGTGAAGCAGCAAAAGCTTGTTTAGATTATGGCCTTCATACGCTGAAATTTCAGAAGATTATATCATTAATTGATCCGGCCAATTATCCATCGATTAAAGTGGCTGAAAGAATTGGCATGAAAAAAGAAAAGCAAGTTAACAAATGGGATAAATCATTATTCTTTTATAGTATATATAATGAAAAATGAGAGTAAAGGAGTGTTAGCATGATCAACATTAACAACGTTTCGGTAAAACGAGCAGAAAAAGAAATTTTAAAAAGCGTGTCGTGGTCAGTGGAAAAAGGGGAACATTGGTGTTTGCTTGGGTTAAATGGTTCCGGAAAAACGACGCTTTTAAATATCATCAACGGATATATCTGGCCTACAAAAGGGGAAGTAGAAGTTCTTTCAAGGAAATTTGGAGAAACAAATCTGTCTGAGCTCAGAAAAGAAATTGGATGGGTAAGCTCTTCGCTTCAACAGCGGTTTCGAGATGACGATACGGTTGTAGAAATGATTTTAAGCGGAAAATTTGCATCTATTGGGTTATATGAACAAGTGGAGCAAAAAGATATGAACCAAGCCATAGAATTAATGAAGCTGCTAAATTGCGAAGATTTACAAAATCAGGCCTACGGAACACTTTCTCAAGGAGAGCGCCAGCGAGTGCTAATTGCTCGAGCTCTTATGGCTTCACCAAAGCTTTTAATACTTGATGAGCCATGTACAGGTCTAGATATAATGGCCCGAGAACAGCTTCTTCAGCTGATTGCAAAAATGGCAGAGCAGCCAAATGCTCCTACGCTTATTTATGTTACTCACCATGTAGAAGAAATTTTGCCTTGCTTTACCCATACGCTTTGTATGCGCCAAGGAGAAGTGTTTTCTTCTGGAAAAACGAAAGACCAGCTCACTGAGCCGCATCTTTCTAAATTTTTTAATCACTCCGTAGAGATTCAGCAGCAGAAGGAACGCACTTGGCTGTCATTAAAAGAACCGGTAAAAAGCTGAGCTAGCGTCGAGAAACCTTCTTACATACCATGGGAAAAAGAGCGCTGCTTGCAATGGAAACAAGCTCATTGTGGAGATAATGTTTACATGCTACATAAATAGTGGTGCTGCAAATAATATCAATGAGTAAAAAAGCAGCAATGTCATGTTTATCAATGGTTACAAATACAAAAGAAGAGGAATCATAAGCTGTCATCGTTGGCTCCTTTGGTTATATCGTTATGTTACTTTATTCACAAAAGGCTTGGGCTATACGAACTTTTAAAGAAGTACGATGATGACAGCTGATTCTCTCCTCTAAAGCTGATAATACTCTTGTTCGAGTATACTCATGATAATATCTGTCTGAAATGCTTCTTCAATAAAAGCACCTTCACGCTCTATTCCTTCTTTTACAAAACCGCATTTTTCATAACAAGCAATGGCTCTATGGTTGTATTCGAGCACTCGTAAATCGACTCTGTGCAAGTGAAGGTGTTCAAATGCGTATGCCAGCACCAATTTTGTAACTTCAGTGCCAAGCCCTTGATTCCAAACGGAAGAATCGAATAAACCAATAGCATACCGTGCGCGCCGGTCGTACTCGTTAACGGTCAGCCGGGCTTCTCCAACAAACTGCTGCTGATATTCAACACACCAATTCAGCTTTTGAGACTTTATGTACTCGACGTGCCGCTTGGCATCTTGTAATGTAAGAGGTTTTAAGTTTCGGGTATCGCCTCCGTACATACGAATAAGCTCTTTTGTTTGCTTGCACGCTAGATAGTCATGTACATCGCTGTCTTTTGGTTTTCTTAGTATCACGTTTTTTCCTTTTAAAAGTGGTGAAACATTATTCATTTGATGCATCCTTTCTTTCCCAACATTAAAAAGGTATTCCACTTGTCTCCTAAAAAAACCTGCTTTTATGTACAAAAAGAGGCTGGAATAAAAGGATTTTAGACAAAGTGAAAAACGAACCATTGATCAAGATGTTTGATTCGTGGTTCGTTTTTTTTGTTAGGGTAAACATAGGTTTCATGTGTGTAAGTCTTTCTAGCAGTTGATTGGAGGGCAAGGCGAAGACTCCCGCGGAAAGCGAAGCCTTGCACGGAAATCAACTGCCGTGTCACAAGCGATCCATAGGAGCTCATGTATCCTATATGTTCGTCTTTAGATTGGATTCATTTCGTCATGTCTCAACCCCTTTATGAAGAATGTTTTTTTGCGTAGTGGGCAAGTGCAAGAAGAGGAAAAATATCATTGTAGCTGTGGTACTGAATATAAAATTGTCCAGGAAGACCAATTCCCGTGGGATAATGAATTTGCTGTTCTGTAAGATTTGGATTCAGTAAAAATTTAATTCCTTTTTCAACTGCTCGATCTTTTAATGGACATATTGTCATTAAAGCATCGAGAGCCCAAGCCGTTTGAGAAGGAGTGCTAAACGATAGTGGCACATATTTTTTTAAAGAAGCGCTATAGCATGATTCTCCGAATCCGCCGTCTTCTTGTTGAATGCTTTTGAGCCAATTGATGGCTTTGATGATACGCGGATCAGAAGCGGAAATTCCTACAGCACGGAGTCCAGTAATAGCGGCCCACGTTCCGTAAATGTAGCAAACACCCCACCGGCCGTACCAGCTTCCGTTATCCAATTGATGATCAAACAGCCATTTTACTGCAGCTTTAATCGAAGGGTGGGATTTATTCATACCGGCAAAGTTTCCGAGGCACTCAAGCACTCGACCGGTTAAATCGGCAGTAGCCGGATCCGTTGCTGCGTCTTTTGCGTTTTCAAGCGGCAGATAAGTAAATAAAATAGAATCGGTATTTTTTTCAAATGCAGCAAAACCCCCGTCTTTGTTTTGCATGGACAACAGCCAGTTAATGCCCCTTTGCCAAGACTCCAAATAATCTGTATCGGTTTGCGCTCTTCTAGAAAGAGCTCTAATAGCAGCAGACGTATCGTCTAAGTCAGGGTTATTCGTATTAATATCGGAAAATCCCCAGCCTCCAGGCGCTGTATTGGGGTTATGAAACTGCCAGTCTCCAAGCTTTGTATGCTGTCTTTTCTTTAAGTAACGAGTTGTGCCTTTAATCATGGGATCTTGCTGCGGTACACCTGCTTCTTGTAGAGCGTAAGATAGCAGGGCGGTATCCCAAACGGTTGACGTGGAGTTTTCTACGTGCACGTGGCCGCTGCATGTACTAAGTAGTGAACAAATACCGTCAATTGCTTTTTGAACCACAAACGAATCTTTTTTATAGCCAAGAGCCAAAAGACCGTAAATCATAAAAAAAGTAGAGGTTGCGTAGCTGTAGAGTGTTCCATCTTTTTCAAGTCTTTCTAGCATGTAACGCTCGGCTGCTTGATAACCAAGTTTGTGGATGTAAGAAGGTAAAGAAGCCAGCTGTTTTAAATGGTCGACTAAAAAAATAGAAGCGCGTGATTCTTGAGCAACTTCATCCGCTTCCTGATTCTGCTCTCTTACATCTAAATGAGAAAGAGAAGGTGTATGCCTAGAAGTAAGTGAAAATTTTTTGTTTCCAGCTACCATCATCGGGACGAAGTGAATTCTGGCATAGGTGCTTAGTTCATAAAAGTTAAGCGGTACATAGGTAGGCACGAGCAAAAGAGAAAGCGGGAGGTAAAATAGCTTTGGCCACTCGTATAAGCCGTTAACACAAAGCATCCATCTTGTGAGAAAATGAGCGCGAGAAATGCCTCCTGAATCTATAATATATCTTTCTGCTTTTCGCAAAATCCGGTCATTTTTTTGGTAATAGCCTGAATATAAAAGAGCTGTATATGCTTGAATAGTAGCGGATAAGTTATGTTCTTCATCATCAAACAACGTCCAAAGACCATCTTCATTTTGAAGGGAAACGATCCGTTCGGTTAATTGTTTAATCAACACTTCTTTATCTAAATCAAAGGTGCGAAGAAGCATAATTAAAAACGCATCAGGCATAACGCCTGTTTCAAAACAGTAGCGAAATGACCCGTCATTTTTTTGTGTTGGGCGCAGATAGGCGATTCTTCGCTGAATCTCTAGCTGAACTTCCTTTAGCAATATGATCACCTCTTATGATAATGCTTTTCAATCTTTCGACCTGTTTCTTTATAACTGTATTCAAAGGAAGAGCGTTCTATGAGAGGAGAAAGTTGCAAAGAATAGAGCGCTTGCTGCACAATAAAGGTACTGGAAAATTGGAGTGATAGAAGTGAAAGAAATACAGGTAGAACTTATTCAAGGGCGAGGCTCTTACCGAGAGCTTGGTAAAATGCAAGGGGAATTACATAAAGGAACAAAGCTGTTTGAAAATCATCAAAAAAGAAGAAAACGTTCATTACGAAGCTATCAAACGATAGCAAAAGAAGCTCGTCATTATTACGACTTATTTGCTCCCGGACTGTGGGATGAGCTATTGGGCTTAGCAGAAGGCTTAGATTGGCCTCTTGAAGACGTTATACATGAGTACAGCGGATATCAGCAAGAGTGGAAGAAAACGGGATGTTCTGCTCTTATGCAGCACGGTGTGTATGTGCGGAACTACGATTATCATCCGAAAACGTACGAAGGTCGATTTTTGCTTTTTCAGCCAAATGAAGGATATGCAAGCGTCGGGTTTGGAACAAGAATGATTGGGCGAATGGATGGAATGAACGAAAAAGGATTAGCAATTGGCTATCATTTTGTTAATCGCCGCCGTCAAACGAACGGATTTATTTGCTGTACGCTTGCTCGGTTTATTTTAGAAACATGTGAAACGACAGAAGAGGCTGTTGCTATTTTAGAAAGGGCACCGCACCGTCATGCGTTTAATTATTCCATTTACGACCGCAGCGGACAGGGAGCAGTAGTCGAAGCATCTGGACGAGGCGTTCATGTACAAAGAGGAACGATGATGGGGTGTACGAACCATTTTAATCAGCTGGTCGAAGAAAATCGTCATCATTTGGTAGAGTCAAAGGAAAGGCTCGATCATATTCGAGATCATATTGAAAAAAAGCTATCGCCTCTTGAAGCTTTTTCTTTATTTAATGAAGATGAATACGGTATTTTTAAAAAAGATTACCGGAATTATGCTGGAACGCTTCATACAGTGGCATATGTACCGGAGACGCTGCAAGTCATTGTGGGGATTGGACGAAAAGCAAAACCTCTTACTTTCTCGTTTGAGGATTGGGTGAAAGGAGAACAATTAACTATAACGAAAATAAAAGGAACGGTAAATACAGACGAACCATTTCCGTTTCAGTAAGGAGCAGCATAATGAGAATTGTAACGAATCAAGAGATGTATCAAGTAGATGATTATATGACGAATACAATTGGGATGAGTGAAGAGTCCCTTATGGAAAATGCCGGACAGGCTGCTGCAAACGCGCTGAGTGAGCGAATCGAAAAATATGAAAAAATAGGGCTGCTTATAGGAACGGGAAACAACGGAGGAGACGGCTTTGTTATTGCCCGTGCTTTGAAGTCAAAAGGCTATGAAGTTGACGTCTGGGTAGTTCCTGCACGGGAGAAAATAAAAGGCGCAGCTAAAAAAGCCATGATCATCTATGAAAATGCTGGATTCGCGTGGCAATCGGCGGGAGACAACTTCTCTGTGAAAAAGTATACGGTCCTTATTGATTGTTTATTAGGTATAGGCGTAAAAGGCAGCATCAAATCTCCTTATGATAACATTATAAAAAAAATAAACGACTCTAAGGCTTACATATACAGCATCGATGTCCCAAGTGGAGTAATGGAACAGAAGCAAGAGCTTACGGTACGTGCAGATGCTACGATTACGCTTCAGCAGCCAAAGATCACGGCATTTACATACCCGAGCAAAGAAAGCTATGGTGAATTGATTGTAGTAGATATCGGTATCCCACCGCTAGCAATTGAAAAAAGCTCATCTCTTAAAGAGGTATGGTCAACTCAGCATATTAAGAAATCTTTTCCCGTTCGGAATGCTTCGTCCAATAAAGGTACACATGGAAAAGGAATCGTAATAGGAGGTTCACTTCAAACACCCGGAGCGCCGATGCTAACGTCAAAAGCAGCACTCACAAGCGGAGCAGGGCTCTTAACGCTTGCGCTTCCGAATGATATTCATGCGATTGCAGCTGCTCACATGTTAGAAGTGATGTATAAGCCATGCCCAAGCAAAGATGGCTTTTTTGCAGGCGAGATTCCTTTAGAAGAAGCAAAGTACGATGCAATTGCAGTTGGACCAGGGCTTGGGAGAACGGAAGAAACAAAGAAAGTTGTCGAACAAGTACTTCAACAGCCCGTTTCTGTTGTAATCGACGCAGATGCTCTTTTTCATCTGCCGGATTTGATGAAAGAAGTAAAAGAAAGAGAACACGCAACGATTTTAACACCTCATCCCGGAGAAATGGCTAGACTCGTGGATACAACAATCGCAGAAGTAGAAGCAAATCGATTTTCGATATCTAGCCAATACGCAGTGGAAAATGGTGTGTATCTTGTATTAAAAGGCCCAAACACGATCGTTACAACGCCGGATGGAAAACAATACGTAAATACCACTGGAAACGCAGGACTTGCAAAAGGTGGAACGGGTGACACGTTAACCGGAATCATCCTCGCTTTTATTATGCAGCATGATTCTCTTCAAGAAGCAATCAGCAATGCGGTATATGTTCATGGAAAAGCAGCGGATGTGCTGCTCGATCAGGGGCATACAATGATAGATATGTTAGCAAGTGACGTTATTTCTGCACTTCCGGCAGTCTTCGGGCAGCTGAATGAGAAGTGATTTCTTCTGGATTATTAAAATTTGTTGACAAAATCCTTCAAAAAGTTGTCAAAACTCTGTGTAAATGATAACGTTATTTTACGTAAGATTTTACATAGAAAGAAAGTGATGTTGTGTACTACTCAATGAGACCAAGAGGCATTCATTTAGCTGTGCCTACACTTTTCTTCCTTATTACAGTCGTGTTATTTGCGATGATGCAGTTTGGTTTTTATTTGGATTCCAGCATTCTTCGTAAAATTTGGGTCATCATTATGGCTTTATTGCCCATTGCTGGACTAATCACGGCTATTAAAGGTAGAAGAGGAAGCGCAAAGCCGTGGTTAATTATAGGAAACGTGATTCTTATTTTAACCGTTACAATAATGAGCGTACAGGCTATTATTTATTAAACAAAAAAACGTGTTCGCCAAACAGGCGGACACGTTTTTATTAGGAAGAAGAAAAGAGCTGTTTCGCTTATTCTTGCATCGCGGCATTTATTCCTTCTTTTCTAACTTCTAGCATATGAGTAGCTTTTTTATCAATACCTTTAGCTGTATCGGAAGAAATGACGCCTACGCTGCTTAAGTCATAGGCAAGACTTGTAACAAGCAGCTGCTCTCTTTGTGCGAGTGTGCCGTATGTAAGTGCAGCAGTTTTAGCTTGAATGCCACTCATATTTAATTCATCAGTAGAAGAAGCTGCTTCTTTTTTTGCGGCTATTGCTTCTTGATAAAGAGAATCATATCCTCCAAACCCTACTTGGGCAATTAGAAAGTTATAAATGTCATCGGCCGATTTTTTCGAAGGCTGAGAAAAAGCTCTTTGAAATTTATTGCGCGGTAAAAAGTTTAGTGCCGTCTGTCTTCCGTCTTCATAAATTTTTTCTTGTATTTCTTTAGTAGCTTTTTCGTCATTTTTTTTCTGTGCTGCATCTAGCTGTTTGCGATATTTTTGAATAATGACTCCGTCCTGCTGATTGTTTCCCTCTTTGAAAGTAGCTGCGGCTTGTGGAACATCTGACGTTGCTAGCGTCTCAGCGGCGTTCTCTGAAGAAGAAAAGAACGTATTTTTGACAAAAATAAGTGCAAAGATCAGCAAAATAAACCATAAAAACCTAAATTTCTTAAACAAAACGTTCACCTCTGTATAATATTTCTAATTATGTAAAACAACATCGATCAGTATACAACAATTTTAGTGTCTTTTTACACATTTACCCAAAAATAAGAAAATAGTAAGAGGTGGTTTTATTAATCTAATAGATATATAGGTTTATTGTTATAGTTCTAAAGAAACCATTGATCTATTTGTACTGATTTACATAGTCGAATATGTTTTTGCTAATAAGGCTTAAAGTGACAAGAATAAAAAGCGTTCGGACGTACGTCACGCCTTTTGATAAAGCGACGTTTGATCCAACGAAAGAACCCACGATCATCGCAAACCCCATAATTAATCCGTAAGAAAATACAACAGAATCAAAATACAGAAATACAAGCAAAGCACCTAAATTACTGCCGAAATTTAAAAATTTTGCGCTGCCTGCTGACTGCAGGAAATCAAATCCCATAAATAAAAAAGCAAATAAAATAAATGAACCTGTGCCTGCTCCTAAAAATCCATCGTAAAAGCCAATAATAAAAATAAGTGCAGTAAAGAAAATAAGTTTCTTAATAGACAGCGGCTTATACGTGGACGTGGTGCCCCAGTTTTTTTTGAAGATTGTATAAATAGCAACTAAAACAAGGAGAATCAAAATAACAGGTTTCAAAAAAGCAGAGGATAGAAAATGAACGGTGATTGAACCTCCCAAAGAGCCAATAAATACAAAAGGAAACCATTTACCCACAACGCGAAAATCGACTTTTCCGGATTTGACAAATCGAATGGTACTCGTTAATACGCCCATCGTTCCAGCTAATTTATTTGTAGCTAAGGCAGCAGCGGGCGGCAGGCCTAAAAATAAAAGAGCGGGTGTAGAAATTAAACCGCCTCCGCCCACTACGGAGTCAATGAATGCAGCTAAAAAACCAAAGAGTAAAAGCAAAAGAACAATCTGTAAACTTAATTCTTCCATAAAGCACCTTCCTCATGTCATAATATATATATAGTGACTACTTAAATAGTAACTATATAAAAAGCAGTTGTAAATATGTAAATGATGAAAATTTCAAATAACTTAAAAAACAGGGAGGTTTCCTTTATGGAAAATATTATTCAGCAGCTGCAGTCGCTTGGATTTAATCAGTATGAATCAAAAGTATACGTGACGCTTGTCAAAAAAGGATCTTCCACTGCTTATAGCATTAGTAAACATTCAGGTGTGCCAAGAGCGCGTGTATACGATATTTTACAAACACTAGAGGAAAAAGGCATGGTGTTAAAAGAAGAGAGTAATGATGGCACCCAGTACACGTCGCTGCCCGTCGATGCTTTTTTGCATTCGCTGCAGAAAAAATGGAACGAAACGTATGAAGACGTTAGCGAAACGCTTAAACGTCTTGAAGCTGCAGAGTCTATAGAAGAAAGCCGGGTTATGACGATGAGAGGAGAAACAGCCATTCTTGCTTTTTGTGAGTCGCTATTGTTAAAAGCAAAAAATAAAATTGTCATCTCGCTTTGGCCTGATATTTATAATGAGTTGAAGCCTCTTTTATTACAGCTAAGGGAGAGTGTCACACTAAAAGGAATTGTGTTTGAACAAGATGAAGCGATGGAGGAATTTGACCGGCACCGCCATACAAGCTATACCGAAAATATTGGGAATCAAAACTGGTTTATTATATCTGTTGACAGCAGTGAAATGATTTATGGTCATAAAGAAATGGCTTACTATACCAATAACGGAGTTAACATTAATTTACTTGAAAACTATATTTGGCATGATATCCTCGTTAACAGACTTGTAGAAAAAAGTGATCGAGAAATGGACAGGTGGATCGAAAGGGAAAGAGAAAGCTTTTTTGCGTAGAAAAGAGACTTAGACATAACGAAATCACTTCCATCGAAAGACGAACAAACGGGATAAATGATCTAGTATGAATGGCTTGTTACATCGCAGTTAATTTCCGTGCAAGGCTTCGCTTTCCGCGGGCGGACGATGAGCCTCCTCGTCGCTTACGCGCCTGTGGGTTCTCATCTGTTCCGCTTTTCCCGCAGGAGTCTTCGCCTTGCCCTCCAATTAACTGCTGGAAGCAGCCACCATGCATGAAAGCTACGTTCACTTTACCAACAGAAAAATCCGAACAAAGTTGATGCTCCATTAAGAGTCTCAAGTCCTCGTTCGGATCTTCCTTCAATCAAAATATTTTTGTTACAGCCTCTTTATATTAAAAAGTTTGGGCAAGTTTTTTTGCTTCAGCTATTCCTTTTTCTTTAATTTCTTGGGCTTTATCTGGCATTGCATTATGCCCTTCCACAAAAATGCCGTCTAACGAAGGTACTCCGAAGAAATTCATCATAATTCCAATATAGCGATGCCCCATTTCCATATCAGCTGCAGGACCTTCAGAATAAATGCCTCCGCGTGCTTGAATATGAAGCGCTTTTTTATCTGTTAATAGTCCAACCGGACCTTCGGCCGTGTATTTAAATGACTTACCCGCTACGGCTACAGAGTCTAAATAAGCTTTCATAACCGGTGGAAACGAAAAGTTCCACATAGGCGTTACAAAAACATATTTGTCCGCTCCTACAAACTGTTCGCTCAATTCTGCAAGGCGATTGACCTTTTCCTGTTCATGAGAAGAGAGTTCCGAGCCAGACTGAAGTTTGCCCCAGCCGCTAAATACATCTGCATCAATATGAGGGATATTTTCTTTATAAAGGTCAATATGTACAACTTCGTCACTTGAATTGTGCTCTTTGTAAGCATCGATAAATGCTTTTCCAGTTGCCATACTGAATGATTGAGACTCATCGTGAGGATGAGCTGTAATATAAAGTACTTTTGCCACGTTTTATCATCTCTTTCTTGTTTAAAATAATGTACTGTCTTATCGTTATCACTCCCATAAAAAACTATACGCGCTTTGTCAGGTAAGCTAAAAAAGAGCGTAAGAAAGGGACGTCTATATAGAAAATAATGGTATAATGAATGTTTGAATATTTACATAACAAGTATGTGTAACAGAAAGTAGATAAGAGGTGTAGAGATGAAAGAAAAATGGGTAATCGTCACGGGTGCAGGTGCTGGAATTGGCAAAGAAATTGTAAAAGAGTGTGTGTTGAAGTGCTATTCAGTTATTGCTTGTGATAGTAATGAAGGAGCTTTGAAACAGCTAGCTGAAGATACGAAAGGTCATATTGAAACGTATGTAATAGATGTTAAAGAAGGGAAGGGCGTAAGAAATCTTTTCTATCAAATAAAAGATAAAAATTTATATGGATTAGTTAATAATGCAGGCGTGTATTTAGGGAAAAATTTATTGGATTATGAAGAAAAGGAAATAGATTTTGTGATGGACATTAATATTAAAGGATATATTTATTTCTCCAAATACTTTGGCGAATTATTAATGGAAAAGGAAACAGAAGGAGCAATTATTAATATATCGTCCGTATCAGGAATGGAAGGAAGCTCCGATGCTATATATGGAATGTCTAAAGCAGCGATATTAGGATTAACCAAAAGCTGTGCAATGAATTTTTCTCCTTATATCCGTGTGAATGCCGTAGCACCTACAATGGTAAATACCGATATGATGAAAAATATTCCAGAGTGGCGCAAAAATGAATACATCGATCATCAGCTGATTCCAAGCTTTGTTACGACTCAAGACGTGGCAGATACCGTTCTTTTTTTACTGAGTCCTCAAGCAAAACATTATACAGGAGCTACCTTTGATTTAAATAGCGGATGTTATTTACGATAAATTATCTTTTAAACGAGTAATCGAGGCTGGACAAAAATATTTTAGTTAAGGATAAATTCGAATAATCAATCGGTATTATTGACTGACCATTCGGATTTTTTACTGTTATTATAAACGTTGGTTTCACCGCTTCTAGCTGTTGATTGGAGGGCAAGGTAGAAGACTCCTGCGGGAAAAGTGGAACAGATGAGACCCCACAGGCGCGTAAGCGACGAGGAGGCTCATCGGCCGGCCGCGGAAAGCGAAGTCTTGCACGGAAATCAACAGAGGTGTCAAGAGCAATCCATATGAGTTTATTAATCCAATTTGCTCGTCTTTAGATTGGGTTAATTCCGTTATGTCCCATCCTCCTTTTTGTTTTCTTAAGAATTCTTAAGAAATTTACTTAACGTTTCTTTAGATTTTTTTTCTATTCTAGAAAGAAAGAGTAGAAAGAAGGAATAGAAAATGAATTTAGCTTTTATGTATCAATATTTTCACCAGCCGCGAACGGTAGGAGCGCTTTTGCCAAGCTCTACGCACTTAGCGAAAAAAATGGTGAAAGGGATTGATTTTGAACATGCAGCCTGTATAGTAGAGTACGGGCCAGGAACCGGAATTTTTACCCGTGAATTGATAAGAAGACGAAGCGCTTGTACAACTTTGCTTCTTATCGAATACAATCGGCATTTTTACGAAAAAGTAAAAGAACAAGTAAGAGATGAAAAAAATGTGTATGTGATACACGGCTCGGCTGAAAATGTTCAAAAGTACTTGATCCAGTATGATATTTCAAAAGTGGATTACGTACTATCAGGTCTTCCTTTTGCTTCTTTAGCGTCTGAAGTGTCAGACGGTATTTTACAAAACACGCGAAGTGTGTTAGCTAATGAAGGGAAATTTATTACGTTTCAGTATACAAATTTAAAAAAAGAGTTAATTCGCACGTTTTTTCCGCATATTAAAGTCGAAAAAGAGTGGAGAAACGTTCCTCCCGCATACATTTTTACATGCGAAAAGAATGGGATATAAGGAGTTTGTAAATGAAAGACAGAATTTTAATTATAGATGATGATGAGCAAATTCGTAATTTAATTGCTATTTACTTAGAAAATGAAGGATTTGAAGCGCTGAAAGTTTCTAATGCTGTATCTGGCTTAGCGCTTTTAGAGGAACAAGAAGTAGATTTAATTATATTAGATATTATGATGCCGCAGATGAATGGAATCGACGCTGCTTTTAAAATACGTGAAGAAAAAAATATGCCCATTATTATGCTTTCGGCTAAGTCAGAAGATATGGACAAAATTTCTGGTCTAACAGCAGGAGCAGATGATTACTTAACAAAACCATTTAACCCACTCGAACTCATCGCACGAGTGAAATCACAAATTAGACGCTATAAAAAATACAATGAACGCGCTGAGCGTGACGTTATTCAAATTGGCGATTTGGAAATTAACCGCAGTACTCGCCTTGTCTTTGTGCGCGGTCAAGAGATTCGTTTAACACCAAAAGAGTTTGATATTTTAGAGCTGCTGGCACGCAACAAAGGAACGGTAATGAGCATGGGGAAAATATATGAAGCCGTGTGGCAAGCAGACGCGTTTAAATCGGATAGTACCGTAATGGTTCATATCACAAAGATTCGTGAAAAAATTGAGGATGATCCGAAAAAGCCTATTTATATTAAAACCATATGGGGCGTAGGATACAGGATATGAGAAAATTAAGTGTAAAGCTTCTTTTCGCTGTGATTATAAGCTTTTTGGTCACCAATTTAACTTTTATTTTAATTGCTAGGCTTGTTTTAAGCAGGTATATACAAGAAGAGAAAATGAATGTTTCTGCATATAATCTATTGGCGTTTGGGCTTATTTCTATGGCGGTTGTGGTCTTTATTTTTGTTTTTTTAGTACTTATTCGTTCCCATATTCGTTACCTGAAAGAAATTTCCGAGCAGGTTCAAAAAATATCAAATGGAGATTTAGGCGCAACCATCCATGTGCGAGGAAAAGATGAACTGGCTGAATTGAGTCAAAATATTAACAAAATGTCTGCACAGCTTCGTACAAAGTTTGATCGGGAACGAGAAATCGAACAAGCAAAAAATGAGCTAATATCCAGCGTGTCTCACGATTTGCGTACGCCCTTAACGTCCATTGTGGGATACCTCGATTTAATCAAAAAAAGAGAAAATATGGACGATGAAACATTAGATAGCTATTTATATATTGTTGATTCAAAAGCAAATTATTTAACGGATTTAATAGACGAGTTGTTTGACTATACAAAATTAACGAGTCCGGATTTTCAGCTTCAGCGAAATGAAGTGGATATGAAACGTTTGCTTCAGCAGGTAATAGGAGAGTACGAGCCGATGTTAAAAAGAGAAGGCATTGACGTTCAGACTAACTTTTCTTGTGAATGGCATGCATTTATTGATGTAGAAAAAATGGTAAGAGTCTTTCAAAACTTGCTCGAAAATGCCAAGAAGTACAGCAAAAAGCCTTCCATATTAGAGGTGAATCAGGAAATTGATGAGGATTCGTTGGTAATTTCCTTTAGGAACAGCATTAACATCAGTGAAAAAATTGAGGTGGAAAAGTTATTTGATCGATTTTATCGAGGTGATGAATCAAGAACGGACGCAAATGGTTCAGGTTTAGGACTGGCTATTGCAAAACAAATCATTCAGCTGCATCAAGGGAAGATACGAGCAGAGCGTCAGCATAATAAGCTCACTTTTTTGATAAAGCTGCCGTTAACACAAGAAAGCCTTAAGAATCACTTGTAAAGATTCTTAAGGCTTTTTGCGACTGTTTTGATGCCGTATTCAAATTCTGCAAGAGTTGCATAAGAAAAGGATATTCTGATATGCTGTGACGTTTCATGATCATACAATGCGCCTGGATTTAACAGAACTCCTTCGTGGAGACAGTGCTTAAATAATTTCCGCATCGAAACAGGCTTATGCAGCGTCAGCCAAAAATAAAAACCTCCGCTCGGAGTATTCCACGTAGCAAGCCTTTTTAAATGCTTCTCTAAAATAGCCTGCGTTTGCTGAGATTTTTCTTTTAATTTATAGCGTACGCTGGCAACGTGCTTGTCATAAATTCCGGTTTTTAGAGCTTCAGCAGCTGCCCATTGAGATAAGGAACTGGCTCCGTAATCAACTTGCATTTTAAGGTCGGCCAATCGCTCAATTACATGTTCAGGCCCAACGATCCATCCAATTCGAAATCCTGGACTGAATGTTTTAGAGAACGTTCCTAAATAAAGAACCATTCCATTTTTATCTCGAGCTTTTAATGAAAGCGGAGGCGGTGAATGAAACCAAAGCTCTCCGTACGCATCATCTTCAATAATAGGTAAATGCATTCTTTCACACTGGTGAAGCAGCTCTTGACGCCTTTGTTCGCTCATCGTCACATTGGTGGGGTTATGAAAGTTTGGTATCGTATATAAAACTGTGCCTTTTTCTTTTTCGTGCTGGTCTTTTAATGAAGATAAATGAATTCCTTCTTTGTCTAACGAAATGCCCATTAGTTTCATTTTTGCGGACTGAAACAATGGTAGAGAATACAGATAAGAAGGCTTTTCAGCTAAAATATTGGCACCTGGAGGCAGAAGGCCTATTGAAATTAATTGAAGCGCTTGAAGTGAACCAGATACAATTAAAATGGACGACGGAGACGTTTCAATTCCCCGTTCTTTTAAATTCTTGGCTAACTCTTGTCGCAGTTCATAGTTGCCTTTTGGAGGCTCGTAGCCCAAGTGTACGCTTCTATGTTTCATTCCGCCAAATAGCTCCGAAAGCTGATGGGAAGGAAGCAGGTCAGGTGCTAACTCTCCAGTACCTAAACGAATAATGCCCGGTTGAAATTCAGCTTCATTAATACGGCGGATAATCGGAGAATTTGGTTGGTAGATTCCTGCTTCTACATACGAATTCCAGTTCATCTGAGAAGCTGATGCGAGTAAGCTCCACGTATTATTGATGACCTTGGTGCCACCACCTTTGTTTCCACTGAGAAGTCCTTCAGCAATTAAGTTTTCGGTTGCCGTCACCACCGTGCTTCTATTTACAGAAAAGCTAGCAGCTAAATGGCGCTGCGAAGGAATTTTCGTTCCAATAGGCCACTCTCCATTTGTAATTTTCTCTTTCATATACTCTTGAATTTGTTTGTGCATTGGCTTTTTATCAGCCGGATCTGGAATCCAATTCATGTGATACCACCTTTTTGTAATTTGGTTGGTATTATAAATCAAAACTTGGATGGAGACAACAGGGTACGTCAATTGTAAGATGAAAGAGGAAGGAGAGAGTAATATGTTTACAGTGGTTATGCATGCTTTATTGTTAGCATTCGGTTTGATTTTACCTTTAGGAGTACAAAATGTGTTTGTTTTTAACCAAGGAGCAAATCAACGAACGATCAAACAGGCGCTTCCCGTAGTCGTAACGGCTTCTGTCTGTGATACGATTTTAATTCTAGTAGCAGTGCTGGGAGTTTCAGCAGTAGCCGCTGCTTTTTCATTTTTTCAAGCGCTTATTTTTGGAATAGGTTTTCTTTTTTTAGCGTATATGGGCTTTGTGACGTGGAAGAGCGAACCTTCAAAAACGTCAGTAAAGGAAGGGATGACGGTGAAAGCACAAATTTTATTTGCTGCTTCTGTATCTCTGCTAAATCCTCACGCGCTGATGGATATTATGGGCGTAATCGGAACAAATTCTCTGCTATACAGTGGAAAAGAAAAATGGATTTTTACGCTCGTTACGATATGCGTTTCATGGATATGGTTTTTATCCTTAGCTTTTGCCGGAAAAGCGGTAGGGAAAATGGATTCGAATGGGAAAATAATGATTTGGGTCAATAAGTTTTCTGCATGTATGATTTGGGGAGTAGCTCTTTACATGGCAAAAAGTATGTTTTTTCAGTAAAATAGACGCTAAAAGAAAAGTTATATAATAGAAAGAAGTACTTTTTTCTAGAAAGCGAGGGGTAAAGATGATTCAAGGAATTAATCATATATGCTTTTCTGTGTCAAATTTAGAACGGTCCATCACATTTTATCAAAAAGTGTTAGGGGCGGAACTTTTAGTAGAAGGAAAGTCCACCGCTTACTTTAGTCTAAATGGATTGTGGCTCGCGTTAAATGAAGAAAAAGATATTCCTAGATCAGAAATTCAGTATTCGTATACTCATTTAGCATTTTCTATTTCCATTGAAAGCTTTGACCAAGCAAAAGAGCTGTTAAAACAGCATAATGTAAATATCTTACCTGGAAGAAATCGTGACGAGAGAGACAAAAAATCTATTTATTTTACGGATCCTGACGGTCATAAATTTGAATTTCATACTGGTACGCTCCAAGACCGTTTAGCGTATTACCAAGAAGAAAAGCCTCATATGACATTTTATTCGCCAAAAGAGTAATACTAAAATAGTTATATAAGGTTACAGTTTTATTACATTCGCATTCCTCGCTCAGTTATCATTAAATAAACGATACTGTTGTGATATAATGGAAAAAAAGTGAGGAGGAGGAAGAATGTATACCGCAAAACAGGTGAAGTTTGGTTCGCATATTGTGATAGGCGTACTTTTCGGCATCCTAGCTGCAATGTTAATCGGCACTTTTTATCAAAATGTACCAGGTGTATTACCGTACGGGATGATTAGTGGACTTGCAGTAGGACTCATAGCAGATACATATTATACAATTAAAACAAAAATAAAGGTTATTTAATATAGTGTAGTACTATTCTCAGGAGAAATAAAAGATTCCTTTTGAAAATAGTACTATTTTTATGAAGAAAATGGTTAATTTATATTTTAAAAAACAAGTAAACCCGCTAAAAAGATTACAAATTTATTATTTTAAATCAGAAATAGGGGGTGAAATATCAAATTAACTCTAAGTATAGAATTATATGTTAAAGTAAATAACCGTTTTCTAAACAGTGAAACGGTTTTTACTTTTTTTCTAATTAGTTTCGTTGCGCGTCAGATAAAAGGTCTAATAATTAAGCAATTGTTCGTAAAACTGAGGATAAGAGATTTTTTAAAGCTGCTACTAACAGATAAAATACTGTTGCTTTTAATGGTTTATCTATAGAAAACTTGATAATTTTTCTAAAATCGTTCTTTTGGAGTACATAATATATGCTATCATTGTTTGGTGAAAAAACTACATACCAAAAAAAGGAGAAAAAATGAAGAATTTAAGAAAAATCGGCCTAGGACTTGTAGCATCTTTGCTATCTATTAGTTTAGTAGCTTGTGGATCAACAAAAGAAGAACAAAAACAAGGATCTGCTAAGCAAGAGCAGAAACAAATGGGGAAAGAGCAGAAAAAACTCGAACAAAAACTCTCTAAATTAGAGAGTGAGTATGAAGAATATACAAAAGAAAAAGGATATATGGAATCTGATGATTATCTTGTTTTTGAAGCAGACTTTAACATACTAGCAAAGTCAATTGAAAGCAAGAATATTCTTCAGGGCGATGATGGTGAACTAGACAAACATGTAAAAGACTTAAAAACTGAGATAGACCATTTAAGTAATGATCAAGCAATAAAAGCTCAGAAGCGTTATGGTTCGGCAGTAGATGTGTACGAGGCTGCAATTGGTACTCATATGCATATTGTGTTAAATAAAGCGGATATTACTCAGCACTTTAATGCGGTGAACACTATTGAGTTAGACAAAGATTTTAATGCAGATAGCTACGATTATGAAAAAATTGATGCAGACGCAACTGAGGCTATTAAGTCTATACAAGGAATGCCTATGAAAAGAATAAAGCTTATTAAGGAAGAGTTGGAGAAATATAAAGCTAGCTTTAGTACTGAAGAATATAATCAATTGAATTCCGCAGTCACTAGCGTAACTTCGTCATTAAATAAACAAGTTGAAATGCTAGAAGTTCTACAAAAAGAAAGTGGTAAGGATAAATCAACTTTAGAAGAAAACACAAAAGCTGCTGAAACACAATTTTTAGATGCTAAAGAAAAAGTGTCTGCATTTGAATCTAAATATGATATCCAAATGTAAAATATATGCTTTAAATACAATTGTTTATTAAAATAAAAAGCCGTTTCTTAACCAAAGAAACGGCTTTTTATTATTTCTCTCTATTGATCTTTGGTGTACGTAAGAAGAGAGAGAGTAATAACGCAATTAGAGTCAATAGCGTCGCAAATAAGAATACATCGTTACTGCCATAGCTATAGTCGAAGTTGTTATTGCTTTAGCGAGGTGTTCCGTAGTTTGTTGCGTCATAATTGTAACAAGTATAGCAGTACCAATTGAACCTGCAACTTGACGAATTGTATTATTTAAAGCTGTACCGTGAGAAATTAAATGTTGAGGTAATTGGTTGATGCATTCAGTCACAATCGGCATCATAATTAATACACCTGGCAATAATAGTAAATCTGATTGAAGCGGCGTAAAGCCTCGAATGCTTTATAGATAGATTGGCAGCGGTTTTGAAATTATTTAGGATGAAACATAAAAAATTATAATAAGATTTGTTGAAAATCAACTTGGGAATTATTGATGTAATTTTCTGAAACTTTTATTAGTGCTATAACGTATAGTAAGTATAGGGAATGTTAATTTAAATTCCTTTTTGCGGAAAAACGTTTAACATAAAGTCGAATCATCTGTTAGTTCTGTTTTGTTTAAAAGAATGTGGAGGGGATAGTTATTAAAAAACTTGCCATTTTACTTGTTGGAGGGCTTTTATCCTGCGGAGGATATATGCTGTATTACGCGACGCTAGGTGAACTAAAGAAGAAAGAGGGGATATTGAAATGACAATGTGGCTATGGGCAGGCGGATGTATAGTGTTTTTGTTAGCAATGGGTTACATTGCAGATCGTGTAGCAATAAGGAGAAACATTGAATTTAGTCCGGAGGATGGAATTAAAAATGCTACAGATGCAGAACAAATATATGTGGAGAGCTATTTGAATGAAACAAAAAATACGAATAATAATATACCGCTTTAATAGAAATTATAAATAAAAGGCTTATCCGCTGCTACTTGCATTAGGGATAAGCCTTTTTGTTTTATACTTAGTTCCAAACTTCGTCTAAAGTATCTCTAAACAATTGATCTAATTCATATGTAGGGTCATCTAATTCTACAGATAAAGTTCTGACGTATTTGTCTAAACGGCCAATTTCTAAGTTTAAAAATTCATTAATAACATTGATGCGTGGTTCTAAATCTAACTCATCACCACTAATTTTACGCTTTAACAGCTTACTAACCTCTTCTTTTAATTCTCCTTCTGGTAACAGTTTCTCTAAGAGAATAGGGAATTCTAGTGGAGGAAATTCATTATATTGTTCAACCCACTTAGCAGCTAACACGGGTCTTAAAACGTAAAAATATTTTTTGATTTTTACTTCGTCACCTTGTAAATACTCTCTAAAGTTATTTCTAGCCATATTTAAATAGTGGTATATACAAGAAGTAGGAGTAAAGATGTTAGAATGTAGTTTTTTCATTTTATCAAATGTTGAATACGCCTTGTAATATACAATGTTTGATTGCATCCATTCTAGTAAAGGTGGGTTTGATTTTCTAAAAAGTTTTAATGTCTTGGTTAAGTCCCAGCCGCTAACATCTAATAGGTCATTAATAGGTAGCTCTATTACATCTCGCTTTTTACCTACACCGATTGGGTCAATGCTTAAATATTTATTTTTCTTATGAATATAAATAAATCTAACATCATAATCGCTATCTTTAGATGGAAAGTCCCACGCTCTACTTCCAGATTCACAAGCGTATAATACCTTTACGTCGTAATCTTCTTCAATTTTCTTTAAAGCTGCAACAATTGTTTCTCTCATAACCCAACCTCATTTTCTTTTAATGCTTTCTATATACAAAAGCTATTACTATTTCTCCTATTATATTTCATAATGTATGGAAAATGGTAAATAAATAAAAAAAGCTTCCTTTAAGCCTCTAAAAATCTACGAAAATATAGAGAGTGAAAAACTATATCACTCAAAAAGCACTATATCCAATCCCTTTCTGCGGTAACAGGTTAGAAGCGTATACAGTTCTGCACGGTGATGGTATAAATGAGACTGAATTTCAAGCAGCCACTCAAAACATGTATACGTGCATCCCCAATAGGACGTTTGCAATGAAAAAAGCTTTCGTTCGTCAAAAGAAGAGTAGGCCGCTTTTAGCTGATTGAAGCCATCTATTAAAGCTGTTTTGAGTTCAAGCTTTGTATAAGCTGGATGCTGCAGATAAAAGTCGTTCATTTTATCTGCAGAGTAGCCTGAGGAAATAGAATAGTCTGCACTACAAATGAGACATAAATGCTGCAGCAGCTCTTGAATAGACCGCTTGTGAGGGAGGGGACGATAAGCAAGCTCTTCTTCTGTAACCTCATCAATGATCGCGGTGAGAGACTGGACGTTGACGTGTATTTGATTAAACACCATCTCACAGTACGAATTCATGTATTCACATCCTTTTTATTCAACTAAATACTGCATTTTTTGATTCAGCCAGTACTCTGATTTTTCATTGTTATCGAGCTTGATATAGCAATCGATAATTTCATCATAAATGAATTCTTTTTCTTCTACTAAATCAATAAATTTAACGAGTAAAAATACGGCTTTCGAAACTTTTCCATTCTCACAAAGCCATTCTTTCATCCAGATTAATAGATCAAGAAGAATAATCTCTATTTTCACTCGGATATCAAGGAACCAGTCGTCATAAATCGTTGTTAAATAATGAGGAACTAATTGATGTAGGCGCTGTTCAGCTTCCTTGAATTTCAGCGACGGGTCAGACTGTTCGGTTATCCACTGAAGGTCAGTTAGTAAATCTAATCCATCGCTTGACACATCGGCATTTAAAGAAATGAGCTGCCTGTTAACAAGTAAAACCGGCTCTGAATTTTCTGCGTTCAATAACTTTTTTAAATGAGACAAGTAGACGCGTAAATTCTTTTTAGCATTGCTTAAAGGTATGTCAGGCCACAGTGCTTCGCATAGCTGTTCTCTGCTGATAGAATGATGAAAAATAAGATATAGTAAAATTTCTTGAGCAAAGCGCTTATTCCAGCCTTCTGTAATAAGCTGACCATTTACATAGACGGAAAAAGAGTATAAGAAATCTACTTTAAGGGAGGGTGTATGGGCATGAAAATCTTTTTGTATGTCTATAGCCGTATCACTTTCCCAGTTTTTAAGTATTTTCATAGAATCATTCTTTAAAGAAGGCAGCTGGCCTGTATTACTTTTAATAAAATCTATGACAATTTCTCTGAATAAAGCTGTTTTTTCTTTTACTAGAAATAGAGAATGTGCGTTAGGTATGGTCATATGACTGTAGTTTTTTAAAAACATCGTTTTTGAAATCAGATACTGAGATGAAAACAGCAAATCATGTTGGCCAGATAAAGTGAGTACAGGAAGTGAAATGCTGCTCAGATCTTGAAGTAGACTGGCTCTAATAGAAAGTTTAACGAAGCGGAAATATACATTAGGATCCATTTGTTTAAGTCTTTCAATTACCTCTTGTATGTTTGTACATTCCAGGCTTTCCAGTTTGCCTAATTCAAGGATTTTATCTACCGGTATTTGATTTTTGCTTTCTTCGTTGTAACATCTCTTAATCTTTTGAATGGTGCTATCTGAATAAAAAGGAAGAGACAGTAGTATCAGTCCTTCAATAAGAAATTCATAGCGGGCGGTAAATTTAACAGCGATTTGTCCTCCAAATCCCACTCCAACTAAGTAACACTTCTTTATATGTAACGTATGTAATAAGAGAAAAAGATCTTCAATATGAGCCTCAAACGATAATTCTCCTGTAGCAGAGGCGCTCTTTCCTGTCTCTCTCAAATCGTAATGAATAACACGGTAATGTTGGGTTAATTCCGCAGTAATATAATCAAAAAGCGTATGATCAGTGACACAAGAATGAACCATAACAACGGTTTCTGTCTTGTCAGTGAACACGGGCGAATGAACTTCATAGTAAATTTTTTCTGTCGCCGTATGCAGAAAAGGCATAAAAGCAATCCTCCTAGTGTCTAACTGTAGCGTTTGTGTAACGGTAAAATCATTATGATAGGAATAGACAAAAATTTCAAAAAAATTGGTGCTTTTAGTAATGAAAAATGTCTAATGATCTTGTAATATCCATTATACTGTAAAAAAACAGGGAAAAATAGGTATTTTTATTTAATCACATTTTTAGAAAGCGTTATCAAATTTACGATGAAGGGGACTGGAATGATGAGCGCGAATGATAAAAGTACTATTGATTTAGAGTGGGTTCATTTAATGCTAAAAGCCCAAGATCAAGGAATCAGCATACAAGACGTTAAGGAATTTATCTCTAATCCAAACCAATTTAATAAAAAAGAATATAATAAATGAGAAACTTTTGTGAAAGAATAAAAAAGCTGGTATAAGAAAGGTAATTCAATACAGCTCCCTTTTTTGGTATTTGAGCGTAGGTAATGAATGATTATTTTTTTCTGAAAAGTACAATGAGTGAAAAAATCTACTATATAATTACAATAGCTTTAACGGATTGATTGTGCAAAACAGGTAAGTAATATCTTATTTCGAATGCATCATAAGGTTATTTCAATCCGTTTAAGCAGTTTTTCATAGCTCGACGATAATTTAATTTGTTATAGGATTTAGCATGGAACTGTGGTACAATTATCCTTATAAGCATTTATTAAGGGTGATAAATATGACAATTGGTCAACGTATCCGAGAACTTCGAAAGAAACAAGGAATATCATTAACTGAGCTTGCTAACCGTGCTGGAGTAGCTAAGTCTTACATCTCCTCTGTGGAAAGAGATATTCAATTAAACCCCTCTATTCAATTTTTAAATAAGATTTCAACTTCTTTACATGTTAGTGTAGATAAGTTAATTCATGATTCTTCCGAGAGTGATAGCTCAATCTCAATAGACAGTGAATGGTTAGATTTAGCAAAAGAAGCGGCTGAATCTGGTATCAGCAAAGAGCAGTTCAAACAGTTTCTTGAATTCCAAAAGTGGCAGCGTTCAAATCAGTAAATTCAAAAGCATTTGGTTTAAAGGGCAGTAGAAACTGATTACTTGCAACTGCCCCTAAAGGTTCCGGCATGGTCAGTAAAGAAATTTATAAGTAAGAAATTTTAAATTAATTCCTTCGTTTAGCCGAATATAATAAGAGACAACTCCTTTTAACTTCATTGATTTTCCTTCCTTTTCAGTCTAACTGTATGCTACAAACTTCTCCTTTTATTTCAGTAGCTGTATAAACTTCACTTTTTTATTGCATTTATAGAAAAGTATTTAAAGTGCTATAAAATATTAGAGGGAAGAGACTTTCTAGATCAAACATCTGAAATACATAATTACCTACTATAAAGCTATTCATATCTATAATTAATACTTCTAGTCACTTATCTGAACTCGGAACTTATAAAGGAGGTGGGATAAGAGATAATTCAACTTCTTTAACGGTATTACTCTATGAGTTGACTTAGTTATTAATTCAACAGAATTTGTTCTTTATAAAAAACAATAAAATCCTGTAATTCTATTTTTTTTGAGATAATACTAAGGATTTATATTTTATATCAGAAACTTAAAAGGACTATGGGTACATATTTAAACTTTGAAGTTTAAATTAATATTGACTTGTTCTTTATAAAGAATTAAAATGAGGTAGAACCTAATAACTAGAGTTTGGAGCGCATACGAAAATAAGGCGTTAAGTAAAGGTGTTTTTTTGTTCGTTATAAAGAATTTTATTTTTGATATTGAGAACGTTAAAAAATAATTGGGGCAAAGGTGGTTCTAATGAGTACACTGCAAGAAAAGAATTTTCTCCACCAACAAAAAAGTAAAGACATTAATTTAAAAGAATACTATGAAGTCATTAAAAAACGTATTTGGATTATCATTATCGTTACTGTCTTTACTACACTGGCTGGCTTTTTTTATAGTCATCAGAATAATACTACAGTATATTATCAAGCCTCCACCAGAGTGGTTGTAGATGTAGATGTAGATACCCAGAAAATGAGTACGCTTCTAGTAATGGTTAAAGATCCAATCGTGATGGGAAAGGTAACAAAACAGTTGAATTTAGAGCAGCCTGCAGAAGCCACAGCAGGTCAAGTTCAGGCGGCGAGCCTTAATGAATCACAAATCATTAGCCTTTCTGCAACAAGTACGGATCCCGCAACTGCTGTTAAAATCGCTAATACAACAGCCAAAGTATTCAAAGAAGAAGTAGGGAGTATTCTAGGTATTAAAGGAGTCCAATTGTTATCTCCAGCAAAGAATTCTTCTCCTATTGATGGAAATCAAAACCGCACCATCATGCTGGCTTTGATTGCAGGTATTGTAATAGGACTTGGGCTTACTTTTTTGCTAGATTCTTTAGATGGAAGAGTAAAAAAAGACAGTGAAGTGGAACAATTATTAGGTGTACCGGTAATAGGAACGATTTCAAACATGAACAAACAAAAATTTAAATCATCTGCTAAAACAGGAACAGACGTAGAATTAAGGAGTGAGACCGTTGGCAGCAAATAAAAATTCTCAAGTAAAAATGTTGAAAACACCAATCCTTTTTACCCACTTTCATCCTAATTCTATTATTTCTGATCAATTTCGTGCGATTAAAGCAAACCTTCACTTTTTAACAAAGGAAAAAACGTGCAAGCTTATTCTTATTACTTCTCCTGAAAAGGGAGAAGGGAAATCAACTACGGCAGCTAACCTAGCTGTTTCCATGGCTCAGCAAGAAGGAAAAATTATATTAATTGATGCAAATTTAAGAAATCCAGCAATTCAAGATATTTTTAACGTTCCAAATAATAGAGGGTTAATAGATATACTAAAAACTGAAGAATCTTTCGAAGAAGTTGTACATCAAACGAGGATAGAGAATTTAGACGTCTTAACGAGTGGTTCTTCTTTGTCTCATTTTGTAGAATTATTAGGTACTAACACGATGCAAAATTTACTGACTAAATTGTCTGCTTGTTATGATACTATACTAATCGATTCTTCCTCTCTATTAACATCTCCTGAAACACGAGTATTATCAACATACTGTGACGGAGTAATATTAATTTTGAAGAGAGAGAAAACAAAGGTAGAGAAGATAGAGGAAACAAAAAGAGTGTTGGATATTGCAGAAGCTAAATTAGTAGGTGTGGTTATGCATGAAAAATAAAGATATAATTTTTTTGGACAATAGTTCTCAATTAAGAACATAATTGTTCTTTAAAAAGTTATTTGATGAAATAGTTTGGTGATGCCTACTTGCCGTTATCAATGCAGGCACTCGATCATGCTGTGGGTTGAAAGAAACCTTAGACGCAAGTCGTCGAAAGTATGGTGTGAGGATGGGTTAGATGCCCATTTTAATGTTTATAAAGCTTTTATGTATACGGTTTTACAAAAAAACGTATACATAAAAGCTTTATTATTTTTATAGTGAAGGAGATGTAAAATGAAATGGGGAGTTTTGATAATCATCCAAAATCTATTAAAAAAGCTGTTAGATACATCAAACAAGACGCATCTAAAGAGCAGCTGATGGAAATTAGAAAGTTGTTGAATAATACGATTCAAAAAAGGATAAAGGCTCTTGAATTAGACAACCAAAAAATTATCAGTTAAAGAAAGGAGAACGTGTATGACTTATCGCCAAAGGTTGTCTTTATTTATTGTAGTCGATTCTTGTATTGTGATGCTGGCTATTTTTATGAGCCGTTTTCTTGTAGACGCAAGTATTTATGTAATTACTTTTCCTGTTGTTGTAAGTTCACTTACATTTTTGCTTAGTCATCATTTTTTCTCCATTAGATTTAAACTTTATAAAAAATCTTGGGAATATGCAAGTATTGGAGAACTAGTCATTATTTTTAAAGTTGTTTCTTATTCTATTCTCTGTGCTGCCATCATTCAGCAACTGGTTTTTAAAGAAACATTTTTCAGACTGCTAACTGTGACATGGTTGCTTCATATGTTACTAATGGGCGGGTCAAGATTTATGTGGAGAATGTATCGGGATTCTATTATAAATAAATCAAGCAATAAACAAAGAACGTTAATTATTGGCGCTGGATCTGCGGGCACTATGGTGGCCAGACAACTTTTAAAGAAAAATGAAAGCAATCTTCTTCCTATCGGTTTTATCGATGACAACGTAAAAAAGCATCATCTTGATATCTTAGGTCTTCCTGTACTAGGTGGAGCAAATAAAATAGAAGAGACTGTTAAAAGATTCACCATTGAAAATATTATTATTGCAATTCCTTCTCTTAGTAAAAAGGAATTAAATACTATTTTTCAAGAATGTGCGAAGACAAAAGCGAGAACGCAAACACTGCCCATGCTTGAGCATCTTGTTACAGGAAAAATTTCAGTAAATCAGTTTCGAGATGTGCAAGTAGAGGATCTTTTAGGAAGAGACCCTGTTGAAATGGATGTTGAAAGTATCTCTGGTTATGTTACGAATAAAGTAGTTTTGGTGACGGGTGCCGGCGGATCAATTGGCTCTGAAATTTCTAGACAAATCTCAAAGTTCAGTCCCAAAAAGCTTATTCTACTTGGTCACGGTGAAAACAGTATTTATTCAATTGAAATGGAACTAAAAAATATATTTAAAGAGACAAGTATTGAATTTACAACAGAGATTGCTGATCTACAAGATGCTAAGAGAATGATGTCGGTAATGAATATACATAGTCCAGACGTTGTATATCACGCTGCAGCTCATAAGCACGTGCCGCTAATGGAGCGTAATCCAGAAGAAGCTGTTAAAAATAATATAATTGGAACCATGAATGTTGCAAAGGCAGCGAGCTGGCACGGTGTAGGAACTTTTGTCATGATTTCTAGTGATAAAGCAGTGAATCCCACAAGTGTGATGGGGGCAACGAAAAGACTGGCAGAAATGATTATTCAAGGAATGGATGCACATAGCGCTACAAAATTTGTTGCAGTCCGATTTGGTAATGTGTTGGGAAGTCGAGGAAGTGTCATTCCGTTATTTAAAAAACAAATTGAAAAAGGAGGACCGGTAACCGTAACTCACCCGGATATGGTTCGCTACTTTATGACAATTCCAGAAGCATCAAGACTTGTTATTCAAGCTGGAGCGTTAGCTGGCGGAGGAGAAATTTTTGTTTTAGATATGGGAGAACCAGTAAAAATAGTAGATCTTGCTAAAAATTTAATAAAGCTATCTGGAAATTCCATCGACGAAATTGGCTTGAAGTTTACCGGTATGAGGCCAGGTGAAAAGCTTTTTGAAGAATTGTTGAAAGAAGAGGAAATTCATGAACAGCAAGTATATCCAAAAATCTATGTTGGAAAAACAGCAAAACTGTATGTAGAAGAAATTACTGAAATCATTGCAACATATGAGACGATGGATAAAGAATCTTTAAGGGAAACGTTATTAAACTTGGCAAATAATAATCTAACTTCGACTTCTAAACAAATTGTCTCTGTTTCAAGTTAAAGAAGTTGAAACACTATGCAGATAGGTGATATAGGTGACTAAAAAAGTATTGTTTTGTGCAACCGTAGACTTTCATTTTAAAGCGTTTCATTTGCCTTATATGGAATGGTTTAAAGAACAAGGATGGGAGGTTCATGTAGCTGCAAGCGGGAATATGGAGCTTCCTTATGTTGATAAAAAATATAACCTTCCAATTCAAAGATCACCCTTTCACACGGCAAATATGAAAGCTTATAAGGAATTAAAAGCAGTTATAGATCATAATAAATACAATCTTATTCACTGTCATACTCCAATGGGGGGAGTGATAGCGCGTTTAGCAGCACGGAAAGCAAGAAAAAAAGGAACGGCCGTTATTTACACTGCTCACGGTTTTCACTTTTGTAAAGGGGCATCTTTTGTGAATTGGCTTCTTTATTATCCGATAGAAAAAATACTCGCCCGTTATACAGACTGCTTAATTACAATCAATAAAGAAGATTACCAATTGGCAACTAAGCGTTTTAAAACTAAACATATTGAGCATGTGCACGGAGTGGGAATCAACACAGACAATTTTAAGCCTGCAAACGAAAAAGAAAAAATTCAGCTTAAAAAGTCATTTGGGTATCAGCCAAATGACTTTTTACTATTTTACGCAGCGGAGTTTAATAAAAATAAAAACCAGCAGCTTCTTATTCAGTCGCTAGCACTTATAAAAGATAAAATTCCGCAGGCAAAACTTCTTTTAGCAGGTAAAGGACCGTTGCTTGAAAAATGCCGAAAACTAGCTGCAGACTTAGAAATTTCTCATATGGTTGACTTTTTAGGTTATCGAAACGATCTTCATCAAATTGTTCCAATGTGTGACGTGGCAGTGGCATCAAGCTTTCGTGAAGGACTACCTGTGAATATTATGGAAGCTATGGCTTGTGAACTACCGATAGTAGCTCTCGATAATAGAGGTCATAGAGAGCTTATTCAGAACAATAAAAATGGTTGGATTATTGACGATAGTGATCACACTACTGTATTTGCAGATAAAATAGAGATGCTTGCTAGAATTAAAAACTTAAAGTGCAAACTTGGCAAAAATGGAAGGGATATTATTTTGAAGAAATATAGTATTAATAAAGTGCTAATAGAAAAAAAGAAGATATATAGATCTTATATGCAAGAAACGGAGGATATTAAGTGGAAGGTCCATTAAGGGTATTACATGTTGTAGTCAATATGAATCGAGGCGGCGCTGAAACACTAATTATGAATCTATATCGGAATATGGATCGCTCTAAAATTCAATTTGACTTTTTGACATGTAAAGAAGGAGTTTTTGACTCAGAAATAATGGAAATGGGAGGGCAAATTCATAGAATTCCTTATATAACAGAAGTAGGCCACGTTGCTTACTTGAAACAGCTGAATCAATTTTTTGAAGAAAATGCCGGCTATACGATTGTTCATTCTCACATGGATAAAATGAGTGGGTTAGTTCTTCGTGCAGCAGAAAAAGCAAACATTTCAGTAAGAATTGCCCATAGTCATAATACTCAAAGTGAAGGAGGATTGGCATCGAAAGTTTATAAATGGTATGTAGGTACCAATATTAAAAGCTCTGCTACTCACCTGTTTGCTTGTTCAAAAGCTGCTGCCCAGTGGTTATTTAAAGAGCAATCTAATGAAACATTCATTCTTAAAAATGGAATTGAATGTAATAAATTTAAATTTTCATCAAATGTTCGAAACCAAATTCGTGAAGAATTGAAACTTGATAAAAATTCATTGATTATTGGCCACGTAGGAAGATTCAACCATCAAAAAAATCATTTGTTTTTACTAGAGGTATTTTCTCAACTAACGAAAACTATTCCAGATGCTAAGCTTTTGCTAGCAGGTGGCGGTATATTACAGTCTAATATTGAAGAAAAAATAAAGGAGTTGCATTTGGAAGAAAAAGTAAAGATTTTAGGGGTAAGAGAAGACATTCATTTACTGCTTCAAGCTTTTGATGCATTTGTTTTCCCATCTTTCCATGAAGGGCTTCCGGTAACTTTGATAGAGGCTCAAGGAGCAGGGCTGCCTTGCATTATTTCTGACGTAATAACAAAAGAAGTAGATATGGGGGTTGGTCTAGTTCAATATCTGCCTTTAAATGATAAAAATGAGTGGGTTAAAACTATGTTAAAGGTAACGAGTAGCAGTTCATCCAGGAAAGTATCAGAGGAACGTTTAAGTCAGAAAGGATACAACGTACGTAAAACAGCGGAATTTATTCAAAAATCGTATATGGAGATGGGAGGAACGGTTAGTTGAAAACATTAACAGTTTTTACTCCAACCTATAATCGAGCATACTGCATTCATCAATGTTACGAGAGCTTAAAAAGACAAACTTGCAACGATTTTATATGGCTAATCATTGATGACGGCTCAACAGATAATACAAAAGAGATTGTTGATGGCTGGATTAATGAAAATATCATTAAAATAAAATACCATTGGCAAAATAACAAAGGAATGCATGGTGCACATAACACGGCTTATGAACTTATTGATACAGAGCTAAACGTGTGCATCGATTCTGATGACTATATGCCAGATGATGCAGTGGGAAAAATTATAGACGTGTGGAAGAAGTATGGAAGTAATGAAATTGGTGGAATCATCGGTCTTGATGCTAACCATAACAATGACATTATTGGTACACGATTGCCAGAACATATTACATGTTCCACATTGTTCGATTTATATAACAAGTACAGTGTAACAGGGGATAAAAAGCTGGTTTATCGAACGTCATTAACAAAAAAGTATCCATATCCGTTATTTGAAAATGAAAGGTATGTTGGGTTAGCTTATAAATATCATATGATTGATAAACAATACAAAATGTTACTAATGAACGAAATAATATGTTGTGTAGAATACCTAGAAGACGGATCGTCGCGAAACATGTTAAAACAGTATCGTAAAAATCCAAGAGGTTTTGCTTTTTATCGTAAAGAAATGATGAAACTTCCTTTTGCCAGTCGTTCATTTAAGTTCAGACAAGCTATCCACTATGTATCAAGTAGTTTGATAGGTAAAAACAGGAGTTTTTTACAAGATACACCTAGTAAAGGTTTAACCTTATTGGCAATGCCTCTAGGAATAGCTTTATATTTTTACATTATAACAAAAACAAGGATTGTTTAAAGTTAAAATACTATGATGATCCCTGTTTTTGATTTGAAAGGATTTATCGTATGACTTTTCTTTGGATTAATCTTTTTTTAGCATTTATTTTTGCATTTTTTGCTAGATATTTTGCAACTACTTCCATTAGCCATGATTTTACGATTTTAATAAGGCCTAATAAAATTTTGATGTTTGGGGCAGCATCTACGTTGATAGCTGTTGCAGGTCTTAGATCCAATATAGGTGATACATTTAACTATATAAACATCTATACTTCCAATGATTTTACGTGGGAGTATATTCTAAACAACAAAGATATTGGCTTTGGAATTCTTCAAAGGCAATTAAAAAAAGTATCAGAAGATCCTCAGATACTGATATTTACTACTGCTTTGATTACAAACATATTTATTATTTTGGTTTTGTATAAGTATTCAAGGATGTTTGAGTTAAGTGTTTATGTTTATATAACTGGTGGATTGTTTTTAGTTACAATGAACGGAATTAGACAAACTTTAGCGGCGGCGATTATATTTACAGCAACAAAATTTTTGATAGAAGGAAGTTGGAAAAGGTATTTCTTACTTGTTATTTTAGCATCCTTTTTTCATCAAAGTGCCCTTATATTAATTCCAATTTACTTTATTGTTAGAAGTAAGGCATGGTCTAAAGCTACAGCTGCTCTCATAGCTTTAGCCATTATAATTGTTTTAGGATTTAATCAATTTTCAACACTTTTGTTTTCGGCTATTCAAGATACGCAGTACAGTGATTATCAAAATGTTAACGAAGGTGGAGCTAATATTCTGAGAGTAGCAGTGAACGCTGGGCCCTTACTCATTGCTTTTTTAGGACGAGATAAATTAAGAAGGATATTTCCTAACAGCGATCCTATTATAAATATGGCTTTGATTGGCTGCGTGTTTATGTTAATTTCTACTCAAAATTGGATTTTCGCAAGGTTTTGGATTTATTTTAATTTATATCAATTAATTGTGATTTCATGGATTGTAAAGCTATTTCGAGAAAAAGATGAAAAACTTATCTACTATGCCATCTTGGTTCTTTACTTTATCTATTACTATTACGAAAATGTAATTAGCTTAGGAATATTTTATAAAAGTGATTATTTGAATTTAATTCCCTAAAAATTGGAGGAATGAATGAATGGCGGTTCTTGTTACAGGAGGAGCAGGTTATATTGGAAGTCATACGTGCGTAGAGCTATTAAATGCAGGTCATGAAGTCGTGGTTGTAGATAACTTTTTCAACAGCAAACTTGAATCATTAAAACGTGTATCTGATATAACGGGAAAAACATTTAAAACGTATAACGTGGATTTACTCAATCAAGAAGAGCTTGAAAGAGTATTTTCTGAAAATAAGATTGAGTCAGTTATTCACTTTGCAGGGCTTAAGGCTGTAGGTGAATCTGTATCTTTTCCTCTTTGGTACTATCATAATAACCTTACGGGTACGTTTGTACTGTGTGAACTGATGAAAAAATACGGAGTGAAAAAACTAGTATTTAGTTCTTCAGCAACCGTATACGGATCAACGGATCAAGTTCCTATATCTGAAGACGCTCCAATAGGAGCTATGAATCCATACGGAAAAACGAAGCAGATAATAGAAGAGATATTAAGAGATTTATATATATCCGATGAAGCATGGAGTATTACTCTTTTACGATATTTTAATCCCATTGGGGCTCATGAAAGCGGGTTGATTGGAGAAGATCCAAATGGCATTCCAAATAACTTAATGCCATATATTTCGCAAGTGGCAGTCGGTAAACTACAGAGCCTTAATATATTTGGAAGTGATTATTCAACAAAAGATGGGACAGGAGTTAGAGACTACATTCACGTGGTTGATTTAGCAAAAGGGCACTTAAAAGCTTTAGAGAAAGTGCGATCATCAAAAGGTGTGAATACTTACAACCTTGGAACAGGTAAAGGCTATAGTGTATTAGAAATGGTTAAAGCATTTGAAGCGGCTTCTGGGAAGAAAGTTTCTTATACCTTTACGGACCGACGCTCAGGAGATGCAGCCATTTGTTTTGCAGATGTTTCAAAAGCAAAAAATGAGCTTGGCTGGGTTGCCGCTAAAGGAATTAATGAAATGTGCCAGGATACCTGGAGATGGCAGAAAAATAATCTAGGTGGATATGTTGAAGATCATGACAACTTAATTGAACATAATTTTCCGGTGCGTACTTCCGCAGCGGGTTTTTTAGTGTCTAATTAAGGAGAAATCCCGATGAATATATCAAATATCCTTACTGAAAAAAAGTTGCAGGAAATTCTAGTTAGTTTTTATGAAAAAGGCAATCAATCTCTTGATATTAAACCAACCGATATTGTAAATGAGATTAAACAAACGATTTTAACTGCTGATTCTTCTGATTAGCTAAATAACCAAAGCAAGAAATAAAAAGTAAAAAAAGAAATAGAGGGTATGCATGATGAAACGAATAATGGATTTAGTCATTTCATTGACTCTATTAATGTTATTGTCTCCTGTTGTATTGTTCACTGCCATATTGGTCAGATTAAAGATGGGTGCGCCTGTTTTGTTTAAACAACAGCGTCCTGGAAAAGATAGTAATCCATTTCACCTTTATAAATTTCGTACAATGGCTAATTTAAAAGACAAGAAAGGAAACCTGCTATCTGATCAAGCACGTTTAACAGCAGCAGGACAGTTTCTGAGAAAGTATAGCTTAGACGAACTTCCACAGCTTATTAATGTAGTAAAAGGAGACATGAGTTTAGTCGGGCCAAGACCATTGTTGATGGAATATTTGCCTCTTTATACAGAAGAACAAATGCTTAGACATAATGTGAGACCAGGAATTACCGGTTGGGCTCAAGTAAATGGCAGAAATGCGATTACTTGGGAAGAAAAATTCAATATGGATACTTGGTACGTAAGGAACCAAAGCATCTTTCTCGATTTTGAGATCTTAATTCTAACGGTTCTTAAAGTAGTGAAAAAAGAAGGTATTACTCAGCAAGGGCATGTAACAATAGAAAAATTCAAAGGAACGAAAGACGTGATATAACTTGAAAGTTATCGTAATAGGTAACGGCGGACATAGTAAGGTCATTCAAGAAGTGATCTCTTCTTTACGCAATTACGAAATTATCGCTATCTTAGATGATAAATATAAAGAAAAAAAAGAAAGAAATGGAATTACGTATGCGCCTTTTTCGTTTCTAAATAAGCTACTTGATATAGATGTAAAAGTTGTGATTGCAATCGGCAGCAATGCAGTAAGAAAAAAGCTAGTGGAAACATTAAATTTACGAACAGACCAGTATTTATCGGTTATCCATCCAACGGCAGTTGTAAGTTCAACAGCTATGATTGGAAATGGAACTGTTGTGATGCCGAATGCGGTGATTAATGCAGATGCAGAAATTGGAGAGCATTCTATTATTAACACCGGAGCCATCGTTGAACATGAAAATAAACTTGCAAATTATGTCCACATCTCGCCTAACGCTACCTTAACAGGAAATGTTTCACTAGGTGAAGGTGTACATATAGGAGCGTCCGCTACTATTATTCCAGGAATAGAAATTGGTCAGTGGTCGGTGATTGGAGCCGGCTCGACTGTCATTCATCATATTTCTTCTAGTTGCAAAGCGGTAGGATCTCCAGCCAGAGTTATTTATAGTGATTAAACAGAATAAGTAGAAAAGGTGATGACTTTTAATGACTAACTCCAAAATATATCTTTCTCCTCCTCATATGAGCGGAGATGAGAAAAGATATATAGATGAAGCATTCGAAACTAATTGGATTGCGCCGCTAGGGCCAAATGTAGATGCTTTTGAGAAAGAACTTGCTTCTTGTGTAGGGGTCAGTGAAGCGGTTGCAGTAAGTTCAGGAACTGCAGCGATTCATTTGGCTCTTTCTTTATTGGAAGTGACAAAAGGAGATATCGTGTTTTGTTCGACTCTTACTTTTGTAGCAAGTGCAAATCCCATTATTTATCAAGGAGCGGAGCCTGTATTCATTGATTCAGAGCCAGAGACATGGAATATGTCACCTGAGGCATTAAAAAGAGCGTTACAAGATGCTTTTATACAAGGAAAGCTTCCCAAAGCAGTGATTGTTGTAAATTTATATGGTCAAAGCGCAAAAATGGATCAAATTCTTTCACTGTGTAATCAATATAACGTTCCTGTCATCGAAGACGCGGCTGAATCACTAGGGTCTACTTATAAAGGAAAAGCAAGCGGTAGTTTTGGTAAGTTCGGCGTATACTCTTTTAACGGAAATAAAATTATTACGACATCTGGCGGAGGAATGCTTGTTTCTAATGATATAGACGCGTTACAAAAAGCGCGCTTTTTAGCAACGCAAGCACGTGACTCTGCTCCTCACTATCAGCATAGTCAGCTTGGGTATAATTATCGAATGAGTAATATTCTCGCAGGAGTCGGAAGGGCACAGTTACAAGTGTTAGAGAACAGAGTAGAAACACGAAGAAAAATTTTCGAGCATTATTATCAAGAATTATCTGGTTTATCAGGTATTGCATTCATGCCCGAGCTATCAAATACGAAAACAAATCGTTGGCTTACTGTTTTAACTGTTAATGAAAAAGAAGCAGGAACATCTGCAGCAGAGCTGGTACAAGCGTTCACGGAACAAAATATTGAAGCGCGCCCGGTATGGAAGCCCCTCCATATGCAGCCTTTTTTTAAAGGAGCTCGTTACTATCCCCATGATGAAAATAAAGACGTAGCCCACCAGCTATTTAAAACTGGCATCTGCCTTCCATCAGGTTCAAGTATGACGGAAAATGAACAAAATAAAGTCATTAGATGTCTAAAAAAAGGATTAGGAGCCTTAAATAAAGAAGGAATCGTCCAATATTAGAAAATATGAGGTAAGGATGAATGATTGGAGACAAAATTCATAAAATCCGCAAAAAAAAGGGACTTACATTATCTGAACTGGCTGAAAGAGCTAATATGTCCAAGTCGTATTTAAGTAATATCGAGCGTAATCTAAATGATAATCCTTCTATCCAAGTAGTTGAAAGAATTGTGGCTGTGTTAAATGTAGATT
Organism: Priestia sp. J2; assembly: GCF_020790095.1. Taxonomy (NCBI): domain Bacteria; kingdom Bacillati; phylum Bacillota; class Bacilli; order Caryophanales; family Bacillaceae; genus Priestia; species Priestia sp. J2. The sequence continues at coordinate 2,123,978 of NZ_CP086208.1, forward strand.
TACATACACTTATCGAAATTAAGCATGAACCCTCACATTTTTTAGAAAGTGAATGGCTTCATTTCGTAAACGAATTAAAAAAACTGGGGGTTAGAAAAGAACAGCTTCCAGAGTATAAAGCTATTATTGAATTTATAAAATGGCAGAATGAGAAGGTAGAAAATAAAAATAATTAGTAAATAAATCTTAACCGTTAATTATAAATCCAAAGGAAGAGATCAATGAGTAATTTCAAACCAATAAGAGTTCTTCAAGTTGTAGGAGCAATGAATAGAGCAGGGACAGAAACAATGCTAATGAATATCTATAGAAATATTGATCAAAAGAAAGTCCAGTTTGATTTTATTTCGTATAGCCAACAAGATGCTCACTATGACGAAGAGATAAAAGCTTTAGGTGGTAGAATAATAAAACTATCGAAAACTCAATCCATAAAAGAAATATATATAGCAATAAAAAAATATGGCCCTTACGATGTTGTTCATGCTCATACTTTGTTTCATTGTGGAATTGCTACTATGGCTGCTTTTTTAGCTGGTGTTAAAGTAAGAATCTCTCATGCTCACACAACTTTAGACAATAGTGACCATTTTATAAAAAAAATTTATATTCAGTTAATGAAATCTATAATTAATACGTTTTCAACGAATTTGTTAGCTTGTAGTGCTGGTGCAGGAAGCTATTTATTTGGACAAAGAAGCTTGACTAAGAAAAGTTATTCCTATTTTCCTAACGTAATTGATTACGCGCATTTCTTAAAATGTCCTCAATCAGAAGTTAATAGATTTAAAGGTGAAGAGGGGATAAAAAATAAAATAATTATTGGACACATTGGCAGATTTATGGAAGCAAAGAACCATACGTTTTTATTACAAATTATGAAAAAAATACTTGAAAAGAATCCTGAAGCTGAGCTGCTATTAGTTGGAGACGGGGTTTTAAAACAACAAATTGAAGAACAGGTTAAAAAAGAAGGAATACATAACAGCATTAAGTTCACGGGAGTAAGAGAGGACATACCCACTATGTTTCATAGTATGGATGTCTTTGTGTTTCCCTCTTTATATGAAGGTCTAGGACTAGTGCTGTTAGAAGCTCAGGCAAGTGGATTACCATGTGTGGTATCAGAAGCTATTCAGCCAGAAGCCGATTTAAATATAGGGTTAGTGTCACAACTTTCACTAGCCGATAGCCCTGATGTGTGGGCCGATAAAATAATTGAACGAGTAAATACAAAGGAAAAAGATACAAGTATGATTATTGATGCTTTTGAAAAAAATGGATATTCGTTAAATCGAGGGATTTACCACCTAATAAATATTTACAAATCATAATAAATAATGGAGGAATATATGAAAAAGGTATTAATTTCCTCTTTTGACATGGAAGTTGGAGGAGTGGAAAGAAGTCTTATCAGTATGCTAAATAACTTCGACTATCAACATTATCGGATTAATTTGATGCTATACAGTCATACTGGAGATTTTATGAACTTGCTTCCAAATCAACCACACTTATTAGAAGAATCTGTAGCCTATAAAACCTTTCGAATGTCGATAGGACAAGCTTTAAAATCTGGAAAAATACTACTCGGACTAGTAAGGCTAATGGCAAAGTATAAAGCAAATTTAAGCCGGTCTTCCGAAAAGGGCTATAAGCAAATGCAATATATGTGGAAATATTCATTGCCTTTTCTTCCTAAGCATGAAGAGCAATACGATCTTGCTATCAGCTACTTATGGCCTCATTACTTTATCGCAGAGAAAGTAAAAGCAAAGACAAAAATTGCTTGGATACATACTGATTTTTCTACGGTAGATACAGACGAAAAAGTAGATATTCAAATGTGGAATAAATTTGATTACATTGTAGCGGTATCGGAAGAATGTAAAAATGCATTTATTCAAAAATATCCTAGTTTAGAAAAGAAGATTATTGTTATGGAGAACATTACCTCTCCAGATTTTGTTAGAACCTTAGCCAATGAGAAAGTTGAAAACCCTATGCTAAATGATCAAAGGTTTAAAATCATAACAGTGGCAAGGTTATCTTATGCTAAAGGAATTGATAATGCAGTTAAAGCTTTGAAACTGTTGCAAGATAAAGGTTATAAAGACATTGCCTGGTATGTCGTTGGATATGGCGGAGATGAGAAAATGTTAAAAGAGCTAATAAAAGAAAATGGTTTGGAAAATTGTTTTGTTCTTTTAGGGAAACAAACCAATCCATACCCTTATATGAAAGAAGCCGATCTATATGTTCAACCGTCTAGATACGAAGGAAAAGCTGTTACGGTGGGGGAAGCTCAAATTCTTTATAAGCCGGTCTTGATTACTAATTATGCTACTGCCCAAAGTCAAGTTAAGGATGGACTTGATGGATATATTTGTGGACTGTCAATCGAAGAGATAGCAGAGGGAATAGAAACTTTATACAGAGATCAACAATTGAGAAGTAAGCTATCTAATAATTGTAAGACTGTAGACTTCAATAACAGCAAAGAATTAGAAAAATTATACCAGTTAATAGAAGTTAATGGTAGTTATAGCATTTTACACAAAGATAGATTGTAGGAAAGGAGTGATTTAATGAATAACGTAAAAGTAAGTGTTGTTATACCTGTATACAATGTAGAAAAATATATTACTGAATGCATTGAGTCACTCTTAAACCAGACGCTTGAACAATGCGAATTTATTTTCGTAAATGATGGGTCAAAAGATAATAGTGTTCAAATTATAGAGAACTATAGAAAAAAAGACAATAGGGTAAAGCTAATTAATCAAGAGAATCACGGAGTCAGTATTGCGCGAAATAATGGCTTAGAAATAGCTTTAGGGGAATATGTAGGATTTGTGGATGCGGATGATTATATAGAAAAAGACATGTATCAAACATTATATAACTGTGCAAGGCAAAATAATTATGATCTTATTTTATCAAACTTTGAAAGTGAGATAGAAGGACATAAGTTAATCACTAAATATTCTTTTCCAATTGGTATTATTTTAGATGAAAGTTACATAAAGAGAGAAATATTGCCTTATTTTCTTAAGGCTGATGACTTAAATACTGCTTGTAATAAACTCTATAGGCATAAAATATTAAAAGAAAACCTTATAAGGTTTCCTGAAAATGTTCCACTTGGTGAAGATGGAATGTTTAATATGAGTTTTATAGGGTGTATCGATACTATGATATATATAAATTATACGGGATATCATTACAGAGAGGTTAAAGGAAGTGCTACTAGAAATGTAGCAGAAAAGGACTATTTTCAAAGAGCCTTAGAGGTTTATAGACTAGAATTACCTGAAAACCTGATGGGTACCATTAACAAAGTTAAGGTACAAAAATTCAAAGCATTAAAGCTTATAAAAAATGTGATGTCATACGTACATGTATATTCTCACCCAGCTGAAGAATTGAGCTTTAAAATGAGGTACAGATATATAAAGGAAATGATAAGTAATAAATATGTTAAAGAAGCGTTACCGATTTATTGTAACGAAAATTACAATACAATAGGAAACTATGAAAAGTTTATTATTAATATGATAAAAAGAGAATCAACTTTAGGACTATACTTTGCTACGGCGTACAGCAGAGTACGGAATAAATAATATTTGGAGGTATTTTTTAATGAAGGTTATGATGTTTGCCCATGATGGCAGTCTTAATAGAGGGTGTGAAGCTATTGTGAGGTCTTCTAATGATATAATAAAAGAAAAAATAAATGGAACAGAAATATATTTAGCGTCTGGGCAGCCTGAGACAGATAAAATATTAGTTAAATTAGATGGAATTTATGATGGTTCAAAGAAACACATAAAAAAATATTCACTTGATTGGATACTATCTTCAATTAAAGTGAAGGTTTTTAATGACCAGTCTTATGCTTTAGGTAAAATTGAACATAATATAATTAAGCATATAAAAAATATAGATGTATTTTTGTCCATCGGCGGAGATAACTATTGTTATGGAGAGCAACCTGGCTGGTACGAAATAGATAGAAGAATAAAAGCGCAGGGAAAGAAATTGGTTTTATGGGGATGTTCTATTGGGGAAGAAGACATATCACCACAAAAACTAGAAGACCTGAAATCATTTGATTTAATACTAGCACGGGAAACTCTTACTTACAATATGTTGAAAAATAAGGGGCTTACAAATGTTAAATTATGTGCAGATCCTGCATTTACAATGGAAAAAGAAGAGCTAGAGTTGCCTGAAGGGTGGAAAGAAGGAAAAACAGTAGGGTTAAATTTTAGTCCGCTTGTTTGGAATAGAAATAAACAGTCTCGGGCAGCGGTACGAGTTCTCATTAATCATATATTGAATACTACAGATTTAACAATTGCTTTGACTCCACATGTCATTCAAGAAGGAAATAATGATTATGAAGTTTTAAAAAATTATTATGAAGAATTTAAAAATACAGGAAGAGTCCTGTTATTGCCAGAGAATTTAAACGCAATACAATATAAAGGTTATATAGCAAGAATGAAATTTTTTATTGGAGCAAGAACGCATGCAACAATAGCAGCTTACTCTTCTTATGTTCCTACTATGGTATTGGGGTATAGTGTAAAGTCGAAAGGAATTGCTAAAGATCTCTTCGGGGAAGAAAAATTAGTTTTAGGAATCGATGATATTTCTGATAGTGTCAAGTTAAAAGCTAATTTTGATCAAATGGTGGAAGAAGAAGAGATAATAAGGGAAAATTTACAGCAATCCGTACCAAGAATTCAAAAAATGTCATATAAAGCAGTTGACTATTTAAATGAATTAAATAGGTAACCTGAGGTGTAAAATGAAGAAAAATATATTGTTCGTGATGCCAAGTTTATCCGCTGGCGGTGGAGAAAAAAGTTTAGTAAATTTACTATCTCAAATTGATTATAATTCATACAATGTTGACTTATTTCTATTTCATAAAGCTGGCTTATTTATAAATTCAATCCCCGAAGAGGTTAATATATTAGAGTTACCCGCTAATTATAAAAAATTCAAACACGAAGTTAAGGAATCCATAAAGTTATTTTTAAAAGCTGGCCAATTTAATTTAGCATGTTTTAGATTAATGTTCACTTTAATAAATAGAGTAATCAAAAATTCTACTAAAGCGGAACAGACTGCATGGAAATACGTAAGTTCGTCATTTGATAACCTAGAAAAAGAATATGATGTAGCTGTTGGGTATCTTGAAAAGTCATCTATTTATTTTGTAGTCGACAAAGTAAATTCTAAAAAGAAAATTGGTTGGATTCATACAAACTATTCAAATTCAGGAATGGATTATCGTTACGATAATCCATTTTTTAAGCAACTAGATCATATCGTTACCGTCTCTGAAGAATGTGCAAATTCTTTAAGAGAAACATTCATGCATCTAAAAGATAATGTAAGAGTTATCTACAATATTGTATCTCCTAGAATTATAAAAAGTTTATCTGGCACAGAAATAAATTATGATATTATTAATCAAAAAAATCATATTAATATCATTACAATTGCCAGGTTAAGTCATGAAAAAGGTATTGATATTGCTATAGATGCTTGTAAGCTATTAATAGAAAAAGGTCATAAAGTAAATTGGTGTGTTTTAGGTGAGGGGAACGAAAGAGAGCAATTAGAAGGTTTAATAGAAAGAAGTGGCTTAACTAATAATTTTAAATTATTAGGGACAAAGGAAAATCCTTATCCATATATAAGCAACTCAGATATATATATACAACCCTCTAGGTACGAAGGTAAATCTATTGCAATAGACGAAGCTAAAATTCTTCATATGCCAATAATTGTTACTAATTTTAAAACAGCAAAAGATCAAATAAATAATGGAGAAAACGGTTTAATTGTAGATTTGGATTCGAATGCTATTGCTGCGGGTGTTGAAAAATTATCCCAGGATCGCAAGTTCAGGGAAAGAATTATAAAAAATTTATCTGCAGAAAAGTTAGGGACAGAAGAAGAAATCCATAAATTGTATGAAATATTATAGGTGGTGATCATCTTAATGAAAAAAAATATCTTATTTGTAATGAATAATTTAAATTGTGGTGGCGCAGAAAAGGCTCTCATTTCTCTATTAGAAACAATAAATTACTCCCAGTTCAATGTGGATCTATTGTTGTTTAAACATGAGGGACTCTTTCTTTCTAAGATACCTCCACAAGTTAATTTACTAACAGAGCCTTTTGGATATAAATATTTTGATATGTCCGCAAAAGAGGCTGTTAAAAGCTGCATAAAACAAGGCAAATTTGATATAGCTTGGTCAAGGATAAGAGCAGGGATTATTTTCCAAAATGAAAAAAATAGAGTGCGGTGTGAACAAAGAGTTTGGAAACATTTATCATACTCGTTAAAAAGAATAAACAAGAGATATGACGTTGCAATTGGATACCTGGAAAAAACCCCTATTTATTTTTGTATAGACAAAGTAAATGCAGAAAAGAAAATAGGATTTATTCATAATGATTATGACAAGCTTGGAATGGATCCTGAAATTGATCAAAAATATTTCGATAAACTGGATAATATCGTTACAGTATCTGAAGAGTGCGCTAGTGTTTTAAAACAAAGGTTTCCTGTATACAAAGACAAAGTTGAAGTGATGTATAATATTGTTTCACCGAAAGTTATAAACAAAATGTCATTGAATGATTCGAAAATAAAATATCATGGGATAAATTTAGTTTCATTAGGTAGGTTACACCATCAAAAAGGGTTTGAGATGGCTGTAGAAGCATGTAAGAATTTAATTGATAGTGGATACAAAGTAAAATGGTACGTTATTGGAGAAGGAGAAGATAGAGATAAGCTTGAAAAGCTAATTAAAGCTTACAGTCTTCAAAAGAACTTTATGCTACTAGGCTTAAAAGAAAATCCATATCCATACATAAAAGATGCAGATATTTATGTTCACCCTTCCAGGTTTGAAGGCAAATCTATAGCTATTGATGAAGCAAAGATACTTCATAAGCCAATTGTAGTAACTAATTTTACTACAGTTAAAGATCAAATCAAAGATCAGGAAACGGGGTTAATAGTAAATATGACATCCTCATCAATTGCTGAGGGAATCAAAAGATTACTAGATGATGATTATTTAAGAGGGAAACTAACGAACAATTTGTCAAACGAAAAGCTGGGAACTGAGTCTGAGATAGAAAAGTTATATAAATTGTTTAATGCAGGATAAGAAAGGACATAGAAATGATTATTCAAACAAGTGTATTTTTAGTAATCACTCTAATAGTAATAGTTATACTAATAGATATTATTCCTATATTTAAAGACTGGTTGGGGCGGATTCATATAGGGAGATATGACAATAAAAACATCTGGAATAAATTAATTACTGAGAAAGCAGTTAGTTGGTTAAATGATACTCCAAAGATAAAGGTAACTGATAATACACGTTTAATTGTATTAGATATGTTAAAAGGAAAGTATACAAAAAGTGCTATACAGCACTGGCAAGAGGCACCTATATTATTGGGATTATCAGAATATTTAAAAAATAAAAAGGATCGCAGAACTGAAAATGAGATAGTAAAGTTTTTAAACAACAAGTTTGATAGTGCTGGTCAATGGAAACAGAAGCCTGTACATGTAGATGGGGCAATATTAGCTTATGCTGTCATGAAATTGGATTTTATAGAAACTGATAGGTACAGAAAAGCATTAGATTATACATGGGAAATGATAAAAGAGCATATAGGCGAAGAAGGCACAGTTGAATATAGGAAATCTATGCCGAGCTATAGGTATGTAGATACGATAGGTTTCATATGTCCTTTTTTAATTGCTTATGGAACAAAATACAATAAAGGTGAATGCATAGACTTAGCAGCAAAACAAATTAAAGAGTACGAACGATATGGCATGTTAGAAAGATACTCTATCCCGTGTCATGCCTATAAGGTAGATAATAAAATACCGTTAGGATTGTACGGTTGGGGAAGAGGGCTAGGGTGGTTTGCTATTGGTCTTATAGATTCATGGATTGAGCTTCCGGCAGATAGTAAATATAAATTGGAATTAGAAGAAAGTGTAATAAAATTTGCTAAAGCGATTATGAACTTCCAGCAAAAAAATGGTAGTTGGAACTGGACAGTTACCAGAAGTGAATCTAGAGCGGATTCTTCTACTACTGCTACGCTAGGGTGGTTTTTAATTAATGCTTCAAAAATTGATGAAATTGAAAAAGATTGTTTAGATAGTACTACTAAAGCTATAAATTATCTAATGACAGTTACACGAAGAAACGGAGAAGTTGATTTTTCTCAAGGAGATACGAAGGATATAGGGGTATATGCAATGCTATTTAATATATTGCCATTTACGCAAGGGTTTTGTATAAGAATGATAAACGCTATTCCTACTCTAAGGAAGTGAAAACTGTATGTTGAAAATAATTAAAAATTACTTTAGAGCAAGATTTAAAAAATTTCTGCTAGAAGAAATATGGTTAGAAGATCTTATTAGAATGGGAATGAGAGTTGGAAATAATTGTTCTATTCAGCCAGGTGTAATATTTGATTATTCTCATTGTTGGTTGATACGAATTGGCGACAATGTCACTATAGCACCTGAAGCGTATTTATTAGCACATGATGCTAGCACTAAGATGCTAAATGATTATACAAAGATTAGTAGCATTAGTATAAAAGATAACGTATTTATTGGTGCTCGAGCTTTAATTATGCCGGGAGTAACCATTGGTGAAAATTCAATCGTTGCTGCTGGTAGCATAGTAACAAAATCTATCCCGGAAAATAGCGTAGTAGCTGGTAACCCGGCACGAATTATATCTACTTTAGAAGAATATAAAATTAAAATTAATAAACAACTTAATGATTCTGTAACCAATATATATGACAGTAACTATACAATAAAAGGAAATATATCAGATAATGATAAGAAGGGTATGTATGAACAACTGAAAAGTAAAATAGGATTTGTTAAGTAGGTTACTAAATATATTGAATAGATATATGTTTATAATTCTTATATGTAGGACCTAAAGGAGATAAAATGAGAACTAAACACTCAATCATCAATATAGCAACAGGTTTAGGGAATCAAATTATTATTACTTCACTAAGCTTTGTTTCAAGAACGATATTTATTAATTATTTAGGTGTAGAATATCTAGGAATTAGTGGATTGTTCACTAGTATACTGGCAATGTTAGCATTAGCTGAAGCGGGTGTAGGTTCAAGCATTGTTTATAGTCTTTATAAGCCAGTAGCAGAAAATGATCAGGAAAAGATAAATGTTCTAATGAATTTATATAAGAAAGCATATATGGTGATTGCCTTAGTTGTATTGCTTGTAGGTCTATCTATTATGCCCTTTCTTGAACTTTTTACGAAGAGTACTAGTGTAGAAAACATTCATTTGATCTATCTAATTTTTTTGATTAATACTGTTTTACCATACTTGTACTTACACAAAAATAACTTTTTAAGCGTATGCCAAAAAACATATATGGTGACAGGAGTCTACGCTGTATCTTCAATTGCATCTGTTTCTCTTAAAATAGGTATATTATATTATACCAAAAACTTTATTTTATACTTAGCTGCAGATTGTTTTATAACAATAGTTACATCTACCATTTTAGCCACCATTGTAAATAAAATGTATCCATTTTTAAAAAATAAAGTAACTAGAAAATTAGACAACGAAACTAAAATCAACATTATTAGGAATATAAAGGCTATTGTTTTGCAGAATATTGGAACATATCTTGTGTTTGGTACTGACAATATTATCATATCTACATTTGTCAGCGTAACAGCAGTTGGATTGTACTCTAATTATAATATGCTAATAGAAATTTGTAGGACTTTCGTAAATCAAGTTTTCAGTAATATTTACCATAGTGTTGGGAATTTAATAGCACAAGAAACTAAAGAGAAGGTTTATAGCATTTATAAAGTAACTATGTTATTGAGCTTCTGGCTATATTCAACTCTGGGTATTTTGCTACTAATCATGTTAGAACCGTTCATTGCTATTTGGATAGGATCCGAATTTTTAATGAGTAAAGGTGTAGTAGTAATACTAATTATTATTTTTTATGAAAGAGGCATGAGAAATTCAATTTCTACAGTGAAAACAACTTCAGGAATTTTTCATGAAGACAGGTTTGCCCCTTTATTTCAGGCGGCTGTTAATCTAGTTATTTCAATTATTGTGGTTCGGCACATAGGCATTGCAGGTGTTTTTATCGGAACTCTTATTAGTGCCCTAGTCGTGCCTTTTTGGGTAACACCTTATTTAGTCTATAAAAAAGTATTTAATAAACCCATAATAATGTATTTCGTAAGATATTTTTACTTTACAATTATAGCTACAGGAACCTATTTTACGACAAATTTAGTGTGGAGTCTTATAGAACCCGACACTTTCGTAACATTAGTTTTAAAGGGGATTATCTGTTTAATAACTATTAATACGATATATATATTAGTTTTTTACAAAACCAAGGAGTTCAAATATTTATTTAATATAATTAAAAACATAATGGGAACGATATTAGAACGATTTAAAATAAATAAAAAAGTTACTTATAAAAGTTAAATGTTAGTTTTAGCGGTAATAATAATTTCATCATTATAGTATGTAATAAATAAAAACTGGATAGGCTACACTCAGTTGGACAGAATTTTTAAGGTCAAGTAGACTACAGATAACATACTAAAGGAGCATCTACAATGACCAGAAGAGAACGTCGAACATTTACAAAGGAATTTAAACAACAGATGGTGCAGCTGTATCAGAACGGAAAACCAAGAAAAGAGATCATTCGTGAATATGACTTGACTCCTTCGTCTTTAGATAAGTGGATAGAGCAAAGTCAAACATCTGGTTCGTTTAACGAAAAAGATAACCTGACCGAGGAACAAAAAGAACTGATGGAGCTTCGCAAACGAAATAAACAATTAGAAATGGAGAATGATATTTTAAAGCAAGCCGCGCTGATACTAGGACGAAAGTAAAAGTGATTAAAAATAACCAACACAAATACTCGATATCAGCAATGTGCAAAGTCCTACAACTCCCGAGAAGTACGTATTATTATGAAGCGAAGGAACGTCCGACGGAAGATGACGTTACCTCTGCCATCATAGACATTTTCCATGCCAATCGTCAGGTTTATGGGACACGCAAAATTAAGTATGAGTTAAAGAAACAAGGGAAAGTTGTCTCAAGACGCCGCATTAGCCGCATCATGAAAGAGCAAGGTTTAGTTTCTATCTACACAGTCGCTCAGTTTAAACCACGTTCTACTGAACCAAATGAATCCGAACAAAAAACAAATTGAACCGACGGTTCAAGCAAGAGAGAGTGTTGTCCGTTGTCGTCAGTGATCTCACGTATGTAAGAGTAGATAAAAAATGGTCTTACATATGTGTATTTGTCGATCTCTTTAATCGAGAAATCATTGGTTATAGTGTAGGAGCCAATAAGAATGCCCTCTTGGTTTATCGAGCGTTTGCACCCATAAAAGCAAATCTTCATCAAATTCAGCTCTTCCATACGGACCGAGGAAATGAATTTAAAAATAACCTCATAGATAAAGCACTAGAGATATTTACGATCGGACGATTGTTAAGCATGAAAGGTTGTCCATATGACAATGCGGTCGCTGAAGCTACCTTTAAAATCATTAAAACGGAATTTGTGAACGGGCGAAATTTCGCTAGTCTAGAAGAATTAACAAGGGAATTACAAGACTATGTCCATTGGTTTAATCACTTGCGTATCCACGGAACCCTTGATTATATGAGTCCTATTCAATACAAAATGAAACACCTTAAAAAAACTGTCTAGTTTAGTGTTGACATACCATTGTATCTAAATAATGGTTTGTAGAAAAAGTGGCAAAATTAAAAAAGAAAAGAGTAAAGAAATAATCGCAGAAATATAGAAGACTAGAATGATTTAATTATTAAAGGTATTCTAGTCTTTTTGAATTATTATTTTAGGGAAATTAAAAATGTAATCATATTACTTAAGCGCATTAAAGTTAAGGGCTAATTCTTCAGGAGTTAATATTCTATTATAATATGCTATGTTTCTAAATAAGACAGATATTGCTTTATCACCTATAATGAGCGGGAGGAAAGAAGGTTTAGCGTAAAAATTATTAGCTATTCCAGATTCGGAGACTTTAATATTATTTACATACATTGACAATGTTGTATGGGTTCTTATTACAGCAATGTGATAATATAAAGATTCGTCTGCATACTGAGGAGAAGTAACTGATATGTTAGAGCTAGCGCCCCACAGTGAGAATCCAAAAGCATTGTTTCCATTGCGCTCTAACAATATTTTATTTTGAGATCCACCCAATTCATATCTACTAATTAAATCACCATATTTAGGGATTTTTGCAGTGAATGAGATTGTAAATTTATCATTGTTCATAAAATAGCTATCTGGATTTGCCACAATTGAATTATTAGTAGGGTTGTTTTTATATAGAATAAGGCCATTTGTTACATAGTTAGCGGATATGGTTGAAGTTTTTACTGTAATATTAATACCATTAGAAACATTTCCATTGATATCTTTTGATTTTACAGTCAACTTATATTGTATATTTGCTTTTAATCCAGTTGCACTGTAATTTGTAGTTGTAATGTTTCCGTTTAATAACACATTATCTTGGTATATTTCGTAACATGCAATATCAGATGATGGGCTTCGAGTCCAAGTTAATCCAATCGAGTCTGAAGTGATACTGCTCGCTAGTAAGTTTGAAATCTCTTCTGGCGGTGTAGTATCTTGTGAAGTAGTAACTATAATAGAAATACCAGAGGATTTGTTTCCTGCTTTGTCTATCGTTTTAACAGTAAACGAATATTGAGTTGAAGCTAGAAGGCCAGTAACAGTGTAAGTAGTACTGTTAACGGACCCAATGAGTGTATCCCCATTATATATTTCATAGTTTAATACATCGTTAGAAGTACTAGCTGTCCAGGATAAATTAACTTTATCATTAAACGGTGTAGCAGTTAAATTTGTAACATTGGTTGGAGGAGTTTTATCTATATTAAACTGAATTGATTTAACTTTACTTTGATTACCAGCAGCATCTACTGCAATGACTTTTAGGGTAGTGGGATTTGAAAGTTTAAGGGGCGCAGAATATTGAATACTAGATGTAGTTGGAAGCGTTCCGTCTAAGGTATAGTAAATAATTGCATCTTCATTTGCTACTAATGTTACCATTTTATCTGTATTATATATTCCGCCATTAGGGTTAACAGTTACGCTAGGTGCGTTAAGGTCAGCTGTGGAATTAGTGATATCAATATTTTCTAGTAACAAGGTTGTTCCAGGATTTTTATTTACAGTCATAGTTGTATTGAGAAGAGTACATCTTGTAATTAAATATCCTTTTTTTAGTTCTAGCCAGTACCCATCAACTATAGAATTTTCTAAATAGCAATGGTTCAAAACTGTTTGGGTGTTGTTGTCAGTTTTACTAAGCTTTACGTTATAAAATGAACAATTATCTACGGTAGAATTTATTAAAGTTGCGTCGATATTTCTAAATAGGCTGTTCTTGATATTAATCCTTGTCTCTGGAAAAGGTGTATCGCCAAATTTTAAGTCAGGACTAATTGACTTGTTTCTGTTTCTGATGAATTGACTATTCAATATATTGCAATCTTTAATATTCGCACTGCCATCTATAATAGTTAAACCGTCAACTATTAGGGGCCTGCCTACATAAATATTAGATCCGTTTCCATTAATACTTACACTATGATTTTTAACTGTGACATTCTGAATAATGCTACCTGCTGCAGTTACTGCAAAGCCTGGTGTTGTTCCACCAGTATTCCAGTCTCTTTCAATAACGACATTATTAATATAGCACCTTCCATAATTAAATCGGCTAACATTAAATCCCGACTCCCCAGAATCATAAAATGTGACAGGAGGTCCATCTTCGGTTTCAGATATTTGAAAAGAATTAGTAGTACGATTTACTACATAGTATATTTTATCCACATTAATATCGCTAGGAACTTTTCCTACCCATTGTTCAAAACAAATTTTAGCTGTATTTCCCATACCATGATTATTGACAATAAACGAACTCGTTGAAACATCAACTGTAGGTGTACCAAAATAACCATAGTTTGCATTTCCATAAAAGATACCATTATTCAAACGTACGTTTTGGATAACAGAACCTCTAACGTCCATTAATCTAAGATTAGATTGTTGACCAACTAAGCCATTTACATAATTGTCACCCGATACAATAAGTTCTGTGTTAACAAAAGTATTATTTAAATACTTTATATACATATTTGTAGGATAAGAACTAACGCCTCCGACATTCCAACCTTCAAAAGTATTATTTTCTAAAGTTATATGATTACCATCTGCATTCACAAAGTGACCTCTTTCATTATTGTGAATGTAGTTATTAAAAATATATAATCTAAAGTTCAGCTCTAAACCATCTTTATTATAGTAAGGCTGTTTATATGGTATGTTGCTTTCACCTACCATAGACTCAATATCTATTGCAAACATGGGAGGGATTCCATTGCGAAAGTCTGATGTAACATTATCGTCTGCTTTACCTATATGATGAATCTTATTATCATAAATGTATACATCGTTTGCTGAAGCAAGAGTAATACCTTGTCTTCTACAGTGGTGTATATCACAACCATGAACCCAAATGTGGTGTCCCATTTCGTTCTGAGTATAGTCAGATGAATTAGTTCGGTATTGTAACCAACCTGTTGAAACAGCATCTCCAGTACAATCACATATCTCTGTGTTTTTAATTTCTACATGATTTGAACCTGCTATTTCGATTCCTTGTCCCCATTCATGAGTATATCTTTCATTATCAACTTTCGCAGTAATAGCCGTAATTTGATTATCTGTTAATGGGGTATTAGTAATATCAATAGTGAAAACCATTTTGTTGTTTGCTTCTATATTAGGTTGTAAGAGCCATCCTCTGCCTGTTGGTGCTGATGGAGCAAATTGTCCGTTATTTCTAAAACCAACTAATGTGTTATTAGAAACTGTGTCTTTGTACTGATAAAAGCTATAACCTTTGGATACGTCTATGCCTTCGATTTTCCATAGCCTGAAATTGTTTAAAAGTCCTGGATCCCTAAATCTATCAATTATTTCACTTCTTATGAAATTAGGATTATCGTTTAATGATCCATCAGGGTTGATTCCACCCCGAACAAATTTCACACCAATTTCGTAATAATGTGTTTTTCGGTCTCCGATTATCTTACCGCCAGAAATCTTTACGTTTTTAACATCTTTAACTTGAAAAATACTGTAGCCTGGAGAACTGTTACCTTCTAATTCTAGTATGCAACCATCTGCCATTTCAAAGTGAAGGTCATTTACCATATTAATACATGTGAAGGATAATGAAACAGCATCTTGCCATACCCATGGTTTTAGCTTTAGTTTATAAAAACCACTAGGTAATATTACATGGTTAACGCCTTGAGACTTAGCCCAAATAATTGCATCATTGATACCCTGGGTAGTAGTTTTCGAAGAAGTTCCATCGTTTTTAATATTCCACCTATTGAGTTCAATTACATAAGGAGATGAGGATATTGTACCTGATAAATTTGTTGCTGGTTTCCAAATGCCAGCTTCATATTTGAGAATATCCCCATTTTTAGGTGATAATGTGGATATATCTACGTCACTCAACTCATCTAAACTAGTAGCTCCGTGATTGTCACTAATTTTTCTTTCTATTTCATTAATTGCATTAACTAAATTTTCTTTATCGGTAGTTGTTAAATCTGATAAAAGCCCAATTTCATTTTTATTTGCTATTTGGATATTACCAGAATCAGAACCAATAAATAATTCAGCTGTATCTGTGCATAATCCAAATTCCCCAATATCTAAAATTGGTAAATCCTTCTTTAAACTACTGCTGATTTGTATCTTATATGCCAATGCAAATCCCCCCGTTAATTGTTATACCTTTAATAAAAAGAGTAAAGAAGTTTCCAGCATAAAAAGAGATGCTCATCTTTATTTTTTCCTTATAATATTAAATTCGAAATTTCCTCTTATTGCTTGGACTAAACGGTAATTATTGTTAAATTACGGTAAATGCATGCGTTAATTAAAATATCATCTGAAATTTTCTTTTGAGTTATTGACATCTGATGTAAATGAGATATAATTTGTTTATATTGTTCTTTATAAAGAACAATATAAACTGGATAGAAAAAATGATTTGGAATGTATAAAGTTAAATTAAAACGATTTAAAATATAAAAATAAATTATTTTAAATGGTCGTTCTTTAAAAAGAATAAGTTTTATCATGATACATATTTGAAAGGGAGAAAATCATGAGTGCAATTGCTGGTATTTATCATTCTAATAATGAACCTGTACCTGTCGAGCATGTGAATAGAGTTATGCAATCTTTACAAAAATACCCTGCTAATGATATTCAAATATCGCATAAGAAAAATATCTTTCTTGGTTGCCATGCACAATGGATTACACCGGAATCAGTAGGAGAGCAGCAGCCTTATTGTGATTATGAAAGGCAGCTAGCAATTACAGCTGATGCCATTATCGACAATCGAGATGAATTATTCGAGAAACTGCAGGTTGAATATATTGAAAGAAAAGCGATGACGGATAGTCAATTAATCTTACTTGCCTATCACAAGTGGGGAGAGGAGTCTCCAAAATATTTAGTAGGTGATTTTGCTTTTGTAATTTGGGATGAGAGAAAGCAAATACTTTTTGGTGCGAGAGATTTTTCGGGAAGTAGAACCCTTTACTTTTATCATGATACAAATAGATTTGCTTTCTGTACTACCATAGAACCATTATTATCACTACCCTATGTAGAAAAGAAATTAAATGAACAGTGGCTTGCGGAATTTTTGGCGATTTCTGGAATGATTGATGTGGTAGATGCATCACTAACCCCATATAAAAATATAGCACAGATGCCCCCTTCACATAGTATTACCGTGATGGAAGAAACAATAAAGATTAAGCAATATTGTACATTAACTTCCGTCCAACCATTAAAATTGAAATCTAATGAAGAGTATATAGAAGCGTTTCAAGAAGTGTTTCAAAAAGCAGTTACTTCGCGTTTACGCACTTATCGCCAAGTTGGAGCTCAGTTGAGTGGGGGTTTAGACTCAGGTTCAATTGTTAGTTTCGCTGCAAAAAGTCTTAGTGGGACACGTAAGCAACTATATACATTTAGCTATGTTCCTCCTAATGATTTTAAAGATTTTACACCTAAACACTTAATGCCAAACGAAACGCCCTTTATTCAATCAACTGTACGGCATATAGGTGGTATCAAAGATCATTATTTAGATTTTGAAGGAAGAGATTCCTATTCGGAAATTGATGATTTTCTCAACACTATGGAAATGCCTTATAAATTTTTTGAAAATTCTTTCTGGTTAAAAGGGATGTTTGAGAAGGCTAGTGAGGAAGGTGTAGGAGTGTTGCTAAATGGCGGTAGGGGGAATTTAAGCATATCCTGGGGTTCAGCTATTGATTACTATGCTCTTCTTTTAAAAAAATTAAAATGGATTCGATTAGCTAGCGAACTTCACCACTATAGCCACAAAGCTGGAGGAAGTAGATTTCGAAGAATCCCAGTTATTGCAAGAGTAGCGTTTCCTTTTATTGAGCGACTTTTTCCACTAGGAGATTCATATGAGTTTCCGATGCTGATTAACCCAGAATTTGCAAAAAGAACAGGTGTTTTTCATAAGCTGCAAAACTACGGTATAGATGAAACAGGATGGTTTTCAGCAACAAATATATATGAACAGAGAAAAAGGCATTTTGAAGATATTTTTCATTGGAATGCAAGTAATACACTTGCAACCAAATTATCTTTGCGTTACCCATTATGGAAGCGGGATCCCACCAATGATCTTAGAGTGATTCGTTTTTGCTTGTCTTTGCCTGAGGAACAGTATGTTCAAAAAGGAATGGATCGAGCTCTGATTCGAAGAGCAACAGAAAAGCTTTTACCTGATACAGTGAGGTTAAATCAACGAATTCGTGGTGTTCAAGGTGCGGATTGGGTCCATCGTATGATGCCGCACTGGAGTGAATTTACGGATGAGCTGCACCAACTTAGTAAAGATCAAACAATTCTTGAATTTTTAGATGGGAAAGGAATAAAAGAAGCGATGTCTAATATTCATGAAGGCGTGCATGCAAAGCATGCAATTAATCCTTATTATAAGATAATGATGCGTAGTTTAATCGTACATCGCTTTATAAAAAAATTTAATTGAGAGGAGGTGAGATGATGAAGAAAGAGTGGCAAATACCTGTATTGGAAACGTTAGATATTACAATGACAATGGCTTCTACAGTCTATGGTCCTTATACGGATGAAGCATATGTACCAGGTAAAGATGTTGATAAAGATAACCCTGGTACATGGAAACGTTTTACGAGTTGAGACAAATAAAATATAAAATTTGATCTTATATTAACCTCTCTTGTTTCATTTTTCTCGAATTTTTGAAAGCCCCTTATACATAATAGTGTATTTGGGGCTTTTATTTTAAAAGTTAGAGTGAGGTGCTAAATTCTGATTTTCATATCCTAATGAAATAAATAAAATAGGCAGTTAAGTAAGTTATTGTTTAGAATATTTATTACTCAAGATATAGGTAGTAATTTTAAGTGATTGACACCATCAAGAAAAGGTGATAACTTTATTTTAGATATTGTTCTTTATAAAGAATAACTTTGTTTTAACTAAGCGATTTTTTCTAACATATTCACGTAAAAGTATTTTTTTTATCTTTTTTGTTCTTTATAATGAACTTAAGTGTTTGATTTTATTAGGTAATGACTATGTTGTTGAAAAAGTACAGGAGGGTATCTATTATGAAAAAATTATTTACAAACAAAGGTGAGTCTCAATGATAGATACTACCAAAAAGGTTGTGTATGAGGCATTTGGATTAAAATTACTCAGTGAAATTCCTTTACCTGAACTACCTGAAATAAGTATCTCGGGAGGATCAGTAGAAATCATAGTTAAGAAGGGGGATTTAACCACACTATGGTCGAAAAAAAACAAATCAGGCGCGTATTTTATCGTAAAAGAAAACCTGTGTATGTTTAAAGTTCCTGGTTTAGCTATTTATCTAATTCAAGATGGTAAAGAGATTACGGTTTCTCCGACAGAGGGCTTTAATGAAGACTTGAGTAGGCTATATATTCTAGGAACATGCATGGGAGCATTATTAATACAAAGAAAAATCTTCCCTTTACATGGAAGTGCTATAGCTATTGATGGAAAGGCCTATGCAGTAGTAGGTGAATCGGGTGCAGGTAAATCAACGCTTGCCTCTGCTTTTTTAAAGAGAGGATATCAGCTTCTAAGTGATGATGTCATACCCGTAACGTTTACTGAAGAGAATATTCCTATTGTAAGGCCAGCGTATCCACAACAAAAATTATGGCAGGAAAGCTTAACTCAACTTGGAATGGAATCAACTTGTTACCGTCCAATCTTTGACCGGGAAACCAAGTTTACTATTCCAGTAGAATCTCAGTTTGCCACCGAAGCTTATCCTCTTGCTGGTATATTTGAATTAATTAAAAACGACAGTAATGAAATTAAAATTCAGTCTATTGAAAAATTAGAAAGGCTTCATATGCTTTTCAACCATACATACCGTAATTTTTTCATTGAACTCTCTGGTTTAATGAAATGGCACTTTAATGCATCAGCAAAAATCGTTAATAAAGTTGACCTTTACCGATTGCATCGACCAATCTCTGGTTTTACGGCTTATGATTTAACAGACTTAATTTTAACTACAATAAAAAGGAGAGAAAACAAATGATTAAAAATCAAGACATTTCGATGAATCAATTAGTTAGTCAAGGAACAGGCCATATCGCCAGTGACATGGATGGAGAAAAAGTGATGTTAAGTATCAGCAATGGTAAGTACTATAATTTAGGTGAAATAGGTGGAGAAATATGGGAGAAAATTAAAGAACCCATTTCAGTAAGCGAATTAATTTCTACATTAGTAACTCAATATAATGTCGAACAATCCGATTGTGAAGAACAAGTCATTGCTTTTTTAAGTGGGCTGATAAAAGAAGGTTTAATTCAAGTAGCAGAGAATAATCGCTCTTAGTTTCAATGTTTTTTTATCCGTGGGAGGGAAAAATGAAAATTTTGCGAAAAATAACGGTTTTTTTAAAATTGAACATGAGAGCAAAACTGTTGTTGATAGAGGCATTTATTTATTTAGGATGGGCCCGTTTTCTTAAAACGTTACCTTTTTCTAAAATATCTCCTTCCTTAGGACAGCAAATGAGGGAAACAGCGTTCACTACTAGTTCATCCGATGATAAAGTTCTAAAGGATATAGCCCAATCTCTTCATATTATGAGCCGTTACACTTTTTGGGAAAGTCAATGTCTCGTTAAAGCAATTGCAGGAATGAAGATGTTAGAAAAACGGAAGATTGAAAGTACACTTTATTTAGGTACTGCTAAAGATGAAAACGGAAAATTAATTGCACATGCATGGTTGCGCAGCGGTCCATTTTTTATTTCCGGTGCAGAAGGTAAAGCGAAATTTACCGTTATAGCTAAGTTTGGAAAGGAAATCAGTGTGAAAAAGCGTGAAGGAGAAAATTATGGATAACATACTCAACTTAGACCGCATGCCTAAGGAATTAAAACTAATTCTTGAATTATTGAAGGAAGGGAATGAACAATACCTTGAAAAATATAGCGAAGGATTATGTCGAGATATTGACTGGAACCTTTTTATCAAACTGACGCTGCATCATCGTGTTTATCCAGCGATAAATTTCAAAATAAAAATGTTGGATGCGGATGTAGTCCCAACCTATGTAGTTCAATTTTTAAATAGACAATATAAAAGAAATACATTTCAAATGCTTTGTTTAAGTGCAGAAATGGAAAAAGTTAGCCTGCTCTTTTCTAAACATCAAATACAGACTCTATTTTTAAAAGGTCCCATTTTGGCTAAATGTTTGTATGGAGATATCTCTCTTCGTACTTCCAGTGATTTAGATTTCCTTATTCCAATTCAAGATCTTGCGAAAGCAGAAGACCTTTTAGTAAGTCTTGGATATGAAAAGGATGATTATATTCACACTGTATTAAATGACTGGAAGTGGAGGCATCATCATGTCACATATATTCATCCTCATACAGAAATAAAACTAGAAATTCATTGGAGATTACACCCAGGTCCTGGAAAGGAACCATGTTTTGATGAACTATGGAAGCGAAAAGAGAAAAGTTCAATTACCAGTTATCCTGTGTACTTATTAGGCACAGAAGACCTATTTCAATTTCTTGTGGCTCACGGAGCGCGTCATGGCTGGTCTCGCCTTCGCTGGCTGATTGATATTCAGCAAATAGTGAAAAGAAAAATTGATTGGGTAAAACTTTATACTTTATTTACGACTTATCATAATCCTTATGTAGGGGGACAGGCAATTATTTTGGCCTCACAGTTGTTAAACGTGAGGGTAGAAAAAAAAATGAAACCTTTATTAATAAGCAAACGATCCCAAAAACTAGCTCAAGAGGCAGTCTTTTATCTTGAAACTATGATAAATTTACATACTGATCCCGTGCCTGAATATGTATCCAAATATCATAGTCGCCATTTATTCTCATTAATGTCTGCTCAACAAAAACTTTTCTTTACCGCAAGTTTATTGCATCCTTACCCTGAAGATGCAGAGATGTTACCTTTGCCTAAAAAACTTCATTTCTTATATTTTCCTTTGCGTCCTGTTTTATGGGCTTGGAGGAAGACTAAAAAAGATGAGTTACGTAAGGGGAGAACATAATGAAACAGCTTGTATACTTCTTGAAGCAAATACGTTCGTTTGCTGGCAAAAGGCTCTATATTAACCTCTTAGCAACGGTGTTTATGAGTTTACTTGAAGGTATCGGGATTTTATTATTAATTCCGATGATTAGCTTAAGTGGTATCGTGGATTTTGATACAGGAGGACCATCAATTTTAAGGGTATTTTCATTTTTACAAAATACCCCTGTATCTATGACCTTGCTTCTAATTTTGAGTATTTATGTGTTAATAGTTACTGGTCAAACTATATTACAACGACAGATAACGATTCAAAATAGAGTCATTCAGCTCGGTTTTCTTAGACATATGCAAATGGAGACTTATAGCACCTTACTTCATGCGAACTGGGAGTTCTTTATAAAAAAAAGAAAGTCAGATCTTATTAATATAGTACTTACAGAAATTGCTCGTACTAGTGGAGGAACAACCTCGTTTTTGCAGTTTATAGCTTCTCTTATATTTACGTGCATACAAATTGGGCTGGCATTTTGGCTTTCACCTAAAATAACTCTTTTTGTATTGCTTTGCGGTGTAGTGATTATCTTTCTGAACCGTAAATTTCTCAAACGATCGCTGACATTGGGCAATAGAAACTTTGAGCTGGGAAAAAGCTATCTTGCAGGGATAACCGATCAGATTAACGGAATTAAAGATATTAAAAGTAATACTTTAGAAGAATCGAGAATGAACTGGTACCGATCAATTACAGAAGAAATGAAAAATGAGCAAGTTGAATATACTAAGCTAAATACAACGTCACAATCTTATTATAAAATATCATCTGCTGTATTAGTTGCAGCCTTTATATATGCTGCAGTGAAGTTGTTTCATGCTGAAGCAAGCCAATTAATGCTTATCATTCTTATTTTTTCACGATTATGGCCAAAAGTCGCCGGTATTCAAGCCTCTATGGAACAGATTGCGACAACTCTACCAGCATTTAAAGCTGTGAAAGCCTTGCAAGATGAATGCAAAAATGCAAGAGAATTTGAAAAAGAAGCTAATCAAAGTGTCGAACCAGTTCAATTTAAAAAAGACATTCAGTGCAGAAACGTTTATTTTCGCTATAACCAAGGTGCATCTTACGCTTTGCAGCATATTAATTTAATCATTCCATCTAATCAAATGACAGCTTTTGTAGGTCGGTCCGGTGCTGGGAAAAGCACGCTGATAGATTTGTTGATGGGACTTAATCAGCCTGAAAAAGGTCAGGTTTTAATTGATGGGATTCCGTTATCAAAAGATAATTTATTATCGTTAAGACGAGCTATTAGCTATGTTCCACAAGATCCTTTTTTGTTTAATGCGAGTATAAGAGAAAATTTATTGTTAGTAGAACCTAACGCAAGTGAACAGCAAATGTGGGAAGCGCTTGAGTTTTCATCGGCTGCAGAATTTGTAAGGAGGCTTCCGCAAGGTCTAGATTCATTAATTGGAGACCGAGGAATTAAGCTTTCAGGAGGAGAAAGGCAGCGGCTTGTGCTAGCCCGTGCTATTTTACGCAATCCATCTATTTTAGTCTTAGACGAAGCAACGAGCGCGCTTGACACGGAAAATGAAACGAAAATTCAAGAAGCATTGGAACGATTAAAAGGAAAAATGACGATTATTGTTATTGCTCATCGTCTGTCTACAATCCGTAATGCTGATCAGGTTATCGTGCTGGAGCAAGGTGAAATTATTCAACAAGGCGGCTTTACTCAACTTGCTGAAGAAAAGAGTAATACATTTAGTCAATTACTAGGAAAACAAATGGAAGTTGCTCATTAGACCGTTACTAAACAGCAGTGAGTTAAATTTTTAAAACCAATCGTTCTTAATAAAGAACTAATTGAAAGGTGGTGATCATATGCAAGAGAAGACTTATAGCGCTCCAGAAGTGTTAAATCATCAGCCAATCCGTTTTGAAACCGCTCAAAGCTGGAATCCTGGAAAAGGAAACTTAGATCATCCTGGAAAAGGAAACAATGGTTCCAACTGGCCGTCTACGAATCCAAATCCTACTCCAGGTGGTGCAGGTGCCCCAGGAAAAGGAAAAGGGAAAAATAAATAAAATATTTTTTAGCTATTTTATTTACTTAATACAGCAATATATAAAGCAGAAAGTCAATGGTGTTCCATTGACTGCTGTTTTAAGAGAAATTGATTGAGGAGACGAATAATGAAGACGTTGCATACAAAAATAGGGGATCACTATATTGATATTAAAACAGAATTTGATGACGTATGGAAAATACTCAAACAATATTTTTTATGTGTTAGTATAGCCGAAAACCAGCCGGATCTGACCGTCACAATCACAAATGGCTATGGTGTTTCGTTTCAAGATTATGAAGTCGCTATAGAAGAAAAACTCAATACAATTACTTTTAAAAGAGCAGACTATTTAATTGAAGTAGATTCAGAGTATAAACTGGCTAACGTAGCTATCCACGATGAATTGGCTTTAAAACATGCTCTTATGAACTTATACAGTTCGTTCATCGTTCATCATAACTGGGGGATTCTTCTCCATTCATCGTGTGTTATTAACAGCGGTAAGGCGCATATTTTTACAGGGCATTCAGGAGCCGGAAAGTCGACTGCAGCAAAGTTATCAATGCCAAGGGAACTTCTTTCTGATGAAGCTACGATTTTAAAGATTACAGAAGGGAGTGTAACAGTTTTTAACTCACCGTTTAGGAGTGAGTTAAAAGCCAAGGGAAGTGAAAAAAACACACCTTTAGAAAGTATTCAGCTATTGCATCAGTCACTATCTAATCAACGGATAGAGGTAAGGAGAATAGAAGCGTTGATGAAGCTAATAGATAAAGTGTTTTACTGGTCTTATAAACCTGAAGAAACGAAAACAATCATGGTCCTGTTAAAACTGTTAGTTAAACAAGTTCCTGTGTATGAGCTTCATTTTCAAAAAAATAATACATTTTGGGAGTTGATGTCATCGTGACAAGTTATATTCAAAAAGGCGGTTATGAAGTAATGGAAGTAGACTCAGAGTGGGTGGTTTTAAATCCGCAGGCCTATACAGTGACTACTTTAAACGAAGTAGGAGGCTACTGTTGGAAGGTAATAGAAAATAAAAAAACGCTTGCGGAAATTATTAAAGCTGTTGCAGCCTATTACAATACAGAAGCTGAATTGATTAAAGGAGATATACAGCATTTTTTAAATAAGTTAATTGATTGCGGCCTTGTTGAACAGTATGCAAGCTGATGATAAGCAGGGGCATATACTAAAAGCTTTGATTGATCGGAATGGATTACTTGAACTTCCTGCTGAAGGAACGAGTATGTATCCTCTTATTAAACGAGGAGATATTTGCCGGTTTACTTCAATAAAGCATTCTCCGCTAAAAAGAGGAGACATTGTTTTATTTGAAAGTCCAGCTAATAAACTCATTGCTCATCGACTTTTAAACTGTTCCTACGTTCAAGAAGAAGAATGTTATATTTTTAAAGGTGATACGAACTACGGGGTGGATGATCTGGTTACCCAAGAAAAGATTATCGGAAAACTTGTTGTTATTCAAAAAAAATCAGTGACGATTCAAGAAAAAAATGTAGCTGCTGTTTTGTGGGGAAAGCTCATTCTTGCTTTTCCTCTTCTGTCAGTGCTGTTACGAAGGTATATAAACTATCAAGAATGGAAAAAAGCAGATTGAAAGGAGGATGTCGTTATGATTAGTTTAAAAAAGATAAAGCAATTCGACATCCGCGAATATATTTCTATCAAAGAGACAAAAAGCATGGTTCAGTGGCTCTGGCCATACGTAATGAAGCATAAAGGTGCTTATATTGGACTGTTTATTTTGTTATTTGTTGAAATTACCCTTACTTTATTATCTGCATGGTTTATTGGAAACATTACCGATGCTGCTGTTCATGGTAATTTTGAACGGCTTAAGTGGCTAGTAGCTATTGGTGTAGGGTTGTCAGTAACAAGTATTACAGCTAATTTTATTGATACATACCTTGAAACAATTGCGGTCAATGCCGTCAAGCGAGACCTGAATTTGGATTTATATAAACATATTTTACTTTTACGAGAACGAGATGTTTCAAATTTACATTCCGGCGAATTGTTGTCTCATTTCACTAACGATATACATAATGTTGAAGGCGTAATTGGACGAGGCTTAATCAATCTAGTTAGATTTCCTATCATTTCTATCGCTGCCTTTATCTATTTAATTCAAATTAATTGGAAATTATCGTTATTAATTGTGCTCGTATCTCCTATTGCGATTACTGGTGGAGCTATATTTGGGGTTTTACTTCGAAATAATAGCCGTATCATGAATGAATTAATTAGCAATATTATTAAAAAACTGAATGATACGTTTCACGGATTTACTGTAATTCGATCTTTTACATTGGAAAAACTGTTTTATAGAGATTATAGACAAAAGAACGAGCAGCTTTATTCATTGGAAATGAGAGAGGCAAAGTTAAGAGGCTGGTTTTACGCTGGAAGCGAAGCAATTGGAGCCATTGCGTTTCTTATTAGCTTAATTATAGGTGCTTTTTTTGTAACAGACAAGATTATTACGATTGGTGCATTATTAACGTTTATTAACCTTGTGAACCAGTTGATTTCTCCCTTGACAGGACTAGCTGGACAGTGGGCTGGCTATCAGCGGTCTGTGTCAGCGTTAGAAAGAATTACTAAACTACTTAATTATCCAACTCAAGCGAAGGCGCTGCCTCACTATACTTCCGCAACGCTTGTTCAAAAGGATATACAGGTTAGAAATCTTACATTTAGCTATCATGAGAGCGCGATTGTATTCAAGGATTTCAACTTATACATTCCTGCTGGTAAAGCAGTAGCGCTAGTTGGTCCAAGTGGTGCCGGAAAATCAACGCTTTTTAATTTGATTCAACATTTTTATGAACCTCATTTTGGCACTATTTCAATCGATGGACATTCAATTGATGAGTTAACCATTTCAGAACTAAGAAGTTCAATTGCATACGTTCCTCAAGAGACATTTCTTTTTAGCGGTACGATAAAAGATAATCTAATGATAGCGAGACCTTTGGCTACGGAAGAAGAAATGATTAATGCCGCTGTTCATGCAAATATTCATGATCATATTATGACGCTGCCTAACGGCTATGAAACAGAAGTCGGGGAACGAGGAGCTAAGCTGTCAGGAGGTCAAAGACAGCGATTAGCCATCGCAAGAGCCATTTTAAAAGATGCGCCTATTCTTCTATTAGACGAAGCAACTTCAGCACTAGACAGTGAAACGGAACATTTGGTAAAAGAAGCATTGGACCGTTTAATGGTTAATCGTACAACTATCATGATTGCCCATCGATTGTCTACTATTCAACATGCAGATCTCATTGTGGTAATGGATCAAGGAGAAGTTGTTCAAAAGGGCACCCATGAAGAGTTAATGAGACAAAGTGGAATGTACCGCAGATTAAATAACGCACAAGAAATCAGTGAACAGAATCCAATCATGCTGAAAGCTAAATAATAGGAGGGAAGAAGTACTTTGCTCGATAAACTCATAACATACCTTTACGATTCTAACGCTAATCTACCAAGTGATGATGAATTTTATTATGAAGTAATAAAAGAGATTGAATTGTATTTCATTTCCCCACAAGTCTACTCCTTATTGAAAGAAAAAGGAAAGCTAGGAAATACTCCTTTATTTTTTCAAACAAGACTCAAGCAAAAATATCAAGAAACACTATATCAAAATTTATTTATTAAAAATCAAACGGATCATATTATTCGAAAATTTGAAGAAGAACAGATAGAAGTTATACCTCTTAAGGGAGTCTACTTTGCTGAAAAATATTTTGGTCACATAGGTGCTAGAGGGACTTCAGATATCGATATCTTAGTTAAAAGGAAAGACATAAATAAAGCGAAAGAAGCAGTAAAATCCATGAATTTTGAAATTGAAGAAGAATTTATTCCTTCTCACTTTCACAGTAGTTTTAGTAAAGAAATCCCTGGATTGGCTATCCCGCTAACAGTTGAAATTCATTGGGATATATTGAAAGAAAAAACTGCTAACTTCAACATCCAAGAGTTTTGGGGTGAAGCAGTAAGGTTAGAAGGCTTTCAGTTTGTAAAGACTTTATCCGACTATCATACGTTTTATATGATATGTCTTCACGGTTGGAGGCACAATTTAGATTCGCCTAAGCACTTTTTAGATATTATTCAAATAATTGAGGTTGTAAAAGATAGGATAAGCTATGAAACTCTCTTTAAGGATGCAAAACGTCATCAAACATATAAGAGGATGGTTCGAACATTGTCCATCGTGTACAGTCAGTACAGCATATTGAACGAAATAAAGAAATTAAGTTCTATAGAAAATCAATTCAAGGGTTCTATGTCTTCAACATTGGAACAAGAAAAGAAAGGAATTAAAAAATATTTTGCCTTTATGGATTATCAATTTTTCAGCTATGATTCTGTTTGGCATAGTTTAAGTGAAATGCGCAGCTGGTTATTACCGAATAGGTTTGAAGTAACTTCTCAGTTAAAAGAGACGTCAAAACAACGTTCGTATTCTTATAGTTTACTTATGTTATATAAGCAGAGATGTAATAGTTTGGTGAAAGTTCTAGGGTCTTAAGATTCGAATTTATAGAGAGTTTAACTTATAAAGAAGTCTGTACCACTTTTTAATCTTCATACATAGGAGGGGATGCTAGTGAGAAAGATGAAAGGAAAAGTGATAGCAGCCTCTTTCTTTTTAATAGCTGTAGTAGTTGGATATACAGTTTGGGATAATCAACGAATTACTATAGCTAAGCAAGACATCATAATTAAGGACTTACCTAAAGAGCTTGAAGGATTTTCTATTGTTCAAATTACAGATTTGCATGAAAAAGAATTTGGGGAAAATCAAGAAAGACTAATAAATGCTATTAATTCAATTCATTATGATGCTATTGTTTTTACTGGTGACATGATGAAAAATAATAGTACAAACGCCGTGCCGTTTTACACGTTAATAGAAGGTATTGAAAATAAACGATCTGCTTTATTTGTACCCGGAAATACAGATCCTAAAAGCTATCGTACTTCTTCAAATAGTCTTGAGAAAAGTGAATTTGTTAAACATATGGAAAAAAAGGGCGTTAAGCTGCTTGATTCCACGTATACAGTAAAAAGGGGAAATGCCTATGCTCAGTTTGTTAACTTTGACTGGTCGTTGAAGACAGAGAATAAATTAGAAAAAGACAGAAATAATTTGTTGAAAAACAAAAATTATCCGAAAAAGGAAACCACAAATCTTATTATTGGGTTGAATCACTTTCCAGTAGTTGATTCTCACATCGATGCTCTTCTTGCAGATCCCAGCGTTACCTTTAGGTATTACGATTTAATTATGGCTGGGCATTATCACGGAGGGCAATTTCGTATTCCATTTTTCGGCGCACTTTTTGTCCCGGAAGCATGGTATGAAAAGAGTGGCCTGTTTCCTCCTCAAGATCGAGTTAAAGGACTGTGGGAATACAAACATATTAAGCAATATGTTAGTGCAGGATTAGGAAGCAACGGTCCCATCCCATTTTTGAATTTTCGGCTTTTTGACTCACCTGAAATTAACGTACTAACATTTAAAAGTGGGAAAGCTGAATGAGAAAAATCTGCTTATATATGATAAGGTTTATTAACAGCAAAGCTACGCTCGACAAAGAGGTAGCTTCTTTTTGTTTTATTGAAATTAATAAAGAGTAATATTTTCTTTTTCGATCTTTAAGGAATTTGTGAATTTTTCCATAAAAGAATCTTCGGTCACCACTTGTTGAGCCTGCAAATCTTCTACTATTTTTCTTCTTGCATTTTCAAATACTTTTAATTTTCCAGCTTCTAAGGAACCTTGAGAAAGTAAGTTAGGTAAAATTTGAGAAAGAACATCAGCATCCATTATAGCGGCATTCATACCATATGCGCCGGTTGGAGTCATAGTATGCGCGGCGTCTCCTATGATTGCTAATCCGTTTTTTACCCACGTATCACAGTGAGAGCTATAAACAGACAATAAAATGAAATCTTTCCATGAATGAAGGTTCTGCTCCATACTTTCTTTTAATTGAGGAAATGCCAGAATTAGCTGATCAAGAAAAGGCTGGACAGACTGCTTCTTTAGAAAAGTATAGGACCCTTTTTTAATATTCCAGCCTATTTGAATAAAGCCGCCTGTCTGTGTAAACAGTGCCATTTGCTGATTGTTCACTACCGTAAAGCGAATAGTAGGTTCCCATTTCTCAGGTGCAGGAATTTTCGCCCAAAGCAAATCGTATCCATGATTATGAATATTGTTTTTTATGTGCGCAAGTTTGCGAACAGTTGAATATCGACCATCTGCTCCAATAATGATTTTACTTTCAACTATTATTTCACCCCGGCCTTTTTGCTGAGATTTTATTCCAGTATATTGTCCTTTTTCATTTTGCGTTAGCTCCGTTACTTTTGTGCCCAGCATAAGTTTGTAGGAGGGATGGCTGCTTGCTCGGCTATCTATAGACTGAAGAAGATGCTGCTGTGGAACATGAATTCCTGCATGTCCAAGTTCAGATTCTATCGTTTTGAATACATGTCCATCTTTCCAGTATTCGACCCTAGACATTCGAAGGAGGCCTAAGCTTTCAATTTCTTCAAATATATGATGTTTTTTAAGAATCATTTCTCCATCTTCATTTAAATGTTCGCCTCGAAATTCTTTTCCAAGCTTATCAGATCTCTCTATCAGTATAGTTGATATATTTTGTTTAGCCAGTAGATAGGCTAGTAGAGCACCGCCTGGTCCGGCTCCTATTATACACACATCTGTTTGATAGTTCATTTTCTTCACCTTGTTTGTTATATGCAATTAAGTTACTTTTAGTAAGTATATTAACTTTTATAAATGTTAATGTCAACTTTTTTATAGCTTTTCTTCTATGGAATTCGTTCTTTGGTCGAAACACAAATAAGGTTTTACATAAACAAAGTCAAAGATTAAGTTTTATGGTAAACTAAAATACACAAATTATTTTGAATAATTTGTATAAAAAGGTGAAATTTAAACATTGTTGAGAAAAAGCACGGTTGGAAAGCTGCAGGATTTTTAGCAAGAAGAGTAGAGAACGTCTCTGAAAATTCTAGCAAACTCCAATTTCGACTGGAGGATGATTATGACAAAAGTAGAACATTATATTCAAACATTGGGTAACAGTGCAGATTTGCTAACGAAAAAGCAGACAAGCATTTACTTCGAAAAACTTTCAAACACCTTTCCTTTTTTAACAATCATGCAAATTAATTGGAGAAAAGTATTAATTAAAAAGTCCGCCCGGCATATTGAAGAAATCAAAAAATGGCTTCAAGAGATGAATATAAAAGAACATCAGGTTGTTTTATTTTGGAAACGAGCAACTAAAGCCGTAAGCGTCGATTTAGCTCAGGCTCTAACGTTTTTCCAACAAACAGCTGATCTTACAGAAGAAGCGTTTATTTACTGTCCGTCTGTTGACTATGTCATTGAATATTTTAAAGACGGTAAAATGATGATTGGTTTAGCAGCACGTTAATTAAAAGGAAAAAAGCTGAGGGAAGAGGGGGAATGAGAACTTCTTCACTCGGCTTTTTATGCATATAAACTTTAAAAAATACGAAACATAACGTTATTTACAACATAAATTACCTTCTCTTTATAATTAGTGGGAAAAGTATTGACATTTTCCATAAAACAAATATAATTAACATTAATCATATTGTTAATTGTAAAAAGAGTGATCAGGAGAAATGCTGAATGTCGAACAAAAAAGCAATGACGAATCAAATGAAAAAAGAATACCCTAAACCCTATGGCTATACGTCAGATATTGCTGTATTTACGATTGTGACGGAAGAAAAAGAACCATACAAACCACCTAAAATGAATTTAAAATTAATGCTTATCCAGCGAGCAATGCTAAACGCGGAGGGAGAAAAGAACAGCGAAGCAGGAAAGTGGGCGCTTCCCGGCGGATTTGTCCATCCTGATGAATCAGCTTTTGAAGCGGCTAAAAGAGAGCTCGAAGAAGAAACGGGCGTGAACGATATCCATTTAAAACACTATGGTGTCTATGATGAGCCCGGAAGAGACGATAGGGGATGGGTCATCACAAACGCACATTATGCAATTGTCCCAGAAGATAGTCTAATAAAACGAAAAGCGAATGATGATGCTGCTCGAGTTGAATTATTTAAAATAGATGAAATCTTTTCATTGCCTTTAGCTTTTGATCATGAAATCATCATTCGAGATGCAATCAAGGAAATTAAGAAAGATTTATTGCAAACGACTATTGCTCAGAAGTTTCTGCCTTCTCAGTTTACATACTCTGAACTGCAGGCTGTGCTGCTTACCGTAACGGATGATGCGGCAATTAAAAGTGATCAGGCGTTTGCACGAAAAATAAGAATGCTGCCATTCATTGAAGAAGTAGACGGAAAAACAACGACGAGAACGTCTAAAAAGCCAACAAAGCTCTACCGGTTTGTTGAGATGAATGTGATGAAGCCAATCTATACAGCACGCTATTAAAAGAAAAAACTTTCAATTCAAATAATTAACAATATGTTAACTGTTAATTTTTATTTATGAGGGGGAAACATAATGAAAAAAGCACTGATTAACATTGATTATACCAATGATTTTGTAGCTGAAAACGGGGCTTTGACATGCGGAGAACCAGGGCGACACATTGAAACATCCATAAGCGATATCACGCGTCAATTTATTGAGCAAGGCGAGTATGTCGTCTTTGCCATTGATTTTCATAAAGAAAATGATTCCTTGCATCCAGAATCAGCGCTGTTTCCGCCTCATAATATTGAAGGTTCTGCAGGAAGGAAGCTATACGGAAAGTTAAACGATTTATATAATGTGTATCAATCAAAGGCAAATGTAGAATGGATAAATAAAACGAGATACAGCGCATTTGCTGGAACAGATCTGGAGATTAAACTGCGAGAAAGACAGATTACCGATGTCTACTTAGCAGGTGTATGTACGGATATCTGTGTACTTCATACAGCAGTAGATGCTTATAATAAAGGATTTGCTATTTATATTTATAAAAAAGCCGTAGCGAGCTTTAATCAAAAAGGCCATGAGTGGGCGCTCGAACACTTTAAATCTTGCCTCAGAGCAGAAATTATTTAAGGACATAAAAGTGGAGGAAATCAATGAATATGTTTACAGATGACAGCGTAATGCTACATACCGATTTATATCAAATTAATATGGGAGAAACGTATTGGGAAGATAACATTCATCAAAAGAAGGCTGTTTTTGAAGTTTTTTTCCGCAAACTTCCTTTTGGGAATGGGTATGCTGTTTTTGCTGGATTAGAAAGAATTATTGAATATATTAAAGCATTTAAATTTAGCGAATCTGATTTAACGTACTTGCACGAAGAATTAGGTTTTAAAGAAGATTATTTAGCTTACTTAAAAGACCTTACATTTACTGGGACAATTCGATGTATGCGTGAAGGTGAGCTTGTGTTTCATAATGAACCAATTTTACGTGTAGAAGCACCATTAATTGAAGCTCAGCTTGTAGAAACAGCGATTTTAAATATTGTGAATTACCAAACGCTGATTGCAACAAAAGCAGCCCGAATCAAACATGTAGTAGGAGATCAAGTGGCAATGGAGTTTGGAACGCGACGCGCTCAAGAAATGGATGCTGCTATTTGGGGAACAAGAGCAGCCTATATTGGCGGATTTGGTGCTACTTCTAACGTGCGTGCAGGAAAGAAATTTGGAATTCCAGTTGCAGGAACGCATGCCCATGCAATGGTGCAAGCTTATAAAGATGAATATATTGCATTTCATAAATACGCTCGTCGCCATAAAAACTGTGTGTTTCTAGTTGATACGTACGACACCTTAAAATCAGGAGTTCCCAATGCGATTAAAGTAGCAAAAGAATTAGGAGACAAAATTAATTTTACGGCAATTCGTTTAGACAGCGGCGATTTAACTTATTTGTCTAAAAAAGCTCGTCAAATGTTGGATGAAGCAGGGTTTACAGAGACAAAAATTGTTGCTTCCAACGATTTAGATGAAGATACGATTAT
This sequence comes from Priestia sp. J2, assembly GCF_020790095.1. Taxonomy (NCBI): domain Bacteria; kingdom Bacillati; phylum Bacillota; class Bacilli; order Caryophanales; family Bacillaceae; genus Priestia; species Priestia sp. J2. Next base: position 2,158,026 of record NZ_CP086208.1, read on the forward strand.
GCATTTAAAGTCGCAAGGTGCACAGATAGACATGTGGGGAATTGGTACGAAGCTCATTACTGCATATGATCAGCCGGCGCTTGGAGCAGTGTATAAACTCGTCTCTATTGAAGGAGAAAATGGCGAGATGATGGATACGATTAAAATTAGTGCGAATCCTGAAAAAGTCAGTACACCAGGGTTAAAGCGCGTATATCGTATTATTAATAATTTGAATGGGAAATCTGAAGGGGATTATATTACGATGGAAGACGAAGACCCTCAAAGCGAAGAACGTTTAAAAATGTTCCATCCTGTTCATACGTTTATCAGTAAATTCGTCACAAATTTTGAGGCAAAAGAACTTCATCATGATATCTTTGTAAACGGAAAGCTTGTGTATGAAACAGAAGAACTTCAGGAAATTCAGCAGTACGTAAAAGATAATTTAGAGCTGCTTTGGGATGAATATAAGCGCACGCGCAATCCAGAAGAATATCCAGTAGATTTAAGCGAAAAGTGTTGGGAAAATAAAACGCGTCAAATTGCGTACGTAAAACAAAAAGTAGCGGAAGCCCTAAATAAAAAATAGTAGGGAGCTGGAGACATGTCAGATACGCTTGCTTATTTTCAACAGCTAAACCCTGATAAGAAAATAGATACGCTTTTAGAAAAAGGAGCGAAAATTGGGATTTATGGTTCATCTTTTGATCCGGTTACCAACGTTCATCTTTGGACGGCATCAACGGTTGCGCATCGAAAGAAGTTAGATGCTATTATCTTCTTGCCTTCATCGCACAAACGGACAGATAAAAAGCTCCAAACGTCCGATGAACACCGTGTAAATATGGTTAGCTTAGCGATTAAAGACAACCCGAAATTTTTGCTCGATACGTATGAGCTAGACGTATTGCCCGGCTATCATTACACATACTACACTATGGAGCACTTTAAAAAATTGCTCCCACACGCTGACTTATTTTTTATTATGGGAGCCGACTTACTGCAAGATATTGGTGAGGGCAAGTGGAAGAAAGCAGATGAACTTATTAGTGAAAACCAGTTTATCATCATGGCAAGAGAGGGAATAGACATGTTGAAAGCTATTAGTCATTCTCCTTTGCTTCGAAATTATGACGACGGCCGGTTTCAGCTTCTTGATAAGGGGCTTGCAATGGAAATCAGCTCTACTTATATTCGTCAAGAATTTGCCAGGGGCGGAGAACCACGATATTTAATGCCTGATCTCTGTTATTTTTATAGTAAAGAACATGGTTTGTATCAGTAAGAAATCTACATATAATGGAAGGAGAGCATGTATCATGTCAGACATGCAAGAAAAAATAAGAAAAGAGCTACATGTGAAATCTGAAATTGATCCAGCACAAGAAATTCGTGCCCGCGTTGATTTTTTGAAAAACTACCTAAAGTCAGCAAATGCAAAAGGCTTTGTATTAGGTATAAGCGGAGGGCAGGACTCTAGTTTAGCTGGACGATTAGCGCAGATTGCTGTAGACGAATTGCGAAAAGAAGAATATGAAGCAAAATTTGTAGCCGTTCGCTTGCCTCATGGCACGCAGCATGACGAAGCAGATGCGAAGGCGTCACTAGAATTTATTAAACCTAATGAAACATATACATTTAATATTAAAAACACGGTGGAAGCATTTGAAAGTTCGTTTACAGGTGCGACAGATATAGCGCTGTCTGATTTTCATAAAGGAAATGTCAAAGCACGTACGCGTATGATCGTACAGTATGCAATCGGAGGAGAAAACGGCCTTTTAGTTATCGGAACCGATCATGCAGCAGAAGCAGTAACAGGCTTTTTTACAAAATACGGAGATGGCGGAGCAGACGTGCTGCCTCTAACGGGATTAACAAAACGTCAAGGAAAAGCATTGCTAAAAGAATTAGGTGCAGATAAACGATTGTACGAAAAAGTACCAACAGCTGACTTATTAGATAATAGTCCTGGTCAATCTGATGAAACGGAACTAGGAATTTCTTATGATGAACTAGACGACTATTTGGAAGGAAAAGAAGTATCACAAGAAGCTGCTGAAAAAATTGAACAGCGCTATCGTATTACTGAACATAAGCGTCAGTTACCGGCTAGCATGTTTGATGAATGGTGGAAATGAGAGAAATGCCCATATTAGGGATATCTAATATGGGCATTATTTTGACTGATTTCTTTCAAAAAACAAAAAAGAGGCGGAAAAAGTGTAATTTAATGAATTGTTTTCTCATACACACTTTGTTATTCTTACGCACTTTGGTATAATGAAGTGCTTTTAATATTATTGAGGAGGAACATTTTTTATGGCAGTTGAAGTAGGTAGCAAGGTACAAGGTAAAGTAACAGGTATTACTAATTTTGGAGCATTTGTAGAATTACCTGGAGGTCAAACTGGGCTTGTACATATTAGTGAGGTAGCTGACAGCTATGTAAAAGACATTAATGACCATCTTAAAGTTGGTCAAGAAATTGAAGTGAAAGTCGTTAATGAGAAAGACGGAAAAATTGGATTATCGATTAAAAAAGCGATAGATAAACCGGAAAGACCCTCATCTTCTTATTCACAACGCCCGCCACGTCAGGCAAGAAATAATGATAATCGTTCTAAAAGCAACTTCCAACCAAAGGAAAACTTCGAACAAAAAATGGCGCGTTTCTTAAAAGATAGTGAAGATAATTTATCTACACTAAAACGCAGCACTGAATCAAAACGAGGTGGCAGAGGCGGAAGACGCGGATAAATCCCTTCCACTCTAACTACTTTATTATATAGTTGAAGCAAGCCAGTAAAAATTGGCTTGCTTCTTTTTTGTGATAGCTTAAGTACATACGCTAGAAGAGTAAAGAGAAGGTTAAGCACTTACTTAGTTGTAAAGTAGATGCCAATCGTGACAAGAGATGAAAGAAGATCAAGGATGAGTAGGATGAAATTTAAATCTATCATAATCATACCTCCCTTTTTGCGAGCGTTGACGTTAGTATCTGCACGAACTACTTTTATTATTCGTAATTTTTAAAAATTTCATTTAGTTAAATGTGATATTTAATATTTAATTAAACTATGTTCTAAATAATAATTAATAAAATAAAAAACGCTTATAAGAACAATTTTCTTAAAATAATAAAAAAACCTTATAAGTAAACGAAGAGAAAGTAGGAATGAGTCCCTCATCGAAATAGCTAAATTAACAGAAATTCGTCAGTATTCTTGTATATTCATCTAATTCTTTCATAATTTGAGGAATAAAAAAGTGGTGAAAAAGCAAAGAACAGACAAAATTCTTCCTTTTTTGAGCAGTAGTGCTCAATTTGGAGAAATATATAAAATGATTCCATAGACTCAAGGATTTTATAGTAATATATAGAACTTCCATACTATTCTAGTTTTTAGCTCATTAGCTAAGTAAAAGATGCGTATGTTTTGGGGATGAAGACATACATAGTCGTACGAATTATAGAGAGAAATGGAGAGGGAAAAACGATGAAAAAAGTATCAATTCGGGCTGTATTGAGTACAGTAGCATTTTCGGTTGCTTTATCTTCTTTTGCAATGGGAGCATCGGCTAATGGAAATTCAAAGCCGGCGCTGGAACCGTCACTAGTTAAAATTCAAGGAGACTATAACTTAAAATCGGCTAAAAAAGTAAAAGTTATTGTGGAGTTAAATGAAGAGTCTGTAGCGGAAGCCAAGAAAAAAGGAGTAGCGCAAAGTAAAGGAAAGATTAAAAAAGCGCGTGACGAAGTGAAAAAAGAACTTTCAAAAGCTTCTAAAACTTCAAAAGTAAAGCGAGAATACGACCAAGTGTTTTCTGGGTTTTCAGCGGAACTTCCGGCTAATGACCTTGAAAAAGTAGCAAGTTTACCTGGAGTAAAAGCTATTTATCCAAGCGTTGAATATCATACAACAGAAGTGAAATCGAAAGAAGTGAGCGCCGAAGAATACGGTTCTGAAATGGATAAAAGCATTTACTACGTGGGAGCAGATCAAGCGTGGAAATCAGGATATACAGGTAAAAATATGACCGTAGCTGTTATCGATACAGGCGTTGATTACGACCACCCGGATTTAAAGTCGGCGTTTGAGAAATATAAAGGATGGGATTTTGTTGATGATGACAAAGACCCTCAAGAAACGCCGGCTGGAGATCCAAAAGGCGAAGCGACAACGCACGGTACGCACGTAGCGGGAACAATTGCAGCGGACGGGAAAATTAAAGGGATAGCTCCTGATGCTCATTTACTTGCGTATCGTGTACTAGGCCCAGGAGGAACAGGTTCAACAGAAGACGTAATTGCCGGTATTGAACGTGCGGTAGAAGACGGGGCGGATGTAATGAACCTGTCGCTTGGAGATACGATTAATAATCCGGACTTGGCAACGAGTATTGCATTAGATTGGGCAATGGAAGAAGGAGTAGTAGCCGTTACATCAAATGGAAACAGTGGACCAGCTAACTGGACAGTAGGCTCTCCGGGAACGTCTCGTGAAGCTATTTCAGTTGGTGCGACTCAGCTTCCTTACAATTTGTATAAAACGACATTAACCGTAGATAACGCAAGCTATGCTTCAGCTGAAGTAATGGGCTTTCCAAACGACAAGGCGTTACTGGATGCAAGCGGTAAAAATTATGAATTTGTCCCTGTCGGACTTGGAAAACCAGAAGACTTTGAAGGAAAGGATGTAAAAGGAAAAGTAGCGGTTATTTCCCGCGGTGACATTGCATTTGTAGATAAAGTTGACAATGCGAAAAAAGCCGGCGCTGTTGCAACAGTCATTTACAATAACGTAGAAGGAACAATTCCTGATATTCCAGGTACATCTCTGCCGAGTATTCGCCTATCGAAAGCCGATGGACAAGCTTTGATAGCTTCTTTAGCAAAAGGATCCGTCACCGGCTCTTTTAACGCAACATTTGATCAGACAGTCGATGAAACAATGGCTGACTTTTCGTCTCGCGGACCCGTTGTGGATACGTGGATGATTAAGCCGGACATTTCGGCACCGGGAGTCGATATTATCAGTACAGTGCCAACAGATGATCCGAGCAATCCTCATGGATATGGATCAAAACAAGGCACAAGTATGGCCGCACCGCACGTAGCAGGAGCAGCAGCGTTAATTTTACAGGCGCATCCCAATTATAAAGTAGAAGACGTAAAAGCATCTTTAATGAACACAACGGAACTGCTTCGTGACCGCAACGGGCTCATTTACCCTCATAATACGCAAGGTGCAGGAAGCATGCGCGTAGTAGATGCAATTAAAGCAAAAACGCTTATCACCCCAGGAAGTCACTCGTACGGCGTCTTTTATAAAGATAAAGGGAAACAAGTAGAAAAACAAAGCTTTAAGATTAAAAATCTATCAAATCACAGTCAAAAATACTCGGTCAAAGTGAAATTTAAGAAAAGCCATCAAGCAATTGACGTTAAATCAACAAACGATTTAGTTGTTAATGCAGGAAAAACGCAAAAAGTAAATCTCAATGTAAAAGTAGATGCGGGGAAATTATCTCCTGGCTATTACGAAGGGACCATTACGGTAAGTAACAATAAAGAAACGTACGATGTTCCAACGATCTTATTTGTAAAAGAGCCGGATTATCCTCGCGTTACTTCTGCGTATGTAGATGTACTAGGAAATGGCTCATTTGAATACGGCAGTTATTTACCAGGAGGAGCAGAGAAGCTTAGCTATTACATTTACGATGCAACGCTAGAAAAAGGGGAATTGTTAAGTTCGTATACGAATGTAGGAAAAGGATTCTCTAGCGCAACGTGGGACGGAAAAATTAATGGTGAAGCTCTTCCAGCGGGAACGTATTATTTATACGCAGAAGCAGTAAAAGCAGGTCAGACGACCGGTTCTTTAGGAGAATTTGAAATTCAATAAATAAAAAAAGAGTGCCAGTCTAACTGACACTCTTTTTTTATTGAGCCGTATATCCTCCATCGATCACAGCAGCTTGGCCGGTGACGCCTTTTGCTAAATCACTTGCTAAAAACATTGCGTAGTCTGCAATTTCATCAACTGCCAGCAAGCGTTTTTGAGGAACAAGAGGATAAATAACTTCTTCTAGTACTTTTTCAAGCGCTACATTTCGCGTACGTGCTAAATCTTTTAATTGATTTTGAACAAGCGGTGTATCAACATAACCAGGGCAAATCGCATTTACCGTAATGCCGTGCTCCGCACCTTCAAGAGCAGCCACTTTCGTTAAGCCAATCACGCCGTGCTTAGCACTGTTGTATGCCGCTTTTCCTGAGAAACCAATCAATCCGTTAATGGAAGACATGTTCAAAATGCGGCCGAATTTTTGCTTTTTCATAATAGGAAACGCATGCTTAGTCGCAACAAAAGGTGCAACAAGCATAATTTTCGTTAAAAGTTCAAATTTTTCAGTAGGAAATTCTTCGAGCGGGGAAACAAATTGCATGCCAGCATTGTTAATTAATACATCAAGGCGGCCATATGTTTCAACCGTTTGAGCAATCATTTGTTCAATGTCACTTTCATTTGTCACATCTGCTTTAATGCCTAATGCTTCGTAGCCTTTTGTCTTCAATTTGTCTGCTGCTTTCTTAACTCCGTCTTCATTCAAGTCAGTTAAGACAACAGTCGCTCCGTCTTCAGCAAAGCGCTCACCAATTTGATAACCAATACCTTGAGCTGCACCTGTAATTAACACAATTTTGTTTTCAACCATCGTTTTTTCCCCCTTATATGTAGATGATATAAAATCGCTTACTTTTCCATTTTATCAAAAATTATCTTAATTTAGCGAGTATTTTAACTGTACTTTACGCGAAAAGAATGGGTGTGGGAAGGGGTGTTTACTACCTTTACTTCCACATTGCTGACAGAAGCGAACGGCGAGGGACCTTTTTTAATTTCTTCAATAAATTTTTGGATATTACTTTCTTCACCTTCAGCATCAATTTCTACTTTTTGATCTTCTCGATTTCGTACCCATCCGTTAATGGAGCATTCCATTGCTTTTAGCTGCGTGTAGTGACGGAACCCAACCCCTTGAACGCGTCCGTCTACAATCATATGCACATGTTTTTTCACTGTTCTCACCTCACAGGCAATTTTCCCTTTTTTATAAAAAAGAAAACAACTATAATTTTACTTTTCACTGTATAATAGAAAAAGACATTGTAAGACTTTAACAGTTTTAATGTAGATTAAATAAGAAAGAAGGGTTATGAATGCAAGCAGCAGCACGAACGCAGCAAGCGCAGCCGGCGACGATTTACCGTATTTTATTTGCTATTAGTTTAGGACATTTTCTAAATGATTGTATGCAGTCTGTTATACCGGCACTTTTTCCAGTCCTTGAAAAATCGATGAATTTAAACTACACGCAAATCGGCTGGATTGCCTTTGCTTTAAACATGACGTCATCGATTATGCAGCCGGTATTCGGCGTATTTGCCGATAAGCGTCCCTCGCCGTTTTTATTGCCAATTGCAATGTGTTTAAGCATGATTGGTATGGTTGGACTCGCTTTAGCGCCAAATTTTTATTTTGTGATTATATCTGTTTTATTTGTAGGATTCGGATCCGCTATTTTTCACCCGGAAGGTTCTCGCGTAGCGTATATGGCAGCAGGAGGAAAGCGGGGGCTGGCACAGTCTATTTATCAAGTTGGCGGGAATACTGGACAGTCGATGGCTCCGCTGTTTACGGCATTTATCTTTATCGGACTTGGTCAGTTTGGAACAATTTGGTTTACGTTAATTGCAGGTATTGGCGTAGTGGTTTTATACAGCGTGTCTAAATGGTATAAATCAGAGTTAGCTACTCGTCAACGCTTGAAGAAAAAGCAGTCAGATGCTTCATTTACGATGAACAAGCAAATTATTTTTGCGATTGGACTTTTAATTTTTCTCGTTTTTGCACGTTCATGGTACGGAGCAGGCATCCTTAATTTCTTTCAGTTTTATATTATTGAAAAATTTAATTTGCCTATCAAAAGCGCTCAGCTTTACGTTTTTTTATTTATGATTGCAGGGGTGTTTGGAACATTCTTTGGAGGTCCGCTTGCCGATCGTTTCGGAAAACGAAATATTTTATTGTTTTCTATGTTAGGGTCAGTACCGTTTACTTTATTACTCCCTCACGTTTCTCTCGGAGTCGCAGCGCCTCTTTTAATACTAATCGGCTTTATTCTCCAGTCAAGTTTCAGCGTCACGGTCGTCTATGCTCAAGAGCTGATGCCGGGGAAAATTGGCTTGGTTTCCGGCTTAATTGTAGGGCTTGCTTTTGGGATGGGAGCTTTAGGAGCTGTTGTATTCGGTAAATTAGCCGATGTCTTCAGCCTTCAGTTTATTATGCTGTTTTGCAGCTATTTACCAATCCTAGGGCTGTTAACATGGCTGTTGCCGAGCGATAAGCGTGTGAAAGAAATACACGAAGCAAAATAAGAAAAAGAAAAAGCAAACGCGCCTTAGCATTTGCTTTTTTTATGAGCGTGAAGCAAATTTCAAGACGAATTCATATTTTTCTCCTACAATAGATACAATAGAAATTGAAAATCGAAAGGAAGAATCAGCTATGATTAAGCTAAGCGTATTGGATCAGTCTCCAGTTTCAAGCGGATCAACACCAAAGGAAGCGTTAAAACGTACGGTGGAACTGGCAAAATTAACGGAAAAGTTGGGCTACCACCGCTTTTGGGTAGCGGAACATCATAATACGAACGGTCTTGCAGGCTCATCTCCAACTCTTTTAATGACGCACTTAGCTTCTCAAACGAGCCGAATCCGAATTGGATCTGGAGGAGTCCTTCTTCCTCAATACAGTCCGTATAAAGTAGCAGAAGATGCTCAGCTGCTTGAAAATCTGTTTCCGAACCGAATCGATTTAGGTCTTGGACGCTCACCGGGAGGAGATGCGCTGACGCGGATAGCGCTTACAGATGGAGTACGTAAAAGCCTCAATGAATTTCCGCGTCAAATTCAGGCGTTAAAAGGGCATCTTGAGCATAATTTGCCGTCTGATCATCCGTATTACGGTGTGACAGCTTATCCGTTAAGTGAAACAAAGCCGGAACTGTGGCATCTTGGTATCAATAAAAGAGGAGCAAGATCAGCTGCTGAGCTGGGCATTTCTTTTACGTTTGGACACTTTATTTATTCAGTTGGTGGACAAGAAGCCATTCGTCATTATAAACAAGAATTTATCCCTTCTTCGTATCAATCAAAGCCTAAAACCAACGTATGTGTATTTGTTGTATGTGCAGAAACAACAGAAGAAGCCGAGGAGCACGCCAAAACGCTAGATGATTGGCTGTTGAAAGTAGCCAAAGGCGGAGACACAACGGTTTCATCGATAGAAGAAGTGCGCAATCGTTCTTATTCAGAAGAAGAGCTTAAAAAAATAAGCACCAATCGTCCTCGTATGATCGTAGGAAATCCAGCTGAAGTAAAACAAGGATTAACGCAGCTGCAGCAAAAATACGATAACGACGAATTTTTAATTATTACAAATATCCATGATTATGAAGCAAAAAAGAAGTCTTATCAACTGCTTGCAGAGCTATTTCCTCAACCCTCATTTTTCTAAGAAAAAGATGGGGTTTTTTTACGTAATTAAATGTTAGAATATTTAAAAAGGAGGAGTGACATGCAAGTAGAGCAAAAAAGTGTAAGCAGCCAAACTAATAAGATTACCTATACATATATTAAAACAGGAGGGCCTCGCATTTGCTTTATGTTTTCAGGGCTAGGCTATACGTACGAAAAGCCCCTGTTGTATTATGTAACGATGCTGATGATAAAACACGGAATTGACGTGGTTCAGATTCACTATACATATTCAAAAGAGCTGATGACAAAGTCTACAGATGAGATTGCAGACGTTATGATGAAAGACATTTGTTTAGTGCTGCAGGACGTTTTGCCTCAAAATAGCTATAAAGATATCATATTTGCAGGGAAATCGCTTGGGACCATTCCTCTAATTCAGCGAGTTATGAAAGATGAAGTTTACAAAGACGCAGTGATGCTTTTACTGACGCCGCTTTTAACAAGAACAGAACTGTTTGAAAGTTTACTAAAAAGCTCTCACAAAGGTCTTCTTGTAATAGGAAGTGGTGATCACTATTATACTGAAGAAGTTTATCGATTAAAAACAAATCCAATGAATATTGCGGTCATCGAAAATGCCGATCATTCATTGGATGTTTTATATGCTCCAGCAGAATCGTTAAGGGCGCTGGGAACCGTTTTGGACGGCATAGAACAGCTTCTATGAGACAGGAAATAAGGAAAGGAGAACAAAATGGATACGCTACGTGAAATTATTTGCGAAAAAAGAGCCTACAGCTATTCACCTCATACTCATGATCATAACTACAGTCAGCTTTTGTTTCCGCTAGCAGGTGCTCTTGATATTCAAGCAAGCGAGCAGCACTTAACGCTGCAAGAAGGATGCTTTTACATTCCGCCTCGTCAACTGCATACGTATCAAGCTAAAAATACAAATGAATGTTTGGTTGTTGATATTCCTTTGAAATTTACAGAAAGTGCGCATCTTTCTCAAGAAGCAGCTTTTATTCAATGGGATTCAACGTGGAAAGCACTTCGCTACCTGTTACTTGAGGGGCTTCAAAAAAGCACTGACAGGGGGGCGCTTGAAGATTTAGTCCGTTACGTTCAGCATTATTTGCCAAAGAAACAAACGTTTAAATCCATTGATTACCTTCATGCTAACTTCAATCAAGAGTTAAATATAGAAAGTCTTGCTAAGCTGGAAAATTATCATCCTGCCTATTTTTCCACTTGGTTTAAACAAAAAACGGGTTATTCGCCTCAAAGCTATGTAGCGCATATACGTTTAAATAAAGCAAAAGAACTGCTAAAAGAGAGCAGCTACTCGGTAACGTATATTGCGCATGAAGTGGGCTATCACAGCTTGTCTTCATTTACGAAATGGTTTGCAAAACAAGAGGGAGTCTCACCGACGCGATATCGAAGTATCTTAAAAACAGACAAATAAGATCATAAAAGCGGAAAAACTTTTTTCTTTCTTTTAGCTATGATAAAAGAAAGGAGATGAAACGATGAATACTTCATTATCAAAAATACTTATTTTATGTGCAGCTGTACTATGGGGAACAACAGGGACTGCCCAAGCTTTAGCATCTGCTGAAGCGCATTCCGTGGCGATTGGAGCCGTACGTTTAGCGGTAGGGGGACTGTCGCTTCTTGGAGCTTGTCTTATACAACGAAAGAAAGTGGACGTAAGACGTCTTCCTATTTTGCCTCTTGCGGTTGCTGCAGCAAGCATGGCCGCTTATCAGCCGCTGTTTTTTTCAGCCGTTATCACAACGGGTGTTGCAGTAGGAACAATGGTGGCAATTGGCAGTGCGCCTGTTTTATCAGGAGTATTAGATTACATAGTGTACCGCAAGAAACCTACAAAAAAATGGTTGCTTGCTACGGTTACTGGTATTATAGGGTGCTGCTGCTTGTTGTTAAGAAAAGATACTCAAATCGACGTGATAGGTTTGGGTATGGCGATAGGAGCAGGGGCGTCTTTTGCTTGCTATACGACTGTCAATAAAAAAATTGTTCAGCATGTTGATCCGCAAGTAGGAGCTTCGCTTGTGTTCACAGCCGCCGCCGTTTTACTGATACCATGCTGGTTTATGTACGATATGAGCTGGCTGGTCTCTTTAAATGGAATGGGGATTGCTCTTCATTTAGGAATACTTACGACGGCGATTGCTTATGTATTATTTTCTACAGCGCTTAAGTCAGTGCAAGCGTCTACCGCCGTAACGTTATCGTTAGCAGAGCCCGTTACCGCTTTTTTACTTGGCGTCTTTTTCTTAGGAGAATCTCTAACTTTGGTGAACATATGCGGAGCAGCACTAGTATTTGCTAGCTTAGCGTTTTTAACGTATTCTCCGAAGTCATCGCTAAATCAAGAGGTGCGTATATAAAAAAATCCCCTTTCTCTATAGAAAGGGGATTTCTTATTAAGCGTACATACTAGCTACTTGTTTTTGCAGGTTGCTGTCTTCTAAATACTCATCGTACGTCATTTGCTTGTCAATTACTCCATTTGGCGTAATTTCAATTACACGATTTGCAATCGTTTCAACGAACTGATGGTCATGAGATGTGAAAATCATTGAACCTTTGTAGCTGATAAGTCCATTATTTAGTGCTGTGATTGATTCTAAGTCAAGGTGATTCGTAGGGTCGTCTAGTAAAAGAACGTTTGAACCGCTTAGCATCATTTTAGAAAGCATACAGCGAACTTTTTCTCCTCCGGAAAGAACGTTGGCTTTTTTCAACACTTCTTCACCAGAGAATAGCATTCTACCTAAGAAACCGCGTAAGAAGCTTTCGCTTTGATCATTAGGTGAATACTGACGCAGCCAGTCTACTAAGTTTAAATCTCCGTTTTCAAAGTACTCGGAGTTGTCTTTTGGGAAAAAGGCTTGAGACGTTGTGACACCCCATTTGTACGTACCGCTGTCTGCTTCCATTTCACCCATTAAAATCTTCATTAATGTTGAATTTGCAAGTTCGTTTCGGCCTACAAGAGCAATCTTGTCATCTTTATTCATAATAAAGCTTACGTTATCAAGTACTTTTACGCCGTCAATTGTTTTTGTTAAACCTTCAACGCGAAGTACGTCATTTCCAATCTCACGTTCCGGCGTGAAGTTCACGTATGGGTAACGACGAGAAGAAGGACGGATGTCATCTAATGAAATTTTATCAAGCAATTTTTTACGAGACGTTGCTTGTTTTGATTTCGATGCATTTGCGCTAAAGCGAGCGATAAAGGCTTGAAGCTCTTTAATTTTTTCTTCTTTTTTCTTGTTTGCATCTGACGCCATTTTTTGTGCTAATTGACTTGATTCATACCAGAAATCATAGTTACCAACGTAGACTTGGATTTTACTGAAGTCAAGGTCAGCAATGTGCGTACATACTTTGTTTAAGAAGTGACGGTCATGTGATACAACAATGACTGTGTTTTCAAAGTTAATTAAGAATTCTTCTAACCATTGAATTGCTTGGATATCCAAGTTATTCGTAGGCTCATCTAGAAGTAATACATCAGGTTTTCCGAATAAAGCTTGTGCAAGAAGCACTTTTACTTTTTCACTACCCGTTAGTTCAGCCATTTTTTTTGCGTGAAGATCTTCAGAAATACCTAATCCTTTTAAAAGAATAGCCGCTTCTGATTCTGCTTCCCAACCGTTTAATTCAGCAAATTCACCTTCAAGCTCAGCTGCTTTCATTCCGTCTTCATCTGTGAAGTCTGCTTTCATATAAATAGCATCTTTTTCTTGCATTACTTCATAAAGGCGAGCGTGCCCCATAATAACGGTTTTCATAACTTCTTGATCTTCATATTCGAAGTGGTTCTGTTTTAAGACAGCAAGGCGTTCGCCAGGGCCCATATGTACATCACCAGTCTGAGATTCAATTTCACCAGATAAAATTTTTAAAAACGTTGATTTTCCAGCACCGTTTGCGCCGATTAATCCATAGCAGTTACCAGGCGTGAATTTAATATTCACATCTTCAAATAACTTTCGGTCGCCAAATCGTAAACTTACATTACTAACTGTAATCATGTATGAGCAGTCCTCCAAATTCAATATCTATAAAATTATACCATTCTTTTGAGATAAGAGCGATATGAATACAATATTTCAAACATAAAGTGTAACCGACACTTTAAGCACTCGTCAACCATTTAAGGGATTTTTTGAGCGGTAACGCTTGATTATTCTAGCATTCACCAAAACTTTGAGCAGCAAACTAGTATATCTAAGCCTTCAGTAAGCAGCTCTTTTTCATTTTTAAGATGGATGTTGTATTCCTTTGTATAAGAAACAAAAAGAAGAATAATACTACCTGGTAAATAAAAGAATTTCTATGAAGTAAACACTGATATTTTACGGATGCTTATTTCTAAAATTGCTTTGATATGGACATAAATAGGGTGATGATTATGTGGAAATTAGTTGTTTCCTATCTTCCAGAAGGGCCAGTTTTTATACAAGCAGTTCTGGTTTTTTTCATCCCGTATATAATCTACAAATTATTAAGCGGGATTCGTAATTCAGAGGAAGAGTGATGAAAGTGAAAAAATGGAGATCAACAATAAAAAAAATAGGAAACCATGCGAATGAAAAGGAAAACAAACAGGAATTTACATCTCAAAATTCATCTAATCATGTTACGGATCATTTAGCTTTAACTCTAAAAGCAGTTAAAAATGAAATTGGTCATAACTCCGACGTTCATTTTCGGGAGTTTATTATAGGACGTACAGGCATTCAGGCAGCTATTATTTTTGTAGAGGGGCTATCAGATAAAGATCTTATTGAAAAACATATTTTGTCATCATTGATGGCTGATTTTTCAAAAGAATACCAACAAGATCAGCTTTACGTAAAGGAAAGCCTTTCAAAACAGTTTATTAAAAGCCAAGTATTATCAATCAGTGATGTAGAAGAGGTTCATTTCATTAAAGAAGTAACATCAAAAGTCTTAACAGGATCTACGGCTCTTTTAATTGACGGAATATCACCTGCCTTAATTCTTGGTACAAGCAAAGTGAAAACAAGGACGATTGAAGAGCCCGTATCAGAAGCATTAGTGAGAGGGCCGAGAGTAGGCTTCACTGAATCTTTAAGTGATAATACTTCTTTATTAAGAGGAAGCGGAGACATTGAAAATTTGTCGCTGGTGAAATTTCAAGTAGGAAAGCGTTCCAAAAAAGACTTAGTTGTTGCTTACATAAAGGGAATTGTTGATCCAGAACTAGTTGAAGAAGTAGAAAAACGAATTAAAAAAATTGATCTTGATAATGTACCGGAGTCAGGATATGTGGAACAACTCATTGAAGATAATTACCTTAGCCTATTTCCTCAGGTGCAGAATACGGAGCGTCCTGATCGTGTAATTGCTGCTTTGATGGAAGGGAGAGTAGCCATCTTATTAGACGGGACGCCTTTTGCTTTGATTGCCCCCGTTACGTTTAGCATGATGCTACAGTCGCCGGAAGATTATTATGAAAGGTGGATTCCCGGTACATTTATTCGTTTTCTTCGTTATATTGCAGTAGTTCTTTCCCTTTTTACACCGGCTTTGTATATTGCTTTTATTTCGTTCCACCCAGGGATGATTCCGACTAAATTGGCTATTTCCATTATAGGAACAAAGTCTGGAGTGCCGTTTCCAGCCCTTATAGAAGCCTTATTCATGGAAATAGCTATCGAAATCTTGAGAGAAGCTGGACTCAGATTACCAAAACCAATTGGTCCAGCAATGGGAATTGTCGGTGGATTAATTATTGGAGAAGCTGCTGTGCAGGCAGGGATTGTTAGCCCTATTTTAGTGATTATTGTGGCGTTAACTGCCATTTCATCGTTTGCTATTCCGCAATATAGCGTCGGGATTTCATTGCGTATTCTTCGCTTCATAGCTATGCTATGTGCTGCCATACTTGGATTATACGGCGTCGTTTTATTTTTCCTTTTTATGACCAGTCATTTGGTGAAACTAAAAAGTTTTGGCGTATCTTACATGAGTCCAGCGGTACCCTATCGTTTAAGTGAATGGAAAGACTTGATGGTCCGTATGCCTCTTATGATGATGAAAAGACGTCCAAAGATGATGCACACCAAAGATTCTCTACGAAAAGGATAGCAGCTTATGATAAAAGGAAGTGAATCAGAGGTAATGATAAATTCAAAAGATCGTATTACGACGCCACAAACAGCTATTATTGTCATCAATTTTATACTTGGAACTGGTATTCTGACGTTGCCTCGAACAGCTGCGGAACAAGTGAAAACACCAGATGTGTGGTTAACTGTTATTCTAGGAGGAATAGTCACCATGATAGCAGCGATAATCATGGTGAAGTTAAGCCGGAAATTCCCTGGAAAGACGTTTTATCAATACAGTAAAGAAATTACAGGGAAATGGTTGAGTAAGTTAATTAGCTTACTTATGATAGGTTATTTTTTACTGCTTGGTGGTTTTCACGCCCGTTCATTGGCAGAAGTAACCGGATATCTCTTGCTGGAAGGAACGCCGACGTGGGCTATTATTATGCCATTTATGTGGATAAGCCTCTATTTAATTAGAGGGGGCATTAATCCGATCGCTCGACTGTTTGAAATTATATTCCCTATTACCGTTATTCTTTTTTTACTGGTAGCTTTTATGAGTATGAAAATATTTGAAATAGATAATCTGCGCCCCGTACTTGGATCAGGAGTCCTTCCTGGACTAAAAGGGGTAAAAACAACTGCTCTTGCATTCACCGGTCCTGAAATCATGTTAATCATTTTAGCTTTTATGAAAGAACCGCACAAAGCAGGAAAAGCTGTGCTAGTTGGAATTACTATTCCTATATTTATTTATGTGATTACTGTTGTAATGGTGATTGGAGCGTTATCGATTGATGGAGTAGTAATAAGAACATGGCCAACGCTTGATTTAATAAGGAGTTTTGAGCTGACAGGCTTGATTTTTGAACGATTTGATTCCTTGCTGCTAGTTGTATGGATCATGCAGATGTTTGCTTCTTTTACTATTAACCATTACGCCGCTTCATTAGGACTGTCTCAGCTTTTCCAAAAAAACATTCATCCATTTATGTATGGTTTGCTTCCGGTCATATATCTTATTTCCATGATTCCTAAAAATATTAATGATGTATTTAAATTGGGAGATATGATTGGCAATATCGCCTTAGTTTTATTTGGCTTTTTGCCGCTGCTTCTTCTCATTATTTCAAAAGTAAAGGGAGTAAAATATGAAACAAACCTTTAACCATTTCCAGTACCTATTGGTTTTGTTTTCTGTTTTTTTGCTCTTTCCTCTGGCAGGCTGCTGGAGCAGTCATGAAATTGAAGAGCAAAGTTTTGGAGTGGGTGTGGCCTATGATAAAGGTAAGGAGTCCATAGCTGAAAAAGAATTTGATGAACAAGGAGAAGGGTATACTAAAAAGAACCTGATTACGTCAACTTATCAACTTATCACTCCTCAAGTCGCAAGTTCAACCACTAAACAAGGAGGACCGCAGCAGAAATCTTACGTAAATATTTCGGAAACAGGAGATTCTCCTTTTCAAATGCTTCGTGAATTATCTTTAAGAAGTGACACTCCTTTAACTAGTCCTCATATGAAAGTAATGGTTATCAGTGAGGCCCTTGCACGAGCGTATAGTTTAGAGCAATTAGTGGACCAAACTCTTCGGGACAATGATTTTAGACCTAGTTGCCTTGTGTTTATTAGTAAAGGAAGAGCTAGCGACACGTTAGAATCAAAAACAGCAGGAGAGATCCCAGCTTTTCACCTGTATGGAATGATAGACAATACGTATCGAACAACGCGGGTTTTACCGCCCATGCCGCTTATTAAATTAGCAAGCAAGATTCAAACTGGATCTAGTTTTCTGTTGCAAAATGTATTATCAGCAAATGGAGAAATCAAATTTGCGGGTGCTGGTATAATTAAAGGGGAAACAAGCAAAATGATTGGTTTTTTGAATGAAGAAGAACTAGATGGTTTGGCTTGGATTACAGGGGAAGGGAAAGGCGGGCTAGTAAAAAGCTTTGATAAAAAGACCGGTCAGCTGATTGTATATGAAATAGAGTCTATGAAAAGTCACATTCAACCCCATGTTAAAGGAGATAATATCTCTTTTGATGTACACATTGAATCAGTGGGAAGGCTATCTGAAAGTTGGATGACCTCAGGGAGCTCTTTTAATAATCAATTTTTACAGAATGCGCAAAAAACTTCAGAAAAAAAAGTAAAGTACCTGGTAAGAAACGTACTAGAAAAAATGCAAACAAAATATAAAGTTGATGTTGCAGGTTTCGGAAATCAATTGAGAATTAAGCAGCCTAAAACATGGATGAGGGTCAAAGGAAATTGGGATCAAACATTTAGTGAAGTGCCAATTAACTATGATGTGAAGTTAACGATTAAAGATTATGGAGCATCCGGATCAAAAAAGTAAGCACCTGACTGTAACTTTGCTTATCGTTATGTCAAAAATGAAAAAAACCTAAAAAAATAATAATCTCGGAACTTCCCACGAAATACTCATCGTATGCTTCGTACAGAGCCTTCAACAAACAACAAATAAGAGCTGCCGGTTTTCGACAGCTCTTATTTGTTGTTATTCAAAAATATAAGCTAATGCTTGAAGAGCTTGTTCTGGCGTTTCGACTACAACTTGCGCTTTGTTTGACAGTTCTTTAAGCGGGTGGTGCAGTTTTTCAGGGCGAACCAAAATTAGCGGTTTATCTAATGCGATGGCTGTCGCCGCATCCATTGCGCTGTTCCACTGCTTGTATTTTTCACCAAATAAAGCAATGACCACATCAGATTTTTTAAGGAGCACCTGTGTGCGTAAATTATTAATTTGAGAAGCAGCTTCATCTTTTAAGACAGCATTAGGCTGTTTTCCTAAAATTTCTTCTCCAATGTTGTCGGAGCGGTCATGGTCTGTCATGGGACCGACAAAGGTAAGGGGAAGGTTTAATTGTTCCGCTTGGTTTTTAATTTCGTCTCGCCAGTTATCATGAATTTGCCCGGCAAGGTATACGGTTAAGTTCATTATGTAGAAGTCCTCCTCTAACTAAAGTTTGTTTTATTTTATCAAATGTAAGCGGATAATACGAATGATTTGAATGGGCTACTTTTCCAAAAATAAGGTTATAGTAGACAAATAGTTAAAAAAGAGAAACAATAGAAAGCGTATTGCTAATTAAAGAAAGGATGTACCTGATGACAGAAACAGTGCTACAAGTAGATCATGTTAGTAAAGTAATTGGGAAGAAAACCATTTTGCATGATGTATCCTTATCGGTTGAGCGCGGTGAGATTTTCGGATTGCTTGGTCCGAACGGCTCTGGAAAAACAACGCTAATTCGTACCGTAGTAGGACTCATTAAAGAAACAAAGGGAACAATTACCGTCAATGGGTTTCCTTTAAAAGAACAGTTTACTTCAGCTATGAAATCAATTGGAGCGATTATTGAAAACCCTGAGTTTTATGATTATCTGACGGGCTATCAAAATTTAAAACACTTTGCGAATATGCATGAAGGGGTCACATCAGAACGCTTGGATGAAGTGATTGCTTTAGTAAAGCTTGAAAACAGCATTCATGCAAAAGTGAAGACGTATTCCCTTGGGATGAGACAGCGTTTAGGAGTAGCTCAAGCCATTTTACATAAGCCTGCATTGCTTTTACTAGACGAACCAACAAATGGTCTAGACCCAGCGGGAATGAGAGAATTTCGTACATATTTACAAACGCTTTGCAGGGAAGAAGGAATTTCAATCTTAATCGCGAGCCACTTATTAAAAGAGGTAGAAGCATTATGTGACCGCGTTGGCATTATTCAAGACGGTGAGTTAAAAGCCATTCAAGATCTATCTCCAAATCGTCAAGACCAAGGAATGTACGTAGAATTTGAGGTGTCTGACGCGCAAAAAGCAGCGGATCTTTTATCACAAGAATTTGAAGTAACGATGAGATCACATATTATCGACGTGGCGATTGTAAAAGAACAAATTCCAGCTGTAAATAGAAAATTAGTGGACAGCGATATTTTAGTCTACCGAATCACTCCTGTGTATGAGACGCTTGAAGATTCGTTTATGTCCGTTACGGAGGGAGAGCACCATGCTTAAGTTAATTCAAAATGAACATATGAAATGGTTTTACAAAAGAAGTACAAAAGTCACGTTTATTACAATCGGCATCTTAACTCTTTGTATGGCTCTTTTAATGAAGAAAGTAGCAAACAGCGCAGGAACGGAAGACAACATATTGAATTTCCTGTCATTTAGTGCAGGCATGCTGATCCTCGTTCAATTTTTCGCGCTTGCTGTTGGAGGATCAATGGTTGCAAAAGAGTTTGAAGCGGGTACCATTAAGCTTCTTTTAATTCGCCCTGCTAGACGTTCAACGATTTTAACGTCCAAGTACATAACGCTCGTTTTAATTAGCTTGTATTACTTGCTGAGCTATTTGCTTTTTTCGTTTGTATGGGGAGCATTGTTCTTTGGATTTGCCAGTCTAGAAGGAGATGCGCAGCTGCTTAAAAACATTACGCTTACGTATGACAGCGCGTATATGGAAACGTTTATGATGATGACGTTCGCATTCATGCTGTCGTCTTTATTTAGAAACAGCGCGCTTGCTTCAAGTCTAGCTATTGTCGTAAGTATTGGGGCGAAAGCAGTAACTGGGATAGTATCACAGTTTGGTCTATGGTGGGGGAAATTTTTACTGTTCGCCAACACAAACTTTGTGCAGTATATGGACGGAATGAAGACGATGTTTGACGGAATGACAATTCCATTTTCAATCTTCATCTTAGTTGCACACTTTGTCTTCTTTATGGGGGTAGCATGGGTGGCGTTTTTAAAACGTGACGTAGCTAATTGATGTGAGAATTTTCACACTATATATTTTTCTAAAATAGCATTTGACAATTAAATAAAAAGAGATTACAGTAGTGAAAGACTATTTTTAAAACAACTACAAACTTCTTATCAAGAGAGACGGAGGGACTGGCCCTACGATGTCTCGGCAACTGGCTGTACGCAGTGCGGTGCCAAATCCAGCAGACGATGTTTCGTTTGGAAGATGAGAAGGGTAATCTTATGATACAAATAAGAGACCTCTTCTTATCAATAAGAAGAGGTCTTTTTTTATTACGTAAACAAGAGGTGTTAAGAATGGAACAACAAAAAGGAAACGGCTGGGCGCTGTTACCGCTGGGCGTCTTTTTAGTCCTGTTTGTCGGATCAGGAATTATAACGGGAGATTTTTATAAGCTGCCTGTATTAGTAGCTATTATCATTGCAGCCATTGTGGCGCTGGCTATGAACCGCAAAGATTCACTTAATGTAAAAGTGGAACGCTTTGCTAAAGGAGCAGGGCATCCTGATATCATTATTATGGTACTTATTTTTATTTTAGCAGGTGCTTTTTCAGAAGTCGCTAAAGGCATGGGAGCTGTTGATTCAACGGTAAACTTAGCTCTGTCTGCGCTTCCGCAAAGCTTAGTGGTAGTCGGAATCTTTGTTATTGGCGCATTCATTTCAATTTCGATGGGAACGTCAATGGGAACGATCGCTGCGTTAGGGCCTATCGCTGTAGGAATCAGTGAGCAGGCGCATGTATCCATTACATTGGCAATTGCTGCTGTTGTTGGTGGTGCAATGTTTGGAGATAATTTATCCGTAATCTCTGATACGACCATTGCGGCAGTTCGTACTCAAAAAACAAATATGTCAGATAAATTAAAAGTAAACTTTTTTATTGTCCTTCCTGCAGCGATTGTTACAGTGATTTTATTACTTGTAATGACGCTAGGCAATACGTCATCAGTAGAAATTAAAGATTTTAGCTGGTTTAAAATCTTGCCTTATGTCGGCGTACTCGTTGCTGCCATATTTGGTGCAAACGTATTAAGCATTTTAACCGGAGGAATTGTATTAGCCGGCGTGATTGGATTAGCTGACGGAAGCTACACGCTTTCTTCTCTTGCTAAAACTGTGACAGAAGGTATTGGCGGAATGTCGGAATTAATTATTTTATCTCTGTTAATTGGCGGAATGGTTGAACTCATTCGCTATAACGGCGGTATTCAGTTCTTATTGAACCTATTAACACGACGTATTCAAACAAAAAAAGGCGGAGAATTCAGCATCGCTGGATTAGTAAGTTTAACCAATTTAGCCACGGCTAATAACACGATTTCAATTATTACAGCAGGTCCGTTAGCGAAAGAAATCTCTGATAAGTATTCAATTGATAATCGTAAATCAGCCAGTCTGCTCGACTTGTTTTCATGCAGCGTTCAAGGGCTTATCCCTTACGGTGCACAAATGCTTCTAGCAGCAGGATTTGCTAAAGTTTCACCAATTGAGATTATTCCATTTACATTCTATCCAATGTTAACAGCGGTTTGCGGTATCATTGCGATTGTAATTGGCTTTCCTCGTTTAAATAAAAAATCAAAATCATCTAAAGAAGCTGCGTAATATCAAACCCTTAAAAAGAACATTCTTTTTAAGGGTTTTTTACTGTTTGAAAAAATCAGTCGGCTTTTTTTCATCTAGCTCCTTCCAAAGTGTCTCATTTTGTTTAAGTGCATAAGCCGCTCCTCCGATTTCAATTCCGCATAATAAAATGAATAATAAAATACCCATGATATGACCTCCTTATATAAGTGAATAAAAACATGATTGTAACGGGTTTAGCTTATTGCTGTTTCACTTTATAATGAGAATAAAGTATGAAACGCGTTTCAGCGCAAGAGAAAAAGGTGAAAACATGACAAATATCCGAGATATCGCAAAAAAAGCTGGTGTATCTGTTTCGACCGTGTCACGGGTTTTAAATCATCATCCGTATGTAAAAGAAGAAAAGCGCCGTCTGGTAGAAGAAGTAATTCAAGAACTTAATTACGAACAAAACATTAATGCCGTTCACTTATCAAAAGGGAAAACAAATATGATTGCTGTCGTCTTGCCTTTTATTAATCATCCTTATTTCAGTCTGCTTTTAGAAGGAGTGGCCTCTCAAGCGTTAGAAAAGCAGTATCAGCTTGTTATTTGTCAGACGAACTATGATGTAAAAAAAGAAGAAGAAGCGCTTCATATGCTAAAAACAAAGCAGGTTGATGGAGTGATTATTTGTTCTAGAGCAGGCAGCTGGAGCACGATTGAATATTATCAGCAGTACGGGCCGATAGCCGTGTGCGAAAACGTACAAAATCGTTCTATTCGCTCCGTATACGTTGATCATTATGCAGCTTTTAAGAAAGCGCTCATGTATTTAAAAGAAAAAGGATATACGGATATTGGCTACTGTATTGGAAGAATGACGGGTACAAATAGTCAACAGAGGCAGCAAGCATACAAAGAATATGTAGAAAGAATAAATGAGCCTTATCATCCGGAATGGGTGTTTCAAGGCTGTTTGAACGTGACAGATGGTGAAAAAGTGGTGAAAAAATTGGTGCAGATGAAAAATCGGCCTCAGGCGCTTTTAGTAACAAACGATCAAGTCGCTATTGGTATAAAAGCTCAGTGCGAACAAGCGGGTATATCAGTTCCAGGCGATTTAGCTATTATTGGTTTTGATAATCATCCGCTTTCTTCTTATTTACAAATCACAACGATCGAACTTCCTCTCAAAGAAATGGGCGAAACGCTTTTTAAACTAGTTAGGAGCAAGGATCCTCAAAAAATTGAGCTTCCTTTTCGGTTTATTGAGCGTAAAAGCGTATAAATTCTTGATGATCTCACCACGTGTTTTTATCGGATAAAATGAGTAAAAGCGGACATCATACGAGTAAAGAAAGAAGAAAAGGATGATGATCGTGGAGAAAAAAGAATATCAAGTAGGAGATCAAGTATTTGTTATTTACCGAAATCCTCATACGGCAAACGTTGCCAATATTAATCAAGCTGAAATTGTTGAACATCCTGAAAATAAAGGTGAAAAAGCGTTGTTTCTGCATGAGTCTTATCATTTGTTAGCTGAAGATGATGCTGTGTATTCAACGTATGAAGAAGCAGAGAACATGTATAACAAGATATTTGATTATGAACAATATGATTGACGAAAGGCTCTCTTAAATAGAGAGTCTTTTTTGATGTGGAAAATAATTACCATGGATAGAGTCTTTTTATTTTTCAAACGCTATTAGTATTAGAAAAAAGGAAGTGTACATGATGATAAAACCTTTTGTACCTCAATTAGTATACATTGAGCCAGGGGCAATGGAGTACCCGCTTGGTGTTCAATTAAAAGAAAAATTTGAGAAGATGGGAATTGAAATTCGTCAAACAACTTCTCATAATCAAGTGCGTAATATACCGGGAAAGAATGATTTGCAAAAATACCGCAATGCCAAGTCTACTTTAGTAGTTGGTGTGCGTAAAACCTTGAAATTTGATACATCTAAACCGTCAGCTGAATATGCAATACCTTTTGCAACAGGGTGTATGGGGCACTGTCACTATTGTTATTTGCAGACAACAATGGGAAGCAAACCGTATATTCGCACGTACGTGAATGTTGAAGAAATATTAGGTCAAGCAGAGCAATATATGCAGGAAAGAGCCCCTCAAATAACGCGATTTGAAGCGGCTTGTACATCTGATATCGTAGGAATTGATCATTTAACACATTCATTAAAGCGCGCGATTGAATATTTTGGAGAAAGTGAACTAGGTCAACTGCGTTTTGTGACTAAATTTCATCACGTGGATCATTTATTGGATGCTAAACATAATGGTCGCACGCGCTTTCGCTTTAGCATAAACGCAGATTATGTTATAAAAAACTTTGAACCTGGTACATCTCCTCTTGATTACAGGATTGAAGCTGCTAATAAAGTTGCAAAAGCCGGATATCCACTTGGCTTTATTGTGGCGCCTATTTACATCCATGAAGGTTGGCAAGAGGGATACCGTCAGCTGTTTGAAAAGCTTGATGCTTCTATACCTGAAGAGTCAAGAGATGATATTACATTTGAAATGATTCAGCATCGCTTTACCAAGCCGGCCAAACGAGTGATTGAGAAAAACTATCCGAAAACAAAGCTTGAGATGAATGAAGAAGAGCGCCGTTACAAATGGGGGCGTTACGGGATTGGAAAGTATGTATACGCAAAAGATGAAGAACAAGAATTGAGAGAGACGTTGGAATATTACATTGATCAGTATTTTCCAAATGCGAAAATCGAGTATTTTACGTAATTATTCTACAGTAATTGAAAAGTTATTTTGACATCTTAGTCGAGATAGCTTTTCAATTTTTAATGTGAAAAATAAATTGGTTGCTAATAAGCTGAAAAAAGAGGTTATTTGTATCTCTTGTCGTATTACATACATAAGGGAGGTGACTGAGATGTTAAAAAATGAAGAGTTTGCGCTAACAAAAGAATTAACAAAAGAACAGCAAGAAGCTGCACGAAATTTTATTCAAGTGTTGTTCCAAGAAGATTTATCTGAATTTTGGAACATATTATGTGATATCGATAAGTCTCGTATTTACGGCTTGTATGAAGCAAACCACTATTACGATTCGGATGTTGAACTACATGGATTTGTACAAGAAATTAGAGATAATGTAAGAGCGGTTTATGCGCCTCTTCAAGGGCAAGGAGGTATTTCGACGAAGGTTCGATATACAAACGAAGGAAAGATGTATGTATACATATTAGGAAGTGGCGAAAACCCTAAGGTATATCCTGTTGGATTAATGCCTGAGACCTACATTGAAGAAGAACGTTTTTCTCAGCGTCTTCAAATTAGCATTTATAACGATGAGTTTCGAAACGTTGCGCTGTAAATTATATATAAATGGAAAAATAAAGAATAATAAAATTAATTTGTTAAAATAGCAATATTTGGGGTATGTAATAGGTATAACACTAAAAAGGGGTGAAAGAAATGCATTATTATCGTATTTCAGAGGGAGACCATGAAGAGTATTGTGAAACGATTCTGCTTCATGAAAAGAAGTTTTGCAAAGAAACATTTCAATCTATGGTGCGAGAAGCAATGAACAATAAGCCAGGTAAAATTGACCGTGTGGATATTGTTAAATATTTAATTGGTCATCATAGCTTTCAAGTAGCCCATATCGAAGCGGGATTTCACAGTACATACAGCGAGAAAGTGACATAAAAAATGCAGCACATCCTATACAACGAACTTTTCTTTTGAAAAGGGCGCTGTATTTTTTTTTGCTAAAAATAGAATGTTTTTAAGTGATATTCCTTTTAATGGTATAATAGTTAAGTGCTGTAAGGTATACATATAAAAATCACAAATACTTTAAAGAGAAAGGGTGAGGAAATATGGAAAACGAAAGAATAGAAGAGCTTGAACGAAAAATAAGCAGTTTAGAAGAAGACGTAGCCAAGCTAAAGTCGCTTGTATATAAAACAAATTCTCCAAGACCAGCAGTTCACGCTCCTCCCAAGCTGCGCCAGGAGACGACTAAACGTCCTGCTCAAACAGCAGCTAAAAGCTCACAGGCAATAGAAGAGCCTGTTGATTGGGAAAAAGTCCTTTTTCAAACATGGCTGCCGAGAATTTTTATTTTCGTATTTATTATTGGCGTGCTATGGGGATTTAAAGCAGCCTCTGACTATGGATTAATGAATGAAAAAGCAAAAGTTGTTCTCGGTTTCGTTGTTTCGATAGGTTTTGCTGTGACAGGTCATTTTCAAATCAAAAAGGGTAGGCTGGTGCTCGGGCAAGTACTTGTAGGAGGAGCTATTCCTATTCTCATGTTAACGACGTTTGCGATGCATAGCCTATATCATTTAGCAGGACCAACGCTTGCTTTTATGCTAAATGCGAGTTGGATCATCTTAGGAATTGCAGCAACAGTCTTTTATCGTTCACAGGCATTAGGGATTATTAGCGCGGTTGGAGGCGTACTAGTTCCTTTTCTTATTGAAAGTAATTCGCCTAATGCTCTGGTTTTCATTGGCTATGAAACGCTTCTGTATATTGCCTTTTTATATGTGGCAATCAAACAAAAATATTCAATTTTATATGTTCTTTCCGCGGTACTATTAAATCTTACGCTACTCATTTATTACTCGTTTGTTGGTGATAATGGTGTAAAAGCGTTATTAGGTATGGCGATTCTGATTCAGCATTTATGCTTAATTTCTAGCTTTTTTCTATCACAATCCGTACTCCAAGTATATGCGTTTACCCTTCTATCGAGTTTAGCAGTTACGTACGGCTGGCTGCTTGCCGTTTTTGACGATGGCACGACCACCATGGTGCTGCTTGCGCTAGTTATTATTTACGCATTAGGTGTTTACACAGTAAGAAGTTCTAAAGAGAAATTTGAATTTTTTATTACCTATTTAATTGTTGCAGTAGCGTTTTTTATTCATCAGCTCGTCGATTTAAGAGAAGGAGTCATTTTATATGTGATTCAAGGACTTGCTGTTTACTATATCGCCATGACGTATAAAAATCTACTTCATCAACTGTTTTCTTATACGATTTATATACTGAGTGCCACGTATATCTTAGTTACACCAATCGAACAAGTGCTGTCTCTTCCGACATTAAACTGGGTTGTTGTGTTAGCTTCTATTCTAGTATTTGTATGGATCAGTATTCAAAAAACAGAAAAAGATGAGCACGATACGTTCAAAATTGGAGGAAGTATTGTTTTTTCTATTCTTTCTTTAATTTTTGCAACGGAAGTGACGGTCGCTGGAACCACTGATCTTTCCGCTAATACACAAACGCTTATTATGACGGCCGTTTGGCTATGCTTGTCCATTGCTGCATTCGTAATAGGATCACTTCGAAATTTTAAAACAGCAACATATGTCGGCGTGGGCATTTTGTTCTTAACACTTTTTAAACTCGTTTTATATGATTTACCTTTTATCCCAATGGCTATACGAGCCTTGTTATTTATCGTTTTAGGAGCTATCGGTTTAATTATCTCGCGATTATTTTATAAAAAGAAGTAGCTAGAAGCTGAAGAGAAATTCTTCAGCTTTATTTATTATAATATGATTATGTAAACTTAATCTTGAAGTCGTACAAAAAGTATACAATCATGTATAATGGAACAAGTGAATTGGAGGTATACATAAAATGAAATCACTTGTATTAGCAGAAAAGCCAAGTGTAGCACGTGATCTTGCGCGCGTGCTTGGCAGCACACAAACAAAAAAAGGGTATATTGAAGGGCCAAAGTATGTCGTAACATGGGCACTCGGCCATTTAGTTGAATTACAAACACCAGAGGATTATGATAACCAATATAAAACATGGCGATTAGAAGATCTGCCAATTATGCCTGAGAAAATGAAACTAAAAGTAATTCGTAAAGTGAGCTCTCAGTTTCGTACAGTATCCGATCTAGCAAAAAGAAAGGATATTGGCGAGTTAATTATTGCGACTGATGCAGGGCGTGAAGGAGAGCTTGTAGCACGCTGGATTATGGAAAAGGTACGCTGGAACAAGCCGTTTAAACGTCTTTGGATTTCGTCTCAAACGGACAAAGCGATTCGTGACGGGTTTAAACAGCTAAAACCAGGAAAAGAGTTTAATCGTTTGTATGATTCAGCGGTTTGCCGTTCAGAAGCCGATTGGCTTATCGGTTTAAACGTAACGAGAGCGTTAACGACTAAATACGAAGAACCATTATCAGCGGGACGTGTACAAACACCGACGCTTGCGATGATAATTGGGCGTGAACAAGTAATTAACACATTCAAACCTAGTGAATATTGGACGCTTACAGCTCAGTTTTCGTCGTTTGAAGCAGCTTGGCAAAAGGGTAATGAAAAGCGCATTTTTGATGAGAAACGTGCAAAAGAGCTGCACTCAAAATTATCAGGTGAAGCAGTTGTGCAAACAATCAAGCGTAAAATGCATAAAGAAGCGCAGCCGCTTCCTTATGACTTAAATGAACTGCAGCGCGACGCTAATAAACGCTTTAACTTCTCTGCTAAGAAGACATTAAATGTACTTCAAAAATTGTACGAACAGCATAAGTTAGTAACGTATCCACGTACAGATTCTCGTTATTTAACAACAGATATGGTTTCCACTATGAAAGAGCGCTTGGAAAGCATCTCTGCTGTATATAAAGAAGAAGTTCGTCCAATTTTAAAAAATGCACAGCTGCCAAAGCGAGTGGTTAATAATGAAAAAGTAAGTGATCACCATGCGATTATCGTAACGGATCAGCCTGTGTTTTTACAGGACTTATCAGCTGATGAACGAAAGCTGTATGACTTAATTGCAAAGCGATTTATCTCATTGTTTTATCCTGCATATGAGTATGAAGTGGTTAAAGCAGAGCTTGAAGTAAACGGGGAACTGTTGGTAGCGAGCGGAAAGCAAGTTGTGAATGCAGGCTTCAAAAAAGTTTCTGGTGGAGACTCAGAAGCAACGGTGAAGCTGCCTGATATGAAAGAAGGCAGCAAGCTGCTCATTCAAAATGTAACGATGAAAAGTGCATTTACAGAGCCGCCGCAGCGCTATACAGAAGCCGATCTTCTTGGACAAATGGAAAAACACAACTTAGGTACGCCGGCAACACGCGCAGATATTATTGAAAAACTTCTGCAAAACGAATCCATTGATCGCCAAAATAACCGTCTGCACGCAACAAAAAAAGGAAAGCAGCTGATTGACTTAGTAGCAGACGAGTTAAAGTCTCCTGAGCTTACGGCTAAATGGGAACGTGACTTAGAAGCAATTGCTAAAGGAAAAGGAAATGCAAAAGAGTTTTTAACAAATATTCGCGAGCAAACGGAAAAGCTGGTTAAACAAGTAAAAACAAGTAATCAAACGTACAAACCCCATAATTTAACGGGCTCTAAATGCCCAGAATGCGGTTCGTTCTTAAAAGAAAAGAAAACAAAGCAAGGAAGAGTGCTCGTTTGTTCAAGCCTTGAGTGCAGCTATAGACGCGCAAAAGACCCTAAACTATCGAACCGACGCTGTCCGCAGTGTCATAAACGAATGGAAATTCATTCAGGAAAAGCGGGTACGTACTTCCAATGCCGTTCATGTCAAGTAGTGGAAAAAGCCGAGGACAAAAAGAAAAAGATTTCAAAACGAGAAGAACGAAAGCTTCTTAACAAATACAACGATGACGGAGCATTTGGTTCAAGCTTGGGAGATGCTTTAAAACAAGCTCTTCAAGATAAAAAAGATAATTAACGTAGAAGTGCGATACCATGGTATCGCACTTTTTTTGGTATAATATGGATTAAGTGATGAGTAAGCAAGGTGGCGTGGAACAATGAAAAGAAAAAGCAGGGGAATGAATCGGTTAATCGCGTTCTTTATAGTAGGAACGATGGTACTAATCATTTTAGCTATCTTAATGGGAAGCTACTTTTTTGGTTTTATAGGCTTCCTTAGAGTGATGGGAGTGGAGTATGACTCTTACTGGGCCATATGTTTATTTCTATTTTTTATTTTTGTGTTTGGCTCTTTCACAGAGCTTTTTTCAAAGGCGCTTATTTTTTTAATGAAGAATGCTAGGATGAACAGAGTATTATTTGTAGCATCTGCGGCTTTTGTGGACATATTTTTTACTTTTCTATCGGTTTATATAGCAGACTTGCTTGTAAGCGGAATCCGTGTATCTATTTTAGCGATGATTATTTTATCCGGTTTATTTTTTTTGTTAGAGAGTGCATTGGATAGTGAGTTTCTACGTGAAAAAACAAGCTGATGAAATTGTTCATCAGCAGCGCATCAACAAAAAAAGTGCATCATATCAAGCTTCAATGCTATTTAAAGAACCCTGTAACATATTTTTTTAAAAAAGTATGTGATTTTTTTCACATATATCTTGAAAAAGAACAAACATGTTTGTATAATAAGAATTGTAAAAGATATGTGAAACATTTCACAATATATGTGAAAAACTTCACAAATTATATTTTCTATAATCCTAAGGGGGATATCATCTATGAAAATTGCAGTAGTAGGGTGTACACATGCAGGAACAGCAGCAGTAAAAAATATGGCAGAACTTTATCCAGAAGCTAAAATTACAGTTTATGAGCGAAATGATAATGTTTCATTTTTGTCTTGTGGAATTGCGCTCTATGTAGGCGGGGTCGTAAAAGATGCAAATGGTTTATTTTACTCTTCACCGTCTGAATTGCAAGAGATGGGTGTAAATATGAAAATGAAACACGAAGTGACGAATATTGATACAGAAGACAAAAAAATAGCGGTGCGAAACTTAGAAACAAACGAAGAATTTGAAGATACATTTGATAAATTAGTGATGACAACTGGATCATGGCCGATTATTCCAAACCTTGAAGGCATCGATTTAAATAATGTTGTGCTTTGTAAAAACTATCAGCATGCTAATCACATTATCGAAAAAGCAAAACAAGCAAAAAAAATCGCCGTAATTGGTGCGGGTTATATTGGTGCAGAATTAGTAGAAGCCTTTGAAGTGTATGGAAAAGAAGTCACGTTCATTGATAGTGCTGATCGTATTTTAAATAAATATCTTGATCCAGAGTTTACAAGCTTGATGGAAACGGAATTTAAAAAGCGGGGAGTTACATTAGCATTAAACCAAGCGGTTACTAAATTTGCAGGCAGCGATGGATCTGTTGAAAAAGTAGTGACAACTGCAGGTGAATATGAAGCGGATCTTGTTATTTTGTGTGTTGGCTTTCGTCCAAACACAGACTTAGTAAAAGGGCAGGTAGACATGCTTCCAAACGGCGCAATTGTGGTTGATGAATATATGCAAACAAGCAAAAAAGATATATTTGCGGCCGGAGATAGCTGTGCGATTTACTACAATCCGATTAAGAAACATGCCTATATTCCGCTTGCTACAAATGCGGTTAGAATGGGAACATTAGTTGCTCAAAACCTTGTTAAACCGACGATCAAGTATATGGGAACACAAGGAACATCAGGCTTGCATATTTATGATTACAATGTTGCATCTACCGGCATAACTGAAACAGCGGCTTCTCTTTTTGATATGAATGTGAAAAGTATCACAATATCAGAAAATAACCGACCAGAATTCATGCCAACGTACGAAAATATTACGTTAAAAGTAGTATATGAAGAAGAAACGAGACGAATTGTAGGTGCACAGGTTATTTCTAAAATTGATGCTACTCAAGCAATTAATACATTGTCCGTATGCGTACAGCAGGAAATGACGATCGATGAGCTTGGCTTTATGGACTTTTTCTTTCAACCCCACTTTAATAAGCCTTGGCATTTCTTAAACCAAGCAGGGCTTCAAGCGCTTCAAGCATAAAAAAAGAGGCTGGGACAAAAGTAGTTGAGTCCAAGTAAAAAACGAACCATTCATCAACCTGTTCGATGAGTGGTTCGCTTTTTTTGTGATGGTGTACATCGTTTTATTTGTTTCGTTCCTTCTAGCAATTGATTGGAGGGCAAGGCGAAGACTCCTGCGGGAAAAGCGGAACAGGTGAGACCCCGCAGGAGCGAAAGCGACGAGGAGGCTCAGCGGCCGCCTGCGGAAAGCGAAGCCTTGCACGGAAATCAATTGCCGTGTCATAAGCAGTCCAGAGCTCATGTATCTCATTTGTTCGTCTTTCGATTGGATTTATTTCGTTATGTCTCAACCTTTTTTTATGTGGATTTTATTATCTTTTTTATTTTTATTTTAGCTGGTTTAAAACGAATCCATCCTATGATAAGAAGAATAAAAGGATATAAAGCTCCCATCAAAAAACTATAGGGAATCCACGTTTCGGCTAACCATGTTTTTTGATAGGTAATGGTTGGGTACACAATAATGGAAAAAGTCGTAACAATTAATCCCATCGGTAACGTTAGAAATCGAGTTTCATTGATGTTAAAAATATGACAAAGTCCAGCGATGGAAGCATGAAAATAAAGAGAAACTTTAAAGAAAAGAGTAAGAAACCATATAATGGCAATAATTACCTCGATTCCTTGCAAAAAATTTCCCACCTCAATTCGCTTAGCCATTTCATATACGGGAAACATGGTAGTTGAAGAATGATAAGAACCAATAACGATTATACAAGAAAAAATAACAATTACCATAATAAATCCACCTAGCAGGCTGCCGCTCATTAAAGCTTTAGCTCCTTTTTCAGGTTTTCTTAAATGAAGGGGGAAAATCATCATCAAAGGAGCAAAAGTAAAATAAGTAATGCTAAGAAAGATAAGAACCGAATGAGTCAGCGGCTTTAAGTGAATGTCCATTAAAGGCATAAGATTTTCAAGTTTCATTTGAGGAGTTAGTGAAAAAATAAAAATCCCGAGAAGGCCAACAAACCACGGGAAAAAGATTTCACAGCAGCGTGCAATTGTTTCTAGCCCGAGTCTTGCCCCGAAAACAACCACAAGCATAAAAATAATGTGAATAGCAAGCAGCGGCGTTTCCATCATAATATGGGTATTTAAAAAACTTCCGACGTAGTATACAATGCGGCTGCACGTTATGACAGTAGATAGGACAAATAAACAAGATACACCTTTTCCTAGATATTTTCCAAATACTACATCATTGATTTCTACCAGATTTTTATCTTTAAATAAAAGTCCGAGAGCTATATATACTTTCACTAATA
The DNA here is from genome assembly GCF_020790095.1 of Priestia sp. J2. Taxonomy (NCBI): domain Bacteria; kingdom Bacillati; phylum Bacillota; class Bacilli; order Caryophanales; family Bacillaceae; genus Priestia; species Priestia sp. J2. The sequence continues at coordinate 2,191,197 of NZ_CP086208.1, forward strand.
CAAATCCGCATGCTACTCCAAGGATAGCCGGAATCCAAGCGGTTTGCTTAGAATCAACAGTCATAGCCGCTGGAGCAATAACAATTGTGCTTCCAATTGTATAAAGCATGACGAGCATGCGAAATTGAATCGTTGAAATTTTAACTACAGGTTTCACGGTATTCACTTCCTCGTCTTACGTATTAAGATAATAAATGAAGTAAAAATATGCTGATTGGTCTAAAGATAGCAGCTGATAAATCAGAAGGATTTGGAACATACAAACCCAGTGCTTTACAGATGCTTACGGACGTTCCAATTACAAGAACTGTGTAGAATAGCCATAATTCTTTCTTCGCTTTTTTTTGCCGTAAGTTAGGTACTTCAAACCAAATGACGAGCGTGCAAACAATAAGTAACCCGAATACCCCTAGCATAGACTAGCTCCTATACATGAATAATTAATGTTATATTTTCCAGAAAAATAACTACTTATACTGAAGGTGCATTCTCTATTAAAGGTTTTTGATTTTTTAGTCGCTGTTAGAAGAATGCTGCTTTTTGTTTTGAATAAATCCTGCAATTAAAAGGAAAAGCGGATATAAGATGCCTACAAGTAAGCTGTAGGGAATCCACGTTTTTGTATCCCAATCTTTTTGATAAGAAACGCTTGGATACACAATAAGGGAAAGTGTAATCATGATGAGTGCGACTGGAAAAGAAAATAGCTTGTAGTCCTTTATATGAAATACATTGGCAAACCCCAAAAGAGTAGCGTAAAAGTAAATGCAAAGCTTAAAAAAGAGAGTAATAAACCACAAAATAGCAATGACTACTTCAATTCCTTGAAGAAAGTTTCCTACATCAATTCTTCTTCCTAATTCATAGCTTGGAAACATGGTGATTTGGGAGTAATAAGGACCAAGCACTAAAATTCCGAGTAAGATTAACGTAACCATCACTAGTCCACCGGCTATATTCCCTATATAAAAAGATTGAGTGGACTTTTTTGTGTCTGGTGTATGGGAAGGGAAAATCATAAGCAGAATCGTATAAGTCAAAGAACTCATGCTTAAAAACGTTAAAACAGCCCGAATAAAAGCTTTTGGATGTATTTCGAACACAGGCTGAATATGCTCTATTTTAATTTGCGGAATCATAGACAAAATCAGAAGTCCGAACAATCCGACAAACCAAGGGAATAAAATCTCGGCACTTCGTGCAATAACTTCTATTCCTAGGCGTACTCCTACGATAACCACACTCATAAACGCAATGTGGATGGCTGTAAGCGGCGTGTAGGGAAGAATTTGTGTAGTGAGAAAATTCCCTACATAGTAAAGAACTTGACTGCTGATAAACAAATTGGATAATACAAAAACAGCAGAAACAATCTTTCCAAACAGTTTACCTAAAATTTTTTCGTTCATTTCCATCAGCGTAAGCGTTGGAAACATTTTTCCTAGTGAGGTAAAAAGCAAAACTAAGCCAATTCCTGATGCTACACCGAAAAGTGCTGCAATCCAGGCGTCTTGATGAGCATCAGCCGTAATAGCAGCAGGCACAACAATAATTGTGCTTCCGATGCTATATAAAGTTACTAGCTTGCGAAATTGCGCAGCCGAAATATTGATTTCATTAAGCAAAATGAGCACATCCTTTTGCCATATACACGAATTAAGTGATCCAACGGAATAATAAGTGACTTAAAGGCTGAAACATTGCTTCTACCCAATCAGAAGGGTTCGGTAGAGGCAGCCGAAAGATTTTTGCAAGAGCGATCATGATACTGATTGTCATGAATACAATAAAAATTTTCCGTTCTTTTTTATGAGAGTGTTGAGGTAATCTTTTTATTTCCATCCATATAATCCCTGCACAAATGATCAAAAAGGAAAGAAACAAGTGCATGCAGTCAACCCCAATATATTTTGACGTTCAAATAGGCTATTCGTATGATGTCCGCTAAAGAAAGTGATTATACATTTATGTAAAATATAGAAAGTATTTCAAGGGATAAAAGATATCATTGGACGCTCTTAAATAATAAAGGAATTTGTTATGCGGAATATTTACGCAGCTTCAACCTATCGAAACGTCGTATGAATAAGTGGAAAAATGCCACACTATAGAGTGAACAAATGGAAAGGAGCACTATGATGAAAAAATTCCCATATAACAAAGATAAACAACAATCATTTCAAGCAGCACAGCAGGGGCATAAAGAAGCAGTAGATGCATATGAACAGGCAAATGAAGCTAAAAATGATGCATCGTATGGACATGAAGCGAAGCAAGCGATAGGTGAAGTGAACGAAGCCTCTCAGCAAATCGAAAATGCGCTTGAAAATGCTTCTGAAACACAGCGTCAGCGTTTAACTGAGTTTCAGCAAGACATAAAAGATATGGAAAACGACCTTAATCAATAAAAGAGTAGCTGTTTTACTTAGACTTACAGCAGGTTCACAATAGAGTATAAATTGCAAAAGCAGAAGATAATGAACTTCTGCTTTTTTTTATTGGCAGAGTGAATGTAGGTTTCGTGTATATAATGGCTTTTAGCAGTTGTTTGGAGGGCAAGGCGAAGGCTCCTATAGGGAAAACAGAATAGGTGAGACCCTGCAGGAGCGGAAGCGAAGGCTTGCACGGAAATCAACAGTAGTGTAACAAATAATCCATCGTTCCATTCTTATTTTAAAAGGTATAGAAGTTAAAAAAGTAAGAATCCTAATAAAAACAGAACGATAAGAATGGAAAGGGATTGTGACAGGAAACATGCTAATAAATATACTAATAATGATTGTCGTATTGTACTTCATATATGTATTCGTAACTGCAGTGGTACTGTTTTATGTCCCTTTGCACAAGGGAAAAGACTTAAAAGTAATGAATACTGAGAATTTTTACGGAAAGAAAGAATCCACAGACCGTGTTATGCTTTTGGAAAACGGTTATTTTTCAGGGCTTGTTCGGATGCAGATGATTCAAGAAGCGAGGCATACAATCGATATTGCGTACTTTTCCATCGGCAAAGGTCGTTCGTCGGATTTACTTATGGGTGCTTTATTCGAAGCTGCGGACCGAGGTATACGTATTCGAGTGCTGTTAGACGGGATCTCTCATGGGCTAAAAGGCAAGAGAAAAAATGTTCTTTATGCTCTAGCTTTCCACAATAATATTGAATTAAAGTACTATGAGCCCTTTACTATTCTTAAACCTTGGACATGGCATAACCGTCTTCACGATAAAATAATAGTAGTCGATGGCCAATTAGGTATTAGTGGAGGACGAAATATCGGAGATAAATACTTGGCCAGTCAACCGGATAAAAATTTTGTCTATGACCGTGATGTGCTGATTTATAATACAAAGCAAGAAAGTAATAGTGTCATTCTCTCAATGGAGAAGTATGTAGAGAAATTATGGAACCACCCGTATACGCGCAAAGCTTTTCCGAAGCTCAAGAAAACTAAACAATTTCGTGGCCTTTCAGGAAAGAAATTGTTAATAGATCAATACGAAGAGGCCAAAAAAGCAAACGAACCCTTTGTCCATCCTTATATTGTATGGAGAGAATCAACGATGCCTACAAGAAAGGTTTCTTTTATTGCAAATCCTATTCAAAGAATGAATAAAAGCCCTTTTATATGGAAAACGTTTATTAAGCTTTCTGAGCAAGCTGAAAAATCCATTGTCGTTCAAAGTCCTTATATTGTACCAACAAAAGAGATGGAACAGTATATAGATAAGTCAGTAAAATCTAAAGTGCAAAGAATTATTTTAACGAATTCTATTACGTCCACTCCGAATGCTATGGCTTTTTCTGCATACTTAGGAGTGAAAAACCGCGTCATAAAAGCGGCTTCAAAGCTTTATGAATATCAACAGCCTTATTCCATTCACGGGAAATCCGTTGTTTACGACCAGCGTTTGAGCGCAGTTGGTTCTTTTAACTTAGATTCACGTTCTGTATTTTTAAATACTGAATCTATGGTTATGATAGATAGTGACGAATTTGCAGCCGAGCTAACAGGGGCTATTGAAACTAAAATTTCTCACAGTACGCTTGTGGGAAATGAGGGGGAACCTGTGGGTTTTAATACGGATTCTCAAAAAAACGTGCCTCCTGTAAAATCTGCACTCCTCCATATTCTTTCAGTCTTCACGCGATTTTGGAGACATTTTGTATAGTTCTGCACTTTTCCTGAAAAAGTGCTTTTGCAGAAAGCTTATAAAAATAAATGGTAGAGGATAAAAGGTGCTGCAACTGGTGGTGGGAAGTGTGAAAAGCTGTGATATGCCTCACAGTTTTTTTGAAGTCGCCAGTACTAGTCATGATTCATAAAAAGACCTATTGACGAAATTCCATATATGTTTTATTATAATATAGCGTCGTCAATAAACGAGGTTCTTTTGAAGAAATCATTTCTAGGGGCATAGTTTAAAGGTAGAACTACGGTCTCCAAAACCGTCAGTGTGGGTTCGATTCCTACTGCCCCTGCCATTTTGGAGTTATTTTTCAATTCACACGCGGGTGTGGCGGAATTGGCAGACGCGCTAGACTTAGGATCTAGTGTCTTATGACGTGGGGGTTCAAGTCCCTTCACCCGCATCTTTACTTTTATATATTGCGCGGAAGTAGTTCAGTGGTAGAACACCACCTTGCCAAGGTGGGGGTCGCGAGTTCGAACCTCGTCTTCCGCTTCTTTTCAAAAGCAGTTTGCATGTGCAAACTGCTTTTTTTGTTGTAGAAATAAAGATTTTTACTATGCTGTTTTTAATTAGAAATAGTTTATTCAATCAGTGCTGCTTATACGTATTGCTTTCATGAATATACACATATTATTGGGGTTACATTAAAAGCTAATGAACGATACGTGAAGACGTCTAATATGGTTTTTAAGATAGGGGAGAGTCCTATGGAATCTAGTTGGTTTTCAATTATACCGTTTTTAATTGTTATTCCAATAGCTATTTTCACCAAACAAGTGCTGCCAGGGTTGTTTTTAGGCTTATTAGTAGGCGCTTATTTGATTGATCATTCGATTGTCGGAGGTGTTGAAAAGTTACTTCACTACGTTGTACAAGCTCTTAGAAATAAAAGTAATATAGAAATCGTTGTCTTTTTATACGCGTTTTCAGGGCTTATCGGAATGATTAAGATGGCTGGAGGAGTTAAAGGTTTTGTGGAAACAGCTGCAGAAAGAATTGATACAAGAAAAAAAGCTCTTATTTTAACCTATGTTTCAACCATTGGAACATTCAGTGCTCCCACCTTTCGTTTTGTGACGATCGCGCCCATTATGAGAGCGCTGCTGAAAAAAGTGAAAATGACGACAGCAGAGCTAGGGTTTGTTATTGAAACAACTGCTACTCCTGTTATCGTCTTAATTCCCGTGGCAACGGCATTTGTGGGATATATGGTCTCAATCATTCAAATGGCAATTGATCATCAAGGCATAAAACAAGACGCTTATTCTTTGTTTATTCAAAGCATTCCTTATAATTTCTTTTCGATTGTGATTATTTTAGTAGGGATTTATTTCAGCTTTTTTCATCATTCAACGTCTACGGCTCCTATGAAGCTCGAGGAAGAAGACGAAAAAGATTGGCATGATTGTCATCCTTGCGTATCGAAGGATTTGCCTTCTAAGCCTTGGAATTTGTTAGTACCTTTACTTGTTGTGATTTCACTTACCTTACTTTTAACATGGTGGAGTGGACATCGTAAGAGTCACACCTTTTTTGAAGCATTTATTAAAGCAGACGTGTTAGAAGCGATGGTAGTAGCTTTAATTATGACTACGTTAATTACCCTCATTTTTTTCTTGTTTCAGCGCTTTACATTACAGAATTTGCTTAATGGTTTTATCACAGGAGGCAATGACTTGATGTCCGTTATTTTGTTGTTATCGGTAGTATGGGGATTATCCGCTGTGACAGAAGACTTAGGTTTTTCAAATTTCGTGACGGCACATTCTAAGTGGATTCCTCAAATGTTTGTCACTCCGTTCATGTTTATCTTTGGAGCCGCTATTTCTTACTTTATCGGATCTGCTTGGGGAACGTGGGGGATTTTAATGCCGCTTGGCGTATCGCTTGCAAGTTCTGCAGATCTTTCTTTGCCGTTAATTATCGGTGCGGTGTTTGCGAGCGGTTCCTTTGGAGCGTTTTCTTCACCTTTAAGCGATGATACGAATACCATCGCCAAAATATTAGATTTATCTGTTATTGAATATGCCAAATATAAATTAAAGCCAGCTTTAATTGCAGCGGGAATAACAGTTGCTTTCTATCTTGTTGTATCTTTCTTATTTTGAATGAGAAAAATAGCCGTCTAGTATCAATTTTTCATTTTTTTTAATTTAAAGTATGCATACAGTCCTAATGACAGGCACACTAGGATGATACAAGTAAGCGGAAATAAGATGGTATTAACAAAATGATCATAAAACCATATATACACGCACATCACCTCAATAATTTTAACGCCATTTTTTTATTTAGTAGAGATACACTATCTGTGCTGCTTCTTCCTATTCTTCAAAAAGGCGATAATCAGAAGCAGTAGGGGTACGATAGAAAATAGCGGCATATGCAAAAGAAATCTCGCTACGTGCAGTCCTTCATAAAGGTGTTCTTGAAAATTACTAGCGATTGTAATCGACAAAAATAACACAATGATGCCTAAAGGATACGCTAGACGTGAAGGAGATTTAATTTTAAATAAAGTAGCTGTACCTATTATAGAAGCATAAAACAAGATGCTAACTTTGAAATAAATCCCAATCACCATAGCGAACATAAAAAATACATCTAGACGCTCTAAAAAATCAGCTACTTGGATCGTTTGGACAGTACTAAGAAGAGGGAACTGTGATCTTGTCGTCAGATCAACTCCAAGCACGCTAATGTTAATGATCATCGTAATAATTAGATTAATTCCGCTTAATCCCGTTGCGCATAGCATGGTGACACTCGCTTTTTTGGGATTGCTCAAATAAGGAAGAAGCATGGTAAATACAATAGCCTCTGTGAAAGGAAAATACAGCGTTTCGGTTAAAGCAATTTTTGCAACAGGGAGCACTCCTTCTTTTAATACCGGCTGTAAGTTCTTAAAATCAATTAATCCTGAGCTAATAATTAAAATGAAGCCTGCAACAGCCAGAAAATACATAAAAATAAACAGAAGCTCTCCTGACCTCGCTATCGCTTCAATTCCTTTTCGTGTTATATAGATAATGACCAGCATTAATAAAGCATTAGCAATAAATAAAGGCGTATCGGGATAAGCAAAAGTAAGAAGCATTTCTCCGAAATCTCTTAGAACTCGTGATGCATCGTATAAAAAATAAACAATATATACGAATGCAAGAAGCGTTCCCAGTACCTTACCTAAAATTTTCTGCATATACTCTGTAGGCAGGAGGTCCGGATAGTAGGAATAGAGCTTATGATAGACTAAGAAGAAAAAAAAGCTGAACAGCATTCCAATTAAAATAGCTAGCCATGCATCTTGCTTCGCTCTCATTGCAAGAGGAACTAATAAAGCGCTCCCCAGTTCGAATAATACCATGAGAATGAATAATTGAGTGGCGCTGATTTTTGCTTTTTCCATATAGCCAGAACCTCCTTACCTCATTGTTGTTTTTCTTTTACGCTAGAGAGAAACGATTTATTGCGCAGACCCGTTCGGCGAATGTAAGCTTCTACTGTAACGTCTACATCTAATTTTGGAAAATAAACGTCATCCCATTCTGATTTGAATTTTTCCCACTGATTGGGGCGCGTGCGTTCCAGTGCTTCTCCAAACCCAAAGATGTCAACTTTGTCTGTCTGAGCTTGTTTAATAGCTGTTTGTAATTCTTTTTTTATTTCTTTACCTGCAGCTTTTTCCATTTTTTTGATTACGGCAGGTTGACGTGTATCAACAGGGACCTCCACTTCTCCAAGATCGCCTTCTACGCGAGTGTGAACGGACACGTAAGGTTTTCCTTTTTTCATTTTTACAGATACATCCGTTTTTTGACGAACTGTTTGATAGGCAAGCGCTTCTTTTTTTCCTTTCCAATCTATATTAATATCCGTTCCTTGTATTTTATCAAGAATCCAAACGCTGCCTCTGGCTGGACTATTGTACAACCAGTCGATTAACTTTCCATTTTTAAAAACAGCAATGCCAGAAGCACGAAGGGTAGCTTCTGGTGCGCTTTGCTGGAGGTTATCTAATTTTTCTGCTTGTTGAGGATTTCCAACTAAACGAAAACCCGAGACTAGTGCTTCTCCTCCGGGAGATTCGAGAGACCTCATCACTTCTTGAAAGGAAACCTTTAGATTTTCTCCCCATTTTCTTTGAGTGAACTCCAGCGTTTTCATAATTTTGTTTGCTGGAATTTTATCGACAGGCGTTAGTGCTTTTACCAAATCAGCAGCACTTGACTGGTTTGCGATGACTAGGGAAGTCGTAATTCGAAATTCAGGATCGCGATCAATAGAATCAATAAGAATGTTAATTCCTTCTTCACGCGCTAGTTTTTCTCCGATCACGACTAAGTTGGTATGGGCATAATAAAGTCTTCGGGAAATTCTAGCTGAAGCGCGTCTGCTTGCTTCAACTAAATTATCGCCAGAAGCAGAATAGATCGTAACAGGCGGACTTTGGGTACCGCCGCCCCCTTGTAAGCCAGCTACGTTTCCCGGGTTAATAATTTGAAAGGTAAGCTCATACCGTCCGTTTTTCGTTTTATCAATGCCCATTGCCGATACAAATGCAAGGTCTGTTAATTCTTTTTTACTCCAGCAGCTCGTAAGCAATACCATCATTATGGTCATTACCAGTAAAAATAAACTTTTACGTTTCATTTTGATCACCTTTTTCAAGTTCCTGGTTAATCATACCTCTTGAAGAAGGAGGCTCAGGCTTTTGATGTTTGCTTTGACGAACTTTGTTATCACTAATTAATTTAGGTCTTCTTCTCATCGTCCACCAAGGTAACCGCAGCAATGTATCTTCATTGCTTGCAGGAATAAAGGGTGCTAATGGGGTCATGTAAGGAACACCAAATGAACGTAAGCTGCATAGGTGTCCAACCCCCATTAAAAGAATAAGGATAATGCCATAGAAACCGAATGTAGCCGCTCCTAGTATAAATAAAAAACGAATTAAACGCGCTGAAATAGCCATATCGAAAGATGGTGTGGCAAAGCTAGCAATGGCTGTAATCGATACAATAATAACCATAGCTGGTGAGACAATCCCTGCTTGAACTGCTGCTTGCCCAATAACAAGAGCTCCAACGATCGATACAGCTGAGCCGATAGCTTTTGGTAAACGAATACCTGCTTCACGCAAAATTTCAAAGGTGACTTCCATAAAAAAAGCTTCCACGAACGCGGGAAATGGAACGGATTCTCGCTGTGCTGCAAGAGCTACAATAAGCGTTGTAGGTACCATCTCTTGATGAAATGTTGTAACCGCTACATACGTAGCAGGCGCGATAAGTGAAATCATAAACATAAACACCCGCAAAAGACGAATGGACGTGGCAATATCAAAGCGTGCGTAGTAATCTTCAGCCGATTGGAAAAATTGAATGAACAACGCTGGAGCAATAAGGACAAAAGGAGTTCCGTCCACAAAAATAGCAATTCTTCCTTCCAAAAGGTTACCCGCCACCACATCGGGTCTTTCTGTGTTGTAAATAGTGGGAAAAGGAGTGACCGTTTGATCTTCAATCAGCTGCTCAACATAACCTGATTCCAAAATACTATCAATATCAATGTTTTTTAATCGCTTTCGAATTTCTTTCACAACTTTATCGTTTGCGATGCCATGAATATACATAAGAGTGACATCCGTTTTAGTTACTCGGCCAATCTTCATCGACTCTAGCCATAAGTCGGGTGTTTTAATAATTCGGCGCACCATGGCTAAGTTTGTGCCAATAGACTCAGTAAAGGCACCTTTTGGTCCCCGCACTACCATTTGGGTAGTAGATTCTGAAATGGCACGCTTTTCACCGCCTTGTGTACTCACGCTGAGTACGCGGTTTATGCCGTCGACAATAAGAAGGCTATCGCCTGACATCAAAGAAGAAAGTAAATCATTCCAGTTGTCTGCAAACGATACGTTGCCGATTGTGACGATGTCTTCGGAGATTAACTCTAATGCATTTTGATCGTTTAGGTCATTTTTTTGATTATCTTTCATCAGAGACTGCAGTAAGTAATCTTGAATAGCCTGATTATCTACAATCCCTTCTATATAGACGATAGCAGCAGCCAAGCTGTTATTGACACCTAGTTTAAAATGACGAATCACAATATCTGAGCTGTTTCCAGTTTTCTCTTTGATTAAGGTAAGGTTCTCCGACAGCAGATTCTTAAGAGAAGAAGCTGTTTGTTCGCTGTTTGTTTGATCTGCCTGAGGTTCAAGCTTATTTTTAAGTTTTTGATTTTTAAAAAACGAAGGCATAAATGAAAGCACCCTTACTATAGTTTTTATTAATTTGACCAAAAACCGTATAATTATGTAATTTTTAACAAAATATCTTTTGCATGACGGTAAATGAAAATGACGACCCTATGAGGTAAGTAACCATTAGGTAAGGAGTGAAAGGAATGAAAATTATTGGAGTTAGCCTGCTGCTATTTGGATCTGTGATTGCTCTTTCTGTAGGAATTGATCTTTTTCAAGGAGCGAACGTACTGCAGGCACTATACAATGCTTTAAGCCCGTTTCGTGTAATGGAAGTGGCCGAATTATTTGTCCTTTTTTCTCTTTTGTTTTTCTTTTTTGCAGAGTCGCTTTACCTTGTTTTAAAGAAGCGTCAACAAAAGCACTAGTAACTTGGTGCAAAGAGGTTTTTATCTCTTCGCTATCGAAACAAGCGTATAGAAAGATAGCTTTGAGATAGGGGAGAACCACATGAACATTGAGACTAGCAGACTACTAATACGCAAATTTAAATATGAAGATTGGCAAGATGTCTACACATATACTTCTGATGCTAATGTCATGAAATACATACCAGAAGGTGTTTTTAGTAAGGATGATGCGAAGAAATTTGTAAATGAAAATATGAAAGAAAACGTTAAAAATTTTCCAGTTTTATTAAAAAACGAAAAAATCCTAATTGGTCATATCGTCTTTTTCAACTATTTTGAGGACCATACTTATGAAATTGGCTGGGTATTTAATTCCCTCTATCATCAGAAAGGATATGCGTCAGAAGCGGCAAAAGCAATCGTGGACTATGGCTTTAATACAATGAAACTGCATCGGGTTATTGCTACTTGTCAACCTGAGAATATTTCTTCTTATCGTGTTATGGAGAAGATCGGGATGAGAAGAGAAGGGTATTTCAAAAAATGTATTCCAACTGAAAAAGGATGGTGGGATGAATATTATTACGCGATTTTAAAGGAAGAGTGGAAATGAGCTTTACTCTTAAGGAATTACATTTTACGAGTTGTAAAGATGAAAACAAGCCCAATTTTTAAAAAATGAGCAGGACAGCAAACCAAAACGTCTAGGCAGACATACAATAACCTATCCATGAGAAACACCCCATGTTTGAACCTTCTTTGTTTTAGCAACAGAAAATTACGTTGAAAGGGAGTGCTTGTATGTCTAATGCTGGATGTGGATTTGGTTCTGGTTTCGCTTTATTAGTTGTATTATTTATTCTATTAGTAATTATCGGATGTAGTTGTTATAGCGGTGGTTACGGTGGCGGCTACGGCTGCTAATTAGATCACTGAATAGCCTAAAGAAATTTCTTTAGGCTTTTTTGTGTTTTAAACGTCCGTTAGCTTTTAAGAGAATTACTTACCCATTAGCGGCTATGATGAACGGTTGAACAATTAAAAACCCTATTACGATCGATATCTGCTATACTTTTAATAAAGATAATAACGCTTACATTTATGAAGAAGCAAACAAAAAAGAGAGGGCATAAGGTGAACTTTCCTATTTCGAAAAGTATTACAACTAAATATCTTCTTTTATTTACGGTTATTTTAATTGTACCGGGCATCATCATTTATTACATCATTACGGGTTATGCAAGCAAAATTATTAAAGAAGATGTAAAGGTTCAAAACATTGCAAGTAAAGATATTATAGCTAAAAGGCTGAATTCAGAAATTGAGCATGTGGCTTCGCAGCTGCAGCTTATTGCAGGAGAGGGGCTAGAGTCAGATCTTAACATAAATAGAATGTATAACCGAGCTAAACAAGCAAATTCACAAAGTTCAGTTATTCATTCCATTTACTATATCAATGAACAAAAACGCGTAAAGTTTGAAACGCCTTTTGCTTCAAGTCAAAACAATTTAATTTATCATCACCCTAATTTTACCCAGGTGTATTGGACACATACGTACGCTTTATCGGATCTTATTCAAAATTATCGTCATCAAAAAGTAGTAACCATTTCTGTACCCGTTCTTACTAAGGATAAAGAATTTAAAGGAATTATTGTTGCAGAACTAAGCCGGGATTATTTATCAGAGGTGTTAAAAAGCGTCAGCCTGTCACGAGGACACTTCGGTTTTTTAGCAGATCGCAAAGGAAATGTCATCGCATCTACAAGCGATAAGCAGCTTAACAAGAAGTTTTCAGTAGACAAAATACCAAACGTTTCTGGCTATACTCAAATAAATCATAATGGACAAGAGAGTTTAGCAGCTTATCAAACGAACCAAGAAGGCTGGAACTTGGTTTATGGTGTACCGACTAACGTAGCCTTTTCTCCTTTACATAAATTATCTCTTTTACTGCGCGTTAGTTTTATTAGTATATTGCTGCTTGCTTTATTTTTTATATGGTTAGGCATCAAAAATATTTTACAGCCAATCGTAAAGCTTACAAGCTATGCAAAAACGTACCGGAATTCTCAAACGTTCGTGCCATTAAATAAAGAAGCGCCGGCAAGGGATGATGAGCTGAGTATATTGACACGTACAATTATTGAAATGGGAAATAGCAATTATGAAAAACAAAAAATGCTTGAGCAAAGTGAGAGATACCTTCACGATGTATTAGAAGGAATTCCTTATGGAATTATTACAATTGACCCGAGGAGTAAAATTACATACGTGAATCAGCAGTTTGAAAGAATGGTTGCTTTTCAGCGTCAGGACATGATTGGTGTTAACTTAGAAGATTTACCAATAAAATCGGAAAGCGTAGATTTTATTTTGCTTCACACATTGGCATCGGGAAAAGACATGGAAGAGGTAGAAAGCTATATTCTCGATTCAGACGGCAGAAAAAGAATTGTTAAAGTTACGACCTCTACTTTTTATACCGACACAAGTGAAGTGATGGGGATTATCGCGGTCATGCAAGATATTACCGAAATAAAGCAGTTACAGCTAAGACTGCAGCAAAGTGATAAGCTGGCGTCTATTGGGCAAATTACGGCAGGAATTGCCCACGAAATAAAGAATCCTCTAGCCATTTTATCAGGATCAGCTGAACTTTTGCTAGATGAAGCGGAAGAAAGCGCCTGCTCAGAAGAAGTAAAAGAGCTTGCTGCGGATGTATTCATCGTTGTAAACCGTCTCAAAGAGATTACAAATAATTTTCTTAATTTTGCAAACATGAGTCAAAAGGAAAAGAAGGAAGTGTCACTTGTACAAGTGTTAGAAGAAGTGTTTCATTTACTGCGTTTAAAGTGTAATGAAGCAAACATTAGCATTGTAAAAGACTTTGAGGAAAAATGTTTGATTGCAGGGGTCTATGATCAATTGATTCAAGTGTTTTTAAATATTGTCTTAAACGCAATGGAAGCAATGGATGAGGGCGGGTATATTATCGCTTCCATTCAAACGATGAATATGAACGAAGAATATGTGGTTGTTCGTATAGAAGATACGGGTTCAGGCATTAACAAGCAGGACTTAGAGTGGCTGTTTAATCCCTTTTACTCAACGAAAGAAACAGGTTCAGGACTAGGGTTAACGATTGCAAGAGATATTGTAAAAGAACATGGAGGAGAATTATTTATTGAAAGTATAGAAGGCAAAGGGACAACCATTACATGTCGTTTTCCCAAACAGAAAAATACAAAAGGAGGCTAAAAAACATGGAGAATAAGTGCAGTGTGTTAATGATTGATGATGAACAGAACCTTTGTAAGCTGGTAGCCAAAAAGCTTCAGAAATCTGGTTTTCATACGCACGCGGCATATACTGGAGGAAAAGGAATCGAAATGGCTAAAACGCTGGATATCGATGTGGTGATACTAGATTATATGCTTCCGGATATGACGGGGATCGATGTGTTAAAGAAGTTAAAAGAGGTAACGCAATCAAAAGTAATCATGCTTACTGCATACGGAAATGTTGAGAGCGCTGTGCAATCTATGAAAATAGGGGCTGCTGATTATTTGAATAAGCCTGTTGAACTTGAAGAACTAAAGAATATTATTGCTTCGCTATGTACGGACAAGCAACCGGATGCCGTGATGGAAAAAGGTAAAGACAAAGACTTTATTTCAAAAAGCTCAGAAATGAACAAGTTAGTGGAAATGGTAGAGTACGTAAAAGATACAGACGCTAGCATTTTAATTCTAGGTGAAAGCGGAGTAGGTAAAACCGCGATGGCTAAATGGATACATGAGCAGAGTCATAGAAAAAACAATCCTTTTGTGGCTATCAACTGCGCAGCCATACCAGAAGCCCTTCTTGAAAGTGAACTGTTTGGCTATAGAAAAGGAGCGTTTACAGGGGCTGCTTCTTCTCAAAAAGGAAAGTTTTCTGCTGCGGACGGCGGTACAATCTTTTTAGATGAAATTGGAGAAATTTCGTTAAGCATGCAGGCAAAGCTATTGCATGTAATCGAAGAAAAAAAAGTAATGCAGCTCGGAAGCAACGAGTATGAATCCTTGGACGTCCGAATTATTTCAGCTACAAATAAACCGCTTCAACAGTTAGTAGAACAAAAGAAATTTCGGGAAGATTTATACTATCGATTAAATTTAATGGAGATCACCATTCCTCCTCTAAGGCACCGAAAAGAAGATATTGAGCCGCTCATTCATCACCACATTATAAAGTTAAATACAAAATACAATAAGACGCTTGCTGTTTCAAACGCGGCACTTCAACAGCTAATTTCTTATGAGTGGCCGGGAAATATTCGTGAGCTGTTAAATGCGATTGAAAGAGTTCATATTTTAAAACGGTATGGGACAATTGAGCTCTCTGATTTAACATATCTTTTTAATAAGCAAGAGTCTCATTCATATAGGAATCAGCAGGTGAAAGCAAAACAAACAAACTTATCACATGCATTAGGTGAAGTAGAGGAAGAAATGATTAAAAACGCTCTTGAAGAAATGAAAGGCAATCAAACGAAAGCAGCTCAAAAACTAGGAATTGCTCGCCATACGTTAATTTATAAAATGAAAAAAATGGGTCTTAAATTTTAGAAAAAGGATATGAAAGAAATGACCTATCGTAAAATATTCAGCTTACTAGTACTGTGTTTTACAGTACTGGGAGCATGTCAGCAGCACAGTACTACCCCTCTTAGGGAAGAAAAGAAGTCTCTCGATTCTGTTAGTATTACAGTTGGGTCGAAATCTATGACAGAGCAATATCTACTAATGAAAATGACCGCGCTTCTATTAAAAGAACAAGGAGCTACTGTACACGAAAGGCGCTTTTTAGACAGCGATTCTATTCGAAAAGCAAGCTTGGCGGGCTATATTGATATGTACTGGGAATATACGAGTACGGCAAGGATTGTGCATCAAAACCAAGAGCCGGTTTATAATGAAAAAAAGTTGTATCAGCTGGTGAAAGAAACGGATGCGAAAAACCACTTAACGTGGCTGAACACTAGCCATTTTAACAGCAGCTGGGGGGTTTTAGTTAACCGTTCTTTTGCAAAGGAGCATCATTTAAACTCTGTTTCTGACTTGATTTCCTACATAAAAAAGCAAAATAAAGAAGTAAAGATAGCTACAAACAATGAATTTCTAAAAAGAAAAGACGGCTTGATGCAATTAGCTAATAACTATGAGTTAAAGTCCGTTTCAACTGAAATCATTGGAATCGATTCAGAAATTATTCCTTTGGCGGTGAAAGAAGGCAGAGTAGACGTAGGGATTGGAATGATATCTGATAGTCGAATTCAAGCATACGACCTTGTGTTACTAAAGGAAGATCAATCTCTTTTTCCGCCTTATTATGCGGCTCCTGTAGTAAAACAATCATTAGCAAGCCGTTATCCGTCTGTTGTTTCCACTTTAAATGAACTATCAAGTAAACTAACGAATAAAAAGATGGTAGAGCTGAATTACCAAGTTGATATTTTACACAAAGACGTATCAGATGTTGCCTATAAATTTTTACTGGAAAATCACTTGATTACTCGTTGATAGATATAATAAAAAAAGAGGCTGGGACAAAAGTAGTTGAGCCCAAGTAAAAAACGAACCATTCATCAACCTGTTTGATGAGTGGTTCGTTTTTTTTGTGATGGTGCATATAGTTTTATTTGTTTCGTTGCTTCTAGCAGTTGATTTGGAGGGCAAGGCGAAGACTCCTGCGGGAAAAGCGGAACAGGTGAGACCCCGCAGGAGCGAAAGCGACGAGGAGGCTCAGCGGCCGCCCGCGGAAAGCGAAGTCTTGCACGGAAATCAATTGCGGTGTCATAAGCAGTCCAGCTCATGTATCTCATTTGTTCGTCTTTCAATTGGATTTATTTCGTTATGTCTCAACCTCTTTTTTATTGTAGAGTGTAGAAAATTTCTACAGTTAATTGTGTGAATTTTCTACAATTTATTTTTTGTTTTCTATTAAGTATTGATTACATCAATCATTTAAACTTGGCACGCATCTTGCAATAGATATAAGTGAAAGTAAAAATGCTGAAATGTAAGGAGATTAGTATTCAATGAAAATTACGGGAATAGAGATCAAACATTATTTACTGCCTTTAAATCCGCCTTTTAAAGCAGCTTGGGACCCCGAGCCCCGCAAGAAGTTTGCTTCTACCGTTGTCTATGTACATACGGATGAAGGAATAACGGGAGTGGGATCAGGAGATTTAATGATGGGGCTTGAGGGACATGAACATTTGTTTATCGGTCAAGATCCTTTTGCCATTGAACGACATGCACAAGTGATACAAAATATAGATTTTCACTATGGAAGATGCTGGCCGCTTGATTTAGCTCTATGGGATTTGATGGGAAAAGCAACAAAACAGCCCGTCTATAAACTGCTTGGAGCCCGATCTAACAAGCTTCTCGCTTATGCTTCAACGGGAGAAATCGTGACTCCTGAAGAACGTGCGGAACGTGCGGTTCGATTTGTAGAGCAAGGGTTCAAAGCAATGAAAATTCGTTTTCATCACAAAGATGTAAAAGACGATATTCAAGTAGTGGAAGCGGTCAGAAAAGCAGTTGGCGACAAGCTAGAAATTATGGTTGACGCAAATCAAGGATGGAAAATGCCTTGGGACGTTGAACGGACGTGGGATTTAAAAATGGCCTATCAAGTAGCGAAAGAACTCGAAGAGCTGAAAGTTTTTTGGCTTGAAGAACCACTGCCTTCTCATCAGTTTGAACTGATGGCAAAACTTCGGGACTCAGTAGGTATTCGAATCGCAGGGGGAGAGATGAACCGTCATATGCATGACTTTAGAGAGTTGAACAAAGTAAATGCATTAGACGTTTATCAGCCGGATGTAGCATTGTCAGGAGGAATTACGCAAACGAAAAAAGTTGCGGATCTTGTTCAAGGAAGCGGCGCTTGGTTCAGCCCGCATACATGGACAAACGGCATTGGTTTACTGGCAAATTTACATCTAGCAGCGGCGGTCAGCCACTGTCCGTATTTAGAATTTCCTTATGATCCTCCGGCATGGTCTAACGAACGGAGAGATTATATTCAGCAAAAACCACTTATGATCGACAAAGATGGTTACTTAGTAGCTCCAGAACAGCCGGGTTTAGGTATCGATTTGGATGAAGAAGCTTTAAAGCAGTACGAAATTAATCATTTCTACGTGGGTGAAAAAAATACAGTTTCTATTTAACTGATATAAAGGGTGAACACAAAATGAAGAAATATAGTGCTTATATAAACGGAGAATTTGTTCAAAGCAGCAATCAAATGAATGTTACGTACCCAGGAACGGGTGAAGTCGTAGCCCAAGTCTCTTCCTGCAGTATAGAAGAAACAGAGCACGCTGTTTATTGCGCTAAACAAGCTTTTAAAGAGTGGAAGCTTCGTCCTTCATATGACCGGTCTGAACAAATTAAAAAATTTTTAACAAACATGAAAACAGAAGAACATATTGAACGCATTGGAACAGCTATTACACAGGAAATGGGAAAACCTTTAAATGCAGCGAAATCAGAGGTGTTTTACGGAGCGGAGCTTGGCGAATACCAAACTCAGTGGGCAAGACGCATTGAAGGTCACGTAGTAGACAGCGATAACGTAAAAGAAAAGATTATTTCTTATAAAGAGCCTCTTGGCGTAGTCGCGGTGATTGTACCTTGGAATTTTCCAATTTATGTTTTGATGAGAAAAATCGTGCCGGCGCTTGTCGCAGGTAATACGGTTGTAGTCAAGCCAAGCGTAAAATCTTCTTTATCTGCTTTAGCATTAGCGGAGTGCATTCATCAATCCGGCTTTCCAAAAGGTGTTATTAATATCGTAACAGGTATGGATGACATTGTAGGAGAAACGTTAACTTCATCTCCTGATGTGAACATGGTGACATTTACCGGAAGTACTAAAGTAGGCAAAGGCATTATGGAAAAATGCTCTCGTCATATGATCCGGACATCGCTTGAATTAGGCGGAAAAGCTCCTGCTATTGTAATGGAAGATGCCGATATTGATTTAGCGGTTGAAGCAATTAAGGGAGGCAGGTTAGCTAACTCCGGTCAAGTCTGCAATAATACTGAGCGTGTATACGTTCATAAAAGTGTAAAAGAAGCGTTTACTACTAAACTATTGAAAGCGTTTCAAAATGTAGAAGTGAAAGATGGTTTGGCTAATCCAGATGCAGAAATGAGCTGTCTGATTAACAAATCTGAAGCAAATCGCGTTCATCAAATGGTACTTGAGGCCGCAGAAGAAGGAGCCGCTATATTATGCGGAGGCTATTTGCTAGAGGAATTAGGTGACAGCTTTTATCCGCCAACGCTGTTAGATCAGTGCACGCAACAAATGAACATCGTGCAAAAAGAAGTGTTTGGACCCGTTCTTCCAATTATCTCGTTTGAATCTCTTGAAGAAGCAATTGATCTAGCGAACGATTCTGAATACGGCTTAACCGCTAATGTATATACATCCAGCTATCGCTACGTAATGGAGCTGACTACGCAGCTAGAATGCGGTGAAGTATACGTGAACCGCCAGCAGGGCGAGGCGTATCAAGGCTATCACTCCGGCTGGAAGCAGTCGGGAATCGGCGGAGACGATGGCAAGCATGGATTTGAAGAGTTTTTACAGGTAAAAACAGTTTATATGAAATTTTAATTTTAAAAAGCAGGTGAACACAGGTGGAGAAAACGCGTGTGGAAGAAGATAGTGTAGGAAAAGTTGAGCTCCCAGCAGAGGTTTTGTATGGCATTCAGACGGCCCGGACAATTGAAAATTTATCATTTTCTAATAAAAGATTGCATGAATATCCGGACTACGTGTATGCACTGTTAACCGTAAAAAAAGCAGCTGCCTTAACAAATGTAGAAGCTAGCGTAATTCCAAAAGACATTGGAGAATCCATATCAAATGCATGTGACCAATTGCAAAGCACTGCTTATCAACATCATTTTTTGATTGATGTGCTGCACGGCGGAGGCGGTATTGGGACGAATATGAATGTGAACGAAGTAATAGCAGGCTGGATAAACCAGCAGTGGCCACATCATCTTCCCGTTCATCCGATTGAACATGTAAATGCATCTCAATCAACTTCTGATGTGTGTCATACCGCTATTCGAATTGCGATTATTAAAAGCTATCATTTTTTAGAAAAAGAAATGGAGCATCTCCATTCTATTCTTCAAAAAAAGATTGAAGAGTTCCAGCCTGTGATGACAATCGCAAGGACTTGCTTGCAAGATGCGATGAGTATTTCGCTTAGTAATATATTCAGCGGATATGAAGCGGTTTTTTCACGGCGTACGCACTATTTAAAAAGAGCTGCAGAAGAACTGCACGCTGTTAATCTTGGAGGTACGGTTATTGGCTCTGGGACGGGAGCATCAGAAATATACCGAAGTAAAGTCGTTCAGCAGCTGTCTCGTCTATCTGGTATGGGGCTTTACCACCGCGCTAATTTATTTGATGCAGCACAAAATATTGATGATTTAGCTAATGTTTCGAACGAATTAAAACAGCTGGCTACATCTTTTATAAAATTTGCTAAAGATTTAAGACTGCTGTCTTCCGGACCAGAAGCTGGCTTTGGAGAAATTCAATTGCCGTCTGTTCAAGCAGGTTCCTCATTTTTTCCGGGCAAAGTCAACCCGGTTGTACCAGAAACGTTGATTCAATGCTGTTTTCAAGTGTTAGGGTGTGACAGAACCGTTCAAGCTGCCCTTGAACATGGAGAATTGAATTTAAATGTATTTGAAGGAGCTGCTGGAATTAATATTTTAGACAGCATTCAGTTTTTAACAAAAGCTGTAAGGAATTTTGCGACTTTTTGTGTGCAAGATTTATCAGCTAATTCAGAGCGCTGTCAGCAGCTTTCTCAATCGTTTATTCCATTGATTGTAGAAATGAAAGAAAAGCATGGCTACAGCCGCGTTGCAGATCGTTTAAAAAAGACAGGATATGAAGGACTCAAAAAATGGAGGGAACGTGAATATGACAAAACTAAATGAAAAAACCTTATTTAAAGGAATGGAACAACCTGCATTGGTATGGGCAAAAGAGTGGCTGAAAGAGCCTAAAAAACTATACATCAACGGCAAGTGGCAAGAGAGTTCAAGCGGCGAATTAATAGATTCTATTAACCCTGCAAACGGAGAAATTAATGGTCAAATTCAAAGTGCAGCAAAACAAGATATCGATGAAGCAGTAGCCTCAGCTAGACACGCGTTTGACCACGGTCCTTGGCCAAGCGTTACAAGAAAAGAACGCGCGCGAATTTTAAGAGAAATAAGCAGCTTAATTAAAAAACATCAGGCAGAGCTCGCCACATTAGAGTCTCTTGATAACGGCAAGCTTTATACAGAATCATACCATGATGATGTGCAAGAAGCGTCCGATTTATTTGAGTATTACGCTGGCTGGACGGATAAATATTACGGTGAAAATAATCCGGTGGAAGGAGATTTTGTGAGTTATACAACCCGCGATCCGATCGGTGTATGCGGTCAAATTGTACCATTTAACTTTCCAATCGATATGGCCGCATGGAAACTAGCGCCGGCTCTAGCAATGGGGAACACCGTTATTTTAAAGCCGTCTAGCACCACATCTTTTTCTGCGATTCGCTTGGTAGAAATCATCGATGAAGCAAACATCTTACCGCCAGGTGTTTTAAATTTAATTCTAGGAAAAGGATCGATTGGTTCTCATATCAGCCGTCATATGGGAGTTGATAAAGTATCTTTTACTGGAAGCACAGGAGTAGGCAAACAATTGGTTCACGATTCTGCTGACTCTAATTTAAAGCCTGTCACGCTTGAGCTTGGAGGGAAATCACCTAATATTATCTTTAGCGATGCACCGGATTTGAATGAAGCGATTGAACGTTCTTTTTACGGCTTGTTTACACATAAAGGAGAAAAATGCTCAGCGCCTACGCGCTTGTTAGTACAGCGTGACATTTATAAGCAAGTAGTTGATAAGCTAGCAGATTATGCAAATAGCTACAAGTGCGGCAACCCTTTTGATCCTGATTCAAATCAAGGAGCTCAAGTCTCTGAATCTCATATGCAGTCAATCTTGCACTATATCGAGAGTGGCATACGTGAAGGAGCTACGCTAGCAGCGGGCGGCGAGCGCGATATGAGCGGAGATAATAAGCACGGGTATTTTATCCGTCCTACTATTTTTGCAGATGTTGATAATAAGATGACTATTGCACAAGAAGAAATTTTTGGCCCTGTCCTGTGTGTGATTCCATTTGATACAGAAGATGAAGCGGTGCAAATTGCGAATGATACGATTTATGGTTTAGCAGCTGGACTCTGGACAAAAGATGTATCAAGAGCCAATCGTGTAGCAAAAAAGCTAGAAGCAGGCATGGTTTTTATCAATAAATACGGCTGCTATGATTTTGCTAGCCCGTTTGGAGGATGGAAACAAAGCGGATGGGGGAAAGAATATGCGATTCATTCTCTTCAATCTTACACAAAAGTAAAAGCAATATGGATGGCTTATTAAATTAAAAAGCTGGAGGAAAGTATGATGAAGATGAAAGCAGCGGTCATGACGGGCGTTAATGCGCCTCTTGAAATTTTAGCGGTGGATTTAGCAGCACCAAAAGCCAATGAAGTACTTGTGAAAATAGAAGCAACGGGCGTGTGTCATAGTGATTTAAATGCTTTGGAAGATCCTTCTACACCAACGCCTACTATTTTAGGACACGAAGGTGCAGGTATTGTAACGGCAGTCGGTTTGAATGTAAAAACGGTAAAAGTAGGAGATAAAGTAGCGCTTAGCTGGGTTCCTTACTGCGGCACGTGTGAGTTTTGTGTGACGGGGGCCGTACATCTGTGTGATTCAGCTTTTGGTCCGATGTTTAACGGAACGCTGTTAGACGGTACCTCTCGATTAAGCAAAGATGGAGAGCTGGTTTTTCACAACTCGCTGCTTTCCACTTTTGCTGAATATGCGGTGGTGCCGGAAATGTCTTGTATTAAGCTTCCTGATGAGATGCCGATGGCTCAAGCCTCTTTAATTGGATGCGGTGTAGCGACGGGGTACGGAGCAGCTGTAAACGCAGCCAAAGTTACGCCGGGTTCTACCGTAGCCGTCTTTGGCATCGGAGGAGTAGGCATTAACGCCATTCAAGGGGCTCGGATTGCAGGAGCGAGCAAAATTATTGCATGCGATGTAAAACCAGCTAATTTGGAACTTGCTAAAACATTCGGAGCTACTCATACGATAAATGTAGCTTCAGAAGAAGCAAGTGAAGCTTTAAAAGCTTTAACAGGAGGCCACGGCGTCCATTTCGCGATTGACTGCTCGGGTCATACAAAAGCTACTGAATCTGCTTGGAATGGAACGAGAAAAGGAGGCACGGTAGTTGTAGTAGGAGCCTTTAACCCATCCATGTCTATCAGTTTACCAGGCGGAGGGTTTCATCGTGTCGGCAAAATATTGAAAGGAAGCTTTTACGGAGACACGCAGCCGTTTCGTGATTTCCCTAAAATTGCTCAGCTTTATTTAGACGGAAAATTTATGTTAGACGAACTGATTCTTGGGCGCATGCAGCTTGACGATATTAACGAAGCTTTTCAATCATTTCACGATTGTAATTGTGTAAACGTAGGCCGGTCAGTAATCGAATTTCCATCAATTGCATCTCAAGATTCGTTAGAAAACGGAGATGAATTTGACATCGTTTCATAATGTAAATGAGCTAAGAAAGGGGAAAAACAATGAATTCAGTATTTGAATTTACAACAAAAACAAGCATAGCGTATGGAGTAGACCGAGCTTTGCAAATTGGAAAAGATGTTGAAGCAGTGAGCGGGGAAAAAAGAGCCGTGTTAGTGACGGATCCAGGGGTAATAAAAGTTGGTTTAGCAGACATTGCATTGAAAGCGCTTCAAAATAATGGTGTAGAAACGTTCGTTTTTCATGATGTGAAAAGTGATCCTACGGCCGCTTCAATAGATGCTGCTGCACAGCTTATTCGTGAACAACAGATAAAGTGCGTCATTGGTCTTGGAGGCGGTTCAGCTATGGACGTGGCTAAAATGGCTGCGCTAGTTGCAGGTGATCAGTATGAAACGATGCATTATGCTCTCATGGCGAACCCTTTTGCGAAAAAGAAAGTGAAAACGATTATGCTTCCCACTACTTCCGGTACAGGAGCAGAAGTCACGAGCACGGTTGTCTTCTCTACACATAATCAAGTCAAGGTGTGGGCGTGGGATCAAGATATGGCACCGGAACTAGCGATACTAGAACCGCGATTTACTACAAAACTGCCGGATTTCTTGACAGCTGCCACTACGTTAGATGCGCTTGTACATGCAATTGAAGCATGCACAGGCAAGCGTACGAACCCTTTTATTCAAGCGCTGAGCCTTCAAGCGATTTCATTAGTGAGTCAAAATTTAGAAACAGCTCTGCAACAACCTGAAAACTTAGAGGCAAGAGGAAACCTCGCGATAGCGGCAACGCTTGCAGGAATGGCAATCGAACAAGGAGGAACGGGGCTTGCACACTGCATAGGACACGCCTTGGGAACAGTCGGGAAAATCCATCACGGCCGTGCGGTTTCAATTGCCTTGCACGCTGTGTACGACTGGAATACTGAAGGTGCAGTGGAACTGTATGCAGACGTAGCAAGAGCTTTGGGAGTAAAAGAAACATTTTCAACGAAGGAAGAGCTTGCTTATGCAGGGGCAGAAGAATTTAAGCGTCTAGTGGCTGTAAGTGGATTAAACCTTGCGATTGGAGAGGGGCATGAACCGGCTGTGAACATCTCTGACTTTGTGGACGTGATGCTTTCAGTTGAAAATGAACCGATGAGAGTAAATAATGCACGTTTTGCCAGTGAAGATGATTTACAGCAGTTTGCACATGCAATTATGAGCGTAGGAGCGTCGAAAGTTTGATAGAAGCACATACCGTTTCCAAGAAGCGGTATGTACCATCTCATTAATTAGGCAGGAGGAAGCGTAATGAAAAAGATCAGACATGCTGTATTTTGGCCTCCATTTTTATTGTTAATTGGAGCTGCATTACTAAGTTTTACAAACCGTGAAACATTTACTACAGTTACAACTAATGCAAATAATTGGGTTATTTCCAATCTAGGCTGGCTGTTTAGCATTAGCGGGCTGCTGATGGTAATTGCATGCATTGGTGTTTATTTTTCACCGCTTGGCAATGTTAAAATAGGAGGACCTGATGCAAAACCCATTCTTAAATTTGGCAACTGGTTTGCGATTACCTTATGTACAACAATAGCTGCAGGCGTTACGTTTTGGGGGATTGTGGAACCGATTTACCATGTATCTGCACCTCCTGAATCGTTAGGAATTAAACCGAATTCTCCAGAAGCAGCCATTTTCTCTATGTCTTCTATGTATCTTCACTGGACCATTTCGCCATATGCAATTTATTGCGTACCTGCAATTGTATTTGCATTTGCTTATTACAATATGAAAAAACCGTTCAGTCTAGGGTCTACGCTAGCTCCGATTTTAGGGGATAAAATTAACGGGAAAACAGGAAAAGTAATTGATGCAGTATGTTTGTACACTCTTGCTCTTGGAATGGCCTCTTCTCTTGGAACGAGTGTTTTAAATTTAGCAGGAGGCGTTAATCATTTGAGCGGTATTGCCAGCAACCCTTTACTGTGGGCGATTATAACGGCTGCCGTTACCATTACCTTTATTTTATCCGCATCAAGCGGCTTAATGAAAGGAATTAGAATTTTATCAGATATTAATATGAAAGCATTCTATGGAATTGCCATCTTTATCTTTATTGTAGGACCAAGCTCTTATATTTTAAATTTAGGAACGGAATCGGCGGGTAATTATTTTACTCATTTTTTTGAAAAAAGTTTATTTACAGGAGCGGCAGCAGGTGATACGTGGCCGCAGTCATGGACTACTTTTTATTGGGCAAGCTGGTTTTCATGGGCCGCTATCACCGCATTATTTTTAGGAAGAATTGCATATGGATATAAAGTGAAAACGATGATTCTTGTTAACTTTATTTTACCAGCCTTTTTTGGAGGCGTATGGATGACGATATTTGGCGGAACATCGATTCATATGCAAATGACAGGAGGGGAACTCGCAGATATTATGGCACAAAACGGGCCTGAAGCCGTTTTGTATGCAGTATTTGCTGCTTTACCATTTGCGAAATTTGTTATTCCGTTCTACTTGTTTATCGTGTTCATTTCCTTCGTTACAGCCGCGGATTCTAACATGGAAGCGATGGGCGGAATCAGTTCATCGGGGATTTCTCCTCAAAGTCCGTCTCCGGGCATTATGATTAAAGTAGTATGGGGTGTGACCGTAAGTTTGGTAGGATGGGTAATGATTAGTTTTGCAAAGCTAGACGGAATTAAAATGTTAGCCAATCTAGGAGGAGTTCCTGCACTGTTTTTAGGTATAGGTGTTCTTATTGCGTTAGTCAAAATTGCTCAAAATCCAGCCAAATACGATCGAACTACAAAGGTAGATAAAAATGCTGCGATTAAAGAAGCGGATGAAACAAAAGCTGTATAAATAAAAGCAAGGAGAACTTACTCCTTGCTTTTTTATGTTTTAATCAGCAATGTCACTATGAACATGTGATTTAGGTTTTTTCTCTTTTGGCAAGGGTTCATTAGAAGACCAAGGCACGCGGCGAGGCTTATATTCAATCGCATCGGTAGAATAAACGGCTACGCTTACGACTCCGCCTTGCACCTGTGCTCGAATCAACAAAGGATCACTATACGTATTTTTAAAATGAAAGTCAGGTCCATACCAGCTGACGGTAGCGTCTCGCCCAGGAGGTACGTAGGAAACACTGCGGCTGTGGGAGTAGCGCTGCGTAATCGTGACGCCAGCGTTATCGACGGCGTTAAATAAAGTAGAAGAAACTTGGCAAATTCCTCCTCCAACTCCTTCAGAATACTCTCCTTTTACAATGATTGGGGCACGCATATACCCTTTTGCTGCCGTTCTTTTTCCAACGGTTTGATTAAAAGAGAAAACTTCCCCAGGAAATATGACGCTGCTGTCTAGTGATTCAGCTGCAAGAGAAATATTGTGAGAACGATTTTTATTATGGGGGTTAAATACCGTATGATAATGACCGATTTGCTTAATACGAATCGTTGCAAGCAGCTCCTTATCCACGCGAGGCGGAACAGGAAGCGTCGGGATTTCTAAGATTGACGTACCGCCGTTAAAAAAATAAGTATAAAATTTCTCCGCAAAATCTTTATGATATAGTTTGACACCCGCTTGCTCAGGAACAATTTGTCCGCTTTTATCAATGCGGGCATTTATGGGCTCTCTATATGTTTTTTTATCCAATTCTTTTAGAAGAAGATTGTATCGATCATAATCCACCATGGGTACAGGAAGAAGAGGTACTGCCACTTTGTCCCGTTCAATCCGTTCAATTGGTTTACCGTCATGAGTAATAGATAGGTGGTCTTGTGTAGAAAGAGGTTGAATAAGCATTAAAAGTCCAACCATCCAAGTGAAATTCATATCATATACCTCGCTTTCACCTGTTAGTATGAATAAAATGAACCGTTTAATGTATAGGATTCACAAGCTCTTTTTTGTATTATTTTCCATGAGACGAGCGTGTAAAAATTTCTATTTATAATTGTATGTGTACTTTCGCATATTACATAGAGAAACTACAAGGTAATGAGGGTAGACAATGATAAAATTAATGATTTTAGTCTTTATGCTTATTAGTTTTTTTGTGCATCCCCAAAAGATGAAAGCAGAAGAAAACCTTACGTACTTTCCGGTAAGCGACACAGGAAAAGTATTAAAGTGGAAACGTGTAGAAACCTTACTGCCAAAGGGAAAAAAATTTAAAGTAATCGATGTAGAAACCGGTTTTTACTTTTATGTGCAGCGAAGAGCAGGCTCACACCACGCAGATGTTCAGCCGCTTACACGTCAAGATACGAAAGTAATGAAGCACTTATATAATGGAAAATGGAGCTGGAACCGAAGAGCTGTTCTTATTCCATTTAAAGGAAAAATGCTTGCAGCTTCCATGAATGGAATGCCTCATGGAGCCGGTGCGCTTGACAATGGGTTCCCCGGTCATTTTTGCATTCATTTTGCAGGAAGTACGACTCACAAGTCCCAAAATGTAGATCCAGGTCATCAGTTAATGGTATTAAAAGCAGGAGGAAAGCTTGATGAATATGCATTAAAAGCTGAGCCGGCAGAAGTCGTCAATATGTTTTTAACCGGATTAAAGCAAGATGACGATGCCTTAATGCAGCCGGTTTTGCGCGTAAAGCAAGAGCATAAGCTATGGGCAAAGCTGCATAGTATCTCCACCATTTATTATAAAACGGACTTATTTCATGCAAAAAAGTATAAAACAAAAGAGAAAATCTCCGTAGATTGCCTTATTTATTACGAAAATAAAGGGGCTCACAAGACAACGATGGTTTTTACTTTAAAAAGAAATCCGTTAACAAACGGGTGGGAAATTTCTTCTCTTACACTGTAATGAACCATTATTTTTTAAAAACACATCTGACAGAAAACAGATGTGTTTTTAATCATTTGTTTAGCTCTTTAGCCGTTTGCAATGTTATAGTGAAAAACATACTTACATACGATAGAAAAGAATTAAAAAGGGTATAAGTAATAATATTACTCTTTCTACAAAGAACTTTACAGCACGAAAGGAGAGGGTGTTTATTTTTTCATATTGGTTTAGTCGCTTAGTCGCTGCAGATCCTGGACGAAAAAGGCTCAAAACAGCTTCTAAAGCTACAATCAGTGTCATTACAGCGGTCGTTATTATGCTGATTGTATTAAAAGCAGCGGGAAGCTCTCAAATTACCGCTGCTATTTTATCCGGCGTAATCGGCCTGATGGGTATATTGGTTGTAAATGATGAAACAACAAAAGCAAAAAAAGTGACAACCGTCTTAGTAGCACTTTCTAGCGCCGTTTCTCTTGGAATTGGCTCGTTTTTATCACGATATGGACAAGCAGAAAATGTTTTTCTCGTTCTATTGGTGTTTTTGTCTTTTTATTTACAGAAATTTGGTATTCGCTACTTCTCTCTGTCGATGGTAGCATTTATGTCGTTTTATTTTGCTTCTATTTTACACGTTACATTTTCTCAGCTGCCGTGGCTGTTAGCTGGCGTTATAGTAGGAGCCTGCTGTGCATTTATCTATAATTTTGTTATTTTTAAAGACCGGCCTTCCAACGTGCTAAGGTCTTCAATGAAATCCTTTCATATTCAAGTAAATTTGGTGCTTGATTTAATTATTGAGTTAATTCAAAAGAAACAAATTGAACCAGCTCAAATCAAACAGTATAACCGCAATATTAAAAAACTAGCGGAGTATGCCCGTGTAGCATCAGAAGAGCTTGGAAATACAGATCCTCACGACATATGGCCTGGCGTAACAGCTGAGCAAATGCGCCTTTATGTATTTGATACAGTGATGCTGCTGCAGACATATTCTCCGGCGATCCGAAAACTCAGTGAATTAAAGGCATTTAATCATTTTGATATTCAGCAGGTGCTGTTAAAGCTAGTGGAATCGATTCGCGAAGCAGAGGTATTAAATGAAAATCCTACTCATTCCTTAACGGATGCAGCTCAGCATTTGCAAGAGCTGCGCCAAAAATTAAGCGAACTCGAACCTCAAGACGAAAGGTATAAAGACTGGCTTTACTTAATACGCCGTATCGAAACGATATCAAATCATGTCATTGATGAAGCGTATGAGCTGCAGCAAGCAATTGTGAAACAAGAAAAACAGCCTCAAAAAGAAGCGGAAGAACAAGAAGACGAAGAGGATAATGATGAAGAAAAAGGATTAAAACCGTCTACGAAAAAGTCTATTCAAGCGGTCATCACTGCTGTTGCGACATTAATATTTGGCTCGTTTTTATCTCCATCGCATCAATATTGGGCGCTCTTAGCAGGCTATTTAGTGCTTCTCGGTACAGAAACGATAGGAAGTACGTTTGTAAAAGCCGTGCAGCGAAGCGTAGGCACGCTTTTAGGAGCAGCTGTCGGCTTTGTTGTTGCAAGCTACGTTTCCCCTGGAATACTTGAAGTAACGCTGCTTTTTATCTGTGTGTTTATGGCTTTTTATTTCTTTCCCATTACGTATTCGTTTATGAGTTTTTGGATTACGATGATGCTGGCCTTTATGTATGACATGCTTCTTGGCGGAATTTCAGAGAGTTTATTGCTGGCCCGCGTGTTAGATACGGTCGTAGGAGTTGGAATTGGCTTAGCCGTATCTGCTCTTGTGTTTCCTAAAAGAACAAGAGATAAAATAACCGACACTTCAGTAGAATACGTAGCGGCTTTAAAAGAATTTGTTCATACTTATTTACATCGTTTTACGAATCAGTACGCATTTGCCAATTTAGCTGATAAAGGAATGGAATTAGAAAAAAAGCTAAAACAGCTTCATGTCGATTCAGATCCTATTATCAAAGGTTTCGTTGGCCGTTCACGTCTTCAGCAATTTTTAACTGTTTTTACCGCTATTAATTATTACGCTAAGCATTTGGTGGCATCTTCTACTAGAAACGAAGCTTTTTATAAGGAAGCAGAATTTCATGGCGTAGTAAAGGAAGTGGAAGAGAAAGTGGCAAGCAACTTCACTCAGCTTGAAAAAGCATTACGAGGAGAAAGAGGAACGTATGTATACACGCTTGAAGATGTAAGACAAAAGATTGAACAATCTTTAGATTATTTTGATACGTCCGTTCAATCAAGAAACTTACAGCATCTGCAGCTGCTGCATAACATTTATTACGTATGGAAAATCAATCAATCGGTTGTTCACTTAGCCAAAGAGCTAGGAGCAGAAGAAATAAGCAATGAAGAATAAAAAACCAGCGAATACTTCGCTGGTTTTTAGTCTGATGAATAAGGAGACGTATCTTTTCTAATCGTTCTCCACGTTGTTTTAAGACCTGCATAGCTTCCAATTGCGGCGTATCCATAAAAATATCCCATAAACAATCCGGCAATAATATGATGAGGGTGACTGATCAATACTGAAAAAAGCACGCCGACAGCTAAAGCGATAGTCGGAACAAATTGCTTTTTAGGATGAAAAAGCCATTTGATCAGCTGCGTCACGATTAATACGACAGGAACACCAATGACTGCGTCCCAAAAATTTGTATGAATTGTAGGGAAATCCATGTTCAAGCACCTCGTTAAATGTGTTGGATGTAAGATTATCTATGCTGTTTTACCTAAGAACACTTCAATTAGAGTTATGAGGGGCTCCAGGTGGATAATAATAAGGCGGAATTTTGAGCCATCCTTTTTGCTGCATTAGAATTTTTATTTTTGATCCTAATATGACCTTTTCAGTGTGGAATTTCAACCACATTAATCCAATATCGGTTCTAATAGATTGTCCCATATTCGTGCTGCACATGACGATATTAGAGGCAATTTTTATAGATATTAAGTTAGCGATTTCAGAATCCGTGGCTTTTGCTCCTAATGGAATACTGTTAGGGTCGGATTTCGGTTTGGTAGCCGGTATTTCAGGAAGGGGAATTCCTTCTTTAATCATTAATTTTTTTAGTGTATCAATCTGAGATTCAGCCAGGTTTTTTGAGTCTTGAGCAAGCTTAAGCAGTTCACTGTTGGTTGTTGTATTAAGACAAGTTTCTAAGGCAGGTATTTCTTCCGCTAAAGCAGTAAAATACAGCCAGCATCCCATAGTCTCACCGATATGTGGGCGAGGGGGCGGATCATCTGTAGAAGAGTTCTTTATATAATCAAGTAGTGTCTCAATGACGTTAATCATAACTTTTCACCCTTTATATAGTTTATGCATCTTCATTATTACCTTCAGCAGAAAAGGATAAACACAGCTAAGAAATGTTACATATAAAATTGATTATGATGAGTGGAAGAAAAAGCATCCCATTCAGCAATTTATAATAGTGATGGTACAAACATCTAAAGGTATAAAAATTGTTGAAATGCTTAATAAATAGGTTGGTGCTAGAAGATAAAGTCAATAGAAAAAAATCTCCTTGCTCATCAAGGAGATTTTTTATCTTGAGTATTATACAGTTTTTCTCCGATACTCTCTCCATAAAGAAGTTAGCTCTTCTGACCAATATTTATAATCAAATACCGTTATATTTTTACTGGGCATAAAAACGTTTAACAGCCAATTAACCCTTAATTTGTCTCTGACGCCTATCGTTTTATCATTTTTACAGCAGCCTTCATCACAAGGTTTATCGTGTATCTTGTAAGGAATATTTTTAACGACTAATCCATTTTTCACACGCTTTGTGTACTCAATTCCTATAATCAAATATATCACTCCTCACAGTAACTCTTATCTTCATAATAATATGTAGGGATGACTTCTTTAATGAAAGGGGAAAAAGGGCAGAAGACAAAAATAAAAAAGCCCTGCTGTAGGGCTTTTAGATTAAGCAACTTTTGATGCAACCACGATTACTTTGCCGTGATCTAATTCTTCTTCATAGCGTTCAGCTTCCGGCTGTGATAGGCCTAATGAACGCATTTTGGCACGAAGCTCGTCTCCTCGAGAACGAAATACATTCGCAATCGCATCAAAAACACCTTGTTCAGAAAGGCCGATATTGTTTGTATTTGTTGCAGCTGTTAAATCCTCGGAGCGATCTTGATGGTGTGCAAGTAAATAAACTTCGTCTTTTGTAAATCCTTCACGCAAAAATTGTTCGATTGTATCTTTTGCCTGTACGCCATTTTCAACTACTTTTACATTTACCATTTCAAAAAACCTCCTTGTATGATAGACAACTTTCTAGAATATGTTTAGTAATGAAGAGAAGTTTAAGTAACTTATCCTCTTGCTTTGTGTATACACGTTATTGGAAGAGATAAAACCTATTTCATAAAATTGAGTTAAAAAGTCTAACATAGGAGAAGAGGAAACAGCGCGGTTATCTTTGAGGAGAATCTGGCGGACAATAAGCAGAAGAAGGCTTTAGCCAGCCTTTTTCCTGCATCTTTTTTTTGACCTTTTAAGGTACAGTACAAACTGCAAAAAGCCTAGATCTTAAACAGCTAAGATCCAGGCTTTTTGCATACATAAAAATAGAGAAATTTAAGATGAAAGACGTTCTTTTTGTTTTTCATAAACAGAAGTAGACTCGTTCCATGTATATCGACCATCTTGTAATTGAATGGTTGCGCTGAATGGACAGTCTATTGACGTTTCTGCGTCATCTAAACTACTTTCAAGTAAACGTTTTTTAAATCGAAGCAAATCTTCTTTTGAAGCAACTCGAAAAACCATTTCTAACGTAAGATCATCGTCCATCGCATTGTGTAATTGACTAATACTTTTGCGGAATTCTTTATTATATTGAAGCATAATTTGAATATCTGCTACGCAAGCAACACCAAACACATCTTTCACAACAGACTCAACCGTTAACTGAGTTGTGGAAGCATATGTTGAGATATTACGCTGTGGATTTTCTAAATAATAAATCGTTTCTACAGGATGTCTCGTGATAAGCACCTCTTTCCTATTCTTAAGTATACAGGAAAAAAGAATGGAATGGGGAAAGATTTTTAGGAAAGGAGTCCTGACATACATAAAAAGATTGTTTGTGATAGGAAAGAGAGTTATAAGTTGATGGCTTTTCGCTTATCATTTTTGCTATATCCTTAAATCAACGAATTCTGTGCAACTTCCTCTAAGATTTGATAAAATAAAATCCTACGTCTCAATTCCTTCTAATGAATCCCTCAACTACTATTTCTACTTATTTTAAAGGAGGACGCTATTTTGCAGTTTGAACAAGCTTTAACACATTTACAGTCCTATTTTGGTTATGATTCGTTTCGAAAAGGACAGGAAGAGTCGATTCGTTATGTTTTAGAAGGGCACAATACCGCTTGTATTATGCCAACAGGAGGAGGGAAATCACTTTGTTATCAAATTCCTTCATTATTATTAGAAGGTACAACACTGGTGATTTCTCCGTTGATTTCCTTGATGAAAGACCAAGTGGACACGCTGAATGCAGCTGGTATTCCGGCCACGTATATTAACAGCTCGCTGACTCACACGGAGGTACAGCAGCGCTTAGAAGAAGTAGCGCTTGGTGAATATAAGTTACTTTATGTAGCGCCGGAACGACTGGAGTCTCCGCAGTTTTTAGAACAGCTTCAAATGCTTCCTATCCCGCTTGTAGCGGTAGATGAAGCGCACTGTATTTCACAGTGGGGGCATGATTTCAGACCAAGTTATTTGCGTATCAATGAACTCATCAGCAAGCTGTCTAATGCGCCGATTGTGATGGGGCTAACGGCTACTGCGACGCCTCAAGTGCGTGAAGATATTTGCAGAGCTCTTCATATTAACGAAGAGTACACGGTGATGACTGGGTTTGAACGTGAAAATTTATCGTTCGCTGTTGTGAAAGGTCAGGATCGAATCAGTTATATCGATCAGTATATCCGTAAAAATGACCAAGAAGCAGGCATCATTTATGCCGCTACGCGTAAAGATGTTGAAGAGCTTCACGCTAGATTGCAAAAATCAGGAGTTAACGTATCAAAATACCATGCTGGTATGAACGCAAGCAGCCGTGATGAAGAGCAGAACCGCTTTCTTCAAGATGATGTTCAGGTAATGATAGCCACGTCTGCCTTCGGAATGGGAATCGATAAATCGAATATTCGCTTTGTTCTTCACTATCAGCTTCCAAAAAATATGGAAAGCTATTATCAAGAGGCAGGACGTGCTGGTCGTGACGGACTTCCAAGTGAGTGTATCGTACTTTATTCACCTCAAGATATTCGCGTGCAGCGCTTTTTGATTGAACAGTCAACGTCGAATCCTAAAAAGCAGATTCAAGATCTTGAAAAGCTGCAAAATATGGTGAACTACTGTCATACAGAAGGCTGTTTGCAAGCGTATATTCTTCATTATTTTGGAGAAAGTGAAGCACATGAGTGCGGCCGCTGTAGCAACTGTACGGATGATCGCGTGGAAATAGACGTAACGGTCGATACGCAAAAAGTGTTATCTTGTATGATTCGTATGGGCGAACGTTTCGGTAAAATGATGATTGCTCAAGTGTTAACGGGTTCTCGAAATAAAAAAGTAGTTGATTTTGGTTTTGATAAACTGAAAACGTACGGCGTCATGAGCGACCGGTCGGCTAAAGAAGTGAGCGATTTTATCGAGTATTTGATTTCAGAGCAGTTTATTTTAGTAGGACAAGGGTCATTTCCTACTTTATCCGTAGCGTCCAAAGGAAAAGGGGTGCTTCTTGGTACGGAAAAAGTGATGAGGAAAGAACAAATGGAAGTGAAGCAAATTGTCCAAGATGACGAACTGTTTGCTCATTTGCGCTCCGTTCGAAAGCAGCTAGCAGATGAAGCGGGCGTGCCTCCTTTTGTTATTTTCTCAGACGACACTCTTCATGATATGTGTACAAAACTTCCGGTAACTCTTGAACAGTTCGCCACTGTAAAAGGAGTTGGAGAACAAAAACAAGAGCGATACGGAGAACGATTCACGACTGAAATCAAACAGTTTTGTGAAGAACATCCAGACCGAAAGCGAGAAGTTTCAGCGCCTGCTCCAAAAAAAGCAAGAGCTTCATCAAAAGAAGGCTCTCACTTAATGACGTATGAGCTATTTCAGCAAGGAAAATCTTTAGACGAAATTGCTGAAGAACGTGAGTTGAGCCGCATTACCATTGAAAACCATTTGTTTAAATGCGCGGAAGAAGAAAAAGAAATCGACTGGACGCCTTTTCTTTCGGATGAAGACGAACAGCAAATTTTACAAGCTGCTTCGTCAGTAGGCGATGAAAAGTTAAAGCCAATCAAAGAAGAATTACCTGAAAACATCACTTATTTTATGATAAAAGTAGCACTGTTTAAACAAAAAATGAAGCAGCTATCGTAAACAAAAAGCTCCTATTAAAGGAGCTTTTTGTGTTGAATAAGCGAGTTTACTGATAAAATAATAGATATAAATGTTAGAAAAATCAGATTACATAAAAAGGAGGAGTGAAGGGGAATGATTGAACGAGAGCTTGAAGCGATTTTGCATGCTTCTCACGACAATATCGTGATCACTGATGAAAAAGGACTTGTTTTACGAGCAAGTCAAAACTGCCGTGATATATATGGATACGATGTGTCAGAGTTGGTCGGTCAAACCGTCTACGAACTGCAAAAACGCGGGATCTTTTCACCTTCCGTTACGATTGAAGTGTTAAAGAAAAAGAAAGAAGTACAGCTGATGCAACAAACAGAAACGGGTAAAGTTGTAATGGCAACCGGTATTCCCGTGTATGATGAACATCAGTGTATGAAAAGAGTCATCAGCTTTTCGCATGATTTAACAGAGCTTCAGCGCTTAAAAGAAGATTATCAGCAGCTCGAAGTGAAAATGAAAACATATCAGCTCGAAATGGAAGAACTCCGGGAACAGCAGTCGAATGATATGGTCATACGAAGTGAATCGATGAAAAAGGTATGGTCGATTATTAATCGCGTGGCAGACAGCGATGCAACGGTTGTGCTGCTAGGTGAATCGGGTGTTGGTAAAACGGCTTTTGCTCGTGCTTTACACTGTGGAAGTGAACGAAAAGAAGAGCCGTTTATTGAAATTAACTGCGGAGCCATTCCAGCTAGTTTGTTCGAATCTGAAATGTTTGGATACGAAGCAGGCTCTTTTACAGGTGCCAGTACAAAAGGGAAAATAGGAAAGTTTGAATTAGCTCATAACGGTACGCTTTTTTTAGATGAAATAGGAGAGCTTCCCCTTGATATGCAAGTAAAGCTGTTAAAAGTGCTGCAAGAAAAAACAGTCACCAAAATTGGAAGTGAACGAGCCAAACACGCAAACTTTAGGCTGATTGTAGCCACAAATCAGCGGCTTGAAGAAATGGTCAAAAAAGGAACGTTTCGCGAAGATTTATTTTATCGTTTACACGTTATTCCGATTACCATTCCTCCGCTTCGAGAGCGAAAAGAAGACATTGCGGCACTGCTTTATCACGTGTTACATAAGCAAAATGAAAAATATAGCATGAAGAAATTTTTTCACGCAGAAGCATTAAATCTGCTTCTTGAACATCAGTGGCCTGGAAATGTGCGCGAACTTGAAAATACAATTGAACGCCTTGTGTTAACAACGGATGAAAACAGCATCTCGTCTCAAGACCTCCCGTTTTATTCAGAAAATAGCAGCAGTGAAAAAGAAGAATGGGAGTCTCTTGACACGTTAACCTCTCAGGGAATGACGCTTCAGCAAGCACTTGCAGAAGTGGAGAAAAACTGGCTGATTCGCGCTTATCGTCAGTGTCAAACAACGTATGAAATGGCAAATATATTAGGAATCAGCCAGCCTACGGTCGTAAGACGTTTACGAAAGTACAATATAAAATAATGAGATTTTAATTCAAAATGAATTAGCTGATTCAATACTGAATCAGTTTTTTTGTTTTGATTCTATTATGAATTAAAAATCGTCCATAATTGCGCGGAATAAGATAATAAAAATTGGCATGCATTTTGCATTAATAAAAAGTATCTAAATAAAAAGCGTCAGTATTTAAAATAATGATGCGGCGCTAATGAATGAAACCCACTAGGAGGAATAAATTATGCCAAAATATGAGCCGAAAAATTCATTTGAATCTCCGCGTTTTTGCGGACCACGTACATTTATGAGACTTCCGTATGTAGAACAAGTAAATTCAGAAATGGATTTTATTGTCACAGGTATTCCATTTGATTCAGGTCAATCTTTTCGAACAGGAGCACGTTTTGGACCGGAAGCCATTCGAGATTTCTCCATTTTGCTCCGCCCGTATAACCCAGAACAAAAGATTAATATTTTTGACTACATTTCAGGCGTGGACTACGGTGATTTGTCAGTTGTTCCCGGATATATTTTAGAAACGTATAAAAAAATTGAAGAAGGGTTAACGCCGGTTGTGAATGAAGGAATTATTCCTATTTCACTAGGCGGTGATCATTCGATGACCCTTGGTGAACTTCGTGCGATTGCAAAAAAACACGGACCGGTAGCGCTTATACAGTTTGATGCTCATTCGGATACGTGGGATAGTTATTTTGAACAAAAATACAATCACGGTACGGTATTCAGACGAGCAATTGAAGAAGGGTTAATCGACGTATCGCGTTCGATTCAAATTGGTATGCGAGGCGGTCTGTACGGCATTGAAGATTTAGAAGACGCAAAAAATCTAGGTTTAGCTCTGTATACGACAAATGAATATAAAAAGCTTAGCGTTGAAAGAATGCTAGACATTATTCATGAGCGTGTAGGGGAAGGACCCGTATTTTTATCGTTTGACATTGATTTTTTAGATCCAGTTTACGCGCCGGGAACAGGAACGCCTGAAGTCTCAGGTGCAAGTATTGACGATGCGCTTCAATTCGTTCGAGGCTTAACAAATATTGATTTTGTCGGTTTTGATTTAGTAGAAGTACTGCCAGCTTATGATCATGGCCAAATTACAGCAGCGGCGGCCGCTAATATTGTCTATGAATTTATCACCCTTATTGCGTTAAGAAAAAAAGCAAAAGAAGAAGAAACGCTGTTAGTAAAAGCACGCGACTGAATATAAGCAAGACAGTAAAAGTGGGAAGGTACTATTATCTTCCCATTTTTATATAAGAGTTCTCTATGAGGGGTGTTTGACTATGAAAGGGCAAGTAAATGTAAAAATAGATAAGAAACAAGCAAAACCATGTAAAAGAGAAATAATCAACCCAGCGACCAATAAGATTATAGCGGAAGTGTTTGACTCGTCGCTTCAACAAGTAGAGGAAGCGGTAGGTAAAGCAAAGCAGGCTTTTGAACAAAGTGAATGGAAGAAAAATAAATCACTGCGTGTAGCGGTGCTTACGAAACTAGCAGACTTATTAGAAAGTGAAGCGAGTATATTCGCTGAAACAGAAACATTAAATACTGGCAAACCGATAAAAGAAGCGCAGTTAGATATCGAAGATACAATTAATTGTTTAAGATATTACGCAAATTTAATAGAAGAAAATCAGCCGTGGACAAAGAACATGTTCGACGACACAAACAGTAAAATCATTCAAGAACCTATTGGCGTATGTGCGCTAATCGTTCCTTGGAATTTCCCTTTGCTGCTTGGCATGTGGAAGCTGGCTCCTGCATTAGCAGCTGGAAATATGGTGGTGTTTAAGCCGTCAGAATTAACGCCGCTTTCTTTTTTAAAGTTAGCTTCACTATGTAAAAAAGCTGGTATACCAGAAGGCGTGTTTAATTTACTTACAGGAGACGGTGAAGTGGGAAGTGCCCTTGTTGAACACAATGACGTAGCCAAAGTCTCTTTTACAGGAGGATCAGAAACAGGCAAACGTATTTATCAGCAGTGTGCAAAAGAGATGAAAAGAGTTTCACTTGAACTGGGAGGGAAATCTCCGCTTCTTATTTTTGAAGATAGCGAAATTGATATTGCAGTAGACTGGACAATGTTTGGCTCATTTTTTAACCAAGGACAAGTGTGTGTAGCTTCATCGCGTATACTCGTACACAAATCTATTTATAACTCGTTTCTTTCTGCTCTTACGGAGGCTGTTGCTGCTATAAAAATTGGTAATCCGTTAAGAGAAGAAACGGAGATGGGTCCGGTTATTAGCAAGGAGCATCTGAATAAAATACAGAGTTTTATTAAGCTAGGTCAAGAAGAAGGTGCGAATTTATTAACAGGAGGAACGTTAATTGACTGCGAAGGTGGAAACTATATAACGCCAGCGGTGCTCATTGACGTGGAGCAGCATATGAAAGTCGTCCAAGAAGAAATATTCGGTCCCGTCATTACTGTTCAATCTTTTTCAAGTGAAGAAGAAGCCATAGCACTTGCTAACGGTACGAGATTTGGTTTAGCTGC
Organism: Priestia sp. J2; assembly: GCF_020790095.1. Taxonomy (NCBI): domain Bacteria; kingdom Bacillati; phylum Bacillota; class Bacilli; order Caryophanales; family Bacillaceae; genus Priestia; species Priestia sp. J2. Next base: position 2,230,994 of record NZ_CP086208.1, read on the forward strand.
AGGAATTTTAACGAATGATTTAATGAAAGCAGAGAGAGTTGCTGAACAGCTTCAAGCGGGAACGATTTGGATCAACGGCTACCATACGCCTCATATTGAAACGGCTTGGGGCGGTTTTAAAGAAAGCGGCATTGGCCGGGAGCTAGGTCCATCAGGATTAGCTGCTTTTACTGAAACAAAGCATGTGAATACAAATTCCAAGCTAGCCCGAGCTAATTGGTATCAATAAAAGTGAAAGGTGGAAAAGGGATGACAACAAAAAGTGGTCTCGCCCATGATGATGTGCAGCCGATTGCAGTGAATAAAAGAAGTATGGGCTTCTTCTCTACATTTTCCATGTGGATAGGAGCCAATGTGGTAGTAACGACCGTTTTTACCGGAATGCTGTTTGTACCCGATATGACCTTTTTAAAGGCATTATTTGTGATTGTGCTTGGCTCTTTAGTTGGTGCTATGCCGCTCGTGCTGATGGGGAATATCGGAACTCGAACCGGTCTTCCAACCATGGTTTTGATGAGACCTGCTTTTGGACAAAGAGGAGCTATGCTTCCTGCTGCTGTTAATCTTATTACATTAATAGGATGGGCATGGCTTCAAGCCTACATGGCAGGGCTAAGTTTAAATCATGCCGTCACCTTTTTGACCGGTTACAGCAACATCAATCTATTTACAATTCTTACTCAAGTACTAGTAGTAGCTATTTCTATATATGGACACAAAGGCATTGAAGCAACGGAAAAATTAGTAGCTACGCTTATGGTCATTTTAGCAACCGTTGTGTTTAGCTATTTGTTTATCGAATTTGATGCAGCAAAATTAATTCAAATGAAAGCAAGTGAAAATCCTGGTATTACAGGAATGTTAGCTTTTGATATTGTAGTAGCTACAGCTTTTACGTGGATTCCTATTGTTTGCGATTATAACCGAAACTGTAAATCTGAAAAAACGGGAATTGCGGGAACGTATTTAGGCTATAACGTTGCGACTTTGATTGCGATGGGATTAGGCGCAACGGTTTCCGGCTTTTCCATTCTCGGAAATATGACGCAAACGTATGACCCGGTAAATTTAATTGGCGCATATAGCCCGCTGTTGGGATTAGTAGCAGCCATCGTCATTTTTTTATCGGTGTTGTCAACCAACGTAATGGTACTGTATAGCGCAACAATGTCTTATTTGTCTATTTTCCCAAAGCAGCGCTTTTGGATACCGGCACTAACGATGGGAGTTGTCACAGTCCTAGGTTCTTTATTAAAAGAGTGGTTAATGACAAATTTTCAAAGCTTTTTGCTTATGATCGGCGTCTTATTTATTCCTATTATTGCGATTGTTCTTGTTGATTACTATATCATTCGCCGAAAACACTATGACATTTCAGCTATTTTAGATAAGGAAAATAAAATATATTGGTATACAAAAGGATTTAACCTTCATGTGTATCTATCATACATAGTGGGGGCTGTATTTGCCTACTACTTTACGTACGTTCACCCCCTAGCCACAGGCGCAACAATCTTAGCTTTTTTATTTACAGGTGTTTTACACGTATCGTTAACCAAGCTTTCACAGCTCTCCATCACTTACTCAAAGGGAATCGACAAAAATGCTTGATAGATATTCAAAAAAGACTGAATTATCTAAAATGTATCGAAAGCTCCTGTTTAAAGGAGCTTTTTGTCTTGAAAATAGGTGAGAAATAAGCAAAAGCATGGGGAAGAGAAGTTCTTAATCCAGCCTCAAATAAAGTAATAACAATGTATTTGATTCTATAAGGGGTCTTTCCTATAATAAATGTAGGAAAACTTTCCAAAGGAGAATTTTATGCTCGAATTAGAGGCTATTCAAAGCAGGGCCATTGAAAAAACTAAGCATACATTGCTACAGGATATAAAAAGCGTATTAGGTGAACAAGACGAATGTCCGGATTTAGAGACGTATTTAACAGACAGGCACTCTTTTATTAAAAAAGCCTGGGGGACTGCGTGGAGAAAAATAGTTGTTTCTTCTGTATCTAAGAAAAACAGAAGATCGTATTTAACAGAAAGAGGCTTTGAGATAAAAGGATATAAACCTCAAGCTATCGATAAGTTATTTGCTAAAGAAACGAGAAAAGGTATAGAATTTGATGCTTTTTCTTGGTTAGAAAAGCAGTACGGAAAGGGCAATAAAGCAGAGTGGCTATCTCTATACGGAGAAGCAAGAGTTGAATTTGCCAAAAAAGAAGAAGAAAGAAAAGAGAAAGAAAGACAGCAAAGTATTAATGATCGAAAAGCCAGATATCAATTACAGTTAAATTTAGAAGCAGCTCCTATTTTGGAAGTAAACAAAGAGCTGTATTACCTACATATAAGAGAACAGCTTTCACATCAGCTATCAAAAGACATTGAAACAAACTCAAAGTATATTGAAAACTATGCGCCGCATACTGAGCTTGAAGATGAATTAATAGAAAACGGCGATTTAACACGTCATGATTATGAAACGGTTCATGACTTTTTTCAAGAGATCACCGGGAACGTAAGCTCAGAATTAGACAGATATTCAACGATTATCTTGTTTGAAACGTATGAAGATGTATACGAGGTATTTATCACCGATAAAATTTATGAAATCATTCCAACTATGATTATGGATGACCTTCCTGCTTCATTTAAAGAAAAGTATAAATCTTATACAAATGATTCGGTAACACGAATGGATATTATAAAAGCACTCAGAAGTGATTTATCGGATTTGGTCTATGAATATAAAAGAATGCTTGTAGAAGAAAAGCTTTCCGATGTACTAGAAGTTTCAGATCACAACTTAACGATCGAAGAGCATAAAAAGCGATATGCACAGCAGCTGGAAGAAAGACGATTACAACAAGAACGTGAACGTGAAGAAAAGAACAAGCTGATTGAAGAAGAACAGCGACAGTTAAATTATATTTTTGGTGCAGAATACGAAATGGACCCAAGAAAAGAAACGGAATACATTCTTCATCTCGGTGATACAAACACAGGAAAAACGTATACAGCATTAAAGTCATTAAAGAAAGCTGCTTCGGGTAGCTACTTAGCGCCGCTTCGCCTGTTAGCTTTAGAAGTTTTTGAAAAGCTGAATAAAGACGGAGTTGCTTGTTCGTTAAAAACAGGTGAAGAAGAAAAGATTGTTGAAGACGCTCAGCACATGGCCGGTACGGTAGAAATGTTTAGTGAATTAGAACATGGCGATGTAACCGTAATTGATGAAGCACAGATGATTCAAGACCGAGATCGGGGGTTTTCATGGTATAAAGCCATAACCCGAGCTAATGCCAAACAAGTTCATGTGATCGGAAGTTTAAGCATTCGAAGTATGTTAGAAGAGATGTTAGACGGTGTGATCTCAGAAATTTATGAGTACGAAAGAGATATACCTTTAAAAGTAGATCTTCGAAATTTCAAAATTGAACAAGTGAAACCCGCAGATGCTTTAATTGTTTTCTCGCGTAAAAAGGTGCTCCAGACAGCAGCTAAGCTAGAAAAAGATGGTCACAAAGTGAGCGTGATTTATGGAAGTATGCCGCCTGAAACAAGAAGAAAACAAATTGAGCAGTTCATTAATAGAGAAACAACTGTCATTGTGTCTACAGATGCAATTGGAATGGGGTTAAACCTTCCAATTAGACGAATTGTGCTTTTAGAAAACATGAAATTTGATGGGCAAAAACGGAGGTTGTTGACTTCTCAAGAGTTAAAGCAAATTGCAGGTCGTGCTGGAAGAAAGGGTCTCTATAATGTGGGAGAAGTTGCATTCGCTAAAGATGCAAAGCAAATGAGAGAACTGTTATTTTCAACAGACGAGCAAATCAGCAAATTTTCAATTGCGCCTACTTCAGATATGCTAAGAAGATTTAAAGAATATCATCATGACCTCGGAACGTTTTTTGACATGTGGGCTAAATTTAAAAATCCAAAAGGTACACAAAAATCAAACCTGGCACAAGAACGTGAGCTTTATGAGGAAGTGAAAGACACGCTGATTGAAGCGAAAATGCCCATTGTTGATTTATATGGTTACTTGCAGCTGCCGTTTTCAGCAAAAGAAAGCTCTTTGAAAAAGCAGTGGGTGGCTAGCATGAATGCAATTGTTAACAGAGAAGAATTACCTGAACCAAGGATAATAGAAGGTTCACTCGAAAAATTAGAGCTGTCTTATAAAGCGATTGGCCTGCATCTTTTATTTCTATATCGAATGGATAGAAGACCCGAAGCTATTTACTGGGAGCGTGTCCGAGAAGAGCTTACAAACAAAATACATGACGTATTAAGAAAAGATATGAAAAAATTTAAAAGAACGTGCAGTGCGTGTTCTAAAGACCTTCCTTGGAATCATGATCATGCGATATGCGATTCGTGTTTTCATAAAAGATTTCGCAGAAGACACGGGGACGACGATTTTAATTACTAAGATGTAGTGATAAAAAAAGAGGCTTGTATGAACGTATGTTAGTTAAAGGAAGATCCGAACGAGTTCGATTCTCGATTGAGAATCCAATTCGTTCGGCTTTTTTTATTGTGAAGGTAGCTTTCATGTGTTTCGTTCCTTCTAGCAGTTGATTGGAGGGCAAGGCAAAGACTCCTGCGGGAGAAGCGGAACAGGTGAGACCCCCCAGGATCGTAAGCGACGAGGAGGCTCAGCGGCCGCCCGCGGAAAGCGACGTCTTGCACGGAAATCAGCTGCGGGGTCACAAGCTGTTCAGCTCGTGTATCCCATTTGTGCTTCTTTAGATGGCATTGATGTAGTTATGTCTCAATCTCATTTTTCATACAGGCTTTTAATCTTTTTCCTATGAATTTCCGTGTCAAAGCAGATTTTTGTAGAAAAAAGCCGGAAATGTATAAGCGGTCATCTTGTAAAAAGAGCAATAAATTATTATGATATAAGATGGAACTTATATTTTAAAGGATTCCGTGATTTTTTTGTTGGGCGGACGTGTATTGTCTTAGAGTAAGTTTGCTATCATTCATTATGTTAAAAGCAGCACTTTTAAATAGAGATACGGTTCGTAATAGAAGGGAAGAGGATGATGACAAGTCATAACAAAGAAAACAAAGCTGCAGTCGAGCAGTACAGTAAAGGGAAAATTTTGTGGCAATTAACCCGTCCTCATACGTTAACGGCATCGTTTGTACCCGTTTTGATTGGAACAGTTCTAGCTATGTTTTATGGCCATGTGAACGTTTGGATGTTCCTAGCGATGCTTTTTTCATGTTTGTGGATTCAAATTGCGACGAACTTATTTAACGAGTACTATGATTTTAAACGCGGGTTAGACACAGAAGACTCCGTAGGAATTGGAGGAGCCATCGTCAGACACGGAATGAAGCCGAAAACGGTATTAAATTTAGCACTGATTTCTTATGGAATTGCTCTTATTTTAGGCGTATATATATGTGCAAACAGCAGCTGGTGGCTTGCTTTAGTTGGATTAGTCGGTATGGCGATTGGTTATTTGTATACAGGCGGACCGCTTCCGATTGCGTATACGCCGTTTGGAGAGTTATTTTCAGGTCTGTGCATGGGCGCGATGTTCGTGTTGATTTCATTTTTTATTCAAACGAATACCGTAACGTCTGAAAGCATCTTTGTATCACTCCCTATTGCGATTTTAGTAGGCGCGATTAATTTGTCTAACAACATTCGTGATATAGAAGAAGATACAAAAGGGGGACGACGTACGCTAGCTATTTTATTAGGTTCTAAAAATGCGATCAGATTTTTAGCTGCTTTGTTCGGCATTGCGTATATTTGGACCGTTGCATTAGTTGTATTTTTCGATATTAGTCCTTGGATTTTCTTAGTGTTTCTTAGTGCACCTAAGCCAATTCAAGCCGTACAAGCATTTGTACGCGGAGAGCTTATTGCAATGAAAGCAACTGCTCAAACAAATACGTTTTTTGGATTTACTTTATCAATTGGGTTATTAATTGGCTATTTAGTAAGCTGATTGTGTTGAAAAAGCCTGTCTTTTTAAAGACAGGCTTTTTGTTATGCTCCAGTTATTTTTTCTTTTACTGCGCTAAGAAATGCGTTCATATTTTCAGAAGATGAAAAGCTGGCTTGAGCTTGTTTTGGTCCGCCGCCGCCTTTTCCATCGTAAAGCGGAAGCAGCTCTTTATAAAGCTCTCCGCATTTTACCTCACTGCCGCTGTGAGCCAGTAAGACTTTTTGATCACTTGAAAAAGCAAAAAGAAGCGTCGTATCAGGCGTTTGAAGCAGCTGCTTTGTCAAAGCTTGCACATCTTTTAATGTACGGTTTTCAAAGTGATGGTACAGAAATGATCCCTCTTTTTTGGCTTCTAATTCATTTGCTAAAAAAGCTGCATTTTCATTTTTTAATTCTTCTAGTTGTTTTTGCAGCTCTTTTTGTTCAGTCTCCAATTTTTTAATTCGTTCTACAACTAATTCACGGCTTGTGCTGAATTTGTTGCTAAGTTCTGCTACGATTTCTTGAGACTGCTGATAATCAGCTAATGCACGCATACCGCATTTGAAAAAGAGGCGTGTATTGCCGCGCTGCTTTTCTGTTTTTGTAAGTTTAATGAGACCCAGCTCTCCAATTTGGTTCACATGAGTACCGCAGCAGGCAGAAACATCAATGCCTTCAATTTCTACGATGCGTACCACTTCGTCTTCTAGCTCGGGCACTTTGCGAAGCGCAAGAGTATGTAAGTCTTCCTTTTTCACTTCGTACGTTTTAATGGGGCGGTTGCTGTAAATAGCGTCGTTTACAACTTTTTCAATGTGTAATAGCTGCTCATGAGATAACTGAGGCACATTTAAATCAATAGAGACAGCTTCGCTTCCTAAATGAAAGCTAACGGTATGAATATCATATGTATCAATTAATAGAGCTGAAAGTAAGTGCTGTCCGCTATGCTGCTGCATATGATCAAAGCGGCGATTCCAGTCAATTTCACACGTGACGTTCGTTTGTACAGGTAGCGTATCAACGAGGTGATAGACTTCTCCATTTTCTTCGTACACATCTTTTACCTCAATTCCGGCAATAGTACCGTAATCAGAAGGCTGTCCGCCGCCTTCTGGATAAAAAGCAGTTTGTTTTAATGTTAAAGCGTAGCCATTTGAAAGAGCGCGCGTCTCTGTCACTTCTGTTTCCCACGTTTTTGTGTAGGGATTGCTATAATAAAGTCTTTCTGTCATGTTCATCATCCTTTCTACTAAAACCATATCTAACTTTTTCTATAGTATCAGAAATATGTTTCTTCGAACATGGATAAGCTAACTTGTAATAATAAAACTGGGTGGGACATATGAAAAATACTGTTTATATTTATACGCGCGATTTAAAAAGAATTTTCACCAATTGGGCGATGATTATCATTGTGCTGACGCTTATGATTCTGCCGTCTTTTTACGCATGGTTTAATATAAAAGCATCTTGGGATCCATACGGGCGGACTGAAGGTATTGCCATTGCAGTAACGAGCGAAGACGAAGGTTCTACGATAAGAGGGCAGCACGTAAACGTGGGAAAAGATATTATTGCAACATTAAAGAAAAATAAAACGCTTGGATGGACGTTTGTTTCAAAAGAAAAAGCTGATCACGGAGTAAAGCACGGAGACTATTATGCAAGTATTGTTATTCCAAAAGATTTTTCACAAAAGCTTGGTACCGTTCTTCAAGATCGTTTGGAAAAGCCGGTCATTATTTACAAAGTAAACGAAAAAATAAACGCCGTGGCGCCTAAAATTACAAGTAAAGGAGCCAGCAGCTTAACACAACAGATTAGTGAAAAATTCGTCAAAACAGCGAATGGAGCCATTTTTTCTGTTTTTAACGAACTAGGTATTACCCTGCAGCGGGATTTACCGACCATTCAACAAGTTGAACAACGAATTTTTGAACTTGAAAATCGTCTTCCTGAAATCAAAAAAGTGATTAATGAAGCGAATGACACCACTCAAAAAGCTGGAGCTATTGTATCGAAAGCTCAGGCCGCTCTTCCTGAAGTAGAGAGATTAACAGCTGACGGCGCACAGATGACTCAGCAGCTAAACACTTTTTTAACTAAAAGCGATGAAGTGTTAAAAAACGCTGAGCCAACGATCAGCGAAACGCTGCACCGTGTTCAACAACGAGCTCTCAGAGTTCAAGAATTGAAGAATCAGCTGATGGAAAAAGATATAGCGCCGGCTGAAGTCAGCGCAGCAGCGGAACAGCTAAAAGTGCAGTTAACAAAACAAGTTGCTGACACAGGAGAGATCCTTACGCTTCTTACGGATTTAAATGCGGTGTCTCAAGGGAACGTTCTTTCACCGGTTATTAATCAAATAAAAAGTGTACATACGCTTTTACAGCAGCAGCTGTCGGATGTAAACGACTTGCAGCAGCAAACAAAAAATGGAGGTGCACCAGATCCAAGTGTGCTTGAGAAATTCAGCTCTCGCACCGACCAAGCTGTTTCTAAATTAAATACGTTAACGAATTCGTATTCTTCTACGATTGTGCCGGCTATTGAACAAGCTATCAAAGAAGCGAAAGATAAAACAGCAAGCGCAAACGCACTGCTTGATGAAGCCAATAAAAGCATGCCGGATGTTTCGAACGTGCTGTCTAAAACAGCGAGTGGCATTTTGCTCGGACAGCAGGAGCTTGCGAAAATAACAAAAGACTTTCCGCGAATTGAACAAAACGTGCACAATATAGCGGATAAAATACGCGAATTTCAGCGAAAAGAAAACATCGAAGATATTATTAATTTGTTAAAAAACGATGTACAAAAAGAAAGTGATTTTTTTGCTAAGCCGGTTCTTTTAAAAGAAGAAAGACTTTATCCTATTCCGAACTACGGCTCGGCTATGTCGCCGTTTTATACAACGCTTTGCTTGTGGGTCGGAGCTTTGCTGTTAGTTTCAATTTTAAGCGTAGAAGTAGCGGATGAAGAGCGGTTCAAAAGCTATGAAGTCTATCTTGGAAGACTTTTAACGTTTTTGTCTATTGCTCTTGTGCAAGCTTTTATTGTGACGCTAGGCGATTTATTTTTAATCAAAACGTACGTCGTAGACAAAGTGCCTTTTATCTTTTTAGGCTTGCTGTGCAGCTTCGTGTTTATGACGATTGTCTATACGCTTGTAGCGATATTTGGCAATGCAGGAAAAGCGATGGCGATTGTTTTGCTTGTACTTCAGCTTTCCGCTGCAGGCGGTACATTTCCGATTCAAGTCGTGCCTGCTTTTTTCCAAGCACTCAATCCGTTTTTGCCATTTACCTACGCAATAAGCATGATGAGAGAAGTTGTAGGAGGCATGTTAGCGGATATTGTAAGAAAAGATGTTACCGTTCTTCTTTGCATTTGGCTTGGCGTGCTGCTGGTGGGTATATTCCTTCATAAGCCTCTTAGTAAAACGAGTGCAAAATTAACAAAAAAAGCGCGTGAAAGTAAATTAATTCATTAAAAAAACGTTTTGGGTTTCCAGACAGAACAAAATGCGGTAGTGTAGATAGAAAGGAGTGATAAGCATGGGTATATTAGATGGACTATTAGGAAATGCATCAGAAGCAGATATAAGAGGAACTGAAAAAGATTTACAAAACATTTTAATTGCCAACGAGCGAGTGGAACAAGCGTATAAAGTCATTCGCGATTTAATGGTGTTTACGACGAAACGTTTAATCATCGTTGATAAACAAGGAGTGACGGGAAAGAAAACAGATTATCATTCCATTCCTTATAAGACGATTACCCATTTTAGCGTAGAAACGGCTGGAACGTTCGATTTAGATGCCGAATTAAATATTTGGGTATCTGGTTCTAGCGCGCCGATTTCAAAAGAATTTCGTAAAGATAAAAGCATTTACGACGTGCAAAAAGTATTAGCATCTTATGTATTGAATTAAAAAGTTGAGCCATGAAAAATTGGCTCGATTTTTTTTGTGTGTAAAGCAAGAAAGCATAGCAGTCTTGCATACAGTCGTTTGAAAATACTCCGGCTGTTGTCCATTCCTATTGCCATTTTACTCATTACCGAAATGCATGAAAACGATTTACATAATGAATTATACAGAATAAAAAAACCGTGATATGCTTTTTTTAGAGAAAAAAGGAAGTGACCAACTGTGAGTTATACCGTAATTGGAACATCGGCTTTTCGCAAAACAAACGTTGCGCTTTTTGCAGCAGGATTCAACACATTTTCAATTTTATATTGTACACAGGCCATTTTACCTGAATTTTCTAGAGAATTTGGGATATCTCCGGCTTTTGCGAGTTTATCTCTTTCGTTAACGACTATCACGCTTGCGGTTAGTATGCTTTTTTTAGGTTCTTTGTCGGAAGTGTGGGGACGAAAGAAACTGATGGGCCTATCGTTAATTTTTGCGTCATTGCTATGTATCATGACAGCATTTAGCTCTACCTTTGAAACGCTGTTAGTTTTTCGCGTTATTCAAGGAATCGTGTTAGCAGGGTTGCCTTCTGTGGCCATGGCTTACTTAGGAGAAGAAATTGAACCCGGAAGTTTAGGAAAAGCGATGGGGATTTATATAAGCGGAAACGCCTTTGGAGGCGTAGCGGGAAGGCTTATGACAGGAGTGCTCACGGAGTATTTTAACTGGTCTGTAGCTCTTGATGTTGTAAGCGCAATCAGCTTATTGGCCACATTTGTTTTTTTTATGAACTTGCCTGATTCACAGAACTTTACTTCCCGGTCTTTTGAACTTCGTCAGCTTACCAGCTCTCTTCGCAGTCATCTTCAAGATAAAGGAATGCTTTGTCTTTTTGCTATTGGTTTTGCACTGCTTGGAAGTAATGTAGCTTTATACAATTATATTGGATACGCTTTATCTTCTCCTCCGTATTCTTGGAATCATACACTTGTAAGTTTTATTTTTGTTATTTTCTTTGTTGGAGTATTCAGCTCAGTCTGGATGGGGACGCTGGCGGATCGATACGGCCGGAAAAAGGTGCTGTTATGTACGATTGCTGTTACGCTTATAGGTTCAATCGTTACGCTGCATCCCGTTTTATGGATAAAAATTACCGGGCTTTTGCTGCTGACGTTTGGCTTTTTCGGAAGTCACTCCATCGCAAGCAGCTGGGTAGGAAGAAGAGCAACGCATGACAAAGCGCAGGCTTCGTCTTTGTATTTGTTTTTTTACTATGCAGGATCGAGCATTGGAGGGACTGCGGCTGGCTTATGCTGGAGCGCGTACGGCTGGAAAGGTGTGATTGCTCTAATTGGTGTGTTTCTTACAACAGCCTTTTTCTTAGCTGTTCGTTTATCAAAAATGCCGGCTCAGCAGACGCATGTTCACTAAGAAAATGTAAAGACATATAGCTATTGATTTAAAAAAAGAGGCCGGTACAAAAGGATTTTAGCCCAAGTGAAAAACGAACCATTGATCAACATGTTTGATTAGTGGTTCGTTTTTTTTTGTTATGGTGAACATAGTTTCATCTGTTTCGTTCCTTCTAGCAGCTGATTGGAGGGCAAGACGGAGACTCCTGCGGGAAAGCGGAACAGGTGAGACCCCGCAGGAGCGGAAGCGACGAGGAGGCTCAACGGACGCCCGCGGAAAGCGAAGTCTTGCACGGAAATCAACTGCGGTGTCGCAAGTAATTTATACTAGCTACTTTAGTCTTTAGATTGAAATAATTTAGTTATGTCTTAATTTCATTCCCTAGTTTAAAAGCTGTATAAAAAGCTCCGCTACTTTTTTATGAGCGCTGTTAGCAGGATAGATATAAGAAAAGCGGCGCTTAAAAGGAGCGGTGTTAACATTGAGAATCGACAGGTGCTTTTGTTCTACATCTTCTTTAATAGCACAAAGCGAGAGTACAGACATTCCTAAATCGTGAACAATCGCTTCTTTAATTCCTTGATTGCTGCTGATCGTTAGCATGCTTTTCATTTTTAAACCGTTGGACATTAGAACGTGATCTAAATATTCTCTTGTTCCAGAGCCTTTTTCACGCGCTACCCACCGCTGATTTTGTAAATCATCAATTTCTACTTTTTTAAGCTGAGCTAAAGGGTGATCCACTGACGCAACGATGGCAAGCTCATCGTCCATAAAGGACTGAATATGTAAATCGGACTCTTCCGTGTGACCTTCAATAAGCCCTACATCCACTTTGAAATGACGAACAAGCTGAGCAATTTCTTTTGTATTACCGATCGTCACTTCTACATCAATATCAGGATATTGTTCACGAAGCTTTGCTAAAAAGGAAGGAAGAATATATTCGCCAATTGTAAAGCTGGCGCCAATCGTTAGCATTCCTTTGACACGGTGATGGTGTTCGTAAATATCTCGTTTCGTATGCTCATATATTTGAATCATTTGTTTAGCACGATCGTATAAAATTTCGCCGCTGGGTGTGATTTTTAACATTTTAGGTGAACGCAGGAACAGGGAAGTTTGAAATTCTTTTTCGAGATTTTTGATGTGTACGCTTACGCTTGGCTGTGAAATCATTAATTTTTCCGCAGCTTTTGTAAAGCTTTGCTCTTCTACAACAGAAACAAACGTCTTTAACGCATCATAGTACATAGAGTATGGCTCCTTTTATATTAAAAAAATTAATTATAAACATTATAAAACATTATTATGGTAATAACTAGAGGCACTTGGTTAAGAAAAGTAAAACAAGGTGCTGACTTAAAGGAGTATGTTAGCTTGCAACGAAGGCAACCTGCGCAATTTGTTTACAGTTATTTTTATTTCATCTATAAAGCTATTAAACACTTTTTTGTCATCTATTTGTAACAAAAGTAAAAAAAGTACTTGTTTTTTCCAGAAAACATACTATAATATTAACTGTAATGCGATAAGTAATACAGTTAATACACCTAGTACACACATCATGATTTTGGGTAGATGAAGGGAGGCAGACTATGTTCGATTTAGATATTCGTAGTCGTAAGCCGATATACGAGCAATTAGTAGATAAATTGAAAGAGCTTATTATTCATGAAGTCTTTAAGGCTGATCAAAAGCTTCCATCTGTTCGGCTGTTAGCAAAAGAATTAACGATTAATCCAAATACAATTCAAAAAGCGTATCGTGAACTAGAACATCAAAACTATATTTATTCAGTTCCAGGCAAAGGAAGTTTTGTAACGCCTCAAGTTGATACACTAAATAACGAGAAGGTGAAAAAGATGAAAGAAGAATTAGTAAAGCTGTTGGCAGAAGCTATGTATTTAGGAATGGACAAAGATGAAATTCTATCACTTATTTCACAGGCTGAAAAAGCAGTAAAAGGAGGAAGCGATAGTGATTGAACTGAAGGCGATAAAAAAAGAGTTTGAAGAAATGGAAGCTCTAAGAGACGTCACGCTTTCTATAAAAAAAGGATCTATTTACGGACTGCTTGGCTCCAACGGGGCAGGGAAAACAACGCTATTAAAAATCATTGCAGGTATTTACAAGCAGGATCACGGAAAGATTGCCATAGACGGCGAGGAAGTATTCGAAAACGTTGGTTTAAAAGAACGTATTATTTTTATGCCAGATTCTCTTTATTTTTTCCCTCAAACAACGATTAAGCAATTAGCGTCTTTTTATAGAAGCGTCTATCCGACTTGGAACGAAGAACGGTTCCAAAAATTAAAAGAAGCTTTCCCAATTCAATTACATAAAAAGGTACATAGAATGTCCAAGGGAATGCAGCGTCAAGTAGGTTTTTGGTTAGCGCTGTCTGCTATGCCTGATGTACTTATCTTAGATGAGCCGCTCGACGGTTTAGATGCGGTAATGCGTCAAAAAATCAAAAACCTTCTTGTTCAAGACGTGGCAGAACGGGAAATGACGATTTTAATTTCGTCACATAACCTGCGAGAAGTGGAAGATCTGTGTGATCATGTAGGCATCTTGCATCACGGTCAATTATTAATTGAAAAAGAGCTGGATGATTTAAAGTCTGATGTGCACAAAATTCAAGTTGCATTCGAAGGAGATGTGCCGCTAGCGCTTTATGACACGCTAGACATTTTATATCAAGAAAAACGAGGAAGCGTCTTGCTTTGTATTGTTCGAGGAAAAGAAAATCACTTAGTCAACAAAGTCCGATCGTATAAACCTTTAATTTTTGACATCTTGCCACTTACGCTGGAAGAAATCTTTATTTATGAAATGGGGGATGTGGGTTATGCAATCGAAAACATCATCGTTTAACCGCGGCATGTGGATTCAATCCATGAGAAACGTGGGATGGATTGGGCTTGTATACTTGCTAGTACTGCTGTTCGCTTTACCTTTACAACTGATTTTTACTTTCACAGGAAAGGTAGAGCCTTATATAGAAAAACCAGATACGCTATTTAACGTATTGGATGGGCTGGAATTTGTGTTTATGTTTGTTGTACCAGTGTTACTTGGTATTTTTCTATTTAGATATATCCAAACGAAGATTGCGGCTGACTATATTCATAGTTTACCAATTAAGCGTTCTACGCTGTTTCATCAAAATATGCTTCTGGGCGCGTTGGTTTTAGTTGTTCCTATTTTAATTACGGGAGTCGTTACTTTTGCCGTTAAAGGAGTTTTAACCGTTGAGGATGTTTATACAACAGGAGATGTTCTAAGCTGGGTCGGTTACAGTATTTTAATTAACTTATTTGTGCTGACTGGAACTGTTTTAGCGGGAATGTTCACCGGAATGTCTGTCCTCCAAGGAATCTTTTTATATGTTCTATTTCTTCTACCCGGCGGAATCTCTTATTTAGCTATATCTAATGTAAAGTTTTACTGGTACGGTTATGCGTATGACTATTACGTGAACAAAAATGTTGACAGCCTTGTTCCGTTTTCACACGTAGCGCAAATGGTAGCTCATAAAAGCTTTTCTACTAGTGCATTTGTTTATATTGGACTCATTGTCTTATTTTACATCATTGCTTTAATCACCTACCAAAAAAGAAAAGTAGAAGCTGCTACGCAAACCATTTCAGTTAGCTGGTTAAAACCGGTATTCGTATACGGAGTAACCGCTTGTTCACTCATGTTAGGCGGATTTTACTTTATTAGCATGAAAGGTGAATTTTCATGGATGGTCGTAGGCTATATTATTGGTTCATTAATAGGTTATATAGTTGCTCAAATTATCTTAAATAAAACGTGGCGGATCTTTACGAAATGGAAAGGGTATCTAGGCTTTGTTATAGCCGCAGCTATCGTTGGCTTTATCATTCATTTAGATGTATTTGGCTACTCTACTAAAGTACCGGCAGCTTCAGAGATTGAAAGTGTATATTTCGATGAAGATATATATCCATTGACTGATAAACCTGAAAACTATGCAAATGGAATGAATGGCTATTATGAAGCTCCATATTACTATACAAGTAAAGAAACGATTCAGAGCGTTCGTCAGCTGCAAAAACAAATTACAGCATCTAAAGATAAGAAGCTGGATCCTGATAAACAAAGTGAAATAGAAAGCAGAAACGGTAAAATGGCTGTATTTGCTTATAAATTAAAAAATGGAAAACAAATGGTCCGAGAATACTTTATTCCATTTTCAGACTATAAAGCTTTTTATAAAGAAATTGCAGAAACAAAAGAATACAAAGAAAATTTCCATCCGCTTTTACGAACAAAAAACACGGATAAAATTAAAAGCGTGAGTTTTTCTGTTCAAGGAAAGTCAAATTCAATCAACATTACAAATCCAGATAAAGTACAAGGACTTATACACGTAGTCAAACAGTCGATGATGAACGAAACGTTTGATGAAATGTACAGCACAAAAGAAAGCTGGGCTTCAATTGAGTTTATGGATGGAAAAGGACAGTACGTACAAACTGCATCTTGGGATAAGTCTTATAGCGAAGTAGAAGCATGGCTGAAAAAAGAGGGTTTATATGAACGTGCTCGTCTCATGCCAAAGGACGTAGAAAAAACCGAAGTGTTTAAAAATTCTTCTCATCTTAAAAACGATTATCGTCTTCAAGAAGAGTTTACATCTCTAATGAAGGATGAGAAAGCAATTAAAGTAAAAAACAATCAGCAGGTAGAAACACTTCTTCAACATGCGAACTTACGAGACACGGGAGATTATCTTGTTGCTTTTTATTACAAAGACCAAGTAGATACTCCTCAGATTTATATGTTGAATGAAAATGAATTGCCAGCAGAACTAAAAGAAAAACTAAAATAACAAGGGAGAACTTATTATGTGCGGCGAGGAATTACAAGATTATTTAAATCAGGTGCTGGCTTATTTATTAAAAAATGGTGTGAATAGACAAGACGCCGAAGATATTACGCAAGAAGTAGCATTAAAATATTTAGAAAAACAAGAAATGGTCGATCCTGAAAAAATAAAAGCTTGGATGTTTCGCGTCGCATTAAATAAACGCTGTGACTTAGGAAGGCGTAAAATAGTGAAAGACCGCTATACGTCTTCTTACAAAGAAGAACCCGTTATGTATACGCCTATTCAGCAGGTCCTCAGAAATGAAGAAGCGGCTGAATGTCAGGCGATTTTAAATCAATTGAATCCTAAGTATCGCAATTTGCTTCTGTTAAAATATGGATTAGGATTTAAATATGAAGAAATTGCCGAGTTATTAAATATGCAGATGACTACGTTAAAATCAGCTCTTTACCGCGCGCGCAAATACTTTGTGAAGGGATATAATGAAGTCATTTAATATAAATGAAACAGCAGCAGTTTGTGAAAAAGAACTTTTTTACACAAACTACTGCTGTTTTTTTCGTATTTTTCTTCTTTGGACGGCATAGATAATCAAACTGATCGCACAAAAAGCTAAAGTGATCTCAATCACATCAGTATAAGAAGATGTCGTATTAAAAAAGGAACCGAAAATAAATAAAGCCAGCGTCCAAATGAAACCAAAAGAAAATGAGACTTTAATGTAATGACGATGATTCATTCCGCTTGCCCCGAGAAAAAAAGGCATCACATGTCGCATTCCTGGTAAAAAGTAGCTTGCGATGATGGCGTGAGATCCATATTCTTGAATTGTTCGCTCAACTTTCATGACATTCTTTTCCCATCGCGGGCGTTTTAATAGCGCAAGCGCCTGAGCTGAAAAAAGACTGGCTATCAAAAACTTGAGGTATAAGCTAAGCATCATGCCGCTGTAGGTAAGTATAAAAGCTGGAATATACTGAACGGATGGAGACGTAGCCTGGCTGCCTGCAAGCATAATATATACTGGGTCAGGAATAGGAGTAAGGTTGGCTCCGACTAAAATGATAAAAAAGAAATATCCGTAGCCTAATTGGTTAATGGCTCCGATAAGCTGATCAATCACGTTTTCTTCCTCCTTTCTTCATTAGAATACGAGAGAGTGACACACAGTGTTCGCTCAAAATAAAAATAAAGTATAGGTACGCACAACTTAGGAAAAAAGAGTTATAATAAATAAGAATGTACGTTCTTCTTTCGGGGATTAATTATACAGAAAGAGGTGATAGTATGAAAATGATGTACCCTAAAAACGGCAAAGTTATTCTTCATATTGATGCTAATGCTTTTTATGCATCTGTTGAAACCGCACATGATCATACGCTCAAAGATAAGCCTCTTGCTATTGCTGGCAATCCAAAAGAACGAAGAGGAATTGTTGTAACCTGTAACTATATTGCTCGTAAACGCGGAGTGTATGCGCCTATGCCTCTTTGGGAAGCGAAAAGAAAATGCCCCGAGCTGGTTGTTATAAAGCCTAATTTTCCATTATATCGCCAAGTGTCCAAAAACATGTTTGATTATTTAGTAACCATTTCACCTCTTTTAGAGCCCGCTTCAATTGATGAAGGCTATTTGGATATTACAAACTGTGCTGAATTAGGCTCTCCTCTTGACATAGCAAAGTCCATTCAGCAGCATTTAATACAGACGCTGCAAATTCCTGTGTCAATTGGAATCGCACCGAATAAATTTTTAGCCAAAACTGCAAGTGATATGCAAAAACCTTTAGGAATTACCGTTCTTCGAAAAAGAGATGTCCAGACAGTTCTTTGGCCAAAAGCCGTAGAGGAAATGCACGGAATCGGTAAGAAGACAGCTGAAAAGCTAAATGCGATTAAGGTGGTGACGATCGGTGATCTAGCAAATGCCGCTCCCGGTCTTCTTAAACAAACTCTCGGAGTAAAAGGAGAAGTTATGAGAGACCGAGCGTGGGGCCAAGATGATCGACAGGTGAACCCTGATCGCCAATCACAGTTTAAATCAATTGGAAACTCTACGACGCTATCTCAAAATGCAGTAGATGAACATGAAGTTCTGCCTATTTTAAATAAACTATCGCACTCAGTGAGTTCTCGTATGAAAGCGAAAAAAGTTGTAAGCAAAACGATTCAGTTAACGATACGATATAGTGATTTTAAAACCATTACTCGAAGCCAAACTATTTCTAAAGCAATTAGCGAGCCAAACGATCTTTTTCATTACAGTGCGGTATTATTTCAAAAGCATTGGAACGGAGAACCGATTCGTTTATTGGGCGTAGCTGCTCTTCAAGTGAGTCACCAACTCCAAGAAGAAGAACAGTTGGATTTGTTTACATACGGAGAACAAGCAAAAAAAGAGCCTTTATACAAAGCGGTCGAAAGTTTGCGTGAAAAATATGGAGATAACATTATTCAAAGCGGTTTAAAAAAACAAAGAGGAAAAGAAGAGAGGTAACTCTCTTTTTTTGTATAAAATAATAGGTTTACACTCATTATAGAAGGGGAAGTACATTACTATCACGGTAATCAAAGTGATTACAAAATGAATTTGATTGCGACTTTTTTAATTGTCTGCAATGAAATTACATAAAATAATCTATGAGGTGATCTTATGTCAGACGCACTATTTACATCTAAAGCAACAGCGGTTGGAGGCCGAGATGGTCGAGTTAAATCAGATGATGGTATTATTGATTTAACCCTTGTAAATCCTTCTCCAAATAACAAAAAAGAAGGAACAAATCCCGAGCAGCTGTTTGCAGCAGGATATTCTGCTTGTTTTGACGGCGCTTTAAATTTAATCGCTAAGAAACAAAAAAAAGACATTGATTCGTCTATTACTGCAGAAGTAAGTCTACTAAAAGACCACACTGATGATGGATTCAAAATTGGCGTGGTGTTAAACGCTCATATTAAAGGCGTTTCACAAGAAGTAGCTGAGAAGCTAGTAGAAGATGCACATCAATTCTGCCCGTATTCTAAAGCAACGCGCGGAAATGTTAACGTAACGTTAAATACAACGGTTGAGTAAATAAAAAAACGCTTGGATTTTTCTGAAATCCAGGCGTTTTTTTTTATGTGCAATTTTATATGGTCTATTTTTGATTGTACGTATGCAGTGATTGCAGTAACTCCTGCAGCGTTTCTTTCAGCTTTTCTAATTCTCCCTGTGACTTATTTGTCATGCTAAAAACTTCTTCTGGAATATGACAAGCTTTATCACGTAATTTTTTTCCTTTTTCGGTTAAACTAATAAAAACAACGCGTTCATCTTCATGAGAACGTTCACGAATCACT
Source organism: Priestia sp. J2 (assembly GCF_020790095.1). Taxonomy (NCBI): domain Bacteria; kingdom Bacillati; phylum Bacillota; class Bacilli; order Caryophanales; family Bacillaceae; genus Priestia; species Priestia sp. J2. The sequence goes on from NZ_CP086208.1 coordinate 2,250,488, forward strand.
AATTCTTGATCCTGCATTCTTTTTAGCATAGGAGTAAGGGTGCCTGAATCCAAATACAGAAGTTCGCCCATTTTTTTCACGCTGAGTGTTTCATGTTCCCATAAAACAAGAAGAGCTAAATACTGCGGATAGGTTACTCCTAATTTATCGAGCAGCGGCTTGTACACCTTTGTAATTTCTCGAGACGTGGCGTAAATTGAGAAACAAAGCTGATTTTCTAGCTGCAGCTGCTTATAAAGTTGTTCCATTCATGTTGCCTCCAGTCTATTGCTTTTTATTTAATTATACACAATTAAATAGGGGTGTCCAATAACGCTGGATGAAAAAGTGATCAAGCTGTAAATAAAAAATGGGAATTTTACATATACTAAGAAAAAAAGGGAGCTGTGCACATGTATTTTGCAAAAAAAGCCGTAGAAGAAGAAGTAGATCAAATGATGGATACGACTGTATATGCGTGTCAATCTGAATCATGTAATGGGTGGATGAGAGAAGATTTTGTTACGGTTGATTATAACTGTCCGATGTGCGGAACAGGAATGTCGCAGGAAGTACGCGAGCTGCCGAAAATTAAGTACGATCACCAATTTTATAATAAATAAAAAAGAAGCAGCTGCTTCTTTTTTATTTTTCACTAAAATTTCATTAAGCTGAGCTAGACTAAGAACCAACATACGATGAAGGTGAGGAATATCAGAATGAATCAAGGGAACTTTTTGAAAGGTTTATTTTGGGGAACCTTATTTAGTATTCCTATTTGGATTTCATTGTTTGGCTGGTTCCGCATTTTATCACATCTTGCATAGTTTCGTTTTATAAATCGTCATACGCGCCCTTATCTTTCTATTTCCGCTATAATAAGGGTGATAGAAAAAATAAGGAGCTGTTCTCTATGATTCAATACAAAACGGAGCAAATGACGGTTTTTGAAAGCGCGCTATTTCAAACAACATCTGCAGTGATTGAAACAAAAGACTGTGTGATTGTTGTTGATCCAACATGGCTTCCTCACGAAATTAATGAAATTAAACAGCATGTTCAAGAGATTTTAAATCATCGCAAGCTGTATGTATTTTTTACTCACGGAGATTTTGATCATGTCATTGGGTATGGCGCTTTCTTAGAATTAAATGCCACCTTTATCGGCAGCAAATTTTTAAAAAATCATCCGGACAAAGAAGAAAAAGTTCAAATGATTAAGCAGTTTGATCATGACTATTATATAAAAAGATCTCATGATATTATATTCCCGGAGCTGGATATTGTGGTAACCGAAAATGAACAGCACATTACCTTAGGTGAAACATCTATTACCTGTTATTTTGCAAAAGGTCATACAAACGATGGACTATTTATGATTGTCGATAATTCAATATGGATCGCAGGGGATTATTTATCGGACTTTGAATATCCGTACATATATGAAAGTGTAAACGATTACCGCGACACGCTTGCTACTGCGCGACACATTTTAGCTAAGCACCAAAATCTAACGCTAGTTCCCGGACACGGAAAAACGACACATCATCGAGCTGAAATTCAAAGACGAGTGGAGATGGCCAGCTCTTATTTAGATGAACTGCAAGCTGCAGTGAAAGAAGACAGTAAAGAAGCGCTTGATAAGCTAAACGACAAATTGGCATTCCCATCTGATTTCACGGCACAATGTCATCAGAAAAACGTTGAAATTATGAAAAGAGAATTGCTGTTATAGAAATCGAGTGTACAGTCATCCCGTTGATATTAAAAGTAAGAAACCGCATCTTCTGTTGGATATGCGGTTTCTTACTTTCCTTTATTTATCAATTTAATGAAACTTTTTCCTTTTATATCCGTTCATATAAATAAGAAGTTATTTTATTTGTAAAGGAGTATGGCAATGGGGAAAAACGGTTGTGTAAAATGCGGACATACAGAAGCAAAAACAAAAGAAATTGCTACAACGGGAACGGGGCTGTCTAGATACTTAGACGTTCAGCACAATCAATTTACTGTGGTATATTGCACGAGCTGCGGGTATTCAGAGCTATATAATAAATCATCTTCAAGAGGCAGCAATATTATTGACTTATTTTTTGGAGGATGAAAATGAGTATCAACCTTATTGAAATTGATAAAGACCGGCACGCTTCCTATTTAAACCTGCTATTAATAGGGGATGAAGACGAAAAAGTAGTGAAGTCGTATATAAATGAAGGTTCCTTATTTACCATTGTGTATGAAAAGAAGGAGATAGGAGTTGTGCAGTGCCTCACCGATGAAGGGGAATCGGCAGTAGAAGTAAAGAATATCGGTTTAAAAGAAGCATACAGAGGAAAAGGAATCGGCAGCAAAGTCATTAAAAAGTTAGAAGTACTGTATGAACGTAACCAATATTCTAAAATGATTGTAGGAACAGCGGACTCCAGTCTTGAAAACATAGCATTTTATAAAAAGGCAGGCTTTTATCAAAGCGGTGTCAAAAAGAATTTCTTTTTGCAGTACGCTCCACCAATTTACGAGAATGGCCTGCAAGCTATCGATATGATTATGTTTGAAAAGAAATTAAAAAGCAGAAGCGACTAACACGCTTCTGCTTTTAATGATTAATCTAAAATTTGAAGTTTTACCGTTTTGCGTCCCCAATTTAAAGCTGAGCTTTGAGATGCCATAAATAAATCAACGCGAGTACCTTTAATGGCACCGCCAGTATCTCCAGCAATTGCTTCTCCGTAACCTTCTACGTATACGCGAGAACCTAATGGAATCACGCGAGGATCAACTGCAATTACTTTTCGATTAGGATTTGACCTTAGGTCGATGCCTGTAGCAGTGATTCCGCTGCAGCCCGCACAGTAAGCAGTATAAGCTGTTGCCTCAACCGTAATCTCTTTCGAAACCGACTTACTTTCTTGCGCTGGAGCAGGTGCCGGCGTTGAAGTCGACGGTGCTGAAGTTGACGGTGTTGAAGGAGCAGCAGGTGATGGCGTTGATGGTTTCGCCTGAGCTGCAGCTTGTCCGCCTACTTGTAGCACTTGATTAATGTAAATCGTATTAGACGATAAGTTATTCCACTGTTTTAATTGAGAAATTGAAATGCCGTGTCGCTGTGCTACGCTCCACATTGTATCTCCAGGCTGAACTTTATAACTTTTACTGTTGCTAGGAGCCGGGGATGCTTGCGTTTCGTTTGTTTTTTCTTGTACAGGTGCTGAAGGTGATGATGAAACTGTTCCTGTTCCGTTTATTTTTAATACTTGATTCACATAAATTAAATGACTAGATAAGTTATTCCACTCTTTTAGCTGCTGTACAGAAGTACCGTTGTCTTTAGCGATACGATAAAGCGTGTCACCTGATTTTACTGTATATGTATGATTTGAAGATGTTGTAGTTGGAGTTGAACTAGATGAAGAGTCAGTAGATGTAGATCCAATTTGTAATGTTTGGTTTGCATAAATTAGTGTGGAAGAAAGACCATTCCACTTTTTTAAGTCCTCAACTGTTACATTATGCTGCTGTGAGATGCTGAATAACGTTTCTCCAGCTTTTACTTTATGCGTGTCTGTGTCAGCCGATGCTGCGTCTGCAATTCCAATTGATACTAAAGCTGTGGCCCCTAATGTAAAAATGTGTTTTTTCATCTAATAATTCTCCTTTATTTCCAATAGTTGTCTCTTATTCTATCAGCAATATGTAACAAACTCATGACAAAATGGTAGGTTTTATATTACAAGTTTGTAACAATACGTCTAAAAATATAGAAAAAACGCAGTTTTTTTACGATTATGATGAAAAAAGTCTTAATTTGTCTGGAGAGATAGACTAGTAAAAAAGGTGTTCTCCTTTTATAAAAATGAAGAGGAAAGAAGCTATGCTATATTCAAATGACATGATAGAATAGACAAGTTAGAAATGAACGGATAAAAAGGGAGTTAGACATCTATGGAAAAACGCTCTATCTCTTCATATTTAAAAGCATGGGTGCGCGCACTTTCAATTGAGATTAATTATATGAAGAAACACGGCGGAGAAAAGCATACGGTAGGAAAAGGAGAGTACTTAGGGCAGCAGGGAGATGCGTATCTTTACCGCTTTGAACGCACAGCCGATTTATACCTTTTTGATGGAGCTCAGGTACGCCTTGTCCACCAGCATAAAGAAAGTAAAGGAGAAGTTATCGGAACGGAAGGATTTGATTTGTACCTTAAAATAGATGCGTTTATTGGACAAGAAGTAGACGAACTCGATATATATAACGAACCATGGGAATTATTGCAGGCGCTCATTGATAGACTGACGGAAGCAAAAGACTACAAGCAAAAAATAGTAAGAATCAAACGTCTTATGAGAGGCGATAGTCCTGTTCGTCATAAAGAGTATACGTCTAAGAACGCTCTTCATGAAGTGTTGCTGCGAGCGCGTTATAACCGTACTACTTATATTTGGGGGCCTCCTGGAACAGGGAAAACATATACGCTGTCCAAAATCGCGGCAAGCTATTACCGGAAATCAAAGCGTGTCCTTTTATTATCTCACAGTAATGCAGCGGTGGACGGTTTGCTGCAAGAAACTGCACGTCAGTTAAAAAAGAAAGAAGCTTGGAAAAAAGGAAAACTCATTCGATACGGAGCAACAAAAAGCAGCGGCTTAGAAAATATAAAAGTAGAAGAAGTCATTGGAGAAGATGATCCGGATTTAGCTCAGGAGATGCGTGATTTGCAAGAAGAACGAGTCTACTTAAGCAGATATCCCAATAGAGCTCACCAGCTTCACCAAGTTAACAAAAAGCTAAACGCCCTTCGTAACAAGTGGATTGAAGCGGAGAAAAATGTTTTTGATCAAGCGTATATTGTAGGCACTACTTTATCAAAAGCGGCTATTGACCGATTACTTTATCAAAGTGAATTTGATATGGTTGTGGTAGACGAAATTAGTATGGCATATGCACCGCAAATTGCTTTTGCAGCTACGTTAGGAAAACGAATTGTCGTATGCGGCGATTTTAAACAGCTTCCCCCGGTATCTCAATCTTCTCATGCTGAAGTGAAGAAGTGGCTGCAGCGAGATTTATTTGAGCAGACGGGTCTTGTAGAGCAAGTAGAAAGCGGTGAGATCCACCCGCATCTTTTTATGTTGAAAAAGCAAAGAAGAATGCATAAAGATATCTCAGCTTTTACAAATCGCTATATTTACAGCAATCGAGTAGGGGATCATCCATCTGTCACAACAAGTCGAGAAGTAGTAGCAAGCAGCCGGCCGTTTGCTCATGAAGCAGCGCTTATGCTTAACATTGGTCAGTTGCATTCTTCCGCTATGCGAGATGTCGCTTCCGGTTCACGCTATAATGTGATAACGGCTGTTTTGGCGGTAAGTTTGATACTGCGGGCACGCAAAGCTTCTTCGGCTACTATTGGCTATGTGACTCCCTATAAGTCTCAAGCTAAATTGATCAATGCATTTCTTCAAGATATTGAACCAGCCAGCGATATAATCGCAGCAACCGTACACAAATTTCAAGGCGCGGAACGAGATATCATGATTTTTGATACGGTCGATACAAAGCCGCAGTCAAAACCAGGTTTACTTTTAACAAATGAAAATAGCGACCGATTGGTAAATGTAGCGGTGACGCGTTCAAAAGGAAAATTTATGATGCTTTCAGACGAGTCGTTTGTCCAGCAGCGTGTACCAAAGGAGCGAGCGTTATGGAAGTTGGTCAACCACTTTAACGAAAATCAAAAAGTATACCAACCTCAGCAATTTTTAAAAGAAGTCATTCAGCATCGGAAATTGATTTGGTACCATCCATCGAACAGCAGTCAGTTAAAAAAAGATTTATATCAAGCTCGGCAGCAAATTTTATTGTGTATTCCTTATGCTTCGCTTGTTCCTCAAGAAATACGGGAGATGTTACATTCATTTAAAGGTGAAGTGACCGTTCTTACTCGTGAACCAAAAGAAGTTCGAATTGACGGTGCTCATGTCATTTCATCTGCTGTTCCGATGTCACTGCTTATCATCGATGAATCCACTATATGGATCAATATGCCTTACGGCGGAAAAAATGAAGCGTTTATGGCAGCTAGAATTGAGTCAAAGCTAGGCGCTAAACAGCTTATTCGGTCAATTGATTTTACAGAAGATAAAACAAGAAATCAAGAAACAAAAATGCATATAGAAACAAATAAACCACAATATTCTTTGAGTAATTACCTTCGCAGCTGGGATCGCTGTGAATCCTGTCAGCATATGCGAGAAGTAGAGATAACAAAAAAAGGAAAAGTAAGGTTTATTTGCTATTATTGCGGGAAAACAAGTGGGGCAACACGTTTATTAGTGGAAAAATATTTAAACTACGTACATGCTGTATGTAGAGCATGCAAGCAGCCGATGAACGTAGAGTATGATGAAAATAAAGGCGTCTACGCATGTTGTCCATCGTGCAAAAAAGAAGTTTTGCCTAGAGATCTATTGTAACTTTAGGAAAAGGGCGTGATCTTATCGTTTACTCTCGTAGTGTAGCGGCTTTAGCTGATTGTTTGCTAGAAGGAGACGTTCAAAAAAGCTGGCTGCTCATTGCTATATATATAGAAGAAGGCCATTCTTCAACTGACGTATATACGTTTCTGACAGAAGCGATGTATGACATAGGGAAAAGGTGGCAAGAAAATAAAATTTCAGTCGCGGACGAGCATTTGGCTACTGCAACCTGTGACTATGTGTTAACTCGCTTTCATCTATCACAGCATCAATTGCTTCAGCGTAATCGAGCACTTCTTTTTTGTATTGAAGGAGAAGAGCATTACTTAGGCATTAAAATGATTGCAGGACTTATGAGCGAACACGGATGGGAAGTTAAAAACTTAGGAGCAAACTTGCCGCTGCCGTTCGCTCTAAAAAGCATTGAAAGATGGGATCCTGATGTAGTATGTTTGTCCGTCTCACAAGTGCATTTGCTGCCTGATTTACAAAAATACATTGCTGAGATTGAAAGCATGCCGCAAAGTCCTCTTGTATTAGTAGGCAGCAGGCTTCTCAGCACGCATGATTTATCGGCTTCAGGATCTTCAAAAACTATATTCATTAATCATATTCAAGCTTTTAAAGACTGGCTTCTAATCAACAATAAAGAAAGTTCGACGCAAGATAAAATGTTAGCAATGGGGGAAGAAATATGATCAGTTTGCCGATTCAACACATTCCGGTTCCAATGTTTTTACTCAATAAAGACAACGAAATAATTGAATTTACACCAAGCGTCACGAAAAATTTCCCGCCTGTTCAGAACTTTTTAGATCTAGTTGATGAAGACAGCCAAGAAAAAGTAAAAAGAGCACTCCAGGGAAAGGAAGAAGTGCAAATCGAAGTAAATATGCGCACGTTTTCCAACCCGGTTGCTCTTTTTGATTTTCATTTTAAACCTGAAGCGTACCATTCGCTGCATGCTGTTTTCTGCTATCCTATTCATGAGCATATGACGAGTGTTCAATCAACCCTTCAACAGTTTCGCTCTATACTTATGCAAGACTCACCACAAGTGAACCAAGGTTTTTCGGTCAGAGAAACAGATGTAGAAACGGCGAAAAAAATGCAGCTAGTTGATCTTCAGCGTCATTTTCGAGAAATGAAAACAAATGTGCTAACCATTCAAGATCTCCTAAGTATTATCCGCTCCGACGTAATTGAAGCAGGAAAAGGAGAGTATATTGAATTGGTCTCTACACATTTGTTTGACATTCAAGATTTAATTAATCAGGAGCTTGACTGCTTAAGACAGAAGAACAAAGTACATTAAGAAAGCGGCAATCGGATTTCTACCGTTGTTCCTTTGCCTTCTTCACTATCATACGAAATGCTTCCTTTATGATTACTAATGATTTTATGACTCACCATCAATCCTAATCCTGTTCCTTTTTCTTTTGTTGTATAGAAAGGCTCGCCAATTCGTGTTAATCGATCTTTCGGCATGCCTTTTCCTTCATCTATCACTTGGACGACTACTTGATTTGTATCTGGATCAAATTTAGATACCACTAGAATAGACCCGGGGTCATCCATCGCTTCAATAGAATTTTTCACCATGTTGATAAATACTTGTTTCATATCTTTTTCAATACAATGAACAACAGGTAATTTTTCTTCAAAATCCGTTGAAATAGTAATGTTTTTAAGAATGGCCTGTGTATGCAGCAGTGTACATACGTCTTGAAGAATTAAATTTATCTGCTTATTTTCATATTTTACGACTTCGGGTTTGGCTAGAATGAGCAGTTCGCTAATAATCAGTTCTAAGCGGTTAAACTCGGACATCATAACGTCCATATATTCTTTTTTATACGTTTCTTCTTGCATCATAAGCTGTAAAAAGCCCTTTAATGATGTAAGAGGGTTTCGTATTTCATGAGCAATGCCGGCAGCCAGCTGTCCAAGTGCTGACAGCATCTCTGAATTTTTGAGCATCATTTCCGACTGTTTGCGCTGCGAAATGTCTTCGCTTAACCCAATGTAATGGATGATTTCATCCTGATCATTTTTAACAGGCATTAAGGCTAACTGTTCCCAAACGGTTTCTCCGTCTTCTTGGACGTAGGAAATTTCTCCGTTCCATTTTTCTCCTCTATATACTTCATTCCAAATCTTAGGGAATCTTTTAACGCCCAGCTTTTTTGTATATAAGTCATAGAGGTGCAGTCCAAATACTTCCTGCGGCGCATGCTTTTGCTCCATGAATTTTTGATTAATGTACTTAATTTTACCTTGATGATCGGTAATAAAAATGCCCGTAGGACTGTGAGCTACTGCAAATGATGTAATAGCCAATTCTTCATTTGATCGTTTAATTTCTGTAATATTAATAAACGTAATAACTACACCGTTAATTAAATTCTCGTTCGTACGATAAGGCATCATTTTCATGCTATACCATTGGTTATCGTAGCTTTGAATTTCTTTTTGAAGGGTGTTATTTGTTCTTAAAACGTGCATTGCGTCCTCAATTAGATGGTCATATCTAAAGTTATGCGAAATATGAAAGAAAGGTCTTCCGATATCTTGATGAAGAACGTTGATTACTGTTTTCGTTTCCGGCGTAAATAATTTAATATTCAGCTGCTCGTCTAAGAAGATGGTAGCAATAGTTGTACTGATTAATAAATTATCAATATCGTTGTTTAAGTCCGTTAATTCTTCAATCTTTCGCTCGTATTGGTTGTTAACACTAATTAACTCTTCATTAACAGACTGCAATTCCTCATTTGTGGACTGCAGCTCTTCGTTGGAAGCAATCAGTTCTTCGTTCGTGGACTTTAGCTCCTCATTTGCTGTTTCTAGCTCTTCAATCGTCGTTTGCAAATGCTGCTGTGTGTAATGAAGCTCTTGCTCTAAATCTACTACAAGCTCACTAATAGAGCTTGTTTGATTAAGAAACATGGGCTCTTCCTTATCAATAATGGCACTATCTGTCTGTTCATCAAACATAAGTAAGTAAAGAGAGTGATTTGTTGGAAGGGCAGATATCGTAATATTAAAACGGCGCTGCACGTTGTTTATGACAAATTCAATGTGCTGACAGCATACGCTCATACCTTGCTCTTTTACGCGTTTAATAGCTGCTCCAATGGCTAAAGAGACATGAACGGGAACCATTTTGAAAATGGTATAATTAATCTTCCCCACAGGAACGTTAATAAGCTGAGTCGCTTCTTTTGAACAAAATATCACTTCGTTGTATTCATTTAATACAAGACAAGGGCTCATAAAATGATCAATCATTGACTGATACATCTCATCCAATTTAAGCGAAGGAAGAGGCTTATAAAGTTGACTTGGCAGCGGTACGCTAGAAAAATCACCTTCATGCAAGCTGGATTTTGAAAGATTAAAAGCTCCTGTAATTTGTCGGCTGGGCTGCCCCGAACGTTTAAATATTTTCCACTTACTGTTGATAGGGCGGAACAAATCAGACAAATTTCCCGTTGTTTCACTAGGACCTAAAAAAAGTACGCCTTCTTCTGTCAAAGAAAAATGAAAAAGAGACAGAATGCGCTGCTGCAGTTCAGCTTGGAAGTAAATCATCATATTTCGACAGCTGATTAAATCAACGTTTACAAAAGGCGAGTCTTTTCCTATATTATGCGGGGCAAAAACAATCATTTTACGGATTGTTTTTTTAACTTGATAACCACCGTGTTTTGTTTGCTCAAAATATTCATTAATCTGAGCTGCTGAGAAGGAATGAACTTCCGCTTCTTCATAAATGCCTTGACTCGCTCTTTTGATTGCATGACGATCGATGTCCGTAGCAAAGATTCGGACATCGAAATAACGGTTGATTGTTGATAAATAGTCATGAAGCAAAATAGCTAATGTATATGCTTCTTGACCAGTAGAACAACCTGCTACCCAGATGCGGATTTCATCTTCTTGGCTATGAATCTTTCTTTCAACTAATTGAGGGATGACTTGTTCTTCAATAATAGAGAATGCTTCTTTATCTCTAAGAAATTGCGTCACTCCAATCAGCAGGTCTCGCTGCAGTTCGACGATTTCTTCGGCTTCCTTACATAAATAGTCCCGGTACTCTTCCATCGTTTGAGAGGGCGGATCGAGTAAAGCCATTCTTTTTTCAAGTCGTCGCAGCACCGTGTTTTTTTTGTACATAGAGAAGTCGATGCCTGTTTTCTTCTTTATTAATGAATAAATGTATTGCAGCGTTTCTTCATTATATGTAAATTCAGTTTGGCTGACATGCGTTTGCACAAGGTCAGGCATATCAGCAGGAGAAAGAATATAATCAGCAAGGTGTGCATCAATAGCGCTTAGGGGCATATCTCTGTACTTTGCTGTGCTTTCATCTTGTACAAGTACAGTTCCGCCATACTCTCTTATCGTTTTTGCTCCTCCTGTTCCATCATTTCCTTTTCCCGATAAAATAATGGCTGTGCACCGGTGTTTTTTTGCAGCGGCCAGAGAATGAAAAAAGGCGTCAATCGGATACTTTACCTGATCATTTTCTTCATAAGGACGAAGGCGAAGAGTATGATCCACAACGGTCACATAATGATGGGGAGGATTTAAATAAATTGTGTCTTCTTGTAAAGTCATCCCGTCTTGTGTCAGTTTGATATTCATTCCTGTTTTTTTTGCTAAAAGTTCTGGCATAAAACTTTTATATTTAGAGGAAAGGTGCTGTACAATAATAAACGCCATTCCATTTGGTGAAGGCATATTAGCGAAAAACTGCTCAATAGCTTCTAACCCTCCGGCAGAAGCGCCAATTCCCACAACGTGTAAATCCTGTTTCTCTATTCCTTCTGAAGACGATGGAACTGTAGAAAACGAGTTGTTCTTCATAATAGAACCTCCAATAATGTTTCGACACTTCCTAGATTGTATGTCGTTTTGTTTATTTTAATGTCGACAGCACAGCGTGGTTTACATCAAAAGTAAATTTTTCAAAAAAAACCAAGATGCTGGTACATAGGTTCATTTTAGCAAACCTATTATATTGTTCAAATAACGTTTTCAAAATTCCTCTATTTTTCGCAAAAAAATTTTAAAGTCCAAACTATATAGTATGCCCCGATTTTCCTTATATAAACGTATTTTTATAAAAAAAATCGTTTTTTTTTTGCAGAAAAAAATATTTAAAAAAATTTTGTTTACGCTTACATACGCATAAGGTTATACGCTCAAGGAGGAAAAAAACGGTTAAATTCAACTTGACACTCTTTTTCAGCATGTTACTATAGGAACCGTTGAAAGAAACGAGAACAAAAATACGAACAAATGACAGGGGAGATTTGATGGATCAAAAACAAAAAGTTGCTTTTTTAGGTGCTGGATCAATGGCAGAAGCGATGATTTCTGGTATGGTCAATGCAAAGAAATTACCTGCTGAAAATATTATCGTAACAAATCGCAGCAATGATGCGCGACTGCACGAACTTGAAAATAGATATGGTATCAAAGCAGTAAAGCGCAGCGAGCTGAAAACAGATGACATTGACGTTTTTATTCTAGCGATGAAGCCAAAAGGCGCTGAAGAGGCATTAAACGAATTAAAGCCTCAAATCAACAAAGACCAGCTTGTCCTATCTGTTCTTGCAGGGATTTCATCTTCTTACATGGAAGAGTTATTGCATGATGAACAGCAGGTCATTCGAGTGATGCCGAATACATCAAGTATGATTCAGCAATCAGCAACGGCTATATCTCCAGGTCAATATGCTGCAATGGATGCTGTGCTAACAGCAAAAGAGCTGCTTTCTGCAATCGGAAAAGTGTACGTGATTGATGAGCCTCAAATGGACATTTTCACAGGAATTGCCGGAAGTGGACCCGCTTATTTTTATTTCCTTATGGAGCATATCGAAAAAGCAGCTAAAGAAGAAGGTCTCGATCCTGAGCTAGCACGTGAAATTGGCGCCCAAACCATTTACGGTGCAGCAAGAATGATGATGGAAAGAGATGAAACGCCGACGGAGCTTCGTGAAAATGTGACGTCTCCAAACGGTACAACAGCAGCTGGTTTAGACGCCTTAGCTAAACACGGCGGCGGAGAAGCAATGATGCAAGCAGTCAAAGGAGCATCAAAGCGTTCAAAAGAAATGAGTGCTCAACTACAAAAAGTGGCAAGTACTAATTAATTCGTCACTTATCTTCTTCGTGAATTCCTCACCACAAAAAAATAATCATAAACAAGAAAACATACAGAACACACTAGGAGTGATTTGATGAGTCCCGACAATAAGAAGCGGGTTGTAATTAAAATTGGAAGTAGTTCATTAACAAGTTCACACGGTGAAATCAGCAGACGGAAGCTCGAGCGCCTTGTGGATCAAGTCGTAGACTTAAAAGATAGCGGTCATGAAGTGCTATTGGTTTCATCAGGAGCTGTAGCTGCAGGATACCGCAAGCTTGGCTGCTTAGAGCGACCTAGCTCTTTACCTGAAAAACAAGCAGCTGCCTCAATTGGTCAAGGACTGTTAATGGAGGCTTATTCAGAACTGTTTCTATCACATGGATACGTTGCTTCTCAAATCTTAATTACGAGAGACGATTTTTCAGACGAAAATCGTTACAACAATGCACGAAATACAATTAATGTGCTGTTAGAACGTGGTATCGTACCAATTGTCAATGAAAACGACACGGTAACCATCAATCGATTAAAATTTGGCGACAATGATACACTTTCAGCTAAAGTTGCTGGACTAGTGGATTCCGACCTGCTTATTATTTTATCGGATATCGATGGCTTATACAGCGCAGACCCTCGTCAGGATCCAAATGCAAAATTAGTTCCTCATGTAGGGGAAATCACGCAAGACATCGAAGAATCTGCAGGAGATTCAGGAAGTTCAGTTGGAACAGGCGGTATGCGCTCGAAAATTGACGCGTTCAAAATCGCTATGGCGTCAGGAATTCCAGCATTTTTAGGAAGAGCTGGCGTGCCAAACATTTTAACACAAGCGGTTGACGGAGATGCAACAGGAACGTATTTTGAATCTGAAGATGATTCTGCGAACCTTAATCAGAAAAAGCAGTGGATTGCGTTTAACTCTGGTCCTGAAGGGGAAATAGTAGTCGAAGATGCCGCGAAACGTGCAATTATTGAAGATAAAGAGCCTTTACTTCGCGAGCATGTTAAATATATTAAAGGACACTTTAGTGAACGAGCAGTTGTACGTATTCTAGATAAAGATGACAATGAGTTGGCTCTTGGCGTGACAAATTATTCATCTGATGAACTTGCACTGAACGAGCCAATTGATCAACCGATTGTTGACAGCGAAGGTCTAGTGTGTCACTTAGAAATTCCAGTACCGGTCGGTTTGTAAGCAAACATGCTGTAAAGAAAAGGAGCCCTTCCTTTTCTTTGCATGATTGCATTTACCTCTTATGCCTCACACTTTAAAATCAAACAAAACTAAAACGAATCCAGGAGTGATTTGGTGTTACAAACAAATGAAACGTATTCAGTAGAAGAACAAGCTATTTCAGCAAAAAAAGCAGCTAAGCAATTAAGTTTACTAACAACAAAGCAAAAGAACGATGCGCTGTTAACGATTGCTTCTACACTTGAAAGCAACACGGAGTATATTTTAAAAGCAAATGAAGTAGACTTAAAAAACGGGAAAGAAAAAGGTTTTGACGAAGCGCTTATGGACCGCCTTGCTCTTTCAGCGGAACGTGTAAAAGAATTTGCAAACGGCCTTCGTGAAGTTGCTGAGCTAGATGATCCAACAGGCGATATTTTATCAAGCTGGACATTGGATAACGGTCTAGATGTAAAGCAAGTACGGGTGCCTCTTGGCGTGATCGGAATGATTTATGAAGCACGTCCAAACGTAACCGTAGATGCAACAGGGCTAGCGTTGAAATCTGGAAATGCTATTGTGTTAAAAGGCGGCTCTTCAGCTATTTCATCTAATCAAGCTATCGTGGACATTATTCATAAAGCTCTTGATGAAACGCCAATTCCTAAAGAAGCGGTACAGTTTATTTCAAGTACAGATCGTGCGGCTACGCAAGAATTATTTACAATGAAAGAGCATATTGACGTGCTGATTCCACGCGGAGGGGCTTCATTGATTCAAGCGGTCGTCAATAACGCAACCGTTCCCGTGTTAGAAACGGGAGTCGGAAACTGTCATATTTACATCGATGAAAAAGCTGACGTTAAGAAGGCCATTCCGATTTTGATTAACGCAAAAACAGATCGACCAGCGGTGTGTAACGCAGCAGAAACGGTTCTTGTGCACAAAAACTGGCTCGATTCTCATAAAGATGAATTGATTCAAGCATTCAACGATCATAGTATTGAAGTATATGGTGACAAAGCGACAGTAGGTGAAATTCCTGGAGCAAAACCAGCGGCTGAAAAAGACTGGGCCGAAGAGTATTTACGCTTAGCAATTGCGATGAAAGTAGTAGAGAGTGTGGATGAAGCGATTGACCATATTGAAACATATGGAACAAAACACTCCGAAGCCATCATTTCAGAAGATGAACAAGCCGTTTCACGCTTTATGTCATTAGTTGATGCAGCCGCACTGTATCATAATGCATCTACGCGCTTTACTGACGGAGGAGCTTTAGGATTTGGAGCTGAAATTGGGATTTCAACTCAAAAGCTTCATGCACGTGGTCCAATGGGACTTCCTGCACTTACGACAATTAAATATATTATGAGTGGAAACGGACAAACTCGATAAGAAATCAAAAGCGAGCCTAATCATGTGCTCGCTTTTTTTTATGAAAAGCAAAACAAGTAAATGGAAGCTGATTTGTAAAAAATTATAAACTCTGTTATAATAGTAAAATATATAATTTTTGTGATCTTCATTTTTGTTCTTTTCAGACTATCCCGTTGTTTTAAGAAAAGCAACTGCTATCTGCTTTGTTATAACTTCATTTTTATTTTAGTCTTTCAAGACGCCGTATTATTCCTCAAAGATTGATTTACGGATGTATAGTATCACTTTATCTTGCACCATTTACCGCATTTACACGCTAAGTTAATCTTCATTTATTATCCACTTAAAAAGTACTGTTTAAAGGAGACGATGTGTATGTATAATCGTAAAAATTTAGAGCCGGCTGTTATTGAAGAAACAAAAGTTTGGGAATGTACATCAGATACGTGTAATTGTTGGGTTCGAGATAACTTTAAAAGCGGAGATCAGCCAACTTGTCCAATTTGCAAAAGCGAAATGAAGCAAGCTGTAAAAGAGCTGCAGGTTATTCATAATCCTAGAGTCATTGATTAATAACTTTTAGGAAGACGTTTTTTGAAAGGGGTTTGTGGATGTTTCTGGGAATTGATCATGTTCAGCTTCTTGGTCCAGAAGGATGCGAGCAAGAAGCAAGAAATTTTTATGAAAATCTTTTAGGAATGAAAACTGTTCTTAAGCCGGAAAATTTAAGGAACAGAGGCGGCATATGGTTTCAATGTGGGACTCAAGAAGTGCATATCAGTATTCAAGATGACTACATACCTGCTAAAAAAGCGCATCCAGCTTTTGTCGTGGAAGATATCAAGACGCTTAGACGTAAATTGGCACATTCGGGCTGCGTTCTTTCTGAAGAAGAGCCTATTGCAGGGAGAGAGCGTTTTTTTGTCCATGACCCGTTTGGAAATCGATTAGAATTTTTACAATATGACAAATAAAAGACCTCCAAGCGGAGGTCTTTTATTTTAGGGCTTTATCTAAATAGGTATATACCGTTTCTTTGCTAATTAATACTTCGTTCTCTCGGTCTTTATCTTTTTGCCATTTTTCTCGCGCTTTTGCTAATACTTCTTCGGCTTGCTCCTTGGGAATGACAATCACTCCACCGTCATCACCTGCAATAAAGTCCCCAGGACGGATTTTTACGCCCCCGCAGGAAATGATCTCGTTTACCTTTCCTTTTTCTTTTTTGCTGCTTGCTGCGATCGTAGAGCCCTTACAAAATACGGGGAAATCGAGCTTTTCGATGTCTTCTTGATCTCGTATAACCCCATCTAGTACAATACCGCTTATTCCAACAAGCTTCGCCATGGCTACTACGAAATCTCCTGCTAAGGCACGGTTACAGTAGCTTTTACCATCAATAACGAGCACACTTCCGGGCTCCGCTAGTCGAATCGCTTCAAGCACTGAGTAATTATTGCCAGCAGGCGTATCTACGGTAAGAGCCGGCCCAAATAGTTTGTAATGACGCTGTAATGGCTTAATAGAAAAGTCTAAGTGGTTGGCACCTTCCATTGCATCTGATAAATTTGCTGTTGATAATGGGAGCTGTTCATTCAACATCATATCTCTCCTTTGTAACTTTAGTTTATCTATACATATTCATATAAGAGAAAGCTCTTATTTATGAAAGGGGGAGTAGATAACATTTGACTACGAATCGACTACAAACGTGGAATATTAAAGGTGTTCAGAACCATTTTTCGATGCATTGTACTATACTGAGACGCTGTTTCCTGTATGGTATTCGTCATGTAAACTCATATCTCCTTTATTACCAATAGGAGCGAAGGGAGCGTATAAAGGTATTTTTAAAAGAGGGGACTTGCTACAGAACTCTGCGAAAGTAATATGCTGGGCGAAGTGTAAAATAAGCGTTAACGAAGATGAAGAGTCTTTGTTAGTTTTATAAATTTCACTGATGTGTACATAAAAGGGTCTTATATCCATATGAAACGCGTCTAAATGTTTAATCCTGTGAACATTTGATGGAGCTTTATGCATTTTTATATAAAAAAGTGAAACCTTTTGGTATGATGAAACGTAGGAACATATATGGAAATCATATATGAAAAAACATATGTGACGTTAGTCATTTAGTGGAGGGAAAGCAATGGTAAAAAAATTATTGGCCGCATTTATCGCATTAGCGGTTGTGTTTTCACCAATCGGTGGATCACTTATTCATGACGGTTCAAACGTAGCAAGTGCAAAAGGGTATAAATCAGGAAAGCGCTCTTTTGACAGCGGAAGCAATAACCAATCAAGCTTATTTAAAAACAATAACAGTAATTCGGTTAAGCAAAACAATACGTCTAAAAACTCATCATCTAAAAGTACAGCAGCTGGTTCAAAGCGCGGCGGCTTAATGAAAGGTCTTTTAATGGGAGGAATTGCGGGCTTATTATTTGGAAGCTTATTATCTAGCTTAGGACCATTAGGCCCAATTTTAGGCTTTATGGTAAATATGCTTGTGATTGTAGCTTTAATTCTTCTTGTAGTAAAGTTATTCCAAAGCGTACGTAGCAACAAGCGTAAAAATGAGGAAGTGAAATCTTGGAGACAATAAAAATTTCTGAACAAGATATTATCAATGCGATGTGTTTGTATATCGCAGAAAAAAAACAAGTTCAGCCTCAAGAAGTAGAGATTGAGCTAATGTATGATGATGACTACGGTTTTTCAGCAGAGTCATACGTGCATGATCGTAAACAGGTTCATATTACTTTGAACATTATCGAAGCCCTGCGCTATTGGCTGGATACTGAAATGAACGTAGACCCATACGCAGCAGGACTAGAACTGGAATTAGACGATGAAGAAGGCATTATCGCTTTTGCTAAATTAAGTCGATAAAGAAATCTCCAATGAAAAACCCGCTCACTTGAGCGGGTTTTTTTATCATGATTTTACCTGTTCGTTGGAACTGGACTTATCGCTTTTTTTAGTGAAAAACCACCAGTTGGCATCTCCAAGCAATTTCATAAGAGAAGGGACAAGAAGCATTCTGACAATCGTTGCATCGATAAATATAGCTAAAGCAATTCCTACACCCATTTGTTTAACAGGCGTTACATCTGTAAAAGCAAAGGCTCCTGTAATGACAATCATGATTAAAGCAGCGCTCGTAATGATTTTACTAGTGGAAGCTAGGCCTTCTACCGTTGCTACATTGTTATCCTTCGTTTGATGATACACTTCGTGAATGCGTGAAATCAAAAAGACTTCGTAGTCCATGCTAAGCCCAAATACAAGGCCGAAAACAAAGACCGGCAGCACTAAAGCGATATTGGATTGGGTAAGACCTAAATGTCCATTTTGAAACAGCCATACAAGTAAACCAAACGTAGCTGTTAAGCTTAAAATATTCATAATGATAGCTTTTAAAGGAATCAGGACGGAACGAAAAGCAATCATTAAAATGACATACGTTGAAAATAAAACAAGAGCCAGGCCATAAGGCGCCTTTTTATAAATTTCATCAAATATTTCTTGTTCGAATTTTGGATAGCCGCCAATATGAACGGTGAAAGGTGAACGTTTCTCTTTCCATTTTCGAACAAAATCTTTTGCTTGATCTGAATTTTGGTCTGTATCTAGCGTAGCTTTTATGAGCATATAATGTTCGTTAATAAACGAATCTACAGCTGGCTTTGTCTGCGCGCTTATCTGCGGGTTGTTCAGCATAGCTTGAAGCTGATCACTGGATTTTACGTTTAAAGCGGTAGAAATAGAATCAACTTGCTTAACTAACGAATCTTCTTTTAATTGTTTTATAAAAGTAAAGGCATTTGTTAAAGGCTTTTCCTTCAGCATATCTTGCTTAGCTTCTAACACAAAATAAACGTCTGCCGCGTTTTTATTTATAAACGTATCGTTATACGTGTCAAAAGCTTGACGAGACTCGTATTTTGTTGGCAGTGCTTCTGAAGACGGTATTTCTAGATGCATGTCTCGAACGGGAATAAGTGCTACTAACAGAATAATAAGAGAAACAATCGTCATAGCTACAGGCTTTTTCATGACAAATGTAGCGAATGAACGCCACCTAGATTGACCGCCTTGTTCACTGATTTTTAAGATGCGTAAACGATTGATGCGTGTACCTAGTATAGCCAGTATGGAAGGAAGCAGCGTAAGAGCTGAAAACACAGCAATAAAAACAACAGCCATTCCTCCAAGAGCGACGTTTTGAAAAATATCAACTTGAATAAACAGCATTCCCGCTAATCCAATAAATACGCATAATCCTGAGAAGATGACCGAGCGTCCCGCTGTTTGAATGGTGATTTTGATTGCTTGTTCTACCGATTTCGTTTGAATTTCTTCTTTAAAGCGATTAATAAATAAAAGGGCAAAGTCAATACTAAGAGCTAATCCAATCATTGGAATCACGTTTAAAATGAAGATGGACAGCTCTGTGTACGGATGAAAGAAATAGACAACGCCCATGGTGGTAACGACGGTTACAATTCCTATCATAAGAGGAATTGCAGCGGCTACCACGCCGCCAAAAGCTAGAAGAAGCACAACTAAAGCAACAGGAATACCAATGGCTTCTGCTTTTGCTAAATCTGCTTGGCTTGCTGTATTCATATCTTTTTCAATAATAGGACCACCGGTTAATTTTACACTAACTTCTTTTTCTTCAGATGAAAGAGTTCTGATCTTTTCCACTCGTTTATCCATCGTTCCATCATCGTGATTAAAGTGGATAATTCCATACGCTGTGCTTCCTTTTATCATCTTGTTAGAAGCCGTTGGTATGTCAACTTTCGACGCGTCTGATTTGTCCTTTGCTTTTTGCATATACTGAGCGATCGTTTGCTGGAATTTCGAGTCAGAAACTCCGTCTTTTTTTTCAAACAAAACGATGATCTGAGCTTCGCTAACATCAAATTTATTAACTAAAAGCTGCTCGGTATCTTTATACATTCCTTTCATTTCAAATCCGTTTCCTCCAAGCACAGAAGGAAGCTTAGCCGCATAAAAGCCAAATCCGACAATTAGGATGACCCACAGTAGTAATAAAATTTTTCTGCCCGCATATAATGCGTTCGCTATTTTATTCATATTTACCTCCAATTTTTTGTACAGTTACTAGACTATTTTATACTAACAGTTATTGTAATTAGAAGAAGTATTGTGTTTTTTTGTTTTTTTTGCCTGAAAAAGCTTTTCAGATAGATGCGCAGGGGTGTTTCCTTAGCAAAATCGTGTTTATGTTTCAGGCGATTTAGGGAACACTGTACATAAATGCACGAAGGGGGATTTAAAAAGATGCAAATGAAACAGCCAGCTAAAATGACGAATAGTTATGGATGTAAAAATGAGTATGATACATTAAAACGTGTGGTCGTTTGTCCACCTACATATATGAAAATTGAAGAAATTATTAATGAAACACAAAAGCATTATGCGGACGAAAACATTGATGAGAGCTTAGCTTCAAAGCAGCACCGTCAATTTGTCGAATGTCTTCAAAAAGAAGGGATTGAAGTCATCGGACTATCTGCACAAGAGCCATTTCCAGAACAAGTATTTACACGGGATATTGGCTATACGCTCGGAGATACCGTTATTGTCACGAAAATGGGCAGCGAAATTCGAAGCGGAGAAGAACAAGTGCTAGCCGATTGGCTGCAGCAGCAAGGTATTCCCTTTCATCAGGTACCGGACCATCCCATTGAAGGTGGAGATGTGCTGATTGATGGACAAGCTATTTTTATTGCACTCAGCGACCGTACAAGTAAAGAAGGCGTGGAGCATATCCAAGAGCTGCTTCCAGCGTATGAGGTTGTTCCGATTCCTATTGATCGGTCTTATCTTCATCTTGATTGTGTATTAAATATTTTATCACCTACAGAAGCGCTCGTATTTTCACCCGCTTTACATGAAAAAGAATTAAATTTACTTCGCATGAAATATGACTTAATTGAAGTAACAAAAGAAGAGCAGTTTACGATGGGAACCAATGTATTATCAATCGGTAATCAACGGGTAATCAGTCTGCCAATAAATACAGAAGTGAATGAAGAGTTAAGGAAACGAGGCTATAAAGTAATTGAAGTTGATATATCTGAAATTATTAAATCCGGCGGTTCTTTCCGCTGCTGTACAATGCCTCTTGAACGAGTGTAAAAAAGCTTAAAAAGAAAAAAAGATCTCGGCGATAGCCAGGGATCTTTTTTTTGAAGGATATTGTATAAAATTTCAAGTGAAAGGAACATTAACCTATATAAGCTGTTGAAGGAAAGGAGTGATAAACATGGCAAATCGTAATCCTATTTTAGTTCAAGGTGCTGAACAGCTTCTTGATCAGTTAAAAACGGAAATCGCGGGAAGACTTAACGTTCAGCTTGGCGCGGAACAAACGGCTCGCGCAAATGGTTCTGTTGGTGGAGAAATGACGAAGCATCTTGTTGCAATGGCGCAGCAGCAATTAAGCGGTGCACAAGGACACATTCGCTAGTCTGCTCTACATAAACACTTTGATGAAAAGTTCTGGCTCTTTTGAGCCGGAACTTTTTTTGTGTAGGAAACATCATTCTACTTTCTCATGGTCGCTTGATTTGAGATTTTGCTCGAAATTCTCCACTTTCAAGGTTGAAAAGTGCATAAAATGGGAAAAGAACAAAAAAAGAGAAAGTAGAGGTTTATCATGAAAAAGCTATTATCATTTGGAAAAAGTCTTGGTAAAGAAATTCAAGAAGACCAAGCAACGGGACTAGCGGCTGAGCAAGCCTATTATTATATGCTATCATTATTCCCTATGCTTATTTTACTGATATCGATTGTTCCGTATCTATCGATTAAACCGGAAGAGGCAATCGATCTTCTTCAAAGCGTTATGCCGGGAGAAACGGCTGCAATCTTTAAAGATAACGTAGCTCAATTTGTGAGCCAACCAAACGGCGGGTTACTGACTGTAGGGATTTTAGGAACCATTTGGTCCGCTTCAAACGGTATGAACGCCTTTATTCGTGCAATGAACCAAGCCTACGACGTGAAAGAACAGCGCTCGTTTATTAAAGTAAGAGGCTTGTCCATTCTTTTAACAATTGGATTAATTGTAACAATTGTTGTATCGCTTCTTTTACCAGTGTTCGGAGGGGTTTTGTTAAATTGGATAAGCGAATGGTTTTCTCTTCCTTCAGGTACAACAGTGGTTTTAAATATTCTGCGCTGGATTGTTGGTGTCGGCACTATGGTACTTGTTTTATCCGTATTATACAGATTAGCGCCAAATAAAACATTTCCTTTTGCTCACGTATGGCCCGGAGCACTCGCTGCTACGCTGCTATGGCAGCTGACATCTTTAGGGTTCTCATTTTACGTAAGCAACTTTGGCAATTATTCTGCTACTTATGGAAGCTTAGGAGGCGTAATTGTTCTGATGCTTTGGCTATTTTTAACGGGGTTAATTCTCGTCATTGGAGGAGAGATTAATGCTATTTATCACCGAAACAAAACGGCTGCACCTCCTAAAGATACGTCTCAGGCGATGTAATAAAAAAGGAAACCTTTATAAAGGTTTCCTTTTTTAACGTTTAAAGCTATTAACAAGCTGTTTAAATGAGTTGGCTGTATATTTGACCGAATCTTTTTTGTACTGTATATCCGTTTTAATCGCTGCTTGTGTTACTTTTAAATGGTTTGTTTTTTCTTTAATATGATCAGTTTCGTTTTGAAGATGTTGAGAAGTGGCGTTTAAAGAGTTCACAGTTGGCTTGATTTTTTTATTAAATGATACGCCTGCGTAAATAAGATACGCAAGTGATGCCAAAACAACAGCTAAGCTTATATAAACAATAATCATCATTGTGCCTCCTTTGTACGTATTTATATTTATATAGGTGAGAATAAAATATATACGAATATCATCCTCTTTATTTAATTGTTATACCCATTTTTAATTAAAACAAACAAAAGCCTGCCGAGAAGACAATATATTGGATTTTTTCTGAAATTTCATTCATCATTACATATAGAGTTACCTTGAAAGGAGAGAGAAGAAAAATGCCGTTAGATCCGCATATTCAAATATTTCTAAATCAATATAACGAAATGCCCCGTCCTTCTTTAGAGGACGTTACACCCCTGCAGCTGAGGGAAATGGAAAAAATGTCTTTAACTCCTTCTAAAGAAGCAGTTAAAAAAGTATATAATGAAGAAATCCAATTAAATGAACGTACCCTCACTATACGAGTGTATGAGCCTGAAGGAACAGGGCCATTTCCCGCTCTTGTTTATTATCACGGAGGAGGCTGGGTATTAGGAAGCCTGGATACTCATGACTCCATATGCAGGTCGTATGCAAATGAAACAAACTGTATTGTAGTGTCTGTTGATTACCGCCTTGCTCCTGAGAGTAAATTTCCCGCTGCGGTGAACGATGCCTATGACGCCTTGGAGTGGATTTCAGCTCACGCGTTTCAATTAAATATTGATTCAAACAAAATTGCCGTTGGAGGAGATAGTGCCGGTGGCAACCTTGCTGCGGTTGCAAGCATTTTAGCAAAACAAAGACAAGGTCCATCCATTGTTCATCAGCTGCTTATTTATCCATCTGTAGGATTTAAAAATCAGCACCCTGCATCTATGAAAGAAAATGCCGAAGGATATCTTCTTTCAAAAGATCTTATGGATTGGTTTCGCCTTCAGTACTTAAATAATAAAGAAGAAGAACAGCATCCCTATAACGCTCCGGTATTACTAGAAGATTTATCGAGCCTGCCGAGCGCTACCATTCTTACAGCACAGTACGACCCTCTAAGAGATAGCGGAAAAGACTACGCGGACGCATTAAAAAATCATGGTGTTCCCGTCACCTACGAAAATTATGAAACAATGATTCACGGGTTTTTAGGGTTTCATGAATTTGTTCCACTCGCTCAGCAGGCGATCAATAAAAGCGCAGCTCAACTGCGTCAAGTATTTGATTCTATTTAAGGATATATAGTGTCATAAATCATATAAACTCGAAAAGAACAGCACATTGATGTGCTGTTCTTTTCTGTATTTGGAGGGAGAAAAGGTTAAAAAGAGTTTCAAAAAAATAGCTTATTATCTCTTTTAAAGTTATTTCAATGTTATAAATAAAGACAATGTTATAGAAGTTATTGAAAATGATGCTTCACAATAAAAGAAAAGATTTCATATCTTAATGAAGGTTTTTTACAAGTTGAAACAAAGTAGGTGATTAAATGTTCTATTCTAATTTTTATACTCCTTTTAACTATGCTTTCTACCCTTATTTCATGCCTTCTTTTGGACGTCCTACTGGATATGTACTGAATTCTAGTGGTGAAGTTGACAGTTGGTGGGGAAATTATCCGTTAGGGTATCCTGCGAAAGCTCCAAAATTTTTGGGTGGGGGGCAGACGCCTATTTCAGGACCTGCAATACCATTCAGTTTCAGGGGTTATTATTGAACTGATTACAAGGGTTACTGCCGTAAAAGGTAAGAAAGATACCTACAAAATTAAAGCAGTATTTAAAGCGACTGAAAGAGATGATATTTAATTCAGTCGAGAAAGTCAATCATAGGGTCGACTTTTTATTTTAGGTAATTAACAAGTTTGATTTGGTTAATGAAGAGAAAATAATAAGTAACTAAAAGGAGGTGGAGTTATGGATTATGAACAAAAAGATTATTATATCAGTGCAAAAGAAAATGAGTATTATAAAGTAATAAATGTAGTAGGTCATATGTTAGAGGAAGCACAAAGTAATAATAAATATCCAGTATGGGGCGAAAAACTAAGAACTGAGCTAAAAGAAAGTGCTGGTAATAACCTTACTCCATGGCATTTTAATATGATAATATCCACACTTTTAGATTATGTACCTGAAGAAGTAAAAAAATAAATCTAATGCTAAGTCACTCTGAAGAGTGGCTTTTTATTATATCTATAGTATGCAAATTAAAATATGTGCTAAATAATAAATGGTAAAAAAGGTGGCTAAACAACATGCCTAAGAAGCCATCTAAGATATGTAACACAGAGGAATGTCGTCAATTAGCTTATGATACATATTGTGACAAGTGCAAAAAAGATAATCATTAAGAGTACAAGGAACAGAGAGTAGATAAGGAAGGGAAAGCCTTTTAATCTAGTAACCCATGAATTAAATTATGCAATAGGAAGAAGAGATTAAATCCTTTAGATGAAGTCTGTCTTGAAGAAGGCAGGTGTACTCCTATTGAAATAGCCTATCACCTTATAGAAGTTAAAGAGGATTGGAGTAAAACTTATAGAGTGATCGTAAAGCACATCACCATAAGGTTCACTTTGGTGTAGATGGTAAGAAGTACACGAAGATTAAGAAGATAAGAGAACCTATTAGAGAATGCTTATTTACAGAAAAGCAAGTAAAAGAATTATTAAAAGCTATAGAAAGTATAGTGATGGATTACATTAATTATAGGAAAGAAAATGCAGAGAATGAGAATGATTCAAAAAGAAAATTATCGAAAAACTGATAAGGGAAATAATTGAATATATAAAAAAATAACCTTTTTCGTGATATTATTTACTCGTTAAGGGGCTGTGTGTTGTGAATGAACAATTAAAACCTGAGGAAATTAGCATAGAAGTTAAACTTGAGCTTCTAAAGATATGTAATGACGTAATGAACAATATAGGGACGCCTAAAGAATTAATTAAGGACTTAGAAAAATTAGTTAGTCAAATCAATTTATCAGTTTAATGTAACACTCCATACAGAGAAAAGTTAAGGGGAGAATGCTGTGAAAAAGTTGTTAGTTGGTAGCATTTTGTTGTCTTTGAGTTTCACTATGGGAGCATGTGACCAAGGGGAAGAGAAGAACGCTGAGAATTCTAAGGAAGAAACTGCTGTAAAGCCAGAAAAAAAGACTAATGAAAGAGAATTAAATAAGAAATCTGAATCTCAACAAATTCAAGATGAACAGAAAGATTTACGTGCCTACGCTACAAAAGTTGAAGTAGAAAGAAAGGCTAAGGAATTAGCAGAACAAAAAGTAAAAGAAGAAGCGGAAGCTAAACGACAAGTAGAAATAGCCGAGCAACAAAGACAACAAAAGATTGCCGAAGAACAACGTATAGCAGCTGAACAAGCAGAGCAAAAGAAAGAAGGAAGCGGAATCTCCAGTTAGTCAAGAAACAATCGATAATTATGAAGCAAATCAAGCTGAAACATGGGCTGAAGAGGCTGAGATTGAGGAGGAACTGAATAAGGAAGAAGAAGAAAGATTAGCTAAAGAACAGGCAGAACAAGAAGCATATGAAGCATATGAAGCTCAAATCATTGCTGAACAAGATGCTAATTTCTCCGATGAAGCAAAGGAACAGATTCAAAAAGAAATTGATGAAGAAGGATATAGTCAAACATCATACTATTGCGATCAAGTTATGACTGCTGTACAAAGAGGGGATATGACTAAAGAAGAAGCTGGAGGTTGTTTGAAATAATTTAATTATAATTTCAAGAATTTCCTTTGGAATTATTTTCTTATTTCTATTGATAAAAAAACCACCTAAATGGTACAATAGACTTATAAAAACATAATGGAATGTTGTTTTCACAGAGTTCATTGACATTAAGTAAGGTGATTTTTTGAATGATAAAAAACAAGTAGGTCAGCTGATTCAAGATCTGCGAAAGATTGCGGAAATGACAACTGTCGAGTTATCAGAAGGAATTTGTACAGAAGAAGAGCTACATCGATTTGAACAAGGTGAAATTCATGCAAGCAGTGAAGTTCTCTATCATTTATCGAAACGCTTAGGGGTTCCGATGAATTATTTCTTTGAAGCAGGAGAGCTAACGCCCAACGATTATTCAAAAGAAATTAAATCGACCATTAGGCATTATATACGAAAACGCGATTATGCAACCGTGTTACATATGGTGGATAAAGAAAAAGATAATCCTATGTTTCAAGATCCTTTTCACGCACAATTTTTCCTATGGCACGAAGCCATATGTGATTATTATATTGGAAATAAATTTGAGCAAGCGCTTCGTAAATTGGAAAAAGCGATTGCGTTCACGCGTACGAGCGAACAGTTTTATTCAGAAAAAGAGATTGCTATTTTAAATAGTATTGCCATTATTTACGAAGAAGAAGGTCATTTAAAAAAAGCGTTCAGTACGTTTATGGAAGGATTGCAGCATATTGCTTTGCTTCCTAAGTTAAAAGATCCTCTTGTCAAAATTCGAATTTTATATGGATTATCACATGCGCTTTTGCAAATGGAACGTTATGAAAAGTCGGTTAAATATGCACAAGCAGGACTAGAGCTGTGTATTCAGCATGAGACGCTTTATTTATTAGGAGAACTGCACTATCAAATTGGAGAAGCACTCTGTCAGCTTGGTGAGCTTAAAGAAGGAATAGCTTACCTAGAAAAAGCTATTACTGTTTTTGAAATTGAGCAAAATGAAGCGTTTGTGACCATTATTAAAGAAGAGATGTCTAAATATCAAGAAACAAAAAAGAAGAGCTGACAGCTCTTCTTTTTTATCTCCAATACACTGGGTGTGGGTAAAACGGACGAGGACGAGGGTAAAAGTAAGGGGGGTGGTAATAAATAGGACGTGGGTAAGGGTAAGGATAAAATGGACGTGGGCGAGGATATGGATAATAACCATAAGGGAATCTTTCTTCAGTTTTTTGGGGATTGGAATAATAATCATAGCCATATTGATACTCTTCTAAAGGTTGTTCCGGGTAATATGGGTAATTCACTCTTTTCACCGCCTAAGTTTTTATGCTTTTTACTGTATTCAATATAGAAAGAATTGGAGTATGTACCCATCAAACTTTTAATTTGAAAAAGGCGGGAGACAAGGAGTATTTTGAAAGCAAAAACAAATTAACTTTCCTTCTCGTTTTCTTGTAAGTTATCAGCACCGGGAAGGTTGGGAGATTCAAAGCTTTTAATAAAAGAAGCGTAAGCAATCGTGTCTTTAATAGGATTTACATAAGATAATGGTTGACCTCGGTAGCTGAAATTAAATGTAATCCAAGCAAAATCTTTATTATTGTTGGAAATTAGTTTTGCATTATGTATAAAAGCAGATGCGGCAATCATCGCATCCGGGCCTTTAATTTTTTTATTTGATTCTATTTTGGCTTTTCTGCGAATTTGAGCTGCTAGCTGTGCAATTTCACTTGTAACGTCTACAATCTTATCGGTCATATCGTAAATATAATGATTTTTTACTGCTTTGACTTGAGGATTTGTTTCTACTTCCCAATGCGACAGAAGTTCCATTTGTACAACGGTAGGCATTAAAAATTCCGTATTATTTGAAATAAGTTCATTAATATATTCCACAACTTCTGGATAATTAAGCGCATGTGAAGCCCAAATGTTTGTATCAATGATTACTTTTTCACCCAACACAAATCGTTCACTCCTCTCTACTAGCCATTCGCACGAGCTCTTCTAACCCAAAAGGTGAGTAAAGAGCCGCGGATTCTGAAAGCTGATTGCTTAATAGAAGCTTTTCGTATTTAGTTAATCTAGTTTTGGCAGATTTTATGAGCCTTTCTTGTGTGCCGTTTACCACTTGATCTTTTTTATCATACGTGCGTAGAACTTTATTTTGAGGTTTATATTTAAGATTTTTTTTATTCACAGGGGGTGAGGAAGGTGGTTGCGGTGAGGATTTTGTGTAAATTTTTCCATTTATTTTTATTTTGAAGTGCTTCTGAACTTCCTTGCTGTACGTTCCTTTTTTGTCATCTACCAAGCGCTGTGCTTTCATGATATCCCTGCCTTTTATATAAATTTATATAGTATATGTGATGAAGTTTTTTCTTACTATTCCTTTTATATAAAAAGATTAAAAAAGTTAGCTGCCGGGAGTTATTGAATTAATTGATGTTTGCCTGTTGGGTGATGATCTCAGCCAATACCGGACAAAGGTTTAAAAACATGATATCGTGTAAGAGAAATAAATTAGTATAGGTTAGAGAATGAACTAGGCAACAATACGGTGTTTTATTACCGATTTGGTCCGTCCTCATTTATGAGATTTTGCTAAAATGTAAAAACCTACATATTTCCTTCCGAGATCATCCATACTTTATTGACAAAGGAAAATTAATCATGGTATATTATCTTTAATTAAAGATATTTAAATTAAAGATAAATAACGAATGATAAACTAGACGATTTATCCGGAGGAATGTAGAATGAACCACTTAAAAGGAATACACCACGTAACGGCTATTACGAGCAGCGCAGAAAAGAATTATGAATTTTTCACCTATGTGTTAGGCATGCGCTTAGTAAAAAAAACGGTCAATCAAGATGATATTCAAACGTATCATTTGTTTTTCGCAGATGATAAAGG
Source organism: Priestia sp. J2 (assembly GCF_020790095.1). Taxonomy (NCBI): domain Bacteria; kingdom Bacillati; phylum Bacillota; class Bacilli; order Caryophanales; family Bacillaceae; genus Priestia; species Priestia sp. J2. The sequence continues at coordinate 2,280,061 of NZ_CP086208.1, forward strand.
CAGTGCCGGAACGGACATGACTTTTTTTGATTTTCCAGGAATTCCAAAAGGTTCTCACGGAACAAATGAAATTTCAAAAACATCTTTCCGCGTTCCAAATGATGAGGCTTTAGACTATTGGGTAAAGCGCTTTGATCGCTTAGAAGTGAAGCATACGGGGATTCAAGAGCTATTTGGGAAAAAGACGCTTTCGTTTGTTGATTTTGATGATCAGCAGTATCAGTTAATTTCCGATGAAGGAAATCAAGGAGTTGAATCAGGCACTCCTTGGCAAAAAGGTCCTGTACCTCTTCAATACGCTATTACGGGACTCGGTCCTATCTTTATTCGTATCGCCGAGTTTAATTACTTTAAAGAAATGATCGAAAAAGTCCTTTTATTTAAAGAGATTGCTCAAGAAGGAAATCTCCATCTATTTGAAGTAGGAGAAGGGGGAAACGGTGCGCAAGTAGTAGTCGAACACAACGAAAAACTTCCGCAGGCTCAGCAAGGTTTTGGAACGGTTCATCACGTTGCTTTTCGCGTAGAAAATCGACAGGCTCTTGAAGAATGGATTAACCGAATGCCAAGCTTCGGTTTCCATACGTCTGGTTATGTGAATCGTCACTTCTTTGAATCGTTGTATGCAAGAGTGGCTCCGCAAATTTTATTTGAATTTGCGACAGATGGACCAGGATTTATGGGAGATGAACCTTACGAAACGCTCGGAGAAAAATTATCACTTCCTCCATTTTTAGAGCCAAAACGTGCAGAAATTGAGAAGCTCGTGCGTCCGATTGATACAGTAAGAAGTACAAAAGAGTTTGTGAAAGAATAGTACACAAAAAACACTCAAATAGCTATTTGAGTGTTTTTTGATGTTTTCTACTTTTACATATATCTGTCGCGAATGTTTACTTGAACAATGCCAATGTTCTACAAGGAAGGAGTAGGAGTGGGTTGTGCATAGCCTTCCTTATATTTTTCATCGATGTCTTTGCGAATATCTTTTATTGATTTGCCTCGGTTATAGTCGAGCATAGCTTTAGCTGCAATTTCTATACACAATCCGCATTTTGTTCCATGATCATCCCAGACAACTGCTCCATTTCTTTTGTTTTTAAAAATAAAGCAGTCATAGCTATTTTTGTGATTCGCTTCCATGCCACATCCACAGTAGCAAGGGATTTTTTCAAGTAGTTCACGATTTTTAGCAACGGATAGATAAACTAGCTTCATGTCTTTAGGCTGGTTCTTCAAAAACTGTGGTAAAACATCTGCTCCTGGAGTCTCTTCGCGAATATCAGCAACTGCAGCTTTATGATGTTCATGACCTGAATGTGCAGAAGAGTTTGTAGCAGAAGAAGTTGTTGTATTGTTTGAGCAAGCTGATAATCCAATACTTGTAGCGAGAAGCCCCAACAAAATAATTGATTTTTTCAATACAATTAACATCCTTTCATGTCAAAATAAATGATAGTTTCATCATACACGGCAGTTTATCTATGTAGATAATCAAATACCTGCTTGTTTATATCTAATTCTCTATAAGTATGCAGAGCGGTTATCGTGTATGATAGAGATGGACGAGGAAAAAACATGAAGCATGAATTTCTCATAAGGTGCGTTTTGTAAGTGATTGTACAGAAGGAGAAAGTGAACGGAGGTTAAACAGTAGTGAGTGAACAAAATCAACGTCTTTTTGAATATATTTTAGAGAATTCAGCCTCTATCAGTGAAGAATGGCTGCACCAAAGAAGTAATATTAAAGGATCGATTTACTCAAAGGACGCAGACGCATCAGTTGAGAAAAAGCTGCGCGAGCAGCATCGTTATACGATCGAAACAATTGCGAGCGGCTTTCTTGACGATCAAGAGATTTTTAAACAACGTATGATGAAATGGACGACGGAAGTAGTAAACAGCAGAATTAAATTTGATACGCCGATTTACGAAGTGGTAGAAGCGCTAAGCAAAACAAGAAAAATTATTTGGACATATGTCAAAACATATAGCCTGATACATTCATCTATTACAAAAGAAGATATACTGTCTTGGAGTGAAGTTTATCATACAACATTTGATAAACTCATTAATGAATTTTCCGAACAGTATTATAAAATCACAAGGCAAAAAATAAGTCTTCAGCAAGAGCTAATCGACGAAACGAGTTTTCCTGTTATTCCAATTGTAGACCACATCGCGGTCTTGCCTTTGGTAGGGCTTATTGATGAAATCAAAGGTGATTCCATTATCGAGGTTGTTCCAAAAAGGTGTGCAGAAAAACATATAAGGCATTTAGTCATTGACTTATCGGGTGTAAATTATGTAGATACGTATGTCGCTCACAAATTTTTTGATTTGATTAACATTTTGCAGCTGCTAGGCATCCATGCGATTATGTCAGGAGTGAGTCCTGACATGGCTCAGACGGCTGTTAATGTAGGAATCAGTTTTAATAAAATTGAAACGTTCGGACATTTAAAACAAGCGCTCTCTTCGCTTGGTGTAAAGAAAAAAGAAGAGGAATAAAGTATAGAAATGCTAGATCGAAACGGAACTGTTTGAGACCTTTACTTTCAGTTCCGTTTTTTTGTTTGTCTATATTCTGTATATGAAAATATGAAATAATATTCTGCTGCATTCAAAATTTTGTAAGCATGTCTTACAAACTCCTTTTCATATGGGGACAAATGGAAGATACTAAGGAGCAAACAAACGGCGGTTTTCTATGACAAACGTCTCGTTTAGCTCAAGAATGGAGGTGTAAAGAGAAGAATAAGAGAAGTACATAATGAGATAGTTAAAGCCTTAGATAAGTACTGATAAGCCGTGTGATTAAGGAGGAGTTCTATGAAAAAAATTTATCTTCTTTGCCTGCTTCCGTTTGTAGGAATATTAGGTTCATTGCCTTTTGTTAACAAAGTGACGCCGTTTATTTTAGGGATGCCTTTTTTTCTTTTTTGGATTGTTATGTGGGTAATCCTTACATCTTTTATTATGGGTATTGTGTACAAGCTCGATCCTGCTGTTAAAGGAGGAGATAAACAATGAATACCGCACTGATTATTATTTTCGGTTTTTTACTTTTAGCTATTTATCTTGGAATTCGAGCTACGCGGGGCAAAAAAATGGATTTAGAACAGTGGAGCGTAGGGGGCAGAGGTTTTGGAACTATTTTTGTCTTCTTTTTGATGGCGGGTGAAATCTATACTACTTTTACGTTTCTAGGTGGAAGCGCTTGGGCATATGGGAAAGGAGGGCCGGCGTTTTATATTTTAGCCTATATTTCTTTAGCGTACGTGTTAGGGTATTGGATTGGTCCGCAAATATGGCGATATGCGAAGCAGCATAAGCTTATGTCTCAGCCGGATTTTTTTGTTTCAAAATACAAAAGTCCGTTTCTTGGTATCGTTGTTTCATGTGCAGGGGTGCTGGCAATTGTTCCTTATATTATTTTACAATTCAAAGGCCTAGGTATTATTGTATCTGAAGCTTCTTATGGCTCTATCTCTTCAACTGCAGCCATTTGGATTGGAGCCATATCATTAACGGTTTACTTAATGATATCAGGCATACATGGTTCTGCTTGGACGGCTATTGTGAAAGATATTATGATTTTTATTGTTGTCTTATTTTTAGGAATATATATGCCGTTTCATTACTACGGAGGCTTACAGCCAATGTTTGAGGCTGTGCATCAAGCAAATCCAACGTTTCTTACTCTTCCCAAGACAGGTCTCAGTATTTCGTGGTTTATTTCTACAGTCATGCTGACCGTATTAGGATTTTACATGTGGCCGCATACGTTTAATGCAACGTATTCAGCTGAAAACGAGAATGTATTTAGAAAGAATTCTATTATAAGTCCTATTTATACGTTAATGCTGCTTTTTGTCTTTTTTGTAGGGTTTACTGCTCTTATGCAGGTACCTGGACTACAAGGCGCAGAAGCGGACTTGTCACTGCTTCGTCTTTCCATTCAAACATTTGACCCGTGGATTGTCGGCTTTATCGGCGCAGCTGGTTTATTAACAGCGCTTGTGCCTGGATCGATGCTCTTGATGGCAGCTTCTACGTCACTATCTAAAAACGTTTACGGCGTGCTTGTTCCCTCAGCGACGGGCAAACAAATTTCGATACTGGCTAAATGCTTCGTACCAGTCATTGCGCTTGTTTCAGTCTATTTTACAATTCATGGAGGGAATACAATTGTAACGCTTTTACTAATGGGCTACAGCATTGTGACGCAGCTGTTTCCTGCTTTTATTTTTAGTTTAATGAAAAACAATATCGTGACTAAATACGGGGCGTGTGCAGGTATTGTTGCCGGCATTGCGTCTGTGATGTATATAACGATTACTGAAACAACGCTTGGCACGTTGTTTCCTGCGTTGCCACAAATCATTAAAGATACAAATGTCGGCGTCATTTCTTTATTTATTAATTTAGTTGTATTAATGGTGGTTAGTTTAGCAACAAAAAAAATCGCCTCACAGCCGCATTTTGAAAGCGGGGCAGTAGATGGCAAACAGATTTTATGAAAATCTTTTTCCAATTGCGTTTTAAGAACATCATGAAGGGTATAAAAGTAGTGCATCACCAAAATGTTCAATATGGCTGCAAGACGTAAGCAGCCTTCTCGATAAAATGTAACGATTGCGTTGTTTTTAAACATAGGTAACGAGTGTGAAAAGCAACAAGACGTATGCCACAAGCGGTGTACGTCTTTTCTATGAAAGATATTCACCTAAAAAAGGAGATGATAACATGACATCTGAAAAAGCATTTGAGCAAAAGAAAGATCTTTTAATGAATCAAATTATTGAATCGGGTTACTTTAAAGCAGAAGACGGGAGACATTTGTACGAATTGAATTTAAGTGAACTAGAACAAACGCATCACGACCTTCAAAGCCAAAAGGTAAGAGAAGTATAATTTGAATCTTCTAGATTATTAGCAATTCAGCTGATTTCGTATATGTCTGTAAACACCAGCTGTTCAGTTTGTTCCTCCGCGATTTTTTGGTTTGAAAGCAGGCACTTTTCTTTTTCTTCCGGTGCGTTTACAACCTCGCTGTTTACAACCATATTCCTCAAACATATAACTCAACACTTAAGAAATAGGCAAATAAAAACAAAAAAAGCGCAGAAGCTGCGCTTTTTTTATTAAGTTAAAAACGAGTGGAAGCCGCTGTTTTTTTAGGTTTGCTCATTGCTTTTTTTAATACTTCAGAAAAATAGGGCTCTCCGCTAGGATTTTGCTGTCTTAGCAAGTCAATGGTTCCTTTCACGTCATCCATAGCTCTGTGAGCGTTCTCTCTCTCAATCTTATGATGGTCAAGAAGTGTTGTTAGTTTTTTGTTAGGAAAGCCGTACTCTTTCCATTTGACAGCACGCATAGAGCAGTGCCATTTTTGGTTAAATAAAGATGGATACCGTTTTAAAAGAAAACTGCGATCGAAAGAAGCATTATGAGCGATGATAGCCGAAACGCTAGTTAACAATGATTCCACTTTTTTATCGTCTAATGTTTTATTTTTGACCATCTCATTTGTAATTCCCGTTAAGTTTGTAATGTACGGGAAAATGGGAGTTGAAGGCATATTAAATTCTTCATATTCTTCTACAATGTCGATTATTTCTCCGGTAGAAGAATCATAAGAAACAACAGCAATTGCCAGTTCGATAATATCGCATGTTTGAGCACTTAATCCCGTTGTTTCAACATCTAAAACGGCTGCTAATTTCACTTGTTCAGTTGACAACTCGTCGCCCTCCTTTTCTATTTATCATTCTATTAGCTTATCATTTTTTAACAGAAAACGTTAGTAAAAAAGATGAGCAAGCATGTACACGGGTTTATTTTATACGCCCACGTGGAAAAGGAATTTACTTTTTTAAAGGAGATGACGATAGCAAAGGAGAATAGTAATATTTACTCATCTAAATTAAGTCTTCATTGAAAATAATGAAATGAAGGAAGAAGGGGATTGTTATCATGCAATTGCTGTATATGGTACTTTTTCTTGTCTTAATTTTTTGGGGAATTACATCTTTTATTCATTACAGGAATCAAACTATTAAAGTTCGTTTGAACAAACATTATACGAATGCAGTAGAATGGATTGAAGCTGTTAAACAAGAGCTGGAAAAGCAAGGGAAATCCGTGAGTTATGAAGGGGATTTCTTGTTTAAAATTGATGAAAAACCTTATGAAATCGCAGCGCGCAATATGTCTATTTGGAGCACGTCGCTCTATCATATCTTGCTGCATCGTCAAAAAGAACATTCTTAAATTTACTTGCATACAAAGGTTATCACTTCTCGTCTATCGAGAAGTGATTTTTTTATCTTTCTGTATCCATAATGGGGAATTTTTTGTTTTTATATAATAGTAATACGGAAAAGGTGGTTCTAATTCCCTAAAAAAATACGCTTCATACAGTTTTAGTTGTGGTTATCGATTTGGCATGGAATTTGCATACGCAAGAAGGGTTTATCAGACATTTTAATTGTCAGGCAAAGAAAACTAGTTACATACTATAAAACTATTTTACATTATCTACTAGAATCAAAAAATTTTAATAATATAGTAAAATGTAGTTGACCTTCCTAGTTTTAGAATATAAAATAAATGTTGCTAATAGTTTGAAAATTCTAAAATGGAGGGGTTTACTTGAAAAGCTGGAAAAAGATTTTGGGGACATCTTTTCTTGCCACAACTGTTACATTAAGCGGAGTGGGACCAGTACTTATGAATGGAAGTACTGCTTCAGCTAAAACCGCACAATCGGAGGAACTTCCGAGTTCACCAATTGATATGAATACAGTACCGGAAGAAAGATTGGCTAACGCACTGAAAAACCAAGGAGTTATTTCTCAAAGTGCAACACCGCAAGAAGTGAAGAAAGCCGTTACTTCTTACATAAACAAAAAAGATGCACATAAAGAGAGCATGAAAGGACATAAAGCTAGCAAAATTGATTTGAAAGCGAAAGAAATGCAAACAAAACAAAAAGAAAAGTTTCAACGAGGCGAATTTGCTAACATTAAGTCTCAAGGAAACAATTCGGGGAACGGGGTAAACGTTAAACCTGCAGCTCAGGCAAAATATAACGGACAAGTGAGAAAAGATAAAGTTCTTGTACTTTTAGTCGAATACGCAGACTTTAAGCACAATAATGTCGTTCAAGAACCTGGTTACATGTATGCAAAAGACTTTAACCGAAATCACTATCAGCAATTAATGTTTGGAAAGAAAGACTTTACGCTATTCAACGGAAAGAAAATTAAAACGTTTAAACAATATTATGAAGAACAGTCTGGAGGTAGTTACACAGTAGATGGAACGGTTTCTGACTGGTTAACCGTACCTGGAAACGCAAAAGAATACGGAGCAGACAATCCAGCGGGAGGAAACGATAATGCGCCTGGATCTAAAGGGCCTCGTAACCTTGTAAAAGAAGCGCTTGCTGCAGCAGCAAAAAGCGGCATTAACCTTTCAGATTATGATCAGTTCGATCAATATGATATCGATGGAGATGGCAACCGCAATGAGCCTGACGGCATAGTGGATCACTTAATGGTCATTCATGCTGGAACTGGGCAAGAAGCAGGTGGAGGTAAACTAGGAAACGATGCTATCTGGTCTCACCGCTCTACTTTGGGACAAGTATATAAAGTTCCTGGAACAAACATGGCTGCTTATGATTATACAATCGAACCAGAAGACGGAGCAGTTGGGGTTTTTGCTCATGAATTTGGCCATGATTTAGGTTTGCCGGATGAGTATGATACACAGTATACGGGTCAAGGTGAGCCGGTAGGCGTTTGGTCAATTATGAGCGGAGGGAGCTGGGCTGGTGAAGTAGCTGGAACAGAACCGACAAGTTTCTCCCCGCAAAATAAAGAGTTTTTCCAAGCAAATATGGGTGGGAACTGGGCAAATATTCAACAAATTGACAGCAAAAACATTACAAAATCGGGCTCTGTGAGCGTGGTTGATCAAAGTGTCACAAAATCTAACCGACCAGGTATTGTAAAGATTAATTTACCTAAAAAAGCTGTTCAAGGGATTAAGCCTGAGTTTGGAAGCAACTATTATTACAGTAAACGCGGAGACGATCTGCATACGACGATGACAACGCCAGAGTTTGATTTAACAACAGCCAACACAGCTAAATTTAATTACAAAGCGTTCTATGAAGTAGAGGCAGAATACGATTACTTATATGTAAATGCGATTCTTCCTGACGGTTCAAAAGTTCTGTTAGATACAATTGGTGATAAAGCGAATAATGCAGATGGTTCTGCTGAAACATCTAACGGAAAATGGGAAGATAAAAGTTATGACTTAACGCAGTTTAAAGGTAAAAAAATCAAGCTTCAATTTGAATACGTCACGGACGGCGGACTTGCTCTTCAAGGATTCGCTCTTGATAATGCTAGTTTAGTAGTAGATGGAAAAACGGTATTCACGGACGATGCTGAAGGAGCTCCAAAAGTAACGTTAGATGGATTTGAAAAGACAAACGGCATCAGCTATAAAGATAACTATTATTACCTTGAGTGGAGAAACTATGCAGGCAGTGATAAAGCACTTCAATTCGCGCGCGGTGCAAAATATAATACAGGCATGCTGCTTTGGTACGCAGATGAAAGCTATCTTGATAACTGGGTAGGACAACATCCGGGTGAAGGATTCCTTGGTGTAGTTGATTCACATGCTCATAAAGTTCTTTACTTTAATGTGAATGGTATTAGCACTACAGCAAATTCAAGCCGATATCAAATTGCAGACGCGGCGTTCTCATTTGATAAATCACCTGCTTGGTCATATTCTCATAAAACGTGGGGAACGATTTCATCTAAAGAATCAAATGGTGTTACAAGCTTTAACGATAAAAAATCGTATTTAGATGAAAGAATTAAAGATGCAGGCCGCTTGCTTCCTCAAAACGGATTAAAATTAGACGTAATTGGTGAAGCAAAAGACAATTCAGCTGGTGCTGTATGGATTCATAAGTAAAATTGGACTTATTAAAAAGATCTGAAGAGCGTATTCTTCGGATCTTTTTTTGTATCATAAAATCAAAATAAACTATGAGCTAAATAATCAAATAAGTTAAGCCCGTTTAAAAAATAGAAAAAAGGGAATTTTCAACAGTGAATAATTGTTATTATGTCATGAAATTCATCCATATAATCAATACTAATAGGTAAAGAAAATATTGAAAAGGAGTTCTAACTATGAGCTATCGTATCGAAAGAGATTCAATTGGAGAAATCAAAGTGGCAGAAGATAAACTATGGGGAGCGCAAACGCAAAGAAGTAAAGAAAACTTTCCAATAGGGATTGAAAAAATGCCGATTGAAGTAATACGCGCTTTTGCGGTTCTGAAGAAAAGTGCGGCTATTAGCAATCATAAACTAGGCAAACTATCAGCAGGGAAATCGGAAGCCATCGTGCAAGCTGCTAACGAAATTATTGAAGGGAAATGGAATGAACATTTTCCTTTAGTAGTATGGCAGACAGGAAGCGGAACGCAATCAAACATGAATGTAAATGAAGTGATTTCCCACCGGGGAAACCAGCTAATAAACGGCGACGAAACGCTCCATCCAAATGATGATGTTAATATGTCACAAAGCTCTAACGATACTTTCCCTACAGCTCTTCATATTGCAGCTGTACTAGAAGTCGAAGATCAATTATTACCTGCTCTAAAAACATTAAAAGAAACGTTTGCTGCGAAGCAAGAGCAGTTTAAAGATATTATTAAAATAGGAAGAACCCATTTACAAGATGCTACACCGCTAACACTAGGACAAGAAATTAGCGGATGGCATCATATGCTCGAAAAAAATGAAGAAATGATTAAACAAAGCGTAGAGTATATGAAGGAGCTAGCTATTGGCGGTACAGCTGTTGGGACGGGGATAAATGCACATCCTGACTTCGGCGATGAAGTAGCGAAAGAAATCAGCAGCACGCTTGCAAAAACATTTATCTCAGCACCTAATAAATTTCATGCATTAACAAGTCACGATCAAGTGGTTTATGCCCATGGTGCACTCAAAGCCTTAGCAGCTGACTTAATGAAAATCGCCAATGACGTACGCTGGCTGGCAAGCGGTCCTCGGAGCGGATTAGGTGAAATCACGATTCCTGCTAACGAACCAGGAAGTTCTATTATGCCTGGAAAAGTAAATCCAACTCAAAGTGAAGCTCTAACAATGGTTTCTGCACAAGTGTTAGGGAATGACGTGACGATTGGAATTGCGGCTAGTCAAGGAAACTTTGAATTAAATGTATTTAAGCCGGTTATTATTTATAATTTTTTACAATCAGTCAGACTGCTGACAGATTCCATGCAGGCTTTTAACGATAAATGCGCAGTAGGAATTGAACCCAACAAAGAGAAAATCCAGCATAATCTAGAAAATTCTCTTATGCTTGTAACAGCGTTAAATCCGCACATAGGGTATGAAAATGCGGCTAAAATCGCCAAGCTGGCTCATCAAGAAGGAACGACATTAAAAGAAGCAGCGGTAAAAACAGGCCTTCTGACAGAAGAACAATTTGAGCAATGGGTAAATCCAGCTAATATGATTCATCCATCAAAATAAAACAAGAAGCCAAGCAGCTCAGAATGCTTGGCTTCTTGTTTTATAATAAAATGAACATTGTTCTAAATAAACATATAAAAAGAGAAAGCGGATTAAAAGAAATTTTACACTACCTTGTACTAGATTCAAGTACATACGATTAGGGTATTTACATCTTTATAAAGGAGGGATTCAAGTGACGTACGAAGTGAAGTTTTATTTTGGAAATGAAAAATCAATCAGTACATTGGTTGAATCAGAAAATGTAAAAGAGCTTGAGGAATCTATTATTCATACGCAAGGATGGTATCGTTATTATGACAAAAAACACGAAGCTTATTTAGCTATTCAAATGAGCAACGTTTTACACATCGTTATAAAACAATATCAAGATCCGGAAAAACAGGGGTTTTAAAATATTCGTCGTATACATAAGGAAGCTAGCAAAAGAGGTGAAAACTATGCAAAGTCGACATTCAAATAATCCTATTATTCTCGATGTTTCTCATCATCAAGGAATCATTAATTGGAAAGAAATAAAAAACACCTCAGTGAAAGGGGTGTATATAAAGTTAACAGAAGGCGGAACTTTTGTAGATCCTAGATCTTATGAAAATTATATAGGTGCTAAAAATGCGGGCTTGAGAGTAGGATTTTATCATTATGCTCACTGTACAAATAGCCCGGAGAAAGAAGCTGCTTTTTTTATTGCTCAGCTTGGACAAATGAAACTAGACCTTCCGCCGTGTTTGGATCTAGAAGAAGACAAGAAAAAATCCAAAGAATTTGTTTCTCGCTTTGCCGTAAGCTGGCTCGAGCATGTTCACAAAACAACAGGGATTAAGCCTATCGTATATACTAATTATCATTTTGCTAAAACTTTTTTTACAACTGAAATAAGTAAGTATCCTTTGTGGGTAGCAAGATATAGTGCAAACAATAGACAAGGCGGTATGCAGCACCCTGGTGAGCTAAGTCAATGGCAGCGATGGGCAATGTTTCAGTATACGGATTCTGGCAGAGTAAAAGGAATTTCTACAAATGTGGATATAAATGAAATGGACTGCTCATTTTTTAAAGAAGTCACAACAAATCTCTCTATGACGAATAATACAAAAGGACCATTTGTCTATTCCAAAGGTGATAGAGGGTTAGGAGTCAAACAAATTCAGCAAAACTTACTTACGCTAGGTTTTTCTCTTCCGAAGTTTGGAGCAGACGGTTCCTATGGAGATGAATTAATCGCTGCAGTGAAAAAATTCCAGAATCGGTATGGCCTTTTTTCAGATGGAATAGCAGGAGCGGACACGCTGCAGCGTCTTGTTAAAGAAGTGAATAATCTGAATAATCGGGTTTGAGAGAGTACCTGAGAGGGAAAAGTTATTGTAAGATTCAAAATGGTACAAGGAAGGAGCTATTATGAGAAAACGAAAACAAAAAGCATTGATATCAGGTATTACGCTATCAACGGTAGGAGTCGGCATTACGTCTTATCTATTAAGCGATGCTGCGAAACGCCGAAAAGTAAAAGGACTTGTTCGAAGTGCCAAAGTAAAACTTTCAAGTTTATCCAAAAAACAGCAGGTAAATGCTAGCCTAAATAAAGATGCGCATTCAGATCCTACGTACGTTTCTGAAAGCAATATGATTTCAGAAGGACCTATGTATCAAGATCAGCATAGATAATAAAAAAACTAGTCTTGCCTCGGGCGAGACTAGTTTTTTTTATCAATTTTATAAATAGCAGCGCTTATTCATGTTACACTCTCTATATAAGGGAATTATTTCACGCATATTTACAAGTAAAGGAGGAATAGAAGGAGTGATTAGTAGCGGATTATTTGTTAACTTATGTATTTTTTCGTTTTTTGTCAGCATTATGATTGCGATACGAATATTTTTGCTGCAGCGTCTAGCCCATAAATACAAATGGATGAGTGGTATTTATGCAAGTATTGTTTCTGCTATTCTTATGATATATAGCGTTACGTATCAACAGATTACATATGATTTACGTTTTCTTCCTCTTATTTTGACCGTTCTATACTTTGGTTATAGAGCCGGTGCAGTTGCAGGTATCACTATGGCTGTGTGCAGTATCTATTTAGAAAGTCATTGGTTACTGACTATCTTAATTTTAATCTTTACCTTTTTATTTTCCCTTCCTCTTATTCGATATAGAAAGCAGTTTTCTTTATTAAAACAATCTCTTCTTTGTTTTTTTATTCATTTTATCGTCCATGTCTTACTGACGAATTACTTCTGGAATACACCTATTCAGTCGCCGTTTTATAGCGAAATAGAATATTTAGTGTTCGGAATTCTCGGACTGGGAGTAGCTGTAGCGACGATAGAATTTTATCGTAAATTTTACGCTGTAGCAGAAGAAGCTGCTTATGCTGGATCAGATTCATGTAAGGATGAAGAAGATTCTTTTTTTGTCAGAATAATGAAAAAAGAACTAGAATATACGAAAGAACAGCTGGAGTCTTTTATTAATCATCACATGGATGCGGTGATCATAACTGATTTAGAAGGGCGGATCTTGCGAGTTAATGAAGCCTACGAAAAAGTATATGGCTGGAAAGCCCACGAAGTAGTTGGGAAAACATATTACGAAATAGCAGGGGCTTTTAGTGAGGACGTACATGAGAATATAAAAAAGACGGTTGCTGAAAAAGAGGCAATCAATCGAGTAGAAGTTGTAAGAGCTCGTAAAGACGGAAGTTTAGTAGATCTTCGCATCACTATTTCGCCAATTTTTAATGGGAAAGATGAGTTAATAGGTTTGTCTGGAGTATGTGTGGATATATCTGAGGCTAAAAAAGCGAGAAAAGAGCTTGACTTGTTACATCGTAAGCTTAAGGAAAGTGAGTTGAAATATCGAACGTTATTTGAATATGCAAACGATGCAATTTATTTACTTGAAATAGGTTCTAATCATTTTCCTTCTCGTTTTATCGAAGTAAATGAAGCTGGATGTAAGCGCTTTGGATATACGAGAGAAGAGCTTTTATCCATGCCATGCCAAGATATTATACCTAGAGATTCTGACATTGTTCGAAAAACGGTTGAAGAAATTCGCCAAGGAAATCTTTCTTTCACGCTGCAATCACAGTTTACATTTAAGTCTGGAGAAGTAAAAAAACTAGAATATAGTGGGAAATTGTTCAATATAGAAAACAAAAAAGTGCTTCTTATTGTTTCAAGAGACAGGACAGAATACCTAGAAACAGAAGAGCTGTTGCAGAAATCTGAGAAATTAGCAGCGGTCGGTCAGCTTGCTACAGCTATTGCTCATGAAATTAGAAATCCTTTAACGGCCATCAAAGGGTTTATGCAGCTATTAACTGAAAAAGCGAGTAAAGAAGAGTTAACCTATATGAACATTATATCCTCTGAAATTGAGCGTATTGAAATGATTACAGATGAATTCATGTCTGTGGCAAAACCACAGGCTGTAACATTTCAGTCGATTGATTTGCAGCTGTTAATTCAACAAGTGATTTTATTGCTGCAGCCTCAAGCAACCATGAAAAACATTTTTATTGAACTTCACTCATATGGAGAATTGCCTCTTGTATATTGTGAAAGCAATCAAATGAAACAGGTGTTTATAAATATTCTTAAAAATGCGATTGAAGCAATGCCTTCCGGAGGCGAAATTAAAGTTGAGCTGAGACAAAAAGACGACAATCACCTTCATATTCAAATTATTGATGAAGGTGTAGGAATTTCAAAAGATCGCATTAAACATTTAGGTGAACCATTTTACAGTATTAAAGAAGACGGTATTGGGTTAGGGTTAATGATCTGCTTTAATATTATCCAGCAGCATAAAGGAACTCTTAGTATTGAAAGTGAAGTAAACAAAGGGACGAATGTGGAAATTTGTTTACCGTTAAAATAAAAGGTAATCAGTTAAAGGCAGAAGAAATTTTGCAACAAGTTGTTTAGTAAAGTTATAATATTCTATGTTGGAGTAAAATAAGCAAAGGAGTGGTTACGATTAAACAGAAAAAGTGGATTAACATATTTCGTATTCTGTATATTATTTTTGCTATTATTGCAATTGGAGCATCTTTTGGAGACTATTCTTTCGGGCTTAATAATCCCCGCATAGTCAGTTTAACGGCTCTCGTTTTGGCGGTTATTTGTATTGTTCCGTATTACATACTTCGCTTTAAAGAACAAGCTTCTAAAAGTAAATAAGTTAATAGTTGTTATCTTAAAAGAGGCTGTGACAAAAGCAGTTTAGTTGAAGGGAAATCCGAACGATTTATCGTTCGGATTTTTTTGTTATGGCGAACATGGGTTTAATCTAGCTGGTTGCTTCTAGCGGTTGATTGGAGTGATTTCATTATGTCTCAATCTCTTTTTTATCGTTATAAAAGGGCGATAAATGGGCGAGCATTTTTTCTAGCCTGTACATATGCTATAGAGTAAACAGGCTACGGAGGTGAAGTGAAATGGGATTTTGTAACTGGGGTTACGGCGGTGGTTATGGCTACGGCGGTTACGGCGGCTACGGTAATTACGGTGGCGGTTTTGCATTAATCGTTGTACTATTTGTTTTATTAGTTATCGTTGGTTGTGTATGCTTGAAATAATCAGAAAAAGCACGGATTTACAAAGATTTTAGTAGATTCGTGCTTTTTTACGTTCATAAGAAGTACAGTACTATAATAAAATAATGTTGTGCACGTACATAAAAAACATATAAAAAATTTAATTAATAGATTAAAAAAATAAAAAAATGAAGAGGAAGAGTATATTTAAGCCGAAAAAATGGTCTGAAATTTATAATTTTCCTTATAAGTAATTTTTGTAAAATGCTTCATAGAACTGACAGTAAGAACGAATAACGCTACCTATCCTACTAGTTTTTATCAGCTGGCTAGAAGAATTATTTTACTTGTATGAAAATCAACATAAATGATTTTCATATAGTTTAAATAGGTAAAAAAGACTTATTGCAGAGGAATCATTTTTAATTTTCATAATAATAGGAATATTGAAATAATATATAGACGTAGTAATTTTTAGTTGCTATAATGTTGCTAATTATCGCAATTAACAGAAAAATTGAGGTAATTAAATTTACTAGGGATAGGGAGAAAAAAACTATGAAAAAGAAAAAACAGGCTTTAAAGGTATTATTATCAGTTGGTATTCTTTCTTCATCATTTGCTTTTGCACATACGAGCAGTGCTGCGCCAAACAATGTACTTTCAACTGAAAAGTATAACAAAGAAATTAAATCTCCTGAGTTTATTTCCGGAAAGCTCTCGGGCCCGTCATCGCAGAAGGCTCAAGACGTCGTATTTCACTATATGAATACAAATAAAGACAAATATAAATTAGGAAACGAAAATGCTCAAAACTCATTTAAAGTGACAGAAGTGGTGAAAGATCCTATTGAACAAGCAACCGTGGTACGCTTGCAGCAAGTATATAATAATATTCCCGTTTGGGGATCTACTCAATTAGCACACGTAGCGAAAGATGGAACCTTAAAAGTTGTATCAGGTACAGTAGCTCCTGATTTAGATAAAAAGGAAAAGCTAAAAGGCCAAAAGCAACTTGACAGCAAAAAGGCGATTCAAGTAGCTGAAAAAGACTTAGGCTTTAAGCCGACGTATGAAAAATCTCCTTCATCTGAACTGTATATTTATCGAAATGGTTCAGACACTACATATGCTTATGTAGTAAATTTAAATTTCTTAAATCCTGAACCAGGCAACTATTATTACTTTGTTGATGCTACTAGCGGTAAAGTACTGGATAAGTACAATACAATTGATTCCGTAGCTGGTCCAAAAGCCGACGTGAAGCAAGTGGCAAAGCCGGCAGCGAAACCTGTAACAGGCACAAATGCTATTGGCTCAGGTAAAGGAGTTCTTGGAGATACTAAATCCTTAAAGACAACGTTATCTAGTTCTACTTACTACTTACAAGATAATACAAGAGGCGCTACAATCTATACGTACGATGCAAAAAATCGTACATCTCTTCCGGGTACGCTATGGGCCGATACCGATAATACGTACAATGCAACTCGCGATGCAGCTGCAGTAGATGCTCACTATTATGCAGGCGTGACATATGATTATTATAAAAACAAATTTAACCGCAACTCCTATGACAATGCAGGAGCTCCGCTAAAATCGACTGTTCATTATAGCAGCGGCTACAACAATGCGTTTTGGAATGGCTCTCAAATGGTATATGGAGATGGGGATGGAACTACTTTTGTTCCGCTATCAGGAGGATTAGATGTTATCGGACATGAATTGACGCATGCGGTGACAGAAAGAAGTTCTAATTTAATCTATCAATATGAATCAGGTGCATTAAACGAAGCGATTTCCGATATTTTCGGAACGTTGGTAGAATACTATGACAACCGAAATCCAGATTGGGAAATTGGAGAGGATATTTATACGCCTGGAACAAGCGGCGATGCACTTCGTTCAATGAGCAACCCAGCGAAATACGGAGATCCGGATCATTATTCAAAGCGCTATACAGGTTCTAGTGACAACGGCGGGGTTCATACAAATAGCGGTATTATTAACAAAGCTGCCTACTTGCTAGCTAACGGAGGAACTCATTACGGAGTTACTGTAATAGGAATCGGCGGAGATAAGCTAGGGAAAATTTATTACCGTGCCAATACGCTATACTTCACTCAGTCTACAACGTTCAGCCAAGCGCGTGCAGGTTTAGTACAAGCTGCTGCTGATCTATACGGTTCAGGCTCTCAAGAAGTAATTTCAGTAGGCAAGTCATTTGACGCAGTTGGTGTTCAATAAGCTATAAACCAAAAGTCGCAAGATAAATGAGGTATCTGGCGACTCTCTATACTACCTAACTACCAATAAAGGAGTACTCGTATAAATATATTACAGTACTCCTTTATTTTATGTTAATAAATAATGAAGATAGATTTCTTCCCAATCCATAAAAATCCACTTCTTATTCCTCCCTTTTATATCCATTCGAATTATACCGTTGCTTGTTAAATGAAGAGGACCCGTTTTAGTAAACGGTCTTATCATAAAATGTTATAATAAAGAAAAGGCTTGAATACATACATATGAAAAAGGAGTGGAGGAATCAATGGACAAAATTGCTGTTATTTCAGATATCCACGGAAATCTCCCTGCATTAGAAGCAGTTTTAGCTGACATACAACAACGAGATATCCATCGCATCATTTGTCTAGGTGATTTAGTAGGAAAAGGACCGGATTCAAGTAAAGCAATTGATATCATAAAAGAAAAGTGCGAAGTAACAGTAATGGGGAACTGGGATGACTTCATTACAAAGCCTGCGGAATTTGAAGCGTTAAAATGGCATCAAGAGAAGTTAAGTTCAAACCAAGAAGCATACTTAAAGGAACTTCCTTTTTCTGTTGAGTTTATGATGAGCGGGAAATTAATTAGAATGTTTCACGCTTCACCTAGAAGTCTTTATGACCGAATTCAACCCTGGGATTCACTTGAAAAGCGCCTTAGTCTATTTGCTAATACGGAATATACGGAAAATATAAAAGGATCAAGAGAACCGGATGTCATCTGTTACGGAGATGTACATAATGCATTTATTCAACATATTAAAGGGAAAACGCTGTGTAATGTAGGAAGTGTAGGAAACCCGCTTGATTTACCACAAGCTTCCTATCTTATCTTAGAAGGAAAGGATCAAGGCGAAAGTCCTTCAGCATTTTCTATTCAATTTGTGCGTATTCCATACGATATTGAAAAAGCAATTGAATTGGCGAGAGCTGTAGAGATGCCGGACTTTGAACCCTACGTTCAAGAATTAAAAACAGCTCGCTATAGAGGACTAAAAAATTAAGAGTAGAATGATGCATCTTAACCTTCAGCATAAATGCTGGAGGTTTTTTAGTTGAGTAGCTGAGAGGTTTTTCAACATCATTAGTATGATACATACAAATAGAAGTTATTCAGATGAGTTTAAAGAAGGGAAAACTTGGAGAAAAACATACAGCATTTGAAAGGAAATAAATTTTATTTTATGAAGACAATATGAAGAGGGCAATTCCATTTGAACATAAAGTTATGCAAAAATGCCCCTGAAAAGCTGTTTTTAACATAACGAGTGGAGGAATACATGATGAAATTTTTTATTGATACAGCTAACCTGGAAGATATTAAAAAAGCATATAAAATCGGGGTATTATCAGGTGTTACCACAAACCCTTCGCTAGTAGCTAAAGAAGGCGTAAAGTTTGAAGATCGCATCGAAGAAATTTTAAAAACCGTCCCGGAAGTAGAATCCGTTTCAGCAGAAGTCACCCCCGACACAGTAACAGCAGAAGACATGATTGCGCAAGCAGAAAAGCTTATAAAAATTAACGGAGGAGACAAAAATATAACAATTAAACTTCCTATGACCATTGCTGGATTGGAAGCAACCCGTTATCTAGCTAAAAAAGGCGTGAAAACAAACGTAACGTTAATTTTCACAGTGAATCAAGCGCTTCTAGCAGCCCGTGCTGGTGCGACATACGTATCGCCATTTTTAGGACGCTTAGATGATATTTCAGAAGACGGTGTGTATCTGGTATCTCGAATTGCCGAGCTATTTCGAATTCAACACATTGACTCACAAATTATAGCAGCGTCAGTCAGACACCCAGATCATGTCACACGAGTAGCTCTTGCTGGGGCTCATATTGCGACCATTCCGTATGCTGTAATTGAACAATTAGTAAAACACCCGTTAACAGAACAAGGAATTGAAAAGTTTGCATCAGACTGGGAAAAAGCTGTGAAAAGTTAAATTCACTTAAGGAGAAGACATCATTTGAGTGTCTTCTCTGTTTAAAGGGTATACGAAGATTCTTTTTTTCTATTTTGCAGCAAACAACTTATCATTAATAGGCGAACATCCTATACATATATACAGAGATGACATACGTTAATAGAAACGAAAGAGGTGGTAAAATGGGATGTATTATTAACATTGAGAATATCGTGACTAACGGGTTAAAAGACAATTCAAATGTAAGCGTAGGCTGTGTTGTACAAAATAGTCACACGGCCAATACAAAATCGGTAGGAGCTTGTTTTTCGTTTGGAAATAGCTCTCCTGCTATTGCCTCTATGACAAACAGTAATATCGACTTTTGCAAAGATGAAGAAAATAAAGAGCAACAATCTTAAAAACAATTCCAGAAAGAGTATTTCTGGAATTGTTTTTTGGTAAGTGATAGAGTTTTGTTAACGAGATATTTTATGCTCCAAAAGGAAAATATTCATAAAGAAGGGGAGCTGTGCTATGAGCATTATTTCTATGATTCCTTATACATACGTTGAAAGAAAAATAAAACGAACAAAAAAAGTGACGATTCAGCATTCAAAAGACATGTGCTTATATACTGATAATATTGAAACAGAGAATGAGTCCTTTCACATTAACAGCGTATTTGACATCTCTTACAAATGCGTTTCAAAAGAAAGCGGCTTTTTGTACTTACATACAAATCAAGGAATGTTCGCTTATACCATACACACCGATCCTGGTGATTTTATAGCAGCATATAAAGATATAAAAAAGAAGAGGTGAGCAACGTCACCTCTTCTTTTTTTGGTTTATTATTTGATCCACTGTACAACTTGATCCATACTTCTTCTTGTTTTTTCGCGTTTAGGTTCGTGAATACGGTAGCCGAACGCAACCATAACAGAAACATCAAACTTGCCGTCTTCTAGTAATCCTTCTTCTTTTAGAATTTCATGTACTTGGTCATAGTTAAACCCTTCAATTGGGCAAGAATCAATGCCAATTTGAGCAGCTGATGTCATCATATTAGCTAGTGCAATATAAGATTGTTTGCTGGCCCAATCAAATAGCGCTCGCTTGCTTTCGAACAAGTGAAAATCATTTTCTTGGAAATCTTTGTAACGAGGCATTAATGTCTCTAATACATCCTCCGGCATTTCTTTTACGTTTTTCTGAAGATTTAACACATATTCAGAGTCATATCTTGCGTCTGTACGAGAAAGAATAATAACAAAATGACTTGCTGTAGGAATTTGGCCTTGTGCTCCCCAAGAAACAGCTTTTAATTTTTCTTTTAAATCTTCATTTTCAACGACTAAAAATTTCCACGGCTCGTAACCTACTGAGCTTGGAGATAAGCGCCCCGTTTCTAAAATGAATTGGAAATCTTCATCGGAAATTTTCTTCGCTGGATCAAACTCTTTTGTAGCATGACGAAAGTTAAATGCGTCTAAAATTTCTTGTTTCTTATCTGTATTGTTCATGTGTAAACAACCTTTCTGTAAAAATATTTAATGATGAACTGTTCAGAGTAATCTATACCCTGTATAGCTTACAACTAACAGTCAGTTAACATACAATTTGTCGTAAAATCCGTTTGCAGATTTATCATAAATCATATAATTCATCCTAACAAGTACGCACATTTTTGTTGTATAGTATACTTTTTTATACTATTGATACAGTTTTATAAGAAGCAGAAAGAAGTAAACGACCTGTAGAGTGTATTTAGGAAAAGCAGTTAAGAGGGGGAGAAAGGAGAAGAGGAACCTTCTCCTTTTTAGTTAAATTTTTGTATTTGATTTTTTCGCTTTGTTTTCAAGTTCACTTTTCGGTTCTGTTGAAAATTCAACATCTTTTCCGTGCCCTTGAGGGTTAACACCAGGAGCTACTTGACCTCGGTTAGCAGATTTTTTTGTACCCATTTTCGTCACCTCCGTTCGGTTAGTATGTGCAAAAAAGTGAAACAAAAATCAGGAAATAAAGAGTGCAAGTATAAGTCGAGTTTGAACACGACTATCTTTAAGCATTTTCATCACATAAACAAGATACCCATTCAAGAGTCCATAAAAAAACACCCCTAAAAGGGTGCTTTTCTGTTTAAGAATCTGAACTTGTCGCTCTGTCTGCATATGGATAGATAGGATCTTTTAATTGAAATTCGTAAGTCACGCCATCTACAAGTCCTACCGTTTTATTGCTATCATAAAGGTCCAGCATAAAAGCAGCCATTTCTTTTGACGTATGAAACTTAGGTACTCGTCCTTCGTATTCAAAATCACTCATATCCATCGAACGCTGTGCAAATTCTGTTTCAGTAGCCGCTGGAGCTAGAACTTTAGCCTGCATTTTTGATCCTCTTCCTTTCAATTCTTGAGAAAGACCTTCTGTAAATGCACTTACGTAGAATTTTGTTGCGCAATAAGTGACTGCATCAGCAACAATGGTGTAGCCGCCTCCAGAAGAGACATTAATAAGCTGTGTACCTTCAACATTTTCATAATCTCTTACAAATAGAGAAGAAAGAATGGTTAAGGCTTCGATATTTAAGTGAAGCATTGTTTCAATTTTAGTTAATTTTTGTTCACCGACAGAAGCAAAGTTTCCAAATCCAGCATTGTTAATCCATGTTTCTAACTCATATTCTTTAAGCGACTCATAAAACGTGTGAGCATTTTCTGCCACGGATAAATCAACCGACTGGATAATAACATTTACATCTTGGTTCAGTTTTTCAATCTTTTCTTTTAACTCATCCAGCTTGTCCTCTCTACGTGCAGCTAATATAAGGTTTTTTCCGCGCGCTGCGAAAGCTAAAGCTGTTTCATATCCAATTCCCGAACTTGCGCCAGTGATTACTGTATATTTCATGTTAATTCCTCCATTTGCGATGTTTTCGAATTGATTATAATTGTTAAAGTATACTTTAAGTCAAGCGTTTATTCGATTTATTTTTCCCTTTATCAGTCTGATTATAAACATTTGAAGTTTGGTGCTAAACTTCCTTTTTTTTATGCTAAACTTAAAACAAAAGACGGTATTTTATTTCATTATTAATTCCTTAAAAGGAGGAATGTATGCGTTCTCTTTACGTGAATAGAAGACTTAGCTTACTTGCCCAAATTACATTACTCATCACTGTAGTTATTCTTGTTAGTACCGTCCTTGTATGCATCTTATTTTCTGCAATGGTAGATGAAATTGTCGAAAAATATGTAGGTAATCAAGCTATGACAGTAGCAAAATTAGCTTCTGAAGATAAAATGATTGTAAAAGCTTTTAAGCAGAAAAATCCTTCTGAGCACATCCAACCTGTTGCTGAAAAAATAAGAAAAACCACGGGGGCAGATTATGTCACCATCGCCAATGATAAAGGAATACGCTATTCTCATCCCAATAGTAGTTACATTGGAAAACATACCAAAACAAGCAATGAAGCTTCTTTAAAGAAGCATCAATCCATTATTTATAAAGGAAAAGGAATTTCAGGATTTGCAATTAAAGCCAAAACCCCCATATGGGATAGCCAAGGAAACGTTATAGGTGTTTCTTCGGTAGGGTTTCTTGTAAGCAATATAGAAAAACAGATTAATGATTATAGAATAAAAATTATTAAATTGTCCTGTATTCCTTTTCTTATTGGAGCATTTGGGGCTTTCTTTATTGCAAGGCGGGTAAAAAGACTAATATTTGGACTGGAACCAGAGGAAATTTCCTTTCTTTTTAAAGAAAAAGAGGCTACCCTTGAATCTATTCGAGATGCTACTGTTACTGTAAATGTCGAAAAATATGTAACGTCGATGAATAGAAGGGCTAGAGAGCTCTTTGATAACCTTCATTTAGCAATAGGAGGAGAGATAAAGAACACCCGTTTAGGACAGCTAATTGATCAAGCAATAGAAGAGCAATGCGTGTATTCTAACCAATCCCTTCTACTAGATGGTCAGCAGTATATTTTAGATTTATCTCCTATTGTAAGAAAAAAAGAAGTGCAAGGTATCGTTCTTACCATAAGAACTTTATCACAAATTGAAGAATTGACTGAAGAGATTTCTAAAATTAAAATGTTCTCTGATAATTTACGCGCTCAAAATCACGAATTTTTAAATAAGCTGAACGTGATTTACGGGTTATTAAGGTTAAAGAAATATGAGCATGTCATGCAAATGATTTCATCAGAGGTAAAGGAACGCCAAGATATTCTTTCTTTTTTAATGTCTTCTGTGAAGGATCCTTTGATTGCTGCCTGCTTACTTGGGAAAATCAATCGTTCGAAAGAATTAGACGTCACTTTAGAAATTGATCAAGATAGTAACTTAACAAGTACTTTAGATATCGAAGAGGCAAAAAACGTTGTTTCCATCTTGGGGAATTTAATTGATAATGCGCTCGAGGCTGTGCGAGAACATAAAGGGAACGTGCTAGTATCTTTTACAGATGTAGGAAACGACCTGATTTTTGAAGTTGAAGACAATGGACAAGGGATATCAAAAGAAGTAGAAAATATGATTTTTATAGATGGTTACACAACGAAAAAAGGTGAAAATCACGGGATTGGATTGACCATTGTTAAAAGATCTGTAGAGTTGCTTAAAGGTGAACTATACATAAGCAAAAGTATGTTACAGGGAGCAAGATTCACATTAGTTATCCCAAAGCTATTAAATAATGAAAAGGAAGAATCGATATGACTGAAAATCAAATTAATGTCATGATTATAGAAGATGATTCTACAGCTGCACAAATTTATGAACAATTTACTAAGAAACTAGAGCATTTCACTGTTGTTGCGACAGCAGGATCTGGAGAACAGGCTTTAGAATTACTGACAATATTTACACCGCAATTAATTTTATTAGATGTCTTTTTGCCAGATATCAATGGAGTAGAACTGCTATGGGAAATTAGAAAGAAGTATCGAGGAATCGACATTATTTTAATAACGGCAGCCAATGATGTTGAAACAGTAGGAGAAGCAATAAGAGGCGGAGCGTTTGGTTATTTGGTGAAACCTGTAATTATTGATAAATTTTTATCTACTTTAAAACATTATCAGTCTACGAGAATAGAATTAACTGAAAATAAAATGATTAATCAAGACAAAATAGACCATTTATTTAGAACACATCATAGTCGCCGCAATCAATCAGCGGCTGCAGTAACAGCATTTCCTAAAGGTATTGATAAACATACTCTTCGTTTGGTAAGAGATAAAGTTTGCAAAGTTCAGGAAAGCTTGAATGTAGATGAGTTTGCTCAATTAGTCGGTATCAGTTATTCAACAATGAGAAGGTATTTAGAGTATTTAGTATCGTGTAAGGAAATGCAGGTTGAAATAGTGTATGGAAGTGTAGGGAGGCCCGAACGGAAATATCGAGTAACTAATCTTACATAAAAACGAGATAGTGGGTTTTTATCCGCTATCTCGTTTTTATGTAGAAATGATGCATGAAAAAAATGAAAAAAATTACTTTTATAAAAGATATTAAACTTATGTTGGTTATCTATGAACCAGCTTCAACAAGTGATACCTTTTTAATAACGTGTAGCAAATAAAAATGAAAACGTTATCAAAAAGGAGGAAAAATATCTGTGCTTTCTTTATTAGGATTTTTAATGGTTGCAGTCTTCATGTATTTAATTATGTCAAAACGACTTACCCCAATGGTTGCTCTTATCATTATCCCCATCATATTTGGTCTAATAGGCGGTTTTGCTAGTGGAATGGGACCTATGATGCTCGAGGGTGTAAAAGACATTGCGCCTACAGCTATTATGATTTTATTTGCTATTTTATATTTTGGGTTGATGATTGATTCAGGATTGTTTGACCCTCTTGTTTCATTCATTTTAAAGGTTGTAAAAGGAGATCCTCTAAAAATCGTTGTAGGAACTGCTGTGCTTTCAATGATGGTTGCTTTAGATGGGGATGGAACTACTACATATATGATAACGGTTTCTTCTTTGCTTCCGCTATATAAACGCTTAGAAATGAATCCACTTATCCTTGCAGGAGTAGCGATGCTATCTATGGGAGTTATGAATATGACTCCGTGGGGAGGTGCTTCTGCTATGGCTATGAGTTCATTAAATTTGGATTCATCTCAGTTGTTTTTGCCTTTGATACCTGTAATGGGTTTTGGGCTTCTATGGGTGCTGTTTGTTTCTGTTGTACTTGGAAGAAGGGAAAGAAAAAGATTAGGAGTTATCAATATTAAACATTCTGCAAATGAAATTGCACACGCACATGAAGTAGAGGGAACAGTGCAATATTCAGACTATCGACGTCCTAAGTTAGTATGGTTTAATTTTCTGCTTACCGTTAGTCTTATGGTGTGCTTAATTATGGACTTCATGTCGCTGATGCTTTTGTTCATGGTAGCATTCGCTATTGCATTACTAATAAATTATCCAAACATCAAAGATCAACAGCAGCGAATTTCATCTCATGCAAATAATGCGGTAGCCGTCGTTTCAATTGTTATTGCAGCAGGTATTTTTACAGGAATTATGTCTGGAACAAAGATGATTGATGCTATGGCAAATACACTTGTAGGAATAATTCCAGATGCAATGGGCCCTTTTTTGCCAGTTGTAGTAGCATTTTTAAGTGCTCCTTTTACATTTTTTATGTCTAATAATGCTTTTTATTTTGGCGTATTGCCGATTATTGCTCAAGCTGCCGAAAGTTATGGCATTAGCGCAGCTGAAATTGGAAGAGCTGCTATCTTAGGACAACCTGTTCACGTGATAAGTCCCTTGGTAGCAGCAGCTCACTTATTAATTGGAATGGTAGGAATTGAATTTAGTGATTTGCAACGATTTTTAATTAAGTGGGCGCTAGGAACTACGGCGGTGATGACACTAGCTGCATTAATCTTAGGTGTTATTTCCATTTAATAAAAAAAGACCCCTCGGGGTCTTTTTTTATATTCTTAATCTTAAGTTGAACTAGACTGTTCGCTGCAGCTGCTCTTTTTAAAATAGAACTTATAAATTAAAAATCCGCATACAGCCACTACCGCTGCAATTAGAATATAAGTTTGTGCATCTGAGATAAAAGACTGAATGGACTTAAAGTTTCCGATTTGTCCTAGCCAAAGCATGGCAATATTCAAAGGAAAGATACCAAGAAATGTGAGCAGAGCAAACGGCATAGGTTTTACTTTAGATAGCCCTGAAAGGTAAGAAATGTAGTTGCCGAGCCCTAAAGGACGAGCAATCGCAATACTCCATAATCCGCATTTTTTAAACCATTTTTGCGATTTCTCAAATGCTTTTTTCTTTTTTGATAATTTTTTCTTTACCTTATCTTCTAATTTATAGCCTATCCCATACGGTATAAAGCTAAAAGCTGTATAAACGGCGCTTCCTGCAAGAGCGATTAATAATAATTTCACTATGTGCATGTTTAATAAGTATCCGTAGGTAAGGGTGAGAAGAGAACCAGGAAACGGCAGGGAGGAAGCCTCAATGGCCAGTCCGCTTAAAAGTCCCCAAATTCCAAATTGTTTCAGTAAGTCTGTTATGAAGTGTAGCATAAGATCGCCTCTTTTTCTGTGTCATAACATTCAAATACCCATCTATATGTTCGGAAAAACTTATAAGAGAAAAGAAAATAAAGGAAGAGCGCGGGATATAACAGAAAAAAACTTAGCTTGTACAAGGAAAAAAGAAGGAAGTATATTTTATAGCTTCTACTCAAAGTGAAATTATAGGAAAAAAATAATTGAGTGTGAATTTTTAAATAAACTACGACTTTTATTCATAGTTTTGATTCCTTTTATTCATTTTACTTATAAAACTAACGGGTGTAAACTTGTTGTGTTGTGAAATAATCCATTATGTATATGTATTAAAAGGAAAGGAGGTTACCGTGTGGTTATTATTGTAGGATTGTTATTGTTGATGTTTTTTGCTTATCTAGGATGGTCTATTATCTGGGTGGCACCTGTTGTCGCTACGTTTGTTGCTTATTTTAGCGGTTTAAAAGTACTGCCTACTTATACAGATGTGTATATGGGAGGGTTTGTAGATTTCGCTGCAAAATGGTTCCCCATCTTTTTATTAGGAGCCGTCTTTGGAAAGCTAATGGAAGATACAGGCGCAGCTAAGTCGCTAGCGCAGCGCATTGCTAAATTGTTTGGAAGTAAAAGAGCCATTTTAGGGGTGCTGATTGCTTCAGCCATTTTGACATACGGCGGAGTCAGTTTATTCGTTGTTGTCTTTGCGATTTATCCTTTAGCAATCGCATTATTTCGAGAAGCTAACGTATCGCGAAATTTACTGCCAGCAACCATTGCACTCGGAGCATTTACATTTACAATGACAGCGATTCCAGGTACGCCTCAAATTCAAAATCTGATTCCGACTGCTACATTTAAAACCAATGCAATGTCCGGTTCGATTATTGGAATTGTCTCAGGTCTTATTATGGCAGTGGGAGGCTATTTATGGTTAGCTTATCGCGATAAAAAATTAAAAGCTAAAAATCAAGGGTTTACTGAGCCTAATGAATCATCGGTTGCCGCAAGTGAAGAGCAGGACTCGATGAATGTAATGTTAGCTATTTTACCGCTGATTATCGTTGTCGTGACATTAAACGTTTTAAAATGGGAGCCTATCGTATCATTATTAATTGGTATTTTTTCTATTTTACTTATTAATTTCAAACACTATAAGACGTTTATTTCTTCTATAAATGAAGGAGCAAAAGGATCCGTAATGGCTGTTATTAACACGAGTGCAGCAGTAGGCTTTGGCTCGGTTATTACAGCAGTTCCAGAGTTTAAAGATGTCACGCACGTACTACTAAACATTTCGAGTAATCCGCTCGTTTCAGAAGCGTTAAGCGTTCAAGTGCTAGCGATGATCACGGGTTCAGCATCCGGTGGTATGGGTATTGCGCTTCAAGCATTAGGAGATACGTGGTATCACTTGTCTCAAACGACGAATTTAAGCGCCGATGCGCTTCACCGTATTGCAAGCGTTGCGTCAGGTGCATCTATTTTACCGCATAACGGTGCGTTGTTAACGCTATTAGCTGTAACTGGTCTTCGGCATAAAGAAACGTATAAAGACGTATTTGTTGTTGCATTTATCATCCCGACAATCGCTTTATTTGCAGGAGTCGCATTAGCGGCAGCCGGTATTATTTAAAAACAGGAGGAGAATACACATGGTTGAAAATCAAGTAATTGTAATCACAGGAGCAGCAAGAGGAATTGGATTTGAAATAGGTAAACGATTCGCTGAAAACGGCGGGAAAATTGTGTTATCTGATATTGATCAAACTGCCGTAGAAGCTGCAGCACAAAATCTTCGTGAAGCTGGATTCGAAGCACTTGGTGTCAAAGCGGATGTAACAAAAGAAGAAGAAATCAAACATTTAATTGAAACAGCAAACGCACATTTTGGAGCGGTTCATACGTTCATTAACAACGCTGGTTTGCAGCATGTTTCTCCAATCGAAGAGTTTCCAACTGAAAAGTATGAGTTAATGATTAAAATTATGCTAACAGCTCCATTTATGGCGATTAAGCACGCGTTTCCGATTATGAAAAAACAAGGGTTCGGACGTATTATTAACGTTTCTTCTATCAACGGTTTAATCGGTTTTGCAGGCAAAGCAGCTTATAACAGTGCCAAACACGGTGTAATTGGGCTAACAAAAGTAGCTGCTCTTGAAGGTGCAGCACACGGTATTACGGTTAATGCACTTTGTCCTGGTTATGTGGATACACCACTAGTGAGAGGTCAGTTAGATGGTTTAGCTAAAACAAGAAACGTACCATTAGAAAGCGTTCTTGAAGAAGTTATTTATCCTTTAGTCCCTCAAAAAAGATTACTAGACGTGAGCGAAATTGCTGACTACGCTATCTTCTTAGCGAGTGATAAAGCAAAAGGTGTAACTGGTCAAGCGGTAGTAATGGACGGCGGATATACAGCTCAATAAAAATAGAACAAATCATTAAAAGCATAAATGAGTCCAACGGGCTCATTTATGCTTTTTTAGGTTATATCTATTCTATTGAGTTAATCAACGTTAAAATATAACTAGGCGATACATAAAAAAAGCCTCATATGCTATTTCTACTGTCAAGATAAATAGTAGGATAAAAAAGCGTACAGATTAGAAAGGATGATACATATGGTGCAAACAGTAAATGAATTAATTAAACATCCGGTTTTCTATTTCTTTAACGAAATCTCAGCTATTCCTAGAGAATCTGGAAATGAAAAAGAAATTAGTAACTATTTAGTTTCTTTTGCAAAAGAAAGAAGCCTTGAGGTTATCCAAGACAAAGCTTTAAATGTAATCATTAAAAAGCCGGCAACTAAAGGATATGAACATGCTTCAGCTATCATTTTGCAAGGACATATGGACATGGTATGCGAGTTAAATAAAGGAACTGTCCATGACTTTGAAAAAGATCCGCTTCAACTGCGAATTGTTGAAGATATGCTTTATGCAAATGGTACTACGCTAGGAGCTGATAACGGGATTGCCGTTGCATATGCACTGGCTTTACTAGATGCTCAAAATATAGCGCACCCCTCTCTTGAAGTAGTCATTACCACTGAAGAAGAAACGACTATGGGCGGAGCCATTGCTGTAAATCCAGCTTATTTTGAAGGGAAAATCTTTATTAACCTTGATACAGAAGAGGACGGAAAGCTCCTTGTCAGCAGCGCAGGCGGGGTAAAAGGCGTGCTTCGTATTCCTATAAACTGGGAGTCGTCTTCCAATAACTCAGAAACATATAGCTTAAGCATCGGAGGACTGCGCGGCGGACATTCCGGAATGGAAATTGACAAAGAAAGAGGAAATGCGAATAAACTGCTAGGGAGAGTTTTATATGATTTACAACAAGAACTTCCCTATTCTTTAAGCAGCATTAGCGGAGGATTAAAATCAAATGCAATTCCCCGTGAATCAGAAGCAATTCTATCAGTTGAGCCTTCTGAGGTAGGAAAGCTAGAAAATAAGATTCGTGAGTGGAACGAAATAGTAAAAAATGAATTACAAGCGGCTGATCCGAGCGTATATGTAAAAATAAACAAATTTTCTTCCGTTGAGAAATGTTTTACAAGAGAAACGACAGAACGAATTGTACAAGCTATTATGCTAACACCAAACGGCGTTCAAAGCATGAGTATGAATATTGAAGGATTAGTAGAATCTTCTACCAACTTAGGTGTGATCACGACGACAGAATCTGAGGTTGTTTTTCAAAATGAAATTCGCAGCTCAGTAAAAAGCTTAAAAGAAAAAATAGTAAGTCAAGTGCGCATACTTGCTCAGGTAGTCGGGGGAAGAGTTGAAACAAAAGGTAATTATCCTGAATGGGCGTACAATGGAGATTCAAAAATTCGCGAATTATGTAAAAAGGTTTACAAAGAAAAGTATGGTGAAGAGGCGGAGATCATCGCCATCCATGCTGGAATTGAATGCGGTATTTTCTTAGAAAAAATCCCTGGATTAGATGCCATTTCGCTCGGACCCGATATGTACGACGTTCATACACCTGATGAACACCTGAGCATTCCGTCTACTATTAAGACATGGGAATACTTATTAGCAGTATTAAAAGAGGCAAATAAGATATAAAGTTATCAGCATTCCTATAATCTTAAAAAGAGAGCTTCTGTAAAGGAGCTCTTTTTCATTCGTCATTTATCAGATAATAAATAGGGTTCCATCAACGCGTCAGGCAATTGAGAACATTTATGTAAGCGTTTTACAAATAAAGGTTTTAAAACGGTCCTAAAAGAGGTAAACAATTACTAAAACGATAGACAAATGAATTCAAAACAAGCTCTGCAACTAATAAATTAGTAGGGAGAGAATGTATATGAATGATAATAGTCTTATCAAAGATCCTTTTTTAGAAAAAGGAGAAATTGAATTTTTAGAATTAAAGAAAGACGAAATACGTTATCTAAAGTTCGATCGATTTTTAAAAGTCATTAAAGCACTTAATCAACGCAGTGATAAAGGCTACCAGAGTCTTATGCTTTCCGTTGATGGCTTTAAAGGTACTTCAAGAGAATTATATGAGATAGAGGAGTTTCGCAGGTATGTAAATTTGTTAATTAATCAAGTTCCTCAAATGTTATTTTATATTCATGATAAAAACAAAATGACTAATCAAATTTTGAAGAGTTTATCAAATAATAGCAGCCAGCCGGCCTCTATAGATCCTAAAAGAGCACGTTTAATGATTGATGCCATACAAGAGCAAGTAACGAAAACAGAAGATAAAGAGATAAAGGAGAATCTTTCTGAATTCGTATGTAAAATCCAGAGCTTTGTGAATCAGTATTAACAGTTCCCAATAGAAAAGCAGAATCCATATTATAAAAAAGTACGAGAACTTAAAGCTTCTCGTGCTTTTTTTGTTGGGAAAACTGTAGAAAAAGAAAAGGATTATCAACATATATTGATAAATAATAAAAGTAAAACTTCATATTTGGCAGTGAAATAATCAGGAGGGATGAACATTGAATCATATTGAAATAAGAAGACCAAAAATAGAGGACAGCGCAGAACTCCACGAGCTTTTTAATGAAGTGATCACAGATACCTTTCATAGAGAGGGTCTATCTGACATGGTGAACGATATACAAATAGAAATTGAAAGTAAAGAACAATATTTAAAAAGTGACCTTGATAGCGATGGGAAATGTCGATTCTTTTGGCTCGGAATAGATACGTGCACCAATAAGATTATTGGCTGCATTGAATATGGCCCTGTTAGTGAATTAATTATGGCATGTACAAAAGGGGAGCTGCAAGGATGGATTGAAATCGGCACAGTTTTTGTTCATCCAAAGTACCAAAGAAAAGGGGTAGGAACACTGCTTATACATATTATGCTGCTTACGCTTCAAAGCAGAGAAATTAAAAAAATTTGTTTGGATAGCGGATACAAGAATGCTCAGAAAGTATGGAAAAACATATTTGGAATTCCCGATTACTTAGTAAAAGATTACTGGAGCAAAGGATATCATCACATGATTTGGAAAATAGAAACAGAACGTACACCGATAGTATTTAAGTTCAGTCATAACGGATAATAAGATGTCTTCTAGAAAATAGCCGGTAGAAAGGTACCGGATATTTTTTACGGATTGAGCTACGATTATTTAAAGATAAAAAAAGACCTCTCTGAAGGTCTTTTTTTATGGACATATAACAATTCTTTTTAAGAGCGAGCAGGATAGTTTATTAGAGAGCTAGAACACATTCATAATACGAACGATTACGGCAACAAGCTGAATATGAGAAAAACATATTCGTATCTTTGAATAATAAAGCTTTTATCACTTATGTGGAGGAGTATGGAAATGTCTATATATGAAATTTGGAATGAAGTGGATCTTTATATGAATCATAAGCTCATACAACCTGACCCTATTCTTGATGAGGTATTGAAGGCAAATCAAGAGGCTGGATTACCTGCCATCGACGTATCGCCTAGTCAAGGAAAGTTTCTGCATTTGTTAGCTTCATTAAAAGGGGCTAAACGCATTTTGGAAATTGGTACTCTTGGAGGGTACAGCACGATTTGGCTAGCCAGAGCTCTTCCGAAAGACGGACAGCTGATTACGCTCGAATTAAGCGCTCAGCATGCAGAAGTAGCACGAGCTAATTTAAAAAGAGCGGGAGTAAGCCACTTAGTAGAAGTCATTGTCGGCCCCGGGCTTGATACATTAGCTGTATTAAAGGATAAGGGAACAGAGCCGTTTGATCTTATCTTTATTGATGCTGACAAGCCGAATAACCCAAATTACTTAAAGTGGGCTCTAGAATTATCAAAACGAGGAAGTACGATTATTTGTGATAATGTTGTTCGTCAAGGGCATGTGGTGAACTCAGAAAGTGAAGATGAAAATGTAAAGGGAATTCGACAATTTATGGATGCTCTGGCTCAAGAAAAACGAATCAGCGCCACGGCTATACAAACCGTTGGAAGCAAAGGCTATGATGGATTCATTGTAGGGATTGTTGAATGATAGAACTCGTGTTACATATAAAGAGGCTGGGACAAAAGTAGTTTTGTTGAAGGGAAATCCGACCGATGAATTCAAATTCTTGATGGAGAATCTCGATTCTTCGGTCGGATTTTTTCATGGTGATAGTGAACGTAAATTTCATGTGTGTAGGCGTAGGTGCTTCTAGCTGTGGATTGATTTCGTTATCTCCCAGCCTCTATTTAATTTGCGTCCAACTTATTTGTTATTTGTTTTGCTGTCAGAAAATTAATCAACTCTCTTACAGCGAATGAACTGTAGCGTTCTTTTAACAGAATAATTCCAAGTTCCCACATCATTTCAGGATCTGCAATAGGTACCGTAATAATATTGGAATCTTTCACTTTGGCATAAAGCGATTCGGGTAAAATAGCAATACCTAGTTCTGCTGCTGTTAATTCAATAATTAAATCCCATTGAGAACTTTTATATGCGATAGAAGGCACAAATCCTGATTTTAAAGCATCTTGAATTAACCGGTCGTGCAGCGTAAATTCTTCACTGAACATAATGAATTTTTCATGCTCCAATTCTTTCATCCAGACGGAAGAACGTTTCGCTAAAGGATGGTTTTTATGGGCGTATAAAAGGAATCTCTCCTTAACGAACGGGTATAAGTGAAAATGCTCATCATGACCGCTTGTGAGAGGAAGCATAACAATCCCCATATCTACACCAGCCTCTTCCACAAGGGCTTCAATTTTTTTTGCTCCAAATTCAATAAGCTCTAGAGATACTTTAGGGTATTGTTCATTAAATGCTTTTGCAATCTTCGGGAAAAACAAGGTCCCGATGAGCGGAGGGATTCCCATCTTGATTTGCCCTGTTTGCAAGTTCATTAAATCGCCCAACAAGTGAGGCATGTCTTTTAACACCGACAGCGCTTTAGTTGCCTGATGATACACGACTTCTCCTGCATCGGTTAGCTTTAATTCTCTTGTTGAACGGTCAAGAAGCTCAAATCCTAGTTCATTTTCTACTTTTTTGACGGCTTTACTTAAAGCCGTTTGTGACAAATGAACTTGCAGCGCTGCCTTTGTAAAATTTTTATGATTCGCTACCTCTATAAAGTATTCTAAGTCTCTGATTTCCATGTGAAACTCCATTTCTGCAAACTGCTTATCCTTTTTTTTTACTCTTTATTTTAACCATTAAATTATTTACTGTAAATGCGCTGATTAAAAAAGGGAGCTATCCAATGAATAAAAACGAGGAAAGGAAATGAACTAAAGTTTCTGTCGAAATTGATTTATAAAACCAATAATCTTTTTATAGAGAAACATAGATTTTGCTACTAGCTGATGAGGAATATAAAGATTTTTGCCTGTACGTTCGGGCAAAAATGCAAAACTTATCAAAATAACTGAAAGCCCAAAGGCTGCAGCTGTAATCTCTATCCAAGAAAACACCATATCATTCCTCCTTTTACAAACCTATTAATAGAATATGTAAAAGTTTGAAAGGAGGTTGTACGATAGACCTATAAAGAGCGTCGTCATTAAGCTCTCTCAAAATAAAATGACGTCAAAGAACGCAGGGCCTGTGCCAAACGTTCTTTGACGTCATTTTATTTTCGCTCTTCAGCTTGATGCTCTTGTTTGTTTTGCTCAGTGAGACGTTTTTGATGAGCTTTTGTTTCTGCACTTACGTGATTCGCATCATTCGGTTGATTCTTCTTTGAACCTCCTGCAGCGTTACTCATTAGACGACACCTCCAGTCCGGTTATGAAACATACCTATAGAATGTGCGTATTTACAAACTTTATACACGGCTATCGATATTACTGCACACGAAAAAAGCAAAGGGAGAGTCACTAAGACTGTTCCCTTTGCTTTTTTACTAGGCGACTTTATCGGTGGTGATAATTTTGTTAATCCAGTCTTTTCCTTCTGTAAACCTTGTAACAAGCATCGCTGTTACTGTATTTCCCGTACTGTTTAAGAGCGTAGCAGGGGCGTCAATAATTGTGGAAATGACCGCAATGATGGGCAGAACTTCTGGCGAAAATCCGTAAATTGTAATGATTAACATTTCGCCAATCATACCGCCTCCAGGAATTGCTCCCATTACGGCTCCAACTAAAAAGGCTACGCCTAATATGCTCAAAATACTCGTAGCAGACGTCATATCTTTGCCGAACAAACTGAATAAGAAAACAATTTTTAGAATACCACCGATAACAGAACCATCTTTATGGGTGTTTGCTCCTAATGGAATCACTGTTTCAGCAATATCCAGCGGCACACCCATTTTCTTTGTTGCGTCTAAATTGACTGGAATAGATGCCGCGGAAGAACAGGTAGCAATAGCAGTGATAGAAGGAGCAGCTGCATTTTTCCAAAACAGCTTAATTCCTGCTTTACCGCCAGCAATCCATGCGTATAGCGTAAAGAAGCCAAAATAGTAAACGATTGCAATTAATAAATAAAGAATAAATGCTCTAGCATACCCTTGCAAGATCTTTGGTCCAAGTTCTCCTACTACAGTAGCAAAATAGCACCCTAAACCAATTGGAGCATAGTACATGACAATTTTAACGACTTTCATCGATACTTCTTGACCCGAAGTCAGAAATTTCGCCATAGGCTGTCCTTTTTCACCAGCCATCGTGGTAGCAATACCGAAGATAACGGCAAAGACAATTAATTGTAAAATATGCTCTTTCGAAAATAACTGAACAAAATCAGGTACAGTAAATGTACTAACAAGCTGATTTAAAAGCGTCATTTTTTCAGCTGTATTTTCACTGTCACCCATTAATTCTTTAATGGCAGAAGTATCTACGTTGTGCAGCGGATTGTAAAGTGATGCGCCTAAAAAGCCTAGAACGGCTGAAACAGCAGCAGTGGCGACAAACACAACGGCGATACCTAGCATAATTTTACCAAGACGTTTCATTTCGTTCATGTTTGCGATCGCCGAAGCCACACTAAAAAAGACAAGGGGAACGATAATCATGAACATTAAATTAAGAAACAAATCACCAAAGGGCTTTACGACTGCCACATCGGGCCCGATAGCATATCCTGCTATCCCGCCAATTAAAATAGCGAGAAGCAGAATAAGCGATGATCTGTACGTTTTAAATACACTTAAAACCATATAGATTTCCTCCAAACAACAATAGCTTCTTTACTACGCAAGAACAGCTATCATTTGCTCATTGCATACGTAGTAACGACTGGCTTTACATCTTTACGCACCAAATCTTCGTATGTTTCTCGCTCTACAGCAAGACGAGCTTCTCCATTTTTCACAAATACAACAGCAGGGCGCGGAATACGGTTGTAATTGCTAGCCATTGAATAGTTGTAGGCACCTGTAGAGGATACTGCTAGTAAATCTCCTTGATTAACGCGCGGTAAATCGATATCCCAAATAAGCATATCTCCTGATTCACAGCATTTCCCCGCAATTGATACTGTTTCATCTTTTTTATCCGTCACTCTATTAGCCAAGACAGCTTCATGTTTTGCATCGTAAAGAGCAGGACGGATATTATCGGTCATACCGCCATCAATTCCTACGTATTTGCGTACACCTGGAATCTCCTTCGTTGAGCCGATTGTATAAAGCGTTGTACCTGCTTCTCCTACGATGCTTCTTCCAGGCTCAATCCAGACTTCCGGAAGGGTATAATTCTGTTCAGTTAACGTGCGGCTTAGCTTTTCTGTCAGTGCATCTACATAATACTCAACTGGAAGTGGAGAGTCGCTTTCGGTATAACGAATACCAAAACCACCACCTACGTTTAAAACTTTTACTTCAAATTCCATTTTATCACGAATACTGAATAAGAAATCAGTTAAAATATCAATGGCGCGAGAAAAACCATCTACTTCAAAAATTTGCGAACCAATATGACAATGAATGCCTAAAAGATCGTAGTAAGGCTTTTCTAATGCAGAACTTACCGCTTTCATAGCCTGGTCATTGGAAAGACCAAATCCAAACTTGGAGTCTTCCTGTCCGGTCATAATATACTCATGTGTGTGGGCTTCAATCCCTGGAGTAACACGCAGAAGAATAGATGCTTTCTGTTTGCGCTCAGCTGCTAAGGCATGTAAAACTTCAAGTTCGGTAAAGTTATCCACAACAAAACAGCCAATATTCGCATCAAGAGCCATTTCAATTTCTTCAATCGTTTTGTTATTTCCGTGAAAATGAATGCGTTCAGCTGGATATCCCGCTTCAAGAGCTGTAAATAATTCGCCTCCTGAGACCACATCTAATGACATATCAAGCTTCGTTAAAAGGCTAGCCATTTCCATACAAAGAAACGCTTTCCCTGCATAGGCGATTTGATATGAAAATCCGCTTCTTTGAAAGGCTGAATGGAAGGCCTTGCATTTCGTCTCAATTAATTCTTGATCGTAGATGTATAGGGGAGTGCCGTATTGTTTTTTCAGTTCGACCGTATCACACTGCCCAATTTCTAAATGATTGCTGCTGTTAATTTTACTCGTTCCATGTAAGTACATAATCCGTATCCCTCCATTTAAATCATTCAACTATAACTTTGATGGTCAGTAGAAAAACACAAAAAAGACCCGTGAAGTGATGTTCACGCGTCTTGGTTTCATAATAATAAAGTATTATTACATTCTAGGCATCAACATCTCTTCAATAGCTCTCCACAAACCAAGTGGTTTGTGACAGCTCAGCATTTATTCAATACTGAACCAGTATATGAACACAATGGATGTTTATATACTTCGGCACGAAATCCCTTTTACTTATCTTCACAGACTCCATTAGTCTCCAATAAGTGACTCTTGATTTCATGCACCTCTATTCTCAGAGAGGAAAATTATATTTAAATGTAACTCCTATTATATTTCCTTTTCCTCTGTCTAGTCAATGAAAAGTTAAGGCATAGGAATATCAAAGAAGATAAATAAAAAAGCTATGAAGCTTCCAGATAGAATCCAAGCAGCCAGCGCTGTCTTCTGATGAATGATTAAAAGTGAGAACGTGACAATATTGAAGAGAAAAGAACATAGCAGCGACCATCCATAATGATGAGTGATACTGTGATTAACATAAGCAATGAACTCAATCACAGTAAATAAAAGCGCCCATAAAAGAATCCACCACAGCCGGCCGCTTACATGCAGCGGCAGCCTTCCTAAAAAAACCGGTATAACAAACGGATAAATAATTAAGGTTATTCCAAGAGAAACCATTAGGTGATCGGGTAGAAAAAGATGATCAATACCAACAGGGTGAAATACCCATACGCGGTGATGAAACAGCAGCACTTCATAAAGCAAATTCCCCGTGACCCAAAACAGCAAAGTAGGGTAGTATTCTTGATACCTTCGCCACTTGCCAAATAGTAAACCAAGAATGATAAAAAATAATACAAATGAAGATTGCATACGCTCTCCTTAAAATAATGGTTATTTCTTTTTATTTACATATTATAGTGGTTTTATTCTTTCATTTTTTTATTCAGCACCTATCATAGAAAAGCCGTAAGCCACAGCGTTAAAGACGTACTACCACTATTTATGGCTTTCTTCACCCTGTTATAATCTTGGTAAAAGAACTTCTACCGCTTTTGCTTACGAGACTAAAGGAGCTATATGTCAAAGTCAGCAAGGCTTAAAAATAAGCTTAAAATAGCTTCGCCTAGTATGTGACTTCTTTTTTTGCTATGCTAAAATTGCATACATATAGCATGAGAATACTAGAAGAAAGAAAAGGGTGTTTCGGTATGAAAACATACATCGTAGTTGGAGCTGGGGTACTTGGAGCTTCTACGGCATATCATTTAGCAAAAGCAGGAGCAGATGTGACATTGATAGATCGCAAGGATGCTGGTCAAGCTACTGATGCAGCAGCAGGAATTGTTTGTCCGTGGCTTTCGCAGCGTCGAAATAAAGCATGGTACCGCTTAGCAAAAGGCGGCGCCAAGTACTATCAAACATTAATTCAGCAATTAGAAGAAGATGGAGAAACGGATACGGGATATAAGCGAGTAGGAGCAATTAGTTTACACACTGATGAACAAAAGCTTAAAAAAATGGAAGAACGAGCATATAAGCGTCGGGAAGAAGCCCCCGAAATAGGCGAGATTACACGTTTATCCGCTAAAGAAACACAGGCTTTGTTTCCGGCTCTTTCGGAAGAATACAGTTCAGTTCATATTAGTGGAGCCGCTCGCGTTAACGGAAGAGCTCTTCGAAACGCACTTGTGAATGCAGCGAAGAAAAACGGTGCAAAAATAATAGAAGGAAACGCAGAACTACTTTATGAAAATAATCAAGTAACGGGCGTTGCCGTAAATGGACAAACCCTTCTAGCAAGTACAACAATCGTGACAGCAGGAGCGTGGGCAAATCAATTACTAGAGCCTCTTGGAGTGAAATTTTTAGCAAGCTTTCAAAAAGCACAAATTGTCCACTTGCATCTTCCTGATTTAGATACAAAAGACTGGCCCGTTGTAATGCCTCCAAGCGACCAATATATTCTTTCGTTTGAACAAGGTCAAATTGTCATAGGAGCAACACATGAAAACGACACGGGTTATGACTTGAGAGTAACGGCTGGGGGGCTTCATGAAATTTTTTCAAAGGCCTTATTAATTGCTCCTGGCTTAACAGAAAGCACAGTCTTAGAAACAAGGGTAGGGTTTCGACCATTTACTCCAGGCTTCTTGCCAGTCATTGGGGCTCTTCCAGCTTACGAAGGAATACTAGTAGCGAATGGTCTCGGAGCTTCAGGCTTAACGTCGGGTCCTTATCTTGGTTCAGAGCTTGCTAAATTAGCACTTGAAATGGAAATGGAAATTGATCTTAGCGATTATGATGTAAGAGGAGCTATTGAGTCCTAAGCAAATAGAATGAATGAAAACAAATAGAAGTTCGCAAACTATAACTACTATATGATGAAAGGAAGTAGATTGTTTGCGAAAGGTTATGATAAGTGCAGCAGCAGCTTTTTTATTTATGAGCGGGACGCCTGTATTAGCGGAAAACAATCCTCAGCCAGAAACAAAAGACGTGCAGCTGACGTCTCAGCAAAAGCAGGAATTATCCGTTCTGTACAAAGAAATGTTCGAAAAAAAGAAAGAAATACTTTCAAAATATGTGGAGTACGGCGTGCTAAGCAAAACGGAGAGTCAAAACATTTCTTCACATATGGAAAATCGCTATCAGCATATGGAGCAAAATGGTTTTGTCCCGAAGCGTCACTGTCATAAAATGCATCATTCAAAGTAATTCCTATTCACATAAAAAAGCGCCTATACAGGCGCTTTTTTATGTGAATGAATGGAAAATATCCGCTTCTTTATCTAGTAAATTTTAAACGCCTCATGTAAAATTAAGAGAATGAGAACGAGTAGGAAAGATGCTAGTGAGGGGTAGGTAAATATGAACGATGAACGAAAATAAAAAAATAGTCCGATTACATGCAGAAAATCATTCAGCTGAGAATCTAGGAATCATATTTGCTTACAAACAAAAAGGTGACCATCTTGTTTACAGTATGTATCAAGGAGAAAGCGTTTCTGAGCAAAAAATACCTCTAGAAGAATGGATCTCGTATGAGCATTTTTTCGAAGCGCTAAATAAAAAGAAAAAGCTTATGTACGAGCTTCAAATAAATGATAAACGCTATGTAGTAAACTTAACCCCTTTATCTTACACAGAAAAACCTGAAATTATGGGACATTGCGTGAATATAACTAGTTATCAGGAGAAAAAAGAACAGATTCAGCCTTTTATTTATCATAACGCAGATGCTGTTGCTATCGTTGACTTAGAGGGTAAAACGCTTCAAGTGAACCCTGCGTTTGAGAATACATTCGGCTGGACGTTTGAAGAAATTTATCAAAAGCCTCTTCCGATTATACCTTCGTTTTTAAAGGAGCCCGTGTGCGAACTTCATAAGACTATTCAATCAGGGGAATCGAAAACGGAATTTGAGACGGTCAGACAGCATAAAGACGGGCATTTAATTAATGTAAGCGTCACACTATTTCGCGTTGAAAATATGAATGATTGGCCGTTATGCATTGCGTTTGTCTATCGAGATATAACATCGCGCAAGCAGGATGAGACGGCTTTAAAAGAAAGCGAACAGCGCTACCGAAGTTTGATTGAGTTATCCCCGGAAGCGATTATCGTTCATAGTGAAGGTAAAATTGATTATATCAACCCTGCAGGAGCTAAAGCACTAGGATACAAGAATCCTCAAGATGTATTAGGAGCTTGTGTTTATCAGTTTGTTCATCCTGATTACTATGATGTTGTAAAACAGCGAATTTATCGAATGAAAACAGAAAATAAATCTGTAGATCTGCAGGAAGAAAAGTTTATTCATAAAGACGGTCATACGATTGATGCCGAAACCATTGCCTTTCCTATTCCCTATATGGGAAAGCAGGCCATTCAAGTTTTGTTTCGCGATATTACAGAACGTAAAAAAACTGAAAAATTGCTGCGTGAATCCGCTCAGCTTTCCTTAGTCGGACAGTTAGCAGCGGGTATCGCTCACGAAATCAGAAACCCTCTAACAGCGGTAAAAGGATTTATGCAGTTATTAGAAGAAACGAGCGGTCAGCCTTACTATGTAGAAATGATAAATCATGAGTTAGATAGAATCGAATTGATTGCCGACGAGTTCTTGAGTCTTGCAAAGCCTCAGGCGAAAACCTACAAAGACAAACACGTCCAAGATATCTTAGAGAACACGTTAAAGCTAGCTGAGGTGCAGGGGATTACAGAGAAAATTCACGTAAAAAAAGAGATTGATCTTCATCTTCCTCTCGTATTATGCGAAGAAAACCAGTTAAAACAGGTCTTTAGCAATATATTTAAAAATGCCGTCGAATCCATGCCAAGTGGAGGAACTGTAACGATTCAACTAAAAAGATTTAATCAGGAGAACCTTGTTGTCCGGTTTAGCGACGAGGGGCCAGGCATCACGCAGGAACGAATGCAGCATTTAGGAAAACCTTTTTATAGTACGAAAGAGAAAGGAACGGGGCTTGGACTGATGGTGTGCTATAAGATCATTCGAGAACATGGAGGAGAAATTAACTTTGTAAGTGAACTTGGAAAAGGAACTACCGTAGACATTCTTTTGCCTTTTAAAAAGTAGATTCTACTTTTATAAGCATGAAACCTTTTCTAAAGGGGAATACATGTTAGTGAACGAATAATGAGGTTAAAATAGGAGGGAATACGATGGAACGTATTGAAACGGGAGAGATTTTTACAATTTTAGATGAAAATGATCAAGAGCAAGATATTGAAGTGCTTGGAAAAATGACGATTGAAGGCCACGATTATATTGCCGTTGCGTTTGTGGAAGAAGTTTTAATTGAAACAGAAGAAGAAATTGATGTTTTCTTTTTAAAAATTGAAGATGATGGTGAATGGTCTTCAATTGAAGATGATGATGAGTTTGAAAAAGTATCAGCCGTATTTGAGGAAATGACATCCGCGTAAAAAGAGAGGTTACAACCTCTCTTTTTTTTATTTATAAATAATATAATATTTAGAATTTTTCTAAAAATATCTTGCTGAATTATTTCCCTTCATTTATGATGAATATGTAACATACCAACCGGTTAGTAAGTAAATGAAAGCGAGGGACTACCGTGTATTTTTCTTACTCTGACAAAGTAGTGAAGCTGCAAAAAGAATTGAGCTCTTTTATGGAAGAGCATATTTATCCAAATGAACAGCTATACGAACAACAGCTGAATGAACAGCCATCTAGATGGTCAGCTGTTCCTCCAATCATGGAAGAGTTAAAAGAAAAAGCAAAGCGAGCTGGGCTATGGAACTTATTTTTGCCAGAAAGCGAATACGGAGCAGGTCTAACAAATGTAGAATACGCTCCTCTTTGCGAAATTATGGGCCGTTCTATTATTGGACCAGAAGCTTTTAACTGCGGAGCTCCTGACACTGGCAATATGGAAGTGCTGGTTCGATACGGAACGCCTGAACAGAAAGAAAAATGGCTAAAGCCTCTGTTAAATGGAGACATTCGCTCCTGCTTTTCTATGACAGAACCGGATATAGGTTCTTCTGATGCCACAAACATTCAGTGCAGTATTGTAAGAGAAGGCGATGAATATGTAATCAATGGAAGAAAATGGTGGTCTTCAGGTGCGGGAGATCCTCGCTGCAAAATTGCTATTGTCATGGGAAAAAGCGATTTTAACGCATCTAAATATGAACAGCAGTCTATGATTCTAGTTCCATTAAATACTCCGGGAGTTAAAATTGAAC
Organism: Priestia sp. J2; assembly: GCF_020790095.1. Lineage (NCBI taxonomy): Bacteria > Bacillati > Bacillota > Bacilli > Caryophanales > Bacillaceae > Priestia > Priestia sp. J2. The sequence goes on from NZ_CP086208.1 coordinate 2,323,752, forward strand.
GAATGCTGCCAGTCTTTGGATACGATCACGCTCCTCATGGACATGCTGAAATTCATTATGACAATGTGCGTGTGCCAGCATCCAATATGCTTTTAGGCGAAGGAAAAGGGTTTGCTATTGCTCAAGGTAGATTAGGGCCTGGACGTATTCATCACTGCATGCGTCTAATAGGAGCAGCTGAAAGAGCGCTGGAAGAATTATGTAAGCGCATTCAAAGTCGTTCTACATTTAATAAGTTGCTTTCTCAGCAAGGGGTTATTCAAGAATGGGTGGCAGAATCGCGTATTGAAATTGAGCAAGCTCGCTTATTAACATTAAAAGCTGCTTATATGATGGACACAGTTGGAAATAAAAAAGCGCGGAAAGAAATTGCCATGATTAAAGTAATAGCTCCTGCTATGGCTTTAAAAGTCATTGATCGTGCCATTCAAGCATTTGGAGCAGCAGGTGTTTCAGAAGACACGCCGCTTGCGGCACTTTGGGCAAATGCCCGCACTTTGCGCCTTGCCGATGGTCCAGACGAAGTGCACAAAGCACAGCTTGCAAGACTTGAGCTAAAATCCTATCAAGAACAGGAGGCAACCTATGCACATAAAGGATCTGTTTGATTTAACTGGAAAAACAGCTATTATTACCGGAGGAGGCAGAGGATTAGGAGAGCAAATGGCAGAAGGGCTTGCAGAGGCAGGGGCAAATATTGTTCTATGTTCAAGAAAAAAAGAAGCATGTCAGCAAGTGGCTGATCGATTGGCCACCATGGGCGTAAAAACTCTCGCTTTAGCATGCGATATCAGTCAGCCTGAAGATATTAAAAATGTCGTGCATCAAACGATTGAAACATTTGGACGCATTGATATTTTAATTAACAACAGCGGAGCTACGTGGGGAGCTTCGGCTGAAGAAATGCCTCTTGAAGCATGGCAAAAAGTGATGAATATTAATGTGACGGGCACGTTTTTAATGTCACAAGAAGCTGGAAAAGAAATGATTAAACAAAAAGCTGGTAAGATTATTAACATTGCTTCAATTGCGGGTCTTGGAGGAACGGACCCTCAGTATATGGATACAATCGGGTACAACACGAGTAAAGGAGCGGTCATTACGTTCACGAAAGATTTAGCTGTCAAATGGGGACAGCATAATATTCAAGTTAATGCAATTGCGCCGGGATTTTTTCCTACTAAAATGTCAGGTGCGATTATGGAACAAGGAAAAGATTATTTTCTAAGTCAAACCCCTTTAAAACGCTTTGGCTCCGAAGCTGATTTAAAAGGAGCGGCTGTTTTTCTTGCTTCTGCAGCGTCTAATTATATTACGGGCGATATTCTGACAGTAGACGGTGGAGTTCATGCTATGTGAATAAGAAAGGAGTTACTCAATGGAAGACGTTAAAAAATGGTTTATACCTTATCCAGAAGCCTACACTCATGACATTCACATCGAAGATATTTCACTATTTGATATGCTGAAAGAAACAGCCGAACATTATCCTGCTCACACAGCCACGCGCATGTATCAGCATACGTTAACGTACCAGGAGCTGTACCACTCAGTTCGCGTATTTGCAGGAGCACTGCAGAAAAAAGGGATTAAAAAAGGAGATCGTGTAGCAATTATGCTGCCAAACTGTCCGCAATATATAATAAGCTATTTCGGCATTGTAGCAGCGGGCGGCATTGTTACTCAGGTCAACCCTATGCTTGTCGAACAAGAGCTAGAGCATATTTTAAACGATTCCGGGGCAAAAAAAATAATTCTGCTCGATGATTTTTATACGAGACTTCAAGAGATAAGGAATCGTGTTGAGATAGAAGAAGCGATAACCGTCAGCTTGCAAAAACCTTTTGTTCCTACATCACCAGACCTTTCCTTCCTAGATTTTTTAACCATCAAGCATGAATTTCATCAGCCGGTTATCCATCCAGCACACGATATTGCTGTTCTTCAGTATACGGGAGGAACGACCGGACCATCTAAAGGTGCGATGCTTACACATACAAATATTTACACAAACGCAGTTCAATCATACGAAATATTTAAACATGATATTGAATTAGGAAAAGAAAAATGCTTAACTGTTATTCCATTGTTTCACGTATTTGGCATGACTTCCTGTATGCATTTATCGATTCTTTGCGGAAATGAAATATTGCTATTGCCACGTTTTGATTTGGAAGAAGTACTAAATACAATCAAAAAAGAGCAGCCTAGTATTTTTCCTGGCGTGCCAACTATGTATGTTGCGATTACAAATCATCCGCGGGCAGAAGAATACAACATCGAAAGTATTCGTATCTGCAACAGCGGCAGTGCGCCGATGCCTGTTGAGCTGATGAAAGAGTTCGAACGAAAAACGGGCGCTAAAGTGTTAGAAGGGTACGGCTTATCAGAAGCATCCCCCGTGACGCATTGCAACCTGCCGTTTTGTGAACGAAAGCCAGGCACAGTCGGACTTGGCGTTCCGCAAACTGCTTATAAAATTGTAGACGTGGCTACAGGAACAAAAGAACTGCCAAGAGGAGAGCTTGGAGAAATAGTGATTAAAGGCCCTCAAGTTATGAAGGGCTATTGGAATCAGCCTGAAGAAACAGCTCACGCGCTTAGAAACGGCTGGCTGTACACAGGAGATATTGGACAGATAGACGAAGATGGGTATTTATCCATTGTTGATCGCAAAAAAGATATGATTATTGCGAGTGGTTTTAATGTGTATCCTCGAGATATTGAAGAAGTTTTATATGAGCACAGCCACATTAAAGAAGCCGTTGTCATTGGCGTTCCGCATCCTTACAGAGGAGAAACAATTAAAGCGATTTTAGTAGTGAAAGAAGGAAAATCTCTTTCTGAAGAAGAGCTTACTTCTTATTGTCGACATCATCTTGCAGCTTACAAAATTCCGCGAATCTTTGAGTTTCGCGCTGAGCTTCCTAAGACCAATGTAGGGAAAATTTTACGAAGAGCACTGCGAGAAGAAGTGGTGAAAGAAACGATGTAAAGAAGCTGAACATAAACAAACTTTTTCAAAAGCTCCCTCTAAGCCATGGTATAATTTGTGAAAATGAGAAAAGACAGAGAGGGTTTGACGATGAAAGATTTGATGATGGAACGAAGCATTCAGCTTTTTGCTCAAAAAGGTTTCAAAGAAACGTCTATTCAAGATATTGTAAATGAATTAAACGTCACAAAAGGAACGTTTTATTATTATTTTAAAAGCAAGCAAGAGCTTTTAATGGATATTCACCTTCAATATATTGAAAGATTAATAGAAAACCAAGAGACGATTCTTGCAGATAAGACAATATCTTATCCTGAAAAGCTGCACAGCATTATTTTTAAACTTGTTCATGATATTGAGAAAGAAGGTCTTCGAGCTAAAGTGTTTTTTCGAGAGATGCGTCATTTGAGTGAAGAACACTTACAGCAAATCATTCCAAAGCGCGATCGTTTTAAAGAAAACGTACAGGAAATTATTGAAAAAGGAATGGAAGCAGGGCAGTTCCGTTCAGATTTGCCTTCAGATATCGTGACGCTAGGCATATTAGGAATGACAAATTGGAGCTATTTTTGGTTTCAGCCGGATGGTGAAAAGTCAGATCGAGAAGTTGCGGCTATTTTTTATAAGATGTTAATGAAAGGTATTCAGTCACAGTAGCTGCTAGGCTGGACAGTGCTCGTAAAAGGTGGGAAAGTATAAGCTCTTTCTCTCCTTTTATATTAAAAGGAGGCTATAACATGAATAGTAAAGATATACAGCGTATTGCTGTCATTGGCGCAGGACAAATGGGACATCAAATTGGTATGCTTTGTGCACTTGGAGGATATGAAACAATTATTCAAGATATGAATGAACAATCACTCATAGAGGCAAAAAATAAGCTGGAAGCAATTATAGACAAGTGGGTTCACAAAGGCAAAATTTCCTCTGATGCTAAAGAAGCCGCATTTCAAAGGTTGTCTTTTACAAGCACATTAAAGGAAGCGGTTTCAAGTGCTGATTTTGTGATTGAAGCTGTTGTAGAAAAGTTAGATGTAAAACAAAGCGTCTTTAAAGAAATAGATGAGTACGCACCAAGTCACGCCATTTTAGCATCGAATAGTTCAACAATTGTTAACTCGCTTATTGCAAGTGCAACAAACCGTCCAGAGCAAATCGTTAACATGCATTTCTTTTTTCCTCCTCTTGTAATGGACTGCGTAGAAGTTGTGATGAGTGAAAAGACAAGTGAACAAACAGCTCAAACGACAATGGAAGTTTGCAAGCAAATTAATCGCACAGCAGTCCTTCTGAAAAAAGAAATCTCAGGTTTTATTGCCAATCGAATTTTAGGAGCGCTGCAAAAAGAAGCCGTTTTCCTTTACGAAAATGGATACGCAGATTTTGAAGACATTGATACGATTTGCAAAAAAGCGCTCAATCACCCGATCGGTCCTTTTGAATTGATGGATCTCTCAGGAATTGACGTCGGATATTTTGTGATGCAGCAGCGCTATAGCGAAACAGGGGACCCTGAGGACAAGCCAGCTGCGTGCATAGAAGAAAAAGTTCAAAAAGGCGAGCTTGGACGCAAAACAGGAAAAGGTTTTTACACATACCACACACAGGGAGTGAAGCAATGATGAAAAAATTTGTACGTATTGAAAAAGAAGAGAAAACAGCTATTGTAACCATTGATAATCCGCCTTTAAATGTAATGAGCCAGGCTGTTGTGCAGCAGCTTGAAGAAACGTATGAAGAGCTTAGTAAAGATCCTGATGTCATTACAATCATTTTAACGGGAGCGGGCGACCGGGCGTTTATGGCTGGAGCTGATATTAAAGAATTTCCACAGCTAATGGGACAAAGCGGTATTAAAGAAGAGTTTATGAAAACCCATCGTGTTTTGCAAAAACTTGAAAACATTGAAAAACCAACAATTGTCGTGTTAAACGGTTTAACGTTTGGGGGAGGGTGCGAACTTTCACTAACCGCTGATATACGCATTGCTGAAGAACATGCTCAAATCGGTCTTCCGGAAGTGAAGCTCGGATTGTTTCCCGGAGGCGGCGGAACTCAGCGTCTTCCGCGCGTAATCGGCGCATCTAAAGCTAAAGAATGGATGTTTGCCGGCAGTCCTGTTTCGGCGGAAGAAGCACTTCATGCAGGCTTTGCCAATCATGTAACGCCTAAAGGAAAAGGGCTCGAAAAAGCAAAAGAGCTGGCTAAGAAATTTAACCGTCACTCTCTTCCGTCACTTTCTCGAATTAAGGCAGCGGTAAACGAAGGAATGAATCGTACACTATCTGAAGGTCTTGAACTTGAGGCAGAGCTGTTTGAAGAAGTCTTTCAAACAGAAGATATTAAAGAAGGAGTATCAGCATTTATTGAAAAGCGTCCCGCTGTTTTTTCACATAAGTAAAGGAGGAGAAAACCATGTATGAAACACAGGTCAAAGTGCGTTTTTGCGAAACAGACGCACTCGGTCACATTAACAATACAAGCTATTTCATTTATTTAGAAGAGGCACGCATTGCTTTTTTTGAAGAAATGGGAGCATCCATGCATACAGAAAAGTGGGAGTATATTTTAGCGTCTACTAAATGTGATTTTGTTGCGCAAGGATATTTTAATCAAGTGTTAACGATTAAAACCTTTGTATCTAATGTCGGCAATAAAAGCTTTACAATTGGCCATGAAATTACCGACAGCAAGACGGGATCGCTGATTGCTAAAGGAGAAGCTGTCATCGTGTACTTTGATTTTGATGCACAAAAAAGCATTGCTATTCCAGCGGACATTAAGCAGTTTTTGATGAATTATAAAGTAGCTGTTTAACTATAAAAAAGCAGGTGGTAAAAGAATGTCACAAATCATTCCTGTACGAAAAGGAGAGGAATTAAACACGGAAAAACTGCATCAGTTTCTCCGTGTTTCGATTCTTGATTTACCTAAAGAGCCTCTTTTAATCAAGCAATTTGGATCGGGTGCGTCCAATTTAACCTACGCTCTTTCAGTCGGAGAGTGGGAGGCGGTGTTGAGACGCCCGCCATTTGGGCCAGTTGCGCCAAAAGCGCATGACATGGAAAGAGAATACAAGATTTTATCTGTTTTATCGAAATCTTTCCCTCTCGCTCCTAGGCCGTATGTGTTTTGTGAAGATGAAACGGTGGTCGGGAAACCCTTTTTTTTAATGGAGCGAAAGCACGGTGTTCTCATCGACACAGCGTTTCCAGAAGACGTGAAAGGAACTAGCGAACTTTGCCGTCGTATTTCAGAACAAATGGTGGATGTCCTTGTTCAGCTTCATGACGTTCCTTATAAAGGTACGCTCCTTGAAGAAATCAGCAAGCCTGAAGGTTTTTTAGAACGTCAAGTACACGGCTGGATTCATCGTTATGAAAAATCAAAAACAAGTGACATACCGGAAGTAGAAGCACTAAAGAAATGGTTGACCACACACATCCCCACTTCACAGCATCCAACCATTATTCACTATGATTATAAGCTTAACAATACGTTATTTTCACCGGATGGAAATAAAATTGTAGGATTATTTGACTGGGAAATGACAACCGTTGGAGACCCGCTTGCTGATTTGGGAGTGGCGATGAGCTATTGGATGGAAGACAGCGACCCTGAACTTTTAAAAAGAGGATTGGGGAACCCACCTGTTACTGTGCAAAAAAGCTTTTATTCCCGTCGAGATTTTGTGGAAGCGTATGCTAAAAAAAGCGGACGAGATGTGTCACACATTGACTTTTACCTGAAGTTTGCGTACTTCAAACTTGCTGTCATTTGTCAGCAAATTTATTACCGTTATAAAAAAGGCCAAACAAATGACAAACGGTTTTCACAATTTGGAGAGTATGTAAAAACGCTGATTATTCATGCTCTGCATACAGAACGCGGGCATATATGAAAAGAAAAGTTCACGTAATACTCAAAAAAGAAGAGCTTCTTGCCAAAAAACTAGAAGGAAAAACGGTCGTTATATTTGACATCTTATTGGCTACTTCAACAATTGCGGCTGCTTTACAACAAGGAGCAATAGAGGTTATTCCCGTAAAAAACGAAGAAGAAGCGCGCAATAAAGCAAAAACGTATAATCCTGACGAAATTGCGCTTGTAGGCGAATATAGAGGGAAAACGATTGAAGGGTTTTTTGATCCAAGCCCCAGCACGATAAAGCAGCATGTTCAAGATAAAACGGTTATTTTGTCCACCACTAATGGAACGGTGGCCATTCATAACGCTGAAAAAGCAAAACATGTCTATGCAGCTTCACTGTTAAACGGAGAAGCGGTTGCCAGTGCTGTTTGTCAACCAAGTCAAGATGAAACTGTTTTATTGGTTTGTTCAGGTTCATCCAATCGCTTCTGTCTAGAAGATTTATATGGAGCGGGGTACTTTATAAGCTGTCTTCTGCAACTAAAAACATTTTATTTAACGGATGCTGCAAAAGCCGCACTGCTTTTGTATAAGGCTTATGAGCATTCATCTCTTGAAATATTGAAACACTCAGCCGTAGGAGAAATGCTCACTCAGTATGGCTTTCTAGACGAAATTGGCTTTGTAAGCCGGAAAAACGTCTATTCTGTAGTTCCTAAGGTAGTGAAGAAAAAGCTAGTAAACGGGGAGGAAATGATATGTCTGAAATGAAAACCGAAGCAAAAGGCGGATCATTTTTACTTAAAAAAACATCTGCGCAGCACGTCTATACACCTGAAGACTTAACGGATGAGCATCGTATGATCGCTCAGACAGCAAAGCAGTTTATTGAAAAAGAAGTCGACCCTTACCACAGTGACATTGAGCAGCAAGATTTTGATAAAGTAGTAGAATTGATGCACAAAGCAGGCGAACTCGGACTTCTTGCTCACAGTATTCCAGAAGCATATGGAGGACTAGGTCTTGATAAAGTAAGCAAAGGACTCGTCGGTGAAATCATCGGCCGGACAAGCGGATATGGAGTCGCTCATTCTAATCATACATGCATTGCGACACTTCCTATTACGTATTTTGGTACCAAAAAGCAAAAAGAAAAATACTTGCCCAAATTGGCAAGCGGTGAATATATTGGCGCTTACTGTTTGACAGAGCCAGAAGCTGGTTCTGATGCTCTTGCAGCCCAAACAAAAGCCGTATTAAATCCTGAAAAAACGCATTATGTATTAAATGGAACGAAGCAGTACATTACCAATGCTGCCTTTTCAGATACGTTCATCACATATGCAAAAGTAGACGGAGAACATTTTACTGCTTTTATTGTAGAAAAAGATTTTGAAGGACTGTCTCTCGGCCCAGAAGAAAAGAAAATGGGAATCAAAGGGTCGTCTACTCGTCCAGTTATTTACGAAGATTGTTTAGTACCTGTAGAAAACGTACTTGGACAAGTAGGAAAAGGTCACTTGATTGCGTTGAACGTCTTAAACCTTGGACGTTTTAACTTAGGTTCTGCATGTATGGGCGCAGCAAAATATGCGTTTGAACTTGCTTTAGGTTATACAAAAGAACGCAAGCAGTTTAAAACAGCTATTGCGGAATTTAACGCTTCAAAAGAAAAAATAGCAAAAATGGCGGCTCGTATTTTTGCATCTGAATCTATCCAGTACCGTACAGCTGGTTTACTAGAAGAGGCGCTTGGTGGACTATATGAAAGTGAAAATCATAAGTTAGTAGCTAAACAGCTGGCTGAATTTGCAATGGAATGTTCAGTGTGTAAAGTGTATGGATCGGAAACTCTTGATTTAATTGCCGATGAATCGCTGCAGCTTCATGGCGGAGCAGGATTTATTCAAGAATATAAAATTGAACAAGTATACCGTGACTCACGCATCAATCGTATTTTTGAAGGTACAAATGAAATCAACCGCCTTTTGCTTCCAACTCAGCTTCTAAAAAAAGCAGGCAAAGGAGAAATAGAGCTGAACAAACGAGTAGAACATGCCGTTAGTGAATTGATGAGCGGTCAGTGGGAAATATCTTCAAATGAACTTCTAGCACGAGAAAAGCAGGCTGTTATTACAACAAGGCATTTATTTCTTGCATTGCTAGGAACAGCATTCCAAACGTTTCAGACAAATCTAGCGCAAGAACAAGAAACGCTGATGAAATTAGCAGAAATTGCTATTGGGCTATTCGCTATGGAGTCATCTGTGCTGCGCGTGGAAAAAGCTGTAACCAGAAATGGAGAAGAAAAAGAAACGTTAAAAAGCAAGCTCACAGCAACAGTTGTTAGTGAAACGCTCTTTGAAATTGAAAAGCAGGCTCGACAATTAATAAACGGGATGTTAACGGATGAAAAACACCGACAGTACCGCACAATTCTTGGAAAATGGATGAATGATTTGCAAAGTGAAGGAGAGTTCATGCGCAATCGAGACATCGCCCGTGAATTTATCGACAGCGGACGATATGTTGTATAAGGAGGGATATTATGCTGCGTTTTGAAGGGCAAATAGCTGTTATTACAGGAGCTGGAAGCGGCATTGGAGAAGCGACCGCTCAAAGAATGGCGAAAGAAGGCGCTCGCGTCATTCTTGTCGGGCGAACGAAAGAAAAACTAATACAGGCTGCATCCGCTATTGACACACGGTGTGAACGAAAATGTACAGATATTTTCCCAGCTGACGTAACGAAAGAAGAAGACGTCAAAGAGCTTGCTGAGTTTATAAAAGAAAAGTACGGACAAATTCATTTATTAATTAATAACGCAGGCGGATCTGTTAATTCCACAATCAAAGAAACAACGCTTGAACAGTGGAAACAGGTGCAGGACGTCAATTTAACAAGCGTATTTCTTGTAACAAAACATTTGATTCCTTTTTTAACTGAAGAAATAGCAGAAAATCGCTCTATTGTTAACATCGCTTCTCTTTCAGGACATAAAGCAGGTGCGCAAATTCCCCACTATAGCGCTGCTAAAGCTGCTTTAATCAACTTTACAAAAGCAATGGCATTTGAATTAGCACCTCACGGAATCAGAGTAAACTCTGTGTCTCCTGGATTCGTAGAAACACCTTTAACACAGCCTGGACTTGAAAATGAGCGCTTCACTAAGGCAATCGAAAAAAATACGGCTTTAAAACGTGTAGGTAAACCAGATGAAATTGCAAATGTTATTGCTTTTGTAGCGTCTAAAGAGGCATCGTATATGACGGGAAGTGATTTATTAGTAGACGGCGGGTGGCTTATCGTTTAATACAAAGCAAAGAGGAGGAAGTCGAAATTATGAGTGATTTAGTAGTAGAAAAGCAGGGGACTATTTTATCTTTAACGTTAAATCGACCGGATCGTTTAAATGCATTCAGTGAGGAAATGATTGAAAAGTTAACAGCTGAAATAAAACAGGCACAAAGCGATGAGTCTATTAAAGTGGTTATATTAAATGGAGCGGGGCGCTCGTTTTCTGCCGGAGGCGATGTGAAAACGATGGGCCAAGCATCGGGAGCTGATGTTTATGAACATATCGGCCGTTTAAATGAATGTATTTTAGCGATGCAAAATCTAGAGAAGCCAATTATTTCAGCAGTTCATGGGTTTGCAGCAGGAGCTGCTTTTAATTTAGCTCTCGCTTCTGACTTTATCATCGCATCACAAGAAAGCCGATTTGTATTAAGCTTTTCTCAAGTGGGATTGATTTCAGATGGAGGAGGTCTTTACTTTCTCACAAAGGTCGTTGGCCCCCACAAAGCTAAAGAACTGCTATTTTTAGCAGAGCCTCTGGATGCCGATACGGCTTACAAAGCCGGTTTTTTGAACCGTGTAGTGCCGTTAGATCAGTTGAAAGATGAGGTTACGTCTTTTGCAAGCCGTTTATCACAAGGGCCAACGAAAGCGTACGGAAAAATGAAAAAAATCGTCAACGATTCATTCCATTTAACGCTAGAACAAGTGCTTGAACAAGAAAGGCTAACGCAAGTTCTTATGGTAGAAACGAGGGATCATCAAGAAGGAATATCTGCATTTAAAGAAAAAAGAAAGCCACTATTTCAAGGGAAATAAGAGGGGGATATAAAAGATGAAAGCTATTCAATTCACGCAGTATGGAGGGCCTGATGTTCTGCAAGTTATCGATATTGCACGCCCTGTACCTAAAAAGAAAGATGTGCTCATTAAAGTTGCGGCAATTGGCGTTAATTATGCCGACGCTGCGCGGCGCGAAGGAGCATATGTAGTCGAAACGCCGCTGCCTTTTATTCCAGGCTCTGAAGTAGCAGGCGAAGTGGTTGAAGTAGGCGAGGATGTACAAGGGATAAAAGTAGGTACAAAAGTCGTGACACTGCTGGGATCTAATCGAGCAACAGGATACGCTGAGTACACGCTGGCAGATTCAAGAGGCCTTATTCCGTTGCCGGAGAATGTGGATTTAACACAGGCCGTTGCTTTGCCTCTTCAAGGACTAACGGCTTATCATATTTTAAAAACAATGGGTCGCCTTGAAAAAGGAGAAATCGTCATCGTTCATGCAGCAGCAGGCGGCGTCGGAACCTTAGCTGTTCAGCTTGCGAAAATTTTTGGAGCTGGAAAAGTTATTGCTACAGCGAGCTCTAAAGAAAAGCTTGAGCTTGCAAAAAATCTTGGAGCCGACGAAGTGATTAACTATACAGAAACAGGCTGGGAAAAACGGATTTTAGAAGTAACAGAAGGAAAAGGAGCCGATATTATTTTAGAAATGGTAGGAGGGCATATATTCTATGAATCTCTTCAATGTCTTGCACCATTTGGACGCCTCGTTTTTTACGGAATGGCTAGCGGAAAATCTGTAAAGTTTAACCCTGCTCGCCTGATGGAAAAAAATCAGTCGGTTCTCGGCTTTTTCTTACCTCAAATGATGGCAAAACCAGCACTTTATCAGCAAAGCCTGCATGAGCTATTAAACTACGTGAATTCCGGTCAGTTAAAATTAATGCTGGGCGGTACATTTTCACTTGAAGAAGCAGCAGATGTACATCGTCTGCTTCAAGGAAGAAAAACGACCGGAAAATTAGTGTTAGTTCCTTAACAAAACAGCTTCCGTCTCTAATAGGGATGGAAGCTGTTTTAGTTTAAAAAATTGGCTTTCGCCTGCCAAATTTTTAAAAACCGCTTAATAATTTGGCATAAAAATCAGTACTTTTTACTAATTTCTTCTATATTTTAACACTGGCATGGAAGTTGCATAATAAGTGTTTGAACATATAAAGGAGGAATTGAATATGGTGAGAAATGGAACGGACCGCGTGAAGCGGGGAATGGCAGAAATGCAAAAAGGCGGCGTTATCATGGACGTGATCAATGCAGAACAGGCAAAAATTGCAGAGGTAGCAGGCGCTGTTGCTGTTATGGCGTTAGAGCGTGTTCCAGCTGATATTCGTGCAGCAGGCGGCGTGTCTCGTATGGCAGACCCAACAATTGTTGAAGAAGTGATGAACGCTGTATCCATTCCAGTTATGGCAAAAGCCCGAATCGGCCATATTGTTGAAGCACGCGTGCTAGAAGCGATGGGTGTAGACTACATTGATGAAAGTGAAGTACTTACTCCAGCTGATGAGGAATATCACCTTAACAAAAGTACATTTACGGTTCCATTTGTATGCGGATGCCGTGATTTAGGGGAAGCAGCAAGACGAATTGGTGAAGGTGCTTCGATGCTTCGTACAAAAGGCGAACCAGGAACAGGAAATATCGTGGAAGCAGTGCGTCATATGCGCCAAGTCAACGCTCAAGTACGTAAAGTGGTAGGCATGGATGAAGACGAGTTAATGACAGAAGCCAAACTATTAGGTGCCCCCTATGAGCTATTACTGCAAATTAAACGTGAAGGCCGCTTACCGGTTGTAAACTTTGCAGCAGGCGGCGTAGCAACACCCGCGGACGCAGCGTTAATGATGCAGCTTGGAGCAGACGGCGTGTTCGTTGGATCAGGAATCTTTAAATCCGACAACCCTGAAAAATTTGCTCGAGCAATCGTTGAGGCAACAACGCATTATCAAGATTATGAACTCATTGCAAGCTTGTCAAAAGGGCTAGGAAGTGCAATGAAAGGAATTGAAATTTCATCATTATTACCAGAAAATCGTATGCAAGAACGCGGCTGGTAATAAGTAATAACTTTTAAACTTAGTTAGGAGAATGATCATGGGGAAATATACAATAGTCGATAAAGAAACGTGTATTGCGTGCGGCGCATGCGGAGCTGCGGCACCTGATATTTATGATTATGATGATGAAGGAATTGCGTTCGTTATCCTTGATGATAATCAAGGCACTGTTGAAGTGCCCCAAGAGTTAGAAGACGATTTAATAGATGCGTTTGAAGGCTGTCCAACAGAGTCCATCCGTATAGCAGATGAAAAGTTTGATGGAGATTCGAATAAATTTCAATAAAGCCGAATAAATAAAAAAATAGAAAGTTTTTTTAAAAGAAAAGAAGGATTTTGTCTAGAAAAGGCGAAATGTTAGTTGTGTAAGAACATATCTTTTTAAAAATGAAAGCACTTACATAACTAAAAGCATATGAGTTAGTCTCATTTGACCTTTCAGAATTATTAGTGTAAATGTGCAGAGTAATTAAATAGTTTTTAAAAGGAGATTAAGGGGCATGCAAATACTGAATACAGTCATTGTGACAGGATATGCAAAAGCTCCACAGGGAACTTCCATGTATGAAATGTATAAGCATGCGGGAATTGTACTAGAAGTGGATCTGACAGAGCATAAAATTGTAAATGCTGAGTTTACGTTTATTACGGAGCTGACGCAAAATTTTTTCCGGAAGCTGCTTATTGGTTACTGCCTTGCAGATGGAATTGAACCTCTTATTGAACGTATTCAAAATTATTATTTTGCTCCATCTCAACAGGCGATTATCGTAGCGCTTCAGGCTGCAATCCAACGTTACTGGGATAATGTGAATCAAAAAATTACATAGCGTTTGGTTAGAATAAAGTGAGAAGACAACCTCTTTTCATGGTCTTATTAAAACCAAGCAGACACACACGCTTTACAAAGAATGGGGGACGTTCCTGTTTCTTTGGGGAGTCATTGTGTCCTGCTTGGTTTTTTTCGTGTAAAGCGCTGTGAAATATAAAAAGAAAAGGAGGAAACAAAATGAACAAAATCATCACGCGCGAAGAAGCAGTAGGAAAAATAACTGATGGCGCACGCATTATGGTAGGTGGATTTGGTCTTGTAGGAAGCCCGCTTAGTCTAATTGAGGCGATTGCCAAATCAAACCTTAAAGATTTAGAGATTATTAGTAATAACCTCGGTGAACCTGGAAAAGGATTGGGTATATTGGTTCAAAGAAAACAAGTAAAAAAAGCTATAGGTTCGTATTTCACTTCCAATCCTGAAGTTGTGCATGCCTATCAACAACAAGAACTTCAAGTGGAGCTTATCCCGCAAGGAACAATGTCCGAGGCTATTAGAGCAGGAGGTGCGGGCATTGGAGGATTTTACACGCCTGTGAGCGTAGGGACTCAGCTCGCTGAAGGAAAAGAAGAACGAGTATTAAAAGGAAAGAAATATGTTTTGCAAGAATCGCTGCACGCAGATGTAGCGCTTATAAAAGCTAAAAAAGCAGACCGACTCGGAAATCTTATTTACAGCAAATCAGCAAGAAACTTTAATCCAATGATGGCAACGGCCGCTGATATCGTGATTGCTGAAGTAGAAGAAGTGGTTGAAGTTGGACAAATTTCTCCTGAAGAAATTATCACTCCTCATTTATACGTTACTTATATCGTAGTGAAAGGAGAAAAATAAGATGAACGTCAAACAATATATTGCTGGGCGCGCTGCAAAAGAGCTTTGTCAAGGAGATGTAGTGAACTTAGGGATAGGGATTCCTACTTTGGTTGCTAATTATATTTCACCCGATGTTCACGTGTTTTTACATTCAGAAAACGGAATTCTCGGCGTTGGCCCTACTCCTGAAGAAACCTATATAGATCCAGAGCTTGTGAATGCTGGGAAGCTTCCCGTCACGGTCTTGGAAGGTGCCTCATTTTTTAACAGCGCTGATTCTTTTGCGATGATACGCGGAGGTCATGTGAATGTATCCATTCTTGGAGTGCTTCAAGTAGATGAAGCAGGGCGAATTGCGAACTGGGCTGTCCCTGGGAAAAGTGTTCTTGGCGTAGGAGGAGCAATGGATTTATTAGAAGGATCGAAAAAAGTGATTGTGACGACTCTTCATACGAATAGTCAAGGAGAGTCAAAGCTAGTTAGGAATTTAACCTATCCGCTTACTTCAGAGCGACGAGTCGATATGATTATTACGGAATTAGCTGTCTTTTCGGTAACCCATCTTGGTCTTGAACTTCTTGAAACAGCTCCGGGTGTTTCTTTAGAGGAAGTAAAACAAAAAACAGAGGCTTCTTTTCATGTTTCTAAATTATTTAATAAAAACAATGAGGTGACGGCATAATGGCAGTGATTGTAAATGCATTTCGAACCCCTATTGGAAAGTTTGGCGGTTCGCTTGCAGATACGCTTCCAGAAGAACTAGTCTCTCTTGTGATGAAAAACAATTTGTCTTCAGCGGGATATACTTCAGAGATTGTTGATGAAATCATTGTCGGACAGACGAAACAAAGCGCTCATGCTCCTAATATAGCGAGAGTAGCCGGGCTGAGAGCTCAATTCTCTGAACGTATTCCAGCTTATACCGTGCACCGCCAGTGCGGTTCAGGCATGCAGGCTGTAATGAATGGAGCTATGTCCATTTTATCAGGTCAAGCCGAAGTGGTATTAGCCGGAGGAGCGGAAAGCATGTCTCAAGCACCGCACTATACGGTAGGCACTCGTTTTGGTTTTCACGTTGGTGATTTAACACTCTATGACTCTAATACAGAAAGTCAGCCAAAATCACAGCCTGAAACGCTATACGGAACGTTTACAATGGGACAGACGGCGGAGTGGCTTGCTGAAAAGTATAGCATTAGCCGTACGGAGCAGGACGAGTTTGCTTTTTATAGTCAGGAAAAAGCTAGGCGGGCTATAGAACTTGATTTGTTCGAAGAAGAAATTATACCGGTTCCTGTAAAAGAAGGAATGAGGCATTTTGCAACAGATGAATTTCCTCGTCTTACTAGCAAAGAAAAGCTTGGTACGCTTAAGCCCGTTTTTCAAAGAAATGGAACGGTGACAGCTGGAAATTCATCCGGCAGAAACGATGGCGCTTCAATGATGCTGTTGATGTCGGAAGAAAAAGCTGAGCAGCTTGGATTAACGCCTATGGCAAAGATTGTGTCGTTTGCCGCAGCCGGCGTCTCTCCAAAGGAAATGGGAATTGGCCCCGTTTCTGCTTCGCAAATTGCTTTAAATAAAGCTGGTTTAAGCTTAGGTGATATGGACTTGATTGAATTAAACGAAGCATTTGCCGCTCAAAGTATTGCTTGCTTAAGAGAATGGGACATCACATCAGAAAAAGTGAATGTAAACGGAGGAGCGATTGCTCTTGGACACCCTTTAGGCTGCTCCGGGGCAAGAATCATCACAACTCTGTGTCATGAACTCCACAAGCAAAAAAGACGATACGGCCTGGCTACTATTTGCGTTGCAGGAGGATTAGGAATGGCGATGGTGGTGGAAAGATGGACGAAATAAAAAGAGATTATGTTTTTCATAGAGATTTAACAAAAAAGTATCCAATGATTACGCATGGTGAAGGAAGCTACTTAATAGATGAACAAGGAAAAAAGTATTTAGACGGCTGCTCCGGCGCCGTGGCGGCAAACTTAGGGCACGGCATTGCGCAAATAGCCGAGGCGATGGCGGAGCAGGCAAAAAAAGCGGCGTTTGTTCATACATTACGTTTTGAAACGGATGTTTTGCATAAACTTGCAGGCAAAATTGGAGAAATGGCGCCGCTTCATTTAAACAAAGTCTATTTTACATCAGGAGGATCAGAAGCAAATGAAAGTGCATTAAAATTAGCAAGGCAATATCACAGGGATGCCGGAAAGATGCAAAAACACATCGTAATCGGAAGGTGGCAGTCTTACCATGGAAACACGATAGGGGCACTATCAGCTGGAGGAGACGTAAAAAGACGATATCCTTATACACCTAATCTTTTACATTTTGCGCACGTCTATTCGCCGTATTGTCATCGCTGTCCGTATAATCGCAATCAAGAAGACTGCGTGGCAAATCAAAACTGGAGCTGCATCACCGATATTGAACGCACCATTTTAGAGCTTGGTCCAGAAAATATTTCAGCTTTTATCGCAGAGCCCATCGTAGGAAGTCAGCAAGGAGCTGTTGTACCTCCGCTTGACTATTTCAAAAAAGTACGTGAGCTCTGCAGCCGTTATGACATTCTTTTGATTGTTGATGAAGTGATGACAGGCTTTGGGAGAACGGGAACTGATTTTGCAGTGGAACAATTCGGAATCGAACCGGATATTCTAACGTTTGGTAAAGGAGTTTCAGCAGGGTACGCTCCTTTAGGAGGAATGGTTGTCCATGACCGTCTGATTCAAGGACTGTTAGAAAATAGCGGCGGAAAATTCCTTCACGGCTATACGTACAGTGGACATCCTGTTTCGATAGCGGCAGGACTTGCTGCTTTGGACATGTATGAAGAAGTAAATATCCTTCAAAATGTAGAAACTCAAGGTGCGTATTTAATGGAATGTTTAGTAGCGCTGCAGCGCAAGCATCCGTATATTTCAGATATTCGCGGCCGCGGACTTTTAATTGGATTAGAACTAATGAAAGACGCCAATCAACAGATATTTTTCGAGCCAGGTGAAGCAGCCAGCGAAAAGCTCAATGAAATTTGTATGGAGCTTGGAGGCGTATTTTATCCAGGGTCCGGATCTATAGATGGACATAAAGGAGAACATATCATTATTAGTCCTCCTTTAAATATAACGAAATCAGAAGTTGATGAAATAGTGAGATTGCTAGATCATGCGTTTTCTATTTTTCATCAGCACATAAGAAAGGATGAGTCATATGAAAGTGCAAAATAAAACAGAAGAGCTTCAAATCAAAGGCAAAAAACATTTATCACCCGTGATGACAAGAGTAACAGAGCTTGTTATTGAAAAAGCGCACGGTGCGAAATTTTGGACAGCTGATGGCACGGAATATATTGATTTTGTATCAGGAGTAGCTGTCAATGCAGTAGGTCATACACATGAAAAGATGGTAGAAGCAATTAAAAAACAAGCAGATCAGCTGCTTCACCTCGGTTTAAATTACGGATACTACGAAACAGCTGTGAATTTGGCAGAAAAACTTGCGCAAATTACGCCAGGAAACTTAGATACGGTTTTCTTTTCAAACTCAGGCGCAGAAGCTATTGATGGAGCGCTTAAGTTAGCAAAAGCGGCCACTGGCAGACCAGGGATTATCGCTTTTGAAGGTTCTTTTCATGGCCGTACACTCGGAGCTACAGCTATTACGGCTTCAAGCTCCAAGTACCGAAGCTACTACGAGCCGATTTTGGGAGAAGTGTATCACGCGCCTTATCCGTATCCAAGTCAGCTTCCTAATATTGACGAGGAAGAAGCGGAAGCATATTGCTTAAATCAACTGCAAAAGCTGTTTGAACTGCGAGTGGATCCTTCACGCGTAGCGGCGATTGTTATTGAGCCAGTCATGGGCGAAGGAGGCTATTACCCTGCTCCTTCTAGCTTTTTACGCGCACTGAGAGACATAGCGAATGATTATGGCATTCTGCTTATCTTTGATGAAGTGCAAACGGGATTCGGGCGCACTGGAAAAATGTTTGCCGCGGAACATGCTGGAGTCACACCAGATATTTTAGTTTTAGCAAAAGCTCTTTCCGGTGGTATGCCACTAGGAGCGATTGTAGCAAGCCGAGAACTGCATGAGAAATGGCCAACAGCCGGACATGGTTCTACTTTTGGTGGAAATCCAGTATCGTGCGCAGCTGCTTTAGCTAACATTTCAATCATTGAAGAAGAAAAGCTTGTAGAGCGCAGTGAAAAAGTAGGTGCCGATATTGTGAAACGTCTTCAGCATTCTATCGGACATTTACCGGCTATTAAAGAGGTTAGAGGAATTGGCATGATGATTGGCATTGAATTTCATGTTGAAACAGCAGCTGCTTATGTTCCTGCCATTAAATCAAAAGCGCTGGAAAGAAGACTGCTTATCATGAACTGTGGAGTCAAAGGGCAAACCATTCGCTTAATGCTGCCGCTGAATATTGATAAAGAC
This sequence comes from Priestia sp. J2, assembly GCF_020790095.1. Lineage (NCBI taxonomy): Bacteria > Bacillati > Bacillota > Bacilli > Caryophanales > Bacillaceae > Priestia > Priestia sp. J2. The sequence goes on from NZ_CP086208.1 coordinate 2,342,911, forward strand.
GTGCTGAATCAAGGGCTGTCTTTATTAGAAGAAGTCATCACAGAAGCAGTTTCAATTAACTAGCTTTTTAAATGAAAAGGAGGGTAACGATATGAGTCAAACTAAAACCGAACTGCTGCAAGGAGATTTATATATTAACGGCGAGTGGGTAAGTGAAGAGGAGCAAACCTATTTTAAAAGTATAAACCCTGCAACACAAGAGCTCGTCGGAATGTGCGCAGCCGCTACGGCTAGTCAAGTCGATGCTGCCGTAAACGCGGCTAGTAAAGCCTACAGCCACTGGAAAAATACATCTATTCCTGAACGTGCAGCATTTTTAACAAAAGCAGCTTTGCTTTTTGAAGACAGAAAAGAAGAGCTAGCTCAAGTGATGACAAAAGAAATGGGAAAACCACTGACAGAATCCATAGGGGAAGTTGGTGTCGTCATTGCAACAGCTCAGTATATGGCGGGAGAAGGAAGACGTTTGTTTGGCGAAATAGTGCCCGCTGGCTTTCCTGACCGAGATATAAAAATGGTGCGCGAACCGCTTGGAGTTGTGGCATGTATTACACCTTGGAACTTTCCTGTTTCTCTCGCTTCTTATAAAATGTTTGCTGCTTTAATTGCTGGCAACACGGTTGTTTGGAAGCCGGCTTCAGAAGTGGCGCTCTCAGCGAAGATTTTTATGGAAGTATTGCACGCTGCGGGGCTTCCAAAAGGAACGATTAACTTGCTTACAGGATCGGGCAGAATCGTTGGACAAAAGCTTGCTACGCACTCTGAAGTGAAAATCATCTCATTTACAGGTTCTACGGAAGTTGGTCAGCAATTAGCAGAAATGAGCAGCAAAACCTTAAAGCGTATTTCTTTAGAGCTAGGAGGAAAAAACGCGGTTATCGTATTAAAAGATGCCAATCTGGATAAAGCAGCAGAGGGAATCGTTAAATCAGCATTCACGACAACGGGTCAGCGCTGTACCGCAGCTAGCAGAGTCATCGTGGAGCGTTCAGTAAAAGAAGAGCTGTTGAAAAAAGTAATAGCTCTTACAGAAGAAATGAAGATTGGAAATGGTCTTGATGAAGGGGTTGCAATAGGACCGCTTGTTAATGAACAGCAGTGCCGTTTAGTAGAAGATTACGTACAAAAAGCGGTAGAAGAAGGTGGGAATATTGCGCTCGGAGGTCGTGCTTTATCAGAGTTAGGAACTTGTTATTACATGCCTACAATCATCGATAACGTCTATTCAAATCACACAATTGCTCAAGAAGAGATTTTTGGTCCCGTGCTTGCTTTTATTGAAGTAGATGGCTACGAAGAAGCAATGAGCGTCAATAATGGAACGGTGTACGGACTTTCCACTTCTATTTATACAAGCAGCTTGCACTATGCCAGCCGAGCTGCCAAAGACGCTGTTAGCGGATTAGTCTATATCAATAACGGAACATCTAATGCTGAAATGGGGGTAGCATTCGGTGGAATGAAAATGTCTGGCAACGGCCACAGGGAAGTTTCTCATCATGCATTTGATGTGATGACAGAATGGAAGTCTGTCTACACCAACTATTAATCTCGCACCTTAGCGAAAAGGAGGAGCACATGTCTTCATATCGCATTGGCATTGCCTTTTTTTATCATGAATCTCACAGCTTTAGTCCATTAAAAACAGAAATAGAACAGTTTGTACAAGAAGGATATTTTGTTGGAACGGAAATATATAAAGCATACTCAGGAACCAAAACAGAAGTAGGGGGATTTTTGGATGTATTAAAGCAAGAGAAGCAAGTAGAAATCGTTCCCCTTGTTTGTGCAGCTGCAATTCCGTCTGGGGTTGTATCTTCGGCAGCTTATTACACAATTGAAAAGCAAATGCTGCATATGCTTACTCACGCCGGCCCGCTAGATGGCTTATTAATCGCCTTGCACGGCGCAATGGTAGCAGAGCATCTTTTCGATCCGGAAGCTCATTTGTTAGGTCAAATAAGAAGCTGTATAGGAAATAACGTTCCTATTGCCACTACGCTCGATATGCATGCAAATGTCAGTGAAGATATGCTTACGTACACGTCGCTTCACTTTGGTTTTAAAACATATCCTCACGTTGATATGTATGAACAAGGAGTTAACGCTGCGCGAGCGCTTTTAACACAAGTAAAAGAAAGCGCTATCTATTATGCGTCTTTAAAAAAACTGCCCATGCTTTTGCCGTCGATTAATATGCGAACAGCAGAAGGGCCGATGAAAAAAATGATTGATCTTGCTAAGCAAGCCGAGCAAGAAGAAGACATATACAATGTTTCCATTTTTGGAGGCTTTCCGTATTCTGATATTCCAATTGCGGGAGCAAGCGTGCTCGTAACAGCTTTGAATCCTGAAACAGCAGAAAAAACAGCAAATAGACTAGCTTCTCAGTTTTGGAGTATAAAAGAAGATTTTATCATGGATTTGCCTACCGTTGAAGAAGGTCTGCAAACAGCGTTAAAACGATCAAACGAACAGCCAATTGTGCTCGCTGATATAGCGGACAATCCTTTAAGCTGTGGAAGCGGTGATACAACAGAGCTTTTAGAATACATGCTGAAGCTAAATATGCCGGGGACACTGTTTGGAGGTCTTTATGACCCTGAATCTATTAAACAATGCGTGCAAGCAGGAGTTGGAAGCTACGTCTCTCTTTCCTTAGGAGGAAAAGTTTCTCCTGAGTTTGGAAAGCCCGTTGAAGTTGAAGCAAAGGTCATTGGCTTATCAGAAGGTGAGTTTTACAATTCGGGACCGTTTAATCAGCATTTAAAAGTAAATGTAAAAGGCGCAGCTCATATTCGAGTAGGAGAATTGGATATTTTGTTGATTGGAAGGCCGGTATCAGCAAACGATCCTGAACTTTTTCGCCATATCGGTATCGAGCCAGCAAGGAAAAAAATAATTGGTTTAAAAGCTAAAAATCATTTCAGAGCCGCTTTTGAACCGCTTGTAGGGTCTATCGTCTATGTGGATGCTCCAGGCTTAGCGTCAAATCGCTTAACGACCTTTAATTATCAGCACCTTCCAAGTCCAATATGGCCGCTGCAAGATGCAAAATATGAAAGTGAAAAAAGGAGGAAAGAAAAATGGATGCATTAAAAGAGCAGTATTATATCGAAGTCCCAGAGTCGTTAAGTCCCGCGCAGCAAAAAATGATGATTGAACTTGAAAAAGATGCGTTTCCGGGCATGGGAGCCGTTGATGAACAGACGCTTGTACCTTTAGCGCGCTACGGAAAGCTCATTCAATATTTCCAGGAAAATGACGCAAGGCCAATTGCCATTTGCGAGCTGCTTAGAGATTACAAAGATGTCACAAAAGCTTATATCTTTGGGTTCTACGTCCGCTCTGATAAACAAGGAAGCGGAATTGGACAGCTGTTCTTAGAAGAGATATTTTCGATTCTACAAAAAGATAATTTTGAAAGTGTTTGTTTGACTGTGAATGTAAAAAATGAAGGCGCTGTTAAGCTGTATAAAAAAATGGACTTTACGATTAAAGAAACGCGAGCAGGAGAGTTTGGCGAAGGAGAAGATCGCTATTATATGGTGCGGTCAATTTCTTAGTAGAACATCTATTCAAAAAATGAACCTTGGAGGGAATATAAAATGAAAAATACATTATATAAAGCAAGCAGACATTGGAAAGAAATCGAGCTTTGGAAAGATGTAACGGACGAGCAGTGGAACGACTGGGTATGGCAGCTGACAAACACGATTAAAACATTGGAAGATTTAAAGAAAGTCATAAATTTAACACCTCAAGAAGAAGAAGGTGTTAAAATTGCAACCAAAACGATTCCGTTAAATATCACTCCTTACTACGCATGGTTAATGGATGTGAACGATCCGAAATGTCCAATCAGAATGCAGTCCGTTCCTATTTCAGAAGAACTGCATAAAACAAGGTATGATTTAGAAGATCCGCTTCATGAAGATGAAGATTCACCGGTTCCTGGCTTAACGCACCGTTATCCCGACCGCGTCCTGTTTTTAGTTACAAATCAGTGCTCCATGTACTGCCGCTATTGTACAAGAAGACGTTTTTCAGGACAAATCGGAATGGGCGTTCCAAAAAAACAGCTGGATACAGCGATTAATTACATTGCAGCCAACCCTCAAATTCGTGATGTATTAATTTCCGGAGGAGACGGCCTATTAATCAATGACAATATTTTAGAATATATTTTGAAAAATTTGCGCGATATTCCGCACGTAGAAATTATTCGTATCGGTACAAGAGCGCCGGTGGTGTTCCCTCAGCGCATTACAGAAAATCTGTGCAACATCTTAAAGAAATATCATCCGGTTTGGCTAAATACGCACTTTAACACATCAATTGAAATTACAGAAGAATCAAAGCGTGCATGTGAAATGCTTGCGAACGTAGGAGTTCCAGTTGGAAACCAAGCGGTTATTTTAGCTGGAATTAACGACAGCGTGCCAATCATGAAGCAGCTTATGCATGATTTAGTAAAGATCCGCGTGCGTCCTTACTACATTTATCAATGTGATTTATCAGAAGGAATCGGCCATTTCCGTGCGCCAATCAGCAAAGGGCTAGAAATTATGGAAGGACTTCGCGGCCATACGTCCGGCTATGCAGTTCCTACGTTTATCGTGGATGCTCCTGGAGGAGGCGGTAAAATTCCGCTGCAGCCAAACTATATTATTTCTCAAAGCTCCAATAAAGTGGTGCTTCGAAACTTTGAAGGTGTTATTACGTCTTATCCAGAGCCGCAAAATTACCAAAGTGGAAGCGCAGAAGAATTTTATAAAAAAGTATATCCTGAAGTGTTTGAAAAATTTGAAAGCAATGGTGTTCTTTCGATTATCGATGATACAAAGTTCAACTTAACGCCAGAAGGTCTAAACCGTCTTGACCGCCGGAAAACGTATGATCAAAATCCAGAGCATAGCTCTTTAAAAGACAAGCGTGAAAAGCGCGATCAATTAAAAGAGAAAAAATTTGAAACGCAAATGAAAAAATACGAAACAGCGGGAGCGAAGGAGGAATAATATTGAAGTGCCAATGGTGCGAATCATATGAAGCCAAGGAGACGGATGCAACGGTTTATTGGGAGCTTCCTGACGGTACAAAAGCTATAGAAATTAAAGAGACGCCTTCCATTACATGTTCAGAATGTGGAATTACGTATCAAACAGACGAAACAGTTGGACACATTGAAGATCAACTGTTTTTAATCAACACCTCTGCCTTAGAAAAAAGTGTAACGTACGAACAGCTTATGAGCCTGCCTCGTCTATTAAAACGAAACTACTTTGATTTTTCAAAGTGAGCAATAAAGGATCCATCTCCTACTTTTTATAGGAGATGGATATTCTTATACGCTTTACGTTAAACATGTTCGCATAGTTCTTTTATGAAGGTGGGATAAGTATGGAAGCAGTCGATATAAATCGTAATGAAGAAGAAAAAAAACAGGACGATAAGCATGTAAAACGCCATTTAAAAGCTCGTCATATGACCATGATTGCCATTGGAGGTTCAATAGGAACTGGCTTATTTCTAGCCACGGGATCTTCCATCCAAACTGCTGGACCGGGAGGAGCGCTGATTGCTTACGGGGCTATTGGAATTATGGTTTATTTTCTCATGACTAGCCTTGGAGAAATGGCCACGTTTATGCCGGTATCAGGTTCTTTTTCAACATACGCCAGTCACTATGTAGACCCAGCTCTCGGGTTTGCGCTCGGCTGGAACTACTGGTTTAACTGGGCTGTTACGCTCGCTGTAGAAATAGCTGCTTCTGCTATTATCATGAAGTTTTGGTTCCCTGATGTGCCAAGTATTATCTGGAGCGCTTTGTTTTTAGGCTTAATTTTTTTACTTAATTTCCTATCTGTAAAAAGCTATGGAGAATCTGAATATTGGTTTGCTCTCGTAAAAGTAGTAACCATCATTGTATTTATCGGAGTGGGCCTTCTGACGATCTTTGGCATCTTCGGCGGTGAATATATCGGCTTTAAAAACTTTACATTAGAAGAAGCGCCGGTCAACGGCGGATTTCTGTCCGTACTAAGCATTTTCTTTATCGCGGGATTTTCTTTTCAAGGTACAGAGCTAGTCGGTATTGCGGCAGGGGAAAGTGAAAACCCTCAAAAAAATATACCAAAAGCCATTCGCCAAGTCTTTTGGCGCATCCTTCTATTTTATATTGCAGCCATTGCTGTAATCGGGCTTATCATTCCTTACACAAGTCCATCTCTTCTAGGAGGAGATGTGGATAACATTGCGGTTAGTCCATTTACGCTTGTTTTTGAAAAAGCAGGAATTGCTGCAGCTGCTTCGGTGATGAATGCTGTTATTCTTACATCCGTTTTATCAGCCGGAACATCTGGTTTATATGCTTCTACGCGAATGTTATGGTCAATGGCCAATGAAGGGCAAGCGCCTAAAGCGCTTCGGAAAATTAATCGTCGAGGAATTCCAGTAAATGCGCTTGTTTTAACCACTATTATTGGCGGTCTTGCCTTTTTAACATCCGTTTTTGGTGATCAAATGTATATGTGGCTTTTAAACGCTTCAGGTATGAGCGGATTTATTGCGTGGATTGGTATTGCCGTCAGCCACTATCGTTTCCGAAAAGCATATGTTGCTTCAGGACAAGATCTAAATGATCTAGCCTATAAAGCAAAATGGTTCCCTCTAGGTCCTGTTCTTGCATTTGGAATGTGCCTCATTGTTATTTTAGGACAAAACTATCAAGCGGTACTTTCCGACAAAATTGATTGGTACGGCTTGACGGTCTCATACATCGGTCTGCCTCTCTTTTTAGCGACGTGGTGGGGATATAAAATAGCAAAGAAAACCAAGGTTGTGTCTTTGCATGAGTGTATTCAAAAAGAGGATAAGAAATAAAAAAAGGTGAGCCTTAGACAACAAGGCTCACCTTTTTACTTATAAAAATCATTCGTATCAGGCTTCATTCTATAGATAGCATAACACAAAAAGTGATTTTTTTCCAGTCTGGTTTTTATTTTGTTTATTGATAAAATTCAAGAATAGCACTGGAATCTGCACAATTATGGGAGGTTAAAACCTTCGTAACTTTAATAGGAAAAGGGGTTTGTGATGAGAATTTCAGAAGGTGTTGAAATGCTACAGTTGACTGCCAGAGCGTTTAATCAAGACATAACATTAAATCCTACATTAGTGTGGAATAACGAAGAAGCGATTTTAATTGATACAGGTATGCCTGGCCAAACCAATCAACTTAAAGAGGCGTTAAACGAATTAAATATGTCTATTGAACAGCTAAAAGTAATTCTTCTAACACATCAAGATTTAGATCATATAGGATGTGCGACTGATATACGAAATAATTCAGATAAAAATATCATCGTATATGCTCATGAATTTGATAAGCCGTACATTGAAGGAAAACTTCCGCTTATTAAAACGAATGCGAGCCGAATGAGTAACGAAGAACTAGCAGCTATACCTGATGAAATAAAATATTTATATAAAAACCCTCCCAAAGTTGAGGTAGATACAGTATTAAAAGAAGATCAACTGCTTCCATACTGCGGAGGTATTGAAGTTATTTTTACTCCCGGACATACGCCTGGGCATGTTAGTTTTTATTTAAGAAAATCAAAAACGCTGGTTGCTGGAGATGCTCTAGTATTGGTAAATGGAAAACTAATGGGACCTGTTAAACAAACGACCTTAAATATGGACCAAGCGGTTCAATCACTCGAAAAGTTTCTAAATTATGAGATTGAGCATGTTATTTGTTATCACGGAGGCTATTTTCAAGGCTGTCCGAAAGAAGCGATTTTAAGGATAAAAGAACACGTTGCAGAGAGACAAAGTTAAGATTAATAGAAACCAAAGGGGATGGATAAAATGTTTACACCAGCTATTAGCGTTCAAAAAATAAATGATAGCCTCATTATAAAATGGCAGCTTGCACACTTTACGATTCCGTTAGAAGACATTCTTGAAGTAACGGAAGATGACACGTACGGAGGCAAAGAAGCAAACGCCATTCGAATCGGCCCTCCGTACGGAACGACTGACCGCATCTTTATAAAAACGACCAATAAAAACTATCTGTTATTTACCTCAAACGCACCGGCTATATTAAACGAAATAAATTCATAACGACCACTACTAAATACGAGATATATAGGAGAGAAAAAATTGAAGATTAGCCGTACTTTCGATGCTGATACAATTGCCAAGCTTAATCAGTCTGTTCATCAACTGCATGTAGAATTATCCCCCGAGCGCTTTCAAACATATGATTTTCAGAAGATACATGAATTTTTTAAGAAAGTGATGGAAAACGATAGGTTTATCTTTCTTTTAGCAGAAGATGAAGGACAGCATGTAGGATTCGCTTGGGTTGAAATAAAGCAGTATCCAGAAACAGTGTTTAAAAAAGCTTACAAGTCAATTTATGTTCATCAAATAAGTATCGCAGAACTCCACAAAAACAAAGGGTTTGGTTCAAGTTTGATGAAAGAAATTTATAGCATTGCCCGTACTCAAGACATAAATACAATTGAGTTGGATTACTGGAGTGACAATACGGTTGCGGAGAGCTTTTACGAAAAAGAAGGCTTTGTTACGTATAGAAAAATGGTTTATAAAGAGCTTTAAAGAGAGCATTTACTTGCTCTCTTTTTTATGTCTAGGAAGCCATTTTCTTCATTTTAATCACTCAACAAAACAAAGTACGCGATTTGAGAACTTAACTCTTGAAAAATTTTTGTTTTACATTTATACTTACATTCTTGTTCGCGTAATGCGACAACTTACTTTATATTCAACTAGGAGGTATACAGATAGTATGGAAAGTTTCATTTATCATAATCCCACAAAATTAATCTTCGGAAAAGATCAGCTTCAAGCATTATCAGAAGAACTCCCGAAATACGGAAAAAATATTTTGCTTGTATATGGCGGAGGAAGCATTAAGAAAAACGGTTTATACGATCAAGTTCTTACGCTGTTAAAAGAGTTAAACGTAAATATACATGAGTTAGCGGGCGTAGAGCCAAATCCTCGACTATCTACGGTACGAAAAGGAATTGAAATTTGCCGAAATGAAAACATTGACTTCATGTTAGCAGTCGGCGGAGGAAGCGTTATTGACTGCACAAAAGCAATCGCTGCCGGAGCTGAGTATGAAGGCGACGTTTGGGATATTATTAACAAAAAAGTAACGGCTACAAAAGCACTGCCGTTTGGAACGGTATTAACGTTGGCAGCAACAGGTTCTGAAATGAATCCTGATTCTGTTATTACGAATTGGGAAACAAATGAAAAATACGTTTGGGGAAGCACCGTTACGCACCCTGTATTTTCTATACTAGATCCTGTGAACACGATGTCTGTTCCTAGAGATCAAACTATCTACGGCATGGTAGACATGATGAGTCATGTGTTCGAACAATATTTCCATAACGTGAAAAACACGCCTTTACAAGATCGTATGTGCTATTCCGTATTACAAACAGTAATTGAAACAGCACCGAAATTGCTAGAAGATCTGCAAAGCTACGAACATCGCGAAACGATTTTATATTCCGGAACAATCGCATTAAATGGAACACTTCAAATGGGATACTTTGGAGATTGGGCTTCACATACAATTGAACACGCGGTATCAGCAGTATATGACATTCCTCATGCGGGCGGTTTAGCAATCCTATTCCCAAATTGGATGCGACACGTTGTAGATCAAGATGTAACTCGTATGAAACGCGTCATGACAAGCATGTTTGATATTGAAACTGCAGGTAAAAGTGACAAAGAAATTGCGTTAGAAGGAATCGATAAGCTAAGCGCTTTTTGGTCAAGCCTTGGTGCACCTTCTCGCTTAGCAGATTACGATATCGGAGAAGAGCGACTAGACGAAATTGCTGGAATTGCTGCTCGTGAAATGGAGCACGGAGGTTTCGGTAACTTTAAGAAACTAAATAAAGATGATATTTTAGCTATTTTAAAAGCATCACTGTAAAGTGAAAAATAAAAAAGAAGGAGACACCTGTCTTCTTCTTTTTGTTTTATCTTATAAATGACTGGAAATTAAGTAGAGTAGGAAGAATGGTTTTTTTTCTCAAATTTCAGTTAACAACTAAAGGAAAAGCTTTATAATTAAGTACAGAAAGAAAGTTTTAGAGAATTTAAGGGAGTGGGAAGATGAAAAAGTTTGTGCTAGCTTCATATGCACTTTATTTGTTGGGCGGATTAGTCATTACAGCCGTAGGATCCGTCTTACCGCAATTGTTAATACATTATCATGTTTCCTATACAGTTGGCGGGCAGCTTGTATTAGTAGGTTCTTTAGGATTTTTGATAGGAGTTCCGCTATCTTCTTTTTTATTAGGACGCTTCAGAGAAATGAATTTACTTACAATTTCCGCACTAATGATAGCGCTATCACAAATAGGTATGCTTTTATTGCCTCCATTTGAGTGGATTATTGCATTCAATTTTTTAAACGGTATTGGTGTAGCCGCATTGGAAGTAGTTGTAGCTACTTTAATGATGGAAGTATTTATCGGTAGAAGAGCTATTGTTATGAGTTATTTAGAAGTATCATTCGGTCTAGGTGCGCTGTTGATGCCGTTAGTAGCTAGCTTATTGATTTCACAGAACAGCTGGAGGTTTTCATTTTTTATAACAAGTGTACTAGCTTTACTAATGGTTGTGGTCTGTAAAATGATTCCTTTTGAAAAAGAGACTGTTTCAACTTCAGAAAGCGATGCTTCAGACGCCAACTCAGAACCTGCGCCTGTGCTTGCTAAAAATCAAAGATGGAAAATACTCGCTCTTTTTAGTGTAATGATTTTTATGTACGCCGGAGTGGAAAGCAGCATGAATAATTTTCTTTCGTCTATTTTTATCGTGTATCTAGATGTAATTCCGTCACAGGCTACTTTAAGCATAAGTGTTTTTTGGGTGGCTATGCTCATAGGACGAGTGGCTACTGGATGGATTATTCGAATCGTTACATACGAACGCTATCTTTTTGGCAGCATTGGAGGAACAATTGTGAGTTTAGGGCTGTTTATCTTGTTAAAAGAAGCAGTAGCAGGCTATATTTTATTAGCGTTTTTAGGGCTTGCAATGTCAGGTATCTATTCGATAACGATGGTATATGCTAACCATACGTTTACCGGATCTGCTCGTATTGTCACCAGTTTAATTACTGGTTTTTCAGGGCTTGGAGGTGCTATTTTCCCTGCGCTTATTGGCTTTACTATGGACGCAAGCGGCATTACCTCAGCGCTTTGGTACATAACAGCTTTTGCATGTTTATATCTTCTGGCGCTTTGCATCATTTTTTTCGTTCAGCGTGATGCAAAACAAAAAGCTAATAATCATTTGCAGCCTATGAAATAAATGTTACGTCAAAAAAAGAAGTGAACTTATAAGTTCACTTCTTTTTCTTTTTATTTTCTCTTTCGTTATAGTAAACAAAAAGGGTTCACATAAATTCAAACAAGAAAGTGAAAAATGGATATATCTATGAAAAAGGAGAGCAATATGAAAGAAGTGAATATAAAGGATCCCGCATTAAACCCCGACGTGGCATTAAAAAGAATACTAAATGAGATGGCTGAAAAAGATGTAACTTTATAAATGGTTAATATCTATTTTAATAAAAAAATAAAAAAAGAAAGGTTGAATCTATGTCGACCTTTCTTTTTTTCAGAAAAATTCTTGTTAAATTTTTTCTCACAATATCTTTATAATCAAATAGCAAAATTCCTGCTTTTAATTTCGCTTTAGTATTAACCCTACAAACCATTCTTTTCTTTACTTTTTACTAATATATCAAATATTCTATATATTCCTAATGTTATATAAAATTAAATTGACAAATATATGAAGCGATCATTAGAATTTAGTCATCGAACAGTGAAGAGCTGTTTAAAAGTAGGGGGGAAGTAAATGCCGTTACAAAACAAGCATCTAGCAGTTGTGTTACAAAATACATATTTACCGTTTATTTTTGAAGAAGCAGAAGCTCTCGGAATTAAAGTGACGTTTTTTTATAACCAAGAAGAAGTAGAACCTAAGCATCTTAAAAACGTACAAAATTTCATACCCATTGATTTATTTCACACCTCAGACAAAGCTCTTGAGATTATTAAAGCAGAGCATCACAAAAATCCTTTTGACGGCATTATGACATTATATGAGCCTGCGTTAGAGTTTGTAGCTCAGCTGACAGAAAAATTAAACTTACCGGGCTTATCACCGTTTGTGATTAGTAACTGTCGCAACAAACAGAAAATGAGAGAGGTTTTAAAAGATAATGATCTTAACACTCCGTATTTTAAAGAGGTTGAAAATACGGAGGAATTAAAGAATCTTTCACTGCCTTATCCTGTCGTAGTAAAACCTTCTAACGGATTTTCCAGTCAAGGTGTATCACGAGCGAATAATAAAAAAGAACTGATTGACAGCATAGAAAAAGTGAGACGCGTAAATGAAGAAGACCTAAGTAAATTCACAAAAAATAAAACGGGCATGGTAATTGAACAATTTGTAGACGGACCAGAGTTTGCTATTGAGACGTTTTCTGTAGAAGGAGAGGTTTGTGTACTCTCTATAGGATACAAAGGAAATTCCAAAGGGCCTTTTTTTGAAGAAGGTGTTTATATAGCGCCAGCTCACCTAGAAGAAAACGTTTGGGAATCTATTTCGCAAGAAGCAGCTAAAGCAGCAACCGCTTTAGGGATTGAGAATGGCCCCGCTCATATTGAATTACGTTTGGACCCAGCAGGAAAACCTTATGTGATTGAAATAGGAGCGCGCATTGGAGGGTCTGGGATTTCTCATTATATCGTAAAAGAAAGTACAGGTATTAACTATATCGAGCTAGTTTTTCACTATGTATTAGGATTAAAACCTCCTGTATTAAAAAATGAAAGAAAACGAAAGAAAGTGGTGGGCAACTACATTATCCCTGTGCAAGGCCATGGGATTTTTAAAGAAATTCGAGGCTTGGAAGACGTGCGTAGAGACACTGAAGTAAAAAGGGTTATTCAATTTATAACTGAAGGGACAGACATTTTACCATATCCGCACTTTTCAGGTTACCCTGGATTTATTTTAACCACTCATGACTCTTATTCCGACTGTGAGCAGTATTACAGCTATTTGGATAACAAAGTAAAAATCGTTTATCAAAATAAAGTAAATGCATAGGGGGTATCAAAGGCTATGATAGTTGCAGAGTCGTCTAGTAAGAAAAATAAGCAGCTTCAAAAGATTAGCATTATCCATACCTTAGGGCCTGAAGGAACAAATTGTGAAAAAGCAGGCTATCTGTGGTTTGAACGCCAAAGCATACAAGGTCAGGTCTTTTTACATCAAACGTTGGAAGAAGCTTTAGTTCATGTGAAAGAAACAGAGAGTTCTGCTCTACTAGGCTGTGCGGTATATCCTTACTTACATGATATTGTGTTCAAAAATTTAACTAGTTTAGAGCTAGTAGATAGCTTTATTATGCCAACGTATAACATGGTGCTTGCCTCAAAAGAAGAGGTGATAACAAACAACAACCTGTTAATTGCTTCACATCCTGCCCCTGTTGATTTAGCTCATTCCATCAGTTCCAATGTTCAGTTAGTAAATAGTAATGCTCAAGCCGCGATTGATTGCTTAGAAGGAAAGGTAGACGCATGTATTACAACAAGTAAAGCTGCTAACGAGCAGGGTTTAACAGTTGTAAAAGATTTTGGAGAAGTGCCGATGTGTTTTACGCTTCACGGAAGAAAATAGGCTCAACTTTAAAAAAGAAATAAGGTGAAACAGTGATTTCTAAATTAACCCGTATTCATGTACATCTTTTGTTTTGTCTGTTAGCCGTCATCGGGGGAACGACATGGGCTTTTCAAAAGACTGGCTTAAAGGATAGCTTGCCTCTATGGTCAGCAGGTATGAGGTTTTTAATTGCTAGTTTAATAATTGCCCTCTACCTCTTACTCACAAAAAAAATGGCCATTTCAAAAGAAGTAGTAATTATTTCAGCATTAAACGGAATTTTGTACTTTGCTCTACCGTTTGGTTCTGTTTATTGGGCATCCGTCTATTTGCCAAGCGGGCTTGTTTCCGTTTTAGCCGCCAGCATTTCAGTGTTTGCTCTTTTATTTAATCGCTTATTTAAAGGAACACCAGCTACAAAAGGACAAAAGATAGGTGTAGTCATGTGCTTAATTGGTATGAGCGTTGTATTTGGAAATCAGCTGTTTATACAGGGAAATGTGATTCAAATAGTAGCCATGATTGTCATTTTAATGGCTATGCTAGGTTCTGCTTTTATAACTGTTCAAGTTCAATCTCGCATAAAATCCTTGCCTATTATGACCTTTAATTCTTTTTCGATGCTAAGTGGAGGCGCTTGTTTACTGATTGTTAGTTTATTTATAGAAAATGGAAACCGCACTTTCTCTGGGGTTAGTCTTATCTCATTATTATACTTGGCTATTATAGGATCGGTCTTGGGGTTTTCTATTAATATTTATTTATTAAAAAAATGGCATATATCAAAAGCAACGGCGCATCTATTTATTTCACCGGTTATCGCCTTATATGTAGGATTTGTCTTTTTAGGTGAAACATTAAACAAACAGGTCTATATAGGTACAGCGTTTGTAATAACGGGGGTTATATTTATTAACTTGAAAAAGCAAGTAGAGAAAAACACAAATAACTCTACTCTTACATCATCTAAAAATATTTCTGCTAAGTAGCTGCCCTAAAAAAAGGAGGGTTTTAATCATGTTAACAAAAAATCATACTCAAAGTTTAGTGGAGTTATTAAACGATAAAATAGTACCTGCTCTATATGAGATAAGAAAATATCAGGGCCCAAATGGAGAGGTCAAAAGAAATTACGAAAAAGCTAGAGAACTCTTATTAAAAGTAGTTGCTGAAACTGAAACAATATATAACTCTCTAAATTTACCTAAAGTGTGGAATGCATTAAAAAATGACGTATGTGATTGGATCGAAAGAGGACTCGATCAATCTCCTTATTTTGATCAAACGTTAATTGCTTATAGCCCGCCTGCAAACGGAGAGGCGACGTTCTTTTTAGGACCGATTGTAACGCCTAATGGCCCTACCAAAAGAGGGTTTTATTTAGAAGCCTTTATCGCCGTTCGTGATGAACCTGAAATCATGAACTCCATTGAAGCAGACCTTCCTCATCCTAAAAATGGATGTGAATCGTTAAAGCTGTTGGCTGGTACTCAAGGATTTATGGAAGGGAAGTGTATTGTATTTTTCCCTGAGAATGTACAAACAAAAGAAAAGGTAACAACTCAAAACTTCGCGATATTTTTCTTTAATAAATTTCACAGCATATACAATGATGATACATTAAAAAGAGCGTATTCTATCTTCCCTGATTTTAACTTTAAATCTCATACTATGAATAGAGAAGACACCTATCAGGCAAGGGTAATCTGGGGATATCTACATGACTATTATCATCACTGTGGAAATAAACCTTTCGATCAACATATACAGGCAAAAATGAATTTTTTTGCAGGCATACTGGAAGAAGTTAAAGTAGACTGTCAGACGGTGCTGACTCTTCATAAAAGAAAATACCCTTTTTGGGAAGAGATAACAGAATTTGTTCTCTTTGAACGTCTGTTAAGGTATCCTAGTCAGCATAATGCACCTCGAAACTTTGATTCTGGCACAGGATTTTTTCTTTTTAGCTGGTTAGTTGCAAATGGGCATTCAATATCCCGAAAAGAAGACCATGCTTATTTAGATTTAGACATGTGTTTGAAGGAACTAGACCTTTTAGTAAAAGAAATTGAACAACTTGAAACAATTCAAAGTGACCTTGGCTATAAAGAAGAAGCCGAACGCTATGTTCGAAAATACTTATTGCCTAGTGAGAACGGTGATAAATTTACTATTCCGGACAATTATTTTATTAATCAGCAAAATAAAAAGATTGAAGTTCCATACTTACTATTCGATGACCATAATCTCTAAGGAGAAGATGCACTAATGAATGCTTTGCATTTAAGTAAAATAGGAAACAAAATGACTAATAAAGTAGGCGTTCGTGCTATTATGCATGACATTCAAGAAGTGCTCAATTCTGATCTCAATCAATATGTGAATTTAAGCGCTGGAAATCCTGCCATACTCCCTCAAGTTTATGAAATGTGGGAAGAAGCTTTAAAAGATATTGTGAACGACAAACAACTAAAGAATTTGATTAGCCAATATGGGTCTAGTTACGGTACGTATGAATTAATTGATTGCATAAGAGAATAC
The DNA here is from genome assembly GCF_020790095.1 of Priestia sp. J2. Classification (NCBI taxonomy): domain Bacteria; kingdom Bacillati; phylum Bacillota; class Bacilli; order Caryophanales; family Bacillaceae; genus Priestia; species Priestia sp. J2. The sequence goes on from NZ_CP086208.1 coordinate 2,359,207, forward strand.
TTCTTTAGGAATTATCGTATTGAGCTGGACAGAGAACAAGTCTTGATCACTTCAGGAAGTCAAAATCTGTTTTTTTTAGCTATAAATTCATTTTGCGGTACAAGTAAAGAAGGAAGAGTTAAAAAAGCATTAATACCTATGCTGCCGGATTACGCTGGGTACAGCGGAGTGGCACTAGAGGAAGCTATAATAGAAGGAATTCCTCCTATCGTCTCAAAGCTTGATCATCATACGTTTCGTTATGAATTTAACAAACAGGCATTCAAAGATAAAATAGCACAGGACCCAGATATCGGAGCTGTCGTATTATCAAGACCTAATAATCCAAGCGGCAACATTCTTTCAAAAGAAGCCGTACACTTTATATCCCAAGTATGCAAGGACTATAACATTCCATTGCTAATTGATTCAGCGTACGCACCTCCTTTTCCGGCTATGAACTTTGTTGAAATGAATCCAATTATACATGACAACATCATTCACTGCATGAGTCTTTCTAAAGCCGGATTGCCTGGAGAGAGAATAGGAATTGCTATAGGAAAAAGTGACTTCATAAAAGTAATGGAAGCATTTCAATCAAATATTTTGATTCACTCTTCTAGGTTAGGTCAGCGGATGGTGGTTAACACCTTAAAGAACGGAAAGTTACCTGGAATTTCAGCTAACTATATAAGAACTCATTATAAACAAAAACATGACTATTTAAAAAATCTTTTAACTACACATATGCCGGATGATATTCCTTGGTATTTACATAAAGCGGAAGGTTCGTTGTTTGGTTGGCTTTGGTTAGAAGGTTTGACTTTCAGTGATAACGATCTATACAATAAATTAAAAGCAGAAAACTTGATTGTAGTACCAGGCGGATCATTCTTTCACGGCAACCGGTCTTGTCCTCACAACCAGGAGTGCATTCGCATAAGTCTTACTGCTACAGATGAGGAGTTAAAGAAAGGAATTGATATTCTTTCGTCAGTAGTCAAGAAAGTATACAGTTCAGATTTTATATGTGAAACAGAAAAAATCTAATTTCTTAAAGGTTTAGAGGTGAAAAAAGCCGACCTGGTTGCTAGGGTCGGCTTTTTTGTTTAGATTAAGCAATAGGCGCATTAAAGAAAACAAACAGACATTTTTAATAATGTTTCTCTTTTAATTGGTTAACTTTATAAAGACCAGGATTTCACCGTTGTAAATTAAAGTTTTTTAGATACTTTGATGACGGTTTCTTTTTGTTTTGAGATACCTTTAACAGTACCTTCTGTTCGCTGGAAACCTTCTCCGCAAAAAGTATGACTTGTTTTTTGGACAAAAGGTTGATCTGTCTTTAAAGAGTTAATAAGCTCTCGTGCATCATCAGGCTTCATATCTTTATACCAAATACCGTCTGGGTAGGAAATGACGACGCATTTATCATGACATCTTCCATTACATCGAGTGCGAGTCGTATGTATGTATTCGTCCATCTCTTGATTAGCTATCTCAGTTCGAATCGCTTGTGTAACTTCTTCGGCTCCAACTCGATTGCAGCTGCTTCCATTGCAAATGAGAACGTGATGTTTCGTTGTACCTAAGTTCCATGTAGCCATGTTGATCCCTCCTATTAAAAGTAATGATTACGATTTATGACGTATAATGATTCCTTTTTTAGCAAAGAGGGCCCTTTACCTCATTAGAATTTTACCAGCTTGATTTTTTCACCCCAGGAAGCTGTCCCTTGTGAGCAAGTTCTCTAAATGCAATTCGCGAAAGCTTAAATTTACGTAAATATCCACGAGGTCTTCCCGTTACTTCACAGCGATTATGCAAGCGAGTAGAAGAAGAGTCTCTAGGAAGCTTTCGTAGTTCATTATAATTTCCTTGTTCCTTTAACTGTTTTCTTAACTCAGCATATTTTTCGACAAGTGCTTGTCGGTGCTTTTCTTTTGCTATTTTTGATTTTTTAGCCAAATAATCAATCCTTTCTTAAAGTCCTTCTTGAAAATCGTAATCATTACTATTTATATTTTTATATCATAAACCACTAAAGAATGAAATGCAACTCATATTTAATGAGTAAAGTTATATTTTTATATGCTGAAAAATAGTTAAAAAAATACGATAATATACAATTTCTTTTGGAACTGGATAATTTTTTGCAATGAAAGACTCTTATATTTCTGCTAGCATATGAACCACGTCAAGAAATAGCAAGGAGGCTTTTATTTTTATGATGAAAAAACTAGTAATTGCTATCGCAATGCTTATCCCGAGTTTTGGTGCAGGTTACTCAGCATTTGCTGCAGCACCCGCTCATGAACAGCACATTCAAGTAAATAAAAATGATAAAGAACTATTAGCTCGTCTTGTATCAGCTGAAGCCAAAGGAGAGCCGTACGCAGGCAAAGTAGCCGTGGCAACAGTTGTATTAAATAGAGTCGACAGCAGCAAATTCCCGGACACTGTAAAAGGCGTTATTTATCAAAAAGGTCAGTACAGCCCGGTCAGCAACGGTCAAATCAATAAACCTGCAGACAAAGGTTCAAAAAAAGCTGTAGAAGAAGCAATTAACTTCCAAGGTCAAGGAAAAGGTTCATTATTCTTCTTTAATCCTGATAAAACGGGAGATCAATGGCTGCGCCAAAAACAAGAAACAATTAAAATAGGGCATCATGTATTTGCAAAATAATAAAAAAGCTAATGGCTAGCTACGTGCTGTCATTAGCTTTTTTAGTTATGTACATAACATAAACAGTAGAACAACCTTCGAAATTAGAATTTTATGGTAAAATAAAAGAGGTCATTTGTAATTAAAAATATGAGGTGATAACTTGAAAGAGAATATGATGTTTGCTTGGATAGCTTCATGGTTAGCTCTTGTTGGTCAGCTCATTTTTTTTATGGGAGTAGCGCTTTTTACAGGGGATTGGCGCTACATGATGTGGAGTTTTATGATAAGCATAATTGTAGGTATACCTAGTATAATGGGTACCTATAAACGAAATCAGCAGCTAAAAGCATACAAAAAATAAGGAATATCGTATTGAAACGCGTTATGAAAGACTTAGAGAAATCCTCTAAGTCTTTTTTTGTTTGGGTATAAAAAGACATGAACCGTACTCCGTTCTTCTAAAAAAAGTACTTTTTACATAGTTTATCAATACAGAACATTTGATAAACACGCGGAGGAGTAAACATGAAGGAGCAGCCTAATTTTTTGTTGATTATGGTGGACGAAGAACGATTTCCACCCGTATATGAAAGTAAAGAAGTAAAAAAGTGGCGAAAAAAACATTTAAAAGCACATGAATTTTTAAAACAGCATGGAATGGGGTTTACTCGTCACTACGTCGGTTCTACAGCCTGTTCACCGAGTCGAGCTACATTGTTTACAGGGCAGTACCCTTCCTTGCACGGAGTGACCCAAACGCAAGGTATCGCAAAGAAGTCACAAGATCCTGATATGTTTTGGCTGCAGCCTAATACCGTCCCAACGATGGGAGATTATTTTAAGCAGGCTGGGTATCAAACCTTTTATAAAGGAAAATGGCATATTTCTGATGAGAACATCTTAATTCCAGGAACACATAACGTTTTTTCTAGCTACCAGATGCAAACAGGAATACCGGATCCAGAAAAAGAGCGCCTCTATCAACGGGCTAATAAGCTTGAAAAGTTTAGTTTTTTAGGGTGGATTGGTCCAGAGCCGGAAGGGAGAAACCCGCACAATTCTGGTTCATCTGCGGCCATTGGAGTGAGTGGACGAGACGAAATATATGCAGAGGAAATCATAGAGCTTATTCAACAATTAGAATATCAAAAGACTGCGCAGCCTTGGCTCATGGTAGCTTCGTTTGTGAACCCGCATGACATTGCGCTGTTCGGAGCAATCACCAAACACCTTGCTATGTTTCAGTTTTCTATTGATGAGACAATTCCGAACATCGAGCCGCCACCTACTATTAGAGAATCTTTACAAACGAAGCCTAGCGCTCAAAGCAGCTATAAATACATCTACCCAAAAGCGCTGCAGCCGACGCCAAATTCTAGTTTCTACCGGCGCTTATATTATCAGCTTCAAAAAAATGTTGATAAACAAATTTTGAAAGTCCTTCGGACTATAGAACAATCTTCGTTCTATGACAATACCATTATTATTTTCACGTCGGATCACGGTGATTTGCTTGGGGCTCACGGAGGACTACATCAAAAATGGTACAACATGTATGAAGAGTCGATTCACGTGCCGCTTCTCATTCATAACAAGCATTTGTTTCCTAGTTATCAACGTACAGACGTGCTGACTAGTCATGTTGACTTGATCCCGACAATGCTTAGCTTGGCTAATATCGATGCTTCCGCTGTTCAAAAGCAATTGCAAAAAAGTCATACGGAAGTACATCCATTTGTTGGGCGAGACCTCTCAGGAACGTTGCGAGGAGAAACATCGCTCCATAAAGAAAAAGCACCGATTTTCTTTATGACGGATGATGACCCGACAAAAGGACTTCACCAAACAAATTTTTTAGGAGAAAGCTATCCGTCAGTCGTTCAGCCTAATCACATTCAAGCGATCATTGTCGAGTTTCAATCAGCCGCAGGAAAGGAAATCTGGAAATACGCTCGATACCATGATAATCCGCAATTTCGGTCAGCACCTAACGAAAAAGATGAAGTCATCCACCGAGAGCAATATGAAAGTTACCCGGTAGATCTTACTAACCTTAAAGAAACATCGGTTCCGGATCAAATTGAAATGTACAATTTGACCAAGGATCCGTTAGAAACAGTAAATTTGGCTTACCCGTATTTTTCAACAAATGAAACAAGGAAAATTCAGCGGCAGCTTGATGTTATTCTTAAAGAACAACTCAGGAAAAAACGGATTTTTCCGCAAAGTGGAAGCATGTACCAGGAGCTTCCGTCTAAAGATAGATAAAAAATAGTTTCGACGAGTTCAAGCCAAATATTGGTGTAAGTAGAAAAAGGTATATTTAATATTTTAGTATATAAATAAAAAACTGATGATACTTGTGCTATGTTACTTATTCTGATTTGAGCAGTACTGGATTTTAATTCGTTAATAATACTTAGATAAAGCAAATAAATGCTTGTAACATCTTTCTTTTTTGCCTTTATTCTTACACAATAAAGGTAAAAACAAAAATAAAATGTAGGTGTTAATATTATAATAAAAAACTTTTTAAGCCCATATATTCTTAAGTAACTTTTCGGGAATTTAAGCATAAATTAATTCTATAACATTAAGAAATAAAAATTACTTCTTGACTTCTGTAAAATTTATACACTATAATCACTTTTAACAACTAACAAACATTATTTGGCAACGAAAAGGACATGAATTAGGTGCTGTTTTCTTCGCAGAGAATAGGGTCAGCGGCTGGGAGCCCTTAAGAAATCATCTAATTTACCACCTTAGAGCTATTGCAGGGAATGTGCATAACTGAAACTGCAATCGGTAAAACCGTTATCTTTTTTTGAGCGTAAAATGCGTACAGGTATTTTACGGAATTAGGGTGGTACCACGACCGCATTCGTCCCTTCACTAGGGATGAGTGCGGTTTTTTATGTAGAAAAAATGAATATACAAGCATTGAAAAGGACATGAATCATTTTTGGATTTTCTTTACAGAGAGTAGGGTCACTGGCTGAGAACCCTTAGAAAACGAAATGAATTTACCACCTTGGAGCTGCGGCAGGGAATGTGTATACACTGAAACTGCAACCGGTAAAACCGTTATCTTTTTAAGCGTAAAATACGTATAGGTATTTTACGGAATTAGGGTGGTACCACGGCCGCATTCGTCCCTTTATTAGGGATGAGTGCGGTTTTTTTGTTGAATAAAAACATATTGGAGGAATGAACATGTCAAAACAAATGGAAGCAGAAAAACGAAATCATCAAAAATTAGGTCAAGAACTGGAGCTGTTTATGTCGATGGAAGAAGCTCCTGGTATGCCGTTTTTCTTACCTAACGGAATGATTGTTCGAAATGAGTTAGAAAACTACTGGAAACAAAAGCATTACAAAGCAGGCTATCAAGAGATAAAAACACCCATCATGATGAAACAGGAGCTATGGGAACAATCAGGGCATTGGGAGCACTATCATGAAAATATGTATTTTTCAAATGTTGACAAACAAAACTATGCGATTAAACCGATGAATTGTCCGGGAGCCATTTTATTGTTTAACAGCAAGCGAAGAAGCTACCGAGAACTTCCAGTTCGATACGCGGAGCTCGGGTTAGTTCATCGCCACGAGCTTTCTGGCTCTTTAAACGGATTACTAAGAGTTCGGTCATTCACACAGGACGACGCTCATTTATTCGTAGAACTCAGTCAGATCGAAGCTGAGATTAGCCGCATTCTAGCGTTTATCCATGACTTTTATTCACATTTTGGCTTTGATTACAAAGTGGAGCTATCCACACGTCCTGAAAAATTTATGGGAGATATTGAAACATGGAATCAAGCAGAAAAGTCGCTTCAATCGGTGCTAAATGAAAAAGGCTTAGACTATCAGGTAAATGAAGGAGACGGAGCTTTTTACGGGCCGAAAATCGATTTTCATATTTTAGATTCCCTAGGCCGCAGCTGGCAGTGCGGAACAGTTCAGCTTGATTTTCTAATGCCAGAGAAGTTTGACTGTATGTATATTGGAGAGGACAATAAACCGCACCGTCCCGTAATGATTCACCGCGCTATATACGGTTCCGTTGAACGATTTATGGCCATCTTGATTGAACATTATGAAGGTCAATTTCCTCTTTGGCTGGCTCCTGTTCAATTTAAGCTTTTGCCTATTGCACCGCCGCATGTGGAATATGCATACAAGGTGAAACACGAGCTGGAGTCACAAGGGTATCGTGTTGAAGTGGATGATCGTATTGAAAAAATAGGTCTGAAAATTAGAGAAGCCGAAATGCTCAAAGTTCCTTATATGGCCGTAATAGGAGATAAAGAAGTAGAAAATAAATCGCTTGCTATGCGAAAGCATGGGAAGAAAAACATTGGAACAGTAAGTGTTGAAGAGGCAGCTGTACACTTGAATAAAGAAATGGATTCAAACAGAGTTTATTGAAGACATTTACCTTGCTAAATAGAAAAATCCGATTTTTTAAGTCGGATAGTGATTCCCTTCATCTTGTCTTACACCAAAATGAAGGGAATATTGAACTAGAAGGGTATAAGATAATATATATCAGCAGTATAACTTTTGCCTTAGACAAACGCCGGTATTTTATAAAAAAAATTATCTTGTTCCATTCGAATCGTTTGTACGGGGGGAAGCTGAATCTTCATTTGACAATTTGTTCATAGGTTGCTGACCTCGCTTCTTTTTAGAAGGAGAATAAAAAAGAAATTTAAACATAAAGTACACTCCTAATGCTAGTAAAATACAGCCAATAAGTAAGTTAAGCATCTCTCTCCGCCCTTCATACACTTCAGTTTTCATCATTATAACACCCGTTAAGGTAAAACATTCATCGTTCTGTAAATAATCCCTATGTCAGGAATTTATATTTGAAGATAGGCGGCGAAAAAACTATCTGAAAATGAACCAATTTATTTTTTAGAATATTAATTTTATTCAAACTTATTATACATAATCACAATGATGATTTCTTTATTTAGTTGATAAAGCCAAAATAGATAGAGATTAAGAAATCGCTTACAAAAACTCTTGAAATATATATAATGATATTAGTATACTAATAGACAAGTTAGTAATTATTTCTATATAATTACTTCTGTATCTGAAGTAAAAACGCGTAGTCAAATAGGAAAAGACGTCATTTTTAAGTTTTTTAATGGATGAGTGGCAACAGAGAGGAGAGAGTGCAATGGGAAAACTATTTAAAAAGAAGTCAATCGAGCAATTATTAGAACAAAGTCAAAACAAATCTCTAGTCAAAACATTAGGGGCATTCGATTTGACTCTTCTTGGTATTGGAGCCGTAATAGGAACGGGGGTTTTAGTTTTAACAGGCTTAGTAGCTGCTAACGATGCGGGGCCAGCCGTTATTTTTTCTTTTATACTGGCTTCTATTGTATGCGGTTTTGCAGCGCTGTGCTATGCGGAATTTGCTTCAACTATACCTGTATCTGGGAGCGTTTACACCTATACATATGCAACCATCGGCGAAGTGGTAGCACACTTAATGGGATGGACATTGCTTTCCGTCTATTTATTAACGATGTCAGCAGTAGCAAATGGATGGTCTTCTTATTTTAATAATTTTTTAGAAGGCTTTGGTTTTTCACTCCCAAAAGAATTGATTACGATCCCTGCAAATGGAGGCCTGGTGAACCTTCCTGCTATTTGTATTACCCTTCTTATTACATGGCTGCTTTCAAGGGGAACTAAAGAAAGTAAAAAAGTGAATAATTTTATGGTGCTTGTTAAATTATTTATTATCCTTCTCTTTATTATTGTAGGGGCTTTTTATGTGAAGCCGTCTAATTGGACTCCTTTTATGCCTTATGGAATTGAAGGGGTTGTGACAGGGGGAGCGGCCGTATTTTTTGCTTTCTTAGGTTTTGATGCTTTATCTACATCAGCAGAAGAAGTAAAGAACCCGCAGCGCAATTTGCCAATTGGAATTATTAGTTCACTCGTGATCTGCACGATTATTTATGTAGCGGTATGCCTTGTTATGACAGGGGTTGTTTCTTACAAGGAACTGAATGTTCCAGAAGCAATGGCCTATGTTCTTCATTCAGTAGGACAAAATGCAGTGGCAGGAGTTATTGCTGCAGGAGCTGTCATTGGGATTATGGCTGTTATTTTCGCCTACATTTATGCAGCAACACGAATTTTATTCTCAATGAGCCGCGACGGCTTGCTACCAAAAGCATTTGCTAAAACAAATGAGAAAACGGGAGTTCCGACTCTCTCCACTTGGCTAGTAGGAATTATCGGAGCGTTAATTTCAGGATTTATCGATTTAAAAGAACTTGCGAATTTAGCAAATATCGGAGCCCTTTTAACTTTCGGTATGGTGGGCGTCAGCATTATCATCTTACGCAAAACGCACCCAACTTTAAAACGTGGATTTACAATGCCGTTTGTCCCGGTTTTACCAATTTTATCTGTATTATCTTGTTTATTTTTAATGATTAATCTTCCTAAAACAACATGGCTATATTTTAGCATATGGATTGTGCTTGGTATATTTGTGTATATAGGTTATTCTCGTAAACACAGTCGATTAACAAGTAAAGAAATGAAAAAAGCGAGTTAGAAGCAGAAAAAGAGCCTTTCATCCAAGAAAGGCTCTTTTTTTGCTTTTTGTTCAGTTGTTAGACAGTTAGGACGATTGTTCACTATGTTTTTTGCGTGTTTCCACAATAAACAGACAAGTGCTAATAACAAAAGCCGTTCCTACAAAAATGGCGCCAACCCAAGGAAGTGAAGTAAGTCCCATATGGTTAATAATTACGCCTCCGAAAAAGGCGCCAAAAGCATTTCCTAAGTTAGCAAATGAGTGATTCGAAGTAGAAGCTAAAGCAGGTGCTTCCTGTGCTAAGTTCATAATTTTCACTTGAATACCAGGCATTACAGCAAATGCTGCTGCTCCCCAGAAAAACAGCGTGATAATCGCGGCTGTTGGGCTTTTGACAGTAAACGTAAAAATAGTCAGCACAATACAAAGAAAAGCAAATATACCTACAACCGAAGGCATTAACTTCCAATCTGCAAGCTTTCCTCCAACAACATTTCCAAGCGTAACGCCGCATCCGTACAATACAAGTATCCACGTAACGCTGTGTTCACTTACTCCCGTAACGTCTTCAAGAAGCGGTGTAATGTACGTAAATACAGTAAATAAACTACCGCACCCTATTGCACTTAAAAGAAGCATCACAAGAAGTTTTGGTTGGCTAAAAGCAGCAAACTGCTGTTTTAGACCCGTTAATTTTTCTTGACCAAGCTTTGGGATAAACAGAATAATACCGATAAATGCAATGATTCCCATAATGGTAATAGCCCCAAACGAAGCTCTCCAACCTAAGTGTTGGCCAATAAATGTTCCTACAGGAACGCCGATAATATTTGCAATGGTTAAACCTGCCATCATCGTTGCAACAGCACTTGCTCGCTTATGCGGTTGTACGAGCCGTGAAGCAATAACAGCGCCTACTCCAAAGAAAGTACCGTGACATAACGCCGTAACTAAACGAGCTCCCATCAAAATTCCATAGTTAGGTGCAATAATAGCAATCGCATTTCCGAGAATAAATAAAAGCATGAGTAAACAAAGCAGAAGCTTTTGAGGAAGTCGATGAGTAAAAATGGTTAAAATTGGCGCGCCAATCGCTACTCCTAAAGCATAGCCCGTAATTAGCTGACCAGCAGTCGAAATGCTAACATGAAGGTCTTCTGCAACGTTAGGCAGTATCCCCATAATAACGAATTCCGTCATTCCAATAGCAAAAGCTCCAAGAGTCAACGAGATAAGAGCAATTGGAAAGGAATCTTTCTTACTGACCTGCTCATTAGCATGCATTGTATTCATGTGTGATCACCCTTTCTGTGTATAAAATTTATATCTCCTTGAAAAGAAGTCAATTACTAATAATACTTAAGTGATTGAGCTTTGACAACCAAAAAAGCTGATGTAAGCGGTATCTTTTGGGATTCCGTTTATCTTTATCATATATGAAGACAGTCAGACATAAATTTATTGACAGAATAAAGTTTAGTCCTATAAACTATTTTTAAAGTTGAATAGTTTATACCTATAAACTAAATGAGCAAAGGAGGGAAAGAAGTGACGAAAAGCAAGTTATATCAAGCTGTAGAACTTTTTGAAGAAGTGCTGTTTGTAGGAACAGAAGTCATTCACAGAGAGCTGAGCCATAACCTCTTCGAACATGTCTCAAGGCAGCAGTTTGATTTGTTAAATAGTTTAATGATTAAAGGTCCATCTTCACCTGGCAGTCTCGCTGTCTTGCAAGGTGTTCATAAAAGTGCCATTTCGAATCGAATTAAAAAACTGCTCGAAAAAGGGCTTGTGGAGTGGGACACTAATGAACTAGAGAGCGATAAACGTTCTAAGCTTATTAAGATTACGGCTGAAGGAGAAAAGGTAATACATGACGGAAATGCCGCGTGTTTTAGTATCATTGAGAATTTGTTTGATGATGTAGAAGAAGAAAAAATAGATACATTTATTGAAATTCTTACAATGGCAAAAGAAAAGTTAACTATAAAAGGGGAAAGCAAAAAATGAAATTTATTGTGAAATTTAAATGGGTGATTGCGGCCTTTATTTTAGCTTTAACGGTCATATTGATGCTAACGGCACCCAATTTAACAAAGCTCGCAAGTGAAAAAGGGCAGTCTCAGCTTCCTGATGATGCCGTTTCATCTAGGGCCAGCCAAATTCTCAAAAATGCCGGGGAAGACAGTAACACCATCAGCATGGTGATTAAGCTAGATAACGCATTAGATAAAGATAGTGAGAAACAGATACAGAAAATCATTGATAAGACAGAGAAAATTAAAGGTGTAAAAGATGTTACAACGCCTTTAACAGATGATCAAGATGTTCGTAACCAATTAATGTCTAAAGACAAAAAAACCGTTTTAGTTCCGGTTACTGTCAGTGGATCGGATGAAAAAGTTGAAAAAATAGCGAATCAGATTTATGACAGCGTGCCAAAAGACGTTACGGCATATGTAACAGGTGCATCTCTTATTAATCAGGATTTTGCACACAGTTCAGAAGAAGGGTTAAAGAAAACCGAGTTTATTACTATCTTCTTGATTTTAGGTTTGCTTCTACTCGTTTTCCGTTCAGTCGTGACGCCGTTTATTCCTATTTTAATTGTGGGAATCACATACTTAATCAGTCAATCGTTACTAGGTATTTTAGTTAAAAATGTCGATTTTCCAATCTCAACGTTCACGCAAACGTTCTTAGTAGCTATTTTGTTTGGAATAGGTACGGATTACTGCATTCTTTTACTTAACCGTTTCCGTGAAGAATTGGCTAACGGACATGATAAAGTAGAAGCCACGATCACGGCTTACCGTACAGCAGGAAGAACGTTATTCATCAGCGGAATTGCCGTATTTATTGGTTTTGCAGCCATCGGATTTGCCAAGTTTGCTATTTTCCAATCGGCCGTTGGCGTAGCAGTGGGAGTTGGTGTGCTGCTAGTGATTTTATTTACCTTGCTGCCACTTTTTATGGTTACGCTTGGAGAAAAATTATTTTGGCCGTCTAAAAAAGTGGCTTCTCATAGCGATAATAAGCTGTGGGGGTTTTTAGGAAGAAAGGCAGTAGCGCGACCGTTCGTATTTTTAGTCATTACAGCGATTATTACCGTGCCTTTTATTGTAACGTATGACTCAAAAGTATCGTTTGATTCTACTGCTGAAATAAGCAGTGATTATAAATCTATAAAAGGACTAAATGCTATCAGTGACGCACTGGGAGAAGGAAAAGCATTTCCTGTCAATGTTATTATTAAAGGAGATAAAGAGTTAACAAAGGCGGATGTTATTCCGTATTTAGGAAATATAAGCAAAGCAATTGAAAAAGTGGATCACGTGGATTCTGTTATGACGATCACACAGCCTACGGGAGAAAAGATTGATGATTTATATGTTAATTCACAGCTGGGCTCTGTATCAGACGGAATCAAAGATGCTGTTAAAGGAATCGGAGATGTACAAAAAGGATTAAGTGATATTGAAAAAGGGCTAAATCAAATAGCCGACCAAACGGGTTCTGCTTCTAAAGAATCTGGCGGGTCACTTGCACCTGCCGCAGACGGATTAGCTCAAGTTAATCAACAGCTGCAGCTTGTCAGCACTCAGCTCTCTACAACAGGAAATGTGCAGCAAGCGGTTCCTCAGCTTGCAGCAATCAGCAAACAGCTTACTACCATTCAAACCGGTCTTCAACAAGCAAATGAGAATCTTTCAGCTCAGCAAGGCCAAGTCGGAACCCTATCAGACAGTATCAATCAATTAGCAGAAGGTGTTGATAGTGCAAATGATGGGCTAACGAAAATCTCAGATGGCTTAACAAAAGCAACAGATATGCTTGATAACATGAGTGACAGCTCAACAGTTAGAGATACGGGTATTTATCTTCCAGCAGAAGTGATGAAAGATAAAGGGTTTAAACAATCCATCGACAACTATTCTTTTGCAGATGGAAAAGGAGTTAAGCTCAGCGTAGTGCTCGATCAAAATCCATATTCTGAAGAAGCCATTTCAACCGTAAAAAATATTGAAAAAGCGGTGGCAAGCGAAGTCGTTGATACGCCGTTTGAGCATACAGAAATTGTGTACGGAGGGGTATCGAGCTCAAATGCGGATTTAAAAGATTTATCTACAACGGATCTTTCACGCACAATGGTTATTATGATGATTGGATTGTTTATTGTTTTGACCATTTTATTCCGTTCAATGATCATGCCTGTATACATGATTGCTTCACTGTTGCTTACGTATTATACAGCAATGGGAATCTCAGAGCTTCTATTCGTGGATATAATGGGGAATGACGGAATCAGCTGGGCCGTGCCATTCTTTAGTTTTGTTATTTTAGTTGCTCTTGGAATTGACTATTCTATTTTCTTGTTAGACCGTTTTAACGAAGAAGTGAAAAGCGGCGTAGCAGAAGGCATGGTTACGTCTATGAGTAAGATGGGGTCGGTTATTATTACTGCCGCTATTATCCTAGCCGGAACGTTTGGGGCTATGATGCCATCAGGTGTATTAACGCTTGTTCATGTAGCAACAGTTGTTATCATCGGTCTTTTACTTTATGGTCTTGTTATTCTTCCGCTTCTTATGCCAGCGATTGTCGTGACGCTTGGAGAAGGAAACTGGTGGCCGTTTCTTCGAAAAAAAGAAAAATACAAAGTAGAAGAATAACTTATATATGCTGGATTTTATCAACAATCAGATATAACGTTAAGCATTAGATAGAGTAAAAATGAAGGATAGATGAGCGTCATGAGACTGCTTTATCTATCCTTTTTTTTGTGCTATTAGAAAACTTGAGCATGATTAAAAGTAAACTCAAGCAGGCGCTGTGATAAATATACCGGGTCGAATAAAAGGCTTCCTACTAGGAAAACCTATAGTCAAAAACATGCGGAGGTCTTTTTAATGAAATTTGTAAATCTTTTAGCTAATCAGCGAGAAAAACGACGCGAACAAATGCGTGAAGCAGGCACATGTCCAGACTGCTTAGGAAAACGTTTTCACCATGTTGGGCTTTATTTTGTGCACGTTTATGAATGTCCGAGCTGTCAGGGGAATGAGGAAAACTAAATAATTCAGCCGAAAAGCTTCTTCATAAAATAGAAGCTTTTTTTATTTCACCACTATTACAAGCTCAGTAGATTGAAAAGAATTGTTCCTTTAGAGCTAATAATGATAAGATTAAAAAAAGCAGCATCCAAGGTAATTCATACTCACTTTTACGTAAAAACCACTATAGTAGAGAGATTATATAAAAAGGAGATTCCGGCATGGGTGAAAAAAAGAATATTGATATAGGTGGTCTTAGTTTTGCTTGGGATTTAGAAAAAGGAAAATTTAGCTTTGAAGGAGAAGATGCGATTCTTTTTTGGATTTCTTCGGCGATGAAAACATTGTTTGACACAATCGAAGAAATATCTGGAGAAGAGGCAGCTTCGGTAGTACTGGAAACTACTGGTTTTCGACAAGGATTAGTAGTAGGAGAGTACTTTCAAAACATGAAGGGCGTAACGGTTTTTGAAGCGGCTGAGTTAATTACAAATACATACGCTTCGGCTGGATGGGGAAAAACAACTATCAAATATTTAAATCCTGAAAGTAAAACTCTATCTGCTGAATTAAAAGACAGTTGGGAACATAAAATTAACGTGGCGCAAAAGAAAACAATGGGAGGAAATTTTCTTCCGGCCCATTATGCAGGGATTTTTACAGGACTATTCGGAACAAATATTTGGTACAAGGTGATTCAACATCAAATAGAAGGGCATGAATGCACCACAGTAGAATACTTCCCTTCCAACATTGATATCACTCAAAATATTCATCAATTAGCGAGAAGAAAAGAAGCGCAGAAAATAGAACATTTGCAAAACATTGTAGCGGAAAAAACAGCAGAGTTAAAAGATCTTATTAAAAAGCTGTCTTCTCCTATTATTCCCGTTTTGGAAGGCATAGTCGTCGTTCCTTTGATTGGCAAATACGACGAGGATCGAACGGAAGATTTGATTGTCAATACATTAAATAACCTCCCAAAACATCAGGCTAATTATCTTGTGCTGGATTTAACCGGATTGGATAAAGAACTTACTGAATATACGGCAAGTCTTATCGAAAAATTAGGTGCAGCAGCGTCCCTGATTGGTACAAAAACCATTTTAGTAGGAATTTCTGCTGACTTAGGCTTAGTTATATCAGAGACTCATATTGATTTATCAAAATATGATTGTTTTCAAACACTGCAGCACGGCATTCATTATGCATTGGCACAAAGCGGACGAAGCATCGTTTAAAAGATATATTTTAAATATAACAAAATGCACTCATTCAACATCATAACAAATCTCTTTATCGAAGAACGGAAATGTATTGAAGGATTTCATTTTTTAAAAGAAGAATTGACACGAAACCAAAAGGTGTTATATTATTTTTATATAACACCTTTTGGTGTTATATTTGGAAAAGGAGAATGAAGACAACGATGAATGATAAAAGTGTAGTAGAAGATGTAAAACAGACGATAATATTTAACGCGCCGATTCAAAAAGTTTGGGATAAAGTAGCAACCGCAGAAGGGCTCCAACAATGGTTCATGCCTAATGATTTTCAGCCTCTGGTAGGATATGAATTTCATTTGCAATCGCCTTTTGGACCATCTCCGTGCAAAGTATTAGAAATAGATGCACCAAACTATCTTTCTTTCTCTTGGGATACGGATGGATGGGTCGTTTCGTTTACCTTAAAAGAAATGGGTAATCAAACTGAATTTACGCTTATTCATAGCGGCTGGAAAGAAGCTGAAACACTTCTTGAAAAAGCAAACGAAAAGAGTTCAGTGGTACGAGATAGAATGAGCTACGGGTGGACTAGTCTCGTGAATGAAAAACTTCGAAAGGTTGTTGAAAACTAAATGACTTCATCAGCTGCCAAGCATGATATCTTTCAAGCCATTGCTGATCCTACTCGAAGAAAAGTACTTGAGCTGCTTTCTGAAAAAGAATTGCCTATTTCAGAAATAACGTCCCATTTTTCAATAAGCCGTACCGCTGTTGTCAAGCATCTTCATATACTTTCAGAAGCAGACCTAGTCCATGGACAAAAAAAAGGCAGAGAAAAAGTGTATCATCTTCAGCCAGAGCCTTTGAAAGAAATAAAAGATTGGCTTTCTTACTACGAACAATTTTGGACAAACAAATTATCTATTCTTCAGCATATTGTTGAAAGAGACGAAGAAAGAAATCAATAGAAAAAGCATAAAAACGTTTTTTATAAGGAATATAGCAAAGCCAGTCGTTAAAAAGACTGGCTGTTTTACATAAAAGCTGGTTTTATTCTAGAAGGACAAATAAAAGAAAGATGCAGAACACCATAGGGCATTTCTTAAAATAAAAAGATAGACCTTTAGAAGAAAAAAAGGGGGAAACAGAGCAATGAACAAGCTTTTATTTTATGGGACGAGCGATGCTCAAGGAGTGCCTCGATTATTATGTGACTGTAAAGTATGCACGCAAAAAGATCCATTAAATCAGCGCACAAGACCTAGTGCACAGTTCACACTGGACGGTAACGTGTGTTTGATTGATGTATCACCTGATTTTAAACATCAATTTCATTTATACAATAACAAAAAAATCCCTTCTACCGTGTTTATTACTCATCCTCACAATGATCATGTTGCTGGTTTAGGGGATTTAGCCGACTTATGCTACTGGAATAATGTAAGTACAGAAGTCGTAGCAGCCCCTGAAGTCATCAGCGAGTTAATCAAAAGATTTCCTTATCTCGCAAAAAGAAAAGGGCTTACTTTTAATGGCACGTTAAAGTGGGAAAGCGGAGAAACGGCCATTACGTTTCATAAAGTGAATCACGGATTTAACGGTCATTCCTACGGCATTGTGGTTCATCAAAAACAAGGCGTACGCTGGGCGTATGTATCCGATTCTTTTAATGTGACAAAAGAACAGTGGGAGCCTTTTTACCACTTAGATTTACTGATATTCGGTACATCTTTTTGGAAAGAATATCTTCAAAAAGAAAAAAGATCCGTATATGATGTGACAGAGGCAATGGAGATTAAAGTGAAGCTACAAGCAAAAAACATGGTGTTCACTCATTTATCACACGATATTGATATCCCAAAGCACGCTGAGATGCTTTTAGATAAAAACGTAAGCTTTGCCTATGACGGACGCGAGATTTCATTACCTTATTTGTGTTGAGATTAATTAATATCTTATAGAATAATAATTTCAAACTAGGAAGGTAAAAGGGGTTAATAAGCAGGGATAGCTTGAAGTAGGAACGAACACGACACTAAATTGGAGCTAAAGAAGGGGATAGTGTTATGGATGCTATTATAGAAAAACCAAATAACCTCGGTGAATTATCTCGATTTCTATTAGAAAAAAATAGTCAGAAAACATCACATATTGGTTATTGTGGTGAAAAAGAAGAAGAAATCTACCAGACATTAAAAGAAGATTTTATTAGTGACGAGGGTGATATTAAATTTTTAATCGCTAGAAATAGGACAGGAGAAATTTTAGCGGCTATTGGATTTGATATCGAAGAAATGGTAGCAGAAGTGTGGGGACCTTTTAATAAAACATCTTCTATTGATTTGCAATCTCAATTATGGAAACAGTTAGTTAATGAAAATCCTTTGATCCAAGAATTTCATTTTTTTATCAATGAAGAAAATGAGCTGCAACAAGTATTTATGAATGAAATAAAAGCAAAAAAGACTGGTGAACACTTGATCTTAGAAATTAAAGAACAAAATTTTGATAAAGTTATTGAAATGAAAAGCGAGCCATTTAAACATAGTGATTTTCAAGCATTTGAAATGCTGCATAACGCAATGTTTCAAAATACTTATTATGATGGAAAAACAATTATTGAGAGACTTAACGATAGAAATATGTTAAAGATACTTAAAAATATGTCTAATGAGTTGCAAGGCTATGCGTACTTTGAAGTCGATACTGAAATGCGAGAGGCTTCATTGGAGTATATTGGTGTTTCAAAGAATGCTCAGAGTCAAGGTCTAGGAACGAGGTTGTTAAAGGAAGTTTTAACAGAGATGTTTTCATTTCCACAAATTAATGAAATTAAACTAACCGTTGATAGAGCAAATAGTCAAGCAAATCGAGTATATATGAAAGTTGGTTTTGAACCAAAAGATATTCTTATAAGTTATCGCCTCAAACTGTAAAAGAGTTAAGTTCAATGAGGGCGGAGAACATTAAGTGTAAAAGCGCTCGGATTTTTTTCGAGCGCTTTTACTTACCATTTATATTGCTGATTTGTAGTTCTAACTTATGCTTCTTTCTATCAACCGAATCCGTTAGAAACAAGGCAATTCTTTTTTTGTTGTAAATTAGATGCGCTCGATAAAATCACTCACAACTTTGTTAAACCGATCGCTTTCTTCGAGAAAAGGGCAGTGACAGCTGTTCTCAAAAACTTCAAGTACAGAACCTGAAACCAGCTTTTGAATATGCCTTCCAGCCGCTACAGGAATGAGTTTTTCTTCTTTTCCAAAGCACAGTAAAGTAGGAATTGTAATAAACGGGAGGAATTCTCGATAATCCACAATGGATTGATCAAACAAAATAGCACTAGCTATCGACTCGGGCATTTTCGTTACTTCTTTCATAATCCAATGTTTATCTTTTTCAGTTAATTCATCCTTAAACATAAGCGGAATAAAACTTTCTAATGTACTTGTTCGATCAAGCTGAATACCTTGCATAAGCGAAATAAGGGCAGGTAAATCAAATGCACCGATTGGAAAGTCTGACCATTTAAAGTCTGAAGCCATTTCATCTACAATAATATTCCCTTTTACATTTTCTTCACCAAATTGTTTCAAATATTCCCACACAACAAAAGCACCCATCGACCAGCCTACTAATATGACGTCTTTTAATCGATTATTATTTATAAACTCATGCACATCGCGAGCATAAGTGGAAATTGTGTGACCATATGGAGTATGACTTGAATTTCCATGTCCTCTTAAATCCAAAAGAATAGTTTGATACTGTTTCGAAAAAAAAGAAAGCTGGTTGTGAAAAAAACGACTGCTCATCCAAACTCCGTGAATGAAAATAATAGGTGTTCCTTCCCCTTGTTTTTCATAGTATAAAGTTGCACCGTCTTTTAATGTATAAAAAGGCATCATTTCCGTCTCCAATCTCAAAGGTTCATATCTCATCATGTATGCGCAGAAAAGCTCAGGTAGAACGTATCTCCGCAAGAAAATGTTCATAAAAAAACAAATCCTAGAAGTGTTCGCCTTGATATGTTATACTATTACAGGCTTAAATACTGTATGTTTTTGAAACAATCATTCACTGTAATACTTTTTAGATAGAAGCATCCTCATAAAAAGGATGTTGTTTTTGTCGTAATGTACCTTTAAGTAATGAATTGTTACCATCAATTCGGTTCACAATAACCGACCTACATGCATTATATCTTGCAAATATAAACAGATAGGTGGAAGAAGCAACATGACTGAAAGAAAACCATATCAAGTACTACTATATTATTTGTACACTCCAATTGAAAATCCTGAAGAGTTCACAGCTCAGCACTTGGCATTTTGTAAAGAGCTTGAACTAAAAGGACGCATTTTAATTGCGGCTGAAGGGATCAATGGAACAGTATCAGGAACAGTTGAACAAACAGATAAATACATGGAAACGATGAAAAATGATCCTCGTTTTGAAGGTATTGTATTTAAAATAGACGAAGCAGATGAACATGCGTTCAAAAAAATGCACGTGCGTCACCGCAAAGAATTAGTAACTCTTCGATTAGAAGAAGATGTGAATCCTCTTCGCGTAACGGGTAATTACTTAAGCCCAAAAGAATTTTATCAAGCGATGCAAGATGAAAATACGGTCGTAATCGATGCACGAAACGATTATGAATACGATTTAGGCCACTTCCGAGGAGCTGTTCGTCCGGATATTCAAAACTTCCGTGAGCTTCCTGAATGGATTCGCGACCACAAAGATCAGTTTGAAGATAAAAAAATCTTAACGTACTGCACAGGCGGTATTCGCTGTGAAAAATTCTCTGGATGGCTTCTTGAAGAAGGTTTTGAAGATGTAAGCCAGCTTCACGGAGGTATTGTAACATACGGAAAAGATCCAGAAGTACAAGGTGAACTATGGGATGGTCAGTGCTATGTATTTGATGAGCGCATCAGCGTACCAGTTAACCAAAAAGAGCATGTGATTGTCGGGAAGGATCACTTTACCGGCGAGCCTTGCGAACGTTATGTTAACTGCTCAAACCCAGAATGCAATAAGAAAATCTTAGCTTCTGAAGAAAACGAACACAAATATTTACGCGCTTGTTCACATGAATGCCGAGTAAGTCCCCGTAACCGCTATGTAAAAGAACATGGTTTAACAGAAGAAGAATTTGCAGCACGTGTTAAAGAGTTAGAAAACGAACACGTAACTTTATAATAAAAAAACAGCACGCTATATACAGCGTGCTGTTTTTTTATGAAAAGATTCTCTTGTAACCTAGTGTTTAGAGAAGGTTATGCAACGGGTATTTATAAAAAGGAAACATATTCCTGTTTTTTGTTTTGCATACTTAAAGGAATATGTTTTAGAAAGCGATTAAAAAACGGTTGTACATAAAAACAACAAAGGAGCTTGAAAATGGAAGCGAAAATTGAAAAAAAATACGATGGACGTTTGCTGGAAGGACCCCTATGGGATGAAGAAAATCAAAGATTAGTGCTAGTAGACATTTTAGATAAAAAACTTCTTACGTACGATCCAAAAACGACAACCTTAGAAGATATGGATTTTCCTTCAGTCGTTACAAGCGTTTCTACAACCAATCATTCAAAATTGATCGTCTCCACTCGTAATCAGCTGCTTTTAGTGGATAAAAACAAAAAGAATCATGAAGAGTATATCCGTTTAGATACTCTTGAAAAAAACATGCGTTTTAATGACGGGAAATGTGATCCATATAATCGCTTTTGGATTGGCACGATGAGTGAAGATGATGAAGAAGGAAAAGCCCAGCTGTACGTAGTAGATGAAAAAGGTGTAATTAAGAGTGCTAAAGAAGGATTAAGCGTGTCAAACGGGCTAGCTTGGAATCGAACAGGAGACAAATTCTTTCTGGTTGATTCCCCGAAAAATAAAATTATGTCTTATTCATTTTCTAAAGAAACAACAAGGCTCGAAGATGAAAAAGTGGTGATTGACCTTTCAGATATAGACGGGTTTCCTGATGGAATGACAATTGATGAGCACGACCGACTGTGGGTAGCGCTTTGGGGAGGTTCGAAAGTTATTTGTGTAGATCCAGAGAAAGGAGAAATTATAGAATCTATTCATCTTCCAGTTTCCAATGTAACCTGCTGTACATTTGGAGGAGACGATTTACAAACTTTATTTATCACCACAGCTAAGGAAGAAGAAAAATACGAAGAAGCTGCCGGCTCTCTTTTTTCATGCCGAGTAGGAGTAAAAGGCGTACCGGCTTATACTTACGTATATTAGACCAGCACTTATCAAAATGTAATGATTCAGACCAGTAACGATAGATATTAAATGCAGTTTCTACAACTCCTTTGCACTGCGTTCATTCCTTTTACATTTTATTCATTATGAGGAAGAGGAATAAAACATGACGATAACGAATTCCCATAAAGAAGCCTTTCAAAGAATATGAATACTTGTATTGGGTAACAATGGTTAAAGGTACAAAAGGAGGAATTGTTTTGGAACAAACATTGTATGAAAAAGTGGGCGGACAAGAAGCGATTGAAAAAGTAGTAGACTATTTTTATTCTGAGCTTGTTTTAAAAGACGAAACAGTTAGTCACTTTTTCGAGCACACGGATATGGATAAACAACGTCGACATCAAGCCAAGTTTATAAGCTTTGCCTTAGGTGGACCGAATCAATATTCAGGAAAGTCGATGGCCAAAGCGCATGCAAATATGAATATTCAGCCCGAACATTTTAATGCAATTGCTAAGCATCTTCACGATGCACTTGCTCACTTTAATGTTGAAGAGCCTGATATTGACCAAGCATTAAGTAAAGTTGAATCCCTAAGAAATGATATTCAATATAAATAAATCATAAAAAAAGAAGGTTACTGTAACCTTCTTTTTTTATGCTCAAAGCTGTGATGTATGAAGGAAACATGGAAAAGACATCGTAATATGATAAAAATGCAATAGGTGAAAATATTTATCGAAAGTCTGGGAGTGGGAGTATGTCAGCAATTAATGGGAAGCAATACGTAGAGAGAATTAACCAATTAAAAGCAAATGTATGGGTTGATGGCAAGCTCGTAACAGGCGATATATCAGAACATCCGGCTTTTAAAGGAGCCATTAACAGTCAAGCTAAGCTTTATGATCTTCAGCATGATAAAAAAATCAAAGATATCATGACATACCAATCTCCGGCTTCTAAGGAATTTGTCGGTACATCTTATTTACAGCCTAAAACAAAAGAGGAGTTAAAAAGGAGGCGAGAGATGACTCAGCAGTGGGCTCGCTTAACTCACGGTATGATGGGGAGAAGTCCAGATTATATGAATACCGTATTGATGGCTTTTGCATCCTCTGCAGAACTCCTGAGAGGAGCAGAAAATTGCTTTCCTGAAAACATCATTTCTTATTATGAATATGTGAGAGAGCACGACTTATCGCTCACTCATACATTCATCGATCCTCAAGTCAATCGAATCCAATTTTATTACGAGCAAAACGATGAACCGATAGCAGCAAGAATAGTTGATAAAAACAATGAGGGAATCGTTATCCAAGGCGCGAAACTGCTTGCTACACAGGGCGGAATGACAGATGAACTGCTCGTACTGTCTTCAGCGGGCATTCAAGGAAAAGAAAAAGGATTTGCTTTTTCAATTCCAAGTAATACAAAAGGAATTAAATTTATTTGTAGAGAATCATTTGCAGGAAAAGATTCGACGTTTGATTATCCATTAAGTTCTAGATTTGAAGAAATGGATACAATTGTTGTCTTTGACCATGTATTAGTACCGTGGAACCGCGTGTTTTTCTATGAAAATGTAGACGTATCAAATACATTCCTTGCTTCTAGTTCCTTCTCAGCTTTTGCTCTGCATCAAGTAACTTCAAGGAGAATTGTCAAAACAGAGTTTGTATTAGGAATTGTACAATCTCTGATTGAAACCATTAACATTACGGACTATCCGCATGTGCGAGAAAAAGCCACGGAGCTTATTATTGCGTTAGAAACGATGAAAGCTCTCGTGATGAAAGCAGAAGAAGAAGCGGAGATTGATACATGGGGATACATGCGTCCGAATGAAACTACACTTCGTATTGCCGCAAATATATTTTCAAAAACATATCCTACCTTTACAGAGATTATCCAGCTTTTAGGTGCAAGCGGACTAATGGCAATACCAACAGAAAATACGTGCCGCTCATTGGTTAAGGAAGATATTACGCGTTATTTGCAAGCTAAATCGAGAGGAGCAGAAGATCGAATTAAGCTTTTTCGACTTGCATGGGATTTAACGATGAGTCCGTTTGGCACAAGAGAAACGCTGTATGAACGTTTTTTCTTTGGAGAGCCTGTACAGTTAACCAGTTATCTGTACTTATCTTACGATAAAGAGCGCTATGTACAGAGAGTCACCGATTTTTTGAAAAGTTAATGGAGAAAACTGATCTCCGCTGGGTATGATAATTTAGTTGCAAAAACAGCGGAGATGCTTATTGAATAAATTTGAAAAATCTGCAATAATTTTCAGGGAATCATTTCTGTGAAAATACTAAGGAATACTATAAAGATAGGATGTTACAATGAAGCAATTAATCTATTTTGGTTTAGAACAAGCAAAATCTTGTGTTTTTCCTGTTATTATTTTTCTTACATTGGCCATGACAAAAATAATTGAAGTACCGTTTATTTCTAGATATGACCTTATTTTATTAGTCTGTCTAGGAACTCAAGTTTTAATGGTGGCGTTTAAACGAGAAACGCTTGATGAAGTAAAAGTCATTGCAGTATTTCATTTAATTGGACTAGCGTTAGAACTCTACAAAGTTCATATGGGCTCATGGAGCTATCCGGAAAAAGCTTTCACTAAAGTCTGGGGAGTTCCGCTGTACAGCGGATTTATGTATGCTAGTGTAGCCAGCTACATGTGCCAAGTGTGGAGAAGGCTTGAATTAAAGCTTGCGAATTGGCCTTCTACGTGGATTGTCAGTATACTAAGTATGACTATTTACCTTAACTTTTTCACGCATCATTTCATTTACGACTTCCGCTGGTTTTTAAAACTTTTTACTTTACTTATTTTTTATCGAACTTTTGTATATTTTACGGTTAACAAACGTACATATCGCATGCCTTTAGTATTGTCTTTTGTACTGATTGGCTTTTTCATTTGGATCGCTGAAAATATCGCAACATTTTTCGGAGCATGGCAGTATCCAGATCAACAGCAGCAATGGACAATGGTTCATATAAGTAAAATTAGCTCTTGGCTTCTTCTTGTGATTGTTAGTTTCTTGATTGTTGCTTTACTAAAGCATTTAAAAGAAAATCAGAGCCAATTTAAACAAAGGAAGAAATCCAAAGAAACAAACGAAATATATGAAAGATAGAAACATAACTATGTACACGCTGTTAATATGAGGTACAGAAGCTTTGGAGGATTATATGCAAGAATATATCTTTTATCTTCCCTATTTTAAATCAGCGGGGAAGACCGTAGCAGTTACAAATGAAAATGGAGAAAATGTCGGACAGCTTAAGAGAGTGCATAAAAATATGTGGACTAAAAGTATTGATTTTTTAACTCGTGATGGACTTCCAGTTTTAGATTCTATTTCTTGGTTTCCTATCTTTTCCTGCGGCTTAAAGGTACATGTACAAGTTCAATGGGAAGGAAGAACGGTGTTTATTAATCACATGAAAAAACACCGGTGGGTGATAAAAGAAAATGGAAAAACAGTGGGGGATCTATTAGGTAAAGGAATAATCAAAAACGAAGGAGCACAAGAAATTAGATGGGGAAATAACGTCTACATGTTAAGCAGTCATGAAGCCGTAGAGGAAGCGTGTATTTTTAATGGAAAAAGAGAAAAAGTCGCAGAGTTTAAATCAGATCTTTTTCATTTTAAAGAAGGCAAACACTCAATAAGAGTAACAGAAGAACTGCCCGTACCCATTTTTATCGCTTCTTACTATATAACTACTTTTATTATGCCATACATATAATCAGGCGCAGAATGATTCTGCGCCTGATTTTTATATCATAATTTTACAAATATCGTTTGTGAATTCCACGGGATCACTAATAGATAAGCCTTCAATTAGAAGAGCTTGGTTATATAATAAATTTGTATAAAGGTCTAATTTCCCTTTATCATTTTCAAATGCATCTTTTAAAGAAGCGAATACATCATGATTTACGTTAATTTCTAACACTTTTTCTGCTTTTACATGCTGATTGTCAGGCATAGCACTTAAAATTTTCTCCATTTCAATCGTTACTTCACCATCAGCTGATAAGCAAACGGGGTGTGTTTTTAAACGTTTAGACGCGCGCACATCTCCTACTTTTCCCGCCAAAGCTTTTTTCATATAGTCAAATAGCTCTTTATTTTCTTTTTCCTCAGACTCATTGAGCTGTTCTTCTTCTGCTTCAATCCCTAAGTCACTACTTGAAACAGACTTAAATTCTTTTTCTTTGTACGTCATTAACATTTTAATCGCAAATTCATCGATATCTTCTGTAAAATACAGAATTTCGTACCCTTTATCTGCAACTAATTCTGCTTGAGGAAGCTTTTCAATGCGGTTGTACGATTCGCCTGATGCATAATAGATATACTTTTGATCCTCAGGCATGCGTGATACATACTCGTCTAGTGTTACGAGCTTTTTCTCTGTAGAAGAATAGAATAAAAGCAGGTCTTTTAATACATCTTTGTTGCTGCCAAAGTCACTGTAAACGCCGTATTTTAGCTGACGGCCAAATGATTCATAAAACTTCTCGTACTTTTCACGTTCGTTTTTAAGCAAACTTTTTAATTCATTTTTGATTTTCTTGCCGATGTTTTTGGCAATCAGCTGAAGCTGGCGATCTTGCTGTAAGATTTCACGCGAAATATTAAGAGATAAATCTTCAGAATCTACCATACCTTTCACGAAGCTAAAGTAGTCTGGAAGAAGATCTGCGCATTTATTCATAATTAATACGCCGTTTGAATACAGTTCAAGTCCTTTTTCAAATTCTTTTGAGTAGTAATCAAACGGACTATTTTCTGGAATAAATAAAATAGCATTGTAGCGAATCGTTCCATCTACATTAATGTGAAGGTGAGTGAGCGGTTTATCAAACCCGTAGCGCTTTTCTGAATAAAATTGCTCATAGTCTTCTGAAGTCAATTCATTTTTATTTTTCTTCCAGATCGGTACCATACTGTTGATAACTTGCTCTTCTGTATAATCTTCTAGCTCGTTATCAGAACCTTCTTTAGGACGTTTTTCCGTTATGTCCATTTTAATCGGGTAGCGGATAAAGTCTGAATACTTTTTAATGATCTCTTTTAAACGATACTCTTCTAGATACTCATCATATGTTTCATCTTCTGTATTTTCTTTGATTTTTAAAATGATTTGAGTTCCAACCGTTTCTTTTTCGCAAGGTTCGATTGTATAACCATCAGCACCAGTAGATTCCCATTTATAGGCTTCATTGCTGCCTAACGCTTTACTAATCACCGTTACGACATCTGCCACCATAAACGCTGCGTAAAACCCAACGCCGAATTGGCCGATAATCGTGTGTCCGTCCTTTGTTTCATTTTCATTTTTAAACGCAAGGGAACCGCTTCGCGCAATTGTGCCCAAGCTACTTTCAAGCTCTTCTTGCGTCATGCCAATCCCAGTATCCGTAATGGTTAAGGTACGGTTAGTTTTATCTGGTATTACTTTTATGTAATAGCTTTCTTTGTTAAAACGCAAGGAGTCGTCTGTTAAGGCTTTGTAATAAATTTTATCGATTGCATCGCTTGAATTTGATAGAAGTTCTCTCAAAAATACTTCTTTTTGAGAATAGATGGAATTAATCATCATCTCTAATAATCGCTTTGATTCGGCTTTGAATTCTTTTTTTGACATAAGAAGTTCTCCTTTCAATAGGGCTTATAAAATAATTAGCACTTGAGTGGATAGAGTGCTAATCACTCTTTTTATTTAACATGTATTAGGATATTTGTCAATATATTAGGAGATTCACTAAAGAGATTAAAAATTAGACTGAAAAAAGCAAACTTTTAAAAAAAGGTTGAACGTTCTGAAAGAGTTTGCTAGAATATACTTAATTTCAAAGACTATATGTGACTGGCGAAACGCGGATAACCGTGAGGAAGCATATAGTGACGTAGCCGTTCGCCTGGGCAGAGGTAAGGGATTAATACATATCTCTTACCTCTTTCTGTTTAGGGGGAGAGGATATAGAAGTTATCAGACATGTAGGCTAAAAAACCAGACTTTTAAAAAAATTAAAAATGAAGTTCCTTTATCCAAAGGTAAAAACATGTAAAACTACGATGATAATCAGAGGAGAGTACAAAATGAGCACATTAACATTAGAAAAAGTACAAACAATCAAAACATTAAACAACATTGCACAAAAAGGTCTAAATGTTTTTAATCAAGAAGGTTATCAAATTGACAACGACAGCGAAAATCCAGATGCGATTGTCGTGCGTAGCTTTAACATGCACAGCATGGCATTTGACCAAAATTTAAAAGCTATTGCACGAGCTGGAGCAGGGGTTAATAATATACCGGTGGACGCTTGCACAGAGCAAGGTATCGTTGTATTTAATACGCCAGGAGCTAATGCAAACGCAGTAAAAGAAATGGTTTTAACTACAATTATGGCTTCTTCTCGTAACTTATTTGCTGGAGTTGAATGGACAAAAGGATTAGACGGCCAAGGTGATCAAATTCCTAAGTTAGTTGAAGCAGGTAAAAAACAGTTTGTTGGAAAAGAAATCAAAGGTAAAACATTAGGCGTTATTGGTTTAGGTGCAATTGGTGCTCTTGTAGCAAACGACGCGCTTGATTTAGATATGGACGTAATTGGTTTTGATCCATTCATTTCTGTTAATACAGCTTGGAATTTGTCTCGCAACGTACAGCGTGCAATGTCTCTAGAAGAACTATTTGCAGCATCTGACTATATTACGGTTCACGTTCCATTAACGGACGACACAAAAGGTGTTTTCAATAAAGAAACGTTTAGCATCATGAAACCTGATGTTCATATTTTGAACTTCTCACGCGGTGAGCTTGTAAACGAAGAAGATATGAAAGCTGCTCTTGAAAGTGGAAAAGTTGGTCGATATATTACAGATTTCCCAAATCAAAATGTCTTGAACATGAAAAATGTTGTGCCAATTCCTCATTTAGGGGCATCAACTCAAGAATCAGAAGAAAACTGTGCGGTAATGGCAGCACGTCAAGTGAAAAATTTCTTAGAAACAGGAAACGTTAAAAATTCAGTGAACTTCCCGAATGCATCTCTACCTTACACTGGGAAAAAACGCGTAGCTGCTTTCCATCACAACGTACCGAATATGGTAGGACAGCTTACGCAAGTATTCTCAAACTACAATTTAAACATCGCAGATATGGTGAACAGAAGCCGCGGTGAATATGCATATACAATGATCGATATTGACAATCAAGTAAGTGACGAGATTGTGCCTGAGCTAGAAGAAAAAATTGGTCAAATTGAAGGAATCATTACAAGTCGTATTATCTAATTTGGTTACCATCATATTTTAGTGTTTCAGCCCTAACTTTTCTAAGTTAGGGCTGTTTTTACATGGTATTTATCCTCATATCATTTCCTTCAGTCCCATAGCATATAGAAATATCTTTAAAGAGGTGAACGTTTTGTCAGAAGAAATGATAGGAATTTTGATAGGGTCGCTCATCGCGCTGGCAGGAACATTCATTACGTCTGTCGTAGCTATAGCGATGTCGAAAGAGCAATACAAGCAAGAGCTTCGCAAAGCATTTATCCAAAAGAAAGTTGATGCCTATACCCATGTGTGTCAAGTTATTCTAGCTATAAAAAATGATTTACTGACAATAACCGTTTCTTCAGCCGGCTTAAACTGGACGGCTCAATCTATTAACAAACTAGCAGATGTGTGTATTACGGAAGGACTATGGATCGATGAAGAAGACAGCAAAAAGTTGGAGGTTCTGCAAAAGCAGCTTTCAAAGTTTGTATTGGATGAAATAGAACTGTCTAGACATGATATCCTCACAACCTGTTATGAAATTATTGAGTATTGTGAAAAAAAGGTAAGGATTCTTCATTTTATGACTACAAAAGAATAGGTGATTACTACTTTAAGAAGGGGTAGTAGACGGATTAAAAAAGCATCGCAATATAAAGTCAAAAAAACAATCCGTTTATACACCAGCAGTCGACGAGGGCATTAGTAAGGAAAGGGCCAAGGAGAAATTTTTTGTAAAAACGATAGAAAAAGATAGGCTCAGTACCGGGTCTATCTTTTTGCGTTTATATAAAGATTAAATATATTTATATATGCATGTGTCCAAGCATTTACAGAAAAAACTCCTAAAATATAGTCCAGAAAGGAGACGATTGTATGTCAAATTACGAGTCGAGCAAACCGTATATTAAATCCGTTAATATACCTAATCCTTTATATCAATCGTTAAAAGGAGACTATTTTGTTGGACAAACTGAGCCTATTCGTTTTGGTGGAAATAGAAACGCTTCGGGCGGATTAGTGAACCCTTCCGGCTCCGGAGTAGATTTATTTGTGAATGCTTTTACTATCACTAACTATTCAAACGAACCTTTTACTGCTGAAATTTGGTTTAATTCTATCCCCCCTGGAAAAGGAACAACTTCAGATAATGTGAGTCCAGCAAATACTACAATACGTTCAAAGCCAAAAGGGAAAATTAAATTTGCAGAAATGGTAAAAGGCGTTCCTGCTAAAGGGGTAAACGTATTTAACCGTGTTGTTCCGCCGAAAAGTACATTAGTAAGTGATGAAGACGGCAAATTTATCTTTCCAAACAACGGTTCATACGTTATTTTCTTAGTTTCTCCAGGAAATAAAGAAATTGAAGCTGAAATTGCATATGGATGGTTCGAGAAAAAACGTAAGAAGGACTGTTAACTGAATAGGTCTTAGCGATTGTATGAGAAGTGTATGAGCTATTTCATATTTAATACAGTTCTTAACAAACGGTAAGTGTTTATGAAAAGAACTTTACAGTAGCATCCAAAGTTCTTTTTTATAGCTTGCGTTTTTTCGTTTGATTGTAGATATAACTAAAGAAAAACAAGCAAACGTATAATTCCGATTACGCAAGCGATTTGAACGGCATTTAAAGAAGTTGAGGACTCAAGAAGCAAAGCGATAATACATAAGTAGAATGAAGTAACTTTTTTGTCCAGGATATAAGCATGCTTAACATCTCACGTTCATGTCTACATTCACATTATCTTAAGTTTCAATTCATACTGGCTTCATATAAATGAATCATACTGAATGTATTAATGAAAGATACGAGGTGAAACAATGTTAAACAAGCTTTTTAGACTATTTACACAAGAAACCGAGATATCTAAAGATAAAGAAGGAGATCTCCAAGAAGAGAACGATTTTAACGAAGTTTGTGATGATTATTTCATTATAGATGAGTATTAGAAACCCTATAAAACGCTGCAAAATTTCAAGGATTGATTGAGTATATCTGTACAACCAGTAATCGTACAAGGATCGTAAAGGTATACTTTTATGGCCGATTAATATTGATAAATTGCTTTTTACATGAAACAATGCGAAAAAGATGGGCACCCTAAAAGCAAAAGGAGGGGATAGAATGAGCAAAGAACCAAACGATGAAACAAGTGAAGGGCTGAATCAGCTTTTTGAAATCATCAATGCAAAAGGCGACGAGGGCGAACTTAGAGAAATTGTAAGCAGGAGCAGTGAAAAGAATAATTATAAAAATCATGAGGATCAATCGTAAAAAGAAAATAAAAAACCTCTTCATGAAAATCATGAAGAGGTCAGATGAAATAGTATTACACCCATTCCATCCGGCAGAGTTTTAAAGTGTTTTAAACTCTTGATGCGACTGGTTTTATGGAACTGATGGGATTCGAACCCACGACCCCTTGTCTGCCAGACAAGTATTCTCCCACTGAACTACAGTCCCGCTTATGTAGAGTCTTTATTGCCTGTTGACTCTACTATATTTTAATACGTATGACGCACGTTCGCAATAGTTATTTTCAGTGTTTTCTAATTTCTTCATATGAATATTAACTTCTAAAAAAATCATTTACTTCTTGTTTGTACGTATTAAAAAAACTTGGAATTTGGCTTGGTTCCAATCCTTTTTCAGCGTATTTGCTGATGGACTCGTAGTACCATTTCTGTTTTTCGAATCCTCTTTTAAAACTATTCCAAATCGTATCTCCTTGCTGATCGTAGCTTTCTTTTAAAGACCGTAAATTGTCTAATTTATCTGCTACAATTAAAGATTTCACTTCAAGAGAACCAGTTTTCACAATTTGAATTGTATGCTGTTTACGTTCTTCCCAGCTTTTTGATTTGTTTTCTGTATGAGCTTCAACAATCCCTGCTACCTCTAAACCAAATCTTTGTACAATTTCTTCGAGTGTTACACTTGTATCTTCTACAGCATCATGCAGATAAGCTGCTGCAATTACTTCTTCACTAAAACCTGCTTTTTCTAAAATATTACCTACGTTAATAGGATGAACAATATAAGGTGTATCGGAAAGCTTGCGCATTTGGCCGGTATGAGCGTGTTCTGCATACCTACGTGCTTCTTTTATTAAAGACATCATATTCCTCCATTTTTTATACAGTATATCTTCATATTATTAGTATAAACGAATATAGCTCTTCTAACGTTATGAAATTGCACAAATTCATTTCTTATAATAAGGTAAGGCTACCAAAAGCCCTTCTTATTGTACGGTTTTTTATAAAGCCTAATATCTATTTAATAGGCCTGTATCAGTTGCCATTTCCTCTTTTATTCATAGTTTGTATGAAGGAGTGATAACAATGCAAAACCGTAATAATCAAAATATTAAGGTCATTGATGTTTCTCATCACAACGGAACAATTAATTGGGCAAAAGTGGCGTCGGATGGGGTAAAAGGCGCGTATATTAAATTAACAGAAGGTACAACCTTCTTAGATAAAAAATCATATGATAATTATATAGGAGCAAAAAATGCAGGTCTACGTGTAGGCTTTTATCACTTTGCTCATGCTGATAATGATCCTATTGCAGAAGTTAATTTCTTTTTAAATAAATTAGGCAGCATGAAGGTTGATTTGCCTCATTGCTTAGATTTGGAAGAAAATAAAGGAAAAACAAAAGCGCAGGTCACAGCCTTTGCAGTTAGATGGATGGAATATATTGAAAGGAAAACAAGCATTACGCCTATTCTTTACACCGGGTATAGTTTTATTAAATCCAATTTTACAAGCGCCGTGGCAAGATATCCGCTATGGATAGCTCGTTACAGTGGAAGTAACCGTTCCAAGGGATTTACTAATCCAGGTGATACGGCCATTTGGGATAGATGGTCTATGTTTCAATATACAGATCAAGGAAAAGTAAACGGGATTAAAGGCAATGTTGATATCAATGAAATGGATCTGGATTTCTTTAATAGTATTAACACAGGGGTGACGATGGTGGAAAATAATCAGCCATCAGCACAATTGCAGCAAGGTGATAGCGGACTAGCTGTAAAAGAACTGCAGCAAAACTTAACTAAATTAGGATTTGAGCTTTCCCAGCAAGGAACCGATGCCCAATACGGAAATGAAACCGTTGCAGCTGTTAAAGCTTTTCAAGAAAAGTATGGATTAACGTCAACTGGAAAAGCTGATGAGAAAACATTAGCTAAAATGATGGAATTGCTTAAAGGTGTAAGCAATCCTATAGAAGAAGCATTACCTAAGGTTACTTCACTGGGAGATAAATATTCTTTCCAAGTAAAAGCGAAGAAGGATATTGGGGTTTACAAGTATGCCAATGTAACAAAAAATTTTAGAACTATAAAAAAAGATACGGTATTTAGCGTATATGGCTATACGTATGCAGCATGGGCTGTTCCGGGTGGATTTGTGCAAATGAAAGACGTAGAACCTATCCCAGTTACAATTAAAACAGGTGGATTAAGTAAAGACATGGAAACGGAGTTCCGTGCTTTCTTAAAGAATGAAGGAATTGACAGTGAATTAAATGTACATGCAATAGGTAATCCGTCAGCCGAACTCACAGTAGCTGGACTTGATTTCGTAAAAGTTAAGCAGTTTTTAGATAAAAAAGGTTGGTACTACAAGCAATAAAACCCTGCTCCGAAGAGCGGGGTTTTGGTTTGGGATTTTATAAAATAAGAATAGCAAACATCAATTAAGTAATTAAAATATGTTCTAAATAACAAAGTAGGTGGTAACAAAAAAGGTTCTATGTATAGTTCACCTCTAACAGTCATATTTTTAGTCAACAGTTCATGGAGGGTGAATGAATATGAAAAATACGCAGATTCGAATTGAAACACTGTCCTATCACTACGAAAACATTATGGTGAACGATGAAGTAGAGCGTGCGATAAAAAGTATTGAAGTGACGTATCGAGCATATAAACATAACCACGTTTTAAACGGACACGTAGTACTTTCAGGAGAAGAGATTTACGATCTTCAGCAGCTGACTCACGCAGTGGCTGGGAAAATAAAAGCAGAATTAGAAACTACATAAAAAAGCGCCTTTCTTTAAATTTCAAACATTAAAGAAAGGCGCTTTTTTATATTAATTATTAATTAAACTGCAAAAAGAAGAAATTAAAGTATGTTCTAAATAAAATATATAAATAAAAAACATAGCATTTAAGAGAATTCCCTAAGCCCTACGCATTACCTTTGCATTGTGAACTTTCTCTCTTTTACTATGTGTAAGCAACACGCCGCATAACGTAATGATGCTTCCAACAATGGAAGCTGCACTCGGGATATCTTTTAAAAGCAGCCACGCTAAGAAAAAGGACAGCGCAGGAGTTAAGTAAAGAGAGATGGCAGCCTCAGCAGAACCTATACGCGATGTCAGATAAGCGAGTACCATATAGGGAATAACGGTTGGAAATAATCCTAAATATATCACGCTTATTGCTGATCTGACAGAGATATACGCAAGTTCCGTTTCTAACCCAGGTAAAAAAACAAGCATAGAAATTGCAGCTCCCCAAATACTGTACGTCACAAAAGAAAGGAAACCATATTTTTTTAATAAATTTTTTTGACATACTATATAGACGCTTTCTGCAAGGGCAGCTAGCAGAACCAGTAAGATTCCATTAACTGAGTGTACAAAATTCTCTTTGCTGAAGGTTAAAAGTACAATACCCGCAAAGCTTACTGCAGATCCAATCCATTTTCTTTTTCCGAACTCCTCCTGAAAAAGAAAAATAGCTAAAAGCGAAGAAAAAATAGGAGTAGTCGAGATCAGTAAACTCGCAATACCCGCACTTACCGTTTTTTCTCCAATGTTTAAGGCCGTGTGATAGACGGCAAAACCTAAAAAACCGAGAGCTAAAAGAAGTGGAATATCTTTTATGTCAGGCAAGGGCATGCGTGTGGCTATTGCAATAACTAACAGCACTACAGAAGCAATACTTAACCGAACAAAAGCGAGGTGCTGAGGAGAAAACGATTCCAGCCCTATTTGAATAACTGGAAATGCTGAAGCCCATAAGCTAATCATCAGTATATGTAAGAACACCAGACTAAACGTTAATTTCATACCTATTCATCTCCATTTTTCATTTTGAATCCAACCAGTATCTATTGTGGTTCCCATGTTAATAAACATTTGATAAAATGTCTTCAACCAGTTTGAAAGCAATTAACCCAACCACTTTAAAAACAGGAGTACGTGTATGAATCAAGAGAACAGTTCGAGTTATCCAAAATACAAGCAAATCATTGATTTTATGAAAGAGAAAATTGCGCGTGGAGAATGGCCGATTGGAAGTAAAATTCCTAGTCAGCGAAAGCTTGCTGCTATGTTTGATGTTAACCGAAGTACGGTCATCACCGCATTAGAGGAATTAACAGCGGACGGTTTAATTGAAGGTAAGATGGGAAAGGGAACCATCGTTATAAATAATACGTGGACACTTTTGGCTACAACTCCGCCCGATTGGGATGTTCATGTGAAATCAGGCATGCATCATCCGAGTCAAGCAATGGTACAAGATATTAATGAATCCGAATTTAACTCAAACCTTATTCAATTAAGCAAAGGAGAGCTTTCACCTGACATATTTCCTAAAAACAAAATGAAATACGCCGTAGAAAAAGTAGCAGAAAATATGGAGGTTCTAGGATACGAAGAACCAAAGGGGTATTTTCCTTTACGAAAAGAATTAAGTGCATATATGAAAACAATAGGGATTGAATCTTCTCCAGATTCTATTTTAATTGTTTCCGGCGCTCTTCAAGCTCTTCAGCTTATTTCAATTGGACTGCTGCAAAGAAACTCTTCGGTTTTGCTCGAAAAACCTTCTTATCTATATTCCTTACATGTATTTCAATCAGCCGGAATGAAACTCAAAGGCCTTGCTATGGATGAGGAAGGAATAAAAGTAACAGCTATAAAACGCGCCGACCCTCAAGAAGGGCAAGCTATTTTATATACAAATCCATGTTTCCATAACCCAACGGGAACATTAATGTCACAAAATAGGCGTTACGATTTGTTGAAAGAATGTGAGGAACATCAGCTTCCTATTATTGAAGATGATTTATACCGCGAATTATGGCTAGATAAACAGCCTCCGCTGCCATTAAAAGCTTTAGATAAAAATGGACACGTGTTATATGTTAGCAGTCTTTCTAAAACACTAAGCCCGGGATTACGGATCGGATGGATAGTCGGCCCAGAACCAGTCATTGAGCGTTTGGCGGATATTAAAATGCAAACAGATTATGGATCTAGCTCATTATCTCAAAGAGTAGCAGCAGAATGGTTTAAAAATGGCTTATATCAACAGCATATGGAAACTGTACGAACGGAATTGCGAACAAGAAGAAAAGTGATGCTGAATGCTTTGGAAACATACGCAGGAGATATAGCAACATGGACGAATCCTGAAGGAGGCTTTTTTATATGGGTGCATATTCAACCTTCTATTTCAATGAAATCTTTATACTCTCGTGCTTTAAAAAGAGGGATATTGCTTAACTCTGGAAGTATTTATGCACAAGAAACCGGCAGTTATCTTCGGCTTTCTTACGCCTATGCCTCTTTACCAGATATCGATAGAAGCATTGAAATTCTTGCTGAACTGATTCGGGAATTGCAAGTATAGTAAAAAAAGGAATAGTGGATTACCCACTATTCCTTTTTATTTGTATCAAACTATTCTTCTTATAAAAAACATCAAGTAACAACTGACTATATATTACCATCTATAAATACGTGTTATTTTTTATGGAAAAAATAAGTTAATAAAACTTTTAATTGACTTTCTGTACGTTTTACATGTAAATCGTGAATGGTTTTAACTACGTAATCATTATCAAACATTTCCAACACCTCAATTATTGTTAAGTTTCCTGTTTGTTATAGTTTATGAAATCAGCAGACGCATATCATCGGCCATCAGCTGTAACTTTACGGTTTATCTTTTACAACTAAAGGCTGAAACGTACGCTCATGATTGAACGCACGAATAACAGGATATGCAAAAAAATGAAAAGTGTGCACGTTTTGTTTTAAAAAAGCTATATCTTTAAAAAAAGAAAATTGTCACACACATTTATGAATATGTATCTACTAAGTAAGAAGACTTTTTTAGTTGGTGGGATTGAAGGTGAAAAAGATGGATGAATTATTTAAAGATCTTGATCTGTACAGAACGCAAGAAGAAATGAAACAGTATTTTGAACATACGCAGCAAATGATTCATCAAAACAAAGAGTATATAAAATTAGCTCGACTCAAAAAAGGGCGTTTCAAAAAGTTTTTTGAAGAGTTTTATCCGCTTTATTGTTTCAGCCAATCTTCTTATTGTCCGAGGAATTCAAAATTGAAGCTTATTATTGGAAGTCAAGGATACGACGGATTAATTCTTCAGCCGGATGGTACTGAAAAACGAATTGAAATTACTTCTTATAAAGATGGGAAACTGGAATTTGAAGATGCACAGAGGGTCAATTCAGGAAATTTTGCTCTACCCCGTATCCAGACGGAAGGTTCTGTGGAAGAGTATATAGAAAAAGTGCTAGAAAACATCCAAAAAAAGAGCAAAAAAGATTACAGTGGAGCATCCATTCTATTTGTTGTACACACGTTTCATTATTTTGAAGCCTATGGAAAAAGTTCAGCTGCCTTTATTCGTACCTTAAAAAAAGAAATGAAGAATACTGATTTTCGAGCGGATGAAATTTATTTATTAGAATTAAATCAGCCAGAAAGTGAAAGTATTAAGCAAAACATTCATTTCATTAAATAAGAAGACACGCTGTAGATTTTGAGGCGTGTCTTCTTTTCTGATAATAGAAGTTAATGCAGGTGGATAATTTTGAAAATTACAACAATTAAGTGCTATAATTCAAGTATGAATATGCATTCAGAGGAGGAAAACCAATGGATTTAGCTTATAGAGAGAAAGCGTACGAATATGCTAAAAGATTCGAATCTAGCTATGACGATTATGATGAACGCTATAAGGTGCACAATAATCCGACGGTGTGGCGATTTATGCCGCTGTCTGATTTTCAAGATTTACTAGAAACCAATGCGCTTTTTTTCGCGAAACCTGATGCATTTTCAGACCCTCTTGAAGGATGCTCTTCAATGTGGAACATAGAAGAGTTAAGAAAAAAAGGCGAACGTCATAACCGTACCTCTAGAACCTATATAAGAAAAATCCATGAATTTTCTGCTGTTTCATCCTGGCATATCAATGACTACGAAGCCGCTGGAATGTGGGATCTATATTTAAAGGGGAATGATGGCGTAGCTATTAAAACCACCTATGAAAATTTATTGTGCAGTATTAAAGATTTGCGCTATAAAATCTTCTCTGGCAAAGTGCAGTACATAGACTTCCAAAAAGAAATGATCAGTCACTCTGTATATGACACGTTATTTTACAAGCGCAAATCCTATCAGCATGAAAATGAATTGAGGCTTGTTATTGTGGCAAGTCGTATACACGCTTGGAAGCTGCAAAAGCTATTCGAAATTCAAGGTATTTCCGCAAATCAATGGCAAAAACGAATGGATATCCTTGAAAAAAGATCGTATGAGTTTTCTCATGAGCATGGCAACCTCCTTACATGTAATTTACATCAGCTTATCAATGATATTTACGTATCGCCAAGAAGCGCTCAAAGCTGTGTAGATGAGGTAAAAGCTCTTACTAAGAAACACGGTCTCGCTTATAAAAAGGTTATTCAGTCTGACTTGTATAAGGACTATATTTACTAAATGCTAGCGAAGTACACAAAGGCTTAATCAAAAATGATTAAGCTTTTCGTGTTACACGTTTTATATTTCCATACATTTCCTCATATAAAATAAAACAAACCTCCAAAGCCTATGTATACATATTAGATAAATCAGGAGTACAGTATGGTTAAAAAAATGCTGTTTATTTTAGTATGCGGGCTTTGTTTGTGTTTGTTTTTTCAATGGGACGTAAAAAAAGGCTATAACGCTTATGTTCGCGTACATCCGCTTATCGAAACGCCTGTTTACCAAGGCGAGATAGCGCTGTATGCACAAGGAAGTAGTTTATATCCTGCTTTATTTGAGGACATTAAAAAAGCAAAAAAGTACGTGTACATTCAATTTTTTATTATTCGAGCGGACAACATTAGCATGAAGCTATTTAAGCTATTGAAAGAGAAAGCAGCTGAAGGGGTAAAGGTTAAACTTTCTGTAGATCGTTTTGGAGGAAACGATCTCTCCCGAACACTCATAGATGATCTTAAGAAAAATGGAGTTGAGTTTACTTTTAGCCGAAAAGCAAGCAGGCAGCACTTTTTCTATAGCATTAATCATCGAAATCACCGAAAGTTTGTCGTAATAGATGGCCAAGAAGCTTATCTCGGAGGTTTTAATATAGGAGAAGAATACTTAGGGAAGCATAAAAAATTGGGCTATTGGCGTGATTACCACTTGCGAATCAAAGGAGAAGGTATTTTTGAAATTGAAAAGCAATTTTTGAAAGATTGGGAAGAAGACACGGGACAACATATATCTCCTCAGCGAGTTCCTATCGCTCGCTCTAACGGAGCAAACTATCAGCTACTGTTTTCAACTGGAGAAGAACTTGAGCAAAAGATGATTGATCTAATCAACCGTGCCAAAGTAAAGCTTACCATTGCTACCCCTTATTTTATTCCAAGTGAACATTTAATGAATGCACTTATTTCAGCAAAAGAAAAAGGCGTTTTAATTGATATTATACTTCCAGACAATACCGATGCGTGGTTCACTAAACCGCCTAGTTACCCTAAAACAGAGAAACTATTAAACCAAGGTATTCGAATTTTCTTATATAAAAAGGGATTTTTTCACGGAAAAGTAATGGTCATCGATCATACGATTGCCAATATTAGCACAGCCAACTGGGATCCCAGAAGTTTTTATTTAAATGATGAAGCGAGCTGTCTTATTTATGATCGCGAGATGATTGCACACATAGAACGAGAAATTAATGAAGATAAAACAAACAGTCGCAGATTAACCAAAACAGTAATAGATGAAATCCCTAAATGGGAACGTTCTCTTAAAAAAACACCGGAATGGATTTATTATTATTTTTGAAAAAATACCCAAATCAAGTTTTAATTATTTTTCCCCGGGTACACATTCTATGTAAGGCCAATACAAGAAAGGAGAGACTGTACAAATGCATTGTTCTACAGCGACTTCAAGAAACGTATTGAGCACCTTAGAAGGAAGATTTGCTTTAATTACAAAAGGAACATTGGTAAACAATCGTTATACTAAGTGCTAGGCTGTCTAATTCAGACAGAATACTCGACTATTCTATTCAAACATAACATTCAGTATAAAAAAGAAGATGCGTGCTAAGCGCATCTTCTTTTTTGTTGACTCTATTTTCTCTCTCTTTTGTACTTCGTCTTATTTTTACGCATAAAATAATAAAAAGGAGGGGGCTATGCTGTTTGATTATGAACGGGAGTTAACGATTGACCGAAAAGATGCTACTCAAAAGACTGCAGCGACTAATGCTGAGACTTATAAAAAAATAGACTGGGAACAAGTGAAATCAGAACAAAATCTTGCGGATGACCAAGCCCTTGTACGCGTACCTTTTCCGCTGATTTTTAAAAAAAATCAGCTGTATCCTGTATGGGATTTAAGAAAGTACGCTTTTTTATTTGAACAATCTACACCTGCTACTGTCCACGCTAAACTGTGGGAACAAGGAAAATTAAATGTACAAGCCGGTTTATATCAAGTAACTGAAAACATCTTTCAGGTAAGAGGCTTTGATATGGCTAATATTACATTTGTTAAAGGGAAAACGGGGTGGATTGTTATTGATTGCTTAACATCCAAAGAAACGGCAGAAAAAGCGCTTGAACTAGTAAACCAGCAGTGCGGTAAGCGTCCTGTTAGAGCTGTTATCTTCTCTCATTCGCATATAGATCATTACGGCGGAGTTCTAGGGATATTACCTGACTCAACACAAAATAAAACTAGTAAAGTTTATGCTCCTGCTGGATTTATGGATGCGGTTATTGATGAAAACGTCACGGCGGCAACAGCAATGACACGAAGAAGTCAATACATGTACGGTATTCGACTGCGACGCGATGAAAAAGGCCTAATTGACAACGGCATCGGAAAAGAAATTTCATTTGGAACAATCACGCTTATTAAAGGAATAGAAGAAATTCATCCTTCCGAACATCATTCTTATGTAAGTAAGAAAATTGACGGCGCCTCATTTCAGTTTCAGCTTACGCCAGGGACGGAGGCGCCTGCTGAAATGAACATCTATATTCCTAGTGAAAAGGCTCTTTGTATTGCAGAAAACTGTACGGCCACTCAGCACAACCTCTATACCCTTAGAGGAGCAAAAGTAAGAGACGCAGCAGCGTGGGCAAGGTACTTGCAGCAAGCAATCGATTTATTTGGCCAAGAACTAACAACTGTATTTGGGGTACATAATTGGCCAAGGTTCGGAAACGAGTCGTGTATTACCTATATCGAAAATCAACGAGATGTTTATCAATATATTCATGACCAAACATTAAGGCTGGTGAATCAAGGTTATACCATCGACCACGTCGGCCGAATGATGAAGCTACCGGAAACCCTATCTCACGAGTGGTATACAAACGGCTTTTATGGAACGGTTAACCATAACGCAAAAGCGGTTTATCAGCGCTATATGGGCTGGTATAACAGCAATCCTGTAGATTTAAATAAACTGTTTCCTGAAGAGTCAGCTAAGAAATATGTAGAGTATATGGGCGGAGCGGACAACATTGTCCAAAAAGCACAGCGCTGTTTTCAACAAGGCGACTATCAATGGGTAGCTGAAGTGACCAAACAAGTTATTTACGCTGATCCTCACCATGTGAAGGCAAAACTTTTATGCGCAGACGCGCTTGAACAATTAGGGTATATAGCTGAATCTGGTCCTTGGCGAAATGAATATTTAACAGGAGCCAAAGAACTTCGTTTAGGTAATATACCGCTGCCAGTCAACATTATTACAAAAGAAGTATGGGATACACTTCCTTTGAAAAATATTTTAGAACTATTTAGCATTCGCGTAGATGGATTAAAGGCGGGCGCATGTAACTATCGTATATTGTTTGTGATACCCGATCGTAATGAAGTAGCTCTCACAGAACTTAAGCATGGAATCTTTAGGTATCTTGGAGATACGCGAAAGAAAGCTGAGGTGACGGTAACGATGTGGCAAGATACCTTATACCGGCTAACAACTACAAATGATCACTCTTATAGCTCGGTCATATTTGTTCAAGGAGATAAATCAAAATGGGATTTCTTTTTGTCTTGTCAGGATTCTATTGATCCAAACTTTAATATTGTGACACCTGTTTCTAAAAAATAGAGTACCTGATTACAACTCAGAAAGCACATCGTTGACTTTTTGTTCAAAACAGCTGTCGCATGTGAAGATTTCTTTTTCTTGAAAAGATGTTAGCCTTTCTCCACAGATGGAACAGCATTCTATATAGTGATTGTTTCGCTCTTGTTCTTTTCTTTCATGTAACATAGCACTTTCCTCCTTTTCAGTATAAATAGTTTGTCTTATTTCTTTAAGTATATACTAATATCAGCCTATGCAGGGAATATAAGGCGTGCTAATGCAGATTATTTATAAAATAAAAGCGTTGTAAAACCGCTGAAATTGGCACAGGAATTGCATATTAAATCATTGAGAAATTTCAATGATTAATATGGGGTGAACAGAATGTCCATTACAAAAACAGCTAGTGAATTAAAAAAAGAACAGCAGCAAGAACAGGAATCACTTAATTTATTTTTATCTACTCAAACCGTTATTCAAGAAGCGCTTCAAAAACTAGGGTATGGTGAAGAAATGTATCATTTGTTGAAAGAACCGCTGCGCATGATGACGGTTCGTATTCCAGTTAAAATGGATAACGGATCGGTAAAAGTATTTACAGGCTACCGCTCTCAGCATAATGATGCTGTCGGGCCTACTAAAGGAGGCGTACGCTTTCATCCTGAAGTAAATGAAGAAGAAGTGAAGGCATTATCCATTTGGATGAGTTTAAAATGCGGGATTGTCGACCTTCCGTACGGCGGAGGTAAAGGCGGAATTGTATGTGACCCAAGAAACATGTCGTTTGGTGAACTAGAGCGACTCAGCCGCGGCTATGTAAGAGC
Organism: Priestia sp. J2; assembly: GCF_020790095.1. Lineage (NCBI taxonomy): Bacteria > Bacillati > Bacillota > Bacilli > Caryophanales > Bacillaceae > Priestia > Priestia sp. J2. Next base: position 2,402,497 of record NZ_CP086208.1, read on the forward strand.
CATCAGTCAAATAGTTGGGCCTACTAAAGATATTCCTGCACCGGATGTCTATACAAATTCTCAAATCATGGCGTGGATGATGGACGAATATAGCCGACTGCGTGAGTTCGATTCTCCTGGTTTTATTACCGGAAAACCTATCGTACTCGGAGGATCTCAAGGACGCGAAACTGCAACGGCTAAAGGAGTAACCATTTGTATAGAAGAAGCTGTTAAAAAGAAAAACCTTAACTTGCAAGAAGCACGGATTATTATTCAAGGCTTCGGAAATGCCGGCAGTTTTCTTGCTAAGTTCATGCATGACGCAGGAGCAAAAGTAATTGGCATTTCAGACGCGTACGGAGCTCTTTATGATCCGCTTGGTCTTGATATTGATTACCTGCTTGATCGACGCGACAGTTTTGGTACCGTAACGAATTTATTTACAAATGTGATAACAAACGAAGAACTATTAGAAAAAGAATGTGATATTTTAGTACCCGCAGCCATTTCGAATCAAATTACGGTTCGTAACGCTCATCACATTAAAGCCTCTATTGTAGTCGAAGCGGCGAACGGACCGACTACGCTTGAAGCCACGCACATTTTAGATGAAAAAGGCGTGCTTTTAGTGCCAGATATTTTAGCAAGTGCTGGAGGCGTAACGGTTTCATACTTCGAATGGGTGCAAAATAATCAAGGCTACTACTGGTCTGAAGAGGAAGTAGCTTACAAATTACGCAAGGTAATGGTGGATTCATTTGAAACGATCTATCAAATCGCTCAAGAAAATGACGTAGACATGAGACTCGCTGCTTACATGGCAGGAATCAAAAAATCAGCTGAAGCTTCTCGCTTCCGCGGCTGGGTATAAGATAAAAAAAAACGATTTGGATTACATATTCCAAATCGTTTTTTATTTGCCGGAACTGCCAAATAATTAAAAGAAAAACTGCTAAAAAAACAAACACGCTTAAAAAATTGGCATATTTATTTATCGCAACCCGAATGATGGCAAAACAATTGACAGTGAGAATGATTTTCAATTATTCTATATATAAGATATATACATACCTATACTAATAAATTGAATGTAGAAAAGGAGACAGAAAGCATGAGCGTATTAGATATTATTAAAGCCAGAAGAACGATTGGGGCTATGCAAGACAAAGACGTATCAGAAGATGCTATCAACCTTATGTTAGAAGCAGGCACTTGGGCTCCTAACCATAAAAAGACAGAGCCTTGGAAATTCCGAGTGTTTACAGGGGATTCACGCGTTCGTTTAGGAGACGAAATGGAACGTATTATGAAGCAAAAAACTGCTCACTTAAGTGAAGAAGAAGCGTTGAAAAAAACAACAAAAGCAAAAAAAGGACCGCTTCGCGCTCCTGTCATTATTGCTGTAGCAGTAAGTCCTTCAGGAAAAGTGCCTGAAATTGAAGAAATCTCTGCCGTAGCGGCAAGCATACAAAATATGCTATTAGTAGCGGAAGAACAAGGTTTGGCTACAATTTGGAGAACAGGTGAAATTGTCTATCAGACAGAACTGAATGACTTTTTATCTCTAGAAGAAGACGACAAGCTCTTAGGCTTAATTTACGTCGGTCATCCTAATAAAGAAGCTTCATCAAAACGTATTCCGTATCAAGATAAAACAATTTGGTATCGTTAAAAGGTTATTTCTGTGTTTCTATAAATAAAAGGCAGCAGCTCATCAGTTGAGCTGCTGCCTTTTATTGTTTTTAAGAAGTGGCAGAAGGAAACTTAAAATGAACATCAAATGATTATTTTATAATAAAATCCATAATCTAAACATAGCCCCTGCCTAGACTTAGGTAGGGGCTATGTTTTATGGGGTGAAAAGGGGAGGCTGCTTTTTTTCTTCAACATTATAGTATAACTCCTTAATATATGGAACGGAATCATAGTCCAATTCTATCTCAATGTGTGCAGGTGAATAACCTCTCTCTAGAAATGAACTTATCGTCCTTCTCCTAACTTTTTCACCTTCTTAAAGTTCTTCTAGATAACCTTCACGCCTAGCTGTATAATGTGTTTGCTTGATTCTGTATAAACCTGCCCTTTACTGGCTGTATGCTTTGCGTTGACTGCTTTTTCAAATATAATGTATAGTAAAAATATACTATATATTCCAAGGTGATTCCAATGAGATTTTTGATTGAGTATAAGGATTTTAAAACGAAAGAAGAAACTAACTTTTCTTTGCAATTATTAGATACTTTTTTAAATGAACATTTAATAGGAGAGTTTCACGGAAGCACATTTGAGTGCATTTTGATCCGTTTTATAAATAATCCTAGCTCTAAGAAGAAGTACAAATTACGTGTTCTCTATGAAGATATAGCCGAAATTGAGCTGCCCGGAAATTTTATCAATAACAAAACTCTTAATGTAGAGGATTTCTTAACAGGTCTACATAGAGTTGAAGAGGCTATTATGTTGGTTAAAACTATAGAACTAAAGTCAGAACTCGACTTTAGTGAAGACAAACTTCTATTAAAGTTTCAACAGTCGATAAAAAATGCACCACGTACACTCGAAGAACTAAAGGCATACTTCAAGAAGCAAAAGCAAACAGTTCAAAGTAACTGGGCAAAACTAGCTGACCTTTCAATGAAAAGATCTTTGTCTAATCCAAAACCTCTAACAAAGCCATTAATAACAATTAGTATTTCTGCTCCTATCGAAGAAACAGAACCAAACCACTCTTTTATCTACACCGAAGTTTTCAGCAACCTGCTAAGGAAAGCAGAAGTGATGCTGCCGGGTTATAGTCACATCTTTATACATTTAGCGGACACACTAGTGGAAGCAAAACAAGAATTTGCTCCAAATCACCGGATAAAAGATGCATTTTCGATAATAGATACTAAAAAATATATGGCGAGTGACAACGAAACTAAATCAAATATGATGTTTAATAGTATAGTTTCAGCATTAAGAAGCATTACAAAGTTTGATCACTTAGAAGAGAATAAAATAGAATCTGTTATTGGAAAAATAAAAGAAGAAGGCACCGACATTGAGCTCACATACTTCTCGAAACAAAATGATAAGTATTTAGCCGAGGTCATTTATACAGTGCCCAAATCTCATCTTACAAATGCTCCATTTAAACTGCGTGTTACGGACCGTAATTCTAACGCTGTTAAAACTACAAAAATAGATGATATTAATTTATTTTGGTGCCCGTATAGCTTCGGAAGCATAAATATAAAAAAAGATTCAGTTGTTATTAAAGGGAGAAAGAGCCACAGAGCAGAGATTTCAAGGAGAGCTGACAAATTACCGGATGAATACATTTTTAAGATTAAAGATATATTTATTTAGCTTTTTATAATGGTTAGAAATAAATTTACAATCAAGAACACAATAGTAGTAAGGATGACTGTTCTTATCCCCAATTTTTTTATAAATATCTTACACTCTAAAAAACAAAACAAGCTGCGCATTTAAAATGCCAGCTTGTTTTGTCTGTTTTTTTAAGTAAAAAAATTACTTGTGGGAGAAAAAAACAGATAACAATATTCAGTATGAAGATTGCTCTTTGCAAGCAGCAATTCTACAGACCACAAGTTAGGGTTTCATTATTGTTATAAGACCAATAAGGCTAGTATCCCAGCTTAATCCCCTCATTTTAGGCGTATGTGAGGTAAAATATCTTTTGCATCTAGTGTTTAGAAGCTTCAATAGTGTTATTTAAAACCCTTAATTTAATGAGTTACATTACAAAATAACCCATAATATGCTATTTTTTGTGCTATAATGATAAATTAATAGGTGTTATAGAGGATATAAAGCCTATAATCTTATAATGAAACGGAGAAATGATATGAAAAGAGTAACGCGAGTAGCATTAGCCGGAGTAATTACATTAGGTGGTTTAGGATTAGGATCTGTAGCAAGTCTCCCATTGGTTCCAAATGGGCATATTCAAGAAGCTGATGCCGCTTCATCATACGGTGTATCGGTTAACTCAACTAAGACAAATTGGACAAAAGAAGAATCAATTATTATGAAGTTTATTAATCATAATTCATTTGAAGTACGACTTGTCGGTCAATTGCAGCATTTAGAGAATGGTAAATGGGTAAACGTGCAATCTGCATCCCAATGGTATGCAGTCCCTGGAGAGAAATTTGGAACGAGTTTTAAAGTTGATACTAATGGCACATACCGTTATAAGCTTGCTGTATATCATATAACCAAACCGCTAACCAATTATGATGGAACTTTCGCTGGAAACCTTTATAGCAGCAACTTTTACGTGAAATGATCAAGTTTTTTAATACAGTTATAATAAAAAAGGACTTGATTAGACATCAAGTCCTTTTTTGCTTATGTGCTTATTTAGTAGCATTAATAGTCTGTCTTAAAGTATCGGCGCTATAATATTCTTTGCCATTGAACCTATGTAAAGTTAACTGTTTCTCAAACTGTCAAGAGAGTCCTGAACATCCTTTTTTCTATTGCCCATAACACTTCTTAATTAATCTTTAAAGACGAATAGACTACATTTATACATTTTAGGATTGATTCTATTGCCAGACTTAACTTTTATATTTTCTAATACATATTGGCTTACTGTCCCTAAGGATGCTACAACAATAAGACCGAGCGTGAACAAATCTATATAAATTTACTTTTTTTATAAGTGACGCAACGAAAATTCTGGAGTGAAAATCTTATAAGAAAGAGGGAAGTAATGGACGTTCAAAAGGTAGCAAATTTATTTTTGATTTTTGTCTTAATGTCAGCAGGCATTTCATTGGTAATTGGCTTTGTTGTTGCTGTGAGAAGTACAAACTATAAGAAGGGATATATAAGTACTTTTATATCCAGTGTGGTCTTTTTACTACTGATTGTGAGCTGGTATGATAAAGCATCTTCAAACGTTTTTATGGGGACAATACCTTGGATTTTAAATGTTATTGCCGTCATTATTGTGTTACCACTGTACGTGTTAGTTGCTCGCTTTATATTTAAAAAGGTGACAAAAGGACAAAAAGGAACAAATGAAAAAATTAGCGGTTAACTTACTTTTTTTATCGTTTTTCCTAATCTTCACGATTTTAAATAAATGAAGATACACAAAATAATTTTTTATCAATATCCTGTTAGAGAAGGTGATTGATATCATTTTCTGTAAAGGAGAGAACGTCTATGATTAAAGTTAATCAACAAATTGTGAAAATAAGCGATTTAAATAATAGTTCGTTAACAAAAGAAAAAGCAGACATTTTAAAACAAATGGATGCCTATAGGGAAGTGTATGAGTATGCTACATTTGACCAGCTTGATTTTGATGTATCTGTTAAATTACAAATTATTGAATCGTCTGTGTTGCTGCGCAAAAGCGGCGCTAGGTTTGCTACATTCGCCCGTTCTAGGTGCAACGAAAAGTATTGGAAACGAACCGATAACGGAGGGTTTCAGCTACTACCTACCGTTTCTCCTCATCAGGCCATCGATGATATTTTTTACAACGGACACGAATACGCGTTTGAGTGCGCGACGGCTGTTATCATCATCTTTTACAAAGCTGTATTAAATAATATTGGAAAAGCAAATTTTAACAGGCTTTTTGCTGATCTTTACTTACACGATTGGCAATACGATGAAGATCTTGAGCTTCATGGTTATAAAGGATCTGACTACTTGCCCGGAGACTGTGCGTATTTTAAAAACCCTGATTATAACCCTGATACTCCCCAGTGGAAAGGTGAAAACACCATTGTATTAGATGAAACTCTATATTTTGGTCATGGAATTGGAATTACGACGCGGGAAAGAATTATTGAAGTGTTAAATTTAAAGAGAAAAGACAACGCAAAGCAATCAGCTTACCTGTCAGATGAAATTGTCAGGCTTCACACCGCTCACCTCAGTTATTTGGCGGTTAGATACGAACCTGTTGTTTGGTATGACAGAAACAGCGCTATTATTTCCACTATTGGATCGATTACGTATGTAGCTTGAATGATCAAAGTTTTGATACTTTGATCTTTTTTTGTAAAAAGGAAAGAATTACATGAAGGTAAATTTGAGAATTCAAAAGGATTTTATGTATAAAAGAAGAATCCATTTAATACACAGGTCTTAAAACTAAAAGGAAAGGAGGAGATTACTATTAAAAATCGTGATAAAAGACGCAAGAGAAAACGCGGCGCATTAAAAGATTATCTGAAAAATAAGCTTGGTCAGCTAAAACCGAAGCCAAACAAAGGACCTGTCTCAAATTTAAAGTCTTCTGCTTAAAACATCCCCCTAGTTTTTATATAGGGGGATTTTCTTTTGAATTTTCTTTTATTTTAAGGTTTAAATGTTATGAGTGGCATTTAAAGATTAATTTGTGCACAATAGACATTGAATAGTTTATCTAATACGACAACGTAAGGAGAGATTAGACGATGGAAAACATGATTTTAAAACATATGGACGTTGTAAGAGGGATTACGATTAGTATCCTCGAAAAAACAACAGAAGAGGTAGCGGACATCACACCAAAAGGATTCAATAACAATATCCGCTGGAATCTCGGACACATTGCCTTTATTCAAGAAAAGCTTGTGTTTGGCTTAGCTGGTGAACCGATGCAAACGCCAGAGAGTTATGAAAGCTTTTTTGGTGCCGGAACAAAACCTGCCGATTGGACGGAGGCTGCTCCTTCTCTTGAAGAAATTGCGAATGTGTTGAAAGATCAAGCACATCGTATTAAAGAGTTCATGCCTCAGCAGTTTGATAAGCAGTTAATCACACCTTTTACAAATAAAGCGGGTATCAACTTTACAACAGTTGGCGAAACGTTTTTATTCAGCTTCTATCATGAAGCGATGCATGTAGAAACGATTAAGCAAATTGGGAAAGCTGTAGCTGCACAATAATAAGGAAATAAAAAAGAATAAATCACATATTCTTTATAACTATTTTACATAGCGCCTATGCATATACTGATCTACACAGCGCATAAGATGTAACATGAGCTGCTTTTCCTAATGCAGTTCGCAAGGAGGTGACAACGTGAAATTTCTTTCAGGTTTAACGACTCTTCTTGTGATTTTAGGCGGTTTAAATTGGTTAGCTGTAGCATTAGGCGTGAATGTAGTAGAAGAGCTATTTGGCTCTTGGGATTGGTTAGTAACAACGATTTATTGGTTAGTTGGCCTGTCTGCTCTTTATCAAATTTTTGATAAGTTCTTCGGAACGGGAGCGAGTGTCAAAAGCAAAGCGCTATAATAAATATTATTTTTTATTATCTCTTTAGGGAGTTTGAATGTATATTCAAACTCCCTTTTTCATGGATAAAAGACGTGACATCCTTACAAAATACGGTAAAATAAGGTAATAACCAAAAAAAAGGAGGGATGAGATGGAGCTTTGGGGTGTAGTACCTATCTTAGTGTTTGGAGTTCTTTATATAGGAATCATTGCTGGTATTATAGCTGTTATTGTTATAGTGTTAAAGCGAATGAAAGAGAGAAATCAATATTTACGTGAAATACGGGATGAACTGAGAAATCAAAACAAGATAACTATAGCAGAAAATAAAGAATAGAAGAGGGTTTAATAGATGAATGAAAGTGTACTTCCTAGCTTTTTTATCGTAAATCTTTTTTTTATTTACTGTTTATTATTTAATCAAGGATACATCTTTCAGCTAAAGAATCTACCTTACATATGGGCTATTTATTTACTTATTGGCACCAGTTTAGCTTTTTATTATATGCTGCGATACAAACAAAAAAGAGACGGACAGGTGCTGCTTTCAATCGGTATTTTAACTACAAGCATTAGTTCACTTGGCTGTTTGGGTTTCTTTTATTTCTTTTATCGTGCGATGGGTGGATAAGAAAGAGCACCAAAAGCAGAGACTTCAGTGAAAGTCTCTGCTTTTTATATGGAAATCTATTGTATAATAGAAAAAAAGAAATGGATGCAGGAGGGGAACTATGCGAATTGTTTCGCTTTGTCCAAGCAATACAGAACTAATAGCGTATTTAAAATGTGAGCATTTGCTCGTAGCAATTGATGATTATTCCGATTGGCCGCAGTCTATTCAGAGTCTGCCGCGTTTAGGCCCCGATTTATCTATTAATATGGATGCGGTGGAAAAAGCCAAGCCAGATTTAGTCCTAGCTTCACTAAGCGTTCCTGGAATGGAGCGAAATATTGAAGAACTTAAAAAACGAAAGATACCTTACGTCGTATATAATCCTAATTCGCTAGAAGATATCCGTCAAAATCTACAGGATTTAGGCCAGCGATTAAATATTGAAACAAAAGCAGCTGAACTGTTAGAGCGGTATGATCAGTTTCTTTCTACATATAAAGGAATGGCAAGTCAAATCGAAAAAACCACTGTATACTGGGAATGGTGGCCAAAACCCGTTTTTACTCCTGGAAAAGCAAACTGGCTGACCGAAATTAGCGTGTTAGCGGGAGGAGAAAATATATTTGCTGATCACAAAGAAGCAAATGTACAGAGTGATTGGGAAGAAGTGCTCAAACGAAATCCACATCACGTGTGTTTGGCTTGGGTAGGCGTACAGACAAACAAAGTAAATCCAACGATTTTACACAAGAGACCGAACTGGTCTGACATGCCGTCCATAAAAGAACATCGTGTATATGTACTAGAAGAATGGCTGTATTGTCGTCCTTCACCTCGATTGCTGTTAGGGTTAAAAAAACTCGCGCCGCTTCTTCATCCAGATACGTTTCCTGCATTTGACGGTAAGGACCCTTTATTATAAGAAAAAGGAGCGATACATATGAAAGATATAAAACAAATAAAACATACCCTTCAACACCGCTATCCTTTTTTACTTGTTGATCGCATCTTAGAGCAAGAAGAAGGAAAGCTTGCTGTAGGAATCAAACAAGTAACAGCAAATGAACCTTTTTTTCAAGGTCACTTCCCGGACTACATGGTAATGCCTGGTGTACTTATTGTGGAGGCTCTTGCTCAGCTCGGCGGATTTGCCATGGCTACGGATGACCACCAAAAAGGAAGACTTGCTTTTTTAGCAGGAATAGATGAATGTCGCTTTAAGCGTCAAGTAAGGCCAGGAGATACACTACGCTTAGAATTTGAGATTCTTAAGCAGCGCGGAAAGATTGTAAAAGGAAAAGGAAAAGCATTTGTAGGCAGCGAATTAGCTTGTGAAGCGGTCATTACCTTCGCTCTTGATGTATAATACAAACGCCTTTGTAAAAAAGCAGCTGATGTTAGCAAGATGAAAACGACCGATGTAAAAAAGGAAATAATTCAGGATAAAGCGTAGCGAGAAAACCGCCTTATGTCGTAAAAGCGGTTTTTTATGAATACCTTTTTACCTTTTGATAAAAGAAGAAACGGGGTATAGAAGAAAAAAGGGAGAGGGGAGAATGCAGTGAGAACATTAACGGAAGTTGTTGTATTACTCACACTATTGGGTACGTATATAGGCATCTCACTACTTGTCTACAAACGGAAAAGAACGAATCCGTTTTTCTACAGCATTTACTTTTATTTAGCTACCAGCGTCATTTTGATTTGCTTGGTTATCTTTTGGCTTCAGCTTCGTTTTGGACTCACTGATAAGCAAGTAGGAGGATTGCTTATCAGTGTGGTGGCATTCTTTTTACTTATTTATGGTTTGTTAAAAACAAGACAAAAAGACAGGTAGCCGGTGCTATCTGTTTTTATTTATATTTATGTTATATATTTTTATCAATTGTAGTGTCAATTCAATATATCTCTTCATATAATAAAGATAACAGCTTTCTTTTGCAGGTTAGTTGACATTGCAGCTTATAACTCGCTATTCTTTTGATAATTCATTTTGTGAAAGGAAGTGGACGTATGGATGCATCCCGCATTATAGCTAAGTTAGAAAACCGGATGCCGACAATCCTTGGGATGGAGCAGTTCTCCCGCTTCGGCATTCTTGTTCCGCTTATTGAAAAACAAGGGGAACTACATGTTTTATTTGAAGTAAGAGCGCTCGATTTACGTAGACAGCCCGGAGAAATTTGTTTTCCAGGAGGGCGTGTTGAAAAGACGGATGCAGATGAAAAAGAAACGGCTATCCGTGAAACCTCTGAAGAGTTAGGAATTACACCCCAATCTATTCAGCACGTACAAGCTTTAGATTATATTGTTTCTCAATTCGGAACAATCATTTATCCTTATGTAGGTTTCATTGATGAGTCGCTTGAACTTCGACCGAATCCTTCGGAAGTAGCAGAAGTATTTACCGTGCCTCTTTCTTTTTTTCAGCGTACCGAACCTGATATACACAATATTAATTTCAGAGTAGAACCCGAACATAATTTTCCTTATGACGCGATTATTGGTGGTGAAAATTATAATTGGCAAACAAGAGAGATGGAAGAACATTTTTATTACTATGAAGATCGAGTCATATGGGGACTGACAGCAAAAGTAATTTATCATTTAGTACATGTACTAAATAATAAATAAAAAGCAGCGAATACGTATTCGCTGCTTTTTATATTAAATAGACTGAATAGCTTCTGTGATAGGCGTATCGCCTGAAACTAAATCAAAAGAACGTCCGAATGTATGATCTTCACTTAACGTTTCTACTACCACACGCGCGACATCTTCACGAGGAATGGATCCGCGCTCTTTGTTCTCCCCAGCATCTACCCGTCCTGTTCCTGGTTCGTTTAACAATCCGCCTGGGCGAACAATTGTATATGTTAATCCGCTTGCTTCTAAGATTTTATCTGCATAATGTTTGGCTACATAGTAAGGAATTAGTGAAGTATTCCAGTTTTCACGGTGATGTGCTTGAAGGGCGCTTACCATCACAAATCGTTTAATTCCTAAATCTTCTGCAGCTTCCATCGCTTTTACTGCTCCATCTAAATCAATTAAAAGTGTCTTATCATGACCTGTGCTGCCGCCTGATCCTGCGCTAAAGATAACGGCGTCACAGCCTTTCATCACTTCCTTAATTTCATGCACAGTGCCTTCTAAGCTTGCAAAAGCCGTTTCTACACCTCTTGCTTCAAGCTCTTTTGCTTGTTCTTCTTTACGAACCATCGCACGTACAGTGTGCACATCACTTTCATTCAAAATGTTTACAATATGTTTGCCTACTTGACCATTCGCACCAATTACAAGAACTTTCATGTCTAAATTTGCTCCTTTCAAATCCAAATACTTATATATTATTGTTTCATATTCACCGTTTTCATTCAATGAATGAGCTCAAAATCCGGTGAATGAGGGGAAAGTAAGAAAATATATTAAAAAAATGAAAAACAAGAAATAAAAACTAATTTACAAACAAAAAAAGGAAAAAAATAGTTCATTAAACCCAGTGTCTGAACTGTTTAAATTTTGTAAATTTTTCTCAAACCCTTGGTAATACAACACTTCTTAAAAACAGCATCTCTTTTAACATTTCCCGATACAACCTATATAAACACATTTTGATAATTTTAAACTTTTACTTCGGAAAAATTTTTTGTTATTATGTTTTAGTCATTAAAATATTCATGAACGAAATATTTAGTCCGAGCGGACAAAGGAGAGGATAAAATGAACACATTACAATACTTAGTCGCAGAACGTGCAGAGATTTCTCCTCAACATGAAGCACTAGTTGAACATAATGAACGTTATACATTTAATGAATTTCATGAAAAAGTAAATCAATTGTCTCATTACTTCTTAGAGAAAGGAATTCAAAAAGGAGATCGTATTGGTATTTTAGCTCATACAAGCATTGCTTACCCAGTTGTTACAATGGGGATTTTACAAGTGGGAGCAGTCGTTGTTCCATTAAGTAAGAGCATGACACCTTATGAGCTTGATAGCATTATTACAAGCGGACAGTTAAAAGCGATTATCCACCACAATGAATTTACGTCTGTATTAGAAAAAGCGGAACAAACGGCTGGACTTAGCTTTACGTTAAAAATTGAGGATGCAAAAGAATTTACAACTCAATTCTCAGCGTATAACACAAACACACCAGAAGCACTTCCTGAAGTACTTCCTGAAGATTTAGCATTAATGATGTTTACATCAGGTACAACAGGTAAATCAAAAGGATGTATGATTGCACACGGATCGGTAAGTGCCTTTTTAAACTCTGGCGGACAGGAAGAACGTGCAAATATTGATAAAAGCATGCGCTATTTATTTGTTCATCCATTCTTCCACATGAGTTCGATGAGCATTTTATTTATGTGCATTAACACAGGAAACACAATGGTATGTTCTGAAGAAACAGATCCAGCTAAAGTAATTGAGGTAATCGAAAAAGAAAACATTAAAATGTTGTTTGCACTACCACCAGCATTAAAATACATCGTAGAAGAGCTTGAAAAAGGAAATCACTATGATTTCCCTCTAAAACTTGCTGTGTCAGGCGGAACAAAAGTATCAGAGTCTTTAATCGAACAATATGACCGTAACGGTATGATTTTAGCTCAAGGATACGGAAGCACAGAAGCTTGGATTATCAGTTCATGGCATCCTCAAATGGGATGGAAGAAAGTAAGCTCAGCTGGGAAACCGGCTCCACATGTGGAAGTTAAAATTGTAGACCCAGAAACACGTCAAGAAGTTCCAACTGGAGAAAAAGGTGAAGTGCTTGTACGAAGCCCTTATCTATTTAAAGGCTACTGGCAAAACGAAGAAGCAACAAACGCTGTCTTACAAGATGGCTGGTTAGCGATGGGCGATGCAGGTCGATTAGATGAAGACGGATTTCTTTATATTGAAGGACGCTATAAAGATGTAATTGTATATGGAGGAGACAACATCTACCCAGATCAAGTAGAAGAAGTTGTCCTAGCAGCAGACGGTGTGTTAGAAGCGACAGTTGTCGGCATGCCTGATGATGTGTACGGCGAAGTTCCATATGCATTTGTTGTTAAACAAGCAGCGTCAGCTCTAACTGAAGAAGACGTAGTGAATTTCTGTAAAGAACGATTAGCACCATATAAAGTGCCAACTGTTGTATTTGTTTCATCACTTCCTAAAAACAGCGTAGGAAAAGTGTTGAAAAACGAAGTGAAAAAACAAGCCTTAGCACACGCATAATAAAAAAAGCGGCCTTTATAGCCGCTTTTTTTATATTTATTGCTGTAATTTTTGAGATATTTTTTTCATAATGTGAAAGTATTGATCTCTTTCTTCTTCTGATAAGTGTGAAAGTAAATCTGACCAAAAATCGACACGAGTAGCTTGCAATATTTCGACAACTTTTTCGCCTTTTTCTGTCAACTCTACCCACACGCTTCGGCGGTTTTGCTTTTTATATATACGATTCACAAGCTCATCATCTTCTAATTGATTTAATACAATGGTGATAGCACCGGGTGAGAGCCCAAGTACTTTTGTGATATCGCTAACAATACAGCTTTTTTTATCGTGAATCGTCTTTAAGATTGCCTCTTTTGTTGAAGTTAAATGGTAGGGAAGCAAATCATATTTCTCACCGATTACGGTGTTTTTATATTTTAAAAGAGCTTCTTTTACATGATCTATACTTTCTAGCTGATGACTAATCTCTTCTTTGCTATAACGTTCAGTCAAGCGTAAATCCTCCTCATAAAACAAATTCCATTTTTACCATTATACCATGTATAATGCCCATAGAAAAATGAACAACACCGCGAAAATTGTCAGAAAAATTTTAAAATAATTACCATAATTCGTTAAAAAATCCTTGTTTTCGTGCTATTATATATAAGAATAGTAATAACAGGAAACGCATACAACATTTGTTTTCTATTGAGTTCATAAGAAAAAATGGGGTCTATGAACATCATTCCGCTTTACCTCATGTGTTGAATAAAGAAAAAAATATAAAAAATGGTGAGTATTCACTTTGGCAGATCGTCTTTTATAAGATGTTTGTATAAAATGAATGTATACATATTTTTATAGAAAAAACATATTGAGGTAAAGCCGAGATATGGGGGGATTCAATTACATGAAGAAAGTCTTAGGGGCGCTCTTGCTTGGCGCGACAATTGTTAGTGCGTTTATTGCGTACGGCATGTATACAAATCATTCCGCAAAGCAAACAGCTGCGATAGAACAAAAACAAGCGGCTAAAAAACCAGAAAAAAAGGCTGAGAAAAAGAAAAAGCCAGTCCTTAAAGTCGAAGAACTGACGTATCAGTTAAAAGATTCCCGTACAGGAGAAGTAATGAAAGAATTCAAGCCGGTTCATTACAAGGATAAAGGTGTATATGATCAAGAAATTAAACAGTTAGCGTCTGAGCTGGCAAAAGGGATCGATACACCTATGCAAAACATAAAAATAGATGAAAATGGATCGTTGACTGGCGGATCCAAGCAAATCATCTTAAAAGAAGCAGAACTTGTTAAAAATCTGCAGAACTTAAATACGAAACAATTGGAGGTAAAGGTTCCGATATACGAAACCGCTCCAAATGTCACGGCAGCATCTGCTCAAGGGATCGCCGATGTATCATTAGCTTCGTATTCTACACGTTTTCGTCCAAGTGATACAAGCAGAAATAGAAATGTTCAGCTATCAGCAGAAGCAATTAATAACGTTGTGTTAGGACCAGGAGATTCATTTTCTTATAATCAAACAGTTGGGGAGCGCACAGCAGAAAGAGGCTATCAGCCTGCTCCTGAAATTATCAATAAACAGCTGGTGATGGGAATTGGCGGAGGTATTTGTCAAACATCTTCTACGTTATTTAACGCGATTGACGGCGCTGGTCTTCAAGTGACAGCTAGGTCTCACCATTCAAAACATGTAGGTTATGTACCTGCGGGAAGAGATGCGACCGTATCGTGGGGAGGACCTGATTTTAAGTTCACAAACAACAAAGATTATCCTGTCATCATTAAAGCATATGCAAACGTAAATACAGGTGTTTTAACGGTAGATGTTCGTACTTCACAGCGTGCTATCTAATAAAAAAAGACGTATCCTAACAGATACGTCTTTTTTTCATTTATTATGCTTTTTGTTGCTCGCGTTCACGAAGTTCCACACGTCGAATTTTACCTGAATTAGTTTTTGGTAATTCATCAATAAATTCAATTACGCGAGGATACTTGTAAGGTGCAGTAAGAGTTTTTACGTGATTTTGCAGCTCTTTAATAAACCCTGTATCTGTTGTTTTTACATGATCAACAAGAACCACATACGCTTTTACTACATGGCCGCGATCAGCATCTGGACTAGCTACAACGGCACATTCTTTCACTGCTGGATGCTTAATTAACGCATCTTCAACTTCAAACGGCCCAATTGTATAGCCGGAACTGATAATAATATCATCTCCGCGTCCTTGGAACCAGTAATAGTTATCTTCATCTTTAGAAGCGCGGTCGCCTGTTAAATAGTAGTTTCCTTTATACGTTTTCTCAGTGCGCTCCATGTCTTTATAGTAGTGCTTGAAAAGAGAAGGGAGGTCTCTACGAACGGCAATGTCTCCAACTTCTCCAGGCTCACAAGGCTCGCCGTCTTCATTAATGATTTCTACAAACCCTTCAAGCATCGGTTTACCCATTGAACCAATCTTCGTTTTTACACCTTTTAAGGTACCAATCAAAAGGGTATTTTCCGTTTGGCCGTATCCATCACGTACTTGGATATTAAAATATTTTTTAAACACATTAATTACTTCTTCATTTAGCGGTTCTCCGGCAGATACAGCGCTATGAAGGTGAGACAGGTCAAAACGTTCAAGCTCATCAATTTTAGCCATAAAGCGATACTCTGTTGGCGTGCAGCACAGTACGTTTACTTGTTCATCCTGTAAAATTTCTAAAAACTTTTTAGGTTCAAAACGTCCGTTATAAATAATGCCTGTTGCACCTTGTCCAAGTACAGATAAAAACGGAGTCCAAATCCATTTTTGCCAACCAGGACCTGCTGTTGCCCAGACCGTATCGCCTTTTTTAATATCTAACCATTCAGCAGCAGCGATACGAAGGTGAGCATAAGCCCATCCATGAGTATGAACAACGCCTTTTGGCTGTCCTGTTGTACCAGATGTATAAGGAAGGAATGCCGTATCATCCTTAGTTGTGTTAGCTGCTTGGAACTGTTCTGATGCATCCGCTGTAAGTGACTCTAAGCGCGTCCACGACGTAACATCAGCACCAAATGTAATTTTATGTTGTAGAGAAGTAGGGAAGTTTTCAATCTTATCGATCTCATTGCAGAAAGGATGGTAAGAAATAATCGCTTTTGCTTCAGCGTGATGTAAACGATATTGGATATCTTTTGCGCGTAATAGTTCTGAAGAAGGAATTACAATAATACCTGCTTTTAAGCATGCTAAGTAAATAGCATACGATTCAATAAGGCGAGGTGCGATAACCAACACGTGATCGCCTTTTGTTAATCCTAGCTCCGTTAGCCCGTTTGCCACCTTATTTGCTTTTGCTAACAGCTGGTTATATGTAATTTCCTCACGCACACCGTCAGCGTCCTGCCACTTTAGCGCAAGTTGATCGGATGCATGTTTTTCAATTTCCTCTGTTAAGTTGTAATGTTCACTTGGAACTAAATCTTTTAGTTGAATCATAAAAACGACTCCTTATATTATAGATATCAATGATTTTTTATCATTACTATTATTATATTACTAACTATTAGTACTTGCTACTAATTTGTTTTGGGTTTTAGTAAAAAAGCAAAAAAAGACCCGCTTGTCTTATTACGACAGCGGGTATAACATATGTTATTTAAATAAGCTCCATTTTGTATGAATAGGTACTAGCTCTTCTTCAGACTCGTCCTCTTCGTATAAACCACGTTCTTTTAAGTATTCCACAAAATATAAGTCTGCTTCCTTACGTTCATCATAAGGCTTAATCGATAAAACAAATCCTACTTTATGCTGATCTTCATTTTCAACGCCTGAGAGATACGCTTTTACATTATGCTGCAAGAATAGCTCTTTAGCGGGAATAATTAAGTCCTTGACGAACTTCGACAGTAATTCTAACTCAAAGTCGAAGGTGAACTTAGCAATTTTTTCTAGATCTGCAAATACCACGCCGATAAAACTCGTATTATGTATTTCGTAGTCTTTCGTTTTTTCATCCCATTCAATATGTCCGATTTCCTTTAAGTAATTAATAAAATACCCAATGCCTTCATCGCGGCCAAAAGGTTGTTTAGAAAGAACCAAACCGATCTTTTTGTACTTAGGCAGATACACGCATGAGATAGCGGCTTCAACTTTATGCTGTTGAAATAAGTGCGTTGCCCCTTGAAGCAAAGCATCTAAGACATGATGGGTAATTTTCATTTGTTTACGAGGAAAGTGATATTCGTTGCGTGCTAATTCATCTGTATCAGCAAACGTTGCTCCAATAAAGCCTGTATTGGATAGGGTAGGAGGGAGCTTCTTTCTTTTTCTTTTTCGTACCGTCATTCAAAAACACTCCTTGTGATCATCAATACGATAAAAAATAAATCGAACGTATGTTCTTATCTAATGATACAAAAAATGTGTCGAAAAGTAAAGAGAAGTTAACGGAGAATTTGAAATTTTATAATAAAAGTAGCTAATGATCTTAAAACGTAGCGGTCATTAAAAGGTGGAAAAGAAGAGGGGGAGCAAAAAAATAAAAGGCTGCAGATGAAAAGCATCCACAGCCTTTTATATATTCATTAACGAGCTTCTGTTAAAGCTACCATATCTTCATCATCTAAATCGATATCTACGTGACAATCCATTGTGTGAATTGTTTTATCTTCATGATTTCCATAATAAATTGTAATGTTCATGAGTATCGCTCCTTTAAAACTGGATAATGACATCCAATTTATACCGTCATCTATTTGTTTAATATTATACCCGATGAAAAAGGAAACTACAACTAAAATCACTAAAAAGCTGATAGGAAAGGGGTTTGTTGTAATTTTAACACAGAATTTTATAGAATAAAAATACTAAATTATGTATTTTATTGCAGAAAATACGAGGTTTTGACTTTTATAAATGAATAAAAATCCATTTAATACAAACATATGT
Organism: Priestia sp. J2; assembly: GCF_020790095.1. NCBI lineage: Bacteria > Bacillati > Bacillota > Bacilli > Caryophanales > Bacillaceae > Priestia > Priestia sp. J2. Next base: position 2,420,506 of record NZ_CP086208.1, read on the forward strand.
ACTAAATGAAAAATATACGTTCAGTAGCAAATAAATCCTTAAGATATCAAACACAAACAGATTTCATCGTTTTGTAAAGGGTTCATTGAGAATACGATGAGAAAAAATGAATGAGTGTAAAACTTAATTTCTATAAGTAAACTCATTCATTTTTCAAACTCTCTAATTATAATCTAAAAATCAATCGAACTGATCAATCCTAAAAATAAACTGGTGAAATTCATATGTATTTCCATAAAATCATATCTACAATTGTTCAATTAGAACAAATCTTATGGATAATTAGTTTAGCGAGTCGATTGATATAAATATAAACCCTATCTCATTTTTTAAATTATGTCTCACTATCATAAGTATACTTTTGAAATGAGACATAATTTATGTTTTATCTATTGGTTCCTAGAATATATATTATGTAAACTAGAAAAAGAAATAAAATCATTGAGGTCTCCCTTACTCTTAGATCCTTAGAATACCTATCGTCTTTTACTTTTTCCTTAAAGTGTGTAAGTTCTCTTTCAAGTCAGCTAGTTTTTGCTTTTATAAGTTTAATTTGCTGGCTGTAAACAGAACTCTTAAAAATCGCCTAAATGACGAACTTTAAGTCAAATGAATTAAATTATGTACAAGCTATGGATTATATCTTAGAAGTGGTTAAAATGGCCGCTCACTTAATCGCAATTGCCTGAATACGCCAGTACGTATCATTTTATATGTAATTAAGGAATTTCCTTATGGTTTATCCTAGAACTTTACAATTTTGCATCACAAGTTTACAGTAGCTATGAATCAGTGTGATAGTAGTTGATTTAATGTAGAAGCGCAAAAAAAGGAAAAAGAATAACTTCTTCCCCTCCATCCGCTTGTCATACAAACTTTTCAAGTTGCTAGTTTCAAGGCTTCACTCACTAAGGTATGTTTCCCAATCGTAGTCATGAATTTTATCAAATTGCCCAAACTCATTTCTTTCGTAAGCACATAGCGGTGTTTCATTTATAAAAGCTAAAATTGAGTCATCAACATTTAAAACAACTCCTAGAGCTACAATTTGAAAATTATCTGGATTACTGTTGAACTCATCTTCTTCGTATCCGCTAAAGATAACCCATCCTGAATCATTCGGTTCATTTGGTTTATCCTTTAACAGGAAATTAAACTCGTTTCTTTCTAAAACATCATTGCTAACTGTTACGAGAGCATTAAAGTAATAGTCCATCTTTTCAGCGTCATCGTCTTCATATTCAGTATCACAAATATGTTCAGTGCCAAAATGCAGGATTTGACCAAGTTTTAAGCTCTTTAAATGATAAGGTTCATTATCAAGCTTTCCAACAAAGTTCTCTTTGTTTCTATCCGTAATTTCCACCCACATTCTTTCTCCTTTGTAACCATCTGTATCTGAATCACTAAAGAAAACTAACTTCACCAGGTCTCCCGCTTTTAATTTATCCGTCACCGCTTTGCTTGGCTTGTAAAATGTATAAGGAGATTCTTTGTTTCTTTTGTAAACGTTATCTAATTGCCAAGGTGTATTATCCTCAATTTTTTTATTGTTAGCATGTTTTTTGAACCAATTTTTCATACAATACATTACCTCTTTGATTTATATAATTTAAATTTCTTTAATTGGATACTGAATTAAAATGGATTCTAACCCTTGAATAAACGCATCTATGTAAGTTAAATCTGTTTCAAATTCAAACTTTAGTTCTGTTCCCCAGCCAGCGGGATACTGTATAAACCCATCTACACTAACATTTTTTTCTTCCATTCATAGTCAATGTGAAACCAAAATAGGGTTCAGTGGTTAGAAAAATAATTTTGTTCCATGGAAACTCCTTCGTTTTATAAATAAAATTTTTAGATAATCTAAACTTATGTTTTAATACTCTTTTGGGTTCATGATGGTGTAAACTTTTATGTTCTTTTCCTCAATCCCTATAAAATGAGCTTTTTGCCTTGTATCTAGCCCTCTAAGGGTTCCGCTTAACTTACCTATTTTTTTAAAACTACTCTCTCCTGCTTTCCAACTGTATAATGCTCCTCCCTTATTGTATGGACTGTAAAAATAGCTATATTCTCCTCTAATACTTATTGCTTGTGATCCATGTAACGTTTCAGGAGTTTGATGTACAATGAAGGAATTTTTCTCGGGATTTACTTGAATTAACTCAAAATCTGTATATGGATATAGCCAAAGTGTCATATTTTTACCTCTGCAAATTGCATAGCAATCTGCAATGGACGGAGCATCTGGTAAATGAGAATGATATTGAAAAGTTGGTGAACCTGTATTATCAAATAATACTAACCCTTCTGTTGATATCTCTTCACCAAAAACGCCTTCGTCAAAATAGCTGCACCATATTCCATCTTTACTAACAGCTATGTCTTGTACAGCATCTCCACAATAAAATGACCGAATGACTTCTCCATCAATATTCATAATAAAAAGATTGTGCTCTTCTCCCTTGGTTCTGGCATTCATTATCAAAAAATGCTTATAATCAATCCATCTGACAAAAGGATAGTTTATTTTTAAACGTGGATAAAGTGTAGTACCGTTTACAGACAGTTCGAATTTATTATGACGTTTTTGAACAAAGACTAGTCCATATTCATCTCTATAATCTGCATCAATAATAGTTAAATAAGTGTCATCAGGTTCAATACTAAAAATAGTCGCCGCTTCAATGTTCAAACTTGGTCACTCCTTATATTATAAAAAAGAAAAGTAAATCTACTGTTTCTCTAACAAGTCTTCTAATTCTGTCAATAAATCATACGGCTCGACTTCTAACCCAATTAACTTGGCATTCCAGTTAACACCAACTAACAAATCGTCGTCATTCATTCCGTATAGCCAATTATCCATAAATTCCTCCAACGGTATAGATGCTGATTTATAATGTGACCATCCTTCTACTGCACATTGCTTTGCATATGCTTCATCCGACCAAAAAAGCATAACGACTGTCTGTTCATATTTATTCGATTCACATACGCACCAGCCATCTTCACTTTTTAATCCCCAGACCACAGTGCTTTCTGAAACTCTTTTAACAAAATTTGCGTAGCGTCTCTTCGAATTTACAGTTAGATCAAGTTCCATTGCTAATCTCCTCGTTTCCTTGTTATGTTTTTAAGCAATAAAATATCCCTGATAACTTTAATTACTTTCTGCTGCCACTGCCTCCTGCTTTAACTGAATAATCCTAACTAACTTTATTTAGGTGATTATGGTAATATAAGTCTATCATAGGTTATCACCAAAATAGGTTATTTACCTTTTAAAATAGCTGATTTATCTAATTACTAGATAGAAAGGAATTAAAAGCATGTCAAACAATGAAGATAAATATGAATACACAGAATCAGGGGATGTTTTATACACTCATAAAGGTTCAGGTAAGGATTTTGATCCAAATGTTGACATAGATGAAGAAGCAAGAGAGATTATGGAAGCTCATATTGAACGTTATTTTGGACCTATTTATATGGTCTATCATGAAATTATGTCTCATCTTGTACATGTAGATGTCTATCATATTGCACCTAGTGAAGAACGTCCTTACCATACGCTTATTACTCAAGGAATGAGTGATAAGGCAATGAATACTCCGCCAGAAGTCGAAGGTGGTCGTTATACTGAACTCCTTTGTTTTTTACCACCAGAATGGGACCTTTCAGAAGAAGGATTTAAGCAAGAAGAAATATATTGGCCAATTGAAAATTTAAAATTTTTAGCTCGCTTCCCCCATGAATTAGATACATGGGTAGGGTTTGGTCACACGATTCAAAATGACAACCCAATTAAACCATTTAGCTCTAATACAAAGCTTTGTGCTTCTCTTTTGCTCCCTCCACTAACTGAAGAAGAAGCCTGGAGCGTTCATATCCGTGAAGGAAAAGATGTTGAGTTCTATAATGTACTTCCTCTTTACGAAAGTGAAATGAACTATAAAATGAAGCGTGGAACTGATAAGCTACTTGATAAATTTGATAAACACGGCATCAGCCAAATATATGACATTCATCGTAAAAACGTATGTAAAAAAATGTGGTTCTAAAAAAGCCTACTTAGTCAAGTAGGCTTTTACCATGTTACCGTTGTTTATTATTTTTCAATTCTCTTTTTAGTTTTCATATCAAATTTGGCTAACACCTGTTTTTCTTGCTTGACAACTAAAACTCCATCTAAAAGTTGTAGTTCTAGCTTTTTTAACTGTTGGTCAGATGCTTTCAAAGGAGAAGCTTGCTCTTTATTAGTTGAACCTTTAAACCCTAAATCATAATTCAAAGTAAAATTTCCTTGTTCATTATATTTGAGAATGCTAGGAGACGAAAAACCATATCCCAGTCCAGACCTATCTTGATCATCATCAGGATTAAATACATTGAAGCCAACGCTCTCTTCTAGTGCATTTTTTAATGGTATATGAGGCTGAATTTCCATTTCAATTCCTTTGTCCGGATGTTCTTTCCCAACGCGTTTTTTACCTGTGTTTTTTAAGTCGATTTCGTAATATAAACTAGTAGGCACGAGCTCTTTTCCTTTGTCTTTTCCTTCTGTGATAATGGTTGAACCAACTAAACGTTTATCCGTAACAATCGATACATCCACTTTCACAAGTTCAAGGTGATTTCCTAACTCGTGAGCCTCTTTTTTACTTAGTCTGCTCGTTTTATCCACAGGTGGAGAGGGATTTTGGCAAGCGGTCGTGAGTAGAAAGAGAGCAAGCAGTGCGAATATATAACGTTTTTTCATCTGATTTCTCCTTTTGTGCATAATTTAGAAATATATTCTATGAAATTATACCTTAAAAAAGAAGCAACTCCCTTTTAGTTAGGAACGCTTCTTTTAATAAACCTTTTTTCTTTTTATTAGTAACCATCTACCGTAACATCAGTAATTGACCCATCACTAGGACTTACTTGATACCAACCTTGTGTAGCTGTATGTTCCTCTCCTGTATCTTCATTATCCACAACATTTTCATAAACATGGATAATATAGTTTCCTGAATCGTCAAGGTGATCGTATTCTACAAGAAGAGGTGAATCTTCAGATATGCCTTGTTGGTCACGAACTAGCTGGATAGCTTGCTCTTGGGAAACTGTTTGTTCGGCTGGTTCCTCTTCCTCAAGGGTTTCTGTATCTTCTTCTTGCTCTGATTCTGATTCTGTTTGCGCCTCATCTTCCGAATCAGCCTGAGCTTCTTCCTCATCCGCTTTTGCCTGAGCTTCCTCTTCCTCCTGCTGTTTCTTCTCTTCTTCTGCTAAACGTTCTTCTTCCGCTTTGCGATCTGCTTCTGCCTGAGCTTCAGCTTCTGCATCAGCCTTGGCCTGCGCCTCTTCTTCTTTTTGTCGGTCTTCTTCTAGCTGCGCGTAGTAATCATCTAATTCTTTTTCCATTTGCTGCTGCTCAAGGTCTGATAATTGCTTTTGTTGTTCTTGTATTTGGTTTTGAAGCAAAGCAATTTGTTCTTCTGAAGCATTATCAACAAAATTGATGTTTTCTACATAATCACCACTGGCGTCAAAATTAACTTCCATCATACAAAAAACATTTTGCTCTTGATTAATCCCGTAGTAAATATACTGATTGTCACCTACTTGGATATACTGATAACCATTCATTACGTTTAATAAGTAATCGCGATCAGCTTCTTTAGAATTAACGGCTTTTTTAATGGTTGATGCTTTTGTTTGTAATGTATTTGGCGATGATTCTTTTACAGCCGTTTTGTTGCCGTTTTCTTTCGTATGAACCGCTGTTGATTTCTCTGCAGACTCTTCTTTTTGCGATACCGTTTCACTGGACTCATCACTACACCCTGCTAGCAATACGGCTAACAACGGAATACCAAAAGCAACTTTCAACATTTTCATAGACTATTATCCCCTTTTTTTATCTTTTTTTAGGTTTTATATAATTCTAAAGAACTATAAAACCTTAGGGGTTATTATACCAAAATTAAGAAAATATAAGAATATTTTCTTGTTTGATTTATGGTATTTTTTTGAAAAGATTATCTTTTTATGCATAAAAAAACACAAAGCCATGTACTTTTCATAACACGGCTTTGTGTGTTCGTAATCGATGTTAATGATGAAATCCATTGTCGTATTTCGTGTCTTTAAGAACAGGTCTATCCAATGAGTTAAGAAATTCAACGGCTTGTTTGAAATTAACCATAAATAAATGAGCAAGGTCTCTTGAAAATCCATTTCTAACAACAATGCGCATGATTGTGATTTCTTCCATGTCTGCTGGGAGTGGATAAGCAGGCACTTGCCATCCATACGTGCGCAGTTGTCTAGACAGGTCATAAAGAGTCCAGTTTGGCGTGTATCCTTCTTTTAGTTTCCAAGCAAGAACCGGGATATCTGAACCATCGGCGATAATTTCGAATGCGTCCATTTCTCCAATTTCTTGGCTGAGAAACAGCGCGTTTTCTTGGGAGGTTTTTTGCACGGCATAATAGCCCTCTTTACCTAAACGTAAGAAATTGTAGTACTGTAAAAGGACTTGTGCTCCTGGTCTAGAGAAGTTAAGCGCAAAAGTTGGCATGTTGCCCCCTAAATAAGAAACGCGGAAAATAAGATCTTCAGGCAAGTCTTCTTTTTCTCTCCAAATCACCCACCCTAAACCAGGATAGACTAAACCGTACTTGTGTCCCGATACGTTAATGGACTTTACTCGCGGCAAGCGGAAATCCCAGATAAGGTCTGGTTGAAGAAACGGAGCGATAAAACCTCCAGAAGCAGCGTCTACGTGGATAGGAATATCTAATCCTGTCTTTTCCTGCAACTCATCCAATGCTTTTGCAATAGCAGCAATTGGTTCGTAAACTCCTGTATACGTCACTCCAAGAATCGGTACGACACCAATTGTATTTTCGTCAACCGCATTAATGACGCCTTCTGGATCTAAATAAGGATGATCTGCATTAATGTTCACATAACGAGGCTCTACGTCCCAATAGTTTGCGAACTTCTCCCACACCACTTGAACGGATGAACTAAATACAATGTTCGGCCGGTCTGTTGATAGCCCTTTACTTTTACGCAGTTTCTGCCACCGTCTTTTTAACGCCAGTCCACCAAGCATACAAGCTTCAGATGAACCTGTAGTAGAAACACCCATCGTTGTATCAGGATTAGGTGAATTCCACAAATCCGCTAAAATACGTACACATCTCTCTTCAATAGCCGCTGTCTGCGGATACTCGTCTTTATCAATCATATTTTTATCAAAAGACTCTCCATACAAACGCTTTGCATCAGGCTCCATCCACGTAGTAACAAACGTAGCTAAATTTAAGCGGGCATTCCCGTCTAAAGCAATTTCATCATGAATGATTTGATAAGCTGTTTCGGGAAGCATACCTTGATCACCAATACGCAGCCTTGGAATCGTCACTTCTCCTTGTCGAGAAAAAAGCGGATTAACAGGAAATTCATCAGGTAAATTTTTTTGTTCACGATGCGGATGCCATTGAGGCATAAAGTATCATCTCCTTATGTATATCTAACAAATTGCTTTACGTTCCACTTGGTGTTGTAACAAGCAGGTCTCCTTTACACATTATGAGCTTTGAAACCTATTTTCATTCTTTTCATTATTCGCAGCACGTAAGGACGAACTTTATTTAATAATACCCATGAAAATAGTCTTGCCAAACTCAAAAGGTGTAAGATATGGTAATATATTCTAAAGGAGGTTTTTAGATGGAGAAACAAGGAATTATTTTGCAAGACAAGTTTTTCGAATTAGGTGAATCTCCTATCTATAATGAATCACAAGACATTGTTGGAAATGTCGCATATAAGTTATCTATTGCTAATAAATTTGAGATTTTAAAAAACGAAGAGATCGTGTTTACAGGTAAATCTAAAATGTTTGCCCTTATGCCAAAGATGATTATTTCAGATCACCACGGAAATGAAGTTGGAATGATTCAACGGAAATTCACTTTTTTTAAAAAGAAGTATCTTTATATTAGAAACGACGGCGATACATATGAAATTACGGGGAATATAACAGATCGTAAATTTGACGTTTTGCGTTCCGGCGTTCCTGTCATTCAAGTCCGCACACTTTCTTCGTTTCTGTCATTACGTCCACACACGTTTGCTTTAGAATTTCTCGAACCTGATCTTGATAAGTGGGAAGGAATTGCGGTTGTACAAGGTGTAAGGATGATGGTAAAAGACGAAAACAGCAGTACAGCTACTGCTCCGGCTCAATAGTGGTTATAGAAGGTTATATGATATAAAAAAACGAACAAACTTCAATATAAAGTTTGTTCGTTTTTTTAAATTAAGGGCCAAATACTAATGTACCGATGACATGGTAGCCAATTGGTACAAGAAACAAGATGATATTTAAAATAATCGCCCATAGACAGAGCTTGTCTTTTTTTATAAAAAAACCAATAATTGCAGGGACAATCATGAGCGGAACTAAAAAGATAGGTGCGATAATAGGAAGACCTTGAAGCTTTTCAGCCTCAACAAGTCCTGTAAAAAAGTTAAGGATCAATAAAGTATTAATGATAACATATAAAAGTGAAATTCCTCCAAGAACCCCACCTATTATCCCGCTTTTAGTTGTTTTAACAGTAGCATCCACGTTTCTATCACCTCATTTTTTAGAAATATAAGTAAACTATACTATAATGTGGTTTTTATTGTAAAGGTAAGGTATGGAGAAAAAACACTGTAGCAATTGCTACAGTGTTTTTTTATAAACAGTGCATTTTTTCTTCTGCTTCTTTCCAAGGAACCGTATATCCCTGTCCTTTGGCGCAAAAGACAGAGGATGAGCTGTATTCCGGATCTGCCTCTTTATTGTAGCGGATTCGTTCAATAACTTCTTCTTCATTATGACAACGTTCATACCCTCCGAATAATAGAGACATCGCTCCTTTTCCGTGCGTAAAAGATGCTAGCGTCGAACCGTAGTTCATAAAAGTAGCAACAGGAACTTTCCCTGTAATAATCGCTTTGTTTTCGGTTGTTACAGGAGAATCAAAGCGGCCGTGTGCGCTTTGAACATCAGCTAATACCCTCCCCATTTGATCAATATCCACTTTAATTTTAAAGTCATAATACGGTTCTAGCACAATATTTTTGGCTTTTTCTAACCCTTGTCGTAATGCTCGGTACGTTGCTTCTCTAAAATCTCCTCCGCTTGTATGCTTGTTGTGAGCTCGTCCGGTACACAACGTCACTTTTAGATCAGTAGTAGGCGACCCCGTTAGCAAACCGTGATGCGGCTTTTCAAATATATGCTGACGGACCAGATTTTGATACCCAACGGATAAATCATCGGCGTGACAAGCATTTTCAAAGGTAATTCCGCTGTTTCGTTCCGCTGCTTCTATTCTCAAGTGAACTTCTGCATAGTGTTTCAACGGTTCAAAATGCCCGTAGCCCATCACTGTATTTTCAATAGATTCTTTGTACAAAATTTCTGGTTCTTCAAACTGTACGTTTATATTAAAGCGTTCTTTTATCAGTTTTTCGAGAACTTCAAGCTGAATGGCTCCCATCACATGAATATGAAGCTCTTGAGTCCTTTCTTCCCACGTCACATGTAAAGAAGGATCTTCGGCATCTAATAGTTGAAAAAGTTTAATTCCTTCTTTTGGATGAACAGAAGGCTCAAAAACAACTTTTGATTTTAACGTAGGCAAAAGTTCATAGGAGCGGCTTTCTTTTAACGTTCCAAGACCGTCTCCAACGGATGCGGAAGTCAATCCTGTAACTGCAAAAAGTTCGCCGGCTGAACCTTCATTTACGTTTTTGAATGTGCTTCCGTTATAAGCACGAATTTGAGTGATTTTTTCTTCGTATAGCTCTCCGTTTTTTTCATAAGCCACTTCATCACGCACTTGCAGTGTCCCGCTTAGAGCTTTGATAAACGTGATGCGCATGCCGTTTTCATCGTGCCGAATTTTATATACACGCCCTGAAAATGCTTCTTCCTGCGAGTAGTGAGTTTCTGTTAGCAAATCGAGCTTTTCTAAAAAACTTTCAATACCGATGTCTTGCAAAGCTGAGCCACAAGCACACGGGAAAATCTGATTGGCTTGAAAAAGCTTTTGCATAGCCGCTTTCCAATAAGCTTGATCATTCTTGCCTTCCATAAATGCATCTAAAAGCTCTTCATCTTTTTCAGCTGTAAATTCAATAAGTTCCTCACTTAACGAGCCGTCTATAAGCTCTGAAGTTATGTCAAAAACATCAGGGGTTAAGTTATGTTTAATATCATTTATAACACGTTCAGGATCTGCTCCTACACGATCGATTTTATTGATGAAAAAGAATACGGGCACACGATGTTTTTGAAGCAGCTGCCAAACCGTTTCTGTATGCCCTTCCACTCCCTCGACTGCGCTTAAGATAACAATCGCATAGTCCATCACTTGAATAGAACGTTCCATTTCAGGTGAAAAATCGACGTGGCCAGGTGTATCAATTAAATAATAAGTAGAACCGTTATATGAAAAAGTTCCTTGGTCAGCAAATACCGTAATGCCCCGTTCTTTCTCAATCGTATGAGTATCAAGAAACGAATCTTTGTGGTCAACTCTTCCTCGCTGTTTAATACTTTTTGTGTGGTAAAGAAGCTGCTCGGAAAACGTAGTCTTCCCTGCATCCACATGCGCTGCAATACCGATTGTTTTGTTGAATTGTTTCATTGTTAAATACCACCTTACTGCTGTATGTATAGCTGTTACTTTCTATTTTATAATAATCGTAAGAAAAAGTGGATGACAAAGGCCTAGAGCTGCTTACATCAAAAAAGAATGCGTGATTAAACATCGCATTCCTTTTTTTTACGGTGTTTGATATCTTTTTTGCCTTTTGCTATAAAAATAGCTGCTATAAGGCACCCAATTCCAGATAAATGCATGATGTTATTACCTGTTGCGCCTAGACTGTTACTGGTCAAACCAACTAAAATACTACCAAGTATAATCAATAAAACAGCAAGCATGAACTTCATTTTTTCACTCTCCGTTAGCGTTAGTAAGTTATTAAATATGATTTGCATATGAATCATATAAAACAGTAAGTAGTACTAGATATTCAATTGCGAATGTATTAATCAACATCTAGTTAACCATAATATTATTATGAAAATAATAGTGTGGATTCAAACGCTCATGGTACCATATTCTAATCGATTTATATGTTATCATACATAAATTGTTAAAAGTACATTTTTTCACCTTTCACTATCAAAAAAGCAGCCTCTTTACTAAGAGACTGCTTTTTTAATGACAACTGATAAATCCTGATTAAGAAGCTTTTTTTAATCGTTCTTTTTGTTTCTGTTGATAAGAAGAAAAATAAATAAGGCCTACAAATACAGCTCCACCTATCATATTTCCAATAAAGGTAGGGATAATATTTGTCATAAAATCAATCCATGTAAAATGACCTGCAAAAATAGCAGCGGGAATAATAAACATATTGGCTACAACGTGCTGAAAGCCAATCGCAACAAATGCCATAATCGGAAACCAAATACCAAGAATTTTCCCCGTAACGTCGTCAGCGCCGTATGAAAGCCAAATAGCTAAACATACAAGCCAGTTGCAGCCCACGGCAGAAATAAGCGTTTTAAAAAATGAGTCGTCAATTTTAGCTTGAGCAATTGCTACCGTTTTATCTAAAAAAGGCCCCGTTTCTGTTAACCCGACAATATGTCCAAAGAAATACGCAATAAATACGGCACCTAAAAAGTTAGCAAGCGTGACCCAAAACCAGTTATGAAACAAGTGACGAAGCGAAATTTTTCTTGCATACAGGGCAATGGAGACAGACATCATATTCCCCGTAATGAGCTCTGCTCCCCCAAGTACTACCAGCATAAGACCTACAGGAAAGACGGCTCCTCCTAAAAGATTTGATAAACTTCCCCATTCAGCTGGTAAATTACCAATGACGCGCACATCTAGTAAAAAACCAAGCGCAATAAACGCGCCTCCTAGAAACCCAAGCATAAGAATAGAAGAAAGGGATAACTTCGTCTTTGAAACCCCCGATTCTAAAGCGATGTTTAACATTTTATCCGGCTTGTGAAATGCCATAAAACTCCTCCTTAATTAAAAAAGGCAGCACTCAAAAACACCTTTTACACAAGGTTTTTGAATGCTGCCTAATAATCCTGCACTTTCTTTACAGTATATCAGTCATCATTATTTATAATAAAATCAAATAAAAAACAAGCAGATCCTACTTCTCTTTCATTTAATTAAATTATGTATTTTGCGTTGTTCTACTGAATATTAGTTTCAAACACAAACACAGAAACAGCAATATCTTCTTCCACTTTGATATCAGAAAATAAGTACTCCAGCTTAGCTCCTAACAAGTCTTCAAGCCCCTCTGGAGGAGATGAAGCATAAAGGTTTTGAATAAGCTTCGTTCTTGCCATATGTACCGTCTCTTTACCTTCGGTTGTTCTCGCGATAAATTGTTCAGCTGGCGTTAAGTTGCCGTACAAAGTTGAAATAGCCATGTTTTGAACGAATACAGTATGAATTCGTTCTGGACCTTTTCCAAAAAGTTTTTTGCGCAGCTTTCGGATAATATCATTAAAATCATGTATTTTTTTAGACACCGGTGTATGCCTCCGCTTATCTCGAGTATGTCTGTCCTGCTCATTCAAGTTTTCAACTAAGAATAAGTTACATTATACATGACGACGTTTACATTGTATACAATGTATCTGTTTTATTCTTATTAATCCAAACAATTGCAAAACTTTTACGGAATGAAAAAAAATCCTTCACTTATTAAAGTGAAGGATTACCTTTATATCTCTACTTAAAGGTTACAAATGAATTCTCAGTTATCAAAGAAATAACCAAGAACTTTGACAAGATAGCATGTCAAAATAGTCAAGTGGTATGTTTGTACCAGTACTTAATGCTATCACGTTAAAGTCATGGAATCCACTTAGTTTACTTTCATAATACTTTATTTAATTTAAATATTCTTTTTTGATAGGTAGCCCTTAATCTTCATCACGATCTGCTCTAAATTCATCATCAGATAATGAATTTAGTTGATGGCTAAGCTTTTCGTAGTTATCTTGTTTTTGATTTTGTTGTACATCATTAGATATAGGAGTTTTACTAGAAACAGTAGATTTTTTTCTAGTCTCTTCGCTTCCGCTAACTCCAACCCCGACATTGTTATCTGTCATCGGATTCACCTCTTTAACTGTTATTATGGAGAATTGCTCTAAAAAAATAACAGGAAACAAAAGGGACTCCGACTTAGCTAATAGCGGTCCAAGCTTCCTTATTTAACCTAAACCGTATTTAAATAAGGAAATGACCTGCTTTAACTCCATAGACAATACCGATAAAAAAACTTGCTATACCTAGTGTTTGACTTTTACATACATACTTTATAGTTAAGCCTGGAATCAGACCCCATATAATGATGAAAATAGCGAACGATACTATAATAGAAGACCATGCATCTTGCCCTGATATACTTATACCTTGCATAAACGTTTCTCCTTTCAGTACTTATATCGGGAGAACATAAATTTTTTATAGTATCTTACTGTACGAACTAAAAAATTCAGGTGACCTGTCCATATATGCTTTTACAGCGAATGGTGGTGTTCAAGCTCGATTGTTTTTGGTTTTTGCCATATTAATACCCCTGCCGCTACGTACATAAACGAAGTGATGTAAAAAAGGCTTCCGATTGTCAGAAAATCAATGATATACCCTGTTGCAATAACGGCCAAGGCTGCCCATATAGAGGTCCATAAATGATAGTGTCCTACTTGTTTTCCTGTGTGAGCACGATCTGTCTGCCTAGATAACGCTATTTTTTCTGCTGTTTTTTGAAGAGCTCCAAGCAGACCCATTATAATTTGAATGATATACACCTGTGTGATCGTTGTTAAAACAGGAATCACAATCATAACAACGGCCATCCCAAACGTATATAAAAGAAGCAAGCGCTTTTCTCCTACTCTGTCACTCCATGAACCGATCAACGGATGACTCAAAGCTGCGGTTAAAGCAAAAATTCCGTAAGCTAAGCCAAATTGTGAATAGCTATCGCCAAGATTTCGAAGCAGTAAAAGGTAAAAAGGAAACACAATACTGCTTGCGGTAATCATCAGGCTTTGTGAATGTAAGAGTTGTTTGTACGTCATTTTCCATACTCCTTATAAAATAAATTAACGAACGTTTCGTTCCGGTCATATTTTCTTTTCAAATTAAAAAAGGCGGTTGTATGAGGGTAAGCCTCTTCTAACTGCTTCTTGCTTGGGTAGCCGTAGTAAGGCAAGTAATAGCTTCCCTGATGCTGCAGCGTCACATCCACCATTTTTCGGACAACTCTTTGTGTATCAGAGATGCCTTGATTGTCTCTTTTCTGGTTAATAAGTAAAACAAGAGCAAACATATCGTCTTTTGCATAAGACATGACGGCTTTATTATCCTTCTCTACATAGCGAACGGTAATGTTCAATAAATTTAATTCCTCAGTTGATAACACTTGACGTAAATCCTCGATGTAAGAAGCAAATTCATTAACTGGAACAAAGTATTCTTGTAAAATTTCCGTCCGGCTAGCACTTTCGTATTCCATAAAATCACTTTCAGAACGCATAACATTATTTCTTGTTTCAAGCCGTCCATTTTGTTTTAAGAAATAAGCCTTTTGTGTTTCCCACAGCATATCTTTTCCCCAGTCGCTGTATCGAGACAGTCCTAGCATAAATTTAGGAAGCGCCACTATTTTTTCTGTTTTGAGCGGTTCGTTTGCAGTAGAAGTATTTTGAGAAGATAAACGGTAGTTTGTGACGTACATATCTGTTAGCAATTGATTAGGAGAAACAGAAATACGCGCCATATGCATACGAACGTCAGGATTATGCTGTACGTAGTTTTTAAAATACGCTGTATACTGCCTATAATCTAAGCGAATAATTTCATCTTCGTACCATTCATCATCCGTTAAACGAAGCGTCACATCTAAAATGACCCCAAATAACCCGTAGCCTCCGTTTACTAAAGAAAACAGCTCGGGGTGTTTCGTCCGGCTAATTTCGATAATAGATCCGTCCGCCTGCAGGAGACGCATAGATTTGACCGTATCCATTAAAGAACCGTATCGAATATCTCTGCCGTGTACGTTCACGCTAATAGAACCTCCAACGGTAAAAATATTTTGTGATTGCATAACTTTAAGAGCAAGACCGTCTTTATGTATATATTGCTGAATATCATTCCACGTTGTCCCGCTTTGAACCGTAATTTCTTTTTGACGGGGCTTGTAATCTATAATTTTATTGTACTGCTTCATATCAAGTAAAATAGCATTAGGATAGTATGTCTGCCCTCCTTGGCTGTGCTGCATGCCTGAAATCGCTATTTTTTCATGATGCTGTGAAGCGGTTTTCACCCAATTTTTCAGCTGTTTTTCAGTGGTTCCATGCTTTATTTCTTTGACTTTTGTAGGAAGAAGCTGCGCAACATCCTCCGTTACAGGACGGGTTTGCTGCTGTTTATAGATATGATATGAGGTATACGAACCTACTAGATAAAAAGATAAAAAAGATCCTAACAACAGGTTTTTCTTCATCACAAACTGTAAGCTCCTTTCTTTATTTCTGTGAAATTATACCATACAAAAAGTGAAATAACACTAATATAGTGTATTTTTACACTATATTATAACTTATTTTGAGAAAGTATATGAAAAAATCTTGTAATTTAATGTATGTTAACCTTATTGAAACAAAAAAAGAAAAGACCTAGTGTCTTTTCTTTTTTTGTTTTTTTATTTTTCAGCTTCGTATGCAACTAAAGCTACTCTTTTTCCCAACGTTTGTTGAAACTGCTCTTCTAGTTGTTTAAGCTTCGCATGCATATCATCGTTAATTGAAGCTGGCTCAAAGGTCATTTTTGTTTGCTCCATCAGATACTTTCACCTCTTTCGTGTGTGTATGTTCTACTTTTTCCAATATAAAAGAGGTCTATGACGATTTGACGAAAGTTTACAAATTAAATTTGCTAATGAGTGCTGTCAATTGTTCTGCCATTTGAGACAGAGATTGTGCGGAAACAGCAATTTCCTCCATTGAAGCCAGCTGCTCTTCAGTTGATGCAGCCACTTCTTCAGATGTAGCTGCATTTCCTTTAGCAAGGATTGCCATTTCACCTGCTGTACGAGCCACTTCTTCTACCGCTGCTGAAATTTGCTGAGCAGTCGCAGCCACTTCTTCTACTTGCGGAGTCGTTTCATTCATGCTGCTTAGAATTTGTTCGAATTTTTGAATAGCCGTTTGTGATATTGTTCGTCCTTCTTCAACTTTGTTTGTAACTTGCTCCATTGTATGTACAGATTCCTGAGTGTCTTGTTGAATAGCTTGAATAAGCTCAGAAATTTGAGACGCGGACACTTGTGATTGTTCTGCCAGCTTTCTTACTTCTGCTGCTACAACGGAAAACCCTTTTCCATGTTCTCCAGCTCGTGCCGCTTCGATTGCAGCATTTAAGGCTAGTAAATTTGTTTGAGCAGCAATGCCGCTGATTACTTCTAAAATGGTTCCAACTTCTTTTGAACGTTGAAACAAAGTACGAATCGTTGTATTAGATAGCTCGACGGACTGAGAAATGGATTCCATTTGTTCGACCGTTTCTCTCACGGCTTTTCCACCTTCTACCGCTTCAGACGTTGTGTGATTTGATAGCTGAGAAACAGTTTCTGTACGCTTGGCAATGGTATAAACTCCTTGTACAATCTCATCTAAAGAAGCTGCATTTTGGTCAATAACAGACGTTTGTTTTTCTGCACTAGAAGCCACTTCTTGTATCGCAACCGATACTTGTTCAGTCGCAGCGCTCGTTTGCTGTGAACTGGCCGTTAGCTCTTCTGAAGAAGCAGCCACTTGTTCTGCACTCATTTCAACATTTTGAATTAATGTACGAAGGTTGTTTTGCATCTGACTAAAAGCATACCCTAACTCGCCGATTTCATCCTTTGAATTGACGGTAATCGCTGTTGTCAGATCTCCTTCACTAACGCTTAGAGCCTGATTCTTAAGCTGTTTGAGCGGTTTAATAATTGATTGCAACACCACAAAAATGGTAAGACTACCTATTATCAGACAAGCTACAATAATAAATAGTGTTTTGTAAAAGATAGGCTGTGCTGCTTCACTCACTTCTGATGAATACATAGTGCCTGCAACTTTCCAGCTTGTTGTTTTATTTGTCGTAAAGACCATCTTTTTTTCATCACCGTTAAAGGTATATTCAAAGAATCCGGAGCTCTTTGCATAAAGCTTGTCAAAAAGAGAATCTGTTGCTTTTGTACCTGCTTTTTCCGTAGGGTGAACAATATATTTTCTTTCTCCATCTAAAAGAAATGGATATCCTTTTTCTCCGATTTTCACTTTGCTGACAGCTTTATTGATGCGGCTTATATCTAAATTTAAAGCAATAACCCCTGTGCCATCCGCCGTTGTTTTTGCTACAGTAATAACGGTTTGACCTGTAGAGGCTGAGGGATAAGGTTCAGTGACAACTGTTTTCCCTTTGTTCTGCATGGCTAGCTTGTACCAATCTCGTTCTCTGGGATCATAGCCTGCTTGTGTCACTTTTTTAGGCGCTTGAATAAACTTCCCCTGCTGATTTCCTGTAAAAATGCTGACGGCTTCTGGATGAAGCGAAGCATATAAGTTAAAATCTTTGCTTAAAGTAGCCATATCTTTTTCATTGTAGCGCTCGTTGTTTACCACTGATGCAAAAAACTCTACATCATGAATTTTGGGTCCAATGGTATCGTCAATCACTGAATTAATGGACTGTACATTTTGCTGTGCTGTGTTAATAATTTGGTTTTCAATTTCATGTTTCGCTGTTATGTAAGCTGATACACCTATCGTAACAGATGGCACTAATAAGATCGCTGCAAATGCTAGCCCTAGCTTTATCTTGAAGTTATTAAGGGACCTTTTTTTTCTTACTCTCTCCATGCTATGTAGCCTCTCTCTCCGTAGTTAAAAGTAATCGTGCACTTCCTTTCTATCGGCAAGACTTCATATTCCTTTAGTCATCGAGTGTATACATAATTAACAATGGGAGTGAAAAGATAAGAGTACGATAAAAAAAGTAGGTGATTTTAATGGAAGAAAGTAAAAACAGCAAGTCTTTTTCAATGTTTGAAACAGAAAAGGTTCAGCGCGGAGAAGAAAAAGATATTTTTAATATCTATAAAGAAGGAGTAAAAATTGCGGAAGTAAGAGGAACGGATCCTCAAACTCAGCAGGTTATTCCGATGCATGACTTAAACGACTATGAAGAAAATAAGCTTCACGAATATATCGCTCATTTAGACCACACAACGTAAACGTAAAAGTGCTAAAACAAGAGTCCCCTCTTGTTTTAGTCTTTAGAATCATAAAAAACATGTTCAAAGTGCAGCGTGTCTTTTTGTATGTACAGCAGTCCAAACGAAAATTGCTTTTGACGCCGCTTGTCAGTAGCAGAACCTGGATTAAACAATGTAATATCACCAATTTGTTTATGAACAGGAATATGAGAATGACCAAAAATTACTGCATCGACTTGTTGATGTTCAAATGCCAAAAGTGCACGTTTTTCAGTCGTCTTTTCTTTTCCATGACCGTGGACTACGCCAATCATAACATCATCAAACGGAAGAAGTAATGAAGTTGGAAGTACTTGCTGAAGCTCTTCACTGTCTACATTTCCAATCACACCGTGTACAGGAGCAAAAACGCGCAGTTCATGGTAGACATCTATCGTTTGAAAATCTCCGGTATGAATAATCGCATCAGCTGTTTTCAGTTCAGCTAGGAGTCTTTTTGGAAAATGTTTCGCTCTTTTGGGAATATGAGTGTCACCTAAAATAACGATCTTCATTTATGATACGCTCCTTTTTCATTCAATATGGTGTAGTGTAGCGTATTACGTTGGAATGAAGCAACTCTATACGGAGCGTCAGGCAAAAAATTTCTCTTTTTCGTTTAAGTTTGCGAAAATACTTTACATACTAAGTTACAGAATGGAGTTTTCGAAATGGAAGTAAAAATTAATCGAAACGCAGCAAAAGTGTTAAAAAATGCATTGGCTAGCCCAGAAGGTCAAGGAAAAATGATTCGTGTATATGTAACTATCGACCACGGTGATCACGTGCATTATGATTGGAAATTCGATACGCCGACTGAACATGATGAAATCGTAAAAACAGATAAAGATATCGATATCGTTTTAGATAAACGCGAGAAATTTTTAGAAGGCGTATGGATTCAATATTTCCACGTTCCAGAGCCTGAATTTGTGATTAGCAGCCTTCACCACGCGCATCACCATCATTAATACAAAAAACACACCTTGTTTTATAGGTGTGTTTTTTCGTTTGTGTGACAAGCAAAAATTTTATTGATGAGAAGAAGAGATAAAATTTTGTTGAAGCAATAAAAATGAGCTATAGTGGAATTACGGATGAAAGAAAAGAGGTTAGCGTATGAAAGTAAGTGTGTTAGTAAGATCTATTTTAGTTGTTATTTTATATAATTTATTCGTTCTGTACATCGGATGGAACGCTTGGATGTGGCTTCACACAATGTTTGAAGTGGAAAACAAATGGATTCTTACGGTGATCGTTGTCTTTTTTGCTTATTCCTTTATCATCAGTCGTGCGTTTCAACAAGTGAGCATATTTAAAATTGTGGGATCGTACTGGTTAGGATTTATTCAATATTCGGTTCTTTTGCTTCCTATAGGCAATCTAGCCGTATATATTCTCGCTTTTCTAGGTGCTTCGCTTTCTACAGCTATCGATTCAATCGGACTTTTTATAATTGCCGCTTTTTTATTCATTTTCGCCTACGGTACGTATAATGCTTACAGCCCTGTGGTAAGGAAATATACGATATCAGTTGCTAAAAAGACGAATCGAAAAAACCTCCGCATTGCTGTAGCATCCGATATGCACTTTGGCACATTGTCCGGCAAAAAACATTTGCAGAGGTTAATTACTCATGTACAAAAGATACAGCCAGATCTTATTTTACTTCCTGGAGATATTATTGACGATGATCCCCACGTATTCTTTAAAAAAGAAATGGATTATATGATGAAGCAGCTCAAAGCGCCTTTAGGCACATATGGAATTTTGGGAAACCATGAGTATTACGGCGGGAAGATTCCTCAGTTTGTGGAAAGAATGAAAGAAATGAACATTCCTATTTTAATGGATGAAGTCTTAAACATAGGTGATAGCTTGTACTTAATCGGAAGAAAAGATAAGACGGATAAAAACCGAGACAGCTTTTTCGATTTAGCCAGTGAAACGAATCGTTCTCTTCCGGTCATCGCGATGGATCATCAGCCCCTTTCTTTAAAAGAAGCGGAACAAGCAGGCGTAGATTTACTTCTATGCGGTCATACTCACAGAGGACAAATGGCACCTAATCATTTGATCACAAAGCGGTTATTTGAAATTGATTGGGGCTACAAGCAAACTAATCAACTGCATACCATTGTCTCTTCAGGATTTGGCTTTTGGGGTCCTCCGCTTCGAATCGGAAGCCGATCAGAAATTATTCAAATTGATATTACATTTACAAAATAGAGAAAGCCCTAGGGCTTTCTCTATTTTAATGTACGCAGCAGCTTCGGAAGCTCTGCGTAAATAGCCACTACTTCATCTACTTTCATCCGAACGAGTCCGCTTGAAGACGGGGCAACAAAATCCATTATTCCTGATACCATCGATTCCTCTTGTTTGCCCCACTTTACTTGCTTGCGTCCGCTGTACTGCTGATAAACGCCTTTTCCAACAAAACAAACGATTTTAGGCGTGTATGTAGCGATTTTTTTCTTTAAGATTTCTCTGCCTTCTGCATATTCTTCTTTTGTAATCTCATCAGCTGCCTTTGTAGGCCGCTCTACAATATTTGTTAAACCGTATCCTAGCTGTAACAGCGAGTGATCTTCTTCTGGATGATATTTACGATTTGTTAAACCTGCTTTGTGAAGAATTGTCCAGAAACGATTGGTTGGATTAGCAAAATGATGACCCGTTTCACCGGAACGGATGCTTGGATTAAAACCGACAAATAAAATATCTAAGTTGGGCTGTATATGATCAAAAATAGAGTTCATAGGCATACGCTCCTTACAATGTAAAAAGAAAACATCCAATTTGGATGTTTTCTCTTTACTATACCCTATTAAATACGAACTACGCGTCCGTTGAATTTTTGTTTCCAGTAGCCGCTGCTCATGTTTGCAATTGCAACACCTGTTGAGCTTTGAGCACCGATGAACTTGCCTCCGCCTACATAAATACCAACGTGTCCGTCTTTTTTATATGTATCGAAGAAAACAAGATCTCCAGGCTGCATTTGACTAGAAGACACTTGCGTTCCAGCATGCTTTAACGTTTCTGTACTTACAGATCCAAGAGGCCCAAGGTTAACACCAACTTGAGAATATGCCCAGTGTACAAATGACGAGCAGTCAAATAAACCGTGGTTAATATCAGACTGGCTGCGTCCTCCGCCAAATACGTAAGCAGAGTTTCCAATCCAGCGGTTTCCTACCGTTACAACATTGCTAGCTTTTGGAGCCGGAGCGCTTGTAGGTGCAACATCATTGCTGCTTGCTTTTGGTGCTGCTTTAGGAGAAGGCGAATCAGCTTTTTCAGCTGGTTCCGCCGCTGCTTTTTGAGCTTGTTCGGCTGCTTTCTTAGCTGCCTCTTTAGCTGCTTGTTCAGCTGCTTTTCTTGCTGCTTCTTCCGCCGCTTTTTGATCTTTAATATTTTGTTCAAGCGTAGACTGTTCATTCGCAAGAGAGCTGTCTTTTGATTGTAGAGAAGCTTTTAGTTCTTCATTTTTTGCTTCTTTATCTTTTAGTTCTTTTGCCAACGCATCTTTTTGTTTCTTTTGAGCTGCTAGCTGGACAGTCATTTCATCCAGTTCTGCCTTCATATCTTCTAAGCTTGCCAGCTTAGATTTAACATCTGCTTGTTTTGTTTTTAGTTCGTCTTGCATATTTTTAGTTTCTTTTAAAATACCGCGGTCTGCATCTACAATAGTCGAAACAGCTAGCGCGCGGTCTACAAAATCACCAAAACTTGAAGAACCGAGTAAAACTTGTAAATACTCTACGTTACCGCCGCTTTCTTGCATGGAACGTGCACGATCTTTTAAAATATCATTTCGCTTTTCAAGTTTTTCTTGAAGCAGCTTAATTTCTTTTTCAAGCTGGTCTACTTGTTTAGACGTTTCTTTAATATCCGCTTCTGTTTTTTGGGCTTTTTTATTATTTTCTTCTTCTGCTAATGTTAATCGCTCAAGCTGTGCTTTCATTTGATCTTGTTCTGCTTGAAGGCGTGTTAATTCATCAGAAGCTGCTTTGATGTTAGATTGCACATCTTGGCGTTGATTTTGAATTTGAGATTTTTGTGATTCCATATCCTGAATGGTAGAGGCATACGCTGGAGTTGATAAAACTCCTCCTAGGCCTAATAAAACCGTTGTGTTAAGTAAAAGCATTTTCTTTTTCAATATGAATTCCTCCGCTTTCTCGCTCTGTTAAACTAGTAATTTCTAATTATGTATCAATATGTATAAAAGTCTGACAATTTATGTAAAGTTCACTGTATTTGTCGATAAATAGCTAAATATGCTAATGAAAATCTACGAAAATTATACCACGATAAACGTTCAAAAAAAGAATAACAATATTACAATTGTATTTCAGTAATGTAACATTTAACGCTTGTGTATACATTCCCTTCTTGCCTGCAAAAATATACCTTTATTTCCCCATACAAGCGAAAAATCTATCAAGCTTCAAACAGCAGTGCTTTTAGCGTTATAAAGTAGATAATTATTATTGTTTAAGCTGTTTAGATTTAAGATATTTCTAAAAGAAACGTAACAACTCTTTAACATATTCGTCTATTTTTACCCTTTATCTACCATTTTTACAATATTTGAAAATGATTTTCTGGAATAACAATGAATTTATTTCTATTCGATGTTTGAAGAAGTTCAAAAAGAGGACAATAGGCAATTTTCAAACAATATTCGACAACGCTTGGATGAAGCCATACAAAAAACCTTCTCGCCATGAGGCGAGAAGGTTTTTTTAATCACGCTGCTGATAATAGTGTTCTAAAGCTACAATTGCGCTTCCCATTCTTTCTTGGTCAGGAATAACAATACGATCTACTCCTTCTTCTTTTAAAGCAGCAGCGGTTACTTTCCCAACGGCCACAGCTACTACAGAGCTTTCAAAGAGTTCTCGAATGTGATCAGCTTGTCCGTGTTCTTTTGCAAACGAAAATAAAAAGCGGGCTTGGGGAGCGCTTGTGAAATTAACAGCATCGACTTTCCCGCTTGTTAATTCGTTTATAAGCTGTTCCATGACTTCTGCTTTTGGAGGAATATGCTGATACGGTAAAATCTCTTTAAATTGGGCTTTTTGATTCGAAAGAAAATCAATCAATTTTGGTGCAGGATCTCCGTGAAGCTGAAGCGCTACATGCTTTCCTTCAAAAGAAAACGAATGAAGCGCTCTGACTAGGCCCGCTGTACTTCCATCATCATCTCGAACGGTTGGAGTAACACCGAGCTTTTTTAACATATTTACGGTTTTATACCCACGTGCAGCAATATTAGCTGCTTGTAAAGAAGAAAGGAATTCATCAGCTAGTCCTAGCTTATCTGCTGTTTTATATAAAATTTCCGTCCCGACGCCTGTCGTAAAAATAAACCAATCATAATTTCCTTTTACCAGTTCTTTAATATCTGCTTCTAAGTGTGTGTCATCTAAAAAGATGGTTCCTTGTGCAGGTCGTACAAGCGGGGTCCCGCCAAGGTTTTCAACAATTTTGCTGATTTCTTCTACTTTACGCTGACCTACGAGTGCGACTGTTTTACCTTCTAATCGTTTCAATGGTTTACCTCCATTTTTCTATGTATGCTACTTTAATGAACCTTGATAACCGAGTTTTTCAGAAATTAGGCTCGCCGCTTCTGTTACTTTTTGAATAATGAACGGCAGTCTGTCTCCTTGAAATCTCGCTTCAATTCCCGCTACGCTAATGCCTGCAACCACTTCATTTTGATGATTTACAATCGGCGCGCTCACGGATGTTGTAAAGTTTTCTAATTCAGAGGTGCTAATGGTATACCCTTTTTCTTTTGCTTCTTTTAATACATTTCTTAGTTTCTTTTGATCTGTAATGGTTCCAATACCTATTGGAGTTAGCTCCGTTTGAGTAATATATGCCTCTTGTTCTTTTTCGGGTAAATGCGCCAAAATAATGCGTGAACAAGCTCCTGCATAAAGAGGTGAACGCCTTCCAATTGATGTATAGAGACGCACGGGATGAAGCGTATCTACTTTTTCAATATACATGGCTTGATCCCCATCTCGTACAATTAGATTAACCGCTTCTTCTACTTCGTCTCGGAGCGTTTCCATTACGGGCTTTGCGATATTTCTAATATCTAAGCGATTAGCCACTAGCTGACCAAATTGCAAGAATAAAAGTCCTAGCGAATAGTATCCTTGCGCGTCTTTTGTTAAAAATCCCATCTCTTCAAGCGAACCAACCATTCGATGCAAAGAAGTTTTCGGAACGCCTGAATATTCCATCATTTCTGTGAAGGTCAGCTTAGGGTGGTTGATAAAAAGCGTGAGAATCTGCATGGATTTAACGACTGTTTTATTGTTAGCTTGCATAAAACCTTCTCCCTTATTTGTGCGAATACATGTATTTGATAGACGTATAGCTTACTAGCTAATCATATGTTCTTTTTATTATACATGAAGAAAAAAAGGAAAGCACTCCCTTATAAGAGCACTTTCCTTTCTTACACCGTTTCTAGTTCTTTAATGGAAATAGGGTTACTTTCTAGAAATTTGGTTGTAAAATCCCCTTCCTTAAAAGAAGGATGATTCAGTAATTCTAAATGAAAAGGAATGGTTGTGTGAATACCTATAATGATAAATTCTTCGAGCGCACGTTTCATTCGTTGAATCGCTTCATTTCGGTCTTTCCCTGTTACGATTAATTTGGCCACCATTGAATCATAAAATGGAGAAATTTCATAGCCTGGGTAAACCGCGCTGTCTACACGAACGCCGTAGCCGCCAGGAGGTAAATACATCTCGACTTTTCCAGGAGAAGGCATAAAGTTTTTAGCCGGATTTTCTGCGTTGATTCGACATTCAATTGCCCATCCCTTTAACTGAACATCCCGCTGAGCAAATGATAGCGGGTAGCCTGCTGCTACTGAAATTTGTTCTTTAATTAAGTCGATATTTGTTACAAGTTCTGTAACAGGGTGTTCGACTTGAATCCGTGTGTTCATTTCCATAAAGTAAAAATGTCCGTGTTTATCTAACAGAAACTCCACCGTTCCCACACCTGTATAATCGACTGCTTTAGCTGCCGAGACTGCCGCCTTGCCCATTTTCGCACGAAGATTTTCATCTACTGCAGGAGACGGAGCTTCTTCTACTAATTTTTGATGACGCCGCTGAATCGAACAATCTCGTTCACCTAAATGAACTACATTACCTTCTTCATCAGCAATAATTTGAATTTCGATATGTTTCGGTTCTTCTAAATATTTTTCAAGGTATACTCCGCCGTTTCCAAAAGCTGTTTCTGCTTCGTGCTGAGCTTGACGAATCGCTTTTTCTAGCTCCTCTTCGCTATGAGCTAGCCGCATTCCTTTTCCGCCGCCGCCCGCTGTAGCTTTTACAATGATTGGATAGCCTATTTCTCTTGCTACTGGAATAGCGGTGCTGCTATCTTCAATCAGTCCTTCCGTGCCAGGTACAATAGGCACACCGGCTTGTTTCATTGTTTCTCTTGCTACAGCTTTTGCTCCCATTTTACGGATGGCTTCTGCTTTTGGACCAATAAAGGTAATATCATAGGATTCACACATCTCAGCAAAATCAGCATTTTCAGCTAAAAATCCGTAGCCGGGATGAACAGCGTCTGCCTTGGTTACTTGTGCTACGGTAAGCAAATTCCGAATATTTAAGTAGCTTTCTTTAGAAGACGTTTTACCAATACAAAATGACTCATCTGCTAGCTTTACGTGAAGTGCATCTTTGTCTGCTTCTGAATACACGGCCACGGTTGAAATTCCCATCTCTTTACAAGCTCGAATGATACGAACTGCAATCTCACCGCGGTTTGCGATTAACACTTTTTTGAACATAGTGGCTCCTCCTGACAATATGTATACTTTAATATGATTTTACGGTAAATAGAGGCTGTCCAAACTCAACAACATCTCCGTCTTTCACAAGAATTTCAAGCACTTCTCCTTCCATTCCTGCATCTACTTCGTTAAACAGCTTCATCGCTTCAATTACACATACAACATCTTTACGTTCAATAGTTTGTCCTACTTGAACAAACGGATCAGCGTCTGTTTCTGGCTTGGCGTAAAAGGTTCCAACCATTGGTGATAAGATTTGTTTTTCATTATTCTCTGTTGCGTTTACAGACATAGAATCTTGAGGCGTTTGCTCAGCAACAGCGGCTTTTACTTCCTCTGTTTTTACTTCTGTAACAGCTGTGTCTTCTAAAGGAATTCCCGCTTTATCAATGACAACTTTTGTTCCTTCGTGTTCAATATGGAGCTTTTGAATACCAGATTCATTCATTAATGAAACAACTTCTTGCAATTCACGTACGTTTATCATTTCTTGTCACTCCCGTTTTGTGTTATTTAGTTGACGCAAGGTTAATAGCAATCTTCAATTCTTGAAGCAGCTGTTCTTTTTCTAAATAGATTTTTTCTGCTTCATGAAGCGAAATATGAGAAAAGTAAATGGATTCTCCAGGTTTTACTTGAGCTAAAAGCGGTAAATCTGCTGTGATGACTTGAGCGATTTTAGGATATCCACCCGTTGTTTGACGGTCTGCTAACAGGATAATGGGATTTCCATCTGGCGGGACTTGAACAGAACCTTGTGAAACGGCTTCAGACAATAACTCTTTTTTTTCTTGAAGCTGAAGAGAAGGTCCATCCATTCGATAGCCCATTCGATCTGATTGATTTGATACTTTAAAGGGCTCTTTCATAAAATGACTTTTGCTTTCAGCTGTAAATAAATCAAATTGACTGCCATTCATAACACGGACACTTGGTTTCTTTGTAAAATGAACAAATTCTTTATAATTTACGGACCATGGAGAAGTATATACTCCGTTTATCAGTTCATTTGAAAGAAAAGCAGGCTTTGAACCAGCAGGAACAGATAGAGGTAAAACGTCCTCTGTTTGTAATGCTCTTCCTTTATAGCCACCAATTTTGCCTCTCAAATACGTGCTGTTACTATTTAACACTTCATCAATAGAAAATCCTCCAGCTACAGATAGATAGGAACGACACCCGGTTTTGCAAGGACCAAATGCTAAAGTGCTTCCTTTTGGAATAAATAAAGGTTTCCACATAGGTACTGGCTTTCCGTTGACCGAAGGAGTTAAATCTCCCCCCGTGATCGCTACTAAACAATCGCTTTCTATTTCAAGGGTAGGCCCCATTAGCGTAACTTCAAGTCCCGCTTCTTTTTCATCGTTACCAACTAGTAAATTAGCAATTCGGAGGGAATAAGAATCCATTGCTCCGCTTACAATCACACCGTGCTGCTGAAATCCTCTTCTTCCTAAATCTTGAATGCTCGTTAATAATCCGGCTTTACTAACTCTTATACTCATTTTTCACCCTCCTTTGCCTGCATTTCTTGATACTCTTCTTTAGAGATGGGTTTGAATTTCACAATATCTCCTGCCTGCAGCAAACTTGGCGGATTTTGCTCCGGCAAAAACAGCTTAATAGGTGTTTGACCAATTAACTGCCATCCTCCGGGAGTGGAAATAGGGTACACTCCTGTTTGCATTCCTGCAATACCAACCGAACCGGCAGGAATAGACGTGCGAGGAGACGACCGACGAGGCGTAGCAATTTTTTCAGATAATCCTCCAAGAAACGGAAATCCAGGAGCAAATCCAATCATGTACGCTAAGTATTCACCTTCAGAATGAATACTAATTACCTCTTCAGGTGTTAAGTTATGGTGACGAGCCACATATTCAAGGTCAGGTCCATACTCGCCTCCGTAGCAAACTGGAATGGAAACCGTACGATGGTCTAACTCTTTTTCTGTCTGTTCGTTCTCTAATTTACTTTGAAGGATAGAAGACACTACTTCAAAAGGAGACACAAATTCTTTTTTCTCCTTCTTTTTCACGGCTGCTACCACTTCAAGAGGGTTATAAAAGATCGTAAGGTTCGTAAATGCCGGCACGCATTCAATAAACCCAGGGAAAGGACTTAATTCTATCGAATCTTTACACGTTTTAATTTGTTTATGAATGTCATACTGAATACTATCTCCAAACGTTATAACAAGCGCTGAGTCGCCAAGCGGAGAAATAACAGCTGACGCTTTTGTTATGGTTTGATTCATATCTACACCTCTTTCTTTTATAAAACACCTAGTTTTTCATCTCGAATATCTGTAATAAACATATGTCCAGGAGCATGTGTAATCATAATAGAAGGTTTTGTTTCCATTGCTACTGCTTGAGGAGTTACACCACAAGCCCAAAATACGGGCACTTCTCCTTCCTTAATCGAAACAGCATCACCAAAATCCGGAGAGTGAAGGTCTTGGATCCCTATTGCAGCGGGGTTTCCAATGTGAATAGGTCCTCCGTGCACAGCTGGAAAACGTGAAGTTACTTGGGCTGCCCGTACTACATCTTGCTGAGGAATTGGACGCATACTAACCACCGTTGAGCCGTGAAATATTCCTGCTTCAGCGCATGAAATATTTGTTTTATACATAGGAACATTACAATTTTCTTCAATGTGACGAACAGGTATGTCGTTGTTTAAAAGCGCGTGTTCAAATGTAAAGCTACATCCGATAAGAAAAGCTACCATATCTTCTGTCCAATAGTCTGTGATATCAGTTACTTCTTTTACTAGTTCCCCATTTTCATAGATTCGATACTTGGGAAGGTCTGTACGAATATCTCCAGACGGAGCTGCAAACTTTGGCACCGGAGATCCAGCGTCTGTTACATCTAAAAGCGGACAAGATTTAGGGTTACGCTGACAGAACAATAGAAAGTCAAAGGCTTGTTGCTTTGGTAAAATAGCTAAATTAGCTTGAGCATAGCCGTTTGCCATGCCTGCCGTTGGGTGAATAAGCTGATTGTTACGGATTTGCTGACGAAGTTCAGCTGGAGTTAGCTGTGAAAGGGTTATCATATTTCTATCTCCCATCAGTGCCCGCACGCAACTTACGTTCGGGCACTTTGTTTTATTTAAATAATTGAGGAAGTTGATCCATTAACGTATAGCCGCCCATTAAAGCCATTACAATAACGACAAGTACACCAGAAATGGTAAGCCATAAAGGATGTTTATACTCACCAACAATGCTTTTTTTGTACGCAGCGATCAGTAATGTTCCTAGAGCGATTGGCAAAATTAATCCATTGATTGCTCCAACTAAAAGAAGAACTTTTACAGGTTTTCCAATTAAGACAAACGATAAAGTTGAAATAATAATGAACCCAATAATAATCCAGTTTGAGTTCTTATTAAGTTTTTCACTAAACGTTTGAATAAATGAAACAGATGTATACGCAGCTCCCACTACAGACGTAATAGCGGCAGACCACATGACAATCCCAAAGATTTTATAGCCAACGTTCCCTGCTGCGAGCTGAAACACGGATGCTGGAGGATTGGCCGGATCAATTTGTAACCCTTTAGATACAACGCCAAGTACAGCTAAAAACAAAGCGATTCGCATAACGGAAGTGATAAGAATTCCTGTTACAGAACTTTTAGTTACTTGAGGTAAAGAATCGATGCCTTTTACCCCGGCATCTAAAAGACGATGTCCGCCTGCAAAGGTAATATAACCACCAACAGTACCTCCAACAAGCGTAACGATCGCAATGATGTCGATTTGATCGGGTTTAAAAGATTTCACTACAGCTTCTCCAACGGGAGGTGAAGTAGTAGCTGCTACATATAGCATTAGCCCAATCATGACAAAACCTGCAATTTGCGTGAAGCGATCCATTGCTTTTCCAGCTTCTTTTACAACGAAGATTAGCACGGCAATAACTGCACTAATTGCAGCTCCGGCTGTTGGAGAAATACCTGTAATCGCATTTAATCCAAGACCGGCACCGGCAATATTTCCAATATTAAATGCAAGTCCTCCAATTACAATTAAAATAGCGAGCACGTATCCTAATCCGGGAAATACCATATTGGCGATTTCTTGTCCGCGTTTTTCAGAAACGGCAATAATCCTCCATACGTTGGTTTGAGCAAAGATATCAAGAATAATTGAAATTAAAATAACGAATCCAAAGCTTGCGGCTAAATTTTGTGTAAATACGGTAGTTTGAGTTAAAAAGCCTGGTCCAATAGCCGATGTGGCCATTAAAAAAGCGGCTCCAAGCATTAACGTCCAGTTTACTTTAGGTGCAGCCGAAAGCTTTTGCTGAGGTGTTGATTTTTTTATTGGCTCCAATATCATCTTCCTCCTGATTGTATGTAGTTTTTATTGTGAAATAGCCTTAACTACCACTTCTGATGCTTGTAAAGAACGGTTGACATGACGAGCAAATTCAAGTGCGTGAGCCCCGTCTCCGTGAATACAAATCGTGTCTGCCTGCAATTCTACATCCTTGCCTTGCTGAGATTTGACTTTCCCTTCTTTCACCATTGTAATAACTTGAGAAACAGCTTCGTCGTCATTTTCAATTAAAGCATTTGGTTCTGTACGAGGCGTAAGAGAACCGTCTAACTGATAGGTACGGTCTGCAAATACTTCGTTGGCCGTTTTCAAACCAATTCTGTTACCTGCTTGAATCAGCTCACTTCCAGATAATCCAAACAAAATCAGCTCAGGATTTACGTTGTAAACAGCTTTTGCTATTGCTTCAGACAACGCTTTATTTTTAGCAGCCATGTTATATAGTGCACCGTGAGGTTTTACATGCTGCATTGATAACCCTTCTGCTTGCAAAAAACCGTTTAATGCACCAATTTGATAGACTACGATATCGTAGGCTTCCTGAGGTGAAATATTGATGTTTCTGCGTCCGAAACCGATAAGGTCCTGTAGACCAGGATGAGCACCAATTTGCACTTTTTTTTCAGCGGCCAATTTTACCGTTTTTCTCATGACGCTTGGATCCCCTGCATGAAATCCACAGGCTACGTTTACAGACGTCACGTGTTCTAAAATGGCTTCATCATTGCCAATGCGATAAGCACCAAAGCTTTCCCCTAAATCACAGTTTAAATCCACTCTACTCAATGCGTTCTTCCCCCTTAAAAACTTCATTGTAAGCGTAATCATTTGCAGATAGTAAATAAAATCCAAGCTGAATTATCTGCATCAATACTTCAAGTTCCGTTTTTCGGAACTGTAGTACCGTTTTTCAGTTATATTTGGATTTTAGCACGAGATGATGAATTGAACAACAACATTGTCAGAATATTTGACATAGTCATTATTTTCATTTGGATAATACTCCCTTATTTTATTGATGTTTTCTATCTATAGCCTTAATATAATGCAGCTTCTTAATGCCATTGGACACAGTAAATAACTAGGTTGTCAGAATAATTACTAGTTCAAAATAATCAAAATAAAATTTTCGTTGTAATCGTTTTCAAAGAGGTGCTATATTTCAATTGTAGTCAATTTATGCAAACGATTGCAAAAAAAGGGGATGAAACGATGAAAGGGAAAAAATGGACAGCTTTAGCTCTAACACTGCCGCTGGCTGCTAGCTTATCAACAGGCGTTCACGCCGAAACCGTACATAAAGGTAAATCTCCAGCTGCAGATAAAAACGGTGTATTTTATGAGGTGTATGTAAACTCTTTTTACGATGCAAATAAAGATGGACATGGTGATTTAAAAGGTCTTACACAAAAGCTGGACTATTTAAATGATGGCAATTCTCATACAAAGAATGATCTTCAAGTAAACGGGATTTGGATGATGCCGGTCAACCCTTCTCCTAGCTATCATAAATATGATGTAACGGACTATTATAACATTGATCCTCAGTACGGAAATCTGCAAGATTTTCGCAAACTGATGAAAGAAGCAGATAAACGAGATGTAAAAGTTATTATGGACCTCGTTGTGAATCATACGAGCAGCGAACACCCTTGGTTTCAAGCTGCGTTAAAAGATAAAAACAGCAAGTACAGAGATTACTATATTTGGGCTGATAAAGATACCGACTTGAATGAAAAAGGATCTTGGGGGCAGCAAGTATGGCATAAAGCTCCAAACGGAGAGTATTTTTATGGAACGTTCTGGGAAGGAATGCCTGACTTAAATTACGATAACCCTGAAGTAAGAAAAGAAATGATTAATGTCGGAAAGTTTTGGCTAAAGCAAGGCGTTGACGGCTTCCGCTTAGATGCTGCGCTTCATATCTTTAAAGGTCAAACACCTGAAGGCGCTAAGAAAAATCTCCTGTGGTGGAATGAGTTTAGAGATGCAATGAAAAAAGAAAACCCTAACGTATATCTAACGGGTGAAGTATGGGATCAGCCGGAAGTAGTAGCTCCTTATTATCAGTCGCTTGATTCCCTATTTAACTTTGATTTAGCAGGAAAAATTGTCAGCTCTGTAAAAGCAGGAAATGATCAAGGAATCGCTACTGCAGCAGCGGCAACGGATGAGCTGTTCAAATCATACAATCCAAATAAAATTGACGGCATTTTCTTAACCAACCATGACCAAAATCGCGTCATGAGTGAGCTGAGCGGCGATGTCAATAAAGCAAAATCAGCTGCTTCTATCTTACTTACGCTTCCTGGCAACCCGTATATTTATTACGGTGAAGAAATCGGCATGACTGGTGAAAAGCCTGATGAGTTAATCCGTGAACCGTTCCGCTGGTACGAAGGAAACGGACTTGGACAAACTAGCTGGGAAACACCTGTATACAATACAGGAGGCAACGGCGTGTCTGTAGAAGCACAAACCAAACAAAAGGACTCTTTGTTAAATCATTACCGTGAAATGATTCGCGTGCGTCAGCAGCATGAAGAGTTAGTAAAAGGAACGCTTCAATCTATTTCAGTAGACAGTAAAGAAGTTGTTGCTTATAGCCGTACGTATAAAGGCAACTCCATTAGTGTGTATCATAATATTTCAAATCAACCTGTAAAAGTATCTGTAGCAGCGAAAGGTAAATTAATTTTTGCTAGTGAAAAAGGTGCTAAAAAGGTCAAAAATCAGCTTTTGATTCCGGCGAATACAACGGTTTTAGTAAAATAATTCAAAAAACCTCTAAGTAATTACCAGGTAGTCACTTAGAGGTTTTTTTACCTAGAAGGAATAAAAAAAGGATTCTCTTTATTTATCTATCAGTTAATATACAACGGGTTTCCTTCATTTCAAGTCCCTAAAATTCAATATTTATCTACCACTGCTCCCAAACTAGCTGCTTTAACATATGGTTTGTTTTTCAAAGAAAGCAGTTCTTCTTTTGTTCCTGTAACAACTACGCCTATAATCAATCCATTTTTCTGTCTGTTTTTTAAATTTTTCACTTCTCCTGGATCTGTTTTTTGGAGCTCATTTAAAAAGTCTGCTTCTGTTTTAATTTTAGTAGTCGTTAGTTTTGCTCCTAGTTGTGGTGATGGTTTAGAAATACCTAATAGCCATCGCCCATTTTCTGGATTGTTTCTGTAACCAGTAGACTTTCCATAGTTATCTACCCAATACCACGTTTGGTGAGTAGATGTAGGCAGCATCTTTTGTACTTCTTTCAATGTGTAATTTTTATTGAGAGATATGGCCATCTCCATGTATTTATCATTTGGATATTTTTTAATCATGTCAAAGTCATTCGCATACAACTTATATTTGTATTTGGGTACGTAAAATAACATCTCACGTTGCCCATTAGGAATATGATAAACTGTCGTTTCATTGACAATTGTACTACTCATGGAGAATGATGCATTCAAGTTTCCGAGTAAATCATACGTTATTTCTTCTGTATCCCAAGGTATCACTTTGTTTTCAATAACTTTAAATACTTCACTCTTAATAGTCCCCTTTAAAACTCCAATTGAAATTGTATCTGTACTAGTAAATGTATTTGGAGACATCCTCACATAATTTTCTGTGATTAACCGATCAGCAATTTTTTCTCCTTGTGTATTAATAAAGTAATTATTCCCTTTTACAAATATACCAATAATAAAGCTGACTACGAGTGCGGAGATAAAAATTGTTCGTGAAATTGCTCTATACTTTGCTTTTCTAAGTGTTCTATGTAAAGACTTTTCATCAAAAATAGAATCTAACTCATCATTCGTTTTCTTCATTACATTCTCTCCTATACATCTCTTTAAATGTTTTTCTAGCACGAGCTAAATATGTTTTCACAGCCTCAGGTTTCATATCTACATATTCCGCAATTTGTTTATATGACCACTCTAGCTCGTATTTTAAAAGAAGCAGTTGCTTAAAGGTGGGAGACAACTTTTGAAGTATACTTCTTACTAGAAGCTGATTTTCTTGTACAATCATTATCTCTTCAATTAATCGTTCATTGGTAATAAGGTAATCTTCTACTACCACGTACTGAGATTTTTTGTTCTTTCGACAGTGATCGTAATATAAGTTTATAGCTACTTTAAAAAGCCATGATTTATATTTATCGGTATCAATCGATTCAAGATGAAGAAGTAGTTTACAAACAGCTTCTTGAACAATATCTTTAGCTGTTTCTTGGTTTGCACCTTGTTTAATTAAATATGAGTAAAGTTGATTCATTACAATTTTTAGTTGATCGTTTGATAACCGATTTTTCAAATGTTTTTCCTCCTTCCTGTCTTATAACGTCTGAACAGTGAAAAAGTATACAATTATTTCATATTTTTCTATAAAAAAAGAAAAGTAATTGCTTTTTAGGCAATTACTTTCTTAAACAAACAATCAATTTAGTTAATATAAAACAGAATATAGGTATCTACAAAAATAAAAAAGAAGATTATTGTAATCGACCTTGTATATAATTAGGGATCTATATTGAGCTCATTAACTGAAAAAAGTATTCAGACTTCTGAGTTTTATTTAAGCTATACCATGAATCTAATGTATTTGATGCGAATACATCTAATTTTTTTAATACGTCCCTCGCGAATTCTAGAGGTGCTATTCCTGAAGCAGTAATCATGTTATTATCGGATACTACAGGTCCACCCTCATACAACTTCTCCCCTTTATAGTTGGGACAGACCATTTTTGTATATTCTAAGTTATTAAGCGTATGCTTTCTAGAATCTAAGTATCCACTATTTGCAAGGGCATCAGTAGCACCACAAATTGCAGCTACAATAGTACCAAGCTCTAAAACTTCCCCAACTTTTTTCAATATAGGTTGATGAATCTCCTCACTCCATGTATTTCCTCCCGGTAGAATTAAAAGATCTTTATCCAAAAGAGTGCACTCATCAAGAGAAATATCCGGCTGTATACTCAGCCCCCCCATTGTTTTAATAATTTCTTTATTAACTCCTACCGTCATTACTTTTAAAGGGGCTAAACCTTGTCTAAAATATCTTCCTGAATTTAGTTCAGCAATTAAATATCCATACTCCCAATCTGACATTGTGTTAAATACATAAATATAAACTTTTTTAATTTGCATACTAAGCCTCCAGAACTGACGTTCTCTATATTATACCATTTCAAAGACATATATTTATAAAAAATTAAAATATTCAGAAAATAATTAAAAGGATTGAGAATCATTTGAAAGAAAACAAAATAGAAAAAGTCTTAATAGTAGGATTAACAACTCCACATTATGTATCAACTACTACTCCAATGAGTGATAATTTAGGATTTGAAACGTAGCTCGTATCAGATGCCACAGCTACATTTGCAATAAAAGGAGAAGATAATGCATATTATCCAGCTGAACAAATACATACTGTGTCATTAGCAACTTTAGATAATGAGTTTGCCAAAGTTTTAACAACTGAAGAATTGATCAAAAAGTTAAATTTGACTGAAGCAATACAATCATAAGATCTTTATTTTAACTGTATATCTTCTACAAGTGGAGTTACCATAATGTGACTTTTAGGAATAAAAAAAGAACCCTTGTAAAATTAGGGTTCTGATTAAGATTTATTATTTGTGGTATGCAGCCTTTTACAACCATATAGCTACTTAAGCCTAATTAATGGTTATTGTAAGTTACTTTTAACATGTAATAATAAATTTATAAATTCCCAAATCGCTAATACCACGCCTAATATCAACAAAAATAAACAAATTGAAGAGAAAAGTTGTTGTATCAATTTCACATCACTTTGCTCCTTTAATTAGATAAGTCCCGTATCACTTAGGTCTTTTATAAAACAAGTTTTTTCATGAGCAGTATGAAGTAGAAATAATATCACGACTCATTTTTATTTCTTTTCACCTTGTAGAAAATGAAGCATAAAAGGGG
Source organism: Priestia sp. J2 (assembly GCF_020790095.1). NCBI lineage: Bacteria > Bacillati > Bacillota > Bacilli > Caryophanales > Bacillaceae > Priestia > Priestia sp. J2. The sequence goes on from NZ_CP086208.1 coordinate 2,457,121, forward strand.
AATAGCGACTAATGGTAGTACGATAGACAAGTGTTGATGTAACCAAATTAACACTAATTTGATCCCAATTTTTTGGTTAAACTTATAAACCATAAAAGTCCAACCGCCCGAATATAAGGAAGATGCTAAAAAGTTAGCTAGCAAGCATTTTTTTATCGGAAACTTTAAAATTCCGGCTATATAATGAATAGGGTGTCGAACTCCAGGTACAAAAAAAGCTAACATAATCGCCCCAGCCCCAAAACGATCAAGTAGCTTTTCGGCTTTTTGTAACCATTTCTTCGCCATCCATTTTTCAATTAGAGGCACCTGTCTAAAGAATCTTCCTACTAGAAAGAACCATAGAAAAGCTATAAAGAGTGTAATCCAAGACGATATCCACACTACATAAGGGTTGATGCCCTTAGAAGCCCAGATACCGACTTGAGTTAGCATTAGAACATCATCAGAAATAGGCGTAAACATAATTTCTACTGATAGTCTAATTAGTTCATAAATCTTCATAAATGGTCTCTTTCTCCTTTATATCTTGGTGCAAAGGCAATGCAACATACATCGTTGTCTTGTTTTGCTCGCTTTCTGCCCATATTTCGCCTTGATGAAGTTCAACAATTCGTTTGGCAATGGAAAGGCCAATTCCCGACCCTACGACTTTGCTAGAGCGTGCTTTATCCATTCGATAAAACTTATCAAACAGATGGTTTAATTCCTCAGAAGCAATTTGATCAGTTGTATTAGAAATACGTGCAATGACTTGTTTTTCGTTAGTATAGAGGACTATCTCAATATCTCCACTTTCATGACTGTATTTTTCAGCATTCGAAAGTAAATTATCGAAAACGCGAATCATTTTCTCAATATCTATGGAGATAAAGACAGCATCATTGGGAATATCTACTTTTACAGAGAGCCCACGATTTTCAAACATAGGGGTATACTCTCCTACAAGCTGATATAACACCCCACTTAAATCGACTTCTTGAAATTGCATGTCTACGTCAGGTAGGGACAACTTCGTATATTCGAATAGTTCATCCAATAAATTTTTCAATTTGAATGAAATACCGTAGGTGGTTTGAATATATTGCTCCAGCTCTTCACTATTTTTATACTGTTTATCTTTCAAGAGTGTTAGATATCCAATAATAGAGGTCAATGGAGTTCGTAAATCATGCGAGAGATTTGTAATTAATTCATTTTTGGCTTGTTCCACTTTACGTTCTTTTTCAAAACGTTGCCTCATTTGTTCGGTCATCCAATTGATGTTTTTAGCTAAGAATGACAGTTCATTTTTTCCTTTCACCGGAATGGAATACGTCCAGTCCTTGTTCACAATCCTGTTGATTCCCTCTTCAATCTGCTTAATGTACCGTGTAATAGGCCTTGTCCATAATAAAAACAAGACAAAAAAGATGAGCACACTACCTCCAAGTCCCATATAGACTTGATAAATATATCTATTCGGACTGAAAATAGGATCAAAAGAAGGTCCTTCAATAACGAGGTATCCGATATCATCTTGAAGGGAAAGGAGCGATATAAAAGAAGAATAATGTGCATTAAATGATTGATTACCCGTAGATTCAGCTGCAAGCTTTTGTTTGAGTAAATACTTTATATTGGTACTTTTTATTTTTTTGTTATTTGAATGAAAAAGAACGTCTCCTTTGGCATTTGCTACTAAGAACCCTAAATTAGGATGAGCATCCGTTATAGGATTTAGCGTTGAAGCAATGTTATCTATATCATCTAAGCTCATGTGCTTCTCTTCGATTGAATGAGTGAGCTGAACAAGGAGCTTTCTAATCGTCTCTTCCTCTTTTTGTTGCTCTATTTGTTGGTTACGGATATCCCCAAATTGGGGATTTATGAAGATAAAAAGAAAAAAGCTAAGGATAGATACAATCAAGGAGATAATAAAAATAAGGAATAATTTTGTGTTCAAATTAACTGATGGTCGTCCAATTTTGTCTGCATTATTTCTCGTTTTCATGCTTTATAGCCTACGCCCCATACAGTCTGAATATAGATTGGCTTTTTAGGGTTCTCTCCTATTTTGTCTCTAATTTTTGTCATATGGACCATAATCGTATTATCCGACTTATAAAAAGGTTCTTTCCATACAGTTTCATAAATCTGTTGAATACTAAATACTTGTCCTTGATGCTGAAGTAACAAAGAGAGAATTTGAAATTCTTTAGGAGTTAAACGAACCTCTTGATCTCTTACAAACACTTCATTTGTCCTTCCGTCCACTTTTAAGTCTCCCTTTTCTAAGAAGTGGGAAGAAACCTCTCTTTCAGGCGCCATATAGTATCGACGAAGTTGAGATTTTACACGCGCCATCAGTTCTAATGGGTTAAAGGGCTTTGTAACATAGTCTTCTGCTCCACTGGCCAGACCGTGAATTTTATCCATATCTTCTGATTTAGCTGATAAAAAAATAATGGGCATGGTATATTCTTCTCTGATTTTTAAGCAAGTATCTATCCCATTCATCCCTGGCATCATCACATCTAGAATAATCAGGTCAATTTTTTGTTTTTTTAACATATCCATAGCTGTTGCAGCATCCGGTACATCTACTACTTGATATCCTTCATTTTTTAAATAAATGGACATAAGATTTCTGATTTCGTCTTCATCGTCGACAATAAGGATGGTTCTTTCTGACATGTTTCTTCACTCTTTCTATTCTTAAATTCAATATAAACTAGAGAACAGGAGTAGGATTAGTTATTACATACGAATACATAAGCTGGTGGAACATTTCTATACACTTTTTCATACTGAATCGTAGTAAAAAAGGATTTAAAGAAAGAGCGTTTTACTTTCGAATACTGGAATGTAATGAATTTGCCTTCTGGTCCCAGCAAAGATCCTGTCTCATGTAAGATCTGTGTAGAAATAGTTCCTGGTAAGCTTGTAAAAGGCAATCCAGATACGATATAGTCTACTTTTTCAATGTCATATTGTTTTAAATAGTCACTTATATTCTCAGCAGAGTCATGAATAATGTGCACATTCTCGATATGTCCATATTTCTTCTTTAATATGTTATAGAATGTTTCATTGGCTTCTATCGCTAAGAAAATGGTGTCTTTCCGTTTATTTTGAACAATTTCTTCTGTAAATACGCCTGTTCCTGGACCATATTCAATGATACACGTTATTTCCTTAAATGGTATAGACTTCATCATTTTCTTAGCTAATGATTTAGAGCTCGGCATAATCGCTCCAACTGCACGCGGGTGTCTCATATATTCTTGAATGAAATGCATGGCATTCATTTATTTCTCCTCGTTTCTTCAGATGATAGGTTATAATCAGTAGTTTAATGCCAAAACCTTAATAAGATACGAGGAAAAACCTTAACAATTCTTAAGAAATACTTATGAAAAGATAACTTTTATAAAGAATCTGAAAGCAAACGTTATTTGCTGGTCTTAAAAAAGGAGGGTATTAACTTAATCTAAACCTTCAGTCATTCAGAGAAAACAACCTTTTTAGCAAGTAAGAAAGGGGTGCTATTAGTTCTTATCCTTTAAGAACTGATAGCACCCCATTTCTTTGATTGTATACTTATTAACATAATGTATTTTTTTGGATGTATTTCTCAAATATTTTAAAAATCTTTTATAGTGCGTGATTTTTGACATTAAGAAATCTCAATATAAATTTCTTATCAGACTAATTTTACAATCGTTCTTCCTCTTACATGCCCTTTTAATATGTTAGGAAGAACAGTAGGAAGCTGATTTAAATTAATTTCTTGTGAGATAAAATCTTCAAAATTTGATGGTTTGAAATCTGTTGCTATACGTTTCCATATTTTCAAACGTGTTTCCATTGGGCAGTATACAGAGTCAATGCCAAGTAAGTTGACGCCCCTTAAAATAAATGGAAAAACAGTAGAGGCCAGTTTTGTCCCAGCTGTTAACCCACTAACAGCAACTGAACCACCATATTGAATCTGACTTAAAACAGAGGACAGAGGATCTCCACCAACAGGGTCAACGGCTGCAGCCCATTTTTGTGCCCCTAAAGCTTTAACCTTTCCTCCATACGTCATATCCCTTGAAATAATGGTATGAGCTCCGAGTTTTCGTAAATACTCATACTCCGATTCTTTCCCTGTGCTAGCTTCTACTTTATAACCCAGAGAGTTTAAAAATGAGACCGCAAAACTGCCAACGCCACCGGTTGCACCTGTCACAAGAACTTTTCCTTTGTCTGGTGACACCCCATTCTCCTCTAGACGTTGTATAGATAGGGCTGCCGTAAAGCCTGCTGTTCCTACTACAATGGCTTCTTTAAGAGTCAAATTTTCAGGTAAAGGTACAATCCAATCACCTGGAATACTGGCATATTCGCTGTATCCACCAAAGTGGGAAACACCTATATCGTAACTTGTTGCAATGACTTCATCTCCTTCATGAAAGCGAGGGTCATTAGAAGAAACGACTACACCTACTAAATCTACTCCTGGTATAAATGGATAATTTCTTACGATTTTACCATCAGGAGTACCTGCTAGCCCATCTTTATAGTTAATCCCTGAATAATGTACCTTGATTAAGACATCACTCTTAGGCAAAAATTCTAGAGAAATATTTTTTACATTCATTGAAAATTCATCATTAACTTTGTCTACTACTAGCGCTTTGAATTGATCTTTCATTTTGTCATTCCTCCTTTGTGAAACTACTTCTAGTATACATTATTATTCTGACCGGTCAAACTTTTTTTGGCCGGTCAGAATAATTTTTTGTTCAAATTTTATAAAATGTTGTATACTAATTTGTACGTTTAGTTTGCTGGAGGTTTATTATGAAGAAAAAAGCAGAAGAGAGAAAGAATCAAATATTAAGAGCAGCTTTCCAAGCTATGTCAGTACAAGGTTATAATTCGGTTACCTTACAGAGTATTGCTGATCATGCAGAAGTTAGTAAAGGAGTCGTCCATTATTATTTTGAGAATAAGGAAGATACCTTATCTCAACTCCTTGAGTGGCTTACAAATAAAATCTATAACTATGAGCTTGCATCAGTGAATTCAGAGTCTACTCCCTTGGGTAAATTAAAAGCTTATGTAAACTCAGTGTTTGTCGCCCCTGAGAAAAATGCAAAATTTTATAGAGTTTATTTAGATTTCTTGTCTCAGGCAGGTCAAAATGAAACATATAGAAAAATTAATCATCATTTTTATCAAAACTGTTGGGGCATTACATCTGACATTATTGCTTCTGGTCAGAAAACAGGAGTGTTTGAACAGAATATTAATATAGAAAACACTTCAAAAACCATGCGCGCTATTATAGATGGATTGCTCATTCAATGGCTAATGAACGAAGATATAAATTCCCATCAATATTACAAAGAGACTTGCTATCAAAGCTTTTTAGACTTGCTAAAAGTTAATTAGATGCTCTTTTTGACTTTTTAATCTGTCTGAACTGTCTACCTTCTATACTTTAAATGATAAACAAGAAGAACAAAGTCTAAAATCAAATGACGCTTTGCTCTTTTTTATAATATGTAATTTCCATAAAAATTGGATAACTAAGGATTTTTATCAGAACAAGCATATGTGTTATAAGCTATCGGTAGAAACAATCCAATAATCAAAGTTAGGCATATTATATGGAAAGCGAGTTAACATAATAGGTTTTATAAGAAGAAAAAAAACCTGTATTTTAAAATACGGGTTTTTTCATATTTCTCTTCAAAATATCTATTTAAAACTTATTATTTTTATTAAAAATCATTCATTTCCTACCTCTATAATACCATATTTTTGTACTTTTTTTCAGTCTAGTATTTAAATCTTTTTTCAATAAAATACAGATTAGGATTGGTATTCATATAAAAGAAATTGGGGAAGAATTTAAAGGTAGCTAGTGAAGTAGAAGTTATAGAATTAAAAATTGAAGCACTTGGTGACCAGATTGTATTAAATCCTACATCTGAAGGGGTTTCCTATAGTAAAAGTGATATAAGGTTATGCCACAAACGGTCCATTTTCTGGAATAACCCTTTAAAGGTAAAACAGTATTTGAATGTTAAAATCAAATGTAATTGCAAAAGGAGATTCATAGATGAAAGAAAACCAAATCAGTTTTACCGCGATGATGACAGCTTATATTCGAGGTATTCACTCAAAATATGCAAACCACAAAATTTTCAATGACTTTTTGGCATATGAACTAGTTCCTGAAGAACAAAAAAAATTAATAGAGAAGATTATGCCAAAAGAAGCCTTAATGAATTCTACAGCCTCTATCACCCGTTCTCGATACACAGAAGATTGTTTTATGAAGGCGATTGAAACTGGTGTAGAACAGTATGTAATCTTGGGTGCTGGCTTAGATACTTTTGCATTTAGATATCCTGATTTGTTAAAGAGTCTTAATGTATTTGAACTAGATCATCCTGCGACGCAAAGCTTTAAACGTCAACGTGTCGATAAGGTGGGTTGGGGTCATCCAGAAAACCTACATTACATTTCTATTGACTTCACTCGGGAGGATATAGTAAATAAACTCAATTCATCACTAAACTATTCTGCCTTATCCAAAAGTTTTTTTAGCTGGCAAGGAGTTACAATGTATTTATCCAAAAAAGAAGTATATAAAACACTAGCTAATATACCTAAAGTAACTCCCTCTGGGAGCATGATTGTATTTGATTACTTCAGTGTAGATGAATTTGATGAGGAAACTACTTCCACTGATTTGAAAAAGAAAGAAAAAATGATGAATAAGATAGGAGAGTCAATGAAAACAGGTTTTGATCCAGCTAGTATGAAGCAAGAAATGGCAGAACTCGGATTGAATTTGCTTGAGAATTTAAGCCCGACGGATATTGAGAAACGATATATGACAGGATTAAATGTGAGCTTAAAGGCGCATAAAAACGTGTACTTTGCACTAGCTGTAGTTGAATAAACTTTCATATTCTTTAATTTAGAAGTGTAATACTTTATAGAAAAATTGCTAATTTGCCGTCGATAAGAGTAAATAATAAAGGTAAATACTTTTAAATTTAATATCTAGTTAATATAACAGTTGATCAAAAGATAAGAGATACAATGTATTATCTGTCTGCAATATCTGATATTGATATTTTGTAATTTTTATGAAAGCTCACTCACAGGGCATACGTTTTAACACGTATGCCTTTTGAGGTGTTATATTCTTTAATTTTTAACTAATCTTAAGTCAGGAGCATGCGTATTAGTTTATTTACCATAGTACGCTAGTCATGACCTGCTTAAGAGTTAGATGAGGATTTGATTCGCCCTCTTTTGTACGCCATGCTACAAAACCATCTGGTCTTATTAATACAGCTCCTTGAGAGGTAACATCGTACACTGCTTCCCAGCTATCCTCATCCTCACACTCAACACAATCTCCTTGTAAACCGATCCCATAAACATTAATAGGAACACCTAAGTGAGAAGATACATTCCGGGTAGCAGTGCGCCAAAGGCTATTATCTTTTCCCGTAAATAAGACGAAATTTTCACCTATTAGATCTAAGGTAGATATACGCTTACCTTGGTACTTCAACCACATATGTGGTTGAAGTACCTGGCCTTCCGTTTAGTTCTAATTGATCCATTCTATGCAGTGTATCGGAGTTTTCCTTGATAATTGCTGTTGAGTTATATTTATACCCTACAGTAACTGCAGTATGGTCCATACTATTGAGGGTGCTTACACCTTTCTTTATAACATTAAATAACAAATCACTGGCATATTTCGTTGTTACTTCTGCAGCATAGTGTCTTTCATTATGATAAGTTTGGAGCAATCGTGGATGAGCTTGTTTGTGTATCACTGCAGCAAGTTTCCAAGCTAAATTATGAGCATCTTGAATACCTGTATTCGAACCAAATCCTCCGGTAGGTGGCATAAGATGAGCTGCGTCTCCAATTAGAAAGACTCGACCATCTTGAAAACGAGTGGCTGTCTGTTCTGCAGCTGCCCAAGGTAAAATACTGAAGATGACAATATCAAGATTTGAAACTCCTATAGCTTTTTTTAAAATCTCACAGCATCGCTCTTCAGAAAAATCTTCTGGACTTTCTCCAGTTGAGGGATTATAGGCCACATGATAAATCCATTCATCACGATTGTTAACAGTGATGAGCGCACCAAATACTTCTGGATTTAGGATTTGAATCCAGCCAAACTGGCTAGGTTTCAGAAAGCGACTTAGATCAGCCTGAAAATAGATGTTGATATAATGTCCGCCGATCACTCCTCTTCCTGTAGTTGGAATTTTTGTATGTTGACGAATTGTGCTTTTAGCACCATCTGCCGCAATTAAATAATCACTTCGAATTTTTTCTTTCGTTCCTGTCTCTCTATTTATTATAGTTGCTGTAACTCCTAAATCGTCTTGTTGATACTCTATAAGTTCAGTATTATAGCGTATATGCCCTTTTCCCTCTTTAGCAGCTTGAAGAAGGATAGGTTCTAGTTCAATTTGATAACAAGATGCTGGCTTTGAAGGGCTCACCTTTTCAAAATTTTCTATTCTCTCTTTTTCAAGAGATTTTTGGGAATTCTCCGCAGTTTCTAATTTCTCAGGGTCTATGCTTTTGATTGTCTCTACAGCAATCCTTCCACGAATATTATCTAATGGTTTGCTAGCAGTCCGGATAGCTGCCTCCAATCCAAGTTGTCGAAATATTTCCATCGTACGAAATGTAATCCCTCCAGCTTTTGGATGGATAGCTGTACCAGTGTGTTTTTCAATCAGTAAATAATCAACGTTATGACGTGCCAAAAAGAGAGCAGAGGTAAGTCCACTAAGACCACCACCTACTATTAAAACAGGAACATGTTTGTGTATCATAGAAATTTTCCTTTCAAATTTAAATGTACCCATGGGTCTTACTGAATTCAGTAATCAAACTATAACCTAAAAAAAAATGAAATTGTAGACTGTTTTTAGGTTATGTTTTATAATGATAATAGAGTACGCCCCAAATAAGGGGCGTTTTTTTCTATAACTTTTAAAAGAATATTCACTAATGTTAATGGAAACAACAAACACTTCCTGACTTTATACATGTGTTCTATTCTGTATTATCTTACTGTCTGTGTCCTTCTATTTTATACATGTTAAGTTCTCATAATGGATTTTATCGGTAGGAAATATAAAAGTAATCGTTTTCATTTTTTACTTTCTCAAAATGATTTGATAGGTTATAATAAATGCCTACAAAAATATTAAATGATATGTAAGTAACAAGCAATTACACCCTTAATATTTAACTAAAAGAAAAATCCACCTCTCAAATTAGGTGGGTTTTTCTTCTTTAAATGTATGTGATGCACATCCTTAGTTAATATAAAACACATTCAGGAACCCAACCAAGAAAAGCTTGCAGGAGAAGAATTCTTGAGATAATAAGAATAACAGCTTTTCATTGATTACTCATTATCAGCAGGTTGTGTGGAAATTTGCCAAGTAACACCGAATTTATCTGTTACTTGGCCATATGATGGGCTCCAAAAAGTTTCTTGAAGTGGCATTCCTACTTGACCACCTTCTTTCAGTTTTTCAAATACTTCTTTTGATTTTTCTACACTGTCTATAGTGATAGCTACCGTTACTTGTGATCCAATTTGGTATGGTTGACCCGGGAATGTATCAGAAAGCATCAAATCATTATCACCAACTTTTAAGTGCGCATTCATTACACGGTCTATTGCTTCTATAGGAGTAGGGAATTCTGGATTTCCAGGCATTTCTCCGAACGTTTGAACTCCAATAACTTTTGCATCCAATGCTTTTTCGTAAAATTTAACAGCTTCTTGTCCATTACCGTTCATAACTAAATAAGGATAAATTCCTAAAACCATTAAAAACACCTCTTTTAAAATTTTAGTTAGACTTTACTAAATCACAGTTAGATGAAAAAAGAACTCACGTTTGATTTAGTCATAACTCTCACTACATATCTATACAACAAATTCATTGGGTTATCCTGCAGCGTTAGTTTATTAAGAAAAAAGATACACGTACATCTGAAAACGTAGATTTCTATGTACACCATATACAAATCTAGTTACCATAAAACCATTTATCGGTAGAAATGACACCTAAATAAATATTAAAACATTAGTTATCAATAATTGGTGATTCCTTAACATCTAAAACTTCAATACTGTTACAATAAAAATCGATATCTCGATTTTCTACATCACGCACTTGAAATCTAATATTTTCCCAACTCCTATCACGAAGATCTAATATTTGTAGTATAGATAGTTGTATAGCTCCACCATTTGCAAATAGTTCAAAATTCTCCACTCCATAAAAATTCATACTAATTTCATAAAAATCATGAGCACCTTTAGGTTGTAAAAGAAAAATTATATGTAAATTGGTTTGATTCTCTTCATCAAACAGAAAACTGTTACTATACTCTATAAAATACCTTACTTCTATAATGTATTTCATATCTAAAAACGAAAATTCTGGAGAAAGATTATTTAACAAATGAAAGTTCTTAATATTTAACACTTTAAGGATCTCCTTTTTAATAAAATATCTTTGTAGCTCACATATATAATAAGCTATTATAATAAGCTATTTAAGTTAACATAATGTTTTTTATCGGAAATAAAAAATCCTGAAAAGCTCTATTATGAGAACTTTTCAGGATCCTCTACATAAAAATCTACATAACCGCAACTTGAGCAAACATAAGGTACTAACTCACTATAATTACTGTTGTTATTCAATAATCTGCTAGGCGCTTTGTTTATTCCCACTGTTCCAGGGGATGATTGAATACGTGCTTTAGTTAAAGTTGAATCACATTTAGAACAATTTTTACTATACATGTTTATCCTCCACTTAATTCCAATATATAGTCACTTTAACATTTTATATTGCTGTAAATAAAGGATTTTAACTGTGTATATCGTATACAAAGCTAGTTTACATAAACACTCTTTCAGGAAGACATCATAAAAACGAGTCCTTGGCGCACAAGGGCTTTTTTGCTTTTTCTTTTTCTCGTTTATACATGATTTTATACATCGTTGATTTAACAAAGTTTTAGGAAAAACTGAACGCCGTATTTTTGTATAAAACCTTGTATCTTTTTCATCGTATTAGGGAGTCCGAAGATTTTAAAAGATAACCAAAACAACGTGTTAAATTTATCCTCATATTTCCTTGAATCAAGGGGAAAATAAGTTGAACTAAACTTAATTGGAGGAATAGCTATGAGAAAGTCTTTATTGTTGTTTTCATTTGCTCTTATGGTTTTCGCTTTCAGTACTACAATAAAAGCAAATGCACTAACGTTTGATCAACTCCCTACCACTCAAAAATCAGGCCAATGGACGGTCGAAATCGATAAAGTAAAAGACAGTCATCCAGAAGATATGAAACCTAAAAAAGGTGTTTATCAAACTTATGGATTAACCATTCAAAATACTAAAAATGATGCAACTGATGTGAAAGTTGAACTTTTTAGAGATGAAGAAAACACGACTACCAAATACGGAATTGTGAATACAGAAAGAGAAACCCTAAGTAAAAATGCCGAATATCCTTTCCAATTTGCGAATTTTCCACTTTCTGAAAAGGCCAAAGAGCTAGAAGTAGTGATCACATGGAAAGAAAAAGGCAGCGATAGAAACTATCAAGAACGATTTACGTTTAGTCAAGATTGATTAATCAGCAAGTCAAAGACCGTTCATAATTTATAAAATTATGAACGGTCTTTTTTATAAATTACTTCTTAAGATAAGATAACAGCCTTTTTATTGTTGGATCAATTCTAATAGAATTAATTTTCTTCATTGCAATTCCTTCGCTCTTTTTAGTATGTCATCAACAAACTTCTTTTTCTTATTCGTATATGAAACAACATCATTCGGGTATTTGTTTGCAAGTTCTTCCTTTATTTTTATATACGCTATCTTTGCATTAGGATCTGATCGTAAATAATCTCTAAAAGAAATTTGATCTATCCATAAATTCTGATTATAGATCATTACATGTAAAAAATGAGTGATTTTCTTTTCTTTGTACCTTGCAAAAACACGTTTACCATCCATACTCACTGGTACTTCAACATACCCAAGTGCCTTTATTTTTTCTTTTAATTTTATAATTACATCCAAAGAGCTAACACCAATTGCAATATCAATAATTGGTTTAGCAGAGAGGCCCTCAATAGACGTACTTCCTACATGTTCAATGGCGATAATAATTTTCTTTAGTCGAGAAGATAACATTTCCCTCTCTTCGTCAAATAACTTACTCCATTTATCATTATAAGGTTCAAGCTTTACTAAACCACGTTCGAGTCCTAACATTGCACTTCCCCCTTAGTACCAGAAAGATAAATTACCTAAGCATTTCTTTTTAAGACATATCTAGGCGGTGCACCATACCCTTGTTCGGACTCAAAGTATGCAAGCTTTCCTGGAATACAGGAAACGATCGAAGGCATACCAAGACCTACTATATGCTCCAGAGCAGATGATAATGGCATATCTTTGCCATCTATATCTTCATCCCAGGAAATCACATAACACTGCTTAATAGGTCCATATTTCCTCAATAAGGTTTCTAAATCTTCTTTATGAAAGTTAGCTTTTGGAACTTCGATTAAGTATTTCTTTCTTAGAGTAGTACTATAGTTATGACAAAGTCGGCTTAGAGCATCTAGACGCTTCTTTGGAGAAGCCAATTCATGTAGGACTCTTTCCTGTATTCGTTTTTTAAAAAAAGCCTGAACAATTAGCTGTTCTTGTGTTCTGTTCATTTATTTGCCTCCCTGTAGCCGCAATTACATAAATTCTTATTTCTTCAGATAAAAGAAAACTCCTATATTGCTAAGCAACTTTAGCTAAAAGAAAACTGCTTATAGGAACTTATTTACATATCGACTATAATTGTACTTAAAATACACTTTAGGCATTGAAGGAGAATATATAATGGATATTGAAGTAGGGTTCCTTTCCAAAAGCTACATAAGTGATATTCCCTCAGGCGGTGGTTTGTTTCCCTTTGGAATAGATGGGAATACATCTTACATTGTAGAGTATGAAGGTCATGATGTAGATATAGAAACCTTTTTTAATAACTGGATGAAAGAGTTAAACAAGTTTCCTATATATACACTTTTTACATATATAAGCTATGATGCAGAAGAAATAGGTGATATATTTTCATCTGCTAATATTGAATATGTAAAACTAAAAGTAGACAGGGAGACTTTTATTAAGGCTAAAATTGAAGATTATAAACAATTTGAAGTCGTTATGCCTTTTTTATATAGCCAAGGAAGTATGAATTGCTTTGCTGCTTGGTCTCTTTCAGAAGATTTATTTAGCTTTGAAAAAAGAGATATGAAAACCTTATTTGGAAGAAGAAAAGTTCAAATGCCTATTATTACATTACGAAAAGATTGCACAATGTTTTGGATTTTTTACGATGGTGCATCTGTTATTTCGCTATCTAATGACAATCTATTTTCTTCAACTAATTCAATTATTAGCTCCTTTCCGGAGAATACTAAAGGGACAGAGGTTGAATATGAAGAGTGATCCTTATATTTTATAAGCTCTACAACTTTAGTTCACATAATGTGCGTTATTGATACAAGAAAAGGAACACTCTATGATGAGCGTTCCTTTTCTTTAATCTCAATTCTCTTTAAAATACTTGTCCATTCTTTGCTTTAAATCTTCATAATTTTCATCGGTGGCACGTTCGAGACCATATGTAAGAACATCTTTCGCTTTCTTTTTCTCATTAGCCATTAGATAAAAATCACATACTCTTTCATAAAATACATCTTCCTCATTCAAAGCCATCTCAGCTGCTGTATTCCAATCTATAATCTGTTCATAATGAGGAATACCTATATTTATTACATTTTGAACAAATTTACTAAACTCTTTTTTATCTGACTTTTTATTGTAAAGTGTAAAATGTTCTTCATTACCTTCTAACCAATTAGGAATATTCCAATCTGCGCTGGCAACAACTACATTATTAGCTAACTGAGTACCCCAAGTTTGCTCATACCATTTCCCATATTCATTTGACGATACATCCCACATAGTCCAAAAAATGCATTCATCTTGGGAGCTATACTGACTAATACAAAAAGATAAACTTAAACTGAAAGGCCCTGTCTTTCTAGAGAATTTAAGTGTGCTTTTGGCATATTTGAAGCCTAAAGGCTCTAAGAGAGGAAGGAGATCAGTTTTAATATAAAAATTAAGTAAGTCTTTTGGTTTCATAATTTCTCCTCAATTAGATGCTAAAGCTGATTTCCATTAGGTAGCAGCATGTAGCTAAAATATTCTTGAAAAACACCCGTCCCTTTAAGCATATTCTTAACAGTGGTAAAATGCTTTTCTACTGCGTTACTATAAGCCGGATTTCTGGATGGAGTTCGTCCGGAAAGGTAAATAAGCTCTATAAATGGATCTTCTTTGTTCAAATTGAAGGATTTATTAATCAGTGAGTCACCGAACTCTTTCGTTTTATCATAATCTTCTCCAAAGTATTCTGGAAACAACTCAATCATAAAACCAAAAACAGCATTAAAAAATGCATCTTCTTTAAAATGGATGATTCCATAATGATAAAGTTCCTGCAGCAATTCTTCATAGTCATCATAATCACTTTCTTGTACTTTACTCGTGTTTTCTACGCCCCATTCTACAACTAAATACCAACACAAAAAGCTAAGTTTGAGAAAAACCTTTAAGTCCTGAGGATTTTCTTTCCAATTATGATATAACTTATTCCTTGCTGCGTTCCAATCAGATTCTTTTTCCAACTGATCGGTATCTTTCAGTTCCCAATTTTTCATAGATTACCTCCAATTTTCTTTTAGTCTCCTACTATAGATATTTTTTGGATTTCATGATTACTCAATATTTTTATTAATTCGCTCAATGCCGGATGATAATCTCCAGGGATAAATATTTTTATGTTCCCTAAATCCTTTATAAATTTATCAATTTCGTCTCGATCAAATTCTACATTAGTCAAATAGTAATCTCTAATTTTTCTTAAATACAAATAACTTCTCCAGTTATTATTTGTGTGAAACAGAGCATCATGTAATGACTCCTCAATTTCTTTAAAATCAAGATACCGATCTTCTTTATCGTACATCTCAATATCAAGTCCCATGTGCTTCCCTCGCTTTCTAATTAATTTATCCAACTAAAGTAATTATATCGCTTTATAGATAAGTATCCTCTAATTAAATTTAATAAGGATAGCCATGATAAAAAAGTCCGCAAAAGTATACTTTTGCGAACTTTTGATTTATATAGAAAATCTATCATTTTCACCGTTAGTTTAAGTTTTGAGATATTATACGAACGTTCTCTAAAACACATAAAACTTTGCGAACGTTCTTGTTAGAAAAAAATGATGGATTCAAATCGAATCTTGATAGTGCGTTAGAACAAAACACCCTTAATCATGTGGAAACCAATAAGTGCAAAAAAACTGCACCTAGATTTAAAATAATCGAAGGTGCAGTTTTTATTAAACATTGTAATTTAATCTTCTTTATTCAATTCCCCAATAGAAAATTGAGTCCATTCCATACTCATCTTCACTGATGAAAATGCCAAATTTCTCATCAACATTTATAAGTATGAACCAGAAATAAGCTTCAGAATTATTAGCTTCTGTATAATATAATACACTTTCTAAGTTTTCATAAAAATCTTTTAATTTAATTATTAAATTAGGCAGTTGTTCATGTTTTCTACCATTGTAAATTACAACTTTTTGATTGAGATAACCCTTTATTTTGTTTTGAAATTCTTCTAATTCAACTTTTATTCTTTTCTTAAATAGTTATCTATTGTTCTTCCCTCGCTTTTTGTGTCCTGAACGATTTTCTGGGTAATGGGTGCTTCTTTAATCATATCTACCTTTTTTATAAGGATTTAACCCATCTACCACGTGAAAATACGGACCTCTTCCATTTGCATTCCAGTACAGTAAAAAATCCGCGGATATAATCCACGGATTTTCTTACAGTTCTTTTTCCAAGCAGTTAACTTGATTATGATGCAGCGGCTTAGTGGAATACTGTGTAAAACCAAGGCGCTCCCAAAACAGCTTAGCTCTAGGATTTTGAGACAGAACCCCAAGACGTAGAACGGAAAGCCCCTCTTCCTTTAGCTTCTCTTCAAACGCTAGATACGCCTGCGTTCCGAAACTGAAATTGTGATAGGCGCTATGAATAATAAAAGCTCCAATCCACGGATGATCATCGTTAGGATTTTGTTTCATGTAATCAATAACCCCTACGTATGTATCGTCGGCTTTTATAAAATAACTGTCCGTTTTTTCATTCATATATTCTTTAAAAAGCTCTTCTTCACTCCGCTCTTTCTTGCCGTTTTCCAACGCATTGTATGCTTCGTTTGAATTGATAATCTCTGACAGAATATACATCGTGTCAGCTGTGACGGGTTCAAATGAAATCATATGTCTTCCCTTCTTTCTCTGTAAAGTAGCTGTATATCGTTGCTTTGTCAATTTTACCATTTTTCATTCGCGGAAAGGACGTTAAAACTCTCCATACGCGCGGGATTTTATAAGCAGATACTCGTTGTGTCAGCGCTTGTCTTACTTCAGAAAGAGAAATGTTCTCTAAAACAATTGCTGCACCTACAACTTCTGAACGTTCAGCATCTACTATGCTAAAGACAGCTGCTTCGCTAACGCCCGGTATTTGTAATAGCAGCTCTTCAATTTCTTCAGCATATACTAAGCTTCCGCTGCTTTTAATCACATTTTTATCTCTTCCTACGATGGTAATGCTCCCGTCTTGAAGCTGAACTGCAATATCATGCGACGTAACATATCCATTAAAAAATGAGCGGTTCGTTTCTTCGCTATCTTTAACAAACCCTTCGAATGCTTGAGTTGTTTTCACAAACAGTATTCCTTTGTCTCCTTTTTCTACTTCTTTTCCACGTTCGTTCAGGATTAAAACGTCTACACTGTCAACAGGATAGCCTACTGTATGAGGCAGCGTTTCAGCGGTATCTGGTGAAAGTACCGTAACAAATCCCATTTCAGAAGATCCGTAATATTCATACAAAGAGGCATCAGGAAATGCTTGTGAAAATTTCTTTCGAACGGAAGGCGATAATTTATTGCCTACTGAAATCACAGTCTGTGGCAAAAGTCGTTTTTCTTTCGGTCTGCTTTGTATGTACCGAAGCAAAGGAGAAATTAACGCGGGTGTAATAGACATACAGCTAGCTTCCTTGTTAAAAACAGCAGAAGGTGTAAACGCTTCTAGCATGATAGCATGCATGCCGCTGCAAAGCGCATGCAAAACCGGATAAAGCTGCGCGGAATACGAAATATGTAAGGGGATAAGTACTTTTTCATGTTTCTGTAAAGAAAATACGTCCGACCATTCTTGAAATGATGAAGACCAAGAATGATGCGATTTTACAAATCCTTTCGGTCTCCCTGTTGATCCAGAGGTAAATCCAAATAAAAATAGATCGGACAGTTCATTTGCTTGCCGTATAGGCAGGATTGGTTTTTCTTTTGTTATGTTAGTTAAAGAAGATGTTTTCCATAGCCAATTCGGGGACTGAATAGAAAAATAGGTATCCACTTCAGCCTCTGTTAGCTCATTATGCAAAAGCATCACAATTCCACCAGCTTTTAAAATCGCTAAAAATGACACAACAGCTGCTGCATTGTTTGGCATGCTCAACGCAACGAGCTCTCCTTTTTCCATTCCTTTTTCCTGCAGCTGATTTTCAGCTTTGCATACATGATCCCACATTTGACCGTAGCTTAATTTATTAACAGAATCCGATAGTGCCAGTCTGTCAGGCGTTTGTTGACACTGATTAAAAACTAGTTCTTCAATTCGTTTCATTACTCCGTAAGCTCCCTTTTACTTTTACTTTTACTTTTAGTGTATCGTAAATGCGGGTTTGAGAAAAGAAAAATGTAAACTTATATAAAAATTAAGTTGACTAATTTAAGTTTAATAAGATACGATAGTCATGTTTTATCATACATAGCGGAGGTTTACGATGAAAACAAAAGATATGACGTACGTTGCATTATTCACAGCTATAATGGGAGCTCTAGGACTCGTCCCTCCTATTTTTTTATCTTTTACACCCGTTCCAATTACTCTTCAGCCTATGGGTGTTATGCTGTCAGGAGGAATTCTTGGAGCTAGGTTAGGAGCTTTAAGTCAATTTCTCTTTTTATGTTTGCTAGCAGCTGGCGTTCCTTTACTTGCTGGAGGACGCGGAGGAATTGGGGTATTTTTGAGTCCGAGCGCTGGATATATCATTGGCTATGTGTTTGCAGCTTTCTTTATTGGCTGGACGCTGTCACGATTAAAAAATGTAACGATTGCAAAAGCTTTTGCTGTCAATGTGTTATTTGGGATTGTGTTAGTCTATGCCTGTGGCATTCCTGTGCAGGCAACGCAGCTTCACATTCCGTTTCTGAAGTCTCTTCAGCTAAGCTTTGTTTACCTTCCAGGTGACTGTATAAAAGCAGTGGTCGCGGCTTATTTAATTACAAAAGTTCGAAAAGCAGTAGCGGTACCTGGCCGTTCTAACACTGCTTCTATGTAAGGATGTGATGACTATGTATCAAGCAGCCGTTGTAAAAGCGAAGCGTACGGTCATTGGAAAAGAAAACGGTCTACTGAAAGATTTTCACGTTCAAGAGCTAGCGGCTCCTTTATTAAAACAGCTTAGCGCTGGAATTGAACATGAAATTGATGACGTTATTTTAGGAAATGTTGTAGGTCCAGGAGGAAATGTAGCCAGGTTATCCGCTTTAGAAGCGGACCTCCCTTTTTCTATCCCGGGAATGACCATTGATCGTCAGTGCGGAGCTGGCTTAGAGGCGATTCGAATGGCCAGCTATTTGATAAAAGCAGGTGCAGGAACGTGCTACTTAGCTGGAGGCGTTGAAAGTACAAGCACTTCTCCTTTTGAAAAAAGAGCACGTTTTTCTCCTGACAAAATTGGTGATCCCGACATGGGAATTGCAGCAGAAAACGTGGCCCAGCGATACAACATATCTAAAGACCAGCAGGATAGATATGCTCTTTTAAGTCATAAAAGAAGCTGGGAGTCTTTTGAAAAGAGATTGTTTGAAGAAGAAACGCTTCCTCTTCGAAATGTGATGCAAGATGAAGCATTTATGAAAAAACGAAACCTAACAAAGCTGCTGCAAAAAGCCAGCCCCGTCTTTTTAAAAAATGAAGGCACCGTCACCGCAGCCAACAGCTGTGGAATTAACGACGGAGCCTGCATTACGCTTGTGATGGAAGAACAAAAAGCACGCGCTTTAGGCTTTCAGCCCGTTTTGCGTTTTATTGACGCTGATATTTCAGGAGTGTCACCTCTTTACCCTGCTATTGCGCCCGTTTCTGCGATTAAAAATATCTTGAAGCGAAATTCGCTTACGGTAGATGATATTGATTTATTTGAAATCAATGAAGCATTTGCTGTTAAAGTTGTCGCTTGCATGCAAAAACTGGGGATATCAGAAGAGAAAGTAAATATTTGCGGAGGAGCATTGACGCTAGGACACCCATACGGAGCATCAGGAGCTATTTTAGCTACGCGTCTTTTTTATGAAAGTAAGCGCCGTGACGTGCGATATGTAATAGCTGCTTTAGGAAGCGGAGGCGGAATAGGAACAGCGGTATTATTTGAAGTAATCAAATAATACCGCTGTTTTTATGCCTTTTTTATTACATTATGTTGCATCAAATATTGCTCAATATCTTTAAATGTCTCAACCGGAACAAATGAAACGTTTTGTTCGCGCAGTAAATCTTGCAAAGAATCTTTCGCAAAGGTAACATCTGCATATTTTGCTGGATGCGAATCCGGCTCGCTGTCGCCAGCAAAATAAATTGTTTCATATGCCTCTTTTAGTTCTTGAATAACAGCAGATTTATCGATGCCGTAGCGTTCTGAATGCCATCTGTGAGCAGGATCTAGACGCAGATGAACATTGTTTTGATGGAAATATCCTTCATTCGAATAAACTTCCACTTTTTCAACACCGTATTTATCTAAAATCGGTTTAATATAGTACGTTGTTCCAGCGCTTAAAATATAAAAATCTCCGCCGTTTTCCTGAACAGCTTTAATAAAAGCGGGCACGTATTTATCAATTGGAATATTCGCTACTTCTTCTAAAATTTTCGGTTCTTCTTGGTGAATGGATTGAAAAACAGTAGATAAAAAATCAATATCTTTCATTTCTCCTGCTTTCCACCGGCGGAAAAGTTCTTCACCTTCTGGAAAATACTTTTCAATCACAATCCAGTAAAAATCTTTTTTTGAAATCGTTCCATCAAAATCTGATACAAACGCCCATTTTTTCATTCCTCACACATCCTTTGCTACATACTAAGCAGTTCTCGGAGCTCTTCTTCTGTCAAACTAGAAAGCATTGTTTCTCCCGGCTGAATAACCTGTTCAATGAGTTCTTTTTTCTTTTGCTGCAAGGCGTAAATTTTTTCTTCGATGGTTCCTTGAGAAATAAGCTTGATGACCTGCACCACATTTTTTTGTCCAATGCGGTGTGCACGGCCTGCCGCTTGTTCTTCAATCGCGGGGTTCCACCATAAGTCATATAAAATAACCGTATCGGCTCCCGTTAAATTTAAACCCGTGCCTCCGGCTTTTAATGAAATTAAGAAAATGTCTTGTTCTCCATTATTAAACCGATCCGCCATTTCCACTCGTTCTTTTGATGGCGTTTGACCGTCTAAATAAAAGTACGAGAGATTTTCTTTTTGAAGCTCTTCTCGAATAATATGAAGCATGCTTGTAAACTGAGAAAAGATTAACAAGCGTTTTCCATTGGCAACCGCATTTCTTGTAATCTCCAGCAGCTGCTCTAATTTGCTTGAATCCCCTTCGTAATTTTCAACGAATAGGGACGGATGACAGCAAATCTGGCGAAGTCTTGTTAATCCCGCCAAGATCTTCATTCGGTTTTTATTAAAATCTTCACCGGCTAAAGATGATTTTAACTGCTCTAAATAGCCTACATACAACTCTTTTTGTTCTTTAGTCAGCTCAGATAAATGAGTGGTTTCAATTTTATCAGGCAGTTCTTTTAACACATCCTTTTTTACTCGTCGCAGTAAAAATGGTCTTACAATTCGGCTGACCTGCTCCGATGACATGTTTTTAAACTGGCGAAGCCCTGGAAATAAGCCAGGAAGAATGGTCTGGAAAATTGACCAAAGCTCATCAAGTGAGTTTTCAATAGGCGTACCGCTAAGCGCAAAACGTTTTTTAGCTGAAATAGTCCTAACAGCTACTGCTGTCTTCGTTGTATGATTTTTAATACTCTGAGCCTCATCTAGAATTAAAGCATGAAAATGAAGATGCTGATACAAATCGATATCTTGACGCAGCGTTGGGTAAGATGTAATCCATACGTCAGCTGTGCGTTTTAGCTTCTCCTCACGCTCGCTCGGCGTTCCTGTAATGGTTTGAACCGTTAAATTCGGTGCGAATTTCTCCAATTCGTTGCGCCAGTTATAAATCAAGGAAGCCGGCACAACAATTAAAAAAGCACTGCTGTCTTCATCAAGCTCTTTTTCAGATAAGATATAGGCAATGCTTTGAAGCGTTTTTCCAAGCCCCATATCATCAGCCAGTACGCCTCCTAAAGAGTAGTGAGCCAGCGATTTAAACCACTTAAACCCATTGTACTGATAATCACGCAGTGATGCCTGCAAGGATTCCGGTACTTCCCAATCCATTTCCTCGGGGGATTTAAGCTGTGTAAGTAACCTTTTAAATGCTGAGCCAAATTTAGCAGCTGATTTATCACCCGCACTCATAATCTCTTCCACTTGCATTCCTCTATATAAAGGTACCTGCAATGAGTTATCCTTTAAGTCTTTCTCGGTTACGTTCAGCTCACGAAACAGATTTTGGATATGTTCAAAGCCTTCGTTTTCAAGAGGAATAAACGCACCGTTATCTAGACGATGATAGCTTTTCTTTTCTAAAACAGATTTTAAAACATCTTGAACGGTCTGATGATCAATGTCTCCTAAATCAAAATTAATTTCTAATAGCCCATTGCTATTTTGAATGTCAACCGTTGTTACTGGCGCAGAAAAATCCGTATAAGCATAATCTTTCATCTCATCCGTAATATACACATCCGCTATTTCATCAAGCTTTGGAACAATATGAAACAAAAATTCATATAGAGAGTATTCGTCTTGATTTAAGTACAGCTGGTTTTTATAAATATTTAAAGGAGCCGTTTCAATTAAGTCCATAACGCGGTCTTCTTTTTCTAAATCTCGTATCAAGATTTTATCGTGTTTTTCAGACTGGGGTGAAAATGGATTAATTGAAATCTCTCCGTAATTGTACCGAAGCGTCACAAAAAGTTGTTCATCCTCGCGATCAATAAATACTTTTGCTTTTAGTTCAGGTGCAATAATCTGATGAGATACTTCCTTTGCGATATCTACTTTCCCCACTTTTTTTAGTCCTGGAACGACGTGAGATAAAAAATTGCCCATCTGCTCTTCTGCTATAGGTACGACTGGCTTTAAAGGCGCCGTTTTTCGAAGTCCTTCAAGAAGCATTCGCTGATCTTGAGATAGCTCATAAAACGTCCCGTTTAAAAATAACCATCCATATCGATCAAAAAATGAAGCTTGATGAAGTTCCGTAAAGTCTAGCTCAAATCCAGCTGCCGAATGCTTATTTATTTGAAATGAAAAAGGAGCTGAGCTTTCAGCAAAGATAATATTTTCATATGAGTGCCCGTCATGAATAAATGTAAAGTTCCGATCTTTAAGCAATTGAAATAACTTTTTGGCTATGATGGAGGGAATGATTAGTTCTCTGTTATTTGCAGACGAACGATACATGGAATAAGAATTTTTATAAAATGATTCATTTGTCATAATATCCATCAGCAGCTCAATGATTTTCTTATCTTCTTCTATAAAAAAATGTTCCTCAGGGTCATATTCGAAGCGCTTAGTAAATTCGTGAGTTTGGAATTCTTTAACGTCTGTCAAAAATTCTTGAATGTTTTTTACTACATATGTCCGGTCGACGCCTACTTTCATTTCAAGCGCTACGTACATTCCTTCTGAACGTAAAAATTCTTCTGAGTAAGACTTGCAAATAAATTCTACTTTCAACGGATCTTTATCTGCATATTTTCTATGGTCGCTTATTGTTTGCTGATAGCTCGAAAATAAGTCGATAAAGTGATTTACATTTTCGTATTCTTTGCTTTGGCGAAAAGGCTTCGTTTTAATTGGCTGCGGCTTTGCTCGCTCATCGCAAATGGTTAATAAAACAGCTACTTCGTGTTTGCATTCTGAAAACTCGTGATAAGCAGGACAATCGCAGAATGAATAAAAAGAATTTCCTTTTTGTTCAACCATTACTGTATACATTTCCGCACCTCGAACGGATGCTGTCCACGTAGTGGTCTGTTCATTGTATTCCAAATCAAGCACACGCCCCTGCTTGTAATACGTGTGTCCTCTATAGTACGTTCTGCTTGAGTACGAATCTTTTAATTGTTCTTTGTTTAATGTTTTATTTATCATCGCTTCACAATCTTCCAATCGCATAACAGTCAATGCTGTTGCTGTTTAATTTCTATTCAGAACAAATAATGTCCAACGTCATAAACGTTGAACATTATTTGTCAATTCTTCTATTATAACATGCAACAGACATTATAAAACACTCTTAAGCAGTGCAGACTGTTTTCGGTGTTTTCTTTTGTAGAGCGTCCAGCCTGCCACAGCGGATGATAATAAAAGCAGGCTAAGTCCTAAAAAAGCCAGTCCTATACGATCATTAGCCGTAACGTACGTAAAGAAGAAAATCAATAAAATACGAATCCCTAACGTGATAAAGCGAAAACAGCTGTCGACTCTTCCTACGATAATATTCGGTATTTTTTGCATCATAAACGTATTTCGAGCTACTCTTGTACCTGCATTTGCAAAAGCAAGAAGAAACACAATAGAAAAGTAAACGGGCAGAAGCTTCATAAAGAAGATGATCGATATTCCAAGTGCAAAAAGGCTTATATTCAGCATAATAGCTAGCTCAGTGCCTGTTCTTTTTATAATAGATACGATCAATATCCCTGCGGTTAATGCTCCGAAACCATATACAGCACTTTCAATCCCGTATGCTGCTGGACTTGCGTTTAATTCTTGAGTCAGATAAATAGGAAACAAATAGTTCGTCATCATCACAGCAATGAAAGGCATAAAAGAAAGCAGTAAAAAAAGAGATACCGAGCGATTTTCTTTTATGAATGCTAATCCCTCTTTCATCGCAGTGTGTTTTTTATCGCTTCGTTCACTGCTTTGTTTATATGGAATACTCAATAGAAAAAGGAATGCAGCTATGTACGTAGCTGCATCTACTGTTAAAATCCATTGAAGCGACCACCGGGTAATGACTAGACTCGCTGCAGCCCCTGCAAGCATACTCGATAGCTGGCCTTGTATTTCCATAATACTGTTTAATGATTGAAACGCATCTTTTGAAAAAACTTCTTGATTTAATGCAAAAATCGTTGGATAAAAAAACGTGTAGTAAAGGTTTCCGGTTCCGTACAAAATAACGTAGTGAATGGTTGAATAGTCTGTCATAAAACCAAGGATCACAAATAGTATAACCGTGGTAAAACCGATAAGTTCTACTGTTAGCAATAATTTTTTTCGTGACATTCGATCAATAAGAACGCCGATATACGGAGTAGCAACAAAGCTAATCACCGTCATAATCAGCATAATCGTGCCAAATAGTCTATTTCCGTTTGGAGATGCAACTAATAGTAAAGGAATAGCAAGCATCGTAATACCGGAACCAATAGAGGATAAAACATTCGCAGCTACTACGGCTTGAAAGCGACGGTCCTTATAAAGCGCCTTCATCAAACATTTTGCTTAGCTTCTAAAATTTGCTTAGACACTTGTGCATACAGAGTCAGCTCATTAACTAATTCATGAATTCCGTCAGCGGCGTTTTTTCGTAAAGTTCCTTTTTCCACGATGTCTGCAGGGTCTAATACCAACTGCTTAGATAGAACATTCGCATACAAAGCGCGTGTAACGGTTCTAAGGTTGTTTAAAGCATTGATACCTCCTTTTCCTCCTCCTGATACGGCTACAAGTGCTACGGGCTTATGTGCAAAATACGCACTGTTTAAAAAGTCAAACGCGTTTTTTAATGCTCCGCTCATAGCGCCGTGGTACTCAGGCGTCGCAAGTAAGATACCATCCGCTTTTTCTATTGCTTCAGTCAGCACTTTCACTTCTTCTATTTCATACTGATGAGGTTCACCGGTGAATATAGGAAGTGATAATTGACTTAAATCTAGAAAAGAACTTTGATAGCTTTTGTGAAGTTCTCTCGTCACTTGTGTTGTTCGGCCTGTTTCTCTAGGACTTCCGTTAATAATAAGTATATTCATATTTATCTACCCCTCTGTCGTTTGGTTATATGTATAGTATAGGGATGATTGAACTTTTTTTCGTCATGCTATTGATAGAAAGAAAGCTACCAATATAGACTGAGGTGAATAAAGAAAAACCTACAACTAAAGTCGTAGGTTAGGAAATTCCATGCTGAACAGCATATAGAGCAGCTTGCGTGCGGTCTTGAACCCCAAGCTTCGATAAAATATTAGACACATGTGTTTTTACTGTTTTTTCTGTAATATGTAAGGCAGCACCAATTTCTTTGTTGCTTTTACCTTTTGCAATTTCTTTTAATACGTCTTTTTCTCGTTTCGTTAAGTGGTCAATAAAATTGACTTTCTTTTCGCTGCTTTTAGTTAACCGTGTTAGCAAGTGCGTAGTGACTTTGGGATGAAGCTGATTTTCTCCGTTCATTAGCTTTCGAATAGCCGCTACAAGTTCATCTGGGTCACTTTCTTTTAACTGATAGCCTGAAGCTCCTGCTTCTAATGCTGGTATCACGTGATCTTGATCTGAAAAGCTTGTTAAAATCATGACTTGTATATGTGGCGCTTGTTTTTTCAACTCTCTTGTTGCTTCGATTCCATCGAGAACCGGCATCGATAAATCCATTAACACAATATGAGGCTCTAGAGATGTCGCTAACTTTATAGCTTCTTCCCCGTTAGAAGCTTCTCCTACAACTTCTAAATCAGGCTGCGTTTGTAAGAAAAAGACAAGTCCTTTTCGGACGACATGGTGATCATCTGCGATTAAAATCTTTATTTTCATGTGCGCTCCTTTCCGTTATGAAAGAGGAATAGATACTTCCACAACCGTTCCGTTTCCTATGCTGCTTGTAACAGATAGATTCCCATTTAACCTTTTTATTCGCTCGTGCATAGTTTTTAGCCCAAGCGTCGGCAATTCTGCTGAAGCGCTATACATAAATCCATTCCCGCTATCCCGGACTTTCATAATTACTTGGTCTTTGCTTATATTTACGTTTAAATGTACCTCTGCCGTACCCGCATGCTTTCGGCAATTATTAAAAGCTTCTTGTCCGACTCTCCACAGTGTCTCTTCGATCACAGCAGGCAAAACGGACACTCCTTTAATTTGTTCTTTTACGTTAAGCCCTAGCATTTGACCATAGCTTTTTAACGCACTGACAATGCCGTTTTCTAATCCTTGAGGACGAAGCTGCCAAATTAAAGCTTTCATTTCCACTTGAGCATGCTGAGCGGTTTCTTGGATTAAGGAAAAAGTCTCTTTTAACTGCACATCTTTTGCTAAGCTGCTTCCGGCTTTGGCTGTGACATTAATTGAAAACAACAGCTGATTAACAGAATCGTGAAGGTCTTTTGCCAGCCTGTTTCTTTCTTCAATAAGTTTTACTTCCTGCTGAGATTGAGTCAGCTTAATCCGCTTGATAGCCGTGCCAATTTGAAGAGCGACGGATCCTAATAAATCAAGCTCTCGCTGTTCAAAATGAATTTTATGAGGGGCAGCTACATTTAATAATCCAAAGCGTTCATCCCCTGCTTGTAAAGGAACCGTTGCATGATGAGTAATGTCATGTGTATCTCCCCACTCATGAATGACGGAATCTTCAAGTCTCTTACACTCCATAATATTAGACGCTTTTTGAAGCCGGCCATCCATATACCGGTCAACACACCAGCAGCTTCCATTACACATAGGCTGAGCGGTTTTATTTAATAAAGCTGGCGGCAAATGCTGAGCGGCAATCATCTCATGCTTTCCATTTTCATCAATAAAAAAGATCCATCCTGTTTGTAAATCTGTGATTGGCAGCAGTTTTAAAAGCGCATCATGAAGCATGGTATGTAAATTAGTGCCTTCATTTAAAATCTCGGAAATGTCTTTTAAAATCTTCAGCTCTGAAATATGGTCTTTTTCCATAGCCTCTCTCTCTCCTATATGATGTATTTTCCATTTTTTATTTTATCACAATTAAAGCTGGTTCCGACTCACAGAACGTTATTTTTAAAGCATTTCCGCTTAGATATGTAAGACCTTTTAACATCAATAATAAAATTTTCAAAAAGTATGTCAGGTAGTTTAACAATTAGCTAGAGTCTTTACGTAAAACGAACTATACTACAGATAATTCAAGTAAGAACAGAAAAAATGAAGGGAAATGAGAAGAAAAAAATATTAAAATTAATACATTGAAAACGCTTCCAAATATGAAGGCATAGTGCTATTATATAATTATTAACAGAATAGGGATGTGAGAAAGATGAATAAATTATTTTTAGAAGAGTTACGATACATTATCTTGTGTGAAGTGCCTATGACAAAGTACCGAGTAGAGCAGCTTCAAGACAAATTTGATCAAAGCCCATACTTAATTAACGAACTTTATCAACTCCTATTCGAAAAGCGTCACATTTTAGCTTTTGTTGATGATATTGAATCATCCCTGTATGACTATATTGTGAATAAAGAAATGATGGATGCTAAAACGTATTACGGAGCTATTGCACATACAGCAAATCTTTTCGGCGAAACGCCTACATATATAAAATGCAAAATAAAAAAATATAGACAGTCTTCGATTTCAAGTATCAGTGCCTAAAAGTTGCGCACAGCTGATTCAAATAAAAAGCAAAAAAGAAATCCTAGCACAAGGGTTTCTTTTTTGTACCAATAACATATAGGGAGGAAAATAAGATGAAGACATTTTTTATCACAAATCGCTATTCGTTTCTTGAAACGCAAGTAAATGAATACATGCAATCGTTACTGGTAAAAACGCCTGAACAAGTTATTTTATATTTCGAAAGACAAATTCGAAAGTATAAAGTGTATTTACAGAAAAAACATCATTACCCAGAGTGTATGGTTCAATCTATCCACCGATTAATTGAAGAATATTCATTAAGTATCATTAAAGTAAAAAAATATATTAGCTATCAAAACAAGCTGATGAATAAACAGCTATTAGAGCCGCAGTAAAACGAATCATTTTTTATGGTTCGTTTTACTGCGGCTCTGCCGTTTTACTCCTCATATTTTAGCAGTAAATGCAGAACAGCGGGACGTTCTTCAAGATTTTTGTATGAGTGTACATGACTTCCTTCAAATTTTATAGAGTCAAATTGTTTTAGCTCGTATAGCTCTTCTTCTATTTTCATTTCGATTCTTCCTTCCATTACCGTTGCTACTTCAATTAATCCTTTGTGATGCGGTTCAGGACGGTATGTAGCGAGAGGCGCAAGAAAGGCTCGGTACATTTCAATCGTCGAATCCATTTGGTTTTGAAACATAAATTCGATTTTCCAAGCTTCATCTGGCCCTTTGAGAGAAAATCCTTCTCCGCACTTAGATAGGGATACTGAAGGCTCCACTGATACTAATTTGGTTAAAGGAATATTTAAACCTGTGGTTATTTTCCACATCACCCCTAAAGTGGGATTGGTCTCTCCCCTTTCAATTTTTCCTAATGTAAGTTTACTGACTCCTGTCTTTTCAGCTAGTTCATCCAGAGTCAAATGATTTTGCACCCTGATTTTTCGTAATTCACTGCCTACTTTTCTAATCATCTCTTCTGTGTGCATTTCTTCCTTCCTTTCTTTTGTATATTATGATAAACTTTTTTAAGTGATTAACATATTATAATATATTTAATAAGGAGGGTAAACAATGAAAGCAATAATGTGGGGACTATTATCTTCCATGTTCTTTTCCGCTACGTTTATTGTTAACCGAGCAATGAATGTATCTGGAACGAGTTGGGCATGGACTGCATCCCTCCGCTTTTTATTCGCTATTCCTATTTTACTCATTTTAGTGCTGCTGCAAAAGAAATTTATGCCTCTATGGCAGGAAATGAAAAAACACCCTTGGGCTTGGCTTGGCTGGGGAACACTTGCAGGAGTAGGTTTTTATTCTCTCTTAAGTTTCTCCTCCCTTTTTGGACCATCTTGGCTGGTGGCGGGAACGTGGCAAGTGACTATTTTAGCAGGAGCTCTTCTTTCGCCCTTGTTTTTTATAAAGGTTCAAACTGCGGAAGGATATAAAAAAGTGAGAGGGAAAATCCCGCTAAAAACGCTTAGTGTTTCAGCGTTTATTTTAGTAGGCGTTATTCTTATGCAGGTGAAAGAAGCAGAAAATATTACGCCTATGCAGTTTATCTTAGGGTTTCTACCTGTGGTTGTCGCTGCTTTTTTATACCCGCTTGGAAATCGTAAAATGATGGAAATATGCAGCGGGAAGCTCGATACGTTCCAACGCGTTTTAGGAATGGCATTAGCAAGTATTCCGTTAAGTATTATTTACGCCATATACGGCTTCTTTACTACAGGTATCCCAAGTTCTCCCCAATTTTCTCAAGCCTTCATCTTGGCAATGAGTTCAGGTGTAATTGCTACGATGACGTTCTTTTACGCAACAGACTTGGCAAAAGAAAATTTAGGTTTGCTTGGAGCGGTTGAAGCAACTCAATCAGGCAGCATGATTTTTACCGTGCTTGGCGAAGTGTTTTTATTAAATGGACGTATGCCAACAGGGATTGCGTTAGCTGGTATGACGATAATCGTAATTGGAATGATTATGAACAGTATGCTAAACAAAAAAACAAAACTGTCTTCGGCCGCCCTGTCACGTACTCTATCAAAATAAAAAAAGAGGAGATGAAAATCTGTTTAAAGGTTTTCATCTCCTCTTTTTAATATTCGAGATGATTGTTCCAATAGCGGCTCCAAAGCACAGGGAATCGCATCTGTAAACCATCCTCATCATCTTCATCCCAATCAAGATCCAATTCTTGCTCATCGTACCACACTGGATCAAACTGGTCATATTTATCATAATAATAGTCGTTATCTAAACCTGTCTTTTCTTCGTAAGCTTCACACGCTACAGAAAGTAATTCTTCTAATTGAGGAGCATAGCCTTCTGCTTCTAATGGTTTAAGTACAGAAATCATCGTCTCAGGAGATTCAACCGCTTTATAATATATGTCTTTTCCCTGATATAAAAGCCACGCTCTAAAATAATCAAAACAATCATCTGAACAACCGCCCATTACAATATAAGCTGCTGCCCACAATGAAGAAGTATAGGATTGATCAAAATGCTGATTTAGTAGCTGATCAAAGCGAAAAATGTCCTTTTCAGAACGCTTCGCTAGCGTGGAGCGGAGCCATTCCATTTGCTCATCGACATCTAATTTTGTCTTCGCCTTTTTTATCAGTTCCCAAAAGAGAGACTCTGACATCGTGCTGTCTTTCATTACTTGCATCGAACAAGTTAAAGGCTTATATCCTTTCTTCAATTTTGCACGAATCAGCTTTTCAGCTTCTGCTTCACAAGCCTCTGCGGAAGCAAACTCTTTCACTTGCATGCGACCGGCTGTATCAACTTTTCCAAAGTGAATGATTAACTTGCTGTCTCTTCTTTCAACTTTCCAAAATTTATTCGATTGCTCATCTTTATACACTAAGGTTATTTGCATGATACATTCCCCTTTTTCATCCCACTACTATTGTGAATAGTTCTCTTTTTACAATTTATGTAGATTCACAGCGCTTCATAATCCATTTTCTTTGCTTTTTTAACATGTTTCAGTTGATCTTACTATTGCTGAGGTCGTTTAAACAGTGAGTAATGACCACAAATTTGTGTAAAATGTTCATTGGTTGCTTTTTGTTGCATTTACAACATTTTATTTTTCCTTTATACTCTTTTTATATCACGTATTTTTATTATACAAAAAAGAAGCCTAAATTCGTAGAAAAGGAAGGATTTTAATGAAAATTAAGCATGTTACAACAAAAGAGCAGCTTGAAGAAGTATTCCATATACGTAAAACAGTGTTTGTTGAAGAACAAGGAGTGCCGTTAGAAGACGAATTTGATGAACATGAGGAAACGGCAAAACATATGTTAATTTATTATAACAACGAACCAGCTGCTTCTGGCAGATTCCGCATAGTAGACGATTACGCCAAAATAGAGCGAATATGCGTATTAAAGGAATTTAGAAAATACGGGCTCGGAAAAGAAGTGGTGACCAGCTTAGAAGAAGCAGCGAAAAAAGAAGGCTTAACTCAATCTAAGCTTCACGGTCAAGTTCAAGCTGAACCTTTTTATCATAAATTAGGGTATAAGACTGCTTCTGATGTCTTTATGGAAGACGGTATTCCACACGTTATTATGAAAAAAGAGTTTACGTGTTAAAAAGGCTTCTTTGCACAGTTGCTTTAGTAAAGAAAAAGGCTCTCCGTAGAGAGCCTTTTTTGTGCTATTAGATTTTCATAATTCCGCCTGTGCTTGCAGAAGTTACAAGTTTAGAATATCTTGCAAGATAGCCTTTTTTCACTTTTGGCTCAAAGCCTTTCCAGTTTGCTTTTCGTTCTGCCCAAACATCTGGAGAAACTTGAACATTCATTGAACGATCTTCAATGTCAATCACGATGTGGTCGCCATCTTCGACAAATGCTAGCGGTCCGCCTTCAGCAGCTTCTGGAGATGCGTGGCCGATTGATAATCCACGTGAAGCGCCAGAGAAGCGTCCGTCTGTTAATAGTGCTACTTTTGCACCTAGTCCCATTCCCATAATTTGAGAAGTTGGAGCTAACATTTCAGGCATTCCCGGTCCGCCTTTTGGTCCTTCATAACGAATGACTACGACATGTCCTTCTTTTACTTTTCCGTTAGCAATACCATGCAGCGCCTCGTCTTGAGACTCAAATACAATTGCTGGTCCTTCGTGGCGAGTAATGCCGTCTTGAACACCGCCTGTTTTAATGATCGCGCCGTCTGGAGCTAAGTTACCAAACAATACAGCAAGTCCGCCTTTTTCTGTGAACGGCTTATCGATTGGATGAATAACGTTATAATCTTTTACATCGCATCCTGCAATGTTTTCGCCTAGCGTTTTTCCAGTAACCGTCATCGTATCTAAATGAAGAGCTCCTTCTTTTTTAGATAGCTCGTTTAAAGCAGCAGATACGCCTCCTGCTTCATGTAAGTCTTCAATAAATACATCCGAAGCCGGAGCGAGTTTTGCCAAGTGAGGCACGCGTTCCGCTACTTCATTAATGCGTTCTAACGGATAATCAATTTCAGCTTCATTTGCAAGAGCTAGCGTATGAAGAACTGTATTTGTAGAACCACCTAACGCCATGTCTAAAGCAAATGCGTTGTCGATTGCTTTTTCTGTTACGATATCACGTGGTTTTAAATCTAATTTAATTAATTCCATAAGCTGTTTAGCTGATTTTTTAACAAATTCTCTACGTTCAGGAGCAACTGCTAAGATTGTACCATTTCCAGGTAAAGCAAGTCCTAACGCTTCAGCTAAGCAGTTCATTGAGTTCGCTGTAAACATTCCTGAACAAGATCCGCATGTCGGACAGCCAAATTGTTCTAATTCAAGTAATCCTTTATCATCAAGTTTACCAGCTTGATGAGCTCCTACGCCTTCAAATACTGAAGAAAGAGAAATCTTACGGCCGTCGCTCGTTACGCCAGCCTTCATTGGTCCGCCGCTAACAAAAACTGTCGGAATATTCAGACGTAATGAAGCCATTAACATCCCAGGCGTGATTTTATCACAGTTTGGAATACATACCATTCCATCAAACCAGTGAGCAGATACTACCGTTTCAACTGAGTCAGCAATGATTTCACGACTTGGTAATGAATAACGCATACCGATATGTCCCATCGCAATACCGTCATCTACACCGATAGTGTTCATTTCAAAAGGTACGCCACCAGCTTCGCGAATCGCATCTTTTACGATTTTACCAAACTCCTGTAAGTGAACATGACCTGGTACAATATCAATATATGAATTGACAACCGCAATAAACGGTTTGCCGAAATCCTCTTCTTTTACACCAGCTGCACGCAGTAGGCTGCGGTGTGGTGCTCTGTCGAATCCTTTTTTGATCATGTTACTTCTTAATTCTGCCACAATAATTCCCTCCGTATTCATCTAACCTATTAAAAACTAAATCTTTTTAAATTGTTTAATAATTTTTAATATAAATACTAATTTAACAAATCACACAAAGGTTTGTAAAGGTTTATGACAAAATAATCATTTTTTATTTTAAAATAGTAAAATCACCTGCATAAATTAGTATAATATATACATATATCCCTTATTTTACAGGAAAACAGAAGGTGGATGCTGAGCATGAAACAATCCTTTTATTACAGAGGTCATCAAGAAAAAGAAATATTTGCACAAAAATGGAATGTTGAAAACCATTCTGCAAAAGGCGTTGTCCAAATAGCCCATGGGATGGCCGAACATATTGGACGCTACGAGTACTTTGCTAATGTATTAACGCAACATGGATATATCGTATATGGGAATGATCACCGAGGTCACGGTCAAACAGCTTTAAAAGATGAAGACAAGCGTTTTTTTGCTGAAGAAAATGGTTTTGATACAGTAGTCTACGACATGATTGCTCTGACTAAGCACATTTCGACGGAACACTCCGACCTACCGATCTTTCTTTTCGGTCACAGCATGGGGTCTTTTCTAACGAGAAGATATATTCAATTGGATACAGAGCACATTCATGGTGTGATACTCTCAGGTACTGGCAGCATTCCTTCCCTTTCACTGCAGGGAGGTATATTAGCTGCGCAAATAGAGATAAAGAGAAAAGGGTTACGATCTCCTAGCCCTTTGCTTGATAAACTCTCTTTTGGACAATACAATAAATCATTTCATCCTGCTCGGACACCTTTTGATTGGTTAAGTCAAGATAATGAAGCTGTAGATTTATATGTAAATGACCCTTATTGCGGTGGGGTTTTCACAGCGGGGTTTTTCTATGACTTACTAACAGGAATCAAACAAATCTCTAACTTAGCTAATATAAAGCTAGTTCCATCAAGCCTGCCTATTTATTTGGTATCTGGAGAACATGATCCAGTAGGCAGCTATACAAAAGGCGTAGTCAAAGTATATAACGACTTTAAAAAGGCAGGATTACAGGATGTAAGTTACCGTTTTTT
Source organism: Priestia sp. J2 (assembly GCF_020790095.1). Lineage (NCBI taxonomy): Bacteria > Bacillati > Bacillota > Bacilli > Caryophanales > Bacillaceae > Priestia > Priestia sp. J2. Next base: position 2,491,662 of record NZ_CP086208.1, read on the forward strand.
TAAAGAGTGCCGTCATGAGTTGCTGAATGAATTAAATAAAGATGAAGTGATAGAAGATATACTAAATTGGCTTAACGTGCAAATAGACAAAAAAACGGTTCGTGTGTAGACACGAACCGTTTTTTTATTAAGCAAATACAGATGTTAATACAGGTACTACTTGTTTTTTACGTGATACAACGCCTTCTAAGACAGCTGTATTGTTTTCAAGCGTTACGTTGTATGCTTCTTCTACTTTTGAAGCAGCAGAACCTAATGCTAATGCAGTAGAGTTGCTGTTTAAAATATCTGTAACAACTAAAAGGAATAATTGTAATCCTTTTTCTTCGATTGTTTTAGTAATCGCTTCTTCCAATTCAACTTTGCGCACTAAAACGTCGTTTACGTCAATTGCATTCACTTGTGCAATTTCAACTTTGCTTGTGCCCATGCTGAATTCTTTAGCATCTAATGAAATTAATTGTGAAGCTGTTTTATCACCTAAGTCAGCTCCAGCTTTTAGCATTGCTAATCCGTACTCTTCTGCATCTACGCCTGCAATTTCCGCTAATTCTTTAGCAGCTGCAACGTCTTGGTCTGTGCAAGTTGGTGATTTGAATAATAAAGAATCAGAAATGATAGCTGATAGCATAAGACCTGCGATGTTAGGTTCGATTTCTACGCCGTTTTCTTTATACATCTTGTTTAAGATCGTTGCCGTACATCCAACTGGCTCTGCACGATAGTATAAAGGATCTGCTGTTTCGAAGTTAGCAATACGGTGATGATCAATTACTTCAAGCACACGAACTTGATCAATATCGTTTGCACTTTGCTGGCGTTCGTTGTGGTCCACTAAAATAACTTCATTTGTTTCTTTAGATACTTCATCAACGAAACGTGGTAGTTCAGCGTTGAACTTTTCAAGAGCGAATTGCGTTTCACCGTTAATATCGCCTAATCGAATTGGTTCAGCGTCTACACCTAATTTATTCTTTAAATCAGCGTATGCAATTGCAGAACAGATTGTATCTGTGTCAGGATTTTTATGTCCAAAAATTAACGTCTTTGCCATCTTAAATCTCTCTCCTTCTTACGTATGTAAATAGCATTCTTGCGTAAAGTTAGTTAATTCGTTCACGCAACATTGCCATTTTAACATAAACTTTTACATTATTTTAATTTTTTTGCGAAAAATGATGTTCATCCGCAGATATTTTGCCATTTTGTATCTTTTTCACAGTAAAAACACCTCTATTTCCGATATAAATAGAGGGTTTTATACGTTCATTATATAAAAGTTAACGATAAAACACAACCTGTCTCTCTATCACTTGATAGATAACTTAAACGCAGTATCTTGCCACTTTTGATAAAGAAAAAGTAGAACAGCAATAACCATCATTAGTACAAATAATAAAAAATGATTCATTCCCTTCAGTGTATAAATGTCTAGTTTTTCAAAGATAGGACTCATGATAAATGCCTGAAATAAATCGAACGCTGCATTGATAATCATAAACATCCAAAAGCCAGGATAGGTAAAATAAAAAATAAAAAGCGTTCCTATTATAAATATGCCAAAAGGAAAAGGCGTCATATTAACAAAGAAAAAAAGAGTTTCATTGACTTCCCACCAGTTAAAGCGATCTGCGATTTGAAAAACCACCGTTAACAATACCACTCCGAATAGCGATACAGCCATATACCGCTTTACTCGCTCTTTATCAACTGCAAAAAGCAATAGCCAAGGACCGATAAAAAGCACCCACATTACGATTTGCGCCATGAGCTTTCCACCTTTCACTTTCAAAAAGAGAATATATATTATTCTGTCCTTATTTATGTAAAATAACCAAGAAAAGCACCCTTGTTAAAGGATGCTTTTCTTGGTTATCGTCGCAGTGTAAAGTTGAAATGTTCATTTACTATAGCTCCTAGCTCTTCAAGAAACTGCTGAGCAGTCATTTCCTCTACGCTTTGGGTATACCAAGCAAGCTGAGATTTTTTATGAACATTGTTGTAATATACATCTCTTGACCAATATGTTTTTGATCGGTATGTATAATTAAAGTGAATGAATAGTTCACTCCCGTCTGGACACTGCAACAACACGCGGTAATGTGGATTACGACGATTTTTATCTAAACTCATTTCTTTAATCTGCGCTAACATTATTCACCTCTAAAGCCATTACTTAATCATTTAAAGGTAAATGCCACACCACGCTATATCCTAGCTCTGCCATCAACTAGAAAATCATATATTTTCTAAAATTCTACACGATATAGGACAAAAGAGGAAGAGATAATTTATTGGTGGACGTGTAAAGTTTCATATAAATCTTTTAGCTGCTCAGGGTATTGAGACCTTACGTAATAACCTGTAGGACGGTGCTCGATTAAATGAGAAGCAAATAAGTAGCCGATGAGCACGTGCATTTGTTCATCTGAGGTTTCTTGGTTTAATTCCCATTCGAGTCGTTCAGCTAAGTGTGAAGCCAGCTGTTTAATTTTTTCATCATGTGATAAAAAGAGCATTTTGTTCTCCCCCTTATATAACGAATAAGTAATGCTGTGAATTTCAATAAAGACAACGTATTGCTTTTATAAGGATAATTATATTTTATTTTACAATAAAAGTATATAAATAGTTCTAAATATTCAAAAAATAACTTATTTCTTTTGGACTATTCGACAGCAAACAAAAAAAGAAGCGGGAGCTGTCCCGCTTCTTTTACGTAAAAAGATATTCGATTACCGAAATTTATTCTACTTCCACTGCCCAGCCGAATGGATCTTCCACTGTACCATTTTGAATACCTGTTAGAGTGTCATACAGTTTTTGTGATACTTCTCCTGTGTTTCCACCGTTGATGACCATTTTCTCGTTATTCCAAAATAGCTCGCCAATCGGAGAAATAACTGCAGCTGTACCTGTTCCAAATGCCTCTTCTAGTTTGCCTTCCGAATAAGCTTGCTTAATTTCTTCCATAGAAATACGGCGCTCAGTTACAGGCATATCCCAGTGTTTTAGCAGCTCAATGATGGATTTACGCGTAATTCCTTCTAAAATGCTTCCGTTCACAGATGGAGTTACTACTTCTCCATCAATTTTGAAGAAAATATTCATGCTTCCTACTTCTTCAATGTACTTGCGTTCAACTCCGTCTAACCACAGTACTTGTGAATAGCCTTTTGAGTCAGAAAGCTGCTGAGCTTTTAAGCTTGAAGCATAGTTTCCACCTGTTTTAGCAGTCCCTGTCCCTCCGGCTACAGCACGAACAAATTCGCTTTCAACCGCAATTTTTACAGGAGCAATCCCTTCTTTATAATATGAGCCAACTGGAGATAGAATAATGATAAATTGGTAGCGGTCAGATGGCGCTACTCCTAAGTAAGGCTCTGTCGCGATGACAAATGGACGAATGTATAGTGATGTACCTTCAGCAGTAGGAATCCATTCGCGGTCAATTTTAATCAGCTGTTTTAACGCTTCTAATGCTAAGTCTTCGTCAACATGAGGAATACAAAGACGATCGTTTGATTTATTTAAACGTTTGAAATTCTCATCTGGTCTAAATAATAATACTTGCTCTTTTTTTGTTACATATGCTTTTAGTCCTTCAAAAACAGACTGCCCGTAATGAAAGATCATAGATGCCGGATCTAATGTGATAGGTTGATAAGGTACAATACGAGCATCGTGCCAGCCTTGGCCTTCTGTATAATCCATAATGAACATATGGTCCGTGAAGATTTTCCCGAATTGCAATTGATCAGATTGCGGCTTTTCTTTTTTTGTTTGACTTAGTGTCACATCGATTGAATAAGTTGTCATAGTTGTTTCTCCTTGCTCTTTATATTTACGGGTTTTTCGCTTAAACCTCTATATAAGTTACATTGTACAACTTTAGGGAAGCGTGTCACAATAGTTAGAGACGAAAAATTCTAAAAATTTTATAAAAATTATAAAGAAATAGCACCTAATCGAATTAAGTGCTGAATTGAAAAGGTTTTCTTTCTAAAAAAACTATTTCTACATTTTATTTACAACCATTTATAAACCAATTTTCACTCGAAGCTTTTCATCTTGTATTGAAAATTGTTTGATTTTTCCTACTGGAATGACTTTCACTTTATCAATTTCATTGAGGTTGATATGAATTTGTTTTTCTTCATACGTAGTAACAGGCGGCTTATGAAAAATTCGATAGTTGATCCAATTTTGATTAAGAGGTTTCATTTCATGGATTTTGAATACAAGCGTACGTTCTTTTGCTTCAAGAGGTTCTAGCACAATAGAAAATGGAATTCTCACCAGAAATTTTTTAATAATTCCATTCACGTGAATATAGGAGTCTTGAAATGAAATAGAAAATTGCTGAATTTGATCTTGCTTTGTCATTTGCTTTTGAAAAATCCGCATGAGCATAGAAGCGGATATAGGAACGGTTACACCGCTTTCAGCCATCTTTTCTTTCATTTTTGCCTGCACATCATCACTAATCACATCGTTTAGCTTTCTCTGTACCCAATCCTTCATGATGCACCTCCGCTATGAAGTTATGTTTCTGTTTCCTCTAACGCACGAATCGAAGCTGTTAAGTGATTTGACACGTCGGCGAGCCGATCTTTTGTCAGCTTTCCTTCAGCAAGATAGAAGGGCTTCCCAAAGGAAATGACAACGGGCTCCTTTGAAAATATCTCTTTTACATTTTCGGGTCCTTTGTAAACTGCGGGTACAATAGGAACCTTTGCCATACTTGCTATAGTGACTGCTCCTCTTTTTAAGGGAACGTCTTCCTCTGTTCGCGTGCCGCTAGGGAAAATCCCGACGATATGTCCTTCTTTTGCTAATTTAATAGGTGTTTTAATGCTGCTGGGTCCTGGGTTGTTACGATCTACTGGGAATGCGTTAAGTTTTTTTAATACATTACTAGTGAGTATATGATTAAAAAGCTCCTTTTTTGCCATAAAATGAATTTGGTGAGGCAAAATAGCCGCACCAAGCGCTACAACGTCTACCCATCCCTTATGCGAACAAGCGATCACAAAGCCTGTATCCGCTGGCAGATACTCTCTGTTCCTTACCTGAAACTTCCCCCTTCTTTTTAATAAAAATTTACATGTGTGAGCCGCAATATTATACATAAGTGTTTCCTCTTCTCTCTATTAGTTGAAAATATATACAAAAATTATATCACTTGGTATTAAGAGTTGATACTAAAAAAGGAATGTAACATCTTTTTACACGGTAGCTTACCTACTTCTCTATATATTGTAAAAAAGGAGATATTGAAACCTCTGTTTTTGGTCAACTTGACTAATGACATCCCTTAAAAAACATTTTACTATTAATGTATCATTCTAAATGTAATATTTATTAACATTACATGTGATATAATTAAAGGAGGTTTTTAGGTGAATAACCAAAATCGACCGTTTCAACTAGCTTCATTGGGATTACAGCACGTACTCGCTATGTATGCGGGTGCCATTCTCGTTCCGCTGATGGTAGGACGCGCATTAAATTTAAATGCACATGACTTAGCCTATCTCGTAGCCATCGATTTACTGACCTGCGGACTAGCTACGCTGCTGCAGGCTTGGACGAACAGGTGGTTTGGGATTGGTCTTCCTGTTGTACTTGGAAGTTCATTTGTAGCGGTGACTCCTATGATTGCGATTGGAACTCAATATGGAATTAGCGCTGTTTACGGAGCGATTATTGCCGGTGGTATTTTCATCGTACTGGCAGCAAGTTTTTTAGGCAAAATTATTAAATTTTTTCCTCCAGTTGTCACAGGAACGGTTGTGACGATGATTGGTTTATCACTTGTACCATCCGCTGTCCGAAATATGGCAGGAGGAGTAGGAAGTAAAGATTTTGGTTCTCTTTCTAATCTTCTTCTATCTTTTGGTGTTCTAGCGCTTATTTTAATTTTAAATCGATTTTTCAGCGGTTTCCTTCGTTCTCTTTCTGTGTTGATTGGAATTGTAGCCGGAACAATAGCCGCTGTATTAATGGGAAAAGTTAATTTTACTAACTTTAATGAAGCTTCTTGGCTGCACATTCCCACTCCTTTTTATTTTGGGATGCCCACTTTTGAAATTGGACCGATTTTAACGATGATTCTCGTATGCTTGGTCATTATTATTGAGTCTACAGGCGTATTTTTAGCGTTAGGAAAACTGTGTGATCGGGAATTAACTGAAAAAGATTTTACAAAAGGCTACCGTGCCGAAGGAATCGCCATTGTTCTTGGAGGGCTATTTAATGCTTTTCCTTACAATACATTCGCTCAGAATGTAGGACTGGTTCAATTATCGAAAGTAAAAACAAAAAATGTAGTGGTAGTAGCCGGCTTTATTCTCGTATTATTGGGACTTGTTCCTAAAATAGCTGCTTTTACGACCATTATTCCTACTCCTGTTTTAGGAGGAGCAATGGTCGTGTTGTTTGGTTTAGTTATTTCATCAGGCATCAAAATGCTAAGCGCTGTTGATTTGGCTAAACAAGAAAATTTGCTGATTATTGCGTGCTCTCTTTCGCTGGGTCTTGGTGTAACGGTGGTACCTGATTTATTCGCCCAGCTCCCATATGCTTTGCGTGTGATTGTAAGCGATGGAGTTATTACTGGAAGTTTAGCTGCCATTTTATTAAATCTCTTTTTTAACGCATCGGTTGAACGAAAAGTACCTTCTGTCTCTTTAGAGAAGACAGATTATTCAGAAATAAAGTAAAGGTGGTTTAGTATGAATAATGTATCTGTGCAGTATGTAAATCAGCTTAGCAAGCAGCATTTTGTCTCATTAGTTGGCGATATATTTGAACATTCACCTTGGGTTGCAGAAGAAGCTTATTCTAAGCGCCCTTTCTCGTCCGTTGAACAACTTCATGGAAAGATGAAAGAAATTGTAGCGCAAGCATCTGTAGAAAAACAGCTTAAGTTGCTGAAAGCTCATCCAAATCTAGGTGAAAATATCGCTATGACATCTGCTTCTACTGAAGAACAAACAAAAGCAGGCTTACAAAACTTAACACAAAATGAGTATGAACAGTTTTCTTCTCTTAATGGAATGTATATGGAAAAGTTTCCTTTCCCTTTTATTTTGGCAGTACGAGGTAAACAAAAAGAAGATATTTACGAGGCAATGCAAAGTCGCTTACAGAATACCAAACAAACGGAGTTTGCTACAGCGTTAGAAGAAGTATATAAAATTGCTTTCTTTCGTTTAACTGATAAAATTACTGAAGATAAGGAGACAAAGAAACGAGCATGACTAAAATTACAACGCATATTTTAGACCTCACTCACGGATGTCCGGCTGCTTTCGTCAAAGTTGATTTCTATCACATCCAGTCAGAAAGTAAACGAATAAAGCTTTCTCATGGTACTACAAATGAAGACGGAAGATTAGCAAACCCGCTCTTCTCTTCTGAAGCGTTTGAATCAGGAGATTATGAACTTTTGTTCCATATTGGGGAATACTATAAAAAACAAGAAGTCCAAACAACAAATCCGCCCTTTTTAAATCAAGTTTCTGTTCGAGTCGGATTGTCTTCTGAACAAGAACATTATCACATCCCTTTGCTTGTATCACCGTGGGGATACCAAATTTATAGAGGAAGCTAAAAAAAGAAACGGCGTCTTTAAACGTCGTTTCTTTTTAATTCAGCAATTTAGACATATAGTACTCATCAATAAACAAACCGCCAATTCGCAGGGAATGTTTTTTCGTTCCTTCAATTTCGAATCCTACTTTATCATATAAAGAAAGAGCCTTTTCATGCTGTACAGCGACTGTGAGCTCAAGACGGTGAATATGGTGTTCTCTTGCCCATTCCTCAAGCGCAGCGAATAAAGCCGTACCAATCCCTTGATTTTGAAACGTTTTTCGAATACCTAATGTCAGAGCAGCGATGTGAGCGTTTCGGTTAGCTTCACCCCCTGTTGCAGCTATATATCCCACAAGCATCTCGCTTTCTTCTGCTACAATAATCGTAGAGTTTGGCTGTTGCTTAAAGATTTCGATGTTTTTCTCCTGCTGATCCGTACTCAGCTTTCGCTCTCCGCTTTCGAACAGCATAAACTTACTTTCTTCTTCAATCTGTTTAAGCAAATCTACAAAGTTTGCAGCATCATGTAATTCTAGTTCTCTAATTTCCATGCTGATCCCCCTTTTTTGTGTCCCTTTTGTTTGTATATGTATTGGTTCACCTTTATAAAATATAACTTTACAGTTTCTTACGAAAAATACGACTTTTTAAGAAGTGGAAGTAGAACAAAAAACCTACTAATCTCCCTTTTTTTGAAATGCTTTTTTCCTCTGTATAATTTTAAATCACTTATCAACTTCTGTAAATTTTTTAGATTCCCTCTTTTAATTTCCATTTATTTTCCTTTTCTGCGGGGTTGATTTTGATCTAAGGGGATCTTTTATAGAAAACACATGACTATTATCCTGTTTTTTGTGAAGAAAGAAAGCAATAAATGTAATTTCACTTGTAATCGTTTAGAATAGAAAAAGTGGAAATTTTATGTACCTATCCTCCTTAATTATTGGTCTGTGAAAGGAAATTATTATGAAAGTACAACCCGCAAAATGTGGTGTATATGTCTTAAGCGGTCTAGGAGCTGTTACGGTGTTCTTCTTACTTTTACTTAAGAACAGTGCTTTCTTTCTAGAGGAAGAATACGATCAAAACAAACCTGAAGCTGCGCTTGCGGTCAACGAACATACCTATCACCTTCACAAAGGTTCTATTAACTGGTCAAACGGCCGTTCAACAACAAAAAAAGAAATAAATGTATATGATTTATATACATACATATCGCAGCAAAAAAGTATCCCTTTAAAGCAGCAACAATTGGTTAAGCTCCATTTTTCCAACCTAGACGGCGCTTATATTCGCGGCGTGAGCGTGCATATATGGAGAGATAATGGTGAAAAAACCAAGCTGTTTGTCAAAAATAATGAATTTAAGATTCCTGAAAATCAAGGTTTTTACGTTGTAGATATTGTGATTAACTCTACAAGAGGAACCATGCAATATGCGGCAAATGTGCAAATACAGTAAGTTTGGCTGCAGTAAATAAAAGGGGCAGAAATTATAGAAGGGATCAAAAAGTTATCACAAAAAAAGAGAGCAATATGCTCTCTTTTTTATAAAATGAAAAAGACGTCCACGCAGGACGTCTTTGATGCGTTTGTGGCGGGGACCGTGTGACCACATTCACACGTTTAGCTCGAAAGCATGTCCTTCGACTTACACAAATTAGCTCATCGCTTTATTAATATAACATCTGCCATAGAAAAAAGCAACCAATTTTTAAATAGTTTTTTCTATTTATACATATTTCGCAAGAATCCACAAAATAATATGCATGCGTAGCTATTCACTCTCTACACTTTTAGTCTATTTTAACTCATATACGAATACACTAATAGACCAACCTATGCGCAGTTTTTGAAAAAGGATGTGAATAGCTTGTTTCAAATCACTGATTTCCCTGGATTTTCATGGTCCTATTCCAGGCATAAAATGATCACACAGTGCAAACGAAAGTATGCATATCATTATTATGTCTCACACAACGGATGGCTTGACAGCGCTTCTGCACAGTCTCAAAGCGCTTATCGTTTAAAAAAGGTTTCTACTTTATCTATGTACGCAGGACAAGCCGTCCGTCAGGTGATTACAGAAGCCATTTCTGACTATACATCTACACAGATTGTCCCGGGTGAACAAAATTTAGTGAAGAAAGTACAGCAGCTACTAAATAACGCACTGCGTGATTCTACTGACTATGGAGAGCTTTGGTATCATAAGCCTGCTCAGTATAAGATGCTTTTAGAATTCTACGAAAACGGCTATATCTCTAAAAAAGATCTTAAAGACATGCAAAAGCGGGTACACATTTGTGTACATAACTTTTTACAAAGTAAATCGTTTTGCGACGTGGTGTCTTCACCTTCTTTAGAAGTAGATTCTCCTCAGTCGTTTCGTTCTATAAATGTGTATGACCATAAAGTATATGCGCCTTTTCATTCCCTTTTTAAAAATCCAGTCACAGACGAATTTACGATTGTTGATTGGAAAACAAGTAAACAAACAAAAGATGATTTGTTTCAACTGGCAATTTACGCTCTCTACGTGCTAGCTGAATATAATATTTCCGTTGATCAGATAAAAGTCCGAAACGAATACTTGCTTTCAGGCAGTGCGCGTACGTATCAGCTTACTCTTCACGAAATTGAAGCTGTTCTTCGGCAAGTCGATACAAGCATTGACTATATGAAAACTTTTTTGGAACACTCAGAGGTAAATCAACCTCTTCCGCTTGAGCATTTCCCTCAAACAGATACGCCTTCCTCCTGTCACGGGTGTGCATTTAAAGAATTGTGCCAAACGGGATAAAAAACAGCTGAAGATGATTTATATTTCTTGCTAAACTTTTTTATTGTCAAAAGAACCTTTACTAGCATATAATTTGCATTAAGGAAACATTTTATACTTCATATAAAAAAATTAGCTTGGGCTATTTATTGTTCATCAAAGAAAGGAGCACTAGACATGAAAGATCAAAACGGCAGTAAAGCATTATCAGCTATGCAGCTAAGTGCTCAAGACGTATTGTCGGGTAAAACAAAAGGAATTAAGCGATTATTACCTTTCTTAGGGCCTGCCTTTATCGCAGCGGTTGCTTATATTGACCCAGGTAATTTTGCTACTAACATCGCAGCAGGCTCTCAATACGGATACATGTTGCTTTGGGTTGTATTAATTTCTAACTTAATGGCTGTCTTAATTCAATCGTTATCAGCTAAATTAGGTATTGCAACAGGCTTGAATTTACCCGAGATAGCACAGGAACACTTCCCGTCCTTCGTTTCTTTTGGACTTTGGATCCAAGGGGAATTAGTCATTATGGCGACGGATTTAGCAGAATTTATTGGGGCTGCTCTTGGAATTTATTTATTATTTCATATTCCTTTGTTCCCAGCTGCACTCATCGCAGCGGTAGGTTCTTTTGCTATTTTAGAGTTACAAAGACGAGGTGTTCGACTGCTAGAAGCAGCGATTGCGGCAATGGTTTTTATTGTGGTATTAGCTTTTGGGACTCAAATGTTTCTTGCGCATCCAGACGGCGCAAGTGTTGTCCAGGGCTTATTTGTCCCTCAGTTTCACGGGACAGACAGCGTGCTGTTAGCTTCTGGGATTTTAGGTGCTACAGTTATGCCGCACGCGATTTATTTGCACTCAGCTCTTACGCAGCGCCGCGTGGTAGGAACTACAGAATCGGAGAAAAAAGCGATTTTCCGCTTTGAATTTATCGATATTGTGATTGCCATGATTATCGCTGGTGCAATTAATGCAAGCATGCTGATTGTCGCAGCCGCTCTATTCTTTAAAAACGGACTAAACGTGCAAGATTTGGACGTGGCTTTTACACAATTTGAACATTTAATTGGTCCTTTTGCAGCTATTGCGTTCGGTGTTGGATTATTATCTTCAGGACTTTCAAGTTCTTCGGTCGGAACAATGTCTGGAGATGTCATCATGCAAGGATTTATTAAACGCAGAATTCCTTTATATCTTCGTCGTTTCATTACAATTATTCCGCCGCTTTTGATTATCGGACTTGGCGTAAATCCAACAAGTGCACTAGTTGTCAGTCAAGTTATTTTATCGTTCGGAATTGCATTTGCGCTTGTACCTCTTATCATGTTTACAAGTAATAAAAAAATCATGGGCGGGTTGGTTAATCATAAAGCAACAACTACTGTAGCTTGGGTGATAGCTGCATTAGTTATTTGTTTAAATATCTTTTTGATTTACCAAACATTCGCATAGTAAATAAATCAAACTTTCAAGAAAAAACAAAAAAGAGACCCTGAAAAGTTAGATATAGTCTAACAATTGGGTCTCTTTTTTATTATTTTTTTATTAAACGATAGTAAAAATGAAGTAGACGAGAGTTCCAATAATGGCCGACAGTACTAAGCAACCCAGTGGATATAAATAAGAATAGTTTTCTTTACGGATTGAAAGAAGGCGATCCACAATAAAAATAAGAATGACGCCCAACATTCCGAATTCAAACATTAATAACCCAAAAATGGCGTGAAATATGAATGACATGATAAAATCAATTTTTTTACCACGGTCTTTTACAAAAGCACTGACTAATAAATCAACGATAACCGTGCCTAACGTCCCCATTATTAAAAAGAAGGGTGTAAAAAATAAAAGGTATAAAGGAAATAAATCAATGAAATTCGGACTGGTTTTTTTAATAGAAAAATTAGGAATTGATTCTTTTATACCTGGCATAAAACAAAAAAGTAAAGTAAAAAGAAACGCAGCTATAATGGCGGCTGATAGCTTTCTATTTAAATGCATGTTTATTTTTTTATTACTAAATTCAGTAGTTGTTTTTGTATGTTTATGATTCATATGTCTTTAACGTGATGTACGCACCTTTTCCTTTCTCATAACTTTTTTATTTATATTTTATGTCTATCTTTTGGTACCAGCAGTTACAATGATACACGTTCTTTTTGAACTTGACTACACTAACGCGTTTTATGTCTATTCTCTTTTTCTTTTTATGTCTATCGTTTGCTCTTTCTATGAGAAACAAGATAGTTTTACAAAAAAACGCCTTCTTTTTCTATACAACAAAAGATAGGCGTTTTTTTCTGTATGTAATTAATAATCTTGTTTGGCTTCTTCAAACTTAAACACATCTGCTCGTTCTGATTGCTGTGTAATTAACAGGTTATACGTATGGTTGGCCTTTTTTGGAATTTTAAATGCAACATCGAGGTTAAGTGGTTCATCGTCAGATAGTGACGGTGATGGAAAAGCTGTCCACAGGGTGTGCGGGGTTTCTGTCGATAAATTTCCTCCATCAGACGGTTCGTAGGTTTGATAAGTTGCTGTGTCTTGTAATGTAAACGTTGTGTCGTTTAATACTACAGCCGAATGTTCATTAGGTGTTCGCTGAAACTGAACGGATACGACAATGTACTGGGTGTTTACTTGTTTAGCTCCTTTAACAGGATAAAATTGTGCATCCGTTGTGAAACATAATATTGACCGTGTTTTGATTGTTCGCCAAACGCTAATCGATCATCGGTTTCATCTTCTGTCGCTACCCTGCTTACAGGCGCCATCGTTTCATCTGTTGCTGAAATGGTGTCTGCTCCAGGGGCATGTTTAGGTTGAGGTTTTTTGTAAGTGACGTGCGTATCGCCTTGTTTGTCTTCACAAGCGGCGAGACTTGTGAACAAAACAGCCGCTACAAGGCTTCTGGTAACTATTTTCTTCATGTTATTCCTCCAATGACTAGTCTATATACTATGCTACATGGTATTTATCTGGGAATCGAGGATAAGATTGGTTTACTATGCAGGAAGAAGAAAAAGTGACTGAAGTCAGTGAGATTTGGAACGGATATAGGACTTTCAGAGACTTTTGTTCTTGTTTTTACAACAAAAAAAGAGACGATTTACGCCTCTTTTTGTTTGTTCGTATTACGAATTTAGTTCATCTAAAATTGAATGCAGTTCACTTAAATGGGTAATTTCATAAGTAGGAATGACTTCATTTCGCTCTTTATCGTGACGATTAATCCATACAGATTTCATTCCAACGCGAGAAGAACCCAGTATATCTGTCATTAAATTATCTCCAACCATGATCGCTTCATCTTTCTTTAAATCCATAAGTGATAAAGCATGGTCGAAAATAGATGGATCAGGCTTACCCCGGCCAAATGCCCCTGAAATCACAATCTCATCAAAATATGGAACTAGTTCTGATGTAATATCTAATTTGGTATTTTGTAAGTCAGGTGAACCGTTTGTTAACAGCAGCAGCTTGTACTTTCCTTTTAATTGATCAAGCACTTCAAACGTTTCTTCGTATACAAACGGTGTTTTGCGGCGCTCTAAAGGAAAACGTTCAGCTAATTCCGCTCCAAAAGCATCGTCGTGAATTCCTAGAGCACGAAGGCCTCGAGTCCAAGCTTCTTTGCGATAAGTAGGAACAATATCTTTCATTTTGCGGAATTCATCATGATCGTCTAAAAAATTTCCCCATAACCCTTCAAATGGATTAATGCCAATCATTTGCGTAAATTCATAGGTTTCATACGAAGCATATAATTCTCTTGCTTCCTTACGCACCGCTTCTTCTAGTTCTTCAGGTTTTAGATTATATTTTTCACTTGCATATGTACATGTTGCAACGAATGCTTCTTTTACGCTTTTTTGATCCCAAAGTAGCGTGTCATCTAGGTCGAAAAAAACCGCTTTAATCATGGATGTGTGTACCCCCTACTGTTTTTGAAAAAGTTTAACTATTCTTACACTAGATTACAAGGATACACACAATAAGTCTAGTGTATTTGCAATTTATTGTGTAAATTTATTTTTATAAAGGATCACCTTTACAAACAAATTTACAGAAATAAAAACAGCTGATATAATCACAGCAGGTATATATGCAGGAGGTTTTATATGGAATCGTTAGAAGAAATATTCGGCATTCCCACCGTTCGTACAAGTAAGCGCTTAAGCAGAGTCGTTGCCGCACACTTACGTCCTTTTGGGATTACGCCAGAACAGTGGACCGTTTTAAAGCGCGTATCAGAAGCTGAATATAGTACACAGAAGCAATTAGCTGAGCGAGCAGATAAAGATCAAGCGACGCTGACTAAAATTTTAGATTTACTAGAAAAACAAAATTGGATTCAGCGTGTTAGAAATCCAGAAGATCGCCGCTCGTTTTTTATTCAAATAACAGAAGACGGCCTGCGTTTAAAAACAGAAGTGACGCCTGCTGTAGAACAGGTATTTTCCGAATTAACGTCTCAGCTAAACGAGCAGCAGGTAAAGATTTATACCGACACTTTACAAAAACTTGAATTCCGCGCCGAACAATTGCTTCAAGACGCAGAAAACCTGCGTTAAATACCCAAAACCCCACAGGTAACATTCTGCGGGGTTTTATACGTAGTTGGCAATACATAATACTTCTTTAATTTTTGAAATCACTTGTTTGGTTTCATCTGTTAAAGAGGTGAATTTAAACGCGATGGATTCTGCATTTGGATTAATGAAGGGTTCTTTATTTGTGTCTTTGCGGTAGTCTTCAATTTGTTCTAAACAATATTTTAAAATAAACGACAAGTTTGCACGTCGAAATCTCAAACTGACGGTAGAAGGCCATCTTTTTTGAAACTGATTGCTCCCTTCATATTGAATCGCTCCGATGTAGCGTTCTCCGGATAAAAAAGATTCTTTACTTCGATATAGCTGAACGGTTTGGGCTGTTCCGCTCCAGTCAATATAAATACCTGCTGTTTCACAAACTTCGTATATGTAATGAAAAAGCTCCGTTACTTCTCCGAAATGGTAGTGAAGCGGATGTTTAGCCGTCATAGGTAGCTCCCTCCTTTATCGACTTTCTACCATTATATTGTAGGAAAAGTAACTTATTCATTTATACAACTTATTTCATACGCATGAGCAGTAAAAATGAAAATATATATTTTTTAGTTTACATAAAAATATTATAAGTAATTAGCGATAGCCCGACTTTCGAAACGCGTCGTATACCGTATCCTCTTGAAGTTTTTCAAGATAAACGTTCGTTGTAGCAATAGAAGAATGCCCCACTACTTGTTTCACAACCGCAAGCGGAACGTCATTAGCTAAACTGTTTGTAATAAAGGTATGACGAAACCAATGAGGAGAAATAGACGCGTTTCCTTTTACTTTATAAACAGCTGACTTAATCGTTCGATACAATGTTGTATAGGATAATCGCTTCTTTTCGCCGGTACGATAATACTCTTTAATAGAGTAAAAAAGCGGTTCAGTGTCAAAAGGACTTAGTTCGGTGCTTTCGTTTAACGCTTGCCGATAAGTGAAAAGTGTTTCTTTCACATCATCAAACACGGGAATAGTGCGTTCTTTTTTTCCTTTACCAATCACATCTACAACCAAATTTCCGCGGCGGTCTTCGCGGAAGCTTCCCCAATTTAAACTTAGCAGTTCACTTGAACGCATTCCACTCATATACAAAAGCATTCCCATTAAGCGGTTGCGCGCTTTAAATTCCTTTTCATGCTGGCGAATGCGCACGACGGATTCTAACGCATTTACAATTACCTGTGCTTCGCGATCGGTTAGCTCTCGGTATTCGGTACGATTTTGTTTTTCCTTATCACTGTAATGTCCTTTTGCGATAGATGGTTTTTCAATCCACGTCGTATACAGCGAAGGATAAAAATGAGTAGCGTGTCCAAACTCTAGCATTCTTCTAAAAAATTCTAGTTTTCTTGCAGCGGTGCGATTGGCATATTGATTCATCATTTCTTCATTAAATAATTTGACTTCCATAAATCCAATCGATTTTAATGTAATCTCTCGTTCATAAAAAAAAGACAGAATCGTTTTCATGTCTTGATTGTAAGATCTGATCGTATGAGGAGAAAGTGATTTTTTGATAATACGCATTGAAAAAAAGAGCTGAATAAATTCTTCATCTGAAACGTGCTTTAAATTCAAGTTGTTATCTTCATCTAACAGCTCTGCCTCTTCCCACTGCTCTTTTAGCTGGCGAAACGAATTTTCCGCAGGCGATAATTCAAATTCTTCCATTTCAACCCTCCTAATTACCACAAATAAATGAATACCTTTTAAATGATCCAAAATGGTATATAACGAATTTTTATCAAACTGCAACAAATACCATTAAAATTTTTCAAAAACCTCTCAAAACTCAATTTAGAAAGCCGTTTTTTTAAGATTTTAATAAAAACATCCATTATATGTAAAATAAATTCTATTTTCTGCTTATTACTCTACTTTATCATATGAACGCTTGATAAGGAAGAGTTATCTTGCGTTAGTTAACTAAAGGATTCTATTTGTGTTATACAGTAGAACACTATTAGAAGTTTAAGCGGTACTGACTTTGGATAATCAGTAAATTAGATTGACGTCCTCAAAGGAGCCTCTTTACAAATAAAAACATCACGCTTGGCGTGATGTTTTTTAAAGTGA
Organism: Priestia sp. J2; assembly: GCF_020790095.1. Lineage (NCBI taxonomy): Bacteria > Bacillati > Bacillota > Bacilli > Caryophanales > Bacillaceae > Priestia > Priestia sp. J2. The sequence goes on from NZ_CP086208.1 coordinate 2,508,728, forward strand.
TTCAATTTTAGTCAGGTGCAGCTGTTTGTTGCTGTAAGAAACGGTATACGTTCGGTAATACTCTTTTTCTTGACTTTGACCGTTCGTTGTAATGGAAATGACTTCTTTCGTTTGGATTGTATAGACCGCTTCGTCCTCTTCTTCACTCACAGATTCCACGTCTAATACCGAATAATCAACGAGTTCTTCTCGAATGTCTCTTTCATACAGCATTTTCACAAGTTGCTTTTGATCATTCCATAAAACACTATCCCGCTGGATATAAGGCTGTACGTGTTCAAATTTATTCGTGTTAATGGACTTTGTTAAATCTTGCAAATAATGTTCAATAAAAATATCTGCTGTTTCTTGATCAACCTTTTGGATGTTTTTAAAATTAAAATCTTTTTCATCCTTCTCTTCTTTTTCTTTTTCACCTTCGGTAAAATCGTCGATTCGCTGAGAGCTGATTTTGCTGATGGCATATTTTTTATTGTTCTCTTTAAAAATCAAAATTTCTTCCTTTTCCCCTTTTTCATTTGTACGAGTGGTTTCACCTTGGTATGAAATATCACTCGAAGGATTAATTGACTTTACGTATTCGATATATTCATCGGCCGTAATGTTCAGGTATTTTTGATGATAGGTAACTTCATCCCATTCATTTAACTTCCAGTGCTTATTAACGTATTTAAAATTCATGTAAATGGTCAGGCCGCCGCTTCCTTCTTTACTAATTGGCTCAATGGCTGATACTGAAAATTGTCCAGCGTGGTTGTTAATAAGTTCAAAGCGAATAAGGTGAGTTACATCAGGAAAAAAGCTCATATTACATTCTTTGCAGTAATAGTTAGTAGAGATACTTTTTAACTTTGTTGCAATTAAAGACGATGTCGCATATGGCGTTAGCGCTTTTTTTAATGTTTCATACTCAGCAGGGTTAGATTCATTTTCCCATTCATACTCTTCACCCAATTCTTTATAGGTACTTGAAATTTTGTTCATCGTCTCAACCGCAGTTTTTTCTGCTTTTTTTTCTGATACAAGATCAGGTGGAAGAGAGGACTTAGCTTGATCTTTTGGGATCACTTCATCTGAGGAAGGTTCGGTTGGTTTGGATAACTTAACTGTTTCTTTTTCTTCACAGGCTGTCAAAACCATTAGCAGCAGTAGAACGAATGCAATCGTCCATTTTTTATGCATAAGGTGTCCTCCTCAATGCCGAATTTAGTCTGTTTTAAAAATGATCTTTAATTCTCAAACGTATCGAGCACGTAATCACCGCTTGGAATTCCCCACTTTGCCTTTTTATTTTGATCTGTTTTAGCAAGCAATGAAATCGAATTTTCTTTGAGCGTAATGACAATTGTTCCTTTATTTCCTTGTCCATCATTTTCATATTCAATGGCTGCTTGGTTATTTTCAAAGCGAATATTTTTTTGTTCAACGGTTGACACGCGGATTTTGCTAGGTGGCTGGTACGAATTTATTTTAATCGTTGCTTCCGAGTTGGATGTAGCAAGAAATTGAATGATAGGAGATCCGTTATCATTGCCAGTGGTCCATTTTCCATCGTAGTCGTGTAAATCTGTTGTTTGTGTAGTGGGAGTTTCAGTGCTTGCATTTGGTTTAGATGAAAAGTCAAATGGTTCTACACTGGATAACTTTAACGTATCGTTTTGATAAACGGCTGTATAAAGGCGGTCACAAATTTTAGTATAAGGATCTTTACCCGGCTGCTTTAATAAGCTTTCTTCGTGGGTTTGTATTTTGAACACATGGTTAGGTTCTTCATACCAATTGACAATATGAAACGTTTGCTTCTTCTGCTCGATGCCTTGGCGTGTGAAATTTTCAACAAGAAGGTTCTGCTCTTTATAAAAAGAACTGTCTGTTTTCAAAAAAGCTTTTAGATCATCAAAGGAGTTTTGATCAACTGCTTTTCCAAACGCTGAAAAGTAATCAGTCATCCACGCTGTAATAAATTTTCCGGTTATTGCTTCTTTATCTAAATCAATCGATTGAATGCTTTCTACCTGTGTTTTTGGTTCATTTAGTACTTTTTTTGCATCTTTTTCTACTATCATGGTATTTCCGTCTTTTATTGTCTCTTCTTGCTGACAGGCTGATAACAGAATAGATGAAACAACCGTGATAATGATTGTATTACGTTTGTTCATCATAATTGCCCCTTCTTTATCTAATATAAATGTATGTATATTCTTCCAACAAACAGACCTAGTATATCATTCTACAAAAAAACGCTCAACCCTTTAATTTCACAAGAAAAACGGCTTGCCTTTACAGCGAGCCGTTTTTTTCCTATTTAATTGATGCTTCTTGATACGAATTGGCTCCTTCTTTTTTGAGCTGTCTAGAACCATAAAAGACATAGTAAATAATTGAAAGAAGGAAAATTCCAAGAATCACATACATTAAAGGTAGAGAAACGCCAAACAACATTAAACTTGTTGTAAGCACACTGTATTTTATAATGCTGTATAAGCACAGAATCCCTAATACTAAGGCAATGCTTGGCACTACCGGGTAATTTACTTTAAAAGGACGAGACAAGTTAGGTTCTTTTTTGCGTAAAATAAAAAGAGAAACTAAACTGATGCAGTACATCATCATTGCTCCGAATACAGATAAGATAATAAGGGCATTGGCAAACGTGGCAGATCCTGCACAAATCACACCGATTGCTCCCGGAATCAACAAACCACCGACAGGAACTCCTTTTTTATTCGTTTTAGCAAGAAATTTAGGGAAGTAACCATCTCGTGCAAGCGCATAGGTTTGTCTTGAAAATCCCATGATGATTCCATTTAAACTAGCAATCAATCCGAATAGCCCGATAATAGCAACAACGGTTGAAATGCCGTTTCCGTATACAGAAGACAGTGCCTGTGGAAGTGGATAATCAGCTAGCTTTCCGCTTCCTCCGCCAAGTCCTGCTGTTACAAATAGTGTAAACAACGTTGCGGTTGCAAGAGTAATAATCGCTCCAATAAATCCTTTAGGAATGTTTTTCTTAGGGTTTTCCACTTCTTCCGCTGCCATTGCTCCGCCTTCTATTGCAAGATAGAACCAAACAGCGAATGGAATAGCCGCTAGTACCCCTGTTGGCCCGTTAATAAATGAATGATCGTTGAAAATATTTGATGTTTGTACATGAGGCAAACCAGCTACATAAAAAATAGATAAACCAATTAGTGCAACAATGGTAGCTGTAAGCTCAATCACCGCTACTTCTTTTACCCCGATTAAATTTAGTAAAACAAAGAAAATAAAGGCACCTACCGTTGCATATACAGGGTTAACGGCTGGGATAAGAAAGTGCAGGTATGCTCCTGTTGATACCGCAATAGCAGGAGGAGCAAAAATAAATTCAAGCAAGCATGCAATTCCGGCGATATATCCGCCAAAAGGTCCAAGTGCTCTTCTTGCATAAGCTGAAGGTCCACCAGCTTGCGGGATAGATGTTGAAAGCTCTGCATAGCTGAACATAAACGTTGTGTAAAACACCGTTACAATTAAGGTTGCAATTGCAAGTCCGATAATCCCGCCTTGTTCAAACCCGTAGTTCCACCCAAAGTATTGTCCTGAAATAACCATACCAACTGAAATAGCCCATAAATGAATAGGTTTTAATTGTTTTTGTAACGCCATACGTTCTCCTCCTTTTGATGTTTAGACAATAAGATGTACACCGCTTGTTTGCTGCTTAATCATTTTGTCAATCATGGTACCGATATGTGCGGCTGCCTCAATAGGAGGCGTTCCTCTTTTATGAATATTAGAAATAACCATACGATCAGACTCTTTTTTGCCTTTGCTAGGTTCATAGCACATGTAAGCACTCATGGATTCAGCACTGACCAGCCCAGGTCGCTCTCCAATCAATAGCACAAGTGCTTTTGGCTTTATGATTTCACCAATTTCATCCATACATGCAACTCGTCCTCCTTTTACAAAAAACGAAGTCCCGATACGAAGTCCATATGACTCCAGTGAATCAATTAAAGCAGGATACACGTCGCTCATGTTTTCTTCAATTGCCTTAGCGCTCAGTCCATCTGATACCACTACTTGTACATCAGGCTGTGGCACGCAGTTTTTTAAAATCTCTTTCTTAGCGTCATCTGCTAATAACCTCCCTTGATCCGGCCGTTTTAAATAATGTTCTTTTGACTCCGCGCGTGTATTCACAGAAAAAAGGTTAAACTCAGATAGAATATCTTCTGAAACTGAGCCGTATACAGAGTCTACGGCTGCGGCATGATCTGTGCGAAAAGATAAAACGTCTTTTGTTAGCGGCCTTGTTCCCGTACGACCAACACCTATGCGGGCAGGGGTAAATTGTTTAAGTGTTTCAAGCGGATCGCGATTTGACTTTGGTATCATAGTAAGCACCTTCCTTAAATCAAATTCATAAAAATAGTTGGGTCTCCAGCTCTTGATGTGAAGCGTCCGTTTTCCATAATACGCTGATCTTCAAGCCATTTTTGAAATAACGGCGTTGGGGTACGGCCAAGTACATTGCGCACGGTTGCGATATCATGATAACTAAGAGACTGATAGTTTAGCATGCAGTCATCAGCCATGGGCACTCCTATTACAAAGTTCACCCCAGCTGTTCCTAGAAGCATACTTAAATTATCCATATCGTTTTGATCAGCATCCATGTGGTTGGTGTAACATACGTCTACTCCCATAGGCAAGCCGTGCATTTTTCCCATAAAGTGATCTTCTAACCCAGCCCTTAGAACTTGTTTGCTGTTATATAAATATTCAGGTCCAATAAATCCAACAACCGTGTTAACTAAGAAAGGCTTGTAGTGGCGAGCTAAGCCGTAGCATCTAGCTTCGAGCGTTACTTGATCAATATTATAGTGGGCTTCTGCTGACAGTTCAGAACCTTGTCCTGTTTCAAAATACCAGCGGTTCGGACCTTTTGCTGTCCCTTTTTCATGAATTAACGCTGTCGCTTCATCGAGCATAGACAGTGAAATCCCAAATGAATCATTACCGGCTTCTGTGCCTGCTAAACTTTGGAAAATCAAGTCAGCAGCTGCTCCTTTTTCGATTGCTCTCATTTGACTCGTCACATGTGATAATACACAGTTTTGAGTAGGAATTGACCATTCGTTGATTATATTTTTTGTTTCATTTAAAAGCGCGTAGATATTATCCGTTGTATCAATAACAGGGTTAATTCCGATAACCGCATCTCCAATTCCATAGCTTAACGCTTCGTAGAGAGATGCTCTCATTCCTTTTAAGTTATCTGAAGGATGATTAGGCTGGGCTCTTGAAGCCAATACGCCTTTTTGACCGATAGTCGTTTGACAAGTAGTTTGCACTTCTATCTTGGCAGCTCCTTGAATTAAATCTAAATTGGACATAATTTTAGTAGCTGCCGCAATCATTTCGCTGTTTAATCCCTTGCTAAGCGCAAGAAGGTCTTCTCCGGTATGCTCATCAGATAAGATGTATTCTCTTAACTCCCCTACTGTCCAATTTTTAATAATGTCGTAAACCGATGAATCAATCTGACTTTCGATTAATGCCGAGACGTTGTCTTCATCTGCGCTTAGCAGCGGGTAATTTCGAATATCAGCAAGTGTGATATCAGCTAGCACTTGTTTGGCTGCCATTCGTTCTTTCATTGACTCAGCGCTAACTCCTGCGAGCTGATCTCCAGAACGTTCTTCGTTTGCTTTGGCCATAATTTCTTTTAAGCTATAAAATGAAAATGTTTCTCCTAACAACCGGGTAGTTTTAAACATCTTTTCCTCCTTGTATGTTCAGTTGATTATGATGAAAAAGCGAGTGTTTTAATCGAAACAGAGATTGCCTCTCCAGCTACGGGTAACCCTAGATCGATATAATCTCCGTGGGTAAAGTCAATTTGATCTAAACAAATAATTTCTAATTCGTTCTCCTGTTTGGCTAGTGCTTGTCCTAAAGCTTTAGCAATATCCTGCTCGCATAAAACAACGAGGCACTTAGCTCCTTTAAAACAAGCACCAAATTCAGCGCTTATTACTTTTGCTAATTCTTGCAGCATTCTATAGCTGCAGTAAGGGAAATGAGATAAAGCAATAGCAACGGGAGGATCTTCTGCGCTGAAAACAGTTGAAGCCTGCATACATGCCGTTCGAGCTCTTTCTTGAAACAGCTGCGGATTCCACTCCTCCTCTTGCTGTACGGGTATCTCTATAATCGGAATATTTTTTAGCGGCAGCCGCTTTGATTTAATGTATACGGTTGATCCGCTAACTTCTGTATTTTGCATACCAGCTCCAATGACAGTGGCTCGCGTTGTTTCAGCGGCTTGAGATACCTGTATGGCTTGAAACTGATAAGCTAGCAGCGGACCAATGTCTCCGTGTATGGCCACTTCCTTCACTGTTTTTGGTTTCTCCTTCTCTATCATGGCTCCTACTCCTCCCGAGACCATGATTGTCTCTGGCCGAGTAGAAGATCTTGTATGAGGGGAAACGAGCAGCAAAGAGGTTTGCTTCAGTGCGCTCACATAATCCACGGTTTCTTTAGCTAGCAATTTGCAAATAGACGAGAGTTTTTCAAATGTTGCTTTTTCGCCTTCTTGAAGCATCAGAGAATTATTTTTTAAAAATTCAGTTAAATAAGACGAAACGTAGGTAACAATACCATCTTCGTTTAGTCGAATTAATCTTCCGCCTACATGCAGGGTAAACGTTTCAATCACTTTTCCATTTTGACATAAGGCGATGTTAGCAGTGCCTCCACCTACATCAATATTGGCAATCACTTTATTGGTTTCAGCAGAATGTTCGATTGCTCCCGATCCTTTTGCCGCTAACATTCCTTCTAAGTCAGCACCAGCTGTTGCAACAACAAAATTCCCAGCGTGTTCAGCTAGATAGTGAACGATACTCTCTGCATTTTGCTTCCGAGCCGTTTCTCCTGTGATGATCACAGCACCCGCCTCCACTTGATCTAAGGAGATCCCTGCTTTTTTGTACTCTTTTTCTAGTAATAGCGTTAACCTTCGAACATCGATTTCAACCTCGTTTACCATAGGTGTTGTATAGATGGAACTTGCATACGTTACGCGACGATCAATAATTTGACAGCCTGGCAGCGTAAACTGATTTTGTTGATTTGCTATTAACAGTTTGCTTACAATCAGTTTTGTTGTGCTTGTTCCAATATCTAAACCTATGCTCGTGATCCATTTCTGTAGCATACGATCAATCCTTTATCTCGTTTGAATATGTTGACTATCATAAAACAGTTTTTTGAATATTTCACTAACTATGTTATCAAACCTGACACACTTTTGTGTAAACAAAGGTGACAAATAAGAAAAAAGACTAAATCTTGGCAGATTTAGTCTTTTTTCTTATGATGAGTGTGATTTAGTTACAATCATTCTTGATGCCGATGGGATTAACAGTGAAAGGATAATTAGACATGATAGCAACGACCCAATCATCGAAATCCCATTCATGGAGAAAGAATACCATAGAACAGGCATTCCTTTTGGTGCAGCAAATCCCCAAAATATTAAACCTGCAATAAAATGGCAAAAATAACGAGCAAAACTTCCTATAATTAAAGATAAGATAATAAAAAAGAAAGCTTTTGATCTTTGATTATTAGCTAAATATCCTTTAATAGAACTAGAGAAAATCCCGCCAAATCCAATAAAGGTAACAGCGATAATATACTCTATAAAAGCTTGCAACGGGGTTAAAATATACGCATTTCCTAAAGCTAGTTGTAATATTCCCCATAGAAATCCAGATAAAGCTCCTCCTTTAACTCCCCATCGAAAACACATAATAAAGATAGGAACCATAGAGAACGAAATGCTTACACCTATTGCAATTTTTATAGAAGGTAAAAGATCAATCAAAAAAGCCAATGCTGCAAAAATAGCTATTTCAATTTTAGCCTGTAAAGGTAATGCTTTATTCACGTTTCTCACTCCTGTTTTTGAATCATTCATATCAAACGGTTTACACAGGAGTAAGCAAATATATGCTACTATTCCCACATTCCTACGCTAGCGTTAACTAACAGGTTCGAAGGGTCTGAACATTTCGTTCACTCTCAGCACGGCGGCTCCCCCTGTGGTACGTTTGGATATTTATGTAGTATAAAGACAATGTTTATTATACCATACGTAACAAAATAGATTCGAGAGATTTCAAAGATGTTTCTATTTTCTGAATCTATTTTTTATAATGACAATCGTTTTAGTATTTGTTATACTTCTTTTATGTCAATTGAATATAAAAAACCCTCATCCTAATCGATGAGGTAGAGGTCGCAGTTTTTAATAGTAAAGTAACGGAAATGCAGAGAACATTGAGGATGTTGCTTGAAAGGAAAAATTGCCGAAGTTTAAATCACTTCTCGGTTGATTTAAGCTGGGGCTGTCTCCGAACAGGAACAGAACTGTCACATCATGCGAGTGATGTGAAGAGCTATCTTCACGGAAGGTTGACGCGGTTTTCAGATTTAAAAGCGCGCACATATACTGCGGGCTTTTTTTATGTTATCCCGTCTCTTTCCGTACATTCGAAAGGAGTATTTATCTATGCAAGAGCAGCAAGAATTAAAACGTGGGTTGAAATCTCGCCACTTAACGATGATTTCATTAGGAGGAGCCATCGGAACCGGCTTATTCCTAGCAAGTGGTGGAGCAATTCACACAGCAGGACCTGGGGGAGCGCTTTTAGCTTACGCTATTATTGGCGTAATGGTTTACTTTTTGATGACCAGTCTAGCAGAGCTCGCAGCTTATATGCCTGAAGCTGGTTCATTTAGTACGTATGCGTCTCGTTTTGTAGATCCATCCTTTGGTTTCGCTCTCGGCTGGAACTACTGGTATAACTGGGCTATTACGATTGCAGCTGAATTATCTGCTGGAGCCCTTATTATGAAATTTTGGTTCCCGAACTCTTCTTCTATTTTATGGAGTGCCCTGTTTTTATTAATTATGTTTGGGCTTAACTACCTTTCTGTAAAAGGATTTGGTGAATCTGAATTTTGGTTTTCGTTAATTAAAGTAGTAACGGTTATTATCTTTTTAGTTATTGGTATTATGATGATTTTTGGTATCTTTAACAATGAAGCACCAGGTTTTAAAAACTTCACGCTTGGTGATGGACCGATTCACGGTGGATTCTTCACTGTACTAGGTATCTTTATGGCAGCTGGTTTTTCATTCCAAGGAACAGAGTTGCTTGGAGTCGCAGCTGGAGAAAGTGAAGATCCGGAAAAAACGGTTCCTCGCGCAGTTAAACAAGTCTTCTGGCGCATCTTGTTATTTTATATTTTAGCTATTTTTGTTATTGGAATGCTTATTCCATACACAGCGAATTCATTAGCAAGTGATGACGTGCGAGTAAGTCCGTTTACTTTAATATTCGAACGAGCAGGTCTGGCGTTTGCAGCATCAGCGATTAATGCCGTTATTTTAACAGCTGTTTTATCTGCTGGTAACTCAGGAATGTATGCTTCTACGCGTATGCTGTGGAACTTAGCGAAAGATGGAAAAGCACCAAGGTTCTTAGCAAAAGTGAATAAACGAGGCGTTCCAGTTAATGCCTTAATCGCAACGGCACTTGTCGGTACACTTGCATTTGGTGCTTCATTTTTTGGAGACGGTGCGGTATATACGTGGTTACTTAACGCTTCTGGTATGTCTGGTTTTATTGCTTGGTTAGGAATTGCGATCAGCCACTATCGTTTTAGAAGAGCATTTGTTGCTCAAGGTCATGATTTGAGTGAACTTCCATATCATGCAAAACTTTTCCCATTTGGCCCTATCTTTGCCTTTATTTTATGTGCCGTTGTTATTTTAGGCCAAAACTATTCGGCGTTTATGGGTGACTCGATTGACTGGTACGGTGTACTTGTTTCTTATATCGGACTTCCTTTATTCTTAATTGTTTGGTTAGGATACAAATGGACGAAAAAGTCGAAGCTTATCCCGTTAAAAGAATGTCAAGTAACAGTGAAAAAATACGAATAAAAAAAGCTCTCTATTCTTTTGAATAGAGAGCTTTTTTTATATGAGCTGATCGGCAAAATGAAGAGATATATAAGCGGATTGGTTTTTCATAACAAGCATATAACCTTTGAGGGGACGGTTATAGTAATCAGCAGCTTCGATATAATAAATACGCTGAATTAACCTGCTTAAATGAGTTGCAAAAGATGGAAGTTGGTGATTAGGAATGGTTTGGATGTAGTCTATGATTTCTTGTTTAGTTTGAAGGCCTGAACGGGTACATTCTAACAGATGAAAAAGCGGATCTGCTGCTATAGTAGATAGTTCAGAATTGTGTTTGATTCTATTCAGCTGGATATGCAGTTCATTTTGGGACCATTTTTTCGGCACAGCTCTTAGATGTTGATATTGAAAATGTGTACTCATGATAGCTAACACCTTTCGTATTAAAATAATAAAACAACTTATTATTTTAATAACCTTTACACATGAAACTAAAACGTTACAATGTGTAAAGGTGTCATACATCTTATAAAATAAGCTGATAAAAAAGTACATCTTGCCACTGATCAAATTTCCAGCCCACTTCTTTAAACTCTCCGCAAAATGTAAAATTAAATTGCTCATGCATTTTGATACTGATATCATTCCCTTTTGTAATTCCTGAAATGACAACGTGATGGTCGAGCTCTTTAGCTAATTCCAAAATGCGCTTCATAAGCTGTTTCCCAATACCATGCCCTTGTTGATTTTTATCAATATAAATCGATAGCTCTACTGTTTGAATGTACGCTTCTTTATCTCGATACGAGGAAAGCGAAGCATAGCCCGCTACTACTCCATCTTTTTCCGCGACAATAAGTGGAAAAAGTTCATTGCTAATATGATTATTAAACCAGCCCCTTCTTTGTTCTACTGTTACAGGCGTTAAGTCAAAAGTAGCAGCACTTGTTTGAACGGATTGATTATAAATTTCAACAAGCATAGGTAAATCTTCTTCTTTAGCATAACGAATGATCATATGTACAAACTCCTTATAGTATAGAATTATCTTTATTTTACTTCTTTTAAGAAACATAATCTACATAAAAAACCGATGTGCGCATGCACATCGGTTATTGGTTTTGGGCATATTGAAAGGTTTGAAGGACTTGAAGAGTCTCTTTTGTAGAAACGACCGTTGCAAACTCTCCGTGCAAGGAAGACAGTGCGAATGTATGTACATCTTCTGCAAGAAGTCTGGTTTTTCCATCGTAGGACATACAATCAAAACAGGCCGTTGCATCGTTCACAACATACGTCCTATACCCTAGATTTCCAGCCATGCGCGCAGTCGTAGAGACGCAGTGATTAGTAGTTAGTCCTATTAAGATAAGCGTATCATAGCCATTTGCTTTTAAATAGCTATCTAGCTCTGTTCCAATGAAACAGCTGTTCACGTGCTTGCGAATTAAGTATTCGTCTTCTTGTGGACCAAATCCTTCTTTGAACTGAAACCCCTTTGAACTTGGATGTAAAGGAGAGTCTGGATTTTCTGATGCATGCTGCACGTGAATGACAGGATAGTCTTGGCGCCTCCATGCTTGCAGTAGCGTCAGCATATTCTTTTCTGCATCTAAATTGTTTCTTTCTCCCCACTGGGGTGAATAAAACCCTTCTTGTACATCGATAAGTAGCAACACTGGCCGGGAACGTAGCATAAGCATCATCTTCTTTCGTCTTTATTTTAAAATGGAAATAACGTATGTGCATCCATCAGGACCGGCTTTTGAAGAATGAACCGTTTGTTTCGGTAAATGTATCCGATCTCCGGCCTGACATAGAACCGTATCACGTTCAACTGTAAAGTAAATAGATCCTTCAAGGATATGAAGAATTTCATCAGTTGGATGCGTATGAGACGGATGTGTTTGAAAAGCAATATCGTGCTGTACTTCAACGTATCCAGTATACGCCGGAAGCAGCTCTTTAATTACTTCTTCAAACTTTCCGCCAACTCCTTTTTTAATAGAGGCTTTTTTTACGTCCATGCTGCTCACTCCTTTTTAATTTAAATGGACACTGTCCGGTAGTATGGTTATTATCATCGTGTAAAAAATATTGTTTCCACTCTCTGTTTTCCTGCTGTCCATACCAGCCTAACTCAGGGTGAGCTGATACGTCATCATATGTTTTTAACCGATCGCGGACGACTTTTTGTACATGCTTCCCTATTTTTGAATCTCCTGTCATACCTTCAAACACCCACCGCGGCTGAAATGTAATCATAAATCCTCTGCTCTTACGGCTTTTACGTAGAGAATGAGCAGGCGTATTACAGACGACAAAAATAGGTTCTCCGTGAAAACAAAATTCCCATAATGCATCTTTTGGGTCTTTCGGAATATCTTGCGGCCATTTCTTTTGATCAATTTGATGAAGAAACGTCAGCGTATCCCAAAACATCGTTTCGTACTCTTCCATTGACCGTTCTTTATGTTCAGGCTTAAAGAATAACACAAAGGATGTATAGCGACCTATGGTCTTAAATGTATCTATGTATTCTCTAAGTGCCGCCGCTGCATGTTTAATATCTTGATAGTTATAAGGAGTCGTCACAAATGAAAAACGCAGTAAATCTTTTTTAAAGCCTTCTACCCCTAATATACAGGGAAATGGATTTTCTTCTGATAATATATCGCTTTGGAAATATTGAAAAGCATCTTTCCCCCAGAACGGGACGTGCGTTGACTCTAAAATCTCATTAGCTCGAAAAAGCATTTTTGATACCATTAAAACCCTCCTTATGGAACTCAACGTTACATGTGTATTAAAAAAAAGAAAGTTTATGAGTATTTTTAACTAAATCTCGCTTCTAAATTATAAAATTCTAATCTATATATATATAAGCTACTATTGGACAAGTTAGAAAGGAGGCTGTGTTTGTGGAGTGGTTTTTGATTGCTATAAAACAAATAATTCTAGGTATTAGTCTCGCAGCACCGGTAGGCCCAATTAATATAGAGATGATTAAAAGAGGTCTGACAAAAGGATTTTGGGCTTCTTGGCTAGTTGGTTTAGGAGGAATGACAGCCGATATCTTATTTATGCTTCTCATTTTAATAGGGTTAACCCCTTTTGTTCAGATGCAGGCTGTTACGGTTGTCCTGTATGCAACGGGTTTTGTCATGCTCACATTTGTTGGCTTTCAAAGTATGAAACAAGCTGTCTCTCGTTCCTTTTCAGTAGATGTAAATAACCCCTCTGCTAAAAAAGATAAGTCGTTTTTTACAGGTTTTTTTATTGCTCTTATGAACCCTTTAAATATTGTGTTTTGGTTCGGTGTATTTGGATCAAGCTTAAGCGAAAGTCTTCAAAGTCAAACGTGGCTATCCGTCTTTTTTCATAGCTTCTTTATTATTTTTGGCATCATTCTTTGGAATTTAAATATTGCGGGCAGCATTCATTTTACAAGAAAATTTATCACGCCTAAGCTTTTTCGCCTCATTACGTTAGGTGCTGGTTTTTTACTTTTTTTATTTGGCTGCCAATTCGGTTTTAAATGTGTATCCTTACTTATCGGCTGAGCTTTTATTGATGAGTTCAATAAGGGTGTCGTTTACTTTCTCACGTTCATCATAAAAAAGACCGTGTCCACTATTTTCAAATGGGATCAGTGTAGAAAATGAAATGTGGCGATTCATTACTTTTGCAAGATCAAATGGACAAATTTGATCTTTTTTTCCGTGTAATATATATGTCTCAGCGAAAATTTGACTCAAATCTTCCCGTAAGTCTTCGTCTCGTAAAGACACCGCAGTTTTAATCGTTCCATGGCCAGATGCCTCTAAACCTAAATCTTGAAACCATCCTCTAAAAGCTGCGCTGGCAGGCTGATTAAAAAATTTTTTCCCAAAGTCTTCAAGCATGTTAGGACGATCTCTATACGTATTTTGAATAATTGTATTTACTTCTTCAGAAGGAAGTCCGTATGGAAAATCAGTTTTTTGAATAAAGCTTGGAGCCGCTGCCCCTAATAAAATTAACTTCTTCACGCCATATCCTAAGTGTCTACTCATATATCGAATGGCAATGGCTCCCCCCATAGAAAAGCCTACTAGCGTATAATTTTTAAGTCCTAATTTTTCTACTAACATACGAATATCATCCGCTAATTGATTGTAAGAATAGCCGGTGAAAGGCGCATCTGATTTTCCAAATCCTCGAAGATCAGGAGCAATACACCGAATACCGCAGGCCGGCAGCGTTGTAAATTGGTATTCGTACATTTTAGCATTAACAGGCCACCCGTGAAGGAAAAGAACGGGTTCCCCTTTTCCAATATCCCGAACAAAAAGTTTAGTCTTAGGAGTTACGTGAATAAAATAGTTCATATATAACACCTCCTAGATGTTCTTATATATATATGTTTTGGACAATTTGAACATTCAAAAGTTTCTTATAGGCTTGTGTAGGAGATGCATGATGTTCATTTGGAATGAGGAGTAGGAAAATCATTTTACATTGTTTATTTAGAACATAGTTCATTTTAAAAATATTGGGTAAAAAAAGTAGTAAAGCTTTAAAAGCTTTACTACTTTTTTTTGTTATTTTTCTTCCAGCCACATATCAACTAAATTGCCAGCTTCGCTTTGGTCCAATACGAATGAACCGTTGCTATATCGGTCACTAGCTCGCATTGTAGATGGATCAACCTGCTCGATTTGACCTTTAGATGATTCCACTATCATGTAATGTTCTTTAGAGATTACTTTTACTTTTGCAATTTGATGCGGATTAGATTTTAGTTCTCGGACCATCACTAGCCCTCGTTTTGCTCGTGCTGATTCTTCAAACTCAGCAATTTTTGTCTTTTTCACAGCTCCTCGCTGCGTGGCGATAAATAATTCAGTTGATAGAGCTTCATCTCCATCGAAGATAACGCCGCTTACAACATAATCATCGTCTTTTAAGTTAATTCCTTTTACACCAGAAGCGCGAGTTCCTACAATATTAATTTCTTCTTCCCGGAAACGCAGTCCGTAGCCAGAGCGAGTGGCAATAAACACTTGTTTTTTACCATCCGTTTGATATACATCGACTACTTCATCATCGCCTTTTAAATTAAGAGCGACAAGAGCTTTGGAGTAGCGCTGTGCTTTATATTGAAGTAATTCTGATTTTTTGACCATACCATTTTTCGTAAAGAAAAGCAGATACTGATTTTCTTTAAATTCTTTTACCGGTATCGCTCGTACAATCTGCTCTTCTTTATCAATTGGAACAATGTTCATGATATGCTGACCCATGTCTTTCCACCTGATATCAGGAAGTTCGTGCACTGGCATATATAAATAATTCCCTTTGTTTGTGAAGATGAGCAGCGTTTCGGTTGTATTAATTTCATACTTCGCTAAAATTCGATCCGTATCTTTCATACCGAAGTCTTGCCCGTTAGACGCGGCGTAAGAACGAAGACTTGTTCGTTTTACATATCCGTCTTTTGTGACTGTTACCATCACTTCTTCAGATGGAACCATCACTTCTAGATTAATTTTAATCTCTTCGATTTCCGCTTCAATTTTTGAGCGGCGTTCTGTACTGTATTGCTTTTTTACACGGCGTAATTCTTTTTTGATTACATTAAAAAGTTTTTTCTCGCTATGTAAGATTTCTTCTAACTCGTTAATTTTAGCACCTAGCTCTTCAGCTTCCGCTTGTAGAGCTGTAATGTCCGTGTTTGTCAAACGGTATAATTGAAGCGACACAATCGCTTCTGCTTGAGGTTCTGTAAATTCATATTTGCCAATTAAATTATTTTTAGCGTCGCGCTTATCTTTAGAAGCTCTAATCGTCGCAATAACTTCATCTAAAATCGACAGTGCCTTAATCAATCCCGCTACAATATGTTCACGTTCACGTGCTTTTTGCAGTTCGTATTTAGAACGATTTGTTACTACTTCTTTTTGATGATCAATATAAGCATCAAGAATGTTAGCCAAACTCATAAGCTTTGGTCGCTTTTTAGCAATGGCAACCATGTTAAAATTATACGGTACTTGCAGATCCGTATTTTTATAAAGGAAGTGAAGTACTCCTTGAGCATTTGCGTCTTTTTTTAATTCTACTACGATGCGCAGACCCGTACGATCCGTTTCATCGCGAACTTCAGCAATACCTTCCACTTTTTTATCTAAACGAAGCTCATCCATTTTCTTCACAAGGTTGGCTTTGTTTACTTCAAACGGAATTTCCGTAATGACAATTTGCTGTTTTCCGCCGCGAATGGACTCCACTTCCGTTTTTCCGCGAATAATAATTTTCCCTTTACCTGTCTCGTAGGCTTTCTTAATCCCGTCTACACCTTGAATGATTCCCCCTGTAGGAAAATCAGGACCTTGGATAGCCGTCATTAATTCTTCAATTGTACACGTTGGTTTATCAATTCGCATGATCGTTGCGTCAATAACTTCACCTAAATGATGAGGAGGAAGTTCTGTAGCATAACCAGCTGAAATACCCGTGGATCCATTCACTAGCAAGTTAGGAAACATAGCTGGTAACACAGTTGGTTCGCTGCTTGTATCATCGAAGTTAGACACAAACTCAACCGTTTGTTTGTCAATATCTCGTAGAAGTTCTGCAGCAATCGATGAAAGGCGAGCTTCTGTATAACGCATTGCTGCTGGGGGATCTCCATCAATACTTCCGTTGTTTCCGTGCATTTCGATTAATACATTTCTAACTTTCCATTCTTGACTCATTCGAACCATGGCATCATATACAGATGAATCACCATGAGGGTGATAGTTACCAATTACGTTCCCTACAGTTTTGGCTGACTTACGAAACCCTTTTTCTGCTGTATTTCCATCTACGTGCATTGCATATAAAATACGACGCTGAACGGGTTTTAACCCGTCTCTTGCATCCGGCAGTGCACGCTCTTGAATAATATATTTACTGTATCGACCAAAACGGTCGCCTAGTACATCCTCAAGAGGTAAATCTAAAAAGCGTTCTGTTTGTGTCATTGTACGTCCTCCTCTGCGACCGTTAATACATTTTCATTATCTAAAATATTTGGATCTTCTTCTAATCCAAATGCTACGTTACTTTCAATCCATTTTCTGCGTGGTTCTACTTTATCGCCCATCAAAGTGGTCACACGACGATCAGCGCGAGCAGCATCATCAATACGAACACGAATCAGCGTACGCGTCTCTGGGTTCATTGTTGTTTCCCAAAGCTGATCTGCGTTCATTTCACCGAGACCTTTATAGCGTTGAATCATATACCCTCTTCCTACCTTATCGATAGCACCTTGCAACTCTTCGTCACTCCATGAATATTCAACCACTTCTTTTTTACCTGACCCTTTACTTACTTTGTAGAGCGGTGGAAGAGCAATAAATACTTTTCCTGCTTCCACAAGCGGTTTCATATAACGGTAGAAAAACGTTAGAAGAAGCACTTGAATATGAGCCCCATCCGTATCCGCATCGGTCATGATGACTATTTTATCGTAGTTAATATCATCGATTGTAAAATCTGCGCCTACTCCTCCGCCTATCGCGTGAATGATCGTACTAATTTCTTCGTTTTTAAAAATATCTTGAAGTTTGGCTTTTTCGGTATTGATAACTTTCCCTCGCAGCGGCAGCACAGCTTGAAAGCGGCGATCCCTTCCTTGTTTTGCTGAACCTCCGGCGGAATCCCCTTCGACTAGGTACAGTTCGTTTCGCTGAGGATTTCTTGATTGCGCAGGCGTCAACTTCCCGCTTAGAACGGTTTCTTGACGCTTTCGTTTTTTCCCGTTTCTTGCGTCTTCTCTCGCCTTACGTGCCGCTTCACGCGCTTGAGCAGCTTTGATTGCTTTTTTTACAAGAAGAGAGCTTACGTCTGGATTTTCTTCTAGGAAATAGGCAAGTTTTTCAGAAATAACTGCATCTACCGACGAACGAGCTTCACTTGTACCTAACTTTCCTTTGGTTTGTCCTTCAAACTGAAGCAACTCTTCAGGTATTCTAACGGAAACGATGGCTCCTAATCCTTCTCGTATATCCGTTCCTTCTAAGTTTTTGTCTTTTTCTTTTAGCAGGCTTACTTTACGGGCGTATTCATTAAACGCACGCGTCATAGCGCTTTTTGCACCGGACTCATGCGTTCCCCCGTCTTTGGTACGAACATTATTAACAAATGATAAAATGGTTTCAGAATAACCATCGTTAAATTGAAACGCAAATTCAACTTCAATATTATGATGAATCCCTTCAAAAAAGACGACTGGATGAAGTGAATCTTTTTCTTCATTTAAATATGAAACGAAGGCTTGAATACCTGTTTCATAATGAAAGATATCTTGACGATCATGCCTTTTATCGATTAACTCTATTTTGAATCCTTTTAACAGAAAAGCCGATTCGCGGAGCCGTTCACAAAGCGTATCATAATTGTACACGGTTGTTGAAAAAATCGTGGCATCCGGTTTGAAATGAATCGTTGTTCCCGTTTTTTTTGTTTTCCCTATTTTTTCTAGCGTCGTAACCGGCTTTCCTCCATTTTCAAAACGCTGTTCATAAATAAATCCATCTCTATGAATGGTTACAGTCAACCATTCAGACAGCGCATTTACAACAGATGCACCTACTCCGTGTAAGCCTCCGCTTGTTTTATATCCACCCTGTCCGAATTTACCTCCTGCATGCAAGATGGTTAAAATAACTTCAGGCGTTGGTTTTCCTAGTTTATGCATGCCCGTTGGCATACCTCGACCTTTATCTTGTACAGAAATTGAATTATCTTTGTGAATGGTTACAATAATTTCTTCTCCGTAGCCTGCTAGAGCTTCATCGACAGAGTTGTCGACGATTTCATATACTAAATGATGCAGACCACGTGTATCCGTACTTCCAATATACATACCAGGACGTTTACGAACGGCATCTAATCCTTCTAGTACTTGAATTGCATCTTCATTATAATTAAATTGTTGTTTCCGAGCCATTCATACTACCCCTTTCATCACAACGAACATTACTACATTATGTATGAAACACAAACGTTTGCGCTTCGTGTCTAAGAATAAATGATCATGTATCCTATCTTTTAATTTTATAGTGTTCGCATCAACAGAACGTATGTTTCTATTTTTGCGTACTTACAAGATTTTAGCACAAATTTCCGTATTATAAAAGCAATATCTTGTGTATTCATGGATTATAAGCCTTATAAAGCTAGCTGTCTAACGTCTATTGTAGCGGAAACTCTCTTACTATTTCAACGCATGGTGAAACCCATGCAAGCAGTGTGCATGGGTTGGTTGTTCTGCTTATAGATCTTACTTTGTTAAAGCATGCTCGACTTTTATACAACGATCCATAACTACAGTATACCCTTTTTTAGCGAGCAGGTCATATGCTTCTTCATTAATTAAACCAGATTGTGCCCAAAATACGTCTGCATCTACTTCTAAAAACTCTTCTGCAACTTCAAGCAAATGCTCAGAGCGACGAAATACATTAACGATATCAATATGCCCTTCAATTTCTTTTAATGAAGATACGGCTTTTACGCCGAGCGCTGAGTTGATTGTTGGGTTCACCGGAATTATCTCGTAACCTTGCTGCTGCATGGCTTCTGAAACCATATAAGACGTTCGATGAGGATTATCTGATAAACCTACTACAGCAATGCGCTTGCTTTTTTTTAATATTTTACCAAGCTCTTGACGGGAAGGAATTTTAATGGACATGTCTATTACCTCTCTTAGCTATATAATATGTACTGAACAACATTCGCGATTTACAGTTGATTTCCTGCATATAGTACCCGTTTTCTCTATTTTTGTAAACGTCTTCTTTTTTTAAAATAATTGTCTCTCACCCAAAACTAACTATGTTTTTTTAAGTATCTCATGGTAAAATAGAAACGATATAGAAATAAAGGAGCTTTCAAACATGAATTATTTATTACCTATTCTTGCCTATATCTTGGGCTCTATTCCTTTTGGACTAGTTGTTGGAAAACTAGGATACGGCATCGATATACGAGAGCATGGAAGCGGCAATTTAGGCGGCACCAACTCGTTTCGTACATTGGGTGTAAAAGCCGGAATTATCGTTACGCTTGGAGACATTCTAAAAGGCACCCTAGCAGCTTCTTTACCGCTTTTATTTGATACAAATCAAAACATTCTCTTCATTGGTTTATTTGCTGTCATTGGTCATATTTTTCCTATTTTCGCGAAATTTAAAGGCGGGAAAGCTGTTGCCACATCCGCCGGAGTGATTTTATGTTATGAACCTCTTTTATTTGTTTTCGTGCTATTATGTTTTTTTATCTGCTTATACATAACGAAATATGTATCACTGTCATCAATGGTTACTGGGGTATTAACCTTTATCTACACGCTATTTAAACAAGACTACATGCTTATTATGATTATTGGTGTAATTGTAGCCTTTGTCATTTACAGACACCGCGCAAACATTACGCGAATTCTTAACAAAACAGAACCGAAAGTCACATTTTTATCAGGTAAAAAGAAATAAGAGGCTCTTCCTCTTATTTCTTTTTTTATAACCACTTTGTAAGCGAATACATTTCTTGTTTATTAGTTATACTGATACTAAAATAAGGAGGTGAATAATGTGAAGAAAAAATGCCCCATTTGCAAACGTAATAAGAAAATGGATTCACAGCTAGAAGGAAGCCGCTACTGCGTTCACTGCTGGGAAACCATTGGAAAACAATATGATTTTAAATGAAAGAATGAAACGATTTAATATAGAAATGAAGCATTCGCCTCTATATTAAATCGTTTTATTTTATTTTATCTTATTCCTTCCTAGCTGGATTCGTATATATTGGTAATTTATCTATCTTTCTACTATAATAAATGTATCCGCAGTATTGGAAGGAGCATAATTAATGAAATTAACAGTAACAGAAGCAGCAGCTACGTGGTACAAAGACGAAATGATGCTAGAAGGAAACGAAACAATTCGCTTTTTTGTTCGCTACGGCGGATGCAGCAACGTTCAAAAAGGTTTTTCTTTAGGTGTAAACACAGATTCTCCTAAAAACGTTGGCGTTGAAACAAAAGTTGACGGTTTAACATTTTTCGTAGAAGATGAAGACCTTTGGTACTTTGATGGTCATGATTTGACCGTAAATTATAATGAAGAAACAAAAGAACCTGACTTTCATTACGAAGCGTAAGAATAAAAAGCATCGATTTATCGATGCTTTTTATTCTTACGCTTAACCCTGCTTTTTGGCGTCTTCATAGGCTTTATGCCATTCCGGATAATTACGGCGAATCGAAATAGGCTTAAAGTTTTCTTTTTTTACACATACGTGTGACGATGTTCCTGTTAACGCAAGTTCTTCATCTGAATTAAAAATTTCGTATCCGTACACAACGCGTAGACCGTCATAGTTCTCAACCCAAGTATGTACCACAGCTGTCTCGCCATAATGAAGCGGCTTTTTATATGATGCCTGTATATCAATAACTGGCGACAGCACACCGTCTCTTTCCATTTGTGCATAGCTAAAACCTAAATCACTGATAAACTGTGTTCGGCCTATTTCCATCCATACTAAATAGTTAGCATGATACACAACGCCCATCTGATCGGTTTCTGCATAGCGCACTTCGATTTCTTTCTTCGATACTAGCATGATTCTACCTCCTCTTGCACTGTTCCTGTTTTATCTTACCATATAAGGAGAATATACTCCTACTAGTTTGGTTATTACTCAATATGTTGTAAGACTAAGCGCATCTTGAATACGATATATCAGTGTTTCCAGCCTCGTCATCTTATTTTCATACCTTTTATAAGGAAGTGTGTATGTGTAGTCTTTATTTGTCCATAGGCGGTCAAAATAAGCGTTTAGTTCCGTCA
Organism: Priestia sp. J2; assembly: GCF_020790095.1. NCBI lineage: Bacteria > Bacillati > Bacillota > Bacilli > Caryophanales > Bacillaceae > Priestia > Priestia sp. J2. The sequence goes on from NZ_CP086208.1 coordinate 2,530,616, forward strand.
TAACCTTTTTGTTAGGAGGTCCTGATACTTTAATATCCGTTTCTAAGTTCAAATCATCCAAATTTCGTTTTGTGAAATTTGCTGCTCCTGCAATAATCATTGCCTTTCTTTTGTTTCGAATAAATAAAGTTTTGGGATGATACTGCTCTTTTCCCGTATGATACCAGCGAACTTTAATATCGCCTTTAGATTTTTTCACAAGTTCTGCTGCGACTGGACGGTTAGGCAGTCCGAACTTTTTTCTTCCGAACGCATTTTCATTAGGGTCTAAAATTAATCGTACGTTTGCCCCTTGTTCGGAAGCTTTCAAAAGCGCCTTTATTACGGCTCGATCTCCAAGATAAAACATGCCAAGCCACACATCGTCGCCTTTTTTAGCATGACGTAAATCATGTAATACGTGCTTATAAATTTTGCCTTCTGTTAACAGCTGAACATAGAGGTCTCCCTTTTCTTTTTCTTTCTTCTTATACCGAGGTAAATCTCCTCCGTAAGAAAAATCAGACACGGCTTGTTCGCTTTTTACAACATCTCCAATGATATTCCCTTTTACTTCAAAGGCCATGTTGGAATTATAAAAGCTTGCATCATGAGGATTGGCAGAGGAGATAATAACGCTTTGATCGGTTGCTACTACTTTTCTGTGATTAGCTTTTACATTTAACAACTTAAAATAAGCACGGGCCGTCACGTTAGGCGCATTATTTCCGAAAGGATTCGTGATCCATCCAGTTCCTTTTTCACCAAACCACTGAACAAAAGTTCTCCACACTGAAGAATATAGTGGAATGGAGTCTCTGAGCTTAGATAAATTGGTTTGCACCACTTTGATTCCGTTTAGCCGCAGTGAATCTAACCACTTTGAATCATGTGAGCCGTAGGTTGTATTGATTTCATCTGTAATAAAGACGATTTCGATAGTAGGATGTTTTCGTTTCTTTTCAATCAGCTTACTTGCAAGTGTATCACTAAGGTGAGGAAACGTTTCACCTTGGTTATAGTAGCCATTAAATAGAAACATATCCATAATAATAAAAGCTTTTGCGTCATCAATCGCATTCGTAACTGCTTGAAAAATATGTTGTTCGGAAACCGACGTCTGTTGGTCTTGATACGTTAGGTCCGATAAAAGAAATACATCTTCTACTTTGTGAGGCTTACTTTCGTATGAAACTCCTTTAGGCAAGGGCTTATGCGTGTGATAAGAGCCCACAATAATCAAAACGACAAGTAAACTGACCAAAATCCTTACTATTTTCTTTTTCACGTGCTTTTTCACCTACATAAACCTCTTCGCTAGTTTATATTATTATTCACCTTACTAAAAAAATATAGAAAGAAAGCAGCTAAAACCGTTTATTTTTAGCTGCTTATTGTCGCTGTTTTACTTATTAAATCGTACCTTCGTAACCATTTTGACGAGCTTCTGATTCATCTTTTATTTCGCTGCGCATTGCTTCAATGCTTACTTCGCGATTGTGATTTTTTTGCTGAATGCGCTGACGTTCTTCTTCAGTGCTGCATGCAGCAGCTTCTTCTGCTTCTTCAATGTTTTTCATTGTATTTTGTACCATTGTTTGTAATTTTTCAACGTTATCACTGCGATCGTCTGGATTCGGTTTATTCCATGCCATTGTATCTTCCTCCTCAAAATAACTTTGTTACAATTGTAGTATGCCGGATTTGTTCATCTCTATAAGTGGAAAAAAATGATTTTAGTTTACATAATATAATTATAATTAAGTTAAAATGTATATATAAAACATACATAATATGGTAATATATACATACAAAGGGGGAATCGCTATGACCAAACGAATGATAACATTACTAAGCGTCATCTTTATTGCAGTGCTTGCCGTATTTTTTATGTCGCAAACTTCATTGGCATCCAAATTGACAATAAGTGCCTCTATCAAGCCTCACCATTACTCAAAACATGAAGAAAAAATGTTAGCCGTGACAAACTTAGACTACAAAAGTAATATCATGGCATACGATGTTAAAGCTCCTAATGGAGCAAAAGAAGCTTATGTAAAAGCTACTTATTATGAAAAGGGAAAAGCCAAACAACCTTTATTCTCAGGAGGGTTGACTGTTTCAAAAGAATTTGACATGTTTGCTATTACATATAAAATCGATGATGATACTCACAAAGTAATGTTTAATGTGGGAAGCAACGATACAAACCTAGGGATAGAAGCGGAAAAGCCAAAGAAAATGAACGGCTATTCCTTTACTGGATTAGAGAAAAAACAAAAAGTGAAAATGAATAAACCATATCCAGTTGCTGCTTTATTTGGTGACGATGGCAGTGGCATACGAGTTGCTCCGCTTTCAACCGATGACGGAGAAGTTGTTAAAGAGCTTATTTCGAGCAACCCTTACGTTTATTTATTCACAGTAGAATTCAAATAATAAAAAGTCGCTGAATTCAGCGACTTTTTATTCATTCACCTTTGGTTTGAATAACTTGAGGATGCTTGCCGGATGTATCTTGCATTTGTTTTCCGTTATTTCCACCAGCTTCTCTCGGTTGAGTGCCGATGTGATTCGGAACAAAACTTTTGCTTTGTTTTTTAGGATTTCCCATGCTTATCCCCTCCTCACCGTTACTCTAACCAACTTACTTTAAAGTTATTCAGCTCTTTCAAGCATACGATCTTCTAACCGCTTTTCAATTTCCAATTCAATGCGTTCAATTTCTGACTGATCTTTTAACAGCTGCGTTTTATTTTCTTGCACTAACTCTTCAAATGAACGTTTGCGTAATTTTCTCATGATTCCAACACCTACTTTATGTAATTTTTATGAAAAATCTGAAAAATCAAAATAAACTGATATCGTATAACTATCTATATTGTAACCAATTTGTCAGATAAGTAAACATACTTTTTGAAAAGTTGTAAGAAAGTTTGACATATTTACTGACTTATCTATATATACGATGGTAAAGTAAATAAGTTTCATTTTTAATAAAACAAGCAGCGAAGTTAATTCGCTGCTTGTTGAGCAAAGTTTTCCATTTGTTTAAGCGTCATTGGACCATTCACTCGCTGAACAATTTTCCCTTCTTCATCTATAAAGTAAGATGTCGGAATGGTGGACACCCGGTATTTTTTACTTCCCACAGTATCTTGGTCGTCCAATAATACATGAAACGTAAACTGTTTTTCTCTCAGAAACTTAGATACTGCCTGTTTACTACCTTCTGATGAAGTTAAATTAACCGCAAGCAGCTGTACGTCGTTTCCATATTTCTTATAAAATGCTTGCATATCGGGCATTTCTTTTTGACACGGCGGACACCATGTGGCCCAAAAATTTAAAATAACTTTTTTTCCTTTAAAGTCCGATAATTGAACAGTTTTTCCGTTCGTATCTGAAAGTGTAAACGGAGGTGCTGTATCTTTTGGTTCTAACCCATAAGCTTGACCAGAAGCCTGACGAGCACTATCGCCTTTTTTAATATTTAAATCCTTGTATTCGCTTAAGTTAGAATTATCGGATGCTTCATTTGGAGAAAGCCCTTCCCAAAGTGCGTAGCTAAGAAAGCCTACTAGAAGCAAGACCGCAATTATTTTTTTAACCATATGATCGGCTCCTTTATTTCTTCTAAAAAGTGATAATCTATGTACTAATAGATATGTGCAATATCTACTAAAATAATCCTTTTATCGGGCATTTTCTTTTATAATATAGCATATTTCCCTCTCACTTTTTGTAGAAAACGGTGCGTTTGCATAAAAAAAGAGCGGCTCACGAGAACCGCTCTTTTTCTTTATACCTTACGCATGTGTTTTAGACTGTAATTTATCACGAAGCACCATTTGAAGGATACCACCGTGACGATAGTAATCAATTTCAACTTCACTATCGAAACGAACCAGTACTTCAAATTCTTTTTTGTTTCCAGCTTCATCAGTTGCTGTTACTTTTACAAGATCACGTGGTTTTACTGTTTCATCAACTGCTACTGCAATTGTTTCTTTTCCAGTTAAACCTAATGTATCCGCGCTTTCACCATCTTTAAATTGAAGAGGTAAAACACCCATTAATACTAGGTTTGAACGGTGAATACGCTCAAAGCTTTCAGCGATTACTGTTTTAATACCTAAAAGATTTGTGCCTTTTGCTGCCCAGTCACGAGAACTTCCCATGCCGTAATCTTTACCTGCAAGTACAACAAGACCTGTACCTTGCTCTTTGTATTTCATACAAGCATCATAAATGCTCATTACGTCATTTGTTGGCCAGTACGTTGTCCAGCCGCCTTCTGTACCAGGAGCTACTTGGTTTTTAATGCGGATGTTTGCAAACGTACCGCGCATCATCACTTCATGGTTACCACGACGAGAACCGTATGAGTTAAAGTCTTTTGGTTCTACACCGTTTTCTTGAAGGTAAAGACCTGCAGGTGATGTTTTTGCAATTGAACCCGCTGGTGAAATGTGATCCGTTGTCACTGAGTCACCAAATTTCGCTACTACGCGAAGATCATTTAACGGTTCTACTTCACCTGGCTCTTCTGATAAGCCTTCAAAGAACGGTGGATTTTGAATGTATGTTGAATCATTCTCCCACGTATAAAGAGCATCTTCGCTCGTTTTAATTTCATTCCAGCGCTCGTTATCATCGAATACACGCTCATACTCGTTACGGAATAATTCAGGCGTTACGGTACGGCTAACAACTTCTTTAATTTCATCTTGAGAAGGCCAGATGTCGCTAAAGAATACTTCATTGCCGTCTGTATCAATGCCGATTGGATCTTTTTGTAAATCTACATCTACCGTTCCAGCCAGTGCATATGCTACAACAAGCGGTGGAGAAGCAAGGTAGTTACCCTTTACTAATTGGTGAATACGTCCTTCAAAGTTACGGTTTCCTGAAAGAACAGACGTTACAAGCAAGTCGCTGTCTGCAATCGCTGCTTCAATTTCAGCTTCAAGTGGACCAGAGTTACCGATACAAGTCGTACAGCCATAGCCTACGATGTTAAAGCCGATTTTATCTAAGTATGGAAGCAATCCTGAATTTTGAAGGTAAGCCGTTACTACTTTTGAACCTGGTGCTAAAGAAGTTTTCACGTAAGCTGGAACATCCAATCCTTTTTCTACCGCTTTTTTCGCAACTAAACCAGCTGCTACCAATACGTAAGGATTTGATGTGTTCGTACAGCTTGTGATAGCCGCAATAGCGATGGCACCTGTTTTCATTGTTGTTTCTGAACCGTCTGCAAGCTTAAACGTAACTTCTTTATCCACGTCTTTAGCATCAAGTCCGAAGCTTTGATTGCTAACAGGAGCTGTTAAAGCTTTCTTGAATTCTGTTTGCATTTGAGAAAGTGGAATTAAATCTTGCGGACGCTTTGGACCTGAAAGATTTGCTTCAATCTCAGCAAGATTAATCTCAACAACATCAGTGAAAATTGGATCTTCATTTTCTGGTGTAAAGAATAAACCGTTTGCTTTTGTATATTGTTCGACAACCTGAATGTCTTTTTCATCTCTTCCTGTTAAACGCATGTATGCTAATGCCTCTGCGTCAACTGGGAAGAACCCGCATGTTGCACCGTATTCAGGAGCCATATTAGCAATTGTTGCACGGTCAGCTAATGGAAGTTCAGCTACGCCAGGACCGAAGAATTCAACGAATTTTCCGACTACTCCTTTTTGACGAAGCACTTGCGTAACTTTTAACGCTAAGTCTGTAGCTGTAGTACCGTTTGGTAATTCACCAACAAGTTTAACACCGATTACTTCAGGAACTGGGAAATAAGAAGGTTGACCAAGCATGCCTGCTTCCGCTTCAATACCGCCAACACCCCATCCTAAAACACCGATACCATTAATCATCGTTGTATGAGAGTCAGTACCTACTAGAGAATCAGGGAAAGCTACGAATTCGCCATCTTCTTCAACAGCATGAACAACGTTTGCTAAATATTCTAAATTTACTTGATGCACGATACCAGTAGCTGGCGGAACTGCACGATAGTTATTAAATGATTTTTGAGCCCAGCTTAAGAAATTATAGCGCTCTGTATTACGTTGAAACTCAAGGTCCATATTAATTCGTAATGAGTCAGCTGTACCTGCTTTATCAACTTGTACGGAGTGGTCGACAACGAGGTCTACTGGAATTTCTGGATTGATTTTGTCAGGATCTCCTCCTAAATCAGCCATTGCTTTACGAAGTGACGCTAAGTCTACAACCGCTGGAACTCCAGTGAAATCTTGAAGAATAACACGAGATGGTTTGAAAGGAACATCGATATCTTTGATATCTTTTGTTCCCCATTTTGCAAGGTTTTCGACGTGTTCTTTTGTAATAACACGGCCATCTACCTGACGAAGAACAGATTCTAATAATACTTTAATTGAATACGGCAGCTTAGATACGTTACCTAAACCTGCTTCCTCTAAAGCTTGTAAGCGGTAATAATTATATGTGCTGCCATTAAGATCGAATGACGAACGAGCGTTAAAAACGTCTTTTTTAGTCATTGCTTTTACCCCCTTAAAATTCTATGTATAAAGGATTTACTTACCCCATCCTCTATTCCCTTCACCATCTATCTTAATATAATATTATACATAAGTAAATAAAAAGAATGTTATTAATTAACATAAGTTTCACTTATAACCTTTTTCCATCTGCCTTTTATTTTTCTAATAATTCATATTTCATTGATTTTTACGCATGCTAGAAACGGAGGTGATTCAACATGGCTAAACGCAAGTCAAACCACGTCATTCCTGGAGCTAACGCGGCTAGCGCTCAAGGAAAAGGAGCGGGTTATAATGAAGAATTTTCAAATGAACCATTAACCGAACAACAGAAACAAAATAATAAAAAACGCAAAAAAAATCAATAAAACACTCTCTTATTGGATATACTAATCACTAGTTAGAAAAGCAAAATCGTTTAACTCCATGAAATCTAACGAGAAGGCGTCATTATATATGGCGCTTTTTTTCTGTTCCCATTTCCTGTTTTTGCTAAACCTATTTTTAGAAAGGGGAATTTTTCATCGGATAAATCCCCTGTCACTATCCCACCCTAATAAATGAAAGGGAGGGTTTAACTATGAACAAAAACAGCAGCAAAGACATCAGAAGAAATGCGCCAAAAAGCAATTCTGGACAGCCCGAACCGCTAAGCGGATCTCATAAAGTAAAGAACCGTAAGCATTCTCGCCAAAAACACAATAGCGGACATGATATGTAAAACAGCGGCAAGCTCTCTACAGAGCTTGCTTTTTTATGCATAGAAAAGGCAGCTAGTACTTCAAGCTTATTCTTTGCACAGGAGTTCACTAAGTACATAAACGCGCATATGATAGTAAAGTGAAACAGTTTAAATAATGGAGGAACGTAGAAATGAAAAACAAGCGTCTGCCAGCAGACCAAATGTTTGTAAAAGGCTTTCAAGAGTTGTTAGAAGTCATGCTTTCAAATCCCTTTATGAGTTATTTAGATTATGATTCCGTTCGTATAGATTTATTTGAAACAGAACAATCATTTATTGTCGAAGCTGAATTATTAGGGTATCACCCTAAGGATATTATCGTTCAGATACAAGCTGACCACTTACAGCTCACAGCCAAAAAATACTGCCTTAGAGAATTTCATGATGAAAAGCAAGGAACGCTTGCAAGAGAACAAATGGAAGAAAGCGTTGAACGTACAATCGACTTTCCATTTCCATTGATGAATAAAAAGATTACCGCTACATTTAGTAACGAAATCCTTGAAATTACGATTTCCAAACATGAGACAAATGAATCTAATCAGCAAATAGTTCCTATTGAGTTCCAATAAAGCTGCAGATGTTGTCTCTGTAGCTTTATTGGAACTCTTTAATTGTTTATTTAGCACATAGTTTTTTTAGAAAGTTTTCCTTTTCAAAACAATTGGATATCTCATTTGTTTTACGGCACACTACTAAAAAAGAGTAAAAGGAGAACATTTATGCTTCATACTGCTTGGAAAGGTAAAATCAGCTTTGGATTAATTGACATCCCTATTAAACTGCACGGAGCAATTGAAGAAAAAGATGTAAAGCTGCGCACACTGCACTCCGTTTGCCATACACCCATTCATCAAGAAAAACATTGCCAAACGTGTGGACGAGAAGTAGAATCCGATGAACTGGTTAAAGGATACGAAACCGCGACCGGTCAGTTTGTTGTACTTTCACAACAGGAAATTGATCGTGTCAAAGAGCCCTTTGCAGCAAACAAAGCTGTTGAATTGTTGCACTTTGTTTCGTTAGATGACATTGATCCCCTGTTTTTTGATAAGCCCTACTATATTTCTCCTGAAGAAACGAGCCTAAAAGCTTATTATACGTTATTAAATGCACTTGAAATAACGAATAAAGTCGGTATTGCCAATGTATTTTTATATTCCAAACAGCAAATCGCCATTATTCGTTCCGTGGGCGGCTCTCTCGTTCTTCACACGATGCATTTTGAAGAAGAACTTCGTTCAGTCACAGATGTGCCTAACTTATCTACTACTTCTTCTGTTAATGAAAGTGATACACAAGTGACGGTGGAATTAATTGATAAGCTATCTACTTCTTTTAATCCATCTATTTACAAAAACAACTACCGAGATGCCTTACAAAGCGTCATTCAACAAAAAATAAATCAAGGCGAAGTTACAAAAGTAAGCGGAAGCGAAGAACGAGATATTCGACATTTAATGGAAATGTTAAAGGTGAGCATAGATCCTTCTACTTTACAGCCGACAAAATCAACAGCAGAGAAAAAAACGTCATCCTTAAAAAAGAAAGCATAAAAAAAGCTAACGAAGAAGTTCGTTAGCTTTCATTTGCAACAGAAGTCTTAGGAACAATAGCTCCATATGACGCCGGTATTTTTAAATATTGCGTTACTTGATCATTTTCCACAAAAACAATAAAGTTATCTTTTTTATCTTTTCCAATACCTTTTGCTTTTGCTTCAGACCAATTGAAGCCCAGCTTTTCATTTACCTCACTGCGGGTCATTTCCGGTCCAAAAACATATACTTTATCCCATCTAAAATCACATAATTCATTAAAATCAAGGATGGAAGCTTCTTCTTTACTTTGATTTGTTTTTTTAATTTCATTAATTACGGTTTGCTGAAGTTGCGCTTGGTTGCGTTCGCTGTATACCCTGTCAATAAAAAAAGTTGCCAATAGCGCTACTAACGTGAATAGTAGAATCTTTTTCACTTCGTTGTCCTCCTGATACGTTCTCTGCACATGATACGACTTCTTTTCGATACGGTTTTATTCTCTACTATTCTAGAAAATTCAACAGGAAAATACAACTAAAATCTCGAAATGTCATCAAAACATAAAAAACTTAACACTATGTCAACGCATAAAAAAAAGGCTTGTTCACGTTCTACCTATTTACCTAATCAGCGCTGAAAAGATTTGGTTCTTCCGTACAAATAGTTTTAATAAATTCTTCTACTAGCCCTTCCTCTCCCGGCAAAAAAGGCAGCGCACCCACTCCAACGCGTTCAATACTTTTATAAAAATGATGCTGCTTATAGCCTTCTGCTTTCCCTGGAAACAGCACAACCGCTGTTTGTACCGGTTTTATTCCATTTTCCTCTACAATAGCGTCTCGGTAACGGTGCATGGTATTAATATCTTCTTCTCTAGGAGAGGGCGTATCGTGATTTGGTTTGATACGATACTTAGCGTCAAAAAGATATACACTTTTTTTCTCCCCTTGCTTTACTTCAAGCAGCAAGTCTGGCTTTTGGATAACAGTATGAGTATGATGGTATTCTTTTTGATACCATAGCGTTACTTCTGCTTTTCCCACCTGAAAACGATGGTAAGAGGCCTGCACCCTGACATTCAACCCTTGTTCTGTCGTTGTCATGATGTTTTGTTCTATTCGTTTACCGTAAATTTGCAACTTCTTTAAAAGACTAACATACGTCCAGTATTCATAGAGAGTTGCGATATCTTTTAATGAAAGGTGGTAAAACTCTCCGTTAAGAGCCAACCCTCGCGTTAAGAACATAAAGTATCTGCTTGCTTCCCGGTAGCGGGGTGCCGTACGGAGTGTAGAAGGAAGAGTCGAAACTTGTATGGTCTTCACTCTTTGCCAGAACACATTGTTTAGCAGCCTTTTTAATTCGGTATGATTGGTTTCTAGAGCCGACACCGCTTCTTTTTTTACATATCTATCTTCTATCAATTTGTCAATTAGTGTAGTTAGCTTGTGATACAGCTGCGTCATCATCCATTTAACACTTTGATTTTCCAAATTATCATAGGTAGCTACATGTCTTGTGCCAATTGCTTTTGTGGGTACTACTTTTATATGCCGATTAATTTTAATTCCTCTGCTTGAAGATGCAAGATAGGTAGGGTGTGTTCGGACAAATGATATAGCCTGGCTATCTTGTTTTTTTATTTGATCTCCTCTCATGAGCTGATGTTCAACTTTTACCGATTGAAACGGCTGATTCTCAATCTGACGAACAGAATGAAGAAAGGGTTTCATATAGTGAGAGAGCACATGATAAAATTCCGTCCATGTTGCTTGTTTAGACCAAACCGATTTTGCTTCAATATACGTTTTACGGAGCATATCGTATGCCAAATCATGAATGTATCCGTTCACTTCATCAACCATGCGTACATAATCTGTCTTGTAGCTCATCTTTGATGGGAAAATTTCAAGAGTAAAAGACAGCTCTTTTTCTATTTCACTGTAGACATGAAACGTAGAATACCCTACCTCATTTTGAAAGCTTATATTTCCTGTTAAAATGTAGGGGAATCCTACGGTTTGAAAACTTTGTTCAACTGCTTTTGAGTCGTGATTAACAAACAGACTTGTTTCATTTTTTGAAACAACTGTAATTTGATAGGTTTCATTTTCAAAAAATAAAGGCTCAAGCGGCGGTTTGGAAGTCATCATGCCTTTTGTTTGATTTAGTACTTTTACATGTGTGATTCCTTTTCCCGTACAAGAAAAAAACATCACTTCTTCTGCAGAATTTATTTTTTTCTTATTCTTTCCTTTTATAACCACCGTACACGTATCGGTTTCAATTTCAACGTACGGTATTAATCCAAAATGACGTGTATCCGTATACTTCAAAACGTCTCATCATCTCCATTATTTTGCGTGCACTTTTAGGAAATCTCATCCCGTCTGCGTTGACAACAGCTGTCTCAAATTCATCATCGAGCAGCGTATTTGTACAGTAATAATAAAGATTTTTTAATAGGTCAAATGTGTAAGCATCGCTTCCTGAAATACGAGGCAAAACTTTTTGCAATATCTGAAAATCAAACGCCTGATCAAATGTAAACACTCCGCTTTTCACTGCGTAAATTAGATAAAAGCATATTTCGTCGCGTACGCGGTAACCTATTTGCAAATCGACTTCTGTAAGCATCTCGTTGACGGTTAGCAGTTCATTTGTTACTTCGTGAATGAGCTCAGCATGTTCAACATACGCATCTTTTAAGTGAACGTATTGACTTTGAATTTGTACATTTTCAATACTGTGCCGAGGTGGATCTCTATCATCTAAAAAATCAAAAGAATCGAGCTGAATCTTATTCAGCTCAATGGTGTTGGTACGATCTAACAACTTTTGACTAAACCCATGAGTTGTTTCATCCATATTAATGGTACCGATAATGAGAAGGTTAGATGGCAAATAAATATCTCGGAACATCTTATGTCCAGGAAATAACGGAGCTGTTTTGATTTTCCCTTTTGACCAGCTTCTGCTTTCCATCACGCTTAAAATATCGCTAAAATAATGTTCAACTCGAGCTAAGTTCATTTCATCCAATATGGCAACATATGTGTAAGCTGGATGCTGAATGGCTTGCTGCATAATCGACAGAAACGATCCTCTGCGAAAATCTCCTCTTAAATCAATATACCCTAATAAATCTGAACTATCGTGCCAATCGGGCCGAACTGGAATAAGCACTTGTCTGCCATTTTCAATCGTGGAACCGATACTATCTGCCAAGAGCTGCGCAAGCTTTGTTTTCCCTGTCCCGCTCATTCCTGATAAAACAATAAAAGGCTTGGTCTTTAAAGCAAAGTAGGCGTTGGCTATATCTTGTCGTTCGTATGTAAATCCAGATTTCTTAATGTACTCATGAATGTGGACGATGGCGTCTTTATCGCCAATCATCTCTTTGCTCATTCCGTATGTTTTTATATACTGTTCATGCATACTCAGCAGTAAATGCAAGTCATCTTGAAGCTGATCATTGTTAGGTAAGTCTGCTATATTGTAAGGAAGATAAAGAGCTACCCTATCCTCAAAGCTTTTCGCTTCCATGCTTGTACCAATGACAATATGATTATCTTTCAATAAGCGGGCATGTTCAGGAGTAAAAAAACGAATGTCTTTCAGGTCAGTTCCTTCTTCTGAGTCTCCTCTCATCATGGCTAAGTAAATACGCTGACCGTCTTCACTGAATAAATATGCTACTATCACATCACTCTCTATATTCTTATTGGCAAGGGTCACGTAAGGAAATGTTTCAACGTGGTGGCCCGATATACGCATTTCTTCTCGATTTATATGCTCCAATCGATAAAGAGAAATCGGAAGCCGGCGTGTAAGCATATTTTCTATTTCATGTTTTACAAGTACGTCTCCACCCATTTGTTTATAATGTTCCGCTACATACAGCAGCCGATCGCGCAAACTCATCGAATTCTCTCCTTTCTGCCTTCACTGCAGTTTGTAAAAATAAAAAGCATCGTCAGTTGACCACGCAAAAGTTTCGTTTCTTTTATTATAGACGCTTTCTTCGTATCGTAAGCTATTTTATAACGTTAGAAAACACTACATTATTCTTTTCTCTACATATATGTTTATGTTCATTTTAATGAAACATGACAGAAAAGAAAAGCGTTAGGGGCTTAATGAATGAAGAGGTAATGATACGAACAGAAAAATAGGCCGCTTCTGTACGCAGTGATAAAATCACCATTATACTACATGATTATTTGATGTCTGATGCTTTTGGCTGAGTAAAGAAAAAAATAAAAATAATAAGCGGCAGCGCGATAAGAAAAACACTCGTCTCTGAAGGCCTTACTGTAGGTATATCCGTTAATGACATTTTAATCAGTCCTTTGTAAATTTTTCAACTAAGTCAGGATTTACATAAAAATGTTTTGATACGGTAAGATGGAAAAACTGAGAGGATTGATTTAGTTCACTTAATGCAGGTTCTGTTTTAGGAACGCCCAAAATAGGTCCACTTACGTTAATGGTAAACCTTCCAGAAGAAATAAAGGCGCCCGACACATTAATCTGGTTATTAAGCAGCAAAGCCGCAAGAATCACATCAATCATATCAATAATGATATTAATTCCTGCATCTCCGTCTTTTCCTTCTATTCGGCTGGTTCCTGTAATAGGTCCGCCTACTGAAACACGAAAAGCTCCGGGTGTCACAAATACGCCTATAATTGTTATTTGGCCAGTTAATAATAATATAGCTGTTACTACATCCAGATTTCGTTGAATGGCAAAGATCAGTTCCCTTTCTTTGTCAAAGCCGCTTTTCCATTCCACATTCTCCACACCCTTAGCACATACTATTCTAAACACGTGTAAATGTTATTCTATTTTTCCCTTTTCCTTTCTCACTCCCCCTCCGAAAAGTGTAAAACAGATTTTACTGCGTCTTCAATTTCTTTATACCCTGTACATCTGCATATATTGGAAGCAAGCCACTCCTTTATAACATCGTCACTGCCTGAAGGATGGCGTTTGGAAAGCAAATGAGCATTCATGATAAAACCCGATGTGCAATAACCGCACTGAAAAGCAAAGTGTTCAATAAAAGCTTTTTGCATAGGTGAACTCTTCAGCCCTTCTATAGTCATTATTTCTTTCTCTTCTGTTTCTGCCGCTAACATGAGACAAGATTTCATTGGCCGCTGATTTATCCCTACTGTACAAGTCCCACAGTCCCCGTTTAAACAGCCTGGTTTTGCTCCGGTAAGGCCCAGCTTTTCTCTTAATACGTAAAGCAACGTATCTGCTGTTCGGATATCAACCATTTTTTCTTCACCATTAACCTTTAGCTTAATTGTTATTCTATAGCGTTCATCTTTTAGCATGTTACGTTCCCCCCAGCTCTGTGAAAATATCAAACAATAAATTTTTAATCACAAATTTGCGATAGCGATTCGACCCTTCCCCATCATTTAAAATTGGAGCCGGTATATAATCAAGAGCATTTTGAATTCGAGCTTCTAATGGCGTTTCTTTATGATTTAGCACTTCTTCTATTTCTGCTGAGCGAAAAGGAAACGAACATACTCCGCTGAAAGCTACTCGGATGGTTCCTTCTGTTTTTAACGCTGCTATTGTCACTAATGGATATCCTGTGTCCCACTGCTGGCGCTCTTTTATACTCATATATGGCAGGGCAGCATACTTCGTTTCAACAAACACCTGAACAAGAAGTTCTCCGTTTTTCAGCTGCAAACGCCGGTTAAAAAGGTCGTGAATCGAATAGATATTTGTTCCAGCAGGACCTGCCACTGCAAGTTGACTATCTGTTAAAAGCAGCGGCAATACCGCTTCTCGATAAAAAATATGCCCACAAATATTTCCTCCTAGCGTTATTTTATTTCGAGCCGTGTGATCAGCCACTTCGCTAGCAGACTTACTTAATAAAGGAAATAAGTTTTTCTCTTCCAGTTCAGTCAACGTTACACCTGCACCAAAAATCATCCAGTCTTCATCGGCTTCTGCTTTTTGAAACTCGGGTATATTTTTTATATCAATAACAGCATGGGTAACAAACAAACCCAATCTTCCTAATGTCAGAATTTCAGTGCCGCCAGCATAATACCGCGGCTGTTTGCCTTGATTCTCTAACTCTTGAAACAGGGCAACTGCTTCTGAAAAGGTAGCAGGTTTATAGTATTCAAAGTCAAACGAAATCATCTGCATTCCCTTCTTTCATTCTCCAAATCAATTCTGGAATAAGAGGAAGTTGATTTAATTCTGTTTCTGCTGCCACCGTTAAGCTGTTTCCTAAAGAAGCCGGCATACCAAGCAGCCCGTGTTCTCCGACTCCTCTAGCTCCGTACGCCGCATCTAATTGAGGCGTATGAACAAAATCTACTACGTACTCCGGATGCTCTCCGTAGCGAAGAGGACGATATTTCCGAAGCTGAGGATTTAAAATACGGCTATTTGAATCAAACCAAAATGTTTCTCTGCCTGCAAACGATAGTCCCATACTCATCGCACCCATGACTTGCCCTCTTGCCATTTTCTCGTTTAGCACGGTTCCTATATCAATAACAGAAATAGCTTTTACAATACGATATCTATACGTTCTAGGGTTATATTCTACTTCAACTCCTTCAGCTGCTACCGTCCATTCAGGCCCCGGACGCCCAGCTCCCGTTTCTTTATCCAAGTAAGTCATGCCCCTTAAAATATAGTTTCCTCTCCCTATGATTTGCCCTCCAATTGCATTTCCGTTCGGATATTTATAGCCATACACAATCTCTTTAAATTTCAAAGAAGTCTCGGGCTCATCCCGTAAAAAAACTTTTTCATTTTTTATTTCGATATCTTCCTCAGAAGCTCGAAATATACAAGAAGCAATCTTTTTTAATTGGTTAATCACATCTTCAGCGGCTTCTAAAACAGCTCTTCCTGCCATAAAAGTTCCTCTGCTAGCCACCGTTTTCCAATGTTCAGGAGTCGTTTGAGTATCTACTTCCATTCGCACATGAATACGTTCCACGCGCATCTGCAATTTTTCAGCCAGTATTTGCGCGAGCACGGTTTTCGTTCCCGTGCCTAATTCAATAACGCCAGACATTAAATTCACGCTTCCATCCGGATTGAATGTTAGAATAACACCGGAACCTGCGTTTGTTTCAATGGTAGAGGTTTTCCAGACGCAGCTAATCCCCTTAGCAGTAATAAGGCCGTTTTCATGCACCGTTCTCTGTCCTTCCTCCCATTTGATCAGCTGCTTCAAGCGACGAATACATTCTGGTAAGTTACCGACGCTGCTAGACGTTAAACGTACTTGCGTAGGCGTAGTATCGCCCGGCAAAATAGCATTTTTTTCTCTAAACTCCAAAGGATCTATACCTGCTTTTTTAGCAAGGATGTCCATCGTGCGCTCGAACGCAAATAATAGTTCTGAGTGGCTGAATCCTCGAAAAGGAGAAGCGTAAGGGTGATTTGTATATACACATAATGAATCACAAAAAATATGTTCAAGACGATAAGGTCCTGTACAGTCAGCTGCTGCAGCTTTACTCAGGTCCGTTCCTTTATCTGCATAAGCACCGCTGTCAAACAAATAAAGAATGTCAGCAGCCTGCAAGAGCCCCTCTTTAGAACAACCTAACTTGATTTTGGCATCTAGACCTATGTGAGCAGGCGAAGTGAGCATATCTTCTTCTCTTGTATTTAATATTTTAACCAGTCTTCCACCAACAGCTTTTGAAGCTATATAGGCAAGCAACTCCAGCTGGACAGCTGCTTTTCCTCCGTAGCCTCCTCCTACTAGCGGTGTTTCAACGATCACTTTTCCCGCTTCAATTTCAAAGTACTCACTGATTAATTTTTTCACCATAAAAGGAGCTTGAGAAGAAGTGATAATTTTAACTAATCCATTCGGAAGAATTTCAGCAGCGGCACTTCTTGTTTCCATTGCCGCGTGATCTGAAGGAGATAGAGAAAACGTTTCTTCAACTATTAACTCACTTTTTTGCCAACCTTCTTCCATATTGCCTTTTCGTATTTTGACTCTGTTTGCTACGTTGGTGCCGGGCTCTGGATACACCGTTTCATCATGCTTGTAGATGTGCATATGTTCATGCACTAAAGGAGAATCCGGCTCAATAGCGGCGCTAGGAGAATGAACGACAGGTAACGGCTCATATTGAATATGGACAGCACTCGCCGCACGCTCAGCGAGTGCAGGAGTCTCTGCTACTATAAGGACTACGGCTTCTCCGTGATACCGCACTTTTTCAAACGCAAGCGGTCGCCGGTCACGAACTCCCTCTCCGGTTAACGGCAAATGCTCACCCGTCACAACTGCATGAACACCGGGAGTAGCGATCGCTGCTTGAATGTCTATTGCTTGAATTCTTGCATGAGCGTAAGGACTGACTACTATTTTGGCGTGAAGGGAACCTTTAAAACTGTAATCATTCGTGTACCGAGCTGTTCCCGTCACTTTTTCTAACGCATCTTTTCGAATCACGCTTTTCCCAATAACATCCACTCTTTTCACCTCCATCAATCAAACCCGTCTACATTTCTCTTTATATATCTTTTTAATGCTTTCATACGCTTGTTTTGTATCAACATCCATAAAAAAGGAAGCGTCGGTACATTCATAAAACATTCCATTTCCAGGTCCGTTTTGCCTTATAATTTTTCTTGCTCCTTGATTTCCTTGGAGCTTATCCAAGCTTGAAAACATTTGTTTTGAAAATAAAACCGGCGCTCTGGCAATTCCTTGATAAAAAGATGAAATAAACGGAACGGAAAAATGTTTTTCAAACAGAGAAACAAATGTATCTATCAGAACGATACTTATAAGAGGCTGATCTGCCAGCAGCACAATAATAGCATCAGCGCTTAATTCTTTTGCTTTTTTTAATCCGCACTTTAAAGACGCAGACTGACCTTTTAAGGCGCTACTACAAGAAGTATGACTCCACTTCTGCTGATATGCTTTTGAAAAAAGAATAGGGTCAATCCACTCAAGAGAATCTCCTTTCTTTGTGACTACTATCGTATGATTTACTTTTGAACAAACCGCTTTTCGTAAAGCTTTACTCCCTAAACATCCATTCCCTAAAGGCAGCAGCAGCTTATTGGTGCCCATCCTTTTACTAGCTCCCGCGGCAAGATAAACAGCAACAATATTTAATCCGGATATTTTCACACCTTTTTTTCATCATACATTCGGAGGTTTTGAATTAATTCAGCAAGAATACTAACGGCAATTTCCTGCGGTCCTACCGCTCCTATAGAAAGTCCCACCGGGGAATGAATATGGGAAGGAATATCAGTATTCAATAATCGAAGCGTTCGCTTTTTAGATCCTAAAACTCCTATATACTTTACAGGTTTTGATTTTAATAGCGAGAGAATTTCTTGATCGCGATAAAAATTATGCGTCATGATCACAACAAAATTATCGCTCTGCACGGACAATTGTTTGTCTACTTCCTCTGGGAATCCAATATGTATTTCCTCTGCTAGCGGAAAATGTTCCTTATTACATAAAGCTGGTCTCCAGTCGCATAAGGTAACAAGAAAACCCGTATTGGCAGCAAGTGATACTAAATATTTTGCATCGGTACCTGCCCCCCATATAATTAGACGAGGCTTCGGTTTATATAGATGAGCATATGTGAGCAGAGAGCAATTTGAAAGTTGAATACCGCTCTTTTTCCCATTCCAATCATCTGTTGCAAAAGATGATTGGTCGCTATTTGCACCAAATGTTTCGCCCGTCTTTTCTACATAAAAAGAAGTTGTTTGAATAAAGTCTTTTTCTAATTTTTTAATATGTAAAACAGGATTTCGGTTATCTAACTGACGTTTTACCCGCAAAAGGTTTTGCTTCATCCTCGCAGTTACGGGCTCTAGGAGAATATAGAGGATTCCATTGCAGCCTGCTCCTTGTCCCCACCCTGCATCACCTTCTTCTTTTAAATTATACGTAACGGTTAATACATGTTCTGTGTGGAACAACTCTTTTACGCGCTCAGCAAGATCTGCTTCTACACAACCAGCGCTTAACATCCCAATATTCTCCCCGTTTTCTTGAAACAGCATGGACGTTCCTTCCTTTAAATAAGAGGATCCTTCTACATGAATAATCGTTGCCAACACGCTTTTTACTGTTAATCTTTCTACAGCATGTAAAATGTCATGCATTTTTATTATCTCCTCCTTTTACTACTGATTTTTTAAAATCTTTTCACGTTTTGTGGAGAACTAAAATACGCTACAGTAGACTACTTCTGCTCTTGGAATGAATCCATGTATTATTCATATTTTCACCGAAGTTACAATAAGCTTTTAAAGACTTAGAAGAACTGTCGTTTGAAAGGAGAATAGTATGCTATTTGACTCAACAAAAATCAACCTAGGAAAATTGAACGTTCGCAGTGCTGATCAAGCAAGCAGTATTTCTATTGGAAATACGTTAAAAGTTACAAGGTATGTAACAGCAAAGAAAAATCAGGCCTTCGGACAGCAGCTCGCTGATCAATGTTTTTCAGCAGGATCTGCTTACAAAACTGTAGATAATGATTATGTGGATGCATTTGCAACAAAAAATGATAAATAAGGAGGAAACCATATGATTTTTTCACCTATGGTCATTAACTTACAAGCCTTCAAAGTGAACGTTCTGGATAATTCATCCGTTTTAAGCATAGGACCTAATCAGCAGCTTGACGTGTTCGTATCTTATAAACGTAATCAAGGACTAGGAGAATCAAACGGAGATTTTTCTCCAAACGTAACTCCGTTCTCATGGATTATAGATTCAGATGTAAACGATTCAAACTCAGTTAAAAACAGCGTAATTTAAGCTTCTACACCGCCTCTAACGAGCATGACTAGCAGCATACCTTCATCTATTCGTCTACTAGTATTCAACCTGATGCCTAATAAATATAACCTGCGTCTGAACTGGCTATATTTATTAGGCTCTTTCTATGAAATGGGTACTTTTTGAAAAGACGATGGGCTATCAATTTGATCACGATCATCAACACAGCTTCTCGTTCCTATAAACCCGCTATCATCACCGAAATTTTGCCCAAACCCCTGTGTTTTTTTATCTGAATTATTCCAGTCTGCTAGTAAATTCTGTCCGATATTTACCGCAGACGCATTTTCAAAGGAATTTATCTTTAGCATTAAAATATTAATATTTATAGATGCACCTGACATTTAAACCACCCCCTTTTCAAACTATATTCAAATTCCATCTTTTTATGATGTGTGGTAAGGAGGAAACCATATGGACTTTGATAAACTTATGCAGTGGATGGAATTCGCTAAAAAATATCAAACAAACGACTTTTGGAACGGTGTTTTTGATCAAACTGCTTTTAACGAATTTATGAAAGAAAATATGGATATGACTGCTCAGGATTCGCATCAGGCTCCTCAACCTCCTAGAAGTAATTTTCCACCTATCGACATTTATGTTACTCCTCACGAGATCATTGTTATCGCTGACCTGCCTGGTTATCTAAAAGAAAACTTGCACGTTTCTGTTTCAGGCAGCCGGCTTCTATTAAAAGGCTCGCCCCACCCTCTCATTACAGGGCAGCCTGTTGTACAAGAACGACCTTCTGGAGATTTCAACCGAATTATCGAATTGCCTGAGCCTACAGATGCGCATCATCTGCGTGCAAAATTTGAAAATGGACTGCTTATTCTTTCTTATCACAGGCAGTTTTTTCAAGAAGAGCGTATTCATATTGAATAAGGTTTAGTAGTTTTACGAATGAAACGTAATGCTGCACATAAGCATTTATAAATGCAAAAAATTTAATATTAACTCCCAAACTGAATCAATATGTATTTATCTAACTGTGATTACAGAGGAAATAAGCCCAAGATGAGGAGAAGCGAAATGTCTATGAAAGGATTTTTTAACCCCAAACAGACTAACCAACATCTTCAAACTGAGCTAGCGGACTTCAAACATCAAATCAAGCGTATTAACACGCTTGAAGTTCACATGAACCGTTTTTTAAAACTCGAACCGCAAATGGGTTCTCTCATAATGCTCAAAAAAAAGCTGGAGTCTCAGCCAGCGCTTTCCAACGATTCTTCATCTTCACAAAGAAGTGCTCACAAAAACACTGAACAATCATATACAAAAGACATGCAGGATACTGCTAGGCAGCTTCATTTTTTAAAAGAAAAAGTAGCACAATTGGAACAAATCATCTCCACGCAAAACCCTCGCGATAAAAAGAAAGAAGCTGTGTCTTATCCGGATATAGCTAGCTTAGTAGAACAATATGTAGAAAAAAAAATGGCTCCTTATCTCGAAAAAATGAACGAACTAGATAACAGAGTTTCAGCATTAGAGCGAAGTATGTCGCTTTTAACTGAAGTACAGGTGGACATGCTAAAACGAACGTCTTCCCTTCAAGAAGAAGTAAAATTGATTCATCAAAAAGCGGCACTTTTAGAAAATGCTCCCCCTCCTATTCATATTGATAAATTTTTTCTTGATAAATACGAACAAAACAACAATATTGGCCAAGTGGGCATTAAGGAGCTCGGAGGTGCTTTAAACATCGGAGCTACATACGGAAGCGGAGCTATACCAAAGGATTTCACGGACCAAATCCAAAAAGATATGGAAGAGTTAAAAAACGCTAAATCAGATATTTCTTCTGGTAAACCGAAGCCTGCACAAGAGGATAAAGAGAATTCTTCTTCCGCTTTCGAAAAAGAAGAAGCGTATACAGAAGTTCCTATTTTTGATGAAGATGATCCAAAGGAAGAGTCAGTCTAAAAAAGTTATAAAATTATATTTAGTTATGACTAGAATTTTTGCAAGCTATTCTTTACACTATAGGTAATAACTTCAAAAAAGGAGATATGCTGATGCCAAAGCTTTTATGGAGAATAGGTGCTGTCATGTTGCTAATGTGTGGAGGCTTTATCTTTTTATTTATTGCTGCTTCGCAAATGATGGTTCAGCAATACAAACCTTTTTTTAGACGCGAGAGTGCATAACTCTCGCGTTTTTTTATTGAATAATATCCTGTTTATGGTAATATATATATATCAAAAAGATATAGGTGAGGAAAGTAAATGAAGGAAAATCAAACAACATATGCGATTTTAGGACTGCTTACCACTGAATGCAGAACTGGTTATGAAATTAAGCGGTTAATGGATCGAAGTTTAAATCATTTTTGGAAAATTAGCTATGGTCAAATTTATCCCACTTTACAAAAGCTTGTGAATGAAGAACTAGCAACGGTAAATTCCGTTACTCAAACTGATAAACCGGATAAAAAAGTGTACGCAATAACAACTAAAGGAAAAGAAGTTCTGCAAGATTGGCTGCGTGAACCTATTAAGCAGCTCCCCTCAGAACGAAATGAACTTTTGTTAAAACTATTTTTTAGTAGTCACCAAGAAAAGCAGCTCACAATTTCGCAGTTAAAAAACGCTCAGCAGAAACTAACTGAACGCTATCACATGTATTGCGGAATCGAAGACAGCATTTCTAAAAGCCCTTCTCCTGACAGAACGTATTGGCTTATTACCCTAGACTACGGTAAACGAACAACTCGTGCTTCGATGGAATGGTGCAAAGATACGATTAATAAATTATATGATGAGGAGGCGCAGAATTTATGATTCATTCCAATCGTGTAATGGCTAAGCCCGGTCAGGATCTGGTCGTCTTTGTTATAGGAATGCGTATTAATAAATGGACAGCCGTACACAAATGGCTCCCTGTATTTAAAGCAATGCCTCCTATGATTCGAGAGTTGTATGCAAACAAAAATCTTGGCTTTTTATCTTTGCAAGGATCTTTTAATTTAAGAACCATTACGCTGATTCAATATTGGGAGTCAGTTGATCAATTGACCTCCTATGCCAAAGGTCCTCAGCACTTAAAAGCTTGGAATTCTTTTTATAAACAGGCTTCAAAAACGAATGCAGTTGGCATTTATCATGAAACTTACGTCATTCCTGCAGGAAATTATGAATCAGTATATGTGAATATGCCTTCGTTCGGCTTAGCTAAAGCGCTTGGATCTGAAACCATAACGAAGCATACTCAAACTGCTAAAAAACGTTTGAATGTTAAAAGAGGTTAAGACATGACGAAATGAATCCAATCTAAAGACGAACAAATGGGATACATGAGCTGAACCACTTGTGATGCCGCAGTTGATTTCCATGCAAGGCTTCGCTTTCCGCGGGCGGCCGGTGAGCCTCCTCGTCGCTTCCGCTCCTGCGGGGTCTCACCTGTTCCGCTTTTCCCGCAGGAGTCTTCGCCTTGCCCTCCAATCAACTGCTAAAAGGAATGGCACAGATGAAACATACGTTCACCCTAACAAAAGAAAAAAAACGAACCCTTGATTAACATGTTTGATCAAGGGTTCGTTTTTCACTTGGGCTAAAATACTTTTGCCTCAGCCTCTTCATTACATTTGTTATACATATATTTTCAGCATTTGATTGGCACCTTTTTGAAATTCATACGGGACATCTGCTATTTCTGTTCCTTTTACTAGAGGCGCAATCTCTTCTAAAAGCTGCGGCAAATAGGTAGAAATCTTGCCGCTCAGGTCCGTTAAAGGAAACAAGCGCACTTCCTCTTTTGTAACGCGTATCAGTTCTTTTAAAGCCTCTAAATGAAACGTATAATCTAACCGGTCGCTGTACATAAATAAAAAGTTTGCACAAAGCGTTAAATCAAACTCGTTCTTTTGAAACGGCAAATTAGGAAGGGCTCCGCACTGATAGGCTTCGGGGCTCTTTTTCATATGAGCAATACAATCTTTTAATGCTCTTTTTCGATGTTCCGTTAAATCATCAATAGACGAAAAATATTTCCACACATATTGCTCCTGTACGTGCTGCATTTGATTCATCGTATGAATTAAATCCAGGCTTCCCTTCTTTTCAAGCTCTTCTGCCGTAAATTTATAGGCAATATCACAGCTAGTAGCCGCCGCACCTTGCTGCAAGGCATGAGCAGTAAAAGAACAGGCTCCGCTAGCACAATCTAACACTTTTTTTCCTTTTAAACGCTTGTCATTCAAATTAAACATAGCTCTATACTCTTCAAACGTTCTGCCGATAAAAACAACTCGGTCAATTCCTAACTTTTTCTCTGCTAAACTCAACTCTACTCAGCTCCTATTTTTTACTTAGACCTTTATTTTACAGAAAATTGGATTAAATTCCAATAGTTTATGTAGTAATTAGGTTAATCACCATCTTTTGAAGCA
Organism: Priestia sp. J2; assembly: GCF_020790095.1. Taxonomy (NCBI): domain Bacteria; kingdom Bacillati; phylum Bacillota; class Bacilli; order Caryophanales; family Bacillaceae; genus Priestia; species Priestia sp. J2. The sequence continues at coordinate 2,554,659 of NZ_CP086208.1, forward strand.
CTAAAAACAAGGCCCAACACATAACTCCTATGGATAAACTCACAAACAAATGAAGGGAGTTTTTTACACAAATATAGACGACAGCAAGTAATAAAATAGTGCCTGGGAGTCCATAAAGAACGCCAAGTGTAAACTGACTGACCACTTCCTTTTTTTCTCCTTGCACTGACAACCATATAATACTTAGTAAGCTCACAATTGGAAGAGCAGCCACGATTCCACCGTATGCCGGAAATCTTTTGGCCATTTCTGTTACCCCTGCAATAATAAGAGCCGACATTAAAATTTTGATGATACTATACATGTTCTGCACGCTCGCTCAATAACTGAAAAGCCTGTTGAATCAGCTGTTTTTCAGATGCTGTCATTTCGCGTAAAATAGCTGATACTTTTTGTTCATCCAAGCTTGAATTCCGTTTTAAGATGTCTTTTCCTACTTCTGTTAAATGCAGAATTACTTTTCTTTCATCCTGTATATCTCTATTTTTATACACATATCCTTTCTCGATGCTTCTCTTTACATGTTCAGATGCCGTATTATGTGAAATAGTTAAATAATCTGCGACTTCTCTTATTCCAACCGAAGATGATTTGTCGATATGCTGCAAAAGACGTATGGTTTGGTGCGTAATTTTCTCTTGATGCGTATAGTGCAAATGATAATAAATAGACGTCCAATAGCTGTTTAACTCCTCTACTTTCATGATCCTGCTCCTTTATATCGTATTTTTATTTATTATCGTATTATACGATATATATTACAGAAACGACAGCCAGTTTTCAATACTCCTTTCTTTTTATCTTGCATCTCACATAATAATACGATTTAACAGTTACACTAATTGTACACACTGTGAAAGGCGGTTGTATGACATTGATTCTTCGACTGTTAAAATGGGTTCCGAATCTCTTTACGATTGGAAATTTGCTAAGCGGCGTATTTTCCATAGCCTTTAATATGAACAGCTACGAACGCTTAGCTGCTCTTTTTATTTTTCTAGCCGCTTTTTTCGATTTATTTGACGGCAAAATTGCGAGAAAGCTAAAAGTTAACAGTGAGTTTGGTGTAGAGCTAGATTCTTTGGCTGATATTATAAGCTTTGGCGTAGCGCCTGCAATGCTATTTCATACTCTTTCTCCCCACTCTTGGCTAACGGTACTCGCTTTTATGATTTATCCAAGCATGGGTGCATTGAGATTAGCTAAATTTAGCGCAAATCCAACCGTAGGTTATTTTATAGGGCTTCCTATTCCTTTTCCTGCTCTAATTATCGCACTGCTTGGCATGTTTTATTATGTGAATCCTTATCTTATGATTATTTTAGCTATTTTGATGGTGAGTCCTATCCGGGTCATAAAAATTTAGATGCAATGAAAGACAGACAAAATGCCTGTCTTTTATAGTGCATTCCATTCTTCACACAGCATTTTATGCTTAAATCTCAGCTCATGTTCTCTTTTTTCAAGCTGAGCTTGTAAAGAAAGCCACTCGCTATTATCAGGTGCTGAGCATAATTTTTCTTCAAGAGACAGTAAGGAATCCAGTACGTCTTCAAGCTGAGCAGCAACTTCTCTTTGCTGTTTCATGTTCATTTTTTTCAACAGTAGTTTTTCATTTTTCTTCATTTTTTTCACCTCTTTCTTTTCTTTACCCGATGATGAGTGTTTTAGTATGAAAAGCACGTGATTAAAAATAGTTTTATTGTAGTAAAGACCCTTTAATAGCCTATTTTTTATCTTTGTTGATTATTTAGAACATAGTTTAATAAGATATATTTACAATTAGTAATACTTTTACAAACCGTGATATACTAAAAAAAAAGAAAGGATGATGAATAGAGAATTATGCTGCAAAAATTTGGTTTTTCTCAGTATGAAAGTCAAGTATATGAAGCGCTGCTTGCGAATGAAGGTCCGCTGGATGCTAGTTCGATTGTCACGTATTCGCATGTTCCAAAAGCAAAGATTTATGAAGTACTTAATCGTTTAATTGATAAAGGCATTGTAGTAAATACATTGTCCGGGAAAAAGAAACTTTATTCAGCGGTAGCCCTTCAAACCGTCATTCAAAAACTTACTGCTGATTTTGAAAATGACATTAATGAATTAAAAACATATAAAATTAAAAGAACGTTTACAGATGATCATGTTTGGAGTTTAAAAGATAAATCCTCTATTTCTGCTCACATTGAACAATTGATTCACGAAGCGGAATCTTCTATTATTTTATCGGCTTGGAATGATGAGTTGGAACATTACCGCTCATTGCTAGAAGAAAAAGAGAAACAAGGCGTAAACGTCGAGGTCTTAACCATAGGAAACTTGCAGACTGCCCTCAAACATTTACATACATTAAATCCAATAGATGATCATAAAAACCTTGAGCCGTCGCAGTTGATTATTGTTGACGATGCTTACCTTTTATTTGCGGGCATTGAACATGAGACATGGAAAGCAATAAAAACCATGTCGCAGCCGCTTGTAAAAGTTTTTGCTGATTTCTTTTACCATGACGTTGCACTTACCCATATTACAAAGAAATATCAAGAGCAGCTTCTTCAGGATTCTGAGATCATGGAGCTGCTTACTCGACTGCGATATTAAAAAGGTTACTAATGAATTAGTAACCTTTTTAATATTACCTATTGAAATCCACTCTAAAAAAGGTTACTATTCTAGTTGTAACTTTTTAAAGAGGGGGTTTTTTGATGAATAAAAAAGTTTACATACTTGCGATTGCTTCTTTTGTTGTTGGAACAGTCGAATTAATTCTAGGAGGCATCTTAGACTTAATTGCCGATGCATTTCATGTATCACTAGCAAAAGCAGGTTATTTAATCTCTATTTATTCGTTTGTTTATGCCTTGTCTGCGCCGATTTTACTAAATGTGACGGCTAAGATAGAGCGTAAAAAAGTTTATATGTGGACATTATTTATTTTCTTATTGAGCAATGTATTTTCAGCCTACAGTTCGGGCTATTATATGCTATTAATCGGGCGTATCCTCGCTGCTGCGAGCGGCTCTTTTATTATTGTCCTATCTACCACAATGGCCTCTAGAATGGTAAAGCCTGAATATCAAGGCAGAGCAATTGGCGTTGTGTTTATGGGAATCAGCGGCTCACTTGTTTTGGGTATTCCTCTTGGTATTTTGATTGGAAATGCGCTTGGCTGGCGTCAAGTATTTGTTATGATTGCAATCTTAACTGCTATTATTATGATTACCGTTTGGTTTACAATGGAGCGTCTAGCTCCCGCTCCAATTGTACCGTTAAAGACTCAGATAAAAGCTTTACGCAATAAAAAAATGCTTGCTATTCACCTAGCAACATTGTTTGTACTGGCGGGCCATTTAACGCTTTATGCGTACTTCACGCCATTTTTACAAGAAACGCTAGGATTAAATACAACGATGGTAACCATTATTTATGGTATTTTCGGTCTTGCTGCAGTGGCAGGAGGAGGACTTGGAGGAGCTGTTTCTGATAGATGGAACCCTTCTTCGTCTGTTATCACCATGATTGCTCTCTTTTTTGTTAGCATGATTGCTATGCCGTTTGGCGTTCATTTGCCATTCGTTGTGTTCTTGCTTCTTATGATTATTTGGAGTGCGCTCAGCTGGGCGGTCTCACCGGCTCAAAGCAATTTAATTATTCATAGTGCACGCGACACGTCGGACATTTTAATCAGCACCAATGCAGCGATTTCACACGTAGGAATTGCGATCGGCTCCTATGTCGGAGGAATTGTCGTTAATCAATACTCTGTTATTTATAACGGCTGGGTCGGGTCTATTTTTGTATTGCTTGGTCTTTGCTTCTCTCTTTATGCGGTAACACGAACAGAAAGCACAGCAGATACGCTTCACAGTAAATAAGCTTTTACAAAAAGAGATTGGATAAAAATAATTTCATAAAAGTGAAACACGAACTATCTATCAAAAATGGATAAATAGTTCGTGTTTTTTTATAATCATGGTGAACGCAGGTACTTATAGCTGTTGGTTGGAGGACAAGGTGAAGACTCCTGCGGGAACAGCGAAACAGATGAGACCCCGCAGGAGCGAAGCGACGAGGAGGCTCATCGGCCGCCCGCGGAAAGCGAAGCCTTGCACGGAAATCAACAGCGGTCGAGCAAGCAGTCCAGATCATGCATCCAAATTGTTTGTCTTTGAGTTGGATTCATTTCGTTCTGTCCCATCCTCTTGTCATTGTGATTGCTCTTAATACATTTTAGCTGCAAATTGAGATTCGGATATAACGATAAAACCATGCTTTCTTAACAACGCAGTCGTTACCCCTTCACCGGCTATTTTAACACCTAGAAATGCTCCGTTATATATATGTTCACTTCCGCATGAAGGACTGTTTTCTTTTAGTACAATAGCAGTAGCTTTTATTTCTTTTGCGATGTTCAGTGCCTTATAGGCCCCGTCTATGTATATATCTGTCACGTCTTTTCCCGATCGTTCAATAACTCGCGCATTTCCGTTTATTACGTCTATTCCCGTTCCTTTTATAATTTCTGCCGGTTCTCTAGGCGTGTGAAATCCACCTAACAGTTCCGGACATATCATCACCGCTTCTTTATTTTTAACGAGCGCTTCCATTTCCTTAACTAAGGCACTACTTCCATTATATCTGCAAGCTTGACCTGCTAAGCAAGAACTAACCAATATCACAGAATTCTCCCTCCCATAAAAAAACACTTCTCATTCATCATACAAAGAATATATGACGAATGGAAGTGTTTACCTTTTATATTTTATTCAAGATCACGCTTTGACTCCTGCTCTTTGTCTCGATCCGTTTTCGCTTCAAATTCAGATCGAGTCATTACGTCCTCTACATGCATATTTACTTCTACTACCTCTAATCCCGTCATATCGTGAACTGATTTTTTCACGTTATGAACAGTTTCAGAGAAAATGGATGGAACATTTTTTCCGTATTCGACAATTACTTTTAAATCAAGGGCCACTTGCTTTTCTCCTACTTCAGCGTTAATCCCTTTTGTGATATCTTCCGTGCTGCGGAAGCGATCTGTTAACCCGCTCATAAATCCGCCGCTCATTGATAAAATCCCTTTAATTTCGTTAGCTGCAATTCCAGCAATTTTTTTAATGACTTGATCTTCAAATGTTAATGTATTTTGATTTGTATTTTCCTGAGATTTTACTGCTGTATTTGTTTCATTAACTGCCATAACGAACATCTCCCTTAAAGTGATTTTCTATCTTCCTTTAGTAAAAAATCCTACCCAATTATTTAAGTCTAAATGACCATCTCGCCACTTCCCGATTACATAACCAATTCCCATAAAAGCTACAATTAGCAGCGTGGGGCCAAAACCAATTGTTAATAGTAAAATTGCCAACACTAAACCTGCCAAAATACCAAGTACTCGGCCACGGTATGGAATCAATTTATCTGGAGTACCCATTATGTCCCTCCTTCATCACACAACACGCTCTTTCTTTCGCGTTTGTGTATCTGTTAAATCGATGCGGACGGAGTGAACGGGAAGCTCAAGTAAAGCCTCTACGGCACGTTTCGTTTCAAGCTGCATCTCTTTTCCTAGTGTTGGTAGTCCATCTCGTCCAAACAGCGAACAGTTAATATATAGACTAACTCTTTCTTTACGAGAATGAATAGATGCTTGGACTTCAGGAGAGCGTATTCCCTGAAAGCCTCTAATTGCTCGCAAAGCTGTAGATTCAATCGTGGCTTTAGAAATGGTTATTTTGCCTTCGCCTGTTACAATTGCTAAATTCTTTTTAGGCGGCCTGCTAAATATGCCTGTTAAAAGAAAAATAATAAAAATAACAGCTAAAAATGCGCTTATTGACAATATTGTGTAGTAAAACCACTCCTGATGCTGCCACTTTTCTACCCAGTTCGAAAGGTGAGGAACCTTATAAACCATCAGTGCTAACATACCGGAACAAATCAGTCCTGCAATTCCAATAACTGCGATTAAAAACCGATTAAAATTATTCAATTTTCCACCTCATCTCAACGTGAACTCCTACTGTTTTTTAGTTATGTGTATAGGAAAGGCAACGAGATATTCAATAGTTACCCGCGATATTTTTTTAATAAACCTTTTAACTGTAAAACTGAATATAAAAAAACGACTAGGTTTCCCTAGTCGTTTTCCACGTCTCTATACGTTGTCTTGTGAGCTTTGATGAACTTATTACCGTTTATTAAACCGCCAATTAATAAAATAGCGGCCGTTAAATAAAACCAGACCATTAAAATAATAATACTTCCAAGCTGACCATAGATTTGCGAGTAGCTTCCAAACTGGACATAGTATCCAAATCCGGTAGATACAACTTGCCATCCTAGTGTGGAGAAAACAGCTCCTGGAAGTACATCTTTCCACGTTACTCTTGCGCTTGGCATCAGTTTGTAAAAAAGAATAAAAAAGCCTAATAAAAATAATGTCCCAATTCCCCATCTAATTGTCGTCCAGCTTTGAAACCATATGTCAGGAACATGGACTTTTGTTAACACCAAATGTCGAATGACTTCTTCAATAATTGGCACAAACAATGAAATAGCTACCACAACCATAAAGCCAAAGGTCAAAATTAAATCATTGATTAAACCGCGCAAAAACGTTTGTTTTCTTTGAATATGATACGCATCATTTAACGAGCGAACCAAAGATTGTATAGCCATAGATGCGAGCCAAAAAGTTGCTAATAAACTAAAAGACAAAACTTTTTTCCCGCTATTGTTAACTGTTTCAATTGATCTTTCAATTACGTCGTAGGCGCTTTTAGGGGTAAATGGTTCAATAAAGACGAGCAAATTGTTTGTGTCAATTGGAAAGAAACTCAGCAGTGAAAAAAGAAAAATAATAAACGGTACAAAAGATAACAAAAAATAGTAGGCTGTTTGAGCAGCCTGATCAAAGAAACGCTCCGTAAAAAAACGAGCGGCAACGGTCTTGGATGTTTGAATCATACAGCGTTCTCCTTTACTTTCGATTCACCGTGTAGTGAAATTCATATTCAATTTTTATGTTCAACATGTATTGGATAAGTTTTGGCTTATACAGCTTTCCTTTTCCATTATCCGCGGATAACAAAGAATTTAACCTGTAAAATCACACAGCCGGTTTGTAAAAGAAGATATTATTATCATTGCCTCTGCCATTACCACCATATTAATAGATCTTCTTTTTCTTTTATAAAACCGTAAATTCTTTGGGACTGGTTTCCCTTTTTTCTTATATCTTAAACTTTTTTACGCTATGTTAAAAAAATAAAACATAAGAGCGCCGATCAGCATCAGCATAATCATTAAAACAAAAATAACCAAAGCGTGAGATGATTGATACGTTTGGCTGTTAATTTTTTTGCGGGTTGAAAAATAATGATAAGTTGAGAAAAGAAGCAACCCTGCACTTGCAGCTAAAGAAAAGATGATAACAGCAATAATAAGAGTATCGGCTGCTTCACTTAAATTTTTCCCCGAATTAAAATGCAAACCACCTGCAACAAAACCAATGCCGAGTGTAGCAATAGACGTTCGAATCCACGCTAAATACGTTCGTTCATTTGCTAAATGCTGCTGAATATAAATAGATTCATTTTCTTTTTTAGTCATGCACATACCACCGTCCTTTTATATGTCTTCTATTATAAATAAATGCTCAAACGAAAATAAATTGAGGACGCTTCATGCCACATTATACCCGAAAAAAACGAATCATTACCATTTTCAAGCGGTCGAAAAAGCTGCTTCACAAACTAAAAAAAGCCAACCCCAGTTGGCTTTTTTTAGTTTGTGAAACATTTTCTTTATCTTGATTATGCTGATATTCCTCGTCCCAATAATCAGCGTTTTGAATTCCTAATTTCCCAGGAAAAAAGACAGGATCTATCCCTTGTTTTCTCTGCTCGCGATAATCTTTTAAGGTTATTAAAGCAGGCTTAGCTAAAATCAAAATTGCAATTAAATTGAACCAAACCATTATTCCAACTCCGATGTCTGCTAATGCCCATGCAGTTTCAGCTGTTCGGATAGACCCGTACAAAGTAGTGGCTAAAAGAGCTGCCTTAAGGATCATGGATACTATTTTATTTTGTTTGCCTTTCATTACGTAAGCTAAGGTCGTTTCCGCATTATGAATAATGAGAACATAGTTTTAATATAGAGTTAAAAAACAGAAAATTCACTCTTTTTGTCAGGTTGTTTTACACATTATTTGATAAATAGACAAAATTTGTGGATATAACGTATATTTTAGACAGATTATCTGACGCTTTTTTCAGTGAAGCATAAGTTCTTTACATATCCCCTACTGTTACAGCATAAGGTAATGAGTGAACTAAGGGTCACTTTATGTTCTAGGCGGAGTGTAACCGCAGCACATCTTTCTGTTTTCATTTCATGTTAATAGTTCACTAAGTGAATCATTTTATTTTTAAATATTTCTGATATGTGGTATAATTTAAGCTGATAAAAAGATGCTGCATGTATGCTAAAAGAGCAGGCCGTATGGTTTCGCTCTTTTGTTGTTTTTACGCTATGCGGCACGACGAAAGAAGGAAATAGAATGGAATTATGGAAACGAAACTTGTACATTTGCTGGTTCGGTTCTTTTTGCACCACAGCCGGGATGAGTTTAGTTATTCCGTTTTTACCGCTTTATATTGAAAAGCTGGGAGTTCACGATACAAGCTCCATCAGCAGATGGGCTGGTATTGCGTTTGGAGCTACCTTTTTAATGGCGGCTATTGTTTCTCCTTTATGGGGGAGTTTGGCCGATAAATACGGGCGAAAGCTTATGCTCCTTCGCGCAAGCTTGGGTATGGCAATTGTTATGACTTCTATTGGTTTTGTGCAAAATGTCTATCAGCTTGTCGGGCTGCGCTTTTTAATGGGGGCCGTTTCCGGCTTCATCTCTGCAGCCATTACGTTAGTAGCGACTCAAACACCTAAAGAGCACAGCGGTAAAGCATTAGGGACGTTGTCTACAGGGGCTGTATCAGGATCTTTATTAGGACCGCTAGTAGGCGGCTACTTAGGAGATACAATTGGATTGCGTCACGTCTTTTTCGTAACAGGCGCATTTATGTTTTTGTCTTTTTTAATTGTAAATTTAATTCAAGAAGACAAAAAAGAGACGGCGAAAACGACGAAAGAGTCTAACATTGGGTTACTTTCTCTTAAGAATTCAAAGGCCGTGATTGGTGTATTTGTTACAACTTTTTTACTGCAGCTTGCGGTTATGGCTATTCAGCCAATTGTTACACTGTATGTAAAACAACTGTCTACTCATACCGACCATCTTGCCCTTATTTCAGGCTTTGTCGTAGCGGCAACAGGAATTTCAAATATTTTAGCTGCATCCAAACTTGGCAAAGTCAGCGATCGCGTGGGTCCTCAAAATGTGCTTCAAATATGCTTGCTTATCGTAGCGGTTATTTGCGGCTTGCAGGCCTTTGTGCATAGTACTTGGCAGCTATTCTTACTGCGTTTTTTACTCGGTTTTGCAATGGGAGGATTATTACCTTCTATTAATTCTTATTTAAAGAAAATTGTGCCGGACTCGATTACAGGTAAAATGTTTGGATATAATCAAACAGCGCAATACTTTGGGAATTTAGCCGGTCCAGTCATTGGCGGACAAATTGCCGGAGCTAAAGGAATTCCTTACGTATTCTTAACAACGAGTGTTCTTCTACTGTTGAATGCTGGGTGGGTATATTATCAGCGTCATCACGGACAACAGCTAGACGGTAAAGCCGCATAAAAAAACCTTCCGTTTTAACGGAAGGTTTTTTTATTACCACAAGGGTTCTTCTTCGCTGCTTACTTCATAAGAAAGTGGCATCATAATAACCGCTGCTATGAAGAAAATAAGCTCCGCGACAACAATGGATGGAAAGGAAAAGTCAAATAGTGAGAGAATAAGCCAAATAATAAGGGGTGCAAATGAGTAGATTGATAATCGCTTTTGGGATTTTGCAGAGATATACTGTTGTTTGTCACAGTGTGGGCATTCTAAAACGTTTCTAAATGTTAACAGTTGTTTAAAGGTTGTCCTCCAGTTCCATTTATGATTACAATTTTGACAGGTGGCCATGGGCATCACGCTCCTAAAAAGAATTTATGTACATATAAAGTATACGTACAAGTTGGTAAAGAGTTTCATTTTTATGATTAAAAACGTTTTTACTATTATAACATAAAACAAAATAAAAGGCTTTTTACAGGAAAAAGCCTTTTATTTCAACGTTTATTTAGAAACAGCTTCATTCGTTTGAGAAGTTGTTTTTACTTTTATAACCATAATAACAAAAGCGAGCAATCCAAGAATCGCTGCTACAAGAAAAGGAGCTTGAGGCGCTACGGCATTGCCGATAACTCCTGATAATAAAGGAGCAAACGCTGCGCCTAACCATCTTAAGAAATTATATCCTCCAGATGTAATTCCTCGTTCATAAGGAGATACTTCCATTACATGACTCGTAAATAATGCATTATTAAGTCCTGATACAAGACCTGCTGCCATAATTAAAACAATGCGCAACCATGTTGCATCAAAGGCAAATAAACAAATTAAAATAAGTGAAAAAACAATTAAGCTAACATGTAACACTTGTTTTGGCTGATATCTTTTTTCTAACTGATGTGCTAAAACCGCTGAGCCATAAGCTAAACATAATCCCCATCCAAAGAAAACAAAGCCAATTTGAAGAGCTCCGATCGATAGAATAAGCGGCGTATAAGCTAACACTGTAAAAAATCCGTAGTAATAAAGCATGCCTGATACAGCGCCTTGAGTAAATGGTTTTAATTTATAAAGTTTAACCATGTCTTTAAAACCTGCTGCTTTACGAGATTTAGTGCTTGTAGGCTGTTTAACAATCGTTAATACTAAAATAAAGGCGATAAAAATTAAAGCACTTGTACCGAAAAACGGCAATCTCCAAGAAGCATTTCCTAACACGCCTCCTACAAGCGGTCCTCCGGCCATCCCCAAACCAATTGCAGCTTCATATAATCCTACTGCTTTTTTCACTTCACCTGATAATGCAATAAGCAGCGTCATAGCTGTTGCAAAGAAAAACGAATTACCAAGTCCCCAACCTGCTCGGAAAATGGAAAGCTGAGGAATGTTGTTAGAAAACCCGCATAGGGCTGCAAAAATCGTCACAATGATAAGTCCTGTTACCATTAAGCGCTTGTCTCCTACACGTGACGCTAGAATGCCTGCTGGAATCATCATAATAGCCATCATCAACAAATAGGAAGTAAATAACATTTCTACTTGCCAATGAGAAGCTCCAATTTGCTTAGCAATTTCCGGTAAAATCGGATCTACTACTCCAATTCCCATAAATGCTAAAAAAGTAGCTACTACCGTAATAATTTGACCTAATCGGTTATTTGAATGCTGTCCTTCCACTCTTTCATCTCTCCTTTTGTTTTTGTTTTTTCATGTATTGCCATAGCAGATTCTCGCATTTCTTTTAATTCTGTTTTAAATGCCTGCATTTTTACAACTTTAAAATCAATCATCTTGATTTGATTTTCTAGCAAATCTTCTATTTGCGTGATCTCTTTCACTGACAATCCTTGCCGCTCACTTCTTTCTTCAATCATTCTTTTAAGCGACATAAACTGCTGCAGCTCCTGTAGAGAAAAACCGAGAACTTCTTTTGCTTCTGCTACTTTTCTTAGTTCTTTTACCTCTTCTTCGGAATAAATTCGTGCATTTCCTTTTGTGCGCTGCGGGGGTAAAATGAGTCCAATCTCTTCATAATACCGAAGAGCTCGCTTGGTCAAACCGGTCATTTTCGTCACGTCATCGATTAAATACATATGTTTCACCTCACCTCTCATTAACATTAACGTTAACGTTAATCATTTATATATTCATTATAGATTAACGTTAACGTTAATGTCAACAATATTAAGGTATTTTATGTAAATCTTAAAAATATGTGCACAAAAAAACCTATTGAAAAATCAATAGGTTACATCAATATGTCATATAGCTGCTGTGCTGTTTCTCCTGTTACTTTACCGTACACTCCTCTTTTTTTAGAAGTAAGTTCCGCACTATCGGAGGTGAATCGTACATTGTATACAGCGCCCTCATAAGTAAGCTGTACATCTGGGTCAAGAGCGACGCTGTAATCAGCTTTTTTCCATTGAATTTGTTTCATAATTGATTCTACAGTTAAAGCATCTTCTGAACTTAACGTTTTATCTCCTGCTTTTATAGGCTTGCCCTCCCTGTTTTTATTAAATTTTAGTTCCGAATGAGAAGATGAAAATTCAAGTTGGTTTTTATCATGCGCTATGAAATCTTGGGGTAGTTCTACATAGCGGACAACCTCTCCTTCGTGTACAAACACAAGCATTTGATCAGCAGCAGATATTTTTTTCATCACTTCTTCACTAACCGGTGCGTTTACAAGTTTTTCTACGTCGGCTTTCTTGCTTTTGTTTGTGAATAAATATCCTTTTTCCCATTTAAAATCACTTAACTTCGATACATCCACTGAGCTTACACCTTTTTTTTCAAATGATTGCTGAATATTCTCTCCCATTTCTTTGTCGTTGGTGACTTGGGCATTAGAACTGCACCCTACTAAACAACAGAAAATAATGCCTATTACTATAAGAACCTTCACTTTTGCCTTCCTCCTCTCTACCATTCTTTTATAAAATTCCAACTTTGTACCATTTTAACATATAATTCCTATTTTTCGCGAAAACAAACAAAGAATACGCTTACATAATTTCACGCATATAATTTCTGTTTATTTATAAGTTTTTTCTGAATATTTTAAGAAAATTTTAATATTTTATTTAGTTCGTTTTTAAACTTTATCTTTAGACTAAAAAATAAGTTAAAAATAAATAACGCAGGAGGAAAACAATGACTTGTCTATCTGAAGTTTTAAAGTTTAATGAAAAATTTGTAACCAATAATCAATTTGAGGCTTTTCAAACATCCAAATTTCCTAACAAAAAAATAGTCATTTTAACTTGTATGGATACACGTTTGTTAGAATTACTTCCTAAAGCTATGGGGCTAAAAAATGGAGATGCAAAAATAGTGAAAAATGCCGGAGCTGTTATCTCCCATCCCTTTGGTAGCGTCATGAGAAGTATCTTAGTTGCCGTCTACGCTTTGCAAGCTGATGAAGTATGTGTCATCGGTCATCATGAATGTGGAATGACGGGCATGAAAGCTGAAGCTATTTTAGCCTCTGCTGAACAAAGAGGGATTAGCACGGAACAGATTCGTAATCTAAAATATGCTGGTATTGATTTAGAATCATGGCTGACTGGGTTTGAATGTGTAGAGGATAGTGTCGAAAACAGTGTGGATATGATTCGAAATCACCCTTTATTACCAAAAGACGTGCTTGTTTCTGGAATGGTTATTCATCCTTCAACAGGAAAACTTGACGTCGTTGTAAACGGCTATTCCCAAGACCGAGCTGAAACCGTAAGCTCATGAAGGAGGGTTTTATCGAATGCTAAAAGATAACCGATTTCAAGGCTATTCAGCAGGGCATTTACAAAAAGACATTATCGCCGGTTTGGTTGTTGGGGTCGTTGCTATTCCTTTAGCAATGGCCTTTGCCATCGCTTCTGGTGTAAGACCTGAATACGGAATTTATACAACCATTATCGCAGGGATTATGGTTTCAATATTAGGCGGATCGAAATTTCAAATTGCAGGCCCAACAGGTGCATTTGTTCCGGTGCTGCTTGGAGTTGTCATGCAATATGGTTATGAGAACCTCATTATTGCCGGCTTTATGGCTGGAATTATGATTACGCTTCTCGGAATATTTAAACTAGGGAAACTTATAAAGTTTATTCCGCGCCCTGTGACGATTGGATTTACAGCAGGAATTGCGATTATTATTTTCTCAGGTCAGATCGCTAACTTTTTAGGCCTAAAGGGAATTGCAAAACATGAGGAATTTCATTTAAATATGATTGAAATCCTACGAAAAATTGCAACGATTAACATTTACAGCGTCATCATAGCCGCTATTTGTTTAGCTATCGTGATTATAACGCCAAAGTTTTTACCTAAAATTCCCGGTGCCCTTCTAGGTCTTCTTGTCTCCACACTTGTAGCCATTACACTGTTCCCAGGAAAAGTTGCAACGATTGGCTCTACTTACGGTGCCATTCCGAGTAAACTACCATCTTTTAGCTTCCCAGATTTAACATGGGATAACATCGTGATGCTATTTCCTGCTGCCTGCGTAATTGCGATGCTTGGAGGTATTGAATCTTTACTATCAGCTGTTGTTGCTGATAATATGGCCAAAACCAAGCATAATAGCAATAAAGAGCTTGTGGGTCAAGGAATTGCTAATATCGCTACCTCGCTATTTGGCGGAATTCCTGCAACTGGTGCCATTGCCAGAACAGCTACTAATATTAAAAACGGGGCGGCTTCTCCGTTATCAGGAGTTATACACGGCTTAGTTGTTTTATTGGTCCTTGTGATGCTGGCTCCTTATGCATCAAACATTCCGCTGGCAAGTATGGCACCTATTTTAATGTTTGTGGCTTGGAATATGAGTGAACGTAAAGAATTTGCACATATTTTAAAAACCAAGTCAGCTGATTCATTTGTACTTGTAGCTACGTTTTTATTAACAGTTTCAATCGATTTAACAACAGGTGTAGGCGTAGGTCTACTTTTAGCTATTGTTATGTTCGTGAAACGAATGAGCGGATCACTGAAGATTTCAAAGGTTTTAGCGGAAACATCTGAAAACGCTCACAAATCTGAGCTGATGGAATATACCATGCAAGGATCTCTTTTCTTTGGATCGGCTGAAGTACTGGAAGATTCTTTTGATAACATCGTCGAAGCGAAACCGAAAGTTTTATTGCTTCGAATGAGCCAAGTATCCTTTATTGATACATCTGGAGAAGCTTTACTATCAAAGGTGGTCGAACGGTTGAAAGATTCGCATAGCCAAGTCGTTATTTCTGGCTTACAGCACCAGCCGAAAGAAATGTTAAAGTCAACCGGTCTATACGATAAGATCGGTGAAAAAAATATATTTTCCTCCGAACCTCCCGTCAGTAAGATTAAAGCTCGTCATAGAATCGTTACTACGTAATAAAAAAGAGATCCGAACGATTAATCGTTCGGATCTCTTTTTTAAATATTAAACCGGTACCCCGCTCCCCAAACCGTTTCTAGGTACTGAGGATCTGCTGGGTTTTCTTCTAACTTTTCTCTTAGTTTTCGAATGTGAACTGTTACGGTTGAAATGTCTCCTGAAGAATCAAACCCCCAAATTTTTTCAAATAGATGTTCTTTACTTAATACTTGATTTGGATGAGAAACGATAAACTTCAGCAAATCGAATTCCTTCGCTGTAAAAAACACTTCTTTGTCATTCACAAATACTCTTCTAGCCAGCGTGTCAATCGCTAAGCCATGAATACGAATCATACGCTTTTCCTGCTTATCAGAGAGTCTTTCATATCTCGCTAAATGCGCTTTGACTCTTGCGACCAGCTCCCCAGGGCTGAATGGCTTGGTAATATAGTCATCTGCACCTAGCCCGAGCCCTCTAATTTTATCGATTTCTTCTTTTTTAGCTGAAACTAAAATGATTGGAATATCTTTTGCAGCTCGAATTTGCTTGCACACTTCAAATCCACTCACTTTAGGGAGCATAATATCCAAAATAACCAAATCAAAATGTTCATTTAACGCTTTTTCTAATCCCTTATCACCACTATATTGAACGTCTATTTCAAAATCGTTAATTTCTAAATAATCTCTTTGCAATTCAGCAATACTTACTTCATCTTCAATCAACAATATCTTCTTCATGTGTATCACCATTTTCATTCATTTTTTGCAAAGAAAAGAAAATACTTGTTCCTTCGCCAAGCTTACTTAGTGCCCAGATGTCTCCCCCGTGGCGTTCAACAATTTGTTTTGCAATGGCTAGTCCAAGTCCACTTCCTCCAGTATTGCTATTGCGGGACTGTTCTGCTCGATAAAACCGGTCAAAAATATGCGCTAATGCTTCCGGTGAAATACCAGAGCCGTTATCTTTCACTTCAATAATGAGTTCGCTTTCGGTAGCGGAAAGAACGATATCGATTCTTTTTCTTTCTTTATCCATAAATTTAATACTGTTGGTTGTTAAATTTATTAAAACTCTTCGCAGCTGCTCAGCATCTGCTTTTGCATACAGTGTGGTTAGAGAATTATCGGAAAATAAAACATCAATATCATGTTCGCTCATTTCAAACTGAAGCTCTTGCACATAACTTTTCATAAAAGCAGAAAGATTAAGTTTTTTAAATACAAATGGAATTTCGTGCAAATCCAATTTAGAAAATAAAAACAGCTCATCGATTAACGCATTCATGTCTTTTGCTTTCGTTGAAATCGTTAACAAATATTTAGAAAGCTTATCTGGCGTATTAGCTACGCCATCTTGAATTCCTTCTACATATCCTACAATGGAAGTAATAGGAGTTCGTAAATCGTGTGAAATACTTGAAAGTAGCTGCTTTCTGTTATCTTCATATTGAATTTGCAGTTCAACAGAAGATTTTAGTTTTTGCCTCATTTCTTCAAAAGCTTGCGTTAATTCGCCAATTTCATCTTTTGAATTAGCAGAGATCTCAAAGTGAAGATCACCTTGTTTTATTTTTTCAGCCGCTTCTTTTAATTCACGAATGGGTTTAATAATGCTTCTTGAAACAAGATAGTTTAAAAATCCAATAATCACAATCACTAAAATTAATAGTAGAAAGATTAAAAAAGGGAAAATTCGATTAATAATGCCTACATAAGGGCTGATTTTTCGCAAAACGTAAATGCTTCCTTTTTCTTGATTTGAGAAAGGAAAATCAAGGTTGATATATGTAAAGTACTGCTTGCCTATTCGCAGCATGTCCTGCTGATACGAATGATTTCCTTTACTTTTTTGATGCTTTGGCAAGTATTTACGAAGGTTTTCTCCTTTAATGGATTCTGAAGCATATACAACCTCTGTGTTTTTTTGAATCACAATATCAATATTTTCAAATTCATATTTTTTAACCGTCTCCGGCCGCAGCAGCTGTTCTGGTTTTTTTTCACTCAATAACTTTAAATCTAAGAATGCATTTTCTTCTTCTGGCGTTAACAATTTATACTCATAGGAGTGACTGTACAGTTTTCTTACAAAATCGGCGTCTCCAGTAATAGAGAAGAAAATGAGAAAGCCCGATAAAAAAAGCAAAATAATAAAGACAAACACAATACTGATATACGTTAAAACAAAACGCAGCTGAATTGACATGACTTACCCTATGCCCCTTTGGCTTTAACAAAACTATTTGATAGACTAGTAAAGGTGAATAACAAATAGATCGTTAGACATTATACATATAGCAAAAATTAAAACAACAAAACAAATGTATATTCTCACTTTACCGTGATAGAGTGAGAATGAACACCACCTTTTTTACCATTTTATGAATTACTGGAAAATTATGATCTATTTTTCATAATATTCTTAGGCTGAAAGTTATACTATCTGTCTTAATATTTTAAAAAAGGAGACTTTTTAATGAAGATTATCAAAGCTACTTCCTCTCACATCCCTTCTGTTGCCCGTTTATACGTAGACAGCTGGCGCATTACATACAAAGGGTTAGTACCTGATGCTTATTTAAACAGCTTGTCTTATAAACAAAGTGCAGAAAAATGGTCCTTTTTTCTTACCGATCCTTCTCATTTTATTTTGCTCGCTATCGATGAACGAGAAAAGATTGTCGGCTTTTCAGCAGGTAAGCCTCATTTGTCCGGTGCTGAAATATACGCGCTATACGTTTGCAAGGAAGTGCAAAACCAAGGAGTTGGTCGTCTTCTGTTTTCTCATTCAGTAAAAGAATTTACTGATCAGCACTATACGTCTATGATTATTTGGGCCATGAAGAAAAATAAGAAAGCCGTTCAGTTTTATAAAAAATTAGGCGGCAAAAAAAGCTTGAATCGCACAAGTCAATTTGGAGAAACTAAAGTTGAAGACGAAGCATACGGTTGGGAACGTCTTCCTTCTAATAAATAAACGAGCACACTAGTGTGCTCGTTTATTTATTAGAAGATAATATTATTGAGCCGTTGTCTTTTTATCCGTTGAATGAGCTTTATTACAAAGCCTATTCCAGTGCCAAAAACAATTCCCTTGACTCACTATAAAACAATCCAGCCATTTCTGAAAATTCATATGTAATACATGTGCATCTTGAAACGATGCGTTCCGCTTTTTTACTATTATATATGCAGGATGCGCTGATTTTTTAGAGTCAATGATAATCTCTTCTTCTCCGACAGACCCAATTGTCATATAAAGACTCTGACTTTTATAAGCTGTTTCTCTTACGTCTTCTAAGCTATAAAGATTCCCTGTTATTTTTTCGTCAGCATCAATGAACAAATTACACCCATTTGTTAGCTGCAAAAACTGCTTGTAGTCTTCAGGAAGTGATACATGCATTTCTTCTTCAAAAACATTCAGTTGGTTCTTGCTTACTCCATCAAAAAAAGTACAAGTGGTTCTGTATACTTCTCCTTCATTTTTACACACTTCTATAACATTATTGTTTTCCCACAGCCGCTTTCGAAGTGAATTTATTATTTTTTCAATCATACTCTTCCTCCAAGCGTTGGATTTAAAACGGTTACATTACATTAATTAAACAATAATGTGCTAATTCCTTCTTTCCTACTCAATTATACGATAAACTTTAGAAATTCATGTTTGCATAACATAGAAAAAAGCAGCGAATGTCGCTGCTTTACAGGTTATACAGGCGCTTTTTCTTCCTGTTCAGGATGGTGATCGTAATCAATAAGCGCTTTTGGAAGGCCCGTATATTTAGCCCAATAATAAATCCCAAGAGATACGACCGCTATGATAATTAAGTCTACAGGCGTATCGATTAAACCTTTCCCTCCGCCGAACGAACCGATATAAGAAATAAAGAGCATGATGATATAATAAGCAACTAGCCACCATGTTGATTTAATTTGCTGACGAAGACTTACTTCATTTTTAGGCACATATTTAGCAAAAATCAAATATATAACAAACATGACCAGTTGAGAAGTTAGTAGCCACGAAATAGTCTTCCATCCTGACCAGTACACAATAAAGGAAGCAAAAATAAAGGATAATGGACCAATTATACTCATTCCTCTTAATTTAAAAGGCTTTTCCAAATCTTTTGCGTTCACCATAAAGGCCGCTGATGAAATTGGTGCAATCGCGTAAGATAGAATAAGCGCAACAGAGCATACGTTTACGAGTGCATTCCACGAAGGAAATGGCAGTGTCCAAAAAATCGAAAGTCCTAATGAAAGCCATAAAGATGATCGTGGAATCCCTGTTTTTTTATCCACATGAGCAAACGTTTTAAATAACGTACCGTTACGGGACCAAGCATAGATAAGTCTAGATGTTGTATTCATAAAAATATTACCGTTACCACCCGGTGATAAAATAGCGTCTAAAATAACAAGTGTTGCTAGCCAGCCAAGGCCAAGAACAACAGCGATATCTTTAAACGGCAGTGAGAATTTATCTTGAATGCCGGACCAACCGCCTTTAATCATGTCAGATGGAATAGCTCCGATAAACAATACTTGTAGAGCAGTATAAATGAGAGCTGCTAGAATGATACAAATCACAAGAGCAATTGGAATATTGCGCTGAGGATTTTTCACCTCTCCAGCTACCGATACAATCGGATGAAGGCCTAAGTAAGCAAACATAACCCCGCCTGTAGCAATGGCGGCCTGGATACCATCAAATCCCCCGGGAGCAAACTCTCCCATCGTAAAGTTTCCTGACTTAAAATAAAATGCCAGCGTTACGATTACTGTAAGCGGTACAAAATATTTGAAAATAGAAATGATAATATTCGATTTCGCAAATGCTTTTACACTCCAGTAATTGAGTAAAAAGAATAAGCAAAGCAACACAAATTGTAGAATCCATCCAGATATCGTTGGTGAGTCAGATCCGGATTTTGTTAAACCTGGAAACCAGTAAGCCACATACTGTCTCACTGCTGTTACTTCGATAGCGATTAAACTAGTGTAAGCTACGATCGTAATAAACGAAATCATATAGCCTACAAGATGACCGTGTGAATAAACAGGATATCGAATAATTCCTCCTGTACGAGGCAAGGCAGCCCCTAGCTCAGCGTATACAAGGCCTATTAATAAAATAATAACTCCACCAATAACCCAAGAAAAACTTCCTGCAGGACCTGCTTGCGTAGCGACATTACTAACGGCAAACAGCCAAGCGGAGCCAAAAATAGCCCCTAATCCAATCAATGTTAAATCTAATAGGGATATCGTCTTTTTAAACGGACCTTTATTCTCCATAAGCTTCCTCCTTTGGATGAATCATCACTTTTGTTGGTTTTTTTGACAACATTCATATATATTCGATAATATGTGTCAAAATTTTTATTACTATACCCATTCAAAATTACTTTGAATCCCTTTTCTTTATTTCTGAAGGTTAATTAACAGAAGATTTTTAAAAATCATTCTTGCGTTCAAGACACATTAAAACTTTTTCTTCTTTTCTTTAATGGGTAAAATACTCAATAAATGAAAGGAGTTAGATAAATGACTTTACCAGAGAATTTGCCAGTTGATTTTACAGCTTACAACCACTTAACATTCCTTCCGCTCGGACGTAAGAATAAATCGATTCGGTCCGTAGGAAGTAAACATACTAAAGGGTTGCTTGGACGTTTAGACGACTACTTTGAGCGAGCAATGAATGAGTTACCTCAAGAAGATATCATCCTTTTTCAAACATTCTTATATGGAAATCATAGGGGCGGTTTTCCCGTCGCAATTGATAAAAATGAAGACGTTTATCCTTACTTTTGGAAACCAACTTCATTTCTATGGAAAGAATATAATAAGAATCGCGGCATTCCTATTCATCATGATGAGTTTTATTCTCAAGATTTTACGGTTTTGACTAAAAATGAGTTGGAAAATTATCTCGGAAGCATTATGAAAGATTACATGTTTTGCGCTAGAATACATGATTCTTCAAAAGAAGAATGGATTCAACATATTAATAAGTGTTTTTTCAAACACCCCCTCATTTCTCTTTATCACCGAAATGCAGATGTGATTGAAGCAATTGAACAATCAAAAAAATCACCTTTGCTTTTTATTATGAAAAACCCTGAGCAAATTGCTTTTTGGCGCAATCGGATTGAAATCATTATGAGACCTTTTCGCTCTCTTTCTTCCACCGCCTTTGAGAGAGGATTTGCAGATACGGAAGATACGGTATTAACTGTTCACGGAGAAAACGAGATCATTCGCTTAACTTCAGAAAACAGAGGTCTCGCTGTAACATATGATGTCACAAATGATGCTATTTCACTCGGCGATGAGTATAATGTAGTGCTAGCAGCCAAACGATTAGCTACAACTCAGCGGCAGTTCGAAGAGATTATAGATGAAAATGAAGAAGTGATTCAAAAACTGCTTGTCTTTTTTAAGTGGAAAAGTCTTTTAAAGCATCATGAAGTGCACATCGAAGAAATCCAAGACAAATTGTGCAGCCTAACCACTTATCAACTTAATGAAGAACAAGTTTTACGGGAAAATGATCCTTTTCTTTCCTTCATTCAAAACGTATTACAAGTAAAAACACCGAATGCCAATCTCAAAATTGGTTCCATCCAATGGTTTTCACAGTGGGATTTTTCAGATGTCACCCTGCTGCAGGAAACAAACAAATTTATATGTTATATGGGTCCAAACGAAATAGAAACGAAGCTGACAGAAATAAGCGCTAAGATAGAAAATGAACTTCATAAGCAGCGTCAGAACCTGCTTTTGACTCCGCTAAAAATCGGTCAAATAACTTTCGATTCAAACCAAATGTTACAGTTATTAACGCTTATAGATACCTTAAAAAACACGGAAACTCAGCAGAGTTACGTACAAATTTTAGAAGGCGTTTCTACTAACAGCATTCGTCAAAAAGAGCTCGATAAAATACCCGCATTTGGATTATTAAATTCCGTAAAGCGCAAGCGCATTGTTACGTATTTACAAGAATTACAAAACTATCAGCTGCTTAAAAAAGAGAAAAAAGGATTCAGCCTCACTCCAAAAGGAGAAGCCATCGGACGTCTATTTGAAGAAGAATCACGGAGAATATGAGATTGTATCTCACGTGATTCTTCTTTTTTGATTTTGAAGACTACTTTCTCTATTAAATGCTTATCATAATTAGAAAATTCCATTCATATAATTATTACTAGATTAGCAAAGTCCTTCATACCTATTAGCCTGACGCTGACATAGAGAGGAGATTTCGCCATTGAAATCTAGTAATCGCGCCAATTTTGTAGTGTTAACATATAAGATGGTTCTTGTTATTTTATCCGTTGTTTTAATGACATCATCTATCATTGTTCTAGTAAGTTACTCAGCATTTAAAGAACAGTTCAATTCTTCTATTGTCTATCAAACGTTATCAAAGCATAAAGCAGAAAGTCTTTATTATTTAATGAGCCAAGAAAACCATCATTTTTCAACGGCTTTTGATAAAAACTACTCACCTCCCGGTCTTTCTTCTACACTGCTCGAGTTATCAACAAGTATTCGAGCAGAAGACGCGAGAAGCTTGTTTGGTTCCGAACTTCCTGGATTCAGTATTTACGACTCCAATATCATTATCGCCGGTGAAGGCACAAATTTCACAAACTTCCCTAGAGAATCTGCACCGCCGCTAGATGAAACGCTAAAAGAAAGAAATTCTACTACAAAAGTTCAGCAGCCTAAAGAAAACAATGGTACGAACGCTCCAAATAATAATACAACTGGCGGAAAAAAGGTATTTTATATTTATCATACGCACAGCTGGGAATCTTACTTGCCTCTGTTAGGACTTGAAGGTGATCCAGATGCTAATAAAGCAGTGGATAGCAAAACAAATATTAATATTGTTGCAAATATGCTAGGAAAAGATTTAGAGGCTCAGGGAATTGGGGCAGAAGTTGATCAAACCAATATTGGACAGAAATTAAAAGAAAAAGGTTGGAACACCAATCAATCGTACGCCATGTCTCGCACAGTCATTGAAACGGCGATGACTGAAAATAGAGATTTAACTTACTTTATCGATTTGCACCGAGATTCGCTTCGAAAAGATAATACAACCATTAAGATTAACAATAAATCGTATGCAAAAGTTGTGTTTGTTTTAGGGAAAGCGAATCAAAACTTTGAACAAAACTTAAAAATGGCAAAAGCGCTTCATGAAGGACTTGAAAAGAAATATCCCGGATTAAGCCGCGGAGTTATTGGCAAAAACAAATCCAGCGGTAACGGTGTATATAATCAAGATGTTTCCAAAAATGCGATTTTAATCGAAGTGGGTGGAGTTGACAATAACTTTGATGAACTAACCAACACAACAAAAGCACTGTCTGATGTCATTAGCCAATTTTACTGGCAAGCTGAAAAAGTAGATGCCCCTGCTCCATAAAAAAAGCCCTCTTCACTGAGGGCTTTTTAAAATTCAATTCCTTTTACAGCCGGAATTCCTTCATCGTAATAATGTTTATGAGGCTTCATTTCCGTCACAAGATCTGCTGCTTCCATCACTTCTTTTTTGGCAGAACGTCCGGTAATGACCAAATGCATATGCTCAGGGCGCTTTTGAATAAGGTCAATTACTTCGTGTAGCGGTAGCACATCATCAATAGGAAATTTATCGATAGCCAGTGCATTATTTAACTCGTCTAAAATAACCACATCATATTCGTTTGAGAAGACTTTTTCCTTCGTGAGCGCCCAGGCTTTTTGCAAAGCTTCACGATGTTCAGGCGGTGTTTTTGTCCACGTAAAGCCGACTCCTGTTTGAATCATTTCAATTCCTATTCTGTCAAACATCAGCTTTTCGCCATATGTACGCTGAGGAGATTTAATAAATTGAATCATTAATACTTTTTGTCCGCGTCCCGTAGCGCGCAACGCAAGACCTAAAGCAGCGGTTGTTTTCCCTTTTCCGTCTCCGGTATAAATTAACGTAAGACCCCGTTTGTCTTTCAATCTAAAAACCTCTTTTTCTTCGAATTTCAGTTTACAGCCATGTTGTTTTTTCTGTAAACGATGTTCTAGCAGGCTCTTTCATTTTTGTAAGAGACTCTTCATTTGGATAGCCTAAAAATACGTTTCCTACCACGACTTTACCTGCAGGCTTTCCGATAAACTCATACAGTCGCTCGTCTCGAACAAGACCAACTCCTCTTGTTCTCCAAACGAATCCAAGCCCTAATTCTTTAGCTGCTAGCCACATGGAATGAATCGCGCACGAAACCGCATATTTGTTATCTTCCGTGGCTTCTTCGTCTCCTTCAACTGTATCAGCTGTTACAACAATATGTACAGGTGTATTTTTTACTGCTTTTAACGAACTTTCTACTAAATGAGGCTTTGTCGGAAAGCGCTCCTTTAGATACGCTTCAGCCAGTTCTTCATACTTCTTTTTTGCTTCTCCTTGAATCACATAAAAGCTCCAGGGCTCTCTCATTCTGTCATTTGGAGCCCACGTCGCTGCTTCAAGCAGCTGTTCGATTTTCTCTTGTTCGACTTCACGCGGTTCATGATCTCGTACCGCTCTTCGTTCTTTTAGCTGTGAAATAATCGTCATATTGTCTCCTCCTTTTAACGTTAAAGCAGAATATTTTCCGCTCTTTCTTCGAACCATTTTATTTTTTCTCTAATTGTCACTACTTCACCTACAAGCACGATGGCAGGATGAGCAATTTCTGCTTTTTTTGCTATTTCTTCGATTGTGGCAAGCGTTCCCGTTACGGTGCGCTGATATTTTGTCGTTCCCCACTGAACAAGCGCCACTGGCGTATGTTTATCTCGTCCGTGGTCCATCAACTGTTTGCATATATGAGGTAAATTTCCAACGCCCATATAAAACGCAATTGTATCTATTCCTTGAGCGAGCGCTGACCAATTTAAATAATCTTTTCCTTTTTCTTCTCTTCCATGACCCGTTACAATCGCAAAAGAA
Source organism: Priestia sp. J2 (assembly GCF_020790095.1). Taxonomy (NCBI): domain Bacteria; kingdom Bacillati; phylum Bacillota; class Bacilli; order Caryophanales; family Bacillaceae; genus Priestia; species Priestia sp. J2. Next base: position 2,579,783 of record NZ_CP086208.1, read on the forward strand.
GTGGCATGATCTCTGTGGGTAACCGGAATTCCTGCATAGGCTGGAGCTGCAATTCCTGACGTGATACCAGGCACGACTTCGTAAGGAATTCCTTGAGTAGCAAGTACTTCAGCTTCCTCTGCTCCGCGGCCAAACACAAAAGGATCGCCTCCTTTTAAGCGCGTCACTACTTTTCCTTGAAGTGTTTTTTCAACAAGCAGTTCGTGAATACGATCTTGGATGACTCCGTGCTTGCCCGGTAATTTCCCGCAAAAAATAAGCTCCGCGTCTTTTTTAGCATAGTTTAATAACTGTTCATTAGCTAAGCGATCGTATAAAATGACATCCGCCTCTTGAATACACTCCATTCCATATACGGTTATTAGCTTCGGATCTCCTGGTCCGGCTCCTACTAAATATACTTTTCCAACTGTCACACTGCATCTCTTCTTTCTTTTTTTACCGCTTTACACTGTTCCACCCAGTTTTCTACCATCTTCGTAGAAGAGCCGAAATGAAAGTGCGTATAGCCGGCAATTAAATTATTGTTCATATAGCCTTCTTCTTTCATTCCTCGCATCCCTTTTGTATCATAGGCAGGCGAAAACTCTTTCTCTGAATGAAAGGTTGAATAATGAAATTCATGGCCTTTAGCTTGTATATCGCCTTTAAATAAAAAATTCCCTGGCTTTCCCGTCACTTCTCGGTACCCTAAAGCAGCCAATTTTGTCTGCATTCTTACTTGTCCGGGAATAAGCCCCACCATTTCATGGCATGTATCATCTGTTGTGACAATAGCATCTGTTAAAAACATAAAGCCTCCGCACTCAGCAAGTGTAGGAATCCCTTTTTCGATGGCTGCTCGAACAGAATTTTTAACGTCAATTTGCTGAGCCAGCGTTTCAGCAAATTCTTCTGGAAATCCGCCTCCTATGTAAAGGCCATCAGCATCTTGTGGAACCGTCTCTCCTTTTAAAGGCGAAAATTCTACAAGCTCTGCTCCGTAAGCTTTTAACAATTCGAAATTTTCTTCATAATAAAAGTTAAAAGCGGCATCTCTTGCCACAGCAATTTTCACTTGAGGTACGGACGGCTTTGTAAAGATAGGATCATTAATTTCTATTTTAGGAGCTAAAGCCAGTTCATATACTTTTTCAATATCAATTGTATCATGAACAAGTTGCCCTAACTGTTCAAAAAATGGTGTTAATTCTCCTCGTTCAATCGACGGGATCAGCCCGAGGTGACGTTCAGGAATCGTAAGATCATCGTTTCTTTTCAAGTAGCCTACTACAGGGATATGACATTCCTGCTCAATCGCTGCCTTAACAAGTTTATAATGCCCTTCACTTCCAACTCGGTTAGCAATTACACCGACAATGTTCGCTTCCGGTAAAAATTGCTGAAACCCTTTTACAATTGCCGCTGCACTTCTAGCCATACTAGCACAATTGACAACTAAAAGGACGGGACTATTGGTGATTAAGCTGATTTCTGCTGTTGTCCCTTCGTTCGTTAACGGATTTTTCCCATCAAAAAATCCCATAACTCCTTCCATGATGGAAATATCAGCGTCTTCACTAGCTCGAGCTACAATTTCCCTAACCATATCGTGTTCAAGCATCCAGCTGTCTATATTACGAGACGCTCGTTCTGTAACAGCCGTATGATACGTTGGATCAATATAATCGGGTCCGCATTTAAACCCTTGAACTCTATAACCAGCTTGTTTTAATGCCGCCATCAGCCCAATTGTAAGTGTTGTTTTCCCTACGCCACTTCCGGTACCGGCAATGACGAGTCTTCTGTTTGACATGTTGTTCTCTCCTTTAGTCATATGGAATAAGCGCCACTGAAATGGTGACATTCCCTGACTTTTTCTTCACAAGTTCAAGCGTATCAGCATCGCTGTATAACATAGCAGCAGGTTCACTAACGCCATATGCACCTGTATATTTAAAGACAGTATCTGAAGGCTGTTGGATACTTATGCTGTTTAGCTCTTGGGGCGAATAATAGACAAACTCCCAGCCGTACTTAGACGCCACTTCTAGCAGCCCTTCTTCATCTTTCTTTAACTCTATTGTACATAATGCTTTTACACTTTTCATTGAAAACTGAAGTTCAGCAAGCGTTTTTTCAATAACGGTTTCAATTTCCGCTGCGCTTGTTCCTCTGTTGCACCCCATCCCAATCGCCAGTACTTTTGGACGGTAAAGAACACCGTTTTCTAAGATCGCTTCTTCTTCTTTTTTTAAATTGCGATGCGTTACGACCAAGGCTGCATGTGGCGATGCTTCGAGAGCTGTCTGAATCGATGAGTACGTTTTAATGTTAGCTGGAACAGGGTGTTCATAGTGCCACCAGCCCTTTTCACCTGATTCTTGAACCACCGCTATTGCTTCTTCGTTTACTACAGAAGCGCTGACAGGGGTTAGCTTTTCTGCTGATTCCCACACCCATCCAAAGCGCTTACCAAATAAATCAACGGGAATCGTTTTTTGAACATCAGATGCTGTTGTAATAACAGGATGGGCCTCAAGAGCTGCCGCAACTTCACGCGTAAGCTCATTTGCTCCTCCGATATGACCTGAAAGCACGCTGATCACATTTTCGCCTTTATCATCAATCACAACAACCGCAGGATCCGTTTTCTTATCTTTTAAAATAGGGGCAATCATACGTACAACTGCTCCCAGTGAAATAATAATAATAAGTCCTTTATACGATTCAAAAAGAGAAGGCAAGAGCATCCGCACGCTTCCTGAAAACAGCTGAATGTTCTGTTCTCTTTCGTCTCCTTTTTCAAACTTGCTCATGTAATACACATCGGACTGCTGAAAAGTGCGGCCTAGATTTCTTGCAATTTCTACGCCATGCTTCGTGATGGCCACGACAGCATAATCCCCGCGCTGTGTAATGAGAGCTTTTTTTCCTTCTTGGAGTTGAATCATTCCGACTTCACTCCTCTTCGAAAGCCATGGGTAAATGTTTTATCATAAAGTTTTGATCGATAATCTTTGTCATGAATGTGGGGGTCAAGGGCCCAGCCTGCCAAAATCATCGCCTGCTTACGAATGCCGTTTGTTCGCATAGCATCATCCAGGTCTTTTACCGTCGTGCGAACAATTTTTTCATCTGGCCACGTTGCTTTATAGACTACTACAACCGGCGTGTCCTCACTCCAACCGGCGCTTATAAATTCTTTCATTACTTTTTTTGTGAGCGTCGCACTTAAAAATAAAGCAATGGTACATTTATGTTTTGCTAAATCAGTTAATTTTTCAAACTCAGGTACAGGCGTTCTTCCTTCAGCACGAGTTAAAATAACCGTTTGAGTCAAATCTGGAATGGTTAATTCTGCTTCAGCCGCTGCTGCTGCAGCAAATACGGAGCTGACTCCCGGAACAATTTCAATATCAACGCCTTCTCTTTTTAAAAGCACCATTTGTTCCATAATGGCTCCGTACATAGCCGGATCTCCGGTATGAACTCTTACAACCATTTTTCCTTCACGCATGCGATCAAGCATCGTACTGACCATTTCTTCTAAATGCATACCAGCTGTTTTTAACACTTCAGCTCCTGGTTTAGACTTAGCAACTAGCTCTTCACTTACTAGTGAGTCAGCGTATAAAACAACATCTGCCTGCTGAAGTAATTTTAAGCCTTTTACGGTAATTAAATCTGGATCTCCGGGTCCAGCTCCGATTATGTATAACTTCATTTTCGCACCACCATTAGCGTTAAGTATTGTAAATCGGCTCCTTCTAGTTCTGAAGCTTTCCAAATAATTTCTTCATCTGACGTTACTTTTGTTACCACCGATGCTTTTTCAAGCAGATCAAGCTCTTTTAAAAGACCGACCATAAAATCGATGACTTTAGCCACTTTAATAAAAATAACGCAGTCGTTTTCCACCAATACTTTTTTCATTGTTTCATAATCTTCACGAGCAGGAACAATGGCCACATGTTCATCACCGTCTGCTAATGGAATGCCTAAGCGAGACGCAGCCCCGTTAATAGATGAAATACCAGGAATTACTTGAATAGGAGCTTGAGGATGACGTTCTTGCATCAGGCGCATCATGTGAATAAACGTGCTATAAAGCATAGGATCTCCCTCTGTCACAAATGCTACATCTTTTCCCTCCTGGAGCTTTTCCCATACTCGTTCCACTGTTTCGGTCCATTTTTTCTCTAAAATAGCAGGATCTTTTGTCATTGGAAACACAAGGCCCAGCATGTCTTTTTCATTTGCACTGAAATAGACATCAATAATTTTTTGGGCGTAGCTTTTGCTTCCTTTTTGCTTTTTTGGGTACGCAATAACGGGTGATTCTTTTAATTTACGAAATGCTTTTACTGTAATCAATTCTGGATCTCCTGGTCCAACTCCAAGTCCGTACAATGTTCCAATCATGTTCATTCTCCTCTTTTGGCTGTAATAATATAAATGGGGTTTAAAGCGTCAAATCGTGTTAAGTGTAAAATTGGCTTGCTTCTTGAAACTTGTGCAAGGGTAACAGCAGTCTCAAATCCTCGCTCTTTAAAAGCTTTCATCGCTTCTGCCAAATTTTCAATCGTTACGGCATTTAATACGATGCGCCCTCCTGAATTTAATCGGCTGCAGCACACGTCTAAAATGGTTTCCATGCCTCCTGCTGTCCCTCCAATAAACACCGCATCAGGATCAGCAAACTCACCTAACCCTTCCGGTGCTTTTCCGTGCACAGTATGGGCATCTACTCGAAATTTCGCTAGATTTCCCCTGCAGTTTTCCAAGTCTGCTTCGTTTTTTTCCACAGCAAAAATTTGTCCTTCACGCGCAATTTTAGCTGCTTCAATCGCGACTGAACCCGTACATGTTCCGATATCCCACACCACGCTGTCTCTCTTTAGCTGCAGGGCGCTAATACTAAGTGTACGAACTTCTTTTTTAGTAATAAGTCCCTTGTCCGGCTTGCGTTGAATAAATTCATCGTCCTCTATTCCAAGAGGCCAGACTGGGCTTTTTTCTACCTGCTTTAATATCACGACATTAAGCGGAGAAAAGAGTTGATTCGCCGCCTCTTCCAGCGAAAGCAGCTGACAGCGCTCGGCCTCTCCACCTAGATTCTCTGCCACAAACATCTTGTATTCTGTCATGCCGAATGATAACAAGTAGTTTGCCAGAGCACTAGGAGAATTTTGCTCATCGGTTAAAATCGCCACTTTTTTATAACCGTCAATGCGCTGAGCCAGCCCTTTTATACTTCTGCCGTGCACGCTTGTAAAATAAGCGTCTTGCCATCGCTCTTTTAGACGTGAGAATGCAAGCTGAATAGAACTTAAATAAGGATATATTTCAACGTCTAGCTTCGCAGAAAGATAGCTTCCAATTCCGTAAAATAACGGATCGCCTGAGGCTAACACAACCGCATTTCCTTCTTCGTTTTTTAAACGTTCAACAAGGGAAGAAAGACCTCCTTCAATGGCTACTTTTTCTCCTTCGAAATCTTGAAAAAAGTCAAGGTGACGCTTTCCTCCAATTAGCACATTGCTTTCATACACCCACTGTTCATACATAGGAAGTAGACTTAACTTCCCGTCGTCACCAATTCCAATAATTTTAATTGCCATGTTGCACCGCCTGTCCTAAAAAATCTCCTTTTAATGTGTAAAGAGACGTATCGACATCGATTCCGTCCCCTACTTCCTTTAATGCTGATAAACAGCAGTACTCGCACAGTTTTTCGAAAAACTGATGATGACCGCTTTGCGTCATTAAATCTCCCACTTGAGAAGCTGTGTTTGCGCCTTTTATTTCCTCTACCAGTTCAGCAGAAGCGCCTGACTCAGAAGCTGCTTTTGCTAAAAAATTAAAATCAATAGGTGCACTTTTTGAATGAACCATCATAACGCCTTGGGCGACTTTTGAAAACTTTCCCATCATGCCTACGAGCGACACTTTTTTCATTCCTTGCTTTTTACATTGTTTTAACGTAAATCCAACAAAATCTCCCATTTCGATAAATGCTTCTTCCGGAAGTTCTGGGAACTGTTTCATTCCATATTTTTCGCTTCGTCCCCCTGTCGTAATGACAATGTGCTCACAATTACTCGCTTTAGCAACGCTAATGGCCTGCACGATACTTGCTTTATAAGCAGCTGTTGAGAACGGAACAACAATTCCCCGCGTCCCCAGTATCGAAATGCCTCCTAAAATACCTAGACGCGCATTTAATGTCTTTTTCGCCATTTCTTCTCCTTCAGGAACCGAGATGACAATCTTAACGCCTTTTTGTATGTTATATTGGGCTAGAAGCTGTTCAGCCGTTTCTTTCAGCATCTTTCTTGGCACAGGGTTAATGGCTGCTTCACCGACAGGAACTGGGAGACCGGGCTTTGTCACACGCCCTACTCCCACTCCTCCATCAATGATAATGTCTGCACCATTACACCACGAAACTTCAGAAATAATCAGCGCTCCGTGCGTGGCATCGGGATCATCTCCAGCATCTTTAATGATGCTGGCTACAGCGCTGCTTGTGCGATACTCGCATTCTTCAAGATGAAACGTAGCAAAGCGACCAACAGGTAAGTAAATCGTTGACTCCTCTTGCACTTCTCCTGAAATTAGCGTAAGCAGAGCTGCTCTCGTAGCTGCCGTTGCACAAGCGCCCGTCGTATAGCCTTCTCTGAGTTTCTTAGGTTCTTTTGGTACTTCCTTCATGCGTTACACCTGATCTGCAAGAATTGAAATTGCATTTAATGCAGCAACCGTTACCGTACTGCCGCCTTTTCGCCCGATGTTTGTAATAAACGGCACGTCAAGTTTGGCAAGTTCTTCTTTCGATTCAGCCGCTGAAACAAACCCTACCGGCAGACCAATAACAAGCCCAGGCTTCGCTTCTCCTTCTTTAATCAAACGAATTAACTCAAGTAACGCTGTCGGTGCGTTCCCAATTGCAAAAATCCCGCCGTCTGCTTCTTTAATTGCTTTTCGCATAGAAATAATTGCACGCGTTGTATTTAAGCGCTTTGCTTCTTCCATTACGTCCGGATCTGAAATATAAACTTTGATTTCACCGCCGTGTTTTTCAATTCGCTGCTTGTTTGTTCCTACTTGCACCATTTGTACATCTGCAACCACTTGCTTGCCGCTGCGAATGGCTTTAATTCCTGCTTGAATCGCATCTGGATGAAACAGCATACTGCGTCCAAGCTCAAAGTCTGCAGACGCGTGAATTACCCGCTGAACAATTGGGTACTGTTCATCTGTAAACGGATGAGGTCCAAGCTCTTCTGTAATCATTTCAAAACTTTTTCCTTCAATTTGCTGAGGCTGAACAGTTAACGGTTTAAATTCTGTACGAAAATCCATCTCAATCAACTCCTAGTTTGGTTTACTAAAGCATGAACCACTTCTTCAAACGTGGAATACACGGTCCCATACTCAATTTTCGGTCGCCCAATCATAATGATATCTAATCCTAACTCTTTAGCTGCTTCCACTTTTTCATCCACAGATCCAACTTTTCCGCTTTCTTTTGTGACCATGACCGTCACTCCGTATTGCTTATAAAGCGCTTGATCAAACTCTTTTGTAAACGGACCTTGAATAGCAATAATATTTTTTTGCGGCAATCCTAACTGCTGACACTTTTCCATATTATCCAGCCTTGGAAGCATACGAGCAACAAGCCGTACATCTGAAAGAGGAAGGAGCTTTTCTGTAAAAACCTGCAGCGTCTTGCTGCCTGTTGTCAGCATAATAACTCCTTTTTTCTCAGCTGCTACTTCAGCTGCTTCTTCATACGTAGAAACCATCGTCATATTGTCGTAGGTAAAAGCCTGCGAAGCCCGCTCATAGCGTATGTAAGGAATCGATGTTTCAGCAGCCGCACCGATGGCGTTTTTAGATGCTTCTTCGGCAAAGGGGTGACTTGCATCCACAATAGCTTTTACACCATGTTCGTTTATAAAAGTCATCATATCTTCTTGTGTGAGACGTCCAATTTTCACTTTCACTTCTGCTCGCTGTAATTCGATTGCTGCATTGTCGGTTACAACCGTCGCCGTAACGTCGTAACCTTCTTTTTTCACTTGAACAGCTAATGCACGTGCATCGCTAGTTCCCGCTAACAATAAAATCATTTTAACTCGCCGACCTTATCTTCATGGTGGTGATGGTCATGGTGGTGATCGTGGTGATGGTGCCCGTGATCATGATCGTGATGATGATGGTGATCAATATGCTCCATAATGCCGAGGCGATATTGACATGTATCGCAGTTCATTTTCACTTCGCCTTCTAATCCTTCTTCAGCACGTTCTTTTAAAATTGTCTGCAGTTTTGGATGAAAACCGAAATAGCCGGCTAGCTTAAACTCAATGTTTTCATGCTGCATTTTATACTGCTTCACCATTTCTTCCAAACGCTTAATTAGTACTCCTGTAAATAAGAAATACGGGAGAATAACCACTTTTTTAGCGCCCAGTTTTAAACATCGTTCCACTCCTTCATCAATCAATGGAGCGGTCACGCCCATAAAAGAAGTTTCGACGATTTTGTAGTTTGTTTTTTCCCAAAGAAGGCGCGTAATTTTATATAAATCACTGTTTGCATCAGGATCGCTTCCTCCTCGTCCTAAGACAATAACAGCCGTGTCTTCAGCTGGAGTTTCTAAATTTTCTCCTGATTCTTGTAATCTCGTTTTTAAAATTTCAAGGGCTTCTTCATGAACGCCAATGGGACGTCCGTACACGAAGTTTACGTGTGGATATTTTTCCTTAGCTTCATCTATAGCCGCCGGAATATGTATTTTTGAGTGGCCAGCTGGCAAGAGCATAATTGGAACTACAACTACATCTGTCGCTCCTTTTGCCACACATGTATCAATGCCTTGACTTACATTCGGACGTTCAAACTCTAGAAAACACGTTTCTATTAAAATAGATGGGTCCCAATCATGCTTCATAGTCGAGATAAACTCGCGAATTTGATCGTTCCCTTCAGGATCTCTACTTCCATGACCGACAAATAAAACTGATTTCATATAATGCCCTCCCATTTTTAATCTCCACACGGAGCTGGTTCTACTTTTATTTTTGGTGTTATATCTTGATAGTCGAATCCATAAACATTCTTCACACGCTTAAAGAATTTATGAAACCGCTCATTTGGATGACCTTTTTCTTTATATTCATGGACAATGTTCTCCACTATTTCAACAATGTCATCGGGCGCTATGCCTTCCGCCACAATTTGACCTGAATGGGCGTTTCGTCCAACCGTTTTAGCCCCTAAAAATAAGTCAAACGCACCTTTTCTGTAGACAATGCCGATATCTTCTTGAACAGCACCGTAACAGGCCATACCGCATCCATTAATACCAAGCTTCAGCTCTTTTGGCATGTCCATTCCACCGAGACGCTTTTGTAATTGTTCCGTATGCGGGATGGCGTCACTTTTTTCTCCATCACAAAAATCACACGCTTTAATTGTAAACACGTCTCCGACTGGAGATAGTAAAAAGGAAGCTGATTGGAGCTTTTTAATAATCACATCTGGCTGAGCCGTTGGAATTTGCAGTTTGATTTGATGGTCAGGCGTATACTCCATCGTACCTTTTTCACCAACAACTTCTGCTAGTATTGTCATTTGAACGGGCGTAAACTTCTTATTTGCAAGCCCTGGACTAACTGCCACTTCAAAAATAGACTCAATTGGCTGGTGTACGACCGGTGAAGTAGTTTCACCTAAAATTGCTTGAAGCGCTTCTTCTGCCAGAGCTCGTGAAGCTGCTTTTTCTTCTTTTGTATTCTGAACATCTTCAATAGCTGAAGCCGTTTGCTTTACAGTCTCCTCTTGATCAAGAGCCCATGGTTCTGCTTCTTTTCGAAGTCGCTGATGCGGTCTTAGCGGCTGCTCTGTTTGGTTGAGGGTATATTTCCGCTGATACCCGCGCGGTGTAATCATTAAGTCATCGTAAAAGAACGTAGATGAATTTCCGACAACAACGGTAGTCAGCATGCCTATTTCATGATTTAACATGTCTTTTAAATTGGTCATTACCACTTCTTCACGGTCACGATAAGCGCTTTTCACAAGACCAACAGGCGTATCGGGGGAACGGTATTTTAATAAAATCCTTTGCGCTTCCACAATTTGTCTTGTGCGTCTTCCGCTTTTCGGATTATAAAAAGCTACTACAAAATCTGCTTGTGCAGCTGCTTCGATTCGTTTTTCGATTAACTCCCAAGGCGTAAGGTGGTCACTTAAACTAATCGTACAGGCATCATGCATCACGGGCGCCCCAAGGAGGGATGCGCATGAATTAATAGCCGAAATGCCAGGAATCACTTCCAGCTCTACGCCCGTTTCTTTTTTCCATCCTTTTTCAATCAACACTTCATACACAAGGCCGGCCATTCCGTATACTCCTGCATCTCCGCTTGAAATGACCGCCACGGTTTTTCCCGCTTCAGCTTGCTTTACGGCTTCTTGTGCACGGCTTACTTCTTCGGTCATTCCTGTACTAATAATTTGCTGATTCGTTAATAGTCCTTGAATTAATTCCACATAGGTTTTATAACCAATGATCATATCACTTTCTTGAATGGCTTCTCTTGCTCGCTGTGTAATATGTTCAAAGCTTCCTGGGCCGAATCCAATAACTAACAGTTTACCTTTCATGCTAGCTCCTCCTTTATGCGTTACTTTTTACTTTGTCAATTCCTTCTATGGAGTCACTCTTTTCCGGAGAAACAAAACCGTTTTGATCATATTCATAAATAAGTGATTCCTTTATACTGCAGCCTCCTGCTAAATGTTCTTCAACAATTCGATGAGCTACGTTTTCAGTGACCTGCTTGTACCAATCTCCTGAAGGGTACACGATAGCTACAGGAGCATCTTTGCATCTTCCGTTACAGCGCGTACGGGTTGTGTGAACCGCTTCATCTAGATTCAGTTCAGTCACTTTATTTCGAATAGCTTGCGTGGCTTCTTCTCCACCTTTTCTCATACAGCTGCTTCCATTACAAATCAATACGTGATGTTTTGTTCCATTTAAGTTCCACGTCGTCACACTTATTCGCTCCTTTACTAAAAAAACGCCTCTATCAATGATAGAGGCGCAGAAAAATTCAAACTAAGTTTTTGCACTTCCACCTATATCCCGTAGGGTAAGCTTCGCATTAGAAAAAGGCTGGTTTCCTGACTTCGATTCATCACTTGATTGCGCCTTCCCGAATACAGTGGCATATGCAATCAGCTCCTCTTCACAGTGGCGGGTACCGCGCTGGCTTCACACCAGACTTCCCATTTAACGCAATGTGAACATTGCGCACCTTTTTTGCACGATATGTAGTTTTGTGCTACGAGAAAAACCCGCTTCGCTAATATGCGAGCGGGTAAAACGTCAGAATAAAAGTGTACACGAATGCCACTTTAAGCCAACGTTTCCCTTCCCGCTCCCCGGAGAAATAGAAACTTCACAATAAAGACAGGTCTCCTGACTTGTGTATCATTCTACTTGAGAACCTTCCCGTGATTTTTCCACAGTGGTTATACTCGTTCGTCCACACTTACAGTTGCGGGGACAGTACTGGTCTTTCACCAGTTTCCCTATTAAGCCTTCTTGGCATCTTTACTGTTGCTGTTTGATATATATGAACCTTTTAAACTATCAGAATAATAGAAGTAACTACCATATCATAGCGTACATTTTTTTTTATTTCAACTCTATTCTTTTCGTAAGATACAAGAAGCTATAAAAAAACAAGAGCATAAAGTCAGCTCTTGTTTTTTTATTATATAGCTACTAATGTTAAATGAGGATCATTATAATACACGACTTCTGAAAGAACTTTACAGCCATTTGTTTTTGCAAAAGCTTCTCTCGCCTGCGTTTCAGTTTCAAATTCAAACATTTTCATTTCTTTTCCAGCATATACCGTCAGTACCCACATGAAAAGATTCGCCTCCGATTATTGTAGTGATCGCTATATCCACATTATGACGAAACCATATCCTTTTGAAAACCCATTCTACAAAACTTGTCACAAGAAACTTTTAAAAATTTAAAAACATTTTAACTTCTGTAAATGAACAAAATGTACAAAAGGTTTAAGCCGTATTATACCTCTTTAAAAAAGGTGCTTTTTTTACCAACTGTTGCTTCATCAGTAAAAAAATATATAGTATTTATTAAAAAAAGAAGCCGGACAGCCGGCTTCTTTTTTAGGAAAGGAAAGTACAGACATCACAGTCCCGTCCTGCTCTTTGTTTTGCATAAAAATACACTAATTAAATATTCCTTTCTTAAAGCAGAACCATGTTCGATTGCACATAGTGGTAAAGAAGCTTGTACGTATGGTTTAATGAATCTTGATGCGTTCTCTCAAACGCATGAGAAGAATCAATTCCTGGACCAATTAAGCCGTGTACGATGTCATGCCCGGCACGAATAGCAGCAGAAGCATCTGATCCGTAAAACGGATAAATATCTAATTTGTACTGAATATCATGCTGCTTAGCTAGCTCCACCAAATGCTTTCTCAAACCGTAATGATATGGGCCGCTTGAATCTTTTACACAAATAGACACGGTGTATTCATCAGTAGATTGTCCATCTCCCATGGCACCCATATCAACCGCTAAGTATTCTACCGTTTGAGGCGTAATATTAGAATTTCCTCCGTATCCAATTTCTTCATTATTTGAAATAAGAAAGTGCGTAGTGTATGGCAGTTCGATCTGCTCTTCTTGAATTGTTTTCATGAGCTGAAGCAATAAAGCTACGCTTGCTTTATCATCGAGATGACGAGATTTAATAAAACCGCTTTTTGTTATTTCTACACGAGGATCAAACGAAACAAAGTCGCCGACTTCAATTCCAAGACTGCGAACATCTTCTGCGCTATGTACTTTTTCATCCAATCGAATTTCTATATTATCTTGATTTCGCTCAGCTTTACCTGCATCTTTATACACATGAACAGATGTTTGATGCATAAGGATGGTCCCTGTAAATACTTCTCCTGCTGACGTTTCGATTTCACAATATTCTCCTTCAATGGAATTGTAGCGGAACCCTCCAATCAAGTCGATTTTCAGACGTCCACTCGGTTTGATTTCTTTTACCATAGCACCTAATGTATCGACATGAGCCGTCAGCATGCGGTGATGATCCGTATCTTTACCGGGAATAGTAGCGACTAAGCCTCCTTTTCGATTGCGATACGTTTGAATATTTAGCTCTTTTACATAGTCTTCGACAAATGAAATCACCTTTTCTGTATTTCCAGAAGGACTGGGAATCGAAACAAGCTTTTTAATTAACTGAACAGTTTCCGTCATTATGACACTTCCTTTGTCTCTCATTTCTTTTATTTTACCATATGTTTCAAAAAAGATAACAGGCAGCTCCAAACAAAAAAGCCAGGCAGCTGCCCGGCTTTTTTGTTTTAAGCTATGTTTGATTTCTTTAATTCATTTGTGTAATTTAATGATTTTTGCTTATCAAACTCGCCTTCAGACTTGGACATTACAATTGCAGCTAAAGCATTTCCTACTACGTTAACTGTGGTACGCATCATATCAAGAATGCGGTCAATTCCTGCAATAAATGCCATGCCTTCAAGAGGGAAGCCCATAGATTCAAGCGTAGCAAGTACAACTACAAACGATGCCCCTGGTACACCAGCCATCCCTTTTGAGGTTAACATTAGCACAAGAAGGAGCTGAATTTGATCCATAATGGAAAGGTCAATGCCGTACATTTGAGCAATAAACAGCGATGCCAGCGCCTGATAAATGGTTGAACCATCTAAATTAAACGTGTAGCCTGTTGGAATAACAAACGATGTAACCGATTTAGAACAACCGAAGTCTTCCATCTTTTTGATAAGAGATGGTAAAACGGCTTCTGAACTTGCTGTTGTAAAAGCAAGAAGCAGCTCGTCTTTTAACACTTTTATGAGCGTAAACATGCTTGTTCCAGCCATTTTAGCAATAATTCCAAGAACCACAAGCACAAAGAAAATCATGGTGAAGTAAACGGCGAACACTAATTTCCCTAATGGAATAAGTGATCCGACACCAAACTTTATAATATTAACACCAATAAGTGCAAATACACCTACTGGAGCAAATTTCATCACCAAATTAGTTACCCAAAACATTGCATCCAAGACGCCTTCAAAAAAGGCTAAAACAGGTTTTCCTCTCTGTCCAATCGAAGCTACGCCTACACCAAACAGTACGGAAAATAAAATGATTGGTAAAAGATCGCCTTCTGCTACCGACTGAAAGACGTTTGTCGGAACAATATGAAGAAGCTCCTGAGCAATCCCTGTACTTTCAGACGTTTTTGCCGTTGCCTCATATTGAGAAATATCGCTTTTTGCAATATGTCCCATATCAACCCCTGCACCAGGGTGGAATAAGTTAGCGGCAATAATCCCCACTACAATCGCAATGGTTGTAACAATTTCAAAATAAAGAATTGTTTTTCCGCCAAGCTTACCTAATTTTTTGATATCGCCTACTCCTGCGACCGCTACGATTAATGCTGAAATCACGATCGGTACGACAATCATCTTAATTAAATGAATAAATATGTCTCCAATTGGCTGTAAAATAGAAATGGCCGTATCGCTTCCGTAAAAGATAGCACCTACAGCTACGCCTAAGATCAGTCCAATTAGAATCTGAGTTGCTAGACCTAACCTTTTCACTTTCTTGCTCCTTTCGCACAGTTGACTTTCACCTATCGAGCATATGCGGTTCAACGAACCGTGTATAAATATACATCCTTACAGCACCTTATGTAAACAGTTCTTTACTAATAAGGATGTAAGGCCGCACATGCAAATTTTTAAAAGCTACGGTTCTGTTTTATCATATCAAATAATTGTTGTACACTGAGATTTTTTTGCTAAGTATTTTTCTATTTTTGCTATTTCAGCGAATAAATAAAAAAAATAAAATTTTATATTGAAATATGCATTTTAGGTTAGTATAATACGATACATGTTTATTTTTATTATTCGAATATAAAATTCTGAAAATTTTAATTATTCAACACGATAATAAAAAGCATTTATAATTTTGGAGGTTTTAATGTGTCAAACAAAGTTCCTTTTTCATTTATAGTGGTTATTGGCTTTATGCTTTTTGCCCTATTCTTCGGCGCAGGTAATTTAATTTTCCCTGCGATGTTAGGTCAGTCTGCTGGAAGCAATATTTGGTCAGCAAATGCTGGATTTTTAGTAACGGGTGTAGGTCTGCCTCTGCTAGGCGTTCTCGCATTTGGTTTTTCCGGAAAAGAGGATCTGCAGTCTTTAGCTAGTCGCGTACACCCAGCTTTCGGTATTATCTTTACTACGATTTTATACTTGGCAATCGGACCGCTTTTTGCAATGCCAAGAACGGGAAGTGTTTCGTTTGAAATTGGCGTTAAGCCTTTTTTATCAGAAAATTCAGGTCACCTTCCCCTTATCATTTTCACGGTAATTTTCTTTACGATTACGTGCTTTTTTTCGCTAAATCCTGCGAAAATTGTCGATTTAGTAGGAAAAGTTTTAACACCTATTAAATTAACGTTTATTGGAATATTGGTAGTTGTAGCCGTTGTGAACCCAATTGGAAAGTTCGAAGCACCAAGCGAAGCTTATACAACACACTCATTTTTCAAAGGCTTCCAAGAAGGCTACTTAACAATGGATACATTAGCATCATTTGTTTTTGGAATTATTATTATTAATGCAATTAAAGAAAAAGGGGCAAAAACCAACCGACAAATTATTACAATTTGTGCAAAAGCTACGGCTATCGCTGCCGTTATTTTAGCTCTTATTTATAGCGCATTGTCCTATATGGGTGCTTCAAGCGTATCAGAGCTTGGACGTCTTGATAACGGAGGTACGGTTTTGGCTGAAGTATCAAATTACTACTTTGGCTCTTACGGAGGAATTCTTTTAGGTCTGATGATTACCGTTGCTTGTTTAACAACAAGTGTAGGTCTTGTAACATCTTGTTCATCTTTTTTCCATAAGCTGTTTCCAAAGGTCTCTTATAAGTTGATTGCTGTCATTTTATCAGCTTTCAGTGCCGTTGTAGCAAATTTTGGCCTAACGGAATTAATCGCTATTTCGGTTCCAGTCTTAACAGCTATTTATCCGTTAGCTATTGTGTTAATTGCTTTAACATTCTTACATCCTTTATTTAAAGGACGTTCTGAAGTTTACCAAGTAAGCCTTCTGTTCACGTTTATCGTTAGTTTATTTGATGGCTTAAATGCTGCTGGATTCAAAATTGCCGCAGTAAACGATCTGTTTACATCGATTCTACCTATGTATGGAGTGGGTCTCGGCTGGGTAGTTCCTGCTATTGTAGGAGGATTAATCGGTCTTGGCATTACCTTCCTTCGTACAAATGATAATACGAACAGAAACACTTCAAGAAAATTGATTAAATAAAAAGAGGATGCGAGTGCATCCTCTTTTTATTTTGGCGTCTTATGAATAAGGAGTTTTTTTCTCCGTTAACTTCACTTCTTCCTTTAACACACGTTTTTCATATAGATATTTATCCGTTCGTTGAAAATGATATTTATCAGCTTTTTCTTTTTCAGATGTGGTCAAAAGCACTTGACCATCAGAAGCAGCTGACACACCAAACGTTTCATTTTGATAAGTAGCATACGGAGCTACAAAAAACACGTCTTCAACAGCATCACGAGGAACTTCTTTTGTAAAAGTCGTGTCATTGTATGGAATGAATCCATTTGCTACATCGCCTTTATCATAGCTAATCAGCTTTACACACCCGTTTTCCGTTTCATAACATTCGTAGTCTCGTTCATTATATGCTGCATACAAACCTTTTCGAATCATAAAAAACATTCCTTTACATTGGTTTAGCAACCGCTGGTACAAATCGTTTTTCTTCTGCCACATAGGTAGCTAAAAGTACTTCTTCCCCATTTACCACTTGATATAGTTCCGCTCCGTTTGCTGGTGGATAATAGTTATCAAATTTGAACTCTGGAACGGTTTCCCCGTTTCGAGATCCTGTAAACCCATTAAGCGTACATGGAGGTCCATAATTATTACTAATTAATCCCTTTTAGTAGGTCTCAAAAATAAAACACACCATCTAAAATAGATGGTGTGTGAAGTATAGTAAGTAATTAAGAAATTTGTTTAAGTTCTGATGAGAGTTTTAAAAACTCTTCTTTATTTTTCATCAATAGCGTGCGGTCGATTTCTTCTTTTAGCTGTGCTTTACGAAATTCTGCAATCGCCTTGTCTAAAATCATCTCAGCGAATAATGCATCAAGCACCTTTCCGTTGGATTTTTGCGGTGAATTAAGTAAATTCTTTTTCATAAGAAATCAACTCCTTGGCTTTTTTATAATATAACACAAATATTCTGACTTTTCAATCATTTAAACCAAGTATTTTACATCTATTTTTTTCCACATAAAAAGGCCGCCCTTTTGTTATAAGGCGCGGCCTTTTATTACGAATCTGCGGCTTTTTCTTTTACTTCCGCATAGTAGTTTTCATATTCAATAAATTCAGGAGCTTGATGAGCTGCCATGATACCGTGGTAACTGATGTCTAAGCCCACTTCTTCTTCTTCTTCCGTAGATCGAAGCGGAACCACCAAGGAAATAACCTTTAACCCTATCCACGTCGTAACAAATCCCCAAGCGCATAGAGCAATTAATCCGAGAAGTTGAACACCTAATAACGTCCAGCTCCCTCCTGTAAACACTCCGCCGTCTGTAGAAAACAAGCCAACAGCCAACGTGCCCCATATTCCCGAAGCTGCATGTACAGGAAAAGCTCCTACAGGATCGTCGATTTGACGTGCTTCGAGCCAGTTTGTAGCTGCCATCATTAATAAGCCAGATACAGCTCCAATAAAAATAGCAGATGGTGTATTAACAAAAGCGCACCCGGCCGTGATGCCAACAAGTCCGGCAAGCGATCCATTTATTACAGAAGGTGCATCTGAACGATTGTAGCGAAATAAAGTATAAAATAAAGTAGCTGCTCCGCCTGCTGCTGCTGATAACATTGTGACAATAGCAATGTGACCAATTCTAACGTCAGTGGCACTTAGCGTACTTCCTGCATTAAACCCGAACCATCCAAACCATAATAAAAAAGCACCCACTGATGCAAGCGGCAAATTGCTTGGAAGAGAAACAGAACTAATTCCATTTTTCGTGAACTTCCCTTTTCTCGGTCCAATCATTATTGCAGCTGCTAAAGCTGAAAAACCGCCAAGAGCATGGATAACTGCCGAACCGGCAAAATCAAGCATCCCTAACTTACTAATCCATCCGCCTCCCCAAATCCAGTGGCCGGCTATAGGATAAATAAATGTAGTCATTAAAATCGCATATAAAAGATATGCGCGGAAATTAATTCGTTCTGCCACCGCTCCAGAAACGATAGAAATGACCGCAATAACAAACGCACATTGAAACAGCCAAAATGTTTCAAGCCCAATTGGAATGTCAAGGTGCGATAAATTACCTGAGAGCGCAAAACCGCTTTTACCGACGATTCCGCCTAAATCATCTCCGTACATTAATCCAAACCCAATTAAATAGAAACAAAGCGTTCCTATTGTAATATCAGCGAATACTTTCATAATAATATTGACGCTATTTTTATAGCGGACAAAACCTGCCTCTAGCAAGGCAAAGCCGCCTTCCATTAGCAAAATCATCGCCGCTGTTAATACAACCCACGTCGTATTTATACCTAAACTTAGTTCATTAACACTCATATCCCAACGCCTCCACTGCTTTTTAGTCGTTTTATTTCTTGTACAATAGCAGGCGAAAGCGTAATTTCACTTGTTTCTTCATTTTCCGCTTTTATTAATTCAAGAACTTCATGAAGTTCTCGCATTTGTGCTTTAAGGTGATCAATTTTTTTAAAGCGTTCCTTTACGTATACCATATACTCGACCGCTTGATGCTGACTTAAAGGACGCCCGGTAAAAAATTTACGAAACGGTGATAGTGATTGGTACCAAGCTTCTTCAGCACGTTTCTTCTCTTCGTATTTACTAATTTTCGCTTTTATATCTTCTATTTCTTGTGCTTTAGCTTCTTTTAACTTCATTATAAATTCAATTAATTTTAATTGAGGCAATGTAATGACCACATTATGATAAAGTTCATCCACTATAACCATGTTATATCTCCTTACATAAGATGTTATATTTAGATTATATGTAGAACACTATAGTAAGTCAATGTAATTTTTTGAAAACTCTTTAAATAGTAAATGCGCCCTATCTTTTTACTACTTATAGAATATTAAGTTCGTATGTGTTGAAATATGACGTTATTTGTTTTATCGTAGGAAGAGGAATTATGTTAGTTCCCTATTTTAATTTTATTTACCTAGGCAATTATTCGCTTTATTTTTTATAAACTTTTATTAAACAAAGGGTTACGAGGTTCTTCACTTATTTTTTCAACGAAATGAGTTGATTTTATCTCGTATTAAAATTAAAATAGAATTATGTGCAAGATTTCACAACTTCACAATGTAGTTTGAAAGTCTAGCAGATAACTAGGAACTACATATGCAACAGTATCCAGCAAAGGAGGACTTTTCATGTCTCAATCAACTATTCAAAAATCAGCTGCAGAGGAAAATGCTGCTGTACAAACAGAAGCGGCGGTTAACAAAGGTCAAGCGGATGTGTTAGATCAATTGTTAAAGCCTGAAGTACAAGAAGCTCTTACTGTTCTTGTAGATAATTTACCAAAATTATCTGAAATGGTAACGGTGCTTACAAAAACTTACGACGTTGCGCAATCATTATTAACTGACGACGTATTAAAAGAAGATCTACTTGGTGGAGTAAAAGAATTTATCGAGCCAGTAGAAGGAACAGTAAAAGGTCTTGCAGCTACTGCAATCGAAGCAAACGATCGTGCAGAAGCAAATGCTTCTAATTCAATCGGTTTATTCGGTTTATTACGCATGCTTAAAGATCCACAAGCTCAAAAACTATTCCGCTTTGCACAAGCGTATTTAGACATTACAAACGAAAAACAAAAATAATTTTCATTAAAAAGTGTGGACGGAGGATCGACTATGTCAAAACATATTTTAATTTTAGGCGGCGGTTACGGTGGTTTATTAACTGCAATGACAGCTCGCCAACACCTAAGTGCGGATGAAGCAAAAATTACAGTAGTGAACCGTTTTGCTACTCACCAAATCATTACAGAATTACACCGTCTAGCTGTAGGCGGCGTTTCTGAACAAGCGGTAGCTTTACCACTTGATAAATTACTTAAAAACTACAACGTTGATTTAAAAATTGCAACGGTAAAAGAAATTTCACCAGATCAACGTGAAGTATCTCTTGAAGATGGTACAAAATTAAGCTACGACTACCTTGTTACAGCTTTAGGTAGTGAAACTGCTTACTTCGGTATCCCTGGTTTAGAAGAGCACAGCTTCGTTCTTAAATCAGTAAATGATGCAAACCGTTTACGTGCACACGTAGAAGCTTGTATCGCTGAATACAGCAAAACAAAAAATAAAGCTGACGGTACAATCGTAGTTGGCGGTGGCGGATTAACAGGTATCGAACTTGTTGGTGAATACGCTGACTTAATGCCAAGCCTATGCCTAAAACACGGTGTGGATCCAAAAGAAATTTCTCTATACTGTGTAGAAGCAGCTCCTACAGTTCTTCCAGGCTTCCCTGCTGAATTAGTAGAGCGTGCTCAATCAAGCTTAACAAAACGTGGCGTTACATTTGTTACTGGTACACCTGTAACAAAAATGGATGCTACAACTGTTGAACTTAAAGACGGCAGCAAAATTGAAACAAAAACAATGGTATGGACTGGCGGAGTTCAAGGTAACTCTGTAGTTGCTAACTCAGGTATCGAAGTAAACCGCGGTCGTGCACTTGTAAATGAATTCTTACAATCTACATCTCATAAAGATGTATTCCTTGCTGGTGACTCAGCGGTTGTAATGGGTCCAGAAGGTCGCCCTTACCCACCTACTGCTCAATTAGCTTGGCAAATGGGTGAAGTTGTAGGCGTGAACTTAGCAGTAGCTATTCGCGGCGGAGCAATGGAATCATTCGTTCCTGTCTTCTCTGGTACACTAGGAAGTCTTGGACGCAAAGATGCAATTGGTACAATCGGCGGAAACAAAACGCAATTAAAAGGTTTACCAGCATCACTTATGAAAGAAGCAAGTAACGTTCGTTACTTATCTCATATCAAAGGATTATTCGCATTAGCTTATTAATCCGTCTTAAAACGAAAGAGGGAAATTCCTCTTTCGTTTTTTTTTATTTACATAAGCCAAGAAATAAGAAGCGGCAGCGTAACCAGCGATAAAATAGCACTAATAACAAAAGCAGAGGCCGTTTCGTTTTCCATGCTTTCAAACCGCAAAGCAATCATCGCAGCTACAGCAGATCCAGGAAAAGCTACCAGTAAAATAGCTTTTGTCACTTCATCTGAAGACAACCCTATCCATACTGCAATTCCAAGCATAACGATCGGTTGAACTGCTACTTTTAAGACAGCGATCCCGAGCGCGCCTTTACTGAAGTTAATTTTTCCAATTCCAATCGTTACTCCTACCGCAAACAAAGCTGCTCCGGATGTGATACTTCCAATTTGATCAAGCATATCCTGTAACAGTTTAGGTGACTGAAAGCCGCAAAGCGTTAAAATCACTCCAATTAACGGGACGCATGCCAAAGGCTCAGATAGACCATGCAAAATAGAATGAACCGTTACTTTGAATAAACTTGTTTTCTCTTCCCCTTCTTTTCGTCCCCTTTGGCCAACGGTTCCCAAAATCGTTGCCAACGGATCTAAAATCGCGTTCACCACGATTCCTGTGATGGCAATTGGAATCGCTACTGCACCTGCACCAAACAAGCCTCCAAGTACCGGAATGCCCATAAAAGCAAACGTTGGCTGAGCTGAGTTTAGAGCAAACATAGAAGAAGAAGTTAGCGTATGCTTCCCTGCATACTTCACGATGAGCAATATAATGAGATAAAACCCGACGATGCCTAAAATCAGCGCAACTAAAAACGGCCATTCATCTATGAGTGTTTTTCTTGGCGTTGTCGTCACACCTACAAATAAGTGTGCAGGAAGCGCAAACTTCGTTACTAATGTGTTAAGCCCCTTAGACGTTTGCTTGTCAAATTTTTTAAAATGCCCTGCTAAATAACCAAGCAAAATGACAAAAAAGATAGGCGCGAGAATGAGAAAAATTTGACCTATGCTCATTTATCATTCACCTCATTCATTTCTTGCCTTAACAGGTTTATAAACAGGCTGCCATACCGCTTCTTCTACAAGTTCAGCTACATTTTTTTCGGTAACAGTTGCTACGTTATCTTTTACAGCAGCATCGGCAACTGCCACAGCAACCGCCTTTGATACTTTTTGAAGATCTTTAATATTTGGAAGAAGCGTATCTCCTTTTGTATCTGTTTCTGCTATACGCGCTACTGCATTGGCTGCTTCTGCAAACATAGATTCAGTAAACTTTTGAGCGCGAACCACAATTGCACCTAAACCAAGACCTGGAAACACAAATGCATTATTAGCCTGTCCGATTTCGTAAGTGTGCCCGTTATATTCAACGGGTTCAAATGGACTTCCCGTTGCAATAAGGGCTTTTCCTTCCGTCCATTTTATAATATTTTCTGGAACAGCTTCAGCAAGTTTAGTTGGGTTTGAAAGCGGCATAATCACCGGGCGCTCTACATGCTTTGCCATTTCTTTAATAATTTCTTCGGTAAAAGCATCCGTGACGCCTGATGTTCCAATTAAAATCGTTGGCTTCACTTGCTTGACAAGCTCCAACAGTGAAATTTTATTTTCATCGCCCTTTTCCCATTCTTTAATCTCTTCATTTTGGCGAACATATGGCTGTTGAAAAGGAGCTAAATCTTCCATATCTTCCGTTAACAGACCTCTGTAATCATATGCCCAAAAACGATCATATGCTTCTTCTTCAGATAACCCTTCAAGCATCATCGCACTATGAATACGATCAGCATTCCCAATTCCAGCAGATCCCGGTCCAAATACAACAACCCGCTGATCTTTTAAAGGCGTACCTGTAATACGGACGGCTGTTAAAACGGCTGCAAGAGTAATTACTCCCGTTCCTTGAATATCATCATTAAATGTTAAAATTTTATCTCCGTATTCTTTCATAATGTGACGCGCATTAATATTCCCAAGATCCTCCCAATGAAGAAGCGCTTTAGGAAACTTGGCCGTTATTTCTTTTACAAATTGAGCGATAAAACGATTATAGTCTTCTCCTTTTACTCGTTCATGACGATTTCCTAAATACAAAGGATCTTCAAGAAGCTTTTTATTATTGGTCCCCATGTCAAGAACAACAGGCAGTACGCGGCTTGGGTCAATTCCTGCTGCAGCTGTGTAGACCGCTAACTTTCCAACTGCGATATTGATCCCTCCTACTCCCCAGTCCCCAATTCCTAAAATACTTTCTGAATCCGTGACTACAAGCAAATCAATATCTTCGCTGTCGAGCCCTAAGTTTTCAATCGCCTCACTTAATCTGTCCGCTTCATTTACGGATAAATATAAGCCGTCAGGACGATGGTATTCATGGCTGTATTCTTGAATAGATTGACCTACAGTAGGCGTGTAAATAATGGGAAGCATTTCACTTAAATGATCGGTTAATAAACGATAAAACAACACAACGTTCCGGTTATGCAGATCATTTAACGAATTATTTTTTTGAAGATCATTCGGTGCTTTTTTGAACTGCTCATATGCTCTTTTTGCCTGCTCTTCTAACGTTAAGACCGTTGGAGGAAGAAGTCCCTGCAGATGAAACTCTTTTCTTTCTTCTTCAGTAAAAGCAGAACCTTTATTTAAATAAGAAGTGGATAAAACTGATTTTCCTTTTAGTGAAGTTGAAATTGACCCATCTCTTTCTACTTTATACGCTCTCATGTTTTTACCTCTTTTCTTGAACAATTAGATAGGGTTAGGTTCAGCAAAGAGATATATTTTTAACCATTTATTTTTAATGAAAACAAAAAAGAGATTGAGCCATAACTACATCAATCCAATCTAAAGACGACCAAACGGTATAAATGAAATCTACGTTCAACCTAACAATAAAAAAATCCGAACGATTCATCGTTCGGATTTTCCTTACACGAAAATACGTTTTTTACACCATGCTATAGTCTTCGTGCTCACTTTCTGAGTAATTAGGCGGCTGTATATGGGAAGGCACAAGACATTCATAGCTTTCCCCTTCTAGCCTATCCTCTAGCTCTTGTTTCGCTTGACTAATCAGCTCTTGATTTTCTATCATTTCAATCGCCGTAGCCGCAATGGCTTTTCCAGCTAACAACATCGCATCGTGAGCATACTCTGTTTTCCCTTGAGCAACAGCTTGCCATGTATGAAACGGCGTAGCATAAGCCCACGTTGCGGTCACGCACTGTGCAGTTGGAACATTCCAGCTAACGTCTGCGACATCGGTTGATCCCGTCATGAAGGAAACATTTTTAGACATAGGAGCAATTTGGTTGAAGACTGGATGATTTGCTAAAGCTCTGTCTAGCAGTGAACCGACTTGTTTTTTTGCTGCTTCTTTGTCTTCAGCGGATGTAGACTCGTAAATAGCTTTGGCGAAAGCCATGTCTTCTTGTTTCACTTCAGCCAAATTTATCTGCATCATTTGCTTATGCATCAGCTGCTCCATTGTTTGATTTGGAATTAGATTAGCGCAGGCTCCTTGAATTTCCTGTTCCACTTGTGTTTCAGTCATTAAAGCCGCTCCCTTTGCAATTTTCACAACCCGTTCATAAAGTTCTTTTACTTGAGATGGCTTCGGAGCACGAATTAAGTACATGACTTCCGCTTCTGCTTGAACAACATTAGGAGAAATGCCTCCGCTGTTTGTAATGGCATAGTGTACGCGCGCTTCATCTATCATATGTTCACGCATATAATTCACACCAATATTCATCAACTCTACAGCGTCTAAAGCGCTTCTGCCAAGGTGAGGACTAGCAGCTGCATGACTGCTTCTTCCTTTAAATTTAAAAGTTGCTTGCATAACAGCATTCGATGACGTATGCATGACACCATTAACGGTAGCCGGATGCCACGAAAACGCGATGTCTACATCTTGGAAAAATCCTTCTCGTACCATATACGTCTTTCCGTAGCCACTTTCTTCAGCTGGACATCCATAGTATTGAACGGTTCCCGGAACATTTTTTTCTTTTAAGTATTCTTTGACTGCAAGCGCAGCTGCTAGTGAGCCTACGCCAAGTAGGTTATGTCCACACCCATGGCCATTTCCATTTTTTTTGACTGGATCTGCTACTGCACACTTATCTTTTTGACTCAGCCCGGTAAGCGCATCATATTCACCAAGAATAGCGATAATCGGATAACCGTGCCCGTAACTTCCAATAAAACCTGTTTCAAGGTTAGCAATATGTGTACGAAGCGTAAACTCTTCTTTTTCTAACATGTCGCAAATTAGCTGTGCCGACTTATACTCTTCAAACCTCGTTTCTGCATATTCCCATATTTGATCACTGATTTGAGTTAGCTCGTGTCGCTTTTGTTCAATAAGTTGTTCGACTTTTTTGACAATACCCATGAGACACTCTCCTTTTTCCCTTATTATTTAACAGCATTTTGTGCGTTCACTACCACTTTTGCAGGTCGAATCGAAAACAACGAAATAGCACAGACAAGAGCGCAGATAATTAATAAAGCAAACGCTGCATTATACGACCCGCCAAACGATTGTACTAAAAAACCAATAAGCATTGGTGTTAATACGCCGGCTGCTTGAGCCCCTGTATTAATAAAACCATTTGCTGAACCGACCACTGATTCAGGCAACATTTTTAAAGGAGCTGAAGCGATTAAAATCACATTAAATGAAAACAGTAAAGTTACTGCGCTTTGAAAAACGATAAACATGCCTACGCTAGGTGAAATAGCCATTAAGCAAAGAAAAACGCCCATCAGTAAACCAAAAACCGCCGCTATCATCTTGTCTTTTCCATCTGGAAGCTTATCTAAAATAAAGCCGCTAACAAACATTCCTATAATGCCTACAAATGCTGGGATAGCGGAAAGAAAACCGATGTCTGTTAAATTCAAATGTCTTACTTCGGCTAAATATGTAGGCATCCACGACATGAGCCCCCAGTTAATAGCGTAAATACTGAAATAGGCAATAAATAAATTCCAAATCATCGGGGTTTTGATAATTTCTTTTAATGTCATCTGCTTAGCAGGAATAGCAGAAGCCTCTCTTTTTTCCCCCTGCTGCTTTTCTTTTAGTAAAAAAACAAACAGAACTGTAATAACAAGCCCGATGGCTCCTATGATATAAAAGATACTTCTCCAGCTTATCGTTTGCATCAGCTGCGTCGCTAGAATCGGTGTCACCACGCCCATGATCGTACCTGACGATAACAAAAAGGACATGGCTCTACTGCGTTCTTGCTGAGGAAACCACCCTGCGATTCCTTTTGACGCAGATGGAAAATAGCTCCCTTCCCCTAATCCAAATAAAAAGCGAATGATAATAATAGAAGCAAAAGACCAGGCCATTCCGGTAAAAACTGTAAACAAAGACCATAAAAGCACGGCAATTGTAATGACTTTTTTAAACCCAAAGCGGTCTGCCAGCCACCCACCAGGTATTTGCATCAGTGCGTATCCTGCAAAAAAACTGCTTAAGATGATACCTGTAGAAGAAGCATTAAGGTGTAGATCTTTCGAGATATCTAAAATAGCGTAATTAATAATAAAACGATCTAAGTTTCCAAGCGACCAGCCTAAAAATAATAAAAATAAAATGATGTATTTCCAGTTCGACCTTGCTAGCATAAATGCACTCAACTCCTTTTTATTCCATTTAATGTAATGTTTTGTAACAAATCGATTCGTTACATAAATATTAAAAAATTCTGACTATTTTTTCAATGTGCATTTCTATATAATAAGAACTATAACTATGTATTTTTTTACATTAAGTAGTCTATAAGGGGTTGTTAATATGAGTGATTTATTAGCTAATATGAAAGGTTATCTTACATCTATTATTAAAAACAGTTCTTATCAAATTTGGACAAGTATTGATTCTGCAAATTTTAACATGATTTTTTCCAGTTCTTCATGCTCATCCCTGACTTACACGCCTCCCACTAGCCTACATAACGGCAGTGATTCCTTTCAAAAGCATATCGCATATGAAGAGTTCGAAGAAATTTACTTATCCTTTCCAAACCGGTATGCGTTTGTTGTTCGCATATTTGCTAAGCACGAATGGACACCACAACAAATAAAGAAGCTATCCGCTAACTTTTCTCCTTATGTGCTGCAAAAAAAGCTAGAGCGGCATGAGCACATTTTGAACGTACTTATGAAAAGCATTAAGGAAATCTCGCTTTTACAAGACTCTGACTATCTATTAACAAGAATTCTAGAAAATGCTCTTTCAGTTATTTCTGTTGCGGATATGGGCGTGCTGTGGATGTTTGATTCTTCCACTGAATTTCTTTTGCCTCGCGCCTGGTCCGGGGGGCCAAACAATGAAATTCAAAACATGAAAATGAAAGTTGGCGAAGGAATTATCGGAAAGACATTTCAGCATAATAAAAGCTATACGTATACGAACTTAGAGGATATAATACACGATTCTTCTACTATGACTGACGATAATATTCACTATCTTAATCAGTCCTATACATTTACAAACATTCAATCTATTATTTCTGTCCCCATTTGTATGGAAGAACAGACGGTATGCGTACTCATTATTTATCAAAATGGTACAACCCCTCTTTTAAATGAAGAGGATAAAGAATTGTTAGAAAGCTTTTCCGATCAAGTATCGATTGCTCTCTTAAACTCAGCGCTTTTTGAAGATGTAAAAAAACAAAATGAACTTTTAATACGCCGCGATCAAATTCATCGCACCTTCATGAATGTTTCCCTTCAAAGTAAAGGAATTGAACCGATACTTAACGAATTACGCCGAATGGTTACATCTCCTGTCACCATTGTAGATTTTGTTGATAATAAGACCTATGGCTTCTTGAAATCCTTTGATATAGACACAAAAACAGCTGAATTTCACACGCATTTTGTTTTACATACAAAAGCTTGCTTTTATACTATTGAGTCACACAACCAGAAGCACAGCGTCTACATTCAACCGATACACGGCATTGATACGCTCTTAGGGTTAGTTATTCTGCAGACAAATCAAGAAGATCTTTCCTCTCTAGATCAAGTGGCACTCGAACAAAGCAGCTCTGTTATTGCACTAGAAATGCTGAAAAAACAAACGTTAGTCGATTTATTTTACAAGCGAACGCATGAACTATTTAGTGAATACTTATCATGTTATGACACCACTTTACTGTATCAAAAAGCAAGTGAGCTAAATATTGATACAAAAAAGCATATTCTAGTCGCTCTTATTACCATTCGTTCACAGGCGGACCTGCAGCTCTTAAACTTACATCTTCATCGCCTTGTATCTGACATCAAATCGGTTTTCAGTTCAAAAGCGCCGGTCGTATACGGATTCGACACGAAAGTAACCATTGTATTCACGCTTGATTCTTATGAAGACCATCATGCTATTATCAAACAATTAGAAGATTCACTCTCAAAATGGCGTTACTACAATGAATGTCATGTAAAAATAGGGATTGGAAGTCGTTATTCTCACTTTACCCAAATAGAAAAAAGTTATAGTGAAGCTGAAAAAGCTGTCTCTTACCTTCTGTCTCAGCAGCAAGATGGATGCATGTTGTATGAGGAAATAGGAATTAACCGGTTATTTATTAATCAATCGAAAGAAGAAGTCAAAACCTTTATTGATGAAGTATTTGTCCCTCTTAAAAACAATCATTTGAATGATGAACCTTTAGAGAAAACGCTAGAAGCGTATTTTGATAACAACCGTTCTGCTTCACTTACAGCTAAGCAGCTTCATATTCACGTTAATACACTCTATCAGCGGTTGAAGAAAATCGAAGATAAAATGAACATATCATTTACAAATAGTGAACATCTATTAAAAGTGCAGCTAGCGTGCTATTTGAAAAAATTTCACTACAGCTAAAAAACCGATTCTTATTTTTAAGAATCGGTTTTTTCAGTAGAAAGAACAGCCTTAATTGATTGCTCCCAGCGGCTCAGTACCTCTTTGGAATCATGAAGCTGAAATTGAATGCCCGATGTTAAAACTGCATATTTTGCGTAATCTTCTTTAACAGCGGCTACTTCTCCCGTAAATAGCTCATAGCCTGATAACACAGGAGCTTCTTTTTTTAGCCAAAATTTAATGTAATAAGCTTTGCCTTCAACAACTAATGTAACGGTTGCCTTATGATTCTGTATCATGTTTTTTGAAGACGTGGTATCTTTCCATACTAACAGCTTGACGCGCGAAGAGCTAATAGCTACCAGCTCTCCTGCGCTAATCATTGCTACATGAGGAAACCCCTCGGATGTCACTGTAGATAGCAGCATCGCAGCATGCTGTTTCCTTTCTAGATCTTTTCCATTTAAAAATACGCGCACGGCTTTTGGCAGCTCTGCTTTATTCATTTTACTTACCACCTTTGCTGATTAAGATCGGGGTGGCACAGGAGGCACATGCGTTGCCAGCGGTACGTCTTTTGGATTGATTTTAAATGGTCGAGGGTATTTTTCAGGATTGGTGATCGTCTCAGGTTCAGAAGAACGCCAGGTAAACAAACACACGTTGCATAAGTAAATCTCCCAGGCTCCTTCAACTGGTGATTTAGATACTAAGTTCGCTTGTTTGGCTTCACATCTTGGACAAGTATGCATGTCGATTCCTCCTTGTTTATTTTTGCATCATATTCGTTAAGATTTTTTCCCATTTTTCAGTTTCAAGTGGTGTATCTAAAGGCTGCGAGTAGTGGCCTCTTGTTTCTGGTGCAACCGGTGTTGTAGCATCCAAAATCATTTTATCTGTAATACCAGCCGGATCAGATCCTGGATCAAGTGGCAGAACTGAGAGATTAGGCACTGTTATAACATCATGTTTTGGGTGCATTTTTGTCGATAGCGCCCACATGACTTGCGGTAAATTAAACGGATCCACATCTTCGTCTACTAAAATAACTAGCTTGCAATATCCTAATCCATGCGGCGTAGTCAATGCCCTCATACCAACCGCCTTAGCAAATCCTCCGTATCGGCTTTTCGTTGAAATGATAGCAACGAGACCATGAGTATACATCGCGTTCACCGCTTCAATCTCTTCAGGATATGCTTCTTTTAGCTGCTGATATAAAGGAACGCTTGTATTGATTCCAATTAAATAATCTGTTTCTGTCCAAGGCATACCGATATATAGACTTTCAAAAATAGGATCTTTGCGATGGTATACGCGATTGATTTTGATAACAGGCATGCTTCTGCCACCGGAGTAATGACCTGTAAATTCACCAAAAGGACCCTCATACTCACGTTCACCAGCTAAGATTTCTCCCTCTAAAATCACTTCTGCTCCCCAAGGTACATCTAAATCAGAAAGCTGAGACTTCACAATTCTGTACGGCTCACCTTGAATAGCTCCTGCCATTTCATACTCTGATTGATCGTAATGAAGCGGCGTAGCAGCTGCTGTGACAATCGCGGGTTCACATCCTAAAGCAATTGATACAGGGAGGTTTTCACCTTTTTCTTCGGCTTGTTTTAAGTGAATGGCAATATCATGCTGTGGCACGGGCTGAATGCCTAGACGGTCTTTCCCTTTGACCTGCATACGATATATACCTACGTTTTGTTTGCCGAAATGCGCCTTATCATGCTGATCACGAGAAATAACGCACGCTTTATCTAGATAGTAGCCTCCGTCTCCTTGATTCAAGCGAAACAATGGCAAAAGGTCGAATAAGTTAATATCATCTTTAATTTCACACTCATGAAATGGCGCTGTTTCTTCTCTTTTCACTTTAACAGGAAATTTTTCATATCTCCGAGCAAACTCAAAGAACTGTTCTTTTACAGGAGTTGATTTAGGCAGTCCCATCATTAACGCGTGATTTGACCAGGAACCCATTACGTTTAGGGCTACCTTTGCGTTGTTATATCCATAAATATTTGTAAATAATAATCCCGGCGTTTGATCTCCTAAATTACTGATGGCTTGACCTGCTGAACCTAAATCCGGATCTGGCTGCACTTCATCTGTAATCGTCAGCAGCTGCCCTTCTTTATGTAGCGTATCAAGGAAATCTCTAAAGTCTTTATAAGCCATGTTTATTTTCCTCCTTATGATAAATGTTTAATTCCATTCCATCTTTTTGCCTCAGGAAGCTCAATTCCTAATTGATCTAACGTTCGAACAGCAATATGTGTGACAATATCATCAATTGTCTCAGGTTTGTTATAAAAAGCTGGCATAGGAGGCACGAGGATAGCTCCCATTTTTGAGAGATCCAGCATGTTTTCTAAATGAATCGTATTCAAAGGCGTTTCTCGAGGAAGTAGCACCAGTGGCTTTCTTTCTTTTAACATCACATCTGC
The DNA here is from genome assembly GCF_020790095.1 of Priestia sp. J2. Taxonomy (NCBI): domain Bacteria; kingdom Bacillati; phylum Bacillota; class Bacilli; order Caryophanales; family Bacillaceae; genus Priestia; species Priestia sp. J2. The sequence goes on from NZ_CP086208.1 coordinate 2,611,401, forward strand.
CGTTCTTGCTATTAAGTTATCTGCTAGTCCCATTCGAATAGATGCTAATGTTTTCATGCTGCAAGGACTTACAATCATTCCGTCTATACGAAATGAACCGCTCGAAATTTTTGCTGCTTGGTCTTGATATGAATAACAATAATCTGCTAGCTCTTCTACTTGCCTAACGCTATACGGTGTTTCCAGCTTAATTGTGGCATGAGCCCAAGACGACATGACTAAATGCGTTTCAACAGAAGCCTTCTTCAAAAGCTCTAAAATTCGAATACCTAGAATAGCTCCTGTGGCTCCTGTTATTCCTACAGCTATTTTCATTTCTTTTCCTCCTCTCTGCTTTGGTTACACATTTAACTTTACACTTATTTTCCATACAATTAAAATATTGATAAAGTATATAATAATACCTTTAAAGTATGGAGTTGAATATAGTGGAATTAAGACAGCTGCATTATTTTATTGTCATAGCTGAAGAATTAAATGTAACTAAAGCAGCCAAGCGTCTGCACATGGCTCAGCCTCCTTTAAGCAGACAGCTAAAGCAGCTCGAAAATGAGCTGGGCCTTTTGCTTTTTGAACGAAACAATAACAAGCGCTTATTGTTAACGGCAGAAGGAGAGCTTTTTTTAAAACGAGCGAAAGAAATTGTGCAAAGGGTCGAAAAATCAGTATTGGAAGTACAGGAATGTAAAAACGTAACAAATGAAAAGCTTGAAGTCGGATGTACAATCTACTGTGCATCAACGGTTCTCGATAAGCTAGCTCTTATTCAAAAGCAGTATCCAAACAGTACTTTTAATATCTATGAAAACGAACCAGCTCATTTAAACGAGTTGTTGACGGATGGAAAGATTGATGTAGCAGTCACCACTACAGACTTACCTTATCAACAGGTAAAAACAAAAACACTTGCACCAGATGTCTTTGTTGTAGCAGTTCCCAAAGAAAGTAGTTATGCAACAAAAAAGATTTCAGTCGCTGAAATCGCTTCTCTCCCTCTTATTCTTCTTCGTTCAAATCGGGAAATAAGCATATACAATCGCATTATAAAGGAATTTAAAAAGATGGATATAACACCTAACATTTTATGCGAATGCCATGACTCAGCGATGCTTCTTAATTTAGTATGTCGTGGCCTTGGTGCTGCTATTGTTCCTTATTCGATGCTATCTTCTTTTTCACTAGAACATATTAAAATTTTAAGCATAGAAGATAATCCATTTGTAATTGAGCCTTTAGTTACGTGGCGTACCGATAGTTATCTCCCCAAAATCGCTCAAGAATTTTTAAAGCTTTTTTAAGTATAGATGCACAAAGAAGGCTTTGCTAAAATAGCAAAGCCTTTTTTATTTTATATTGATATATGTGACTACATTAACCAAGAAATTAATAGCGGTAATGTAACAAGTGACATAATGGCACTAAGTACGAATGCTGAAGCTGTTTCACCAGCTAGGCTATCAAAGCGCACTGAAATCATCGCTGCTACAGCTGAACCTGGGAACGCTACTAATAACACTAATTTTACGATGTCAGCTGATGATAGACCCATTGCTGTTGCAATTCCTAACATTACAAGCGGCTGAATAGCCACTTTTAAAATCGCAATACCAAATGCTGATGGGCTAAATTGAATTTTACGAATACCAATTGTTACCCCAACTGCGAATAGCGCTGCACCTGACGTAATTGAGCCAATTTGATTTAAACTGCTTGACAATAAATCTGGAGATTGGAACCCACATAGTACTAATACTACTGCGATTAAGGGAACACACGCTAACGGTTCAGAAAGACCGTGTAAGATTGATTTAATCGTTACTTTAAATAAGCTTTCTTCAGAATCTCCTTCACTTCTTTCGCGCTGTCCAACCGTACCAATAATAGTTGCTAAAGGATCAAGCATCGCATTTACTACGATACCCGTAATAGCGATTGGAATTGCTACTACATCCGCGCCAAACAAGCTACCTAATACGGGAATACCCATAAACGCAAACGTTGGCTGCGTAGAGTTTAAAGAGAACATAGACGCGCCTGTTAGTGAGTATTTGAATACATATTTTGCAACAAGTAAGAAAAGAACATAAAATCCAATAATACCAAGAACTAATGCTAGTAAAAACGGCCATTTTTCAATAAGCGTTTGTTTTGATGTTGTTGTAATACCAACGAATAGATGTGCAGGTAACGCAAATTTTGTTACAAGCGTATTTAACCCTTTAGATGTTGTTGCATCAAACTTTTTAAAATATCCTGCTAAATAACCTAGCAAAATAACAAAAAAGATTGGGGTTAAAATAATAAAGATTTGACTAATTTCCATTTTTGAACACTCCATTGTTTAGATTAGAATCAATCATATAAATTTGCTTTCTTAGAAAGATAATTATCTTCTAAGGCTTGTCTATGGATATTGTTTACGTCAGGCCATTCATCTCCCTTTTTGCTAAACATCTCTACAAATATGAAGTAACGTATAATGGTTCATGAAAACGCATGGACTTTGTTTTTCTACAATCATTTATTTACTTCGAAGCTGTTCATTTAGTTAAATCAAATCACACAAAACTTGTCATACAATACAGTAACTCTACAACCTTAGCAAAAACTTGTCATACAATCATGTTGTTGGCTTACTTAGGCTGAAAAAAAACACCTTCAAATGAAAGATGCTTAATCTTGTGACGAAAGAAAGCTACTTCTGATTGATGAGGAAGAATCTCTAAGAGTTTGAAACTCTCAGTTAAAAAGTTCCATAATTTCACAAAGTTTTTACAAACAATCTTACTTATTTGTATATTGCTTTCTGTGACGAATTTATGAACATGTTTTAACTTAACATTTGTAGGGGAATTATTCAATTACATTGCTTAAACTTTTAGTGAAAAAAATATTTTAATCCTGGTTTTTTTACATAAAACGGATTAATACAGCTAAAAAGACCTATATATTATCGATTAAAAAGAAGATGATTCATCTATCACCTTCTTTTGCTTACTTTATTTAATAATTACATGTAGATCATAATGTTACTTTATTTTAGCATCAATAATGGAAAAATTGTGTTCTTCTGAAAACCACGTTTTAATTTTTTCTTTTGCTTTCAGTTTAACACCTTCATCAATGTACATGGCAACTTGAATCAATGCGAGCCCCAGAGCTCCTAAATCATCTGTAAATCCAACTCCTGCTGCAAAGTCCGGAATTAAATCTAAAGGAAGAATAAAATAACCTAACGCTCCTATAATGACTGCTTTTGCTTTTGGAGGAATATCAGGTTTTTGCAGCGTGTAGTATAAAAGCAGTACGGCATAAACAACGTTTGCTCCCGCTTTTTTACCAAACTTTTTAAGCTTGTCCCAAAATTTTTCTTCCGAATAATATTTGGCTGTTTCCTCTGTACGAACGGGTACAATTTCTTGTTTCTCTTCCATATCGATCACCCTTTCATCACCATATGTACTTATTATAAACGATAATCTCTACTGAATTCCATTGAGAGCTTAAACTCCATAAACCTGCACAAAGCAGGCTTATGAATTTTTTAATGAGTAATGCTTCATAACGATAGTAACTAAGTCATTCAGCGCCGTTTCACTTTTAGAATGATTTTCAAACTGCTGAATGAGATCCATATGTTCAAGCAGCACTTCGTAATTACCCGTCATCTTTCTCAGGACTTCATATGCGGAACTATTCAAATCCACTTGTATTTTCAAATCCTCCAGCTGTACTAGATACTCATTCCAACGCTGATCTTGTTCTAGCAGCAGCCATACAATTTCTTTTATCGCCTTCCGCACATTGGACTCCATCTTTTCATCTCCTTTGATACACAGATATAACAAAGTCTATGAAAAAAACGAGCTTTTTCATTCCCGTATTACACAAAAAGTGTTTCTTTTATTTTATAACAAGCCCGCTTAAGAGCTCTTCCCATACTTTATCATCGCGCAGCACGTCCATTGAAAAAATAGGTGCATGTAAAACACATGTATAAGGCAAGTCCCAGTTAGCTTCGGATAAAAGCTCTTTTTCACTGTTTGTCAGCAGCAGTACATAGAAATCGTTTTTGACCATTCTCTTTAAAACATGCTCTAATTCTTTCGCTTCTTCATACGTTCCGCCCATACGAATAAACAATATACAAGAACTGGTCTCCATTGACGTTAAAAATCGCTCTGTTCTCCGTTCATATTTTTCTTTGACTTCATTATATGAAAGCCAGTTAGTTTCTGTATTAATAGACGACGGAAAATCATGAGCAGAATCAATTTGATACACCTTATCACGCAGTCTAAGCGTGGAACCATCTCCGAAAGAACTGATATAGGTTAAGTGTTCATATACAAATAAGTCTTTACAACGATTTTTCAACAGCTGGTTAACATGAGAAAGAGAAATACTAATACACCAATCAATCACGCCGGCTTGTTTTCGCAAAGAATATTTTTTCATGTATATCCCTGGAAAACAGTTATAGCCTAAACTGTATATCATATCGTACTGCTTGCTTTTTAGTTCATTTAAAGTAACCATGTTCATCCTCCCTTCTCCTATAAAATATGACAGCTTTTTATAGAAAGAGGCGGCTTCTGCCTTATACCGTACAAGCTTTTTGCGTTTTAGGAGCTTGTGTAATAAAAGAGTAAGGAATTTTAAAAAACAACCGAAGCAAAATATTTTGGAACTCGAAAGATTATTGTTAAAATACTTGTATTCCATTGAAATAACAAGGCCTATGAAGTCTTTAAAGAAAGAAGATGAAATTGATGAGTAAAGCATTAAAAGATATTCCGATTTCCGTGTTAGATCTTTCTCCTGTAGTTGAAGGAGGAACTGTATCTGACTCACTTAGAAATACATTAGATTTAGCTCAGCACGCTGAAAAATGGGGGTATAACCGCTATTGGCTAGCTGAACATCATAATATGACAGGTATCGCAAGCTCCGCTACATCTGTTGTAATTGGTCATGTGGCTGCTGGCACGTCACGCATTCGCGTAGGCTCTGGAGGCATTATGCTTCCTAACCATTCTCCGCTTGTTATTGCTGAGCATTTTGGTACGCTTGAATCACTATTTCCAGGACGTATTGATTTAGGCTTAGGAAGAGCGCCAGGGACAGATCAGCTGACAGCGCAGGCGCTGCGACGCGACCGCAGAAGCGACGGCAGTGACTTCCCAGAACAGCTGGCCGAACTGCAAGAATACTTTAAACCTGCTTCAGAAAGTCAGATGCGTGTTAAAGCTGTTCCCGGTCAAGGTTTAAATATTCCGATTTGGCTCCTTGGCTCAAGCGGTTTTAGCGCACAGCTTTCTGCACAGCTAGGCTTGCCATTTTCATTTGCAAGTCACTTTTCGCCTAATAATACAATGACAGCTCTTAACATGTACCGTCGTTATTTTAAGCCGTCCGACGTGTTAGAGAAACCATATGCAATGTTAGGTGTAAACGTAATCGCTGCTGATACAGATAGAGAAGCTGAACGCTTGGCTACTTCTATGCAACAGCAGTTTCTAAATTTAATTCGAAACACACCGGGTAAACTAAAAGCTCCTGTGGATAATATGGATGAACTATGGACTGACTTTGAAAAAGCTTCTCTTCAACAGCAGCTGGGCTCTTCTATTGTCGGAAGTCCTGAGACGATTAAAGTCAAGCTTGAACAGTTTATTGAAGAAACAGAAGCAGATGAACTGATGATTAACGCTCAAATTTACGATCACAAAGCTCGCCTTCGTTCGTACGAAATTGTTTCTCAGCTGTTCAAATAATAAAAAGGCCGGACACGTCCGGCCTTTTTATTTGCTTTCTACTGCTTCAAGAAGTAAATCTGCAAGATGAACGGCCCTTACACTTTCTTCTACTCCTTCTCTGACTACGCCTAGCTTCATTTGAATGAGACAGCCCGGGTTTGCTGTTACAATTGTATGGGCATGGGCTTCTTTCACTTTTTCCATTTTATAATCTAAAATTTGCATAGACATCTCTTGTTCCGTTAAGTTATAAATACCAGCTGAGCCGCAGCAATGATCCGCATTTTCCATTTCATTAAACACCGTTCCGTTAATCGCTTGGATCAGTTTTCTCGGTGCGCTGGACGTTTTCATCACGTTTCTTAAATGACACGAATCTTGATACGTAATAATTTGACTTGGAAGCGATAACTTTTGTCTTTCTACAAACTGCTGCTGCAATAAAATCTCTGAGAAATCTTTGACTTTTGCAGAAAAGACCGCTGCTCTTTCTTTCCATTCCGGCTCATCTTTTAATAGATGATCGTATTCCACTAACAGCGCACCGCAGCCGCCTGCATTAAGGACAATATCATCCGCTTGAATGGATTCAAACGCCATAATATTTTGTTTTGCTAACTTTTTTGCCTGATCTTTTTCTCCGCCGTGCGCATGCAGGGCGCCACAGCACGTCTGCACTTCTGGTATAACGACCTTACACCCCGCTTTTTGTAAAAGTGCAATCGTCGCGTTGTTTGTTTCCATAAACATCGTATCCATTAAACACCCTGTAAAAAAAGCAACTGTACGCTCTCTTGTTCCTTCTGCTTCAAATAAAAAAGGACGTTTCTTCATTTCTTTTTTTGTTGGCACAGGCGGAAGCGTTTTTTCCATTTGCGCTAAATTACCGGGCAGGACGTTTAATATATTTGTTTTTTGAACAGCTTTTTGCAAGCCGCTTCTTTGATAGAAAGCAAGCAGAGAATGTACATTTTTTAATCGTTCTTTATGCGGAAAAAGCTGTTCGAACACCATATGCCTGAGCGCTTTTACCGGCCATTTATGTCGTTTTTTCTGCTGAATAATATCACGCGCTTCTTCTAATAAGTGTCCGTACTTCACACCCGAAGGACAAACAGGCTCACACGCTCGGCAGCCAAGGCAAAGATTCAATTGCTTTTCAACCGATTCATCCGGTTCAATAAGCCCATCTACAACTCCTTTCATCAAAGCAATTCTTCCGCGCGGTGACGCTGCTTCATATTGATTGGTTTGGCCATACGTCGGACAGCTCGGCAAACAAAAACCGCATCTCATACAATTCATTAACTCGTCATAATCTAACCGTTCTTTAAACGCTTGCTGAATGTCTTTTGTTGCCGTCATGAACGAACCACCACTCTTTTTCTCGTGTCTTTAGCAAAAATTTTCCCTGGATTCATAATTCCTTGCGGGTCCAAAGCATACTTAATTGCTTTCATCGCAGCTACTCCTTCTCCGCCCATCTTCAATGCTAAATACGGTGCTTTCATTTCTCCGACTCCGTGTTCACCTGTAATCGTTCCTCCAAGCTCAATGGCTTTATGAAAAATTGCTTCAAAAGCTTGTTCGACTCGGTGAAGCTCCTCTTCGTCACGCGCATCTGTTAAACAAGTCGGATGCAGATTTCCGTCTCCCGCATGACCAAACGTACAGATTTTAACGTTGTATTTTACAGCAATTTCATTAATCGCTTTGACCATTTCACTAATTTTAGACCGCGGGACGGTTGCGTCTTCTAAAATCGTCGTTGGCTTCATTCGTGCTAAAGCAGAAAGAGCTGATCTTCTTGCTGTACTTAACGCTTCTGCTTCTGCTTGCGAAGCCGCTACTTTCACCGATACAGCCTTTCCTTCGCTGCAGATGCGTGAAATCATTTCAATATCGCGCTTCACCACTTCTGGCGGGCCATCTTGTTCAATCAATAAGACAGCGTTTACATCAGTTGGAAGCCCAACTTGGGCAAAATCTTCTACTACTTCACACGTCGGCTGATCTAAAAATTCAAGCGTAGCCGGAATAATCTTATTGGCGATAATTGCTGAAACCGTCTTAGCAGCTGCGTCCATGTCTTCAAACAGCGCAAGCAGAGTTTGTTTTGTTTCAGGTATTGGAATGAGCTTTAAAATGGCTTCTGTCACGACGCCAAGCGTTCCCTCAGACCCGACAAACAAGTTCGTTAAATCGTAGCCAGCTACATCTTTAGCCAGCTTGCCTCCTGTCTTAATACAATCGCCGTTTGCAAGAATTACTTCAAGACCAAGAACGTAATCTTTTGTTACTCCGTATTTTAAGCCTCGTAATCCTCCTGAGCATTCATTGATGTTTCCTCCAATGGTTGATATTTTCATAGAGCTTGGATCAGGAGGATAAAATAAACCTTTTGCCTCTACGGCATTAATTAAGTCTAACGTAATAACACCCGGCTGCACGGTAGCGGTTAAATTTTCTTCATCAATTTCCAAAATTTTATTCATTCGGTTAAAGGTAAGAACAATTCCGCCTTGCGTTGGACACGTTCCTGCGCTTAAATTTGTGCCTGAGCCTCTTGGCACAATAGGAACGTGATCTTCGTTGCATATCGTTAAAATTCTTTTCACTTGTTCTTTATTTTCAGGCATAATAACCGCATCAGGAAGCGACTGAAAGTTAGGTGTTGCGTCATAGGAATACACGAGTCTTGCTTCACTGCTATCTTGAAAATTGGCTGACCCTACAACTTCAATGAGCTTTGCTTTTGTTCGTTCATTAAGCATAACGTTCCTCCTTATATGTATCTCTTACTCTTATTATAGTTGCAGAAGCAACGAGGGACTATAGATAAAAAACTAAAAAAAAGCGCTTTAAAAACTCATTTTTTGTATGTTTATCTAATGAATAGCGCACTTTATTCTAGTAGAGACAGCGCAAGGTAAAAAAGCGTGAGACCCTTTACACTTTTAGGATCAATGTCTGTTAGTTCTTTCATTTGCTTCAAGCGGTAATGAAGCGTATTGATATGAATATGTAAATCAAACGCCGTTTTTTTTAACGATTGATCATTGGCTAAATAGCATTTCAGCGTTTCGAGAAGCTCTTTTTCTTTTAAAAGAGCGGAAAGCACTCGACTTAAGAATTCCTTTTTTACAGGTTCAGAAACGTCTTCTAAAATCATGTCCATCAGCAGTTCCTCATAAAAAACAACGGCTTGACGTTTTGAAGCTACTTTAAGCGCTTTTTTTGCTTCTTCATATGAAGCATGCAAATCAAATTGCTCCGCTGGCTTCCCTACGCCAATAGTAATCATAACTTGATTATTTGCTTGAATGTACTGCTGACATTTTTTTAGTTCTTCTTTAAATCCTTGTCTTGCCTTTTCATCTACAGCTTCTTTCAGTAAAAGCAAGCGATCGTATCCCCAATTTGCGATATAATCTCCTTCACCTTTATGACTTTCAAACCAGTAGCGAATTGTTTCTTGTACCTGCTGCTGCTTCTTTTTCGAAAGAGATGAGTCAATTTGAAACAGCGTGCAGCAATAAGGACTGTCTACTTGTACTCCTAAAATATGACCTCGTTCAATAAATTCTGCATCTACCTGCTGGCTATAAATCCATTCACGAAAAAAAGCTTCTACTCCTTTATTTTCCCATTCCTTTGTTTCTATGTAGTATGCTTCGCGAATAATTAACTCTGTTAATCTTCGAATAATATCTGCAAAAGGCTCAACAGCTTCTGGGGTACCTGTAATGCCAATAACGCCAATAATGTCTCCTTGATAACTGATAGGCAAATTAATTCCTGGCTTAACTCCTTTTAAATCTGCTGCTTCTTTTTTAGAGATATATAGTTTTTGCTTTTTTTGCATCACGTTCCACGCGCCTTCATGAAAAAAACCAACCCGCTTTTCTTCTGTAGACGCAATAATAATTCCGCGTGTATCCGTTACAATTACATGTTCTTTCATCACCAGCTGTACTTCTTTTATAATTTTCTTCGACAGTTCAGACACTAGCTGCACGTTGTTTACACCTCACCTATCATCAATTAAAAGAGCTGAAAGAATGGTTTTCTCTCAGCCCGCTTTTTTTATTATGCGTTCACTTTTTCAGCTTTTTTTAGCACGTTAAAAAACTCTTTCATAAATTTAGGTAAATCCGGCCAAGCTTGTCCGGTTACTAAGTTTCTGTCTACGTGGAGCGTCTGTTCAACAAATACAGCACCCGCCGCTTCTACTTCCGGACGGCAAGCAGGATACGCTGTCACTTCTCTGTCTTGCAGATACTCTCTAACCGTCGTTAACACGAGCTGACCATGACAAATAACGCCTAAAGGTTTGTTTTCTTTTAAAAAATGAGCGGCAATTTCCTGAACTTTTGTGTTCATTCGAATATATTCAGGCGCTCGTCCTCCAGGAATAATAAGTCCGTCAAAATCAGCGGGATCCACTTCATCTACAGAAGCATGAGAATCAATTTTATATCCCGTTTTTTCTGTGAATGTTTCCATTTCTGGAAGAAAATCATGAACAACCGTTTGGAGCTTCTTTTTCACGGGAGAGGCAATGGTACACTGAATATCTTCTTCTAAACAGCGATAATACGGATAAAAAACTTCTAAAGCCTCCACGGCATCTCCTGTTAAAATCAAGACACGTTTACTCATCTTTTATCACCTTTTCTTTTAATGTCGTCATTTACTTCTTCTCGCAAGCTGCTTTCCATTCCTGCTTTTCCCCTAGGAATAATAAAAAAAGCAGGGCCTTCATTCCTTTACTAGGAATGTCAGCCTTGCTTTTTATCTTGTACTCTTTTTAATTCAGCTGTTAATTCAATAAACCAAGCTTCGTCTTTTGTTAGCAGCGCAAGATCAATCAATGAAAGAATCTGCTCTTCGTGCGCCGTTTTTTGAAGGGGCAGCTTCTCTATTTTTTCATCCATCATGCCAATGGTTGTGCCGACCATTTTTTCATCATCACTTTTCACTACATTGATTAGTGCGGCTTTTTTAGATGGATTAATCGTTTTTATATATCCGTATATAAGTTCACCGTCGCGAGACTTTCCTTTGACCCAGTCGCCTACTTTTAAATTTCCTTCAAATAGCTTCACAGTCATTCTCCTTTCTTCATAAACATGCTAAGAATTAATGTAACGGCATATAGTATTCTAGAAAGTAGTGTAATCATAATACTTACAGTTTAGAAAGTCAAAGAATCTGTTTTAGAGCAAAAGGCTCGATATACAAAATCACTGCAACAATAAAAAAATCCGAACGATTTATCGTTCGGATCTTTCTTCAACTACACTCAGCCTCTTTATTTGTTATACGAGTCCAGTTAAGCTGTAGATTCCAATGATTAAGAAACATGCAAGCGTTTTTATAACAGTGATGGCAAAAATATCTCGGTAAGACTGCTTGTGGGTTAACCCGGTAATAGCAAGCAGGGTAATAACGGCTCCGTTATGAGGAAGCGTATCCATACCGCCTGATGCCATCGCTACAACTCTGTGCATAACTTCAGGAGGAATATTGTATTGATTAATAGCTTCTACATACTTATCTCCCATCGCACTAAGCGCAATTCCCATACCTCCAGAAGCGGATCCTGTAATACCGGCTAAAATGTTTGTCGTAACGGCTCCATTGACAAGCGGATTTGTAAAGGTATGTGAAATACCATCGCGAACGGTTGCAAAGCCAGGAAGAGATGAAATAACGCCTCCAAAGCCATACTCAGCTCCCGTGTTCATCGCAGCGAGAAGCGCTCCGCCAATACTTGCGTTAAGACCCGCTTGGAAACCGGTGGTCACTCTCTTCCAGTCATACGCAATCGTCGTAATAATTCCAATAACAAGTGCTAACTCCACTGACCAAATACCAACAACTGCGGTTAAATCTACTTTTCCGAACGCTTCAAGGCCAATTTTGGCAAAATCAAAACCGTCTGGGTACCACTTTGGAATAGAAACAGTAAAAAATTTGTTTGCAACCCCTACAAGCACGAGCGGAACAAACGCTAAAATCTGTCTTGCTACGCTAGGTTCATATTTAGGTTCTGTAGAAGGTACAGACTCTTTTTCTAGCTCTGCAGCAGCTGCTAGTTCATTATTAAATCCGTAGTAGCCTTCTCCAGCTTTTCTTGCTTTTTTACTTCGGCTTTCTAAATACCAAAGACCTAAGCTAAAAACAATAACTGATCCGATAATCCCCAGTGTCGGAGCAGCATAAATGTCTGTTTTAAAAAAAGTCGTTGGAATAACATTTTGAATTTGCGGTGTACCCGGAAGTGCATCCATGGTAAACGAAATAGCTCCTAATGCAATCGTTCCCGGTACTAATCGTTTTGGAATATTCGCTTCGCGGAATAAGTTAGCCGCAAACGGATAAACTGCAAACGCAACAACGAATAAACTTACGCCGCTGTAGGTTAAGATTGCTCCCATTAAAACAATCGCCAAGATCGCACGTTTAGCCCCCACGACTTTAACAATTGTTTTCGCAATCGATTCAGCGACTCCAGACATTTCAACCATCTTCCCGAAGACTGCTCCTAATAGAAAGACAGGGAAGTAGTTTTTAATAAATCCAACCATTTTCTCCATAAAAACGTTTGAGAAAAATGGGAGTGCATAGCTTGGTTCCGTTAAAATAACGGCTAGCAGCGCACAAAGTGGAGCAAACAAAATAACTGAAAATCCGCGGTAAGCAACCAGCATCAAAAGCCCCAGAGACAGCAAAATAATCAGCAAATCCATAACGTTTCCCCTTTCATCCCTTATTCAATTTGTCTTATTTTTTATAAAGTGCAGACTCAAACTCATATTCATAGCACGTGTAATAAAGCTGAATAACTTCTTCTGCCGTCGGTACGATCGGATGATTAGCAGGACTTCCGCTTTGAATCGCATCCGCTGCCATTTTCTCAACCGCCGCGTAAAATAGCTGGCGATCAATGCCCCACGATTGAAGATTAGGAATCTCTAAGTCGATACAAAGCTGCTTGATGGCTTCAATTAACACATCTGCTCCTTCTTTTTTTGTATATGATACGTTCGGAAAAAGAGCTTGTCCTATTTCACCTAAACGATCGATTGAAGCCTCTTTTGTATAGTCCAAAACCGCAGGCAGGAGCATCGCGTTAGAAATACCGTGCGGCACATGGAATAACGCGCCAATAGGTCTTGACATACCGTGCACTAGAGCAACGGATGAATTTGAAAACGCCATCCCCGCAAGCATAGAAGCATAGGCCATTTCGTTTCTTGCTTGAACGTTTTCTCCATTTCTGTACACTAGACGAATATTTTTCATGATTAACTCAATTGCTTGAAGCGCAAGTGAATCCGTAAAAGGATGCGCTTTTTTAGATAAATACGCTTCGACCGCATGACTGAGTGCATCAATTCCTGTAGCTGCCGTTACGTGTTTTGGACATGATAGAGTTAATAACGGATCAACAATGGCTGTATCAGGCAATAATTGAGGCCTTGCGAGCATCATTTTTACATCGTACGCCGTGTCTGTAATAACCGTCGCTTTCGTCACTTCTGAGCCCGTTCCGGCAGTCGTAGGCACGGCAACCAAAGGAAGAGGACTACCTTGAAAATCTTGTTGATTTTGAAAATACGTTCGTAGATGCCCTTCATTTGTCATCATAATGGCAACCGCTTTTCCAGTATCGATACAGCTGCCTCCCCCTAAGGCAATAACCACATCGCACTGCTCCGTTTTACATATGGCAAGCGCTTCATCTAGATGAATATCTGTCGGCTCTGAATTTACGCCTGTATACACGGCACAGTCCATGCCAGCCTCTGCTAAGTAACGACGACAAGTTTCTACATTGCCTGCTTTCGCCATAACGTCATCACTTATAAGCAATGCCTTTGTCCCAAGCAGTGCAGCTTGTTCTCCAATTTTAGAAAATGATCCTTCTCCATATAAAACCGTGCGTGGTACAAGTAGTTCATAAATTCCCACTGTTTTTCCCCCTTTGTTATCTCGCTGACAATCTCTCCTTCCGTATTTTCATGCTGACTTATGTAAGCGATTTCATTTATTTGTGCAAAAAACCAACATGAACTTCGTTTTTCTCCCCTATTTATTCTCTTTTTGTATACCCCTTTCCTCTTTCATTCTAAAATTTCATCTTATATTTTTCAATCTTTTTTTGAAACTTTTTAAAAATTACAAAAAAAGCCAGAGGTATTCTCTGACTTTACCATTTAAATAAACTTTTGAACAGTATTATTTCGATTTAATTTATAAATCGATAGCAGGAAAAAAACGAGTGCAAAAGCTAGTAAAATGCTGATATTTAACCATAGGCTGCTTAATGCGGCTCCTTGTTGAACACTTTTCAACGTGCTTAATACCCACGTTTGAGGAAGAAAGTCGGCTATTTTCTGCATCACATCCGGCATAAATTCAGGAGGGAAAAAGCACCCTGACAGTAAACAAGTTGGCGTAATAATAAGCGTTTGAAGGCCGTTTGCCGCTTTTGAGCTTTCTGTAAAAGCAACGATTACAAGCGACAAGCCGATGGCTACTAGCCCAAACAAAACTAAAATAAAAAATAGCTGCCACACAGGAATGTTCATATCTACGTGAAAAAGAGTCGTAATACAAACAAGTGTAATCATTACTTGCACAGTTAATAAAATCATATTTGTCATAACATTAGATATCACGTATTGCCTTGCACTGACTGGCGAAGCTAGTAGTCTAAAATACGTGCGCTGCTCTTTTTCTTTTGTGATAAGAGCCGATAGATTTACGGCAGAAAAAAGCATAAACATAATTAAATACCCAATTGTCTGCTTGACAATGTTTTGATCGGTTCCTTTGTCTTCAAGTGCATGCGTGGAGACGTGGAATGGCGCTTTTTGATAACTCTCATACATTTGTTTAAACGCAGCGTCATTGCCGCCTGCTGCTTGATTAAGCGCAGAAACATTATCAATATATTGATACAAATAAGACTTAATAAAGCCCGTTACTTCTGCTCCTTTTATCGAAGTAATCGTAATATGATCTGGTTTGTTCGCTTTGACGCTTTCAAAAAACCCTTTTTCAAAAGTAATAACAGCATCAACTTTCTTTGACGTAATCTCATGATCCACTTCTTTGTCAGTGAGCATTTTAACATTTGTTTTATGCAGCCCTTTTAAAAACTGAACGGTGTCTTTTGAGATATCCGTTGAGTCGTGATTGACAACTCCGATATTCACCGAAGTCCCTGCTGTATTTCCATAAATAAGAACGGACATCAAAATACCTGCAATAGGCAAACCAATAACAAGTACAAGCGTCCTTTTGTTTCTAAGCAGCATATTTCTCAGCATATTTGTGACAAGCCACATGATATTTTTCATGTTATAACCCCTCTCTTTTTCTCAAAAGCACAATGGCTGTGCCCAAGAATAAAATAGAGAAGCCTACATTCAACCCGATAACTGAAAGAGAAGCGCCGATATCATTTGTATAAATCAATTTAATAAGTCCATTATTCATCCAGGTTAAAGGTGATACATTGACGAAGCCTTCTCCAGATCCATTTTGAAAATAGGTTCCTCCCACAATACACGACACTTGAATCACAACCATAATAATTGCTCTTGACGCCGCTTCCGTCTTCGTAAGGTAGCTAACTCCTAATCCAAAGCTAATGGCAAAAAGAATCTGAGATACTAACATTACGAGTACTAAGAGTAAATGATCTCCCCAATTCGCATCAAAAAAATATTTAGTCGACATAATGACCACTAATACACAAATAGCGTGAACCAAAACAGTGCCTAAAATTTTCCCGACAAAAATTTCAGCGGTTTTAATCGGTGCGGCTACTAATCGATTGGCCGTATTTCGCATACGCTCTCCTCTAATTAAATAACTCGCTGAGATAGATCCGTACAAAACAATCATGGTTGTCATTGAAATAGCGTAGTAGTCTATTGAATTTGGCTGTTTTTGAGAATGAAGGGATGTTTCTTGAATATAGTCATGCTTAGACGCACGCAGCAGGTTCTCGACTTGCTGAGGATTTACTTTGGCCACTTCCATAGCCACGTTATACTTATCAACAAATGTACTTAACATACCTTGCACCACGTTAAATTCAATGCTGTTTTCTTCATTTCCGTAGAGATTAATGCCTCCGTCTTTCACTTCTACATAAGCTGTATAATGCTGCTCTTTTACTTCTTTTTTTCCATCTTGATCTTTTTTCAACGCTTTAAAGTAAATGCCCGATTTTTCTGCATGTGCAGCAAACTGCTTAAATGCGGCAGATTGTTCATTACTCGTATCGATTTTATAGAGAACATAGCTATCGTCTATCGTCATGTCGTTATTAAAGGCTTGGGACAAAGCTGTTCCTAAAATAAGGACAAGAGCTAGCGGAAAAAGAATCATAAAGATAAATGCACGCTTATCTCGCAGATCACTTTTCATTTCTTTCAAAGCAATTGCAATAATATTCATTCGTTATTCCTCCTTTCTTTTATAAATCTCTTAGACTGCGTCCTGTGAGCGTCAGAAAGACCGTCTCTAAATTTGGTGCTTGTTCTTTAACTGCTTTAATTTCGATATGATGCGTCATTAAATAATGAATGACCTTGTTTAAGTTATTCACTTCGGCGCTTGAATTAATTTTAATGATTCCATCTTCATACGTAACGGCTGTTACGCCTGGAATTTCCTTTAGACCGCTGCAATCTATATCGTCTGCTTCTTTTACTTCAATCCAAATATCTTTTGTATCGGTGATAATCGCTTTCAGCTGCTCTTTTGTTCCTTCAGCAATAATTTTGCCGTGATCAATAATTGCAATTTTTGTACATACCTCTTCTACTTCTTCCATATAGTGACTCGTATAAATGATTGTGCTTCCCATTTCATTTAGCTTTTTTACAGATGTTAAAATATAATTTCGCGACTGAGGATCAATGCCAACCGTCGGTTCATCCATAATGATCAGCTTAGGGCGATGAGCAATTGCGCATGCGATATTTAACCTTCTTTTCATTCCTCCTGAAAAGCTTTTCGGATACGCCTTTTGTTTATCTAAAAGCCCTACAAACGCTAAAGCTTCTTCGACTCGTTCGCTAAGAAGTGATCCTCTTAATCCGTAGAGTCCTGCAAAAAACTTCACATTTTCATAGGCTGTCAAATCTTCATAAATCGCTAAGTCCTGCGGAACAATTCCGATGTTCATCTTTGCGAAATTTCGGTGTTTCTTTATATTTTTCCCAAGTACTTCAATATCGCCGCTGTTGCTTTGAAGAAGACTAGCTACCATATGAATCGTTGTGCTTTTTCCTGCTCCGTTTGTTCCTAAAAACCCAAATATATCTCCTTCTTCTACTTGTAAAGATAAATTATCTACCGCAATAAAATCTCCAAATTTCTTTGTTAATTTTTGAATGGATAATACGTTCATCATTTCACCTCTAGTGTGTTGGTATATCCTTATTTTATGAAAAAAAGGCAAACTTACGTCAGTGCATAAGTTCACCTTTTTCACATGAGAAATCTCATTATTTACGTATGAAGTTTCTCACCTATCGGCAGCAGTGTGGTAACAGAAAATCCGTTTGCTCCGTCAACAATCACCGTTCCGTTAATGGAAGCAGCGCGCTCTTCCATTCCTGCTATGCCAAGTCCTTTTTGAAACAAGTGAGCGCCTTTTCCATTGTCTTTCACTTCTACTTTAACCATTTTATTTAGTACGTGAAGCTCAATAGAAATCATCGTTGCTTCTGCATATTTTAAAGCGTTTGTAATAGCTTCTGTTATATTTTCATGAATAATTTTCCACTGAAGAGGCGTGATAAGATCTAAATTCCCTTTGTATACAAGAGGCATTGCGATACTATGCTTAGCCTCAAATTCACCAATAAATAATTTAAGACGGCTGATTCCTATTTGCTCAGCGGGAGGCTTTATACTTTTTAATGTTAACCTAATTTCTTCAATGCCTTCTTTCGAAATCGTAATCGCATTTTGAAGAAGAGACAGCGATTTTTCTTGATCATGCTTCATTACGTGCTTTGCTGCCTCCATTTGAATAAGCGCTCCTGTCATTGAATGACCAATCTTATCATGAATTTCCTGCGATAGTCGATTTCGCTCTTCTAATTTTGAAGCATATTGAGACTGTCTCACATACTCTTTATTTTCATTCACGTGCTTTTGCAGCTTTTGCATACTTACTCTCATTTCATCAAGCTTTTGTTCATAATTGTTTGTCCGCTTTTGATAGATAGCTGCTCCTGTATAAATAAAGAAAGTAAACGCAGCAACTAACACATACAGAGCGCTACTATCAGAGGGAACAAGCATCACTGGAAGCAAAACAACAAGGAGCAGCATCCATTTTTTTATGACTAATTCTCCAATAAGCTCACAAAGGTTTAGCGGCAAAAGAAGAAAAAACAAAGGATGAAGTTCATACGCACAATATAGAATAAGGACAATTGAAAAAGCAATAAGCATGCGCTTGAACGCGCTCTTTTTCACAATAGACGCGGCGATATTAACACAGCTGTAAAGAAGCAGTGCTAACACAATAGCTGAAATCGAGTGTACATAATTAAACTGAATGTACGTAATAGCCAAAAACAGCATGAGGATGAGCTTGGTCATCATTAATCCGACTTCCATAGTCCTACTTCCCTTTACCGGTTAAATAGTAAATAGCAATTTGAGTACGGTGCTCAAGTCCCGTTTTACTTAAAATCGAACTAATATAGTTTGCTACGGTACCTTCTGAAATAAAAAGCGTTTTAGAAATTTCTTTATTTGAAAGCCCCTTGGCAATCAGCGTCATAATGCTCGTTTCACGCTCGGTAAACTGTGTCATATCCGCTTTGGACTCGCGCTCAGTTGCAGCGTTTAAACTTGATTTAATTTTATCAAGCACAACATCTTGCAGCACCGTATGTCCGTTGAACACACTTTTGATTGCGTCTCGAATGCGCTCTGGCTCTGTATTTTTTAACAAGTAGCCTTTAGCTCCGTTTTTTACAGCATCAATAATATATTCATCGTCATCAAACGTAGTTAAAATAAGCGGCTTTGCTTTCGTTGACTCTGAAATAAGCTTTGTAGCCTCTACACCGTCCATAACAGGCATTCTTACATCTAACAATGCAATATCGACGGAGTGATTCTTGCAATATTGAACGGCTTCTTGACCATCTTTTAAAGTAGCGACAACGTCGAATTCCTCGTATGTATTTAATATAATTTTCATTCCTTCTCGAATAAACGAATTATCATCTGCAATAATAATAGTAATTTTCATTTCTGCAAGTGAGAAGATCTCACTTTTTTTCACATCCTTTTTTCACATCCATCTGGATGCTTCTCATTTATTGTAGCCATAATAAACCAAAAGTTCAATGCGATAGTTTGCAGTCTTTCTAAGCACTAAAAAAGAGCAAACCTCCGCAGGTTTACTCTTTCGTCCTGTTACTTCTGAGCTAACTTAATCACCGTCTCTAAAAGTACGTTTACACCTTTTTCGCATTCTTCCCAAGGAGTGAACTCTTCTTCACAATGACTTTTTCCGTTTACGCTCGGAATAAAAATCATAGCCGTCGGAATATAGCTAGCTAAAAACTGTGCGTCATGTCCAGCTCCGCTGACCATTCGCTTGTAGGAATACCCTAGCGAACGAACCGACTCTTCCACTTCATCACAAACCGTTTTATCAAACCACACGGTATCGCGTCCCCAAAGCTTGGTCACCCGCACTTCGCACCCTTCTAACAGCTCCGCTTGATCAGGCAGTGATTGAATAATTTTTTCCACGGATGCAATGACATCTTCATCCGTATGTCTCGCTTCAAGCGAAAAAATCACTTTATTTGGAATAACGGTATGAATATTAGGCAGTACGTTCATACGACCCATTGTATAGACTAAATTTGAATCCAATCTGCCGAGCTCATGACGAGCTTCAGCAATCAGGTTATTAGTTGCAAATAGCGCATCTTTCCGCATATCCATCGGCGTCGTCCCGGCGTGATCTGACTCCCCCGTAACTTCAATTTCATAGCATACCATTCCGAGCACGCACTCGACTACACCAATTGATTTGGCTTCTCTTTCTAAAATAGGCCCTTGCTCAATATGTAATTCTACAAATGCCGATGCTTCAGTAAGACGGTTACTTCTATCGCCTTCATATCCGCATGATTGAAGGGCTTGCTTAAACGTCACGCCGTCAACATCTGTCTTCTTCATCATAACGTCTTTTTGAAACTTGCCCGATAAAATACCTGAAGCCATCATAGAAGGCTCAAAACGCGCTCCTTCTTCATTCGTAAAGTTAACAATCATAATCGGCACCTTCGGCTTAATATTATGTTCAACCAGCGTCCTTACTAACTCTAACCCTGCAACTACACCGAGGATTCCATCAAACCTTCCGCCTTTTTTTACGCTGTCCATGTGTGAGCCAATCACAACAGGCGGCTTATCTTCTAGTCCTTCAAGCGTGGCGTAAATACATCCAAGGTCATCGATTTTAATATCCATTCCAAGATCCCGGCAGCATGAGCAAAAATAATCTCGTGCTAGGCGATCTTCTTCTGACAGCGCTAGGCGGGTTACACCGTTATTAGGTGTTCGTCCATAATCGGCAAATCGTTCAAGCGTATTTTTTAACCTTTCTCCATTCACTGCTACTTTTTGTCGTTGCAACTCAACCACTCTCCTCATTATTTGGTTATAAAGTGCGTCTAAGATGCTGTGTTAATGAATATCATTCATTATGACATAAAATAGGCGATATCACTTGAAGTCTGTTAGAACCCCTTCCATTGTTTTTGTAATGAAAGTGCGCAGCTTGCCTTATGTATCTATTAGCTTCAAAACGTAAATTTCCTGCTTTTTTCTATGAATAATGCACGCGTTATTTATGCATTTTTATTATAAAAATAGCGATAGGTTTTTTTCAAAAAAAAGAGAATTAGTTATTATACTAACTCTCCTCTACACACTTACTTTTTATTTGCTTTCTTCGCAATCGCAATCATTGTAGCCAAAACACCAACTGTAATAATCACAATAGCAATTACGGCAGTGGTAATAATAATTCCTGATGTCACTTCTGAAACACCCATTAGTTTACGTTCTCCTTTTGTGCCTGACCTATTTATCTAAATCAGCATATTGATCGATTTATTCCTATTATATACGAACTTGTAAAGCGACGAAATATGTGACACATAATTGACATACTGTTTATATGTTTTCTTTTAATTCTACGTTTTATTTAAGAAAATACGGGAATAATTCAAACATATATAAGAAATACTCTTTATTTCTTTAAAGAAGTATTGTAATATAAATGTAACAATTGTAATATTAACAGCATGAATGTTACATATATTTCAATGAATGAGTAGGAGGGAAATGGAAATGAAAAAATTTGGAATAATCTTAGCATCACTTGCTCTTTTCTTTTCACTAAGCACAGGAGTTACAGCTCAAGCAGCATCACAAAATCTATCAACGACTAATGCGGTAAAAATTGCAGCAAACGCAAGCAACCATTTCTGGAATGCACTTCATGGATCTAAAGGTAATTTATGTACTCAAAAAACATTTAATTATAAAGGCACTCAGTACTCATATCTTTGTCAAGATTTTAATACAAAAAGCAAACTAGTAAGCTACTTATCTGAAACGTTTACAAACAGTGCTATTCAAAAAGGATTAACAAATTATCGCTACATCACATATAACGGAAAGCTTGCTCGTCCTGTCGGTGACGGATTCAGCATGCTAGAGTGGAACAAAGCAAAAGCAAAACTAACTTATCAGCGCGCCGATGTTCGCTCTTATCAATTTACGGTTCCAACAGTTGACGGAGGAAGTGTAAAACGCACCGTTACATTTTATAAATCTGGTTCACAGTGGAAAGTAAATAAGTTTGATGCTGTACTATAAGCAATATAAAAAACAAGGTCTTCTAAGGCCTTGTTTTTTTATGCTCTCTCTTCCGCTCTTTATTAAAGAAGTTTCACTTTATTTTCACCAACTCTCCTTATAGTATGGAGACACACTACTACTTATTCGATACATTGTCATCGGAGGATTTTATATGAACATACTACAAAAAAGAACGGCTTTTATCGTAACGGCAGCTTTTCTTTTAGCATTTGTTTTCAGTATCGTTTCACTATCACACTATAAAGGAGAAGAACATTTATTTTCAATTCAAGAAAGTCATCAGTTAAAAAAGATTACGAATGGTATATCTGCTCTTGATAATAACTCAAGAGATCATCGTCTTCCTTCAGGAAACGGTCCTGCTTCACCCAGCAATTCCGGAGAACACGTAACGCCTTTTCATAATCTATCTATGGATAACGGTGCCGGAAGTCAAGGAGCTAATAAAGACTATGAAACGCCGCTAGCTCTTTATACGGTGGGCTTTTTTATAGCAGCAGCTTTCGTTTACGGATTAGTAAAGAAAAAGAAATGGCATCATTCGATAGGGCATTCTCGCGTTATTTTATGGTCATTACTTGGTACTGGTTTATTTATTCGGATTGCGCTGATTCCGTGGATAGGCTCTCATATGGATGCGTCGCTTTTCAAAAACTGGGCATCGGTTGCGGCTAATCATTTTTCAAATTTCTACGCTAAAAGCGGAAGCGATTATCCGCCGTTTTATATTTATATCTTGTTTATCGTTGGGAAAGTTGGTAGTTTACCGGATTTTCAGCAGTATTTTTCGCTGTTGATTAAAATTCCGCCTATTTTAGCAGATGTTGTCACATCTTATTTACTCTATCGTTTAGCTCGTAAATACTTGGCACCTTCTTTTGCATACCTGTTAGCAATTGGGTATTTATTTAATCCGGCCATTTTAGTTAATTCAACGTTTTGGGGACAAGTGGATTCATTTTTCACTTTACTTATTGTCCTAGCCATTGTAATGATTACGGAAAAACGAATTTACGCGTCGGCCGTTATTTTTACAGCAGCGGTCTTAATGAAGCCGCAGGCGATTATTATCCTGCCTATTTTGTTTTTCGAGCTCATTCGCCTGAAGCAAGTGAAGCATTTCTTCGGCATTGCTTTAACGGCGGCTTTCACTGCTGGGGTGATTTTATTGCCTTTTTCAGTCGGAAAAAGTCCAACGTGGATTATTGATTTATTTTCATCCACCATCGGAGAGTACCCGTATGCTTCTGTTAACGCCTACAACTTTTATAGTTTAATAGGCGCAAACTATAAAGACAGCTCTGCAACGCTGCTGTTTTTCAGCTATCATACGTGGGGACTTATTTTTATCGTCGCGACAACTATTTTTTCTTGGCTTATTTATATAAAAGGACGGAGCTTTAAATACGCCGCTCTTGCAGCGCTTATTCAAATTTCAGGGGTATTTACGTTTTCTTCAAGCATGCATGAACGCTACTTATTTCCAGCAGCAGCGCTTGCTTTAGTGGCTTATATTTATTTAAAAGACAAAAACTTGCTTTACTTATCCCTTGGATTTAGCATCAGTATTTTTATGAACACTTTTTTTGTTTTATACGGCGACAGTAATATGCAAAACAGCACGTCATACCCGTTTTCTATGTTTGCTACGTCGATGCTAAACGTCTTGCTTGTTGTTTATTTAGTAAAAGTTGCTTGGAATTTAGTCCAAAAAAGTACGGTTTTAAAAACGGCATAATACAAAAAGCTCAGTGAGTATGATTGATCACTGAGCTTTTTTACATAACAAGCGACATGCCTGGCGCGTCTTCTTCTCTTTCTTGAAATCCTAATTTTTTATAAAAATGATGCTTTCCTTTTGCTGCAAACAGCTGAATCGATTCAATTCCGCTTTCTTGGCATTTCGTCAACAGCTCTTGAATAATTTGCTTTCCAAGTCCTTTGTTTTGGTACGAGGGATCAACCATCACGTCGCAAATAAGCGCTTGGTAAATTCCGTCTGAAATCATACGACCGAATGCAATCAATTGTTCATTATCATAAATACCGACTCTAAACCAGCTGTTGGCTGCCGCTTCAAACAGCTGTTCTTTTGTATAATTGCCTTTTTTACTTTTATGTAATCCGCTCGCTTCATGCAAAGCAGCAAACTGCTCAAATAACGGAACCTCTTTTTTTATTACGTAAGACACGTTCATTCTCCTCTCAATACCGTTGCTTTCTATATTATATTTATACATCAAAAAGAATAATAATTCAACATTTTTATCTAGTTATCCTGTTACCCTTTCTCCAAATAAAAAAACTGCCAAACGGCAGTTTTTTAGGCTTGTGCTGATTTTTTTCGTTTTTTAAGATCAATTCCTGCAATAATAAGCAAAATGATTCCAAGAGCGATCATGATTTTACTCACTGTTTCTACCCATTCCGGTGCACCTTCAGCAAGTAAAAGTGAAAATCCAATGATATAAACCGGAAACCCAACGAGAGCCCAAGGGGATTTCACCTTCTTTGTCTTCATATATAGGATCTCCTCCTTCTTTACAGATTCTATGTAGGCTGTATATGATGAGTTTATCAGAAAAAATTGGAAACGACAAAGGAGATAAACGCATGCATACGTTGCCTCAAACATTTTGTGATACAATTACTCACCTTCACTCTCATAAAGGCCAAAAGTGGCTAACTGACTTTCCTCAGCTGATTCGCTACTGCGAACAGCGATGGCATATCACCATTCACAGTCACTTCCCTCTTTCTTACCACTTTGTTGCTCCTGCGCGCAAAGCAGATGGAAGCGAACTAGTTGTAAAACTCTTTGTAGAGCCTTCAGAGCTGCTTCATGAGCAAGAAGCACTGACAGCAATAGCTGGTGAGAACACGGTAAAAATAGTGGACAGCGATGCTGAAAAAGGCATTCTACTGCTTGAAAAGCTGTCTCCCGGATGCCCGCTTTCCTCTTTATCAACTAAAGAAGAGGCTGCGTTAATCGCTGCTCGGCTCATGAAATCTCTGTGGCGCATGCCTCAATCAGACTCCACTATCGAAGAAACAGCCGTTAAAAGAGAGAAGCAGCTTCGAGAGTATACACAAATGTATCCAAGCGGCATTGATTTTCTTTCTTCCGAAACGCTTCAACACGCGCTAGCCGTTTTCTCTGAATTAAACCGGACTTCTCAGCAGCTTTTTTTGCTTCACGGAGACTTGCATCATGATAACATCTTACAGTCTGGTGAAGCGTGGAAAATAATTGATCCAAAAGGGTTGATTGGAGAAAAAGAGTACGAAATTATCCCTTTTCTTTTAAATCATCTGCCTAAGACAAACGTAGCAGAGGCAATTGACCATCGAATCAATATATTTGTAAAAGAACTGAACGTAAGTAAAAAACGCATTTTACTGTGGGGATACGCTCATTCTGTATTAGCCACGTGCTGGTTAATAGAAGACCGCCAAGACGCCGCTTCTTTTTTACGTGCTATAGAAGCATTTCAGCACTTATTTGAGTACTATTACGGGCATAAAAAATAAGAGCCGACATTTGGCTCTTATTTTTTGCATTTCTCTGCGACAAGCTCATATGATTTTAATCGGTCAGCCGGATCGTGCGTAATGGTGACAAGCATGAGTTCATCCGCTCCGTAGCGTGCTTGAACTTCTTGAAGACGGACGTGTACTTCTTCCGGGTTTCCGATAATCATAGCTTCTTTCATCTTCTTCATTTTTTTCTCTTCTTCTTCTGTAAGCGGATAGCTGGCCGCTTCTTTAATAGAAGGCACACCTTTTGCTTCCATTTTATCCTGTTGAATTTTCCATACGAGTGAGCTCGTTGCGATGCGATGCGCTTGCTCGGTTGTTTCAGCGCAAATGACCGATACAGTGACAATCGCATAGGGCTGATTCCCGCTCTGTCTTGGCTGAAAAGCCTGCTTGTACTGATCAATAATAGCTGAACCGTCTTGTTCACTCATAAACTGTCCAAACGTATAGGCCATTCCGTTTCTAGCAGCGAGCTCGGCACTTTTTTTACTTGTGCCAAGCAGCCACGGTTCTGGAGAGACAGGCGGAAGCGGCGAAGCTGAAAGCTTGGCGTATTCATGTTCAGCCGGAAATTTATCGTCTAAAAACTGCAGAAGCTCTTCAACAAGTTCAGGCATTTTAAATACTTGCTGCAAGAAGTTATCCGACAGCGCATTTGTTGCTTCAGCCGATCCACCCGGCGCGCGCCCAATCCCTAAATCAACGCGCCCTGGAAACAGCGTTGCGAGCATGTTATACGTTTCCGCTACTTTATACGGCTTGTAGTGAGGCAGCAGCACCGCTCCCGATCCAATTCGAATTCTATTAGTTTGTGCGCCGATATAGCCAAGCATCACTTCAGGAGCCGAACAGGCAAGTCCAGACAAATCATGGTGCTCTGCAATCCAGTAGCGCTCATAGCCAAGCTTGTCACCAGCCTTGGCCAGCTGCATCGATGCTTCTAACGCTTCCGCTGGGGTCTGATGGGATGAAACGGGCGATTGGTCAAGTATACTTACTTTCATCACACATCTGCTCCTTATTCGTTCACTTCAATTAAACTTAATGAAAAATCCCCTACCTGGCCTTTTTCATATAAATTTGTAAAAGACGTAGAGTACTGATGAATCGTTCCTTGGAAATCCAGATCTTCTTCTGGGACATTTACATGAAAAGTACCTTTATATAAAAGTGTAGTAATATCATGATATTCCTCACTTGTTACCTTAAAATCAACTGAAACTTTTGTTTTGCCTTTTACAATTTCTTGTTCATAGCTGTAAATTTGAATAGGCGTATCATTTAATACAATTTCTTGTACCACGTTAAATCGTCTCCTTTTTTAGTGCGTATGAAAAATAATAGCACTTGAAGAAGTCATGAGCAAATAAAAGAGCTTCTGGTTGCGCATGCAAAAAAAGCATGGCTTTTCGCCATGCTTGTAGTTCAAAAACGATCTTATACGCGCTTTGTACGCGTGCGTTTGAATACGAAATAAAGAACAATAATCACAAATGCCGCAACTACAAACGGAAGCGTATATTTGCTTGCTACGTCTTCAATGTTCGCCCAGTTCTCGCCTAGCTTTCCGCCTAAGTAAATAAATAAAATCGACCAAGGAATCATCGCTAACACGGTTAAAGACGTAAACTTCCAAAACGGCATTTTAGCAATACCTGCAGGGATCGAAATCGCATGTCGAACAACCGGGACAAAACGAGCGGAGAAAACCACGCCCGCGCCGTATTTATTAAACCAGTTTTCCGCAAGGTCGATATGCTTATCATGAATAAATAAGTACTTGCCGTATTTTTGAAGAAACGGACGTCCTCCGTAGGCTCCAATCCAATATAAAAACCACTGTGCAATCGTTCCGCCAATAATTCCGGCAATGACTGCTCCAGGAAAACTAATCATGCCTTTAGAAATCATATACCCCCCGTAGGCTAGTACAATTTCACTTGGAATGATTTCAATCATTAAGCCGAGCGCAATACCTAAATAGCCAAGGCTCGTTAAAAAATCCAAAATACTCGTAATAAATGAACTCACCTTTAATCACCTTACTCATTCTTTAATAATTTTACACTACTACTATATTCCAACCATCAGTATAAAAGGAAACTATGAACTCACTATGAACAGCTTACTTCCCCGTTGACTGCCGGTACCTTTTCCGCAGCTCATGCGTATGCAGATCCGCTAGGCGGACCGGAATCGGAAGCTTGCTTTCTTTTGAAATAAAATGCATCATAAGCTGATATGACATGTCCAAATCAATATAGTTTCCGCACGACAGAAAAATAGGCTTTACCCCTTTGGCTGTCCTTACTACTCTACCATAAACTTCGCCATCAATCACAATATCTTCATAAGCGCCTGCTGTATCTTCAGGCATAACGTAATCATGTCCCTTGATCTTTAAATAGCTTTTCCCAATTCCAACGGTAGGTTTATTGAGAAAAAACGAAGCATGTGTGGCTACTCCCATGTGCTCGTAGTGCAAATATCCGTTGCCATCAAATAAAAACACATCGGGCTCTATTTGAAGTTTTTTAGCCGCTTCAAGAATTAAAGGAAGCTCTCGAAAAGCTAGAAACCCAGGAAGATAAGGAACCGTTACTTCTCCTACACTGTGCACTTTTTCCACAATGCTTTTCGTCTGATAATCAACCACTACAATGCTGCACGCTCCGTAAGATATGCCGTTTTCTTCCCAGTACGCAACATCAACACCAGCACAGTTATGTATATGCGTCATTTTGACGCGTGATGTTAAATCAATTTGTGCTTTTAGCTTTTGCTGAAGCGTCCGGCACTCCTCTTTCGTTTGCATCGTAAACGTATGTATGTACTGAATATCCATGTTCCATTCCTTTCATTGACTGACTCACCTATTATACAACTATTTTCTAAGAAATTCCTATTCTTTTTTTCACACCTTTTATTATAGCGCTGTTTCCTTAACGTTTGATTAAAATTCCTATTCGTTTACGCATTTTTTGTAAACATCACCATGAAAAAATCCCTATTTTTCTTTACGAAATGTCAACGCTTTCTACACACTTTCTCTATATCAGCATCACATTTTTTCGTTATGCTGTTTCTATACCAACGCATAGGAGAGAAACGTGATGAAAAAATATTTAGCTGGTCTAAGCGCCGTCGCCTTGTTATGTTGTTCAATCGCCTCTTCTGCTTTTGCACGCACGGAAGAAAAACTCACAAATATTGCGCACCGAGGAGCCTCCGCTTACGCACCTGAAAATACAATGGCTGCTTTTCACCAAGCGCTAGAAATGAATGCAGATTACATTGAACTTGACGTGCAGCAAAGCAAAGACGGTGTACTCGTTATTATGCATGACCGTACCGTAGACCGAACGACAAACGGAAGCGGACACATTCGAGAGTTAACGTACGCGGAGCTTCAGCGCTTGGACGCAGGAAGCTGGAAAGGGGATTCTTTTACGAATGAAAAAATTCCAACTCTTTCGCAAGTATTAGATGAATTTCAAGGAAAAATCGGTATATTAATAGAGTTAAAAGCGCCGGAACTTTATCCTGGAATTGAAAAAAAAGTAGCTTTTGAAATCAACAAGCGACAGCTCGATCACGTTATCATTCAGTCTTTTAACGTTTCATCCATGAAAAAAATGCATGAGCTTCTCCCAAACGTTCCTATAGGCATACTAACTTCTTCACAGCGAGACGCAAGCCCAAATTCAATCCAGCAATTCGCCGCTTTTGCCACTTACTTTAACCCGTCTTATGACATCCTAACGCCTGCTCTTATCCACCAAGTCCATTCTGCCGGAATGAAAATATCACCGTGGTCTGGAACCAAGCGGCTTCCCGCTTCATTTTTGTGGAAAACAAAAAGTGACGGAGTGATTACAAATTATCCTGATGAAGTGAATTGGGTGCAAACATCAAGTGCTATCGGACAACAGCTCGAAAAAGGAAGCGCACGCCGAGTAATTACACTTGCCGTCACAATGTGGCCATAGTTCCTGTAATCTTTTACTAGTAACCTCGTCTTCCTTACTGCCTTTTTAACGCTTCAATACGTTTGATTTCACTGAAATACCGAAAGTTCCCTTTAAAACATCTCTCCATCGTTTTAAAAAACTGCTCCGCTCCTCCTAACACCACCATAAAAAAGTCTTGTTTTGGAAGCACTGCTTTTACGGGAGGAGATGTATGCAAGGTATACAGTACAAACTGTTCAGAAGCCGATTTTAAGGTTAATACTAACGGTTGATCTGGAAAATTCATCTCTCCATATCCGGTCTCTTTTAAACTCTCCATTGCATCCAACAAATAAAGCCACATCCCATCTATAACATCCCATGCAGATGCATCAAGAAGCGGCTCACCGTAGTATTCAAGCTTAATAGCTCCTTCAAGGCAAGTAAAATCAAACTGATTACCGTAACGAATGAGTTCTTCTTCGTTCGATATATCGATAAAATAGTGCGATTCCTTTTCATATAGAGATGATAAATCCGTAATCAAAATACCTGGACGCTTAATGAATGTTTGAACACGAAACAACATTATCCCTCCATGCCCTGTTTGCTTTCACAGCTCAAATAAATTTTCTCCGTCCTTATTTACCCAATACTTTTCTATTTTTGGAATCAAACCTGTAAAGTCTTTATACGTTCCTTTCCAATCGCTTGGAACATATTCTTCAAATGAAGCCGGCTCAGGAAACAGTGAGTAAAACGTCTTTTGATCAAAATCCACCAAAAATGAAGGGCTAAAATCTAATACGTCTTCTTCATCTACGCTTTCTATTTTATCTTCAAACAGCTTTAAAAGAGTAGTTGTATCTGCTTGATACGACTCTATACGTTTTAAAAAAAGCTCAGCATTTTCATTGCTGAGAACTTCGATCCCTTTTCGTTCAGGTTCGATGTATTCATTAACCGCTGAATCACCTTCATTTTCAAAAGCTTGTGCAAACTTTACATAATCCAAATACCATAGCTCTCGATCGGTCACATACCATTGAAACTGCTTTTTATGTACTACTCCGACAATTACGTTTTCAGCATATATGGGTTCTAGCATGAGATGGACCTCCTTGCTTTTATTAGCTTTGTGACCTGTTATATACGATTTAATTAATCTTTAAGCACTCTCTTTTGTACTTTTTCATTCAGCTTTCGTTTTAAATATTCAGCAATTTCTATTTGTCCTCGTTCAATCGCAAATGCGTAAGCATCCATCTCTTTCATATTTTCACCAGAGTATGTAATCGATATATTAATATGATTCTCAACTAACAGTTTAACCATCTCAAAATGACCGTTATATATGGCAGCAAACAGCGGATTTCTATCTGGTTCACTGATATCAATTTCAATATTATGGTTAATAAGATACTTAGCAATATCTATATGTCCTTTTGCAGCCGCTCTTTCTAAGGCATTGGTAGAAAAAGTTCCTCCTTGTGCATTAACATCTATTCCAGCACGAATAAGGTATTGTACGATTTCTAAATGACTATGAGCTGTTGCTACATGTAGCCATGTGCCAAAAGGTGTGATCCATGTTAACATTTCTGGATTTTTCTCAAATAAGTCTCTTACCTTATTTAAGTGACCACCTTTTATAGCGTCTCTAATAGCTTTTGTCATTTGAGTTATTTCCATTTTTCGTTTTCCCTCTACTTTCTACCTTGTAGAATTCTCTCCAAAATATATCGTCTCTCTGCTTGGTGTAATGCGCTGTAGTGTCGGGAGCTTATTGTCTATAGCAAGACTCGATTCGCGGCTTCTTTATGTACTCCTACTAGTCTTCGATACTATAATTTTGTTTGATTTTATGTAAAAGAGCCATCACTTTTTCTTTATCATGGGCATGATCTTCAATATATACGTGGCAAATTTTGTTCAAGTAAGTTAAAAACGTTTCATAATCAACGATAACACTTTTGTCAGTGTCACCCGTACCGTCTAGAAATTCAATACCGTTTTCAACATGGTCCTCTTCCCACGGCTCTAAGTCGCCTGAAAATGTACAAATGTGGTACTCATTTCCATAACCAGTTTCCTCTGAAAAATAGTGTAAGACTTTTAAAAATTTTTGATCTGATAAAGCGCTATAAAAACTTATCATGGGAGACAACGTACAATCTATATCATGAAATAATTCTACGATCTTCTTCATTTATATCCCCTTTTTATAATTAATTGAATCAACATTTACTATTTGATCACGCCTACTTCTATGAGAGCCTCAAAAAATCCACAATTATTTTCATGCCCTACTTTAGCTGCGGATTAATGAAGCATAGCTAAAAATTCTTTGAATGTATCTGCAACAGGGTACGTGTTCGGCTCAAGCTCAGCAGAATTTTCATGATCCCATACACAAACGCTAGGGTTATCTCTTGAATTTCTATAATCTAAACACACAAAATCTCCTGCAAATAAAGTCGCGATTGGTAATAAAGCTACTCCCAATAAATCTCCATCATCTGTAAGCCGATCCTCTAATTGAGTCCATGTTACATCAATATCAAACGTACCGGCTTCATTGTTCTCTGGGGCTTCAAGAATACATAAAAACCTTATTAATACATAGCTATGACTCTTCACTTTAAAAGCTTTTGCTTCTGGAGAAGCCCCGTTATTTCTTTTTATCATTTGTTTATAGTCTGGAGGTAATTTCACTCTCCAAAACGCTTCTTTTTCAGCTAGTAAATTATCCGATGGTAATGGATAAATGATTGAATCTTTTTTTATTTCCATTGAATGTACTCCTTCTCTGTAGTATTCTTTCATTCCCTATTGAAATATGTATATTTAACATAATGAATTACACTATAAGCTGTTCATTTTTTATCTATCTTTTACAGCCTCGAGATATCTCTTTAGATGCTTTTGTCCTAGCTTACTTTTTGGCAAGATACCAAGGTATTCATATTTCCATATTGTCTTCCTAGCATGGGAATCTGCGGCTGAAAGATCATCATAATTAAATTGAATCGTAAACGTTTCTTTGTGATTAAAAATTAAAGTGAAGTTGGTCCATGGCTCTTGGTTCTCACTGCAGGTAAACACTTTCCACAATTCTTGGATGCAGTCTAATAATTTGTTCCATTGTTTAACATAGTCTTCTTCACTTACAGCAAAAATTTCAGGAATGTCATGACTGTATATAATTTCATCACTGTTATTAGGATAATAATAGAAGTACGCTGTTTGGGCACCATCAACAACTTCACCATAAAGATAAACTTTAGAACACGCTTCCGGAATGGTCTCTATTACGATATTGCCTATGTCTTGATATAGCTTATTCACTTTTTCTTCGTTCATCTAACATTCCTCCTGCTGCCTTGTTAAATTGCCTAAGAAGCCCTAGCAAAATATTAAAGCCTATTATTACGTTTCACCTTTTCAAACCACTCATTAGCATTATAACTAGCGGTTTTAACATCATCATTTGTATAGACCAACTCGTAATTGTATTCCGCTGTAAAGTGGCCGCTCTTCACATCATAAATTAATCTCATCTCCGTTGGCATGTCTCTGTTATTTTCTTTACACAGCGCTTCAATTTTTTCAATATCTTCATTTAAAATATCTAATACCATAAATCCTCTTTTCGGAGATGTATCATATCTTTCATCCTCATCCTCTAAGGCGTCGTTCACTTGATGAGATTTTACATATTGATTGTTAATAAGATAAAAGAATTTACTGGAAATAATGTTTCCTTCACACGAAGCATAGATATACACTTTGTCGGCTCTATCGTTAATATATTCCATACAAATTGATATCGTATCAGCTTGGAGTTCAGTGAATCGTTCTTCAAATTCTTTCATATGATGGTGCACCTCGCTTATAAACTTTTAATTCTACGCTTGTAAAATGTTCCCTTGATGCAATTCTTTAGGGTTAATTTAGTACCTTCATGAGGTGGGAATTTAACCACAAATACTGGATTTATGCTAAATTGGATTATTGGGATACTCATTTAAATACTTATTAATTTTCAGTCATCCTTTGCTTTAAATATTCAGCAATCTCAGTCTGCCCAAACTCTCTTGCATATTCATAAGCATTCATATTTTTGATATTTTCTCCCGTGTATCTAATGGACACATCTATTCCTTTTTGTACTAAATATTTAACTACTTCTTGATGCCCCCCATAAATTGCTCCAAACAGCGGATTTCTCTTCGCTAAGCTCACATCTAGTTCTGCTCCAGATTCTATTAAATACTTTACTATCTCTAAATTACCGGCCCCAGCTGCTAGATTTAACACAGAAGCATCAAATGTCCCGCCTTTCGCATTAACGTCAATTCCTTTTTCAACTAAATATCGGACGATTTGAAGGTTCTCTTTTTTAACCGCTACATGTAACCACGTACCAAATACAGTCACGGTATTTAAAACCTCTATATCATCTCCTATTAGTTTTTTCACTGCGTTGATATCGCCAGTTTTAATGGCATTTCTTATCAATTTCTTACTATGGTTTCGGTCCACTATGCAAACTCCTTCATTATCATCTACAAATAACTTATTATATAATCCTTATCTGTGCTATTAAGTAACTGTTGAAGAAAATGAATATCATCCTTATCCATAAGTTCGTGCCTCCTTTTAAAAACACTCAGATGCTATAACTCATTGATTATTGCTGTTAAAATCTTCTTCATATCTTTTCATTTTCATCATTTGTTCTTTATCTTTTTCATCCGCCAATTCTCTACTTAAATATTTGTACTCAAAATACTTAATTCGAGCTGAAGGGCCAAATAGTGAGTCGTTCCAGTTCACATAACTAAAGTGCACCTTTAATTTTGTTTCATCATTTACTATCATCGTAACTGAATACCAAGGTTCTTGTTGATTCTCCATAAATACGTTTTGTAATTGAACCGTTAAATGAAATAATTCATGAAGAGAATGATTGTACGCTTTTTTTTCGACTTGATATGTTCGAGGTATTAAATGTGAATATTGATATTCATTTTCTTCTCCTACAACTTTATAAAAAAAGTATACTCCACCTTCTCCATCTTTCACTTCACCATTAAAGTAAAAGCTGCCCCATTCAACAGGAATCATATCGCTTATCTTTTGAGTAAGTTTACGATAAAGTGTTTGAAGTTCATTTTCAAATGACGTATGATTTCTCTCTGCTTCATTAAGCACTAAGTTATCCATTTCTTCCCTATCTTTTGCAATGCCTTCTGTCATTTTGATTAAATTTTTCACCATATTAAGTGTAATTCTCTTCTTCATCTTCATAAACCTTAATACTTGCTCCCATTAAAAGTAACTCTTCAGCAGACGCTACTAAACCTTCCAAGGCTTCTGCATCATAATAATCACATACAATCACAGGGATTCTCATACTGATATTTTGTTTTATGTCACTTATAGATTTAAGTGTTTTTTGTCTTAATAAAGGAATATATTTATTAACATTTGAGTCATTAAAAACTACTAAACTAATGGTGTGCATATGTACGACTCCTCCTACTCAGTCATCAAAACATTCACGGTCACTTGCTGATGTAATCTTTAGTCATGTAACTTATCAAGAAATTCAGTAAATGTTGGTGCAACATAAAATACATTTTCTCTTTCACGCTCTTCCGTTAAACCCTCTTCCTCGATTAACATTTCTTTTTACCAAGCGTTTTCATGTTCCCAAAAAACTACAATTGGATTATTTTCATGCCCTTTGTAATCAAAACATATTAAATTCCCCGCGGAGTCAAATCCTGTACATTCTTTAAATGAATTAGTATCAGTTATGTTTGTAATCGATTACGAGGTGGATTATAAGTTACCCGCAAAACCATCTGTATCACTTGCTGCTTCGTATTTTGCAGTGACGCCCTTATATAGACAGCTAAGTGTTTTACAATTATAGTTTTCAGTAAGTACCAGCTATCAAATTACAGACTTTCTATTAACATTAAAAGGATTTACATCGCTTTCTTCTAACAACTCTTCAAACTTTTCCGCTCCGTATGTTATAAAAAAGTCATAATTACTTTATTTTTTACTTTATCAAATTCTGCCCTGTGCTTAGCTGTTTCTATTGGTGACATTTTTTTATATTCTTTATTTCTTAAGGCTTCCTTCAACTTCTCTATTTGGTTTTTAGGTAACTCTCTGCCGGTTCGCCCTTCTATATCTCTAATATATTTTTTTATTGTATCAGAATCTATCTTATTACCCGTACCCTTAGTAACTTCTTGAACCTTCTCAACTTCTTTAACAACCGGTTTCTCCACTCTCTCCACATTCGGGTTAGCCACAAATCGTCCGGTTTCTGAATCTTGGTATCGCTTGGCAGTTGGGTTATAGAGAGCTTGCGCCATCTGCATCGTCTGCTGCTTCACATTCTGCAAGGTCTCTCTCACCGTCTGCTGGGCAAGTGATGGACCAGCCGGCACAAGTTCTGGCATGAGTCGTGGCATACTGCTGTCTAGGATGTTGTTATATGTTTTATGTAGCGACTGTGTCCAGGAGGCCGGTGCGTTTTTGACGCTTTGGTAGGCTTGCTTTGTGACGTTGGCAACGGCGCTTGTTCGAAGCGTGTTGCGCATGTTGTTGAGCTTTTCGGTTCCTTTGGTCGCAAGGCTTTGTCCCATTTTCCCCGCTACCTTCGTAGAAAGCGCTCCAGCTCCAGCAATTCCTAATGCTTGCAGAAGACTTGCTTTACGCTGCTCTTCACTGATTTTATTCCCGAACATGTCGCGTCCGGTCATGTATTCTCCTAGGCCGTTTGCAGCCACAAGACCGTAGAGGCCTTTTTCGGTTTGCTCTAGGACTTTGAAGGATTTGGCAGATTTGCAGCGTGATCGCTGCGCTTAGGCTATTCATTTGACTACAAATAAAAATGAAAACCCTTTGAAATTATATACCCTCACATAAAAGAAAGCACTTGCTGCCTGTTGTAGACAATTAGTGCTCTCTAACGAATTAAATAGGTCTGACGAATATATGAGTATTCACTCTAGTTTAGATACTATCAAACTACCTATTCTGCTAACATATTTAGAAATTTTTCAAAGCTGTTACTTACAATATATGTTACAGGATTTAAATTCAAGGATTCTTCATAATTTCAAACGTATACAATAGGCTCTTCAACATGGTAGCAATCATCTAAACAAAGTTCCCTGCAAATAAAACAGCTATGAGGGGTAATTCAACACCTACTAAATTTTCATCAAAAAGAATTCTTTCGTCTAATTGTGTTCTAGCTACTCCTATATCTTAATACTTATTATCTCTTTCTTACAATTAACTCAAAACTGTATTCAGCTTTAAGCCACTCTTCATATCATAAATTACCTTTATCTCCATTGGCATGGCTCTTTTACATTCTTTATAAAATTTTTATTTAAATGTAACTGCCTCCGATCTCCTATGTCTACCACCCAACATGAACTTCTTAATTCAAGAAAAGACATTTTTAACATAAAAAACATTTAAAAAAACCCTCAAAAGGCTATATCCAATCAAAGGTTTAATAATATTTTGCTGATTTTCATAGTATATATTATCTATTTTTTTAATCCTTAACCTTTATTTACACTAACGGAACTTCATACTAATAAATCCAAATCTGTATCAGTCACTAATATACAACCTTAAAAAACTACCTTTTCTCCTGAATCAGTATAAACAAAATACTTTTTATTATTTTCGCTTAGTAAAGTTATATCTGTACCAATAGGCATATCAAAAATATTTATTATAGCAGGTTCTATTTCAATAATCGTTCCCCAGTCGCAAACTGACATATTCGATGCATTTGCAAGAAATTCCTCTGTATCGATATCAGACAAAAATCTCCACCCATTATCAAGATCATTTACTGGTTCTTCTTTAATGCACCATTTTAAGTCCCCTATATTTTTTAGAATATTATTTGATACAACGCTACCGCCTAATCCACTACTTGTTTTCAACTAACCGCCTCCATGACTTTTTTCATATCCTCAGTTCCACGTTCTTCAATTATTCGCTTTAAAGAATAACCAAATTTATTGGAATCATTAAAATCGGGGTGTTTTTCCAAACAGTATAAAATTAATTCATTTCCATCCCTTGTGCGTTCTTTTAATACTTCTTGACACAGAGATAATATTGCAGAATTAGAAAATTTTTTATCTTTTAAATTTAAATCAACACCCATTTCAACTAACTTATATGCTAAGTCAACAGCACCTACATAATTAATATTTGCTGCTAAATAGTGCAATTCATTACATCCTTCATTTGAAACAATATTAACTTTTGCATTGTTTTCTAGTAAAAACTTTGCTATATCAAACTTTCTACTAATCAGTGATTTTTCAAGTAAACTAATACCGTTTTTATCAACCGAGTTTATTACCTCTTCGATACATTTATTTTCAATCTTCAACTTTTTTAAAAATTCTTCGAGATTTCCAAACTTTATTATAGTCCAAAAATCAGCCTTGTTAATGTCCATTTACATCATTACCTCCCTTATTCATACTCATGACCTCGGTTAGTGCTTGGTAATTCTGGTCTATAGTTTGCAGGGTCCCTGTACCACTCTAAAAATTCTTTCTTTGTAATAGTACCATTCATATACAATTCGTGAATATCAGAATATTTTTCTCCTGGGATATGTCCCATATCCCACTGCCCATTTCTAGGTTTAGATTTACCCCAACCTATTTCGACACCTGATGGATCGTAGATTTTTCCATTAATAGGATCTTTAGCATTTTCCCATACCTGTTCAACTTGGCCCTTCCCATAACTTGGTCTACTGCTACTGTAAGGTTTCTTAGAAACATCACCATTTTCCACCACTTCATCCGTAACCTTTTGAATTTCAGGCTCTACTTTTACAGGTTCGTCAACTTTCCGAAGCGTTTCAACCTCAACCTCGTCACCCATCTTTGTAACATCGCTCTCTGACATAAACCTTCGGTCAGGTCCACGGTAGCTGTTGTGGTTCGGATCATATTTCACCTTCGTTACCATCTGCATCGTCTGCTGCTTCACATTCTGCAAGGTCTCCCTCACCGTCTGCTGGGCAAGCGCTGGACCTGCTGGTGCTAGTTCTGGCATGAGTCTTGGCATACTGCTGTCTAGGATGTTGTTATACGTTTTATGTAGCGACTGTGTCCAAGAAGTCGGTGCATTTTTGACGCTTTGGTAGGCTTGCTTTGTGACGTTGGCAACGGCGCTTGTGCGAAGCGTGTTGCGCATGTTGTTAAGCTTTTCGGTTCCTTTGGTCGCAAGGCTTTGTCCCATTTTCCCCGCTACCTTCGTAGAAAGCGCTCCAGCTCCAGCAATTCCTAATGCTTGCAGAAGACTTGCTTTACGCTGCTCTTCACTGATTTTATTCCCGAACATGTCGCGTCCGGTCATGTATTCTCCTAAGCCGTTTGCAGCCACAAGACCGTAGAGGCCTTTTTCCGTTTGCTCCAGGACTTTGAAGGATTTAGCGGATTTGTAGGCGTCTAGGGCGTGATCCGCTGCGCTTAGGCCTTTAGCTATTTAATTGAAACAAATAAAAATGAAGACTCTTTGAAATTATATATCCTCAGATAAAAGAAAGCACTTGCTGGCTGTTATAGACCATCAAGTGCTTTATAGTTAGCTATATAGAATAAGTTGTAAGTTTCTTGTGTGCTCCATGTTCCATGTAACGAATAATTTCGAAATTTAAAATTCCATCCGGCCTAGTAAGTGTATCTGTTTTTCCCACAAAATATTGTTACACAATTCCACAGCCATACAACCTCCATGAGCTAAGTGTTTACTCTTAACCCTTAGTCATGTAACTTATCAAGAAATTCAGTAAATGTTGCTGCAACGTAAAATACATTCTCTCTTGCACGCTCTTCCGCCTGCTCTTCCGTTAAACCCTCTTCCTCGATTAACATTTCTTTTTCCCAAGCATTTTCATGTTCCCAAAAAACCACAATCGGATTATCTTCATGATTTTTATAATCAAAGCATATTAAGTTTCCAGACGGATCGAAAGCAAAAGGGATTAACTTTTTCGGAAGTGTATCCTGATAATCATTAAAGACTTCTAGAATATGCTCATCATCTTCAACGTCATATGTTAATAATGTTCCAAATACCTTTTCTTTTCCTTCAACTTGAAATAATTCAGGACTAACATGGGCACCATTATAATCCATAGCAACCTCTATATAATCTAAGGGAAATTTCACCCCTAATTTTTCTCCAACATTCTCCACTTCATTCTTAGTGACTGGTTCATCCCATGATCTCCAATTTATATTACTCATCTGATAGCATCTCCCATAATTTATTTCCACCTAAATGATTTACTTTATGCGTTTTAGATACCACAAGTTGCATCTTATGAAATTTCCCCCATTTTCCTGGAATCATATTGTTAACTGTTTCTGCTATCTCTTGATATAATTCCTGTACCTGAATTTCCATTTGCATAAAATTTATCCTCCCGCCTGATTTTTAATTGTTACTCTCTCTAATTCTTCACCTTCAATTTGATACTATATTCTAAATTTAATAGGGCGTATTGAATGCCATTTTTAACAGGAAAATATTTTTACCGATACTTTTTTAGAAAAGCTTCCTCCAAAGCATTTGCCCAACCTTTATCTTTCTCCATAATAAACCAAATTCCATTAGAACGATTGTTATCTATTTTACCTGCACTAATGTTGTTCCTCAACATGTCGCGTCTGGTTATGTATTCTTTCAAGCCATTTATGGTAAAAATATCGTAGATTCCTTTTTCGGTTTCCATAGATTGAATTAATTTGTTTCACAATTTCATACTCATATAAAAAATGCAAGCACCATCCGTATTTTCACAGAGATACTTGCACTTTTATAGTCGTTATATACCAAAAAACTTCAAAAGAATATCAAATATGATGATCTATTGATTCAAACCAAGCTGAATTCTACTAAGCTCACATATCAATACGAAATTAAAACTTATTATCTTTCACGTTTTCAAACCATTCAACAGCAATATGACTTGTTGTTTTAATATCATCATGCGTATATAAGTCATACTTGTATTCAGCTTTAAAATTGCTGATCCTTACATCATAGATTAATTTCATCTTAGTAAGCATATCTCTTTGATGCTCTTGATACAATACTTTAATTTTCCCAATATCCTCATTTAAAATATCTAATACCATAAAAATTCGTGGTGCGGATGTATCGTAGCTCTCATCCCCCTCTTCCCAAGCATCATTCAATTTATGGGGTTCTAAGAGTATTTACCATTATAGGAGTACCACCATTATGAAGTTAAATCGATACTCCTTGATGGTACTACCTTAATGGGTTATGAACTTCAATAAATCATCATTTAAGTACACAAAGTATGACTATCTCAAAAAAACAAAAACACTTGTTACCTAAAAGGCTGATTCTCTCTTATCATTTAAGGTAAAATCAGTCTTTAAAAGTATAACAAGTGTGCTTAGATTACTAAATAATTATGAATTTTTTGGGGTTGTTTAGTTATTTATTTCTCAATAGATTCATTAATAAAAATCTTTACTGAAGTTAAATCCACCTTTTTATCAGTATCTTTCGGATAATTTTCTTCCAGAAAGTGTAATAATCCATCTGACAAGCTATTATTCTCATAAACCTTCTCAAAGTTTGTTATGAAACTTTCGACAGTCTCGTAATCAACACTTTCAATAGTCTGTGGGAGATATTTACCTTGTTCATATTGATACGCCTCCCAAATTGTATATGCCAAAGCATTTCCTATACATATCCATACTTTTTCATTATCTTCATCATTATCGAGTTGCATATAAGTCATGATATCTGTTTCATCCATGTTTTCTAAATATAAATAAAGGTTAGATGCGTCAATATTCTTAAATTTTAACCATTCCCAAGCTTTTTCTAATGACTCAACAGCTACTTCAAATCCTTCAGATTTAGAAATCTTGTCAATAATCAAGTCCGATAGCGACAATAGATAAACTACTTTGGCATCCTCACTCAAATTATTAAATCGATTCATTTAACCCACTCCTAATCAATATATACACCATTTTTCACTCTAAAATTTAACCTTCCAGTGACTTTAGTACCTTCTACCGCCTGTGAGGTTACCTCAACAATTAAGTTAGGATATTTTAAACTTAATTGTTTTATTATACCTGGATCTTTTTTAGGATTTCCTAACCCACTAAGACAAGTTGGACATACCCCAGAGGGGTTAGATTGATGTAGCTTAAAAATCCCAACTACATCCTGAGGTTGTATACCTGCTTTCTCGACTGCCTCAACAAATTGATTCGCTACTCCCTCTTCAGCATGTCTTGTAGCAGATGGTATTTTCCCCGAAGATTTTATTGGTCTGTTTGGATTTGATACATCAAGGTCTGGAAGGCCAGCTTCTTTCCTAACTTTCGGTGACCCTCCTTCAAAAATCAACCCTTCAAGTTCCTTTACATCAGTTTTACCTACCGCTATTGTATCAGTTTCTGGAACATTCCACTTTTTTCTTAAAGCGTCCAAATCTGTCTTACCAAAGTGGATATTACCATTACCAGTACCCTCAGTATCCTTTTGAATTGAACGTTCACTCACA
Organism: Priestia sp. J2; assembly: GCF_020790095.1. NCBI lineage: Bacteria > Bacillati > Bacillota > Bacilli > Caryophanales > Bacillaceae > Priestia > Priestia sp. J2. The sequence continues at coordinate 2,653,259 of NZ_CP086208.1, forward strand.
TGCTCTACTTTTACAGGCTCATCAACCTTTTTGACCGTCTCTACCTTAACCGAATCACCCAGCTTCTCCACATCACGCTTGGACATAAACCTTCCATCAGCTCTGCGATAGCGATTATGAATAGGATCGTAGGTCACCTTACCAATCATCTGCATCGTCTGCTGCTTCACATTCTGCAAGGTCTCCCTCACCGTCTGCTGGGCAAGTGCTGGACCTGCCGGCACAAGTTCTGGCATGAGTCTTGGCATACTGCTGTCTAGGATGTTGTTATACGTTTTATGTAGCGACTGTGTCCAAGAGGCCGGTGCGTTTTTGACGCTTTGGTAGGCTTGCTTTGTGACGTTGGCAACGGCGCTTGTGCGAAGCGTGTTGCGCATGTTGTTGAGCTTTTCGGTTCCTTTGGTCGCAAGGCTTTGTCCCATTTTCCCCGCTACCTTCGTAGAAAGCGCTCCAGCTCCAGCAATTCCTAATGCTTGCAGAAGGCTTGCTTTACGCTGCTCTTCACTGATTTTATTCCCAAACATGTCGCGTCCGGTCATGTATTCTCCTAGCCCGTTTGCGGCCACAAGACCGTAGAGGCCTTTTTCCGTTTGCTCCAGGACTTTGAAGGATTTGGCAGATTTGTAGGCGTCTAAGGCGTGATCCGCTGCGCTTAGGCCTTTAGCTGTTTTGTAGATGGCTTTTCCGCCTTTTGCGGCTCTTCCTACCCAGCCGACAACCGGAATGAAGCCGGCTGCTGCCATGGCTCCCGCTGCGACGCGCTGTGAGGTGGAAAGTTTTTCACCCGTAACAGGGTCCACGCCTTCTGCTGCTCGTTTATAATCATAATATCCGCTGACCTCTCCTGTAAAGGTAGAAACCGCGTCCCACGTTTTTTCATACCACGGCTTGTTTGCTTCTTCTTCTTGCTTTTTTTCCAGCTCGTATACTTCTTCTTGCTGCTTGTTGTAGTCAACATATGAAGTGGCATAGTCGTTTAGCTTTGTTTGCACTTTATACAGCTCGCTGTCGTGATAGGCTTTTTCGTCAAAGGCAAGCTGATAGACACTTCCTCCTTGACTCGTAGCAAGCTCTAAGCCGCTTACTAGCGTATCCACTACCGCATAGAAGTCATCCATTTCGCTGTATTCTTTTGACCATTCAGCGTCAAGCTGGTTCACTGCTTCAATTGTATCGGTGCGTTTTTTCTCTGCTTCTTCTATTTTATCGTTAAACTCACTCGTTGAAAACGCTGAAATAGAGACGATATCATCGATGCCGTTTAAAATACTCTGCAGATCGTCGTGCTGCTGCGCAACCATTTCTTTAGCATTGCTATTGGCGTTTTTTAGCTCTGTTTCTAAAAATGATTCAGTTACAATCGTGCTTCCTGATAGCTTTGCTTTTTCAGCTTTAACGTGAAGCGTTGAAAAATAGCTTTGCTGCATTTTAATTAAGTTTTCCCACTGTCCGGCCGTATCGGCGTGCTGCTTATAAAAAGATTTTATATTGTCAGCGCCTTTTCCTTCTAAGCTGCCATCTAAGTCCGCTACGCCCTGCAGCGCTTTTTTCAGTTCACCCAGCTGGCTTAGTAACTCATCGTAGGCTTTTTCCCTGTCTTTTGCTACATCAAACAGCGCTTTTGCATCGTATACCTTTCCCACAGTCATCCCCCTTTGCTGCTACGAATGGATAATAGATTCGTCTTGTTCTTTTAGTAAGTCTACATTAGATTTTGTATCTTTTACGTTTTTGTTTAGTGCTTTTATATAAGTAGAAATAAGCGTTTGAATTTCTTCTTCGCGCGCTTCCCATTTCTCTGTAGTATCAAGGCTGTTTTTTCCAAGGTCAGGCATTTTGCTAATGGATAAATTTCCAATCGCTGTGCTGACTGCTTCAAGCTTTTTGATAACGTCAGCGTGATCAAGCTTAATTGTCATGAAAACAGCCCCCTTCTAATTTCACTAATCTTGTTTTCTACTGCGTCATAGGCTTCTTCACCTTTAGCTAATAAAGAATCCGCTTCTCCAATAACGGCGTTCAAGCCACTCAAAGCTCCTTTTTCAGCTTCTAGCGCCCATATCTTTGTTTCAATTTCACGAATGTATCCATCGTAATCACCGTCTAAAATGCCTTTTATGTTGTCGTAGGCTGCCGTACGTTTTTCGTCAAAATCATCCGATAACGTACCCGTCCATTTGTCTCCCAGCTCAGGCTTTTTGATGTGTTCAATTTCTTTTAATGAAACAGCTTGTTCATGCTCAATTTTACTTTTAGCCGTTCTTAGCTTAGAAATTTTCCCTTCTACATCTGAGACTCTTCCAGATACTTCACCCAGCAGTCCGTCTAATACGCTTCCTAACCCCATATCGTTCCTCCTGTTCCGCACATTTCGAGTTTAATCCAATAATTATAAGTATAAAATTTGTCTCATTATAGCTAAATAGGAAAAAACTCTCTTTTTTATGCTTCTAGTTTCATGAATTGAGATAAAAATGGAAAATCAGAGAAAAAAGACTCATGTCTAAATACGTCATCCAACCATATACCGTTATCTAAAACAAAGAATAAGTAGAATAAAACCATTTCTTTGTACCCATACCCGTTTTTTCCCACAAATTAAAGCTTTTTGCGTAAAAAGACCAACTTTACTTCGTTTTTTTACACAGCAAAAAACCTCTGCACATTCTGCAGAGGTTTTGTTTTATACTTGAACCGGCGTTGGTTCTTCAGCTGTTTGTTCGTGCTGTATAAGTCCGTAGTTTTCCCATGCTCGGCTTTTCCAGCGAAAAAACATAATAACTGCGCGCGTCCATTCATCGGCTGCGATGGCAAGCCAAATGCCAGCGAGCCCCATGTCTAAATGGAAAACGAAGAAATAACCGAGCGGCAAGCTCATCATGACCATCGACATCGCACCAATTAACACCGGATATTTGGCATCTCCCGCTGCCCGCAGCGAGTTAATCAGCACAATGTTCATCGTTCTTCCCGTTTCAAGCACAATGCTCAGAAGCAGCACCGTCGCCCCAAGCTCAATGATATGCGGATTGTCTGTAAACACGCTGATCAGCTGTGTTCTGAATGTCATCACAAGAACAACCATCATCATCGTTACGGCACTGGCCCATTTGACGCTTTTCCATACGCGATGGTACGCTTCATCTTTTTCGTTTCCGCCTACTAAACGGCCGACAATAATCGCTGTACCCATTCCAATTGCAATGGCAAATAAGTAAATGAACATTGAAATATTCATTGCGTACTGTCTCGCAGCAAGTGATTCTGCTCCTAGGTAGGTTGCATAGTATAAAAAGACAATTTGACAGCCTTGATACATCACTTGTTCAAAAGCCGAGGGAATACCGATTTTTAAAATTTTACCGATATATTCTTTTGAAAGAGTAATGTAGTATTGAAATTTCACTCTATATTCCATCACTTGATACAGCAGCCAAAAGAACACAATAAGGGCAACAAATCGGCTGAACGCAGATGAAATCGCTGCTCCTTGCACGCCCATTTCCGGAAAGCCGAACTTCCCGAAGATTAAAGCATAGTTTCCTGCAATATGAAAAATGTTCATTCCAAGTGAAACAAACATTGCCTGCTTCGTAAAGCCATGTACGCGAATAATTGCTGCAAGAGAGTTAATAATCGCTTGAAGAAAAATAGCTCCTCCAACGATGGATAAATAGCTTTGTGCATACATCAGCACGTCACCTTGTAAGTTCATCGCTTCCATCATATGTCTTGAAAACAAAAGAAAACCCGCGCTAATGACTAGCCCGACTCCTAAATTTAACGTAACGGCCAAAGCAGAAATCTTTGACGCTTCCATATACCGTTTTGATCCTAAATACTGAGAGACAACAATTGCCGCTCCGTTACCAATGACCTCTAACACCAAAATCGCAATGTGAAGGTATTGATTGGCTGCTCCGACTCCTGATACGGCATCATCCGACAGCGCACTTAGCATAAAGGTATCAGCAATCCCCATTAACATAAAAAGAAACACTTCTAAAAAGATCGGCCACGTTAAGAAAAACAAATTCAGCTTTTCTTTTGGCCCTTTTTTTGTTTCGACCGCAGTCATCCCATCACCTTCTTTACCGATATCCAATTTCAAACAAGAAGTATCTTACCACACATTTCCTTTGTATACATCCCCTTTTTAGCACATTTTTTATTTTATTTGTTTAGGCATAAAAAAAGCCGCTTCCTTAGAGGAAGCAGCTTTTTTTCCGTTATTAAATTGAAATTTTCACTTCTGCGTTCATACCTGGAAGAACTTTATCTGATGCGTCATCAATTGAAATTTTCACCGGTACTTTTTGCGTTACTTTTGTGTAGTTTCCTGTATTTTGAGCAGGAAGCATAGAAGACACTGAGTTTGTTGCGCGACCGATTGCTTCAACATGGCCTTTAAAGACTTTACCTGAATCTCCGTCCACTGTAATGTCAACGCTGTCTCCTTCTTCTAAGTCACCTAGGTCTGTTTCTTTAATGTTTGCATTGATGTAGATTTTAGATAAATCAGCTGTTTGTGCTAACACATCGCCAGCTTTTACTAATTGATTTTGAGATGCGTTGTTTTTAATAATTGTTCCGTCAATCATAGACGTTACGTCTGTTGATTTTTCGCCTTCTTTTAAGCTTCCAACAGAATCACCTTGTGAAACGCTATCTCCTTCTTTTACATTCCATTCGCTTAACTGACCGTTAGCTGAAGCGATGACTTGTGAAAGCGGTGCTTCTACCTGTGCTTCATCTGTTTTAACGTAATTTGCTTTTTCGTAGAAATAATATCCACCAAAGCCTACTAGTAATAAAATCACAATGATTCCAACAATGTTAGTAACCAATAAACGACTTTTACTCATCGGAATTCCTTCTTTCTATAGTTAGTATATTATACAGAGGTTTCTTCTGTTTGAGGTGCCGGCAGCATTTTTCTTTCTTCTTGCGGCTCAGCTTCTTCTTGAACCTCTTCTTTTTGAACAAGAATTCTATTTTCACCGCTCCACGCTTTACTTAGTGAAGCAATGAGCATAATTACGCCTAAAATACCAAGCATGAAAAATAAGTTGTGATACGCATGTAAAATCGACGCTTTTTTAGCGCCTGCTACAACAGCCGTCACGGCCGATGTTTTTGCGTCTGCTTGACTCATTCCCATACCCATATAGCGTTTGATCATTTCAGATAGCTGCATCTTCACCTGAGGATCTACTGAGCTAATTTGACCTCGGAAATCTTCATAATAAATCGCGTTTTGTCGAACAACAAACCACCCAATCACAGGTGCTACAATCGCTCCTAATAAATTTCGAATGGAGTGCAGTGAAATGGAACGCATCGAAGCTTGATGTAAATCTCCGGCTAGTGCCGCTCCTAATGCACCGGATACAAGTGCCATACTAACACCCATACCAAAGAGCATAATGTGAACATACAAGCTCACTAGTGATGTATCGGCTGATACGTTTACCCAGCTAAATCCTACAATGACAATGAGAAGTGATCCAATCGCTCCAAGATAACCTGGACCAAACTTGTCATACAAGAATGTCGTCGCAAATGCTGAAATGAGTACCCCAACAAAAAAGTATAAATAAAAATAGGAAAGCGTGGTGTACGATGCATTTTGCACATTTTGCATGACGCCATTAATACCTGCAATTGCTAAGATGTATGCCATATGACCGCCAATGGCCATAATTGTACCCGCAACTGGTTTTACGGCTAGCAGCGATTTTAATGGTACTAACGGATTTTCAGCCGCTAAATCAACTAAGACAAAAATGACAACTAACCCTGCTGCAGCTAGTAAGAACGGCCACACTTGGATAGAAGCAAATCCTTCGTATCTTAGTTCATACAGTGGATAAACTAATAAAATCATAATAAGGCTAAGAATAAAGATACTTTTCTTATCCACTGGACGGTCTTCTTGCTGAGTTGGATCATGAGCAGGTAATACCTTATATCCGATAAACAGAGAGACAAGAGAAGCAAGTATTCCTAAAACAAACACCCAGCGCCAATTATCCATGCTAAGAGATACAGCGCCTAAAAAGGCTCCAATCGCCGTTGAACCGAACAGTCCGCCGATCGCTAATACTAAAAAGAAGTTTCGGATTTTATTCGGAAACGAAATCAGCGCAGCTGGAATAATGGTTAAAAACAGCATTCCTGAGCTTAAGCCTTGAATCAGACGACCAAGGGATAAAAACGCCACATTTTCAGAAAAAACGTTGATAATCGAACCTGCTAAAAAGACTAAAACGAACGTTAAGTATGCTTTACGTACGCCATATTTTTTCGCAAGCATCGGACCAATTGGTACCCCAAGTCCAAATGCCAAGTTAGAAATAATAGATGGCAATAGTAAGCTTTGTGTACTCGCATCAAATCGATTTTGAATCAATACTTGATTGACCGTGTAAGATAAATTCAAAAAATACTGAGGGCCAATTGAAAATAGCGTTAAAATCGCCATAATTAAGTATTTAGGTACGCTTAAACCTTGTTTGTCGGAGGCTACTGCTGGATTATTCTGACTCATATTTATTCCTCCTTTTATTAAATTCTTTTCATATGACTAACAATTCCTTACATATTTTATTGTACAAGTTGTATCATGCAAGTTATAGCAGCACTACATATTATACATCTTTTAAAGAAGAAATCAACTTCTTTGTTTCAACTTAAAAAGACTATTTTTCAATAGCCTTTTTGTTCATCTATATGTATTCGCTTTAACATCCATTACTGCGCCATCTTTTAAAATCAAGATTCAAGCGTGATAAACTTTTTTCCAGTGCCAAAACCTCTTCTTCCGACCAATTTTCTAACACTTCAGCATAGGCTTGTTTACGCTTGCTTTGTACATGCTGCAAAATATCTTTCCCTGCATCCGTCATTTCAATTAAACTAATCCGCCCATTTTCTGGACTCGGAAAGCGACGAACAAACTGCTTAGTCTCAAGCGCAGATACTTGCCGGCTAGCTGTAGATAAGCTCAGCTTTAAATTTTCAGCTAATGCATTAATCCCGAGCGGACTGCGCTGATCTAGCTCGCTTAACAGTAAATACTCAGAACGGTCCAAGCTTCCAAGCTTAGGACTGTGCGTCGTTGTTAGACGAACAAGCAGCGCAATTTCGTGTTCAATGGTTTGCAGCGAGTCTCGCTTCACCTCTGTCTCCCCCTTTATCTCATGAAACATTCTGTACTTTTTAATATGTTTACTATACCGCAACCGTTCGCGTGAACCAACCTTTTTTCCGTTTTTCTTCTATTATATAGAAAGATATCATAGATGAGGTACATTTAATTCCAACATCACAGGACAGTGGTCGCTTCCCATTACATGCGGATGAATAGCAGCTTCTTGAATAACATCTTTGATTCTCTCCGAGACGATAAAATAATCAATGCGCCATCCGATATTTCGTTCTCTCACTTTGTTCATATACGACCACCACGTGTATGCTCCTTCTTGATTCGGATACAAATAGCGAAATGTATCAAGAAATCCGCTAGCAAGAAGCGTCGTCATTTTTCCTCGCTCTTCTATGGTAAAACCAGAATTCCCTCGGTTTGGCTTCGGATTACGCAAGTCAATTTCTGCGTGTGCTACGTTTAAGTCTCCGCACAAAATCACCGCTTTACGGCTATTCAATTTGTTTAAGTACACGAGCAAATCGTCTTCCCATTGAAGCCTTTCTTCAAGCCTTGCTAAATCTCTTTTAGAATTTGGCGTATACACATTTACTACATAGCATTGTTCAAATTCAAGCGTAATGATACGTCCTTCGTCTTCCGATTCTTTATCCACACCGTATGAAACCGATAAAGGCTTCTGCTTTGTAAAAACAGCCGTTCCAGAATAGCCTTTTTTCACGGCGTAATTCCAATACTGATAATACCCTTCTAGCTGCAAATCAATTTGGCCTTCCTGCAGCTTCGTCTCTTGAATACAAAATACATCTGCATCCACTTCTTGAAAATAATCTAAAAAACCTTTTCGCACACACGCGCGAATGCCATTTACGTTCCAGGAAATCAACTTCATAAACTGTCCACGTTCTCCTCACTTGATTTATGTATCAGTGTTTAGTGTAGACAATTTTTTGCACGAGTTCAAATAATTTAAAGAGTACCCTTCTCTTTAAGGTATTCCTGATATTTCTTCTTATTTTATTTTCTGTACCTCAAACACTAGATACAAGAGGTGAAACATATTGTCAACAAACTACACGTATGAAAATAACGAACAAGTTTCTACTGTTTCTAAAAAAGAAGAGCATCCTACTAAAGAATGCGAAACACAGAATCAAACGGCGCTTACCAAAGAAGATTTTTCTTTAAATGATTCTGCCATTAAGCACTTCAGCAGATAATGGCTCCGCAAAAATAGAGGTTGAGACATAGTTAAGTAGGCGAAACCTTCGTTTACCAAACCAATAAAAAGATCCGAACGATTTATCGTTCGGATCTTCCTTAAACTATTCCTACCCTAAGTTCTTTCTTTACGAAATAAAGCTGCGAATCGTATCTGCCACAAGTGCATGATCTTCTTCTTGCGACATACCTGATACGGTAATGGTTCCAATTACGCCGACGTTTTTAACCGAAATTGGAAATGACCCTCCTACTGCTTCGAATTCCTGAGGATTCGCTGCGTAAAACTGCGCGTAAGAACGATCTTTTAACTCGCAGTACAGCTTCATATAATACGAGCTGTGATGGTGACGAAGAACGGTGTTTGATTTTCGTTTTATCCATTCTTCATGATCGGGAATAGCCCCTTCCATCGCATGTTGAAAGAGAGTTTGACCATTTCGTTTAATACTTACGGTTACTGCCTTACCTTTGCTTTTCGCTTCATTAATAATGGCCGTGCCGATCTGTAACGCCTGGTCATTTGTAAATTGATGAAAGATTAGTTCTTTTTCCTGTTGAACTACTTTTTCAAGCAGCGTCTCTGTCGAATGATTACTCACTGTTTCTCGCTCCTTAGTTAAAATAAACCGCTCGTTTTTCTTTGCTGCTTTCAAATGCCGCTTCAATGACTTTAACCACGTCACGAGCTTCTTCTGCTGAAACCGGAAGTTTTTCTCCTCTAAGCAGGCTGTCGGCGATTTTTTGATAATATATTACGTAAGAACCGTGCAGCGTTTCAATTTCTGTTGTTTCTCCTTCCCCTGTTGTCAGCTTACCGTAGTGTTCAGGACGATCCGCTCCCCACGTATCATCCACAGGCTTCTTGCCGGCTCTTAGCATATCTTCTTGGCCGTCAATTCCGTATTTGATATAGCTTGCTTTTGTTCCGTGAACTTGAAAGCGAGGCCCGTTGCTTGGCACAATGGCGCTTGAATGTAAAATAACACGAAGAGAACCGTATCCAAGCACTAAGTGGAAGTAATCATCCGTGCGTGCATGATCTCGCTGCCCAAACACATCAGCTTGAACAAAGTCAGGCATTCCAAAAAGATGTAAAGCTTGGTCAATTAAATGAGATCCTAAATCGTAAAGCGCTCCTGACCCAGGTCCTTCATTTTCTCTCCAGCGGTCTCGAACAGCTGGACGATAGCGATCAAAATGAGCTTCATACATTTTTACGTCGCCTAATTTCCCTTCTTCAATCAGCTGTTTCACTGTCAAATAATCATTGTCCCATCTACGGTTATGATAGACGCTTAGTTGAACACCTTGTTCTTTTGCTAATTGAATTAATTCATTTGCTTCTTTTTCTGATACCACCATCGGCTTTTCAACAATTACGTGCTTACCTGCGCGTAGTGCGTCTTTCACCATTTCATAGTGCATGCCGCTAGGCGTTGTAATAATCACTAAATCAATGCTGTCATCTTCTAGAAGTTCAGACAGAGTGCTCACTACTTCAACATCTTCTAAGTCGCTCTTTACTTTTTCAGGATTTGAACTCATTACCTTTGAAATATGAAATTCGTCTAACACGCTTAAAAGCGGCGTGTGAAAGACCGTTGCTGAAAATCCGTATCCTACTAATCCTACTTTTATTTTTTTCATCGTTTTTCCTCTCCTTTATCAAAATCTGTGACGATAAGCCGCACTTGATTTTGTTCTATTTTTTCTTTTACATCCGCTTCTGGGTCTTTATTTGTAATTAAGATATCAATGTCGCTCATATCACATACTCGATGTAAAAATTCACGTTCAAACTTCGTATGATCCGCAAGCATAATCACTTGTCTTGCACATTGAATCATCTGTCTTTTTAAAAACGCTTCTTCTTCACTTGGAGACGTAATAGCATCTGCACCAACGCCGCACGTACCTAAAAACAGCTGATCTACTTTGTATTCCTGCAACGTAGAAATCGTTCTTGGCCCGGTGACGTTACGGTTTTTCCCGTTAAACTTGCCCGGCAGCAAAAACGTATCACACGGGGTATATTGATCGAGCAAATCCACATTATCAATGGAATTTGTAATAACGTTTACAAGCTTTACATCCATATACTTTGCCATCAGTGCGATGGTAGAAGACGTATCTAAAAGCACGTCATACCCCTCCGACATTAACGCAGCTGCTTCTTTAGCAATTTGTTCTTTCGCTTTGGTAGGCGTTCGCTCACTGTAATCGATGATATGACTTGACGATAGCGTCGCTCCGCCTTTGACTCTCATAACCTCACCGTGTTCTTCAAGCTTGACTAAATCGCGTCTCGCCGTATCTTTTGAAACGGTGAACATATCGCAAATTTCGTCTAATGTAATCGTGCGGTGTGTGTGAAGGTATTCAATAATCGCACTCATGCGCTGCTCTTGATACACCCGAATACCCTCCTTTTTTACTTTGATATGAGCTAATTGTAGCGCAAAGAAAAGTTAAAAACCACTAAAAAACTTAAAATAATTAAGTTTTTTACGTTTTTAACTTAATTAATAAAAGTAAACAAAACATTTTGTGGAAATAATTATCTTATTTTGGATAATACTTATATCTGATACCCTTTCACGCTTTTTACTAATCGCTTATTGTTCAGACTTCTAGCAAGCGCATATGCAAAAAAAAGCGAGAATCTTTACGATTCCCGCTTTTTCGTTACATCTTCTGTTCAAGTGCTTTAAAATTTTCTTGAAATTGCTCCAAGCGAACAAGTCCTTCTTCACGAAGGCGTTTATTTTCTTCTTCAATTGCTTTTGTTTCCTGCACTCCTTTCATAATAATATTCCACGTTTGTTCCATCGTTTCTACTTTTACGCTAGGGGCACCGGACATTTTGGCGATTTTAACACTTTGCTGTGAAATATTTTCTGCATTTCGAATGAGCAGTTCATTTGTGCGTTTGTCTAATTCGTTCATAGACTCCGCTACTAAATTTTGACGCTTTGCTGCAATGGCATTAATAAGTCCATTTTTAAAAATAGGAATCGTTGTAATAAACGCCGAATTGATTTTGCCGATCAGCTTTGTATTTCCTCGCTGCAGCATACGGATTTGAGGAGCAGATTGATAAGATACTTGTTTTGCCATTTCTAAGTCATATAATCGCTGCTCCATTAGCTCAACTGCGTTTTTTAAAGTTTGAAGCTCCATTGCCGCCAGCTGATTTCCACTCGACGCTCTTTCTTCAAGCACCTTTAGCTCTTGTTTCAACTCTTCTACTTTCACTTCGCCCGCTACAATGTATTTTTCAAGCTCCATATAATACTGATAGTTTTGCTCGTAAAGCTGTTCAAGCGTTGTGGTCGAATGCTTCATTTCCGTTTCATATTTTGTAATCTCTACATATACTTTATCAATTTCAGAGCCCATTGTTTCATATTTTTGAAACAGCTTGTCCACTATTTTTTGACCGCGTTTAAAAAGATTAGAGAAAAACCCTTTATCTTCAACAAAATCCTTTGCATCAAATTTATCCATAATCTTTCCAAGCTGCTTTAATAATTGACTGGACTCTTCCATGCTAGACGATTTAATTGTACTAAGCACTTTTCCGGAAAACGAGGAAATTTCATTAGCTGTTTCTTTCCCGTATTCAAGCAGAGCCAGCTGATTTTTATAATCAATTTGTTCTGCCAAGCGACGTACTTCTGGCTCTTCTCGCAGTTTTGCTTTTACTTCGGTAGGCTTTGTTTCTAAAACTTCTTCGGCTTCGTTTACATTTAAAGGCTGTAATTCATTTGTTGCCATTTAAAAACCCTTCTTTCTTTAAAAGATTCGTTTTAACCATTTTTGAATGAGCGATGGTTCTTTGAATTCTTCATTAAAGCTAATATCTTCTAGCCAGTGCATATCGAAATACTTTTCTTCGACGAACGCTTCTATATCCAGTTGACCGGTTGGATTAAAGAGAACAATATCAACGCCGAATTCATTTAATAGAAGCAGTAAAGCTGCATCTTCACGCGTAAACGCTTCTCGTTCATTTCCATGATAAATAATGAGACGGGGTACATGCTGCGTATAATCAAACTTTTGAAGCATGCGAAGCACGTTGTTTGGAAGCTTCAAAGACTGATTAAACAAATACATTTGATGCTGATACGCATCTTCATGATCCAAGCGAAGGAGCTTTGAATGTGCACAATACCTAGAAATAGCTGCAGCGAGCCCTTTCTGAAGCCCGATAGGCAGCTCTTTATAGCGCCACCAGTTGCTTTCAATCATTCTATCAGGACTGAGTGTGCCATCACTTCCGAGAGCTCCTTGATAGTGAAAGTGATTATTTCCTTCTATTTTTTTAGCAAAAGGAACAGAATCAATCGTCAGAGCTAACTCATTTTCCGTTTGCATGAGCTCATGCACTTTACTCCAGTACTCTTTTCGGTTTTTAGAGATACCAAGTACTTTTGAAAACAAGACCGGCACGTGTACATATGGCTTGGACACTTGAAAATTAGGACGAATAAACGCCCGTTCTCTCATTAATAAAAAGATTTCATCATACGTCGTTTTGAGAGTGACTGAAGTTGGAAAATACGAACGAAATTGCCAAGGTTTATACAGCATGGACTCCTCTGAATGAAGCACTTGCTCAATTTCTTGAGAAGCTCGAAATGCTACCGTACCTTTTCGAACCGGTTTATCCGTTGGAAAAGGTACAAGAGAGCTAGTAGAAGGAAACGTATAAACCGTTGTTAAGTGCTGATTCTTATCTACTTCTTTTAAATGATCCTTTCCTTCTGGATGAAAGGTAAGGACGTCAAAACCTAGTAAAATTAAATAATGGAGAAAATACTGCTCGCTTTTATTTGCATCCCCATACCACATGATGCGAGGCGCGTGCTCAGGAAATGCTTTATCTACCATCCAAGGTTTTACATGATTCCACTGCCACTTTATTAAATCGATTAATACGCGTTGAAAATGCCCGTCCATAAAGCCCTCTGCGTGCTGTTCTTTAAAACACGTTAACGTTTCAATAAATTTTTCACGTACTCTTCTATGTATAGCGGGATTTTCTGACTTCACGATCAGCTTTTTCCCTTCTAAAAAAGCAAATAGCCGATTGACAGAAAGGCCGCGTTCTTCTTGATTAATTTTAAGGATCGTTTGTACTTCTTTTAATCTATCATTAGAAATGGACTTATCAAGCTTATCGTGCAGGACAAGGATCGATGGTGATGAATGCGCAAGTTCATAAAGAAAATCTGCGTACTCGTCCGCATCAAGATGAGTGCCTAAATATCTGCCTGCCACTTGTTTATAGGTAGTTTGCTGCTCATTTTGTATAAAGTCACCTCGCAGAGAAACATCTTTAGAAAAAAGAGAAGTTCCATCCTCCTCGTTAAGATTAATCATATGAGGATCAATTAATTTACTCACACCTTACAGCTCCTTTCTTTTCAGACATATACATGCTAAAAAGAAAGGGTACTCGTTAAAGCACCCTTTCTTTTTCATTTATCGCATGCCTTTTTTATACGGATAGTCCGTAGTTGCGGCAAAGATCGGCCAATCCGCCAGAAAAACCGCTGCCAATGGCATTAAATTTCCAGTCGTTTCCGTGCTTGTATAGCTCACACACCACAACAGCTGTTTCGATTGAAAAATCTTCGCCTAAATCATAACGAAGCACTTCTTCATTTGTTTGGGCGTCAATGAGACGAACAAACGCGTTGGATACTTGTCCAAAGTTTTGTCCGCGAGCATCTGCGTCGTGAATCGTGACGCTAATTCCGATTTTTTCAACATGGTCAGGAAGAAGAGAAAAATCAACAGCTATTTGCTCATCGTCTCCATCTCCTGCACCTGTACGATTGTCACCGGTATGCTCCACAGCTCCGTTTGGACTTTTTAAATTGTTGTAAAAAACAAACTCCTCGTCATTTACAACTTGGCTTGATTTATTGGCTAAAAATGCACATGCATCTAAATCGAAATCTTGAGATCCAGCATATTTATTTGTATCCCACCCAAGACCTACTATTACTTTTGTTAAGCCTGGGTTCGTTTTGGTTAGGTCAATGCGCTGACCTTTTGATAAAGAAATTGACATAAAAACATCCTCCGTACATTTTCTTACTTTAATGATTAGGCGTTTAAACCAAAGTCGTTTACAAGTGCCGCCAAGCCGCCTTGATAGCCGCTGCCAATGGCATTGAACTTCCATTCTCCACCATGTCGATACAGCTCGCCTACCACGACCGCTGTTTCAATCGAGAAGTCTTCACCTAAATCATAACGAATTAACTCTTCGTCATTTGTTGCATTTAAAATACGAACGTAGGCGTTGCTTACTTGGCCAAAGTTTTGACCGCGTGCTTCCCCTTCATGGATCGTAATGGTAAACGCAATACGTTCAATAGATTGAGGCACATTTTTCAAATCTACTTGAACCTGCTCATCGTCTCCTTCACCTACGCCTGTACGGTTATCTCCGGTATGCTCGACCGCTCCGTTTGCACCCGTCGTATTATTGTAAAAAATAAAATCAGATTCTGAAGCGCATTTTCCCGCTCCGTTTAATAAAAAGACAGATGAATCTAAATCAAAATCGTTTCCACCGTCATACTTATTTACATCCCACCCAAGACCTACTACTACGTTTGTTAATCCTGGATTTGTTTTTGTTAAATCTACTTTTTGTCCTTTTGAAAGATTAATAGCCATTTTATTCCCTCTTTTCTAGTTGTTTATTTTGTATATTTGTTTGCAATTTCAGCCAATCCAGTATCTCTCGTTGCATCTCCAGTTGCTGAAAACTTCCACTCTTTTCCGTCTCGATAAATTTCACCTGCAAATAAAGCTGTTGCTCCTGAATGATCTTCAGATAGATTAAAGTGTACAAGCTCTTCGTTTTTAGCACTGTCCACAACACGGATAAAAGCATTTTTAATCATACCGAAATCTTGGTTTCGCTCAACACACTGATAGATGTTGACTACAAACACAAGTTTATGTACGTTTCCAGGAACATTTTTTAAATTAACAAAAATTTGTTCATCGTCCCCTTCACCTGCTCCGGTAAGATTATCGCCTGAATGCTTGACGCTTCCACAGTTACTATGACGATTTCCAAAATACACAACGGCTGAGTTACTTACAAGTTTATCGTTCGAATTGAGCATAAGAACAGATGCATCGCAGTCAATCTCTGGGCCGCTTCCTCCAAAACCAAAAAAGCTGCGTTTTTTTACAGGATCCCATCCTAATCCAACCGTAATAGAAGATAACCCTTCTCTGCCCTTTGTTAAATCAATTTTCTGCCCTTTTTGTAGATTAATAGCCACGTTTATTTACTCCTTTACTATAGCGAACACATTCTTTTACAGGTTCTATATAACTTTACATAATAGCGTAGATAAATGAAAAAATAGTGAAATCTTTGATACTATTTTTAACGTTTACGTAAGTCTTCTTATGGAGAGAATACCACAATTTGGTGATTGTTTCAAAAATTAAGCTATGTTTTATAACGTAAATTCATTGACTGAGAGTTTAAAATTTAAGTTAAACTATTAAAAAAAGGCTGTCTCTAAACCGGAAATCCGAGTTATGAGACAGCCTTTTTTGGCTTATTGAGCTATTTTTAAAGTCGGTTCTTGCTGTTCAGCTGTTTTAGCAGCTGCCACGTTTTGAATACGGCCTTCAGCTTTGTATTCAAACGGGCTCTGAAGTGTTTTAATATAGTTTACCGTTGCTTGTAAATCTTCTGGTCCCACTTCCATATCTGACGAAAGTGCACCAATACCATATTTTTCATTTCCGTACATGTAGTTATTCACTACTACCGTATATTCTTTTTCTTTGTCGATTTTACTTCCATCTGGTAGCGTAATATCGACTACTTTATTTGTGCTTCCATTCCACGTATAGTTAAATCCTGCAATATGGAAATCTAGTCCAGATGATGTAATTTGATTATTTAACACCGTTTCTAAATCCGCTCCGCTTAGCTTTACTTTATTTAAGACGTTGCCAAACGGCTGAATCGCAAACAAATCACCGTATGTCACATCACCAGCATCAAGCTGTGAACGAACGCCTCCGCCATTCATTAAAGCAAAGTCAGCGTTCATTTCTGCTTTCATACCGTCAGCAATTAAGTTTCCAAGCGCGATATCCCCTGTTGCTCCGCTAGAAGGATAGCCTTTTGCCAAATCTGTAGATGAATTCCCAACCACTTGTGCTTTAATAGGCGCTGCTAAATCTTCGTACTTTTTCATAATGCTTGAAACTTCAGGATCTGGCGTATAGTCTTTTTGGTATACGGTCACAATTTTTGCATCTTTTTTCACGATGTCACCCGTGTTATCAATTTCAACGTCTACGTCAGAAAACGCTGAGCCGTATGAATAAGCTTGAACGATTAGTTTGTTATCTACTACTTTGTTGTTGTATACGTGATTGTGAGCTGAAAAGATCACGTCAACTTCATCGTCAACTTTTTTAGCGATATCTGCTGCATCAAACTCGGTAGACGTTCCATTTTGATTAGATGGATTATGAGCAAGTACCACAATGGCTTTAATACCTTGCTTTTTCAACTCTGCCGTGTATTTATCAATTGCTTCTGCTTCGTCCGTAATTTTTAAGTTTTCATTTCCTTTACGAACAATCATGCTTGGCGTTTCTTGTGTTACAACGCCGATGAAGCCGATTTTTTTACCGCCTACTTCTTTTATTGCATAAGGTTCTGTAATTAATTTATTCGTTGACGTATCATAAGCATTTGCCGCTACTACTGGGAAATTCATGCCGTCGTATCCTTTTGTTCCTTTTGGATGGTCTCCGCCTTCAATCATACGGTGAAGCTCAGCAATACCTTCATCAAACTCATGGTTTCCAAGCGTCCCTACATCAAATCCAAGCGATTCCATCACTTCAACCGTTGGCTCGTCTTGAAACAGCGCTGAAACTAGCGGACTTCCGCCAATCATGTCTCCTGCATGAACTAAAAGCGTATTCGGATTTTCAGCTTCTTGTTTACGAATAGCTGCTGCTGTATATTTCATATTTCCAGCTAACAGCGATTGGCCATTTGAATTGATTTTTGTATCTGTATCGAGCTGACCGTGAAGGTCGTTCATGCCTAACAGCTGAATCTTTGTATTATCTTTTGATTCGCCGTTTAAATTAATTTTGTAAATGCCGAATCCTTTGTCGTCCGTTTTATTTGTATACGTAATGTTACTTCCTTCAGTTAAATAGCTTTCTCCGCGCGGTGAGCTTGTGAACGTCACGTTAGCCGTTCCGTTAATTGGTGCAATGGACCAGTTATCATCAGCTGTCGGCGTAATTTCTTTTTGTTCGGTGATGTAGTCCATTAGAATTTGACGGTTTTCATCCGCTGAATCCACCACAAGCTCGCTTCCTTTTAGACCAGGGAAGTTTCCGCCTCCGCCAGCTCGGTAGTTATTTGTCACAACGATAAACTTTTGATTCGGGTCAACTGGTTTACCGTTATACGTTAAGTTAACAACTCGGCTTGAATCTGCGTGAATCACGTTTCCATTCACATCGTATTTTGCTGGTTTTGTTACGTCGATTTGGTATTGAACGCCATCAATGACGTCAAAATTATAAACAGGGAAGCTTGGGTTTAATAATTCCTGCTCTTCTGTTTTGTTCGGTGTAATTTGATTAAATTTACCGGCAGACATATCAATCCAGTCTTTTACAACAGAACCTTTTACTTTAACCGCTTTTAACGTGTTGTCATATAGATACAGGTCGCCAGCGCTTCGGATCGTTAAGTCACCTTTTTTAATTTCCGTATATTCATCAACGCCGTTTCTTCCTGCTTTAAAAGGCGCTCCCACTGATAAAATCGGAAGGTCTTTATATTCCGGCTTGTTTTGAGAAACGTACTTTTCTACGTAATCTTTTTGTGCATTTGTTACCACTTGAATAGATGGATCATCTTTTACAAGAGAAAAATAGCTGTGAATATCATCCGTCGTTTTACCAATTGGTGTGTTCACATATTTAACCGTTGCATCGTGATCTTTTTGAACCGCTTTAACAACACCTTTATCCGGTTCTACCGTACTTTGCGTAACCGTTTTCCCTGACGCGTCTTTTACATCTTTATACGTTTCACGCGTAGACGATTGAGAGCTTACTACTTTCCATTTTCCTTTTTCTTCTTTTAACGTTAAGTCAATTAAACCAAGTGACCCTCCGCCGTAACCTGCTTGGACAGCGGGAACGCCGTTGATTGTTCCTTTTGCATTATCAACGCCAGGAAGAGGCTTTTTATCTGCTCCAAGGAACAAACCGTCTAGCGAAGCTTCCGTTTTAGCAGGGAAGACTTTATGCGTATGCGAAAACGTAATAGCATCAATGCCTTTTACTTCACTTAATGAGTAAATGACATCTTCCGTGTTTTGCTTGTTGCTGCTAAACCCGGAGTGAGCCATCGCGACAACTACGTCCGCGCCTTTTTTCTTCATTTCTGGAATGTACTTATTGGCTGTTTCCACAATGCCTTTTGTAATGACTTTTCCATCAAGGTTTGCTTTGTCCCAATCGTTAATTTGAGGAGGCACAAAGCCAATGAAACCGACTTTAATCGTTCGTTTTTTACCGTTTTCATCAACGACTTTTTTATTCATAATTTTATACGGCGTAAATTTATTTTTGTCATTTTTCGGGTTGCTGTCATGATCGTCAACATAGACATTGGCATTTATGTAAGGGAAGTTCGCATCGTTGTACGCTTCTTTTAGAAAGTCTAATCCGTAGTTGAACTCATGATTTCCAAGTGTTGCAATATCGTAATCCAGCTGATTCATGGCTTTAAATACAGGATGAACTTCACCTTTTTTCAGCGGGTTAATCTTGGCTTTATACGTGCCTAGAGGCGTTCCTTGAATGAGGTCTCCGTTATCTACTAATAAGCTGTTTTTTACTTCTTTTCGAGCATTTTTGATTAAGGTAGCGGTTTTAGCTAAACCTACTTTTTCATAAGGGGCGTCTTTGAAATAATCATAGTTTAATAGATTCGTATGAACATCAGTTGTTTCCATCAGGCGTATATTCACAAGCGCATCTTTTTTATTGTGGCCTTGATGCTTGCTTTGCTGTGAGCTTTGTCCAGGGTGACGTTCTTCTGCTCCTGCCTGTGTAGTTAGAAGCGGCATTGATAATAAAGAAAGTGCCAGTGATGTAGTTAGTATTTTCTTCGTTTTGCTGCGTTTATTCTTTTTCATCTACCATTCACCTTTCAAGTAAGTTATCATCGCTATAAATCTAGCAACTGTTCAAAAATAGTATAGCAGAAAAGATTTATAAAGGATGTAAATTTTTTGATTTTTTAGTAAACCATTTGTATGCGTTTTATTAACTTTTTGTAAACCGAAAAAATTTTTTTAGTTTCTCTCTTTAAAACAAAGGACTATAGTTTTATTAATTGGATGAACCCTCCTTTTTAAATGAGCCTTATTACCTAATACATCAACGTTCCCACGTTCTCTTTTCATTCAAAAAAAATTTATTTCAAGCGGTGTGTATATATGTACTATACATAGGATATGAAAAGCAGACATTAAGTTTGTCACAGCTTCTAACAAAATTTCGTAGATATAAAAAAGAAAGAGAAGGTTTTGTCTTCTAATAAATAGATATATTTATATAATTTTACATTTATAACATGGAAACGAGGTTGAATTATAAGGCATACCTACTATATCAATCCAATCTAAAGCATCTATACACATGAAACATACGTTCACCCTACAAATAAAAAAATCCGAACGAAGTTGATTCTCCATCAAGAATCGTGATTCATCGTTCGGATTTTCTTCAATTAGCACACTTTTGTCCCAGGTTTGTTTTTTTACTGACCTAATTCTTTAATTTGTTTCATAATACTTGATACATCTTGAATTGATTGAAACAATTCACGGTTTTTTAGCGCTTCTGGATTGAAGCTGCCATCCTTTATATTGGCTTCATACGCTTCAATTCCACTAATGATTTTTTCGTTTTGCTGAACAAGCTGATCGTGCACATCAGAAGCGATGTCAGGAGCTTTGGTTTGATTAAATTCTTCGGCTTTCCCTTTCATTTCCTGCAGCTTTTGCTCGAGCTTTTTTATTGCCTCATCGTCATTAACAGCTTTTTCCGCTAGAGGCGGTATTTCTTCAGCAAACTTTTGAGCTTCACTCACGTAATCTTTCGCATTGTTTGCGTAGTTCAACGTACTGCTTGTATCTTCAAGAAAAGAACAGCCGCCGACCATAAAGAGAACAGCAGTTGACATGACCAGCATCCACTTTTTCACTTAGCACTCAACCTTTCTTATTTTCTTTTCTGCTATCTTCTTTTCGATTTTCGTTTCTTTAACTCTTTCATAATAATCGGTACAGCTTTTTTTATTCCTTTTTTTACAGCGGGGCTTTTTAACAGTCTCGATAGTTTTGACATTTTTAAGCTCCTCTCTTCTTTTGAAATAACAAAAAACACCTTTACCATATGTGGTAAAGGTGTTTGTATCCAGACCTTTACCAATGGCAACATTGGCAAAGGTCTCGCTAACAATTTGCATTGTCAATAAAGCCGGAGATAATAATCTCGAAATGACGACTTTACTGCAAGAGCTACTCCCCTTTGAGCAAAACAGCATTTTTTGTTAACACAATCATAACGTATGTTCCTGATTATCGTCAACTTATTTATATGGAATTAATACACATCTTTTTTGGTAAATACCAGAAACGACACGAGCAGCCCGGCAAGTCCCCAGATGGTTAAAACACCTAAGGAAAATCCTAGTGTCATTCCTTCAGTCGGAGGAGCTGTGCCTTGCAGGTAAGAAGTTAAATTTAAATTGACCATAAACAAGTATTTAGCTGAATTCCACGAAGAAACCATACTGCTTAAAATCGTACCTGCAATCAAACAAGCAAGCATCACCCCCATGCCAGCAGCCGTACTTTTAATTAAAACGGACAGCATAAAAGCAAGCGTCCCAACCACCAGTGATACAAACCAAGCAAGGCCAAATTCCATTAAAATATATCTCCACTGCGAAATTAAATGAACGTCCGCTGTATTCAAATCATTGCCCTGCACGCTAAATCCCGTAAGAATAGGCGCTGTCCAGCCTTTAAATCCAAATACAACGCCAGAAATGAGATACGACAAAACGCCAAACATTAAAATTAAAAACGAGACGGACATGACGAGCGTGATGTATTTACTAAGCAGGATTTTCCACCGTTTCACAGGCCTCGTCAACAGTACCTTGATGGATCCCAAGCTGTATTCTGAAGACACTAAATCCGCTGCAATAATCATAATCATTAGCGGCAGCAAAAGCTGAATGGCGTTTTCAATGAACCCTCGCACAAACGTTGGGGCTCCTGGTTCCGAAGGATTAATATCGTTATCTAAGTAATACTGCTGCTGCGCCACGCGAATTTCAAGCTGCTTGCGCCAATCATCTGAAATTTGGCTTCCGCTCAGCCGGTTTTGCGTATCGATAATTTCTTGCTGCAGCGTACTGCGCCAATCGGTCGTTCCTAGCTTTTCTTGAAGGCGCTGCGTTTCGCGAAGCTGAGCATAGGTGAACATGGAAATCAAAACGCCCATAATAAGGGTAACGATTAACAGGCGCTTTTTTCGAACGAGCTTGATCATTTCATTTTGAACCAAACTAATCAATCGATTCGCCTCCTGTCATTTCGATAAATAAATCTTCAAGAGTCGGAAGCTTTCGGT
Organism: Priestia sp. J2; assembly: GCF_020790095.1. Classification (NCBI taxonomy): domain Bacteria; kingdom Bacillati; phylum Bacillota; class Bacilli; order Caryophanales; family Bacillaceae; genus Priestia; species Priestia sp. J2. Next base: position 2,675,406 of record NZ_CP086208.1, read on the forward strand.
TCATTTCTTTTACCGTTACTCCTGCTTGAATGAGCTGTTTGTTCCACTCTCCCACTTCAGCTTCCTCATAAAACGTCGTGACATATTCTCCCTGCACTTGCACAAAGTCCGTCACTTGTTTTAAGACGTCTATTCCCGCTGGCTGCGGATCTAGCTTCCACAGTAAGCGCTCCTGCTGAGTTAACAGGGTCTTCACCGATTCTGTGTGAATAACTTCTCCTTTTGCAATAATCGCTACTCGGTCACACATCAGCTGAATCTCGCTCAGCAAATGACTCGATACTAAGACGCTTAGGCCTTCACTTTCAGCTAAAAAGCGAATAAATTTACGCATATCCCGAATCCCAGATGGGTCGAGTCCGTTCGTTGGCTCATCTAAAATGAGCACTTTTGGTTTTCCGAGAAGCGCTTGCGCAATTCCTAAACGCTGCCTCATGCCTAACGAATACGTGCGAACTAAGTCGTGGATGCGCTCTTGCAAGCCAACTAATGCCACAACTTCATGAATGCGTTCTTCCGTCATAGAAGGAATCATACGTGAAAAATGCTGCAGATTTTCCCAGCCGCTTAAGTATGGATACAGCTCAGGATTTTCAACAATACAGCCGATATGCTCCATCGCTTTTGTAAACTGCTTTGATACGCTGTATCCACAGATAGAAATGGAACCAGCCGTCGGGCGAATCAAGCCGACAAGCATTCGAATCGTTGTCGTTTTACCGGCTCCATTGGGTCCTAAAAAACCGAACACTTCGCCTCTTTTTAATTCAAAATCAATATTTTTGATGATTTCACGTTTTCCTATTACTTTTCTCAGTCCTTTTACGGAAAGTGTTACTTCACTCATATCATTCCCTCCCTTACCACGTAATAAGCGATGCTACACGTTCTGCGATCAGCTTGTAGCCTTTTGCATTCGGATGAAACTTATCAGTATATAAGTAGTCATCTACCTTTAACTGAAACAAATCAAAGGTCGGAACAAAAACAGTTTGCTTATAATTAGCGCTTAATTCGCTGCTTTTATAATTCCATTCTCGTACAATAGCCGTTGTCGTTTTTGCATCTTGCAGGTTACTAAACGGATTATACAAACCAATTAAAAAAATCGTCGCGTCTTTATTTGCCGAACGGATGCTTTTTAAGATGCTGTCTACGTTTTTTAAATAGTCATTTTCTAGCTTTTGAATATTGTTTTTATTTAAGTTTTGCAGCGTTTGTCCACCTTGAAATAAGTCATTTCCGCCAATCGTAATCAGCACGGTGTCTGCAGACTTAATCTGTCGCTGAATTTGCTGCTGCTTTACTTGACTTGCTAGCTGCGAAGACGTTTGACCTTTTATTCCAAAGTTACTTAAGAGGATTTTTTTCTTCGTTTTTTCTTCAAGGTTATCTTTTAAATACCCAACGTATCCTTTCCCCGCTGCGTCTCCTGTTCCTCTTGTCAGTGAATCTCCTAAAGCAACAATCGTATAATTTTTGGTACTTTTGTTACTGCTGCTTGTTTCTTGCTTCGGCTTTGGCATTTCTTTTACAGTAGCTTTTGAGGCGCTAACATAATCATAAATAGACATTCCAAGCCCTGCTGCAAACAGCAGACACGAAATAATTGAAATAAAGGATACGATCCATACCCACTTTCCTTTCGCTTTCACTGGCTGCACTCCTTTTCGTCTTTTTAGTTATCTTTTTTTAGAGCTTCAACTGTTTTTAGTAACGCCGACCAGTCTAAATGACCCCAGCCATTTTCAATTCCTTGTTCATAATGACCTTTCACAAGCTCTCCTAACGGAAGCGGCGCGGACACTTTTTTGGCTGCATCAATAGCCAAGTTTACATCTTTTAATCCAAGCTCCAGCTTAAATCCGGCTGGATCAAAGTCTCTTTTAGCAATTAAATTGCCGTAATTTTTATACACAGGAGATGCAAATAAGCTGTTAACCACTTCAAGAAACTGCTCCGCTTGCATCCCGTACTGCTCTACCATGACTACTGCTTCAGAAACAGCTTCTAACATCGATACTAGTAAAAAATTATTGCCAAGCTTAGCTACATTTGATAAGTAAGGCTCGTCTCCTACAGTAAAAATAGTTTGACCAATCGCTTCAAACAGCGGCCAAACGTGCTCTCTTGGTTCTTTATTACCTGCAACTATTACTTTGAGAGCCGCAGCAGCTGCTGCGTCGGGGCGCCCTAAAACGGTCGCTGCAACAAAATGCTGTCCTGATGCAGCATGTGCGCTTGTTAATTTTTCGGACAAATCTACGCTAATAGTACTCACAGAAACGTGAATACCGCCTTCTTGGAGGCCTGCAAGTATACCGTCTTGTGACATCGTTACTTCTTCTAAAGCCTCGTCATTGGAAAGAATCGTAAAGACAAGATTCGCTTCTTGTGCTGCTTGGGCAGGTGTCTCTACAACCTTTGCTCCTTTTTTCACAAGACTTTCCGCCTTTGAAGCAGTTCGGTTATAAATCACAAGTTCATGACCCGCTTTTATCATATTTTCCGCCATCGGTAATCCCATATTTCCTAAACCAATTAAACCCACTTTCATCTTTACCACTCCATTTCAGCGCTCAGTATGTACATTTATACTTGTTTTCTACCTTTAGAAAAACCATATTTTCATTATTATATAACTACAGTAAAAGCGAATACAAAGAATAGCCTTTCTAAAATGTTCAAAATGTGACATTTTTTAGACGTGTCTTATGAAAAACTTGTCAAAAAAATACGGATAGTTTTTAAATAAAGCGCTTGCAAGCATAGGAAATTTCTGCTAAGATATAAGAGAATTATTTTTGTTCGGTGGGGATGTATGAGTATTGTCACTTTTCGTCTTTAGATTTGAGCAAGAATAGTACCACAATGTGCGAGTCCGCACGAGGAGGCAACAATTATGGAACAAGGTAAAGTAAAATGGTTTAACGCAGAAAAAGGTTTTGGATTCATCGAGCGCGAAGGTGGAGACGATGTATTCGTACACTTCTCAGCAATCCAAAGCGAAGGCTTCAAATCTTTAGACGAAGGTCAAGCTGTAACATTTGACGTAGAACAAGGTCAACGCGGACCTCAAGCTGCTAACGTTCAAAAAGCATAAGAAACACAACATATCAGAAACAGATCCTTTAAAGGATCTGTTTTTTTGTGTACAAACATAAAAAAGCCCTGTTTTTCAACAGGGCCAGTCGGTACAAATACAGAAGTAAAGTTAATGGTACTCTTAGTATAGCACAAGATCATAACAATCTATACGAAATAATAAAATAAAACTTTCATCCGGCACGTTTACCTATGTTTATAGCTATTCCAGACTCTCTAGGGCGCTCGCAAATCGTTTAATTCCTTCTCGAATAACCTCTTCTTCCCCTCTGCCAAATGTAAAGCGAATAGCTCCGCTTTGAGAACTCAGCACGCTTCCTGGGACAAAGGCCACTCCTTTTTTAAGCGATTCTTCCAATAGACGATAGTCATCGACCGGCTGATTCACTTTGCACCATAAGTGAATCCCGCCTTGAGGCGAATCGAAAGATACTTTTGATCCAAGCAATTCGTTCAGACTCGACGACAGGGCATACTCTTGCTTTTTGAGCTCTTGTCTAAGCTTTTCAATATGAGAAGAAAACGTAGGAGAATCTAAGAATTGATAAGCAATCCACTGCGGAAAGATGCTATGACCAAAATCAATTTGCTGCTTAGCGTCTGCCAGGCGCTGAATTACTTGCTCCGGCCCCACTATCCATCCAATTCGAAGGCCTGATGCAACAATTTTAGAAAGCGAGCTGATATAGAGGACATTTCCATTCTCGTCCATCGATTTCAGCGTTTGATGTACATTTCCGTCAAATGCCGTGAGTGAATAGGGATCATCTTCAATAAGCGGAATGCCGTATTCTGAAGAAAGCTCTAAAAACCGCTTTCGACGCGCTTCTGATAACACAATACCGGTCGGGTTTTGATAGTACGGATTTAAAAAAATCATTCGAATGCGATGCTTTTTATGTAATTCTACTAAGTCGTCCGGGTTGGCTCCATTTTTATCTACAGGCAGTAAAAACGTTCGTAGACCTGCTGATTGAAAGAGCGGCAGTGAATAGCTATAGGATGGATCTTCAATCGCTACTGCATCCCCTGGTTTTAACAAACACTGCACAATCAAATGAAGTGCTTGCTGTGCACCTGATGTAATTAGAATAGAATTGGAGTCAGTGGAGATTTTCCGGTACTCATAAACATGAGCAGCAATAGCATCGCGCAAACGTTCATTGCCGTGGGGATGATCATAGCCTAAATGTTCATTAAAAGGCATGCCCGCTAATATTTGCTGAAAATCTTCGCTTGGAAATAAGCTAGGAGCTAACTCTCCGCTGGCTAAGTTCACAAAATCTGTTCGCAAAGCCTCGCTTCTGATTCGCTGTACGAGCGGTAAATTAGGCAAAAATGAACCGTCTTCTACATATCTCCCCCAGTTTGGAATGCGTTTTCGGGAAATTCCCCAGATGCTCGAACTAACTCGCGTGCCGCTTCCTTTTTTACGTTCTACGATTCCAAGTGCCTGCAGCTCTTCATAAGCAGCTACTACCGTGCTTCTGTTCACGTTGAGCTCAGCGGCAAGCGTTCGTTCTGATGGCAGCATAGAATCCGGTGGAAAAGCTCCCGATGAAATACAGCTTTCAATATATTCTGCAATTTGTTTATAAATCGCTTTTTTGCTAGCGCGATCTGGTCTCCAGTTCATGCGGCGTCAGTCCTTACATTTAAACTTTCTTAATTAGTAGTTTATCCTTTATCTCTCTTATCTTAAAGCAGTTTTATAAAAAAAGACCATCCAATTCGGCGTTTTTTTGCTCATCCACTTTATCAAAAATTATAATAGTAGCTATTTTTTATTTTTAGGTATTTTAGTTTACATAATAATTTTATAGTTAATCACATTGAATGAATTTCACCATGAAAAAGAGATTGAGACATAACCACACCAGTCCAATCTGAAGACGAACAAATGGGATACATGAAAACTACATTCACCATGCCAATAAAAAAAACCCAAACGAAGTTGATTCTCCATCAAGAATCTCGATTCATCGTTCGGATCTTTCTTCAACTAAATTACTTTCGTCACAGCCTATTTTTTTATAAAGGCGGTAAATCTAGCTTGCCTTCTTGAAACAATTCTTTCACCATGTGCTTGGCATACCCTGTTGCTTGCCCAAGCGTTATTTTTGCTGGCATAGGCGCTTCGTTTGCATCAACGATTACATCGATAATACACGGTTTATTCTGTCTAACTGCACTTTCAAAAGCCGGCAACAGCTCGTCTTCCTTTTCTACTCGGTAGCCAACACCTCCGCAGATATCTGCATACCTAGCAAAATTCGGGTTTGTTAAATCTGTCCCAAATTCAGCATTTCCCATTACTTCTTGTTCAAATTTAATCATGCCGATTTTATGATTATTAAATAGCACTACGACTAGCGGAAGATTGTATTTAACAGCTGTAATAAAGTCAGCCATTGTCATCGCAAAGCCGCCGTCTCCACACACCGCAAACACCTGCTTCTCGGGATAAGCAATTTTTCCAGCAATTCCGCCCGGCAGCCCGCATCCGAGAGTGGCTAACCAGCTTGAAATCACAAACTGCTGATTTGTCATCCGAAAATGACGCGCCATCCATACTGTGACGTTTCCTACATCTACAGACAAGACCGCGTTATCATCCGCTACGTGCTGAAGCGCTCGAATCACTCGCTGAGGCTTGATAGGTACACTTTCTTTGGCTTCTTGGTTATCAAGTTGATTCCACCACTTTTTCATACGTTCTTGACTTTGCTCTAAAAACTGGCGATGCTCTGAGCGGCCCACATTTTCTAAAAACCACTGAACCGTTGCTTTCGCTTCTCCTGCAAGCCCCGCATCTACAGGATATCTTTTGCCAATTTGTGCAGGATCAATATCAATATGAATCGTTTTCGCATGGTCTGGCAAAAAGCCTGTAAACGGATAGGACGTCCCAATCATGATGAGCGTATCCGCTTCTTGCATCGCTTCATACGCTGGCTTTGTCCCGATTAATCCAAGTCCTCCGAGACAATATGGATGCTCATCCGGTATTGCGCCTTTTCCAGGAAGCGTAAGGACAATAGGTGCTGCGATTTTTTCTGCAAATGCAAGCAGCTCTTCTCTCATTTCATGTGTGCCTCGACCGGCTAGGATAACCGGGCTTTCCGCTTTACCAATCAAATCTTTTGCTTTTTCAAGATCTTCTCTATGGGGAAAAATGTCTTGCTTGACAATGATGCTTGATGTTTCTCGTGCTTCTGATCCAACTTCAAAACGAGGAATATCATCGGGAATGGTTAACACAGCCACACCTTTTTTAGCATACGCTGTTCGAATCGCTTGATTGACAACAGTCGGAAGCTGCTCAGCGGACATGACTCGCTGGTTATATACAGCCACATCATCGAACATTCTCTCTAAATTAATTTCTTGAAACGCATCGCTGCCGATGAGATCTGATTCTACTTGCCCCGTAAGTGCTAAAACGGGCGCTTTGTCTAATTTGGCATCATATAAGCCATTTAGTAAATGAATTGCTCCCGGTCCGGCAATAGCCGTGCATACACCGATTTTACCCGTTAACTTCGCATATGCAGCTGCTGCGAGAGCTCCCGCTTCTTCATGCCTCACTTGAATAAACTTAATTTTATCTTGGGCTTTGCGAAGCGGTTCAATAATTGAATTAATGGAGTCTCCCGGCATGCCGTAAATATGATCAACGCCCCATTCAATTAGCAGTTCAATCAGTTTTTCTCCAGCTTTTTGTTTAAACATATGACTACCCCTTTCTTCTTATATATAGAGATAGTGTGACCTGATACGCTCTTTCTTACTTATTTTCAGTCGTATAATTTTCGTTTTCTTTCGTTAAAGGAAGACAACATCTTCGTTAAATTTTCTTCATTCCTTGCAATTATCATTATCTTTTGCTATTCTATAAGAAGAATTATTTTTGTTCGGCAACAATCGATAGGTGAATACTTTCGTCTTAAAGATTTTGATCATGAGCAAGGATAGTAATACAATGTGTGCATAGCACACGAGGAGGCAACATTCATGGAAAAAGGTACAGTAAAATGGTTTAACGCAGAAAAAGGTTTCGGATTTATCGAGCGCGAAAACGGCGACGATGTATTCGTACATTTCTCAGCAATCCAAAGCGAAGGATTCAAATCTTTAGACGAAGGTCAAGCTGTAACATTCGACGTTGAAGAAGGTCAACGCGGACCTCAAGCTGCTAACGTTCAAAAAGCATAAGTAGTAAAAAGACTCTGATTTTAGTCAGAGTCTTTTTTTATGTAGAGCTACGCATAAATTTTTTTAACATGTAGTTTGTACACGTTATTATAAATAGTAAACTAAAAGAGTCTCTTCATTCCGAAGAGACCTTTTGTGGAAGAAATAGTTGAAGAAATAAAGTGTGGATGTTGCATCGTCCTCATTTTTTAATAATTAGCACCAGCCGCCGCCGAAGCAAGAAGCGCCGATGATGATTAATAAGATGAAAAGTACAATGATTAAAGCGAAACCGCCGCCGCAGCCACCGCCGCCATAACCACAACCGTATCCGTAACCTCCGTAGTATCCCATGTGTTTCACCTCCATTTGCTATACTTTAAGATATGTGGATTTAGTTAAATTGCTCCTAATAATTCCATAGAACTTTTGAAAATGTTTGTCATACACTAAAATACTGAGCTTCTCAAACAAGTTCCACAAAGTGATAAAATATCTGATTTTATGGGCATTTACTCCTCTTTTCTTTATCTTTTAAAAATGTAATCGCTCCCTTTTTCATGAATGTACAATGCGCTGAATACCTTTAGTTATGTACACTCACACAGGAGGGATTCAATATGTTAACACTCGAAATTTCAAAGCAAATCGTTAAAAACGTCTACCCTATTGTCTTATCGAACCGCAGTAAAATCTTTCAAGAGGAAGTGAGCGTCGCCGCCTTGCAAGACTACTTTGGTCTTGATCATGCCTTTAGCGTATATGCAGCTGCCACCATTATTTATCAGCTAGAAGCTGACGGATATGTATCCAAACCTCTGAAACGCAACGAATACAAGCGAATTTTGCTCAAATAAAAACAAGCATCCCCACAAGGATGCTTGTCTTATTTATAGCTATACCTGTCGAATAATTGCTCGACTCTTTTGTGATAGTCCGCAAGGTAATCAGAGAGCTCCGTTTTGCTCAAATTATTGGCCTGCTCCTCAAATAGTGACAGCAGCGAAATTTTAATCATTTCCATTTCCGTTTCCGAACGATTTTCATTTCGCAAATCTTTTCTTAAATTCCACAGGCTTTGCTCCATTTCATGCTTTAATTGTTCTAGTGAGTGTGGTTCTTCAGATCCGGCACGAATGTCTTTTTTAAATCCACTCATCTTATCACTCCTCGCATTTGCACCTGCTAGATAGTATCTAATGTATACTATACCATAAATAACTATACGAGGCTTAAGCATGCATTTTAAGCAGTTGGTCACAAAATAAAAAACATCTCTTTGGATGTCTTTACGTTACTTTTTATCTTACTTCGTCTTCTTCACCTTTTACATATTTAAAAAATGAATCAATCATTTCATTTAAAAAATCATTTCGATCTTCAAAATTCATAATTTCTAAAAACTCCACAATATCCTTATCTAAGCTAATAGAAGCGGGAACATAAGCAGCTGCTTCCCTTCTTTGCGGGAATGGAATCACATTATCTTTCTTCTTCATAAAACACCGTCCTTTTTCTGTGCTTTACTAGTGTAAGCTTTCAAGGAACGATTTGCAAGTCCCTCTGATGTAAAATTTTATATAAACATTCTTCTGAAAAGACAGAGTATATCTTTAGCTACTCAAGCAAGCTCATTTGACCTTAGCCTTTTTCGTGTTCTGGCGTCATATTAATAATTCGCCGCTGTTTTCTCTTTTCCTTTTGGCATCTTTTAGCAAATTTAAACACAAATAGTTTAAAAGAGGTTTTTATTTCCTTCTTATAGGTTAAAGAAAGGAAACAACATTTTTATATGGAGGGGTTACAAATGATTGCATTAACTGGAAAAGTTGCGCTTGTGACGGGAGCGGCATCTGGAATTGGACGCGCTTCAGCCATCACATTAGCTGAACAAGGAGCGCGCGTTGCTCTTTTAGACTTAGAGGAAGAAAAATTACAAGAAGTAAAAGAGACCATCATGGCGAGCGGCGGAGAGTGTATAGCCGTTAAAACAGACGTATCTGACTCTGAAAGTATAAAAGAAAGTATCGAAACGATTAGCAGCTTATGGAGTCAATTACATATTGTTTCTATTAACGCAGGCATCAACGGTACGTTTTCTTCTATTGAAGAACTATCACCAGAAGATTGGACAAAAACAATTGATACAAATTTAACGAGTACTTTTTTAACCGTGAAGCATTCTATTCCTTATTTAAAAGCTCAGGGAGGAAGCGTTATTATTACTAGCTCGATTAACGGCAACCGTACATTTTCAAACATCGGCATGAGCGCATACAGTTCCTCAAAGGCTGGCCAAATGGCCTTCGGCAAAATGGCAGCTCTTGAACTTTCTACATACGGAATACGGGTTAACGTCATTTGTCCAGGAGCAGTTGATACAAATATTGAAAGCAATACATTCCGTCAAGAAGACAAATTAAAAGAAGTCGCGATTCCAATTGAATATCCAAACGGCAATCAGCCGCTTGCTAAACGCTCGGCTAAGCCTGAAGAAGTAGCAGATTTAATTTCCTTTTTAGCTTCTGACGCGTCCAAACATATTACCGGAAGTGAAATGTTTATTGACGGCGGAGAATCGCTGCTGTAACGTACAAGCCCCTGCATTATCTGCCAGGGGCTTGTTTTTTGCTTTTATGAACAACGTCTACTCCACCCGAAGCAGATATAATGCTGCCTGTAATCATATCTGAGTTTTCATCACAAAGAAACTCAATAATACGCGCAATGTCTTCTCCCGTACCTGATCGGCCCACAGGCGTTTCCTTGTCTTCTAGTAATCTTGCTTTTATGATATCACTTTCTTTCATGTCTCCTACAATATCTCCGGGACAGACCATATTGGCCGTAATCCCGTATTCAGCTACTTCTAGAGCAAGCGATTTGGTCAGAGAAGCCAGCCCTGACTTAGCGGCACTAAAAGCCGCGCGGTCCATCCATCCAGGGGTATGCTCTACATCTTGAAAACCGTATGTAATAATCCTTCCAAACTGCTGCTTTTTCATAATAGGAACAACAGCTTTAACAAAGTGAAAAACAGAGCTTAAATTCCCTTCCACCATTTCATACCATTCACTGTCTGTGTACTCTATTAATTTCTTTCTTTCAAATACATACGGACCTGCATTATTAATTAAAACATCAATACGTCCAAACCGCTCCATAGCCTGCGCAACGACATATTCAATATCTTCTTTATTTGTTATGTCTCCTTCTACAAACTGTACGTTATCACTATATTGATGCCATTCTTCTTGCAGTTCTCGCACTTTATTTTTATCACTGCGAAAATGGACGGTAACGGAATACTGCTTTTTCAGAAACTGTTCTGTTACTTTTTTGCCAATACCTTTATGACCTGCCGTAATTAATGCATGTTTCATCGACCTTCACCTCTTTTACTCTACTTCTCTACTATATATATTAGACAGCTCCTTGATTTCTCCTTTACTAACGGAAAAAAGCCCTTGACGAAAGGGCTTTTCTTTTACGGTCTTAACAAAATTTTACCTGTACTTTTTCGGCTTTCAAGAAGCTCATGTGCTTTCGCCCCGTCTTTTAAGTCAAATACCACAGGATCAGTTAGCACAAGCTGACCTTTGCTGACCCACTCAAACAGCTGCTGTGAGCGTACTTTGCGTTCTTCATAAGATACAAGCACGTTCCACAGATCTCCTCCTGTAAGCGTTTTAGAGGTATCCATTAGCATACGCGGATCCACTGGAGCCGGATCGCCTCCTGCCATTCCGTAAAACACTACGGTTCCTCCTGTTTTTACGGCTTCAAAGCTTTTTTCTAGCGTAACCCCTACAGATTCGTAGGCAACATCTGCGCCTCGCTTCGTTACTTCTTTCACTTGTTCCACCCAGTTATCTTCGTATAAAAAGACATAGTCAGCCCCTGCTTGAGCCGCTGCTTTTGCTTTTTCAGAAGATGACGTTAAGCCAATAACCTGTCCGCCTAACAGCTTAGAAATTTGAACTAAAAGCTGCCCTACACCTCCAGCAGCTGCGTGAACAAGTACATAATCACCCGGCTGAATGCTGTAGCTGTCTTGTGTTAAATAGTGAGCCGTTAACCCTTGCAAAAGCACAGAAGCAGCTGCATCAAACGAAATATCGTCAGGTACAGCAATTATTTTATCCTGTGGCACGGCAACAAGCTCTGCATTTGCAAAAGGAACGTCAGCAAACGCAATGCGGTCTCCTACGTTAACGTGACTTACTTCTGCTCCTACTTCTTCTACCACACCTGCTCCTTCATATCCTAAAATATATGGAGGTGTACCCGTTAAGTGATAGTTCCCTTTTCTTCGGTACACATCCGCAAAATTAAGTCCAATTGCTTTTGTTCTTACTAGTACGTCTGTTGGACCAATAGAGGGATTTGGTATATCTTGATAGTGAAGAACGTCAGGTCCTCCAAATCTTTCAAATACTAATGCTTTCATATATAAGTTACCTCGTTTTCTTTATGTATTCCCTTTCATCGTAATTCAACGAGATAACAAACACAAGTTTCTTACTCAGCAAAAAACGCTTTGTCTCCTCATGAGACAAAGCGTTCATTTACTTTGTTTGCGCTACAACTTCTCGCATCGTTCCATTCTTTTGATAAGACGTATGAAAAGAAAAGGCTTTTTCAAGAACGTGCGGTGTTTGGCCGCCTCGCGTGAGCGCTTCTTTGTAATACGCCATAAGCTGATCGCGATACATTGGATGTGCACAATTTTCAATAATGCGCTTTGCCCGTTCTCTTGGAGCGAGTCCGCGTAAGTCTGCGTATCCTTGCTCTGTTACAATGACATCCACATCGTGTTCCGTATGATCAACATGTGAAACAAACGGCACTATGCTTGAAATATCCCCGTTTTTAGCAATGGATTTTGTTACAAAAATGCCGAGACGCGCATTTCGGGCAAAATCCCCTGAACCTCCGATGCCATTCATCATTTTTGTTCCCATCACATGCGTGGAATTGACGTTTCCGTAAATATCTAGTTCTAGCGCGGTATTAATGGAAATCAGCCCTAAACGACGAATAATCTCTGGGTGGTTTGAAATTTCCTGCGGACGAAGAATAAGTTTACCTCGATAGGCTTCAAAATTAGAGAAAACTTGTTCCATTTTATCCGCTGAAAGCGTAATCGAGCAGCAGGAAGCAAACGTAACTTTTCCTGCGTCAAATAAATCAAACACGGCGTCCTGCAATACTTCGGAATATACTTCTAAATCATGAAACTCCGAATCTAACAAACCGTGGAAAACGGCATTTGCCACAGATCCAATTCCAGATTGTAAAGGAGCAAGCGATTCAGTTAATCGCCCTTCTGTAATTTCTTGGCGTAAAAATGAAATCAAATTTTGAGCCATCACAACCGTTTCTTCGTCAGGTGCTACAATTGTAGACGGTGAATCTAGCTGATTTGTAAATACAATACCCTTTACTTTATCTAAATCAATTGGTATGCCTAACGAACCAATACGATCATCGGATTTTTTCAAAGGAATTGCATCTCGCTTTCCTTGAGCGCCCGGATCATACAGATCGTGAATACCTTCTAACAGCTCTGGCTGCGCTGTGTTTATTTCAATAATAATTGATTTTGCATGCTCGGCAAACACCATTGAATTGCCGATTGACGTTGTTGGAATCATCATTCCGTCATCTGTGATAGAAACCGCTTCCAAAATAGCGAAATCTATTGAATCTAACACGCCTGAACGCACCCATTCAGAAGTATGCGATAAATGCTGGTCAATAAACTGAAATTCACCTTCATTAATTTTTTTACGCATCGTCGGATCCGCTTGAAACGGCAGGCGTTTGTTTAACATGCCTTTTTCTGCAAATAGCTTATCCACATCTGACCCAAGTGAAGCACCGGTATACACGCTGACTTTTATTGCCTCAGTTTCCGCTCGTTTCGCTAGCGCAAACGGCACAGCTTTGACATCGCCCGCGCGTGTAAAACCGCTTAGACCAAGCGTCATTCCATCTTGAATCCAAGACGCTGCTTCTTCAGCAGAGACAACGCGATTCTGTAATGCTTCATGCTTAATTCGATTACGTACGTTTTCCATTCTCTTCACTCCTTGTTTTTGCTCTTTTTACCATTTTACTGTAAAGAAAGCGTCCACAAGAGTTTTTGGAATGAAATGGACAAAAATAGCGACAAAACAGCATATTTGATGATAATGAAGCTAAATGACGGTTAAAACCCAAGCAGCTTTCGAAAATAACTGGCGTACGACTGACTGACCGGAATTTTTTCTCCATTGTTCATCACTAATAAAAAGGTTGAATGTGTATCAGGATAAATTTCTTGAATTTGCGTCACATTGACGATAAAGGAACGATGACAGCGCACAAACTCTTCTTTTGGAAGCACATAATCAAATTCATTTAACGTGTATTTATGCGTACCCGTATACTTCTGTGCGTACACATAGGTTTTTCGGTCACGCGCTTCTACGTAGATGATTTTTGAGAAAGGAACCGGTATCCATCCTTCGTTCACCTTTAACGTCACAACTGACTTTCCGCTCGTTAACGCAGGAAAAATCGCCGTTACGCATCCTTGAACATCTCCTTCATCTAAAAAAGGCACGGCCATGCCGTAGTAAGGTGTGCCGAACACGTCTCGGTGAATAAATTCCGATACTTTTTGCTTTCGTTCTAATGCTTTATATGTAATCGTTCCTTTTTTTATTTGATCTCCAGGGCTGATTTTCAAATTAATTCGTTTGCTTGCTCGGTAATACACGTACGTTTCTAGATCTGAAACGGCAATCGACGCTTCATCGGAGAACAATTCACTGATAACATCTAGTAGGGCTGAGGCTTTAAATGGTTTCATGGTTTCACCTTCTTTTGTCTAGTTAAACACGTTGCTTCTTTATTGTAGCGCAAAAGCAAAAGCGATTGGGAGACAAGCATGGAATTTATCCTTTTAACTGCATAAAATTTCTATTTTTTCACAACATAAAACAATGAAATGAAGGAAGGGTGAAATGTATGGGCTATGCTGAATCGACGTTTCGAATCGCCTGTTCATTTTTTGTGCTGCTTCTTTTAACGCGGCTCATGGGAAAAACAGAAATCAGCCAGTTAAATGTATTTACATTTATTACGGCGATTACGATTGGTAATATTGCTTCTTCCCTTTCCACTGATAAGCGAGTAGAGATTGATAAAGGAGTTTATTCACTGCTAGGATGGACATTTTTAACAATCGCTATGGGCTATATTGGAATGAAATCGAAAAAAGCACGGCATCTTATTACCGGTGAGCCTAAAATTGTGATTAAGCAAGGAAAAGTGATGGAAAAGGCGTTAAAACAAGTGCGGCTAGATATTGAATCTCTTTTAGGCATGCTGAGGCAGCAAAACGTATTTTCCATAAAAGATGTCGAATACGCCATATTAGAAATCAATGGAAATCTTTCCGTTATGCAAAAACAAGATAAAAAGCCAAACGCGTGGTCAAAAACGCTTTTATTTCCCACTTCAACCGGCGTTATTTACGACGGAAAAGCGAATGAAGATGCGTTGAAGGACCTGCATGTAGATCATAACTGGCTGCATAAGCAGCTCGAAAAAGCGGGAGTCAAATCAATTGATGACGTCTTTTACGCTGAGGTTCAGTCAGACGGATCGCTTTACATTGACTATAAAAAAGACAAATTTAACTCATAAAAAAATCCGTACCAAAAGGCACGGATTTTTTATTAGCTTGCTTTTTTTACACGATTTGTAATGGTATCTTCTTTTGGTGATGTTTTACGAATAAAGAAGGCTAACACAAACGCGATCACACTTAAAATCGTTGCAATCATAAACGCATCGTTAATACCCATTGCTGTACCTTGGTTCACAGCTTCAGCCATACTGCCTTTATCTGTCGGCAAAATTTGCTGATTCGTTACGATGTTTTTCACGTGTTTTTCACCTTGATTCATCATAATGGATACAAAGAACGCCATTCCTACAGCTCCGGCAACCATTCGAAGCGTATTAACCATCGCGGTACCGTATTTATTTAAGCTAAGCGCAAGCTCATTTAATCCTGCTGTAAAGATCGGCATCATGAGCAGTGACATCCCAAACATACGAACAGTATAGACAATCATGACATACATAAATGTTGTGGTTGTTTCAAGCTTTGTTAATTCATATGTTGTCACAACGGTAATTGCTAAACCAATAACAGCAAGCCATCTTGCGCCGAACTTATCAAACAGCCTTCCTGTAATCGGAGACATAATCCCCATTACAATTCCCCCAGGAAGTAGCAGCAATCCTGAAAGAAACGGTGAGAAGCCCCGTACGTTTTGCATATAAATCGGCATTAAAATCATACCTGAAAACATTGCCATTGTCACAATCACGTTAATGATTGTTGTCAGCGTGAACATACGGTAACGGAAAATACGGAATTCAAGAAGCGGCTGATCGATTTTTAACTGACGGAAAATAAAGAACAGAATTGAAATACCGCCTACAATGAACATGGCTAATACTTCAGTGCTGGTCCACCCCTTTGTACCGCCCGTAGCGAACGCATACAGTAAGCCGCCAAATCCAATTGTTGATAAAATAACGCCAAGCACGTCTAGCTTAGGTCGGCTTGTTTCCGTTACGTTTTTCACTAAAATAATAGCCGCAATTACGTTGATAAGTGCAATTGGAAACATCATAAAAAATAAAACACGCCATGAGTAGTGCTCAACGATTAAACCAGAAAGTGTCGGCCCTACTGCCGGTGCGAAGTTCATGGCTACTCCAAAAATCCCCATCGCAAAACCGCGTCGGTCAGGCGGGAATAACGTAAAAATAACGTTTGTAATTAACGGAAATAAAATTCCTGCTCCTGCAGCTTGCACGACGCGTCCCACTAAAATAACAGAAAATGTCGGTGCGATACCGCAAAGGAGTGTTCCTACTGTAAACAGACCCATTGCTGTAATATACAGCTGCCTTGTCGTAAATCGATTCATTAAAAATGCTGTAATTGGAATAACAATTCCGTTTACTAACATAAAGATGGTTGTTAACCAGTTCCCCGTAGCCGCCGTTACATGGAAATGATCCATCATTTGCGGAAGCGCAATGTTAATTAGCGTTTGATTTAAAAAAGCGACGAGCGCTCCCATTATCATTACGCCAAAAATAGACCGAGTTCGGGCTTGATCGGACTGTTGTGTTTGTGTATTCATTTTAACAAGACCTTTCCCTTTAAAATTATCTGTATGTAAATCTTCAGATGACAAACAGGTTAAGAATATAGTTTATGTGTTCATTCTATTAATTTATGTCACGAATATTTAATGAACTTAATTATATACCGAATAAATATATCCGTTTCCGAAATATTTGTCAACAAATATGATCATTTTCGTAAAACTTTTCCATCAGTATATATAAAGTAGCATGCCCTTTAATGAAGAAAAAAATGAGAGCCCTTCAACGAAGGCTCTCATTTCCTTAAGAAATACTTATTTTAAGATTTGAACTTTTACTGTTTTTCTTCCCCATTTTAACGCTTCTTTTTGAGAAGGAAGAAGAACATCAATTTTATTTCCTTTAATCGCGCCGCCCGTATCAGCTGCGATTGCCGTGCCATAACCTTCTACGTATACTTTTGAACCAAGCTTAATCACTTTTGGATCGACAGAAATAACTTTTTGATTTGGATTCTTTTTTAAATCGATTCCAATCGCCGTTTTTCCGCTGCAGCCTTTGCAGTTCGCTGTGTACGCTGTTGCTGTTACTTTAAATTCTTTCACCACGTTTGAAGACTTCGCAGGCGCTGCTTTAGCAGGCGTGCTTGATTTTACTTGAGATACTTTTAATACTTGTTTCGGATGAATGCTGTCTGACTTTAAGTTATTCCACTGTTTCAGCTGACTAACCGATATTTTATATGTCTTTGCAATTTTGTATAGCGAATCTCCGCTTTTTACTGTATATGTATTTGTTGCAGCTGATGCACCACTTGCCACACCGAACAGTGACATTAGAACTAAACTGAACGTAATCATTGTCTTTTTCATGTAATTGATTTCCCCTTTATCTACCAATACATAAAAAATAACACATGAATATTACAGTTATATTTCATTAACATGTCAATAGTTTGATAGTTTAGTTACAGTAAAAATAAAGATTCTTCCTTTTAAACTAGTAAATTAATCACCTTTACTCTTCAAAAACATACATATTTAGGCATATAACGGTGCTTTTACACACGTTGATATTAGATTATTTCATTTGTAACATTTAACTGGTTCTAGAGGCTTATACTTTATTTTAAATTAGTTATTTAGAACATAGTTTATTTAAAATTAATAAATGCGTTAAAGGATCTTAATATAAATCACTTTTTACACCGCAGTTGATTTCCGTGCAAGACTTCGCTTTCCGCGGATGGCCGATGAGCCTCCACGTCGCTTGCGCTCCTGCGGGGTCTCATCTATTCCACTATTTCTACAGGAGTCTTCGTCTTGCCCTCCAATCAACTGCTAGAAGCGTATACATATATCAACCGCCATAACAATAAAAAATCCGAACGCGTTGGATTCTCCATCAAGAATCTCAATTCATCGTTCGGATTTCCCTTCAACTAAAATGCTTTTATCATAGCCTTTTTATTTGAAATTAAAATACCTGCAATACTTGTTAATACGGCTGCCACTGAAGCATTCTAGCTGCCTCAAACCTTTTTTCTACATTCGGCCAGTAAACGATTTTCCACCAATTATCAACGTATGGATCACGTTCATTTTTGTACTGTAAATAATATGCGTGTTCCCATACGTCTAATACAAGAAGCGGAATCGTATCCCACTGCGTGAGAAGCTGATGGCGCTCAGCTTGCAGAACTTCAAGCTTTCGCGAACGCGGCGACCATACTAAGATTGCCCAGCCAACACCTTCGACTTTTTTAGCGGCTTGAGAAAAGTGCATCATAAACTTCTCATAGCTGCCAAAGTCTTTTTGAAGCTGCTGCAGCAGCTGGCGCCTCGGTCGTCCTCCTCCTTCTGGACTCATGATTTCCCAAAAGATTGTATGCAGATAATGACCGGAGCCATGAAAAGAAGCTTCCCGTTCCCAATGTTTTATGAGGTCAAAATTGTTTGTGTTACGGGCTTGCTGCAGCATGAGCTCTGCTTTATTTAATCCATCGACATAGCTTTGGTGATGCTTGCTGTGATGAAGACGCATAATTTCCCGGTTAATATACGGTTCAAGAGCTGAATAGCTATAGCCAAGCGGCGGCAGCTCATGCTGCCCCGGAGCTATCGATTCCCTCTCCCTGCCGTCGTCTCCAAGCCGCTCTTTTAAGATTTTATCAATGTGCCGTACCGCATTATTGATTTCTTCTAACGTATATTCGTTCACATCTTCTTCACTTAAATATTCAAGAACGTCTTCTTGCGTGCGCGTGATATATGACGTTATATCTACTTCTGTAAAGGCTTCTTCAAATACAGGATCACATACTTGTTCAAGCCAGGTCTGAACTTCCATCAAGTATCTTTTTCTCTCATCTTGATCGGCCATACTTCCCCTCCTTACACCTCATCTTCACTATCATATTCAAAAGAAAAAGCAACATAACTTCCTACTTGTATCTATTGAGGTAGAAAATTCGACATAAAAAAGCAAGAGCTCCTTAAAGGATAAACTCTTGCCTTTTTTCTTATATCTTCTTCGCCATATTCACATAATCAATCGTTTCTTGCTTACTAACAGCTGCGTGCTTCAGCTTCGGGTTATAATAGAGCTCCACTTTTATATTATTAATTTCACAGTCGTCTGGCATATCCTGCAAATCCGTTAGAAACGGCAACAAGTGATTGTTCATATCGTATTCAAACGCCCCATTTTGCAAGTAATACACCTTTGGCACATAGTTAATATGGCGAAAAAACTTCACTACGTTAATTCGCTCACCGTATGAGGCGATCACTTCATCTTCTGTCAAGTTCGGATAAGATAAATTAAACACTTGCCGAACCGGCGTTTTCAGCCACTTGGTCAAGCAAGTCTGCGGATTATTGACAAGCGCTTTTGCTCCTTTTACGTACCCCGCTAAAAACATTGACATAAAGCCGCCGCCCGAAGATCCGTAAAATAGCACATTAGACGGACTCACCTGTACTTTTTTCATGAACTTTTCAATTAAAACCGCAATGTCTTTTAAATAAAAACGGTCGCTTGTCCCTTGCCCCCACGCAAGCGATACCTTTCCTAAATAAAGCGTAGGATCGTTATAATAAATAATTGAATCTTGGAATTCATTCATCCACGAATGGCGCTGAAAATATGGAGGACCTGCCGGCATTTCTTGACTTGCTCCTCCTCCTGAACCAAACACAAGCAAATGAGAAGACTCTTTTTTTAATCTCACCAAAAACTCAAACAGCACTCCGTTCCACTCGACTCCTACTAAAATGGGCTTATCAAACGGCAGCTGAAGTTCATCCAGCTTTTCATACGTACTATTTATCTTTTCATATTGATCAAGCAACAGCTCTGCAACTCACTTTCCTTAAAATGATCCGTCTTATGCGTCTGACATTGATCATGGCTCTGTAAAAAAAGAACCTGTTACAGTGTATGAAAATCAGTGGACAAATGTTTGTACACGTTATCAAAAATAGGCCTTACCTACATATCCTCCTAGGCTTCTGTCACGAAATAAAACTCTCTACATACGATACAGCATCATAAAAAATTCAAGGATAGGAGCTGGAGACCCTTGTCAACGCCCTATATGGATTACAATAATCCAAACGTACAATACTTTTCTGATGTGAACAAAAACAGACTTAATACGCGAAACGATCAAAATTACATTAACCGATTGGGCCGGGATGTGCTCAACACATTAGGAAATGTATCATTACTTGATATTTACTTAAGCAAAAGCCGCGTAGTCGAACCGCATTATCACCAAAATGCCGCTGAGCTTGTCTACTGCATTTCAGGCTCAGCCGTCGTTTCATTAATCAATCCGTTTAACAACGAAGTCACAAATATTCCGATTACTCCCGGTCAAGTAGCCAATATCCCTCAAGGCTGGTGGCACTGGGAAATTGCGTCTGAAGACAATACGCATTTACTTGCCATTTTTGACGCCCCTTACCCGGAATATATTTTTGGATCGGACATTTTAAATAAAACGCCTATTGAAGTCCTTGCTCACACGTACTGCTTAGATCCGGAGCAGCTAAAGAAAACGCTGGCTCCGCTAAAAAATCAAACCATCGTGATTGGACCAACGGACGAATGCGGAGAAAAAGAACACTATAAAAAGAAAAAACAAGTAGGCCCTGTACACCACCAGCAGCCTACTTATACGTATCCTCCGCCTCAAAATCCTTATTACTCTCCTCAAAATCCCTATCACTATCGATATTGGTAGAGATAAAAAAACCCCGCTGCCAGTGCAACGGGGTTTTTTAACGAATACATAACGTTATTAATCTGTATATGTACTGTGAAAAGCGGCTTCAATATATGCAACTTGGAAATGATAATGTCCAATTAAATATTTCACAATATCCACTTGATCGATTTTGCCAGGCTTATCGACCATCGCTTCTTTCACCATTTTTTCAAATGTACCTTGATCAAATTGTTCTTCATGAATAACAATTGTTTCAGAGTACGTTTCGCCTTGCCCTTCTGAAATACGGTAGTAATACAATTTCTTCACCTCAATTTATCTTAAATGTATGTATACCCTTAACTACTCATTTTAAAACATTTTTTCAGCGTTCTTTTTCTACTTTATGATAGGCTGCGGCTTTTGCTTTTACGAGCAGCCTTGTAACCCAATACGCTACTAACGTTATTCCTATATCAATCAGAAAAATATAAAACAAGCTCATTCCTTTTCCTGAATCAATAAATTTAAAATGGTGTTCAAGAGGGGCTAGCCCAAATGAAAAAACAGCGCTCAGCAGAATTGTATACAGATAAAAATTCTTTTGGTGATTCGTACAATATTGATAAAGCAGCAGAAAGCCTACCGGCAAAATAGAAGCGGTAATATTCGTTGCGTTCGGAAGCAGCGGCGTTAAAAAAAACGTGTGCGTTAAATGACCGCTTCTCCCAAGTGCAATATCAATATATGCCCAGAGCATGTGCACTGTGTAACCGAAGAAAAACACCTCAAAGATCCTCGTCCGATCTACGGTAAAATACAACAACACAAGAGGAAGAACGAGCGAAGCAACCACCACCCAAAACTGCCAGTTTCCGAAATCTGAGTACTGATGCCAATACGACGATAATAACTCCTGCAGCTTATCGCTTTGTTCATGTATGTTTCCCCAGTATTGTTTATAACTCACTGAAGCACCCTCCTATATAGAATCTCTGCTTATGTATGTACGAATAAGCTCCATTTTATACAGAGAAACATGAAAAGCGGCCATTTATTGCTTGTGATCACCCAAATAGGTCACCAGGAGTTCACGTTCAATGATTTTGCTCGCTTTTCGATCAACAGCGTACGCTTTTGCTGTAGACCTTGAGCTAACTGACGTGGATAGCTTCTCATCTTTAAAATGCAGCGCGACTCCGTCATCTACAGCGTAGCCTTCTTTCATTTCCCCGCTTGCCATTAACTCATGATACGAGGGTCTTCGATTGCTTTCTCCGTCGTAGTGAGCACAGTTGCTTCCCGTTAAAAATCCTAAACAGTCGATTTTAGACAGTTTATTGTTCATTGAATCGGTGACGCCTTCTTCAAACCAGCAAATCGAACCTGCGCTTATTCCCGCTAAAATCACTCCTTTTTCATAAGCCTCTTTTAAAATCGTATCCAGTTCCCATTCTTTCCATAAAGAAAGCATATTCCTTGTATTACCGCCGCCTACATACAAAATATCGTGCTGCAGCACATATGCTTTTAAATCTATAAAGTTTGGTGAAAACAGCGATAAATGAGACGGTGTACATACCAACTTCTCAAACGCTTCATAAAACCTTTCTATATAATTATCGGCATCTCCGCTGGCTGTAGGGATAAAACAGATTTTCGGCACATCTATATGAGCTTGTGAAAGTATGTATTGATCCAGAAGCAAGTTATCCGGCTCCATCGAAAAACCTCCGCCGCCCATGGCTATAATTTGTCTCATTTCAATTCTTCCTTTCAAAAAAGTGATATAGAAAATGGAAATTCATACTATTTCAAACAAGAAGTTTTCCGTATAATGGAAGAGTGATAAAAAGGTGGTGCAAAGCTCTTGAAAATAGTACGAACACTTTTACTAATACTAGGCATTTTTATTATCTTGTTTTGTATCTTTGGCTATATCGATTATAACGGTCAAAAAATGGAACTTGGAGCCAAACAAGAAAAAAACATTCCTTCTTCCATTAACACTGACGGGGGAACTATTACGCTATCTGCTATCAGTAAAAAATACGATAAAACGCAGTTTGGCTTTTTTGTTATTCAAAACAATTCGACGCATACCTTAACGATTCCTTATGAAAATACGGCGGATCACTTAAAAGACGGAAAGTGGTACGAAGTTGTGCTAAACGGATTGGAGTTTCCTGATAAAACTGTCACGCTGAAGCCAGGGAAATCACTCAAATTAGATATCGCAACTCCTAACTACAAAGTAGGAAAATATCGTTTTGTTCAACACTTTAAAGATGAAAACGGAAAAGAGTATGTACTAGCGGCTCCTTTTGAAATCGTTTGGCCGAGTCTTAAAAATGTTCTCGGACAGTTTGATTAAAGGTAAAAAAGCACTTACCTGCTATGAGGTAAGTGCTTTTTATCAGCTCTGATTTAAAACGCGAAGCGTAACTTGCTTTGTTCCGACTTTTACCGTCTCTCCGTTTTTGATGGCTTCTTTCACACTGAGACTGTGCAGCAGAAGATTTTCTTGAAGCAGCGTTTCAAACTTCGCAACGGCTTCCTTCACTTCTTCGTCTCCGCTAAGTTCCAAATCAATACGTAAGTTCACGGGTAAATCCAGCTTTTTGCGATAATCTTGAACCGCTCGAATTACTTCACGAGCGACTCCTTCCTGCACGAGTTCTTCGGTTAACGCCGTATCCAACACCGCAGTGTACGTGCCGTTGGATGCAACTGCAAAACCTTCTTTTGGCACTTTTTCAACGAGTACGTCTGCCGTTTCAAGCGTTAGGTTTTCTCCTGAAGCAAGCGTAACACTCAGCTTGCCTTGTTCAACAAACTCTTTCCCTTTCTCTTCTGAAAGGTTTTTCAGCGCTTGGTTGACCTCATTAACTTGTTTCCCGAACTTTGGCCCAGCCTGTTTAAAATCAAGTTTTAATACGTATGAAACAAGTTTGTCGTCGTCTTGCTCCACGTTAAAGTTCTTTATATTAAGCTCATCTTTGATGACATCATGGTATGCTTCCCACTCTACATCTTCTTCCGTTACCACAAGTGAAAGACTTTGCAGAGGCTGCTTTACTTTTAACGAATGCGTATTTCGGATGCTTCGGCCTAGTTCCACCACTTGAAGCACCGCTGCCATTTCTTTTTCCAGCTTTTCATTCACTTTGGTTTGATCACACACAGGATAGTCTGCCAAATGAACGCTTTTTCCTGTCAGATTTTCATGAACGTCATCCGCAACGAAAGGAGTAAACGGCGCTAACAGCTGACTAAGCGTGACTAACACTTTATGAAGCGTATCGTAAGCCGCTGCTTTTTCGCCGTCCATCCCTTCTGACCAAAAACGATCGCGAGAACGTCGTACATACCAGTTGCTTAGCTCTTCAATGAATGCTGCGATTTCACGAGCGGCACTTGTAAACCCGTAATCTTCAAGATGTGCTGTTGCTCGCTTAACCGTACTATGCAAACGTGAAAGAATCCACTTATCCAATTTTGTTTTTTTCAATTCATACGTTTGCTTCGGGTCATAGCCGTCAAGCTTAGCGTACAACACGTAAAAGCCGTACACGTTCACGAGTGTATCAATCACTTTTGACTTCGCTTCTTGCACGACGCGCTCTGAAAATTTCTTCGGATTCCAAGGCGCACTGTCTGCTAAAAGCGCCCATCTAAGCGCATCCGCACCAAAT
This sequence comes from Priestia sp. J2, assembly GCF_020790095.1. NCBI lineage: Bacteria > Bacillati > Bacillota > Bacilli > Caryophanales > Bacillaceae > Priestia > Priestia sp. J2. The sequence continues at coordinate 2,699,796 of NZ_CP086208.1, forward strand.
GTATGAATAAGATCAACAGGGTCTAGCGCATTTCCTTTACTTTTAGACATCTTTTGACCGTTTTCATCTAACACGTGGCCAAGAGACAAAACGCGCTTATAAGGCGCTTTTCCAGTAAACAGCGTTGAAACTGCCATCAAGCTGTAAAACCAGCCGCGCGTTTGATCAATTCCTTCTGCGATAATGTCTGCTGGAAACTGCTTTTGAAACAGCTCGCTGTTTTCAAACGGATAGTGATACTGCGCAAACGGCATCGAGCCGCTGTCAAACCAAACGTCAATCACTTCCGGCGTTCGCTTCATTTCTCCGCTGCAGACCGGACACGTCAGCTGCACGTCATCTACATAAGGCTTATGAAGTTCAATACTGTCATCAACGGAATGAGACGCATGATTTTGAAGCTCTTTGATACTTTTCGGAGCTACTTGATGCGCACATTCCCCGCATTCCCATACGTTCAGCGGCGTTCCCCAGTAGCGCTTTCTGCTGATGTTCCAGTCCACCATATTTTCTAAAAAGTTGCCAAAGCGGCCGTGCTTGATATGATCCGGGTACCACGTCACACTTTCATTGTTTTTCAAAAACTGTTCCTTCAACGCCGTCGTTTGGATAAACCAGCTTTCATTTGCGTAATAAAGAAGCGGCGAGTCGCATCGCCAGCAAAACGGATAGCTGTGCTCATGCTTTTCTTTATGATACAGCACGCCTTCATTTGCTAAATAACGAACGATATCAACGTCGCAGTCTTTCACGAAACGCCCTTGAAAAGGCGGCACTTCAGACGTGTACTGTCCTTTTTCATCCACTACGTTCACAAACGAAAAGCCGTTTTCTTTTACGACTCTGTAATCATCTTCACCATATGCAGGTGCTAAATGAACAACACCCGTTCCGCTTTGGTCCGTTACATAATCAGCCGTTACGACTTCATGACCTTTTTCAACGTTCACAAAATCAAACGGTGGCTCATACGAGATCCCTTTTAACTCATTTCCTTTATGATGAGATAAAACGCTATATTCTCCTTTTAACACTTTGTCTGCGAGCGCTTCTGCCACTATATACACGCTGTCGCCTTGCTGGGCTCGAACGTAGTTCATCTCTTCATGCACCGCAAGCGCCACGTTTGACGGAAGCGTCCATGGCGTTGTCGTCCAGCCTAAAAAATACTCGTTATCGCGATTTTTCACTTTAAATTTCACCGTTACCGTTAAATCTTTTACATCTTTATACCCTTGGGCCACTTCATGTGAACTTAATGATGTTTGACAGCTCGGGCAGTAAGGTGATACGCGGTGGCCTTTATAAAGAAGTCCTTTTTCATGAATCGTGCCAAGCACGTTCCATACGCTTTCAATATATGAATTCTCCAAGGTGATGTAAGGGTCTTCCATATCAACCCAATAGCCAAGCTGCTCCGTGAACGTGCGCCACTGCTTTTCATACACAAACACACTTTCCTTACACTTGTTGATAAAAGCTTCTACGCCGTATTTTTCAATATCATGCTTCCCTGAAATTCCGAGCTGCTTTTCGACACCGAGCTCTACCGGTAGTCCGTGCGTATCCCAGCCTGCTTTTCGGATCACTTGATGCCCCGTCATCGTTTTATAACGAGCCACCACGTCTTTAATGGTCCTGCCTAGCGCATGCCCCACGTGAGGCAAACCGTTGGCTGTTGGAGGCCCTTCATAAAATACAAACGAAGGATGCCCTTCTCGGTTTTGAACCGACTGCTGAAACACATTTCCTTTTTGCCACTGCTGCAGGATACGCTGTTCGCGCTCTTGCGAAGACTCCCTTACATTCACTTCTTTCATGTGATACCACTCCTTTTAAAGTTAAAAGCACACAAAGAAACCCGTCCCTATGACTAGGGACGGGTTTTAACCGCGGTACCACCCTGGCTTCTATTGATCCGTTCATCAATAGCACTCAGCAACGTACAATCATACGCGTTCTTTTTAACGGTAGACTACCGTTCAAACTTACTTATAGTTCAGTTTGACTTCTCAGAGAGGATATTCCCCTGCGGCTTGAACACTGGCTTTCAGCTATCACCAGCTCTCTGTGGAACAAACTTGCAGCGTACTGATTCTCTTCAACGAATTTGTGTGCTTTTATTAGTAGCTATTGTATGCGGTTTGGGAGGGAATGTCAAACCAAACTGAATTTTTTAACATTCCAGACAATGAATAGATTCCTCAACAGAATATTTCTTTAATGATGTTTAATTTACTCTTTATTCGTTCTCACTGTATGTACCTTATAAAAACTTTATAAAATCATAAGCTAAACTATTGATCTTTCTTTCAATATTTATTATAATAGAAGACAAGCTATTCTAAAGCGAAAGGATGTTCTTATTTGGTAATGAAAGATATTAAGGTAGCCGAATTGTTCGCAGGCGTTGGCGGATTTCGTTTAGGTCTAGAAAATGCAGGTGGGTTTGACGTTAATTGGACTAATCAGTGGGAACCTGCAACTAAGAGTCAACATGCGTTTAATTGCTACGTAGAAAACTTTGGGGAAAATCCTTCCCATGTAAATGAGGACATTTCACAAGTATGGAAAGATATATCAGATCATGACTTACTAGTAGGTGGGTTTCCTTGTCAAGATTACTCAGTCGCACGATCTTTATCGGGTGAAAAAGGTATACAAGGAAAAAAAGGTGTTCTCTTCTGGGAAATCATGAACATCGTTCAATATAAAAAGCCAAAATATGTACTTTTAGAAAATGTAGATAGATTATTAAAATCCCCTTCTAAACAGCGCGGTAGAGATTTTTCAATAATGTTAGCAGCCTTCCGTGATGCTGGATATTGCGTTGAGTGGCGAGTAATTAACGCAGCGGATTATGGATTTGCACAGCGCAGAAGGCGAGTATTTATTTTTGCTTATGCCGTAGAAACTGAATTTGCTAGTCAACAATTCAAATTCAAAGATAAGCAAATTTTACACCATAATGGTTTCTTTTCTCCGGCATTTCAAGTCGAAAAAAAACCTTCTTTGAAACATAAAGACGCTTCCTTTATTTTACCGAAAGACATTATAGATGTCTCAGATGAATTTAGTGCAAATTATAAAAATGCTGGTATTATGCGTGATGGAATGGTATACACCGCTGAACTTATTCCGATAATAAAGAAAGCAAAAACTTTAGGTGAAATTGTAGAAGAAGTTTATAATGAATTGGGACCGGTTGATGAGAGATTCTATCTAGATGAGACTAAAATTAATAAAAAAGGTCGTACTGAAATTGAAGAGCTACGTTATTTAAAAGGCCCTAAGAAAATTGAGCGAATTTCACAAACAGGTCATAAATACGTTTATTCAGAGGGCGGTATGGCTTTTCCAGAGCCCGTAACCTCACCAGGAAGAACTATGCTGACAAGTGAAGGAACTTCCAATCGTAGTTCTCATGTAATTGAAGACCCGTACACAAAACGTTTGCGTTATTTATCTCCAGAAGAGTGTGAACGCTTGAATGATTTCCCCATAAACTGGACGAATACTGGTATGCCTGTACGCACTCGATATTTCTGTATGGGAAATGCTTTAGTTGTAGGTTTAGTTACACTGATGGGACAAAGAATTAAAGAAGTGTATGAACTCGATATTGATAAATTCCATAAACAAGGGTTTGAACAACCTAGTATGCTTTAAAAAACAAAAAGACTTTCCTTACCCAAGGAGAGTCTTTTTATTTCTATTATCAACTAAGTCCTTACTAGTTAAATGGATAAAACTAGTATGTATTGCCTTAGTGTATTATACTAGGCCTAGTACTTATAATTTATACTTTCCAATATAAATTATACGAAAGGAGTGATAATATGGAATACTTAACAACTACGCAACTAATGAAAAAAGCACAAGAAGCCGAAGGAAAATCCTTTAAAGAAATTGATATAACAAATCGATTATCTAATAAGAATTCTAAAGGTGGATTAGGACAAGTAATAGAAGAAAGTTTATTTGGGTACAAGATTAACTCAAATGCCAAACCTGATTTTGAATATTTAAATGTAGAATTAAAGGTTACTCCTTTTAAACGGAATAAAAACGGAAAACTCGCGGCAAAAGAACGCCTTGTTCTAAACATAATTAATTACATGGAAGAAATCAATTATACATTTGAAACATCTAGCTTTTGGAAAAAAAACCAACAAATGCTTTTAATGTTCTATGAATGGTTACCCTACGTAAACAGAGAAGATTTAAAAGTTTTTAAGAGCGTACTGTTCACATTTCCCGAATCCGACTTAGAGATTATTAAACATGATTGGGAAATCATAACCAAAAAAATTCGGGATGGAAAAGCACACGAGCTCTCTGAAGGAGACACAAATTATTTAGGAGCTTGTTCGAAAGGTGCAAATAAGCAGTCTCTCCGATCTCAACCGAATTCCACAACACTTGCAATGCAACGAGCTTTTTCCCTTAAACAATCTTATATGACTGCACTGGTTAGAAAACACCTCAAAAAAGATAACTTAGTAAGCCTTACTACTTCCGGTGAATTAAAGAAAAAATCTTTAGAAGATATTTTAATATCTAGATTCTCACCTTATAAAGGGCTCTCTGCAAAGCAAATTTCAGAGAATTTAGGTGTAGCGTATAAACCTACTGGAAAAAGTTTTATTCCTCTATTAATCAGTTCTCTATTGGGAATCAAAGGAACAAAATTAGAAAACATAGAAGAATTTTCAAAAGCAAACATTCAATTTAAGACCATTCGGTTAGAACCAAATGGAAAACCTGAACAAAGCATGTCATTTAAAAATATTGATTTCCAACTTTGGACAAACGAAGAGTGGGAAAACAGTTACATAAGAAAAACATTTTATGAAACTAAATTTTTGTTTGTTATTTTTGAATTTAAAGAAAAGAAGAAAGATAATTCGAATCGAGAACCTTACTTTAAAGGTATTAAGCTCTGGAATATGCCAGTTACTACAATAGAGAATGAAATAAAGCAGCTTTGGGAAGAAGTTAATAGACTCATAGCAACTGGTGTACAAATTGAATATAAACCATATGGTAAAAAGTTAAGAGAATATAACAATTTTCCTAAAAAAAATTTTAATGGAGTTACTCATATTCGTCCAAAGGGGCAAAACGGAGAGGACAAAGTGACGTTACCCAATGGACAAGTAATAACAAAACAATGCTATTGGCTAAACGATACATATATTGCTTCACTTCTTAAAGATTTAAATTAAAAGTAGAGACTAGCGACAAATTCATTGTGGCTAGTCTCCTGTTCTCTAATTACATCAATAATCGACTCTTTAAATTAACCTGTCCTCTAATGAGGTTATGTTAATAACAACTGGTGAATTTTGTTTTAAAGTTCCATCTGCTTGTAGCATTGGTCCCGCTACAATACACTGCCCTTTCTTTAACGTAGATAATTTCTTTTCCCATTCTTTACGACTTATATTATCTTGGGAAAGGTTAGACGCAATTGAAATGACTTCATTTTCTGGTGGCATAAAGTATATTTTTTGACTTGAATTTTGAAGCCTTGAAATTTCATCTGTACTAAATTGACCTTTTAAAGATTGAGTGGCATACCAACCCGACCAACCAAATTTCCTTCCTTCAGTCAGTATTTTTGCACTAGGAGAATACTCACGGTGATCAAGATTCTGAGCTTCATCTAATACCACTGGTAAAGGTCTATTTTTATCTCCATGATTTAACTGGTGATTCCACATATCCCATAAAATGAATTCTGTAATCATCATTTGCACTTCACGACTGTATCCAGTTAGCTGAACGATAAATACTTTTCCTTTATCTGCAAGTATCTCACTCCAATTATATTGACCTTCATTATTAAATGGATTCTTATCAATCAACGGCTTAATTTGAGATCGTGCAGTCTTAGCCGGACCTGAATTATCTTGTTCTAATTCATTTAAAAGAAGCTCCAAATTCATACCTTCTTTGTATTTATCTAACCCACGCAGTACTGCTTCATAAATAGCATTCTGTTGTTGAATACCTAAATCTTTAAATATAGAGGAGAAAACTGCTTTAATTCTTTCAGCAATATCCGTATTATCCTCATCAATATAAAGGTTCTCATCTAATTCTTTTTTATTACGTTTAAAAGGGTTAATTGGAAAGCCATCTTTTGCGACAATAAACTGCTCTAAGCGTCCATTTAACTTCTCTTTAAACTGCGATTCCAATTTTGAACTTTTAAAGCCATCTGTGTAATCAAAAATAATATTTGAAATTCCTTTTTGAGCCAGTTCAAGTAATAAACACTGTATAAAATAACTTTTTCCTTGACCAGATTTTCCTGAGATTAAAATATGTCTATTAGCTAATTCAGAATGACCATACTCCCAGTAGATTTCTTTTTTTGAACCCTCAACAGTTCCTAAAAGCACTCTTACATCTTTTAAATCCACAGTGGAAAAATCAGTAGTCTCATTTTCAGTATTTTTATTTACTGCTTCTTCTGTAGCTGATATTGTAAGTTGGGAATGATTTATTATATTTTCCTTTACTTGTAACTGCTTAGCGCTGTTATAATTGTGAGATAAAAGCTTTTCAACTCTAATGTCTGTCTTCCCACCCATTATCTGTTCTTTTAATGCTTGTAGTTCAACCATAATACCTTCGTATCCATCTTCTTCTGTTAATTCCACAATTAAAATATCATCTTCTAAATTAACAGCTCGCCAATTTTGTTCTTTTTTAAAGGATAATACTGCACCCTTTCCGATAAATTCTTGGAGATTATCAGCGATTTGATAGTTATCATTTAATAACTTCTCTTTTAGTCTTTCAACTTTTTCATATTGTTTCTCAGGCCAAATAGAATTCACGATTAATTTCTCTACATTGGAAATAAGCAGTTGAGAAAAGAAGTTTCTAAAAAACTTGTTTTTGAATAAGTACTCCCCATCCTCATTATGTTTAGCAAGTTGCTTATTAAATAAATTATAGGTTTTATTAATTTGCTCTCTAGCCTTAGAAATGGTAGAATCTGGATTGTTACCTATCTTAACCTCTACAGGATAATAATGCAATTTAACATCTTCACCTTCAATTTCTACTCCTATTAATAATAAATCATCACTATGCATTCCATTGACATTTAGGTTCTTAGCCGAAAAAACGCCTTCGCTTTTTGTTAATCTTACTGCACCAGCAATACGAAGAATTTCTTCTAAAGAAACAGGGACCCAAAATATATTTTCATGATCTAACGTACTAATAATATATTTGATAGCTGAAATGATACTTAATTTTTCTCTAGAAAACTGGCCTTTGCTTCCAATAATACGAAGCAACCATTCTCCATTCAACGTATTAAAACTTTTAATAGCAGTTTCAATGCCATTATCTGTTACAGGTATATCTTTTGCGGATAGATATTGTTCAATAATTAACTTATATTGTTCAGATCTATTAGTAACAGTTATAGCATCATATTGAGCAGAAGAAGAGTACTGATCGCTGTAATGAATGACCAATAAATTTTTTGATGATGTTTGAAAGAAATTCAAATCGACATTTGGTTCAATAAAGGTCACCCAATATGACGCATCATATAAATGACTTAAGATATCTTCGTCATAACTCGCTGTTCTAGTTACAATTGTCTCATTTTTACGATAGGGGTTTGTTCCTCCACTTTCTAAGTTACTTGCCAACTCATTGAGAACTTTTGCTACTTGAAGAAGCGGATTTAAGGGCCCACTCACATTCTTCAATCCAAAACCTGTTCTATAATCATGCGCAGTCTCTAAGAATGATAACGAAGACAACAAGCCATCTAGAGAACTTCCTGCTCCAATCTCTTCAATTGTATTTTTAGCAGGTAAATCGTTGGAAAGCATTTTATAAAAAGAAATATGAGCATATCCATAGGCCTGATTATCCAAAGGCCTATAGTATAAAATATTTTCTCTAATCAGACGTAATACATCTGTGGAATCAAGCTTTTTTGTATTCAACGATACCCCAAAAGCATCTTCGAATTCCTCCACATTTTCAAATGAAGAAAACCTTTCAAATGAACTTATTAAGTAGGGATTACTATGCAATGCCACTTCAATAGGTACAATTTCTGCTGGACCTTTTTTATCGATTTGTTTTTTTATAAAATTAATTAAACCTTTTACTACTTCCCGATCATTAGTAATGTTAATGACATTAATTTGAATAGGAGATTTGGAGTTTTTTATAAATAAATACTGAAAATGTTCTACAAACTGTGTAAGTTTTTCTTCTACTACATTAGATAAAAATGCGTTAGATTCGCCTATTGCAACTTTTTTTAGCGGCTCATAAATAAGCCATTCTGGGGCATCTTTCTGGGTAACAGGACGATAAAGATCTGCCCCTTTTCCATAAATATAAGGCAGTAAATTATTGGGATTTAATCTATTTAAGATATGCATATCTACCTTTTCATTTTTTAATGACTCAGAAACCTGTAGTTGATAAGCTACATTTAAAGGATGTAATGGAGTAAATAATATTCGATTATTTTCAATAATGCTTCCCAACTTAAACAAATTTTTAATTTCTTCTGGCAGAATAGTGTTTTCAGTAATATTAGCAATTTGGTTAATAAATATATTCACGTATGTAAGCGATAAATTGTATAATTCTTCATTCATATACGTTAGACTTGGTACTTGGTCATGAGACTGATAGTAATTTATTAAATTTTTATATGCTTGCTCTACGGACTCATGTATATTCAATGCAGAGTTTTCTAAACCTGTAACGTCTCTTCTAGCAAATAACAAGCCTTCAGCTATCCAAACATATTCATCTAGCAAGTATTGTTTGAATTCTTCACGAGCAGAAAACTCGACCGTCCCTTGCTTTAATTTATTGGTATTTTCATCGTATTGAAAGTCTTCTTGTCGCTCCCTTTTCAACTTCCAAACACGACTTCCAAATATAGGAGTTACTCGTGAAGTCTCTTCTTTAATAATAAAAGGAATTAAAGAATCCATTATTTGAAGTTCAAATTTAAGAGTATCATCATTCCACGCAGAAGAGCTGGCAGAAATTCGAAATGCGTTTTTTTGTTCCTCAATTTTTTGATTCTCTTCTTCTATAAATAATTCCACTATACCATTGGATTTATCTCCAAAAACAATCTCATCTTCCTTTTTGTTAATAACAATTTTGCTTGTTCGAACATTTACTTCGTATAAAGTCTTTATATCTTGCAAGAATGGCGGTTCACATTCTACGATTACAATATTGAAATCATATTTTGATTTTGATTGATTATTATGTGCATATACTACTTGACAAAAAGTAGTAGTGCCAGGTTGGTGTTCTAACGAAACTAATAGCTTTTTCCCTGAAACAACACAATGTCTCTCTGATTTTTTATGAATAAATTCTTTTTTTAACCGATCATCAAATTCAAAAGTTAAGTTAACTTCCTTCTGTTTAGTAGGATTAAACACCATAATATGACGTTTTTTTTGCCCAGCTTTTGTATCTTTGTTTGGCTTATCCCAATATAATAACTTTTCTTTAGTAAGTTTATATGGAGACTCTACATAATTAAGCATTCTTTGAGGCTTAATCCCTTCCTCATTCCATTCTTTAACTTTTCCATATTCCTCTTCTCTCCAAGTTTCTTTCTTTAGAGCATGTACGCCCTTGTCTCCAAAGTTCTTTTCCAACTGTACTTCAAGGTTCTCATACTCGTGAATATGTTGTACTTTCTCAAATAAGCTATAATTATCTTCAAGCCTCTTTCTCATTTGAGTAGGTGTATATTGCTCCAGTGTTTTATCAAAAAATAGTCCTAAATGTGCATAGTCTTCTTGATTGATTTGTCCCTGCCTTAAAAAACCAAGTATTTCTTCATAATCCCATAGAGAAGATTGAACAAAAGCTTCGTCTAACTTTTTAGAAAGATGAAAAATCAGCACTTCTTTATTAGCTCGCTCTAAATGAGAATCTTCGATTTTCTCTTTTAAAGTTGCTAATACAGTTTTTACGTTAAATGGCATACCTTCTTTTTGAAGATCACTACTTCCTCCTCTAATACTGTCTAAGGTTTCATAACAAATGCTTAATAGAGCTGTATTTTCCCAAACACCTTTTTGTTCTCCTACTTGATTTCGTAACGTAACTAAAAAGTCAGGGGTTACACTTTCAGAAGTAGCTGCTACTACTACATTAGCCTTTCCTGGTAACTTCAGCAAAAATGTTTGATAGGGCGAGCCTTGTTGATGTTGATATTGAAATGATTGAGAAAATTCTGTTACCTGTAACACATTATAAAATTGATTTACTTGTTCTTTGTTATCAAATTGCAAATAAAAGCGTTCTCCTGCTTTGAAAGACGCTTTTTTTAAGTAATGAATTAGTTCATCTGAGAGGTACTTATAAAATTGGTTTAACATACTGAGCATCACCACTATCACTTTTTTTATCTAGTAAATTTAATTTATCTAACAATTTTACAACTTCTTCCTTAGAATATCTATCAAAATACATGCCGCGCTTTTCTAATTCAAAAAAGACTTGTTTAAGTGACTTTCTCTCATTCTTCAAGCATAAAGCAGTTAATAGTAAAAATAAGTCTTGAGAAACATTTAACATATACCCTAAAGATCCTCTTGTCTTCAAGAAATATTTTTTCCCAACCTCTTCAATTGATAATGAGTAACGGTTTCTAGGACCTTGCATACTAGGCTTCTGATATGCCTCTTCAATACTGGAGAATAGATTGTCCGTCAAAGACTGATAAGTAGAAGAAAATTTCTTATCTTCTTCAGGTAATAAAGAATGCAAACGATATTCTGTAATCCATTGTTCTAAAAGTTTCAAGAACAGTTCTTTTTGTTCTTGAGGCATTGCTTCATATGTATCCAACAGTTCTGAATATGATTGTGAATTCTTTGTACCCATTAATGTATTTAAATGTTCTAATGTATTGATATGAATTAATAGATTTCGAGCTGTATCTTTGATCATATGATATCCATATCCATACCCTTTACGATTTTTACTAGTAGCCTCCCAATCCAACGTGTAATAAACTTCATTACTATTATAGTAAGTTGCTTTAGACTGTTGAGCTAACTTCAATGTTAACTGTGTAATGTAGGTGAAATAATAATAACTTAATAGCAGTTCATAATGATCTTTAAAATAATCCTGATGCTTCACTAAAAACAAAAAATCATTTTTAAAGATTTCAGAGAGAAAAGGAAGTTTACTTATATACTTTTTCTTTCGTTCAATATTCTCCAGTCCTTGCAATTTATTCAAGATTAGTTTTGCTACTAAATCATCTGAGGAATGATTTTCAAACAAACTTTTAAATTCACTGTCATGGTCAGTTAAAATGTCTGCTAAAAACTTAGCTATTTCCTGCTCTCCTTTCATTTCTGGCCCACTGCTATAAGGTAAATATTGAAATATATGTGGATGAAAAACTTTAATTTTCCCATTCTTTTGTTGTAAAAACATACGTAATATTTCATGAAAATAAGACTGATCTTCAGGTTTTACGTCTACCAAATTGCTAACATTGTTTATTAGTCTTTCTAAATCTAATTCTTCCCTCAATTCATTATGGGAAATATAACGCGTAAAACCGCCTAATACACCTTCAAACCCTTTTCTAAATTTTGGTCTTTCAGTCCCCCTAGTCAGAAAAGGTAGAAACGTAGATTTCCGATTGATTGTATGTTTTAAACCAGCTTTTTCATTTTTAATAGACAAAGCGTCTTTTAGTTCTTGTAAATTGTTTTGTTCAATCATCTTTTATTCCCTTCTAAAAGTAAATTCTTCATAATCCTCATCGTACGTTAACTTAAACAGTGCATTTGATTGCAAATTTATAAACATTAATTCTGTCTCTTTATTCCCATGTTTCATTATTTTATCAATGAATTCTACAAATTGAATACAATCCTCTTTATCTTTTTTATTAGGTCTATACCCTTTAGAAATGTTAACCATCATTTCGTATAAAGGGTAATCAATGTCTATTGAGACTGGGTTTTTCTTATTTTCATCGCTATACGCTAACACGATTGTTAAATGAAAACGATTTAGCTTATCTTCGCTATTAGATGGCAAATGAGAAAAAGAAGGGTAAATATTTAAATACTGTGCCACTTGTATATCTTGATTTGATTTATCAATGTAGATGTAATTATCTTTTGGTTTACCATTCCATAGAAAAATTGAATCTTTTAAGAGCTTATACAATTTTTTTAGTCCAGAACGGTTTCCTACATTAAAATGGTAGAGATATATAAGGTAATCATTATAATTTTCATTGTTAAATATTTCTTTTTCTGATTTTGATAAGAATGCTGAAAAACGAATTAATGTTTTATTAAATAATTGGCATGAAGCATTACTTAATTCTTGAAAAGCCCCTAACTCTTTAATTTCAGAATCCCACTCTTCTAATGATTCTAAATCAATATACTGCTCAAATGTATGTCGAATATTAATTGAATTATTGAGCTCAATTAACATTTGATCAAATAAACTCGAGCGTACATGGATTGGATCCAATTGCGAGATAGCTGCTAATAATGGAGATTTTTCTTTCCCTTCAAAAATTAAATTTGGCAATAAACGCTCAGTTTTTTGAATTACATCAGCATTAAAATATTCAACATTTGCATCTGCAGGAATCAAAATATCATGAATAAAATTCAAAAGTGCACGTGTTGAAATAATAGTTTTATGTTTGATAATAACTTGAATTAGTAAATTCACAACATGTTTTCTAACTTGAGGTAGCATAAGTAACTCATAGTTTTCTATAAAAAATCCACGAATTTTATTGTCCTTATCTTTCCTATAGGCCTGGTAGAAAGGGTTTGTATCTAAGGGACTAATAATTTTCTCTAACAAAGTTGAATAATACTGAGATTCAGGTCCACTATCAGTCAATTCAAATGGTTGATAATCACTAAAACTGATTAATTGAAAGTTACAATCATTACGATTTTGAGTAATCATAGAGTCTTCAAAAACTTTACATTTTTCGATAAAATCAGCTAGTATCTTAAATTTTTCTTTACAATACGTCGACTCAATAAAATTATGAAGCACTCCTAAGTTAATAGCTAAAATTAATTTTTCTTGGGAACTTTCAATATTTTCATCACTAAATGGTTGCAATACTTCAGCTAACGTATCTAAAGAACTTTTATGTGGATCAAAGCTTTCTGTAGCATCATTGTGAATTACAAATTCATTTACTAACTCAGGATGCTTATTTTTCATGTATGCAAGTAAATGGGATTTACCATCACCTACACTACCGCATAAAAAAATTAATTTTGAATTCTCTTGAGTTACTGAAGAAAGCAGTGAGGTTTCTAAATCATCCTGTATAGAACGCTTTACATGTAAATACTCTTTAAATAAACTAAATTGATTTGAGTTTTCTATTGCTTCTTGCGAAGATTCTTTTAACTTTGACAGTTCCTGCAAAAGATAGCTTTCGCCTTCTTTAAGGTTAAAATTCAATTCATAATTAGCAGTTTGCAATTTTTCATTTTTTAGATACTCTCTATCTTCTGTAGGTGCCTCAAGTTTTTCATCTGGCACTTCTACCGTAGCAGCAGTCGCCCTTGTCGCTTGTAGTAAAAGTTCAAATTTCTCTTCTAAACTAGAAGTTAATTTTTCTTCCAATTTATTAACTATATCTGGATTACTTTTAGGTTGAGGATATTTATATTTAGGAGCAACAAACGAATAATCACCATATACTTCCATGAACCAAACTGCTATTTCAAAGAGACGCTTATGCATCTTAAAAGCTTGACCTAAACCATACTCTAAATACTTATGGGATGCTTTGTTACCAAGATATCGAATTGTATCAAAAGAGCGAGCGATTTGATTTGTTAAAATTTCTTCCTTTTCTAAGTACTGAATTCGTTCAACTAACCTTAAATTATCAATACTCAATAGATCGTCATGCTGATTTGTAACTTCTTTCAATAATTCCTCTGAGAATATTCTTCCTTTTATTAGTACTGTTTGTGGATCTTGATAAAAGATTTCTTCAATGTTTTCACAAAGCTCGGCTAACTTTGGAAATTTATCTTGCAGAAAGATAAAATTATGTGTTTGCAATTACTACCACCTCAAAATATGTATACTTTAACAATAAGAATTCGCTTTTATAATTCAGCAAATATCTTATAAATTTGATTTATTAACTAATTTTCATCCCATAATTATTATAACGCATCTTTTACTATGAACCTAGGATAAAGTAATCACTATCTAAATTGGCGTACTATCCCAAATAATACCCATCATTCTCCATCACCTTCTCCAAAAACTCTTCTAAAGAATCGGCAATTTTTATATCATCATAATAAATCGCATTGTTCTGCTCTTCACTTATTTCTATCAGCAGCAGCGCACTTTCATTAGCTTCAAAAAATATCAATTTGCCCTCTTCCAGCTCTTCGTAAAGTTCGATATCAGGGTAAAATTCAAAATCGTTTACTTTTAATCTAGCGTCTCTGATTGAGGAAGGACCCATGATACGGTTTATATTACCTTTTGAGCTCTGGAGGAAACCATAACCCACCTCTAAAAGAAACTTCCTCAACTCAAAAGGAAACTTTAAGCCTAACGTTCCTTCTACCTCTTCAATATCAGCTTCACATACGGGGTAAAACTGATTATCTTGTTGATTCGCAACAAAGTCGTATCTCATCATTTCCTCTCCTTTAGATTTTACACATACGTACACTCTCATTACACATTGCTTAACTTAATCCTCATCAGACAAAGCAAAAGCATCACTAACATCCTCTAATTCTTCCATGATGCTATGAAGTCACCCTCTATATGCAATAATTCCACCATCTGGATAATCCCCACACCATCCACAAGGCAAATACCCGGATCTATGTAATTTAAATATGATTTCAAAAAAGTTATTTTTAGTACCATTAACCGCTCTACTAACTGCACAATTGTTTAAATCTGCTACGATGTCTTCAAAAAAGGCATCATAACCTTGTAGGCTCTGTCGTAAGTTTCCAGCTATAACTTCTACTATTCCTTCTAACTCACGAGGTTTTTCAGCGTCCGTTAAATCATAATATCGCTCCCATACGTCACTCATTTTTAATTCTCTAATGTCTTTCCAAGCTTGTTTCACCTTTACTATTCCTTTCCTCATCTTCTCGATAAACTATGATTTCTTCAGCTTTATTTTTCTTATTAATTCCTCAAGGGAATGCTCCAATAATGTTAATTCGTTTGTTTCATAATCTTCTATATAAACGTTTCCGGTCTTATTATCTATGTTAATGGCCATTTCGTCCGGAGAAATAAAACCTATCTGTATGTATCTAAATTCCTTTCCTTGACTTTCATCATAATGCGTAAGATGTTTAAAATAACTTTGTACATCCTTACCCGGTTCAACAGGCTCAAGGCATATATATTTCGAATGATAAAGACCTTCTAAGCTTAAAAATAAATAACTGTTAAAATACTCTTTAATTGAATGATGCAAAGGCATTTTAATTTCAGCTTCGATCATACTAAAGTTTTCAACAGCCTTTTTTTCTACTGGTTTCCAAAAAACATACTATTCTTCATCAGGCTCACTTACATATAGCAGTGGATGTATATCTTCATCCCACGGTGCCTTTGGAAATGTGTTATAGTTTTCATTCCAATGATATAGCAGTTTCTCAAAATAATCCGTCATGGCCGCTTTTACACTCATTTTAAGCCTCCTATTCATACTTGCAAATCCGTCAAATCCAACAGTCCCCTGTGTTTATCTATTAGGTTAGCTTTAACGTCTAGTAGATTCGTTACGACACAATATCCCGATACCCCACTTCTTCTACACCTTCATCTTCCATTTTAATTCCTATTCCATTTTCAATATCCCAACAGACATCGCAAAGTAAACCCAGTCTTCTTTTTCCATTCTTCCTTACTCTTCTTACAATTAATTCAGCAGGCTCCACTAATTTTTTTAAATCTGAGACGGAATAAATGTTTGGAACAACCTGATCGGCTTCTAATTTATTACCTATCATCTCTCTATACTCTTCATAGTTCTCAATATAGTAATCATAGATGTGCTTTTCTGTCTCGTTCATTATGTTTTCCATATCTTGAATGAAGCTAAGAAATGCTTCTTTTTGTACATTTGAAAAATCAGTGTTTTCGTATGCATCAATGCTTAAAAGAATTTCCTTTTCTTCACCAAACATTTTAATTCTAGTTTTCCCTCGCCAAAAGTTGTTTTTATGTTCAAGCTTTCCAAATAACTCATCATTAATCCTTGTCATTCTGATTGCTCTCCTAGCTTGGCTTTTAAATTACATAGCCTGTTTATTTGTAGCAGCTACCGTTTTTTCTACTCTTCAATTAAATCCATGTAATACTCATTATTGTCTACAAATTTCTTAAAAAAATCTTCTAATGAGTCTGCGATTGCCGTGTCCATATAAAAGACTGGATTATGAGGTAATGTTAAGTCTAACGATATGTATACTCCTTCATTCACTTCAAAGAAAATAAGTTTACCTTCTTCGTCAAGTTCTTCTAAATCGAAGTCGAATTCAAATATTCCTTTTCGTAGTTTAGCATCTGCTATCGTTTTGGGTCCCATAATTCTATTGATTGCCGTATTACTTGGCTCCTTAATAAATCCATACCCAACGTCTAAATATAACTGCCGTAAATCGTTAGGAAAACGAATACCCATTCTTTCTTCTGCTTGTAAAATCTCCTGCTCAGATACATGATAAATGTTATTTTTCCCATTATTAATAAACGCAAAATCTGCCATTGCTGTTACCTCCTATGAGATGCCGTTCATACATTCTTTATGATCAATTAGATTCACTCCAATGGTGAAAACTGTGTACGATTAGCGAAAGTGCAAAATATCTATTTCACTTAAAATCCAGCTGAGAAATGAGCTCTTTTAAACTAGACGACAAATATTTATAGCTTTTCTCTTCATCGTTTTCTACGAAAATTTCTCCAGACTCATTATTCATAACAACTAGCATGCCATTGCTTTCAAAACCTAACGGAATGTACGTACTGTTTTCTTTTTCAAGAATATACTCCTTTACACGTTGACAAAATGTTTCAGGTTCTACACCGGGAATGACAGGATATAAGTTAATATTATACTGAGACACCCATCCAATCATTTCAAGAAACCAATACGCGTTAAAATAAGCTTTTACATCATTATGAAGTATCACGTTTATTTCTTGTTCAAACTGTTGAAAATTTGTATTTTCATACTTTTCTAGAGGCTTCCACGCTATATAGCCTTCTTCGTCTTGAGAACCTACATAAATATGTGCATCTGCTTCTTCATTCCAAGAAATCAAAGGCAACGTTCCATTGAACTCTTCCCATTTTCCCGTTAGTTTCTTAAAATATTGTTTCATTGCATGTTTCAAAAGCTTCCCCCTACCTTATATACAACTATATTTCCAACTCGATATTCTCCGTCCCATTCACACGGAATATAACCGCTAAAATCCATACCTAACAATTAAAATAGGATTTCAGAAAATCAGAAAAGGTAGGCCACGTTGCCTCTAATTCTCCTTTTAACAGCAGCTCGTCTCCTCCTTCGAAATTAACTATGTACACGCTATAGGTTAAAGCATCAAGCACTAGTGCGGCATTAGCTGATATTTCACTTAAAATCAGATATTGTTTAGGAAAGCCGTATTCTCTTCGGGAAATAAGCGTATATGCTTCAATGTTATTTTCTTGATCTACTAAATCGAGTAATTCAAAAGGTACGTATTCTTCCCAGAATGGCCGAGCATACCGGTTATAAAATTCTGTGAAGGTTTGGGATACCTTTACTTCTAGCCGTGATAAAGCATCCTTTACTGCAGCTTTACCTTCACGTATATATATTTCCCCTTCAAGAGCTTGGTTCAATTTATTTGGCAACATCTTAATCTAACATTCCTCCTATGTCTTGTTTTCTACTAATTAATTGCCTATTCAACATTTACCGAAATGAATGTAGCAGCATCACTCGGAAAATCATCTAGAAATGCATCACAAGCTAACTTTTTTGTAATGATTTTACATAAAAAAATCGGTCATGGACAGTGAGTAAATATGATTTTCAGGCGATCTAGATTCATACACCATCACTTTCCATTCGTCAGGGCTCCCTTTAGTTAGCCAATATAATTCGTCACCATTCTCCGTATATCCCCAAGGCAGGATCCTTCCATTTTCTGGATAAATATGATGTTTATAATATTGAGTAAATTGAATATTAAATTTCGGTTCAAACTCTTTTAAAGCCTCTTTATTTACTCCTAGATTTAACTTATGGATACCTCCAACATATTTATTTCTTCGACAAATGGCTTTAGCTCAGGGTTTTCTGAATAAATCTCTTTTCCCATTTATTTAGACTCCAAAGGGACCTTTTGTCTAACTCCTACCATTAATTAATATTCGCCTACATAATCAATAAAAGAGATAATCATACCTCTCCAGCACATCAAATAAACATATACAGAATGATAACTCTGATGGGATTCGAAAGGAGAAATCACCTTTGACAACATATCGGATTATGACCTTTGATGGAGGCGGTACTTTAGGTGCTTTAAGTTTACAGCTTTTGAATAGATTGGCTCATCAAAATCCAAAGTTAATTAGTAAAACCAATGTTTTTTCAGGGAATTCCATTGGTTCATTCACTGCTCTTGCATTAGCAAGCGGAAGATCACCAGAAGAGACGTTTCAGTTTTTCAAAGATTACATCTTACCGGCGTTCAGCGTTTCCCGACCGGGCGGACCTGTTTTTAACCAACAACTACCCTATTCTGGTTTTATTAAAGCCATACGAACGTTTTTCCCCCGAGACCTTCGCCTTAGAGACTTAAAGAAACGAATTGTTGTGCCATCCTTTCACTTATTTTCACCGGAGCTGAATCGTTGGAATCCTGTGTTATTTCATAATTTTCCTGGCTCTCCCTATCTTAATGAAAAAGCAAGTGACGTAATACTTAGGAGCAGCGCTGCTCCCGCAACGCAAAGAGCTTATCAAAACTATGTGGATGGTTATACAGTAGCAACTAATACCAGTACAGCTAGTATCGCGTTTGCAGTGGGAAAAGCAAAGCAGCCGTTGGATCAAATTGCCGTATTATCCATCGGAACAGGTGAGCAGCCCACTCAATTAAGAAGAGATACGAAGGGATGGGGAATGGTGAGTGCGGATAACATACGTCCTGAAGATATGGAGGACTTGCCGCCAAATTGGGGAGTGCTTTTAGACCGATCCCCTAATGAGCCGTTACTGCCGTTTCTTCAGATTATCTCCGGTGGATCGAGCTACTATGAATCAATGGTTAGCTCTGAGCTTCTTGGGGATCAGTTTTTCCGGTTGAATCCGCGAATTCCTAATTTCTCTAAAACGGACCCTTCGGTTGTTCCCGCTCTTATTTCGATTGCTAATAAAACGAATTTACGACCTGCGTTTCATTTCATTGAAAAAAACTGGAAGTGCTAATATTTTTTGAGAAGAGTATTAAAATAGGGAATTTGTTGTTTTATGAACACGAATTCCTTTTTCATTCTTGCCTATTTCCCCTATTAGATATTAGAACTTTACGCTTTTCAGCATTTTAAAAATGAATTTTTCTTGTTTTTCCCCTTGTTTCTCTGTTAACTGATCTCCAGTGTATTTGTAATAAAGCTCGATTACTTTATCCGTATTTTTATCTGCTATATATGCTACATATGTATTTGGAACGTACTTAATATTGTTCTTTACAACTTTTTCTTCAGTACCTTTAAAATATGTATATGCTGAATCGTAATATATACTGACATTAGCTGTGTCCATTTTTTTTGGTTTATTCACATGTATGTTCTTTTTGAACAGACTCTCTACATTTACCTCCTCATTTTCTTTTACCTTCTCTGCCAGTTCTACGTTCATGTATGAAATTTCATTTTTATTGTTAAAGAAATTTTCGGAAGAAGCCACCCATCGCTCATAAAACTGACCGCTTATAGCATAATCTTCTTTATTTTCATGAACTAACTGATACTCCTCTGGAAACCACATCGTATACTGCCCTGTCTTTGACTTAAACTCGTAAAACTCGTTATCTGCTTTTTTGCCTTTATCTAAGAATTCTCGTGTAAAGTGATCATTAAAAGCGGGGACGTTTGGATAACGGGTTTCATTTATCATCCATATACCTCCTATTAAAATAGTAGCTCCAGCAATGACTGCACTAACTATTTTTGTGCGTTTTTTCATCATAGCACCTCCTTTTACTTATGTTACAACCTATATTTTATACATGTTCGATACTACCATACTTCTACTGTAAGAAGCATGAACATAATCAATGAAAGACTCACAAATAGCCGCTACCACTCTACAAAAAAAAGGAAAAGTCGCTCCAACCACAACAACCGCTAGCTCCAAAGGAACTAGCGGTTATTCATAATCTCTCAGAAACCGTTCACTCTTCCACCGACTTCTGCTCATCTGTTAATGTATCAATTTTAGTAATTTGAAGTTTGTCTTTACCAGCAGTTTTCACATGGTAAATTCGTTCTTTTTTGAACTGCGTGCTCGCGTCATATGAATCAGTGAACGTGTACACTTCGTTTGTATAAATGCTGTAGGTTCCGTCATCATGTGACTCTGTTTTTGTCACTAAAAATTGATCGTTAGCAAACGATACGTTTTTTCCGGCTAGGGATGTGATATAGCTTTTTAGCTGCTTATACACTGGCTGATCCGAGTCGATATAGGGTGCCATCCCACTAAAGTCTCCACTGTTTAAACTTGAAAAGTAAGCGGCTTTATAGGAGATAAAAAAGTTTTCAAGATCCGTTTTGCTTACAGAATCTGGTTTGACATCTTCATTTTTTAACGTCTTCGTGCTGGGCGTTTCTTTTATATCTGAGCTTGTTTCTGCCGTTTGATGGTCACGATTCATGTATACAAACGTCAGTAATAAGAGAAGTCCAATAATAGTTCCTATTAAAATAGGAAACGTTCGTCGTGATGCTTGCTGCTTTTTAAGCACGGGAAAGTCTGCGTAGGATGGCAGTGTAACAGGTTCTATATCTACCTTTAACCGAGCTAATGGCTTTGGTATTTCCGTGCTTTTTACACTGGCAAGCGGCTGAAGCGCTAAAAATTCTTCATATGCAACAATAAACTCGTTTACTGCTATTCCTTTATACATGCCGTAAATTCGGTTCCATAGCTCTTGACACCGAGTATCCTTTATATCTTCACTCAGTTCGTTAAAAAATGGTCGTGATTTTTTAATAAAAGCCGCTAACCACGTTTGATGAACGTCGACTTTGTGGACTGCATGTAGGTCGTTAAGTGATTGCTTTAACTTGGCATGTTCATTTGCATCGTTTTGGCTAATCACTTCCATACTGCGTTGCGTTTCTTTCAGCACAGTAGAAAGACTCTTACTCATTTTTTCTTGTAGCGCATCAAACTGGCTGCAAACATCAGGCCAGTGCAGTTCGAGTAACTGTTTTTGTGCAGTTGTGGCTTTTCGAATGTTTTCATTTAGCTCATGCTGCTTTGTGCGAAAGGCGGTCGCTTTTTGTTTGGTCACTACTTTATTTTTGCTTAGCTGATGCCACTCTTGCTTCAAGCTCTTGTCTTCTTCGAGTACTGTGGCTATCGCTTGTTTTACATGTTCATGCTTTTTTTGAAAGTCAACGAACGCGGGCAAATAAGCATTCCAGCTTTCCTTGATTTCTTTTAGCAATGACGTGTTAGCATGTCTTTCTGTTAGTTGAAAAAAGTCGTTTCTAAACGCTACCATATCCGCTTCAGAAAAAAGTTCTTTTCCGAAAAACTCTGTCACATTCCTATGTATGTTTGTTAACTGTTCAAACTGTCTCATATTGCTTTGACGCTTTTTTATGTACTCCGGATAGTCGCTTGAAAGAAACGTCACCATTGTATATTCACTATTGTTCATATTGTACTCTGTCCGTTCTTTTTCCAGTTCGTCATACACTTTCTGCAGCTGACGTTCTACTATGGAGAGGAATTTTTCTTTATCCATCCCGTCTACTTCTTCTTTTAGCATGTTTAAAGATTCCGTTTCTTCAATAAGAAATGTTTTTTCTTTATATAGCTTTATCCACCTTTCTAGTAAATGTGCTGCTGATTCATTCCAGTGGCTTGTATTCATCGTTTGCTTCACCTGTTGTTTTTATTTTTATCCTTTCTTAACTATACAGGAATTGAACAGAAATTCTATTACAGTTTTATTACTCTTGAAAAATCAGGTTCAAGCTTTCTAAAGCCGCTTCTAACGTTTGTTTATCTCCTTGATCGTAGCTATGTGCCACAAGCACTACGGTTGTAAATACGGCTTTCCATTTTGCAAGCCTGTGCGTTTCTTCATCTACTTCTCCGTATTCTTTGAAAAAACGAGCTCTTCCTTTAGATGGTAGGAAGCTATAAGCAATCGCTAGGTCAACTGCCGGATGACCAATATGAACGTCTCCCCAGTCAATAATGCCTGAAACCATATTGGTTTGATCAACAATCATGTTTTTAATATGAAGATCTCCGTGAACTAGTACATGTTTTTCTTGATACTTAATTTCTTGTATGTCATTTACATAGTCTTCAAGAATCTCTTGTTTTGAATAAAGACTACGCTCTTTCATTTGCTTGACATACTTCTCTAGCGCAGGCTTTCGCTTCATCATATCAAGCCGATTTAACTCATCAAACGGAACACTGAGCTCTTGCGCTTTTGAGTAAGGATAGTGATGTAACGTGCGAAGAAACCTCGCTAGTACAGAAGCGGATTGTATGCGTTCTTCTTCTGTTAATCTTCCAGGTGGAGTTCCTTGAACGTAGTGATAGCCCGTAAAAAGCCAAGGATAGCCTGCATTCGGCTTACCGAAAAAAATGGGCTCTGCAATCGATAGAGGCAATTGAGAAGCAAGACTTGGTAAAAGCTGATTTTCTGTTTTTAATAGTCCCACTGCTAGTTCTCGTCTTGGAAACCTGAAAACAAAGCGGTCGTTTACTTGATAAACCGTATTGTCAAAGCCGTAGCCAAGCAGCGAAATTTTAGCGGGCGCAAGTTCTGGAAACTGCGTCTCGATTAGCGTTTTGGCAAACGGTGCTGATACGATTTGTTCTGCATCCCATGCATTTGGCATTGTACTCACCTTTCTTTGATGTTGATTTTGTATGTAAAGTATACTATAAAAATGAAAAAACCTCTGACTCGTTGTCAAAGGTTTTTTCACTATACGTATTAGACATTCACCGAGTTAAAAAACTGCGGTAAATGAGATTTATGCGCGTCTAGCATTTCGTCCAAGAGCTGCTTGGCAATAGTATCAGATGGGACTAACGGATTGATTGTCATTGCAACAAGCGCGGTATTGTAATCTCCCGTAACGGCTGCTTCGGCCGCCACTCGTTCAAAAGATTTGATTTGCTGCACAAGTCCTCGAACAGCTACAGGTAAATCACCGACTGCAATTGGCTTTGGCCCTTCTTTTGTAATCACACAGCTCACTTCAACAGCAGAATCATTTGGAATGCTGGCAATTGCCCCATTGTTAATGGTATTTACAGGCTGAATATCGCCTTTATCATTATAGATAGATGAAATTAAGCTGCAGGCTGCATCGCTGTAGTACGCGCCTCCTCGCTTTTGAAGCTGAGGCGGTTTAATTGCAAGATTAGGATTTTTATAGAGCTCAAATAAGTCTTTTTCTAACGCGCGCACTACTTCAGCTCGTGTACCTTCGAGCTCAGCTGCATTTTGTTCTTCTTGCAGCATTTCGTTTGTTTTATAATAATAACGGTGATAGCCACATGGAATAACTCCTAGGCCTTTAATAAAGTCAGGATCCCATGAAACTCCTTTGATATTTCGCATAGACATCGCATTCGTCGGGTCTGCCATAGCGTCAATCACTTGATCTTTTACGCTCACTCCGTCTAAAAAGACATCTAATCCAAAGACCATATGATTTAATCCGGCAAAGCTAACTTGTACCCGGCTTTCGTCTACTTCTAGCGCTTTAGCAATCCCCATACGAATACCGATTGGCACGTTGCATAAGCCCACTACTTTTTTATGATTGCTATAGCGTAAAATGGCTTCTGTCACCATACCAGCTGGATTCGTAAAGTTTACAAGCCACGCATTTGGACATAGTTCTTCTATATCTTTCACAATACTTAAAATCACAGGAATTGTGCGCAGCCCTTTAAATAAGCCGCCCGGTCCATTTGTTTCTTGCCCAATCACGCCGTATTTTAACGGAATTCGTTCATCTTTCATTCTGGCGTCTAACAATCCTACGCGAAATTGTGTAGTGACAAAGTCAGCATCTTTTAACGCTTTTCTTCGATCAAACGTAAGATGAATATCAATTGGGACTCCTGCTTTTTCGACCATTCGTTTTGCCAGGTTTCCAACAATCTCTAGCTTTTCTTTTCCTTCTTCTACATCTACTAGCCAAAGCTCTCGTACAGGCAGCTCGTCATAGCGCTTAATAAATCCTTCGACAAGCTCCGGCGTGTAGCTTGAACCTCCACCAATGGTTACAATTTTAATTCCTTTTGTCATTTGAATCCCTCCGCTATAATGAATGATTTAAAAAATACGTTATACAATACTTTGCTGTTCTTCTGTTACCGGTGAACGATCACGATCTATAGAAGCTCCGGTTTCTTCTATAAGCTTTTGTTTGTCCCACATTTTAAAAAATGGAAAATAGACACCAAACGATACCACCATTAGCACAAGCTGCAGAATAGCCCCTGATATGCTTCCTGTAATCAAGTAGCCGCTAATCACCGGCGGCATTGTAAACGGCGTGACAATTCCTATTGGCTTTGCAACGAGGCCGATATCCATCGATACATACGTAATGATGACCGATAGAAGCGGCGCTAAAATAAACGGAATAATCATAATCGGATTTAATACGATAGGCATTCCAAAAATAACAGGTTCGTTAATATTAAAGAAGCCTGGTCCGATGCTTAGTCTTCCTAGCTGCTTCATTTGCTGGCTTTTCGCAAACAGCACCATCGCCAGCACAAGAGAAAGCGTAGTGCCGGACCCTCCCACAAACACAATATCGTTAAATTCATTCGTTACAATATGCTTTACTGGCTCACCAGAAGCAAGAGCGGTTGCGTTTTCCGTTGTTAGCGTAAGCCATACAGGCGTCATAACAGAACCAACAATCGTCGCACCGTGTAGCCCCGTACTCCACATAAGAGTAATTAAGATAAAAATCAGAATCGTACCGACTAAGCTTGTACCAATATGAGTTAAAGGCTGCTGCAGTAAAACCGTCACGACATTATGTAAATTCCCGAAGTCTCCGACGTTTTCTACAAGCAAACGTAGCATCCATATAACCATTACAGCGCCAAACCCTGGTATTAAAGCTGAAAATGAACGGGCGACAGCTGGCGGAACAGTTTCTGGAAGCTTAATCACAATATTTTTTTGAATAATCTTCCGGTAAACTTCTGTGGCGATAACCGCTATGACCATCCCCACAAAAAGACCTTTACTCGTGAACATCGCCGTTTGATAAGCTGTTTCGACCATAGCCGTTCCATCTGCGTTTTCTCCAATCGTATACGAAACAAAAGGTGTACCGACAAAGAAAGCAGCTAAAGACACTGCACCTGAAGCAAGTGCATCCACTTTATACGATTCTGCTAAGCGATAGGCAATCCCGAACGTAGCTACTAAAGCCATAATTTCAAACGTTCCTCTGTACGGATATAAAATGCTTGCTTTTAGCTTAGGATGTTCTGTTAAAAAATCTGTGTAGGCTTGAAAAGGTAAATTGGCTAAAATTAAGAAAAGTGAACCGATAATAATAAGCGGCATCGTCAGGACCATACCGTCTCTTAATGCTTGAAGATGACGCTGCTGAGCAGCTTTGCCAGCAAGCGGCATAATATATGTTTCAAGTACACGATTCATTTTGCTCAATTGATTCCCTCCTATTTCGAAACTAACTGCTCAGCAGATTTTAGCACTTCTTCTCCGTTACACATTCCGTAATGAACCGGATTAATAACCTCTACTGGAATTCCTTTTTCCTCTCCTAACTTTTTCATTTGAGGAAGCAAGTAGCGCACTTGTGGACCTAAAAGTAAAATATCTGCATTATCGATATGATTTCTAACCGCGTCTCCTGGCACTGCCCAGATTTTGCACGTCGTCTCTTTTTCTTTTGCGCTTTTTTCCATTTTAGTCACTAACAAACTTGTAGACATCCCTGCTGCGCAGCATAGTAAAATATTCATTTCCAATTCCCCCTTGATCAGTGATTGATTAACATCCATAAGTGAGATAAGTATCTTGCTAAGATGTTTTCTTGTTACCTTCACTATATATTGAAAACGCTTTCAATTAAACGCAATATTTTTCCGTTACCAAAGGAAAAATATTGTTTGAATATTCTTTAAATTAAGAGAGAAAGGGATTGTAAATCAAATTGAATTGTGGTAGATTCTTAAAAAAGATAAGCAGCTCACCCATCTAGGTAAGCTGCTTATCGACCCTTATTATAACCCAGTAGAAATTGTCTCCTGATGTGAGATTCCTAAGATGGTTACTTCTTGTATACTTATATTATCTGCAAGAGAAAGCGCATATATCTGATCACTTTCTTTTCCTTTGTACGATCTTTCTAGCTGTTCGTCAGGGCCTGTATGCGGCTGTAGCTTCACACTTTGCAAGCTCTTAAACGTATAGCCTTTTGTTTCTTCGCTAGTAAAGTCTCCAAGAAGGAACCCTTTTTTATCATTGCTTACTTGTATTTTTGCATATTCGGGCGTTTTGTTTCCGTTGATAAGGATTTGTTCTATTTCGTGAAATACAGCTTCTTTTCATTGTCTTTTTCATACACACGCATCCGCAAACTTCTTACACGCTTTCTCTAACTCTTCTTTTTTAGCAAGCTGACAAACCCACTCTTCAGGAATGCCATCCAGCTGATAATATGCTCCTGCCATAGTACCGGTAATAAAGCCTATTGTGTCTGTGTCTTCTCCTAAATTCACAGCGGTAAGTACAGCTTCTTTGTAGTCATCACTTTGCAGAAAAGACCAAAGAGATGCTTCTAGCGAGCTAACAACATATCCAGTTGACCCGATTTCATTTCTCGCTGCGTGCGGCAAGCTTAGGTTTAACACTCGTTCATACGCAGTGAACTCTGCTTCATACTCCGTACCTGTTAGCTGCTTTTGACAGAGATTTACCGCTTTTTCATATGCTTTAAAAGGCTCGTCGCCGTCAAGAAGGCGAATAAGCAGCTCCACGTATATAATGCAGCCAAGAGTAGAGCGCACATGGCGGTGCGTGACGTGCGCAATTCTTTCTATTGCTTCTTTTCTTTTTGTAAAGCTAGGTTCATCACATAGTGTAAACGCAAGCGGTGAGATACGCATAAGCGCTCCGTTTCCGTTGTCGTATTCAGCGCTTCCTCCCCACTCTTCTTTAGGAAGCCCGCTTTTATAGCGGCGAATCGCTTCGCTTGTTGCGATGCCAATATCAAACATTTCTCCGTACGGCGTCCAGTAGCCATCCGACCAATAGCTCTCAAACTTTTGCATCAAATCATATTCATCTTGTTTTTCTAGTAGATTATCAATCAAGCACATCGTCAGAGATGTATCATCTGACCACGTTCCTTCAGGCTGGTTATACGTACCGTAGCCGGTCATAGTTGTGATCCGAAATGAATCGCGTTTTTTAAACTCAACTGGAACGCCTAAAGCGTCTCCGACAGCTCCTCCTAGAATTGTAGAAAGGACTTTTTTATGTAGCGTCATGCAATCAACTCCTTTCTATTATTGTAATTGTTTGATTTTGGAATTTGCAAGAGATCTCTTGCCTAGATGCTTTTTCTTCTTTATAAAATAGGAAGAAATATAAAGACATTCCCTCGTACTTCTCTAAAAACAATTGACCAACAAGAACAAATGTTCTACAGTAAATATATGGAGGTAAAAACGATGAGACCTGAACTTACAAAAGATTTACCCATCAAAGACTTTACCGATTTTTACTGGCTCAAAACCGAGCTGCAGCAATTTTGCCGAGAAAACAACATGAGCCCGTCTGGATCTAAAATGGAACTTTCAAAAAGAATTGAAGTGTTTTTAACAACCGGTGACACTCAACAATCAAAATCACCTTCTAAAAGACGCTCGTCCTCTAAAACATAAGCGCCGCTAACATTAGATACCTTCATTGGGGAAAATCACCGCTGCAGTCAAAAAGTACGGACTTTTTTTAAAGACGCCATTCATCCTACGTTTCATTTTTCCACATATATTCAAAACTACTTTAAAGAAAATGTAGGGAAAACCTATCGAGATGTGGTAAAAGCGTGGCATGAAGAAGAAAAACGAAAAAAGCAGCCTTCTTATCAAAAAGAAATTGCGCCTGAGTTTGAATACAACCGCTTTATTCGCGATTTTTTTAAGGATCCGAAAAACAATGGAAAAAGCCGCGATGATGCAATTGCGGCGTGGAAGCATTTAAAAGTTCAGCCTGGAAGCAATCAATACCGCTCTTAAATCAAACTCTACATATAAAGACCATTAAAACACCACCTCAATAAAAGGTGGTGTTTGTGCACGCCTGTAGATTTCTTCACATACGCATGTGCTGTTTGTTGCAGCGTAAAATCTTTAGCTATAAACGGACTCTTTTTTAATTAAACCAAGCGTCTGTGAAGTAGACGCATGAATTTCGTTAAAGAAGTCTGGATGATCAACTAACGACATGCCATAGGAAGGAATCATTTCTTTTATCTTTGGCTCCCACTTGTTCATGTTTTCTGGGAAGCATTTTTCCAATACTTCAAGCATAACGTGAACCGCCGTTGATGCACCAGGCGAAGCGCCAAGAAGTGCAGCAACAGAACCATCAGCCGCACTTACAACTTCTGTACCAAACTGAAGCGTTCCTTTTCCTCCGGCTTCCGTGTCTTTGATTACCTGAACACGCTGGCCTGCTACAACGATATCCCAGTCTTCGCTTTTCGCGTTCGGGATAAACTCACGCAGTTCTTCCACACGTTTTTCATTTGATAACAGCACTTGCTGAATTAAATATTTTGTTAACGCCATTTCTTTGACGCCTGCTGCTAGCATGGTTAAAATATTATTCGGCTTTACAGAACTGATTAAGTCCAGGTTTGAACCTGTTTTTAAGAACTTCGGTGAAAAGCCGGCAAACGGACCAAACAACAGCGTCTTTTTGTTGTCAATATAGCGTGTATCAAGGTGCGGAACTGACATTGGCGGAGCTCCGACTTTGGCTTTTCCGTATACTTTCCCGTGGTGCTGCGCAATCACTTCAGGGTTATTGCATACCATAAATAATCCGCTTACCGGGAAGCCTCCAATATGCTTGGATTCAGGAATACCTGTTTTTTGAAGTAAAGGCAAGCTTCCGCCTCCACCACCGATAAAGATGAACTTTGCCGTGTGGTACTCAACTTTGCCGCTGTCTACATCTGCGACTTTTACTTCCCACATACCGTCACTTTTACGTTTAATATCTTTTACACTTCGTTTGTAATGAACGTGAACCCCTTTATTCTTCAGATGATCAAACAACATGCGTGTTAAAGCACCGAAGTTTACGTCTGTCCCCGAATCAATTTTAGTTGCGGCAATTGGTTCATTTGACGTGCGCCCCTTCATGATTAGCGGAATCCATTCTTTTAGTTTGTCAGGACTGTCGGAATACTCCATTCCTTGAAACAACGGATTGTTTGACAGCGCTTCAAAACGCTTTTTCAGAAACGATACATTTTTTTCCCCTTGTACCAAACTCATATGCGGAATTGGCATGATAAAATCTTGCGGATTGCGAATCAACTTGCTGCTTACCAGATAAGACCAAAACTGTCTTGATAGCTGAAACTGCTCGTTAATTCGGATCGCTTTTGTTATATCTATAGATCCATCAGCTTTTTCTGATGTATAGTTTAGTTCGCACAGCGCAGAATGGCCCGTCCCTGCATTATTCCATTCGTTCGAGCTTTCTTCCCCTGCGTCTGCGAGTTTTTCAAATACTTTAATGTCCCATTCAGGTGCTAACTCTTTGAGTAATGATCCCAAAGTTGCGCTCATGACTCCGGCACCAATTAAGATAACGTCTGTTTTTTTCTGTACGTTGCTCATTATAACCTTCCTCATCCCCTATATTTGTAAAAAGATGTAGGCGCTCCTGCTTACGTAGTAAAAAAATTCAGGTGCGACCTAAGAACACACCTTTTTCTGTCTCACTTATAACTATATCACAGTATAATTGTCTGATGATTATAAACTATTCAAAAATGATAAAAAAGTGAGAAAATCGCCCACAAATTCCAAAAAACTTATTAAATTCCGTCTGCATTTTCTTTTATTAGTAAACTTTTATACCTACTTCTAAGTGGCAAAGCATCGATCAATAAAATAACAAACTATTCCAAAAATTCAGCTTAAAAACCAAAATAACTGCCTTGAAAGTTTCACCTACTATAACTATACTCATTTGAAAGAACAAACAGCACTATAATTAGAAATGCCTTCATTCTTTTGACTAGTTATACGTAGATGTATTCATATATGTATAGAGCACCAGCTTATCCAGGTGCATTTTTAGAAAAATAAGTATATATTGCAATGGCTAATTTCCAGCCCATATTGCAAGTTACAATATCTATGTCATATAACATACCATGAAATAAGTGAATAAGTAAATGATTATTCAGAAATTTATGTTATAAAACCTAACATGTATGTTGACTTTTACATAGACTATATTTGAATATTTAAAAGAAAACCCTCCAAATTTGGACGAGTGACATATTGTTATACGCTCGAGCATTTTTTCGATGAAGCATTTCCACAAAAATACCCCTTAGAGACTTTAGCAAATCAACGTGCACTTACAAAAAGCTTTTCAATCATGTAATTTACTTAAAAAATCCATAAAAGTATCTTTTGTTATCTTTGTAAACGCAGGCTAGAAATTAAATCTTCTAAGGAGTTTGCAATTTCTTTAAAGCAACCTCGTTCAAAATCTTCTAATTCTACTCTGCCGCTGAGGTTATCAATCACAACTACCAAACCATTGCCTTCTATACCTATAGGAACCTTATCAAGCTTATCGCGATTTTTTTTATATCCCTTTAAGTTCCTTTCAAACGTATCCAATTCAATATTTGGTAATACAGCTTCTAACGTGATGTAATGGCTATCCAGAAAACCATCTAACTCCGCAAACCAGTAGGAATTAAAATAGCAGTCAATTGAAGAATGAAATTCAATATGAAACCTTTCTTCAAGTGGTTTTATATCGCTATGATTATTTTTTTGAACAGGGTTCCATAAAATTTCTTCGTCTTCATCCACTTCCCCTTGATAAATCATTGATTGAACATTTTCGTTGTAGGATGTTTTAAATAGGAAATCCAAACCTTTTTCAAAATATTCTCTTCTTACCTTAAAATAGTTGCTCATAGCATCTTTCATTACCAATAACATCACCTTCACTTAAGACTTTTTCTAATCGTTCAGCATATGTTAGTTCTGTTTCTTCACGCCCTGTTATCTCGGATGAATTAATTCGTTTAAAAAATCCTTAAAACTATGGGCTACTTTATATGTATTTTCTTCTTCACGAGATTGGGGGAAAGAAAGAGAGTGGTCCCAGTAATACACACCGTGCCTTTCCGTATCAGTAATAAGTACAATAAGTCCCGAACCAGGATCATCTCCTATTACCAAACTACACGGCAGCATATCTTCTTCAAACTCTTCATAGCATTCAATTAAATCAAACGTTCTTGTTACACCTATCCCATACAAAACATCTAAAGGAATTTCTTGCTTTAATTCTTCAACAAAAAATTTACTATATCTTACTTTCGAAGTTCCTCCGTTATATTCACCTAAAAATTTTTTATAATCTTCGGGAAGTAAAAACCCCAAAAGTTCTTCTAATTTGCCAATTGATTCTTCCGTTGCTTGACCAAAAGCATTTACATTCATTTGATAACTATCTGGCAAGTTTACGTTGATCGTATCTTCTCTCTTTTTTATTTCATCAATACTGACTCCATCAGTCAAAAAGACAGAATCATTATATTCGTTTGTAACCTCTATGTTTTTTTCTTTTTTCATGTTACTTCTCCTTTCGTGTCACCTGTTACAACCGTTCTTTTTTTATATGTAAAATGATCAGTCCTCATATAAACAATTAAGAAAATCGTTGAAGCTATTTGACAAAAAATATATATTTTCCATTTCTTCAGTTTCCTCACCATGAGCCCAATGATAGACTTGTCCGAAATACTGGTTGCTGATCCCAATACATATTTGATTCCCGCTTGGGTCATCTGCTATTGGCATAAACCCCGCTTCTACAATCTCGTCGAAAAGATCAAACTTTTTCTCTAAATTGTCATACATGGTTCCAATTCCATAAAAAATGTTTACTATACTTTCACCCAGCTTTTCAGATATCTTATAAACACTTGGATTTGGATAACCACCGTTATATTCCAGTAAAAAATCTCTATACTCTCTTGGAATTGTAATAGAATGACTATGCTCAAATCGTTCTAAATCTTCAATGGATAAACTTTCATGCATTCTTTCCATTTTCACTAAAACTCACTCCTTATTGATTAGCTTTTTCACCATTTCATTGCTATTTCTACTATATAGATAGTTTAAAATAACATTTACTAATAGGTAACTGAACGTTTAAAGGACAACGTTTTTAACCTTGTCCTTTGATTACTGATTTATTTTATTAAACTAGTAATTTAGAAAAACCGGAGCCTTAAAACCAGCACTAACAGTTTTTCAACAATAGCTTGATTTGCTGAGTTTGAGTAGCATTCACCCATTGTGGTTTCAGGCTTTAGTACACTTCACACTTCTTATGGCTAAGTGATGGATTCCATTTTTTCCTCAATCCAATTCATAGCTATTTCTGCATCTTCTTGAGAAATGACTCTTTTTTGGCTTTTATACTTATATGTTTCATAAGCCCAAACCAATATGATTTTAACAAACTCAACTGTTTCTAATTTACATACTGGTTCAACCTCATCTTCCTCTTCGTCGTAAAATGGATCTTCAATGATAGTGAAATCTTTATAGGCTACTATGCTAGAAGCATTTCCTCCGTGTTTATAGTGAGGTATGTTCCCTTTTAATAAATCAATAAAATGTTCAATATCATTTTTTAACTCGCTTAACCTCCAAGGTATATCAGATCCTAAAGGATCATTTATCATATTAGCAAATTCTAGAGACTTTTCTTCATCAAAATCCATTACCACCACATTAAATTCCTCTATATACTTAAATCTATAGTTATATTTAATCATCGCTACCTTTCCATCCACCTCAATGTTTGTACGATTATTCATACCTTTATTAACCCAATCAATAACCCATAAAAGCTGTAGACCAAATTACCGTTTTCATCACCATGACTCTATTTTGTTTTAACAGCTTCTTTTATTTGCTCAACTACTTCATAGAGCCACTGAAGTGGTTCTAATCCAAGAGCAGGAAAGTACACATCAAGCCAATTTTTCTCCTCCTTTGGGGGATACAAGAAACAGGGATATTGAGTGGTTTTATAATATAAGCTCCGCAACTCATTTTTTCTATCGTTAGCATAATTTATCACGAAACAACTTATTATTTTAAAGTTACAAAGCAAGAATAAAAATTCCTCCCTCTGCTTATAATGGCCCGTAAAAAAGCCTTTTCGAATTATTCTAAAGGGCTGTTACTATGATTATATTTGTCTTTTATTTGCAATAATAATTCTTTAATAATCTTTTCCTTTTCAAGGTGTTTCCTTATGTAAAATTCACATGCAGCACTGATATACGGATACAACTCCTCATCATTCACAATATCATAGTCTTCATCACCATTTCCTGAATAAAATAAAACGTGATGTTGTCCAAAATACCCATCATCATCTTGTTCATATTCATCGGAATAAATTACTCCACTATACTCCCGACGCTCTCCTTCTTTATTTTTAAAATCTTCTAAGCGTTGTAAAAAATCATGTCCATTTACATATCTATTCAAAACATCAATAACTGCTTCTTTATTCAAGTTATTCTGTTTCATAACCTCAATAAATTCTTCATATACATTCATACCAATCCACCCACTCTACCATCGTTCTTATGGTGTACCTATTAAACCAGGATTTATTTTCTCAACCCTTGCCCAGTCAAATAAACACGCAATAGACATTTTATTACTACACTGAATTTTTATAGATCCCTCTTCCCCAATGTCTTCCATTGCGAACTGTTTTATTTCATTCATAGTTCCAAATGAATTGATTTCTAAGTCTCTTACACCAAAAAACGACATCTCAACATATACTATGTCCCATTCATTCCATCGTTTAGGCTTATTTTTGACCATCTCTTTAGTAGATAATTCAATGAATAGTGTTGGACCATCTCTTTTTATTTGGACATTTAATAATTCAGAACCATTAAACGTTAGCATCCTTCCAAAAATGCCAGTAATGGCTTGAGCATTCATTATCCTACTTGAATTAATCATGCATACACTCCTTTAAGTCACAAAAGGATACTATTGTGTTGTTTTTGTTTTGGATGTATCAAATTTTTAATGTTGCATCAAAGCTTGATTTAATAACCTTATCATCTATACTTTCAAGAGCCTACTTTAGATGGCAACATCTTGATAACCTACTTCTTCTACTTTTTCATCTATAAGACGAATTCCTAAACCATTTTCCTGATTCCATGAACAATCAAATGAGATTCCTATATCACGTCCATCGCGAAGGAATTCATAGGGAACCGAAATGCCTACTAGTGTTATATGTTCTATTAATTGATCAACGGTTTCAATTAATGGATAGTCTTGGCTAAATGAAACATCTTAACCGAGCTCATGCCTTTTTTGCTTATAGTACTTTAGAATTCGCTGCAATATATTATGTTGGACATTGTTCCAATTATCCATTAACGAGCTGTATGCCACGTATTGACCTTCATCGAAGCTTCCATCATCTTCTCCACCTATTAATAATGCTACCTTCGTATCCTTTCCTAAAAATTTTATAGTTCTATACCCTACCCATTTATACTGGTAGTCAAGTTCTCCAAAAACTTTATCGTTTATTGTCATTTTATAATCCCCCCATTTTTCACAAAAACCCCTGGCATTTCTTTCTGTTGACACAAATTGCGTAGTAACTACCTTATCTGACTCATACTGTGTTAATTTATTTTTCTATTTCTAGTATCAAAGGTTCCAATTTCAAAATATCTTTATTATTTTCATGATTTAACGCTTTTAATTCTTTAATATATAAATTCGTTTTATCTTATATTTATTTCTGTAAAAATAGCTTCTAACAAAACTTCTATTCCTTCATACTCTTCCACCAATTTGTATTCCGTATCTTTCTCCTTTGTTGGAAACAGGATAAAAACGTTCTAATTCTTTTCTTATGAGATATTAAATAATATAAAACGTTGATTCTTGTATACACCTTAGGGAGCCCTTGTTTTTAAAAGCCCACCTAAAAGCACTACCATTTGTTAATATGACAGAGCGTAAATTCTATCGGTATTAGTATCTAACACGAAGTCAACCTTAATATCCTTCGAATAGGGGATTTGCTCAAAGTTGTGGAGCCTGCAAAATACGTTAGAAAAGTCTTTTGACTCAATGGTTATCTCTTTGGCTTGAAGATACATTTGCTTCAATTGTTGTTTTGAACACTTTTTACCCGTAAGTAGAACTTGATGAAAGAAACCGTCAATTTCAATAATCATAATCATCACCACTGTTTGCTCATTAGTCTAAGCTCGGCACCTAGCCTTGGCATATAATAGCCATCTTCACTAAATTTAAAAGCATATCCCATTTTCATTTCCGTCTCATATTTTTATTTTTGATAAAGGGGAAAAAGTTTCACAAGTCCACTACCGAACAGCAAGACTGTACGCCCTTCTCTTTTAATAATGCAGCCTGAAATTTAACTTCAACAAAGCGTACGAACAGCTTTTTACGTTGACTATTATTTCTTGTAACAAAGTTTAGCATTATCAGACTCTAAAGAACACTTTAGTTTTTCATTTGCAACCTGAATCATAGCACCCTGTATCTCAACAGGTGTACTATTTTTTTCATGCCCCAACCCATTAAACATTCCAAAAAGGTACGCACCCAAGATTTGCTTTTCTTGTTCATCATTGCTGTCTATTTTAAAAACCTTATCTATAGTAGTGTTTGTAATACTTATACATTCATTGAGGAAATCTTTATTTTCTTCCAAAAATTTCACTCCTTATCATATAATTTTTATATCTCTTTTAGGATATTCTCCAGTTCATCCACATGGAATATAATCATCTATTAATTATACTTTCTGTAAACATTTCTTCCGTAAACACCGATTGTAAAATAATGAGGTTTCATTTAAATCCCCCTTAGTATCAAAAAGAATGCAGATGATTTATTCTCAAGTTGTATTTCTCCTAGTTTCTCTTAACACCAATTAATCATAACAGCCGTATGATGCTCCTTATGTAAATCTACTCCTACATATAACCCCGCTACCTTAACATCTTCAAGATCTTGCTGCTTTTGTGCTGATGACAGGTCCGATATCAAGTAATATTTTAGTTGCTTTATGTACAGATTCTGTTTTATTGATTTTCATTTAATTTCTCTAAGATTGAATTAACTTTTTCTGAATATACATCTGGATTGTCCTCTCTTATCTCAAGAAGAATTCCTTTAATTATTTGTTTTGTTGAGCTATCTACATCTTCTAACGCGTTAATATAAGATGCTACTAAACCTTCCGAATTTAAAAGTCTCCGATGAATTCTTTCCGCCCAGAATTCTGCATGAGGTAACATTTTAGGAATACCAATAGCCAAGTTGTATAGTCCTTCCTCCGTCCCAGAACGGTCAGCAATATAAAATATCGTTTCAATAAGGTAATCGCCAGCTGATGGCTCAGCAATATCTTCCTCAAAAACTGTACAAAGGTCAGGGATTATATCATTTGTTCCTCTGTGCGATAATTCATTAAGAATATTTTCAAACTCTTCAATGTTATCTCCTTCATTATCTAGAAAACGCATTTTGTATAAAATAGAAATATCCTCTTGAAATTTCATGGTGCTTTTCTCCCTTTCTATCCATTGGTAATTTAACTTGCCAAATATCTTCAAACCATTATGCCCATACTATTTATAGGAATAAATATATTCTTTACCTCTTATGTAAGGTGATGTTTGTTCAAGCATGTGAATGGCTTGTAACTGTTCAACAGGCGTCATTATCTGAAGTCGCATTAGTTTTTCAAGACCTGTTTCCTTTAACAGACACTACTACGATTTATGTTTTCAAAATATGGTGCTTGATCGCTGTGCTTCAATTGCTTTACTATATATTCAGGGGATCGTTACCAGTTTATAAAAGCTAGATTTTTATCATATATCCAAAACTCAGTAGTGAGTTTACAACGCTTTGTCACTTAATTCCCCATTCAGGTGATAGAGTGCCTTTTTAGGTAATGATAAAAAAATTATATACATAAACTACGTTTCACTTCTGCCAATAAATCTATCAGCTCAGTTTTCTCTGGTTTTTTCTCCATTTCCTTATGTACATTTATATCTAAATAATCATAAAATGTTTTAAAATCTAAAAAAGCTATTTGTTCAATTTTAACAGCTGGATACCCCAACTCTATCAAAACATGTTTTTCATCTAGTAGTCTAGGCAGTTGCGCCATATCATATTCATCTAAATCAGACTGAAAAAGAGCAAAGACAATCTCTTGTCCATAACCTTTTCTTTCAGCAAAGCTTTTTAATGCTTTTTCTAGATATTTTCCATTTATGAAATTAAAATAGATTACCATCAATTTATCAATCTCTTCTTTACTTTCATTTACTTGATATTCTCTACTCATTTTCGCCCTCCCGTAACATTATATCTTTAATTAATAATAGGGAATTCTTCTTCATAGGGTGAGACAATCTCCACTATGTCTTCTGGTCATAAATCTTCTTCATTAACAAAAATTGATTCAATAAGGGCTGGACAGGGAACATTCCATTCTAGAATTTCTATATATTCACTTTTCAAAAAAACTTTGAAAAGAGTATATCAAGTTTTTTGTAATCGTTCGTCTTCTTCCTTTACAAATTATCACCATCTTCATTGTGTCTATTCATCACCCAGTAAAATGTCATCTCACCTAAGCTCGTACTCCGTTTTTCTATTTTATCATTACACACAGTACTCCCTGACCGTACAACCATCATGAGTTTTTACTTTTTAACACCCTATTTCAAATTGCAACATCCTGGTAACCTACTTCAGCTACTTTTTCATTTAATAAACGAATCCCTAGCCCATTTTCTATATCCCATGTACAATTAAATGTAAGTCCAATATCCCGACCGTCAAAAGAACCTACATAGGGAACAACTATTCCATCTAAACGTATCATCTCTGCTATTTCATCAGTTGTTTCAACGAATGGATAGTGTTCATTTACTTCAATATCATAACCTAGATCCTGACGCTCTTGTTTGTAGTAGTCTAATATTGATTGCAAAAGGCTTTGTTGTAACTGCTCCCAATTTTGCATAAGTGAAGTATATGCTGCATATTGTCCCTTATCAAACTTGCTATCCTCAGCACCTTTTACCATTAACGCTATCTCAACTTCATGGCCTAAAAAGACAATGCTAGTATCCTTAGACCACACCAAATCATATTCAAGCTCACCAAAAACCGCATCATTTATTTTCATCTTATTTCTCCTTTTTATTTATTAGCAAATCCTCCCGGCTTAAACGCTGCCACATTTATCTCTCCTACTCCACCACTAATTGTGATTTCCACAACGTACTTTAAACGAATAGCAAGTATTAAATTAAAACTCCTTAATGGTATTACTCATGAGCTCTCGATTCTCAAACTAACCATTTTCTTATTGTCTCACCACATTATAAACGAATACCTTCTCATCACATCCAACTTTATAAAAAAACCCTGAAAGGCATTTATCCAATCAAGGTTTAAGAATGAAGAATGGTATTAAGATTTATTGACTAATATACTAGTCACCTAAGTCTATTTTTTCATAATGCTTATCAATTAATTTCACTAAATAATCATCTAATTTTTCAATACTATACTTTGACTTTTTAGCTTTCACAAGATTTGAGACATTTCACCATAAGTTTACTATATCAACTCAGTCCAAATTTTAGGGAATCAAGTGATTTCGTACATTTTTTAATGTTTAATATTATTTGCAAATTTTTATAATTTGTTTTGTTGTAAAAATGCTCCTAAAATCCTTTCAATAGGTAAACGAGCATTTTTTAATAATTTCTCTACTTTGTCCTTTATTTGCTTATTAGAAGCAATTATTTTTTTATACTCTTCTCCATAAAAAGAACGTAAAGAATCTATTGCATATTCAGCCACTTCATCACTCTCATTAAGTAAATCTAATAATAAATTAAATCCATATACTCCGTTATCTTCATCTATACAGTAGGCCAATCTAATTTTATATTTATCATCTTTATCTTTTAATCCTCGAATTAAATTCTCCCAATCAATATTAGTAAACTCACTCATCAATTCTTGCACATACATAAATTCATCGTCATAAAAATAATTATCTGCGCTATTTTCAGATAATACTGCATCTACTTTTTCGTACATTCACTTTCCTCCTCTATTTACTAAAACCACCTGGTAATGGAGCATTAATTTGTCCTGTTGGATAGCCGCTAACTACCGTATCACCTATTTTAATAACATCAATTTCTACACCCTCAACAATTCCCCTATGGAAAGTTGCTCCATCTCTACCTCTAATACTTATTGGAGGAGAATTACCAATATCAGTTATACTATCTAAGATTTTAATATCACTCCAACCTTCGGGAAATATTGTACTATTT
This sequence comes from Priestia sp. J2, assembly GCF_020790095.1. Lineage (NCBI taxonomy): Bacteria > Bacillati > Bacillota > Bacilli > Caryophanales > Bacillaceae > Priestia > Priestia sp. J2. The sequence continues at coordinate 2,739,891 of NZ_CP086208.1, forward strand.
TTTATTTTTGAAAGATTCCCATCCGGAAATTGAGTTATATATTTAATATCTTTTGTACCATCAGGGTTGATTTTAATAGCTTCCGTAACATAGTTAGAATGGCTATTATTAATGTTTGATGAATGCCCTCCAATAATTTCATTTTTATTAGGGTTCTTTCTCTGTCCCAAAAGGATTTTTCCCTCCATTTCAGGTGTGATAATTGATTTGGCTCCGCTGACCGGCTTACTATTATTACCCGTACCCTTGGAAACATCTTTAACCTTATGCTTGGTTACGGTCTTTTCTGCTTTGTTTACGCGAAGTACGTATTCTGCTCCTTCGCTTCCGTATTTCACCACTTTCCCTGGCACTCTCGTAAAGCCGCCAAAAACAATTCCTGCTCCAGAAACAGAACGGTCAAAACTAGATAGTTCATTCCCCGTAATAGGATCGTATCCTACACTTGCTTCCCATCCACCTTTTACATTGGAAACTACAGGCACCATATCCGCTACAAAAGAAACAGCTGCTAGACCATCCTGTTGTTGCTTTTTGGCTTCTTCCTCATATACACTTCTTGCGATTTCAGGCTTTTTGTAATTCTCATATAGATACGGATACTTTTTCAACTCTTTTTCTAATTTTGCTTTAGAATGAGCAAGCGCCGCAAGATCCCTCTGAACCTTTGGACTGTTTTCCTTTTGAATATGTTTAAAAACTTCTTTAACATGGGGAGCTTTTTTTTCAAGCTGTTCGAGCTTCTTTTTTTGATCCAGTGGATGCATCATTTCCAGCTCTTTTAGCTGTTTTAGTCCAACTGTTTTAATAACTTGCTTTTCTTTTTGTTGAATAGTCAGCTTTTTAGGACTTGTAGTTTCTTTTTTAGTCCCAACACTCCTAACCTGCAACTGACGCATCACTGATTGCATAAGCATTCCCTCAACGCCCGTAGCGTTTTGAAGAATCTGTTGAGACGTTAGCATGCCTACAGTTGAAGAATCGTTGAGTGCCTGCAGGTATGGGCTTTTTTCAAGTTCCACTGCTTGCTCTGCAGGTGACAGTTCCGCTAGTTTTTTCATGTTAGCAGGTGCCGTATCCTGCTGAACTTGCGTTAGCACTTCTCTTATGTAAGGCGAGGTTTTTTCAAGCCTATGAATTTCTTTTAACTGTTCAGTAGGCGTCATTGCCTGAAGTTGAATCAGTTTTTCAAGACCTACTTCCTTTATCACGTTCTCTTGTTTTTCTTTTCGTGTCAAGACTTTTCAAATATAGCCTTACCCCTCATTACCTACTGTCATTAATTCTTGATTACTATCTCTACTCTTCCTTGAATACCTTCTCATCACATGCAACTTTATAAAAAACCCTTGAAAGGCATTTAGCCAATCAAGGAATAAATAATATATTCGTTAAATTTCCAATCTACTAATAAATCAAGGTAATACTTATCATTTTCTTCTATTTTCTTCAAAAATCAGCAACCTTACCTATAAATTTAAAGCTAACATAGAAATTTAGAAAACATATGTACTTAAAGCACTTGATTGTCTACGGTAGGCAACACATGCTTTTATTATTAGATTACATACAATATAGGATATAAATTTCGTAACGTTATAAAAACAGGATGGCACCTTTTGTATATCGGCCATGTGTCTATATTCATCACCCAGTAAAATGTCATCTCGCCTAAGCTCGTACTCCGTTTTTCTATTCTATCATTACGCTCAGTACTCCCTGACGGTACAACCATCATGAGTTTTTACTTTTTAACAGCCTATTTCAAATTGCAACATCCTGGTAACCCACTTCAGTTACTTTTTCATTTAATAGACGAAGCCCTAGTCCATTTTCTGTGTCCCATGTACAATCGAAGGTTATCCCAATATCTCGATCTTCATTAATATCTCCATACGGAACAACAATTCCAACTAAAGTTATCATCTCAAGTAATTGATTAGTCGTTTCGATTTGCGGATAATTTTCATTAACTTCAATGTCATACCCTAGTTCTTGGCGCTCTAGTTTGTAATAGTCTAATATTGCTTGTAAAAAACCTTGCTGTAATTGTTCCCAATTTTGCACTAATGAGTTATAAGCACTATATTGTTCTTCATCAAACTTACCGTCTTCTTCACCTTTAACCCTTAATGCTATTCCAGCTTCTTTTCCACAAAATTCAATGGTAGTGTACTTAACCCATCCATAATTATATTCAAGCTCACCAAAAACCGCATCATTTATTTTCATCTTATCTCTCCTACTCCACCACTAATTGTCATTTCCACAACGTACTTTAAACAAATAGCAAGTATTATAAAACTGTCTCTTGTAAAAATACAAAACGTCACCTCTCCTATTCTTGCTCTTATTACATTAGTATTAAAATAGCATCTCTTAATGGCTTTCCTTAATGAGCTATTAATTCAAATTCAAGGATATCTTTAACTGTAAACCAGTCACTCATACTTAGAAAAATAAGTATCTCCTAATGCTGTATAAATCCATGTACTTGTTTCCAAATTGTTCTTCGGTAACGAAACTAAATCTAGAGCAGCTATATAGCTCTCTATTGCTTTATTATCTTTTCCTTTTTCAACAAAAGCATTTCCTTCACTACATAACTTTACAATTTGGTCATACACTTGATCATTGAGTGCCAATACAAATCCCTCCCAATAATTATTTACCATCCACCTCAAATTGATATGGTAATACCACTGAACCATTAGTAGTACACTCTACATCTCCGATTAACGCTTAAAGGACAAAGTTTTTCAACCTTGTTCTTTAAATGACTAGCTTATTTTATTTAAACGCCAAACCCCATAAGGGTTATAAAAAGGGTCATCACTTTCAAACAGCACACACGATTCTTCCCTTAATTGAAAAACCGGAGCTTTAGGATCAACACTAAATGTTTCTCCACTATTAAATACAGGATTTTCGATCAACGTATATAGGCAAAAGGTTTGAAACAACTCTACTGTTTCAGCTGGATTGGTATTAGATGTAGATGTTAGTAAATCTTTATAGCCAAAAATTATGCATACCACAGGTGTAAAACACATCTTCTTCTCTAGACATTTGAACGAAAGCAGCAAATGCTCTGTTCTCTGTACCATTGTTAACGTATTCTAACCAATTATCTTTGGTAGTGGCCTTTCCAGATGACTCAACGTTCACTGCTAAACCGCCCGATTGAAGGACTGCCTTCCCGACACTTATAATTTCAAAAACTTGCTCAAGTGATCACCTTCTGCAATAATATATGCCATACTACGGTGATTTTGAAGGGTTTCAATATCATCTTTAGTAAATGTCCCATTTCCACAAAGCTCAAACGCTTCAGCTACATGAGGAATATGTTCATTAACAAATTCCACTTGATAAAAATATTCAGGCGTCTGTAATTTGCCTATATGTTCCCCTAGGTATACAAACTCTTGTTGACTTTCGTTAAATTTGTCTTTAAATGCTTGTCTATCTTTCCATGTGCCCGGTATTCCCAAAATAATTTTCGGATTATTTTCCACGCTCTCACCCACTTATAATAAATTAATTTATTGCTAGCTGTTCTTCAAAAATAGCTCAATTCGCTTAATTTGAATAGCATGCATAGATTCTTCTTTGAGTTTTTCAAAATTTTTTTGTAATTTGTCTAATGGTTTTTATAGTTTTCAAGAAAAAAGCACTTCTGGATTTATTCAGAAGTGCTTTTACTATCCCTTATTTAATAAGCATATTTGCCTTTAGTTTTCATCAACAACTCTTCAATAATCTCTTTTTTAAAGAGAGGAATCAATTAACCTTTTATATTATATTTATCTTTTATCTTAAAAAGAAGTTCTTTCACGTTTTCAGTACGCTCAGGATGTTTTTTAATGTAAAATTGGCATGCAGTTTGAAGATATTTACATAACTCTTCATAATCTACAATATTTTCTATTTCTTCATCTACACCATAGTAGAATAGAACTCTATTTTCTCCAAAAAATTCTTCATCATCTCTATCAAATTCATCTGAATATACTACACCCATATAATCCCGTCTTTCGACATATTCCTCCAAAAAGCCTTCTAGTATCCTAACAAAGTCATACTCCATTACAAAATCACCAAGCACATCAATAACTGAACCTTTATGGAGCCCTTGCTCCTCATACATTCGAATCAACTTATTTTTATCATCAAAAACAGTACTCATTGTATTATCTCCTTAGTTCTGTCCAAATTTCAATACTGGATAAAAATTTTCTATTTCCCCGGTATCAGTATTTTTAAATCCTTCAAACTTCAATCCATTACTTGAAACTCCCCGAATCATTTGTTTATTTGTCTGGCCTTTTAATTGTTTAACTCTTGACGATTCAATACCTTCCTCCATTGCTTCATTCCCCAATCGAACAATTTCGTCACTGGATATTAAAGCAGGGTCATAAACCGTTTTCTTATGAGGAGGTTTATCTTCCTTTGGTACAAATTTAAATTCTCCGGTTCCTTGTCCTCTATAATCTTTTATCTCAACTTTTAATCTATACTCTATATCGTATACCCCTTTAACATCTGGATGCTCATCCTTCTTAACTTCATCTAATTTATATTGATCACTATTATCAAAGTATTTTTTAAATTCATCATAGTTATGTCCGCCACTTACACCGTGACGTTTTGTACACTTTTCTACTTTCCCAGTTAAATGCTCAATATAGTAGCCTTCTTTATATCTTATATTCCCCTTAACCACCGCATCCTGATCATAAACCCCTTCAACATCCGCTTTACCACCAGGTTTTTCCACTTTCTCCAACGCTTTGGACTGACCTTTCGAAACATTCCCCATCTTATACGTCGTTAATCCATTTAACGCTTCACCAACGGTCTTTCCAGGTAACGCCTCTCCTATTCCTACCAGTTGAGGTCGAGGACGTAAAGTAGGTATCTCAGCATCTAATAAAGGTTGAAGCTTCTTCTGAACAGGTTCATATACCTTCTTCGACCAATTGCTTGCTGCTTTTGGGCTGACGACATTTCGCATATTGCTTAATGTTTTGGTTGCTTTATGTGCAGGTACACGCGGAACGTTTGTTACTTTTGGAACGGATTTTACGGCTCCTGCGGGTTTCGCTCCTCCAATTACGCTCGCAAACAGAAACATGCTGTTTTCCCAGTGCTCTTTTGAAAGAGGTTTGTCCGGATTAAGTGCCTGCTGCCCTACATCTAAAAGTCCCATCGTTGCGTGATTGACGAAGTCATACGGTGAATCAAACGATTTTTCTCCTCGCTCAATTAAGCCTTCTTTGAAGGAAACAGCGCCATCAAATCCGCCCATCGTTATATAGTTTCCAAAGTCATACAAGGAGTTGTACCGTTTATCTGCTCTCTCTCCCATACCGGCCCAAACGTCTTGTACTACGCCTTTAGTACCCGTAACTGTACCTTTTGCTAAAGTTATAGCACCTTCTCCTACGTCCTTGACTACAGCTTTTATACCAGTTTCTTCTTTTTTAGCTTTAGGATTTTCACAGATTTCTGTAAAGTCAAAGGATTCAGCTGTTTTTTTAGTCCCGACACTCCTAATCTGCCCCTGACTCATCACCGACTGCATAAGCATTCCCTCAACGCCCGTAGCGTTTTGAAGAACCTGTTGAGACGCTAGCATGCCTACAGTTGAAGAATCGTTGAGTGCCTGCAGGTATGGGCTTTTTTCAAGTTCCACTGCTTGCTCTGCAGGTGACAGTTCCGCTAGTTTTTTCATGTTAGCAGGTGCCGTATCCTGCTGAATTTGCGTTAGCACTTCTCTTATGTAAGGCGAGGTTTTTTCAAGCTTGTGAATTTCTTTTAACTGTTCAGCAGGCGTCATTGCCTGAAGTTGAATCAGTTTTTTAAGGCCTACTTCCTTTATCACTTTCTCTTGTTTTTCTTTTCTTGTCAAGGTTGTTGGAATACCTTCTTCAAAAACCGACACGCCTCCTGAATCGGTCATCGCTTTTTTCGCCAACGCGCTCAGCTCACTTACATTGCCCGGCTGAATGGAACCATTTTGAAACCCAGCTTTCACTTTAGAAAGCAGCGAATTTAAAGACGTCAGCTGATCTTGAATGGCTGAAAGGCTTTGCGTTTGCTGTTCGTCAAAACGGACTAAATCATTCATCGTTTTGTCCGCTTTGTTTTTTGCTTGTTCTACTTCTGTTAAAAAACCTTGATCGTTAAGCGCTGAAACAGAAGCAAGATGACTGACTTTTTGAATTGCTGCATTCGCTTGATCGACAAGCGAAACTGTTGTATTTCTTGTTTGATTTAAATGCGCGGGAATAGTGTCTTGCAGAAACGGCTGCGTGATGTAGCCGTCTTCGCTCGGTTCAAATGAGCGCAGCGCATGTGTGATTTGAGTTAGTCGAGCTTCATAGGAAGTGAGTAATGAATGATACAGCGTTAAAAAAGAAGCATGTCCCGTTTCGTAAAAAGACCGAATCGCTTCTCCTCCTTTTCCTTTAAACGCATCATCTAAGCTTGAAAATGCCTGAACCTGTGAAACCAGGCCCTGAATTTGTTCTTTTTGACTTTTAATAGAGTCTAAGATAGCTTGAATATTTTCGTGAAAAGCATCGACATCAAGTGTTTTCAATAATCTGTAACCTCCTAGCTGTATCGATGTAGAAAAACAACGAACGGTTAACGAACAACCGCCCGTCATTTTTCTAAACCTAAGCGGACGCTCCTCTTTACAAGGCTTGCATCATCCGCTAGATAAAACCTTTTTATTTGAATGCCACATCTATGCTGGTTGAAAGGTTGTTTTTGATAGCTTTATATAAAATATGAACATTATTTAGCGGCGTTTGCAGCTTTTTCATCTGCTTCTTTTATGGACTGCACGGATTTTTTGGTGGCGTTCAAATCATCGAGGAGCGTTTGCTTGTAGTCCACAATTAACGTTTGCAGCTGCTGGTTCAGCTGGTTTAATTCATCGAGCACCTCTAGTTCTTGTCCGCTTCCGACGTGAAACGGAAAAAGCGGCTGAAACTGCTGCGCAGCAGCGCTTAGGTCACTAAGCGTTCTATTAATTTCACCATCTATTACTTTAATTTCGTCTGCCATATTGCATCACACCTTATCTTTTGCTTCGTCTTCTTGCATTTTAATGGCGCGTTCCATCCCTTGTATATCTGATTGAAGCGCCGTAATTTTTGCATCAATTGTCGTGATGGCGTCCGTCAGCTGACGGGTCAGCAAATCATCGTATTCGTCTAACATAGCGGTGCGGATGTCTTCAAACCCAACAGCAAGGCTGCCTGACCAAGTGGCGGAAGTAAGCTCTGGTTCTTTTACCTTTTCCTTTGCACGTTCAAGCTCTCCTTTGACTTCCGTTAACGTGTTTTTACTAGCGGTAAGCTGCTGGATATCTTCATGTGCCTGCTTCACTTGGGTATACAGATGAGCAACAAACATCTCATTCATATGATGACACTTCCTTTATATCTATCTCTTGGTTTCTCTAACAGTAATTCCCTTTTATAGCTTATCAAATAAAGAAAGAGAGCACATCGGCATGTTTTCTTATATTTTTTGGGAATAATGTAGGTTTTTAGTTCAATACCCACTCTTCAGGATAAAATAACCAAAACTATCTTACTATTGACAATTTATCAAGATTTTCGGACTACTTTGCTTGTTATTTCCGCGCCACTAAAAGGCCTTTTTACACAATTTTTTTGTTAAAACGCATTCATTCTTTCTATTTCCAAATATTTAAACATGCGCTAGTATATACATAATATAAAGAGGAGGTTGAGTATGAGAGAAAAGCTCGTAAGACTCGGTTATTTACTGGGATTGGCTCTTGTTTTGTCCGGCATTTTATATTTTTTCGCATCGAACTGGCAAGGCTTTGACCGCTACATTAAAATTGCGCTGAGCGTGGGGCTGATGCTGCTGTTTTACGGAAGTGCGTTTGTAGTGCGAAAGCTGCTTCCTCAGCAGGCGTTTTTAAGTCACTGGACGCTTTTGGCCGGCGCTCTTTCATTTGGATTAAGCATCGCGCTTCTTTCTCAAATTTACAACACGCACGCTGAATCGTACTGGCTGTTTTTAATTTGGCTTGTGCCGGTTATTTTGTTTAGCTTTTTTACAAAGTATCAGCCGTTTTATGTGTTATCGTTTGTTTTATTTCAATTCACCATGGCTTTTTTTATTTCACCAACAGGCGCAGTTTCACAGCGAGGTGAACACGAGACGCTCTTACTTTACGCAGGAATGGCGCTTGTGAACTTACTCATCTTTTGGATCATAAAAAAGAAACAGCGCTCGTCTCCTGTGATCATATATGCAGCGTTTTGTTTGTTTCACTACATTTTTTTAACTGTTTCCCTGCCGGATTTCACAGGCAGCTCTAGCTTACGGATTGGTCTTATTATTTTTTATTTGCTGTTTCTACTAAGCTCCTTTTTTTATTTTTCAAAAGTGAAGCCGCAAAGGTCGTTTTTAGGGATTTCCATTGTGGCATTTGCTTTATTTGTTATTGAACAGTTTTTCTCTTTTATTTTTAAACACTACGCTGAATGGTCGCTGTTTTTAGCTTTAGGGTTCGTGATTTTGTTTATTGGTGCAAGCGTATGGTTTGTCAAATGGCTCACTGCTAACACGTCAGCACAAAAAACCTCGCTCCGCGTAATCAAACGAATAGCGGTGATTGGGATTACGGCCATTGCATCGGTCATCGGCAGCAGCTCTTTAGGAGGACTTGTCACACTTATTACAGGAACGTACCCAACAAACGGAATGCTTGTGATTGGCGTTTTGCTGATTGTGGCATGTTATTTGATTAAAGCAGATATTCCAACCGTGAAATATACGCTTTTAATGATGGGCGTATTAATTAGCGGCGGCGCTTCTTTTTTTGTGAACGACATTCTGTTTTTTATCTACGTCATCGCACTTGTAGCGCTTTTAGTATTCACAAAGCATACGCCCGTTCGCCTGCTGCTTTTTGTGCTAGTGCAAGGGCTTCTGTTAATAAAGGTTCCGACTGCTTACTATGACACTATCAAAATAGATTATGTGCTGCTCGCTTTGTTTCTATTAAATGCCGCTGTGTACGCGATAAACGTGCACCACGCGTTTAAAAAAGCAGCGCTGCTTCTTGCTTTTATCTTTTTACTGTCGCTGACTGAATTAAGCGAACCGTCTTTTTTAAATATCATTTACTGCACGGTGTTTTTTGTGATTTCGACCGTCTTTTTATTTGTGACGGTACGAAAAGAGCCAAAGTATGATTTTATTGTTGGCATGATTTTCTGGTTTGTTTTTTTAGCGATGAAATATTACGACTTTGTGTGGGATTTATTTAATAAATCACTTGTGCTCGTTATTTTAGGTCTTATCTTTCTTTTCCTAAGCAGGAAATGGGACCTGTCAACGCCTGATCAGCCGCAGCCGTCGTTTCTTGATCGCAGCCGAACCGCTGTATGGATCATCATTCTTGTTCAGCTTATTATGCTGGGCGGCATTTTCACTAAAAACGAAGTGCTTCTTCAAAACGGAAAAGAAATTAAGCTCGCTTTACAGCCGATCGATCCGCGCTCGCTGCTGCAAGGCGATTACGTTGAGCTGAATTACGACATTGCGCACGTTACCTTACCTCATGTAAAAGACGGTGAAAAAGTGAAGCTCGTTCTTCGCCCTGACAAACAAGGCGTGTATAAATACGCAAAAATCTACCAAGCGGATGATGACTGGAATAAGCCGTATACTTCTAAAGAAAAAGACGTTGTCATTACGGGCAGCTATCACGACTGGGGAATTCAGTACGGAATTGAACATTATTTTATTCCAGAAGGAACCGGCAGCAAAGTGGAAAGCGAAGCTCGTTTTGCTACTGTACGAGTTGGAAAAAATGGAGATGCGATCGTTACCAAAGTAGGAAAATAAAAAAGCAGCCGCTTCAACATTGAAGCGGCTGCTTTTTGTTTTAATTGATAAATACGCCGATGGTCATCGTTAGAATAAGAATCACAAAGAAAATAATGATTCCATAGCCAATCCATTTTATTCTTTTGGGCGTTCCTTTTACATTCATATCCGTTAATTTTCCTTCAATACGCTTTTGATGTTCAGTAACATCATTGTATTCATTGTTAGGTGAAGTGATATTACCCTTCCTTTCTATTTAATCGTTTTCTTTCTTCTAAAAGCTCTTCGTATCTTTTTTCAAGACGCTGCTTGTCTTTTCCTTCTGGCGTGATAGAAAGCTCGCTAATCACTTTTGTTAATTCTAGTTGAAGCGCAAGTTTCTCGGCTTCATTTTGCTGCTGTGACGCTTTTTTGCTTTTACCCGTGTCTTCAATCGCCGCGAGCTCCGCTTTGGACTGTTTTAACGTCAAAACATGCGTCGCAAGCTTTTTAACAAAATAGCGGTCGTGCGTCACAAATAAAATCGTCCCTGGATAAGCTTTTAACACTTCTTGAAGCGCTTCTTTTGTATGAAGATCAAGATAGTTGGTCGGTTCATCTAAAAGAAGAACGTTATAGTTTCCTAAAAAGACTTTTGCTAATGCCGTTTTGACTCGTTCTCCTCCGCTTAGCATCTCTACTTTTTTATACACGTCTTCACGTTTAAAAAGTAAGCGCGATAGCACCGTACGAATAAACTGTTCAGTGTACGGGCTGTCTTCTTTAATGTTTTCTAAAATGGTTTTAGCGGGATCTAGATTTTCAAGGCGCTGATGGAAAAAGCCGAGTTTTACAGGCTTCGCAACCGTAATCCCTTCTGTTCGCTGCTCAATCATATTCAGCAGCGTAGATTTTCCGGCGCCGTTTTTGCCGACAATCGCTACTTTCGCTCCTGGCTTCACACCGCCTTTTAGGTTTTGAAACAAGATATGATTACCAGCTGATGCTGAGACTTTGTCAAAGCTTAGTACCTGCTTGCTGTGCACTTGGTGAAACTGCGATAGGTCAAAATGAATTTCTTCCATTTCTTTTGGCTTTTCTTTTTTCTCCAGCTTTTCAATTCTTGTTTCAATCGCTTTTGCGCTTCTGTCTAGCTTCGCTTTTTGTTTTCCGACCGCTCGCTTATGAAGTCTCGCTTCAGAGTTGCCCATGCGGCTCGGCGCTTTTTTAAGCGACTTTGATTTTTGGCTTTTTTCTTCAGACGCCAGTTCAAGACGCTGCTTTTCTTTTACATACTGTTCATATTCAAACTGCTGTCTTTCAACTGCGTGTTTTTTTTGCGTCACATATTCTTGATAATTGCCTTCATAACAGTGAATTTTGCCGCCTTCTACTTCCCAAATAGACGTACAAAGGCGGTTTAATAATTCTCGGTCATGTGAAATCAGCAGCAGACTGCCTGTAAAAGACTTCATTTCTTCTTCAAATTTCTCTACGCCTTTTACATCTAAGTGGCTCGTTGGCTCATCGGCTGCAAGCAGTTCCGCGCCGGATGAAAGAGCAGCTGCAATTTTCTTTCTTGTTTCTTCTCCTCCGCTAAGAAAGTCCGCTTCAGTTGGCACACTCCACTGACTTTTCATCTCAGGAGAAACGTCTCCTGTAGGTTGAATATCAAGCTGTGGAATCAGTGAGGAACGGCAATATGTTTGCACAATCCCTTGATCTGGACTCGTTTTTTTCATTAAAATATGAAGCAACGTCGACTTGCCTTCTCCGTTTTTCCCAACAATTCCAATTCGCTCTCCGCGATGTACTTGAAGTTTCTCTGCTTGAAACAGCAGGCGGTCTCCATAGCTTTTTTCAATATTTATAGCTTCTAACAATAACATAAAAAAACCTCCCTAGGATTTCTAGAGAGGATTAGAGGTCATAATTAGGCATACGCAAATATGCACCCTTTTTATAGAGTAAAAAAAGGGAGAAATCACTTCATATAAGACATATAGAAATGGCACCTAAAAATGTACAGACTAATCCTATCTAGACAAATGTTCATTTAAAATAAAGTTTTAAAAGAATGTCTAAAAAAATAGGATTACTTATCCATTGTCTACGGTACCTTTCCTTTCTTAGTATAAAATGACTTGCTTCTTACAGTGTATGACGAACATTTTTAAATGTCAATATCGATTTGGATGATATTCCCTTCTTTTCCTAAGTACAAAAAAATCCTCAGCCAATCACAGCCGAGGATTCCTTTATTACACGTATTGGTTCACTTTCCCTGTAAAGTCAGGCAGCCACTCGCCGTGTGCTTCAATTAAATCATCGCACATACGAATGATGTCATCCATGGATAATTCCGCATTTGTATGAGGATCTAGCATCGCTGCTTGATAGATGTGCTCTCTTTTTCTAGTGACAGCTGCTTCAATAGTTAGTAATTGCGTATTAATATTCGTGCGATTTAACGCCGCAAGCTGCTCTGGTAAATCTCCTACATAAGTCGGCATAATACCGCTTCGGTCTACAACACATGGCACTTCTACACACGCTTTTGTCGGCAGGTTACTAATTAAGCCTCCGGTATTTAATACGTTACCGGCAAATTTAAACGGCACGTTTGTCTCCATGGCTTCAATGATTCTAGAGCCGTACTCATGTGAACGTGTATGAGTTAACTGACTGTTGTTAACCATTTCTTCTCTCATGGATTCCCAATTGCTAATTTGCTCTTCGCATCGGCGCGGATATTCATCAAGAGGGATGTTAAACTGATCAACAAGATTTGGATATTTATGTTTAATAAAGTATGGATGATATTCTGCGTTATGCTCAGACGATTCGGTAATATAATAACCGAACTTATCCATTAGCTCAAAACGCACCATATCATGATGCTTTGTTCTTTGTTTTTCTTTTGCCAGACGCTTGATTTCTGGGTATAAGTCTTGTCCATCTCTTTTTACTTCTAGCAGCCATGCCATATGGTTAATGCCTGCGATTTTCTCTTGTATTCCTTCATGATCCATTCCGAGAGAATCAAATAAATCTTTTGTACATACTTGAACACTGTGACAAAGGCCCACCGTCTTTACATTTGTATAGCGAAGCATTGCACCCGTTAGTGTTGCCATTGGATTGGTGTAATTTAAAAACAGCGCATCCGGACATACTTCTTCAATATCTTTTGCAAAATCAAACAGCACTGGAATCGTGCGCAGTGATCTGAAGATTCCTCCAATTCCTACTGTATCTCCAATCGTCTGACGCAAGCCGTATTTTTTAGGAATTTCAAAATCAATGACGGTGCTTGGTTTGTATCCGCCTACTTGAATCGCGTTAATCACATACTTTGCTCCTGTTAAAGCTTCTCTGCGGTTCAAATAGGCTTTAACCGTAATATTCACTTTGTAGTTTTCTTTTAGATTGTTTAGCATATTTTCTGAATCTCTTAAACGCTCAGCATCTATATCGTAAAGTGCAAACTCAAAGCCAGCTAAAGCAGGCACAAACATGCAGTCTCCTAAAATATTTTTTGCAAAAACTGTACTTCCCGCTCCGATAAATGTGATTTTAGACATCGTCATCTTCCTTCCTCGTATTGGTTTTATCCTTTTACAGATCCTGATGAAAGCCCTGCAATAAAGTATTTTTGTAGCACTAAAAATAAAATGGTCATTGGAAGCATCGCAATGATTGCAGCTGCTCCTACTAAGCTAAGATTATTTTGATTTTCGGCAAAAAAGCTTGCTAGCGTAACGGTTAATGTATGCATTTCCTTATCTTGAAGGAAGAAAATCGCAAACTGATAGTCGTTCCAAATATAGACGCTTGCAATAATTAAAATAGACGCAGTGACAGGCTTTAGCAGTGGAAATACGATTTTAAAGAAAATCGTTAACGTGCCGGCCCCGTCGATTCTTGCTGCTTCCTCGAGCTCTTTAGAAATAGTGGAGCGAATGAAGCTCGCATATAAAAAGATCGTTAGCGGCAAAAATGCTGCGACATTATTTAAAATAGCAATTTGATACGTGTTCATCATCCCCATATTCACAACCATTTTGTACAGCGGAACTAGCGCTGTTAAAGGCGGTATTACCATCACGGCGATAAAAATAAAATAGACGTACTTATTTAGTTTCGTTTGGCGGCGCGCTAAAGGATACGCAGCCATTGATCCTAAAAAAATAAGCAGAATCGCCGAAACGAACGTAATGATAAATGTATTAACAAAAGAATTTCCTAAGTTCGCTTGCTCCCAAGCCGCTGTGAAATTTTCAAGGTGTATACTTTTTGGAAATACCCATTTGGAACTAAAATCCCCGGTTGCTTTTAAAGAAGTCGTAACAAGAATATAAAAAGGGACAATATGAACGAGCGTTATACAAAGAGCTAGAAAGGTAAAAAATCGTTTTTTCCGTTTGTTTGTATAGTCCATCACGCTTCTGTCTCCTTTCGTTTAAAGTACACAAGTGCTGATAAGCTAATGACTAAGATAATGAGCGCCATGCACACACCTTGAGTTGCAGCATAGCCGGCGTCCTGTCTTCTAAAATATAAGTCATACATAAAAGTAGACATTGACTGCGATGCATCTCCAGGCCCTCCTCCTGTCAGCGCAACAATGACGTCAAACAGTTTTAAACCTCCGATAATATTTAAAACGACGTTAATTGTAATCGAAGGCATAAGCAGTGGAAGCGTGATGTTTTTAAACTGCTGAAGAGCCGATGCTCCGTCAAGCTGTGCCGCCTCGTAATAATCTTTTGAAATACTTTGCAGCCCCGCTAAATAAATAATCATCGCAATTCCAACGAATTGATACGTATTGACGAACACAATAATCCAAGAGTTAAGCTCCGGGGTCCCCAAAGCATTAATCTTCTCAAAGCCTAAAAATACAAGAAGGTCATTTAAAGCGCCTCCTTGGTAGGCAAAAAAGAAGTACCAAATATACCCCATAATAATTGGGCTGATAATAACCGGAAGGTAGACAATTGTTCTTGTTACAGCTTTCATTTTAATGCTTTGATTGAGAAGCAAAGCATATAACAAGCCAATAATGTTTTGGAAAATTGTACTGCCTATTCCGTAGAGCAGCGTATTTTTTATCACAAGCCAAGTCGTTGGATCTGCAAGCAAACGTTTATACTGCTGGAGCCCAATCCAATCGTATGTTTGTGAAAATCCATTCCAATTAGTAAAGGAAAGTCTAATTCCGTTAATAAAAGGATAGATAATAAAAACGGTGATAATTACTAAGCCGGGAAGGTACATCCACCATAAAGAAGACTCTGTTTTTAATTTTTTCTTTCGTTTTTCCGTATCTCTCACTACAGAAACCGGCTCTTTCCTGACTAATTCATTCATCGTGTTCACTCCTATTTCAGCTTGTGTTGAAAAGAAGCAGAAGCCTATCTCCCTGCTTCTTAGCGAACAAGGAACTTTTGCACACTATTTTATTGTTTACTGAGACGCTTGTACTCTTTTTCCATCTCTTTTGATAATTGCTTTGGCGTTAAACTTCCCGCTAGCAATTCTTGACCTGTAGAAGACATCACCGCCCACATGCCGCTCGGTAAATACTTCCGGTCGAAGTATGGCTCAACTTTAATATCGCTATACTTATCGTAGTATTCAGAGTAGTAGTTTTGGGTTTTATTGTTTGTCAGAGCCGATGCTGAAGACGTTCCTTCGGCAATCTTTTTGGCAACTTCCGGCTGTGACACAAATTCAATAAATTTTTTCGCTTCTTTAAGGTGCTTAGAATCCTTCCACGCAGCAAGGGTAAAGCGCTCTCCGCCAATCCAGCTTTGCGTGCCCCCTTTATGAATAGCAGGCACCGGTACCGTTCCTACTTTTACTTCAGGGTTTAATTCAGTTGCATCAGGCCCAAGAGATCCCCCCACAAATGTAAAAGCAATTTTATTTTGAGCCATTAATTCCGTTGCTTGAGATACTTTTGCGGTTAATACATCTTCATTCAGCAGCCCTTTTTTCTTCATTTCTGCCATTGTTTCCGCTAGAGGCGTGTAGTTTGACCAATTAAATGTTCCTTTTTCTAACTGCTTAGCATAGTTCTTATTTTTTGCTGTAATAAGCTGAGGTGTAGCCAGCTGATCAAACACTTGAGCAATATTTCCATTTTCCCCTCCTGGAATCCATAGAGGCGCTACTTCTCCTTTGCTTTTCTTTTTTACTGTTTCTAACGCTGTTATAAATTCATCCATTGTGTTAGGAGGCTTTATTCCGTATTTTTCTAACAGCGTCGCATTATAGCTAATTCCGTCTTTTGCTTGATTTAAAGGATACGCATACACTTTGCCGCTTTTATCTTTTAAAATTTGATTTAGCGCCGGATCCAAATGCTGAACCCAATCCATATCTTTTAAATCTGCTACATACTCCCCGTAGCGAAGCTGAGACCAGCCGTGCGTATCAAATAAATCCGGCATATCATTTGCACCCATTTTCACACGAAGCATATCTTCATAGCCGTTACCCGGAAAATTTGCATCAATTTTAATATCTGGATTTTGTTTTTCAAATTCTGCAATCGCGTTTTGAAGCGCTTTTCTCTCGCCTTTATTACTCATCGTAGAAAAAAGCGTTAACGTTGTTTTCCCATTTCCGCCTGTTGCTGCTTCTTTATTTCCGCAGCCTGCTGCCACAACAGAAAAGACTAGTAATAGAACGAAAAGATACGTAAGCTTTTTCATTTATCTTTTTTCCCCCTTATACTCTATCAAGACATAAATGACTGAATATTCAGTTATTTATACATAGACAAATTCATTGCACAACGAAATAAAGTCACTTATAATTTAATCCTATACTTTTACAAAGGTTCAAAGAGTCCTAGAGATGAAAAAGCTTTTTCATTTACATACTTATCTGCCAATAAGTATGTAGTTTCTAGGGCTTTTTAACCTGCCTTTTTTATGTTTTTTTCTATTTTTCTTCCCCCTTATCACTCTTTATGTATGAATTCTTCTTTTCTATCATCCCCTTTCGAGTTATAGCTTTTAGGTTACTGCTTCTTGAGTAAAGCTCCGCAGCTTTCACGATAAATTAATTTAGTCGGCACCATGACTTTTAAAGGAACGGATCTGCCGCTTAACCGATCTACTAGCAGTTTAACAGCCTGCCTTCCCATTTCTTCGGTATATACTTTAACTGTGGTGAGCGGCGTGCTCGCAAATGCTGCGACATCCACATCATCAAAGCTTACAATCGCTACGTCTTCAGGAACCTTTATAGTTGATTGCTGCAAGGCACGCATCGCCCCTATCGCCATTGCATCACTTGCGATAAAAAATGCCTGAGGAAGATTTCCTTGCTTAATCGCTTGTGCCATCAGCTCGTAGCCTTCAGTCATTGAGTACTCCCCTATATAAACTTTCTCGGAATCAAGCAGGCCTTTTTCATGCATAACGCTTTCAAAAACTGTTTGACGCTGATCTTCAATAATAGAACTTCCATTTATATAGTGTTCTCTTTCTGTCCCTCCGATATAGCCAATTCTTTTATAACCGAGGTCAAATAAATGATTTAATGCATGTTTAGTAGCTTTCTCAAAATCAATCATGACCGAATCGTACAAATCCTCATCCGCTTTGTGATTGATAAAAACAATAGTATCTAAATGATTGCTCACTTCTTGAACCGTTTCTGGACTAACTCTTCCCACTACAATTACTCCATCAAGATCCTGCAGCAGCTCTTCTTGCTTCATGCCTTTTAGTCTAAATGACTTTACTGTAAAAATTTCTTTTTCTGCGCATTCACTCTCTATTCCATGGCGAATAGAAGAGAAAAAAGGGTCTACTAACTCTTCTTCAAGGGATTGAGCAAAAATAATACCTATCCTTGGAGCTTCTATGTCTTTTCCGTTTGCCGTTCCTTTTCGTATCTTCACAGGCGTATATTGCAGCTCCTTGGCTGCATGAAGAATGCGCTCACGGGTAACCTCAGATACAGAAAGCGTATGATCATTATTTAGTACTCTGGATACGGTTGAACTGGAAACATTAGCGT
Source organism: Priestia sp. J2 (assembly GCF_020790095.1). Lineage (NCBI taxonomy): Bacteria > Bacillati > Bacillota > Bacilli > Caryophanales > Bacillaceae > Priestia > Priestia sp. J2. The sequence continues at coordinate 2,757,804 of NZ_CP086208.1, forward strand.
ACGCCGCTATATCTTTTAAAGTTGCCATCTTTTTACCTCTCTATTATAATCTTCTATTTTTACTAAATATTTATCTCTTATATTGGAAGAATAGCACATTAATAAAACGCTTTCAATAAATAATTTTAAAATTTCAGTAAATTTATTAAAATATTCTCCAAAATTCTTCATTTCTTTTGTTAGTTTCGCCGTTAAAGTGACAAAAAAGCCGCTACCACTGCCTTGTTTTTATCAAACCGCACTAAAACTTAAGTAAACTTTTAGTAAATATTAATTTTTATAAGAATTTGTTCATATTTGATATAAAACGGTTTGTTGGGGAAAATAAAAGAAGAAATACTGATAAGGAAAGAGAGCGCATATGATTAGCAAACATTCTTATTTTCAACAATGTCTGCCTGCCCTTCAACAATTGCATAACATGAATTTCACGAAAGAACAGCTGTTGCAAAAAGACTTTTTAATCGGTCAAGAAAAGGAACTAAGCATGTACTACTCACCCCATAACGATTACATAAATCCAGACGCTCATATTATTATTGCCGGCATCACACCAGGCTGGTTTCAAATGAAAACCGCTTTTAAACAATGCGTTTCCAGCCTGTCCCATCATCATCCGCTTGAACAAGTACTGTACGAAACAAAAAAATCCGCTAGCTTTAGCGGAACGATGAGAGTAAATTTAATAGACATGTTAGATCGATGCGGCGTTCAAAAAGCGATCGATATAGACAGTGCCGCTGAGTTATTTGCTTCACAGCGAGATATGCTGCATACCACGTCCGTATTAAAGTATCCTGTGTTTTACAAAGGAAAAAACTATACGGGTCATCAGCCGCCAATTGAACGATCAGCGCTTCTTTCACACTATGCTTTTGAAGTGTTCACGCATGAATTGAGCGAAATAAAGAATCCATGTTTAATCATTCCGCTAGGAAAAGCAGTTGAAAATGTTTTAAGAAAACTTTCGCGTGAACCTTCGTTTTCTCGGCATACGTATTTATTTGGCTTTCCTCATCCATCCGGAGCAAACGGACATCGAAAACGGATATTTGAAGAACACCTAGATGAATTCACGGAAATTGTGGAGGATTGGGCTGTAAAAAGAAAGAGCTGAAACTAGTTTTGCCTCTTTCTTTTTGTAATTTAAGCCTCTTTATTTCGGGCGATATTTGATGCTTTATTACGCAGCCCTGCCCTCATAAAAATTCGTTCTGAAATAAAAGCAGCAATAAAAAATAAAGCGACTAGTCTTCCTAACGTGAACACCAATGAGCATACAGCAATTAAATGGTAGAGCGCTGAAAACATAGGTTCACGTTTTTTACTTGTTTTTTTAATTGAAACGTTCACGGCTAATTCAATTACAGCGGAAAGCAAAATGAGCAGTGCTATTACTTTACCCATCCAACTAAAATCACCAAATCGAGTAGGAATATCAAATACTGGCAGGTTAAGATCCAAATGCAGCCACCGATCTATATAGCTGAAAATAATAGATACAGCAGCTAAGAATACGCATAAAGTCCAAACCTTCACGACGACAAATCCCACCGCTATTTTTCTAATCATAAAAGAATATAGATACTCCAAATTATTTACCACTCCATTTCTCTATGTTTGTAAGAACATTAGGAACCTTATTTGCTATAATTATGTAAAAATACGCCTACACGGAGGCCAGCCTTTATGTTAACAAATTTAGACGAATATAATAACCCTCTTTTATACGATGATGAAAATGAGCAGTATACAGAAGACATTGCTTTTTTACTAACAGAAGCAGCTAACAAACGCGGAATGATCCTTGACTTAGCCTGTGGTACAGGGCGCGCAACTATTCCATTAGCACAAGCGGGACATTCACTGATTGGAGTAGATATTCATCCACCTATGCTGCAAGAAGCGCAGAAGAAAGCCGAGGCTTTGAAGCTATCTGTTAAATGGGTGGAACAAGACTGTACTAAACTCGACTTAAAAGTAAAAAGCGACTTTATTTATATCGTAGGAAATTCATTTCAGCATTTTCTAACAAATGAAGAGCAGCACGCCTTTTTAAGAAGCGTTCATACGCATTTGAACGAAGGTGGAACCTTTATTGTTGGAATACGTTTTCCTTCTATAGAAGAGCTAACGTCAACAGACGCCGAAGAGTATTGGAAAAGCTATCAAGATTCCGACACCGGATATACAACAGACGTCTACATAAACAGCCACTATGACGCCATCAAGCAAATTCAGCATAACCTCACCACTAGAAAGATAAGAGATTACGATAAAACAATCATAAAAGAAATAACAACGAAAATAGATTTACGCTACACGTTCCCGCAAGAAATGGCGCATCTTTTAACACGTAGCGGATTTATGATTACGAGCGTCTACGGAGATTGGAAAAAGAGCGCTTTGACCAACCAAAGCACCCAAATGATTTACGTTTGTAAAAAACAAAGAGTCAATTCCACTCCTTAACACGGTTTATAGCCTGTTTATTTCTAGTATTACAAAGAAGGATACACATATCACCTTAGCTTTTTCTTCTTTTGGCATCTCCTTCTTTTTCTTCTATTTCTCGTTCATTTTGCGCTTCGTGAAACTCTTCTTCTGTTTGTGCAGCAAGATAATCAAACGGCGTATAGTAATTACGGGGAAGCTTTCGATGCCACACCGTTTTAATCATAATAATCATCAACGGAATACTCACCATTAAAATAGCGGCTAAAACTAGTAGCGAAAAAATCATAAATTATTTCCTCCTGCTTTATAAACCGTTCCTCCTGGAACAACAAAACGGATACCTTACACCCATTCACTTATATTCAATCTACATTTACCGCCATCAGTATACGAGATTCATCAGTTGCAAAACCGTTTTTTTCAAAGAAACGTTCTGGTTTGCCTTGGCCTCTTTCAGTAGACACATAGACTTCTTTCACTTCTTTTTGTATAAGTAACTCGTTAAGGAAAGATAAAAGACTCGTTCCTATGCCAGTTTGCTGAGTGCTGCTTAACACACAAATTTCATTTACATAAAACGTCTTATAGTTCGCCCACTGTTCTTCATTTCCTACTATAAATCCTGTGAGTTTATTGTTTTCACTATGAAAGTAACCTATCCCTATGTAACCTGGAGTTTTACTGATATCGTATAAACGGGCATAAGCAGTGTTTATACTCCAAGGTTCATTCCAAGGCCGGACGCTAAAAACGTTTGTATAGATGATTGCTGCTTCTTTAAGATCTTCATCAGTCAATAGACGAACTTCGGTTTTCATCGTGTTTCTCCTTTTCACATCAGCATTCTTGAAACTCATTAATAACGTTTAACACCTCTTTTAAATTCTCTATTACATACGAATCTTTGAAACTTCCGTCAAAGAAAGCGCCTTTTTCCATACAGCATGCATGCCCGCGCCTCTTGCGCCAAGCACATCATTTTCTGGATGATCCCCGATGTATACACTTTCTTCAGCCGACACATCAAGCGCTTTTAATGCTCGCAAAAAGATATCTTTATGCGGTTTTTTAATGCCTTCTTGTTCGGAAACAAGTATGGTATCAAAATAGTGATCAATTCCAAGCGCCTTAATATTCATCCACTGAAAGTCCGTAAAACCATTTGTGATCATGCCTAGTAACAACCCTTTTTTCTTTAGCTCTTTTAGTACATCCTCCATATGTAAAAACGGAACGCAGTGAGCTGGAAAATAGTGAAGGTAATCATCTAGCATCTCCTCCCACGTCAGATTCGAAAGATCATATTCGTTCAAAAGCTGCTCATATACTTTATCTTTCCATACGTAGCCTTTTTGATCTAACTCAATAAATCTAGATGTGTACTCTTGCTTCGGTATGAGTGCTAGTTCTTCACTATATCTCTCGTACTGATCTTGAATAAAAAGCTTTAGTGAACTGTCTCGGTCTAATAGTGTCCCATCTAAATCAAAAATGACGGCTTTAATCATGATTTTCCTCCTTTATATATAAATCATTCCAGCGATTGGTTAATTATAACATTTATAGCTAGACAGCTAACTAGATTTAATTCTTTCCTATAAAAAAGGAGACCTCTTGTTTGGACTCCTTTTTCTTATATCCTTTATTTCCTTGTACTTGAATTAATAGATGTATCTATAAAATCATTTACATATTTGCTTATTTCTCTGTACTTCGTCCAGTGTAAATAGTGATGACCTTGTAAAACAACTAGTTTTTGCGACAATACGTGACTTAATTGATTTTGGTAAAACGTAATATTTGATTTTCCTTCTTTTGCTTCTTTATCTATTTTTCTAGTAAAAATCATTACGGGCATTTTTGAAGGAAACGACATATCGAGAGTTTTATTTATATTGTTGTTCAGCTCTTTTGCTTCATCAATGACGTTTTTGTTGTAGCCTTTCCAGCTGGAGATTGCTTTTGTCATTTTTAAATTTTTTGCTGTATACGTTCCTTCTTCGGCTAGCGGTAGATACTGATTAGGACTAGTAAGCAGGGCTAAGCGCGCAAGTCCACTTGGCGCTAAAACACTCATCAAACTTGGTATATTCGGCGTTTCTTCTTTAAAATAATCCGGCGCTTTTGGCAACGTAGGGTCTATTCCAATAATTGCTTTTACTTCATCTGGATATTTATTAGCGTAATACATGCTGTACACGCCAGAAACTGAATGCGGCATTAATATATACGGACCCTTTATATTCGATTTTTGCAAAGCTTCTCTCATTTCGCTTACACTATTTTCTACCGTACGTTTTTTATTCGTAGTGTCACTCCATCCGTATCCAAATGGTTCTACTACCACAACTTTATTATCCTTCGACAGTTCATTTACTAAAGGTTCAAAATCCAGTGCAGGCGCAGTCGTTCCTAGGCCGGTTAGTAGTACAATCGTATTTTCCCCTTTACCTTTTGTATATACATGAATATCTCTGCCATTAACCTCTACTAATTGACCAATAGGCGGGTACTTTTTCTTTTCTACTGCCGTCATTACTTGATTCGTTACAACCCAAATGATGCATATCCCTAAAATAGCTACTATCATGTTTCGTAAAATTCTCAAGAACCTAAACTTTTTTTGCACGTTTACCTCTCCTTTCCGTAAGTAGCAGTTAGTAAGCCGACGAGAATGCTAGAGAATCTTTGGAACTGCTTACTTACTATGACGCTTTAGAAAATGTTTAGTTCTATTTCCTATATAAAATTTAAAAGAATGATAGCAGCTTACTTCAGCACTAAACGAAAAAAAGGCCTCTTCTTATGGAAGAGACCTTTTACTATTTATTAAAAAGAGAACAATAAAAACTGTAACTTCTTCACTTGATGCCTAAGCGTATAACTGACGCTACGTTTTTAGCCGTTCTTTCAATGTTTTCACTCGCTTTTTCCAGCGCTTCTGACAGATCGACCGCTCCGGGCACGACGCTGAATAACGCAGAAATACCATGTTCATATACAGCTTCGCTTCCCGTTCCAATGCTCCCTGCTATCGCTATCACCGGAACGCTATGCTTTTTTGCTGTTTTGGCTACGCCAATGGGGGTTTTCCCGTAAATGGTTTGACCATCTATTCTTCCTTCACCGGTAATGACAAGATCAGCATTCTTAATATAGCTTTCTAGCTCAGTTGCTTTAATGACTATGTCTACACCTGGCTTTAACTCCGCAGATAAAAATGCCAGCAGGCCGCCTCCTAGTCCTCCTGCCGCTCCGGCACCAGGAATACTTTGAATATGAATATCCATTTCTTTTTCAATAACTGCTGCGTAATGAGCTAGATTACGGTCAAGCTGTTTAACCATATCCGTATTTGCCCCTTTTTGAGGGCCAAATACGGCGGATGCTCCGGTTTCACCCGTTAACGGATTGTCTACGTCGCACGCCACTTCTACTTTGACTTCAGCAAGCCGAGAATCCAAGTTTGTCAGATCGATAGAGGCTAACTGAGCTAAACTGCCTCCTCCTTCTTTTATTTCTGCTCCGTTAGCATCAAGAAGCTTTGCCCCTAAAGCTTTTGCCATACCGGTTCCTCCATCATTTGTAGCACTTCCTCCGATGCCAATGATGATATGCTTTACTTTGTAATCTAACGCTTTAAGAATGAGCTCGCCGGTTCCTCGCGTTGTTGTGATAAGCGGGTTTCGTTTATCGAAAGGGACATGATGAAGACCTGAAGCGGCTGCCATTTCAATAACAGCCGTGTTGCCGTCTCCAAGAATTCCGTAAAAAGCTTCCACCTCTTTACCTAAAGGTCCGGTTACTCGCGCTTGTATAATCTCTCCACCCGTTGCGTCTACAAGCGACTGAACAGTTCCTTCTCCTCCGTCTGCCATAGGTACTTTACTAATCTCCGCGTCTGGAAAATGAGCTTTTATTCCTTTTTCAACCGCTTCACAAACATGCAGAGCCGTTAAGCTTTCTTTAAATGAATCAGGTGCAATCACAATTTTCATAGAAACACTCCTTTTTGTTTTTACCCGTATAGCTTTAATACACCAAATATAAGCGTGGATACAATTGCCATAATGAGTCCAATCAGCGATTCATAAGGGATTAATTTTAAACGTTCTTTTATTTTCATATTTACACTTCCGCCCGTTGCGTGGAAAAAGCTTCCGTGGGGGAGGTGATCAAGTACGGTTGCTCCAGCATGAACCATAGCAGCTCCGGCTAAAGCAGAAACGCCTAGCTCTAAAATCGTCGATCCAAAAACTTGGCTTGCGACTGCTGTTCCTGCCGTTGTCGAAGCCGTTGCGGCTGACATAAAAATACCTGAAACCGGTGCTAAAACATAAGCAGGCAACCCAATGGCAGACAAGCCTTGAATGATCACGTCTTTTAGCTGAGAGTTAGCAATGATTCCTGCTAATGTCCCCGTTCCAAGCAGCATAATGGCTACACCTGACATTTTCCCTAACCCTGAAATAGCGTATGTATTAAGCTGTTTTCCTTTTTTCATCACAATGGCACCAACAATCCCTCCTGCAGGAAGAGCAACCATCGGATCAACATTAAGATCAAAAAGCGGACGCAGCGCCAGCAGGACGATGGTAACGATTGGCGCTATGATGGCTGTTAAAAACAGCGGCAAGCTGCTTGCATCCACTGTATCTATTTCTTCAGCTTGAACCATTGTTCCTTTTTTCACTAATCGTTTGGCTACTACATAAGTAGCTGCTACGCCGAATATAGCGGGAATAATCCCTGCGGCCATTACGGATGTAAGCGGAATATTAAATGCATCTGAAGCAGCAATGGCGTTAGGATTAGGAGACATTAAATTCCCTGCCTTTCCTCCTCCGATCATTGCTAGTAAAATAGCAGGCTTTGACATACCCGTACGTTTCGCAATAGCTAAAGCAATAGGGGCTACTGTGATCACAGCAACATCAACAAACACGCCTACTGTGGTTAGAATAAGTGTGGCTAGCGCTAGAGCTAAAAGTGCTTTTGTTTCCCCGAGTTTTTTCACAATGGTTTCTGCTATAACCGCTGCAGCACCTGATTCTATTAATACCCCGGCCAATACCCCAGCTGCAAGAATTCGCAGCACTGCAGGAATGATGCCTTGCGCTCCTTCAATCATTAAATTAACGGTATCAGCGATATTAACTCCGCCAATCAGTCCTCCAATTAAAGCTCCGGCTATCATTCCGTATGCTGGAGCCACTTTCTTTAAGATTAATATAATAGCAATTACTAATGCACAAATAGCGCCTAATGCGCTTACTTGAACGTCCATAAAGCATCCCCTTTCTTGTTTCTCCTGTCCCTAAAGTAAATTGTAAGCGCTATCTAATATTCTTTCATTAGTCACTTCAACAGAAAAAGACCTTGCTATCGCAAGATCTTTTATGCACGTGCACAATTATGAAATTTTAGATAGCAGCATGGCTACATATAGTTCAAGAAGGTCTTTTACTTTCCTTGGATCTTTTCCCGTAATATCTTGAATTTTATCTAAACGGTAGCTTAGCGTATTTCGATGAATAAAAAGCTTTTTAGCTGCCGTGCTTCCTTCGCCATTTTCTTCTATGTAGATCGTTAACGTTTCGATAAGCTCTTTTTTCTTATCATATTCCTTAAGCTTTTCATAGTATTGCAACAGATCATGATTTTCTTGAAAACCGGCGCGTTGACGTAACAGTACGGGAATTTGATAATCCGAATAGCAGTAGAAATCAGCTTCTTGATGAAGCTTCGAACCAACCGAAAGCGTATCTTTTGCCTGCTGATACGATACATGAAGGCCTTTAAAGTCAGCTTGAACAGATCCTGCAGATAATTTATAAAGGCAATCAGACGCACGAAGCTGCTTTTCCAGCTGTTCAGCATAGCTGCTAGCGCTGCCGGCTTCTATAGATTTTAATAGAACCACTCCGTCTGGAAGCATAGCGTATAGATCATTATTAGCTATGTATTTCTTTACAACCTTCATAACTTCATGGCGATTTTCAGCTTTAATAATTAGTGCCATTCTTGGAAGGTATAAGTTAATATTAAACCGATTCGCTCGTTCAAAAAATAAGGAATCCAGCGGCTCTTCTTGTTGAAGAAGCTGATGAACCAGCTCTTCTTTTAATCGTTCATCCCACTGAATTTCCTCTATTAAAATCATTTCTTGAAAAATCATTTCAGCAGCCATACGCACGAGCTTTCCGTAATTACGAATCTGCTCTGGCAGTCCTGTTAATCCCACGACTCCAACAATTTCTCCGTTAAAGAAAATAGGCAAATTCACGCCCGGTTTGGCTCCGCGCAGCGTGTCAGCCTCCTGCTGAGTAATTTCGTAAGAACTGCCGCTTTTTAATACCATTAGCGCTCCTTCGTGAATTTGGTCCATTCGCTTTTTGTCACCAGAACCAATAATGACTCCTTTTTCGTTCATCACGTTAATGTTGCAATCAATAATTTCCATCGTTCTACAAACAATTTTCTGAGCTAATTCTTTTGTTACGTATCTCAACATTTCCCCATCCTTTGCCTCTGTGAAGTAAAGCTCAATTTTTTCGTGACGGCTAATTTGCATTCAATGAAAAATTTGCGATACTTCATTATAATATACGTAGAAGCAAAACCACATCTTTGAAACCGCCAACAAAACAGTGCCTATAGGAGGATAAAAGAATGACTGTGTCAAAACTAGTTTTTACCCCTCTTAGCTATACAGGATGGGGATCACTTCAGCAACTGCTTCCGGAAGTAAAAAAATATGACCCTGCTCATATTTTAATCGTCACAGATCCCGTGTTAAAAGACATTGGACTTGTCGATAAAGTGAGTGCTCCTCTTATCCAAAATGGATACGAAGTAGATGTATACGCAGATACGGCACCAGAGCCGCCCTTAGCACTTGGTGAAAAACTCGTATCTTACGCAAAAAGCCGAAAGTATGATTTAGTCATTGGCGTTGGCGGCGGTAGCGCATTAGATTTAGCAAAGCTTACGGCCGTTTTAGCCGTTCATGACGGAGCTGTAGAAGAATATTTGAACTTAACTGGCACGAAACAAATTACGGAAAAAGGGCTTCCAAAAATTTTAATTCCTACGACCTCCGGCACAGGCTCAGAGGTAACGAATATTTCTGTATTATCTCTTGAAAGCAGCAAAGACGTCGTGACCCACGACCATTTGCTTGCGGACGCCGCCATTGTAGATCCCGAGCTTACGCTGAGCGTTCCTTCTAAAGTAACGGCGGCTACAGGGATTGATGCATTAACTCATGCCGTTGAGGCTTATGTATCGGTAAATGCAAATCCAGTAACGGACGCCTTAGCCCTAAAGGCTATACGCATGATCAGCTCTTCTTTAAGAACAGCTGTAGAAAATGGCGAAGATAAAGAAGCGCGAACTCAGATGAGCTACGGAAGCTATTTAGCAGGTCTCGCTTTTTTTAACGCTGGTGTTGCTGGTGTTCATGCACTTGCATATCCATTAGGTGGACAGTTTCATATTTCTCACGGTGAATCAAACGCCGTACTGCTTCCATACGTTATGGGCTATATCCGCAGCAGCTGCGTGACAAAGATGCGGGATATTTTTGAAGCACTAGGCGGAAACGCTACTTCTTTATCAGAAGAGAAAGCTTCTTATCAGTGTGTAAAACAACTGCAGTCACTTGTTAAAGACGTCGGCATTCCTCAAACCCTTCGCGGATTTGATATTCCAGAAAGTGCCCTTCAAAGGCTGACAGAAGATGGCGTCCAGCAAAAACGAATTCTTGCTCGCAGTCCTTTACCTCTTCATGAAAAAGACATACGAGCCATTTACCAATCGGCTTATGATGGAGCTATAGTGGAACCTGTGCACTAAAAAACTCCCCCTTATATAAGGGGGAGTTCTATTTATGCTGCTTTGGCCGTTGTACCAAAACGATTTTCTTTTGGATCGCTAGGCTGGCAGAATAACACAATTAGCCAAATACCGCCGATAAGTGGAACCAATGTAATAAGCTGCCACCATCCGCTTTTTCCCGTATCGTGGAGTCTTCTTGCTCCTACCGCTAACGATGGGACTGCAACCAATAACGAATAGATAACCGGCAGAAAAAGAGGCTTATCAATAACGAACTGAAGGAACGAAAGAATACACGAAATAACAAAGTTAACTAACACAAACATCCAGTATTCAGTTCGGCTTGCTCGACCAGAAAATACCCCGTAATTTTTTAACACCTTTATGTACCATTCCATCTGCAAAACCCTCCTTTTTTATCATATAATTGTAAATTTATAGTTTATATATCCTTTTTATTCAAAAAACAAACCGTTAAATGAACAAATAACGACATTTTTATCCAAAAGAAAAAACTTCTTTTAAAAAAGAAGTTTTCTTGATGTATTATGATCTTTCTATTTAATCAAATCATTTCGGTCTTCCATACTTGGCGGTTCCTCAAGCCATCCGTTTTTGGCCATGATTTTCCCCCCGTCTTGCCCGTATGTTAAAATGTCTTTGGCCGTACTGACAAGTGTAAGAGGAAGATCTCCACGCAAACTAAAGGCAGTGCCTAAAGCGTTGCTTCCCAGCCCGAAACTGCAGAATAAACTCACGCAGTACATCATTAGTTTATCTGAAAAAGGCGCTATTTTTGACTCGGTCGCTTTCGCACCCCACGTCGCAGGCGTCTGGATATCGCTCTCTAGAAGAATTTTGCTATAATCACTTACAACTTTTTTAGCCAGCTCTTTTCCTTTTACAAAGTACTTCTTCACTTCAGGTTCATTTGCTACTTGAGCGAACCCTGTAATCATTTGCATGCCAAGAACGTTGCTTTCAATTGCATAATAAATATGTGCTACCTCTACAGTATTTAATGCACGTTTACTCGAAAACAAATGGATTCCATTCATGTAATCTGTGCCTTCGGCAAACTTCACTGTTTTAGGTACTGAAACAGCTGGAGGTCTTGGAAGCACGTTTTTTTCCTGAAGATAATCTACACATTTGTCATAGCCACTTTGCGTGAAAGCGGTAAGCTCTTTATATAGTGAAATCATGTCTTTTCTGTAGGACATGGTTAAATGAAGCGTATGTAGCCCCATGCTAATTTCTTTTAAAAGGCGAAGAAACATAATATCAAACATCTTATCATAAAGCTTAGGAACATCGACATTTACGTCTTTTCCTGTGTATCCTACCGGTATGGCTGCCCCTTCATTCTGTAAAATTTTTTTGATATCTTCAATGTAGTTCACCACTTGGGTATACGTATCTTGCATAATTTCTTTTGCCCCGTCATCTTCTGCGTGTGCAATAAAATATTCTAAGATTCTTCGGACCATTGTCTTTTGCTGATAGGTCATCCAAAGAGTAGCAATTTCACTTGAACTTAAGGGTATTTCTTGACTCATACACTAAACCTCCTGCTAGGGATACATAGAGCTCTATTTATTCAAAAGTCGGCATCTGTACAAGTGAAGATTGTATTTTACTTTAAAGTTCATTCACGTAATCAGATACAAAACTCTGTCTCTTCCTCAATTAATTCTGCTTCATTTACTATGCGCAAACTGGAAGAATTCTATGTATTTCCCCTTGCTTTTAAATGGAGGAAACAAAAAAAGCCCCTTTCCATTCAAGGCGCTTTTTCAAAGAAAACGGTTTTATTCCGTCGTATCAGAAATTCTTTTGTAACTTCCGCACTTTTTTAGATATTGAATAATATCTTGATCTTTTACACGCTGGATAGCTGTTCCGAACAGTTCTGCTGCTACCTGCATGCGTTCATGTTTATGTTCAATGGTCATAATATATCGAAGCGCATCCACAACCGGTGCATTGTGACGTGTACGACGAGTTATGTACTCGTGAATGGCTTCATTTAACCCTTCCGATTCCGCTTGTTGAAACTCAGGTTTTCTTACTGCTTGACTATATACCACTTTTTTGCCACTCCTTCTTCTCATTTTTAATCATTTTTTATCTCTCTTTTATTTCCAGTTCCCTAACAAAAAGGAAACAAAACATGCAATCTTAACTTTTTTTATAAAAAAACAATTATTTTTCATAAAGCTCTAACAAGCGTTTGTGTATCCAAATAGCGGCTTGTAAACCTTCTCCCATCGCTACTGTCACTTGTTCAGAATGAGCCACAATGTCTCCTGCTGCCCACACACTTGAAACATTTGTTTCTTTTGTACGCGGATTTACGATAATGTGCTGATTTTCTAGGAGTTCTGCTCCGAGCTCATGCGCTAATTCTGTTCGAACTTTATTTCCTCCGAACGCTGAAAAACCTCTTTCTCCATAAATAAATTCATTGTTTTCGAGGATGACGCCTTTTAACATTTCTGCTTCAGCTATGACTTTTTTTATTGCCGCTTCTTTATAGGTAATTCCCTTTTGCATCAAGGTATCTGCTAAAGGTCCGATTTCTTTTTTGTCATGATTAATGTACGTAATGTCATTTGTCCAATATGTTAACGTAAGAGATAAACTGGCTCCTGCTTTTCCTGACCCTAGTACTAATACCCTTCTATTATTTACTTCATATCCGTCGCAGTCGGGACATACATATACGGTTGTTCCCATACAAGGATATAGCTCTTGCCGAAGTTCAGAAGGAATCAGATCTACGACTCCGGTCGCAAACAGTAAAGTAGCTGCTTCGTAGTTCGCAGAGTTTGTGATGACGTTAAACCCATCTATTTCTTTTTGACACTGTATGACACGATCTTCTTTAAATTGAATGCCGTAGCTTTTTGCTTGCTGCCTTCCCGTTTCTCTTAGAGTTTGCCCGCTTATTCCCTCAGGCCATCCCAATATATTTTGATAATTCTTGCAGAGATTGGAACGTCCATCGTTTGAATCAATAACCAATACACTGCGCTTATATCTTCCAAGCTGAATAGCGGCTTGAAGTCCTGCAATTCCTCCACCTATAATGACACAGTCATACTTGTCTGCCACAGCACATCACCCCAGCTTTTACTATTTTCTAAACGAAAGCTTCAGTTTCTCATTATCTGTTTTTGTATTATTTTTATACGCTTTATTGTCTTTATTTTTTGAAGTCATTCTACATACAAAAAACCGCCTCGGCAGCTACCCTGCCTAGAGACGGTTTTTTATAAAATGAAAAAAGACGATATTACTCATTTTTCTTTCCTGCTTCTTTTTCATTAATTTTAGTGATCAGCTCTTCTTTATATACTTCACTATCTTTCCCGTAGCGTAGACGGCTATGACAGTTGGGACATAGTGCTGCAGCATCCATTGGCTTAGCGAGTCCGCTCTCTGATAGCTTTGAAAGATAGTACATTTGCAAAAAGGAGCTTCCATCTTTTGCGATAAACGGCGCACTTTCTCCGCAGGCTTCACAAATACCCGCTGCGCGTTTGTGAACATATTGTCCAAGAGCTGCCGTTTGTTCATAAATACTTGTCTTTTTTTCTTTCCCTAACGCCATATGACGAAGCTGTTCAGTTGAATAAGCTGAAACATCCAGCTGTGCTGCTTTTTCCTCAATCACGGAATTTCGTTCAAGTTCAAAAATAATGGCTTCACGCAGCTCTCCGTCTGAATCCCACATAATTTCTAATTGATGATTGATATACGTCACTTCATTAACAAACTCGACCACTCCTGGCTCCACGTAGTGAAACAAATAAACGGCTTTTCCTGATAAAAAATGTTCACGAAGCGCTTTATTGCCTTTAATGAGCTGCATCGATCCTCTTTGGCCTTCCCCCGTATAGAAAAAAGCGGTTTTATCTTTGTTCCATCCGTGCCCTGTACCGTATTCACTTCCGCTTTCTTTTGTGAAAATAAAAATATATGGATGCGCTTTTGGCGTTGATATTTCGCTTTGTTCCTGTCCTTTATAAAGCTTATGAATTTGTTTTCTGCGATAACGATGTCCTTTTTGAAAGAAATCTCCGCGCTGTAAATCCGTAATCAATGAATGGCCTCCTACTGCGGTCCTGCTTTTATAGTACTTATAGCTCTACTATACACTAATTTTTGTTTTCTTTGCAGATCGTTTCTTCTATCTATTGGATTTATATCATGCAAAAAAAGCAGCTGTATGGACAGCTGCTTTTTTTTGCTATAGTCAATTTTGCACCGTGTAGTCTTCTCCTAGCCATTTTGTGCTGAGTTTTTTTAACGTCCCGTCTTTTTTCAGTTTTTTAATCGCTTGGTCAACTTCTGACTTTAACTTTTCGTCCTTTTTGTTAAACATAAAATACACTTTTGAATTAATCACAATATCTCCAACCGTTTTTTGCTGAAATTTTAGCGCTTGATTGCTAAAATCGATGGAAAATGGCGTCGCAAGCGTAGCATCTGCTCGGCCTGTTTTTAATTGAGTGGTAGCATCATCCGCACCTTGACCGGCGTAAACTACATCGATTTTATTGCCGTGTTTTTTATTATATTTGTCTAGATAGACAGCCGCATTGCTTGTAGCTCCTACAATCATTTTTTTCCCTTCTAAATCTTTTAATGAATGAATATCATTTCGAGTTTTAGGAACTGTTACATAAAGCGGAGAATAATTATATGTTTCATCATTAAATAAAAACTTTTTCTTTCGCTCAGCGTTCTGAGCCATGTTATGAGCAATCATATCAATTTTATTACTTTCTAAGCTAAGAAGCAGATTTGAAAATTCCATCGTTTTAAATTCAAATTTATAATCCTTTAACTCTTTGTCGATCGCTCTTACTACTTCTACATCATAACCGGTCAGTTTGCCTTTATCATCAATAAAGCAAATGTTAGGAAACTGAGTGCCCGTTCCAACAACAATCGTTTGAACATCTTTTTCTTTCTTTTCTCCCGCACTTGAAGATGCGTTTGTTCCGCATCCTGCCACGCTCACAGCTACTACAATTGAAAGTAAAAACAGCCAATATTTTTTCATACGTTCCTCCCCTGAATCCCTCTATTATGTAATAAAAAGAGGCTCTTGATAAAGCATCTGCTTCATCAAGAGCCTCTGGTTAACCAGTGGGCTTACTTCGTGTAAGATTATTCACATCATAATACTAGTTAACCGATAAATCAAGTAGGTTTTAAAAAAAGATTATCTTGACAGCTCAGTGTCTACCGCTTAAGATACAACTAATAAAACAATAAAACTGCATATCTACCAGTCAACTGGAGGCAAATGGACACGGCAATATGTGTACGTTTGCTTTTTTTATTGTCGTCCACCATTTTATCTTTTGGAGGTAAAACGTATGAAATTTGCTTTATTTAGCCTTATTCAAAACATTCCAAACCCGGTTACTGGAAAAACATTAACTGCTCAAGAAAAATTTCAGCATGTGTTAAATCAAGCAGTACTGGCAGAAAAATTAGGTTTTGATGCTTACGGAGTCGGCGAAAGACACGGAGCTCCTTTTTTGTCTTCTTCTCCTCCCGTTGTTTTAAGTGCAATCGCTGCTAAAACGTCACATATTCGTCTCATTACTACCGTTACCGTTCTAAGCATTTTAGACCCTGTACGAGTAGCTGAAGATTATGCCACCCTCGATCACCTGTCGGGTGGCCGTCTTGAACTGATTATCGGAAAAGGCAATGATCCGCGTCATTATCCGCTTTTTGGCATTACGGAAGAAGAACAATGGGAATCTCTTGCTGAAAGATATACTCTTTTGAAACAGCTTTGGACAGAAGAAAATGTCACGTGGAGCGGCCGTTATCGTCCGCCTTTAACTAACGTTACGACTCAGCCTCGACCGTTTCAGCCTTCTATTCCCGTTTGGCATGGAAGCGCGTCAAGCCCGCTGTCTACAGAACTTGCGGCTAAATACGGAGAGCCTCTATTTTCATCTAACTCCTTTCACCCTCAAGCTAAATATAAAGCGCTGATTGACCATTACCGCGAACGTTTCGCTTATTATGGTCATGACCCAAGCAAGGCTATCGTCGGTTCAGGGGCAAGCAGCCTATATATTTCTAATACAACGGAAGAAGCGATTCGCCGCTATCGCCCGTACTATAACGCGTTTAGCAATACAGAGGCAGCGAAACATAATCAATCGCCGTTCACGTCACTAGAAGATATCGTTCAACACGGTCCTGCTTTAGTAGGAAGCCCGGAGCAAATCATTGAAAAAATAATAGATTATCACAACGCTTATGGAAACGAAGTGCTGAGCATCAGCGTAGACGGTCTAAGCGAAGCGGAACAGCGCGAACAGCTAGAGCGCTTCGCAAGTGATATTGCACCTGTTCTTCGAAAAGAAATTCCTAGCAGCGTATGGGAAAATGAAAAAAAGAGATTGAGACATAATGAAATCAATCCAATCTAAAGACGAACAAATCAGATACATGAGCTGAACCGCTTATGACACCGCCGTTGATTTCCGTGCAAGGCTTCGCTTTCCGCGGGCGGCGCTAGAAGAACCTATACACATAAAATTCACGTTCACAATCACGCTATGAAAAAATCCGAACTAATTGGATTCTCCATCAAGAATCTTAATTAGTTCGGATTTCCCTTCAACTAAATTACTTTTGTCCCAACCTCTTTTTAATTTAGATACAATTCGCACGTTTAGTTTACTAACTTTTTAAACTAATAAACTACTCTGGTTAAGACGCCTGCGTGTCTGTATCGTAAATATTGGCTGTTACTTCGCTTCTTTGACAAAGTAAGATGAGCAGCCAAATGCCTCCAATAACTGGAACAAAGTTAATTAAATACCACCAGCCGCTTCTTCCTGTATCATGAAGTCGGCGAACAGTAACGGCAAGTGAAGGCAGAATCATTGCTGCTCCGTAAAGTAATACTAAAATAACTCCAAATACTGCAAGTGAATCGATAAAAACCAAGATATATGGAATGATCATAAAGATATAAGCAAATAATGTAAACATCCAATACTCCGTACGCGTTGCTCTTCCTCGAAACGTCGCATAATTTTTTAACGCTTTTATATACCAGTACATTTTTAAACCCTCTCTTTGTTTATTAAATTAAACTACCTAACCGTTTAAGTCCTACGCAACTTTATTAGGTACATCAAACCGGTTTAACTGCGACTCACTTCGTAGACAAAGAAGAATTAATAGACAAATACTTCCCGCAATCGGAATAATAGTAATGAGCTGCCACCACCCGCTTCTTCCTATGTCATGCAGTCGACGTGCCGTCACAGCAAGGGATGGAATGAAGACTGCAACAAGATAAACTATACGCAAAAACGGAGGCATATCTGTTATAAGTTCAATAGCTGAAAGCACACACCATATAATAAAATTAAATAAGACAAACATCCAATACTCTTTACGTGTTGCTCTTCCTTGAAACGTTGCATAATTTTTTAGCACATGTAAATACCATTTCATACAAAAACCTCCTTTTTAAACCGAATTTTGTAAGACAAGCTTACTAGCAGTAATTACCTTAGCATACAAAAAATTAATTTCATATCCTATTTTTTGAAAAAATCCCAAATGGTAATATAGATATAGGAGAGAGATGGATAATAGTTAGTAATAAATACCCAATAAATTCAGTTAAAAAACCATTTAATTACTATAATTACTTTTAATTTATAAAATGTTTTTTTATAACAAAAATCCTGCCGTATTAATCGGCAGGCTCTATCTTTACTTACGTGCGGTAAAAGTAAGGTCCACATGAGCTTTCATGAGTAATCACGTAAGTCCATGTAAAGTCTTTATCTACGACATATAAATCTTCTAAATACATGTTTGTATTTTCACTTAAATCAGCGCTTGTTAGATGCTTACATTTAGATAGCTGCAGCACTCGTTCATCATGCTCAAACAGCAAATAACAGTCGTTCTTAACTTGGTTCTCAAACGTTTGGATCGCTTGTTCTCCTTGTAAACAAGGTAGCTTTTCATAGCTAAACGCATGCCATAAAAATTGGTCCATATAAATTTTCTTTTTTTGCGATGCGCTTAAAGCACTTGCAAATTCATGTTCCCACTGCTTTCGGAAGAGCTCACCTTGATTCGGTAATTTTTTAACAAACATTCCTTTTTTCTTTAACGCATCTTTCATTTTCACTATGCTTTCTCATCCTTTATTCTGTATTCATTTCTTTTTATCGGCTTCTTAGCTTATTTGTCCATTAGTACCTATGCGTTAGATTCCTTGTTTTTTGACTAAACTTATTTTATAAAACGCCGGCTTTAACGTGCACAAAAACAGTACAACCGTACTTAAAAGCATAACCAGGCTTCCACCAATTACAGCTCCTTGAATTGAAACAATGTGTGCAGCCATTCCGCATAGGAAGGTCATCATAATAATTAGCAGTGACTCAAGCAGTCCATAGATACTTCCTACTCTCCCCATCATGTCAACGGGAATGCTGTTTTGATAAAAGGTTTGAAAACCAGCACTTGCAAAAGCTAACGCAAAGGATAAGCTAAAAAATCCCGCTCCAATAGTTTGAAAAGAAGACGAACACGCATACAGCAAATAGCCAAGCGATACTCCTACACTGCCGGCGCCTATGAGAAAGTTCGTCGACAGCTTCTGAGCAAACAGTGTATTCACAACTGCGCCAATCATAATGCCAGCACCTGCTACGCTTACTAAAAATCCGTATTCGCTTTCGGATAAATGAATGACTCTTGTTGCAAATGAAACTTCAAGAGAATCAATTGCCGTGGCCATGACCATTAAGAAACTGAACAATACATAAATGGTGATAATGTATCTGTTGGCTCTACTGAAACGAAACACCGCTTTCCAATCTTCTCGAATGGTGTTTACAGAGAGTTTATTTTCTTTAGTTTTTGTTTTTATATCTAAGTTAGGCATTAATAAAGTAACCATTCCTGACAACACGAGCGCTGCAGCATTGGCATAGATAGCAAACGCGGGCGTTCCAACCATAAATAACGCACCTGCTGCGGCCGGACCAAGAAGAAAGCCTCCTGAGTCAATCAAACTGCGCAGCGAATTAAATCTTTTTCGCTTTTCAGTTGGAATAAGCTTTGTAATATAGACCATTGATGCCGGACGAAACATCGAACTTGCCATACTGATGATAAATACCAGCACATAAATGATCAGTATGGATGAGAAGAGCGGAAGGCAAGCAATGACCCCGGCGCGCATCCAATCTAAAACCATCATAAGCTTCCGTTTGTTCATGCGGTCAATTAAGCTTCCAGACCATATATTTGTACATAGCGCAGCAAGCGGCTTTATCATGTATAGTCCTGAAACCGCAAGCGGCGAATTCGTTATATCAAGCATCATGACATTTAAAGCGATCAAATAAATCCAGTCGCCAATATTGCTAGTGCCAATTCCAAACAGCAATAAACACGGGTATTTCCAAGACAACAGCTTACTTTTCATAAAAGAAAGGCCTCCGCTTCACTATTGATTTCGATCAATAAAAAAATCCCACCCCCAAGACATCTGTCTTAGGGGCGAGATTATAAATCGCGGTGCCACCCTAGTTTGTTCATATGTCGCCATATAAACCTTGTCGAGTACGGCTTTCGCTTATACTCTAGCTCTGTAACGGAAGCAGCCGTCGCACTATCACGTTAGATCCAATGCGCTGCTCAGAGGCTTGCTTCAACAGCGTTTTTCTTGCTCCTTTTCAGCTTCCGGAGCTCTCTGCTAAGAATACGCGCTGTCTACTTTTCTCTTCACGGCATTTAATTTCTAACATCTTACCATTATTATCTATTTTTTGTAAATACTTTATTTCAAAATCATTTTTTTCGGCTGAGAAAAGAATAGTCGGTATCCTACGTATACAAAATAAATGATGGAAGCTACCAGCACGATTCCCCACATATTGTACATATCTTTATTTCCCCATACGCCCGTTAGCGAAAACAGCGCTGGAATTGTTAAGGTAACCCACGACTGTACAATCGCCACTTTCCCTACATATGCAGATACATCTTTTTTGCTCGTATTAAGCACATAAAATAAAAACCATAAAAACGACCAAAGAATCCATGTAATGGCGTTTACGACGTCATGATAGTGAACAAGAGAAACCGTCACGTACACTAAAGCGATAATCGATACCCAAAGTGAATAATAGCCCAGCCCCGTTCCCTGCATTCCTTTTAATACCGTCACGCCTACATATAAATACGTAAGGCCAAATAAAAAGATTGCCGTTCTTTCATATAAAATCCAGTTGCTTTGGTCTGACGTAATAATTAAATAAAACGGAACAATAACTTGAAAAGCTCCAACAAATAAGTTAAATACGCCTACGTTTTTTTCATCTGCTTTTCCAAGCAGCATGAGTCCGTTTAAAAATAAAGCTGCTCCTGACAGCAATAGTCCAATTTGATCCATTTTTCAGTAAGAAAAGCCCCCAGCTTTTCTTGTCCTCCTCTGTGTCGATGTTTTTCTTTAGGATGTGCGGAGTTACGGTTTACATGTAAAAAAGAAAAAGCACTTCCTTTTGAAAAGGAAACTGCTTTTCTTTCTGTTTCTATTACATTTATAAAATGAAGCTGACAACAATCGCTGACAGTACGCTTACAAGCGTAGCTCCGTACAGTAAACGAAGACCAAAGCGCGCTACTGTATTTCCTTGCTTTTCACTTAAGCCTTTAACCGCTCCTGACACGATTCCAATTGATGAGAAGTTAGCAAATGATACTAAGAATACGGATACAATTCCAAGCGTTTTAGCACTGAATGTTGAAGCCATATCTGAAAGACTCATCATTGCCACAAATTCATTTGTTACAAGTTTTGTTGCCATAATTCCACCCGCTGCCACAACTTCTGAAGCAGGAACACCCATGATGAATGCAAACGGTGCAAACACATATCCAAGGAGATGCTGGAACGATAGACCAAATAACATTTCAAACACGTTATCAATCGCAGCCATCAGCGCAACGAAACCAATCAGCATCGCACCTACGATAATCGCTACTTTAAATCCGTCCATAATATATTCGCCAAGCATTTCGAAGAACGTTTGCTTATGACCTGTTTGTACCTCTAAAATATCTTCTTGATCCGTTACTGTGTAAGGGTTAATGATAGAAGAAATAATAAATCCGCCAAATAAGTTAATCACAATTGCTGTTACTACGTATTTTGGTTCAATCATTGTCATATAAGCACCAACAATGGACATTGAAACAGTCGACATAGCTGATGCACAAAGCGTATATAAACGGTTTGGCGGCAGTTTGTCTAATTGCTTTTTAACGGTAATAAATACTTCTGACTGACCTACAATGGCAGAAGCTACTGCGTTATAAGACTCTAATTTTCCCATTCCGTTAATCTTACTGAGAACCAACCCAATCCATTTCATAATGAAAGGAAGAATTTTAAAGTGCTGTAAAATCCCGATTAAGACAGAGATAAAAACGATTGGAAGCAGCACGTTTAAGAAAAACGGCATTGATCCTTTATTCGCGATTCCGCCAAATACGAACTCTACGCCTTCATTTGCGTATGAAAGCAGCTTTCCAAAAACGCTGGCAATCGCATTAATAATAATCAAGCCAAACTTCGTGTTTAGAAGTAAAGCTGATAAAAGAAGCTGAATCACAACCATAATAACGATTGGTCTATATTTGATTTCTTTACGGTTATTACTTGCAAGATACGCTAATCCAAAGACAACGAGTAATCCTAAGATGCCAATTAAATATTTCATAGTATCCTCCACTGCTTACTTATTTTTGTAAGTCTTTTGATGAAAAATAGCCTGGTAAGATTTCGTTAATGTTTGTAATCACAAAATCTCCTTTTAAGTTTGCTAAGATAATTTGTGTGTGATCATCACAGAACTCAGCTAATACTTGTCTGCATGCGCCGCAAGGAGAAATTGGGCCGTCCGTATCTCCTACAACTGCAATAGCTGAAAACTGCTTGTCCCCTTCTGAAACAGCTTTAAAAATAGCCGTTCGCTCAGCACAGTTCGTCAATCCATAGGAAGCGTTTTCAATATTACATCCACGATAAATCTTCCCATCGGTTGTTAAAAGAGCTGCACCAACATGGAAGTGAGAATACGGTACATGTGCTTGTTTGCTTGCTGCGATTGCTTCATCTATTAATTGTTTTGGCTCCACAGTCATCATCCTTTGCTTAGTTTACAGCAGGTTAGTTAGTACTAACCTGCTGTCATTTATTAATAATCAGAGTTGCTTAATTGACCTTTTGCAATTGATACGCCAGAGCTTGCACCAATACGTGTTGCACCAGCTTCAATCATTGCTTTTGCATCTTCTAAGCCGCGAACGCCGCCAGAAGCTTTTACACCTACATCTGGTCCAACCGTTTTTCTCATAAGCGCTACGTCTTCTACCGTTGCGCCTCCTGTAGAGAAGCCCGTTGACGTTTTAACAAAATCAGCTCCAGCTTTTACAGCTAGCTCAGAAACTTTTGCTTTTTCTTCGTCTGTTAAAAGAGCTGTTTCAATAATTACTTTTACTAGCGCTTTTCCTTTTGCAGCATCCACTACTGCTTGAATGTCGCTTTGCACTAAGTCATAGTTTTTATCTTTTAACGCGCCGATGTTGATTACCATATCTACTTCATCTGCACCGTTTTCGATTGCATTTGTTGTTTCGAATGCTTTTACTGCTGAAGTCGTAGCTCCAAGAGGGAAACCGATTACCGTACACACTTTTACTTCTGGAGCATCTTTTAATAATTCAGCTGCTTTTTTTACCCACGTTGGATTTACGCAAACTGAAGCGAATGAATATTCTTTTGCTTCTTGTGCTAAAACCGTAACTTGCTCTTCTGTTGCATCTGCTTTTAATAATGTATGATCAATAATACCCGTAATGTTTTGACTCATTTTGTTCTTCCTCTCTCTTTCTTAATGAATTTCTTTATAAATTAACGTTGGAGCTTCCACTTTTTCAGCGACCGTGCTGTAAGAATCATAAACGATATCCATCACTTCCTGTACATCTTCGCTGTTGCTGTGGATTGTAACAAGAGCGTCGCCTTTTTTCACTGAATCTCCAACTTTTTTATTAAGCATGATACCAACTGCTAAGTCGATTTCAGATTCTTTTGTTGCACGTCCTGCACCTAGCTTCATTGCCGCTACGCCGATTTTTTCTGCAACGATTTCTGAAATGTAGCCATCTTCTTTTGCTGGTACTTCAATTTTGTGCGCTGCATCCGGTAATTTAGACGGATCGTCTGCCACAGAAGCGTCTCCGCCTTGTGCGCTTAAGAATGTTTTAAATGATTCTAATGCTTTTCCGTTTTTAATTACTTCTTGAAGCATTGCACGCGCTTCGTCTAGGCTGCTTGCTTTTTCAGCAAGTACAACCATATGACTTCCTAATGTTAAGCAAAGCTCCGTTAAATCTTCAGGGCCTTCGCCTTTTAACGTGTCGATTGCTTCTTTCACTTCAAGCGCATTACCAACCGCAAAACCTAGAGGCTGGCTCATATCTGAAATGATTGCTTTTGTGTTTCGGCCTACGCCTTTTCCGATTTCAACCATTGCTTTTGCTAATTCTTCAGCGTCTTCAAGCTTCTTCATGAATGCGCCGTTCCCCGTTTTTACGTCCAAGCAAATGGCATCTGCTCCAGCCGCAATTTTCTTACTCATAATTGAGCTTGCAATTAACGGAATCGAATCAACCGTTGCGGTTACATCACGAAGTGCATAAAGCTTTTTATCCGCTGGCGTTAAGTCTCCGCTTTGACCGATAACGGCAATTTTATTTGTATTTACTAAACGAATGAATTCTTCGTTTGTAATTTCAACGTGGAAGCCAGGCACTGCTTCAAGTTTATCAATCGTACCGCCAGTATGTCCTAAGCCGCGGCCAGACATTTTAGCAACTGGTACATCAACCGCAGCTACTAAAGGTCCTAATACAAGTGTTGTTGTATCACCTACGCCGCCTGTGCTGTGTTTGTCTACTTTAATACCTTCAATTTTTGATAAGTCAATTTGATCGCCTGATTCAACCATTGCTTGCGTTAAATTTACGCGTTCTTCCTGCGTCATTCCTTGAAAGTAAATCGCCATCGCAAATGCCGATAACTGATAATCAGGTAAATCCCCTTTTGTATAACCTTCGATAATAAAATCGATTTCTGCTTTATTTAATTCATGTCCATTACGTTTTTTTTCAATTAAGTCAACCATTCTCATGACGTTTTCCCCCTAAAAGTATCTGCATATTGTGCATCCACTAAAACGTTTTCAACAACTTACACCCTTACTATATAATAGCTTTGAACAATTGTAAACAGATATATTTACATTTGTTCAAAAATATTTATAGCCGCTGTCTTAGTGAATAAAAAAAGACTTCCGCACTCGGAAGTCTTCCCTTATTTTTCAGCTTTTATCACAAATGACAACATGATTTGGTACTTATTCTTTACCTTTTTATAAGGAATTAATACATATTGCTGATCAGGCGGCGTAAATCGTTCAATTCCTTTTTGATTAGCATCAGGAGAAAAGTACATTCTTCCCCACCGTTTAATGATGTAGCCCGTCGTTCCCTTGGCAATCATTCCATCTTTTGAAACGTCTGTTTGAAAAGGATACCGGTTTCGCTGTGCCTGCAGAGATGACACAGAATAAGATACAATATCTTCTACTATTTCAATTCGATGAAGCTTTTGCTCTTGAAAAAACAGCGTCTTCATCTCCTTTACTCTTGTTTATCTAATAAAAAGCGCGCCGTGAACTGATCAGTAACGAGCACATTTGCAAATTTCCCTTGCAGCGCTCCGTAAATGCTGTCGATTTTCTGATCCCCGCCAGCTACTAAAATGGCGTACTCTTTCTTCTTAAGCTCCTCCAAATCAAGTCCAAGCGTCCGTTCATCCAGGCTTTCATTGCAAATTTGTCCATCTTTATCAAAAAAGCGTGAACAAATGTCTCCTACTGCTCGGGAGGAAATCATCTCTACATCTTGTTCGGAAAAGTAGCCAAGCTGAAAAAGCAGCGAATCCGTTTTGATGGGGCCCGTAGTAAACACAGCAATGTTGGCTTGTTTGCCTAAATCTAAAATGCGCTTAATATGACGATCCGTTTCCATTGCTTTTTTAACTACCACGTGATCGACAATCACAGGCAGAGGAAGATGCATAGGAGGCGTATTGTATGCCTTTCCAAATAAGTACATAATTTCAGAAGCATATGTGCTCGTTTCCGAATGGCTTACTCCGCCTTTTAACTGCACAACCTGAACGTCATTCACATACTTTTGTTTTAAATCGATGGCCACTTGATAAAGAGTTGTTCCCCACGTCACCCCAATAATATCTCCATTTTTTACGATGTCATAGAGATAGTCAGCTGCTGCTACGCCTAGATGACTTTTAATAATGTGATTTTCATATTGAGGCACCGGTGTGACGATTGCTTTTTTTAGATTGAATTTTTGTTCAAGCTGAGAAGACAATTTTTCACTATTGATAGATGAATCCACAATTTTAATTTGAACAATGCCTTCTTCTTTTGCTGTCTGCAGCAATCGAGAAACCGTAGGCCTTGATACACCAAGCTTTTTTGCAATTTCACTTTGATTATAATCAAGAATATAATACATCCTTGCCGCTTCAATCACCTTATTAAATTTCTCTTGATCCATCTCCATCGACTTGTTCTCCCTTACCTCATGAATTTCTTATCCCAATTTTACCAAACTTATGTCTTTAGTTTACTTGTTTGGTGAACAAAATTTCAAGAGGGGATTTTGTAACTGAGATGAAAAGAGAAATACTCGGGTTTAAGGAGACCAGTTTTCTACGTATCCATTCATTCCAGCATACTCATAAAGAGCTTCTAACTTACGCTCCGAATAATAGTTAAAATCATTGTGAACTGCTGTTAATTTAAGATTCTCATTACGAACAAACATCTTCTCAAGATATAAGCTCTTAGCAAGTTTATTGCTCTTTTTTGTGTTGCAGCTTTGACAGCTTAGCACCAAATTCCACATATTATCTGATTGGATATAACTCCATGGAATAAAATGATCTACATGAGTAGCGATGCGTTTATCAGAAAGAACTTTCCCACAATAAAAACATTCTTTTGTTTCATATTTCCAAAGGATGTTATAGAATGCATGCAGCGATTCGCGTTTTGATATATTTTCCACTTTCAACAAGACATCTTCCAACTTATTTTTGTCATTGTGCTTTTCTAAAAATTTCGCCAAATGATAATTGGTTAAATGAGTAACAATTTGTCTATATTTTTGTAAAAAAATATATATACTGCTATTAAACTTTATGTATTCTGTTCTTTTATCAAACTCATAAACAGAACCTTCCATATCTCCATATAACGCCCCTACTACATACCTTGCCCCCACTTTTTTAGTTCTTTCTACTAATTGCAATTGAAGATTACTTGGTAAATGATCAAATACTACTTTATTGGGGACACCATGCATTAACTGAAATTCCTTTAACTCTTTTTGAATTCCAGCTTGTCTGTTGGACGTATTTAATTGATTTAAATCATGGTGAATAACCAAGTTCCAATATATTTTAGCAAATGAAAAATACACTTGATCAAAAGTGAGGACTAACCGATTGTCAACATTATATAGGTTTTCAATTAAAGCTTTCATCAATCCATATTTATATGTTGTGGTAAAGTGACCATTAGCGAAAAATTGATTAATGATCTTCCAAATTTCTTGTTCTGTTAAATAAGTTTTTTTTATTTCTCCTACTTTTAAATTAAAACTCACCTGCCACCGCTCGCTCCTTCCACTATTGCACCACCAAACTACGCTTCTTCTGTTTCCACTAAATAAATCCGATCATCAAACTTCCCGCGCTCCTTGGCCTTCTCCTCACGCACTTTCTCAAGCTGTTCTGGCGTGGCTCCGTGCACAGTTGCTAACGCGTGCATCACTTCCAGTAAATCTGCGAGTTCTTCAATAGCATCTTGATGGGTTTGGGCTTCTATGTATTCTTGAAGCTCTTCTTTTGCCTTTTCCTTCAGCTCATTTTGATACTCCTCTCGCTGCAGCACGCGTGATTTGAAGGTGTTTCCACTTTGCTCAATCATTGTTGGAATTTTATCTCGCACTAGCTTGTTATAAGTAGGCATTATTTTTTCCTCCATCTCTTACCTTTCTAGTAAACTAGTATCTTTCAAATTCTGCTTTGTTTCCGTTAAACACATTTAAATCAATAAACGTTTCTTTACCTTTATAGCCGCTGGCACTCATTGCATTTGGAATTACCCAGCCTATACTCCATAGTAGAAATATAAAACTTACAAGAGCGGCTAATATAACTCCTACGGCAAGAAATCTGTTCTTCTTTTGATTTTCTTTATCTATTGTGTTTACTCCCTTTTTTTAGAAAATACTTCTAATATTCTAACATAAAAAGGATTTTTCAAAGCAAAAGAGCCTACCAGTCTTTATTTGGAAATATAAAAAAACCACCTAAAATCAGGCGGCTCTTCTTTTATGCTGCGTCTTCAGATGGTTCATTATCTTTGGCTGCTTCTATAAGTAAGAAAATAGCCGTTAAGATGTGCATGATCATGCCGACAATTGGAATCCACGCAATAGCAGAACAGACAATTCCCATGATATGCCCTGTCCGAACTTTGTTTGTTTTAATCGCAAATACTAAACCTACAATATGCAATGCGAGCATTAAAATAAGCGGCGTGTAGGCTAGGCCAATAACCAAGGTCCCGCCTAGAATTGGAATCCCCCAAAGAGCCTCTAATCCTCCGCTGACCCATTTCAATATACGACTTGTTTTTCCCAATGTATCCTCCCCCTTTGTCTTCAATGTATGCACAGAAGTTTTGTTTCTGAACGGTTGTATATGAAAAAAGTGGTAAAAATACGTGTACTAAAAATAAATCGATAGTCCCATATAAAGATACGTTTTTATACGGGACTAGTGTAGTAGTGGAAAATGAATGAGAGGAAAAGGCTTTGTTTTACATGTAATAACGAGGAGCTCTTCGTCGAGAGAATGAAGTAAACATCAACAAAGAAGCCGAACTCAAAATGTAAGCTCGGCTTTTTCTTATATGATAAATAGAAGTATTATAAAATGTTTTTTGTATTAGTGTTCTCGACTCTTCTCAAATTTTTCAACAGCCTCAAAATCAAGTTCGGCTGATATCCAATCGCCTTTTTCCGGGAATTCTAGATTTCGAACGACTATTTTATTCGGCCCTTTTTTTTCTAAAATTTTCGCCTGGCAGTTTTTGTACATAACTACTTCTCGTTCTTTGATATCTGTCCACAACAAGTGCAGAACCCCTTTCAATTTTAAGAAGTTAATATTTCGAAACACTGTTTTACATTTTATTATATTTTTTTGGATTTGTTAATTTTTTTGTCTTGTTTTTCATAAAAAATGATCAAAACGCTTTTTTCCACTACAATATACCCAAAATATCTTTTAACCTTTAAATATTTATGGTATATTTTTAAAATTGTATTACAAGTTTTTTTGTTTTTGCCTTTTCGTTTCTTCTCTTTTCTTCTTTTTACATATTCATAATAGACATATCAATCTATACTAATACGTATCAAGGCTTAAAAATTCAAAAATATCTTAACATACTAAAAAGCATTGGATTGTTCCACTAGAAATCCAATGGAATTTACAAAAACTCCACCGAAAAAACTAGAAGCCTTTAGCCATACAAAAAACTGCTTTTACCGCATTTATATTTTAATGAATACTAACAACACAATTTGAGGTGCCAATAATGAACGTACTAACAAACGCTATAATTATCTTATTAGCTTATTTAATTGGGTCAATTCCTTTTGCTTTAGTGATTGGAAAGGGCTTTTACAAAACCGATGTTCGTAAGCACGGAAGCGGTAACTTAGGAGCTACTAATACCTTTCGCACTTTAGGAAAGAAAGCAGGTATTATAGTATTGATCGGCGATATAGCAAAAGGCTCGCTAGCCGTCTGTTTACCGCTTATGATGAATAGTCACTTGCATATGCTTGTCCCTGGATTTATTGCTATTCTTGGACATAGCTATCCGATTTTTGCAAAGTTTAAAGGAGGAAAATCTGTAGCGACTGCCGCTGGTGTATTCCTTGCATTTTCACCATTAGCTTTCATTCTAGGGATTCTTGCTTTTTTAATTTCTCTCAAAATTTCTAAATACGTATCCTTATCTTCACCTATTGGCGCATTGGTTGCCTTTTTAGCATCAATTTATGTAGGTGATGTTGTACTAATCGTATTTGCAGCCGTTATTTTTGTTTTCATTACATGGAAGCATATTAAAAACTTCAAACGAATTAAATTGGGTACAGAGCCTAAGGTTAATTTTTAAACGTCATGAAGTTATTGACTAGTAATCTTTAAATATGTTTACCAAAAAGGTGTTCATGAGTTGAACACCTTTTTTTATTATTTTAGTACGCCTTGTCCCAAGATAGACGTAAATTATGAAATTTCTTTAAAAATGCTCTTGATTATAGAGTAAACAATACACTTTACTGCTTCCTATATCTCATTTTGTAATTTGATATTTACTATTTAACCACCTTAAAACGATGAGTGTTACGGCACCAGCAGCTAAATATAAGAAGCCTCCAAATTCTATTACATACCCAAAAGGTGGAATAAGCTTTGGTAAAAAAACCATCCCTGCAAGAGAAATAAAAATTAAGACAAAGAGTAGAAAAAAGTCCTTAATCTTATTCGTAATTTTGTAAACAGATTTTTGTATCCATTTCAAAAGCAGAAAAACATCAAGAGAAATAATAGCTGCAACAATAACAAAAGTGACGATTGCCGTTCCGATATAAACAGTCTGGCTGCTATCCTTAACATAATGTACAACAATATTTCCTATCCCGCTTACTATAGCCATCAAGCTTGCAAGCTGTAACAATAAAAAGCTTATAAAAAAAGCAGTGCTTTTTAAGGGTTCTTTAGGTAACTGTTTAATCATTTCATCACAGTACGTCTTAAGGTTTTCTCCAAACACCTCTTCAGCACGCTTCCCTTCCGCTTGTGCGTCAATAAGGTGATCTAAAAGCTCCATCAATAACTCTTCAGCCTGCTGTTCAGAAACTGACACACTCGTTCGAATGTAAACAAGCATATTATCATAGTACTCTTCATTTTCCTTGGTCAGCTCTTTTCGCTTCTTATTATTTAATTTAATTAATTCCTTAGCGTTCATCGTAAAAACTCCTATTCAACAATTTATTTACAGGGTTTTGAATGTTGATCCATTCCTCTTGGATTTCACATAATGCGCTCTCACCAGATGCCGTAAGATGATAGTACTTTCGTTTAGGACCCGAAGGCGATTCTTTCATTTCTCCCTTTATTAATCCCTCCTTTTGAAGACGTAGTAAAATTGGGTAAATCGAACCTTCACTCACATCATTTAATCCATATTGTTGAAGCTTCTGGGATAGCTCATAGCCATAAACCGTTTCTTTTTGAATGATTGATAAGATACACCCTTCTAAAATTCCTTTTAACAATTGACTTCTCAAAGACATATCGATTTCTTCCTTTTCACTATCTTGTTATACAAGATACATTTTTAAAGTAAAGCTACCTTGCAAGACAAGATAGCTTTATATCATTCATAATAACCTATTTATGGTAAAGTTTCAACCATTTATTTACTTTTTTTATTAAACCACTTAACATAGTAATCTTTTTAGTAAATTTGAATAAATAAATGAAACCTTTCCTCTCTACTAACCGTATACCTATCATGCACGTATTAGTTAAAGGAGGAAGACTTGTGCTAAAACGAATTTCACTGTTTATTTTCGTTAATATTCTAGTATTAATTACAATCACAACGATTACATCTTTATTAGGTGTTCAAAGCTATATGGGAAGCGGCGGTTACGGCGGCCTGCTGGCATTTAGCGTCATTGCCGGCTTCAGCGGCGCGATTATTTCTCTTATGATGTCACGCTTAATGGCAAAGTGGATGATGGGTGTTCAAGTTATTGATGAACGTTCCCCTCAAGGTGAATACGAACGATTTGTTTTAGAAGAAACGCACCGACTTGCATCTGTGGCAGGATTAAGAAAAATGCCTCAGGTCGGAATTTATCACTCGGCGGAAGTTAATGCTTTTGCAACGGGGCCAAGTAAAAGACGCTCACTTGTTGCTGTTTCAAGTGGAATGCTTGAACGAATGGACCGCGATGCAATCAGCGGCGTTATCGCTCACGAAATAGCGCATATTAAAAGCGGTGATATGGTCACAACTACGCTGCTGCAAGGAGTATTAAACACATTCGTTATTTTCTTCTCTCGTTTAGTAGCCAAAGCGGTGTCAAACTTCGTGCGAGAAGAGTTTGCGATGGTTGTTTATTTCCTTACATCGATTGTATTTGAGATTCTCTTTAGTATCTTAAGCAGTCCAATTATCTTCTGGCATTCAAGAAGACGTGAATTCAAAGCCGATGAGCTTGCAGCTAAACTCGGTGGTAAGGAAAAAATGATTTATGCGTTAGAATCGCTTCGTCATACTACTTCATTAGTAGATGACCGCCAAAAATCAATTGCCGCTTTTAAAATTAGCGGTAAAGAAAAATTCTCACGCTTATTCTCTACTCACCCGCCGCTTGAAAAACGCATTGAGCGCTTGCATTCACTATAAGCAAAAGAAACCAGCTTCTTTATGGAAGCTGGTTTTTTTATGTTATGACTGAGGAGCAAGCACACGTGCAGCTTCCCACAGCAAGACGCCGTCTTTATTTTTTGTTAATTCCACGTAGCCTTCTTTTTCTAGATACGTAAGCTGGCCGTACACTTCTGAGAAAATAAAGTCAGGTGCTTTTTGATACATATCCGGGAAAAATGCAGCGCTGACTTCAAGCGTTGTTTTCTTTCCTTCCCCCATCGCTTGTAACACGCGCAGCGCCCATTTATGCTGCTTTTGAATACGTTCCATAATTAAAGAATGAATGTCACTAAGCGGTTCACCATGACCGCTGTAAATCAAATCAATGTCGTAGTTCAACGTTTTTTCTAGAGACGCTAAGTAGTCCAATAGCGGCGTTGGCTTAGGGTTTTGAATGGTTGGCTCTAAATACGGGTTTGACGGGACTTTTGGCAAAATATGATCTCCGCCAAACGCAACTTTTTCTTTGCGATTGTAAAACATCAGCTGACTTAAAGAATGTCCTGGCGTTTCAACGACTTCCCACTCACTCGCATATGGAAGTGTATCTCCTTCTTTTAAATACCCCGTTAGCTTCTGCCCTTTAGGTGAATAAACTTGAATCGCAGCCGTTGCTTTACGAAGCCATGTGTCCATTACATCATCACTGACTCCAAACTCCGTAAGAAAATTACGATATAGCTCACTATGCTGCCGAACAAACTCTTCATCTTGGTAAATCCAAGGCTCCACAAGCTTATGACCGTAAACTGGTATATCATTCGGCAGCCATTCTAAAAATCCAGTGTGATCCGGATGCTGGTGAGTCAGAATAACTTGTTCAATATCTGTGACTTTATATCCTTCTTTACATAGTGCCTCTTCAAAAACGCTCCACGCTTCTTTTGTTTTCATACCTGCATCAATTAACGTTAACTTGTCTGCTTTTAATAAAAACACATTCACTGGTCCAATTGGAAATGGCGTAGGCAGTTCAATGCGTATCACTTTATGATCTAAACTCATTTTACCAAACCCCTATATCTGCATTCTTTTTACTGCTTTATACTGTTAAACGTTTTATTCTTTTAAATAGTCCCTTTACTACTAACTTCTACCTTTTGTAAAAGTGCGCTGAGCATCAATAATTGGATGACTCTTTGTACTCTTACAAACGTTTTATAATGAATTCATACTACTAATAGTTTAGCAGGTTTGAAGACAAATTGATAAAGGAATGCTTTCCAGTACACTTATTTAAAACGAACAAATGGTCCATCAAACGAAAAAAGTAAGATAGAATAAAGAGAAGAAATGATGATATAAGGAGTATAGTTTATGATTAAAGCGATTTTTCTTTTTATCTTAGCGGGTCTCGCTGAAATTGGCGGAGGCTATTTGATTTGGCAGTGGCTGCGCGAAGGAACATCAAGCTGGTTAGGACTTCTGGGCGGTATTGCTTTGGTGCTGTACGGCGTCATTGCTACGTGGCAGTCGTTCCCCGACTTTGGACGTGTATATGCAGCTTACGGCGGTATTTTTATTGTTTTAAGCCTGTTTTGGGCATGGTGGGTTGATAAAAAAATGCCCGATACATACGATTGGATTGGCGGACTTGTGTGTCTGATTGGCGTAGCGGTTATGCTTTGGCCAAGAAGTTAAGTAATCACACAGGAAAGAGCGCGCTTTTTCCCCTTTTGTTCAGAGGAACCAAAATAAAAAGCAGCCTATATATTGGCTACTTTTTATTTATCACTTATTAAATCTGCCGAAAAAGCCTTTTCTTTTTTCCTTAAACGTATTAGGTCTATGTAAATTAAATAAGTGTTCAATGCCATTTTCCATCATCTTTTCTAGCAAAGCTTCTTGTCCATGCTGGAAATAGTACTCCATTTCTTCTTCATACAAAGGGAGAAGCGTATGGAAATAGACTGGCCACTCTCCGTGGGTTTCTTTTCCGTTTTCAAGATACGGCATCATAAATGCCTCTTGGCACTGCGGCAAAGGAGGCACGACCATAACACCACAAAAGCCGCTTTCTGGTGAATACGGTTGAACCTGTAATGGCAGCCTCACTTTTTCACCTGTTAACGTTCGTTCATAGGTATCCACGTAGCGATCCAGCTCTTGATTTGGAAACACCATCCACTGACCAATCCAATTCATATTGTTAACCGCAAAGCTTCCTACTTGATGCATGACTTGAGGAATCCAGCTGTACTTTTCATCTTCAAACGGATCTTGATCTGCATGCATCACCAGTTCAACGTACGCGCTGTCTAATCCAGGGGGTGCCGGCAGGCGAAGCGTACTATAACCATGTGTTGCGACCGTATAAAACGGCACTGATTCTGTAGGAGCCATTTCATAAAAACCTGCCTCTGTCACCTCAGCTGATTCTGCTTCAACACGGCGGATAATTGGCCCATAATATGCTTGTAAGTGAGCTTCCACATCCTCATCGAGCGATTCCCGAACAAATGGATTTAACTCTTCAACTGAAGCTTCTGCTTCCTGTGATGACCATACTTCATAGAAAGTAAAACCGGTTAAATCACTTTGAAGGATATAATCGCGTACGTCATCTGATACATAAATTTCTTGAGAGATTATTGGAAAATCTCCAAAGCGGTGTTTAGTCGACTTTGTACGGAAGATATGACTCTTTTTTAATTCGTTTTCTATAAATGCTATTTGTTCAAAACCGCCAAACTTATTAGGTATTGAATTGTCATAATCAATACATTCTAAAATATTTGTAATATTAATTGCATAATAGTTCTCGTCATTGTGAACTAACCGTAGTATTTCAGCACTGTCTGTTAAATAACTGCCTAAATGCTGAGTAGCCTTTTCTGAGAAAATAGGGGGATTCGAACGCCCTTTATATGTTATGTAGTCCTTATACTCTCCTTCTTGAAAAGTTTCCATCGCAATAGATTCCCAGCTGTGCTGAAGTGACTCTCCCATAAGTCCCCTATCGAAAAGATCTTCATTCTTTTGTTTATTCTTTACTGTCAGTTGAACAGCTTCGTCGGTGCAATACATTTGCCATATTTTCATCAGTTCACCTAATTCTTCATTAAACTTTTTATATGTACTTACACGCTCTTTTGCATAAGCAAGCAGCGAACTTGCTTCATACACTTTACCCATTAAATTCCCTCTTTTATCACTTTAATTAGAAAACCATCAAACTTTTTGTATTTAATCTAACTTTTCCCTATATTATCCATTATAAAGTTTCAGCTAACCTATCTAAATAGGAATATCTAACCTTTTATACACAATTAATTTCTATAAAAAGGATAAAGATACAAAAATATCATATCTTTGATTCCACAAAAAAAGACAACCCAAAGGTTGTCTTTTCCATTACTTCAACTCAGCCCATCTTTTATCTAATGATTTTAACAGCTCATCTTCAGACGTTTGGCCACCGATGTATTCTTGTACATCTGCTCCAAATTTTTGCGTTACGCCTTCAGGGAATTTTGTCCATTCCCAAGGAAGCGTTTTTTGCTCCTTAGAATATTTAAGAAGTTCTTCACCTAAAGGTCCGATGTCTTTTGCTTCAATTGACTTAAAGGCTGGAATGTACTTGAAGTCTTCTACTAGCGCTTTTTGACCTTCTTTAGATGTAACCATCCAGTTTAAGAAGTCTTTTGCTGCTTTTTTATCTGCCGCTGGTGCTTGTTTGTGAATAACCCAGTTACTTGGAACGTCAATTGCAAGCTTGTCAGATGCAGCTGCATCGTCGCTTAGCGGCATAGGTAGAATCCCTACATCCATGTTCGGCGTAATTTTATCAAGCATTGGCTGAATCCAGTTTCCTTGCTGAATCATCGCTGCTTCACCGTTCGCAAATTTCGTTACTTGCGTGTTATAGTCCGTCGTTAACGGATTTTTATTTCCATATTTCACTGTTAAATCAAGCAGCTTTACATACTGTTTGAACTGCTCGTTTCCTTCAATTTTCGTACTGCCGTCATTTAATCCTTTAATAAATGCATCCGGATCTTTTTGACTGGCAAATGGAATGTTTAAGCCGTGGTTTCCAAGCACCCACCACTCGCCGTAGCCGATAGAAAATGGCGTAATACCGGCAGCTTTTAGCTTTTTAGCCGCTGCTTCTAATTCCGAATATGTTTTTGGAAGTTCTTTAATGCCTGCTTTTTTGAACAGTTTTTTGTTATATGTAAATCCATAGCCTTCAAGACTGATCGGCTGTCCATATACTTTACCGTCCATCGTCATTGGAGTAAGTGTGTTTTCGTACGCGTCATCAATCCAAGGCTGATCCGATAAATCTTCTAATTTATTTTTCCACGTTTTCGCCTCTTGATATCCTCCGTTTGTGAAAAGGTCGGGTGCATTGCCCGACGCAAACTGCGCTTTTAAAGCTGCTGCACCGTCAGCTCCTCCACCAACCGTTTGGATATTGAACTTCACGTTTGGATGTTCTTTTGTATATTGATCAGTTAGAGCTTTTAGCTGATCTGCAATTTCTACTTTTCCTTGAAATACATCTACTACTACTTGATCTCCGCCGCTTTTTTTATTACCAGATGCGCTTTCGTTTGAACATGCGGTTGAAAATAACAGCGTAGCCGATAAAACACCTACTGCTAAAGGCCATTTTTTCATTTTAAATGCCATTTTCCGTTCCTCCCTATTTGCTGCTGGTTTTGATGCCTCAGCCTCAAAACCAGCCCTGTTGCCGCTTCTATTATTTAATTGAACCGCTTGTAATTCCTTTAACAATGTGTTTTTGCATTGCAAAGAAGAAGATTAATAGCGGGATAATACTGATTACAAGTGCTGCTAGTGCTAAATCCCACTGCTTTGTATACTGACCAAAGAAGAAGAATGTCGCAAGCGGAATCGTTCTTAGCTCAGGATCTTGCAAAACAAGAGACGGAAGTAAGAAGTCATTCCAAATCCATAGGCTGTTTAAGATGACGACAGTCACTGTAATTGGCTTTAATAACGGGAATACAATTCTCCAGAATACGCCTAGACGTGAGCATCCGTCGATGATTGCCGCTTCTTCTAGCTCAACTGGAATTCCTTTAATAAATCCGTGGTATAAGAAAATCGTCATACCTGAACCGAAGCCTAAGTACATGATCACAATACCCCAAATGCTGTTTAACAGATTTAAGTTTCCTGCTACTTTTACAAGTGGAATCATGATGGATTGAAATGGAATAACCATTGCCGCTACGAATGCCATAAAGATAATGCTGCTGATTTTTTTCTTTGTTCGAACCAGCATGTAAGCTGCCATTGAACAGAAGATGACTAGAACTGCGTTACTGATGACTGTAATGATTAGCGAGTTGCTAAGCACTTTTAAGTAGTTCATTTGGTTAAATGCATTAACAAAGTTTTGAAACTGAATCGTTGTTGGCAGTGCCGATGTGTTTGATAAAATTTCTGCAAATGACTTCAGCGAGTTTGAAAGCACGTAATAAAAGGGAACCAAGAACACTAGTCCAAGCAGGACCGCTAAAATTTCAACAATAAAGGTTTTGCTCGTATATTTGTTTCCCATTACGATTCAACCTCCTTCTTCTTCGTGTATGTTACTTGAATAATCGTAATCGCTGCTACGACGATGAAGAAAATTAAGGCTTTTGCTTCACCTAGACCGTATCTGTTATTCACAAATGCTTCTGTATAAATGTTAAGCGCTAACATTTCTGTTGATTTGAATGGACCACCGTTTGTTAATGATAAGTTGACATCAAATACTTTAAATGACCATGAAATCGTTAAGAATAAACAAACCGTTACTGCCGGCGCTACCATTGGAATTGTAATGTGACGAAGAATTTGCCATCTGCTTGCTCCGTCAATTTTTGCTGCTTCAATAAGCTCTTGCGGTACGTTTTGCAGTGCTGCTGTGTAAATAAGCATGATATAACCTGCTCCTTGCCATACACTTACAATCACGATGCCCCAAAATGCTGTTTTTGCGTCTCCCAACCAAGGAAGTTCAAAAAGCGAGATTCCCGTGATTTGTCCGATAGATGCAAATCCTTTTACGAAAATGAACTGCCATACAAATCCTAGTAAAAGTCCGCCAATTAAATTCGGCATAAAGAAAACCGTACGTAAAATATTTCGTGTTTTTAACATTTGAGTAACAAGGATTGCTAACACGAACCCAACCACATTCGTTAAGATAATCGCAACGACCGTATATTTTGTTGTGATCCAAAACGACTGCTGAAACTGCTTATCTTCGGTGAACAAGTACTTGAAGTTATCAAGCCCCACCCAGTTAATCGTGCCGTTTACTCCGTTCCAGTCTGTAAATGAGTAATAAATCCCTGTAAAAAATGGTATAAGTACAATCACACAAAACGCTAAAAGTGCGGGCCCTACAAATAGAGCAAATAAACCTGCATTTTTCAAATTTTTACGTTTTTTCGTATTAACTGATGGTTCTCTTTTAAGTTCTTGCTCTAAAGGAACATATTCTGTCTCCTGTAATTTACTTTGGCTATTCATCTTACTAGCACCTCCCTATGTCTTATTTTAGCGAAATCCGCTATTTATGAAACCGCTTTAATTGACGAGTAGGGTGTAAAATATTGACCTTTGTGCAACATTTTCTCCCCTGTGCACATTTTACATACTTTTCTAAAGCATGAAAGAAATATAAGAAAAAGCTAGAAGTGGACGACATATCTTCTTATCTTATACACTAGAAAAAAGATGTAGTTGGGAGGAACATACTCATGACAGCAAAACGAGCGCTAATTACAGGTGCCAATTCAGGAATGGGGCTGGCCACAACGATTGAACTAGCCAAAAAAGGATTCGAAGTCATTATGGTATGCCGAAATGAAGAAAGAGGAAATGCCGCTTTAGAAGAAGCGAAACGCCAAAGCGGATCGGATTCCATATCTCTTATGACCTGTGACCTAGGTTCTCTTGACAGTATCCGGGCTTTCAGTGAAGACTTTACGTCTCGCTACAGTGTACTTGATGTGCTGATTAATAACGCGGGCGTCGTGACAATTAAGCGGGAAACAACACAAGACGGATTTGAAATGATGCTTGGTGTCAATCATTTGGGTCACTTTTTATTAACTAATTTACTTTTAGATCCGCTGAAAAAATCTCAACAGGGACGCATTATAAACGTTGGATCCGGTGCTCATAAAGCGGGGAAAATAGACCTCAACAACCCTCACTTAACAACAGGATTCGGAATATGGCGAGGATACTCTCAGTCTAAATTAGCAAATAACTTATTTACGGTTCATTTAAGTAAAAAGTTAAAAGACACCTCTGTAACCGTAAATTGCCTTCACCCCGGAGCCGTTTCTACCGCTATCGGCGTTAATCGTCAAACAGGTTTTGGAAAAAGCATTCACGCCGTGCTTCGCCCTTTCTTTTTAACACCTCTTCAAGGTGCCGAAACAGCTATTTATTTAGCTGACAGTCCTGAAGTGACGCATATTAGCGGCGCTTATTTTTATAAAAAACGCTTGACTCCTCCTTCTTCAAGAGCAAAAAATGAGCGGCTTGCAGAAGAATTTTGGGACTGGAGTGCGCGCGAAGTTGGTTTATAAAGTAGATAGATACGCTTGGGAAAGAAAAAAGTAATGAAAAAGGTCAGCTTTTCAGCTGACCTTTTCGTATTAAAAAAACGTTAGTCCTATAGCAAAAATAAAGCCTGATACAATTAAGGTCGTCACGCAGTAGCCCATTATATCGCGTGCTCCGAGCCCTGCGATAGCTAGTGCAGGTAGTGCCCAAAACGGCTGCGCCATATTCATCCATGCTTCTCCGTAAGCAATGGCCATCGCAGCGACTCCCGGATCTACGCCGAGTTGTTCAGCTGCCGGCATAATAAAAGGTCCTTGTACAACCCAGTGTCCTCCTCCTGACGGAACAAAAAAGTTCACAACGCCAGAACTTAAAAACGCAAGAAACGGAAATGTCGTTTCATTTGAAATCGAGATAAATGCGTTCGTTAGCTTCCCGCCTAAGCCTGATAGCTCCATCATGCCTTGAATACCTGCGTAGAATGGAAACTGAATCACAATCCCAGCGGTTCCTTTCGCAGCATTGGAAACGGCATTCATATAGGATAAAGGCGTGCGGTGAAGTAAAATACCCGTCGTAAAAAACAATAAATTCACTGTGTTGATATCCATTTTAAAACCGTTTGTAGCAAAATAATAAATTAAATATGAATACCCAAGAAGTGCAATTGTTAGACTTAAAAACCTGCTGTTCTCCATGCGTACAGCAAATGTTGGCTTAGAAGAAGTTGTCTCAACAACTGTAGCCGGAGCCATTTCATCTTCCGCCAACAGTCTTGGATCAATTTCTACCACTTCTTTTCCCGTCGGCATCATCAGTCTTGTCATAATAGGAAGGACAATTAATAATCCGAGGGTAATAAATAAGTTGTAGCCTGTAAAAATCGTGTCTGACAGCGGAATAAGTCCAGCCGTTTTTTCCATTGGGTTTCCAGGTGTAGCAGCGACAAGAGGAATCGAACCTGACAAGCCTCCGTGCCATGTTAAAAACCCTATGTAAGCACAGGCAATTAAAAACCGGTAATCAGATCCCGGCACGCGTTTCGCTACTTCTTTCGCAAACAGCGCACCTACAATTAAGCCAAACCCCCAGTTAATCATACAAGCCATGGCTGCGCCTAGCGTGACCAGAATAACCCCTTGCGCCGGAGTTTTGGCTAACAGTGCTATGTTTACAAGCCACTTCTTTACAAGCGGCGAGCTGGCAAGCGCATGCCCTGTGACAAGCACTAAGCTCATTTGCATCGCAAATGCAAGAAGGTTCCAAAAGCCGCTTCCCCAAAACTGAACCATCTCAATCGGCCCGTGAGGAGTAAAAACAATACCTGATACAAATAAAATCAGCGTCAGGATTAAAGCAAATACAAACGGATCAGGTAAAAAGCGCTGAACAAGCGCCGTGAAGAAATTAGATAACGCTTTCATTTTACTCCTCCTTTACAGGAATGCTCCTGTGAATAAATGTCGACAAGCATCTTTAATTATACATAATTTGTTGAAAATTGTTAATATTTAGTTTAAATAAAAAAACCCTTCTGTTTTCCAGAAAGGTTTTACACGCTAAACGTTTGAATAAGAGTTGGCTCTCCGTCAAGTTCAATTTTCTTTTCTTGAAAGGAAATATGTAAGCTTTCATAAATATGTTTCCAAAATGAAATAGCCCGCTTATTGCCTGCAAGCTCAATAATCATATACGTTCCTTTTCGATGAGAGAAAATGTCTTTTACCGTTTCAGAAGCAATACCCTGCTTTCGGTATTTGTTTAAGATAAAAAAATCATTGATGCAGTAATCTGCTTCTTGCTGAAGTGCGGGCTGTTCAAGAAGTAAAAAAAAGCCCGTCAGCTTATCATCTACTTTAATAAAGTATGGCGAGAGGCCTTCTACTTTCCAAAACAAGGGCAGCTCTTCAAAATGAAAAGCTCCATCTTCGCGAATATCTAAAGAAGGTGTATACGCAGATAAATCATGGAGATAAAGAGAATACAAATTTTGCAAAACGCCCGCTTGGCTTTTAGGTACTTTTTCAATCGTAAGCATTCTTAGTTCATCTCCTTCTTTTCCTATCATAAGGGTTTTTTGTGAAAGTTTACAGTAAAAATGTTTGAGGCAAAGTGAAGATAGATAGTCAAAAAGCTCTTTTTTCATTTTGTAGATGTATGAAGCGCAATAAAAAAACGATCATCTCCGGTACTGTACGCTCCGTCTGATAATCGTTTTTTATGTTTTGTGTGCTGATGCTGAAGTTTTTCCTTCTTTGTTTTGGTTTTGCGCGTTTCCATGTCTGCAAATATAAACAGGCTGCGGTTTAATTCTGGATTTCGTTTTCCTTCACGCGTCATTTTATCACGCATTTTTTTTGCTTTTGACTTTGCCATGTAACTTCCTCCCTATATAAACGATGTATACATATCTTACTGCTTTTTTATAAAATGTCAAGTTCAGAAGCACTGATGTGTTAACAGTGCTTCTGTATAGTCATGACTCTTTATTTTTCAGCATATCATCTAATTTTTGTTCCATTCTCTGAAGCCTTTTTTCATTTGCCCCCTGCTTTTGAATCAACCTTTTTAGGCCTATAATAAATGCAATTATTACTCCTGCTATTCCTATCAGGATCAGCAGCATAAGAATTTGAAAAATAATATCACCTATATTAACCATAGTTCCACCTTTAATCTATTTTTTTACATTATATTATTTATTTGGATGTATATCGCTTTATTTTATAAAAAAAGCTCTCAGTGCTGAGAGCTTCATTTACTATCTTCATCGTAGACCGTCCACTTTTCCTGTTTGATTTGATTGGAAACATCAATCAGTTTATTTTTTACCCGGTCCTTTTCTGCTCCTGTTAAAGGCGTAGGTCGGTAGTCGTTTCGCGCCGTTGTGGAAGAAATGCGGAATGGAATCACATTGATGTCTTTATTAGTCGTTAGCTTTCCATCTTTAATCGTAAACGTCTGCTGAAATACAAATGTATCCTTATCACTTGGATTTTTGTTTCCGCCAAACATAAAGTTTCCTAAGCTATAGACAATAAATTTATTTTTGTATTCTTCAATTCCTTGAACAACGTGAGGGTGATGACCTAAAATCAAATCTGCTCCGTTATCAATTGTATACTTCGCCAGTGCCTGCTGCGCTGTATCAGGAACATAGTGTCGTTCAGATCCCCAGTGGAAATGCACAATAATAATTTTAGCGCCTTTTTCTTTTAAAGACTTAATTCCGTCTTTAATCTGACTTCTTACTTCTTTTGTGTCATCCCAGCCCGGATATCCAAGCAATCCTACTTTGACTCCCTTTACCGTTGTAATATATGTATCTTCATAGCCAAAATAGCCTATTCCGCTTTTCTTTAAGTTTTCTCGTGTATCATCATATCCTTGCTGTAAATAATCATGCGTATGATTATTAGCCAAGTTAACGGTTTCAATACTTCCTTGTTTTAAAATATTTACAAACGAAGGATCACCTTTAAAACGAAATGTTTTACTTGCTTTTTCCGTCGCAGTTGTCAGCGTTGTTTCTAAATTAACCGTTGTTAAGTCATCTTGCTCAAAGATCGATTTTACATTTTGCGTAAAATACGGCAGGCCATTTCTTGCTGCTACGTCGTTAAAAGTAGAATCGTACCCAAAGCTTTCATCGTTTCCTAAGGTAAAATCTCCTGCTGCGCTAACTTTAATGGTTGTATTGATTGCGTCTTTTTTCTCTTTTTTACTCGCTTCTTCTTTAGACTTTACTGTTTCTTCTTTTTTCTGCGGCTCAGAAGAGGTTTGTTCTCCTGCTCCTCCGCACGCTCCTAATAAAAAACACAAACTTCCATAAATAACAGCTTTTTTTAAATACTTGTTCATGTAACGTTAAAACCCCTTTTTACG
Organism: Priestia sp. J2; assembly: GCF_020790095.1. NCBI lineage: Bacteria > Bacillati > Bacillota > Bacilli > Caryophanales > Bacillaceae > Priestia > Priestia sp. J2. Next base: position 2,801,306 of record NZ_CP086208.1, read on the forward strand.
TTTTAATAACTGTGTCTGGACTTGGTGTTTACTGCTTATTTCGCCAAATACATACAATTCTCCTGTTTTATCGGCAAAATAAGTGAAATTTTTATAAAAAAAGGAAGTTTTTATATTCTTTTTGGGTTAGAACAAGAGGATTTGGCTAAGAGAAAAGCAGCGGAAACGATGCGCAGAAAGCCGATGAGCTGTACTAAACTTCAAGTGATTCACAAAATAGCAGAGCGATTCCAAACGGCACCTAAAATAAAAACCTCCTTTGCTCATGCAAAGAAGGTTTTATTTAAACTTAACAAATCGAATCATTAGATTTAGGATTTTTGAGTCCAAATAACGGGCGGATAAATAGTGCTAAGCCTGTGCCAAGCATTGCCATAACCATCCATACCCATCCATGAAGACTAAATGAAGCAATGCCGCCAAAGTAAGCGCCAATGTTACAGCCAAAAGCAAGTCGCGCACCATATCCCATTAAAAGGCCCCCCACAACAGCTGCTCCTGCAACCCCGGGTTTAATCTTTCCTGGTTTGAACGTTCCTTGCGCCGTCGCTGAAATGAAAGCGCCTAGTATGATCCCAAAATTCAATACGCTGGTAGAGTCTGCTAGCACACTTTGCGTTAGCGCTTCTCCATTTGCACCTTGGAAAAATCCCCAGCTTGATACATCTATTCCAGCTGCCATCATTGCTTTTCCGCCCCATAAAGCAAAGGCAGAAGTAATACCCCAAGGATTTCCTCTCACAGCCAGCGTTAATGCATTTAATACAGCCAGTACAATCGCTGCAGTGAATAGAGGCCAAGAGCCGCGAATGATCTTTTTCCACCCTTTTGTCGTAGGAAGCTGCTTCATCATAGGCGGATTTTTCTTTTTGGCAATTTGAATCGTAATCCAGTAAATCGCTGCAAACGCGATAAGCTGTACAATCCAAGCACCAAAATAACCAAGGCCTGTCGATTCAGCTAATGAAATAGGAGGAAGCGAAGGTTGTTTTTGCCAAAATGGCAAATGATACGCCCCGAACATAGAGCCTACAATAAAGGCTAAAAGCGTTAAAATCATGGAAGAAGAGCCACCGCCTAACGAATACAGCGTTCCTGAGGCACATCCATTTCCTAGCTGCATGCCAATTCCAAACATAAACGAACCAACTATCACGCTGACTCCTACAGGTGAAACATATCCTTTTGGCGTTACCCCTGTAAAGCTAAAGCCTGTACTTAAAATAATAGCAAACAGCGTTGACGCAATCGCTAGCATAAGCATATGCGCTTGCAAGCCTTGAACGTTGCCGACAGATACGAGTCGGCGAAACGCTGATGTAAAGCCAAAACGTGCGTAAAGAAGCGTCATTCCTAGTGCTAGACCGATAATAAATAACACACCTTGCGTCCAATCAGTCGTTAGCACAATCGCTAGAAGTAAAATAACCGCTGCTATAACCCCTCCTGAAAATAACGGCTTTTGCATAGGGCTTAATTCTGTTACAACAGTAGTTGGCTTTGATTTATATGATGAGTGCAACGTTTGTGCCAAATCATCCACTCCTTTTCTGATAGAAATACTAAGAATTAATATTTATCATCTTATAGCACTTCCCTTTCTCTGTAAACTATTTAGCAAAATGAAAGTGAATTGTTTATTTTTTGAGTATTCTTACTTTCGTTCATAAAAAAAGCAGAAGTTTCTGTTCTTCTGCTTTTGGCTGCTAAACGTAAATAGAATGAATCTCTTTTAAAGGTTTAGGATTAGGCTTTGCAAAATAATACCCTTGAAACAAATCATAACCCATCTCTATCAGGCATTTTAAATCTTCTTCTGTTTCTACACCTTCTGCAAGAGCCTGTGCCCCCATTTTATGGGTGATAGCTAACATCTCTTGGGCCACTTTTTTCTGTTTCTCATTCTTACTGACTCCGTTTGTGAATTCAAATGCCAATTTCACGACGTCAGGCTCCACTTCTAAAAGCCGATTCAGCGTATTATAGCCAACTCCTACGTCATCTAAAGCATATTTAAATCCGTGGGAGCGATAATAATTCAAAATGTTTTTTAAATGCTCAATATCTTGAACATCCTCCGTTTCAATCACTTCAAACACAATTTGCTCGGGCTTTATATTCAATTCTTTAATTAATGTAAATGTAGATGCTAAGCAATGCTCAGGGTTATATATTGCTGTAGGAATAAAGTTAATAAAAATCAGCTGATGATCAATAATACTAGCATTTTTTACAGCTTCTAAGCGGCAGGCTCGGTCAAGAGCGAAGGTTTTATTTCTTATTTGAGCAGCTTCAAACATTTTAAAAGGAGGGATAATACTTCCGTCTTCTTCTAATCCTCTTGATAAAATTTCGTGGCCAACGATATGCACGCGTTCATGATCAACCGATACAATCGGCTGATAATACGAGCAAATTCGCTTGTCTTCAATCAGCTCATCAACCCACAAGGCATCTTTCATTTTTTGGAAAGCGGTGATTGGCTCCATACGCCGCAGGTTTTCAAACGGGCTCCGCTGCTTGGCTTCTACAGCCCACACATGCCGAGGGTCTAGATGCTGATGAACATAATCCATAAAACTCCAAAAGATATCTTCCCTCATCCAGATCATATCTTCTCCAAGAGTCTTCCATTGGTTTTGAGAAATATCTTTAAAGTATTTTTCCAATTTCTTCACATCCCTTGATTGCTGAAAAGAAACCGTATATCCTGTCCTAATTGGCAGACACGCGTCGCACCCCATAGCTCATCTTCTCCCTCATTTATCATCAGTTTTTTGTATGTATACACGGATAGTTCTTAGGAACTATACCACTTTTAAGAAACTTGCAAACCCTATTTTTTCGCTAAAATAGAATGTACCAAAAAGTTTTGGTAAAATGATAGACGTGTTTTATTGTCTACATCATAAGACGCACTTGATAAAAGGAAGTGAACTATACATGAGCAAAAACCGTTTTACGAAGTGGTTTTTATTTTCTTTACTACTCTTTGCCTTAAGTACTGGAGCAATGTATTATACGCTCTATATATCGTACTGGGCGTATTCTATTAAACTGTTTTTAATTGTGGTGCCGCTCTTTACATTATTATCGGTTGCTTTTGGTTCGTTGGTAATCGTTCATGAGCGCAAAAGAAAACGCGTATTTCAGCTACAAAATGAAGGAGGCATTTCCAAAAATACGTTTATTCAAGGTTTTTCCGAAATAACGGTAGGAGCAGGCTGCATCTTGCTGTGCTTTTTTCTCTTTCTTTATTTTCTAATGGATTATTAAGTACATATAAAAAAGACGAGCAGGCAGCTCGTCTTTTTATTTGGATCTTTCTAGAATATCTCGAACGCTTGCATAATCAAGCTCTTTATAAGTACCAACACCTGGTTTTACAAAGGTCTTTTCAACAATCGCATCAAATTCAGAGTCATCAATATCATAGTCACGCAAGCTGTTCGGGGCTCCTAAGTCATTCCAGAAAGTGCGAAGCGCTTTTGCACCTTCCATTGCTGTTTCTTCATCGCTTTTTCCTTCTGGGTTGATGCCAAATACGTTTACAGCCAGTTGTTTTACACGAGAAGGATCTTCTTTTAGCACATGCTCCAGCCAATTAGGGAACAAGATAGCAAGGCCGCCTCCGTGGGGAATATCATACACGGCCGACAAAGCATGTTCAATACGATGAGTAGCCCAGTCTCCCCCGTCCGTTCCGTTTGCTAAGCTTCCGTTAAACGCCGTCGTGCTTATATACATCATCGTTTCACGATACTGATAAGAAGTCAGATTTGTAAGAAGCTTAGGACCTTCTTGTACAGCTGTTCTTAGCAATGATTCAATAAAACCGTCGATCATCGGCGTATTTTCTGTGCGGTGAAAATAGTGTTCAAGCGCATGCGACATACTATCAACAATTCCATAGACTGTTTGGTCGCGCGGCACTGAAAACGTGTACGCCGGATCTAAGATAGAAAAGACGGGAAATACATGAGAAGACGTCCAACCTAGCTTTTCTTTTGTTTCCCAATTTGTAATAACAGAAGTTGAATTCATTTCAGATCCTGTTGCCGCAAGTGTTAAGACCGTTCCAAAAGGAAGAGCACCTGTAATCTCTACTTTGCGTGTAATTAAGTCCCATGTATTCCCTTCGTACACGGCTCCAGCTGCGATAGCTTTTGTACAATCAATCACACTTCCTCCCCCAACGGCTAAGAGAAAATCAATGTTTTCTTTTTTACATATGTCAACGCCTTTAGCTACCGTAGTCAAACGAGGGTTCGGTTCTACACCAGACAGCTCGTGAACAACTGCGTTAATAGACTGAAGTTCAGCTTTCACTTCGTCGTATACGCCATTTTGTTTGATGCTTCCTCCTCCGTATACTAACAGAACGTTTACTTGTTTAGTGTAAGAAGCAAGCTCTTGCGATAGCTTCGTAATTTGATTTTTTCCAAAGTATAATTTGGTAGGATTGTGCTGCAAAAATATATTCATGTTCTACACCTCTAGTTTTCTTTTCTTGTAAAAAGTGTATCACGAAAGCAGCTTCATCATTATTGAAGATTCTCTATATCTATTATCAATATTTTTGATAACCTTCTTGTACAAGTGAAATCAAGTGTTGAATGGGTGCCGTCAGCCATTTTTTCTTTTTGAATATGAGCTGTGAATAAAGATAAAATTCTTCATGGTCAAACGGGATTTTAATCAGTTTTCCATTTTCAATCTCTTGTTTTACCGCTATTTCTGGCACAAGAGCAATACCTAAATTATCCGCTACGCACTGTTTAATTGCTTCAAGACTGCTAAATGAAATCACCGATTGCATATGAATACCCCTGCTGCGCATCATCTCTTCTAAAAGCGTACGATAAGGGCAGCCACTCTCGGTTAAAATGATGGTTTCACCTTCAAACTCTTCCATTACAACGTTGTTTTTTTCACTAAAAAAATGCGAAGGCGAAGCAATCATAACCATGTTTTCTTTTCGAATAGGAATCACTTCTAAACTTGAAGAGGTTTGAAGGCGATCAAGCAAAACGGCTACGTCATACTTTCCGTCAATAATCCCTTGTGTTAAATTTGGACATAAACCCGCTTCTAGCATAATCTTTAGAGAAGGGTGCTGCTTTTTTAATTCACGAATATACGGTGTAATAAAATAAGCGGCCAGCGACTCCACGGTTCCTATTGAAACTGTTCCTCTAGCATCTTCATTCGTAGTAAGGCGCTCTTTTGCTTCATTTAATAACTCGGTTACTTGATTCACATAATAAAGCAATTCTTCACCAGGCTGAGTCAGCTTCATTTTTTGTCCTGTTCGTTCAAATAGTTTTTGACCGTAATGATCTTCTAATTTTTTTATATGAGTGGTAACGCTTGACTGAGCATACCCTAATTCCTCGCCCGTTCGTGTATAGCTCCCCCACTTCGCTACTTCTTTAAATGTATATAAATAGTTAATATCCATGTACTGCTCCTTATGTACTACTGTTTTGTTTCGTTATCCATATGCTAAAGCTGTTCTTAATCAGAACCTATACGTAAATAGAATCACAGTACAGTATAAGCGAACTTGTTTTGCCAAGCAATTTTATCAACCTTAAAAATTCTTTTTATATTAGGCAATTACGTCGTTTTTTGTTCATAGAATGAAAAACAAACTTATGAAAAGAAAGGGTGTATCTCGTGACAGCCTACAAAGAAGTGCTATATAAAGGAAAACGCTTTGTACTGATTCACGTATATGATTCAGGGTACTGTGAAATTCGACCGATTGATCATGCTTTTAAAGTCGAACTTGTGCGATTAGATGAGATAGAACAATGTGGATAACAGTCATGAACGCAGCCATTGCAGCTGCGTTTTTGTTTGTATTATAAACAAGTGGATGAGATAAAAATACCTGAATTGGCTGGCCTTTTACATAATTTCTTCCTGTATACTTTGTAACTAAGGATATCCGCACTTATTTACTTTTTATACTTACACGAGGTGATGACATGAAAAAAGGCTGGCTGGAATGGATATTATTATCCGTTGCGTTAATTTGGGGAGCCAATTATACAATCGGAAAATTTGGAGTTGCTCATATGTCTTCTATCCAATTTAGCGCGCTGCGTTTTATAATGGTTGCTCCTATTCTTTTACTTATTACAGGAATAGTAGAGCGAGGCATTCGGATCGAAAAGAAAGACTGGGGACGTTTAATAGCGGTCAGCATAGTAGGCGTTACACTCTATCAAACGCTGTTTATGGTATCTGTTAAATATACGACAGCTACAAATGCTTCTTTACTTATTTCGATGTCTCCTATTTTCACAGGAATCTTAGCTATCTTATATAAGCATGAAGCTTTTTCGTTAAAAACACAGCTAGGCTCTGTGCTTGCTTTTTTCGGTGCTGCGTTTGTACTGCTGTTTGGTCACTCTAGTCATGCGCTGTCGCAGCTTGCATGGTTCGGAAATATCATGGGGATTGTAGCGGCCGTTGCGTGGGGCTGGTATCCAATTTTAGCAAAACCTTTAGTCGTAAAATATTCTGCTTTGCGCGTGACTGCCTGGTCTGCTTTGATCGGAGCTATTCCTCTTACTGTCTACTGTCTTTTCACCTATCAAACGCTTATCTGGCCAACAGATGTAGGCAGCTGGAGCTCTTTGGCATACTCTGTTTTGTTCGTGACGGTGTACGGACTAGTAATGTGGTATGTAGGAATTGGAAAAATTGGATCTACAAAAGTAATGGTTTACATGTATGTTATTCCTTTATTTGCCGTTGTTTTTGCTGCTGTAGCCATTGGAGAAACCATCAATTCCATGCAGCTGCTTGGAGGACTTATTATTTTTAGCGGTTTGTATATTGTTAAAAAAAGCCCTGCTCCTAAAACAGCTCTCAAACTTAAAAAAGCAAACTAACAAGAGTAACGGATGCGGAGAAATTGCTAAAAGCTATTTTACTAGTAAATCCACACTATAGATGACAACGACTAACGCTCAGGAAAAACCTGAGCGTTAGTCGTATGAAATTTTACTGATCTAATTGAATAAAACGATTGTTAGTTTCATTAATGAACCTTCATTATATTAATTAATTCTATGATTTTTTTATCCTCACCTGGGTCAACGTGAACCAGCTTTGTATTTTGAATAATATCCTCTGTGTAATTTTTCATAAAACCCTTATCTACCTGAGCAGAACTGGACCAATGTGAAGGAACGTTGTACACGTTAATTGTACCATTTCCGTTACTACTATAAGTCACTGAACCATCAACAGAACGAGAACCCTCTAATGTAACAACGTCTTTTGGATAGCTAGCACTAGTATCGTCATAAATATTGACTAATTCTCCGGCTGAAATGTGGCGAACATTTAGCTCATCTATCTCTTGATTTGGTCCTAGCTGTAACCAAATTCGAGCATATTCAATTTGTTTGCTCGAATAATTAGATAGTGTTTTTTTGTCTTCCTTCTTACTAACCTTTGAATTACTATTTCCAGACGAAATGCTATCGGAATTTTCATCAACAGCTTTTTCTGAAGAGGCGTCATTTTTATCAGCTTTGTCTGATTGCTTCGACTCACTGCTTGAGGAACTTTCATCTGTTTTACTCGCAGCTTCTTTTGTTGAGGGGCTTCCATCCGTTTTGCCTGTAGCTTCTTTTACTGAGGAATTTATATTCATTTCACTTGTGGTTTCTTCTATGGATTTTTCGTCCTTGTTTCCAGCACACCCTACTAACGTTCCCACCAGCATAAATATAGCAGCATGAAAATAAACACGCTCGGTTCGTTTTTTCATTCGTCAAATCATTCCTTTCGTTTATTTGTTAATTTAAGCGAATGACAATATTTTCGTTTTATATCCAAACCTGTATAAAAAGCAGCTAGACTCTTTTTAAACTGTATTCATGAGTAATTTTATATTGATTATATACGCGTTTAAAACCGGTTCGTTCATAAAATAACTTCGCTTCCTCAGTATCTGTATAAAGAACGAGGCTGTCGTAGTAGTTCTCTGCATAGTGAATAATTTCTTTTAAAAGTCGTTTACCTATACCCTTTCTGCGAAACTGAGCTGAAACATAAAATCTTCTTACTCTTCCAACGTTAGCACACTTACTGTAAGGGTCTTGATTAAGGGCCGCTACGGCTATTAATTCGTTTTGTTCACCGTAAACTCCCCACAGCCTTTCTCCTGTTTTGTTAAATACGTTTTGAGCATTTTTATATTCTGCTATTAGCTTTGTAAGAAAGACAAAACCTTCCTGCTGACTTTCCATTAGCAGTTCTTTTATATCCTGCTCCATAAGATACGTTAGCCTGATGATTTTCATATATTCCCTCTCCGTTCAGCAGATGATTTTGTTTCGATAGAATGCTTATTATGCACTAATACGGCGATACCTGTTAGAGCCGTTAACAGCAATATGAAGCTTGAAAATAGATATACAAACCTCACCCCAAAGAAGTCCGCTACTGTCCCTACAAACGCGATAGAAAGAATAAACGCACCCTGTACAAGAGTTGATTTTGCCGCTATTACTTTAGGAAATACCGAACTGCTGCAGGCATTTTGATAAATGGTTTCCTGCGCTGCGTCTCGAAGCTGATAGGCAGGACCCATCATTACCAAAAGTGCTAAAGCTAAATACGGGTTCGTTACTAAGCCGTAAAAACCGGTTAAAACAGCATAACCAATTGAGCCCGCGAACATAAGAAGCAAAAGCCTTCCTTTTACCATAGAAGACATTCGGTACACAATAATTCCTCCGACTATGCTTCCAAAATAATACGCACCGTTTATATATCCCCACCATACTTCTCCTTTTCCAAGCACTTCTTTCACAAAAGAAAGAGTAATAGCCCCAATCCAAATGGTTCCAACGAGTGATTCAGTTATGTCCATTATAACGAGTGCTCTGATGCGTTTATGTACCCATAAAAAGCGCCATCCTTCCATTAGCTTTGCCACGCTTCGCTTTTCTGGCTGCTTGTATCTATGAGCTTCTTTTATAAACAGCAAGCAAACAAACGAGAACAATAAAAGACCTGCCGTTATACATAAAGAATAAGTGAATCCTGTTAAAGACAAAACGAAACCACCAAGGGACCACCCTGCAAATAGAAAGGTTTGGTCAATTGTTGAAAGCAAACTATTGGCCTGCATTCTTTGACTATCACTTACTAAGCTACGGACAACCGACGTTTTAAAAATAGTAAAAAAACCGTTAAAAAAAGAAATGATCCCAACAATGACAAAACACATCGCTAGTACTGTGACTGTAAATTCTTGTGTGAGTAGCATATACAATCCAGCGAGCATTCCTATTTGCATAACCTGTACAGCCCGCATAATATGAATAGATTTATATGTATCGGCTAGTAAAGGTACGCTAAGACCACTAAGGAGGCGAGCAAGTAAGCTCGTCATCGTAATCATTGATGCAAGAGCTGTTGAACCGGTGTTTTGATTTATATAGGAAGTCAGGGCCATTGTATAAAGAACAAAACCTAAATTTGTGGTTACTTGACTTGCTGCTAAAAAATAAAAACGCTGAGTCAATTTTTTCTCCTTTCCGTTAGACGTAACATACAAAGGGATAATATTTTTTGTTAATTTTTCCCTTTTTTAAACTATAACACTATTTGACGAAATCCAAAACTATCTATAATTTAGTAGATGGAGGTTTTTATGTTTAAATATAGTTTTCTTATTGTTCTTATTGCTTTTTTACTTATTAACTTTAACGGCCAGGAAAATCAAATTGTAGGCGGGAGAATAAAAAAAGAGCGAAGTGAGGTTTTCTTTGGAGAATATGACAGCTTTACAGGCCGCTACTCTCGGAGCATTAAACTCAAAAAAGGCGTAACCTACGTTTTCAGGCTATCTAAAAACACTAAAAGTGGAGACCTTTCTCTATATGTAGAAGATCCAAGACGTACACGTTTCTTTGAGATGACTAATAACTCTCTTTATCTAACACCCGAAAGAACGAGAAGATATCGTATTAACTTTATAGGCTCTGAGCATAAAGGATCTTTTCAGCTTCACTGGAAAAGCAGCGTTCAAAGGGATGATAATGAAACATCTGTTTAATGCCATGTGATTTAGACAACGTTTAAACGAGGAGGAATGGTTTATGATGATTAATCAAGCTGTCCTGTACACTCATCTACTGGACGAAATGAAGGCTTTTTATGTAAATTCCCTCAATTTCCCATTAACTGCCGCTTCACCGCGTTCTTTTTCCATTAAAGTTGGTGAAAGTGAGCTCATTTTTAAAGAAAGTGCTCTACATACAAAGCCCTTTTACCATTTTGCTTTTAATGTTCCAGCAAACCGCTTTATGGAAGCGAAACAATGGGCTACTCAAAGAGTCTTCCTCAATACAGAAGAGAAGAAAGATGAGATTTATTTTGAAGCATTTGATGCTCATTCGTTTTATTTTGAAGATCCTGCTCATAATATTGTTGAATACATTTCAAGACATTCAGACTGCCAGCCATCCAACGACCCCTTTTCTTCTAAGTCGCTTTTAAGCATAGGAGAAATCAACTTGACAACGCCTCATGTCCGCTCTGTAGGGACACAGCTTATTAACTCGGGTATCACCGTGCGCAACAACAGGCCATTAAACGAGAACTTTAACTTTTTAGGAAGCGACAGTGCGTTTTTTCTTGTAGGGGCGCCTAAAAGACGGTGGTTTTTTTCGGAGCGAGACTCTGAAGTTCATCCATTAATGGTGAAGGTTAATCATTCTCTAGCAGTTGCGTTAGATAAAAAAGGAATGCTGAAGATTACGCAAGAGTGATTGTTTTTTCAATAAAGCCATGTAACAAGCGAACTTGTTACGTGGCTGTTTTTGTTCAAAATTCAGCTCTACTCCACCTATAGGTTTTGTATATAGTTCTCGATGTCCTTTCTGTTCATCAGCATAAAAACCTTGCAATCCTCATCGTTTCTAAGCTTTTCAAACCGTTTTCTCATCTTTTTTTGCCGCTCTCTGTACGTCGTAAGAATAAATATAAAAAATGACCAATCTACTTTTTCAGGACATCCTTTTGCCATATCTTCACGCGTTTTTCTTGCATATACAATCCTCCGCTTTATCACTCGGTACACACAAACGATTAGCGGAAGCTCTAAATAAATAATGGTATCTGCACGCTTCACTCGCAGGTCATACGAATTGCTGTAGTTCCCGTCGATAATCCAGCTGTCTTTTTTTACAATGTGCTCCTGCAATTCTCTAAAACTATCATTGTCTCTTTCCGTCCAGCCCGGCTGCCAATACAGGCTGTCTAAATGATGTACTTCTAGATCAAGCTTTTTCCCTAATTTCTTGGCAAATGTGGACTTTCCTACTCCTGGAGAAACGCCCATTACCAGCACTCTTTTCATCTCATCACCTTACCTTTTTAGAAAATAAAGCTAATTGAAGAGAAGGCAACTGTTTATACTGACTCGGTGTACTAAAAGCAGACTGCTGTATAAAGAAGCTTCATGTTAGCAATTTTATTCACATAATTTTCAGATAACATTTAAACATTCATCATAAATTTCTGTATTCCTTCTTGCTTTGTAGTAAATAGGTTGCTTTTATTAATCGTTTCCTTTACCTTAAATGTGAGTATATAAAAGTAAGGTGAAAAAAATGAATGCATTTATGCTAAAGAGATTTTTACGAAACCTCGGGATTTTTATTTATATTGTCATCGCAGCTATTAATATTTACTTAACGAGAAATGACTTGGGCGATATGCTTACTCGCCTTGTGCTGTTGACTATTTTACTTCCTTTGTTTTTTAGTTTTGTGTATGCGTTAGGAAAATCACATTTTAAAAGACAAGAAGAGCTCGCTGAACAAGAGAAGAAAAAAGAGTAAAAAAAGCCTTTTATAGAGGGGATTCCCCTTTCTAAAAGGCTTTTACTTTTTTTCATATAACTGAATCTGAACTACATCAGGATTAACGTGATACTGCTTGGCAAGTTGATTTACGACTTGCTGAATCTCCTTCTTTTTATAGGAAGAAAGTTGTTCGGCGGGCAGAAGAACGAGAACTTGAGCTTCCGCATAGTCATTCAGCACTCTAACCTCTTGAAAACCATACTGCGTCAAAGCTGATTTTAACTCTTTTTCAAAGTCGCTGCTTTCTTTTGGGACGGCTATGGAGAACCGATTGTAAGAAACTAGCGAAACCTCTTTCTCTTCAGGCTTTGTATACACCGCCCAAGCAGTTGTCAGCACTGTGACAGCAATACCAACATTCAATATCCACACTTTCATACCATGAATGCTCCTTTTAATCGAGTTTGTTCATGATATGAAAAAATTTATTGGTTCATGCGTTATCTTCCTAGCCATCCTCCGTCTACGGCAAGCAAGTGTCCGTGAATATAAGCAGACGCATCAGATGCTAAAAAGACAACTGCTCCTTTAAAATCATCTGCCTGTCCCCATCTGCCTGCGGGAATACGTTCAATAATTTGTCTGCTGCGCGTTTCATCGTTAATAAGTGCTTCATTCATATCAGTAGCAATGTACCCTGGTACAATTCCATTAACATTTACGCCTTTTGCTGCCCATTCATTAGATAAAGCCTTTGTAAGCTGAGCAACTCCGCCTTTTGCTGCGGCATAAGCTGGAACGGTAATACCTCCTTGGTAAGAAAGCAAAGATGCCATATTAATGATTTTTCCGCTTCCTTGTTTAAGCATTTGGCGGCCCGCCTGCTGACATAACAGCCATACGGTTTTTAAATTAACGTTCATAACAGCGTCCCAATCTTCTTCTGCAAAGTCTACAGCGGGTGAACGTCTTTGAATGCCCGCGTTGTTCACTAAAATATCGAGCTTGCCAAAATAAGCAACAACCGATGAGATCGCTTCGCTTACTTCAGAAGCGTTTTCTAGATCACAATTAACAATAAAACATTTTCTTCCCAGACGTTCAATTTCTTCTTTTACTCCAAGAAATTCCTTTGATCTCTGCAGCAGAGCGATATCCGAACCTGCTTCTGCCAAAGCAATCGCCATTGATCTTCCAATTCCTCTTGTTGCTCCTGTAATCGCTGATACTTTACCATCTAAAGAAAACAAATCTACTGTCATTGTTCATTCTCCTCTCCGTTTGGTGCAAATAAAACCTTAAGTGATTCATCAGGCCGCTGCATAAACTCAAACCCCGCTTGAATATCTTCAAGCTGCAGTTTATGAGAAATTAAAGAATCTGCTTCTATTTCACCGTTTGCCAGTAAATCAATAGCCGTCTGAAAATCTTCCCTTGTATAACATCTCGTTGTAGTTAATGAAATTTCTTTAAAGTGCATCGCTGCTAAATCTACTTCTGGAGCGCTTTTGTATACGCTCACCACTACAATCTCTCCTTGAATACGGCTTGTTTCAACCATTTGTTTTGCTGTAATTTGATTTCCGGCTACTTCAAATACAACGTCTGCACCGACTTCATTCGTAAGCAAACGCACTTCTTTTACTACGTCTCTTTTCGCTGCATCAATTGGTATAAAGCCAAGTTCTTTCGCTTTAGTTAAGCGATAAGAACTAATATCTGAGATCATTACTTTTTTTGCTCCTGCTCGTTTCGCAATCATCCCGATTAGCAGTCCAATAGGTCCTGCCCCTAAAATGGCAGCTTGGTCTCCTACTTTCAACCGCGAGCGTCTTACTGTATGTACGGCAACCGCTACAGGTTCTGCAAGAGCGGCATGCTCGCTAGACAGTTTCTCTGGCAAGAGGTGAAGGCGGTTCACCGGAACAGCCACGTACTGCGCAAAGCCTCCATCTTGATCAATGCCGATTAGTTTTAACTTTTTACAAACGTGAAACTGTCCTTTTACACAGGCTTCGCACGTTCCGCAGCTAAGCGTAGGCTCAACTGCTACGCGGTCACCTAAAGAAAATTCCGTTTCTCCTCGGATCTCCTCTATCACTCCGCTGAATTCATGTCCCATAGTGAGTGGCGCCTGTGCTCTAGGATGTTTTCCAAAATAAATCATCATATCCGTTCCGCAAATTCCAGCATGAGACACCTTTACAAGCGCTTCTCCTTCTTTTATAACCGGTTTCGCTTTTTGCTGCATAACGGCTTTTGTTTCTGAAACGTAGACACCTGCTTTCATTTCTCCATCCCCCTTTGTACACTTGTCGACAAGTTGAAGAGAAAAAATATTCAAAAATATTTCGAATATTTTATCCCTTTTTTATGCTTCATTCAAAAGTGAAGCTGTTATGGTATTTCGCGTGTCTTCAAAGTGACGTTTCACTTCATCTTGAATGCGTTCTGTATTTTGAGACTTTAATGCCTTAATCATTTCATGATGCTGCTTAATCAGTGGGAGCACAGCTGCTTTATCATCTCGAAACCTTTTTTCAGTCGTAATTAAAAGAGCAGCTAAAATAATTTCACGGATGCTTTCCCACAATTTTAATATCCGCTTGTGGTCTGCTTCGATAATCACGAGCTCATGAAACCGCAAATCTTGATAAGCAAACTCTACATAGTCATCGTATTTAGCTGCCATCTTCATTTGATCAATGCTTTGCTCCAGCTTTTTAATAAGCGAATCATGGTTGACTTCAGATAAACGTTCTAAGACAAAGTGTTCTAAAAGCAGACGAACATCGTACAGCTCGTTTAAATCCCTAGTTGTTAAACCAATAACAACTGCTCCCATTCGCTGTAAATCAATGAGCCCTTCGTTTGAAAGGATCCGCAGCGCTTCTCTTATAGGAGATCGACTCATTCCAAACTCTGCCGAGAGCTGATTTTCTGATAGTATGGTTCCTTTCTTCAGCTCGCCGCTCATAATTTGAATTCTTAATTTGCTTACCACTTGTTCTCCCAGCGAGGCTCCGCGAAGCCATCTTTCCGGGTAGGTTACCTTTTTAATGTGTCATCACTTCCTTAACCAACTTGTATACAAGTATTCAAGATTTAGTATATAGATAAGAAACCTGACTGTAAACGTTTTCTTTGAAAAATGTATATTTTTACAATTCTTTCTTACACTAAGAACTACTGATAAATAAAAGGTGGGAAGATGGATGAATCAAATTATATTATGGGGAATTCTTGTTATTCCATGGTTTTTACTGCTGCTGCTTGATAAACAGCGGGTTAAACGATTTTTTACTGTAGGGTTGTTTGCTGCATTAATGATGACAATCGCCTATCAAGTAGCGGAAAAAATGCACTGGTGGACGGTTCAAGAAAACGTATTTTTTCTTACTAGCATGGGAGCAACGATTTATTGCCTTCATATTGTGATTACGATCTTTGTCTTTTACCTTACGTATCCCGGGTTTATCTTGTACATAATGGTTAACATTATTTTGGATTTGATTCATGGTTATGTTATAGTTCCTTTTCTCGCTAAAATTGGGCTTTATAATCTGTATGAAATTAGTCATTTTGGACTTTTCCTTGTCATGACTACCGTAGCCATTATCCTTTACTTGTTTCAGCGGCTTCTTGACTTTATATTTGAGGAAATCCCTGCATAAAAAGCCACAGCAAACGCTATGGCTTTTTATCAATAGAAAAATGGAATAACTGTATCTCCGCGAATCGCTTCAATAGCCGCATGAAACTGAATTCGCAAACTTTTTGACGTTTCGATGTCAGCGGCATCCATGACGTGAAAATGAATGTGAGGTTCGGATGAATTCCCGGAATTTCCACACCTTCCGAGCAGCGTTCCTTTACGAACCACGTCTCCTTTTTTCACAGAAACCGACCCTTTCTTCAAATGTGCAAGCACACTGTATTCTTTCCCTTCATGTTCAATGATAACGTGATTTCCTAAAGGATTTTTTTTATTCGTGTGTCCAATTTCATTATCTTCTTGGCCATCAGCTGCTGCGATAACGACTCCTTCAAGCGGAGCTACAACCTTTTTTCCATAAGCATAGTAATCTTCGTTTTTCATTCCATCATTTTTATAGCTTTGCTTTCCTTTTCGCACGACTAAATCATATGCATACCTTTGGCTTTCGACTGGATGGTGATAGTTCAACACCTCATGCTTTCCACCCCAATAGACAAACCATTCACTTTGAATCGGCATCGTATATTTGTTTGTACTCCATCTCTCTCTCTCTGAAAATGATTCTAGAGGAGCAAGCACAAGTGCTTGTATAATATTATGTTCATCAAACATAACGCTGATGGCTTTTGTCTGGGTAGAATTTATCCAAATAAACTGCTCAATTTGAGGAGTTAAATAAAGATTTGTTTCTAGTCTGTAGAACTGTTCTCCTTGATTAAACAATTTGCTCTGCTCCAAAAATTGCTGAAGCGAAACTTGACGTTTAAATTCTTCGCTTACACAATCATAAAGCTTCTGAAAATCCCTTTGTGCAAATAAAGTTCCAAACTTTTCTCTGATATTTACTTTTCTCTCTGTCTCCATCATTGTAATCCACCCTTTTATATGTATTTCAATTTGTTTGAATTATCTATAAGTAATACGTTTTATCTTATAAAAAGGTTTCATTTTCCAATTATTCTATCTAAAAATCTTCTTCTATGCCGTATTTACAATTTTCTCAATCCATTTTATACTTATTTTACAAATATTTGAAAGGGGGTGCAGCATGATGAAAATAACGTTAAATAAAAAAATCAAGCTGCGCCGAGTAAGTATTTTTGGCGCTTAAATTTTAAGGAGATTTCACAATGAAAGTAGCATTAGTACGTCATTACAAAGTAAACAAAGGGCTTCCAGAAAACCACCGCTTATCCACCGATGAACTAGTGGCTTGGTTTCAGGAATATGATGAATCAGATATTACGTATGGAGAGACTGATTTAAATAATATTGAATGGAAACGCTGTTTTTCAAGCGATATGCCGCGAGCACACAAAACGGCAAAGCATATTTATAAACAAGAGATCACTCTTCTTCCGGAACTTAGAGAAATACCCATGCCTATTATTCCAGTAAAATTTAAACTTCCTTTTATCCTCTGGGCATTACTGTTTCGCATGTCCGGACTCATCAACAAACAAGCTCGTACAGATATGGCTGAGACTAAGAGAAAAGTAGCAGCAGTGCTAGATCGCGCTATTTCCGAGTCAGAAGACGATTTGCTGATTGTCAGCCACGGAGGCATTATGAAATTTATGCGTAAAGAACTTATAAAACGCGGCTTTAAAGGGCCACGGTTTGATATTGCTGTTAACGGAAAGCTTTATCTTTTTGAAAAGCAAGAGAATGAAACTTATTAGAAAAAGTCGCAGAGACTATTCTCTGCGACTTTTTAATAACCATTTTCTTCAATTGTTAATGCTTCACGCAAAGCGATATCTTTTCGGATATTATGAGCGATTTCACGCGTGATTTCTCCTTTTTCATAAAGTTCTTGCACCGTTTCCCGCTCGGTATGAAACGCTTTATAACATAAATCTCTCGTTGCTTTTTTACGTTTGCCTGAATTATACTCCGTACTCTCTTTTCTAAGTCTTGCCATGGATCTATGGTATTCACTGATGATAGCAAGTGAAATCATTCGATTTTCTTCGTTCATGTTTTCTTTAATGACCTTTATCGCTTCTTCAATCATTTGAATACGTACTTTGTTCACTTTACTTCTTCTGCGCAGGCTTTGTTTTCTTAAAGCCTGCTTATTCGGTGAAAAAATTCGGACTAGTAATAGTAAAACTTTTTTAAACCTCATCCAGCTCACCAATAATTTGTACCTTACACGATTGGTTACAGCCATTTCAAGCTTGTGCGTATGTTCCAAACAAATATACGCTGTCTCACGGTCTATTTTTTCCTCTTTTAATAGCTTTTCCACCAATTTCCCCTTGGCCTGAAGAGCCAGCAATCGAATTTCTTCTTCATACTGTTTGTTTTCAGAGGCTTCTAAAGGATGCGTTTTAACAATGATGTTATTAATCGTTGTATTATACGTTGAAATTAACGAAAGCGCTGCTCCACGATTTTCCTCGGTCATTTCTCTTTTTAACCGCTGAATAGCAGCTTTGTGCACTTTAATGCGTGCTTTAACCTCTTTTGTATTGCGCTCAGGCTTCTTCGGCGCCTTTTCTGTTTTCGCAATAACAGGTAAAAGAATGCTTGCCGCAACTAAGGTTAACAATATAACGCCTGCTGCTAGAAAAATAATCAGAGAGCGTTCCGGGAAATCACTGCCGTTATCAAGCGTATAAGGAATCGAAAACGCTCCGGCTAACGTAACAGCTCCTCGTACACCTGAAACCGTAATAATACCAATAGACCGAGGCTCAGGTTTTAGATGCTTGTTGTTTTTGTAATACCAGCCTACTGACCATGATACCATCACCCAAATAAATCGTAGTACAAGCAAAAAGACAGTAATAATCAAAATATAAAGAAGCACTTGTCCATTATTAAAGTTTGGATCTTGAATAATTGCTTTCGCCACTTTTGGTATTTGCAGACCAAGCAGCACAAAAACCAAGCCATTTAACAAATATAAAATCACCGTCCAAGTACTTTTTGATACCACTTTAAGCTGCTGGTTAGGTGATTCCTCTCGGTCGCGCTCAATCGCATGCACAATGCCGCCTGCTACAACTGCCAAGATTCCCGATAAATGAAAGTGTTCAGCAATGTAGAAGACAACAAATGGAGTTAGAATTTGTATTAACATATGAATCGTAATATCTTCCATTCCTAAACGTCGAACAAGTACACGCAGTCTGATAATCAGAAAAGCGATAAATGCTCCTACAAACAAACCGCCCAGCGCTACCCAAAGGAACTGAAATGTAGCATCTACGATTGAAAAAACGCCCGTTACGGTAGCAGCTACTGCTACTTGAAACGCTACAAGACCAGAGGCATCATTCATCAGTCCTTCCCCTTCAAGCAAATGCATAATTCGCTTAGGCAGCTTTACTCGGCTCGCCATAGCTCCAACTGCCACTACATCTGTTGGGGACAAAATAGCGGCTAGTGCAAATGCCGCCGGTAACGGAATGGAAGGGATAAGCCAATTGATTAGATATCCCCCTACTGCCACCGTTACAAAAACCAGTCCCAGCGCTAGTAATAAAATAGGTGTACGAAGCTTCCAAAGAGCAGCTCTTGACACGTTTTTCCCATCATTAAATAATAGCGGGGCAATAAATAAAATAAAAAATAATTCAGGTTCCAAATGGACATCTCCGCCAAATGGCAATATAGCAAGCCCTGCTCCCAAAGCTATTTGAACTAACGGAACAGGAATAAATGGCACAAAATGATTAATGATATTAGATAGACCAATCAAAGCCAATAAGACTAATATCGTCAGAAAAAATTCCATAAAAACAATCGACTCCTACTTCTATTTACATCTCTTTAAAGGTATCACGTTGTCTCTTTTCGTTCATTTTATAATGTTTAGTTTACGCTTTTTCTGCCAAAAAATGTTGCGGGTTATTAAAAAGTGTTCTTTCTTTTCGATAAGTTTATTTCTACGGAGATTAAGGGAACAGTATACATGATATTCTTTATTTACCATATAAATCAGCTCATCAAACTTTTATAAAGGAGGTGTTCCCTTATCCGTTTCAACGGGGTAAGGAGATAAATTTGGAAACAGTAAATGTCATCTTATTCATCGTATTAATCATATTAACAGCCTTTTTTGTTGCAACGGAATTTGCCGTCATTAGGGTACGGTCGACTAGAATCGATCAGTTAATTGAAGAAGGAAACCGGAACGCTTTAGCAGCAAAAAAAGTAGTATCAAATTTAGATGGTTATCTTTCAGCCACACAGCTGGGCATTACGGTTACCGCATTGGGTCTAGGCTGGATAGGTGAACCTACTGTAGGTCATTTATTAGAGCCGCTTATTGACATGCTGCCTTTTGCTACATCACTTTCGCATGTCATATCTTTTGTTCTTGCTTTTTCGATTGTCACATTTTTAAATGTGGTAGCTGGAGAACTTGCGCCCAAAACGGTGGCGATTCAAAAAGCCGAACAAGTGACGCTGTTATTTTCCCGTCCTCTTATTCTTTTTTCTAAGTTACTTTATCCGTTTATTTGGCTTTTAAACCACTCAGCAAGAGGCGTTGTCGGATTATTCGGCCTGAAGCCAGCTTCTGAAAATGAAGTAGCTCATAGTGAAGAAGAACTTAGAATTATTTTATCTGAAAGCTATCAGAGCGGTGAAATTAATCAATCGGAATTTAAGTTCATGAATAATATCTTTGAATTTGATAATCGTACGGCTAAAGAAATCATGGTGCCTCGTACAGAAATTGTTAGCGTATCAGCAGATGAAACGATAGAAGAATTCTTAAAAATGGCTAGAGTAGAGCAATATACTCGCTATCCAGTAGTTATAGATGGAAACAAAGATCAAGTGGTGGGATTAGTTAATATTAAAGAAATATTAGCGGATTACATAAAAGAAGATGATATCAAACCACGTCCCGTGCAAACGTATATGAAACCCATCATTCAAGTCATTGATTCCATCGCCATTTACGACTTATTGCTTAAAATTCAAAGGGACAGAATTCACATGGCCATCTTAATAGACGAGTATGGAGGAACAACCGGGCTTGTAACGGTAGAAGACATTTTAGAAGAAATTGTTGGTGAAATTCGTGATGAATTTGATGATGATGAAATACCGGACGTACACAAAATTAATGAAAATCACTACGTACTAGATGCGAAGGTGTTGATTGAAGAAGTAAATGATTTACTCGGAACAACTATTGAACAAGAAGACGTTGATACCATTGGCGGCTGGATGCTGACCGAAAAGTTTGATCTTGCTAAAGGTGATAGCATCAAAAACGAAGGTTTTTCATTTAAAGTCATTGATATTGAACATCACCATATTAAACGAATCGAAATAACAAAGGAAAAAAGTACGGATCCCAGCTGATTATCCGTACTTTTTTTGATGCTCTTTTTTCATTTTCAAGTACTCTTTATTCTCTCGTACCTCTTTCCATTTTTCCATAAAAATAGATGCCGATTCTGCTTTTTGTTCATCAATTTGCCGTTCGTTACGCTCGCCGTCTTTGTTGTATTTCTTTCCGCCTTTGTAGTTCGCGTAGCGCCTCGATCGCGTGTATCCCATTTGGAGAAATTTCCGGGCCATGTCCATTCCAACAAAATCGCTTTTTTCTTTGTAGGTTAAAAAAAGCTGATAGATGGCGGCGGCGGATTCCTCAGCAATGTCAGGTGTACGAAAACGCCAGTGAGGAAGAATTTCACTTTTGTATGGCTCAACAAGGAGAACTCCTTGTTCTCCTTTTCCTACTCTATACTTTTCAGGATGCTTTCTAAAATCGATATGTTCAAAGTCAAGTGAATAATCAAATGCCACGGTTCTTCCCTCCTTTTTGATCTCTACCCTTTACAAATGAATGATAAAACTTTTCTTAAAGAAGTTTTTCACATGCAGGTGAGGGTAATAATAGGTGGATAAGTATGGTTAACTTTTTTCTTCATACTAAAAGAAGTCCGAACTTATTAAATCATGATACGGGAGAGTTCGCTATGTCAATAAAGCTACAGCAAAATCGAATAAAAGCTAATTTTTGGATTACTCCTTCTATATACGGAATTGTTGCTTTTGTTTTAGCCACTATTAGTACATTTTTAGATCGATATTTGACAGCTCACAAACAGTGGTTAAAGTTAGTTCCTTCCGTGTTTCTAACGGATAAAGAGCTTGCTCATACTATTTTAAGTTCAGTATCAAATTCCTTATTAACGATGACGACAATTACGTTTTCTTCTGTGTTAGTGGTACTGACTACGTTTGTAGGTCAGTTTTCTCCTAGAACGATTCAGAACTTTAATACAGATGCCAAAACTCAGCGCGTGCTTGGCACTTTTATCGGTGGATACGTATACGTGCTTGTACTGCTCATTCAAGTTCGCAGCAACCAAGTCAGCAATACTTTTATTGTTCCTTCATTAGCCATCGTGGTAGCATTCATTTGCTTAGGGATGTTTGTGTTTTTGATTCACCACGTCATCAACTGGATTAAAGTCGGAAATTTAATTTCAAACATTGCAAAAAAAACGATGCTTACCATTGAAGAGAGACGGCTAGAACAACAAAAGCACCCCGAATCAAAGAATGAAATACAGGTTGATTTTGATAGTGAAAACACACTGCAAATTAAAAGTAATAGACAAGGATATATTCAATATATAGAACTCAACCATTTAACAGCACTAGCATCTAAATTAAATGTCATTGTTAAACTCGAAAAAGCACCCGGAGAGTATGTAGAAGCAGACACACCGTTGTTAACTGTAATCACTCACAATCAATCGTTAGAACGTGAAAAATTTCTTCATTGCTTGTTTATTACAAATGACCAAGAATCGATCCAAGACGTAAAATTAGGTATTCAAAAACTAAGTGAAATTGCATTAAGAGCTATTTCACCAGCTATTAATGACCCTGAAACAGCTATTAACTGCATTGAACAGCTCACGCAAGTGTTTATCAAACTCGGACAAAGCTATTCTTCCTCTCCTTATTATTGCGATGAAGAAGGACGTATTCGAGTGCTGCTAGAAAAACCTTCTTTTACGGATTATTTGTACAAAGCGTTCTATCAAATTCGCCATTATGGAAAAGAAGATGTTTCCGTGATGTCTGCTGTCATTAAGGCATTAACTGTAATCGCTGAAACAAATCGCTCTGCCATCAAAAACGACGTGTGGGTTTTTTCTTCCTATATCGTAGAAGGACTGCAAAAGGAAGAGTGGCTTAAAATGGACAAAGAGTTTCTTAATCAGCTTCTCAAAAACCTTGCAAAAGCTTGTGAAAAAAAATGCGGGTCTATGTTGATAGAATAAAAACCAAAAAAAGCCGCTCATCAACTGAGCGGCGTTTTCTTACGATATAAAGTGCTCTATCTCTTCTCTCTTTTTCACTATTATAAGTTTATCGTTATATGACGTACGAAGGATATGCAAAATTTCAGGTTTACTTTGCTTTTTGAAATCTGAATTCCACTGAAACATTTTAATAAAAATAGAAAACGTGGGTGCATAATTCGCTTTTTCGATTTTAGCTTTTTGCAGAACATACCTTTTGATAATCAACCATATTCTTTTTAGGTAATGGGTGTCGAGAAAAATAATAAGGTCAGCTTCATTAAAGCTTTCATTCACCCACGTATAGTGTACGCCTTCTATGATCCATCCTTGTGAAGCTGCAATATGATGTAAACACTTTTTTCTATCCGCTTCACTTCTTCTTTTATCTCCTTCATGTGTTCGTTCCCACATAATATTATCAAGTTCGTAGTGAGGAACTTCTAATCTATGGGATAACAAACGGGCTAGAGTCGTTTTTCCACTTCCAACGGATCCAACGATATGTATTTTTTTACATGAAGCGCTTTGAATACTTCATCTCCTCCTACTTCAAACCTGTTCTTTTACACATATTGTATCATTCAAGTTCTTTTTCTCTAATGCAAACCAAAACGTTTTATGCTAGTATTTTATGGTACTTGACTGACAAAAGGAGTGAAAACACAGTGCCTAAAACCCTTTTTGGAAAACTTACGCTGTTTTGGATTGGACTATTTTTATTAATTACAGGTCTATTTTTTTATTATAAATATACAAACCAAGGGTTTACAGCTGCAGATTTATTCTTTCGCGCCTCTCCTCCTTTAGCTACTATTGGCTTTCTTTTAAGCGCAGCCGGACTATATGAAGAACGAGGAAAAAACAAGCTAATTCCTCTCGTTGTACTCACCATTAGTTTTATCATGCTCTGCCAAGCAGGCTATCACTTTATCCATATGCATACTCCACCGCCGCGTCCCTGACTTTGTCTCATTCTCATTTATAAAAAAGCTCTTCGTTTATTATATTAAACGAAGAGCTTTATTTTCTATTCAAATAAATGCACAAGCTTTTTTGTATAGGGATGCCTGTTTTTATCAAATAGCTTTGCACGGTCAAATTGATCGATAACCTCGCCTTGCTGCATAACCATCATGCGACTGCTCATAAATTTTACTGCTGCTAAATCATGCGAAATGAAAAGATAAGACAGCTGAAAAGTCTCCTGCAAATCTTTTAATAAATTTAAAATCTTTGCTTGTACCGTAACATCAAGGCTCGCTGTTGGTTCGTCTAACAGTATCAGAGACGGACCTACACTAATGGCACGCGCAATCGCTACACGCTGAAGCTGTCCTCCGCTGAGTTCATGAGGATAACTCAGGGCATATTCCGAGCTGAGTCCGACTTTTTCTAACAAATAAAAAGCGATTTCTTTTTCATTTCTGCTCACATGAGATAAAAATGAAGGAACGGTTCGCTGCTGTCGCAAAGGCTCGAGCAAAGAATCGATGATTTTCACTTTCGGATTAAAAGAAGCCGCGGGATTTTGAAAGACAACTTGCATGCCTAGACGAGCTTGCTGCAGTTTTTTCCCTTTTAACCGGTGAAGAGGTTTCTCTGCAAACCATACTTCTCCCTGCTGAGTCTCTATTAACCTTAGCACGCTTTTGACAAGCGTACTTTTTCCGCTTCCACTTTCTCCGACAATCCCTACACATTCCCCTTTATCGATATGCAAGGAAACATTATTTAGCGCTTTAACGTCTTTGTACTGTTTCACAAGCTGCGTGACGCGTAATATACTTTTTTCTTTCATATCTCACTCCTATATCAACACTTTTTTCTGCGTATCTAACAATCGATCAGGCGTTTTCCGTAAAGAAGGAATGGCGTTAAACAGTTTTTTTGTGTAAAAATGACGCGGAGTGTGAAGCAGAGATTCGATACTGTTTTCTTCCACGATTTCTCCTGCTAGCATAATGGCTGCGCGGTCCGCATATTTCCGCACATGACGCAAATCATGAGTAATAAACAGAATGGCACAGCCAGCTTCTTCTTTCAGCTTATACAGCAGCTGAAGAACTTCAGCTGCTGCCACGCTATCTAAAGCCGTAGTTGGTTCATCTGCGATAATCAAGGCAGGCTTCATCACCAGCGCTAAAGCAATCGCTGCTCGCTGAAGCTGTCCTCCGCTCAGCTGAGAAGCATAGCTTTTATACACGCGTTCATTAGGTAAATTCACCGCTTTTAAAACCTGAAAAATGGCGGCTTTCCTGTCTTTTTTAGACAGTTCACTATGTGTACGAACCGTTTCCTCAAACTGCTTTCCAATTGTTAAAAAAGGCGTAAAAGCGCTTCGATAATCTTGAAAGATATACGAAATATCTTTTCCAAGGATAGGCGCCCCTCCTTTCTGCTTAAAGATAATAGATCCTCCTTTAAGCGTTACATCTGAAGGCAGCAGTCCTCCTATCGAAGCAGCAGTGATGCTTTTCCCGCTTCCGCTTTCTCCAATGAGCGCCATCCACTGTCCTTGCTCGATTGTAAAAGAAACGTCTTTTATGATTTGTTTTGTTTTATTATGAATGGCTAGATGCTTTACTTCTAAAACGATGACGATCACCTCTTTTATCGATTAACTTGATATTTTCCTCGAATATATTCACCTAAAGCTGTAAACGTCAGCACAAATAAAATAATGGTCACACCTGGTATCAACATTAGCTGCGGAGCATTGTAAAAGTAAGCCCTGCCTTCATTTAGCATCGTTCCCCATTCCGGAGTAGGCGGCTGAGTCCCTAGTCCAATATAGGATAATGATGCCATCATTAAAATGATTTTCCCTATATCCAGCGTAGCAAGAACAAGAATATGTCCCCCGACGTGAGGAAGAAAGTGGCGAAAGATTAAAGGTAGTGTTCCCACTCCGTTTAATTTAGCGATCAGCACATATTCTTTTGACTTTTCTTGAAGCACAATACTCCGCACTACCCTTGCATAACTAACCCACTTTACAATAACCATCGCAGCAATTAAGTTCAATAATCCAGGCCCTAACAGTCCGCTTAAGACAATGGCTGCAATATAATCAGGAAAAGCTAAAAAAGCATCTACAATTCTCATTAAAAAGCGATCTATCTTTCCTCCAATATACCCTGCAACTAAACCAACCGGGACTCCAATCAAAAGAGAGAGCACTAAGACAAGAAAACTAGTTCCAATTGTAGTCTGAGCTCCAGCTATGATTCGTGAAAAAAGATCTCTGCCTAAGTGATCAGTCCCTAGCCAGTGATCACTGTTGGCTTTTTGAAGCCGGTCTTGCATATTGACTTGTGTGGGGTCCATTGGTATTAGCTGACTTCCAAACAGACAAAATAAAATAAGCACAATACCACACATGCTTATTACTACAAAAAGAAGCTGCGGCTTTTTCACGTTTTATCCCCTCCCTTTACATAGAGCTGGGGATTTACATATTTGTAGCTCAAATCCACAAGTGAATTGATTAAAACAACAAACAGGCCCATCCACAAAATATACCCTTGAATCACAGGATAATCACGATTCATAATCGCATCAATAACTAATTTTCCAATTCCAGGATAAGCAAAAAGCACTTCAATAATAACCGTTCCTCCAAGTAAACTCCCTAAGCTTGTCCCTAAAATGGTAAGAATGGGTGTTAAGCTATACCGAAACGCATGGAAAATAAAAATGCGGCTTTCACTTATTCCTCTTGCTCGAGCAGATCGTACAAAATCTTGTTTCAATCCTTCTAGCAGACTAGCTCTAATCATTCGCATATACACAGCGGACATGGCAAAACCAAGTGTTAAAGAAGGCAGCACAAGATGGGCTGCTGTGCCTGTACCCATTGAAGGAAGCCATTGAAGACGTACAGAGAACAGCTGTATAAACAAAAGACCGAGCCAAAAGCTTGGAATAGACGCTCCAATTAGAGAAATACTTCTGCTGAGATAATCAATCCACTTATTTGGATATAGTGCTGACAGCGTTCCGAGTGGCACAGCTATTAAAAGCATCACAACCAAAGATGCAACCGTCAAGCGCAGCGTAGCCGAAAACTTCTCAACTAATTCGTCGATGACAGGCTCTTTTGTCATATATGAAGATCCTAAATCAAACTGAAAAAAACGCGTCAGCCACTTTACATATTGAATATATACGGGTTCGTTAAACCCTAGCTCTGTTCGCAAACTATTTATTTGTTCCTCAGACACTGCCACGTCATCTACGCGAAGCATTTGCTTAACTGGGTCTCCTGGAGCCAGCTTCATTAAAACAAAGCTGAGAAACGATAGGATAACTAAAAAAATGAGTAATTCTATTATTCTTTTACCAATTAATTTCATATCTATTTCACATCTAAATCCTTTGTTATCACATAGTATTCACTTTTGGCTGTAACCCAATTTTTCACATTGTCTCTATAGGCTACAAAATTGTTCGGGTGAACAATCGAAGAATGCAGCGTTTCCTTTTCTGCTATTTCTCCCGCTTGTCTTGCTAACTTATTGCGCTGTTTTTGATCAACGGTTTTATTAAGCTCATCAATAATGGAAGCTAATGCTGGTTCATGAAAATGTCCAACATTAAATGCCCCTCCCTCCGTATAAAGAGAATTAAAGAAATATCCTGCATCTCCTCGCGGCGCGGTTACTAGGCTGTATGTAACGATTCCCCAATCATCTTTTGTTGTCATATACTCATCCATATTTTCCACTTGTTGAATGTCTATTTTCACACCAATCTTTTTGGCTTCTGACTGAAGCATTTGTGACATTAAAGGCAGTTCTGGACGATAAGGGTATGTAACAAGCTTAAAAGAAAGTTGTTTTCCATTTTTTATTGCTTTTCCATCCTTGAGTATATAACCGGCTTTTTCTAAATGTTTTTGAGCCTCACTTGGTCCGTAGGTTTTCGTTTTTTGATCGTTCAAAAAATCCAAACTATCTAAAAATGGACCTGCTGCTGGTGAACCTTGACCTGCGAGCGCTGTGTTGACAACATCCGTGGGATTTAATAATACATCAAACGCTTTTCTCACATTTTTATCTTTAAACGCTTCTTGCCTTGAATTATAGAAAAGCATTTGATTTCTGAGGCTCGGCTGTATATCTACTACAATAGATGAATCTTGTTTTAAAGTATTTAAGCTTTCAATTGCCGGACGATATACAATATCAGCTTCACCTGATTGTAAAGCAGACGTGCGTGCATTTTCATCATCATTAAATGTTAACACAACTTCATCCAATTTTGGTTCCCCGTCCCAGTATTCTTTATATTTTTTTACTTTCATTTCACTATCCGGTTTAAACGAAGCTACTTTAAATGGTCCCGTTCCCACTGGTTTACTTTTTATATTTGAAGTATCTACATCAATAATTGCCGTGTTTGGATGAACAAGTTCAGAAGGCAGCGTAGCAAGCGGCTCTGTTGTTGTAATGGTCAAGATTTGGCCACTGGCTTTCATTTCTTTAATTTTAAGTGCACTTTTCATTGCTTCACTTTCTTTTATCGTTCTTTCTAACGAATGTTTCACGGCTTCAGCATTCAAATCCTTGCCATTTTGAAACGTAATTCCGTCTCTAATCTCAAATATCCAGGTCGTCCCATTATCTTCTGTTTTCCATTTCTTTGCGAGCCACGGTTCAATCTGTAATTGCTCATTCACTTTGACTAGCGTCTCAGCAATTCCCGCTCTTACAGTTGTATAATTTAGCTGCGGATCGAGCGTGTCGCTTGGAAAATTTGATACAAAAGTAAGTGATTTCTTTCCACTCTTTTGTTCGGTACTCGCGGAGTTATCCGAACATGCAGCCAGCAGACCTATCGTAACAAGCATTGAGCATAGCAGACTTATCTTTTTTCTCATATAAACCCTTCCTTTATTAAAAACTATCCTTCTTTTATGTACTGCCTCTAAATATAATCCTCCTTTAAATCGTAACGATTATTATTATCATAAAAAGTTTAATTTGTTTACCTTACTTTGTCAACAAAGGTTTTTAAAGGATACAGGTGCTCTAGCACCTGCTTTCACTCGTTGTGATGATTGAATTTATTGATAACGTATACAAGTGAGCATAAAAAAACAAAGCCTTCTCGAGGCTTTGTTTATACAGCATGTTTTTTTCTTTTATATTTCCACATCATATATCGATAACGAATCGTGCAGCCTATACAATATCCCATCAGCGCTACACCCGCAGCAAGAATCACCATTATACTAAATACATAGCCAACAAACGTATAACTAAGTAAAAATGAAATGAAAGCAATCCCAATGCATATCGTTGCAATCCATTGATTAAAAAGCTGCTGATCACGGTCTTCCATCTGATACGAAGAAATAGGTTTCTTGAGAAGCTTTTTACCTGCCATAATTACAGGATTACGCTTTGTTACAAGTGTGACTACTCCAACGAGAAAAGGCAAAAGTAAAAGCCACTTTGCCGCAAGTAAAGCGAGCAAAACCGTTATAACGATAAAGAGTTGATTAAGCTGAACTAATGGTTTGGGAATGCTCATGGAACTCCTCCTTCTTAAAACCTATTATACAAATTGGTTTACTAATTTAAAAGAAAAAGCACTCCAAATGAGCGATAAGACTCATATAAAAAAGTTACATAATTTCACTAACGTACTTTAAAATCAGTATCGTAAATAAAATCAAGACAACGTATCGTAAAGAACGGATTCGACGTTGAAGAAGACGTTTTACATGCCTTTTATTACGCATATGGGTTCTTCCTTTCGTATATTGAATTGTCTTTAGACACACTTATATCATACTTTTTCGGAAAACACCAACGTCAGAAAAAATTGCCAAGAACCACAGCTTTATGCGCTTAAAAAGCCTTTTCCAATTACGTCTCGTACATCGTGTACAATCACAAATGCTTCATCATCAATTTTTTTAATTAACTTTTTAAGTTTAAGAAGCTCTTGTTTATTAATGACAACGTACAAAATTTCTTTTGATTCTTTTGTATAGTTCCCTCGACCGTTTAGAATCGTTACCCCGCGATCAAGCTGTTCATTGATTTGGTCCGCTACCTCGTTTTTGTTGCTTGAAATAACGGTAACGGCCTTTTTGGCATCAAATCCTTCAATAACGAAGTCAATTACTTTTGTTGTAATGTAAAGCATGACGATCGTAAATAGTAACTTTTCGATTCCAATAATAAAATAAGAAGCCAATACCACTAGTAAATCAACAATTAAAAGTGCATGACTGACTTTCCAGTTTAAAAACTTATTTAGAATTCGAGCAATAATGGCTGACCCTGCTGTTGTTCCACCAACTCGCAAAATCATCCCAATTCCAACGCCTAGCAGTACACCGGCAAAAACCATGCCAATGAGCTCTTCGTGAAGATGAAGACCCCAGCCTTCAGTTACGTGAAGAAAAATAGATGTAGTGATAATCGTAATCATTGTATAGACCATAGTTTTTTTCTCTAAAAATTTATACCCTACGATAAGCAAGATACCGTTTAGAATAAAGTTAGTGACGCCTGTTGAAAGATGCGTTGTATAATATAAAATAATGGATATACCCGTAACGCCGCCTTCACCCAGTCCTATTGGAATGACGAACATGTTAACTGCAAGTGAAAATACAAACGAACCTATTAATAAAAAGATGACATCTTTTACTATTTTACTCATCGATTAAACCCTCCTCGGCATAAAAATTCACATAAAAAAGCCCCTTCTCCAAAAGAGAAGAGACGCTTATGTTTAGTTTTTATATTACGTATTCTTAAATTGCCATGTATGACTATAATATGTTCACATACGTTTGTCAAACGGAAAGTTTATGCATTATGTGTAACCAAGGCTATGAGTCATTTATCTTTTATGTATACTAGGAGTGTTTTAATTTATTTAAGCAAAGACGGATGCAGGAATTAGTCGACTCAATTAATTCTTTATCGCCTTTTTTCAATCGAATTTCTAACGCGCGTTGAAAATAGTGATGTGCTCTGGAAACAACCCGCTGATCAAGTAAACATTTTCCATAATGCTGATAGACAAAGTCTTCATATATGTGAAGGTCTTCATCTGCTTTTAATTGTTCGATGAGTAGCTGAAACGTTTCATTCGCCTTATCCCACTGTTCTTGCCAGTGATATGTATGTCCAAGTCGGATTGTATTCAAAAATTCACCTATTGTATCAGCATGTCGGTCATATAGATAAATGGCCAGCTGCAAGTGTCTTTCACTGCTCGTTAATTCTCCAAGTATGCGCTCATATACACCAATATGTCCATATGTTTTAGCAGCGGCACACTCATCCTCTTCTTCAAGAGCTCGTTTCTTTAAATAGATGATTCCCTGCTTCATTTGGTTTGGGTTAACCGGAACTTCTCGAAGCTTTTCATTAAATCGATAACTCATATTAAACGGAAGATCTCTGATGTTCATGCACGCTCCTTTCATGTGGCACATCAGCAAACATACTTTCATGACCGCTTGCTTATGGTCCATTGGATGTAGGATTCTTTCCATTTTGATACGTTTACGCGATTTACAGGAAAGCTCAGCAAAAGTGCTGAGCTGTTGGTTCTTATTATTTTACTTATATATCCATTTTATCACAAAAAATACTACCGTAAAGATGATCAGGCAGTCTTCATATAAAAAAATGGTTTTTTATCAATAAAAATGGTTTTATGCTCTTGAAAGCCTATACGCTGATACAATTTTTTGGCTTCTATGTTATTGTATTCAACGTTTAACGATAAAAACATCTTACGCTTTTTGGCTTCTTGCTTGGCTACATTTAAAAGAGCCGTTCCTATCCCTTTTCCGCGGTAATCTTCGTCTACACATAGAGAATCAATATAATAATCTCCATGTTCAGTTTCTATATCAATTTCCCACGCTGGATTATTAAGTTTCGCACGCACAAAACGCTTAACTGGTTCATAAAGCGTTTGTAACATACTTCCTTCGTAGCAAAGCATAAGTCCAACTACCTTCTCATCGACTTCTGCGACTGTAATATGATGATAGCTATAGCGATTCTTCTCAGACAGAATAAACGCTTTAAGTCTTAAAAGCGCTTCTTCATTCGTTGTAGCCGCCGTATGAGAGCGTGCAATACTCCCAAGCATGTCATAAAGTAATTCCGTTACAGCAGAAGCATCTTCTTTTCTTGCTTTCCTTATTTTCACGATTTTCAAACTCCCTTTATTCTCTTCGCTTGCGTTATTTGTAGCAAAACTTCTTACCTATCTACTTTAACACGAAAAAGAAAAGAAAGAAAAAATTAACTCCTAATCTTCCTTTCATTGTATAATTAATGTATATTTTCAAATGAATGGATGATGACTATGAAAAAACGCTGCCAGCAGAAAGATAATACGATGAGCGGGAGAGAACTTATAGCGGAGGTTCTTTTACAAGTGCCTCAGCTGCTCATATGGCCCCTGCGTCTTCTTATACGAATTGGTCGTTCTTTGTTGGACGGTATTTAGCCAATCCTATACACATACTTACGGAACTCACAAAAAAAGAAACTCAGCAGCTACTGAATTTCTTTGTTAGTTTTTTGCTTTTTTGTATCCTGCTTCTTGTGCATCTTTTTCAGTACAGAACCAAATGACGTTGTTCATTGTTTGATTGTAGTGTGCCCCTGTTGGCACGTGATAAATTTTAGAGTTTTGATTTCCTTTTATTTTACCTTCGCAGCTTGTGGCAGATTGAGTATCTTTTTGATTAGAAGAGGACTGATTTTTTACAGCATCCGTATTATATCCTTTTTCTTGGGCATAGTTTTCAATACTCCAGATGCCTTTTTCGCTTTTTCGAGCCTGCTCCTGTATTTTCTTAAATTCGTCTACGTACTTTGTGTTAGGAGGAAATACCGCTACGCGGGCTAGCCCTTTTGCTAGCAGCTCTTCATTGTATAGCTCATTGTCTATCCATATATACGCAAGTAACCGTCCATATTGATCACGTTCTTGCACATCAAATTCAAGAGTGATTTCCTGCCCTTCTAGCCTTTTTTTCGTGTAAGCAGATGCTTCTGGACCAAAGGGCTGTACGCCTAGTTTGGGATGCTTTGTTTCTGGGGTATCGACAAGAAGTAGTCGTACGCGATCCGTCTTTCCGTTCAGCATTTTTACTTTAAGCGTATCGCCATCCACCACTCTTTCTACCGTAGCTGCCTCACCTACTACGTCTTCACGACTTGCTTTAGAAGGACTATGGTCTTCTTCTTGATCTGATGAACCTTCTACTTGAACTTCTTGTTTTGTATCCGTAGAAGGTGTGCTTGAATGACTTGCCTGCTCATCACTGCATCCAGTAAGAAGCAGCATAAACATCGCGATCATGATGTAAATAATTGCTTTTATTTCTTTCAAAACCCGGGTCCTCCTTTAACACATTCCCTATCTACTATATAAAAGTAAAATGATTTTATAAATAGTGTAAATCACCTAAAAACAAAAACTCGTGAAAATACCTTTCACGAGTTTTTCGCGCAGCTTGTTTTAAAGTCATTATTTTAAATAGCATTTATTTTATTTTTATTTCACAAACACATTTTTCGTTTTTGTGTATCCAGATTTTTAATCATGAGGATATTTTACACTACAAATACATTTATCGTCTACCGGCTTATAAAAATAAGGAATAGCCGCACAAATAGAATAAGTGTGAATATTTCAATATCATAACTGACTACCATAATGACTATTTTTTTGTAACATAAATAAGAGCCCTTACTAACAATAGCTAATAGGGCTCTTCAAACCTTTGTTTTTACGATCGAATTTTTTGTTTGCGCATCCACTGGGTAGCGACCCACTTTTCTCCTTTTATAACAGGAGCTCCCCCGTGGAGAGTACGGTCATTAAGTTCAGCATCACTATAAAAATATTCAAAGTACACGGCCATTCCCTTTGTCGGAGATACGGAAAGACCCAGCTTAGGAAAATAAGTTTCTCCTCCTTCTTCCACATCATTTAAGTACATAACCAATGTACTAATACGGTTATTTTTAGATGCTTTACTTGCAGAAGTGAAATAGTCGTGATGCGCTTTGTATTCTTGATCAGGCAAGTATTTTAAAACTTGAAGGCCTTCAGCATATTCAATAGACGGTCCCATTATCTTAGAAAGTCTCTTTTCAATTTGATGTACAAGCTCGTTTTCACTTTCTTCAAAAAACATGCCGCTGCTCGTTCGAATACTGTTTACTTCACGTTCAGCTCCAATTTTTGATCGCTGCATTTTATCTTTGGATAGCTGTACAAGTTCGTCACATTCTTCGGTACTTAGGACATTTCCTAAAACTAGAACAAGAGGCTCTTCAAATCGAGCAACAATATTAATCTCTCTGTCTTCTAATTTAATTTTATTCCCTGAATGGCTAAAAATCGTTTGTTCTTTCGTTAGTAAAGATGTATTAGTTGTAATCATCTTTTATCGGCTCCTCAAAATAGCTATTTTCCAATTCTTCACTCCATTATATGTAAACGCTTACTAATGAGAATTATATCATGTATACGAAGTAAATTCTGCTAGCAAAGGAAATAAATAAAAAGAAGCCCGTTATATAACGGAGCTCCTTCATTTTTTCTTATAGATTTCACTTATATTTTAAACACTTTATAAAGCAGCCTAAAAAAATTCTTTTAATCTAAAGCATACGTGCCAAAGGCCGCCTAAAATCAGCGGTACGCAAGTTCTTTTTTACTTAAATTCAGCGTTTGTGCTGTAGAAACATGAATTTCGTTAAAAAGCGCTGGATTTTCTACCAGTGACAAGCCGTAAGAAGGAATCATTTCTTTTATTTTTGGTTCCCATTTCTTCATATGCTGGGGGAAACACTTTTCTAGCACTTCAAGCATAACATGAACGGCAGTCGAAGCGCCTGGCGAAGCCCCGAGCAATGCAGCAACGGAACCATCCGCTGAACTCACAACTTCTGTACCAAATTGAAGAGTTCCTTTACCTCCGGCTTCCGTATCTTTGATTACTTGTACACGCTGACCCGCTACGACGATATCCCAGTCTTCGCTTTTTGCGTTTGGAATAAACTCGCGAAGTTCTTCCATACGCTTTTCATTGGACAACAGCACCTGCTGAATCAAGTATTTCGTTAAGCCCATCTCTTTGACGCCTGCTGCTAACATCGTTAAGATATTATTCGGTTTTACAGAATTGATTAAGTCCAAATTTGAACCCGTTTTTAAGAACTTTGGTGAAAATCCGGCAAAAGGTCCAAACAGCAGTGTTTTTTTGCGGTCGATATAGCGTGTATCAAGGTGTGGAACCGACATCGGTGGAGCGCCAACCTTTGCTTTTCCGTACACTTTCCCGTGATGCTGCGCCACAACTTCGGGATTAGTGCATACCATAAATAATCCGCTTACCGGGAACCCTCCAATATGTTTGGACTCAGGAATACCCGTTTTTTGGAGTAAAGACAGACTTCCGCCTCCTCCTCCGATAAAAACAAAGTTCGCCGTGTGATATTCCTGTTTGCCGCTATGAATATCATGTACTTTTACTTCCCACGAGCCGTCTGCGTTACGTGTCAGATTTTCAACGCTGTGGTTATAGTTTATTTCTACGCTTTTACTTTTTAAATGTGTAAACAACATACGAGTTAAAGCTCCAAAGTTCACGTCCGTCCCTGAGTCAATTTTGGTTGCCGCAATTGCTTCAGTCGATGTACGCCCTTTCATAACAAGCGGCATCCATTCTTTTAACTTTTCAGGACGATCCGAATACTCCATCCCTTGAAACAACAGATTATTTGATAGCGCTTCAAAACGTTTTTTCAAAAAGGATACGTTCTTTTCTCCTTGTACGAAACTCATGTGAGGGATTGGCATAATAAACTCTTGCGGATGATGAATTAAATTACTGCTTACAAGGTACGACCAAAACTGTCTTGAAAGCTGAAACTGTTCATTAATTCGCACGGCTTTCGTAATATCTATGGATCCGTCAGCTTGTTCAGATGTATAGTTCAACTCGCACAGTGCAGCATGGCCCGTCCCTGCATTATTCCATTCATTGGAGCTTTCTTCTCCTGCATCTGCGAGTTTCTCAAATACTTTGATTTCCCATTCCGGCGCTAACTCTTTTAGTAAAGATCCCAACGTTGCGCTCATCACTCCGGCCCCAATTAAGATAACGTCTGTTTTTTTATATACATTGCTCATCACAATCTTCCTTATCTTTTATATTTTAAAAAAGCACCTTTTAGCAACACGCCTGTTCTACCTGACTCTCTATAGATTAAGTATGTCTGACAAGTTGTCTGTCTTACATAATGGGAGTTTTTATACATACCCTTTCATCTTGTCCTTTTTTAACATGCTCAATATCACTTCAGCGGTTTCTTCAACTGCTTTACCTGAGACATTAACAATAGGACAACCAATGCGCTTCATAATTTTCTCAGCATAGTCCAGCTCTTCAAGGATTCGATCTACATTGGCATAATTGGCTTGAGACGCTAAACCTAAATTTTTTAATCGTTCTTTTCGGATTTCATTGAGCTTATCCGGTGTAATAACTAAACCAATACATTTATTTTTTGGAATAGTAAAAAGTTCATCAGGAGGCGTCACTTCTGGAACTAACGGTATATTCGCTACTTTAAGACTTTTATGAGCTAAATACATAGAAAGTGGCGTCTTAGATGTTCTCGAAACACCAATCAACACTAGATCAGCTCGCTTGATGCCTCTGAAGTCTTGTCCATCATCATATTTAACAGCGAATTCAACTGCTTCTACTCTTCGAAAATAATTATCGTCTAATTTTCTTGTTAATCTCGGTTGAAGATTAGGTTCTTTATTAAAAGTTTGGCTAAAGGCACTCATAAGAGGGGTCATCAAATCAATGGCTACAATTCCTTCTTCTTGTGCCGTTTGGTCAAGATACTGCTTTAAAGGTGGGATGACGATAGTATACGCAATGATGGCTTCGTTACACCTTGCTTCGGCAATGATATTATCAATATTTTCCTCATTTTCTACGTAAGAAGTATTTTGAATTTCAATATCTTCTCCACTAAATTGAGTTAAAACTGCTTTTACCATCAGCTCAGCCGTTTCACCTACTGAGTCGGAAACTATATAGACAATTTTTCTTTTATTCACATTAAATCTTCCTATTCTTTGATTTTGATAGTTTAATAACGCTAATATTTTTATTTAGCAGCTTACAAGATACACAATTTAATAGTAATGAATAAATAAATATGCTGGTCACTGTGATTATAAACACTTTAACAAAACAATTAGATTAAGAATTTATGTCATACTAATTATGAAATAAAGATAAATATGTTATACTATTTTCATTAAATGTTATATTAGCATTAAATATACGGAGATACAATCCCTTTTCTGCGCATTTTATAAAAAGTTTGAAGAAAGAAAAAGTTTAGATTTTAAAATGTTTTATGCTTTGGCATGGTGCACTCATCAGGGCTGAGAGGTGTTTTGCAGGGATAGGTACGAGGATAGTTATGTTGTTTATAACATGATTTTTAAATTATAGAAGATTTATTCTTATCTATTCTTTTTAGCTAAGAGTGCTATAACTAAAAATAATGAACGGTTTACTTTTTACCTTATGCATACTAAAAACACCGCCTAAAAGACGATGTTTTGAATAGTTGGTTATATGTCGTAAAATAGATTCATTTTTATAAAACGGGATTACTTCTAGTAGATTTTTGTAATAAAAATTTAGAAAGGTAATGGGAGACGCCGTTTTCGTCACAGTTAAATTCCGTTACGTCATCGACAATTTCTTTAATATGATCCGGCGCGTTTTTCATCGCTACAGCATAGCTGGCAAACTGAAACATTGGTAAATCATTGTTGCTGTCGCCAATTGCTAGAATGTCTTGCTCGGGCAAATTAAAATGTTTTAACATTTGCTGAATTCCCGTTGCTTTATTTACGTTTGCCACCATCACTTCGACATTGTGTTTAGATGAAGTAGAAGTTGTAAAGTCTGTTTCTTGCTTGAGTTTTTCAAGCTCTTCTTTCCATTTATCGATATGCTCGTGCGTTCTTGCAAAGAAATAGAACTTTGAAAATTCACTTCCTTCTACGGAATCTTTCCAGTCAATTTCTTCTTTAATTGCTTGTTTACGAGAAAGCCATTCGTTAATTTCCACGCTGTCTGGCTTTGGCTCTTTAATTTCATTTTCAACATACGGCTGATCTTGTTTTAACGTCACGCGAGGTGTGCCATACGGGAAAAGCTCGTAGTATACCTTGTTCGCTCTTGCTTTTTCAATAATAGTTTCCACCAATTGAAGTGAAAGCGAATGCTGAAAGACTGATTCTTTTCCTACGTATCCTGCCATACCATTTGATGTGATAAATCCATCTACTTGAAAGCCTTCAGGAACTAACTCTTCTATTTCATCAAACGCTCTTCCCGTAGCAATAAAAACAAAAATTCCCTGTTTTCGTAATTCGTCAATGGTTTCTTTTGTTTGAATACTTACTTTGTTGGAGCGATTTAATATCGTACCGTCCATATCTAAAAAAATTGCTTTAGGTTTTAACAACATATTTATTCCCCCTATTTGTAAAAAGAGTGTACTTGGCAAGTATAAACTTTTCCATTTTCAAACTCAATGAATGTACTTTGCTTTTCTCTTTTATAAAGCTACTATAATACTCTCCTTACATCTAAAATTGTACAAGCGCTATAAAGAAAGAATTTTATATTTGCAATAAGCCTTTATATACTAATAGCTGGTTAGGCTAATTTGATATAAAACAGCATTCACAAAAACGAATTTTCCTTTTAGCCTTTAGAGTATCGTTCAAAAAAGATATAATAAGAGTGTTACAGATTAAATACATGCAGAGGAGGTCAACATGAACGAACCATCCAATTTTTCTCCTTACCTTATTAAACAAATCAGCGATGCGATCGATGACAATATCAAAGCAAAGTGTATAGACTTTTTATATGATTCTCATTCGTTTTTTTCGAATGAAAAAGATTTTATAGAAGACTACATTTTAAATATATTGCAAGATACGTTTGTTTTAGAGAATAAATTAATAAATCCTAAGGAAATACGAAACCCAGCCTACAAAAGAAGACAATCAAATAAGAAAAACTGGCTGCAAACATTAAAAAAAGATATTAAAGCAGAAAAGCCTAATCCTATTTTTGAAGACATTGAATTAGCCAAAAAAGTGATGGATAAAAAAGTAGATACCGAACACTTAAAAAAGCTGTTTGGCGTGGAAAAACCTGAAGATATTTTAAAGATAAAGTTAAAAGAAGTAGAGGCATGGGCTAAAAGCAAAAAAACAAACATTACCGATTTTCCTTATTTAGATTCAAAAATGAATTATCAAATAGAGAAAGCATTTCACACGGACTTTACTTTTTTAATTGCGGAAATCATCTTAGAAAAATACAATGGAAATTTAAGCAACTGGATTGATAAACGATTAAATTCGTGGGTAGAGGCGCCTATCTTCTCAAACGAAAGTCATTCTCTTAAAACCAATATGGAAGTTAAAACAAACTCCCAAGAAGTCGTTTTATATAATGACTATAAAGTTGATGAAGAATATTTCATTCGCACCATTATCCCTGTGAATGATAATCAAACGGTTCTTTCCAAACGAAATATGGTTTTAGACCCAAAAGATTCCCAAATTATCCAGTTTGCTCTTTCACAGCGCGACGAGATGTTTTATAAAGAAAAAACGGTGACTCTTGATTTAGCGGATATCGTGAAAGAAATTTATAATTCAAAAGGTGTAAAAAACTATGAAGCCGTTGAAGCCCGCATTATGAAAATTGCCAGGTATCACGTAGAAGGTGTAGCAAAGAAGAAAAATTCCAGAGATACAAAATTTGCGATCAACTTCTTTCAAAAGGCTGTTATTGAAACCGATGAAGTAACGGGCAGACGATATGCAACGATTGTATTTAGCGATGATACGCATCAAGGCTTTTTAAATCAGCAGTTTGTACAAATATACAGTGATGTTATTAAAAAGTTTAAAGATAACTCGCTGTCTTCTTTACTGCTTTATGCATTTCAAAAAGAGCGTTTAGACTGTTATTTACAAGAAAAGTCTTACACTCATTTTTACCCGTATCAATATTTTGCTTCAAAAGTTCGTTTTCGTTCAAAGAAAATTGATGTAAACCTAAAATTAATTAATGAATCTCTAGCAGAATTTGTTAGCAATCAAGTACTGATCCAAAGTTATCAGCAAAAACTTCAAGGATTTGAAATCTCTTTTATTCCTCTTCAAAATTATGAAATTCAAGACTATTTTGGAGGAGAACATAGAGAAACATTGGAAGGGTAAATCATTCCCTTCCTTTTTTATTTGACATTTTGCCATTTTCGTCTTTTTGATACAAAATCTCCCTCTATTTTCATTTCATAGTTTGGAAGTTTTGTCATTTTTAACGTACTACACAAAAGCTTTTGCCGTTTTTGACGTACTACTCCGCTTCTTTTGCCGTTTTCTGCGTATTAATTACTGTCTTTTGCTGTTTTTGACGTACTACTTTGCTTCTTTTGCTGTTTTTGACGTACTAAATTCATTTTATTTACTCGTCATCACTTATTAATTGTTAATTATTCTCTTTTTTTCGTAAAACAATCCTACCTTTTGCCATTTTTGACGTACTCCTTCACTACTTTTGCCGTTTTCTGCGTACTAAACATTGCTTTTCCCTTTGTTATGTCCTTTTCAAACCCTATTTTTTATTTTTTTCGCAGCATATATAAAGCTTTTGCCATTTTTGACGTACCAAACGATATCTTTTGCTGTTTTTAGCGTACTACCAGGTCGTTTTTGACGTTTTTCACGTACTAAAAATAGCTTTTGCCATTTTTGACGTACTATTGAAATTCATTGTGTTATTTACAGCGATCAGAGAAGTGATTTTTTTCCCTTTTTTTAGGTGAATCGAGATCACTTTTGCTGTTTTTGGCGTACCACTCTTCACTTTTGCTATTTTCGGCGTACTATATTGAGCCTTTTGCCGTTTTTTACGTACTAAAACGCATAAAGTTTTTTTTGATTTTTACTGATCGTAACAAACACTGTTCTACCGGCGCTTGCTTGCTTTTGCCGTTTTT
This sequence comes from Priestia sp. J2, assembly GCF_020790095.1. Classification (NCBI taxonomy): domain Bacteria; kingdom Bacillati; phylum Bacillota; class Bacilli; order Caryophanales; family Bacillaceae; genus Priestia; species Priestia sp. J2. The sequence continues at coordinate 2,842,299 of NZ_CP086208.1, forward strand.
GTCGTACTAAAAAACCTATACGCTGAATCCCTTGCTATGACAGCATTCTTTGAGCCTTTTGCCGTTTTTCGCGTACTACTCGTTCGTTTGCGATTCTGTTTCTTATTGATATAATTTTCACAAGGTATTCTTTGTTATTTTACCCTAATAAATTATTGTTGATATGAAATAGATTGGAGGGATTCTCATGATAAAAAAAGAATTTGCGAAAATTGGAAAACAAATTATTCGCCAATTGTCTAGCACCGTAGAAAAATATAAAGATATTGAAGATCACATGGACCTAGACGCTCATGGGAACCCTACAATCAAAACAGTGGCAGAACATCACCGTTTATCTAAATCTCAAATTTCACAATTAATTTTTTATCACTTCCTTCACGTTGATGAAAGAGGTATTATTTGTGATGTTTCTGAAAAAGAGATTGCAGCCGCTTTGAATTGTACAGTTCGAACAGTTCGCAACAACAATGTAGTATTAGCAGAAACAGAATTAATTTCCTATTCTCGCAGCGGCAAAGGAATCAATATTTGTATTGTTCCCTACCCTCAATATTTTGAAGAACACGGCTTTGGGTTTATGGAATTAGAATATACTCGCTTTGAAGAACTTATTCTAATTGAAAACGTAAATGCCCTTCGCTTAGAGCTGCGCAAAGAATTGGTTTATGACAACGATACGATTAAGCGTCAGTTTAATCCTGGAGAAAACACTTCAAAAATTAGCTTTAATGACTATAAAATTTTTACGCCGAAATATACTCACTACAAGGGTATGATGCAAAAAATAGCTGAAACGCAGGCGAGCGCATTTAAAACCGTTGTCCAAGGATCTACTATTTTCTTTGTTTTAAAAGACGGAGCTAAAAATGGCAAGATGTCAAAACAAGAAAAGAGAGATCAATACGATGCGGCGATTCGACGTACTATTGAAGAGACTTTTGTAAAATTATCTGGACACAGCACAGATTCTACAGGAATTGTTATGTCTTCATTCCAAAACGAAGACATCGCTGATTTGGTTCAGCTTTCTTTTGAATATGGTATTGAACGAGTGAAGTCTGCCCTTTATACATTGATTGAACAGGCCTTCTTCAGCCATGATGCTCAAGTCGTTGAAAATTACGGTGGGAAAATCCGTACGCTCATTCGAAAAGAGCTTTCAAAAAATCTTCAAGATCAAGTCCCTGCCGAACTTACAGCTTCATAAGGGGCTTCTTTGGCATGCCTTTTTTTATTTTCTATCCCTTCTCCTCTCTTTTTGATACAAATAGTACAAACAAACACCCATTTTTTCAGCTCTCCAATTCCATTATCCTATCCATATAAACGTAATGAGTTTAAATAAATGATATTTCTTGTGTATAACTATGGAATATTACTAAAAAAACATCTTCATACTTATCCACAAAAGAAAGAAAACATATTCAATGACTGTTATATCATCCTCTTTATTAATAAAAACATCCCTTTTATTTTTTTATTAACGATAATTTCCAGGTTATTTACTCTTTAACATAACTACTTTTATCCACAGTGGAAATAATTCATACTTTTAACAGCAATCTTCATTCTATTGATTTTAAAATCCATCTATTGTAGAAGAAAAAACATAGTAAATAAACTAGATTCCATATCTACTACGATAAAAAACATCCTTTAGCCAAAGGATGCTGTTCACAAAAAAGGGCTATTTTCCACACAGTTATTTATTGAAAAGCTATTTTCTTTCTAACCCTTGATATCATTAGGTTTTTAGAGGATTTTTCTTTCTTTAATATCTGTATATAATGTTTGCTAATAAGATCTATACTAATCTCTGCTATAAGATTTTATTTAATATTTGTATAAAGAAATGTTTTAAAAATATCTATACCTGAGGATTTTCACTTTTTCTAAATTAAGGAGTTTTCATTACATATACCAAATACAAATAAATTAAAATAAAACAATAGTTCAAACGCCTCTTAATAAATTCTAGTAGTATATTTTTTAAAATAAATTATACTATTCAGTAGAGAAAAATTTATAAAGCAAGAAAGGGACTTAGTCATGAAATACATACAGTGGGTACAGCAAACTTTATTTAATACCGGTAGGTGGATTGACATTAGTGAAGTAATCATAAAGATTATCCTCATTTTTATCATTGCTCAAATTGTCATCCGGTTTGCTCGCAGTGTCATTAATAAAATCTTTGATTTCAGATTTAAAACTAAACTGCTGAGGTACAACGAACGAAAAGAAATAACGCTGAAAAAACTTTGTCTGAGCATTGTCATGTACGTTGTGTATTTTATTGCACTTATTACGTCTTTAGAGGCAATCGGAATTAATATGAAAGCACTTTTAGCTGGTATTAGCGTAGCAGGGTTTATTACAGGCTTAGGTGCACAGAATTTGATTAAAGATATTTTAAATGGGTTTTTTATTCTATTTGAAGATCAATTCTCAGTAGGAGATCACGTATCTATAAATGATACGAAAGGAACTGTTGAAGAAATTGGATTGCGCACGACAAAAATTCGCGGAGTCGACGGAGAGTTTTATTTTTTTGCTAATAGTAACATTACAAAAGTAGCGAACTACACGCTCGGTGAAATCCCCGAAATACATACACCTGAACAAATAAAAACTCGTGAAGAATAGCTTCACGAGTTTTTATTTACGACCGTTGTAAAGAATTGATCATATGATGTAAGGTGATAATCTGCTTCAATATCGTTATTTTGAAATGCACATGTTTTAATTCCCAGTTCACGGGCAGGTTTTAAGTCGAGTTCGCGATCCCCAATTACTAAATCGAGCTGATACTTATCGTGAAGATAGGCATAAGCTCCGCTATCAGGCTTTCGTTTGTAGCCATCATCCTTTGTAATAATCTCTGTGAAGTAGTGCTTCATATTAAAAAATGCCAGGATATCAAGCGTAGATTGTCTAGACTTGTGCGTAACAATTACATTTGTATCCGCAAAGCTCAGTACGTCTTCTACGTGAGAAAAAGCAGGCTTATCTTTAGGATTGATTTTTTGTTCGAGCACATGGAAGTGTTTATCAAACAAAGACTTTTCAATATCAAAATGCTTGATTGCTACGTCAGAAGATATTTTCATTTGTTTTAAAATATCATCTTCTGAAATCGTTTGATCTGTTAGTAATTCTTTGAATGCTTTCACGATAGTCGGATAGGTATCAAAGATGGTTCCATCAAAGTCCCATAAAATATTCATTTTCGCTGTCTCTCCTTTTTAAAAACGTAACGATTATACCAAATGATTCACTGCTTGTCAGTGAATCATTTTGTCGTCGTTGCATTTAAAGTAAAAAAACTCGTATAAAACGAGTTTTTTTACTTTATTAGCTGCTGCTGCACCCGCTCCCGCAGCTAGAGCTTGAACAGCTTGAGCTGCTGCAGTTTGAACTCGAACAGCTGCTGCCGCTGTCATGATGGTGATGACCTCCATCGTTGTGGTGATGGTGGCGGTTATCTTCCCAGGGGCTTGAACAGCTATACCCACTGTAAGAGGCTGTCTCTCCCGCATACATCGTCTTTTTATATAGCAACAGTTCATTCATATGGCTTGAAAAGTTGGTGGCTTTGTAGAGAGAATAAAAAACAAAGCCTTGAAGAAGAAGTTCGTTTGATACATTTCCTTTTTTAGCCGCTTTTTTAAAATAAGTTGATCCGCCCGTTTTTTTTCTTTTTCGTGCAGCAGTGACTTCTTCTTTTAATGTTTGAATCAAATGCCTCTGTTGTGTTTCCCATTTGCCGTTTCTTAAGAAATAGCGATCTAGTAATTCATCTTCTGATAACCTTTGAAAATCTTGAAGCGTACTTTTATCAAGCGGATGCTGAAAAAATTTCCCCCAAAGCAGTCGGCTGTTACCCGTTATGTCAAACAAATGAGCATACATCCAATCGAAGAACGCTCGCTTATCGGGCTGTGGGGATGGAGCTGTTTCTACATTTGGCTGGTGATGCAAAAAGCGGTTGAAAAAGTGTTCTGTAAAACGCTCATAATCTACTGTAAACATAATCATTTCATGCCATACTTCATCCACTTTTGCACTAAACATCGGTACGTCTTTGATGACTGCATTTAATAAAAAGTAGCGCTTCATCTCAAAAAACGTCCATTCCACTTCATCGTCTTTTGTATTTTTTCCTTTCATGCGCTGTTTCACTTGCTGAACATAGGCTGCCGGTAAAGAATCTTCTAGTGAATGAACAATATCTTCAAAGCCATTATCTTTATGTATTCCGAGCTCATCTGGAAGCTCCTCTTTATACAAGCGAAATCTTCTCGACTTTGCAACCCCTTTAATAATCAAAACTAAAAGAATTACCGCTCCTACTATAATTGCTGCTATCATCTTCTTCCCCCTGTATCGTATCTATATATTCAATATTTTACCACATTCGTAAAACACAAAAAAAGAGCTCAATTAACTTGAGCTCTCGTCATCATCGGGTATCTCGTCTACCTTTTCTACTTTGACTAGACCTTTCGTGCTATATTCAAGATCAAAGTATGCTTTAACGATATCCCCTTTTTTCAAATTACTTGGAATCGGTTCATTTAAATTTTTATCGGAAAATTTAATGCCCGTTCCTTCTTTTGTTGTTCCGCTGTATGTACCATTTTCGATTTTTTCAATAGTAATATAATACACTCGATATTTGTGCGCTTCCTCGTCGCCTTTCGCTTTTTCTTTAACGGTTTCTTGTTCAGGAAGCTTACTCAGTGTTTCTTGGGCCTGTCCAGAAGTCGGCTCTGCTGATCGATTTATGAATTGCATCACAACTAACACTAAACATATAACTACTAAAACTAATAATAATATCTTTTTTGCTGATAAAGACAATGAACTGTGCCTCCTTACACCTTTATGTATATCATGCTGCACACAAGAGATTATACACGATAAAGGATTAGAAATTGGAATAAATTCTATAAAAATAGTAAAAATATGAGAAAGTACCTAGAATTTTTTACGCTTTTCTGCACTTTTTTGAGATAGAAAAGAAATTTGGTACCTTATCCTTAAATTGTAACTGATTCACTTCATTTTCGGAAAGAGTTTTGCCCATTTTGTCGTAAAAAAGTCATAATAAGAAGGAATATCAAACCATATTGTCGAACGTATGTATATACTTATAATGAACTGCCGAACTGCTTTTCTCTATCCTCATTGTTGAGGCAATATGGCAACTGAAACAGCTTGCTGTTAAATTCAGATTACACATCTATACTCAGGAGGTGGAATGCAAAATGATGTTTGCACTTATTGTTGTGGTTGGTATCGTAGCACTTGGCGTAGCTAGCTTCTACGTCATTAAGCGACCTCAAGGCGCTGTTGATCCTGAGGATCGCAAACCGCTTGTTTCTGTAAACGGGCATGTTAAATTTGCAGAAGGAATTAATCAAATTTCCATATCTAAAATTGACATGTACGATCAGCGTCTTGTTATCAATCAAGTAGCTATTATTCCATTTAACCGTATTCAACGAGCAGAATTTTCAAAGGTTGTCAAAAATGAAAAAGGCCTTCACGGAGCTCCTGTTCAACGCTATTTCGGTGAGTTAACCATTCATTTCACAGACAAGAACGGGCAAGAAACCTACATTCGCTGTGAAACACCGAAAAAAAATCAATTTCACCTCATCTACCAGTACGATTTAATGAAAAGACAATTAAATAAGCGTCTTGGTCTTGAAGATCAGCAGCCTTACCTTACTCTCCAAGAACCATACGAACTATAAGAAAAAACCTCCCTTTTTCACATATTATTTCACTTCCCTGTACATACTAGAAGCGAAACTGAAAATGGGAGGTCATTCCAATGGATTTCGTCCGTTTTTTGCAATATTTTTGTTCAATCGCCGGCGCTCTATGCTTAGGGTTTACTTACTATCACATGTTCAAGCGTGACGCTCCGGTAAAAAAAGAAGAATCACAGCAAGGTGGAACTGAGTGAAGTTCGCCTGCCGTGATTCTTCTTTTTATTTATATATTATTTATTTTTAGCCCAACAATAATTTTTGGTAAGTACATTTTTAATAATATTCCGTAGCATACAAATAGAATTGTAGGAATAATAATGAATTTTGAAAAAATTAAAAATGCAGTAATAGACAAAGTTATAAAAATAATAAGAAAAATAACTAAGTGTTTCATGCTAGACACCTTTTGGTTATTAATAATATCAGCGATACCAACTAATATCATTAAGAAACATATGTAATCTATTACACCTTGTATCAAATAATATTGTTTGACAACAGATTCAACAGTTGACATAGCAGACGTGAGATATAATAGCATAAATGAAACCACTACAGTTAATAAAGTCAACAGGAAAGGTATAAGCACAGGTGAAAGCATTGTTCTAAATAAGTGACCAAATGACCGAGATATACTTCTTTCACTTAAATAAGAGAAAGCATTAGGTTGGTTATATTTAAGGTTATTTCTCTCTGCACTCAATCTTTCGACGAATTCCTCGACTTTTTTCTTTTCTATTCCAGTACTAAAGCTTCCAACCTCCTTACTTAGATCATAAGATAAATACGGATAAGCAGCCTTTAAATTCTCTTCTAATTGACTAAACTCTACTTCATTTATTAAGAATCTATTTAGTGCATACTCCAATTCTAGTAAAATTGTTAATACCTCACTGTACTTTTCTCTTTTATAGTTTTCACTATTTAGTAATTGAGTTCTGAACTCTTTGTACAACCATGTTCCAATTAATGCTATTAATAAATAAGTAATTAATTGCACATAATTTTTGCCAAATAATTGGTCTACACTATTTAAAACAATTTTTACTAATTCATTCATTTAACGTATTACTCTCCTCTTTACATTAAAAAAACTTATAGCCACTTCTATAAATCGAGAAGTGGCTAATTCATTTATTACCTTGATTATTGTAGAGACTTCATAGATTAAACTGTTTATTAAAACGCCCAGTTCCCTTTTCTAAACACAGGCTCGTTTGTACCGTCAGCTTTGATGCCATCGATATCCATTTCAGCTGAGCCAATCATGAAGTCAACGTGGGTGATGCTGTCGTTTGCTCCGTTTTGTGATAGCTCTTCTTTAGACATCGTTTTTCCGCCTTCTAAACAGAAGGAATACGAGCTGCCGATGGCTAAATGGTTGGATGCATTTTCGTCAAACAGCGTGTTATAGAAAATGATGTTTGACTGAGAGATTGGCGATTGATGCGGTACTAAGGCTACTTCTCCTAAGTATTTGGCACCTTCATCTGTTTCAATTAGGTGCTTTAACGTTTCTTCGCCTTCTTCTGCTTTTACATCCACAATTTTTCCGTTTTCAAATGTTAGCGTGAAGTTTTCAATTAAGTTTCCTGCGTAGCTAAGCGGTTTTGTGCTTGTTACTTGACCATTTACGCCGTCTTTTTTTGGAAGTGTAAATACTTCTTCTGTTGGCATATTGGCCATGAACGAGTTACCCTCTTCATTAACACTGCCTGCGCCCACCCAAATATGTTTGTCAGGAAGTTCAATTGTTAAATCTGTTCCTGGCGCTTTATAGTGAAGCTTAGAAAATCTCTTTTCATTTAAAATGTCTACTTTTGTATGTAATGAAGCATTATGCTCTTCCCATGCGGCCAATGGATCTTCTTGGTCTACGCGCACAGATTTAAAAATAGCTTCCCATAGTTTTTCTTGCTGCTGTTCTTCTGGAACGTCAGGAAATACTTTAGCTGCCCAGTCTTTTGAAGGAACAGCTACGATGGACCAGCTGATTTTATCAGATTGGATCGCTTCACGGAATTTTTTCATTGCTTTTCCGCTTACTTTTTGGAACGCAGCAATACGTTTGCCGTCTACTCCTTTTAATAAGTCAGGACCGCTTGAAATTACAGATAAAACAGCGCCTCCGTTTTTCACAAGCTCTTCTCTTGCCTGAGCTTTCCAAGCAGGAAATTCATTAAATACAGATTCATCCGCTTTTTCATATTTCAAACGAACTAAATGATCGTCATGCCAGTCTACATCAACAGACTTTGCTCCGGCTTCGTACGCTTTTTTCGCAATTTCACGAACAAAATCAGCGGAAGAAATATCAGCATTAATGTTTAATACTTGCCCTTTTTGAATGTTTACACCGACTTTTACAGCTAGCTCGGCGTACTTTTCAATATTGCGCTCAAACTGTTCCATAATTTATCTCCTTTACGTATATATTCTAACAACTTTATTGTATCATGAATAAAACATCAATTAAAAATCCTAGCCTATAGTTTACATAATATAATTACGTTATTTTACAGATTATTATATAGAAAAAGTTTGTTCTTTAAGAATCAGAACAAACTTTTGTCTTTCACAGATTCCGTTTTGTAGCCGAGCCGCTCCGAAATGTTCTTGCCTATATCAACCATGCGTTCTTGAAGGTACGTTAATCGCTCATTGGTCATACGCATCGTAGCACCGGAAATGCTGACTGCAGCAACGACTTGACCAAGGTGATCAAAAATAGGGGCTGCGATGCAAGTAATTCCGTATTCATTTTCTTCTAAATCCAGCGCATATCCCTTTTGCTTCACTTCTGAAAGTTCCCGGAGAAAGCTTTCTTCATCTGTAATAGTGTGATCGGTATGCGCTGGTAAGCCTTTTCTTTCAAGAATGCTTGTTACCGTATTAAGCGGTAAAAAAGCTAGAATAGCTTTACCGACAGACGTACAGTGCATAGGCGCTCTTTTCCCCACTTTTGAGTGCATGCGCAGCGTCTGATTTCCTTCTAGCTTTTCAATATACACTACTTCACCTTGATCGTAGACAACAAGATGAATAACTTCATTTGTTTCACTTTCAAGTTCTTGCAAAAACGGCTTTGCTTCTGTCCGTAAATCAATCGAATCTAAAAGCTTTGAACTTACTTCTAAAAACTTATACCCAAGCTTGTACCGACCGCTTTCTTGATCTTGTTCAATATAGCCATACTGAGCAAGAGTAGTTAGAATACGGTATACGGAGCTTTTATTAATGTCCATTTGCTTTGCAATTTCTGTAACTCCTACCCCTTCTCTTTCCATGCTGACGATTGTGACAATATCCAATGCCCGGCTTACAGACTTCACCATATTTTCTCTCTCCATTTTTCCTCTCTCCTCTATGTGTCATTTTACTGCCGGGCATTTTTTTATCACTTTTATACGTTTACACGTTCTTTCTCTGCAACAAATGGATTTTGGAGAGTTCCAATTTCTCGGATGGTGCATTCAATAACATCGTTTGCGGTCACAAGTTCCGCGCCGACCGGACTTCCTGTTAAAACCACATCTCCCGGCTTAAGGGTCATAACAGTAGATAGGTAAGCGATTATTTCTCCAACAGAAATAATCATTAAATCTGTCGAGCTGTTTTGTTTTTCAACACCATTTAAAAACGCTTTTACGTGAATGGACTTAAAATCAAGCTCTGTTTCGATTACGGGTCCAAGAGGCGTAAATGAATCAAAGGATTTTCCAATGGTCCAGTGCCCGTCTTCATGAAAATAATCCGGAGCCGTCACATCGTTTCCAATTGTATACCCAAATATATAATCCAGTACGTCTTCTTTTGCGATGTTCTTTGCTTCTTTTCCAATAACAACTGCAAGCTCAGATTCAAACTTAACGTGCTTAATAGCAGTTGGAATAACAATGTCTTCGTTTGGGCCAATCACAGAAGATGTGGGCTTAAAAAAGAAGACAGGAATAGAAGGCATTTCCTTTGGAAGCTCCGATTTTGCAGCTGCATAATTTGCGCCTATTCCAATAATTTGATTCGGCTCTAAAGGAGCCAAAAGCTTTACTTCATTTACTAAAAAAGTCTGTCCTGTATAGTTCCATTTCTCAAATATATTTCCTTCAATAACGCTGATCGTATCCTCTTTTAGTACACCTGTATGACGGCTATCTTGTACAGCGAACCTTACAAATTTCATGACATAGCTCCTTTTCCCATTTGCTTTGTTTTAATAAGGATCATAGGTAGTCAGGTTCTTAAGATGTAAGTACAGCCTGCCATTTCTATGCTGACAGGCCGTTTTTTTTACTGTTTTATAGCTGCTTTTGCCTTTGCTTCGATACGGCGGCGGTGTAAAATGGGCTCCGTATAGCCGTTTGGCTGATCATAGCCTTGAAATACTAAATCGCAGGCTGCCTGAAAAGCAATGGATGTGCTGTAGTTCGATGACATTGGCTGATACATAGGATCATTTTCATTTTGTTGATCCACTACTTTTGCCATTCGCTTTAGCGTTTCCGTTACTTGTTCTTTTGTACAAATTCCATGATGAAGCCAGTTGGCTACGTGCTGACTGGAAATACGAAGCGTTGCCCGGTCTTCCATTAATCCTACATTATTAATATCCGGTACTTTTGAGCACCCTACTCCTTGGTCGACCCATCTTACTACATAACCAAGTATTCCTTGAGCGTTGTTGTCTAGCTCCTGCTGGATTTCATCTTTGCTCCAATTTGGTTTTTCGGCCACAGGAATTTGCAAAATGTCATCTTGTAAATCAGTGGACTTAGTAAGCAATTCGTTTTGAACATCTCTTACATCAATTTGATGATAGTGAAGAGCATGAAGCGTTGCTGCGGTTGGTGAAGGCACCCATGCCGTATTCGCTCCTGCTTTTAAATGCCCCACTTTTTGTTTCAGCATTTCGGCCATCATATCCGGCATTGCCCACATTCCTTTTCCGATTTGAGCGCGGCCTTGGAACCCGCTTGCTAACCCTACATTTACATTAGACTGCTCGTAGCCTTGAAGCCATTTAGACGCCTTCATATCATTTTTACGAATAACAGCGCCTGCTTCCATAGAAGTGTGAATTTCGTCACCTGTTCGATCCAAGAATCCAGTATTAATAAACGCCACTCGGTCTTTTACTTCTTTGATGCACGCTTTTAGATTAAGCGTTGTGCGGCGCTCTTCATCCATTACGCCGATTTTAATCGTATGGCGCTCAAGCCCTAGCATATCTTCAATTGAATTAAATAACGTGTTGGCAAAAGCTACTTCTTTGGAGCCGTGCATTTTCGGTTTAACGATATAGATAGAGCTCTTTTTAGAATTTTGATACGTACCGTTTTTAAGCAAGGTGTGTTTGGCAATTAAACTAGTAATCACGCTGTCTAAAATACCTTCATAGATTTCTCTTCCATTTTGATCCAAAACAGCGCTGTTTGTCATTAAATGCCCGACGTTTCGAACAAACATAAGCGAACGGCCAGACAGTGAAATCTTTTCCTTGTGGGGAGAAATATAGGTACGGTCTGGATTTAAACGCCTTGTCATGTTTTGACTTCCTTTTTTAAAAGTAGACGTCAAATCACCTTTCATTAATCCCAGCCAGTTGCGGTAAACGTCTACTTTGTCTTCTGCGTCTACTGCCGCTACTGAATCTTCACAGTCCATAATCGTCGTAAGAGCTGCTTCCATTAAAATATCTTTTACACCCGCATCGTCTGTTTTACCAATCGAATCCGTACGATCAATTTGAACTTCAAAATGCAGGCCGTTGTTTTTGAATAAAAGAGCATCAGGGCTTTCTTCTTCTCCTTGATACCCTACAAATTTCTCTTCTTCCTGTAACTCTGTTAAACTGCCATCGTTTAATTGAGCAACAAGCTTTCCATTTTTAAGGCTGTATTGAACCACTTCCGCATGAGAAGACTGAACGAGCGGAATAACTTCATCAAGAAAATTCTTTGCAAACGCAATAACTTTTTCTCCTCGAATTGGATTATAAGAACTCGTGCGCGAAGCTCCATTTTCTTCACTGATTGCATCAGTGCCGTAAAGTGCATCATAGAGACTACCCCAGCGTGCATTAGCAGCGTTAATAGCATACCGAGCGTTATTCACTGGTACCACAAGCTGTGGTCCCGCTTGATAGGCAATTTCGCTGTCTACTCCTTCTGTACCAATAAGAAAATCTTCTGCCTTGTCTTCTAAATAGCCAATTCTCGTTAAAAACGATTTGTATTCGTTAAAGTCACCGTCAGGATTTTCTTGGTGCCATGCATTAATTTGAGCTTGAAGCTGATCACGCTTTTCTAACAAACGTTTATTTACGGGTGTTAACTCAGTTACTAACGCTTCAAAATCAGACCAAAAATTTTCTGTACTTAGGCCGCTGCCCGGGAGAGCTTCCTCATTAATAAATTGATAGAGAACTGGAGCTACTTTCAGATTTCCAACTTGTTTGTAGTTTGTCACCGTCTGTTTCCTCCTCTTACTTCTTTACATTTTTAAATTTGGACGCGCTTTCAATTCTTTTTGCCAAAATGGTTAAGACGAACATATGCGGTACTGTTTCTTATTACAAAACAGCGTTTTATTTTTGTTAAAAAAATCATATCATCGAGCGAATGTATTTTCAAGAATTTTCTAAAAATAACCCACTTTTTTCTTTTCTTTTTTGACTTCAGCGCAGCGGCTGGGACTTGGAAAAAGCTTTCCTGCATTTAATAGATTTTTAGGATTAAATACTTCTCGTATATTCGTTTGTGCTTGAATTTCATCTTCATTAAAAACAAATCGCATTTCTTCTTTTTTTTCAATGCCCACACCGTGTTCCCCGGTAATCGTTCCTCCTACTTCTGCACATACTTGCAAACATGCGCTTCCGGCTTCGAGTGCTTTTTCAGTTTCCCCCGGCTTTCTAGCATCAAATAATACAAGCGGATGCAAGTTCCCGTCTCCAGCGTGAAAAATATTGGCAATGCGAAGGCCAGATTCTTCGCTAATTTTGTTGATTCGCTTCAGCACTTGAGGCAGTTTACTTCTTGGAATAACGCCGTCTTGTACGAGGTAGTCAGGGGATATAGCTCCCATCGCTCCAAATCCTGTTTTGCGATTTGCCCACCACCTGGCGCGCTCTTCTTCACTTTCAGCTACTTTCACTTCCCGTACGTTTTGTTTTTTGCATACGTCTAAAATACGTAGGATTTGCTCTTCGATACCGGCTGAAATGCCGTCTACTTCAATTAATAAAAGAGCTTCAATATCTCTAGGGTGTCCGACTGGAAACGCAGCAGCTTCCACTCCTTCAATGGCGGTTTTATCCATCATTTCAAGCGCAGCGGGCACAATGCCGGCTGATATAATGTCGGATACCGCTTGACTGCCGTCTTCTACGCGGTCGAAATAGGCAAGTACCGTTTGTTTGGCTTCGGGGTTTTTCAAAATGCGCACCGTAATTTTTGTAACGATTCCTAACGTCCCTTCTGATCCTGTTAAAAGTCCTAATAAATCATATCCCGGTTCATCTGGAATACCTTGCTTGCCAAGTTTAATCACATCTCCATTTGGAAGCACCACCTCTAGCCCTAAAATATGGTTGGTAGTTACGCCATATTTTAGACAGTGTGCCCCTCCCGCGTTTTCCGCTACATTTCCACCAATGGTGCAGCAATACTGACTCGAAGGATCGGGTGCATAATAATATCCTTTTTCAGAGATTGAATTAGTTAACTTAAGATTAATAAATCCGGGCTCTACCACGGCACGTCTGTTTTTATAGTCGACGCTAAGCAGCCGCTTCATTTTTACTAAACTAATAATCACTTCGTTATTAAGCGGAATCGCTCCTCCGCTCAGTCCTGTGCCTGCTCCTCTTGCAAGAAAAGGCAAGTCATGTTCATTGCAGTATTTAACAATGCTAGAAACTTCTTTCGTATTTTTAGGAAATAACACCGCTTTAGGCAAGTGTCTGTGAATAGTAAACCCATCGCAGTCGTACGCAAGTAAATCTTCTTTGTGATACAAAATAGAATGAGCATCTACTAGTTGAGAAAGATTTTTCACGTGAAGATCTTTTATTTTATTTTTCTTCAACACGATGCTCTTCCTCCTCTTCTTTTTGATAGGCCCACTCCAAAAGCTGTACCGTGTGAACAATTTGCTGACTTCGTCCATATTTTTTCACTCCTACTGCCATCTGCAGCATACATCCTGGGTTTCCCATTGAAATCATTTCTACGTCAGGGGGCACATTTTCCATTTTACTTTGAAGCACGGCTCCCGCCATGTCAGGGTTTGTTAAATTATAAATTCCTGCGCTTCCACAGCATCTGTCTGCGTTAGCCATATGAACCATTTCAACTCCCGGAATAGAAAGCAAAATATCTCTTGGTTCTTCTCTAACTCCTTGACCATGAGCTAAATGACAAGCGTCGTGATACGTAATGCGCGTATGCAGCTTCGCCTGCGGAGGGCGATATCCTGTATCGTGAAGGTATTTTGAAATATCCTGGACTTTTTTAGCAAAGACTTCGGCTTTTTCAAGCCACTCTTGCTCTTCTTCTCTAAATAGTTCAGGATACTCTTTTAACATGCAGCCGCATCCCGCAGCGTTTACAATAATGGTATCGGCATGCTGAAACGCTTCTATATTTTTTTTGGCAAGCTGCCTTCCCATGTCTCGGTCTCCTGCATGAACGTGCAAAGCACCACAGCACGTCTGAGAATGAGGAATAACAACGTCGTTTCCGTTTCTTCTTAATACATTAAGAGTCGCTTCGTTAATATCACTGAACATGACGTCCATAATGCAGCCCGTTAAAAAAGCAACTTCGGCTTTTCTTTCGGCTTTTGCTTTTAGAACGCGTTCTTTTTTATATTTTTTTCGAACAGAACGGGTAATTTTAGGCATTACATGTTCCATTTCTGCTAGATGTGTTGGCATCATATTTAACATGCCTGTTGTGCGAACCATTTTTTGCATCCCGCTTTTTTGATACAGCTTTAATAGACTTCCTGCAGCTTCTAAGCGATGGGAATGAGGAAAAAGTTCCTTTAGAAAAAACTTGCTGATCATTCCTTTCCATCCCGTCAAAGGCATCGCCTGACGAATTTGGCCGCGAGCTTCTTCAATGAGTCCGCCAACGTCTACATTTGCAGGACAAGCAGTTGTACAGGCACGGCAGTCCAAACAAGCAAATACAGGATCTGTAAACTGTTCATTCACGCTTATCTTTCCTTCTGCTACCGATTTGATAAGGTGCACGCGTCCTCTTGGTGAATGCTGTTCTTGCCCCGTTATTTCGTAAGTAGGACAAGACTCCAAGCACATTCCGCAGTGTACACAATCCGCCCATTTTTTTTCGTCTGGCGCGTCTTTCCACAAATAATTGCTAACGCTTTGACATGGAGCATCTTTGATATCCGCTTTCGCTGAATTCACTTAGATTCCTCCTATAAATCGTTTATAGTTAAGCACATTTTTAGCGTCCACCTTTGCTTTAATTCCTGCTAGTAACGGAAAATGAGAAGGTTTTTCTCCCCATACATTGACTTTTTGACGCAGTATAAAAGGCAAATGTTTAACGACCACATATCCTCCGTACGTTTTAGCTGTTTCAGTAAATGAAGTGATAACGGAAAGAATGGCTTCTTCTGAGCCCTTTATGTAGACTGAGCAAAGACCGTGTCCAACTCCTCCATGTGCTTTTACCAGCATGGGAAGGGATGTTTTTAAAGCAGTACTTTTGTTTATCACGTCAAGTACATTCATATTTGGTACACCGACTTTTAAAGTGGCTTCCGTTTCCTCTTCGGAAGAACAGCATGCACCATTTGGACTAATGTTACTAAAAAATCCCCAAAATACCTCGGCTTCTTTTTCATGAAGCACTTTTAAAATCGTATCAGACGGCTGGATGCTTTTGATGTAATTCTCTTGATAATGAACGGAACTTTCCACATCTTCAAAGCTGATTACAAGCGTAAACAGATGCTGCCCTATTACATCTTCAGCTAGAGAAGGATTTAATAATTCCAAGGAAACGGGCTCTATCATGGAGTCTAAGACTTTGCTAACAAACGCATGAATTTCTTCGATATTGCCTGTTGAAAAAGAAAGAAAAAGAACGCTTTGATACTTGGGCAGCGGACGCAGCTTTAACGTTATTTCGGATATAACGCCGAGCGTTCCCATTGAACCAATAAACAGCTTATTCATATCATAGCCAGCCACGTTCTTGACGACTTTTCCCCCTGAACGAACAATGGTTCCATCTGAATATACGACTCTCATACCGATTACTGCATCTCGAGCTGATCCATAAGACAAGCGCTTTGGGCCACTTTCATTCGCTGCAATAACTCCGCCGATTGTAGCGTAGTCTCCTAGAGCTGGATCAAGTGAAACTTGCTGATTGTACGTTTTTAAATACGTTTGCAGCTCTCCAAACGGCGTACCAGCTTTTACAGTAACCGTCATATCGCCTACTGTATGTTCAACAATTCCGCTGTATTCAGTCAGCGAAAGCAAAAGATCTGCTGTGTCTATAAGCCCGCCAAAGCCTTTTTTGGTACCGTTCCCTTCAATGATGACTTTTTTTCCGTGTTCCGCCGCATACCTTAAAACGGCTGCTATTTCTTGTTCTGAAGTTGGCTTAACATGCACGGACCCGTTATTTCCAAGGAAGTGATTCATATGCTGTTCTTCAAGTGTGGAAGGATGAGATAAAATGGATTTTAAATGACCTGGAAGTTCTAACGTACTCAATAAATTGACTCCTCTCGTTTTGTAATAGCAAACAACGTTTCACTAATAACATACAGAAGTGCCATGTATAATACGACTGAAAGTAGTAGATTAATAAGAAGAATAATTAGTAGAATAGATGAAAAGATATATTTTAAGCGCTTACAATCATTTAATCACCTATTCTTGGGATTTTCAACCAGTATTTTCTTCTTATCAACAAAAAAATGTCCGTTCTTTAGAAAAAAAGTTTCTTTTAGTACTTGCCTATCACGAAAGTATTAGAATATAATGTAAGCGAATTCATTTTTACATAAGTCATCAGATGACCTTATCATCGTAGTTTTAATGGTTTCGTTTTACTAAATTCGTAGTTCACTAATTTGAAAATGAGGTGTTAGTTATGACATGGACACAGCAGTTCACTCCTGTAGGAAACAGCGTCATTTGGTCTTCATTAATCGCTTTGATTCCTATTCTTTACTTCTTTTGGGCTCTGGCTATTAAACGAATGAAAGGTTATATGGCTGGGATTACAACCTTACTGGTCGCACTTGCCGTTGCGATGCTTGCCTATAAAATGCCGGCTAGCATGGCTTTTATGTCAGCTAGTCAAGGAGCTGTATACGGTATACTGCCGATTGGATGGATTATCATTACATCCGTTTTTCTTTACAAACTAACTGTAAAAACCGGTCAGTTTGATATTATTCGTACCTCTGTCGTATCTATTACAGAAGATCGCAGACTTCAAGCTTTGTTGGTTGCTTTTTCGTTTGGGGCTTTTCTTGAAGGTGCTGCTGGTTTTGGCGCACCTGTTGCGATTTCAGCAGCTTTGCTGGTAGGCCTAGGTTTTAATCCGCTGTATGCCGCGGGCTTATGTTTATTAGCAAATACAGCACCCGTTGCTTTTGGTGCAATCGGTATTCCTATCACGGCTATGGAGGGTCCTACTGGAGTAGCGGCAATGGAAATCTCTAAAATGGTAGGCCGCCAGCTTCCTTTTATTTCTGTATTTATTCCGCTATATTTGGTTTTTGTAATGGCTGGATTTAAGAAAACAGTAGAAGTACTCCCTGCTATTCTAGTATCGGGCGTCTCTTTTGCTCTTACACAGTTTGTCAGCTCTAACTTTTTAGGACCTGAACTTCCCGATATTTTATCGGCACTCGTTTCACTTTTTGCGCTCGCTATTTTCTTAAAATTCTGGAAACCGAAAACAACGTTTCGCTTTCAATCTGAAAAAGCAGCACATGAAGTAGCTTCCGCTTCGGCTGAGCCAAGAGAAACTCAAGGTCAGCCCGCATTCACGGGGGCTCAAATTGCAAAGGCGTGGTCACCTTTTTTAATTTTAACGATCTTTATTTCCATATGGGGAATTCCTCAAATTAAAACCGCTCTGACGGGACATTATGAAGGAGCTAACGCTTTTTTGAGCGCTATCAATTCCGTCGGACATTATTTAACGTTTATGCCAGAAGTACCTTGGTTAAATAATTTAATTTTAAATGGAAATGGAGAACCAATTGCGGCAGTGTATAAGTTAGAATTACTAGGCGCTGCGGGCACAGCTATCCTGTTGTCTGCTGTTGTCACAAAATTTATCGTCAACATCTCTTGGAAAGAATGGTTTATTACGTTTAACGAGACGTGTAAAGAATTAGCGCTGCCGCTGCTTACGATTATGTCCGTTGTGGCATTTGCTTACGTGACAAATGCTTCTGGAATGAGTACAACATTAGGACTGCTGTTAGCTAAAACAGGCGCGTTATTTCCCTTTTTCTCTCCTGTACTCGGCTGGCTTGGTGTTTTTATTACAGGATCAGATACATCAGCCAACTTATTGTTCGGCAATTTGCAAAAAATCACGGCCACGTCTATTGGAATGGATCCGCTTCTTGCGCTTGCAGCAAACTCTTCGGGCGGAGTAACCGGTAAAATGATTTCACCGCAGTCCATCGCCGTCGCCTGTGCTGCGGTTGGGCTGGCAGGAAAAGAATCCGATTTGCTTCGTTTTACGGTGAAGCACAGCTTATTTTTACTGCTGATTGTCTGCCTACTAACATTTTTACAATCCAATGTATTATCGTGGATGATTCCTTAATCAAAAAAGCTTCCGCAGCTAGAGGTGAACCTCTGCACGGAAGCCTTTTTCTTTTAGTTAAGATCGATTAATGGCATATACAACAAATAAAACTATGTCTAGCAAAATCATGACAACACCGACAAGCAGCCAGATGTTTCCTTGCGTCTTTTTCTCTCCTTCTTGCATTTCAAACGCTCGAATAGCAAATACAATTCCAAGGGTAAACACGAGAAAAAACAGCTGACGGTAATCAAAAAACGACAGTACGACAAAAATTAAAGTGAAAAACACCATAATCATTTCTAGGATCCGATAAGGCTGCTTTTGACATGCTAATAATAGTTTCATTTCTTGACCTACTTTCATCCCGTTTCTAATAGCGTTATTTTACTATTAATTTTAAATGAGATGTTAGTGTTTCGGGCACTGTTCACTGTTTTGTAACAAAAAAAGCGTACGTTAGTTAAACGCACGCTTCTCCTTTTATTCATTTACATTTGGATTCATTGGATTATCCATCCCTGTTTTATCTTGAATTTTTTTATAGATAAAATACGTGTAGACGGCAATTAAAATGGAGAATGCCCACGTAACGGCTTGACGGAATACAATCATGTTCCCGTACCCTTCTACTCCGTACTTTTGAATCAATACGTATTTTACAATTGCTAAAAATACATAGCGACCTGCGAACAGTACTGTAAGCCAGTTCATCATTTTGAATAAATCAGGCTGGTGGAAGAGCTTAAGAGAATCTTCTCGCTTATAGCCCATTAAGTACGCCGTATCTACAAAAAAGTACAAACCAATTGGCTTTTTTATCACAATGGTAAAAAGGACAACTACAGCCAGTCCAATCATAAAGTATACTTGATTGTTTAACATCGTCGCTGCGTTTCCTGAAATTAAATCAATAATGGTACGTGCCAGCAGCGTAATGACAATAAACAATCCTGTTACGTTAAACTGGCGATCTTTAATAAATGTATAAATGGTATACACAAACGCTGGTGCTGTTGAAAGCAAAATGGCATAGTAATCACCAATAATGTCTTTTCCTTGATTCCATATTAGGTAAGGAATAGCGATATAAAAAAGTAAATCAAACCATACTCGTTTTGTATTGTTCATATATAACTCCTTTAAAAACGTTGTTCCTGCTATTATATGGGATACTACGCAAGAAAAAAAGGCTTTTACCTGGAATGTTATGAAATTTTAATCATTTATGTTTAGATCCAAAGCGACAGGGAAAACGATTTCTAGAAAGACTTCAAGAATTATAAACATCGAAACACTTGAGCAGCAATACATGTGCCACAAGTGAAAAATGCTGAAAGGATTGATTCATTATCGCACTTCACCTAACGTACACGTCAGAAATGGAAAAGGCCATGCAGCTTTCTCACGGCGTGGGGTATGCTGAATATAGCCGTAAACTAGACAAACGTCTACAGGTGGAAAAAGAACGGGAAAAAGATTATCAGGCTAGCAAAGATATACTTCGTGATATTAACCAGCATCGATAATAAAAAGCCGCTTGCTACCAAGAGTAGCAAGCGGCTTTTTATTTACAAATGAACCAAAATTATACATAATAAGGAAGTGCGTGTATCAAAGAAAGGAACTTACTTATTATGATGGGAAAATTACTGATTATTTGTGTATTTGTAGGAATTATTCACATGATTGAAACACTAGCCTACTCTGTGAGACTCGCGGGCTTGAAAACTGGAAAACTAGTCGTGGCCCTATCTCTTTTTAATATTATTGTCATCGTTTCAAGAACAGCTAATATGGTGCAAGCTCCGCTGACCGGCAAATTAGGAGATGCGGTCCAGTCTAAAGAAGATTTGTCCCTTCTACTTCATCAGCTTCAAACTATCTTGCTCGCGGCCTCTATTGGGACAATCGCAGGTGCTCTTTTAATTCCTAGCTTTGTATCAATCTTCTCTCGCATGATTTCACACTTAGAAGTAGCAGGATCTGTACCCAAAATGATGAAAAACATTACTTCCATACATACGCTGGAAAAAGCAAAAAAACACGTGAAGCGTCCTAGGTGGATTATGCTGTCTCAGCTGCGAATAGGCGGAGTGCCCAAGCGATTGCTTCTTTTAAATTTAATGGCTACGACCATTTATACAGTAGGTGTTCTTTCCACTCTTTATGCTTCTACGCTCGAGCCTACTCTTTCTAAATCGATTCTGATGTCTTCTGGTCTTATTAACGGACTAGCGATGATTACCCTTGCAGTGTTTGTAGATCCGCAAGTAGCCATTCTAACTGAAAAGGTAATGAAAGGTGAATCGACTAAGCAGTCTATGGATAAAATGGTTGGTACACTCGTCATCTCTCGTTTATGCGGGACAGTATGTGCCCAGATTCTCTTAGTCCCCGCTGCTCTTTATATCGCTTGGATTTGTAAATTAATTCCCTAGAAAAAAGACTTCGTTTCAGAAGTCTTTTTATACATATTCTACTTTTTTGTATCCATAAACAGCAGCAATTAAAAGAAGAAAACAGCTCACTAATGTAACAACTACGGTATAGGTGACACTTTGTGACCAGTGCAATTGTTCAAGTATACGACCGGCGTATTGTGACAGCGCTGCAGGACTCCACTTTAATTGATTCGTAAACAAAGTACTTAAAAATGAAAGTGACGCAATAATCAAAATGCTTACCCCAGCAATTCCTCCGCTTTGTAAAAGAAAGGTTCCAGCTGCCACTAGCACGGACAAGATAAAAATCAGCCACAGGCTGTATAAAAGAAAGCTAACTATCATATGAGTCCAATCCACATGTGAAAATAAAAGATTTGTATAATACCACGCTGCTATATAGCTTATAAACATTGAGCCAATAACCAGTACGATTTGGGCAGCCCATTTACTCATAATGTATTGAATGACGCTCACCGGTCTCATCATAACAAGTACAGCCGCATGATTTTGTCGTTCATTTGAAATCATATTCATGCTTGCTAGTACAATCAATAAGATTCCTATTGTGCTATATTGTGAAAGGACACCTTGCAATACTTCTTGACCGCTTGGCGTAGGAAGTTGAATAATTGCTCCTTTTGGCAAATTCCCTGCCATGTCAATGATTTGTGGCATATAATAATTCGTTAAAGGCTGTGTGATGCCTAGCAAAATTAGAGAGATGGGCAGCCAAATTGCTTTGCCGTTCGCAAATAATTCATGCAGCTCCTTTTTAAATAAGATTCCAAATATATTCATTTATTCATCACCTCTAGATACACATCTTCGAGAGAATGCTGTTTTCGTTCAAATAAAACAAGATTTGTTTGTTGATCAACAAGCAGTTGAAGCAGCTGCTGCTGCTGAGATGTATCTTTTACACTTACAGTGGCTTTATAAGGAGAATGAAACAGTACCTGTTCACTTGGCAAACTGCTAAATGATGCAGGGAGCCTTTCTTCTGTTTCAATCGTAAAAGCAGGATCCGCAAACTCTTGGCGCAGCGAACTCTTTGTTCCATTCCATTTCATGCGTCCGTTTTTAATCATAATCATGTTATCGCATATTTGTTCTGCATCATGCAAAATGTGAGTTGAAAAAAGGATGGTCGTATCTTTTTTTAATGTTTCGATAATCATTAGGACATCTTTTCTGCCTTCAGGATCCAAAGCCGAAACGGGTTCATCTAAAATTAGCAGTTCAGGTTTATGTAACAAGGCCTGCGCCAAGCCTAAACGTTGTTTCATTCCTCCAGAAAAGCCAGCAATTTTCTGCTTTTCCTTTCCTTTTAAACCTACCGTTTCAAGTACTTCATCTATTCGTTGAGAAAGCACATTCTTTGAAATGTTAGATAAAAGACCTAAAAAAGTTAAATACTGCTGAGGCGTCATCCAATTAAAAAACGTAGGATGCTGCGGCAGAAAGCCAATAAATGATCGTACGTCTTGATGCTGTTTATCTTCAAAAGAAATTTTCCCTTTATTAGGTGCAGTAAGACCTGCAATCATATGCAAAGTAGTCGTCTTACCTGCACCATTAGGGCCTAACAATGCTGCACATTTTCCTTTATCGAGATTAAATGAAAGGTTATTTACAACGGTTATATTGCGATACGTTTTTGTCAGTCCTTCTACTTGCATAAACATCTTCGCTCCACCTCACTGTTTTTTACGTCCTAAAACAAAATATAAAACGGGGCCAACTGTACTTACACATAAAATGATGAGTCCCCATAGCCATTTTGGTCCGTTTGTCTCTTCTTGCTTTATGCAGCTTATTAACGCTGGAATCATTAAAAGCAATTGTAAGAATAGAATTGGAGCAATTAACAACCAGTTAATTTCATTCATTTATATCCCCCTTTTTTTTCGTGCTGGAAGCCAAATAATAAAAACCCAATAAAAAAGCGTTGGCATTGGAATTTGAATCAGTCCCCATATTCCCCAAAACCATGGATGGGCGCCGCGTTTTTTTGCATTGATAAAAAGTAGAAAGCTTTGAAGAAGGAGAAATGGTGAAATAAACAGCACAAGAATCCATTTTTCATTCATTATAAAAACAGCTCCTTTTTTCGTTTATAGTGAAAAACGATAAAAGAAAGAGGCGCAACAATGATGCCAATTACCTCAATGGCGATAAATAAGGCAGGTATTTGTAAAATAGCCGTCGCCATTACCGTTAAAATAACAAGTGCTGTCAATGTAAATAAGCATAACTCTTTCCGAAAAGCCTTTTTCTGCTTTTGTTTTTCAATAAGAAGTTGCTCTTTAATGACACGAAGAGAAATATGTTCATGACTTGCTAAACTCTCTAGCTGCTCCCAATCTTTTTTTAAAGAATGCAAGGACTGATTGTCATTTTCTTCTCTCATTCTTTCCACTCCTTTCTCAGTATGTTTACTCCTTTGTTTACTCTTGATTTGACCGTTCCTGCTCGCATATTCAGCATATGGGCAATCTCATCGTATGTATATCCGTAATAATGTCGAAGCAAGACAGGAATTCGAAAGCGTGAATCGAGTTCATTAAAATCGGAAAACATCTCACTCCATTCCACTCCTTTGTATTTAGCTTTCCACTGAAGCTGATGCGATAAAGACTGCTTTATTCGCTGAAGACTGCTTTTTTCACGTTTTTGCTTGCGCAAATAGTCCATGTACAGTCTTGAAGCAATGGATATCATCCAAGTCGAAAACTTTGCTTCATTTTTGTATGAAGAAAGATTCACGTAACACTTCATCATTGCTTCCTGACACAATTCACTGCATAAGTCCTCATCTAATGTCAGCTTTAAAAGGTATTTATATAAAAATGAATGATAGCGCTGAAATAATAATGAAAAGGCATCATCATCACCTTGTAATGCTTTTTGGACAAGGATGAAATCATCTTGTTCCAAAGCGGTCACCCCTCCTTTTTGTTTCATCACCTATATGACGCTTGAGCGATTGAAATCGTTCATTTTTTATATAAAAAAAACGCCCCGCAGGACGTTTTTATTTAGTACGAAGCATTTTTAATCCTTCTTCATCTTCTTCTAATGAATAGACTTCATCGTTTTTAGCGAATAAAACACCGTGGAAGATTTGAAGATCATCATCACAGGCCTCGCAAAATTCCTTTTCGCCTTCGTTCCAAAAGCTAAAGAGCGCTAGTTCATCACTTCGCACGCTTGCGTATTTTTGATGAAATTCATAAATCATCATCGCGTAGTAGCGAAGCGCTTCTTCTTTTTTTTCAAATTCAATGGTTTCAATAATATCTTTTTCCCAGCCTTCTAAAAAAAGCCAAGGTTCACAATCACTTTTTATTTTATGAACTCTCCATTTATCTGTCATGATTGAACATCTCCTTACTTACAGCTTACTTCTAAAAATTCTCTTTTCTTTATTATTCAGCAAAAATAACTTTGAATCAAGTAAAACGGAAAAAAACGCCTATTTTTAGGAAATAGGCGCTAACAAGTTGGCTTAATCTGAACTTCTTTTTTATATTAGTAATAGGCCCTTAAACTATAAGGAACTAAACTGCCCGTATAATACTGGGTAACAGGAGGGAAAACGCCGGCTGAAGGCGTGATTTTCCCCCACCAAGATGGTTTTTTGCCCCACCAGTTATCCATCGCTCCATCAGGTGACACGACAAATCCAATTGGACGTGCAAAAGAAGGCATAAAATACGGATAAAACGAATACTGAAAAGGCGTGTAGAAAGAAGAGTAAAACATCTCTTTCCTTATCCGTTTCCGAAGCCGTTTTGGTCAGAACCATCCGGATCGAGCGTATTTGTATTAGAAAGTCCCGAATTTGTATTTACACAAATTCCTGTATTTGAAGACCCTGAACCTTGCGCAGTTTTACTGTTACTTTTTGGAGAAACATAGTACGTGTCGCCAAATGTAACGACTCCTCCTGTAACATTTGGAATCACTACATGATTAATAACAATCGGCATTATCCTCACCCTTTTTATTTTCATCGTGATGTAATATATGAATGATTTATCAAAAGGGTTATAAATTAATGGATATAAATAAAAAATCCCCCTGCAGAGTGGGGTATTTTTACGCTTTTACCTCTTTTTTAGAATGACTTAATTCATCTCGAAGAATATCAAAATCTCGTTCTGCTACTTCTTCAATTTTAGTATACAACTCATTCTCTGTTAGAAGTCCTTTTTCTTCAAGTATTTCGACAAGAGCCTTAAACTTTATTCTAGATAAAAGCATTTCGTTGACCGTGCTCTCTGTTGGACGTTCATTTTTCACTTGTTCTTTTTCTTTAACAGGTTCTTGCTGCAGCTTCACTCTGAAAACAATATTTGTATGATCTGTAATTTCAGGTGACTGATAAAATGTGCTATGCGAAATGTTTTTTAGTGTTAGCGTTTCTTTTGTCTCCATATTTGTTACTTCAAAGTACGGATCCTCAAAAAATGCATCATATTTATCATAAGCTGCTTTGCCTACAACCGAAAAAGAAAAGTTTAGCCTTTTCAACTCTTCACCTGTATTCGCATCAGTAATCATTTTTTCTTCAAACATATCAACGTGAAAATTTACGTTATTAATCATTAGTTGTGTCAATTCAATCGCCTCCTTCTTTATTAATACGACATGGAGTGACAAGTTCCCTGTTTTTTTATATAAAAAAACATCTCCCAAAAATGGGGATGTTTTTCAAAGAGCTAGAAAAATGCTTTTTTTAGCTCTACAATTCTTCTTCTGCTTTGTCATATTTGCGTTCGTGCGCCGTATCTTCTTCGTTATCACGAATGGTTTTTTGGAGCACAAAAGCGGACAAATTTGACTACTGATAAATGTTGATATAACAGCTTTCCGTATGTAATTTAAGCTTATCTTATCATTTATGTAGTCTTTTTATCAATATAATTATGCAGAAAATCACTCGACAAATTTATTTTCATAATCAACTTGCATATTCGGTTTTAAAATCTTGTAACTCACGAAGTGTTTCTTTGGCTTGTGGAACATCTTTTTCAGGATTAAGGAAATTATCTTCTGGAGTCATTAAAGCAAATCCATAACGGTTAATCAATTCATCTAATAGTGATAAGTTGTAACATTGTTCACTACAAAAATTATCATGATTACGTACATAGGATGCATTTGTTAGTATATGAATTGCGTCTACTGATAAAATTGTTTCTGGAATGGCAACTCTATATTTTATTTTCTTTTGGTTAACTTCTTTTTTACATTTTTCACAATTTGTATCTTTCATTAAGTAATTCCCTCCTTTTTCACTATATTTCTACAATTAGGAGAAAAAACCTGCGGAAAAATACCTATTTTTTCTGTATTTCTTCTTGTGTTTTCTCTTCTTCTTTTTTCTTTAATAGTTTATGGGCTTTCAATTCGTATATTACGTATAGTATTTGTTCCATAACCTGAATTACTTCCCTTAAATCCATTGTATCTGGACTAACTATGGAATGTACTGCTTTATTTCCTATCTCTTTAATTTTATTTAAAATTAATGCCTGCGGAAAAATTATATAACCTTTTTCATAAAGTCCAAAGATTCTTGCTGGTAAAGTACTATTATACATTTCTTTACCTGTTTTCTCTTCAATCTCTATAGTTCCATCATCTCTGTAAACATGCCCTTTTTTAACCTTCAGTTCTTTACAAACTCCTTCAATTAATGTTCTTAAACCTGAAGCACATAGAACATTGTGTCTCATGTTATAAGAATCAATGATTTGCTTATATAAATCATAAAGAATTTTAGGCATGTGAGGAAAGGTTCTTTTATCTAGATTTAACCTTTCTTCAAATCTATCTATAGCACTTTTATTAATTGGTTCTTCAGGAAAAGGTTTAAAGATCGCTTTCCACTCTCTATGACCATTGATGTACTCCCACGTATGCTCATCGGCATATTCTTCTACAAATGTTACTCTATCACAGCCTGCACATTTAGTTATATGATATTTGGCATTCCAAAACATATCGTCACTTTCATCATACATTTCTTCATAAGTATGTATAATATTATGATTTGTTTTCTGGTTACAAGAAAAACAATAAACTTTTTCGCCTAATTGTTCCATTTTTATCACCCTACTAAATTTTAAAACAGCTTTCAGGATAATACTAGGAAAATATTTGCAGATGTATCAACTGAAATTCTGTATCATTTTATAAATTGTTCAAGTGGACTCCTTGTTGAAAATTACTATAACACTCTAAACCCAATCATTCTTACTCTATTTGTCCTTTTTCTCAGGTTTTCTATTTATGTAATCCCTCATCATACTTTCTATTA
The DNA here is from genome assembly GCF_020790095.1 of Priestia sp. J2. Taxonomy (NCBI): domain Bacteria; kingdom Bacillati; phylum Bacillota; class Bacilli; order Caryophanales; family Bacillaceae; genus Priestia; species Priestia sp. J2. The sequence goes on from NZ_CP086208.1 coordinate 2,869,684, forward strand.
TGTCCAGAATTTCTTTTCTTCTTTCTTCAGTTGGTTCTAATACAGTTATCTTTCCCATTTTCAATTTATTAGTTTTTCCCATGATGTACTTCCTCCTGTTGTTAAACCTAAGAATAAAGATTAAATCTGAATGTTCTATTTGTCAAATGATGGTTTTTTTAACATTTATAATTAATTGACTTTTATCTAACGCTATAATAGGCTTTAAAGCATTTATCCATTCTTTTTAATAACTTTATCTTTCAAAATTGGTTGAAATTACATGATGTAAGAGCATTTCTCAGGAAATATGGTCATATAATTGTAGTTTTTAATTAATTTACTTTTAATTAAAAAAGAACAGCTTAAAATTAAGCTGCTTTACATCATTTGTAATAGGGATTTTAACAACATTGGTAGTAGCTGAATAAGCACGTATGTTAAGCTAGTTTTAGTCATCCATGAGATACTTTTATCTTTAAAATTAAGGATATATAGTAATCCAGCGATACCTATAATAACACTCGCTATTGGATACGAAGCGACACATAAAATATCTAAGAACGGCTCAATATGATCATACATAGCGTTCGTACCCATTTCTTTAGTCTGTTCGACTGGGTGTAACGCCCAATCTAATACAGATTCAAAAGGGGCAGCAGTTCCTATCATATCCCCTTTATTCATGAAATCTCCAATTGCTCCAACGGTTTGAACTTTGCCCCACATGCTGCAATCCCCCTTAAAATCCTGCTGTAACCGATACTAATAAGCGCATAAGCAATGGAGATAGTTGAACTAAGATGTAACCAATCGTTGCACCTTGAAGCATTTCAACTGCTTTAGGACGATTTCCAATCAACCAATAGATACCTGCTGCACTAAAGACTAGGAATGTAATAGGATAAGATAAACCTTGAACAAGGTCAGTAAGTGGTTGGAATGCTGTAATAATCTTTTGTGATACTTCAGTTTTAACAGATGTACTAGCAGTAACGGATTCAGCGAATGAGAATGTAGGCATTGCAGAGAAGATAAGAGGAAGTGTAGTACCAGTAGCTAATAATGGAACGATGTCTTTCTTAGGGGAAGTAGTTGTTGAGGGATTTAAAAACTCTTTTACTGTACCAACCGTTTGAATTTTGTTTGACTTAAACATATTAACCAGCTCCCAATCGTTTATTGAAAATCAGTAATCATGAAAATCTGTGCATTTAAACCTTCACAAAGCTTCTCCAATTGTTTACGTCTATATTCAGTAGTGGTCATCCAGACTAGTTGAATCGAACTTTTACCGAATGCATTAATCTCAATCAACTTTCGATACTTTTCCATTTTGGTTCTGTTAGCATTCATTTTTTGTTCATGATCTATTTCAATAAGGTATCGTGTATTATCCTCTACAAAGGTTGCATCACATACAATAGTGGCTATTTTGTGCTTTATGCGTTGTTCATTCTTCCATGTTTCAGGTTGACTAAAGGCAATATAGAGAGCATTACGCATGATGTAGTGACGAGCTGTAGTTGTTTTCTTAATGACTCTTGGACAGTCAACGCGTTCCCTTCCCTCTTTAGACAAGTAATAGATTGTTTCCCCATCTCTAAATGAGTTTAAATATTCATCCATCGACTTTAAGAACTTTTGGGCATTTCTATCACCTTTTAAATCATGTAAAGTCTGAATCTGTGAACGGCTAAGATAGTTCAGTGTCTTCAAAGATTGCAATATCGCATCTATCTTCTGTTCTCTCTTCGCATATTTCTGCATTCTCTTCACCCTTTCGAGGTGTGATAACAATGTTTGGAGTGACAACATCATTGATAGTGTCATCATTTATGAGGTAAGTTTGAACAAGTTTTCTTCCTGCTGGTGTACGGTAGATACATCTTCCTTGATATTGAATAAGCTCTGCACCTGTTTGATCAAGTACAGTTTCAGATTGAGTGTCTGTTTCTAATCGAAAGCAAAGTGTAGTTGCTGAATTGGCTTTTATCTGATTTGGCATTACATCACCGACTGGATATTGTGTACTGTAGATTAGCGTATAACCCATTGAGTGACCGATGCGGGTGATAAAACTCATGTATGCCTGTGCTTCTTTTGCAAGCTCCTTGTATTGAGGTGGAACTTGTGAAGGAGCTAGTTCTGATGCTTCATCAACAATGATAAAGTGACGTTTCTTAATTCCTGCCTTATGAACATTATTAAATTTCTTTTCTCTCAAGTGCTGTTGTCTTGCTTGAACATCCTCTTTAATCTGTTTTAAAACCTCTACAGCACCTTCTAAATCATCTTTGAAGTTTACTGTTTGTTTACAGTCCTCAAAGTACATCATTTCTAACCCACCCTTTAAATCAATTAAGGTTAACATCGTCTCATCTGGTTTGTTATTTAACAGAGTGCTTATAAGAAGTTTTAGTAGAGCTGACTTACCAAATGTAGTTGCACCAGCTACAATAAAATGTCCTTTAGCTAAATCAATGAATACTGTCCCTTCTCTCGTCTCTCCAAGTGGCATATTCCATCCTTTACACTTCTTCCACTTCTCAGAATTAAATTCAACCTTGCTTGGCATGTCGTTTTCGTAAACTTTTACTCTTAGCATTCCATCGTAGGACATATCGATTGATTTTCTTATCAAATGTTTTTCCTTGATAATTTTTTGTAGATACTCTACTTTACCTTTCCATGTTCTGATAGCTCGTAATTTTTTGAAGTTAATCTTCTTAATATCGAATAAGCTAATTGAGTGCAAGGTTTTCTTATTGTTCAAGCCATCCTCAAACTTAGCGAATTTATCCATGAAGTCATCAAATGACAAGCCTAATGGAATTTGATAAATGTACTCAGCATAGAGCCTATTCTTTTTTCGGTTTAGTGGATCTCGTCTTTTGATGATGATCGATTGACCATCTTTTTTTAGTCCATTATTGTCTGCAATTTGTTTTATCTTTTTTGCATCGTCTCCTGATCGTCCATCTTGTTTTAATTTAGCAACTCCAAAAACGGAAGCTGCCGTAATTCCTGTAGCTAATTCAAGAAGCATATCACCACACCCTTCTGCTTTTTATACGTAGTATAGTCCCTTATTAAACGAACTAGATGGAATAAAGTTAAAGTATTGATAGAATAGCATTTTAAAATTCGTTTGAGAGTTCACCGTGCGTATCATAAAAAGAACTAGTAAATCGAACATTCAAAACGTCACGTGAAGCGAACTTTTTAGTTATGTTAAATGATATGTTGGTTTGATTGTCTAAGATATCTTGTACTTATAATTTTTTATAATTATTTTTCAAATCTTTTTTTAAAGGAATGAAACAAAACACGAAGAATATTTATAATAGGTGATAAAACATGAAATTAAAATCCTGTATTGAGACAATCATTCTAGAGAAAGGGTATTTAAAAAAGCATATTGCTAAGGAAGTTGGGATAACTCCTGCTCAACTATCTAATTGGATTAAGATGAATAACTTCCCTACAGCAGATAAGCTATTTCTTCTTGCTAAAGTGTTAAGTGTTAAAGTAGATGATTTATATGAGGAAATTGAGAAGTAAAAAAGCCCCATCCGATTAAGGAAAGGGCTTTTTTGTTATGTATTGCTTATGGCAAGTTAGTCTCACTTACTCATTTCCTATTTCTGAGAAGCTATAGTCAACGAGTTTCCATTCTTCTTTTTTTAAATCACGAGGGTGTCTAGGCTTTTTACCGGTTTCGTCTTGAAAGCATTTTATTTTATCTTGAAATGGCTCTAATAGTTTTGCTACTTCCCGTTTTCGTATCTTTTTACCTCCCCTAGTCCATGCAATTATAATTAAGTCCGCATTTTCACAAGCATTAACTATGTGGTTATCGTTTAGTTCTTCTTTATCTTGTTTTCTGTATTTTAAATCTTTAGGATCAGAAGCAGCATAAGCAAATAGGTTTACAATCTGTAAACTTCCATATTCACTATTCTCAAAATATCGAATAACATTGTTAACCGTCTTGTCAGAGACTAAGGTATTTGCCTTGCTTGGATTGAGCATAAGAGTAGTTATGATTTTTTTCTCTTTATTCCAAGTTCTAGACAAAAAATAACGATACCGTCTTTCTTCACTATCATATATTGCCTTAGATGTAATTGTGCTTCCCTCTGTGTAAGTCATTGAATCTCCCCTCTCTAATTCTATAATAATTCTTTCCTGTGAAAAGGGGAAATTCTTCTTTTTAATATTGTTTTTATATGTATTATTTATCTTTGAATTGCACATAGCCTTCATATGCAGTAATGTATGTACCACTGATTAATTTGTACATGTATGCTGTGTTTACTTTGATTTTATCTACTACTGTGAACACATCACCTTTTTGAGCCTTACCTGCTTTTGCATTCCAATCAGCTTTGTCATAGTAATATAGATCGTTTACTTTTACTTTAACTGTTCCAATTGCCTTATCGTTTGATTTAGCAGGAACTTTAGTTGGTGCTGATACTTTAGGTGCTGTTTCCTTTTTAGGCTCAGGTTTACTTATGTCACATTTTTTTTCTAAGTTTAAGAAGTCTGCAACACCTTCTGCATAAGCTTCAGCCATATCCTTTAAGAAAGCATTGTTCTTTAGTAGTTCACAATCTTTAGAATCGATATAACAAATTTCAGTTAAACATGCAGGCATATTAGTGTTACGTAAAACAGATAGATTACCTGATTTATAAGGTTGGTTGCCATGAGCACCTAGACCATATTTCTTAGCTTTAGCCATAGCTTTATCATTGATACATGTTTGTAATTGTTTAGTTTTAGATGAAGTAGTTTTATTGTAGATGAATGATTCAAAACCTGTACCTCCACCTGCATTAACGTGGATAGATACGAATACATCAGCACCCCACTTATTAGCTTTGGCTGCTCGTGCTCCTAGTGAAGCGAATGTCCTGTCTGAACGTGTGCGATTAATTTCAAATCCTGTGTAGTTAGCTTTTAGACATGCGATAACGTAGTTTGAAAGTTGTAGATTTAACTTAGCTTCCATTAACCCTTCTTTTGCATTAACTGCTCCTGAATCTTTGCTTTCCCCATGTCCTTCATCCAAATAGATTTTCTTTACCATTTGTAACACTCCGTTTCCTTTTATTTTTCAATCTTTTTACGAATATCTTTAATTTCTTCTTTCATACCAGAAATAGACTGTTCAATAATTGGAATACAGGTAATCGACTGCTCAATTTTTTGAAGGGTCTCCGTAGTACGATTCAAGTGTGAAATAAGTTTATCCTCACGCTCTTTTGACTCTTTCTCACGTTGTTTTGAGTCTGCCTTTTCTTCTCTTGCTTCTTTTCTAGTTGACATTAAAAGCCAGACGAATAAAATACCAAAGATGCCTTCTACACCACCCTTGGTCATTACATCCACAAATAGTTGATCCATTTTAATCATCTCCTCTCATTTTAGACATAAAAAATAACGCTCAAGGCGTTTGGTATAGGTATTGCTTTATGAATTTAATTGTTCTAGACGACTTAATCTTGCTTCTAATTCATTAATTCTGTTCTCTTTTTCTTCTAACTTCTGACTTAATTCTTGAATAGCAGACCAAGAGTACGTTCCCATTGCATATGCATCAATACCTTCTCCCCTAATGTCAATAACATCAACAGGGGCTTCATCTAAAATTAACCCTACGTGCTTTCTTTCATTATTTAACTCTTCAACAAAACGATATGTACGAATAGGTGTTTCTTTAATTTGCTGTAATGCTGTCTTAACTGAGCCATCAGGATACTCCGTACCATTAAAAGTTTTGATATTTTTCTTACGCTCACGCACAGAATTATAAGTAATATTTGAAGCATAAATAGGAATGTATGCACTATCAGAAGCATTCTTAAAATCTACACGAGCTGTTCCATTATCTACTTTTACTCGACACACATCAGTTTTGAAGATAATTTCATCCGAATCAGAAGCAATAACCATATTACTACCCGTTGCTGACTCAGTACCCATGAAACCTTTACGCACTCCACCATATGAAAATTCAATAAATGCTTGATTATTCCCATTAAGTTTAACCATACCAGCGTTGCTATTAAGACTCAAGTTTCCATTTAATGTAGTAACCCCGTTACTTGTAAGATTGCCAATAGTGACAATATCTTGTGCTGTTAAGTTGCCAAATGCACTGTCAGGTTGATTTCTTAGATGGAATGTTGCTGAATCCTTTGCACCTTTCAATACTGCATTTCCTAGTTGTAAACCATAGTTAGCACTGTATTTCTTCATAACAACATCGAACAGATTGTTCATAACGAATGTGTAAGCAGGTGTATGATCCATTGCAATATAGGTATCATCATTTACGCCTATACGCATACGGTCAAGTGAACCTGCTGGCGTTGTATCAATCTTTGCATCTCTACTACCAAATCGAATTGTGTTACCACGTAAAGCAGTAAATGTACCTGCTGCAATATTTGGAGCAATTAAATTTGTACCACTACCAAGAGACACTATTTCTGTAATTGCGTCCACGACAAATGAACCATTACCTACGTTAAGTCCTTTTAACGATTTGATATGGTCTGCTTGAATTGTTTTAGTTAAGATGTTCCCACCGTGAATAACAGTAGTTGAAATAGGCTTGAATGTGCTTGCTTTGATTGTGTCAGGTTCAACACGTTCAAATTGTAAGCAATCATAGTAAACTGGAAGGTTTGGAGTATAGTTATAGAGAATTACATTACAAGCTGTTACGCCTTCGGGAACTGTGATTTTAGTTTCATGTCTTACCCAACCATCTGAACCCTTAATATCTTTAACACCAGCTCTAACTGTATCCATATTATTATTCATACGAACTCCACCACGAATACGAGCAGGAGTAGTTAAGCTTGGATTATAAGCGTAGAATGAGAAGATATAGGTTGCATTCATCTGTAAAGGAATGTTGTAAGTGTATGATTGTGGAGAAAGGTAAATCCATCCTTCACCATCCTTAGTTGTTTCCAATACGAACGATTTTCCACCGTCTAGAGAATATAGATTTGTGATAGCCTTTTGACTTAATCCACTGAATCCATACCCCATATCATCAGGGATTTGACCTAAATCAAATTGCTCAAATGAATCATAACGTGCTGGCATCATGTTAGGACTACCAATAGGGATATATGTAGCTACGCCTTTCATATCAATCTTAGATACATCAATTGTAACTGTCTCTGCTGTTTGATTAATCTCACTTATGACAGCATTCTTAGAAACTTTAGAACTAATTTGTCCTGCTTGTTGTGAAATAGTTGATGTGTTAGTATCTACATTCGTTTTTAAAGCATCGAATTTAGTTGTCTCAACTTTAGAAATGATTGCTGTGTTTAATTGTTCAATGCTACTTTCAGAAGTTGTAACACGAGTATCAATAGCATCTACTTCATCTACAATCCCATCTACAGTATTTAATAAAGCAGGGTCTAAATCACCAACTGATAATGCTTGCTTTTCCCATGTTGTGCCATTATAAGTGTACCAAATTGGAGGTGATACGGTTGAATCTATGTACATAGCACCTTTGATTGGATTCTCTGGACGTTCACCATTTATAATTGCGTCATTTAAATCGACAATTGTAATCTGATCAATTGCAACTATTTTTCCATCTACTGTGATTTCACACTGGAATGTAGCTCTATTTTCAACTTCATCAGATGTAATTGTTACAAGTCTACCAATACCTGTTCCAATCCAAGTTGTGTCTTGTGTTCCATCAGCATTGAACTTTTTCCAATTGTATGCTGTTTCTTGAAGAGTTGTACTAATATCGTCTTTTCCTTTATAGACTGCTGCAAAAAGTTGAGTATTAATTATTCCATTTTTAAATGTACTTCCTTTTGTAGATAGTACATCAACTTTATAGACAAGATTATCTTTTACTTCATCAAGCTCTTTTGTAACACCATGCGCTAAATCATAAGCTTCACTCCACTCTTTTTCTTTGAGTTGAAGTTTTTTCTGTGACTTCTCTACTGCTTCAATAGCTGTAACTTGACGCACAACAAATTCACCAAGTACAATTCCACCCTTAGTGTTATCAGTTTGACTTATTTCTTTTTCGAGAATACGAGCTTCTAAGAATTGCTTTTCTTTGCCTGATGTATCTTTTACATAGACAGTATCACCAACTTCAACATACATGTGATTGTAACCTTCGAATTGTTCAAGCATAACTACAGAAGCTTCATATGTAACTTTTGGTTTATTTACTTTTTGCAGATAAGTTAATGCATTATTGTAAAGTTCAACAGGGTTAGTTGACGTTTGATCGATAAAGCTGTCTTCGATATGTTTAATACCATTACCGTATTTCTCTAATGAATCATTATCAACTAGTCTATTTCCGATAATTTCAAAGCCATCAGGCGGTGTTACTTTTGCATCCTTCAATAAGATTGCATTACCATTACCATTTTTATTTGAACATTTTACAACTAATGCTGTAACAATTGGATTGCCTTCAGTTGTTTTAGTAAGTCCTTCAAGATTCTGTTCATATTGAATTGTTACGCCTGTTTTTTGTCCAATCTTATCTTTGATGTTAATAAACTTATTTTCTGGACGTACATTATCCCAATCAATTTTAAATTCTACCTCTGCATCAAAATCAGAAATAGCATCAAGAATTGCTGCATTTGCTCTTGGTAAATCTTCGAATGATTTAGTTATGCTTCCACTGTAATAACATTCACCTAGTTTCCATGTCGTATCAGTTGCAAGAAAACTAATAATATCTTCTAAACTAGTTGCGGTAAAGTCTTTATCTTCAATTACTTTACTGAACAAGTCACCGACTGCTGCTAATTCACATTTGATTGTAGCAGTCATACTTTCTCCATTTTCTTCAATACCTGTTGTGATTCTGAATAGTTCACGGTTTCTTTTAGCATCTACATAAACAATAAAGTTCCCAATAGTCAAAAGGGAACTTTTTTCATGGTCAGATGGAACATCAAATTCTAGATATTTAGCTCCATCGGCTAATGTCGATTTCATAATATCTCTAAGAATCGGACACCCTTCAGGAAAATTATTATCTAGAATACCAATCGTATTATAGTTTCTGTCTAATATGTACCACATTAATTATTAAAGCCACCTCTCTGTAAATCGCACTTTACCACTACTGAATATGGAAGGGTCTGATACAGTTATTCCACTTACACCTTTAGGTATTATTAAAGGTTCTGAACCTATGTAAAGCTTATTTGAAGCGTCCATTCCATTACGTAAGATTTCACCTGTTTCACAATTGATATGAAGTCTGTCATTCTTTTTAAACAAATAATCAACTTTGTTACTAGCTTTAGGAAGATATTCTTCAACAAAAACATTACCAATCCACATTGAATTAACAGGTGGTGCTTTATCATAAGCTCCAAAGTGAATCTGAATTTTAGCTATTTTTGTCCCGAATTTATTCCATGTGTCTGTAATGGATTTATAATCTCTAGCAACGTAATCATTCATTTCATCAAGTTTGGCAATAAAACTGTGCCATTGTCTTCCTCTACGTCCCAATTTGATATGTCCATGAAAATTACTGAATACACCCTTCTTTGCACCATACGTGTACTCAGTGCCTTTAGTAAATCCATCTGGTGCTCTTAATCGTGTTTCAAAAATTGGATTATCTCGTTTATCATCAATATCTTTCATAGCAAGCTTTCCAAGTTTACGATTTGATGAATCTAAAAGATAAATTTCTATTCTACCCTTTTGATTCTTGTCAGTTGCTTTAAATCCTATTTCTACTTCAATCTCAAAATCTTGTACTTCATGGTCTAATGAATAAACCATTGATGAACCATGCCACAATCCACTTGCTGTACCATAATCTCTTTTACCATCTGTTGCACCTTGTTCAAATGAATATCCATTAGATTGAATTGCTGCACCACGAATAACTCCACCATCTACTGTCCAATCCGTTACATTTAACCAATTTTGTGTAGTACTACAAGGGTCATTCATAATTGTTGGTGATAAATCAACTACTTGCTTTTCTGTTGGATCAAATGGTTCACCAAAATAGTAGTACTTATCAGATGTTGCAATAAAGAAGTCTGTAACGTTTTTAGCCATTGTTACATCAATAATAGGTGAGGTTTCCATGTTCCCCATATTAATAAGAGGTGTTGATTCTTTAGTTAAATCCAAAGCTACTTCTTGTGTTGTTCCATATCCATGAGGTTTATGACAAACAAAGTTGACTGTACCTCTTCCTAGTTCTCTAAATTGTTCAAAATCTGTACCACCTTCAAGAATTGCATAATATGTAATGTTTGGTCTTTCTGAGAAGATGATAGGTTGCGGTGTTTTTGAATAAAGCCATTCAGCCAATTTTGCACATGTTTCTTGATATTCGTCTTTGCTTGGTGCAATTAAAGCTAAGTCAACTGGAATTGTACGTGAATCAAACTTTTGATTAGCAAATAATTTTCCACTTTTCATAGGAATTTCTTTAGTTGCTACAATTGATGGTGCTAACGGTGGTAAATCAACTTTCTCAACAATTAAAAAAGAGGGAGTCGGAACTCCCCCAAAACTTAAAATCTTACTTTCCATTAAATTAGACCTCCTGTTAGTTTAATACCTTTAGGACGGTTAGCTTTCTCCATATCCTCTTTCATTAGTTTCTTCAGATTCTCATATGCCAACTTCATGCTTTCCATATCTGGACTACCTGTGTATGTGAAGTTGATAGTAGGACTATAATTGATTGATGGTTGTTGCTGTGCAGAAGATGAGTTATTAGTCGTGTTGTTATTGATGATGTTGTTAGAAACATTTGAAGTCTTAGGCACTTTAGGAATAGGACTGTATGCACCTAGTCTTTCTGACACTTCTGCAAGTAAGGCTAAGTTTTTATTTCTGTAACGTGGCTCAGTAGTTAATACATACTCGTCAAATCCATTTTCCCCTAATTGAGCTACTTGATGGTCTGTAATTTTACCACCTGTTGCATATCCACCAAGACCTTGTTTCTTGAATCTGTTGTAGTTAGCTTGAACTATACGTACATAATTCTGTGTTTCTCTGAATGGTGGAATACCGTGATATTTTTTAACGTTTCCGTAACCAGCATTATAAGAAGCTAGTGCTAATGCTAAATTACCGTTATTTAATCTCAACATGTCTTTGATGTAACGTGTACCACCCATGATGTTTTGATAAGGGTCACGAGGATTCTTAACACCCATTGAACGAGCTGTGGCAGGCATTAATTGCATTAAACCAGTTGCTCCAACACCTGAACGAGCATTAGGATTGAATCTAGACTCCTGTTGGATAATACCAGCGATTAAAGCAGGACTAACGCCATATTTCTTACCTGCTGCGTTGATGATAGAAGAGAATTGTCCTTTGTAGTTTCCGCCACCAGAATAACCACCTTCTCCACCTTCTTCAGCCATTTGTTTTAACACTTTCAAAGGGTCTATGTAACGCCCGTTCTCAGTCACCTTCAAATCCAAATGTGCGCCCGAAGAACGTCCTGTTGAGCCTATGCGCCCAATCAATTGCCCCATTGAAATCTTTTGTCCTGTTTTAACAGGTGGTGGTTCTTGCATATGAATGTAACTGAATACACGATTACCACTCTTAATGCGAACACCATTACCAGCAGTAGGGTTATTGACCAACACTTGAGATACGACGCCATCCGTTAAGGACTTGATTGACATACCCATGATTGATTTTTGACCTTTACGAGCCAAGTCAATACCTTTATGTCCACCTGGATGCCAACCATCGTTAAGACCTTTGCCTGGACTAAATGGTGTACTAACACGGAAATTATCTAAGTAGTAACTTGCTACAGAACTACTACCTCCACCGCCACCAAATGCACCAAGAAAATCATCGATTAGTGCCTGAACGCTATCTACTGCAATGTCTCTCATAAGACCTAATGGACTACCTGAGATTTTATTGAACCAGTCAGGAATTAGCTTATCAGTAACACCAAGCTTTTCCATTCCACTATCCCATAAGTGCTCTGCACCTTTCATTGCCATATCGAAGACGCTATCCTTTGTACCATTTTTATAAGCAGGCATTTTCCCACTAAATCCATAACGTTTAAGTAGATTCTTAGTGTGATGGTGAGGTAATACAGACGTACCTTTTGGTAAATCTAAAACTTGCTCTCCACCTACTCCGACTAGTCCTACTCCACGCCCAGGAATATATGCGAGTTCTTCACCGACTTCACCGACTCTTGCTAAACCGCCTGGATGTGAACCGTTTGGTGTACCAATTGCATATTGTTTCTCAACTGCTCCGCCACTTTTAACAGTGCCAGCAGAACGTTTACCAGTGTCCTTTTTGAATTTAGTTGATTCAGTTGATTTCTTTTTCTTAGGGTCTTTTCCGAAGAATTCTAAGATGTTGTTGTAGACTTTGAGAACTTTGTCGTACATGTCGTCCCAACCTGTTTTAACTTCACCAGTTTCCCAATTGACAGCATCAATATGTCCTTGTGCTTGCTTTTGTGCTTCTTCTACAACACTCTCATGCATTTGTTCAGCTTTACGAACAGTTTGATCACGTTGTTCTTTAGCATTTGCAATAGAACGTCTTGCTTGTTCTGCTGTAATAGTACCAGTTACATCACGTAGATATTCGTACTTTTTCTTTTGTTTCTGATACTGTTCATCTGCTTGTTTAACAGTCTTGTCACGTTGAGTTGCAGATGATTTAACAACATTCGCTGCTTGTTCTGCTGATAATTTAGAAGCGTCATTTTTCAAACGCCCTAGAATCATCTTTTGTTCAGCTTCAGATTTACTTAAAGTCTTTACAGCTTCAACACGCATATTTTCACGAATACCATTTACAGTACGTTTTTCAGATTCAGTTAAATCACGTTTCTCTTTTGATGCTCTGTTTTCAATTTCAGAAACTTTTCTTACATACTCTTCAAGACGTAATTTCTTATTGAAATGATCATCGTCCATTTTCTTTAATGCTACTGCTTTTTCTTCATCGGACAATGCAGTATTTGTTGCAAATAAAGCTTTAGTCTTTTCAATACGTTTTGCATGGTCAGTATCCATTGAAGATTGGATTTTAGCAGCCATTGCTTCATATTGAGAGATTTGTTTCTTCGCAAACTCATCTGTAACTATTCCACCTCTTGCAGATAGGTTAACCATTGAAGCATACGCTTTATTATCCATATCCATGTAGGCTTGAACAGCTTTCTTAGTTCCTGCTGAAATCTTATCTGAATTTAATCCAGTATCAATAGCTGATTTATTCATTTCATCACGGAACTCACGAATGCTACCTACAAGTTCAATGAATTGTCCCTGAACAGGAGTTAGTTTAATTGCTAATCCTAACAATGGATGGTCTTTCATTAAGTCTTTTAGAGCATACCAATTCTTATAAACTAGTGCTCCTTCAACTCCAACAGCAGCAATTGCTAATGCTGTTAAACCGATTGGATTAGATAGTAAAGCAAATGCTCTACCTACTCCACCGATACCACCAACCATACCTGCGATACCAACACCAGCACCTACAAATCCTGAAACTGCAATAGTGGCATCTTGTGCAGAAGGTGACATTTTATCAAATGCAGTTGTAACATTTTTAATACCTGTTTCGATTTTAGGCATCCAACGATCAGCGATATCTAATAGTCTAGTCCCTAATGGAGCAATTGCAGACATAAATTCACGGAAAGCAGCCTTAGCACGTTGTCCTACAGATTCAGTTACAGCAGAAGCTCTTTGCATACTTCCATCTACGTCTTTAATCTTTCCATCGATGTTTCCTAAAGCGTACATGGAATCTTTTTCTAAATCTTCGAATTTCGTACCGTATAATTGAACTCCCAAGTTATTAGCATCAACTTGATTATCCATATTCTTTAAATCATCAATAACAGCATTATGTACTTCTTTTACAGTTGCTTTACCGTCTTTGAAATCTTTCCAAAGTTGCTTAGTTCCTTTACTTAAACCATCAAATGCACCGTATGTAGCTTTAGATTCATCTGTAATACGGATTTGGAACTCTTTCATTGCATCGTTGATGTAATCGAGATTATAAACACCAGACTTAGCACCTTTAGCTAACAATTGGAAATATTCATCTGCACTAAAGCCCATACGTTTATAAAGTGGAGCATATTCTGAGAGGTTATCAAACATTTCATTGGAGAAGTTTAAGCCGTTTTGTGCTCCCCATGCCATAAGGTCAAATGAATGTTTAGCGTCTTCACCAAAACCTCTCATTACGTTTCCACCAGCACGAGTTACCTCATTTACATCTGATTCAAAGACATCTGCTAATACTAAAGCGTCTTGAGTTACTTGTTTTAATTCATCGTTGTTCAAGTCTTTAATATTTTGTCTAGTCTGAATGAGTCCATTACGAACCTCATCCATGTTTTCACCGTAACCTTTTTTCCATAAATCTGTAGTAATTTTATTTAATTCTTTCGTACTTTTAGCTGTTAATCCTAATTGTGATTGAATACGCTTTTGAGAACTGTTAATATCAACAGCAGCCTTTACAGATGCAGCACCACCAGCAGCCAATCCAGCAACCATACCAGCTTGCATTGATGAATGAATATCGCCTGCACGTTCTTTAAACTCATCCAACTTTCCACCAGCAATATGTACTTCACGTCCAAATAATCTAAACGATCCTTTCGAATCATCGATTTTATGATTTAGACTGTTCAAGGCTCTTTCTGTCTTGTTCATTCTTGCAATATATTCATTTAACTGAATGTACGCTTCTTTTGTTTCTTTAGCATCTTCACCTTTTTCTCTTGCCGATGCTTCATATTTACGTCTTAATGCTTGAACTGCTTTCTCTTCAAGTTGTAATTGCTTTTCCATATGTTGAGATTGCTGATATAAGTCCTCTGAATTAGAACCCATTTTAGACATACTTGCAGACGTTTTATTGTACTCACTTGCTAATACTCTTAAATCTTGTTCAATTCCATCTAGTGAATCTTTAGCTTCCTTAGATGCTTTAGTAAATTCACTACCTTGTTCTTTTATCTTAACCTTTACACCATCTAATGCTGTTTCGGTTTTCTTCATTGTTTGAATAGACTGGTTATAAGCTATTAAAGCGTCTTTCGTTGCTCTATTATCTTCACCCTTCTCAGTTTTTAAAGCTTCATATTTTCTCTTTAGTTGCTCAGAAACTTTACCTTGCAATTCTAAAGTCTTATTTAATTTCTCTGATTCTTGCTTTAAATCATTAATTCCATCAGTTGTTTTACCATACTGACTATTTAAAACTTTTAAATCTTGTTCGATACCTTTAATGGCTTTGTCCGCTTCTTTTGAAACTTCAACATAAGCACTACCTTGTTCTTTAATTTTTCCATTTAGGTTTTGTAAACCCATTTCAGTCTTCTTCATTTGAGCTACTTGACGATTATATCTAGTTAATAATTTTTGTGTCTCTGCATCATCTTCACCTTTTGTGCGAACTAAATCAGCATACTCTTCTTCCATTTGCTTAACAGTAAGCTTCTGTACTTCTAATTTCTTAGTTGTAGCATCTGCAACTTTTTTCATTGCATCTAAATTTTCTTCGAATTTCTTAATACCTGCTTTAGCATTGGCGATTTCACTATCATAAATTTTTGTAACACGACTTAACTTAGCAAAGTCTGTTGTCGCTGAACCAAGTCCTTCTAAATCAAGTTTGAACTTCATTGAAGCCATATTGCCCATATCCATATGCTGTGTTCACCTCCTTCTCTTTTACCATCCAGGAATTTCATCTAAGAAACCTTGTCGTGGTTTACCTTCTTCTTGTTTCTTGCTACCTTTAGAATCATTTTCTTTGTTTTGTTTAATCTGTTTACGTACTAATTTGAACAAGTGATGAATGTCCATTTGATCAATTTCATGTGGCTTTAAACCTTGATTAATCAACATGTAGTTGTAGAAATCGTCAAGCTTCTCCGCCTCCGTCTGAGGGTGTGGCATCATCGTCCGTTTCTTTAGTCAATTCTTCCAACTCTTCATCTGACAACTCCATTTGTGAAGGGAATCCCTTTACAATAGCTAAAAACTCTGCAATTTTTACACGTAAATCATAAGAGCTTAGACCACAATAAAACTCATCTACTGTGAATTGTTTATCAAATGCTTCTACAATAAGAACAATCAAATCGTCTAATACTTGGAATGGTACTTCTTCATGCAAGTAATCGTGTTTTTCGCTCAAAGGTAGATATTTTCTGTAAGTCATTCCTGAAATAAAAGGTTCGTGCATTTGCTTGTATTCACCGTTAATTCGTAATTTTAAATCCATCATTTTAAAGTTCCTCCAATATTTTTAGTTGATTTAATAGAAAAAAAGGGAGTACCCATTATAGATACTCCCATAGGGTATATTAAACTGTTGGTGGTTCAGTTACTTCTGCTGGTACATACACTTCATCGAACCAGTCAAGAATAACTTCTTGGTTAATTCCTTCATCGTTACTATGTACAGACACTTTCTTTTCACCATCAGATAAACGGTTAACGAATTGACCTGTTACTGATTGGTTTTTGATCTCTACAGATTCACCTTTAGTTTGGAATTCTTGAGATGGTACAGTAAGTTTACCTTTGTACATCCAGTTCATTAATTTACCGCCATCGATAGACTCAGACTCGAATCCTAAAGCGATATATGGAGATTTATTCTTAGTTGCTTCAAGCAATACTCCATTAGAGTCAATACGGTAGCCAAATAGTTCTGCTGCTGCTTCTTTAGTGATTGCGTCCACTTGTAATTCCATTTCTAATACACCAGTACTTGTTACAGTTGCTACAGGAACATCATCTACGTGTACAGTTTGTGAACTAGCATTTGGATTTAATGTTGCTTGCATTGCTCCTGCGAAATATTTTGGGATACCATAAGTTGTTGTACCTTTACGCTCATCTTTTTGCATTACTGCGAAATGAATATTTTTAAAACCGACTGTCATTTTATCTGCTGACATTAATAATTCCTTCTTTCCTTAGTTAGTTGTTTTGTGTATAGTAAAAGCGCATCCCATGACGGAACAACTCAGTGTCCTCTTCGTAGTCGTGGAATACGCTTCTTCTAATGAATCCATTTTTAGTTAATTTCTTTTGTACTTCTTTCCCAAGTGAGAATGCATCAATCTTTGACCATACATCCACTTGAATGTAATATGTTGTTCTTGATTCTTCATCGTTTATAAACTGTGTAGCACTTTCATCATATTGAAAGTAAGTTATGTATGTGTCAGGTGGGTCAATTACTCTAATAACACCTGTTGTCACTTCAAAAGATGCTAACAATTCTTCAATTAAATCGTAAATCATATTTTCGCCAACTCTCTTACATAAACGTTGTACATGGCTTGTTGAATTTCTTTTCGTTTTGCATTAAACGCTGGTTCAAGGAATGGTTGAGGTGTCATTTTGCTTGTTCCCCATTCATGATATTTCATGTACCAATTATCGGGTATGAAACCAACAGCAATTTTACCTTCTACTACTGCTGAAATAATGACATGATCAGCAGCATGTTTACTACCACCCTTAGAACGTGGTGCTCTACGCTTAACTTCATCACGTAAGATTTCTGCACCTGCTCGTAAAGCCTTCTCACTAATTTTGGCACTCTTCATTACTGCTTCAATCTTTTTAATCTTGGTTGCCATTTCCTTTAATCCAGTTACTTCTAATGGCATTACAATTTACCACTATGAGCTTGACATTTTAATTCAATCGTATCGCCTTTTTCGTATGTACGCATGACTTTGTACGTTTTGGAATTAAACTCAACATACTCTTGTGAATTGTAGTCTAGGGTGTGCATTTCCAACATTAATTCAAGTGTGAAACCAGTTTGAGAAGCAAGATAAAATTCTTGAGTACCAATGCTTTTCTTATTTATAAAAACCATTTGCTTACTAGTGATGACTTTATTTTGAACACCATTTGTCTTTTTGATTTCAGTTGTTAATAGATGAGCGATATCACGATGAAGCATTATAATCACCTGCTAATGCTAGATGAGTTCGTAATGATTCAAATGAAGCTCTGAACCTATCTGCATCAGGATTATCAAAGCCAAATTCAGCTTTGCAATATACTGTTACAGCACGGATAATCAATGGATCACTCTCATCTAATTTTTTAATGCCTGACAACTGTAATTCCATTAATGCTGCGTCAATTAAGTCTTGAATATCTTCGTCTAATGCAGTGTGAGAAATTCTTAAACTCTTTCTCACCTTTTCAATCATCTAATCACCTACTTTCAATAGCTTCTAATGCCTTCTGTTTACCTTTAACTCTTGAGCCATCAGCTAGTTCATACCAGCCACCACCAACATGTTTAAATGGTGGTTTGTCTGCTGTTTCTTTTTGTTTAGTTTCAACTACAGGTTCAATTTCTTTTACTTCTTTATCAACAAAGCCTAAATCACCTAAATAGGCGACTCTTTCAGAATCCTCAGAACTAAAAAAGCCACCAATTCCATAGTGACGACCTGTATCTTTGTCTTTGAAAGCTTTCAATACAGTCGATTTATAAATCATTAACTATCAATCCTTTATAATTTATTAACTATTAAGCTGTTGGAGCTTTCTTCACACGTAAGAAACCGTTGTGAGCTACTACGTTACCACCAACAAATACAGAACCACGGTGAGCAATCATACCTTGTTTGAATTTGAAGTCATTAGAACGTTGAATATCAGTTCCAGAGAATGTTACAAGCTCATAGTTTTGTAGAACACCGTAAGCCATAGCGTAAGCACCAGCAGGAGTACCAGCAGCAGAAATAGGAGCACATACAGAGTTGATGATGTAAGGAACGCCATCGATTGTACCAGTGTTACCTTGAGATTTAACTTCATAGACTTTCTTATCTTGCTTATCACGCAACATAGCGAATGCTTTTAAGTCTGCTTTAGAAAGGATAAGTGTTGCAACAGCTTCTACATCCTCTTTGTTACCATAAGAGAAGATAATTTCATCTAAAGTGTCAGCAGTGATTGCAGAGATTGCTAAATCAGTAGCAGGGTCAATAGCTTTAGCTTGGTTAGAGAAGATACCTGTTAAATGTCCAACAGAACCGTTACCAACTAGAATTTCTTTTGTAATTGTTTGACGTAATGCTTTACCTACACCATTAATAACTAATCCTTCATAGTTTGCAGCAGGTAATTTTTGTACTTCTTCTGTTACTTCACTGTAAGCAGTAATTTTAGTTTTACCGATTGTTGCATAATCAGTTTCTACTTCAACTTCTACATAGTTTCCTTGCTCATCAGTGTATCCACCTTCACCATGAGAAACTTCATATGGTTGTTGGAATGATTCTCCACCAGTCATCGGTGTAAGTTTTACACGATCAAGTAAAGTTGAAATTTGATTGAATGTACCATTAATAGAAGATGAAGTGTGTTTAGGTAATACTAAGTCACCACTTGTAACTGTAATAGCACGGTCTTCTTTAAGGTCTTTTGCACGTTTTTCTACATCTGCTTGCTCACGAGTTTCTTGATGTTCTTGTGTGTTAAATGATTCAATTGTACGAACTTCTTCTTTCACGTTTAATTCACCAGCTTCCTTTAATAGTCGAGCACGTTTTTCATGCTTCGCTTTGTCTTCTGCTAATTCACGCATTTCATTTTCTAATGCGTCAAAATCTGCGTTATCATCATCTAATAGTGCTTGAATTTCTGCTGAACGAACTTCGATTTCTTTTAATGTTTTCATAATTTGTTTAACTCCCTTTAATTGAAATATTTTAGTTTTAGTTTTAATCTTTTCCGTTTTAATTCATCTTGTTTCTTTTTTAATTCTTTAGCTTTGAATTCATCGTAACTTCTACATGCAACTTGACTTGATTGATATGCAGGTTTGTTTGTTAATGTAACTTCGACTAACTCAATCTCTTTGAGATAACGTAAATCTGTTCCATCTGACACCCTAACAATTTCATCTTGAATACAATAGAATCCGAATGAACAGTTTTCTAACAGTCCATCTTTTACAAGGTGGTAAACGTCTTTAGCGTATGAGATTTCAGGGTTAATTTTTAAACTGAACTTCAAACCAATATCATCTGTATGTAATTGAAGTGATCCTGAATGTGTAGAGCCTAATCTAAGCTCATCATCATGATTTTTTAATGCGTAAATGTTATGTCCATCTGCTAATGTTCGGTCAAACGCACCTTTCTGTACTTCCTCATAAAAAGCACCAAGATAATATGACCGATTATTAAATTTATTTATGTATCCTTCTAAAACGTAATCATCATTACCAGTTGCACGAACTTCTAGGCTTGTTACATCAATCTGTCTGTTCTCCAACTGCTTTTCCTTCTGTTGATTGTTCATCTGTTGGTTTTGTCTCATCTCCTTTGTCAACATTTTCACCACCTTTCGATGATTCATTTGATGTAGTGTTTCCATCGTCAACTAAAGCAGTATCTAACCTACGTAAAGGTAATTCTCCACCTTCAATTGGTGCAAGGTTTAGTACTCTACGCCATTCATTAGGAACCATTGCACTTCTATCAACCATTTGAACAAGGGCAAGTTTAGTTTGCATTGACGCATATTGTAATGAAGAAGCTTCAAAGATGATTTTGTTTCCATATCCCCTTTCAGTTCTAGAGAATATCTTACGTGTAAATTCTTCACTTAATTGTCTTGCAATAGGTTCAATTTCAGACTCATAGAAAGCATTCCATTCATCTTCGTTGTACTTAGATTGAATAATCTTTTCATTAATGTTGAAAAATGAGTAAATGCGTTGAACAGTTCTATCCATTTGGTCTGCATTTGGTACAAAGTTTTCAGGTTTGACTTGTGTTAAATCATATTTACCATCTACACCAGCAGCACCACCTGAGTTTTTAATATCAAGATAACTAGCAGTAAAGTTATCCACTTCTGCTTTCATATCTTCTGGTCTTAACTTAGATGTAAACTTTAGAATCCATTTAATAACTGCACTATTCTTAATTGCTTCTACAATACCTTGATCAGTTGTGTTGATTATTTCCATTAAAGGTGCTAATGCATTTGCAGGTGATTCACCAAACAAATCACTAGAATTAAAGTCTTTGCGTAGATGAATAATATCTGTATATGGAATTGTTTTAGATTTACCATTAGCAAAATAAAACTTTAAGAATAAATCACCTTCACGACCTTCTAAAGCTTCAACAGAAACACAATTTAAATGGTAAATTTCATATGGTACGTTTGTGTATGGGTCACGTTTTAAATAAGCAAACGCATTATGATTAATTTCTAATTGTGTAGCCATCTTTTCTTGTAACATCTGACCTGTCATAGTTGGGTTAGGTTCTTCTAAGAGAAACCGAATAGCAACGTTAGGATTTTCTTTAAAATCAGTCACACTATCACGAATATGTTTAGCAATTAACTTTCCTATTGCTCTTGCTTTAGGACGAATACATGAACGAACAATATCAGAAGCGTATAAGTCACCACCCCACGCATAGAATCCATTACCTGCATCACTAACCATTTCAAATCGTTGTAACGTTGTTGTTTCAGGTGTTTTTTCTCCAAACATCCATCCGAATAATCCCAAATTCTCACCTCCTTTTCCTAGATGATATTGGTGTACTCATCCATGTTGTCTTTTAATGCGATATACGCACACGCAAGGGAAACTACTCCATCAATACGCTTACGATTATCTGTTTGTTTTACTAATTGAATCTCACTATTGATATCTGCTCTTACTTCCGCATTAGCTAAACACCACATGTCAATTGGATGTCCGTTATGCACAATAAGATTTGCACCTAAGTCTGCTTTTAAGTCTTTTAAAGGTTGAGACATTGTTGCTGCACCTTGACGAATCGGTATCATTGAATCTTTCCCGAACTCTTCACGAAACTCTCTCAATAAAGTGTCATCAATACGCCACGGGTCATAAGCAATGTACAATACATAAAGGTCTTCTTCGTCTCGCAACTCTTTAAACCAATCTAAGAAAACACGTTTGTCTACTTTATTACCTTTATAAGTACGTAGAATGCCTTGTCTTTCCCATAGCAAATAAGGAACATTGTCACGTTCCCTACGGTTTCCATCGGTAGTCATTTTATTTAATACCTCATCAGGCATCCAATACATCGATTTCGTATAAATTTTCGGATCATTAGGACGCATACATAATACTCTGGCACTGTTTAAATCCACTGAATCAGCAGCATCAAATCCACCAATACCATATCTGAATCCCATTTTCTTAAAGTCGAATCGTTCTTCGTTATCAATTTCATTCCAGTTTAACCATGCTGTAGCTGAGTTTTCTTTCATGTTAAAGTCTTTTACCATTACAGTTGGTTTAAATGCAGGGTCGCCTTTTGCTTTTTGTACCATATCTTTTAAAAAGTCTTCTGATTTGATTACACCAAGCCCAGGATTTGACTTAACCCAACATTCAGGTTTATCCCATTCGTCTCTGTCATCTAGCTCATAGATAAATGGTAAGAATTTATCATCTTTTAGTTTTCCATCTAAAACATCACAAGCATATTGATACTGTGAATCAAAGATACCGTCACGTACAAATCCATTTGTTGAAATAGTACATAACATTGGTTGTCTACGTGAAGACATTGACTGTTTCATTAAGTCGTAGATATCACGATTCTTAATTGCAGCCAATTCATCAATAATAATTAATGAACCATTGAGTCCATCCAATGAATTAGAGTTACTTGCTAATGCTTTAATGAACCCCATGTTATAAGCAAAGTACAAATCAGATTGTCTTTTCTTAATGTGTGCTCGTAAGTCAGGACTTTGCTTTGTCATGTTTAATGATTCTGTGAAACCTTTTTTAGCTTGATCCAATGCAGTAGCAATGAAGTAAATCTCAGGTGAACCCTCTCCATCAGCAACTAATCCAAATAAAGAGGTTGCAGCTAGTTCAGTTGTCTTGCCGTTCTTTCTTCCACGGATGTCTAATATTTCATGGTATTCTCTAGCACGAGTGTCTTTATGTACGAATCCAAATGAAGCTTGTAATTTAGCTTTTTGAAACAACATTAACTCAATAGGTGTTCCCATTTTACCTTGTGATTGTTTACAGAACGTCTCAATAAATTCAATTGGTTTATTTGCCAACTCTTCATCGAATACATAGTCACCTTTTGGATTATGTAATTTATCTAATAACATTTTGTAGACTTGTTTAATTCTGTGACATGCAACTATCTCACCACTTAAAACAGCATTCGCATATTCTTCTAGATAAGTAGTCATCGTGATAAGAACTCCATTAAAGCACTACTTTTATTCTTATCATTTTCATTATCTTTCGGTAATAAGTCACTAAGCTGTTTTATAATTTTTTGATAGTTACCATTCATCGTATTGTACAAGCGAACAACTGGTCTTTCTCTTTCATATGGCTCAGTCTTTTCAGATTGAGAAAATAATTCAACATAACCATTCTCATCAATATCAGCTTCATAATCTTCAAGTGTAACTCTCATAAATGCCGCACGTTGAATTAATCCATTGATCAAAGTCTTCTTATCTGTAGGTGCGTCCTTGAATAACTTTTTAAGATTGCGTTCTTCTTTCTTAATTCGTTTCTCTTTTAATAGTTTGTCATCACTCTCCATTACTCTACCTTCCTTTCCTCAAAAATTGATTATTATTTACTGGTAGGGGTGTCTGTAGAAAAATCACTCAGAAAAATTGTTGTCCCGTATCGGTTATCTGTTATCCTTCAATTTAACTTTTGATGGGGGGAGTATGGTAACACTCTCTCAACCCTTATTCCACCTAGTCTCAGTCCACTTTAATTAGATTTCCATTTGCATCAAATCCGAATCCTTCTCTCATTCCTTTGTCTTCACCGTGATGTTCTCTGTTGTGACAGTCTTGGCATAATAGTTCCAATAGTTCATGATTTAAGGTAATATTTAGATTATTTATGTTTCTTTTTGTCAAGTAGGTTTTATGATGGACTATCATTCTTTCCTTTGATTCTCCACATCTCTCACATAAATTAAAGACTGAATCAATATAAGCTTTCCTACATTTCTTCCATGCACTTGAACTATAAAAAGGTTTAGCCCATTCCTTTGCCATCAGTCTCTACTCCATTAACCGTATCTAATATATCTTGGATATATCCGTCTGCTTCTTCTTGGCCAATCATACCCATCGTAACCCATGACTGTATTCTATCTACTGTTGCTTGAACTGTTGGATCTAAGCTATTGTACTCTTCTTGTGTCATGACTTATCTACTCCTTCTATTCCTAATGAATGTGTCATATGATTTCTCTCTTTCTTTGATTATTATTAAGCACATATTTTAATTTGTGCATTATAAACAAAAATAAAAAGCCACTCTAATGAGTGACTATGCTTTATCCCCATATTGCTTTTTTTGCAGTCTCACTTACTATATCTACAAGAATGTCTTTAAATCCTGTGGCTATTTCAGGAGTTGCCTTACCGACTAACCTTTTAAATCTAGTAGTTGCAACTACAGTACGAGGGCTATCTTTAACTAAATCATCTAATGATTTCTTTAATAATTCTTTTTCCTCATCTGTTAGTTCTTCTAATTCTTCCGTAAGCTCTCTAGCTGCTTCAATCTTTGCTTCCGTCCATGGATATGCTTTACCACATTCATGACAATAACTAGATACTATGTCGCTATAGAGACCAATTACATCTGGTAAATGATAATATCCCCTAATTTTAGTATTACAATTAGAACATTTAATGATAGTGGATTCTCCACATTCACCGCAATGCTTAGATCTAAATTCTATAGCGGTTTCGTATTCCATAGTAATAACATGACCATTTAAACATACTTGCGCTGTGTCATAATAACCTTGCGACATCTCACCCCCACCTTTCGTCTACCTAATTCGACAAAAGACGGCTTTCTCCTGTAACTTTTTAACTATTTTGCAACAAATTATGTATGGAGCATCTTTTCACGTAGATATTTTAATTCCTCTGCTAGTTCATGATTTCTTTGATAACTAAATTCAAGTAGTTCCAGTAACATATCATTTTTTTCTTCTACTGTTGCTTTTTCATATACTGCTTCAAATAACTTATTAACACGTTTTGATACCTCATTAGTGGCTTTAATGGCTTCATTAAGTTTACTCATAACTAAACAACACTCCGTTTCATTAATTTCATCTAATATACCCTTCAGCTACTTCATATGAAAATCCATAAACCCCCACCAGCCATAATCTCATTTGATGTTTTTGCTCATCATTTAATTCCATATCTGTAACTTCTGGAATATTCTCATATTCGATGTCACCATCTAATAATTGTTTAAACAATAACTGATCCATTAGTTATCCAACACCTTTCTATATTTTCACAAAAGAAAAAAGCACTAAGTAATCCCAGTGCTTTTTGGTTATTATAATTATTATTTATTTTCAGGATTTTTTCTAATAAAATCAGTTAACTTACTAATCAATCTAGTTTTCTCAAGAGAAGTAAGTTCTAAAAAACTGTTTTCTGTAAAATCTAAATATCCTGCTCGATTGATAACTTTTAATTCTTTATTGAATCCTTCTGCAAAGCAATTTACAGTGTAATATTTGATGTTTCTATCTTGATAACAATCTTCTAGTTTAAAAGTAAATATTTTGGTCATCTAAGTAAATCCCCTAGCTCATTTATTTTTATCCAATTAATTATTTCTAAAAATAATTACCGCAAGATAATACCCTGTATTACCATTGTATGAGCCTGTTAATTTAATATCTATTAATTCAGAATCGGAATTTTCTTCTAAGACATTATTAATTTTGTCTTCCAAATCTTTTTCCCTAGCTGATTTAACTACTCTTACGTACTTATCCATATGTACTTCACCTCCCAACTAAGAACAACATTCTACATTATAGGAAGGATTTCCTTCTTAAATTGTAGAATATTGTAATTTAATAGATAGAAAGGTGGTGGATAGCTATGGCAGGAAATTCAGGTGAACATCGTGATGGTGCTGTTAAAGGACGTTCTCAGTTCCAAACTCCTAGTGGTCATTATGCAAAACGCGATACCTCAACTGGACGTATTATGGACGTAAAAAGTGACAATAAACCTTTTAAAGGTGTAAGAAAAGAAAAGTAAGTAATTATTAAGAACAGAGTGGCGTATTGCCTCCCTGTTCTCATTATTAATTTATGTCTATTATGTATTAATTATTTTTAATTCGCCTAGAATGCGCCACAGCAACATCCAGTTATTTACTTATGTATTATTTTAAGCTAACTCACCTAAGTTTTTATAGCTTCTACCTTCTAGTACATCAATAATGGCTTTATAACCTACACCATACTTCTCAACCATATCCCAAACGAATGTACCACGCTTATCTCCTTCAAAATTAATCCATGCTTGTAGGATTTCACGTACTTCTGGAATTGTTAAACGTCTACTTGTTCCCATTTTTGCTCTAATGTATGGATCATGTTTATCTTGGAATTGTTGTTTGTGAGTGATTAGTTCTAAGTTAGAGATTTCGTTGATGTGTTTGCTGTTTTCTTGAATGTGGTTTATTTCCAATCCCATTGCTCTCCAATCAGACTGTTTCATACCTGAATAAGAAGAATAAACTAATACATGTACGCTGTAAGGTCTACCTTTTCCACCTACTCTACATGATACATAACAGTATCCTTTATGATTCGGATTACTCACAAGGAAACGTCCACTACGTACTGAAAATATTCTACCGCCCTCTGTATCACAGAGATATGATTTATACACCTCTTCATTCTGATTTAACAATTCAGGGATTGGAGTTAATATGATTTCTTTACCATTTTCAATAATTTTCATTTTTAAGTACCTACCTTTTTAAAATTTAGTTTTTTATTAAATTAATTTTGTGAAACTTTTAATTCACTTAATGCTTGTGCTACTTCATCTCTAAAAAACAATACAAAAGGCATATTTGTCTTATGATGTTTAGCCTTTGTAATATAAGAGATTTTCTTTTCATCATGTAGATAATCGAATACGTCCATAGAGTAGCAATACCAGAACATATTGTTTTTATGATGTTTCTTGTTTTCTTGCATCGTCATTTGCTCCTTTAAAATTTAATGTAAGCTTAGTTTTAAATTACAAGCTTCATTCATTATTAATTTATTTATTAGTAATCAATGAAAATTGTAAGAAAAGTTATTCTAGGAGTACCTAGCTGACGCAATAAGTACCCCTAGACTTTTAATAAAGAGAATGAAAAAAATTTTAAAAATAGTTGACTCACAGTAAGTAATACCTTATACTGAGTATAGAAATTAAAAATCAGGGGTTTTATAACCATTTTTTAATAAAAAAGAAAAATGGAGGTCTGTAGGTGTCTACTT
This sequence comes from Priestia sp. J2, assembly GCF_020790095.1. NCBI lineage: Bacteria > Bacillati > Bacillota > Bacilli > Caryophanales > Bacillaceae > Priestia > Priestia sp. J2. The sequence goes on from NZ_CP086208.1 coordinate 2,897,102, forward strand.
TCGCACGAAACACTAAATTGCTTCTGCTATGATTTCAACGGTCTAAACGCATGCATGCAAGACACTGTCCTACTCTCTCCTTTAGACAATCATCTACTAACACAAAAAGCCCATAAACGCAAGGCTCATAGGCAATATTTTTTCATTCCTGTGTAAGATTCTTTCCATTTTTGACTATTTTTTAAATGCTTCTAAGAATACCTCAGTATGAGTTTCATATAACACTTTCAATAATCGTAATGGACTTACATATTTGTTATTAGGATCAAGTGCATATTCAATTGTAGATACCATTGTTTCAATTTTAATATCTTTCTTTTCAATCTTGTACTTAGATTTGTCCATTACATTTAACTGATATTCATCTTTTTCACTATCATTAAGATTACTTTCATCTGAATTGATTGACATAATGTACTTAGACATTTCCTCAACCTCTTCTAAGATAGCTGCTCTTTGGTGTCTGTCTCCGTCTGATTTTTTCACTTTAGCAAGCAAATCATTAAACTCAACTTTATCCTTTGAATCAGCATATTTAAGACCTTCAAGAGCTTCAAACAGATAATCCATAGTAGTATCATACTTAACAAACTTATTAGGTTTCTTCTTACCATTATTCTTATCGTTCGTTTTCTCTTTCTTATCTGCTTTCTTCTTTTTCTTGTCTTTGCTTCCATTGACTTTCCAGAATAAAGGTTTCTTACGTTTGTCATCTTTTGGGTCAAGTTTTAATTCTAACTTATTATCCATTACATCAATTTCAGTTGGCAGGTCTAAGTCGTACATGCGCTTGGACATATCTATAGCGATCCCTGAAAGTACTGTAAGGATGTCCACACCTTTCAACAATTCCTCTAACGTTTCTTCAGAGGCATCATTATTCTTTTTGTCCCAGTATAAACTCATGTACAATTGTCCCTTGTTCACAATTTGCCCAATCACTTTCTGACTGACAGATAATGTGTTATCTACCTTTGCCATTGAAGCATTAGCTTTATCTAACTTGTAGAAGGTTGGGTCTGAATCAATTTTATTTACACACACTGGATAATCTTTATTTAGTCGTTTAGCAATCTCTAAAATTTCTTCATCAAAGTCAACTAGGACTAGAGTATCACTATCATAATCACATCCAGAAAGTTTATTTTGGATATTGTGATCGATAGCATTTACACAGATGATATTGTCACTGAGATTGAAATAATTCTTAATCGCTTCATTATGTACTGACTTTCCTACAAACACATTTGATGGAGCAGTGTGTGGGTTACGAAATCCTACATATTCTTTACCAGTTGGAAATAATGTAGTGTAGATTTCATTGTCGTGTAATTCTAATGACTTTGGTTCATCAGTATCAAACTTAGATAGGGCATGGTATAAGTATTCGACTGGATTTCCTAAAAGTGTCAAGTAATCTGCATTTACCAAAACCTTACCTTTCTGTACATGTTTCTTTTGTTTGTTGATTTCTTCACGTCTGAATTTCTTAAACTCTTCTGTATTAACAATTCCTTCGTTTACATTGTAAATAGCAGAAAGCATTTCATTACTGTTCAAGTTATTTGCTTTATCTTGAATATGTTTGATAAATGTAGCATCATCATTCTTTAAATTCATGATATAACCTTGTTCATTTTCAACTAATTCATTAACTTTTTTCTGACTTAAAGGTAAGCTGTTCAAATGTTGATAAGATGTCTGATGAAGAATTTCACCATTTTTACCACGTTCAAATTTTGAACTTTTTTCTGCTTTACACACGCCAAACTTTGAGCCTTCTGCATCTACTAGCCCTCTCCAATAATCATACATTTCAGCTTTACTACCTTTAACATAACTGAATTTTAGAGCTTTCAGCGAACTAGGCGTATAAATGAATTTTACGTTTGACAGTAAGACAGGATTGCCAAATAGGTCTCTCACTTCCCACTCATCATAATTCACTGGAATAGATGAATCATAGTTCTCATTCTTAGGATTAGTCATAGCTTTATGTTGATCAGTGAAGAATTTTTGAATGTTAGTGTTAAATGCTGCACTCTTAAACATGTGTTGACGAAGTAATAACATTGATTTACCTTCAGGGAAAAACTCTGCATCTAATAATGATTCACCATCAAATAAACTATTGCTTACTTCTACTGTTTCTGGAAAACTGTCTAATAGTCCAGTTTGTTCATTCTTACGTACCACTGAACATAATTCAGGGAATTTAGAATCAACATCATCAATGATTAGCATATTTCCAGTATTGATTGTTACCATACCTTCTAAACTACTTGTCACAAGAGATTCATAGGCTAAAAGTGAAGCTAAATCATGCTTTTTAGTTGGGGAAAACTTTAATCCCATACGTGACCAATTTTGCATTTTAGCTTTCAACTTCTTATTCACAAAAAGACATTGACCTGTGCGAGACTTCGAAGCACTTCTCTTGTACACTTCAAAATGAATTGGTTTAGTCTTCTTAGTTTTCTTATTGTACTTATAAATAGTGAACCCTTCTTCATACAATTTGTATCGAAGGTCATCACTCTTAATTTCTTTCCATTCTGCATTATCCTTATTTGCTTGGATATGTTCTTTACGTTCGTTCATTTCTGCTAATTTATCATTTAGCTTTTCTAACTTCTTCTTATCAGTTTCATTCTTAATTGCTTCACTTACATTGTTGATATTTTCATTAAGATTAATTAATAGTTCATCTGCATTGCGAACCTTCTTGTTAAACTTAACATTAATCACATCATCACTAGTCCATTTAGCTTCTTTAGACTTCTTAACTTTCATTCCTTCTTGTTCAAGTTGGATACTCTCTAAGCTATATGGTAACATTCCTAAATATTCATTTGTGATTCCATGACCTCTATTCATATGAGAGAATAAATCTGCTGCTTCAACTGATTTGATATATACTGCATTACCTTTTTCCATGTTCGCTACATTTGTTAAGTTTGTCATAATTAATTACCGTCCTTTAGATTAATTGGATTTAGTTTAATAAACGCTTAATATGTAAAACTGAATAACACTCGAATATGTAAGAAAAAATTAAATTGAAAAATAATAAATCCGTTCTTTGATTTATCATTTTTCAAATACTGTATCTGAATTATGTATCTAGTTATGTATCTAATTATGTATCTAATAGTTAATCTATATAGGGTGTAAATCATCCCCGATAGTTTGATTTTTATCTCCGATGAATTGGTTTATTATCTCCGACGTTTTGACAATTATCTCCGATGAATTTGACTTAGTTAGAAATGCTGATTTAACAGGCTTTCTCAAGCTAGCGCTGTTACCTTCCTTTTTATGTATAAACACACTTTTTCCTCGGATAAATATACATGATTATTGTACTTGGTAAATTTCAGGCTTTCATTTACGTTACCTTTTTTAACCTCCCATTCACCCGTCTCTTCAAGTTTGTGTTTCTCAATTTTGATGAACCTATGTTTTTTAAGCATGTCGTTATGCTTTATAACTGTGTTTTTAGTAACTCCAGATTCTTTAGCAATTGTTTCTTCACTTGCAAATGAGTAATGTCTACTTAAATTTGTGTAATTAATATGCGATTGATAGACGTACAACATTCTAATACCTGTATATCCAATTGCGTCAATTATGTTGGGGTGTACTACATCACTCGCAAACTGCGTAAACCATTTTACATTTTGATTCTTTGGTATGTACTTTTCATTAATAATCATTAAAGTTGAAGCTTTTCGTGGAAGCTTATCTAATTTATTTAACATGTACCCCTTCTCATAAAGTTTGTTGTAGGATTTCTTCAATGTGTCATTATCCTTAATCCTCAAGATACTTTTAAGCTTAGAATGATCAATTTTCATTTCCTTTTCTTTGGTATAAGTGTGATGACTCACCAACCTAGCGTATAAAACGAAATCTAATGGTTTTAAATCCGTATCCCTTACAATTTCTGTTGCAATTTGAATCCTGCTAATCTGCTTTGCCATTATGTTATCCTCCGCTTATTTATAGTTTAATTTCGCGTATGTATTAATTGTTTAGTTTTTATTTCTTCATTTTTAAGTATGTATTGACTGTGGATAGTACATGAGTGTTGTTAGGAAAGAAGTAAACAAACCTATTTGTACCATTGTTATGCTCTTTGACTTTTAGCAGTTTACACCCATTCATCATTAGGTAACCTGCCATTCGTTGACTGAAGATTACATAATCCTTCTCAGATTCTTCATTAATAATCATTTAAATCACCCTCTTCATTTTTGTAATTGATTTACTTATTCAATTTTCAAAGAACATTTATAAAACAAAAAGATATTACATAAAATCACCCCCTTTAATTTTCTAGATAAAATCAACCTTTTACGCAGACTTGTGTTTTACACTATCTGATAACAAAGATTCGTAATTATCTAGAGTTTCAATGTAATTATCATTAGCTCCAAGATTCTTATAGATGTCAGCCATCTCGTTAAATGTTTCTGCATATTCCCATATGTTTGATTTCATCGTTATTTCCCCCTGTTTGAGTTTTGAATGGTAAACTACCTAGAATAGTAGTTAGTTGTTTTTTCTTAATAAATTAATTAGAAATTTAGACTCAAACAGGATATTAGGTGTTGACTTACATTTACGACTCCTATATAATAAAAATCACTAGGCGAGTCTTTTATAGGAAAATAAGGCTTCATTCCTGTTATCCTGTTTGAATGAGACGATGCTTTGGCGAAGAATGCATAACTTTAAAGACAGCAATGTAGCGTTGCTGTAAAACTTTATACTAAACATGAGAGTACAATTAGATTGGTACGTAAGAGGAAAGTTTGGCGACGATCCCCTTACTCATTAACCAGAAACTTTGGCGAGGGACTGGATAAATCACCCATTCTATCATTGTACTATTTGCGTTTTTATTTGTAAACAACTTTCTGAAAATTTTCGACATTTTCTTCTTCCTCTCCATAAACTCGCTCAATGCTTCCAACTTCAATTTCGTAGTTTGCAATTGATAATTTTACATCTTTCATATCGTGATTAACTACTGTTACATTACCCATTGATAAGAAGCAGTCATTGAATGTTTCTTGTGCATATTCTTCTGCTTTTTCATATGATATTGCTTGAATGTCCTGCATCATCACTAGATTCATATTTCCACAAGCCTTATACTCATTCTCAAATTCATTGTAGATTTCCTCAACTTCAAAATCGTTGTCACACCATCTGAAGCTCATTCTCTCACCTGTGACGGTCATAAACTCAATATCAGTATTAAAATGTGTTGTGAAGCTGTTTGTATCCATTACTGCTTTTTTCCATGCCTTCACTACACTAGACGCTTTCACAGTGTTAATAAATTCGGCATTTACCTCAACAATTACGTTAAATAATTTAGTCATTTCCAAACACCTCTTTCGGATTTTGTTATCTTCATCTCAGATAACTTATCCTTATATTACTAGCTAATTTATTCCAAGTCAACTCTTTTTTTAAAAACACTTTAGTGTTTTACCTCTATATAACAACATTTTTTTATATCTAACTCAGATAATATAGTGTATAATAAAAAAAGAGGTGATCAAGCGGTGATTAAATTTAAGTTGAAAGAAATATTAGCAAAGGAAAATATGTCCCTAAATCAATTTGCTAAATTGGCTGGTATTCGTTATGAAGCAATTTGGAATATGTGCAATTATGAAGAGTTAGCAGCTCAAGGGAAACCAGTAAAGTTAATTTCTGTAAAAGTGATTGATCAGATTTGTGAAACGCTTGACTGTGATTTAGAGGATGTTGTTGAGTACATACCAAATAAAAAATAACCACTCACATAAAGGGTGGTTATTTTAAATTATTCGCCATTAAAATTTTAGGGAGATTCCGATATATATTTTTCATAAGACCAGTCTTGATGATTAACCCAGTATTTTTGGATTTTCATTATTCCAGCACTATCTTTACCTAGAGCGTTAAAATAACCTAACACATTATTCAAAATAATGTCTATGTTTTCTTGTTCCCAATAAGGAATGCGAATTAACTGTATTCCGTTTTTAATGCAGTAATCATTTTTGATTTGATCATTTTTAACTCTGTATTTAAAAGTTTCTTTGCCTCCAAACATACCCACTGGTTTAAAATGTTGAATACCATCAAATTCAATCAAGATGTTACTTTCGTTAATGAATATATCAAATGGTAATTTATCTTTATTAAAACAGTCATTAAACTTCTTCTCTAAAGTGTATGGAACCCCTTTATAGGTAAGATAATTTTTTATACTGTGAATCCCTTTTGAATTATGTGTATTTACACAATTTGGACATCTATGTCCATTTAAGAAATTATTAGGTTTGATATTCCAAATATACCCGCATGCAATATGCTTTATTTCGACATGCTCTCTTGCGCTTTTGTACTCTCCAACAAGTTCATACTGTTCGTTAGTTAACTTTTCCACTTCTTTTTTAAACGAATCAGTAGTTTTCTTTATTAAGCCTCTGCACTTTGGACAACGATTTCCTCTCAAAAAGTCTCCACGTCTAATTGGGTACTCATGACTACAGACATTGTGTCTTATCATTAAAGCATTATTTGCATTGAGATATTTTTCGTCTTTGCAAATCTCATATTCATTTCCGACTAAATCATATATTTCCTGTGTAAATTCCTCTATTGTTTTCTTAACATTCCCGTAACAATTAGGGCATCTGCTACCTCTTATTATACTCGAAGGATAGAGTTTCCAAGCGTAATCACATATATTATGTTTAACTTCAATATGGGTGTTTGAGTTCACATATTCACCTAGAACCTCATATTCGTCACCTACTACATCGTAAAGCTCTTTCTTGTAATATTCAGTATCCTTCTTAACATTCCCATAGCACTTTGGACATTTACTACCCTTCAGAATATTGCTAGGTAGAACTGAGTACTCATGCTGACACACCTCATGTTTGACTCTAATATGAGTTTTAGAAGTCGTGTATCCGTCTAAAACTTCATATTCACTACCTGTAATTTCAGATAGTTTTTTCATAAATTCATCAGGATCAACTCTTCTGCTCTTACCCCTCTTCTCTTTAGAGCACTCAGGGCATCTTCTCCCTTGCGTGAATTTATTTGGGGTGACTGGATATTCGTAGCCACATTTATTGTGTCTCATCATCAAAATGGTTTGAGCATTTTTATAGTCCTCTCCTTCACAAACACTGTACTCATCTGCTACCAATTCGTAAATTCTTTTCTTAAAATCATACATAGTCATTCTAGTATTTCCATAACACTTTGGACATCTAGTGCCTCTTAGAAAGTTACTAGGTAAAACAGGGTATTCATGGTTACACATATTATGTTTAATTTTAATATGGACATCATTACCTACATACCTTTCACCTTTACAGATTTCATACTGATCGCCAGCTAGTTCGTTAAATTTTTCTAAGAACTCAGTATGCGAAATCCTTCTGTTATCGCCTCTTTTCTTGGCAGTACACTTTGGACAGCGCCTACCTCCAATGAATTTATTAGGGCTAACAGGATAAACATGATTGCATTTATTATGCTTTATTTCAATTTTAGTTTTAGCATCTACATACTTTTCTAATAGCTCATATTCATTCCCTACTAGACCATGAACCTGTTCAACAAATTCTTCATGTGTTTTTCTTTTAGTCATCTTATCCTCTTCTTTCATTCTTGATATTAAAAAGGTGATAGCGCAGCTACTCAAAAACTATCACAATTATTATATTGCGTTCGAACCATTAAAACTTGTAACGCCTTTTTAGATTAACTTAAGTTCCCTGTCCTTTTACTTACTAATACACCATGAGTTGAATTCTAAGAACTACATATGATTTTCATATATTCCGTATCTAAGAATCCATTCAAAATACGGAAATAATATCCAAAAATATTTCTAATCTTATAACCCAATTTTATGTTTACAATACATTGTTTAAATGCCTTTATTGCAAGATTTACTTTTTCTAGATTGTTCATGTACGTCAAATAACGTGTACTATTTTTGACACATTTCCACAGTTCTAAAACTACCTTAGGACTATAATAAGATTTTACCAAATTTTGAAACCTAATTGGAACATTAGGAATTACGTTGTCCTTATACGTATCTATTAATATATTGTTAGTTTTAACTTGGCTAGTTTCTTGATTTGGTACGTCAATTGTCTCTGGTACTTCATTTGCAGAGACTTCAGATTTAATTTCTTTAGTTTCTTGATAACGGTTGAACACGTAAACATTATGACGTTGATTTGAACCACAGAATGTATTGTGAACTGTTAAAATACCGTACTGTTTTGCTTTACGTAACATTCTTTCGAAAGTTGATCGAGATATTCCAATTTCCTTGTTATGTGTAGCAGATACTAATGTTTGAATTTTGGCATTTGAGATACCGGCATATTTACATGAATATCTAATAAGACGTTTTAATCCAATTAACTCGCCTTTTGTAAATTGAGCCTTAAAATCTACCATCCATTGCTCGATATGATTGTTAAATTCGTCTTTATCTATAAACTTCGATAAGTGTACAAATTGCTCAATATTACCTGATTTCATTATAAATACCCCCATACGGTATAATCGGAGGCATAACCAATAAGCTTAAAAATTCTTGATTTTTTCAAGCTATTATTTTACACTGAATTTAGTGGAGTCAGTGTATATTTGATTATGCACAAGGGAGAGAGCATGGTTGCAGCCAAGTTCTCTCTTTTTTATTTTCACTTTGATTATTTTTATTTACGCTTAACGATTTTCTCTTTATGCTCTTCTAATCTCTTTATAGGAGCAAACTGGTTATGTTGTTCAATTAAAGTACTATCCAGTACATGAGCATACACTCGTGATGTAATCGATAAGTCAGAATGTCCAAGTAAAACTTGAAGTACTTTAATATTTCCAGACTGTTCCAAAAATAGCTGTGATGCAGAATGTCTTAGTAGGTGTGGATGAAAATCAATGTTTATCCCTTTTTCTTTTAGAATTCTGTTTACATGGGTACGAAATGTATCTGGTTTAAGTGGTTTCCCATGATTAGTGACAAAAACAAGATCAGTATTAAACGCTTCTTTATTTTCCATGATTAAAGTCTGTAGCATTTGACAAGTTTTCTTGCTGATTGGCACTATCCTAAAGCATTTATTCTTAGTTTTTTGAAATGTGATAGCCCGTCTTTCAAAATCAATATCACTCTCTGTAAGATGCAAAACTTCTTGGATACGCCCCATCGAGTCAAATAATGTGTACAAAAGTACATATGAGCGATACTGACTGTAATAAGTTTGGTCAAAAGCATTTAGTATTGTTTTAATTTCCTCAATCGATAGTGTCTTAATTTTTTTCTTCTGAAATTTAATATTCTTAATTTCTACGAAGACATTGTTTTCTAAAAGCCCTTCTTTAAACAACAAATTAAAAGCAGCACGTAATTTTATTAGGTATGTATTGGCGCTACTAGCTTGTACACCCTGATTTTTTATTTGCCTAATGTTGCTATTATCATGTAGCACTTTGTCATTTAGTTGCCAATTGAAAAAGCTTCTAGCATCGTTTAAATCAATTTCATTTAGCAATTTATCATTTCCAAAGAAGACTTTTAAGTCATTAAAGACAATTCTATATAACTGGATAGTTCCTTCAGATAAACCTTCCAACGTTTTGACTTGAGTAACAATTCTTAAGCCTTCATCTATCGTTAATTGGTTTGAACTAGTTCTTGTTCTTCTTAATTTACGTTTATTTACAGACAAAAAAAGACAGCCTCCCCACTAATACGGAAAGCTGTCTCGTTTCTAACATTAATTTTATGTCGTGTTTTTATCAGTGAAGAATTAAAAGGTTTATTTTTACAGTTAAATAAAGTAAAACCTTATAACAGAGCCTTTTAGCTCTACAATTCTTCTTCGGCTTTGTCATATTTACGTTCGTGCGCCGTATCTTCTTCGTTATCACGAATGGTTTTTTGAAGCACAAAAGCGGACATCGTTAAGTATAATGTTCCAACAGCATAATAACCTTTTACCGGTAATGATGCATCTAAGGTATAAATTCCTATAAACATAGCTAATAGTGCTGTAATAAAAGCTGTCCATGCTAAAAATGTAAAAGCTGCTGTATTACGCTTTTTCATCGTATGACCTCCTCTTTTCCTTTTTCTGTTAAGCGTCGCTTTCATTTTACATTGTAAAATAATTGTTGTCATGGGTATTTATAGTCAGTTACCCTTTTAATCAGAACAAGAAACGGAAGAATTTAGGTCTTACATCCTATTTTTATCATAAAGCTTTTTTTCGAAATGATGAGATATATGGAATTTCTCTTTAAAAGTATGTTCATTCGTTTTCATTAAGAAAAGCTCCATTTAATTATTGCAATAAAAAAATCATCGCCGAGACGATGATTTTTTTGTTTAGCCTTCAAAGTATTCTTTATAAAAGCCGCCGACTTGGCCAGTGTTATCAACAACAAAATAAAATTCTTCTGTTTCGTTTTTTACATCATATGTTTTTCCTGCTGTTAAAACATTTTCAACCACGAATTTTTTTGCATCTGTATGTATGCATTTTACTTGTTTAATTGTTGGACGATCGTTCCATTCTAAATGAATCATGTATGTACACTCCTTTGTTTTCATTCAAGATTCATTTTATCTTACTTGAAGTAAAAAAGAAACGGAGCGAATTTAAAAATTAAAAAATTCGCTCATGCACTTTTTTTTTGGCAACTGTTGCTTGTACAAACTGTGCCGTTTGTGCAACAATTGTGTCTTTATCAAAATCCATCGACGCAACATGGTAAGAGTTTCGAAGCATGTGCTGTCTTTTTTCTGCTGATTGAATATGGTTTAAGATATAAGCTGAATTCTCAGGCGGTACTACGTTATCAACGGTTGATGTTAGTACTAAAGCCGGGCATGTTACATAAGATAAGCGTTCTTTTGTTTCGTCCATTAAAGAAAGCAGCTCACGCATAGAGCGCACTGGTACTTTGTCGTACGTAATTTCATGTACGTTTGGATCCTTAATATCAGGATGGTCTTCTTTTAAATAACGAGGCGTATGACGAGAGCGGTAAGGCTCCATTGAAGGAATGGACGTCATAGCCGGATTGATTGCAATAACTCCGTCAAGATCTAATCCTTGGCTTGCTGTATGAAAGGTGAGAGTGCCTCCCATGGACTGACCTAAGATAAATACATGACGGCATTCTTGCTTCAAACGCTGATACCCATTTAAAAAGTCTTGCTTCCATTCCTCGTACGTTGTTTGTTCAATATCATAGTAGTGAGTACCATGTCCCGTTAGTCGCAAACCGTACACAGTAAAACCTTTTTTAGCTAATTCTTTTCCGATATATTCCATACTTTGAGGAGTCCCCATAAATCCATGAGAAACAAGTATACCAATGTCGCTGCCTTTATAATAAAAAGATTCTGCGCCTTGAATTACGTCATAACGTTCCATTTTCTTCACCCTTTATCACAAATTTTCTGACTAAATGAACTACCTTTATAATACACCTATAATTCCTATAAGTCAACTAGGTTATTTATTTTTTTACGATTCAAAAAGAACGAAGCAAGAATTATCTCTTGCTTCGTTCTTTTTGAATATGTGGAAATACTAGCTCAGCAAACGTATATGCTTCTTCTAGATGCGGGTATCCTGATAAAATAAACGTATCAATTCCTAGCTCTTTGTACTCTTTTAAACGATCCGCTACAATTTCAGGACTTCCAACAAGAGCGGTTCCAGCTCCTTCTCGTGCTAAGCCGATTCCAGCCCATAGATTCGGAGCAATCTCCAGCGCACCTCGATCTTTTGTGCCGCTGTGCAAACTTGACTGTGTTTTTTGGGCAGTGGAGTCAAATGACGCAAACTTATCTTGAAACGCTTTGATCGTATCATCATTAACATGTTTAATTAATTTATCTGCAGATTCCCACGCTTCGTCTTCCGATTCTCTTACAATAACGTGCAGTCGAATACCAAAGCGAATGTCCCTGCCTTCATTTGCAGCTTTTTCTTTCATCTCATCAATTTTCGTCTTGATCACTGCAGGAGGTTCTCCCCATAACAAATATACATCTGCATGCTTTGCGCCTACTTCTTTGCCCGCTGGAGAAGACCCGCCAAAGTACAGCGGAGGATACGGTTTTTGGACAGGAGGCGACGGAATGTACGCACCTGTTACATCAAGATGTTCTCCTTTATAGTCCACTTTTTTTCCTTCCATTACATCTCGCCAAATCGTTAAAAATTCATCTGTTAACTCGTAGCGTTTATCATGGCTTAAATAGTTACCGTACGTTGCTTGCTCCACGGGATCTCCTCCCGTCACAATATTTAACATAAGTCGGCCGTTTGATATTTGATCGAATGTCGAAGCCATCCGTGCTGAAAGTGTGGGAGACATGACACCCGGGCGAAGTGCAATCAAAAACTTCAGTCGGTTTGTAACGGAAGCAAGTGCCGATGCAATCACCCACGAATCTTCACAATTTGAACCAGTAGGCAACAAAGCACCGTCATATCCTAGATAATCCAGCCCGTGTGCGATTTGCTTTAAGTAGTGAATATCACTTGTTCTACTTCCTTCGGTTGTGCCTAGATAATGTCCGTCGCCTGCTGTAGGGAAAAACCATAAGATGTTCATTTCCATTTCCTCCTAAATATTCTCGTATTCTATATAAAGCGTTTTCATATTATTTGTTCAATTCTTGTCCGCTAATTACAGAGATGCATTTGTATATTAGCGTATGTAATACGACTCTTTTTATTTATTAAATTAGTAAAATCATAATACCTGTTTAACCTATATGTCAAGTATGAATTGAAATAAAAAAACAAGAATTAAAAATAATTCTTGTTTTTTTATTTCCTCATACGTGAAGCCATCGCATTAGCAAGAGTTGATTTTGTTGATATATTTTCAAACGATAAACCTAAATGAGAAGCGGTAATTGCGATTTCAGGACGTACCCCAGAGATCGTTGATTCTACGCCTATTAATTTTAAGGCATCAATCAGCTGGAAAATCTGATGAGCAACCATCGTATCAACAATAACTACTCCTGAAATATCAATATAAAGGTGATTCACTTGCTGTTCAGCACAGCGAGTTAACGTATTCTCTAAAATTCGTCGCGCTCTTGCTGTGTCGATATCCCCAACAAGCGGAAGAATCGCAATATGATCGCTCAATGGAATAACTGGGGAACTCAGTTCGTTAATCAGCTCTTTGTGTGCTTCAAGCAACCGTCTTGAATGCTGATGGTGCTCTTCAACAAATTTATAAACGGTGATATCAAACACGCGTACAATCAATTCGTTCCATTCGTCTAGTTCTTCTTGCGTAATATCTTGGTCATACGCTTCTACAAATTGATTTAAATATGTTAAATACTGTTTTCTAACTCGGAAAAATTCTCGAATAATATAATGAATAGGCGTTCTTACATGCTCTCCGTCTTCCGCAATCTTTAAAATCCACGTTTCAAATGAATCAAAAAATTCTTTTTCACTTTTTATAAATACATCGGCTATGTATAAATGAAATTCATTATTTTGACCTTTTAATACTGAAATGACTTCCGGATGAGTAGATGCATAAACCGATTCTGGGTCATTGTCTTCAAGGCTTTCATACCATTCTTCCGTTAGTTGATCTGCATGTTTTAAGAAAAACATTCGAAGTGCTTCGTTTTTATTCAAAACAATTCCCCTTTCCATACGAGCTACTACTATCATTATAATTCAACTTTTTCCCCCTTACTAGTTTTATAAAAAGAGGAGAAAGAAAATTTTTAAAAAAATACGTTTAGTTTATTGATTTTATGCTACATTGAAAATGGCTATAAAAACACGAAGGAGTTTTCAAATGATACGAACGTTAGCTCTTATGAACGATAACAAACTTGTGAAACATATACAATTAGATCAGATTCACGACCCCTCTATTCAGTACTATTGGATTGACTTTAACTGCCCTTCTGAAGAAGAAGCGCTGCTGCTTCAATCATCCTTTCACTTTCATCCGTTAGCGATTGAAGATTGCTTTCATTTTCTGCAGCGTCCAAAACTCGATTATTATGAAGGATACAGTTTTTTTGTCCTTCATTCGTTAAATCGGCAAACGTTAGAAGCTGAAGAAGTTGATCTTTTTATCGGCGATAATTATATGGTTACTTTTCATTTTCACCCGTCAGCTGCAATTGATAAAGTATGGGAAAAGCTGCTTCATACACCTTCGATTCAAGAAAAAGGAATAAGCTACCTTGCGTATTCTGTGATGGATAAAGTGGTAGATGAATATTTTCCCACTGTATATCAAATTGAAGATGAGCTGAATGATATAGAAAACATAGACGCAAAAAAATCCATCTCTGTTTTAATGGAAGATGTATTTAAACTTCGAAGTGATTTGCTAAAAATCAGAAGAACCATTTTGCCTATGCGCGATTTATTGTACCGTGTTATAAATTCTGAACGCTTAGATGTTCATCCTGAACAAAAAAGGTATTTTAAAGATGTCTATGACCACTTATTAAAATTAGCCGATATGATTGAATCAAACCGGGAAATGACGTCTGATATGCGCGATAATTATCTTTCTCTTAATTCAAACCGGATGAATTCAATTATGATGACACTGACTGTTATTTCATCTATCTTTATTCCCCTTACCTTTATCGTTGGCGTATACGGAATGAATTTTGAAAATATGCCTGAGCTAAAGTGGCACTATGGCTATTTCTTTGTGCTTGGCTTCATGGGATTGATAACGCTTGGTTTAATTCTATGGTTCAAGCGAAAAGGCTGGTTTAATGCTGATAAAGAGTAGAAAGATTGAGACATACCGAAATCAATCCAATGTAAAGATGAATAAATTGGATAAGTGAGCTAGTGCTATCAATTTCCGCGGGCGGCCGATGAGTCTCCTCGTCGCTTACGCTCCTGTGGGGTCTCCCCTGTTCCGCTTTTCCTGCAGGAGTCTTCGCCTTGCTCTCCAATCAACCGCTAGAAATCCTGCCTACATGAAGCCTACGTTCATCCTATCAATGAAAAAATTCGAAAGGTTTCGATTTCTACTAAGAGTATGGATTCATTGTTCGGCTCTTCCTTCAACGAAAATATGTTTGCCTCAACCGCCTTTCTATGCGATGATAACTAGTTATTTCCCAAAAATATTTATAAACTAACGTGCTTGCGTTTCCTTTTTCTAAAAAATTTCATAAGATAGTGAAAATAATGCTCAGAAAGGAGGCTGAAGTAGTGGATATTAAAGGCGAACACTTGCTAATGGATGCGTTCGAATGCGATGAAGTGATATTAAATGATCCCTCACTTTTAAGGCAAATTCTTATTGAAGCTGCACTAGATGCAGAGATGGAAGTTTTGCACTGTTATTTTCACCAGTTTACGCCCCACGGCATTACAGGCATTCTCGTATTAGCTACCTCTCACTTGTCTATTCATACTTGGCCGGAGGAAAACTACGCTTCATTAGATTTTTATACGTGCGGAGACAAAGAAATAATTGAAATTGGTTATGCGTTGCTGAAGCAATTAGCTTCAAAAAAAGCTGTTGTATATTCAATTTCTCGCGGAATTCAACACGTCGAAACGCCAACAAAAAATCGTCAGCATGCTGAAAGCACTCGTCTTCTCGATCGTGGAGATGACTCAGATCACGTTAGTCTACAGCAGATCTTATCAGGCCAGCATGACATTTTGTTTCATCAGAAAAACAGTATTCAAGATATTCAGCTGATTAAAGCATCTGATATTCGAATGTATTTGGATGAACAGCTGCAATTTAGTTCATTGGATGAACATGCGTACCATGAAGCTCTTGTACACCCTATCTTTGCAGCTTCCTTAAGTCCTCGCCGCATTCTTATTCTGGGCGGTGGAGATGGTTTAGCTTTACGAGAAGTCCTTAAATATAAGAAAGTTAAAGAAATAGACCTTGTGGAAATAGATGCTGACGTTGTAAATGCTGCGATGAATATAAAAGAATTAAAGAAGTTAAATCAACGCTCATTTGAAGATTCTCGTGTCACCGTTCATATTCAAGATGCTGTTGACTACCTCTCTTTGAATTCAGCGTTTTATGATATTATCATTGTCGACTTTCCAGATCCTACTAACAAAAAAATAAGTGCTCTTTATACAAAAGAATTTTACGAACTTCTCCAACGTTCACTATCGCGCAGCGGCTTGGTCGTGTGTCAGTCAAATTCTCCTAGAGACACACCTATCGTTTTTTGGAGCATTAATAAGACGATGAAAGCTTCTCAGTTTTATACGTTGAGCTACCACACCATTATTCCCTCTTTTGGAGATTGGGGTTTTCACATCGGCTCGAAAACATCTTTGTCTGCCCCTATACTCTCTACTGATGTTTCATCTACTACGCTGCCATCAGACTTTACTAAGTTAATGCGTTTTTCTCCTCATTCTCTTTCTAAAAAACAGTTTGCCGTTGTGAACTCTGCTGAGCACTTGGTTCTGCATAAAATATTTAAAAAAGAAGGCTTATATTTGTAAAAAAGAAAGCTTGGCTTATACATTCCTTTTCTTTTGACATACTAAGATAGTCTCGTCATCACTGCGCGTTAGAAAGGATTGTTATGAGAAAAATTTCGGTTTTTGTTATCTTATTGCTAACTGTTATTTTCCCTTCCCCCGCTTTTAGCCAAGTGAAAGTACCTATACTGATTTACCACTCTATTGATTCCTACACAGGCCACGGGGAAAAAGAACTGTATGTGACACCTGAAAATTTTGAGAAACAGCTTCTTTATCTTAAAAAGCAAGGATATACGCCGCTAACATTTGAAAAATGGCAGGAGCTGAAGCGTGTAAAAAAGCCTATATTTATCACATTTGACGATGGATATAAAAATAATCTTACTATCTTGCCTATTTTTCAAAGAGCAGCCAGCCCTCAGTTTCATCCAGCGGCTACAATTTTTGTGATTTCAGATTTTATTGGCCGTCCCAACCGTTTGTCTCCAGCGGATCTAAAAAAATTTGTTGATTCAGGATTTTTTTCTATTCAGTCTCATACCGCTACTCATCCGGATTTAACTAAGACGAAAAATTTATCCTATGAGCTAGCTGAATCAAAGCTGAAAATTGAAGCCATCACGAGCCAGCCCGTTATTGCTCTTGCTTACCCTTACGGAAAGGTCAATAGCCGCGTAGTCGAAGAAACAAAAAAGAATTATACATTTGGTCTTTCAACGATTCCAAAATTTTTTACTGAAAGTGGACAAAAAAATGAAAACTATCTTATTCCCCGTCTGTACGTCACGTATTCTACAACGATTGAGGATTTTGCTAAGCTATTAAAAGAAAGCTAAAAACCCTTTCCTTAAAAGGAAAGGGTTTTTAGAATTTTGTTATTTCTAGTCCTCGCTCTTGCTGCCATTCAGCATAAAAAACTTCGCTGTATTCCTTTATTTTCTTGATTGCCAGCTGTTTTTTTAACCACTTTTCATCTACGTTTGCTTCTTTCAAATTGCCAGGCACTACTTTTCCATCCATGATTAAAGCAATAGGTAAATTAGTTTGAGAATAAGGGATGTTTAAATCATTTTTCGTCGGAGGGCCGAATTCATGTTTAGGAGCGACGCTCACCTCTCCATTCGTTTCTAAAATGACATATTCTGCTTCATACAGTGAAAAATACCCTTGCTGTCTCATTAGATGCTGAAGCTGATTCAAATCCAAGTTGTTTTTCTTAAGCTCTTTATAATGAATTTTCCCTTTATAAATAATCATTGAAGGCTTGCCTTCAAGAACTCCCCTAAATCCTGTAAAGGTTTGAGATAGCTTTGTCACTGCGTAGATCAGAAGCCCCCAAATCAAAACGCTATAAAGAATTTCAGTTAACTCTACTCCTTTTTCAAGAGCTGCATCCCCTACAATATTTCCCAGGACAAGCGTTGTAATAAAGTCAAACGGAGTGATTTGAGCAAACTGCGTCTTACCTAAAAGCTTCAGCATAATAAATAGCGCTAAAAATCCACATATCAGTTCAATCGCAATATCTTTATACATTGATACCCTTCCTCTATAGCAAGCATGTTATAGTATCAGTTTGTATCATATGTGAGAGTGATAAACCTGACTTTTCATTTTTCTTTCCTTCGTTTTCCAGCTATAGAACTTTTGATTAAGCTTTTGTCTTACTTGCATAGGTTTCTAACGTTATATATTGATTAAAAATGGATGCGGCTGCTTTTTTTCCTACATATCTAAGGTGCCATGGTTCGTATTTATAACCGGTAACTTCTTCTTCACCTTGAGGATATCGAATAACGAATCCGTATTGATACGCATGTTTTGAAAGCCAATGAGCTTCTAGTGTATCAGCAAAGCAGTCTGCCGCAGCACATATTCCCTTTCCTCCTGTGACATCGATTGCTAGTCCCGTTTCGTGTTCACTCGTTCCTGGGTAGGCGCTATAGGTGCGTGCTTGTTCTTCACCGTCTCGCTTTGCGTAAAATGCAAAAAGCTCTTTTTGCCGCTCGTGAGATCGATAACCAGATACGCCAAGTAAGCTGATCCCCTCTTTTTCAGCATCTCGGAAAAGTTCTTCAAGCGCTTGTGCCGCAGGCTTTCTAAGCATTCGTTTTTCTATTTTTTCGTTAAAGATAAACGGAACGTCGGCATAGACTAAATCGGAAGGCTGGTAAGATTCAGGAAGCTGATGCTTCTTATTAACTAAAGCCGTAACCGATTCTGGATTGGCTATTACCACTGTTTCGTCTACATTAGATTTCGTTAAAGATGAAGAAGCTGATGAGCTTTCTAGTTTTTGAGCCTGTCCATTTTTTGTGAATTCTCCGACAGGCTTTGATGAAGAATTGCTTGTGCCGCACCCTGCTATCATCAGCGCAAAAGCTAAAGAACAAATAAATAAAAAGTATTTCATGATGTCTTACTCCTTTCACATGGCTTTTGATACGCTATAAAAGCCTGTAAAGAAAGAATAAAACATAAATGTTTCTGTCTTTTATTCAGTTGTTTCAAACTTGTAAACACTCTTAAAGAAGTTTAGTATGCGTAAAAAAAAGACTGCCTAAGCAGTCTATTTCAAAAAGATAATATACGTATGAACTTGATTTTGCGTAAAGCTCGATGCAACTAGTTTATTTCCTGATTGACTCCAAGCAAGCTGATCAGCGGCATAGTCTAAATTTACGTTTAAGTGTGTAACATCTCCTGTTAATCCATCTGCTATGAATATCCCTTTATCTCCCTCTTTTTCAGAAATAAAATTATAAGCTAATTTCGAACCGTCGGGAGACCAGCTGACACCAAAAATTTGAGTGGACAGAGCAAGCTGAAAGGCCTCTGATCCTTTTAAATCTGTGATAGACAGCGTTCTCGTTTGGGCATCTTTTTGCTGAACGAGCGCTAATTGCTTTCCATTTGGAGACGGGATAATAGAAACCACATTATCTCGGATTTTTTCAGGGTCCGTCTGTTCGTTATGAAGAAAAAAAAGCTGGTTGTTTACACCAATATAATAAATGCCACCTATCCCTTTAACTGCATCTAAGATTCGATCGTCTCTGTGCAATAGAGGTTCTGCTTTTCCTTTTACATTTGCTTTAGAAAGCTTTCCTTCCATTGTAATAAACATTACTTCTGAATTATTAAGCCACTCTCCGCTTGATGGGTAGAGAAGAACATTCTTGATTTCAACTGTTTTTTTTGTTTGAACGTTCATTATATAACCAAATGTATCTTCGCCTTTTGCAACTTTATAAAAAAGATATTTGCCATTTGGAGAAAGCTTCGCCGCATGTTGAATTTCATTGCTTGGATGCAACACAAAAGTAGACTTGTTTTTTAGATTATAAGTAGCTAAATTCTGCGCATATACCTCTTTGGGACCGAAATCGTGCGACCGAAATTGTTTATTTTCTTGACTAACAATCACTGTGTTTTCATTCAAAAATTGAAACGCTCTTACTCCGTTAATATCTTGAACGTCTTTCACTTCTATTTTTCCATCTTGATCTACGTGGTCCAATACAGTAATTTTCTTGTCTGGTTTTTCAACCGTTTCTCTATGACCTTCTCCTTGGCCGCATGATGCTAAAATAAGAAAAGTGCTTGCGATATATATCATTAATCTATACCGTTTCAATAACGGTTCACTCCTTTTAGCTAACTCAGTTCTCGTTTTTTAAAGGAAACGACACTTTAAAAGTTGTCCATGTAGAGTCAGAATGATGCAGCTTGATAACACCGTTTTGTTTTTCAGTTAAATCTTTGGCTAATGCTAAGCCAAGACCTGTTCCTCCGGATAAACGCGACCGATCTTTATTTACGGTGAAAAATGGTTGGAATAATTTCTCTTCTGCTTCGGGTGGAATTCCTATTCCAGTGTTGGCTACATCTACAATGATAGAATTCTCTAAAGTATAAGATGCTACTTCCACTTTTCCTCCGGGTTCATTATATTTAATAGCATTGTCAATTAAATTAATAAAAATGTGTATTAAGCTTTCGCGATCAGCCCAAACAACCGCTTCTTTTATATTTGTATGAAGAGTCAAATCAAATTTAGCAGCTTTTCCTTTCATACGATCGCATATGTCTTCTAGAAGCCGTTTCAATTCAACTTGCTCTGGTCGCTGCTCGAAATCATATTTCTCAAGTGCTGAAAGCTTTAAGATTTTATCCACCATTTCATGGAGGCGATTCGTTTCTTTACGAATGTTTTGCACACCGTCTTCCATAAGCTGAGGATCATCTCGATACATATCAAGTAAGTCAACATAAGCTTTGATCGATGTTAAAGGCGTCTTAAATTCGTGGCTAATGTTACCGATAAACTGCTTTTGCTGCTGTTCGAGAGACTGCAGTTTCGAAATGGCGAACTCAAGCTTTCTTTTTTCGTTATTCATTTGATCGATGTTTTTTTCAATCGACGTACTCATAAAAAACAAGCCTTGACTGAGCTCTCCGAGTTCATCGCGCCGTTTGAAGGGCACATGAGTTAAATAATGGCCTTTTCGAATCTGCTGTGAAGTTTTTTGAAGCGTAGCGATGAGAGAAGCAATGCGATAAAAATAAGCATAGCCAATTAAAAAAGCTGCTGCCGCTGCAATCGTTCCCCCCATACGAAATAAGTGCCTAATGTCAGCTATAAACTGCTGATTATTTTTTAGGGAATGGTCAAAACGAAGGACTCCAATAAATTGATTCTCGATTGACACAGGTGCAAAGTAAATAAGGGAAGAACCCGAGATTTGATAGGCTATTTTTCCTTTCAAAGCATAGCTAAGCGTATCAGAAACATCCACATCTTTTTGGCCGATGGGAATAGAGCTTCCTGCTTCCTGTCCTTTTTGATTATATAGGACTGTTTGCATTCCGCTTTGTGATGCAATTGAAGATGCAAGGCGCTGTCCTTTTTGCTGAAGAAAGGAATCTTTATTCAGAGACGGGTCACCTGTTACATAACTTTGATGAATCGTTTGCTCCGCTGCTTTGCTTTTTTGAATAAGTTCACTTTCTAGCTGATCACGCTGATTGGTCTCAATTCCTTTTAATACGAGTACGCTCAGTACGGTTACTGTTAAAATAATTAAAAAAGCAAGAACGAGTCCCATCTTAGCTTTTAGGCTGATTTTCATTCATTGATCCCTGCAGTCGCTTTATATCCAACCCCGTATACCGTTTGAAGCAAATAAGGCTCTGCTTCTCCTACTTTTTTTCGAAGGCGCTGCATGTGAATATCTACCGTACGTGTACCGCCTGCATAATCCATTCCCCAGACAAGATCTAGTAAATCTTCTCGTGTGTACACTCTCTCTAAATTGGCAAGCAATAAAGCAATAAGATCAAACTCCTTTGGTGTAAGCTTAACTAACTCATTGGCAACATGTAACGTGCGCTGAATTAAGTTCACTTTCACTTTTCCCACCGTGATTTCTCCCACAGCTTCAGGAGCTTCATTTTTTTCTATTCGCCGAACAAGTGCTTTAGCTCTAGCTACAAGTTCTCTTACATCAAATGGCTTGGTCATGTAATCATCAGCGCCTAACTCTAAACCTAGAACTTTATCGACGATATCATTTTTAACCGTTAACAAGATAATCCCCATTCCTCTTCGATTCTCAAGTTTTCGGCATACTTCATAGCCGGTTAGTTTTGGCATCATCACATCTAATATCATCACGTCAGGTCGAAAGCTTTTTACTTTTTCAAGTGCTTCTTCACCGTCAGATGCTGTGTCTACAATATATCCTTCGCGCTTGAAAGCATAAGATACCGCTGTGGCAATACTTTTTTCATCATCTACTACTAAAATCCTTTTATTCAATGTATCACGTACTTTCATTTGATATTTCTCTTCGTCTATCTTATCAAACAGCTTTAGCAAAAACATCTCCAAGTTGTTTCGAAATTGTAAACAAAAATAAAGAGATTGAGACATAACAAAATCAATTCAATCTAAAGATGCACAAATGAGATAAAGGAGGCTTAGTATGGAGCGCTTTTGACACCGCGGTTGATTTCCGTGCAAGGCTTCGCTTTCCGCGGGCGGCCGCTGAGCCTCCTCGTCGCTTGCGCTCCTGCGGGGTCTCACCTGTTCTGCTTTTCCTGCAGGAGTCTGCGCCTTGCCCTCCAATCAACCGCTTGAGTAAACTAAACAGATGAAATCTACGTTTACATGACCATAAAAAAATCCGAATAAAGTTGATTTTCCTTGAAGAGTCTCGATTCATCGATCCAATTTTCTTTTAGCTAAAATCATGTTGTCTTAGCTTTTTATTAGCGTTATTATTCATTTGTAAAAGGAAGGATTTTATGAGTATTCAAATATTGATAAAGAAGCTCTATACGCTGTTCGCTGCTAATAAAACCGATATACCCGTCCGGTCTAATAACATACAGTGCATCTTTTTGAAGCCCTGCTTTCTTCATATAGGGGTTCCAAGAAAACTCATGCAAAGAGAAGCCTTTTTCTCTCATGCTCTTTTTTAGCTTCTGTGCTGCTGTTCCATAGACGTGTATTTGCCAGTTTAAGGACTGTAAAGATTCAAAATTCCCTTCCACATAAGGTAACCGATCACCACTTTGCACATTTGTCCCTTGTCCGCTGCTTAGGTTACTATTTCGATATTTAATGCGGATTTGAGATAAAATTGTAAATGCTTTGTGACGGGGATAAGGAAAGCGAAATAAAAAGGATAGTACAGGCGGAAAGATATGCTTTCTAAAAAATTGACTCGTTTTATCTCTTGCCACCATTCGCTTAAAAGCGCGATCAGTTGTATTTACAAGCAGCTCTGCAAAAGGTAACCTTTCTTCTTCGTATGTATCTAATATGGAAAGTGCCGCTTTGTGTTGAAGGACAGCTGCTAATTTCCATGAAAGGTTGATTGCATCTCCAATTCCTGTGTTCATTCCTTGGCCGCCTGCAGGACTATGAATATGGGCTGCATCTCCACTTAGAAAAATACGCCCTTGTCGGAAACGACTTGCTACTCTGTGATGGATATTGTATGTTGAGAACCAATTTATATTTTCAATCTCAGCACCAAATGTTTGTTGAAGAAAAGTTTGAATATTTTCAGCTTTTATATCGTTTTGATCCAAAAGAGCTGAAGGAATAATGCCGATCATTCGATACGTTCCTTTACTTCTAACAGGCATACAAATCAAAAATTCTTCATTGCTAAATGAAATACTGATTTTTTGATCCTTCATCACTTCACCAGAGCCGTGAACATCCATCACATAAAAATGCTGTTTATATTTTTCTCCTTTAAACTCTATATTCATTTGTTTACGAACTGTACTGTGTGCTCCGTCACATCCACAAATATACTTAAAATAAGCGGTTTCCTCTTGCTGGGCTTTTAATAAAGTTTTTATCCCTTCTCCGTGTTCAGCTAGAGATAGTAACTCCGTCTTCCATTCTACTTCAATCCCAAGATTTTTTAATTTTTCAAGCAGAAACCGCTCGTGGTCGTCCTGTGGAAATGTAAGAACAAAAGGAAAAGGACTTAATCCTTCTCCTAAAGATCCTAGATGAACTTTTGCTTTTATTTTATTCTTTACTCGGACGTATACATCTTCCATCTTAATCCCGCGGTCTATGACTTCATCTGCAAAACCGAACTGCTGATAAAATTCAAGGGTTCGCGGTAAAATAGCCATTGCCCGGGAGGCTTGCCCAGGCCCTTCGTTTCTATCAATAATTCGAAAAGAAATGTTATGTCTTGCTAAATTATAGGCCATCACAAGGCCAGTAGGTCCGGCACCAACGATTAGGATTTGTGGCTTCATCATTATCTCTCCTTCTCATTCAGTTGCAGTATCTTTTATATTGAGCGAGACTTCTCTTTTTTTACAGAAGATGCAGGTAAAGCAGAAGCAAACAGAGCACACAAACTTATTAAAGAGATAAGAGCTAGAGCAGATACAGAATGATTCCATGTCAGATGTTCTCCAAAGAAAAATAGTTCTCTTACGCCATCTACCATAAACCTCATTGGCAGCCATGGATAAATCCACTCTCGATAAAAATCAGGCATAATTTCTGGGGCCATTGGAAGCAGCGGTGCGCCAAAAAATAGAATAATAACGAAAATCGGAAGTCCCTTTAGTCCTAACCATGAAAGTGCGGCTGATATCAAGGTGAAAAAACTGAAGTAAGCAATAGCTAAGAATAGTGCTGTATCCAAAAATGAAGGAACGCTTATTCCAACTACTTCAGCTAGCCACGCTAGCCCGAAACCTGCAGCTAAAGCAAGTGTAGCACCAATGATTACGAACCCTACTTGGTTAACAATTTTCTCTTTGCGAGAAGAAAACGTGATTTTGTGGATGCTGAGGAAGACAACTGCTGCCCCTGCTATGCTTGCCATCCACAGCGGCTGAAATAATGAAACGGGGGCATTTCCGTTGACACTATGAGTCCCTGTTTTATTGACGTTTATCACTGTCTTTTGAATCGGTACAGCGAGTGCTAATGCTTGGTTTGCACTTAGTTGCGTTCCGCTTTGTTCAAATCTTTTCACTAGCTGCAAGCGCATATTTTCATTCATCTGATCAACTGCTCCGTTTAGCACCTGACTGGCTAGTGTTGAAGCAGCTGTATTCATTCCTTGATTCACTAACAATCTAATAGCAGGTGCCTCAGGCTGAGCCGTCTGAAGAGTCACCTGTTTTTTGGTGAAATCTTTTGGAATGATAAGCGCTCCGTAGTATTTTTGATTATTTAACCCTTTTTCAACTTCTTTAGTAGTTGATACAAAAATCCATTTAACCGAAGACTGTTCAGCGCTTGAACTCTTCATATTTTGTTTTATATGATCTCCTATATTTACCTTACCCTTTGCTGGAACTGTCATTCCTTCGTCGGCATTTACAAATGCGATTGGCAAATTCTTAGGTGCTTGGCTTACTGAAGGAATTAACGTTAGGGTAAAAATGAAAATAACTGCTACCACTATAATTGGTGAAAGATATATAAGCTTTTGGTTACTTAATTTCATATAGATATTCCCTTCTTTAAGCATATACACGTTGACGGAAAGATAATGTACATGCTGTTGATTAGTGATCACTATGTAAATTATAATAAATTTACCTGCATTCTCAATATGCAATAATCATGGGAATGTCGCTTACTTAACACAAAACACATAACTGTTCATTATTAAAGAAAAAAGTAGGTGTTTAAAAACTGTGGGGAATTCAAAAACAGATCGTAGAATTATTCGAACGAAGAAATTTATCCGAGATGCTTTAACAGAATTAATGGAAGAGAAAGGATTTGAAGGCGTAACGGTCAGAAATCTGACGAAAAAAGCCGATATTAATCGAGGAACTTTTTATTTACACTACCAAGACAAATACGATTTGCTTGAAAAAAGTGAAAATGAAGTCATTCAAGAAATAAAAGAATTTATCAAAAAAGCAAATCCAAATGAGATTGTATCTGCTAATTTGAAAGAACAGCCTTTGCCGTTTATTATTGCGCTTTTTGAATATATTCAAGAGAATGCGCGTTTTATGCAGGTTATGCTTGGTCCAAAAGGCAACCCTGGCTTTCATCTTAAAATTAAAGAAGTTATGAAAACCAATATACTGGAAAAATTAGAGCTCATGGATAGTAAAACGCCTCCGCTTGTTCCACTTGAACATTTAATGTCTTATGTAACGTCAGCCCATCTTGGCGTCATTCAGCACTGGCTAGAACAAGATATGAAGCAGTCACCTAGAGAAATGGCTCTGACACTCGCTAGCATGACTTTTTTGGGTCCTGCTTATGTTGCAGGCATTAAGCGAACATAAAAGAACCTGCTATTCTCTCGGAGAATAGCAGGTTCTTTTTATTAACCTTCTAGTAATAAAGATTCTGGATCTTCTAATAGTTCTTTAACAGTAGCTAGGAAGCTTACGGCTTCTTTGCCGTCAACGATACGGTGATCGTAAGAAAGTGCAATGTACATCATCGGACGATTTTCGATACGCTCTTCATCAATTGCTACCGGACGAAGCTGAACTTTGTGCATTCCTAAAATACCAACTTGAGGCCCGTTTAAAATTGGTGTAGACATTAATGAACCGAATACACCGCCGTTTGTAATTGTGAACGTTCCACCTTGTAAATCTTTTAATGCTAATTTGTTGTCGCGCGCTTTTTTCGCTAAATCAACGATAGATCCTTCGATACCAGCGAATGTTTTACGGTCAGCATCACGTACAACTGGAACAACAAGACCGTCTGGAGCTGACACAGCAATACCAATATCGTAGAATTTTTTAATTAATAACTCGTTGCCTTGAATTTCAGCATTTAATAATGGGTATTTTTTAAGTGCTGCTACTACTGCTTTTGTGAAGAATGACATAAAGCCAAGTCTTACGTCGTGCTGTTCAAAGAATTTGTCTTTGCGTCGTTTACGAAGAGCCATAACAGCCGTCATGTCTACTTCGTTAAACGTTGTCAACATAGCCGCTGTTTGCTGAACTTCAACGAGACGTTTGGCAATTGTTTGACGACGACGTGACATACGTTCGCGTTCAACAGGTTTGTCGCTATTTTCACTTGCCGCTGGAGACGGAGATACCGGGTTAGCTGGCTTACTTGCTTGTGCCTGCTGTTTTTGCTCATTTGATTTTTGATCTGCATATGAATCAATATCATGTTTACGCACACGGCCAAGAGGATCAGTAGTTGGTACTTGATCTAGCTTGATTCCACGTTCTCTTGCTGCTTTGCGAGCTGCAGGAGAAGCAATCAGCCATTGTTTTTGATTTCCTTGTTGAGGCGCTTCAGCTGCTGGCGCTACTTCTTCAACTGTTTTTTGCTGAGCTGGAGCAGCTTCTTGTTTTGGTGCTTCTTCTGCTGGTTTTTCTTCAGCTTTTGGTGCTGCTGGTGCTGGTGCTGAAGCTCCTTCTTTCGCTTCAAGACGTGCAATTGTTTCACCAACTTGCACTGTGTCGCCTTCGCCAGCAAGAAGTTCTGTTAGCACACCAGAGTCTTCAGCTGTAATTTCAACGTTAACTTTATCTGTTTCAAGTTCAACGATATAATCGCCTTTTTCAACGAAATCTCCTACTTGTTTTAGCCACTGTGCAACTGTTCCTTCAGAAATTGATTCTGCTAATTCCGGTACTTTAATCTCTCCCATGATTCATTCCCCTTCCTTATCGTGTAACAACGTCGTTAGCAATTTCATTTTTAGTTAATGCATCTTGTAAAATACGTTCTTGTTCTTGTCTGTGAACTGTTGGATCTCCTTCAGCTGGACTTGAGCGTCTTGTGCGGCCGATGTAGTCAACAGTAGCTCCTTCTGGTGCTACTTCACGCAGTCGATCTTCTACATAGTTCCATGCGCCCATGTTTTCAGGCTCTTCTTGTAACCAGACAATCTCTTTTAAATTTTTATAGCGAGCAAAGATTTCAGCAATTACGCGTCTTGGGAACGGATAAATTTGTTCTAGACGAAGAACGTGTAGCCAATCTTTATCATCTTCTGCTTTGTTTAAGCGTTCCGTTAACTCACTGCTGATTTTTCCGCTGCACAGAACGATTCGTTCAACTGCATCTTCTTTTTTGCCTAATCCAGGCTGTTCTACTACTAAGCGGAAAGAGCCTTTTGTAAACTCTTCAAGGTTTGACACACTAAAAGCATTACGAAGCAAACTTTTTGGTGTCATAACTACTAGCGGTCTTACTTCTTCGCGCTGTAAAATGGCAGCTTGTCGTCGAAGTAAGTGGAAATATTGCGCAGCGCTTGTTACGTTTGCGATTGTCCAGTTGTTTTCTCCAGCTAGCTGTAAATAACGTTCTAGACGAGCGCTTGAGTGTTCTGGCCCTTGACCTTCATGGCCATGTGGCAGCAATAAGACCATTCCAGATTTTTGTCCCCACTTAGCACGACCTGCTGCAATAAACTGGTCAATAATAACTTGACCTGCATTGGCAAAATCACCGAATTGTGCTTCCCAAAGAACAAGCGTTTCAGGAGCAAATACATTATAGCCGTATTCAAATCCAAGCACTGAACCTTCAGATAATGGACTGTTACGAATATCAAAGGAAGCGCTTACGTTCTTCATTGCGTGTAGTGGTGAGTAAACATCCCCTGTCTTATGATCATGAAGAACAAGATGTCTATGTGCAAACGTACCACGTTCAGAATCTTGGCCTGTAATACGAATTGGCGTGCCGTCTCTTAAAATCGTAGCAAATGCAAATGCCTCACCCAATGACCAATCCACGCTTTCATTTTCTTCAAACGCTTTGGCACGTTTAGATAAGATGCGATCAAGTTTTGGAAATACGTTAAATCCTTCAGGGTATTTCACTAGCTCTTGATTCACTTCAAACAGCTCTTCTTTTGTAACAGATGTATCAATATCTGAAATTCCTTTGAAGACTGCTTGTGGCATTTCCATAATTCTATGTTGTTTTTCAGCTTTTGGCGGTACTTTCTCATAAGCTGCTTTTAACTTCGCTTGTAACTCTTCATTAATTTGATCTGCTTGACCGCTTTGAATAACGTTTTGTTCTTCGAGCTGCTTTGCATACATAGCACGAACGGTTGGACGTTTTGTCACAATTTCATACATCTTCGGCTGCGTTACAGACGGTTCATCCATTTCATTGTGGCCAAATCGACGGTATCCAATTAAATCAATCAAGAAATCTTTGTTAAAACGTCTGCGATACTCATAAGCAAAATAAGCAGCCGCTAAACAGGCTTCCGGATCATCCGCGTTTACGTGAACGATTGGAATTTCAAACCCTTTTGCTAAGTCACTTGCATATTTTGTTGAACGAGAATCGACGCTTTCTGTTGTAAATCCAATCATGTTGTTAGCAATAATGTGGATTGTTCCACCTGTTTGATAACCAGTCAATTGATTTAAGTTCAGCGTTTCTTGTACAATACCTTCACCAGGGAACGCAGCATCTCCGTGAATTAAAATCGCGAACGATTTTTTTACATCTTGTTTCGGGTATCCATTCACATCACGCTCATCTTGAGCCGCTCTTGTAAACCCTTCCACAACCGGATTAACAAACTCCAAGTGACTAGGGTTACTAGCCAATGTCAAACGAGCTCGAACTGTGTTCTCTGCTTTAATTTGTTTGTCGGCACCCAGGTGATATTTTACGTCTCCCGTCCAGCCGTAGTTGATACCGATTGAACCTTCTGAAGGAACTAATTCCTTGTTAGGCGCATGCTGGAATTCCGCAAAAATCATTTCATACGGCTTGCCTAATACGTGTGCTAATACATTTAAACGTCCACGGTGAGCCATACCGATATTAACCGTTTTTGGGCTTGTTTCCACTGAGCGTGCAATCAGTTCATCTACAAGTGGAATTAACATATCTACGCCTTCAATAGAAAAGCGTTTTTGTCCGACAAATGTACGATGTAAAAATTGTTCAAAGCCTTCTACTTCTGTTAAACGCTTTAATACAGAAGTTCTTTTCTCATTTGAAAGAGGTTGGAAAATAGCACCTGACTCGACCATATCAGTCAGCCACTTATTCTCTTCCATGTTATGTACGTGATGGAATTCAAACGCAATGGTTTTTGTGTAGACATCTGTTAAATAGTTAATTGCGTCTAAACCATTTTTGACGTGTGATGGCGCATTCGTACATAAAATATCAACCGGAATTGATTTTAAATCTTCTTGCGTTAAATTGTAATCTTCCAAGTGAAGCAAGACAGGATCTTTCTTCTCGCTTTCAAGAGGCTTAATTGACGCGTATAGATGACCATAAGCACGGATGTTTTCCGCTAGCTTAATAGCCGATGCAATTTTAGATGTGTTAGCTGAAGGTGCAGTCTGTGCGTATTCAGCTTGCTGAACCTGCTCACTTTCGTTTAATGGAGGAGCACCCCAATAATCAAATAATTCTTTTAAGTCTGGATCTACTAGATCTGACTGCTCTTCATATAACTCATACTGTTCTAATACATAGCCGTAGTTCGGACCCAAAAATCCTTGCCAAGGCTCCCCTCTATTCGACGTTTCGTTACCCATGATAAAACCCCCAACGAGTTATAATAATTGTCGTACTCAACAATCTTTCCATTTTGAATGTCGATTACCTTATCGTCTGACATCTTTACAACGAGTGATAAATCTCACTGCGTGTGTATCTGATATCTGCTTATATTTTACCACTCTTTTACTCGTCAATCAAAATGAAATCGCTATATTTCTTTAATTTTTTTTACTTTTTTAATAGTCTTACTACTTTTTGAAAGCGTTTTATAAGTAAAGCTGATTAAAGGTCGAATCAGGTGTTAATTAATTGTTATTGACCTAGCTTTTGGCAAAATTAAATTGCTTAAAATATATTTTATGACTATTTAAAAAAAGAAGCAGTGTTTTGCTTCTTTTTTTAAAACTCATCTACGATTTTTTCAACGTCTTTAAAATAACCATCATCTACTTCTGTAAGCTTGCTGCTTTTCGCCGCTTTGAGTAAATGAGTGAACCAAGTTAGTTCTACTTTCAAATGCATAATCGTGCGCATAATGATCGACAGATTTGCAATGGAATGATCGACCTTTTTAACTTGGTACAAATTTTGCATTTTTTCTAAATAAGCTGCCGTTTCCTCAATCTTTTTTTCTAAAGCAGAAGCCACTTTTTTTTGATCCACGTAAGAAGTAAATGAAAGAGCAGCATAAACAGGTCTATGCATATGCTCTTTTTTTAACAGCTGTTCAAAATAAAGGCGTTCAAATTCTTCTCTTCCTGCATCCGTGATAGAATAAACGGTCTTTTCAGGTCTGTTCGTCTCTCGAATCACATCGACTACTTTCACCAACTGATCTTTTTCGAGCGTATCAAAAGCGTAATATAAAGAACCGCTTGCAAGTTTAATATAGTGCTTCATTTGTCTTTCATTAATGGTTTGCTGAATTTCATAAGGGTGCTTATTTCCTTCCATTAATAAGCCCAGTATGACTAATTTAACACTCATAACACCTTTCACCTCTTGACATGCATCTTATTTAGTAAAAAAAGCACGAATAAATTCGTGCCTTTTCTATTTTTGAGCTGCCGGTTCCTTAGCTTCTACCCGCTTTTTAGGGGGAACTTCCACTCGTTCATTTCCCATTAAAAAGACAGTAATAATAGCTACTGCAATTGGAATAAGAGCAAGCATAAATGCATACGTGATCGATGTAGACATAGCATCAACAATCTTATCTAATATTTGAGGCGGAATGCTGTTTCGGGCACTTGATTGAAAAACTGCACTCGGATCTCCTATTTGAGAAAATGCTCCTTGTGATCCATTTCCCATACCTTGAAAATTGCGCTGCAGCTCATTTGTAAATGTATTGCTTTGAATCGTTCCAAAAATCGTAACTCCCAGCGTCATTCCTAAAGAACGAGCAAATGAGTTTGTTGAGTTGGCAGAACCTCTAAACTGTGGATCTAGCTTATGAGTTGACGACGTTGGTAAAAGAGAAAAGCTAAACCCTACGCCAAATCCAGTCAAAATCATAAATACCGTGAGCATCCAACGAGGTGTATCAGGTTCCATTGTTCCTAACAAGAACATTCCTACTGCAAATGAAAAAACGGACATAATCATCAAGTTTCGGAAGCTTGTTTTTGTGAGAAAAATCCCGCCGATCGCACTTCCTGCTACTGAGCCTAACATCATCGGAGTTAAAATTAAACCTGCATTTGTAGCAGAACCTCCGTAGACAGCTTGAACGAAAATAGGAATAAATACCGTTAAAATAATAAACGTTGCTCCGTATAAGAAAGCGAGAATCTGTGATGTTGCAAATAAACGGCGCTTGAACATCCAAAATGAAATAATCGGCTCTTGCGCGCGCTTTTCCACAAAAAAGAAGAGTGACAGCGCCACAGCAAAGATAGCAAAAAGAGATAAAATTTGCGGAGAAGACCACTCATACTCTTTTCCTCCAAGTTCAAGAGCAAACATTAAACTTACTACTGAAATGACAAGAGTGGCTGCACCAGCCCAGTCAATTTTTTGCTTTTTATGACTTTTTGACTCTTTATAAAAGCGCATAATAAAAAATAACGATAAAAGTCCAATTGGCACGTTCACGTAAAACACCCAGTGCCAGCTGATGTATTCCGTAATGTAAGCACCGAGAAGTGGACCAAATACGCTTGCTGAGCCAAAAACGGCACCTAATAATCCCGTCATTTTCCCGCGTTTTTCAGGAGGGAAAATATCAAATACGATGGTAAAAGCAATCGGAAGAAGCGCTCCTCCTCCAATTCCTTGAATCGCTCGGTAAATACTTAGCTGCACAATGCTTTGTGCTAAACCACACAATGCGGATCCAAGTAAGAATACGGTTAACCCAAAAATAAAAAACCGTTTACGGCCGTACATATCAGATAGTTTACCAAATATCGGCATACCTGCCATCACGGCAACCATATAAGCGGACGTAACCCAAACAAACTTATCTAATCCGCCTAGATCAGAAATGATTTTCCCCATAGCCGTCGCTACGATGGTATTATCCATGGCTGACATAAAAATACCGAGCAGCAATCCTGCTACGATAAAACGAATATGTTTTTCTGATGAAACCATTTCAGTTCCTCCTTTCGCGTCATCTTTTTGATGAACAGAAATGATAGCTACTTAAATTATTATATTCAAATTTGAGTATTTTACAATCTTAAATGTGCTATTTTTTAGAAATAAACATAACAAAAGCGTAATGGATTCATTACGCTTTTACTGTGAGCTGAGGTTCTAATTCGATCTCTACATTTCCTTGAATGGCTCTTGAAATCATACAGGACGTTTCTGCTTTTTTTATAAGTCGATTGATTTTCTCTTCTTGGGCCGCAAATTTAGGTGTGACGATCACGTGAGGTTTATGAATGATTTTTTCGTACGTAAACACACCATTCGTTACGTCCACGATAGCTTCTGATTCCATCGTTAAAGCCTCCTGATGGATTCCACTTCTTTCTAGCATCGCTGCAAGCGTGATAATGTAGCAGGTGGCTGCTGCTCCTAGCAGCATTTCATCTGGATTTGTCCCGGCTCCTGGCCCGTCCATTTCTGGTGGAATAGAAATGCTTGTTTTTAATTGCCCTGCTTCAATTGTTCCCACTTCATTTCGGCCTCCTGGCCAATTTGCTTGCAAATGAAAGTGATGTTTTGCCATAGTGTATCCTTCTTTCTTCTATATAATGATGTATACTTAGCGTACCTTTTTTGCTCATAAAATAAAAATGTTCTGCTTGTAACAGCAAAAAGACTGCTAAACGTGCAGTCTTTGTTGTTCTCTAACTTAAAGGTACTTTCTTTTCGCTTTCAACGACAGTTTTGATTAATGAAGGCAGCCAGTCCTGCAGGTTCGTAAATGAATATCCCCAAAAGCTAGCTTTTTCATTGCTCATCGTCCAAGAATGATCTACTCCGTACAGAGAACTATTTTCATCCGTTAAACGAGAGGTTGTTCTTGCTGTTTTATCCGCTGCTTGTTCAATATATGAAAATAAATTTTTGAGTGAAATGGTACCATTTGAACAAGCGTTAATCGGCCCTTTTAGCTTCTGTTCTGCACACCAAACTAAAAATTCACCTGCTTCTTCCTGTGAAATGAAGTTCATTTCTGCTTCAATAGCCGGTACACCAATTTCTTCTCCATGCATAATTTTTTCTATGTGAAAACGCAAGCGGTCCGTATAATCATCTTTTCCCATAACAATTGGAAAACGGACAGCTGTTACCGAAAACGGTGCTTTTTGAAAGAATACTGCCTCGGCTTGGCGTTTTCCTTCTTGATAGGAAATATTTTCACGGCGTGTATATGAAATAGGATACTTGTATGGATCAAAATCTTCTTCATAACACGTTTTTTCTAAAGAACCATATACTGAAAGAGTCGAGGTAAGTACATAGTGACTCGTACTATGACGAAAAGCTTCAACAGCAACAGCTGCGCCGTGTGAAGAATAGCATATTTGATCGAAGATAACATCCCATTTTCTTCCTCTTGTTGTTTCGATTACAGAATCTTTTTCTACACGATCAAGAAAAATTCGCTCAACTCGGTCGCCGAAATCATCCGGTGTTTTACCTCGCGTTGCTAACGTAACCTGTACTCCTTTAGAAAGCAATGTCTGAACTAAATTTTTTCCGAAAAAACGCGTTCCACCTAACACAAGTGCTGTTTTCATCTTTTTCTCCACCTTTCATATTTGATATGGGTGACCATACCATTATTATCCAACTTTTTCATCCATAAAGCTATGAATCTTTCCGCTTATTTTTTTGTACTTCCACCTATTTTTTCGCCACTGCCGTGTTAAGATGTACATATCTAACCAAAAGGAGCGACAGCGATGAATCCTTCTCCACTTCCCCTTAACGAACGTCTTGTTGTTCTTGATATTATTCGGGGCATTGCTTTGCTGGGCATTTTTTTAGTGAATATACCGGCTTTTACTTCTCCGATATTTATTTTTCAGCTGTACAATGTTTCTTATAAGTATGAAGGAATAGATGCTTATATTGATTTGTTCTTGCAGCTGTTTGTGCAAGGGAAGTTTTTTACCATTTTTTCTTTTTTGTTTGGACTTGGATGCGGAATTTTTTTGCATAGAGCTGAAGAAAAGCAGTACTTTGCCGCTGCTTTATGGTCAAGAAGAATGGCTGCTTTGCTATTAATCGGGCTTTTTCATCTTGTCTTTTTCTGGTATGGAGACATTTTGCATGTGTATGCTATTGGCGGTTTTTTATTATTCTTTTTTTACAATCGAAAAGCTAAGACGATTTTGCTGTGGGCAATAGGCTTGCTATGCTTTTTTTATCTTTTGGCTTGTATGCAGTTTTTTATTCCAGCACACGTCTTGCAGGAGGCTCAGTGGGAGTATAAAGCTTTACATGAACATGTCTTAACCCAATATTTATCCACCTACAGGCAAGCAGACTATTTATCTTGGCTGTTTTATCGTTTGAATGTTGAAGTGGTGCCTATGCTATTAAATCTACCGTTTTCTATCTTTCCCGTATTTTCTATGTTGTTATTTGGCTTATATACTGCTAAAAAAGGATTGGTACATAATATCGAACAAAATCGTTCTTTTTTCAAGAAAATTCAGTCAATAACAGGCGCAGCAGGTTTCACTTTAACTATTATTCTGGCCATGCTAAAAACAGAGATTTTAAGATACGAACTCTATCAGCAGGCGGCCATTCACCTTTTTACAAGTTTGAGCGGCATTTTTCTATGTTTTTTTTATCTTACCACCTTACTGTTATTCCTGCAATTTTCTCCTTATGCTTCAATGCTGGGTCTTTTTAAGTATAGTGGAACAATGGCATTAACAACTTACCTTAGCCAAACTTTAATTTGCCTGTGGATGGTTCGAGTCTTTGGTTTATACGGAACTCTTACCTTAACGGAAAGCACGGTTATTTGTCTCATCATCTATACACTCCAGCTTTTTCTTAATAAGTGGTGGCTTTATTATTTCTATTACGGTCCGTGTGAATGGTTATGGCGGAGCTTTACATACCGATCTCTCCCGCCTCTTAGGCGGAATAGAAAAGCTTCAGCTTAACAGCAAATCGGCCTTCAAGGTTGAAAGCCGATTTGTCTCCTTTACTGCAAAGGCGGTATAGTTATTCGTTTAATTCCATTTGTCTCAAACTCTCGTATATAATCCATTTCTCGATGAAAAATTTGCATAAAAACTTCATTTTTTATTTCTTTAGTGGGTCCTATTTGCTCTATCACATCTCGTTTAGCCATGCGATAGGCTAGCGCTTCCCAAAACACTTCGTTATCGTATTCTCCAATAATATCTTGAAGAGAATCTTCATGTTCTTCTGTAAACATAACCTCACTGTTTAGCGTGTGAAAAGGTCCTTTTTCAAGGAAAGGCTCTGCGTGTGAAAACATTTGTTTTTCTACATCCGTATATTCCTGTGCATGCTCATCTTCCACTCCAGAACATGCTGTGACCATCCAGTTACCTAAATAAATTAAATCAAGCAGTTGAAAAAAGTGCGTTTCAGATAGTTGAAGTTCAATATCGTTTTTTACAGGAGCTTTTGACATAAGCGCGGATCTCTCCTTTAATTTTGAGGGTAGTTGCTACTAAATAAAATAGCTAAAAGGGTTAATATGCAGGCTAGCAGGAAAACTGAAGAAATGGCTTCACCTCTTTTCTGTAGTGTAAAAATAGAGGTACTGACATCCAAAGAAGTGAATACGAAGGGTGTAAACTTATCATAATCGAAATAAAGACAAGATACAAGACTTTTTTACTAAATTTTCTGACTATCTTCGTCATAAATACCTATTTTTGTTTTGTTTATACTAGAAAGGTCCGGAATTTGTGTGCTGAGCTGTTCAAAATAAAAAAGCGCTGAACCAGGCGCTTTAACGGTGTAAAAAAATAGATAAACCAATAAAAAAAGCAGCTAAAATAAAATCAAAAATCCATTGCCACTTCTCACGTTTTAACAATACGTGCTCTACCCCTGATAACAGCGAACTTATACTAACCAAAACAAAAATAAAGCTCAATTGGTTAAACGAAAATTTAGTGACAAAATTTGATACAAGTATGACTGCTACGGTGATGAACAGTGCCATTTGACTTATAAGTACCCATTTAATTCTCTGTTTATATCCGTCTTTTAAAGCTTGTAATAAATCGTTGCTGATCACTCTCACTAAACCCCTTTTGTATTCCTATCGTCAAAAGTAAGAACGCAGCAAAAAACGCTTCTCTGCATCTTAACTACTTAGCAAAACTAGCTATTAAATCGAAACATAAATATCAACTTGACTGTACTCAGGATCAATACAGCGTTCATCATATAGTTCAAAATCTATTTTATAGGCACGATGATTTTTTTTAGCCCACTCGCGAATATAAGCCCAAGCCTCTACGACTACCTGTCTAGCTGGCCCAACAGCTGTTGTAAACACCATATATTCACCTTCTGGGATGATGAACTCTCTCATATCCTCTTTCAGTTCGCCGCCGGGTAAAACTTCGTAGCCGAGAGCAAATGTAAAATCCATTTTTTGATTATATTCAAATTCTGTATAAAGAGCAAATGTATTACCATTTACTTTATTGGCGATTTTATTAGCTAACTGTTGTTTATAAAAAGTCTGCCAGTGCTCAGGAATAAGACCTGTGCCCGTTTCTTCCACAGGTTCATCTGTTCGAATAGGCACTCCTACAACAGTGAATTCATTTACCTTGACTACTTTTTGACTTACGACTAAGTCAGTCAACATATTGAGCCCCCTTAATTCTTCTTTTTCTGTAGTTACAATGAGGGAAATACTTCTTAATATGCATTTTATTTGTATTCAAAGAAAACGTCAACCTTTTATGCAAATCCCTTAACGAAGGGGCTGAAGATCCTTCTTCTAAACTATAAAAAACGATTCTATTTTCTTTGTACACATCATACGTATAAGATACCCCTAATTTACAATAGAGTGAGGTAAAAAAATGAAGATCATTGAACTTGCCGAATTCATTAAAACAAGTAAAAAAACAACTAAACTTGCTCTCTCCTCTTCTACAGTACAGTATACATTAGAAACAGATGATTTGAAAATTGAATTAAAAACAGGCGGCACGAATAAGCGAATCGTGTTTTTTCGCATCTTCTTAAAAGGAACGTACAAGGATTGGATTTGTTATCACCGGAACGAACATCATATTTACGAATTGTATCAAAATATTCCTTTATCTCCTAAAATGCAAAAGCAGCTTTTGTATGCTATTGCATCATAAAAGAGCTGGCTTAGTTAGCCAGCTCTTTTATCGGTATATCTTTTGTTTTATATATACTAAGCACAATGCCAATGAACACCGCATTTGCAATTGTGGGACCCATACCATAACTTATAAATGGCAACCATACACCCATAATTGGAAGGAGATTAAACGACATACCTAAATTATAAAGCAACTGAAATGCATACACGCTTACGCTTCCGGAAACAAGCATTTTTCCAAACGGATCGCGAATCTGTTTAATTAACAGTATCATTTTTACTAATAAAGCACTCAACACTAGCATAATAAAAATTGAAATTCCCCAGCCGTAGGCATAGGTCAAACCTGCATATACAAATTCTGTGTCGATTCCACCTATTCGGTATCCCTCTGATGGATTAGCTTGAGGAAGCCACTCAGCTTGATGGAACAGGCGAGAAAGATGTACAGGGACGTAGCCTGCCCCTGCTGGATCTTTCCCTAGATGCAGCACAATTGATAGACGACTTAAGTAATAAGAGCTTCCTGAAAGGAGCAGCATAACGGCTATAATTATAAACAGTGTGAGCAGAAACAACAAAGTGATCTTTTTAGCATGTTTACGAGCACTAAATATAAACATAGAAGCGATCATGATGATGTACATCATCACATTAGGAATACTAGTTAAACGCCCGTATAAGACTATGGTTAAAATAAATAGTACTGCTATAATGGGAACGTTACATGACCTACGTTGTAAAATATATCCCCAACCTATTAAATAAAATATTAAAATGAAATTTAAATCTAGGCTAAAAAAAGATAGGTTTACTACGGTTGTACCTTGAACGTTTGGTTGAATCCTTTCTGGCAATATATGCAGATTAAATACTACAAGGAGGAGTATAGGAGCTATAAATGCTACCCACCCCCACTCTCTCCACTTGCGGTAGTTTTGAAAAGCACATACTGCTGTCAGGGCTAGTCCAATTAATGCAGTAATAAGTTTGGTTTCCATTGATATAGATGAACCTA
Organism: Priestia sp. J2; assembly: GCF_020790095.1. Lineage (NCBI taxonomy): Bacteria > Bacillati > Bacillota > Bacilli > Caryophanales > Bacillaceae > Priestia > Priestia sp. J2. The sequence goes on from NZ_CP086208.1 coordinate 2,936,449, forward strand.
GCTTAATTGTCAACATTCCTAAGCCTAACGCTGCAACAAATAATGAAACTAAGATCCAATCAATCTTTGTGCGGTATAGCTTTTGAAAGCGTCTGCTTAGTTCCGCTGAACTGCCCATTTGTTCAACAGCTTTTTTTTCAGCTTCCTCTTGAGAAACACCGCGCTGAATAGATTCTCGTTCTAAGTTTTTAATATGGGCATCAAGCTCTTGATACACTGCTTCTTTTGCTTCTTTATGTTTTATTTCTTGAGTAATTGACTGTAAAAATTCTTCTTTTTTCATTGTCCTCCTCCTAATAACCCTTGAAGGACAAAAGCTGATCGTTGACTTCCATTTTCTAAGCTTTTCATTACCTTTTTACCTTTACTATTCAGCTGATAGTATTTCTTCTGATCTTCTTTCCAGCGGCTTGTTACGTATGATTTTTGCTCAAGCTGATGCAGCAGAATGTACACAAACCCTTCTTGTTCATCAAACTCTTGAATTCCTCTACTCCGTAGTTTTTGAACAAGTTCTATTCCATTTTTTTCAACTGACAGAAGCTGTAGCGCTGGCAGTAAAATGTTTTCTTGTTTTATTTTTCGCTTAATAGCTTGCTTGTGCTTGTCAGTAAACTGCAGGTTTTGGAATACAGATTGCTTCATTGAGCCTTTTAGATGACGTAATCTTTCATCCATATTAGCCCTCCTCTATCATTTGTTTTAACAATTCTTTTCCACGCCGTAATCGTGTTTTAATCGTATTAGAATTAATAGATAAAAGCTCAGCTATTTCTTTAATTGTGTATTCTTCGAAATAATGCAGATAAATGAGTTCTCTATACTTTAATGGAAGACTCATTACAGTTTGAACCAATTCTTCAGACTCCTCTTTTTTTACCATTTCTTCTTCGATCATTTCTTTGCTTGATTCAAAAATCATATGTATATGTTCTGTAAATTGCATTTTTCGCACGTACCAACTTTTTAAATAATCTTTGCAGTGATTAATAGCAATGCGCCATAACCAAGTTTTCAAACTAGATTGCTTAGAATACGTAGAAAGAGAATTATAAAACTTCACAAAAATTTCTTGTGTCAAATCCTCACTAACAGTAGAATTTCGCACGTAAGAATATACAAGCTGCAAGATGGATTGACCATATTCATTCATAGCCTCTTCTAAAAGAATTTCATACTCTTCTTGCTCTACTAATGCAAATAGCAAATCGTTCACTTCACTCACCTCTTTTTCAATACGTTAGACGAAGCTCAAGCCAATTAGGTTTTAAATTACTCATTTTTTATCAAAAAAACACCGGAAGCTTTGGGGTCAGTCCCTTGCTCCGGTGCTTTTCTTATTTATGCTGTAGCTTTGTAAACGAATGTTTGTGCGGCTTTGCATGTAACTTTCCCTTTGTCCATTGAATCCCTCTGTATAAATAGTACGAGCACCAAAAAACTGCTGGGACGATAAGTACATATGCGACGATACTATTTGTAAAGAAAGAAGAATCTATGGAACGAAGCAATCGATAGGTCTCATTTAATATACATATATGCACGACATAAATGCCAACTGAATTTTTCCCAACCTTTGAAAAAAACGAGTTTTTGCCAAGACTTGGACTGCTTAATACGAATAAAAACAATGATGCCGATAAAAAAATCGTAGAAATAAAATAGTCTCCGGGCTTGCTGTGCTGGATATTGACCAACCAGTAGCGCTCGGCGATCTCTAACGCTGAAAACACAAAAAAGCTGGCTAAATAAATCATGGGCCTTACGTTTAATACTGACAGAATTTGCTTACCATAAAGGGCAAACATAGCTCCTAATACTGTATAGAATAAACCAAAGAACAGGGCATCTCTCGTTTGAAAAGAAAGTGGAAAAAATAAAGAATAAGACTGTCCAAATAACCCAGTTACATATAATACGGTGCTGATAATCATTAATAAACCGATCTTTTTCCATCTTTGAAATAAGAAAACGATAACAACAGCCCAAATTAACGCAATCAAGTACCAAAGCTGAAATCCGCTTGTGTCACTTCCATAATAAAAGATATCTTTGAATGTGATGGATGATGTTAAATAATCAGCTACTGCATCTTTTCGCTCTGCTAATGTTCCGTGGTTTTGAAATAAGCGCAGAACTACACCAAACAATAAATAAAAGATGAACCAACATGCATAAAGCTTTGAAATATTCCACGTGTATTTTTTTAAGTATGCAGAAGGTTTTGGATGTTTTTGAATTTTATTCATAAACAAATACCCTGATACAATAAAGAAAAAAGGAACCGCGAATCGTGCAAATGTGTCAACAATGACATCTAGCACATTTTCCTGGTTCCCTAAAAAGAAATCGTCATGTGATGGATTAACATGAATACAAACCACAAACACTGTAGCAAAAAACTTAATAAAATCAATTGAATAATTACGTTCCATCTTGTTGTCAGCTCCTTAAAATAAACTCGAGCTCTATTTTAGCATAATTATCCAAACGAAAAAGACATTTTGGTAAAATTAACTTTATAGTCATGGAAAAATTTTCTTAACTTCCAATATTCTAGTCTTGTTTACTTGTATGATGTCTTTCAATATTCCAAATAAATGATTCTAAAGAACTACAAAACAAAAAAACAGATTACCGGTAACCTGTTTTTTAAATTAACATTTTCCATGCAAACTTATTATCTTGTTTAATATCGATTTCTTTTTCATGCAAAGCCTGCACATGCTGTTTAATTTGTTTGAGAAACAGCATTACTTCTCCGCTTGATACGGCAGCTGAGTTGAGAGATAACGAATGTTTTTTAGCAATTTTTAATTCCTCTGTTTCCACTGAAATACTCACGTGGCGAAATAAGTGCCAAGGGTAATAAACTGTTTTAAAAGATTTTGAGAAATAAATTCCTTTAGAACAAACGGTAATCCCCTCGGTTTTTTGAAGAGGATATGTATTTAAATGAGCTACAATTTTTTCTTTTGCAGGTAAATAGAGCCTGTTTCGCATCTCTTTTTCAACTTCTTCACATAGTTGTCCTGCTACCGACAACACATCTTTTGGATCAGGTGTTTGATGAATTTGAAAAGATGAACAAATAGAAGTTAATTCTTTTGAGGATACACATGGATATATATAGTCTTGACACATATATTCATGGGAATGAGTGCGAATAAATTTCTTGATTTTTTTTAATAGAGATACTAGCTTTCTAGCTGAGTAATCGTTTTGATTGACTTGAAATTTCTCCACGTCATTAAAACAAATCATTTCTTCTTTTCGAATGGTAATGGATTGAATGTTAGCGAAATCTTCCCATAACATTTTTCCTTTTTTCATCCCTCTGCTTTTCCAGTAAATCCCCTTATTTGTAAAGCAAATTCCCCTTTTATCTAGGCCCGCTATAAAAGAGCTGTGTAAATACGCAATTATTTTTTCTTGGGGCTGAAACTGAAAGTATTTGCTAGCCATTTTTTTGTAGAAACTAGGTATTTGCATTACATAAAATTGACTTTCTCTATAGATTAAGCATAAGTCAGTCAAATAATTAGTTTTCAGCGTCGCCACGCTCTCACTTCCTTTTTGAGTGTAAATAACCGTACCCATTTTTTTCTATTACTTTATAAACGTTTTTTGATGAAAAAAGTTTCAACTTTTTTTGTTTTTTATGAAAAAGCTTTAAATTGAAGCATTCCTTTCATCTAGGAGGTTATCTAATTACTCACTTATTCAATAATCTTATTTTAAACGTTCCCTACTTAATTAAGAAACTAAACCAGATAATAGCAATGCTTACCTGCTTTATCCAAATCATCCCCTGTGAACAAAAATAAACCGCAGCGTTAAAACGCGATGCGGTTTGTTTTTTAAGCTAAATAAGCTTCTTTTATTTTTTCATTGTGAATTAATTCCGGTCCTTTTCCTTGCAAAATAATTCCTCCCGTTTGAATCACGTAGCCTCGGTGCGCGATTTGCAGTGCTTGATAAGCGTTTTGTTCAACGAGCAAAATGGTCATTCCGCTTTTATTTAATTCCATAATAATCTCGAATATCTTTGTAAAAAATGTTATTTCTGGAAACGATGAAAAAGATTACTGTTTATGTACCCCTTTTTTCTCGCAATCTTTCATAATAGATTCAATCTCATATACAAAGAGAAGCTGAAAAAATAAAAATATAGTTATTTTCTACAATATACTCTTTGGCTGTATATATAACAAAAAAGCATGTCACCATAAAGAAACATGCCTTGTAACTATTCAACCTAAAAAAAGGTGCATATTATGCACCTTTTTATGACCCTTTGTTTTCCGCTTCTCCCCGAGTTTAACTATTGTTTCGTAATGCCTGTGATCCCTCTTCCCCTGTTCGGATCTTAATCGCATTTTTTAATTCATAGATAAATATTTTCCCATCTCCAGGCTGACCTGTATTTAGTACTTTTCTTGCTTTATCAACAACGTCGGATACGGGAACTTCGCAGACCACAATTTCCACTTTAATTCGGGCGTGCATATTGTCTTGTTTTTTGACCCCCCTGTAAAGTTCCGTAATGCCTTTTTGCAATCCGCATCCTAACGCATCTGTAACCGTAATACCGCTCACGCCAATTTTTGCTAGTTCTTGCTTAAGCTCTTCAAACTTTGAAGGGCGCGTAATAATTTCAATTTTTGTTAAAACATCACTCACTGTGCCCACCCCTTTTACATATTCGATTCGTGATACGCTCTTTCACCGTGCAGCGTAATATCAAGCCCGAGCGTTTCTTCTTCTTGTGTTGCGCGTAGAGATACTACCAACCCAACCACTTTAACAATAATGAAGGTAGCGATGCCGACAAACAGATACGTTGCTACGATAGCCACCAGCTGTTTCCATAGTAGACTTGGGTCTCCGTAGAATAAACCATTCGCGCCGGCATCATTTACAGAAGTTGTGGCAAATAAACCCGTTGCGATACCTCCCCATGTTCCCCCAATACCGTGAAGACCAAATGCATCTAACGCATCGTCGTAACCGATTTTCTTTTTAAGTGAGAAGATACCCCAGAAACAAACTGCTCCGCCGATAAAACCAATTACAATAGAAGCAAACGGTGTAACGAATCCACAAGCTGGTGTAATAGCTACAAGTCCAGCAATCGCTCCCGAAACGGCTCCAAGCAGCGTAGGCTTTTTATTAATAATCCACTCTACTACAAGCCAGCCGATAATTCCTGTTGCTGCCGCTGTATTCGTGTTAATGAAAGCCGTCATTGCAACGCTGTTAATAGTTAAGGAACTTCCAACGTTAAATCCAAACCACCCGAACCAAATCAGCATTCCGCCTAAAAGAGTTAGCGGTAAATTGTGAGGTGCTGCAGCATCGGCATTTTTTCGTTTTCCAACAACAAGAGCTAGAATTAATCCTGCTACACCTGATGAAATGTGAACGACGTTTCCGCCAGCAAAGTCAATAGCTCCTAGTTCACGAAGCCATCCGCCAACTCCCCAAACCCAGTGTGCAACGGGTGCATATACAAATAATGACCATAGGATAGCAAATAAGATAAATGCTGAAAACTTCATGCGCTCTGCAAAAGCACCCGAGATAATAGCTACTGTTAACACAGCAAATGTTAGTTGAAACATCATAAACATGTTATGCGGGATCGTTGCGCTGTAGTCCCCGTTTGGAGTGAATCCAACGCCTTTTAATCCCACCCAGTCCAAGTTTCCAATAAAAGCATTGCCACCGGTCGAAAATGCTAACGAATAGCCAGCTACTATCCAAAGAACAGATATGACAGCTAATGAACCTACGCTATACATCGCGGTACTTAACATGTTTTTACTTCGAACCATGCCTCCGTAAAACAATGCAATAGCTGGTGTCATAATCCAAACCAATAATGCTGAAAAAAACATAAATACTGAATCGCCCATTTGCATGATGATTTCCCCCTTAAGTACGAATAAATAACCCCTAAATTTAATGTTAGATTATATAACATGTTTTGTTATGTTTACTATCATATTTGATTTATATGTATTTAGCAACTACTTTTTGCAAATTTATTCAGAAAATTTTTGTTTTTTTATCCTCTTTTCTTTTTGTTATTTATTCTCCTATGTACACATAAGCTGAAATATCATTTATAAGTGTTAGAATTTCTAACATAAAAAATCCTCTTCTTGGAGTAGAAGAGGATTTTTCTTTACAAATACATATATACACCTGGTCCTAGAGGAATACCGAATACAGCAAAAACAATCAACATTATAATCCAAATTCCTAAGAAGGCTAAAGTATAAGGAAGCATAAGTGAAATGATGGTTCCAAGCCCTGCTTTTGGCTCGTATTCTTTCATAAAGGCTAAAATGACAATCATGTAAGGATTTAAAGGAGTGATTACATTGGTAGACGAATCTGCTATTCGGTAAGCTGCTTGAATAAATCCAGGGTTGTACCCTAACAGCATGAACAATGGAATAAAAATAGGTGCTTCTAGTGCCCATTGAGCAGAGCCGCTGAAAATAAGAAGATTCAGCAGAGCTGTTAAAAATACAAAACCAATTACAACGGGAAAGCCTGTTAGATGTAATGCATTCAATATATCCGCTCCTTCTACTGCGATCCACGTTCCAAGATTCGTCCAATTAAAGTAGGCAATAAATTGAGCAGCCGCAAAAATAAGGACGATGTAGCTTGCCATATCTTTCATCGAATCAGTCATATAAGCAGGTATATCTCTAGAACTTTTGATTTTCCCTACTGTTATTCCATAAACAGAGCCAACTACCACAAAAAACAGCAGCGTAATCGGAATGATACCATCTAAAAAAGGAGATGGAACAATTCCGCCGTCTTCATTTCGTAGAGGAGAGTTGGGCCAAAATAAGAAAACAGCTAGTACAACGACATAAATACATGCAGCAACGATACTGTTTTTTAAGCCTCTTGCTTCTGCCTCACTAATTTCACCAAAATCATTGCGTTTTTTTCCTTTATAATTACCCAGTCTAGGTTCTACAATCTTTTCAGTGACGATCGCTCCTATAATAGTTAAAACAAATACAGAAGCCGCCATGAAGTACCAGTTCGCTGCAGGACTGACAGCAGCGCTTGGGTCAATTGTTTTAGCAGCTTCAGTAGAAATGCCCGATAACAATCCATCGGTTCCGGATATAATAAGATTCGCTGTAAAGCCTGATCCCACCCCAGCAAATCCTGCCGCTAATCCAGCAAGCGGGTGCCTTCCTACTGTATAAAATATCATTGCTGCAAGCGGAGGAACGATGACAAAAGCAGCATCTGCCGCTAAGTTGGCCATAATTCCTGTAAAAATGATGGCGTATGTAATAAGAGCTTTTGGAGCATTTAAAATCGTTTTCTTTATGGCCACTTCAAGCAGACCTACTTTTTCTGCAAGTCCGACTCCAAGCATCATAGCAAGTACAAGTCCTAGGGGCTTAAATTCAGTGAAATTGGTCAGCATCGATGTTAAGATATACTGAATGCCTTCATGCGACAACAAACTTTTAATTGGAAGAGTCTTATTAGTACCAGGATGGACCACTGTTACTCCCATACTATTAATAGCAACAGACGCTAATACGATAATAAGCGCTAAGCATACAAACAAAATAAAAGGATCAGGTAGTTTGTTTCCGAATGCTTCTACTCTTCCTAATAGTTTGTCTAGAAAGGTTGTTAGATGTGGTTTTTGCTCTGTTTGCAAATTAGGTTGTGCCATACTTTCTCTCCCTTTTCTTTTAGATTCTTTTTGTTTTTTTTCCTTTTAATTACCAAAAAGACTATTAGTACATAATAATCTGAATATTTATATTATTCAAGTATTATTTTTAAGGAATTTTTATTTATCTATTAAAACTAATAGCATTTAGATAAATAGAAAGCCAGAAGAGATCTTTTGAATCGACAATCAAAAATAACAAAAAGCTCTCCGTTTGAAGAGAGCTTTTTGTTATTTCGCTATACTAGATGGGGCAGACTCTTTTCCTGACTCGTTAACAGCTGTTACATAATAACGAGACTGAGATGCGTCGGAGTCGGCAAAGCTTTTTCGCTCAAATTCCGAAACGCTGCCAATATGGACAAATGTTCCGCCTGGGTTCTTTTTATAAATTCGGTAACCGATAATATTGCCTTCTCGTACCGCGTACCACGTAAGCAAATTACCGCTCATCTTTACATGTGTAGGAGGTTGTGGTGCAGTTGCTTCACGCTCCAATTCTTTTGCTTGGTCAGCTTTTAGTTCTGTATATACAACTAACCTCTCTTGATGGGTTCCTTCTGCACGGTCAAACGTGCCTGTACACGTAATTAGATTTAAATTACGTTTGTTGCTGTACCCAAAAATTTCGTTTAAAGGTGCCTTATCTCGCGGATAGCTTTTTGTACGTTTAACAACAAAGGTAAGCGTGGTCCCCTGTGCATCTCTTACGGTAATTTCATCGTCTTTTTTTAAGTTTTTTAGATTGTAAAAGACGGCAGGACCGGTTTTACTGTCTACGTGTCCTGCTAGTACAGCATTTCCTTTTACGCCAGGTTTAGCTCCTGGTTCAAACCAAGCAACTCCATTTTCTGTAGATGGCGCTGCCATTTCACCGCTGTCTAATAACCCTACTTGTTCAATTGAAGCCTCCACATGAATAGCTGGAATGGACACTTTTGCAGGAATGATTCCTTTGAATTCTTTGTTTAACTGTTTGGCTTCTGTTTTATGCTGTTTTAATACAGCAAATTCCTCTTCAAGCGTTACCCGGCTTTTTAAATCCTTTGATTGTGATTCTTTTTCTTTTTGCTTAGCTGCATTCTGTTGCTTCATTTCTTTTGCTTCTACCATTTGTTCTTTAAAATATAGTCCGCCGCTAACAAGCAGGACTAAACTTAATATACAGTAGGCGAGAACAATCGCTTTTTTCACATCGTCACCTCGTTTCACAGCTGTTTATAAAAAAGAAGAGAGAACAACCTCTCTTCTTTTTTTAGGACTCTTGACTTGTAATTCATAAGGAAAAGGAGAAAAAATATTATTTGCTTACTGGTTTCTTGCGTAAAATAACTCCAGCTGTTAATACAGCTAACGAACCTAGTGCAATATAGATCGCTGTTAGTGGGTTCATCGTTGATTCAGATGCCCCGCCCATACCTGTTTTCGGCATATCTGTTGGCATAGCTGTCTCAGCAAACTTATCGGGATTTTGTTTTACAATCGCTTCACCTAAAGCTTGGCCGACACCAAACATTAATTTATACCCTTCACGGTACGTATCATAACTTCCAGCGTAGTCGCCGGATGCATATTGCTCAAATGTTTTAATAACCGTATCTTCATGTGCTTTTATAGCTGCCTGTGCGTCTGCAGTTGGAAGGTTTCCATCTGTTGCTGTTCCTAAGAATGTACCAAATTCTTGCGCGAATTTATGGAGCTTGTCTTTAGCAGCTTTTTCTCCTGCTTCATCGCCTTTTACTTGTGCACTTACTAGTTCAGCTTGGGCATTGATGTGATCTCCTTGCCAAATTTTTTCGAATTGTGCAGCCCCTTCATCGCCATATACTGAACCGATTGCAGCTTTAAAATCTGCTGTGTTAGCATTTTCTAACCAGCTAACATAGTCGTAATCTTTTGAACCGTTGAACCCTTTTTCCATTCCCATTGTTGCTAAAGCAAAATGTTCTGCTGCTAAGCTGTTTAATGAAGAACGTAAATCTGCTGCTGGTGTATCTACTTTGGTATTATCGAATTTATCGGGCATTTGCGTTACGATTGCATTTGATAACGCTTTACTAATGGCAAACATTTGCTGATATCCTTCGCGGTATGTTTTAGCGGCCGCTTCGTAGTCACCTGCTACATAATCTTCAAATGTTTCTTTTACTTGGTCTTCATGTACGCGAAGCGCTTCTTTTGCTGCATCTTCAGGTAGTTTGCCTTCCGTAGCAGTACTTAAGAACTTAGCAAATTCATTTACGAATTGATTTACTTCTTTATCTACTTCAGCCATGGCTTCTTTGTCATTTTCTTTTGTTGCTTTTACAAAATCATCTGTGTAACTATTATGTTCTCTGAAAATTCTTTCAAATTCAGCTGCTCCTTTATCACCATAGACAGACGCAATAGCAGGCTCCATGTCAACGGCATTTTGGTCCAATGCTTTAAACGCAGCGTCAGCGTCTTTAGAACCGTCATAGGCTGTTGTCATAGCGGCAACGGCAAGCGTAAAGTGTTCAGATAATAAGTAGTCTAAGTTCGCTCGTAAATCTGCAGCTTTTGTTACTGCCGTTGGTTGTGCTTCCTCTGCGTTTGCAATTGTGGGCATCAATAGTGAAGCTCCTAGTACAGGGATCATTAACTTTTTGCTTAATTTCATCATTTTCCACTCTCCTCATTTTTAGTTGATGTACGCTACTTTTTTCATTCTTACTACATCTTAAATCATTAAACAGATTGAACATTTTGAATATTCTTTATATTTTACCTTCATGTTCTCCCGTATTTAATGACTCTTTTTAGGAAGTATTCTCTTTCTATCTACTAAACGATTGGCGAATGACCTTGGATCACTTTTTTAAAACTTTTTTAAGATGTCATTTTCGTCAAGAATTCCTTCCCTTTCTACTTATCTAACGAACGCTTTGTTCAGCTAGATCACTTTTTTTGAAAAAGTTTTTAACCGCTTTTTTCAAGAAGTACTTCCTTTTCTACTTACCTAACGATCACCTTATTCTGTTGGATCACTTTTTTTAAAATTATTTTAAATTCAAAAGAAAAAGAAAGGTTTCTAAAGGAAACCTTTCTTTTTCTCTTTACTTATTTAAAAAATTCCACATCACGTTGTTTACTTCTTGAGGCTTTTCATGCTGAGGGGCATGAGATGCTTCAGCTAATCGGTGAACAGATATGTTTGGCACATATTCTTCAATACCATCTAAGTTTTCAGGCATAAAAGTAGGATCTTGATTTCCCCAAATAATTTGTACCGGGATGTTTAACACTTCTTCTTCTAACGGAAACAAAGATTTTCTTCGAAGGTCTTCTTCCGTGAAAATCTTTAAATTGCGGTAATAACTTAGCATGGACAGCACAGAGCCATTTTCCCAAGAGTTCATGTATGCTTGAACATCATCAGCTGTTAGGTATCCTTTTTTTACACCTGGGTCGATCACAAGCTTACGCAAACCTGAGAAGTTGTCTCGTTCCATATAGTCCTGTGCTTCTTGTTTTTGAAACCATTTCATATACTCGCTTGCTTTTTGCTGATTTTTATTTGTTCTAAGCTCACGCATAAATGTATAAGGGTGCGGACCGTTAAAAGCAATTAATTTTTGTACATATTCCGGGTAGCGATAAGCGAATGTCCATCCGATTCCTGCTCCCCAGTCGTGTACAACTAGCGTGCAGGAGCTATATCCTAGGCCTTCAATCACTTGGCGAATATCTTCTACTAATACATCAATCTCGTATGATTTTAGTCCGCTTGGCTTTTCAGATAAGTTATATCCTCTTAAGTCCAGAGCAACTGTGTGAAAATCACTAGAAAATTCATCTATCTGGTGTCGCCAAATATGCGAAAAGTCAGGAAACCCATGAAGAAATAGCATAAGCTCTCCTTGTCCCTTGCTTATGTAGTGCAAATTAACGCCATTTACGTTTATATACTGTTTGCTCATTGTTCATTTCCTCCTTTTATGTAGCTGTAGAGCAGTATAACGCTGTAAAAAATGAACGTCAATTCATTTGCTTCGTTCACTTCTTTTTAGTTCTTTTTATGAATATAGTTAATTATTTAGAGTGGATTTTTTTGAAGGAGTGATTAACAATGGCTCATATCTATTCAAAGGGCTGGTTTGTTCAGCAGTTAAAAGCGGCCAATATATCTAAAATCGATGGAAGAAAGCTAGAAAGTTATAAAACCTACATTCTTCGTAATTTACATGCTGAGCTTATAGAACAAGGTAAAACCAACGGCTAAAAGAGGTTGAGACATAACGAAATGAAACCTACGTTTGTCCTAATAAAAAAACGAACCACTAATCAAAAGTCTTGATTAATGGTTCGTTTTTCATTTCGTCTAAAATATTTTTGTCCCATCCACTTTTTTTACAGCGATTGCTCAATAAAAGATAATACGCGCTTTACATATTCTTTTTTGTATACATGATAATTTTGAACGTGTTCTGCTTTATCAGTTTTCCAGAAGGAAAAAGCATCCGGGTGTGTTTTAGCCATTTTTTCACTTTCAGTGTAAGGGATTTTTGTATCTCCTGTGCTGTGTATAAATAAAATTGGTCGAGGGTAAATATGCTCGACTGCTTTAATAGGACTAGCTTCAGCAGGATTTACATCTGCAATAACAGGAAGAATAGCAATGGTTAGCGGTGTAAATGGAAAATTTGGTAAATGAGACCATACAGATAGATTTTCTTTTAAATAAGAGGTTAAATCACTAAAAGGACTATCGGCTACCACTGCTTTTACGTCGTCATCTTGAGAGGCTGCTAATAAAGAAGTGGCTGCTCCCATTGAAATGCCGTAGAGCACAATTGGCTCTTTTGTTGTTTCTTTCATTTTCTGAATAACGCCTAATAAATCGAGCTGTTCTTTTACACCAATCGTCGTTTGATTTCCTTCTGAGTCTCCTGAATCTCTAAAGTCAAACATGACTACTCGATATCCCGCTTTTACAAATTCTTTACTCAGCGGCAGAAAGCCAGCTCCTTGTGCTTCACGGTTATTTCCGTATCCATGTGACATAATAACGGTCGCTTTTGGCTGTTCCGTTGGTTCAATCATCCATCCTTTTAAATGGGTTATTCCGTCTTTGCTCAAAAATACTTGATTGCTATAGTGCATGCCGTAATCACTAGGATTTTTCACAGCAGGATTTTTATCTAGTTTTGTCAGGCTTATGCCTACATAAAGAGAAATGGCCGTACAAAGTACAAAACAAAGAATAACAAAGGATATCAGGCTGATCCATATTGTTTTTTTCTTTTTACCTGTATTTGTCTGTCGATTTAGAACTGGAGTCAAGCTCGTTCCTCCTTTTTATCTAAGATCATCTTTCCTATTCTTATTGCTGCTTCCCTTTCTCCATTTTAAAGCTAGCCCATCTATTTTATGAATAAAATTCGTTTTATTTTCCACATATTTTTCCGGTTCAAAGCGATAGCGATGCGCTAGTTCTGTTTTCAACGCTTCGTATTCTTTCGCTGCATCAAGGTTAGCACGCAGATAATCTCGAAACCATATATGCCGATTAATTTCTGGATGGCCTTTTTCATAAATATGAACATGATGGGTTCTTTCATTTCCGCCTTTTTGGAAGTATCGTCTTCCTTTTATGCCGTTTTCACCTCTCGCTTCGTAACCAAGCTGTTCCATCTTCTGATTATATGTATCTACTTTTTTTATATCTTTTACTTCAATAAGTAAATCAATAATCGGTTTTGCGCTTAAGCCGGGAACAGCAGTGCTTCCGATATGATGAACCTCTAAAACTTGAGCTGACATTATAGTTGTTAAGGTGGCAGCTTCTTTTGAAAATTCCTTTTCCCACGCGATATTATGAGGTGTCAGCTGAATTTCTCTTACGGACTTCATCTTCAATTCCTCCTTTTGTAACGAAAAAACTGCTTACTATAGAATAGCCTATAATAAGCAGTTTTTCATCATTTAACATGTTATTAAGTTTTATCTAGCAAACGCCTGCTTCGCTAAATTAACAACCGTCATATCATCCATTGGAGGGTTGTGGAGCCCAGCACGCACGTCTCTATAATAGCGCTGCAGCGGATTACTGCGCTGCAAGCTACGCGCTCCTACTATGCGCATGGCTTTGTCAACAACCGTACAGGCACTATTGGTCACTACGTGTTTGACAGCTGCTAATTCTCCCGCTAATGCTGCTCGGTCGCTTGTTTCATCCCATTTATTTGCCACGCTGTACATAAAGTGACGCGCCTGCATGAGTTCAAGTTCCATCTCTCCGACTAAACGCTGCACATTTGGCAACTCGCTAATCGTTCCTTCAATACTATTAGGCGAATATTCTGTAGCAAATGCGACAGCATAATCTCTTGCTGCGATGGCTGTACCCATGTAGCAAGCTGGTATATGAAGCAACCAGCCGCTTGGCTCATTCTTTTTAAAGCCACCTAGGCGTTCAACAAGAAAGTCTTGCTCAATATCGACATTTTCTAGCACAAGATCGTGACTTCCTGTCCCGCGCATTGCAATCATATCCCATGTTTCTTCTATTGAAAGTCCGCTTGTTTCACGAGGAATTAAAAATAAGCCGATCTCTTCTTCACCTTCAATGCTTGCTTTTACTAAGAAGTAATTTAACACTGGAGACATCGTGGTGAATGTTTTTCGGCCATTGATTCGCCAGCCTTTTTTTGTTTTTACAGCTAGCGTTTCCGGTTTGCCTCCTCGAGTAGGACTTCCTGTCTTCGGTTCAGTAGCGGCGGTATTAATAAGTGCACCTTTTTCTATTTCTTTAAAAATAAAATCGAGCATTTGCTGACTCCAAGGCTGTTTTTCACGCAAGTCCATTGTAATCCCCATATGCCATCCAATACTAAGAGCCGTAGAAGCGTCCCCTTGAGCAATTAATTCTTGAAATAATAAAAAATCATAAAGGCGTAATTCATCTCCTCCATAGTTGCTTTCTAGAGAAAGACGTGTATAGCCAGCTTCTTTTAACTCTTGAATATTTTCAAACGGAAACGTACCTTCTTCATCTATTTTAAAAGCTCGTTTCTTAAATTTTTCGACTAGAGGTAGCAGTTTTTCGTACGTAGACTTTTGATTTTTATTTACAAATGAAACACTCATTTGCTTCATCTCCTTTTTATATGACAGAGTGTCCCTATCGGATTAATATATAGTTCTTATCATAGCATACCTCATCTTTTCTGTGCATGTTTGGTGTGTTTATCTTTCTCGTTAAATCTATTCTTTTTCCAATTTAATGGTCTGTTTTACCTATACGTTCCATACATTTAATGGAATAAAAAGAAGGGAATGGTGTGAATGAATCAATGTCCAAAATGCGGTGCCAGTGCAAGCACAGATCAATTATTTTGCAATAACTGCGGCTTTTCTTTCACCGTGTCGCCAGCTGCAGCTAAGCATAAAAAGAGCTGGTATATTGGCGGGGGTATTGTGCTTATACTTCTTTTAACTTTTGTATTTTATTTCTTTTTCTCTGGTTCAGAAGAAAAAACGGCTGACCGCTTTATTGAGGCATTGGAATCGAAAGATACAGCTGTGTTAAGAGAGTTATTAGACTCTTCACAGTCTACTATAGTTATTAATGACACATCTATTCAAGCTCTGTTGGATGCAACTTCCGATGGTTCTATTTTACGAGACGTTGAAAATGATTTGAAAAATAAATCGAGTATCTACTTTACAATAAAAGAACAGAAACATTCACCACTCTTCAAAAAACAGTACGTGGTTGTGCCGTCATCATATTATATCTCCCTCACCACGCCAGAGGATGCAACAGTTACAGTCAATGATACAAAACAATCCATATCCAAAAATCAAACGCAAAAAATAGGGCCTTTTATGATTGGAAATTACCCGCTTACAGCTTCTTATGAAAGCTCTTACGGAAAGCTTACAGACCAAACCACTGTAAATTTTTACCGTCAAAAAGAAGAAAATATATCTGTTGTATTTAAAGGGGCTTATGTTACAATCTCATCGAATAGAGATGACGCTATTTTATTCGTAAACGGAAAAAGCACGGGGCTTCAGGTGAATAGCTCATCACAAATAGGGCCTGTTGCCACGGATGGAAGCGTCACTGTTCATGCAGAAGTGCAAAAAGGCGGCACCACGTTCAAAAGCAGTCCTTACACCATTCAAAATGAAGAAAGTATTATATTAAATATACAAACGCCGCCCGTTGAAAAGGAAAAAACCGTCATAAAAGAACGAGAAGTAATCGTGCCTGGGCCGCGCTCTTATGCTACTTCAAGCTCTTATATTCTTCCGGGTTCGGATTCTTACAAATTAAGTTATGGTGATATTAGCAGTTTGAGCTCGAGTGAACGAAGGCTAGCTCGAAATGAAATCTATGCGCGGCATGGGTATGTATTTAAATCGAAAGATCTTCAAGCCTATTTTTATGAAAAGTCATGGTATACGCCTGATTCATCATTTAGAGACTCCTACTTATCAAGCGTTGAAAAATATAACGTTGATTTTATTAAATCATATGAATAAAGTGAACTCCCCTTTACCCAGGGGAGTTTTTTGATTGAAGCGAGTGCTTACTCCTACGTTTTTTTACATACCATGATCCCTACATACGTTAATAAATTTTTTATAGCCTTCTTCATTCTTTTCACTGTAAAATATAAAGTAGATGTACATAAACTTACTACACGCATAAGGAGAGATGGAGAATGAATGGAATTGGACGACTTCCACAAAAGCTTAATGGACATTTGATTTTAGAAAATATTCAAGAAACCATGATCATTGCAGATCAAGACTATCGTGTGCAGTGGATGAATGCAAGAGCAATTGAAACACTTCAGCCAGTACTCCCAATCTACCAGTTATCTCATATCGAAGAGTTAATTGGAAAGCATATGGACTTCTTTCATTCCAATTCTGAAGAAGCGGAAAATTTACTCACCTCTCTTCATACAACCTACAGAACGCGTATAACGATTGGCAGTCAATACGTAGCAGAAGCTGTGATTCACCCCATTGATACAAAAGACGGCGAGCGTTATGGCTACTTGCTTATGCTATTAGACTTTACAGATCAAGCCGAAGCAGAGCTTGAAAAAGAACGGTTAATCGAGGATTTGTCCACTCCTTTATTAAAGATATGGGACGAGGTTTTAGCTGTGCCCATTACCGGTAAGATGGATATAGAACGTGGAAAGAAGCTAACTGAAACGGTATTGGAGGCAGTTGTAAAAGAACAGGCGCGCTATTTGCTTATTGATTTATCTTCCCTTCATTCATTAGATGAAGAACACGGTTATTATATTAACACGCTCCACGATGCTTTGCGTTTGATTGGTACCACTTGCCTTATTGTTGGTCTTTCTTCAAAAATGGCTCTGTCGCTTGTAGATTCTCAGTTTAATTGGCGAACATTTTCCACTGTCCAACAAAGCATCTCTTACATTTTAGAAAAAAAGAATTGTCGTATTGCACCCATTTCATAAGCCCATCATATCATTAAGTAATCC
The DNA here is from genome assembly GCF_020790095.1 of Priestia sp. J2. Lineage (NCBI taxonomy): Bacteria > Bacillati > Bacillota > Bacilli > Caryophanales > Bacillaceae > Priestia > Priestia sp. J2. The sequence continues at coordinate 2,953,678 of NZ_CP086208.1, forward strand.
TCTCTCAATCGCTTTTTCCTTCAATCGGAAAAGGCGATTTTAGTTATGAGGAATTGTGAACGTTTAGGCACTTATCATCATAGGATACATTAATCAACCATAGAAAAGGGTGAGAGCCTATGCCAAGTGTTATTAACATTTATAATTTAAAGATCAACAGTATCTCAAGCAACGGTTCTGTCAACATTGGCGAAGCACTCCATAACAGTCACACGGCTCATTCAAAATCCACTGGTACGAACTCTTCTTATGGCGATGTCTCACCTGCTTCCTCGAAAATGCGAAACATTTATATCGATCCTGATACAAATGACCAAACAGATATTGCAAACGTTGATCATGTCAATGGTTATCAGCAGTGATATAGGGCAATGCTTGTCAATAGCATGACGACAAACGGTGAATACATTCTCTCTGAACGCAATAGGCCGTTGGAGTAGAATGAATAAAAACAGTAAGGAGTCTCTTTATGCCTCTTCAAATTAACGTTTTTAATATCGTAACAAACGGTGTCACGCAAAATGCAAATATCGATTTCGGTTCCACCATTCAAAACAGTCACACGGCGAACTCAAAGTTTAACGGCGCAAATTTCTCTTTAGGTAACTTCTCTCCTACTTGCTCTCAAATGAATACGGGCGTGTTAGATCCTGACGTAAGTGATCAAGATCAAATTGCAAACCCTTCAGCTCCAATTGGAAATCAAATTTAGATTTAACGATTTTGTCGTTTTACTTGGCACATTACAAGGAGGTGTGTAAATATGTTTCCATTTGGAAAGTCTCCGTTTAAAGGAATGATGGAAAATATCCCAAAAGGAATGGCATCTAAAGACATGAATAAATATATTCAGCAAATGATTTCTTCTACGATGTCCCATTCTTTTCCGGATTTTATGCAAGGAAATGAATTCTTTAAGCAAGCCCAAGACATGATGAAAGAACAGCAGGATGTGGGAAATGAAGGTCATGGACAACAGCTAAGAAGATTTGATTCAAACGTCATTAATACATTAGACGAATGCATTGTTCAGTTAAAAATTCCTAACCGCGATATTGTATCAAGCATTAAAGTCTATCATACTCCATACGTGTGTACGATTGAAGGAATAGATGGAGAAGAATCCTTCAAAGAAGAAATTCAGCTTCCTTGTTCGGTTCGCAAAAAAGGTACACGCGCCGTATATCGTTCCGGGGTGTTGGAAATCCGGATGCCTAAACATGTTAATATTCCTATGTCTCAAATAGACGTCCACGATTTAGATTAAAGTGGACGTTTTTTTCTGTTTTCATGCATACATATAAAATAGAAAGCGGCAAAAGGCCTTGTTTTATTTTTTTAAAGAAGGTGACAAATATGAATCATGGAAAGTTTAAAAAGTGGGCAGAAACGTTACAAGAAGAAAACCATACAAAATTTTGGGAAAAGATTTTTGATGATGATCCTGAAGAAAAGAATGATACGGAAGCAGATGCTTCTCCTCAAATTGTAAATGAGTATCGAGATTATCCTTTAATTGATGTATACGAATGGGCAAATCAACTGTTAGTTGTGATTGAAATACCCGGTGCTAAACGAACAGACGTCGAATTGACCATGCATGAAAATACTTTACACATATCCGGTTCATCTCTTTTAACGATGAAGGATGCAAATGTTCTTCACAAAGAAAGACGTGAAGGAACGTTTCAACAATCAATCATCCTTCCACCTGCTGTAGGGGAAGCGCCGTGTCACGCATCATTTAAAGATGGTCTATTGCACGTGAAATTTGATTTGTAATTTATTGTGCAGAACTATACGTAGCATGAAAGGCAGGGAATTTCATGTTTTCTAAGTGGTTTAAACAATCGCCTAAAATTGAAACAGTCCGCAAAATAAATCCGTCTTCCCTTCCAACCAAAAAAAAAGTAAGTCCCATAGACCAAAGCTCTAATCAAAAGCGGAAAGAATTACCCGAAAAGATGAAAACTAAAAAACAGTCTAATCTAAAGAAACCCCCTCAGCAGCCAAAGAAGTTGCCGAGCCAAACGGAGCCTAAGACATCTGATGAAGTTGAATTCACAAAACCTGTTCATTCGTCAGATTCAGCGCTGAACCTGCAGGGAATTATTGATCAAGTGACGCGTTTAACCGACGCGATTCCTAAAATAGAAGAGCTTCATCAGCAATTACATGAATCAGCTCATCTTATTCAATCATTGTCTCAACTGCACGAGCAAACAGCTCATTTACTTTCGGCTATGCAGTCAGCTCCTAATTTCGAAGACATTCAGAATCAGCTCTCTGCGTTAAAGGAAGAATCGTCCAATACAGCTTTATATGAGATGGTGAAAACTCTTGACAAAAAGATTGATGAAGTAACTCAGCCAAAGCAGTCCATTGTTGTTGAAAAAATTATGGTGGAAAAAGTATTGTTAGACAAAATTGACCTTAGTAATAATTTTGGCCAGCTAGGCATTAAAGATTTGACCGGCCACTTAAACATTGGTACAACTTACAGCGCTGACTCCGGTCAAGTGGATGAAGAAGTCAAAGACTTATTTTCTGTTAAGCTAAAAGAAAAAAAGATTGATGAACATACAACTGAGACAACGATGAGTTCAGGAGGTGAAACAGAAAAGCCTGATCACTCCGAAGAATAAAAAATGACCGCTACTGCTTATTTAAAGCAATTGTCGGTCATTTTTGTTTCCATAAATAGTTGTAATTCTTTCTGTAGGCGTTCCATTAAGAACGCTGAAATTTCTTCTTGATTTTCTTCTTTATGATGAGATGATGCTACAACAATACGGCCTGTTTTTCCTAAGAAAGCCCGGTATTCAATTACCTTCATCGCAGCATGAAGTAAGTTCGCGTCCGAAAGCGGTGTATTTGTTAGTAGAACAATATTCATTTCATTCTCTTTTTGTCCATGTGTCAGTACAGTCAGCCACGAGTAACCTTTATCGTCTTTTAAGCGAACTTCATGACTAGATAAAGACGCAGATTTCCACGCCGTGTTAGAACTGCTTTGCTGTTGAACAATTTCTTGACACCAGTCTAGACCTGTTTCATTGGAACCCAGTGAAACAGTTCTCAAAGGACGAGCAAAGGATAAACATAGCTTGCCCGGTTCCTTTTGCAACTGATACAACTCATGGAAGTCCGTCTCTGGATATTGATACGGCGGCACAAAAGCAATTTGCCGCTTGTTCACAGCGGGATGGTGAAATACATGCAAATCAACGCCATATACTCTTTTTAACGTAGCTGCATCCTGAAAAATGGCATCCATCCCCGTTTCTTCTACTCTTCCATCTTTCAATAATACGGCATTATCTGCAAACAGCGAGGCAATGTTGAGATCATGCAAAATGGCCAGAACCGTCAAGCTCATTTCCTGCTGTAACGTTTTTAACAGCTGAAGCAGTTCCATCGTATGTTTTACATCTAAGTGATTCGTTGGTTCATCAAGAAGTAAGTAGTCAGGTTCTTGCGCCAGTGCTTTAGCAAGTAAAACCCGCTGTTTTTCTCCACCGCTCAGCGATTGAAAGGTATGATTTCGATAGTGCCAGACGTTTGTTAATTTCATCACGCTTTCTACCACTTCTTCATCCTGTGCTGATATAGTGCTAAACAAACCTTTTGCCTGATGAGGATAACGTCCCAGTGAAACAATTTCTTGAACCGTAAATTCTAATCCAATTTGATTTTCTTGCGTCATGACTGCAACTTTTTGCGCCAGTTGTTTTGGTGAATAAGCCTTCACTGACTTCCCTTCTACCTTCACTTCTCCTGATTGAGTGGTTAATACATTCATAATTAAGCGAATAAGCGTTGTTTTTCCGCTTCCATTTGGTCCTAGTAAAGCAACAAAAGAACCTTTGTCTACGGTGAACGTGATGTCACGAACGGTCGGTTTCTGTTTATCGTATCCTCCCGTCACATTATATAGTTCAATCATGATATTCCTCTTTTCCGCATACGTTCTTTTACAAGCAGCAGCGTAAAAATTGGCGAACCAATTAAGGCGGTTACGACTCCAATCGGCAGTTCACGAGGTTCTAATATCGTTCTTGCTAATAAATCGGCTAAAACCAAATAACTTCCTCCGATTAAAATAGAAAGCGGCAGTACATGCTTATGATTAGCTCCCGCTACGAGACGCACTACGTGGGGAATAACTAAGCCAACAAATCCAATTGCCCCAGATACTGATACCGCAGCCCCGGTTAATACGGATGCACCTATTAAAATCATTCTTTTTTTCTTCTTTACGTCTATCCCCATAAATTGAGCGGATTGATCGCCAAATGCTAAGCCGTTCAGCTCTTTCACATGTAACAGCAGCATAATCGTACCGACTAAAAAGAACGGCCCTAAAATTTGAATATGCGACCATCCTCTCATTGATACGCTTCCCATTAGCCAATATAAAACCTGCCTTACATCTTCTTCAGGAGAAAGAGCTACAATTAATGAAATAAGCGCGCTCATAAAGGATGATAAAATAATCCCCGCTAAGATGATGGTTTCATTGGCCAAATTGCCGCTTGCGAGTTTCGTAATACCAAAAACTAAAAGAAGAGTAATAAAACCAGATACGATGCCGACTACAGGCAGCGTGAAGATAGACAAACCAAAAATACTCCAGTGAAAATAAATTGCCATGACAGAGCCAAGGGTTGCACCTGAGGAAACTCCGATCGTGTAAGGATCCGCAAGAGAGTTTCTTAATAGCCCTTGAAAGGCAGCCCCTGCTATTGAAAGCGAAGCTCCTACTAAAAATGCCACCAGTACTCTTGGAAAACGAATTTGCCAAATGATTAAATCCATGTTTTCCGGACCGTGATATAAGGATAGTCCGGTAAGGTGGCCAATAATAATTTTGATTGTATCTCCTACGGTTAACGAAACTGTACCAATAAATACTCCCATAATCACCGAAGTACATACAATAAATAAACTGACTATGTATAAAATAGATGCTTTGTTTAAAAAAATACGTTTAAAAATCAATACTTTCAGCTCCTCTAGGAAACGAGGCGTGATGTTTTACATTACATTAACCATTCATTTTCCTGTCCATAAACCATGTTTCCATCCTACATAGTATTGGAAACAATCATCTTTTATTTGTTACGAGTGCTAGACTGTTGAACTAGGCAACGTAGAATAGCGTACTAAAGTTCTCGGTGAAAAAACAAGCGAAAACCTCTACAAGCTACACTTTTTGTGCTTGCTCCGGGCTTTTATAGTTGTCTATTAAATGATACAGCTTTTCCATATCTACAGCTTCTCTCACATATGCTGCTGCTTTTGAAAAAGACTCCTCTTTTTGCAGGCGACTGTTGAATGTATCCGTAATAGGCGGCAATTTTTTATGTTTACGAATTTGATTAAGCAAAGCTCTGCGCAAAGCATCGTTATGAAACACATCATGAACATACGTGCCAATGATGTTGTCTTTAACCGTTCCTTCTTTTTGATCATCTACCACCGCAAAGGCTTCCGTCATGCTTTTAGAAATCGTCTTTCCCATATGAATTTCATAGCCTTCAATTGAAACCTTCTCACTCTCTAACTGAACATATCCAGAAACTCTTTCTGTTTTTTTGCTGGTTGTCATAACGGTTTCCACTGGAAGCAAACCCAGCCCTTTAATAGATTCAATCCGGGACTCTACTGCATCGGGGTCCGTAATTGTCTCGCCTAACATTTGATATCCCCCGCAGATGCCAATAACGTGAGCGTTCGTTGCGTTCAAGACTTGATTAATGGCTAGATCCAGGCCGCTTTCTTGTAAAAACTGCGCATCTTCAATCGTATTTTTGCTTCCTGGTAAAACAATTAAATCAGGCGTACCTAGTTGTGATGGCTTGGTTACAAGTCTCACATGACAGTCTTCTTCTAAGCTTAGAGGATCAATGTCCGTAAAATTTGAGATGCGAGGATACGAGATAACCGCAATATCGATTTCTTTTAACGGATTCACAAGCGTTGAGTAATTTCTGAGTGATAGCGAATCTTCAGCGTCAATTTCCACGTCGTGCATATAAGGAATCACTCCTAGTACCGGAACTCCCGTGTATTCTTCAAACCACTTCAACCCCGGTTTTAAAAGCTCTAAGTCTCCTCGGAATTTATTGATTAACACTCCAATTACTCTAGGTTTATGTTCATCTGGAAGCAATTGAAGAGTACCCACCAGACTCGCAAAAACCCCTCCTTTATCAATGTCTCCTACTAACACAACAGGGGCTTGGGCTATCTTTGCTACGCGCATATTTACCAGTTCCCGATCGTTCAAATTCACTTCAGCAGGACTTCCAGCACCTTCAATCACAATTCGATCATAATGATTGGCAAGCTCTTTATAAGACTCCGTGATAACGTTCAAACCTTCATTAAAAAATTCTTGCCGATACTGAAAAGCAAACATATTACGAAGCGGCTTTCCATGAACGACAATTTGAGATTCATGATCACGAGTTGGTTTAATTAAAATAGGATTCATATTGGTTGTTGCTTCTACTCCAGCCGCTTCAGCTTGAATTCCTTGCGCTCTTCCAATTTCTTTTCCATCCATTGTAATGTATGAATTAAGCGCCATATTTTGCGATTTAAACGGTGCAGTTTGATAGCCGTCTTCTTTAAAAATACGGCAAAACGCTGTAGCAATCATGCTTTTTCCAGCGTCTGAGTGCGTTCCTTGAATCATAAGAGGTTTTCCTTTTTTCACTTTTTCCACTCCCTATCACATAAAAAAACCTTAACTGTAAAAGTCAAGGTTTGGTCATGCGCTCATTAACACATTGTCTTGACTTATTTCTCCCACCGAAAAATAAGGGGTTTTTAAAAGCAGGTCTCCTGGCTTATGCTTCATTTTACTTCTGCATCCTTCCTAGTTTGACTAGTGGGTCTTTGCAGGTTCATCCACATTTACAGTAGCGGGGGCTGCACCGGATTTACACCGATTTCCCTATTATCCTCCTTAGAGGCACTTTTAAAATCATTTATTCTTTATTGTAACGAATTTTATAACCATTCACAATAACGATTTTCTTCTATTATTATATATTACTGTGTTTATACTTATTTGGGTCTCGTATGCTATAATAACAATTATTTTCCAAACATCTTATGAAATAGCTAGGAAGGTGCTCGTAGTTGAAGAAAAAAATCATTTATATCTTTATTAGTTTGCTTGTTCTTTATGCTGTAATCATGTCTTTTTGTATGTATCAAACCGCTCATCAGCCTGTTCCGCAAAAAGCAGATTATGTGCTCATTTTAGGTTCGAAAGTAGACGGAGATCAAATGTCTCCTAGTTTAAAAGAACGAGCAAAAACGGCTTTATCTTATTTAAAGACTCATAAACAAACAAAAGTTATCGTAACGGGTGGAAAAGGATCCGATGAAGAAATTTCTGAAGCAGAAGCAGCCTATCGTTTTCTACGAAAAGAAGGAATTAAAAAGAATCGAATGATAAAAGAGGATCAGTCAACTTCTACTTTTGAGAATTTCACTTTCACTAAAAAGAAAGTTGATATTCAACACAAAAAAGTCGTGCTTGTTAGCAGTGATTTTCATTTATTTCGCGCCTCTATTATTGCCAAGCGTCAAGGTTTTGACGTTTATCCTTTAGGTGCAAAGACACCAAATTCAATTAAACTTCAAGCCTACTTTCGTGAGTATGCTGCTATCTTAAAAACGTGGCTGTTTGATAAATAAATAGAGTACGCCCCTATACAAACGAAAAACACGGCATGAATTCATGCCGTGTTTTTTATTAATCATCCGTATCGATAACTGCTTTTGGCAAACCCGTGTATTTCGCCCAGTAGAAAATACCGATTGAAACAAGAGCAATTAAAATTAAGTCAAGCGGGTTGCTTAGCACACCTTGTCCTCCACCAAATGAGCCTAGGTAAGAGATAACAAGCATAATAATATAATAAGCAACTAGCCACCAAGCAGATTTAAGCTGCTGTGCAAATTTTACAACGTCAGTTGGTACGTATTTCTTAAATGCTACGTAGATAACAACCATTAGAAGCTGTGATCCTAGAAGCCAAGAAATTGTCGTCCATCCTGACCAATATACGATGTATGAACAGAAGATAAATGACACAGGAGCAATAACGCTCATGCCTTTTAATTTGAAAGGCTTTTTAAGGTCTTTTGCATTTACTCTGAATGCAGCAGCTGAAATTGGCGCAATCGCATAAGACAGAATAAGTGCTACTGAACATACGTTTACTAGCGCTTCCCAAGAAGGAAATGGCAGTGTCCAGAATACGGACATTCCAAACGATAGCCATAGTGACGCACGTGGAATTCCTGTTTTCTTATCTACTTTTGAGAAACGTTTAAATAGTGTTCCATTACGAGACCAAGCATAAACTAAACGAGAAGTTGTATTCATGAAGATGTTCCCGTTACCGCCTGGTGATAAAATAGCATCAAAAATAACAAGCGTTACTAACCAGCCAAGGCCTAAAATAAGTGCAATATCTTTAAATGGTAAAGAGAATTGCTCTTGAATTGTTCCCCATCCTCCTGATAGCATATCAGCCGGAATGTTACCAATGAACAATACTTGCAGTGCTGTGTAAATAATCGCTGAAAGTACAATACAGATAATGAGCGCGATTGGAATATTACGCTGCGGGTTTTTAACTTCACTGGCTACAGAAACAATAGGGTGAAGTCCTAGGTAAGCAAACATAACGCCACCTGTTGAAATGGCTGCTTGAATACCATTAAAACCAAACGGAGTAAAATCGCCAGTTGTAAAGTTAGCTGATTTAAAGTGATAAGCTAACACGACGATAATTGTAAGAGGAACCGCATATTTGAACACAGATATAATAACATTTGACTTAGCAAATGCTTTTACACTTACGTAGTTAATGATAAAAAATAGCGTTAATAACGCGAACTGAAATAACCAGCCGATTGTAGTAGGCGATTCAGAACCATGTTTAGTTAGACCAGGAAGCCAAAACGCAACATACTGACGTACAGCCGTTACCTCGATGGCAATCAAACTTGTGTAAGCAATAATGGTAATGAATGAAATTAAGTAACCCACTAAATGACCATGTGAGTAAACCGGATAACGGATAATTCCACCGGTACGCGGCAGCGCTGCTCCAAGTTCAGCATACACTAAACCGATAAGTAAAATAATGACTCCGCCAATCAGCCACGAAAAACTTCCGGCTGGACCAGCCTTTGACGCTACGTTACTAACCGCAAATAACCAGGCGGAACCAAAAATAGCTCCCATCCCAATTAACGTTAGGTCAAGTAACGATATTGATTTTTTAAACTTTCCTTGATTTCCTTGATCAGACATAATATCCTCCTTTAAAATTTCCACTCCACATATCTACGCCCTTGCGTCCGATATGGGATTCTTTACATCATCCTCCTCTTACTAAGACCTCACAAGTGGATATGTTAACAAATATTCTCTAAAAAACCAAGTTAAAAACTTTTTTTTTTGTAAAACATCGTTGAATTGCTTATGTATAGCGCATAAATTCCACAGAAGATTTGAGGACTACTCCTCTTATTTAACCGCATTTTTCTTAGGTTAAACATAAAAGAATATTCAAACTATTTACCGTAAAAAAGGGTCTGAGATATAACAAAATCAACCGCTAGAAGCAGCTACATACGCAACGCCTACGCTTGCCATACCAATAAAAAAATCCGAACGATGAATCGTTCGGATTTTGCTTCAACTAAAATAATTTTGTCCGTACCTCTTTTTTTGCTTATTTAAATACTTTTACACGTTCACTTAGTGGTTGAAATTCTTTTTCACCCGCTGGCGCCACGGGATTACCAAATGGCATTTGGGCAATTAATTTCCATGAACTCGGAATATTCCAAGCTGCTTTTACTTCATCGTCAATCAATGGATTGTAATGCTGCAATGTTGCTCCTAGGCCTTCGAGCTCAAGCGCTGTCCAAATCACATGCTGCAGCATGCCTGATGATTGGTTAGACCAAACCGGGAAATTTTCGCTGTAAGATGCGAACTGCTTTTGCAGCCCTTCAACTACTTCTTGATCTTCAAAGAAAAGAACTGTTCCATAGCCGCTTCCGAATAAGTTCATTTTTTGATCCGTATCTGAAAAATTTTCAGCTGGAACAATTTTACGAAGCGTTTCTCTCGTAATATTCCACACTTTATCATGCTGTTCGCCAAATAAAACGACTACGCGTGCGCTTTGGGAATTAAATGCTGAAGGAGTATGTTTCACCGCAAAGTTAATAATTTCTTCAATTTTTTCTTCTGACATTTTTACATTTTTATCAATTGCATAAATAGAACGTCGGTTTTTAATTGCTTCATAAAAATCTTTTCCAACCTGTTGTTGATCACTTGATTTATCAAATAATTTATCTAAAAAACCCATTTTCCACACTCCTAATTGTTTGTTTTTTTAAGCTTAAATTGCATGTTTATACCCTTCCCCCTGATAAAAGGAGATAAACAAGATATAATGAATTCTTATATCTCTAATTCGAGATATTAAACTAAAAAAATATTAATTGAAATTTAATTACTTTATGTAACTTACTTTACAATGATTATTATTACCTGTCAACAGAAAAATTATTTTTTTTTGTTGATCATCAAAAGAGGTTGAGACATAACGAAATGAATCCAATCTAAAATAAACAAATGGGATATATGAGCTGAACCGCTTTTGATACCGCAGTTGATTTCCGTGCACGACTTCGCTTTCCGCGGGCGGCCGCTGAGCCTCCTCGTAACTTGCGTTCCTGCGGGGTCTCATCTGTTCCGCTTTTTCCGCAGGAGTCTTCGTCGTGCCCTTCAATCAACTGCTAGAAGGAACGAAACAGGTGAAACCTACGTTCACCGTAATAAAAAAACGAACCGCTAATCAAAAATTTTGATCAAGGGTTCATTTTTTCACTTCGTCTAAAATATTTTTATCTCAGCCTTTTTTATAGATACTTAATGTTCATAAATCATCTTTCGCGTCATTCCCCCGTCTACTACGAGGTTAGCTCCTGTTACAAAATCATTTTCGACGTTTGTTAAGTACATACACGCTCTTGAGATATCCGCTGGCGTTCCTACCCGATTAGACGGATGCTGCGTATGATCGATTTCACGAAGGCCATCGTAGTCAGATGTCTCAATCCATCCTGGAGAAATAGCATTTACCGTGATGTTGTCATCACCAAGCGAAATGGCAAGTGCATGAGTTAAAGCAACGATTCCTCCTTTTGTAGCAGCATAGGCTTCTGTATCTGGTTCAGACATTGAAGCTCTTGTAGAAGCTAAGTTTACAATGGAGCCTCCGCTTTCGTTTTTCCTCATCACTTTAGCTGCTTCGCGAGAACATAGAAACACGCTGCGCAGGTTCGTATTGATAATGTCATCCCATTCATCAATGGTTAGCTCATACGGTGATTTCCAGCGAGAAACGCCTGCATTATTAATCAAAATATGTATCGTTCCATACGTACTGACCGTTTTTTCAACGAGATGTAAAATGTCGCTTTCTTTTCGGACGTCTGTTTTTACAAAAATGGCTTCTCCGCCTTGTCTTTGAATAGCTTCTGCGTGACGCTCGCCTTCGGTTTCGTCCACATCTGCCAATACCACTTTTGCTCCTTGTTTTGCGTATGCGCGTGATACATCTTTTCCTATTCCATTCGCAGCTCCCGTAACAACAACAACTAAATCTTTAAATGACATATCATCTCCTCCTTATACGCTTTATTCACTTTTTTCTTCGTCTTTAAACAAGTGATCCGTGACGAAAAGAGCAAATGTTTCAGCCGTTAACTTGCATCCAGAAGCTTTTGGATGACCCCCTCCTCCAAGGTGCCCAACAATTTCGGCTAAGTTGATTTCGTCTTTTACTGCACGGAAGCCAATCTTTTGGCGTCCCATGTCCACCATAACGGAAAAGTCGATATCTTCGTTTTCTAGACACAGTGCATTTCCTAGCTCAGACTGATATGTATCTGCAAATACAATGCCTACGTTGTACGCTGTTTTAGCAATTTCAACACTTTCTTTTATGATTTGTTTTTGCTTGTCGTAAATATATTTTTCAATCTTTTTTTCTTCTGCTTCTAGTAAAATTTCGTGTTTGTCCGTAAACGTAAATTCTTGATTTTCAGTATGGTACGATTCACGAAGCGTTTCTAGAATGGTCTCTTTAAATTCTTCATGCGGGATTAGATAATATAGGTGATTGAGGCGCTTTGCTTTCAAATTATTTTCATGAAACCAGTCCCACGTATCAAATAAGCGCACAAGTTCTACATATTCATCAAGCAACTCCGTTTTTTGAAGCATGTTGTTGCGCACTAAGTAGTCGTAGAAAAGAGATGTAGCTGCTGTCTTTTTACCGTTTTCGTCTTCTGCAATAACATGAACCCAATCGTATTTCTCAGCTAGTGGAAGAGCAGAGATATGATGGTCAATAAGAGTGATTTTTTGTCCTTTTTTTACCAGTTCATTTAATTTTTCCGCTACTTCATCGTTTACGCTAATATCCGTTATGTATAAAGCTGTGTCTCCATCGTTTTCTTCTTCAATAAAATGCGTCACTGTGTCATTGATGCGGCCAATGCTTACCGTGCTGTAATCAAAGTTGTCGTCGCCAAACGCTAACCGACCCAACAGTGCTGGACTTACCCCGTCTAAATCGTTATGTGAAATTAATTTTATTTTTGTCATCAATCAAAACTCCTTTATTTTCAGTCGCCTTAGTATATGTACCGGCTTGTATATTATAGCAATTTCAACATAAAAATGCTGTTATTTACTTTGAAGAGAAGGAATATCTTCGCAATAAACAAAAGTGAAGTAAACGTTTAGACTTACCTGTATCAAAAGAGAGTGAGACATAACTACATCGATCCAATCAACAGCTAGAAGCAACTACACACATGAAACCTACGCTCACCAATACCAATAAAAAAATCCGAACGAATGTGATTCTCCATCAAGAATCTCGACTCATCGTTCGGATTTTCTTTTAACCAACCTACTTTTGTTTCAGCCTATTTCCACTTACTCTAAATTGCTGTGCTGTTTAAACGCCTGTTCATGATCCGTTTGGTTCAAATTCCCGTATTCTAAGCAAATCGTATCAAACACAACATGAGCACATTGATCAAACAATGAACCAAGCGGCTGAATAGAAGCGGCTTCATTTTCGCTTCGGTATTTGGTTGCAGCGGGAATGTGCAGCAGCTCATCAGTATGAGCAGTTAATGGTGATTCTGTACTAGCTGAAATGCCGATAACTGAACATCCTACTTCTTTGGCTTTTTTAGCTACGCTCACCACTTGCTGTGTTTTTCCTGAGCCTGATACAGCCACCAATACGTCACCTGCTGCAATCGAAGGAGTAATAGTCTCTCCTACAACGTATACTGTTGCACCTAAATGCATCAGTCTCATCGCAAATGATTTGCCCATTAACCCGGAGCGACCTTCGCCTATAACAAAAATTCGTTTCGCTTGGTAAAGTGAAAACGCTACTTCTTCTATTTGCGGTTCTTTTATGTGATTCATTACGGCTGTAATTTCATGTAAAATCGTTTGTGTTTTTGTCATTATACGTTCCCCCTGCTCATAAATAAGCCTTGAAATTCAGCAGATGCCTTTGCCACATCCGCACTTTTTGTAATTGCTGATCCAATAATCGCGACGTCCGCTTTCATTTGAAGTAATGATGCTGCTGAGGCTGGATTAATTCCTCCTGCTACTGCTATTTGCGCATCTGAATGAAAATACTGCCGCAAATTTATTTGACTCAGCGATTTTCCTTCTTTTTCTTGCTCGTCTTTGCTGATATGATGGCAAAAAATAGCGCTTCTATAAATACTTACTTGCTTTTGCGAGCTGCTTGACGTGTTTAATAAATCAATCATCATTTTTTTATTCCATTTTTCGCTGACATTTGCACACGTCTCTATCGTGGGTAAAGGTGATACGCCCATTACTGTTGCTATATCTGCTCCTGCTTGATAGCACATGGTAAACTCATACTCTGCGTTATCGATCGTTTTGATATCTGCTACAATCGTTTTGTGCGGAAATGCCTGTTTGATTTTATAAATGCTTTCAATTCCATACTCTTTTATAAGAGATGTACCTACTTCGATCCAATCAACAGAGGGTTCTGCCAGCTTGGCAAGGATAATAGCTTCTTCAATTGTGACGCGATCTAATGCTAATTGTATCTTCATCTTTCTTCTCCTCACTTTCTACTAAACCGGTTTAGTAACAACGTAAAAAAAACGAATATTTTGATGAGCTAAAAAGAGCACGCCATAGGCGCTCTTTTTAGCTTAATGCGACAACGTTGTTTCTCGAATAATTAATTCACATTCATACTGGTACTCTTCATAAGCTATCTTTTCTTTCAAAATTTGTTTAATAAGTAAATCTGCTGCTTTTGTTCCCATGTCAAAAGCAGGCTGCGAAATCGTGGTAACGGCAGGCGTTGCTACATCTGCGTAAGGAATATTATCATAAACAATTAAAGATAAATCATTCGGGATATTAAATCCGTGTTGTTTAATAAATTTCTGCACTTCAATGAACACTAAATCGTTTCCAGCCAGCAGCGCTGTCGGCGGATTTTCGGCTGCAAATAGTTTCTCCAGCGCTTTTTGCATGTCCGCTTTTTTGCAGTTGATAATCATGGATTCATTTACAGGCATATTGGCTGATGTTAACGCTTCTTTGTAACCTTCTACACGTTCAATCCGGGGTGTAATAGTTAAGGGTTCTGTAATGATCGCTATATGCTTATGTCCAAGCTCGAGGAGATGCAAAATAGCCTGTTTTGTGGCTTCTTGATTGTTTGCCACTACGGATGGAATTTTCCCTTTTACATCATGAATTTTACGGTCCATAATAACAACCGGATATTCTTCTTTGATCATCTGCTCATAAAGAGAAGTATTCGCACCCGTTGGAAATAAAATAAGGCCATCTACTTGCTTTGCTTTTAACATATTAATATATTTCTTTTCTTTATCAGGGTCATCATCTGCGTTGCAAATGATGGCATGTATATCTTGCGAATGGCAATAGTCTTCAATGGCACGAATGACTTCCGTAGAAAATCTGTGCATAATATTGGCGACAATAATCCCAATCATCGACGTTCGCTTTTGTTTTAAGCTTCGTGCTAGATAGTTGGGCTGATAGCCCAGTGTATCAATCGCTTCTTTAATTTTCTTTCGCGTTTCTTCGCCCATATATTCGTATCGCTTGTTAATGTATTGTGATACGGTGCTTTTGGAGACATTTGCTGCTTTTGCAACGTCCAGCATAGTAACTTTTTGCATCATGATCCGTCCTTTTCATTCAATCCCTAAAATTATGCTACTCCTAGTGTAAACGAAAAAAACGAAAAAGGAAAAGCCTTCTTGCTAGCAGAAGACTTTATTTATTAAGCGTACGCAAGCCTAGCTTCTTGAATTTCATGAGTAAAACGTTTCGCTTCCCTTGTTACTTGAAGTAAGTATTCAGGAGTTGGAAGCTGCTTGCCATCTACTAATGTGCTTCCTGCTCCAATAGCAGCTGCTCCAGCTTTAATATAAGCTCCCGCATTCTCAGCCGTAACGCCGCCCGTTGGCATTAACGGAATATGAGGAAGCGGTCCTGCTATATTTTTAAAATAAGCGGGGCCTACTACGCTTGCCGGGAAGACTTTAATCATATCTGCGCCGCATTCATACGCTGTTAGTATTTCAGTAGGTGTAAAAGCGCCCGGAACGCTAATGACTCCGTATCTTTTAGCCGTTTTAATTGTTCGTTCGTTCACCGTAGGGGAAAAAATAAATGACGCTCCTGCCATAATGGCAATTCGTGCTGTTTCTTCGTCTAGAACAGTTCCTGCTCCAATAAACATTGAATCGTCAAATTCATTTTTCAATTCTTTAATAACCTCTACGGCAGCAGGGTTTTCCATTGTGATTTCTAGATTTGTTACTCCGCCTTCTTTTAACGCGTAGGCAAGCGGAATAATTCGCTCAGCGCTTGCTCCTCGAATGACCGCTACAATACCGCTACTTGTAATTTTCTCAATATGCATCTCAATTCTCCTTTTCTATCATTACATTAAGCCGTTGTTTCAACTGGCTTCACACTCTGAACTTCTCTTGGCTTTTTCGTTGCGACAATGGTTAAAACTGCCGCAAGGAATAATGATCCAGCCATAAAGATATAGGAAGCGCCAAACCCTCCTGTTGATCCATTTAAAAATCCTACAATATAAGAACCGGCAAATGAACCAAGTGCCCCCATGCTATTGATTAAAGCCATCGCTCCTCCGGCAACATTACGCGGTAAAATTTCAGGAATAATCGCAAAGAACGGTCCGTACGGAGCATACATCGTTCCTCCGGCGATAACGAGTAAAGTAAAAGAAAGCCAGAAGTTGCTTGTGCCAACTAAATAAGATCCGTAAAAGGCAAGAGCTCCTACTAATAAGAACGGCCATACAAATGCGCTTCGTTTTAAAAACTTATCTGATAGATATGAAACCGTTAACATTAGTACGACTGCTAATACGTAAGGAACGGACGCTAACCACCCTGTCTTCACTATACTCATGTTAGGCGCTGCTTTAATAATAGACGGCAGCCACATAACAAATCCGTAGACGCCAATACTCCATAAAGCATATTGAATGCTTAATAAAATGACAGTACGATTTTTGAAAGCTTCTTTATAGCCTTTAACAGGTTTGATTCCTTCTTGTTCTTTTTGCAGCGCATCGTGTAAATCTGCTTTTTCTTTTTTCGACAGCCAGCCTGCATCTTTTGGCTCGTCGTTTACTAGTTTCCACCATAAAAACGCCCAAATAACAGCTGGAAAACCTTCTAAAATAAACATCCATCTCCAGCCAAATGATTCTAGTAAATATCCAGAAACAATTGACATCCAAAGAACGGTTGCCGGGTTTCCTAAAATTAAGAACGTGTTGGCTCTAGAACGTTCTGCTTTTGTAAACCAGTGGCTTAAAAAAACGAGCATAGCGGGCATGACGGCACTTTCCACTACTCCTAAAGCAAATCGAATAACAAACAAAAATCCGACGTGGCTTACCATACCCGTAGCTGTAGCAAGTGCTCCCCATAAAATCAGAGACCAAAAAATCAGCTTTTTGGCGCTTTTATTTTCAGCATAGTGAGCGCCTGGAATTTGGAAAAAGAAATAACCTAAGAAAAAGAGCGATCCTAATAAAGACGAAATACCTGGCGTAATATGAAGATCTTCTGCCAGCCCTGCCGCTGCTCCAAACCCGTAGTTTGCACGGTCTAAATATGCAAGGCTATACGTAATAAATACGATAGGAATTAACCGAAGCCATCTTTTTTTTGCTAGCTGCTGTTTCATTATCACTTCACTCCTTGTTTTTGGGATTCCATATATTTTTGCAACTGCTGTTCAGTTGGATATCCGTCGTTATCTCCAGGGCTTTGTACAGCTAATGACCCAATAGCATTTGCTCTCATGACAGATTGAGTAAGAGAATCATGTTGAAGAAGTCCGCTTAACAGCCCTACTGCAAAGCCGTCTCCTGCACCGACTGTATCCACTATTTGTTTGACTTTTATTCCTTCAACCATTCCTTGCTCTTTAGCCGTCTTAAAAAAGGCTCCTTGTTCACCTAGTTTAATAACGACAAGCTCTACGCCTGCATCTAAATAGTAAGAAGCGATGTCTTCTGGGTTTTCGTATCCGGTTAAAATTTTCCCTTCTTCAATGCCTGGCAGAACGTAGTTTGCTTGTTTAGCAGCTTCGTTGATTGTAAAAATCATTTCCTCTTTTGATGTCCAAAGAGTCGGTCGCAGGTTCGGGTCAAAGGAAACCGTTCTTCCAGCTGCTTTCATCGAGGTAAGCGCGTGTAGAGCAAATTCACGCATGCTTGCTGACACAGCAAGCGGTATTCCTGTCATATGCATGTGTTTTGTCGCTAAAAAATAGTTTCGATTAAAATCGCGTGGGTGCAAGTGACTGGCTGCCGAATTTTTTCGGAAGTAACAAACTTCCGGATCTCCCACTTCCACTTTTGATTTAATTTGAAAGCCTGTTGAATGTTCGCTATCTACTAGTACACAATCGGTGTTGACCGACTCCTCTTGTAGCCGTTTCATAATAAACGTACCGAAAGGATCATTGCCGACTTTGCTCACCCACCCTGCGCGCAGACCGAGACGAGCGAGACCAATTGCTACATTTGTTTCTGCTCCGGCTAGCTCTTTTGTATAATGCTTAATCTCATACAGCGGTCCTGGTTGTTCTGCCATGAACATCGCCATTGCTTCTCCGAAGGTAATAACGTCTAATGAATTCATTGCACTTCCTCCTGTTCTGCTGCTTGCACCAATGAAATGAAGCGGGGGATTTGTTCCGGTTCATCGATTGGAAACTCTAAAGCTTTAAAAATCGAATGAGAAAACCCTTTCAAAATATCTTTCCACATTTCATTTGAATCGTTTGATATAGAGGTTGTTACTAGCTTTCCGCTATTTTTTATTACGTGTTTAATATGAATATAGCCTACAAAGGACCTTAGCTTTTTGATTGCTTCCTGGGGTCGTTCCTGTACATAAAGCCAGTTACCAATATCAAACGTCATGGAAACAGGAATTTCGTAAGCGTTATCAAAAAATGCGTGCAAAGATGCTATGTTGCCTCCATAACTGGTTTGATCGTTTTCCACAAATAGATGTAAAGCTGGAAATGCCTGCAATAGCTCCTGCAATTCCCCTATAGGTGATTGTGGCTGATAAAAACCAAGAGAAACTTTTACCCACTGAGCGCCAAGTGATACGGCTTCTTCAAGAATAGATTTTAATTCTTGTTTGTTTAACTCTCCACTTTCTTTCCACAGTTCGATTGGAGCCGAATATACTGTAAAAAGCGGATATCTTTTTAATTCTTCGGCAATAAGCTCAATCTCTTGATCTACTTTTTTCATTAACTCTCTTCGAATTTCCACTCCATGTACTTGCTGTTCATATATTCTCCCAATCATGGTGTGCTGAGAGTTTGTCGTTTCAAATGCATTTAAAGGAATAATGATATGATTCATAAATCGACCTACCTTTCTTATTATACTAGCTAACCACTTACTAAACCGGTTTAGTAAATCGATTTATCTAAATTATAAGACTATTGAAAGCGCTTTTCAAGCTTTTTTTATAAATTATAAAAAAAAAGAAACAACACGGCGTTATGCCGTGTTGTTTCTTAGTGATCTTCTGTGCTTTTTACTAAATTGCGATCTTGTTGATAAATATCATAGATTAAGAAACTAAAACCATAGTACAAGACCATGATTACAACTGACTTTGTCATGATAAATAAAGCGCCTAGCCCGATACCAACTAACAGCGTCTGGACACTCAAACGGTCACGCTGAAAAGCTAGCTGTGATAGGAAATAACCAATACCAATTAAAATAGCCAACACCCATGTATTTTGAATGGCTAATACATAGTGACTATATAAATAAAAGCTAGGAAAATAGACGGTGCTTTCTACGAAGCTGGAAATACCGCTGTATGCAAGCCACCACTTTTGCTCTCTTTCTGTTTTAGGAACGGTTGCCTCAATTGACGTGGGCATCTCCTGTTCCACAAAAACCGTTTCTCCATGATCTTTCATCCATTGGATCATAATGGAAATAATAATAAAACCTGCAAAGATTAAAAGCAGCAGATATTCAATCCACGCTGGATACGGAGCCGTCCGGTGAATCGTATCTAGATATACTCCCTGCAATCCTAACATAGAAAGTGGAACCGCATGGTATACCATCACCGCAATATAAAATAGTAAAATTAGCACATAAAAAAAGAACTGTTCTTTGTAGTAGCGAATTTTTTTGCCTTCTGAAGCAATTCGCTTAACAGTCACGCTCTCCAAGTACGGACGAATAATGCTTATGATAATAATAAGACACGTAAATACAATCATATAGTTATGTAATCACCTTTTCAACTTCATTATGTAACATTTTTTTCCATCCGTGAGAACAGGTGGTTAACAGCCTCTGTCCTTTCTTATAGTACCAAAAAACTAAACTTTTTGACAATCCTGATTTATCAATTAGGAAGATGAAATAAGCGTAGCTACATTAATACCGCTAATTGTGACCATAGGAGATCCCCCGCCTGGGTGAGTCGTTCCTCCTACAAAATATAAGTTTTTAACATCTTTTGAGACGTTGCTTGGACGAAGAAAACTATCCATTTTCCGATTTGAACTCACTCCATACAAAGCGCCTTTAAATGCACCAAAGGTTTGTTCAATTTCACATGGAGTAACAATTCGTTCATGTACAAGCGAGGGCTCAATATCTAAACCAAACTGAGAAAGCTTGCGATAGACAACCTCTCTGTAAGATTTCATTTTTTCTTGATTCGCTTCTTTTACAGCAGGGGCATTCACTAAAATAAATAAATTATCACCCGGAGCTACCGTGTTATCGGTATACGAAGAATTACAAACGTAAATGGTAGGGTCGGTTGGAAGCGTTTTTTGCTGAAATAGTTCATAGAATTCCTGCTTGTAATCCTGAGAAAAGTACACTTGATGATGAATCAGCTGAGAAAAGCGCTTTTTAACTGCTGCCATAATTACATAGGCTGATATGGAAGGCTCAAATTCAGCTGCTTTTTTGTTTTTAAAATGAGGTCTATCCTGCTCTTTTACGAGTGCCGGATAGGCATTTAGCAAGTCCCCGTTTACAATAACGATATCCGCGTCTATCTTTTCTTCTCCATTCACTTCCACTCCGACAGCCCGCTTACTTTTTACTACTATTTCAGTCACGCTGCAGTTTGTGTACAGCTTTCCGCCGGCTTTTTGGAACACATGCCCCAGCCCTTTTGCAATTCTAGTATTTCCTCCTTTTACATAGTACACCCCGTCATTCATTTCTAAGTGTCCAATCAGTGAAAAGGTAGCCGGCGATGTATAAGGTGAAGATCCAATATAGGTTGCGTATCGATTAAATGCATTTCGAATGTTTTCATTTCGAAAAAAGCGCTGATGAAACGTATCTACTGTTTCAAACGGCCTTACTTGCAGCAGTGCTTTTAATAGAGAAGGGTTTGTGTAATCTTTCCATGACGAAAATGTCCGGTAGAAAAATTGACTTTTTGCAATGTCATATATTCTTTTTACTTCTTTTAAATAGGCCGGGTATTGTTTAGCAGCAAAGGGGTCGAGACGTTCAAGCTGCTCAATCATTTTTCGTTCGTCGATAGACATGGAAAATTGTGAACCGTCGGTGAAGAAATTATTTGTATGATTCGTTAGTTTGACAAGAGGCATATAGTCTTCTGCACGTTCGCCCGCTTGCTCAAATAACCACTGAAAAACTTCTGGCATTGTAATGGTATTAGGCCCGAAATCAAAAGAATATTCTCCTAGCTGCACAGGCATCATTTTTCCGCCTACGTGCTCGTTTTTTTCAACGATTGTGACATCGAACCCTTTTGTTTGAAGAAGAACTCCTGCAGCTAATCCGCCTAATCCTGCCCCGACAATTAGTACTTTTTTCATTGATAATGTCTTCCTTTCCATTCATATCCCTGCTTTTTTCGTTCACGCTTCATAGAATGGTTCATCAGCAGCATCAGCACAATTGCGGATGCCGGCATAGTAAGAAACAAAAGCCCTTTTTGCTGAGCCGATTGGTCAATTAAAAACCGCTGTAAAAGCATGATGCAAAAAGGCATAATCCAAAGCATGTTGCCTGTAAGAATTCCTGCTATAAACAAAGGAAGCGGCAGCACATAGTAACAGGCAAAAAAAACGCTCAGTATCCAAACTGCTTTAGCGGATCGGCCTAGACCAACAAAGATATTTTTAGCAAACCCATTCCATACTTCTTCAGTTGTTTCATACATATAACAGCTAACGTGAGACGTAATATTGGCTAAAATAACGCGCTGTTTCTTTTTCTTAAAAAGCTGAGCTAGATGCACATCTTCTACTAGTGAAGTTTTAACAGCTTCATGTCCTCCTGCGATCTCATAAGCTTCTTTTTTTATAAACATAAAAGCACCGTGAGCTGCTGAAGCTTTGCTCACCTTGTTACGGTTCGCTACCACAACCGGTAAATAGCTAAAAACAACAACATGCTGAAGCGGAACAACCAATGCTTCTAACCACGTTTTTACGGGAAAACGTGGAAACCCTGTTAAAAGAGCGGCTTTTGTCGCTTGTGCGGTGGCTAAAGTATGTTCTAGCGTGCGTTCTTTGAGCTGTACATCGGCATCTACAAACAATAAATAGTCTCCATTTGCAGCTTGCGACAGCTGGTGACAGGCATGAACTTTTCCTACCCACCCTTCTTTCAGCTCTTTTCCTTCTATGATGGTAAACCTTGAATCTCCGTGAATTTCTTTCAAAAGCTTTGTTCGTGTTTCATCTGTGGACTGATCGTCTAGTATGACACATTCTAGATTGCTGTACGTTAATCCTTTAACAGAAGAAATGATTCGCTTTACATTTCGTTCTTCGTTTCGCATTGGAATCAAAATAGAAATGAGAGGCTGAGGTGTTTTTGAATTCAACTTGTATCTATTTAATTTAGGCATTGCTTGAATATTTACAATGGTCAGAAGCAGCATCAAAATAAATAAAAGCATATAGTAAATCATTCTTTCACCTTCGCTTTCCACCACGTTAACCACTCGCTAAGCGTCTTTCGTCCTTTTAATAAAACCGTAAATTCCTCATCGTTTTCTTGAATGATTTTTTGTTTTTGATGATCGAGCTGAGCAGTGACTGCACCGGCTAGCGTTTTGGTTATATCTTCTCTTGCATTGGCTAAGTCGTAAAAAACAGCTTGCCCTACCCAGATAAAAAGCTCCGGTCGCTGATCATGGCGAAACGTATAATAATATGTAATGGGAATAACTTCAACGTCAGATTGCTTTTTTAGAAGAAAAGCAGGTCCTTCAGAAAAAGCTAACGGTCTTTTCTCAAGATGCTCTTCTTTTCCTTGAGGAAAAACAAGCACCGCTTTTTTATCTGCTAACAGCCTACTGGCAAACCTTAACGATTCCATCGTATGCTTCGGAGACGCTGCATTTACTGAAAAAGCCCCGATTCGTTGAAAAAAAGGAAAATCCTTCATTCCTTGTTCAGACATCATAGCGTATAGATCTGTTTTTAATACTGCGTTATTTAAATAAAATGTCACTAAACCGTCCCACCAGCTGGAATGATTAGCAATTAATAAAATTTTTTTATCTTTTGGGAGCTCTTCTATATGTAAATGAATACGATAAAACTGTTTTTTGAGCTGATATGTGACAAACAGTTGAAAAAAGCGCTCAAATAGTGAGTTTTTCTTCGGATAAATCATAAGCGAGTCTCCTTTTTATACACAATATAAAGAATAAGAAAAGGAATCATCGTCAGCCATACCACAAGCCACAGGCCATTTACTAATGCTACAATTACAAACATCATGACGACTGCACTATACAAAAACACCATTCTTCTTTCCCATACCGGCTCTTCTTCTTTAGGAACCTTAGCTAAAAAGAAATATACGACCAGCTGAATGAAGAAAGACAGTAAAAACCAGCCGGAGAAATTGGATAAAGGAATATTATAATAAAAGCTGTCCCCTTCCCACACCCAATATTGTTTAACAATATAGGCAACGGGATCAATAGCCAAATCCATAATAACAGCAAATAGCGAACTAATGACCGCATAGGCAATTCCATGGACAATAAACGGCAGCTCCATGCGCTTCATAATTCCGAGAGCTAATATTCTGCTTGTGATTACGACCATAAACCAAGCCGATCCAATGGTCAGAGGAACTCCTAAAATTTTGGCGCCAAAATCTTTTTCATAA
Source organism: Priestia sp. J2 (assembly GCF_020790095.1). NCBI lineage: Bacteria > Bacillati > Bacillota > Bacilli > Caryophanales > Bacillaceae > Priestia > Priestia sp. J2. The sequence goes on from NZ_CP086208.1 coordinate 2,977,590, forward strand.
TCGTAGGATCCAAACAAAAACCCATGTTTAACACCTAGACTTTCGACATAAATAGATGCGCCTGTCACAAATACGGCAACGACCAGTGCCCGCCTTACTCCATAGGCTTTAGCTAGATAAATAAGAGCAAGAAGACTGCTCAAGTGTAAAAAAACAGCATTTGCCCATTCTAACCATGAAGGCAGCAAATCAAATGAAAGCAAAACGACTCCGCATACGTACCAAATAAGAAAAAAACGATAAATACCATTTGTGATCATCGATTCACCTTCTCTCCAGCTTCTTTTTATCAAATTGCTATTATATAAGCTTGTATACATTCTCTCCATTTTCAATGTGCTCTTTTCTATGAGTAGAACACACTCTCTTAAGATTATGTGAAAATAGCCACTGTTAGTACGTTCCCTAAATAAGAGACTTTATTACTTATTTATAAACAAAAATAAAATAAACGTCCATTAAAATCTACGGATGTATAGATTGAAATGACGTTTATTTTTTCTTATGTATATACACTTCTAATAGCTTTTTGGCAATGAGTCCAATAACCAGTCCCGGTACAACAGACAGCATAGGGAGCCAAATTGGGCCTATAAAAACACCGTTGATGGTTGTCACTGAGGAATACATAATGCCTACTGTAACAAAATAAGCACAGGAGACAAAAGGAATAAATGTAAATCTCGATGCGCCGTTTTCTGCTTCTTTAACAGCATCCCAAATTGCAAAAAAATATAAACATGGATAAAACATTAACCACTGCATGTTCATTACCTCGAGGGATTGCTTTGTTTCCCCTAAAAAGCTTAAGCGAATGCCTTCATTAAAATTTGCGCCCATATTAATGAGAAATTCAAGTACAATAAACAAAATTCCTTTTATATGTTTTTTGTTTAGTAATTGTCCAAAGCCTGGCAACGCAATGCTCCATAAAAGAGCTTCTAGTCTAGTCACGTTCTATCCCAACATTTTGGCGTATAAAAGAACTCCACAGCATGATATCAGTAGAAATTTTGTCCATAGTTATCAACCTCACAATAATTTACTTATAGTTTTTGTAAATGTAAAATTTTTATACTACATCTCCTTTAATATTTGTAACTTATTGTAAATTGATAAATGTTTTAGCTATTCAACCAGACATTTTCGTTTAGAATTTTCTGTTTATTAAAACAAAAGCGTGCGATATACTAGTTTTATACGTACGAAAGGATGAGAAAGCTGACATGGAAACAAGTTTTTTTTCAATTTTAATACTAGGATTTTTTTTAGGAATCAAGCATGCTCTAGAACCAGATCACATTATCGCTGTATCAACCATTGCTTCAAAAAGTAAAAAGCTGTGGCGCTCTTCGCTTGCAGGAGTATACTGGGGGATTGGTCATACGCTTACGCTGTTTATTTTTGGCATGATTTTAATAGTGTTAAAAAGCAGTATTTCTGAACGTATGAGCATGTCACTTGAATTTTTAGTGGGCATTATGCTCGTTTATCTCGGTTTTACATCGTTTCTGTCTTACAAAAAACAAGTGCATACGCATCACGAAAAAACGTCTTACTTAAAGTCATTAGGCATTGGCTTTGTTCATGGACTGGCCGGAAGCGCAGCGATGGTTGTAGTAACGATGAGCACCGTTACTCACGTATGGCAAGGTGCGCTGTACATTATCATTTTTGGAATCGGCACTTGTCTTGGCATGCTGTTATTTACGACGGTTATTGGAATTCCATTCGTTACAACTAAAAAGCAAGTGACGTTAAACCGCTGGTTGATGCAGGTAACAGGTGCTGTCAGCATTATATTTGGCCTCTATTATATGTATAATTTAGGTGTAAGCGACGGATTATTTAGTCTGTGGTTCTAACAGAGCATAAAACATAATGAAAATAATTCAATCTAAAGACGAATAAGTAGGATAAATGATCTGGACTGCTTGTTCCACAGCTGTTGATTTCTGTGCAAGACTTCGCTTTGTCCTCTAATCAACGGCTAGAACGAACTACATACAGGAAACCTACGTTCACCCTACCAATAAAAAATCCGAACGAATTTGATTCTCTATCAAGAGTTCAGCTCGTTCGGATTTTTCTTTAACTACTATACTTTTGTACAGGCACTTTAATACTTACGCAAAAGTGATACTTCAGCTTTTAATAACTCCTGCCGGAACAATCCGTATACTTTGACGATTATCTCTTCCACTTCTTGTGTACTAGCAGCTAGTATTCGAATAGCACATCCGGAAATCGGAAGTGCGGAAGCTCCTGCTTTACAGCCTGCCTCTTCGCACAGCTGATGTACTTTCGCTATAAATGCGTCGTCGGCGTTTGGATGAACAATAATAATCGATCCAAAATGAGTATACCCTTCCATTTTCATCATGCCGCGCAGATGGTTTTCTGGCTTCAAGTATAAGTGATCGTATACCTTCAGCTGCTTTTTTACATACAGTTTCAGCTTGGAACGCATAGAGGTATATTGAAACAGCTGCCCATCCGGCGACCACCCCGGGGTGATGCTGTCACACATAAACAAAGCAGCGTTTTCTGCCATATGAACCGTTATTTCTTGGACAAATGCAGCATTTTCATACAAAATAAGCGGGTCTGGTATATATTCCATGATGGATTGTTCTTCAAGGGTTATGCACGTTTCTTGTAAAACAGCTGCGTTCGGTGTTTTGTACACCTTTGTCGCAGATTGAGTAGTAGCAGTCAGCTGAGCATTTTTCTCGACCGTTATCATCGTTTTGTATTTGTCTCCACTCACGTATCCCCCGCCTACGTGAAGCATATAAACAAAAGGTGATTCAGGAGTCATGTAAATAGGTCTGGCAACTTTGAAAGCCCCGTAATGATAAGTATCTTTAATAACCGTTCGCTCACTGTTTCTTTCTGCACGAAGCTCTAAATAACCCGTGTAGCTCATGATTCAAGGCCGATTAAAAAGGCCTCTTTTTTGATCCATTCTATCACTTGATTGAGCCCTTTATCTTCTTTTAAATTGGTGAAAACAAAAGGCTTGTGCCCTCTCGCTTGGATTGTATCTTTTTCCATTACTTCTAAACTCGCTCCTACATATGGGGCTAAATCTGTTTTGTTGATAATGAATAAATCAGATTTAATCATTCCTTGACCGCCTTTACGCGGGATTTTTTCTCCTTGTGCTACATCGATGATATAAATTGAAAAATCAACGAGCTCTGGGCTAAACGTTGCGGCTAAATTATCTCCTCCGCTTTCTACAAAAATAAGTTCAACATCGGGGTGACGTTCCACTAACTCATCAATTGCAGCAAAGTTCATGGATGCATCTTCTCGAATAGCTGTATGAGGACATCCTCCTGTTTCTACTCCTACGATACGATTTTCTGGCAAAATACTGTTTTTTACTAGAAACTGTGCATCTTCTTTTGTATAAATATCGTTTGTAATGACTGCCATACTGAGCTGCCCTTCTAGCGCACGCGTTAATCGTTCTACTAACATTGTTTTTCCTGCACCAACAGGTCCACCAATTCCAATTTTAATTGCATCCATTTTTTATGCCTTCATCATTCGAAGGCCTTCCCTCCTTTTTTATGACATGAACAATCGAACATGCAGTTGTTCATGCTGCATTTGAGCAATTTCTAACCCTGGTGTCACGGCACCAAATTCCTCTTGATCTGCTTGCAAAATATGCTGAAGCGCTTGCTGCAGCAGCGGCTGAAAAAGAACGAGCGTTTTTTGCCCATCGGTTTGGCCGATTGGTATGCCGCGAACAGCATTTTGAATTAATGAAGAGATGCTAGCGTACAAATGACTTAAAATTGCCTCTTCTTTTGTAATGTTTAACTGCAGGCTGGCTAATGCAAATACAACAGCAGGATGTCCGTACGCCTTCTTTGCTTTTACTTCACTCATATACTTTTCTAAATAAGAGCCTTGAAATAACTCTAAGCAAAGCTTTAACATGCGCTGGCCCACCCGTCTTGTCCCTTCTCTTGTTTCTTTTGACAAAGCAAGAGCGTATAGTTCATGATCAATTCTCATAATTTCGTTAAACTGGTCACGAACAGCATACTCATAAGCCAGCCTGCATGCTAAGCCGTCCGTATACGTCAGCTGAACATCAAGGTATGTACGAAGCGCTTCTTGAAAGGTTTCTGTGTCGTAAATTTGATTTCGCTGAATATACGTTTCAAAACCAAACGAATGCGAAAATGCACCCGATGGGAAATTTGAATCACATAGTTGAATCAGCGAAAGCAATGAATTAGTCATGACTATGTCCGATATGCTTAAAAGCTTGTTTTACTTTTCTTTTTTCGCGCTTATAGGGAATGTTGAGCTGCTGAAGCAATTCTTCGACTAAATAATCGTACTGTACAAGCATGTCTCCACCTTCAAACTGCGCCGGCAAATGGCGGTTCCCAAGCTGATGAGCAATTTCTCCCATCTGCTGAATATCAATCGGCTGAATGGTCAAAATATCGTCTGCCAGAACTTGCACAACAATCATATTGCTTTCATCCATAAATAGTACATCGCCATCAACTAACTCGCGGTTTTCTTTCAGACGAATTCCGAGTTCCTTACCGTGATCTGTTACAACGCGCTGAACGCGTTTTACTAAGTGATCACTTTCGATATATACCTTTTCTATATGTGGAGCTCGTTTTTCTAATGTTGCTATATTTCCGATAATTTTTTCGATTACCATTTTTTCACCTCAAAATAAAAAGTATCGCTGCGCCATAGGCACAACTTCTGCCGCTTCACATGTAATCATTTGTCCATCTATTTTTACTTCGTACGTTTGGGGATCAACTTCAATCTTAGGCATTTCTCCATTTAACTTCATATCTGTTTTTTTTAACTGACGAATATCTTTTACTGGTTTAAGCAGCTTTTGTAACCCTAGTTTTTCGCCCACTTTGTTCTCATACGCTGCTTTTGACACAAACGTAACGGAGGTTTTAGCTCTTGCTTTTCCATAAGAAGCAAACATCGGACGATATAAGACCGGCTGTGGGGTTGGAATTGAAGCGTTAGGGTCTCCCATTAAGCTGTGAGCAATTAAACCGCCTTTTACAATCAAGTCAGGCTTTATTCCAAAAAACGCTGGCTCCCATAGGACTAAGTCAGCTATTTTCCCTGTTTCTACCGATCCTACGTATTCGGAAATTCCATGAGCGATAGCTGGATTAATCGTATATTTAGCTACATAGCGTTTGACACGTGCGTTATCGCCGACTTCGCTGTCACCATCAATTTTTCCTCGCTGCTTTTTCATCTTATCAGCTGTTTGCCACGTTCGTGTAATCACTTCTCCTACACGTCCCATTGCTTGAGAATCTGAAGAAATCATACTGAATACACCTAAATCGTGTAAAATATCTTCAGCTGCAATCGTTTCTTTGCGAATGCGGGAATCAGCAAAAGCGATGTCTTCTGGTACAGCAGGATCAAGATGATGACATACCATGAGCATATCTAAATGCTCTTCAAGCGTGTTGACCGTATAGGGTCTTGTTGGATTAGTTGATGATGGAAGCACGTTTGGAAAGCTTGCCATTTCCATAATATCAGGTGCATGCCCGCCTCCAGCTCCTTCAGTATGGTAGGTATGAATGACTCGATCACCAATTGCTGCAATCGTATCTTCAACAAAGCCGCCTTCATTTAAAGTATCTGTATGAATCGCAATTTGAACATCGTACTCGTCTGCTACTTGCAGGCTTGTGTCGATGGCAGATGCCGTGGTTCCCCAGTCTTCGTGAAGCTTTAGTCCAATTGCTCCTGCTTTAATTTGTTCAATTAAAGGCTCTTTCGCACTTGCATTTCCTTTTCCTAAAAAGCCAATATTCATCGGAAATGCTTCAGCGGCTTCAAGCATTCGTTCGATATGCCACGCTCCGGGTGTACAAGTGGTAGCCTTTGTTCCTGTAGCAGGTCCTGTTCCTCCTCCAATCATCGTTGTCACGCCAGAGGCAAGGGCGGTTTCAATTTGCTGCGGACAAATGAAATGAATATGCGCATCAATACCGCCCGCGGTTACAATTTTCCCTTCAGCTGCAATTACTTCCGTACTCGCACCAATGATGATGTCTACTTCATCCATCAACAGCGGATTACCCGCTTTTCCAATAGTTTGAATGAGTCCATCTTTTATTCCAATATCTGCTTTATATATGCCTGTATAATCAACGATAATGGCATTTGTCAACACTAAGTCCGCTGCTTCACTTCGCGTTGCAAGAGGATGCTGCCCCATTCCGTCACGAATCACTTTTCCTCCGCCAAACTTTACTTCATCTCCGTAGGTTGTGAAATCTTTTTCAATTTCAATAAATAGCTCTGTGTCTGCTAAACGAACAGCATCTCCAACGGTTGGTCCAAACATATCTGCATACTGACGTCGCGACATTTGAAAACTCATCTTATGCATCTTCCTTTCTATCAGAAAGCGATCTGTTTGTTTTATTGTTCAGACCGTAAATTTCTCTTGTTCCGGAAAAAGCAACCAGCTCTACTTCTTTTGCATCACCTGGCTCAAAGCGAACGGCTGTACCGGCTGGAATATTTAAATGATAGCCAAGCGCAGCTTCGCGGGGGAATTCGAGCGCGGCATTCACTTCAAAAAAATGAAAATGTGAACCTACTTGAACGGGGCGGTCGCCTCTATTGATTACAGTCACGCTAATCGATTGCTTTCTGTTATTACATGTGATGGGTTCTTTTTTTAAGACGTATTCCCCTGGAATCATATTTTTCCCTCCTCTTAACGAATTGGATCGTGAACAGTGACGAGCTTGGTTCCGTCTGGAAAGGTAGCTTCTACTTGAATATCATGAATCATTTCAGGAATACCTTCCATTACATCTTCTCGTTTTAAAATCTTGGTACCTTCTCGCATTAGCTGTGCTACCGTCTTGCCATCGCGAGCTCCTTCCATAATTTCATATGTAATGATCGCTACTGCCTCGGGATAGTTAAGTTTTAATCCTCTTGTCTGACGGCGTCTTGCTAAGTCTGCAGCTACGACAATCATTAATTTTTCTTGTTCTCTCGACGTAAGTTTCAATGAAAGCTTCCTTTCTGCTAATCTATTTTCTTGTTAACATCAAATGTGATATTTTCTAACACAAATACACAACTAATTATATTAAATTTTCTGATAAAAAACAAAGGATTTATATCTTTCGATAAAAAAAGATGAGCATATTTGCTCACCTTTTACTCTTCTGAAATCACTTGTGTTTTCCATTTCTGCAGGTGTTTCCAACCTAGACCTTCAGCTAGCTGACGTTTTGCATAGTCTACTCCTTCTTCAATAGAAGTTTCATAGCCAAATAAATAATAGCGCAAGCCGGCGTTTAATACTACTTGATTATAGACATAAGTCAGTTCGGAAGAAGATTCACCCTCCAAAATGCGCGTCACATATGCCGCTTGTTTTTCAACACTTATTTTCTTTTCAAAGTGTTCTTCTTCCACAAACAGTCCGTATTCTTTTGGATTGACAATAAACGACTCCATCTCTCCTTCTGAGATAGTAAAAACAAAGCTGCTTCTATGTACAGGTACATCTTCAGATCCTTCTATACCTTGCACCACGTATACATGTTTAAACGGGAGCGAAGCAAAAATGGGCACAATTTTGTTAATGGCCGTGCGGTGAAAAGCGCCCATCATTAAAGAAGAAGCATTTGATAAATTTAATAGTTTTTCAACCGTATTAATTAGTGTTCTTACGCCAATTTCATGACGAATTTGTTTGATGCGACTAAGAGGATAAGAGATTGTTTCAGCATTTACAAAGCCAATTTTTAATGTTTCTAACGTATGACCGATGTCTTCAATCGTTTGAGCTTGAGGGATCTGTAATGAATGAAGTACATCTTCAATCGTTGTTCCAAACTTTGGAGGAAGCGCTTCTGTACAGTGTAAAAAAGCTGGCACACCTCTTTCAGCTAATAAAATCGATACAGGAATGGTCGCAAAAAATGAATTTCTCCCTGCATAAGGGCTTGCAAAATCAATTGATTTATCTTTTAACGGCTGAGACAGCGGTATCTCTTTTGTTTTTTCGCGAAAAGCATGAACGAATCCCAATAGTTCATCTGCATTTTCGGTTTTAATGCGTTCCGCAATAAAAAAAGCAGCGACCTGAGCATCCGTAGCTTGTCCAGAAGCGATTAAGCGAGCTGCTTCTTTTGCTTGTTCATACGTTAAGTCAGTTGATCCTCTTTTTCCGCGCGCTATTTCTTTGATAAATTGTTGCATATCGTACACTTCCTTTTTAACTGAATATTTGTACATTGTATCACATATTTCCTTTGCTCCTTAGATTATCTTCTATCAGGTACGCAAACTGCTAAAAAATATGAAATTAAAGGAAAAGTACTAGTTCTTTTATAACCTAATATAGTATAATCTATCTGCTATACTATTATTTGGATATTTGGGGGACTTTACAAATGAAAAAAGAGAAACTACTTGTACCATTTATAGCAGCATCCGTTTTAGTAGGAGCATCGGTGACAACGCCTGTTTTTAGCCACTCTGCTTATGCTGCTTCTTCTGTGAGCGTTTATCAAAAAGACGTTAATTCGCTAGCAGATTATTACGCACCATTTTATAAAACCGTAGAAAAAAAGCTAAAAGAAATTGAAGGAATAAAAGATGACGAAAAAGCGTTAGCGGCATATGATCAGCTTGCGGATCAAATTGACCAGTTTCTAACAAAGACTGATAAAAATTACGCGATGAATCATCTTAATTCAGAAGCTGATCAGCTTCAAGGGTATTTATATGACAGCTTAATTGCTCTTTACAATTACATTGTAGATCTTGAAGACTATGCGTATGGAGATGTAAGTGACGCGGAATTTAATAAGATCTCTGCAAATTTTGAAAAAGAAATCAACGCATACAATACGCAATTTCAGCAAAAAGCGAAGAGCTATAAAACGAAGCGAAAAGTAACGTTTAGCGCAAATATGAGTTATTTGCTTGATGAAGATATTCAACCTTCACCAACAGCTCCATCTACACCGGCTGATAACAATGGCACCTACACGGTGAAAAAGGGAGACACGCTGACAGCAGTCGCTAAAAAGTACGGCATGACGGTAGCTGAATTAAAAAAATTAAACAATTTAAAAACAGATGCGCTAAAAGTTGGACAAGTGCTGAAAGTGAAAAGTACAAGCGCACCTGCGCCGGCTCCAGCACCCCAAACTTCTGTTAGTGCAAAACAGCAGCAAATCGTATCGTATGCCAAAACGCTAATTGGAAAGCCATATAAATATGGAGGAACGACACCAAAAGGTTTTGATGTATCAGGGTACACACAGTATGTATATAAAAACGCGGGTTCAACTATTTCTATCCCCCGTACAGTAGCAGATCAGTATAAAAGCGGAACGGACGTAAAGCAAAACAGTCTGCAGGCTGGAGATTTAGTTTTCTTTAAAAACGGCAAATCCGTTTCAGTCGTAGGAATTTACCTAGACAAACAAGAATTCATTTATGTCAGCAGCAAAGGCGTTAAAACGCAATCACTTTCAACAGCGTACTGGAAAAACAGCTATGCGGGCGCAAAGCGTATTATAAAGTAAAAAGAGGTGCCTTATGGCACCTCTTTTGTTTTACTAGCTATGTATTTCTATACTAGACTAGCAATTTTATAAAGAACTTCTTAGTTCATAACCGTGATTTTAACAGATTTTCTTCCGAACTGTTGAGCATCACCTTCAGAAGGAACGAATACATCGATTCGATTGCCTTTAATTGCTCCACCTGTATCGGCAGCTACAGCTTCACCATAGCCTTCTACATAAACTTTCGAACCTAACGGAATAACACTAGGATCAACAGCGATTACTTTTTGGTTTGGATTTGCTTTTAAATCCACTCCTGTAGCAGTTGTACCGCTACATCCAGCACAATTAGCCGTATAGGCAGTTGCTTCAACTGTCATTGATTTGCCGCTGGCTTGTTGTGACGATTCAGCAGGTTGTTGTTGTTTTTGAGCTTGTTCAGCTTGAGCTTGCTGCTGCTCTTTTTGAGCTTGTTCAGCTTGAGCTTGCTGCTGCTCTTTTTGAGCTTGTTCAGCCTGAGCTTGCTGCTGCTCTTTTTGAGCTTGTTCAGCTTGAGCTTGCTGCTGTTCTTTTTGAGCTTGTTCAGCTTGAGCTTGCTGCTGCTCTTTTTGAGCTTGTTCAGCTTGAGCTTGCTGCTGTTCTTCTTGAGTTTGTTCAGCCGGCGCTTGAGCTTGCTGAGTTTCTGGAGCAGCTTGGGCTACTGAAGGGCTTGATTGCTGAGCTTGGCCGTTTGGAGACTGAATTTTTAGTTGTTCGCCAGGATAAATTAAATCTGACTTCAGTCCGTTCCATTCTTTAATTTGATCTACCGTCACGCCGTATTGCTGACTGATGGACCATAATGTATTTCCTTGCTGAACTTTGTGCGTCATTTCTTTTATAGTAGCTACGTTTAATTCTTGATTTGGATAAATAATATTAGATGTTAAGTTATTTGCATCTTTTAGCTCGTCTACGCTCACGCTGTGCTTTTGAGCGACTTTCCATAACGTATCACCTTTTTCTACGTGATACGTTCCGCTTGTAGAAGCAGAAGCTGCACCTACAAATCCCGCTGAAAGGATTGCTGTTGTTCCTAGAGTAAATATAAATTTTTTCATTACGAATACCTCCTTATTTACTCAATGATTGAATGATATCATCCTCACATTTCACAGCCGTTACAGAGCCATGCTACTTTTATTACAAAACTTAACAAAAAGGAACGTTTAAACGTAATATTTCTGATAATTTGGCTATATGATGAAACGTTTCTACTTTTTACTGCTTTTTATTGTTGTTTTAACCAAAATAGTTAAATTTCTCTATCATTGCTGGCTATGCCTCTTCTTTTTTATTGACCATTTAACGGGTATATTAAGTTTTTTTCGTAACAAAAAAGAGGTTGGAAATGAATCCAGTCAACTGCTAGAAGGAACTACATAAATGAAACCTATGTTCACCATAACAAAAAAAGCGAACCGCTCATCAAAGATTCTGATGAGCGGTTCGCTTTTCAATTCGGCTAAACTACTTTTGTCCCAGCCTTTTTATTTCTTATTAAATCCTTGCTTTTCAACAAATTCTTTCATGTACATACGCTTAGGATTGGAAAGCATTTCAGCCATTTGACCAGTCCATGTGTCTTGGCGTTTGCCATTTGTTCGTTCGTTGTAATAAGCAGAAATTTCTTCGTTATACGTCGTTAATTCTTTTTTCGTCTGCTCATGGTTTGGCTCATATGTTTCTTCATGATACACATGTTTAAATGGTAAGCGCGGCTTTTTATCCGTCATACCCGCTGGATGTCCAACCGTTAGACCAAATAACGGGATTACATGATGAGGCAGTTTTAACAATTTGCTTACTTCTTCTAATTCGTTACGCAAACCGCCAATATAACAAGCTCCAAGTCCCATTGATTCAGCAGCAAGCGTTGCATTTTGCGCAGCAAGGGCAACGTCAATAATAGCTACCATGAACTGCTCTGTGCTTTCGAGCGCTGTCGATAAATCTTTTTTCTCCATTTCTGCAATGACATCATGACGATGAAAGTCAGCGCAAAATACAAAGAAGTGTCCATTTGTTTCTACGTAAGGCTGATTTCCTGCTAATTGGGCAAGCTTTCGCTTCGTTTCTTTATCTTTTACTCCAATAATGGAGTACGCTTGAATATAGCTTGATGTGGAAGCTGCCTGTGCGCTTTCTACAATCGTCTGAATTTGCTCTTCCGACAATGGTTTGTCTTCATATTTGCGAATAGAACGATGATTTAAAATCGTTTCAATAACTGAGTTCATATTGTAATCTCCTTTTACTTCATTTAACCTTCTACAGATGTTATATCTACAGTTAGTTTATCGAATGTAAAAAGAAATAACCAATGTTCTGCTTAAAATTGATTTTGACTTGTCTCATATCGATACAGCTTAAAGTGATCTGCAAGCACGCGATCTACTTTTACTTCTAAGCTGTCTACATATTCGTCCATTCGTTTTATCAACCGGTTTCGTTTCACATCATTTTCTAAAATGTTCTTAAGCTGCTGTTCAAAGGCTTCAGCATCATTAAGCGGTATCAGCAGCTCTTTTTCTTTTAGATATTCAATGTTAATTTGTTCTTGACCGGGAAGAGATGAATGAATAAAAATAGGTAGTCTCTTATGAAGGGCTTCGCTAATTGTAACGCCTCCTGCTTTTGTGACAATGGCATCTGCTCCTTCATATAAATCATTCATTTTCTCTCTTGATTTTACATACGGGACCGCTTTAACTTTCGGGTGGTTTAGTTTCACTAGTTCTTGATACAACTTTTTATTTTTTCCACACAGCACATAATACATATACGTACAGTTTTGCGGAAGCTGCTGAAGCATTTTGCGTACATTCCCAAGGCCCGAATTTCCGCCGGCAATCAGGATATGCTTCTGTGGCATGAGATGGTCAATCCGTCTTTTTAAAAACGCTTTATGAACGGGAATGCCCGTTACATAAATAGAAGACTCTTTTACACCGTGAACGTTTTGTAGAAATGCTTTCGTATCCTGATCAGGCACGCAGTGAAGCTCGATTCCATTTTTACCCCATACGTCGCTTACTAAGAAGTCGGTGTATACGTTTATAATAGGAAGATCAATGATTCCTTTTTCTTTTAAGCCGCTTAATACACAGGAAGGAAAGCTGTGTGTGCAAACAATGACGTCGGGCTGCTCTGCATCAATTAATTTCTTCATATGATATTCGATAATCGGCCACTTTTTCACGACAAAATCATCCATCGTATGGTCGTTTTTTTTGTATACATGCCCGTAATAAAATTTTTCAAACTGCTTTGGAAAAACAGAAATCCATTTCATGTATATCGATGAAATCATTTGTTCAAGCGGTTTGCTCCAATAGCTTAAACAATCAATTTTTTGACAAATAACGTGGGAAAAACGTTCCATGATGGCATCCATAACGGCGTCTGCTACTTGGTGATGACCAGATGGCATCTGAAAAAGCGGCAAGAACAGAACCTTCCTCATTGACCATCCCTCCTCTCAAGACGTTTTCGGTTTCTTTTTCTTTTTATAAGTAAATAAATAACAAAAAAAGCTACAGCTCCCATAATGATATACGAAATATGAATCCGGTCTCCTACATAGTAACCTAGAACGAGAAAAGAAAGGACCCATACTAGACTGCCTACCACCGATAACAGCAAATAAAGCAAAAACGGATAGCGACTTATTCCTGCCATATATGGGCTAATTTGACGTAAGCCTGGAATATATAAACCAAATAAAATGGTCCATATCCCATATTTATGGTAGCTGCCGCTTGCCGCTTCAATTTTCTCTTTGGTTAACCCTACGTATTTTCCGTATTTATCAAAAAATGGGGTTCCCGCATACCTTCCTAGCCCGTAAGCAGTAAGCATTCCAGTTATAACACCTAAAAAAGCAAAAAGAGATGATTCGTATAAGTTCAGCTGATGTTTGGCAATAAACATGCCTAATAATATTAAAAATGATTCTTCAGGCGCTGGAATTCCAACGATCCCACAAAAAAGTACAAGTAAAATAACAATATAACCATAGGAATGTATATACTGAGAAATAATTGTTAAGTCCACTGCTCGCTCCTCTATTTACGATTGATTCATCAATTGCTGCATGGTTATACTTTCATACCCTTGCTGTTTTAAGTAAGGTAAAAATTCTTCTAACGCCGCAATCGTCATTTCAGGTGCTTTTTCATCTGCTCCCGGGGTATCTCCATTATCGTGTAAAACAAAAATGGCTCCATCTTCTACTTTACTCATTAGTTTTTGAACTAATGCCGTTTTCGTTGTTTTTAGTGTCCAATCCTGAAAGATTCCTGTCCAGATCACGAGGTGATATGGCTTGGCCATTAATAAACTGCTCATATTTAAATGTCCCCACGGCGGACGATAAAAAAGCGGCTTTTGATTTGTTACTTTCTCTATAACCTGTGCACATTGATGAATTTGTCTTTTTAATTGCCAAGGTGTTTGCGTCCATGCACTCACGTGACGATGATGATGTATAGCTACTTCATGTCCTTCATCAATCATCCTGTTTAAAATAGACGGGTGTTTTTCCCCTAGTTCTCCCACAATAAAAAAAGTAGCTTTCATTTCATGCAGTTTGAACAAGTCCAAAATTTTTGGCGTATAAACAGGATGAGGCCCATCGTCAAATGTTATAGCTATTTTATGCTTTTTTGCCCCTTTTATTATGACTGATGAATGATAGCGACGGTAAAGGGTTTGCGAAATAATGGTATATACACATATAACCATTAGAACGAAAAGTAAAACAATAAAAAAACGAGTCATATGCTTTTAACCATCCTTTTGAATTTAAATCCTGCATTTATTATAACGGTTTACTCAGACTTTGGTTTCATTTTTTTGTGATAGAAGCCAGGAATTTTAAAATAATTTGATACTTTACCTAAAAATAGCTGTTCTGCAAGGATATACCGGAAATAAAATGATATCATAAAATTTCCCTTCATTCAGTAAAAAAAGTACTTTTTACCATTTATATCTATCTTTTGTATGATAACTGTCCTTGTTTTTTGAAAATAAAAAAACTTCCCGCACGAGTGCGGAAAGTTTTGAAATTAAAATTTTGACCGATACCATTTTTCAGCTGCTTCAATTTCTGTTCGTGTTAACTGATGTCCAAATGATTCCCAATGGACCTGTACGTCCGCTCCGGCTTTTTCTAAAAGAGCAGAAAGTTCTTCCGTTTCTGATGCTGGGCAAATAGGATCGTTTGTACCTGCGCCGATAAAGATAGAGGCGTCGGTCTTAGGCACTTCACTTCCTCTTCTTGGAACCATCGGATGAAGAAGAGCCGCCCCTTTTAAAGAATTCTCATAATGAAACAGCAAACTTCCTGCAATATTGGCACCATTTGAGTAGCCTACAGCTACGATGTTGTGTCGGTCGAATGAATATGTTTCAGCCGCTTCATCTAAAAATTGATGAAGTTCTTTTGTACGTTCAATTAAATCTTCTATATCAAATATTCCTTCTTTTAAACGTCTAAAGAAACGGGGCATTCCGTTTTCTAGTACATTTCCTCTTACAGATAATACGGAGCAAGAGGAATCAATCATATCTGCAACAGGGAGCAGATCTTGTTCTGTACCTCCTGTACCATGCAACAGCAATAAAGTCGGTTTCGTCTCGTCCGTTCCTTTTTTAAAAATATGTTTCACGTATATCCACTCCTTTTAAATATCTCGAATTAAAGATAATTTTATTATAAGAACTTTCGAAGCATTTGTAAAGGAACTACTGTCAAAGAAATACCTGTATGTTTTGCTGGCAGTATCACATAATACTGAATAACTTCATATGGCCATTGCTCATATGCAGCTAGGTATTTAATTCGTTTGACTTACAGCGGGTAAAGAAATATTCCACTTTTATCTAAGTGCTCCCGTCAAAAGGTGGATAATAATTAAAACTCGCCCGTCCTCCTTCGTATAAAAAGTGCCCTAGTCTGATAAATTAGTTAATTTTTGCTTTATTTCGTTACTTTCAACAGATATCAGCATTTATACCCGAGCGTACTAAATCGTATTTCTTATACGTGTTATAACAACTTTTTTCTATGAGAAACAGAACGTAAAATACCCCCTTGGTTTTTCATAAAGGGGAACAAAGCCCCGAATGGTGCTTTATACGACTTTATTTGACAAACACAAATTTATGGGTAAACTAAGTTCAGATGATTGTATTTCACTTTGTTTCAGTTTAATAAAAAAACGAAGCATCTGCGAGTAAGCAAAAAATAACTGCGTAAAGAGCTATTTATGTCAATCGTCTTATACCCTAAAAACTTACCTGCACTTGAATAATAGCCTTTATTAAACTTAGCGCGTCAGCTTGTAAACGTTAATACTTTATCACCCATCTCTTTGTTAAAAGATTGAATGGGTCAACAAACTTCAGCATTCTTTACATAACGACCTTGTAAAGACGAAGAATGTAGCTATGTGTGAACATGGAATTATTACTTAGTGGAGTGAACCAACATGAGGAAATTTATTTTAGCCTTTTTAGTCGTTGTTTTAATTGTAATGCTAGGAGTTACCTATGTATTAAAGCAATTTCAGCAAACGGCTGATTTATCTTACTCGAAACTGCAGTCGGTTCAAAGTACGGTAGTCTATGACAAAAATGACCGTAAGATTGACGAATTGTATAAAACTGTTCCCCGTCAAAATGTTTCGAGCAATGAAATTCCCGATTATGTAAAAATGGCGTTTGTTGCAACGGAAGACCGTCGCTTTTACAAGCATTTTGGGATTGATTTACAAGGTATTGGCCGCGCCCTTTTTAAGAACATTGTAACAATGAGTAAAGCTGAAGGCGCAAGTACCATTACACAGCAGTTAGCAAGAAATCTTTACTTATCTAGTGATAAGACCATTAAACGTAAAGTAGATGAAATGTTTCTATCACTAGGCTTAGAAAGACAATTTACAAAAGATCAAATTTTGGAATTATATTTAAATCAAATTTATTTCGGAAGCGGTGTATACGGTATTGGTGCAGCTTCTCAGATTTATTTTAATAAGCCTGTATCAGATTTAACCGTAGGCGAAGCTGCGCTTTTAGCAGGACTCCCAAAAGCGCCGAGTACGTATTCACCAAGCAATAGTACAGAAAAAGCAACAGCCCGACGAAACGTTGTATTGAAACTGATGCATGACCAAAACGTTATTAGCGATACTCAGTATCAGCAAGCGTTAAATGAACGTGTAGTCGAGCCTAGTATTCCGGTTAAAAAACCGAACTCAAATCAAGCATTTATTGATTATGTAATTAAAGAAGCTGCTCAACAATATGGCGTATCTGCTGATGACCTTTATAAGGGTGGTTATGCCATCTATACAGATTTAGATCCTAATTTACAGGAATCGATTAATAACTCTGTAGCAAATCATACGTTCCGAGATGATGCCATCAACAGTAAAGTAGAGGTTGGGATTTCAGCTGTCAACCCTAAAACAGGTGGGATTTCAGCGATGTATGGAGGACGCAGCTATGAGCGAAACGGCTTAAACCGTGCTACAAGCGGCTATCAGCTTGGTTCAGCTATTAAGCCTTTAGCCGTATATGGTCCAGCCTTAGAAACTGGAGATTATACACCAACTTCACTCTTAAGTGACGAACGACAAGACTTTGGCGGTGGATATAGCCCTAAAAACGCAGAAGGTGAATATCAAAAGCATGTGACAATGCGTGAAGCACTTACTCGTTCACTTAACGTTCCAGCTGTTTGGCTTTTAAAACAAATTGGTATTGATACAAGCGCAAAATTCATGGAAAAAGCTGGACTTCCTCTTGAAGATGACGATAAGTCAAAATTAGGGCTTGCTCTTGGAGGAACGACGACAACGTTCTCTCCCCTTCAGTTAGCACAAGGATATACAACCTTCGCTAACAAAGGCGTCATGACTAAGCCGTACGCAATTCGAAAAATTGAGATGCGCGACGGTGAAGTGAAAAAGCCAGACATTCAGACAGAGCGAGTAATGAGTGAAGAAAATGCGGATACAATGACATCCATGCTGCAAGACGTAATTGAAAAAAGCTATGGAACAGGTGTTAACGCTCGTTCTTCACGAGATGCTGCAGGTAAAACCGGTACAACCAACGACGTCAAAGATGCTTGGTTTGTCGGGTATACCGATGATGCAGTCGTTTCTATCCACGCTGGCTTTGATAATGCTAATTCTACGCAAACAACGAAATACTTATCAGGCGGCGGCGGACAAGACCCTGCTACACTGTTTAGCTCAATTATGAATAACTGGTAACCAAAAAACCTCCAACTTCACTGTTGGAGGTTTTTTTTAAGATAAATGCGTTTTATGCTTAAGTGAAAAAAAGGAAACGTTAATGACTTTGCAAATCGTTACATAATGCAGAACGGTCAAAACAACCACGCCACAGTTCATCCCGATAATAATTCCCTGCATGCCAATATTTGTTTGTGATCCTAAGAAAAACATCAGGGAAAAAGAGACAATATGAGACCAAATCGTATGATAAAAAGCATCTTTTACATAGCCGAGTCCAATTAAATAAGCTTGAAGCGGGACGGCAAAGAAGTGAAAAAGAAAATACGGCCATAAAGCCTTTAGATAGTACACGGCTTCTGTAGAATGAAAAAACAAGTTAGTAAGCGGCTCAGCAAAGAAATACATCGCCACTATAGACGGAATCCCATATAAAAATGTCATTTGCATACTTTGAGTCAAAAGTCTTTGAAGCTGTTCTTCCTGATTTTTCGCATGAGCTTCAGATACAGCAGGTATGAGTGCTACTAAAAGAGAGTGAGCAAAGAAAGCCGGAAAAAAGCCGATCGACATCGCTACCCCTGTTAGCATACCAAAATGCTGCGTTGCCCCGGTTAACGTCATGCCCGATAAAACGAGCGCGTGTTTGATTAAAAACGGCTGAATAGCATTACATACCGCATTAAATAAACGCAGTCCCGTGGTCGGAAGTGAGACGCCTAACAGCTTTTTCCGAATCTCACTTGGAGAAAGCAGAGGCCTGTGCCCTCTTGATAAAACACTTAACTGAGTAACATACGTGATAAAAAAATAAAGCAAAATAACAGCTTCGGTTCCAATCAGTGTACAAATCGCAATAAACAGAGACATTTTAACATCTGTGAAAGCGAACATTTGAAAAACAACAAATAAAATAGTTAGCTGAAAGGCTTTGCGAATAAAATTAGACACAGCGATGGTCGTCATATTATTTTTACCCGTAAAATATCCACGAAGCACCGCTGAAAATGAAACAACCGGAATGAAACATAGTACAACCCATTTCAAGTAAGGATGATAGTGACTGAAAAATGGAAAGGCTGCTAATACGGCCAGTGTAATAAAAAAGATCCCCAAGCTCACAGCAGTCGCAAAAATGGTGGCATGCTTCATCATATGCTGATGTTCTTTGCGATGATGTTCAGCAAGAAATTTAGAAATAGAAATAGGCAGTTCTAAGTTGGCTACGGTGGCAATAAGAAAAATGATAGGAAGAACAGTCATGTACATGCCCATGCCTTCCCTTCCTAATTCTCTAGCAAGTACCATATTTACAAGAAATTCAATTAACTCTCCTGCAAAGGCAGCACCTGCTAGAATAAACGTTCCTTTTAAAAAAGTGTTCATCTCGTTATCTCCTCTATCTCCCGTCCTTTTTCATCACTACCTCTTCTCTCTATGTATATGACAAGCCCAATACGAATTATTTGTCTAATTGTATTTTTTCGGTGTACAAGTTCTTGTATAATGTTCAACCTATGTGAAAAAAAACCGTTATATACCTTTTTTACATAGGAAATTCATTCATTTCTTATCTTTTGGCTCTTGAAACTTACATAGAAAAACAGGAGACTGAATGAACCTGCCGATTGCTAACGGAAATAGAGCATGCTGTTTTAATGTAACAAATTTACATATTAGTTAAGCGTCTTTATTCATCATTTTCTGGGGATGCACTTCTTTTTTTGATACCGAGGCGTTTTTGCCTAGTACAACCGAAAAGACAACAATTATTGCTATAGCAAGAGTAAAAAGTGTAATTGATTCGCCTAGAAATAGAGCTGCAAACAGAATCATTAAAAACGGCTGCAAATATTGAACCTGGCTAACTCTGGCTATTCCCCCCATAGCCATCCCGCTGTACCAAGCAACGTATGCTAAAAATTGACTCACGACTGATAGATAAATCAAACTAACCCACGCTTTTAAAGGCGCATGAAGCATTTCAGCTGTAATGCTTAGTCCCACTGGAATCATAAAAAATGGCGCACCGATGATAATGGCCCAAGCAATTACCTGCCAGCTGCCTAATTCTCTTGCTAACACCCCTCCTTCTGCGTAGCTCAGTCCAAGTATCAGCACCGCTGCTAGTAGAGCGGCATCGGCAAACTGCAGTTGACCAAATCCGAGGTGAAGAGCATACACGATAACAGCTGCAGAACCAATCATGCTTGATATCCAGAATTTGAAAGAAGGACGTTCCCCTCCTCTAAACATCGCAAAACCGGCTGTGGCTAATGGTAAAAGAGCGAGTTCAACCGCTCCGTGAGAAACAGGCAATGATTTCATTGCCCAGGAAGTGAGCAGAGGAAACCCTAAAACTGCGCCTAAAGCAACGATCAGCAGACTTTTAAATTGGCGAAGAGAAGGAAATTTTTCTTTTCGTACAATCAATATCACAGCTACTAAGATAGCAGCTATAGCTGTTCTTCCTAAACCGGCGACTGTCGTTCCGAAATACTCGACTGCAACACTTGTAGAAGGAAGGGTTAAGCTAAAACAGATAACGCCTACTACCCCTAACAATAAGCCGATTTTCTCTCTCGTTTCTTTTTGCATCTTACCCTACCCCTGTCTTTTTATTTTTCAGAACTGTACCATTTTTCTAAAAAAAGTTCTGATATAATTAAAAGGATAGCGCAGGACAACTAGTAAAATAAATCATTCTTTTACCTAACTGTACGGGTACAAATTAAAGGAGTAGGACCTATGAGTTTGAAATATCTAAAAATCATGGAAGAAATTAAGCTTGGCCTAGCAAATGGATCGCTTATTGCAGGTGGTAAACTCCCTTCTGTTCGCCGACTCTCCCACCATTTTTCGTGCAGCAAGAATACCGTTATTAAAGCGTACAGCGAATTAGAAAAAGAGCATTTAATTTATTCTGTTCCTAAAAGCGGCTACTACGTTGTGGCAGAATTTCAACATAGGACGAATGAAAACGAAGTGATTGATTTCTTGTCTGCTGGTCCAGATAAAAACGTTATGCCTTATCTTGAATTTCAGCATTGTATAAACCAAGCAATTGAACACTACAAAGAAGAGCTTTTTACATACTCTGATCAACAAGGCTCTTACTCATTGCGGGTACAGTTAGTGAAACACTTGCAGAGCCTACAGGTGTTCACTCAAGCTGAAAGGTTAGTTGTTGTATCTGGGTCTCAGCAAGCTCTTCACTTATTAGTTTCTATGCCATTTCCAAATGGAAAAAATAATATCCTGATTGAACAGCCCACTTATTTCGGTTTTATCGAGTCTCTTACCCTGCACCAAACTACTACTTTTGGGATCGAGCTATCGATGGAAGGGATTGATCTTGATCGTTTGGAGTACATTTTTCGAAATAATGACATAAAATTTTTCTATATTATTCCAAGATTCCATAATCCTCTTGGACATTGTTATACAAATTTCGAGAAGAAAAAAATCGTGGAGCTGGCCGAAAAATACGATGTATATATAGTCGAGGATGACTTTTTGGGCGACCTTGATCCCGATGCAAAATCAGATCCTTTATTTTCTTTTAATCCTTCTGGACGAGTCATTTATATTAAAAGCTTTTCGAAAATTTTTCTTCCTGGGTTACGCATTGCTGCTATCGTGCTTCCTTCGTTAATGAATAGCAACTTTTTACGCTATAAATTCAGTTCAGATTTTAATAGTTCAGCGCTTTCCCAAGGTGCTCTTGAAATTTATTTAAAAAGCGGCATGTTTACTAGTCATCTTAAAAAGATAAAAGAGGTATACCATACCAAAATGCAAACTCTTGTAGAAGCATGTGATTCACTGCTGCCCGCTCATACACATTTTTCTAAGCCACCTTCAGGATTCTATTTATCCATTAGTTTGCCTGAGCATGTGAAAGTAAAACAGATTGTCCACATGCTAAACGAGCAGCACATATATGTTGATGATGCTTCTAGATTTTTTTTACCAGAATATAAACGAGACACTCTTATCCGATTAAGCATCTCACAAGTAAATAAGAATACGATCAAACGAGGGATTGAACAGCTGGCTCAGTGTATTACTTTAATTGATGATAGAAAACATCATCCTATTCCAAATAACCTTTTCCCCTTGTAGAATGGGAATTTAACGGACATACTAAGCGAAAAGAAGCCAAGGAATTAGCATCCTTGACTTCTTTTATTTAACCGTAACGGTTATAAGAGGCATGTTATGCGTCCCTTTTGCAGAAACATGTGACTGCACGGTATATGTGCCAGGCTCAGAGAAAGATGTTTGTATCTCATATACACCTTTTCCTATTTGTTTCGGCTTTAACATCTTCCCTTTCCCTTCGCCATCTTTTTTCTCTATTTCAAATTCAATCATCTCAACGTCATCATTTTTTACTTTTTCGTCTCCATATGTAACTTCGGCTTTGTAGATACCGCTTTCATTTTTCTGTAACGCCTCTGGGCCTTGAAGGTTTACGTCCAACGGTTTTGGCTGCTCAGCATTTGTGCTTTGAGCAGGTTCCTGACCACAGGCTGTTAAAAGTAAACAAAGACTGATTATAGATATACTTATTCTTTTTTTCATGTATTCATCTCCTTTTTAAACCCTTTGTTTAACTATAACGCGTATTGCAAAGAAAAAAATGAATTTTTTTAAAAAAGAAGGATTTTTAAAGATTTTTTAAGAAAAAAAGTTCATACTGATACTAACTAGTTTTTTCCAAGGAGGAAGAAAATGAATTCCGCTAAATCTCCAGCTAAAAAATCATGGCTACAGACGTTAATCAAAAATAAAAGTGAGCGTAAAAAAGTGATCTTTATCTTTACTATATCTTTTTTACTAGTTGTAGCAGGGCTTATTTACGTCCCTATTTATAAACATTCCCTTCCGCTTGATTCTAAAATATACGAAGGGAATTTTAAAGAGCTTGGTTCTATCGCACGAATTGGTTTCTTTGCAGCTTTAGCTATTTATCCTATCTTTTTATTATTAAAATGGAAACCGATATCGCAAATTAAAAAAGGAAAGTTTGAGTTAAAACCGCTTATTCAGTTTTTAGCCAAGTACGTTCGTCAGTGGCACGTTCCCGTTGCCCTTATATCAACTGCTTTGATTATTTTACATGGTTATATGGCTTTGATAAAAGGATTTCAAGCAAATTTTACGTACTTTTCAGGAATTATCACGATGGCTGTTCTAGCTTGTCTGCTCGTGATGGGCGTGAAGCGCTATAAGCGTACAGATAAAAAGTGGCATCTTAAATTTGCTATCTCTTTTTTGGTTTTGTTTATGATTCACGCTACCTTTTCATAACCTGCCATTGTTTAAAGTTTTTTTATATAGGGTACAGTTCACAATGAATACATGATATGTATCACTATACGTTTTACATCATTTAGGAGGTATAAACATGGCAAGAGTGTTAGCTGTATTATCAAGCGGATACGAAGAGAAAGATTATCACACAGGTTGGTGGGCAGAAGAATTATTTGCTCCGCTGCAGAAGCTTGAGAACGCAGGACACACCGTTGATTTAGCCTCACCTTTTGGAGGTAAGCCGGAAGTAGACGTTCGAAGTATTTCAGAAGACTTTGATCCAAATGGAACATATAAGAAATTATATGAATCAGGAAGAGCGGATCAGACAATGAAGCTTGAAGAAGTAGATGCTGAGAACTATGACGTTATCTTAGTAGTAGGCGGCCACGGCGCTATGTTTGACTTAGCAAAAAATGTGGACTTGCATGCACTTATGAACAAAGTGTACGACAACGGAGGTATTTTAGCAGCTGAGTGTCACGGACCTTCTGTGTTTGCTTTCTTGAAAGGATCCGATGATGAACTGTTAATTAAAGGACTAGACGTAACCGGTTATCCTGATGAAATTGAACCGGAAGAAGTACTTCCCTTTTTACCATACAGTTTAGAACAAGAACTTCGTGAAGTGGCTAATTACATCCCTGAGATGGATAAAAAAGCATATGCTGTTTGGGCAAATGATCAAATTGTCACAAGCCGAGATCCTTTTTCTTCTGAGTTAATGGGTGATGAATTAGTTAAAAAGCTAAATAAATAAACTAAAAAAAGACTGCTCGAAAGCAGTCTTTTTTTGTTTGTTCTATAGGGATGTTTGAAACTGCTGCTCTACCAAACGCCGGTAAAAAGAATGAGAGGCTAACAGCTCTTTATGCGTTCCGCTTCCTGTAACTTGCCCTTCTTCTATTACAACAATTTGGTCCGCATTAATGACCGTAGATAGACGATGAGCAATGACGAGTGATGTGCGTTCTTTCATTACCGTTTCCAATGACTCTTGCACAAGCTTTTCTGATTCGGAGTCCAAGCTAGCTGTCGCTTCGTCCAGTAGTAAAAACTGGGGATTGCGTAACAGTGCTCGGGCAATTGCAATACGCTGTCGCTGTCCTCCTGAGAGATTAATACCTCTTTCTCCAATCATTGTTTCGTATTGAGCTTCAAAGGACTGAATGAAATGATGAGCATTCGCTAACTTCGCTGCTTCTTCTATTTCTTCATCCGTCACATGCCTCTCTAACCCGTAAATGAGATTTTCTCGAATTGTTCCTGCTAAAATCGGAGAATCCTGCTGAACATAGCTAAACAGGTGACGCCACGAACGTAAGTTGACGTTTTGACTGTCTGTTCCATCCAAGAATATGTGCCCCGATGAAGGCTCATAAAAGCGTTCGATAAGCGAAAAAACAGTAGATTTCCCAGCTCCGCTAGGTCCAACAAAAGCGGTAACTTCTCCTTTTTTAGCAGAAAATGAAACTTCCTGCAATACGGGTTTATCTTCATATTGAAAAGCAACTTTATCGAACCTTAAACTCCCTACCTGTTCAAGAACTTCTCCATTTTCATAGTTCTCTTCTTTCTCAGCTAATATATCAAAAATTCTTTCTGAAGCTCCTTTAGTTTGCTGAAAGCTCGTAACAAATCGGGTAAGTGAACCAACCGGAACCATAATTTGAAAAAGGTAAAGAACAAAAGCCACCAGCTCTCCTGCAGTGATAAATCCCTCGCTCACCCGGTACGCACCAAACCCGACGATGGCAATCATAACAGCAGTCATTACCGTGCTAATAATCGGTGTAATGATGGCTTCAATTTTAGCTCTTTTAACACCGAAGAGGTAGAGTGACTGAAACGATTGTAAGCCCGAATCAACTTCTTTTTTCTCTGAACCGGATACTTTAATCAAGCGGATTTCACTCAGCATTTGAGCTAAAAAAGCTGTAAGCTTGGACATTTTATCCTGCTGCTCACGTGAAATTTTATGTATTTTTCTCGCTAGCGGCATAACCAGTACAAACATAACGGGAATAACCGCTAATAAAATGAGCGTCATGGGTACATCAAGCGTAAATAAAATAACAATGGCAACGATAATAGATAAAATATTTTTAACAAAGTCAATCATTTCTGTTGACAATAAGTTCATCACAATGGTTGTATCATTTGTAATGCGGCTTACCATTTCACCGGAACGATTTTGGTCGTAAAATGAAACCGGAAGCTTTATGAGCTTGTTCCACACTTTATGTCTGAGTTCTTTTACAACACCTTGCCCTACTTGAGCAAGGAGATAAAGAGACAGTGCGCTTGTTACCATTTGAGCAGCAAATAAGCCAAGAAGTCCTGTCACAAGCTGTGGTGAGACGCCTGTTGAAATTTTCTCCATCACTTCTTTAATAACAAGAGGAATGGAAAGAGAAGCTCCCGTATTGATTAAGGCCAGTATAAACGAAATGACTAACTTCCCTGTCGGAGGGTTTGTTAACAACCACAATTTTTTAAATGAAAAATGAATTCCTTTTTGCGTATTCATCTTAGTTCCTTTCTACTTCTTTTAATAGGTGGTGTACACACTTTAGGCAGACACCGCACACTTTACCTTCAAAGTTCTATCTTATTTTACACTATTTCCTTTCTCAACCTGAACTTCTAAGCTTTTACCTATTTTTTGAACTCGTCTATACAAAAATGACAAGCTGGTCATATACTATGGTACACTGAATTTCTTTACTAGATGAGAGGTTGAATAAGAATGTCTGTTTATATTAAATCTATTTCAATTGGAACCATTTCTGGCGGGATCGTTATTTTTGGAAACGCAGGAAATATATCGCCTCCAAGCGGCTCTACGTCCAGCTCTGGTTCTGCTTCTAGTTCTAATTCTCAAATGCCGATGCCTCCCTCTATGGGAAAAGGCCCGAGAGATAACACAGCTTTTAATGGCTAATAAAAAAACAGTGAGATATTTCTCACTGTTTTTAGAATTGAATACTTGTCATCATCGCAATATAAAACGCAAAAACACACAAACCTGCACTTAATAAGCTAAGCCATACTGTCTTTTTGTAAAAACAAATAAGTACATACACAAAAAACAGCAGTGCGACAAATAAGAATAGGATACCTACAACCGTTACGTGAAACGTTAGAGGGAGCGTCACTTGTTTCCCATAAATAAACGGAAGAATCGATGAATCCATTGCCATATGACTTATATTAGTTGGCGGCGATTGCGTTACCATGATAGCTGTAAATAAAAAAATGATCAGCAAAACAATGCTTTCTGCTCGAATCCACATCACGGGCTTATATTCTGGATGTTTTATCGCTTTTTTCATAAGAAAGCCATTGATGACGGCAAATGCAAGCAGCGGAATAATCGTAATATGCTTTAACAAAAGAGATTGCCCGTAATCTGTAGCCCATGAATTTACATAGTTGGACAGCCCCATGATAATAACCATCGAAATGAACCCACTTAATGAAAGAAGCACAAAACAAGCGATCGCAAAAGGAGTAAACCAGCTTAAGAAACTTTTCCAATTGGAGGTTTCTTTTGAAAAAGCGGCAACAATCAGAACCACTCCTCCCCACAGTCCAACTGCTAAAATATGAAGGGAATGAGACAACATGCCGCTAAGCACAGAAGCGGATGCTGCGTGACTTGCGTAGGCGATTCCTCCCACTAAGGCTACAGTCAGTAATGTATACATATGAGGGTGGCTCTCTATTGAAACAGCAACGATACATAAAATAGCAATCAGTACAACAAAAATCCAAGCGTGTCCTGTTCGTGTTTCCAATAATACAAGACGAACTGTTTCACCTAACCCTCTTATTTTTGAAAAAGATAAAATAATCTCAAGCGAATTTCCAACCGAAAAAAGAGCGACAGCCGCTGCACTTGCAAGTAGCCATCGCTTTGATAATAAAATTGTTGGCTTTTTTGTAAGGGGTACATATTGCAGTACGGCAAATCCTAATAATAAGGAAAGAGCTACGTATGTGAACCACTCAAAAACAGGCAACAAAACACTCATCTTTTTAAGCCTTTTTCTTTCTGAAGATTAAGAGTAATGCTCCAACCACCACTACAATAGCAATAATCACGATAACAAAAAACGATGAAGAATCATTGTTCTCCGTTTTTTCATCATTTGCTGCTGCACTTTTTTGGTGCTGTTCGGATTGCGTGGCGCCCTGCTTTTTTTCACTATCTTTTCCGGCTGCTTGAGTATTCTCTTCTTTTGCTTCATCTTTCACATCTACTTTAAAAGCAATCGAATCTTTTATTACGTGCCCATCTTCCCCTACAATTTCCCAGTTTACTGCGTAAGATCCGTTTTCAAGAGGCTGATCAACAGAAGCTATTAAATCATGACCCTCTACTTTTTGCGATGCAAGTGAAATGTTTTGTCCATCTTTTGCAACGGTCATTGTACTAATTTTCTCAATCGGTGTTTCAAAGGTTAATTTAATTTCTTTTAGAGGAGCTGTAACAGTTGCACCATTTTCCGGTACTGTTGTTTGCACATGTGTATGAGCAAAACTAACTGTCGGGACAGCTAAAAAGCATGCTAAAAGTAAACCTATTATTTTTTTCATATTTATGACTCCCTATCTCTTTTTTCTTTTTTCATTCATCATATCCAAAAATGTTTTTATGTAGACGTTTCCGAACACGATCTATTTTCCTAGTAAGTGTACTCCTTTTTCACTCAATCTCACAAGAACTATCACCAATTCGTTATAAAATGTTCACAAATCCTAGGTAAGGTGCCGCGTAATTTTTTGAATATTCTTTCAGACTATCCTTGAATATAGTAAAATAGTTAAATAAGATGGCTGACTTTTTTCTAGCTTAAAATCCCATACAGAAAGGATAGGAACAATGAAAAAGTATACGTGCCCTTGCTGCGGTTATCAATCGTTAGACAGTGATGGTGACTATGATATTTGTGAGATATGTTTTTGGGAAGACGATCCGTATCAAAAGCTGAATGCCAATGAACTAGGAGCTAACTCTATTTCTTTAATAGAAGCTCAGCAAAATTTTACAGTTTATGGAGCATGTAATAAAGAAAGCTTACAGCACGTGAGAAAGCCTTCTGTTCAAGATGTAAAAGATTTTAACTGGAAACCTATTATAAGTCACGAATAGCAAAACTAGTTTATAAAAAAAGAATGCTTGCGAAAGCATTCTTTTTTGGATTCAGTAAGAAGTGGAAACAAATGTAGAAAGCACATTTGTAAACTTATAAAAAGTTTGAGTTTTAGACGAATCTCTTCCTTGTGAAGTGAATGAATGAAACATAGCACTTCGCAGCGGTTGGCTAATCTCTAATTGAATACTTTTGCCGGTACGATTTTTATTTGCAATATTTTTAGAGTTAATGCCTGCAATCTCATCGTGCCCTTTTGTAATCAGTTCCGCGGGAAATCCATTTTGATTTAATAATTGCGTTAATTTTTTTGCACGTTCCCGATCAGTTCCCCCCACAAAAATATGTTTTTTATTCCCGGAATATCCGTGAAGAGATAAAACATTATCATACATGCTTACCATCTTACGCGCTGTGGGCTCATCAAAATGAGTGCTTGTGAGGTGCAGATCTCGCGAGCCTTTCGATTTTAACGATTCGAATAGGTAAAGAGCATTTTGTTTGCTAAGCTCTTTGGCAATTTCGCTTGTCCCGCCTTCAATTCCTCCACCGTGTGGAGCAAAGATAAGGACAGGGCTTTTCGCTTCTTTAGTCGTCACTTTATAGCTAGCTGAAGACTCGTGCTGTGAGAGCTGCTTGAAATTTTGATATTTATCAGTTGATGCACTAGATGTGTCTTGAAAAGGTGAAATGAATAAAACGAATAGACAGATACATAAGGTAGAGAAACTTACTAAACGATAGCTTTTCAATTTGTACTCCCGCTTTCTATTATGTAATAAGACCTAAAACATTAGAATCCTAAAAAATCCAAAAATAATATTTTAGTAGTCTTATTTACTTATCGTTTGAAAATACAATTTATTCAATAGTTCTTAATACCTATTTATACTATTTAAAAAAACTTCAGCGCATATCCACTGAAGTTTTTTACTTTTTTGTTTTTATTTATTTAAAGCAAGCGCCAAACTAATTTTATCCAGCCAAAGAAGGCGATCCATAAAGGTATGCTCAAAGATGTTCCCCACGCTAAACCAATTAAGAAGTTTCCTCTTTCAATCATACAAACCACTCCTTATGAACATTGTAGGTGAACAAGTACAATTCTATACCTTCACTATAACAGAAAGCGCTTTCATTTAACAGTCACTTACACGTTTTTAGTGCTATATTCATACAGAAAACCGAATTTCAAATAGATAAAGGGCGATATATAAGAAAATGAATAATTACAAGGTGTAAAAGTATAATAATCTACTAAAAAAAAAAGAAACCTTCTTTGAAGGCTTCTTTTCTAGGTGTTTTTTATTGTTCGCCGCTGCGCTGCAAGCGATTCTCAATAAATAGGCGCTCAACAAATTTATTTAGCTGGGCTTGATACAAACGGCGCTCATCTAGCGTTTTTGCGTCTTGTATTTGCTGTTTAAAGCGTTTGATTTGCTGTCTTTGTTCAACCGTTACATGATGAGAAAGAAGCATAGGTCCCCCTCCATTTCACTAACGTTTGAATTAAGTAAACCAAGGTTTACCAAAACAAACAACAAACCTGTTAGCTTCTCTTACATAAATTTTTTACTCAGCTTCTTTAGCTCCAACTAACGCTAAACCTGGGCCGTACGGCGTTGTATGGACATCTAACATTAATTCATTTGTATAAGGCACAATAGAAGCTTCCATTGCTACTTGTACTCCGTCGACTTCATACATTTCATCATTTTCAAAAGGCTCTTCAAAAGCTAACCCAATGTTAGGGATTTCACAGCTAATTCCTTTGAAATACAAGCGAATTCCTGTTATCTCCTGCTCTTCAAGTATATTGTTAATTAATTGTTTTGCTTCTGGTGTAATATGCATGACTACCCCTTCTTCCTTTCAATACTCTTGCTCTATCCTATCATATCTTTAGAGTTTTTAAAGAGAATAACTGCAATTTAAAAGCATTCTGATTATTATTTAATAATAATTATAAATAAGTATTGATTTTAATTTGATATTTGATATAATATAAACATAAGATAACAACAACTCATTAGGAGGCTATTAACTATGAATTTAGAAAACGTATTGAACCAACAAATTGCCGATTTTAACGTATTATATACAAAGCTACATCGCTTTCACTGGTATGTAAAAGGGCCTCAATTTTTTACGCTTCATGAAAAATTTGAAGAATTCTATAATGAGACGGCGGACTATATAGATGAATATGCAGAACGATTACTAGCCATTGGAGGAAGCCCAATTGCTACGATGAAGCAATTTTTACAAGCAGCTACTCTTTCTGAAGATGGGAATGAGCAAACGAGTGAAGAAATGGTAGAAACCTTAATTAATGACTATACGCTACTTGTTAAAAACCTAAAAAATGCAGTTGAAAAAGCTGAAGCAGCACATGATCACGTAACAGCTGACTTATTCATTGGAACAATTGGCAACATTGAAAAACATATTTGGATGCTAAAAGCTGCTTTACCTGTAAAAACATCCGTACATGCATAAAAAGAGCCCAATCGGCTCTTTTTTTACGTTTGTTGATTTCCTTTTTTTTGTTTTTGCAGCCACATAAAAAAAGACATATCATCGTAAATGTCATCTTCTAGCACAGCCTTATAGACATGATCACTCGTATAGTAGCGATTATATCCGCTTTGCTGCTTGAAAAATAAAATACATTCCCGCTTCTTTTCAGTGAGAAGTGATTTTAATAATACTTGTTTCTCAACTTTGCCCTTCACGATATTTTCTGGAAGCACGGAAATATCAAGCTTCCACTCTTCACCCTTCTGAATCATATACACACTCCACTGATACTTACCTTTTTCATTAGCAAATATCATCTTATAAGGTTGAAAACGCTTTGTAAGATGATACCCCATGTGAAAAATAGATTCTTCATCCATTTCATCATTTCCTACGTAAAAATTAATGATGCGATTTGTCATGACATTTAACTCAAAACTCTCCCCTGAGAGCGGGCAACCGTATTCTCTTAACAAATTAAATAAACGGTTGGATACCACCAGTTGATTTGCTTCATGTTTTAATTCACTTGAGTATGACAGCAGCTCATTCATGTTTTTTGATTCCCCTATCTATAGATCGTGAATTGTTATTGATATTCGCTTTTTTTTTATAAAACCCTTTCACTTTTACCCTTTAATTAACTAACTAGAGGTAAATTAAGTTATGTAGAGCAACATTTTATGAATAAATCAAGTTTGAGTATAAAACTTGAAGAAGTTTAAAGACTATAGTCGATACCGATTTTAAGGAGGACTTAGTATGAATAATCACGAACTTCCTACAAACATGCAAACTGGAGCTGTCCCCCCTCAATTGAACCATGGAGGGCATGAGCTATTTGACGTTCATGAAACACTTGCCGGCTCGATCAATGTAATGGATCAGTTTATGATGTTTAGGCAATATGTAAAAGAACAAGAGCTGCTTGATATTATTGATCGGCAATATCAGTTTATTTTAAATGAATATAATTTAATCGTAGAGGCTTTTTCTACTGGCCAAAAGCCGGCCGGTTCTACACATGTATATAACATGAAGCAGTCTCATACCTTTGTTTATGGCTTAAAGCCTTCGCAGCCTAAAAAGCCGAATCAGTCCGTTGAGGAAATTAATGAAAAAGGAATTTCAGGTCATATGCTGGGTCTAGTCAAGTCTCAAGCATCTCTTTTAACTATGACAGCTTTAGAAATAACTAATCCTGTTGTTCGCCGAATATTCGGAGACAGTGTTCCTAATTGGATTGAAATGGCTTATGAAATTTCTCTTTATCAAAACAAACATCATTATTATCAAGTGCCGCAGCTTGCAAAAGAAGATATGCAGCAAATGATCACAAGTTTCGCAAAAGCTACTGCCTCTCCTCAGATGCCTAATAACCATAAGCTGCATTAATTACAAAGAGGCTGGGGCAAACGTATTTTAATTAAAGGAAGATCCGAACGATTCATCGTTCGGATCTTTTCATTAGTATGGTGAATATAGGTTATGTTTAGAGTTGATTCTAGCTGTTGATTGGAGGGAAAGGCGAAGACTTCTGCGGGAAGTGAAGTCATGCACGGAAATCAACAGCGGTGGAACAAGCGATCCATACTCGACCATTTATCCAATTTGTTCCCCTTTAGATTTGATTGATATAGTTGTGTCTCAATCTCTTTTGCGCATATATTTCAGAAAATGACAAAAAACTATGCATTTTGGATTATTTTCTGAATATTTGTAGTATTTTGATTAATTATGTATTATAATACAGTTAACTAATAGAGAGGAGTGAGAGATGCATCATATATACTCGGATTACAGTTAAAGGAGGTGTCATAACACGCTCGCAATACGTTTGCTAAAAGTCAGTTGAACTGTAGAACCGATATGTGATAGACCATGATGGTAAAGTTAAGATTAATTCCCCTAAATGAACATGTAACATAATAAACTGCTTCTTTTTCTTTTTAAAGATAGAAGCAGTTTTTTTATGTGCGTTTTTCTTTTCCCGATTTAATACATGTTTTCTCCACTTTGGCTAACACTTAAGATATACATTTACGTACAAGGTGGTGACTTTGATGATCGCCGTAAAATTACTATTAGTCGCAGTTTTGATTGCATTAACTGCTTTTTTTGTAGCGACAGAATTCGCTATTGTAAAAGTAAGGAGTTCAAAAATCAACCAGCTTCTAGAAGAAGGAAACAAAAAAGCTGTATCTGCCAAACACGTTATTACGCATCTAGATGAATATCTATCGGCTTGTCAGCTTGGTATCACCATCACGGCTCTCGGGCTTGGTTGGCTTGGTGAACCGACGCTAGATCGGTTGCTTCATCCTCTTTTTACTACCTTCCATACGAACGAGCCGCTTGCTGGTATTTTATCTTTTGTCATTGCATTTGTTGTTATTACCTTTTTACATGTTGTCTTAGGAGAATTAGCTCCTAAAACGTTTGCTATTCAAATGGCTGAACAAATTACGCTGAACTTTGCAAAACCGATTATCGTGTTTTACAAACTTATGTATCCGTTCATTAAAATATTAAACGGCTCAGCTCGTATGTTGACCAAGATGTTTGGTATAACGATGATTTCGGAAAATGAAGCTGCTCATAGTGAAGAAGAACTTCGCATTTTGTTATCTGAAAGCTTTGAAGGCGGTGAAATTAATCAGTCCGAATATCGATATATGAGCAAAATTTTTGATTTTGATGACCGTTTAGCTAAAGAAGTAATGGTCCCACGAACGGAAATTGTAAGTGCTTCTAAAGATGACGTGGTAGAGGTTTTTTTGCAAATTGCAAATGTCGAAAAATATACCCGCTATCCAATTGTTGAAGATGGAGATAAAGATAAGATAATTGGTCTCGTTAATATTAAAGAAATTTATAATGATATTGTATTTAACGAAAAAGACGGAACTAATACGTTAGAATCATATGTCAAGCCTATTTTTAAAGTAATTGAAACCGTACCTATTCATGACTTGCTCGTAAAGATGCAAAAAGAACGCATTCAAATGGCTATTCTTTTTGATGAGTATGGTGGAACCGCGGGGCTTGTGACAGTAGAAGACATTATTGAAGAAATTGTGGGAGAAATTCGAGATGAGTTTGACACGGACGAAATTCCTTATGTACAAAAAATTAAAGACGATCACTATATTCTTGACGGAAAAATGCTCATTAGCCAAGTAAATGATTTACTTGGTACGGATATTAGCGAGGAAGAAGTAGATACCATTGCCGGGTGGGTGTTAACCGAAAAGTTTGATGTGACCAAAAATGATATCATTCAGCATGAGCAATTTTACTTTAAAGTTTTGATTATAGAAGATTTTCACATTAAGTATATAGAAGTAAAAAAAAGGAAGAAGAAAGAAAAAAAGGATGATCATCATTAATCATCCTTTTTAGTTATTCAAAATCCCTTTTACCAATCGTCTCCTCCATCAAAAAAGTCTCCATCCAACAGATCCTCCCCGGCTTCTTCAATATCTTCTCCAATTTCACCAAGCGCCGAGTCTTCAAACATATCATCGATCAAATTCTCAATGAGCAGCCCGCCTAACATACCGGCTGCAAAGCCTCCCATTGCTCCTCCTAACCCGCTCATACGTGGATGATGTGAATGCTGATCATAGTGAGAAGGCTTATAATATTCATAGTCTCGAGGATTTTCCATCATCTCTTCCATCGCTTCTTCCAGCAAACGAGCGATAGTGGATGGATGGCTTAGTTCATCATTTGTAAAAAAGAGTTCGTTTTTTATTTCCCTCTCCCGGCCGAAAGAAGGCAAATCTAGCTCCAATAACACTCGTATACCTTCTCGTTCAATGGCTACCTCAAACTCAACCTCATTTACATATCCCTTTAAGAAGTCTGTAGGAAAAAATGCAAATTCTTGTTTGTATCCGTTAAATTTTCCTGAATGGTGTTTTTCTCTAAACCCAAGTGCTTCAAAGCCCTCTACTAGCTGATATAAGCTTTTTGGTGCTTTAATGCGCACAGGGTCCCGGTCTGTTGAGTCAACTCCCCCTTCAATATCTAAGTGTGTCTTAAAGAAATAGCTAACGTTGCTCGCAGAGATTGGAAGATCCAAAGGTAAATGATATGTAAATGGAATTTCCTTTTTCTCATCTTCATTAATTGTAAATGCAGAAGCTGCGCGCAGGCTTTCCACACGATGTGTATGCATTTGACCGCTTTTCATTTGAACTTCAAGCCAAAATTCAACATCAATTAAATTAATATGTTGCTGAACGTTTCCACCTTGGATGACAATAGCTCCTTCAATTACTTGACCGAGCGTATAGGCCGTTTCATTTAGTCGTAAATCCACTTTGGCAGCTCCAACTCCAATTTTAGCAAACATTTTTTTAAACATTTTTTTCCTCCTCCAAAATGCTCTTACTATATATACGAAGTATACCGTTTATAAGTTTCAACTTACAAAAAAAGAACTCAATTTCTTGAGTTCTTTCTGTTGCTTTGAAGCTCCTGTATTAAAAAACCCAGCCCCAGCAGCAGTTACGTCTTTTGCAGCAATGACGTTTTCTACAACCGCCGTGATGACAGCCACTGTGGTTACCATCGTGATGCCCTCCATCGTGGTTACCGCCGTGATGTCCACCATGATTGTCGCCATGACCCCCACCGTGGTGACCGCCGTGATCGCCACCGTGACCCCCGCCATGATGACATTTTTTATGACCTGAACGATGATCATCATCATGTTTAGGACAATGATCGTTATGCTTATAATCGTTATGACAGCATTTTCCTTCATGGCTACTTCTTGGATCATAACCAGAAGTTTTGTAATAATACTGATTAGAACACCAGCAACAGTTCTTTTTGTTGTTGTAACTCACATAAACCATCCTTATCTATAAATAAGATTTATATAGGCAATTTTATACCTATATATAAATAGATTATGTAAACTAGTACAAGGAAGTGCATTGCTGTGGGCCATGACCTAAGCCTGTTTTTAGGAGTATATGCGGGGCAGCTAAGACAAGAAAAAAAGCCATCTAAAGATGGCCTTTTTTATATTTGATTTTTCACTTTACTTGCGCTTTCTGCATAAAACTCCAGAATTTCTCTTCTTCTCACAATTCCAATAAATACACCTTGATCATCCGTTACAGGAACAAAATTTTGGTCAATTGCTTTTGAAAGGATGTTTTGAACTTCATCATATATAGCAACTGGGTTATAATCTTGATAGCGGTCAATCTCTGTTAATTTAATATTTTCCGTATCTTGAAAGCGATAGTCTCCTAGGCTTTTTAACTTCCAAAGAAGATCTCCTTCAGTAAGAACGCCTACATATTTACCATCATCGTCAACCAGCGGAACTGTAGAATAGCGATGATACTCCATTTTTTCAAGAGCCTGTCTTAATGTGGATTGAATATTTAGTGTTACAACATCACTTTTTGGTACTAAGAAAAATGCAATATTCATTTTTTAATCTCCTTTTCCTTACCCGCTCATCTTACGATTTCTATTTATTTTTTCAGTTTTCGGCTTATTTTAATGTTTTAATCATACAAAATGCAGCTCGCAGTTATCTTACATTTACAACTATAAGCTGTCAATCCTAAGCTATGTAATTTCGGCTTCTTATTTTCTTTATTACAGTACCCGTTTTCTAAATAATCAAATCCTAATTTTTAGAAAAACACGTCTAGTTAAAATGATGGTTCCTACAGCTGCTTTTTTATACTAATAAGGGCCGGAAGAGCTACTTTCAGCTCTTCTTCTCTGCGATAAGAACGCAACTGAACCTCATTATATGCTCTGTTTATACTTTTTGACTCATGAAAAAGTCCCACATGATTCGGCTAGCGTTGGGGCCTTTAGGGTCTGTATAGCTGCCCGCTGAATTCCCTCCGGACCATGCATGCCCCATTCCATTGATAATATATTTATCAATAGCCAATTCTCCCTTACTGCTTTCGTAGCGATATGTGGTATAATCACGTCCAAAGAGAATTTTTTCTTCTCTCGTTTTAACCGGGCTATCTTGAATCCATCCATCTATTCTTCCGTTATAAGCAAGATTATTCGTTGTAATCCACTGGTGAACCACTTGATCTGCATTGGCTACATTTACCGTAGAATCAGCGTTACCATGAAATACAATGAGCGGCAGTGGCTTTGCCCGTTTTCCCATTTGTTGATAAGCAATTCTCCCTTGTTTAACGGGGGAAGGACCTTTACTGGCCATGACAGAATACGCATTAAATACGTTAAGAGCCGCCTGATATTCGATACCTGCTGACACACCTATTCCAGCAAATAGTTCTGGATACGTTACCCCCATAACGATGCTCATTGCTCCTCCTGCCGACAGACCGGCAATAAACACTTTATTTTTCTGAATAAAGTGCATGTTTTGGACTTTTTTTACAATTCCTGCGATAATAGCTGGTTCGCCAAACCCTCTAATTTGATGGAGCGGTTCAAACCAGTTCCAGCATTTATTCATATTTGAGTTAGAAGACTGCTGTGGGTATACGACAATAAATTCCTTTTCATCGGCGAGCTCATTCATTTGCGTGCCTATCGCAAAATCATCTGCATTTTGTGTACATCCATGCAGCATAACCATTAGTGGGTAAGATTTTAAAATATGATAAGATTTAGGTAAATAGACCTTGAATTTTTTTCCTTTATGAGTATATGTTTTAAATGATTCAGATGACGCTTCTTGTTGTTCACTTGAAGACACAAGCGTTGACGTATTTATAACATTAGGTAGTGAACCCAACATGGTACCCCTCCTCTTTTTGTCAACGTTTTCATTTTTCTTCCCAATTACGTCCTGTATTACAATACTACATATTATTTCGTTTTTTTGCACGTTCTACATACTCTGAGAGTACAACTTGTTTTGGTTTTAAGCCGTTTTTTATATTCTTGAAATTTGGGATTTTTTTGCTATATATATACTTTATTACTATATATGAAAATTGTCACTATAATCATGAAAAAAGGACAAACATGCCGTTTGCCCTTTTATTTGGACCTTGATGTTTCAATGCCCTTTGCCGAATTCAGCCTCTATACTTTTATTATATGATACTCCCTATCATTTATATGAATTTATTGCTCTTCATGTTTAAATCTGTAACCTTTACTATTTCATACTTTGCTTTTTATTCACCAATTCTTTCGTAGCAGACGGCAAGGTGCAGGTGCGGAAGCCACGTTGAAAAAGAAGAATCTTGAAGACCAAATATTTTCGTTTAACCTCTTCTTT
Source organism: Priestia sp. J2 (assembly GCF_020790095.1). Classification (NCBI taxonomy): domain Bacteria; kingdom Bacillati; phylum Bacillota; class Bacilli; order Caryophanales; family Bacillaceae; genus Priestia; species Priestia sp. J2. Next base: position 3,015,745 of record NZ_CP086208.1, read on the forward strand.
GTTCGCAACATTCATACAAAGGCTGATTGTAATCACTCTTTTCCCCTCCTTTTCTTTAAATAGGTATAGCCAAGAGGTGCTATTAGAGTAGATTCCTTTATTTTGCATACATTTTTTTAGAAAACTATGGTAAAAATAAGACTTATCATATGGAGGTGAATAAATTGGCAAATATCCCAAAGGATACTGAGCCCTACTGGCGCGATCATTTAAAGTTTCCAACATACCCATCTCTTTCAGAAAATCGAAAAGTTGATGTTGTAGTAGTAGGAGGCGGTATTAGCGGTATTACAACGGCTTATTTATTACAAAAAGAAGGACTGAACGTGGCGTTAATTGAAGCTGATAATATTTTAAATGGTACAACCGGTCACACAACAGCAAAGATTACAGCTCAGCATGACGTTATCTACGATGAACTGCTTTCACACATTGGCGAAGAAAAAACGCTGCTGTATTATAAAGCAAACGAACAAGCTCTGCAGTTTATGAAAAACTTAATTCAAACGGAAAACATTGACTGTGATTTTTCAGTACAAGATGCTTACTTATACGGAGAAACGCTGGAGTTTGACCATCGAGTTCGTAAAGAATTTCGAGCCTATCAGCGATTACATATTCCATGTGAATTTGCAACAGAGCTTCCTTTTAGTTTTGATATTAGAGCAGCAGCTATTATGAAAGATCAAGCTCAGTTTCATCCGTTAAAATATCTGCTTCATTTAGTAAAAAAATTCACAGAAAGCGGCGGATTGATTTTTGAAAACACCGTAGCAACGGATGTAGAAGAAAGCACATCGCCCACCGTTGTCACAAGAGACGGACATCGCATTTCTTGCAAATATGTAGTGGCGTGTTCACACTTTCCATTTTATGATGGAGCGGGCTTTTACTATACGCGTATGTATGCCAAACGTTCGTATGTGTTAGCAGCAAAAGTTGAACAAGCTTACCCTGGAGGCATGTATTTAAGTGCTGATCAGCCTACTCATTCGCTGCGTTCAACAAAAGTTGACGGAGAAGAACTCATCTTAATTGGCGGAGAAGGCCACAAAGCTGGACAAGGAATTAATACTATGTTTCACTATGAGTCCCTTCAGAGGTTCGCCGAAGAAAATTTTACTGTCCAACATTTTCGTTATAAATGGTCTGCACAAGATTTATTTACGCTTGATAAAATTCCATATATCGGGCCCCTTAAAGAAAGCAAGCCAAATATCTTTATTGCTACCGGATTTAAAAAATGGGGCATGACTCATAGCACCATTGCAGCACATATTATCCGAGATGCAATAACCGGGAAAGACAACCCATATGCAGAGTTGTATAATCCGTCTCGTTTTTATGCGGACCCTAGCCTTAAGCATTTCTTTCGTCAAAATCTTGATGTGGCTGAACACTTTATTACCGGTAAGTTTTCAATGCCTGAAAAAGGACTCGATCAGCTTCAAAATGATGAAGGGTCGGTCGTATATGTAAACAGCAAACGTACGGGGGCGTATAAAGATCCTCAAGGGAAGCTTCACTGCGTCGATACTACATGCACGCACTTAGGATGTGAAGTAAATTGGAACGCCGGTGACCGCACGTGGGACTGTCCTTGTCACGGTTCTCGTTTTTCTTACGACGGATCTGTGGTAGAAGGCCCTGCTAAAAAGCCGCTTACACCAGTGGATGTCAATTCAAGCGATAAAAAAAGCACGCCGTAGGGCATGCTTTTTTTATCATTATCAATGGATTCACATTTGAATTTACTCTTTACATCCTTCTTTTCTAAAGTATCGATTATACACTAAAACCATTGCATAAATGACTAAAAAAGAAAACGTAAAGATAATTAACCTTCCAGATTCAGGGACATGATCAAGATAGTCTGTTTCAAAAAACATAACAAACATCAAAAATGGCAATAGAAACAAAAACCAAATAAAATCTCGATCCATAAACATTTTTATAAAAAATAAAATGGCCCCGATGTAGACAATCATCAAAAACATAATCATTCACCAAATTCTATTTAATACTAGAGGTGTTGTAATGATTATATCGGATTTCTCCGGCGAAATATAGAGTCATTGGTTTTAATTTTATAAATTCCTTACAACTTTCAAACTGCTATTTTAACATAATAAGGGAATTTACTGCTGTAAAGACTCTAAGTGAGCAAAAAACTGCGGGTACGAAACGGATACCGCGTCACGATTTTCAATAATTGTTTCCCCTTCTGCAATACAAGAGGCAACAGCAAGCATCATACCGATACGGTGATCTCCGTGGCTGTTTACATTTGCTCCATGAAGTTTTGTACCTCCGTGAATAATCATTCCATCTTCCGTTGCTTCAATGTTAGCTCCCATTTTGGTTAACTCATTCACTACCGTATCAATACGGTTTGTTTCTTTGACTTTTAACTCTGCAGCATCTTTAATAACGGTAATCCCTTCTGCCTGTGTGGCAGCTAGTGCAATAATTGGGATTTCGTCAATTAGACGCGGAATTAAGTCTCCGCCTACTTCCGTACCTTTTAAGTGAGAAGCTTCTACAACTAAATCTGCATAAGGCTCTGCCGTTTCTTTTGTTTCTTTGACTGTCTCGATCGAAGCCCCCATATTTGAAAGCACCTCTAAAATACCCGTTCGAGTCGGATTCATCCCAACTTTTTGAATTTTAATGCGACTGTTTGCAATAATAGCCCCCGCTACTAAAAAGAATGCAGCTGACGAAATATCACCAGGCACTTCTACATGCGTTCCTCTTAACGTTTGACCGCCTTCAATTGAAACGGTTAATCCTTCTTCTTTCACTTTAACTCCAAACGCCTCTAGCATACGTTCTGTATGATCACGCGATTTCGCCGGTTCCGTTACAGAAGTTGTTCCTTCCGCCTGCAGTCCAGCAAGTAAAATAGCTGATTTTACTTGTGCGCTTGCAACAGGAGATGTATAGTGTATACCTTTTGCTTTCCCACCTCGAATAACAAGCGGTGTAAAATTAGCGTCTTTTCGGCCGTCTAAATGAATATTCATATCACGAAGCGGACCAGTCACACGCTTCATAGGGCGTTTGGCAATAGATTCGTCTCCAATTAACGTTGAATGAAAGGGTGTATTTGCTAAAATCCCCATCATGAGGCGAATCGTGGTGCCCGAATTTCCGACATCTAAAATATCAGATGGCTCTTTTAGCGCTTGTATACCTTTTCCTTTTACCACGACGCTTTGTTCATCAATCATTTGAATATCTACACCTAGTTTTTGAAAGCAGGAAATGGTGCTAAGGCAATCATCTCCCGGCAAAAATCCGTTAATTGTTGTTGTTCCTTCTGCAATTGAACCAAACATGACGGAACGGTGAGAAATGGATTTATCTCCTGGAATTTGAATCGTTCCTCGTAAAGCTTTTACTGTCACAATCTGTCTCTCCTTTTATGCGTGAAGCGAATCACGAAATTCTTTAGCATCTGAAAAGTAATCAAATAACTCGTGTCCGTCACCTTTTTCTACTAATAGTTTTACTTGTTCCATTTCTTTCATCCAGTCATCTAGCAATGTTAAAAGCATAGAACGGTTTTGCTTTAATATGTCTCTCCACATATGAGGGTTGCTTGAAGCAATTCTCGTAATATCTCGAAAACCGCCTGCCGCCATTTCTGTAACAAGATGATTATTTGCTGAATAGCCTTTGACTTGTCTTACTAGACTGGTTGCAATCACATGTGGTAAATGACTGACAACTCCGGTGATTTGGTCATGAGTAGCTGCATCAAGCGGTACAAATTGTGCACTTGTAGGCTCTAGCAAATGCATAAGCGCATCTATTTTTTCTTTTTGCTCATTTTCAAACGGCGTTAAAATATAGCGCGCCGAACAAAATAAATCCGCTCGTGCATTGACTGCACCGCTCGTATGAGAACCAGCCATCGGATGCCCCCCAATAAATGAAATACGTTTTTTATTCAGCGCTTGGGCTGCTTTCATAATTTCACCTTTTGTACTTCCGACATCCGTTACGATAACCGTTTCTTTAAGCTTCCAAGTAGAAAGGTCGTGTATCCATGCTGTCGTATACTCTACTGGAGTAGCAAGCACGATATAATCTGCTTGGGCTGCTTCTGTTTTTATATCTTCAGCTACATAATCAATGATACCTAGCTGGTTGGCTACTTGTACTTCATTTGTGTTGATATCAGCTCCAACGACTGTTACGTGACGATGCTTCTTCATAGCTAGCGCTAATGATCCTCCAATAAGGCCAACGCCAATAAGTAATACACGTGTTTTCACCTTTCATTCTCCTCTATTCTTTAAAATTGCTTTGCGTATTCTTCGTGTTTTTTTACATTTTCTTGAATTAACTGAATTCGATCTGCCCCAAATTGATCGATAATAGCAGATGCTAGTTCCCAAGCAATCACTGATTCTGCTACAACCGCCGCCGCCGGTACTGCACAGCTGTCTGATCGTTCAATACTTGCAGCAAACGCCTCTTTTGTATCAATATCTATACTTTGCAGCGGCTTGTATAAGGTAGGAATAGGTTTCATGACGCCTCGCACCACAATCGGCATCCCTGTTGTCATGCCTCCTTCTAAACCTCCTGCATTATTCGTTTTACGCGTATAGCCGTTTTGTTCATCCCATAGAATTTCATCATGGACTTCACTTCCCGGTCTGCGAGCTGCTTCAAAGCCTACGCCGATTTCAACGCCTTTAAACGCGTTAATGCTCATAATAGCAGCAGCTAGCTTTGAATCTAACTTACGATCATAGTGCACGTAACTGCCTACTGCAGTAGGCATTCCTTCTACTACTACTTCCACTACGCCACCAATGCTGTCTCCATTTTCTTTTGCATCATCGATTGCTTTCATCATTTTCTGTCCCGCTTCTTCATCTAAGCAGCGAACAGGTGACGCTTCAGTTTTTTCCTGAAGTTCTGTTAGCGACTCATATGCCGTTTTTTCAGCTTTCACACCGCCGATTTCAAGTACGTGACATGCAATATTTACACCTACAGCTTTTAATACTTGTTTGGCAACTGCGCCTGTGGCTACTCGTACCGTCGTTTCACGAGCAGATGAACGTTCTAATACGTTTCGCATATCTCTGTGGCCGTATTTAATCGCTCCATTTAAATCCGCGTGACCTGGACGAGGTTTTGTAATTTGTCTCTTTACTTCTTCATCATGATCAACTGGATCAGCACCCATAATATTTCTCCAGTGCGTAAAATCTTTGTTTTCAACGACTAAAGCAATTGGTGAACCAAGCGTCTCACCGTGGCGAACACCGCCTTTAATCTGAACTTGGTCTTTTTCAATCTGCATGCGGCGTCCGCGCCCATGTCCCTTTTGTCTTCTTGCTAAGTCTTCATTAATATGTTCGGCTGTTAACTCAAGTCCTGCTGGTACTCCTTCAATAATCGCTGTTAATTGAGGTCCGTGCGATTCTCCTGCTGTTAAATATCTCATATTATCGATTCCTTTCTGTTATAAAAAATAAAAAACTCGCCCCTACGTCATAGGGACGAGTTTTTCTCGCGATACCACCCTAGTTGCAAACATTACTTGCCACCTCGAATTGTTAACGATCCGCTGACCGCTCTGTAAAAGAGTACTCAAAGAGTGTAATTCGCTCACATTTTTGTACTGACTTCCACCAACCGTCAGCTCTCTGAGACAGGGAAATGTTTGCTACTAGTTTCTTATCACTGTATCACTATGAAATTAAGATAATTTTACTGCTGCACCTTTTAATTCTTCCATGAATTTGTGGAATTCAGGAATGTTCATTTGCTGTGCTGAATCTGATAGTGCTACTGCTGGGTCTGGATGAACTTCTGCCATTACAGCATCTGCGCCGATAGCAATCGCTGCTTTTGCACATGGTAATAGTAAGTCTTTGCGTCCTGTCGAATGCGTTACGTCTACTACAACTGGTAAATGCGTTTCTTTTTTCAAGATTGGAACAGCTGAGATATCTAATGTGTTGCGTGTTGCACGCTCGTATGTGCGGATACCGCGTTCACAAAGAATAATGTTTCCATTTCCGCGAGACATAATGTATTCAGCAGCGTTAATGAATTCTTCAATTGTTGCTGCCAATCCACGTTTTAAAAGAATTGGTTTGTCTACAGAACCTGCAGCTTTTAATAGCTCGAAGTTTTGCATGTTACGTGCACCAATTTGAATCACATCTACGTAGTCTAGAGCCGTTTCAATATCTTGAGGAGAAACAATTTCACTGATAATTGATAGACCTAGCTCATCTCCTACTTGACGTAAGATTTTTAATCCTTCCACTCCAAGACCTTGGAAATCGTAAGGTGATGTACGTGGTTTGAACGCTCCGCCGCGCATTAATGTAATGCCTTGTTCTTTAAGCGCTAAGCCCACTTCTTTTACTTGTTCGTAGCTTTCTACTGCACATGGTCCCATTACGAATTCTAAGTTTCCAGGTCCTACTTTTGTGCCGTTGATGTCAACGATTGTATCTTCTGATTTCTTTTTACGAGATACAAGAAGTGCTTTACGGTGATCGTCTTCTTGAAGTTCTAAGCTTGCTTTGAAAATTTCTTTGAAAATATGCTGAATTGTTGAAGCTTCGAATGGACCATTATGGTTAGCTAAGATTTGATCTAATGATTTACGTTCACGAACTGGATCAAAGCGATTCACACCTTGTGTACCTTTTACTTTTCCAATTTCTTGTGCGATTTCACCGCGTTTATTTAATAATTCTAAAATTTCTAAATTTATTTCGTCGATTTGTCCTCGTAATTGTTCTAGTGATTTTGTCATTTTAAAAATCCTCCTTTGATTTTACAACCTTGAACGGATCTTTTCGTTTAGTTTGTATTTAAAAATCCGTTTTACACCTACACAGCCGCTTATGCGGATATACAAAAAGTCCCTACTGATTGTATCAGTAGGGACGAATTGATCGCGGTACCACCCTAATTGCAAGCATTGCTTGCCTCTTCATTAAGATAACGGCTATTGCCGCTTTTGACTATTGCCAAAAGAAAGCTCCAAGAATGTAATTCGCAATCTCTTTTGTACTGATTCGCACCAACCATCAGCTCTCTGAATACAGGGAAGATTTTGCTACTATGCTCTTTTCATCGCTTGTAATGGATATAAAATTATAATGGACCGAAATACAAAAAGTCCCTACTCACCCTTAAGATTGTTCTTAAGAGTCAGTAGGGACGAAAATTCGCGGTACCACCCTAGTTGCAAGCATTTTGCTTGCCTCTTCATTAAAATAACGGCCAGGCCGTCTTTTCCTGCTCGGAAAAGATGCTCAAGGAATGTACTTCGAAAAAATTTTTGTTCTGACTCGCAGCAACCGTCAGCTCTCTGATACAGGGAAATTTTTTCTACTCGTGCTCCTATCAACGCTCAGTATTGACTATGTATGCGTACTTGGATAATCAGTTCCGATCGTTTGAAACTGTTTGTCGCTTCCAAGTTGTGTGTAATGTTGTGTGATGTTGATTTGTATTATGAATGGTTTTTTTATCTTCGTCAACACTTTTTATTAATTTTTTTTATTTTTTAAAAACCAATGCCCCTTCAAACCTATCTCTATCAAGAGTTTTGTCACTTTAATTTTTTTCAACCACGTATTCCATTTCAGAGTCATATTCAATAAATCCATGTTTTTGATACAAGCTTTTTCCAGCGGCAGAAGCATTTAACCATATTCGATTTACACCACTTTTTTGGCCGTACTGCATCAAGTGCTTTAAAATAGCGGAAGAATAGCCGTGCTTTCGGTGATCAAAAGCTGTATACATGTTCATAACATATGCTTCTTTTCCTTGAAGGTTACCCGGTGAAGGCGGACGTATAAAAAAGACGAGGCTTCCTGCTGATACAACTTTTCCATCGACTTTTAAAATAGCCGTATAATTATTTGGGCTATTTATATTCGCAGTAAAATATTCTTCTGTCGCTTTTCGAAACAGCTTCTCACTCCCATTTAGTTCTCCCAGTTCTTTCATGAGCAGCATTCGCAGGTTAACCAGGTCCTGCACGTCTTCTAATAGTGCTTTTTCAACCATTGTTCTCCCTCTTTTCGTCTCTTTTACAAAAAAAAACTCTCAGCATTTGAGAGCTTCATTTAAGCAAGAAAAACAGCTCCGTATACGAGTGCTCCGACAATAACGAACGCTGGATGCACACGTAATTTTTCCAATAAAAGAAAGCTGGCTGCTACTAAAAATAGAGTTTGCCATATACCTGAATCACCGTATGAATTCATAAAAAATTCATACGCCATTAAGCCAAGTAAAATAGCGATTACGGGACGAATGTAGTTGGTCATTTTCTTAACATTTGGTGAATCTTTATACTTAAATAATATTCGAAGTAAAATGACTAAAAGCAAAACCGACGGAGCAATCGTTGCAAAAAGAGCAATCACCGAGCCTAAAATCCCTGCCTGCTGATATCCGATAAATCCCGCCATTTTTGTCGCAATTGGACCTGGAAGCGCATTTCCAATTGCCAGCATTTCACTAAACTCTTTAACGGTAAGCCAATGGTAGCGGTCTACAACTTCTTTTTGAATGAGCGGAATCGACGCAGGTCCGCCTCCATAGCCTAAAATATTTGAAACAAAAAACGCCATAAATAGCTGAATATAAATCATACCGATTCCCTCTTTTGCTTGTGCTCATCACTTTCGCCTTTTTTTCCTTTTCGTTTTAGCGGAATCCAAGCTGCTGCCATAAGTACAATAATAATAACTGCTGGATGAATATGGGCAAATTCCATTAGTCCTAAACTAATAATGAGTAAGATAATAGCTGGCGTCCAGCCTAAACCAGACGTTGATTTTTTAAAAAAATCCCATGTCATAACCGCGAGCATCACTCCCACTACAGGAACGACTGCTTTGGTCATCCCCATAACCCAGGGCTGATCTTTAAATTGCGTTAAAGTGGTCAACAGTAATACCATTAAAAAAACGGTTGGAATAACGGCTGCAAATAAAGCTGTACCGAGACCTAAGATACCGCCGACTCGATAGCCGATGTATCCAGCCAGCTTTGTCGCAATAGGCCCAGGCAGCGTATTGGCAATTGCTAACAAATCGCCAAATTCATCGTCATCCATCCACTTGTACGTATCGACTACTTCTTTTTTTACAAGTGGAATAGCTGAAGGTCCTCCTCCGTAGCCGAGCATACCTGAGCGAAAAAACGCTATAAAAATATCCAATTGTCGCATTTCTCGCGCTCCTTTCTCTGTGATTTAATAAGCAACGACGGCTCCGTCTGTTCGCGCTTCTGTGCCGCCGTATAATACACCGGTTTGTTCATCTCTTAAAATAATCTGCCCTCTTCCAAACGTATGTCTGCTCGTAGCCACATGAATATCATGCCCTTTGCGTTCTAATGCTTCTACAATATGTGAAGGCATTTCTTTTTCCACAAGAACCTTTTTATGTTCAATCCACTGCCATCTTGGTGCATCTAAAGCTGCCTGAGGATTTAGATGAAAATCAATCATATTCATGATGACTTGCACATGTCCTTGCGGCTGCATAAATTTACCCATTACACCAAATGAACCTACAGCACTTTTATTCTTTGTTAAAAATCCAGGAATAATGGTATGATAGGTTCGTTTTCCAGGCTCTAACCGGTTATGGTGCTGTGGGTCTAACGAAAAATTGTGCCCGCGGTTTTGCAGGCATATGCCCGTATTAGGTACGACAAGTCCTGAGCCAAAATCCATGTAATTACTTTGAATGAATGATACCATGTTTCCTTCTCCATCAGCTGTAGCCAAATAGATCGTGCCGCTATGAGACGGCTGTCCGGCTTCGGGAATAAGCGCTTTTTCACCAATCAGCCCTCTGCGCTTGTTTGCATAAGAATCATTCAACAAATCTTCAACTGCTACTGTCATTTTATCAGCATCTGTAATAAATTTTTGTCCATCTGCAAACGCTAGCTTCATAGCTTCAATTTGCTTGTGGTATGTATCGACAGAATCTTTGGCATCAAAAGAAAAACCTTTTAGCGTATTTAAAGCTAAAAGCGCAATAAGACCTTGGCCGTTAGGGGGTATTTCCCACACATCGTATCCTCGGTAAGAAGTTGAAATCGGCTTTACCCACTCTGCTTTAAAAGCTGCTAAATCCTCTTTTGCTAAAAATCCGCCGTGTTTTTTCGAAAAAGCTGCTATTTTATCAGCTAAATCCCCTCTGTAAAAAGATTCTCCATTCGTTTCGGCAATTTCAAGCAGCGTAGCAGCATGGTCTGGTGATCGCCACATTTCCCCTACCTTAGGAGCAGATCCATTGTTAGTAAATGTCTCAAACCAGTGTTTATATTCGTCACCTTTTAACGCGTGTGTAAATCGTTCAAACGCTCGTTCCCAATTGTACCCTAAAATTGGGGAGATTGGGAACCCTTCTTGCGCATAAGAAATAGCCGGCTGCAGCACTTCTTTTAACGGTAGCCGGCCAAAGCGTTTTGACAGCTCCACCCACGCACTCGGGGCACCTGGGACCGTAACAGGAACAAAACCGCGAGCCGGCATCTCTTTTATCCCCATGGCGCGCAGAGTCTCAATAGAGATAGAAGCAGGAGCAGGACCGCTCGCGTTGAGTCCATATAGTTCTTCATTTATCCACACAAGAGCAAATGCATCTCCGCCAATTCCATTTGAAGTAGGTTCTACCACCGTTAAACAAGCTGCGGAGGCAATAGCAGCATCTACTGCATTGCCTCCTTTTTTCAACATTTCAAGACCCGCCTGAGCGGCAAGAGGCTGACTAGTTGCTACCATTCCGTTTTTTCCAAACGTGCACGTACGCTGCGATGCATATGGGTGTGTGAAAAAGTATTCGCTCATAGAAAATCTCCTCTTTTCTTTATATGGTGAATAACGAATCTTTACAGACTAGACAACGCTACTTCTTCCTCATAAACTTCTAAAGCTGCTTGCAGAGCAGAACCTGCATTTACGCTTGCCCCGTTTCGAATAAGCACTGCTTCAAGACCGGCTAATGTAAAGAGAACGTTGTCTTTACGGCAGCTGTATCCCATTGTGCCGATACGCCATATTTTTCCGTGCATCGGCCCAAAAGAACTTGCGATTTCAATTCCAAATTGTTCAAGAAGCGTAGAACGAACTGCTTCCCCGTCAATTCCTAATGGAATTAAGACGCACGTAACGGTTGGAACTTTTGAGTGCTCATCGCCAAATAAAGATAATCCCATTGCTTTAATTCCGGCTACAAGTGCTTTTTCGTGGAGACGATGCCTTGCAAATCTTTCTTCTAACCCTTCTTCTAAAATAACGCGCAGTCCTTCTCTTAAAGCATAGAGCATGGACGTTGCTTCCGTGTGATGATTTAGCCTGCGCTCACTCCAATAGTCTTGAAGCTGACTCAAATCAAAATAGTTGCTGATAATATTTGGACGCAGACGAACAGTTTGAGCATCTGCTTTTGTCGCAATTCCTTTTTCAACTTTTTTACGTTCCATGATAATTTTTTCAATACGATCATTGTACGTAATAGGTGCCATACCCGACGGAACAGATAAACACTTTTGTGTACCTGCAATCAATGCGTCAATGTTCCACTCGTCTACTTTTACATCCGTACCGCCGATAGTAGCTACTGCGTCGACAATAAATAAAACATCTTGGTCGCGACATGCAGCACCAATTTCTTTAAGAGGCTGCATTCTTCCTGTAGACGTTTCGCCATGAACCATTGCAACGATTTTTGGGTTTACTTTTTTTATTTCCTGGATTACGGTCTCAGGGTCAAACACTTCTCCCCATTCGCATTCAATATTGTGTACCTCAGCTCCGTAGCGCTCGGCAATTTCCGTTAATAAATAGCCGAAGCGGCCGAAAATCGGGACGAATACTTTATCGCCCGGTTCAACTACACTTGCAAGAACTGCTTCAATCCCAGCTCTAGACGTTCCATCAACGGGAAAAGCCCATTTGTTTTTGGTTTGAAATAGCTCACGAAGCATTTCCATCGTTTCGTTCATAATGCGCGTAAATGCGGGGTCGAACTGACCTAAAATAGGTGTTCCTAATGCTCTTAATACGCGTGGATCTGCTTCTACGGGGCCTGGTGTCATAATCGTACGCGGCGGTGTATGAAGCTGTTTTGTTATAGTCATGTCAAATTCCTCCTAGTAGGCAAGTTTATATAATAGTTCTATTAATACCTTTACTCCTTTTTCTAACTGTTCTCCTTTGGTGAATTCCTTTGGGGAATGGCTGATTCCATCTTGGCTCGGGACGAATAACAAACATGTGGGAACTCTTCGCCCGAATACCTGCGAGTCGTGTCCTGCACCGCTTACTAATTCTCGGGAGGAGATATTCTTTTCCGAGGAAATAATTTTGGAAAGTTCAGATAATTGTTCGCTCATGGCAACAGGTTTTTCATCCATCCAGCAGTTGAGATTCACTTCTAAATCCCCTGCTGTTCGCTTGATAATTTCCTTCATTTCTCGTTCTGCTTCTTGTAAAACCTTATACTCATGATGTCTTATATCGACCGTGAATTCTACATATCCTGGTATTACATTCGGTGCATTTGGAGAAAGTGTAATTTTTCCAACCGTTACGTATAAAGCGTTATGATATTTTTCGCTCAATTCAATAAATGCCTTAGCGAGTTTGCAGCTCACATAAAATGCATCTTTCCGGATGTTCATCGGGGTTGTGCCCGCATGGTTACTTTCACCTTTAACAGATACTGTAAATCGTTTCTGCCCGACGATACTAGAAACAATTCCGATATCGCAATGAGACATTTCAAGCTGCTTTCCTTGCTCGATATGCAGTTCAATAAAAGAAGCGATGTCCGTGCGGTATGGCTCGCTGTGGAGGCCTTCTCCGAAATTGAGTTGTTTCATTGCGTCATCCAGCTTAACCCCTTCTTTATTTATAACATGTTTTGCATCACTTTTGCTGTGTAATCCATTCATATTACCTGATCCCCAATACGTAAGAGGAAATCTGCTACCTTCTTCTTCACAAAGTGATACGACCTCTAAGGTTTTTGTAGGGGAGCCATAATGCGCATATAGGTACTGCAGAGCAATGATACCTGCCACAACACCAAAAGCCCCGTCATATTTTCCTCCGTTTATCACGGTGTCGATATGGGATCCTGTTAAAATAACTTGTTGTTCTGGACCCGTTCCTTGCAACCGTCCAAATAAATTTCCTACATCATCGTAATACGTTTTGAGGTGAAGTCCCTTCATTTTTTCTTCCAATGCCTTTTGAGCTGCATTCCACTGTTCCGTATATAAAAGCCTCGTGACACCTTCTTTTTCATCTAACCCAAACTGTGACAACCAGCTAATGTTTTCTTCGATTTGCTGACAAAGCTTAGATTTTCCCGTCATATCTGCAACCATTGCTATCCCTCCTGCTATCTTCATTTTAAGAAAATGACTGATTGTTTTCATTAACACTTCCTACAATGATTTAGTGTTTTTTTGGCTATTATCACTAAATACACAAAGTCTTATATACGTTACTTTTTCTAACGTTATATGTTATTTATTTTATCTTACAGAATTAAATAAACTTCTTCATTAACAATTTATACATTTTTTTCTGAAAATTTTATTTATTTTAACTAAACTTTCTTATAAAATAGAAGGTAGATAAAAATACGCGCAGGGAAATGTGAGAATTTTTAACAAAAGGAGTAATGAATAATGGAACTACAAACTCTTTTACGCATTCCGATTTATGAGAAAGCATCTGTAGTAGCCGGACAAAAAGGGGTCACCCGCAAAGTACATAACGTCAATATGATGGACGCACCCGATATTTTATCTTTTTTAAAAGAAGGAGAATTTTTAATTACAACGGGTTATCACTTCAAAGAACATGAAGAAAGCTTAGCAAAACTTGTAGAAGGAATGGCTAAAAAGAAATGTGCAGGATTGGCCATAAAAACGAAGCGTTTTTTCGAACACGTGCCTGTTTCTATTTGTCAGCTAGCTGATGAACTTCACTTTCCAATCATTGATTTCCAAACGGACGAAACGTTAGGCGCGGTTATTAATGAATCTCTCAGCTTTATTTTAGATAAAAAAACAGCCGAGCTTCAGCAAGCGATGGTCACACATCAGCTATTTTCCTCCTACATCTTACAAGGAAAAGGCATTGAGAAAATTATGCAATCCATTCAAACGTTATGCAATGCTCACGTTGCCCTTTTTGATACCCATGGCCATGAACTCTTTTACACAAACAAACGCGAACCTTTTTCGCTCCCAATGGAAGAAGCGGTAGCGGGCGCTAAGCAGCTGTTTTTACGAACGTCAAAATATACAACCTTTTCCTTTTTGAACACAAAAAAAACCGTTACGCTTTTTCCGATTGCTACTCATACGAGAAAGTACAGTTATTTATTTATTGAACACCAAGTTTCTTTATCCGATTCAGCGCTCCTAACGATTGAACAAGCGACAAACGTTTTATCCTTCGAAATGATGAGACAGCAGGCTTTGTATGAAGCTGAAAGGCGACGAAAAAACGATTTTTTCAATCAGCTTGTTAACAATTATTATAAAACGCCTGAGGATGCTTCCTTTCAAGCACAGATGATGGGCTTATCAGCAGGAAACAGCTATATTTGCGCCGTTGGGAAAATTCATTCTACATTCACGCCTTACAGCGATGATGATATGATCTATGAGCTCCTTCAATATGAGTTATCAGCAGGTCCTACAGAGGCCGTTTTGTTTTTCTATGACAATCTTTACATTCTCTTGTTTACACCTCATTCTCAACCTATGATTATAGAATGCTTGCATCGCTTGCAGGAAGCTGTTTACCGTCACTATGATAAGCGAATGTCATTTGGAATTGGAAACCAAAGCCAATCCCTACTTACAATCGCTGATTCATATAAAGAAGCTGTTGAAGCTCTTGAAACCATCCATTTTAAAGATCAGTCAAAGCTTATTCAATTTTATCAGCCAAAACAGTTCAAAGAGCTGCTGAGGTTGCTTCCAGCAAACGATTTACAGGATTACTATTCTCAAACATTAGAAGGTTTGCTGCAGTACGATAAGAAAGATCGCTCCATCTTACTTGACACGCTTGAAACATATCTAAATTCCAATTGCCAAATCTCAGAGACTGCTAAGCAGTTATTCGTTCACCGGAACACGGTAATCTATCGAATCGAAAAATGCGAAGAGTTACTAAAAAGACCTATTCACACGTCAGAGGAAACCCTTCGGCTGCGCGTAGCTTTTCAAATTTTTTCTCTTGTGCATGCCAATTAAGTATAACTACAATAAAAAACGCCTGAGTAGATACTCAAGCGTTTTTTATTGTAGTGCATATTATTTATTTCGCTTTTAATTTAGACTGTACTGATTGTAATTTCCCAGCCATCGTATGATTTTCTTTATCACGGCGATCATCAATTCGTAAATTTGTACACACGCGCTGAATACCATTTTCAAAAGGTACTTCATGCATCTCTTGAACAATTTTTAGCAGCGTGCTTAATTCCCCTTCAATCAATGTATTCATAGGGGTTAATTGATATGTAATTTCATCTTCATGCTTGGCCAGCACTTTTTGAATATCAGCTACGTACTGACTCACGCTTGGCGTTTCCGTACCTACCGGAATAATGGTTACATCTACAATAGCCATGTTATACACTCCTTTTGTTTATTCTCCAATTATCATACCAAACGACACAAAAATTTCCTACTTTTACGTTTACGGTGCATAGAAAAAAGGAATAGTTATGCAACTACTCCTTTTTGTTACACTCTTATAGGTAACGCTTTGCTCCTAAGTAACGTTTTGACCAGTAAGAGTTGCTTAATGATGTGATTGTTACGCCTGTTGAAGAACCTGCATGCATGAATTGACCGTTTCCGATATAAATTCCAGCATGGCTAGCTCCTGGTTGGTACGTTTCAAAGAAAACGATATCTCCAGGCTGAGGTGAACTTACACGCGTACCAGTTTGATAGATACTAGAAACTGTACGAGGAAGACTTACACCTACTGCATTGCGATATACATAGTTAAGGTAACCACTGCAATCAAATCCTCCAGGCGCAGCTCCGCCCCAAACATAAGGTGTTCCCATAAAACGTTTACCGTATGAAATAACTTTTGAAGCTGAGCTTGAGCTTGTGCTGCTTCCTGTTGATGTTGAAGGTTTTGAGCTGCTTGAGCTGCTTGAGTTTAATTTATTTAGCGTATCCGGACCCGCTTCTCCGTCTACTAATAAACCATTTGCACGTTGAAATGATTTTACTGCACTTGTTGTAATTGAGCCAAAGTATCCTGTTACACCAGCTGAGAAGTAACCTTTATTTTTTAGTTTTTGCTGAAGGCTGCTTACTGCTGAACCTTTCATACCTTGACGTAAAATAGTTGAGCTGCTAGAGCTAGAACCGCCAGTTGAAGCGCTAGAACCCCCATTTTTTAATTTACTTAACGTAGCTGGACCCGCAATTCCATCCACAGACAGTCCATTTGCACGTTGAAATGCCATTACTGCATTCTTTGTAATTGAACCGAAGTATTGAGTTGTAGTTCCTTTAAAATAGCCTTTATTCTTTAGCTGTTGCTGTAAAGATTGTACGTTTGGTCCTGTTGAACCAACGCGCAGCAATGAGCTTGAGCTAACTGATGAACTTGATGAGCTTCCGCTTCCTAGCAGTTTATTAAATGTAGCTTGACCTGCAATACCATCTGCTGATAAACCATTTGCGCGCTGAAACGATTTTACTGCGCTAGTCGTGATTGAACCGTAATAGTTTGTTGTTGTACCATATGTAAAATAACCTTTGTTTTTTAATTTTTGCTGTAATTCTTTCACATCTGAATTACTTGTTCCTGGGTGCAGCGTAGCATCTCCTAAAGCAGCTTCACTAATTGTAGGTACTACTGTTAAAGATCCACATAACGCTAACGAATATATCAACTTTTTCATAAAAAAAGGTTCCTCCAATGCCATAATCTACTAATCTATAAGACGTTTACATTGTAACAACACATTATTACAAAATAACATCACTAATATTACATTTATGTTACAGGAAACGACAGTAGCGCAGCCGTATGGTGTATATTGTCGTAGTTTATTGTCGTTTAACACTTAATAAGTTCGACAAAAAAGCTAATATATTCCAATATTATTCCTTTTCCTACACTAATAATAGGTAAAAAATCACCCGTAACATTATCTTTATATTTCAAAAAAAACAATTTATTTTTTTTTGAAATGTGAAACTTTTTTTAAAATTATTCGTTTAGTGGATTTGTTCCCCTCTTCAGCAAAACAGCTTTTCTTCTAAAAATTTATATTATTTCCATATTAATGAATAAAAAAGCGCGTGCTGAAAAAAATAGTCTTGGTTATGTTTTAAATAAGGAGGATTATTTTATGAGCCATAAAGGCATTCATGGTACAAATGTTAGCGGATCAGGTGACTCGGAAGACAAACGCTATGCAAACGGAGAGAACGAGCAGACGCTTACGACGCGTCAAGGTCACCCCATTCGTGATAACCAAAATTCTCGAACGGTAGGCAACAGAGGACCTGCTACTCTTGAAAATTACCAGCTGATTGAAAAACTTTCGCATTTTGATCGTGAACGTATACCGGAACGTGTTGTTCATGCCCGAGGAACGGGAGCTCATGGATATTTTGAAACGTACGGAAAACTTGGGGACGAGCCCGTTGAAAAATATACCCGCGCAAAAATTTTTTCAGGAGCAGGCAAACAGACGCCCGTTTTTGTCAGATTTTCTACCGTAACTCATGGAAAGGACTCTCCAGAAACGATGCGAGACCCAAGGGGATTTGCTGTAAAGTTCTATACAGAAGACGGGAACTGGGACTTAGTAGGAAATAACCTTAAAATATTTTTTATTCGCGATGCTATTAAATTCCCTGATTTGATTCATGCTTTTAAGCCCGATCCTGTGACAAACCGTCAAGATACCGAGCGTATTTTTGATTTTATTTCTCATACACCTGAGGCTATGCATATGATTACTTTTTTATTTTCACCTTGGGGAATACCTGCTAACTATCGGCAAATGCAAGGTTCCGGTGTTAATACATATAAGTGGGTAAACAAAGATGGCGATGCCTTTCTTGTTAAATACCATTGGGAACCAAAACAAGGAATTAAAAATTTGACCCAAAAACAAGCAGAGGAAATTCAGGCTAAAAATATCAGTCACGCTACTCAAGACTTGTATGAAGCGATTGAGAGCGGCAACTACCCTGAGTGGGAACTTTGTATGCAAGTCATGGAAGACAGAGAGCATTCCGAACTAGATTTCGATCCGCTTGATGACACGAAAATTTGGCCGGAAGACCAGTTTCCATTTCTTCCAGTAGGTAAAATGGTCCTAGATAAAAATCCAAGCAACGTATTTGCTGAAACGGAGCAAGTCGCATTTGGTACGGGTGTGCTTGTGGATGGGCTAGATTTTTCTGATGATAAAATGCTGCAAGGAAGAACGTTTTCTTATTCCGACACGCAGCGTCACCGCGTGGGAACAAACTACTTGCAACTGCCTATTAACGCGCCGAAAAAACATGTAGCAACAAATCAACGAGATGGTCAAATGGCCTATCATGTAGATGCAGCTCCTGGTCAGAACCCGCATGTGAATTATGAGCCATCTTCTCTTGGAGGTCTTCAAGAAGCGCATGATTATCCAAAACCTCATCAGCCTTATGTTGAAGGGAATGTAAAAAAAGAAAAAATTGACCGTACAAATGACTTTAAGCAAGCTGGTGAACGCTATCGTTTATTAGAAGACTGGGAACGTGATGAGCTTATTCAAAACTTAGTAGACGGTTTAAAGTGCTGTCACCATACCGTTCAAACAAAGATGATTGAGCTTTTAACTCAATGTGATTTTGACTACGGCAATCGAGTAGCTAATGGTATCGGTCTTCTCATGCATGATGATGGTTCTTTAGAAATTGAAATGGGAGCAGAAATGACTCCTACATATGGGAAATTGCCAAAAGAAGGCGGTTCACCGTTAGGAAGCAACAAAGCTGCTGATGCGGTAGAAGAAGCTAATGAAAAAGGAAAAGACGCCCATCCTTATTAACAAAAAACATCCTGCAGCGACAGCAGGATGTTTTTTGGGTTAAACGCTTATGACCAAGTAACGGCAAACACGTGGTAGTCATTTTTTAACTGTGGCGCATCAATGGGTGTCCCGTGCTGATATCCTTGTGTAACTCTTTTAGGATGTAAGGGTTGAACCCATTCTTTCACTTGCTGGTTTGTACCATTTGCTAAAATATATACACAATCAGAAAATGCCCCGTCATTGTTTGGACTATCAACTTTTAGTACTTCCACTAACACATCTTGGACACACGTTTTTCTCTGAATACATGTAAGCGTATGGTAGATGATATCAGCGGACACATCGTTATTTAAACGAAAGCCCACCTTTTTTTGTTCAAAAAAAGACGAGAATGAGACGATTGGTAATGTCTTTTTTTGTTCATACGCTTGAGATAAAATCTTGACAAGAACTTCTCCACTCAAGATGATCCCTCTTTCTAAAAAACGCTTCATCACAACATATGTGAGCATTGGTTATGCTCATAGGATAATATATTATCATAGTTTAATTCTGTGGTGTTAGTCTTTTTTGGGGTTTTTACACTGGGAATTATACCCGCCTATTTCTTGCGTTTCCCCGACGTTCTCGCTACTAGCAAAAGAACGAATAATAAAATAAATACCCCTGCTCCTACAAACATATCGTACAAGAAATCCAGCATCATACTCCTCCTTTTCCTCCAAAAAAAACGCTGTTAAAACCAAGCGTTTTAACAGCGTTTTTTCGTTAGATAAAGCCTAGCATATTAATAAATACAATGATAATTAAAACAGGTGCGATGTATCGAATAGCAAGAAGCCATAAAGAGAACCAGCGCTTCACATTCGTCGAACCATGCTTAAACTCTTCAATTAACACATCTTTTTTCATCTTCCAAGGAACAAAGATGGCAATTAAAAGAGCACCGAGAGGCATAAGGATATTACTTACAAGAAAATCAAAAGCGTCAAAGATGCTTTTTCCAAAGATCGATACGTCACTTAATAAACCATACGATAGTGCTGAAGGTATTCCTACCACAAAGATTAGTAAGCCCGAAATCCAAGATAGCTTTATGCGCTTATGCTGCTCTCCTTTGGCTAATGAAGCAACAATAATTTCTAACATCGAAAACGCAGATGTTAAAGTAGCAAATAAAAACAGCGCCAAAAAGAAAGTTTGAAACACAATTCCGAACGGAAGCTGTTCAAAAATAGAAGGCAATACAATAAATAAAAGACCTGGTCCTTCCGTCGGCTTTACGCCCATTGAAAAGACTGCAGGGAAAATTGCCAAACCTGCTAGTAAAGAAATCAAAATATTTAACGCTGAAATTGAAATAGCCGATTTTGGCAAGTTTTGCTGTTTGGACAGATACGAACTGTACGTAACCATAACCGAAACGCCTACGCTAAGCGAAAAGAATGCTTGTCCCATTGCAAACAAAATGGTTTGGGAGGTAAGCTTTGAAAAATCTGGATACAAAAAGAAAGATACGCCTTCCATCGCTCCGTCTAATGTTAAAGAACGAATAATAATAATAATAAATAAAATAAAGAGAGCAGGCATTAAAATTTTGTTTGCTTTTTCAATACCATTTTGAATACCTCTTGCTACTACAACAATTGTTAAAAGAAGAAAAACAAATTGAGAGATAACAGCATTTGTTGGATTAGCAATGGTGGAGTTAAATAAACTCCCGTAGTCACTTACTCCATTGAGCTGACCCGTGACGCTTGCAAAAATATATTGTAAAATCCATCCTCCTACTACACTATAGAAAGATAATAAAATGAAGCATGTAATCACGCCTAAATACCCGATTCCTTTCCAAAGAGAACCGGGAGCAACTGCATCATAAGCACGAATTGCTTCTTTTTGTGTATGTCTACCTAGTACAAATTCAGCAAGCAAAAGCGGCAAACCAATAATTGCTGTAAACAAGATAAACAGTAAAAAAAAGGCCCCTCCTCCGCTTGTTCCGGCTACATAAGGAAGTTTCCAAATGGCTCCGATTCCAATTGCTGAACCGGCGGATGCCAAGATAAAGCCGAGTTTTGATGTCCATTGTTCGTTTTGACTCATGTTTTCTCACCATTTTTCTTTATTTATTCTGATTTGTCATACTATATCACACAACCCTGCTGTCGAAAAGGGTTTTTGTTGTTTTAACCCCCATCATGTGTTATGAATAGTATGTAGGTTTCATGATTTATTTTCGTAACTAAAAAAAGTTTGACAGTTAGAGGTACAAAAAATGACAAATCAACAAGTAATACAGCAGCAATTTTTAGATAAGTTCCTTGACTTTATCTTAGTAAAATGTCCAAACTGTGAACTATGTGCGCGAGTTGTAAAACTGGATAAAAAATTGAGCGGGTCAACGCACTCATGCACGTGTCCTCACTGTGGTTATCTAGACGTCATCAGCGCTGAGGGCCAAGGACCGTTAGAACTTTCTGAAGCAGTAGATCCTTTTTTTCAGCTTCCGCTTTACTTGGAAACAATCTGCCCTGAACGTCGACTTTGGGCTTATAACTTAGATCACCTTCAATATATTGAATCTTATATTGAAGTTAAAACATGCGGGGCTTGTTTCGACGAGCTGTCGGTTGAACACTCATTGCCAGATTGGGTAATTCATAAGCAGGAAGAAGCACTAAACGAAATTCAACGTTTAAAAGACACCGTCTTTTGCACATTCAAATGAAGATAGAAAAGAAACGTTGCCAAAGAGGCAGCGTTTCTTTTTTACGAAGAACTTTCTTCGGTAAGTTTTCTTCGATAGTCCCCGGCCTTGTCGAACTCTTTTGCGGTGCCGACGAAAAAGTAGGTTACCGTATGATTTTTGTTACCTTGAGTCGTGCCATGAATCATCTTCCCTTGCTTCAATTGCTTTCGCTCTCCATTTTTATTTACATAGAAATATTTATTTCTTGCCCAGCCGCCGCCGCTTAAAAGCGTTTTGGTTTTCCCGACTCCCTGCTCGTTTACTTTAAATACAGTGTAGTCTCCTTCTGTCTTGCTAGGATTTCCGTTATCTTTATCATATTCGACCATAACCCATCCTTTGTACCCTTCTGGTATAAGGAAAATGCTCGGTTGAGACGTTTCATCTGGACGTCCACATCCAGATGCGATTACGATCAATAAAAACAAAATGAGCCACCTTTTCACTTTTCCCAACTCCTTTCTTAATAAAAGACGTGTCTCTATACTGCTTTTAGTTTTTGTTGAAGGTAAGATTATATTCTTTTTGCACCCCTCAATTTTTCCCAGTTTATCCAGTCAAATATGCTATATTTACGTATTGTTTGTCACACACTATTAGCAGGCGTTTACAATTTATATGGGAGGATAACAAAAATGAGCTATGTTTTTTTATTTATTTTGCTCTTTGTCATTCCGCTTTACACACAGCAAAAAATTGTTCGTGCCGACCGTGAAAATACACGTATATTATTACTAAGTGAACACGAGCAATCTGGACATAAAAAAAGCGATTCCCCGTAAAACAGGAATCGCCTCCTTTTAATATGTTAAGCTTCCAGCGACAATAAGGCCAACGGCTATCGATGCTGCAAAAAGAGTTACTCCAACCGCTACATTTCCTTCTTCTACTTTTTTGGCTAGGCTCGTTTTAGGCGTCATAATAAATTCAATAATCCAATATGTCACTACTTGAGTAATGATACCTACTACTCCCCAAAGAGTTGCATCTACCAAATTTAAGCTGTTGCTCCACACAGTGAAAATGACAATAGCAAGCCCAATTCCTTTTCCCCATAACTTCAAAGCGACTGCGACATTTCCTTTTTTTATGAGTTCACGATCATTAAATTTTGTTGTTAATTCAAATACGATTACTCCGATAAATAATAGCACTAATCCTACCGCTACGTGAGATAAAAAACTCCCTATACTAGCCCAATCAATCCATTGTGTCATTTTTAGTTCCCCTTTTCATTTTAATCCAATCGGCAAATAATACGATTCGTTATCTGTAATTTGATTTCCAGCTCGAATTCCTACTGCACTTGCTTTTCCATTTAATAAAAAGCACCCGTACATGATATGAGCCTCTACTGTTTTCGTTTGCGTCTTCATTTTTGCAGTTGGCAAAGGAATAAACTGTTGATATACAGCCGTGTATTCTTGATATGTCTTATGCTGATCTTCGTCTATTTTGATTCCGTCTTCATTATAAATTTCAACGGTATCTCCCTCACGACCAAACGATGGTTTCTTCACAAATGCTTGTTTTCTTTCAATAAATGGATCTTCTTCTAAATACGTTGGTAAAAAGTATGTTTCAATAATGTGATGCTCTTCTTTAGTGAAGAAAGGATGATGTTGTTCATACAAAGCCCAAATGAGTGCTTGCACGGCTTTAGACTGCAGTAAAAATGCAGAAGGCGGATTGATTATGGCTACTTGTTTTTGCTGTGCCAATGTTAAAAGCATGTGTCCGACTTTTTCATGCGTACTCGGATCTTCATCTTCAATTAAATGTTCAAACGGATAAGTTTGGCGATAGAGTACGTCTATTTTTTGTCCATGTTGATCATACACGCCCGCTTCTATATGTTCACCTTCTTCAACTGTAGAGGCAGGGACAATTCGAAGCTGCGATAACGGAACGTATGTAGCATCTACACGGGCTAGCTTCATTAAATAAAGAGTGGTTAGCTTATCTTCTTCATGTGTATCATGAGAAGAAAAAACGACGTTTGGATAGTTCGTTCTATCGAGCTCGTTATAAGCTTCAAAAATGGCGTGTTTTAATGCTAAAGCAAGCTTTTTTTCTTCAAGCTTATTAGGGTTTTGAACCTGAAAATGCCGACAGACTAACTCATTTACATGAAATAATTCTTTGATGAATGTAGGCGTATCCGCATTTAGTTCTAAAAGCTTGATTTGATCAGCCGTAACAGCAAAATCAAGGCGTGAAATAACACTTTCTGTTTCCATCGTTTTCAGTCGCAGGTACGGTAAACTGGCTTTTGGAAATCCTAAAGAAAGAAGCGTCTGATCATCTAATGAACGAAGTAAAGGTGCCGTTTTAAAAAATAGTTCCCCGATTTGATTTGCTGCTTCTTTAATAGAATGAATGATGTGAGAAGACTCCATATGTACGTCATAAAGAGCATACTCTGTTCCATATAAGTCGTACCAAAAATCTTGAATTTCTTTATAAAACATTTCTCGCTTTTCTTTATGCATTACCCGCCAAAACCGCCTTTAGAGCCGCTCCCAATTCCAGATTTATACGAGCTGCTTGATTTAAATGACTTATAGGACGACGATGAGGTCAGCTGTTTTTTAGACCCGTAGTAGCGCCCTCCGTGATAATATGAACCGCTGTGCGAAGAAGAAGAATCTGAACAGTAGTACGTTTTCGTATCTTCATCCCATTTCCACTTGTCGCACGATTTATCTTTCGGTTTAGCCGGTCTTGCCTGATCAGTTGAACCACAGGCAACGAGCGATGTCATTAAAGCAGTGGTCAAAACCCCCGCCATCATTTTTTTTGTTTTGGACATTACGCCTTTCCCCTTTCATACGTTACGCCTGTTTTTGTTACATATAAACTGTATACGCTGCGATCTTCATCAATTTCCGCAGAGTCTCTTTCCCATTCCCATCCATTATAGTATGTATAAACTGTTCCGATATAGCTTAATACGTCCAAATGCGTATAAAATGAAGAGACGAATAAAACTGGATGTCCTCGAAGAGAATTTAATTCGCGGACTTCTAACGTAATCTCTCTGTGATCATCTTCTGCTTGCTCTTTCGGTCCATTTTCATGTTCTTTTACATAAACAATATGGATATCATCTTCGACTGCAGATGAAGTTTGTTTATACGTTACTCCTTCTTTAACAAAAAATTCGCATTCTCTTCTTGCTAAAATTTGTTCAAGTTCAATAGACTGATAGTGATAAATAGATACAAACGTATCGTCAGGCTTTAGCAGTCGGTATTCTAACTTTGCCATTGTGCAACTCCTTTTGTGACTTTTTTGTGAACGTTCTTTAATAAATACGCACAGATTTTCAAAAAGTTTCAATTTTTCTCATATTAAAAGGCTTAGCTTTAAATAAGCTAAACCTTTATTTTTTTATCACATCTGTCACAACTTCATAACCGCCTGTGTATGGGTCGAATACATATTCAAGCATGCCGTTTCCACGATTAACTTTGAATAGATACCTGTATTTTTTAGGGCTGTCTTTTGCTGGATATACGTATTTTCCTTTTTGGAACTGACTTAGCAAGAGCTGTTCTCTTTGCGCAAGCATTTTTTTTGCTTCATTATAACCATACAGCGGGAGATTTTTGGCATAGAGAACCGGTACGAATACAAGTACAACGACTGAAATCGTAATAAGCCCTTGTTTAAACCACCGCATAAACCTCTTTGGATTTCGCGAAAGTAACATCGTTATGACAATTACTATTAACAAAGGAACAATATATACTTGCACATACGGAATGTTTGCAAATACAGGTCGATTAATCAACAAGACAATTACTTCGATAGCTGCTACTAATACTAAAATAAAATAGACCACTTACTCTTCACACCTCGACGATTCAATGAATTTTATATGTGTTAGAAAGTATTCCCACTCATGAATGAACTCGTCTATTGTATCATAAGACGCAAAAAAAATATCTACGCTCGTCTATTTTACGGTATTCAGATACTAAAAGAGATTGAGACATAACAAAATCATCCCAATCTAAAGACGAGCATGAGATAAATACGCTAGTATGCTCCCTTGTTACACCGTTGTTGACTTCCGTGCAAGGCTTCGTTTTCCGAGGGCGACCACTTTTGCCGTGTCTCACATGTTCCGCTTTTTACGCGTAAGTCCTCGCCTTGCCCTCCGGCCAACAGCTAGAGGCCACTACATACATGAAACTGCCTTCACTCTAACCATAAAAAAATCTGAACACATTTGATTCTCTATACAGAATCAAACACGTTCAGATCTTTCTTTAACTAAGCTATTTTTATTCCATCCTTTTATTACGAAACTTCTACGTTTCGATTTTGATTATATTTTTTCCCTTGTAAAAATGAGTAAACGATTGCTGCTGCCCATACAATAAGGATAAATGCGTATACAGCTATCTGCGTTGAGCTGCTTGATACCCATGTATTTAAGAGTGTTCGAGCATTTGTTAAAATGATAAACCCACCAACAAGCGAACCAAGCAAGTGAGCCGGGATAATACGAACAAACCATGCAGCAATCGGAGCCGCGATAATTCCGCCAATCATAAGAGCGCCTACCCAGAACCAGTTTACCTGCTCCCAGCCAAGAGAAATTAAAAAGCCAAGTGTAGCCGAGACGGCAATAGCAAATTCACTTGTATCAACGGTTCCAACGACTTTCCGTGCTGTTGTGCCTTTTTTAGCTAGCAATACAGGCGTTGCAATCGGCCCCCAGCCGCCTCCTCCTGTAGCATCAGCAAATCCAGCAATTAATCCTAACGGAATGGACTGCTTCGTCGATAAAGGTTTGGTGCTCTTTTCTTCGTTTGTTTTCAACGTAAATAAAAAGCGAAATAACACATAAACTCCTAGGAGCAATAAGAATGTTGAAACGTAAGGTCTTACTGCATCTCCAGGTAAATTACTTAGAAAGCAGGCTCCTACAAAAGCCCCGATGGAACCAGGAATAATCAGTTTTAAAACCATCGATTTATCTACGTTGCCAAATTTAATATGTGAAACACCAGACGCTGCTGTTGTTACAACTTCTGCCAAGTGAACAGATGCCGAAGCCACAGCTGGTGCAATTCCAAACGTTAAAAGTAGGGTAGTTGATGTCACCCCGTACGCCATTCCAAGTGATCCGTCAATTAACTGAGCTAAAAAGCCAATAAGTGCAAACGTAATTAACTTTTTCATGTTGTCCCTCCACTTTAATCTTCTGTTAGAGAGCACAAAAAGGCCTCCAACAGTTGTTTGCTAGAAGCCTTCGGTATGTCCGATCAGCTGTCCGTTTTATAAATAAGTTGTTTATATTGTAATCCTAACTATTCCTAGAAGTCAACTGTGTTTTTAGTTTTTCTTTTAGTCTATGTATGCTGCTTGGTTATAGTATCAGTAAAATAAAATTCTTCTTGTTAAGTCAACAACATAAAAACGACCGCTCACTTAATAAGGGCGGTCATTTTTATGCATGTCTTGCCAGTGAGCTAGCACTTCAGGTGGTAAACTCACATCTTTATCTAATGACGTCACATCCATAGAAGTAGGCTCATCGCTATTTATCACTTTTTCTACCCAATCTGGCTGTACAACTAACGCTTGTTCAATCGTAATTAAAGCCAGACCTTGCTCAAAAGCTTCTGCGACTTCCGTTGCCGTAAGTCCTCCTGTACCCACAAGAGGGACCCGGTAATTGACGTGCTTAATGATCGAAGAAAGCAGTGAATGATTTTCTTCCCTTTTTGAGGTAGGTTCATGCAAAGCACTGATATGTAAATAATCAATTTCTGTATGAACAAGACGATCAATCCACTCAAATGTATCTTCCACTTTATTTCCTAAATAGCCTTTTTCTTTGGGCGCTAATGTATATCCCACAATAAATGGTTTGCCCGCATGTGCTGCTCGACGCGTCACTTCACGAATAACTTCAAGTGCAAAAGTGAAGCGGTTTTCTGCGCTTCCTCCATAAGAATCACTTCGTTCATTGGCTTGCCTTGACGTAAACTGCTGCAGTAAACATTCATTTCCTCCGTCAATTTCCACTCCATCAAACCCTGCTTCCATAGCTCTTGTGGTAGCTTCGCCAAACGCTTGAACAATATAAGTTATATCGCGCTCGGTCATTTGAACAGGCTTTTTTCCTTTACGTTTGTGAGGCTTTTCACTAGGGCTAATTGCTTGCCACTTACTTTCCATTTCTACGCACTTTCTTCCCCCGTGCGATAGTTGAAGAATCGCTTTAGCTCCTCTTCTATGAATCATTTGGGTTAGTTGATGAAGCTTTCGTATGACCTGATCACGATGAATTCCGATTTGACCATGTGCTACTTGGCCATTTTCTGTGATAAACGCGGGGCCGATAATTACCGTACTGACGCCCCCTACTCGTTTTTCGTAAAAAGTCAGATCGATATCGGATATTTCCCCGTTTTCTCGTGAAGCGTATGTGAGTATAGGTCCCATTGCTAATCGGTTTTTCATCTCAAGAGCATCAACAAATTTAAAATGTTTAAATAACTTTTCATAGGCCGTCTTCAATTGATTCACACCTTTTTTCCCTTAGCTTGCCCATCTATAAGCGGAGTAGACATAGGCATAAAAAAAGAAATACCTTTATCGGCATTTCTTTTTACGTTGTTTTTCTTATTTTTTTGACCGGATAAAATACAAATTCGCTTTTTCCGACAATTCGTTTTTCATCAATAAGACCTAGACCGTTGCGGCTATCCATACTGTACAGACGGTTGTCACCCATTACAAATACTTCGTTTTTAGGTATTTGTACGGGTTCAAAATCTCCCGTAAGCTCCATATCCATGTTGTTGGCAATTTGACGATTCGTTTTTAAATAAGGTTCACTTACTTTTTTATCATCAATATAAAGCTGATCTTTTTTCATTTCGATTTTTTCACCTGGCAGACCGATTACTCTTTTTACATAATGCTTATTCTTAGCCTCATCTTTAATAATCACAATATCTCCGCGGCGAATATCATGGAGCGAATACGACAGTTTATTCACGAACAACCGCTCTCCGTTATGCAGCGTTGGGTTCATTGAAGCGCCTTCTACAATATACGGAGAAAATAAAAATGCGCGAATCATAAATACTAGAGCGATAGCGAAGATAATAGTTTTGAATATGCTGCGTAATTGATCGCTTTTTGTTTTTTCCGTAGTCAATATGCTTTGTCTCCTTTGTACAGCTCACTTTTCTTATGTAAAAAAGCAAGAAACCTCTTACTTTAACACTTATTCTAACTTAACCATAGAAAGAACTGAAATCAAATGTTTTATGTTATGTAAAAAAAGAACCTCTAACAAATGTTAGAGGCTTACATTACGCAAGTTTCGTCTTTACATCTCTTATTATAACATTAATTATATAAAAAAAGACTACCTTTTATGTAAAAATTATGTTTTTTACGCAAACTTAACTAAATCTTCACATTTAAAGGCGTTTCTCCATGTATAAAAATTTGGGAGATACAATACTCTATAATCTCTCTTCGCCGCACGAGTCCAATAAAAATGTTTTGATCATCTACAACTGGCACAAAATTTTGTTCAGACGCGCGTGACAAAATACTTTCCATTTCGTCGTTAATGGTGATAGCTTCGTAATCGCGATGTCTTGGAACCTCCTCAATTCGTAGGTGTTCTAACTCATGGAGTTCTATATGTTCTAAGCTTTTTAGCTTCCATAACAAGTCTCCTTCTGTCAAAGTCCCTACATATTCTCCTTTTTGATTAATAAGCGGCACAGAAGAGTAGCGATGATACTCCATTTTCTCCAATGCTTGACGGATTGTTGACCGTGTCGATAGGGTAACCACTTCTTTTTTAGGAAGTAAAAAGAACGCAATATTCACTCATATTCTCCTTTTGTTATATATGCATTTTATTTTTGTTGTTTTGCTGAATCTGAAACAATATGAATATCGATGTTATGAGTCTGTCGCATAATTGTATTCACAATAGAGCCTTTTCGAATCTCTTCCCATCTTGTCCTCGCTGATTGCCCTAGTAAGATTTGAGTAACGCGATACTGCTTGGCTACGTTCACAATCACTGCAGCTGGTTTTTGCTTTTTAGCTTCTTCAACAATTAGCGATGCGTGGAAACGGTCAGCGAATGCCTGCCACTGTTTGATTTGTGTTTTCTCCCTCTCAGTCTGATCGCCTTTAAAAACATGGAGCAGCAGCAAATCTGCTTTCAATCGGTTCGCCATTCTCCAGCCTCTTCGAATCAATTTTTCAGCTGTTTCACTGTATTGAATGCACACTAAAATGCGTTCGCAAATACCTGTTACACCAATTTCATGGGAATGAATGAGCTTACCGTCCACTTCATCCGCTATTTCTCTGAGCGTTAATTCACGAAGGGCATGGAGATTTGCGAGCTTAAAAAAAGACTGCAGGCTTTGTTCAATTTTATGGACTTCGTATATTTTGCCTTCACGAAGACGCTTTTGCAGCTGTTCCGGTGTAACGTCGACAAGTTGAATTTCATCTGCTTGCTGAATAAATAAATCTGGCACCGTTTCACGAACTTTTACTTGGGTAACAGCATATACGAGGTCATGTACGCTTTCCATATGCTGAATGTTCATTGCTGACATAACTGAAATACCTTGGTTGAGCAGGTAAGAAACATCTTCAAAACGTTTTTTATGGCGGCTTGTCGGTACATTTGTATGAGCGAGTTCATCGATAAGGACAACTTTTGGCCGCCTTCTTACAATCGCCAGTAAATCAAGTTCTTGTAATTCTTTTCCTTTATAAAAAACGGTTTCTCTTTGGATTACTTCTAGATTTCCAATCATCGCCTTAGTCTCATTCCTGCCGTGTGTTTCTACATATCCAACTACGACATCTACGCCTTCTTTGACTAAGTCATGCGCATCTTGAAGCATTTTATAAGTCTTCCCTACTCCCGGTGCGGCACCGATGTAGAGTTTAAGCTTTCCGCGCTTCTGATCATGAAGTTCACGCAATAGTTCTTCCGGAGTTTTTCTTCGAAAGTATGGATGAGCTTCTTTTTCTTTCATTGTTCGTGCTCCTTTATCACACTCGCTTCAGTGCATGAAGCGAGTGCGTGTAATTAGCGTTCTCGTTGAACAGCTAAATTTAGCTCTACTACATTTACTCGTTTTTCACCAAAAGCCCCTTGCTGAGTATGTTCTTTGATTAACTCTTTTAGCGTCTGGGTTTTAATATGGGCTGCTTTTGCCACGCGCTCTACTTGTGCATATGCAGCTTGTGGCGTAATATCCGGATCGAGTCCAGAAGCCGAATTCGTGACGGCATCAATCGGAATCCCTTCTTTTGGTACCTCGTTTTCTTTTTTCCACGCCGCTACGGATTTCTCGATACGATTCGTAAGGTCTTTATTTGAAGGTGCTAAATTCAACGAGCCAGACCCTGCCCCGTTATAATCAATACTAGAAACTCTGCCGTGAAAAAATGCATTGCTTGTAAACTGCTGCCCAATCAGCTTAGAACCGATAACTTGATGATTGTTTGAATAGATTAGGCTGCCGTTTGCTTTACTTGGAACAGCTGTTTGAGCAATACCTGTCATCATAACAGGATAAATAAGACCACAAAGTATCATCATCATAATCGTTAAGCGAACAATAATGCTTCCCGTTCGTTCTGTTTGTATCATCGTTTCTTCTCCTCTACATCACAAATGAAAGTAATAAGTCAATCGCTTTAATCCCAATGAATGGAACTAATACCCCACCTAATCCGTAAATGAACAAATTTTTTCGCAGCAGTGCGTTAGAACTCATCGGCTTATAGGCAATTCCCTTCATGGCTAAGGGAATTAACAGCGGGATAATGACCGCATTAAAAATAAGCGCTGACAATACAGCAGATAGAGGTGAATTCAGCTTCATTACGTTAAGAGCCTCCATTTGCGGAATCGCCAAGGTAAACATCGCTGGAATAATCGCGAAATACTTAGCAATATCGTTTGCGATGCTGAATGTAGTTAAGGCACCCCTTGTCATTAATAGCTGTTTTCCGATTGAAACGACTTCAATGATTTTAGTGGGATCCGAATCCAAGTCCACCATATTTGCTGCTTCTTTAGCAGCTGAGGTTCCGCTGTTCATTGCTAAACCAACGTCAGCTTGAGCAAGTGCAGGGGCATCATTTGTTCCGTCACCTGTCATCGCAACTAGCTTGCCTTGCTGCTGTTCGTATTTAATGACTTGAATCTTGTCTTCTGGCTTGCATTCCGCGATAAATTCATCTACTCCAGCTTCTTTTGCAATAGTTGCTGCGGTTAGCGGATTATCTCCTGTGCACATGACTGTTTTAATGCCCATTTTACGAAGTTCATCAAAGCGTTCTTTCATTCCTGGTTTTACCGTGTCTTTTAAATAAATCAAGCCATAAATTTTATCATCGGCGGCGACGGCAAGCGGCGTGCCACCAGCTCCTGCAATTTCGTTCGCTTTTTGCTGTAAATCAGAGGGAACCTTCCCGCCATTTGACTCTACCCATGCCGTGACGGCGTCCACTGCTCCTTTTCGTACAGATACATTCTGTAAGTCAATGCCGCTCATTCGCGTTTCAGCTTTGAATTCTACAAACGTTCCCTGCGTTTTTCTAAGGTCTTCTACTCCCATGCGAGTTTGGATAAAATCAACCACCGAGCGTCCTTCTGGTGTTTCGTCGTAAAGAGAAGAAACAAACGCCCATTTGTACAGTTCACGTTCGTCTACGCCTTCTACAGTCGTTAACTGATGAGCCATTCGGTTTCCAAACGTAATGGTGCCGGTTTTATCTAAAATAATTGTATTGATGTCACCAGCTGCTTCTACTGCTTTTCCTGACATAGCAATCACGTTAAACTGCGTGACTCGATCCATTCCAGCAATTCCAATGGCCGATAATAATCCTCCAATCGTCGTAGGAATAAGGCAGACGAGCAGTGAAATTAAAATAGCCGTGTCGAGTTGAAAATGTAAATAGTTTGTAAAGACAGGAAGCGTCACAACAACTAGTAAAAAAATAATCGTCAAACTTGTCAAAACCGTGTTTAGCGCAATTTCATTTGGCGTTTTTTGACGCTCTGCTCCTTCAACAAGCGAAATCATTTTATCTAAAAACGATTCACCTTGCTCACACGTAATTTTAATTGTAATTTCATCGCTGACAACTCTTGTACCTCCAGTTACAGAGTTAAAATCCCCGCCTGCTTCTTTCATAACAGGTGCCGATTCACCCGTAATAGCCGATTCATCAACAGACGCCAGTCCTTTAATAATTTCTCCATCTCCAGGAATCATTTCGCCTTGTGAAACGACGACGATATCTCCTTTTTTTAGTTGCGATGCCGAAACTTGTATCATTTGCCCGTTTTGAAGCTGATTAGCTGTAATATCGCCTTTAGATTTCTTTAATGAGTTTGCCTGTGCTTTTCCTCGACCTTCTGCTAATGCTTCTGCAAAATTAGCAAAAACAATGGTAAAAAATAACACGAGAGATACGGCAACATTAAATCCTGTGCTTACTGTACTTTCTCCGAAAAGGTCCGGAACAACGGCTAAAAAAAGCGTAATTATAAACCCGATTTCTACTACGAACATGATAGGGTTTTTTATCATCGTTCTTGGGCTGAGCTTGATAAAAGCCTGCTTTACTGATTGAATAAAAATCGATGAAGCTTGTGTATCCACAGAACCTTGAATATGACTGTTGCGATCCAATTCAATATTATTTGCAAAATTCCGTTTATTCATTATGATCCTCCGCTTTCTTGATTACAGTGTTAAATACTCAGCAACCGGCCCAAGCACAAGCACTGGGAAAAACGTAAGTGCTCCTACAATAACGGTAGTTCCAATTAAAATGCCGCTAAATAAAGACGTATCTGTTTTAAATGTCCCAGGTGTTTCGGGAACAAGCTGTTTGGATGCTAGTGAGCTCGATACCGCCAGCATCGTAATTAGTCCGAAGTAGCGTCCAATATACATAACGATTCCCGTTGAAATGTTCCAAAACGGCGTTGCATCACCGAGTCCTTCAAAGCCGGATCCATTGTTTGCTGCTGACGACGTAAATTCATACAGTGCCTGACTTAACCCGTGAAAGCCTGGATTTGATATACCTTCTATTCCTAAATGAGTGGTAAGTGCTACAGCTGTTCCTCCTAAAATTAGCAGCGGTTGCAAAATAAGCGTCACGGCGATTAGCTTCATTTCTTTTCCTTCAATTTTTTTACCTACGTATTCTGGTGTTCTTCCAACCATTAAACCTGATAAAAATACGGCGATAATGACGTACATCATGACATTCATAAATCCTGCTCCGACACCGCCGAATACGGTATTTAACATCATATTTCCAAGCGTTAACAACCCGGTAAGAGGCGTAAGAGTATCGTGCATGGTGTTGACTGCACCTGTTTCACTTGCTGTCGTCACGATGGCGTAAAGCGTCGACATGCCGACACCAAAACGGACTTCTTTCCCTTCCATATAACCGTTCGCTTCGTTCAAATGAAAAGCATCAAGTCTTGGATTGCCACCCCACTCTGTTACGAACGCTGTGCTTAAAATAACGATAAACAGCATACTCATCGCTACAAACAAAATGCGGCCTTGCTTACGCTTTCCGATCATTTTTCCGTATGTGAAAGGAAGTGCTGTTGGCAATAAAAGCATAAGGACGATTTGTAATACATTGCTCAACGCGTTAGGATTTTCAAATGGATGAGCTGAATTGACACCAAAAAATCCCCCTCCGTTGTTTCCTAGCTCTTTAATTGAAAGAAAAGAAGCAACTGGTCCCCTTGCTATTTGCTGTGTTGCCCCTTCTATTGTATGGGCAGTAACCGTTCCGCTTAACGTTTGAGGGACACCTAAAAACATAAATAAAATGCCTGTTATAAAAGCGATAGGAAGTAAAATACGCGTAATTGACTTTACAAAATCAACAAAAAAGTTTCCCATTTCTTTCCCTGCCAGCCCACGAATAAAAGCGATTGCTACTGCAAGTGCCGTTGCTGGTGCAGCAAACATCATAAATACAATGGCGGCCATCTGCGAGAAATAGGACAATCCTGATTCGCCGCTGTAGTGCTGCAAGTTCGTATTTGTCATAAAACTAATGGCCGTGTTAAAAGCAAGTGCCGGATCCATTCCTTTGATGTGGCTTGGGTTAAACGGCAGTACCCCTTGAAACCGGAAGATAAGGTACACCACAAAAATCATAAACGTATTCGCCAAAACAAGAGCAAATGCATATTGCTTCCACGTCTGATTAAGCCCTTTAATTCCTGCTGCTTTAAACATCACCGTTTCTATCTTTCCTATCAAGCTAGTGTTTTTATC
Organism: Priestia sp. J2; assembly: GCF_020790095.1. NCBI lineage: Bacteria > Bacillati > Bacillota > Bacilli > Caryophanales > Bacillaceae > Priestia > Priestia sp. J2. The sequence goes on from NZ_CP086208.1 coordinate 3,050,973, forward strand.
GTTTGAAAACACATTCGCTATATAAATACCTACGGGCTTTGCAATAAGCGCTACAAAAATAAGCAGCAGCGCAACTGATAGTAGAAAAATCCCCACTTTTTATTCCTCCGCTTATTAAAATTGTTCTGGATTTAACAGTACATATACTAAATAAATTAAAACGAGAACTGAAATACCTGACAAAATGAACGACATGTTCACTTCTCCTCTCTGTCGTCTACTACATGAGACGACCAGCGAATAATTCCGTACATAGCAGTCGCTAATAAGGCAAGCGTTCCAAGCATCATCATATCCAAGTTGCTTCCTCCTAACTGTTTCCTGACAAAAATGATAGCTTCTAAGTTTAGTGACGGTTTCTTTTCATAAAGCATCACGTCCAAAAAAGCTAACCGCGAGACGTGATGCTATTTTTTTCCACTAAAAAACCGCAGAAGAGAGTTCTCTTCCGCGGTTTAATGCACGACAAATAAGCCGTGATTGACACGAATTTTTTACTCCCAAAACGCTTACGGAGTTAGCTGTCGGATTCGGGTTATGGAAGTAACCCTACTCAGTTAAGAGATTCACCCCTAGTACATACGTACAAAATATTGGGTCCCCCGCTCATAATTGATTAAGCGTATATTTGTTATTTAATTTTTAGACTTAATGATGACTTTTACTGCTGCGTTTAAAACTTTGATTAGCTAACGTAGACAAATAGCGGTTTGCTAGATCAAAAGATTGCTGGTCGCACATTGCCCGATATTCAATCATTTGAATCATTTGCTTAGATAAATGCATCCTGACGCTCCTTTCACCTATATTTTGAAAGGAGCGTACTATCCGCTGTTATAGAAAACGACCACGATTACACCATCCTCTCTCTTAACGCTTACGAAGTTAGCTGACGGGTTCGGGTCAAGAAAGTAACCCTACTCAATTAAGAGATTCACCCCTGATAATTGGGTCCTCCGCTCTTTCCTTCTCTTTCAGAAAAGACTCAGCGTTTCACAGTGGAACGTTTTATGAGAGTAATCTTACTCCTGTTAAAATTTACTGTCAACAACATTTTTTGAAATTTTAAAAGCTTTATTTTTCTATATTTATTCATTATTTTAAAATAATAATTTCAGAAGAAAAAAAGCGTTCTTATCGAGGAGATAAGAACGCTTTTTTTAGCTCATTTTCTCAATTTCATTTACAAGAATTGAAATAGCATCCGTTTTTGTTGCTTCACGCATTGTACGCTTCATTGTACTTGCCTGCTGCTGAAGCTCACTTACTTCACGTAAAAACAATTCTTTTGTTAACTGTTCTTCTTCTACAACCATACAGTAGCCTTTTTTCTTAAAAGATTGTGCATTTAAAATTTGATCTCCGCGACTCTGTGCTTTTGATAAAGGAATAATCATCATCGGTTTATGAAGAGCTAAAAACTCAAAAATGGCATTGGATCCACCGCGTGTAATCACATAATCAGTTGCCGCTAGAACATCAGGAAGCTGTTCGTTTACGTATTCTAACTGACGGTATCCTGACTCTTTTTCAAGGCTTGTATCAATATTGCCTTTTCCGCAAAGGTGTACAATTTGGAATTTCTTTTGCAGTTCAGGCAAAGACTCTCGAACGATTTCATTAATACGGCGTGCTCCTAAACTTCCGCCCATAATCGTTAAAATGGGGCGCTTATCATAAAAGCGTAGCCAGCTTTCCCCGTTCGCTGCGCTTCCGCTAAATAGCTCTTTTCGAATAGGTGAACCAACAACCTGCACTTTTTCTTTTGGAAAGTAGTTTGCGGCTTCATCAAAAGAAGTAAAAATTTTAGTGGCAAATTTCTGCGCAATTTTATTTGCCAGTCCCGGTGTTAAATCACTTTCATGAATGAACACGGGAATGTTTAAAGATTTAGCAGCCATTACCACAGGAACTGTGACGAAACCGCCTTTTGAAAAAACAAGAGAAGGCTTTAGTTTTTTCAGCACGCGACGTGCATCGCCAACCCCTTTTGCTACTCGAAATACATCTTTTACATTTTCCATATCTACATATCGACGCAGCTTCCCGCTTGAAATCGCATGATATGGAACGTTTAATTTTGTAATTAATTCTTTCTCAATACCATTGTGAGAACCGACATAATGGATATCCCATTTTTCACTGTCTAATTCTTTCATGATGGCAATGTTTGGCGTTACGTGCCCCGCTGTTCCGCCTCCGGTAAAAACGATAACTTGCTTACTCATTTTTTCTTCCTCTCTTTGCATCACTTAATCGATCTGTTTTGACATCAATTTTTATCTAATCTTTTTAGCATGCAATCTGACATGTAAAACGATGGTTTTATTATAGCATTTTTCTTTTTACATATGTATGATAAGGCGTATAAAAGCATGCTATACTTTTCATAAGGAGTGATGATAATGAACAAATCTGTACCTGCAGTAAAAGGTGACACAGTGGATTCCGAAACGCGCTGTACGCACTATCATACGGATAAAGATATTATCGCAATAAAATTTTATTGCTGTCATACATATTATCCATGCTATCAATGTCATAACGCACATGCGGATCACGACATTAAAAGATGGCCAACATCTATGTTTAATGAAAAAGCTATTCTTTGCGGAGTATGTAAACATGAGCTCTCAATTAATGAATATTTAACCTGTAACTCGACTTGCCCTCACTGTCGTTCTTCTTTTAATCCCGGATGCAGCCTGCATGGACACATTTATTTTGAACAAAAAAGCTGAACAAAACATCGTTCAGCTTTTAAAATAATTGCTCATCTATATTGATAATGGAAGGAAGCAGACCTGGGAACAGTTCCTCAAGTTCTTCTAAACGCAAGGAATAATAGTGCTGCGTACCTTCTATACGTAGTTTGATAATTCCAGCTTCGCGAAGTACTTTAATATGATGTGATAGCGTTGATTTTGATACATTTAATTTTTGATAATACGAACAGGTCTGCTCCTTTCTTGTCGCTAAACACTGTACAATTCGCAGCCGGTTAGGATCACTCAACGCATGTAAAATAGGCGTTAATTTAATTTCAGATTTCGGTGGTTGATAAGGTTTTCTCATGCTTAAAATATAACACAGCTTCTTTTGTGTATCAATGTTCGATAACTTTCGAACTAAATTCCTTGCACTGTTATTTAATCGGTGTTATAGTTTCATTGTTCGATGATATTCGAACTTATCTTCATTTTAATCGTAAATTGAATGAAAGATTAAAAACAAAACAAATAATATAAAGCACCATCATTATTAAAGGAGGAATCATCCATGATTCATTTACAAGCTTCAATGAAAGTTAACCCAGCAAAAAGAGAAGAATTTTTAGAAAACGTACAAGAACTAATTAAGCATTCTTTACAAGAAGAAGGAAACAGCAACTATCAACTATTTGAAGATGCTTTTACACCTAACACATTTATGATGATTGAAGAGTGGAAAAGCGAAGAAGCAATTCAAGCACACAATAAATCAGCTCATTTCCAAAGTTTTGTAGCATTTGCTCAAACTGGCGTACTTGTAGCACCTTTAGATGTAAAAACATTACAAGGCTAAAAATAACTTCTTTGAAAGGATGACGCATCATGAATGAAGCAATTCGTACAATTCAAGATCATCGTTCTATCCGTCAATATACAGACGAAGCAGTAAGCGACGAGCATTTAGATACAATTATTCAATCTGCTCAGTCAGCCGCTTCTTCTATTAACGGACAGCAAGTAACTATTATTAGCGTCCAAGATAAAGAAAAGAAGAAAAAGCTTTCAGAGCTTGCGGGCAACCAAGCGTGGATTGACCAAGCTCCTCTATTTTTAATCTTTTGTGCAGATTTTAATCGTGCTAAGATTGCAGCTGAGCTTAACGATGCGCCTCTTGGCGTAACCGATGGGCTTGAGTCAATTTTAGTGGGGGCAACCGATGCTGGAATTTCTTTAGAAGCAGCAACAGTTGCAGCAGAGTCACTCGGTTTAGGTACAGTACCAATCGGCGGAATTCGCAGAAAGCCACTAGAAGTCATTGAACTCCTAGATTTACCGGCATACGTATTCCCAGTAAGCGGTCTTGTCATTGGACATCCGGCAGATCATTCTGCGAAAAAGCCTCGATTACCACAAGCTGCTGTGCACCATCGTGAAAGCTATAATCATGACTTAAAGTCATTGATTCAAGACTATGATGCTGAAATGGCAGAGTATATGAAAAAGAGAACAAACGGTGCAGATGACCGCAACTGGTCACAAACTGTATCCGCTATTTACAAAACCATTTATTATCCAGAAGTTCGAGCGATGCTTGAAAAACAAGGATTTAAATTCGAATGATCAAAAGCTGCGATGTTCATCGCAGCTTTTTTTATCTACTTTAACAGCGTCTTGAATAGACTAAAAGTAATACTCGATAAATGAGGTGTTTGGATGGAGTTTATTTTAATTTGTAATTTTCTTTTAGGTGCAACGGCAGCGTTTTTATTGGTGCCGGCTTTTACAAAAAAGAACACCCTTCACGTGACTTTGCTGTCTCTCCTTTTCCTCCTTTCAATTGTTCCAACCTTTCTTCTCGCTAATCCACATATCGGCGTTTTACCTTGGGCTATTCGAGACGGTCTTCTATTGTTTTCCGCTTTCCTTTTCTTTTATCTAACCTTCACTTTAAGCAGATGGAAAACACTTTTGTTTTTTCTTCTCCTTTTACTGTCAATTGCTCCTCTTGCCTACGTCGTATATGATGACTTCACGCATACGTATATAGATGCCAATATCGGACTTGGCCTAGGCTTTTTATTGACGTGGCTCTTAACAACCTTGTACAATATTTTGGCTATTCTTCGATTTTTCCGTCAGAAATCTCAGTAAACACGTTAAAAGTTAACAAACAAACGAATAGTTGATTTTATTTAGTATACGCTAACAACTGCACAGTCCTTCTCTTTACATAAAGCTGTGTATACTAAAAAAGGAGTGATACTTGATGAAACGACTATTCGTAATGGTAGCAGTGATTGCCTTCTTGGCACTTAGCCGCATGTTAGTATTTGCCGCTGAAACACCTCCTGCTGCAGATGAGCGACCAGCTCAAAATGCAGAAGTTCGTATCGTTCATGCTTCACCAGATGCTCCAGCTGTAGACATTTTTGTGGATGACAAAGCTTTAGTAGAAGGAGCAAAGTTTAAAGATGTCTCCAACTCCCTGCCTTTGTCAGCTGGTTCTCATAAAGTAGAAGTATACGAAGCGAAGACAAAAGGAACAAAAGATTCCATCATCGAAGCTACCCTTGTTGTAGACGGTGGAAAATCGTATACAGTAGCCGCTGTAAATAAAGCCGAAAATCTTGAACTGCAGGCTTTTACGAATAATAAGCAAGGGATGGATGGAAAAGCAAGCTTACGTGTTGCTCATTTATCTCCTGATGCTCCTGCGGTAAACGTAGGTCCTAAAGGGGCTGCTCCTTTATTTAAAGATCTGTCTTTTAAAAGCATTTCAGGTTATCAAGTAGTAAATCCGGGTTCGTATGATTTATCTGTTTCCACAGCAGACGGAAAAGAAATACTAAGTCTTCCTGGAACAAATCTTCAAAGCGGTAAAAACTATACGGTTCTCGCAGTAAATACTGCTGATAAGCTTGAGACCATTGTTTTACAAGATAATTAATTAAAAAAACGTCATTTCAATTGAAATGACGTTTTTTTATAGACTGCGCTGAATGAATTCTTCTTTTTTGTACTCATAGGTAGAAATATCGTTCCACAATCGTTTTGAAAGCTCGTATTTCATACCTTCATATTTTTTTCTAGCACGTTCGCTCGAGCGTAACTGCTCCCTGAAATTAATTCGTTCATTCCAATAAGGTGATTCACTGACCGTTACGTACACATGACTTCTTCTAGCATCATGTGGAATGAGCTTACGGGCATTTTTAGCTGTCATAATTGGAGGGTAGTGTGCAGCTGGAACGCCTTCTTTTAATAAGACGAACATCTCCTTTTCCGCTACGTATACGTGAGATTTATTTTTTAATATAGCGCGCACTTCATTTATGTCTTCTTCGCGTTTGACGCCGATTAAAATATCAACGATTGGTGAACCTGCCAATCCTGGAACGGACGTGCTTCCAATATGTTCGATGTCTACTGAAAAATCTTTTAGTGTATTAAGTAACGCTTCTTTTTCCATTTGATACAAAAGCGACCACTTTGTTTCATACTGAACAATCTTTCGCATATCAGTTTCCACCCTTTCACTTTTTTATACTGTACCATGTTTTAAAATAAAAAGAAAGAATTTTCTAACTATTTACTTTTTGTTTATGCTATGAGCTTTTCCATCGATATAGACAGGCTTTATATTATTTTATATATTTTTGTTATTTTTATTCTGAATGTTTCATAATTGTGGATGTTTCCTCCTCCAAAAGATAGATACTCTTTTATTTGCTATCTCTCCTCTATCATATTCACATTCAGCTGCTTTATACTATTTTACATTTTTTCTAGTATAAAACATGTCCTCAAAACATCGGTGAACAAAGGGCTAAAGACCTTTATATGCCCTTGACATCCCTACATTTCACCTTTGATATAATTATATTTTACATTAATGTAAAATTTTATCGTTAAGGATGGCAGATAGTTCAAATTCATTATACAATTGAAATTCGACATATAGTATGATGGATAATATCGGCATTATGAGATAATAGTAGATTTAACTCAAAATTTTGGGCTATTTGCCGATATATGCTTTGTATACTAATTAACTTATGTTGAAATTTGTAATTTGCAAGGAGGAAAAAATGAATAAAAAACATGTCATGTACACAGCCGTTTCTTCTGTTCTTTTAAGCTCTTCATTGCTTTTGCATTCGATTGACGCAGATGCAGCTGAATCGGCCAAAGTAACTGCTACATCGTTAAATGTACGTGCAACGCCTAGTACAAGCGGCGCTATCGTTGGAAAAGTAACGAAGGGAAACACCGTTAATATAGTAGATGAAAGCAAGGGATGGGCTAAAATTACGTATAACGGTAAAGAAGCTTGGATTTCATCTCAATACATAAACAAAACACAAACAAACAGTACGTCTACGGCAAATTCGACATCCAAGTCAGCCGTTGTTAACGCCAGTTCATTAAATGTTCGCTCTTCTGCGAGCACAAGCGCGTCTATCGTGACGAACTTATCCCGAGGTTCCAAAGTAACGGTGGTAAAAGAAAGCGGATCCTGGTCACAGATTAAAACAGCATCAGGTCAAACGGGCTGGGTAGCGAGTCAGTACCTACAAGCAGGATCCGGTTCTTCTACACCGCCTAGTAACTCGGGTTCTACAACATCCAAGTCAGCTGTTGTTAACGCTAGCTCATTAAATGTTCGCTCTTCTGCGAGCACAAGCGCGTCTATCGTGACGAACTTATCCCGGGGTTCCAAAGTAACGGTGGTAAAAGAAAGCGGATCCTGGTCACAGATTAAAACAGCATCAGGTCAAACGGGCTGGGTAGCGAGTCAGTACCTACAAGCAGGATCCGGTTCTTCTACACCGCCTAGTAACTCGGGTTCTACAACATCCAAGTCAGCTGTTGTTAACGCTAGCTCATTAAATGTTCGCTCTTCTGCGAGCACAAGCGCGTCTATCGTGACGAACTTATCCCGGGGTTCCAAAGTAACGGTGGTAAAAGAAAGCGGATCCTGGTCACAGATTAAAACAGCATCAGGTCAAACGGGCTGGGTAGCGAGTCAGTACCTACAAGCAGGATCCGGTTCTTCTACACCGCCTAGTAACTCGGGTTCTACAACATCCAAGTCAGCTGTTGTTAACGCTAGCTCATTAAATGTTCGCTCTTCTGCGAGCACAAGCGCGTCTATCGTGACGAACTTATCCCGGGGTTCCAAAGTAACGGTGGTAAAAGAGAGCGGATCCTGGTCACAGATTAAAACAGCAAGTGGTCAAACGGGCTGGGTGGCAAGTCAGTACCTACAAGCAGGCTCTGCTTCTTCTGCGCCAGCTAAAGATTCTGGATCCACGTCATCTAAGTCAGCGGTCGTTAACGCCAGTTCATTAAACGTTCGTTCTTCTGCAAGCACAAGCGCATCGGTCGTAACAAACTTACCGCGCAATTCAAAAGTAATGGTTTTAAAAGAAAGCGGATCTTGGTCTCAGATTAAAACGGCAAGCGGCCAAACGGGCTGGGTAGCAAGTCAGTATTTACAAGCTAATTCTGGACAGTCTTCACAACCAGCCCAGTCGATTCAAATTACAAAAGCTTCAAATTTGCGCAGTCAGCCGAGCTTAAGTGCGGGAATTATTCGTGTAGCAAAAGCAGGCGAACGATTCAAAAAAGTAGGCGAAACGAATGACTGGGTGCAAATTCAGTACTCTGCAAGTCAAACAGCATGGGTGTCAAAAGGGTTAACAGCTGCGGCTGGTTCTACAACTTCAGCTAGTTTGCCTTCCCCATCTGCTGCTTTAAAAGATAAAATTATTGTGGTAGACGCTGGGCACGGCGGATATGACCCTGGCACTTCAGGCAAGTCATCGATTGAGAAAAACCTAGCGTTAACAACCGCAAAACTTGTGGCAAGCCGCTTAGCTAATGCCGGAGCAAATGTATTTATGACGCGTTCAAACGATACTTTTATTTCACTGAGCGGACGTGTGAACGTTAGTGAAGCAAAGCATGCAGATGCATTTATCAGCGTTCACTATAACGCTTCTACTTCATCTTCTGCAAACGGCATCGCATCATTTTATTACAGTGAAGCTAAAGATAAAGAATTAGCAAAATACATTCAAGAAAGCATGGCTGAAAATGCGCCTTCTATGAAGGATATGGGGGTTCGTTTTGGAGATTATTATGTTACTCGAGAAAACAACCAGCGTGCTGTACTTCTTGAATTAGGCTTTTTATCAAATGCTCACGATGAGCAAATTGTTTCTTCTAATGCGTATCAGCAGCAAATATCTACAGGTATTTATCAAGGAATTGCTCGATACTTTGCAGCTAATAAATAATAAAAGCCCTCATTATGAGGGCTTTTATACTACCAGCTTGCTTTTTTAACACCTGGGATTTGTCCTTTGTAGGCCAATTCCCTAAAAGCAATGCGTGACATTTCAAATTTTCTAAGATAGCCTCGAGGGCGACCGGTAACGCGGCAGCGATTATTTAAGCGCGTTGGTGAAGAATCTCTAGGCAATTTTTTTAACGCTTCGTAATCTCCTTTTTCCTTCAACTCTTGGCGCAATTGCGCATATTTCGCTACTATCTCTTGGCGCTTTTGTTCTTTTACAACTTTTGATTTTTTAGCCAAACTCTTTGTCATCCTTTCGCTTTATCAATTTTTATTTGAAATACGTAATCATTACGATTTAATTATTTTGAGCAAATTACTTTTTAAATTTAATCATATTTTCTTCATTTTTTCAACTTGTTTGCTTCCACGCTTACATGTATCCTCTCTCCTAAACTGCTGTATAAACATAAATAAAATTGTATGTCAAATGTAATTAATTCCTTCATCTCCTATATCATACAAAGAGCCCTACATATTCCATTTTGTAGGAGGATTTGTATTTACAGATAATATTTCAATAATATTACAGTTCATTTACATATTAATAACTTCGACAAATTTAGCGGTTATCTAGTATATAATCATCTTAGAAATTCCAAAAATAATATTTTGTGTACTCAATAAAATATAAAAGTAAAGGTGATTAAAAAATGAAATCGACTGGTATTGTAAGAAAAGTAGATGATTTAGGTCGTATCGTAATTCCTAAAGAGTTAAGACGTGTTCTTGAAATAGATGTAAAAGATCCTGTTGAAATTTTTGTCGAAACAGATCGAATTATTTTAAAGAAATATGAGCCGAACGGTGCTTGTGCGATTACTGGTGAAGTATCTTCTGACAACGTAACAATCGCAGATGGCAAATTAACTTTAAGCCGCGAAGGTATGGAGTTATTACTTGAAGAGTTAAAACAACGTAATTTCTAATAAAAAGAAAAACAGTTGCATGTAAGCAGCTGTTTTTCTTTTTATTAAAGTTTTTTCTTCGCTTTCTGATTTTCAGATGCTATACTCAGAAGCGAATACATAATAAAGGAGCCTTTTATCATGACAGTTGAACAAATGACTCATCACTTTTTAGCACATCGAAACGTAACTAATGAATTAATCAACAAAATTGAAGCAGGTCACTACGAATACAAGCCTGCCCCGACATCTATGTCAGCTTTTGACTTATCTACGCATATTTTAACATCCTTTTATGCATTTGCATCAGTGGTAAAATCCGGTGATTTATCTCCACTTGGTCAAAAAGCTGATTTTGGCGGTAAGTCATTATCGGACCTTGCAGCTGAATATACGAACAAAACAGTAGACGTATTACGCTCACTTAGCGAAGATGACTTAAACAAGACCATTGACGCAACTGCAGCGTTTGGAAGAAAGCTTCCTGGAAGACAGCTTTTACAAATGGCCATTGACCATGAAATTCATCATAAAGGAAATTTATACGTCTACGTACGTGAGATGGGTCATACAGATCTTCCTCTATTTGTTCAGTTCGGTTAATGGTTATAAAATAGTTCGACTTGTAAGCGCCCAAGCTAGAAGTTTGGTGCGCTTTTTCTTTGGAGTTTTCGGCATAATAAGTAAGATATATGGTATAATTCTATCAATAACTTCATATCTACTATTCAAAGCTTGTTTCTTCTTATAAAACGATCGTCATCATCTTTTACAAAGGAGGAATCACTTCATGAGTCAAACTGTTAATCAACAAAAAATTGCTCAAGTGTATCATCTTCCGTTTGTTTCTTCATTTGGAGGAAGTGCTATGAACCTTCTTTCTCCTCAAGCTGGCGAACATATTTTAGATATTGGCTGTGGCACTGGCGAATTTATTTCGCAGCTCAATAAGCTTCATGTCCGTGCAACGGGTATCGATTGCTCTGAAAATATGATTGAACAGGCTCGTCATCAGTACCCGACTCTATCCTTTGAACAGTTAAACGCCCTTAACCTTCCTTATTACGAACAATTTGACGCAGTTTTTTCCAATGCAACTTTACACGATATCCGTCCCCCTCACCTTGTCATTAAAAACATTTACAATGCTTTAAAACCAAATGGCCGATTTGTAGCAGAATTTTGGGGAAAAGGAAACATGGACGAAATTTTCACAGAAATCATTCGTCAATTTAAAACGTTTGATATCCCTTATAACGATGTAGATTTCCCATGGTACTTCCCTTCTGTAGCTGAATATTCTTCTCTTTTGGAATCACAGAATTTTCAAGTCACCACGGCCATACACTACAGCCGGCCCCTCTTGTTAAAAGGGGAAAACGGCTTGCGTAATTGGCTCGAAACAAATGCAGCCCCTCTTTTTGCTCACGTGACGACAGAAACTAAAAATGTCCTCATTACGCGCTTAGAAAATCGAATGCAAGACAAACTATTTCAAAACGGATCTTGGCTAGCAGAAGCTAAACATATACGTGTACATGCTGTAAAACGAGATTAAAAAATGGACGTGATTCTATTCACGTCCATTTTCGTTAAAGTGCAGCCAATATCCTTTTCCTCGAATCACTTCGATTTCTAAATATGTTCCTATTTTTTTGCGAACCCGGTAAATCAGCGCATTCAGCTCTTCCGCTGCTACCAGAATTTCTCCATTTGACTCTACTCGTTCAGGCCAAACGCTTTTTTTTAATGCTTCTTTTGAAACAAATTGATTGTTATATTCTAGAAGGTAAGCTAAGCACGCGTATTCTTTATCTGACAGAATATACGTTTCCTCTTTTACTTTTACTTTCTGCAAAATTGGATCTAATGTGTAAAATGGCTTATTTATTTGTTTTAGCAAAGGTCCTAAATCGAGGGTTGCATCCATATCATCATTTCTAAATACTAAAGCTGCCTCCTCATTTGCTAAGGTAATGACATCCTGCTCTTTCAAGAAACGAGGGGTTCCAGGCTGTAACTCTTCTCCGTTTACTTTTGTCCCGTGTTTACTAAACAAGTCTGTAATGAAGAATGCGTTGCTTTCGTACGTTACTTCAAAATGCTTGCGTGAAATGTAAGCACTTTGAAAGGCCAGATAAGGCTCCCATTCTTCACTGCTTCGTCCGATAATACAAGCTTTATCTTTTGGAATAGGCACGGAAGCTCCTTCATCAAAAGGAGCACCGTTCCGAATAATCAACATACCGTTCATTGTTTGCTCACACTCTTTTTTAAAATTTTCTGACTCTTATCATGTAATTATAACACTCACATTTATTGAGATTTCTTCCAACTTTGGATAACATCATAGTATAGTCAGTTATATGATAAAGGTTGTTGCCATGTAAGTAAACCTTTAGAGCAGTCCTTTTCTAACTGAAAAAATACGTATTCTTTGCCCTGCTGTAACGTGGATACAATTTTTTTGTAAAATAATTTGTTTTTTAGTAACTTTGACATATGTTCTCTCTTTTTAAAGCGGAGTAAAATAGGAAAATACGTGAAATATTTACATAATGGAGGAAGACCAATGGGACGTTTGCCAAAAGATAGAGAAATTCAAGCGATTAAACGACGCGTTGCACTGGTATTGTTAATTATTGGATCATTTATTTTAACAGGTGCTAGCTTTAGCGTTTATTGGTTTATGATGTTAAAAATATAAGATTTTTTTATAAAATAAAGAAAAAAGACATGGTTTTGTTCCCATGTCTTTTTTAGGTTTATTCTTTCTCAGACACTCCCGCAGATTGAAACGTAGCCATATTAGCAATCATCAGCGAAGCCGAGTGCAGCAGCGGAAATGTAACAGCAGCTCCACTTCCTTCACCTAACCGAAGATTGAGGTTGAGAAGCGGTTTCTTGCCAAGAAGCTTCATTGCACACGCATGACCTTGTTCAACAGATTCGTGACTAGCAAACATATAGTCTCTTGCTTGTGTATTGATTTCTGTCGCCAGAAGAGCTGCAACTGTACAAATAAAACCATCTACTAAAATAGGAATACGGTGAGCAGCTGCCGCCAGCATAGCACCTGTCATTCCTGCAATTTCAAGCCCCCCTATTTTACTAATAATATCAATCGGATCCTGAGGGTTGATGTGCCTGTTTTGCAGCGCTTCTTCAATTACCTTCACTTTGTGGCGCAGTTGTTCGTCAGAAATCCCTGTGCCCATTCCTGCAAGCTTAGAGACTTTTTCTCCTGTCAATACAGCTAAAATAGCCGTGCTTGACGTAGTGTTTCCGATGCCCATTTCTCCCACAATCAAACATTTAATTCCTTGGGCAATAAGCTCTTCAGCTTCTTCATATCCGACTTGAACAGCCAATTCTGCCTCACTGCGCGTCATCGCGTCTTCTTTATAAAAACTTGCTGTGCCCAGCTTCACTTTGCGTTGTACAAGGTCCTTGTGGGAAAGGTCAGAAGCAATGCCGATGTCAATCAGTTTGAACTGGGCATCTATTTGCCCGCTAAACACGTTAATAGCTGCTCCTCCCTGCAAAAAATTCAGCGCCATTTGTGCCGTTACGTCTTGAGGATAAGCTGAAACTCCTTCTTTTACAATTCCATGATCGCCTGCAAAAACGAGGACTCCTGGCGGCGTGACTGTCGGAAAGGTTTCCCCAGTCATGGCCGCTAATTCAACTGCTATTTCTTCGAGCCTTCCAAGGCTTCCTATCGGTTTGGTTAATGTATCAATATAGCGTGCCGCTTTTTCGCCAGCGCTTGTTTGAAGCGGTGGAATATAAACGTTTATCATATGTACAGCTCCTTTATTTCAGCAAATGTCTACCGTTTAATTTAACAGGATTTTGTTTATTCTGGCTAGTCTTTTTTAAAGTAGATAATTGGATAGAGTTCCCAAGACTTAGTTATACTAGTAAGAGTTGCGTATAGGCAGTATGTTGAAAGGAAAGATTTTATGACAACGAAACAGCACAAAAAGGAAAAGGCAGGTCGGCTCATTTATCGCTACATTATGATGTTAATTGGAGCTTCCTTGGCTGCCGTTTCTATCGAATTATTTTTAGTCCCAAATTCCGTCATTGACGGCGGTATTATCGGTATTTCTCTAATTTTAGTTTACTTAACAAAATTGCCGTTCAGTCTTCTTATCATCATCTTTAATCTCCCTTTTTTATATAGTGGATACAAACAAATTGGTCGTAGCTTCTGCTTTTCATCTATGTTTGCAGTTGTTGCTTTATCCATTGTAGAATCTCAATTGCACCATGTTCCAGCTGTAACATCTGAACCGCTTCTTGCTACTGTATTTGGCGGGCTGCTGTTAGGAGCAGGTGTAGGAACGGTCATTCGTCACGGTGGAGCATTAGACGGAACTGAGATTTTAGGTATTTTATTAACAAAAAAAATCCCGTTTTCTGTAGGCGAATTTGTGATGTTTTTAAATATCTTTATTTTCGCTTGGGCAGGGTTCGTGCTAGGTTGGGAACAAGCCATGTACTCGATCCTTACGTACTATATTGCTTCTAAAACAATCGATGCGATTATTCAAGGGCTTGATGAAACAAAAGCAGCTTTTATTGTTTCAAATCACTATGAAGAGCTATCAGACGCTATTACGCATCGTCTAGGCCGCGGCGTGACGAAACTGTATGGTAAAGGCGGATTTGAAGGCACAGAAAAAGAAGTCATATACGTAGTTGTGACGCGTTTAGAAATTACCAAGCTTAAAACTATTATTTCTGAAATTGATCCACATGCATTTACAACCATTATGGATACCCAGGAAGCGCAGGGCGGCAAATTCAAATCAGCCATTCACTAACTATACATAAGCGTGGATTTCTCTGAGCATGCTAATAGCTGACTACCCATAAAGGAGATCACCACAATGAAAGAACAAATGTCCAACTTATTTAACCAATTAAAACAGTCGGTTTCCGATGTATCTGATAAGTTACATGACAAAGTACATACGCTGCAATCTTCACCAGGAGTGAGTGTTTTTGAACTTTATGAATGGATTAAAGAAAATCCAAGCACAAGCGTACAAAAGCAAAAGCTGCTAGGGATTTCATACTCTTTCTATGCACTCCACGAAGACGGCGTTTTTTTCTATATGGAAACGAAATATGATTATTTACTTTACATGACTATTTATAGTCCAACACGTCATTATTTCACCTATCATTCTTACCGAGATTCTTTATCAACAGTGACTCCCTTGACGTTTCCTATTACTAAATAATAAAAAGCTCCTCAATCGAGGAGCTCTTTTTATATGGTTATCTTCCTTTTCGGACTTTAAAGATAAACAGCGCAAGTAAAAAACCACTCGTCGCAGTTACTATTTTCCACGCGTTTAAGATTGGATTTTTTTTCAAGGTCCTGCTCCTTCCTTGCGGCTATACTAAAAATAGGATGGCCGCCTTTCAAACAGCTAGTCCAACTTCCCCCTACTATTCATACCATCATCTAACATATAGCCCACCGACATTTTCATCAATTTCACTTTTCATACTATAACATATTTTTGCCATTTAGTAGAAGTCTTAAAAGTAAAAGCTGTACTTCTCTTAAAAAAAACGGTATTGAACCCCTTCATTTTCTTTACCGTTCATTTTTTGATAAAGGTTTTGAGCAACTTTATTTTCACTGCTGCACTCAGCGGTCATTCCTGCAAACTCATACTTTTGAGAATAGGCAAGGCAAATCTTAAACAAACGTTCACCAATTTTATTTCCTCTGTTTAAAGGAGATACGTACAAATCTTTTAAGACGCCTGTTTCTTTAAAATAATGGGTGCTCCACGATACGTACACCGTCGCAAAACCTACTAGTTTCCCTTCCAATTCAGCAACAAACTGGATACCGTAGGAAGGATTATTCAATAGACGCTTAATATGTAAAGTTAAAGCTTTCCGGGAAGGGTCAGGCTGCTCGCAGAATTTCACTATATATTCTTGCATTAACGTAGCCAGTCGCTCTCGATCAGTTTCAACCGCCTGTCGAATGACAACCATTTAATCACTCCTTTTAGCTCAACGCTCTTAACATAATTCGATAGCTATACTTTTTTTCCTTTCGTTTTCGTGAAAAGCTCCCTACTTTTACACAAGGGGATATTTAAAGCAAACAACCTTATACGGCTTATGGTTGAGGAGAGAAAATACGCTGTTTTAAAAAAAGGTTGCAAACAGCAACCTTTTTTAGTTAGCAAGCGCATAATTTCGTAAGAATAAACCTACGCAGCCGCTGATTACAATCAGTCCTCCTGCCGTTAGAAACGCCGCCGTCACATTTAGCGAAGCAACAGCGCCAAGCAGCAGCACCGAAAGCCCAAACGTCACATATGAAACGCTCAGCGTAGCGGAAAGCACCTTAGGAAGCTTTTCTAAAGGAACGGCCGTTTGTGTAAGCGTGTAAGAACACGTAGCGCTTATTTGAAGGGCAATGCCAATAGTAAAACTAAGTAAAAGGGAAAGAAACGGCACAGATATCACTCCGAACAATAATGTAAAGAAACCTGAAAAAAGACTGCCTAGTATTACGATATGATAAAGACTTCTCTCTTGCTCAACTGAAATCTTCAGCAAAACGAAACCACCAAGAACCGTTCCAACAAAAAAACTGCTGTTAATATATCCCCACCAAGCTTCATTTTTATTTAATATTTCTTTCACAAACACGTAGACAATAGCTGATGCCCAAACGCCGGCAGCCATCCCTTCTAAAACCTCCATGACTAATAAAACCCGCAGGCGCGGATAATGCCAAATTAGCTTCCATCCCTCTTTTAACCCTTGTTTTTGCTTTGTTTTAGAAGAATGAACGTTCATGCGAATGGCCTGCATGAATATGAGTGACAAACTAAATAACGAAAATGACAGCCATAAAAGGCCGGTAGCATCCCAGCTAATAATCAGAAAGCTTCCAAGCGGATAGGCTGCAATTTGAATCGTTTGATCCGTGACATTAAACATACTGTTCCATTTTAACAGCTTCTCTTTATCTACTAAATGAGGAAGCATAGAGCTTTGAACCGGAGCTGCCCACCCATCGAAAAAAGCAATAAGCGCCACGCAGCACAGCATGCTGATAAGCGACATATGCCACAAGAAAAACATAGACAAAACACTGGTTTTTAACAGCTGAGACACCACAAGAATACGCTTAGCTCTGTAGCGATCTATAAGAAAAGGCACCGTAAAACTGCTCAAAAACTTAGCAGCCGTAATGGTAAACGGAATGCATGAAAGCAGCACAGGAGAACTATTTTGAGCGTAAAGAATGCTTATTAACGCAACAATATATAATACATCTGCTAAATTAGCTTGGCTTTGACCAAACCATAAAAAAAGTACGGAACGATTTTTCACGACAATCCCTCTTTCTTTTTAGTATGACTGAAAAGAAAGAGAATCCTACACGTAATCAACCCCTTTATATAACGGCTTGCTTTTATCGACTTATTACAATCGTATGCTTTTTACAGAACACAACTTTTTTATATATTAAAAAATACAAACAGTTAAACAGTATGGTAAAAAATCAAGAAATTGTCGTGAAAACGAAGTTAGATTAACTATAGAATATCAGAGTTATAGAATCAATACTTTTTACATAATTTTCTTTTTTCTTCTTCTTTACTTCTAAATAACCTAAGCTTGTCATATACATAGATGGACGAGTACTCCCATTAAAATTTAACGTATAGGGTGAGGAATATTTTTTCGAGAGTGGTTTCGATTTGCTGTGGCAGCTTATTAATTGGACTAGGGCTAAACGGGTTTATTGCTCCGTATCACTTACTAGACGGTGGACTTATAGGATTTGGGCTTATCGTATATTATGTGTTTGGAACTCCTATCGGAATGTCCATTTTCTTTTTGAACGTACCTGTCTATTTATATGCTTTTTTTCGTCATCGCCAAAACTTTTTTTATGGAAGTATAGGTTTGTTTGTTTCTTTTTTTATGACAGAATGGCTGTCTATTCTCGAAGGCACGCTGGAGCTTCCTTTGATCTTTAGCTCATTGCTTGGAGGCACACTCGTAGGAATGGGAATAGGACTGATGCTTCGCTACGGCATCAGTTCGGACGGTCTGGATTTAATCGCTATTATTGTATCAAAAAAATGGAAAATCAATATAGGAATAACCATTTTTATCTTAGACAGTACGATTATGATAGTGGGCTTACATATTATCGGATTTACAGCTTTTTGCTACTCCATGCTTGTTATTACGATGAGCAGCATAATGATTATGCTCTTCACTTCTCCGCGATGGCTGTCTTCATAAAAAAAACGCTTGAAGTTTCAGCGTTTTTTTTATTTGTTTCCTACTATCATATTTATGTGATTGTGGAGAACCGTAATCGTTGAAGGTGTTGTCGTTTCTTTTTCTCCATCACAATCTACCGTTTTTTCAGGAGTGGTTTCAATATGGACTTCTTTTGTCCGAAAATGCATAAGGTTGCTTTCAGGGTCAAGCTGTTCCTCATCAGGAGTTGTTTGTAACCATGCCATAACCGGCTCGATTCCCATTTCTTTAATAACGAATACATCTAATAATCCGTCTTGAAATGAGCTGTTTCCTAGCATAGCGCGAGTTCCTCCTAAAAAAGGACCGTTCCCAATTAACACCATAACTGCTTCTCCTTCATAGGAAGCTTTTTCGCTCGTCATTTTTAATTGAAAAGGCTCTGCTTGATTTAACGTTCTACCTACGCTCATGTAGTAAGAGAGCTTACCAAATTTCTCTTTATTTTCTTCTAAAATATTTTCAGATACATCAGCTACGAGACCGATTCCCCAAAAGTTTAAAAAATAATCTTCGCCATGTTTTCCAACATCCACTGCTTCCGTCTGCTTTTCAATAATTTGCTCCACTGCTTTTAAAGGATTTTGATTCATTCCGATTGCACGCGAAAAGTCGTTGCACGTTCCTCCGGGTAAAATAGCAAATACAGGGCGTTGCTTCAGCGGAGCAAGAGCGTTGATCAACTCATAAATCGTCCCGTCTCCTCCTGCTCCAATAATGACATCCGCTTCGCCTTCCAATTTTCTTACCAGCTCGGCACCATCTCCAGGCTGCTCTGTTTTATATAAAGTAACCGCCTCAAATGCTGTGTTTAACCGATCACATATAAAGTCAATTTCATTTACTAATTTTTTGTTTCCTGCGTTTGGATTCAAAATCACTGCTGCCTTCATCTTTCTCTCTCCTCTATTCATATCTTCCGTTTCACCTTTTTTCCCTTTCTTTTGAAAAAACAAACCTTTTGAAATATGAACGTTTTATGAAACCATTCCAATAGTGCTTTTTTTACTTTCAAAACCTGCTATAATAATTTTCGGACTTGTATTAACAAAAGATGGTTATTGAGAGGAGCTTTCTATACGTGTCAATAAAATGTATGACGCAGCTATTTGCAAGTTGTTTTGTTTTTTTACTTTCCTCAGTCGCTACTTGGTACAACGGCTCTTCGATGCTTGAAGGACCTTTATCAGCTAGTTTGACCGGAGGGCTAACAAAGTCCTCGGCGGTTCATCACTATTCTCACATCGATTATTTGTTATATACAATTAAATTCCACCCTCAGTTTCCAATTATGATGATGGTGAGCGGGATTTATTTGATTGTATTACTATCTATTATTGGGTTCAAAAAGCGGTATGGATTGATTAGCTCCTGCTGTTTATGTATCACAGCTCTCTTATGCTACAGCAGCTATAAACTTTCACATACCCCGACCGAAGGTGAACACGCCATGATTACCTCTAGCTTAGCTGCAGCAAGTTTATGCTTAGCAGTCGGATTATTCTATTTATTAAAGCGATTTTATTCTCAAAAAGAATATATTTAACCATATGAAAAAAACGTCGGATCTACCGACGTTTTTTAGGTGAAACCGAGTTTATTTATTGATTTTGTTCAACTGGCGTATAACCTATATACGCAGACTGCGGTCGGTAAATACGATTATTTTCTGACTGCTCTACGACATGAGCTGTCCAGCCAACTACACGGCTTGCTGTGAAGGTCGGAGTGAATAGTTCAGACGGAAGCTCAACCGCTTTCATAACCGCTGCAGCGAAATATTCTACATTGGTATAAATGCCTCTCCCCGGCTTGTATTCATTGAGTAATTCAATGGTTTTATCTTCAATTTTAACAATTAAATCAAATAGCCCGTTGTCTCCTGAAATTTGTTTCGATACTTCTTTTAATGCTTCTGCTCTCGGGTCATGTGTACGATAAACGCGATGACCAAATCCCATGATTTTCTCTTTATTATCTAATTTTTTACGAACCCAAGGCTCAATATTCTCTTCACTTCCAATTTCATCAAACATGGTAATAACACCAGAAGGAGCTCCTCCGTGAAGCGGACCTTTCATCGCGCCAATTGCTCCGCATATAGCTGAAACCATGTCAGATTCGGTAGATGAAATAACGCGTGATGAGAAGGTTGAGGCATTCATTCCATGCTCAATTGTCAAAACAAAATAGGCGTTTAGCGCCGTAACCAAACTTTGATCTGGAATTTCTCCGTTAATCATGTATAAATAGTTTGCTACATGATCCAAATGCTCGTTAGGCTCTACTACTTCTAAATCATTCATTTTACGATACCAATAGGCAATAATGGTAGGTGTTACCGCTGTAATCGCAAGCGCCTGCTCTTTTGTCGGAGGCCAGCTGTATGAAGGGTCTCCTAACGCCGAGATACATGTGCGAAGCGCGCTCATCACTTCTGTGTCTTTTGGCAAACAGTCCATTAACGCAACAATATTAGCTGGAAGCGTACGATGAGTCACCATCTCTTGTTTAAATGCTTTTAACTCATCATGATTTGGCAGCGTACCGTTCCAAATTAAATAAGAAACTTCTTCAAAAGAATAATTGATGGCCAAATCTTTTGCCCAATATCCGCGATAAATCAGCTGACCTTTCTCTCCATCAACATGCCCTACTTTTGTTTCAGCTGCAACGATTCCTTCTAGTCCTTTAACATATGTCATCTCAACCACTCCCCCAATTATTTTTAACAAACCGGCCCTTTTTTTTATGTACGGCTCGTTTGCAGAATGAATAGACTCACCTTAGTGGTGCACTATACCATTTTATTCCTCTTTCTTAATTGTCAGAACAGTATACAAAATGAACATTTCAACACGTGTTATTTCTGCGCTCGCGGCTGTGTTTTACGGGAGAAAAAAATATTTTTTTAGGATTTTCTTCGAGGGTACTTTTTTGTTAACGCTTACAAATATGCGGGTTTCTAACGTATTTAGAGGAATTTGATGTGCTATTTTTAGATGAATCACTATTCACTTCCTTATGTAAGAGTTTACATTTATTTGAATCATAAGTAAAATAGATAAATAGAATAAATAGTATGAAAACTAAGAATACTAGTGAGGAGAATTTATGGATATTCGAGAACTGCAACATTTCATGGAAGTAGTCAATCAAAAAAGTTTCACGAAAGCAGCAGCTGCGATTCACTTGTCTCAGCCAGCATTAAGTAAAATTGTAAAGAAACTAGAAGAAGAACTCGGCGTAGACCTTTTTGATCGCTCTACTCGAAAGCTGACATTAACCGATGCAGGACAGATTGTGTACGGGCAAAGCCAAAAGCTGGTATCCACTCTTCACGAGCTGCATGCTCTGTTAGATGATTTACGAAATCTGCCTACAGGAGATATTAAAGTAGGAATTCCTCCTTTAGTAGGGACTGTCGTTTTCCCGATGATTGCAAAAAACTTTACATCAAAACATCCTCAGGTGAAATTAGAGCTTGTGGAGCTTGGCGCAAAGCGAATTGTCGAACTTGTAGAAAACGAACAAGTAGACCTTGGCATTATCGTATTGCCTATTCAAAACCCTCTTTTTCACGTCTATCCGTTTATTGAAGAAGAGTTTAATTTATACATTCATCATGAGCATCCGCTGGCAGCCAAATCAATCGTTGCTTTGAGCGAGCTTAGAGAAGAGCCGTTTGTCCTGTTCAGCAAAGATTTCTCTCTTCATGATCGCATTATTCATGAGTGCATTCAAGCGGGTTTTCATCCAAAAATAGCGTACGAAAGTTCTCAATGGGATTTGATTATTGAACTAGTCGCTTCTGAATTAGGTATTGCCATTTTACCAAAGTCCGTGTTTCCGAAGATCAATAACCCTTTTATTAAAAGTATTCCAATTGCTGCACCTACTCCAATGTGGGAGCTCGGCATCATTTTGAAAAAAGATCGCTATATGTCATATGCTACACGGGAACTTTTATCCTTCCTAGTAGACCAAGACATCATTTTGCCGTCTCATACGATGTCAGCAAACTCTTAACAAAAAAGCCTCTTCTTTCATTAGGAAGAGGCTTTTAGTCATCTTTGCTATTTTCTTCAATTTTTTTGTCATGTGATGTGGAAATAAATCAATTATTAAATGCAAGATGACGGACTCAATTCTTCAAAACTCACTAAACCCTTCAAGTATGTGATTTAATAAATGTTTAATTGTAACAAAAGAAGTGTATACAGAAAGAGGAGAAGAATAACTTTCTTCTCCTCCACCCTTTTAACTCACATTTTTATTCACAGCAATAATTTCACTTAGGTTATTCATATAAATAATTTGATCACCAAAGGTTCTATTTTTCAAAGCAGCCGTATGGTGCGGTTTCATGCCAATAATATAGCATGTGATCCCCATAAGATAGAAGGACTGCATAAAGCCTGCAAAAGCTTGAATTCCTTCGGTTGTTAATATATCTAGGCCCCCAAAGTCAAATAGAAGCGTGGTGTAATTTCCTTCATGTGCAAAGTTTTGCAAAATGGACGTATTTTCAGCTACAAGAGCTGTGTCTAAGTCTCCAAAAAGAGGTATAAGCCCTACTTTAGAGGATAATTTAATAAAAGAAGCGGACAATTGCTTAATTTTTTGTAATGATTTTTCGAGACGTTCTTTTTGTTCAAGCAGTTCAAAATCTGTATCTGCTAATCGTTTCCGATGGTCTTGAACAAGATTCGTTAGCTCTTGTATACGTTCATCTTGGCGAATACAAACTAAATGACCTATATCACTATCCCATTGAATTAAGCATTCAAACAGTGAATACGGCGAATCATTGGTTTGCATCACAAGCTCTACTTTCTGAATAGCCTGGCCTCGGCTTTGGACAAGCGTTTGCTCATCATGGGGTTCGTCTACAGACAATTCTCGAGAATCTTTTTGGCGCAAGCTTAAAAACTTTCTCGCCTTTTCTTGACTAAATACGTCTACAAGATCTAAAAAATTAGCTGAAGGCTTAAATAAATGACCTGATTGTTGCGACCATTCCAAAATATTAAATTCAGTATCCACTAGAAAGTAAGGAATTGGAACATATTCAAGCATCGACATTAACTTCCACTCCTTTGTGATAACTGATTAACCAGTTATTTAGTTGGTAAAGATCCGGAATTAGGCGTGTATGCTCAGAACAGTAAGAACGGAAATCAATTTGAGAAACTAAACGCCCTCCTACCATTACTGTTGGTCTTGATTCTAATTTGTCCAAAGTTTTGGTATATTCAGCAAGCCTCTCAATATGATAAGGAATGCTGACAGATAATCCTACCATGTGCGGCTTCCATTCTATAGCCATTTTCTCAGCGTATTCCAGAGGTAGATTGGCCCCTAAAAAGCGAGTATTCCAACCATGTTCCTCAAACAATAAAGCCACCATCTTTAAACCAATGAAGTGCTGTTCTTGTTCCAAGCATAGAAGCAGTGCCCTTGGAGCAGTGTCTGAAGCGTGTCCCTGAATTTTTTTATAAAAGCGATAGCGAGTTAGCACATAATCACACGTCGTAGTTGCAACATGCTCATCAGCTACAGAAATGATATTTTCTTCCCACATATCTCCAGTTACTCGCATTGCGGTTGTAATTAAATTTTCATAAATATCTAGGCTGTTCTTTCCCTGTTGGATTTCTTCCAGCACAACTTCCCAAGCGCTGTCTTGATCACCAGCTAATAAATAGCCTACAAATTTTTGTACTTGAGATTTCATTGTTTCACCTCAGTAAACGTAAAGCTTTTAAGAAACTTGAATAAAAGCTTCTCGTCTCTCTTTTTCAAGATCGCCTAAAATGTATACCACTTTTAGACTAACACATGTTGCCAATAGCAACAATATAAAAATAGAATAATAACTTTTTATTTTACTACACTCAGTAAAACATGACTAGTATTTCTTTAAATATTCTCCTTTCCCTTTTATTTGCGAAAAACACCTCGGCATTTTTTACCGAGGTGTTTTTC
Source organism: Priestia sp. J2 (assembly GCF_020790095.1). Lineage (NCBI taxonomy): Bacteria > Bacillati > Bacillota > Bacilli > Caryophanales > Bacillaceae > Priestia > Priestia sp. J2. Next base: position 3,075,272 of record NZ_CP086208.1, read on the forward strand.
CAGTTGTCATCATTTCGGCTCAAAGAATGTAAGTTCGTCTCGTTCTCTTTTAAGCATTTCTACTTATCTTCCACTTTCAATAGACTTTCAAACATATGTATTTATGACTCTTCTGTTCCCACCATAATACTGATAAGATAGAGCGCTGTCATAACTGAGCCGATTGTATTGCATATCAAATGAATATATTGGCTGGTCGCCATAAACAAGTATAAACTTAGCAACAGCAGCACCGTTCCGAACAAAAAAGACCATTTAAAGAATGACAGTGGCCGCTTAAACTTTATACGCAAACAAAAAATGAGAATAAAGCCTACTAGCGCCATCACAAAGAAACTAACGTTAAATAAATTGATAGTTATCACATTTGTTCACACTCCCTTTGCCCCCCAAAACTATTATAACATATTTTTCCTTATCTTCATTCTTTCTCTAGAAGCAAACGCGTCGAAAATTGTTTTTTAAACGTGTTTATGTCACAATATTTTTATAAAAATTCCAAGGAATGAGGGAATGCATTGACTACACCTGAAGCTCAAGATTCAAAATGGTCCATTTTAAATAAAGCCCTTCATAGTTCGCAATCTGGTATTATCGTGACGGATCCTTCTTTACCTGATAATCCAATTATTTACCTCAACCAAGGGTTTTCCCTTATGACCGGCTATAAGGAAGAAGAAGTATTAGGGGAAAATTGCCGTTTTCTACAAGGGCCTCTTACAAGCCCGCACCACGTTGATGAAATTCGCAGCGCTATCAGCCGCAATCAGTCAGTTTCTGTTACGCTTGTGAATTATCGAAAAGACGGCTCTTTCTTTCATAATCAGCTAACGATTGACCCGACATATGTAGAGGAAGAAGATAAATACTACTTTATTGGTGTTCAAAAAGACGTAACAATAGAGATTACAGCCCAGGAACAGCTTCAGCAAGCTTTAGAAGAAGTGGAAAGGCTATCCACTCCTATCGTGCCAATAGAAGAAGGAATCTCTGTTCTTCCATTAATCGGAACTTTAAACGAGCGGCGTATAGAAATGCTATTTAATAGCTTCACCTCGCGTAACACAAGCAGCAAAGATCGTTACTTAATCGTAGACGTCTCAGGGTTAGCTGGATTTAACGATTCATTCGGCCGTGATATTCTTAATATTTACAATTGGCTGAAGCTAATGGGAACTCAGCTCGTTTTAACCGGAATTTCCCCTAACATGGCCATACATATGAGCACTATAGAAGATGATATGTCCTTTATTTTAGTCTATCAAAGCATTAAAGATGCCTTACCGAAGCTAAAGCTATAAGCGCAAGAAGTGATGCCTTATGAAAAAGAGTTAAAATGCATGAAGATGTTAGTTAAAAAATGTTTATTTTTTAATAAATTGGGTTTGAGAGTTTACAGTTGGGGAAAACAAGGCATATAGGAAAATAAATGCGCTTCATAATGGATTTATTTATAAGCATCCGCACTCTATGTCAGTGGATGCTTTTATGCCTTTATTTATAAAACAATTAGACTATACATATGTAAGGAGAGTCTTCATGCATAGAAATCAGGACCTATATCATTTTTTTAAAGAACATTCTCTTCAATTAACTGAAGACTGGTACAATCAGCTCGACGATGAAAACGAGTTCTCCGTGTATTCGAGTAAAAATCCAGTAATTGTGAAAGAACTGAAGCAGCAAAATCAAGATTATTTTCAGCATTTATTTGACGTATTTATAAAAGATGAGGAATACTTTTTTTCCGATTTCCAGCAGTGGTCGGTCGAACTTGCACGTGATCCAAAGCATTTAAGTACGCCTCTTCACTTTATCGTTCGAGAATATTTTAATTCACAAAAAATTGTCGTTAATTACTTAAAGAAGTTTATCTCTTTGCACCCAGAAGAGGTAAGCGTGGATAAGATATTTATGTGGTATGACATTATTGTTAAAGCCTTTGATCTATCTATTTATATCTTTATTCAAGAATATCATAAGAATACGCAAGAACAGCTGAACGCTCAGAAAGAGTTAATTAATGAATTAAGTTCTCCTGTTATCATGCTTCAAAACAAAGTTGCCCTTCTGCCTCTTGTGGGGGATATTGGAACGGTCAAAAGTCAGTTTATTTTAGAAAACACGCTTCAGCAATGCTCGGAAAAAGGCGTTGAACATTTATGTATTGACCTGCTCGGTGTAGCTACGATTGACACGATGATGGCACAAGAGATTTTTAATTTGGTAAAAGCTCTTCGTTTGATCGGGGTGCAAACAATTTTATCTGGAATTCGACCGGAAATTTCTCAAACTGCAATTCGCTTAGGGCTTTCATTTGAACAGGTCAAGACTACTTCTTCTCTTGCACAGGCGCTTAATTCTATTAGTTAAACATATGGCTCTCTATTACAGCATAGAGAGCCATATCTATGGCGTTTCAAATTTTACTGGAGTATAGTAGACGCGCCCGATTAACTTTTCACCGTTGTTATCTTTCCAGTCCGCTACGAGTATATACCGATCACTGCGAGAGGTAGAATCTACTGTAATAGCAGCTGTTTTTTTTATGTCCTTTTTTTCTATTATGTTTTCATAGATAGACTGATTGCGAATTTGTTTGTAATAAAGCGCATTAGGTTTTTTACCATCTATTTCAATGGACACTTGACCATCTTGAGAGACGGGAATACTATCTTTCATAACAATTTGTCTAAAATTTTTTCGTTCGCCAAAATCAGCTTCACATTCGGTCCAGCAAAAAAATAAAGGCTTGATGATGGCTTCTTTGCCTTCGGCTATTATTTTTATAGCGGGTGGATAAGGATCTTCAAGCGTTTCAGCTGTAGGAACCTGACATGCGGCTAATGAAAATAAACTAAATAGGATAATCACCACTTTTTTCATACTATGTCCTCCCTTTTTTGTGAACGTGGTGCACGTAAGTGAGTGGGTGCATAGTATAATCTTTCGCCTGCAAGCAAAAGATTCCTTTTATAATCAACAAAAAAACAGCTGCCTATTTGTTTAGACAGCTGTTTTTTTCTATTTACTTAGCATGCTTATTTCTTTTTTCATATCTTTTTCTACATATTCCATTAAATCAGATACGTAGGTTTGAAGCGGTTTTGTTGCGTCTTTATGATCATTCATCGTTAATTCATAAATGCTATCAATATTATCAATCATCAGTTCCATATCATCGATGACGCCCGTATGCTTATACATCGTTTTCATCGTAGGATCAAGGGAAGCTAATTCATTATATTCATAGTTTATCGTATTTGAAATATCATCGAGTTCATTGATAAATTGCTTTTTAGTTTTTTTTTCGGCCATAAGCTGATTATACTCTTTAAAAGCAGTTTGAAGGTTTTTCTGAGAGGCAGTCAATACTTTCAGCTGTTCTCGTCCTAAATAATAATCATAAATACTAGTAACAGTAAAATATCCCCCAAATGTGAGCGCGATTCCGACAACTAAACCTATCCAAAACGTGCTCGTTTTAAAAAAATGTTTCATAATGACTCCTTTTATCTGTGTTCTATGTACAACACTAGCTCATACTGCTGCTTTTTCCTAGGATACACCAAAAACGAAGTGGAAGCTACACTTTTTTAAAATTTTGTCGAATTTTGTCTCTTGTTTCACAAGCTTCAGCACATTATTTTCTATCTCTATTTCTCCATCTGTATACATCAAATTCGTTAACCGCTGTAAAACCAAGTTTTTCATAGGCTGGCTTTCCTGCACTTGTAGCATGCAAAATACACGTATCTGCCTGTTTTTTTGCTTCAGTAAGAACTTCCTTCAAATAGGCGGTAGCCAGGCCTTTTCTCCTCATATGTCTAGCTGTAGTGATACAGTACAAACCCGCTGTACCGTCATAAAAAAAGAGAGACCCAGCTACAGCTGGCCGGTTATGATAAAGACCCAAATATAAGTGATATTGGTCAGTGTGCTGCATAAGCTCCCTAAACCTTTCAAGAAAGTCAGCTTGATATTCTTTTGGTTTTTGATAGCCATCTATGTATACCGTAATCCATTCTTTCAATTCAGCTTCTGTGTGCACTCGCTTACATTGAAACTCTTCTACTCCTGTGTGTACGTATTCTTTTTCTTGAATGTGCTGAATCATTCCGATCCATTTTTCATAAGGAACAAATCCATTTTTATGAAGAACTGGCCCAAGGTTATCATATGAAGATGGACCAACAATCCATAGAGGTTCTTCCCCTTCCGAAGAACATATCTCTAACGCAGGCTCAATATGACGGGTTCCTGCATATATACCGCGATTATAAGGAGATGCAGAAATCCATTTCATTTCTGGTGTATCCACCTTCACAGATTTCTTCGTATGCTGAAAATACATCCAGTGCTGAATCAAGTGTTGTTCTACTATATCGCTTTGATTTTTTATTTTCACTTCATGTCTCCTTTCTCTTCTAAATTATGTTCCTTTTTCTATTATATACTAGTTAGTCTATTTTCTATGACTCTATCCCAGTTCTTAAGTCCTTTTCCAAGTTTTTTTATTTTTTTTGTTATTCTATGAATAGTTTTATTTTAAGTGGGGTACTAACCTATATAAGCAATACATCATTAAAAAGGAGGATGATATTTATGTCATTTTTATGGGCACTTATTGTAGGTGGTATTATTGGGTGGCTTGCCGGATTAATTACGGGAAGAGACGTTCCAGGAGGTATTATTGGTAACATTATTGCTGGTTTTATAGGTTCTTGGTTAGGTTCAGCTATCTTTGGAAGCTTCGGACCAGTTGTAGGTGGATTTGCTATTATTCCTGCCATTATCGGATCAATCATTTTAGTATTAATCGTAAGTTTCATTATGAGAAAAATGCGTGGTAGTCATAAACATGCATAATAAATTATTATATTAGAAAAAGAACCTCTGCTGAAAAAGAGGTTCTTTTTTCATATGAAAAATTCTTAAAATTTACTATTTTTAATTTCATAATATTGAAAAATAAACCTATTAATGTTAATTTAACCATAATCACTATAAAAAAGAGGAATTAACATGCTGCTTTCAACCCATCAAAAAGACAAATCTATGTACCAAATACTAATAGAAGAGATCGAACAGACACGAACGTTGATGATTCAAACGGCTGTCCGTGAAGGAATGACAAGTCCTAACACACTTCAAGTTAGTCAATCATTAGATGCTTTATTAAATAAACTTCAAATTTTCTTCTATCAATAGAAGCCCATGATATGGTTACATACTCATGGGCTTTTGTTTTATATTAGTCCGCTTGATTAACATATTCCACTGCTTGGTGAAGGCTACTGAAAGTTGTAATATCAGCCAAATCTAACCCTAAGTTCACCATCGTCTGAGCAATTTCAGCACGGATACCGCTTAAAACTACTTGAATTCCTAATAATTTTAAAGCACCGATTACTTTGAAAATTTGGTCCGCTACCATCGTATCAATAATTGGAACTGCGTATAAATCAATAATCAGCCAATTTAGCTTGTACTCGCTGCCGTGCTGAAGGGCATTTTCCATTAAAATTTGAGCACGATTTGTATCTAAATCGCCAACAAGAGGAATCACGCCAATTTCTTTCGTAATGCGTACCACAGGAATTGAAAGTTCATCAATTGCATAGCGAGCCGATTGAATTTTGTTTGCAAAGTCGGTCATATACGATTTACTAACCCAGTGCACAGCCTTGTCCACTACTAAGTTGAAACGAGAAATAACTTGATAGAAGGCATCAAACGTAAACGTTTCAGCTTTTGCTTCTTCTTTAATAATTTCCCCGATAATATTTCGGTAATAGCTGATTTCTTCTAATGCTACATCTAACGGAAGCTGAAGAGTAACGAGTAAATTCGCTACTTCTCTTCCCCATTCCTCAAGCACTTCAAAGTTTTTCGTATCATTTGTTGATACAGAATCAGCGTATATTTTAATTAAATGAACGCGCCACGGTTCTAACTGTTGTTGAATATCTTTGTCTTCATCTTGTTTTTGTTTTGAGAACTCTTCTTTTTTTTCTAGAATTAAATTCGTAATGTGTTTAAGCTTTTTATCTAATAATAATGACTCCATATTGTTCTCCCGTTAAGAATTTGTTTACTTAAAATGATATCACAAATACTGTTGAAAAAAGTAAAACTAAGGGAAAAAGCTTTTAAAAATAAACCGGATGTCCTTTTTTGCGAATAGAATGAGCTAAATTTAGTCTAAAACGTACATAAGCTGAACTTCTCTCTTTCATTTTATCGTTACTTTCACAGTGAATTCTCATACATAACATTTCAATTTGAAGTTAGACTATTTTAGCATATATGATAAATAGATGAAAAAATGCAAAAGGGTTTGCAGCAAGCATGTCGCATGACAAAATGTGTTTTAGGAAAGACTGAAAAGGAATTCCCTATAAAAAGGAGGTTAGGTATATGTCATTTATTTGGACGCTTATTGTTGGAGGACTTATCGGCTGGCTTGCTGGTGTGTTAACAGGACGAGATGTTCCAGGTGGAATTATCGGAAACATCATCGCTGGGTTCATTGGAGCATGGTTAGGCTCTCTAATTTTTGGAGATTTCGGTCCAGAGATCGGCGGATTCGCAATTGTTCCTGCAATTATTGGTGCTGTTATTTTAGTTTTAATTGTGAGTTTTGTTTTACGCAAAATGCGCGGAAATAATAATCATCGACACGCCTAAATAAAAAAGAGAAATCAGCGTCTTGATTTCTCTTTTTCCCTTACTTCTTATAGCAAAATGTTTTAATAATGGACCTACCTGTAAGTGTAATTCTTTATGGCTACATTTAATAATTGCTGCTTGTCACCTCTGACATTTAATATTTCTACATCCTCATATCAAGCGCGTTAGTAATGAGTAGCTCTGTCCCTTCGAGATCCTCAAGCATATCGGTGAAGATAGCTTCAATATGAACAAATTTCAGCTTTCATTGGACATTGTTTTATAGCTGCTTTCTATTTCGGTTCTACTAGTTCAATAAATGACCTTGCTTGTTTGCCCTTTAACTGTGCGTAGTGTGTATCTGTAGCTAATTCAACGGTTTCGTTGTCTAAGTTGACCCACATCCGATAAGATTGTACCTTTATATCCTTTTTGGTTTCTACCGGTTCAAAGTGAAGAATGTAGTTAGGTTTTCGAATCATTTCAGCTTTTTCTTCTCTCCAGGATACATCTTTTAACCACTGCTGCACTTTCTGCACTTGATTTTGGTCTTTCATTTTAACCGCATGGCCATATTGATTATCGGCTATGTATTTTTCGATTACGAGCTTTTGTTCAACAGTACCGCTTGAAGCACTGCTTTGCTGACATCCTGTTATCACCCAACAAATAGCAATGAGAACTACTAATCCAGACCATACTTTTTTCATTTACATCTACCTTTCTTTTTGTAATTGAAATGAGATGTTCTTGCTGAATGATGCTACCAGCTGCTCGTTTTTAAATCTCTTTTTGCATTCTCTTTTCTTCCTATAAATCCCTGCTTCATTTGCTCAAAAAAACTGAATCCCCGAAAGGATCCAGTTTTTCGTTACGATTCGACATCTTCTATGACATGAACAGCGCGAATAGCGGCGTTTACTTTTGTATGTTGAACGTATTCTTTTGCTTCGTGTATCGTCATTGCTTCTACTTCTTGGTAATAAATCACGTTTCCCCATTCATATTCTACTGAGTAACGATTTGACTTTTCCACATGGTATCCTCCTTATTGATGAACTAAAATTTGATCAATCAAGCCATATTCTTTTGCTTCATCCGCTGTAAAGAATGTATCTCGATCAGTGTCTTTATTAATCGTTGACAGCGATTGTCCTGTTCGTTCAGACAGAAGTTCATTTAGGTGGTCTTTTAAGCGCAAAATACGCTTCGCTCGAATTTCAATTTCAGCTGCTTGTCCTTTTGCTCCTCCTAGCGGCTGATGAATCATCACTTCGCTGTTAGGAAGAGCAAAACGTTTCCCTTTTTGACCGCCCGCTAGTAAAACTGAACCCATAGATGCTGCTAGCCCTATACACAATGTACTTACATCTGCACGTATAAGCTGCATCGTATCAAAAATAGCCATGCCCGCTGTAATGGACCCTCCCGGTGAATTAATATAAATGCTAATATCTTTTTCTGGGTTTTCTGCATCTAAAAATAAAAGCTGAGCGATAATGCTAGTAGCCACCTCATCCGTAACTTCACCTGTGAGCATAATCACTCGGTCGAGCAACAGCCTTGAATAAATGTCATAGGCACGCTCTCCTTTACTTGTTTGTTCTACTACATAGGGAGTTAAGTTCATGTGACCGCCTCTTTCCACTGAATTAATACGAGCAAATTTTTTTACTTTTGCACTGACTTCTTGATTTAAAAATGAATCCCCTATCAAATCTTCATCGGTAAATTTAATCATTAGAGAATGTCTTTCTTGCTGTATATGCAAGTGTTCATCGCGGTAAGTCACCGCAACTGCAATCTCTGCCTGTGGATATAAAACGGTCTCTTCCGTGTAGAGCTCTATTAATAAAGGTTCATCGTCAATATGTTTTACTTCGATTTGTCCTTGTGGGTTTTCACAGTACCCATTTAAGTTTCTTGTTTTGAACAAACCTTCGGGCAGCTGAATATCAATCGTGATGTTTTTAACTTTTATTTGCGATCGTTCAATTGTAATACATAGGTGGTTCATTCCTTCTTCTTTTTCCATTACTGATTTTGCCACCGCTAATTTAATCATGCGATGAATGCTCCTTTAAAATCTGAGTAACAGACTCAATTACTTTTTGCCGTACGTCTGCTGATAACTTCCGATTCATAGCGACAAACACATCTTCATTGACTTGATGCATTTCTTGATTTTGAATTTGTTTGCTTTGGTAAAGAGGGAGCTGCGCACCTATACTTTTCACTTCTTCCACACTCATTGAACGCAGCGTTTCTTGAATGGAAGCTAGTGACTCCCCTGCTTTTGATAATGTTAAAGCGGCTCGAAAGTAATGAACATGCTGATCTGTATAGACGCGCTTATTTCCCACTAGCTCCAGCGGAGGAACAATTTCTATTTGCGTGTAATACCGCACCGTACGCAGGTTCAAGTCCGCACCTTCATTGTTTAATAATTCCGTAATTTGCTTGCCTGTATATGTTTTCAAACAATCCCCCCCTTTTCAGTTACAGTTAACTGTTACACTGTCATTATACTGTAAAGATATTTATTTTACAATTAAAACCATGGTAAATTTTAGATAAAGCAGCAAAGCCTATAAATAAAAAGAACGAACCAAAGAGCCCAGGTCATATACCAGTGCTCTCTTTACTAAGCGAAAAAACAACTGTGTATATTTCAATCTATTCCTCCTGACACCTCTCATGCTACACTTTAGTTATCTTAAAAAAGGAGAGAACATATGATGGGGAATCCAAGTATAGATTGCTTAGGGTGTCGATTAGCAAATAACCAAGAAAAATCGCATATGATATTTGAAGATTCGTTTGTGACATGCCTGCTAGACCACAAGCCGTTTAACGAAGGACACCTCTTAATTCTTCCTAAAGCACATATAGTGGAAATCGACGAATTCGATACTGAACACATATTGGCCGTGATGAATGCAGCGAAGCTAATGACAAAAGCAGTTAAGACGCTTTTTATTCCAGACGGAGTTACTCTCTCTCAAAACGGGGGTATGTTTAACGAGTTAACTCATTTTCACATGCACATCGTTCCGAGATATAAAGAGGAGTGTTTCGGAGATTTTTATACGCAAATTCCCGAATATGCTGAAAATGATGACGTCTTGGCTGCAACAGCTCAGAAAATGCGCCGCGTCATTCAGCAAATGTCTTTATAAAAAAAAACGGCCTCCTTATGGAAGCCGTTCTCTTTATTGACGATCAAATAATGAACTTCCTGCAATACCAGGGTTCGTCATTTCAAATGGATTTAAAATGAGATCTAATTCCTCTTCTGTTAACACATCGTATTGAAGGCAAAGCTCACGAATTGGTTTTCCTGTTAAAATCGCTTCACGCGCAATACGCGATACGACTTCATAGCCTAAGTGAGGGTTAACAGCTGTAATAATCCCTACGCTTTTTTCTACATATTCTTTCATCCGCGTTTCGTTTGCTTCAATTCCTGCTAGACAGTGATCTGTAAAGCTTCTGAAACCGTTGTTCATGATGCTGATTGATTGAAGTAAATTAAATACAAGCACAGGTTCCATGACGTTAAGCTCCATCTGACCTGCTTCTGAAGCAAGAGAGATCGTTTGGTCATTTCCCATTACTTGAAACGCAATTTGATTTATTAATTCAGCCATAACCGGATTTACTTTTCCTGGCATGATTGAAGAACCAGGCTGACGAGCAGGAAGGCTAATTTCACCTAGGCCTGCACGGGGGCCAGATGCCATTAAACGCAGGTCATTGGCAATTTTAGACATATTCGTCATACAGATTTTAAGCGCCGCAGATACTTCTGTATAAGCATCTGTATTTTGAGTAGCGTCCACTAAATGCTCTGCATGTACAAGCGGCAGACCGCTGATATCGGCTAAGTGTTTGACTACATTTTCAATATAGCGAGGATCTGCATTTAAGCCTGTTCCAACAGCTGTCGCTCCCATATTTACTTCATGCAAGTGGTCACGCGTCGCGCTAATACGCTTAATGTCGCGCGCTAACACGCGGCTGTATGCTTCAAACTCTTGACCAAGACGAACGGGTACAGCATCTTGAAGATGCGTACGGCCCATTTTAATTACATGATCAAATTCTTGCGCTTTTCGTTTAAATACATCATGCATATCATTCATTGTAACAAGAAGTTTATTTAATAAGTTCAGCGTTGAAATATGGATAGCCGTTGGAAATACATCATTTGTTGATTGAGACATATTCACATGGCTGTTAGGACTTAATTTACCGTATTCGCCTTTATTGTCTCCCATAATTTCAAGGGCACGGTTTGCAATCACTTCATTAGCATTCATATTCATTGACGTTCCTGCTCCGCCTTGAATAGGATCCACAATAAAGTATTCATGCCACTGACCTGCTAAGATTTCATCAGCTGCTTGCACAATCGCATTTCCAATACCTTCATATAAGCGCTTTGTATCCATATTTGCAAGCGCTGCCGCTTTTTTTACGATAGCAAGCGCTTTAATCATTTCTTCATGTACTTTATAACCCGTAATCGGGAAATTTTCTACGGCACGTGCGGTTTGTACACCGTAGTATACGTCTGCTGGAATTTGTTTTTCTCCTAGAAAATCAGCTTCTGTACGATATCCTGCTGTTTCTTGTTTCATAGCTGTACCTGCTTTCTTTTTTAATTAATATCTTCTGCAATCGACGTTTCCATCATCTTTTTCACTTGGTGAGGGTCTTTGGTTTGTCCGAGCACCCACATTAATTTAGGAACAATGGCTTCTGTGTTCATGTTTTTTGAGCGAACGACGCTGTCATGATTAATCATTCGGCCTACTTCATAAATGCCCATGTCTTCTCCTTCTTCAAGGCACTGAGTAGTAATGACAACGGATACACCGTGATTTGTCAATTCAACAAGCTTGGCTAAAATATTGCGAACTTGAAATGGAATTCCTCCACTTCCATAGCTTTCAACAACAACGCCTTGATATACATCTTTTAATCCATCGAAAAATTCAGGCTTAATTCCGGGAAACAGTTTGACAACTGCCACATCCGTACAAAGAGATGTATTAACCGTCAACTCTTCTTTACTAGAGCCAACCGATTTTGTATATTCCACCGTATTATCATGGATAGACGCCACGTATGGATAGTTAATGCTTTCAAATGCATCATAACTTTTTGTACGAAGCTTAATTGCTCTTGTGCCTTGAATCACACGACCGTCAAAGACTACATAGACTCCGCCTGTTTCCTCACATGCAAAGCGAATCGCATCTGCAATATTGCGCTTCGCGTCCGTTTTACTAAATGAAATAGGAATTTGAGATCCTGTAATCGCAATTGGTTTTTTAGAATGCTGAAGCATGTAAGAAAGAGCTGCCGATGTGTAGGCCATTGTATCTGTTCCATGGGTAATAACAAAACCATCGTATTCATTATAATGCTCTTCAATCGCTTTTGCCATCTCTATCCAACATTCAGGCTGCATATTTGTACTATCAAGATTCATAAGAGATTTGCTGTCAATTTGACAATGTTCATTTAAATCAGGTATGTAGCTTAGTAATTGATCTGGCTCCATTCCAGGAACAAGTCCATTTTCACCTTCAAGTGAAGCGACCGTTCCGCCAGTTGATAACAATAATAGTTTTTTCAAAACCGACATCCCCTTTGCTTAATTTCTGTAAAAAAACCTGACAATCTATCAAATAAATTATATTCATTTCGCGTACTTCACCTGTAATTATAGTAACCCAAATTCAATAAATCAAGAGAAAAATTATTCGTTTCGCGTACACTTTTCTCTACGGCAATGATATAATGAATAAAAATGTAAATTAGCTCACGGTTTGATTCCAAAGATCTGCGCGCGAGCTGAATGCCTCGGTTTTTTACATACTACACCTACAAAGGAGCGTCATGAATGTTAAGCAGATTAGCTCAACTCAGGAAAGAAAAAAAATGGTCTCTTCAATATACAGCTGACCAGCTTGAAATTGCTAAAAGCACCTACGCAGGATACGAATCTGGCTATCGTCGTCCTTCTCTTGAAGCACTCGTTACAATCGCAGAACTATTTGATACATCAACAGACTACTTGCTAGGTAAGGAAAAGGAACCTCATTCTCCTTCAGATGCACCCATCGAATTAACATCGCCTCAGACTCATAGAATTACGGTCGACGGTGCGGAACTATCTCAAGAAGAAATTCAGCAGCTGACGGCCTTTATTCGTGCTAAAAGACAAATTGAAAAAGAAACTGCACCTTCTTCAATTTAAAGAAGATTAGAAGCAGGTTGCTTCTAATCTTCTAGCTGCATGTCTAAATAGGCTACTACTTCTTTTGTTATTTCCTCTTCTGTTTCTTCCATCAGCTCTCCGGTTATCTTGCTACCTGGGAGCTTCTTCGAAGAACGAATGCCCAAAAATGTGCGTACACAGTGCCAGATAGGAATAAAAAGACCATCTAAAAACTCATCTTTTTCTAAAATACCCACTTGAATAGTGGCGTGATAACCAGGGTGAAAAGGATTTTCCCCTTCACGGATCACATCTACAGAGATCTCCATCCCCTTTTTTTCAAAAGCTTCTTTATATTGTTCATATATGGATTTAAGAAGTTCTTGCATAGACCTTTCAACCTTATGTATATGCTTTTCTAACTGCGGCGTAAATTGTTTTGCGGTGTATTCCATCTATTTCCCCCTTCTTTCGGTTCCCTATCTATTATTTTATTGTATCATAAGAAAAGCGTTCGTCTGTCTAGCAGAAAACCCCGCTTTTTTGTAGAAAAGCGGGGTTCATACATACCTTTATTAGCAATAGCCTACATTGCTTTATCTTGTTTAGAAGATGATTTTAATTTTTTATTTTTAGTTGGATCTGGCTCATTAGAAGACATGATGATGTTTCCTTCGCCGTTGCACACTTTGCACTTTATCAATCCAAATTTCTTACCGGCTCCTTGGCATTGTGGACAAACATATCGAATTGGCATAAACTGTACCTTCCTTTTTTCTAATTTATACCTGCGCCTTGAAAGCGCCTGTGGTTAGTTTATAGTTTCATTATAAATTGTACAATCCACCCTATCAAGACGTGCCAAATTGCACATCTTTGATGGCAAGAAATTCTTCCTTTCTAAAATTCACCTAAAAAATGAGTCGATAGGCAGGAGAATTTCTATTGTTGTTAAAAGGCAATACGTCAGAGGAAGTTTCTTATTGGATATAATTAGCGAATCCTCGCGCTAAAAATTTTACTTTTTTTCGTGAATCTAAAGGCTAAACAACCGTTTTATCTCGAATTTCTTTTGAAATGGTTACGTCTTTCCAAAGCTGTTCGTATTTATAGCCCGTTAAACTTTCACAAACCGCTTTCGCTTCAGGAGTAACGGCGGTCGCCGGCCCCCCCTTTTTTCTTCTTTCAATTTCAGCTAATAAAATTTTGTGATTTTTCGGACTTATTTTAAACCATATGGTTGCTATAATTCCCATGAGAATTAAAATAGCAGGTACAATCATGAACAGCTTTTGTAAGCCGGCTAGCGTAGACGCTGACTGCTCGGCATTTGGTACATAGCCAATATTCTTTAAGGCAATACCAACAAGAAAAATCGCAAGCGCCTGAGACGATTTTCGAATAAATGACATCAGCCCTGCATACACGCCTTCTCGTCTTTTTGTCGTAATCATCTCATCTACATCTGATACAAATGGCAGTACATTCCATGGAATCATGATCGCTCCCGAATGACCGCTTCCTAAAAAAAATGCCGCTAAGTAAATAAGAACTAACGAGCTATCTGTTGTTAGGAAACTGAATAAAATAATGCCCGTTCCCCAAATGACCATGCTGAAGTTATAGGTTAATTTATTTCCTAACTTAATGGCTATGTACGTAACAAGAGGAATAAATAGCACTTGTGTAATTTGCACAAAGCTCAGGGTATCTGCATAGATCGCTTCGCGCAGCATGTAATAGGCAATAAAATAAAAGAAAAGAGCATTAAATACATCCATTGCAATGTAAGATGCTAAATACATGGCAAGGTACACGTTAAACGACTTGTTTTTAAATGCACTTCCAAAACTGATAAACAGCTGCTTAAATTCTAACCAAAATCCGTTTTTCTTTTTTCGTTCCACTACTTCTCCGCTATCCCATGTTCCCTTGTAGACAAAAATCCATGGAAGAGCAAAAAGAAGACCAAAGATAATGCCCATGATTAAATATCCTTGTCCACCTGGAAACGCATCAATGATTCGTTTCGGGAAAAAAGCACCTAAAAATGAAGCCCCTTGTGAAAAGACCATGCGTATTCCCGTCATTTTCGAACGAATACTATAATCTGTCGTCATTTCTGCTGCTAGCGTGTTGTAAGGAACCATCACCATACCAAACGCCGTGTTGAATAAAAGATAGGCTAAGATAAAATAGGAGTATTTAAACATATGTGAGCCTTCAATAGGAATCCACAGCATACTGAACGTGATGGCAACTGGAATGATTCCAAAAAGAAAAAAGACTCTTCTTCGTCCTTTTTTTGTCTGAAGATGATCAGATATGTACCCAATGGTTGGATCTAACAAAGCATCCCACACTTTTCCAAGAGCTACAATCGTTCCTGCTTCTACAGGAGAAAGCCCGACTACATCCGTTAAAAAAACCATAAATAATGTGCCGATAATAAAAAAGGATCCTCCGCCAAACAAATCCCCAAATCCATACGCTACCATATTACGAAAGCGCACTTGTTTTGTTTTCCCTTGCATATGCAGCCCTCCCCCTGAGTAAATAGACTAGCTTCTTTTGTTATTCACTTTTTTCTATTTTACTAAACTATCCCTTAAAAAATAAGGGATATGTCATCTGTTCTACTCACAAAAATAAGATACTTTCTACTTATATAAATAGAAAAGCAGCTGGATAAAACGTTCTTCTTTATACCCTATTATAAGTTGACTTTTTGTTCACAGCTGTTATAATTCAACCCATTGCTAGTTATTTAGCTATAAAATGCAAACTTGAACATTTGACATCTGAGCTGTGACGAATAAAATAATAAGTATGAAACCTATTGATATCTTTAAAGCATTATCTAATGAAACTCGATTAAATATATTAGAGTGGTTAAAAGAACCTGAAAAGCATTTTAAAGACAAACAAGCACATTTGCCTAAGGAGGTCAGCAGCAGAGGCGGTGTTTGCGTGGGAGATATTCAAGAAAAAGCTCAGCTGTCTCAGTCAACAGTATCCAGCTATCTTTCCATGATGCAAAAAGCAGGTTTGTTAGAGTCAATTCGGCACGGTCAATGGACATACTATCGCCGAAACGAAGAGACGCTTCAAGAGCTTTCTTCATTCTTACGAAAAAAACTTTAACGAGTTTTTTTCACTCATTATATCTATTTTTCTAGATATACAAATATAAAGAAATATTGGAGTGATAAACGTGAAGTTGTTGGTTTATTTAGTTGCGGTTTTAGGCGGCGCTGCTTTAAGTATGGAAGGCGCCATTGCCGGAGAACTCGGAAAAACAGTTGGAAAACTTGAAAGCAGTTATTATATTTTTATCATGGGAACGCTCATTTTAGGTCTGACCACTTTATTTGCTGGAAAGGGAGATTTACCTTACGTCTTAAAAGCGCCTAAGTGGAATTTAACCGGTGGATTATTAGGTACGGTTTATTTAACGATTCTAGTGATTAGTATCCCCTTTATCGGAATTGGCGTTTCAATGGTTGCGGTTATTGTGGGCCAAATGATTACAAGCATGATCATTGAGCATTTTGGTTGGCTTGGCAGCAGCAAAATTAAAATTAACAAAGAACGCGTAATGGCTATTGTATGTATGGGAATTGCGCTTGTACTTATTTTCTAGGAGGGTTTTACAATGAGTTTATTGATGGTGATACTTACCTTAATAGGAGGATTAACGCTAAGCGCTCAGTCTTCTATTAACGGTACTTTAAGTAAAAAAACAGGTACGTTTGAAACAGCTTTTTTAACCTTTGCAACAGGTGCCATGATTTTAACGATTGTCGTGGTCTTCTTTGGACAAGGAAACATTCTCTCTGTTTTTGATGTCCCTAAATGGCAGCTTACTTGCGCTTTATTCGGAGCATCTTATTTGTTTCTAACCGTTTTAGCCGTTCCTAAAATTGGCGTAACAGCAGCTAATATTTCAACTGTTATCGGTCAGTTATTTGCAAGTATGATTATCGACCATTTTGGCTGGTTTGGAAGCAAAGAAGTACCCTTTGATCTATCCCGCTGGATTGGTGTAGCATTTATGTTATTAGCTCTTTATTTTATTTTCAAAGGCAATAAGAAACCAGCAGCATAAAATATTCATGAAAATAGCCAAGTGTCCCTATGTAAAGGCGCACTTGGCTATTTTTGTACGTAAACCGCGTTTGAATTTTCAATCAATTATTTAGAACATATTTTATTTAAACGAAATTGGTTTTTAATCAGGTGAATTTCACAAAAAACTGTGCATACCTTCATGCCTTTGTTCAAAAGATAAAGATGCAGATCTAGAAAATCAGCTACATAAACGAACAGGTAAGGTGGGTTTTTTCGTGGGAAAATTTTTGTTTTTAGCAGCATTTGTCTTTTTTTGTTTTACGCTTTCCATTTCCGCAGAAGAAAATATACCAGAAGAAAATATAGAATCACACGTAAGTCAGCCTGTTGTAAAAGATTTTATTTATCAATCTCTTGAACCTTGGGTACATCAAGATATTACTTCTCATTATGAGAAGGTGTACGGTAAACAGCATAAAAAAGTAAAAGTTCGCCCGATTAAAAAAGATGATATCGGAATACAAATGGGTGAAATACAGCCAGGTAAAGGCGGTAAGTTCACTCATATTGTGCGGGTAAAAATCTTAAACTTGAAAGTAAAACCTGAGGGAGAAGATGAATTCTTTGCAACGGATACGCTTATTTACAAAGTGAATATCAACGACCTTTCTGCTGAAAATGATGTAGAAAACGTCGTAAAATTACTCGAGTATAAACATCAAGAAAGATAAAGGCTCAAAAAGCCAATTCTTACCCCTTTTGAAGGTATTTATTCCGCTATTCAAAAGGGGCTTTATTATGAAGTGTGTTTTCTCTTCACAATTTTAGGGAATATAACTACCACTTATCCCCTAATTTTTTCATATTGCTAGTGCATAAGATACGAACTTGATAACTTTTTGTCGGTTTTTATCTATTTCTGTAGGGTTTCTTGTAGGATGAAAAAGAAAGTAAAGCGCTTTAATTGCTATGACAGAAAGGTTGAGGATAGCTGTCCTGCATAACTGGAAATCAATAGGTATTAAGAACTGCATGTAACGACAAAAGTTGACAGCTAAAGATTTCAGAATAATAATAATAAAGCAACAACGTTTAAACGAAAGACTTATTTTACATGAAAGGTGTTAGTCAGATGAACAATTTACATCGAAGAATGGGAACATTCGCGTTAACCATGACGGGACTTGGATCAATTATTGGTTCCGGCTGGTTATTTGGAGCGTGGCGAGCAGCTCAAATTGCAGGGCCGGCTGCTATTTTATCATGGGTCATTGGAATGGTCGTTATTTTATTTATTGCACTTTCTTACAGTGAATTAGGATCCATGTTTCCCGAAGCCGGCGGGATGGTCAAGTATACGCAGTACTCACACGGTTCGTTTATTGGTTTTATTGCTGCTTGGGCAAACTGGATTGCGATTGTATCCGTTATTCCAGTCGAAGCAGTAGCTTCTGTACAGTATATGAGTTCGTGGCCTTGGAAGTGGGCACAGTGGACAAGCCACCTCGTAGAAAAAGGAACGTTAACTGGCGAAGGATTAGCTATCGCTACTGTGCTATTGATTATTTACTTTTTACTGAATTATTGGACAGTTGGACTATTTTCCAAAGCCAACTCGTTAATTACTATTTTTAAAATTGTTATACCGGGACTTACAATCGGAGCACTTTTATTTGTAGGCTTTCACGGCGAGAACTTCACTTCTGGAAGCAGCATCGCACCAAACGGCTGGGCTAGCGTGCTTACAGCAGTTGCTACGTCTGGGATTGTGTTTGCTTTTAACGGTTTTCAAAGCCCTATTAATATGGCGGGAGAAGCGAAAAATCCGGGCCGCTCTATTCCGATTGCGGTAGTAGGCTCAATTTTAGTTGCTACAGTCATTTATTTGCTTCTACAAATTGCTTTTATCGGGGCTGTAAATCCTTCTGATATTGCGAAGGGATGGAGTCATTTAAACTTTAACTCTCCGTTTGCAGATTTAGCCATTGCCCTTAACATTAACTGGCTTGTCATTGTCCTGTATGCAGATGCGTTTGTTTCACCATCTGGAACAGGTATTACGTATACAGCTACTACTGCTCGAATGATTTATGGTATGGAACAAAATAAATATTTGCCAAGTGTCCTAGGACGCCTTCATCCGATTTATGGTGTTCCGCGTCAGGCCATGTTTTTTAACTTAGCTGTTGCTCTTGTCTTTTTGTTTTTATTTCGGGGCTGGGGCGTGCTTGCTGAAATTATTTCAGTCGCTACGCTTATCTCTTACATTACAGGTCCTGTTACGGTTATGACGCTAAGACGAACTGGCAGCGATTTATATCGTCCCCTTCGTTTAAAAGGATTAAGCATCATTGCGCCGCTTGGTTTTATTTTTGCTTCTTTAACGCTATATTGGGCGCGCTGGCCGCTAACTGGACAAGTTTTGTTTATTATTTTAATCGGCCTTCCTATTTATTTTTATTATCAAGCAAAGGCTAAATGGAAAGGCTTTCGACAGAACTTCAAAGGCGGCGTATGGATGGTTGTATACTTACTTTGTATGATGACTATCTCATGGCTTGGAAGCGAAAAGTTTGGAGGCCTTAATGTTATTAAATATGGATGGGATATGGGAATTATTGTTGTTGTTTCTCTTCTCTTCTACACATGGGCTTTAAAAAGCGGCTTCAAAACAGAGTATTTAGAGAATGGAAGAAAAGTAAATGACGACTTAAAAGCAGCAGTGAATGAAACAGCAGCTTCTAAAGAGTCATAACAAAAGCACCTTGCATAAGCAAGGTGCTTCTTAGTGAGCAGTTCTAACTTTTTTCAGCACGTCTTCGATCGTAATTTGATCTAGATGCCTGATTACGCTTTGCTCACTTTCCGTGAAAATGTCGTCCATAACTGTTTGAATGTTTGATTTCACAATACAGTCAGCGTCAGGGTCGCCGCTGCACCAGTGAGGCTTCAACGTTCCTGTCGATACAACTCGGTAAATCAGCCCAAGACTTATTTCAGCAGGGCTGCAGCCTAAAGTATAACCGCCGCCTAGCCCTTCTTTTGTCCGAACCAAGTTGTTTTTTCTGAGTGTACTCATTGTTTTCCGAACCCGTGCAGGATTGGTACAGATGTTATAAGCAATCGATTCACTGCTTGCCCGGTGATCTGGTAAATTTGCTAGGAACACTAAGCTGTGCACGGCAATGGTAAATTCACTGTTCATCTTCCATAAACCACCTTTTTTCTTTCTCTACTGTAACGTTAAGTGACACAGTTCAAAAAGTCAAGAGAGCAAGGAAGGAAAGAAGAACTGTAGCTTTATTTATTCACGGTCTTCTTTTTCTATACTTTCTACTTCGTTAGCTGAGTTGATTTCAAGGTATACTGTCTTTTCTTTTAAACTGCCTTTTTCTTCTTTTTCAAAGTCAGTGCTTTTTTGATACGTTTTTTTGCCGTTTGGAACTTTTACCGTTATATGTTTGTTACTTTCTTCTATAAAAATACCCACAACTTTACGTTCGTTTCCATCTTGTTCGTACACGCCATCTTTATCTGCTTTTGCTTTTGGAGTTAATTCAATACTAATTGCTTCTTGTGTAGCTGCGTCAATCTCAGCTTCTACTTCTTTATTAAGCATATTTTTTAGCTGTGAGCCTTCCACTTCCATCCCAGAGCTCTTTGGTACTTTAACAAGTTGATCATCAATACTCAGCGTCATTTCTTTTTTAGCGTCTTTTTTTAACGTACCGATCAAGTCAAAATCTTCTTCTTTCCCCTTTTTAATGTCTGGGTCATTGGAATACTGCTGTAGCTTTATCAATTCTTGACGGTCTTCAATTGGTTTTTCCTCTGCTTTATGATTGTCTGATTTTGTCTTGTTAGCCGGTTCACCTGAACAGGCTGCCGCACTTCCAATCATACAGAGAGTGACTAAGGACAGGATTCCTTTTGTTAGCTGTTTTTGCATATGTATTCTCCTTTTTCTTTTTTATTTCCACCTTTATACATATGTAAAACAAAAAATGAAACATAACGACATCCAGGAAACCTACGTTCACCCTACCAATGAAAAAATCCGAACGGGTTGAATTCTTTATCAAGAATCAAACGCGTTCGGATTTTCTTTCAACTAAAACACTTTGGTCCTAGCTTCTTTTTAAAGCTGCTGTTGCTTCAATATATGATTCGCTTCTTCTAAGTAAGTCACATACGCCTGTACTTGTTTATCACCGTAATTATCTAGTTCAAACAGCGCTTCTTGTATAAAATTAAAATTATCAATAATATGCTGTGTTTTCATGCCTCGGCTTGTGAGTAAATTGTTTAACCATAAGGCATAGTCCGTAAAAATTTGCAGGTTGTCTAACTTATATGTTGTCTCGAGATACTTCATATGATAATGATTATCTTCATGGCATCTTTCTTTGCCGCGCTCTCCGAATTTTTCGAGCAAAGAAGGTTCTAACTCGTAGATTTTCTCCGTTACTCTTTCGACGATCTTATTAACGGGAAGTGAACTCATCGTGCCACCACTTTGTACTGAGAAACTTTTGGGATGACGGCTGCCAGTTCTTGATCAGGGTACTTTTTCTCTAAATCATGAATACGCTTGAAATCTTCGCTTCGTACCCAGCTTAAATAATTCTCTTTCGTATCAAATGTAAGCTGAACGGTGAGCTCCCCTGCTCGCTTATCGTTTTGAAGAAGTAGAAAGTCTACAAATCCTGGAGCCTCGTCGACTGATTTTGAACGATTTTTATAAATTCCAATCACTTCTTCAGCTTTTTCATCCGGTACATTAAATGTTGAAAATACGGTGTACATCTTGGTTCCTCCCTTTATGATACAAAACCTGGGTTCTTTTCTCTTTATTGTACATCATATAGGAGATGAAATGGTGTTACGTTTAGATTTCACTGGGGTTACAGCAGGTCTTTAACCTAAAAGCCCTTTGAAACGCTGTTTCAAAGGGCTTTTTTATCCGTTATTAGTTTTCGATTTTTGTTAATTGTTCTGTATGTGTTTTTACACGTGCTGGATCAATTGTAATACGGGCAACGCCTGAATCCATTGCTGCTTTTGCTACAGACTCCGCTACAGCTGGTGCTACGCGAGGATCAAATGGTCCAGGGATCACGTAATCTGCGTTTAGCTCTTCTTCTGTAATAAGGGCTGCAATTGCTTCAACAGCAGCTTTTTTCATTTCTTCGTTAATATGAGTAGCGCGAACGTCTAACGCACCGCGGAAAATTCCAGGGAATGCAAGAACGTTATTTACTTGGTTAGGGAAGTCTGAACGACCTGTTCCAATAACAGCCGCTCCTGCTTCTTTTGCAGCGTCTGGCTTGATTTCGGGATTAGGATTTGCCATCGCAAAGATAATTGCATCTTCATTCATTGATTTAACCATCTCTTGAGATAATGCATCTGCTGCAGATACGCCGATAAATACATCTGCGCCTTTAATTACATCGCTTAGCGTACCGCTTTCTTTGTTTACATTTGTATAAGAAGCCACTTCAGCTTTCACTTTGTTCATACCTTGAGGGCGGCCTTCATAAATAGCACCTCTTGTATCACACATGATCATGTCACGTACGCCGTAAGAATAAAGAAGTTTTGTAATAGCAATGCCGGCAGCTCCTGCTCCGTTTAAGACGATTTTTAAGTCTTCCATTGATTTGTTTACAATTTTTAATGCATTTACAAGTCCTGCTACCGTTACGATTGCTGTACCGTGCTGATCATCATGGAACACAGGAATATCTACTTCTTTTTTCAGGCGCTCTTCAATTTCAAAGCACTGTGGAGCTGCGATATCTTCTAAGTTAATGCCTCCGAATGTATGAGCCATTAATTTCACAGTTTCAACAATTTTATCTGTATCTGTTGTATCAAGTGCAATTGGGAATGCGTCTACGCCTGCAAAGCTTTTAAATAAAATTGCTTTTCCTTCCATAACGGGAAGTGAAGCCGCAGGTCCGATGTTTCCAAGACCAAGAACAGCAGTACCATTTGTCACAACGCCGACCATGTTTCCTTTCATTGTGTAATCATACACCGTTTCTGGATGTTCATGAATTTCTTTACAAGGTTCTGCTACTCCCGGAGAGTAAGCTAAGCTTAAATCTTGAGCGTTTTGAACTTCAACTTTTGATTTAACTTCTAACTTACCTTGTTTTTCTTGATGCATATGTAGTGCTTGATCACGTAGTGACATAATTGTATTCTCTCCTTTTTTTCTATACATTTAAATTTTTTAATGAATTTATTTAACACTTGCTTTTTATCTCCATAATTGTAAGACAACCTGACTGAATAAATTCACAGACAAGTGCCATTATGAAACAAGAAACATAAAAAGTAAACTATCTTGCTTAAACCACTGCTGCGCTTTGTTAATATAAAGTCTAGACGTGTCGGCAACTCTTGTTTGTCTCACTTCAAGTTGTCTGATATACAGACAACTTAGAAAATATACAACCGTTCACTATAGCGCTTTCAAATACGTTTCAGCAAAATCGACGGCTTTAGGCATTGAAAAGAAGTATGCACGTGCTGAACCAATTTTTTCAGCTTTTATTCCTTTTGCTTCAATAAACGCTTCACCTATCTCTTCAAACAGCCCTTCTCGAAACTCTAATTCTTTATACGTCTTCCATACTCGCTTTCCTGAATCTATAACTGGAGATCCTTTTTGAATCACATTTCGATATGGAATCCGATATTCTGCTAGATGAAAAGAAGTATTATTCCCAAACCCGACACCTAATAATAAAACAAAGGCATGTTTTTTGTAAAGCCTTTCAAGAGGAGAATTTTCGCCTAAACTAAATTCAAGGGGATGATCTCTTAAGATGTCTTCGCTGTCCTTTCCCCAAGCGGCGAATGAATACATTGGATGGCTGCTTCTTCTTACGCCAGGATATGTTCGAAAAGTTTCCACGATTTGTCCCATCCCGCTTGTTGGCGTGTGGGCTGGATCATATGCAGGCATCGTTTCCCGAATATTTTCCCACCACTCTTTTGGCACAGCCGGATTGCCCCATTCTGATGGATCCGAAAGATCGACCGACTGTGACGGCATAACGATCGTTCCTTCCTCTGTCACTGTCTCCATTAAAGCTTGAACAACGGCTACTGAACCTCCGTTTACCCACCCTAATGAAGATAGTGAAGAATGAACCATGATAGTCATCCCTTGTGTGATGCCTAACCTGCATAAATCTTCTTTTAACGTCTCTTTCGTTCTAGGATGATCTGTTGCTTGGACAATGTGCTTCATCGTAAGCTCCTTACTTATAGTGCTGCTAGAATGTGTTGCTGAACTCTAGAAATATATGTAAAACTTATGTTTCCATAATAGTAAGAATAACACCAATTGTCAAATTATTTAAAGTAATAGAAAAACTTAGTTTTATTCATATCAGTTATCATACAACTGACTTGTTGGTAAGTTTTATTTCCTTCAACTATCTTACTATAATAACAGCTAATGAATCTTTTTCAGTAAAGTAAAAAGAAGAATATTCCTATAAATAAAAGAAATACTAAGGAAGCTATACATATTTACATATCACTATTTTCAGGAGGAATGTGTACAATGAGCACATCAAAACTTCCGCCGCTCACGTCCTCGGAGCTCGCTAACTTATGGATGACTTATCAAGAAAAAACGATGATTTCGAGGTTTTTAGAATATTGTCTTGAAGGTAAAGAAGATCATAAAGAGCTTTTTGAGCTGTATTATAGCCGCTCATTAAATATTACAGAGCAAATCAAAGAAATTTTAGAGAACGAAGGTGCGGTTATTCCTTTAGGATTTACTAAACATGATGTAAACCTAGGAGTGCCGAAACTGTTCGACTCCATGTTTGAAATCATGTACGTACGCTTAATGTCTCAGATTGAAACAGGCCTATTTGCTTTGCATTCAACGATGTCCTACCGGGAAGATATACGGAGTTTTTTTGTAAATGCAACATCAGAATCGCAGAACATATACAATCAATCCACTCAGATATTATTAGAAACCGGCGTCATTGCAAAGCCTCCTTACGTTTCGATGCCAAAAGAAGTTCGGTTTGTCCACGAACAAAATTATATCGGCGGGCTAAGTTGGCTTAGTGAAAAAAGATCTCTTAATACAATTGAAGTGTCGCTTATTCAACATGCCGTTGATACAAACCTTGTCGGAATGCAGCTGATGATTGGCTTTGCTCAAGCAGCTGGCAACAAAGAGGCACAGCAGCATTTTGTCAGCGGGATGAAGCTATCAAAAAAAATTGAAACAGAACTCGGAGATATTTTACGTCATAGCTATATAGAGCCTCCTGCTACCCATGCCGGAAAAGCAACAAGCTCAACTGTTTCTCCTTTTTCAGATAAATTAATGATGTACAACACCAGTCTTCTAAGTACCTTTGGCCTAGGAAGCAATGCTTTAGGGGGTGCTTTTAGCTTAAGAAGTGATTTGCCGCTCAAAATGCTGCAGCTGGCTAAAGACATTTACTTTTTTGCAAAAGAAGGTGGAAAAATTATGATTCAAAACGGATGGCTTGAAGAGCCTCCTCAAATTGAAGATCGCAATCAGTTAACGAAAAAATAGGTTCTTGCAAATGGGAAAGCTAGCTGCTAAACGTGCAGCTAGTCCTATTTGTTTTTTTAGTATACTGTTTTTAGTGCTAGTACGTAACAAATGTTTGCGTTATTTAGAAGCTGTTCTTATGTTTTTATTAGTCGTTTAGCTCATATTTCTACTTAATTTATAACAGAAAAATAAAAGGTATTTTCTCTGAGCTGACGAAATCTTTCTATATAAAATAGAAAGGAGAAACGTATGTTTCCTATTCTTCGTACACCTCGCACTACACTGCGTGAAATAACAGAAGCGGATGCAGATACTATTTTCGACTGCTTCTCTCAGGAAGAAGTTATCAAATATTACGGGCAAGAAAAATTCACAACTTTCCAAGAAGCTTTGGTGCTGATTGATATTTTTGCTGAAAACTACAGAAATCAAAAAGGTTTGCGCTGGGGAATCGAACGGCTCGATACGGGGGAACTAATCGGGACAGTTGGATTGAATCAGTGGAACCAAAAGCATAAGCGCGCGGAAATTGGCTATGAGCTACACCCTCAGCACTGGAGTCACGGCTATGCTTCGGAAGCTGCTTCGGCTGTTATGGCTTATGGATTTGATACCCTTCAGCTAGTGCGAATTGGAGCTGTCGTGTTTCTTGAAAACAAGGCATCTCAGCACGTGCTTGAAAAGCTCGGGTTTCAACAAGAAGGAGTGTTAAAAAACTATATGTATCAAAACGGAAAAGCTCACGATACGCTTGTT
This sequence comes from Priestia sp. J2, assembly GCF_020790095.1. Classification (NCBI taxonomy): domain Bacteria; kingdom Bacillati; phylum Bacillota; class Bacilli; order Caryophanales; family Bacillaceae; genus Priestia; species Priestia sp. J2. The sequence continues at coordinate 3,101,575 of NZ_CP086208.1, forward strand.
TATAGCTCCCTGCCTCCTACATAATAAAAAAAGGATTCTTTTTAAGAAAAGAATCCTTTTTCGTTTTATTTAAACGCCGTATACCCATCATCAGCCATGATGACACTGCCGTTTACAGCTCCCGCTTCTTCTAAGGACAGCAAATAAACCATATCTGCAATTTGTTTTGGATTAGTGAGCTCTCTGCTCATTGTTTTCGCTTTCATTCCTTCAATCATACCGTTGTCTTTATAGCCTTGAATAATAGGCGTATCAACAAATCCTGGCGCAACGGCGACGACGCGAATACCGTATTTAGCGAGATCTAGCGCAGCTGATTTTGTCATCATCACAACAGCTCCTTTTGTTGCATGATAAGCATACGTTCCGGGTGAGGCTAAGAAGCTAAAAATAGAGGCCGTATTGATAATGACGCCTTTAATACCTAACTCTCTCATTTTCCTGCCTGCTGCCATAATCCCATATGTAACGCCGTGCTGATTCACATTAATAATACGGTGATATTCTTCTAAGTCTTGATCTAAAATAGATGTAGGACGTCCAATCCCTGCATTGTTAAACATCACATCAATTCGTCCAAATGTATTCACCGTTTTCTCAATCAGTGCTTCCACTTCTTCAAACTTGGTGACGTCCGTTTGCACAAATAAAGCGTGGCCTCCAGCTTCTTCAATTTGTTGAAGAGTCTCTTTTCCTTTTCCTTCATCATAATCAGCAATGACCACTGCGTCTCCTTTTTGCGCGAACTTTAAGGCAGTTTCTTTGCCAATCCCGCTTGCTCCCCCTGTAATAACCGCTACTCGTTTTTGCTGCATGTTTCTCCCTCCTTGGTGAAAATTCCTTTCTTTTACATTATAGCATTCTTTTTTTCTATCAGCTGTTTCTATTGATTCCTTCATTGCCATAAAATTGATTAACTGGGGCATAGTTGAACGCCTTTTTTAATAAAAATCAGCATGTGTACAAGCAGTTTGGCGTTTTTTACATTTACTATAGGGTAAGGAGGTGATGGCTATGCATGAACACACAGGTAATGTATCTATTCCGCGTCCTCCGGATGTGGTGACAATTCTTTGGGAGCGAAATCCATTGGATAGACAAGCTCCTCGTACCATCGTAGAAGCAACGGTAATTGGCCGCGCAAATCCTTGCGGAGGCTCATTAGCTCAAGGCAAGCGCTACCGCACTGCAGCTCATTGTTTACTTGACAACGGCTTTGAACAAATTACTGCTGAAAGATTAGGGGTATTTGGAGTAGCTGTATTTGTTAGAGAATATTAAAATAGAAAAAGGGACTTTTCTGTAAGTTAGAAAAGTCCCTTCATACGTATTATGCGTGGAAATTCGTGCCGTCTGTTACAGCTTCAATTACTCCAGCGCGGATGACAAAGTCACCAAAGTGCTCGCCTTCTTCTCTTTCTTTTGCATAGCGAGGAAGTAAGACACGCAGTTCATTTAAAATTTCTTCTTCACTGATATTTTCACGGTACATTTTGCTTAAACGGCTGCCGTCAAATGCTGCTCCAAGGTACATATTGTATTTACCCGGCGCTTTACCAATAAAAGCAATTTCACCTAAAGCAGGACGTGCACAGCCGTTAGGACAGCCCGTCATACGAATCGTGATTTCTTTATCACGAAGACCGTTTTCATCTACAATTGCTTCAATTTTCTCAAGAAGAACTGGAAGATAACGCTCAGCTTCTGCCATCGCAAGCCCGCAAGTCGGAAGCGATACGCAAGCTAATGAGCTGCGGCGAAGAGCCGAATAATGCTTGCCGTCTGTTAATCCATACTGTTCAATCAAGTCACTAATTTGCTTTTTCTTTTGAGTGGATACGTTCGCGATAATTAAATTTTGATTGGCCGTTAAACGGAAATCACCGCTATGAACTTTTGCAATTTCACGAAGACCCGTCATAAGCTTATAGTCTTCAAAGTCAGCAATACGTCCACCTTGAACAAAAAGAGTAAAGTGCCATTTTCCTTTCACACCTTTTTCCCAGCCGTAGCGGTCTCCGTTATGATCAAAGTGATAAGATTTTGCTTCGTCTAAGCTCCAGCCCAGACGGTTTTCAAGCTCTTCTTTTACCGTTTCTAATCCAAGACGATCAACCGTGTATTTAAAACGCGCGTTTTTACGCACAGAGCGGTTTCCGTAATCACGTTGAATCGTAATGATTTTTTCCGCTACTTCTAGAATTTGGTCAGGTCGGCAGAAGCCAATCACTTTTGCAAGCTGAGGGTAAGTTGCTTTATCCCCGTGCGTCATACCCATACCGCCGCCGATTGCTACGTTAAATCCAACAAGTTTTTCGTCTTCTAAAATGGCAATAAAGCCAAGGTCTTGTGAATACACGTCAATATCGTTAGAAGGTGGCACAGCTACGCCAATTTTGAACTTTCTTGGCAAATAGAGCGGACCATACATTGGTTCCACTTCTTCTTCCACTTCCGGTGTGCTAATTACTTTCTCTTCATCTAGCCAAAGTTCGTGGTACGCTCTTGTACGAGGCAATAAATAATCACTTAATTTTTTTGACCATTCGAATACTTCAGCGTGCACTTCTGACTGATATGGATTCGGATTGCACATTACGTTACGGTTTACATCTCCGCAAGCTGCAATTGTGTCTAATAAAGAAGCATGAATTTCTTGAATCGTTTTCTTCATGTTCCACTTTAAAATTCCGTGCATTTGGAACGCCTGACGAGTTGTCAGCTTTAACGTTCCATTTCCGTATTTTTGTGCTAAATCATCCATCACTAGCCACTGTTCTGGTGTTGAAACACCGCCTGGCGTACGAACGCGAAGCATGAATTGGTAAGCTGGCTCTAGCTTTTGTTTTTGACGTTCATTACGAAGATCTCGATCATCTTGTAAGTAGCTTCCGTGGAACTTCATCAAACGATTATCGTCTTCAGAAATACCTGAGCTGATGCGGTCTAGCATTGTTTCTCCTAATGTACCGCGTAAATAATTACTTTCATCTTTTATGCGCTCAACGTCACTTGGAGGACCTTCGGGCGCTTTTAAAATTTTGTTTACCATGTTGAAAATCTCCTTTCAATCCTCAGTATACATCACGCTGATAACGTTTTTGTTTCTTCATTTCAGCAAGGTAAGCTTCCGCCTCTTCGCGGCTCATCTTGCCTTCTGTTTCAACAATTTCAACTAGCGTGTTGTGCACGTCGCGTGCCATATTTGTTTTATCTCCGCACACATAAAAAAATGCGCCTTCTTCTAACCACTGGAATAATTCTTTACTATGTTCAAGCATACGGTTTTGTACGTATACTTTTTCTTCAGTATCGCGTGAAAACGCCACGTCCATTTTCGTTAGCACGCCGTCTTTTAACCACTTTTGCCACTCTGTTTGGTAAAGGAAGTCTGTTACAAAGTGCTGATCTCCAAAGAACATCCATGACTTACCTTTTGCTCCTGTTTCTTCACGCTCTTGCATAAATGAGCGGAACGGAGCCACACCTGTACCAGGTCCCACCATAATAATCGGCGTTTCTTGGTTTTGAGGAAGCTTAAAGTTTTTATTGCTTTGAAGGTATACAGGAATCGTATCACCTGGCTGCAAACGTTCTGAACATAGGACTGAACAAACACCTTTACGCTCGCGTCCATGCGCTTCGTAACGTACTGCTCCAATTGTTAGATGAACTTCGTCAGGATTTGCTGACAAGCTGCTTGCAATTGAATAAAGGCGCGCTGGCATTTTGCGTAAAATAGCTACAAACTCTTGTGCTGATACGTTCCATGGGCCGAAGTCACGAACTAAGTCAATTACATCACGGCCTTGTGTGTATGCTTTTAATTCCTCGCGATTTTCTACAAGCGCTTTTAATTTATCATTTCCAGTAAGCTCAGCTGCTTGCTTTAAAAGCGGTTTTGTTAACACGGTAATTTCAAAATTAGAGGTTAGCGCTTCTCTAAGAGGACGCGTTTCTCCTTCTTTATTAACCGTTACACTTTCACTTGCATCCCACTTGAATTCGTTAAGAAGAAGATCAACAAGCTCAGGATCATTTTCAGGATAAATACCTAAACTGTCTCCTGGTTCATACGTCAAACCTGAACCTTCTAGAGATAGTTCTAAGTGTCGCGTTTCTTTATTTGATCCGCGGCCGTTCAAGTTTAAGTTCTCAAGCACTTCTGCTTTAAAAGGATTTGTTCTTGAGTACGGCGAAGTTCCTGCAGGAGCTTCCGCCGGAACAGCTGCCGAAGCGCTGTGTCCTTTCGCTTCGCTTAATCCGTCAATAACACCTTTAAGCCATTTATTTGCGGGCTCTTCAAAATCTAAATCACAGTCAACGCGCGGATACAGTCTTTCACCGCCAAGTTCTGCTAAGCGCACATCAAATTCTTTCCCTGTTTGACAGAAAAATTCGTATGAGCTGTCTCCAAGCGACAAGACAGAAAAACGGAAATTTTCAAGCTTTGGCGCTCGACGGCCGTGAAGAAATTCGTGGAAAGATAGCGCGTTATCAGGCGGCTCTCCTTCTCCATGTGTACTTACAACAATTAATAAATTTTCAAGTTTCTTTAAAGTATTTGGTTTGAAATCATTCATAGAAGATACAGTTACATTAAAACCTTTTGCTTCAAGCGTTTTGCCTGTATTTTCAGCAAGACCTTGAGCATTTCCTGTCTGTGATCCGTAAAGAATCGTTACGTCTTTTGAAATCGTCTGCTCCGCTTGAGCAGGCGCTGCTGTAGAAACGTCTGGCGTTCCTTCGGCAGACGTAGATTGAGATGCTGTTAAATAACCACTCAACCACATTTTTTGTGCTTCTGTTAATGTCGGCAGAAGGCGATTAAGCAAATCTGCTTGTTCTTGATTAAAAGGGCTGTTTACTACCTTAAGTTGCAACACTGTCCACCTCACAAAAATATATAATTTAAATATGTATGCTTTTACGAATCATCTTCAACAACATGTAATACCTGTGTCTAATTAATCAATGATGTTTCCCTTCATACATTATTATTCCTATAGATTATATCAAATTTAATTATATAAATCATTAGAAAATTCTTATCAAATTCGTCTACCTGCATTTTATCGGAGAAGAATAAATTAGTAAAATACATATAATTGATAAATAGTATTAAGATCATTAATAATTGAAGCTGTCGTTACGTTTTTTATAAATGCAGTTACTTCCATATCTGCTCATTCTACATCCTTCACACGAATATGAATATTTTGTAATTTTTAGAGAAGTTTTGTAGAAACAGTTTTCTTTCTCATCAGAATGTTACATAATAAATGTAACATTAATCCTTTTAAAAAACACTATACGTAAAAGACAGTATATTCTGAAATTTAGGACAGTTTATAGGTGAGCTAGCAACCTTTTATCTATTCATACACGGTGAAGAATATAAAGGGAAGCTTGCAGTACATACCATTCCCTTTTGCTCATCTCAAATGAAAGGACTGGCTTTTAAATCAGGTAATCTTTTTTAAGGAGGCTTCTTGAATGTTTTTACGAGAATTAACGAAAAGTGGGACGATAACTGTTTCTTACTATAAAGATGGAACGTTGCAAACGTGCAAAGGCCGCGTGCACAACTTAAATCTCCATCAGCAAATTCTATCCGTAAAAGACGAAAATGAAGCCGTTGTTTCCCTTTTGCTTTCTGATATTAAATCCATTCATTAGTATGTAAAATTAAGGAGGAATTACTATGTGGAAAGATAATAAGCAAGCGCTTACAGATTTTGTGACGGAAGATCGGTTTGAACTGAACTTATATTTATCGTATTTGCTTGATCAAATTTCGTATGACACGTCTAAACAATCCCCTTTTCTTCGCAAGCCTAATGAAACAACTAGTTAATATAGAAAAAAAGCGCACAAATTTGTGCGCTTTTTTTAATGTGATGGCTCTACTTCAGCAATGCCTTCTTCTGGTTTTTCTTCGGCTTTTTTATTTGAAAGCTTGATCTGTCTTAAGAACAATGTGCATACCGCTCCTAAAATAATAAAAGCTAAGCCCATGAAAAAGACGCTGTGCAATGCGCTCATTAGCGAGGTCTTCAAAATAGGCACAATGCTGTCTGAAAGCGCAGCTGGAATACTCTTTAGCGCCTCAGGACTAAACAGCATCTGCAGCACACTTTCAGGATTCGTATCAATCGCTTTTTTGAACCCGTCGGCAAAAGCGCTTGCTTGAGCAGGCAATGAGTTTAAATATGGAACGAGTTTGTCAGTAAGAAGCGTACCTGATTTGGCGTTCATTATCGCTCCTAAAATGGTAATACCGAACGTTCCTCCAATTGAACGGAAAAATTGACTTGATGATGTAACAACACCGAGCTCTTCTTTTGAAAAGCTTTCTTGAAGAGCAAGCGTTAAAATTGGCATTACAAGACCCATTCCTAAACCGATTATGGCCATATAAGAAGTAGCAACAAGCTTGCTAGTATGAAGGTCTAATGTTGTTAACAAGAAGAACCCTCCTGCCATAATGAGCATACCCGTAACGATTTGAGGCTTGATACCAACTTTATAAACAAGCTGACCTCCAATAATACTCGTTACAATCATTGAAATCATCATTGGTGTCATAATGGTACCTGATTCTGAGGCGCTGACTCCAACGATTCCTTGCATAAAGAACGGAACAAATGTAATAGCTCCGAACATACCAATGCTCATAAAAAAGCCAATGATATTTAAAAGCGTAAACGTTCGGTTCTTAAATAAATACATCGGAAGAATCGGTTCTTTAGCTTTCGTTTCCACAATAATAAAGCTTATGATCCCAGCAACAGCAAGTGCAAACAAACTAATAATCTGCCAAGAGTTCCAGTCGTAGTCTTTTCCTCCAAAGCTCAGGGCCAGAAGCAAGCTTACTACTCCGATAACCATTGTGAACATACCAGCTACATCGAATTTAACAGGTCCTGTATGTTTTTTTCCTTGAAGTCCGAGCGCAATAAAAACGGTAGCGAGTATCCCTACCGGCAAGTTAATGTAAAACACCCATTTCCAGTTCAATGAATCAACAATCCATCCGCCAATTTGCGGACCGATGACAGAAGCAAGACCATAAATTCCTCCGAATACTCCTTGAAACTTTGCTCGTGCTTTTCCTGTAAATAAATCACCGATTACAATCATTGCCATCGGCATCATAACGCCGCCGCCAATTCCTTGTAATGCACGGAATAAAATAAGCTCTGTCATATTATTTGCCATCCCGCATAAAGCAGAAGCCACCATAAAAATAATAAGTCCTGTAACATAAATTACTCTGCGTCCTACTAAATCAGCGAGCTTTCCTGCAATCGGAACAACCGTTGTTGACGTTAATAAATAGGCTGTTGTCAGCCATGTCATCATGCTTAAACCACCAAGATCTCCTACGATTCTTGGCATAGCTGTTCCGACAATGGTTCCATCAAGTGCAGAAAAGAACATCGCAATAATTAACCCAATTAATAAAAGCGTGCGCTTTGAATTTTTTTGATTTTCCATCGTGTGTCTCTCCTCTTTTTTGTTACTGCTGCTTATCTTTATAAGAAGCAGCTGATGTTGCAAGCTTTTTCGTAATAGAAGCCATCATGGAAAGCTCTTCTTCTGTTAGATGCAAAAGGTAGCGGTCCATAATGGCTTTTCGACCATTTAGCACGTCTTCAAGTTTGCGATGCCCAAACTCCGTTAAGGTAATGTCAACAACTCTTCTGTCTTCTTTATTGTGTTCTCTTACCACAAAATTGTGCTGTTCAAGACGATCCACTAAAAGAGTCACGGCGCTCGGTTTTACATCCATTAGCTCTGCAATTTGAGAAACCTTACTGCTCCCTACTTTCTTTAAATAAGAAAGAACAAATAATTGCGTAGGAGTCATCTCATGCTCATTTAGGCTCTCCATCATTTCGGGCTGCATTTTTTCAAATAGCACTTGAAGCGATGAACGAATCTCCCCAAGATACTGATTGCTTTTTGTCACATCTATTCCTCCAGGCTTGCTTATTTATTTCATGTTATAAATAGTTAATGCTAATTAACTATAAATGCATATAAACTAAAAGTCAATTATTTCTTTTTTAGTATTGACCCTTACGCTGCGTTATATTTTATAGTAGATTTCAGAAGGGAGATGAAAGAATGAACAGAAAAGTAAAAGAAGTGGCTGACTTAGTAGGAATCAGCGTCCGCACGCTGCATCACTATGATGAAATCGGGCTATTAAAACCTGATGCTGTCAGTGAATCCGGCTACCGGCTTTATTCACCGGCCAATCTTGATATGCTTCAGCAAATATTATTTTTTAAAGAACTTGGCTTCCCTTTAAAACAAATTCACGAGATTATAACAGACCCAACATTTAATCGCACAGAAGCGTTAATACTGCAAAAAAACATGCTGATTGAAAAACGCAGTCGGCTCGATCAAATGATTGCAACCATTAATAAAACGATTCAATATGAAAAAGGAGCGATTGAAATGAACGAAAAAGAGCGGTTTAAAGGGCTGGATTTTTCGCATAACCCATACGAAGAAGAAGCCCGGAAGCGCTGGGGAAATCAGCGGGTAGATGAAGCGAATGAAAAAGTACAAAGCTTTTCACATGAAGAACAGCAGCGCATGTCAAACGAATGGAAAAGTATCTACACTCACTTAGCTTCTCTGCGTGATCTGTCACCATCCTCTACAGAAGCTCAAAAAGCCATTGAGCAATGGTATCAATTTTTAAATGAGAACTTTGGAACGTATTCGTTAGAAGCCTTTAAAGGTCTTGGAGAGATGTATGTACAAGATGAGCGGTTTACAACCAACATCGATCGCTACGGAAAAGGATTAGCGAAATTCATGAACGAGGCGATGAGTACATTTGCTGATGCTAAAAAACAATAAATCAAAAGAGAGTGAGATATAACTACATCAATTATATGAAGCCTACGTTCATCACCACAATGGAAAAATCCGAACGATGAATCGTTCGGATTTTCATTCACTTAACATACTTTTGTCTCAGCCTCTTTTTATAAGTGAAGACCCATAAGCATTGTATTGTAGTAGACGCCATTTATATAGGTGTCTTTTTCTTTTAATCCTTCTGTTTGAAACCCTAGCTGTTTGTATAAAGAAATAGCTCTTTGATTATCTTCTCGCGTTACAAGTTCGATTTTTTTTGTTTGTTTATTCATACGTGCCCATTCAATCAGCTCAATCATTAGCTGTCTTCCTAGCCCTAGCCCGCTATAAACATTCTCTACCACGATACCAAGGGTACCCACATGCTTATTACGCGGGTTTTGAGACGAGGTGATGGATGCAATACTAATGATTTTCTCTTCTTTTTCAGTCACGACTATAAGAGAGTTTTGCTCTTGTTTTACAGAAGCTAAAAACACTTCATACTCTGAAACTGGTCTAAGAAACTCCCCTTCTCCAAATGAAAGAAAATCACTTTCTCCTCCCACTCGATTGTAAAAAGCAATCATTTTCTCTGCGTCTTTTGATTCTGCTTCTCGAATGGTGACGCCTATACCATTCTTTAATGTACGTAAACTCATATATCTATCTTCCTTTTAGTTATTCTTGTTTGCCTATATGGGTTTTAGCGCTGTTTTTCTCTCCACTGACCTAACCACATGCGATTTCCTAAAGCCGTAAAATCATTTTCGTCGGCGTAGCGTTCAATGACGGAAAGCGCGTTGTCCTCAAGCATTGGTGAATAGCTCATAATTTCTAAAATATGATGTGCAGCCCATAGGTCAATTCGATAAGTAGGATTCGTCAGCAGTGTTGAAAATTCAAAGAGCATGCCTGGATAGTATAAATGAATGAGCTGCGCAATTTTTTTTATATCTTCTGCAGCTCGGTTTCCTTTTTTTACAGATTTTTTATCTCAATAATCGATTTCATAATGAATTTTTGCGCTTTTTTGATAAAGATCAACTAGTGTTTCGTACGTACGATGTTTCTGCATTTCTCATCTTCCTTTGCTTCTAGATTTCCTCGTTTGAAGATGCTATAGTTCATTTTTAGGTTTCATATATTCAAATAAATGCAGCAAAAATATGATGCTTCCGCCAATGCACATCACAAAACTTAACGTAGCAGGATACTGAATAAAGAAACCGACAACACCAAAAATCAGCATAGCAAGCGCTCCTATCATCATAAACAGATGATAAGCCGGTGTATTTTCTTCATTATTCATACATAACTCCTTTTCACTATTTTTTAAGTTATTAAAAAGATATGACACTTCTTTTGGACTATGATCTTTTATTTTGCTGCCGCTTTATTTCTTTAGCTTAGCACGCAGTAACGTGAGAAGGCCTCCTCCAAACATGACGCCACCCACAATTTGATACAGGTGTATGTAGCTTTTTACCGTTTCAACATACAGATCTGTGTCTACATTCCCTTTACTTTCTAGCCATTTTTGGCCCATTGCCTGACCCGTTGCAACGCTTTTTAACAAAACGACCAGGCCTCCGAGCATGACAACGGCGGCGATCATAAGCTGTACCTTTTCTTTGTCATCTAGCATTTTTTTGAATTCGTCTGCCATCTATCTCTCTCCCATCCTTACCTTGTTATGTATCTACTTGTTTGTAATCATGCTGTTTTTTCTCTATTATAACGCTCAACTTGGTCATTATAACACGGTTTTGCACTGCCTTTAGTCTTACTTTTCATAAATGAAGCCATTTTGGGTGATACTATTTTTGAAACACAGGCGTCTTTAACATCCCTTCATTATTTTTGAAGGGTTACTAATTGAGGTTGATACATGCTTATATTTTTAGGGATTTTTTTACTTTGTGCAGCTGTTTGTTTAGTGGAAATACCTTATTTAAAAAAAGTGAACAGTCAAAGAGAAAAGCGAATTTTTTGGAGTTTGTTCACAGTAAGTATTTTAATTGTTAGTTTAAAATATGGCGGTGTGGAAATCCCTAACCCTGGAGACGGCATTGCTTTTTTATTAAAACCTTTTAGTGATTTTTTGTTCAGTCTGTTGAAGTAAAAGGAAGTGAACAACGTGCATAGTCAGATAAAATTATCCGCAGCACAGTTTCGAATACTCGTAATTTTTTATAGTTTAGGCGACACTATTTTAGTCGTACCTGGAAGCTTAACGGCTGATTCTAAACAAGAGGCATGGATTCCAGCCATTTTAGGCGTAGGTGTAGGCGTTTTTCTTGTATGGATGTATATCAAACTTTCTAGCCTTTATCCGAATAAAACCCTTGTAGAACTAAACGAAGCCATTTTAGGCAAGTGGCTAGGAAAGTTTGTCTCTCTTTTATTTGTCGCTTCTACTCTTCTTTTTTGCAGTCAAGTTTTGTTTTACGTGGGCTCATTTCTAACAACTCGCATTATTATTCAAACGCCTATGCTTGCTGTTCATATTTTGTTTATGGGAATTGTGATTGTCGGCGTTCGTCTTGGCATTGAAACGATTGCCCGCTGTGCTGAAATTCTCTTTCCTTGGTTTGTTATTCCGTTTTTAATCTTAGTTTTTTCGATCTTCCCTCAAATTCATTATGAGAATTTGCAGCCTTTGTTAGAGGTAGGCGTTAAGCCTATTATTAGATCTATTCTGGTCTTTACAAGTATTACGTCTCTCACTTTTATTGTATTGCTGACCGTTTTCCCTGCTCACGTAGGGGAACCTGATCAGCGAAACCGCGCTTTTTTTACAGGAAGCTTAATCGGTGGAGGCATTATGATTATTATTTTATTACTTGGCATTCTTGTACTTGGAAATACGTATACACGTATCGCTTTATATCCAAGCTATGAGCTTGCAAGGCGTATCGAAGTTGCCGATTTTCTGAAAAATATTGAAGTAATCATGGCCATTATGTGGTTTTTATCTCTTTATTTCAAAACGTCTCTCTACTATTATGCGACCGTTTCCGGACTCGCTCAAATTCTTGAATTAAAAAACTACCGAATTTTAACTCTTCCGCTAGGCATTATTGCCGTTACATTTTCACTTATCGTGTATCCAAGCATTCCCTATGAACAAACGTGGGACAGAGATACGTGGATTCCGTACAGTCTGTTATTTGGACTATTTTACCCTCTTGGGTTATTAATAGTTGGGAAAATTCGCGTAAAGCATTCGGCGTCTTTATCGAAATAAAAAGAAATTGAGACATAACGAAATCCATCCAATCAACAGCTAGAAGGAAGCTACATGCATGGAACTTAGATTCATCCTACCAATAAAAAAATCCGAACGATGAATTGTTCGGATTTTCCCTCAACGAAACTACTTTGTTTTACCCTCTTTTAAAAGAACACGGTTATACTCACTAATCCATTCCACAGCATATGTAAAATCATAGATGGGAAAATAGATTTTGTTCGATAATAAATAATGGCGAAAACAAGTCCCATGACGGTAGCTGTAATCGGAAAGCCAATATGTAAAAGACCGAATACAAGAGCGGAAACGAAAATGCCCACAAGCACGTGATGGCGTTTGGTTAAGAAACCACATAAAACACCTCTATAAAGCAGCTCTTCTTTAATAGGCGTGATAACTGCTACACTTATAAAAAATATCCAGCTTGAAAGCAGCGTTTGATTAAAACTGCCTTGATTTAAATCTTTTTGCTGCTGATCTGCGCTTTCTACGTTTAAAAATGAAAGCATCACGTACTGCACCGCGGCTACAATTAAAAAGCCTACCACAATATATACATACGTTTTCCCTTCTTTTAATACCGAGACGTTCCACATAGGTTTTAAAAATCTGCGCACAGGTCTATAAAGCACCGCAACCCCTAGAAAAAATGCCGCGTCTACAAGCAGAGCATATGGGCCTTCTAATAAAATTCCTGTCATATTTGAACCCATAACTTCATCGTAAATAGCTAATCCAATTCCGGCTAGGATTTGCAGTCCAAAGCCCAACACGATAAATAGAAGCAATGTGAAGTAAGTAAACTCTTTTTTCTTTTTAGGCTTTAAAACCGGTTCTGAATTTGTTGATAACGTACTCAAAATAGCAACCTCCAAAAATGATTCTTTCTCTCTAGTGCTCTCAAAATTCTATCATAAACTCAGTTTAATTATGTTATTTTTTAGGAAAAAAGTTATATTTTTTCACATTTTATACACAAAGGCAGGGCTTCAAAAAATAAATGCGCTAACCAAATTAGTTGTCAACTTCCTTATATTTGATTACGCTTGAAGAAATCTTACCGAAAGTGAAGTGAAAAAATGGCAAACATTTTAATGATCAACTTTCCCGCTGAAGGTCACGTAAACCCAACGCTTGGAATGGTAAAAGCTTTTTCAGACCGAGGTGATACAGTTCATTACATTACGGCCGAGCGTTTTAAAGAGCGCCTTGAAAACGCCGGGGCTATCGTACACATTCACCCAGACTTATTAAGCGGTGTATCCATCAAGCCTGAAACTCCTCAAGGAATCAACGCTTTTTTAAACATCCACATCCAAACGTCTTTAGATACGCTGAAGCTTGTTCATATATTATCAAAAAAAATTGAATTTGATTTTGTGTTTTACGACAAGTTTGGAGCAGGCGAATTAGTGCGTGATTATTTGCGGATCCCTGGCATTGTATCATCTGCTTCTTTTTTAATGCCGAAAGACCGCTTAGCAATGATGCCTCTTCATCCTGATTCAGACGTTCCATTTCAGCCGGATGAACAAGCTCAGTACGGGCTCAGCCTGCTTAAAAATCAGTTTGGCATAGAGCCTAAAAATCTGCTTCAATTTATGAACAATGAAGGCGAATTAACGGTCGTGTACACAAGCCGCTTTTTCCAGCCGCTTCATGAACATTTTGATGACTCGTGTTTATTTATTGGGCCAAGCTTTCCAAAGCGTCACCGCTCTCATGATTTTCCGTTAGAAAAGCTGAAAGACGAAAAAGTTCTTTATATTTCAATGGGAACGGTACTTCATGACGTAGAAGGCTTTTTCAACCTTTGCATCGACGCATTTAGCGATTTTGATGGAAAAGTTGTGATTGCAGCAGGAGACCGGGCCGATTTTAAAAGAATTAAAAAAGCGCCAGAGCATTTTATTATTTTGCCCTATGTTCCTCAGCTTGACGTGTTAAAAGAAGCGGACGTTTTTATCACGCACGGAGGCATGAACAGCGTAAACGAAGCTATTCATTTTAACGTACCGTTAGTCGTTTTACCTCATGGCAAAGATCAGCCGATCGTTGCTCAAAGGCTCGTGGAACTAAACGCTGGTTATCGCTTAGCAAAAGAAACGGTAAATGCCTCTCTTTTAAGAAGTGCCGTTGACGAAGTTGTCCGCGACGACTCCTATAAAAAAGGAATTAAAGAAATCAACGCAAGTTTCCAGCAGGCATCTGGCCCTGCCGCTGCAGCCGAACAAATTGTCAATTACGTAGTGAAGCAACATTCATAAAGAAAAGGTGCACTGATGTGCACCTTTTCTTTATAAAAACAGCCATGTACAAACTGTATATATGCCGATGATTAGTAAACTGACGACTGTAAGGAAAATCAATGCACATCCAGCTACAATAAGTTTATCAGCTCATTTGGATACGTAACGAGCAAAGCGTGCAGGTTGTCTCTCACTTCCCCAAGTTCTCTTCTTTGATATCTCGTTGAGTATTTTGCCTTGTTTTTTTGATACTACATAGCTCATAAGCCTCTCCTTTTTAGGTGTTTATGCTCATTTTAACAAGGGTACAATGAACTATAATTGATTTTCGAAGGGGCTCGTTTATGAACAATGATCTTTTACTCATTCAAGAGATAAAAAACCGAAAGAAAGAAGCACTTCATCAGCTTTACAATCGATATGAAACGCTTTTGTATCGTCTTGTCTATTCAGCAGTAAAAGATCCACATGCTTGCGAAAGCATCTTAACAGAGCTATTCAAAGAAATTTGGCATTCCCCTGATCTTTTGGTCAAAGAACGTACTCTTTCTCTTTCCTTGTGCAAGCAGTGTGTAAAAAATATAAAAAAGCACAGCCAGAACTCAGAGAAGATTTCGTCGTAAATCATTTTTTTGCTGTACATACTATGAATACAAATCCATATGACTGAAATAATCGAAAATATGATGTAAATCTGTAATCTTTATGCTATGAGTGCTGTAAGCAACGATTATTTCAGCCAGCATAAGAACAAATAAAATGGCCAATAGCACCTTAACAAGCGGAAATTGTCGGAACTGAGGAGAAAAAAGCAGCTTACTGACTGTATACAAAAACAGCAGGATAAAGTAAATCATCATGGCATTGGTCGCCTGAAGGGGCACATTCCAGACAAATATGTACACGCTGAATGTCAAAATTAAAATAAACGACATTTCTTTCCCGCTAAAAAAATCACTCATTGCGTAACACCTTTTCTTGTTCATGAATGAATAAGAAATTATAAACTCACGAAACATTAACGTTATTTTTACAACAGTATACACGATTTTCCTGTTAATTTCTATATACCGGTGTATATACGGAGCTGCTTTTAGCGGATTGGCGTCATGTTTTTGAGTGCAATGGGTTATAGTAACAGGGAAAGCTCATAAAGGAGGTATGGATAATGGAAAACACAAATCAATTTGTTCAAAAGCTGAACGACAATCAAGAAAAGCAGCTTAAAAATAAGCAGGGTCAAGCTACTGGCCACCCAGAGAAAAAACTTCCTAACAAACAGCATTAATATTGTAAAAGCTGGCTGTCAAAACAGCCGGCTTTTTTTGTGATCATTTTTCGGAAGTCGAAATGTTTGAAGATAAAACAAATCCCCTGTTACAATAAACTGAACCCGCTGCAAAAACGTTCGCAGCTATACTTTCCTCTTAAGGAGCTGAATATAAAATGAGTAAATTTGAAAAATTATTCCAACCAACAAACATTGAAGCATTTGATCTACACACTCGTACAGCAATGGCACCGATGACAAGATGCTTTGCTGATCCAGAGACAGGCGTAGTCGGTCAGGACGTTGTAGACTACTACCGTCGCCGCGCAAAGGATGGTATTGGCTTAATTATTAGTGAAGGAATTGTTATCAGCGAACGCGCAAAAGGAAATCCTGGCGTTCCGGGTATCTATACACAGGAACAAATTGATTCATGGAAGCCTGTAACAGAAGCTGTTCATGAAGAAGGCGGCACGATTATTGCTCAAATTTGGCACGTTGGCCGCTTGAGTCATCCTGAGTTAATCAATGGACATAAACCTCAGGCACCTTCTGCTATTGCAGCACAAGGTCAAGTGCCTCGTTTCCGCAAGCCCTACGAAGAGCCTGAAGAAATGTCAAAAGAAGATATTAAAGAAGTTGTAGGACAGTACGCTCAAACAGCTAAAAATGCCATTGAAGCAGGTTTTGACGGCGTTGAAATTCACGGTGCTCACGGATATTTAATCGATCAGTTTAATTCAGACTGGTCTAACAAACGCACGGATGAATACGGAGGCGACCTTGCACAGCGATTAACGTTTATGAAAGAAGTGATTTCTGCTGTTATTGACGCCATTGGAAAAGAGCGCGTTGTGATTCGCTTCTCTCCTCATAAGCTTGATAAACCAGACTACCGCTGGGATGATACCGAAAAAGCCATTCAAACGTATACAGAAGCTTTTAAAGAAACAGGCATTGAGATTATTCACCCGTCTATGCTTGATTTTTACGAAGATGTCCAAAACGGCCAAAACCTTTATGAAATCACGCGTAAGTACTGGGATGGACCGATTATCGGCGTGGGTGATTTAACGCCTGAATCAGCTGAAAAAGCGCTTCAAGCCGGCTGGATCGACGTAGCTGCTATTGGCCGCCCGCTAATTTCAAATCCTGATTATTTACACCGCATTAAAAACGATGATGCTCTTGTCGAATACGATGCTAAAAAACATTTACCAGAGCTTATCTAAAAAAAGCTGAAACAAAAATATTTTAGCTCAAATGAAAAACGAACCACTGATCAGCATGTTTAATCAGTGGTTCGTTTTTTTGTTATGGTGAATGTAGTTTCATCTGTTTCGTTACGCTACGTCTCAACCTCTTTTTTATTCATTAACGTATGACTGAACTTCTTGTTTCCAAACAGCATAGCCTTGGCCTTTTAAATGAAGACCATCCACCGTGAAACTACTTTTTAACTGATTGTTTTTGGATACTTTCGAATACAGGTCAATGTAAGAAGCATTATGTTTCTTAGCGAGACGCTCTACATAGTTGTTTAATGCGATAACATCTTTATTGTCCACTGCGTCGCCGCATTTTTTATTGTTGACGGGCAGTACACTTTGAATATAGACTTTTGTATCCGGTGATTCTTTATGAATACGCTCAAGAATTTCAGCGTAATTGGCTTTGGTTTTTTTTACAGATTTTTGCTCATTTAAATCGTTAATGCCAATCATTAAGAAAATCTTTTTTGGTTTAGCATCTGTAATGCTTTTTAAACGATGCAATACCCCTTCAGTTGTATCATCGGCTACGCCTCGATTGACAATCTGCTTATTATGAAAAAGTTCGCTCCACTCAGAGCGCTGGGTAATGCTATCACCGAGAAATACGATGGACTCTTTAGGAATACTTAATTGCTTGAACAAAGTAGTCCGTTCAATGTAATAAGGATTGTCTCTATAGCTTTGCTTAGACGAACCCTTAGATGACAGCGGATTTTTCATCGCGCTGCTGCTTGTTGCATAAAAAGCAAAAACACCTATGAAAAGGACATTTAAAATAATGGAACTGATAAATACAACTTTCTTTGTTGAACTCACGAAAACGACACTCCTGTACTTTGTATGGTTTTTAGATAACTCTACGATGATATAGTAAAGCTTCCTGTTAACACTCTTTCCCTCCATACAAGACATTTAATCATTTTTTGTAAATAATGATTTTACATAAAAAAGAAGCGGCGCTCGAAAGCGCCGCTTCTTTTTCTATAATATAAGGGGTTAAAACGTACTTTTATTATAACATATAGTCTATGGTCATATTTTCCTCTATTAGAAAATAGTTCTTATGTCGTTTCTTTTTCCAGCTGTTTTTCTCTTTTTACTTGTCTTGCGAAGAAGAGTTCGTATACAACTGGAATAATAATTAAAGTAAGAAGAGTAGATGACGTAAGTCCTCCAATTACCGTGATGGCTAAGCCTTTTGAAATCAGCGTTCCGCTTGACGTAGTAAGCGCCAGCGGGATTAAAGCAGCAATGGTAGCAAACGCCGTCATTAAAATTGGACGCAATCGCGTTTTCCCAGCTTCAATAAGGGCTTCGCGGATTGTCATGCCTTTTTGTTCACGATTTTGGGTAATTCGATCTACAAGCACAATCGCGTTTGTTGTAACGATTCCAATCAGCATTAAGAATCCGATCATGACGCTGACAGACAGCGGTTCTTTTGCAATGACAAGACCAACTAACGAACCGATTGGCACAAAAATGAGTGACGATAAAATGATAAATGGAATACGCGCTTTTCCAAACGTAACGAGCATTGTTAAATACACAAGGCCGATTGCTGTTAAAATGGCTAGACCTAGAGATTGGAAGACTTCTACTGTCTCGTCGCTTCCGCCTCCTCCATCCAAGCTCACATCTTTCGGCAAGTCTAGCTTTTTCACTCCATCTACAACATCTTTGGTCACAGCTTGAACATCATCGCCTTTGATGTCTGCTTCTACTCGCGCAAATACTTTACCGTCGAGCTTTTGAATAGAAGTGAACGTATCAATTGTACGAACGTCAGCGATATCTTTTACTAACACAGGCCCTCTCTCTGTAAACACTTGCAGGTCTTTAATTTCTTTTACTGAGGCAAGGTCTTTATCGTACGAAAGCTGAACCGCTCGTTTTGTATTATCCAATTTTAAGTCTCCAACCGATACCGGTTTGGTTTGATCAGAGATTGTACCGAGCAGCTGAAATCCAGATACCCCGTACTCTGCGGCTTTATCAGGATCTACTTCTACTACAAGCTGCTTTTGCTTATCTGAGAAGTTATTTGTTACATATTTAAGACGTTTGTCTTTGTTTAAGTGGTTTTCCACTTGCTTAGCTGCCTTTTGCAAGTCATCTAAATTAGAAGAATATAAATCAACCGTCACGTTATTATTTGTAGGCGGCCCTCCTGTTGATGCTTCTTGCACATTAACTGTTGCTTTCGGTGATTCTTCTTTCGTGATGCTTTCCATTTTCTTTTGAACTTTATCAATAAACGTATCGACATTCACGCCTTCTTTTACATTCAAGAAATAGCCAACTTGGTTCGGACGTTTTACACCTGTTGAAAAGTCACGTGATCCAACTTCCGTTGTCACGTCTGAAATTTCGTTTTGGTCCGCAAACATCTTTTCAATTTTTAAGGATACATCGTTTGTTTTTTCAAGGGACGTAGATGCCGGTAATTGAACGTTGGCTTGAAGCATTTTTTGTTCTTCATTTGGAATAAACGTAAAGCCAAGTGAAGGAACAAGCGCAAATGATCCAAACAGTAAAATAAAGGATAAAATCAAAATTTTGATTTTATGATTAAGCGACCATGCAATCGCTTTTGCATACCCGCGCTGCAGCTTTCCTTCTTTTTCTTCAGGCGGTACTTTTTTAAATGCAAACTTTGCGAGAATCGGCACGATTGTAATCGCTACAAGAAGAGATGCTAACAGTGAAAAAACAACTGTTAAGGCAAACGGCAAGAAGAACTCTCCTGTAATTCCTCCTACAAAGCCGATTGGCAAGAATACGACAACCGTTGTAATCGTAGACGAGGTAATCGCTTTTAAAATCTCTTTTGTGGACGATTCGACAAGCTCATTGCTCATGCCTTCTTCTGAACGGCGAACGCGTCTGAAAATGTTCTCAATCACAACAATACTGTCATCTACTACGCGCCCAACGGCTACAGCCATTCCACCTAGTGTCATAATATTAAGCGAAATATCAAGCTGGTTTAAGAAAATAGCTGATACTAACAGCGATAATGGAATCGATATAATCGCAATGATTGTCGCACGGAAGTTACGCAAGAAAATCAGCACGGCGAGTGACGCAAATAATGCCCCGAGCAATCCTTCGCGTACTAATGTTTCAACAGACTTTTCAATGCCGTCAGCTGAGTCAAAGCCAATTGCGTAGTCTAACTGATCGTCATATTTTTTCAAAATCTTCATCGTTTCGTTGGCCACTTCAACCGTATTAGCGTCTTGCTTTTTTGTGATGGCCATCGACAGCGCATCTTTGCCGTCATAGCGTGTATATTCGCCTTGTTCTGTTACGGCTTCGACTTTGGCAATATCGCCAAGTTTCACAGGCTGTGCTTCAGGGTTCATCGTGGATTTCAGCTGGATTTTCTTTAATGCATCGATCGTGGCAACTTTTTCTTCTACTCGCACTGGAATTTGAAGCTCTTTTCCGTTTAATGTTCCTGCTGGGAAGGAAACGGCTTTTTGATTAATTTGTTCTTTCATCCCATCAAGCGTTAAACCAGCTTGAGCTGCTTTTTCTTTATCGACCGTAATTTGTAAAAGGTCCTCTTTCACACCGCCAACTGAGACGGAGTTAATACCTTGAATTTTATTCAATTCAGGAATCACTTCATCGTTTAATACTTTTTCAAGATTTGCATCATCTTTTGCAAACAGTGAAATGTTGAAAATAGGGAAGGAACCAAATGAAAAACGGTTTACGTCTACATTTGATGACTCTGGCAAATCTAATTCTTTTATCGACGAGTTAATTTGTTGTTCAACTTTATCTAAATCCGTATTAAACGGGAATTCTAAATTAATAATACCGACGTTTTCATATGATACGCTTTGTACGCTTTTAACGCCTTCAATTCCTTTTACTTGGTCTTCGATTTTCGACGTGACACTTTCATTTACG
This sequence comes from Priestia sp. J2, assembly GCF_020790095.1. Taxonomy (NCBI): domain Bacteria; kingdom Bacillati; phylum Bacillota; class Bacilli; order Caryophanales; family Bacillaceae; genus Priestia; species Priestia sp. J2. The sequence goes on from NZ_CP086208.1 coordinate 3,122,431, forward strand.
TCATCAGGAGAAGCCCCAGGATACGTTGCTTCAATGGACAGCTGCGGAAATTCGATATTCGGCAGTAAATCAATTTTTAGTTTTGAAAATGAATATAGCCCCGCTAAAATAAGTAAAAATGAAACGATAAACACAGCTACCGCATTTTTTAAACTAAATCTCGTCAAAAAATTCATCTTTTTCCTCCGTTACGTAACTAAGTTATTTGAGAAGCCTTCATCCTTTAATAGCTGCAGACCCGTTTTATTTTTTTAAACAATTTTAGAGTACCCATGGGTCAGTTTTTCGTAAAAAAAACTCACCTCCTTTCATGTGCTGATGAACTGTCTATACAAACTGAAATTTGATGGTCGCACGCTCCCCCTGGAAGCGAGATAAAGGAAAAGCCGTCTTGACCATATAAATCCCAGCCTTCAAAAAACGAGCTGTCATGAAACATATCTAGCGCATACCCGTTAGAAAACGCAATTCGAAGTATACCGATATCTTCATACCACTGTATAGAGAGAATGCGCTGGCCAAGCAGCAGCGCTTCGACTTGCTGACGCTGCTCAGCGGAATGTAGCGATTTCCAGTCTGCTTGACCAAGCAAGATGCTGCGTTTGTTTTTTAGTCTCCATGGACATTCTGCCACAAGTCCGCCTTTACTAAATCCAAGAGAAAACGGCAGGGTGTTGTCTGTGTTTACCTTGGTAACGGTTTGTTCTTGAAAATATGAAAAATTAATTACTGTGCTGCTGTTATTCATCATATCCCTCCATTATCAACCAGTACCGACGAGTCATTTTTGGGTCTCAAAATAGCAACCTTCAATGTATAAGTTCACAATGAACTCCGCATAGTTCATGATATCTTCTTCTGTTATATCATCATCGGAAACGATATCCATCCTATACCCATTTAACATGCTGCAAAACGCTTTTGAGTGTAAAAAAGCGTTTTTTATTTTTTGCTCTTCAATCAATTTAGCAACAAGCCCGTGATAATCCTCAAAAAATTGATGAAGACGACCCATCATTTCTGGCATTTGGTGAGGGGCTTGCCAAAAAGAGTCCGGATATTTTTTAGTTTCGTAAAAAAAGAGCAGGTGATGTTTCGCAACTGAATAGAGCTTTTCGTGAAACGTTTGGCATTTATCTGTTCTTCGCTTTGCATGATACAAAAACTCATCAAACGAACGATTATTAACAGCGATATAAAGCGACTCTTTAGACGAAAAGTACAAATAAAGCGTTCCTTTAGATACACCCGCTAGTTTAGCAATATCAATCATTTTTGCTTCATAGTAACCTTTGGATCCGAACACTTCAAAAGCAGCATCTAAAATTTTCTCCCGCTGCTGTTTTCGGTTTGTCATGATAAAAATCCTCTCATACGTTTTCGATACTATACATATAAAATAATTAAAATAACTTGTCAACACGTAGTGTGCTTCTTTATACATTGCATCACAAGAGTATGTCAGTTTTTTAAACACAACACTTCTATAGCGCAAATTAAAGCGTTTTCGACTTTTTTGTGACAGATACAAATGATGCTTGTATATGAAGAGCTTGCTATGGTACATTTTTGTCATCGATACAGAAATTTATTCCGTCGTTACGGGAGGAGAAAACATGGTTCTTACATCACCAATCGGTCGCCTGCGCTTAGTAGGAATTTTAGAAGGAATTTCATTTTTACTGCTGCTTGGCATTGCTATGCCGCTAAAATATGCAGCAGGCATACCCGAAGCTGTATCAGTTGTAGGCGCAGCACACGGTGCACTTTTTGTGCTGTATGCCCTTGCAGTCGTTCATGTAAAATTCGCTCATAAATGGTCAATCGGCCGATCTTTATTTGCATTTCTTATGTCGGTTATTCCGTTTGGTCCTTTCATTTTAGAGCGCCAGCTGAAAAAAGAACAGTAAAAGAAAAGAACGTCACGGACATCATGTTTCCATGACGTTCTTTTTTCTTACTGTTCCGCACTATTTTCGCTAAAGTGGTCAATCGTTTTCCACCACTTCAGTGAGTGAGGTTTTAATAGCATTCCAATTTCTTCTGGACTAATTTGCTGATCTATAATCATTTCATGCATTGCTTGAAAGAGTCCCGTTGTAACAGCTTCTTTCACATCAGATTCACCTTCTATATACAGCTGTTCAATCGCTTCAAACACATCCGGTTCACGTTCGAGCTGGCCGTTATATTCAAGAGAGATCAAATGACCCGCTACTCGGCTTAATTCATGCTGCAGCTCTTCTTTATCGTTGAAGTTGATTTCTTCGCTTGGCTCAAAAGATGGGCAAGCTTCTTTTAGTAATGGAATAACCTTTTGTTTTGTAATCATATCTAAATTCCCTGCCTTTGCATGTGTGACAAATTCTCTATTCTTTACCCTTTTCTCTTTTTCTATAAACTTGTTTTACAAAACTTTACCGTTTTCTACAACTACTTCTCCTTTTTTCACTACGCTATCAATATGATTCAAACCATACTGATATTGAAGGGTTCGATAACTAGAGACATTAAAAATCGCTAAGTCAGCTTGTTTTCCGGCTTCAATACTCCCAATCTTATCTCCTTGGTTAATAGCATGAGCTGCGTTAATAGTTGTGGCTACAAGCACTTCTTCAGGACTCATGTTCATATTCATACATGCCAGGTTCATCACAAATTGCTGTGAAGTCGTTGGAGATGAACCTGGATTGCAGTCTGTAGAAAGAGTAACCGGAACGCCTAAATCGATCATTTTTCTAGCATCTGGCCATTTCATTCCAACAAATAAGGAGTTTCCCGGTAAAAGTGTGGCTACGATCCGTTTTTCAGCCAGTTTCTTTAATCCTTCATCAGAAGCATACAAAAGATAATCTGCTGATATCGCTCCTACCTCTGCTGCGAGCTCTGCTCCTCTGCAGTATTCAAAGGGGTCGGCATGTATTTTAGGAAGCATGCCATGGCTTTTCCCGGCTTCGAGTATTTCTTGACATTGTTGGAATGAAAAAGCATTTGGAAGACATACAGCATCATTAAATGCTGCGAGCTTATAAGAAGAAATTTGAGGAATCATTTCGTGAATAAGTAAATTGACGTATTTCTGCGTATCTCTTTTATATGCTAAAGGTACGACGTGTGCTCCTAAGAAGGTGCTTATGACATCAACTGTGTGTGTATCATTCAGCATTTTAGCGATTTGCAGCTGCTTTAGTTCTGTTTTTAGTTCTAAGCCATATCCGCTTTTCACTTCTACAGTTGTGACTCCGTGAGCTAGAAAAGACGTAAGACGCTCATAGCTCTGCTGATAAATCCGGTACGCATATTCTTCCTGTGTTTGAACGACAGTGGAGTGAATACCTCCACCTTCTTCTAATAAATCCAAGTAAGAAGTTGGTCTTTCAAATCGCCTATAAAATTCTTCTTCACGCGATCCAGCGTACACAGCGTGTGTATGGGGATCAATCAGACCCGGAGTTACAATTTTGTGAGAAGCATCAATAATCGTTGCGTCATTCCTGTCTCTTTCATATTTTTGTTCTAGCTCTTGTGTTGTACCTACGGTCACAATTTGATCTCCTTCTATCCAGACTGAGCCATTTTCAATCACCGTCAAGTTTCTCATTTCTTTTCCAGCTAAAGGACCTTTATTTTCTTTGGCCGTTACAACTTGCGAAGCATTTTTAATCCATAGCGCTTTTTTGGACATCGTTGAATTTCCCCCTTTTCTAGCGTGTACCACGTTTTGGGGCTCCATGTTTACCGTAAACTCATTTAGATTCACCTACACATTTCGCACCTCTGCCTTCTTTCTTGTAGGTAGAAATTCGAAAAAGCATGTCCATGGTCTGAAAAGCGTGTTTTTAAGTCTTTAAAGCTAGATAACTTATATTTTTTTCAATTATATACGCTTTTAGACCCTTTTTTTCTCCGTTTTCTTACTTATTGACTCTTGTTTTATACAGATATATCCTTATATACTAAATCTTTTATCACATGTATTTTATAAACATCACGGCGAGGTCCCCTCAATAGGATAAATAATAGATTTCTAGGAAGAGAACGTTTATAATATTCTTTGAAGTTTTACTTTTAGAAAGATTCACTAATGGAGGAAGAAATATGATTGTCAACTATAAAAACCAAGCAACCGGCCATCGCATGAATAACGGCTGGAATCTTTTCTATGCGTCAAACTTAACGATGTGGCGCAAAGATGAAAAGTATTTGCTTTTAGATGAAAACCAAGATGTAGTGATGATCTTTGGCTTTAAAAAAGACGAAATCATTCTAGATAAATTGCAAACGTGGGGCTATACATTTGGTGTCCATCCAGAGAAAAAACAAATTTCCTGCTTGCAGCGTCAAGAAGAAATTGGTGAATAAAAAGAGGGCTGAAAAAATTCAGCCCTCTTTTTTATTAATGGGTTTGTTGAAACATAGCGCTCAGCTGCTTTTTTTCAGATGGTTTTACAACATAATACCATGTACCATCTACCATTTGTCCTTCTCCTTTTACCGTTACCGTTTCGAAATCAGGCCGTCCATTCTTAATGACGTTATACATCGTAAATGCATCGCTGACATCAATATTCGTTTGGATATGCTTTTTTGCGAGCGTGAGAAGACTTGGGATATTTTTCACCGTTGACATGTTCATTCCTTTATCTAATAGAGCTTCCACCACTTGACGCTGGCGATTGTTTCTTCCTAAATCACCTTTTGGGTCTTCATGTCTCATCCGTACATAGGCAAGAGCTTTTTCACCGTTCAACGCATTTTCTCCTTCAGGAAAGATAAATGAATCAAAGACAAAAGGAAACGGGTTATTCACGTTCACGCCGCCAAGTTCATCGACTACATCTTTGAACCCCTCCATATTTACTTTCACATAGTAGTCAACGTCAATATTTAAAAAATTCTCAACCGTGCGCACGGTTAAAGGAATGCCTCCGTATCGATAAGCATGGTTAATTTTCTCATCCGTCCCTTTTCCATCAATGTGCACGCGCGTATCTCTAGGGATCGGCATAACCTTTGCTTTATTATGGCTTTTATCTAAATTGACCACCATTAATACATCTGAGCGGCCCGTATCGCCTGGCCTTTCATCTACGCCCATAACGAGTACATTAAACGAATGAGGCTGCTCTTTAGCAGATGTTTGATGCTGATAGACAATTCCAAACCCAGCGGTTCCTAAAAGCAACATACATGCCGCTAAGACGCCTACTTTGTATTTTTTCATTCATACGGCCTCCTTTACACATCACTTACTCTCTATATGCCTTAATGAATGAAAATTTATACCTTTTTGAGGAAATTTAAGCACACGTCAAAAAAGCCCGCTTGTTGGGAAGCTGGCTTTTCACTAGTAGATGTTAGCTTGATTTTTGATGCACATCACGCTGTGCCCATTCACTTTCTAGCATACTCATTTCAATTAAGCTCCAGTACTGTCCATCTACAAGCCGGACATCTCGAAGAAGGCCTTCGCGTGTAAAGCCAATTCGTTCATAAGACTGAATCGCCCGCTCGTTAAAATCAAAGACGCCGAGCGAAATTCGGTGAAGGCCCAGTTCTTCAAAACCGAAAGCTAACACTTTTTCAAACATGTGCGCGCAAAACCCTTTTCCTCTATACTTTTCACCAAGCAGCACTCGGCCAATTCTTCCTGTTTTATGATAATAATCAATATGAGCCAGGGAAATATGCCCAATAAGCTGTTCATTGTCATCTATTACAGAAAAAGCATAGGTAGAGGCACCATCTTCATTTGCATATCGAATGTAGTGTTTTAACTGTCTAGGAGTAAGCGGAAAAGAAAAGCTAGAGCCGCTCCATTGCACCATAAATGACTCGGAGGGAATCCAATCCATTAGCTGTTTAAAGTCTTTTTTGGAGAACGGTCGTAGAGCTATCACATAATTCTCCCCCTTATTATTTCTGACTTTTCTAAATATATTACATTTATCATAATAAACTGTCAACTGTCTATGTAAAAAAAAGCCATCATTTCGATGACTTATAGCTGTAATGCTTTTCTGAGAAGAGTTAAATCATGAGTAAATTCAAAAAAATAGGTTCTATTTTCATTGTCAAATACCATCATGATCGGTTTTTGGTTCGGTTCAAGAACAAAAATAACTTCACTTGCCAGCGTGTTGACCGCACTATTTTCAATTTTCACGGCTGGATCAAGAGGTACTTTAACAAGATAGCCTTTTTTAGGAAGCGGACTTGCCTTTTTATATAAACCAGTAATGGACCCAATACTTTTTTCGGCTTCTTTTTGAATATTTGGAGGTTTGGGCGTTGAACGAACGACTCTGCCCGTTTCAATTTGAAACACCTCTACTTTTGGCTGTTCAGCACTTACTGCTTGTGGAAAAATAAAAGCAGCGAATACGACGCATACAGCAACCCATTTTCGTATCATTTTAAGCACCTCTTTCCATAGTGGATGAGATGGAGATAAGAATGGTCGTCTCTTCTTATACTATGACCTATTTTTACGTATTTATTTCACTAAATGAATGCCTATACTTCCATGTTTTTGTCATGTTCTCAGAACTTCCTCTATACACTACTAATAAGGACACGCTGTATGAGGTGATAAGATGTCGTGGTTTGAAGCATTTATTTTGGGAATCATTCAGGGGCTTACAGAGTTTTTACCGATAAGCAGCACGGGGCATTTGTATTTAGGGCGCCACTTATTTGGCTTAGACGATGCAGGATTGTATTTAGATACGATGCTGCACATGGGCACTCTGCTTGCTGTGTTTGTCTTTTATAAGCGTGAGCTATGGCATATTATTCGGCATCCGTTTAGCAAGCTTACAGGGCTTTTAGTGATAGGAACGATCCCTGCAGTTGCGATTGGTCTTTTGTTTAAAGACTATTTTGACAGCATTTCTAAATCAGGCTTAACGATCGGCTGGGAATTTCTTGCGACGGGACTGCTGTTATGGTTTGGTGATTCCGTAAAAAATGGCTATAAAAAAATGGATCATATTTCATACGGAGATGCTTTTTTTATCGGCTCGTTTCAAGCAGCTGCGATATTCCCTGCTGTATCCAGGTCTGGCTTAACGATGGTAGCTGCGTTAATGCGAAAATTAGACCGTGAAACAGCCGCTTATTTTTCCTTTTTATTGTCGACTCCGGCCATTTGCGGAGCAGTGTTACTTCAGTTAAAAGATGTAGTCACAGGTGAAGTCGAGCAGCTCTCCGTTTTCTTTTTATTCGTCGCTACCCTTTCATCTGCTTTATTCGGTTATGTAGCGGTAAAATGGATGATCAATTATTTAAAGCATCATTCGTTAAAAACGTTTGCGATTTACGTTTGGATATTAGGTGCAGTCGTGCTTGTTTGTCAGTTTACGGGGGTGTTTTAAGATGAAGATAAAAGTCCGGACGCTTTTTTTAGTATTGTTTTTTGCCGGCATTTTAGTCGTGACAAGCTATGTTGATAACAATTCCCAGCAGTCGTTTGACAGCTTATCTCACCTTTCACTTGATGGAGGAGCTGTTGAAACTTCTGCTGATGAAGACGCTGCGGAACAATTAAATATGTCGGTCAAAGAAGTTCATGTTAAAACAGAAAAAAGAGGCGGATACCGAATTGAAGTATACGAACAAGTAAATGTTTATAGAGATGATAAAGGAAAAGTAGTAAAAAAAGTGGCTACGGGAGAATATCAAACGTTGAAATATAAACTGAATGAAAAAAAATAAACCACTTACCGAAGTAAGTGGTTTTATTTTTAATGGTTAAAGTGAGCTGCAAGAATCCACAGTGTACCAACAACGATACAAAGTGCAATAAAGAAACTGTAAAGAATATTTGCAACCTGTACTTTACCATTTTCACTTTCAGTCATGTGCATGAACATTACTAGCTGCATTGCTGCTTGTAATAACGCTAGGATCATGATAAGAGTCATCGTAATGCTTCTTGATAGATCAGCTAGCACTACTAAACCAAGCGCTGCGAATGTTAAGGCTAGTGAAAGGATAAGCCCAAATACATGACTAAGCGGAAAACCTGCTTTTTGGCCTTGTTTATTTTCCATGTCTTATCCCACCAATCCGTTCAAGTATACAAGCGTGAAGATGAAGATCCATACAACATCAAGGAAATGCCAGTATAAACCGATAATAAATACTTTACGAGCAGTAACTGGTGTTAATCCTCGTCTTACTAATTGAATAATAATACTGATTGCCCAGAATACACCGACTGTTACGTGAAGACCGTGCGTTCCAAGTAGTGTAAAGAACCCTGATAAGAAGGCACTTGTTTGCATTGTTGCACCTTCGTGAACTGCGTACATGTAAAACTCACGAATTTCGTAGAAAAGGAATCCTCCACCAAGAACAAGTGTAATAACAAACCAAACTAAAAGTCCTTTTAAATCATTATTACGCATTTTAAAGATGGCAATTCCCATCGTGAAACTACTGAATAGTAGTAACAGCGTTTCGATCATAAAATCTTTAACAACGAACAGTTCTTCTGCAGTAGGGCCACCCGCTGTACGTGTATGGTACGTTAAGTACGTTACGAACAGCGTAGAGAACAACGCGATCTCGGCACCTAAGAAAATCCAGAATCCAAGGATATTCAGGCGACTTTGTTCTTCTTGGTATTCTAACGGCAATGATTTATCTAAATGTCCTGCCATTATTTGTCACCCCCTGTAATTCCTTCAACCTTCTTGATTTCATCTACTTTTACATAGAAGCCCGGATCATAATCAAATGAACGAGCAAGCATACAAGCAAAAATACCTGCTAATCCAACGATTGCCATTGGAATCCATTCAAATACTAAGCCAAATCCACCGATAAACCAGAAAATACCTGAGATAAACGGCACACCAGAGTTGCTTGGTAAGTGAATTGGTTTTAAGTCTTCTGCTTTAATTTCTGTTTCATTACGTTTTTTCATGTGCCAGAATGCATCCATTTCTTTCACATGAGGAATTACTGCAAAGTTGTAAGCTTGAACTGGTGATTTAGTCCACCACTCAAGTGTACGACCATCCCAAGGATCGTTTGCAGTGTCGCGTTTGTTTTTCCATGCACTGTATAATAAGTTAACTACTAATACGAAGAAGCCAAGACCCATTAAGAATGCACCGATTGTTGAAACTAAGTTTAATCCGTTCCAGCCAAGGTTGTCTGCATAAGTTTGCATACGACGAGTCATACCGTCTAAACCTAGGAAGAATTGTGGGAAGAAACATACGTTAAATCCAACAACAAAAATCCAGAATGAAATTTTTCCTAATTTTTCGTTCAACGTGTGACCGAAAATTTTCGGATACCAGAAGTATAAACCTGCGAAACAGCCAAACACTGTACCAGAGATTAATACATAGTGGAAGTGAGCGATTAGGAAGTAACTGTTATGATATTGATAATCGGCTGATGCCATCGCAAGCATAACCCCTGTTACCCCACCGATTACGAAGTTTGGAATAAACGCTAATGACCAAAGCATCGCAGTCGTAAATTTGATACGCCCTTTATACATTGTAAAGAGCCAGTTAAAGATTTTAACTCCGGTTGGTACTGCAATTAACATCGTTGTGATTGAGAAGAACGAGTTAACTGACGGTGAGTTACCCATTGTAAAGAAGTGATGCACCCATACAAGGTAACTTAAGAATGCGATACCGACCATTGATACTACCATTGCTTTATAACCGAATAAGTTCTTACGAGAATGTGTACTGATAACTTCTGAGAAGACACCGAATACCGGTAAAATAACGATATATACTTCAGGGTGACCCCAAATCCAGAATAAGTTAGCCCACATCATTGGAAGACCGCCGTTAGCCATTGTAAAGAAGGCTGTTCCGAATACACGGTCAAGTGTCATAAGTGCAAGCGCTACTGTTAATACAGGGAACGCGAAAATGATAATAATTGATGTGATGAAGATTGACCAAGTAAACATTGGCATTTTCATCATTGTCATGCCAGGGGCACGCATTTTTAAAATTGTTACAAAGAAGTTGATACCAGTCATTAATGTACCAGCACCAGCAATCTGTAGTGAAACGGCATAGAAGTTATTTCCGATACCCTCACTGAATTCTTTACCTGCAAGCGGGAAGTAACTTGTCCAACCTGCATCAGGAGCTCCTCCGATTACGAAAGAAAGGTTAAATAGCATTGCTCCCATAAAGAATGTCCAGAAACTGATTGCGTTTAAGAACGGATATGCTACGTCACGCGCACCAATTTGTAATGGAACGATTACGTTCATTAGTCCGATAATAAATGGCATTGCCATGAATAAGATCATGATAACACCGTGAGCCGTGAAGACTCCGTTGTAGTGATGTTCATCTAAAATGTTCATACCCGGGAATGCAAGCTGCATACGCATCATGATTCCATCAATTCCGCCGCGGAAAAGCATTAATACAGCTGAAAGGATGTACATGACACCGAGTCTTTTATGGTCAACTGTTGTTAACCATTCTGTCCATAACCATTTCCATTTCTTGAAATATGTTAAGACAAAAACGATACCGATGACCGTCATAGCGATTGCTGCGTCAGCAGCGTAAATCATAGGTTCGCCAGTGACGAAAAATTCATCTAGCTTCATTATGTCTTCCCCCAATCATTACGTTATTTAGTGTAATAAATGAATGTTATTCATGATTTGAGTGATCCATGTTTTCCATTTCTTCATTACTCGTTTTTTCGTCTTCTTTCATCTTGCTGTGATCATGTCCTGTACCACGTTCTAGCTCTTTGCCAGGAATGTATACATCTTTTGCATGGTCAATCCATTTTAAATGTGTACCGTTGTAAGTTTGACGACCAACAACGCCTGGGCTTAGGATTTGATCATATTTCTTTTCAGTCAATTTACCAGCTGTACCTTTTACGTCACTAACCCACTCTTTGAAGTCTTTGTCCGTTTGAGCTTGAACTTCGAACTGCATTTGAGTGAAATGTTCACCCGAGAAGTTAGCACTACGTCCCATATAAGAACCAGGCTTATCAGCTTCTAAGTATAATGGCATTGACATATTGTTCATCGAATATTTTTGTCCGCCAAGTTCTGGTACCCAGAATGAGTTCATAGGTCCTTGAGCCGTTAACTCAAATTTCACTGGCGTATCTGCTGGAATGTTTACGTAGTTAACCGTCTCGATATTTTGTTCCGGATAACTGAAAATCCATTTCCAGTTTGCAGATGTAACGTGAATCACGATTGGATCTTTATCCTTTGATTCTGCCGGTACTTCTTCTGCAGAGTAGATCGCTTTAACAGTTGGCACTGCTAATAGAATTAAGATGATGATTGGGAATGCTGTCCAAATAACCTCCATCTTTAAGTTACCTTCTTGCTCAGGTGGCTCATAGTCCATGTTTTCAGGTTTTTCACGATATTTGACAAGAACAAATATAAAAATAGCAAATACGACAACAACCACGATCAACATCATCCACATAGACCAAATGATTAAATCAGATTGCGTTTTTGCAACAGGACCTTGCGGGTTCAATACAGCAAGTTTTGAACAACCGCTCAAAAATACTAGTGAAAGCGCAGATAGTAAACCTACTAGCTTCCAAAATCCTTTTTTTGGTTTCACTTAAAACTCTCCTTTCTAACAACACATGATGCGAAGCCTATATTGATGAACATTCAAAATGCGCTATCTTTCGCTAGATAACGACATTTTTATACAGACTCTCTTCCCCCTTATTTGTAGGCCACTACTATTGTAATACAAAATGACATTTTTTTCGTCCCTTTTGCTTTATTTTTTTATATTAAAAATATTCTAATATAGTGACTGTACCAATGGGGTTAGAGTGCTTCAACCTTGCGATATTCTATCACATAATTTGGTATGAATAAATGTAAATAAAAGGATTCAGCTCCCATTTCTTAACTATTTCTTTAGGAATAACTGCAAAATTAGCTTTGCATGTTTGCTTCAACATTGATATATCAATACACATCGACATAATTGAATATTTTGTGACAAATTTTCAAAGAAAATGTGACGCCCTGTATGAAACTTATTTTGCCCGTTAATTCCCCTTTGTTTTGTAGCAAATATTTGATTTTTTTGCTTAAAATTCTTTCTTTCGAAAATATGAACAAAACGTGAATTTTTTTAAAAAGCTTTTTATTATAGAAAAAAGCCACGTGTTATTCACGCAGCTCTTGGTCCATAAATTCTTTAACCGTGATATCATCCCCTGCTTTATCTAGCAGCGTTGTCGTTGCTGGAAACGGATGTTTAATATGACTCGGTATTTTTTCATACAGCACAAAATAATCACTTTTTGGAACCGCGGCATCAATTGTATATGTATCGTGCACCAAAGCCGCCTTTACGCGCTCAATTTGTTTACTTCTATTTGTTCCTGTAAACAGCGCATATGTACCTTTATTTGTATGGATATCATCATAATCCACTAAATTGCTCATTTTGGTACTGACTTCAATACGCAGGCGTTTGTTCCATCCTTGCTTCAATACGGCCATTCCTTCTTTATCACCAGGTATGGAGAATAAGGCTATGTATGTATTAGAGTGATCAACCCGTTTAAAATCTTGCAGCGTAATCCTTGCAGAACCATCAATACTTTCTTTATGCTCCCAATTTCGCAAATGCTGCTGCACACTTGCAGCATTGTTTTCAATCGGATATCGAATCATCTCATACGCAACAATTACAACCGCTATACAAATGAACAGAAATAGCAACCGCTTTATCTTTCGCACATCTATTCACCTTCCTTAGCTTACTCCCCTTTTATGTAATTGCCTAAATTATAACTTCCTATTAAACCTCTGTCTATGCACTAGTAGAACTACGTTTTTTTTTACCACAAAAGGAATTTTTCAAACCTTTTGTCATAAAAATACGCTAAAAGACTCAGTAGCTGTTGAACCAAAAGAAACCGATCTCCACTCCCCTTCTTAATCCTTAAAGCAAAAAAAGATACCCATTTTGAAATGAGTATCGCTTAGCTTATCTATTATATCCTTCTATATCAAAGTCGTTTAAGGCTTATTTGCCGTTTTTTTATTATACACATCTTTCCGCACACATGTATCCTTTGACCTGATATCCATGTTTTTTTAGCTGCCGAATGCTTAAATTTCGGGAAATGCTGTCAGGAACAATTACGACCACTTCTTTATATGGAATTTCCTCATGCTGTCTCTCTAAATAAGGAAGCGGAATATGGATTGCTTTTTGACAGGGGTTTTGTTTCATTTCATGAAAATGACGAACATCTACATACGAAATCGTTGTAGAAGCACAGTCGGCGGTCGTCACTTTCTTTATTCCTTGCACCGGCACATAGCGTTTATAAAAACTGTAACAAATTAATAAAAGTAAAATACCTATGCTCATATATAATATCGCCATGTTTTCCTCCCAATTAATTTCTATACCCCTGTATGTATACTATATTCAAAAGAAAGAATCAACACAGAAGTACTCTATCTCATTTCTCTCTGAAAGAAAAATGGTCTTTTTACACTTTATTATGAAACCACAATAAAGTGACGAAATCAATCATTATTTATTTTGATTTTTCGAAAGATTTAAATACTAGTAAACAGATCGTTTTTTCTTATTATAATGAAGAAACGCAGAATTTTTATCTTCATTTCCCCTTTTCTTTCCCGTTAAGGCTGAGGTTCGCTTATGAGTAATATAGTAGACCCAGTGTTGCAAGAACGTCAGAAAAATGATTCTAAAAACGAAGGATGCGAGATAGGATAGTATGAACACGTGAAGCGAAAGACTATATTGTGATTGGCTCAGGAAAATACGAGTTAACTTAGAAATGCGATATACACAAAAAAAGGAAAGCTTCGGAGACGAAAGCTTTCCTTTTCTAGATTAATCTCCGTCAAGGTTTGCACGACAATTATTATGAGACAAAGAGGTACTTTGTGCTTCATGCTGTTTTTTCTCACCCTGCATTGTCATATTTTCTCCGTCCTTGCTCCCTTTAGCAATATGTTTAGTTTTCTTTCCTTGGTTTAATGTCATGTTCATTCCCCTTTCTGGTGGATATAGTGTATGAAAATAACTCACACGCCATAAGAGGAAATGATATGAAAAAGCCCCTCTTAAATTGAGTGAGCTTTCTGCCTAAAACTGCTTTTCCTTTTATTGCTGAATCCGCATGAAAGGATATTCTCTATTTTAAACGTTCGTTTCTCGTTCCTTAGTAAGCACCAAGCTTTTACGCTCTGAGGATCAATTTTATACACAATGATAAATCTCTGTGTCAAACATCCTTTATCATCCATATAAATAATTTCAACAGGTCGTTTCGAAGAGTAGCTTTCTTGAAGTAGCCGTTCCATAGAATTCGCTCCTTTAATTTTTAGTTTACCGAACGCACGTTCCTTTTTCAAGTGTTGTAAACTGAATAATTCGGTAGCTTTTACAGCTTAAAATGGAGAAAAGAGTGGGAAAAATGATAAAAATCATACAAATATTAGGTAATTGTGATATGGTAAAAGAGATTACTTAAGTTGGGAGAGGTGCATGATGGAAAGTAACATACTTAAATGGATCCCCGTTCCTTACTTTCAATTAAATCAAGAAGGTAAAATCCTGCATTTTTCTAGTCAAGCACATTCTTATTTTTCTTCAGTCTCCAGTCTGTGGAGCATTATTCATAAAGACGACCGGAAACAAGCAATGTGGATGCTGTCACAGCACTCTTCATCTAACCCCATCATCAGGCATTTGCGTTTGAGAACGAGCGATGATACATTTGTGAATTTTAAATGCACGATTCATTGGAAAAATAATGTAGGTCATTTAGTATGCACCGAAAAGAAAAATGTCAAGGATCCATTAGATGTTGTATTATCTGCTCAATCCTATTTAGAAAACTCAGACAAGCGATTAAAAGAATCGGACAAGGTGTTAAATAATGCAGCAGATTTATTATTTAATCGATTAAAACGATAACCAAATGAACATAATTTGCGCTGTATTCGGTTATTTCTCTCATTTTTAAAAGTCATTGAAAGGCTACCTATAGGGGTGGCTTTTTGTTTTGTTCTACACGTAAAGTCATTCTCTTTTTGTCCGCACCATTTAGTCCACAGTACATACACTAATAGGCATACTTTTCATATTTATTCTTTCTATATTTATGTTTTGCTCAGAAAAAAAGTCCGAATAATCAATAAATGTTTGAACATTTTTTAAAATTGGCATATATTATAAACAAACAATCATTTGAATGTTTGAATGAAGGAGGAAATCATGCCAAAAGACCGCTGTGATATTTATTGTTTTAACGAAGAAAAGGTGAATCGTATTAAGCCTTCTATCGATGTTGAAGCTGTTCAGGATATTTCTACGATGTTCAAAGCGTTGGGAGATGAAACGCGGCTGAAAATCGTATTAGCCCTTTATAAAGGTGAGGAATTATGTGTATGTGACGTAGCCAACATTGTAGGCTCTACGGTTGCTACTGCTTCTCATCACTTAAGACTGCTGCGAAATATAGGAATTGCCAATTATCGCAAAGAAGGAAAGTTAGCTTTTTATTCTTTAAGGGATGCACATATTAAACAAGTAATTGATATTATGTTTGCTAAAAAAGAAGATGTAACCATTTAAGTTTTTCTTACCGTATAGGGAGTGGGACACAATGAAACACGAAGATAAAAAACATCATCACCATACCGGAAGCTGCTGCAGCGGCCCTTCTTCATCAGAAATTGAGAACAGCCCCTGCTGCTCCTCTTCTTCAGAAGCCGCACCTACTGAAGAACCTTCTTCCTGTAGTACAAAGAGTCACGCACACAGTCACAGCTGCTGTTCAGATACAAGTGCGTTAACGACCGATAAAAGCCAGCATTCTTGCTGCAGTGATCACGATATAGCAACAGGCAGTGACATAGAAGAAACGGCTGAATACCGCGTGTATGGAATGGATTGTCCTTCTTGTGCTGCTACGATTGAAAAAAGTTTAAAAACGTTAAACGATATTCAACACGTAGCAATCAACTACAATACAGGAAAGCTTCAAGTGGCGGCGGCAAGTGAATCAGCTCTGTCACTCATTCCAAACTCAGTGGAAAGACTGGGCTTTAGTATTGAGCCTATTCAATCAAATAAGAAAATGAAAACGTATTTGATTGAAGGAATGGACTGTGCAGCTTGTGCAAACACGATTGTGAATCATTTAAAAACAGTTCCTGCTGTCAAAGACGTACGCGTTAACTTTTCAACGGGAAAAGCACAAATTGAACATGATAATGAAGCTGATGACATTATTAAAGAAGTATCTAAAGCTGGGTATACCGCTACTTTAGTGACCAGCAGCAGGCAGCCCGCTGAATCTCGGCACCATAAAGGCAAAAATGGTCCGATTATTTTTTCAGGTATTCTCATCGCACTAGGTTTTATCGGTTCTCATACAGGAATTGCTTCTTATATGACAACTGTACTGTACGCTATTGCTATGATTGTTAGTGGATATAAGCCGGCTAAAAGTGCTTATTACGGAATCAAAAGCCGTTCTTTAGACATGAATGTTTTAATGACCGTTGCAGCACTTGGAGCAGCTGTTATTGGTGAATGGCTTGAAGGCGCTACGGTCGTTTGGCTGTTTGCTTTAGGTGTAGCTCTGCAAACAAGATCAATTGAACAAACAAGAAACTCGATACGAGGTTTGATGGATTTAGCTCCTTCTGAAGCATGGGTAAAGGAAAACGGGCAGCTGATTAAAAAAGCTGCGGAAGATATTTCAATTGGCAGCACGATTGTCGTAAAGCCAGGAGACCGAATTCCGCTCGATGGTGAAATTATAAACGGGGAATCCAGTATCAACCAAGCTCCTATTACAGGTGAATCTATTCCCGTTGATAAAGTAATGGGCGATGCTGTCTATGCCGGCACGATTAACGAAAGCGGATCTTTAGAAATTAAAGTAACAAAGCTAGTCGAAGATACGACCATTTCTAAAATCATTCATTTAGTGGAAGAAGCACAGGAGAAAAAAGCGCCGACTCAAGCATTTGTTGATAAATTTGCAACCATTTACACACCTATTGTCTTTATTTTAGCTTTATTCATTATGGTCATCCCTCCCCTGTTTGATGGTGCATGGAGCGAGTGGTTTTACAAAGGGCTTGAATTATTAGTTGTCGCTTGTCCATGCGCGCTAGTCATTTCGACTCCTGTCGCCATTGTATCTGCGATTGGAAACGCGGCGAAAAATGGCGTGCTCATTAAAGGCGGGACGTTTTTAGAAAAAGCCGGTGCAATCAATGCGATTGCTTTTGATAAAACAGGAACGCTAACAGAAGGCAAACCAGCCGTTTCAGAAGTTGTTTCCCTTGCTGCTGAAGAAAATCAGCTTTTAGCGATAACCAAAACGCTTGAAGATTATTCAAATCACCCTATTGCCCGCGCTATCGTGGATTATACTGCGGAGAAAAAAGTTGTTTCTTTACAAGGATCAAATTTTAAAATTCTTACGGGAAAAGGCGTGCAAGCAACAATTCAAGACACGGTTTATTACGCAGGTAATGCAAAATTATTCTCAGATTTAGGAACACCTCTAACACACTGCTGGTCTCAGATTGAAAAGCTTCAAAACGAAGGTAAAACGATTATTATTGTCGGAACAGCTAAAAGTGTTCTAGGCATTATTAGCGTAGCTGATACCATCAGACATACAACCGTATCTGCTTTAGAAAGCCTTAAGCAAAACGGAATGCAGCAAATTGTGATGTTAACCGGTGATAACGAAGGAACAGCTAAAATGATTGCTTCTCAGTCTCGGGTAGACCGCTATTTCGCTGATTTGCTGCCTGAAGACAAAGTAAAGGCCATACAGCAGCTTCAACATGAAGGGTATCAAACGGCTATGGTTGGAGATGGAATTAACGATGCCCCTGCCCTTGCTACTGCTGATCTTGGCATTGCAATGGGCGGTGCTGGTACTGATACAGCCATGGAAACAGCTGATATTGTCCTGATGGCAGACAATTTAGAAAAGCTTCCTCATACAATGAAGCTAAGTCGCAAAGCGTTAGCTGTTATCAAACAAAACATTTGGTTTTCTATTATTGTTAAAGTCATTGCCTTAGCCTTTATCTTCCCAGGGTGGCTTACTCTGTGGATTGCCGTCTTAAGCGATACAGGAGCAGCGCTACTTGTTATTTTAAACAGCCTTCGCTTACTCAAAATGAAAAAATAAATGGAATCTATAAGCTTTCCAGCATGCGTTGGAAAGCTTATTTTTTAGGAGGGTTTACGTGAATAACCGCTGGAACCAATTTATTTATAAGTGCTGGGCCCCTTTTTATGATGTCTTTTTTAATAACGGGATGTTTTATCGAGCCAGAAAAAAAGTCTTTCAAGATGTCCCCTTTTCGTCTGAGCAGCGCATTTTATTTGTAGGTGTTGGAACGGGTGCCGATTTAGCTTTTATTCCTCATCAAGTAAATGTAACAGCCATCGACTATTCCAGTGAAATGCTTCAAAAAGCAAAAGATAAATACAAAAACCCGTCTATAACTTTCCACCAAATGGACGCTCAGCAGCTAACATTCGACTCTTTTTCGTTTGATGTTGTTGTAGCAAGCTTGATTCTTAGCGTAGTACCTGATGCAAAGCAAGCTTTAAAAGAAATGACCAGAGTAGTAAAGCCTAAGGGAACGATCCTGATTTTTGATAAATTTGAAACCAAAAAGAAATCCGCGGCTTTTCCTAAAAAAATATTCCGCCTCTTCGTAAAATTACTAGGAACGGATATTGGCCTCTCTTTTGAACATATGCTTGAAGCAAGCCGGGATCAGCTTATCTTGAAGGAAAATTCAAGCGTCATGTTGAAAGGTATGTATCGGAAAATTATTTTGCAGAAAGTTGATGAATGACTTCAAAGACGAATGATGTCTTTTTAACGTGATGGATGTACATATTATTTTCTATCTTTAATTGAAGAAAGGATGAACATTTTGATGATGAAATCAAAGGTCATACCAGTTGTCCTTGCAGCAGGCATGGTGTCCGGCTGTGGAAACGAAAGTAAAGAAAGTTCAGCTAACAAACAGACAGAAACAACACAACATGAAGAACATCAGCCGCACACATTAGGGGATAAACGAGAAGAAACAAAAAATAGTGAAACTCTCCCTTCCTTTCTGAGTGACAAGCCCGAAGATATGCAACTTATTTATGCAGCCGCTGCTAAGCATCAAACCTTACTAGAAAACATTCCTTGCTACTGCGGATGTGGAGAAGAAGCTAATCATCAAAACAACTACGACTGTTTTATCTTTGAAAACAAAGAAAACGGCGCAGTAACGTGGGATGATCACGGAACAAAATGCGGTGTCTGCTTAGAAATAGCGGCTCAAGCTGTAGTAGACTACAGCAAAGGCAAAAGCATCGAAGACATTCGTCAAGAAATTGATCATAAATATAAGGAAGGCTATGCCAAGCCTACTCCTACGCCCGAGGTATGATGCTTCAGCATAAAAATTAGTAAAAGACTTTGGTCTCTTCATCCAAAGTCTTTTTGTCATTTTATTATTTGTTGGTAAAATCTCGTTTGACCTCACCTTTTCAAGTCCTTGTAAAACGCCATA
Source organism: Priestia sp. J2 (assembly GCF_020790095.1). Taxonomy (NCBI): domain Bacteria; kingdom Bacillati; phylum Bacillota; class Bacilli; order Caryophanales; family Bacillaceae; genus Priestia; species Priestia sp. J2. The sequence continues at coordinate 3,142,052 of NZ_CP086208.1, forward strand.
ATGTAAAAATAACACATTTGGACGTTTATTTACTGAATGCTCGGGGAATATGCTTTCTAACACCCAAATATAACCATGAGAGGAGAAAAAAACTATGAGTAATTCTGTAGAAACAAATCATTCAGCAAAAGTTGAAGGAGCCATTAATTCTATGAGCGAGGAGAAAAAAGAGGATATTCTCTCTAGCTTCGAAGGATTTAAAAGTTATCTAGGGGACAAGGTCTCAAAAGGTGAAAAGTTAGGGATGAATGAGGAACAGCTTGCTAAAACAGCTCAGAAAGTAGCTGATTATCTCGCTAAGCATGAAGAGCCGCGCAACCGAGAGGAAAACCTGCTTCACGAACTGTGGAAGGTTGGAAACGAAGAGCAACAGCATCACCTTGCCCATATGCTTGTAAGATTAGTTCAATAATAAAAAGGATGACACGGAAGCGTGTCATCTTTTTTATTTACAGATATTAAACAGCGGGAATGATGATTTGCTGCCCAATTTGCAGTTTGGTAGGATCTACGCTGGGATTTGCATCCTGCAGCTGCTGAACAGTCATATTATACTTCTTTGCAATGCTATAGAACGTATCTCCTGCTTGTACAGTATACGTAGTGACAGGAAAAACAATCTGCTGCCCAATTTGCAGTTTGGTAGGATCTACGCCGGGATTTGCATCCTGCAGCTGCTGAACGGTGATATTATACTTCTTTGCAATGCTATAAAACGTATCTCCAGATTGAATGATATAGAATGTAACGCTAGTAGAAGGTAAGTTTAAATACGCAGCAATTCCACGCGCGTGTGCTTCTCCCACTTCACGAAGAAACGTCGCGTTTTTTAATTTTTCAGCGTCGGCTGTTGTATCGATAAACAAGTTTTCAGTTAAAACAGCAGGCATATTTGTTTCACGCAGGACAGCATAATTAGCTGTTTTTAAACCGCGATCTGCAATCGTTCCAAATTTGCGCATGGTTGGTAAAATCTCTGCATGAAGCTCTTTTTGTAAAAGAGAAGATTGACTTCCCTCTTGTGATGGATAGCGATACGTTTCAAATCCAGCACCTCCGCCGGCATTAATGTGCATCGAAACAAATATATCTGCTCCCCATGCATTAGCTCGGTTCGCTCGATCTGATAATGAAACGAACACATCGGTTGAACGAGTTACTTGAACATCTACTAAATAGTTATGCTCTAAATACGCCCGCGCGTGTAGTACAAGCTGCAGCGTAATATCTTTTTCACGCAAATTATTTCCTAAAGCGCCTGAATCTGTACCGCCGTGCCCTGCATCTAGCCATACTTTTTTCATGTGAACCTTTCCTTTCAGCCATAATATGAAAGAACTTGGGGTTAACACCGGCTTTGTCCGATGTTTTATCTCTCATTTTATATATATATATGTAAGTGGACAAGAAGGGTTCGTCCTCTTAAAGGTTAGAGAACAATAACTTAAAAAACTGGATTTTACCATAAACATAAAAAATCCGAACGAATTGGATTTATCGTTCGGATTTCCCTTTAACTAACCTATTTCCACGCCTCTTAATAGAGATAAAAAGCAGGTTCGCCATCTTATCTTCTGCTATTTCTCACTAAAAGCAATTTTTAAGCCAATAAGTGTAAAGATAGAGCCTTGCACGAGATTAAGCCGCTTAGACAGCGCCGGAGATTTTCGCAAAAACTCCCCTACTTTCCCTGCAAATAGACTAATTAACGTAAAGATAATCAGCGCTTGAACTAAAAACACAGCTCCATAAACAAGCATTTGCTGCGTGGTGTGTCCGGTTGAATGATTAACAAACTGAGGTAAAAGAGCAAGAAAAAAAAGCGAAACTTTTGGATTTAGCAGGTTCATAATCACTCCTTTTTTATATAGCACCTTGTACTCAATGGCTTCTTTATTTTCAACAGCGAGAGCGGAATCTTTGGCTGTAAACGTCTTATAAGCCAGATATAATAAATAAGCTGCCCCAGCGTATTTGACAATAGCAAATGCTAAAGCTGATTGATAAATAATAGCCGACAGACCCAACGTTGCCGCTGCTATATGACCAAGCAAGCCCGTGCAAAGACCTAATGAAGTCGAAATCCCTGCGTGTTTACCGTTTGATATGCTTTGTGCTAAAACAAATAAGTTATCAGGACCAGGCATAACCGTAAGCAAAGCGGCGACACCTAAAAAAGAAGTGATTGATACGATATCCATAAGTCGTTCTCCCCCTGCATGATTTTGCCAACCATTATAGCATTTTTTACTATCTAGTATTCAAAAAAAGAAAATTTATCCATAAAAAAGGCTGGGACATAACTAAATCAATCTAATCTAAAGACGAATAAATTGTATACATGAGCTGAGCTGCTTGTTACACCGCTGTTGATTTCCGTGCAAGGCTTCGCTTTCCGCGGGCGGCCGCTGAGCCTCCTCGTCGCTTACGCTCCTGCGGGGTCTCATCTGTTCCGCTTTTCCCGCAGGAGTCTTCGCCTTGTCCTCCAATCAACTGCTAGAAGCAATTGAAAACATGAAATCTATCTTCAACATAACAACAAAAAACACGAACTACCAATTAAAAAATAATTAATAGTTCGTATTTGACTTTAACTGAAATACTTTTGTCCCAGCCTTATTTTTACTACTTATTTAATTTGTTTTTCCATGATTTGTTCTTTAGCCGAGGCAGACTGTGCTTCCGCTTCTTTCATTTCATTATTAACATGAATTGCTTCTTTTAAATACTCTGTTTTGTACCCGCTTTTAAGTGCCCAAGCATAAAAGAAAAGTGCAACAATTGCAATAAGTCCCATATCCCAGCCGTATTTAATAATATTGAGTCCCCCGAATTTTTCACTTCCTATCCAGGAGATTGTCATCATACATAATAAGTAGACAATCATCCAAACGCCAGCTCGGAAGTTTTGACCAAAGCCTTTCCATTTTGATTTTGCTTGATAATAAAAATAAATTGGCAAACCAATTAAAATAATAAATAATACCTGTCCAGTTAACGGCCATCTCGCCCAGTAAAGAGTAAGTGAAGCAAAAATAAAGCCAAGAGGCGCTATTACATTTAACCCTTTTATACGTAAAGGTCTATAAAGATCGGTCCCCGTTTTTCTTAACGTCATAGCTGTGATAGGACCAGTAAGATATGAAATTAACGTAGCTACAGAAATAATTTCGGCTAAAATTCCCCAGCCTCTAAATAAAAATAAAAAGATGAATGAGACAAATAGATTAAAAAACATGGCTTGACGAGGAACGCCGTAAAGCGGATGAACTCGTCCTAGTATATTCGGCAAGTATTTATTTTTTTCCATACCATAAATCATGCGTGACGTGGTAGCTGTATACGTAATACCTGTTCCTGATGGCGATACAAACGCATCGGCATATAAAACAATAACAAGCCAGTTAATATTTAGTGCAATCGCTAAATCGGCAAACGGCGAATTAAAGTTCAGATGACTCCATCCTTTTACGATTTCTGAAGGATTTACCGCTCCAATAAACGCAATTTGAAGCAATACATAGATCACGGTTGCAATCAAAATGGATCCTACCACGGCAATTGGAATAGAGCGTCCCGGATTTTTCGCTTCTCCCGCCATGTTAATAGGGCTTTGAAAACCGTTAAAAGCAAACACAATCCCAGACGTAGCAACAGCTGTCAACACGCTTGCCCATCCATTTGGAGCAACGCCTCCTGCAGAGGAAAAGTTTCCGCCGTGAAATCCTGCAAATAAAAGAGCACCAATTGTAAGCCCTGGAATCACAATTTTAAAAACGGTAATAAGTGAGTTAGCTTTCGAAAATAAGCCTACCGTCCAATAATTTAAAAGAAAATAAATGATTAATAGCCCTGTAGCAATAGCCAAGCCTTTTCCAGTAAGAATCCCGTTTTCTACTAAACTGCCTGTCCATTTCGCCCACTCCCACGGCCATGAACTCATGTACTGAACAGAGGCAACCGCTTCAACAGGAATAACGGATACAATGGCAATCCAGTTTGCCCAAGCCGCAATAAAGCCAAGAAATGAGCCGTGTGAGTACTGCGTATACTTAACCATACCTCCTGCTTCTGGAAACATCGATCCTAGTTCACTGTAAGAAAGAGCTATAAATAAAATAACAACCATTCCAATAATCCAAGAAGCAATTGCTGCAGGGCCTGCAATTTGAGCAGCTCTCCATGCCCCAAACAGCCATCCTGATCCAATAATAGATCCAAGGCCGACCATCATGAGAGAAAACGTTCCCATTTTTCTATGTAAGTTATTCATGTATCTAACACCTTTCTTCTATATATTCTGAGAAGTGAGTTATTAAGCGCTTTCATTAAATTTAAAAAATAAAATTCATTTTGATCTCTAAAAATGCTGCTTAAAAGTACTAACCAAAAGCTTTTACATTCATTCACGCGTCCCCCTTCTTCATTTATTATTTGCTATTATATCATCATCAAGTTAAAAAAGTACGCGTTTTGAATAAAAAATATTTTTATTTTTAGAATTTTGTGCGTTTTACCAATTAAAAGTGCGCGTTTTGAACACTAACATTTATAAAAACAGCCTTTTCATTAAAGTGATATACAAACGATTTTGCTGCAATAACCAGAAAAAAAGCAGGGTAAAATGAAGCGCTCATTTTACCCTGCTTTTTTAAATTATTTTACAACAGCTAACACTGTTTCTTTGAAGCTGTTATAAACATACGACCAAAGAGCCGGTTCTTCTTTATATCTTGTTCGTAACGCAGAAAAGACTTCTTTTTGCTTTTCTTCAAACGAAGGATCTTCTTTTGAAGGAAGTTCGGCGCGAAGCTCATCCACGATTTGCTGAACTTCAGGAGCACGAGGACCCCATTTACCTAGTAAATTTCCTTCATTATTAAAAATTAAAATAATCGGAATAGCACGGCCGCCGTTTGTTAAGTGACGATCAATTAATTCGGTGTCCGCATCGCGCAGTGCAACACGCACATCGATACCGGCAGCTTCAGCTACTTTACGAATGATTGGGTTAATCATCATCGCATCTCCGCACCAATCTTCAGTAATCGCTAAGAAGTGAAGCTTGTGAGCTTTTAATTTGTCAGCCAGTCCATCTTTAGGAAGCTGAAATTGTTCATAAACAGCTAAACTTTCCTCTTTTAATGTACTCATGTCGTTCATATATGTTTGAATTGATTTTCCTTCTTCAAAATACTGCTGTTCTGTTTTCATCAAGATCCCTCTTTCTTTTTTGTATACGAATAGATGAGATATCCAATCTCGTTTTCGTCTTTTCTATACGCACTACTAGTATAGCTTTTAAGCACCATGAATCAAAATATAAAAGTCTGCGTGCTCATTTTGATCATGTTTTTTTATTCTGCGACGGAATTCATAAAACTTCAATTTAAAAACAGCACATTGAGATGTTATAAAAAAAGAGAATGGGGTACATGTACACTATCAATGTAACAAATTTTAAATCTTTGTGAATATTTGAGAATGTTTATTGTGTAACCGTCATCTTTTGATTATGATAATGATATGTTAGCTACTTGACTAAATATGGAGGATGAGGCGAATATGAATCAATCCCCGCATGAAAAGCGAAAAAAACGCAAACAGTTTGTAGAACGTTTAAGACTAAAAGGAATCAAAATAGAGCTGACAAAACCGCGCTCTCACTTTTCTTCACTATCCTTACTAAAATCATAACTCGTAGCCACCTTTTTCTAAAGCGGAACGGTATCGAATTTCAACTATCTATGCTAATGCTTACATATCATTTCAAAAAGAACAGCTTCTAAGTGCTGTTCTTTTTTGATGTTTCTTTATATTTCTGCTTTGTCAAAAAAATTATAAACCTTTTTCTTTATTTTCCCCTTTTTTCTATCTAGGGCTTTTCGCTCTCTTCCATATGGTATTCTCAAAATATATAGTTCTATAAATACCTTAAATTACCACTATATTCAAGGTATATATAATATAAGTATATATTGTAAATTTATAACTATTACTATATAATCTTGTAGAAAACGTAAAAAAAAGGAGAAAATTGATGAAAAAACTGGGGACAATTTTATTATCATTTCTGCTGTTTGTTGGCGTATTTCCAACGTCTTCATTCGCAGCCGCGTCAACATTTGACGCAGACTTCAACAAATATTTAAAATCGGTAAGCCAAACGCGAGGTTTTGAAGTAACCAAAGACGACGTTGAATATTCACTTTCACTGTATGACGATAGTCTTGAAAACTACGATACAATCGCAGATTTAGAAGATTTGTTAGGTGAACCGATTGCAGCTGACTTACATAACGTGCAAGATTTGTATGCAGATTTTGACTTAGACAAAACAAGCTTAAATGCGTTATTAAAAGAGAACGGCCAAAGCTTAGACGATTATGTGTACCTAGATGATTTATACGATGATGTCGGCTTCTATCTAGAAGGCGATGACTGGTATGAAGATGATGAGTCATATGACGAAGAAGACACTTCTTACGATGATGAATTAAGTGAAGAAGATTTAAGCGGCTTACTATCATTTATGCAGTCTGAATTAGGCTTAACTTCAGAAGAGTTAAATCGAATTGAAGCACATTTTACATCGTTAGAAGATGAGCTTTCAAATGAAGCAACGCTTAACCGCTTAGATCAATTAGGCGAGCGCTTAGCGGCATTCGAAGATTTTGATACAGCAACAGAATTATCTGCTGATCAAATCGCTGAATTAATGTCTATTTATAAAGAAATGCTAACAATCTTCCATTTAGACGCTAAATTTTCACTTGTACAAGGTGGAAATGAAAGATCGCTTTCTCTTACTGATTTAATCAACTTAGAAGAATTAAAAAATACAAGTCTAAAAATTTCTCTTTATACAACAGACGGTAAATTTTTAGCAGACATGGTGATCACAGGCGATATGTTTAATTCTGATATCATCACAGACACAGGAAAAGAAGTAGAAAAATCTGCTGAAGCTGTAGCAAAACCAGCTCAAGCGCAAAAACCAGCAGTGGAAAAGAAACAAGAACCGGAGAAGCAACAAACGAACAGCGCTGTACAAAAAACCGTTAAAGGCGGAAAACTTCCGGAAACGGCTTCTAATTATGTAACAAATACATTAATTGGATTAGTGCTTGTAGCAGCTGGCTTTGTTCTTTTCCGCAAAGTGAGACGCGCATAAAATGGAACCAAGAAAAACAAGAAGAACAATCAATCGTAAAAAGCGGTTGATTGTTCTTTCCCTTTTAGCCGCTGTCATCTGCTTTGGTCTTTGGTTTACAACAACAAACGCCTATAAATTTGCAAGAGGCTATTTGGCATTTAAAACAATGGATACAGAAGAACCAGCCGCAGCTTCAGTCTCTAAAAGCAAGGACTCATCAACAGCAGACTCTTCTGCTGAAGCTTCTTCTGTTGAACCCAAAAAAGCGGTACACTCTCGTACTGCTAGCTCAGAAAAAAAGCCAAAAGTGTCAAATGTGTCTTATCCGAAACAGCCAAAAATCGGTGATTTAATGGGAGAACTATATATTCCTAAATTAAACGCGAAGCTGCCAATTTATCACGGTACGAACGAAGATGAATTAGAAAAAGGCGTCGGTCATTTTGCGGGAAGCGTGCTGCCTGGTCAAAACGACAATTCTGTTCTATCAGGACATCGCGATACGGTTTTTCGTAAGCTTGGCGACGTGGGTGAAGGCGATTCGCTTGTGGTAAGTACAGCAGCAGGCACCTTCACATACAAAGTAAACAAAGTACGAATTGTGGATGCGGATGACCGGACCGTTATTGTGCCAAAACCTAGAGCCACTTTAACCGTCAGCACCTGTTATCCATTTAACTACGTTGGTTCAGCACCTGAACGCTATATTTTAGTCGCTCACCTTGTTGCATCAACAACAAAATAAAAAAGCTGCCCTTAAAGAGGCAGCTTTTTTTAATGAATAGATTTCATTAGTAAATCAAACCATATTTTCAACGAAGTTGCCGTAATAACGACTGCTAAGATCACTTGCAGCGACGCTACCTTCGTCTTTTGCCCGACAAAAGCGCCAATCGGAGCTGCTAGTAAGCTTGCTCCAATAATCATAAGCGCCGGAAGCAAAAGGACTTGATGCGTCATTACTTTACCGAATGTTGTTCCCATAGACGAAATAAACGTCACGGCTAATGAGCTTGCAATCGTTACGCGCACAGGAATTTTTAACACGGTAATCATAATAGGAACAAGTAAAAATGCGCCTCCTGCTCCGACAATTCCCCCGCAAATCCCAACTAAAAACGCCAGGGCTGCTGCCAAAGGTTTTGAAAACGTCACTTCGAATGAATCGGCCGCTGGATTATTTTTTTTGGGCATAAACATTAATCCTGCAGCAATTGTTGCCATCACGCCGTAAATGAAATTGATCATTCCTTCTGAAAACGAGTTTGATAGCGTTGAACCAATGAGACTACCAACTAAGACACTGACGCCCATATATAAAATTAACGGTTTATTCAAATAGCCGCCCTTTTTATAAGCAAGAGCTCCTGAAACGGAGGCAAACAGCGACTGCACGGCTCCTATACCAGCTACTTCGTGCGCGCTGAATATTCCCACTCCTACAAGAGGCGGAACAAATAGCAACAGCGGGTACAAAACAACTGACCCTCCAATTCCAAGCATACCTGCTAAAAATGACCCGAAAAACCCGAGTGCAAATACCGTTATTAATAGTTGTACATCCATGTTTTTACCACCTGCTTTTATCAATCCAATATCATGTTTGTTAGAAAGTATGTATACATACAACGCCTTATCTCTTCTTCCATTGTATCACTGTATATGCTTCTTTTCTGTAAAAATATTGATAAAAGTGCTTTCAATTATTAATTTTTTTAATCATTAAAATCCTATCGACTTTATGCGTTATTTACGTTTAGCTCAAACTTCCTCGTTCTCCGCTCTGCTACTTGTGGTAGAATAAAGAAAAACTAGATGTTAGAACTGCCTACATGCTACGCTTATCTCAGCAGGCCCATCATCACAGGAGGCTTTCGTATGTTTGAATACAAAATTGATGACGAAGTTAGTTTGCATTTAATTGAATCAACTGACGCTTTCCCCTTGCTTTCTCTTATTAACGAGTCAAGACCTTACCTAAAAGAATGGCTCCCATGGGTAGATAGCATGCAAAGTATTGCTGACTATGATGAACTCATCCCTGAATGGAGAGCTCAATACTATAATAACCAAGGGTTCCAGGCGATCATTCGGTACTACGGAGAAATCGCCGGGATGATTGGTTTTCACGGAATTAATTGGGGAAACAAAAGTACAAGTCTGGGCTATTGGATTGGACATGATTTTCAAGGAAAAGGTATTATGACAAGAGCCGTACACGGATGCCTGAACTATGCATTTAATACGTTAAACCTTCATCGAGTCGAAATACGCTGCGGCGTTAATAACGAAAAAAGTAAAGCCATCCCTACGCGTCTAGGTTTTACAGAAGAAGGCATTTGCAGAGAAGGTGAATACCTATATGATCACTACCACGACCTTGTGATTTACGGCATGTTAAAACACGAGTGGAAGCAAGCTCCTTATGCTCCTTGGCTTCTTTCTTAAAAAGTAGAATCATTTGGACAAGCTATCGTTTAAATAGGGTATAGTAAAAAGATTAAAAGAAGCTGGGACAACAATATGTGAGTTGAAGAGAAATCCGAACGAGGTTGATTCTTAATGAAGAATCAACCTCGTTCGGATTTTTTATTGTGATGCTGAACACAGGTTTCATTCAATGCAGGTGATACCAGCTGTTGATTGGAGGGCAAGACGAAGACTCCTGCGGGAAAAGCGGAATAGATGAGACCCCGCAGGAGAGAAGCGACGAGGAGGCTCATCGGCCGCCCGCGGAAAGCGAAGTCTTGTACGGAAATCAACAGCGGTGTAACAAGCGGTTCAGCTCATGTATCCAATTTGTTCGCCTTTTGATTGGAGCGATTTCGTTATGTTTCAACCTATTTTTTAATTAAAATATTGAAGCTGTTCGCGGCGAAGCTTATCTTTTTGTTTGTCCGAAATTGAGTAGTCGTAGTTATAAATAGCTCCTTCCCAATCTCCATACATTGGATTTGGAAACACAATTAGCTTTTGACCAAATGCTTCTTTTTGTTCTTCTACAAGCTTATTTCGATCGTTCATCGACTTTTTATCAAAGCCGCTAAAATCAGATAAGTTATCACCAAACAGCAGGACTACATTATGATTCGTCGCTACTTTTTGACGGCGCGTTTCTTTTCCTTCGTCTTTTGGACCCGTCAACAGCACATGGTCTTTGGTTGCTTGAGGAATATGTAAATTCTTTAGGTTTTTAATTGTTGCCTCAAGCTGAGAAGTTGTACGGCCTGAAATGTAGCAAATATCTACACCTTTTTGATCTGCATACGTCAAGAAATCGACAGCACCTGGCACTGCTTTCGCTTTTGCTGCTTGCACCCATTCATCCCACTTATAAGGGAATCCTTTACCCGTTTTGATGGCTGAAGCTTGAAATGGGCTATTATCAAGCACGGTCTCATCTAAATCCAAAATAATGGCAGGCTTTTTATCGGTACTTTTTGCAAGCGCCTCATCTAAACGAAGCTTCCCTGTATTATAGCCTTGGTAATACAAAGCTTTCATTTCGCCGGATGTCTGGTACCAAGCGTCCGCCATAATTTGCTGATCAGCTAGATTTTGAACGGGTTCTTTTTTCTCAGCAGAAACCTCTTTTTCCTGCTGAGGGGCACATGCTGTAAGCGAAAAAGCAAGTACAGCCACCCCTGTCAACGCTGATAATTTCTTATTCATTTTGCATCCACTTCCATCTCTACATATTTTCATGCTAATAATGTTATATATTACCTCAATCAAACAAAAAATCAACACAAATACGAATAATATTTTAATTAATAATTAAAATAGTTCGTTTTAACTGATATTCCTTCCCTTTTTTTGACCATTATCCAAATATTTGTTTATACATTTTCCAAAATCCGTTTTTCTCATTCTTTCTTTTTAATCTTTTTTTAGAAACATATCGGCTTATCACTCATTTGCTCCAGAAGAACTCAATAAATCTGAATTATCTAACTTTTTATCTTGTGTTAGATTCTCTCACAAAAGTGCTTTTTTTTGAAAAGATATATAGTAAAATAGATTTTGTGAATTAAAAGACGGTGTTTTCTATCGAAAGTATTGTATAAATATACAAAAGGGGATGGAGATATGAATCACGTAAAACAATGGGGATGGATTACCTTTGGCTGCTTATGCGTTGCCATCGGAATTCAATTTTTAACCGCTTCTAACCTCGTTATTGGCGGAACGGCAGGACTTGGCATTGTGCTGCAGCATTTAACCGGTATTTCATTTGGGGTATTGTTCTTTATCATCAATCTACCGTTTTATTTTATGGCTCTTACACAAATTGGACTGCAGTTTACGATAAAAAGCTTCATCAGCGTTAGCCTGATGTCAGTGATGTCCGATTTATTAGCTGCCAACTTTTCATTTGCACTTCCGCATCCGCTTGTAGCCGCGGTTATGGGCGGCATTATCGTCGGCATTGGACTAATCTTTTTGTTTCGTCACGGCTCTTCTCTTGGCGGAATCAACATGTTATGCGTGTTTCTTGATAAGAGATTTGGCATTAATCCAGGTAAAACAATGCTTTTGACAGATGTGTTGATTGTAGGCTCTGCAACAGTGGTATTCGGCGTAGTTCAAGTTCTTTATTCGTTAATTGGTATTTTTATCATGACAGGACTGCTTGGACGCTATCACAAACGCTCGCCAATCGAACGAACTGGTGAACATATTGAAGAAGAAGCCAAGCAACAAACGGCTTCAACTATGTAAAAAAACCGTGCGGAAATGATCCCGCACGGTTTTTTTACGCTTATTCTGCTACTTTTACAAGCTGTTTTCCTAAGTTTGCTCCTTCAAATAAACCAAGGAACGCTTCAGGTACATTTTCAAAACCTTCTACAACGTTTTCGCTGTACTTGATTTTCCCTTGCTGCACCCATTCGCCTAACTGCTTAATGCCTTCAGGGAATTTGTCAGCATAGTCGGCTACGATAAACCCTTTCATTAGCGCACTGTTAATTAATAAAGGTGTTTGAACACGTGGTCCAACATCTTGTTTTTCTAAGTTATACAGTGAAATTTGGCCGCAAAGTGGAATGCGCGCAAATTTATTTAATAAGCTAACAACTGCATCTGAAATCTCTCCGCCGACGTTTTCAAAGTAAACATCAACGCCATTAGGACACGCTTCTTTCAATGCTTCTTTCACATTTCCTTTTTTATAATTAATCACTTCATCAAATCCGAGCTCATCTTTTAAATAAGCAATTTTATCTTCAGAACCTGCGATGCCGACAACACGTGCGCCTTTAATTTTAGCGATTTGACCAACAACAGATCCAACAGCACCTGCTGCACCGGAAACGACTACTGTTTCGCCTTCTTTTGGCTGACCGATTTCAAGCAGTCCAAAATAAGCTGTGAGACCAGGCATACCAAGAACGCCGATAGCCGTTGTAATTGGCGCTAGCTCTGGATCAACTTTCTGTAAGTTTTTTGCTTCTGCGGCTGAATAGCGTTTCCAAGGAAGCATACCTGTCACGATATCGCCTTCTTTAAAGCGATCTGATTTTGATTCCGTTACGCGTGCTACAATGCCGCCTGCAAGCGGTGCGTTTAGCTCAAATGGAGGAACATATGATTTTGTATCGTTCATGCGTCCTCTCATATACGGATCAACAGAAAGGTAAAGTGTTTGAACAAGTACCTCGCCTTCTTTCGCTGTAGGCATTTCAATTTTTTCGTATTTAAACGTATCTTTTGTTGGCATTCCCTTTGGACGTTCTGCTAATAAAATTTGTTCATTCATCGATATCGCTCCTTTTTATTTCTCTGTTTTTTGTAAAATGTGCTAAACTTACTTTTGTTATTTTAAATTATATATTGTGCACAACGCAAAAAATATGATTGTGCAATAACACCGAAGGAGAAAAAGACATGGAGCTAATTCGCTGTAAAGAAAATGTTGTTAAAAAACTAAACGATTTTGTTGAAGTAACTCCCCCCGTTATTTTGTTTAAAAAAGGCAATATGTATCCGATTAAAATGGATATCAACTACAACTGGATTGCCACAGACGAACAAGGTCATGAGCATATTGTCGTTTCAAACACAAAGAATGTGCAGGACGACTACTGGTTTAGCTACCATTTTGACTTATATTAAGGAGTTTCCCGGATTTACTCTTCGTAAACGTTATATAAATAAAGTGTTGCATCAGTAAAAAAACAGCGCCAGAATTCTGGCGCTGTTTTTATGTAGTAATCGCAATTGCACGGGTAGTCGTTTGAACGGTCACCCCAGTTGAAGACCGGACAAAAAATTCCATTCTGACTGAGTACGTGTATGTACCAATTGATGCTACTGTATCTACCCATGTAAAAGAAAGAGCATTTTGCTGAGTAAATGATAGTGTTAGAACGGCTGCAGCTCCTTGCTGTAAATTCTGTGAAAACAAAAGCTGAGAATTTCTATATACTCTAAGTGTTACCCCGTATTGATAGCTAGTTAATCCAAGAGGAATGTTTGCTTCAATTGTAGCAAACCCATCTATTTTCATCTTCTGATTGTTTTTTTTCGTCTCAGCATTTACTGTTAAAATGCTCGTTTCAGAACCGTAAGTCAACGACTGCACGCTTTGAGACTGCGATGAAAATATATTCAGCTGGCTTTGAATTACGTCTCCCATTACTTTCCCTCCTCTTAGTTATATGAAATATACGGTAATAAAGTATATACTTACCTTTTGATTTGCATGACTAAGAGTTCAAAGACCTCCGTCAACCAGCTTGCTAAAACTATTTCTTAATTCACAAAAGCTGGCTACTGTAATGTTCCATTTTCTGCATCGATATCTACTTAAGATTATGTTACAATCACGGTAAAGTAATTTATGATTGATAGAATAAAAGCTAGAGCTTGAAAAATTCGAGGTGGATTATGCAAGGTAAAGTTGTATATAAAGAAGGATTTTCAGTGATAGGCATAGCAAAAAACGGAGAGTATCAAAAAGAGAATCTTTTGAAGCAAATACTTAAAGAAAAAGAAATGATTAGCTCTTCAAAAGAACCTTATATGGTTACAGGCATTTGCATGGCTCCGAAAAAAGAAAATTATTTTTATATTGCAGGGACAGAAGTGGCTGATACGGCTTGTATTCCAAACGGTATGAGCGTTCATACGTTTCCTTCGTTTACATACCTGCAGTTTAAACACAGAGGTCCCATTACATCGCTTGGGTCGACGTATAACAGCATCTGGAATGAATGGCTGCCGAACTCTTCTTACAGCATGATTGAAGGTCCTGCTCTTGAAATTGTAAATACAGCTATACACAGCAATTTATATAGTGATACATATGAAATGGATATTTATATTCCCATAAAGCTGGGACAATAAAAAAGGTGAACTTACGTTCACCTTTTTCCTATTTTTGCAGCTGTTTATATAAATGATAAAGAGTAAAAACGCACTCTGGATGACGCTCTTTATGGTTAAAAAATCCATGGGGAAACATGAGTGAAAGATTCCCTTTTTCAATTCCGGTCACATACTTGTTTTCCATAAGCGGATATTCTTTCACAACCCAGCGCGCTTCGTCAATAGTAGACGTAACCACTTCACCAAAGTATACGCCCATACACTCTTCGAATTCTTCTTTTGTTATTGAAAAATAGTCAAAACAATTGCTGTCTTCTAGATCATAGTAAAGAAGCTCTAATATTTTCAAACTTTCATCTGTAAAATCAACGGTGAATTCAGCTACCGCTTTGCTTATTTCATGAATATGATTCATGCACTGTTCGCGCACTTGATGATAGTAATAGCTAGCTTCAAACTGATGTTCACACGTCACTAGCGATTCTCCGTATGATGTTGTTAGATCATGATGCTTGCTCATGCTGACACCTCCACGCTAAGCTTATGGAGCAAGTATAACATTAACCAAGCTACTATTGAGCATCTTCCATTAACAACCTATCCGCGGCAATATTAGGTTCACTTTTTACTCATTATTCTGCCGTACACAAATCCTCCGCTAACAAGAAGAATACCGCTAATTAATACGCTGCTTAAAAAGATTTGCGAGTGCATCAAGTGATTATACATCATCCACACGCTCATTTCGTCATCTCCTTTTGGCCTTTTTTAACTAGTATCCCCGATTTTCTTACCGCACATGCCGGCATTTTCATCATTTTTTCATCAAATCCCTATATAGTGAAAATTGTGAAGCCAACTTTTTTTCATCGTTTTACTCTTTAAAAAGCCTGCTTATGACTCTAAAGCAGGCTTTTTTTATATGGTGAAACAAGTAATTAAGCCGTCTATCCCCACTAATTGTGCACAGTAAGGTATAATTAAAGATAGTTTCACTTTTCTAAAGTGAGAAATACATATGAGACATCAAAGGAGACATGCAAATGACAGAACTCGAAAAAGCGAAAATTCAGCACCGAAAGCTGTCCAAGGGACAGGTATTTGGTAGGGCTATCGCCATTGCGATCGGTGCCCTGCTCATGGCCACAGGACTTGAAATCTTCCTTGTTCCAAACCACGTTGTCGACGGAGGAATTACCGGTATTTCCATCATGCTTTCGCATATTACCGGCGTAAATCTAGGAATCTTTCTTTTTGTACTAAATCTTCCGTTTGTATTTATCGGGTACAAGCAAATGGGAAAAACATTTGCCCTTTCCACTATTTTTGGCATACTGGTTGTATCCATCTTAACTTCTATGTTTCATGATGTCCCCGCGTTTACCGCAGACGTTCTCCTTGCTACCGTTTTTGGAGGGATTATTCTCGGAATTGGAATTGGACTCGTAATTCGCTACGGCGGAGCGCTTGACGGTACGGAGATACTTGCTATTTTAATCAGTAAAAAAATTCCGTTTTCTGTAGGAGAAATTGTAATGTTTTTCAACTTCTTCATTTTAGGAGCAGCGGGATTTGTGTTCACCTGGGACCGCGCCATGTATTCTATCCTCGCGTACATCATTGCGGCTAAAGCCATTGATACAGTTGTAGAAGGATTGGAAGAATCAAAATCAGCTTGGATTATTAGTGATCATTCTGATGACATCGGCGATGCGATTAATGCGCGTCTAGGTAGAGGCGTTACCTATTTGCACGGTGAAGGTGCTTATACGGGCGATGATAAAAAAGTGATTTTCTGCATCATTACGCGCCTTGAAGAATCAAAGCTAAAAACCATTGTTGAAGATTTTGACCCTACTGCCTTTTTAGCCGTTGCAGATATTACCGAAGTCCGCGGCGGACGCTTTAAAAAACGAAACATTCACTAAAAAAAACGCGCAGAAAGCATGATGCTTTCTGCGCGTTTTTATGTAAAAGAGACTTTTTGAACCCGCTTAAACCATTCATAACAAAGAAGTACAATTAAACATAAGTCGATTAAATCGCCTCCGTAATACATCAGCATAGCCCCTTGCTGCGCCTCTTCTGCCGAGACGTGCATAGGCGGGTGAGCGTACACATATTTTGATAAAATACCGTGGGCGGCAAGAGCAAGAACCAATACGAACGCTCGGTACGTAAAAGTTTTTTGATGCGGCGAAGGATCAATTGAAATCATCGATACGGTGAATAAATAGCCGGCTAAAAATACGTGAATATGTACAGCGACATGCACGAAAAAAGAGTGATGCATCATGCCATACAGACTTGTTGTATAAAGAATCCAAAGTCCTCCTACGTTAAGAACAGAAGCTGTCACCGGACTGCTGATGAACCGAACAAACCGTCCTTTTAAAAGTTTTGACACCTTTCTGGCTGCATGAACCGGAAGCGTGCGAAGCAGCAGTGTAAAAGGTGCTCCTAACGCCATTAAAAGCGGAGCTAACATACCTAAAAGCAAATGCCCCGTCATATGCGCGGTAAAGTCCATATGAGCACGAGCTGCGAGCGGTCCTGCTGCAGAAGATATGGCGCATAAAATACCAAGTGTCCAGCTGGACGTCCTATATAATGACCATTTTCTATACGTTGCATTTGAAGACGTTACAGCCCACACGTATAAAAAAAAGGCAGCGACAAAAGGCAGGGCTAATAAAAGCTGAGATATTACTTTATATTTAATCATGATGTGCACCTTGTTTACGTGTAAACCATGTTAACATGATGCCAATAAGCAGCATCAAACATGCAAGTACATTCCACGTAATGTCGTAAGGTGCAATCTTCACTCCGTACCGAATTTGGTGAAGGCCCATAAGCTTATGTTGCACGGTCCCGTCATAAAGCTGAAACGCCCCGGCTCCAAGCAATACTCCTCCTATCCACCTTTTCACCCACCAGCCGCCCCGGCGCCTTAGATCTGCCACCATAAAAAGTGATGCAATTGTAGCGAACCAGCTGAATGCATGAAACAAACCGTCTGACACTAAACCAGCGGCCGTTGTGGACTTATCATAAAAATGATGCCAATGAAGCAGCTGATGAAACACTGCTTCATCAATAAAAGCAACTAACCCTACGCCAAACAAAAAGCCTGACCAGCTATTTCGAGCGCGGTGAACCACGCGCTGATTTGCAGTTGCTTCGTGCTTCTTTTCCATATATATCCCTCCCTGCCAGTTCTTTAAGTTTATATCGATTCTAATGAACGTATACCCTATTAAAGAGAAATGAATCTATAATATGGAAAAATAGGAGCTATATCCTAATCTCGTTTTCACTATCTTTTCACCATAAAGGTATAGGATAGTATTTGCGAAGCCAATTAGCATATTTTTTCATAGTTTTACTCCCTTTCTAATGACCTGTTTCCCCAAAGCAGGTCTTTTTTATATCCCGCTTCTCTTTTCACCATTTTTTCACCATAAAGGTATAGGATAGTACTTGCGAAGCCAATTAGCATATTTTTTTCATAGTTTTACTCCTTTTGAAGACCTGCTTCCCCAGAGCAGGTCTTTTTTTATATCCAGTTTCTTTTTTCATCATTTTTTCACCATAAAGGTATAGGATAGTATTTGCGAAGCCAATTAGCATATTTTTTCATAGTTTTACTCCCTTTCTAAAGACCTGTTTCCCCAAAGCAGGTCTTTTTTTATATCCAGTTTCTTTTTTCATCATTTTTTCACCATAAAGGTATAAGATAGTACTTGCGAAGCCAATTAGCATATTTTTTCATAGTTTTACTCCCTTTCTAATGACCTGTTTCCCCAAAACAGGTCTTTTTTTATTTTTTCTAAAAGCTTCCATCTTTTCACCGTTTTTTCACTTTTCTTTTGTATACTAAGTTTGTCAAAGCAATTTCATCATTTTTCATAAATGACCCCTATTTATTCCCCGCTTTTTGTGAGCGGGGCTTTTTTTATAAGAAAAGCATATTTTTTAAAAAAGCTTTTCTCTTTTCACCGTTTTTTCACTTTTCTTTTATATACTGTTCTTGTCAAAACAATTTCATCATTTTTCATAGATGTACCCTATTTGCACCCGCTTCTTGTAAGCGGGACTTTTTTTGTTTTCAGATAAAAAAAGCTTAACCCGGAGGTTAAGCTTTTTTCATCTGCTTGCGAAGAACAAGCATCATAATCGTAATAATGGTAAACGCAATAAACGCTAAAAAAGGAATGGTGATAAATCCAAGCCAGTTAATATATTGACCTGAGCAAGGAACACCGCTTGTACACGTTTCAAATGCTTTAAGAGCCGGTATCTTCTGCAGGCAATAATGATAGCCTGAAAGCGCCATACCAATCACCGAAAACGGCAGGACGTATTTGTAGATGAACGTATCATTCCGGTACACGGCTACACCTAGCACAATCGCGAGCGGATACATCAAAATTCGCTGATACCAGCAAAGTTCGCACGGGATAAAGTGAAGAACTTCACTAAACGTCAAGCTTCCAAGCATCGCGATAAGCGCTGTAATCCACCCGAAAACTAAAGACTTGTTCATTATTTGTTCTCCTTAGCCGCATCTTTGACCATTTGATCAAAGTCATCGATTGTTTTTCCTTCGAATTTTTTGCCGCCTACATAAATGGTTGGTGTACCTGTGATGCCTAAGTCATTGGCTGTCTTCATATCTTGATTAAACGCATCTTTTCCTTTTCCGTCTTTAAATGCACTCGCTACTTTTTTCGCATCGGCATCGCTTGACACTTCTTTCAGCGTATCTTCTAAGTAAGATTCCGTTAAGACATCTTTCTTTTCGTCCGCTGCGTTTTGCTTTTTATAAAGAAGTTCATGGAATTTCCAAAATGTATCGTTTCCAAGCTCTTTGTATACCGTTTCGGCGAATTCTGCTGCACGAGAGGAGTCGTTGTTGATAAATGCATAGTTCATAAAGTAGAATTTCACTTTACCTGTATCCACATAATCTTTTTGAATCAGCGGGAAAAAGGATTCCGTGAAGTTTTTGCAAGCCGGGCATTTGTAATCTCCAAACTCTACCACTTCTACCGGAGCTGACTCTTTTCCAAGATACGGCTGATTATCATATGTAAGAGAGGCCTTTTCATCTCCTCCGCCCTTTGACATATTCGAAAGGACGATTAACCCTAAAATACAGACCGCAATAATTCCAATCACCCAAAAAATCCACTTGC
Source organism: Priestia sp. J2 (assembly GCF_020790095.1). Lineage (NCBI taxonomy): Bacteria > Bacillati > Bacillota > Bacilli > Caryophanales > Bacillaceae > Priestia > Priestia sp. J2. The sequence goes on from NZ_CP086208.1 coordinate 3,161,741, forward strand.
TTGAGGATGTTTGCTGATTGGGCGTTACTTTTTTCTTTTTCTTTGCTTTTGACACAATCTCATCTCCTTCTTTTCTTTCTCTCTTACAAACTTACAAAGCTGTTAGAGCTGTAAAAATCAGCGCACACAAAATAAAAAACACGTATAGCGACGTCAGCGTTAAAATAACAGGAGGCTGCATCGGCATTTTCGTTTCCGGATTTAAAATATATTGAATGCGATAATTAACCGACGTATCAGCAAACGATACGTGCGCACACGAGAGACTTGTCTGTCCCGTTTTCACCATTTTTAAAAGCGCGCTGCCGATGTGAGCAGGCGTGCCATTTTTCACAATGGCATCTTGATCAGCCAGCACTTCACGCATAACTTTGAAGCGTTTATGGCTCCATTTAATAAATGGAATATACCATAATGCAGAAGCAAGCGTACTTAGTAAAAACGTTTTGAGCGGGTCTTTGTTTGCAACGTGCGACTGCTCGTGATAAATAACGGCTTCGAGTTCATTTTCATCAAGCACCGACAGCAACCCTGTAGACAGGACGATATGCGGTGTAAACAGCCCCATCGTTAAGGCAATGGGCTGATCTGTTGTTAAGACCGTTAAATCCTTTCCGTACGCTTTTTGCAGGTCAGCCGTTGTTGTTTCATCTCGCAGCTTCGTAATCATTTTACGGACTTTCCGCATTTGAATCACTTGCTTTACAGCTTTAATGAACAGTACAAACATCGTGTGAAAAATAACGGCATTCAGCATGTATTCAATAAAAAACAAGCCGAAAAAGTGGGCTACTTTGTTACAAAGTAAAATTAAGTTAAACGATAAATTCCATCCAAACAGCAAATGCAGCACATACATCCCCATTTGCATAAGCAACGTCACGGCAATAAAAAAGCACAGGTTAAAAATAAGCTTAGAACGCTTTAGTATTCCTTGATTCATTGATTATTCATCCTTTTTTAACTGTTTGACTTTTGATTCGAGCATACTTAACAGTGAATCATCGACTTCTTCTAGCGCATCAAGCATATGAGTAACAGCAAGCGAGCCAAATTCATCGATCAATTCGTGCGTTAACTCTTTCGACTGAGCGTCGATAAATTCCTCTTTAGAAAGAATCGGCTGATACATCGACGTACGTCCTTTTAAACGCTTTTGCAACACGCCTTTTTCCACCAACCGATTCATAACGGTCATAACGGTGTTGAAGTTAACTGTTTTTTCTTTCTCAAGCACGTGCTGCACGTCTTTAATGGACATTTCACTTCCGTTCCATAAAGCCGTCATAATTTTTGCTTCAAGCGGGCCAAAAAAGCGATTAAGGCCGGTTTCGTTAAATTTGAATTTTTCAATTTTCATATTCGACACCTCACACTACTAATTGTAGTGTGAGGTGTCAAATCCGTCAACTTTTCCATGACAACCGCCTTACAATTGTCATAATCACTTTTTTACTTCATCGGTTAAATGCTGAATGGACAGCACAACTGTATCGAGCTTGGCTTCGATTCGGTGAAGTAAATAAAGCGTCACCACAATAGGAAACCCAACGTCTGAAACAAGCGTAAACCACTCTGCCATCTTCCTCTCTCCTTTTAAAAAAGCCCTTCGCACCGAAGTGGAAGGACTTTCATTTTTAAATCGTAAATTCGGTTACATTTCGCTCGACAATTTGGGCGCCTTTTCTGGCAACGAGCGCTCCGCCGCTTGAAGTAAAGACATCGCTTGCGATCAGCGCGTTCATTGCTGCTGTGATGGCTGCTGCGTCTAACGTATCTTTTGGTGATTCAATCGATAGGCTTACTGCTTTTTGTGACTCATTCAAAAACTGCATCGTTAAAGTTTTCATACTCTACCTCTTTTCTTATTTTAAAAGTGAAAACGTGACAACTTCGTTGATTTCAACAAGCGGCAGCGACTGCAGGCTGGCGATGGTTTCGCTTGCTGTAATGAGCGCATCTGCAGAACTTCCGGGCTGAATGTTCATATAGGATTTTGTCTTTAAATCGGGTTTTCCATCCTCTTTTATTCCTTGTTCTAATACTAAGCGAAGCTGGCTTGAATGCTGAATTTTTTCTGCCATCTTTTATTCCCCCTTTCACTTTATATATAGAAATGGAAATAGGAAAGAGGGATGATGGAAACATAAAAATTTTTGGTTTATAATGGGAGATAGTCTGAGTTAGAAAGAGGCTTTGGTAATGAGAAAGTGGAGCTTTTTATTTTTTGTTCTAGCATTCATGCATCCAGCTTCAGCACTTGCTGATGACGGTGCAGATGAAAAAAAGCTTGGTCCGTTTTACTACACGGTTTCTCATGATTATAGTCGAGAAAAATGGGATGTAGGGGTGTTAAATCAGCAAGACAAAACGAACATTCCTGAGACTGATTTGAACGATGAAACGCTAAAACTGTTTCAAAGCACGGTTGATGATTTAGCAGAGCTCGCGATTCGATTTGCTGCTATGAGCGTACTGCTTGTATGTTCACTCGTTGTTTTTACGTACTTTCGCATTCAAAAAAAACGCCCTTTTCTCCGCTTGTTTTTTATTTTTTCAAGCGTTGGCTTTCTATTTTGCGTCTATACATCATTGGAGTTATTTAAAAAAACTGAACAAGCAAAATCTTTATTTTACTTACTATGACTTGAAACCAAAAAAAAACCAGCCGATTGGCTGGTTTTTTCATGCATTTCTTACGGTTATGTAGTTCTGTTCATACGTCATTTCTTCCGTTTGCTTTTGCTGCTCCAAATGATAATAAGCAGCGCATACTCCTCCTAGACCAGCAAGTGCTAGGACAATTAGAAGTATGGATGTCGCTTTTTTCATTACTTTTTCTCCCCTTATGTTTAACCCTACCTAGCAACGGCAGCTGTAAAAAAGAGTCCCCTTTCTCTTCTTTACTTGCTCATTACTTACGAAAGATATTATCATACTTTTTTTCATTTTTGTCATTTTTTTAGCTATTGTCAAAAAATTGTATATTTTATACTCGGTTTAACGAATGTTTAAGAAAGTCCATGGACTGGTTTTTTGAAAGGCCAAACGCCGTTACGATATAATCAACGTAGGCAAGAAGCTCGACGTTTCCCCCTAGTTTTGTTGTTTTAAATGATTGATTAAACCGATACTGCTTTTTATCTGAAAAGACGAGCCCTTCTTTCTCTAGAAATGTTTGAAACTGCTGATGCGGAAAGTAAAGCACATCATTTCGAACGTTCTCTAAATCAATTACAATAATCATGTCTTCGAGCTCAGTTTTTAATTCCATCATACAATCGATGTATCCGCCGATGCAGCTGATTAAAGATGTAAGAAAAAAGGGTCCGTTTATATATTGAAACTGCTCAAAAATCGTCTCATCAATGTAGCTTGAAATGCTGGATTTCAGCACGTCATGAATTTGTTTTGGTTCTTCCATATACGGAATAGGAATGTGAAACTTAGCTGATCCGTTATAAAACTGCTCCCACGCAATTGTTTTATCATATGCATCAATTACATCTGTGCTTCGAAAAATGATGGATTCCGCTGAATAAGAAGCTTTGACAAACGGTGTATGCAGCATCACCGTACTCTCATCGTCCAAACGATAGTGTTTTGGTTCGCTAGACTTGCTTAAAATATATTGCTTTAACCGTTCTTCTTCCATTTGTTCGATTAAATGCAAATCATATAGTGGCAGCACGTACATATTACACATCCCGTAATGAATATAGCTTTTCCCGTGCATCGGCCACTTTCTGTTATAGATAGACAGTTCTTTTGTGCAAAATTCCTCTATTCGCTGCGTTTGATCCTCCGATTTTTGATAAAGACGATCTAAATGATAGCGATCATCGATTTCCGTAACCGGAGATGTGCCGCTTCCAATTCTTCTGTAAATTTTCCCGTAAGACATGTACGGAGGGTTCGGACCTTCGGGAATCCAAATAACAAAAACACCTTGCCCGGGGTGATCTTCAGGTGATAAAAAGCGCGTAACGATACGAGGAATGGGATTGGTGACATCTTTCAGCATATTATTAATAAACAGCTCATATTCCTTGCGCTCGAGCAGGTTAATGGAATGGTCGTCTTCATCTACGCCAAAAATAAGCCACCCTCCTTTTTCATTGGCAAACGAAGCGATGATATTTGGGATTTTCCGTTTGACCGTTGAGCTTACTTCGCGCTTGAACTCAAGCTGATAGCCTTCTTCTAAATGTTTTTCCATCATGCGCTGCACATCTGAAAACTCAATTTCTCCAATTGTTTTTTTCTTTCCGTCTTCGCTTATAAATGGTGAATAAAACGATTCTTCGTTCACTTGTCTTCCCCTCCTCACCACTTCTATTTAACTTATCCATATGATGAGAAGTAAAAAGACAGTCATATTTCTTTGATTTTTTTCAAAAAACAAAGTTTTTACCGAATTCATCCTGTTTTATATTATGATAGAAAAAGAGGTGAATAACATGATTGAAGCAATATTTTTAGACCGAGACGGAACGATTGGAGGCAGTAATGACATTCAATATCCAGGTGATTTTCAGCTGTTCCCCCAAGCAAAGCAAGCGATTAAAGACATAAAGAAACAAAACATTCCGCTGTTTTCCTTTACGAATCAGCCCGATGTTGCAAAAGGAAAGGTAAATAAATCACAGTTTTTCTCTGAACTTTTAGCTTTTGGATTTGATGATGTTTACCTTTGTCCTCATGAAGATTCAGACGCCTGTTCGTGCCGCAAACCAAACCCCGGCATGCTGTTAAAAGCAGCGGAGGAGCACAGCTTAAATTTGGCTAACTGCATCGTGATTGGCGACCGGTGGAAAGACCTAGTAGCGGCCCATGCAGCAAGAGCACAATGTATTTTAGTGTTAACAGGGGCTGGGCACGACACGTTACATGAACGAGAAAAGTGGGCTGATGTACAACCAACTCTTATTGCAGCCGATATACAGGAAGCTGTTGAATTTATCTTTACATCACTGAGTTCACAGCCGATACTATCGCATTCACATACTCGTTGAACAGCTGCTCATCTTGTAATAATTGTTCATACTGCGGAGTGGTGATTTCAAGCTGCAGTCCTTTATGCCGCTGATTGTCGTTGGCGATATTTCGAGGTGAAACGCCTTTTAAATGCACGGGCGTTTCACTGATCGGAAAACCTGAGAGTGCATGACGCACCGCTTTTTCTAACTTTTCGTCTCTTCCGCCGATATAAGTCGTGCAGACGTCGCTGTAGGCACCGTGAAGAGAAATCGTGACCGCTGATTTTTTAACAAGGTGACGCGCCATTTCTTCATCGTAGTTTGCAGACGTAACGTGCAATTCAAACGGATTTTCTGTTTTCAGCGTTTTAAATACGTACACCGTTGCGTTCAGCTTTTCTGCTATTTTTTCTGCTACTTCTTCTGTCCCAATTTCCATCGTTCCTCCGTGAATCGCAAGCACAACAATTTCTCTCCGGCGAATGACACATTTTATTTCGTAATCAATCCCCGCTCGTTCACACTGTGATAGTTCTTGAAAACTTTGATACACATCCCTCATCTGTTTCTTCACACCTTTCTTTTATCTTTCATATACCCAGGCTTTATTTTTTCTTTTTCTTCATATAGTAAAAGTAGTAAAGGGATTAACCCTTTGTTTACGCGTTCATTTTTGTTTTTATACTTTATATTTTAGTGTGCACAAAAATTTTTTTTGAAATTCGAAATAAAAGTATTGCCAAACAAACCGTCCAGACGGTAAAGTATTCTAGGGAAAATCAAAAAGGAGGAAATTCATGTGTCTACATATGATGATATATTGCTTGCGGCCACTCAGGTTGTACAGCGTGACGGCGTTGGAAATTTAACGCTCGAAAAAGTAGCAAAAGAAGCCGGTGTTAGTAAAGGCGGCTTGTTGTACCACTTCTCATCAAAAGATGAATTGATTCAGCAAATGCTGTACTCAGTCACAAAGCAATATGATGACGGGCTACACGTGCAAATTGAACATGATGATGCTCCTGGCAAATGGAGCCGGGCTTATCTCGCTGAGACGCTTCATGACCTTCAGCGTGAACAAGCGATGAGCGCAGGGTTACTTGCAGGTATTGCAACGAATCCTGAACTTCTGCAGCACCTTCAAACACACTATGAAAAGTGGCAGCAGCATATTGAACAAGACGGCATTGACCCTGTCCTTGCTACCATCGTGCGCTTAGCAGCCGATGGATTATGGTTTAGCCAAATGTTTGGGCTCGCACCCGTGGATCCAGACATGCAAAAACAGATTCAACAACAACTTCGGAAATTAACAGAGGAGGGTTTTCGATGAAAGCCTATTTATTTTTAGCAATTGCAATTAGTTCAGAGTTATTTGGTACATCTATGTTAAAAGCATCAAACGGATTTACAAAATTTTGGCCTAGTCTTGGTGTTTTATTAGGATTTGGTCTTGCTTTCTATGCGCTTTCCACATCGCTTCAGCACATTCCGCTCAGCGTTGCATACGCCATTTGGTCTGGTGTAGGAACTGCTGTGACAGCTGTGATTGGTGTAGTCATTTGGAAAGAAAGCGGCAGTCTTACGATGGTATTTGGCATCGTATTAATCATTGCAGGAGTCATTCTTTTAAATTTAAAATCAGTGGCTCATTAAAAAAAGAGCCAGTAAATACTGACTCTTAAGCAAAGGAGGAAAATCGACTGTCTACTTATGAAAGTAGTATGTATCGTTTTCCTTTTTTTATACTCTTTTATAGATTAAACGGATCTAGGAATTTAACAGATGGATATTTGTCCTGGAACAAACGCCATACAAAATCGTTTTCAAACATAAGAACAGCATGCTTATCACGATCTTCTACTAGCATCACGCGAGAATCTAGCATGCGATCTTCAATTGTTGCTTTGTCTACCCATTTTGCAATGTTGTGAGACATGCGTGTGAATTCAAGATCGACATTGTACTCACCTTTCATACGATGTTCAAATACTTGGAACTGAAGTTCACCGACTGCTCCTAAAATATAATCTCCAAAGAACGGCGTACGGTAAAGCTGTACCGCCCCTTCTTGTACAAGCTGATTAATCCCTTTTTCAAAGTGCTTGGATTTCATTGCGTTTTTCGCACGAACTTTTACAAACAGTTCAGGCGGGAACTTTGGAAGAGCATCAAATTCGAATACTTTTCCTTCTCCTACAATTGTGTCCCCGATTTGATACGTGCCTGAATCATATAAACCAATGATATCTCCAGGATACGCTGTGTCTACTGTTTCACGGCTTGACGCCAGGAACTGATGAGACTGCGCTAGCTTCATTTTACGGTTTGTTCTTGCTAACGTCACGTTCATTCCACGCTCGAATTTCCCTGAACATACGCGTACGAACGCAATGCGGTCGCGGTGAGCTGGGTTCATGTTCGCTTGAATTTTAAAGATGAAACCTGAGAAGTTTTCATCCGTAGGCTGAACGGTGCCATTCGTTGATTCACGAGGCTGCGGCGGTGATGTTAATTGTAAAAATGAATTAAAGAAAGACTGTACACCAAAGTTTGCAATCGCACTTCCGAAGAAAACAGGTGTTAATAGACCTTGCTTTACTTTTTCAATTGAAAAATCATTACCTGCTTCGTCTAATAGAGATAAATCATCCACTAAGCCTGGTAAATACATTTCATCGACGTGCTTTTTAATTTCATCGTCGATATTTTCACCGTCAAAGTCTGCAAAATATGACTCTTTGTTTCCTTGGTATACTTCAATTTGTTTTGAAAAACGGTCATACGTTCCTTGGAATCGTTTCCCCATGCCAATTGGCCACGTTACAGGGTATGATTCAATACCGAGTACATCTTCAATTTCTTCAAGCAGCTCAAGCGGCTCTTTTCCTTCACGGTCTAATTTATTGATAAATGTTAGGATGGGAATACCGCGCATACGACAAACTTTAAAAAGTTTAAGCGTTTGTGCTTCAATCCCTTTTGTTCCGTCAATAACCATGACCGCACTGTCTACAGCCGTTAAGGTACGATACGTATCCTCACTGAAGTCTTCGTGTCCTGGTGTATCCAAGATGTTAATAAAGTGATCTTTATACTCAAACTGCATAACACTTGATGTAACCGAAATTCCACGTTGTTTTTCGATTTCCATCCAGTCAGATGTAGCAAACTTGCCTGATTTTTTTCCTTTAACCGTTCCGGCTGAACGAATCATTCCACCCAGTAACAGCATTTTTTCTGTTAACGTTGTTTTCCCGGCATCCGGGTGAGAAATAATGGCGAATGTACGACGTGAATCGACCATCGTTTCTTGAAGTTGGTTGCTCATACGTTTTAAAATCCTTTCTGCTCTACAATTCCTATTTTCATCATTTCATTATACGCTTTTTTTATACTGCGTGACTAGTTTTTTTCATATTTGAATACTTCTGCAAAATCAAAGAAATCGTCAACAAGGTGTAAAAAGCGAACAAGAAAAGACCCCTTTTATAAAAGGGGCCTTCTCCCAGTTTAGTTTAACGAACGACCAGAGAAACGTTCTGCTGATCGGCTTAAACTTTATAAAAAAAATTACTTTTGAACGTTAGCAGCTTGTGGTCCACGGTTGCCTTCAACGATTTCAAATGTAACTTCTTGACCTTCTTCTAAAGTTTTGAAACCTTCGCCTTGGATAGCAGAGAAGTGTACGAATACATCGTCTTGTCCTTCTACTTCGATGAAACCGAAACCTTTTTCAGCGTTGAACCATTTTACTTTACCTTGTAACATATCTCTTTTCCTCCTTGTGTGACAATCCACACATTGTGTATTACTCTATTCCTGCTCTTACAATAAGTCAAGACGAACACTTCGAACTATCCTTACCGAACAAAAATAAGCACCTTTATTGTAACAAATCCTCCAAAAAATTTCAAAGGAATTTGCACATTCTTTTTGTTCGCTTCTATCCCTTACCTACAGCCTTTCTACCCCTTTTTAAGCAGCCGAATGTGAACGAATTATCCGCACTTCTTCTTGATTTTTCTTCTTGTATAACGATCCTTTAAATGGATAACGCTATAGAGATAGATACTCTTTCTATTTATGAGAAAGCAGGTGACATCACAAGCGATGGAAGACATTCTTTTGTCCCTTCTTAGAACCTTTGTTTCTTTTATTATCTTAAGCATTACAACTTTCCTGATTGGAAAACAAATTAACACGCATAATAATCATTTTACATTTGCAATGTCCATCATTATTGGATCGTTCATCGCAAATATGGGATTTGATTTAAAATTAAAATTTCTGCCGATGTTCGCTTCTTTTGCTTTTCTTGTGGCCATTCATTTTCTTTTAGCATCAACAGCTCTAAAAAGCAGGCGCTTACGAAAATGGATTACAGGCCGCCCGACGGTTATTATGGAAAAAGGAAAGCTTCTTGAAGCAAATATGAAAAAAGTCAAATATTCTATTGACGACTTGAATCAGCATTTACGAGAACTAGGAACGTTCAACATTGCTGAAGTAGAATTTGCTGTTTTAGAAGTAAGCGGAAAACTGTCAGTATTAAAAAAAGCGGCTTATCAAAACATTGCCAAACAGGACGTTTTGTCTAAGCCGTTTAAAGAAATGAATTTACCGGTAGAACTCATCATGGACGGAGAAATTATTCATAAAAATTTAACATCTCAATATACCGAACAATGGATCAACCTTGAGCTTTCAAATCGCCAGCTTCAGTTGAATCAAGTGCTGTATGCAGTTGTGTCAACAAACGGCATGCTCTATGTAGATGAGTATAAAGATCAGCTGTCCGCTCCTACAGACAGAGAATAAGGTTGAGACATAACTAAACGAGTTTAATTCTCCATCAAGAATCAAACTCGTTCGGATAAAATACGTTTACTGTGCCATCTCTTCAACGGTTCCTTCTTTTAAGCCGTAGTAGTTCCGTTCAAATCGCTTTATTTCTTGATCATAGCGGCGTACTTTTGCATCGGCTAGCTGGCGGCTTTGTTTTGTTTCTTCAAGCAGCTCGACCTGCTGATCAATTTGAAAAATAGTCGTCGTCAACTCGTCTTGATAATCATAAATTTCATTTTGAATATCCACGCATACGGGCAAACGATTTGCTAAAATAAAGTCCGTCATTTGCATAAGCACTTTTTTACGCTCTACTTCTTTCACTTTGCTTTTGACAGCTCGTTCTGCAGAACGGAACGTCAGCCTTACTTTAGAGAAGAAGTCACCTTTAATCGAAAGCTTACGCTGCAGTTCTTCTACATCTTGTTTTAATGATTCATGCTCTTCAATCATTTTTTGAAGCACAAGCCCTCCGTTTAATGATGTGAGCTCCATTTCATCAAGCTGATGGCGAATAGCTGTTTTGAGCGTTTCAATTTGTTTCACCGTCTTTTTCTCCGTTGCGCGGAGCTGCTTAACATACTGCTCTGTTTTATAAATAAAGCTGTCCAACCGTTCACGGTCAAACAGTGACTGCTCTTTCTTTTTTACATAATCTTGATACGCTGTGTGTACAGATGACCATTTAATCAGCAGAGACTGATAATTCAACAGCTCATCCTGATGCTCAAGCTTGTACGTCCACATCAGCTGAACAACTACTAATAACAGCGGTAAAAAAGTTCCAGCTTCTTTGCGTTTTGCAATAATTTCATGACTTTCAAAGCTCGCCATTAAAAACAGCGGCGCATTCATACTAAATAGCAGTGCTGGCGGGTAATTAACGGGAATAAAAATACTCATTACGGTTGCCATAAGGCCTGAAATAGCAGGGTATGCGTGCGGAGGAAGCTGTTTGTATAGCTCGATTGTCCCTTTTTTTTGCAGCAGTTTCACAAGCGATTTCTGCTGATAGTCTCCTAATGCATCAATCATTCTTTCTTGATACATGGGGTTTAGCTGTTCAATCCAATTCATCAACTGCTGCTGAAACACAACTTGCTGACGATTTGTAGCAATCATGTACTGCGAATCAATTAGATGAAAGAACAGTCGGATTTGATGGCGCATTACGTCTTCTAGCGTATGACAGCGTGCAATTGAAAACAGCTCATTGTATTTAGATACAAGCAAATTTCCAATGTTATCACTTAACTCGTACAGTTCGCCATTTGTCGTAGCATGAGAAACGGGAAGTTCAAAAAACTTCGCCATTTCAAGCAAAATATGCAGATGCATGTCTACTTCAGGCTGTTTTTCAAGCAATTTCATTTCTTCTACCAATGATGCTTGAAAATCCGTATGCTCCGTTTGCTGATACTGTGCTGACATTTCCGTATAAATGCGGTGGTCACATAACACATAAGCAGCTCTTAGGATATCGCCTTTAGACGTAAGCAACCCATACAATAACTGTTGTCCGTTCATCTTCACACCGTCCTTCATTAAATTTTCTTACTATAGCTTTCTATCATTTTATACTTTTTCTATAAATTCGATGCAATAGTTCAAATTTCCTGTTATCTTTCTTCTTGCTTTCTTAATACGAAGAGTGCCGTCCAACATGACATCAGTGCAGGCGGGATTATCCAAGTCATATATCGCCACTCACCCGTCACAAGCGCCATAATGAGAAAGATGAGCGGAAAACCTATTAGTACTATGATAACACGTGCTCGGCTTACCGTTTTTTTCATAGTGCATCGCCCCTTCTGTTCGTCCCTTATTCCTATAATACCCTTTCGCTTCTATAGCATTAAACACCTTTATAAACCGTTCGTACATTTCCTCGTTTTCTAGACAGTCTATGACATAAGTTTTAAAAAAGAACAGAGGATACCTCTTACTTTGATGAATCTCGTAAGCAGCTTTTATGTTTTGACAAGCTAAATCGAGAAAAATGTGTTATGGTAAAAGAAAATTTCGTTTTTACTACCTACATTGAAACGAAAGGGTTGATCGTATGAACATTTTTTTGATTGGCGCAAGTGGCAGGACCGGACAGGAATTAATAAAGCAAGCGATTAAAAACGGACATTATGTAAAAGCATTTGTGCGAAATCCATCTAAGCTTAAGATAACGCATGCGAACGTACACATCATACAAGGGGACGTGCTTGATTATTATGAAGTTTGTCAGGCCATGCGGGGGTGTGATGCAGTAATCTCTTGTCTTGGAACCGAAAATCTAGGGCATTCTACCCTTTTAGTAGAAACGACAAATCTGCTGGTTCAATGTATGAACGAAAACGGAATTCAGCGTATCGCCTACACGGCTTCAGCGGGAATCGACGGAGAAATTCCTGGGATGACGGGCTGGCTTGCTCAGCGTATTTTAAAAAATGTACTTCGCGATCATCACGAAGCCGTGAAGCTCTTGAAGGTAAGCGGACTCGACTGGACCGTTGCTCGGCCAATGGGTTTAACAAGCGGTCCATTAACCACGTATTATCGTATAGGAGAGGCTAGCATACCAGAAAACGGACGCAATATCAGCCGTTCTGACGTCGCTCATTTTCTCCTTCAAGCCGTAGAAAACAACAGGCACATAAAAAAATCACTAAGTCTTTCGTATTAAGTGTTCTAAAGGAGTGTTGATAGTGAACCTATCAAAAATTTTTCTAAAAATAAGTCTTGTACTTTTAATGGCATGCGTCTTTATTGAAGGTAATTTTCAGCTGGCGCTTGGCATCTTTGCTGCTGTTTGCATGCTTGTCATTATTTTTGCCAAGCCTCTTGCAAAATCGCTGCTTCCTGCTAATAAAAAAACAGGAAAAAAAGACCGCGAAACGTTAATGATGATTATTGGTGTGATCGTTTTTATTTCAGGAAGCTTTTTTATTGCGTAGTACTGTAAAGAAAACAGACTTAAATCCACATTTTCAATCATATAAAGGGCTGTGCTGTAAGTCGAATGTTCGACTTATGACACAGCCCTTTTTTAGTTTTAATAAGGTCTCTTTTTACAATAGCTTCTGTTCTTTTATATACATACCATTCCATTATTTAAGCAAATTACCTACCAAACCCTCTTATGCTTTTTTCATCAGCTCACATAATATATGTAGAAGATGTCAGAAGACAAGCGTCAAACGATTTATATCTAGAAAAAGGAGGAAGATAAATGAAATGCCCCCATTGTGCTTATTCTAATTCGGAAGGGGTAAAATTCTGCTTAAATTGCGGCCATGAAATCGTGGACCACAACGAAAACTACAGCATATTCTACTTGTTTGCCCATCGTGTTGATAAAATTCCGAGAAATGAACGTTCCGTTGAACCTAAGTTTCGAAATATATTTTCTCGAGTCTTCCGACAGCACAGTGAAATGGAAGCTGAACGGCTTTTTATTGTAGGAACAGGGCTTACGACTCCTAAAATAGAAGAAGTTGTAAATACATGGCCAAAACCTTGGCTTTTTGCAAGGGTCTTTCTTATTGCGCTTGTCGCATACTTAGGCCTATATTTAGGCGTAAGTTTGTTCGAAAACATCAACTTCATACCAGGTCTTATTGTAGTCGGTGCTTTTGCAGTTCCATTTACTACTCTCATTTTCTTTTGGGAAATGAACGCTCCCCAGAATATTGCTATTTACAAAATTGTTTATGTCGTTTTTATTGGCGGAATCCTTTCACTTTTATTAGCACTTGTGTTTTACGATATTCTTGGAAATAACACAAACGTGATTGTAATTGGAATATGTGAGGAACTCGCTAAAGTTATCGCTGTTATTTATTTTGTGCGCAATCTTAAATATAGATATATCCTTAACGGCCTTCTTTTAGGAGCTGCAATAGGAGCTGGTTTTGCTGCTTTTGAAACCGCTGGCTATGCTCTACGGGCACTTCTTTCCGGCAGCTTTCACATGCTTTATTCCACAATACTCTGGCGCAGTATTTTCGCTCCTGGGGGGCATGTGGCTTGGGCTGCCTTGACAGGAGCTGCCATATGCATCGTACAAGAAGATAAGAAATTTCAGTGGAACATGCTGGTAAAACTGAAATTTCTCGGTGTATTTTTGCTTGTCGTTTTTATGCACGCTCTTTGGGACTCACCTATACTAGGTGTTGTCCCAGCAGGACATACGATTTTGACGGTTGTCTTATGGATTTTAGTATTCAGTATGATCCGTATTGGTCTAAAAGAAATCGCGGATAAAAAGTTGGAGTTGACCTACTCTAAAGAAAATCCTACACCCTCTTAGGAGATGTTCAGCTTGCGTTAAGCTGCTCGTTTTAACTTTTTATTACCTTTATGTTTCATTTTGAAAATTGGTGTTACAAATTGTAAAAAACAGCATTCAAATTACCTGTACATGATATGATAACCTCAATAACATGAAAGGGTGACTTGGTGAATGAACCTCACTGAAATTAAGCATATGATAACAAATTTAGTAAATTATAAAGATAGTGACATTACTCATACTCTTGCTAATAGGTTTACACTGAGTTATTCAGAACAATTAAACAGTTTTCAAATCTGCGACATTGAGAACGATATCATTTATCGTTATGAAGAACTGGAAACAGCTGCGTTAGCTTTGTTTAATATGATCCATAATCTTCCTAAGACCATTAATAGACATATTAATTCGTTTGAGCAAGTTTAAAACAGACAAAAAAGTTCATTTATTAACTAACATGAGCTTTTTTGTCTGTGTCTATCTATTTTAGTTATTTATAACCTTTTTCAAAAGCAGAATATCCTTTTGAATGGCCCGTCTAATTTCTTCAACTTTACAACGTTTATATTCTTGTACTAAGCGATAGAGCTCTCTTTTAAATAAAAATTCATCTTGTTGACTACTCATAGCAGCATGCCCCTTATTAGCTTTCTATTACAAGCGATTAAAGAAAGTATTCCCTTTTCTTCTTGTAAAAAACAATTAAATTAACAAATAGATGTAGAACAAACATTTCATCCGGAGCTTATGCAAACGACGAGGTGTTCTTACCTTTAGAGGAATGACATCATTTAGCTGAGAAAATATAAAAAAACATTGACTACTAGCTCTCAGTCAATGTTTTTTTATTTACTTTAGCTCTAATTCATTAAAGCTAATTGGCATACTTTTATGCATTCATGTCTCCTGAACCTGGAGCGTGCTCATTTGGCATTTCAGATAAGTGAGGAACGGGAAAAGCTTCCGGTGGAGGCGTTACGCTCAAGTCTCCGCCATTTCTGCTTGGCGTCTGCCCTTGGAATATTTCTTCCATTCTGTGCGGATCTGACCTAAAATCAAATTGCGTGTTATGATAGCCCATCTCGACAAATTTTCTTCATTCAGGGTATTTATTAATATCATAATTTGGTACAGGGAAAAGCTTGCCCCAGTCCATGCACAAAAAAAGGAGCTGGTTAAAACCAGCTCCTTTTTCTCTATTATTTCTCTATCCCTGCTTTGATTTCTTTAATCATGCCTGCCATTGACTCAAGGCCTCCTCCAGATAAATACCAAAGACCTGGATCAAGATACACAACGTGATTGTTTTTCACTGCATTGACTTCTTTTACATACTCATTTTCAACAATTTGTTTAGCAGATGATTTTTCACCAATTGCTGCGCCGCGGTCAACCACGAATAAGTAGTCCGGGTTTTGCTTAACTAAATATTCATATGCAATGCTTTGACCGTGCTTAGCCGATGGATCTAGGCTGTCGTCTGCTGCTTTGATACCAAATACATCATGAATTAATCCGTATTTAGACCCTGGACCAAATGCTGTCATTTTGCTGTCATTTGCCATCATTACAAGCGCTTTTTTATCTAGTTTGTCCGCTTGTTTTTTCAAATCTGCAATTTGCTTATCAATTGCTGCTAGATCTTTTTTCGCTTGATCTTCTTTATCAAAAATTTGTCCTAGTACTTTTGTGTTTTCTTTAAATGACTTCATATAGTGCTGGTTGTCCGTATCGATATAGATTGTCGGCGCAATTTTTGAAAATTCATCAAACGAATCTGCTTGGCGGCCTTGAATAATAATTAAGTCTGGCTTTAGTTCTGCAATCTTTTCGAAATCAGGTTCTTTTAAGCCACCTACATTCGCATACTTATCATCTTGATACTTTGATAAATACTCAGGAATCGCTTGTTTTGGCAAGCCCGCTACTTCAACGCCTAGTTTATCTAGCGTATCAAGTGCACCCATGCTGAATACTACAACTTTTTTAGGATTTTTCTCAATTTTAATTCCGTCTTTATTGAACTGATCGGTTACCGTTACCGTTTCTTTTTGCTTACTTTCTCCACCTGTTGTTTCTTTTGCTCCTTGATTACCGCAAGCGGCCACAACAATCGCCGTTAAGACTGCTACAAACATTACTAACACTTTTTTCACTTTTGTCACCTCATGAATAAATTTTATGAAAAATAAACGCAAATACGCTGTCCGCCAACCGTTTCGATTGGAATATCCATATCGTATATATCCTTTAATACAGATGTTTGAATGATGGTTTCTGTTGGGCCTTCACGGATCACTTCACCGTTTTTAAGCGCCACGATGTAATCCGAATAGACAGACGCAAAATTAATATCGTGAATGACAATCACAATGGTTTTGCCTAAGTCTTCTACGAGACGTTTCAACAGCTTCATAATTTCAACAGAATGCTTCATATCTAAGTTATTGAGCGGTTCATCTAAGAAGATATACTCCGTGTCCTGTGCGATGACCATAGCGATAAAAGCTCGCTGACACTGTCCTCCGCTCAGTTCATCTAAGTATTTATCTTGAATACTTTCAAGCTTCATATAACTCAGCGCCTGATCAACCGCTTGTTCATCGCTTTTTGTTAACCGGCCTTTTGAATAAGGAAACCGGCCAAAATTTACGAGTTCACGTACGCTAAGTCTGATATTCAGCTGATTGGACTGTTTTAAAATGCTCATTTTTTTAGCTAAATCCGAGCTGTCAATATTCTCTATATTTTTTCCTTCTATTGATATTGATCCTGAGTCGGCTTTAATAAGACGGCTCATAATGGAAAGCAGCGTACTTTTCCCCGCTCCGTTTGGGCCGATAAATGATGTGATTTTCCCTTTTGGAATCACCACAGATGTTTTTTCTAAAACGGTTTTTTCTCCGTATTTTTTACTGACATTTGTTACTTCTACCATGATCTATTCTCCTTTAGCAGCAAATAAATAAAGTAAATTCCGCCGGCAAAGTCAATGATGACGCTCAGCGTGGTGCTGAAGGTGAACACTTTTTCAACAATAAATTCTCCTCCGACGAGGGCTATAACACTAAGCAGCAGTGATCCCATCATTAGATAGGTGTGCTTGTACGTTTTGAACAGTTCTCTCGCAAGGTTCACAACAAGCAGTCCAAGAAAGGTAATCGGCCCAACTAAAGCTGTGGCCACTGAGACAAAAATGGCGATCACAATCAGCATTTTTTTGACAAGCCTGTCATAATCAATACCTAAATTTACCGCATGTTCTCTTCCTAACGACAGAACATCAAAAATGGAGGTAAAACGCCATACGTAAATGCCAAGCAGGATAAAAATAACCGCTGCTATGTATAGCAAATCAGTATTGACATTGTTAAAGCTTGCAAATGATTTATCTTGTACAATTTGAAATTCATTCGGATCAATCAGCATTTCCATAAATGAAGACATGCTTTTAAATAACGTGCCGAACACAATTCCAACCAGTAAAATAAAGAAAATATTCTTACCGGCTTTTTTGAACATCAGTAGGTAAAGCAAGACCGAAAAGATAATCATCAGCGAAACGCAAAGAAGAAAGTTAAGATTTTTGTTCATGATGACAATATTCGTCGAGCCAAAGATGTACACAATAAACGTTTGCAGAAATAAATACAGTGAATCCAGTCCTAGAATACTAGGAGTTAGAATTCGATTATTGGTAATCGTTTGAAAGATAACGGATGAAAACGCAATTGCTCCTCCGGTTAAAACAATCGCAGCGATTTTTTCAATTCTTCGCGGCAGCGTGTACTGCCAGTAGCCTAAATCATAGCTGATAAACAGCGCAGCCGACAAAATAGCCAGCGCGGCCAGAATAATAATTTTATATTTGTTATGCATAACGACCTCTCCTTATCAGCATAAAAAGAAAGATCGCACTTCCTATTACACCGACCATTAACCCAATAGAAACTTCATAAGGGAAAATAATGACTCTGCCTAAAATATCGCACGCAAGTACGAATACAGCTCCAAGCACCGCTGTATGAGGCAGGCTTTTTCGCAAATGATCTCCACGGTAAATCGATACGATATTGGGGATGATTAATCCTAAAAAAGGCAGCATGCCAACGGTCAAAATCGTAATCGACGTAATAAGCGAAACAATGACTAATCCAATGTTTACGATTTGTTTGTATTTCACGCCTAAATTGATTGAAAAGCTTTCTCCCATACCAGCAACCGTGAACTTATCTGCGTAAAGATAAGCAATTATTAAGAGCGGTATACTCAGGTATAAAAGTTCATATCGCCCTTTGACTACTAGCGAAAAGTCGCCTTGCAGCCATGAAGAAAGGTTTTGAATCAAATCGTATTTGTAAGCGATGAAGGTAGCTAGGGAACTTACGATACTGCCAAGCATTAAACCAACTAGTGGAATATAAATCGTATCGTTAAATTTAATTCTGTCTAGTATTCTCATAAACAATAGATTGCCCGCAAGTGAGAAAATGAAAGCAATGCTCATTTTTAATAGAGGACTTGCTGAAGCAAATACTAGTAGAGAAATCAACACACCAAGTCTTGCCCAGTCCATCGTTCCTGCAGTTGTTGGAGAGACAAACTTATTTCGCGTAATTTGCTGCATAATTAACCCGCAAATACTAAGGCTCATTCCCGCCATAATAATACTCAAAAGCCTAGGAAAACGACTAAAAAACAGCGTTTGGCTTTCTTCTTTTGTTAAATGAAACAGATCCATCGCTGACAGGTCTTGTACTCCTACAAAAAGAGACGAAACCGCTAGTACAGCAAACACAAGAATTAACTGATAAAACTTCAACTTTCCTTGCTCCTTTCTTTCATCTAGAAGTCTAGTTATCTCCTCCTCTATATCATATGTAAATGATTATCATTATCAATTGACTACCCCTATAATACCATTATTCTCTAAATAATCAATGGTTTTCTTAAAATTAAAGCAAAAAAATACCTTAACAGATGGATCTGTTAAGACATTTTAAGGTTCAATTAAACTTAAAAAGAGCTATTTCTCTCTTCATACATAAGAGATTAAAACATACCTAACTCGCCCTCATTTAAAGACGAATAATAGGAATAAATGATCTGGACTGCTTTTTTCACCGCTGTTGCTTTCCGTGCAAGGCTTCGCGCTCCGTGAGGTCTCATCCCTTACGCTTTTTTCGCAGGAGTCTTCGCCTCTAACCACCAGCTAGAAATAACTACATACATGAAATCTACGTTCACCATAACAACAAAAAATCCGAACCATTAATAATTATTAATGGTTCGGATTTAACTTTAAGCGAAATACTTTTGTCGCAGCCTCTTTGTATCGCAATTACATATATATGAAATATATGTTTATATTTGAAAGAAATCTACTTATTTTGCAAATACATGGTTTCCGATAACTGCCGTTACTTGCTGCGTTGCAACCCATTGGCTTTCAGCGATTTTCGGATTATAGAAAAACAGCGCATCGTTTTCATGCGGGTTTGATAATGCTTCGCTTACCGCTCGTTTTGATTCTTCTGATGCAGGTTGATTAATTGCTCCGTTTGCTACTGGTGAAAATTGATAGACGCCGTTTCCTAGCTGCTGATAAATAACGTCGTGAATGCTATTTGGGAATTCCGGTGAAGCTACACGGTTTAATACCACAATTGCTACCGCTACTTTTCCTTGGTACGGCTCACCTTTTGCTTCTGCCTCTACTAATCTAGCTAGTAAATCTTGATCTTGTGCAGAAACCGATGTAGACGGAGCAGTTTGTGCCGGCGCCGGTGCTTCTCCTTGAAGTTTTAATGTTTGTCCGATGGTAATGATATCACTTTGTAAACCGTTAACAGCTTTTAACTGATCCACAGTCATGCCGTTTTGTGTTGCAATATGATATAACGTTTCGCCTTGTGCTACTGTATGTACAGATGTTGCCGGACTAGCGGCAGATTGTGCTTGTCCTTGGTCAGGAATCGTTAATGTTTCTCCAACGTAAATCATGTCGTTTTGGCGGTTATTAGCGCCTTTCAGCTCATCTACCGTAACCCCATTTTGTTGGCCAAGCCCCCACAAGGTATCTCCTTTTACGACTTTGTGCGAAGCTGCTGCTGATGCTGTTCCTTGACTTGCTAGAAATGCTACAGACGCTGCAGAAGCAACTGCCCATTTTTTTACACGTTTTTTACTCACAAAAACTACCTCCTAAAATTTGAACCTGTTATTACCTTAGCACATAGATTCGCCTTTTCATTAAAAAAAACAGTAACATTTGTTCTAATTGGATTAAGTTTCTTACAGTGCCATTCATTATGTTACAACTTTTACATGCCCCTTAAAGAATATGTAGAAATATGACGATTTCATTGCGAAACGAGCTTTTTATCTGTTTACTTACATTCCTCTTTCTGTAAAAAACTTGATTTAATTATGATTAATCGCAGAGATAAAAAGGAAAACAGCAGTCAAATAGAGAAATAGTGTAACTATTGAGGAATGATTCAGCGCTTCTTTGTCAATTTACGTTTGTTTATTAATAAAGGAGGTCTATTTGGATGTGTGCAAATAAAATGTATGTGACGTATAACACGGAAAAACCGGCTATTACAATTCAAGGAGCTTTTTATCATACGGGAGGAACGCAGGAAGAGTTTTTGCGGGAATTCAAGTACTGGCTTGAATCTCATGGCTGGTCATTTATGGGCGTAACAAATGAAACAACGATGACAACGGCGAACAAAGAGTTAAAAGAAACGATGGAACAGCATAAAATAGAAGGCAAAAAAGTTCAAAGACTAGAAGATTTATAACGATTGCTTCTATGACCCTTCACACATGTCCAAACGCCAATACGTAAAAAAGCCTTTAGATGAGCTAAAGGCTTTTTTACATTAACGAGAAAGTGCGACCACCTTCTGATTTTCTATTCTCTCTTCAACAGGCTTTCTCATTTCTTTTTCCGTCCATACGCCAATGCGTTTTTGTCTTTTCCCAAGAGGCTGTTTTTCACATGCATAGCAAATTTCTGAAATATCATCAAAATGAGCTAACGACATCTTTATCCCTCCTTTTCTAAATATACACAGGCAAGTTAGTATGCTTTTTCCCTTATTTTCCAACGCTAAACTGCTTCATGTTGGATTTAAACAATTTATAAACAAATGGAATAAATAACTTCTACTTCATTATCATTTAGATTGTTTTATTTACATATAGGGGGGTAAACAAAAACTATCCCACCTCACACCCTGAAGTTTGAAACTGTCACGTAAGAAAGCTGCTTTATATAAAGCAGCTTTTTTATGTTTTTACTTTTCCTAGCTCCATACCTGATAAAATTTATATAACATCTAAAAAAGCATTCTCACAATTAAAATTGCTGCTTGATGTGCAGATCCTGTAAGTGCTCAGCAAGCTTATTTTCAAAAGATTCCAGTTAAACAAAAAACACCTGTAGCATTTAAAAAAAGATAAATACTACAGGTGTTTGTGCATGAGTCATAATAACAGGCAGCGCTAACTCACATCTCTTTTACAAACATCGCGCTATGTTTTTGATACATCCCCGGTATTTGTTATAAAGCAAGTATGACAAATATCTTCAATGCCTGTACAACTGGTGATGATGTCTTTCTTTCCTTCTTTTTTAATAGAAGAAAGTTCTAGATTTACGAGCCGATCCGTCACAGGGCAATAGGCAACCCAACGTTTATTTTCTAGTCGTTCATCCATCCCATACCTTCACCTTCTTAGACTTTAAAGTAAAGATACGTGTAAGTACTGCTTCATAATTCATTTCATATCGGAGAACTATTTACTATACCCTTTCCTTAAACATCTAAAACATGATTTTCAAGGAAATCATTTATATAAAAATTTTAAGAGCAGCAGTTCATTTTTTGTATCGGTGAATAGTACGCATGGATTCGTTAAAATCTTTTATGAGACGATAAGGTTTGCTCACTAACCTTATAGGAACTCCAATTAAAAATTTATTTATATCTTTTATATATTTTTTTGATACTCGGTTAGGTTTCGTAGAGACACGCTTATAAACCTCTTTATAAAACTCTTTCAAAACATCACCTTGAAATACCATTGTGCGATTGCATTCATGACATTCTACGCGCACAATTTTGCCGTTAATATAGGGAAGTTCCTCTTTACAACCGTTGCCATATAAATCGGCTTTGAATCCTCAGCTCCAATAATTAAGAGATACGATTTTTGCATCATAATGAATAAAAAAACCGACTGTTTAGTCGGTTTTTTTGTAGAGATTGATTTTTAATGTCCCTCACCTATTCCAAATACTTCTGCTACGTGATTTTCTAATTTATGCTTGTAGTGATCAATGTTTGGATGTTTAACTACATCGTGAATAGAGTATGTTGGAAGTGGACTCATACCGACGTACTGATTCATTTTATGCAAATGCATAATGGCTTCGTCTAAACTTTTTCCTTCATAGAAAGCTTCGTCATTGTTAAAAATCGCTTCCGGCGCATTCCATGTAAGAGAAAACATGTATTTTTTCCCCGTTAATAAGCCGCCTCGCCCGTATTGATTGGAACCTTTAAAGAAAATGTTATCCATATACACGCGATCAATATATTGCTTAAACTTTCCGGGAATGCTGAACCAGTAAATAGGCGTCTGCATAATCACAACATCAGCCCATAGCCACTTTTCAATTTCTTCTTCTACTTCGTAGTCTTTATCAACCACCGTTGTTTTAATGTCAAATTGATCAGCGAGTAAATGCTGCATTTCATTAAAAATCGTCTGATTTAACTCTCCTTTTGACTTTTTATAATACTCGTGTCCATTAATGATTAATACGTTTTTCATGCTGACCTGCTCCTTTCCAAAATCCTTACTTCTTTATCTTCATATATCTGTATACCCATAAAAACTGCTTATCTATCAGTACTACCTCTTACTTTGAAGTAACATAGGTACCTAGAAGTCCCTTTTTAAACACCCTTATGATTTCCTAAATAAAGAAAAAAACAAGATCTAATTTACTAATTTCTTAGAAGATGTTTAACTTGCATAAAGCAAATCGTTTTTTTAAAATCAGTTCTTTTCACCCAACAAAAAAAGACTGACGAATTAAATTTCGTCAGTCTTTCTATCTTTTTTATTTCGGTTCGCCCACTTCATTTAACGGATAGTAGCGAAACTGCACTTTTCCGATCACTGATTTTTGTGAAATAAAGCCAAATGCTCGTCCATCATGACTTACAGGACGGTTGTCACCCATTACAAACAGTGAATTTTTCGGCACTTTCACTTTGCCATCAGTTGCGGGCAGCGTTTGAAGCGTAAAATCTTCCGTGAATTTTTCATTAGGTGCAAGAGATTTTTTAGATTCTTTTAAATACGGCTCTTTATAAGCTTTTCCGTTAATATACAGAACGTCGTTTTTCATTTCTACCGTATCTCCTGGCAGTCCAATTACACGTTTAATATAATTTTCATCTGCATCCGGTGCATGAAATACAATCATATCAAAGCGATCAACATCACTGATTTTATTTAAAATAACGCGATTTGAATCTTCAAACGTTGGATACATCGATTCACCGTGAACCGTAGTTGGCGCAAATAAAAAATGGCGAACTCCCACTACAATAACCAATGCAATAACAATGGACTTAATCCATGAAAACACTTCTTTTTTTACGTTATTTTTGCTCATTTCAAAACATCCCTTACGTCAAAATATACTTTCATCATAGCATCAAATAGAGGGAAAGTATAATAATAACCGAATAATCTTATTTATTACTCACCGTTTGTCACTGTGCCTTGATGGAAAAACAAGCACCACTTTTCTTCTCTTTTTCGCCAAATAGAACTGCGAAGCGTCTTTTTTTCTGCCGTATGGTTCATAAGATGATAGGTAGTTAATACGCAGTCAGGAGACAATACGTCTACATGAAAATGAGAGATCTCAAATACATCTGGCGAAAGTACATGATTGTGATTGTAATCTTCTCGTTTCCATACCCTGCCCGAGCTGCCAAACTCCACGTAATCATCTGCAAGAATGTTTGAAAGCTCTTTAGCAGAGGTTCGTATCTCTGATTTTAAGTGGCTGCATTCTAACTCATAAAATGTTAGGGTGATATTCGCTTTTTCCACTTTCACAGTCTCCTCTCATTCTTTCTTACATTTATTATAAAGGAATACTGCCGTTTTCCCTTAAACAAATAATACTCCTATCTCAAATAGACAGGAGTATTGTTTGTTTAGCTAACGCTATAGCCTCTCTTCTTACCCGCAACCCAATCGCTAATCATTTTCACGACAATTCCCATGACGAATACGGTAAGAAATGAATAAAACATCGACCAGTTCAGCAATTGGTACAAATACAGCGCTTTGAATATCGGAATGCCTATAAAAGCAATAACGGCAGACGTAATAATATGTGCGATAAAGAAAAATTTCCATTTGCTGAAAAATTGGTAGACGAGTGCGATACTTACCGGAATAATAGCAAAGTCAACCGTATTGAAGCGATCTGTAAACGGCAGCATCTGATGAGGATAGCACCACAGGTTAAAAAATTTCCCGAATTCATCTACTAAACCGACTATGTCAAAGCTGATAAAAAAAACGAGAAGCATAAAAAAGAGACGCTGTCTATCAATAAAAAAGTAAAAAAGTAGCAGAAAAAGAGCATTTATCACTACTATGAGCCACCATTGAAAACTAAAAAGATCTTGATGAACCCAATAAGAAAATTCCTTTTTGTTTAAGACTTGTTGCATCATTTTAATCATTTCAAACATAGAAATCCCTCCTATCTTAGCAAGTCTTTCCATGAGGGTTTCACTTCATACTAAAATAAAACATCGCACACAGTGCTTTTGCACCTCCTCCTTCTTCAAAAACAGATTGTACCTATTTAGCGATTTCTATCTGTCTAGTAAAATTTTTTCGCAGGAGCATTGCTTTTCATCTCAGAACCTATTGACTATTATTTTCATTTCATACAAAATTAACAATTGTGCATGGTTTACATGTTAATACGAGCAAAAAGATACTGTTTTGCAACATTAAAGGAGGAACAACATGAACATCGGTACGATTAAAAGAGAAGCTAAAGCTTCTTTAAAGAATCGCTGGGGACTTGCGATTCTACTGACGGTGGTGACGTACGGAGTATATACGCTTCTGCCTATTCCATTTGAAATTGTGGCAAGCGGCGGCTATGACAATTGGATGAAAGATGAATCTGATTCCGCTTCATGGATTTCAACTGCCTTTGCTATCGTCTTCTCGCCTCTTCTGATGGCGAACTACTGGGCATTTTTAGGTCTAGCACGAGGTGAATCTGTTCGATTGGGGCACTTGTTTAAAACATTCCAAGACTTTGGCCTTTATGTAAAGTCATTAGGAATTTATGTACTTATGACTCTTTATGTGATGCTGTGGTCACTGCTTTTACTGATTCCTGGAATTATTAAAGCACTGGCATATTCACAAACGTACTATATTTGTAAAGACAATCCTACTTACTCGATGAATCAAGCGATTACAGAAAGCCGTAGGTTGATGAATGGTTATAAAGGACAGTACTTCCTGCTGCTGCTAAGCTTTCTTGGCTGGTTTTTATTAAGTATTATTACAGTAGGAATCGGCTTTTTATGGTCTATTCCATACCTTTCTGCTTCACTTGCTCGTTTTTATGAAAATTTGTTAAACGAACGTTCATCGCATGCTGAATAATAAAAAAATCCTCTTCATCGTGAAGAGGATTTTTTTATAAGAACACGGTTTGCATAAGTGAAGCTCTTATGTCATAAAGCTTACTAAGAGTATAGAAGAAAGGCAGGGGCTTATATGTATACTACAAGTGAGATATGTCAGCAGTTTGGCCAGATTTTAAACGCTAAAAGCAAAGTTAGTCCAACAGGATGCTCAGTGTCGCTTAAAAGAAGCTTTCAGGCTTCTGTTCAAGGGCGGAAAAGCAGCTCTGTCGTTCCTGTTGGCGTATCATTTGAGGCGATAGACGCGCAGGGAAACGCGTTAAACTTGGCTGAGATTGCTATTTTACAAGAAGAAATCCCTCGTTTTACAGAAGCTGCTGCGCGGCAAGGTCTTATCGTAAGCGCTTTGCATAACCATTGGCTTTTTACAGAACCCGTCCTTATGTATCTTCATATTCAATCTGTAGAGCCTCCTTTGCATTTTGCAAAAAAAATGGCTTTTTGTTTTACAACGCTAAGCAGCTTGCCTGTTTCAACAAACGTATAATAAAAAAGAAGCACCTTTTAAAAGCATGGTAGAGCTATAAAAGATGCTTCTTTTTTATGAATGAACATATTATGAGTAGACTCAATTTTATCTTCAACTAAACGAAAACACTCTTTTATGAAAATAAAAACAAACGAAGCAGCGCCATCATTCCAACTCCGCTAATAACGGTGAGAGATAAACTTTTTGTTTTCAGCGCAATCAGTAAGGTCGGAATGACTACGATGATGACGGGCCAGTTAATTTTCACACTGTCATTTGTTTGAATGATAAAGTTCTGTACAACAAGTGCTGTTAAAATACAAATAGGAATATAGGACAGCCATTTTAATACGGGTTCTGGCAGCGCGATGTTACGCACAACTAAAAACGGAACAATACGAGGAACTACGGTAACAAGGGCACACCCTAAAATAATGATAAGTGTTGAATAGTGGATACTCATTTATCCGTCACCACCCCAATCGTCGCTACAATAATCGTTGAAATTAAGACAGCTACATGTGAAGGTACAAAAAAAGACAGCACAATCATAATAATCGCCATATAAAGAATTAAACGTAAATAATGATTAAGTTTTGAAGGTAACACGCTTTCGATTTGTAAAACAAGCAGAGCTAAAAACATAGCCGTTAAGGCAAAATCAAATCCAAAGGCTTCCGGGTCAGATAGCAAATGCCCAAAAATGGCTCCCATCGTACAGGCGATAATCCAGCTGACGTAAGCCGTTATATTTAATCCGTTCATCCAGCGGTCATTAATTGGCTCCCCTTTTGCAATTTTATTTGAAGACACTCCAAATGATTCATCCGTCAGAAGTGCTCCAATTCCGACGTTTTTTAATAACGAATATTTTGTGAATTTAGGCGCGACCGTAGCACTCAAAAGAAAATGTCGTAAGTTAACGATGAATGTTGTGAGAATAATAGCTGAAATCGAACTGTTCGCAACCATCAGTGCACAAATAATAAACTGAGCAGCCCCGGCATACACGAGCGCTGATAATAAAGTAACTTCCATAACGGAAAGATGCGAGGACACGCCGACAATCCCGGCGGCAAGCCCTATGCTTATGTAACCGAGTAGCGTAGGGACACAGTCCTTGGCCCCTTGTCTGAACGTTAGATCCACTTTTTCTCTCTGCTGTACTGCTTTTTCTGCGATCACCGTACTCCCTCCTTTTCTGCTATATTATACATCTATACGTTATATTAAACAACGGTATGTTATACTATCTTTATAATCATTAAAGGAGTACAACAATGGACGCGATTCAAGATATTATTGCTAAAAATCTTGTTAAACTACGAAAAAATCGAAATTTGACGCTTGATCAAGTTTCTGAATTAACAGGTGTGAGCAAAGCAATGCTTGCACAAATTGAAAAAGGTAAATCCAGTCCGACAGTTACTACGCTTTGGAAGATTGCGAACGGCCTTCAAGTCTCTTTTTCTGTATTTATAAAAGAAGACACTCCGGATGTGCAGAAAGTAAGCATAAAACAGCTAGATCCCATCACGGACAACAAAGGTGATTACTTAGTGTATTCTTTTTTTCCTTATCACCCGGAAAAAAAGTTTGAAATTTACATTGTCACATTAAAGCCCGGATGCGTGCATGAAGCAAAAACTCACTTAGGAGATGAATACTTACTTATTAAAGAAGGAGAATTAACGGTTCGTTTTGAAAGTGAAGAACATGAATTAGTCTCAGGAGACGCTCTGCATTTTTCAGGAAATACCTCTCACAGCTATATCAATTCATCTGAAGAAGAAGCAAGCTTTTTTTTACTTATGCACTATCCCGAATCATAAAAAAAGAGCGTACGGATCATCCGTACGCTCTTTTTTTATTAAGCTGCGTGGGCTTGTTCTTTTTTCATTTTTTTGTTTTTCATGTATCCAATACTTACAACTGCAATCGTTAAGATAACTTGAACAGCAAGATGTAAAGCTGTACTTGGAACAAATCCACCAATAATTTTATCTTCAACAATCATTTTTCCAGCAGACCATGCGAGCATCGCCGCTCCAGCGTAAATGATAATCGGAAATTTTTCCATTGCTTTCATAATAAAGCTGCTTCCCCAAATAATAATCGGAATTGAAATTAATACACCAATCATAATTGGAACAAATTCATGAGCTACACCAGCTAGAGCTAATACGTTATCTAATGACATGACCGCATCTGCGATAATAATCGTTTTAACCGCACTCCATACCGTTGCTCCACCTTGAGGGTTATCGCCGTGTTCGTGATTATCGGCTAATAATTTATACGCGATCCAGACTAGCATCAAGCCGCCGACCGCTCCGATTAATGGAATCTTTAATAATGGGACAATAATAGCCGCAAATAATAATCGAAGACCAATCGCGCCGCCTGTTCCAATTAAAATCGCTCTTTTTTGTAAGTCTTTTGGTACGTTACGAGCCGCCATTGCAATCACAATCGCGTTATCTCCGCTTAAAATTAAATCAAGAAAAATAATTTGCAGCAAACCTTGCACTGATACGCCAATTAGTTCCTCCATAGTTACCTCCACCTTCTCTTTTTATGTAACGTTTCTCCTCTAAATGTCCGAGCCTTTTCCTCCTTTTTTATAATTGAATACAAAAAAGACCCTTACCAAATAAGCGGTAAAGGTCTTGCTAACAACATAATGTCGCCAACAAAGCCGAGAGATAATCTCTGTAATGACGACTTTGCTGTTAAAGCTACTCCCCTTTAGGAGATACGTTCAATTATTTGTTTGTATTTACACCATTTATACTATAGCATCTCCTACATTCTGTCAATCATTTTTTATGTAAAACGATTGTCAACGCTTTCTCTTTCAATCAATTCATAGTTCGAAAGTGTAAGCTTTTCGACTTCTTCGCCGTTAACTAGCTTGATAATTCGCTGTGCTCCCATTTGGCCCGCTTCTTTATAGTAATATTTTACGGTTGTTAAGCTCGGATGAATCACACCTGTAATTTCATAGCCTCCAAAGCCGGTAATGGATACATCTTCAGGAACGCGCAGTCCGTTTAAATAAGCGGCCTTTAACGTACCAAGCGCAATGTTATCGGTCGCACATACAATCATGGACGGGTTAAATTCTTTCATCACTGCCGTAGCTGCTCCGATTGCATCGCTCATGTTAAAGCTTGTTTCATAACAGCGGATCTCGCAGTCGCTGTCTTTAAGACCTTGCTTTACCCCTTCTTTTCTCTTTACACCTACAGCTATGTCCTTTTCAGTTACGCCTAAAAAAGCGATTTTTTTATGCCCTTTTTCCCCTATGTACCTTCCAATGTCGCATGCAGCCTCGTAATCTTGGTGAATTAAACTGTGAACTTCTTTATGCTCCTGTCCAATTAGCAAAACGGGAATTGAAATCGTACGGAACGCTTCCAAATGAGCTTTTGTAATCTGAACGGCAAGCAAAATAATACCGGCTACCTTCTGCTTAGCCAGCGTATAAATATTTTCAATTTCTCTTTCTAAATCTTGATTAGAATTGGAAACAATCATTTGATAGTGGTGGTCTCTAAGTTCTTGGTCAATACCATCTAATGTGCGGGAAGTCGCAAAAGAACCCATGCGCGGAACAATGACACCGATGATATTTGTTTTTTTTGCTTTTAAGCTTTGAGCAAAAGCATTTGGGCTATAGTTTGTTTCTTTAATAATTCCTTCAATTTTTCGTTTCGTCGCATCGCTCACAGACCCTCCGTTAAGGTAGCGGGATACAGTGCTTTTTGCTACTCCTGCAAGCCGAGCGATATCTGCAATAGTTGTCATTCTCTCATCTCCGTATTTTGTTGCTGCTTCTTTCACAGTATACACGAATATCGCGTGTATATTAAGTAACTGCTTTACTTTTTGCTTCATAAGCGGTATGATAACCTAAACGTGGATAAATATTATCCACATTGTACACATATAGCAGGAGATGATGTTTTTGCATATGAAAACAGGCGTTGAGCAATCGGTGTATGCCATTTTGCTGCTTACGTTTTTACCTGAAAAAGCTGTGCTGCCAGGAGATGTTATCAGCACTCAGCTTGGGGGCTCGCCTACGTATTTTCAAAAGCTTCTTCGCAAGCTGGTTAGCGCTGATTTACTTGCTTCCGTTCCTGGTAGCAAAGGTGGATTTCGCTTAAAGAAAACGCCGGAAGAAATTCGAATCTATGACGTATACGTAGCCATTGAAGGCAAGCAGTCTCTTTATTCATCAAGCGGTATTTTTCACGATATGCTTAATTTAAAAGACAAAGATATTTGCTTATTATCCGATTTAATGGAAGAAGCCGAATCTTCATGGCAGTCCATTTTAAAACGGCAAACCATTGCCACGCTTACAAATGAAATTCATAAAAAATGTCCAAAAGAAAACCTGGACATGCTAAAAGCAACTGTAGAAGAAAAAATGGTGCTGTAGCACCCAAAGGAGATTATCATGGAAAACTTAAATAGATATTTTGATTTATTCGATCAATCACGTACAAGCGAACAAGCATTTGAAGAATTGGTGAGCCTTTTTTCAGACGATATCGTATTTGTCTTAAACGGCCA
The DNA here is from genome assembly GCF_020790095.1 of Priestia sp. J2. Classification (NCBI taxonomy): domain Bacteria; kingdom Bacillati; phylum Bacillota; class Bacilli; order Caryophanales; family Bacillaceae; genus Priestia; species Priestia sp. J2. The sequence continues at coordinate 3,192,689 of NZ_CP086208.1, forward strand.
CGAAAAGCAAGGCATTGAAAACTGGAAGCTGTTTGTGAAAATGGTGTTTAAAGAAAATGCTGATATTAAGCATATGTTCGAAGGCTGGAAAGCAGTTGAAGGTACGGACATGTTTGAAACGCCTTGGGCAGTATGCGGAAAACGTGCATCTGGCAGCGTATTTACTCAAACAGGAAAAGATATTGCTAAGCTAGATAAAAACGGGAAGATCAGTTATTTAGAAAACGTGCCTGATGACACAAACATGTTTGATACGTATAAAAATTAATATGGAGAAAAGAAGGGCTATATAGGCCCTTCTTTTTTTACGGCGCAAACCCTTCTTGAGAAAGATAAATCATCGAAGAAGGATAAAATTTTTCAAAATAACGAATGGCTTTGATATGAATGTCTTTGTCATACCAGTCTAGGAAACCGTGCTGATCAAATAGTTCCGGCATCCCTAGCCTTTTAGACGTTTTCCCTAAGGAACCGTCTCCTAAGTACAAGGTATCAATGCAAATCCGGTCCATCATTCCTTCTATTTTCTCAGGAAATTCAGGCGTGAAAGGAAGCATTGGAGCAATGGCTACTTGCGTTAAAATTCCGCTTTCTTTTACTTTTTTTAACGCATTCATACGAAGTTTCATCCCCGGAGCATAAGGAGAAAAAATTTGTTTTACATCTTCTCGGTCTGTTTCAATAGTCATCGATACGCGAAGGTCACATACTTTTTGAAGCTGTAAAAGCAAATCAATATCTCTCGTCACAAGCGGCGATCTTGTTTGAATCAGTAAAAAATCAGGCGGATGATTGATCATTGTTTCTAAAAGAGCCCGAGTGATGCCTGCTTTACGCTCAGCCGGCTGATAGGGATCTGTCGCTGAAGACATAAAAATGCACACCGGCTGCTCTTTTTTTCGCAGTTTTTGTATTTCTTTTTGATAGACTTCAGCTGCGTTGACTTTCAGCTCTAACCACGTTCCCCACTCCATTTCTTTAAAACGCTGAATTGGCAGTTCTCGCACGTAGCAAAATTTGCAGGAGAATGTACATCCAGCATACGGATTTAAACTATGAGTATAACCGGATGCCAAAAAGCCGGTCGCTTTTGTTAAAATACTTTTCGAAACCACGTCTTTTTGGTTCATCTTTCTCACCTCTTTGTCCAATAAGTATATCAAGTTCACAAATGAAAAAACTACTTCCCACATGGAAAGTAGCCCTTTATGTTTTCAACTCATCAACTTTGATTTTCTTTCTTTTCACTTGTCGTTTCAAGTAAAGAGGTTAAATATGAATTTAACTCAAATTGGTCCTTTTCAATAAAATCAGATAATACAGGCTGCTCTTCTTTTCTCATCTTTCTCCACTCCCTTTGTTTTTTATGTATGTGTTTTCAATCATCAATGGATAAAAGTAATGTACTTAACTCTACCCGTATCTAAACAAAAATAATCATGGTATTTTATACTATTTTTACATTTATGCACGTTTTATTTGTATATTTTTTACAATGTAACGTAAATTAATAGCAAGATTAGTAAACGTATAAACTTGATTAACAGCTCACTTCATAGAAGGAGGAATGACAAACATGAATCATGAACAAAAATCCACGCTGTCTCCTGTTTCACAAGAGCAGCAAAGCCCCGATACTCAACTAACGGAAAAAGAAGAGCGTATGCCGGAGTATACGCATACTTCGCTTAATCCAGACTCATAGAACAAAAAGAGAAATGCCTCGGCATTTCTCTTTTTAATGTTTCTATACTTTTCTTCATTAATCATGACGTTGTGACAAATAAAGGTAAAGATAATGAACATGGCGAATGAATACCATTATCTATTAATGACAAAGGAGAACGAGCATGAAGAAAAAAGTGATGGGAGCAATTTATGCTCTTTTAACGCTGTTCATTTTAAGTGCCTGCAGTACCGAAGACGTTGTGACAAATAATTCAGATCCAAAAGTTTCTGTTTCTACTACAGTTAAACCGCTGACGAAAAAAGAATTTAGTGAAGTTGGAACATCAGGGTTAACAGGCCCTTCTAAAAAAGATTTTCACAAAGTACATATGACTCTTACTTTACGCGGTACGAACTACCTGTCGGATATTCAAGTTAAGCTACCTAACTATAAAGAAGCTTTTAATAACATGAAAGACGATCAGCAAACAAGATATTGGTTTGGCAGCGGTGCAGATGAAGAGCAAGAAAACAAAAACATCTATACAAGGGAATTTGTCCTTTATACGAAAGGCTTAACCGATAAGCAAATCAAAGATATTTTAGCAGCAGCTAAGGTAAAGACGTCCTGGGTGGTAAAGGATACAAAAGCGAAGGATCAATCCGAATTTGCTGCTGGTAAAAACATAAAATTTGAAGCAAAATGAGACATGCACCAATTAGCAAAAGCCCTCTTTATGAAAAGAGGGCTTTCTCTTATTATATGAAGAAGAATTACCTTGTCACCTGCAGCTAACGGTTTGGATTTGAGGCCAGACTTTCAAAGCGCAGCATATCTTCTAAGCTATCTACCCGTTATAAACGCTAGCGCATGTTCCAGGCTTTGGCTCATAGTAGCAATGATTTTTGTATTGACCAGAAGCGGGTTGACCGTACCATGTTGGAGGGCATGGAGCGGATGGATTAAAGTACCACAGTGCATATTTCCCCGGGTGTTCTCTCCAATAATCCAAATTCTTTTTGGCTAACCTTTTTTCAACACCTCTTGCTCGTTGATAAAATACATTTCCTTTTTGAACAGCCTCGAACGAATAGTTGCCTCCCTGCACCTGATAAATAACTTGCGGAACGGATCTTAAATTCTTGAAATCTAAACAGTTTGCTTTAAGGCGATTTACAATGACATTTCCAACATACAGCATGCCTTGTTTTCCTTCGCCTTCAGCTTCTGCTCTCATCATCCTTGCCATTAAAGCAACGTCTGAATCTCGATAATTTACTCTTGGCATTTTTTCACCCCAAAAATATACTATGAAAAAAAGCCGGTCTTGATGTCACTGTCCCTAAAATAACAGTAATTGAATGCTCCGCAAAAGGCTTATCCTCTTTTGTAATACAGCTGAGCAATTTGTCCGTACTGCTTCATATTAGTGAGCTTGAAGTTCATTTCTGGAATTCCTGGCTTAAACAATGGAATACCAGCTCCAAGCAAAACGGGAATAACCGATATAATAAATTCATCCACCCTGTTTGCTTTTAAGAAATCAGCGAGAATATCAGCACCTCCCACCAGCCATATTTTTTTCGTATCTTGATTGAGATTGTTGAGAAATGACGCCACGCTTTCGTTTATAAACTCAACATACTGATCTTTTCCTTGAGCTGAGCGGCTAAACACGTAGCACTTTTTATCGAGATACGGAAACTCGGGTGTGAGCTTCAGCACGTGATCGTACGTAGCCTTTCCCATAACGACCGCATCACACGTTTGATAAAACGCTTCGTAGCCGTTGTCCCCCTCTCCTTCTACGCTTTCTAGCCAGTCAATCTCTCCGTTTTCTCTTGCGATATACCCGTCTAAGCTTGCGGCAATATATACGACGATTTTTTTCTTCATTCCCTTTTCTCCTTTCAACTTTACTGTTTCTGTATGATATCATCTTAATACGACACTTTTTGTCATATTAAAAGAAAAAGGTGAAAATAAATGGCTAAGTCTAGACGGCTTGTTGATATGCTTATGTTTATTAATACAAAAAGAACGTTTACGGCAAAAGAACTAGCGGAGGAATTTGGCCTTTCTGTACGGACCGTTCAGCGCTATTTGCTGGACTTAAGTGAATTAGGACTGCCTCTTTACAGTGAAAAAGGACGGAGCGGTGGTTACAGAGTGTTAAAAAACCGTATTCTCCCTCCTATCTTGTTTACGGAACAAGAAGCTATTTCGATCTTTTTTGCTTATCAAGCTCTGCAGTATTATCATGACCTTCCGTTTGATGCAGAAATTCATGCGGCTCTTCAAAAATTTTATGTGTACCTGTCTGAAGAAACGAAGAAAAAAGTAGATAAAATAAGTGCTCATATTGCGTTTTGGAATCCTAAAAGAAACTTAGACACTCCTTATTTAAAAGAGCTGCTAGAAGCAAGCCTTACAGGAAAATATATTGAATTTCTTTATGATTCAAAGACGGGTCAAACAAGAAAAGAAGTCAAACCCCTTGGCATTTATGCTCATAACGGCTTGTGGTACTGCCCCGCTTATTCCTGCGATAAGCAAAAAGTATTATTGTTTCGAGCAGATCGTATTCACTCGTTAAAAGTTTTAGAAAAAGACGAAAAGATGTCTCTTACGTTAAAAGAATGGCTTGAAACAGAACCGGTAAACTCACAGCCGATTTCGTTAAAAGTAACCTTGACGCACGAAGGCGTTCGTCAGTGTAAAGGCGTTCCGTGGCTTGAAAATCACGTGAAGGTAACGGAAGACGGGTGCGGCTATATCGGTACGATAACTGATGGAAATGAATTAAACTACATGGCTTCTTTTTTCTATACCTTAGGTGCTCATGCTTTAATTGAAGAACCTAAGGAGCTAATTGAAAAAATTTGCTGTCACGCAGAAGAAACGCTAAGGCGCTATAAATGAGGTGGGTTTAGTCATGTCTCAATCTGGCTATAAAAAATAACCTCCGCTATTTAGCGGAGGTTATTTTTTATTTACCCAGCCCACACGTCTTTTGCGAATCGGCCCTTTTCTTCTAGCTGCTGCAGCCATAAGCGAGCATCTGCTTCACTTACTTCATGAACATCAGCATAGCTTTTAATAAGCGTTGCTTCAACGTCAGGTGCCATTTGGCTTCCGTCTCCGCAAATATAGAAGTGCGCTCCTTGATCAAGAAGTTCAATCAATTTCGTGCCGTCTTGTTCCATAACGTGCTGAACGTATGTTTTCGGCTGATTTGGTACGCGTGAAAAAGCGGTATGAAGCGTAATGACATCTTCATTTTGTGCGTTTTCAAGCTCTTCTTGATACAGATAGTCTTCATGAGGTGAACGGCAGCCAAAGTATAAATGCGCTTCTCCAAGCGACTGTCCTTGTTCTTTTAACTGCTTGCGAGCCTGCACAAAGCCTCTAAACGGCGCGACGCCTGTTCCTGGTCCGACCATGATAATCGGTGTTTCAGGATCTTTTGGCAGCGTAAAGCCTGACTGCGGTGTGGAAACAAAGCACGTAATTGTATCTCCTTCTTGCAGCTCAGCAAGATAGTTCGACGCAATTCCTTTATATTCTCCATATCCGCTCCACGCTTCTCCTGAGACGACGCTAACCGTGATGCTTGCTTGTTTTCCATCGACACGAGGTGATGAAGAAATGGAGTAATAGCGCGGACGCATGCTTGGAAGAAGAGCGATAAATTCGCTGAATTCCATTTCACACGCCGGATATTTTTCAAGCAGTTCAAGCATTGTTAAGCGTTTTGCCAGCACCTTTTCTTTATACGCTTGCTTTTCAAGCAAGGCTTCAAGCTCCACTTTATGCGGCGGGCAGACCGTTTTAGCAGCCATTGCGCGAAGCTGTGTGCGCGTAACAGGATCTTGAATCTCCACATATTGCAGAAGCTCTTCTACTGATACGGTTTTACCGAGTGGCAAATGCGCTAATTTTTCTTCTTCAGCTTCCAAACGGATTTGCTGTGATGCATCTAGACCGAACCTTGTCGTTACACGATTTACTATTCCTTCATAGTTGCGAGGAATAATACCTAAATGATCTCCTTCTTGATAAGAAACTTCTTTTGGAAGCTCAATTTCAAGATGACGCGTGCTTCGTTCACTGCCTGGTTTTTGTAGTTCTTTGCTTGCTACAACGTTCGCCGAAAAAGCACCGTGCATTTTCGCAAGCGGCATGTCCGCAGCGCTGTCGACAAATTGAAGTGAAAGCGTAGATTTATTATCTTCACTGTTTTCTATGTCGAGGTTAAAGTAAGCTGCTACGTCACTCCACATATGTTCACGCCATTCTTCGTATGTGCCTTCAAAGTCGTCGCTTGCATCTGCTTCGCCGCGTTCAGCTATGTTTTCTGCCCCTTTAGCTGCAAGCGTTTCATCGATAAAAGCAGGCACCTTTTGATACGTAGTAGCCCAGTTTTTATCGCCGCATCCAAATACGGAGTAGCGAACGCCTTTGACTTCATCAGCAGACGCTTGGTCTAACCAGTCGACAAACTGCTTTGCGTTATCAGGCGGATGTCCGTTATAAGAAGCCGTTACAATTAAAACAGCTCCTTCACGCGGAAGATTTCCTGCATGGGAATCCAGCGTTGCAACCTGAGGTGCGAATCCTTTGCTCATCGCAATATCTGCTAAATCCCTCGCCGTTCCTTCAGCTGTTCCCATATTTGAACCGTATAACACAAGCAGCGGCGTATTATGAGCGTTCTCTACCTTTTTGCGTGCTTTTTTAGCAGGCTGTTCCGTGCTAGGTGAAGGAATGCCACCAAGCGGAATTTTTTTTGATTTTGCTTTTACAACAAAGCCTTCAGGTTTTAACGTTAAAGTTTCTTTAATATCCATCTCGTAGTTTGTATGATCTTCAAAATCAAAATGTTTTAGCATCATACCAAGTACAAGCGTTGCTTCATGAAGAGCGAACTGCTGACCGATACACGCACGCTGACCGTTTCCAAACGGTTTAAACGCATGTTGCGGAATCGCGCTTGGATTTTCAAAACGCTCTGGGCGGAACTCTTCCACATCGTCTCCCCAAATCGTTTTATCACGGTGAAGCTGAGGAATCAGAACCATCAGTTCATCGCCTTTTTCTAACGGATATTCTCCTCCAAGCACCGTATCCTCTTTTGCATATAGAGAAAATGCAGGAGCTGTCGGCCATAAGCGCAGCGCTTCGTTTAAGACCATGCCGACGTATTTAAGCTGTTTCACTTGTTTATAGCTTGGAACAGGATCTACTAAAACTCTTGCTGCTTCTGCTGCTGCTTTTTGTAATACATGTGGATTTTTCACTAAGAAATACAGCGCAAATGATAAAAGACCACTTGTTGTTTCGTGTCCCGCAATTAAGAACGTAATAATTTGATAGCGAATATTTTCATCATCAAGCGGCTCACCTGTTTCTGGGTCTTTTCCGTTTAGCATATGCGTTAATAAATCATCGCTTTGTTCACCGCTTGCCTTGCGATCTGCGATAATTTTATCTACTAAATCGTTCATTACCTTAATATCTTCTTGAAACTGACGCTTATTTTCATCGTAGGCAGGGTCATCCGGATTTGCTCGCTGCAGCTTGTTCATCGCTTCGTCCAGTGCACGGACCATGCTTGTAATAAACGGGTGCGGCTGATCGCGATAAAAGCTGTTAAAGCGGTAATTAAAGCCGCAAAGACCGATTGTATCAAGCGTTAAGCGCGTCATATCTTCCGGTACTTCAATATGCTCATCTGCATTTAGACGCTCCCACTTTTGAATAAGCTGCACGGCGATATCGACCATCATCGCGTGATAGCCTTTCATCGCTTGCTGACTGAAGCTTGGAAGTAAGATATTATGCGCTTTTTTCCAGTTTTTTTCGTGCGTCCAGCTTGTAAATAAACCGTCTCCTGCAAAATCACGCACAAATTTAAGCGCTTGACTTAAGTTTTTATCAAAGCGGGATTCATCGCATGCTTCTTTAATTAGACGCTGACTTGATAAGTAGCGCGTCACACGTCCAGGCGCTTCAAATTTAAAGATTTCCCCTAATTCATCTGCAATTTTCATCAGCGTTTGAATCGGTTTATCTGTGTTTAATAACGGTAAGTTTTTAAGCTCTCCAAATGTTTTTGGCTGAGGCATTTCTTTAATTGTCATGTTATCCCTCTTTCACTTGTTAAGTTTCATGATTGTCTGCTAAGTGCTGCCCACAGACTCTCTTCTACGCCGGCAAGAAGTTCATCAGTTAAAGATAAATAGTCATTTTCAATCATTTCATATACTTCCATAAAGCTTCCAAATAAAATAGCAATGAGCGCATTTTCAGGAAGGTTTCTAATAATGCCTTGCTTTTGTCCTTCTCTGAAGAACGTGCAAACAAATTCCACCAGCTTTTGATAGGCTAAGCGACTCTCTTCTGTTAAAAAAGCTCCTTGACTATGAGTTTTAATAAAGCCAAGCGCACGAGGATGATTTTTAGTGAATGTCACCATACCTTCAAAGATATGATGAAATCCATCTCGATATCCTTCTCTTTCGTTAGCCAGGCCGCTTTCAATACACTGTAAAAACTCGTTTACATGCTGCTGAAACAGTTCGTTTACAAGGCTTTCTTTATTTTTAAAGTAGCGATAAATTGTTCCTGCTCCTACTTTGGCATTTTCTGCAATCATTGGCATCGTGGTTGCATCAAATCCTCTTTCTGCAAACAGCAGAAGCGAAGCAGAAAAAATCGCTTTTTGTTTTGTTGGAGTAGATTCCACTTTATCACCTCTTTCCAAAAACGGAATGAACGTTCATTCCGCTACAATTACAAGTATAAAAAACTGCTTCTTAATAGTAAAAAGATAACTAGACAAGTGGAAAGAAAAGGTTCTTTCACTCTAATTTTATACCATTTAAAGGTAAATAATGGAGTCTTTCAGAATATTTTATGCTTACAGAAAATTAGTCCACTTATCCCCTTGATTAACATAATTTAACACAATCTATTAAAGGAAGAAGTTTAAAGGAAAAGTAAGGTGGAAATAGAAAAGAGTTACACAAGGCGTAAAGGAGGATTAAAAATGGACCAAGCAAGAGTGATAGAATACGAAGAAATGCTTCGCTCAGCCATGCTTTCTAATAACGTAGAGTTATTAGAAGAATTACTTTCAGATGAGCTTATTTTTGTGAATCACTTTGGGCAATGGTTGTCAAAAGAGCAAGATACAAATGCTCATCGTTCAAAAAGTCTTGATATAGCGGGCATCGAAGTGTTGGAACAAGAAATTAAACTGTTTCAAGAACTTGCCGTTACCGTTACAAAAGTAGCGTTAAATGGGTCGCTGGCAACCGGTGAAGCCATTGGAGGAGAATACTGCTATACGCGAATTTGGAAAGATGTTGAAGGAACATTAAAGGTTGTTTCTTGTCACTGCAGTTCTAGCGCATAATCAACGCTGCCATAATAAAAAACATCCCTTCTTTACTAAGAGGGATGTTCCTTTTGCTCATTAAAAGATTTTCTTCCTGTCTCTGTCATCTTTTAAAATCTCCACGGCCTCACGGAACCGCTGTGAATGTACAATCTCTCTTTCTCGTAAAAATCGTAAGCTGTCGTTTAAATCAGGGTCATCTGATATATCAATTAACCATTGATATGTAGCTCTTGCTTTTTCTTCTGCTGCTATGTCTTCATAAAGATCTGCAATCGGATCTCCTTTTGCCTGTATATACGTAGCGGTAAACGGAACGCCAGCAGCATTATTGTAATAAAGTGCACTATCATGGTTTACATAGTGTTCTGTCAATCCAGCTGCCTTCAGCTGCTCCGGCGTTGCATCTTTTGTTAGCTTATAAATCATCGTCGCAATCATTTCAAGATGAGCAAACTCTTCTGTCCCGATATCGTTTAGCAGTCCAACAACTTTATCGGGAATGGTATAGCGCTGATTCAAATAACGAAGTGCAGCTGCAAGCTCTCCGTCCGCTCCCCCGTACTGTTCCATTAAATATTTGGCAAGCGTTGGATTACACGTACTTACTTTAACTGGATACTGCAATTTCTTTTCATACACCCACATATAGTTCCCGCCTTTATCTGCTTATATTTGCCATGGCCAAGGGCTTGTTCCCCAGCTCCACTTCCCGTCGGTATAGCTGTTTCCATACTGCTGGAGCGGCCCGTACTTTGTTTCAAAGTTTCTTTTTAACTGCATAGCCTGCTGCGCGTATTCGTTAAACTGCTGCATAGCCTGCTGGTCATTTGGATGGGTATCTAAATACAGCGTTAATTCTACAAGTGCAAAATCAATCGCCTGTATTTCTTCTAAATCCTGATAGTACTCCGGAGGTAGTTTTTTCATTCTTCATCCCTCTTCTTATCTTTGTATGGATTTTCATAGTAGTCCCAAAAAGCCGGCCACAGCGTTCCTTTTTTTAGCGCTTCTTTCGGTGAAAACTGCTGCAGATTCGCGGGCTGAAATCCCATGTATAACTGAGGCGGCGTAGAATAATATTTAACTCCTATCGGCCGGCACGGATCATAGATACTGTGGAAAGGTTGATAGGTCTTAACCGGTGTAAACATCTTTTTTGGATTGTTATCCATGAAAAGTCCTCCTCTAAAAACACACTCTGTTTTATCCTATTCAGTTTTTATCGTGTTCATGAAGGAATTCATTCCCGACTTAAGAACCAAACTTTTCTTCATAAAAAAGACCTATGTAAAAAACGCTATAGTTGCCCAATCCCTTTAGGCAGCTTTCTCATACTTTATAAAATAGTGATTAAGAAAATAGAGGTGCTTAAAAAATGGACATTAATTACATGGATTTTTATTTTTACCCAGCACGATTTCCTGGACCTCAACTCCCGCCCGGTCCACCTAGACCACCAGGCGGTTTACCTACACCTGACCCGCAGCAAGCTCCAACTTCCCCCCCGCCGGCATTTATTCCAGCTCAGCAAACGGCAACTCCATTTGCTGTTGACCCAGGAGCCATTTCTCTTTGTCTATTCCGCAATACGTTCATATGGCTTAGAAACGGCTCTAGCTTCTGGTACTTCCCTATTTTTGTAGGACCGCGATCGGTTGCAGGATTTAGATGGAACGGACGTTTTTGGACCATTTTCGGTGTCGATACACGACAAATTGTTTCGTTTACGTGTTTTTAAACGTTAAGAAAAGAGATTGAGACATAGCTAAATCAATACAATTTAAAGACGATAAAATTGAATACATGAACTAGTATCGGTGGCTTGTTACACTGCTGTTGATTTCCGTGCATGGCTTCGCTTTCCGCGGGCGGCCGGTGAGCCTCCTCGTCGCTTGCGCTTCTGCGGGGTCTCACCTGTTCCGCTTTTCCCGCAGGAGTCTTCGCCTTGCCCTCCAATCAACAGCTAGAAATAACTGAATAAATATATGAAGGCTATGTTCACCATACTAATAAAAAAATCCGAACGAGTTTGATTCTCCATCAAGAATCAAACTCATTCGGATCTTCCTTCAACTAACATATTTTTATCCCAGCCTCTTTTTTGCTTACTAGCTACTATTACACGATTGTTCTTATTCCAAAACCAATCAGCAGCACTCCGCTGCATCTCTGAAAAGCTTTTTGAAACATCGGTTTTTTAAGCCATTTTTTCACGTAATCTACTACATACACTAAGATTAAAAACCAACCTACCGCTATGAGTGTAAGAATAAAACCAAGCATAAGCAGCTGCTGATTCGTGTGAGCATCCAAGTTGATAAACTGTGGCATGAATGTAATATAAACCAATACCGTTTTAGGATTAAGAAAATTACTAAGAGCTCCCTGTATGTATGATTCTTTATAGGCGTGATTAGATGAAGGCTTAACAGCTTTTTCTTCTTCTGAAATGTGCTCCAATGAGAGCGTATTTTTTGTCAGAAATACCCTGATACCTAAGTAAAATAAATACGCGGCACCTATATATTTAATGGTGTTGAACAGATACACCGACTGCGCGATAGCAACAGACAAGCCAAGCACAGCAATTAACGTCCAAAACGTGAGGCCTGTAGCCATGCCGAGTATGGTAAAACGTCCTGCTTTTGCTCCGTGATGAAGCGTATTTTTCATGATAAGAATCGTATCAGCACCAGGTATCATTGACATAACCAGCGCCATCAGCATATAAGCAGCTAAATGATCCACAGTTCTTCTCTCCTTTTTAAGCTATTGCTAGCATTCTGTTTTCTTTTCACTTTCAAAGATTTTCATGTATTGTTTTGGCGTTAGCCCCACCTGACTTTTAAAAAATCGAGTCAAATGACTTTGATCACTGAATCCAGTTAAAAAGGAGACGTCAATCGGTTTTTGTCCCTGTTCTAGAAGCTTTTTAGCCTGATTGATTCGAACTGTTTCTAAGTAGCTGTATGGAGAGATTCCTTTTTGCTTTGTAAAAGAGCGCAGCAGCCGGTATTTGCTCCATCCAATTAGCTTACTTAATTCATCCAGCGTGATCTTGTTTGTATAGTTGTCTTCCAAATAGCTGCAGATTGTTTTGATTTCATCAGACGTGTCAGCAGCTGACGAAAAAAAGGAAAGGTTTGAATGATCGTGCATGAGCTCTTCTAGCAAACATAAAAATAACTCTTCTTTCTTAAACTCATGTTCACCATTTAAAATTTGTAAATGAAGCTCTTTTAAACTAGAGACAGCCTCACTTCTTTGTACCACATTGCTGTTAAAACGCGGAAGACTTTCACTTCCGTTAATGTCAAAAACAGCTTTTTTCATCGCGTCTGGCGTCACGTTAATACAGCGATAATCAAGCGTTTTGCCGTCTATTTGTTCACAGCTATGGACATCATACGGATTAAACAGCAGCAAATCGCCTGGATTAATGATGTATTCTTTGCCTTGGCAAATTAAATGACGCTGACCTTCTTCAATAAATCCAATCACATAATACTCGTGAAAATGAGCAGGAAACTTTTGCATAATTCCTTTAAAACGATAAGCTTCAATATGTAAATCAGCGTCAACGTGCGCTGTCCGAATTTCTTTTGCCATTAATAAATCACTCCTTGTCACATCTTAAGCTTTTTAACCATACCATTGACTCGAGAATTTTTCTTGTATGATATTGCAGATAAGATTTTCTTTATTAACTTTATCCACTCACCCCTAAGAGTGATTTCTCTTCTTTCCTCTAGTAATTTTCCGCTCAAATGATAAAATATAGACACATTTTATGGATGAAAGAAGGGATACCGTGAAATATAGACAAATTAAATGGCTGATTTTGCTTCTTCCAACTCTGACCATCGCACTTTGGGAGTATGTTCGCCATGCCTTTTTGCTTCCTTACATCTCAATGGACATGGGAAATGTTCTTTCTCCGCTGCTTGTCTTTTTTGTAACGCTTGTGTTTGTCCGCTATTTATTTTCTATTTTAGAAAAAATACAAGAAGAACTAAGGCAAGAAAAAGAAAAGAAAGCTGCGCTTATTGAGCGTGAAAAATTAGCTCGTGAACTGCATGACGGCATTGCGCAGTCGCTGTTTCTCCTATCTGTTAAAATGAACAAGTTCGGAAGAAAAAACAACTTAGAGCAGGATCCTGATTTTATCCGAATGAAGCAAACTCTGCAGCATGTTCATGACGATACGCGCCAAGCGATTACAAATTTAAAGCACTCTCCTTCAGACTCTTCAGAAAGCTGGACTGAAAGCATTCATCAATACGTCGATGATTTAACACATACTCATTTACTAGATATCAATTTAGATTGGAGACTGTCAGAAACAACGCTTTCGAGAAAAGAAAAAAATGAGCTGTTTGCCTGTGTGAAAGAAGCTGCTATGAACGTCATTAAACATGCAAAAACAAATAAAATCTGGATTACAGCCGGTGAAACGGCAGGCGGATGGATTTGTGAAATTACAGATTTCGGTATAGGTTTCACCTCTGAATCTCTTAAGGCCGGTCTTGGTCTGCAAATTATGAAAGATCGTGCCAAAGATATGAACTGGGACTTTTCCATTCAACGAAAACAGAACCAGACCATTGTTAGTATTAAAAAGGAGGTTACGTAAATGCAGCCGTTTCGTATTTTGATTGTAGATGATCACGCTCACGCAAGAGAAGGCATTCGCGATATTTTAGAAGAATATGAAGATTTTATGATTGTTGGCGAAGGAACCAACGGGCAGGAAGCAATCGAACTAACCGAAAAATTAATGCCTGACATTGTGCTAATGGATATTAAAATGCCCGTGATGAATGGATTAGAAGCGACAAAACAAATTAAGCTTCAGTTTCCGTATGTTAAAATCGTGGTCATCACGGTTTCAGACGATATTACGGATTTGTTTGATGCGTTGAAAAAAGGAGCCCAGGGCTATTTGTTAAAAAACCTGCAGTCTGAAGTGTGGTACGACTATTTGCGTGCGTTCGCTTTAGATGAAGTTCCTATGTCAAAAGAAATTGCGTTTCAAATTTTAAAAGAGTTTCCGCAGGAAACATCGATTACAAAGCCAGACACTCCCCTGTCTGCACGGGAGCTTGAAGTGCTTCAATTAGTGGCTAAAGGACTGTCAAACCGCGATATCTCGGCGCAGTTATTTATTTCTGAACACACGGTAAAAAGCCATTTGAAAAATATTTTAAGCAAGCTTCATTTAGAAAACCGCGTGCAGCTGACAAGCTATGCGTTTCAAAATGGCTTAATGAACTAACAGCTTTTACGAGCTGTTTTTTTGTGTCTTGGTAGATGTAAAACATTCTATTTTTCCATAAATTATCTGAAAACTATCATAGAATTATTAGCATCGGGATATTGAAAGTCAAAGCCGATTCTTATAGGATTTTTTTAGAAGTAAGCATTAAAATTAAACAACTACTTGGGGGATGCTATGAAATTTTTGAGAGCGCTTTTCAAACGAAAATCTGTATGGTTTATTTTGATAGGAACCGCTGTTTTTGTATACATAAACAATAGCTCTTTATTGACAAAAAGAAGCGGACAGCCTCTCCTTCTTGCTCATAGAGGTGTAGCTCAAACGTTTAATATAAAAGGCCTTCAAAACGACACGTGTACAGCGGAACGCATCTACAAACCTAAGCATTCGTTTATAGAAAATACAATTCCTTCTATAAACGAAGCCTTTAAAGACGGTGCTGACATAGTCGAGCTTGACGTTCACATTACAAAAGACAATCAGTTTGCTGTGTTCCATGATTGGACGCTCGATTGCCGGACAAACGGAACGGGCGTAACACGAGATTACACCATGGCGGAATTAAAGAAGCTTGATATTGGGTACGGCTACACGGCAGACGGAGGAAAAACACATCCTTTTCGCGGCAAAGGAGTTAACCTTATGCCTTCTCTAGACGAAGTAATGAAATACTTTCCGCACCAATCTTTTCTTATTCACGTAAAAAGCAATGATCCTGAAGAAGGAAAAAAACTAGCAAAGTACTTGTCACAGCTCTCTAAAAAACGCTTAACAAACATCACTGTGTACGGAGGAGACGAACCGATTGATTCGCTGAAAAAAGCGATGCCCAATCTAAAAGTTATGTCAAAAGCAACGATGAAATCTTGTCTTATTCCGTATATAGCAACCGGGTGGACCGGATACGTGCCTAAAGCATGCGAAAACACTGAACTGCATATACCTGAAAAGATCGGACCTTTTCTGTGGGGATGGCCAAATCGCTTTTTAAATCGAATGGATCACAGCAATACCCGGACGATTATTGTAGGCGGAAACGGAAGCGAATTTTCCACAGGATTTGATTCTGCCAAAGACATAAAACGCCTTCCAGCTAATTATTCAGGTGGAATTTGGACAAATCGTATTGACCGTCTAGGTCCTTATTATGAAAAGAAAAAGGAATAAACGAAAAAGCATCTGCCCTTTCTACGTGAAGCAGATGCTTTTTTTATCCATGCCCTCCCTTTATAAGTCCCAACAATCACTCTCAGGGGTGATGGCTAATTCTCCCTTTCCTTCTATAATAAAAGCACGTTAGTTAGTAAAAAGGAGGAAAAAACGATGCAGGAAAAGCGCGAAGAATCAGCGAGTACAACGAAAAAGAGCACGGCGCGTTCTCAAGGTCTATACAAAGCCATATGGCGCTGGCATTTTTATGCAGGTTTAGTGTTTACTCCGTTTCTTCTTATATTAGCTGTTACTGGCGGGATGTATTTATTCAAGCCTCAAATTGAAGAAAGACTGTACCACGACTTGTATCATGTACAAGCTCAATCACAGTCCGTATCCCCTTCAGCACAAGTACAGGCTGTAAAGGAAAAGTATCCAGACGCTGATGTGTTGACGTATAAGCCCAGTGAGCGCTCTACTCGTTCTTCAGAAGTAGGAATTTCATTAAAAGACCATACATATACGATTTTTGTTAACCCTCACAATGGTCACATCATAGGAAAAGTAGATGATTCCAGTCGCTTAATGAATCAAATTGAAGAATTTCACGGAGAGCTGATGGCAGGAACAGCAGGTGATCGTATCGTAGAACTTGCGGCCTGCTGGGCAATTGTCTTAATTGTAACCGGCGCTTTTTTATGGTGGCCGCGCAAAAAAGACAAAATAAAAGGCGTGCTGATTCCTCGGTTTTCAAAAGGTAAAAATGTACTGATACGTGACCTTCATGCAGTACCGGCCTTTTGGATTTCAGCGGGGATGCTTTTTCTCGTACTAACAGGACTTCCGTGGTCAGGACTGTGGGGCAATGCGTTTCAGCAAGTCGCCACAAACGCAGGTGTTGGGTACCCTCCGTCTATTTGGGTAGGAAGTGCTCCTACTTCAACCGTGCAAACAAAAGATGTTGCGGACGTGCCTTGGGGAGCTGAAACGTTAGAAGTGCCAAGCTCCACAGCTTCGCAATATACAAAAGTATCGCTTGATGACATTGTAGGTATTGCAAAAGAACAGCATATGCACGACGGCTATACCATTTCTATTCCGCAAGACGCTCAAGGTGTGTATACGCTCTCCGTTTTTTCACCAAGAGCTCAGGATGAAGCCACCATTCACCTTGATCAATACACCGGAGCTGTGTTAGCGGATTATCGGTATGACAACTATGGATTTATGGGCAAATTGATTGCGCTTGGTATTACGCTTCATAAAGGCACACAGTTTGGATTTATCAACCAGCTTATGGGCCTTATTATTTGTATCGGAGTTGCTGGTATCGCTATCAGCGGAGCCTTACTGTGGTGGAAGAGAAAACCAGCTAAAAACATGGGGGCTCCTAAAGTTCCTGAAGGAAATGCAATGCGCATCATGACGTGTATAATCGTCGTGTTTGGTATCCTCTTTCCTTTAGTCGGACTGTCTTTGATTATCGTGTGGCTTTTAGATTTTTTTGTTATCAAACGAATTCCAGCATTGAAGCGATTTTTAAACGCATGATTGATGAAACGATGTGAGGTGCAGTAACAATGAATAAATGGAAAATGTCCGGATTGGTCATACTCAGTACGCTTGTGCTTTCCGCGTGCTCTGTAAACAGTGACGCAGACCAGCTCTACAAGCAGCAAAAGCCTCTGTCAGCGCATGTGATGCTTCCTGAAAATATAGAGCCACAGAGCACACAGGTGTTAGAAGTCCATGTCATGCAAGAAAACAAAACGGTGAATGACGCCAAAAGCGTTCAGTTTAACGTGTGGAAAAAAGATGCTCCCGGTAAAGTTGAAACAGCAAAGGCACATTATGACGGCAGTATGTATAAAGCAAAAGCAGCCTTTAAAGAGGATGGTATTTACTATATTAAAACCGATATTAATGCTCGCGGTGAGCACATCCTGCCTACTCAGCAAGTCGCAGTAGGCAAATTATCAAAAGAAGAGTTACATTCACTGCAGCCAGCTGAAAACGAAACGCATCATCACCACTCTCATCATTAGACATAAGCTCACGTTCATCAGCTGAACGTGAGCTTATGTTTGTCTTATGAATTCTAGCTAGTTCCATTATATGTTTTTACATTTTTTTCTTATTACTTTACAATAAGAGTGATAAACGTTTTATAAAGGAGTTTTACAGGTTGAAAAAAATTGTTTCTGGTATTTTAATTTTAGTAATAGCCGTTATTGTTATGATTGAAGGAAATCCGTTAGAGCAGAACTCTTCAACGAATACCTCCTACGATGAAGTCATTACCTTCCCTGCTGATCGTTACCCTGAAACTGCAGCGCACATTCAACATGCAATCGATAAAGGAAAATCGGCTGTTTGTACAATCGATCGAGACGGTGCTGAAGAAAACCGCCGTGAGTCTTTAAAAGGCATTCCGACTAAAAGCGGCTATGACCGAGATGAGTTTCCGATGGCCTTTTGTGAAGAAGGCGGAAGCGGTGCAGATATTGAATATGTAAAGCCTTCAGACAACCGAGGCGCCGGGTCTTGGATTTCACATCAAGTAGATGAGTTTCCAGACGGTACGAAGGTTTTAATTGAAGTGAAGTAAAAAGAATGGTCATTGCGACCGTTCTTTTTTTATGTTGAGAGCCTGTATAAGAAAAAGAATAAAAAAGGAAGAATTGTTCTTGCCTAAAGATACTATTCACTTTTAAAATAAAAATGTATGTTATACATATATGCATCATCGTTTTATAGGAGGAATGAGTTTCTTGGACAATCTATGGCAGCAGTTACTTCCTGCCTCATGGCAATTAACTTTATTTATTTTCTTTTTTGTCTATATCTTGCGCTACAAACAAGAGAATAAATTCAGCATGCAGCTTCACGTGCTGCTTAAGTTTCTTTATGCCGTTATTTTGATTTTAAATGCGGTGTTGTTTTTAGTGGAAAGTCAGCGCGATTTTCTTTTTTATGCAACGCTTTTCATGAGTATCCTGACAATTATTTTGATGGAGTTCACGCTTTCTGCAAAAAAACAGAACGAGCTTGATTTTATTTCAGCCGTTTCTTGCTGTGTTCTTCCGATTTTTATTTCTTTACTTGAACTTAGTTAATGAACCAAAGGCCTCTGGTGATTCAGAGGCCTTTTTGATGTTATTGATCTTTGTTGTTACGGTCCATCATATCTTTTGGATCTTCTACAATATCTTCTGGATCACGGTTGTTGTCTTTTTCATCATCTTTATAGATGTTGTCATTTTTATCTACACCAGGTACGTTATTGTTGTTATTCATATTGTCTAAACCCGTGTTGACAAACGCCACGTATACTTTGTCAATTTTACTATCTGCTTCTCTCACACGGTCCGCAATTTTTTGTTCAAAATCAGTTGAAACTTCATGATAAGTATCGCCGTTATACGTTACGGTGTTCACCTTGCCGTTATCGCTGTTGTCCGCTGCGTCATTTCCCGCTAAGTCTACCGTTACATAGGCATTATTATTATCGCGAAGCACATACGCATCGTCAACTTCCTTCATATCTTCTACATTTTGCGCTGCTTCAACTGACTTGGTCGGCTGATCAGTATTATCCATTGGAATATTGTTATCAACCCCGTCGTTTGTAGAAGTGTTGCGTAAGTCATTTTGAGTATTGTCCATTGCGTTGTTGTCTTTATTTCCTCCACATGCAGCTAAGCCTGAAAGAAAAAGAACTGAAGAAGCAATGATAAGCCCTTTTTTCATTTTTTCCATCTCCTTAAATATAGTTTGCAGTCGTATTATGCTTAATTTTTGCAAAACTATTCAAAGGAGACGAAGAAGTGAGTACCTTTTTTCTCACTATACTTACCGCTGCTAGCCATACGATAAGGAACATTTCAAGATTGCAGCTGTACTTATTCACCTAACAGCTTTCGGACAGCTACTGACAGCGTATTGATATGACGTTCTACGTTTGCCTCTTCTGCAACTTGTTTCTGTTCATCGACGTTGTAAACCGGCGCTGGATTTTGTGTAATTCCATTAATCGTTGTAGCCATAAAAGCTAGCAGATCATCTGTTGGTACAGCCGGAGAGAAATTCTTTACTTCTATTTGTTCCGTAATAAAGTCGTGAAGCTTTTTTTGAATATATTTAAGGTTTGATACTTCAACTAGCTGATTTTCAATTTTCATAAAACGCTGAGGGTCTTTTGAATACAATGCTACTAGTTCAAAGTAAATTTCTCCTCCTGCTGTCATTGATTCCTGGATATGCTCTCCAATATACATAATGAAATCATGCAGCATTTCAAAGGAGTCTTTCTTTGTCTGAAGCAGGGCTTCAATTTTATCTTTTACTTTATAGCTGACGCTTTCTTGATTAAGAAGTCCGACAAATACTTCATCAAGGTTTGAAAAATATTTGTACACGCCTCCTTGACTCATTCCAGCTTCCAAAACGATATCTCGCATGGCTACATCATGCACCGGTTTGCTCTTGCATACTCTTTTGGCTGCTTCTAAAATCTCTTGCTTCTTTTTTTCAGCGTATCCTTCCCTTACTTTTGGCATTTTTTTCACGCTCGCTTACTGTTTATTTATTCCCGAATGTCTCGAGTGTATTAATAATCACCTGAGCTGCTTTTTCGGCTCCTTGCTCAGCTCGGATTTGTTTTCCGATTTCTTGTGCTTTGGATTGAATTTCATTAACTTGCGTATAGGAAATAGCTGCGGATAATTTTTCAGCCGTCAATTCTTTTCTAGGAATGGCTTTTGCTCCAGCTCCCAGCTCATAAATTTTTCTTCCCCAAGCGAATTGGTCATTTCCATAAGGAATAATAACACTTGGAACGCCAGCTCGAAGGCCTTCGGCTGTTGTTCCCGCTCCTCCATGATGAACAACGGCAGACATTTTAGGAAACAGCCACTCATGAGGGATATCTTTTACAAATAAAATGTCTTCTGTTATCTCCCTCGTATGATTCATTCCACTTCCTCCTATATTGATGATACCTCGTTTCCCGGCAAGTTTTAAGGCTTTAATCACTAAAGCAGTCGTTTCGCCTGCGTTTTTTTTATCCCCAATACTTCCAAATCCAATATAAACCGGCGGTTCTCCATTCTTTAAAAATCTTTCCAGCTTCTCTTCCGGCTCATAGCTATGGTCACTGTCCATAAACCAATTTCCGTAGGAATGAACGTGTTCAGGCCAATCTTTAGATACGGAAAATACGGCGGGACTTGATGAAATAATAGTTGGGTTAGCTGCTGTACGCTGCTTTGGGTACGGACATAAAAAATCTTCAGGTCCTTCTCCATGCTGCTGAACCCAATATTTTTTTAAAGGACCACTTACTACTTTCCAAAATCCCCATTCAAAAATGCGATGCGTCAGCTTATTGTATATTTTTCCAAATCGTGGTCGATCATAAAAAATTAAAGCTGGATAGTCTTTTGTTGGTGTCATTGGAAAAGGGCTGGCTAAGATACTTGGTATATTCATCTCTTTAGCAGCAAAGTAACCAATTGCCGCACCTGGATGATATACAATTGCATCGGCTCCTTTGCATGCTTTGTGCAAATCTTCTTGTATATTAATCATCATACCCATCATCTTTTCATTTTTTAAGCTTGAAAAAAATTTGAGAGGATTGTCTGCATTAATTGCGTCGTCTGCTGCTCCGCTCTCTATAATTTTAGAAACATCTCCTCGAAGCATGGCATATTCAAACCCGTACGATTCTATGAAGTTTTGGTAAGCTTCTGAAGCGGCAATTCGTACACGGTATCCTTTCTTTTTTAACTCTAATCCTAAAGCCATAAAAGGCTGGGTGTCTCCTCGAGTTCCTGTTGTTAACATCGTAATAAGCATCATTTCAGCCTCCTTATATTAAAACGACAACTATGTCGTTTTAATATAATGTACCCTTCTCCGATTAATTCGTCAATAAAAACGACAATATTGTCATTTTTATTGCTACCCTTTATTTTCCTAAGGCTCTTTTCGTAAAGTTACATAGTTGAATTTGCTTGTCTTAAGTCCAAAAACGTAACATAGATGTCTTTAATCATTGAGAAAGCGCCTCCTGAAAGAGTATTCTAAAGATAACGCCCTCTTTATAAAGAATGAAAAAAAGATGCTTCGGGTTTTAAACGAAGCATCTTTTACCTATTAGAGCTATGAATAGTTACCTATTTTTCAAGTTAAACTGCTCGTGAAGCAGCTAATTTCTCGATTGGGGCTTGTTCAATGTCTGCTGCTGAAATATGCAGCAACTTTTCTAAAATAGCCGTTATGCCCTCATTTGTTTCATTAGTTTTTTTACAGTCATTAATATGCTGGTTTAATTGCTTTTTATAAGCCTCGGTATGAATGAGCCAATGACTTAAAAGCTCTTTTGTTGCCGTTCTTTCGTCTTCGCTTTTAGCTCCAAATAAACTTTCCATATCAGGTTCTTGAATAATTAGCTTACTAAAATCTTCGCTTACTGCAAGCCAAAAATAGTTTTTTTCGTATTCGTAATATCTGTGTTCTTTTAATAAAAAGTAGCCAATTTCAAATTCAATGCGATAGAGCGGCTGGTTAACTTTCGGCGCATGAAGGCTTTTAAAGTTAATATGCTCTGCATCGTCTACATAAACTTCTGAACCGTATTGGGTTTTAATAATTTTAGCGTCTACTGTATTCATGATGTTTACCTCTTTAGGGATATTATGAGAGAACGCGTGCATTCTTTTTCTAGAATGCGCACGTTCTTTATCTTTTACTTAGTTTTGAACAGCGTTTTTCCAATCAGCCGCAAACTTTTCAATTCCTTGTTCGGTTAAAGGATGTTTAACAAGCTGCTCAATTACTGAATACGGAATGGTTGCAATATGAGCTCCGGCAAGGGCTACGCGTGTAACGTGGTCCGGATGTCTTACAGAAGCCGCAATGATTTGAGAATCGATATTTTGAATGCGGAACAGCTCGGCAATTTTAGCCACAAGCTGTACGCCGTCTTCTGAAATATCATCAAGGCGACCAAGGAATGGAGATACATACGTTGCACCTGCACGAGCTGCTAAAAGCGCTTGGTTTACAGTGAAAATAAGCGTTACGTTTGTTTTTACACCTTTTTCAGCAAGGTAGCGAGTCGCTTCCAATCCAGCGAGTGTCATTGGAAGCTTAATCGTAATGTTTTGATCTCCGCCGTTAATTTTGATTAATTCTTCTGCTTGTGCAATCATGTCTTCTGCTGTTTCGGCATCCGGCGTCACTTCTGCTGAAACGGATTCTACTTCTGGAACGGTTTTTAAAATTTCTTCAATACGATCTTCAAACTTTACGCCTTCTTTTGCAACAAGAGAAGGGTTTGTTGTGACGCCAGATAAAACGCCCACTTTGTATGCTTTTTTAATATCGTCAAGGTTTGCAGTATCAATAAAAAATTTCATTTTTTCATTCCTCCATTAGTTTTTTTTACTATACCCACTATTTCACTTGTTATTTCTTTTCCACAGCATGACCGCCAAACTCGTTTCGAAGCGCGGAAACTACCTTTCCTGTAAAGGTATCATCTTCAAGCGAGCGATAGCGCATCAGTAAAGACATCGCAATAACCGGCGTAGCTGTTTGAAGGTCTAGAGCCGTTTCGACCGTCCACTTCCCTTCACCAGAAGAGTTCATAACTCCTTTGATGTCATCTAGCTTAGCATCTTTAGAGAATGCATTTTCCGTTAATTCCATGAGCCATGAACGAATAACTGACCCGTTATTCCATACTCTCGCCACTTTTTCGTAATCATAGTCGAACTGGCTTTTTTCAAGAACTTCAAATCCTTCTCCGATTGCTGCCATCATGCCGTATTCAATGCCGTTATGAACCATTTTTAAAAAGTGGCCGCTCCCTGCTTCTCCAGCATATAGATATCCGTTTTCTACTGCTGTATCGCGGAAGATAGGTTCAACAATTTCCCACGCTTCACGATCTCCGCCAATCATATAGCAAGCTCCGTTACGAGCGCCTTCCATTCCGCCAGATGTTCCAACGTCCATAAAGCGAATTTTGTTTTCTTTTAACTCGTTATAGCGTCGAATAGACTCTTTGTAATGAGAGTTTCCGGCTTCAATTACGATATCTCCTTCAGCTAAAAGAGGAGATATTTCACTAATAACAGAATCAACAACCGTATGAGGAACCATCAGCCATACGACTCTTGGCGTTTCTAATGACTGAACAAGCTCCTGTAAGCTTGATACTCCTGACGCACCGTACCCTTTCATTTGTTCCACTGCGTTTGAATTTACGTCAAATGCTACAACGTCATGACGCTGATCCAATAAGTTTTGTCCTAAGTTAATCCCCATTTTCCCTAAACCAACTAATCCTACTTTCATGTGAACAGCTCCTTCTATTTGTCTAATTGTTTAAGCCTTTAGCAATTCTTTTGCTTGTGCCACTACGTTTTCTTCTGTAAATCCAAACAGCTTCATCACATCAGCTCCGGTTCCTGAAGCACCGAATGTGTCAATAGCTAACACTTTTCCTTTCTGTCCTACAAAACGTTCCCAGCCAAGTGAAATTCCCATTTCTAGAGAGATTCGTTTTGAAACAGATTCAGGCAAGATGCGCTCTTGATACTCTTTTGACTGTTTGCCAAACAGCTCCCAGCTAGGCATTGCTACAACTCGAACAGATGTACCTTCACGCTCTAGCTGAGCTTTTGCACTGACCGCTAGTGCTACTTCAGAACCTGTGGCGATGAAAATCATCTCCGGGTTATCGTCTGTTTCAGTTAATACGTAAGCACCTTTAGCTAGGTCGTTGATATTTTGTTTTGTTTCTTCAAATACAGGCAAGTTTTGACGGCTAAGCACTAAGGCTACAGGACCTTCCGCTTGCTGAAGCGCGTAAGCCCAAGCGCTTGCTGTTTCGTTTGCATCAGACGGACGGATTACGGTAAGCCCTGGAATTGCACGAAGAGAAGCTAAATGTTCAACGGGCTCATGAGTTGGTCCATCTTCTCCTACTGCTATGGAATCATGAGTAAATACATATGTGACCGGCAGCTTTTGCAGTGCAGCTAAACGAATCGCTGGACGCAAGTAATCATTAAAAACAAAGAATGTGCTGACAAACGGCTTCACACCGCCGTGAAGGGCCATTCCATTACCGGCCGCTCCCATTGCATGTTCACGTACGCCGAAATAAATATTTCGATTACCGAAATATCCGGGTGCGTAAGGGCCTTCTTCTTTAATGTCCGTCATCGTGGAATGTGATAAATCAGCACTGCCTCCAAAAATAGATGGCACAGATTTAGTGAAATAATTAATAGCTTCTCCGCTTGCAACACGCGTCGAAATCGCTTTTTCCGATGAGAATGTTAAAATATCATTCACTTCAATTAGTGCCTCACCAGTAATGGCACGTTCTAATTCATCTGCCAGCATAGGGTATTCTTTTTGGTAAGAAGCAAACAGTTCGTTCCACTCTGCTTCTGCTTTCATCCCTTTTTCTTCTAGCTTTTCAAAATGAGCTTTTACTTCTTCTGGAACATAGAAGTTTTCTTCAGCGTCCCAGCCGTAGGCTTGTTTTGTTGCTTTTGCTTCTTCTTCTCCAAGCGGATTGCCGTGTGCTTTATTTGTTCCCGCTACTTTTGGACTTCCGTAGCCAATAATTGTTCTCACTTCAATGAGTGTTGGCTGTTCCGTGTTCTGTTTCGCTTTTTCGATGGCGCTTGTGATTTCATCCACGTCATTTCCATCTTCTACACGTAAATACTGCCAGTTTGCAGATTCCGCTCTTTTTTGGATATTTTCGCTAAATGAAAGATTTAATTCCCCGTCTAACGAAATATCGTTGGAGTCATATAAAGCAATAAGTTTACCAAGCTTCATATGGCCAGCCATTGACATCGCTTCATAAGAAATGCCTTCCATTAAGTCACCATCGCCTACTAACGTATACGTATAGTGATCAATAACAGAGAAATTTGGTTTATTAAATTTTGCCGCTAAATGAGCTTCTGCCATTGCCATTCCGACTGCATTTGCAATTCCTTGACCTAAAGGACCTGTTGTTGCTTCTACGCCGTCCGTATGGCCAAATTCAGGATGACCCGGTGTTTTACTATTTAGCTTGCGGAAGCCTTTTAAATCTTCTACTGATACATTGTATCCGCTTAGATTCAGCATGCTATACAGCAAGCTTGAGCCATGACCGGCTGATAAGATAAAACGATCTCGGTTAAACCAGCTTGAATTTGCCGGATTATGCTGTAAGTGATTCGCCCACAGCGCATAGGTCATCGGAGCCGCTCCCATCGGAAGTCCCGGGTGTCCTGAATTAGCTGCGTTCACCGCGTCAATTGACAGGGTACGAATCGTATTAACTGCGAGTGTATCTATGTTGGTACTCATGTGTCATCCTTCTTTCGCTTTGTTTGTATTAAACTGGCTGCACTTCGCGTGATTGACTTGCTGTTTCTTCATCCAACCACCATTTAAAGCCGTCTTTTTCTACCAGTGCATGTGATGCATCAGGGCCGTATGAACCAGCAGCATATTTGTGAAGCGGCACTGTATTTTCCTGAAATGCTTCAAGAAGCGGCTGAACCCATTCCCAAGCTAGCTCTACTTCTTTCCAATGAGCAAAAAATGTAGAATCTCCGGCGCATGCATCTGCAATAAGGCGTTCATATGCTTCCGGTGCTCCTTCTTGCTGACCTGAAAAATTAATTTGTACAGGCTCAATATGACCATGATTAAATGGATTTTTGCTGTTTAACTGCAGCGTAATATTTTCGTGCGGGTTAATTTCAATGATCAACAGATTTGGAGATGTTGTTTCTCCTTTGTCTAAGTACAACTCTTTTAGCGAGTCTTTGAATTCAATAACAATTCGCGTCGCTTTTTCCGCCATTCTTTTCCCTGTACGAATGTAGAAAGGAACGCCGTTCCAAAGCGAATTATCGATATATAGTCTGGCTGCTAAAAACGTGTCCGTCTGAGAAGATGGTGATACACCGGGCTCATTTATGTAGCTCGGCACTGAAGCCCCGTTTATTTTTCCAGCCTCATATTGACCGCGAACAACGTCTAGATCCATATCTTCTTTTACAAGCGGACGAAGCGCTTTTAACACATTTATTTTTTCGTTTCGAATATCATCAGCGCTAATGCGGGCCGGTAAGTGCATAGCCGTCATCATCAGCATTTGCAGCATATGATTTTGAACCATATCTCGAATGGCTCCTGAATGGTCATAATAGCTTGCTCTTTCCTCTACGCCGACCGTTTCACTTGCTGTAATTTGTATATTCGCAATATGTTCGTTATTCCATAATGATTGAAGAATAGGATTAGCGAATTCCAGCGCTTCTAAATTTTGTACCATCGACTTGCCAAGATAGTGGTCAATGCGGTAAATCTCTTCTTCTTTAAACGCTTTGCTTAAGTTTTCGTTTAATTGACGAGCTGACTGTAGATCATGGCCAAACGGTTTTTCAATAATTAACCGTTTCCAACCTTTTGTAGCACCTAAGCCACTGTCTTTAATATGCTCGGCAATCGTACCAAAAAATTCTGGTGCAACGGATAGATAAAACATTCGGTTGCTTGGAATGTTTCGTTCCTCTTCGCGTGCTTCTACTAGATTTAACAACTTTTTATAATCTTCAGCATTCGTTGCATCCAATGGGCTGTAGCGAAAAGCTGAAAGAAAATGCTGCATAAGAGATGAATCTTTTTCGACGCGACGTGAAAAAGTATGAATAGACTCTTTTACTTTTTCCTGAAAGTCAGCGTCGGACATCTCCCTTCTGCCTAGTCCTACAACAGAAATTGATTTAGGGATTTTCCCGTCTACAAATAAATTATAGAGTGCAGGATAAATTTTGCGTTTCGCTAAATCACCTGTTGAACCGAATAAAACAAAAGTCATCGCTTCCATATCTCTTCCTCCTGTTAGGAAAAATATAATCTTTAAAAAGTAACTTTTCTTTCATTCGTTACTTTATGTAACCTATCTTATTCCTGAAATATTTTTTCGTCAAGATATAAAACTCATAAAAAATCATTTCAATTTTCTTTTGTTCTTTAAACCCTATAGCCGCTTATCTTAGATAATTTATGGAAAAATAATGAAAATACTTTTTAGTTGAATTTAGAAAATAAATCTGCTTTAATGGATTTGATAGAATTGTATGAAAGTAAAAGCATACATAATGTTTGCATATGTACCAAGGGAAAATATCAAAAGGTGGAAGTAATATGGAAGCTCAGCTAATCAAGATGCCTGAAGATCTATCTGTTTTTCACATAGAAAAATCGTAGCTCAATCCAAAAGAGTCACCGGAAGTTGACCTCTTTTTTTGAGCTACACTCACACTTTAACTTTAATGCGTCACTGCGACAAGAAGCATAAGCATCATATAGAGGTTAAAAACAGCAAGTAAAACAAGAACGATATAGACTAGTTTTTTACCTATCTTACCTAAAAAGTAGACGTTGACTAACATAAAATACACGCCTGCTGCGCACAAAACGAACGTAAGAAACTCTTTACACTCGTTCAATGTCATTTGAAAATCTTGATTATAGTAAATTCGGAGATCTTTACTAATAGCGAACGGCACGGTCCACCACCTGATCAAAATTCCAATAAACATAAGTATCCCTATTGTGTTTAAAGTGGACTGAAGTGTTCTCCGCTGTTTCTTTCTCATATCCACATCCGTTTGTGCGGACCTTTTAAAGTTTGTTCGCATGTATTTCCCCCCCATGATGTTTTTGCATACAGCAAAAAGGGTCATCAGCCATACACAGGTCTCTCCCCCGGCTATTTCTTACACCACCAAAAGGTGCGTAATGATCATCACGCAAGGCTTCAATGAAGCTACATTCTTTATCTATATTCACTTTATGCTGCATTTGATGCTTTCACAGCTTCTGAGCATACCAGCTTGTTTTTCGTTTCGTATTGAATTATATACATACACAAAAATAAGCCCTGGCTGATAGAGCCAAGGCTTGGTTCATGTTTTGATTAAGTTATACCCCACACATTGAAGAGCTTGTTGAATATTTTTCACGACTTTTAACTGTAAGTTTCTCAAATCATGATTTTTAGTTTGCTCTTTCGCAAATGTGGGGGTTACACCTGTTATAACTGCTTGAGCACCCATGAGCTGAAGTGCTGTAATCATTTTCAAGAAGAAATTCGGAAACTCTTTTTCTCTCAGAAGCAGCTTCGATAAATCAATGATAAAGTAATCTATTTCATTATGAGCTGCATCGTGAAGCACATCTGTCATAATCTGATCCGCACGCTCTTTATCAATAATACCTTGAAGAGAAAGAATCGAAACCCCCTCTGTAATCGGAATAATTGGGACGCTTAAAAATCCCATCTGATATCGTGTTTCATCCAGATCGATCATATGGGATAAGATACCTGCCATTGATTGTAAAAAAGCGATATCTTCTCCTGAAAATTCTTTTTCTTCCTTGTCCATTACACAGAGTGTTCCAAATACATTTCCTTTTAAATCTTTTAATGTAACACCTAAAAAACCTTTTACCTGCAATTGATCCGTTACTTCTAGCTGTCTTGTAACGGCATCCTTCATCAGATTTGCCGTATGCATAACGTCTCCGTCATTCATAATAATTAAGCGGCAGTATGTACCTCCGTATTCAACGCTGTATCCTTCAGGAATAATCTCTTCCTTCTCGTTATATGAGCTGAGGACCGTCATCGCTGTTTCTCCTCTTCTAGTTACGTACGTTGTGCTGACATTCAGCTGTTTGGTAATAACCTCAAATAATTTTTGCGAAACAGACCGCAGTGAATAAAAATGAGGAACTTTATTTTCTCCATCAACGTTCATTTAGTTACCTCCATCGCAACTATCATTCTCTCTGCCATAAGTGCATTCTTTCATAAAGATACGCACAGCTTGGCTATAACTTTTTTGTAGTATGAGAGAGGACAGCTATATTGCCTATTTTCTATCTTATACATACCAGATTTGACATATGACATGATTTCACATAAGAAAAACTTCTTCCGTTCATGAAGGAAGAAGTTTTAAATTATATAAAAATCTCACACGTCCCCATTTTCCCTCTATTCCCCATATTAGGATATATCAAACTAAACTGCCTAGTTCAATGACAACATAGCACAAAGGGTATTAGAGCTCCTGCTTCATCTTTTTGTTCCATTCTCTTCGCAGAATTCCCATTTTGACGCTATCAAAATATTCACCGTTTACGATACGTGCTTCTCTGATTCTTGCTTCTTCTTTCATACCTATTTTTGCCGCTGTTTTGATCATTCTGATATTGCCTGACCACGTAGACATGCCGAGTCTATGCAAAGGTGTAAACTCAAATAAAAAGTCGATCCACATTCCATAAGCTTCTGATCCATATCCTCCGCTCCAATAGTCTGAATCGTAAATGACAATTCCAGTTTCCATCCAGTTTGTACGTTTGTCCACCCAGTAACAGTTCACCGTTCCTACAGCTATTTCATCAATAATAACCGCAAGCATTCGGGGAACTGATGGATAAATCTCATACTCTTCTTCCCATGAATTCATATACTTTTCTTTCGTCAGCTTTCGATCTGGTATGTACGGAGCATTCCATTTTTTCGCTTCTTGTTTTTTCTCTTCGTATTTCCAGTAATAGAGCGTATTAACATCTTCCTGTGTCGCTTCTCTTAATAACACTTTTTCTCCTATTAATTTTATCATGAGAGGCATTACTCCTTGATTTATGAAATGGCTTATTAAATTTTAGAAACTTAAAGCGACTCTTAATACACGTTTATACAATCATAGCGTTAAATAATGAAGAAAAGGAGTAAATTTATAAAGAATAGTATTGCTACTGCCAATCAGCAGATGAAAATGAAAAGTAACTTATCCTGCTTTGCCTGTAAAACACCGAGACAATATATATGCTCCCGGTGTTTTTTGTTTTTGCTCTATTTATTATTCGCGTTTTCCATAACTGCAAAATAGTTACCTTCACTGTCTGAAAAATTAAAGACTTTTCCTGAAGGCATCGATACAATTTCTCCCACCGTTACGCCTTTAGCAGTTAAATCTCTATATAATTCATCCACATTCTCCGTAAAAAACAGAAGCGAAGGTGTCCCGACATTTAATTCCGGCTGCATTTTTGCTATTAGCTGTTTGTTATGAAGGATAATGGTTGTTTCAGCACCCGCTACCGGCGCTAGCTCAATCCACTTCATGCCTTGTTCATTATTTTGTTCGGACATAACCTGAAATCCCATTTTTTCTGTCCAAAACTTTACCGCTTGATCTTGATCGTTTACATACACCATAATTTGACCGATTTTTTTAATCATTGCTTTCACTCCTTCGATATAGATGAAATAATTTCTTTTGCTACTGTATCTGCCGACTTTTCCTTTGTGTAAATTGTTTGCTTTGCCAGCAGCTCATTTGACGGATGCGTTACAAAATGTTTGTTAAGCTTAAAAACATCTTCATCATCCGTTATTTGCTGCAGTCTTTGATGTAATAGTTGTATGGACTCTTCTTTATCAGCACTGGGAAGCAATAAAAATAGAGACTGATAAGGTTTTAATATCTTTTCTACTTGCTGAAACAGTCCCATGTCTTCGTAGACCGAGTGACCGGCGCCAAAATCAATGACCGCATGTTTGTACTCTTCTAGTATTCTTTTAACGGCATAGGCTTCAAACGGCTTCCAATAGGCGTACATACCCTGAAACCCTTGTTTTTCTCGAATGTCCTGCTGTGTTTCTTTGCTGAAACCTATTTCCTCTTAGTAAGAAAATCGCACTTCGTCCATTGAGCACTGAGGAATACTTAGTTTTTGCGCTACTTTTTCACCAACCGTCGTTTTACCCGCGCATATAGGTCCAATGAGAATAATAGGGGGTTGCATAGGCTCTCTCCTTATTTCACTTCCAATACAAACGCGTACGATGCATCTCCATTAGATACATTTTTTTGACTTTCATCCATCCACCACACTGAATATGAGTAGTAGTACGTGCCTGATTCAGAAGGTGCTTTCAGCTTATTTTTCTTCAGTGGTATTTCCACTTCATGGCTGTTTTGTATTTGTGCCATATGCTTTTCGTTGGGCTGCCGCTTATACTTGATAACAAGCGATAGCGATTCATTTGCTTTTACTTTAATCGGCTGTTCTGTTTTTAACAATTCTAAAGGGCCTGCTTTATCCACACACGTGTTTTTCCAGCAGTAAGTGCCAACTTTTGTTTCATAAAGATGGTTGCTTGCTTCGAGATACGCTTTTGGCGGGAATTCTTCAAGAAATCCACTGCTTGAACATCCTGTAAAGCTTGCTATGATAAGTCCACCTGCAGCTGTCTTCCATTTCTTCATCATTTCATCACCTTTTTACTATTTCTTCATTGTTCTGTTATCTCCTGTTTCTTACTTTCTAAATAGCATTGCTTTATTTTCAATACACGCTTTTTAATAAAATGGAATATGAATACCTAACTGATTTACTAATAAAGGAGTGAACGTATGAAGGCGCCAAACCGAGACGACAAATATGCACATGATGAAGAACGCAAAAAAGTGCTGCTCTTGTCAAGAGCAGCACTTTTTTAGACTTGCACGCTATTTGATTCTACTAATTTCCCATCTTCCATCCACACAACGCGATCGCATAAATCCAGCATTCTTTGGTCATGGGTAACCATTACAGCCGCTTTTCCCCTTAGCTTCACTTCATCTGCAAGCATTTGAACGACCGCTCTTCCTCGCTCTGAATCCAAGCTTGCCGTCGGCTCGTCTGCGAAGATAATTTCAGGGTTATTCATCCACGCTCTTGCAATCGCTACCCGCTGGCGCTCTCCGCCGGATAGACTTTCAGGATAGTGATGTTTTCGATGGGCAAGCCCGAGCTTTTCAAGCAAATCATCCGCTCTTTTTTTTGCTTCTTGATTTCGATTTCCTTCTAGTTCCGTGACAAGAAGAAGCTGATCGCGAACCGTTAAATACGGGATTAAATTAGCTGATTGAAAGATAAAGCCGATTTTCTTGAGACGAATGCTGTTCATTTGTGATGGAGACATTTTATTAATCTCGTCTCCGTCAATAATTACACGTCCGCTAGACGGTGAAAGCAGCGCGCCAGCAATGGATAAAAAGGTACTTTTCCCAGAACCAGAAGGACCGACAATCGCCACAAGCTCTCCCGCTTTTACACGCAGCGATAGATCATTTAACACGACTACAGCGTTTTCTCCGTCTCCAAACGACTTGCTAACACTCTCTAAAACTAATTTTTCTTCACTCATTATACAGCCCTCCCAATCGCTTCAACCGCATCTACTTTTGCTACGCGATACAGCGACAATAATGAACTCAGTACAGAAACGGCTATAAACAGCGCGGAGCAGCCTGCGATTAGCGATAAATCCAAGTGAAATGGCATTGAATCAGGCAATATAGCAGCTACTCCGTATGTCAATCCAATACTAATAGCGAGACTGCATAAAGTTAACACAACCACTTGAGATAAAATCGTTCGCGCTAAATAGCTTGTTTTTGCTCCTATCGCTTTTAACACGCCAAACTGATTCATTTTTTGAAGCGTCATCACGTAGAAGAAAACGGCTAAGACAAAAGCTCCAATGATAAACAGAAACGCGACCATCATTAAAAGTGAGCCCTGTTCTTCTTGATAACCCGGAATTCCTTTTAACGCTTCATCCTTACTGATTACATCGATTTCAGCTTCTTTTTTTTGAAGAGTCTGTGCTTGCTGGCTGTTCATATTCAATACGACTGCATTAAAAGCACCTGTGCTTTCAATTGTCTTCCACTCTGTAAGATTAATATGAATAACAGGCGCGTGACTAAACGACTGATTTTTTGTAAAACCAACAATTGTAAAGCTTTTTCCTGAAGCCGTATCTTTTATCGTATCACCTAGCTTTACTCCTTCTTCTTTTAGCGAAGAGTCCGCCACGGCTTCATGTTTCGCATCGTCCGTAATCATCTTCCCTTCCGTTATGTTCGGAGCTAAAAAGCCGCTTGTGCTTATGGCAAAAAACGAGGCGTCTATTTTTTTCTCTTTTCCTTCATTTATAACGGCTGTCATCATCACACCAAGCGGCTCAGCTTTTTTCTTTCCCCTTAGTTGTTGAATATCTTCTGTTTTGTTTGTTGATAAAACAGAGCGCGTCAGGCGCTGATCCGCTTCTTTTTGAAGCGCAACGTAATTTCCTTTCATTTCTTGAACAGCTGAAGCATTGTCAGAGGAAAGCCCTTTTGCTAAGCCTGATACAAAAAGCACAAGCCATACAATTAACACCATAATCACGCCAATGAGTAAGTAGCGCAGCTTCGCATGTTTTAATTCACGTAAAGCCAAAAACATCTTTCTTTCATCTCCTTTTTTCATTCTATTTAAAGTATAAAAACAGAAAATGAATGGAAGATGAACGGCTCATTACATTTTCGGAAGATAGACGTGAAAAGTGCTGCCTTTTCCTTTTTCGCTTTCAACGTGAATGGAACCTCCGTGCATGTCGACAATTTGCTTCACAATCGCTAAACCAAGACCGCTGCTTCCTTCCGTCCGGCTTCTTGCTTTATCTTCCTTATAAAAACGATTAAAAATATGCGGGAGGCTTTCTTTTGACATACCGATTCCCGTATCTTGAAACTCCACGTGGCAATACGTATCTTCCATACCAACGCGAAGAGACAGCGTTCCTCCTTCTTCCGTGAACTTTACGCTGTTAGTAATCAAATTTGTCCACACTTGATGAAGCAGTTTTTGATCGCCTGAAATCATCGTTGAAGGAAGATCCATTTCAATGGCCAATTCTTTTTCACGCCAGCTCCACTCCGTCATGAACAGCACTTGCTTGATTTGAGTTGCAACGTCAAACGTGCTTTTTTCGATATGCTCACTTTCTTTATCAAGTGAAGCAAGCGTAAGCAGCTGTTTGCTGAGGGACGACATGCGCCGGCTTTCTTCTTCAATAATAGACAGATACTCATTTCTTTGTTCATCTGAAAGGTCAGCAGAACGGAGCGTTTTCGAAAACCCTTGAATGGACGCCAGCGGAGACTGAATTTCATGTGACACGTTCGATACAAATTCCTGGCGCATCTCTTCAAGCTGCTCTAAACTTTTAGCCATTTCGGAAAAATGTGAAGCAAGCGCGCCGATTTCGTCTCGGCGCTTTACGTACAGCTCAACGTTGTATTTTCCTTTCGCCACTTGCTTTGTTGCTTCCGTTAGCTTGACGATTGGTTTTACTAAATAACGCGTGCTAATAAGTACAAACAAAATGCTTAATACAATCATCAGCAGTAAAATGACCGAGAAAAAAATGCGCATTTCCCCGAACTGCAGCTGAATATCAGGGCGAATAAACAGCGCTTGCTGCTTGTTACCCTCTCCTTTTAACGGCACGCCGATGGTATTAGCTAACACATTATCAAAAAACCCCGTCACAAACACCTGTGAAGGAAAGTTTGCAATTCCGTGATACATTTTGCCTTCTAACACTTGTTTGACAGCACTCTTTTCTAAGCGCTGGTTTCTAAACTCTCGTCCGTAAAACGTCTCATGTCCAGTGCTGTCCACTACATATATTTGATAGCCAAGTTTACTAATATGCTGTAAATAAGACTGTTGATCTACGCCTCTATTGCTTTCGTAAAAGCTCACAATGTCTTTTGCCATACGCGTAAGCTTTTGATCGTTATAAGGTTTTAAGCTGTACTGATAATAAACGTTCGCCACAATAAACGCGAGGAGACTGCTAAATACCATCACAGCAATCGTTGTCAGGACAATCCGCAAATAGAGCGTCTTCATTTTGCCGTCACCTCAAGCTTATAGCCGACGCCTCGAACCGTCGTAATGACAAAATCATCGGTATGTTCAAACCGCTCGCGCAGCCTTTTTACGTGTACATCAATTGTGCGGTTATCTCCGTTAAAATCCGCTCCCCATATCAGATGAATTAATTCTTCTCTTGTGAAAATTCTTCCTGGATAGCTCGCGAGCTGAGCTAATAATTCAAATTCTTTCATTGGAAGAATGAACAGTCGTCCGCTGCAGTGCACTTCATAGCTTTTTCGGTCAATAGAGGTGCTGTTCAGTACGATCATCTTTTCATTTACCACTTCGTATCGGCGAAGCAGTGCTTTGATTCGGAAAATCAATTCTTTTGGTTCAAACGGCTTTGTCACATAGTCATCCGTTCCCGCTAAAAAGCCTTTTTCTTTGTCTTCGAGCTGATCTTTTGCTGTTAATAAAATAATGGGAAAATCATAGTAGCTGCGTATTTCTTCGCAAACTTCATATCCATCTTTATGAGGCATCATAATATCGACAACCGCTAAATGAATGTGCTGCTTAGCAAGCAGACCCGAAGCTTCCTCTCCGTCTTTTGCTTCATGAACCATATAGCCTTCAAGCTGCAAATAGTGACGAACTAATTGCCGCATATGCTCATCGTCATCCGCCAGTAAAATGTGAATCATTTTTTCTACCACTCCTTTTATGAACCATTTAAAATGGCGGCCTTTTGGCCGCCATCATTTATTCTTTCACTTTCTATCTGTTTACTAGTGTAACCAAACGCCGTGTTCATATTGCGTTTTTATTAGGGTAGAGACTTATTGTGAACAGCAGATGAACAGCTTGTTACAAAATCCATTCACCGCGCGCAATCATCTCTACTTTTCCGCCTACTTTAATGTGAAAAGTTTCTCCGTCATAACTAGCTTTTACATACAGCAGTGAAGGTCTTCCTATTTCGTATCCTTGTTCTACACATATGTCAATAGCTTGCTGATTAAAATAACCGTATTTGACTAAATATGCTGCTAAACAGCCGTTGGCGCTGCCAGTTGCCGCATCTTCTGGAACGCCGTAATAATCAGCAAAATCTCGCACGTTTACGTGATGATCTTCGTGATAGGTTTCCGGTGAAAAGACCATAATTGCTTTTGCTTCCGTGTTTTCTATCAGCTTGAAATATTTTTCTTTGTCTACGTTTATCTCTTTAGCTGCTTCTAATGATGTTAACGGGACAAGGATGACCGGCAGACCCGTGGATACTTCTTGAACGGGAAAACGCATATCGATATAAGTTTCATCAAGGTTTAACACGTCCGCCACCTGCTTTTTATCTAACACTTTCCCAAACGTCGGCTGACCTTGTGTCATCCACAGTACATCTTTTTGTTCATCATATGTAACGGGCGTAGGACCTGCTTTATAATGAAGAATAAGCTCCTCTGTATCTTTTTCTTCTAGTTCTTCTCGGATAACACAAGCGGTACCGAGCGTCGGATGGCCTGCAAATGGTACTTCTTCATTAGGTGTAAAAATCCGCACGTCATATTCTCCTTTTTGCGGAGAAGCCGACGTAATGAACGTCGTTTCAGAGAAATTAATTTCTTTAGCCATTTGCTGCATCTCTTTGTCTGAAAGGCTTCCTGCGTCTTTAAAAACGGCTAGCTGATTTCCCGTATATTTTCTCTGTGCAAATACATCAACAATGGAATACTGAATAGTTTTCATTCCTGTGTTCCTTTCTAACGCAAATTTTTATGTACAAAATGGGTCATTACTTTTTTCTTTAAAGCCTCATATTGCTCCTCATTCGTATCCATAAACGCTTCTTCCCGACTGGATAAAATATCTGCGTAATGGAGAGGCTCACGAAATTGTTCTTGTGTAAAATCATAGCGCTGTTCGTTGAGCTGATTATAGAAATGCCAGCCTTCTTTACACGGAGTTTTTAAAATATCTCCTCCTTTGATATCTTGAACGACAAGAGCTGTCACGCCGCACTGTCCTTTAGCAGGATTGTCAGCCGTCCACTTCGTGCTCGAATGAATTGACCACGATTGATGCAGGGCTTTCTTTAAACGATTCACGTTGGGGAAGCTCCTTTTTCTTCAAATCTACCATATTCTTCTTTTTTATGAAAGTTCTCATTAAAAAATTGACAGCGCAAATATTCTTACTTTAAAAATAATTTAAGGAAGAATAGAAAAATACTAGAAATAATGTATAATAATAGAGTCATTTTAGATGATAGATTATAAACAATGAAAGGTGTTTTAAATGGAAGAACAAGCAGTAAATGAACTCCTGTCTTTTGAAGAAGAGTATAAAGTAGTTCAAACAAATACGCCGTATTATGATTTGAAATGGGGAAAAACAGCCAATCCAGCTAAAAACAACACGTGGAACTGGGCAGCCTTTTTTCTGACAAGCGCTTGGTTTGCATACCGAAAAATGTATAAGCACTTTTTTATTTTAACGCTTATTGAAGTATTTTGGTTTTCCCTTTTGTGCTTTGTAGACATACCAGAGTGGTCGGATGCAATTGTATTCGGCGGTGCTTCACTTATTACAGGGCTATGTGCCAACCGCTGGTATTATAAACACGTTAAAAACGTGTTAGCTCGAGCCGAAGCTCAGCCGGAGCAGCGGAAAGAAGCTTATTTGCAAATAAAAGGCGGCACTCACATCGGAATTGCTATTGGTTTAAGTATCTTAGCGCTTGTGATTACGTTTGGAGTCGGAGCGGGATTATCATATTTACCAACAAAAACAAATATTAAAGATGTGGTTCGCTACGGCGACGAAGCAATTACGCTTGAAACGTACAACGATCATCCAAAATGGACCTATATTAAAAAAGAAGGCCGTCATCACGTTGTACAATTTACCGGCTACGATTATACAGAAAAAGAGCATGTGCGCATTGTGTTTAACGTTTATTTGGATAAACAAATTTACGAATGGGACAAAATTTACATCAACGGCAAAAAGTTAAACAAAAAAGATGCGGAAGACTATGAATACTGGATTGAAGACAGTTCAGCATATTAAAAAAGTCAGCCAAAAAAGAAAGGATGAGTGCGTACTCTCCTTTCTTTTTTGTTTTATCTTAAAGCGTCAAAGGCAGCTTCACCGTCACTACTGTCCCGTTCTCATCACTTTCAATCGCAAGCGTACCGTTATGCTCGTTGATGATCGTTTTACAAATAGAAAGCCCTAACCCCATGCCTGTTCCATCTTTTGTTGAGAAAAACGGATTTCCTACTTTATTAATAATGGATAGCGGAATCCCAGAACCGGTATCTTGAATGTCAATAAGAGCCCAATCTTCCCATTCTTTGATAATAAGATTTACTTCCCCGTGTTTCTTTTTCTCCATTGCTTCAATGGCATTTTTCAAAAGATTCATAAACACTTGTCTCATTTGAGCAGGATCGACTGATACAAGTGGAATGGCTCCTTCTATTCTTACGTTCATTTCGACATTATACAGCGCAGCTTCACTTTTCAAGAAAGCAACGGTATCATGAATAACTTCTACAATCGATACGATTTCTTTTTTAGGCGCTGTTGGCTGCGTGACAAGCAAGAAGTTGTTAATAAGTTCATTCATACGATCCAGTTCATCAAGAACAATTTTTTGAAAAGGCTCTGCCTGCTCATTTTCATTAAATAAAAATTGAATAAAGCCGCGCACCGACTGCATCGGGTTTCGAATCTCATGCGCTAACCCTGCTGCTAGCTGCCCTACGAGTGCCAGCTTATCAAGCTGCAGAATTTTCTCTTCAATTTTCGGCAAAACAGCCGCTTGATTTTTATAAATAATATGAGACAAAATACCAGCCAGCCGGTTTAACCCTTGAATTTCACTTTCGCTAAACGGATAAGGATCCGGATCGACCGCACATAAGGTACCAAACATTCTCCCATCTTCTAGCACAATAGGTGTTCCTAAATAAGAACCTACCCGGGCACCATCAATGATGGCTAAATTAGACGTTCTAACATCGCGTTTTGTATTGGGAATAACAAGGGGTTCATCACACGTGACTAAGTTGCATACCGCAAGCTCTAACGGCAGCATCAGTCCATCCTCTACAAGGCTTCCCCCTTCTTTATTAAAGGCTTTCATAACTGAAAATTGTTCGTCGAAAATCCCTACAAACAGCGTCCTGCTTCCGACTACTTCGCTGGCCATCTGCAATACATCCCAAACGGCTTTTTCATTGATGTTCCTCTCTTCCATTACCTTAGTCACCTACTATTTAAATATAGACTGTTCTATTCTCTTATTCTCATTATAAATTTTAAATGTACAAACGTATATCAAAATTTTAAGAACTCGTTTATTTCTTCTATTTTGTCATTAGGGTTAAGGATAGCTAAGACTTGATGATCTTCCCATATGCCATTAATATTTACATTTTTTCTAGCGATTCCTTCTCTATGAAACCCAGCTTTTTCGAGTACGCGCTGAGAAGGCACATTACGTGGCATCACCCCAGCTTCAATGCGGTGAAGATGCAGCTCTTCAAACGCATAGTCAACAAGTGCTTTTATGGCTTCTGTTGCGTACCCTTTCCCATTATGATGGTGATCTAAAAAATAGCCGATAACTGCGCTTTGTAAAGATCCCCGCATCACTTGAAAAAGACTAATGGTGCCAATTAATTTATTATTCTCTTTTTGAAAAAGACCAAAATAGTATTCTTGATCGTTTTTCCTATTCTCTTCGTGACGCTGAATTTTTTCTACTTGGCTCTCTAATGTATAAAAAGAATGCTCTCGACTCATAGAAAACTGCTTAAAAAAGTCTCGATTGTCCTTTTGCAATCGGAGGCTGTCGTGCGCATCGCTGGCAGTCAACGGGCGCAAATAAATAGTGTGGCTTTCAATCATGTTATGTCTCTCCCTCTTTTACTTCTCACAGAAAGTTGTGTAAAAAGAATGCTTCGTTAATATCTTCCATTTTCTCACATAGTAAGCGTTTCTTACTGTAATGTAAAGAACCAAAAGCACGATTCTAACATCTTTTCTTTATCTCTTCCTGCCACTATTTTTTATTTCTTCACTATGTAAAATCAAAAACCACCTGGAAAAATGACCAGGTGGTTTTATATATGAGATGGGGTGTACGTTCTGATTCACTGTGGATGGATATAATGCCTTACGTTTCCAAACAGACTTCCTTATAGAAAAGAATGATATAAAAAATACTTCTTCTGAGATTTTTCTTTTATTTATATTTAACAGCCGCAGCCAAAGCCATAACCGCCGTAGCCGCCATACGGATAACCACCGTAACCGTATCCGTAACCGCCATAGCCATATGGTGATAGCAGTGAGCCTGCTACTAGCCCACCTGTTAATCCTCCTAAAAATGGACCTCCAAAGCCATAGCCGAATGGTCTGCCAAAGCCAAAGCCAAACGGGCGTCCAAAACCAAACGGTCTGCCAAAGCCAAACGGCCTGCCAATAAACCTTTCATCTGCGTGTTGAAGTTGATGATCTTGAGCATACATAGTAGGTAAAAAATGCATTTCTGAATCCATAAGAGAAACCTCCGTTTTTTTATTTTTTACTTTCACCCAAGAATATGCATTTACCTATTCGCTGTCTTGGGCAAATATCTTGGTTATGCTGAAAATAAGGGAAAAGAATTACAAAAAAAAGCAAATGACTAAGTTTATATGAAAATGAGCTTGATTTCTCTTTAGTACCTAATACATACAAAAGAAGCGGATCCTGACTTAGAAGGGTATACG
Organism: Priestia sp. J2; assembly: GCF_020790095.1. NCBI lineage: Bacteria > Bacillati > Bacillota > Bacilli > Caryophanales > Bacillaceae > Priestia > Priestia sp. J2. The sequence goes on from NZ_CP086208.1 coordinate 3,233,800, forward strand.
GAAAGTACTAACATGTTTACTTCATAGTAAAAAACAAGAAGCCGAAGAAAAAATTCTTCGGCTTCTACTTCATTATGTACGCAGGCTAAGGAGGAAGTGGTATTAGCCTGCTTCGTTATAACATGGGGGCTCATATATGAGATCTTGGGATGATTCATCCTATGTAGAAAGTGAAAAAAAGTACCGTGTCCATCTTATTTTCTTATCTTTTTTTATTTTCATTGAAATCATTGGATATTTTTGGAGCACTTTTGCATTTCAGGCATATGTTAAAAATGTACTCAGAACTTGGAGGTGAACTATATGGGCTTCTATGGTGGCTGTGGTTATGGCGGTTACGGTTACGGCGGTGGCGGCTGCGGATTTGGCAGTGGCTTTGCTTTAATCATCGTATTATTCATTTTATTAATCATCATCGGCTGTGCTTGCTGGGGAGGATTTGGCGGTTGCTAATCATTAGAAATAATGATGAACAGCTTCATTTTCACTAATTTTTTTACCAAAAGCTAGCTTTCCACTTTATTATGAAAAAGCAGTGTCCACATAATGGGCACTGTTTTTAGGTGTGCTCACAATGAGACTCACCACTGAGAAAAAAACACGGGCTTTTTAATCTACCGTTCCTTGTTTACGCCTTCTCATTACCTTATTTTTCTTGTTCATACTTCCCTTTCTTCTACATATTAATAGGTAAAAAGAGTAATTAAAAAGAGAGCCACTCTGCAGCTCTCTTCCCGCTTTATGTAAAAAATTATACAAACGATTTTTTCAAGACGACCCGCTGATCATTTACAGTATAGCCGTTTCTTTCATAAAAAGCCTGTGAAGCTCCTCCAGTCGCCGTTAAGAGATACAAGCTGTTGATATCGTGTCTTTGAAGTTCGTTCTCAAACCGGCTTAAGATAGCTGAACCATATCCTTTTCCTTGCACGCTTGCACTGACGCAAAGCTCGGCCACGTAAAAGGTCATACCGCTGTATGATTTTTTCGCGTGACCTGCAATCATTCCAATCAACTCTCCTTGGTCATAAAATAAATAGCCTATAAATTTAGGCGTGTTCAGTAGATTAGTCAGCCTTTCTTTAGCTGATTCTTCCGTCCATGGTTCATTCCAAGGCTTTTTTGTAAATACATCTAGATACAAGTCAATGCACTGCTGTATATTCTCTGCAGTGAGAGGTACTACTTTTTCGATCATTTTTACGCTTCCTTTTTTGTTTAGTTTGAAGGCTTGTTAACAATTCGCTCGTACATTTCCGGCAGGTGCTTAATTTTATAATCAATCGTCTCAAGCTTGTGATGGATTTCTTCGATTTCTTTTTGCACCGCTTTTTTATGGTCCATCAGCATTTGCAGACTTTTATCAAGCACGGCATTTTCAAGCGTACAGTTTTCAATAAGCGTTCGAATATCCTTGATTTGCATACCCGTGCTTTTTAAACAGCAAATTAAATCAATCCATTCAATATCTTGTTCTTTAAAAATACGATTTCCTGACGCTGTACGATCTAAAAATGGAAAAAGCCCTTCTTTATCATAATAGCGAATGGTATAAATTGTCACGTTCAATTTCTTCGCAACTTGTGAAATGGTATACGTCATACTGCTTCCTCCTACATCTTAACCTTCTCAGAAAAACATCATGATTTTGCCTTGACCTCTAGTTATCTCGAGGATTTATTCTTTTAGAGTCTTCTTCATTGCGCTTTTTATGCTGCAGACTTTTTGTACAAGCAGCAACATACATTCAACTCAGAAAGGATGATACGATGAATACTGCTCACATGATGCTTACCATTGTAATCGGCGGTTTTATTGCCTTTTTATTAGGTTTTGGCGTCACAAAAATAATTGAGCTGCTGCTAACTCTTTTTCTAGCTTAAACAGTAGTTCTTATCGTAAAACGCAGGTAACTCCGTTCTATGTTCGAACGGAGTTACCTGTTTTATTTTAGAGACTAAAGCGGTTAAGGCACCATGTTGCCAGCGGCTTTATAAATATCGTACCATTCTTGGCGTGTTAACTTGATTTCTGAACCTTTGCTTGCATCTTTCATACGTTGAATATTTGTCGTACCAAGTACTACTTGAATATTTGCAGGATGCGTTGTAATCCACGCAACGGCAATCGCTGTATTCGTCACGCTATATTTACTTGCGATGCGATCAATTACTTCGTTTAGCTTTCCAAATTTCTCTTTATCACCTAGGAAAGGACCTTCAAAAAATCCGTTTTGGAACGGCGACCATGCTTGAAGCGTGATATCGTTCAAACGGCAATATTCAAGCACGCTGCTGTCGCGGTTAACAGCTTGATCAATTCCCATGTTTAACGAAATACCAGAATCAATGATTGGCGTATGTGCGATGCTGAACTGCACTTGGTTTACGACAAGCTTTTGGTTAATATATTTTTCAAGCAGCTGAATTTGCGCTGGGTTGTGATTCGATACACCAAAGTGACGTACCTTTCCGCTGCTTTGCAGTTCGTTAAATGCTTCTGCTACTTCTTCAGGGTCCATTAGTGGATCTGGACGATGCAGTAATAAAAGATCTAAGTAATCTGTTTTTAAACGCTCTAAGCTGCCGTTAACAGAGTCTATGATATGCTTCTTTGAAAAGTCATAGTAATTTTTCGCTGCGTTAATGCCGCATTTGCTTTGAATCACCATTTTTTCACGAAGACTTGGGTTCATTTGTATAGCGTTTGCAAAATATTCTTCGCATTGCCCTACATAATCAGGACCGTAAATATCAGCATGATCAAAAAAGTTAATTTCTTCTTCCATCGCTGTGCGGATTAGCTTCTCTGCTTCTTGTAAAGAAAGCTCTGTTAAACGCATGTTTCCCATAATTAAATTTGATACGTGTAAGTCAGTATTAGCAATTGTATGATACTTCATGTAAAGCCCCTCCTTGAAATGATACTACTACAAGATAAACCATAGAGTTAACTCTAGGTCAAGCAGAAAGAATAAAAGATTTTGCAAGCAGCGGCGGTAAAACACCCTATCTTTTTTGGTAAAAAGATGAAATACTAGGTTGTGGTGTGATAAAAGTCACTGCCGCTTTGCATTTGATTTAGTAGTATATGTTACGTTCTTTTCTTCCTTTTTATCAAAGCTTATTTCATAGCAATACATTAATTTATCAGGCAAAGGAGTTTATCACCATGGAGAAAACGAAAACAAAACAATTTGAAATACATTATTCCGTTCTAAAAGATGAAGCCAAAATCAAAGGAACTTTTGTAGTAGAAGCTGCTAAAAACCGAGATGACGCATCAAGACTTGCTAAATTAAATGTCTCTACAAAAGAAAGAGTGTTTATTCAATATGTAAAGATTTTAAAAGTCAAACGAGTTTCTACAGATTCGGCGGCAAAGTGACATTGGTTTGCTTCTTCTTTTAGCAAGCCCCCATTTATGCTGAAAGTGTCGTCTCAGAAGATACTTGTTTCGTTCGTGTGAGTAATAGAACTAATCCAATAATACAAGCTGTGCCCATCCATTGATAAAAACCAAAAGGCTCTTTCAGCCAAACAACGGTTGTGATAACAGCGGCTAAAGGCTCTAAACTTCCAAGCAAACTCGTTTCTTTAGGTAAAAGACTTTGCAGACTTTCTACATAAAACCAAAAAGCAAGCATCGTGCCAAAAATAATGACAAATAAAATATATCCCCAGGTTATTGGTGATAAGCTTGACGCTTCCCAAGGAGGATGAATAAAGCTCATTACGCTTCCCCCAATTACCATTGACCAGCCAACGATAACAAGCGAACTGTACTTTTTGATCAGCGGAACTGCATACAGCGTATAAAAAGCAGCCGCTACGCCTGACAGCACTCCCCAAACAACGGCAGATACAGGAACAGACAGCTGAGAAATAGAGCCGTTTGTTAATAAAAAAAAGCAGCCCCCCAGTGCCAGCAGAACAGTGATGACGTCTTGTCGCGTAAATATAGACTGCTTGCGCAAAAGCAAATAAATGATAATCATCACTGGTGATAAATACTGCAGCAGCGTAGCTACTGCTGCATTTCCATGCTTAATAGAAGCCATATACGTATACTGAACGGCGAGCATACCAGCTATGGCAAAAACGACGAGCTGAAAAGCTGACTTTCGGTTCTTCCATACTCCAAGTACGTGAGAATGATTCCTTTTTATACATGAAATCATTAGCAGCAAAAAACCCGCAGTGAGCAGCCGTACTGAAACAAGCCAGTCTACACTGATTTCAAATTCTTGAAAAAGCTTTTGAGCAACCGTTCCTCCCATCCCCCAACATATAGCTCCCGTTGTTACAAAAAAGAAACCTTTTTTTCTGCTGAGATCGTTCATCTTTCATCCCTCACTTTTATTATAAGAATAGTGTTATAATAAATGAAAAACGGGGCAGAAAATACGCATATTGCATTAAAAAATATAAATATATTGAGGTGGCCATGTATGCCAGCAGCGCATTTTAAAATTGATGAAAACTTAAAAGAGCTAACGACCCATCGCACCGTTGAGCTGCCAGTGGCATGTTATCAAACAACAATCAGTGATCACATAAACGGCTACATCCCTCTTCACTGGCATGATGAGCTTCAATTTGTATTGGTTATAAAAGGTCATGCGTCTTTTCAAATAAATGAAAAAACAGTGACTGTAAAACAAGGCTACGGACTGTTTATTAACAGCGAATGTCTTCATATGGCTGAAGACATAAACAAATCTGGCTGCGTGTACATTTGCTTAAATGTTTCTCCTCATTTTCTTGTGCCGCAAGAACTTTTCACAAATTACGTTTATCCCTACATTCATGCAACGAATCTATCACATTTATTCATCAGTCCAAAGCAAGCCTGGGGGAATAACGTGTTAGATTCTATACATAAGATATACACATGGATCCATAAGCAGCCGCTCCACTATGAAATAGAGATTGCCTCTGAACTCAGCATACTTTGGAAAAATGTAATTCTTAACGGGTTGCAGCTAAAATACAACGAAAAAGAAATGATCAAAAATCAGCGGATGAAGCAAATGCTGAATTGGATTCATTTGCACTTTGCTGAAAAGATTACGCTCGATGATATTGCCAAAGCGGGACAATTAAGCCGTTCTGAATGCTGTCGATATTTCAAGAAAATGTTAAAAAAATCGCCTTTGACCTATGTATTAAACTATCGAATTCAGCAAAGCTTAGTTATGCTGCAGCAAGCAGAAGCAAATGTGACGGACGTCGCCTATCAAGTAGGATTTAATAGTACAAGCTATTTTATTAATCAGTTTCGAAAAGAAATGAAGATGACTCCGCTCATGTATCGAAAAAAGAAGCTGCACATCTCATCACATCACTAAAAAACGGCGGGGCAATCACCCCGCCGTTTTTTATGAACTCTTTTTACTCGTTGATTTTGCATCAGAAATCTTCCCTAAGAAGAATCCGTCTACTTCTGCTATTTTTCCTCTCCAAAAGATCTTTCCTTTTGAAGGGGTAGACTTACTGTCTCCACAGTAGATCTTTGTATTTTTTAAATGAATAAAATGGGCTTCTGCTTCTCCGTTTGATTCGCTCGCTTCGCTTGCTAAAGAGAATTGTTCGCTTAGCGCCTGAGCCACTTCACTGCCTTCTTCAAACGTTTCGCTTAAGTAATCAAAGTATTCTTTTGCTGAAATCATGGTACCGGAAATCACAGCGCCGTTTACATTTAATGAAATATCAAGTGAAAAGCCGTGTTTATTAGAAGCTTTCACAAAGTATTCAAGCGTATTGTCTTTAGTTGAAAAAGAAGGGCCTGTACTCATGTATTTCTTTCCTCCTTTACGTCTTAGGCTGTTGTATCGTCTTCACTAGAAAGAGATGTTGCGTCATCATCTTCTTCATCCGTGTTTTTCTTTGCTTTTGTATTTTTTGATTTTTTAGCTGTTGACTTTTTTGGTTTCGCTTCCTTTTTTTCTTCTTCACTTTCCTCTTCTTCGTCTTCTTCTTCTGTTTTTACTTTTTTATTTTTTTTGTTTGAACGAGAATCTTCCTCTTCTTCCTCGCTGTCTTCGTCACTTTCACTTTCTTCTTCCTCTTCTTGCTCCTCTTCTTTTTTGTTCTTTTTACGAGGCTTAGATGTTTCTTCTTCGTTTTCATCGTCCTGCTCGTTTTCCTCGTTCTCATCGTTCTCTTCTTCGTCGGAATCTGTATCTTCCGCTTCTTCATTTTGATTTTTATTGAGGCTAAGCTCAACAAGCATGTTCATTTTTTCTTCAAGCTGTGATAAACGGTCTTGAAGCGTTTGGTTTTCTTCTTTTAACTCGTCGTACTCTTGAACGTTATCGTCTTCTGTTTCGCTACTAGAAGAATTTACGTTTTCTTCATCATCTTTTGATTTATCTTTATCTTTTTTAAACAAGCTTCCCGCAGATGTTTTCAGGCTGGCCACGCTGCTTTTTGATTTTTCTTTCACCTTTGTTCCTAAATCAGATGCTTTGCTTTTTAATTCGTCTGTATCAATGCGGTCAAGGAGACTTTTTCGATTTTCAGGAGTCGATACATATCCAATCGTTGCACCGATGATGCCTCCTGCGACCGCTCGTTTGATTGGCCCGCTGCTTGTTGCTTTGCTTGCTTTTGAATCGTTCTTTTCTTTTGAACCGTTTTCCGTATTTTTATTTCCCTTGTTTTCTGCCTGTGTGTTATCTAATTTTGTTTCAGTTGCCATTGTAAATCCCTCCATTTTTTAAGTAGCGTACAGTTTTTAACGTTCTGTTTCTATTTTTTCTTCAAGCGTTTTTAACCGCTCATGCAGCATTTTATTTTCTTCTTCGAGCGCTTTACTATTGGCTCCTTTTGAACTGAGATAGGGATCATTTTCCCACCAGTCCATGCCGATTTCTTTTGCTTTATCAACCGAAGCCACAATCAAGCGGATCTTTATCGTTAATAGCTCGACATCTGCAATTCCTACGGTGATGTCCCCCGCTATGACGACTCCTTTATCCAAAATCTTTTCGAGCACATCTACAATCGTACTTGACTGCATATTATGTTCGACTGCCATACTGTTCCTCCCACTGACCGCTTAAAGCAGGCTGCCTAGCGGTCCAAGATCAATATTTAAATCTTCTGCGTCCAGACCGAACACCTCTTTCAACTCGTCCATTTTTTCTTCCAAGTTCATTAGTGCAATTCCTAAGTTTTCAATTTGTTCGTCCGTCAACGTTCCACCCTCCACCCGCCTCATGGCATGACGTTCAACGATTTGCCTCAATAGCTCAATAACTGTCATCACAAGCTGCGCTAAGCCTTGTTCAGCTTTATCGGGATCCAAGTGGATTCGTCCATTTGCTTGGCTGACCGGTTGCATCCAGTAATTCCTCCTTTTGTTTATCAAATTGTTCAGAAGTGATGGGTTTGCGATTTCCTTCTTTTGCTTGCACCAGCGTTTCAACCGAAGAAATAAGCACCCGCAAATCCAAATACACTAAATCGACGCCGGCTATGGAAATGATTAAGTCTCCTTTAATGGCGACTCCTTTATCTAAAATGACATCTAAAATATCAATAAGAGCAATATCTTTATTCTCCATAGATTGTTTAAGAGACATAATGTTAATTCCTCACTTTACGCAAAGCTCGAGAAATGATAGGGCGGCCATGGTCCCGTCACTTCAAATTTCCAGCCTTTATTTTCAAGCTTTTGCTGAAGCTCTTCTATTTCGTTTACAAACTTAGTGATCTGCAGAGACGGAAGAAGAAACACGCTGTTCCACGCCATTTGTTCAGCCGCGCCCGTTACGTCCTTGCTCCAATTCTTTTTAACAGAGTCATAAAGCGACAGTTCTTTGAGCTTGTCATGTATCTCTTCACACACTTTGTTTTTGTGAAGTTCTAATTCTCTTTCAATCAGCTGATCTATTTTTTTCTTTTCAAAAAACTGTCTTCCTGGTGATAAGTGACTAATTTCTTCTTTTTTCGCTTTCACGCTTTCATTCGTTTCGCTGATTCCTTTTTTAAGCTCTTTATCATCACAGTAAATCTTCACGTTCCACTCTTCATTTCCTTGAAGCAGCGTCAGTGAATTCTCTAGCTTTTCTTTGTTAAGCTCAATAGCTGCCTGCAGACTTTCTTTACTTTTATAAATGGTGCAAAATTTTAATGGAATGATCGTAAATTCTTCGTACAAAGCGGCTACCGTTTCGTGATGATGAAATGCTTTTTCCTGCAGCCAGCTCATATCCTGCTCCATTTTTTCTTTAATCACTTCTTCTGAATAGGCGTCAGCATCCAGCTTAGAAACGACAGCCGTCACCTGATCAATCGTTATTGGGTACAGTGAATGTTCTCCGTCAAACCCTTTATAAGATGGAAACGGCTCTCTGGCTGCTGCTTCTTTTGTTGGAATTAAACCGTATAAATACAGTAATTCTCCCATCTAGGATTCCTCATTTCTTTTTTTTGTCAGCTCTTCCCATTGTTCAATTTCTCTGCGTTTCGCGATTTCGTACCTCATTAACAATTCATCTTCTTTTTCTTGAAACGCTTCTTCCGGAATTTCACCAAGCTCAAACATCATTTGAAGCTGAATGAGTTTTTGCTGAATCGTCGGAAGGTCATATAGCTGTTTATCAGCTTCTTCCTGTACTTTCTCGCCGATTTTCACTACAAGGTTAATAGGTGCGGTTACTAATTTGTGAAGCACGTTATTTCTCTTCTACTTTTAGGCGAATGTTCACAAAATTATAAGCAGGCCAAGGACCGCTGTAATGAAAATCGGCTTTGTCTTTCCAGTTTTCATGCGCTTCATTCACTTTTTCATCAAACTTCGCTTCATCTTCTCGGTTAATTAAGAAAGAAGCGTTTAAAAGCATCGTTTCGCCCGTCGGCTCATTTGCTTTTGCTGCTTCCGCTGCTTCTTCAAGCGGAGAAAACACATCTGTCTTGACTTCTTTTTGCAGGGAAGTAAACATCTTTTGAGCCATTCCTCCAAGCTGAATACGCTCATAATAACCGGCTGCTTCTGATTTTCCTTTTACGGATGCTGATACTTTTTCAAGTTCAGGATTTTCGTTCACTTTTTTCTCAAGCCATTCTTTTTTCCCAATTACTTTTAAGCCGACTTCAATTTTTCCTTTGATCGCTGGAAACAGCTTTTCAAACTGCGGATAAAGGTTTTCTAAAAGAACTTTTACGTCTTCTTTTGATTTGAATACATTCCCAAAGCTGATTGGAATAACCGTATCGTTCTTGTCCATAATCGCTGCTACTGCGTGTTGATGCATTAATAAATTTTGGCGATTAGGATGATAGATTTTCATCGGCACTTCAGCTGCTACCATAGCCGCGTCTTTGTAGCGAATCAAAAACGTTTCAGCTTTTGTTCCTTCTACTTCTACCGATCCAAAATCTTCGTCTTTATCCGTTTGAATGGCGCTAAAAATATAAATGCCCGTTTCGTTTGTTTCACTCATGTTTTCAAGCTCCTTTACTTTTCTTCAGTGTCTATATTCTTACACTCTTCTAAAATGATTTTTTCGGCTTTGCTTTTTGCATTTTTCTCGTCTAAACATTTGGTAAGCGAATGATGCAGAATATCCATACATAACGTTTGAAAATCTTCATCATCTCCATCGATAGCAATGTCTTGCTGCGTAGCAAGGGTAGCGATCATAAGCGAAGCCCGCAGGCTAAGTCCGCTGCTGTTTTCGTCTCCAGAGCGGTTTCGCACGTTTGCTACGAGCGTTACAATTGTGCGCGCTTCGTCTTCTTCTACGTCCGTTTTCTCCGTTAAAATCGCTGTCTCTCTGTCGATGTCTTTATAATCAATAAACATAGTAATTAACCTGTCAAGAAGCGCATCTTGCGTATCATACACGCCAGCATACTCAGCTGGGTTGCTTGTGAAGATGACGCGGAAATCGGGGTGCACGCGTACAAAAGGATCGGTCATTTTCACTCCATACAGCGGCAGCACGCCTTCTTCTAATATTGATAGAAAGATATTATTCGTCGCAGGCTTAGACCGAGTAAATTCGTCGTAAATCAGCGTATAGCCGTTTTTTACGGCTTCAAGCAACCGTCCATCCTGCCAGTTTTCACTTACTTGTTCATCTTTTTTATAAACAGAACGAACATACTGGTCGATTACTTTTTTGCTCGTATAGCCCGTAAAATCGCCAATTAAATCTTTGTTGTTGAGCTCGTGATTCCCGTGCATCAGCATTACAGGACGCTTTCTCTTTTTAGCAAGCGCTCGTGCTAAAGAGGTTTTGCCTCCGCCGGCAGGGCCTGTAAAATGAATGGAATAGCCGGATTTTAAATAGCTCAGCGCTCTTGAAAGAACCTCTTTTGTCTCGTCATCTTGTATAAAAGCGCCACTGCCTTTTTTCCTTTTGTCTGTTAAGACGGTCATTTTTACGTTCCTCCTGCCATCTTATCGTTTATGCTTCAATGCCAATGGCGCTTCTATATCTGACGTCGAGTCGTTTGAATGAAATGACTTCTTTTTCTTTATTTAAAAAGCACTCGTATGTTCCAAGCATTTCATCTTTGGCGTATTTTTTCATATATTCTCGTTCTTCAATGACTTCAACAATAACTCTCCAGCCTTCATCTTCAGTAGCTTCCACCGAGGTAATTTTATGAGGAGGAGCTACGTTTTCAGCAAAAAAGTCGTTCACGGCTTGCATAATTTTTTTAATTTCCATCTTTAGTAGCCTCCAATAGTTAGATCTAAAAGATGGAACCACCCTCAAAAAGGAAGGTTCCATACCACTTCATATTAAATACTAAAACGCGGCTGTCCTTCACTTGAATTTGAACGTTCAGGAAGGCCGTTTTCTTCTACGTCGTCACGAAGAAGCCCTACTGCTTCTGCATAGCGTAACCATGTATCAACACTGGCAATAACCACTCGCGCTTCAATTGTTAAAATTTCAATCCCTACAACAGACACTCTTGCAAAAGCATCAATAACAATTCCTTTATCTAAAATACGGTCAATTACTTCTGCTAAACTTGAACTATTAGTACTTTTTTGAATAGACATATCCCATTTCTCCTTTCGGTTATGATCCCATTGTTTTCAAATCTGTAGATGATTTAATATCAGTGGAACTTTTAATCTTAGTAGAGCTTTTAATATCCGTTGCTTTTTTAATCTGATTTACGCCTTTTATTTTCCGCTTGTTTTTTGACTTATCTTTATCGTCTGAAGAAGAAACTTTTTCTTGAAAGTTTTCTCCAGCTTCTTTCACATCGCTAAGCTTATCTTTTACTGATAATAAGACGTCTTGAAGCTTTTCTTTTGCGTCTTCTCCTTTGCCATGTACCTTTTGGGAGTTTTTCTCTTTCGTTTCCTGCAGTTTTTCTGACGCTTCATTTGCTTTTTCCTGCAGTTTCCCTTCGGTTTTTTCGACAAACTTTTCTTTCGCTTTTTCTTTAACCTTTTCTTCTACTTTTTCCTTAACAGGTTCAGGCGTGTGCTCAACTATTTTTTTTCCCGCTTTTAAGGCTGCTTTCTCCACATCTTTTTTATCCATGAAATTCCCCTTCAGGACGGATATCTTACTTCTTCGCGTCCATGAGTTTGTTTAGCATCTCTTCAATGCGCTGCAGCTGATCGTTCATATTTTTATTTTCTTCTTTTAACTCTTCGTACTGAGACGTTTCCATTTCTGCGCTTGCGCTGACTTCTTCCTGCGAATCTCCCTGTTCATTTGATGTTTCTTCTTTTTTCTTTTTAGGTGCCAGCAGCTTGCTTAAATTGTCTTTTTCAAGATAGCCTGTAGCTGTCTGTCTTAACGCTCCCATCGCTTGCTGCGTTAAAATATCCTGTGCGTTTTTTCTTAACTCTTGTCCCGTCGCACGTACAATTTCTGATTGTCCTAAGCGACTGAGTACTTTTTTACTCGTTTGCGGACTTGAAAGAAGTCCAATTCCCGCTCCTACTACGCCTCCTAAAATGGCAAGATTCAAAGAGTTTTGCGTTTTTTCTTCCTGCTGCTGATTTTCTTGTTTTTCACTTTGTACATTCTTATCAGTTGTTGACATGTTTCATCCTCTTTTCTCTTATTATTATTTATTTAATGAATTTTCTTACGATTAAAAGACTTAAAAACTAAGCCCTGCTCCTCGCTCCTCTGTTCGGCCAGGCAGCCCTTCTTCCTCTACTTTGTCGGTTAATAACCCGACCGCTTCTGCGTAGCGAAGCCACGTATCGACACTTGCAATAACGACTCGTGCTTCAATCGTTAAAATTTCAATTCCTACGAGTGATACTCGAGCAAAAGCATCGATGACAATTCCTTTGTCTAGAATTCGATCAATCACTTCTGCTAAACTTGAACTGTCTGTACTTTTTTGAATACTCATTTTTTAGCAGCTCCTTTCGAGATTTAACTAAATGAATGATGCTACTAAACAACCTGCTTAACTTTTTTAGTAAACATACTTTTGAAATATACTTTTTAGTCCTCTTTCAAACATGAATAATTTGCTAAAAATTAATTCTTGAAAAATAATTAGAAAATTATTCTACTTCGTATAATAGTTTACAGTTAATTTATGGATGTATTTTGCGCGTAAATCCCGTTGTTAAAGCTTTTATCGAAACTCAAATTCCAAAATAAAACAATAAATACATTATTGTTACAATAATATTACATTATAATTTAAGGCATATTATCTTTCAGGTTACCCTCAAATACTTTGATATTTTTAACTATTATGGAATATTATTGTGCATGTAGTTCTCTTAAATAAAACCAGCGCATAAAAAAAGCTGCCGCACTGCGACAGCTTTCTCCTATACATAATAAGTTCTATAAAATCATTCCGGTTAAAGGCGCTTTCGGGTTTCCATCATGATCTGAGTCTTCTTTGTCTACTAAAACAAGCAGGCTGCCTTCTTTGACTGAATCATTATAGTGCTCGGCCTGCTGTTTTGGAATTCCCATACCGACTAAAATACCAGACAGACCTCCTACACTCGCACCAGCTGCTGCACCTGTTAATGTAGCTACAATCGGACCAGCCGCTACAATTGGGCCTATTCCCGGGATTGCAAGAGCACCGGCACCTGCTAATATGCCGGTCAAGCTCCCTAACGTACCTCCGGTAAGCGCTCCAGTTGCTGCCCCTTCTGCTTTTGTATTCGTTTCTTTCTGAACTTTTTTGGTCTTTTTATGTTTACCGATGATAGATATTTCTTCTGATGCGTATCCTTCTTTTTTTAAATTCTCTACAGCATGAATTGCTTCTTGTTCCGTTTCATATACCCCCACAACATTCTTTGCTTTTGCTTTCATACTATCTCCTCCTCATTAATGTTGTGTGTACCCGGGAGCATGGCTTTGAAACGTTTTAGAGAGTAAGAGGTCTTCTCTATTCTTAAATAAATGGCCCTACATCACTTTTCATTTAGTGACTTTCTTCTCTTCTTACCGAGCAGCTTTGCACAACAAAACCCTAAGAAAATAGGCGTTCTTAGGGTTTTGGCTTAAGCCGTTGCCGGATTCTTTTTCACAAATTTCATAAACAATCCGCGAACTAAAGGTCCCATAATGAGAAGCTGAAGCGGATAGGCTACGATAAAGTTTTTCATAACGATAAATGCATAGCTTAAAAGAATCGGCTCTCCGTCTAAACCTTTCGTAAGTGACATCGTAATTAATCCATATACAGACATGGAAAGCACCATTCCAATAACCATGCATGATGATAAAATCAACACGACTTTTAACTGTTTAGACTTATCAAACGGCAGTGAAAATGCTACTTTTTTTGCTACGGGACCTACTAAGAAAGTTTCGACAGCCATGGCAACTACAAATGTGATAACCAAGTTTAAAATACCTTCTGCAAGTGTGATATGCCCGATGACATCATTTATGAACATGTTGTACATCGTCATCACAAGCACCATCCCTCCGCACATCATCATTCCAAAATACATACTTTCTTTTTTAGTTGTTGGCACATTCCTCATCCTTTTCATCTTTTTTACTTGGCTTAGTATAGCTTTTTATCTTCCTTCTTCGTAAGTGAACATTTTGTGAACATTCATCTAAAAAAAAGCCCTGTGACCAAAAAACAGTCACAGGGCTTTTTTTAGACTTAAGCGGCGCGTCCTCTTTTTTTGAGTAGGGCTGAGTATGACAAATTACTCTAGTTTACATCGTTAATGATTTAAGAAAAAACCCCCGCTCTATGAGCTAAAGCGGGGGTTGGTTTTATAGAGATTCCGTGTGAGTTGCAGGCGGAATTGGCGTTTGGGTTCGAAATACTTTTTCCCATTTCGAGACGACGATACAGGCAATGGCGTGGCCTGGAACGTTAACTCCTGTTCTGGCCATATCCATGATGCGGTCCACTCCTGCAATGATTGCGACTCCTTCAGCCGGCAGACCTACTGCGTTGGCTGTAGCTAAAAGAACAACAAGTGAACCTGACGGGACAGCCGCAATTCCTTTACTTGTCATTACGAGTATAAGCATCATAAATAATTGCTGAGTTAAGGGCATGTCAATATTAAAAGCCTGTGCTAAAAAGACGCATGAAACGGATAAATACAAAGTAGATCCATCACAGTTTAACGACAGGCCGGACGGAATAACGAACGACACCACTCGTTTAGGACATCCGTACTTTTCCATACGCTCCATCAGCTGTGGCAGCACCGTTTCTGTACTTGTTGTTGAAAACGCAATAAGAAACAAGTCCCAAATCATTTTGAAGACTTCAAAATAGTTGAATTTGAACAAAAACCCAACAAGCGGAAATAAAACAAATAAAATAATAAAAAGGCCTAAAAAGACGGTTCCAATTAGCTTCAGCATCGGAAGCAGAAGTAAAATGCCGTATTGCCCCACAGATGCAGCCATTAGCGCTAGTACACCAAGAGGCGCTGTGACCATCACAATTTGCGTTAATTTAAACATAATTTTAGCGGTTGATTCAAAAAATTTCATTGCAGGTTCGGATGCTTTCCCAACTCCTGAGGCGGCAACACCGAATAAAATAGCAAAGAAAATCACGGCCAGCAAATCATTTTTTGCCATCACATCTACGATATTCGTTGGAATGATGTTTAAAATCATTTGTTTAAAGTCCACGACCTTGTCGGTATACTGAGACAATTCACCGATATCTTTTTTAACAAGATGAGAAAGATCGAGGCCTACTCCTGGCTTTAGCAAATTCACTAACAGCAGGCCAATCCCTAATACGATGGTAGTAATAATTTCAAACCAAATAATCGTCTTCAACCCTAGACTCCCCATTTGTTTCATACTGCCGCTTCCCGCAGCACCTATGACGATGGTTGAAAAGACAATCGGCACTACAATCATTTTAATGAGCCGGATAAACCCGTCTCCTACCGGTCTTAAAGCCATCCCGAAGTCCGGAAAAAAGTGCCCGATAACAGCTCCAATTACTAATGCAATTAAAATTTGAAACGCTAAAAATTTTTTCACATTTCTCCCTCCCCTTTGTCTTCATGAAACGGACATCAGTTCCATTAATATCCAAATTATCAGACACTTTAAGTAAATTCGGGACATTTAGCTAAATTCCTTCTAAAATAGACAAAACGGTCTATATATTTCACTTTGTCCGTTAAGATACATAGAAAAAAGTCAGGATGAAAGTCTTCTTCATCCTGACTTTTTTATCGTTATGCTTTTTTCACAAACTGAGATTTTAAGCTCATCGCTCCAAATCCATCAATTTTGCAGTCGATGTTATGATCGCCTTCTACTAAACGAATGCTTTTTACTTTCGTTCCTATTTTTACAACGGATGAGCTTCCTTTTACTTTTAAGTCTTTGATGACAGTAACTGAATCTCCGTCTTTTAAAGCATTACCGTTTGCATCTTTTACAGTAAGCTGTTCTTCCGTGCTTTCTGCTTTTTCATCTTGACCCCATTCATGCGCACACTCCGGGCATATGAACAGGTTTCCATCTTCATATGTATACTGTGATTGACAGCTTGGGCAATTAGGTACATTCATTTTCTTTTCCTCCAGCAGCAGCCCGTAACCAATGGTACGATCACGAGATTACGTTTTTTATCTGTTTTATACTGTCACATTTTTATACGTTTAACAAGCTTTTCTATTTTCTCTATGCTGATGTTTTCTTTTCCAAATAAGTGAGCCGATAAACAGAACAAAACCCGCTCCAAAGACAAGAAGCTGATCTAAATAAAAGTCCCCTGTTTTTACATACCGTATAATAAATAATCCTCCAAACATGAGCATCAGCATACATGAAAACCGAATGAGGTATGAATTGATTTCCATTTTTCATTCCTCCTTTTTGTAAAACTTTTTTGTTACGAAAAAAACGCGTACCATATGCCGAATGTAACGCCGTATAACGGTAAAATAACGGCTAGTTTTTGCTTCCACCCTTTAAAAAAGGAAGAATTACGAGGTGCAAACCAAAGCTCTAACGTACCGTATACCAGCAGTGCTCCCGCTGCTAGTATCGCAATCACAGTCTCTCCCAAGCCCATAAACACTCCTCACTTTCATTCTACGCACTTGAAGCTAAGCGCAGCGTATATAGTAAATCTAATCATTACAAAAAACCTTATAATCGTGATGCATGCGGATTTTGAGCACTTTTTAACAATACATTTATTACCATTATATCATAATAAAAGCATTTTTGAGACTTTTTATACATGTAAATTATTGTATAATGAAAAGTAGACACAGAGAAAAAAGGGGAGGATTTTTTGAAAAGAACTCAGCTTGTGTTTGTTATTACCCTGCTTATTGAAGGGGGATTAACCTATGCGTGCTCATCATTTTTGTCTATCCGCTTTATTGAGCTTATGTTTTTTAGCGGACTTTTGTTTTCAGTTTTAACTTTTTGGTTTTCAAGCAGCGGAAGCAACAGCGCTCATTCTCACTATAACACTCACTCCATGAGGTTAATGTCCGGAGCCAATGTCGAACATAATCCGTTTCGTTTGCGCTGGACGGCTTATTTTCTTGCTTCTTTAAGCTTTACGGGAGTCGGCCTGATTTTTTTCATTCTGTTGCTGACGGACGTTATTCCTCCAGTAAGCTAAAAAACCTGCTCTTCACAGAGAGCAGGCACTTACGAGAACAGCTTGAGAAGCAGGCATTTTCGCCTTACTTTATTCGCAACAGCTTGAGTCACATGATCTTTTAAAGGCCGAGTCAATATTCGTTTCAGCGGATGTTTTAGCATTCGTTTGCTAATGGGAACTTTAAAAATGATGCTGAGAACGACTGTTGCAAAAACCGATAGCAGTAAGACGGCAAAAGGCTTTTTTTGAAACCATCTCGAGAAGATAAGCATCATTACATAAATAAGTGCTGACCACCCCAAATGCCAGCCGTGTCTAAATGTAATCCCCTTACACCTCAGACCAAGCCATTCTACAAATGAAGCTGTACATACCCATTTTGTAATATACTTCACCTGTTTAAGAAGTGTAGACGGATAAGTAGCTAAGAACGACAAAACCATGAGAGGCGTAATAAACATAAGGTGTAAAATACGCAGTACTTTTAATGAAAGATGAGAAGATTTAAAATCCCAAAGCAACTTATCGTTACATAAAAAGTAATAAAGAATATTAAAAAAGCTCACGTATAAAACCCCAGCATAAAGCTCGTGAATTTTTTCCCACGTTTTCTTTTGGATATTTTGAAAAATCAGCCATAGAAGGACAGAAATATGCACCTTTGTTCACCTCTCTAACGTCGTTTTTAGAACCAATGTTATTTTATTTTCATTTCGTCCTGCTTCTTTTCAATTTTTCGAATCCATCCAATCAGCAGCCGGTTAAGATAGGATTTTAATGTTACGCTAGTAAAGGTGTGGTACCACATCCACCCTGTTTTCCACTCGATGAGCTTCGTTCGTTTTTCAGCCCATAATTCAATAAAAAACATTGGAATCGTAAAAAGCACAATTTTATATAAAATCTTTAACCCTTTATCGTGATACGTAGCCTGATTAATCATAACGGATATGCTAGGATACAGTAAAAAGTCGAACAACACATTAATTCTAAACTGTTTTTTCAGCAAGCGAGTTGGATATCGAAGAAGGCCGTGAGAGACAATAAATTTATCAATAATACCATTTGTTAATGCATTAAATGCATAAGCCAGCAGCCAGTCTTTGATCGGTGGTTTTCTAAATAAAAAAGGGAGCATTCCCAGCCCTATAATTAGCATTGTACGTAAAAAATTCACTTCAAATTTTTTATTTCTCATAACCTTTTCGCTCCTTTCACCAAGTGTTGTTAGTATACCTTCGTGTCGATTGGCAGCTTAAGACGGTTGTTCTAATCACGTTCTCTTTACGTACGTGCATGTTGGTTTTAGTTTTCAGTTCTTTGAAGAGATTTATACATATGGTTGAGACATGAAAAAAGCCCGACTCTAATCAGTACGGGCTTCTTTCTTGATCTATTTTGCTCTTACCATCCAGCCACAAATCCGTCCGTTCGAGATTCACTTCCTCCGCACAGCACGCCGCTTTCAGGATCTCTCCAAATGACCTGTCCGCGCCCAAATGCCATTGAATCCACCGCTACTTCAATTTTATGTCCTTTTCGTTCAAGCGCTTGTGCTACATGCGAAGGGAAAGTTGGCTCAACGAGCACGGTTTTATCTTTTTTCCACTGCCATCTTGGCGCGTCTAAAGCCGCTTGAGGATGAAGCTGAAAGTCAATCGTATTCATGACAACTTGCATATGTCCCTGCGGCTGCATAAAACCTCCCATCACGCCAAAGGGGCCTACAGGTTCATTATTTTTAGTCAGAAAACCTGGAATAATGGTATGAAACGTTTTTTTAGTAGGAGCAAGACAGTTATCGTGATTAGGGTCCATTGAAAAATTGTGACCGCGGTTTTGCAAAGCAATTCCCGTTTCTGGCACAACGATTCCAGAACCAAAGCCCATATAATTACTTTGAATGAATGAAACCATGTTTCCTGCTTCATCAGCCGTTGCTAAATACACCGTTCCGCTTCCAACAGGTTCTCCTGCTTCAGGCTGCAGAGCATGTTCTTCTATAAGGGTGCGGCGATAGCTTGCATATGTATCAGACAGCAGTTCGCTTACAGGTACGGTCATTTTCGTTTCTTCCGTAATGTATTTTGCTCCGTCCGCAAACGCAAGCTTTATCGCTTCGATTTGTTTATGATACGTATCGACGGCGTCTTTTTCTTGAAGCTCAAAGCCTTTTACGATATTTAATGCCAGTAACGCAATAAGCCCTTGTCCGTTCGGAGGAATTTCCCAAACATCATATCCACGGTAGTGAGCGGAAATAGGATTTACCCACTCCGGTTCGTAAGCTGCCAAATCTTCTTTTGATAAAAAGCCGCCATATTTTTTGCTGAATGCATCCATACGTTCTGCAAGCTCACCTTTATAAAAGGCTTCTCCATTTGTCTCACCAATGAGCTGAAGCGTATGAGCATGATCAGTAGATGACCACATCTCTCCTGCTTTTGGTGCTCGTCCATTCGGCGCAAACGTTTGAAACCACGATTCAAATTCTTCGCTTGTATGTACTCGTTTAAACGTATCGTACGCTTGTTTCCATTGTTTAGCGAGTGTAGGCGCTAACGGAAATCCTTCTTTGGCATATTGAATGGCAGGCTGCAGCACTTGAGAAAGAGGCAGTTTGCCAAATCGCTTCGATAAAGCAGCCCAAGCAGCCGGAGCGCCGGGAACCGTAACGGGAATCATTCCGTACTTAGGAATTTCTTTGTATCCTTTTTCCTTCAGCGCATCAATGGAAATAGACTGCGGAGAAGGTCCGCTCGCGTTCAGTCCGTACAGCTGATTATTCGTCCAAACAAGCGCAAACGCGTCTCCTCCGATTCCATTAGAGGCGGGCTCTAATACTGTAAGACTTGCTGCTGTCGCGATCGCTGCATCAATGGCATTGCCGCCTTTTTTTAAAATATCAAGACCTGCCTGCGCTGCAAGCGGCTGAGATGTGGATACCATTCCTTTTTTTGCATAAACGGGAACTCGGTAAGATGGATATGGATGATAATGCGGATCATAGGTCATAAAAGCTCCTCCTCTTTTACACTTCTAAATTTATTTTAATTTTCTAAATAATTTAACTTCTTTATTTTACCATATTTACGGCCCAGCGCCTTTCTTTTTATCTCAAAAGGAGATGACTCCATTTATCTAAAATTGGTATACTAATAGAGTACAAGAATTGCCAAGGAGGATGATGTATGAAAAAAGTAAAAGCCGCCCTTCCACTCGCTGTTTCTTTAGCACTCGGCCTTCAAGCGCTTCCTATGTCCACTTCAACCGTTCAAGCTGAAGCATCGGCGAATGCTGCCCATCACTCAGCAAAAGTTGAATACAAACGAGCAAACGCATTTTTAACGAATGTAGCAAACGGAAAAACAAAGGAAGCTACGCGCTACTTTTCCCGCAGCCTGCAGTCAAAAATGAGTGAAGACAACCTAAAAACGTGGTGGTCATCTCTAACGGCTCAGTTAGGTGCTGTAAAAAAGATTGGGACAGCTGTACAAGGTGAAGTCAATACCGTTCATCGAAATGTAGAAATCCCCATTGAATTTGAACATGCATCAGCTACTTTAACCGTTCGCTTTAGTCAAAATCGTCAAATGGATGATTGGCGAATCGTACCGGAGGAGCGCCAGTTTTCGTTTTCCACACCACCTTATGACACCCCTAAGAACTACAGAGAAAAACAGCTTTCAATCGGCAAAGCACCTTACGAACTTCCAGCAACGCTCACTCTTCCAACACGTTCAAAGCATCAAAATGTACCCGTTGTCATTTTAGTTCACGGATCAGGGCCTTCTGATCAAGATGAAACCTTTATGAGCTTAAAGCCGTTTCGAGATCTGGCTTCAGGACTGGCTTCTCAAGGAATTGCCGTTTTACGCTACAACAAGCGTACATACGAACATACAGCTAAAATGTCCGGTGAAAGTAAAATAAGCGTTGACGATGAAACAACGAATGATGCCGTACTCGCAGTCAAAGCAATGGCAAAACAAAAAGGCATCGACAGCCGCAATGTTTTTATACTGGGACACAGTCAAGGTGGTATGATGGTGCCCAGAATTTTAAATCAAACGCCGGATAAAAGCGTGCGGGGCTCTGTTTTACTTGCTGCACCGAGCCGCACACTTCCAGAGTTAATGCTTGAACAATTTGCCTATCTTGTATCGCTTAATCAGCTTCCGAAAGAGCAGCTTTCTTTTTTTCAGCAGCAGTTTGCCATTTTACAAGACCCAAGCTTTTCCCCAGCTCAGCCGCCAAAAGAATTTCTGCTTGGCACGCCTTATTTTTGGTATGACTTAGCTCACTGGCATCCTGCAAAAGTTGCAAAATCTCAGAACACGCCGCTGCTTTTTTTACAAGGAGCGCGTGATTATCAAGTAACGACCGAAGATTTTGAAGGTTGGAAGCAAAGTTTATCTCAGCGTTCCAACACTTCTTTTAAGCTTTATCCAAAGCTCAACCACTTTTTCACAGAAGGAACTGGTGAAAAAAGCACGCCCGATGAATATGCTGTTTCAGCCAACATCCCTTCTTATGTCATTGATGATATTGTCAAATGGGTTCGTGAAACGCAAAAGTAACGAAACAAGGCGCTGTTTTATCAGCGCCTTGTTCTCTTACTCTTTAAACCTTCCCATTACAACCGTACTATAGTACTTCCCGTCAGACAGCACCTTGTCATTTTTTAATACTCCTTCTACTTCAAATCCGAACTTTTCATATAAATCAATGGCTTTTTTATTCGTTTCTAACACATTCAGCGTCATTTTCTTCATGCTCGCGCTCTCTGCCCACAGTATGGATTGCTGCAAAAAACCTTTGCCAATTCCGTATCCCCAATATTCTTTTGCGACGCATACACCAAACTCTACTTTATGAGCCAATCGCTTCAACTCATTACCTTCACATCTTGAAAATCCGACAATTTCATTATGTACAACCGCTACTAAAAATAAGTTTCGTTTACTTTCTGTGTCACGTTGAATAAGTTTTTCAAAGTCGGATTCGTCCATATACCCTTCTCCTGATTCACGATCTAAGTTTTCCGTTTCTCTATCTAGCTGAACTCTTAGGTGAGACAGTTCGTTTGCATCGCTAGGGTCAGCTGAACGAATGATGTACTGAAGTCCTTTTACATGGTAAATCTGCTGATTGATGACCATCCTATACCTCCAAATGTATTTCTTTCATTCAATCTATCAATTAGTTTTAATTTCCTTTATTATAAATATTATACATAAAGAGATGAAAGAGAGTTGAAGGAATTGCTTTGGTTATTGCTTTTGATTCTATACGGCATTTACAAGTTGTATAAATCAAGGAGACCGCTAACGAAGTTTGATCATTTTTATGAGAGAGCGTTTGAGCTGGAAGAGAAAAAGCGCTATGGAGATGCGCTTGATATACGTAACCAAGGAATTGAACTCCATACCCTTACCGATTTAGAACGAGCTGATTTACATTTAGCGAACGGGCGTATGCTTTTAAAACTAAAGCAATATGAAGAATCAACGAAACACTACGATGCATCATTTAAACTCGCAAAATACGAAAAATTTCCTTACTCAGAGGGATTCGACGAAGTTATTGAAGCCTACTTGTATGCGGGGCGTAAAGAAGATGCGCTGATAATAACCAATGACATGTTAAAACGGCAAAGCTATGATCAAAAATTTAAGAAGCTCGAGCCTTTAAAAGAAAAGCTTCTTTCATACGAAGACTCATGGTAAAATTAAACAATTAAAAACGTATTATTAAGAGCGATTGAGGTGAGCATAGTGGTCATAACGATTATTGTAGGAGTGCTGGGTCTGATTGGTTTAATTGCAGCAGGATTTGCGACGAATTATAAAGATACGAAGTAAGGATACATAAAAAAGAACAAGAACCAAATAGGTTCTTGTTCTTTTTTTAACGAGCCAACAGCTTTTCAGTAACGCGCAAAAACATCTTTACTCCGACTTCAAGCGAGGCTTCATCTATTGTAAACTTCGGATGATGATGAGGGTATACGATGTCATGTTCTTCATTTCGGGCTCCAATGTTAAAAAAAGCTCCTTCCGTTTCCTGCAGGTAAGCTGAAAAATCTTCTCCCCCCATTTTAGGAGACAGTGTTTTAACACGTTCTTTTCCGTATTCTTCGATGGCTGTTTCTTCAATTAGCCTTGTAATTTTTTCAGAGTTAATGACGGGATGATAGCCTTTTTCATATGTGAAGGTGTACTCTGCACCGTAGGCTTCTGTTAGTCCTTTTACAATCCGGTCGATTTGTGCCGGAACTTTTTCTCGCAGAGCCGCGTCAAAGCTTCGAACGGTACCGTTCAGCTGCACTTTATCAGGAAGTACGTTGTGCGTAGTTCCTCCGTGGAATTGTGTAACCGATACGACTAATTTATCGATTGGATTCGTCGTTCTTCAAACAATCGTTTGAAGGTTTGTCACAATTTGCGCTCCTACAACGATGGCGTCAACTGCTTCATGAGGCGCTGCGGCGTGTCCTCCTTTTCCTTTAATCGATATATTAAACGTGTCAGGCGAAGCCATCATAGGACCTGCAAGCACGCCGATTTCTCCGACCGGAAGACCAGAATTCAAGTGCGTACCAATTACATAATCCACACCTTCCATCACGCCTTCTTTCACAAGCTCCTGCGCTCCCCCGGGCAGCAGCTCTTCTGCGTGTTGAAAAATTAAGCGAATTTCTCCTTTAAATTCATTTCCTAACTGAGAAAGCACAGAAGCTACTCCTAGCAAAATAGCCGTGTGACCGTCATGTCCGCATGCATGCATCACGCCTTTATGAACCGAAGCAAATGAAAACGTATTTTCTTCTTCAATCGGCAGCGCGTCCATATCCGCTCGAATCGCAACTACTTTTCCCTCTTCTTTCCCTATTAATCTAGCTACCACGCTTGTTGGTGTAGGACGCGTAATGATAAAGCTTTCAAACGAACGAAGCGTATCTTCAACAAACTGAGCCGTTCGGTGCTCTTGAAACGATAATTCAGGATAGCGATGAAAATGTCTTCTCCACTCAATTACCTGCTTCTTTAAGCTTTCTGTGACGCTGTATTCACCGATTGATTTAACTGTCATATACAAACTCCCCCTTTGTTTGACTATATCGATTGGCTGGAACGGAAAGGTTTAAATTTCCGCGCAGCGTATTGCTTTCGTATGAAATGTCGTAAAGCCCACGCTCTTGCAAGATAGGCACCACTTTTTCCACAAACTGATGAAACGTCTCGCTCATAAACGGGCGAAGCACAAATCCATCCGCTGCTTCCTGCTCATACCATTTTTGCATTTCATCTGCTACGTGCTCTGGCGTTCCTGAAAACGGCGAACGAGGCAAAATTGTTTCAAGCGCGACCTCTCTTAACGTTAACTTTCGAGCAGCCGCCGCTTGTTTAATTTTATTCGTGGTGCTTTGAAAGGCATTGGCTCCGATATCCCCTAACTCTGGAAACGGTGCGTCTACGTCAAATTGATGAAAGTCATAATCATCAAAAAAACGAGCTAAATATGTAATGGCATGATCAATTGGAATTAAAGCGGCAAGCTCTCCATATCTTCTTTCTACATCTTCCTCGCTATCTCCTATAACTAAATCAATACTAAAAAAAAGAGATGCTTTGATTGTTCAAAGCATCTCCAGTCGTCTGGTCAATCGGTTTTAAATAGCTGTTTAGTTGACTTATCTGCATGTTATACCTACTATCCGGGTAAGTCAAATCATTTTTTCAAATATGTAGTTTTATTACTTTAAAACTACAACCACATTTCCTACCTTATGTCCGGTCTCTACATACTCATGAGCTTCTGGCACTTGTTCTAAAGAGTAGCATCTATCAATCACTGATTGGATCTGTCCTTCTTCCATAAGTTTTTTAAGAAGTAATAAATCTTTCGTCTGCACTTTGGCAATTCCTTGCCCTTCGACCGAAACAAAGCGTCCATTTAAGGCTAACGCTTCCTTGCACTGATTTTTTGTGATTTTCCCAACGGCATCAAAGATAAGATCGTATCTTTCTTGTTTTTCAGTAAAATCTTCGTTTTGGTAGTCGATGACGCGGTCTGCTCCTAAAGACTTTACTAGTTCACTATTTTTAGCACTGCACACGCCTGTCACTTCAGCTCCGTAATAGTTAGCAAGCTGTACAGCGGCAGTTCCTACGGCACCTGAAGCACCGTAAATAAGCACTTTTTGCCCGGTTTGAATGTTTCCTTTTCTAAAAAAATGCAGAGCCGTCGTGCCGCCGAAAGAAATAGAGGCGGCTTCTTCATAGGTTACATTCTCTGGCTTTACGGCTATTGTCCCCTTTTCTGGTAAGCAGATATATTCCCCATATCCTCCGAACTTCATACCTGTCATTGCAAACAGCTGGTCGCCTTTTTTGAAACGCGTTACGTTCTTTCCGACTTCCTCTACTTCTCCGGCCAGTTCTACGCCTAGTATTGATTTTCTAGGCTTTCGTAATCCCAAAACTATTCGCATTGGAAGCCACAATAGCAGTGGACTATTAAAGCTCCTCACTCTGCAGTCGCCCGATATGACCGTGGTGGCATGAACTTTTATCAGTATTTCATTCTCTTTTGGAATAGGCTTTTCCACTTCTTGAAGCTGAAGAACATCCGGTTTACCATACTTTGTACATACCATTGCTTTCATAACAGCTCTCCCTTTTTCACTAGAGTTCAATATATGTTTATAAACTATGCTCGGTGAAAGCTATTTTTTCACACTTTATAAAGAACGCCGGTGAATCTACTATCACATATGGTAAATAAAAGGATATTACTATAAAATGAGTATAAAAACAGAAAGTGTGGTAAGTACGGTTGTTTAAACTTCTTTTAATTGAAGACGATGTAACACTGTTTAATGAACTGAAAGAGCGGTTGGAGCAATGGTCATATGATGTTTATGGCATCCGTGATTTCAGTAACGTTATGCAGGAGTTTAGCGAGGTAAAACCTGATTTGGTTATTATGGATATTCAACTGCCGAAGTATGACGGATTCCACTGGTGCAGAATGATTCGCTCTCACTCAAAAATTCCTATTATCTTTCTATCTTCACGAGATCACCCTTCTGATATGGTGATGTCTATGCAATTTGGAGCCGACGACTTTGTGCAAAAGCCGTTTCATTTTGATGTGCTTGTAGCAAAAATACAGGCCCTCCTCCGCCGCGTATATAATTACAGCGTTGAGCAAGTAAACCTTCTTTCATGGCAAGGCGCAACGATTGATTATGAAAAAAATAAAGTATCAACGGAATCTACAGCTATCGATTTAACAAAAAATGAAATCTTTATTTTAAAATGCTTAATACATAAAAAGAATACGATTGTAAGCCGAGACGAACTGATTAATAGCCTTTGGGAAGATAAACGGTTTATCAGTGATAATACGCTGACGGTAAACGTCAATCGCCTGCGAAAAAAGTTAGATGAAATTGGACTAGGAAGCTTTATTGAAACAAAAGTCGGTCAAGGCTACGTAGCGATTGAAGAGGAACGCTATGATTAAACTCTTTATTCGCGAGCGTCTAAGCTGGATTCTTTTCTTTTTTATGATGCATCTTTTAATGCTTTTTATCGCTTATATTGATGAATCCATTCCTCTGTCTTCGATTCTTTATATCGTGTTTTTATCATCGATTATCTTTCTTATTTTTTGCGTCTTCCGCTATCAGAAAGAAACGAAATTTTACCAAGGGTTAAAAGATGAAGAGGATTTCTTTGATTCTTCTACTCTTTCTCATCCGCTGCGCCCCTTTGAAAAGATTGTTCAGCAAAATCTGATGCAACAATTAGAACAGGCGAAAAAAGATGCGGTGCAAACTCAGCTGCACGTGACGCAGGAAAAAGATGAAATGTTAGCTTGGATTCACGAAATTAAAACGCCGTTAACTGCAATGCATTTAATAATTGAACGCTTAGAAAATCGAGAAGTTAAAGCAAACTTGACGTTCGAGTGGCTCCGTATTCACTTTTTACTTGATCAACAGCTGCATCAAAAGCGCATTTTCTTTATCGAAAATGATATGTATATTGAACATCTGGATTTAGAGTCCCTTATTTTCACTGAAATCAAAACGCTGCAAGCTTGGTGTATGCAAAAAAATATTGGGTTTGATGTGGACATACAGGCAGAACGTGTACTGTGTGACGCAAAGTGGCTTTCGTTTATTATGAGACAGCTCTTAACAAACGCAGTCAAGTACAGTGAAGCATCTGACGTAATGATTAGAAGCTACAAGCACCATGGTCAAGTGTACGTCGAGATAAAAGACAGCGGACGCGGCATTTCTCTTCAAGATATGCCGCGCATTTTTGAGAAAGGTTTTACCTCAACCACTCAGCATGAAGACAGCCGTGCCACAGGTATGGGTTTGTATCTCGCTCAAAAAGCTGCGCACGCTCTTTCTATTCACATTGGCGTGCAGTCAGCTCTTAACGAAGGCACGACGTTTACACTTGCCTTTCCTAAATCAAATGATTTTGTTGATATGAAAAGCATGTGACAAAAATGTCACATGCTTTCGTCATTTGTTCGGTGAATCAAAGGAAAACGCAAGGCTCTTTTTTTATAATAAACGTATCAGATCAAAGGAGTGAATACATATGAACATATTAGAAGCTACTAATATTCATAAAAGCTACGGAAATAAATTTAATAAACAAGAAGTATTAAAAGGTGTAGATATTACGATTATGAAAGGAGAATTTGTAGGAATTATGGGGGCTTCCGGCTCAGGTAAAACGACGCTTCTTAACGTGCTTTCCTCGATTGATAAAATCAACGGCGGAACCATCAAAATTGAAGGAAATGAAATTAGCAGAATGAAAGAAAAGCAGTTAGCAAACTTTCGAAAAACACATTTAGGCTTTATTTTTCAAGACTATAACTTACTGGATACGCTGACAGTCAAAGAAAATATCCTCTTGCCGCTTTCTGTTGTCAAAACTCCTTCAGCAGTAGCTCACAAAAAATTTGACGCGCTAGCCAAACAGCTCGGCATCTATGAGCTCAAAGATAAATATCCAAATGAAATTTCAGGCGGACAAAAGCAGCGTACCTCTGCTGCAAGAGCCTTTATTCATGAGCCAAGTATGATTTTTGCTGACGAACCAACCGGTGCACTTGACTCAAAAGCAGCTAGCGATTTATTAAACAAACTGACCGAGCTTAATGACAAAAGAAGCGCAACGATTGTGATGGTAACGCATGACCCAGTGGCAGCCAGCTACTGCAGTAAAGTGATTTTTATAAAAGACGGACAAATTTATACGCAGCTGTATAAAGGGGATCAAACGCGAAAAGACTTCTTTGAAGATATTATGAAAACTCAAGGTGTACTAGGCGGAGTGCAAGATGAATATTAATCAGCTCGTCTTCCGCAACTTCAAAAAGAATGTAAAAAACTATTATTTGTACGTTTTTGCACTGGTTTTCAGCGCAGCTTTATATTTTGCTTTTGTCACGCTTCAGTACGATCCTGCTCTTGATGCAACCAAAGGCTCCATTAAAGGAGGCGCAGCCGTTCGGGCCGCTTCTGTTTTACTTGTAGCCATTGTTTCTATCTTTCTATTATATGCAAACACGATATTTATCAAACGGCGCAGTAAAGAAATTGGCTTATTTCAGCTAATTGGCATGACAAAAACAAGAATTTTTCGTATCTTAACGGCTGAAAATTTTATGCTGTACTTTAGCTCATTGATTGTCGGCATTTTAATCGGATTTTCATTTTCAAAAGTAATCATCATGATTTTATTTAAAATCACCGATACAAAAGGCATTGCCAAGCTTCACTTTTCAGAAGAAGCCTTGATTCAAACGCTGATTGTGTTCGGCGTCATCTATTTGTTAATCATGACGATGAACTATCTTTTTATTAAAAGACAGACCATTTTAGCCCTATTCCGAGTTACTTCATCGACAGAAGGCAAAACGAAAAAAATTAGTATATTTGAAATTATTATTGGAATTCTTGGCATGATCTTTATTGTTTCCGGCTACTATATTTCTGCTAAATTGTTTGACGGATCTTTTACAAGCATGAATGCTTTGTCAATCGCCATGCTATCTATTTTAGCTTCAGTTATCATAGGTACTTACTTGTTTTATAAAGGCTCGATTCGATTTTTATTAAATCTGATGCGTAAAAGCAAAAAAGGCTATTTATCGATTAACGATGTATTATCTCTTTCTTCCATTATGTTTCGGATGAAATCAAACGCACTGTTGCTAACGGTGATTACAACCGTATCTGCTCTCGCTATCGGTTTTTTATGTTTGAGCTACATCTCCTATTACTCTGCTGAAAAGTCGGCTGGAGACTATGTACCTAACGATTTTGCTATAAATAATACAAAAGACGCTGCTTTGTTTAAAGCCGCGCTGGATCGAAAGAAAATAGCATATACGGAAAAAAAGATCGACGTCATCCAAGTAAAAGCAAACGTAAAAAGCATCTTAGAACATGAACTAAAAAGTCCAATGGTAGACTCGTCCGCTATGACGATTCCGATGATTAGTGAAAAATCAGTTAATGGCTTAAATCTAGCTCAAAACGAAACCTTGTTTACTGGCTATAATAATATGCTTCAAAAAACAATGGCATTTAAAGATTCGGGACAAATTGAGTTAAAAGGAAAGAAAAAAGTAATTTTCCAAAAATATGTAGGATTAAATCGAGAATTTCTTCTACCTATTTATTTTACCGGGGGCGGTTTGCCTACTGCCATTGTAGATGATGCTGTATTTAATGAGCTTAAACAGAATGCGGACCCTTCTATTCAAAAAGAATCGTCTGTCTACACTGGAATAGACATATCAAATGAAGATAACTTACAAAAAGCAAATGAGCTTTTCGGAGAAATGAAATTTAGCAATAACAGCTTAAATGATTCCCGTATGGATATGATGGGGAGCCAAAAGCAGACTATGGGTCTAATTATGTTCATTGTCGCTTTTCTAGGACTGGCCTTTTTAATCACGTCAGGGTGCATTCTTTACTTTAAACAAATGGACGAAAGTGAAGATGAAAAGCCGAACTATACGATTCTTAGAAAACTCGGCTTCACTGAAAATGATTTACTAAAAGGCATAAAAATAAAGCAGCTTTTTAATTTCGGCATTCCGTTAATCGTAGGCTTGCTTCACAGCTATTTTGCCGTACAATCCGGCTGGTTCTGGTTTGGAACAGAGGTTTGGACACCAATGATTATCGTCATGATTGTCTATACGGCGCTGTACTCTATTTTTGGTATTTTATCTGTTCTTTACTATAAAAAAATGATTAAACAAGCTCTCTAAAAATAAAAAGCACAAGCTATAGCTTGTGCTTTTTATCTTTAAATGCCATTAATTGCTGGCGTTTTCTTTATTTTCCGCACTGGCTTCATGTAAAAAATTTTCTAATCGCTTTTTGACAAACGGCCATTCGTCATCGATTATACTGAAGATGACCGAATCTCGTACGTATCCATCTGGTAAAAGCATATGTTTTCTGCTAATGCCTTCTTGCGTAGCACCTAACCGTTTAATAGCCGCTCTAGACCGCTTGTTTCGCGCATCCGTTTTGAACTGTACGCGGTGAAGCTTCAGCTCTTCAAAACAGTATTTTAATAATAAATACTTACACTCCGTGTTGACTCGCGTTCGCCACACGGATGGATGATACCACGTCCACCCTATTTCTACGCTTTTGTTAGGAAGTGATATATCTAAAAATCTTGTGCTTCCTACAATCGAATGTGACTCTATATCAAACACAACAAAAGGCAGCTCTCTTCCTTCCTGCTTTGCTTTTAAAGAACTTTCAATTAGCTGTTTCATATCACTTAGACGATGAACTTTTACCGGGAGATGCTCCCAAATTTCTTTCGGTTTTGCAGCTTCATAGAGTTCTTGCTCATGCATTTTTTCAAGCGGCACTAGCTTTACCGCTGTTCCTACAAGCTCACCTGACTTTAGCATAACCTCACTCCTTTTCTATATATCTAAAGGAAATGTTAATACATGTATATGTACTGAAAAAGGGTCAGTTTCTGCTTATTGTAAGGTATCACTTTCAGCATATACAGCTAGTAATCAGCTAAGTGTTTTTTGAGAAACTCACTCATTGTTTGGAAGGCTTGGTCCGCTGCTTCTTTATTAAAGGCTTGTGAAAAAGGATTCATAAACCCATGAAAGCCATGAAACGTTTTAATTTCCAAAAGCGGCTCTCTTTTTTGCTCTAATGAGTTTATTAAAGAGTCTACATTAAATGTTTGCTCTTCAGCAGGAAAAATAAGAAGAGTTGGACACACAGGACGTCTATTTATATAGTCTCTAATGCGCGATCCGTAACAGCCAATCACGAAGTCACACAAATTGTTTTCACTGCATAGCCACGATATTGTGGCTCCTACACTAAATCCTATGACCCCTACTTCTTCATATTCTTGCTTTAGCTGAGTTAACATGTTATTGATTTGTCTTGAACCCTCATCAATACCGATGTTTTGAACAAAGTTTTGATAAGCCATGTCCTCTTCTTCATAACGATAAGGAACGTCTCTAGATAATAAGTTAGGACAGATAATATCTGCCTCTAACTTAGACAATTCCTGTTTTACAAACTTCATATGATCGTTCACACCGTATATTTCATGAATTAATAAAATGGCTTTATTTAATTTTTTCATTTCTTTTATAAAACAGTCGTTTCTCTCGCCAGTTCACGGTGCAATACGTCTCCCATGCGCTTCATGCCTTCTACGATTTGTTCAGCAGACATATTAGAGTAATTCAAGCGCAGCGCGTTGTTTCTTGTGCCATTTGGAAAGAATGGTGTTCCCGGAACACAGGCTACGTTATTTTTTAGACATTCTGAAAAGATATGTGCTGAATCGATTCCTTGGGGCAGCTCTACCCAAATAAACAATCCGCCTTCTGGCTTACTGTAAGACAAATTCTCCGGGAAAAATTCTTCAATACAAGATAACATTTGTGTACATCGCTCTTTATACACAGCTTTAATTTTTTGAATGTGCTCTTCGATATCATAAAGCTCCATATACTTAGCCGTTACCCGCTGAGCAAAGCTGTCCGTATGCAAGTCTGCTACTTGTTTAAATGCCACGTACTTATCAATGAAAGCTTCATCTGCGCACACCCAGCCGATTCGAAGACCTGGTGCAAAGATTTTAGAGAATGTGCTGATATAAATAACTCTGCCTTCTGTATCAAAATGCTTAACGGGCGGAAGGGTTTCTCCTGCAAATCGTACGCCTCCGTATGGATTGTCTTCTACAATCAGCACGTCGTATGCATTCGCAAGCTCGATCATTCGCTGACGTCTTTCTCGCGTTAAGGTGCGTCCTGTAGGGTTTTGAAAATCTGGAATTGTATAGATAAATTTAGCATTCGGATTTTCTTGAAGTTTTTTCTCCAGCTCTTCCATAATCATTCCGTCTTCGTCCATATCTACTTCTACAAACGTTGCATTGTAAGATTTGAAGACGTTAATGGCTGCTAGGTACGTTGGACTTTCACAGATTACCACGTCTCCGTCATTAAGAAACAGTCTTCCTGTAAGATCGATTGCCTGCTGAGATCCGGACGTAATTAAAATGTTCGAAACAGTGGACTCGATGCCAATATGCTTCATTCGTGTCGAAATGGCTTCTCGTAAAGGAATATACCCTTCAGTTGTACTATATTGGAGCGAAGCGGCTCCGTCTTCATTTAATACGGCGCGGCACGCATCGTTCATTGCTTCAACGGGAAATAGCTCCGGCGCTGGAAGTCCTCCTGCAAACGAAATCACTTCTGGTCGTTCCGTTACTTTTAAAATTTCGCGCGTTTCAGAGGATTTTACAAGACTAGCTCGTTGGGCAAATTTATCTTTCATTGATGATCATTCCTTTTTTAGATTTTAAACTTTTGCAGTGACTCAAACTTTCAATGGCAAAATTAATTATTCGAATAGTCAGAAAAATTAAGACGGATGCTTCTATTCATGAGATTATGCAGCTTTTACAGCTTGCAAGATGCCTTTTTAACAGACAACTAGCATGTGCGTCCTCTCTGACTCTCCCTTTCTCCTTTCAATATATATTTTTCTTATTCCCTATCTGTAATACAATTCAAAGGTCGTACGATAAATATGGCCTTATATTTAATGTATGTTAAAAAGGATAACATAAAATTCAAATAAATAAACAATAAATTCTACAAATTCTTAATTTTTTATACAAATATATTTATCTCACTAAACGATTCTTCAAAATCATTCCTTTTATATATGTGTCAAAGAAGTTCATGGCGCAATTATAGACCTAAAATTTAACATTTTCTATTGACTATTTATATCATTAAATGATATATATTAATTAACGATATATCGTTTAATGATATAAGGAGGTTGAATATGCCGCGAAACGATTCATTAGAGACGGGGGAACTTACCGACACGTCTTACTACATCTTAGTGTCCCTCATAGAAGCAAAACACGGGTATCTTATCATGAAAACCATTGAAGATATGACCAATCAACAGTTTTCGATTGGACCTGCATCTATGTACACTACAATTAAAAAACTTCTTGCAGCTGAGTTAATCATGCTTTATGGCGAAAGCAAAGACAAAAAGAAAACGTATGTTGCAACAGAAAAAGGAATTCAGTTTTTAAAAAAAGAAATTCAGCGTCGCAAAGAAATGATTAAGCACGCTGAAGATATTTTAGGAGGTTTATAAATGAAAAAGACAAAATACATACTGAGCGGCGGGACTGCTTTTGCCGAAAAAGAAGATTTACAAAAGCTCAGCGACTATGCAAAAAAAGGCTGGCTTTTAGACCGTTGGGCTCTTTTTGGATATACATTAAAAAAAGGAAAGGCTCAAGAGCTTCAATATTCACTAGATTTTCAAGAACATGCAGATGATGAATATTTTTTGCTTTTTAAAGAAGCCGGATGGCAGCACGTTTGTTCAACAGGTCATGCTATGCATATTTTCAGCGCATCTCCGGGAACAAAACCTATTTATTCCGATGTAGAAACGATCATTGACAGATACGAACGAGAAAAGCGTTCTGTAGGAAAAGCAGCTCTATCTATTCTTGTCGCGATGGTGTTTCTGCTGCTTTTTGACGTTATGAGCTTATACGGCTGGCTTCCGGAAGCAGTAGGTACAATAAGCGAGATTTTATTAGCGATTTCAACAGTAATTTTAGTATTTCCAGGACTTCCTTACCTTGCGTATCAGCGTAAGCTAAAAAAGCTTAGTAACATCTAAAGAGATTCCCTTTTCATTGACCTGCCGTATAAAACTCGTTATAATCCTTATTAACTCGATAAGATTTAAAGGTTTTAGTACAGGAGTGATGAAAAGTGAAATGGCTTCATTTTCTGTTTAATGAACGATGCCCAAAATGCAAGCAAGTGTTAAATACATCAAAATCTAACGCACTTCACGCTACTGTTGTGAAAGTGTGTCCGTCTAACCACTATCAAAAAGAATTTCATCCTGCGCTTGAAACGTATGTGGAAAGTGATGAAGTGCTATAAAAAAAGCTATGGGAATCCATAGCTTTTTATAGTAGCCCCCACCAAATCTTAATTGCCGTTGCTAGAATCAAACCGGCAAGGATCCACTGAAGCACTTTTGTATTCATTTTCTGACCAACTTTTGCACCGACTGGAGAGGCAATTAAACTTGCCGCAACTAAAATAAGTGCCGGTATAAATGGGACTTGATGGGTCACCAGCTTTCCAACCGTTGAACCAATGGAAGAAATAAAGGTAACGGCTAGTGAAGTTGCGATGGTTATTCGAGTTGGAATTTTAAGCACCACAAGCATCACAGGAACTAAAATAAAGGCTCCTCCTGCTCCTAACACTCCTGCTACGGCTCCGATAAGCAGTGATAAAATAGAAGCTAATCCTTTATTGAATTGAAGTTCGCCTTCTTTTATCTCATCTACATTTTTCTTTGGAATAAACATCATAACAACCGCAATAAGAGCTAAAACTCCATATACAACATTTAACCCTTGTTCATTCATATAATGTGAGCTGTAGCTTCCAAGCATGCTTCCGATTAGAATATTGCTGCCCATATATAAAATTAATGATTTATTTAAAAATCCACTTTTTCGATATGCCCATACGCCGCCTATTGTCGCAAAGAACACTTGAATGGCTCCTGCACCTGAGACTTGATGAGCCGTTAGTGCTCCTACTCCTACTACTGGGGGAATATATAACAGCATCGGATAATTAATAACAGACCCGCCAATACCGACCATACCGGAAATAAACGACCCAATAAATCCAATAAGAAAAAGCGTGATGATAAACGTAAGATCCATCTATAGTCGCTCCGTTTCATATAAGGAAAGGGTACCTTTTACAAGAGATACCCTTTTCATCCATTATTTCTTATCCTTTTTTAATCCAAAATTTAAGAACGTCGCCTTCTTCTGTCTGAAGAAGCTCATGACCGCCAGATTTTGCCCAAGCTGCAAGGTCATTTTTCGCTCCTTTATCCGTTGCGTGAATTTCTAACACTTGACCTGGTTCTAGTTCATTCATTGCTTTTTTTGTTTTAACAATCGGCATTGGACATGCCAGCCCTTTTGCATCTAGTACTTTATTTGATTCCATTTCTCTCTCTCCTTTGTTTAGGTTTTAGCGAATCGCACAGCGGTTTGGTCCAATTTCCATTTCACGCTGTTTTTCTTCATCTGGGATTACTTTTCCCATGTTGGTTTCACGAATTTCTTGATACGCATTCGGCTGCGGCGGTAAATTATCTGTTACTAAGTGTCTGAACTCTGCTTCGTTTTCAATATTTAATCCGTGATTTTTTGCAAACAACGTACCTAACTTTTCAGCTACGCTGCCGTTGTCATTTAGCTCATCAATAATCATAAAGTGAGCTGGTAATACGATTAACTCATCTGATAATGCTTTATAGCGTGTATAAAGCGTCTCGCGCAGATCGCCTACCCAGTCTTCAGCCATACCAGCTAAATCAGGACGTCCAATTGAATCAATGAACAAAATATCACCTGAAAGCAAGTATTGATCGTCTACGATAAAAGAAGTTGATCCAATCGTATGACCCGGTGAATAAAGAGGCTGAATCGTAATCATTGTGTTACCAATCACGACATCGCTGCCTTCTTCTAAAGCCTTGTAGTCAAAAACCACTTCTTCTGCATCTTTTGGAGGCAGCCAGTACGCTGCATTTGTTGCTTCCGCAATAACTCTTCCTCCTGAAATGTGATCTGCATGAAGGTGCGTATCAAACACATGCTTAACAGTGACGCCAAGTTCTTTGGCAAAGTTGATGTACACATCTGCCATACGCGTCGCATCAATAATAGCCGCTTCACCGTTTGATACAATCATATAAGATAAGCATCCTTTACCGATACGAACAAACTGATAAATTTCTCCGCCGTCTTTTAAATCTCCAACTTTAACAGGCTCTAAATATTCACTCCACGCTTTCATACCGCCTTTAAGGTACGATACGGTAAGTCCCGCTTCTGAAAGCATGTCAGCTACCATCACGGATGAACCTTCTTTAGCACAGACAACTAATACTTCTTTATCAGAAGGGATTTTTTCTAAGATTTCTTCTACTCCGTCTAAAAGATCGAAGTATGGAACATTTAAATGCTGAAATTGATGACCTTCAATTTTCCAATCGCTAAAATCACTTTCGTTACGAACGTCTAAGATAAATAGCGGTTCTTTATTGATAATTTTAGATGTAACTTCTTTTGCAGTAAGTACATGTACTGTCATATTAAAATACCTCCTTAGGTATATAAACTATCAAAATTTTTTAATTCGCTATGCTCAATTGATTATTCTACTTTACCCGTCCAGTCACGCATACCAGGAACCACATTAACCAAGTACTTAAATCCTTGCTTCTTCATCGTTTGGCCTGCCATTTCACTTCGTCTTCCAGAGTGGCAAATAATATAAATTTCATCTTCTTTATTTAACTCATTGAAACGTTTTTCTACTTCACCAAGCGGAATATGAACAACGCCTGGAATATGAGCTTCATCGTATTCTTCTACTTCGCGAACGTCTAAAATATGAAGATGTTTATCATTTTCTACTTTTTTCGCAAATTCTTCTAATGAAATTTCAGGAATTGGCGTTACGCTTTCTTCGGCACCGCCTTTACGAAGAAAGTGGTGAAGAACGTCACCTTCTATTTCTGTCCCTAAATACTCATGACCTGTGCTTTTTGCCCACGCTTGTAAGTCAGCCGTAGAGCCTTTATCCGTTGCTTGGATTTCTAACACTTGACCTGCTTCTAATTCATTCATTTTTTTCTTTGTTCTTACGATTGGCATTGGACACGCTAGCCCTTTTGCATCTAATACGAAGTTTGCTTGCATCATTTCTATTTCCTCCTTGGCTCAAATACTAGTAGGGGTATATTTCAATCCAAAAAAATTAGACCGTCTCCCCTTTCCACTCCATCATTCCACCGGTCATATTCGTTACACTGTAGCCTTGCTGTTCAAGAAAACGAGCTGCCATACCGCTTCTGCCGCCAGAACGACAGACAATAATGTAGTTCTTTGCTTTATCTAATTCATGCATACGGAATTCTAATAAAGGAAGCGGGATATTTAACCCGTTTGGAATTTTACCTGTTTTTACTTCCTCTACTTCACGCACGTCTAAAATGTGAATTTGTTTTTGGTTCTGTACTAATTGTTCTACTTCTTGTGCTGCTATTGTCTTCACGCTACGTCTCCTCCTTCTTGATTTATCTCCACGTATTCATGCCGCCTTTAACGTTGGTGATGGATGTAAAACCTTGCTTTTTCAACAGCTTACTTGCTTTCATACTTCTCATTCCGCTTTGACAAATAACGACTACTTCTCTGTCTTTTGAAAGCTGGCCTGTTTGCGCTGGCAGTTCTGATAAAGGAATGTTTCGAAATCCTTTAATATGTTTGGTACGAAATTCATGTGGTGTTCGCACATCGATAAACTGGTTATGTTTATTTTTTAACTTTGCTTTTAAATCCGTTGTGGCTATTTGCTGAATACCTTTTACGGGTGCAAAACGCTGATACAAAAACCACAGCAGAAAGATGATAATAAGCGCATTGATAATCATATTAATCCTCGCTTCATGAGCTATCTTTTAGATGAATAAGTTTACGTTTCCGTCTTCTGCGTCGGCTAAATACGCCGCTACGCCTGCATATTCAATATTATCTAGCAGTTCTTTTTCCTGTAACCCTAGAAGATCCATCGTCATCGTACAAGCCACTAGCTTCACATCTTGTTCCTGTGCCATTTCAATAAGCTGCGGTAGCGTTAGGGCATTATGCTTTTTCATTACGTTTTTAATCATTTTAGGTCCCATACCTGCAAAGTTCATTTTAGATAAGCCCATTTTATCCGCACCGCGCGGCATCATTTTGCCAAACATCTTTTCTAAAAATCCTTTTTTCACCGGCACCATTTCTTCTTTACGAAGCGCATTCAATCCCCAAAACGTATGAAATATCGTCACTTCATGGTCATAAGCAGCCGCTCCGTTGGCAATAATATAAGCTGCCATCGCTTTATCATAATCACCGCTAAATAATACGATTGTTGTTCGTTTCTTTTGTTCAGTCATATTGTTCCTCCTATTACCCTATGGGGTATATTTATTTCTAAAAAAATTAGCCTTTTTGAATGTAAAAGATAAATGTGCTGCCTTCTTCTTTAAAATCAATGAGCTCGTGTCCTGTTGATTTTGCCCACGCGGTTAAGTCACTTTTAGCACCTTTATCTGTCGTTTGCACTTCTAATACTTGGCCTGTTGTTAAAGTATCCATTGCTTTTTTTGTTTTTACGATTGGCATTGGACACGCTAATCCTTTTGCATCTAAAACTTGATCAATTTTCATAGTAGCTATCTCTCCTTTTATATACATATACCTGTAAGGGTATATTATTTTAAATAATGATATTCGTCAACCTTAAATAAGGTGACAATGATTAACGACTTTTCACTAACAGCTGTACAGCTTCTTGCACTAACCCTTCGGTTGGCTCTCCATGCTGCAGGCTCTCTCTGACGCACTGTTCAAGATTGCTGCTCACAATAACTCCCATCGTGCGATCAATGGCACTTCTTGCAGCCGATAATTGAGTTACGACGTCTCGACAGTCTTTTCCTTGCTCCATCATGCTAAGCACGCCTTTTAGCTGCCCTTCAATTCGACGCAGCCGATTTTTCACTTGCTGGTTATACTCCATAATCGAATACCCCTTTCTTTCCTTTGCTTTGACACTTACACGCTGCTAATTCATAGCTGCGCACTTGAAAACCTTTTTTTCGTAAGAACCGTACGCCTAAATTTAATTCCACTCTATCTTCGGCAATTACATGAACGCTGCCCTGTGGAATTTCTGAATAAAAGCGTTTGAGGTACGCATACGGCATAACTAACCCCTTAGAATCATGAACTTCATGGTAATGGCGAATATCTACAATCGTTCGCCCAAGTTCTTTCGCTTCAAGTTCACGCATGCACTGTATTCTTTTAACAGGATAATAACGTCTGTATGCGATAAATGAAATAGCAAGCAACAACACTGCTATATATAGCATAACAATCACCGCCTTGCTATTGAATTGATGTTGTTTACATGCTTTATAATATACCCCTATAGGTATATTGTCAAGCGATAAAATTATATTTAATTTTGCTGATTTACATGGATCCTTTCATATGAACCAATCCACTTTATACAGCTTAGGAATCATGAATGTTTTCTTTAACCTGCTTTATTGTGTGTACCCCCTACCCTATAGATCAAACATACTTTTCCGTTTTCATGCATCA
Organism: Priestia sp. J2; assembly: GCF_020790095.1. NCBI lineage: Bacteria > Bacillati > Bacillota > Bacilli > Caryophanales > Bacillaceae > Priestia > Priestia sp. J2. The sequence goes on from NZ_CP086208.1 coordinate 3,273,737, forward strand.
CCTGGGCTCATATAAATTACTAGAAAATAAGCTTACTGCATCATTCACGTCTACACACAAAAGATCCAGTTCCCAAGGAGAACTGGATCTTTTGTGGTAAAAAGCTGATTAGCTTTGATGATAAATATTATGCCATTGATTCCACGAACTGTGTGGATGCTGCTGGTGCCACTGATTCCATGGTACATATGGATTTTGCTGATGCCATTGATTCCACGTACCGTGCGGATACTGCTGGTGCCACTGATTCCAAGGTGTGTATGGATGTTGTTGATGCCATTGATTCCATGTCCCGTGCGGATACTGTTTGTGCCACTGCTCCCAAGGTACATGTGGATGTTGCTGATGCCATTGATTCCACGTGCCGTGCGGATGCTGATGATGCCATTGTTCCCATGGAATATAATTCTGCTGTCCTTGATGCATATTTCGTCAACTCCTTTTCCTTTGCCACATCATATGTTCTTTTTAGGATTTAGAGCTTATCTATTTTAAAATATAGGCGGTTAGTTAATTATGAATTAAATTACGTATTTCTTCTCTTTACTTATAGGCATGAGCTCTTGTTTTACAAGTGGAAGCACGTATTTATCTAGAAGTATAGAATGAATATTTCTTATCATTCACCTTATTGCTAATAATATTTCTTTAAGGGATCTGTGTTTTTTGGGATGCATTTGTCTTCCCATGAAAAAAACACCTTCTCATTCGAGAAGGTGTTTTGGAATTAACCTACAATATTATAACCAGCGTCCACGTGTACGATTTCTCCCGTTACGCCGCGTGAAAGGTGGCTCAGTAATACAACCGTCATGTCGCCAACTTCTGCTTGCGTTACGTTACGCTTAAGAGGTGCTTTTTCTTCAACATGGTGAAGAATTTGGTTAAAGTCAGAAATGCCTTTCGCTGCAAGTGTACGAATTGGGCCTGCTGAAATCGCATTTACGCGGATATTGTCTTTCCCTAAGTCTAATGCTAAGTATTTTACTGAAGACTCAAGCGCTGCTTTTGCTACGCCCATTACGTTATAGCCTTCAACTGCGCGCTCTGCACCAAGATAGCTCATCGCTACAAGAGAACCGCCTTCTGTCATAAGAGGTTTTGCTGCTTTCGCTACTGCGATAAATGAATAAGCGCTTGTATCTTGAGCAAATGCATATCCGCTTCTTGATGTATTAATAAACTCGCCGTTTAAATCTTCTGAGTGAGCAAACGCAACAGAGTGAATAACTCCGTGAACTGTGCCTACTTCTTCTCCGATTTTTTTGAAAGCTGCTTCAATACTTTCGTCGCTGTTTACGTCACATTCAGCAATTAATGATGCTTGAATTTCATTTTTTTCTAAAAGCTTGTTCAATTTTCCTAGTGAACGTTCTTTACGGTATGTAAAAATTAAGTTTGCTCCTACTTGATGAAGGGCTTTTGCAACACCCCAAGCAATACTTCTGTCGTTGGCAACTCCCATAATCACAATGTTCTTGTTCTTTAATTGTAATAAATCTTCCATATTATCCTCCAAAAAAAATTAGTCATCAATGATGACTAATAGGTAATTGTATAGCTTTATTATAGCACAAAGATGCTCTTAGTTCCTAAGAGTCTTATGAATTAACCGATTTTGCTTTATAAATAATCTCTTACTTGTCCGAATTTTGCAGCCATGCTTGCGTTGTTTCAGCAAATTTTTTGGCTGCAGGTGAAAGATGATAACGAGTAGCTAGACCAATTGAACGGTAGCTGTCCACTTGAAATGGAATCGCACGCAGCTCTTGCGGGATAGAATCCAAAAGCATTTCAGGTAAAATGCTAATGCCTAAGTGATACGTAATCATCGATAGGATAGCACTTTCATCCATTAATTCAAAGCGAATTTCAGGCTGAACCCCCTGTTCTTCAAACAATTGCTTAATATCATGATATCCGCCGTATGTCGGCATAATAAACGGTTCTTTCTCTAAATCTTTAAAGGAAACGTTTTTTTGATGATACAAAGCACTTTGATTTGATACGACACACAGCAGCGGGTCTTTTTTTAAAGGGATAATATGAAATTGACTTGAATGCGTAATGTTAATAAAACCGCAGTCTATTTCTCCGCTCAGCAGCCACTGTTCAATTTCAAGATAATCGCCTTCTTTTAGCTGAATTTGAATGGCCGGATAGCTTTTTTCCATCAGCTGAATAATTTCAGGGAGCCACTTGGTGGATACGCTTTTAAAAATCCCAACTTTAATCGTTCCTTTTGCAAGACCTAAGAGACTGGCTGCTTCTTGATGAACTTTTTCATTTTCTTGCAGCACTTTCCGAATGGCAAGAAGCATCGTTTCGCCTTCTGTTGTTAAGGTAATACCTGATCTGTTTCGATTCACAAGCGGAAATCCAAATTCTGTTTCGAGATTTGTAATGGCATGACTGACCGCTGACTGCGTGAGTGCCAGCGCATCTGCCGCTTTTGTAAAGCTTTTCACTTCAGCTACTTTGTTTAAAATTTCATATTTCACTAAGCTCATTTTATCCCGCCTTAACATGAATTTAATTCACGTTCATCATTATAAAGATTCATTTTATTAATATCAAATTCCTTTGTATACTGTGAGTACATCATAAACAATGGAGGGTTGAACGTGAGTTACCGCACGCGAGCAAATATGATGATGGTTGGTGTAAATGTATTTTGGGGCATGTCGTACGTGTTTATGAAAATGGGGCTGGGTTCGCTCGGGTCATTTACTATCATTGCACTCAGATGTTTAATTGCTTTTTTGGTTGCCGGACTGTTTTTCTATAAGCCTTTACTACATATCACGCGCAAAACGATTTTATCATCAGCTATTTTAGGCTTTTTACTATTTTCCGTTTTTTCGTTTGTCACGTTTGGCGTCAGCATGACGTCTGCTTCAAATGCCGGATTTCTTGTCAGTTTAACGGTCATTTTTGTTCCGTTGCTCAACTGCTTGTTAGTAAAGAAGCTTCCTTCTTGGCCGATTGGACTTGGAGTTATTGTTACCCTAACCGGTATAGGTGTGTTAACTTTAAAGCACTCCTTTCATATGAATACTGGTGATGTACTTTGCATCGGAACGGCGCTATGTTATGCCATTCATATTACCTTGACCGGCACGTTTACGAAAAATGAAAATCCAATTGCACTCGGCATTTTACAGCTAGGGTTTGCTGGATTATTTGCACTGACTTGCAGCTTTTTATTTGAACACCCCAGCATTCCAACTACGTTATCATCATGGATTGCGATTTTAGGTCTTGGCGTTCTTTGCAGCGCGATTGGATTCATTTGTCAAGCCATTGCGCAGCGCTACACAACTCCTACTCACACAGGACTTATTTTTGCAACGGAACCGATTTTTGCTGCGCTGTTTGCCGTCCTCTTTTTGCATGAGCTGTTTACGCTTAAAGACCTTGTTGGTTCTATTATTGTGATTGCGGGGATTTTAATTGCTCAATTAGACGATTTACTATTAAAAAAAAGAGTTCATTACCAAGAGACTTTGCCAAAGTAAAAGCCGCTAGATAAGAACCTAGCGGCTTTTGTTATGAAGCTAAGGTATGAGCTTTCTTTTAGCAGCCCTAACACTATTTCCACTTTTATTTTAATAGATGCTAGTATTTTTCAGACTACCTTGCTATTCTATATAAAAAAGTACGTCTAGGTGAACGACTGTGAAGCTTATTAAACGAATACTTGCAACTATTGCTTCATCGATATGCGGCGGTGCGGTTTGCATCGAAATATTTGAATTAAATTCCCTTGGCTATACAAGTATAGTAGATTATTTATCGACTTTGCTTATTGGTGTGTATCTTACCGCTCCATTTATTATTATAGTAGGCATCCCTTGTTCAATAGCTATAGCAAACATCATGAAATACATAGCTTCATTTCAAATATTAATTGAACTAATCCTATATCTTCTTTTCGGTATCGTGGGAGCACTCGCCGTATTAACTTTATTTTTGCTAAGTGACGGAATATCGGCTTTTAGTCTCTTTCCGCGAATCCTTATTGTAACGTTGAGCTGCTCATTGCCGTTTGGGTTATCTTCTATACTCATAAACAAGCTATCTAAAAAGACGGTCTATTATACATAGACCGTCTTTTTAGATGCTTTGCTACAGACATATCGCTATCGTTCATTACACTAACCGATATGATTTTGCATAAAGGCTAAGCTTATACCTTATATGTATAAAACTTTTTATCTACGTTCATCACCGGAAAATTCGCAGGCAGCTTTTCTTTTTCTATATGTTGAAATCCATTTTTCTCATAAAATCGATGCGCAGCCCTATATTGTAACGTCGTTCCTAAGTATATTCTTTCTACTTCCCTCTCTTTTGCCCACGCGATGGCTGTATGCAATAAACGGTGAGCTGTTTTGAAGGTGGCTCCTCTATAAGACTTTGCTACAAACATTTTCCGTAGCGCTACTTGGCGGCTTCCAATGTCTATTAAAGCTACGCTTCCCACTACTTTTTCGTTGCAAACAGCAACCCAAAAGTTTCCGTTTCCCTGTTGATAAAAGCTTTCGATTTTAAATAAATCGGGCTGATCTTTCTCCGTTATTGGAATGTGATATTCTTGCTGCTGAATAGGAAGAATTAAGTCCACTACTTCTTGTTGATACTTACTAGCATATGGCTGAATGATGATACTTTCACTCAAAACCTCCACCGCCTCTAATCAGTTTACTCCATCTTATTTTTGGCTGTTTTTAATACTGCACAGCCTATGTTCATTATAAAACCAATTACGGCACCTGCAAGAATCGATATCACACCTACAGCGATAAAATCGCCTTTAGTCGGCTGAAATAAATTCATGGAAAGCAAACCAAACATAAAAAGCATTGGAATAAGATAGCTCAGCATCTTTTTCAACTTGGCACCTCATTTCCTTATTTCTATAAACCTTGTAACCATTTTATCGTATATTAATTTCCTATTTATTACAATCTTTATCTTCTTTCATGTTTTTATCAAAGAAATGAAAAAAGTGCCTGCCTCTTGTTCCTTGGTAATTGAGAGACAGGCACTTTTTTATAAAACATGACTCGTTGCTTGTAAAAAGAACTGCGACTGTTCGTAGTTATATGTCACTTTTGAAAAGTCAAACGGCTGGCCGTTCGCTAAATGAAAAAGTGTTTCAATAAATAATTTAGGATCGCCTTCTTTTAATCCTAAGTACTTTGCTTCTTCTTCGTTCAGCTTGCCGACGTGAAGATATAGATCAGAAAACCCGATTTTTAAGCCAAGGCCTTCTTTAATGTAATGAAAAATAGACTGAGAAACAATTTCGTTATTTAAGTACGTAACGATGGACTTATTATAAAACGATTCTTCCAGACAAAGCGTCTGGCCGTTAATATACCGTACTCTTTTTACATAATAGACGTCGCTATTTTCTTCTATGTTTAAATTTAACGCCGCTTCTTGCGTCGGTTTCCGTACATCTAGCTCAATTACTTCCGACGTTAACTGAAAATCTTCAAGTTCACTTGTAAATCCTTGATTGGAAAGCAAGCCAATATATCCTTTTCGTTTATGACGACGGACAAAAATGCCGCTTCCTCTTACTTGAAAAACAACGCCTTTTTTCTCTAATAGATCTAAGGCCTTTGTTACCGTACTTTTACTCGCCTCAAATTGTGCCATCAGCGTTTCTAATACCGGCAGCTTGTCTCCTTGCTGAAGCTTGTGTTCTTCAATATAGGTTTCAATTTCAATTGCAATTTGTTGGTATTTGATCATAGCTATACCTCTTTACTGAATTTGTCTCAAGAATAACACGATTATACCATAATCTAACTCCATCCCATAAACTTAAATTATTTATTGATTATTATTTTATTTGGGTATTGATAAATTGTATCGGTACAATTATACTGAAAGCGTATACTCAACAAGGGGGTTGAACATATGGGAGGGAAAATTAGAGATTATCACAAGCTTGCAGCAGATATTTTAGATGCAGTAGGCGGCGAAGAAAATATCGTAAGCGCTACACGCTGTGCTACGAGGCTGCGAATTGTATTAAAGCGCTCGAAGCCAGAAGCCAAACGTAAGGTGTCTTCTATGGCTGGTGTCATTACGGTTGTTGAAAACAGCGGGCAGTTTCAAGTCGTTATTGGACAGCACGTAGGAGACGTTTATGAAGAGTTTGCTAGTTTAGTAAATTTGGATACAGCAGAGGAGCAAACTGAAAACAAAGGCACGATTTTAAACCGTGTGATTGCTACAATGTCCGCTGTGTTTGCACCGTTTGTATACATCTTAGCAGCGGCAGGAATTTTACAGGGCTCGTTAATCTTAATTAATTTGTTTTCGGATAGCTTTGCCAAAACGGGCACCTATCAAGTATTAAGCTTTATTTCGTGGGCACCGTTTGTTTTTTTACCTATCTTTATTGCCATCACAGCATCCAAGCATTTTAAAACCAACACCTACATCGCAGTGGCGTGCTGTGCCGCATTAGTCAGTCCAACATGGGCAGAAATGGCGGCCAAAATTGCCGACGGAAGCAGCATTTCGTTTTTAGGTCTTCCCTTATCCGAAACGATCTATACTTCTTCTGTTTTACCGCCTTTATTTTTAGTATGGATTTTGTCTTACCTTGAAAGGTTCCTAAACAAGAGCATTCATGAAGTGGTTAGACCGCTGTTTGTTCCGTTTTTATGTATGGTGATTATGGTTCCTATAACGATTTTACTCATTGGCCCCGTTACAACGATGGGAGCTAACGGAATCGCTCACGGCTATAACTTTTTAGCTGAAAACGTACCTGCCTTAGCTGGAGCAATCATTGGCGGCTTCTGGCAAATTGTTGTTATCTTTGGAGTACATTGGGGAATTACGCCGATGGTGCTTGCAAACTTTGATTTAAACGGCAGAGATTCATTTCAAGCGTATCAAACAATTGCCGTAGTAGCTCAAGTTGGAGCGGTGCTTGGGGTTATTTTAAAAGCAAAAAGCCAAGAAGCACGTAAAGTAAGCGTATCAGCCGGAATAACAGGATTATTTGGTATTACAGAGCCAGCTATCTACGGCGTAAACTTACGTTTTAAAAAGCCGTTTATCTTTGGATGCGTTTCAGGTGCTATTGGTGCCGTTGTAGCAAGTTTCTTTCACCCATATTACTTTGCTTACGCAGGATTGCCTGGACCGTTGACCATTGTAAACGGTATTAGCCAAGACTATCCGATGTCAATCTGGGGAATTTTAATTGGATGTGCTATTGCGATTATTCTTCCAGTTGTGCTTATTCAAGTATTTGGCTACGGAGAAGACGCAGCAAAAGAAGCTGCTGCTGCTCCTTTAAACGAAGTAGCTGTCAGCAACCCGAACGAAAATGAAGAAACAATCAGCGCACCGTTTAGCGGGAAAGTTATCCCTCTTTCTAGCGTACCGGACGAAGTATTCAGCTCAGGTGCGATGGGAGAAGGATTAGCGATTGATCCTTCAGATAACAAGCTTTATGCACCTTTTGACGGAACTGTAGTCATGGTAGCACCAACGAAGCATGCTATCGGCCTTCGTTCAGAATACGGCGTTGAGCTGCTTGTTCATATTGGATTAGATACCGTTACGTTAGACGGCAAGCCGTTTACCCTGCACGTAGAAGACGGTGTAAAGTTTAAAAAAGGCGATTTACTAATTGAATTTGATAAAGAATTTATTGAAACACAAGGGTTACAAACGATTACACCGGTTATTATCACAAATTCAAACGCTTACCGAGAAGTAATCGTTGAAGATGTTGAAAATAGCGGACTAAATCAAACATTATTTACCGTAGTGAAATAAGGAGGAACTAACGATGACAAAAATGCCAAAAGATTTTTTATGGGGCGGCGCATTAGCAGCTCATCAATTTGAAGGTGGATGGAACCAAGGTGGAAAAGGACCGAGCGTAGTAGACGTTATGACTGCAGGTGCGCACGGTGTAGCGCGACAAATCACTGAAACAGTAGAAGAAGATAAATTCTATCCAAATCACGAAGCAATTGATTTTTACCACCGCTACAAAGAAGATATCGCACTGTTTGCAGAAATGGGCTTAAAATGTTTACGAACGTCTATTGGCTGGAGCCGTATTTTTCCTAAGGGCGATGAAGCTGAGCCAAACGAAGAAGGACTAAAATTTTACGACAATGTATTTGATGAACTGTTAAAACACGGCATTGAGCCGGTCATTACGCTGTCTCACTTTGAAATGCCTCTGCATTTAGCTCGAGAATACGGCGGATTCAGAAGTCGAAAAACGGTAGATTGCTTTGTGAAGTTCGCTGAAGTTTGTTTCGACCGCTATAAAGACAAAGTCACGTACTGGATGACGTTTAATGAAATCAACAACAAAATGGACGTAAACAATCCCCTATTCTTATGGACGAACTCAGGCGTTTCTGTAAAGCCGGGTGAAAATGCAAAAGAAGTGATGTATCAAGCGGGACATCATGAACTTTTAGCAAGCGCTCTTGCCGTATCAAAAGGAAAAGAAATTAATCCAAATTTCCAAATCGGAGCAATGGTGTCACATGTGCCAATCTATCCGTATTCTTCAAACCCTGAAGATGTGATGTTAGCAGAAGAAACAATGAGACAGCGCTACTTCTTCCCCGACGTTCAAGTTCGCGGCTATTACCCGAGCTATGCATTAAAAGAATTTGAACGAGAAGGCTATCATATTCCGTTTGAAGAAGGCGACGAAGAAATTTTACGAAACGGAAAAGTCGATTATTTAGGCTTCAGCTATTACATGTCCACAACCGTTAAAAGCGACGTTGAAGCTGATAACACGGGCGATATCGTAAACGGCGGATTGCCAAACGGCGTAGCAAACCCTTATATCAAATCAAGCGATTGGGGCTGGTCGATCGATCCAACGGGCTTGCGCTATACGTTAAATCGCTTCTACGACCGCTATCAAATTCCGCTGTTCATCGTAGAAAACGGATTTGGCGCCATTGATACGGTTGAAGAAGACGGATCCATTCATGACGCATCGCGAATTGAATATTTAAAATCGCACATCGAAGCGTTAGAAAAAGCCGTGACGTACGATGGTGTTGATTTAATGGGCTATACGCCGTGGGGAATTATTGATATTGTTTCCTTTACAACAGGCGAAATGAAAAAACGATACGGCATGATTTATGTCGACCGTGACAACGAAGGAAACGGATCGATGAAGCGCTACAAGAAAGACTCCTTTAACTGGTATAAACATGTGATTGAAACAAACGGTGAAGAACTATAAGAAATCAGAAAAGCCGGGTTGCTGCGTGAAGACACAGGAACCCGGCTTTTTTAAAACGTGTAAAAATAAATGCAAAGACATTATCTCGGTTTATCTACTAGCTGTGTTTGCGCAATTTCTGTTTGCTTAATTCCCGCTCGTTGAATTTCATCCGCAAACGATTCATGCTTCAGCGTTTTAATTACCTTTTCGCTTCCATCTCGAAGAGTATACACTCTAAATTCATACATACTCTGCCCTCTCCTTTAAGCTATGATTGATGCGATACATTAGATGCGCTCCTGTTAAAAGCAACTCATGATAGAGATAACTTTTTCTCTTCTTTACTTTACCCACTTTTTAGGAAACTAGACAAAGAGATTTGCTCTGACGCGATAAAAGACACACAAAAAGCCTTTGCGGCAAGCAAAGGCTTTTATCTATCTCATAAGTTATTGTTCAAAGATGGTTCCTTTTTTGAACTTTGACTGTTTAAAAGCAAATTTCGTTAAAAGAATATACGCGACTCCTGCGACTACTACTCCTATAATCCAGCCTAAATCAACTTCGATAAACGCAGCACCTGCTCCGATGAGCATCGCAAGCAAAGCGCACGGATTGTAGCCGGAAAACGGCCCTTTTTCTTGATACAATTCTTCTACGTTTACTCTTTGTTTTCGTAAAATATAGTAATCGACTAGTAAAATAGAAACAATTGGACCTAAAAAAGCAGAGTAAATTAAAATGAACAAGCCAAGACCTGCGGCTGATGAATCTTGAACAAGCACCCAAGGGAACGAGCAAAAGGCAAGCAGCCCAGTAATCGTAACAGCCACTTTATAATTTGCTTTTGTCAGCAGCGTAATCACATACGTAGGTGGAATAATATTTGCCACCATGTTTACGGCAATGACCCCAATCACAATAAATGCTGATACAGCAACAGTAATATACGAATTATCGACTACAACCGCGAACGCTTTAACAGGATTGGAAATACCCGTAGCAGAAGCAAGCATAGCCCCGATTGTAAGAACAAATCCGTAGGCTACTAGAATTGGTGTAAAATATAAAAATCCGCGTTTCTTGTCGCTAATGCCCGGCTTCAGCTCTCTGGAGTAATCGGCTGCGCTTAGAAAAATCGCCGCATAATTACCCATAAACATCATGATGAAAGAAAAGAACGGAAGTCCCCACGAGCCTTTTGTTTGTACCCACTTCTCTGCTACTACCTCACTATGAGACGTTAAAAGAACACCAAATACGTAAACAAGACCAAGCAATATAATGATCGACGCAAGCATCTCTACCCATTTAACCGCGTGGAAGCTGTACAGCGAAAGAACAATTTGCAGCAGTTGAATGATAATAAAACAAAGAACAAGATTGTCAAAAGACCCTTTGCTCACAATTTTCCCGATTTCATTTAAAGCGGTACCGCCTGTCCAGCTTTGGAATCCATACCAAATGATAGCTGGAATACCTCGTAAAAGTGACGATATAACGGAGCCTTTTATACCAAAAGACATTCGAAGCTGCATCACGTAAGGTATACCCGTCCTGTAGCCAATTCGATCGTTTAACACAAAAAAAATAGAAATAATACCGATGGCAATAATGGCTGCTACAAACGTTTGAAAAAGATTTAATACCGCAGTACCTGCGATTACCAAGCTAGCACCAAGCGTCATGTTTCCTAAGTTAACGCCGTCTCCAATCCACATAAACATATAGGCCAGTGGAGTTAACTTTCGATCCGCATCCCTTTTTGGCTTCAGCGAAGGATCAAGCCCCCTATCTTGATGAGAATGCACCTCTTCTATAACGGAACTTGTTGCATTTGTAGACACTATACACTCAACTCCTTTTTATGATGTTTCCACTCTTATTTCTAACATAAGATGTAAGTTAATTTAACATGTACATAGTGTATACGAATTTTAACGCAAGTTCATTATTATTTATGTGAATTTTCTGATATTAATTTGTGCGATTTAACTAATTTTTGATCTTAGCTCGCAACATACAGGAGTTGATGACAATAAAAAATCCAAGCGCTTACAATAAGCGCTTGGATGAGTCACTCAGTATTTATTTTTCACAGGCAATGTAGTCTTTATCTCGATCTAGCTTTGTATTGGCATCATACAGTGCTTTTGATACGTACGGTTTGTACTTTGTTTTGCCGCCTTTATTCTTTACATTAGCCGCACGAGCTACGCCGCCTTTGTAGTCTTTGTTTAATTCGGTACAGTTTTTGTAAGATTTAGCTGCCGCATCTACGTTTGAAACCATGCCAAAAGATACGCTTGTTAATAAACCGAAAGATAGAACAATTGGAAAAATCTTTTTCATAAGAGATACTTCCTTCCTATATTTTGTCTCATTAATAATAGAATGTTCTATCAATCTTTTCAATCTTTTTTTACATTTAAACTACTATTATCCATTTTTTATTTATGAGTAACTTTAAGAGCCTTGACCGCTTGTTTAGCCGCTTCTGCAATCAGTTTATCATGATACTCCGCATCTTTTTCCGTACGATCGGAAAGGATCGCAAGAACAATTGGATCTCCGTTTGGCGGCCAAAGAATGGCAATATCATTTCGCGTCGCGTAGGAGCCTGCGCCTGTCTTATCGGCTACTTCCCAGCTTTTTGGCACGCCCGCTCGTATCAAGGCATCCCCTGTCGTATTTCGTTTCATCCAATCCGTTAAAAGTGCACGTTTGTCTTCAGGAAGTGCCTGTCCAAGTACATACGTTTGAAGGCTTGCAGCAAGTGCTCTTGGTGTACTTGTATCGTGGGTTTCTCCTGGATTCACTTCATTTAAATCGGGCTCAAACCGCTCAGGCAGCGTTACATCGTCTCCTATGTTTTCTAAAGCTTCTTTAAATCCGTCCGGTCCGCCCAGCTGCTGCAGAATTAAATTCCCTGCCGTATTGTCGCTGTAGCGAAGCGATGCATCCGCGAGTTCTTTAAGAGTCATGCCTGTATCCACGTGTTTTTCTGTAATAGGGTTATAGTTCACAAGGTCATCGCGCGTATAAAAGATTCGCTCGTTGAGATCTTCAATTGATTTCTGCTGTAAAAGTGCACCGACAGCAAGCGCTTTATGAGTAGACGTATAAGCAAAACGCTCGTCCGGGTGATACGTTACCGTTTTATTTGTACCGGTATCTAATGCATAAATGCCAAGATTCGCATCATATTTTTCTTCAAGCTTAGCAAACTCTCGATCACTTTTAGTTTCTTGTTTTTGACACTTCACCGTTTCAGCCTGTACTCCGCTGCTTGAAAAGCCTACAACCGCCGCGCATGATAGAGCCAGTGCAGGCATCATTTTTTTAAGCTTTGAAGTGTAAAACATCTCTTTCCATCTCTTCATTACCTTTCAACACCTTTCCAAAAAGTATTTAGTATGTAATCTCTTAGGTAGAGGTTACCAACAATTCTATTTTATCAATTGTTTACTCTCACAAACATGATAGTTTTATCACATTTATATAATAAAGTACCCGATAATGAAGAATAACTAGCATACCACCTATTAATAAATTTAAAATACCGGCGGCGTAACGGAAAATAAAATAACGGCTTTCTCATCAAACGGATTGTCCCATTTGTGCTTAAGATGCGAAGGGATTTTGACGCTATCTTCTTTTTCTAGCACGTATACTTCCTCGTCCAAATACACTTTAATTTTTCCTTCTAAAACGTATGCCACTTCCTCCCCTTTATGCGCTAAAGGAGTTTCAGATGAAGACATCATGGGAGGGACTTCCATAATCGCCGTAGCTAGATTTCCAGTAAAATCTGGTGATACTAGCGAATACGTTAACTCTTTTACCTTCATCGTTTTACGCTCGTTTGACCGTACGACTAAATGAGAGGTATTTATGTCTTCAAGCAAAAAGCTAAAAGTAGGCACGTCGAGGCATTTAGCTAAAATCTTAAGCGTTGAAATAGACGGATTAGCTAACCCTCGTTCAATTTGACTTAGCATAGACGGCGTGACATCCGCTAATTTTGCTAATTCACGACTGCTTAGTCCCTTTTCTTTTCGAAATTTCTCTACTTTTTTTCCAATATCTATGTTTTCCATGATGATTCCTCCGTAAAAGATGTTTAATTATATTTAATTTTATTAAATTAAACTTAATAAACTGAGTTAAGTGTGTTAAATTATATTTAATAAATAAAGTATATTTTAATTTTATCACAGCGAGGAGGAAGAAAAAAATGAATGACATCTTGACCTTTTTGGTTCTTACATTGTTTGTTATTATGAGCCCTGGTATCGATACCGCCCTTATCACGAAACGAACGATGGCAGACGGACAAACGGGCGGCTATAAAATGGCATTAGGCTTAGCGAGCGGCTCTTTAGTTCATACGCTCGCCGCCACGTTTGGCTTATCGGCTCTTCTCCTTCAGTCAGCTTTGGCATTTGAAATCGTAAAATACGCAGGAGCCATTTACTTAATGTACTTAGGCATCTCGGCCTTCCTTTCTAAAAAAAGCAATGCATCTTCTTCTGTAAAAGAGGAAAAGTCAAAAGAAACATCCGCTTTTCGTCAAGGCCTTGTCTCAAATGTACTTAATCCAAAAGTAGCCGTGTTTTTCTTAACTTTTTTACCTCAATTTGTTCAAAGCGATCAAAACGTAACGCTTCAATTGCTTCTTATGGGAATAACGTATACGATCCTGGCTATCACGTGGTTTTTCGCATTCGTCTTTTTTATTAACTATTTACGAAAATGGCTTACAACACCTAGCGTGCAGCGCTTTATGGATAAAGCAACGGGCGTCGTGTTAATCGGGTTTGGATTAAAGCTCGCTTTTGAAAAACATAAATAACAAAAATAAGTTAGTTGAAGAAAGTTCCGAACGAGTTTGATTTTTGATGGAGAATCAAACTCGTTCGGATTTTTTTATTAATAGGGTAAATGCAGGTGCTTCTAGCCGTTGATTGAAGGGCAAGGCGAAGACTCTTGCAGGAAAAGCGGAATAGATGAGCCCCCGCAGGAGCGCAAGCGACGAGGAGGCTCATCGGCCGCCTGCGGAAAGCGAAGTCTTGCACGGAAATCAACAGACGTGTAACAAGCAATTCATACTCAATCATTTATCTCAATTGTTATTTATGCACGTCAGGTTCATAGAGATAGACTTTAAGATCAAGTCTTCCATCCGAAGAAACGAGTATTCCTTCCGCTTCGAGTGAAAGTTTTTGGACAACATGCATTTCTTCATCTTTAAATCCAATTTCTCCTTTGGAATTGATGACTCGGTGCCAAGGAAGATTATGTTTCTTACTCATTGAGTGCAGTACTCGTACAACTTGTCTTGCACCTCGAGGGCTTCCAGCCAGGCGGGCAATTTGTCCGTATGTCATGACTTTCCCATGAGGAATTTGTTTAATAAGTGCTACTGTTCGCTCTGTAAAACTCATGCTGCCCCTCCTTTTATTCTTTAGTACAACATTACCATAATTAATAAACAGTGAAGTAATCACTCGATTTTTCTTCAGCAACATTATAAGATAATACATAAGAAGTACGCTCATCATTGTGCAACATTCTTCAGGTAAATGCTTGTATTTCCTATTCTTCAACTAGCAAATCTTTGCGCGAGTGGCAGCTTATCCCTTATTTATGACACTGTGATTATAAAAACGTTACAGAAATCAACACAGCAAAGTACGTAGAAGCGTTACGTGATAAGATAAACAGTAGATACTAGTACAATTTCAAATTGATGCTGACGAATAAGTAATCATTTAAAAAGTGGTGAGAAAATGACAAAATGGCTTAGTGTAAAAGAATTATCTGAAGAAACGAGTATTCCTACTTCAACTATCAGAAGATACATAGATAAATTCGAAGATTTCTTTATACAAAAAGAAGATCATCGACCAAAACAATATGAAGCTGCAGCTGCGACCGTTTTACTGAAAATTAAGCAGCTTTATGATGAAGGCTGTCAAGCAGAAGAAATCAATGAAGCGCTGCAAAAAGAATTCTCTTTGACTACAAGCGAGGATCAAGCTGCCGTGTCTCTAGACGAAGACAAAGAGGACACAGAGAACACAGCAGAAGCAGCTGACCAGCCCGAAGCCGATGACCAGCAGCCGACACCTCCCGAACAGCCGGTACAGCCTTCACCCCAACAAGAGCCTGATACAAAACAAATTCTTCAGGAAAAAGATAAGCAGCTTATTCAATCTTTGCGTAAAAGTCTGCGTGAACAGCAGGCCATTTCAGAATTAGTAGAAGCTTCAAAAGAAAGCAGCGTAGTAGGTAAAAAGAGATCGATTTTAAAACGGTTATTCAAACGAAAAAAGGACTAAGCTTGTATACGAGCCTAGGTTAAAAAACACCTTTATTTCTGGTCATGGAATTTATGTAAAACAAAGTTTCTAAACTGTTTAACAGCCGGCGATAGATATCTTCCTTCAATCCATGCTAGTCCAATTACTCGGTGGCAGTTGGCTTTAGCTAATGGGATTTTCACTATTTTGCTTTGATCTATTCCGTGTAAATCTGGAAGGATAGAAATTCCTAAGCCGGCTCCTACTAGTCCTGCTACGGTATCAGCTTCCTCTCCTTCAAACATGATGTGAGGCATTCTTCCTGACTCTTCAAATAACTGCTCAAACGTAAGACGAAGAGAAAAGCCTTCTTTTAAGTGAATAAATGATTCCTCAGCAATTTCTTCTAGTGCAATACATTCACGATCAGCATACCGGTGATTTTTCGGTACGATTACAAACAGCTCTTCACTCCAAAGATGCTGCCATTTAATGAACGATTTCTCTTCCATCGGCGCAATCAAACAAAGATCCAGTTCGCCGAGCTCCAGCTGTTCAAGGAGCACGTGCGAAGGACTTTGCCTCAGTTGAAAATTCACCTTAGGATATAAACTGCGAAACGAAGCGATTAAATCTGGAATCAAATCCGTGCTGAGCGTATGTAAAAATCCAAGTGACACCTGCCCTTTTTCAGGATCTAGCAGCGCTTGAATTTCCTCTTGTCCTTTATCAAATTCTTTCATTATGTTATCTACACGCTTTAAAAAAACTTTACCATATTGATTTAATATAATGGAACGTCCTTGCCGGTCAAATAGCGGTGCTCCTACTTCCTCTTCAAAACGAGCGATTGAACGACTGAGCGCAGGCTGCGTAATTAACAGCTCTTCTGCTGCGCGCGTCATATGCTGCGTACGTGCTAGCGTTTGAAAATATTTAAACTGCTGCCATTCCACTTTGTACCATCTCCTTATCAAGCGGCTCTACTCATTACATAGATGTATGAAAAATATGATTATAATGAATTATACATTATAAATAGCAGGTGTTACGATAAAAAATGGAAACATACTCGAGGATGTTTTTAGTTTCTTTTAACGACTGCTGTATACAGCTCCTACAAAATTTTATAATCATCATTTTCTAGCAGAAAGAAGGATTTGTTATGAAACGTATCGTACATCTGAGAAAGCGTAAGCTGGTTGCTCTATGAGTTACATAAAAAAAGGAACGCCCGTTTTTCGCAAAACGAGCTTTGCATTTTTTGCAGCCGGGTTCAATACATTTGCAATTTTATACTGCGCACAGCCTTTAATGCTGGCGTTCACAAAAGAATTTCATATTTCTCCAACAACTTCTAGCCTATCACTTTCCGTTACAACCATAGCTTTGGCTATTAGTATGCTTATTTTCGGTTCGTTATCGGAAGTTTGGGGAAGAAAGCCTGTCATGGTCTATTCCATGCTTGCCGCTTCTTTATTATGCCTGTTGACTGCATGGAGCCCTACTTTTCATATTCTGCTATTTTTCCGAATAATGGTAGGGATTACACTAGCCGGTCTACCTTCAGTGGCAATGGCTTATTTAGGGGAAGAAATCGAAGCTAAAAGCCTTGGTTCAGCAATGGGCCTCTATATAAGCGGCAATGCAATTGGCGCCGTTGGCGGAAGAGTGATTTCCGGAACGCTTAGTGAGTATTTCGGCTGGCACGGTGCAATAGCAGGAATTGGTATTATAAGTATAGCAGCGACCGTTATCTTTTGGATTAGCCTCCCTCCTTCACAGCACTTTCAATCTCGTAAATTAGAAGTTGGAAAGTTAGGGAAATCGTTACTTGATCATCTTAAAGATCCGAGGTTAGTTTGTTTATATGGCTTAGGATTTTTGTTGTTAGGCAGCAACGTCGCCTTATTTAACTATATTGGGTATGTACTAACGGCTCCACCTTATTCCTTAAGCCAAACGATTGTCAGCTGGGTCTTTTTAATTCTTATTATCGGAATGTTTAGTTCGGTGTGGACCGGCAGACTGGTAGACCGCTACGGAAAACAAAAAATACTTATGATCAACCTTTCGATTACGCTAGCTGGTGTGATTTTAACGTTAGATCCTGCTTTACTTGCTAAAGTAGCTGGCTTGGGCTTGTTTACGTTTGGGTTTTTCGGCAGCCATTCGATTGCCAGCAGCTGGGTAGGTCAGCGCGCTTTAACAAATAAAGCTCAGGCTTCTTCACTTTATTTGTTTCTATATTACACGGGGTCAAGCGTAGGCGGAACGCTCGGAGGAGTCTTTTGGTCAATGTTTGGCTGGAAAGGCCTTATTTGTATGATTATTGTTTTTTTATTGATTGCTTTTCTCCTTTCCGGTTTTCTTTTAAAAAGCTCAGTAAAGGCAAGACGCGTTACAAATGTTAAGGAAAGTTATTAAATGAAGGAAAACTAATTGGGATATCCTATTATCTAGATCAAGAAGTAGAAAAATACACATCAAAAAAGACCCCCTAAAAAAGGTCTTTTTTGATGCAGTCATTATGTAACTATTTATATTACTTATTTATCCTAAATCCTACTTACCTCTTGCAGTTGATTCTTTTGCGCACATTTCACCATTTAATACAAGATGAATTTATAAACAAGCAAGTTTTAGAAAATGACAATTGCCGAATAAATAAGCAACACGCACATTATTACATTTATTTTTTTATCATATTTTGCAAATAGTTTTTTAAATACAGAACCAAATGCAGTCCACAGTAGCAATGCGGTGCACCCTATAAATATCGTTAGACACACCAAAAAGAGTACAGCTGGTTTTGAATTAGTATAAGGGAGCACAAAAGTTGTCATGGCCGTTAAAAAATACAAAATACTTTTTACATTGAGAATTTGAAAAAACAGCCCCGAAAAAAAAGAAGAATGTGTACAGGAATCATCCTCTTTTTTCTTCTTAGAAAAAGCCATTTGCCATGCTAGGTAAACTAAATAGGCCGCACCAACGATCTTAAAGTAAGGTTCTACCATTGGTATCCACTGATACAGACTTGTTGCTAATAATGCGGTTACTACACCTAGAATAATAAACCCCAACATAATTCCACCGCTGAAGCGTAGGGATCTTCTGAATCCAAACCTTCTCCCTTCGTTCATTACCAAGATATTACTTGGACCTGGAGTAAAAGATGTAATAATTAAATAGGAAAGGAATGCTGTAAAATTCATATAGTTAATTTCTCCTCTTACTAAAAAATTGTTGAATGAGTTACGTGCTTCATTGTAATATAAGCCTATCTATCGGTAAAATTGAAATAACAAATAACTACTATCGTTTTTTTAAATAGATAAGAGGAGTTTATGACCAATGGAGATACGACAATTTACTACGTTTCGAACGATTATCGATGTGGGGAGTTATACAAATGCGGCTCTAAAATTAGGCTATACTCAGTCAACTATCACTTCTCATATTAAAGCATTAGAACGCGAAGTTGGCGGAGAGTTATTCACTTATACTAAACGAGAGTTAAAATTGACTGCTCTAGGAAAAGAATTAATACCTTTAACCGACGAACTGTTATATACGTATAAACGTATATCCCATCTAAAAACTCATAATAAGGTCAGCGGCGAGCTGAAAATTGCTGCACCTGAGTCCCTAACTATTTCAAGATTAGGACCTATTCTAAAAAAATATTCAACTAAGTATCCCGATGTTAAGGTTATATTAAGCAATGGAACTTGCGGGCAAAATCAAACAGATCTTATGAGCGGAGATGTTGATGTTGCGTTTATGGTTTGGCCAAAATTAGAAGCAGATAATTTCATTCATCATGAGTTGCATAAAGAAGAAATTGTTTTAATTACAAGCCCGGATAAAAATCAGCACTTTGATGATTATAAAACCGATGGAACTACTGACTTCTTTATAACAAACGAAGAGGGATGCAGTTATCGTTCGATGTTTGAAAAGTATCTGGCTGCTCATAAACTGCCTAAATTTCAAACAATGGAGCTATGGAGTTTAGAAGCAATCAAACAGTCGGTAATGAGCGGATTAGGGTTTTCTGTACTTCCTTATATCACCGTAAAAAATGAGGTTGAAAAAGGATTATTAAACATTCTTGAACACAATGAACAATTTGTGCCCTTTTACTCGCATCTACTCGTCAAGTCAAAAAAGTGGCAATCTCCTGCTGTTGAAAAATTTATTGAGTTAACTCTAGAATCCGTATAAACACGGCCTCGATAAAAATTAATAAACTTTTTTGCATACAAAACTGCCCCTCCAGTTGTCAGTCATTCTAATTAGAGGGGGCAGTTTTTTTATCACAGCACATACTCGAAACCAAGTTAAAAGTGGTAAATTTCTAGATGAATACAAGCCGTTTTTATATAATGATACGTGGAACGAACTGATGCCAATCTATGACCTAAGTTTACTGTCTACTTGCTATCAATAGCGTTCGTGTTAGCTATAGGTGTATTTTGGCAAGGCTATTTTTATTAAAAACCTGACTGCAAAACACATTCTTTATTGTATGTACCCCTTTAAAGTAACCTTTTTTAGAGTTTAACTCTTTCTACTAACTGCAGCAATTCTTCATTTGGTCCGTGAAATAAAATCATACGTCCGCCTTCAAGCGTTGGCTGAGGCTCAGATGATAAAAATTCAATTCCTTTGCTCTTATAATGTTGAATCGCCTTATTTATATCCTCTACCGTAAAGGCAAGATGGTTAACAATCCCGCTTTTGTTATACTCGCCAATCGGATCAATATCTCGAATGAGCTCAATTTCAATACCCGGCTGTTCTTCAAGATACAAAAAAGCCATCTCTCTTTTTTCGGTAGAGCCTTGAAGGCGAACTTTAAAGCCAAACATATCCCCGTAGTAGTGAATCGTTTCATCCATATTTCCAACAATAATTGCTGTATGTTCCATTTTCTTAATCATCGATATTCTCCCTTTCCCCATATTTAGTAGGTACAAGTAAACTATACAGCAATTTAGGCAATATGTATTTCCATATACCTTGAGTCCTCATACTATGGTTGAAAAATAACAAACAAAAAAACAAACCTCATTGGTTTGTTTTGGTTACGTATTTTATAGTCAGTCTCTGTTTCAACAACGTTCGATAAGCCATGTTTTGTACCTTTGTACTGCAAACGATTTTAATCTCGTACTCAGGCGGTAATCATCTATCTACGATTACGCATGTAACCGTCCGTCTCTCCGTTAAATTCCTTCAAGACAGTTCCCCTACCATTGTTTGGGTTTCTCGCTCGTGGGGTTTACCGCGTTCCACCTTTGCTGTTTCCAGCAAAGCTTCGTCACTGTGGCACTTTCAGGGATACTCGACCATATCCGAGGACTTAGGTGGTTTTTCCCGCCGTCAGCTAAGCTATAAGCCAAGCTGCCCTAGCTTATTTTTTCACTAGGCACGAACACTACGGGCATCTCAGCACCGTGCGAGCATGGACTTTCCTCTACATCAAATGATGCAGCAATTACCTGAACGTTATTTCAGATCGTGTATGAGTAGTATATGCGTTTTAGCTTGCCGAATCAAATGTAACTTTTGGTATGGATTCCAATTCAATTTTTACAGCAAATTAAATAAAATAACTTGTTTCTGTACACTCTTTTTAGTAGGTGAATTACAAGCAAATTCAAGAAATGTTCTCTTCATCCATTTCTACGGGGGATACTTTGTTTCTTTGTAGAATATTCTATAAACCACATAAAAAGATGACAGAGGTGATGAAACATGAACGCTGAGTTAAAATTTGATTTTCATACCCATCACGACCGATGCGGACATGCTCGCGGAACAATTCGAGATTATATAGAGGCATCTATTGATAAAGGCCTTGATATCATTGGGATTTCGGATCATTCTCCTTATTTTGCGAGCGAAGAAGACCAGCCGTTTCCTCACATTGCGATGGGAAAAAGCGCATTCTCCGGATATGTAGCTGAGATTTTGAAACTAAAAGAAGAATATAAACAGAAAATTGAAGTGCTGTTAGGCGTGGAGTCTGATTTCTTTCCCGAGCATGCGGAAATATATCAGAGCTACTATAAAAAATATCCGTTTGACTACATAATCGGCTCTGTTCATCAAGTTGATGAAATCAGTATCTTTCATAAAACGCGTTGGGAAGGGCTTTCTCAAAAAGAAAAGCAGCGCACGAAAGAAACGTATTATCAATTAATTGAAGAATCCGCCCGGAGCAGAATGTTTCAAATCCTTGGCCATATTGATGCCATGAAAGGATTCTATCCCTCTTTTTCTTCTATCGAGACAGCTGTCATTGATCAGACGCTAAAAGTGATTTCGGCACATAACATTGCTATAGAAGTGAATACATCAGGCAAAACCAAAGACTGCGGAGGCTGGTATCCTGCAGACGATATTTTAGAAAGAGCCCTGCACTACGGGGTACACATTACATTTGGTTCTGATGCTCATGACCTAGAGCGTATTGGCGACGACTTTGAACTAGTAAAAAAGCGTCTTAAAGAAATCGGCTTTACGGATTGGGTCTTTTTTAGACAGAAAAAAATGCAGATGACACCTTTATAAAACTTAAATAGACTCACAATAAAAATATGCCTGAAGACACGCAGATGAAGGAACATCTCGTGTTTTCAGGCATGTGTTTTTTACTGAGAAACTTTGACTTTTGTAGATGAAGATAAATCTTCTCTGTTCGTTTCAATTACTTGTTGTTTAGGCGTCATTTTTTCATCGTCCTGACCTATCCTTATAGTTCCTCTACTATCTCCAACACTACTAAATTCCTACATAAAATATCCACATTTCATTTCAACTGTGCTACATTTAACTAAAAATGCTTTCTTAATGAGGGATACAATTGTGAATTTAGATTTAACAGCTTATATAACGCTTATCTGCACGTCTGGTGTTCTTAATCTATACTTATGTTTTTACGTATTTATTAAGCGTCACCACTACGCTAACATTGCGCATTTATTTATTCTTCATACAGGTTTCACCACTATTTATTGTATAGGTGCGGCGTTTAGCTTACTATCCGTTAACCTCGGAGAAATGAAATTTTGGACCGCTATTCAATACGTGGGCATGCCTTTTTCGCCTCCTGCGGGACTGCTGTTTGTTATGCAGTATGTCGGCATAAAAGTAAGGAAAAAACATATTTTCACCCTTTTTATCATTCCTTTTATTAGTTTGATTATGGTCGCAACAAATGACTGGCATCACCTTCATTACCGCGTGTTTGAAATTGATCCCGTTCTAGGTGCTCCTTACGTTCATCAAGAAATTGGACCATGGTACACAATTCACGGCATGTTCATCTTTTCGTCTATGTTCGTTGCTTTTTTGCTCGCCGTTTACCGCTGGAAAGAAACAGCCAAAGCTTATCGCCTGCAGTTAATTTCATTAATGGTCGGTCAATTAGTCCCTATCGTCACAGCCTTTATCTATTTAATGGGCTTTACGCCGCAGGGAATTGATCCAGTTCCGATGGTTTTATGGGTTTCTTCATTTTTATATTTATGGTCCATTAACTCATCGCGTATGTTTACAGTCATGCCCGTTGCGAAAGACGCGATATTTAACAGCATCAATGACGGTGTTATCGTGCTTGATGAATCCTACAGACTAATTGAATTTAATCTAGCGTCTAAAAACATGTTTCCGCAGCTAAAAAAGTCGATGCTTGGAAAACATTTTGCTGATATTTGGGGGACGCTATCGGGCAGTTCATTTCCTTTTGCATTCGAAAATAAAAACAGCAGTCAAGAGCTGCAGCTTTTTTCTGAGGATCAATCTCCGTATACGTATCGAGTTCGCACTTCTCCTTTGCAGTATGCTAACAACAGTCACGGCTTGCTGCTTATTTTTACGGATATCACGGAGCTAAAAAGACTTCAGCTAAAGCTTGAAAATCAAGCTTATTACGATGAGCTGACGCAAATTTATAATCGCAGGGCATTTTTTCAGCACAGCAAGCAAGCGTTCGATGAAGTAAAAAAGTCCGCATCTTCTTTTACACTTTTTTTACTTGATATTGATTATTTTAAAAAAGTGAACGATACGTATGGCCATTATACCGGCGATCAAGTGCTTGTACATGTCGTAAAAGCCTGCCAGTCCGTATTATCACAAGGAGCCCTTTTTGCTCGGTACGGCGGTGAAGAATTTGTACTCGCGCTAAAGGGCTATACTTTATCTCAAGGTGAAACGCTTGCTGAGCAAATTCGCCGTCACGTCGAGACTCACCCCTTACTGATTAATGAAGAAACCATTTCTGTTACGCTAAGTCTTGGAGTAGCACAAGCGGAAAAACAAGAAAATGAAACGTTAGATGAGCTGTTGAATAAAGCAGATATCGCCCTGTACGCTGCCAAACAAAACGGCCGCAACCAAGTACGTGTGTATGAAGAGAAAAAAGAAATACTAAAAAGAACCTGAACAGCACTGTTTCGGTTCTTTTTGCTTTTGACTAATATTCTTTCATTTATCAAGTAAAATTGCTAAAAGACTTGATTTTGTTTATGTATTTGAAAACAGCTCATCCTATAAACTATATGTAGATCAAAAAAAGGAGAGATAGAGATGAAGATTACACATATTCGAAATGCCACTTTACTTGTTGAATACGGGGGAAAAACGTTTTTAATTGATCCCATGTTAGCGAAGAAAGGAACGTACCCTCCTTTCCCAAATTCGATCAGACAAGATCAAAACAATCCTTTAGTAAGCTTACCGTTATCCGTTGAAGAGATTATTGAGGGTATTGATGCCGTAATTCTCACTCACCTTCATTTGGACCATTTTGACGATGCCGCTAAACAGGCGTTGCCAAACGATATCAAAATGTTCGTTCAAAATGAAGAAGATGCCGCAGTAGTAAGAGCTGATGGTTTTAAAAATGTAGAAGTACTAACAAAGAACACGGTCTTTGAAGGCATCCAATTATCCAAAACAAAAGGTGAACACGGAAGAGGAGAAATTTTAAAGCGTACTGGTTTAGTATGCGGCGTTGTTTTTAAACACAAGAGCGAAAAAACGCTTTATGTAGCTGGAGATACGGTATGGTATTCCGCTGTTGAAGAAGAAATCAACACCCATCAACCGGATGTCATTGTCGTAAACGGCGGCGATAATCAGTTTTTAGAAGGCGGTTCTCTTGTGATGGGGAAAGAAGATATTTACGAAGTACACAAAGTGGCCCCTCATGCTACGATTCTTTCTGTTCATATGGAAGCTGTAAATCACTGGGCGCTATCAAGAGAAGAGTTAAAAAGCTTTATCAACGAAAAAGATATGGCGTCCCGCGTCTTTGTTCCAGATGATGGCGAGGTTTATACTTTTTAAGAGAGAAGATGAGACAAAAGTATTTAAGTTGAGGAAAGGTCCGAACGAGTTTGATTCTTGGGTGAGAATTAAACTCGTTCGGATTTTTTCATTGATGTAGTTATGTCTCCCTCTCTCTTTTATAGCTCTTTAATTTATCAAGTAGTAGTCGTAGTAGCAACTGCTGAAGTGCTCGCAATAACCGCTAGCATAGCTGCTTGCTGAGCTTGAATAATGGTTTCAATCGTTGTATAGATGCCCGTTTCGACCACTCTAGAATCCTTCAGTTTTTCACTGATAACCAAATTAACCCCCAGCATAACATTGATGTCTTTCTGCCATTTAAAAAGCTTGTCTGCGTTTAGCTGTTTCACTACTTCATGGATAAGTTCAATTTCAGTTTCTGGTTTTTCAAACAGTGCTAATAAGCCAATGACCGGGTAGTGCATCGCTTTTACTTTCATACCTGCCGATTCACAGGCTTCTTTTACTGATACGCATCTTTCAATAAGTGTATCTGCATCTAAATTTTTATTGATTGAGAGAATATGACTTAAAAATTGAAGGTCATTTCCTTTTTTAAATCCATGCTGCGCCAATGTTGTATAGAAGTGTTCAATTTCATGCATGAGATCATCAGTAGACTCGCTCGTTTCAGCTAATAGAACGGCAAGAGGTACATCGCCGCTTGAAGTAAGGAAAAGATGCTTCTTTTTCATGCCTTGATAAATTTCTACCGATCTTCGGACCATTTCTTTATGACTTCGGCTTGACTCATTCGACAGCATAGCCGAAGCCGCAATGTACGTAAACGCGCCTCTCGTAAATCCGCCTTGTATCAATTGATCATATACGTCAAGAAACTCATGAAACGTTTCTTTTGGATTCTCATAGCGAGTATCAAGCATGGCTGCGATCGTAAATCGCTGTGATGATTTTAACGTAGAAAACATCCCTACTTGATTTTTGATATAGTCGCTTAACTCGAGGTAATCCTGAAGCTTGAGCGGTTTACCTTTCACTGCATACATAGAAGCGATAGCCATAAACTGCTTGTGATCTCCTACTTTCCATTTCAGTTCATTTTTTAAGCTGATATAAAAATCTCTATACTGATTTACTTTTTGTTGAATATTCTCTGGCACCATCTCAACACGTCCTTTATTAGGTGTTAGCTTATATACGTAACACTTCAACAAAAGTTTCAATATTTGGTAAATGTTCTGCGCATTTATTGCAAAAAAAAGACCTCGGAATATTCCGAGGTCTTTTTTTTTCAGTTCTATTTATTAACCTCTTCCCGCTTGGAAAGAAGGATATTTTGTCATACCGCCATCCGCAAATAATGTAATACCTGTTACATAGCTTGCTTGTGATGATGCTAAGAATGCTGCAACTGACGCGATTTCTTCCGGGTTACCGATGTAGCCCATTGGAATCATACTTTCTACGTCTGCACGCTGTTCTGGATCAGCGAATTTTTCAGCGTTAATTGGTGTATCAATTGCCCCAGGTCCAATGTTATTCACGCGGATTCCTTTTGGTGCATATTCAAGAGCCAATGTTTCTGTCATTAGCTTCATGCCGCCTTTACTTGCTGCATAGTGAACAAATAATGGCCAAGGAATCATTTCGTGAACGCTAGACATGTTAATAACGTTTCCTTTGATATCATTTTCCACAAAATATTTAATCGCTTCGCGGCTGCCTAAAAACGCGCCCGTTAAGTTTGTGTCGATTACTTGATTCCAGTTTTCTAATGATAATTCATGAGAAGGAACCGGGTTTTCAACACCAGCATTATTAATCATAACGTCTAATGTGCCAAATTCTTTAACAGCTGTCTCTACAAGGTTCACAACGTCTTCTTCTTTTGTTACGTCGCCTCGAACAATAATTGCTTGACCGCCAGCTTGTTCAATTTCTTTTTTCACTTCTAGCGCTTCGTCTTCATTGCTGCGGTAGTTTACAACTACTTTTGACTGCTCTTGACCAAAACGAACGGCCATTGCGCGACCCAATCCTTTTGATCCACCTGTTACAACTACTACTTTACCTTTTAAATCTGTATACATCTTGAAGTCCTCCTACTTTTCCTGCGTGATATGTCTTGTTATACTGTATTAATTATAGATACAGTTTAAGTTTTAAAAAGAGAATAAACATTTTTCTATCTCTTCTTTCTCAAACTGTCATTCATTTAAAAAGTAACAAATTCACTTTTGTTTCTTTTCGTTACTTATCGTAACCAAGAGAAATAAAGTAGTCAAACTTTTTGTTTGATCATTTTTATCATTTCTTTTTTCCTTACTCTCTTTATAGTTGTTTGTTCACTGGAGAATGATTCTTCACACTTCCAATTCACACCACTTCAAAAGTTTAAACTTTTTCCCTTGCAATTCTTAAATCAATGTATTATATTGTTGATGTATCAATTATTGATATGTCAAACAATTGTCCACAATCAAAAATATGGAAATGACAATAAATATGTTTAACGCCTAAAAAGAAAGGAATAATGACTATGACTACAAAAGACTTTAACGAAATTGCTTTAAAACGTCGTTCAATTAAAAAATATGATCCTTCAATAAAAATTAGCCGTGAGGAAATGGAGGAAATTCTTACAGAAGCTATGCGCGCTCCTTCTTCTGTTAATATGCAGCCGTGGCGCTTTGTTGTAATTGAAACGCCGGAAGGAAAAGAAAAGCTAGCTGAACTTGCGAAATTTAACAGTGAACAAGTTCATACATCTTCAGCTGTTATTGCCGTGTTTGGTGATATGAATAACGTTGAATATGCAGATGAGATTTTCGGCAAGGCCGTAGAGCTTGGCTATATGCCTCAAGACATTAAAGAACAGCAGCTAAATTTCTTTAAGCCGATTTACGAAAACATGCCAAAAGCAGATATGAAAGACATCGTGCTGATCGATTCAGGTCTTGTATCTATGCAGCTTATGCTTGTTGCTCGTGCTCACGGGTATGATACAAATCCAATTGGCGGATACGAAAAACACTTAATTGCAGAAGCATTCGGTCTAGATAAAGAACGTTATCTTCCAATTATGCTTATCTCAATCGGAAAAGCAGCAAGCGAAGGCCATGCTTCTTACCGTTTACCGGTCAATACGGTTACGACTTGGAAATAAGCAGCTAGTTCTATTCAATAAGTAAAGAGCTAAAAATGTGAAGTAAAAGGAGACTTTCTGATGAATAACTATCAAGAACTTACAAAAAAACAGCTTTCATTCTTCAACAGCGGTAAAACAAAAGACGTTGCGTTCCGTATCGAAACGCTAAAAAAATTAAGAGAACTTGTGGTGCGTCATGAAGAGGACATTTTAAAAGCAGTAAAAGCTGACCTTAACAAACCAGAAATGGAAGCAAAACGTGCAGAAGTTGGTCTTGTGCTAAGCGAAATCGACTTTGCAGTTGAGAATCTTGCAGAATGGGCATCGCCAAAAGAAGTAGAAACACCATCTACTCACGCTGGAGCAAAAAGCTACATTTATCAAGATCCATACGGTTTAGCTCTAGTGATTGCACCTTGGAACTATCCGTTCCAACTTGCTGTCTCACCGGTAGTAGGCGCGATTGCTGCAGGTAACTGCGTGGTGTTAAAACCTTCTGAATTAACACCTCATACGTCAAGCCTTCTTGCTAAGATGTTTAATGAAAACTTTCCTGAAGAATACTTGACTGTAGTCGAAGGTGAAGTGGAAACAAGCACGGCTTTACTAAAAGAAAACTTTGATTACATCTTCTTTACAGGAAGTACAATGGTCGGCAAAATTGTAGCAGAAGCTGCAGCTAAACATTTAACGCCTGTTACGCTAGAACTAGGCGGAAAAAGTCCTACAATTGTACACGAAGATGCTAATATTGAAGAAGCAGCTAAACGCATTGCGCGTGGTAAATTTGCAAATGCTGGTCAAACTTGCGTAGCGCCAGACTACATTCTTGTTCAGCGAAATGTAAAAGACGAGCTGCTAGCTAACCTAAAAGCAGTCGTAACAAACACATACGGTGAAGATGTTTCACAAAACCTAGACTTCCCTCACGTAGTGAGCGAAAAGCATTTTGATCGTCTTAGCAGCTTCTTAACAAACGGAGATATCGTTTTTGGAGGCAAAACGGATCGTTCTCGTCTGTTTATTGAACCAACTGTTCTTGACAACATCTCATGGGAAGATGATGTGATGCAAGATGAAATCTTTGGACCAATTCTTCCAGTCATCGTATACGATGAAATCTCAGAAGTAATCCAAGCAATCGTCAAACGTCCAAAACCATTAGCACTTTATCTTTTCTCTGAAGATGAAGCTGTTCAAGATCACATTTTAAACAGCGTGTCATTTGGCGGCGGTTCTATTAACGATACAATTAACCATATGACATCTCACTACCTTCCATTTGGCGGCGTTGGTGACAGCGGAATGGGTGCGTATCACGGAAAAGCAAGCTTTGATACATTTTCACATGCTAAAAGCATCTTAAAACGTTCAAATAAATAAAGAAAAAGCCGAAGTCAGCGTCTGACTTCGGCTTTTTTTATTCTTTCATTTGTTTGGCGATTTGTTCATACTGCTCTTCTTTTTTTGTGGAAACCGCTAAATCGCAAAGAATATGTAAAAAATATTTTTTATCTTGAACAAATAAATACTCTTCTTCAAAGCCTTTAGAAATGTATACGGCGAACTCCCAGATGTCGTCATAATAAGCTGGCCCAATGGCCTCAGCGAGATTTCCAAGCGTTTTGAGCAGCTCCATCGTAATGATAATATTCCGTCTCGCATAGTGCCGGATATTCGCAAATCCATCATATAAAAAGTCCTCAAACTTTTTGTCAGGGATCACCATTCGTATCACGCCTTTATCATCAACTAAGTAAGAAGAAAATTGACTCGCGGCACAAATTTCCCGAAGAATATCGCTAATTTGGTGAATGGAGTTAACTGCCGTTTTGAAGTCATCATTTCCTAGTGATTTAATCGCCATCTCCACAAACTTGGTAATAATATACGTCGTGTCTTGAATATCAGTCTGGGATTTCCCTACATGGATATATTGGTGAAAGACGGTGCAATCCATTTCATCGTGCTCTGTCGAATCTCTATGCCAATAATAAAACAATACGGTTCCGCTGAGCACATAATCCCCTACTTCACGCTCCATTTTTATCACTAAATTATGCTCTTTGGCACAGTGAATCAATTGGCTGTAGTTCAACGTTTGAATATAGCCAGATGTTTGAATACATACCGGCTTTTTCTCTCCTTCTGGAAAGGAAAATTGTTCGCTATGACTAGACTGCGTTCGATGAATCTCCAGTTCCTCGCGAATCGTTGTCTTAATCGCTTTTATGGACGCTGTTTTCATCGATTGAGTCATATGATTTACTTGCAGCCACTTAACAGAATGATTAATGAAGTAGACAAACGTGCCCGCACTAAAAACAGAAAGGGCTGTCGTCACAAAGGGAATCGCAAAATATCCGTCTACTTGAGAGCTGTTTAAAAATAGAAAGACAAAAAGTGTATACAAAAAACTTCCTATAAAAATACCTAAAATTCGCTGAGTAGACTTAGAAGAAGCAAAGTTTTTTAACACGCGAGGAGAAAACTGAGCTGCAAATGATGTAAACACAACAAGCATTAAATTAAAGGTAAATGTGGTAATCGATAAAATCCCGGGCATAATCGTACTCACTAACGTATTCGTTAAATCCATGTTGATTGAAAAAAATGAAGGGACCTTCTCTCCTACTTTGCAATAATAGTCAAGAAACAGCGTCAGTGCAGCTAAAAGAACAGAAAAGAAAGCATAAATTAAGGGACTAAACCAGATTTGACTAGTTAACTCATCTTTAAACGCGCGAGGAGAAAGCTGTTTCCTTGCAGCTATCCATCTAAATGTATTCATATAAAACCTTCCTTTTTATTTGTAAATCTCTAACTTTTTTCTTAGTTCCCTTAATTTTTCTAATTATGCTTATACAATGGAAAAAATCTATTTTTTAAGATATAGGCACACAACGCAAAAAAGAGGTTGAGATACCCCTAATTATTTCATCTAAATGAGTACAAATAGAATACATGAGCTGAACCGCTCATGACGCGGCCGGTGAGCCTTTCCCCGCAGGAGTCTTCGCCTCGCCCTCCAATCAACTGCTAGAAGGAACTGAATGAAGATATGAAAGCTATGTTCACCATCCAAACAAAAAATCCGAACGCGTTGGATTCTCAATCAAGAATCCATCACGTTCGGATTTTCTTTCAACTAACCTAATTTTATCTCAGCTTCTTTTAACTCTTATCTTTTTACCAGCCTCGGCTCGCTCCGCCGCCTCCGGAGCTGCCGCCTCCCCCTCCGCGAGGACCGCTTCCACTGCCGCCACCTCCGCCGCCTCTTCCTCCAAACATGACAAGGAAGTTTAGCAGAAATTGAGTGATGGCTCCTTTAAAAAAGACAAAGTCAAGGATAAGCAAGCCCACAATAACAGCTGCAATCAGCAGCGTTTGAAGCGTTGTGAAATGAACACCGCTATCAGAAGGAGGGGCTGCTTTTGGCACTTTTTGTTCAAAATCTGTTCCTAAATCATACTCTTTTACGACTTGGTTATAAACAGCTTTGTATGTGCTTTCTAGCGCCGTATCGTATTTGCCGTTTTTTAAGTTAGGAATAGCATAAGAGTCAATGATTTCTCCAGATTTGATATCGGTGATAGCTCCTTCTAACCCATACCCTACTTCGATTCGGATTTTTTGTTCTTTTTTAGCGAGCAAAATAAGAACGCCATTGTTCAGCTTTTTATCACCGAGTTTGTACTTTCGAAACGCTTCATTTGCGTACTCTTCTACATCCGAATCACCTAATGAATTCACGGTCAGAATCGCTACTTGAGCTTTCGTTTCATCATCTAACTTTCTGCCCATTTGATTGAAATCCGCTTTTTCCTGGTCATTTAACAGATGAGCAAAATCTTGAACGTAAATATCGCCTACCGGATTTGGGATATCAGGTGCAGCAAAAGCAACGCTTGCGGTATTACATAAAAGAGATAATAATAAAGCAAACGAAGCAAGAAATTTCATCACTTATCGCTCCCAAAATCAACTTTCGGCGCTTCTTTTTCTTCATTTGTTACTTCAAAATATGACTTTTTTTCAAAGCCGAACGTACCCGCTAACATGCTTTTAGGAAATCTCTTAACGGATTTATTGTATTTCGCAACTTCATCGTTATAGTCTTTACGGGCTACAGCGAGTCGGTTTTCTGTCCCTTCTAAGCTGTCCATTAAGCTTCTGAAGTTTTCGTTCGCTTTTAAGTCTGGGTACTTTTCAACCACTACAAGCAGGCGATTTAACGCGCCGCTTAATTGCTGATCTGCATCAGCTTTATCTTCAGGCGTTTTCGCTCCCGCTAGCTGCGCTCTTGCCTGAGTGACTGAATCAATTGCTTCCTGTTCATGCTTAGCGTAGCCTTTTACCGTTTCCACTAAGTTAGGAATTAAATCAGATCGTCTTTTTAGTTGGTTATCCACTTGGGAAAATTTATTATCTACATCTTCCTCTGCGCTAACGAGGCCATTGTAAGAGCTTATTCCGTAAATTACAATAAGCACTAACACAACAATCGTAGCGATCAAACCTTTGTTTCTCAATGTATTACCTCTTTTCTTCATCAAAATTATGTATCTATTTACTAGTACGAATCATACCCTAAAAAGATTCATTTTTTGCCAATTTTATTTATGATGACCACATGTTTTAACGATCACTCTCTCTATAAGTTGAAATACTTTTATACTACTCTCATCGCAAACTCCTCATTTCTCAAACACGATTCTCTATCTAGTCTTTCTATAATCTAGTACATGTAATCCTTATCCATTTTATCTTATTTCATACATCTAAAAAAGGAATGGCTAAGAACCATTCCTTTTTCTACTTAAGACCAACCTTCAATCTTGTATGCGACTCGGTGAAATTCAGGAACCGTTACAAATTGATAGTCGTTCTTTATTAAATACTTAATGATTTTCGGCAATGAAGCAACAATTTGGTCCCGCGCTCCGCTGCCATACCGATCCCCATCGTGCATGACAATAAGATTCTTTTCTTGTAGATTTTTAATCGTATGTTTGTATATGGCCAGTGGATCTTCTTCACGCCAATCCTGGCTATCTATATTCCATAGAACAGACGTCATTCCCAATTCCTTAATGGCAGCAAGAGCTGTATCATTTATCGAACTGTAAGGTGGACGAAACAGCTTGGGAGAATAACCGATGATTTTCTCTATTTGAGCATTTGTAGAAATGATTTCTTTCCACAACTCATGCTTAGAAAGAGTTGTAATATCAGGATGACTCCACGTGTGATTTCCAATTACGTGCTTTTCTCTATGAATACGTTGGATCAGCTTTGGAAATCTTTCTACTTCCGAACCAACGACAAAAAAGGTCGCACGTACATGATATCTTTTTAGAACTTTTAAAACTGCAGCCGTGTAAGCTGAGGGGCCATCATCAAACGTTAACGCAACGTACTTTGGTGAATTTTGATTCATGTTTTCTCCCCTTATATAAAATAGATATAGAAATATACCCCTCAATTTGTGGGTGTAAGCTGAGGGGCTTTTACGACGAGACAATTTTTAAGAGATGATGTTATATCTTTTTCTGCATGTAATAGCGCTATAGGTAATAGATTTGTTCAAAAGAACTCGCCAAGTAGTCAAATCCGCGAGGGCGCAGTGTTTCGAACTGCTGAATAATTTTTATTCTTTCATCTGATCCTCCTGGGAGATCGTAAAGTTTCGTCACGGGCTGTCCACTATTTAAATATTCAATGATTCTATACAGCATGACGCGAAAAGCATGTTTAAATTCCTTATATTCATCAGGAAAACGCTGCTCCAGCGCTTTATATTCAACTAATGTTCTATGCATATGCATAAACGGAAGCTCTTTCCATTCAAGAGAGAGGATAAGAACGTCTATATTGGGATGTTTTTTAACGAAGCGATAGTGATTTCCCCACTGTTCTTTCACTTTTCGCTTCGATATCCCATGTTCCTGATGATAAGCAACTGTTGAGGGATCTAAAACAAATTGTGCACCATTTTTATACAAACGATATCCAAGCTCCCAGTCTTCTGCCCCATAGCCAACAAACGTTTCATCAAAAAGACCGGATTTTTTTAAGTTCTCTTTTCTTACTGATACATTTCCACTTAAAAATGCAATATAAGGTAGTGTAAACCCTTCAAGTCGCTCACCGAAATGTTTTAGCCCGCTGTTAAGGAAATAGCGATTAGGAAATGATAAACGTTGAAAACGGTTTGTATCAATGTCTTCTTTTGTTACAAGAGGATAAGGAACGTTTGAATGCCACTTCGTCTGTTCATAGTTTTCATACGATCTTCTATACTCAGGATCCCTACCGACTAGTTCTTTTAAGTGGGCCATTTGATCTTCATTATAGTCTGGCATAATAAATGTGTAGACTCCTTCATAATGCATGGCACCGGTAACCACGAGATTTGATTCGTGCATATGATGTTTATAATGATTTTTAATAAAAGAAGGCGGCGCTAGCATTTCTCCATCTAAAAAGATTAAAAGATTCCCTTCAGCATGATTAATTCCTATATTGCGAACAGAGGAGCGTCCTTTATTTTGTTTCATGCGGATATACTTAAATTTGAACGGGACATCAGCTTCTTTAAAAATATTGGGCGTATCATCAGAAGAAGCATCATCCACTAAAATGACTTCATACTCAGCTTGAGGAAACGTTTGTTTTGATAAACTATAAAGCGAGAGAGAGGTTTGATGATATTTATTATACGTAGGCATAATGATACTAACTTTAATAGGATGTTTGTGATTATTTTTTATACTCATACTATATAATGAATGGTCTGCTTTATTTATTTTATTTTTGGTCTCTTTTAAGGGATTTGGACTCTTTTTTTTCTTTTTAATATAGTATTTTCCATCGGAACGGTTGTAATAGGAATCATATAATTCTATTTTAATCATCCTTTCTTTGTTTTTCCTCTATATACTATTCAATAAATGACCGGGTGCTTGTACAATATATAATTTTTTTTGGAAAAGGCGTATATAATAGATTCGGGAACTTTAGTAGATCGTTCTATTGAATTAGAAACATATTCTCTTATCATAAATAAGTGTTCTACTTCTCAGTATAAAAAAGCTGCTTACAACTTCATGTGTTATAAGCAGCTTCCTTTTATAGCTGATTTCCATATACCCCATCAATATTTGCAACAGCCGTTTGATCAAATATATCTGCATCCATATTTGTATTTTTCATTCGCGCACAAGCAGCTGAAATGTCTCCATAGGTTGAGTTGATTCCAACAGATTTAACATCCGCTGTGTGTCCGTTGTGAAGAACTTCTCCAAAATTCATCGATCCATTTCTTGCCATACCATTAATTCTCGTGTTACAGATGTTAATAACTCCTGCCATGACCATACCACCTTTTCTTAAAGAGAATTTGTACATCATATGTTGTGACAAGCCTATGTGTGAAAAGTTTTTATAAAACAAAAGGCAAGGTACAAACATTAGTGAATTTATTCATTTCACCCTGCTTCACCCAAAGTTTCCACATGTTTTTACGCTTTTTCTGTTACAATAAATGCATAAGTTATTTTTCATCCATATTGTTTGAAGGAGGATACGTAATATGGACGAACCAAAAGATATTCAACCTAAAGTAGAAAAAAGTTTCGAACTGATTGGCAAGAAGTGGACAGGATTAATCATCTATGTGCTTATGAGCGGTCCTAAACGCTTTAGTGAATTAAATGAAAGTATACCAGCTTTAAGCAGAAGGCTGTTGACAGAACGGATTAAAGAGCTTGAAGACCACGGAATCGTTGTCCGAAATGTCATTCCCGACCGCCCTATTCGTTCTGAATATTCGCTGACTCAAAAAGGAACAGAGTTAGGTAAAATACTAGGACCGATTAGCCAGTGGGCAGAAAGCTGGGTCCAAGATTAATAAAACTACTCCATAGAAAGGATGAGCATCATGGCAAATGTTCTCTATATTACTGCACACCCTTTAGCTGAAGACGAATCGCTTAGCATGGCTGTAGGGAAAGAATTTATTGACGTGTATAAGCAAACACATCCAGAAGATGATGTGGTTCATTTAGATTTATATCAAGCAGATATTCCATACTTAGATGCAGACGTATTTAACGGATGGAAAAAGCTTCGTTCTCACTCCTCCATCCAGGATTTATCAACGGATGAACGATTAAAAGTGGGACGGTTAGCCGAACTAGGCGGACAGTTCGTACTTGCTGACAAATATATTTTTGTCACGCCAATGTGGAATTTTTCCGTTCCTGCGATCATGAAAACGTACATCGATGCGATTACCGTGTCAGGTAAAACCTTTACATATACAAAAGAAGGCGCTCAGGGATTGCTTAAAGGAAAAAAAGCAATTCACATTCAGTCCCGCGGAGACGTGTATTCAGAAGGCCCAGAAATGGCAAGAGAAATGGGCCACCGCTATTTAGAAATCATGATGGACTTCTTTGGTATTGAAGCGTTTGAAAGCATTATTATTGAAGGGCAAGTAAAATTCCCGGATCAAATTCCGCAAATTAAAGAAAAAGCACTCCAAAAAGCACATTCAATGGCCAAAACGTTTTAAATTCAATAAGAATCAAAAAGACCTCGAAGCTGACCGGGGTCTTTTTCTTTTCTTTCCTCTTCGCTACATTATATTTCCCTTGAAATATTCCTCTCTTTCTGTCTCGTTTTGCGCTAAAAATATATGTTAAACAAACGGTTAAACGCTGTTATTTTTTGTTACTATTAATAACGCATGAAACAAAAATATATAATTTTTCTTTTTCGTTTTTTAATTATCCACCTTCAAAAAAAGATAGTTCCTCTAGATAAATAACGTTTAAAATCACACTTCAACCTGAAAAAACCCTTATTTTTAAAGGATTCAGCCATAAAATCCAAAAGCGTAATACTCTTAAAAATGTTTGTGAACATGATAAAACCCAATAAAAAACCTTTGACTAAATTTGTTACGTAAGTTACTATTAATAACGTAGTAGATGTTTTCGAACATATTATCTTTAATTCATAAAACAACATTTATATATTGAAAACAGAAAGGTGAAAAGAATTATGGCAAAAGTATTATATATTACAGCAAACCCTAACGATGCTACGCAATCATTCAGTATGGCTGCGGGAGATGCATTTATTAATGAGTATAAAGAAGTAAACCCAGCGGATGAGATTGTTCACGTTAACTTATATCAAGAGCATATCCCTCACATCGACGGCGATGTATTCAGCGGATGGGGCAAACTTGGAAGCGGCGCAGAATTTGATACACTTACTTCTGAAGAACAGCGCAAAGTTGCTCGCCTAAACGAGTTAAGTGACCAATTTGCTCAAGCGGACAAATATGTATTTGTTACACCAATGTGGAACTTCTCATTCCCTCCAGTGATGAAAGCATACTTAGATGCTGTAGCAGTAGCTGGAAAATCATTTAAATATACAGCAGAAGGTTCTGTAGGTCTATTAACAGATAAAAAAGCGTATCATATTCAAGCAAACGGCGGTATCTACTCTCGCGGCCCTGCTGGTGAACTAGAAATGGGTCACCGCTATATGCGCATTATGATGAACTTCTTTGGGGTTCCTTCTATCGGAAGCCTATTTGTAGAAGGACAGGCTGCAA
This sequence comes from Priestia sp. J2, assembly GCF_020790095.1. Lineage (NCBI taxonomy): Bacteria > Bacillati > Bacillota > Bacilli > Caryophanales > Bacillaceae > Priestia > Priestia sp. J2. Next base: position 3,311,407 of record NZ_CP086208.1, read on the forward strand.
TGCCAGATAAAGCACAAGAAATTAAAGAAGACGGTATTGCTCGCGCTAAAGAAGCTGCACGTACGTTCTAATAACAAATATAAGCACAAAAAAAAAAGGAACATCTCCCCATGTTCCTTTTTTTGTGCTTACAATTATATCTTTGCTTCCCCGCGCAGCAGCGAATAAACATATGTATCAAACGGGATATTGTTTTGATATAGGTACTCTCTTAACGTCCCTTCTTTTTTAAATCCTACTTTGCTTAACAAAGCGATAGATCCGCTATTTTGCGTAAATACAATCGCTCCTATGCGATTGTATTGAAGTTCGTGGAAGCCATAAGAAATCGCTTCATGAACGGCTTCCGTTGCGTATCCTTTGTTCCAGTGCTCTGGAAAAAGAGCATAGCTTATATTTGCTTTTTTATGCTCTGAAGACCACTCTTGAAACCCTATTGTGCCAATCAGCTTTTCGTTTCCTTTTAGCTGAATCCCCCATTTAATCAACTGCTTTTCTTCGTAGCCTTTGGAAAAATTCTCAATGATCCCTTTCACTTGGTCAATCGATTCTAAAGATTTTTGCCCGTAATAGCGCAGCACGTCTTCATCAGAAAAGCATTCTAAAATCTCGCCCGCATCATTTTCTACAATTTTTCTTAATATCAGCCGTTTTGTCTCTAATTCCGGAAACATTTTCTTCCCTCTTTTCTGCGCAGCTTATCTATCTACGGTAAACCATACTATTCTCCTCTCAACTAGCAATATCCTGCTAAAACCTCACCCGGGAGGGCTCATTTCCTATCCAAATAGTCGATTTACAGCAGAGATAGTGGTATTTTATATAGTGGGCATACGTTGCTTTTTATCAATACAGAGGCGGTGAACGCAGAAATGAGCCAAGATAAAGAATTGCTGTCCACGATACACGCTCTTCAAAAAGAGCTGCAGCAAGAAAAAGAAAACCGTGCGTATATGCAAAAAGATATGGACGAACTAAGAAGCGCTTTATTACAATCAGAACAAGTAAAACAAAACTTAATCGATCAGCTAGAAAAGAAAGTTGATTTGATTTTAACGTTGATTCAAAAAGGAGACGCATAAAGGAATGGATTTTTTAAAAAACAGCAAAATACTATACACCATTGTAGCACTTGTGATTGCTCTCATCGCTGTATTTACCAACAATTCGCCTATTTCCCTCATTCAGCAGCATGAAAATTCAAGCAGCACATCCAGCAGTACATCGGGGAGTACATCGGACACTACATCAAGCAACGAATGCTCTGCAGAGACTCAAAGCGACAGGTTATTTACCGGCAAAGAGCTTGTCTTACAAGAAGGAAATGATAAATACGGATATTGCCACATTGTCGCGCATATGCAAAAACCAGGAGCGGACAATTACCATGGTAAAAGCCAATTCAGCAAGTATTTAAATGAAAAACAAGCCATGTCTATTGCCGAAAAAGTCATTAACGAAGGTGAAGACGGCACCAATAATAAATCTGGCAATTACGTTAAAGAAAAATATATTAGTTCTTTAAACCAAGAAGTTAGAGTTGTGTATACCGACTACAGAGGCAAAGACTACGACTACAGTGTAACGACCATGTATCCAATAGGTCATTAACCCTAATATATACAATGAAAAAGCAGGCCCACGCCTGCTTTTTTTCATTATACCTCTTCTCATTATCTACAGCTCTAGAAAGTTAATAATTGATTTAAAGTCTATTTGATATGTAAAAAACCCAACTTTAGACTGTTAAATTTTGGAGATATGACAGTAGCACTTTTACATCTTGGACATATTCTAAATATAAAAAAGAAACAGTCCTTTGCTTCTTTTTTAAGAAAGAGGTTTAAAAATGAGTAACAAATATAAAGTCAGAAAAAACGTATTACATCTTACAGACACCGAAAAAAGAGATTTTATTCGTGCCGTGCTAATACTAAAGGAAAAAGGAATATATGACCGCTATGTAGCCTGGCATGGTGCAGCAGGTAAATTTCATACTCCTCCGGGCAGCGATCGAAATGCAGCACATATGAGTTCTGCTTTTTTGCCGTGGCATCGTGAATACCTTTTGCGATTCGAACGTGACCTCCAGTCGATCAATCCAGAAGTAACCCTTCCTTATTGGGAATGGGAAACGGATGCACAGCTGCAGGATCCATCACAATCAGCAATTTGGAACGCAGATTTTATGGGCGGAAACGGAAATCCCAAAAAGGATTTTATCGTCGATACCGGGCCATTTGCAGCTGGGCGCTGGACGACGATCGATGAACAAGGAAATCCTTCCGGAGGGTTAAAACGTAATTTGGGCGCAACGAAAGAGGCACCTACACTCCCTACTCGAGATGATGTTCTCAAAGCTTTAAAAATAACTCAATATGATACGCCGCCTTGGGATATGACCAGCCAAAACAGCTTTCGTAATCAGCTTGAAGGATTTATTAACGGGCCGCAGCTTCACAATCGTGTACACCGTTGGGTTGGCGGACAGATGGGCATTGTCCCTACTGCTCCGAATGATCCTGTCTTCTTTTTACACCACGCAAATGTGGATCGTATTTGGGCTGTATGGCAAATTGTTCACCGCAATCAAAACTATCTGCCGATGAAAAACGGGCCGTTTGGTCAAAACTTTAGAGATCCGATGTATCCTTGGAATACAACCCCTGAAGATGTTATGAACCATCGAAAGCTTGGGTACGTATACGATATAGAATTAAGAAAATCAAAACGTTCCTCATAACCCGTTCTAGAAACAGCGGTATAAAATTTAGAACAGGTAACCCCCTTCCCTTCTGACATAACTTATAAGGCCACAAGCATTGTAAAACTAAGTTCCACATTTCCATTCACCATAAAATATAGTTAATCAACCATAATTGGGCTGTGAATAAGCTTCATATGAGGACCTTCGAACATATGAATAAGTTATCAAAGCTTTATAAAAGTTTTATAAATGAAGGGAAGATATTAAAATGCATAATAACGTAAACGCACCTTTTAGTTCTAATGAAAATATGCCGTTCTCACCTGCTATGGCTCACCACGGCTATGCTGCTCCTGCTTATGACCATATGATTCCACACTGCGGATATACAATGCCGGACTATGGATATATGGAATGTGGATATAGCGTTCCTTGCCACAGAGGTAATGGTTTTGCCATTATCATCGTACTGTTTATTTTACTCATTATTATTGGTGCATGTGGTTTCGGTTTCCATCACGATGATTGTTAACCTAAAAAACTCCAGTATAAATACTGGAGTTTTTTCATGTCTTAATCGCTGCAAACCTTATAGCGTTTCGTCCAAATCTAGAGGTCTCAGCTTCTCTTCAATTTCTTTGCGCTTCGGCTCTAAAAATGGCGGCAGCGCTAATGTTTGACCCATCGTTTCAAGCGGTTCATCGGTCGCAAATCCAGGTGTGTCCGTTGATAATTCAAATAAAATGCCGTTTGGTTCTCTGAAATAAAGTGCTTTAAAATAGTATCGCTCTACTTTACCGGAATTCGGCAGACTGTTTTCATTTAATCGAGTTGCCCACTTATTGTATTCTTCTTCATTTGGCACACGGAAGGCAACGTGATGAACGCCACCGCGCCCTAAGCGAACTTTCGGCAAATCGGGTCTCGTTTCAATATGAACTTCGGCTCCGCTTCCGCCTTCACCCGTTGCATAAACCAAAATATCCTTTTGATTTTCTGCAAAAGATGGATAAGAACCTACATAGCGAAATCCCATAATGTTTGTTAGTACACCGACTGTTGGTTCTGCCGTGCCCACCGTTAGCGTGACCGGTCCTAAGCCGATGATCGCATGTTCTAACGGAATGTCTTCGCGCTTCCACGGCACGCCTGCTCTTACACCTTTTTCACCGTTGTCCGCGACAAGAAGCAAACGTGTACCTTCGTAATCTTTAAATGCTAATGTATCACGATTAGCTCGTTTAGCTATTTCTTCATATTCCACTCCGTGCTGCTCGAAGCGTTCTTTCCAAAAGTGTAGAGAATCCGTACTTTTAACGCGAAGCGACACAGTCGAAATGTCAGATGCACCTTCATGTGTTCTTGCAAGCCCTGGAATATCAAAAAACGTTACTTCCGTTCCTGGGGTCCCTTCTCCATCTGCATAAAATAAGTGGTAAGACTGAGTGTTATCTTGATTCACCGTTTTTTTTACTAATCGCATGCCTAAAACTTTAGTGAAAAACTGATAGTTTTTCTCAGCTTTCCCCGTCAGAATAGATACATGATGCAACCCTAACAATTCCATCTGATCCGCCTCTTTTCATAATATATAAATTTTTTAACTCACGCTAAAATTATCTTTAATTTAATTATCTTTAATTAAAGATAATTTTAAAGGATATACAGCCTGTTTGTCAATAACAAGAAAAGTACTGTGGACATAAAAAAAGAAACTAAAAACATATTCAGTTTCTTTTTGGATTTAAGCTACCGAATAGATCATTCTTTTAACTAGCCCTTACTTTTTAAGCGCGCGCTGCACATTTTGTTCCATCAGGGCTGCAATTTTCTTTTCATTTTCACGCGACGTCTGCTCTAATTTTTCTATAACTAGCTGCTGTCTCTCTGCTGAATGATTTTGACTTATCTTTTGTTTGCCTTCCATTTTAGTGATATCGATTTTAAATCCAACGATTCCTTTACTTAAACCATTCATATAAGCAGGATCAACGTCATTTAGTGTATATGTACTGCTCGGACTTTCATATTTCTCCACCATCTTCCTCAGCAGCCCAAGCAGTTCTGCTGGTTCTTCAATCATTTTCATCGTTCCATACACGTGAACAGCTTCATAATTCCATGTTGGTACAGCTTGATTCGTTTCATACCAAGACGGTGAAATATAGCAGTGAGGCCCTTGAAACACAATCAAAATATCTTGATTTTCAGCATCTTTCCACTGCTGATTCGGACGAGCAAAATGTCCGTATAAAGCTTTTTCTTTCCGGTTTAACATCAGGGGCAAATGAGTAGCATAAGGCTTTTCGTTATGATACGAAAACAAAGTGGCGAATCCATTATCTTCAATAAAATCATACATGATTTGTTCATCATTCACTTTAAAATACTTTGGAATATACATCGGCGCTTCTCCTTTATCTCTTATTTAGTAAAAGATATAATACTATACGCGTTTGCAACAGCGTCAGTTATGAACTTTTTATGGAGGTCAGCAAACATTTAACCATTTATGAATCGATTTTTTAAGAAGTTTATGCTACACTGGTGCGATGTAAACCGCCGATTTTTTACATGTATTTATTTAGCACATGATGCAATTAGATAGCTGTTGGCTAAATAAAGCTCCCGGAACTCAAAAAAGAAGAGCTTGTTTAAAACAGCTCATTTCTCACGTTTATCTATACAATTGAGGATTTCTTTCTCGTTTGATAGGTCCGCCTTTGGCTATATGCCACTCAATGACGCGGTCGGTTAAACGATCGTATACGTCGTCTTCTAAGTACGGATCTTCTGCCGAAGTGAACAAGATGTGAACATCGGCTTTTATTTCGGCTAACATAGCTGCGCTGAATACGTCCGGGTCATTTAATACGTCTAGTATATATAGCACTAGCATCTCAAATCCGCCGTCCCAATTGGCATTTCCGTTGCCTTGAGCTTCACAGCGAAGCTTTTCAATGGCTCGGATGACCTCGCCTTCTACGATATCCGACTGCCCATTTCTCGGAACATAGTTTAACCATAGTTCTTTTGCTTCGTCAAAATATTTCATTCTGCACTCCTTTCTTCTGAACTTTATTCTTTTTTGTTTCTTTGATTCATCGTCGTTCCAAAAACAACGCCTAATGATGTCCCAATCGCAATACCAAACCCGATATTATCCATCAACATTCCAAGAGAAGCCCCCATTGCAACACCTAAACCTAATCCTACCCCTAGATAATCTGTCTTTTTCTTTTCTTCAGACAAAAAATCACTCCTTGTTGCTACTATTTTATTGATACCTTTTATACGTAAAAAACGCGCTAAAAGTTTCATAAAAATGGAAAAAAGCAGTTACTTTAACTGCTTTTTAGATAATTAGCTGATAAACGGCCTCTCCGAGCAGCAAAATCGACGTAAGCATGCAGATAAAACCGAATACATACATCGTTTTACGTGCAGAAAAATACAAACAACTCAACAGGGAAAGGTATCCAAACCTTAAGAAAAGGGCAGTTTAAAAATAAAAAACTTTTCTTACTTAAAAAGGATGGATCACGTTGACAACCAATCAAAAGGAATATCTTGAAAAAATACATAGTATACAGGAAGATCTCTCCAAAACGTGGGCTGAATATTGGCATCACTACTCCACTCCAGGCTCTTGGCAGTTTTGGGTGACCTTGGGCGCTTTTATTTTACCTTTAGTCATTCTCTATTTTTTTATTGATCGAAAAAAAGCCTTTCACTTAGGGTTTTATGGATTTAACGTGCACGTTTGGTTTCACTATAGTGACACCGCTGGAGTTTATAACGGGCTGTGGACGTATCCTTACCAAATCAACACAATCATACCCGTAAGCTTTAGCCTAGATGCTTCGCTTATTCCCGTTGCTTTTATGCTTCTCTATCAATGGACGATCAACCATCATAAAAATTATTATTTATATGCAACGGCTCTTTGTTTATTTTTTGCTTTTATTTTCAAACCATTATTAACAGGGATCGGCTTTTTCCAGCTGCATGAATGGGCTACTTACGGTTATTTATTTGTATTTTATCTCGGGGTGATAGTGCTATCAAAATGGATTACCAATCTGTTTCTTTATTTTGAAAAGCAGCATTCAATATGATAAGTGGCATCAATAAAAAACGTAAGCACCTTCAAAAGACCTTACGTTTTTTTGCTTATTTTCTTTACTAATTGTCAGCTTCCTCAAAAAACAGCTTTCTTTTCTTAATGTTAATTTAGAACATGCTGCATCTAGCAATAATAAAACTTCTGTTACTAAGGAGAATGGCAATTTTCCTAAGCCCTGCTTAACTTAGCGTTGTATAAGTCCATTAAACTGCTTAAATCATCTAACAACGGGCAGTGGCCTACACCTTTCATGATTTTTAACGTTGCATTTTCCCCTATGCCTTTTGCGATGTCAGATGCATCTCTTGTTGAAACCATCTTATCTTCATCTCCTTGAATAACCATAGTAGGAATCGTGATTTTTTCCACCTCTCCTGTTCCTTGAACAACCCCGTTAAAATCGTTTGAAATGTTAAATCTCATGAGTGCGTAATTGATATCAATTAAGTTGCGCTGCTTGATCGTTCCTTCTAAATACTTTTCAAATTGATCAGCAGACGGCTTATTTTTTGTATATAAAAATTGACGCAGCATCATTTTTAAAAACCATGTGTTTTTTGTTTCTTTCGCGTTTTCTACCATTCTAAATGCTTCTTTTACTTCTTCTTTGGTTTGTATAAAATTGTTAGGAATAGGCAGTTCTAGAAACGTTCTTCTTGGAATGGGATAGCCTTTGATGTTGACGGAGCTTAATAGGATTAAATTTTTGGCATCATTCGGATGATCAATCACATATTGCATAGCAACTGCTCCTCCTAATGACCACCCGCTTATTGTAAAAGCAGACAACTTTAAAGCATCTGCAAACAGTTTGACATCATCTGATAAGTCTTTGATTGTGTGGATAGGTGTATGATAAGTGGAGTCTCCAAACCCTCTTAGGTCGATGGCATAAGCTGTGATATGTTCTGGCAGTTCGTTCATTAACACATCCCAGTTAAGGGAAGAATTCATGTTTCCGTGAATTAACAAAAGCACCTCTTTTCCGCCTTTTTTCATTCGGTAATTTACTGTTTCTCCATTCGGTAATTCTACTTTTGCTTGTTCTAAAGCAGATACGGTCATCGCTATTTTCCTCTTTTCTTATATGATTAGAACGATAGCTATCTTTAATTTTTACATACCCTATTTATCTAGAGTTAAGCAGTTCAAAAGAAGTTGTACAAACACCAAGATGATTGTGCGTCATTCTATTTGCTAAAAAAAGCAGCCAAATACGCGATTCGGCTGCCTTTTTATTATGAAGAAATATACGAATGAGCAACAAGGCCATTACTTTTTCGGTGCGTCTAATGCTTGATAAGCAAGCTGATATTTCCCGCCTTCAGCCACTTCTGCATGGTAGAGAGCTTTAAGAGCAAAGTTTTTTTCAAGGCTGTGCTCTTTCATCAGTCCATTCAGCTTACCTTGCAGTTCCTGATTGTCTTTAATGAGCTGCTTCATCTGTGATTTTAGATATTTCATGGTGTTTTCCGCTCCTTTCACTTGATGAATATCTATCAAGTATATCACTTAAGGATAGGATAATGGTAAAACGACTTACGATTGACGGATTAAATTTGTACCGCTCTGTTCTTTAAGCGCCCTACAAGCGGAACGACAATGATACCGGCGATAACAACTTGCATCACATTGCCTGGTATAGAGCCAAGCGGAAGGATCCAGTTACCGTAAAGAATCACTTCGGCAAAATAGTAGCCCACGATTTTCACAATCAGCGCAGCAACAACTGCCAGTGTGTTGACAAGTGCTCTTTTACCAGGTGCTTTTTCAGAGATAAGACCTGCTAAAAAGCCCATAGCCCCTACAATAATAAACGTAAACGGTGCCCATGCTGTCCAGCCCGAGATCAGATCGAATAACCCCATTCCAAAAGCGCCGGCGATGGCTCCTGTTTTTTTACCGTAAATAAAGGCCGCTATAAAAAGAGGAACGTTGCCTAAATGGATGAGACCTCCGTTACCCATGATTGGAAGCTTTATGTTGATAAACATTGTCGCTACAAACGTCAGTGCGATAAAAAGCGCATGCATGGATAAAGCTTTGATTTTGGTTGATTCTCTTGGTGAGTATGTTGAATTCATCTGTTGACCTCTTTCTTTTTTTACTACTATCATACTCCTATTTGGATACTAAATAAATATGTAAAACTATTTATTTAGTAGGGTATATCATTCTAGCAGCACACAGAGATCCGCTAACTTCAAAAATTGTCCTATCTCTTCTTAAAAAATAAAGCTGCCTCTCCTTCCTTTAGCAGACTGCACCTCCTAATTTTTGTTATGGCAAAGTGTCTGTTCGGACATAATATGAGCAAATCGTTCTTTTTCAAGAGTTGACGAAGGCTGATAAATATGAGAAGTTATATGTTTGTAGAAATGAATGGAATAACTTAGAATTCCAGCAGAACCTGTTACTATCATTGTACTGATATTGACCAAGTCCGTTCAGATTGTGGCAGTCATAATTTTTACATACAGCAAGCAAGTTATAGGAGGAGCAAGAATGGATAATAACGATATTTTAATTAGATTACGATATGCCTTAGATTTAAAAAATACAGAAATGGTAGAGATCTTTACTCTTGGCGGAGTAGACGTAACAAAAGAAGACGTATTAAAAATCCTTACGAGAACACCGGATGAAGAAGACGAGGATGCAGTTCATGCGGACGATCATATACCGTGCACGAACAGTATGTTAGATTCTTTTTTAAACGGTTTTATTACCTTTAAAAGAGGAAAACAAGATCCTAAATCAGGGCAAGCACCTCCAGCGCCGGTTCAGAGCAATCAAAATATGTATAACGTCTTATTAAAGAAAGTGAAAATCGCTTTATCCCTAACAAGTGAAGAGATGTTAGAAGTATTTGATGACGGTGGAATACGTGTATCTAAAGCAGAATTAGGTGCTTTATTACGAAAAAAAGGCCATAAAAATTACAAACCGTGCAAAGAGAATTTTGCTCGAAAATTCCTAAGAGGCTTAACCGTACAATATAGAGGATAACATGATACACACTTTTTCAAATCAGAGTATCCATTATGAAATACGATATAAAAACCGAAGTTCTTTTGCAATTAAAGTAGACGGATACGGAACGGTCGAAGTCCTTGCTCCTAAAGGAACGTCTACTGAACAAGTACGTATGTTATTAGAGAACAACTGGGCATTGATTCAGCAAAAAATAAATGAAATGAAAGATAGAACGCATGGACCCAAGAAAAAAGTCTATGAACACGGAGAAAGCTTTTTATATGTAGGAAAAAACTATCCGATACAAATTCATCACGATTCGACCATTCCAAAGGATTCTGTAGTGTTTGAAGCGAACACGCTTCAGATTTATGTCAATCAGCACGACGATGAAGCGATAAAACAAGCGCTCAAACGTTTTTACTATCAACAATGTAAAGCGCTCGTAACCAAAAGTATCTCCTCCTATCAAAAACATTTTAAAACAAAGCCGCGATCCATCTCGATTTCCGATAGCAAAAAAGCGTGGGGCACGTGTGATTCTAAGCGTCAGCTAACCTTCAACTGGCGGCTGGCAATGGCACCGCAGCACGTCATTGATTACGTAGTCGTTCATGAAATGTGCCACATGGTTCACATGAATCATGATCGGTCCTTTTGGCGTCTTGTCGGGAAAATTATGCCCGATTATCGTGAACAAGAGCACTGGCTGGAAATGTCGAGCTGGGAAATGACGGTGTAGTGGCTACATAAAAAAGAGCAGAAGCCCCGGGGCATACTGCTCTTTTTTTATCTTTAACTATAGCGATATTTTCTTAAATCTTTTAAAATCGAAATTTCTTTTAACAATTCTTCTCCGACATTTGTTTCTAAAACCATTTTTCTTTCTAGTTCTTTATCGACCAATCGCTTTACGGATAAGACGTCCGTTCCTTCTAATAAAATATCTTCTTTTGAATTAAAGTGTTTGTGAGCAACTAGCTGCATGCCGTAAGAATTATATAATAATGTATATCCAGCGATACCTGTTGTGGATTGATACGCTTTTGAAAAACCGCCGTCAATAACAATCATCTTTCCATTTGCTTTGACCGGGTTTTCTCCTTCGATTTCTTTGACAGGCGTATGACCATTAATAATATGACCGTGATCAGGATTCAGATTAAATTCTGCGAGGATGTTTTGGCAGACTTCCTCATTTTCCCGTAAATAGTAGTATGGATTTTTCTTCTCTTTATGCGTTGCTTTATCACTGATAAAATATCGTTCAAACGTCGTCATGGCGCGTTTCCCAAAGAGTGATGAATATTCTCCTGTCCATAGGTACCAGACCATATCTGTTGCCAAATCATCCGTTTCTTCAGGGTGCGCAAAAGCCTCCTGTAAATAATGTTCAAACACATCAAGCAAGTTACGGCCTGCATACGTTTTATCTTCTATCGTCATTTTTTCCATGTTTCCTTCTTCATCTAAAGGAATGCAGCCGTGTATTAATAAGTTTCCGTTGTATTTCAAATAAAGGCTGCCTTTTTTCATAAGAAACTTCATATGTCTCGCCAGCTTTTCCGAATGCTGCACGGAAAGCAGCAGTCTTTCCATTACCTGCTCTTCTTCTTCTAATAGCTGATCAGGCTGCGCCGGATCCACCGTTGCAAAGCAGCTGTTTTCTAGCGGATATGTGTTTCCGTATATCGTAATTTCATTTTTATCATAATCAATTTTTTCAAGCAGCAGCCTTTCTGACATATTAAAGAAAGGACGTCTTTTTATAATCGGACTTTCAAGCTTGAACTGAATCATCGCAATGGCCTGATGAATTTTCGTGATTTGTAGTCGCTCGTGATCGGATAGCTTGTCACTCGAGCTTACTTTTGGTCTAAAAGCAGGATTATCATCATAGTATTTCTCCGCCAAGTTAAGCAGCGGTCTCAGGTTAATGCCATATACGTCTTCAATAATATCTAGATTGTCGTATCTCGCGCAGATCCGAATAATATTGGCAAGACACACTTTCGAGCCCGCAAAAGCGCCTAGCCATAGCACATCGTGGTTTCCCCACTGAATATCAACGGAGTGATAGTTAATCAGCGTATCCATAATTTTATCCGGTTCAGGTCCACGATCATAAATATCCCCTACTACGTGCAGATGGTCCACAACCAATCTTTGCGTCGTATAAGCTAGCCCTATAATAAGCTTATCGGCTTGCCCTAAAGAAATAATCTGCTGAACAATCTTTGTATAGTACTGTTCTTTATTTGTAAATTCATCGGTTTTATATAGCAGCTCTTCAATAATGTACACAAATTGATCCGGCAATGCTTTACGCAGTTTAGAGCGCGTGTATTTAGAAGAAGCGTACGAGATGAGATTAAGCATACGATCGATGATTTCTTTATACCACTCATATAGTTCTCGTTTGTTTCGAAACTGCGCTTTAATCAACGGTAATTTTTCTTCAGGATAATACACTAATGTCGCAAATTCATTGATTTCTTTGTCAGATAATACATTTTTAAAAAGGTCTTTGATTTTCTCTTTTACATTTCCTGAACCATTTCGCAGCACGTGCTGAAAAGCTTGATACTCGCCGTGTAAATCACTGACAAAATGTTCAGTCCCCTTTGGCAGATGAAGAATAGCTTCAAGGTTAATAATTTCGGTTACCACTTTTTCTTCCGTATCATACTTTTGTGCAAGTAAATCTAGATATTTTGTGTTCAAAACTATGTATCCCCTTTCAACGTTCACCATTTAGTACAATCACTCATCAAGCTTGTGATTATGATGTTAAATACCTTTTATTTAACTCTTCTCTTTTCTCTCCACGCCTCACCCCTTTATTTTAACCTATTTTACGTATGGGTAAAATGGTATAAAGTCTATTTGTCTATAAAGATTAACCGGTCTTGCCCCCTTGAAGATGATAGCTAGCTGCTAACAAAAAAAACCTGCTGATCTTAGTCAACAGGTTCGATACATATGAAAGAAGCGCACATAATTAAGAAAGTTTACTCCGACCTCTATACAATAGCAGAGTTTTTCTTCCCTCGCTGTGAGAAAACGCACAGCGCCAAGTCCTTGGTGGTGGTACGATAAAGATGACCTTTCTGAGACAGGAAAAGTCATCCTTTGTATGATATAAGAATCATCATTCTGTTGAATCTCTGTTCTTCTACGTTCAGAGATTTTTTCTGTTGGCTTTGTTAAGTACAGCACGAGAGGAAAGTGAATACAAATACATATGGTACACGTAGGCTATCTGAGTCTGCTGTTTGACGGCGGAAGAAGTTGCATGTGGCTTTTCCGAGTAACAATTGCTTCTATTATAATATGGAACGCTGTTGTCAAATTTCCAAAGAAGAAATACAAAGGAAAAATCATTACGTGAATGTCTGCAGGTACCCTATCTACTTTAACTCTGACCGTCTCATTTTTTGAGCATATCCGATTTTAAAACCCTCCGCTCAGCATGTGGATTTTACGATATAAAAAAGCAGCGGATGTAAAACATCACGCTGCTTTTTCTTATCTCTACACGCCTAAGTAAAAAAGGATGTGGTAGAGTGTTCTTACAATGTATTGATGATGTTAGTGAATATTATTCTTTCGGAAATTACCGCCTTTAACTTCGGCTACGTCATATACCGTAACAAAAGCCGTCGGGTCAATTTCATTAATAATTTCTTTCATTTTGCTTTCTTCCAAGCGGTTGATTACACATGTGATTTCCTTGAATTTCTCATGGGAGTATCCGCCGTAAGCTTCTTTATATGTAGCGCTTCGACCTAAACGATCACGTATTGTCTCTACCATTAACGCAGGCTGAGAAGTGATAATTTGGAAGGTTTTCGATCCGCTTAGACCTACTTCTACGATGTGAATAACTTTGGATGCAATAAAGTATGCAATTGCAGAAAGAATCGCGCCTTGCAGACCAAATACTAGTGAAACAAAAATAAAGACAAACGCATTTAAGAACAAAATAAGATCACTTGTTCCAAACGGCAATTTTCGAGAAAGCAGTACAGCTAGCATATCGATGCCATCTAGCGCGCCGCCATTACGCAGTGCAATTCCCATTCCAAAACCAAGGATAATACCGCCGACAACGGTTACGAGTAGTGTATCTCCTTCAATAATCGCTGGAGTATGATGCATGAGGCTTGTACCGACAGCTAGTGAGACGATTCCGAGGATGGAAAATATAGCAAAACTTTTCCCGATTTGTTGATATCCTAACCATACAAAAGGAATATTAATAACGGCAATGAGAACTCCTAGTGGTAAGCCAAATAGGTTTGACGCAACGATACTAATGCCTGTTACTCCTCCATCTGAGACGTGGTTTGGAATTAAGACAGTTTCTAAGCCGTAAGCTGCAATAATCCCTCCGATAATGACCATTAGTGCTCGGAAAGCAATTTTTAGCCGCTTAGGCCTGTGGTGTTTTTTAGTTGTGTTCATATAATTCCTCGCTTTTAAATGTTTTTTACTATTTAAGTGTACCACAAACATTCTCTTTATTTGAACTGAGGAGGCTTACGTATCGGTTTTTAGCTCACATAGTGCAAAATAGACAAAGGATAACTTCTAGCTGTACAGACTCTATCCTTGCAATACGTCATCATTTCTGTTAAGTTTAAGGAGAATTATTTTTGTTCGGTAAAGATTGATAAGTTACATAACTTTCGTCTATAGATTTGAGCAAGGATAGTAACACAATGTGTGCGTGTCACACTAGGAGGCAACAATTATGGAACAAGGTAAAGTAAAATGGTTTAACGCAGAAAAAGGTTTTGGATTCATCGAACGCGAAAACGGAGACGATGTATTTGTACATTTCTCAGCAATCCAAAGCGAAGGCTTCAAATCTTTAGACGAAGGTCAAGCAGTTACATTTGAAGTAGAACAAGGTCAACGCGGCCCTCAAGCTACTAACGTTCAAAAAGCGTAATCCGTCATAAATAGAAAAAGACAGACTCCATGGAGTCTGTCTTTTTCATTACTTTGAAAATGTAATAATAAAACCCTATCCACTGAGGAATAGGGCTTATTAATACAAAAATAGTAATCGGTAATACAAATGGTAAACTCAGTATAGCATAGTATTGGCGGAATCCAAACTATAAATCAATATTTCTTCATGAATAATTATGATTCGTGCTTCATTAACTCTTCTTCAAAGAAAAATGTACTGGGATATTTATCAACTGTATAAGAATATCTTTTCATATTTTTCACATAATGACTTTTTAAGATGATCACTATTTCATTAGATGCTTTTATACTTACTGTTTCTCCATTAGCAAATAAGCTTATACTCATATCCTTCATCCTCTCTCATATCAAAAACAAGCAAATTTTTAACTTTATTTATCGGGAAATATAATGTGCATCTTATATTTGAGACGTTATCAGCATTCTGATAGTCGGCAATCTTTTCCAACGGCTAGTCCAGCGAAGATTTCTTTTTTAATTATTAAAATCCAAAGCAAAAAGACCCCTATGTGGAGTCTTTTTACGTTGGATTAATTATGCTACTTTATGAACGTTAGCAGCTTGTGCTCCGCGTTGACCTTGTTCAATGTCAAACGTTACTTTTTGACCTTCTTCTAACGATTTAAAGCCTTCACCTTGAATAGAGCTGAAATGTACGAATACATCGTCTCCGCCTTCAATTTCGATAAAGCCGAAGCCTTTGTCTGCATTAAACCATTTCACTGTACCTTGTTCCATAATAGTGCCTCCTGGTGTGGAATACTCCACGGTTGTATTACTACCCTTGTCCAACCATACTATCTTAAGATAAAAAATTCTATTGAAGAGATTTCTCTTCTCTCAATCCTATACCGAACAAAAATAATTAATTTAATCGTAACATACGGAACCGCAGATAGCAAATACAGGAAATGGAATAAATCATCGAACGATAAAAAGAGCCTTCTCTTTGTAGCTCTATACAAAGAGAAGGCTCTTTTTGAGTGTTCCTATTTTACGCAGCAGTGAATGTAGCAGCTGCTTATTACTTACTTTATTTTTCTGTTTGCTCTGTGTTCCACCATAATGAATCTTTTGGATTTTCAACCGCTTCATTGTACTCAGACTTAGAAGCAACTGTAGGGTATGAACCTTTGAGTGATTTTCCTGCCGTGTTCGCAAACAGGAACAAGATTACGAAAAATCCGATGATGCTCACAATCGTTAAATAGAACGCTGGAGCTAAGTGATTGCCCGTTGCGTGAACTAACCATGTCGCAACTAATGGCGTCGTTCCACCAAAGATAGAAACTGAAACATTAAACGTAATCGCTAATGTTCGGTAGCGAATATCTGTGTAGAACATCGTTGGCAGCGTTCCTGGCATTGTTCCTTCATACGTAGCAAGTAAAACACCTAGAATAAGAATACCGATTGAAATAAAAACCAAACCATTTAAGTTGATTAAATAGAACGAAAAGGCTGACAGTAAGCTCAATCCGCCTAAACCGATTAAGAAAACTTTCTTGTTTCCGATTTTATCGCTCAATTTTCCAAACATAAGAGCAAGCGGCACCATTAAAATCATAACTGCCGTAATTAATACCGTACCAACTGTGTTTGATAAACCAATAATTTCATTCAAATAAGAAGGCATGTACGATAATAGCATATAGTTTGTAATGTTAAAGAAAGCCACGGCTACGAAACAAACAAACACATCTTTTTTGTGATTTTTTAAAATAGAGAGGAAGCTTTCTTCTTCAACTTCGTCTTCGTTGGAAAGTTCATTTTCAAAAATAGGTGTTTCCCCTAAACTTCTTCGTAAATAAAAACCAATAAGTCCTAAAGGCAATCCTAATAAGAAGGGAATTCTCCAGCCCCATGAGGCCATCTGTTTATCCGAGAGAACAAAAAACAGTAAGCTGGCTAGCAGTGAAGCAAGAATATAGCCAACAAGTGTACCGATTTCTAGTCCACTTCCAAGCACATTTCGCTTATTGTCTGGAGACGATTCTGCAATATACACCATCGCACCAGCATATTCACCACCCGTTGAAAAACCTTGAATGATTCGTGCAATTAATAAAAGGATGGGTGCCCATATACCGATTTGATCATATGTAGGTAACAACCCAATGAGTAATGTGGAAAAGGCCATTAAAATAATGGTGGTGGTTAAAACGACTTTCCTTCCTAACTTGTCTCCAATTTTACCGAATATAACACCGCCTAATGGACGCATTAAAAAGGCAATCGCAAATGTGGCAAATGTGAACACTAATTTGAGCTGATCATTTTCAACTGCACTAAAAAAGTTTTGACTAATAATTACGGCTAAATATGAGTACAAGCCAAAGTCAAACCATTCCATCGCGTTTCCTACTCCTGTAGCAAAGACGCTTTTTTTAGCTTTATCAATATCTACGACGTTAATTTTTTTCTTGTTAAACTTCATTTCATCACGTCACCTCCGCGGTATACGATTATACAAGACTGAGTAGTAAAGTCAAATTTGACTTACTGTAATTCACACGTAACTGTCTTGGAACACTACTTATTTTTAAGTAAAAAACAAAAAATATTCATCTGGCGGTAAATATAAAAAAGGTTGCTGCTAAAGGGGTTAGAGCAAAAAAATGCTAAAGAATAATCGTTGATAAAGAAATTAATTAAAAATAAAATAATTTTTTTATTTCAACGTACAATTCACGGATCATAATTTCCACTCAGATCACCTGACAATTATTGTCACAACCCATTAGATACAAGCTTCATTTTTGCAATGAATACACGGTTTTCATTACGAAAATTATGTAAACTTAGTAATAAATTATAAAGCTCGTTCTAATAATTGTAACAGTGTATGATTCTGCCCTTAGAACAAAATTTCAAGAGTTGGCTGGGTTCGGGGGATAAAAATTCAGCTCCTTTCTCCCTATCGTGGTTCGTGGCTTCATGGAAGTTTTCTACCGTAAAAGCAAACTGGTTTACAGCGCTGCTTTTGTCATATTCTTCAAGCTTTGTAATATGCTCGCTCAACCTCCTCACCAAGCTGTTTTTCCAAATTGAAAGATATCCTCTTTCTTCTCTTAGATACCCTCTAAGACAAACTTTAAACCTACATTCACTCATATAGTTTTGAACATAAAGATTCACACTTATTACAATTATTTACATTAAATAAGTGTGAGTGTGCGATGACATAAAAAATAGACCTCCACTTAGGCGGAGATCTATTTTTTCACTTGCTTTATTTTTTAGTAAGGCTGCCATTTCGCTCTAAAATTGGTACTTCAATATCTACCGTATTTGGATATTTAACTCCAAGCCCTGTATTTAAAGCAACAACCGTTTCGTTTTCTTTAATCCAGCCTTCTTCTCGCAAACGGCGTGCAGCTAAAAATGTAGCCGCACCTTCCGGACAAATAAACAATCCTTCAAGCTGCGCAACCTTTTTTTGTTCTTCCACAATCTTATCTTCATCGACCGCAATCGCACATCCATTTGTATTGTAGACTGCTTCTAAAACAAGAAAGTCCCCGATTGCTTTTGGTACGTTGATACCAAAGGCAATGGTTGAAGAATCCGGCCAAAATTCAGATTCTTGTTTTCGTTCATTCCATGCTTTTACAATAGGCGCGCAGTTTTCAGCTTGTACCGCAACTAAACGAGGAAGATCACCTTTAATCCAGCCAAGCTCTTTTAATTCATTTAACGCTTTATAGATTCCAATTAAGCCAACGCCTCCTCCTGTTGGATATAAAATCACATCAGGAAGATTCCAAGAAAACTGTTCAGCAATTTCTAAGCCCATTGTTTTTTTACCTTCGATTCGGTACGGTTCTTTAAGCGTAGAAGCGTCATAAAGACCCCATGCTTTAATAGCCTCGCCGACAATTTTACCCGCATCGCTGATGAGTCCATCGACTAAGTAAAGTTCAGCTCCAGCAACAGCACACTCATTTCGTGTAATAACAGGCGCATCTTTTGGCATGACAACGGTTGCTTTTATGTCAGCGCGTGACGAATACAGTGACCAAGCAGCTCCTGCGTTGCCATTTGTAGGCATCGCTAACTGTTCAACGCCAAGTTCTTTTGCTTTTGACACCCCTACAGCGGCGCCTCTAGCTTTAAATGATCCCGTTGGAATAATGCCTTCATCTTTCATATATAAGTTTGGAATGTTCATTTCTTTCCCTAGCTTAGGCATTTTTATAAGCGGAGTCATCCCTTCACCTAAGGACACGACGTTTTTTGGATCTTCTACTGGAAGCAGCTCATGATATCTCCATAAATTTGGTTCTCTGCTTTGAACAGCTTCTGGAGTCAAGTTAGCTTTCAATCTCTCTAAATCATACGCTACCAATAGCGGTGAGCCACATTCACATAATTGATGTTTTTCTTTTGGACTATATTCTTTTTTGCATTTAGGACAATATAAGTGAGAAACATAACTAAACGGCATCATACACACTCCTTTAAATTCTGTAAACATACTACCCTATATACATTATAATTTATATTATTTTTATCAGAATTGTAAGGTA
The DNA here is from genome assembly GCF_020790095.1 of Priestia sp. J2. Classification (NCBI taxonomy): domain Bacteria; kingdom Bacillati; phylum Bacillota; class Bacilli; order Caryophanales; family Bacillaceae; genus Priestia; species Priestia sp. J2. The sequence continues at coordinate 3,330,746 of NZ_CP086208.1, forward strand.
TGATTTACCCATCATTTTATTGAATATTTTAAAAAGCATAAAATACTATTAAATTAAGATTTTATGCTTTTTCCTACGTTGTTTATATTACTTTTTTAGAATTAACCTCAGTAAATTTAAATAAAAATGCGAAAAAGAAACGCACTTCACACTTTAAATATAGGAATAATTATTTTAGTGTGTTAAAAAGCGACTTGAAGGAGGTAACGAAGGGCAGTGAGTGCACTTTCGATGCTGAACAAACGTAATAATAGAATGTACACTTATATAAAACTCCACCTTCACTATTATTCAGAACGAAACTGCTTCAATAAGACCTCTCTTAAACTAGTAGACAAGGCCTCTGCTTGCAGAACTCTATCCAGCTTCTCTTTATTAAACCGGTCTTTGAATTTTACGTCGTTAACTGTTGCTATAGACACTTCGTTCGGATCTTTTTCAAGCAAGATCAACTCATCTCTCACTGAGACGATGCCTTCTTTTAAAACGCGAAATAAAAACCCTGTATAGCCTGTTTCTCTCATTTTAACGACGATATCCGGCACTTCATATTTTGCAGCAAGCTTGTAACAAGGATTTCTAGGTTCAGATACTTGAATAATAGCCTCACCAAATGCAAATATATCCCCGACGTGCGCGTTTCTTTCTGTTAATCCAACGGTTGTGATGTTTTCTCCAAACAACGCGGTTTTAACAGGGTTTTGGATGATGTTATTCCAGTATTCATAATAATCATAAGGATACAGACATAGCGCTTTATCCACTCCTCCATGATCTTTATACGCCTGCTCGTCACCTTCTAGCCCCAACTTACTTAAAAAGACGGGGGCATCTGCTGCTATTTTTCTAATAGCTGATTGAAACGTTCGTTTTCCATACGTAAGTGTTTCAATTTTTCCGTAGTTAAGCGACTGAACTTGATAGTGATCTGCCATATGCTCTCTCCTTTTTTAAATCAATAGATTTTTTCATCATGTGATAATTCTTTCACCTCTGAGCGCTTGTGCATGAATGCAGTAAGCACTAGCAAACAAATTGTTAAAACAAGTAAAACAAAAAATAACGGCGTATTTGTATGAAAGATATCGCGCACAAAACCAGATAAAACCGGAGCGCACCCTCCTACAATATATCCCCCTGATTGCATCATAGCTGTCCATGAGCTCGCTTCTTGAGACGAACTTGTCTCGTTTAACGGCAGCATAAGTGCTAAAGGAAAAAGTCCTCCAAGCCCTATTCCTAATAGTATCGAAGAAAACCAAAGACTGGTTAAAGGATAGAGAATGAAAACTAAACCCGCTGATGCAAATAATGTACTGCTTACAAGCCAAAAGGTTTGGTTTTTATAATAATCGGCTAGCGTTGGAATTAAAAAGCTAAACGCCATTTGAACGAACGTAAAAACGGTAATAAGCGTACCCGCTTCTTGATTGCTCATGCCCAAATCGTGTGCGGCTGGCGCTAGCCATGTGGTCACAGAGTAAAAAATGCCGGCCTGCAGCCCAAAGAAAAGCGTAAACACCCAGGCTTTTTTATTTTTTAACGGCAACTTGTTTTTTCTGGAGCCAAACGCTTGCTGAGATTTACGCGCAATCGGAGACCAAACAATGAGAGCAATCACGGCCAGCACGCTCCAGCTAGCAAGAGCTACATTCCACGAATCGTGTAGTACATGCTGCAAAGGTACCGTCAGCCCCGCGCTTAACGAAGCGCCCGTTCCCATGCCCACGGAGTAAATTCCGATCATGAGGCCTATTCTATTCGGAAATTTCTTTTTGATAAATCCCGATAACAGCGGTCCAGCGATGGCAATACCTACACCTAAAAGAAAAGCACTGCTTAAAAGAACAGATATTGAGTGTGCGGCCACTCTCATACACGTCGCGATTCCAATCACCACTAAGCAAAAAGAAATCACTTTTTCAGCTTCCCACAGCCCTTCAAGTTTTCCTGTAAACAATGCAAACAACCCCATACATAACACAGGAATAGCTGTTAAAAAACTAACTGTAACATTGCTCAATCCCAGCTGATTACGTATGGTTTCAAGCACAGGCGATACGGATGTAATACCGATTCGTAAATTAATTGAAACTAAAAATAAAGCAATCACGTACACATATATTCTCTCTTTTGACTTCATGTTGTTATTCCTCTCTCGTTGATTCAGTATATCATCTGATGTTTAACTTTTTAAAAAAGGAACTTAGATAAGCTCCAAATTTTGACCGGCATATTTTTTTGCTTGTTCTGTATCTCCATTCAAAATAGCGGTAAATAAGTTTTCATGAATGGTGGAATTATCTTTATAATCAACCGTTTTTAAAATCAGCTGACTCAGCGTATGTCGCAGTACAGGCACAAACGATTGATATAAATCCATTAAAACATTATTTTTACTAGCTTCTGCAATCGAAAGATGAAACTGAATATCCGCTTCTATATATTCAGCGTAATTGCCTTTTTCAAGCTCTTTTTTTCGTTTATCTAAATGCCCTTTCATCTTTAACAAGTCTTCATCCGTTCGACGCTGCGCCGCTAACATCGCCACTTGCAAATCGAGCATTTCACGTGCTTCATAAATATGATCAATATCTGCCGTTTGAAGTCTTGTTTCAAACGAATCCTGTGTAAAGCTAAGAGACTTAATTCGCGTTCCTTTTCCTTGTTTCACTTCTAATACATTTGCATGAACAAGAATTTTAACCGCTTCTCGCAAAGTAGATCGCCCTACGCCCAGCTCTTCCATTAGCTGAGGCTCCGTTGGAAGCTGATCTCCTACCTGATATTGACCTGAAAAAATTTTCGTTTGAAGCTGCTCTAGCACCTCATCCACTAGCTTTCGACGCGGTACTTTTGAAAACGATTGTTTATTATGTATATTCATCTGCTCATCTCCTGTTTATATCACTTTTATGATAAACAAATTTCGTTTTTTTAGCAAGGTTGCTAGTTCGATTCTAGGGAGACAAAAAAGACCATTCTGAGCGAATTACCATTAAAGATTGGATTCAACGGCTCGTTTTTAACTTTGCGGCTTAGCTGGGTAGAAATCAACTATACTAGGAACACTTTCATACACAGAATTAGCGTACTCCTGCAGTTTTTTTAGAAAAAGTACAATCTCCGTACTTTCCATTTTCGCATGAGTAAGATGAAAAATATTATCTTTCCCGATAATCAGCTCGTCTTCCAATACATATAGAGGTAAAGTTCGGAACACATACCAAGGATAATAGAGAGAAACAAAGGTTTCTCTAAAGTAAATTCCATTTTCACAAACAATAATTCCGTCCGTTTTCTTTAACGGGAACGTACATAAAAAAGCAACAATCTTTTTATTAGCTTGTAAATTAAAATACCGTATTATTTTCTTTTTTAAGTCTAAAGAAATATGTTCATCTACTAACAGACCATTATTCGGTTCAAATGCTTCCTCATATTTTTCAAATAGCGCACTTATACTATTTAGCTCATGATAAGTTACAGAACAAGATACGTTCTGATGCTTTAAAAGTAATTCATACGAATATTCTTTTAAGAAATCTCTTATGTTTGTCAAAAGATCTATAAATAACAGGGATGGGTAATTGCTTCCTCCACCTATTAAAAATGCTTTTACTTCATCAAAGTGAACTTCAACTTTATTTTGAATTGTAATCCGATTTACTTTACGGAATTCAGTCCATTCTATATTACCTAATCCATTACCTAAACTTCTCCATCTTAATCCTTTATCAGTAAAATAAACTCCAACCTTTCCTGATCCTAATATCGTACAGTCAAGAAAAGCAATAAATTCCTCATTCTCTCCAATTTCAAATCTTTTATTTGCTTTGGACAAAATAGAGGCAGGAATTTCTTCAATGTAAAATTTGTCTTGCTGATACCTTGAGCATAATTCAGTTAAATAATTAAATTTTATTTCCTTCATTCTAACAATCTCCGTTCATTTTAATAGATACTTTCAATATTTATTAAAACATAATTTTTACCTTTTATTCCATTAAAAAGAAGAATCTCTTTTATCTCTTCTTGATATTTAGATTATTAGAGTACCTAAGGTTTATTTATATAAAAGTCGTTCTAAAAATTGAAGACACCAATCCAAATTTAACTTGAATTGGCGTTTTTTATTAATTAAAGATTTTAATTTTGGAGTAATATTACTATCAATCAAACTCTTGATTGTTCTTTCTTTTTTCTTAAATAGATTTATTCACACTCTCTTTCTTAAAGACTCCTATTAAAAGCGTAACAAGTCCTACTAAAAAGAAAAAAGGAAATAATAGCATCATTAAGGCAACCCCTGCAAAACCTTCTTCCTGACTGATTGCATACAGAACCGAAACGACCCATGAAAAAAATGGGGCTATGATTAATATAATCGTTGTTCCCCACACTATATATTTTCTTTTAGCTGTTTTTCCTTGGCTTAGTCCGCTTGCAAACATCAGACCTACTACTAAAACAAGTAATGCCACTCCAATTGCCATTTTATCCCCACCTTTACAGCGTTTTCTTTTTTGCCTCTTGTACGGAAATGAATACGCTTGTAACAACAAGTAAGAGTAAACCTTCTCCGATAATGATTAAACCTTTTATTTGAATGTCTAGAGCATCAAGCCCGCTTATTTTCGCAAAAGCGTAAAAAAGTAGAAATAAACCGAATAACACTGTAACGAAGGAAATAACCAGCGCGGCTATTCTATTGTTAAATACAATACTTACAAAAAGGATTACCACAAATATGATACTAATGGCCATACAATTAGTAAGAATGAAAGACATACGCATCCCCTCAAATCTCTTTTCATTCCATTATTGTGACTCAAACCTAAACCCAATCCCGCCGTCTACAATAATGTTTTGACCCGTAACAAACGATGCGTCATCCGAAAGGAGCCATTTTACTGCTTTTGCGGCTTCAAGCGGATCACCAATTCTGCCTAGCGCGTTTAATTTTTGATAGGATTCATTGAGCTTTTCTTTTTCCTCTGAAGATAGAGCTAAAAACTTTTCTTCTAGCATAGACGTCCGAAATGCACCTGGACACAGAGAGTTAATTCTTATGTTTTGATGGCCATATTCCTGAGCAACTGACTTTGTTAAAGCAATCACACCGCTTTTCCCAGCCGCATATACGCCTGTCCCTGCTGAACATAAAATAGCGTCCATTGACGACGTATTCACGATGACACCGCTGTTTTGTTTGGTCATGACCTGCAGCTGATATTTCATACAAAGCCATACGCTTTTTAACGTAACGTTTATTAAATGGTCAAAGTCTTCTTCTTTGAATTCATGGGTAGCATTAGAAGCTGCCTCCGTGTTAGCCGCATTATTAAAGCCCACATCAATTTTTCCAAAAGTAGAGTATGTGTGGCTCACAAGGTTTTTGACATCTTGACTATTCGTTACATCCGTTTTAATAAAAAGAGAGTGAGGAGACCATTTTCTTAATACAGAAAGAGCTTCTTCTCCTTTTTCACTATTTCTAGAAGCAATCACAACATGCATGCCCTCTTTTGCGAGTAATTCCGCTGTTGCTAAGCCAATCCCCGACGTTCCACCCGTAATAATCCCTACTTTTTCTTCAAACATATAGTTCTCCCCTTTTGTGTTCAATAAGATCCCAAAAAATTAAATTTAGTAACATTAGCCATAGAAGTTATTCAGCTTTGGGTAGATTAATACCTGCTTCGAAACACTAAAAAGAGAGTGAGACACAACTAAAGCATTTCAATCTAAAGGCGAGCAAATCGGATACATGAGCTAGTTTGGGTCACTCGCTACACCGCTGTTGATTTCCGTGCAAGGCTTCGCTTTCCGCGGGCGGCCGCTGAGTCTCCTCGTCGCTTACGCTCCTGCGGGGTCTCACCTATTCCGCTTTTCCCGCAGGAGTCTTCGCCTTGCCCTCCAATCAACTGCTAGACGCACGTACCCACATAAACGAAATCTACGTTCATCCCAATAACAAAAAATCCGAACGAGTTTGATTCTCCATCAAGAATCTCCATTCCTTGTTCGGATTCACCTTCAACTAGACTACTTTTGTCACAACCTCTTTTAATTAGCCACTAACTTGATGATGAGAAACAGATAAAGTAGATTTTCGATTCCATAAATAAAAGGCATATCCGCTTAAAAATAGAAGCAGCGCGTAATTAACAAATAAAGAATCATTTGCGTTGACAGGGCTTGTAAACTGGAGAAAATTATTTAAGCCGTGAAATACGATCGTCACTCCAATCGATTGACCGTTAACGATCAGTAAAGCCAAGACCAACCCAATAACAAATGCAAATAGAATTTGAAAAATTGTATTTGCTACCGATTGACCGCTTAGCATATTCAAACTGTGCGTAAAGGCAAATAGGAACGATGAAAGAAGAACCGCCACTTTATAGCTTTTTGATAACAGCAAATTCAGCATAAATCCTCTAAATACCATCTCCTCTACAAATGCTATGACTAGAGTTTGGGTAAGCAAAATAAGAACAATATCTGCAGTAGAACTTCCGTGTACACCTTTGTTCCCGATGAGGATAATAAGCAAATACAAAAGAAGCGGAGAAAGAACGAGGATTCTTGTTCTAAAGGACATGTTTTGTTGAAAGGAGAAAAAATGCTGCCACTTTTTTGTTTTTGTTAGATAAAAAGCTATTCCTATTGCTAAAGGGACAACTCCTAAAAACTGAAGATAATGTGCAGTAGGATGCGTCATGCTCACGTATGCACCGTTTACCACAAACCAAAAGATAACTAAGATTTCTAGGCCAATAACTTTCCATAAAAGCTTTGACTTGATCATCACTACACTACCTTTCTACTTTAGGCTTCATTGATAACCTATATTCGTTTTAAGGATTTTATATGTTTTCACCTTTTTATCATTCAAGCTCAAAGACCATGTGAGGCAACGCTTTTTCCTTTTAAAATAAGAAGATCGTTCCTCCTTTTTTACTGTGATTACACAAGATACAAAAATGCACAAAACCCTGCCCATGTGACGTAATCACTGAACTCCATTTTTTTATCGCCTCTCACGAGTACATTTACAGCCCAATTTAAAACACTTCCCTCAGACGTTTTATCTACATATTTTCTCGCTAAAGCGTATGCACCCACTCGAAATAAGTAATAGCTGATTAAACATAAAAAAGAGATGGTCATAAAATTTAACTCTTTCACCTTGTACACCTCATCGTTTTTGTGTTATTACATAACATTGCTTTTTATTTCTGTTCATAAAAATCTTTTTTGACACCTTTCAAAAGCTTTAAGATTTCTTTATAAAAACAGATAATTAACATTCCAGCGATGTTTGTCACCATCATAATCATAAGATTGCCGATGATGAGACTCAGAAAATTCCCAAAAAACATGAGGCCAATTCCGATATAAAAGCCTGGGTGAAGCAGCTTATCGTCGTCTTCTTTTTCTTCTTCCTGAATGTTTATTCTGTTTTGTAACGCAGCATCATTTTTAATAAACTCATTAATAGTTGTTCCATAGATGTCGCTTAAGTTTAAAAGTTGTTGGATATCAGGGTAGCTCTGATTACCTTCCCATTTATGTATGTGCTGTACCGATACACTCAGCTGTTCAGCAACCTCTTCTTCTGACATTTTTTGTTCTTCTCTTAATTTTTTTAATTGATTTCCTAGCCTCAACTCATTCACCTCTATAACTGTGGCAGCTTGTAAACAAAATTTGTTTGCACTACGTTTTCTCGTTTTCTACAATTCTAACATATTGTGGTAAAAAAGAAAGAAACAGTAATGAGACGTATAAACCATAAAACGATACCCCTAAAAAATAGTGAGAATTCTCATGTGTAAAAAATGAAAGAATGCACTTTTATCTTCATCCTTTTATTGTTTATACTAAATAGTGGATTGTAAGAACGTAGAACTGAAAAAGGAGGCAAACTGACGATGGAAATGCTGCTTATTTATCTATTTGTTATCGCTCTTATTGGATTCATTATTTGGAGAAAAATGAAAAAGAAAAATAAGCCCATTAAAAAGAATGGACTTGGTATATTAGCACCTATTTTCTTTATAGTCATTGCATTTTCTCTTAGTCTAAGTCAGATGATGCACATACCGGGCCAATCATTTCACTTACCACCCTACTGGGAAATGATGATTGCTGGTGTATTAGGTATTATATTTGGACTCATTATGCTTAGCCAAACAGACTATGAAGTAAGAGAAGATGGCTTTATTTATTCAAAGCCAAACAAGAATTTTAAATATGTAATTATCGCCATTATCTTTATAAGAATGGCTTTGAGCCAGTACTTCAAAGGCTTAGATTCCATAGACTTCGCGGTCTTGACGATGACACTAGCTTTTATATATATTGTCATTTGGAGAGTTGGCAGCTATTTAAAATTCCGTAAATTAAATGGTGATAATTACAGTGTAAATGCTGGGTAATCATCAATATAACTAATCCTTCTTCCTGTTTGGAAAGAAGGATTTTTTGTCATAGTGAGTAAAAGTCTCGCGTGTTGTGTAAGACAACCTATATATTGTATAATGCAATATGTGTTTTTTATAACAGAAGTCTATCTATAAAAACAGATTATAGGAAAACTGTACCTAATCACCAGCTGTTTGATTTACAGGTATATAATGAAAGGAATCGTCACATGACATTTATCAATTCTGTAACAGGCCAAGTCGATGCGTCAGAACTAGGGCTAACACTAATCCATGAGCATATGCGCGTTCGTTCTGAATCTGTTCACGCACAGTTTCCTCAGTTATATGATGAGAAACAAGAAGTGGCAAAAGCAGTCGAACAAGTAAATCGTGCGAAGGCGCTCGGAGTCAAAACAATCTGTGATCCTACGGTGATGGAACAAGGACGCGATATTCGTTTTATTGAGCGAATTGCCCGTGAAACGGATACTCAAATCATCGCAGCCACAGGAATTTATACGTATAACTACATCCCTACTCACTTTCAAACTCGTAGCATTGACTATATGGCAGACCTGTTTGTTCGAGACATTGAAGTCGGCATTCAAAACACATCGATTAAAGCAGGCTTTTTAAAATGCGCTACGGATGCACCTGGCGTAACGGCTGATGTAGAAAAAGTAATGCGCGCTGTCGCACGAGCTCATAAAAAAACGGGCGTGCCAATTATGACTCATTCACATCCTGCAAGCGGCACAGGCTTAAAGCAGCTGGACATCTTACTCGATGAAGGCGCTAATCCAAATCAAATTCTGATTGGACATACGGGAGATACGGATAACCTTGAGTATATTTCAAACATATTAAGTCAAGGTGCCTTTATCGGTATGGACCGCTACGGCCTGACAAGAGAATGTTCAACTGAAAATAGAAATGAAACGGTCATTGAATTGGCTAAACAAGGCTATTCAAACCGCATGTTTCTCTCACAAGACTACTGCTGTACAATGGACTGGTTTCCAGAAGGCGTGATTGAAGAACGTTTTCCAAAATGGTCGATGAGCTTTGTATTAGAAGAAGTCGTGCCTGAGTTAAAAAGAAAAGGCGTAACGGAACAGCAGATTCAGCATATGCTTTTTGATAACGCCCGCTGCTGGTTTGAAGGAAAGTAATTAAAATATTATAAAAAACCCCCACTGTGCAAGCTTACAGTGGGGGTTTTCCGCGTATTATTCTACTTTACGTTAACCTGTTTTTCTTAATAATTTCTGCTTTTCTTTGCTCTTTTTTATCATAAAGTGGGCACCCGACAGGCATAATCCAACGGCGATTCCTATCGTCAAGTTTGTAAACACCGTTAGCGAAAATGTCGTAAGTAAAACCACTGAATGAAACGATTTTTCTTTTATCACCTTTGCAAACTGCTCTTTTTTACTGATATTCCACGCTACGACCATCAAAACTGGGGCGAGACTGGCAAGCGCTACGTATGAAGCATACGGAGCAAGCACTAGCAGCACAATCAACACAAAGATAGCGTGCGTGATTCCTGCAATTGGAGATGAAGCGCCGTTTTTAATATTGGTAACGGTTCTTGCAATCTCTCCTGCCGCAGGAATACCTGAAAACATCGGTGTTACCATGTTTACGATTCCCTGGCCAATCAGTTCTTTTTTGCTGCTGTGCTTTGATTTTGTCATTTCATCCGCAACGCGAGCTGTCAGTAAAGACTGTAGCCCTACAAGTATAGCAATGACAAATGCAGAAGGTAAAAGAGTGACCACCCTCTCCACTGTTATATCTGGAAACGCTGGCGCCGGAAAATGACGAGGTATCTCTCCGTAAATCGAACCAATCGTTTCAAACTGATTGGAAAAGAAAAAAGATGCCAAGCCCGTTGATACAATGATTCCAAGTAAATAGGACATCCCAAGCGACTTTGGTGAAAAATAAAGAACAATTAAAATCGTAGCTAAGCACAATCCTGCTGTAGCGATACTATAGATGTTGATGAAGGGTAAATTACCAAAAATCTCTTTTATATTCAAATGAAAAAATTGAAATTTGTCAATCGCGTGCAGCCCAAGGAAGTTTGGTATCTGCCCGATAAAGATAATCAGCGCAATTCCTGACTGAAATCCTACAATAATAGATGATGGAAAATACTTGATTAAAGCTCCTACTTTGCATAGCGCAAAGATAATGAGGAGAATCCCTGACATAAAGCCGGCAATTAATAAGTTTTCATAGCCATATTGCAACACAATTCCTAATAAAACAGGAACAAACGCACCCGTAGGTCCAGCGATTTGAAACCTACATCCACCTAAAATAGCAATTAACAATCCCGCTACAATCGTCGTATAAAGTCCTGTAACAGGCGATATTCCAGAAGCTATCGCAAATCCTAACCCTAAAGGTATAGCTATGATGCCAACAACAATACCCGATAGTATATCTTTCTTCAAGTGCTGCAAGGAGTAATTTCGAAAAACCTCTAGATTCATAAGTGTACATCAGCCTCCATTTTAAGTAGTGAGGTTACCCATTCGTATTTTCGTCATACAACCTTATTGAGCTTTCTCAAAATAAGGTGGGCTACTCGATTACTTCTATCTTAAAGGAGACAACTTACAAAAAAATAAAGAGGAAATTAGAAGTTTCTTAGACAGTTATTAAAATTTTCTTAAAAATTCTTACTTTTTATTCTTTTAGTTATTTTTTAGATAAACTGCGGTTCTTTGTTGTAAATAAAGCAAGATAACTAGACCCTATAGTAACGATAGAATGAATGGATGTGGACAGGCTGTGTTTAAAAATCTTTAAGTTTAAGTAGACGACACGCCTACCTCCATTCGTTTAACTATATTCGAATTCATAGGAAGCTCGGTTACATAAGGCCAATTAATTACAAACGTGAACACTAAAAGACAGGAGCTTTGAATCATAATTCAAAGCCCCTATTTTTACTAATAAGATATATAATACCAATTTCTTTGTATCTTTTCTATTTCATCAAACTTCATACCAAAATCGCCCGATGAAGGTTTACGGTTTTTTGGGTCATACACAAAACCCGAGAAATGCCCGAATAGTCCACTGCTTGTAAAGAAAAGTACGGAGATTGCCTTTCCTTTGGTTTCTACTGCAACATCATCTCGACCTCTGGACACACTCGCATACTCTTTCGGTAGATCAATTAGCGATGAGTTGTCGGGTTCATTGGAGAAAGGAATGAGCGATGGGTAGTCGACTCCATCGGCTTTCAAGACGCCACTTTGTATGTGAGCTGCCACTTCTTCTCTTTTCTGCTGATGGAGTTTAAAGTTTATGTCTAAATTAAGCTGCTCAAACGGAATGAAGAACCACAGCACAACGGTTATCACTTGAATAACCAGTGGTAGCCACTTTCTACTACTAAAGAGATAAATCAATGTCCACAGCGTTAGTAATAAAAAGAAAGGAAGGACAAAGAATAACCATATATATGGACTTACGTATTTCCCTATACGATCATCTAAATCCCATTGAAACAGGGACAATAAAAAAATGAACAAACTGCTACATAACGATAAAAGCAAAGTTAAATGACGTTTCACATATTTCCCTCTCTCTGAAATAATTCTTTTTAACCTTCACTCTTTATCATTCATTATTTACTATAGTTCTGTGAATCCGTTTTAAGAATTCTCTTATTATTCTAGAAAGCCCATTATTGGCGTTATAAAAATACCCAAAAGAATAAGTTTTATAGTGCGGAGGAGCAAAGTTAACGACTACATATTGATCACTTCTAGATAAACCAGCATCTGTTTTAAATGCGTAGTCAAATCCTATATTTATTGCCGTATTATTTTCCAATGTATGACGAATTGTATCTACATTATTGGTAGTAAACAAGATATCACATGGCAGTGAACTAAAACCTTTCATAAATTCCTGAATATACTTGTCGTTATATAAAACAATTGGCTGGTTAATTAACATCTCTTCAGTAATGAGTGTTTGTTTGGCTAATGGCGACTTCTTATTTACTGCAGCTACCATATGACCATCCAATAACTTTTTAAATACCAAGTTCCGATACTTTTTTTCTTCTTTTTCTGTATAAGTAATGAAACCTACATCTACTTCCCCATCTAGAACTTTATCTATAATATACTCGGTGCTATTTTCATAGACAGAAGCCTTTATGTTCGGATATTCTCTTTTAATTTCTGTTATTAAGCGAACGAGAATCTCCATTGGTCCTGGGTAGGTTGCAATCTTTATTTCACCATTCATTGTATTTGTATACGCTTCTGCTTCATCCATAAATTCTTGAATTTTCAATAAAGCAGCGCTGGCCTTTTCAATTAACCTATGACCTTCTTCAGTTGGAATAGATCCTCTTCTGGAACGATGAAAAATCATTATATTTAGTTCTTTCTCTAAATTTTTTATAGATTGGCTTAATGCAGGTAACGTAATATGCAGGTTACCAGCTGCTTCTTTTAGTGAACCCGTTTTATCTATTTCCACTATATGTTTTAATTGTTCAATATTCATAATGCCCTCTTTTTCTTTTAGTTAAGTATTACTTAACAATCGTTAATATTAACTAAATTTACCATAAGTATATCTGGTTGTATACTGATAGATATAGTAAAAGAAATGACACAAGGAGATGGAGTATATGAAGGCGCTAAGATGGCATAATCAAAAAGATATTCGTCTTGAAGAAATAAATGAACCAGTTGTACAGGCTGGTCAGGTAAAAATGAAAGTTAAATGGTGTGGAATTTGCGGTAGTGATTTGCATGAATACTTAGGTGGTCCCATCTTTATTCCAGTTGATAAACCGCACCCTCTCACTAATGAGGTTGCTCCAGTGACGCTTGGACATGAATTCTCAGGTGAAGTAGTAGAGGTTGGAGAAGGTGTAACCCATTATAAAGTTGGTGATCGTGTGGTTGTTGAGCCAATCTTTGCTACACATGGACACCAAGGCGCTTATAACCTAGATGAACAAATGGGATTCTTAGGTTTAGCCGGAGGCGGTGGCGGTCTTAGTGAATATGTCGCAGTAGACGAAGAACTTTTATTCAAACTTCCAGATGATTTATCTTATGAACAAGGTGCTCTAGTAGAACCAGCGGCAGTAGCTCTTTATGCAGTACGTTCAAGTAAAGTGAAAGCCGGAGACAAAGTTGCTGTATTTGGATGTGGACCAATTGGACTTCTTGTCATTGAAGCGTTGAAAGCAGCAGGTGCAACTGATATTTATGCAGTTGAATTATCTCCAGAAAGACAAGCGAAAGCAGAAGAATTAGGAGCCATCATCATTAATCCTGCTGAAGTTGAAGATACGGTAGCCGAAATTGCTAGATTAACTGACGGTGGCGTAGATGTATCATTTGAAGTAACAGGCGTACCTCTTGTATTACGTCAAGCCACCCAATCTACGGGAATTGGCGGAGAAACGATTATCGTTAGCATATGGGAAAAAGGAGCAGAAATTCTACCGAATGATATTGTAATTAAAGAACGAACTGTTAAAGGAATCATTGGCTATCGTAACGTGTTCCCAGCAGTATTGTCTCTTATGCAAAAAGGCTACTTCTCAGCCGAAAAGTTAGTAACGAAAAAGATAGCTCTAGACGATGTAATTGAAGAAGGGTTTGAAAGCCTGATTAAAGAAAAAAACCAAGTTAAAATTCTGGTTAAATCGGAACAGCAATAACAATCATCAACAATGAAGATTTCTCTAAGCCACTGATCGTAATTAGTGGCTTTTTATTTCTTTAATCGGGTCCAGCCGAGAGATGTGTAAAATTTCACCAACACAATTTGACAGTTTAGAAGAATGAACGAGTCAACTACATAACGATGCCCATTGACTTAATTACATTTGAATCCGTGGGACGCTTGGTTACATGAATCCCATGGATTACAGAATTGATCACCTAAAAAACTTTTCTAGTCTAGTGTTGACGTACCAATGGGTTAATTGACGAGGACCAGACAGATATAAAATACATATGCCCGCCCTTTTTAACCACCATAATAATACTTTAAAAAGTTTAAAATGGATAACAGGATAATCAAAATAACCAAAACTCCCCCTATTAATATCCTTCGTCCTTCTTTTGGAGATGTCTTTTGCTTTTTATGGGCATACAAAACCAGTTTTCGAAAGGCAATGTGAAGTAAAATAACGAAGGCAAACAAACCAATCTTCACAAGAATAAACAGATTATCACATCCATTTCAACAAACTCAAGATCTAAGAGACATTCGGCAAACAACTCAGCTATGAAACTTTTTATTTTCTTTGTTCTTTTGATACTCTACAAAAAAGGATACTGGAACTGCTCCAATACCTATACCAATCGAAATAAACAGCGACTGGTTCATCTGAAGACTCGGATTTGCCGCTGCCTTACTATAAATGATAAAACACACAAAGCTTAAAAAGCCTATAGCTAAAGGAATAAGCGCGTGCTTGTACCATTTCATTGTATTAGCCTCCCCTCTTTTTCACCCCGCCTAGCTTGATAGTCGCAGCATACGATTTATTTGTCAGCAATTAAGAGATGCACCGATTAATAGTACAATCCTGTTTAGGTAAAATGACTTCCCGTTATAGCGCTGGCTAAAAGAACGATTACGGCTAGCCCTCTTATCATATAGGTTTGGCTTTCACTCAAAGGTTTCCCCTTTCTTTCACTCATAACAGGGTAAAAATAAAAAAGGTAAAAAGATAAAAGAAAACCCATACCCGCTGTCACAGCTATAATCATTTCCAAATTATCACATCTCCTTTTTCTTCCTTTTCCTTCTTTTCTTCTTGTTAAACAAGTTTAGCCAAATAGTCAGCGGCGCCTCCCTAGAACATACAAGTCCTCTTGAAATCATACAAAAATAAAAAAGGCAGGATTTCTCCTGCCTTTTTGCGTATGTAATTCCTCTTTACTATGTCAACTCAGCGCTTTTAGCGAGCATAAAAGCAGAGATACTAAACAAAACAATCAATAAAGAAGCGGCATGTAACAGTAAAAAAAGAAATTTTTGGCCGCCTTTAATGAAGAACGAATAAATCATTCCTAGGATTGTTACTAAGATTAAAAGTGCTGCTGCTATTTTAATTACTATAGCAAAGAAAGCTCCTGCAAATACAATTGACGGAATAAAACACGCTACAATAATTATGTACAAAATCAGTGTAGCAATAAAAGCGGTTTTTGATACGTTTGAAGCCCGTTTAAACAAATTCCCCATATAGTCTCCTTTCACATTTTAAAACTGCATCTTTTACTATAATACATGTGCTTAGAGGACACAATTAACTTTTTTTAAAGTGCCCATCACTTAAGCTTTATCACCAATAATATCGGTTATATTTTTGAGATCTTCTTTGCTTGGTTTATCAAACGTTGTGGCTGTTTTTTTATTTGAACTATTGGTTGATAAATAGTCTTAAAGAACGCTTTGTAGTCTTTACTTCAAAATCAATTCACACTAAAATTCTCTCTTTTGGTAGATAGACAGCGCAATAAAGTAAGAAGCAATATACATCCCCACTCCAAAGAGAGTATATAAGATAGGAACATGCAAAGAAGAAGCGATCGGTAAGCTGGATGCTGCTAATATTTCAACTATATACCCAACAACTCCTTGTAAAGCAATCGCAACGAAAAGACCTCCCATTCCCCCTCCAAGTACTATTCCGTCAGATTTCTCTGCTCCGAATACATAAAGAAGCGGATAAGCAAGTGCACCGGCAAAAAGGACGATAAATGTACCAAATGAAACGATATTTACTATATTCTCTACTGCACTCTTAGAAATAAGCGAATACATTGAGAAAACACCATAGGACAGGATGGTTCCGATGACGACAATTAAAAAGTAAAAAACATAGTGGCTTTGCACCACATTTTTTCGGCTAATTGGAAGAGTGAGCACGTATTTGTCATAGCCGGTCTTACTTTCTAATTTGATCACTTCAAGCGCGGGCATTGCCATTAACAAAATAATTAACATCGCTATAACACGGTAAAATGAAGGATCCGCAAAATAAAAGATGACCGCAGAAATAACTATGGCAAGCGCTGTGTACATCAAAAAGCTTCGGTGAATGAGGTAGTAATTCGTTAACAATAGACCTTTCATTTACGTTTCACTCCTTGTTAAAAGCACGCTTAGTTCTTCCATCGACATCGGTTCAGTTACAGTTCCTTCTGGCAGTTGATGCTTATCTGATACGAGTACGCGGACGTTCGTATCATACGTTCTTTTTGCTACTACTATCTCTTCGTTAAGTACGTTTAGCTGCTCTTCGTTCATAACGGCAATTGCGTACTCCTCAAACACTTTCTCTTTTTCTTCATTTAATAAAATTTCACCGTTTTTAATCACAACAAGGTGACTAGCTATTTTTTCAACGTCGCTCATAATGTGAGATGAAAGCAGTATTCCGCTGTTGCCGTCGCTGACAAAAGCTTTTAACTCATCTAATATTTCCTCTCTAGACGAAGGATCAAGTCCTCCTGTCGCTTCATCTAACAGCAATAGTTTAGCACCGTGAGACAGCGCTACCGCTAGAGATAATTTCATCGACATGCCTCGTGAAAACGTATGTATTTTTTTATCTTCCGGCAGTGAAAAAGAATGAATCAGTCGGTAAAAATCAGCTTCTTCCCAAGAATGAAATAGCTTCTTAAAAACGTTGTTTAGCTGTTTTATTGTTAAAGAAACCGGCAGATTAATCGCATCAAACACGACGCCAATATCTTCTTTAATCGTCGCATCTTTATTCAAATTGTCTTCACCAAATATTTCGACCGTACCGCTATCTCTCGAAATTAATCCTAGTACTGCTTTAAACGTCGTCGATTTCCCCGCTCCGTTATCACCAATAAACCCTACAATTGATCCAGGAGGTACATGAAAAGAAACATCTTTTAAAACCTCATTTCGACCAAACGATTTTGCCATGTTTCTAACTTCTAAAAGATTTGTCATGTGCTCACTTCACTTTCTCTATTAGTAGTTAGTGTAATCTAATCGCTATGATGATTCGTAATATCACCTTTTTTTTACAAAAATGACGATTCACTACCAATTATAGCTAGTAAACTATAAAAAGTCGATGACGACATAAAGCTTTGTTTCTAACTCGTTCATTTTTTATGACCGTAATATGTATGACAACATCTGCCTGTACTATTCTTGCCTTACCTTTTTACCCAAATCACAAATAAAAAAAGGATCTCCTATAAAAGATCCTTTTGTCTTCACTATAATTGATGACTCTGCTTTTTT
Source organism: Priestia sp. J2 (assembly GCF_020790095.1). Lineage (NCBI taxonomy): Bacteria > Bacillati > Bacillota > Bacilli > Caryophanales > Bacillaceae > Priestia > Priestia sp. J2. The sequence continues at coordinate 3,348,487 of NZ_CP086208.1, forward strand.
TCTTTTTCACTTAATACGTAGTCTGTTATAAAACCAAGAATAAGCCCAACGGCTACCGGTATCAAACCGCCTTTTGCTTCCATTTGAAAATTTTCCGGTTCATTTACATAAAGCCACTGAACGGAAAGTAACGAAATATGAAAGGTATTGCCAATAAAAAATAAAAGTGCTATCGTGCCGAGCGTTACGCCGAATGAAAGAATATATTTTTTCACCGTACCCCTCCTTTCACTAAAAGGTTGCTTCAAGCAAAGCAACCTTTTAATTTCTTTATTTTGCTTCAAGCACTGCCTTCTCTCGAAAAATCTTCTTTAATACAAGAGATTGAAAGATCATAAACAAACTGCCCGTCATCCAATACAAGACGAGACCTGACGGTGAAAATATCCCAAAAGAAAGGACCATGACAGGCGAAAGAATTTGGGCTAGCAGTGCGTGGGATGAATTCATTCCTTCTGCCCCTGTTTGCATGACTCTTGTCTGCAAATACGTAGCCACTGCCGCCACTATTGGAAGAATAAAGTACGGATCTGCATGTCCTAAGTCAAGCCACAAAAAAGATGATGCGCTAATCTCATCTATTCGTCTAATCGCGTAGTACACAATTGAAAAGACGGGAAGCTGGACAAGTAAAGGAAGGCAGCCCATAAGAGGATTGGCTCCATTTTCTTTAAGCAGTTCCATCATTTCACGCTGATATTGCTGCTGACTCTCAGGATCTTTATTTTTGTACTTCTCTTTTAGCTGTTGAAGCTGAGGCTGTATACGTTTATTGCTCAGCTGATTTTTATATTGAAGAATGTTTAAAGGAGCCAGCAGCATACGTACGCCCACCGTCACAAGCATAATTGAAAAGCCAACGCTTTGATGAAGCCACGTATTTCCTACAAACAAAATGAGCAGTGAAAAAGGATAAATAAAATAGTGATCAAAAAAGTGAGTGTGCGAACTTTGAATCACGTTTGCTGAATCACATCCGGCAAGTAGAAAAATGGAAACAAAGATAAAGAAAAGCTTCTTTTTATGTTTTAACATTTATATTCCTCCAGTATTTTTTTCGTTAAACGAAAAAAATACTGGCGAATGTGGACCTTCATCATCTTGTTCACCTATTGCTTCTTGTCTGTGAACAGAATGTATAAATTTAAATTTATGATACACACAGTATATGAGATTCTGAGCGCGTAACAGATTTACGTTTTGTATGAGATACATGTCTTTTTGCTGCAGGCAAACATGCTTATGTAGCGTTTGAAAGGTAGCTAGTTTAATAGCCGCATGTACAAAAAAGGCCGTCATAATCGCAAATGACACATACAGAAAAGCATCCGGTATAAACAATTCCATTTATTCACACCCTTATGGATTATTGTATCATATTTTCCTTAATTTGGGTTAAATGTTTTATAACGCAGAATCTGCTATCTCAGTAAATATACTCTACAGAGTCGATTTCCTTATAGGAACGTCAAAGAATAAGTTTCTTTTTGTACATATCATCTTACCTTTAATAAAACGACGCATAGAAAATATACAGAGACACATATAATTCTAAAAATTTCTACTTTTATTAGTAAAAAGGATATTATTCCTTTTTATGGTATAATCAAAAAATATAATTCATAGGGAGTGAATTCATTGGAAACTAATACAAAACCTCAAGTAAACACCAACTCTATTGTTTCTCTAACTCTAGGTATCGTATCTATTTTCATTCCAATCATTGGGTTTATTACAGGGATTATTGGAATTATCTTCTACAAAAAAGCATCTAATCAAATAGCTGCTACGAATCAAAGCGGTAAAGGACTCGCGATTGCCGGTCTGATTTGCAGTATAGTGGGCGTGATTTCTCAGCTGTTCTTTGTATTAGGGATTATTACGTTTATGTTTGGAGGAACAACGGTTGACTATGAATAAAACAGGTCAATTAAAAATGTAAGAAAATCGAGATTTAGATAGGATCATTGAATTTTCTATATGAAAGAATAAAAGCTTGATTTTCGACTATCCGAAAATCAAGCTCTTGAAATTTAAACGTCCACTTTTGACTCATTGTTACTACGCCTATAGCTCTTAATATAAATTGCAAAGGAGAATGAAAAATTAAATCTATCGTTGAATCCAGAATAAAAGAAATCATAATTGTTCTACTTACTTTACTGGTAGTCATCTCTGTGTTGATTAACTGTTCTAGCTATTTTAATAGTACAGAAATAAAAACTTTGACCTCAAAATGTTATGATAACGGCGGAGAAGCCATAGTAGAAATACATAATTCAATTACCAATGATTATTCTTTTGAATGTAAATAAATAGGTTTAAAAAAACAACTGGTCACTTAACAAGCTTACTTAAAAGAGGGATAACGATGTAGCCCTCTTTTATACGTTAAAAAGCTGTATGAAGTCAATGACAAAGTAAACACCACAAAAGTTCTTATCCACAACGATTCATAATTTCATCGTTGTACTTCTTATGTACGAGCTATGAAAAAAGATAGCCGGTAAAGATAATAAACCCTGTTACTAGGATTAATCCACCGCTAATTATTACTGTCAAAATACTTCTCAGAGCCGATACCCAATTGATTATTCCAAAGAACCCTGCGATACCAATACAAAATAGAATAATTGCTAAACAAAGATTGATATTCAATAACGCTGGATAATAAAAAGCGATGAAAAAGAAACCAACGCACAGTAGCGTAAAGATAAATGACCAGAAATTAATAATTCGCGCCATCTCACCTATCCTCCTCTACTTTTAAAATTTCCACGTTTAAACACACTCTTAGATTATTTATTTCAAATCTATTTTTAAACGCTGCAATAAAAAGTCACACACTTCCATTTGAATACACTGCTTCTTTAAACTGCACAATAAATATTCTAGTTCAAATTCCTGATAAAAGATTTTAGCAACAACCGATTTTAATTCCTCTAAAGTTGGTTGTTCTGACGCATATAATTTATCCAACGGAAGATTAAATTGAGAGAACAGCTGATCATTTTGATAAAAGGTAGAAATGTCTTCACCTTTGATTCGACAGCTAAACACACCTAGCATGTTTAAAAATGCCTTTACTTGGTTTTCTTCAAATTCATGATCAATCACAAACATAAAAAAAGATGTTCCTCTGCGTTAATCATGTGCTTCATGAGACTCATTTGATATTTTAATAGCTTCACTTCTTTTACGACATCCAACTTCTTCCCATCTTTCTTTTAAAAATGATCCTACTATACTCTGTGAATTTTACCATAATCTAGTAGTGTCAATAAACCGTTTATAGAAAATTACTTTGTAATGAATGGAATAATAAGGTATATTGTTATAAATGGTAATAATTTCATAAACCGAAAGCGAGGATACATATGGGCCTGTTACTAATTGCGGTTATTATCACGCTATCCATCATTTTAGATTACTTTATTTTTGACTATGAAGATAAGCACTGGGGCTGGTTGAAGAAAGCTTCTACACCCTTTAGAAGAAGTGTTATTGGCTGTTACTTGCTTATGTCGTTTGTTATTTATTTTGGTTTGAGTCTTCCGTATATTAAGCCTTTTTTATAAATATTAGTCTGCCTAAACTGGTTAGCCTATAACTCTTATCTAAAGGTTACAGGCTAACCCACTCATTTCACCACCACTACAAATTGTTTGTCTTCAAATTTGAACATTTCCCCTAATTCATAGATATCTACTTTTTTGCCCTGTTCTTTACTGCATGTATAGATTTTTAATGTGCACCTCTTCTTTGTTCATTACGATTTTTTATTTATTTTTACTCCGTTTAAGATACTCGGGCGGAGAAACAGATTCAACAAATAAAGCACCGTCTAGCTGATCACGCGGTACAAATAAAGTCGGCATAGTACCGCTTTCTAAAAAGATCGTTTTAGTGAATATCCATTTGTTGTCTGAGTTTTTTTCAAGCTGTGAGAAATCCGTAAATAACGCCGGTGACCGCACTTGATGCATGTAATCTTCTAGACTTTTTTTAGGCGGCTTCTCTATTTTATATGGCTGCCCTGTATCCGTATGTATTTCACCTTCATACATAAATAAGCCTAAGTAATAAGACTGTTCCTTTATTTTACTAGAGACAATTGCTCCTAGAGGTTCAAATCCCGTAAACGTTTTGTATTGCTTAAAGATATGAAGGTTATGGGCCCAAATAATAATTTTCTCGTCAGGGTACAGCTCCTGGCAAATCCATTCTAGATTTTCTTTCATTCTTTTTTCTCTTACTTTTTTATAGGTTCGGTGGTTATGGTGAATATGGTTAATAAAATATAAGCGATTTTGCAGACATCGAATAATCATTTTAAACTTACATACAAGCTCTTGATTTTTAAGATGCAAAACGTATTCTTCATGTAGATAAGCTTCTAAATCTCCTATCACTGCGCTTGCTTTTTCTTTAAACTCTTCAAACTCATGTAGCATTTCTGCTGGGACTTTTTTTCTTCTCGCTTTATATTGCCCTAGCTGGTAGTACCATTTATATACGCCTGCCTCAATGTATTCGATCTTTTCTATCACGTCTTTAGACACTACGGGACTCAGCTGCTGAACAAATTTTACGAAAAGATCAGGATTAGAAGAAGGATTAATATCGATTCCTATTAAACTTAAATCTGATTTTTTCATCAGCTGAAACAAAGACAGATTTTCTTTTGTTGCCCATAAAGAATAAATCGCGTTTTTTAAAAAGTCTTCATCTGTAAACTCTTCCTTTAACTCATTAGCACTATGGCATTCCGCCAAGCCGCTTTCAAATGCCAGTACGGTAAAATTCATTTCTTTATGTAGAAATTCTATTATTTTTGACTTCATCATATTATGTTCTCTTATGTTATGACCGTTTTCCCCTAACCACACAATTCTCTTATCTTTTACGATATGACGGAGAAATTCAAACTCTTGCAGCGTACATTCAACTGGTTTGCTTAAATGGATTGAGTTTTCAGATAGCCATTCTATAGAGTTTAAATACTTCTCTTTTCCTTTTGAAAAAATCCCCATATTCTATCCCCTTTCATCTCTTTACCTATTACTTCCATTTTACTAAAATACAGCTAACACTTCACTATTTATGTCCAATAGCTGATCAGCAGCAAAAAGACCTTATAGATATCTCTATAAAGCCTTATCTTTCTAGAATTCTAGATCAGCTCATCCCGCTTAGCTTTCTCCAAACGTTCTTTGACTATTTTCTTAAACGCATGTGGATCATCTACACGAATGGCGACCTGCTGATACTTCTTTTTAATTCCCATAAAAAGCGTCGCCTCTACTGGAGACTTTAGTGTTAGTAAAAGATCAGGATGAACGGTTTCAAAATCGCGTGCGATAAATTCAATCGTGGTGCTGGGTATTTTTCGTTTCAGGATGTGAGTGTCTTCTATTATTTCTTCAATATCTTTAAAAGAGATTTCCATACGCTTAGCTAAACCAAACGAAATGTATATGCGATCCTCTTCCACTCGTAAAGGGTTAAGCCTTAATGCTTGAATATCTCCTATAAAGAAAATAATGCTATAAATATTAAGGATCAGTAAAACGATTGAAAGAATTATAGACGTGTTGTGCAGCAGCCAGTGAAGTCCTAATGTTTCAATAACAATCGCGTGAATAATCATAATTTGAAACGTGACAAAACTTGAGCGTTTATACAGAGTAAACGTATTCTCTTCAGTACTCGGCTGCTTCTTCCACGTTCCAAACGCATAGTAAAACATCAGCATTTCTGAACACAGTACGTGTATAAACGGTTGTTTGGAGAACTTTTCGTTTACAGCCCGCGAAAAGGAAAATAAAAGCGGTAAAGAGCTTGATTTGATCCTTCTTAAAATAGGCGGTACGTTTTTGACTAGCATAAATAGCAGTGAAAGTTCAAACAAAATAAGTAGTCCTTCTATGCCAACTCCTAGCCACATAACCGACTGAAAAGAAGCCAAGTATTCACTCGGAATGATAAAACGCGCAGCAATAAGGCCTGTAGCCATTAATACAATAAAGTATTTGAGACTGAACTTACGCTGCCAAGCTAGAAATAAGAGCGGAGCCACAAGGCTTAAGTCTAAAATAGAACCTACTACTACTCCGTTGAAATTACCAGGCAACGACTGAAGTCCAAAAGAAGAATGATATAACACGTAATTTGAACTTATTACTAACAGCAGTAAAAAAAGAGCGACCAGAGACACCGTTTTTTTATGAAGAACCAAATAACCCACCTCACTTTTAGTTGGTGAAACACAAAAATTCCTGTTACTTCCATTTTACCAATGGAGTTGATTTAAGTCACTTTGTAGCGTGACATTGTGTTATAAAATCATTTTTTATTTACCAATTCTTCTATACAAATAATTTACAATGTAAAAAGAGTTTTACATTTATTGTAAGGAGGAGTAAGAATGGATTGGGTTAAAATTGTGTATTCATTCATCCTGTTAGTTTGCGGAATTTTGATTTTTGTTTCATCATCTTCTCGAAAAGGTGATGAAAGAAAGAAGTTTATCAGTACGAAGGCTCAATCATACGCATTTGTGGTAGTTATAGGTATGCTGATTTTAGAAGTTATAGAGTCCATTTACCGGACTTTTCAAGGGAAAAGTTCTTATGATGGCATTGGCATTTCGCCGCTAATATTTCTAACGATGATTTCAGTTATATATTTGATAACGTTTCTTACCTACAGAAAAAAATACGGTGATTAAATGAAAGCTCACAAGTAAGAAATAAAGAAATTGAGCTCATATTTTCTGGTGAAACGATAAATATAACCTCACTTTATAATTAGCCTCTAGATGACATCCGACAGTAAATGAGCTTGTTATAAGTGCTTTTAAAAGTAATAACTAGACCTCCTACTGAGGTTTTTTTTATGCACTCTTAAAATAAAACATCTCCCTTAACTAAACTCAGGAGATGATATTATAAACGGTGAGTTCATTAGCGTTTTCTTACTCTCTATTCTGTTTCTCAAGTAATTCAATCACTCGATCATTTTGTTTAACAATCGTTCTTAGCTTTGCTTCTATCGAACACAAAGTGATAAAAACGGCTATAAATCCTATAACGCCATAAAACATAACGGCTTCTCCCTTGTTGCAAAATAATCAGCCATATACGTCCTACATCTCAAAAAAGCTATGTCTTTCCACTTTACACACTCTAAGCGAAAACGTTTGATACCATTCTGTTTTTCCTTTGTGCTGGGCTACGCGGTGAGCTGAATGTTCTTTCCACATTTTGATTGATTCTAAGGAATCCCAGTATGAAACGGTAATGCCTAAATCTTGATCTCTGGCACTTTCTATTCCTAAAAAGCCTTTTTGTTTAGATGCAAGCTCCACCATTTTATCTGCCATTAGTCCATAACCCTTCTCACCTTCCGTTCTTTCAGAAGCAAAAATAACGGCATAATAAGGCGGTTCGGGGGTTTTAGCAATTCCACTCATATTGATTTCCTCCTTTAGACATCATATTAATAGTAAAAAAGTATAAGTACATAATTAGTTTTTTTATTACCTTTATCTTCTTTTAGCACTATTTTTATAAATTCCATTATAATACCTTTTTAAGTTTACCTATACAAAATGTAACATTTAATAGTATATAAAGATAAATATTCCATTTATATGATATAGTCTTTATAAGTAAGTAATAAACAAATAGAAATGGAGTTTCAACATGAGGAACATAAGCAAGATAACAACAGGTACCATTACAATCGCTTTGGCGCTTGGATTAATGGAGTGCAGTCACACAACTTCAAACAATGAGAGCATAGATGGAAGCGAGGCAAAAAAAGAGCTGGCCATAGAGCTGAAATTTCTGCAAAACGAGTCCGAACGCTTAATTAATAATGACGGAAAGATAGAAGATAAAACGTTTCAAAGCTACAAAAATGATTTTAACCTGCTGTCTGCGTCTATTAATAGTACGTCAAAAGTAGAAACACAAAGTGATAGCGAGCTAAAAAAAAGCATAGCCCACTTAGCAAAAGACGTAGATACTTTAACAGAAAAAGAGTATGTAACATCCTATAAAAAATTCAATTCAAGCAAGACGATCTATGAAGTTACGCTCATGAACAATATGCATGACGTTATAGATGCAACAAAAACTTCGGAAGAAAGCATTAACGTGTTAGACTCATTTGATGATAAACACTTTCATTCTTCCGAAGCACAAATAAAAAAAGATATGGGGCCTGCGATTAGTCATATCAACACCGCATCTAAATATAAAATAGAGCTCATGCAAGACGAAATCCAAAAGCATCGCGACAGTTATACAAAGCTCCAGCTCGAACAATTAAAAAAAGCCACTCATAATTTTGATTTGTCTCTTAACGATCAAATTAAATCGATTCAATCCTATAAACCTATAAGTGGAGATTATAATATAAGCAGAAACTTTCGCTATAATTCCTATGATAAATATACAAATGCCTGTGTATACATTACTGACTTTGAATCTAATTTAGGAATTGCCAAGGCCGGTGATTTTTAAAAAAAGGCTCTCTATAAAGTACTTTTAGAGAGCCTTTTTGCTGTATTCATTACAAACGCGATTTCTTTATTTCTAGCGTTCTATAAATATTTTCTTCTCATGAGCCAGATAAAGCATCGCGTACATCCTAGTTATATCAAGGTTATATTTCACAAATAATAACCAAAATAAGGGTTTTAAGAGAGCTTTATAGCTCATTTACCGCGTCAGGAAACCTTATTGTTTGATACATCAACTAATAAAGAGTAAAGTTTTTCTATAATAAAGGTTAAAAGCGAAAGGATGAGTAAGATGTTTAAAGACGGTTATGTAAAAGTAAATGATGTAAATCTTCATTATGTAACAAAAGGTGAAGGCGAGCTTATGCTGTTTCTACACGGATTCCCTTACTTTTGGTATACATGGCACCATCAGTTAGAAGAGTTTTCGAAAGATTATCGCGTGGTAGCTGTAGATATGCGAGGCTATAACTTATCAGATAAGCCAGAAGAAATTTCTTCTTACAGCATGCCCATTCTAATGGAAGATGTAAAGCAACTAATTGAAGCATTTGGTGAAAAAGAGTGCGTGCTAGTGGCGCATGATTGGGGCGGCGCTGTAGCATGGGCATTTGCTTATACATATCCGCAGTATGTCAAAAAGTTAGTGATGTTTGATGCACCGCACCCTTACACATTTATAAGAGAGCTTGCTGAAAATCCTGCTCAACGAGAAGCAAGCAGCTATATGAGCTTTTTCCAAAAGCCAAACTCTCAGGATGAGCTACTCGCGAATCATAGTGAAAAATTAAGAAACATGCTGACGGAGCCTGGCATCAAAAAAGGCTATTTAACAAAAGAAGAAGAAGCTAAATACGTAGAGGCGTGGAACCAGCCGAATGCAATGAAATCCATGCTTAACTACTACCGTGCGTCTTCCCTTTATCCGTTTGAAGAGCGCGTTCATAAACCTGTAGCACTGCCGCATAAAGTATTCGAATCTCCAACTTTAATTGTATGGGGAAATGCGGACGAAGCGTTTGAAAATAGTAATTTAGATGGAATTGAAGAGTACGTTCCAAACGTAACGATTCACCGCTTAGATGGTGTAGGACATGCTCCTCAACATGAGCAGCCAGAAAAGGTGAATGAATTTATGAGAGAGTTTTTAAGCAAATAAACGAGAGAAAGACTGCAGAATACGGTATACCGCCGTTTTGCAGTCTTTTTTTAAATGCTAAAAGCTAATTTCATCTATTTTTTACATGATTGGTTTATTTTTCAACGTTTTAACAAGTGCATACCGGGTATAAATTTTACTGTACAGATGCAGTCCCCCCAAAGGAACATGTACATTTCTTTCTTACTTACCCTTTTTGGAACTCTCTTTTTTGAGGGTTCTTTTTTTACGCATTTACTCTTTCCTTATCGGAAGAACAATCTTAAATAATGCCCCTCCCGTCTCTTTATTATCGACCGTGATGCTTCCTCCGTGGTTTTTCACAATGGAATGAGCAATATAAAGACCTAACCCTAAGTTTCCGTGGCCGCTTGTTCTTGACGCATCTTCTCTGTAAAACTTTTTAAACACCTGCTCTTTGTTCGATAACGCAAAGCCGGGACCCGTATCATGTATTTCAAAAATCACTTCGCCGTGATGAATGACGGTATTCCACCCTATTTCCCCTCGTTCAGGCGTGTAGCGAATACAGTTTGTAATAATATTATCTAATACTTGAGAAATGCGCTGAGGATCTCCGTAAAATTGACTTGATGCTTCTGCTTCACTAACCGAAGGTAAAAAAGCAATCTCTTTTTTTTGACATAAAAGCTGAAACTCGTCTGCTTTCTCATGAACAAATGAGATTATATCGATTGGCTCTCTCTTTACGGTAAAGCCCGGATTTTCGATCACAGATACTTCTTGCAGCTGATTTAATAGCTGAATCGAACGCTGTGTATTTGTGTAAATCGTATGTAAATATCGATTAAGCCTCTCCGGGTCTCTTTTGCTTCCTTCTACTAAAATTTCCGTATGTCCATGAATAATCGTAAGAGGCGTTCGTAAATCATGCGCAATCGCAGCCGTCATATCTTTGCGGTCTTCTTCTAGCTGCCACTGTTTAGCTAACGATTGCTTTAATTCTTTTCGCATTTCTTCAAAGGCGTGAAGCAGCTGACTTAATTCTTTGGCGTCTTGAGTGACCGACAGCGAAAAATCTAAATTATTATGCTGAATATTTTTAGCTGCGGTCATCAGCTCATTAAAAGGCCGTTCAATTTTTTTGCTAAATCGTCTTCCAAACAAATAAGCAAACAAATAAAAGTAAAGAAACGGGCTGGCTAGCGATACAAATGTGACAAGCGCAACGATCCATTTAATATTCGGATTAGCAGAAGCCATATTTAATTGATATCTTAGCGCAATCGCCCCGTTTACTTCGTCTTTTGAATTAAAAAGCGGATAAACTTTTATAATATATTTACCTGAGCGGATATTGGTATTGACCTGAGAGTAAAAATCCCGTTTATTTTTTATGTATGAAGTGGACATGGACCCATACACAATTTGCCCTTTTTTATTTATAATTTGATAATCCATTCCTTCTAGCGGAATCACCGCTTCTACTTGGTTTTTAGCATCTCTTGAAAGGAGCGCATCTTCTTTTTCTTTTACGAACTGAAGAATATCAGGAATTTGTTTTTCATAATAATTTGCGGGATTCAGTGCTCCGGGCATAAGAAACCAGTTTACTGCAATCACAATGCCCCACGTTAAAAGCGTCGCAAGCAGGCTGTACACCAAGATCAAATGAAAGGATAACACAAACTGCGCTTTTAACGTCGCCCGGTTCATCCATTTTTTTATTTTATCCATTTGTAACCAATTCCCCAAACGGTCGAGATATAAGGTGTTTCGTCATATTTTAATAGTTTTGCTCTAATTTTCTTTACGTGTTCCGTAATCGTAGACGAATCTCCTTCCGCGTCGTAGCCCCACACTTTTTCATACAGCTGCTCGCGTGTAAAAACCTGACCTGGATGAAGAGCTAAAAAATGAATAATCTCAAATTCTCTTGAAGTAAACGGAATTACTTCATTGCTATGTAAAATTTGATAGCCATTTAAATCAATGGTTAACTCTCCAAAGTGAAGCCTGTTATAGGAGTTACTGTTAATTCTCTGCTCTCGGCGCAGATGGGCGTAAATGCGGGCTTTTAGTTCTTTCATGCTAAAAGGCTTAACTAAGTAATCATCTCCACCCACTAATAGTCCTTTTACTCGGTCCTGCTCCGTTTGTTTAGCGCTTAGAAAGATAATGGGGCATGATATGCTTTTTCGGATCATTTCACAAAGTGCAAAGCCGTCCATGCCTGGCATCATCACATCCAGCACAATTAAGTCTGGATTTATTTTTAACTTTGTTAACGCTTCTTGCCCTTCGTAAGCAAACACCACCTCATATCCTTCATCACTTAGCGCATCTTTCATAAAGGAAATAATGTCTTTTTCGTCGTCCACTAGTAAAATTGTTTGCTTCATCTCCATCTCACCCTACCCATTCCTTCTTTTTCCATACGAATAGGTTTATTATAAGGCTAATAAGCAAAATTGGAAATAATAGGTTCACTAAAAATTCAGAGTTTGGCCTGCTTAATTCATGAAAAACAGAATCAGTTACGGAGAAAAAGAAGCTTAGTTTATCTGACACATACACACTTCCAATTAAAGCACCAATGGTTGCGACGTAAGATAAAATGGAATTAGGCATAAGAACACTCAGGATACTCCCGATACTAATAACCGCTATAAAGATGCAAAAACAAATGCCATAAAATTTCAACGAATATAGTAACGCCCCTAAAGTCCCTAGCGTATGTCCGCCTAAAAATGTGGTTTCATTTACATGAGGCATAACCATTCTTCCAAGACATGTCCCCACTACCCACGTAATACAAAGAATAATAAAAACTAGTAAACATTGAACTGCCCACTTTACAAAAAACAGCTTCACGCGATGGTGCGGTCGAATTAGTACCATGCGCAGCGCTCCCGACGTATACTCGCCGTTAAAACTATCTGCCACAAACATAGGAATAACAATAAACGTAATCACAAACGATAGGTCTCGAAGAAGCAGTGGTGCTGAATTTAAAGAATCAATTTTTACGTCATGAGCCGCATCAAAAAATGAAATGCCTCCCCTTTGAAAGAAAAAGAACCAACTAAAAGCAAGTAATCCTATGTACACACCTAGTACCACTGCTGTCTTTTTCCGTTTAAACGTTCGCTCTAATTCACTGACAAAAAGTCCTGTCATCATGTCTTCTCTCCTTTTATAGAAACGATTCTTTTTTTCGAATAGCTACATACGTTAAACCGCCAAAAAATAAAATATAAAAACCTAAAACGCCGACATTCCACCCTACAAACTGCGGGTTTTCTGCCATCATGACTGTAATGCCCTGCCATTGAATCATCGGTACGGAAGTAAAGAAAAGCTGTCCAAAGAGCTCTTCACTCATCCACTGCCTAAACCCTCTTAATAAAGTAGGATACGAAAATGATATTAGTATAAAAGCAACCCCAATTCCAACAGCCGTAGTAGTCGTTTTGCTGATAACAGAGATAAAAAACAGCACACAGCATATTGCAATCGTCGTTAAATAGGCATATCCATAGAATGCAAGATTATATACTAGCGCTTCTTTTATGTTGAAGACATGGCTGTGATAAAATACAAAGTAGCTTTGCGGGTGTTCAAACATTAGAAAGCCTATCGCATAGCTCACACAGAAATACGTGATAAAAAACAGTAAATTAAACAGCAGAAGCGCTATGGCTTTTGCGAGGATGATTTCTTTAAACGAATACGATCGCATCATGACCATTCGCAGCTGTCCTGACCGGTACTCTTCAGTAACCACGAGCGTAATAAAAACTAAGAACATGGCATTAAAAACTGTAAATAACATTTCGGCTAAGCTCAGCACAGGAAAGTTTCCCGCAAACGTATACTGTGGTAAATCGACTGTGAGTGCTCCATTTTGTTTTTGGAGATAAGAAGAAGCAACTAACAGCACCACCGGCACTAACAAAAAGGTCAGCCAGGCCACTTTTCGTTTCCAAAGTCTTTCCCACTCCGCTACTAACAGCTCCTTCATTGCGACACCAGCTCTACAAACGCATCTTCAAGATTTTTACCGGATGCTAACTGATCTAAAGCGCCGTCCCACATTAGCTCTCCTTCTCTCATCACCACAATTTGATCACATACTCGCTGTAATTCATCCAGTAAATGACTAGAGATTAAAATCGTTTTGTTATAGTCACGTTTTAAGGTAAAAAGCAGCTCGCGCAGTTCACGTACGCCCATTGGATCTAAGCCGTTGGCTGGTTCATCTAGTATTAATAAGTCCGGGTCGCCTAGGAGCGCTTGAGCAATACCGAGTCTTTGCTTCATCCCAAGAGAATACGTTCGAACTTTATCATTTTCTCTGCCGGTTAATCCCACAATATCAAGCACTTCTTTTACTCTTTGCTGCCTTTCTTGCTTTGTTGAAAATGGATGCAGTCGAGCTAAGTTTGCCAGGTTTTCTTTTCCCGTCATATAAGGAAAAAAGATGGGTGACTCTACAATCGCACCAACGCTTTGCAGTGCTTCTTTTCTTTGTGAAACAATAGGTTTATTAGTAATAAAAACTTCTCCCCCAGTTGGTTTAATCAACCCCGTCAATAAACGAATTAACGTTGTTTTACCAGCTCCGTTTGGCCCTAGCAGTCCGCATATTTCCCCTTCCCCAATTTGAAACGATACTTCTTTTACTAAGTGACGACGTCTCACTTTTTTCGAAACGCTCTTTACCTCTAAAATAATATTTTTCATCTTAAATCCCCCCTACACGTAGTATAGGAGGGATTTATAAAGAATTTATAAAGTTTATAAAAATTATCCTACAGGTTTTTTGGCAATGATAAATGCAACAGTCGCAAACACAAGTAAACATACGCATAAAAACAAATAGCCAGCGCCTTCAAACCCTCTTACTTCTACATAGCCAATATAAAAAAACACAGCGGCAGCCATAACGGTAAGCATTGAAGGAAGCATTCTAATGACCTTGTTCCATTTCATTTTTCTGAACAGCCAAGTTAACATGAGTATAAGTACACCTGGCAGCAGTGCAATCAGTAAAGGACCGCCTATCATCATATCTATCAACCTCTCTAAATCCTTTTCATTCACTTAAAATAGAGATAATCAGCTTACGGCTCAGAAATTCCATTTGCAATCGCTAATAAAAACATCAAAGCAGAAAGCAACACAAAAAAGATGCTGTTTGTGATAATGCTAAACCACACGACGCTTGGCTTCTTTGTTCGAACTCCTAAAACTAACGCCACAATAAAGCCAACATCTATCGCAAAAAACAGCCACAGCGGAATAGTCAAATCACCGCTTCTACTTGGAAAAATTGAATTTGATGGGAATATCCGATTCGCAAAAAACACTACAAACGCAGCTGCCAGCAAAATAATTGTTAATACAATTGGCTTATTTTCTTTTGAAACACTCATTTCAAATACCCTCCTAACTAAAAAAAATAATACCATATAGTACTAAATTGAAATATACAAATTACAAACTTCATTCATTGTTCCAATAATCTTGATTTCTCAGATTAAAAAACCATATATTCAATAATATGGTAAAATCATTTATATAAAATCGTTTAAGGAGTCTATATATGAAACTGGATTCGAAAAGAAGAAACATTCAATCGAAATATAGAGAAAAAATAAACGTAAAAAAAGCGGAACGACAACATTCTGCCGAAGCCTTATTTGTTTTTGCCTTCTTTATACTGCTTGGTTTTCTAGTCTTCCAAAACTATATAGACTGGTAAAGAAAACAAGGTGACATATTTAACCGCAAAAGAAAAGGTTCAAATTCTATAGAATTTGAACCTAGGAATTATCACTCTCTTAATGAACTGATGCTCTTGCATTTGGCTTGTTGTAAGTCGCTAATCTTTGAAGTAATTCTTCACTTACATCATTTAAACCTGTCAGCTTCACCTCAGCAGACGTTTGTTCTTTTAGCTTCAGTACAATTTTATCGATAGCCGCTACGGCTGAGTCATCCCAAATATGCGCTTCTGAAAAATCAATTAAAATTAAATCTTGTTTTTCTGTAAACGAAAACGAGTTAACAAAGTCTTCTACAGAGGCAAAGAACAGCTGACCTTTTACTTCGTAAACTGTTCGATTTTCCGATTTCTTTGCTGATACGTCTAGCTTTGAAATTTTAGCCGCAAAGAAAACTGCACTTAAAATAACACCTGCAATAACTCCTTTTGATAAATCATGTGTTGCTACAACCGTGATCACCGTCACAAGCATCACAACGGTATCTGTTAAAGGAACTTTCGTTAATGTACGAAGCGAAGACCAGTCGAATGTTCCGATGGATACCATAATCATGACCCCGGCTAGTGCAGCCATTGGGATTTTAACAACCCAGTCCCCTAGCACCAAGATGAGAAACATGAGAAATATCCCCGCTACAAACGTTGATAAACGACCGCGTCCGCCTGATTTTACATTGATAACGGTTTGACCGATCATCGCACAGCCGGCCATGCCGCCAAAGAAACCAACGACGATATTCGCAATTCCTTGCCCTCTGCTTTCTTGGTTTTTATTACTAGACGTATCTGTCATATCGTCCACAATCGATGCCGTCAGCAGCGATTCCGTTAATCCGACAATAGATAATCCTAGCGCTGTTGGAAAAATGATAGACAGTGTTTCCATATTCCAAGGAACGTTAGGAATAGAAAACACCGGCAGTGATTTTGTAATTTCTCCTAAGTCTCCTACTGTACGCAAATTAAATCCTCCAAAAATAGCTACAATTGTCATGACGACAATCGCTACTAATGGCGAAGGCACTGCTTTTGTAAAGCGCGGTAAAACGTAAATAATAACAAGAGTTAACGCAACAAACACATACGTCATCGTTGAGATTCCTACAAAATGCGGAACTTGTGCCATAAAAATTAAAATCGCTAATGCATTCACAAATCCTACCATTACGGACCTCGGAATGAATTTCATAAAGCGAGCAATTCTAAAGATGCCAAACAGAAGTTGAATCACACCTGTTAAAATAGTCGTTGCCCATAAATACTCCATTCCATGCTCTTTTACGAGTGTCACCATCAGCAGGGCCATCGCGCCGGTAGCTGCAGAAATCATCGCAGGACGCCCTCCTACAAAGGCCATCACAACGGCGATACAAAAAGATGCGTGTAAGCCCACCATCGGATCTACTCCGGCAATAATGGAAAAAGCAATAGCTTCAGGGATGAGCGCAAGTGCTACGACAATACCTGAAAGAATATCTCCTTTCACGTTGCCAAACCACTCCACTTTTAATTTATTGAACATGATAACCAAAAACACCTTTCTCTCTATAGTCATAAACGTTTACTGTACGCTTTTCTAGATTTTGGACAATAAAAGTAGTAAAATAGAAAATAAACAGCACCTAAATGGAACGTTTATGGTACTTTTAATATATAAAAAAATGAGTGAAAACAGCCCAACATATCCCATCTTCCTCAAGTATTATATTTACGTACATGAAACACGTTTATTAAAACGATGAAGTCAGCTTCTTTATTTTTTCCTCATTTAATCCAAACGCTTCTTTCACTTTATTTTCTAAGTCCTCTGTAATCCTCCTCTTCCCAACTTCCACTAATGCAATGAGTGAAAAACTGCAGTTTACTCTTTCAGCGAAATTCCGCTGATTCAAATTGTAGCTTTTCCGAATCAATTTGATGGTGTCTTTATCCATATTGTCACCTCGCTTTTTTTATATAAGTGGCTTCCAACTCTCATAGAAGCCGAGACGTTGTTAACAACTAAAACTCTAGCAGACCTAAACCAAAATGTCTATCACTTTTTGTTCCAAAAACGATCTTTTTTGGAACTATACTTCTTTCTATACTGAAAAGAAATGTTATGAGCGGAAGGAATTTGGTACAATAGGTAAATATAAATAAACAATCCATGCAGGAGATGGTGTAGTGATTATTGGTTATACCCGTCCATATAGCGAAGATGAAAACTTGGACAAACAGTTACAGGCGTTGCAGCCTTTTAATTGCGATAAAATTTATCATGAAAAAACAAATTCCATAAAAAAAAGAGTAGAATTCGATGAGATGGTAGCTTCATTTCAGCCAGGCGATACAGTCGTTGTGTATAAATTTTACTGCATTGCAGACTCTACTCGGCACCTTATTGAATTAATTGAATATCTTTCAGATAATCATGTTCACTTTGTATCGATTTTGGATGACGTTGATACATCCACCGAACAAGGAAAAACCTTTTTCAGTACCATTAAACGTATTGGTGAATTTCAACATGACGTGATCAGTGAACGCACAAAAGCCGGTCTTCAAGAAGCAAAATCAAAAGGAAAAAGCGGCGGCCGGCCAAAAAAACCTGACTATAACGTCCACCGAGCACTTGACATGTACTGGAGTAAAAACTATACGATTGCTCAAATTACAGAAGCTACAGGTATAAGCAAGACGACTTTGTACCGTTACTTAGATAACTAAAGCACATGTAAAAAAGACGTCCTTTTATTCGGTAAAAAGGCCGTCTTTTTTTAGTGACTATATCACTGAAGGTATTTAGGATTCGGTTTAGAATGGTGGTTAATTTCTTCAAATATATTTGAAGAAGGTTTAGACGACACTTTGTTATGTAAATCTTGCGCAGGCACGCTGGTTTGAGAAAAAGATGACATATATAATTCCATCAACTGTTTAAAGTCCCCTACAGTCAAAGGTTTTGCATCTTCTCGAAGTTCGTATCCTAACTGTCCATTTGGTTCGATTGTGGCGATTTTAACATCTTTTATGTTTGATATACCTGCATTTCGTAATCTCATTTCTAATTGATCGGCGGTTAAACGTAATTTTTTAAGCTGCTTAGTATCTAATTGACCGTTATTTATAACGATTTTAGATTTACCTGTCAGAAATTTTTCAAATCCATTAAACTTTAATTGTAAGTACTCTAAAACTAAAATAGCAAGAACAAAAATTGCTGCCCCGCCAATGGCTTTTAGCATACTTTTCTCAACAATAGGTTGTACAATGATGGTACCTAAGGAAATCATAACGACCGTTTGAGCGAGCGTCATTTGAGCAATCGATTTTCTTCCCGCTATTCTCAACAATAAGATTCCCGTTAAAATCAAGATTACAGATTGCCAGATAAAATTCATAATATCATCCTTTTTATTACAGTCTGCTTTTAGATTAGGCATCTGAAAGCAAATTATTCATGTATCAAAAATTTCGTTTCCACTCCTCATACCCTAATAAAGTTAGAAAACAAAAAGATACCTTACGTAAAGGTATCTTTTTGTTTTGTTATTTTCTTTCTCGAAATCACAGGACTTATACAGATTGATCAATGCAGCGTATTAATCTTGTTTCGATGTCTTCTGCTAGTGTTTGGAGCTCTTCATTATGAAGCATATTAATCATAGCCGTAGGCCTAGGCATGCCAATCTTTGTTTCACTTTCATCTTGATATACAACCATTTTACAAGGGAGAAAATATCCTACTAAAAGATTTTGCGAAAGAACACGCTGAGCTTCTTTCGGATTACACACTTCTAATACTGTAAACGGTGTATGAAAGTCCTGCCCTTTTTCCTGTAGCTTTGCAGTTAAATCGAAATTCCACAAAACACCGAACCCTTCGCTTTTTAAGTTTTCTTCTAGAGAACTAATCGCTTCTTCTAGGCTTTTCGAGGTTTTTACCGTGTAATCAAACATCCAATCTCCTCCTGTTAAGTTAGAATGAATTCCTTTCTTCTACGAAACTTGAAGTTCATGTTATTCTGCCCCATCCTTAAAGTTTAAATCTATAGAATATCAACGGCAGCAGCTCCAAATAAAATCTACATCGCATGCTTTACCCCTTTTTTAACAAGTACCCAGTTCGCTGGATAGCTTGTACAAAAGCCAATGATCATGGCGATTTGCATCATAAACCAAAAGACCACGCTGTCTGGTTTGGGTGCCTGTGCAAAAAAGACATAATGTGATAAAGCCATCCAGCCGAACATCCCTATTTCAAACGCAATAAGCGACCACGTATCTGCTTTTACTGCATTTTTCAGCTCATCTTTTGAGCCGTTATCTTTCATACTCATACCATAGTATTGAAAAGCAATTCCCGCTATATAAGCAAGAATAAATTCCACTACGTAATCTGCAAAAAGTACGCTTCCGGCAATCGTCCATCCCGTTAAAAATACGATTGGTGCGCCAATTAAATCTCCGACCGAGCACCCGCTGCTGCAGTGGGTCGTAGATACAAAAACACTTTGCCAAAAAGGCTTCTTACTATGATGGTGTTCATGATGATCTTCATGGCTATGATGCATATGTTCAGAGGAATCATGAGCGTGATCGTGTTTCTTTCGATCTTTACGGCCTAATTTAAAGTAAAACCATATCCCGGCCACAGGAAAATATAGGCCCGTAATAGGCCACACAATATTCATCACAAACATCATCTGCGGATGCCTGATCACGTCGATTGTAATAACTAAAAATTGAATAATTCCGATTGTAATAGCTATATAAGAAAGTATTTCTAGCCAGCTCATGTGCTACACTCCTTTAAGATTTATGTATCAATCACATACCCTCTACCCCTATATCTAAACGTAAAAAAGAGAAACTGCTCATTACTTAATAACTTTTACAATGCTGTTATCTTTTATTAGGTTTAATAAACTAAACGATAGTCTAATGTAATAAAGAGAAGAAAAATAAGGAGGAATTTTACAATGTCTAACGAAAATTATCAAACTGTTATTCAAACGCTGCATGACTGTATGAGTGCCTGCAACCAATGTTTTGATGCTTGTCTAAAGGAAGAAAATGTAGGGATGATGGTGGACTGTATCCGTTTTGACCGAGAATGTGCAGATATGTGCGGATATTTGGAACAAGCTTTAGAAAGAGGAACGCCTTTCGTTGCTGAACTAGCGGGAGTTTGCGCTGAAATTTGCGAAAAATGCGGTAACGAGTGTAAGAAACACGATCATGACCACTGTCAAAAATGTGCAGAGGCTTGCTTGAAATGCGCGGATGAATGTAGAAAATTAGCTGCATAATCTTTGGAATATAAGAAAGCTAGAACCCTTGAAGCGCATTTCAGGCATTAAGGGTTCTTTTTAGTGATAAGGCAAGAGAGAATCTATAGGCTTTCTAAAAAACGAATAAACTTTTTAAGACTTTGCGAGCGCTGCTTCCCTTTCTTTACTATAAAATCAATTTGAACGTCTTCTGCAAGCTCTTCGTATTCAATTCTTTTCATATCACCACGAGAATTTACTACGCTAGCCGGGACTACACTCATCCCCAGTCCATCGCGGACACCTTGTAAAATCGCTTCTAATGAATCAAATTCCATCATGTTGGCTTTATGTGTATGATGTTCTTTTGAAAACGCTACTAGTCTGTTTCTATAGATGCAGTTTACATCACTATTGATGAGCAGCATTGGTGGGGTTTTTTCTTCTATATCTTCAGACGTAGGTGAGATGAGTACCACCTTTTCTGCGTAGTGATAAACTCTTTCAAACTGAGCCCCGTTATAGGTACCGCTAAGAAAAAGTCCATCAATTTCCCCGTACGAAAGCATTTCTTGCAAGACTTGTTTTCTATCTGTTTTGATTTTAACTTCAATATCCCGATGTTCTTTCAAAAAAGACGAAAATAAAGCTGGAACTTTACTAGCAGAAACCGTCTGCGACGCACCAATGATTAAAGATGTTCTAAACTTATTCGGATTAACTTCTGCTTTAGCTTCCTCCATTAACAGTAAAATACGCTGTGCATAATTAAACAAAGCTTCCCCTTCATCCGTTAACGTGACTCCTCTATTTGTGCGTGTCAGTAATTTAGTATCTAACTCTTCCTCTAATTTTTTTATGCGCTGACTGATATGCGGTTGAACATATCCTAATACCTCGGCGGCTTTTGATAGTGATTTTGTTTCTGCCACACATTTAAAAATTCGTAAGTCTTGGCTTTCCAATTTCAATTCCTCCGCTGATATCATTTTAAATGATACCTCTCTTAGTATTACCTATTATATCCTTTTTTTTATCGAAGATATAATAAAAGATGTTGAGAGAAAGGAAGGTTAAGAGAAATGAACGATTTTAAAAACAAAGTATTTATTATCACAGGCGGAGGCACTGGTGTAGGCAAAGCAACGGCTTTAAAGCTAGCCGATAAAGGCGCAAAACTTGTGATAAACTACAGCAACTCAGAAAAGGAAGCTAAAAAAGCTGTGGAAGAAATTTTAGAAAAAGGAAGTATGGCTTTTGCTTTTAAAGCGAATGTAGCCAACGAGAATGAAGTGAATGAAATGATTCATCAAACGATTACACAATTCGGACGGTTAGATGGATTAGTGAATAACGCTAGTATTACTGCTCAAATCCCGATGCATGACTTAGAGTCTGCAACGGATGACGTATGGGACTCTTTATATGATGTAAACGTAAAAGGCATGTTTCACTGTGTAAAAGCAGCCGTTCCACATATGAAAAAGCAAAAGTCAGGGGCGATTGTTAATGTAGGAAGTGTTGCCGGCAAAACTGGAATTGGCTCTTCCATTCCCTATGCAGCAACAAAAGCAGCGATTCATACGATGACGAAGTCGTTAGCGATTGCACTGGCACCCCATATTCGAGTCAACTGCATCTCTCCTGGTGCAGTCGACACAAGGTGGTGGGCTGGCAACGAAGATAAAATGTATCAGCTGGCAGGAAATCTACCTCTTCAGCGCATTTCTTCTTCTGAAGATATCGCAGATGCTATTCTTTTTCAGTTAAAGCAAGAGTCCGTGACGGGCCAAGTGTTTACGATTGATAACGGGCAAACTCTTTAAGCATACGTGAATATCCCTAAAAATAAACCCCACTACTAGCAAAAACTAATAGTGGGGTTCTAACAAGGCTACTGATTCAACCTCTCTTTCCCCAGTGAAAATCCTTCAAACAGCCTGCCTCCGTATGGTTCTAACACTTTATCAACCAGTTGAATCACTTTATCTTTACTCCCTGTTTTATAAAAGATTTCGAATGCCTCCACAAACTCTTTACTAAAGCGTTCATTATAGTGATTCAAAGACCGGACAATCCATTTAGAATCCCCGATCCAATGACCGTTTGTTCTTAACACAAATTCATGCGTTATATAAGCGAGCGTGTTGGCAATAAAAAGGGCTTCACCTGTATTTGAAGAACCGATTAAATCATCCAACGCATCGCTTATAAAATATCTTTTTAGTTCAATCGTCTCTTCCGACCATTTTTCCGGTCCTTTTTCAAGTAAGTGTTTTGCTTCTTTTTTTATAGACTGGATTACTCCTTTATCCACTAAAATAATTCCCTCGGAAATCATTCTTGGCAGTGAAGGTCTAGCCCTCTTACAGTCGCTTTTAAAAAAGGCTTGGTATGAAGTCAAATTATGAGCAAAAACTTCAATGGCCCATCTAAATTCAATGAGTGACTCTCTAAAAGAAGAAGGAAAATCATCATCAAAAATAACAAGATCAAGGTCAGACGTGTGTGTAGCCTCTCCTCTTACTACGCTTCCGGCGAGTAATGCGCCTTGACAATTAGGATAATGCTTAGAAATAAATTGTGTAGCTGCTTGCAGCGGTTCTAACCTTTTTAGCTCTTTCATCGTATTCCTCCAGAAAATGATATATATTGTTTTTCTGGTTAGAACGTGGAAATTCCTTTAACAATAAGTTCTTATTTAACCTTTCTGAACATGTCTACTGTATTTACTTTTAGTTACCGTCATTTAAATGACTCTTTTATCCAAATTCCCCCTTGCCTTAAAGTTAACTTTAACGTTTAAGCTAGTTTTATAGTTTTTAAAATACAAAAAAGGGGAAACACTATGCTAATTAAAAGAATAACGGTGCAACTTTCCGGTGGACTTCTAGCTAGACATACAGCTTTGTTTGTACGCGAAGCGTGTTCGTTTCAAAGTGATATTTTTCTTGCGAAAGATGGAAAATGTGTAAGTGGAAAAAGCATCATGAAGGTAATGGCTTTGGCTGTTAAGAAAGGAGATGAAATAACACTGCTGACAAATGGAGTTGATGAACAAGCTGCCGCTCGCACCCTTGAAGAATTTCTTTTAACTAAACATAGATAGAAAGCTGCCATGCTATTCCTTCCTTTCCTTTTTTCATAAAGTCATAGAACGAAATTTTTTTCAAAAAACTCTTGCTTTAAAGTCGACTTTAACGTTTAAGCTAGTATTGTAGTTTTTAAATACATCAAGCGTAGTCAGTGAATGCACGTTTAGTAGCAACTGGTTATGTTTAATACGAAAGGATTGTGTTTTTACTTATGTGTAATAATCATCAACATACAACAACATCACGTGTTTTAAGTGCGCCGCACGCAAAGGCAAAATTTGAAAATACGACAATTGAACGCAGAGAACTGCGAGCAGACGACGTTTTAATTGATATTAAGTTTAGCGGTATCTGTCACTCTGATATTCATAGTGCATTTGATGAGTGGGGCGGCGGGATGTTCCCGATGGTTCCTGGTCACGAAATCGCAGGAGTAGTTGAAGCAGTTGGCGAAAACGTAACAAAATACAAGGTTGGCGATCGCGTAGGCGTTGGATGTTTCGTTGACTCTTGCGGAGAGTGCGAGTACTGTGTGAACGGTGACGAGCAATACTGTACAAAAGGCGTTGTTCAAACGTACAATTCATTGGATTACGATGGAAACCGTACATACGGCGGCTACAGCCAAAAAATCGTCGTAAAAGAAGGATTCGTTGTTCGTATTCCTGATAACTTAAGTATGGATGCAGCAAGTCCGCTTCTATGCGCAGGGATTACAACATTTTCTCCATTAAAGCACTGGAATGCTGGCCCTGGCAAAAAAGTGGCGATCGTGGGAATGGGCGGCCTTGGACATGTAGCGATTCAATTTGCACATGCAATGGGTGCTGAAGTGACGGTATTGAGCCGTTCTAACAATAAAAAAGAAGAAGCACTAAGCTTTGGTGCAGATCATTATTTTGCAACAAGTGATGAAGCGACATTTACTGAATTAGCTGGTCGTTTTGATCTTATCTTAAACACGGTATCTGCTAACTTAAACGTGGATCAATATTTATCTTTACTTCGCGTAGATGGAACGCTTGTTAACGTGGGCGCACCTGCTAACCCAGATCAATACAGCGTATTCTCCCTTATCATGGGACGTCGCAGCATTGCGGGTTCACTTGTAGGCGGCATTCGTGAAACACAAGAAATGCTTGATTTTGCGGCTGAACACGGCGTTGCTCCTATGATCGAAGTTATCGATGCAAATCAAGTAGACGAAGCGTATGAGCGCGTTCTTCGCAGCGACGTTCGCTATCGATTTGTTATTGACATTTCTACACTGTAAGTTTAGAAAAAAGCGGGCAGCTAATTGGATTAGCTGCCCGCTTTTTATTTCTTTATAAAATAAAAAACAAACGGTAAATTAGGCTTTAGATGAAAGCTCTTCCCGGTACTTTTGCTCTAATTTATCATAGTAGTCAATTTTCGTTTCCACCTTTCTAAAAGCTGCGTCCAGCTCTCTTTGTTTTTCCATCATTTTCTCTCTATGCTTTTCAAATATCTGCTTGCGCAAACCGATTGTATCATCACCTTCTTGTGTTAATTCAACAATTTTACGTAACTCTAAAAGAGAGATGTCTGTTTTTCGTAAGCAAATAATAAATTCCAGCCACTCGATATCCGACTCGCTAAAAATACGATTTCCGTTTTCGTCTCTTTTTATAAAAGGCAAAAGCCCTTGCTGCTCGTAGTATCGAAGCGTATGCGTAGGCAGCCCTACCTTTGCAGCGGCCTCTTTAATATGATATTCCATTCCACTATACCCTCCATCGCCATTCTTAGTACGGCGTTTGCTTTATGTATCTAAGCTTCCCTTTTCAAGGGTGCTTTCAACTCATCTTCTAGGTTTCTACTATACGATATATATAATCAAATCCCCTATTTTCTTTGCTATGAGATAACTGTATAAATAGTATCATAAACATTAAAGCAAACGTGAAGGCAACTTATAAAGAGCTGCCGTGAAATCAGCAGCTCTTTTCATTTATATATAAAATACGATTAATCTGCGGCCATCACTTTACTTAGTTCATTTAATAAATAATCCAGGGTTTGACTGATTCGAACTGTATTACGACTTGTAAGACCTTCTGTAAGTCCCAACATAACCATGTGCTCTCTTGCTGTTTCGATTTCTGTCATTAAGACTTGCATGACAACTCCTTTATACCACTTCACAGCTCATCACCCCTTTTTACTATACATATATCTCATATGCGGCAATCTTAAACCTATCATACAGGTTTTTGGGGGTGAATAGCGAGTTTTAGACCTTCAACAGCTGTATTTTTTATGAAGTAAATATACTAATATACTTATTGAAATAGAAAGTATCACTCCACTTACTACTAGAAGTGAAGAAAAGGCCCCCTAAATGGAGGTCTTTTCTTATTTCTTATAAAGCAGTCTAATACAAAGCCTTAGCCTTTAAAATATTCTCGGTAATACGAACCTTTCTCACACTCTATCTCATAGCGCAGCCTCGTTTGCTTCCTGTAAAGCTCTTCGGACAGCTCATTAAATTCACCTTCTGTGATAGATCCATGAATTAAATTGTTGAATAAATTATTAAGATGTTCAGTTAATTCTTGAAGTTTTTTTTCTTTCAATGAACGTCACCCTTTAAAATAATTTTCATCTTCTAAAATTATATCAAATAAAACGTTTTCATACGATATATTTTTTACTGAATTATCGTATTAAAGTGATGAAAGTATTTTTTAACCACCGAAAAACAATCAAAGAGCTCAGAGAAATCATTAATTACATGATTTGGGCAAAAAATAAGTGGATAAAGACCGCGGACAAAAAGGCAAATGGTATCAACCGTTTTGACAAAAGCATAGGATGAAAAGAAAAATGAAACGAGAAAAGGAGAATGAGTATGCACTATGCACCTTATTATCATCAGTGGCAGACCCCAGTGTACTATGGCTGGCAGCCATATAGTTATTATGTGCCGAATCACTATCACACCAGCGAACAGTTTCAACAAAGAAACGGTAAATTAAAGGACTACGGACCAAGGCCATTTGTTATTAACATTAATGAAGCGTCAAAGCAAAACAATACGTACCGCACTGCTTTATGGACGGGAACACATTTACAAGTGACGCTAATGAGTCTCAAGCCCGGTGAAGATATCGGCTTAGAAATCCACCCTAACGTTGATCAATTCCTGCGCATTGAACAAGGGCAAGGCGTTGTTCAAATGGGCAAAAGTAAAAACAACCTAACCTTTAAACGAAAAGTCTACGATGATGATGCGATATTTATCCCTGCCGGAACGTGGCATGATCTCACTAATACGGGTACCACTCCGCTAAAGCTTTACTCCATCTACGCTCCTCCAAACCATCCGTTTGGCACAGTTCATGTGACAAAAGCAAATGCCTTAGCTGAAGAACATTAACTAACATAAGCTCGCTAGAAAATCGGTGTACGACCTTTTCTAGCGAGCTTTTTTTAACTTGCTATACATAAAGGATTTTATAGCCAAAGAAAGAATTATAGAATAAACGAACCTTTTTAAACAGCTTAAAATAACTGAAAGGCAAACGGGCGATGAAATTATTTTATAAAATTCCTAAATCAAACGTAAATCCTTCCCTTAAACTAGCAAGAAAAGTTCTATATATATCGGTAGAAGCAGTCATTATGACCATGCTTGTGATTAAATCTTTTACTGTGGCCTATGAAAACGACATAAATTTAATTCTCAGGCAGCTAAATGAACTAAAAGCTTCGATTGGCGGATTTGGCATAAACGAAGCTCTATTTTGGTTTATGATAAAATGCAGTATTTGTACCATCGCTACATTCGATATGTGCTTATACTTTCGAAAAAAGCTAAAAAGAAACAAAAGAGCTTTATGATTTATACGCTAAAGCTTTTATATTGGACCGCTGTTAATTTCCGTGCAAGGCTTCGCTTTCCGCGGGCGGTCGATGAGCCTCCTCGTCGCTTGCGCTCCTGCGGGCTCTCACCTGTTCCGCTTTTCCCGCAGGAGTCTTCGCCTTGCCCTCCAATCAACAGCTAGAAGCATTTAAACACATGAAACCTACATTCAGCATACCAATAAAAAACCGAACAAGTTGGATTCACAATCAAGAATCAAACTCGTTCGGATCTTCCTTTAGCAAAAATACTTTTGCCCCAGCTCCATTTTTAATAGAAAAATAATAAAAGTAGAGGCATATCACGCCTCTACTTTCTGTTTAGAAATCTACATCGATATCTTCTTGAATGGTTCCGGTCACTTTTTCACTTTTAATTAATTGACCTTCTTTAAACGTTTCTTCCTCATCTGTAACGGGCTTCAGCTGCTTATAAGAAGGAACTGACGCAGAGCCAAGCTCTTTTTTAAGCAAGTGAATTTCTCCTAACAGCTCGCTTCTCAATGAATGAACTAACGATTGAAAATCTTCTTCGCGGCTGTCTTTCTGCCCGTTTTGTTCCACAAGCTTCGCTACATAATCCTGAAGTTCATTTGCCTGCGAGGACTCATATTCCTCACGATTTGCAGCAAAACGTGAATTCATTTCTTGTTTTAGCAAGTCAATTTCGCCCAACAGCTCTTTTCGAAGTGAATGAACGAGCGACTCGACTTCATCTTTTTTATTCATTTTTTGCAAGTCTTGCTGTATGAGTCTCACTATATAGTCCTGCAGCTCGTTTGCCTGCTGTTTTTCTTTTAGAAATGAAGACACTTCTGACGGAATGTCAGCAGTTTCAATTGTAAAACTTGCATGTTCATCTCTATTACTTACGGTCTTTCCCCTTGCTCCCATCATATCTGCTGATAGATTCCCAGCTGTTAGAAACGCATTTGATAATAAGTAAAATGGTGCAGCCACCTGGGAGCTTAGCTGACCGTACCAATCGTCTAGTGCTTCCTTAAGGCGAATGTGTTGATGACTCATGTATGGCTCCCCCTTTTTAAGCGTGAACCGCTGCGTTTGTTTCATGTCTGCTTAAAATTTCAAGACCGTATAAATTTAACTTTCGTGTCTCCGGCAAGAAAAGATGGTTTTCTTCTCTGATTTCTTCCCCATACATGTTATCAATCTGCTCTGCAATAAACTGTTGAAGGATAGGAGCCAGTCCTCCAATATAAATATATTTATAGACTTTATCTTTTGGCGATGGAAATAGATTTTCAACTTTTGTTAATAAAATTTGCGTGTATTCTCTAAGCGAAGCGTGAATAGGCTCCGTGAGATCGACTTTTTTCCCGCTGTTGCCGTCTCTTTGCTCCATTTTTGCTTTATGGATATTGGCAATAATAAATTCTTCTAATGAACGAACATCATCAAAATACTCAAGCAGCTTTTCATTTCTTAGCTTTTCAATATGCTTCAAATATGAAATATCCGTAAGACACTTCAACGAATTTCTGCTTTTAGGAGCTTGAAGTCCTGCAGGAAGCAGTGCCAGGTCAACCGTACCTCCGCCCAAATCTACAATCAATGTTTCAAAATGTTTGAATGCATTTGCTTCTTCTCTATCTTGTAATTCAAAATCTTTTTTGATCGCCCAGCGAGCCACTTCGCTTTCAATACGGCATTTGCTCGTTTCAATGTTCACAGTGACCGTTTTTTCTAACCCAGGAGTCAATACCGTTACTGTATGCTCTCCTTGAAAACGTTCGGCCATCTTCTGCTGCATTTCACTGAATTTATTTGTTTTCTTAAGCAGCCAAATCGGAAGCATAGTCGAGAAAAAATTAATCGTCACATGATTATCCTCTTTGTCTTTTCCTTTAAGTATGTTGTAATAAGCAACTGAAGCTAAAAACATCACATAAGGAATATCAGATTCAGTTTTATTATGTAACTTATTAATATGGATATTGCCTAGCACGTGTTTCTCTGCGGCGTCTCCTACTAAATAATACTTTTCAACCCCTTCAATTGTGGTAGAAATCAGTAAATTTTGAAGAAGTAATTCCGGTTCATTTACACTTGAAGGAAAATGCCCCTCTGCCTGATCTTTTGTGATTTCTACTACGTTTGTAGGAATTTCATAGTAATAACCATCCACTAGCGTTTGAAAAATTGAGTTACCAAAATCAACGTTTTGACGTTTGATATCCATCCTTGTTTCTCCCCTTTATCTTTTCGTGACAACACTAATAAGTATATATTTTCCTCATTTGTTTGTCTAAGTATTTAAATAATTTATGTTATTCGAAATTGACAATTAATTAATTTTAGACGGCTAATGTAATTGAAAAGCGCTTGAAATGCTTCTTTTTACCAGTACCCCTTTTTACAAAGAATGTAACATGTGACGCCGTGACTTCCTCTTAAATTTTTCGTAATATAAGCCTTTCTTTTATTTTTTAGAGACACGAGAAAACGAAGAGATGGAAACATAACTGAATCAACCCAATCGAAAGACGAACAAATGAGATAAATGAGTTGGACTGCTTTTTACACCGCTGATGATTTCCGTGCAGGACTTCGCTTTCCGCGGGCGGCCGGTGAGCCTCCTCGTCGCTTATGCTCCTGCGGGGTCTCACCTGTTCCGCTTTTCCCGCAGGAGTCTTCGTCTTGCTCTCCAATCACCAGCTAGAAGCAGTTACATACATGAAACCTACGCTCACCATAACAACAACCATAACAACAAAAAAACCCGAACCATCAATCAAATTAATGGTTCGGGTTTGACTTCAACTAACATACTTTGTCTAAGCCTCTTACTTTTTTTATTTATTGAAAAGGCCATTTGTTTGGTTTTCTTTGCGGATTTTCTGGCAGTTTACTGAAGCCTATTTCTTCAAGACCTTTTTCTAGCGTTGCTCTTGTTTTGATTGTTCCAAAATCGACGCCTAAATCAACAACGGTTTGCGCGATTTCCGGACGTATTCCAGTAATCATCGTTTTAGTGCCGATAAGCTGTAAGGCTTTTACAATTTGAAAAATATTGTCCGCTACCATCGTATCGACGATCAAAACACCTGAAATATCAAATATTAAATAACTCAGCTGCAGCTGAGCGCTTTTTTCTAAAGCCGTTTCCATAATAAGCTGCGAACGATGCGTATCAATTTGTCCAACGATTGGCATCACAGCGATTCCTTCAGAAAGAGGAACGATGGGAACTGATAATTCTTCTAGCGCTGCATAAGCTCGTTTTATGGTTTCGGTATTATGTTCTTCATAGATTTCGACAAATATATGATTAAGCTCATCAAGCATCGGATCAATTTTTTTACTTACATCAAGCATCGTAATAGGAGCAAACTGCTTCTGCTGCAGCTCTTCTGTAAAAACGCCCCATATCACTGTTCGAAACAGCGCGAGTGATTTTAACGTTTGACTCAACGAAAGTCCGTTTTCCACAGCCACTTTTCCTATATCTGTACCCCACTGAATGATTTTCTTTAAAACGACCGAGTGCTCTTCGAATAACGACTCGCCTAAATACTCAATGAGTTCTGCTCTCCATTTTAAAACTTCGCTTTCTTCATGGTAAACAAGCTTCCGCTTATATTCAGAGTCCATCAGATCAGAAAATTGTATCGCTAATTCCTGTTTATTATCGATAATTTTCTTCCCTATATATAACAACTCATCCCTCATTTTTTTCTTTATCTCCTTTAGTTAGCAGAATTAACGATTACATTTTATAACAATAGTTATATCACAGACAATATAAAAATATAACTGAAATGAAAAAATTGTTAAGCCCTCCCTATTTGCTTTTCCCGACTCTTCTAATCGGTATAACGATCATAAAAATGATTGAGATTTCAGCGTTTGGGTAAAAACCTATTAAGAAATTATTTCTATACTTATGAGGGGGATTTATCAATGAGCAAACATAAAGGAACCGTTAAATCGTTCAATGAACCAAAAGGATCTGGATTTATCACACCCGAGGACGGATCAAAAGAAGTGTTCGTTCACTCTAATGCGATCGACCGTGAGGAATATAAAAACCTGTCAGAAGGACAAAAAGTAGAGTTTGAAATCCAAGAAGGAGCTAAAGGACCCAGCGCTATAAAAGTACACCCTGTTGACTAATAGAGTGACATTTACATACAGGTTATGAGTAGACTCTCGAATCGAATACTCTTCGAATAAAAACACCTCTTCGACTTTCGTTCGAACGAGGTGTCTTTTATGATGCAAATACTTCTACATTCAAAATTAGTTACTAGTGGCTATTAAAAAACACAGTTCTAAAGTTGTCGGACAAGTATCCAAACATTTCCTCTATGAGTGAATACAGTATAGAGTACTGCAAAGAAAGGGTGATTATTATAAAAAAGTATTATTTCCATTACAATGATAAAGATGATAAATATTATGTAGAAAAATCTTATCCTCACAGGAAGAAAGCTTCCCTTAACAATAAGAAAGAGCAGCATCAAGAAGATGCTCCTGAGGAGGCACGCGGCTGGGCTTATGGTCACGAAGAAGATAGCTCTGAAGAATCACAAGTTTGGACTTATGGACGCGCAGAGGATTTGTATGAGGAGTCACATGATTGGGCTTCTAAATGTAAAGAAGATAAAGACAAAAAAGGAAGTACACGGGAGTCAGCATTTAGAGCGCTCAATTTAACGATGCCTCAAAATGTTCCTGCAAATACGTTTGTAAAAGCCGTTTTCCCAACTGAACAATTTGATTTAGCAAATGAATATAACCCGATTACTTCTACCTTCCGCCCCAAAAAAGATGGCGTATATTCCATCATTGCTACAATTGGATTCTCTCCTAACGACCAGATGCTAGATTATAGAACTCGCATTGAAATACGTGTAAATGGGACAACCGCTATTGCTATCGATAACGATTTCTTTGGCGGGAACACACCGTTTGTTAATGCGGTATCCGTTTCTACTATTTATAATTTAGAAGCTGGAGACCGCGTTGAAGTTTTTGTTCAAAGCAGCATAGCCGGTACAATCGTCACATCCGAAGATGGCTCACATTTTGAAGCAGCAAGATTTCCTTCTCCAACAAACAACTAAACAAATGGAACATTAGCTTTTAGAGAAAAGTATGAATCCCCTTTTGCAGATAGCTTCATATCTCAAAAAAGGGGATTTGTACTAAATTCAGTGATCTAAAGGCAGAAAATTTTTTAAGCGTTGGTATTTACATAATTTTTTAATAGATTTATTACATTTTCTTGTCCATTCTCTATCGCTACATCAAGCGGCGTTTGATCATCATCTTTTTTCACCTGAATCTGAGCTCCGTTTTCAACTAAAAGTTTGACGATGTCTTCTGCGCCGAGTAGGGCAGCTTCGTGAAGGCTTGTCCATCCGCCGCTTTGCTTGGCGTTGCTGTCTGCACCGCCCTGTAATAAAATCTCTACCACTTTTGTCTGTTTATTGGCAACAGCTGCGTGAAGCGGCATATTTTCATTGCTATTTTTCGCCCGAGCTTTCATGTTCGCTCCTAATGATAGCAATAGTTTTACAGTTTCTTCTTTCCCAAAATACGAGGCTAAGTGAAGCGGTGTCCATCCGTCTAAATTAAATTCATTAATAAGTGCAGGGTTTTCACCAATCAAAACTTTTATTTCTTCATTATTTCCACTCATTGCGGCCTGTGTAAGTTCTTCCATTCTATCCATATGCCATTCCCCCATATAAAAGATGAATTACTTATCCTTCCATTTTATCACATATAACTGGAAAATAAGCGAATCGTATTTCTAATGAAGAGGCTAAAAATTATGTACGTCTACGTCATCTGCTCTACCTCACTCACGCTTGCTTCGCTAACTTTTCCGTTACGCTGCCAAGCTCTTCAACTAACTCACTTAAAAATTCCGCCGTTTGGTCGATAGTCTGCAGCGATTCCAGCTGACGCACGGAAGCAGAAGAAATGCTGCTGCTACTTGCCGCTGATTGGTTCGCAAAAGCGGTCATCTCGCTGACGGCATGGAGCACCTGCGTAGATCCGGCTGCTATTTGCTGTGCGGAAGCAGCCGTTTGCTGAATTTGTTCGTGAACGTACGTAGATGCGTCGGCGATTCGATTAAAAACATTTTCCGCTTCGTTGGCTAGTAAAATACCGTTTTTTACATCAGCAGTTCCTGATTGAATGAATGCTACGGCTTGAAACGTTTCTTGCTGAATATGCTGAATGAGTCTTGCTACTTGTTCGGCTGACTGATTGGATTGTTCTGCAAGTTTGCGAACTTCCGCTGCTACGACCGCAAACCCTTTACCATGTTCGCCTGCGCGCGCTGCTTCAATTGCAGCATTTAGCGCCAGTAGATTTGTTTGTGCAGCAATGCCTGAAATCACACTCATAATATCGTTGATTTCTGCAGAACGTTCTTTTAACTGATGAATAACGCTAGCTGCATGCTGAACAGAAGAATCGATTGTATGAATTTGTTGAATGGCTTCTTGAATTTTTTCTTTTCCCTGCACGGCTTCATTTGCTGTTTGATCAGAAGCTTCGCTGACTGCCGCTGAAGCCTCGGCTATTTTGGTTACGCCTTGCGTCATCTCTTCTAGAAACTCACTGCTTTTTTGAGCCATTATTACCTGCTGGTCCGCTCCTGCGGCTAGTTCTTGCATTGAAGCCGTCGTATGATGACTCGCTGCTTGCGATTCTTCTAAGCTTTCCTTTAAGTCAGCAACCGTTTGTCTTACCTGACCATTCGTTTCATGCAGCTTTTTCATCATGTCATAAATGATGTGCTGCTTTTGTTTATTTTGCTGCTGAAGCTGTTCTGTGTATTTTTTCTTTGAAGTAATTTGCCAAGCGGTTGCCCCTGATGTAAAAATCAGATAAGCGGCGTGAAGGCAAAGCATCGAAAAGGAATAAGAAGACGTTCCGAAAATAATCGGTGTAAAAAATGGCACGAAAAATCCCACTAGATGCTCGACGACAAAAATACCCGTCATTAACAATAATAGCTTTACATTTTCATAGTAGGAAAGAATGGCTATCACCATAAAAATTGAAAAGTGATACTCAACCATTCCTCCTCCGCCTATAACCGTGCTGATGCTTGAAAACGTGAGCGTTAGCGTCACAAACGCAGGTACTAGCTCATGCTTTTTAACATACAGTACAAGCAGCACACCAAGAAAAACAATAGGAAGCATCAAAAAGATCAATGACACTTCGCCTGGCGCTGAATTATGTTCCATCGACATGCCGGACATCTCCATCGGCCAAATACGATGAATGATATGTATGAGCAGAGAAAGTATCACTGCTCCGCTTGATAAAACAACCATTAATTTATGTTTATTCATATTTATCCTTTCTATATTAAACAATACTTTCTTTATCTATAGAATCGGCTACAGATTGGTTTTTTTTATAGAAATTCACGTTATTTTTCCCCTGTCGTTTTCCTTCGTACAGCGCTTGATCCGCCTGTTTTAGCAGTTCTTGAAACGACTCTCCGTTTTCTGGATAATAAGCGGCTCCAATGGTCGATGTAGCTGTAAAAATGCAGGATTCAATACTCCATTCTTTTTGAAGCTCTCGGTGAATTCGTTCCATGATCTGCTGGATTTCCTCGCGCCTTTCAATGTGCCGAAGCAAGATAACAAATTCATCCCCTCCGAGGCGATAAGCTTCGTCACATGTGCGAATGCAAGACGTTAAGCGATGTGCGTACTGGATTAAAAATGCATCGCCGATATCATGACCAAATTGATCGTTCACTTCTTTAAAATTATCACAGTCTAAAAACAGCAGGCCAAATCTTTCCTTTTGCTCGATCGCAGCCTGCACTTGTTTTTGCAGCATCATTCGATTCGGCACCCCCGTCAAACTGTCATGAAACGCCTTAAACTTCAGCTGATTTTCTAGGTTTTTTTGCGCAGTAATATCAGTTTGAATCAGCACGTAGCTTGAGATTCGGTGATGAATATCGGTCAGCGGAACGATGGTCTTATGGCTCCACACGATGACGCCTTCTTTTGTTATGCTTTTGACTTGCCCTCTCCAAACCTTTCCTTGGCCAATACTTTCAAGAACCCGAAGGTCATAGCTTACATCAAATAACTTGTATGATTGTCCGATTAGCTCTTCTTTTTCATAGCCAAATATTGTACAGAACATATCATTGACATACCTAATCGTTCCATATGGATCCAGGACGCTTACGATTGCGGACTCATCAAGGGCATACTTCATGTTTGCTAAATCTTTCACCGTGTTTTCCAGCTTTATTTCAGCTACCTTTTCTTTCGTAACGTCCTGAGCAATCAAGTAAATACCCATCCATTCATTTTCCACGATGATGGGCACGTTTGTAACATATAAATAAATCATTCCTTTTTCTTTGTGCCACGCTTGGATTTCTTTGCTGTAGCTTTGGTCGTATATGATGTGATGCAAAGGCAAAGCACGGACATCAATCTTCAGCTCTTTTAGAAGCTGCATGTAAGAACTATTGATGATCTCTTGCGTATCGTAGCCGAACATTTGCTCACAGGCAGGATTTGCTTGAACAATTTTACCGCTTAAATCCATCATACATATGGCGTTTTCATGGTTCATAAAAAGCGACTTATACCGCTCCATACTTTGGGCTAAATCTTTTTTTAACTTTTGGATATTTTTACTCATCACTAATAAGTGCGTACTATTGTCGGTATCATCAAAAATGGGGGTAAGCGTTGTTTCAAACGCTTCAGCTGCATCTGAGAAGGTATTTATGTCATGGTAGGTAACTGGCTTTTTTGTTTCCATCGCTTTTATATAGTAAGGGTAAAGGGAGTGATACGCCCGCTCAGGGAGTACGCTTTCTAGCCGCATGCCCGCTTCTCCTTGGTACCGTACAAGCTTAGCAGCCGCTTTATTCATTTTTTTATAATAAAGATGCTGGTTCTTTACTTCCGCCAAAAAAACCAGCTCATTCATTTGATCAAAATAAAATTCAAACATATGATCTTTCAACATGATAGGATGCATCTCCTTCGTTTTTTCACAGATGAACGCCCCCTGTACTTTACACTTCTGTATGAAATATACACTAGATCTTTTCACACACAAACTCAACTTTAAATGTACAAACAGTAGTTCTTTTGTATCATTACCTACCCTCCTTCACAAGAAAGGTAAACATGATGAACAAAAATAAAAGAGATTGAGGCATAACAAACCACTAGAAGCACCTACATACATGAAAGCTATCTTTACCACAACAATAAAAAGATCCGAACGCGTTTGATTCTAAATCAAACGCGTTCGGATCTTCCGTCAACTAAGCTACTTTTATTCCAGCCTCTTTTTTAAACCTACTTAATTCCGTAATATTCTTCAAGCGTAATGCCTTTACTCTTAATCGCCTGCGCCACTGGTTTGCCTACATAGCGTAAATGCCACGGCTCATATTTATAGCCGGTTACCGCGTCTTTCCCTTTTGGATAACGAATAATAAATCCATATTCGGCTGCGTGGGCATCGAGCCAAGCTGCTTCTTTTGTTCCGCCAAAGCAGTCTTGAGCAGCACATGTGCCGTCTCCTTTTGTTACATCAATTCCAAGACCCGTTTCATGTTCACTCGTGCCTGGCAAGGCGCTATAAGTTGCCGCTTTATCATAACCGTCTCGTTGAACATACGAACTAAAAAGCGCGCTTTGCGTTGCATGTGAACGGTAAGCTGATACGCCAAGAAGCGTAACGCCTTGTTTTTTCGCACCTGCAAATAACTGTGCAATAGCAGCGGCTGCTTCACTGCGCATTTTTTTCTTTTCCGTTTGTTCTTTGAATGTAAACGGAATCGTTGTATATACTAAATCTTTCGGAACGTAGTTTTCCGGAAGCTTGTTTTGTTTATTCACAACAACTTGTATACTTTCAGGGTTCGAAACCACTTTCATCCCAGCTAATGCTCGTACGTATTGACCGCTTACATAGCCAACCTTCCCTTGATACGTAATTTTTAGCCAGCCGTTTGCTGCTTTAGCCGTTACGTCGAGCTGTGTGCCGGCTTTCAGTGTTGCCGTAACCGCACCAGAAGTTGAAGCAGTTGTTCGAACATTTAAATTCGCCGTTGCCACATAGACAGAAGCCTCCGGAGCTGGAGCTGGTTCAGAAGAACCCGTTGATTCTTTTACGTACTGCGTGCTCACGTAACCCGTTTTGCCTTGATAGCTTACTTTTAGCCAGCCGTTCGCTGCTTGTGCTGTCGACGTTAGCTGCGTGCCTTGTTTGACCGTTACAACAATCGCGCTTGACGTAGATGGACCGCTTCGAATATTTAAATTTGCCGTTGTTACATAGGTTTTGGTCGTTGAACTCGCTGACTTTTTAACATACTCACTGCTTACGTAGCCCGTTTTGCCTTGATAGCTTACTTTCAGCCAGCCGCTTGCTGCTTGTCCAATTACCATTAGCTGCGTGCCTTGTTTAACCGTTGCAATAATTGCGTTGGACGTCGATGGGCCGCTTCGAATGTTTAAATTCGCCGTGGTTGTATATGTTTCCGCCGCTGCGCTTGCGACAGTTGGCTCACCCGTAAAATGTAAAGAATGAAGACCTAGAGTTCCTGCCCCTACAAGTGTAAAAGCAAGACCTGTTACCGCTAATTTTTTGTAAAATCTTTGTTTGTTCACTTCTGTCATTTTTTATACCTCATTTGCAAAATATAATAGAAATACATGTTGCCAGTTTAATAGATTAAGTGAAAACAGGATCCGATGTTTAAGCTCAATCTTAAACTAGCCACACTAAATAAAATCATTTGACGTCTAGAGGCTCTGTACATTTGTTCGTTCCAGCTAGCACGTACTTTTAGAATACCGGATAATCGTGTCAAAAGTATATCAAAATATTTCAAACTTGTTTCCAAACTGATACATTTTCAACAAAAATAGAATAATAGAGCAAAAAAAGCAAAAAAACCCTTACGTTTACTCCTAATGGCTTAGGGTAAAAAACAATTAAAAACAAAGATTGAGATGGTGATAAAATGAACACGGCAACGGATTTTTCCTCAACTGCGTTTCGAAAACCTCACACATTAAAACAGCATATTTTTGATACGCTTCATTTCTACTACCCAGCTTGTATTGACCAAAAAAACGGCGGGTATATCCATGAATACTACGACGACGGCACCGTCAACAACACGCATTCAAAGCACTTAGTAAGTACGGCGCGCTTTATTTATATCTTCAGTGTAGGGGCTCTTTTAGACGGACCGGATTGGTGCAAAGAAGCAGCTCAGCACGGCATTCGTTTTCTACAAAACAACCATTATGATAGAGAGAACGGCGGGTATTTTTTTGAAATAACCGATGACGGAGAAGTAAAAGATGATTCTAAACAAGCATATGGCCACGCTTTTGCTCTTTTAGCTTCTTCCATCGCGTATCAAGCCGGTATTCAAGAAGCAAAAGAAACAATTGAACAGGTATATGACGTGATGGAAAAGTACTTTTGGGAAGATGCGCACGGCTTTTACCGAGACGAATGGGACGCATCGTGGTCAGCTTCTTCTTTCTATCGGGGCCAAAATGCAAACATGCATATGTGTGAAGCGATGCTTTCTGCCTTTGAAGCAACAAGAGATAAAAAATACGTAGACCGGGCATACACGCTTGCAAAAGGCGTTACTCAGCAGCTTGCTGAACGATCTGGCGGTATGATTTGGGAGCATTATGATACAGACTGGCAGCCAGATTGGGACTACAATAAAAACAACACAAAAGATGAATTTCGTCCGTACGGCTTTATACCAGGACATCA
Organism: Priestia sp. J2; assembly: GCF_020790095.1. Classification (NCBI taxonomy): domain Bacteria; kingdom Bacillati; phylum Bacillota; class Bacilli; order Caryophanales; family Bacillaceae; genus Priestia; species Priestia sp. J2. The sequence continues at coordinate 3,387,959 of NZ_CP086208.1, forward strand.
GTTTGAATGGAGCAAGCTGCTTTTATGGCTTGATCGGCACCGTTCGGAAAACTGGATGACAGAACGTGCAAAGTATTTGTTTGATAAGGGCTGGAACCGAGGCTGGGATGCTAAGTACGGAGGTCTTTACTTTGCGCTGTCTCCTCAAGAAGAGGTCATTGACCCGGATAAAAACTACTGGGTGATGGCCGAAGCCATTTCTGCGGCTTCACTGCTCGGGGTAAAAACCGGAGACAGCGGATATTGGAAAGCATACGACGCCCTGTTCTCCTACTCTCAGAAACACTTTATCGATCACACATATGGAGGCTGGTATCAGCTGTTAAATCAGCAAAACGAACGCTACAGCTCGAAAAAAAGCCCGGCTCCTAAAGCCGATTATCACCCTGTGGCAGCTTGCTATCAAACGCTGATAGCGCTGAATTCTCTCTAAGATCATAACCATAAAGAAACCGTTTTCTTCCAGATGCGTTTATTTTGTTTATTTAAGGGAATTTACTAACTAACAATCAATGTTTCTACATTTCAGCAAAAGCACGACTATATATATGCAAGGAGTGAGGACGATGTATTTTTACGCGTTAGCACAAGGAACAGATTCTGGAGACCCAGTAACACTGCATCATGAGAAAAAATTTTCAAAAAAAGAATTTTTAGAGATGTTTAATGAAGCGTTAGATGAGCTGGATACGCATCCAGCTCCAAGCGAGGTCGGCGAATACCTTTGCCGTGCATACGGATTTCAAGAAATTGAAATCGAGACGGGTGTTGTCTGCTACTGCGCTCCTTTTAGAAAGCTAGATGACTCGGATATTATAGAAGACCGCACGTACATGGACGCCACGACAGGAACATTAAAATACAACTAATCAAAAAGAAAGGTTGGATGCGTGTGAAGACTGTACAGAACATTTATCGAACGAGTGAAGCTGTACCAGAATCGGGCGCTTACATTTGTGCGGAAGGTGAAATTAAACTTTTTCAAAAAGATGATCTTTTTACACCTTGCCCCCACACACGTGAATCAACGACGTGGAAGCCCGTAGATGACGCCTTTTCAACCGGCGAATTGGTTCCACAAACCGGTCGCTATACCGATGAAAACGGCAATCAAGTAAAGCTAAAAGAAAATGATTTATTTCCAAGATGCCTTCGTTCAGGTGAGCCGACGACGTGGAGGCGAGGATAACAAACAACAAAGAGGCTGGAACAAAAATAGTTTAGCCAAAGTGAAAAACGAACCATTAATCAACATGTTTGATGAGTGGTTCGTTTTTTGTGATGGTGAATATAGTTTAATCTATTTTGTTCCTTCTAGCAGTTGATTGGAGGGCAAGGCGAAGACTCCTGCGGGAAAAGCGGAACAGATGGACCCCGCAGGAGCGCAAGCGACGAGGAGGCTCAGCGGCCGCCCGCGGAAAGCGAAGCTTTGCACGGAAATCAACTGCGGTGTCATAAGCAGTCCAGCTCATGTATCTCCTTTGTTCGCCTTTAGATTGGATTCATTTCGTTATGTCTCAACCTCTTTTATTAAAGCTTATTTAAAAAATGAGTTCTTTTTTCTTCCTTTTAACAGATCGCCCGTCCACCCTTTCATTCGTAAATAGAGATAAATGGCAATGGTCGAAAGAACGATTAAAATGAGTGCATAGATATAGCCAAACTTCCAATCAAGCTCCGGCATCCCTTTAAAGTTCATTCCCCAAAGGGCTCCAAAAGCGGTTAAAGGCGTACTAATTGCTGTTAAAAGCGTTAAAGCTTTCATAATCTCATTTCCTCTGTGAGTAGACACAACTTCTTCTAATTTAATTAACGCGTCAAATTCTTTTTGATATTGTTCAATCAGCGTGAGGCCAATTTCTATTTTTTTACACATTCGCTGATATTGAATCGTTTGGTTAATTTTTTTATGAAACGCTTCTTCGATTCCCATTGTGACTTCTCGAACAGAACTGATTAAATTTGTCCATATAAGCAGGTCATAGCGCGCTTTATGAATTTCATCTAACACGTCGATGTTATTATTATGGCGCACTTCCCACAGAAGCTCTCTGAAATGACTTTCAAACTGATCAAATCCATTTAAGTGTTTTTTCATAATTTCGCCTAAAAGAATAAAAAAACTTTCCGCCGTGTTAGCAGCCTGCTTCATGCGTTCAATCATTCGTTCGTGATTGGTGTTCTCAAGGATTTTCAAATCGATTCCTGCCGTTATAATAAATTCCTCAGTAATATAAAAATGAAACGAATCGTAATTTTTTTGATCAAACGACTTCTTATGATAAATCAGTGAACCATAAATGAGCTCACTTTCTCCTATTACATCTACTTGAATATGATTAGAATTTTTCTTTTGAAGCTGCTGGCAAAACCATTCATCTCTTGGATACTGATAGTCTTTGATTATATCAGCTATTCCATCGGCTTCTTCTAAATCAAACTGATACCATTTCCACTGATCGCTCGTCACGGTATTCATACTTTCCCTCTTTCCCCTTTTATTAAAATTTTTCCCTATATACAATCACTTAAAACCTCACACGCAAAATAAACATACATTTCATATCCATCTTTATAAAAAAGATGCTATAATAAATACGTTGCGCACCTGCGCATGTTTTATCAGTTTGAGAGGAGAATAACAGTGAAGAAAGATATCGCTTTACGTTCTTATCTGCTAGAAAGCGCACCAACTATGACGGAAGAATGGTATGAATCTTTGGATAAAACATCTTCTGAAGGCGTATATACCTCTAATGATCCTGACGTCATTCAACGCTTAAAAGCGCAAAACTATGAATTTCATTTATATATTAGCAACGTCTTTATAGAAGATGAAAAAAGCTTTTTTGACTCTTTTAACACGTGGCTAAATAAAGTTGCCAAAGACCAACAGCATCTCAGAACCCCCATTCAAAGTATTATTAAAGAATTTATGAACGTCCGCAAACAATACTGTGAGTATATTCGCCGATTTGCAGAACTTCATGATGACATCACTCAGCAGCATATCGATATGTGGAATGAAAAAGTAGTACGGGTATTTGATATTATTATTTTGAAATTCATCACAGAAGCGCAGGAATATGCCTCAAACCGCCTTCGCTCTCAGCAGGAAATGATTCATGAATTAAGTTCACCTGTTATTGTGATTAAAAAAGACGTGGCTCTTTTACCGTTAGTCGGAGATATTGATACGGCAAGGGCCAGAATGATCCTAGAAAGCACGTTAAAACAGTGTGCCGAGAAGCAAATCTCTCATTTGTATATTGATTTGTCAGGAGTGGTGATGATCGATACAATGGTCGCGCATGAGCTGTTTCAGCTGATAAATGCGCTTGATTTAATTGGCGTTAAATCGATTTTATCGGGCATTCGTCCTGAATTAGCCACTACTGCGATGCAGCTTGGTTTAAGTTTTGACCATATACGAATTAAATCGAATCTTGCTCAGGCATTAGAAGATGATTCAAAAATTGTCATTGCTTCTAATGCTCATTAATATAGAAACACAGATAAAAAAACAGCCCGAGAAGGCTGTTTTTTATTTTCGATGATGGATGTTTTCAGAACCCGATTCATCTTTTGTTTTTGTTTTATTTTTCTCTTCTTTTTGTTCAAGTCTTATATCTTCCATTGGCATAGGATCCACCGTTTCTTCTTCTTTAAAACGTTCAAACAACGTTTCGTCTTGATCTGTTACACGCTGCTCCGTTTCATCTCGTTTTTTTGGTGTATTTGAAATAGATCTTTTCTGGCGCTCTCCCATCGTTTTCTCCTCCTTTATAATAGGTGAAGCAATTATGTGTTCATGAAATCTCCGCCGTTGACATGAAGCGTTTGACCCGTCATATAAGATGAATCATTTGAAGCTAGCAGCACATAGCAGCCCACGTGTTCTACAGGGTGTCCAGGTCTGCCCATCGGTGTATCTGTACCGAATTCTCCTACTTTATCCCCTGAGAAAGTAGACGGAATAAGCGGTGTCCAGATTGGTCCCGGCGCTACGCCGTTCACACGAATACCGTCTTTGACAAGCGCTTGCGCCATACTGCGCGTAAAGCCGTTAATTGCACCTTTTGTCGCCGTATAATCGATCAGCTGAGGATTCCCGCGGTAAGGATTAATGGACGTTGTATTAATGATGGCACTGCCTTTTCCTAAATAATCAAGCGCTTTTTTCGTAAAATAAAAGTATGAATAAAAGTTCGTTTTGAACGTTCGTTCAAGCTGTTCACTCGTAATTTCTTTAATGCTTTCTTTTGGATGCTGCTCTCCTGCATTGTTCACAAGGATATCAAGCTTTCCAAGCTCACTCACCGTTTTTTCTACCGCTTCGTTACAGAATGATTCGTCTCCTACGTCTCCTGCAATCAGCAAGCATCTTACACCTTCTTCTTCAATGCGGGCTTTTGTTTCCTCGGCGTCGCTATGTTCGTTTAAGTAAACGATGGCTACGTCCGCTCCTTCTTTCGCATAAGCAATGGATACTGCTCGTCCAATTCCGCTGTCTCCTCCGGTAACTAGCGCTACTTTTCCTTTTAATTTTCCTGTACCAATATAATTATCATCCTCATAAATAGGGAGAGGATTCATCTCGCTTTCAATACCCGGCTGGCGGTCTTGCGTTTGCTGGGGCTGACCTTGTGTTTGTTGATCTTGTAAATTCATTTTAATCTCCTCCTATTTTTGATGGAACTTTTTAGTATAGTCTACGTTTAGCCTTCTGTTTTGAAGTTCAAACATCTTTTTTTGAAAATTTATGATGTTTCTATTCTCTTTTACTATCTGAGAAAATTCATAGAAAACAAGTTTAAAGTTGGAAACAAAGGCTACATGTTGAGTAGAAGATGTATTTCGGAAATATCTTTTATCAGGAGGTTTGGTTCGTGTATGAAACACATTCAAGTAGCAGAAAACCAAGAGGAGGCAGTCTGCGTCATCCGTTCTTTTTTAAAGAGAGGATTTACAAGCAAAGAGATTTATCTGCTGGCCTACGATAAAGAATGGGCTCAGCATTTAACGGAGGCAACACATACAAAAAAGTACAGAATGGCAGAGCAAGGTATTTTTGAAACGGCGGTCAATATGCTTCTTTCAAGAGAAGATGAGCTTCTTTCAAAGATGGCTTCACTCGGCTTATCTAACAGGGAGGCAAACCGGTATATAGAAGAGATGAGACAAGGTCATGTCGTGGTTGTTGGCGCACAGAGTCAATCCATTCCCTACTAAAACAGCTGAAACGTTTTCTATTAGCTTATAAGGGTATTTAGTAAAATAAACCATTTTTTATCAAGAAAGGACGTTATGATAATGTTAAACTACTTGGGCATTCAGATAGGCTCTCTTTACTTTCCTACTAGTATTCTTCTTATTACACTTCTTCTATTAGCCGGCTTTTTTATTTATTTCTTTTCTAGAAGAAGAAAAAACCGACAGCAGTCACGTGATCATAATGAAAAAGCGTGAAGCCAAGCTCCACGCTTTTTCATTATTTACGGGATTCTTTTTGCAAAGGCGATTTTTCAATGGAACGCGTAAACCGGTAAACATCAAGTTCTTGTCCTACTTCTGAAGGCAAATAACCAAACGTTGTGAAGCTGTCCACAGATTCTGGCTCAAGCGATAGAGACAATAAATTGTTTTGCGGCTGAGACGTTAAAAAGACGTAGCTTCCTTTTGGGAACGTCACCGTTTTTGACTTGACGATTGTTTGCACGTCCACATTTGGTTTATTTTCGTAGACTTCATTTTCAATGCGGCTGCTGACATTATACGCTTCTACTGAAAGAGCCGTTTCTTTCGTTAACTTGAAACTTTTTACGCCTTGTCCCTGCAGTTTTTCTGCTAACTCTTCATGTCCCGGTTTTAAAAGGTAAGCAGTCGGACGTTCGCGGACAAGCGTCGGTGTTGCTTTCTTTGCACTGTAGTACGTCACAGGAATTTCTTTAACAGACGCGCTTTCTACATCGACCATTTCTAACGTAGAGTTTGGTATTTTTTTATTTTCACTGTTCACCACAATTGGATCATGATCATTTGCATTTTTTCCTTTTTTGACAAGCGCCGCTTTTTCTTTGGCAATCAGCGCTTTAATTTGTTTGGCGTGATTGGCTGTTTGTGTAATCAGCTTTTCTTGTGTAGCAATTTGCGCACTCACTCGCCGCGGAAAATCTTCTCGGCCAATGCCGATTCCTCTGCTTTCGACTAAAAATGAAAACGATGGATACAAGCCTAGTGAGTTTCGCCCGATTCGCGGTTCAACTGAGCCTTCTTCTACTTCCAGCTGCCCTTGTTTATTCACTTGAGACGTATAGTATACTTCTCCTGAATATCCCTGCTTTTCAATGGCTGTAAGCGTACTGTTCACAAACAGCTCATCCGACACGTCGCGAATGTTCTGCGGAATATTTAAGTTTCGGCCGGACTGCAGTAAAATATCGTGATACTTCCACACGCCTTCTTTACCGATATTTTTAAATCCGCTGCTGTAAGGCGTATATTCATGAGCGTCGATGACGACTTCTGGTGAAAAACGGTTAAATTCAGCTCGTATGCTCTGTACTTCCGGGCTTTCAAGCTTTATGTAGTCGCGGTTTCCGTCTAAATTATTTGCTAGCTGACGTTTAAATGCATAAGATCCGTCAGGATTAATGCGCGGCACAATGACAATGTTGACTTTATTTAACACATCTTTTCCAAAGTCTTGTGTCAAACGCGTTGCAACGGCGAGTACGGATTCACCGCTTGCCGGTTCATTACCATGAATTTGACTTTGAAGCCAAATCGTTGGCTTTTTAGATGTCTTTCCATCAGCAAACTTCTTTTCCTTCGAAAAATATAGAGCCGGAATGTCTCGCCCTTGCTGTGATTTACCGATAATCTTCAGCTTTACGTACGGACTTTTATGAGCAAGCGTTTGAACATAGCTCATCATTTCTTCTTGAGTCGTAAATGCGTCTTGCCCTTTCAGAAATGCCGGCGTTGCTTCATCCACCTTTATTTCCGGATAAAGCGCTTTAATTTTTTCCGGCTGACTGTAGTCTTTTCCGTAGTAAGGCATCTCAGCTTGTACCGCAAGCGGCGACAGCAATAATCCAATTGACAAAATCGCCGGCACGGCCGTTCGTTTTACAGTTTTTTTCATTCATTTACTCCTCCCCATCCCTTTGATTAGACATTTTAAATTTTTAAAATATTTAAAATGTTACATAAATAATTATACCGTTTAAGGAAATAACTTCAAGATAAGGGAGCTGAACCTTTTTGACTATTTTTAATGTATCAAATGAGTGCATTTATATAAAAAAGGATTGAGACATAGCAGAATCAATTCAATCTGAAGACAAATAATCTGGATTAACAATTCGGACTTCTTGTTCAACCGCAGTTGATTTCCGTGCAAGGCTTCGCTTTCCGCGGGCGGCCGATGAGCCTCCTCGTCGCTTGCGCTCCTGCGGGGTCTCACCTGTCCCGCTTTTCCCGCAGGAGTCTTCGCCTTACCCTCCAATCAACTGCTAGAAAGAATGAAACACATGAAATATACGTTCAACCTAACAAAACAACGAACCCCTAATCAAACATGTTGATCAATGGTTCATTTTTCCCTTCGGCTAAAATACATTTGGTCCAGCCTCTCTTTTATGTATGAACTGCTATAAACTTTAGCCCTTCATTGAACCCGCACTGTCCGTAATTTAGCTGCACATACTCCATGCAGCTATTGATCATTTCTTTACAGATTCTAACGTCTCTAAATCATATCGACCAATTTCTTTGTTATTTCTTGTAATGATGAGCTTTCCATGCCTCGCGACTTTTTGGAGGTTTTTTAATTTCTGATCGGAAGGAGCGAGAGGCATTTCTTTGTTTTTAACAGTCGCGCCCAGATCGTAGTGCACATCGACCTTTCCTTTTTTCATATAGTTAAACTCTTCAATTCCCATACCTGTACCGAACTGCTCATGCCCTTCATCAAATACATTAACGCCTACTGTATTGATAGATGCTTTCTTTAAATCTTCATTCGGTATAATTTTAGCTTCTATTTCGTCTTTATCATTTTGATAGAATTTACGCTTGCCTTGCTGCTTCATTTTAAACTCGTAATACAGCGCTTTTGGTTTTACATCGACCATTTTTCCTTTGCTATCTTGTATACCAACTTTTCCAATTAAATTGGCATCATCTGTTATCTTGACTTTCACTTTTTGAATGCTATAGCCGCTCTCTTCTTTGCTAGCAGAGTTTGAGCACGCTACCAATGACATTGCCAAAAAAGCACTCAATGTGCCCACCATAAATTTCTTCACTTTATCACTCCCTAAGGATTAATATACCATAAAAGGAATTTAAATGGATGTTTTTCAGTCGATTTTGTAAATAAGTAAAGAGGCAGCAACCTATTGACTTACGTTTCCTCATCAGCTCTATAGAAACATAAAAAAACTCTCTCCATCAGGAAAGAGTTACTCAATCACAAAATCCGCTTCTGCTTTTACCACTCCGTTTACAATAACAGAAAGCGTATGCTTACCATTATAATGTTTTCGTGTACTTAAATCTTTAAACCCATGCTTTTTTGTGACTGTCAGCGCTTGGCCTGCTTTTGCTTGAACATTTTTTAGCATAAACACTTTTTGAGTGCGGTTTCCTTTTGCTTTTACGTAATGAATTCCATACTCTATGCGAAGCGGCATGTTTTTTTCCACCGATAACTCAAAGGAAAAGTCAATGCTATCACCAATCGTAATGACATGCGGCTGTAAGCTAAGCCCTGTGACACTCACGCCCGGATCATCTCCATAGCCAAAAAGAGACAGAGCTTCAGGATCTCCTTTTTTCAGCAGTGAACGGCACGCATGCTTGACGATCCAATCGGTTTTAACGTCTTTTCCGTACCATCTTTTCATCACGTCAAGCATCCAATCTTTTTCTATGTACGAAATATCGTTTAAATGATTGGCTACGCTTTTGCGGACATAGAGCGATTCATCTCGTTTTAACTGCTCTAAAATCGGGAGCGTTTGTTTTGGATCCTGCTTTAACGCAGGTACTGATTGTCCCCACGGAAGTCTAGGTCGGCTCCCTTCGCTTGCTAATCTGCGAATATGATGGTTTTCATCTCCTGCCCATTCAATCATTTGCTGGAGCATTCGATTTGTATCTTGAATCAAAAACGGACGCACCCCAAATTCTGATGTGGAAAACGGTGTAAAAAACGCGAGTGCTTTTATGGAAGCTTCCCAAGCGTTTAATCCGTATAGTTCAACGTAATCTGGAAAAATCGTGCCTTGAAGTCCTCCTACCGTTGGAGCCGCTTTATATAAAATATGAAGTGCTTCTTCATAATCCGCCGGCAGCACTTCATGCATGGAAAGCGTAATTCTTCTCATGCGCTCTTTCAGCGCTAAGCCTTCCCAGTCCTGTTGAAAAACCAGCTCATGAAATGCTTTTTGATCAAATGAACTCATTTCACGTGAAAAAGCGTCACTCAAGTGGGTAATCAATTCTTCATTAAATACGCTTTTACGTAACTCTTCAGCCATATCTATCCCTCTTTTCCAGGCAGTATTTTATTTTCTTTTGAATAAAGCACCCGCTCATACATGCCTTTTTTAAAAATTTGCATAAACAGCTGCTTATTTTTAACTTCTTTAAATCCGTACTGACTGTACAAACCATGGGCATCTTTTGTTGCCAATAAAATTTTTCGTACGTCTTGAATCGGCTGATAGCGAATCATTTCTTGTACCAGCGCTTTTCCAAGGCCGTTGCCTCGCGCGTGCGGAAGAATAAACACATCCGCCAAATAAGCAAACGTCGCAAAATCTGAAATAATTCGCCCAAATCCTACTTGTTTATCACACTCATCATATACGCCAAAACAAACGGAATGTTCGATAGACGTTTGAACAAGGTGAAGCGGAATTCCTTTTGCCCAGTACGATTCATGATGAAGGTACGAGTAGATGACATCTATATCAAGCTTTTCTTTATCTGTGTGTATGGTAAACTGATGATTTTCTTTCATGCTGTATCCTCCTTGCTTCTCTATCATAGCACAAATGTTCGCCATAGAAAAAAGCCTTTTGCAGAGAAAAGGCTTTTTTCGTTAGTATGATATTTTTTTAGAAACGGAAGGAGTTTTTCTATAGCGTCTTCCCACTATGTAAATAAGCGGACTTCAAATAAATCCAATACGCTCTCTCCTTTTACGTACTTCTCTCTTATATCTTCGGCTAGCGCACTTAGTTTTTAACAAAATATCCCTATTTCCTTTCCAACTCTTTACTTACATGATGCATATGCTTGACGTTAAAAAGCGCATACTAGCTGTAGAAAAGGAGGCGGATAGGCAGTGGAAAAAGCTCGAATTAGCGGATGGCAGCTGTTTGTGTTAATTACGCTCTTTGAGATTGGCAGCGCCTTTTTAGTCGGCTTAGCAATGGACGCTAAGCAAGATGCTTGGATTGCCATTTTAGTTGGTATGATCAGCAGCTATGCACTTATTTTTATGTATTATCGCTTGCACCGCTATTATCCCGATTTAGCGCTGACGGAGTATATCGAAAAAATTATTGGAAAAGTGCCCGGACGCATACTGGCTTTTCTTTACGTATTATATTTTGCGAATGGAGCCGCGCGGGTGCTGCGCGATTTCGGCGCGATGCTTCTTACTTTTGTCTATCCTGACACGCCGCTGTTTATAGTGAACGCTTTACTGATGCTGGGAATTATCTATACGGTTCGCCAAGGAATTGAAGTGATGGCACGTTCGGCGGAACTGCTGTTTTTCTTCATTTATGTACTCGCCGTCGCTGGCTTTATTCTTATCTTCGTTTCTGGCCTTCTTGATTTTTCAAGTCTAAAGCCAATGCTTGAAAACGGTATTTCTTTAGTGCTGAGGGTTGCCTACAGCCAGACGCTGTATTTTCCTTTTGGCGAAGTCATTGTATTTGCCATGATTTTCCCATATACAAAAAATGTGAAAAAGACCGCTTTGATTGTATTCAGCGCAATTACGTTAAACGGTATTAATCTTATGATTACAATGATTGTGAATATAGGTGTGCTGGGCGTTACCTTAACATCGAGGTCTGCTTTTCCGCTTTTAAGCACTGTTCAAAGCATTCAATTCGCAGGGTTTTTAGAACGGCTTGATGTGTTTTTTATGCTGGCTTTAATCACTGGCGGCTTCTTTAAAATAGGTCTGTTTTTCTACGCCACTGTGCTGGGCCTTTCCCACGTGTTTCAGCTTAAAAACCCGTCACCGCTTGTATTTCCAATTGGCTTAGTCGTTTTGTTTTATTCATTGTCCCTTGCTCAAAACTATTTCGAACACGTATATGAAGGGTTAAAAATCATTCCGTTCACTTTACACCTTCCGTTTCAAATTGTCATTCCTGCTTTTTTACTCGTGATCGCATTTTTAAGAAATCGAAAAAAAACACAGTCCGTCCCTGTGAAAAATACCGCAGAAAATTCATAGTATGTCCATTTCTCTATTGGATTTAATCTCCTAAAATTATACAATATAGTCAAGAAGCCAAAAGGAGAACCAATATGATTGGATTAATTCTTTCTATTTTAATATTTAACGTTCTTGCTTTTAAAACAAACAAGCGCTTCACAGTAAATCAAATTGTACACATTTGGATGTTCACCATTGCTGCTCAGCATATCTTTGACGTCTTCATTAATTTCAAATTTCACGGCTACTGGTATTTTACACAAGAGACAGACTGGCAAGGTATTTTTGCCTATACTGTTCTCATTCCGCCTGTAAACATGCTTTTTCTTACCTACTATCCTTTTGCCGGGAAGCTCACAAAAAAAGCCGCCTATATTTTACTTTGGTCGGTTGCTGTTTTACTTTATGAAGTAGTGGCCCTTCTCCCTGCTCCATGGGGGTATTTTCACTACGGATGGTGGACGTGGTGGTATTCGCTTCTACTAAATCCGCTGCTGTTTTGGATGGTGGTGCAGTATTACCGGTGGGTGTGTAAGTTGGAGAGGAAAATAACAAAAAGCCTTTAGAGAATAAAGGCTTCTTCATCTTATTTAGCAGTAAAAATTTCTTTATCCACTAATTTATTCACGTCCACTTCTTTTGGCAATACATCTTCTTCTTTAAATACATCGGCTACTTTCTGTACAGCACGTATATCTTCTTCTTTAACAGGTCTTACTTCAGCATTTACTCGTCCATTAATTGTTTTCGATACATCATTAGGTAATCTGGTGATATCAGAATACACTTTAACATACTTTTCTTTATTTTGGTTTTCCCATTCCCATGCTTTAGAAATTCGTTTAATTACGTCTTGAAGCGCTGCTTTTTTCCCGGGATCCTGCAGTGCTTTTTCTGAGGCTGTGATAAACCCTAGCCCCGTATTAATTCCTTCGCCTGTACGCAATACTCTTCCACCGTTCTTCTCAGAAATCGCTAAATACGGGTCAAAAGTAGCCCATGCTTCTAGCTGCCCGGCCTTGAAAGCTGCTGCTGCATCAGTAGGAAGAACAAACTTAACGTTAACATCTTTCGTAGACAGCCCTTCTTCTTTTAACGCTTCAATTAATAAATATTGTGCAATACTGCCTTTTGCTGAAGAAACGACGACCGTTTTTCCTTTTAAATCCTTTATTGTTTTGATTGATGAATTTTTTTTGACTAATATCCCGACGGCTTTCGGAGAAGAAACGCTCGTGGCGATAATCTTTATTGGTACGTCAGATGCAGCGGCGGCTAACACAGGCGTATCTCCGGCAGGAGCTGTATCTACTGATCCTGCTTTTACTGCTTCAAATAAAGGGGCTGCTCCTTGAAAGCTTGCCCATTTTACTTTGTAAGGTGTACCTTCAAGTACTTTAGAAGCCTCTACTTTGGCCTTAGTCATTCCAGCTTGATCTCCCAATACAATTGTTACTTTTGACAAATCTATTTTCTCTTTTCCTGCTGTTTCATTTGCCTCACTGCAGCCAGATAAAATAGATGCACTTCCTATAGTAAGAATGCTTACTACTAAAATTCGCTTACATAGGTTCCTCTTCATAAAACCTGAAGCTTTTTGCAAGATTTTCATATGTATATGTTCCCCTTTTCATCGTACTTACTTAGGCATTGAAACGTTTGTATCAATGCCTAAGCCCCTTTTTTTATTTAGTTTAAAACATCGGGCTCCTCATCAAGCAGCTTGTACCATAGCTGTTGAAAGTTGAACCAGCCTCCCGATGGACTACTTACTTGTGAGTGCGTCAAAACAGCCGTTTCATGATCAATTGGAATAGGTCTTCCTGCTGCTTCAGCAAGAAGCTGAGCATGACAAGCTCGGTCCATAGCAATAAACCAATAAGCCGCTTCATCTACGCTATTTCCAACCGTGAGAAGTCCGTGATTCCTCAAAATAACACCCTTATATTGCTGAAGTGCATCAGCAATGCGTTCACCTTCACTTTTTTCTAAAACTACTCCCGTAAAATCATCAAATAAGCCGTGATCTTGATAAAATACACATGAGTCTTGCGTAAGCGGATCAAGTAACCTTCCTAAAGACGACCATGCTTTACCATAAAGAGAGTGAGAGTGGGCAGCAGCGATTACATCTGGTCTTGCTTGATGAATTTGCGAGTGAATCGCAATCGCCGCTTTATTAATTGGACGATTCCCTACGACGACATCTCCGCTGTGATTAACAAGATGCAAATCACTTACTTTCATTTGTCCAAAATGTACACCTAACGGATTCACCCAGTAATGATCTTCTTTTTCAGGATCTCGAACTGTTATATGTCCCGCCACCCCTTCATTAAATCCAAATTGATTAAAAATCCGAAAAGCACCTGCTAGCCTTTCCTTACGATGTTGACGTTCTTCCTCTACATTGTGAAATGTTGGCTCATTATAAATAGACGCTGCTTTTGTTGACATATCTCATTAACCTTTCCGAATATTCCGTTTTTTTAGTTTAGTCCTATTTTTTCTACGTCACTATTTAATACCTTTGTCCAAAACTTTTTAACATCTATTTTTTCTTTCAAAAGTGATTCTGAATAAAACGTATCCGCCACATCTTGCTCTGATTTAATTTGCTGAGTGGTAATAGGAGTAATAATGCTTGGACGCTGTTCTTCACCTTCTTTTAGTGTTGTTAGTGCCTGACTGACTGGCTGATGTGTATTTGTTGCGACAACCTTCGCCCACTGCTCTTGATTTTCTCGTGTCCATTTATGGGCTTTTTGCAATCGATCCAGCAAATCAACCAATGCCGCTTTTTTGTTTTTATCCTCAAGGAGCTTAGGCGGCACGGTAATGAGGAAGTTTCCTGATAAAATGTCTTTACCACTTGCTATCGTTTTTGCCCCCTTTTCATGAGCAGATATAATAGAGACACCATAGCTTGCAAATGCATCCACATTTCCTCCTAAAAGCGCTGTGAGCCCATCAGATGTAGAAAGTTCCACTGGCTTAATGTCTTTCCACTCTAATCCTGCTTCTTTTAGCAGTTTGAGTAAAAAATAATGAGCGGTTGTATTTTTTACATAAGCAACCTTTTTCCCTTTTAAGTCGGCTACGGTTTTTATTAAAGAATTTTTGGGAACAACCACTTCTTGATTTAATGTATTACCTTCTTGCACCGCAACTACTTTGAAATTCCCATTGCCTTCAGATAAATTAGCAAAGATAGGAGGAATTTCGCTCGATAGCGAAAAATCTATATGACCTCCTGCCATCGCTTCAAGCTGAAGGTTTCCACCTTGAAATACACTATAATCAATCTTATATGGTGTATTTTCTAGCCCCGCTGCTTTTAACTCTTCTTCAATACTGCTCCATCCTGTTTGCGCTACTCGTAGCGTTACATCAGATAGCTTATTTTTTTCCGGTTCACTAGCGGAGCTTTTTTGATAACAAGCGGTCATCAAGCATCCTATAACTATAGTTAGTAAGAGAAGCAGAAATTGAAGATGAAAAGCTCGCTTTTTCATTTGAACACTGGCCGCCCCTTTAACCTTCATATCTTTTTACACGCTCCTTTCATATTTTCTTCTCATTTTTAAGGAGACCAGTACGAGTTTTCAACGTCAATTTGTTTTGTAATTAATTTCATTTCTAAGAGGTCATTCGCCTGCTCTTGAAGGTCATCTGCAGCTTTTTGATTCATAAATTGAACATCGGCTGGCTTTTTCTTCAAGATCTCTTTCCAAGTGTCAACTGGAATCTTGGTAGCATCTGATACTAATTCAGCTGCTTCCTGAGGATTTTTATTAATTTCTTTTCCAACCTTTTGAAGCTCTAATACAATTTGTTTTGTTGCTTTCGGATTATCTTTCACAAATTTTTCACCAGCTACATAGAAAGAACGAAAGGAAACAAGACCAGTAGCATCTGATAACACGCGATTACCCTTATTTGCAGTTGTTGTAAAGTATGGCTCCCATATAACCCATGCATCTACTTGCCCTTGTGAAAAAGCAACACTGGCTTCTGGCGGATTAAGATACACTGGGTTTATATCATTCTCTGTCAACCCTTCCGACTTCAGCGTTTTTAACAGCAAGTATTGGGAGATTGACGCTTTATTAAAAGCAATTTTCTTACCTTTAAGATCCTTAATAGTTTTAATAGAAGAATCTTTCTTTACCAAAATACCTTCAGATTCAGGCACAGAAGGTTCGCTTGCAATATATACAAAATCAAGCCCTCTTGCTTTTCCAAATAAAGAAGGAGAATCACCTAAACCCCCAATATCGATGCTCCCTGCATTCAACGCCTCTGCTACTGCAATTCCTGTATTGAACTCATACCACTTCACTTCATATCCTAATTTCCCTAAGTTCTTTTCCAACAGCTGCTTTTTCTTTAATAGCAGCATAGGTGCAGACTTTTGATATCCTACTTTTACGACACCTTTTTCTTCTACTGACTGATTGCCCGCTGCTGTCTCTTTACTTCCTCCACATCCGCTTAAAGCTAGGAGCAACAGCAAAATAATGGTTGTTGCATAAAATCTTTTTTTTTGAATCATCTCAAATCTCCTCTAGCTTTTTCAGCATTTATTTTGCCTACTGACGTACTTTTTTCTTATTACCTTGCACATACTGACTGAATCGCTTCATGAAATCTCCTTCTAGCACTGAAGCACGCGTCAGTTCATGAAAAGACTCTCCTGAATGGCAAACTTCTTTTATTGTTTGAGTCGTGTATGATGGAACGTTTGCTAAGGTGCTTGCCCATTTCAAAGCAGTCTTTTGGCCAGCTTCTTCATTTGCACTTAGTTCATGAACTAAGCCGTACTCCAAAGCAGTTTGTCCATTTATCTTCTTACCTGACAATGCTAAAAAACGAGCTTTGGAAGAACCGATTTCATTAACCAACCGCTGTGTCCCTAAAACCAAGCCAAACTGCGGACCGGGAAATCGAAAGTATGCTGATTCACTGGCAATGCGTACATCGCATGAAATAGCCAGATCAGCTCCTGCTCCGAAGGCATATCTATTGACGAAAGAAATCGTGGGAACTGGAAAGTGAATAAGCGTATCTAGCAGCTTCGATAGATTAGTGAAAAAATCACTCGCTTCTTCATTACTTAAATTTTGAATAAATTGTAAATCCACGCCTGCACTGAAAGCATTAGATACGTCACTGTTTAAAATCAATGCGCCTATTGCTTTGTCCTGTGAAATCTCCTCCAAGGATTGCTTGAGCTCTTCGTATAATTCTTGATTAATAGCATTAAGATTATGAGGTGCGTGCAAGGATAGAGTAACGATTTTTTTAGATGACAGCTGACGATTAACTGTTATATTTACATACTTCATAGCTTCTCCTTCCCAATCTTTACTCGTTAGGCAGCACAGCTGCACTAGGTTCAATTTCAAATGATGGCAAGTCTGTGACTAATTCGATATTCTTGTTTTTTAAACGCTGCTGAAACTCTGCAAAGCCTGTGTCAGAACTTACACGGTAATAATGAAAACCTTTCGACTTGGCGCTGCCATAAGATAACTCACACAGCATACTAGGCGGTGCCGCTAGAACCTTTATGCCTCGACTTTCAGCCCATTTAACAACCGCGCCTCTCTTTCCTTCACTTAAATGAATAGAGGGATTTGTAACGTCTTCTGTTTCTTCTGTTTCCGTATCGTATAACCGGATAATGTCTCCTTCCACAATGGGCACAATTTTTTCTGTCTTGCTATTTAATACAACTGCCACTCGCATCATACTCTTCTCCTTTTATACGGTCGTAGCATCTTCTAAAAGCGACGACGTTTCTTTTTTCATGACTCTTGCTAGTACTTTGCTTTCTAGTTTTCCAAACGAATGACTTCCCCTTTCACGAGGTCTTGGAAGAGGTATACGTAAATCCATCGCAATCTTTCCTTGTTCAATTAAAATAACTCGATCCGCTAGCGTAATAGCTTCTGAAACGTCATGAGTCACCAAAAGAGCTGTGAAGCGTTGCTCTTGCCAAATTCCTTCGATCAATTCCTGCATTTCGATCCGCGTTAATGCATCTAATGCACCTAGCGGCTCATCCAATAGCAGCAGCTTCGGCTGAGTGGCTAACGCTCGAGCGAGTGCTACTCGCTGACGCTGCCCACCGGATAAAACAGACGGCCACTCATTTGCTCTGCTTTCTAGTCCTACTTGCTTAAGAGAAATTAACGCCTGCTCTTTCCACTCGCCTTTTAACCCTAGACTAACACCTACATTGGCCACGATTTTTTCCCATGGTAGCAGCCTTGAATCTTGGAACATAAATCGAGCGTAGGGATTGATTGAATGTAATCTTTCCCCGTTTTGCATGATTTGCCCACTTGTTTCTTTTTCTAACCCTGCAATATGTCTTAATAACGTGCTTTTTCCACAACCGCTTTGCCCAACGATAGCGACGAATTCACCGGGCGCTATATCTAAATCAATCCCTTTCAAGACTTCGACATCTCCAAAGATTTTTTTTAAATGCTGTATTTGTAATTGAATTCCTCCACCTTTATATTTCATATTCTCTCACTCCTTACTTTACGATTTTTGATAGTTTGGATTCCATTTCAATAGCTTTACTTCTAATAGCTTTGCTAAAGAATCAGCAACTTTTCCTAAGATGGCATATAGCAAGATAGCAACAATAACAATATCAATTTGCATGAATTCACGTGCATTCATCGCCATGTAACCAATGCCAGAATCAGCTGCTACAGTTTCTGCTACAATTAAAGTCAGCCACATAATCCCTAACGAATAGCGAATACCAACTAAAACGGATGGAAGGGCTCCTTTAAAAATCACTCGTACTAAAAGTTTATTTTTGCTTAAACCATATACTTTCCCCATTTCAATTAACGATTTATCAACTGAAATGATTCCATGATACGTATTTACATAGATAGGGAAGAATACGCCGATCGCTACTAAAAAAATCTTCGCTTCTTCTCCGATTCCTAACCATAAAATCACTAGTGGAATAAGAGCTAAATGCGGAATATTCCGAAACATTTGGATAGTAGTATCCAAATGTTTTTCGGCAACAGGATATACTCCGTTTACAATTCCTAAAATAAGACCGATACTTCCTCCAATGGCAAAACCAATAAACGCACGGCTAAAGCTTACTTTAATATGATTGAACAGCTCACCAGTTTGAACTAGATGAATTGCACTATATAAAATATCTAATGGAGAAGGAAGTGTTTCTTTTGATACAATACCTGTAACCGAAAATAGTTCCCAGAGTGCAACTAATAGAATTGGTAAAACCCAAGGTGCTACTCGTTTGCTATAAATGTTTGCTTGCTTGCTATTCACAATTAGACCTCCTTTTCTTTACTATCTCACAAGCGAACACTTGTTTGATTTTCTTTTAATCGGTCTTTAACTTTTGGAATGATTTTTTTCCCAATAGCTTCAATTACTTCTAAATGAGGAAACCCTCTTAGCAATACTTTTTCGAACCCCAAATCTACATACTCTACCACGCGATCAGCTATTTGATCTGGTGTTCCAACTAATGCAATAGAGTTACCGCTTAAAACTTGAGTTAAGCCTGCCCAAAGGTTAGGTCCGATAATAAAATCCTTTTCTTTTGATTCTTGCATTAAATCTTCCAACCTTTGATGACCGACAGATTCATCTTTTAATCTAAATTTCTTTTTACTTTCTAAGCTACTTTGAGTTACTTTGCTAATTAGATTGTGAGCTTTCTCCCATGCCTTCTCTTCTGTATCTGCTGTAATAACTTGAAGGGAAACTGAGTACTTCAGCGATCTTCCTTCTTTGGCTGCTAGGTGTTTCATTTCTTCGATTCGATGCTTTGTATTTTCCAATGTTTCTCCCCACATCATGTAGACATCTGCTAATTTAGCAGCCACTTGTTTACCAGCTTCAGATGCTCCTCCCATAAAAATCTCAGGTCTTGGGCGTTGCACTGGTTTTGGGAAAAGAGATGCATTTTTTATAGAGTAATAGTCTCCTTGATGGTTTACCACGTCTTCGGTAAATAAACGTTTTAAAATATGAACAAATTCTTCGGTTCTTTTGTAGCGTAAATGATGGGGAAGACTATCACCATCTCTTTCTAAATCAGACTGCGAACCACCTGTAACCACATTAATAACAGCTCTTCCATTTGATAAATAATCGAGCGTAGCAAATTGCTTTGCAAAGACTGTTGGGCTAATAAAGCCTGGTCTAGCTGCATATAAGAATTTTAAATTTTCAGTCGATTGTATCAAAGATGAAGCTACAATTGATGCATCTAGGCATTCTGCGCCTACCGGGAGAAGCAGCGCTGAAAAACCTGTCTGCTCGGCCATTTGAGCAATTTGATGATTATATTCAAAAGAAGGCTCAATGTCCCAGGGCACTCCAACATATTTTCCGTCTCCTGATGTAGGAGACATTGTAAGGATTTCAACCATTCTTATTCCTCCAATATCATATTTTTTCTATAAAAATAGTATGTTTTAAAACAAATTTAGGCCTTTACGGATACTTTCTTCCATTCTTGAAGGACTTCATTTGTGTGCTCGCCTAGTAAGGGTGGCTTTCGATACACGTGAAATTCATACCCTTTAACCTTTACAGGGAACCCTACTGTCGGTATAGATGAACCATTTGGTAAAGGCACATCTCTAACGATATCCAATGACTGTGCCATCGGACTAGCTAATGCTTCAGAGAAATCATTTACCGGAGCTGATGGAACGCCTCTTTGATCAAATTCAGCAATCCACACTTCAGCTGGCTTTGTGCTGAATACCTTTTGTAAAAGAGCTGCAAGCTCTTTTTGATTTTTAGCACGTGCGGTTTGGTCCACGAATCTAGGATCTGTAAACAACTCTTCTAATTTGGTTGCTTCGCATACTTCTTTCCAAAGTTTATTATTACCAGCTGCAATGACAAATGGTTTGTCACTTCCGTAGAATCCTTGATAAGGAGCATTGCGGGGATGCGCAGTTCCTAACCGTTTCGGCGGCTGCTTGTTCCCGAAATATTCACTCGTTTGCAAAGCTGAAATACCTAGTACACTTCCTAACATGGAGCAATCAATATGAGTGCCTTCTCCTCCTTTTTGAACATTTAAAACAGCTGCTGTGATTGTATAGGCGGCGTACAGTCCAACAGCAAAATCGGCTACCGGCACACCGCATTTAACTGCTTCTCCATTTTCTTCACCTGTGACGCTCATTAATCCGCTTATTGCTTGAACTGTTACATCAAAAGCTCCTTTATGAGCATAAGGCCCTTCCTGTCCATACCCTGAAATAGAGCAATAGATTAGCTTGGGATGAATACTAGATAAACTCTCGTGATCTAGTCGAAACTTCTTTAATACTCCTGGACGAAAATTCTCTACAATTACATCAGCTTGTAAACACAACTCCCTTAAAGTTGCTAATTGATCTTCATCTTTAAAATCGATACATATACTTCTCTTATTCCGATTTAGAGATGAAAAGTTAGCACTGTACTCTTCTTCCTCTTCATTTCTTACAAATGGCGGCCAAAGCCTCATGCCGTCCCCACCATTTGGATTTTCGACTTTGACAACATCGGCTCCTAAATCAGCTAACAGCATTCCAGTATATGGACCGGCTGCAATTTGACCGAATTCAAGAACGCGTATACCAGATAGCGGTTGGTTACTAGGTAAATTCATTTCACTTTTCCTTTCTTTTCGTAATTTAACTCATTTTTAATTAAACTTAATCAATCAACTTACTATGTTTTCACAAAGTATATCTCACTTTCCTAGATTTGTATAATTGATAAATCCGAATAGTTGATTCAAAAAAAATGAACTTCAAAAAATAGAGTCATTAAAAGTGGGTCTTTATGAGCCGAATTAAATTCTCAACGGCCGTTCCATTGGTTACAGCATTAATTTTTCTTAAAATACCTGTTGTTACGCCAATTTTGAGGTCGTAAATCTTTTTTATTTCCGTTCCGGGTGGCGGGTTCCTTACCATAACATCAGGTACTACAGCGATTCCAAATCCCACTTGCACATATTCTTTTAATGCGGACATGCTGTTCACTTCAAGTCGAATGTCAGGACTAACACCAGCTTCCACCAACGACTTCTCCAAACTGATTCGGTAATTGCACACAAACCCGCTCAAAAGAAGGCGTTCTCCTTTGAAATCAGCAAGTTCTACTTGATTTTTCACAGCTAACGGATGGTTTTTAGGTACTAACAGGGATACTTCTTCAATAAAAAGCGGCTCAAATAATGTTGTATGATCCAAATTAGGCGTATTGCAGATAGCCAAATCAAGCTCTCCTTCTTTAATCATCTTTGTTAAGTTCTGTGTATTATCAATTTGGATACTTAATTGAACATTAGGGTATCTTTCATTAAACGGCAGTAAGATGCTCGGCAAGCGAAAAATCGCCATGGGCTCAATGGCTCCTACCCGTACTTTACCAGCTTCTCCATGAAGCCATTGCTGCATAGTATCTTGTACGTACTCCAAATCTCTTAATAAAAGGTCTGCTTTCTCATGAAAAAGCCTCCCTGCTTCTGTTAAATGTATTTTTTTCCCTCGTTCAATGAGCTTTACGCCCAAATCTGATTCGAGTTTTTGTATTTGCATCGTAACCGTTGATTGTACGTACTTTAGCTCTTCTGCTGCTTTTTGAAAACTTCCTAAGCGCGCAATAGTTTGGAATGTTTTAATCGTTCGTAAATCCATTTACTTGCTACCTCCTCCTTTATAGATAGCTCAAAAACCTACAGCAACTACTTCGTTATTAGTTATCTAGTAAGTAAGTTTTATCACTTCTTTAGCTATTTACTTTATAAGTCAAACCCCTTTGATGTCTACAAAAATCACGTTTGAATTAGGTATTAAAATAAAACAATTCATTTTTATTGAATAATCAATTCTTTTTTTTCAATTATACAAAAGGTTCTTTTCCCTTTATCATGTTAACTAAGTTTTTGGTTTTATATGACATATCTCTACTCAATTAAAGCTTAAGGAGGAATAACATATGCCAATTCATTCCCCTATGAAAAGATCAATACAAGAACAAGCTTATCTATTAGCAGCTGAATTTCAGAAAACGGCCATTCAGCGCGACAGGGAAGGTGGAAATCCGAAATGGGAGCGAGACCTTATTCGAGAAAGTGGATTGCTGAACCTTTTAACTCCCGAAAGGCTGGGTGGAATGGGTAAAACTTGGGGAGATGTGTGTGAAGTTGTACAGATTTTTGCTCAAGCAGACAGCTCGCTAGCGCATGTGTACGGCTATCATTTCCTTAACCTTACAACTCCTTACTTTTATGGAACATCGGAGCAATCAGATTTTTACTACCAACAAACAATTCAACAAAATCTCTTTTGGGGCAATGCCTTCAATCCTATTGATTTAAATCTTTTTGCTACAAAAAAGAATTCAAGCATTTTGTTAAACGGAAAAAAAACCTTTTGTTCTGGAAGTGCAGACTCTGATTATTTAATTGTATCTAGTATTTTTGAAGAGACCGAGATTCCATTAATTGCAGTCATACCAACTAACCGTCAAGGCATTGAAGTTAACGGTGACTGGGATCATTTTGGACAGAGGCAAACAGACAGTGGGTCCATTACATTTAAAAATGTGCCTGTTTACAAAGAAGATATTCTAGCAGCTGTTCCACCGAACGATGAATTTTTAAGCATCCGATCAAGCATTGCTAATTTTCTTATTTCACACATTATGTTAGGGGTTACAAAAAGCGCCATCAACGAAGCCCTACAATACGTTTCAACGAAGACGAGAGCTCGTTTTGCCCAACATTCATCTGCCATAGATGACCCTTACATTCAAAGACATCTTGGAAAATTCCACATTCAATACGAAGCAGCTGAATCGTTAATTTCCCAAACTACTGCTGCATTTCAAGAGGCTTGGGAGAAAGGTTGGAACCTTACAGAAAAAGAAAAAACCAGCATTCAAAATTCTATAGGGGTAGCTAAAGCATTTATTACTACAGCAGGATTAGATATTACCTCAAGAATCTTTGACGTCATGGGTAGCAGAGCAACGTCTAACACGTACCGCTACGATCGCTTCTGGAGGAATATTAGAACCCTATCCCTGCACGCCCCTATCAATTATGAAATTCAGCGCCTTGGCACCTGGACGCTGCAAAATTATAAAAACCACCTTGACCTGGAGGAAAATCAATGACTATTTCAACACACATTAAAAAATTAGAAGTTGCCATTCGCAACGTCTTACAGCAAACAAGCTTAGAAAAAGAAGTTGTGGAACAACTCAAACCTCACTTCGACTTATTTTTAAAAACAAAAGATTTATTGCCCGCTACATATAGACAGCCTAAGAAAAATAAATATAGCCAGTTCTTGTTATATAAACCAGAGGATGAAGCTTTTTCAATCGTTGGTTTCGTATGGGGACCTGGACAAACCGCTCCTATACACGATCATTTAGTATGGGGATTGGTCGGGATATATGAGGGAGCAATTGAGGAAACAAGGTACCAAAGAGTTAAAAGCGAACAAGACAGCTACGCCTTAAAGAAAGTGGAGGTAGTAACAGCTAAAGCTCAGGATATTTCGTATGTATACCCTCCGAATAGAGATATACACAGTGTCCGTAATCCATTTGCTGAACCGGCTATTACCATTCACCTTTATGGAACAGATATTGGTTTACAGAAGAGACATATTTATGATGAATCTGCTTCTTCTAAAAATATCGTGACGGCTCATGAAAATGAAGTCCCACTGTACACGTAATATTAGTCTATAGAGCAATAAAAAAACGCTCATGGTCGGCATCCGTTTGCTTACGATTTTCTTTTTGGCTTTTATTTAACGAATAAGCAAGCGCTTTTCGATACAAATGACCTAAATCTTCTACAGCATGAAGAAGGAATGAATTATGAGCTGCTTTCACGATATCATGGTGAAAACGATAGTCTGCTTCATGTCCAATTTCTTCACTGTTATGAACCGTCTTTTTAAATGCTTCTAACGATTCTTTAATTTCAATCAGTTCTTCATCTGTGCGGCGCAGCGCGGCTAAGCTTGCTGCCTGCGACTCGATGATAATACGCATTTCAATTAATTCAAGAACCTGATCTGCTTCAACCATTTCAAACGTCATTGGATCAAGCATGCCCACTAAGTTTACACGCTTTACGTAGCTTCCTCCGCCTTGTCTTGATTCAATCAATCCACTGGCAGAAAGAACGCTTAGCGCTTCACGAATTGGTGCGCGGCTCACTCCAAACATTTTTGACAGTTCATGTTCCGACGGTAAACGAGACTCTGGCGGGAACGTTTTCTCTTTAATCATTTTCTTTAATTGATCAAGCACTTGACTAGATACTTTTTTACGCTCAATAGGTACAAACATACTTCTATTCCTCCTCCAAGTAATTATCTCTCTCTCTTTTTTTAGTTTTCATCGGACCCAGATTAACTATGTGTATTCCGATTTATGTAAACGCTTCAATCTTTGTATTACAAGTATACATTATTTCAATTCAAATGTGTTGATAAAATTTTACTATTATTGTTATTATACCATGAAAACAAGTTATAAATGAATAACGATTCATGGTTTTTTGATATAATACCACTATCTTACATATAATCCGTATACAATCATAATCGCCGCATCCGCTAGCGCATGGCTGATGATGGCCCCTTTGATACCATATTGCTCTCTTATATACGCCCACATCATACCTGCTGAAAAGACACCTATTACCGAGATCACATTAAACGGAAATACAAAAACAGGAAGGATAATGAATACGTGATAAAGCGTATAAAAGCTTGATGTGACAGCGCTTGAAGCAAGTACAGAAACATGCTTTTTCACTTTATTTTGTATATACACCCGCCAATACATTTCTTCTAAAACAGGATTAATAAAAATTAAAACGACGGCTAAAACGGCAACTTTCCACCCGCTAAATCCCCATATTTGCAAAACCGCTTGCATATCTTTCACATGAAAGATTTTACCAGAAAAAAGCAGGCTGCTTCCAATTATCGCAGCGGCACATAGAATTCCGCTGAGAGTTCCCACATAAAGAGATTTCTTTGTAAGCGCTACCTTAAAGTTAATTTTATTATTCGCATATAAAATCATAAACATCCAGCCGTAAAAGCAAACAAATGTTACCAACACATTTTGGATAAGCCACAAACCGAAAAAAACAAAGATTGTAGGCATGAACAGCAAAAACAAAAATTTTATCACGTTTATGGCGCACCTTCTTTAAAAGCCGCTTTTCATTTACCAAGTAAACCTTTCGTCTTCAAAAGGTTTACTATCTTTTATCTTATAAAAGTCCAGTGTTATTTTCAATTATTTTTTAATTCTTGCTCCAGCTCGCGAAGACTTTCTTCCAGCTTTTTCTTTTCTTCTTCAAAGTGAGCATCGTCTTTAAAAGCTGAAGCTAAAGGCGCTGCCTCTTCATTTTCTCTTAGCCAATCCGGCGTCAATTCTCTGCGAACGACACGCTTTTTATTGAGGTAGGAAATCGGCTTGTCAGTCTGTTGACTCGCTAGCGCTCGCTGTGATGTTACATAATGCTTATGAAAAAGATGCTGTTTGATATAAGCAAACGCTCGAATCGTATCACCACTGTATTTAGGCACGTAGCGATCGAATGCTTCATGCAGTCCTGATAGCGCCGTTTCTAGTGGTATTTCGCTTTTTGCGACTTCGTACATATGCTTTAAATCACTGGCTGAAGGATACATCCCTCGGTTTCTTCTAGCAATAAAAGCAGCTTCCAACCTTTGGACGTAAGCGTCATCCGCATCTTCTTCTCTTTTTATTTGATTTGTATTTTCTGCTGTAGTCTCTGTTAATGACGCCGTCACTGTGACCGGCTCCGCTGCTTCAATTTGACTAGCCCTTTCTGTCAAATTGACATCTTCGAGCTCTTCAAATTCATCGCTTGGCATAAGCTTTTCTAATTGCTCATAATCAATTCGGTACCAAACCGTGTTGTTAAATTTAGAGCGGTTGTATTTTCCTTTTATAATCAACCCTTCTTTTTCAAGCTTTGAAATGATGCGTTGAATTGTTGAAAGCGACCAAAACGGAAACTGCTGCAGCCACTGCTGATTGGTATTGTATACCCACGTATATCCGTCCTGCACGTTTACGCTTTTTTCAAGCCAGTAGTGAAGCTGCTGAAGAAACAGCGCTCCGTTCACTCCTACTTTGACTGCAAGCGCCGGCAGTACAAGTAACGGCTGATCTTTTAATAATAATTTACTCATTACGTCATCTCCTTTGTTATGTAAAATAGCTACTATATATATACAAAGAAAACGGAAAAACGGGGATACCACCTTTAAATTTATGTTAAAATATAGAAAAAAACGAGGTGAGCAGATGATACGTCAAGGGAGAATTGGTGATGAAGCGGGCATTGCCCACGTACATGTAGAAAGCTGGAAATCGACTTATAAAGGACTTGTTCCGGATTCTTTTTTACATTCGTTGAACGCTGAAAAACGAAAAGCCATCTGGAAAAAGCAGCTGGAATCAAATTCTGTTTTCGTTGCAGAAGAAAACGGTCAAATCGTAGGCTTTGCTTCTTATGGTAAAGAAAGAACCAACAAGCATCCTTCCTATACCGGAGAACTGTATGCCATGTATTTACTCACAGAGCATCAGCGAAAAGGAATTGGCAAAGCGCTTATGCATAAAATAGCGCAAGAGCTTGTAGACCGTGATATACATACGATGCTCACATGGGCTTTTGAACAAAACGGCGCCTGTCAATTTTATGAAGCGCTTGGCGGAAAAAGAATCGATCGCGCCGACGTTATCATTGATGGTACATCTCTATCTGAAGTGGCTTTTGGGTGGGACACACTTGAAAATTTGTAGGACAACTCTCTGGACAGATTTTTTTCTTCACGGTAAACTGTTTAGTTGGTATAAAAAGAAAGGATGACTTACCGTGACGAATTCTACTTATCGAAACATTATTTTGCTCGTTCTTTGCGTAACAGCAGGTATTGTGGATGTAATTGGCTACTTAAGCCTTGGCCATATCTTTACTGCAAATATGACGGGAAACATCGTGCTGCTTGGGTTAGCAATCGGAAACTCGCTTGAAACAACTGTTTTTCATTCCCTCACAGCTTTAGGAGGTTTTATTGTAGGAGTTGTAGGAGCTGCAATCCTAGTTGGAAACAAAGAAAAAACGTTTTGGCCTAAAGCCGTAACGATTGCCCTTGGAATAGAAGGATTGATTTTACTTGTTTTTGCACTTTTATCTTCGTTTTCTCCTTCTTTACACTTAACTTACTTATTTATTTTCTTATTAAGCTCAGCAATGGGTCTTCAAACAACGGCCGCTCGAAAGCTTGGCGTAGCCGGAATTTCTACAACTGTATTAACAGGGACGCTTGCTAACTTCTTTGAAGACGTAACGGCACGTTTTCGCAGCCCTCGCTACCGCAAAACGTTTAACACCGATGCGATTCTTCGCGCGCTGTCTCTTGTGCTTTACTGCTTTGGCGCTGTTATCGCCGCACTTGCAGAGCCAGCTTATAAATTTGAAATTATTTGGCTGCCAATTGTGATTCTATTAGCCATTATCATTTTTGTCAGCACGAAGTTTCGTTCTGATTCAGAAAACAAATAATAATAAAAAACCCGTTTCAATAAAGAAACGGGTCTTTTATTTTCCGGATAGTGCCCCTAACACGCCAAAAATAATGGCGACCACAGGTCCTACAATAAATAGTCCAATTAAAATTGATCGTATAGCTTCCCATAGAAACCATAAAGGGCCTTGCCTGGACTCTGCTTTTTCCACTCTTTCCTCTAGGTGTTCGACTCTTTGCTGAAGCTTCGCTAATTCCTGCGTAACATCTATTTGTTCGCTCATCGCTCAAGCTCCTTTTTTACTCTACATTACCATATACTTCCTTACCAAAACTACTATTTATTTGTGATCACTTCAATGCCGATTTCGCGATAAGCATTTAACACGGTTTCGTTCACATGTTCTTCTGTAATGAGCCAATCTAGTGAGTTGGCTGAGCTGAACGTGTACGTTGAAGACGTATTGAGTTTTTTAGCTGTTACAATAGCCGCTACTTCACTCGCGCTTTTTATCATTTGACTTTTGATGTGCATTTCTTCAAGCAAAGGAATGCTCATACCGATTTTAGGATCGATTGCGTATACGCCTAAAAAACAAAGATCCGCTCGAATTTGCTTAAGCGTATCAACCACGCTTTGTCCTACTGTGACCATCGATTCTTTTCGAAACGTTCCTCCAAGAGAAACAACTTCTACAAAGTCATGTTCCGCTAGTGCAACGGTAATTAACGGACTGTTTGTAATAACCGTAACGTTTAAATTCTTTGGAAAAGCTTTGACGAGCTGAATATTTGTTGTACTTCCGTCCATCAAGAGCACCTGCCCGTCTTTAATTAACGGAAGCGCCGCAACGGCAAGTGAATGCTTAACATCCATCAATTCACGTTTACGCTCTTTGTAATCAACCGCAGACGTGGAACGCGGAAGCGCTCCTCCGTGTACGCGCTGCAACAGACCAAGCGCGTCCATTTCCCGCAGATCTCTGCGGATTGTATCTTCTGAAACGTTCAGCGTTTGGCTAAGCGTCGTAGCTACAATGCGCCCTTCTTTTTCAAGCAAATTCATAATTTGTTTGCGTCTTTCTTGTTTTAACATTGCTTGTTCACCTGTTTTCTTTCTGCTTTTTACTTTATTATACTTGTTTCTTTTGTAAAAACAATGTAAAAACGCTTGATTATCAGTGTTTTTTCGTTTATTGTAGGATAAACAAGATAAAACATGCAAAAACAAGTAATAATAGTCAAAGGGAGAGATAGTTTATGAAGATGATTTTTACAGACTTAGATGGAACTCTTTTAAATAGCAGCAGTGAAATTAGCACAATTAATGCAGAAGCAATTAAAAAAGCGCAAAAACACGGAGTTGAAGTCGTGGTTGCTACGGGGCGCGCTTATTTCGACGTGCAGGAAATTTTAAAAAAAGCTGAGCTTTCCAACCTTTGGGTGATTGCCGCAAACGGAGCGACTATTCATGACCCGGACGGACAGCTCAGACATTCTGTTCCAATTGATGCCCATCACGTAAAAGAAGCGCTTCAGTGGCTGGATGCAAACGAATTTTATTATGAAGTGTTTGCTGAACATGCCATTTATACGCCAAACTCAGGCCGTGAGCTGCTGGCCATTGAAATTGACCGAGTAAAAAGCGCCAATAAAAACGTGGACGAAGAAAGACTTCATCACGCGGCGGCTAAGCAGTACAGCCAAACGGGATTTGCCTTTGTTGCATCGTATGAAGATATTTTAAATACAAACGCTGAGCTTTATAACGTATTGGCTTTTTCATTTGATGATGAAAAACGAAAAAAAGGCTGGGATCACTTTAGCAAGCAGCACGACATGACCCTTGTCTCTTCCGCTGATCATAACTTTGAACTCGAACACAAAGATGCGTCAAAAGGAAACGCATTAAACTACGTTGTAAAAGAGGTTGGCGCTTCTCTTCACGATACCATTGCCATTGGAGACAGCTTTAACGACGTATCGATGCTGCAAAGAGCTGGAAAAGGAATCGCTATGGCAAATGCGCATGCAGAAATTAAAGCACTAGCTGATGACGTTACATTAACAAACGATGAAAACGGAGTAGCTTCCGTTATTGAAAACGTGTTAGAAACGCAGCTAAAAGCACATTAAAAAAACGCTTGGCAAATGCCAAGCGTTTTTAAATCGTCATGCGATAAAGACCGGCAAACCAGCTGAATAGCGCAACGAAAAACAGCAGCCACGCGCTGGTTTTCTTTCTTTTTTGCCACTCAATTGCTCCTAAAACTAGCATCGTTAAGCCTAGGAGTATATTTAAAAGCGAAAGGAACTGGTCATTGTGAGTGAGCATCATATAAAGAGCCAGTCCAACGGTAATAATTGAAAAAATAAGCTGTAATGCTTTTAACAAAAAATCTCTTCTTACTTGTAGTTCACTTCTTCATTCACGCACGTCACTAAAGGCTTTTTCTCAAGACCTAAAAGCAGGTTCTGTACGGCTAGATCTGCCATGCGATTGCGCGTTTCGTACGTAGCGCTTCCAATATGCGGCGTTACTAGCACATTTGAAAGCTGCAGCAGCTTGTGATCTGCCGGAAGCGGCTCTGGGTCTGTTACGTCCAGTGCGGCATACGCAATTTCTTCATGTTTCAGCGCTTCGTACAGTGCTTCCGTATCCACTAATCCCCCGCGCGCTGCGTTCACAAAATACGCGCTGTTTTTCATAGCTTTAAATTCCGCTTCTCCAAACATGCCTTTGCTTTCATTTGAAAGCGGCACTAAGCATACGATACAGTCAGCTGTGTGAAGCAGCTCTTCAAATGAGAGGTATACGGCATCAAGCTCTTTTTCGGCTTCATGCTTGCGGCTTCGGTTGTGGTAAACGATGTTCATCCCCGATGCCTTTGCTCGTCTGGCAACGGCGCTTCCGATATCGCCCATTCCAACAATACCAAGCGTTTTTCCAAATAAATCAACGCCAAATACCGTTTCCCAGTTTCCTTGTTTCACTTTTTCATAGCCTTCATGAATGCGGCGAGCTGCTGACAATAAGAGACCAAACGTTAAATCAGCCGTCGCTTCTACTAACACGCCCGGCGTATTGCTAAACGGCACGCCTTTTTTGGTACACGCTTCGACATCTACACTGTCATACCCGACGCCCGATTGAGAAATAACGCGCAGATTCGGTGCTGCTTCTAACAGTTCTTCATCTACTGTAATGTGGCCGATATTAAAAAAGCCGTCAGCATCACGAAGCCAGTCGCGCAGCGTTTCTTGTGGAATCTTCCCTTCTCCTTCCCACATTTGAATATCGCAGTGTTCCGCTAGCTTTTCGTAAGCGTTTGGCCACGTCTTTCCAGACATAACAACTTTGTATTTCCCCATGTTGATCTCTCCTTTTCCTTGTTCACTCATATGTATGAATAGTAACTAGCTATCCTATCATAAGACTACTATAAAGATGAAACTTTTTCCATTCAGGAACCGTATTTATAGTAAGGGGGAATACGAATGTTTGAAGATGAAATGATATTTGAAGATAACCCGTCCGGAGATGACATTGTTTTTGAAGGTGATGCTGACCTAAGCGGAGGCGCTTTTTTTCCAGACGATGCGTTATTTAACGGAATGCCTACGTTTGTTATGCTATTTTTTGTTATTGTTATTGGTATTTTCTTATTTTCTATTTTTAAAGGAATCAGCACGTGGAGCAAAAATGAGCAGTCTCCCCGTCTATCTGTAAAAGCAAAAATTACGGGCAAACGGACAAACGTCCAGCACCATAACAGCCATGCTCACGAACATCACCACTCTCATACGTCTACAACTTACTACGTAACCTTTCAATTTGAAAGCACCGACCGCTCTGAATTTACTGTTTCAGGCAGCCAGTACGGCAAGCTTGCAGAAGGAGACGAAGGAATACTGACGTTTCAAGGAACTCGTTTTTTGGATTTTCAAAGAAATCTCAGTGAAGAACATACAGATGCTTAGCTTATGACCTCGTGCTTTTAGAGGTCTTTTTTACTGTAATGGAGCATTCATATAGCCAATGACCTAATTGTGCCCTTTTTGCATTGTAGAAGAACGTTAACCAACGTAAAAACATACCGTGTAACACATTCATTTAAGCAGGCAGGTGATTTTATGTATTCTCCTTATTCAGGCAGCGGTATCTACTACGGACATTACGGAGAGGCCCCTCATTCGCATCCTATTCAAACAATACTGACGCAATACTGGCACGAAACCCACTATCCAGGCCCACACAAAAAATATGTTCACGTGTATTATCTCAACCCATCTTCTCTTCATTATTATCCAGCCTATCGAATATTTTTGTAAAAAATTGGTGATTTCCGGACTTTTATATTGTAAAATTAATCCATATACTTTTTTTATTGAGAAAGGAGGTTAACAAACAGTGCGTAATTCGACAACAAAAAATAGTGTAGCGATCACCACTTTGCTTTCTGCCCTATTTTTCTGCTTTATCTTGGTTCTTGCTTCGCTTTCACCTCTAGCAGATTCAGGTCCAAATGTTAACACGTTCGGTTCAGTTGGGATGTGGTTATCTCTTGGCATGATTCTATTTTTATATCTGTTGCCTTTAGCATTTTATCTGCTAGGAATGCATTTCTTAAAATTTGTGATGGCTGCTTTTTGCAGCATTGGACTTTTAATCGCTGCTAGTACTCTATTACTAATGCCGGCTCTGTTTTTATTTGGACTGGAAGATTTCTCAGGAAACTTAGCTTCCATCATAGGTGTAATGATTTCTTGCTTAGGCTTACTGATTACGAATATTGTGTGGTTAGTTGCTGCGTTTAAAAGACCGTCAACCACCGTGCAGGAAAGCGTTTAAAATGGTGAAGAGATGGCATACTAATTTTTCAGTTAAAGACGAATAAAATGGAGAGATGAGCTGAACCGCTTGTTACACCGCTGTTGATTTCCGTGCAAGACTTCGCTTTCCGCGGGCGGCCGGTGAGCCTCCTCGTAGCTTACGCTCCTGTGGGGTCTCACCTGTTCCGCTTTCCCCGCAGGAGTCTTCGTCTTGCCCTCCAATCACCAGCTAGAAGCAGCCACATACATGAAACTATCAATAAAAAATCCGAACGAATTTCATTCTCTATTAAGGTTCTCCATTCATCGTTCGGATCTTCCTTCAACTAAAATACGTTTATCCCAGCCGCTTTTTATAGCTCGGTAGGCAAGTAGTGCAAATACATATCCAAGCAGTCTTCGTGCTGAGACAACACGTCCATTGTTTCTTTGCGAGGTTTTGTATAAATAGTCGCATAGTCTACTTCACCCTGTGTAGGATTTACTGGAAAAGCCAGTTTTTCTTTTTTTAGCGAAAAGTCGGCTTGCACTCCTTCTTTATTTCCTCTCGCGTCTAATCGAATCCATTTCTCTTCACTTTTGATGTAGACAGCATTTAACGCATGAATACAGTAGCCTGTGTCTATCGTATCCCCAAGGATTAATCTTTGATAACAAAAGCCTGTCGGAATCCCTTCTGCACGCAGCAAAGCGGCTAGTAGATTAGATTTGCTGTAACAAATTCCTTCCTTTTCTTTTAAAGCCTCTGAAGCCGTTTTCGTGATGATTCTGCTTTGAATATCCCATGAATGAGAAACTTCATCTCTCACAAACTCGTACGCTTTTTTTATGTACGCTATTGGAGAATAAGGCGAGCCGCTTTTGAGTTCACGTACCTTTTGTTGAATTAAAGGATGTGTAAAATTCACTTCAGAAAGTTCTTGTATATAGTCTTCTTTTTGTAACGATTCACAAATTAACTTCATTTACTTTTTTCCTCCTCTTATCTTCACTGTATGTTTTTTTATTCATAATATTGAATTTTATTACATATTTTTATATAATGAAAGACCACTTAAACGGAAAACGATAGTAGATACGAGATTGAAAGAGGTTTTGTTTTTGGTGACGTTATTTTTAACAAATGTGCTGCTCGGTCTTTCGATTGCCCTTCCGGTTGGCACGGTGACGATTGAAATGACAAAACAAGGTTTAAAAAACGGGTTTCTTCACGGATGGGTTGTGGGACTTGGAGGCATGACGGTTGATTTGTTGCTAATTGTGCTTCTTTACTCTGGACTGGCTTCTTTTTTGTCTGCTCCTTTTATCCAGCTTGTTATGTGGCTTGTAGGGGCACTTTTTTTACTTTATATTGGCTATGACAGCATTAGACACGCGGATCATGATATAACGGCTCCTGGAGAACACGTAAAAAAGTCGTTTGCCTCTTCTTATGTGAACGGAATCTTTGTTGCGATTTCTCCGAGCAATCTCATTTTTTGGCTGAGCGTGTTTGGAACGGTGCTGACAAATTCGCTTCAATCCTCTCACTCTTTTCATTTCCTAGTAATTGCTGCCGGAATATTAACGGGAATTTTAATTCATGATCTGGGCTTAATGACAATTGTCTCTGGAACTAGAAAAGTGCTGAATCAGCTTTATATCAAATGGGTTTCTATTGCAGCTGGATGTATCTTAATTGGCTTTTCATGCTATTTTCTCTACCGATTTATCGGGAATCTGCGCATGTACTTTTAATGTTTCTACATATTTTATGATTTACTATATCCCCTCTTTATCTAGTACAGAGAGGGAATTTTTATAATCTATCAGGGACTATCAGACAAAAAGTTCACAATTTCGTCACATTTCTATTGATTTTTTTCTCTTTTTATACGAAAATATAAAAAAGGGAGGAAAT
Organism: Priestia sp. J2; assembly: GCF_020790095.1. Taxonomy (NCBI): domain Bacteria; kingdom Bacillati; phylum Bacillota; class Bacilli; order Caryophanales; family Bacillaceae; genus Priestia; species Priestia sp. J2. The sequence continues at coordinate 3,422,799 of NZ_CP086208.1, forward strand.
ATCATGAAAATCAAAAAAGCACTTCGCATCTTTATTGGATCAAACGTCCTTGTATTATTAACATTTGGCCTTCTTCCAGCACTGTTAGTTAACCCCGATATTGACCTAATTCAATCATTTATTAATTATATAGGCAAGGATTAATTCCACTTAAAATAGTCAAAATTTTCAATCTATTATTTTTATAAAAAAAGACAGCGCAGGCTGTCTTTTTTAGTAGGTTTTTTATTTAGTTGAAAACAGCTTTTTAACATCTACTTTTTGATCTTTAACAATCGTATACGTCGCCTGTTTTTTATCTTCAAAGTTAAACGCTTTTATGTAATCGTCATCGTAAATCGTTAATCCGTACGCATCTTTTCCGCTTTCGACGATTTTTACCCAGTACGCCTGGTCAAACTTTGGGTCCAGCTCCTTGCTTTTTTTCACTTCTATTTTTGCTAAAGAATGTACGATTTGCTTTATCTCTTTTTTGTCATCTACTACACGTTTTCCTTCGTCCGTATCTATTTCAATACGCGTAACGTTTGCTTCCTCTACTTTTATGACGTCTTTTAACTGATAGGCTTTCCCGGTATATGTAAAATAAAATACGACGATAAATAAAAGTGCAGCTATAATAATCGTTCTTTTTTTCAAAAGGAACCTCCTTTTCTACATCACGCTGCATTCAGGTGATACACCTTTTTATTCCTCCTGTTCCGCATCCTTTTAGTACAATGCTGCTTCCTACAAGTAAACTATAGATTAATCCCGGAACAGGAAGTATTAACGTTATCATCAACAGTAACATGCCCGTACTTGTAAGAGCTACTCCTGCAGCTCGATTTTCCATTCATTTCACCGCCATCTCTTGGTGAATTTTTTATATGAAGCAATAGAAATAGTATTAATCTTCTACCTACTTATGTATTGTTCGCTTATAGGTCAGAATCGTCAACACGCCTACTAGGAAGATCGTTGCTTCACATTACCTTTTTTTAACTAACTCATGATTTATGAAATAAAAACAGCTCATCTACTGTTGCTCCCAGTTCTTGGGCCAGCTGGAAAGCCAGCGCTAAGCTTGGATCATACTTATTGTTTTCAATTGCATTAATCGTTTGTCTCGATACGCCGCATACTTTCGCCAGTTCATCTTGAGACATCCGCTTAACTTTACGCAGTTCTTTAATTCGGTTTTCCACCATTCATCACTCATCTCTAAAATGTAAAAAACTTTTTACACCCATATCTTATATTATCTTCCTTGTTACTGTCAAATATGTTTGACAAATTAATGTCTCTTACCTACCTAAAAAAGAGATTGAGATATAACAAAATTAATTCAATCTAAAGACGAGCAAACGGGATAAATGATTGAGGATGAATCCCGCTGTTGCTTTCCGTGCAAGACTTCGCTTTCCGCGGACTAGGTGAGCCTTGACCTCCAACCAACCGCTAGAAGCAACGAAATAGATTAAGCACATGTTCATCATCACAATAAAAAAACCGAACGAATTTGATTCTTCATTAAGAATCTCAATTCATCGTTCGGATCTTCCTTCAACTAAAATACTTTTGTCCTGTCCACTTTTCCCTTATTTCTATATATTTGCTGAAACTAGTAAAAAAGCACAAATCCTTTAAAAGAAGCTTGTGCTTTTCCATTTCCTTATTTCTTTCTTAAAATTAAAGCTCCTTACTCATATTAAACCACTGCACGCCTGCATGCTGAGAATCAGCCAATCCTTGATTCACATATCCGTTTTTTTCGTAAAACGGAATCAATTCTTCTTTACACGTTAAAGTCACCGTTACGCGCTGTTTATTCCGTGCTTGTTTTTCAAACTCTTTTAGCAGCATACTGGCAATTCCTTTATGATGATGCTTGGGGTTTACAACGATACCTAAAATACTTTGATGACCACCTGTCTCAGGGTTCGAAATCGTTTTTTTAAACAAATCATCCGTAATAAACGGAGCTGAAATGACGGGTCCGTTCACATATCCAATTATTTCTTCATTTTCTTCAGCGATGATAAACGTATCAGTAATGGTTTTGATCCGTGTGATAAATGCATCTTTTGAGGCAGCTTCTTCAGGTGTAAAGCCTTTGTTTTCTAACGTAATTAATTGGTTTAAATCTTTTTCATCCACTTGTCTTATAATCATTGAAACGATTCCTTTCATTAAAAGCTACTATTCTCTTTCTCTCTTTCTACTATATATAAAAACGCACAAACAAAAAAGGATTGACCTCTGCATCATACAGAATTCAACCCTACTTCGCTGTTTAATGAACGTCTTGATTATTTAATAAATGCACCAAATGGCTTGCCCACCGGAAGCACAACTCGACCATAGTGAGTATTTAATACAGCCGCTGCAGATCCATAGAATGAAAACAAAGCGATTAATAGCTCTGACACTGCTGCTAGTAAATGCGTGTATTCATATGCCACACCAAATGTACTTAGCGATAATCCAATAAATAAGAAATCAATTAACACAAAAATAATAAATAATACTTTATGAGTGCCCATTGCTCCAACTGTCATAAAAACGCTGAAAATCAAATAGCCGACAAAAGCAAATGCTAGTTGCTTCGGATCCGCTTCTTTTGCGAGCGCTTCCCCAAATGCGCCAAGCTGAATAAGCCATGTCATAGCTACACCTAGCCAAAATAAACCGAAGGCACCAAAAGCAGTTGCGCCGAAGGTATTATTATGTTTGAAATCTTGCATAGACGCAATTAGCTGTCCTATCCCGCCTAAAAAAATTGCCCATGGCAATACCAATGAAACACCATCGGTTACCCCAAGCTTTTGAAACGATGCAACAAGTGTCACCATGGCAAGTCCGAATAGGCCTAGCGCTGATGGATCCGCTGTTACAATTTTAACGTGCTGCGTGCTGTTGTTACTCATGTTGTACCTCCCTGATTTTAAAAACACCTTTAAAAAGATACAAAAATCTACGGGAAGTGTCAATGGATATTTTTGGCCTTTAAAAAACCTATAAGACCAAGCAGTGTAGCGTTTACAGTGCTTGGTCTTTACTTTCTTGTTATTAAACGTTTTGTAATAAATTTTGTCTTGTTTGTTTTGCAGACTCAACCATCACTTTTAAAGCTTCAACCGTCTCGCTGATTCCTCTTGTTTTAAGGCCGCAGTCGGGATTAATCCAAAACAGTGCAGGGTCAAGCACCTTCAGAGCTCGGTCAATGTTTCGTGTCAGCTCTTCAAGCTTCGGTACGCGCGGACTGTGGATATCATATACGCCAAGTCCAATTCCCTGGTTATACGTATGTTTTTCAAACGCATAAATTAATTCACCGTGGCTTTTGGACGTTTCAATGGAAATCACGTCGGCATCAAGCGCTTTGATCGCATCAATAATCTCTTCGAACTCTGAATAGCACATATGCGTGTGAATTTGCGTCTCGTTTTGCACCGATACCGTGGCTAGTTTGAACGCATACACCGCCGCGTTCAAGTAGCTTTCCCAGTTTTCTCGTTTTAACGGCAGTCCTTCACGCAGCGCCGGTTCATCTACTTGAATCATTGAGATGCCCTGACTTTCAAGTGCTTCCACTTCTTTTCTAAGAGCAAGCGCAATTTGATTGGCCACGTCGTAGCGTGAGATATCATCACGTACAAACGACCAGTTTAAAATTGTAATTGGCCCCGTCAGCATTCCTTTAACAGGCTTATTGGTTAGAGACTGTGCGTAGACCGTTTCTTTGATTGTCATCGCCTGCTCGTACGAGACATCTCCGTAAATAAGCGGCGGCTTCACGCAGCGAGAACCGTATGATTGCACCCAGCCAAACTTCGTAAACTGAAAACCTCCTAATTTTTCACCGAAGTATTCAACCATGTCCGTGCGCTCAAACTCTCCGTGCACAAGGACATCTAAGCCGATGTTTTCTTGAATTTCAATCCATTTTTTGATTTCAGCGTTAATGTACGCTTCATATGCTTCATCGCTTAACTCTCCTTTACGCCACTTCAGACGCTCTTTTCGCACTTCTTTTGTTTGCGGAAAGCTTCCAATTGTTGTCGTTGGAAGAAGCGGCAGTTGAAATGCTTCTTGCTGAACGCGTTGACGTACGTCAAACGGCGCTTGGCGCTCCGCTTTATAGCTGTGCAGCTGCTTCAGCTCTTTTTGAACGTCTTGATGGTTTCGAAAAGATGATCCATTTAATGCTTGAATCGCTTGTTTGCTTACACTTATTTCTTTTTCAATTGCTTCTTTTCCTTGCTGCACCGCTTTTGTTAAAAGCGTGATTTCCTTCAGCTTTTCATCTGCAAAAGACAGCGCGTTTTTTAGAATTGGCTCAATGGTTTTTTCGCTTTTCACCGTGACAGGAACATGTAATAAACTTGATGAAGGCTGCAGAATCAAACGGTCTTTTGATACAGCTTCTTCAATTTCACTGATTGTTAAAAGCTGTTCGTCCAAGTTTTCACGCCAAATGTTTCGTCCGTCAATCACTCCTGCTGCCAGCACTTTATCAGTTGGAAAACCATATTTATTAAGCGCCGTGAGATTTTCGCCTCGGTCATGTACAAAATCCAATCCAATTCCGTGAACAGGAAGAGCAACTACTTCTTTATAGTAATCTACGCTGTCAAAGTACGTCTGCAAAATGACTTTTACATTCGGTGCTGCTTTTTTCAAAGCTTCATAGACTTCTTTATACAGTGCCAGGTCTTCTTTTGATAGCGTTGTAGCTAAAATCGGCTCATCTATTTGTACCCACTCGACCCCTTCTGCCTCCAGCTCCGCTAAGATTGTTGCATAAAGAGGAACAAACTGTTCAACTACTTTTTTAAACTCACTTTTTTTATATCCTTTTGACAGCTTCACAAATGTTACTGGACCTAAAATAACGGGTTTGCCTTTGATATTCAGCTTTTGTTTTGCTTCTTTGTAAAATTGAAGCGGACGATTTTCTACAAGGGCAGGCGTACATTCGTCAAGCTCTGGTACGATATAGTGATAATTTGTGTTAAACCATTTTGTCATCGTAGAGGCTACCGCACCTTTTGTTCCTCGGGCGATGTCAAAATACGTTTCAAGGGATACCGGGCCTCCGTTATATTCAAAGCGCTTTGGCACCAAACCAAACATAGCGGCTGTATCTAACACGTGATCGTATAAGCTAAAATCGCCGACTGGAATTAATTCAATTCCTGCGTCACGCTGTTTTTTCAGATGCCCAAGACGAAGAGCTTCAATTTCCTGAAGAAAGATATCTTTCTCTATCTTTCCTGCCCAAAACTGCTCAAGCGCTTTTTTCCATTCTCGTTTTTCACCAATTCTTGGATAACCTACATTTGAACTTTTTACACTGCTCATTTTTTCCACTCCCTATATATTTTTTTATCGCTAAACTAAAAAATCTCCCTTTTCGAAATGAAAAGAGAGATGATACGCATACTTAACTAAAGTTGAGATAGCCTGTTTTTCTCAACACGTATTCCTCACTCCTCTCTATATCCCGTAGAGCTTAAGTGCATACAACAGGCAGGTCTCCTGACTTAGGTTCATCGCTTCCTATCCCTTCCCATTTCAACATGAAACAGTGGTTAATAAGTTGCTCCCCATTACAGTGGCGGGACCGCGCCGGCTTTTCACCGGTCTTCCCTTTTAAGCTGCGTACATTCGTTACACAGCACCTGATGCATTTCTATGAAATTGTTCATTCAAAACATATTCACATAAAATAAAAAGCCTCTCTATCATGAATAGAGAGGCATAGTATCTATGAAATCCTCTCTTATTTTTCAAAGCTGTACGCTTTGCAGGATGTAGCACCTTTTTAACAAGATTGTTAAATGGTTGCCGGGCTTCACAGGGCCAGTCCCTCCGCCTCTCTCAATAAGAGTTTTAATTGTTTATAATATTTTGAATGTAGAGTCATCTTAACACCTTACATTTATGTTGTCAAAAGAAATTTCAAAAAAATTAGTTTTCAGGAGGCGTTGACGCTAATTTTTGCCTTAATAATTTGTAATCATCTTTTCGATGTGTTTCGATCAAGTCTTTTGCTCCTTGATGATACCCTGAAGAATAGATGTACTCTACCGCCGTTTCGATAAGCATTCTCTTTTCTTCCGCACATTCTCGGTCCATTAAAGGGAACAGTCTACCTAAAAGGTCATTTAAATCTTCCTTAATAAAACGATTGAGTCCTTCTTGCATCTTTTCGTTTGCCATGATAGCTCCTCCATTTGCTGTGTATGTTTTAAGCCTCTATAAACACGCATTTCACTGTGAATGTTAAGATAAAGTTAAGTCATTAAACAGTATATCAAGTGAATATTTTTCTTCAATTACATATGTAATACAAATATATGACAAATATAGAGAATATATCATCATTCACTATCTATTATAACGCTTGACTGGGCCTTCTGCTACAAGGTTTCGTACGGTTTTCCAAAAGAGGTTGAGACATAACCAAGTGAATCCAATCTAAAGGCAAATGGGATACATGAGCTGAATCGCTTGTGACACAGCAGTTGATTTCCGTACAAGACTTCGCTTTCCGCGGGCGGTCGCTGAGCCTCCTCGTCGCATAAGCTCCTGTGGGGTCTCACGTGTTCCGCTTTTCCCGCAGGAGTCTTCGTCTTGTGCTCCAATCACCTGCTAGAAAGACCTATACACATGAAATCTACGTTTACCCTAATAAAAAAATGAACCACTAATCAAGATGCTTGATTAGTGGTTCATTTTTCATTTCGCCTAAAACCCTTTTTTCCCAGCCTCTTTTTTTTGAACCTAGCTTTCTACTTTCTTGTTTTTACAAACAACTTCTTCGAGGTCGTCCAAAATCCTTCCAAAGAAGAGGTCCTAAAATGTCGTACCGGCTAACAAAAAACTCCGTAAAATTATAATTATTTAAAATTAAAGGCGGTTCAAAGTCAAGGGGAGCACCCGCGCCTCCTGATAATACAAAATCAGTACCTCTTCCAAGCGTAAACGACCCGTTTCTGTTTTTTCTAATAAACTGCTCGTCATACGCATGCACGTGGCTGACTAACACTTTTTTCACGCGATGTTCTTGAATTAAATCAAAAAATTCTTGACTTTGAGGAGTCGTTACAGGAAAACCTCCCAGGTCTGACCACCGGCCAATATTTGGCTGCGCATGCATGGCTACAACGGTATTACGAGGAGCATCCTCTAGCTGCTGCTCTAAATAATTCAGCTCTCTATCTGTAAATCCATATATTTTATTCTTGGGACTGATGATATTATTTAATGCGATGCACCGGAAGTTAAAGACAGGAATATCAATGACCCAGTGCACTTTTCCGATAGTGGCTCTGAAGTTTTCGAGGTTGCTTTCTTCAAGGTTTAATTCATCATGATTCCCTACGCATACAAACACGGGAATGTTTGGTGCTATTTTTTCGACAACTTTAACAAAGTGCTCCAAATACCTCTTTTCTCCTGTATACACGGTGTCTCCCCCATGAATAATGAACAGCGGATTCAATTCCACCGCCTTTTTTAACACAAGCTCAAATTCACCGCTCATCGTGTAACAATTATCGTTTGGTCCGTCACCTCTGCTGTCGCCCATAAAAACAAAGTTGAATGGATCTCTCGGATTTAATTGTTTAATTCTTTGCTTTAATAACTTTTCAGAACGTTCATGAAGCGTCAAATTCATCAACTAGTTAATCCCCTTATTACTAAATAAATTTAGTTAAAAGTAAACAAGCTTACTTATTTATATGGAAATTTGCTGATGAAGGTCACTATCTTCTTGTAAGAAGAACGCACATTTAAATTAGTTTCCATAGCCTATCTATTCTTTCATTTTGTTAAGCACGGATAGGACAACATAAAAGCTAGAATCTCAGTATCTATTAATAAGAGCTGGAGCATAATCCAAAGACGAGCAAAGGCCGACATGAGCTGAACCGCTTGTTGCCCCGCAGTTGATTTCCGTGCAAGGCTTCGCTTTCCGCGGGCGGCCGATGAGCCTCCTCGTCGCTTGTGCGCCTGCGGGGTCTCACCTGTTCCGCTTTTCCCGCAGGAGTCTTCGCCTTGCTCTCCAATCAACTGCTAGAAGAAATGAAACAGCTGAAACCTGCGTTCACCATAAAAAACGAACCACTAATCAAAGTGTTTGATTAGTGGTTAGTTTTTCACTTCAGCTAACATATTTTTATCTCAGCACCTTACATTTAAAACATTTACGACAATTAAACATATTTATTACGCTCAACGGGACTTAAAGAATTTCTTTCAGAACGAGCTGCCATGTCTGTTTCAATTTGCTCTAGGCTGCGCCCTTTGGTTTCGACAACAACAAAGCGTATGAAGAATAATCCGAGAACACAAATGATCCCAAATGTTGAAAAGATCACGCCTAAGCTAAACTGATCGGCTAAAATTGGAAACACAAGCCCTACTGCCAGCGATCCTGTCCAGTTAAAGGCAGATGAAATACCAGCACCGATTCCGCGTACAGAAAGCGGGAAAATTTCTCCTACAATGATCCACGTAAGCGGCGCCCAAGAAAACGCATAGCAAAGGATAAAGCAGCAAAGTGCAATTAACGTAACCCAGTTAACAACGGATTCATTAACGCCTACTGCTCCAAGAATAGCCGGTGTAAAAAAGGAAAGAGCCATTCCCGCTCCGCCAACCGTAAGAATGGTACGGCGGTTGAATTTATCAACAAACTGCAGAAAAATAAGTGTTGTCACAACGAAGATTACCCCAACAATAACCGTAAAACCAGCAGCTACCTGCGGCGCTAAACCAACTTGACGGGCAATGCTTGTTGCATAATAAACAATTGAGTTGGAGCCTTGAATCTGCTGAAAAGTTGCCATTCCGACACCGATAATTAAAGCTAAACGAAACTTTTTCTGAAACAGCTGTTTAATGCCTGATTGTTCATGCACAGCTACGCTTTGAATTTCAGATACTTCAGCTTCGACTTCCGCTGCTGAGGAACGAAGCGTGCGCAGTACTTCACGCGCTTTATCTGCCATTCCGTTTTTAATTAAGTAGCGAGGTGACTCTGGAAGCTTGATCATACCGATGCATAAGACGATTGCAAAAATACCGGCGCTGCCAAGCATTAATCGCCAGCTGTTTGGAACCGGCTCAAAAATAAAGGCTATTATATAGCTTAATAATAATCCAATTACAATCATTAGCTGATTTAAACCTGAAAGCTTCCCGCGAATATGAGCAGGTGCAATTTCTGACATATAGGCAGGAACTAGCGAAGAAGCCGTTCCCACTGCTGTACCTAAAAAGACGCGCGCAATCGTTAACGTAATTTCCTCTGGTGCAATCGCTGAACCTATGGAGCCTAACAGAAAAATGATAGAGGAAATTAAAATTAACTTTCTTCGTCCAAACTTATCACCTAATAATCCGCTTAAAATAGAACCGATAATGGCTCCACCCATTAGCGATGAAACTACAACCCCCAGCCACAGCGGACTTAAATGAAACGCTTCACGGATATGACCTTCTGCACCAGCAATAATCCCAATATCATAACCGAATAAAATACCGGCAAATGAGCCGAAGAAGAAGATAAACTTACTTGATACTTTACTCATGATTATATCCCCTTTGTATTGTCTTAGTTTTTCTTCCTGCCACACTTATTTAAAACGCTTTCATTTATTTCTAAATACGGCGTTCTTTTACTGACGCTATATTTTCACTTCCAAGGAAGCAGCGCTCCCTTGGAAGTAATGATGCTTACTTAATAATGACGTACTCTAAATTCACAAGCTTTGCATAGCTCACAATTTGATCCGTAGTTAAATTTAATGAAAGAACCGTATGATGGCCTCCTCCGTTTTCAATCCACGCTTTAACGCCGTCTTGAAAGTTCGGCTTAATGTTCCAAAGCACGCGTGCTACCGGAAGGTTTGGGGCTGGAACTTCCGGCTCAAATGCCGATACTTCGTTAATTAACAGCTTGTAATGCGTGCCGAAGTCAGCCATAGAAACGACTACGCCTTCTCCTTGTTTACCGTCAAACACTAAGCGGGCCGGATCTTCGCGGTTACCGATACCTAGCGGAGAAACGATTAGTTTTGGCTTGTTTACTGCTAGCGTCGGGTCTACTTCAAGCATGTGTGATTGAAGCACTGACTCACGTCCGGGAGCCAATTCATACGTGTAGTCTTCCATAAAGCCCGTTGACTGATTATGGCTCATCACTTTGAGCAAGCGGTCAAGCGCCGCTGTTTTCCAGTCTCCTTCACCAGCAAAGCCGTATCCCTGTGCCATCAAGCGCTGTACCGCTAGACCAGGAAGCTGCTTCATGCCGTATAGATCTTCAAAGTTAGTCGTAAAAGCGCTGTAGCCGCCTTCGTCTAGAAAACGTTTAATCGCAATTTCATAGCTTGCCTGTACTTTTACGCTAGATTCCCAGTCTTCTGCAGAATAATCGCCGTAAACAAATTCATACGCGTCGGCATATTCAGCAAATAAATCATTGATTTCTTCTTCCGTAACGGCATCTACATATTGAACAAGGTCACCGATTCCAAAGTAGTCAACCGTCCATCCAAATTGAATTTGCGCTTCGATTTTATCTCCTTCTGTTACCCCCACGTTGCGCATATTGTCACCGAAACGCGCGACTTTAATGTTGAAGCTTTCGTTATAAGCAGCGGCTACGTCCATCCACTGTGCAATTTGCTGCTGTACGTCGGGGCGCTCCCAGTAGCCTACTACAATTTTATTTTGCTTGTTCAAACGCGCGTTGATAAAGCCGTATTCACGATCACCGTGAGCGGACTGATTCAAGTTCATAAAATCCATATCAATTGTTTCCCAAGGAATACTTTCGTTAAATTGTGTTGCCAAATGAAGCAGCGGTTTTTGCAGTAACTTGGTACCGCGAATCCACATTTTTGCAGGCGAGAACGTATGCATCCACGTGATTACACCGGCAACTTCATCTCGGTAATTCACTTCTTTCATCATGCTTGTAATCGTATCAGCACTCACAGCTAAATCTTGCAGCACAAGCGGATAAGGTAAGATACCGCTTTCATTTAAAGTATCAGTCATACTTTGCGCGTGTGCTTTTACTTCTGCTAGCGCTTCTTTTCCGTAAAGATGCTGTGAACCAACAATAAACCAAAATTCTTTTTGAGTCGTTTTTAACATGATAATCCCCTTTTCTGTATGTAAGTCTTTTAATTCCCTTGCCCGTAATACGCATTTTGTCCGTGTTTTCGTAAATAATGTTTGTCTAATATACGCTGCGGCAGCTCTTCAGCCAGCCCGTTTAATTTTTGGGTAAAGAAATTCATTTTGGATACTTCGTCTAATACGACGCTGTTCATTACCGCCGTTTTGGCGTCTTTTCCCCACGTAAACGGCCCGTGTCCTTGAAGTAAAATTCCAGGAACTGCCAGCACATCTAAACCGCGCTTTTCAAACGTTTCAATAATCACCTTGCCCGTTTCCACTTCATATCCGTCATTTACTTCTTTTTCTGTCAAAAAGCGCGCGCACGGTACGGAACCATAAAAGGTATCGGCATGAGTCGTTCCCATTGCCTGCACATCGAGCCCTGCTTGAGCCCAAATGGTCGCCCACGTTGAATGCGTATGAGCAATACCGCCAATTTCGGGATAGTGTTTATATAGTACGGCATGTGTCAGCGTATCAGATGACGGGTTAAGCTCACCTTCTACCACGCGGCCATCTAAATCGACGACGACCATGTCTTGTGCCGTCATTTTTTCATACGTCACGCCGCTTGGTTTAATCACAAACAAACCGCTGTCTCGATCAACTGCACTTACATTTCCCCACGTGTACTTGACCAGTCCGTGTTTTGGCAAATCGAGGTTTGCTTGAAATACTTCTTCTTTTAATTTATCTAGCACAGTAACTCCTCCCGTTCTTCGCTGTGATGCTCGGCAGCTGCTTTTTCAATTACTAGCCCTTTTTTATATCTTTTAATAAATGCTTCAAACCCTTTTACATCGAGTTCGTCAGGGTAGATTTCCTGTGCGGTCACTTCTTTAAAAACTTTATCATCCAAGAAATCTTCTAAACTTTCATTCTCACTTTTATTGAGCATATAAGAAGAAAGAATAGCCATGCCCCACGCGCCGCCTTCTCCTGCTGTGTCCATGACGGAAACCGGGGTATTAATTGCCGCTGCCATCATTTTTTGACCCACTACCGGCGTTTTAAATAATCCTCCGTGCGCTAAAATGCTGTGAATCTTTACGTTTTCTTCTTTTACTAAAAGATCCATTCCTATTTTTAAAGCGCCAAAAGCTGTAAAAAGATGCGTTCGCATAAAGTTTGCTAGATTAAAATTGCTTTTTGCTGACCGGACAAATAGCGGACGTCCACTTTCTACTCCGGTAATATTTTCACCTGAGAAATAGCCGTAGCTAAGCAAGCCCCCTGCATCTGGATCAGCTTCTAACGCTTTATTTAACATCACTTCAAACAATTTATCCGACTCTACTTTTTGCCCCATCGCCTCCGAAAATTCACGAAACAATCCGAGCCAAGCGTTCAAGTCGCTTGAACAGTTATTCGCATGAACCATGGCAACTGGACTGCCGTTGGGCGTGGTAACCAAATCAATTTCCGGATAGACTTTTGAAAGCTTTTTATCTAGTACAATCATCGCAAAAACGGACGTTCCTACTGAAACATTTCCCGTGCGTTTTCTTACGCTATTTGTCGCCACCATTCCCGTTCCTGCATCTCCTTCTGGAGGACAAAACGGAATGCCCGGCTGCAAATTTTTTGATTGATCTAAAATGCTAGCTCCTATCGCTGTTAACGTGCCTGCTTGCTCGCCTGAAGTATGAACTGCAGGCAGAATATCTGATAGTTGCCACGAATATCCTTTGTAAGAAATGAGCTCGTCAAACTGCTTCATCATCGCTTCGCTGTAATTTTGCGTGCGTTCATCAATTGGAAACACTCCTGAAGCATCTCCAATGCCAAGCGCCTTACTGCCTGTTAGCAGCCAGTGAATATAGCCGGCTAGTGTTGTCATGTAATGGATACGCGGCAGATGTTTTTCTTGATTGATGATTGCCTGATACAGATGCGCAATGCTCCATCGTTCAGGAATATTAAAGTTAAAATGTTCAGTTAATTCTTTTGCTGCTTCGCTTGTTGTTGCATTACGCCACGTTCGAAACGGAACAAGCAGCTCACCCGTTTTATCAAACGCCATATATCCGTGCATCATAGCTGAAACGCCGATAGAGCCAACTGTTCGAATGGTGATTCCGTAGCTTCGTTCCACTTCTTGCTTCATTTCACGGTAAGCACTTTGCAAACCTGTAATAATATCAAGTAAGTTGTACGTCCAAAAACCGTCTTCCAAGAGATTTTCCCATTCATAACTGCCTGATGCGATCGTTTCAAAATTTTCGTCAATCAGCACCGCTTTAATACGAGTAGATCCAAGTTCAATTCCAAGGGACGTTTTTCCTTTAGCAATTGCTTGTTTTATGGTTTCTTGAGTTGTTTTCACGTTTAATCTCCTTTCTGATAGCTATAAAGATACCTATAGCAGTAAGGAAGCGCTTTCCGTTTTATGTAACGCTGTTTGAATTTGTTAACAACTTAAGTATATTTATTTGTACGTACATTTGTCAATAATAAAATTATATATGCACACAAATACTCAAAACACCCTACTATTCTCTTCTTAAACTTTTAAAAAATCGGTATTCAACCCTTAAATCATTTTCCTTTTGATTAAAAATTACGGAAATCTTTTCATTTATTCACGTTCATGATAAAATATGTCCATACAAATTTTATACATAAAAAAGTTGAATGTATACAACTACGAAAGAAGTGAAAACATGAAGCCAAAATATCAGGTGATTATTGAAGATATAAAAAGCAAAATTCTTTCAGGCGATTACAGCATTGGCGAGCAAATCCCGACTGAATCGGTCATGCAAGAAACGTATGGTGTCAGCAGACATACGGTTCGAAAAGCGATTTTAGAGCTGTCGAATGAAGGATTTTTAAGAAGCGAAAAAGGGTCTGGCACCTATGTAAGCAACCAGTATCAATCCAAAGCGAGCGGGGCTTCTGCCAACAAAACGATCGGCGTAATTACTACCTATATTTCCGACTATATTTTCCCTTCGATCATTCGCGGAATTGAAAGCAGGTTAAATAAAGATAATTATTCCCTGCTGCTGGCGAGCACGAATAATGATGTAGAACAAGAAAAAAAAGCCCTGGAAATGATGCTTTCCTACGGAGTAGACGGCTTAATTGTTGAACCTACAAAAAGTAATTTGTACAATCCAAACATCTCTTATTATTTATCATTCAAAGAACAAGACGTTCCGTTTACGATGATTAACGCCTACTACGAAGAATTAGAGGTTCCGTTTTTTTGTTTAGATGACGTTCAGTCAAGCTACCTTGCCACAAATGAATTAATTTCAAAAGGACATACACAAATTGGACTTATTGCCAAAATGGATGACCTGCAAGGAAAATACCGAATGAAAGGCTACATAAAAGCGCTCGGTGATGCAAAACTACGCTTTCAGCCTGAGCATATTTTGTCTTTTAACACCGAAACAAAGCTCGATTTGTACGCTAATTTAAAAGAGTTTCTCACTGAAAATCAAGACGAAATGACCGCTCTTGTCTGCTATAACGATGAAGTCGGATTAGAAGTTGTAAATGTATGCAGACAGCTTGGCATTTCCATTCCGGACAAGTTGTCAATTATTGGTCAAGATAATTCGTACATTGCTAAAAATGCAACGATTAATTTAACAACGTTAACCCATCCGCAGGAACAAATGGGACACGACGCGGCTGATTGGATCATTAAAAAGCTGCAGGGCAAAAAAGAGTTACCAAACGAAACTTACTATCAGCCGGTGTTAGTTGAAGGCGAAACGATTAAAGAACTAACTGCAAAGCGTGATGAAGTTCGTTAAGAGAAGGCTTCTTTAGAGGTCTATAAAACTTCTTATAAGATAAGGGGATGCACATTATTGCATCCCCTTTTTTATGTAACGATTCATTTTATAACGGAGCCTGAACGATGATATATACTCCTTTTTCTATCCTTTGTTTCGCTTGCTCTATTGCTCTTTTAGCGGTAAATGATAACTGAGATACAGGAGCCGCCCCCTCTGAACCAATAACAAGAGGATCAACCCAGCGCATTTTTGTCGTTTGGTGAACATCATGACAAGACGCCGTTCCTGTTTCTGCTTTGCTGTTAAAAAGAGCAGATAGCATCCCTTCAATGCTGCTATCTCCAGCGTTTTTCAGCAACCGAACCACATCGTCATCCTGCTTTAAAAAATCTTCTATAGATAAAATATCTTTTTGCAAAGCAAGCTTGATAATATCCGTCAGCTGATAATTTCCAAACATATTAAGCGGATTCATAAAAAAGCCAATGACTTCTTTGTAGTAAGCATCCACAAACCACTCTGCCGCTGATAAATTGCTACATGCCATTTGTCCATTAAATACGACAAGGTGATCTAAAAACGCATGCACTTCTTCTAAAGTAATCTCCCCGCATACGTACAAATCCCGCAGCGTATAATCCACGCGGTCGGCGCATAAGTGCGGAGCGCTCTGTTCGAGCAGCGTCCACTGGCTTTCATCAAGTAAGATATCTCGCCAGTTTAAACCGGCGCTCGTTAAAATATGAGGAATAGACGACTGGGTCACAATTTGTTCGTAAATCATTTCATGATAATTTTCTTCTTTTTGTTCCAAAACATAGTCAATTACATGAGAAAATGCCGTATGTGAAACGTCATGTAATAAAGCCGCTATTTGCTCTTCCAAAGAGCCTCCTAGCCTATGTACAAGCATCATCGCACCAACGGAATGATCATATCGAGTAGTATTCCATTTTTCATTTACAAACCGGCTCGCTCCGCCTTGGTAAATTCCTTTTAAACGCTGTACGGGGTCACTTTGAATCAGTTCTAAAAGAACGCCTTCTGCTTCAAAATTTCCGTACAGCTCATCATAAAGTATAAGCATATCCTTCTCTCCCTTTCCTAGCTTATTATGTTTAATCCTAAGGTCAAGACACAATGCTGTAAAGCCGCGTTGCGATAGTAACCTATTTTTTGTAACAAAATGTTCAATTTTCTTGCCGTCACACTCATAAAAAATCACTCATTGGGATGATTTTATTTTATAACTTAAGTGATAAAGTTTTATGGAGAAATTTATTTACTAGTAGAAAGTAAGATAAAAAGGAGATATTTATGAAAAAGCTTAGTATGCTGCTGCTCATTTTAATCATTGCCGTAGTCGGCTGTTCAAAAGGAAACGAGCAAAAATCACAGGAAGTAAAAGGAACAATTGAAGTCCCTCAAACCATTAAAGCAAATGAACAAACATCTATTAACGTGCTCGTTACACATGGGGATAAAAAGATAGAAAACGCAGATGCCGTACAAATTCAAGTTGAAAAAGAAGGTTATATTAATCAGGAAATGATTGACGCCAAACATCAGGATAACGGCGCATACAGCACCGACTATACGTTTAAAGACGACGGCGAATATACGATTACCGCTCACGTTACGATAAAAGGCGACATGAAGATGTTTACAAAAAAAGTGACGGTTGGCGAGAAAAAGTAAACTGCCTATTAAAAAACGACCTCTGACAAGCAGAGGTCGTTTTTATTATTCCTTGGATTCTTTAATACGGTCAAGATACTGCTTCGCATGAAGCAAACCGAGATTTTTTTCTTTTCGTATGTATTTAATAGCCTGAACGTCACTTCGGCCATTCATCATCATCAAATTGACTCTGTTTTCAAAAGCCTCGTCTTTCTCTATTTCTAGCTGCTTCCACTCTTTCTCTAAATCACGTTTAGGTGTTTTGAGCAGGAATACCACTAGTATAACAAGAACGCTACTTGTGGTGATATAAAGCCACAGCCACTCGAGAAACCAGCTGTTAATCACATTGATTATGATGAGAACAGTGAAGCAAGAATACAGCCTTGTTTGATACTTACTCCTCTTGTTTGAATCTATTTTATTAAAAAATATCCCCACCGTCAGCCTCCTTTTAGCATTTCATTGGCGCTTTTTTCTATTAATCTCTTTTGCGCATTAAGCAAATCTATATCATACAAATTACCATTTAACCTAACAAATAGCAATCAAGTTCACCCTATCATACTCTTTATCTCATTGACTACTCATAAAAAATACAGGACTTTTCGCAAAGCCCTGCACGTTTATTTCATATTTAAATAAGGTTAAACGCTTTTACCACTTGAGCAACCGCAAACGTAACCCCAATCGCAATCACTGTTGGAATCGCAAAAGCAAGAAACGTCCACTTAACATTTTTGGTTTCTTTATAAATGTTCACAAGCGTTGTTCCGCACGGAAAATGCAGAAGCGAAAACAGCATCATGTTAAGAGCCGTTAGCCACGTCCAGTGGTGATCAAGGAAAATTTGCTTGAGTCGAGTCGCATCTTCGATTTCAATTAATGAACCCGTTGATAAATACGCCATCAGTAAAACTGGTACAACAATTTCATTAGCCGGCAAGCCAATAATAAAAGCAGCTAATATATACCCGTCTAGTCCTAGCGTCTTGGCAAACGGATCAAGAAACTGAACGAAGTGCATTAAAATACTCGTATCGCCAATATAGATATTAGCCAATACCCACGTTAATACCGCTGCGGGTGCTGCAACAATAATCGCGCGTTTTAACACAAACAGCGATTTATCCAGCGTCGCACGCACAATTGTATCTACAAATTTTGGCTTGCGGTAAGGCGGAAGCTCCAGCGTATAGTGTGTTGGAACTCCGCGCAGCGCCGTTTTAGACAGTGCCCATGATACGAACAGCGTCACAACAATTCCAAATAACACCGTTCCGACTACAACAAGCGCCGTTACAAAAGTTTTAGCACTCCCTGTAAAGCCTGTTGCCATAAATAAAGAAGCTAACAAAATCAGCGTAGGCCATCTGCCGTTACACGGAACAAAGTTATTTGTTAAAATCGCCATCATGCGTTCACGCGGCGATTCAATAATACGCGTTGACATAATCGCTGCGGCGTTACATCCAAATCCCATCGCCATCGTCAGCGACTGCTTACCGTGTGCGCCTGCTCGTTTGAACAAACGATCCATATTAAACGCGACGCGAGGCAAATAGCCGTAGTTTTCTAAAAGGGCAAACACCGGAAAAAAGATAGCCATCGGAGGCAGCATGACGCTAATGACCCATCCCGTGCCGCGAAACAGTCCTAGTACAAGAATTCCGTGCAGCCATTCTGGTGCATGCATCGCTTGAAAGAAAGCTGTTAAATATCCTTCCGCCCAGCCGAACCCTTCTGCAATTAATCCAGAAGGAACGTTTGCCCCTGCTATAGTGATATAAAAGATGACCGATAAAATACCAAGCATAATCGGAAAGCCCCAAATTGGCGAAGTGAAGACTTTATCCAATTTCTCCGTACGCTGAAGCTTTGAGCGGTCTTCGTATACAACGGCTTTTTTACATATTTGCTGTGACGACTGATAAATGCTTGCGACCATATTTGAACGATGATCTTTTTCTTTTGCCTGCTGCGCATAGCGCGTTAGCTGTTCCATCGCTAATGAGTTTTCAGGAGTTAACGGATTTCCCATATGCGCTGTTCCTCCTTTCTGTGTGGCTGATATCTTGCTGCTGATGCTGCTGAATCGTTTCTAAAAACGACGTGTCTCCATCAAGAACCCGTAAAGCAATCCAGCGAAGAGGAAATTGATTTCCTACAATAGAAGCAACTTGAGGTTCTAGCTCCTTTAGTGACGCTTCAATTTCTTTTGTATACTGCACCTGGTAAGGAGTAAGCTTTACTTCCCCGCGCACGACTCCTTCAATCGCATCCAGCAAATTCGTAATGCCTTTTTTATTGCGAGCTGATATAGGCACAACCGGTACCCCTAACGATTCAGCCAGCTTTTTTTCGTTAATCACAATTCCTTTTTTCTTTGCTTCATCCATTAAGTTCACGCAAATCACGACGTTTTCCGTCATTTCCATTACCTGCAGAGCTAGATTAAGATTTCGTTCCATCGCCGTTGCATCGACCACAACAACCGTCACGTCAGGTCTTTCAAATAAAATATAATCGCGCGCTACTTCTTCGTCTGCCGAATTTGAATAAAGTGAATACGTTCCAGGCAGATCGACGATTGTGTAGAGCTGCTGGTGATGTTCAAACGTCCCTTCTGCTTTGGCTACAGTTTTTCCCGTCCAGTTTCCCGTGTGCTGCTTAAGACCGGTTAATCCGTTAAATAACGTACTCTTTCCCGTGTTCGGATTTCCTGCTAATGCAATGCGATACTCACTCAACGTCGTCACCTACTTTTTTCACATAAATTTTTGAGCTTTCTTCTTTTCTGAGACCAATCGTTGTATGACTGACTTGATAAGCAACAGGATCTCCTAACGGGCTTTTTTGAAGCACTTTGATGATGGCTCCTGGAATAAACCCTAAATCTAACAAGCGGCGCTTTAAGGCACCTTCAATTTCAATTCGCTCTAGCTGTACCGTTTCACCTGTCGTAAATGTAGACAGCGGATAATTTTTTACACTAGCCATCTATTTTTCACCCCTTCTTATTTTTTATACAAGGTTATATTTTTTTCATCAGACCAACTTTTAAGGTAAAAAAATATACTCGTTGATTTGTAATAGGCTATTCTGCTTAAGCAGAAAAGTGAACCTGTCTGCATCAATTATTTAAAAATTTTAGTTTTCACTTATAATAATACCGAAAGTTTACCACAGGAAACTTTTTTAGTCCAGGGTAAATAACTGACTTTTTTCTTCTTTTTACTGAAGGCATAAAGTGGTAAGTGCTGGTCTATTTTTTCTAATAAAAGTAAGTCGAAAAATAATTACGTAAAAAGGAATTAACAAAAGTAAAAAAATGTAAAGTTGTGCTATACTAGTGAATGAGCTTTTTTGGAAAATAAAGTATGTATTAGTTTTAAAACCTACAAAAATCACTTTAGGGGGCTTTTATGAAAAGGTTCAAAAGGGTTAGCGCAGTTGTTTTAGGTTTTGCTTTGTTATTTTCACCGCTTGCTCCGCAAACAGTTGCAGAAGCAAAAGTCGTGTGGGGGAATCAGGAACTGGTTAAAGGGCAAATAGGACGCGTTACCGTTTTAAAGAACACGAATCTTTACAACATTAAAAACAACAAGTTAGCAGCGGCTAGAAAAGTGACAAAAGGGCAAGTATTCCGCGTGTATTCTGAATCTAGCAAATTTGGTGGTCTTTACGGCGTATCAAAGGGTACCTATGCTCAAAAGTCATCAAGTATTAAGTATGAAAAAGCCCCTAGTGACAAAATTCAAGCCTTAGGGGTAACAGTTACGAAGAAATCTTTAGCAAGCAACATTAGTTACCCTCAGGTATCTGGTCTTATCAATAAACCATTTGAGGCTAGCTATAATCGAAAGTTCTTAAATATTGCGAAAGAAGCACAAAAAGAACATAACGAGCTAAAAGAACAAGAGAAGGAAGACCGCAAAAACGGCTGGGCGCCAGGTCCTTATTCTCGTAATATGACATACTCTGTACCTTACAATCAAGATAATATTTTAAGTGTTGCTGTTACGAATGATGCGTACGCTGGTGGCGTTCACGGCAACGCTTGGATTGATACTTACAATTACGATTTGTTAAAAGCTCGACAAATCAACTTAAAAGATATTATTAACAATAATACGAAGTTGAATAAAGTTAATAACTATATCCGGAATGAAATGATTGCGCGTAATAAAAAAGGTGCTCAGTTCTGGGTTAATGAATTTAAGTCTGTAAATTTAAAAGACGATCAGTTTTACTATACAAGTAGCGGCATTGCCATTATATTTGGTGAGTATGAGTACGGCCCGTATTCTAACGGCATTCATACGTTTAAAATTCCGTCCAGCGTTTATAAATAAGATCGTCGTACAAAAAAAACATAAAAAAAGAAGCATGCGAACCATCAGTTCACATGCTTCTTTTTCTTTTTTTCTGCAGAATAAGCGGAGCAAAAAAGAAAAGTGAGCCCTATTCCGCCTCCAACCATCATTGAATAGGAAAACGTATCTCTTAACGCTAGGCCGCCTATCATTGACAATACAAACAGAAAATAAAACAGTAATGTGTAATTCCTCTTCACAATCTCTACTCTCCCCTTCCCCATCATTTTCCGAAAACCAAATCATACAATACAACCACGAAAGAACTCAGGGCCGCATGCATTACGCTTCTTGTAGCAGACGAAAAACCGCTTTTCAAGGTATTTTTATAGCGTTTGAAAAAGTGAAATGGTCAGAACTAACGTCAGCAAGGAGCCTGCGGATGTTAACATCATTATTTTTCGGTTACTCTGATTCTTTTCAGGTTTTAAAAACTCTTGAATGGCTACAAACCAGATAACAAAAGTGATTAAAGAAAGTATCCCCATAGGCATACGAGCATCTCCATTCATATATGTATTTAAATTTTCAACACATCTAATCAACAAACTTTCCGGAATAAGTTACTAAAATAAATGCTACTCTCTACTTAATATTAACATAAAATTCCATATTTTTTAATGTGTGATGTAAAAACCGCAGCATTTTAGAAAATAAGCTATTTATAAAACGCTCTTTTGAACTGGAAATGAACATAAAGCTGTCTCTGGCTATTCTCCACTTTACAAATGATATACTTATTTATAGAAAAACCTCTCAGATCTCACCCAGTACTTACCCTACCGTCAGAAGAAAAAAGTGTACCTTGTTAGGAGGAAACGAAATGATTAAAAAACTAGACCATTTTGTGTTAACAGTAAAAGACGTTGAAAGAACCATTCACTTTTATACGGTTATTTTACGTATGCAGAAAGAGACGTTCGGAGAAGGAAGAGTAGCGCTTCGTTTTGGTGATCAAAAAATAAACCTACATCAAACAGGGCATGAATTTGAGCCTAAAGCAAATCACCCTCTTCCGGGTTCCGCTGATTTATGTTTTATTACAGAAGAAAAGATCGAAAGCATAATCCATCATTTACAAAAACATAATGTAGAAATTGAAGAAGGACCGGTCAGACGTACAGGTGCTGTAGGGCCTATTGTTTCTGTTTATATTAGAGATCCTGATTACAATTTGATTGAGCTGTCGAACTACGTAGATTAAGGCGACCTTCTTAAAAAAGGCTGTTTTCATAAATATTATTGCTATGTTATAGAGGCTCAAAAGAAAACTCGCAGTAGAAATTTGCGAGTTTTCTTTATTATATAAGGGACCCCGCTTCTTATAAACTGCGTCCTTACAATCTATTTAACAACCAAATTGATCGTATCTTTTTGTATTTCATACTGACCCTTTATTTCTCCAATACCAGTGATAAAAAGTGAATCACCCGTTTCCAATGGTTTATCCTGTAATACGATAAGTAATTTATTTATATTTTTCAATCCAACCGCACAATAGGCAAGGGATGGTTGTTGAATAAGGTATTCTTGGTTAATTATCCTTACTTTTATATAATTTTTATGTAATAACCTGCCTTCCAAAGGAACAATATTCATCGGATCAAAGGATAAAGCAATGATTTCTCCTTCAATGAAAAGATGGGTTCCTATCTGTGCTTCGAATTCATCAAGTTCTTTCTTCCTTGATTCAACAGCAAAATTTACTGCTTCTTCTGTTTCATGGCTTATTTGAACATCTTCAATTGCCTGTTTTCGAGGGACAATATTAAGACGTTTAATTAAATCAAATAGTGTTACATTAATATCAAAAAAACTTTCCTTCCAATCAGGTGACAATTCATCCAGCAGCAAACACATAAATAAGCCTGAACTATAACAGCTCCGCCTTATATTGGAAGTGGATTCAACTACGTCTATTAGATTTTCCCCATATTTTTTTAAAATCAAATCATTAGCAAGCGGGGATTTTTCTGAAAAAGCCTTTATTTCAACATACCAGGCAGGTCCTTCAACAGATTCAATTAAGTTTTCATATGTTAAATGCTCTTTTATTCCTTCTGTCCTTTTTTCCCTTAGGCTGATAAATTCGTTCAAATACTGCTTCTTTTTACTGATATCAGTTTCTAACAATGCATTATAAAGACTTTTCCTTTCGCGATTTCGAATTTCTACATTCTCTTTTGTTAAGGGATAGGTTATTCCCAGCGTTTCATCAGGAAAGCGTTTTTCCCCTTTTACATATTGATTTCCGTGGAATAATTCGTGAACCAATATCGAAAAAAATCCTTCATAGTCATCGTACAGTTCCATATCAGCAATAGCCGTAGGATAGCCATCAAATAGAATAAGCGTATTTCCCACAAACTGCTCGTCCCGTTTTAAAATTTCATATGATTTAGGAGGAATGTCATTATACCTAGGATGATTGAACAGGAATACACTGTTTTGGTCGTACAATGCATAGGCAACAAGTTCAAAATTTGGCCAATACCTTTCTACGTTCGTATTAGTTAAGTCCTTGGCAATTTGATTCAGAAAATGGTTCATTCTTTTCATCCCCAATTGTTAATTCCCTAAGGAAAGAGAATATTCTTTTTTAGAAAAAAGGGTTTGTTCAATTTGACTGTCCCGTTAGTTGAATAAGATTACTGTTATTATCCTAATTTTAACATAGGTTTCCTAACGTTTGGTTTACTGTCTAGGAAGAAACGAAATGATTAAAAAATTAAACCATTTTGTGTCAACGGTAAAAGACGTTGAAAAAGGAACTTATTAAAAAAAGAGAATGCACAAGGCATTCTCTTTTTAAATGGCTATATAAGGTACTACTCTTTAGACTTGCCTACCTCTACTTTTTTCGTAAACATTTTCATGTCATCATCTACCGTCACGTGAGCGGTAATCATATATTCGCCGTCTTCTTTAAACGTATAGTCCGTACTGTATACACCTTTTCCTTCGTGCGGTGCTTTTGTCATTTCTTGATTGATGTAGCCTTCTTTTTCAACTTGGAACTGTACGTCATCTGCGTTTTCTACTTTTTTATCTCCTTGCGTCACAAGGACTTTAAGCTTGACTTGTTCATTTGCTTGAATTGATTCCGGTACTTCAATCGTTCCTTTTACTTCTTTTGAACGTGAATCATTTGCCTTTGAACAGCCTACTATAGCTATCATTAAAACGAATAATACGATGCTGAGTTTTTTCATTATGTTGTTCTCCTTTGTTATGTAAATGTGAAGTCTTCCTGCAATTTCATATTATACTCATTTATCCGGTAAAAAGAGAAAAATTGCTTATTGTCCACATAAAGTTCTTATTTCTACAGTAGCTTTTACATCTTTTCATTTCTCTAATCGTCATTTCCTTCACAAAAAAGCTGAAGAAGCGTATTGCCTTCTCCAGCTTTACCTTTATCTCTGCGGTTCTTCTAGCGTATAAGCAGACAGTGCGTTTTCGACCCATCGTAAAAAATCTTTGCTTGCTCCCCAGTCAATATTTAATACCCCTTCTGCGCTTCCTGAAGGAATACACTTAACTTTGTTTGGACCCGACACATTTTCTAGAATAATGGTTAGTGATCCTCTGCCGCCGGTGCGGAAAAAATAGCGTTCAAACACAAGCGTGCACAGCTGCTTGCCGTCTCCAAGGTCATAATATTCTTTGTATAGTAAGTCACTTTCCGAATTATTTGCGTTCACAAGCTTTTTTGCTCCATCAAAAGGAAGCAGCGTCGTTTTAAATTCAATTACCTTTCCCATCACTCAAGCCCCTTTCTATCGCAACAGATACCTACTACTTCTCTTTTTCCCTCTAAAAAACCTGCCGCTTCTCTTTATGTACAATATGGTACAATAGAAAAGAAAAAGAATTGTTTGAACGGAAAAAGGAGCATACAACCTCTATGAATACACGAGATCAACTTATCCAAAATGTGGTTTCCACGATGCGAAACCAAACGAAAAAAATGCAGCTGTCGGTTATCCCCACTTTAAAATCATATATTCCTTTAAATGAATTTTTAGCGCTTCGCCTGCTGTATAAAGAAGGCAATCATATCGTTTCTGAGATTGCCGAGCATATGCATATCTCAAACAGCAGCATGACGTGCGTCAGCGACCGTCTCATGGAAAGAGAATTTGTCACGCGCGTACGCAGTCAAAAAGACCGCCGCGTTGTCTACTTATCGATTACGGGTAAAGGAAAAGCGTTTGCAGAAGAAATGGAAAAAGTGCTCACCAAAGAATACGGTGAAAAGCTTAGCCATTTTACGGATGAAGAATTACAGACGTTTCTTCGCTTGTTAAATAAAATGGATATTTAATAAAAAACCAGATGCCCGCTAAGCAGGCCTCTGGTTTTTATTTGTGTTAGTTGTCATTTACCTTCAAATTAAAGGCGTCTGAAGTTAAGTCTTTTGACCAGTCTTTTTCGTGTTCACTTACATACGGAATAAATCGAAGCATAGTGACGTCCTTATCATTTCGGTACTCTCCGTCCATCTCTATCACTGTGTCTGTTCCTCCTCCACTGCCGCTTTCAGAAAGATTTCTTCCATTTTGATCTTTTATGTCTACACCAACATCCGTTCCGCCTCGGATGCTTCCGTTTGATGATGTAAACGTATAGTGCATTTTAATCGAAACAGGCGATACGCGAACTTCTTTAATAGACAATACGCCTTCTATTCCCTTTTCGCTAATCGGAATTTCCTTGTTTAACGGATACACTTTAGTATCAGCAATAATTTTTGAGCCGTTTACGCTGGTGTGTACGGTCCAATTCCCTTTAATTTCTCCGTACGAATCCCGGTAGTTCCCGCTTTTCGTCTGACCAGGATTCTTTTCAAATTCGAGGCTTGTGAACTGCGCGCTGATTTGATAGTTTTTGTTTGGATCAATATGATCTAGCACGCTGTAGCCTTCCACATCGATTTTCCCGTCTCCGTTCGTGTCCGCTTGCGTTAGTTTTAAAGCGTACAGATAGTCCCAGCTTCCGTCTTTGTTTTTGATTGGTTCCTCTCTAATACTTGAAGCAGAATCAAAAAACGACATATTACCAATTTTCACGTGCAGCTCTCCCGGTCGAATTGGGGTGTTTCGGTTAAGACCTAGTGCCGTTCTTCTAAATTCATCTGCGCTAATGGTTAACCCAAGCAGCACCTGTCCGTCATCAAGCATCATTTCATTTACTTTTACTTGAATGCCTTGGTCCGTTGCCGTTTCATTTACCGCTTTTTTATAGCTGCTCAAACTGCCTTCAGGCTTGTTCATAAGCAGCTCAATTTGCTGACCGAGCTGCTGACTGATTCGCACAGCCGATGCCCATACCGTTTCGTTTTGCATCATTACAGGCGTCACAGCAAGCAACAGCACCGCAGCGGCAATCAACGGACGCGCTTTTTTCCGCGCGGGCTTTATTTCACGTTTTAAGCGCTTTTTCATTCGTTTTTTCTCGCTTGCCGTTAGGTCGATTTCTTCATATTCATCAAAGTCTACAGAAGATCCGTTTAATAAGTCATATTGATTTTTCATATCTGCCCCTCCTTATTTCTTATTTAAAAATCGCTTTTAACTTTTTTCGTCCGCGCGACAGCCGGTTATATAAATTGCTGATGGTGGTCTCTTGTTTTTTCGCAATTTGCTTCAGCTCGACTTCTTGTAAGTAATACGCTTTAAACAGCTCGCGGTCTCCTTCACTTAAGTGACCTAAAAGTTCTTCCAAGTCGTCCCTTTGAACGTTATGAACTCCTGGTGTTTCACCAAACTCCGCTTCACCAAGCGCTTCGTGCTGCGTTTTTATGTATTTGCGCTGATAGTCAATGGCTTTATACTTCGCAACAGCCGCAACCCAGTTTTTAAACGTATTTTTCTCCGAATCAAAGCGGTGAATATGATGCCACACGGCTAACAATACGTCGTTTACACACTCTTCTTCATAACCTTTCAGCGTGCCTAGATGCTTACGTACAATGGCGGTAATTAACCCTCCGTACTGATCGATTAACAGCTCTAATCCTTTTTCTTTTTTCCGTGTTATACACACAACAATCCAGTCATCTTCCATGACATTGCTCCTTTCTCCTTGCTTTTACATCTATTAATACGGATTCTTTTTACAAAACCTATCAATCTTCTTAAATTAAATTAAAAATAAGCTTGTTCAGTATTTCTCTCGCTGGTAAAATAAGCTAAAACCTTTGAAGGAGGCCGCTATGATTACCTATCCTTTTCTGACATCCAACCCAACTATCGGCGTAACCGCACCGTCTTCTGGTGTACCTCAAGCTCTTCACTCCATGTTTTCTTTATCGTGTGAACGAATGAAAGAAAAAGGCTTTTCTGTTATACCCGGAGAAACCGTGTGGACGCAGCACAAAGCAAAATCTGCTTCTCCTAAAAAACGTGCAAATGAGCTTCAAGCCATGATTACTGATGAAAACATTGATATCCTTATCCCGCCTTGGGGAGGCGAGCTACTCATTGAAATTCTTGAACATCTTGACTTTACAAAATGGAAAACAAAATGGGTGCTTGGTTACTCTGACACCAGCGTTCTTTTGCTGGCAATTACACTTAATACCGGGATCGCAACGGCTCACGGAACCAACTTTGTGGACTTGCGAGGAGAATACTGGGATCCAACGACTGCGATGTGGCAGCAGGTATTAACGACCAAAAAAGGAGAAAGCGTGGTTCAAGTTTCTTCTGATTCCTATCAAACAGAATGGCAGCACGATAACCCGTCACCATGCGTGTTTCATTTAACGGAACAAACGGCTTGGAAACATACAGAGTCACGTGAAGTTCATATCCAAGGACGCCTGCTCGGAGGATGTATTGACGTAATCAGGCACTTAGCGGGAACTCCTTTTGGAGATGTCAAAGCTTTTCGAGAAAAATATATTCCTTTAGAACCGGTGATTTGGTATTTTGACAACTGTGAACTGACGACTGTAGACCTTCGCCGTTCGCTTCTTCAGCTTAAGCTAGCGGGCTGGTTTGATAACTGCTCGGGCATTTTATTCGGCAGAAGCAGCGCTAATGAGCCCGTTGATTTCTACACTGCTGAAGATGTGTATCATGATCTTGCCTCCGACTTACATATTCCCGTTGTCTATGACATCGACTGCGGCCACCTCCCTCCTCAGCTCACGCTTATTAACGGCGCGTATGCGCGTGTTAACGTAGAGAAGAATAAAGGCACAGTTGTTCAATACTTTACGTAAAAAAAGAGGCTTGTATATAAGTAGTTTATTTAATTGAAGAAAAATTCGAACGAACTTGATTCCTGATGGAGAATCCAATTCTTTCGGATTTTTTTATGGGTATGGTGCACGTAGGTTTGTTTCATATATGTAGGTGCTTCTAATGGTTGATTGGAGGGCAAGACGAAGACTCCTGCGGGAAAAACGGAACAAGTGAGACCCCGCAGGAGCGTTCGCGACGAGGAGGCTCACCGGCCGCCCGCGGAAAGCGCAGTCTTGCACGGAAATCAACCGCGGTTCATTTCGTCGTTTCACAATTTTGTTTTACATATCTGTCATCAGTAATACAAACGTCCCAAATAAGAAAAAAGTTGCACCAAACCACGAATGATAGTGCTCTTTTTTCTTTCTTTCAAACTTCCATTCTTCAAATCCTCGAATTACGTACAGGAGAAAAAAGAAAAGAAACATAAAAACGGAGGTATAGGCTGGAGGTATAACAAAGATCAGCACTAAAAACGCAGCAAGCATCACCATTTCAAGTGTGATAAACAGCGGACGCCTTCCTTTAAAGCTTCTCCAATAGCTTTTTTTCATCTTTGTATTCAGCTTCTTTCGCATGGCAAGATCCAGAAAGATATAAACGACTGCCAGAATCAGCAAATAC
This sequence comes from Priestia sp. J2, assembly GCF_020790095.1. NCBI lineage: Bacteria > Bacillati > Bacillota > Bacilli > Caryophanales > Bacillaceae > Priestia > Priestia sp. J2. The sequence continues at coordinate 3,451,671 of NZ_CP086208.1, forward strand.
ACAAGCGTCATTTCCGTCCCTCCTTCCAAATTAAAATATCCTTATACTTCCATTTTAAAGAACTTTCCATAAATTTCAAGCCTTTAAAAACTTTATCCAACTTATTAGTGCAAGCATTCATATATTTAAAAATCGCTAATATATTGACTAATGTACAGGTTAAATTCTCTGTATAAACTCACCTAGAGGGGGACATCAAGTTATGAGAATAAAAGAAGTGAAGCAAGGTGCACTCACAGCGCTGAAAAACCGCTGGGGATTCGCCGTACTGCTTACGTTCGTTACGTATCTAATTGCTGCCGGTATTCCAGGACTTATTGACTTTCTTGTTAACGGATTTCCAAGTGGGTCTGAAACCGAATACTCACAGTCTACCTTAGCTAATATTGTATCCCTGCTGCTCGTACCGCTCTTTTTTTCTTACTACTGGGTACTATTGCGTCTGGTGCGAGGAGAAAGTGTACGTGTAGGAAACGTGTTTGATTCATTTTCATCTGCGGGATTATACTTTAGAACACTCGGACTTTACTTGCTAACGATTATTTATACCGTGCTGTGGAGTATTTTACTAATCATTCCCGGCATCATCAAAAGCCTTGCCTATTCACAGGCTTACTACGTATTCCGCGATAACCCAGATTATTCGGTGAACCAGTCTATTACTGAAAGCAGACGGTTAATGAACGGCTACAAGTGGACCTACTTTTTACTCCTTTTAAGCTTTATCGGCTGGGGCATTTTAAGTATGATCACGCTTGGCATCGGGTTATTATGGCTCGTTCCGTACGTAACGACTTCGCTTGGCGTATTTTATGAAAAGCTAAAAGCAAATGAAACAGAAGTTGCTGAATAGAAGAAAAACCGTATTCGAGTTGCGAATACGGTTTTTTTTATGGATAGCTTTACGCTGCCTGATCTCCTCCATCAGAGGGCTTTAACTTTTGATTCTTTGCTTTTTTATTCACTAAATAAATACTGATAATAATAAGCACTAGCCCTACAAGAAGTGATGATGTAAACGGTTCGTCTAAAAAGAGTGTTCCAATGACAATTGAAATAATCGGAACAAGAAAATTAAACGACGCCACTTTGCTGGCCTCTCCTTTACTGATCAAATAAAAATAAATGAGCCACGCAACGGCAACAGAAAACAGTGCTAAAAATAAAAGCAGCAGTATAGATGATGAATTCCACACTATATGAGACCATCCTTCCACTCCGCTGCCGGTCGCTGTCATAACGACTCCGCCGACAAGACTTTGAATGGTAATAAGCCAAATGCCATCTACACTGTCACTAATACGTTTGATATAGACAGTTCCAATCGCCCAGCTCAGTGCCGTAAGCACAGCAAGAATAATTCCAACGGCTGAAGCATTAGCAGATAATTCTCCCATGCTGATGGTAGCTACACCTACAAAACCAAGAAGCAAGCCACCTATCTTCACAGCGTTCATGCTTTCTCCAATCCACATCCATGCAATGATGCCGATGAGCACCGGCTGCAAATAGACAATCACGCTGAAGACCCCTGCTGGCATAAACATAAGTCCAATCGTTTGCAGACCGTAGAATAAGATTGAATTAAATAGACCTGACACCATATATTTACGCCAGTTCTGCTTCCAGTGAAGCTGTTTAGCTCTTGGCAGTGCGACTGCTAATAAGATGATTCCCGCACTTAATGACCGCAGTCCAGATAACAAAATAGGCGATGAATAGCCAAGCGCAAGCTTCGACATCGGCCATGTTAATCCCCAAATCAGTACAAGAGCAGCTAAAAGAATCCCATTAATAAAAGATGATGACTGTTTCATACAACAACCACTCCTACATATATGAATGTAAATGATTCACGCGTTCATTCCTCCTTGTATACTACGCTTCTTTTTCACTCGCTTCAACTGGATGCTTTTGATGTAATTTATGTATAGCAGTTATAGTAACTGAGTTTCTTTTATGACAGCGTATCTTTCTTCTCTATGTGCTCATTTAGAAAAAAATAAAGTGTATCGCTAGTGGCGATATCACTTTTTACCTATAGCTTTTATACATCCTAAAAGCCTTGAAGCCATTCAGCTGCTGGGTTTCTGCTCCCCTTTTTCATTTAGCTGACATATTTTCTAATAAATCTATGAATCTCCTAAACATTTCTACCTAGATTAATTGTCAGAATTATTACAGAGAAGGTGACAATTCTACTTATATCGCCCTTTAATATTAAAACTATGTTACAAAATGTCGTAATTTGGAATTAGATGTTTACTTTTCCTGTCAGGATTGATAGACTCACAGTTGTGAATAAAACAAGTTATGGAAAGGGAGAAAGAACATGCTAAAGAAAGCAAATCGTACAGTTATGAATATGGGGTTAGCAGCATTACTTGTTCCCGCTGCCCTAACATTTAGCACAACTTCAGCAAGTGCAAATGACGGAGGCGCTGCACCAGCACCCGTACAAGAAAAGGTAACGCCAAGCGTACCTCAACAACAAGCAACTACTACTAATCAAAAAGTCATCGTAAACGTGAGTGCGTTAAATATTCGTCAAGGAGCTAGCTTTTCATCTCCAGTTGTTGGAACGGCAACACAAGGCCAAGAGTTTGCTATTTTAAAAGAAGCAAACGGCTTAGTTGAAATTGCACCAAACAAATGGATTTCAAAAAGCTCAAGCTACGTAACAATTGCATCAGGTAAACCAAGCGCAAGCCAAGTAAAAGGTGTAAGCACATCAACTCCTTCTACTTCTACAGCATCTGCATCTACATCTGCAGCAAAAGAAACTAGCACACCAGCACCTGCTCCAACAACAAGCACGGCTTCTGGAAGCACAGTAAATGTTGCACGTAGTTTAGTAGGATCACCTTACCAATGGGCAGGAAACACACCAAGCGGATTTGACTGCTCAGGCTTTATCGCATACGTGTTCAACCATAGCGGTCACAGCATTTCACGTACAAGCGTAGCCAACTACTGGAACATGGCGACAAAAATTTCGTCTCCACAACCAGGCGATCTAGTATTCTTCCAAAACACATACACAAGCGGCCCATCTCACATGGGAATCTACATCGGAAACGGCCAAATGATTCATGCTGGTTCACACGGTGTAGCAGTAGCTGACCTAGATGTTTCTTACTATCAAGATCATTTCTTAGGATACGGACGCTTCTAAGAAAAAAATGCCCTCCAATCGTTAGATACGTTCTAACGATTGGAGGGCATTTACTTTTTATCGCTGCGCGACAGAAAGAGCCTTTTCAATACGCGTTTGAAATTTATTTTTCCAGTCTTCCGCAAGTTCAGAAACTTCTAACGCCCGCTTCATCCCTTCTACATCTTTTGAATGATGGAAATATAAATCAAGCGTGAACCAAACGGATACTTGATCTGGATGAGCTTGAATTAATTTCACTTCCGCGTCTTTCGTAATTGTGCCTTCTTTCAGCACGCGGCAAAGGTAGCCGGTATAGCTTGTCTCAATCATTCGTTTTAAAAGACCTTTAACGCCCGTTCTCTTCGTAATCGTGTCGCATGGATTTCGACCTTGCGTCACTTGAATAACAGCGTCCCCCACTTGATAAATGTCTCCAATGCATACGTCTTTTTCAACCATGCCCGCTAAGACAAGATTTTCTCCAAACGCAGACATCGGCAGCTCCGTATCAAATTCTTCGTTCCATTTTTTATAGTGCTCATACGGATACACGCACACCGCACGATCCGGTCCGCCGTGATACTTTAAGTTCGCTACGCCGTCGCCTTGAAACCCTTCTTTTGCTAAAAAGGTCTCGTCTACTTGCTTTTTGCATATACCTGTCCGCATTTCTTTGTCAGAGCCGTATGCCATTTGTTCAGGCATGCCGGTTGCTAAATGAATCAGCTTTCTCTCGGGTGTTGTCATTATGTTTACACCTCTTTTATCATTTTTACTAGTTTACCACACTTATAGAGCATTTTATTTACTTGTTAGCTCTCTCAGCGGCTTCCACTTAAGTCCTAATGCATAATTAATAGCGGTAGCTGCGACAAATCCAAGCAGCACTCCTGGAACGGTCGGCATAAACAAAGATGGAAACATCGCTACGCACACCAGTGTTACCACAAAATTTCCGGTATACGACCATTTGGGATGCTTTGAAAAAAATGTTTGAATACTATTCATTGCTAACGCCTTTATACAACTACTTTGTCATTCCTCATGAATATTCTACCATTAAAAAGGAAACATTTCTCTCAAACGACGTATTATAGGTCATTTTGTCTCTTTTTTACTTCTCATATTAGAATTCCAAGAACCGGAAGTATCATAAATTTTTAAAAATATTTCACAATTATATTAAAAATATCTTCATTTCCCCTTTTTCTTTTGTTCAAAATGATTTAAGATAGTAGAGGCTGTCGAAATATAAGTTATTATGTCAGTTTTGCATGTTTTTTTACATATTAGCACATAGTAAATATTATTTTACAATTACGTCATTTTTTATAATGGCCTAAAAAATTTTGCCCATTTTTAACAAAATTGGCGTAGAAGTTCCGTTTTTGTATAAAATAGAGGCCGATTTACATAGTCATTTCTATGCACGTCCCTCTTTTATAAATATAGGATACATGTAAGGAGAAAAGTAAATGTCAATTTTAATGGGAATTATCGGGATTGTAATTATCTTAGCAGTTGCATTCCTCATGTCAAACGACAGGAAACTTATCAACTATAAAGGCATCGCAGTTATGCTTGTCATCCAGCTTGCTATCTCTGCTTTTATGATGAATACATCGATTGGTCGCAAGGTGCTTGACTTTATCACAAGTGTATTTACAAAGATCTTATCATTTGGTAACGACGGAATTTCGTTCGTGTTTGGAGATCTTGCAGGAAAAGGCATTTTCTTTATCCAAACGTTAGTTATGATTGTATTCGTTTCAGCGTTATTAAGTATTTTAAACTACTCTCGTATTTTACCCTTTGGGATCAAATATATCGGAGGACTTGTTTCAAAAATTACCGGACTTCCCCAAATCGAAAGCTTCACAGCCGTGAACGCGATGATTTTTGGTGATACAACGGCATTAATTGCGGTGAAAAACCACATTGGAGGTTTAACGCCAAACCGTTTATTTATCGTTACAACAACGTCTTTAGTATCCGTTTCTTGTTCGATTCTAGGCGCATACATGCAGATGATTCCTGCTGAATACGTATTAATTGCTCTTCCGCTAAACGTATTCTCTGGTTTAATTGTTTCTTCTATCGTTGCACCTGTAAAAGTGGAAGATGAAAACGAAGTCGATATTAAAGCGCCTGCTAAACAAGGCACGCTGTTTGAAGCAATCGGTGACGGAGCACTAGACGGCGGACGCGTTGCGTTAATCGTAGCAGCTATGCTTGTGACATACGTTGGTCTTTTAGCATTAGTGAACTACGTATTAAACGGCGTAATCGGATTAACTGTTCAAGATATTTTAGGTTATATCTTCTACCCAATTGCCTTTATCATGGGTATCCCGGCAGACGAACTGATGAGAGCGGGCGGCGTAATGGGAACAAAAGTAGTAGCAAACGAATTCGTTGCCATGCTTGACTTCCAAAAAATGATGCCAAACCTTTCTGAAAAAACGATTGGTATCGTATCAGCTTACTTAATCTCATTTGCAAACTTCAGCTCAATCGGTATCGTTCTTGGTACGATCCAAGCAATCAACGGCGAACAAGCTTCACGCGTTGCAAAGTTTGGTTTGAAAATGCTGTTAGTCGCTACAATGGGATCGATTTTAACAGGTATTATGGTTGGATTGTTTATTTAATGAAAAAGCACTCACTTGTGGTGAGTGCTTTTTTAGCTTTTCTATCTGTTTTTAATTCATATCAACAATAGAAGTAACGCGGTAGTTATCATTATAGCTGACGTTTACTACGTATTGCTTCGATTCGCCTTCTTTCACCTTTCCCGTTACCTCTATATACTCAAAACCACGGTCCGCAAAATCTGCTTTTTCCACCACTAAGTCTTTATGTCTTTTTTCTTTAAAGTATGTAATGGCTGCCTGCTCTGCCTTATGGAACATTTGATCATTTTGTTTTTGCTCCATTTGTTTTTCTTTAGAATGGTTCATGTACATTCCTGCGCCTACGACTAGGAGTATAAGAACTGAACAAAAAATGAGAGCTTTTTTCATTGCTTTTCTCCTTCTTCAGCAATACTGCAAGCTTTCTGTTGGATTCATGCTGTAATCTGCCTCCAACCTTTTAATTCTGCTTTACTTACTTTCATTAATAGTAGAGACATTAATAGAAAACTCCTCAAAACTTAACTGTCCCAAGGCAAACTTCATACTTTCAACAAATATACGTTCATTTTTAGTTAGTTCACGCTTTGCTTCCTTTTCAATCCATTCATGCTCAACGTCTAAAACATCTAACACATGCTTTTGTTTTGAAAAAGCCTCATAGTATCTTAATCCAAACTTTCTTTGGGAAACGGCATCAATATGAATGCCATCTGGATTTGCTGTTAAGCCTTTTGATGTTACAAAATAACAATTTTTTTCAGCATGGGCAACTTTAGATAATAACTGATTTATTTGTTTATATTCTACGGCGCTTTTTCCAAATCCGACTTCTCCAAGGTAATGTCCCAACTCACCGATAATAATAGGGATATCTGGTGCATTCAATTCTTCTCTCAAGTGTTTAAATAATGAAAGCAATTTATCTTCATACGTCTTATAACGTTCTCCGTAACTGTCGCTTTCTCCTTGATGCCAAAGAATTCCCACTAACTCACTTGTTTCCATTGCGAATTTCGCTTCAGAAATCGCGTGTCTTGTTAATAGTCCGTCACTTGTCCACTCATCAATTGAGCTTCCTCCCTCGGCACATGGTATTAGCCCAATGGACTCGCCCAGATGATCCTCTGTCCAAGCTTGAGCAAAAGAGGCTGCCGGCCCAACACCAGATATGTGACGATCAAAATTAAGTGGTTCTGCCATCGTTTGCCACCTACCGTTTCGTAACATATGTATATGCTCATTATAAATCGGCGGTACATCCTCAATAAATCCTCTGCCTGCCATATTTGATTGTCCAATTAATAAGATAGATTTCATAGAAATACCTTCTTTCTCTTCCATGTTGATCACTTTTTTAAAATTTGCTCGTGCTTATACTTATAGAATTAGTTACACTCTGATATATGGCTCAATTAATGGCTTCAAGAGCTTGTTTCAAATAATCCATTTCAGAGGTTATATCATCTATCTGTTGGTTTAACTGACTTACTTTATCAAGAGTATTCTGTGCATCCAATAAATTAATTTCTAACATCAAACGGCTTGCTTCACTCTCAAGTTCCAATCTCTTTGCAAATAATACCTCGTGCTTTTTTATAATTTCTGATTTTAAATTCTTACTATTGGTTTCTTTCATACTTCTACCTCACTAACTTGTAATAACAGTGTTTTATTGAGCTGTAAATTCCCCTATATAATTTAATAATTACCTACAGGGTAGTTTATGACATAGTTAAAGTTGCCTTTTTCACTTACAGGAAAACCGCATTTACATAAGATAAATAATAAGAACCAATTAAAATAAAGTCCATTATTCACTTTCCTTGGACGGCGTTCATAAGCTCTTGGTGTTGACATTGAGATACATACTGAGCGTTCAGAAGCTTTCCTAACTATCAAAAACAAACGAAACATTCCATAATAAGGGAAATTTGAAATCATTTTGTTTTTTTTGCAGGAAAAAAAAGCAAAGTATATAAAGATAACAGTATGCATCAAAAAGTGTTGAGAATATTTTATGATCATTTTCTATCAGCACGAGATCCATAATTTGAGAAAAAGCTTATATCAGTCCGTGTCTTAAGTATGCCTATTATATAGAATGGGTTACTTAGTAAATAAGGGAAGGTGATTTATATGTTAGGGGAAGAAGATTTAAAAGTAAATTGTATATCAGCTGCTATAGGTTTACTCATCCAACATAATATCATCACTCACCAGGAACTGGACAAACTAACTAAAACGAATTATCACGTTTTTTATCATTTTCTCATGGATAAGCTAATTGAAGAAGAGTTTAGTAAGGATAGAGTGGTACAAACATAAGTGCTTCAACAAAGAAAGAAGCGCAAGATCCAAAGCAGGAATCTCCTATTTCAAATGTAATTCGTATAGGGCTCCTTACATATTAGACATATATAATATGTAAGGGCTTTCTTGTTCAACAAAGCCTCCTATAGTTTAAATGTATTTCTTCACAGTCTATCATTTTAAAAGTCATTTTATCAAAGGAAGCCTGCCAATATTGTTACAAAAAAGTCCTCTCCTCGTTTCAGGAAAAGAACTTATATTCAGTGAATTTTACAAGCTACTTCCAAGTCTGATCCAGTTTATCTGAATAGAAATTTAAGGCTTTTTTATAACTTAGTATTTCATTGTCACTTGTCGTATTTAGTAAGCACTTCAGTATCAGTTCCATCGCTTTGCTATGCTCTTTTAAATTGTACAAGGTCATGGAATAAAACACTTTAATTACATGATTATCTGGGAATAATTCTATTCCTTTTAAAAATATATCTTTTGATTTTTCATATTCCCCCAAGGCTCTATACGTGCTGCCCAATCCCAATACTGCCCCTTCCATATCCTTAGAAGGTAATCCTATCTTTATGGCATTTTCGTAAAAGGGTACTGCCTTTTCTTCTTCCCCTAATAGGTCGAAGCTCCAAGCACATTGATAGTTATATAAAGCGTCGTCTGGACATTCCTTGACTAATTCACTTAGCAATTCGTTAGATTCTTTGTGATTTCCATTCTTTCGTAACGCTAATGCTTTATCTAGTTTGTTATTCATTATCTAAATCTCCAGCCCTTCTTTTTCCCACTATTTATCTATTAACATCCTTGCACATCCAGAAATTCAGGGTATTCGTACACTTTATCCCAATCTATTTCTTGTTTTAACTATCCTTAATATTTAATTTTTAAAGGCTAACCCATTGGCCTGCAAAGCTGCTTTAAGTTTAGGTAAAGAAGCCGGACCCATACCATGAAATTGTAATATCTCTTTTTCACTAAATGTTGATAGCTGCTGCAAAGAAGTTATCCCGTTGTTTTCCAATGCTCGTCTTGCTGGTGCTGATAGCACTGAAAGAAATCCATTGTCAGGTTTGTTTTCTTGCTCGCAGGTTGGGCAGGTCGGACAGCTACTGCTTTTATAATATTTGTGTCCTTTATGACAGATTCTTAGATTTCCTTTTTGGGTTTTCATTTTTAATCTCTCCTTTTCTCAAGAATTTTTTTAGCTTTTATCCCCTGCCACTTCTTCAATGGATGGATGGTTTATGAAGGAACAAAACATCATGCGTATAGTAAGCTAATTATTAGTCTCGCTTCAGATAGCGTAGTTCCATTACAAATTATGCTAACACCTTACATGTTTACGTTTGAAACCAATCCGTCCTCTATCTATATCCTTTTGAATGTTTTCGGAAGCAAGAAGAATACTACTTTTTTTCTTATCCTTCTTAACTTCGACTGGACCTACTGTCTTTGCAGTTTCAAGGGCCTTTTCATGAAGTGGCAAATATGAAACACCGACTGTATAGATAAAATTATTCATAGCCGATTTCGTTCGATCTGGAGAATCGTGAATCGTATTTTTCACTTGATTAAGCATATCGGCAACCTTGCTTGTGCTAAATTCATCGTCAGGACGATTACCCAAAAGCCAGCAGTAACAACTCCAACCTGCTGACATTTTCAATTCTTCACCGCTTGCCACCCATCTATCAGCAACAACTTGCGCAAAATCGGTTTCTGACAAAGTTACCGCAACTACATAATCAGATAGCATGTAAAAATACGCTTTATCGATCCAACGCTCAAAATCCTCCGCAGTCATCTCTGTTGGGTCTGCAATGATACCAGCAAAATACATAGCATCGTAATTTCCAGACGCATAAAGCTGCTCGGCTAAAGCCTGATTTTTCTTGATTTTCTTTGCAATCGGCTTCATTTTTCCTGTTGCCACTCCAAAAAGTGGATCGTGTGCACCATTGTTTATGTAAGTCTTTTTAATTCGTTCTGTGCCAAGCGCTTCAAGTTCTTTCATAACCATTTCAAAATCCATCTTTCTGTACCCTCCTTCTTCTCCGTTCATAATCTGCTCTTTATTTCCGCCAAAAAGTTGAACAGTCTTCCTTATCTAAAATATTAAACTCGACTATTTTTTTTAGTAATTCATAGTTTACCCGCTCAGTCCATAGAATGCGAAACAAGCCTTTGGTAGCGCTGTATCCAGCCTGGGCGATGTCATGCTTAAAGTGCGCAATGCCTGTTTCTTCAGGTGAAACGCTCAAATGATGTTTCGCTGAGGAAAAACCGATGATAAATGTTCCATGATCAGTAAACATTGGCGTATTCCATTTAATTTGTGGTTCCAAATTCGGGAAAGTATTAGCAACCAGAGCCAAAATCTCCTCTGTTCGGTCACGGTGGTCAGGGCTATCTATACGCGCTAAATATTCTGCAAAAACTTCCATAGCATCTTCTCCTAAAGTAAAATTTTTTTTAATCTACTCTACTTTTACACAAAGCGAACATCAGTCAGTTCACTTAGCCTTATTTCATTTTTAACTCAAATACATTAACAATTTATATTAGCCATGTTTTAAATAAAATGTACTAATCATTTAATCCTTTTCCATTAAGAATGTCTGGAATGCATTTTTCAACTCTTGATGCTCGAGTCTTAGATTGTTTGGCCGCAGAAAAATGAAGAATATATGCTCTTTGCCGTCCTGGAGTCAATGTAGTAAAAGCATCTTTTAAAGCAGGTATTTCATCAAATTTATGCTGTAGCTCTTCAGGAATAATGAGTTCTTCAGGCTTTTTAACTTTGACTTTCAATCCCGCTTTTTCCACCTCAATAGCCTCATAGATATAAGCCTTTAAGATAGCTTCCTTTTCAACTATTTCTTGCACATTGGTAAACCGAATTTGTCGCGCCCCTTGTACATTCTCCGTTTGTTGAATTAGAATACCATGAGAATCTTGTAACAGAGAACCTTTAGGAAACAGCAACGCACAGTATTCTTTAAAACCATGTATTAAAACAATGTTTTTTTTCTCAAACGTATAACAAGGATTCATCCACTTAAAATCTTCGGTCAACTCACAGTCAAGAACAATCTTTCTCAACGTCTCATATTCTTCTTTCCACTTTTTAGCTTTAGTTAAAAATTCATCAACCTTAGGATTCATTTTGCTATTTGTCATCAAGGAACACTCCTCTTTAATTTTTTAACCTGTCGCTCTCGCAATGATATAGTCAACCTTCAATTCATTTAATGGTGTTACTATTCTTCAAATGTAGGAAATGCCCTTCTTCAATTGACTTGATAGTTATTAAAATTATAAACATTTCAAGCAGGAAGTTAGGATTTATTTTATCTTGAATATGGTCTTTCTATGATCCTGCTTTATACGTTTCAAGCGCAGCTCTATTTTTCTATCTAACATTTTATGTGCGGTTTGGAAAGTTACACATATGAACAGTAAGATAATAGCAATAATTATAGCGTCTGGCACTTGAAAGCAAAAACATAATACTGCTAAAAGAAAGGATATAGTACAAGTAAAGTTGATTACCCATTTTCTATTTCTATGAGCTTGAAGACTTTTTTCAAGCAGCTGCTTTTGTCCTTCTTCCCTTTTTATATCTTCTGAATTATTGAGTGTAGAGTTCAATGTTATTTCTCCTTAGAAACTAATTTTATATAATTTTTATCTTGGTTATCTTTTCCCTTTAAGATGATAGTATAATTGGATGTTCTTAAAGAGAAAGCCAAATTTAATTAATCGTTTTGGCAAGCGCATAGGCTTCTTTCGCGCTGATTATAATATCCTCCAACAATCTCATTTTCTCCTCTTCTTCAACATTTACATTTAATATAGAGAAACAAAACAAAACAAAGCAAGGAATGCCTTCATGTCGGTACATATAATGACTCTGTTTGATAGCTACTCATACTAGATTCAAAGAACCTACAAAAAAAGAACATTAGTTCTCTATATTATATAGGAACAAACGTTCTTTTTTCAATGAAAACTCTAAAGTTTTCCATATTATTTCTATGAATAACGTCGAATCTATAATAAAGAATATTTCAATTGTTGGACATCGTTCTACAGGCATTATTAATAAACATTATATAATTGTAGAAAAAATATATAGCTTCCTTTCAGATTATTGATTTTCTTTAATCATAGTTAAACCAAGGTCACTACATGAATACATAGCTGTATATAGATTGTATCTTTAATGTAAAATATTATTTTTTGGTAAATTTGGATTTTTTATTACATTTATATGATAATATAGACAAAAAAGGAGGGTAATATGAAAAAAATACTTAGTTTAGTTACATTATTTGTTTTTTCTATGGGAATAGCTTTACCAACGTTTGCAGAGGCGGCTTCGCAAAAGTTAATTCAACCAATTAATAATGCACGAATTACAGCCGGATACCTCAACACTAAATACCAACAAAAGTTTGGCTTCAAACATTATGGTTGGGATTTAGTCTCAGCAACAAGTAATCGTACAGTTTGGGCAAGTGGTAAAGGGAAAGTTTTAGCCACTGGATATGATGGGGTTCTAGGTAATACGATTATAGTAAAATATCCTCAAGCATACATTCATAGTACAAAAGCGACCAAAGACATTGTAATTCGTTATAATCACCTTGCATCAATAAAAGTAGCAAAAGGTCAAAGCGTCACAAAAGATACGTCTTTAGGTATTTACGGAAACACAGGAAAGTATTCTACAGGAGCACACTTACATTTTGAAATCGATACAGATACTGTAAACTATCAATACTCTCCAACTTTAGGTTCAAGTTCTAACATTATCAAAGCAGGTACAGCTAGCACTGTGCTTTCTCCAAAGAGTGTCTTGTACACTAAGAACTCTGCACCAGATAATCAGCAAATTTGGATTTTAGGTGATGGCTATCAATCATCGACTGAAGATAATTTACCTATTTTCTAATAGAGGTTCGTTTTTAGACTGTCTTATTTGAGACAGTTTTTTTGTGTCCAAGTTATTAACTCAAATCTAGAAGAGTATGTATACCTTAATTCAGACAGTTTAAAAGTAATTGCGAAAGAGGAGATTATACTTTTAGAAAAAGCGGTGGATATTTTATCTAAGAATAAAATTAAAGTAGCAGAAGAAGCGTAAAGATATGGGAAGCAATTCCTCAAAATAAATTGGATTGGAAGCCAGATACAGAAGCTATGACATGCTTGGAGATCGTTCGACACTTCTTAGAATCAGAATATTATTATCATCTAGCTATTAAAAATAAGTGTAGCTTAAAAGTATTTGACTCTCCTTTTGAAAAAAAACCATTAATTTCTGTAACAAGTGAATTAGAATGTGCAGAAACATACCATCAACAATTTTTAGAAATGATAAGTACCTTTTCATATGAGGATTTAACATGTATTCAAATAGACTGTTCAGATGTAAGCTATATTCGTTCCTTAAGTGATATGTTATTACGTATAGGTTATTATGAATCTGTACGAAAATGGAAAATATTACAGTGTTTAAGAACAATGGGAGTTGATTGTCCTAAAGTTTTGGGTTAAGCCAGTGAAGCACTATATATACCATATACAACACCAGTTAACCGAATCGTGATCATGTTTAGGTTCATTTTCTACGATACTATTAAGTAATCTACAACTTATTTTCCTATACCTTTTCTCTTTTGGAAATTAGTAAAGCACAAGAAAAGTTAAAGTTCTCAGTTCTCGTGCTATTATTGATTCTTTATTCTTTATATTCAGCTACTGTTGCTCCCCCCAACTTATACAACATAAGGAGTTGTTCCGCCATAAAAGCAGGTGACTGTTTAAATTGATGCTTTCTCCAATAATGAATAACGCCCAATTGTGCAGACGTTACATAACTTAAATAAATATCTGGAGACACAATTAAATTAATGTTTTCTAAATGAACAACTTCCAATCCTTTTTGTGTGTATGTTTGAATAATATTTTGGAGTTTTTCTGCAAATATGGAGGGCCCATGTTCCCCAAGCATAACGGCATAAAACTCTCTATGGATATAGATATTCTCAAACATTCGCTGAAAAATTTCATGAAGCATCGTTAAACTAAATTCAGCTGACCTCTCTCCCGACTCGTCAATTTCGATCGCTTCTTCTAAATCATCTAATATTTCTTTAATACTTTGTTCTTGTAATTGTTGTTTATCCTCATAATGGGCATAAAACGTAGCACGGTTAATATCTGCTCTTTCTGTAATATCACTCACAGACACAGCGTGCATATTCTTTTCTTCTAACAAGGAAAGATATGCGGTAATAATGGCCTTTCTTGTTTTCCGAATGCGTCGATCAACCTTTTTCATCTCCAATTGACCTCCTACTTTTGAATTATTTTTTAGATTTAAAACAACACCCTCTATATAAGTGTTGCTTAAACTACATTTTCTGAAAGATTAATGGTTGTTGATTTCAAACTGAATTGTAAAATATAAAGTAACACTTTGAATTTTAACATACATAGTGTTGCTTTATATTTTTTTTAGGAGGAATAATAAATGTCAGATTTACATGTATTGATTGCAGGCGGAGGCATTGGAGGGTTAAGCCTAGGACAACATTTAAAAAAAGCAGGAATTAGCTTTTCTATATATGAGCGTGAAGATGAAGTATCAAAAAATGGATATCGGTTACATATGAATATGGACGGCGGCGAATCGCTTCGTGCTGCTCTTCCAGAAAATCTATACGAACTATATGTACAAACGTCAAGAAAAAATCCACGTCGTGAAATGGCTGTATTAATTGATGAGCAATTGAATGAAGTGGGTGTTCGCCCTCATATTGGTGCTCCAAACGATGAAGAATTTCCACATACAGCCGTGAACCGCCGAACATTATGTCAAATTCTACTGAGTGGTATTGAAGAACACGTTCACTTTAATTCAGTCGTTACAGGGTTTGAGCAAGATGAAAAGGGAGTTTCACTGTTTTTAGCTGATGGAACAGTTGCTAAAGGTGATTTATTAGTAGCCGCAGACGGTATCAATTCAGCAATTCGTCATCAATTGATGCCAGACGTTCAACCTGTAGATACAAAAGCTCGGGCGATTTATTCTAAATCCCCTCTTACAAAAGAGATTAGACAACAGTTACCAGAGATCTTATTTGATGGATTTACAAGTGCAATGGATTCTATTGGTACGTATATGGCCATTGGTCCATATGAGCCAAGACGTCCAGTAGCTGAAGCTGCTAAAGAACTAGCACCTGAATCTGCAATAGAACCTGTAGAGGATTATGTCATGATTACTCTGAATGTCTCTGAACAGTTAAATGTATCAGATGAAGAGCTTCGTCGTATAAACCCAGAAGAACACCACCAGTTAATGCTTGATTTAACAAAAGATTGGCACCCTATTTTACGAGGTCTTGTTGAGCGTATTGATCCTCAAACGGTATCCGTGCTGCCTGTTCGCGCAATAGAACCTATAGAACCTTGGGAAACAAGTCGCGTTACGTTAATTGGTGATGCTATTCATGCAATGCCACCAAGCTTTGGCGCTGGTTCAAATTTAGCGCTGCGAGATGCGCGCATTTTAGCTGAACAAATTATAGCTATTCACAAGAAACAAACCGACGTATATAGTGGAATTTCTCAATATGAAGAAGCCATGAGAGCTCATGACTATCCAATTTTCGAGATGTCATCAAATGAAAAGAAAGCACGAAAATTCAATAAAGTACGCCAGTAAGATAGATAAACACTATATAGTACTGTTTCTGAAATGATGATATGGAGGAAACAGTATTTCTTTTTACTACATTAGGGAGAGATCTATAAATGATGAATACGTACAATTTAATTTCCGAATCTAAAAAACAGAAGTTAATTATTGTATTAGCATGCACACTGGTCTTTTCGTCGATGAGTGCGACCATGTTTAATGTGGCTTTGCCTTCTATTACACATGAATTGTCGCTAACGCCTTCTCAAGCAGCCTGGATTATTACAAGTTATATGATTATCTATGCGATTGGGTCTGTTGCTTATGGACGATTGGCTGATCAATACAAACTGAAAAATTTATTAACGGCCGGCCTTCTCTTTTTTGCAGTTGGTTCCGTCATTGGCTTTTTTTCAACAAACTTTGCTTTTATTATTTCAGCACGAGTTCTGCAAGCTATTGGAGCATCTGTTTTCCCAGCTTCTGCAATGCTAATCCCCTCTCGTTACTTTCCGCCTGAAGTAAGAGGAAAAGCACTCGGCATTACATCAACAGGACTGTCATTAGGAGTAGCAGTGGGACCCATTATTGCTGGGGTCATTACGACATCTTTACATTGGCACTATTTGTTTGCAGTATCTATTATACCTGTTGTGGCTATTCCTTTTTTCCGTACTTATTTGGATGATACGAAAGGTAATGCTACAAAACTAGATTACTTGGGCGCTACTTTATTAGCTGGAATGGTAACGTTTGTTTTATTAGGCATTTCTATGCAGCACCTATATTATTTTATCATCAGCATTCTACTACTAGGATTATTTAGTTGGAGAATTAGTAAGGCACAAGAGCCATTTATTAAGGCAGAGTTATTAAAAAACAAACGTTACTCTGTTATTTTACTTTTATTTGCGTGTAGTTCAGGCATTGGCTTTGGGCTTCCTTACCTGACACCTTTATTGCTTGCAGATATAAACCATTTAAGTGCCTTTACAAGTAGCTTATTTATGTTTCCTGGTGCCGCAATTACAGCTCTTTTAGCAAAAAAAGGCGGAGAATTAGCTGATAAAAAAGGCAATGTCGTACTAGCTTATATTGCGTTAACCTTTTACTTTATCTGTTTTATTAGTTTATCTATTATCGTTGGCCATTCTCCTTACCTTATTATGGTTGCAATCATCTTTGGTTATATTGCACAGTCTTTTTGCCAAATGTCACTGGCAAACACTGTTTCACAAGTTCTTCCTTCTGCCCAAACAGGGGTAGGCATGGGATTATTTATGTTAACAAACTTTGTGGGGAGTTCTATAGCCACTACGCTAATGGGGACATCATTAAATGATCATAACGGCGTTTCAGGCTACACAAACATTTATATCATTCTCAGCATTATTGTTGTTGGTATGGGTATAATTTATACAGCTGTTATTAAGAAAAGTGTTCCTTCTACTCAGCAGATTAGTAAATAACACACAGGATGCCTCATCTCTAAAATAAAAAGTCACGCTAAATTAATAAATGAGTAAGCTATTCATGATGTGTCCGAGCATCATCTAAAAATAGTGATATTCATAGCAAAAAATACAGAAATAAATATTTATAATTTTAACTCAATGAAAAAATATATAATGTATGTAAAGCTTTAATCAAAAGGTATAAAGTATGTATGTTCTCTTTATAAGGTATACTTCTAAGGAGAGGAGTAGTGATTAATATGCATTATAGTAAAAGAAATCAAGAACCTCCGATTCAAGAGGAAACAGAAATTTGGGAATGTACAGTAGAAGAGTGTAAAGGCTGGATGAGGAAAGACTTCTCTTACGATAGGCATCAGAAATGTCCTTTGTGTAAAAGTCAGATGGAAGCTAAAAAACGGCTTATTGATAAAATCCCCCGTAATCCGCATAAAAAATAATATAAACCTATGCTTTCTAAAAGATTAAACACTATTTATCCATAAAGAAGTCTTGGTTCCTATTTGCTTTCTATTTCTATTGTATGTTATAACTAGTTAACCTTGTACCGATCGTCTTGTCTAAAACCCAGGCTTTTTTAAAGCCTGGGTTTTCTATTGAACCAATAGTATGCTAATTATGACACCATAAAAAAAGACCCCTTCATAGGAGTCTTTTTTTATCACTTTTAATTATGCTTTGTGAACGTTAGCAGCTTGTGCTCCGCGTTGACCTTGCTCGATATCAAAAGTAACTTTTTGACCTTCTTCTAATGATTTGAAACCTTCACCTTGAATAGCACTGAAATGAACGAATACATCTTCTCCGCCTTCAACTTCGATGAAACCGAAACCTTTGTCTGCATTAAACCATTTTACTGTACCTTGTGTCATAATGTTGCCTCCTGCTGTGGAATACTCCACAAATGTATTACTAATCTTGCCCAAACATACTATTTCAAGATAAAAACTTCTACTTAGGGTTTTTTCTTTTCTCAATATACCGAACAAAAATAAGTTATCTGTAGTGTAACACATAGTAGGATTGATAGCAAACAAGAAAAATATCCCCTTCAACAAGTTCTACCTATTCATCTTTCCCCTACCAAGACTTATGATAGGCATATGTAGCATAGCTTATAAATGCTCGAGCATATTGAATATGTATATATCTCCATTTATTATAGCTATTCATGATAATTCACTATTTAACCTTTCTTATAAATAAAGGATATATGTAATCCAAAAAACACCTGTTAACTTTACTGAATTATAAAGAGGCTATTGGGATATTCTAATTAGGGAAGAAGGAAAACAAGTTATTGATTACAACTAATCATTACAAAGCTTCTTACATTTGGGATGAGGTGTCTACAGCAGGCCTATTTCAGAAAACCTTATTGTAAATCGATGTATGTTTGATTCATAAGGGGATGGTAGTCATGAACGTAGTAAGAATATATATAATGGGTAGACAATAATATTCATTTATCACTGTACAAATGAGGTGTTTGTCCCAGACCAAGAACGATTTCGTTCACATTGTATATTTTTTTAGTTCAATGCTTAAATGAGGTGTTTGTTAAAGAGAATATACTTTTTCAAGTTACTGTTTCATTAGGCAATGGAATTACGTAAATGAGGTGTTCCTTAAAGATCATATGCTGCATTAAAAGCTGATTTTTCCTTCTTCACATGACGGGATGCATAATCGTTTGCATCTCGTTTTTGTTATACATACTATCTAAGGTATACTTGTTTATTTGCATGTAAGTCTTCAATTAAGGTGTACAGAGTTCTCTGCATAGGTTTTCTTTAATTGTATCCGTACCCTGTTACTCGGTAATCATCACCGTAATCTACTGTGACAGACACCTCTTTTTTCTTCTCTTTACCATTAGCATATCCGTGGACTAATACTGCACTTAAATCTTCTCCACCTGAAAATTCAACATCTTTGGGAACAAAATCAATGTCTTCTTCGTCTTTCATATACGTAGCCGAGAAAAAAGAGATGAGAGGTTTAAAAAAGCTGTCTCTACTTTCAAGTAGAGACAGCTGAAGAAACAATCAGCTATTTAGAAGGTGTTTGTCGTGTCTTGTAGCCAGATACTTTTATCACTCATCCAATAACCTAATAAAGGAATGCTCCCCATTATCCGGCTTTACCTCTAGTTTCTTCGACATTATAAACTCACTCATATGTTGAAAACCATATAACAGGAGTTGTCTAACAGTCAAAATGGTTACGTACTGAAAAGGATTAATTTTCTTAAGCTTAAAGATGCTGCCCTTTTTTAATTTAGGTACAACTACAAATGTAAATGTAGTATGAATCATAAAGTTTACAGCTATATACAGAGGCAATTTACGGTATGTGGATTTAAGCACCCACATAGATACAGTAAAAAAGGGCCCCCATGTCCACACATCTTCACCAGGAATTTTCGGATGTACACTTTGTTTAAAAGACCAAAAATTCTTTCTCTTAGCATAAGAATTAAGGTATTTAGTTACCATACAAATAGCAATGGACGCTGGAAGAAACCGTTTAAAATCTTTGCCTTTCATAAATGAAAAGCTGGACCAACAAGTGATAACTAACAGTATTAAAAATAGTCTATTCTTTTTCATGATTTTATACACCTCTCTATTTTAAGGTGTACATCTATTCTAAAATTACACAACGAATTATCTTAAGAGCATGCTGCCTAAGGATTATAATATATAATCGGTAAAAATTCGAACAAACTATTGACGATGTTTTCTTGTACATGTTGCCTCATAGTTGTATGCACAATACTTCCTGAAATTTTCAATTTTTTCTTACCAGGTACTTCGAAGAATACTGTCTGTCCACTTGGATATATTAATTCTTGTGGAGGTGATAGTAATGGAAAACAAACACTCTAACAAGACAGCTTCAGGAACAGATGTACAACACGTGAAGCAAAAGAATGCTCAAGCATCTTCTGGCAAATACGGTACGGAATTTGCTAGCGAGACTGACGTACAACACGTTAAACGTCAAAACGCTCAAGCAAACAAAAACCAAAAATAATGTTAAAAGGGTTCTTTCATGCTCGTTGAAAGAACCCTTTGTGATACAAGGTTATTCTTCGGGAAGTAATAGAATTTTCCCTAACTTCCCTTTATTTTTAAAATACACTTGGGCTTCTTTTGCTTTGTCTAAAGGGAAAATTTTATCGATAACTGGTTTAATTTTTCCCTCAGAAATTGCCTTAAGCATATCTTTGAACTCTGCTCTCGTTCCCAACACAGATCCATACATTGTAATATGTTTTAGATACAATGTTCTAAAATCAAAGTTTGTATGCTGACCACCAGCAGAACCTGAAATGCAAAATTTCCCTCCGTTTTTTAAAACTTGAAGAGATATGGAAAACAAAGCATCTCCTACAACATCTAGAACGGAATCGACCGGACCTCCGTTCAGTTCTAAAATGTCTTCTGAAAGAGTATCAGATTTATATGATAATACGTGTGTGGCTCCCAATTCCTTAATTCTTTCTTGATTCTCTAAGTCCCCCGTGATTGCAATAACTTTAGCACCAAAGACTTTAGAGGCAATCTGTACATTTAATGATCCCACACCACCATTTGCTCCAGTTACTATAACTGTCTCACCTGGTTGAGCTTGAATTTGGTTGACCATGTGCCAAGCAGTTAACCCACTTACCGAAAAAACAGCACTTTCTGAATAGCTTGATAGGGGCATGTCAAAGCAAAGTTCAGCAGGCCAAACCACATATTCAGCATAACCACCATCGTATTCTGAACCTATAAAGGACATATCATCAGCAATATGTTCGTACCCTTCTTCTCCGCTAGATGTAAAAGGGAATAACACAACGTCTTTTCCCACTATAGACTCCTCTACTAACTTTCCTGCTTTTACTACTTTTCCCGTGATATCAGATCCTGGTGTACGTGGAAACTGGACTCCTTCCGGTCGCCATCCAGATTTTGAGTCAGTACCGTAAGCACCCTCTCTCATCCAAATTTCTGTATTGTTAATAGCACAGGCCTTCACTTTTATAAGAACTTCATTTTCTTTTGGTTCAGGTATAGGAATTTCTACTAGGCTTAATTTACTTACGTCTCCATACCCTGTTACTTGTACAGCTTTCATAGAACAGTCCCCTTCTTTTTTACGAATATAGTTTTTAATATATTTCATACGGCTGCTTATAGTTTAGAAAAAAACATGCATATTTCATTATGCACTCTTCTCTCTATTATCATCAAGTTGGGAGTCAGTATACTTTTACGGCCTTTTCTTTTTAATTCTGTTTCGCAGTGTCAAAAACCACTGGATCATTAAATTTAGAAATATTAATAAACTCTCTTTTTTATTGTTTTGTAACATGGCGCTACCATATAATAAAAAACACCAGCAAAAGATTTTGCTGGTGGAAAGAGATTATTTATTAGTAAGCGCCTTGTGAATAAGTTAACTCATAGCTATGCGTATAAATTTCAAAAATATTTCCAAATGGATCTTCTACATAAACCATTTTATATGGTTTTTCTCCTGGGTAATATTCTCTGATAGGCATACGTTGTTTACCACCATGTTGCTTAATTTTCTCTACAAGACCTTCAATATCTGGATCCTGAATGCAGAAATGGAAAATTCCTGTTTTCCAATACTCAAAGTTATTTTCAGGTTTTTCATTTTCAGGGAACTCAAACATTTCTACGCCAATTTTATCTCCCGTAGCTAAATGTGCAATTCTGAATTTATCCCAGTCATTTCCAAATACATCTCGACACATTTGACCGATAGGTGTATCATCATTTTCTACATCTGAAGGTTCCATAATAACGTACCAACCGAACACATCAGTATAGAATTTAATTGCCTCATCTAGGTTAGGTACTGAAAGACCGATATGAGAAAATGTTTTAGGATATGTGAACATAATTTATATTCCTCCAATATTTTTAATAATTTTAGTGTTTGCTGTCGAACACATGAATATTGTATTTCACAATTTTGAATTATGGAAGAACGCACTTTTTTGTGAGAAACTAACCTAAAGGTAAGAAAGGACTGAAGAATGAAATGAACACTCCGATAGATGATACAGGAAAATTAAAATGTTCTATTGAATATACACTAGGAAAGATAGGTAACAAATGGAAAACTGTGATCCTATGGCATTTAGGCGTAGACGGGACATTAAGGTATAGTGAATTACGTCATTTGTTACCTGGTGTGAGCCATAAAGTAATGACGAAACAATTAAAAGAACTTGAGCAAGATGACTTAATTAATAGGACTCAGTACAATACCGTACCACCTAAAGTGGACTATTCCTTAACCAGCAAGGGAAAAACGTTAATGCCCATCTTAGACCTGATGCATACATGGGGGAAAGAACATGGAGAAGGTTTCTGATTGGAGAGCTTTGACAAAAATATTTGCCTATCGTAAAATACTCTAAATCTTGGTAATCAATTAAGAACTGGTATATAGGAAGCAATACCGTTAGAAGGTAATTTTGTACATATTAAATTAAGTGGTACTAAGGGTTATACAGTATTAGGAAATCTAACTCACCCTTAAAAGTGGTTAAGAGCATCAGAAAATGACATGGTCGAAAGCTTTGAGTGAAGATTAGAACTTGAATAACGTTATAAAAAAGCAACCTCGGCATTGGCCAATGAACGAAGTTGCTTTTTTATAAGGGTTTGTTCATACGTATCCGAAGTATTGAAATATAAGAATATTACCATTTTATGTAATTAAAGGATATTTTTAATATGTCTATGCATATGAATAAAAGGTGCGCTTTTTATGCATCATCTCTTCAACTACTTGTAAGGAGAAATTCGTCATATCAAGGATGTATAAAAATCTGAATATTCTATAAAAGTGACCCTTGTAGAACCCTTACTCCCATAAGGGTTCTCTTTTTTCGTGTCTTCTGGAAAGAGACATTATGTTAACTAATAATGTATAGATTATACATCTTGAAAACAGAAAAAACTATCTGTTGTCCGGTTAGAAAGGTGGCTAGATAGTTTTTTTCTGTAACGCAATCATATTTTTTTGATGATTCAATTCATCTTGAGTAGTTTGCTCATAATATTATGTTTTATTTGTATGTAGAGAAAAAACTAATATTATGAAACAGGTTTTTCTGTTTTTGAAGGGTTCTCATACCATTTTTGAAACCCGTAAATAACTAATGAGGTGGAAAGCATTAGACTTAGAATAGATGTTCTTGAAATATGACTCTTTCCAACTCCGATTTTCTCTGCAAAAGGTACGAATACATATGTGAAAAATGAATCAATAAGAGCATTCGTAAGTAGATACGGAAGGAATCCAATTTTATAGACCAATTTAAATATCCAGATTGTCCCTATAAAAAAAGGACCAAATACATAGAACATGTTGATGGATTTAAGTCCTGGTATAATAGGTTTTTTTAACTTCCACCAACCAAAATCAGTAGCAATAACAAATATTAGTGAAACAATAAGAGAAGTAAAAATAGATACAGGAGTATATTTTTTCACTTCCTTTTTAGGAATAAATATTAGACTTATCCAAGATATAATTAAAGTAAGAAATGCAAAGAGTTTTGGATTCAAGATATAGTCAACCCCTTATGGTTATAAGGCTAGTATGAGATTAAAATGATTTTGTTATTCAAGTTAAAAAAAGCCCATGTTTAAACATTTCTGTCTCTCTTTGCTTCTCATAAATAGTTTTATGTTAACTAGAAAGAAATAGCTGCTGCCATAACATCAAATGCTGTTCGATTTCTAAAGTATTAAAAATTAAAAAAACTGTTAAAGTTACAGGTGGTGCAACTAAATTTGCTAACAAACTTGCTAAATCTTATGATTACTATTCAAGAATTAAAAAGCCTGGTAGCAGAGTTGCTAAATACTCCAAAACAAAAGCTATGAAATTAGCGTTGAAAAAGACAGCTAGAGCTACACCAGGTGCTTTTGACGCATTATAAGCACCTCTAGGAATAGATACGTTTATTAATGGTTTTCTAAAGTAAGTTTCACTACACCTTTGGAGTAGCTTATTCAGGTAAAGGGGATTGTTTTTTATGTTTAGTAAAAAAAGAACCTATCAAATATTAATAGCAATTGTTTCGATTGGACTTGTTGTTTACAACTACACATTAAAATCTAGTGTGAGTGAAGCGACAGATTCCTACGTTATTTTCCCTATTAGTATTGTGTTACTTTTATTATTTGCCTTTATGTACGTAAAAATAGATAAAAAAAATGATTAAAAACAGATTTTGTCTACCTTCCTTAAACCCCAGATAATCAAAATATCTGGGGTTTTTTATTATAAAGGTTTTAATATTTACATTAGATAACGACAAATACATAGCTTTTCTACAAATTGCCTATATCTTAGATTACTAAATATTAATGGATTTAATACTAATTCTGTTTATCTAGATGAATTAAGGAGATACTTTTTCCTCAGGTTCATTAAAAGAAATATTTTTCATCCACTCTTTTTTTAATAATGCATACTGAAGAGTATTTTCATACTTAGGTGTTCCATCTTCGTATTTAGTAAACGAAATAAACTCAACAAAACGTCCTTCTTTACGCATTCCTAATTTTTCACATAGTTTTTGTGATTTGTAGTTATCCTCCTCAACGTATGCATAGACTCTTCTTGCGCCCTTTTGAGTAAACAGATACCTAAAGAACTCCTTCACACTCTCGCTTGCGTACCCTTTCCCCTCATATTGAGCATTAAAGTGCCAACCAATGGAATAAGTATCTGGATCTTCCTTTAAGTAGAATATTTCTCCTATTAGATAATCACTGCCTTTTAAGCAGACTGCAACAAAAGAGTCATCTTTTTTTCTTTTTTGAGCTTTTAAAGTAGCTTCCTCTATTGTGTGAACTTTGTCTTCAAGAAAGCAGTTTACCCTTGGATTAGCCAAGTATTCCAAAAGAGCTTGAGAGTCTGCTTTAGAAAAGTTTCTCAATAGTAATCGATCAGTTTCAATCTTTTTCATTAAAAATCCTCCTAGTCTATAGTTATGAGCTTATTTCTCTGAAAAGACAACAACAATAATTTAGGGGATAAAATAGCAATAATGGTTAGCTAAGCTTTTGTGGCTTTAGCTGTTAACGTCTTCAGCAACACGTTCACCAATATCAAGTACACGCGAAATATTTTGCACAATTTCAGGAAGACCAACTACTGCCTCTTGAAACATCCAAATATAAGCTAGAACTGCATAAATAGCACCAGGCGTAGTACCCTGAACACCTGTAAGTCTAAGTAGTGTAGCTAGGGTTAAGAGAATGACGACAATCTCCATCATCCCCCATGTTTTAGCCTCAGCGTTAGAAATAGCAACACGCCACAAACGTAACCGTGCAAAATGTTTTTGAACAATGGTAAGTGGACGATGAACGACTATATCTGCCTCTTCTTCAATTCGGTTGTTAAGTGCGTGGTTCAAACGATAAGAACGTCGACCGAACCAATGATTTATGATTAGTATTGGAATTATTGCCAATAAACTTAAGAACCCAATAAACCGGTCATAAAGAAATAACATGATAATAGCGCCCAAAAATCGAATAACCGTTGTTACAACTGCCGGCAGCTCCATCTGAAAGAAATCTACTACCTCTCGAGACAATGAGACACGTCCTACAATTCGAGTTCCTTTTACTCCATCAGCACGCTGGCGCTCCACCATTTCTGCAGCAACATTAGAATAAATTCCAACGAATACTTTGGTATCGTAAACGTGCCTGAACAAGCCAACCCCTAGGTGAAGGATCCATAGTAGAGCAAGTGGTATAAGGCTAGCTGGATTCCCTTTAAGCAACCCATCGATTGCAAAACCAATTGTTGCAGCGTAAAGAAGATCGCAAACATTTTCAACAAGAGTGAGCATATAGGTAAGGCTAATTCCTTTACGATTTTTTGACCATATACCTTGAAGGAGTTGACCTACGGAGGATTTTTTCTTTTTTATCATTTGCATCTTATCTACTCTTTCTTTTCTCTAATTAGACAAACTTTAATTCTATTCATTGCTTTATCTTCAAATTCATCATCAATTTGCCTTTTCACTTACTTTAATGAAATAAAGGACTCGTCATTGCTGTTTATATCTCCTTTCCAGTACAATGAACATCATAAAGTATATGGTTACCGTATAGTCAAGGAGGATTTTATGAGTGAAGAGTTGGAAAAGTACTTTACTACTGGTGAATTCGCGAATCTCTGTCGTGTAAAAAAGCAAACTCTGTTTCATTATGACGAGATAGGGTTACTTTCACCTCAAATAAAAAGAGAGAATGGATATAGGTACTATTCGTATGAACAATTTGAAGTCTTTCAAGTGATTGCCTTATTTAAAGAATTCGGTGTTCCATTAAAAGAGATAAAAGTTCTTTTAAAAGATAAAAAACCAATAAATATGATTACTCTTTTAAAGGAAAAATCTCTTGAAATTGAAGAAAAAATTAAGAGCCTTAATCATTTACAAGCAATTATTCAAACGCGTTTACAGTTAGCAGAACATGCTTTAAAAACTGATTTTTCTTCTATTTCATTGCAATATTTAGATGAAGAAACCTTTATGATTAGTGAAAATATTTTAGAAGAAGCCGAACAAAAATATACTACAGTTATTCCGGAGCTCATTCATTATACTCAACTTCATAAATTAGACCGAGGATATCCAATTGGAGCAATGCTTGCGAGAGACCAAATCCAAAAAAAAGAGTTTTACAATTACGAACATTTGTATATCAAAATCCCAGAAGAGATAGAAAAAATTCATTGTCATACACGCCCCCAGGGACTATATGTTGTTGGGTATCAAAAAGGTGCCGAAACCGAACATGCTTACGATCGAATTATTCAATTCGTTAGAGAAAAAGGGTTAAAAATAGCGGAGTATGCATATGAGGAATACATGATTGATGAGGTAATGGCGGATGGAATAGAGAATTCAATTACAAGAATTCAACTTCAAATTCAAAGCCAATAACGTTTTTTAGTTTGTATTGCAAAGAGGTACTATATTTACTAAACATATGTGGCGTATACAGGCTAAAAATAGAAAAACCAACCTATGAGCTCTAAAGGTTGGGTTTTCTGTTTTTGTAAACGGAGTATAGGAGAATTGCTTATTGCTTTTTTCTAAATGGAAATAATGAGGAAACTTGACTCTTCATTACGACGAATTGCTTCTTTTAGCGCAATCACGTCTTTCTCATTAATCCTCAACCTCAATTCCAGCTTCCTTGAATGGTTCTAATACTTCTAGATCGCACATGGAAATATAGTCCACTGCTTTTAGATTCTTTAAGTTCTGAAACCCTTCAACAGATAGTACGTCAAATAAACTGTCTTCACCGTCCCAATCTGGCTTTAGAATATGATAAATTTCATTACCTCCATCAAAGCAAAGGGATTCAACCTTTTCCAAATCACTCTTTTCCAGAGTTAACTCTTCTAAATAATCTTTGATTTCAACAATGGGTCCAGCTCCAAAATACCATTCGAAATTATTCGTATACTTATCTTTTAAATCGGTTAATTCTTTTAGAAATAATGGCTCTTGATCTAATAAAGCTTCAATAACCACTAATTTAAAATTAAAATCTTTAAACATTCCACTTTTCCCCATTTTGCTACCTCCGATTTTATCTCTGTATTAGGCTTGTAATCGCCCCTGCACTATTCGTATTATAACAATCATCTATAAATAAAACCTACTTATATTGTTGACTTTGACAGCCCCAAAAATAAGAGCCCCTGTAAATGAAGGTCCGCTCTTATTTACTTAGTTTAATTACTACTGCAAGCTGCTAATGCTAGCAATAATACAGCAGAAGTTGCTAAAACCTTTTTCATACATGCACCTTCAACTCTCTAATAACCATTCTCCACCTATTATTTATTGTTAATAAAAGGTAGAAACTTTGTATATTTTATCATGTTTTTTGTATTCATGAACATCACTACTACCTAACCTAATAATCTTATTTTTGTACGGACTGAAGTTCTTCTTTATAGGTAACAAAAAAGCATAAACCCGTTGGTCTCCAACAAAATTTATGCTTCTTCTTTAATAAATCTTTTACGAATTCTCTTTTAATCCCGCCACAAATAATTCCAGATGTATGATTCCTAAAAAACTATAAGATTATAAACAGCCTTACACAATATCTCGATTCAATTTTTCATCTTTAACCACTTTAATTCTTTCCACTTTTCCTACAAGGAAGATATACGAAAGTGCTCCTAAAAGGGCCAATGCCGCTATGAATACTAGCGCTGGAGCAAAGTTGCCTCCTTTAGCTAAGAAACCAATAACAATTGGAACGATGATAGAAGCTAAACCTCCGATAAAGTTAAAAACTCCCCCTGTCAAACCCACTAAATGTTTAGGTGCTAGCGTCGAGACAAACACCCACGTAATAGAAGCCAGACCATTTCCAAAAAACGCAATAGCCATAAACATGATAATGAGAGATGTGCTATTTACATAATTGGCTCCGATAATTGAAGTTGATAAAAGCAGACCTACGATAATTGGTGTTTTTCTTGCAATACCTAGTGATACTCCTTTTTTCACTAAGGCGTCCGATACAAAACCAGATAGTAATACTCCTACAAACGCTGCTAAAAACGGAGCTGATGCTAAGAATCCTGATTTTAAGAAATCTAACCCTCTGTATTCCACAAGGTACGTTGGAAACCAGGTAAGGAAGAACCATAAAGTAGAGTTGACGGCAAACTGTCCTAAGTAGATGCCCCATAGCTTTCTGTGAGAAAAGGCTTCTTTAAGATTTCCCCATTCGAACTTTGCTCTTTCTCCTTTCGTATCAGCAGCTTTAACTAAGCCTCCACCTTCTTCGATATGCTGTAACTCTGCTTTATTTACTTTGTTATGCTGGGAAGGATCACGATAAAAAATGTACCACATAATGCCCCATGCTATACCAATAATCCCTGTAGTAATAAACAGACCTCTCCACCCTAAAAAGTGCTGAATGGTAACTAGTGTAGGTGTTAAAAATGCTAGCCCTGCAAACTGTCCTGAAGTATAAAAAGCAATAGCTGATGCTCTTTCCTGATTTGGAAACCAGCTGGTGACTACTTTATTGTTAGTAGGAAAAGCCGGTGCTTCAAATGCTCCTGTCGCTAAACGCAGACCAAATAGACTCACAAATCCCTTAGTAAACCCTTGTAAAAGCGTAACAATAGACCAGGTAATTAAGCTAAAGGCATACGTAGCACGAGCACCAAAACGGTCAGCCATTACCCCTCCTGGTATTTGTAAAGCGGCATAAGCCCATCCAAAGGCTGAAAATATGAGACCCAGTTCTACTGATGATAGCTTTAAATCTTTGGACATGGCTGTGGCAGCTACAGAAATATTACTTCGATCCATATAGTTAATGACAACGCTTATGAAAATAAATGCTAAAACACGAAATCTAATGCGAGTCGGCTTTTCGCTATACCCCTTCATTCCCTTATCCCCCTGTACATGACCAATTTGAAAAGAAGATCTGACTGACGGTCATTTGTCAATCAGATCTTTTGTACTAAAATGGTTTCCCCTTTACCATTCCGCTACAGAACCATCTTTATGACGCCATACTGGATTACGCCAATTATGACCGATATCAGCCATTCTTCTAACATGGTCTTCATTAATCTCAATACCTAAACCAGGTCCATCAGGAATTTTCACAAAGCCTTCTTCATATTTAAATACGTGGTTATCAACAATATAATCTAGCAAATCACTGCCTTGGTTATAGTGAATGCCTAAGCTTTGCTCTTGAATAAATGCGTTGTGGCACGTTGCATCTACTTGAAGACACGCCGCTAATGCAATTGGTCCTAACGGGCAATGAGGCGCAGCTGCTACATCAAAGGCTTCAGCCATTGAAATAATTTTCTTACATTCTGTAATTCCCCCTGCATGTGATAAATCCGGCTGAATGATATCCACGTATCCGTCCGTTAAGAGCTTTTTAAACTCCCATTTTGAAAACATTCTTTCCCCTGTCGCAATAGGAATGGATACGTGATTGGCGATTTCTCTTAATGCCTCATTGTTTTCCGGCAAAACCGGCTCCTCGATAAACATTGGACGATAGACCTCTAATTCTTTAGCTAAAATTTTTGCCATTGGCTTATGTACTCGTCCGTGAAAATCAATACCTATTCCTACATAAGGCCCCACTGCTTCTCTGACAGCAGCAATACGTTCTACTACTTGATCAATTTTTTCATACGAATCTACATACTGAAACTCTTCTGTTCCATTCATTTTTACTGCTGTAAATCCTTTTGAGACAACTTCTCTTGCTGCTTCGCCTACATCTGAAGGCCGGTCTCCTCCGATCCACGAATACACTTTAATGGATTCTCTTGCTTTTCCGCCTAATAGTTGATGTACAGGAGCATCGTAATATTTTCCTTTTATGTCCCACAGAGCTTGGTCAATCCCTGAGATGGCACTCATTAAAATAGGTCCGCCTCGGTAGAAACCGCCTCGGTACATAACGTTCCAATGATCTTCAATATTTAATGGGTCTTTGCCAATAAGATACTCCATCAGCTCGTCTACTGCAGCTTTAACGGTAGAGGCTCTTCCTTCAATAACAGGTTCTCCCCATCCAACAATTCCTTCGTCTGTTTCTATTTTTAAAAATAACCAGCGTGGCGGCACTTGAAACAATTCATAATTAGTAATTTTCATGTACTTTTTCCCCTTTCGTTATACGATTCACTGCGGCTACGTATGCTTTAGCCTTTTGTGTTAGCTCCTGCAGATATGCATGGGTAATTTCACGTTTTGTATCTACTAAAGAACTTCCAATACCAAACCCTACAGCACCTGCTTCTTCAAATTCTTGAATATTATCTAAGCTCACTCCTCCTGTTGGTAGAAGCGGAATATGGGGAAGCGGTCCTCGAATATCTTTAATATAGCTAGCCCCCAGCCTAGCAGGAAATACTTTTATAATATCTCCGCCATTTTCATATGCCGTTAAAATTTCAGTAGGTGAAAAAGCACCTGGAATACTCACCGCACCGTATCTTTTCGTTAGTTTAATAGTTTCGATATTAACCGTTGGAGAAAGGATAAACTTTGCTCCTGCTAAAATAGCTGAACGTGCTGTTTCAGGATCAAGCACTGTACCTGCTCCTACTAACACTTGATCACCCAGCTCTGTAGAAACCTCTTTAATGGCTGAAAGTGCGTCCGGCGAATTTAGAGTAATTTCGATATTTTTTACACCGCCGTCATTAAGCGCAGAAGCAATTTTCACTACATCCTGCGGTTTGGCTCCTCTAATAATCGCAACGATTTTATGCTCTAATAAATGTGATAAACTATCCGTCATGGGTAAGCCCCTTTCTTTTATCGTATAACGTCTTCTTTTGTAATCGCATTCATAAATTCGTAAAGCTCTTTCTTATCAGGCAAGCCTTCAATATCACCCTCTACGGTTACAACCATAGCTCCTATAGCACACCCTCTTCTAACTGTTTCTTTTAAAGAGGATTTATCTATTAATCCCGATAGTATCCCAGCGGCGAACCCATCACCAGCTCCTACTGGATCTATCACTCTAGCAACTTTAAAACCTTCTACGTAAGCGGATTCATTTTTAGTTGAATAATAAGCTCCTTCCTCACCTAGCTTAATAACAACTAGCTCTACACCTAATTGATGAAACGCTGATGCAATGTCTTCAGGGTTATCCTTCTCAAATAAAAACTGACCTTCATTCACTCCTGGTAAAATAATATCTGCATATGTAGCCATTTTAATGAGTGTTTGACGCGCAGTTTCTTCATCCCAAAGTGTCTTGCGTAAATTTGGATCAAACACTATTTTTACGCCATTTTTTTTAGCAGCTTTTATCGCTTGAAAAACAGCTTCGTGGCAGGAGTCGCTCAGCGCAGGTGTTATTCCTGTCACGTATAAGTATTTGGCAGAAGAGATATACTCTTCATTCATATCATGCGGATTCATAAAACTTGCTGCCGACCCTTGTCTGTAATAAAAGACTTTACTGTTCATTTCATTTGTCTTTTGCTTTAAAAAAAGACCTGTAGGAGCATTATCATCAAATATCACATGTCTTACATCTATTCCTTCTCCTTTTATACTTGAAAGAATACGCTCTCCTAGCTCGTCTTTTCCTAATCGGCTAACCCATCCCGTTTGATAACCTAGTTTTGACAGAGCGATTAACGTATTACTTTCTGCTCCAGCAATTTTCGAAGAAAAGTCTTTAGCGTATCTCATTTTTCCATTCGAGTGTGGGGTAAACAGAATCATTGTTTCCCCCATGCTTATCACATCCATTTTACCCCTCTTTTCATTTATCTCTTTGCCTCTTCATATCCAGCAATAAAAGATATATTAGTCGCTGTTTGAAGCAGCCTTTCTACAATAAAGTCTTTATGCTTCAGCATTCTTTCCTTAGGACCAGCTACACTAATAGCAGCTTGAATGCTTCCCTTCGCTCCAAATACAGGTGCAGCAAGGCAAAATAATCCTTCTTCATTTTCTTCATCATCAATCGCATAGCCCATTTGAACAAAAGAATCTAGATTGTCATTAAGAACTTTTTTATCTGTAATTGTATAATCCGTAATAGGCAGCAGCTCCGTATGTTCAAGCAGCTGCTCTCGCTGATCTTTAGGAAGAAAAGCTAAAAAGGTTTTTCCTAATCCTGTACAATAAAGTGGCTTACGGTTACCAGGCTGAGCAGTTGTTCTAATAGAACGGTTATTATCAATTTTAACAACATAGACCAATTCTCCATCTGACAGCAAAGCCATAAACACAGTTTCTTGAACATCCTCCATCAGCTTCTTTAAATACGTTTTTCCCTCTGAAGAAATATCCAATGATTCCATAGCCGCTGTTCCAATTTGAATTAGCTTTGGCCCTAGCTTGTACTTCTTTAATGAGTCCTGATTCAAATACCCTTCATTATGAAGTGTTCCCACAAGATTAAACGTACTGCTTTGCGGAAGCGAAAGTAAATCGCTAACTTCTTTTACTGTTAACCCCTCGGGATGTTGAGCAATTAATTCAAATACCCTTAATACACGTTCTGCTGATTTTACTGACATGAATAAACCCTCTCTAAATCACATATGTGATTTTAAATTTTATATATGATTTACTGATTTAAATATTATCATAGACAGATCATTAATTCAAAATATTTTTACAAATAAAACAAAAATACTTATGACAGAAACTGAAAAATGATTAATAAATACCAATATAAAAAAGCTTCTATGATGAAATCATAGAAACTAGAAAAAATTGTAATGGAAGTTAGTTATGAAAAATAGAGATTTTTTATTATCGATTTTTTTTAATGTATTTTTAGCTTATCTATGGGTCTTTCTCCTTTATTTAATTTTTGATTTTGTTCAGTTAGCTGTATAAACGATAAACTCAAAAGATGAACAAGCCCTTGAGTACCAAGGGTTTGTTTTTTGCATGAGTTCCGGAAAGAGGCATTACGACAACTAGAAGTAATCCCTGTTTTATGCTATCAATACTTTACATTAAAATTCCGATGATTCCATATACGTTTGGTAGCTTGCTCAGTTTATAAAATTCACCCTAATTTGCGTTTGAATTCTTTACTAGCGAACAAGTAAGCGATGACCATGATACCTAGGCACCAGGCAAGGGCACTCCAGATATCGTTGCCAACAGATCCTTCATACAAGAGTGCACGAATCGTATTCACGATTGAAGTCACGGGCTGGTTCTCGGCGAATGCCCGAACAGCTTTAGGCATCGTTTCAGTGGGAACAAAGGCGGAACTAATAAAAGGTAGGAAAATCAGTGGGTACGAGTAGCCTGTGGCTCCTTCCATAGATTTCGCTGTCAGTCCTGGAATAATGGCCAACCATGTCAGGGCTAGCGTAAACAGCCCGAGTATCCCGGCTACCGCGAACCAATCTAGGATATCAGCGCTGGAACGGAAACCCATCAAGAGCGCGACGAAGATAACTATCACGATAGTAAGGGCATTGGAAACAAAAGATGTCAACACGTGAGCCCATAATACCGAAGAACGTTTAATGGGCATGGTGATGAAACGGGCCATCAGTCCACTTTTTACATCATTAAATAGCCGAACGGAAGTGTAAGCGACGCCGGATGCGATAGCCATCAGCAGGATTCCCGGTAATAGATAATTGACGTAATTGGCTGTTCCTGTATTTATAGCGCCACCAAATACGTAGACAAACAGTAGCATCATCATAATTGGCGTAATCGCCACCGTAATAATCGTATCCGGGCTGCGCATAATCGTGCGCATCAAACGTCCTAGTAATACAACTGTATTGTTTTTCATTTACATTTCCTCCTTTTTGCCGATGATTGCGAGGAAGATTTCCTCTAATGTTGGCTGTTTCTCAATGTATTCCACTTTTGCTGGGGGGAACATCTCTTTAAGTTCGGTAAGGGTACCGGTTTTGATGATTTTTCCGCCATGTAGGATGGCTATACGATCTGCCAGTTGTTCAGCTTCTTCCAGATACTGAGTCGTGAGCAAGATGGTCGTACCACCGCCAGCAAGCTCTTTGATAGTGTTCCAGACTTCAATCCGGGCTTCCGGATCAAGTCCGGTCGTCGGTTCGTCGAGAAAAATAACAGCTGGCGCCCCAATCAGACTCATAGCTATATCAAGTCGGCGCTTCATTCCACCGGAATATTGATCCGCCCGGCGATTGGCTGCATCGGTCAAGCTGAATCTTGCAAGGAGATTGTCAGCTACTTCATTAGGATTAAATACCCCTCGCAATTTGGCGATCATTATCAGGTTTTCCTTCCCAGTAAGCATGCCGTCTAACGCTGCGAACTGCCCCGTTAGGCTGATGTTTTGGCGGACGTCAGCCGGTTGACGTTGGACGTCAAATCCGCAAATACTTACTTCGCCGCTATCAGCCTTCATCAGTGTTGAAAGAATGTTAACTGTCGTCGTCTTCCCTGCTCCATTTGAGCCCAGCAGTGCAAAAATTTCACCGCGCTGCACCTCAACATTCACCCCTTTTAAAACTTCTTTGTCTTTAAAGGACTTTTTTAATTCTTTTACAAAAATCGCTGTATTTCTCATACGTTTTTCCTCCTTTTAAAAAGCTCCACAAGCTTGCTTGTTAGAACTGTCATGATGTAACTAAGCTGAGCGTCTCGTAGAGCTAGGTTTTTGATACCTTACTATTCAGTCTGACTGATATTCTGTATCACTTAGTACTGAGTTTGAAAAATGACTGAATAGCAAAAGCAACTAGCTATTCAGTCGATGTTATTGATTAAATTTATTTTTTCCTAATCGTTCCTTAATACTCTGGTTCAAATCTTCACGATACTTAACCATATAAGTTTTAGCATTTGCCACTAATTCGTCAGCAAAGGAAGCCACATCGTCTCCAGTAATTTCGAGCACCTGTCTACCTTCTGCAGCACCTGCTTCGAATAAATCAATTAATTCATACTGCATGTGTAGCATATCCATTCCGTTGCCCGATGAGAAATTCCACATGTAGTTTTGAATTTTTTTAAATACAAACTGATAGTCCTCTGGCAAGGCTTCAACCCGTGCCATCATCATTTTATACTCTTTTTTATCACCAATCATTTTTTTGAATATTTCCAACATGTCATTTTTCCTCCTTTTTATAAAGCTTCATAAGATGCTTTAAAACTATCCGACGGTCTATCCTATGAAGCTAGTTTGACTTCAAGACGTTGATTTTTGATGATACAAAATCCCACCTTTTCCAAAACAACTCAAGCTCCTTGTAGCCCGCCTCATTAAGCGAATAAAATTTGCGGGGTGGGCCCATATCTGATGGTTTTTTTTCTATATTCACAAGTTTTTTCTTTTCTAATCGTACGAGAATAGTGTAGACCGTTCCTTCCACGACCTCGATAAATCCAAGCTCGTTCAGACGGCGTGTAATCTCATAGCCATAGGTTTCATGGCGGCTGATAATTTCTAACACACAGCCTTCCAGCGAACCCTTCAGCAGTTCAGTTAAATTTTCGATCTTCAGAACCTCCTCTATATTGTCTGACTTATATTCTGTATTACTTAGTACCAAGCCAATTTTTACTTAATAACTTTTAAAATTAAGCTATTAAGTAATACTTAGTATATGTAGATTGTAATACTTAGTACCGGGCATTTCAACTATTTTTTAAAATATTTTCAAATGTAGATATATTCAGGGATAATACTAAGAACCAAAAAAACTTATTAAAAGAATCCATAAGTTCTTTTAATAAGTTTTTTCCGTTACAGATACCTTTACAGTTTTTCCGTATAACCTCTTAAATTTCGAATTAAAAAAGAGATCCCCGTCAGTAAACAATTAAGAAACAAATATTTAGTCAGATAGTGTTGAAAACTGTATGTGAAGTAGAAGTATAAGAAGAACACAAAACTAAAATAGAAAATAAACTTTAAATATCTTTTTAAAACTGCGTTATGAGGAGAATTCACGTTGACTACTCCTTTTAAAGTCATATAATAAAATTATTTTTTTAACCTATATTGAACCATTTTTCTGTGTTATTTTACAAAACAATTAGAAAAATGATAGGCAATGTAGCAAGGCTTAGAGAGGTACTAATTAACGTTGCGCTTGATACAAACTCCGGCTCTGTATTAAATTGCAGCGCATACATAGTTGTATTAGCAGCTGTGGGCATAGCAGCCATAATAATCATAATTTGTTTAACCATCTCATCCACAGGTAGCAGAAGCGTTAGTATATAAGCAATAAATGGCGAGATTACAAGCTTGATAGCTAATGACCATGAAACTTTGGCTTTGGCTAAATTTCTAATTGATATTTTAGCAAGCTGCATTCCAAGTACGATCATGATGGTAGGAATAGCTGCACCCGCTACTAAATCAACCGCTTCTTTTACAGAGTTGCTTAACGGAATATGAAGAAACTGAAATATAGCTCCTAAAAGTCCCCCATACACAATGGGTATCCGTCGGACTGCGTCAATGGCTGATTTTATACCATTTCCATTTGGACTTCCTTTCGC
The DNA here is from genome assembly GCF_020790095.1 of Priestia sp. J2. Lineage (NCBI taxonomy): Bacteria > Bacillati > Bacillota > Bacilli > Caryophanales > Bacillaceae > Priestia > Priestia sp. J2. The sequence continues at coordinate 3,489,076 of NZ_CP086208.1, forward strand.
AGCATAGTAAACTCCAACTGTACACATGACCAGTTGCTGTATGACCATGAGAATAATGGCAGAGTCTAAGCCGGTAACGCCAAAAAGTAATAAAACAACAGGTGTACCGTAGTTTCCATTATTCATAAATGAAGACGCTAATATCATTCCACAGGTTTCTGAAGTAGAATATCGCTGAAAATAAGCAATAATATAGACGACAGCAATTAATGCAAAGCAAAGTGCAAATGTGTATAACGTAAGATATAAGTAATCAATCGTAAATTTGGTTGTGTAAAATGTTTTGAACACTAGAACTGGAGACATCAAATAAAGTGCCATTGTTGAAATCGTTTTTGTATCAAATCCTATTTTCTTTTGTCCAATAAATCCAAGTGCAAAAATCCCGAAAATAGGAAGAAGGATTGTTAGGAACTCCATATTTGTTCACCTTCGTCATTTTTTCTTTGTTATTTTCCAAATGAAAGACCTAGAAAATTAAAAATCTAGGTCTTTCATTTAAACTAATAAATTATAAATTTAGAACAATGATACGTTCTTCCGTCATTTCTTCAATTGCATATTTCGGCCCTTCTTTTCCGTTACCGCTCTTTTTCACACCGCCATACGGCATATGGTCAACACGATACGCTGAAGCATCATTTACAATTAATCCGCCTACTTCAATTTCACGAGCTGCCTTCATAGCAAACTGTAAGTCGTTCGTAAAAAGGCCTGCCTGTAACCCATAGTCAGAATCATTTACTTTTGAAATCACTTCATCAATCTCATCATATTGAGCAATGGCTACTACTGGCCCGAATACTTCTTGACGACAAACTTTCATCTCATCATTTACATTGGTCAAAATTGTAGGAAGATAGAAAGCACCGTCACGCTTTCCTCCTAGTTCAATTTTTGCCCCTTCTTCCACCGCTTCTTTTACCCATTCTTCCACTCGCTCTGCTTCTTTAAGACGAATCATAGGTCCAATATCAGTTTGCTCATCCATTGGATTACCGACTACTAACTTTTCTGTTTTTTCTTTTAGCTTATTAACAAAAGCAGTATAAATATTCGTATGAACATAAATTCGTTGAACCGAAATGCAAACTTGTCCTGCGTTATTAAAGCTTTTTTGAGAAATTAAAGATGCAGCTTTTTCTAAATCAGCGTCTTTATGTACGACAGTAGCCGAATTATTTCCTAGTTCAAGTGAAACTTTACGTAAACCCGCCTTAGATCGGATAAGTTCTCCTACTCTTGGGCTTCCTGTGAACGTAAACATATTAACATCCTGGTTTTCTAATAACCATTCACCAATTTCTGCCCCATCTCCAGTCAATACTTGAAGGCGCCCTTTTGGCAGCCCTGCTTCTTCCATTAACTCAGCTAGCTTGAGCGCACAAATTGGAGTGACTTCAGCAGGCTTTAATACTACGCTATTCCCAGCTGCAATTGCCGGTCCAAGTTTATGACAAACTAGATTGATAGGTACATTAAACGGTGTGATAGCTGCAACAACTCCAACCGGGACTTTTACTGTAAAAGCCATGCGATTTTCTGAGCCTTGAGCTGATTCAACAGGCACACCTTCTCCATGAATACGCTTTGCCTCTTCCGCTGAAATTTGTAAAGTTGTAGCCGCGCGCTCAACTTCTCCGCGAGATTCACGAATAGACTTTCCAACTTCAGTAGCCAAAATTTCAGCAAATTCTTCTTGACGGCTTAGTAATAACTCAGCTGCCTTCATTAATACCTCGTAGCGTTCGTACGGTGAAAAAGTGTTTTTTAACGCCTCTTTCGCGCTGGCCACAGCTTTATTTACATCGTCTTTTGTAGCTACTGAGATTTCAGCTGCAGGCTGCTGCGTATATTTATTTAAGACTTCCATTTTTTCTGCTGTTGTTTCCCATTCCCCATTTACATATAAACCATATTGTTTGACTTGAGTTAAACTTGTCATTATCTCCACATCCCCAATTGTATTAGCGTTTTATCTTGTAAGCTCAATATTGTAATGATATTTATCACTGCGATATTTTGTTACCGTAAATTCGAGTGGCTTATCATCAAAACCGTAACTTACTCTTGTCATTTCAAGTAAAGCTTCTCCGCCTCGTATGCCTAACAGATCGGCTTCATAAATCGTTGCATTAATCGCAGATATCTTCTCTTTAGCTCGTTTCAAGAAGATTTCATTCTCTTCTAGCACTTCGTAAAATTTTGCACGATTTAAATCTTGTTCAACTAGTGTTTTTCCAATATGCGTAGGCCAACAAGAACGTTCAATAGCGATAGGCACCTCATCGGCAAAACGAATTCGTTCAATAACTAAAACTTCTTCTCCAGCATCCAATTCCAGCATGGAAGTTTCATAATATAAATCTTTTTTAAAATCAGTACGAATGAGTTTTGAATTTGGTGTTAATCCTTTTTCTGCTACTTCTTCTGCTAGTCCTTTAAGCTTGCCTAAGCTGCCGCCGATAAGAGGCTGAGGTTTTACAATTGTTCCTCTGCCTTGTTTTTTTTCCAGCAGCCCGTCCTGTACTAACATGGAAATAGCTTGTCTTAAGGTAGTACGGCTTACATCGAATTCTTGCATTAATTCTTGTTCTGTTGGAATTAACGTATTGGGCTTCCAAACTTTCTCTTGTATACGTTTAATTAAGACATCTTTCACTTGAAGATAAAGCGCGATATTTTTATTAGAACCAATTGTATCTTTCATGTTCTCAAACTCCTTTTAAGTTAGCGTTTGGTATTATTATATAGTATTGGCTAACTTTTACTGTAGCAGAGAAGTACGATTTTCTTAGACATAGACCTTTGTTTCTAGATTAAGCATACGTCCTAGTTCAATTAGATGTTCTGTCACATCACCATAAACTAGTGCAAAGTGAGGTTCATACCCCGCATGCATAAGTTCATAAAGGGTGTCTGATGCATTTGTCGCTAACTCAACTTCTACAGATGTGCCTGTAAAAGGCTGCTCTACATCTAAGGCATCTCCTTTCATCACTAGAAGGCGATACCCATCAGGCGTATGACTTACCCTGAAGATCGTTACTTCTCCTGCTTTTAATCCGAAATCCATTGCAAAACCAATTTTTCTGTTAGGATGCACCCCTGCTGTTGCTCCAGTAGAAGGATTCGCGAGCGAATATGCTCCTGCACCGCAATGCCAAAAAACAACTGAGTTTTTTTCTTCGTCTATGTGAACTAAATCTCCCAGGTAAGGTGCATTTCCTCCTGCTAACTCACGCAAGATGAACATGGAGATTGATCCATGAATATCCGACTCACAGGATGTCACCATTCCGTCTTCCGTAAACTGAGACAGAGTTGAACACGGAGCAGCTCCTAAATCATTAAAGAAATCTGGCCAACATCGCATAGCTAATGCATCTAACTTTTCACGTTGAATGTGCTTTTTAATATATGTGGAAAATTGAGCGAATTTAGTAACGGTTTCATCGTTTCGATTCAGACCAATCACCTGCTTTTCTGCCCGCTCAACTTCCCCTATCCATTCGTGTTCTGGAAGCTTTACGCACTCTTTAAACGCTTCTTGTAAATCCATCTTATGAAGAGTTACGCCAAGTGCGTTTTTTAATTCATCTTCGTTAGCTTGTGAAAAGAAGAATCCCGGCGGATAATCTCCCACTACCCCAATTTTTAATTCATTTAATGCTTTTAACACGCGCATAACGTTAATTTGTCTTAATAGACGATCCTGCAAGGCTTTCTCATCTGGATTTCCAAATACAAATGCAAACGGATGCTGATGATTACGCAGCACATTACTGGTGCTATTTCCGCCTGTTAGAGAGTTTAAACGTAAACGTCCCCCTACACTTGGCTCACGTACGGACCAAACAATTACAGGCTGTTTAAAATACTCCAATATCTTAACCATAAATTCACCGTCAGCAAACGTAACGCTTTGATATAAGACGGTATCAATCTTATTCCCTTTAATTGAATCAAGAAATCCCTGTAATTCTTCAACTGATGTTATAATTTGCTCCGGCGCGATAAGAGTACTACAGTTGCCGTTCAGCCACTCCATACTTTTTTGACGATACATTTCAGCTGCTTCAATATCAAATGTTTTTCTACCTATAGGCACATATAAAACTGTTGTATTTTGCATATAGAGTTCCCCTTGTCGTAAAACTATTTATTATAACCATTCTAAAATACATCATTACCTTTATCAACACTATTTTCCGTTTGGATTTTTCCGTTTGACTACATTTCTTATATAAATAGCTCTTAAATTAGATGTGAAGTAGTTTAGAAAACAACTCACTCCATATAGATTTTTTACGGTAAAATACAGGTGGATAACCTAATGGCGCTTGAACAGTAACCGATCCTCCTGTGTGCTCTTCACCGCTCCATACATGGACCCACTGATCTTCTGGTAAATATACTTCCCACTCTGTTTGGTTTTCTTGATGAACCGGCGCAACAAGTACATCTTCACCAAATAAATATTGGTATTGAATATCATATGTTTTTTCGTCTTCTTCATAGTGCATAAACAAAGGTCGCTGAACAGGAATTCCGCGTCGCGCATTTTCTTCTACAAGTGATCTAATATAAGGTGCAATCGTTACATAAACATTAGACATTCTTGCTAAATGCTCTAGTGCTTCTTCATCACCGTCAAACTGAAAACAATCATCGGGACGATTTCCTTCATGTGTTCTCATCATAGGCGTGAAGGCTCCCATTTCTGCCCATCTCATCAGCAGCTCTTTTGAACGTTTATTACCATGTAGACTTGTGTACCCTCCAATATCGCTATGGTGTAAGCCGCAACCACTCATTCCTGATGATAAAGCTGCAGGAATAACGGAAGCTAAACCATCATCCAGCGACCAATCTACGCTTTGATCTCCGCCCCAAAGAAGTGTACAGTATTTTTGTATGCCCGTATATCCAGCACGCATAAAGTATACGATTTCACCAAGTTTTCCTGCTTCTGATACTGCTTCATAGTTCGCTTTTGCCCACATTGTCGGCCAAGCATTGTGCATAATCTTAGCGTCAACTCCATTTTTGAGCACAACGTCAGTAGGCAAGTATTCGCCAAAGTCGGCCATCCATCCGTCTAATCCAAAATCAATCATGTTCTCTTTAATAACTTGTTTATACCATTGGGTAGCCTCTTCGTTGGTAAAATCAACAACTCCGCAATAAAATTCACCGAAATCCACTAAATACGTATTTCCTTCCGTATTTAATGCTAAGTACCCTTTATCTTCAGCTTCCCTATATAAATCACCTTCTATTGCTACATATGGATTAATGTAACCTAGAAAACGAATATCATTTTCTTTCCACTCTGCAATTTTTTTATCTAGCTCCGGGTATTCATTCTCGTTCCATTTCCAATTCCACATTAAACGTTTGCCGAAAGAAGTAATACGTTTGCCCTGCCAATCTTGACACCATACTCCAGATACTTTCATGCCTTTTGCTAAAACTTTTTCTAATTTTTGTTCAACAACATCTGTACCACCTTGAATACCTAAAACCACGCCGTTATATACCCAGTCTGGTAGCTCGGGCTGTCTTCCGAATAAACCTGTAATTTTTTCAACTAATTCAAGGTACGTATCCGCCGTTTCAAACAGCATATATTCAGGTACTTCCCAAACCTGCAGTTCATGGAACGTCTCATTACGAAAATCAAAGTCCGCGTATGCCGTTGTTTCTACGTGACAATAGTACTTTTTACTAGATACATATGTAGGCTGAGGAAAGTTGGTATTATAGTAATCTCCTCCAGCTCTATCAACTACATCAGCTTGCCATGTTACATATGTTTGTTTGTTTCTTCCTACGCCCGGCTCAGATGTCCATAAAGGAAAGTTTTTCCCTCTCATATTAAAATGAGAAAGTTGTTCTCCGCATCCATAGACTTTTTCCTGTTCATCTGCAGCTACTCGTAACCAAAAGCGGTTAATGTTCGCATCGTGTTTTTGGTATTCTACTTTTAAGCGGTTGTCTTCTTCCTTAACTATAAGAGACAGGATATGATCTCCATTTTTATAGTTGGAGAAATCTATTTTATATGCCCCTTTTACTTCTTCAACAGTTGCGTAGCGAAGAGCTGTACGTTCAGTCACGTAATCTTTAATATCAAAGTTCCCTCTATACATTTCAATCGTTTCTTCTCCATAACCAACAAACAACATTGGCTTTTGTACTGTATGCTGAAGCAGAACTACACCGTTAAGAGCAACTTCAAATCCATCTTGTAAGATCTCCACATTTACCCCTTTAGTTACGTTTAAGGTACCTGACATTTTTCTCTCTCCCATCAATTAATAGAGCCTAGTCTTTTGTCTAACATTCATGCGCTCTATTGATAAACTTTAATATTTTCTCCTTTTATACCGGGATGTGCGCCTTTATTAATTAATTGCTCTCTTTCAGGATGAGCAATTAACCATTTATTTTTCATAAACAATAACTCATCTTCTTTTGTTCTTTTTTGAATATTAGTTGATAACGGATCATTTGTTCCTTTAGGTAAAATGACGACTGTTTTAAACCCTTCGTTATTGACCTTACAAGGAGCAAAATGTAATGTCGTACCATACAATTCAACTGCTGTTCCTTCAGGTACAAAGAAAGCGATTACATCACTTGAATTAAAAAAGTTATTTTCAACTTCCTGTACCTTACCTAATAAAAGAACCATATCCGTTATAGCGATATTAATTTCACTGCTTTTATGATACTCAAGACCATTTAAGGTTGAATTAGGACCATTACAATATCCAATTTGAATAGGCATCTCACCATAAAAAGCTTCTTGAAGCTGATTCTTAATAATGGTGTTTTCCATCTCAGTAACGGATGCTACGTATACATTCTGATCTTGAGGAATAGTTAAACTATCCATATATGTTTCTAGTTCACTGAAATCGTATTCATTAATTACCTTTCCATAAGGCTTAAATTTGCTGTCCTCTATATGATAAAAAGGTACATGTTTATTTAAGTCTTTCATGTATTGAAAGCTGCTCAACGTTTTCTTCTCTCCTTTTCTATGTAAAAAGCCCCTCCAAGAAGATAATAAGATTCTAAGAGGCGCCTTTTATAAAATACATATGTTTATTTTAAGACAGGAGCTTCTGTGACTGTATTATCCCAAGCGTTGCGAAATTTGTTTAAACCATAGTCTGTAAACGCATGCTGGAAGCTTTCTTTATATACATCAAATCCGCAAGTCACAATATGCGCACCAGCTTTTGCCGCATCTACAATTTGTTTACCATTACGTAAAGCAGCAACAATGATTTCTGTATTGTAATCGTAGTTTTTATAGATATTCACAATATCCTGAATGTATTGAGTTGTATCGTCCCCGCTATTTTCTTTCCAGCCGACAAATGGAGATACAAATTTAGCACCGATTCTTGCAGGCTGAAGTGCTTGTGATGGCGAGAAGACAAGAGTGACGTTAGTAGAAATACCTTGTTTTTCAAATTCCTTTGCTGCAATTAAGCCAGGCTCTGTGCATGGAATTTTAATAACAAAGTTTGACGACAGCTTAGCAATCTTTGTCCCTTCTTCTACCATATCTTTAGCATTATCCAAATGAGGATTAATTTCCACTGAAATTGGGAAGTTTTCGACTCCTTTAAATTCACTTGCAAATTCATCTAGAACCGTTAAAAATGGTTTACCGCTGTTCATAATGTGGCGAGGGTTTGTTGTAACTCCATCAATTGCCCAGTTTTCATACGCGTAACGAATTTCCTCTAAAATTGCACTATCTAAAAAATACTTCATCTTTATACCTCCAGTTAAGTGACTATTACCCCTAAAAGATAATGACCTTTATATAATTTGTAATAACCTTTGTATTTATAATATGAAAACGCCACCAATATTTCAAGTACTTTTTGCTAGATTATTAAATTAATTTTGTATTTCGTCCATTTTACCTATCATCTTACATTGGTATTCTATTTTTACTTTTAGCAAGATCGGCTACGATTTTATTGTATTTTTCATCTGAAAGTTTATAAAAGAAAAACATGACAATAATCGTTGCAATGGCTAATGCACTTGGATAAATAAACATTAACCCTCTGATTCCCTCCAGTACATTTGCACTTTGCACCGCGTTTGGAACGTAACCCACAACTCCTAACACAACGCCAGGAATAAAGCCTGCAAGCGCTTGAGAAAGTTTACGGAAGAACGTAAAGAAAGAATACACAACACCTTCAGATCGATTTCCAGTCTTCCATTCGCCATACTCTACAGCATCAGAAACTAATGCCCAGTTCAAACTGTTTACAAATGAGCTTCCGAAGAAAGCAAAGCAAGCTAATGTAATAAAAATCACTGCGTTATCTGCAAAAACATAAGCTAAAATATCTCCTACAGCCCAAATCGCGCACCCTAATATGTACGTAGATTTCTTTCCAATTTTTTTAACCATGAAAGGAACCATTGCTACGCCGATAAATACACAGCCGATACTAAAAAAGCCCATATAAGGAACGATTGCTACATTTTTTAAAACGTACTGACAAAAATAGACTTGTACAGCAAGCTTGACGTTAAAAGCTGAAAAGGTAAACAAATTAACTAAACAAAGAATGAGTAAAGGCGTATTCTTAAAAAGACCTTTATAGCTGTCAGTCAGCTTTACATTTGTGTTTTGGGGTTTTTCATACACATATCTTTCTTTTACATTGGCATAACAATAGACTTGTAATAAAACGCCCAAAAATGCAAAAATAGATACAGCCACTAAATAACCAGTAGATTGATTGTTAAACATTAAGACAATCGGCATAAACCCTACAGTTGTAATAAGAAGACCTAAATTTGAGCCTGCTTGTCTAAATGATGCCATTTCTGCTCGTTCAACGGGATCTTTTGTCATCGCAGGTACCATTGATCCATAAGGAATATTTGAAATGCTATAAATTGTTCCAAATGCCATATACGTTACATATGCCCATATAATCTTTCCGGTTATTGAAAAATCGGGATTAGTAAAGCTGACTATCGTTATCAAAGCAAGCGGTATTGCAGCATAAAGAAAGAATGGTCTAAATTTCCCTTTAGGACCTATCTTCTTTCGATTATCAATCCAAGTACCTACTGTAATATCAGCGAACGCATCCCATATTTTCGTAATTAAAAATACTAAACCTGCTGTTGCAGAAGGCAAGCCTAACGCGTCGGTATAAAACTTCAGCAAATAAATTTGACCCAAGTCTAACATAAAGTTATTTCCTACATCTCCCAATCCATAAGCAACCTTCTCTTTAAGTCTTAGTTTCTTAGGCGTATTAATTGAATGTTCTACATTTTGAACCAATGGCTGTTCCATAAGTTCTCCCCCTTTGATTAACACTTTTTAAGACTTCACATTAAAGATGCATCACATAGGAGATTACAATTTTGATAGACTTCAAAATTGTAATCTCCTCTAGGCCGATACTAAAATCACCTCCCTCTTCATAACATCACAACGTTTTTAAAAAAGTTATTACCTTTTTATTTATAATATGAAAACGCATACAAATTATCAAGTGTTTTTTTTATTTTATTTACAAAAGGCTGAATAATAATAGCAATAAATCTATAGATGTCCCTGGAGGAATAAGGATTCTTTTTGGGTTGTGTGTCGGAAAGAATGGTTATGTGCACTAGTTTTATACATGATATAAAGAACTTTCCAAAGAATAATTATGATAAAATGGGGTTAAAAGGAATTTAAAAATTAAAAGAGGTTAAATCAATTTGGGAAGAAATTTTGTTATAACGTTATTCATTTGTGTATTAAGTATTCTACTGAAAATTATAATGCTTGTTCTAAATTTGAATGGCATTTACGTGCAAGGCACCAACTTTTCTCAAGACACTATTAACCTCACTATAAATACCCTAATCTTATTATCCGTTACCAGGATTATTATGTATAAACTAAAAGAGAAAACGTTAAAAACCCTTACTGTTATATGTTCGACCTTTCTCATAGTAAGTAATTTTTGCTGGTGGCTGCTTATAGATAGTGATACTGCATACACTACTTTTTATTCTCCTAGCAGGAATGAAGCTTTTGTGGTTAAAGAAACGCGTCATAGTGAGGTCTATCAACTGTTGAAATTTAAATTATTATCAAAAAAACTTGTGGATATTCGTGGTGATGATGGTTACAGAATGTTTTACGAGAATAACTACAAATTAGAATGGATGAATCATAACAAATTAAAAATCCACTATCTATTCGACCCAATAAGCCCTAATGATTATAAGAATGTAACTGTTACATACAAGGAATATTAAATATCTAGATATACTAATAGCCTTTAGATTTGCCAATCTAAAGGCTGTTTTGATTGTTGAAACAGGTATTATGTAAACTGATTTTGTATATAATACTCATGATTTTTTAACTCAATTCTGATATATAATCAGATAGGAACAAAATTATAATTGAGTCCATCTGAATAGAGGTTAGAAATTGAAAAAACGATATATAGTGTGTTTGACTGCATTAAGCTCTCTTCTAGTTATAGGATTTGTTTGGTGGTTTCTTTTTGCGCCTAGTTATCTACGATTTGCTCCAAAGGGAGAATATATTTCTCAAAGTACATCTCCTAACGGTGATTACATAGTAAAGATTTATCGTTCAAGTGGTGGAGCGACTACACCTTTTGCTATTAGAGGAGAAGTGACTTATACAAATAAAGTTTTTAATAAAAAGAAAAACATCTATTGGAATTACCCTCAGGAAACAGCCAAAGTTAAGTAGGTAAATAACAAAACAGTTAACATTAGTGGTCATATATTGAACGTTACAAAAGATACGTTTAATGCTAATGATGTAGATAATTAAATTCTACTCTTAAACAACAAAAAGCTCTTATGAAAGAGCTTTTTGTTGTTTAACTACTTATAGGGTGATTATGGTAACTACAAATTTATGAAGTATAAGTCTTATTAAGCAAATTTTTTATTTATTGTTATATTGTTTTATAACTGTGACTATAACTGCCATTAACAGAACAACCGCACTATTGATAAGTAAATAGTATCCAACTTGTAAACCATAAAATATGGCAAAAGCGTCTCTAATGATCAACAGTGCTAATATACCGCCTATTGCCCCAAATAAAGCCGCCAGTATCAATATTGTGAAAGCAGCAGCGTATAAACTTTTCTTTTTTTGGTAGGAGATAAATCCAACGATATTTGCAATGATAATAAAGAAGCCGATAAGTATTAAGAAGAAGTTAGCCATTTTCTTTAATTCTCCTCTACGGACTATTAATTGGTTAAAATTTCTAATATCTAATATCAATTTAACATAAAATTCTATGTAAAAGTTTTGCTTCTTATAACATGTTTGATATTCATCCAAAAGAAGCTGACTTACATTTTAAAATCTTTCTTTATATTTTTCCTTATAGTTAAATTGGCTAAGCGTTTACGCGCTGATTCCATAGGACCCATTTTAAAATAACGAAGCCACAAAGTAGCAAATAACATTTGAAACAAACAGATTAATACCCAAACAAAAATGACGAAGAATGAACGAGGGTGTCCACCCAATCCAAGGCCCCATCCATAAAATAAAATTGAGCTTAAAACATTCTGTAACACGTAGCAACTTAAAGACATCTTACCTACTTTTTCTAAAACTCTCCATAATGAAAAGGCCTGAAATTTTTCAATTAGGAAACTAATAGCTCCCATGTATCCAATCGATAAAATAGGGGCAAACGCATACCTTACTGGAAAATCAAAGTATCCTCCAGGAACAAATAATAATAGGTTTAGAGGTAGCCCAACTAAAAGTCCTGTCTTCATCATCCTCTTTCTGATATTAATACCATTGGAGTTATTGTCAAAAGCCCCTATTCTCACTAGTAAAACACCAATTAAAAACATACATATATTAAATGGAATGACGAAAATTGCTTCTGTGCGCAGCTCCCAAAAATGAAAAAGTCGATACTGAATTTGATTCATCCATGATCCATGTTGATAAAGGTTCATCACTTCTTTTGGCACAGCAACTAGCTCATCTCCTATTGAGTTAGTTAGCACACCTAAGAACACAAGTACTATAAAGAAAAGATGAATCGCTGCTGCACTAATCATTGCTATTCGTATCATTCTCTTTCGCATTTTTACGATAAGTGATACGACAATGGCAGTTACTGCATAAGACATTAAAATGTCGTACTCTAAGACAAAAATAAAGTGCAAAAGCCCTTCCATTAATAAAAGTAAAGACAGCCATATGTACCTTCCCGGCCAAGTCTGATTTAATCGTTTTGATTGCTGATATTTCAGTTCTAAACCAACACCAAACATAATGGCTAAGAGGCCAAGTAATTTTCCGTTAATTAAGGACAGAAAAAGGATTCTTAAAAAGTCATCTCCTGATAACCACCATTGATTATGGTTAAAAGTAAATATATAATTTATATCTCCCAGATAGGCAAACAGCCAAATATTTGTTCCTAATGTTCCCAGAATCGCTAGTCCTCTTAATATATCTAAAGAGCGAATTCGTTTTTTATTCTCCACTTCCCATGCCCCCATCCTTTACTTTCATTCTAATAACGTTCCGAATACATTTCTAAAAAGGATTGTTTATTTTCGTTACTCTCCTTCTTGATATGTCATAGTTCAACTATATTAGATTACGTCGCGTCACCTTCAACCCTTATTTTTAAATGAATGAATGAATTATTTTTAGTGCAATAAAGAGAGCGTAGATACGTTTTGAGAAGTGCGAAGGCTGCCTGCTTTGGAAACAGGTTTAGCCAAAATCCAAAAGATATACTGGCTTACGCAGAGTACTAATTACAAAAAAAGAAACCCTAGTATTTTTAAGGTTTCTTTCTTTCTGATATTCCACTCTAAACGACAATTGAAGATAAATTAAAATGCTTTTACTGCAATATAACGTTTTCCAACGTTTTGTAATTCATATTCTAAAAGCTGGCATCTAGCTTTTAGAAAGTTCGTTTATCTCCCTTTCAATAAGAGCTACTGAAAGTTCGAATGCTTGTATCCTTCTTTTAGCTAAGGTTATTTGAGATTTATATCTATCGGCATTTTCTTTAGCTTCAAACGTTTTTACTGTCTGTCTGAGTTTATGTAAAGTTGAATCAATTTGACGTTTTGCTTCAACTAATTCAGGTACGTCAAATTTCATTGGAGTCCCTCCTTTTTATCATTTTTATCGATAAGATGGCTTTCTTTAAAAAGGTTGTTTATCGGCAGAGCTACTGTTATCTATATTTCCTGTACATGAGTAGCCATCCAAAAATGTTTATTATACCAAATATAGTGAACACAAACTTACCACTTAAAACTTCTCTTAACAATATACCTGATAAACTAGTGTTTGTTTATCTGTAGAAGTTGAAAGGTTCCTTTAAAAGAAGCAGGTTTTTTTGAGGTATTGAGAGGTGACGTCAATTTTTATTAAGATGCTCAGCTGTTCTAAAATAGCCTCTGCGTAAGGGCCACGCTAAATAACCCATTCAAAATCTCTCAACGCAATAAAATTTGTCATACAAATTTCGTTTTTCATCTTCACAACAAAAATAGTTTGTGATATACTTCACATGTAAGGATGTTCACATGAACTAACAAACTCTTGAATGTAAAGTAGAAAAAGCTATTTCACTCCGATGCCAATACGATTGAAATAGCTTTTTTTATGCTCTTATTTTGAGAACCCCCACCATTTCTACTGCTATGGCCTTCTGTACAGTTCTCTAGGAGAAGTAGTTACATCTATCTTACTCGCTTGCTTTTAGAGTTTGATGTTCCTAACCTATCACTCAAAAAATAGAGAGGGTTCTATTTTCCGCTTATTGCAGATCAACACTTATTAATTGCCGCAATCGCTTTTGTAATACGAGCATCGTCACCTACTGCATCTAAGAGAGCTATTCCTTCAATTGTAACAAGAGCTAGTGCTGCTACTTGTTCTTTATCCTCTCCTTCGTCTACCTTAATGATATCTAGGTAGAACTGATAAAAGCTGTCGCAGATTTCCTTTGCTACAGAATGAAATGGGTCCCCTTCTTTTGATGCAACCGCAACTAATTCAAGCCACAGCTTAATGTATGGACGAACTTCAGGATCTCTCATCATGTTATACAAATGGGGAACTAGCGTCTGAAATGAATGCTTCTCCATTTCTGTATTGTGAAGCATGTAAATAAGCTTTTGAGAAATAAAGGATAGCACAACCGTAAATAATTCCTCTTTGTCATTAAAATAATGAAGTAGCATTCTATCGCTGGTTTCCGCTGCTTTCGCAAGATTTCGCAAACTGGAGGCCTGCAGACCATTTAATAAAATATAGTCAGCCGTTTTTTCTATAATTTCTTGTTTTTTCTTTTCACCTTTTTTCATATAAAGCTCCTTACTGTCTTTTTCTGTCGTATAGATACAATTATGAAGGAAACTTAGCTGCTTTGCATTATTCCCATTCATTTTTTTGTTGATAAAAAATGTAATGAGTGCTACATTTTAAGAAAGGGGGATGATTGAATTGATAAGTAAAAACCACAAAGCAATGGACAGCAACACACTTTCTAGAAATGATCGAATACCAAAAGCATTACTTATTTTAGTATTAGTATCTTTTTCTGTTTTAACAGGTTTGGCCGTATATCATTATGGCTTTCTTGGTATTTTTTCTCAGGCATTTAACAACTATGCTTCTATGCAAATATTCTTTGATTTATTGATAGCACTAATTCTAGTGCTTGTATGGATGTGGCATGATGCCAAAAAGACAAACCGTTCTTTTTGGCCATGGGCACTAGTCACGCTAATAATTGGCTCGTTCGGTCCCCTTTTGTATCTGTTGCTGCGCAAACGCATTTAGCAGATTAAAAGGCTTTGTATTGCAAAAAGAAAGCCTTTTGCAAAATAAAACAAGGCTTTCTTTTTATCTAATTAAGTATTAATCAGCTGTTTCCTCTAGTACAACTTTAATAGCCTTTGCGAGCATCTTTGCTGTACGTGTTTCTTCCTTCGAGGAGTGGTTTAGAGATTTATATAAGGTTCCATCTTATAACACTATCATTTGGAAAGATAATAAAATAAAAAAGATTCTTTTAGATCCCCAAAAAGTAAAGATAATAAAGCAGGATCAAAATCATGCAATGAAGTTTATTGAACTTGTTAAAAAATCATCTAAGTAAACCTTTAATTGTTAAATTAAAGGTTTATTTCTATATATTGTGTTATACTCTTAAACATGTATTACGGTTGTAGAGGAGTTTTAAATTGAAACAGAAAGAGATTTTTTCGTGGATCAAATCCATCATTATTGCTTGTATCCTGGCTTTTGTGGTGAGAGAGTACATATTTACGCCTATAGTAGTAGACGGCGAATCGATGATGCCTACTTTAAAAGATAGTGAACATATTATTCTTAATGAAATGGGTAAAAATAACCCAGATAATATAAAAAGATTTGATATTATCGTTTTTCACGCTACAAAGGAAAAAGACTATATTAAAAGAGTAATTGGTTTACCGGGTGATCATATAGAATATCGCAATGACACGCTATATATAAACGGAAAAAAATATGAAGAGCCTTATTTGGATCAATACAAAAAAGAAATAGTAACAGGCCCGTTAACTGAGGATTTTAAACTTGAGGATTTTACAGGCAGCAAAACAGTTCCAGAAGGTCAATTGTTTGTCATGGGAGATAATAGAATGTATAGCTTAGATAGCAGATCACCTCAAGTAGGAACAATCTCCGTAGACAAAATCGTAGGAAAAGCAAAATTAGCTTATTGGCCTTTAAAAGAATTTCAATGGATTAAATAAAGTCTTTAAAAGCTCCCTTATTAAAGGGAGCTTTTTCTATTAAATACAAACTAAAAAATAACGATATTTATGTGCTTTACCTTTATTATTTCTCCGCTACTATATTCAGTACTGCAGCTGCTTTTGGCCACCCCACGTAAAAAGCCATATGAGTTATTAGTGCAATAATTTCTTTTTCAGTCATTCCATTCTTTTTTGCCAGCTGCAGATGAAAAGGCATTTGTTCAGTGTTGCCAATACGATTGAAATAGCTTTTTTATGCTCTTATTTCCATCACCCCATCCTTTCTGTTGCTATACTGGGTTTAATCTAGTCCTCTAAAAGAAGTAGTAAGTTCTTGATTAGTAGGATAAAGATAAACATAATACTATTAGATTTCCGATACGAAGCATTTACAACCATCTGTCAGCTTTCTTTAAAGGAGAATAAATCAAAAAAAGTTAAGCTAAGAGCCATAGCAAAAGGTATACTAAGATCATACATATCGATTTGGGATGATCGAAACATATAGTTAAAGATATAGATAGCAGCACTAAAGGAAATGAACAGCCCAACAAACTTCAATAGTCGCTTTCTTAGTTCAAACCATTTTACTTTTTTGATGTTCCTAATTAACAGAATCGTCCAATAAAACAATATCATGATAATAAATATAACGTATACTACTATAAATCCAAATGAAAATGAATTATCAATACCCATGTATGTAATAAAATATATAATAACTGTACTTAGCACGCACAGCGTACAAATGATAGATGTAACAGTGCTTTGTTTCATTATACCCCCTCCTCCTTCCATCCTTCATCTTACTATCCCGTTTTTTAAAAAACTCATTTCCCTTTTGAAACGATTATCTAACATTCTACAAAGTTTGCAACAAATTTTGTGTATTCATCCTAAAAGAGTTGTAGCATCCTATATAGAAAAATAGCTAGGATTTACATCTGTATGTCTAAAGCAGCCATATAAATAACAGCGAGTTTCCAATGTAGGTTCATACTTTACAATAGGCGCTTTTCCCCAATACACTTCTTTAACCGTATTTTTAATGAAAGCAATCTCTTCTTTTGTCACTTCTTTGTATTCTACTTTAAACTCTTCTTCCTCATCTGGATCTTGAAGAACTTCTTGCATTTCTTTTTCTTTTCTTTGGATAGTCTTAGAAGCAAATTCTTCAATTTGTTTTGTTTTTGAAAGCTTCCATAACGAATGAAAATAAGTCGGAAAGAACTCTTCTGAATAAAATTCCCAATCTAACTTGCAGTAGATATTAACAACCTCTTCATAATCCTCCAGAATATAATAGATCTCTGCTATATCAGCTTCTAAATCTTCTCCTTCTTTTTTACTCAGCAGCAGCAGCTCTTTTACAGCTTCTTTTGCTTCTGATTCCCTTCCCAAATGCGCTAGACAAATTCCATAGCTAAGGAATGGAAATAAACTATCGTTGTTAGAAGATCGCAGTAAGTGCGCTTTACGAAAACATTCCGCTGCTTCAGATAACCTTCCTTTTTTGTAGTAGCATAACCCAAGATTATTTAGATTTTCTAGTGAAGGAGTTAAAGTGATGGCTTCTTCTAATATACCAATTGCTTCTTCATACTTTTCTTTTTTAATATATATTTCACCCATTACGTTATAGGGAAAATGATGCCTTGGTTTGTGCTTCAATATATCTTCTACTATAGTAAATGCTTCTTTATCCGCGATTTCCCATATATAAGACATTTCTTCCTCTTCCACATCTTCTTCAACACTTCTTGATTCCATGTCTTCTACAATTGGTTTGCCTTCTGCAAAATAAAAATAGCCTAAATTATAAAGAGTTTGGATGGAAGGTTTTAGTTCAGCAGCAGCTTGCAGTTGAAAAAAAGCATCTTCATACTGATTTATTTCCATAAAAACGATCGCTAGCTCATTTCTTAGCTGTACGTTGTTTGGGTCTGCTTCCACTTGCTTCTGCATGTGAAGCGCGATCTTTTCAAAATCTATTTCATCATACTTGTTCATAGTCATACTCCTTTTAAATAAAAAACGTAAAAGCCGCCTCGGTTTGTCAGATAAGGCAGCTTTCACGAGAAATTTAATATAGAATCTGTTTTACTATGAATTATAGTATACTTTTCCGGTAAACACTATATTTTCCTGTAGAGACACACTCGTCTAGGTAGAGAATATAGTTAACTATAAATTTAATGATAAATATGATTTAGTTATTGATCATCATCTATTTCATTTTATAAAGCGTAACCGATGGTCTACTATAATTGAATGTCTGAAATGTTGAGCACTAAAGAAAGAGAATGAATGATGGTTGGTCTATAGAAATGTATCAATCTTATTCGTTTAAAGACGACCATAAAAATAAGAGTAGGATTGTCATGAAGTTAATAAGGTTGTTGTAAGAAAATTATAGTTAAAACACTAAAGCCAAAGAAATGTATAGCCTTCTATGGCTTTTTTACTGCTGGCAAATCTGCGTCATTCTCTAGTTTAAAAAATCCCTTTTATATCGAACAGCAAGATATATACCTGAAGCAATGAATGCAATGGAATACTTAAATAAGAAGAAAATTTGCCACATATATTCTTTTGGAAAAATCAAGTCGCACAAAATGACTCCATACAGTACAACGAGGGCACTTTTTAAACCGATTTGACTTGTTCTTTCGTCAGACACACTCATGCCCATTTTCTTTTGAAAAACATATATTAAAACTGCTCCTACTATAAGCGATATAAATCCAATACAAATAAGCATATTCCAGTTACTATTTGATTGTTCTGTCCAAGTTCTCAAAGGAGTAAAAATGGCATTTTCTATTTTGTCAGTTATCATTTTAATCCCTTCCTTTCACATAACTAAAAATATCGTTAACATCTACGTTAAAGAAATCAGCTATTCGAAAAGCTAAAACAAGAGAAGGCGAATAATTATTCTTCTCCATCACATATATAGTTTGTTTAGATACTCCAACTGCGTCAGCCAATTCTTTTTGAGACATCCTGTTTAAAACTCGGTGCTCATACACTTTATTTTCAACGTAGTCACCATTTTTTTCTTTCAATGTAATCACCTTCCTTTTTTTGACTACAACTATATAATACAACAAACTTTGATAAAGGTAAAGTAAACTTATACAAAAGATAAATATTATTATACAAATTAGGGAAATAAAAAGAGTTAGACTCTTAGCGAGGAGTCTAACTCTTTTTCTATTTCAACATCAAAAAATAAAGTACTCATTTCCTTTTACTGTTTAAAAACGGTTCATTTTCGTTTCTTCGCTAAAAACAATATTTGTTGATTAGTTAAATCCCATTAAGTTTTTCACCTGTTGAACATTCTCTAAAGAAGTTAATTTCTCTAATAGTAAAAAGGCCACATCAAACCCGGTGCTGGGGTTTGAGGAAGTAATTATATTGTGGTCTACGACAATATAATCATCTTGAACAAGTACACCAAATTCTTTTAACTGTGCCCTTCTTATACTTTTAGGGTGATTATAGGTAGTAGCTTTTTTCCCTTCAAGAATTCCACTTTTTCCAAGTGAAAGAGCGGCAACACAGACACTGGCTATAGGTTTTCCTGCTGAGTGAAATTCTCGAATAACCTGCAAGAATCTCTCATCGTAAGCATCTTCGTAAAAATTTGCTTCTTCAAAGCCACCTGGTATAGCAAGCGCATCAAATTCTTTTACATTAATATCTGATACTAGCATTTCTGGAATTACAGTAAAGTTCCATGCACATGTTAGTTTTGGATGTAAGCCCGCTGTTATTAGTTCAGTCGTGCCGTCTCCCTCAAATTTATTCCATCCAAACACATCTGTAAAAACGCTTGCTTCTACAGCTTCAAATCCATTTGCTAAAAGTAATAATATTTTCTTCATAGAATCATCTCCTTTCAGTAAATTTTATGAAATATTCATGCAATGTTATATACAAATAATTAGGTTATTTCTAAAGATATCTTTACTAAATTAGGTAATTACTTGATAATAATTAATAAAAAAAGGTTGACGATAAAATGGACGTAATAGATAGAAAAATACTTCATGAACTGCAGCCAAATGATAAGATTTCAATGAAAGAATTAGCTCAAAAAGTTTACTTATCTTCTCCTTCTACCATTGAACGAGTGAGAAGGTTAGAGGAAAACGGGATTATAAAAGGCTATAAAACAATTGTTGATGCAGAAAAATTGAATAGAAACATAACTGCGTTTGTTTTATTTGAAACGACAAAATGTAAGGATCTTGCCGCGTTTTGTAGCGTTCATCCTGATGTAATGGAATGTTATCGTGTGGCAGGAAAAATAAGTTACATAGCAAAAATATGTACAGAGTCCGTACATACTTTAGAAGAATTTATTGATAAAGCTATGGAGTTTGGTACACCTTCAACAAACATCGTTTTATCATCACATACGAATATGGAACTTAAATTATCTCAAGATACTAGCAGTGGATAACTTTAAAAAAGCATGTTTATATATTTGTTAGTTAACAGTATCCAAATTGATTTTCCAAGAGAGCTAAATCAATCAAATTTCATATATGAGCCTGTTATAATAGGGATCTTTAAAAACAAGGAGGAGGATATACGTGCAAATAAAAAAAGATGAAAGACAGTCATTTTATGCCGGATGTCAATTCGTAGATATAGAAGATCAAGGAAATGAACACGGCTTTCCTTTACTTATCATGTATCCTACATATAAAGAAGAACAAGTTGAAAAGATGGGACCTTACACGATAAGTGCTGCGCAAGATGCTCCACTTTCAGACGGATTATTTCCTTTAGTCATTCTTTCCCATGGAGATGGAAGCACGCCTCTTGCTTATCGAACCATTGCTCAATTTTTAGCACGTAATGGTTTTATTGTAGGGGTACCTCAGCATCCATTTAATAATCGAGAGAATAATACGCTATCTGGAACAATAGATAACCTAAAAAATCGACCTACTCATATACGTACTGTAATCGATTGGTTTTTAAAAGAAAATTCCTTTTCTCCATCCATTCATTCAAATAATATTTCTCTTATTGGCCATTCAATGGGAGGATATACGGCTCTTGCCGTAGCAGGTGGAGTTCCCACTTCTTTTCCTTCTGAATCTCCTGATCAAAAGCCTTATTGTTTATCTGTTGATCATGATAAGCGGGTTCAATCACTTATTCTTTTAGCGCCAGCCGCCGGATGGTTCAGAGAAAGAGGAGCTCTTGAAGACGTGAATATACCTATTTTAATGATTACAGGAGAAAAGGATACGATTACTCCTTCTTTTCACGGGGAATTTGTGTTAAATGGGGTTTCTGATGAGGAAAAAGTTCAGCATATCGTTGTAGAAAATGGAGGACATTTTTCATTTCTCAGTCCATTTCCGGACTTTATGAAATCTCCTACCTTCCTCCCTTCTCAGGATCCGGAAGGCTTTAATCGCAAAGAGTTTCATGAGGACCTGCAAAACACTATATTGGACTTTTTATTACATTCTTTTTAATAGATTAGTCACTTGTACCACCTTTTCTTTTGAAGCAATTATATCTAGAAAAGAGCAGTTAAAATCCCTTAGAAACTGATGAGCTTCTAAGGGATTTTATTTGTAACCTTATGCTTACGAATCAGATGCGTCACCCTAAAGAATCCTTGAAGCGGTCAGAATGCCTTTGTTAATTGCATGAACTGATAATGAATGGATTGACGATACTACTTCAAGCTCTTGTCTATCATTTTTTATTTCTCAACTTTTTTGTAAGGCACTGCATGACTTTCTTGCTTGCGTATACTGGCCAAGATCATTATCAGTAACACTAAACCAATACCAACCATAATGGTAGTTTTTCCACCGAAATGAGCTAGCCCACTCAAGAATAGTCCCACTATACCGAAGTCTGAATCTGAAAATGTAGCATTTGATAGACCCAAATCTCCCAACACGGGTATTAATAGAATTGGCATGAAACTGATTAAAAGGCCGTTCACAAATGAGCCTAAAATCGCACCGCGTACACCACCCATTGCATTTCCAAACACCCCTGCAGCTGCACCCGTAAAGAAGTGAGGTACTACACCTGGTAAAATAATGATTCCTCCTGATAAAACTAGTATTAACATACTAACAATGCCGCCTAAAAAACTTGAAAAGAAACCAATTAATACAGCATTTGGTGCATAAGTATATATAATTGGAACATCTAATGCTGGCTTTGAATTTGGCACAATTTTAGAAGATATTCCTTTAAATGCTGGTACAATTTCAGCTAATACCAATCGTACACCAGCTAAAATGACGAAAACGCCGGCAGAAAACATTCCTGCTTGAAGTACCGCAAATAAAATATAGTTTTTTCCGTCACTTAATTTACCTTCGACATAACCAGGCCCCGCAAAAAGAGCGACAATAACGTAGAAAATCGCCATAGTTAATGCAATACTAACCGTACTGTCTCGTAAGAAGCCGAGACCTTTTGGAAAGTTAATTTTTTCTGTTGATACAATCTCTTTCTTTCCCTTTACAGCCATCCCCACGAGACCACCAACTGCAAAACCAACTGCTCCAGAATGTCCTAATGCCACATTATCATTACCTGTTAGTTTACGGATAAAAGGCTGAACGAGGGCTGGAGAAAGCGTCATGAAAATTCCCACCGTTAAAGCACCAAAGAGAATTAATGAAAACGATGTAAAACCACTTACGGATAAAATGATGGCAATCATACATGACATGTACAAAGTGATATGTCCTGTCAGAAAAATATATTTAAATCGTGTAAAACGAGCAATCAGCAGGTTTACAATCATACCAAAAAACATAATTAATGCGGTCGAAGAACCATATTTACTCAGTGCAATCGCAACGATGGCTTCATTATTTGGAACGACACCGTTTACGTTAAATGCTGCTTTGAACATTTCTCCAAATGGAGCAAGGGCTTGCTGAAGAATCCCTGCACCTGCTGTAATAACCAGGAACCCAACAAACGTTTTTGTTGTTCCTTTTAGTGTATCTGAAAGATTTTTCTTTTGTGCAAGTAGACCTACTAGAGCAATTATGGCTACTAAAACTGAGGGTTCACTCAGAACGTTAACTAATACATTTAACACCTGATTCATCGCTATCACCTCTCAATTTCTTTACAGTAGATTTTTTTCTTGCAGAACCCCTGTTAATTTAGCGCGTAATTCTTCTAAATCAATAATATTATCCAAAATTACGACGTTTCCTAAGCTTGCCCCGCCCTCTGCAATATCTTTTGCAAGAAAGAACACGTCTGCATCCTCTGGTGTTGCAGAACCTAAATCAGAATGATTTACTTCTACGCCGCTTACTCCCATCTCATTCAACAACTGTTGAATATTCATTTCCACCATAAAACTTGTTCCTAATCCTGATCCACATACTGTTAAAATTTTCATTATTCATCTTCTCCTTTTTTTCGCATCATAGCTATAATTTCAGCTGAGGTTTCAGCTTCTTTTAAACGTTTTAATGAGTCTTCATTTACTAAAAATGAGGTCAATTCTGCCAGCGCTTTTAAATGTAATTTGTTATCAATGGCTGCTAGACAAATAAACAAGTCAATTGCATGTTCTTCTTGGTTCAGTAACAAAACTGGTTTCTTCATTCGTAGAAGGGACATACCAAGCTCTTGTACACCTTGTTCTGGCCGGGCATGAGGAATAGCAATTCCTTTCCCTATATGAATAAAAGCTCCCATTTCTAAAACTCTATCAATCATTGCTTGAGTATAGGCTGAGGTAATATAATGCTGTTCCTCCAAAGGTTTTGCTGCCAATTGGATTGCTTCTTCCCACTCTAGAGAATCGTCAGAGAATTGAATCTTATCCTCTGTTAAAAGTTCAGAAAGCATAGGGGCGTAACTCCTTTCACGTGTATGGCTTTGTCTTAAATGTTTCGTTAAATCTTCATAAAGCGCTTTTTCATTTTTAATAGTTGCATATTTTCGTATGGTCGCCATTAACTTATCCATTGGGATAGTCGATTGAACCGGCAAATTGAAATCAGCTGCCACGGCCTGCTGCAAATAGTTTTCCTCTAGCGCTGTTAATAGTGGACGTGTTAAATAAACAGGCTTGGATGATTCCAAATAAATAGTTGAAAAAATCATATCGTAACTGTCTGGTGACAGTTTTTCGATTTCTGCAGCCGAATATGATTCTGTAAAATGCAATTTTGGAAACAGTTGTCGTAATTGCGTTCGTAGCATCATAGAGGAACTAATCCCGTTTGGGCAAACGATTGTGGCTTTATACACTTTAGGTTTAGCCTCCAGTTTTCGAACATGCCCACCGAATAAAATCGTAAAATACCCTATCTCTTCATCTGAAATACATTTTCCCGTATATTCAGAAAGCGGCTTCAACGCCTGTTTAACAAATTCAAAGAGTACACCGTGCTCTGTTTTAATTGTGTCAATCAACGGATTTGATAATGGCACTTCACAGATGATTCTAAAATAGGCTGGTACCAAATGTTTATATAAGAGCGATTTTAAAATATGCCTTTCCTTAAATGGTACTAATATTAAGCGCTCTACTTCTGAAATAATAGTACTCGATACAAGGTCAAGCTTTTCATCAATATGGAGCTCGTCTATATTCTGCATAGCAGATAACAATTGAACCGTTAGATAGATAACCTCTGCTTCAGCCACTTCATCAAATAAATAAGCTGATAGCTCTTCCCCCATTTTTAGTAAGGGCTGTTCTTTCATTAATTTAATTTGCTTGATTGGTAGAATCAGTTTATGATGCCCAGACCTGCACTGTAGAAATAAGAGTTCATAAACTAGCTGATCTAGCCGGTTACTAACAAAATCAATCCGATATTTTTTAGCTAAATCATTTACGTTCTCTCTAATTACTGAACCCGTATTTTCATAATTCCAACTATTAAGAACCTGCTTCATCCCTGAAATGCCCATTGGCAATTGCAAAAGTGTTCCAATACAAATAGTTGCAAATCGACGCTTAAGCCTCTCTTCTCCCTCTAGATGAAAGCCATCTGTCCGGTTATAAGATAACTGAATGCCTTCTTTCTCACAATACGAACGAAGCTTTTTAATATCCGCTAGTGCTGTATTCCTGCTTACCTGCAGAAAAGACTGATAATGTATATTTGCTATCGGCTCTTTTCTTATATACGTGTATAAATAAATTAAGTATATCCGCTCAGTCTCTTGAAAAACTGACTGCTGACGGTTAAGCGATGTTCCTTCTAGTTTCCAATAATTTTTAATTCTTTCATCAACCTTAAATTCTATATCAATCACTTGAATTTTCGGTAAATCTAAATTGCTTAATGCATTGTTCAACTTATCAAGCGTATAGGCAAATTGTCGAGGTGATAAATTTATTTGAAGTCTCAACTCCGGAATTGATAACTTCGGGTAATTAATCATCTGCTCAAGCAGCTGCAATGATTTATGATCAAACATCTTATTATCCTCCTCATGTTTATTATAAAATAGAAGTGTTAGCGATTACATAACTGTTCAATCCAATCTTTGTTGTCATTTTAGAATAGCTGTTGGACTGAAGGTTATATTTCCCATTTAAAAGTTTAACATAAGCTCTCGCACCACAGAATGGCAAACGTTTATTATTTGATTTTTATCTTTTAAAGCTATAGTAAAGCAATTTAAATGTCCTCCCTTACTATAAAGCTTTTCTACCGGCGTAAAAAAACAAAAAAGAAGTGACCCTTTGGTCACTTCTTCTGTTCATTAACTATTTTCCGAGCTGTTTTTACTTATCAAACATTCACTTATATTCAGTCTCTTAAAAACGAAAGCAGCGCTTCGTTAAATTCGTGTGCATGCGTTGCATTTAAGCCGTGAGGACCGCCTTTTATTAAAGCTAATTTCGAATCAGAAATGGCTTCATGCGTTCGCTTTCCGCTATATTCAAATGGAACGATCTCGTCTGCATCACCGTGAATAATAAGAGTCGGTATTGTAAACTTAGCTAAATCGTCTCTGAAATCCGTTTTGCTGAAAGCAGCTATACAGTCTAATGTTCCTTTAGGCGATGCAGCAGCTGCAATATCCCGGTTGTACAGTCGAAATGGTTCGCTGACTAAGCCCTTTCCGTCTTTAGCTCCAAAAAATGTTTTTGTAAAATCATCAAGAAAAGCTAAACGATCATTTTTTACGCCGTTTTCAAATTCTTGGATTCCTGCATCATCCAATGCTCCTTCAGGATGATCCTCTGACTTGTAAAGAAATGGTGGTACGGCTCCTGCAAATACGGCTTTTTCTACTCTATCTGTGCCGTATGTTCCTACATAACGGGCTACTTCTCCGCCACCCATTGAAAACCCAACTAGTGTCACATTTTTTAAATCCAAATGTTCTAGCAGCTGATGTAGATCAGCAGCAAATGTATCATAATCGTATCCGTCCCATGGCTGAGAAGACTTGCCGAATCCTCGGCGGTCATACGTGATGACTCTGTGTCCAGCCTCAATAAGAGCCGGAACTTGATATTCCCAAGACCGTCCGCTTAGTGGCCAGCCATGGATTAAGACGACCGGCTTTCCTGTCCCGTGATCCTCGTAGTATAGTTCAATAGGTGCTTCATTTTCTGTTCCTACCGTAATTTTTGCCATTTCGCTACCTCCATTATATAGTCATTCTTTATTTGGTTAAGTGGTCGTAAACCTAGCGTAGATTATAAAAAAGATCGCTAATTCTCCTATGACGACAGTGCTGGGAACAATAAGTATTAAGTTAACAATAAAAAATACCGCTAAAATTCCTAAAAACATTCCCAAGTGATACACTTTCAAACGATGTTGTTCAAATCTATATTGGTGAAAAACAAGAGTGGTTGCCATGAAATAAAGCAGCACGGATCCGAATACAAAATATAAGCTGAATGTGTACTGAACTTCATGTAAAAACATGAGCTTAATCGATGCTGCAATCATGCTTAGAGACATGAGGATAAGTAAGTGTCCGTAAATAATCGTTTGTCCGGCTCTTTGAATAGACTTGTTTACTTTCTTTTCTACATTCTCAAAGTACTGCCACCACATGGCAATAATCAGGACAAATGAAATAACCGAAAATAAAATGGCATTCCAGTCCCCTTTTTGTGGCTGTATCACAGCAAGAATGCTGACAACGGATTCTCCGAACAGGATTAATGTTAACAAAGCAAAACGCTCTAATAAATGAGCGGTGTTGGTCGGTAATTTTGCCAGTCTATTATGCCCTAAAACAGGTAAAATCATATCAACTGCAATTCCCGTATACAACACGGCGTAGCGAATCCACGAATCAAAAAGAAGCGAAAGAAGTGAGATGAAAATCCCAATTCCAAAGCATGTGCCTAAAAACACAGCAACTTTTTTTCGTTCATCTCGTTCAAATTTTTGAACAATAAGATACTGAAGAGCGGTTAACGCTCTTAGTCCAATATAGCCAATCAAAAAAGATACGTAATATTGATCAAAATCTACGGACAGGCTTGAGATCATGATAAGAACAAACAGCATTTGAAGAATCATAAAGATGCGCTGATGCAAAAAATCTTGTCCAAACCGATTGATAAACATCGTTTGTCCGGTCCACGCCCACCATATAGGAATAAAGATTAGTACAAACTTTAACAAATACTCTCCATGAATATACCCTTGTTCAACGTGAAGCAAAACATGCGTAGCAGTAGCAACGGCTGCCACAAATAACAAATCATAAAAAAGCTCCAGCCACGTAACTTTTTTTTCTTCCACTACTCCGCATCCCTTCCTATCATTTACCAGGCTGTCGTGAATGTACTTTATTTTATATATAAGAGACGCATACTTCATGAAAGGCAGCTTAGTAAAAGATAGGTGAGCCAACGGTTCATTAGTCGGCTCACCTATCTAACAATTACTTTTATGTTGTTACATTTTCTCCGTCACATAAATGATCCATAGATGCCATTCTACTTTCGTGTCTTATATGTAAAGAGAACGACCGATGCCAAACTTAAGCTCCGCTACGTTAGACACTCTGCTTGCTGAAATCGCGCTGAGCTCCTCTATAGCTGCCCATCAAGTTTTGATAACCAGGAAGATGACTAGAAATTAAATTGCCAAAACCTTCAACGTCGTTGCGCCAGTCACGCTGCAGCTCGCACGCTACGCTAAACCAGTTCATAAGCTGCGCGCCGCCGTGAGCCATACGCGTTAATGCTGCATCTGCGACTTGCTTGTTGAACGTGCCGGAAGCATCTGTCACAACAAACACTTCGTAGCCTGCTTTAATGGCAGAAAGCGCAGGAAAAGCAACGCAGACGTCTGTCACTACACCCGCGATAATCAGCTGTTTTTTGCCTGTCGCTTTAATGGCTTTAACAAAGTCTTCATTGTCCCACGCGTTAATTTGTCCAGGACGAGCTATTTTTGGCGCGTCAGGAAACAAATCAACGAGTTCCCCCATTAGCGGGCCGTTGGGTCCATTTTCAAAGCTAGTTGTTAAAATAACCGGTAAATCAAAGAATTTAGCCGTATCACCAAGAGCCAATACGTTGTTTTTAAATTCATCAACACCATAATCACGTACAAGGCCGGAAATAAGACCCGTTTGGTGGTCAACTAAAAGCACGGCAGCATCATCTTTTGAAAGGCGAGAGTAAAGATCAGACATTTTATCATCCTCCTTAAATTAAGGCAAGTAAGGACACGTACCTTTTCCGTTCCTTACAAGCGGTCTATCATTTGAACGGTTTTTTGGATTTCATTTATGATCTGTTGAGTAAAACATCTATAGAAAGAAAAGCTATTTCTGAGGTGAAGGTTCGTGAGGTGTGTTCTCTTTCTTAATCTAGAACAGGAACAGGCGCTTGATCAATCCAATGAATGAACTGCTGTAAGTAGCGCTGAAGATAGCGTTTCGTTGACTCATCAGTTAGTACCTTTTGTTGAGCATCAACTTTTTCATGAACTTGCGAAATCAGCATTTTTTGAAATGGTAAAACATGAACTTGCATAGCTTCCAGTACTTCTCTCGTTTGTTTTTGAGCAAAAGCGGTACCGAAGCCTCCTGGAGTTGCTCCAATGAGACCAACTGGTTTTCTGTTTAAAACAGAAGAAGTCCGAGGTCTTGATGCCCAGTCCAAAGCATTTTTTAATACCCCTGTAATTCCGGAATTGTACTCTGGACTTACAATGATAACACCGTCAACATCTTGAATCGCAGCTCTAAAGGATGCGACAGATTCTGGTGATCCGTCAGCTTCTAAGTCTTCATTAAAAAAAGGCAGGCTGCTTATTTCGATCCAGCGATATTGAGCTGAGTCATCTAATGTAGTCAATGACTCAGCAATCATTCGGTTATACGAATTCTTTCGTAAACTTCCACAAATAAGACCAATGGTTTTTGTCATCTATTCACCTCCTCACTTGGAATTAATTTCATATTACCATGGTGTTTCAAATATAGATATTAGTTTTATATATAGATAAATTAATTCCTTCTTTGTACCTAATTTAGGGTTAAACTAGCGTTTTACCATTACTAAAGGAATTATTTTAGTAAAATTCAGTCTAATTCTCTCACTTCAAAAGGAATCAAAGCTCTTTCAATTTGATCTCGATGGGTTTCGTACTGTTCAGGAAGCATGAGCTTTTCTCCCATTGTTTCAAGTGACTCATCATGTGCAAAGCCTGGAGGGTCTGTTGCAATTTCAAATAGAATGTCTCCGTGTTCTTTAAAGTAAATCGCATTAAAGTAATTTCGATCTCGGACAGCCGTCACTCCGTATCCGCTATCGGCTACGTATTTCTGCCATTCTAATTGATCTTCATCATCTTTTGCTCGCCATGCAATATGGTGAACCGTTCCAACGCCCATTTGCCCGCGTCCAATAGTTGTTAATTTTAAATCGATCATATTTCCAATGTCAGCTGATGATTGAAACCGTATAAAATCTCCTTCTTGCCCTACTTTTTGTAGACCCATTACGTCTTCTAATAATTGAGCTGTTTCATCAGGTCGAACCGATAATAGCGTAGCGCCTCCGAATCCTTTAATAGCAACATCCGAATTAATTTCACCAGCTTGCCACGTATTCTTTTCACCTTCTTCTCTTTCCACAATCTCTAGATGCAAACCATGAGGATCGTCAAACTCTAAATACTGCTCTCCAAATCGCTCCATCTTTGCAGCTGGAACTCCAAACTTAGCTAATCGCTGTTCCCAAAAGCTCATCGCACCTTTTGGAACCACATAGGAAGTTACCCCAACTTGCCCGTCACCTATTTTTCCTTGTCGTGCATTTGCCCACGGAAAGAATGTGATAATCGTTCCAGGTTTTCCGCCTTCATTCCCAAAGTAAAGGTGATACGTTCCTGGATCATCAAAGTTTACTGTTTGTTTGACCAAACGTAATCCTAACACGCCCGCATAGAAATCAACATTTTCCTGAGGATGACCTACAATCGCCGTGATATGATGAATACCCGCTGTTTTTTTACTCATTACTACCATCTCCTTCGATACATTTTTCGTCATATGTTTCGTTATCCCTCTTAAAATTACAACTATTTATCGTAAATATCTCGAATTCGAGATATTAGTCAAAAAATAAAAGCACCTTTCTTATTCCAACCCATTCTCTCTTTTAAAAAATAAACGTATCGAGTGCGTAATAACCTGGTCCTGCAATTGCTACACCGATCGCTACAACTAAAAGCGTAAGGTTATATTCATACCCATTTTGTGTTGCCCAGTATCCATTTGGACCGTGTACTTTCACAATCGCCATGATCATTGTTCCGGCAATCAAAAGTGCTCCAAGCGGTGTAAGAAGTCCTGCAGCAAATAAAGCTCCACCTACTAGCTCTGATAAACCAGCCATTAAAGCCATTCTAACACCCGGCTTCATTCCGATGGATTCAAACCAGCCGCCCGTTCCTTTTAAGCCGTGACCGCCAAACCATCCAAATAACTTCTGAGTTCCATGAGCCATAAAAGATAATCCAATGACTAAACGTATTAACAATAAACCAATGCTCACCATTTTTTATTCCTCCTGTTTTTCATCACTTTAAAATCTTGAATTAAAATATCTTGAATTAAGGATAATTATAAAATCATATGCTCCTACTGTCAACATAAATTTTTATATTTTTTTGTAGCTAGTTGAAACACTTAGCGACGTATTAAAAACATATTCTAGATTTTATGTGGATATGAGCACTGGAGCGGAAAATATAAAAGCTAAATTGTATTATTTATTCAATAAAAAAAAGAAGTCACCCCTTGGTAACTTCTTTCCCTCTTCTACTGTGCATGTATAGTTCAATAACTGGATACTGAAGTTATCACCCCACTTATAAAAGGGATATCTGGATCACTTGAATTAGTATCATTTTGCTTTTAATTTATCAATTAATTTAAGCGTATCATTATATAGACTTAATTGATATCTCTGGGACTCTAGTTCAGGTGGGATACGGATTTGTAAAGGTATCGAAGAAAGATCGAGTACATCCAAAGATGATTTCTTTATAGAGTAATTTTCTACGTTTTTATTAGCTTGTTCTGTTATGTATTCTCCTAATACCTGTAGTTGAACAGCCCATTTTTGTCCATCAACTGTGGGTAGAGAATTCGTTTTGGACCAGTCGTTAAATGTAGTGAGTACACTCGAAATATAGGTATACCCATGCTTCAGTTGAAAAAGGAATTGTTCATTTTGTTTTAACTGCTGCTTTTTATTTCTGCCAAATGGGTTCAACCTTAAACTCTTTTCTGCTTTCCTTAATTCCTTTTCGACCTGGTGAAGTTCCTGAAGCAAGTTGGTTGTATCATCTATTAAATTTTCTCCTTCAACAAATGTACAGTTATTATTTACCCAGTAAGCCACCTTTTCAAATAATTGTCCAAGGTCTATTCCAAATTGAGTTAAAGTTCTACGAGCTTCTTTTACGTAATTTGGTGGAACAATTATGATATGAACAATAATAGCGACAAGAGCTCCTATGATCGTGTCTCTTATTCGATCAGAGACATAATAATTTGTTTTATGAACAAATACAAAAACTAATAAAATAGTAAGCGCAATTTGATGAATGATCGTCTTATGTAGCCTTAATACAACAGGAAGCACCATTCCCATTGTTAATAATAACCCTATCGTCCATCCGTTCACTTCTACATGTTTAATGATAAAAATCGTAGCAGCAATTCCAAAAAGAGTGCCGATAATTCGATAAAAAGCATACACAGCAGAATGCTGGATGGTTTCTTGAATAGAAAGAATCACAGTTAAAGGCGCCAAATAAGGATGCTTAGAGCCTAACATTTTTGCCAGTTCCCACGATACACCAGAAGCTATAGATATTTTGGCTATAAGTAGTAATCCTTTCATTAGTTCGAGCTTTTGCTTTCCCTTATTTATATCCATAAAAACTCCTTTATTTAAACACCTATGTATGTAAGTCGACTTACAGTCACTTCCTGTCGTTACTTACTATTAACTGGAGAACGTAACTTTATTACAAACAAAGCTGTTTTCATATATAAGAGTTGATTGGATAAAACTCTTCTCTTAAAACACATACTAGCTGTTTAGCTATCCTTCAATCCATCTATTTATCCCGCAATTTGTGTACTACGCTTTCTATATGCTTCACCGCTTGGTATACACCATTTTCCGATTGAATGATGCTTTTTATTTGTTGAGCATTTTCAATATACTCTTTATTTTCTACTTGTTCTAACGCGTGGACCAATTCGAATACTTGGAGATTTTTTTCTTGTAACGGCTTTAGTGAATACCCTTTTTTATAGAGAAGATTTGCCCAAAACGGTTGATCCACTGTAAACGGAATGATAATTTGTGGTACGCCACTCAGTAAAGCTTCAGACATTGTTCCAACACCTCCATGATGAATAATGCCTTTAGCACGTTTAAATAAAAGTCTATGGGATGCACCTTTAACGGCGAGTATATTCTCTTGTTGATTAAACTTCATACCGCTTGTTCCTGTTAGCACTATTGCGCGATTGTCCGTCTCCTTTAATGCCTGAATTAACTTTTGTTTAAAAATTGATGGACTCTTTAAAGGCATAGAACTAAATGATACTACAATAGGCTTCTTTCCTTTTTCTAGAAAGTTTTCTATTTCATTGGGTAGCACCTCTTCCTCTACTTCTAAAAAGAAAAAACCTGGTAGACATACAGAACCTTTCCAACTCTCTACTTCTTTGAAAAGAAAAGGACTAATAGGATAAATTATAGGAATAGGTGCACCGTTTACGTCATATGTGTAAAGTCCGGCTTTTCTCTTCGGGAATTTTAACGTTTTTTCTCTAAAATCGTTAATTTCTTTCATAAAAGGGTACTCACTGAACTTTACTATCTTGTAGGATAATCTATTTAATGTAGGACCAAAGCTTTGTTTTGACGATAAAGAGAAATTTGGGAACTCTGTAATTGGATACATAATTGGAACGGGCGGTAAGCAAATGCAAGGAATATGATAGTACAGCGCAATATCAACGGCACCAAGAGCTTTAGGATGATAAATGATTAGATCGGCTCCTTGGGAAGCCAGATAAAAATCATCCATACTTCTTCTGTAGGATGGAGCAATTTTTTCTTTTGAAAATTTCATTATTTTAAAAGGTGAAAACTTCTTACCATTAAGTATATCTCTTCCTTCCTCGCTCTCCATTATCGCCATCAAATCAGTAGCAGCGGGATGAAAGGAAACCTTATTTTCTTCAATAAAATGTTGAAACGTCCCACCTGTACAAATGACTACTTCATGTCCAATCTTAATCATTTCTCGAGCAAGTGCAATATAAGGCTGTACATCTCCTCTACTGCCTAACGTTAAAATTGTCACTTTCATAATTTCCACCCCCATAATAAATAATGACTTAACTTTTTTGTTTTGCTACAACTATATTTTAGCTTATGTATGAATTTTTCTTATTTATTTAATTTTTGATTTCGTTAAGTTAAATGATAATGTTTTATGGTTTGCGATAGTTCTTGCATTCACAGATAATTTACTCTTTGCAAAGGTAATAAGGCAGATTAATCCCTTTGTTGAATATAAAATTACTCATCCTTTAAAAATTGCAAGATTTATAGTTTTTAGTTTGATTGCTATAGCCAACTTATACTGGATAAAATGTTGAATCAGAGTCTTTATATTCTCATGTCTCCTTTTCATCGTCATTAAAAGAAAAACTCATTTCTATTTTAAAAGAAGTCTATTCCGGACTTAATCTACTGAAATGATTAAAAGGTTGCAAAAGCTCTCTCCTTACCAAATAGCTGGTATAAAAGACGTTTTTTCATTCCGTATTA
Source organism: Priestia sp. J2 (assembly GCF_020790095.1). Classification (NCBI taxonomy): domain Bacteria; kingdom Bacillati; phylum Bacillota; class Bacilli; order Caryophanales; family Bacillaceae; genus Priestia; species Priestia sp. J2. Next base: position 3,523,280 of record NZ_CP086208.1, read on the forward strand.
AGGGAATTAAGATAGAAATTTAAGAAAAAGGAGCTAAAATGGCAAAATAGTAAATTTAAGTCTTTCTGGAAGTCATTAATGTTAATTAAAAATATGAAGGAGGAAGATGATGAAGAAAACAACACCTATTTTTTGGATCTCTTTAATCATTAGCGTTTTATTTGTAGGCTGGGGTATATTAAAACCAACTAATCTACTTCATGTCATGACCACCGCCGAAAGTTATTTGCTTAATCGTTTTGGCTGGTTTTATCAATTTTCTGCTACATTCTTTTTAATATTTTCCTTAGTATTAGCTTTTAGTCGATTTGGAAAAATAAAACTTGGCAAACCCCTTGAAAAACCTGAGTTTAGTACCCCTACTTGGTTCGCTATGTTATTTAGCGCTGGGATGGGAATTGGTTTACTTTTTTACGGAATTTCTGAGCCAATCTCTCACTATGCTACACCCCCTTTTGGGAAACCTCAAACTACTGAATCTGCAAAACTGAGCCTAGAATATACATATTTACACTGGGGATTTCATGCTTGGGCGATTTATGCTGTAGTAGCACTTGCCTTAGCCTATTATAAATTCCGAAAAAACATGCCTGGACTAATGAGCGCAACCCTGACCCCTCTTATTGGAAATAAGAGTAAAGGGCCAATTGGCTACGCAGTAGATATTATAGCTGTGTTTGCTACTATATTTGGGGTGGCGGCATCTTTAGGATTAGGAGCTTCACAAATAAATAGTGGATTCCACTACCTAACAGGTATGCCTATTAGCTATAAAGTTCAACTCGTTATTATAGCTATTACAACCATTTTATTTATTACATCTGCAGGAACTGGTGTTTCAAAAGGCATCAAATATTTGAGCAACACTAATATGGTTTTAGCTGTCATTCTATTTGTTTCCTTTCTTTTTCTTGGGCCTACACAATACTTAATAGAGCTTTTCTCTACAACCTTTGGTTCCTACGTTCAACAATTACCAAGTATGGGGCTGCGATTTGCTCCATTTAATTCTGACAATAACCAATGGGTAAAAGATTGGACCATTTTTTACTGGGCTTGGTGGATATCATGGACTCCATTTGTGGGAACTTTCATTGCACGCGTATCTAAAGGAAGAACGGTTCGTGAATTTATTATGGCTGTATTAATCGTTCCAACACTTGTATGCTCAATATGGTTTGGCATATTTGGAGGTACCGGTATTTATTTTGATTTTGTGAAAGGATTAGATGTGGCAAAACAAAGCTTAGAAACCTCTCTATTCTTTGTGTATGATCAAATGCCGTTTGGAAGTTTTCTTTCTACCATCTCTGTAGTCCTTATTTTGACGTTCTTTGTGACTTCTGCAGATTCGGCCACTTTTGTTCTGGGGATGCAAACTACAAATGGGAATTTAAATCCACCTTTCTTTGTTACATTTATTTGGGGAATCATTTTAGCTGCTATTTCAGCAATTTTATTAGGTACAGGTGGCCTGCAAGGCATGCAAGCAGCTATTATTGTCAGTGCATTACCATTAGGGATTGTTCTTCTATTCATGTCCTATGCATTAATTAAGTCCTTCCGACAAGAAGTTTCTGAAGATAAAAAGCAAAATAAAAAAACTGCTTAACTTATTTCAATATGAAGCAGCTTTAAAAGGTGTATGATTTATTTTTAAACTGATATTTATATCTTTTGTTTGAGGGAAACTTTATAGTAAACATCATGTATGTAAGCTTTGTTAAAGGTTGTTTCCTTTTAGTGAGGAAACAACCTTTCTCTTCTTGCATGTTTGTAAGTACCAACTTATTTTTTTGATTGAAGTTGTATTCAAATTTATATTATTTAGCATTATATAAGTAATTTATTGCTAATGATACCTTAGGAAAATATTATCTATAATAAACAAAGTTATAAGAAAAGCCGTATATCTCTCAAGGTGACAGAAACCTATCCATAAAGAGAATGTACTCTTAACAATACTTGGCACATGAAGCATAATTTCAGTTTTAAAGAGACAAAGGAGCATAAAAATGGTTACATATTGGATTATTTTATTAGCTATCGCTGTAGGGGTAGTGTTTATCGCGGAAAAACTGAAACAACCTTATCCCACTTTCCTTGTAGTAATAGGATTAATTATTGGTTTGGTACCCATTCCTGCGTTGGGAGAAATAAAAAGTTATGCAGCCAATGATACCGTGTTTCAAACGACCGTTATTTTCATCTTCTTATCAGCTTTGTTAGGGGATGCAGCACTTAAACTTCCCTTTGATGAATTAAAACGTAATAAGAAATCGATTTCTTTATTAGCTTTTTTAGGTACATTTCTTACCTTCTTACTAGTTGCTGCTTCTACTTATTTTTTCTTGCACCTTTCTTTGCAAGAATCCTTAATTTTCGGTGCACTTATGGCAGCTACTGACCCTGTATCCGTTCTAAGCATTTTTAAGTCAATGGGCCTAAACAAGCGCCTCTCCATTGTGGTCGAAGGAGAAAGTTTAGCAAATGACGGAGTTGCTGTTGTACTATTTCAAATTGCTGTGGTAACTACTGCCTTGAGCTTAACAGGTACATTGAATGCGCTGCTTGAATTTCTGAAAGTTGTAAGTGGAGGCATATTGATTGGTGGAGTGTTTGGTTTATTAGCTTCTCGTATTACATCTAAGATTGATCATTATTTAGTGGAGACTGGATTATCGATGGTTCTATTTTATGGTACGTTTCAGCTTGCTGAACACTTTGACGTTTCTGGGGTAATATCTGTAGTAGTAGGTGGCGTAATCTTAGGAACTTATGGACGAAACGTAGGCATGTCAGATCTAACACATGAAAAAGTGAATTCCTTTTGGGAAACAATCGCCTTTCTCTCCAATGCGCTTATTTTCTTACTAGTAGGATTAGAAGTGAGTCGTATTGATTTTTTAGATAAAGGATGGCTTATCGTTGGAAGTATTCTTATTGTTCTTTTAGCACGTTTTCTCGCTGTCTATATAAGCTTAGCTTTTGATAAATCCATTCCAACTTCATGGAAACCTATTATTTCATGGGGAGGATTAAAGGGATCTCTTTCAATTGCGCTTGTTTTAGGCATTACACCCGAATTTGAAGGAAAAAATCTGTTATTAGCAATGACATTTAGTAATGTAGTCTTTTCTCTTCTTATTCAAGGAACAACACTAAAAAAATTAGTTTCATTTTTGAATGTAAAATAAAAGCCTATACTAAAAGAAAGCTGATGTTATGTTTGAAACTTTTCTTACACCCACTCGTATATCCATAAGGAACACCCTTACTCCTTTCTTAGTCAACATACAATAAATACGCGATAGAAAGCTTACAAGGAGGAATTAGATGGAATCAAGAATGAGTTGGTGTATTAAAAATCCTTCGTTTTATTTGGGAGCTGTTTTATTTCTCATCTTTGGTAGCCAATGCGTTATGGGATATATAAAAGAACATCAATTCTACGTTTTAGAGAGCATATTGAGTATCATAGGTGTTTTTATGATTGTTCTACCGTTGAAAAAGAAACTTGCTCCTCATTCACCAAAAAGCACTTAGTTATATGGGACTGACCCCTGATTTCGAGACAAGGATCCAAACACCTTTTAAACAGCCAGTTTTCGGTATTGTACCGGTGACTGGTTGTTTAGTTTTGTTTGAATACAGATATGGTTATAATAAGTAATGTAGCTTTCGACAGTTTGTTCTACGATGGCAGTCGTAGTACATGTTAACTCATCGAGGTAAAATGTTTCAGACTTTAGGGTGAAATGAAACGATTCAATTCAATTCTGTTATTTTGTTAGTAATAGCTTATATAGTGAGTTTTAGATTTAACAGAAAAAGCTAAAATCAATTAAGGAGCTGCTTGATAAAAAGAAATCCTTAATAAAATCATGTAGCAAAGGGGGGCTTTAATACGATTTCGGTATGAATAGGAATCTAGATCGTTACGTTTGTTTCCACATTTCAGGGCACATACTCCGGGTATAGATTAAATAGAAAAAGTAAAGAAGCAGAAAAAAAAAGAGATTATACAGCAAGATAGCACGCTGTGTAGTGTCTTTTTTCTGCCTTTTCGCTTTTATATAGACTAATAAGGTTTTATTTTTACACGAAGGTAGACACCTAAAGCGATTTTCACTTTACAAAGCTACATCATAGTCTAACTCTTACTTCCGTACCATCTGTAGCTTTGACATCTACTAGCACCATCCCCTTATGTTTCTTTAGTTCCTTGACGATAGGCTTTAGCACACTTTTATCTATTAGCGGAAAAGTAAAGTTCAGCTCTTTTCTTTTAAAATGTTCTTTTGTCCATTTATCTATATGCTTCTGGATAAATTTCGAAAAAGCAACGCTAATAGCAACGTTTAAAAGAGCATATGGAATTGGGATACTAAACCGAACTTCTTTGGTTTTCACTTTTACATGAATCATAAGCGCACCGTTATTCAATGATGACTGAAACGGTATCTCCGTTCGCCGATTTAATATCAACAATCTGGCCATCTAACTCGTTTTCAATTGCTTCAACAATCAGGTTTATGTCTATATCTTTTACATATTTTTCTGATTGAGGAATACTTGCTGCGATGCTGTGTCCAGCCATTAATACCAGCTTGACAAGCTTTATTGGCAAATTAACCTTCACATTATCATTTTCAGTTGAAACAACTCGAATTTTCAACGTTTTATCTAAATACGCATTCGGTTTCTTCAAAAGCTTATTGCCTGTTTCTTCTTTTTCTTTTAATACTTGAATCAGTTCTGATCCCTTTTCTGCATCAATTTTTCCTTCTTGAACCATTGTTAACACTTTTGTAATTTCCTCTTTCATAGACAATCCCCCTATTCTTCTTTTAAGAGCTTGATGGCTTCTTCTGCTGTAATTTCACCATTTTCTAACATAGACACAACTTTTTTCTCGTCTACTTCGTTTTTCTTCTTTTCTACATATCCAAGAGATGAAATGATGTCAGTCAGCTTTCCGCGAACAGTTGGGTACGAAACGCCCAGTTCTTTCTCAACTTCTTTGATATTTCCTCTGCATGTTAAAAACACTTCTACAAAATGAAGCTGATCACCCGATAAAGATGCCAGCTTAGATAATTCAAACTCATTTTCAATCGTCGTGTGACAATGGCTGCACTGTAGCTTTGTAATTTTTAACGTTTCACTGCAGACAGGACAATTTGTAAGTACTTTATAAGCCATAATCAAATCTCCTTCTTTTAGTTAATTTGATTATATAACAATTATTTAATATTAAAAACAATAAAATTAAATAATTTTAAATAAAAAATTAAATATAATAATTTACACTTTAAAAAAATCAATAAAATATTTTAAATTACGCACAATGAAAACTAATAAATATTTGCTGAATTAGATGCTTGAGGTTTAAAAAGACACATACAGCTATACAAAAAAGAGTACCTTAAAACCTTCCCCAAACCTAAAAAAACACAGACCATACAATGGTCTGTGTTTTTTATTAATGCGCTTTTTGTTCAACATTAACTCTCTTGATAAAGAACGAGATCACTAATCCAACAATGGAAACAATAATCGCAAAGACGAATGCATGTTGAACACCGTTGGTAAAGGCAAGAACTTGGTTTAATGGATCCATTTTATCTGACACCGTCTCAAGGAAGCTTCTTGAACCTGATGACAGAATCGAGATTCCAACAGCTGTTCCGATTGCTCCAGAAACCTGCTGCAAGGTGTTCATAATCGCTGTTCCATGCGGGTACAGCTCTGGTGGAAGCTGGTTTAAACCATTTGTTTGAGCTGGCATCATAATCATCGAAATGGCAATCATAAGCGCAATGTGTAACCCAATGATAAACCCTGTTGACGTTTCCAGCGTTACGGTTGAAAAACCATACATGGTGCCGACTACAATCAAAAGACCAGGAATAACTAGCCATTTGGGACCAAAACGGTCAAATAATCCGCCCATAACCGGTGAAAGAATTCCGTTAATCACTCCTCCTGGAAGAAGCATTAGGCCAGCGGCAAAGGTTGATAAAGCTAATGATGTTTGTAAGTACAGGGGTAAAATCATCATGGCAGACAGTAGTACCATCATGCAGACTAGAATTAATAAAAGACCAATTGTAAACATTGGATACTTAAAGGCTTTAAGGTCTAACATTGGCTCTTTCATCTTCGTTTGACGAATAGAGAATGCAACTAGTGCAACAGTTCCAATCACAAGAGTTAGAATAACCTGTAGACTTCCCCAGCCCCCGCCTTCTCCAGCGCTGCTAAATCCAAATACAATTCCTCCAAAACCTATTGTTGAAAGAACAACAGAAATCATATCGATTTTTGGCTTTGTTGGTGTGGTAACGTTCTGCATAAAGAAAGCTCCAAACACCAAGGCAACCACTAATAATGGAAGTGAAATCCAGAAAATCCAGTGCCACGTTAATGTTTTTAAGATTAAGCCTGATACAGTTGGTCCAACAGCTGGAGCAAACATAATAACAAGGCCAATGATCCCCATTGACTTTCCACGCTTATGCGGCGGGATAATAACAAGAATCGTGTTGAACATAAGCGGTAAAAGCAAAGCTGTTCCCACGGCTTGCACGACACGGGCAATCATTAGTACCCCAAACGTTGGTGCGATAGCGGCAATAAATGTTCCGATAATCGAGCAGATTAGCGATGCTATAAAAAGCTGTCTCGTCGTAAACCGCTGAAGAATAAAACCTGAAATAGGTACCAGAATTCCTAACGTTAATAGATATCCTGTTGTTAGCCATTGTGCCGTTGTTTCGTGAATACCAAAGCCTGAAATTAGCTCTTTTAACGCCATATTTAGCGCTGTTTCACTAAATAAACCGATAAACCCGGCAATAAGAAACGACGTAATAATCGGCAGCACTTTGATGTTAGAGCCTTCGGCTGCTGTTTGTTGATTACTCATATTAAATTGTCTTCCTCTCTTTTACGTACTCTTTTTGATAAATTTTTTTCTATCTCAATGATAAGTTGATTAGCAGACAAACGATACATACCGATATAAAGATTAGTAATAAGTTTAAGACATTGTGCTGATTAAGCTTTTTCCTTCTCTTCTCTTTTGACCGGATTGCTTTTTGTCTTCTAAATTCGTTTCTTTCCACAGATACCTCTCTCTCCATTTCATTTCTAAATTACGTATGTAAACTGTTTCCCATTTATGTATATGCTTTTTCAATAAGCAAGATAGAACTAAAAAATGAAAAGAGGAAAGGCACATATTTATACCATTCCCCTGCACAAAGGAAAAATGAATTTCCACTTTGTATACCAGGAATATTGTAACACATCTATAAGTACTGTTTCTATCTAAAATATACTAAATAATGATATCTATATACCTAACTTAGTGCCCTGTGACAATTAAAATTTGTTTCTGTTATTTCATTAGCAATGACGTATATAGTCATTTTTGAATGTAATAGAAGTTCTGTTTATGTTCATTGGCTACTATGTATATTCTCTGCTTCACAACGTAATTTATAAAAATCCTGAACGAATGTGTTTTCTTCTAAAATGGATTCTTTCATTTTACGTAAAGTTCTTTTTCCTACACGACGGTCAAGCATACACAATATTTTTATTAACATATCATTCGACTTTAAAGATAATTCAATTGGTGAATTAAAATATTCCTCCAAAGCAGAAAAGAAATCATATTGTGCATAAATGCCTTCCGTTTTTAATTGTTCTTGAGCTTGTTCTTGGATTGCTCGATTATTAAAAACATTATCATAAGTAAAATCGTCTAACTGAATACGAATATCTCTTTCTCTATAATATTCTTCTTTTTCAGCAGTAATCGTACACATATTTAACATTTCTACTTTATCAACAGTTATGACAGCCCTCCCTAACTGGTCATGTGCTTTTCGATAATTAATCACTTGAAAATCTACTCTTGAATGCAAAGATTCGCATACAAAACTCAGTAAACGTTTCTTTGCTTTGCTCCATTTTGGATGATACAGCAATAAACTCCCTCCCTTTCAACCTATTAAATTTTACCATTATAACATATCTGTGGTAGTAGAAAAGAAGTATATGCAAGAATTAAAAGAGCAAACTCTCTTACACGTGAGTTTGCTCTTTCTCTTCTTCATTCAAATTTCTTAAGTTTAACTTATTGTCCTATATCCTTCATCCTTTTAAGAGCTTTTCTATATTCTTGATCTCTCATATGCAGCATTTTATCAGGAGAAGGTTTAGGCTGGCCAAACTTTTTCAAAGCTTCTCTATACTCGCTGTCACCAATGACTCCATTCGAAACAATCTCTTTAGGCGAACGCTCAAAAACGGGAGTAGCTTTTTTACTGTGAACCTTTTCGGTACTCGGCTTTTCTTTATTTTTTTCTTTATCATGCGACTTATGAGCCAGCTTGTGTCCCTTACCTGTTAAAAACATCAAAAACGAGAGAATGAATACCACAATGCTCAATACACACGAAAACGTAGAAAAGGTATGATACGTAATGATTTCAGATTTTACATGTAGAGATTGCGTGAAATTTTCTTTACTAGCCACCTGGCTCTCTGCACTTACCGTTGCAAGGTGATCTTTATACACCTTTGCAAAAACAATACTGCTGATTACAGGAATGACCGCAGATACTGTCACTCGTATAAATTGAACCGTGACCATCCGAGGGACTAAGCTTGGTAGTGGTCCGCCTAAAGCAGCACCCATCAGACCTGCAGCGACTGTGAATCCTACTCCTGCGATTAAAGCGGCAAAGCTGATAATAAAGAGAAAAGCTGAAGCATGACCGTCCACATACATCCACTGTATGTTTACTCCCATAATAATGACGGCTCCTATAATACCTAATACGCCCGGCCCGACTTTATCATATAATACGGCACTTAATATGGCTGCAATTACTATCCCGGCAAAAAGCCCGATATAGATCAGTGACATCTCTCCTTTATCAAAACCAGATTCACTTTTAAGCAATCCTTGTAGGGATAAAAGAGTGAGACTCATACTAATATTTCCTATAACAGCGATTAAGATAGCGAGAGCTGGTTTTCGAGAAGCCACTAATCGAAAGGGAATTAAAGGATTTTTAATATGCCATTCTGCTATAAATAAAAAACATAAAAAAATGATGCTTCCTACTATGCCTATCCATACATAAGTAGATGCCCATCCTGATTTTTGGAGATTAAGTAATGTAAACGTAATAAATGCAGTAACCATAAACATTAACGCTGCACCGATGATGTCAAATGGTTCATGATGTTTTTGCTGTTGCTTGGCATGATCATTTGTTAAAAATTTGTAGCTAAAACCTATTCCCAGTAAGGAAAGTACGGCCGCTATATAAAATAACCATCTCCAGTGTCCGTAGCTTTTCACTAACATTCCGAGAAAAATACCCACAACGCTAGAGCCATAAAATCCGCCAATAAGAATCAGTAATGCCAAGTTCCGTTTCTGAATCGGAAAAGAAAGAACCAGCATTGGAATCATCATCATAAGTGCTAAACCCGTTCCTGTCCCTTGTAAAAAACGACCAATTCCCATTCCTAAGAAGCTGTTAGAAGCAATACTTACGATAGCTCCTATAAGAAACAAACACATCGAAAGAACATAATTCCTTCTCTCCCCTAACTTGTGTCGAAGGATAGGTCCAAACGGAATACAAAATGCAAAGCTTATAACCCCTATTAAAACCGGTGTTATCGAAATATAAGATTGATTGTGAAACGTTTGTTGGAGAATGTCACGTATAGAATTTAATGACGTGTTTAACATTAAACCAGGACCAATAGCTAAAACTGCCAGTAAGGAAATCCCCCAGTGTTTTTCTATTTTCATACCACAATTCCTTTCTGCCTTTCATGATTGTAAAATATCTTTATTTGAACAAACTAAAAAATAAAGCTTCAGTAAGGAAGCTTTATTTTATTTTCTAAACCTGCCACTCGAATTGGCCCTAGAAGAGTTAAACGGGTTAATTTATCAGCCATAAATGCAGGGCTAAATTTCATATCGCTTTCTAACCAAGAACAAATGACACCTATATGAGCTGATGTAATATAGCTAATCAGGATATCTTTAGGAATATCCAGTCCATCCTCTTCTTCTCCAATCGAAGAGATTAGCTCTCCGTACACTCTTTTCTTTACAATTTCCGTCATATGACTTCTGAATTGAGGCAATCCTCGGTCGCTTAGCATGACTTTAAAATAATCCGCGTGTTCGTAGATGAATTCAAAAAGCTTTAAAAAAGAAACAGACTCATCTTTTTCTTCCACTTCTGAGGAAACCTCGTTATTTTGTTTAGGCTTTACTTGCTCTATTAGCTCTTCTAGAACTTCATTCATAATCTGAACAAGAAAGTCTTGCTTATCTTGATAATGTAAATAAAATGTTCCTCGCGTTAATTCCGCTTTTTCCGTAATTTCTTGAATCGTAATGGACGTGACATCTTTCTCCTTAAGAAGTTCGACTAAAGCGTCTCTTAAGTATTTATTTGTTCTTTTTATCCTAGGATCTACTTTTTTTTTAGTCATAGTTGATCTCCTTGTATCACTTTTATTAAGACATACGATGGACTATTTAAACTATCCTGTATCGTCAACATACATTTTATACATAATGTAAACTAATGAACATCATGTATATTAAGTCTCACAAAGTATTGCCAATCTGTCAATATCAAAAATTGGGTAGCGTTAAAACATTCGTTAGACATGGATTGAGTGAACTCAAGAGTGTAATCTTTTGTAAAAACGTTCAAAAGAAATGGTATTAGAAATGAAGGAATAGTAAAAATTGATATTATGGAGGTGTTTTCTTATGAAAAAGTTTGAAGTAACGTTTCATTTAATCAATGGTGAAATCAGTCATATAGTTGAAACTAAATCACTTATTCGTGCAAAGAACTACATACAATATAGATTTGAAGATAAAAGTAAAGTATTGGACTTAGCAAATGACTTGGTACTCGTTAAAAGCAGCGTTCAATACTTTACCGTAGCTGAAAAAGAATAAGTAATGATATAAAAGGGATAAATGATCGAGCATGAATGGCTTGTTACACCGCTGTTAATTTCCATGCAAGGCTTCGCTTTTCGCAGGCGGCAAGTGAGTCTGCAGGAGTCTTTCGCCTTGCTATCCAATTAACGGCTACAAGCACCTACATTCACCCTCATAATAAAAAAATCCGAACAGTTTATCGTTCGGATCTTCCTTCCACTAAACTACTTTTAAGCTCTTTTCTCGCTATTTTTTCACCCAGTTATCATTACTATTTTTTTTGTACTTTGTTTTCACTGCATTCCACGCAACTTTATGCGCCGTAGCTTCTTCTTTGTATTCGTCACTCGCTGAGTTAAATGCTTCTTTATAAATTTCCTGAGCATGATGAGGAAGGTTATCTTTTACTCCATCAGGCAATTCTTTTAATGAATTGTAAGGCATATAGTATTCCTCCTTGAAAACGTCTTTTACTACTGATTTACCTGTTCTTAATGAGTATAAACATTTAATAAACTCTGAAAACGAATGGGAGTTTTGACTCTATAAAAAAGAACAGCACCTCTCTAGGAAGCCTGTTCTTCAAGTGAATCTAATTATCCTTTAAACATCAGCGGGGAAACGCCCTTACTTAAGTTCCATTTGCTTAAGGTAATCAATTCAATTTCTTGATCAGCAAAGAAACAAATACCTTTTGCATTTTCTACAGGATAGATTCTGCTCGTCATCACTTTCTCGCCTTCATTAATAAAAACTTCAATGGACGATTTATCGACAAAGAGATGAAGATGCAGGTGGTTATCATTTAATCCAACAGGTGCTTTTCTTACTCCTCCATCACCTTCACCTGAGTTATCGCGATTAAAGATAAACAAACTTTCTAATCTATCATAGGTTAAAAGCGTTTCTTGGTGAGTTTCGTTATCTGTTCGCAATTTCACTCCGAATTTTGAAGCGGCTTTTGCGTTAATTTTCACTTCAAGTTCGTAACAATCACCTGAAATACCTGCAAGTTCTTGTTCTCCACTAACGATAATATTTTTATACTGCACGTGATGTTGACGAAGCTGCTTAAGCTCTGGAATTGGTTTACTAATTATGTTCCCTTGTTTAATAGAAAGCTCACGCGGAATAGTCATTGCTCCTGCCCAATTGTATTTTTGTTCAGACATGCAGCTTTCCCACATAGCCATCCACGCTATCATAATTCGTCTGCCATGTTCATCTTCTGTTGTTTGAGGAGCATAAAAGTCAAACCCGTAGTCTAAAAGTTGAAAATCTTCATGTTGAAGCAGCCCCGTTTGATAGTCTAATTTCCCTTTTACATATCCAGCTTGATGTAAGTTATGATAGAGATCCCCTTCTGGTTTTACTCCTTGAGGCGACATGACAAGCACGTCCTGTCCGCCGAGACTAAAAAAATCTGGACATTCCCACATAAAACCAAGATTCCCTTGGCTTTTGGCCATTATATTTATAAACTCCCAATCCATTAGATCTCTTGAACGATACAAAAGAACTTGGCCCTCATGATCCTTCGTGCGTGACCCAAGAACACAATAATAATAGTCATCTTTCTTCCATACTTTTGGATCTCTAAAATGATCAGGGTGAATATTCCCTTCAGGCACTGAATCAATAACTGGGTTTTGAGCTGCTTTATTAAAATGAACGCCGTCTTCGCTTACAGCAAGACACTGAACTTGTCGTAAATCCGTATCATAGTTAGCTCCCGTCCACACATTCCCTGTATACATGGCATAAAGCTTTCCATCTTTTTCAACTGCACTTCCTGAAAAGCATCCATCTTGGTCATATTCTTCACTCGGAGCAAGAGCAATAGGGAGATGTTCCCAATGAGTGAGATCTCTACTTTTTATATGCCCCCAAAACATTGGCCCCCACTCGGGAGAGTATGGATGATGCTGATAGAATAAATGATACTCACCTTTGTAAAAGCAAAATCCGTTTGGGTCATTCATCCAATATGCCGGTGTAGACACATGGTATTGTAATCGCCAATAATTCTGATTAACAGCCTCCTGCTCGTTTAACACACTCTTCATTGCCTTTGAGATTTTTTCTTGATGTTGATTTTTTAATGTTTTCAACCGATTTCTCCCTGCCTTTCTCTACGTGAATGAGTTACGTGTGATAAAAAGAGATTAAAACGATGAATCAATCTCACAAACAATGGATTCGTAAGGTCGCAATTTTAGTTGATTTGGGTGTAATTCCAAATGATCGTAGTTCGATAAAATAACTTCTTTCATAGTAAAATCTAAGTTTAAAGCTACTTCTTTATGACCAAAGTTAGCGATTACCGCTATTTTTTTATTATTAAACTCCCTTGCGTAAGCCATGATTTGTAGACTATCTTCAAACAAATCTTCGTATTTACCAAAAGCAATAACCTCTGAATATGGACTGCTTTTTCTTAATTTAATTAAATTTTTATAGAAATAAAATAAAGAATTATCATCTTTTAAAGCATTCTCAACGTTAATAGAAGAGTAATTAGCATTTATCTCTAGCCACGGTGTGCCTTGGCTAAACCCTGCATATTGAGAATGATTCCACTGCATAGGTGTTCGGGAATTATCACGGCTGCGTCTCCAAATTGCTGCTAATGCTTCTTCTTTTGAGAATCCTTCTTTCAGCGCAGAGTGATATTGATCAATTGAAGCTAAGTCATTGTAATGCTCAATCGACGGATACTCTACATTTGTCATTCCGATTTCTTGTCCTTGATAGATGAATGGTGTGCCTTTTAGTAAAAAATAGACCGTAGCTAACATTTTTGCTGACGTAGGTCCTATATCTTCGGGTTTAATAAATTTGTTTAAAGAACGAGGCTGGTCATGGTTTTCTAAATAAAGTGCTCCCCACCCCGTATTGTTATAGAATGTTTGACTATCAGAAATGGCTCTTTTGAAATCAAGCAGATTCCACTTATGCGGTTCATACCATTTTCCTTTTTTTCCTACGTCTAAATCAACATGATCGAATTCAAAAAGCATACTAAAATGTCCTTCTTCTCCCGCGTAAATAGGCAGTTCTTTGTGTGATACTCCAGGAGCTTCCGCCACAGTTAAGATATCATGTGAAGCAAAAGCTTCTTTACTTAGTTCACTTAAAAATTCATGAATGCCTTCTTGATTTGTTTCAATTACATTCATTTCACCATCCGAATTAGCAAAGTCCTGTCGTTTTTTTATAAATGTAATGGCATCTACTCGAAAGCCGCTAATTCCTTTTTCTAACCACCATGTGACCATTTTATAGACGGCATTTCGAAGATCAGGGTTTTCCCAATTAAGATCAGGCTGCTTTTTAGAAAATGCATGAAGATAATACTGTTCTGTTTGTTCATCATACTCCCAACATGAACCGCCAAAAATAGATTCCCAATTATTAGGAGGGTTTCCGTCATCTTTTCCATCTTTCCAAATATACCAATCTCTTTTCGGATGATTTACATCACTTTTTGATTCTAGGAACCACTCATGTTCATCCGAAGTATGGTTAACGACTAGGTCCATAATAATCTTTATATTTCTTTTTTTGGCTTCATCAATCAGTAGATCCATATCTTCCATAGAGCCAAATTCTTCTGCAATGGCTTGATAATCAGAGATGTCATATCCGTTATCATCCATTGGAGATTGATAAACTGGACTTAGCCAAATAACGTCGATACCTAACTCTTTTAAGTAATCTAATTTTTGAATAACTCCTTTTAAGTCGCCAATTCCGTCACCATTCGAATCGTAAAAACTTTTCGGATAAATTTGATATACAACTGCTTCTTTCCACCACTGTTTATTCATCGTTACAGCGCTTTCTGGATTCTTTCTTTCGCTTAGTTGAACCATTTCTTATCAGCTCCTATGTATTTATATTAAAATGATGTATATATTCTTCTGTTTTTATGGTATCGATACCATATGTGGTTAAAAAAATTCATGTTATTAAAAAATCTGATATAACCCTTTTTACCTCACGCTTCTATACTTACCTCAAACTCTTTGTTCTAGTATGCGATAAATAGCTGAATGTAGAGGAACTGTCTTCTGCTTTAAGGTAAATTTATTGTATTATATTATGGGAACGGTTTCAATTACTTTTCTGAAAATTTTTCAAAAAAGGTGAGAACTAATAGATTTAGCTCTCACCTTCATCTGTTATCTCCTATCACGTTGAGCTTCGAACAACTAGCTCGATTGGGAGTTCAAACGTTTCTACTGTCGATTCAGAATCATTCAGCATATCGATCAGGATTTCCATTGCTTTAATCCCCATTTGATCAATCGGTTGTCGTATAGTTGTTAGCTTTGGATCTAACATTTGTGCAAGAGGTTGGTCATCAAAGCCAATAATCGCCAAATCATTAGGTATACTTAGACCAGACTCTTTGGCTTCGATCATCATTCCTCCAGCAATTTCATCACTTCCTGTAAATATAGCCGTTGGGCGATCCTCCATTGACAGGATTTTTTTAACTACTTGTTTTCCGTCTTCAATACTATGTTGATTAACAAAAATCCATTTTGGATCCGGCTGAATTCCTGCCTCTTGAAGTGCTTTTTGATAACCTTGGTTACGGTCCTTGTCCTTACCTTCCTCAGCGAACAATCCACCTGTACAGTACCCGATTTTCCGGTGTCCCTTTTCAAGTAAATGCTTTACGCCTATATACGCACCCTTATATTGATTTAATCGAACGATTGGAACATTTGCGTTGTTTACATATTCGTTGCACAACAAAATAGGACCATACTCAGTAAACGGCTCTATGAGACTCCAGTCATTTTCAATGGACGTCATAATAATTCCGTCAACTTGCTTTGTTTTCAGTAAATTTAAAAATGCTAATTCTTTCTCTTTATCTTCATTACTTTGAAAGATTAATACATGATAGCCCTTTTTATAAGCAACTTGTTCAATTGAATCGACTAAATAAGAGAAAAATGGATTTATAATCCTTGGTACAATAACACCAATTGTAGTCGTTACCTGTCCTCTTAACTTTCTTGCCGAAGGATTTGGCGTATAATTAAGCTCTTTCATTGCTTTTAGCACACGATTTTTTTTCTCTTCTGAAACATACGAATGATTGTTTATAACACGGGAAACCGTTGTTTTTGATAACCCCGATAATTTGGCTACGTCGTATATTGTAGGCATGTGTTTATCACTCCATCACTAACTGAAATCAGTTTCATACTTATTTTACGTTAAAAAAGAGACAAAATGCAATGAATGAATTCGTTTGCAACTCTATACCATCTGTTCAATAAGAATACAGTAGAATCCCTATAGGTCTTTGAAACAGCCCTTTTTATATAAAATGTTTCATGATTAATAAATCAGTACATATCAAATTGTTTATTTTATATGTAAGAAATCAGTACCATATTAAAAAAACACATTACACTTAAACAAACCTTTTCTGGAAGGTATTTTTGTTAATTATTTTCTTGTTGACATATGAAATCGGTACCATATATAATACAATCAATCGAAAACGCTTTCTAAATAATATTTAGATACATAAACAGCAAAGGGGATTTAAATATGGAAAACAATAAACTTTATTGGAAACTAAGCAGTTTCTTTTTCTTATTCTTCTTATCTATTGCCTCTATTTTTACTTTTTTTGCTATCTGGTTGGGACAAAGCCTTAACCTTTCCGGAGCACAAACAGGTATTGTTTTTTCTGTAAACGCTGTCTTTACTATGCTTTTTCAACCTCTTTATGGATATATCTCTGATAAATTGGGGTTACGAAAGAATTTATTATACTTCATTTCAATTTTAGTTATTTTATCTGGATCGTTTCTAATTTTCATCTATCAACCTCTTTTAAACTGGAATTTTTGGGTAGGAGCTCTGACAGGCGGAGCTTATCTTGCCATCACCTTTTTAGCTGGAATCTCAGTCATCGAGTCATATATCGAAAAAGTTGGCAGAAAGTATGCGTTTGAATTCGGTCGTGCAAGACTTTGGGGATCAATAGGAGCTGCCGTTGCTGCTGCTATTGGAGGACGAATGCTTAATATTAACCCTGATATCAACTTTTGGATTGCATCGGGATCAGGCGTTATCTTATTACTTGTTATTTTCCTTACAAAAGTAGAAGTATCCACTATTGAAGAAAAGAAAGCAAAGTCCCTTTCTATTCAAGATTTAGGTAGCTTATTTAAACGAAAAGACTTCTGGATTTTTATGATTTTTATGCTCGGGACTGGCTGCATTTATAATGTTTTTGACCAGCAATTTCCTGTATATTATGCCTCCCTGTTCCCAACAGAACAATTAGGAAATCAAATCTTTGGTTACTTGAATGCAGGTCAAGTCTTTTTAGAATCCGGGATGTTATTAGTTGCTCCATTCATTGTGCGCAAAGTAGGTCCTAAAGGCGGTTTAATTTTAGCGGGAATCATTATGATTTTACGCGTAGTAGGTTCAGGGCTAGTATCCGATCCATACAGCATTTCCTTTATCAAGCTTCTTAACGCACCAGAGTTTGCCATTATCATCGTTTCTGTATTTAAATATCTGGCTACACATTTTGATACGAAATTCTCTTCCATCTTATATTTAGTTGGATACCAATTCGCAATGCAACTAGGAGCGGTTATACTCTCCCCTATTGTAGGAAACCTATACGATTCCATTGGCTTTCGTCACACATACTTAATCATGGGGGTTATCGTGACTGTCTTTACTCTATTTGGTGCATTTCTTTTAAGAAACAACAATCAAGCATCTAAAGATAATAATGATTCAAAGCTTACTGCTTAGAACAAGGAAAAATATTTATTAACTGTGATTCTCATAATTTTGAAAGCCCTTGCTAATTTTAGCAAGGGCTTCTTTTTGATGAGTTTCTTCTATTAATAATATATGGAACTAAAGTATATATCTTTTCAAAAGAGTTCATGGATAAAAACAAAAAATAAAACGCTTTCATTTTTTTATTCTATTAACTCATTTCCTTTGTTAGAATGAAATTATAGGGATTATAGCAGAAGGGCAGATGGGACATATGAGTACAAATCTATTGATCATTTTAGGGGTTATATTTCTGACAACAGTTGCTATCACTATTTTAATTAAGATTCCTGAAGAGGAATAAACTACATCATAAAATAAAATAAAAAGCCACCTCATTCTTTTGATATTAAAAAGTGAGATGGCTTTTTCGAATTTTAAGCATTGCAAAAGTTTAAGAAAGATTAGGTCTATAAATAATTATAGCATATTAATTGAAAGGTTGTCATACAATTTTAGATAGAAAGAATCCCCTTCTAGTAAGGTATATACGTAAACATTGTGTGAAAAAACAAGAATTTTATTATGTCGTTGCTGTACATACTACATTTTAAGGAATTCATATGATAGTTAATTAAAAAAGAACTCTACTTATGGGAACTAATGATATAATTACCTTTAATTGTATAATAGGTGATTTTGTTGATAGAAGATTTATTTGGAGGAACACTACCGTTTTTGCCTTCCAAGAAAACAATTGCTGCTAAAAAGAAACTTAGTCTATTAAGTAAGCAAGAATGGTTTAGAACTACTTAACTGAGGAAGGATCTACGAATAATGAAAAAATCGAATAAAGATCATTTACTTTGGAACATGTTAAAGCTGTGGATTTCTATACCTAGAAATATTCGTGTAGCATTTCTTTGGGCTTTTATTTTAGGAATCTCTTACTTGGGCTGGGTAAAGCTAATCCACCGATTTATTTAACATTAGCAATTTACTTTCGGATCGTTTTTATTGTGAAATAATCCAGAGGAGTTATTTGAGTTGTAAAAGATAAAAAAAGCTTATTGGAAAGGGATAGATTCATATGGCTGTAAATATGATTTTTAATCCACTTTTTGCTTTAATAGTCCTTGTTGTAGGGATGTGGACGGCAAGTACGGTTCACCAATTTTTTGGGTTAGTATCGATTTTAGGAGGTTTGTTATTAGGGTTCTCTACCTTATTAAAAAACGGTACAACCATCAATAAAAAGTCAAAGGTTTTACTTTTTGCATCTTTTGTTTTTCTGTTGAGTTTATTCTCATTAGCTTACTTAATTGTATCTGCCTTTATCTTTCATTTCTAAAGACACTTTAATGGAAGGATTCTAAAGGGACTCATAAAGAAACCTTTCCATTAGAACGATCATATAATCCTTTTTAGAGACATGGGTTTACCCAAAAGATTAGTCGCTGATAACATAGTTCAATTTAAGGAAACAAGAAGACCCGAAAAATAAAAAACTCAACTGAATATACTATTAAAGGAGAACTGCCTTGAGTCGCTTTATAAAACTAGTTGTTACATCCCTTTTATCTACTGCTATTTTTGGTGCTGTCTACGGGATAATCAGCTTAACACCTGAAAGTGAAAAAGAACCTAATATTTATTACTTCAGCTTTACAGATACATTCGTATTTACATTTATGTATACTTTACCCGTTTATATAGTTGTTGGAATTATTTGTTCCTATCTAATTGATATGCTAGCACATAACAGGCAGACAAGAAAAATGTACTTGTCTAAACTCTTAATGTACTCGTTAGCAGGAATAGTTCCTGGTTTAGCATTTTACTTTCTGTTTGAAGGAATTCAGTTAGATTATCAATTGTTATTTTATTTTTTTGCCCTGGGTATTTTTGCATCTAATACTTTTTATCATGTTTTGCTACTTATAAATAAGGTTTTTAATAAGCAGAAAATTTAATGAAAGAACCTGTAGCAACGATGAGCATTTCTGTTGTTGGAGTCTCTCTGATTTTTATTTCGTAAAGAATTGTTATAGTAAAAATATTCACTAGTCCTATGTTAAACTGTACATAGAAATATCGATGAGTCTGGAGGCAAGGTAATGAAACGTGCAATAGGAATATTTCTTATTGCTCAAGCTTTATTAACGTACTTAACTATTAATATGATTTATACTCCTTATACAACTACAACAGTGAATAACAATACGGGAGCAGTGACAGTTTCGTATAGTTACCCTTGGGTATATTGGTTAGGTTTTATTGGCTTGGGCATTATGCTTATAGTGGGAACATATTTAGTTTTTGCCAAAGAAAAGAAGCAGATCTTTAATTAAAGATCTGCTTTTGTTTCTATCGACAAATTACATTATAATACATACGTCTTTATAAGGATTTTGATATATAATGAACACTAAAAAAGAATGATTTCAGGAAGAGGAAAATGTGTGAAACGTAGTCGTTTGTTGCTTTTATCGTTAATGAGTAGTTTGTTAATTATTTCAGTATCGTTGTTCCAGTGGGATCTGGTTGATATGATAACGGAATTTTTAATGTTGCCTGTTTGGTTATTTGTATATGCCTTCTTTATCATCATAACTGTATGGGCATTGATTCATCTTTTTAAAAATAGAAAGTGGCAGCCGCTTGTTATTCAGCTCATTACTATTATATTATGGTTCTTCTTTCCCTTTACTCAAGTCAACTTGGATTTGAACTTTAAAATCCATCAAGAGAAGAGAGAAGAAGCTGCGGCTAAAATAGAAAATGGCATGATTAAACCTAACGTACCCGATAGTCCATCACTTATTCAATTGCCAAAAGAGTATACTCAATTGTCTAAAGGCGGAGGCGACATTGAAGTAGAGACAAAAGGAAAGTCGACATCAATTCTTTTCTTTACGTACCGCGGGATGCTAGACAATTTCTCAGGATTTGTTTATGACCCAAATGATCATAAACCTTCAAAAAGCGATTTTGACGGAGATTTTAAACAGATAGAAAAAGTACATAAGAACTGGTATTATGTATCTTCTTATTAAAAATAGATACTACTTAAAAACTAGCCCCAAATCGTTAGACACTGTCTGACAATTAGGGCTAGTTTTTAATTTTCATTCTTTACTTCAAGCTCTCTACTTCAGAATGCCGTTTTTTATCTACACGGTCAAAGTAAGCTTGTTCAAGAATTTGCATATAATCAGCCTCGGTAATTAAGCGGACGTTACTTGGCGTTGAGTTGTTTTGCATAGCCAACTTTACAATGCTCGGAAAGTCTTCTTTCTTTACACCCTCTAGCTCTTTTAATTTAGGAATATTTAATGATTCTGTTAATTCTATAATTCCTTGAATTAATTTTTCAACAGCTATTTCATCTGAATCTAAATCTTTGGCAAAACTCATATACCTTGCTAATGTAGCATGCAGCTGCTTATTCTCCATAGAATTAAAACGTAATACGTATGGTAAAAACACTGCGTTAGCAACTCCATGCGGGGTATCATAAAGCCCTCCAAGCGCTTCTGCTAAGCAGTGTACCGAAGCAACATCTGCAGATCCAAAACACAAGCCAGCTAAGAGACTTCCTTCCAGCATATCTTGACGAGCCGCTTCATTTTTACCATCGCGGAAAACGATAGGCAATGCCGAAACAATCGTTCTCATTGCTTGAGCCCCAAGCGCTTGTGAAATAGGATTTGTTACTTTACACGTATAACCTTCAATCGCATGAACGAGGGCATCAATGCCAGTCGCAGCCGTAACAGAAGGCGGAAGACTTAATGTTAGTTCAGCATCAAGAATCGCCAAGACAGGTCTTAATGTACTATGTTTGAGCGTCATTTTCCGATGTGTAGATGCCTCGGTAATAACGGCAGAACGAGTAACCTCTGAGCCCGTACCTGAAGTAGTTGGAATACAAATAACTGGTGCGATGTTTGAATACAGGAGTCGGCCGTCTGCATAGTCAGATGGTTCTCCGCCGTTTGGGCCGCACAGCGCAATAGCTTTTCCCGTGTCCATCGCACTCCCGCCACCAATGGCCACAACTGCCTCCGCACTAAAGTCACGAAATAACTTAGCACCTTCCAAGCAGTTCGTATCTCGAGGGTTTTGTTCAATTGAATCAAATACCAGCACTCGGTAACCAGAAGCCTCCAAGGCAGTTACAATTGGTGAAACTAATCCCGCACGAACCACACCAGGGTCACTCACGACTAAAATTGATGAACCAATATTTAAAGATGTCAGCATTTCTGGTAATTCTCTAGCTTTCCCCATTCCTACCTCAATTTGAGTAGAACAAAAATAGTTATAAGATTTCATTTATACCCCTCCCGTTGTCTAAAATCAAATACATATCTTAAGAAGCACTATTTTTTAAAATTTCATCGTGGCCGGTACGCTTACTTATTCCATTCTGAAGCTAATATACCCATAAAATATGTATCTACGTACTTCCCATCCACATAGGCATGGTTTCTTAATTTTCCTTCAGTAATAAAACCAATCTTTTCATATAGTGCAATTGCTTGTTCGTTTATTCCTCTTGTGGTTAAATAGATTTTATTTAGACGGAGCTGTTTAAACCCTAAATCAATCATTTGCTCCATAGCCATTCGACCATATCCGTGACCTCTAGATTCTGAAGATAGGAGAATTCCTATACTAGCTCTTCCATGTGCATAGTCTATATCCTTCAGAAATACCCATCCGACTAATTCTTTTTCATCGCTTTCAATTCCTAAAATTAAATCTTTGTTCATTCTTTTGTTTTCTACTTCTTGTACCACCTCTTCATAAGTTAAAGGTGTTCTGCCTATCATTCGTATTGCCCGTTCATCATTTAACCATTTATGTAAGTATTGAATGTGAGTAGTTTCAAATGGCGTAAGATGTATTCTTTTTGTACTCATTGATTTATCTTCTCCTTCTAAAGAAATGCAACCACAAATTACAATTCATTCCATACTTGATTCCATAAATATCGCTGACAAAGGTAAATGTGTATTTCTACTTACGATATACAACAGCCAAATTAAAATAAGTAGGTGCATAATTGAATGAAGCCATTAATCTGTTTAAATAGAACACTTTTGTATATAATTCTGGAATCAATAAAAAAACCCTCTCTTACATTTTACGTATAGTTAATCTTTGTCTTTAATTAGGGTTAATTCATCGGTTTGAGCTATTAAATCAATTTTCTCTAATCTAAGGTTGGTCCTTCTAATAAACCCCATTACGTTAATCCGATGTAATAGAAGAAGGATTTTTACTTTTTAAGATAGAATAGTTCCTTAAAGAATCATAAAGGAGTTGATTTCATGTCTAAACAAACAAAAGATAGAAAAGAAATAAAGCTTTTGGATTCTCAAATTTACTTATGTGAGGAAATTAGAAAGTTGTTGAGGAAAAAAGAAAAAAGAAGTCTAGCCTTTGAACAAGAGTATACAGAACATGATATATTACACATTGCTTTAAACAGATTAATGAGTGAGTTAATCTCTAGACATTAAAAATTTCATCTATTATATTTGATATTATTCCAAATAGATACGTTTAATCTAAAAAATAGACAGAATATTTCATTAATATCTTTACTTTGTAAACGTTTTCGTTTATACTAAGTATAGGTTGGATGGCATGAGTGGCTGTCATAGTATTTAGCGTAGGCGGGGCTGATATGAGGGAACAGGGCATAGAAGAAATGTCCTTTTTTTGTTTGGGCAACATTTGTTAGAAACTAGGAAATGTTATAAAACTTCTTTCAAACGCTTTTTTTGTTTCATATGCCCTATCCAGTCTAGAAATTGAAAAAGACCACCTCTTCCCAGTCAAAAGAGGTAGCTTTTTTTAAAAATTGAATGAACAGCAGTCATTAAATAATGCTTTATTGCTTCTTGAGTAAGTTGCTTAACTTAAGAAATGGTATTCGTAGACAGCATATTAACCGCTTTTTCCAACAGTAAAATATCTTCTTCAACCATTCTTTTCATATCATCGAGATCAAGTTGAATATATTCTTCTTTTAAACGTTCTAATTCCCTGACGAACAGGGATCCCGTATAGTACCTATAATTTGTCACTACTATTTATCCCCTTTGTATGCTCTTACTAGATGTAATTCCCCTTTATTCAGATTAACAACCAATAAATGCAAAATTTTTTAAAAAAATCCTTCCCTGATGTAGGCAAAGGATTTTTAACTTGATTAGAATAGGAAAAATATGTTATTAACGTGGCCAGATTTTTAGTTTCATATACATACAACGTTTTATCGTTCTACTTTGATGTTAAATCAAATTTATCTTCTTTCCCATTCCATTTTATTGTCACGTGATAAGGAGCGTTGCTGCTTTGAGTCGAACACCCGCTGCAGCTTCCATTTAAATTAATTTTCCCTTCTGTCTCGTCATCCGTACCTGATAATTTGCTTGTTTCCCCTTCAACAACATAAGAAACTTTTCCTACTTTCTCCTTGTCTTTTCCTTTATAGATGATACTGCCTTGCCCATTTTCAGTATTCTCTCCTTTATTTAAAAGATATAAAGCTTTCCAATGATCTCCTTCACCTTCGAAACGCACACTTTCTTCTTTGCTGCCACAGCTACCCAATACTAATAAAAAAATAGATATAAGTCCTAAAAACAAAAACTTCCTTTTCAATTTAAATCCTCCTACACGATAAAAAAGCACCCAACTATCCTATTAGGTGATTTTTTGTTAGTATCTGTTCTTTTTTTCAAGTAATTTAATTAATCTATCATTTTGTTTCACTATCGTTCTTAGCTTAGCTTCTAACGAACATAAAGTGATAAAGACGGCTATAAATCCTATAATGACAAAAAACATATTAGCTGATATCCCCCATACATCATTTTATTTTCAGAACAATATCTATATAATAACATTTTTTCTATATTTTATATCATAATGTTGTTTCTTAGTTAACATAATAAATAAAAGGAATAGGAAAGTGTTCTCTTAAAGAAAACCTTCAGGGCCGCCATTTGAACGTTCTAGCTATACCAAAATACAGAATGAATTTGCCTTCATCCACGAACTCAACAGCTTTCCTTTATAATAAATACCCTTTCTCTAGCTAATAATAAGTAAGTAAAATATGTATATACTATAAACTAACACCATTCTTAAAAGTATGATGGTTACGAACATCTACCTATAATTGAGCAATGTTTCTATCTAAATCATGGTTTCTCTTCTTCTATTAAAGGGAATTAAACCCTAAAAGTGAACCTTAAAAGGAGACCACCATGGTTACAATTGAATCAATTATAATAGGTATTGTTTTTATCCTCATTCAATTATACGCATTAACGATTGTCGAACGTTCTCCAATCGGGGAGCAAAAGCTGCTCTCATTATCAGGCGGTGTAGCTATTGCTTATGTATTTATTTATATCTTACCGACGCTTCATAAGAAACAAGAAGAGTTTGGAGGATCGCTAGCCCTTGATACTGAACTATATTTTCTTGGTCTTCTCGGCTTACTCGTCTATTTTTCAGTGTATTCATTTGCTCAGACAAAAGCAGCCACTCACCTAACGGAACTGACCGTTTATATGGTACAGGCTAGTTTTTTTATGATTTATTCTTTTATCATTTCTTATGTCGTGTTTTCAACCGATGTTAAGCGAGTTGAATCAGTATTCTACGGACTGGCTATCAGCCTTCATTTTATCGGGTGGTCTTACCATCTAGGAAAAAAACATCCGCGCTTACACAAAACTAGAGGTCGCTATATGCTTGCCGGAGCAACTTTTCTTGGGTCAATTTTGGGCGTCTTTGGCCCCTCATCAGGCCTGCTTATTGAGTCGATGATTGCTTTTAGTTCAGGTGCAATGTTATTTAACGTCATCAGTAAAGAGCTCCCTTTTGAAAAACATGCGCATTTGCCAACCTTTTTAATCTCATCTCTTGTCTACGCGGCTACAATGATTTCGTTAAAAGCTTTTTTCAATTGGTAGTTGCGTGCGCGTGTTTTTACAAAATAAAAAGAGCAGCCTTTAAGGCTGCTCTTTTAAAGTATGGTTTTTATTACTAGATATACTGCAGCAATCGATGCAAGAACGATAAGCACATTTAAAATACGATGTTGAGTAGCTAAGTGGCCCCGCTTCATTTCTGCACGAGTCAATGGTTTATTTTCATCGTGATTTCCACTCACTCTGTTACATCTCCTATCCTGTTTAGGTATTGGTTCTGCCAATTTAAGCAATAAGCTGATCTTTGTCAGCTGCTTCTTCCTTTTTTATCTTCCCTCTACATAAGATATAGAAAACACTGAACATAACAATCGACCAAATAAGGTTAGCTCCTGGCTCAGTGTTAGCTACCTTAAACAAACTCGGTATAGACCCGAAAACAGAATCGTCCGTTGTAAGGAACAGAGCGAGAAACATGTTGTTGGCTGCGTGTGCGCCAATGGTAATTTCTAAGCTTTTTGTTTTAACCGCGATATATGTAAGAGCAAAACCAGCTACAATATAATCTAGTCCCACCAATATAATGGATTTATTCATTTCGGGATTAGCAAAATGACCTATTGAAAACATTAGTCCCACAATAATCGCAAGTAAAATTGGACGCTTCACTTTCTTACCCACCCATTGAAGAAGAAGACCTCTAAAAAACAGCTCCTCGGTTGTTGTTTGAATAGGTACTAATAAAAGCGTGATCAGTACTAACAGGGCATACTCTTTTAAACTTACATGATTCCATGAATAATCCGAGTGGTTAAACACGACATCAATTAACTGTGAAACGATTAGTAACAGACTAAAAGCTCCAAAAGACCATATTACTTTCTTCCAGTTCACACGTTTGTTAGCAGTGATTAGTGATTTCATTTTTCGTTTGTGAATAAAACGAATCCCGATCCATAAACCAAAAATCCAGCATATGTACATAATATGAGACAACAGAAAATCAAGATTAGCATTGATTCCTACAGCTAATCCGCTATCAAAATCAACATATGATTTTCCACTTTCATCAGCTGCAACCATTATCATTTCAGCAATAATATAAATAATGGATCCTAACAGCATAAACACAGAAGCAAGGATTGTTGTACTTACATAACGCTTCCAGCTATTTTTTCCTTCTTCCACATTTAAATAGTTTTTCATTTTATTCTTACTCCCTCAGCCTTCTCTTCTCAACTACATCGTTCTTCTCTACTTCGTTGTTGTCTAGGCAATGTAAAAATCTATTAGGACCTGAAGTCCTGCAATTATGTTAACTACCGCCTGCTTTTTACCTGTGAAGATAAGGGAAGAGACCGACAACATTAAGAAATTACAACTCTACCCATTACCTCTTTATATAAAATTTAGCGCCTTAAAAGCCGTCAAAAAACAGCTTCTTCTAAAAGAAGACTCGACACTAAGTCATCGTTAACCTTTATATCCTGCTCATACGTGCCCGCATACACATAATTTTGAAGAAAATACTTGCTACTCAAGAATATATATCCTAGAACAACTAAAATAAATATTTTTTTCAACATCGTCCTCACCTTTTTATCTAAAGTTTTCCCCTCGCGGCTGCTTCCACAATCGCTAAGGGCTTACCCATAAACAGATTTTCATTTTTTAAAATTAGCTACCATTCTATCTAACACCGCAAAAATGTATATAAGTTACAATTATATTACATTATTATTACAAATGTAACAATTACATTATAACTAAGAAAATGAGGATAATCAATATGAAGTGTTTAAGTAAAGTAAATAAAATTGCTAGATTAATATGATGTGTGTAAATAAATCCAAAACATGTTGGAAAAGATGTTTGTTATTAAACAGGAATATTTAAAGAACAAAAAAAGCAAACTCCCTACCGTTAGGAGTTTGCTTCTTTTATTCAAGAGTTTTTATAACCTCTCTCATCTTGACACTCTTCTAAAGGAGTGATTAGATATATATGTTAACTATTTAAAAATTAAAGTTAACTAATTTCATTGTCGGTGGTGAGAGTGTATTGTATTGGGAAGAAGATATTAAGAGAGAACTTGCCTATTTAGATAAAATTTTTCAAAAACGGCACCTTGTTACTACAGAATTTGCTGAACAACCATGGCTTACAGTCAATGGACGTAAAATGTTAAACCTTGCCTCTAATAACTATTTAGGCTATGCAGGAGATAGTGGACTGAAGAAAACAATGAGTGATGCTGTGATGACGTATGGAGTAGGAGCAACAGCTTCACGCTTAATAGTAGGAAATCACTTCCTTTACGAGAAAACAGAAAGAGCCCTTGTTAATTGGAAGAAAGCTGAGGCAGGACTTATTATCAATAGTGGTTATAATGCAAACCTAGGAATCATCTCAGCCTTGGTTCCGCGTAATGGCTTCATCTTCAGCGATAAGTTAAATCATGCAAGTATCATTGATGGGGCCCTACTGAGCCGTGCAAAACTTCAACGCTATCGCCATAACGATATGAACCACCTAGAAAATTTATTAAAAAAAGTTCCCTTAGAGTCACGGAAGTTAGTTGTAACAGATACTGTTTTCAGCATGGATGGTGATTTCGCCAAGCTCAAGGAGCTTGTTAAATTAAAAGAGCAATATAACGCCCTACTAATGGTTGATGAGGCTCATGCAAGCGGTGTATACGGGAAAAATGGTGAAGGATATGCACATTTTCTTAATCTGCAAGATAAAATTGATATTCAAATGGGAACGTTTAGTAAAGCGCTAGGGTCATTTGGAGCTTATGTTACGGGAAAACAGTGGCTCATAGATTATTTGAAAAATAGAATGCGAGGACTCATTTATTCAACTGCTCTTCCCCCTGCTATACTCGGTGCAATAACGGCTGCAATTGAAAAGGTGCAACAAGACACAGAGCGCCGCGCACTTCTTCAACAACATGCACTATTTTTCAGGAAGGCCCTTACATACGAAGGATTTAACACATGCAATAGTCAATCTCAAATCATTCCAATTTTAACGGGAGAAAACAAAAGAACAATGCAGTTTGCAGAGCGTTTACAGAAAGAAGGAATTGCTGCTATTGCAGTTAGGCCTCCTACTGTTCCTGAAAATAAAGCAAGAATTCGTTTTACTGTAACAGCCGATCATACGCGAGAAGATTTAGATTGGGCCATAAAGAGAATTTCTCTAATTGGAAAAGAAATGAGTGTGATTCAATGAAACCATCCACTATTATAATATTTCCCGGATGGGGAATGGAAAAAGCAGCGTTTCAACCAATCATAAAATCATTGTCTACTATATGTAACGTTTTGTGTACAGACTGGAGAGGTGTAAAAGAACTAAGTGACTTTAGAGAACGAGCAATCCAATTGCTTATTTCTACTCAAGGTACTGTTTATTTAATGGGTTGGTCATTAGGTTCTCTTGTAACGCTTGAACTTGCAAATTTATACCCTAACAAGATAGAAGGACTCATATTAATTAGCGGAACTAGTCGCTTTACAAACGACGTGCATAATACATTTGGATGGGAGCAACGCATCGTTGAACGTATGAAAAAACAACTACAGCGTAATAAAGAAAAAACCCTTACTTCATTTTATAACGCTATGTTCACTAAATCTGAAAAAGAAGAAGAATTTCATCATCAATTTATTGAAGTTGTTCAGCGTGATTATCAAGGAGACAGTACGTACTCCCTCCTTACAGGGCTAGATTATTTACTCCAAAAAGATGTTAGAATGCAACTCAATCAAATTCAAACTCCTTGTTTGTTGATCCATGGAAGAGATGATCAAATATGTTTGCCTGAGTCTTCTTCTTTCATAGCTGAAAGAATTGGTGGAAAAGCGCAGCTGTGTATTTTAGAAAAAGCTGGCCATATTCCTTTTTTTACAAAGCCTCAGCACTGTACGCAACTTATAGAAAAATTTCTCGAAAAGGAGCTCATTTATGATTAATAAGCAACTTTTAAAGAAAAGATTTAATAATCATGCTAAAACTTATGATGCTTATGCCGATGTACAAAAAAGCATGGCAAACCAATTAATAGATCAGCTTTCCACCAATTTCTTTAACCAGGAAATAGCTATTCTTGAAATTGGCTGCGGCACGGGTTATTTAACACAGTTATTATGCGAAAAATTTCCTAAGGCTGCTATTACAGCAGTTGATTTGTCATCAGGAATGATTGAGTTAGCAAAGGAAAAAGTAAGGGAAGATCGAATTTCTTTCATATGCGGAGATATCGAGGAACTAAGTATAGAAAGACATTATGACCTTATTATTTCTAATGCAACATTTCAGTGGTTTAATAGTCTTCATACGACAATTAAAAAATTGTATAAACAACTTAAGCCTACAGGCAGCCTGCTATTTTCAACCTTTGGTAACCGTACGTTTCAAGAGCTTCATTCATGCTACAGCCATGTGAAACAAAAGCTTGGTCTTTTCAGTAACAGTTCACCTGGCCAATCGTTTTTTTCTCTTGAAGAGTTGTCTCAAATTTGTGAACAAGCATTAGTTCCATTGAGAGAGCATCCATTTAAACTATCAAAAACGGCGGAGCTAGAGGTTCAATACTTTCCGACGGTTAAGGCATTTTTTACATCAATAAAAAAGATTGGAGCAAGTAACAGTAACGAGGAAAGCTACTGTCAGCGCCCTTCCTTTTTTCGTGAGTTAATCAATTTATATGAAAATAATCATCGTGACGAAAATGGCGTAAAAGTAACCTATCATTGCTTAATGTTTAATATTACAAAAACGAACCAATAGCCAATCCAGCCCTGGTTGCTCTCTAGAAGTGATGAATTGCTGCCAGTAAAAAAGGGTACTCTTCTATGTAGAAAAGTACCCTTAAATAATCAATTAGATTTAATTAACTTACTGTTTTTTAGAAACTAGCTCAATAATATTTGTTATACCTTGCTCATTGTACCCTGTTTTTAATAACTGTATTTGATTATGTTCAGATAAATTTGTAAAAATGATTGGTGTAACAAGTGATTTAGCATTTTCTTTAATGTAGTTTAGGTCTATTTTTAACAGCGGGGTTCCTTGTGTAACCTTTTCTCCCTCTTTAATTAGACATGTAAACCCTTTCCCATTCAAGTTCACTGTTTCTAACCCTACGTGAATTAATAACTCTAGATCATGATCTGTTTTTAGACCTATGGCATGTTTTGTAGGAAAGATGCTAACAACCTCCCCGTTGATAGGAGAAACAAGAGTATTATTAGTTGGTTCGATGGCAAAACCGTCTCCCATCATCTTTGAAGAAAAAACGGCATCAGGGACTCCTTCTAGAGGCACAATATATCCATCAAACGGAAGTTTGAATGCGCTTTCTAAAGTTGTATCGTTCATTTCTTTTTTCTCACCTGTTGCAGCAACTTCAGCTTTTGCTTTTGTTTCAGATACTTCTTTGTTATTAGAGTCTTCTGTAATTGCCTCTTTTGGTATGCCAAATAAATATGTGCAGATGAATCCTCCAGCATATCCTGCAAGTAAGCCAATGATATATTTTAGCCATAAACCATGAGCAATTAATGGAATTAAAGCTAGACCAGATGGACCGATAGCGATGGAACCAACGTTTTCGAACATTCCAATTACGGCTCCTCCAATTCCTCCACCGATACAAGCCGTAATGAACGGGCGTCCTAATGGAAGAATAACTCCGTAAATAAGTGGTTCTCCAATACCTAATATTCCGACAGGAAGAGCCCCTTTAATAATGGTAACAAGTGATTTATTTTTACGACAACGAATCCAAAGTGCTAAAGTTGCACCTACTTGTCCAGCACCAGACATGGCAAGAATCGGAAGCAAGATGGTCATACCAGCTGTGTTAATCATTTCAATATGAATAGGGATTAATACTTGATGCAGACCTAGCATCACCAATGGTAAAAATGCCACTCCTAGTACAAAACCTGCAAAAACCCCTCCACGTTCAAGTGTCCAATCTATTCCACCAATTAAATTACTAGAAATTAGACCTGCAAAAGGCATAATAAAGAAAATCGTTAGTAATCCAACAATTAGAAGAACAACTGTAGGTGTTACAATAATATCGATTGCATCAGGAATAAATCTACGTAAGAATTTTTCTAAAAATGAGAGTAACCATACAGCAATCAAAACCCCGATAACCCCGCCTTGCCCAGGAGTTAGAGGCTGATCAGTAAAGATATTCATAATAGGAAACTCTTCTGTAACTCCCGTTAAAAGGGTAATACCTCCGATAACTCCACCTAGGGCCGGAGTAGCGCCAAACTCTTTTGCTGCGTTAATCCCTACATAAATAACTAAATAGCTGAAGATTGCATTTTTAATCACATTAAGAATCGTAACGTATTGTTGCCAAGTATCTTTATCAAGATCTCCTGCAGTTATGCTATTTGCTAAAATAGAGGCAATACCAGCTATTAAACCTGCACCTACGAATGCTGGGATTAAAGGTATGAAAATGCTTCCAACTTTTCGTAAAAAATTTTTGAATGGCGTATTGTTTTTCTTTTTTAGCTCAGACTTCATATCTGCACCTTTTGACGTCAAATCTTCAGATGAAGCTTTTTCTTGTGAAGAAGCTGCAGAATCTTCTTGAAGTACAACACCAAATTGTTCAGCAACTTTCGTAACTACTCCTGGTCCTAGAATAATTTGATACGTATCATCATCGACAACTCCTACCACTCCTTTCACTTGTTTTATACTCGCTTCATCAATTCTATTATGATTCACTGGGGTGACTCGGAGTCTTGTCATACAGTGTGTATAATTCGCTATATTAGAACTGCCTCCAAGAGCTTGAAGCAGTTCTTTAGCTGTTTGATGATGTTTGCTCATAGTTGTTCTCATCTCCCTTATAGTTTCGCTACTTAATTCACGATTGCTTGACGGATAAATCCTTGTGTTTGTTCTAAGCGATGTAAAGATTCCTCATATGAAAGGCCTGTCAAAATCATGACTATAGCAAGCTTAGAATTACAATTTGCTTTTGCTAAGTACTCTTCTGCCGTATCATACGTGCATGAAGTTGCTTCCATCACAATTCGTTTTGCGCGTTCTACGAGCTTTTCATTCGTCAGCTGAACGTCTACCATTAGATTTCCATACACTTTTCCGATACCTACCATAGAAGCTGTCGAAAGCATGTTACAAACCAATTTTTGTGCTGTTCCGGCTTTCAAGCGAGTAGAACCTGTTAATACTTCAGGACCATTTACTACTTCAATTGCAATGTTTGCTACTTTTCCAATATCAGAGCCCTTATTACAGCTAACTGCTATTGTTTGAGCCTCAATTGAGTTAGCATATTCTAATGCTCCAATGACATAAGGTGTACGACCGCTTGCTGCAATCCCCAC
Organism: Priestia sp. J2; assembly: GCF_020790095.1. NCBI lineage: Bacteria > Bacillati > Bacillota > Bacilli > Caryophanales > Bacillaceae > Priestia > Priestia sp. J2. Next base: position 3,556,426 of record NZ_CP086208.1, read on the forward strand.
AACAATGTCTACCTTAGTAAGTCGAATGTTTTGTAAGTCTTCCATGCCCAACTCTTTACTATCTTCTGCTCCTTCTACTGCTTTGATAAAAGCTTTTTCTCCGCCGGCAATTAAGCCTATTACTTCATCTGGGTTTGTACCAAATGTAGGCGGACACTCAACAGCATCAAGCAAGCCGATGCGGCCACTAGTTCCTGCACCTATATAAATAAGGCGCCCCCCTTGTTTCTTAGCTTCTATAATAGCTTCTACAGCTTTTGCAATAGAAGGAAGTTCTTTTTTTATCGCACTCGCAACTTTTTCATCTTCTTCATTCATGGTTGTAAGAAAATCAAAAATGGACATTTCATCCAGATTCATTGTTTTTTCATTACGAGTCTCAGTAGTTAAATGTTCAAGCATTACTTATCATCCTATCTTTGTTTTTGTTTGAAATCGTTCTCAAGTACAGAATAACGCCTTTGAAATTAAATTTCAACAATTATTTTAAAATGTTAAAATTTAATTTCAAAAGCTATAGTAATATGTGACTTTGAACAAACATCATATGCCTGAATTTTAGTAAATAAGACAACTCTCACCGTATAAATATCAAGCATGTCTTATATCAATAATGACTCCTTCCCTGCTGCAGTAAGGATTTTTTTTATAAACGTTCCTATTAAAATCATTATTTTCATCCCTATATAGAGACTACATTATGTTAAATGGGTAAAAAAGCGAAAGGATTTCCATCTTTTAAAATAGACTAGTTCCTTAAAAGGTTATAAAGGAGCCGAACTCATGTCTAAACAAATAGAAGATATAAAAGAAATAAAGCTTTTAGATTCTCAAGTTCACTTATGTGAGAAGATGAGAAAATTGTTAAGAGAAAAAGCAAAAAGGATCTCATAAAAATAATGCGTTTATCTTTTTATTCTTCGTGCGGACAAATGATTGGATATTTTAAATTCAGCTTACCAATAATACCGTTATATGTCTTTTGCGTAAAAGGAGCTAAGTAACGATGAAACTGAAAAGAATAGTAATTATCACCTTTTTATCAAGCGTTATCTTATTTTCGGGACCTTTATCATTGGTCAATGCATCAGTAAATGATTCTAAAATGACTGTGAAAAATTCAGTGAAAGAAAAATTGCCCAATATAAAGATTTTGGCCACTGGAGGTACGATTGCAGGTTCTTCTGAGAGCAGCACAGACACAACTGGATATGAATCAGGAGCCCTTGATATTAAAACCATCATTAAAGCTGTTCCTGAGTTAAAAAAACTAGCGAATGTAAGCGGAGAACAAGTTGTAAATATCGGAAGTCAAAATATAGATAACAGCATTTTGTTAAAGTTAGCCAAACGAATTAATACGCTATTAGCGTCTAAGGATGTTGACGGGATTGTCGTGACACACGGATCTGATACGATGGAGGAAACAGCTTATTTTCTAAACTTAGTAGTAAAAAGTGAAAAACCTGTAGTTGTGGTTGGTTCAATGAGACCCGCTACCGCTATAAGTGCAGATGGACCGCTAAACTTGTATAATGCGGTGAAAATTGCTTCTAAAAAAGAAGCACGAAATACCGGTGTTTTAGTAGCGCTTAATGATCGAATTGGCGCAGCTCGTTATATAACGAAAACACATACAACGGCAGTGGATACGTTTAAATCTCCTGAACAGGGATATGTAGGAGAAATAGCTGGAGATCAGGTATTATTTTATAATAAAGCAACTCGTAAGCATACAACGCAATCAATATTCGATGTATCAAAATTAGATAAGCTTCCTCGAGTAGACATCATATATGGGTATCAAAACGACTCTAGGAACTTTTATGACACGGCCGTAAAAGCTGGAGCTAAAGGAATAGTCGTCGCAGGAGCAGGAAATGGGCTGCTATCCGATGTTGCCCTAACAGGTGCTAGAGATGCGGTAAAAAAAGGCATAGTTATTGTTAGATCTAGCCGCGTAGGAAGCGGGGTTGTGACACATGAAGAATCAGATGATAAAGATACGTTTGTTACATCTGATTCATTAAATCCACAAAAAGCCCGTATTCTTTTAATGCTTGCTTTAACGAAAACAAAGGACCCTAAAAAGATTCAAGAATATTTTAATGAGTATTAATCAAAAATATCTTTCCTCCTCTATTTTGGTGCTTTAAGAACAATCGGTAACAAAAGTATAAACAGGCCGAGACACCACTAGCATACTTTTGTCTCGGCCTGTTTTCATAAGAAAAAGCATCAGCAGGTCCCTTATTCATTTCCCCAGTTCTTGCTTTCTATAATTAAATGATTGGATGTGTTATCTAGGACACGCCATACCAAGGTCTTACCTTCTATATCTTTTAACTCAATAATACCTTCTAACTTATTGGTATTCAAATGGACACGGTTCTCATCTATTCTTTGCGCACTTTTTAATCTCGTTCCAAATGTTGCAGGACTTTCTTCCGTTAGCTTTACAATTACATCTATCATACGTTTATCAGAAATATAGTTTTCGCTGTTTTCATAGTTTTGATCAGCAGGTTTAATAGCGTGTTCTAACCCATTTTCGTACTGACGCCAATCAACAATTAAAAAAAGCGCAAATATTAAAGACACTGTTAGTAATAAGCCATACACAACATTTCGTTTCATTTACTTTTGCTCCTTTCAATAGGGTTTTATAGGTAAAACAAAGAAAATACCTGTTGTAAGAATAGGTTGTATCAGAAAATAGTATCGTACAACTCTGAAAAATATTCCGGTTTCCGAGTAAAAGAAGGTATATTTTTAAAGATTTCTACTTACGGAGACTATAAATATCTAGACAATCTGCTTAATATAGGTCAAGCACTAACAATCCATTAATTAAGAAAAACAAGAGATAAATCATGGTAGAAAACGGACGAATTTATCGTTCTCTATCACAAACTTCTCATCGGATTGTAAGAGCCCGTAAACATATGTTTACGGGCTCTTGTTTCTCGTTCATAAGATATAAATATAAGTAGTCAAGTATACATATTTTATTTAACCTACGTTATTTTTCAATATGTTCTCCCGATATCCGAATAAAGCCTTCATTTCTATCTAATGGAACAGGAGGACGCTCGCCTAAAGGAACCTTCCAGTGCCACCATTTGAAGATTCGAGCGATGACGAAACATAGAATTGATATGCCTGCAAAAATCCCAACAAACGTCCAGTGCTGTCCGCTTAGCAGCATAACAGGCCCCGCTGACCATGCAAATAATTCTAACGGCGTATTAAGCGGTCCAACTACCGCTGTGTCTGTAAGTGTTTTTGATTTATTGTTAGGATCAATAATTCTTAGTAATGTAAGTCCGATAGCGAATACACCTGTTGAGTAGCCATACACAAATATAGAACGTTCAAACCAGCTTTCATAGTTCATAGCGGGCCCAATTACGACTAGCATCACCACCACTACTACTATACCTGAAAGCATTAACAAACCAAGCGGAAGTGCATATTCAACAACAATCGGTAATTTAATTGATGCTACACCGAAAAATACAAGAAAATCAGTTGCTGCACTGCCTAAACGATCGACTATCTTACTATCAACGTATTTGTAAACCCCTTTTTCTCCTTTGCCTAGCAATATGTACATAAGCAACGCTATTAAAAACGCTATTGTAAACGTTGGAAATTCCAGTCCCCAAGCAGTAGCAATATAGTTATTTAATAGATAGCCCAAACCTGACGGCACAACTAATAATGCTAAATGAAAGGCTAATGGATCCATGGCAATTGGTGAAATCGTGTCATTCCCCATTGCCGTTCTATTTTTAGGCTGAACTAATCCTGTTTTTAGATCCTCCGAAATTTCCGAAAAATCTTTTACATAATGAGTATAACCTTTTCGAGTTGCCCATTTTATAAAAATCAATCCGCCAAAAATACCTGCTAAAATACCGCCAGTAGCAGCTGTCATTCCCAAGTCAGTTGCATTTTCCCAGCCTAAATTTTCGAAGGTTGTGCCTACCGCTGCCGCCGTTCCATGACCTCCATAAAATCCAGCTGCTAAAAGTAAACCAAATCCGTTATTAATCTCCGGGGCAAACTTTGAAATCACTAAAATTGAAAAAACAATTGGAATAGACATTTGAAGACCTATACAAAGAATTTTATAAGTGGCATATGCGCCCATTCTATTAATATCCTTTTTCATGTTGCCTGGTGAAAAAGAAAACCCGTTTATCCCAACTGCCGCAAACACAAAGATGGTGATGATTCCTGCATAGGAGCTAATATCTTCAGAAAAAGGTAGAACATTTAGAAAGCTAGGTCCTAGTGCTAAACCTAAAAAACCTGCCAATAAGCTTGCCGGAATAAAACTTCTTTGAATAAATTTAAATTTTGCGCGAAGCAGCATGCCTATTAGAATCAGGACGCTGGCACAAGCAAAATCTACTAGTATCGTATATACAGTCATTCATATCCTCCTTTCGTAACGTTACATGCTTAAAAAATTAGTTGATCTTGTTGATGTAGCCGGTGGTGCTGGGTCTAGTTTTTCTTCTTTTATATGTAATACGTCTTCTGGTTTGATCCAAGGTCTATTTTGGATAGCACTTGTTTCTTCATGTGTAAGGTATCCTTTATAAGCGGTTAAGCTTCGTCTTAAAAATCCGTCTTTCATACAGGCTGATTTTACACCTGAATTTAGGATAGATTGGATATGTGGCAATACAGATGCCGCATAAGCTACAGAAGTAGAATTAGCAATAGCTCCAGGAATATTGCTGACACAATAATGAACGACACCATTTTCGATATATGTAGGATTTTCATGAGTTGTTTCACGGAAGGACTCAATCGCACCGTCAGTATCATTGCTAATATCTACAATAACTGATCCTTTTTCCATTAAATTGAGCATATCACGATCTATTAAATAATCTTCGCGTTCCTTTGGCCATTTAACACAGTTAATCACCATATCAATTTCAGGAAGCAATTTTTTAATATTTTGCTTAGTTGATAGCTGCGTATTTACTTTTTCATTATACGTTTTGCCAATATCTCTTAATGTTCCGTAATTGATATCCATTACAGTACACCACGCGCCTAAAGAATGTAGCACCTGCAGCGCCGACCTTCCTACTAGTCCTCCTCCAAGGATAAGCACCTTCATACCAGGGGCTCCGGCTAAGCCACTAACAAATTTTCCTTTCCCTCCGTTAATCGTTAGCATTGCCTGCAGACCCATTAATGCACCTTGTTTTCCCGCTGCTTCACAGTTAACTGAACCAAATCTATGAGAATCCTCTGCTGTGAACGCAATACATTTGCTATCGAGTATAGCCTGTACCTGCTCTTTATGTGCAGCTGGATGTATACACGTATAGATAATTTGGTTTTCCTTAAGCAGCTTATATTCACTTTCTTCAATCTCTTTAACTTTTGCGATAAAGTCACATCTTTCATACATCTCTTCTGTTGTTTCTACTATTTCCGCCCCTTCTTTTTCATACTGTTCATTCGCAAATCCCGCTAGTACGCCCGCATCTTTTTGAACAAGAACCGTATGGCCGTCATCTTTAATAGCAGCAGCCTCCACAGGCGTCATAATTACTCGATACTCTCCCACTTTATTATCTTTCAATACACCAAATATCATGTTGTTCCCCCTAAAGTCGTTTTTTTTTGAATGCTTCTCCCTCTCATTCCTGCGTGATATCAAAGTTAATCAAACTATTAATAATATTCAGATTAAAATGAATACAGCTTATTTTTCTAGCACGCAAGTTTTGGAATAATTGTTCTATTAGAACCTTATTCTGCATTTACTTACCAAATTATAAATTAAAATGAATAAAAATTCAAAAGAATATAATATTACTATCTATTTTTTTGTGTAGTAACAAGCTTTTAGCTTATTAATCTTGCATAGAAAAAAGGTTCCACTCATCAACGTTTAATGAGTGAAACCCTTTTTTGATTATCTCAGGCTAGCTGTGTCTCTGCTTTTTTGTAGGCAAGCTTATTCAAACAGTTACTTTATTACTGAAATACTGCCGTTGTGAGTAGCTAGTTTAATGATATTCTTTCCTTTGCCAATAACAACGTCCCTATCATATTTGTTCAAGATATCTACTTTTCCGTTGTCGACAGAAACGTTAAATTGAACGTTACTTGGTTCTTTTTCTGTGGTGATCTTAATTTTTCCATTGTGCGTTTTAAAGTCTATATTTCGATTAAGTTCTGCTGTTTCAAGAACAATACTTCCGTTATGTGTTTCACCTTTTAAATTGCCTTCCACGTTACTCAGCGTTATTTTCCCGTTATTTGCTTTCGTTTGAATCGTTTTTGCTGCAGCATTTTTTACACTTGTAAGTCCATTGTGTACGTTCGTATTTAGGTTTTGTGAATCAATGTCTTCTAATTCCACACGTCCATTGTTCGCACGAACAGAAACATCTGCTGCACGTAATTTTTTAACAGACACGTACCCGTTGTTGCTGGAAATCCCCAATGAATTATATTGTTTTTCAGGCAGATAAACGTTGATGGATAGCGGTTTTAATACACTAACAATGTCAAAATTGACCCAGCTGCGCTGCTGTTCATTATAGGAGATAAAAAGGGTTGAATTTTTAACATTAGTAGTGAAGTCTCTTTTTATGTTAGAAGATGTTTCGCCTTTTAACGTTACTTTGATATCACTGCCTTTGATAGGGTACACATGAACACGAGTATTATCCGTATTAATGTTTACCTTTGATACTTGATTGCTGTTAATAACTTTTTCTTTTGAAATAGGTTCAGGGTTAATAGCACGATACGTAAGGAGACTTCCTATAATCCCAACAAGGATGAGAATACCCGCAAGAACGGAGAGTTTCTTTTTATTCAACACGTTTTAAACCGCCTTTCACCAGTGATACATTGTATTTCAGATAACGTACAAATCCTTTTATAGCTAGCTTCGTTACAACAAACATACCTAGCATAATAAAATATCCAATTCCGCAAAATGCTAACGACATAAATAAATTAAAGAGAAAAAAGCCGCTCCAATGTACAATAGCTTCACCGAGAACTAGAATAGGAGATAGCAAGAAACATAGACCTATGGCCCAAGCTGATAAAATAAAGCCAGCTAATGCAACGGCCGGACCAAGAACAATTACTACATTAAAAAAAGCTAAACCAATTACGGCCCAAGTGGCTCTCAAAATATTTTGAGTTGTTGCCTTAGCTGTTGCTTGCTCAACGTGATAATCTGCCAGTAATTCTTTGGCTATTTGATTCGGGGATCCTAGCGACGCTACAATTTCTTCTTCTGTTTTTCCTTCTTCTAACCCAATGGAAAAATGTTCTTCATAATCTTGTAAAATATCCGCTCGTTCTTTTGAGGACAATGGTTTTAAGGATTCATTTAATTGCTGTAAAAATTTACTCTTCGACATTGTTCACACCTTCTTTAATTAATTGATTAACACCTCTTGAAAATTCGTTCCATTCATCGATAAGTTCGTATAAATACTCCCTTCCTTTAGCTGTAAGCTGATAATATTTCCTTGAAGGACCTTCTGTAGATTCCTTTAAATACGTTGTAAAATATTCTTCTTTTGTTAATCGGCGCAGAAGAGGATATACCGACCCTTCTGATATTTCAATTTGATCGGAGATTTTTTGAACTAATTCATATCCATAGCGGTCTTTCTTATCCAGTAATACAAGGACACAAAGCTCTAAAACTCCTTTTTTAAATTGCACGTTCACTGTTCTTCACCCTTTTCTTTTCACAGTCCACTACTGTTTATTGTATAGTACTGATTTATAATAACTTCCTAATAATTACAATATATCACCAGCTATTGTTTATTGCAAGGTACTGTTTAATATTTTTAAAATTTTAATCATTTTACGTTCGTAAGGTATTTTTTATAAAGCAAGGTTCAACCTTCTTTTTCTAATTAGCTTATAGATGGAATTATTTTTAACGCGGCCAAAAGAAAAAGCAGCCTATAACTATAGACTACACAGCAGCGATGTCAGGCTATTTTTCTTTTGCTTGCTTGATAAATAAAAAAAAAACCGTAATTAAGATAAAATAATTTAGCGGGTTTTTAAAGATATTCCCGTCTAAAGCTAATTGTAATAAGATCCACAAAGCGAATATAACGAGTATGGCTGGTATTATAAGTTTGTTCATACATTGCTCATCCTTAGTCTCAGAGTAATACAGTAATCATGACTCTCAATATTTTTTATACTGTAAAAATTCAATCCACAAATAGCTTTGAAAGTATATTGATTGAATTACTGTAAGAATATCACTTTTTAAGATAAAATTTAACAGTTTCTGCCACAATCGATAGAAATGGATCAATTTCATTTGATTTTTTTGTAATAAGTTCAAGAAAAAAGTAACCGTTATTTTACATTTTCTAATAATAAAAACAGTCAATTTTATGACTGTTTTAAGTAGAATGCTATCAAAAATTTCATTTCCTAGGTGGTGTATCATCTTTATAAAAAATGCAGTTCTTATAGATTCGTTTTTTATTCCCCCTACTGAAAAAACGTCCATAAATCAATGCTGGCTGTTCATATCAGTACTTTTGATAATCCACACTTAATTATGAAGCCAGTCACTTGCATCCTTAGCCTATATGATTATTTCCGTGTTGATATATCATCGTATTCATTCTTTACTTTGAGTAGATCTTCTTTGCTCAACCTTCTTCTCCTGATAGCGTTGATAGAACCAAATAGCAATAGCTAGCCAGCAGCCGCTAGCAAAATAGCCTCCAATAACGTCGCTAGGATAATGCACGCCTAAGTAAATACGACTAATACCTATTGCTAGAATCATTGTAGTGGTAATAACGATTAAAAGTGTACGTCCCCAGCGAGTAGAAATATGACGCCAGAGCAAAAATGAAAGGACGCCGTAAACAGCAAAAGCACTCATAGCATGCCCACTTGGAAAGCTATAACCATTGATTTCGATTAATCGATGGAAGTCAGGACGTGCACGATGAAAAAGTAGTTTTAGCAGCTCATTGAGGATTGGAGAACCTACAATAATCGCGATAAATAAAATAAGCTCCGCTCGATGTTTTAATACCTTATAGAGAAAAAACAAACTAAAGAGAGAAATCACTGCAACAGATGGCGTAGAGCCAATAAAAGTAAAGCATTTCATAATAGTCGTTAGCCCAGGAGTTTCGAACCCTTGAATTAGCGATATAATAGACCGATCAAATGCGACAATTTTTGATCCATTAATTAAAAGAGCCATCCCACTAAAACAAATAAGGGACAACAAGCTTAATATAAAAGCAAGTGTAAATTGAAACTTCAACTTCATACTAGACACCTCTACTTTCTGTGCTTTATCAAGCTACTTTTGATGAAATGTGATAAGGTCTTTTTCCTTTTAGATTTTGATGCTTCTTTGCTTTTGAAGTTAGGAGTATTAAAAATAAAGAGCTTGTTTTATATGCACATTTATAGAGAGTTAGTAAACAGAGGCCATACAGCCGTTACATTTGTTCCTTCGCCCTCTTTACTCTCGATGTTAATCGTACCGTGGTACTTTTCAATCCATCGTTTGGCTATAGCCAGTCCTAAGCCAAGTCCTCCTTGTTTTCTGCTCCTTGCCTTATCCACTCGGTAAAATCTATTTAAAATATAAGGTATATCCTCTTCTGGAATTCCAATTCCTTTATCCATTATTTTAAGGGATACCTTTTCATTGATGAGAGAACAGTCTATAACTACCTCTTTCTCTTCCTTCTTAGAATATTTGACTGCATTATCTAACAAAATGATTAATATTTGTTCTAGATGGCGAGAAGAAATATTCACGTACAGATTTTCATGTGAGTGTCTTATTTTAAACTCATAGTTGTTATACAGTACTTCAAAATTCCTTACAACATGTTGAACAGTGGCCAATACGTTAATAGGTTCAACATCTACAGGATTTATCAGACTATTTTCAGCTCGGGATAGCTCCAATAATTCTTGCACAAGATTCGTTAAACGCTCTACTTCTTTCAGACTGGATTTCAAGGATTTATCTAATACTGCTGCTTCATTTTTCCCCCAGCGATTTAACAATGTCAAATGTCCTTGGATAATGGCTAACGGAGTTCTTAATTCATGTGAAGCATCCTCTACAAACTGTTTTTGCTGTAAAAAAGAGTCTTCGAGGCTATCCATCAACTCATTAAATAAACTGCCTAATTGAGCAAATTCATCGTTTTTCTCATTAACTGGAACACGTTCTTCAAGGCCATTTGTTTTTATTTTTTTCATCGTCAATGTTAACGCTTGAACGTTAGATAGTATTTTCTTTGCTAGAATGGTTCCACCTAGAATACTAAAGATTAGTGAGCCTATCCCTGCAGCAAGCATTAATAAAAAAATCTTGTCCATAAAAGCATCAGACATCTCCATATTTCTAACAATTTCAACCGTTCCAGTGAAGTTGTCGGTGACAATTGGAGAACGAAGAACGAGTAGACGTTCATCGTGGTTTCGAATCACTTTATACTCTTGGTGCTTCACCGCCTTCGGTTGCTGCCAATTTGGTGAAACATTGTTTGAGGTACTGGTTATAATGTTCCCTTTCCTATCAAGAACACGAATCAACTGATTCTTTTCATTAATTTTCGATAAGTATCCTTCACTGCTTTCAATTTGTTTTAAGGATAAAGGTTCATCATCAGATTGAATAAAAGCGAGAACCTCGTTTAATTGATGAATACCATTTTGCTTCTCATAATTTAAAATACCGTTATCAATCACAATGTATTGAAAGAGGTTATAAGAGAGAAAAAGAAAAAATAAAAACATGGAAGACCATAACGTTATCTTCCATCTTATAGGCAAATCTTTTATACACTTTATCCACTTTCTCATTTAAACATCACGCATCACGTACCCAACCCCTCTGATGGTTTGAATATATAACTCTTTGTCCTGCGCACTTAATTTATTTCTTAAATATCTAACATATACATCGACAACATTCGTTTCAACAACTGAATCGTACCCCCACACTTGCTCTAAAAGTATGTCTCTCGTTAATACTTTGTTAATGTTACGCATAAAAATGGCTAGGAGTTCAAATTCTTTATTCGTGAGTTCAATTAGTTTTTTTTCTTTTATCACTGTTCTTGATTCCAAATCAAGTTCAATATCTTTAAATGTTAATAGTAGCTTCTGATCCAGCATCTTGTTGTTTTCTTGACGTCTAAAAATGACTCGCATTCTTGCAAATAATTCTTCAATTGCAAATGGTTTGGACAAATAATCGTCAGCTCCATTATCAAGCCCCATTACCCTATCCATGACACTATCCTTAGCTGTGAGCATAATAACAGGAGTATCCTTAGTTGTTCTTAGTCTTCTGCATACCTCAATTCCATTTAATCCAGGCATCATTAAATCCAATAATATAATATCGTACTTCTGCTTGGTTGCTTTATCTAAACCAGTACGACCATCGTAAGCTACGTCAACTAAATATCCTTCATATTTTAGTTCTAATTCTAAAAATTCTACTAATCCTTCTTCATCCTCTACAATTAGTACCTTTTGCATATAAAGTACTCTCCTTTGTCTAAAAATTAAAAACGTAAAAACTGCTTCTACAAATGAATATGAGTACTAGTACTATATCCCTCCATTTTGAAAGATAATAAGAAGAAATATGAAATAAGTTTTCTATGACTTTCTTCTTTATAGGCTTTTCTTCAATTTATCAAATAAAAATTAGATTTGAATAAAAAAGAGATTAAGAATAAATGAATTTATTTCTTAATCTTCTTTAATGAATCATATAAAGTTGCTTTCCTTGTTTCTTTAACTTTCTTTAATGGTGTATCCTATACCTCGAACAGTCTCAATGAGTGAGGGACTAAATCCTTCTTCAATTTTCTTTCTCAAATAACTTATATAAACATCAAGTATATTTGTATCTCCTTCGTATTCATATCCCCATACATTTAGTAAGATTCCTTCACGAGTAACCGTCTTATTTTTATGGATGACTAAGTAAATTAATAAATCATACTCTTTAGGGGTTAAGCTGATTTTTTGCCCAGCTCTAGTTACTTCTCTTGATTCAGTATTTATAACCATATCTTCAATTAATAATAACGAGTCTTTTTCTACCTTATTCCTAATAACAAGGTGCTTATAACGTAGTAAAGAACGTATCCGAGCCAGCAATTCTTCAGTTTTAAATGGCTTAGTTATATAGTCGTTTGCGCCATGATCTAACCCCAGTATTTTGTCTAGAGTTGAGTTGCGAGCTGTCAAAAGAATAATAGGCACGTAATTTTCTCTCTTTCTTACTTTACGCAAGACCTCTATACCACTCATTTCCGGTAGCATAATGTCAAGTAAAATTAAATCAAACATATTTGATAAGGCCATTTCGAGACCATCTCTTCCATTGTTTTTAATTTTCACTTGGTAACCTTCATGTTCAAGTTCCATTTTTAATATATTGCCTATTTCTACTTCATCTTCCACAATTAAAATACTTTCTTTCATCTAACTAACCCCTCTTTTCAATCTCTATATTTTTGCTTTGCATATCGATCGCTCTTTCCAATAATAAAGAGAAGTGTATAGCTATCACAAACCAACATCTCAGTAGACAATAAGAAATTTTAAGTGCTGAACATAAAAACATAAGATAAAAGACTTCTATTAGAATGTGATATTAAATTCCCTACCCATTGTTCTTTGCTTTAATAACAATTACTTCACTAATATCATTAAAGTTGGATGAGGGTTTTACAACGGCCAATTGCGTTAATCCATATTCATCAGGCTTTACTTTGATGACTTTTCCTAAGGCTAACTTCCTTTGAAAGATTGAACTGATAGGAGAGGTTTGAACTTTATCTCCTACATTAACCTCAGCCTCACTAGGGATTTTTCTAATAATTAAATTACCTCTTTTATCATCGTAGCCTTCTAATGTTCCATTCACGCTTTTCCTATCCTTTAACATTACCGCCATACGATTTGTCCTAAGGTTTGAGCTAATTAGTTCTACGATAGAGGTTGACGAAAAAACTTTGGATACCTTCCCAACGACTCCATTTGTACCTAGCACATTCATATCTATTTTTAACCCCTGCTTCTTTCCTTTATCAATTGTTAATTCATTGTTCCAGTTGTTCGTTGAGCGGCCAATTACGGTAGCTGTTACAGGATTATAGGTTTTCACCTGATCTTCTGCTTTTAAAATTTTTTTTAAGACTTTGTTTTCATATTCCAACTTATAAGCATTTGCTTCCTCCTGATTTTCAGTGGCTAGCTTATTCTTTAAGATAGAGTTTTCTTTGTAAGTGGAAAATAATTGACTCACTTGTTGAGGTTCACTCCAAGAAAGCTTGTCTAAAGAAAGTAAGCTACCTTTGTACAAGGTTCCAACAAAAATAAGTCCTCCTACAGTAAGAATCCCTCCTATCAAAATATATGTATGTCTTTTCTTCTTTTTTTGAAAACGTATCAAAATGGCACCTTCCTACCAATAGTCATGCTATTTATAATCTTACTAGCTGTTTCTTAAAAATTTCTTAAGTATCATCATCTTTGACCTCTTAACAACTGTTCAACGTTCTCCTTCTTTTAATGAATTGTACTTATTTTCTAGTTTCAAAAGCTGAAGGCATAACGTTATGTTTAAAAAACTTGGCTCACATAATTTAAATTTAATACTGTGTAATGAAATTAAAATGAAATTAAAATGAAATTAAAATGAGAATTCGATAAAAAATAAATATTTTATTTTTATAAAAACATCATGGTGCAACAGAGTTGATAAAACATTAATAAAAAGTTTTTTATAAAAATCTCATTAAATTCTTATTTATTTTTCATTTTGATTTTAGAAAAAGACTGTACAGTTTGAATTGCAGCGATGAAGCTTTTAAAAAATTTCTTTAAGAAAAACGTTAGGCAAGTGTGCCGTTTATTTAAGAGAATAAACAGTTAGCACAAGAAGGAGAGAAAAATTAAAAATGCAAGCATCTTCGCCAATGAATAAAATTGCACAAATTACCCTTGTTTTTTGGATTATGAAGATTTCTGCTACGACACTGGGTGAAACCGCAGGTGACTTGTTAGCACAAACATTAGGAGTTGGATATGCAGTTAGTACGCTGATCTTTTTTAGCATATTTTTAATTACACTTGTAGCTCAACTAAGCTCTAAGAGGTATATTCCGGCCCTTTATTGGACTGTTATTCTGTCAACTAGCGTAGCTGGCACAACTATGTCTGATTTTATGGATCGTACACTGGCATTAGGTTACGCAAAAGGCTCGATGATATTAATCACTATATTGTTGTCGATATTTGCATACTGGTATTTTAGCGAGCGTTCATTAAATATCAACTATATTAGAAACCGCAAGGCTGAAATACTTTATTGGATTGCCATCCTTTTCTCAAACACATTAGGTACAGCTTTAGGAGATTTTTTGTCTGATACGTCTGGCCTTGGATATATAGGTGGAGCTATTTTAATTGGCAGCTTACTAGCATTCATTGTTATATGTACCTTCTATACAAAGATTTCTCGTGTGTTTTTATTTTGGGTAGCATTCGTTTTGACTCGCCCTTTCGGAGCAACATTTGGAGATCTTTTGACAAAGCCACATGAAAAAGGCGGTTTAGACTTAGGTACGGCAGGCTCTTCTCTAGTCCTAGCCTCCATTCTTATTGCCTTTATGATTCATACGACATTTAAACAAAATAACGTAAGCTCAGAACAAGCGCTGTAGATTTCCTTTTTTATTTAATACATTACAAAACCCATAAAAAGAAAAAATCTAACGAAGTGACTAATTGCATGAACCACCTCTTTTTCGCACATACTCGTAAGGAGGTGGTGTTTATGGTTAATCAGTTAGAAGTTCTTACCCAGCGTGTTAATGATAAACAATACGATTACTGGCTTCATCATGATTTATTTAGTGCTCAATGGTGGCTAATTATCATTTTAAGTGCGCTTTTCTATTCGTTTTTTATCTCCTCATTGACCGACAACGAATAATATTTATTCTCTTAGTATTTTTTTCATTAGCTTTGTTTTAGTTGGTACTGTGGATGAACTCGGAAAGTTCTTTGGCGTATGGAGCTACCCTCATCAATTATTGGTCTTTACTCATCGTTTTAATTCCGTTGATTTTGCAGTTATCCCGGTTATACTTACATTAGTTTACCAATTCTTTAGCACATGGAAGATTTATTGGATTGCTTCTCTTATTGCTTCAGCTTTTATCGCTTTTATTGGAGTGCCTATATTTACTTTTTTCCATGTTCTATGGAGCATATTAATTACAGACACAAAAAAAGCTCACCTTAAAAGGTCAGCCTAAATAGGGGAGTTCTATAGAAAATGTTGTATTGCATTACTGATATTTATACTAGCATCTAATAGTGAAAAATTGGTGAAATGTTCGTCTCACTTATCTTTTTAAAAATTTCTTCTTTGCAAAATGAAGTCTACGTTTTAAGCTCTCACTATAAAAGCGTGAACTCGTGACAGGCTACGCTTTTATACATCTATATTCCATTAAGATCTATGAAAGTTAACCGGTCTCTAATCAGCGCTTACTCGTTCAAGCCTGCTATTTTTAGGTACGTCTCTTTTATCTTCAATCGCTCTCTGTAAAGGAAGCTAAAAGAACTGTAAAATATATGGACGAAAAAGCTAATCATTATCTTGATATTATTAACGGTTTATCGCCAGATGACACTAACCCTGGCGAATGGGAGTTAATACATCATAATAAAACATCCTAAGGCTCTTAACATCACCTCCATACCCGCAGTAAAAAGACTTATCTACCATACCGTATAGATAAGTCTTTTTACTCCATTTGTTTGAACTAGACCGATGCGCTGTCAGTTTAGAGTTTGTGAAAATTCCCCCTGCAGTTCTTTTAAAAACGCATCAGCTGCAGCTGAAAGAACATGATGCTTTTTCCACACAATATTTAAACCCGATTCAAGTCTTGGCTGTAACGGCCTGAAACAAAGGTTGCTATTAGTAGACGTATTGACTATTTTATCAAGTGTTATGGCATACCCAATGCCTTCTTCAACCATAATGGCAGCATTATATGCAAGATTGTATGTAGTAACGATGTTTAATTTATGAAAGTCTTCGCCAAACCAATCCGAAAATTCATTTTTTGAAAATGTCTGCTTCATGGCCTGTCGTGAACAGATTAGTGGAGCGTTTAATAAATCCGCAGCTTGAATGCTTTCTTTGAGGGCAAGAGGACTGTCTCTTCTCATCACAACGCCCCAAACATCTTTGGCAGGGATATTAAGATAATTGTATTTTGAAATATCAGCCGGTTGAATTAAAATGCCAAAGTCAAGCAGCCCCTTGTCAAGCCGTTCCGTTATATCTTCTTCGTTTCCGCTGTAGAGGTGATATCGTATATTGGGATAACGTACCTGCACATCTTTTGCGACTCGTGCAATATGTTTCATTGCTTCTGTCTCCCCGCCCCCTATATAAATATCACCACCTATTGTTTCTTCCATGGAACTAAACTCCGCCTCCAATTTATCGACCATATTAACAATTTCCTCTGCCCTGTTTCGCAGAAGCATTCCTTCATCTGTCAAAATGATACTGTGACTGCTGCGAATAAATAATTTTTTGCCCAACTCTTGTTCAAGATCTTTTAATTGTCTAGACAGTGTTGGCTGAGTCACATGCAAAACATCAGCGGCCTTCGTGATGTTTCCTTCTCTTGCAACCGTAAGAAAATACCGCAAAACTCGAATTTCTATATCCCTCTCCTCCTTTCATAAGCTTTAGTATATACACTCCAGAAATGCTTATCAAACATATCATGATATAAGATATAAGTATTTTTTATATTTGGAAGAAGCCGTTAGAATAAACAACACAGAAGTTTATATCACACCATCAACATCTTTAATAATTCAATGTGGAAAGGAGCTTAAGATGAAAAAGCTGTTGTGCCTAGCTTCTATCTTAGTAACAAGCGTTGTCCTTGCCGCTTGTGGCAACAATAATTCATCTGCAACCGACCATAATGCCAGTAAGCATTTAAACCGAGTACCAGAACAAACAGAAGAAGTTAGTATTTCAAATACAAGAATAAAGTTAACGTTCAACAACAAAGAAGTGTTTGTTAGGATGTACGATAATCCAGCAAGTAAGGATTTTCTAGCTCAACTGCCTTTAACCGTAACGTTTGAAGATTATATAGGTAAAGAGAAAGTTAGTATTTTACAAAAAAGATTATCTATAGATGATGTACAAGCCGGAGACCTATCCAAAAAAGGAGACTTTGCTTATTACGCTCCTTGGGGAAATGTAGCTATTTTTTACAAAGATTTTGAGGATGCTACAAACGACCTTATCATACTAGGTCAAATTGAATCAGGAAAGGAAAATTTTGAAAATGTTGATGGTGATTTTACAGGTAGAATTGAAAAAGTGACTAAGTAAAAACATGACAATACACCTTTAAACAACCCGCTTTACAGCAACTAGAACACAACATTTTTCAGAAAGAAGGATCTTTATTTTATGTCTAAACAAACTAAGCTACTTATATTTGTCTTAACTTTAGGAGCTTTCGGTATTATCAATACCGAAATGGGCGTTATAGGGATATTATCCTACATTGCGGATCACTTTCATATCAGTGTATCAAAGGCAGGATGGCTGGTGAGTCTCTTTGCGCTTACTGTGTCAATATCCGGTCCAACGATGCCGTTATTATTTTCGGGAGTCAATCGCAAGAAGGCAATGCTGCTTGTACTTGGTATTTTCATTTTCGGTAACATTATCTCTATCTTTACTTCTAATTTTGCTATTGCCATCATTGCGCGTGTGATTCCAGCTATTTTTCATCCAATTTATTTTTCAGCAGCTTTTACAATGGCAGCGAACTCAGTTAGCAAGGAAGAGGCTCCAAAAGCTGTTTCCAAAGTCTTTATTGGCGTATCTGCAGGTATGGTACTTGGTGTGCCGATCGCAAGTTTTCTTGCAAGTACAGTCTCGTTTCAACTATCAATGACGTTTTTTGCTGTTATTAACGCGATAGTATTTATTGCTACGTGGGCATTCTTCCCTTCAATGCCTGTTAAAGAAAGACTTTCATACGGAGCACAGCTCAGCGTATTAAAAAAACCCGTTACTTGGCTTTCGATCATTGCTGTCCTTTTACTCAATTCAGCAGTATTTGGGGTATATAGCTATCTTGCTGAGTATCTTAAAAGCGTTACGAACCTTTCTGGACAATTAATTAGTTTCATGCTGGTGCTGTACGGTGTGGCAAATATTATCGGAAACATTATCGCAGGGAAATTACTTACGAAAAATGCCATTAAAACTGTAGTCGTTTTTCCTTTCGCATTGGGAGTCGTTTACATCATTTTATTCTTTATCGGACAGTTTACTTGGCCGATGGCTATCATGACTTTAGTTTGGGGAATATTTGCTGGTATAGGAACGAATATTAACCAATACTGGATTTCATCAGCAGCTCCAGAAGCTCCTGATTTCGCGAATGGATTATTTTTAGCATCCGTTAACTTAGGAACAACCATTGGTACAGCCGTAGGTGGACTATTTATATCAGGAATGGGTATACAATACGTTGTACTAGTAGGCATCTTGTCATTAGTATTAAGCGCACTATTTATTTTACCAAGAAGTTATATGAAACGTCCTGTAAGTCAACTTTCAAAATAAGACATCAACGCAACTTTCTTTCGGGATCCCTAGTAGGATCCCTTTGTTTTCTTTTATTACATCTATGAAAAGCTGAAATCTGTTCTAATCAATGCTTACAGCATTCATATATAAAAAATGGAGGACTTGAAATGGAAAAACATACTAAAGTTGCACTCGTCACCGGAGGAAATCGCGGTATTGGCTATGAACTAGTGAGACAATTGGCGATGAAAGGTTTTAAGGTCATTTTGACGAGCCGAAATTCAGAAACCGGACATAAAGCCGTGCAAAAACTGAAAGACTCTCATCTTGATGTTTCATTTTTGACAATGGATATAAACAATCAAACAAGTATCGGTCAAGCTGCGGCTAAAGTAAGTGAGCAATATGGAAGATTAGATGTGTTAATTAATAACGCGGGCATATATTTAGATAAAAATCAAAAATTAGTGAACTTGGACCCTTCTGTTCTAGAAAAAACGCTAGAAACGAATTTCTTCGGTGCCTACCACGTAATCCGTTCCTTTATGCCTCTTATGGAACAGCAAGCCTACGGAAGAATTATTAATGTTTCCTCCGAATATGGAGCAATGAGTGAAATGTCTTCTTCAGGAGTGGGCGCTTATAAGTTATCCAAGCTTATTCTAAATGGCTTAACGCAATTAATAGCTGTGGAAAGCACCAAAGATATCAAAATTAACGCGGTCGATCCAGGATGGGTAAGCTCAGATATGGGTGGACCATCAGCTCCAAGAACGCCGCAGCAAGCTGCTCGTTCTATTCTTTGGTTAGCAACGATTGGACCCGAAGGACCTTCCGGATTCTTTTTTAAAGACGGAAAACAAATCGATTGGTGAACTTTTATAGCGTTAAGGCTATTTCCTATGACATCTTGAATTTATAATAAAAACCCTACGAATTATTAGTAATAATCCGTAGGGTTTTTGCTTCTAAGATACATACGATCTATTATTTTATGCTATTATATTCCTCATCCGTTACTGGTTCTAACCACTCCGGCGTACCGGCAGTGATGGCAATGTGTTCAAACCAGCTGTCTTTTGCAGCACCATGCCAATGTTTGACACCATCATGCGTCACAATAACATCTCCAGCTTTTAAGAATTGTGCAGGTTTTTCTTCTTCTTGGTACCAACCTTCGCCCCCTGTTACTAATAGAAGCTGAAATCCATCACGATGAATATGCCAGTTATTGCGGCATCCAGGTTCAAAGGTTACATTTCCAACTCCAACGTTCACTTTAGGATCTGCGATTAAGGTTTGGAGATAACTTTGTCCAACAAAAAATTGTGCATACGCTTCATTCTTTTCACCTACTGGAAAAATAACGCCATTTTTTACTTCTTCATGTTTTGCCATTTTGATTCCTCCAATACTATCATTCATTGCTATAAAAAGTCCTCATTCGTTAGCCGTTTATTTTAATTTCCCGCCAAATACCGGGAAGTAGCTATGCTCACCATAATCTTGAATAGGTTCTACATTTTTCAAAGTCTCCATATCTGCATCGCTGATCACAAAGTCAAGCTTTGCATTGATTCTCATATGATCTGGGTTTGCCGTCTTAGGAATGACTGCAAGACCAAGCTGAATATCATAGCGCAGGCAAAGCTGAGCAACAGACACTCCGTATTTATCAGCTATTACCTTCACTTCTTTATTATCAAGAACCGCACCGTGCGCAATTGGTGAATATGCTTCTACCAAGATACCATTCTTCTGGCAGAACTCAATTAACTCCAAAGGCGTATTGCTCACATGTGCCAATATTTGATTGACCATAGGCTTGATTTCACAGCTAGAAAGAATATTCTCTATATCATCCTGAAGGAAGTTAGAAAGGCCGATTGCCTTTACCTTCCCTGCCTTATAAGCATCCTCCATTGCTTTCCATGCCTCTTTGTTTTCTTCGAAGTAACGTTTCTCTTCTCTAAACTCCGTCCAAGGCTGTGGACTGTGGGTAATTAGAAGATCAATGTAATCCAGCCCCAACTTTGTTAAAGACTCATCAATGGAATTCGTAACTTCCTCATAAGTTTTTGCTTCTGCTGCAACCTTTGTTGTAATAAAAAGTTCTTCTCTTGCAACACCGCATGAACGGATTCCTTCGCCTATACCAGCTTCATTCATATAAGCTTGTGCCGTATCAATATGACGATACTCGCTAGATACCGCATCACGCACTGCCTGCGCTGCCTGTTCATCATCAAGCAGCCAAGTACCCAGGCCTAATAGCGGAATTTCTACACCGTTTGATAATTTATACGTTTCGTTAAACATGTTTTTTATCTCCTTTGAATTGTTTATTTTTTGTAGTAGCTTGTCTTATATGCTTTGGTTTCCCATTTCTTATCAGGAAGTTCTTCACATAAAACAGAAATTTTTCACTCTCTTCTCTTAGTTTTCAGGGCTAATTTCATTAATACAAGCTAATGCATTTAGTGTTCTTGGAAACCCCATATATGGAAGACAGTGAGTAATTGCATCAATCAATCGTCCCTTGTCATTTCCAACATTCAGGTTACCTTGTACATGTGCCTTCACTTGACCTTCAGCACCGCCTAACGCACTTACAATACAGAGAGTTAATAGCTCTCTTGTTTTCAAATCAAGTCCGCTGCGGGTGTAGAAATCTCCGAAGCAAAAAGCAGAAAGATATTCCTGTATATGCGTTTGATTCAATGGAGCATTCTTCTGCATTTTTTTAATAACATCTCCGAAAATCTCTACTTGAGTAGCCAGCCCTTTTTGCAAACGATTCTGTTCATCTATCGCCTTTTGGCTTTCAAGCGGTAACGCGATATGGTTTGCTTTAAAAACCTCATTCACTTCATTGACGGCATTTAACGTTTTTGGAAAGCCAATATATGGCGCACACTGATAAACAGCCTCTTTAATTTCTACAGGCGTTAGCCCAACATTCAGCGCTGCGCTAACATGTGCTTTTAACTGAGATAACGTCTGGTTAGTAACCAGAACGACCAGTGTAATTAGTTCACGTTGCTTATCGTCTAGGTCACCTTGATAAAAAACTTCTCCAAAAATGAAATGGCTCAGAATGTCTTGAAAATCCGGATCGGTAACATGTGTAGCCGGAACACCATCGCCAAACAGCTGTTTATATTTTTCTGCACTCTTATCAATACGGTTCATACACATCCCTCCTCTTGAATTTCATTTTTTTATACTTTTAAAACTCTCTATCTTTCTGTTGAAAAAATAATCAATATTGATTGATTAATCAACATCTGTCTATAATTATAAAAGCAAATAAAATCCTTTCAATCGTTAATTGAAGGCGATTCGTTGATTACTCAACAAATGAAGAGGTATTGTTGAATATCTTTTAAAAAAAGTGAGGTTTTTAAAATGGCGAAAGTGGATAGAAGAATACTAAAGAGCCAAGAGGCTATAAAAAACGCAGTGACTGAATTAATGACCCAAAAACGATTTGATGACATTACCATTCAGGATATTGCTGACAAAGCAAACGTTAACCGAGGCACGATTTATCTTCACTATATGGATAAATATGATTTATTAGATAAGATGATTGAAGAACATATGAACAACCTCGAAGAACTATGTCATTCGGCTGCTGATATGACGTTCCAAGAAGGAAATTATGTTTGGTTTGAATATTTTGAGCGTCACCATCTCTTCTTTTCAACCATGTTAGAAAGTAAAGGCGCTCATTATTTCCGCAGCCGTTTTCTCGAGTTAGTCATCCAAGAGTATGGTCCTGAAGTTGATACAACTGAAGGAGAAAACAAAGGGTTGCGTAAAGAGGTTGTTATTCAGTTCTTTGCCTCGGCCGTTGTAGGGACAGTAGAATGGTGGTTTAAAAACGGGATGCACGTTCCAACCGATGTAATAGCCGAGCAAACCGGCATATTGTTAGATCGGAATTTGGAATAATTTCATCCGTTTTACACGTACACATAAATGAAAATTCCCCCAAAGTGTAAAAGTGGCAGAAACTTTCTTATTAGAAGATTATGTTAATAAGCTGAGTTAGAGATGATATGACTTGCAGTCAGATAAAGAGATCATCTCAACATAAAAGAACAGCACTAAACCTGCTGAGTATCCATAGGTTTAGTGCTGCTCGAACATTTTGTTTTTTTAAAAACAGATATTGATTTTTACAGAAAGATTCATTTCTATCGGGAATAACTCTTTATTTTTTAGTTAATTTATAAACAATGTTTAGCTAGTAAAAATTAATCCAACTTTTTTATAATTTTTGCGGGGTTCCCTCCCACTACTACATGATCTGGAACATCTTTTATCACAACAGCTCCGGAAGCGATTACAGCATTATGTCCAATTGTAACGCCTGGATTGATGACAGCTCGTCCCCCAATCCATACATTATCTCCAATCGTGACGGGCTTGGTATATTCAACTTCTGTAATTCGCTGTTCTGCATTCACAGGATGAGTATTCGTATAAATATGTACGCCCGGTGCCATCATGCAGTTCTTACCTATTGTAATTCGTCCCCCATCTAAAAGTGTGCAGTCAAAGTTCGCATAAAAATTTTCTCCTACGTGGATATTGTATCCGTAGTCGCATCGAAAGTTAGATTCAAGGTAAATGCGTTCTCCTGTTGAACCAAATAGTTCCTTTAGTAACTCGGTACGCTTTTCATAATTCGTCTCATCTGTACCGTTAAACGAACGAACAAGCCTTCTTGCATCTTCCCGGTCCTTTACTAATTCTTGGTCTGCTGGAAAATACAGCTCGCCATCCACCATTTTTTCTTTTTCAGTTTTCATTGATTCATTCTCCATTCTTGTTATCAAATTTCCCACTAGATTGAATTCGTTTACATTTTATCATGATAGTCAATACAAAAATAAGATGTTTATAGATTCCGGTCAATAGCTCGAACACAAAAAAACTAAGAAACCACGCTGCTTTTGTACCATGGACAGCTACTAATTACTTTGTATATGTTTCCTTAATAATCGAAACAGACGCTGCTCCCGTAGCAAGTAAAATACCTGAGATTAAAATCATGCCCGGCATAGAAGATCCGATTATTGGGAACAAAGCAAAACTCAAGCAAGAAGCTATAATTTGCGGCAAACAAATACTTCCATTAAATAACCCTAGATATGTTCCCATATTCTTTCCTGACAGGGCGTTGGTAAGCATCGTGAACGGAAACGTCATCATAGCAGCCCAAGCGATGCCAATTAAAATAAATGAAGCAATCAGCATCCATTGATTGTGAATAAAAAAGACAGATCCAAAACCAATACCGCCTAGCAGTAAACTAAAAGCATACGCTGGCTTACGTTTGTTGTTGGCTACGCGTGACAAAACTAGTGACCAAATGACTGCGGCAATCGACTGTACAGCTGATAAAATGCCGAACCAGTTGCCAGCTGCTTGATAGCCGGAGCTAGACGGCTGATTCGTATACCAAACGTTTTCAGCGACTGCACCTGTACCGTATGTCCATAAATATTGAAAGCCCATCCAGCAGAAAAATTGAACAAGTGTGACCGTCCAAAAAACCTTTGGAGCGTTGCGAAGCAGTTTAAAAACGTTTACATTTTCTTTTGTAGCTTCATCTGGAATACCATGGTATGCTGCAAATTCTGCAGGTGAATATTCTTTTACTTTAAGTATTGTAAATAAACTACAAATAATTAACACAACGGCTCCAACATAAAATGAAATAACAACTGATTGTGGTACTACTCCTTTTGGTGCACTATTTGATACGCCTAATACCGTTAAAACAAAAGGGAAAATACAGGCTAGCACAGCACCGCTGTTTGATAGAAAACTTTGAATAGAATAGGCAAAACCTTTTTGCTCTTCATTGACCATGTCTCCAACCATCATCTTAAATGGCTGCATGGCTACATTTGATGATACGTCCATAAACAAAATAGTGATGGCGCCAAAAGTCATAGCAGCCACCGCACTAAAACCAAAACTGCCGGCGTTTGGCAGCAAACACATAACAATTACGGCTACAATTGCGCCAATCAGTAGATAGGGTATACGACGGCCAAGCCTTGGCATCCAGGTACGATCTGAAAAATAACCAACTAAGGGCTGAACCACTAAACCGGCCAACGGCGGTAAAATAAAGAAAAAGCCTAATGTAGTTGGATCAGCACCGATTGTTTGAAATATACGTCCCATATTTGAACTCTGTAATGAGAATGCCATTTGTACACCTAAAAATCCAAAACTAATTAACCATATGGTACTGATCGGTAGATAAGGTAAGTTTGGCTGAACGCTTTTTTCACTGGTTTCAACGATTCTTTCTTCTAACATAACTGCCTCCTATGATTCAATTAACAGCCGCAAAAGATAGATGTTCTGATGTAAAGTGCTACAACATGTGTTGTGAACGTTTTCAAAACAACGATGAATACTGTAAATGCTAGTGTCTTTGGCTGGCTGTTTTCTATTTTGCTAGATTACCTCAGGAATACGGCATAACTAATAGTCCTGTCTAAAAATGCTGTTTGAGTATGTAAGAATTTTCACTATCTGCTCATCCGTAAGCTGCTGACTATCGCTTATACCTTCTTGAAAGTTTCATAAAATCTAATTATTAAAAACATTAGAATACTTTTATTTGAACATTATATACTAAACTAATAATTTAATGCAATCGTTTGCACAAATTATTTTTTAAATATTTAAAGACCTTCGAATCTCGTGACACTTTGCTTACATACTCATTATCATCGCTTTAATATTTCTAAGTAAAAGGAGGCTTTACTCTTGAAATCTTATAAAAAACCCAAAGAATATACGTATTCCTTGGGTTTGAGTTCCTTTAATTCACTTAATTTCCTTCTGGAGCAATCCATAATAGAACAGAGATTATCTGTAATATAACTTTAACTGAAGGTTTTTGTAACCATAAGGATTATAAAGAAGATAACCGCGAAGAAAAATCCTTGACTGACAGGTCTAATAGTCTTTTTATCTAAGGATTTTCGGGTAAATAGCTTGAAGAACAATGGAAACAGAATGCCTCCAATGATTGCTGTAATTAGTGCTTTAACTAACATCCAATACTCCTTTCTAAAAACTGTTAATATCCGTATATAGCTGGTTCAGTAGAGAAAACAACATCGCTCCATTTCCCGGGCAAATATTTTGGTAACCAATAGGAATGTTTAAGAATTGATCCCTTTAGCTATAACACTATTTTCTTATGTAAAAGGTTTTACAATTAAAAGCATAATAAACATGATAATCGCAAACAAAGCTCCCTGAAGGACAAAGTTTATTGGCCTATGAGTAGCTTCATTTGCTTTTAGAAAATACTTTGACCATCTTGTATGCATCATTATTTTTGCACATAAGCTAAATAAAACACCCGCACTGATTGAAGCAACTGCTGTTTTTAAGATATAAATTCACTCCTTTCTAAAACAATTGAAGGATACCCATAACTTAACATAAAAACCTAAATCCTACAAAAAATCATAGAATTGAAAACGTATGGTAATCGCCCGTAAACCATTCGTTTACAGACGAAACTGTGAATTAGGCTAAGAAATTTTGTGGAAAACCGTTCATTTCCTTACTACTAACATTTTTAATAAACCCTCTAAAAGAAAATAATAACCAATGTTAATGTTTTTATGACTACAAGTACAAAAACAGGCTTTAAGGTTCCTTAAAGCCTGTCCACTTACCTTTCTTCCTTAAAATCTTTTTTTATATTCCAAAACGTTTTCATTAAATCCTCATAAAAAAACATCGTTAGAAAACCTAGTATGGTAACCCCCGCTGAAAATTTACCTAAATCTAAAAATAATCCTACGAATACAAGAATGATTCCAACCACAAAACCAGGATCTGAAAAATCCTCACTTTTTTTTCGATCAATTGCTATTTTGCTTTGAAATGATTGATCTCCCTTAATTAATTCATCCAGCGTCACATTATAAACCTCACTTAACTTAATAAGGTTCTCAATATCCGGATACCCTTTATTATTTTCCCACTTATAGACGGCTTGTCTAGATACATTCATTTCCCCAGCTAAGTCTTCCCTGGACATCTTTTTTTCTTCCCTTAACTTCTGCAGCTGTTCCCCTAAATTCACTCTCATCACCTCTAAGGCTTAGCTTACAATAAATATGTAAAAAATTCCATAAACGCTTAGTAACAAGCTGTAAACCATTGGTTAACGCGGCAAATATAAAGCGTAATCACTTGACATGTACAAATTCAACACAGAAAAAAAGCTAGCATAAAGCTAACTTTTTTAAGTTAGAGATAAAGGCAGGCTAATAATTAGCAACCGCCAAATCCTCCCCAACAAGCACAGCCAATAATGATTAATAAGATAAACAGCACGATAATTAAAGCAAAACCACTGCCACCGCCGTAACCGCAGCCGCCGCCATAACCATAGCCACAACCTCCGCCATAACCGCCAAAGAACATAAACTTCACCTCCTTCTTCTTCATACATTTAGCATATGATAAAAAACGAAATGTGCTCCACGAAGTGGATAAACTACGTTTTATATCACTATAAAAAAACAATAACCTTTTAGTTTCTTTTACATACAATGAAGCATCCTCAGATCCCATATACGAGTTTTACGCCCTCTGCAATAGAGTGTTTGAATTCCGCCCAATCAGTTCTATTGCGTATAAAAGCACTCCCTCACAACCTCGAATAAAAAAGTCTTTCTCAAATTAGAGAAAGACTTTTTTATTGTTATTAACAGCCAAATCCGCGGCCGTAACAGCTGCATCCAATAATGACAAGAAGAATAAACAGAACAACTAATAAAGCAAAACCAGAACCAGCTCCACCATAACTAGACATACAAACACTTCCTTTCGTGATATTTAACTAAAGGAAAAAACTTTAAACTTACATGGGTTAAGGTATTATATGTAGACATAGCTCATATCGATTGGATTTTGGTCTAAAATGGGCTATTTTGTTTAACGATAGCTAAATAACATCCTAAGTTTCACATAGTAAAAACCCTTCATTGTTAAAATGAAGGAGCTTTTTTGGCTATCAGCACCAAAGACGAGGTCTAGGAGGACAGCTTGGAGCACAAAAATGTTGGTGCGTTTCCTGACATACAACGGATTCTGTATGCGGGAATGAGTGCATATATTTATAATTTTTTTGATAAACATTTGTAGTATGACTCGGATGCACCACTGGCACAAACACATCTTGACCAGTAAAAGATGTATTTTGTTTAACTGGGTCATACTGAGCAGGCATGGTTTGAGGAGGCAATTGACCACAAGGTTTAGCTTGAGGATAACCACAGTTACCTTGCTGAGGATACATAGCGCCGTGATAACCACCGTAATTAGAGTGCTGATAAGGATAGTTGTTTCTCATATTAAAAATCTTCTCCTTTCTGTTAGTAGACTCCTATTACTGTATGTGAAACAACCATAGAATGTTTGGACAAATACCTAAAAAAGACCCTAAATAGTTAGGGTCTTTTTTACTAAGAGAAAAAATGTGTATCCTTAGTAACATAGCTATGATACTAAGAAATAAAAGGTTTTTTAATGCCCATTATTCCTCAAGATTAACATCCATCGCTCCGTTATCAATATTATTTAAAATGGTTTTGTTTTTATCGTCTAATTCATTACGTAAAAGTGAATTACGCGTCGCTTCGTATAAATCGTAGCTTCTTTCATCAACTGGAGAATTATGATCTTCACATATCATTTTTTCTGATTCTTTGGATTGACCTCCCATATCAGTCACCTCCTCTGTATAGTATGTGAGTTGATTAGAAAAAACATAATAACTTTATCTGCCCACTGTTGAGTAAGGTTTAATCAACGGTTAGCTGTTTCTGTATATTGTGTTTACATATGACCTTAGGTGGACACAACCATTTCTTGAGCGTGCTTTTGGATGATTTCTGGAACTTCCAGCAGTGAATGAACGGTTATTAATTTACCTTTTGGCGCAATATCAATTTCAACTTGGTTATAGCTCCACTCCAGTTCAGAAGGTACGTGAATCGCATGTATTCCAACCTCTACTGCCGGTCTTATATCGGTTTTTAATGAATTGCCAATCATCCAAGTTTTTTTTGGATCGTACTTAATTTGGTTTAGTATTTCTTTTAATGCAGGTGTATCTTTTTGTTCAGAAATAAATACCCTTTTTTCAAAGTATTTAGCTAGCTCTAGCTGAACAATTTTTCTACCTTGGTTTTCCTCGTCTCCACCTGTGTGTAAGTAGAGATTATGTCCTTGTTCTTTAAGCTTATCTAATACTTCATACATATTTGGCAGAGGCTCTATCGGTACTTCAAATACACTTTGGCCAATTTTTTTGACTCTTTCGACTCTATCTTCATGAATATCTTGATGATTTTGTTCACTAAAAAATAAATAAGTAGCTACTAATGATTCTGGAAAACGGGAAGAGTGAAGGCCATACTTTTCGATACTTTTTAAATCTATCTCTAACTGCTTTTGTTTTATTTCTTCCTTAGTCAGCTTCTCAAACCATTCCTGCAATTGAGCCACAAAAGCATTTATTGTGTCTCTAAAATATTTATTACAGTGAACAAGCGTATCGTCTAAATTAAAAAGTAAGGTTTGCTTCTGCATTTCGTGAAATCCTTTCTACAATGGATGTACAGACAGTATATATAAAAAAACACTAACCGCTTTTATTACCTATCCACACCTAAAACCAAGGTGAATTTTTCAATACCTTAGGCACGAGCAATTGATTACTATACTGAAATGAGAATATTTAGTGGAAAGATCCTTCTAACATATAAAATAGAAGGATCTTTTTTATAAAATAAAACGCTGCAGAATATTCCTGCTAATAAATATAACGTTCAAAATGTTCTCTATTCATATTTGTTTTGAACGTAGAGGTACTCAGTCCTGAACGATTTATTAGCGGTTGGCTGCCTTCGTTTTCTTTAGGTATATTCATTTCAAGACCTTGTATAGTGAAAGGATCATACATATACGTTGTTCGTTCAGTTTCCGTATGCGACATTAACTTCACCTCTATTAATAGCCCTCATTTTTTTAAATCATGTTAACTCGTTTACAGCAGATCCTCTAATAAAAATAGCTACGTTTCATAGGTCTTTTCGCTAAAAAAAGATCCGCCGTTTTCTACTTTTTTTATTACGTTGTAATTTCTTGTGGCTCTTCGCCTTCAAGGTCAGTAAAGAAATTTTCTAAGGATTCCCTTGGGTCAAGAGCACGTCCGTCTTCTTCGACAATACGGTTAAGCGTAGGGTCATTATTGCTATCTTTATTTTTATAGTTGTTATAATCAACTCTTTCTGCAATTCCTGAATTATCAACGTCTTTAAAGTCTTTCTTTGGCATAAAAACACCTCCTAGCCCTATTGTTTGAAAATTTGAAGATAAAATAAGTGGAAGGTTAAGTTATATTTTTATTTCCCCAGAATTAATTAGATACTTGTTGCTAAGAGATATGTACAACATGCTTAATTGTTTTACGAAATGGGGAAACTAAAACGTCATAACTGAATTTACAGAGGAAGAATAACTAAACACACTTCTTAAAATAGCTATAAAAAGCAATCATTTTTATTAATCCAAAGACTAATTCTTTAAAGAGTTAGTCCTTTGTCATTCAATTAGTATACTCATGAACATGAAAAAAGAATGACAAATGAACTGTCATTCTTTCTCCTACACATGGCAAGCGTATAGTTTTCTTCACAAGGAAATGAAACATGTAATTCCATTTTTCACAGCGTAACTTGTTTCTACTCTTTAGTATCATTAAATGATAAGGTCTAAACATCCACAAATTACCATGTATATACTTCTTGGCCTCTAGGAAACTTAAGGAAAACAAGGAGGTGACACAACATGGCAAACAACAAAAGCAGCAACAACAACGAATTATTAGTATACGGTGCTGAACAAGCAATCGATCAAATGAAATATGAAATCGCTAGCGAATTTGGTGTAAACCTTGGTGCTGATACAACTGCACGTGCAAACGGATCAGTAGGCGGCGAAATCACAAAACGTCTTGTGCAATTAGCTCAGCAACAACTTGGCGGCGGACGCTTCTAAGACAACTTTATAACTGATGGCTGAAGGAAGAATGGATCTCCATTCTTCCTTTTTGTACGAATAAAAAAAGAAGGAGAGATTATATGCAGCAAAATCAACCGGCTAAAGAAAATGCGGGCTTTACTGAAAAATCAGCAGCTTCTGCAACAAATGCTCAAAAAGTAAAACAAGAAATCCAAAGAGACATAAATGAAGGGCAAGGTGCAATGACTTCTCGAGAAGCAGGCGCAATGCGCGATTAAAAAAACACTTTAAGCAGTTTTTAATCACGGACTCTTTGTATAAGAACCTATAAAAGTACCTCAATTAACCGAGGTACTTTTAGCAGTCTACTCTATTTCGACGGGGGAGATACTGTGACTTCGGGTGTGTTTCATCAGGTCCATACTGGTGAAACACAAAGGCAAACGGTCTAATCCCCAATATATAAAAGGCGAGCCTGCCTTGTCCACCTGAAAAATAATTAGTTTGTATTTTGTCCCTCGCCATTCAGCCCTTCTTTTATGTACGCGTTAACCTGACTATTTGAAAGCAACCCAATATGTCCAATGCCATAAAGTTGAATATATTTCTATATCTTGAACAAACGAATCAAGACGCCGTGAAGCATCTAACCATCTCTTTATTAACATGATACCAATTGTTAGAAACAACATGTAAAAAAGCTCTCTATCGAAAAATAAAGAGCTTTTTCTTATCAACGAGTTCTCCATTTTGACAAAGATTAAGTGTATATCAATGGATATTGCATAAAATAAGTAAACAAGACCATATTAAATATGAATGATAGGTATAAAAGTGTATTTTCTTCCAATCATAGGAGATCGTATATGAATAATTATAAAAATGACAATACTGCAAGACGCTATATTGCTCATGTCAGTATATTTGGAACGACTCAAATTCATTTAAGAAACCCCTATATTGTTGCTTGGTGGTCAGCAGCTTTTCCTGGGTTTGGACACTTGCTACTGTCTAAATACCTTCGCGGCTTTGTGTTATTTATATGGGAGGTCGTCATAAACCTTAAATCTCATGTAAATTTAGCAATGATTTATTCTTTTCAAGGAAACATTGATATGGCCAAAGACGTGCTTAATACAAGATGGCTTCTTATTTATATTCCCGTTTATATTTTTGCTATATGGGATAGTTACCGAACAACCGTTGATTTAAATAAAATATATGTGTTAGCTGAAAGAGAAAATCATCGGTTCAACTCCTTTAGTATAGGAGCCATGGAAATAAACTATTTAGATAAACGGAATCCCATCTTGTCCGTTGCCTGGTCCTTTTTGATGCCAGGTCTAGGACAACTTTATATTCATCGGATCATTGGTGCTTTCTTTGTTATCATTTGGGCAGTCATTTTCTTTTATTATTCCCATCTACTTGAAGGGATTTCTCTGCTATTTTTAGGAGAAATAAAACAGGCTACTTCCGCTTTAAATAAAGAATGGCTGTTATTTTTCCCTTCCCTATATGGTTTTGCTACTTTTGATTCCTACATGAATACTGTTGAGAACAATAAACTTGTGGAAAGAGAGCAAAAAAACTTCTTCGAGAAAACGTATCAACATCCAAGCTTTTGTATTGTGAAAGGAAAAAAGGTGGAGTGAAAACATGCAGATCTTTTCTACATTTGAATACTCCAGTTACATAGAGTTAGCTGTTTCGGAGCTAGAGAGAAAAGGGATAAAGAAAAGGGATATATTTATTGTTCCTCTTAATAATCGAACAGAAAATCGCCGGATTTTTGATAGCCTTCATCGAGCAGATGGAGTTTCTCTTATTGATTTAGGAATGGCTTTAGCCACAGCCTTTTCCGTCATTGGTGCAAGCATTGGCTTTAAACTAAGCTGGGGCCCTATTTATTGGGGAATTATTAGTGCTTTTATCGGATTTAGCTTAGGATTGGGAATTAAACTATTTATATTTAAAGTAATCAGGAAAAATCAACGACTTCTGCGTGGCAAACATTCAGAAGTCATACTCATTGTGGATTGTCGTACGGTGGATGCCGAAATGGTTGAACAAACTTTGTGGAAAAACCTTGCCTTAGGTGTTTCAAAAGTTAGATCTGATGGCTTATAAAAATAAGTCACCATCGTACAATACAATAGCGAGATGCAGGATGAATGAATCACTATTCAGGATTAGAGATAACTTCCTTAACGGTTTGAGGGATTGAGGGAGTTTTCCTGTTTTTAAGCTGTATACTCTTCAATTAGCATAATTTCATTTATTAGAACCAAAAAAGCTCTTAAAAAGAGCTTTTTTGGTTCTAACATATGTTAAATGCCATTCTACCATCCTCTTTGATTTCTTAATGTGGTAATATGAGCAATATGATGCTTTCCATGCCAAGCGTAAGTGGCTATTAATTGCTCAATCGTCACTTCCCCATTTTCAGGATGGTGGATCATTTTCTTCAAATCTTTTTCATCAAGTGAGTTTAAAACTTTATGAAGACGCTTATGTAAAGCTGAAAAAAGTTGAAGAGAAACTTCTATCGGTAAATCATTATCAGGCAGAGTGGACCAAGCTACTTCATCATAGGCCTTAATAGTAGGTGCTTGCTCTGTTAAGCCTAATTTAAAACGAGTATAAGCATTCATATGTGAGTCAGCTAAATGATGGACAACTTGACTTAATTTCCAACCGCCTTCTCGATAAGGCGTAGCTAACTGCTCGTTTGTCAGCCCTTCTACAGCATAAGCTAATTGCTTTGGTGCATCTCCAATGTCATGAATCCAACCTTGAATATCTTCTTTCTGAATATTTTCCTTCACGGTAAATTTTCCAATAGGATATTGATTAAACATACTTCTTCCTCCCTTTCTAATTTTGTTAATATCTAGTATAGCACTCTATATGAAAATAAACTTGAATATTCAGAATAAACAACAGACGGATAAAGTGTTAAAAATAAATAAAAAAAGATCTTCAGCTATTGGAAGATCCTTTTTGGATAGTTGCTTTAAGCACTTGTAATCTTGACTGAGAATCATTGGTTTGCCTAATTACTTTTTCCACAATGTACTGATATCCATATAAAACAACGGCTAAAACCGTAGTCATCCCCCAGTACATGCTTGGCGACATCTTTTTCATTTTAAAGATGCCCACTTTTTTCAAAGCACCGCCAAAAGGGAAAATATTAAACCAGTCTAACACCGTATTGGCAAGTATGTATTTTAGAAAAGAGCCGTACGTTAGCTTAAATATCCAAAGCGTTCCTATTAAGTGCGGACCTAAAATATAAGTAAAATCTATAGGTGCTTTAGGAAATAAAGGATTGTTGTTTCTAAACCATTTTTTCTGATTAGCAATGACGGTAAACACAATGATGAATAAGTTAGCGAAAGTAGCTACAGGCAAAAAGCGGACAAATGATTTTGTTCCTATAAAAGGCGCAGTTAACCATGGAAAGATTAGCACGCTTAAAGAAATGATCAATTTTCTTTTATACTTACGCATGAATTGTCTCCTCAAACTGTATTTTCGTAAATATTATTACCTAAAATTGAAAGTTTATGTAATATACCACAACGATTCCAGACAAAGATAACCTAGCTAACGATGACATACGTTTATTTCTAGTGACGATGGCATTAAAATCCAATCCTCAAAAAAAGAAGCATCTAGTCTTTAAAGACTAAATGCTTCTCCTCCTTTACACCTTATAGATTTCATTAGACGACAGCCAGTCAACGAATTGATGATACGGATAATATGTAGTCCCTTTCAGCTCTATTTTTGGAGCTCCAGGATATTTAGTTAACAGTTCTTCAATTTCACCCTTACTCAAATGAAAGTGATAGTGTAGATCTTTTTCTTTAATCAAATAAGGATATTTTGATTTCCTTTGAGGTTTACTAAAATTTTTTAAACCATCGCCTATAAAATAACCAAGGGCAGCTAATCCTAACGCTAACCAAAAAAAGTTCATTTCCAAAACAGGATACCCCCCAAACATTTCTAATAAATACATTCTAGCGTAAGATTCATAACAAAGAGATCTTACTTTATAAGATCTCTACAAATTAGCCAGTTTTTCATCAGCTATAAACTTCATAAGTATACCTGCCCCTGAAACATTTAATAATATGCTGCTTCCTAAAATAACACCATATAATAATCCAGCTATATGTAATGTTAAAGCTAAAATCAAAAAGACTGTTCCTATACCAACTAAAAATAATCCCAAGCTTCGATTATCCATCTATTTCACCACCAAAAAAATAAATATAGTTATATTTTAACATAATTATAATTATTTCACTTATCAAAAAGAAGGAGAAGCTAAGCTATGTTAGTTTCCCCTTCTTTTTGTAACTCCAGTTTTCATTAAAAACCCTGCGGATATAATACAGGCAGCAGATAAAAGCACCCCTGTTAATCCCTGTTTTAAAATAAACCCAAAGATTATAATAGAAAATGATCCTAAAAAGAACATCAACTTGACTAAAACATTTCTTTTGCTCATTTACCCAATCATCTCGATTCTATATACAAATAATACATATAGTTACTCCCTCTGTTCTCTTTGTCCAGCACTCCAAGCTAACGCTAATATAGAAATCGTTACTACTAGTGCAGTCACCATAACTATATCCACCTCTTATTCCTTATAATTACATTTTAACATAGTTTTAGAATACTGTTGGAACGGAGATTATCCGAAACTGACTAGTATAAAACGGATTACCAGCACAAAAAGAGCATCTAATTACTATAAGTGCTCCTTTTTTAGGTATTAGTACAACTAGACCCCTGTCCTACTACTTTACTTGGTAATAACCTCTGCAAAAAAACGAGTTCTTCGGTTTAATAGCAATTAAAAATGAGTTATAGATATCTGAGCCAGAAATGAATGTATTTATCCAACATACAAATAATAGGATGGATCTAATGTTTCCTGATACATAGAACGACGTAATAGCAGGAACTATCGATAATACAAGAAAAGGCAAGCTCATAAAGATCCAATATCTCGTTTTAGATAGAGTTGCATTTGTATTGAGCCAGAAAAATATTCCGCTAAATGTCAAGCTCACATCACCTTTTTTATATACGACTAAAACGTGCAGACATTCATGAATAGCAAAGACAATCATACCCATTATAATAAGATAAAAGAGATTGATGTGAGTAAAGCCTGCTCCAAAGAAATAAGGTATTGATAGAATAATAATCTGAAGCAAATATACAAACTTCATATAGTGTTTTCGATACCACGTATTCTGGATAAAAGGTGTCCATTCAGAAAAGTCCATGCTTATTTGTGGCAAGTGACGAAACCAAATGATAATAGGCGTTCCCTCTCCTTCATGTAAACTTCCGCTAATTTCATTAACATAAAATCTCCTACTCTATATTAAGCTTTATGATTTAAATACTGAGTAAGTAAATGAACTGCGCCGTCTTGTTTTTTCTCTACTGCAACCTCTAAAGGTGTTTTACCATCATCTTTTTGTATATCGATATCTGCACCTTTTTCGATGAGAAGTTTAATCATATTTTCATCTCCTAGCAACGAGGCCTCATGAAGGCTAGTCCATCCACCGCTTTGTTTTGCATTTACATCTGCGCCTTTTGTAAGCAACAAGTCTACAGCTTGAATTTGCTGATTTGCTACTGCTGCATGAAGAGGCAGGTTTTCATTCGAATTTTTAGCCTTAATATGAATATCCGCCCCTAGCGACAACAATAACTTAGTGCTATCCACTTGTCCAAAATAACAAGCTAAATGTAAAGGCGTCCATCCATCTGAATTAAAAGCGTTAAGTAAAGATGGCTCTTTATTTAATAAAACTCTTATCTCTTCGCTTTTCCCATTCACTGCAGCATTTGTTATTTGATCAATATATTCCACTTTACATCCCCCTAATATATAGAAATACCTTGATTATATTTCCATTTTATCATAGTTTAGTGGATGAACACGATATACAAACTCAGTTATATAAGCAAGAAGGACAATAAGGAATACGATGATAAAATTAATAATTATGGTTCCTTTAGTTAAGAATGGAGAGTTGGTATGAAAACGAATAAAACCGGAAAATTAGATAGCCACTGGTATGGAGTAAAGGTTCTTTATCAGTACTTCATGGTGGATAAACCTAATCCAGAAAACATTGATGAAAACTACGAAGAACATCAGATATTTGAAGAAAGCATTTTATTAATTAACGCTCCATCATTTGATCAAGCCTATGAAATTGCAGAAAAAAAAGCAAAAGAATGTGAAGACAGCTATACCAACGTTTATGATCAGACTGTAAAGTTCCAATTTATTGAGAGTTTAGATGCCTTCCTCTTATGTGAAGAAGAGGAGTTACCAAATGGTACGGAAGTATATTCACGTTTTTTACACGTACCTAAAAAAGAAAGTCTAGCTAATGTCTTATCTAGGTACTATCCGGAAGTTACAGAGGATGAAACAGACCTGATACGTAAAAACTTCATTTTAAGGAATAGAGATTTTAATTAAAAATTCATATTAAATATAAAGACAAGATGTATACGATATACGAACTTGATCAACATAATGTACTAACTTAAAACATAAGGAAGAGACGCCACTTGCTTTAAATGGCGTGTCTTCTTTTAAAATATTTGAGTAAAAGCTACAATTAAAATCGTAATCCCGCTTATCAACGTTCCGCATTGACCTAATGTAAAGCTGCCGATTTGAACATTTGCTGCTTTTTGCCCCACCATTACTCCTAGCCATACCGTTATAAAACTACCAAATGCTGATGTAAGCGAAATAGCTAAAGGTGATAAACCAAGTAAACCCGCTCCTAGACCGTTTGTAAGTGCATTGGCTGAAAGTGCAACACCTAGCACACTGCTTTCAACCCAGCCAATATATCGTACGTTTTCTTGACCACTACTATCTAGTTCATCAATTCCATTATTTTTTTGGGAACCAACTAATAAAATAATTCGAATTCCAATTAGCGTTAATAATACGACGGCTACAATAACATGGAACACTCCCGGTAAGATTGTTGAAATCCACCTGCCAAACATAATTCCCACCATGCTAAAGAGGAAACAAATAGCTGCTATTAGTAAATTCGAAAGCCATTTGATCCTGATTTTTCGTACTCCATAAGATATTCCTACACCAAAGTTATCTATACTTGATGATAGGGCAAAACCTAAAATGAATAACCATTCCATTTTGTATTCTCCTTTTGATGATAATATTGAGGAAATTTGCTTACTTGTTGCATATATTGTTGATAAACCTTCAATAAAATGATTACTGCGCGTTGAAAAATATAAAGAGGTGAATCGCAATGTCTAACATCCAAAATGAACAAAGCCTTGGTCTGTTATTACGGTCTTTATTAAAGGAAAATGCTTTATCTATGCGGAAACTAAGCTCACTTACGGGGATTGATACGGCAACTATTTCACGGATTATAAATGGAAAGCAGCAAGCAAATCTACATCATTTAAAGCAATTTGCACACTATTTAAATACGCCTCTTGAAGCATTGATTGATCCTGCTGAAGCTGCTTCAAACCATACAGAAAATGAACTAGAAACAGGCATTCATTACTCCATCGATAAAATTCAAGAAATACTTAAATCTTTTAATATAGCAGATACCAACTTTACGATTGAACGTGTAAAACAAGAACTAACAAAATATAAGCAATATGCACAGACAGACGAAGGACACAGCATGATCATAAATAACTTTCAATCCAAAATAGAGCAAGTAGGAAGCGTTGGTACTTTCATCGACCAATTAAAGCAAATGTATCTTGAATATTGTAGCGAAGAAACCTCAGCCGCCAAGCGCTCTATATTGGGAAGTGCGCTATTGTATTTTATTTTGCCTACCGATATTATTCCAGACTACGTCTTTCCAATCGGTTATTTAGACGATGCAATAGCTGTACAACTAGTGATGAATCAACTTACGGAATAAAAACTGAGTTTTATTAAGGGAACTGAACGCGGCATTCCGCTATTTATTGTGAAAATGGAACTTTTTCTGAACCATGACGATGAGCAGGTAAATACTCTATTGCCTTCTTTAATTTAGATAATTCCTTTGGCACAATCTTTTTAATAATTTTTTCTTTTTTACATGGCTCGCATGACTCATGGTTGCATCTATGTGCACACATACCTAAAGGGATTTTCTCTCCTACAAATGGATCTATATAGACTCCATTTTCAAATAACTTACTCTTAATAAGATGTTCATTTTGCAATCTGCAGCAATTAACACAATAGTACATTTGTTTTCACTCTCTTTCTTATACTTGATTTTGAAACATCTTATGAGAACTCATCAACAGAAGTGCTTGTTCCTACATGAAAAGTTGAAAAAATCTCAACAGGCGTTGATGAATACTCAACACACGTTACTTCCAAACATATAGTTTAAGTATGACATCATACAGAGTGTCATACTTGGGTTAATGACCGTATTACTTAGTTTATGGAGCTTGAACTCTAAAGCAAGATTAAAATTAAAAGCTGTAAGTTAAAAAGCGAATAATATTCCAGTGTTTGCTTAAACTACTCAAGATACCGCAACGTATCGACTATGTGAGAAATAATTCTCCTAGCAGAAAAGCTCCCTACGGAAATAGGGAGCTTTTTCTGCTTTTTATGTAAGGACGGTACATATTTATTTAGTCAACGTAATGTAGTTGATAGAAAGCTATAAAGTAGCAAAGGTAGATCACATTTGCGATCTACCTTTGCTCTCCATTACGGAGTCATCATTACTTTTTTAACACGGGTATCCATATTTCACTTTTAAAGGTTGGCGACGTTACATTTTTATGTTCATTCCATAAGATTTCCGGTCCTTCTACTTGTTCATAAGTTGAGGCCGGAAACCATTCTGAATAAATTCGTCCCCATACACCTTGTAATGTGTCAGGAAATGGTCCGACTGCTTCGAATACAGCCCATGTTCCAGCTGGCACTTCAAGTTGTACTAAATGATCGGGACAATCCTTAGTTGTGGCTACACCGATATAATGGTCCAGCTGCCCTTTTTCCTCCATTCTCCCTTCAGAAAAGTTCACAGATGCACTAAGCAAACCTAATGGTGTAACATTAGAAAGTTCTTTTAATTCACGTATTGTTTCATCGTTCAAGCTTTCCCACATAGCAGCAATCTTTGGATTGACTCCATGAAAGATTATTGGAACTCTTTCTTTAATACCGACTATATGAAAGGCCTCTTTTCCCTCAATGCGATAATTCATCTCATTTCCCCCTTTAATTGATAACTGAAAGGTCATTTTTGGAAATGCTTTAAGTGAACTGCCGCTCTTTTTAGCTTCGGAAGGAGTTATACCATGCAAATTTTGAAAAGCTCTTGTAAACGAATCTGGTGAGCTGTAATTGTACTTGATCGCAACATCAATGACTTTGATGTTACTATCTTTAAGTTCAAATGCTGCAAGTGTAAGTCGTCTTCGGCGAATATATTCTGATAAAGTAATACCTGCAAGAAAAGAAAACATTCTTTTAAAGTGATACTCAGAGCAAAGAGCCAGTCTTGCTACTTCTCTAAAATCGATATCATTGGTTAAATTCTCCTCAATATAGTCTAAAGCTCTATTCATATTTCTAAGCAAATCCATTTATATGACCTCCCTTATTATCAGAATAGCAGGATTTGAATAGACCTATCCGACATTTCATGCACAGTTATGCAGGCTTTTTTCTTCTGTTCATAAGTTTTCACAAACTTAAACAAGCTATTCAAAATGCAATTTTAGTTAACATAATAACTTTCGAAAACAACCAATAAAGAGCCTTAAAGTATAAGGCTCTTTATTGGTTCTCTATTCACCTGTGTTTTTATGAGCAAATCCCAACCAAAATAGCAATTACACTGCATCTGTCATTACATATAAATGGGATGGCGCAATTTTATTTTCTAAAATTACGTATGGATGGCATTTCATTAAAGCGAGCTTAAGAACTTCTGGTACTCTCTCTTCATCATAAGCGCATACTAAATACAATCCGCCTTTATTTACTAATTTATCGGCTTCATTTTCAAACTCTTCTAGAATAGGTATAATTCCTTCTTGCTGTCCCCATTCTACATGAGCCCATATTTGAAAAGATGTATTGTTTTTATAGAAAGGATCTAAGTGTCTAGAAAGGTGTTCAAAGATTATGGCAGGCTGAAAACTTCCACTTGAACAGTAATAATCAAAATTATTAATAGTATGTATATAGGTTAATTGATCTTTAGTTAGAATTCCCTCTAATTTTTCAAAAATTAATGGAATTAATCTTTCACTTTCTATAACTAAAGTATGTCTCTTCTGTTCAATACCCGAAACAATATAAGACACAAGATTGTCTAAGTAACTTTTCATATCGTCAATGTTGTAGTAAATATGAACGCTTTCATTATTCTGTATTAATTGAGCAAACTGATTTTTCAAATATGTACGCTCCCTTATATAAAATCAACCTAAATTTTAAGCCTCTTGAAATAGTAATTTGTTTATCTGTTAGAAAGATTCTACGCTTTGCGTTCCTGCATGTCAAAATTGGATGTTCTTCCCTTTGTTTTGGGGTGGACAGCTGTTTTTAGAACAGTGTATCTATATTGATTGCAAACGTTTGCGACAATTATTCTAGCAGCTTGACTAAAGGATACTATACCCTTTTCAAATACGATTAAAACCTAACAAGAAGTAATTATGGAATTAAACTTAAAAGAGAAGCTCCAACGTTTCTTCTATATTCACTTATGTCCTCTCAAAACCTTCAATTAAAAGAGTTAGAAAAAGACGGGATTGTTCACCGTGAAATCTATAAAGAAATCCCCCCAAAAGTAGAGTACTCCCTAACCGAATTCGGAAGATCTCTCGAACCAATCATTTTACTTATGAAAGACTGGGGAGAAACGCATAAGAACAGAATTATTAATGCGAGAGCAATGAAAAAAGAAGAAATTTAAATATAAATTATATTTATTAATAGATTCGTGTACTTTAGATATAGCCTATACACGAGTAGTTACTGTAATGTAATAAGCTAAAAAAGTGCTTGGATAATGTTTATCCAAGCACTTTTGAAATTAATTATGTATGACTTTTCTTTTTAATTTGTACACCTGTATAAATAGAATTACCTATTAATATTGCGGTTCCTAAAAGCCATCCCACCGTAGGAGAGTACTCAAATACATTTTTCAAAGCCATCCCTAAAGAAATAGCTGCCATTCCTAACATTAATAAAAGGACAGTAATGCCTTGCTGTCTTTGCATATATACCACCTCAGATGCTTTTTCTTCTAATCATTGTTTCCTCGGCTGCTCTTTTTTCCCTACAATCCAAGCTAAAGATAAAATTGAAACAGTTACAACTACTGCCGTCAACATCCCTATATCCACCTCTTCTTCCTTATAATTACATTGTAACATACCTATCATAATTAGACTTAGTTAACTTAAAATATGTTGTTGGTACAAAGAAAAAAACCATATTTCTAGGGCTTTTCATTTTAATACATATAGAGCGTAACTCTCTTCATTAGAAAATCCAAGTTTACTAGCTAATACTTTTGACGCTTCATTATTATTATCGCAATCCCAAGCAGGCATAACGTTCTTTTCTAAACACTTTTTTATAAACTCTTGACCTACTATCTTTCCCAGTCCCCGTCCTCTATAGCTAGGATTAGTCACAATATCGATTTCAGCTATTGTTCCACTATGAAAGATCGACACACATTCAGCGACAATATTTTCTTTATGGATAACACAAACGCCTAATCCATTTTTCAGAAAATGACTTTCTGATCCCCAGTAATCCACTATATATGATTCATTCAAATTCTTACTTTTTCTTAAAGCGTCGGAGTTAAAATCTTTTAACTCATAAAGATCGGGAAGATTATACTTAGAAGGAACTTTTGAAGCAACAAATCTATACTTAGAACGCATCATTTTCTTTACGTACGGTTCGAAAGTCTCGTCAAAAAAAGCCTCCCAGTCGGTCGATGGAGTAAAAACAGTAAAACGTTTTTCCTTACCATAAACATTCTCAACGAAGTAACGATAGAGAGATTTATTAAACACCCCATCATTTCCTTTACCAAATACATAATAGTCACCTGCAGGTATTCTAAGAAATCCTGACGTTGGCCTCATACGATCATTTACATACACAGATCCTTCAATAACATGATTAACGACAGAAAAAGCAAATGTAGGAGTCTTAAATGATGCTTTTAAAATGTTATGTATCTTATCATAATCTTTTGGTTCTAAATAATACATTTTATCTACTCCTCCTTAACAAAGTATATGTTTATATATGTGTTAATTAATACCACACAAGACTATTTTACTGTAAACTGAATACTACAGATTTAACAATATCTAATTTATAAAAATATCGTACATCAACATGTTAGCAGGAGGAACTTATGATATCGCTTCATAGAATTTTAAAATTGCGTGATTTAGAAATCTTCCATGTATCAAGAAATGGAAGAATTATTTCTTATGTAGTTATTGAAGACACTCGAAATCCATTTACAGAAGAAGATAAAAAACTAGATCCATTATGTTATATGGATGCAGAAGATATTGACGCGATTTTAAACGTTTTTAGGATTTCGATCATTAATGATGAAAAATTAAACGAAGAAGATTCAGACCTTATAACATCGTTCTTTTCAGACTTTGTTAATAATACAAATTTAACAAACTTTATTATTAAGGAATACATTCAAGAAGATTTGTATGATCATGAAGTTAATCTAAAATTCTTCAATAAAATGTTAAAGAATATAGGTTCAAATTATAGTATTGAAGAATTTGATGAAATCAACTGGATTTATTTATCTCAGGATTAAAATATAAACTGTGTACACAACCATTCTCTTAGGCACACAGCAAAAAAGAGAACCCTTAGGGAAGTAAGAGTTCTGAAAAAGTCACTTTTATAGAATATGCAGCTTTTTATACATCCTTCATTTAGTTGGTTTTTCATTAGGAGGACCAATTAAATCGATGAATTAAAAGTGCACCTCTTATTCATATGTTAGAACACATCAAAAGTATTATTTATATTTTAAAATATGTTATAGTTTAATTCCAATAATCGTTCATACTTGAATACGTGTGAATGAACCCTTATAAAAAGCAGCCTCGCTTGCCAATGCCGAGGCTGCTTTTTCTTATTTCTTAAGGACTTTTGTCTTAAAAATGGATGTATGTCCTGTGAACAAATACTTAGAAATCACATATTATAGTGTATCTTCTAATTGAAGGAGGTATGCAATTATAGAAAACTTGGTTAGTTATATTAAAGAATTAGGCTTTCCAGTTGCGCTATCTTTTTACTTACTCGTGCGCATTGAAAGCAAATTAGATCGAATTACAGAACTGCTTCAAATTCTTATTGAAAAAAAGGACAAGCAATAAGCAGACTTCTGCTTTTATACCCAAAGCGAACTTGTACCTTCTTTTTCAAGATGCAGCACATCCACTTCTATTCCCCTATCGTATCCATGCTCTCCACCCGGAAGAACAATCAAGCCGTTCGCCGCAGCTAAAGATGAAATAGCACCCGACTTGTCCATGCCAACAGGCGTTACTAAGAGCCTTCCCCCTTCGTCTGTAATTTCTCCTCGCACCATTCTTGTGAATGCGTTAGGCTCTTTAAAACGGCCGTTTAACACCGCTTTTGTTTTATGTAAATGAGGCGCCGGTGAATGTAAAAAGCTGCGAACAATCGGACGTACAAACAGTTCAAACCCGACATAGCAAGCAGATGGGTTTCCTGATAATCCAAACAGCAGCTGTCCGTTTCGTTCTGCGACTGTTGTGACGCTTCCCGGTCGCATCGCAATTTTGTTAAACAGCACATTGGCGCCAAGCTTTTCATAAATAGCCGGTAAATAATCATAGTCGCC
This sequence comes from Priestia sp. J2, assembly GCF_020790095.1. Classification (NCBI taxonomy): domain Bacteria; kingdom Bacillati; phylum Bacillota; class Bacilli; order Caryophanales; family Bacillaceae; genus Priestia; species Priestia sp. J2. The sequence continues at coordinate 3,601,207 of NZ_CP086208.1, forward strand.
AACGGATACTCCGCCGGTTGTCAGTAAAATATCCACTTCTTCAAGCGCTTTTTCTACCGCTTCATAGCAGCGGTCAAAATCATCTTCAAGCTTCCCTAAATATTTCGGAATTCCCCCGCTTCTTACGATTTGTGCAAGTGCCATATAAGAGTTGCTGTTGCGGATTTTCCCTGGTTCTAGCGGCTCGTTCACATCAAGCAGTTCGCTTCCTGTTGTTAACACGCCAACAATCGGCTGCTTCACCACGGCTACATCCGCATAGCCAAACGTAGCTAAAAAAGCGGTGACGCCCGGATTGATGCGCGTTCCTTTTGAAACGAGCACGTCTCCTTTTTTTGTTTCTTCTCCTTTTAACGCAATGTGTTCCCACTTTGAAGCAGGCCTGCTTAACGCCATATACGTTTTGCCTTCTTTTTCATACGACTTCGTCACTTCAAGCATCACAACCGCATCACATGAATGAGGCACTTGCGCTCCTGTCATAATGCGCACTGCTTGAAACGGCTTTACTTCTTCTTCAAAAACAGAGCCGGCGCCGATTTCACCTACAACTTCGAACTCTACAGAATGTTCATTTGATACTTCTACGCAGTCTTGTGCTCGAACCGCAAAGCCGTCATAAAGCGATTTATTAAAATGAGGCACGTTTTGGTCGGCAATAATATCTTCTCCTAAATAGCGCCCGTAGCTTTCGGTGATCGATACGCGTTCGATGCTGCCTTTTCTTTTATATGTCATAACTTTTTCAATTGCTTCAGGAATTGAAATAGGTGTTCTGCTTTCTAACATACATTCTTCACTTCCTTTATGTCTGTTCACTTTTTACGCTATGGTGTAAAATCATAGCATATCTCACTATTTCTATCATACAACAAAATTTACTGAAAAAGGATGAAAACACCGATGTCTTCTTTTACACATTTTAATGACCAAGGCCGTGCCAATATGGTCGATATTAGCGAAAAATCTATCACTCGCCGCGTTGCAACAGCTCGTTCAAGCATACTCGTTAACAAAGAAATTCACGAAGCCATTGTAGAACATAAAATCGGAAAAGGCGATGTGCTTGCTGTCGCACAAGTAGCAGGGATTATGGCAGCAAAACGCACGTCTGACATTATTCCGATGTGTCACCCTCTTTTATTAAAAGGCGTAAACCTTTCATTTGACTGGGATACAAGCAATAACGAGTACCGTTTATTAATAGAAGCAACTGTTAAAACGGAAGGCTCAACGGGCGTTGAAATGGAAGCTTTAACTGCCGCTTCTGCCTGCGCATTAACCGTTTATGATATGTGCAAAGCCATTGATAAAGGCATGATTATCGGCGAAACATATCTGCTTGAAAAATCAGGCGGCAAAAACGGTGACTACAAGCGTACGGAAGCGTAAAGGAGGTACATAATGAGCGTACATGAACATAAATCCAAAGCAACTCAGCCCGTTCGCTGCAAAGTCATTACGGTATCCGATACACGTACAAAAGAAACCGATAAAAGCGGCGCGCTGATGATCCAACTTCTAAAAGAACACGAGATGCAGGTCGCTTCCTATGAAATTGTAAAAGACGACCAAACGTCGATTCAACAAGCGATACTTGCCGGCTGCAGTGCTGATGACATTGACGTTGTCCTTACAAACGGCGGAACCGGCATTACAAAACGAGACGTCACGATTGAAGCTGTTCAAGCGCTGATTCATAAAGAAATTGTCGGGTTTGGCGAGCTGTTTCGCATGCTGAGCTACACGGAAGACATTGGCAGCGCAGCGATTATGAGCCGGGCAATTGCCGGGACGATTAACGAAAAAGCCGTTTTTTCTACACCAGGATCAAGCGGTGCTGTTCGTCTAGCTATGATCAAGCTGATTTTGCCTGAACTTCGCCACGTTGTGTGGGAACTAAACCGCCAGCGCTGACAAAATGCCTATGCATACGCATAGGCATTTTTATTAATCATAGTCTTTATGTACCCACTCATCTTCTGGAATACCTAAATCTTCTCCAGAAAAACGCTCTTCTTTAAATGGATCTCCTCTAAGATGAAAGCCGTTTTGCTCCCAAAAGCCAGGATGATTTTCATCAATGACTTCAAAGCCTCGAAGCCATTTAACACTTTTCCAAAAGTACAAGTGCGGAACAACCAATCGCAGCGGATATCCATGCTTAGGTGTAAGCGGCTCTCCGTTAAAGGAATGAGCAAGAAGAATATCGTCTCTCAGCAAATCTTCTACTTCAATGTTTGAAGTATAGTCATTGTCTCCGTGCAGCATGATATATTTACTTTTTAACTCCACGCCAATTGCTTTTAAAAAGTCTGTAAACAATACGCCCGTAAATTCATTATCAAGCCTTGTCCATCTCGTTACGCAGTGAATATCGCACTTCACCGTCGTTTGCGGCATATCCATTATATCTTGATATGAAAGGGTTACTTCTTTGTCTACCAATCCAAACACACGAAGCGTCCACTCCTCTAAGTTATACTCCGGCACGTCCCCTTCATGTAAAATAGGAAAGCGCTCTGTCACTACTTGCCCCGGAGGCACTCGTCCTTCATACTTTGGATCAATTTCTGGTGTTTTCATTCGTTTAATACGGTCTGCTTTGTTCATAGGTACCACCTCTTTATTTTTTTATCAGCGTGCACTTTGCTGACTTGTTTGATTCGTTTCGACACCTTTATCTCGTAAGAAAAACATCGCGGCTAATGTAAGTACGTAAGGGACCATCATCGTAAACTCAGTCGGTATTGAAAAACCTTGCAGTCGTGTGCTCACGGCATCCATTAAGCCGAAAAGGATACTTGACGCTAAAATACCGAGCGGATGAGACTGACCGAGCATCATCGCAACAAGTGCAATAAATCCACGCCCTGAAGTCATGCCTTCTGAGAACATCGTGACTTGACCTAATGAAAGCTGTGCTCCCGCAATCCCACACAGAATTCCGCATGCTGCAATCGCAAACAGCTGATATCTTATTGCTTTTAACCCAAGCGTACTTGCTGCTACTTGATTGTAGCCTACTGCTAGAAGACGAAAACCAAAAATCGTTCGATAAAAAAAGATATAAAAAGCAATAGCTGCTAAAAATGCAAAATAGACAAGCGGTGACTGCCCGGAAACAATGTCGCCGATTATAGGTATGTCTTTAATTAAAGGAATATCCCATGTACCTATCCCGTGCATGTTTTTATCGTAATAGGCACCTTTTGTATGAAAAATAGTCCGGAGTAAAAATGTCGTTAAGCCCAGTGCTAAAAAATTAATAGACACCCCAACAACAATTTCATTCGCTTTAAATATCACGACCATCACCCCAAACAGCAACGCAAAAAGTAAGCTTGCTCCAGCCGCAATCACGATCGCAAAAAAGACATTGTGAGTATAATAGTTACCGGCAATTCCGCTAAAAGCCCCAATCAATATCAGACCTTCTAACCCTACATTAAATATGCCTACGCGCGCACAAAGCATTCCGCCCAGCGCCGCTAATAAAATCGGTGCAACCATTCGCAGCGTTGCATTTAACAGTGACCAATCAAGCAGCTCCACGAATATCAGCTCCTTTCTTTTTGGCTTTCCACCACTGCTTTGTAAATTTCGCTGAGATAAATAGAATAAGAACAGCTTGCATAATACTCGCAATTTCTAACGGAATTTCTGTATTACGCTCTAGCCCCATCGCTCCTGTTTGCAAAGCGGCAAGTAAAAGAGACGTAAAAACAATGCCGATTGGATTTGAATTTGCTAACAGAGCAGCCATCACTCCAGTCCATGCATATCCAGGAACGGTGAGCGCACCGTCTACAAATCGGTACTGTGAACCAAGCACTTCAAATCCTCCTGCTAATCCAGCCAAGCTTCCGCTAATAAACATGCTAAACAGCATGACTTTTACCTGATGAATGCCTCCATACGCTCCGAACAACGGATTTTTCCCGGATGCGTTTACTTCATAGCCAAACACAGAGTAGCGAAGCACCGTCCATAGCAGCAGCGCACCCACTAGAGCAATGATAAATCCGACATGAAGAGGTATTCCTTGAAACACTTTTCCAAGCCATGCTGATTGCTCAATCATAGGCGTCTGAGCGAGAGCAGCTGAGCCTGTTTTATCTTGAAAAGGGTGACCTGCTAAATAACTTGCAAATAAAACAGCGATATAATTTAATAAAAGGGTCGAAATGACAAGCTGAATTTTAAACGCGGCTTCCATCCATCCTGCTAAAACGGAAAGCAATCCCCCTGCCACAACAGCAGCGGCAATGGCTGCTATCAGCTTGACTATCCCTGGAGCCGGCAGGTAATAAGCAACAATCGCTGCACTAATCGCTCCAACGACCATTTGTCCTTCTCCCCCTAAATTAAACACACCTGCTCTAAAAGCAAATCCCACACCTAACGCAATTAACAGAATAGGCGTAGCGCGAGCCAGCGTAGTGGTGAAGAAATAAAAATTACCAAACGCTCCATTCCAGAGCTCTGTATATGTTTGGAAAACCGAACCACCTGTTAAGGAGATAATAATGCCTCCTATCGCTAAGCCAAAAATGACCGCAATAATCGGTTGGATTAATGATTTAAGAAGTTTCTGCAACTGTATCACCTTCTACCGTTCCTCCTGCCATTAATATGCTTAGTTTCTCTTCCGTCGCTTCTTCTCTTGTAAGCTCTCCGACAATACTGCCTTCGTACATCACTAAAATTCGATCTGATAGTGAGATAATCTCCGACAGCTCAGACGATACAAGTAAAATAGCAGAGCCATTATTCCTTTTTTGAATCAAGGCATCATGAATACGTTCCATTGCCCCAATATCCACTCCTCGCGTTGGTTCGGCAGCAAGTAGAAAAGAGGTGTTTTGGCCAAGCTCTCTTGCAACAATTAATTTTTGCAGATTTCCCCCAGACAGTTCTCCTGCTTTTTGCTTAGATGAAGTGGCTTTAATCGAAAATTCATTTATCCATTCCTCCACGCTCGACTTGAATATCTTTCTTTTCAGCCAGCCCATCTTCGAGTAAGAAGCTTTATACTGATAGCCCATCAGCGCATTTTCCTCGATCGTATCGTCTTTAGAGGCTCCCCACATATAGCGGTCTTCTGGAATATGAGCAATTCCTGCCTCTCTTCTTTCACGCACAGATCGCCCTGTAAGATCTTCATCTCCAAGTTTGATACTTCCGGTGTCTGTTTCTACTAATCCAGCAATTGCTTGAAGCAGCTCTGACTGCCCATTTCCTGAAACCCCTGCAATACCGACAATTTCGCCTGCAGAAACGTGAAGAGACACATTTTGCAATACGTTTTTTTGTCCTTTTCCTTTTAAAAAGAGATTTTGTACGCTTAAATGAGAAGTGCTTTGTGATGGCACTCTTGCAGGACGCTCTTTTAATTCTCTCCCTACCATTAGTCTCGCTAAATGGTGAGCATTGGTATCTTCTTTACTTGTGACGCCGGCTACTTTACCATTTCGAAGAACTGTAATTCGGTCCGCTACTTCCATCACTTCTTGCAGCTTATGTGTAATAATAATGATGCTTTTTCCTTGAGAAGCCAAAAACCGGATTGTTTTTAATAGTTCCTTTACTTCATGAGGAGTAAGAACGGCGGTAGGCTCGTCTAAAATAATAATTTCTGCTCCTTGATACAGCACTTTTAAAATTTCAATCTTTTGCTGTTCCCCAATTGAGCAATGCTTTACTTTTTTATGAACATCCACTGAAATTTGATAAGTTTGGGTTAATTGCTGTACATCTGCTTTCGCCTGCTTTCTGTTGAAAAAGAGACCTTTCTTTGGCTCATGCCCCAAGACAATATTTTCAGCCACTGAAAAATGAGGAAAAACCATAAAATGCTGATGCACCATGCCTATTCCGTTTTTAATCGCATCCGCAGGAGATGAAAACGAAACAGGTTTCCCGTGCAGCTGAACACTTCCTGAACTCGGCTTTTCCATTCCGTAAAGCATCCTCATCAACGTTGTTTTACCAGCACCGTTTTCTCCGACCAGCGCGTGAACCTCCCCTTTTTTCAGCGTAAAAGACACGTTATCGTTTGCTAAAAATGAACCGTATTTCTTCGTCAAATTCGTTAACTGCAACAGCTCACTCATTCCATTCATTGCTCCTTTCCCTTTAGGTTTTTTTCAAAAATAAGAAAGAGAAGCCAGCCTTACTCGACTTCTCTTCTCAACTCACTTTGCTAACGGATCTTTTACCACTGTTTTTCCATCAATAATCGAATCTTTAATTTCTTTTAATTGATCAATTACATCTTGTCCTACAAAGTCATTAAGAGGTGTCTTGCTGTCTTGAGTCACATACGTTAACCCAACACCTTTTTCTTTTAAGCCGTATGTCACTACGCCCGATTTAAATTTGTCATTTGCTAGTGCTTCTACCGTTTCATAAGCAGCCGCATCAGATCCTTTTAACTGCGATAAAATGATATGCTCAGGATCTACTTCCGTACGGTCAATATCTTGGCCTGCCGTATAAAAACCTTTTTCTTTTGCTGCTTCAAATACACCCAAGTCGCCTACAGCTGATGCTCCAGCGATAAAATCAGCGCCTTTTGAAGCCTGTAAAATAGCAAGTTCTTTTGCTTTAGCTGGATCAGAGAAGCTTCCAACATAGTTTACTAAAAACTCTGCTTTTGGATTTGTTGATTCTAGTCCTTCTTTAAAGCTTACCGTCCATTTTTTTAATAATGGAATATCATCAGCTGCAACCATTCCTACTTTATTCGTTTTCGTAATCAATCCTGCGGCTGCTCCTAATAAATATGAAGCTTCTTGTTCACGGAATACAACGCTTCTTACATTTGGTAAATCAACCACTGTATCAATAATCGCAAATTGACGCTGCGGATTTTCTTGAGCTACTTTTTTCAACGCATCTTCGGATTCAAAAGAAGATGTAATAATCAAGTCATAATTTTCTGCTACGGCAGCACGCAAATTACTTTCAATGGCTGCTTGATCTGTAGATTCAATTGTCTTTACATCAATGTTATACTTCTTCCCAGCTCGTTTTGCTCCCTCATCCATTTGCTGAAAAAACGGGTTAACCCCAATCTTTTCAGGCAAAACAAGAGCAATTCGCTTCTTTCCTTTCTCTTCACTTCCACTGCTTTTTGTGCTTTTTGACTGACAGCCAGTTACGAGTAGTACAAGCGCAACTGCTAAAATAAGAAATCTCTTCATTTAACTTACTCCCCCTATAATATAAAAAAAGCTCTTCCTTTATATAAAGGAAGAGCTCGTTAACCAAACGTCTCTTCCTCATCTTCAAGAACATACTGTTCTTAAGGATTTGGCACCATTCTGTCATAGACAGCGGTTGCCGGGTTTCACAGGGCCAGTCCCTCCACCTCTCTTGATAAGGAAAACAATAGCTATTTGTTTTATGTAATATAGTCAATATTAATAGTTTTTTAATAATTGTCAATATTATTTTTCTTTTTCATACAAAAAAACTTTAAAAACAGATAGGATTATATGGTTTTAGTCTACTAAAATAGAAGTTAAAGCCTTTACCTCATTTCTTGAATCATTCTATACTTCTTCACAAAGCGCTTATACTGAATTTGTTGACTGTCGAAAGGATTTAGTGGTAGCAAATAAATTCTATTATGCTTCTTCGGTTAATGTGTTATTAATTGAAACCACTTTACCAATAATGTTAGACTTTTCCTTAGCGATATTGTTAAGAGGTGTTAATGTTGAAATTAATGAAAGAATTATCTGGCATAGCCATTGGGCTTATTATCGCTTTAGCCGTTTCAAAAATATTTTTTGATACCCCGACCAACATTGGAATCGTAGTTATTTTTATTACGAGTATGGTCGTAACAGGGGTAGCAAGAGCAAAACTAAGATGAGATAATCTAACAAAAAAACACCACCTTTTATTCGCAAGGTGGTGTTTTCTTTTAATGATTTTAGTATGTAGTAATTCTAAGTGAAGGCCTTTACCCTTCTCCATCAATCATCGTATACTTCCTTGCAAAGCGCTTGTAGTAAATTTGCTCATCCTCTTGCCCATCGTTAAAAACAAGTCGGTTATGATCAATATCTTTCTCTTTTAACACATAGCCTTTTTCATTCATCAGTTGAATATATTCATCTAAATGTCCTTTTTTCACCATATAGTAAAGAGCATCATCTGAATCCGTAGTCTCTGCTACACCTTGACTTCCCACTTCTAATTTGAAAACAGCTTTTGCCGTTTGAATGGGACGGTAGTCTCCAAACACTCTTTCCCAATTTAATAGCAGCAGCGCGCCGAAAATTATGATACATCCTCCAGCCGCTACGGTTAGTAAAAATCGTTTTGACACACCTTTCTCTCCTTTACATTTACATTCTTTTTCTTCTATTTAATACAACAGATTGCCCTAAACTTGTTTTTACGCCAAGCCCTAGATACACAGCAGCACCTAAAGCAATTGAAATACAAGATGTGCTAATCGCAAGTGAAGATGCAGACAGCTTATTTTCTAAAAAATAGTGAGAAGTATAATTGCCGATAATCACAGCGGCTGACATCACACTTACTAATAAAACAGGTGTCAACGCAGCTTGTCCCAGTGATTGAACTCGGTAAGAAATAGATTTTTCAATTAAATAGAAGTTATATATAACCGATACACCATACCCTCCGTAAGTCGCGACAACCGGTCCAATTTCTTTTAAGCTTGAAACCAACAGTACGTTTAATACTATCTTCACAACAATTCCTAAGCCCAAGCCTAAAATTAGCTTCTTTTGTTGATTAATTCCTTGGAGAATTGCGGCTGTTACGGTAAAAAGAGCAAAAAGAATCGCAGCAGGCGCATACCATTGTAAAACAACTCCACCGATTTCAGGACTGTTTTTCGCTCCAAAAATCATCATATATACCGGCTTACCCAATAAACAAAGCCCTACCGCAGCAGGAAGAGTAAAAAACAACAGCAGCTGCAGCGTTTTTGTAATCTTTCCTTTTACTTCTCGTAAATTTCTTTGCACAAAAGAAGATGTAATGCCCGGAATTAGCGACATGCTGAAGGCAGTCGCTAACGATACCGGCACCATCACCAAAATTTGCGCTAATCCAATGACGGAGTTAATCGTTTCAGCCTTAGCTTGTCCATATCCTATTGATTGAAAAAGCATGTTAATCGTAAACGTATCAATATTTTGATAGATAGGAATAGCTAAACCAACTAATACAAACGGAACAGCGTACGTCACAAGCTCTTTGAACATTAAAGAGAACGGAACGGATTTATTATTCTTTCCGCTGTTCACTTCTTTTATAATCAACCGCTTGCGCTTCAAATAAACCGCTCCAAGAATCCCAATTCCCCCTACGCCTCCAATAAACGCTCCAAACGTACCGATTCCAACAGCTTTTGTCATTGTGCTATGAAAAAGGTGAATAACAGCGTATGCTCCTACTAAAATGAACAACACTCGCACTATTTGTTCAATAATTGTACTTAGCGCGGACGGTCCCATAGACTGGTTACCTTGAAAGTAGCCTCGTAATAGACTCATAGGCGGGATAATAATTAAAGCAAAGCTTACCATTCGGATGACGTACACTACGTCTTTTTGACTATTTCCTGAGGAATCTTTTCCGTTAATAACTAGTTCAGCGAGCCACGGTGCCATCGTATAGAGGACTAAGAAACCTATTATGCCCGTTATCGTCATTAATAGAAGTCCTGCTTTTAACAGATCTTGTCCCGCACGGTAGTTTCCAAGACCGTTATATTTCGATACATACTTAGAAACAGCAAGCGGAAGACCCATTGTCGAAAAGCTTAGCATCAATGTATATGGACCGTATGCATACTTATAAAGTGCATAACCTGACGTTCCCACTAAGGCTGTGAAAGGAATAATATAAATAAAGCCTAAAATCTTTGTTAACAAAGAAGACGCTGTTAATAAAAGCGTACCTCTCATCAAATTTTTTTCCATACATCAAAACTCCAGCAATAAATATTATATTTTTAACAAATACTTGATTTATTGTATCATAATTACAATTATTATCCAGTTTTTTATAAAGCATTAGAACCTTCTTCATATTGCGTTTTTTTACCTAATAAAGGAATATAAACCACTCTTTTCACCTATGATAAATGAATCGTTTTTTGCTTTTTGCTTTACCTGACGTTTACATTCTAAAAGACGTGTTACATTATATATATATCAGTTACCAACTCAACTAAGACTCCTTGACTATTCTGGCCTACCTTCTCTTTTAGGTAGACTGAGGTTGCTAAATCGTTATATATAGGAGGAAAAAATCATGAAAATGAAACAACGACTATCAAAAGCGGCTGCTGCTGCGACGATTACAGGAATTGCTGCGTTTGGATTTGCTCCTGTCGCTCAGCTTGATACACCAGCACATGCAGCTACATCTCAAGAAACAAGCAGTCAAAGTCAAACAGCTGTAAAGAACATTAACGAAATTTATAACGCCGCAGTAAAAGGTGAAGTACCACGATTAACAGCAGACTTTAAAATTGGCAAAACCCTGCGTCAAGACGTTCGCGATCAGTTCGGTCCGCCGCCTGAAGGTTCATCAAATAGCTTTGACTACTACCACGCGGAAATGGGCCATCCTGGGTATGCATTCGGCTATGACCAAAATAACGTCATCAATGAAATTCGCTATTTTGGTACGAATGTAGAGCGTCAAACAAATTTAGGGTCCATCACGCAAGCTAACTTAAAGAAAGAATTAGGTCAGCCAAACTTTACAGGTAAAGTAAAAGGTGATGGTACGACTCAAACGAGATACACGTATCACGCCGGCGCCTATGATCTTGAATTTATTTTTGATGATAGCAAAACGTTAAATCACGTTAATTTAGTTAAAAAACCTTAAGTAATAGAAAAAGTAGCAGACAGCCTGCTACTTTTTTTCATGAAATAAAACTAGTGCTGAATCAGCTACGTGTTCATACCCAATCTCCATATAAATCTTGTTAGGCGTAGGGTTTGTCATGTCCGTGTATAGACTTGTTGTTTGAAAACCGCTGTCTAGCATAAGCTGAGAAAGCGTGGACACACAGCTTGAGGCATAGCCTTTTTTACGTTCTTCCCGCGGCGTGTATACAAAGTTAATTGTAATGTTATGAGTCGTTGGACGCGTAGCATTGGCAATCGACACATACTTCCCGTTCACTTCCCATAAAAATAACCGTTCTGCTTTAATAAAAGCTTCGCCTGTTTTGACAGCTTGTTCTTTTGACACAGGCTCTCCAATAGTCCCCATAAACTCCCAAATCCATTCTGTCACGAGCGGAAGGTGCTCCAACCTTGCTTTTACCAGCACTCCGTTCGCGTCCACAGCTTTTTTTACTTTGTCTAACTGATAAATGCGCTGATCCATTTTCAAAGAAGCTTCTTGATTTTTTAGCGCTGCTAGTTTTTGAGAAAGATATAAAGCCGTTTGCCTTTCTCCAACTAAGCCCGGTACGTCGATTTCTTGTAATAGCTCTGCCGCTTCGCTTAGTTCACCCTCCGTTAGCTTCTGTATTTGAGACAGGATGATTTGCTTAGGATGCGTTTGCAGTAACACAAGCGCAGCACGACTGTCTTTTAAAATAACACCCATGAAATTTGGTTTGCTGCTTTCATTTAAGCTGTGTAAAATGCCAAGCGCTAAGTTATGAAGAACTTCATTCTTCGATAAAAGCGGTTCTACTTGGTTTTTAAATTCCTGCACTTCTCTATATCTATGTAACTGGATCATTTTCTTTCTACCTCCGCAAATGCTCTTACGGGAAACGTTCCGGCTCCTTTTATTTTAGGAGGCACGGCGTAAAATAAAAAGGACTGCGTTAGTTGATTTAAGTGACATAAGTGTTCAGCAATTACAATGTCCGCTCCTAACAGCAGCGTATGAGCTGGTCTTGCTTTTCCTTTTGTGTCGTCAATATTCATCGAATCAATTCCTACAAGAGCGGGCTGTTGAGACACTAAATAAGCTGCCGCGCTTTCTGTTAAGTATGGATGGTTTTCTAAATAATCGTCTGTATTCCAGTAGCGATCCCATCCCGTGTGAATTAATACCGCTTTGCCTTTTACGTCTATATGGTGAAAATGAGATTCATCAATAGCCGTTAAAGTCGGGTCGATTGAAACTACTATTCCTTCCAGTCCGGCTGTTTTATCAATAGCCGTTTGAGCTAAATCCGCTCCGTTTTTATATCTGTGAAACGGCACGTCAATATACGTACCGGTATTCGTGACCATTTCAATTTTACCGATTTGAAATTCAGTCCCTGGTTCATACAGCTTTTTAGACTCTTCTCGGCTTAAATAGTCGCAAATAATCGGTGCCGGCAAGCCTTTATGCGTGATAACTCCGTCTTCAATGACGTGGCTTAAATCAATATACGTTCTTTTTTTCATACTACCACCTACTTTTTTCAATATTCAGTAAAAATAGTCTAACATAAAAAAGCTCTTCCTAGTTTCCTAGAAAGAGTTTTTTTGAGAACGTTATCAACTTGATAAACATACATCGTACGCGTGCTTTGTATAAACAAATCCTTCAAAAATAAGACGGGCCGTACGCACTACTTTGATTCCATTAACCTGTCCTTCTTTTAGATCTACACTGGTTTCCATAATTCCCATTGGATGAGCAAGTCGAACCGTATCGCCTTTTAGTTGAACCATTTCTGACAGAAGCGTGCCTTTTGTATAGATAGCCGCCGTTGTACAAATTGCTCCTGTAATCGCAAGCGTTTGATGCGGTTTTTGCATCGACATCATGCGAATTAATACGTCCATTTGAGAAGCAGCTTTTTCTCTGCCAGTCCCGTCGTGGTGGTCCATCGGAGGAGCAATAATCGTCATTTTTGGAACCGCTGGTGATAGTTTAGTTGCTTTGCCTTGAGGTGCGAGCCCCGCTTTTTCCGCTGCAATGGAGCGAATTTCTTCAAATAGCTTCAGCTGTTTGTCCGTGTATTCATGCGGAAGTTCTGTTCCTTTTAGGCCAATATCCGCTGCTTTAACAAATACAAGCGGATTTCCTACATCAACAATTGATGCTTTTACTGTTCCGATGGATGTTTGCAGAAGATCAATAGCGTTCCCGGTCGGAAGCAGTTTTCCGGTAACGGCTCCTTCTCCGTTTTCAAACGAAAGATAAATAGGTGAACCCGTACCTGGCACTCCAGGAATCATACATTCCCCTTCTGTTTTCACTTTCCCGTTTTCTACTTCTACTTCCGCTACGATTACTTTTTTAGTATTCGTATTATAAATCCGCACTTTGGTCACCGGTTCCACAGCTTGTACAAGTCCTTGTTCAATTGCGTAAGGCCCCACTGCTGAGGAGATATTGCCGCAGTTTCCTTTAAAATCAACGAGAGATTCGCTGATGCTGACCTGCGCAAACGTGTAATCTACGTCAGCTTTCTCTAAATCTGATTTTTTAATAATCGCAATTTTACTTGTCAGCGAATTAGCTCCGCCCAACCCGTCAATTTGACGTTGATCCGGACTTCCCATTATATCTAGCAAAAACGGTTCCCAATCCGATTTGTTCACAGGCATTTCTTCATGATTGATAAAGACCCCTTTACTCGTTCCACCTCTCATAACCGTTACAGGAATACGCGTCATCTTAATCACCTTTCTCCCCTACTAACAAACGCCCAGGCGTTCATCAAACCATTTTATTTTTTTACTATTTAGAACCGGTTCATTTGCCATTTATCGTATAATAGAGGTGGTCATAAGTAAAATACATAAAATTTATTGTCTTTTTAAAAAAAATTTTATAATCTAAATACAAGGGGGAATTGGGATGGATCAAAAAGATTGGATATTAATTAAAACGCTTCACGAAGAAAAGAACATTACGCGAACGGCTGAAAGGCTCTACGTATCGCAGCCTTCTTTAAGCTACCGGCTTAAAAATCTTGAAGAAGAATTTGGCGTGACGCTGTTTTTTAAAACGAAAAAAGGAATTGAGTTTACATCTGAAGGTGAGCATCTTGTTCGCTATGCAGAAAACATGTGGAAGCAGCTGCAAGAAACAAAAGACAGCATGCGTAATATGAGCGAAACCGTTACAGGCACGCTTCGCTTAGGGGTATCGAGTAACTTCGCACAGCATAAGCTTCCAAAGATTTTAAAACAGTTTTCTCTTCACTATCCAAACGTACAGTTCAGTGTCAATACAGGCTGGAGTACGCAAGTTATGAATCTATTAGACTCTTCGCGTGTGCACGTTGGTATTTTGCGAGGCAATTACCCGTGGAACGGAGAAAAATCACTGCTGACGAAAGAGCGGCTTTGCTTAATTTCAAAAAAAGAAATTGCGATTGATGACTTGCCAAGCCTGCCTTATATTAATTATAAAACGGATACGTCGCTAAAAGATCTCATTCAAGACTGGTGGCATGACAAGTTTTCAGAGCCTCCGTTTGTAGCGATGGAAGTTGACCGGCAAGAAACGGCCAAAGAAATGGTTAAAAATGATTTAGGCTTTGCGATTTTACCAGAAATTTGCCTTCACTCCAGCGACAATTTATATACATACGGACTTTCATACCGAGATGAATCACCTTTGCTTCGAAACACGTGGCTCATGTATGATCCTTCTTATTTGAATCTAGCGGTCGTAAAAGCATTTATTGACTTTTTAAAGCTAAGTGAAAAATAAAGCAAAAGCTAAAAAGTTTGGGTCTTGGAAGAAACTTTCTTTTAGACCAAGCTTTTTTCTGGACTGCCATTATAAAAAATTTTTATGAACTTTCTAAAAAAACCTATATTTCCTTTATTTTTCAAAATGTACTAACATGAAAACAAGAAACATCAGCGGGGGTAAAGAGCGGCTTTAAAAATTCTTAATAATCAAACTACGGCTCATACATGGGGATGAGAGATGTTAGTCACGTTTTTTTACTCTAAAAGTAAACGCTTTCAAAGAAAAGAGGGAAAATAAAGGAGGTTGTTTGAATGCTAGCACTACTAGGTTTTACAATGATTATTGTCTTTACGTATCTCATTATGTCAAAAAGGATGTCTCCTATCGTAGCTTTAATGGTTATTCCACTTCTTTTTGCGGTGATTGGAGGGTTTGGCAAAGGCGTCGGAGACATGATGCTAGAAGGGTTAAAACAAGTAGCTCCGTCAGCTGCGATGCTGCTGTTTGCCATTTTATACTTCGGCGTTATGATTGATGCCGGCCTGTTTGATCCATTAATTAAGCAGCTGTTAAAAATCGTAAAAGGCGATCCGCTCAAAATCGTGATTGGAACCGCTCTTCTATCGCTTTTAGTTGCACTAGACGGAGACGGTACAACTACTTATATGATTACGGTTTCTGCTCTTCTTCCACTGTATAAACGTTTGAATATGAGCCCGTTAGTGTTAACGACGGTTGCGATGCTTTCTCTTAGTATTATGAGCAGCATGACGCCTTGGGGAGGCCCGGCTACTCGCGCGATTGTTGCTCTTAACCTCGATGCATCAGAGTTCTTTATTCCACTTCTTCCAACGTTAATTGGCGGAGCTTTGTGGGTGATTTTTACAGGCTATATTCTTGGAAAAAAAGAGCGCAGACGACTTGGTGCTATTGACATCGAGCAGTTTGAATTAAAAAGCTCGCTTGCTTTTGCTGAAGACGCGTCTTTAACTTCTCAAGAAGATATTACGCAGCCTAAAAAAATCTGGATTAACTTAGCCTTAACCATTGCACTTATGGTCGTATTAGTTTCTGGTATTTGGTCCGTTTCTGTTTTATTTATGATTGGTTTTGCGCTTGCTCTTATGATTAACTATCCAAAACTTGAGGATCAAAAAGAACGTTTAATGGCTCATGCAGGCAACGCGTTAACCGTTGCAGCCCTTGTCTTTGCAGCTGGTATTTTTACAGGAATACTCTCCGGCACTAAAATGGTGGACGAAATGGCAAGCCTGTTAATTCATTTAGTTCCTGATTCACTCGGTTCGTTTTTACCAACAATCGTTGCTTTAACAAGCATGCCGTTTACATTTGTGATGAGTAACGACGCCTATTACTTTGGTGTTTTACCAATCTTCGCTGAAACTGCTGCTTCTTACGGAATTGATCCAATGGAAATTGCGCGAGCTTCAGTACTCGGACAACCTGTTCATCTATTAAGTCCACTCGTTGCCTCTACTTTCTTACTTGTAGGTATGGTAGGTGTTGATCTTGGTGAACATCAGCGCTTTGCATTTAAATGGGCCGTTTTAACGTCTCTTGTTCTCATTGTCCTTGCTATTGTCACAGGCGCACTTACGCTATTTTAATAGGGAATAAAAGCTGCTATAGCTTTTTATTAATAAATTCTACATGATAGGTGGAGGTACTTCTAAAATGTATGTGATTACGTGTTATGTCAGAAAAGGTGAAATGAAAATGTACGAGTTTGATAGTAAAGAAGAAGCGCTTTCTCAGCTCAAAAAGCTGAAAGGCTGCAGTATTCTTTCAGAAGTTGCTTACTTTAATGATTCATCGGTTATTCCGATAGCTATTTAATTATGCACCACTCAACCCTATAGGTACAAATTTGATAAGCTTCCTTTCGCTCAAAAGGAAGCTTCTTTTTTATGTTCTTCTCAAGCTCCGGCCCTTTTCTCTCATCAACGTTTTGTTACGTCTGGTTCGTTTTGTTTCCTTGCTTCAATCATATGAATAATTCGATTAGTATGTGGAGTTAATGCTGTACATTTTTGATAGAAGGCTCCGTCTACAACAAGCAGCTCTTCGTCCATCCCGCAAAACTTGCAGCGGAGCTCTTGTGGTCCTGCGTATGAGGTGTGATAAACACTATCGTTAAAGATGGTATAAAAAGTATTTCGTTGCTGCGCGTCGTAAAAGCCATATTCTTTATTACTGTCATCACGGTAGTTAACTCCATAGTTCCGTTCAAATTCTTCTTGAGTAAACCCATCCTGCAAAAGTTCATTTTGTACTAGTGCTCTTAAACAATCCTCTATTTCTTCGTCGTTAAATGAACAATTATGTGCGTAAACATTCAGTTCTTCAGTGCTGTTCTCTTTTACCATCACTTCACTGCCGCAAATCTTACAGGGGTGTTTAGGACGCTGTTGATCAAAGTAAGAGAGAGTTTGTACCTTTTCCACTGCTATTTCATCGCTCACCTTTTTAAATTTGATCATCACATTTTCTGTTTGACTAACGTTTTCGTTATACAACATCACTTCATATTCATCTATATTCTTTCCGTTTTCTTTTCGACTCGAATGCTCCATTACTTCATACGAAGAAATGGTAAAAAACTCGTTAAAATTCACCACTAGCATGCATCCTTCCAAAAAATTTGCGTTCTCTATGTACCTGCTCTATACTACCATTTTTTCAAAGGCTCGCACCACTAAACGAACTTCTTTTAAATTCATGCATGTATAGCAGTTCACTATAACTCCCAAATATCCGATCAGTTCGCTATTTCACATTCACATCAAATAAATAAGTTGCCTTTCCATGAGGCCATTTACCCGATACTTCGTAAAGATAGTAACCGCTCTTTGAAGACACTTCAATATGATTATCCGTTATTTTAATTTTTTCTTTTTGATTATTTTTGTTTAGTTGATAAATTGTAAGTTTTGGATTGTTTTTTAGTAGAATTGTAACTTTGGTATCTTTCTCTAGCGTGAGGTCATCAAATTCTTTAGCAACCTCTTTTGGTGAGTAAGAATCCGTTTTGGTTATGTGCGCACCATCGTCACCGTTCCATTCATATTCTCCTACTCGCATTTCATACTCTTTGTCATTAACCACAATGCTTCCTGACACTGGAACTTGTTCATCATTAGGTGTAGATACATTGACCTTTTCTTGGTTGCAACCAACTAGTAAGAAAAAGAATAACGATGTAAGAACTACTTTATTCATACTTTCCCTCCTCTTAAGACTCGCTCTTCTCCTCATCTTATTTTTCATCACAAATATATAATACCAAAAATATCCATAAGAGAAACCATGAAAAATCGTCACAATTATGATTTACATCAATCTGTTTGGTTACAACCCCTTATGCATATTCTTTTACTATGCGGCATACGTAACACTAACCCTTTTATAAGGAGGATTCCATGAATACGTATATAATCATCAGTATTGGCGTTGCTGCCAGCGCATTTTTATTTCGTAAATATCGAAAGCAAGTCGTTGAAATATATACAATCAGTGAATTTATTCATGCTAAAAACGGCGCGGTCGCTACAGGCTTTACGTGGCTTGAAAAGTTTTTGAAAGAACCTTACGCTACCGGACCAAACTATGAAAAAACAGAGGATGACGTTAGCGAGGATGAAGATGGGGATGGCGGAGAATAACTAAAACAAAAAAAAGAGATTGTGATATAACTACATCAATCCCATCTAAAGATCAACAGATTGGATACATGAGGTGGACTGCTTATTATACCGCTGTTGATTTCCGTGCAAGGCTTCGCTTTCCGCGGGCGGCCGCTGAGCCTCCTCGTCGCTTCCGCTCCTGCGGGGTCTCACCTATTCCGCTTCTCCCGCAGGAGTCTCCGCCTTGCCCTCCAATCAACAGCTAGAAGCATCTAAATGGATGACACCTACGCTCATCCTACCAATAAAAAATCCGAACGAAGTTGATTCTCCATCAAGAATCTTCATCGTTCGGATCGCCCTTCAGTTAGAACACTTTTGTCCCAGCCTATTTCTTATTAATCATCGCTGCCTAAAATACCAAAAAAGCGAAGCAAGTTGATGAATAGATTAATAAAGTCTAAATAAAGAGATAGTGCCAGCAGTGGAACAAGCTCTTCTGTAATTTCACCATGCTTCATTTTGTTAAAATCATATAGTACGTAAAGTGAGAAAACGATGGTACCAATCACTGAGAATGCCATAAGTCCAGGCGTTGTTAATGGACTAAACAGCGAGAAAATGCTGATGCACACTAATGCTAACAGCGCCACTAATAAAAAGCTGCCTAAAAACCCTAAATCTTTTTTTGTTTTTGCGCCAATTACACCCATCACCGTAAAAATAACGAACGTGCTTCCAAACGCATAAAGAACGACTTGCGCTCCCGCTACTGATGCATAGTAGCTGACAATCGGAAACAGCGTGATGCCTGATATAAATGAAAAAGCATATGTAAAGCCATATCCTACGCTTTTTTTCTTTCGTAACATAAATGCGGCAACCAGCATCACAATTTCAGCAATCGCTAACGGAAGGAAATAAGCCGGCGGCACATATTGACCTACGTATAAGCCAACTGTTGAAATAAATAACGAAAAAATAAATGTGACTAATACTTTTTGAAACAGAGACCGCTGCTCTACTCCAATCACTTCTTGCATGTGTAAAACCTTCTTTCTAAAATCTGTTATATTTTATATAATACCTACCTTTTCAAGAAAAATAAAGATAATACTAAGGTCTTTTTTCTTATTTCTATAGACAAGAAAGCATAGACGCTGCCGTCTATGCTTTCTTGTCACCTCTTTATTTCGGCAACAGAATACCATCGATAATTCCGTACTCCCTTGCTTCTTCAGCACTCATGAAATAATCTCGTTCCGTATCGTTTGCCACTTTTTCAACCGGCTGTCCCGTTCGTGTTGATATGATTTCATTAATATGCTGCTTCAATTTTAAAATCCGCCGAGCGCTAATTTCAATTTCAGTCGCCTGCCCTCTAGCTCCTCCTAGCGGCTGATGAATCATAACTTCACTATTTGGAAGTGCATAGCGCTTTCCTTTTGCTCCTGCTAGGAGAAGCAGTGCGCCAAAAGAAGCGGCCATGCCCGTGCAAATTGTTTGAACGTCCGGCTCAATGTACTGCATCGTATCATAAATCGCAAACCCTGCGGAAGTCGAACCTCCGGGGCTGTTAATATACAGTGAAATATCTTTTTTAGGATCATCTGCCGCAAGAAATAAGAGCTGCGCGACCACGCTGTTAGCAATATGATCATTGATTTCATCACCAATTAAAATAATCCGGTCTTTTAACAGCCTCGAATAAATATCATACGAACGTTCACCGCGGTTGCTTTGTTCAATTACATATGGAATGGTACTCATATATATCCTCCTTGTCACGCGTAATATGGCTATGCAGCCATGCAGAGAGTGCATGTCGGAGTATACGTTGGTTTTTGAATGACGCTTTTTAAGGAAGGCAACTCCCGAATCAAAAGTGCTGGGTCCTGCGCTTCTAACGTTTTATAAAACAGTTCTGACAGCTTTTTACGCTCTCTTTCATCCCAAAAAGAATCTGTAGAAAACGGCTCACTGTCTTTTTCTAATCGCTGCTTAGCACGATGTAAATTGCTTTTCACCGCTGTTTCTGACGTTTGTAAAATCGAAGCGATCTCTTTCAGCTGATAGCGAAAGCCTTCTTTTAAGAAAAAGATAACCGCTTGCTTCGGCGTAAATTGACTAAGCAGCAGTTCGACCGAGTGTCCCTTACTATCAAACGCATGCTTATCGGCTTGTTGTTCCAAAGCTTTTTCTTCGACTATTCCTTCACGCTTTCGTTTTCGCAGCAGGTCAATCCAGTGGTGGTACGCAATTTTATTTAACAGCGCAGAAGACAAATTGTGCTCTTCGCCTTTATATCGCTGAGCTTTTAAAAACGTTTCTTGCGCGATATCATCTCCGTCCCACACATTTTGTGCTAAAAAGCGGCAGTACTGCTGCAGTTTTGGGTAATGCTCGTTCCAGCAAGCCTCATCAAAGCTTTCTGTTTGTTTTTCAATTTTTTTTGAATGTGACATGGTTTTCACTCCTTTTGCACTCTCTATTTACTAAACGATTAAAGGAAATTCAAAAGATACGGGGAATCAAACTTTTTTATACATTATACGCTTAAGCAGCCATTTTTTTGTATTATAATGAAGATACTTTTATCTAAGGAGTCTAAAATGATATGCGAAGAAGACGATTATACGGCAAAAAGAAAACGAACAAACTTCACTATAAAGACTTAACTTGTGAACACCCTCTGCCCGCTTTGCCTATGAGTTATACAAGTGAAGCTCCTTTTTACTATTATGAGGCGTCAGAAGACGAAAAACAAAACGACTTTGAACTATATTCAGAGATTTGTATCATGAATCAAGAACATTTTTTCGTCAGAGGCTGCGTTGAAATTCCCGTTCTTAATGAAGAAGACCCTTTCATTTGGAACATTTGGGTTTCTTTAAGCGAAGAAAATTTTCATCGAATGATAAATTTATGGGAAAGTGACGAAAGAGAACATGAACCGCCTTATTTCGGCTGGTTTTCAGTTTCAATTCCAGGCTATCCTGAAACGTTAAATTTAAAAACAAATGTGCATACAAGACCTGTTGGAACGAGACCTCTCATTGAATTAGAACCAACCGATCATCCTTTAGCCATCGAGCAGCGGGAAGGGATAACTCTAGAGCGAATCAAAGATATACAAAAACAATTGGCTACCTATTAAAAAACCAAGACAGCCCCAGACTGTCTTAGTTTTTTACCTTTATGGCATGCGCTTTGCTCCGTAGTATTTAGGCGCCCAGTAGCTGTCTACTTTATAGTTTGTAATTTTCACGCCCTCAGATGTGGATACGTGAACGACATAGTCATTTCCAATATAGATAGATGGAATAAGTGAACTTCCTTCAAAAAAGACGAGATCTCCCGGCTTCAAGTCAGATTGTGAAATGGTTTCTCCTGCTTCCCACTGCTGACTTGCATAGCGCGGAATGTCTTTTCCAGCTGCTTCTTTATAAATGTATTGAACAAAACCTGCTGTATCAAAGCCTGTAGAAGGACTTGTCCCACCTTGTGCGTAAGGTACTTCTCCTACATATTTAAGAGATTCCGTCACAAATGGATTGTCTTTTGACAGCGATAAGTCATCGTAGCGCCTTGCTCCGGCGTACTTAGACGTCCAGTAGCTGCTTGTTAGGTAATCAACCGTCACATTTTCGCTGCGCTTGGCGTGAATAAACTGATTGCCGCCTGCGTAAATGCCTACGTGTGAAATCCCTTCACGATACGTGTCTTTAAAAAAGATAACGTCTCCTGGCTTTAAATCTGCCCGTGCAACTTCTTCTCCAACTTGCCACTGCTGATCGGTTGATCGCGGAAGGTAGACGTCCGATGCATGTTGAAATATATAGGCAACAAATGCGGAACAGTCAAAACCGTCTGTTGGCGACTCGCCTCCAAATACATATGGCGTGCCGAGATGTTTTAATGCTTCTGCAATGACTTCATTATCTTTTGCAATTTCCGGTGCTCCTGTAATGCGCTTTGCTTTGGCGAAATGTGATGACCAATAATCACTGCTTGAAATGTTTTTCACCACGACTTTTCCGTCTGAAGAAGATGCATAAATCATCTCATCGTCTCCGATATAAATAGCGGCTACGTTCACTTCACCGTTTTCATTAGTGTCAAAAAACAATACATCACCCGCTTGCAGCTCGTTTTTATCAACGTCTGTCCCAAGCTCTGACTGTTCTTTCACGGAACGAGGCAGCGTTGTATCCAGCGCTTGCTTAAACACATATTGAACGAAGCCAGAGCTGTCAAACCCTTCGCTTAGCGTCTCTCCTCCAGATGTATAATCGGCTCCTTCATACGTTTTTGCTTTACCAGCAATCACGTTTTCATCTGTAGCAGCCTGTACTTGCACAGCTTTTTCTGCAGGAAAAGCGCCTTCATAAAAAGTGGCAAGACTAAGCCCTAACGCTGTGACCATAAGAGGTTTCATTACTTTCATGTTTGTTCTCCTTTGTTTTTTATTTCATCCAAGAAGTTTTATATGTAAATGGTTCCCCTGTTAAAGTATGGTGCAGATGGATAGGAATTGGCTAGTACCTTTTGACTTAAATATGCTTCCCTTCCAAAGTCCTGTAAAAAATCCATAAAAAAACTCGGCGCATATTACGCCGAGCTTTTTTATTTCATGCCCACCTGGATATTTGCTGCTTTTTGTTTTTGACGTAAATTTGCAATCCACTTATAGTAAAGCGTAATTAACAGAACAAAAATTCCTAGCGCAAAGTACAGTTTCGAATAGCCTAAAGCGCCTGCTGCAATTCCTAATACAAACGAACCAACTGCAATCCCGCTATCATAAAACGTAAAGAATGTAGCAGTTGCATATGCGCTTCGGTGAGCAGGCGCCGCTTGAATCGCAAGCGTTTGGAAGCTAGGAAGCAGCGTTCCATACCCTAGTCCTACTAACGCACCTGAAAACAGCAGCATCCAAGAAGAATGTGTAAAGCTTAAGCTAAATAGACCAATCGCAAAGACAATACACGATGGAATAATCACAATGTTTGGGCCAGATTTATCAAATAATCTTCCTGTAAACGGTCGTGAAATCAGCATCGCAGCTGCGAATACGACAAAGAAAAAGCTTGCTGTTTTAATTAATCCAAGCGACTGTGCGTACACAGAAATAAACGAAATAATACTTGCATACGAAAAAGAAACGAGAATACCTACAGATGAAATCGGCATGGATTTCTTTTCAAACAAGTCGCTCAGTGAAAATGATTTCTTCACTGGCGAAGCAGCGTTTTCTTGAAGATTTTTGACCATCATTCCACACAGCCAGCCAACGAGCATAATCACGCCAAATACAAGGAAAATAATGTTGTATGCCATGTATTGATGAAGCGTTAATGCTAAAAACGGCCCTGCAACTACAGCTAAGTTCATTGACATTCCGAAGTAGCCAAGCCCTTCTCCTCGTCGTTTAGCGGGAACTAAATCCGCTGCAATCGCTCCGGTGACGGTTGTCGCTAAGCTGAATGAAATTCCTTGAAAGAAGCGCAGTAATAAAAGCACGTTAAAATGGTGGATAAACATATATAAGAAGGAAGAAAGCGCAAAAATGAGGGTACTAAATACAAGCGTTTTTTTCTTTCCAATGTTTTCAATGACTTTCCCTGAAAACGGTCTAACAATAATCGCAGATAATAAAAAGATGGTAACAACAAGCCCTGCCTGCGTACTCGTGCCGTCCAAGGCGTCTAATACATAAATCGGCAGCAGCGTCAGCAATGCATAAAACACGACAAAAATAAAAAAGTTGGTAATCGCAATGCTGATAAAGCTTTTAGTCCAGATTGGCTCCTGCTGGTTCGTCATTCATTTCACCCTTTTCTGTAGATTTACAAATTTTCTTTAATAACGAAATAAGCTGATCCTGTTCGCTGTCGGATAAAGCAATCAGCAAATTTTCTTCCAAACGTTCAATTTCTTGCTGAATTTCTGGAAGCTTTTTCTTCGCTTGAGGAGATAAATAAACGATGCGCTCTCGTTTATCACTGCCTGCTTTTCGCACAATCCATCCGCTTTTTTCAAGTCTTGTTAACGTGCGGGTAACCGTTGGCGCTTCGACATTTAAATACTGCCAAATCTCTGTTTGCGTCATCGAACCGAATCGCTTTAAACAAAATAAAATTGAATACTGTGAGCTGTATAGCCCGTACGCCTTTAACACTTCATTTACTTCTTTAATAGACAATCTCGACTTTTGATGAAGTTCATGAAACACCAAGTTATTCACTTTTCCCACCTCACCTTTTCATTTTATTTACCTAGGTAACTAATTGCTCTTTTATTAGTATATGTGCTGCTAGTTGATGTGTAAAGGCGGCCAAAAAGAGTAAAAATCAGCTGTTTTCTCTCATTTTCTACTAATGATTTACGCTTACACTTCTGTTTTCTTATTATTTCGTATCACGAAACTTTTTGTATAGATTTACATGCACCTGCAAACTCTGTTAAAGAAGACGAAACAATATGCGGGAGGCTGGTATATGTTTTCACTGCGCGGCGATGCTCATAAAGTCTACCTTAAACTGAAAAAAGCGGCTCATCAAAACCAAAACGCAGAAGATATTGATGAATTAGCGGAAATGGAAGAAATTCGGCAGCTTTACCTTACGCTCGACAGCGCTATTTTACGAAAAGTGTATTACCGAATGACCAAAGAAAAAAACGGCTCCGGCGTCATCCCTATCCTTGTTTCTGCCTTGCCCTGGCTCTTTTTTTTATTTTCGCAGCGGCTGCAGCAATTTTTATTTAAAGACGGCAGCTGGCTTTGGATTATTTTTGTCGTGCTGTATGTTTTTATTCTCATTCCAAGCGTGTTTCTTCATTTCCGTGAACAATCGTGGGCTTCTGTTCATATTGAAATTATTCAAGACATTTTAAAAGATCGTGAAAAAGAGCCGAAACCCCTTTGAGGTCCGGCCCTTTTCTATTCATGTAGCTTATTCATCACTTTTGGAATGACGTGAGACAGTAAAAACCTACCTAAAAGAATC
The DNA here is from genome assembly GCF_020790095.1 of Priestia sp. J2. Classification (NCBI taxonomy): domain Bacteria; kingdom Bacillati; phylum Bacillota; class Bacilli; order Caryophanales; family Bacillaceae; genus Priestia; species Priestia sp. J2. The sequence goes on from NZ_CP086208.1 coordinate 3,626,537, forward strand.
AGCAGGTAAATCATAATGAATTGAAAAACAATGAACACATGATGCGTATGTGCCCAAGCAAGCATATGAGTCGTAGAATAAGCCAATACAACAATTAATAGTAAAAAACACAGTACGTATAAAATACGCTTACCCCAAGAGGTAGCTTTTATTTTCTTTTTAATAAGCCTGCGATGTTGAATTCCCTGTAAGCATATGTAGAGGGTCAATACAAATGTAAGCATATCTCGCCTTACGAAAAAAAGAATAAGTCCGATTCCTACAATCATCCACGTTAGCTTGTCATAATGCTTGTCTAGAAAGAAAAACATAAAATCCTCCTTCGAAATTAACGTGCTATTAGTTTAACACATAAAGGAAATTATGGTAAAAACCTAAATTTGCTAAATATTTCAGTGCAGAATAGACACCTATTCAATAAAAAAAGAACCTTATTATCCAATAAGGTCCTCTTTACCTATTATGAAATAGCTTGTCTGCTTTCTACGTCTCGACCTAACTTTCTTTTGATACGCTGCAGCGCGTTGTCAATTGACTTGACGTGCGTGTTTAATTCTTTCGAAATTTCAGCGTATGAATGGCCGTCCATATACAGCGTCAATGCTTTTCTTTCCAATTCACTAAGTGTTTCCGCAATTTTTAACTCGCGGTCTTCCACTTTTTCTTGATGAATCAGCACCGCTTCCGGATTAGCAATTTGATCGCCAGGAATCATATCCATCAGCGTATAGTTTGATTCTTCATCATACAGAGGCTTGTCCAATGAAATGTACGAATTTAACGGACCGTGCTTTTGACGAGTAGCCGTTTTAATCGCCGTAATAATTTGTCTTGTGATACATAACTCCGCAAACCCTTTAAAAGATGTTAGCTTGTCTTCGTTAAAGTCTCGAATTGCTTTGTACAGTCCAATCATTCCTTCTTGGACGATGTCTTCTTTTTCAGCACCAATCAAAAAGTATTTTCTTGCTTTTCCCCTTACAAGATTTTGATACTTATTGATTAAATACTCCAATGATTTTTCGTCTCCGCTGTGAACCATTTCAACCAAAACATGATCTTCTAACATAGCATAATTTTGAACTTTTTCAATTACGATGCCTGCGCTCACTCATATCCCCCCGTTACACTTAGTTGAGTTTTGATGTGTTCTAAACTGATGCATGATCTACTTACTACGACGCTACTGCAATACGGTCCAGAAACGTAAAAAGCGTACAGAGTAAACTGTCGCTTTCCTCTCTCACTTTATGCTCCCCTGCATCTTTCTATAATCTATTATAAAGAAGTATAACCGATAAAAATCAAAAAGGTTGTCGAAATATGAAAGTGTTTGCAAAAAAAATCAATTTTTATAGAAAATTCACACAAATCACTTTATTATTTCATATAGTGACAGCAATCTGTCAAAAAAGCAATAAAAAAATAATTCCATATGAAATAAACTTACTCAAGCAGAGTAAGTCGAAGTTGCAGATGATACTGCGCATATAGGATTAGTTGCCTTCCGGCTTATCAGCATTTTTTGTTCCCTTGCTTTTATAAGGCTTTGCATTTTTCTTCTTTTTTGCACTCGCCTGCCAGCGGTTCCACCCTTTTTTGCCGGTGCCTCGCCCCGTGCCACCTTTACCTTTTGCTTTACTCATACGTATTCCTCCGTTACCTGCGTGTTTGCTACAATAAAAAAAGACCCCGTCCAAAGTCGGAGTCTTTTTTGGATTGCATAAAATTATGCTTTTACAACGTTAGCAGCTTGTGCACCGCGTTGACCTTGCTCGATGTCGAAAGTCACTTTTTGACCTTCGTCTAAAGATTTGAATCCGTCGCCTTGAATTGCGCTGAAATGTACGAATACATCTTCTCCGCCTTCAATTTCGATGAAACCGAAACCTTTTTCTGCATTAAACCATTTTACTGTACCTTCAGTCATACTATTTCCTCCAGTGGTGGAATTACTCCACACATATATTACTACCCTTGCTCAATCGTACTATTTCCAGATAAAAATTTCTATTGAAGAATATTTCTCTTCTTTCAATTTCATACCGAACAAAAATAATTAACCTTAGTGTAACATATCAATTTAGAAATAGCAAGTTTCTGTTCTAAGACAGGCTTTATCCTAATTATGTATCTGTTAAAACCCTCTGTGTAAGCTTTGAGGCTACCGACATTTCTGGATTGTGATGCGCCATAAAGTTTTTTCATTCTGCAATATGTATCATTTGCACAAAAATAAATATTTCATATCCTGTTTTCTAAGAAACTACGACGCTTATAAATGGACATGCACATTTTTTATCAATTTATTTTCCACTCTCTCTTCTCCCATGCAATAAAATAACCATTAATTACAAAAAAAGATAATAATAGTATATAATGATACGTGATTTATAGCTAAGGAGGAACAACATGATTCGTGAACGATCACTTTTGATAAAAGGACTCATCTTTTTACTAGCTGTTTTTATCTTAAATATCCCTTTCCCTAACTCAGCGCCGCTTATTAATTCTGTCTTTTCTTTTTTAGGCCTTCCCATTTATGGAAATGAAGAAACAATGACGGGATTCTATTATGCTAACAATGCTTGGGCAATCATACTTTTAATAAGTCTTTTTTTACTTTATAAAAGTTTAAACCGTCATCGTTTAAAACTAACGATTTTAGCTGCATTCATCGTTACTTCCGGCCCTGGGTTTATGATTGAAGTCATGCAAAAGACCGTGTTGTCAGGAATGTATGCTGTTTCTTACGATGCTGAAAACAGCAGTTGTACATTCGAGACTAATAAAAGAGAAACCATATTAACGGGAAACTGCAAGCTTTCCTTTGAAAATAACCGCTCAAAGCCTGTTACGTTTGAATTGGCAATTGATAAGCGCGCTTTTTTTGAAGATGAACAGCCTTTTTTACAAATGATGAATAAGCCTAAACTTCATACCATTACGTTAGAATCAAAGGGGTATCAAACTGTAGAAATTACTTCATCTGTCAAAGTAGCTGATTTACCCTCTAAACTCTATATCGGAGAAATGAACGGCTTTCACGTAAACATTTATCAAAACGGGAAAAAGCGTTATTTATAAGCATTGAAAAAAGCCCTTATAGGGCTTTTTAAATGAGTGAATTACCAGCCAAGGCCTCCGCCGTAGCAGCTGCAGCCGATGATTACTAATAAAATAAATAATACAACTAATAAAGCAAAACCAGATCCATGACCATATCCAGCGTTTCCAGACATACGAACACTTCCTTTTCTTTAGTTACTCTTTCCTCAAGAAAAACGCCGCTTGCATTTCGCTTGAGTTGGATTATCTTATGCCTGAACACGCCGATTTGACTCTGGTTTTTTCTTTTTTCTTTTTCCTTCTTGCCATGCACCTCATTAGTAAAAAAAGAAAATGCTTTTCAGCCCCTCTTACAAAATCATTTATTTCACTAGCTTACGTCTTTCAGAAGACCGTACTTCCGTGCGCTTTCCGATACCTAGTACATAGTAGCTCAGCACGACAATAGCTAAAAAGATAAGCCCGACAATCAGCGATATGCGCGTTTCATCATTAAACCACATGCCTACAAGCACCATAAGTAAAAACGCGATGGTTACGTAGTTCGTCACAGGAGCAAAAGGCATTTTAAATGGATGCTGATCCATCGCCGCTCCTTTTGCTTTTCGAAAACGAATTTGACTAATAAGAATGACAAACCATGGAATCATACCTGGAAGCACGCTCGCGCTGTACACGTACACAAAAACATTTGGCGGAGCAATATAATTTAAGACAACGCCCGCAGCTAACCCAATCATTACCGCAACGGTACTATAAATAGGTACACCGTTTCGAGAAACCTTTGTAAAAAACGCTGGAGCCTGTCCGTTTACGCCTAACGTATAAAGCATGCGTCCTGCGCTGAAAATTCCGCTGTTACATCCAGACATTGCCGCTGTAATGACCACAAAGTTAATGATTCCCGCAGCTGCCGTAATCCCTACTTTCGCAAATGTAGAAACAAACGGACTGCCGAGTGAGTCCAGCTCGTTCCACGGATATACCGTTACAATGATAAAGATGGCACCGATATAAAAGATTAATATACGCCAAATCAAGCTTTGAATCGCGCTTGTTAACGTTTTTTTAGGATCTTTGGCTTCTCCTGCTGTAATTCCAATAAGCTCTACTCCTTGATAGGCAGCAATCACAAGCGACAGCGCAAAGAAAAAGCCGGACCATCCGCCTGTAAAGAAACCGCCGTTTGCCCACAAATTCGATAGTCCAAGCGCTTCTCCCCCGTTTCCAAGACCGAAGAAAACAAGGCCAAGACCGGCAATAATCATGAGAACAATCGTCACGATTTTAATCATTGCAAACCAAAATTCAAACTCTCCAAACGATTTTACTGAGATTAAATTTGCCGCACCGAGAATGATCATGGCGATAATTCCCGGAACCCACGCCGGCAAATGCGGGAACCAGTACTGCATATAAGCTCCGACGGCAATAATTTCTGCCATGCCGACAATGACCCACTGAAACCAGTTGCTCCAAGCCGTAATGTAGCCAGCTAACGGGTGAATATATTTATGACCAAATGTCGCAAATGAACCCGTACTTGGCTCTAAGTAAAGCATTTCACCCATTGCACGCATAATAAAGAAAATAAAGACGCCGCAAATAGCATACGCAAGCAGGACGGATGGCCCCGTCCATTTAATGGTGCTTGCTGAACCCATAAATAACCCTACCCCGATCGTTCCTCCAAGAGCAATCATTTGAATATGACGAGATTCAAGCCCTCTTTTTAACTCTTTGTTTGCCAATTTACTTCCTCCTAGCCCCTCGTGATGATTTTCTCTTCTATTTAAGAGATTCTTTTATTCCCCTGTCCTGATAGGGAATGATCATCTTTTTTCTTTTTCATAAAGAAGTACGAACATACCACAAATACAGCAATCAGCAGCGTGAGATAAAACTGAGTGCGAAGTGAATCAATAAATGCCATCGCAATAAAGATACTTGTGATTGCCGCAATCGTTCCATACGTTAAATAAGGAAACAGCCACATTCTGATTTTTAAAGCTTCTGGCTTTTCTTTTTCGTATTTCTTTCTCATGCGAAGCTGTGAAAAAGCAATAACAAGGTACACAAGAAGCGCTACGCCTCCAGATGCATTTACTAAAAATAAAAAGATTTTATCAGGTGAAAGATAGTTAAAACCAACGCTGATGTAAGAAATCACGGTACATCCTACAATGGCATTAAACGGAATGCCTTTTTTATTCACTTTCAAAAACATGCGCGGCGCGTCTCCTTTTTGCGCCATTGAGTAAAGCATACGAGAACTCGTATATAGACCTGAATTTAAGCAAGAAAGAACAGCAGTCAGTACGATAAAGTTCATAATTTGAGCAGCTGCCGGAACGTTTACCAGCTCTAATATCGAAACAAACGGACTTTTCATCAAGCTTGAAGAATCCCACGGAAGGATTGTTACTAAGATTAAAATGGACCCAAGATAAAAAATTAAAATACGATAAATAACGGTATTTGTTGCGATGGTGATCGCTCGCTCAGGCTGAGCCGATTCTCCAGCCGCTGTTGCGACAATTTCTGTTCCCATAAAAGAAAACATCACAATCGCCACTCCTAAAAAGACGGAGCTGATTCCATTTGGAAGAAATCCTCCTCTATGAAGAAGGTTCGACGCTCCCGGAGACTCTACTCCCGGCATTAAACCGAGGATGATCGCTCCCCCTAAAAGTAAAAACAGCACTAAACTAACTACTTTAATAAGCGAAAACCAGTATTCAAATTCACCAAATGATTTAACAGAGTATAAGTTCGTTAACGTTAATAAAAATGTCAGGAGCAGACTCACACCCCAAGACGGTAGAGATGGAAACCAGTATTGAATAATCGTTGAACCAGCAATCGCTTCAACAGCAATAACAATTACCCAGAAAAACCAGTATAGCCAGCCGATTGTGTAGCCAGCCCACGGTCCAAGCGCTTCTCTGGCATATGTCGCGAACGAACCGCTTGAAGGATTAGCCGTAGACATTTCCCCCAGCATTCGCATCACTAAAATCACCAGCAAACCGGCAAACGCGTACGAAAAAATGGAACCAGGACCTGCTGCGTTAATAAGCGATCCGCTTCCAATGAACAAACCGGCACCAATGATTCCTCCTAAAGAAATCATGGTTATGTGTCGAATTTTTAATTCTTTTTTTAACTCAGGCGGTTGATGACTCATATTAAAATCCTCCTCATAGAAACCGTCATTTAAAGAATTACACGTTCTTCGCATCGCGCGTTAAATATGTAAGCCCTTACAAAATCATGGACAAATAACTGCCGTTTTCCTACCCTCCTTCTATCTGTGCATGCAAATGAAGCTTTCACTTAACGCAAAAGTCAGCTTCATTCGACAAAATCACTTTTCGAATTATATGATAATTTATTTTGAACAACTTTGTCTATTGTTTTTTGATCGAAAAAGTATTTTACCTTACTATCGATAAACTCTTTCTTTTATCGTAATTCTTCACTTCAAAACATCTTTTCATCTACTTACTCATATCCCTTTCTTTTCTTTTTGTTCAAAATCACTATAAAAAACATCGTTTTATTGGCTTTTTAAACAAAAGTGTTTATTTTAAAAATTTTTGAACATTTTTGTTAAAAAACTATGTACAAAACGAGAATAAGGTGATTATAATACAGGTATAGGGTGTTGGAATATTAATTATGTTGTAAATTTTCTAAAAAAGGGGTAATGAAAATGAACACAATGAATATTAACGAAATCAAACAATACAAACACGAGCCTTTCACGGACTTTACGGTTGCTGAAAACAAAGATGCGTTTGAATCTGCATTAGAACTTGTACAATCAGAGCTTGGAAAGGACTATCCTCTTGTAATTGGCGGAGAATTCATTACAACAGAAGATCAAATTCAGTCCATTAACCCAGCAAATAAAGCAGAAGTTATCGGACGCGTGTCAAAAGCAGATCAAGACCTGGCTGAAAAAGCAATGCAAGCAGCACTTTCTACATTTAATACATGGAAAAAAGAAGCGCCGGAAGCTCGCGCTGACATTCTTTTCCGCGCAGCGGACATCATTCGCCGCCGCAAACATGAATTTTCAGCTTACCTTGTAAAAGAAGCAGGAAAGCCGTGGAATGAAGCAGATGCTGATACAGCAGAAGCAATTGACTTCCTTGAATACTACGCTCGCCAAATGGTGCAGCTAAAAGACGGCGCGCCTGTTGAGAGCCGCGAAGGTGAAGAAAATAAATTTAATTACATTCCGCTTGGTGTCGGCGTTATTATTTCACCGTTTAACTTCCCGCTAGCGATCATGGCTGGAACAGCTGCTGCAGCGATCGTAGCAGGAAATACAGTTCTATTAAAACCAGCAAACAACACGCCGGTTATCGCAGCAAAATTTGTAGAAGTAATGAAAGAAGCCGGCCTTCCAGACGGCGTACTGAACTACGTGCCGGGAAGCGGAAGCGAAATTGGCGACTATTTAGTAGATCATCCAAAAACACGCTTTGTTTCATTTACAGGCTCGCGTGAAGTAGGCTGCCGCATCTATGAACGCGCAGCAAAAGTACAGCCTGGTCAAATTTGGCTAAAGCGCGTTATTGCTGAAATGGGTGGTAAAGACACGGTCGTTGTAGATAAAGATGCTGATTTAGATTTAGCTGCTTCTTCTATTGTGTATTCAGCATTTGGCTTCTCTGGACAAAAGTGTTCAGCAGGTTCTCGTGCGGTTGTTCACCAAGACGTATACGATATCGTTCTTGAAAAAGCAGTTGCGCTCACAAAAACATTAACAATGGGCAGCCCTGAAGATGTAAATACGTATATGGGACCTGTTATTGATCAGGCTTCTTTCAACAAAATTACAAAGTACATTGAAATCGGTAAAGAAGAAGGCCGTTTAATGACGGGCGGAGAAGCAGATGATTCAAAAGGCTACTTCATCCAGCCTACGATCATTGCAGATGTAGATGAAAAAGCACGTTTAATGCAAGAAGAAATCTTCGGCCCAGTCGTAGCATTCTGCAAAGCGCGCGACTTCGATCATATGATGGAAATTGCGAACAACACTGACTACGGTTTAACAGGTGCCCTTCTTTCAAATACGCCTGAACACATTGAGCGTGCGAAAGAAGAGTTCCACGTTGGAAACCTTTATTTCAACCGCGGTTGTACAGGTGCCATCGTTGGGTACCAGCCGTTTGGCGGATTTAATATGTCAGGAACAGATTCAAAAGCTGGCGGTCCTGATTACTTGATTCTGCACCTGCAAGCAAAAACAACAAGCACAACGCTTTAATACTCAGTAGAGCAGCCCTAGGCTGCTCTATCTTAAAACAACAAGGGATTTTTTCTATAGGGGGAGATATTTATGTTAGCAGAGGTATCTAAAAATGTGTTTCTTCACGCTTCCCAAAATAAAGCGCTAAACAAAGCGGCGAAAAAATGGGGTCTTCGCTTTGGTGCAGCTCAAGTGGTAGCTGGCGACACAATTGAACATGCGATTAAAAAAGTGCAAGAACTGAATGAAAAAGGACTTGTCTGTACGCTTGATCATTTAGGGGAATTTGTTTCAAGCAGAGAAGAAGCTATCGAAGCAACTCAATATAACGTCAGAACGCTGGAAGCTATGGGCCAAGCCGGTGTAACATGTAACTTATCCGTAAAAATGACGCAGCTTGGTTTAGATATTGACCGCAGTTTTTGCGTTGAGAACATGCGCCGTATTGTTGAAACGGCGAAAAAATACGATAACTTTGTCCGAATCGACATGGAAGACTACGCTCACTGTCAAATGACGCTAGATATTTTACGAGAGCTTCGCGAGACCTATGATAATGTCGGAACAGTTATTCAAGCTTACCTGTTCCGCGCTGAACAAGACGTAAAAGAGCTAAAAGGAGTTCCTCTTCGATTGGTAAAAGGCGCGTATCAAGAATCACCAACCGTGGCGTTTCAAGACAAAGCCCAAATTGATGAGAACTATATGCGAATTATTGAAGAGCATCTGCTTAGCGGAACATACACGGCTATTGCATCTCACGACCACAATATTATTGCAAAAGTAAAAGAGTTCGCTCACAAAAACAACATCCCGCGCACGCAGTTTGAGTTTCAAATGCTGTACGGATTCCGAACAGATATGCAGCTTAGCCTTGCAAAAGAAGGCTATACAATGCGCGTATACGTTCCATTTGGCAACGACTGGTTTGGCTACTTTATGCGCCGCTTAGCCGAAAGACCGCAAAACGTCGCATTTGCTTTAAAAGGATTCTTTTCTAAATAAGCAATCTATTCAGTAAGTATCATAATGAAAACGCTATCATTTCTTTGTACCCTTTGCAGAAGCATCTGCAAAGGGATTTTTTTATACGATTTCTCTTCCCTTTCAGTATGTATTAAGGTAAAATCAAAATACGAACAAACGTTCTTTTTAATTCCAAACAAAAAGGAGAATACACATGAATCCTCTATCAAAATTAGAACTGCCTCCTAAGCTAGAACCTTACCGAACAGAAATCGAAAAAACATGTAAGCCTTACATCCACATCCATACGGTTATGAACAGTCCAAAATTATATGAAAGCAAGTTTGGCGGCAACCCTTACCTTCCTCTAGAAGCAAATCATCCTCTTGATTCTCAGGGCAAGCCGATGCTCCTGATGGCACAAATCAATTTTTCTGACGTGCCTTCCTATGAAAATATGCCCTCTCAAGGCATGCTTCAATTTTTTATTTGTGGAGCTGATAATGAAAACGCCGGCGATGTGTACGGACTTGAATTTGACCATCCTACATCTCAAAAAGACTTTCGCGTCGTTTTTTATGAAGACGTAATAACTGACGAAAAAAAGTTAACAACCGATTTTTCGTATCTTGAAGACATTGACCGAGATATGTTTCCTATTCCTCAAGAAGTGGGCTTACAGTTTGAAATAAGAAGCGAACCCGTTTCCCCTACTGACTATCGCTATAACGCTGTAGAACCAGGTTTTTTTGACGATGAAGAAACGGAAGAAATCTACTGGGATGAAGTGACGGGCGAGTATCATAAAATGGGCGGATACGCTTTTTTCACTCAAACTGATCCAAGGGACTACGATGAAGCGCTGCGAGCATACAATGTTTTGCTTCTTCAATTTGCCATGGACGACGAAGCGGAAATTATGTTTGGCGATGCAGGAGTGGCCAATTTCTTTATTAAAGAAAAAGACCTTCGCAACCGTAACTTTAAAGATGTTTTGTATAACTGGGACTGCTGTTAAAAAAACGCCCTCTTAGATACTTTTCTAAGAGAGCGTTTTTTACATTACTTTTACTACTCAGCCTGTTTTTCTTGCAGCATTCAGCGTTTCTTTAAACTGCTGTAGCGCTTTCACATCTGAAAATGTGTTTGTAGGAATAACATATCCGCTCATTGCGCTAACAAGAATAAAGATATGTTCATCGGTTTCTCTAATTTGAGTGATGCTTGACCAAGGAGTCTTCACTTCTCCTTTTGAGCTTTTCTCTACCAAGCCATCTTCCGTAACCATTATAGTATGCTCACCCGTCAGACTGCTGTTACCTTCTTCATTCATCACCTTTATAATGTTCTTTTTAATACTGCCGTAAAAATACTTCGGATAAAATAAAAACCAAAGCACCGCAAGCAGCGCAAACGCTGCGAACATGCCAAGTAAAAACTCTCCTTTAATCCACGAAACAAGCAAAGGAATAAAAAGAAAAATAAGCGACATCCATCGCTGAACTTTCAGCACTTTTTGTACTCTTTCCGAATGTTGAGCGTGATGCATGTTAAAAGCTACGTAATCATCTTTGGTTAACGTATAGTGATATTCCATATTAATCTCCAATTCTCTTAAATAACAACAAAATAAAATATACCTCATTTGGTTTTATATGTATATAAAATAATGAGTTTTTCTTATGAAACACATCAACTTTTTATCATTTATTTACACATATACATCACGTAAACTTAACTAGTACTTTACTATTTAAGGAGGAATGTTTATGACTTTTACACTGACGCATATTGATCATATTCAGCTAGCAGCACCACCGAACTCAGAAAGCGAAGCACGACACTTTTTCGGAACTGTTCTTGGATTAACAGAAGTCAAAAAGCCGGAAAGTCTAAAAAAGCGCGGCGGCGTTTGGTTTGAATTTGGTTCTTATCAGCTGCATATTGGTGTGGAAACTGCCTTTTCACCTGCAAAAAAAGCGCATCCAGGCTTTCACGTTAAAAATCTACCTGCGTTCAAAGATCATCTGACTAGCTTCGGTATTTCTTTTATAGAAGACCAAAACATTCCCGGCGTCGAAAGAATTTACGTGGCTGATCCTTTTGACAACCGAATAGAGTTTTTAGAGAAAGTGAATCTCCCTTTTTCTAACTGAATGTTCGACAAAACAAGAGCTCTTATTTAAGAGCTCTTGTTTTCTTTTGGTCCTTCTTTTTGCTTTTCTTTCCACAGCATGTATAGCAACAGCCCCAGCAAACAAAATGCCACGCCAAACATTGCTAAAGGAAATAAAAGTGTATTAATAAAATGATGATAAACCCATGAGTCGTTCATCTAACCAGCTCCAATACGCACCGTTTTTTTACAGTATGCCCTAATATAAACTTTTTTATATTGTGTTAAATATCATGGTTTCTATCATATTTCTTTTTCTTTTTAATAGAGTAAATAGTAGATACATAACATTCTCCTCTTAGAGTTCTTAGTCGCTGATTTCAAAATTTTATTAGAGGAGGTTTACTCTATGAAAAAAAAGTTCACTGAAAAGCCTAAAAAGCTTTTTTGGATTCTTTCTTATAAATCATTAATTATCGCTATACTATTTGTTCTGTTAACATCTGCCGCTATTTTTACCGTCACGTATTCAACTCTTCAGCATACGCTGCGCTCGAACGTTGTCTATCAAGCGCTATCAAATTATAAAGCTCAAAGCTTGTTCTACTTCATGCATACGGAAAACCATCATTTCTCTCATGCCTTTGAAGAAGACTTCTCCCCGCCTCCTCTTTCTTCTGTCGCCCTTCAGCTTGCGACGAATATTCGCGTGGCGGATACAAGAAGTCTATTTGGATCAGAACTGCCCGGCTTTTCTATTTTTGATTCTCATATTCTGTTAGCCGGTGAAGGAACGGATTATACCACGATTCCTCATGAATCGGCTCCTCCTCTCGAAAGCATTTCTGGAGAGCGTGATTTGGATCCTGCTGAAAGCAAAACGTACGAAGAAAGCAAAAAACAGTCTCAAACACAAGCTAAGCAAAGCACGGGAGACAGAAAAGTTGTGTACATCTACCACACGCACAGCTGGGAATCTTATTTCCCTTTACTTGGTATGCCAGGTGAAGCGAACGAAAATAAAGCAGTAGATAACAAAACCAACATCACGCTCGTTGGTCAAATGCTAGGAATGGAATTAAAAGCAGACGGAATCGGATCGGAAGTAGATACAACCAACATGACGCAAAAGCTGAATGAAAAAGGCTGGGGTACAGGACGAGCCTATGCGATGTCTCGAAGCGTGGTGGAAACAGCTCTTCAGCAAAACCAAGACGTCGATTATTTAATTGATATTCATCGTGATTCACTACGTCAAGAAAAAACAACGGCTACTATCAACGGCAAATCGTACGCTAAAATAATGATTGTATTAGGTGAAGCGAATCCGAAATTTGATGAAAATGTAAAAATGGCTAAAGCGATTCATGAAAAGCTAGAGGAAAAATATCCAGGCCTTAGCCGCGGAGTATTAAGCAAAAAGAAAACAAGCGGCAATAACGGCCTGTATAATCAAGACTTATCCGACCGCTCCATTTTAATTGAAGTAGGCGGCGTCGATAACAATATGGAAGAACTCACAAATACCGTCAAAGCCTTTTCTGATGTGTTCAGCGAGTATTACTGGCAAGCTGAAAAAGTGAATGCGCAGTAAACAAAAACTAGCTACCCCAGGTAGCTAGTTTTTGTTTTTATGAGAGTCACGCTTCTCCTTTTCTTCACACGCAAAGCAGACAAGCTTCCCTTCAACAACCACACCGTTCAAAAATCCCTCTAAACAGTACACGTTCTTTTGACATATCGTGCAGATTCCAACGTACTCTTTCACGACTTTCTCACTCCTTACATACGATTAAAAACCATAAAAAAAGCTCTATTAAAGAGCTTCTTTCCGTACATAGGATTTTCCTTCATTTCAACAAACGGCTCATTTCCTCAGGAGAAAGCGGCTTATCAAATAGATAGCCTTGACCGATATGACAGCCTTGTTCCGTCACAAACTGCAGCTGTTCTTCGTTTTCGATTCCTTCTGCGGTTAGGGCAAAATTAAGTTTTTTCCCCATTTGAATAATCGTTTCCACCAGCACTTTTCCAACTTCATCTAAGTCATCAATAAATGATTTATCAATTTTTAACGTATTGATTGGCAAGTGTTTAAGATAGCTGAGAGAAGAGTAGCACGTTCCGAAATCATCCATCGCCACTTTTATCCCTAGACTCCGCAGGCGGTTTAGCACTTTTTTCGATTCTTGACTGTTTTGAATAACGCTTTCGGTGATTTCAAGTTCTAGAAAGTGCGGATCAAGGCCCGTTTTCTTCAAAATTTGTTCCATGTCCGTTACAAATCGTGAGGACTTCAGCTGAATAGGTGACACGTTCACCCCTATTTTACTCGCTTTTAAATTTATCTCCGTCCATGCTTTCATTTGCTGACATGCTTCTTCTAATACCCATTTGCCAACCGGTACAATCAAACCAACTTCTTCTAAAATGGGCAAAAATTCATTTGGATAGACAGTACCAAATTTTGCGCTATTCCAGCGGATAAGCGCTTCTGCCCCTATGACATCAGACGTTTTCAAATCGATTAACGGCTGATAAACGAGCTGAAACTCATTTCTTTCTAACGCATACTTTAACTCATTCTCCATGCTAATCGTTTTAATGATTTTTTCATTTGATGAAGAAGAACTCATTTCATATGTGTTTCGCCCATTTCGTTTTGCTACATACATCGCAATATCTGCTTGCTTAATTAACCTGTCAATTAGTTCATCTGCGTCTTTTGGAATAATATGCTGCTGACATTCCTTTGAAAATAGGCTGATGCCAACGCTTGTAGAGGTTAGCACTTTATCTCCGTCTATATAAAAAGGAAGCGACATTTCTTTTACAATCTGCTCGGTCATTTCTTCAATTTCCTCAACAGTTTTTAGTGTATGAAGCACTAAAATAAACTCATCGCCCCCGTGCCGCGAGATAAAATCAGAGGACGGAATACATTTTTTTAATCTTTCTGCTACGCGCCTCAGCAGCACATCGCCGTGATGATGGCCAAGCGTATCATTTATTGATTTGAAGCGGTCTAAATCTAAAAATAAAATAGCCAGCAGTTCTGGAGATTCTTCATCTAAAAACAGTTTTTTTAGCTGTTTGTTTAACCAGTAGCGGTTAGGTAAATTAGTTAACGGATCATAATAAGCCATTTGCTTAATTTTTTCTTCATATGCTTTTCGCTTTGTAATATCATTGCGAATTGATACGTACTGATACGGTTTTCCTCGTTCATCTAAAAATGGAACAATGGTTGTATCCACCCAGTAATACGAACCGTCTTTTGCCTTGTTTTTTATTTCTCCGTGCCAGACCTTACCTGAGCTGATTGTACTCCATAACTCTTTAAAAAACCGTTTTGAGTGATGTTTCGAATTAATAATACGATGATCTTGACCGAGAAGCTCATGTCTTTCATATTTAGAAATTTCACAGAATTTATCGTTCACGTGATTGATGAATCCGCGACTATCTGTAATCGCTACAATCGATGATTCATTTAACGCAAGTTCAATATCATTTAGTTTTTTCAGCGCTTCTTTAAATTTATATTCAAAATGCCTGTTTTCCATATCCTATACACCTTTATCAAAATTTTAACGATAAAACAAAACCCATGACGAAATGATAGAGAGGAATCGTGAATAATGAATACAATTTAATTAGCAATGGACAGCGAATTAGTTTGTCCGATTGCCTTACATTCGTAAAATAGTAAGCGTACAATTGCCGCTTTTCCTCTTTACACCTTTACAAACTTCTTACACGCAGTTTGTAAAAGGATTGATAGATAGTTTCGTTTATCCATATCTGTTATCACAACTTTTCTATGGTAACATTAAAATGATTTTTATAGAAATGAAAGTGTACTTTCTTCACGTAATTGACATACCTTTTGATGGTAAACAGAAAAAAGCCTCTGCTTTAGACAGAGGCTTTTTTCACTTTCTTCTCATGAGCTCGTACGCGTCAGCCACGGAAGAATAAGATATTGAAAGGTTTTGTTGTACACAACAATCCGGTTAAGATAATACGGATCGTTGTCTTTTGTAATAACATGAGGAGCTAAAATAGCTGCTTGGTGAAAACCAGCATCTTTCACAATCTTAGCTACGTCATCATTCGTATTGCCGTATGGATAGGCAAAGTAAACGGAGTCTATTCCTAAATGGTTCTTAATCGTTTCTTTGCTTTTTCGTAAATCACGAGCAAACGCGCTGTATTTAGCAGGCGTCAGAAATAAAGGCTTGTCTTCTTCTAAACGGTGCATATCATACGTATGCGAACCGATTGTTGCAAGGCCGCTGTCTTTCATTTCTTTTAGCTGACTCCATGAAGCCATATTTAAATTTTGAAAGTCCTCTGCTCCCACTTGTCCTGCGATTACATATAGCGTAAACGGAATGTTTTCCTTTTTCAAAATTGGAAAAGCGTTTTGATACACGGTACGGTCAATATCGTCAAATGAAATCCATACGCAGCGTTTTGGAAACGTGCCTTTTTGCTGATACGTTTCAATATCTTTTGGCGTAACAAACGTAGCGTCAAGTTCCTTCAGCTTTTTTAACTGTTGTTCAAAATCATTGCTGTAGACGCTGTACTCTGTCAGTTCGTCAGACTTTGTAACTGAGCTGACAATTCGATTAAACCAATTATGCTTGCGCACGCGATGATAATTTAAGCCTAAGCATCCGTTCGTCTCAAGCGCTGGCTCCACGGTCGTTGTTGCTTTCGCCTTATCTTCCCAGTTCACTACTTTAAAGAAAATAAAGCCAACTACCGCTGCCGCAATCAAAAGAAAGAATACATATCTCTTCATGCGTGCTTCCTCTCCTCAGTATGTTTTAACGGATTAACATCAAACTCGATGTACTGTGCACGCTGAAGCTCTTGAATTTGATCCTTCGATAAAAGCTCAAGACGCTCTAAATCTTTAATACTCGTATACGCCGGCTCTTTTCGTCGGTTTAAGCTTCCAAATCTCTTTTTGTTGTAGAATCCCCATAAAAACAGAGCCAGGAAAAAGAAGCAAAAAATAGCGAGTCCAATTACTAAAAACGTTCGAATTTCGCCGTTCGTCGTTTTGAACGCAATTTTTAATACCCCGCTGTAACGGTCATTTACGCCGATAACAGCTGAAAGGAAAAACCAAAGAACAATGGCACAATACATCCAAAAAACAGATGAAACAATGATGCTTATCACGAATCGAGCAAGAGGCTGCTTAGCTTGAATCATGATTTGCTCTTCGTTAAGCCGCGGTCTGGACTGCTCCATGTGGCATAGCCTCCTTTCACTCTAGATCTGATAGCACGAGGAAATGCGCCCACTACCACAATCGTATTGACAATCCAGTAAAGCGCTGGGTACCATGCAGCCCAGACGTAATACCGCTTCACGTTGTCGTATTTCGAATCAATTTTCAGCGCAATAAACAGCTGAATTAAGCTCATAAATACAAGGGAAAATGACGTAAACGTAAACCAAAACAGTATGTCTTGAGGACTGTTCGCGGTAACAAGCAGCATGATCGTCACAAACAGCCATGCGAATGACCAAAGAGTACTGACCCACTGCTCTAGGTATACAATCCAAATTCTGCGCTGCTTCCATTTTAATAACACTTTCCAGTGGCGAAGCATTACCTCTTGCCCACCTTGAGCCCAACGTACTCGCTGCTTCCAAATTCCTTTTAAGGTTTCGGGCACAAGCATCCAGCACAATGCCCGCGGTTCATAGCGGATATCCCAAAAGCGCTGCTGCAGCTTCCAGCTTACGGCGATATCTTCCGTAATCATGTCACGATCCCACAGCCCGACGTCCACAAGTGCTTTCTTTCGAAAAGCCACTACTACGCCTGAGACCGTCATTACTTTTCCTAAAATTCGCTGTGTTCGTTTAATAGAACCGATAATAGAAGAATACTCAACTAGCTGAATGCGACTCAGCAGCGTATTACGGTTTCGAATGCGCGGATTTCCGGTAACGGCTCCCAGCCGTTCCCCTTTATGAAGAAAATGATGGATTAGATAATACGGAGCGTCTTGATCTAAAATAGCGTCTGAATCTAAGCAGATTAAAAACTCAGCTTTAGATGCGTGCGCACCTAAATGCAACGCGTTGGCTTTTCCTTTATTTTCATAAAGCTGAATCACACGAACTTCAGGGTGATTCCTGCTGATTTCCTTTAAAATATCAGCTGTTCCATCGGTGCTTCCATCGTTAATAAGGATGATTTCTTTAGACGGATAATCTAACGCCAAAAGGTGCTTAAGCGTTTCTTCAATCGTTTCTTCTTCATTATAGCAAGGCACTAAAAAGCTCACTAACGGCCAATCAACTGTTGAAAAATCAACTTTAGGATCTCGGTCGCGATAGCGTATGTAAATAAGCGTGCCCGCAATCCAAAATAAAGACATAATAAATGGATACCAGAAAACAAAGCTCGCGAGCTTTTCAAATCCAGGTATTAATACGTGTTGCATATTCATTTTTCTGACTCCTTCATACCAATTAAAATTGCACAGAGTGACAATTTTATCATTAAATTGGTTAAATAGAACATAGTAATTTTAACCATCTAAAAAAAGAGTCTTTTAAACTACGTTTATTCCTATATTATACAACCCCTTTATGTAAGTAAGAAGCACCAATAAAGGATGGGCAAGTTACCTACTTAAAGAAGTGACATATAGTATCACTATAGATTTCTTTCACCATAAAAAACGTGAGGGTTGCAGCTAGTATATGAAAGAAATTCTTTCCCTAAGGAGGAATAACAAATATGAACGAACAAATTCAAAAACTGCTCAATAACTTAATTCAACTTGAACACGTCTCTTCAACTTTGTACCTAGCTATGTCTAACTATATGAATCGATTAAACTATAAAGGAATGGGCAGCTGGCTACGCCTGCAGTCTGAAGAAGAACGCACTCATATGCTAAAACTTATTGACTACTTAGTTGACCGCGGCGGAACGGTTGAATTAAGTTCTTTACCTGCTCAGCCAAGTGAGTTTGGGACACCGTTAGAAACGTTTCAAAAAGTATTGGAGCATGAAAAGTTCGTCACAAATTCTTATCGTCAAGCGTTTCAATTTATCAGCCAAGCGAACGATCCTCAAACCCTAGTCATCGTGCAGGACTTTTTGAGAGAACAAGTCGATGAAGAAGCTCAGGCTCAGGCTCAGACAATTGTAGACCGCTTAAAAATTGCTCAAAATAACCCTGCAGCTATTTTTATACTCGATCAAGAACTAGGACAGCGAAAAGCTGCGCCGGCGGCGGGCGGAGCAGCTGCGCAAGGTTAAACGCGCAGAAGAGCACCGAACAATGTACAGAAACAATAACACGCCTCCCGTTTCCTTGCTTCGAGTTGGGATTCATCACGGCTATTACGGCTATCCGCCCAATGTGTACGATGCCATTCAAAGGCTTATGAATCAATATATGCATCAGCTTCACTATCATCGCCCTCAGTACGTTCACGTGTACTACGTGCACCCTTCTCTTATTCACTACTACCTTCACTGAGTGGAGGAAAACAGGAATTTTGTTTCATGAAGAAATTCACTGCTTTTCCACCTAATTCAGGAATTCCAATCAAAAATATGGATATTTATGCTAATATAAAATTTGTTAATCATATAAAGAAATAATATTAGCGGGGTGTCATATGGATAATCAATACGTGGTAGGATGGGGAACGCTGGCTCTAATTAATGCCGGATTAGCGCAAGGTAAAAATCGAACCGGTCTGAACTGGTTCTTATTATCTCTTGCTTTAGGACCGCTTGCTACCTTCATCTTACTGCTGGTTGAAAAACGATAAAATTAGCTCAAAGCTCATTACATTGAGCTTTTTTCTTTATTCTTCAACTATAACTGCTCTCCAAAACAAGTAAAAAAAGCACTGCTTGAAATTTTTTTCTAGGCTTAATATGCATAAATCTATTCATCATTCAGACTGAGTTCCGCGGCATTTTTTGATTAAAAACCTACATCTACTCTTTAGAAATAGGGTATTGGCCCTTTTTAAGCCTTTTTTTCTTTCTCTTCTTGCAATAAAACCAAAAGAAAGAAGAACGCTTTTATTCTATGCTTTTTCAATTATAGATTAACTTGTTTTCTTCAGATGATTACCATTTACACGGGAAAGCTGTGCATCTACTGAATGAGGTCAAACTTCCTGTATTTCTCAATCTGTAGGATGAATAAATACTCATTTGCTTCATTTGACAAAGAAATAAATGCTGTGTAATTTAAGTAACATACCCCATCTAAACTGTTTTTAGAAAGGATTAAGTAGCAAGATGCGTACAAAAAAAGAAGAGTGTATAATTGATGAAATGGGAAGAGTATCCCTTCCTTCTTTGTTTATGCAAATAACGAAACTCGAGACGAACGACAAAGTTCTTTTACGGAGCTGTGATGATTGGATTATTATTGATCATCATGATGAAAATGTCCCCGTTCCTTCTCATATCTTCATTCGAACAATTGACCATATGGGTAGAATAGTCATTCCCAGATCCCTACGAGACGACTATGAACTTAAGCCCTTTGATTATGTAGAACTATACGTAGTAGAACAGCAAATTGTTGTGAAAAAAAGAGACGAAAAATCGATAGCGCTTTCACAAAAACCTGCGGCGTCTCCTCCTTATTATGCATCATTAACCGGACGGCAGATTCAGCTCACTTCTGAACTGTTAACGTCAGTCGAATTGGGTGCAAACATGGAGGTTCAATTTTTTATTAACCAAGAAAATAACATTGTGATTCGAAAATATGAAATGAGTTTTGGTCAGAAAACGTCTTTAACATTTACGGCTCAATCTCGAAAAATTGATGACCGTTTTCGACTTACTATTCCTAAAAAGCTGCGAGATGATTTCTCTATTCACTCAGGTACAATGTTAAAAATAAAGAAGGGCAATAAGCAGCTAATTTTAGAAAAAGTGGAAAATGAAAAAGAGATTAGCAGCGTATTATCTCAGCAAATAGACGCAGCAATTGTTGAAAAATTACCGAAATAAGAACGACGCCAAAAACAAATGGTTTCCTATGGATTCAAAGCAAAAGCTAAGAGTTACGCATAGACTGACCCTTTCTATACTCAACTCTTAGCTTTTAGACTTATCTTCCATAAACGTGTACAAGCCGGTTACTCCACATGATAGCACTATCTCCAAAATAATACACCATTTCCATATCCATCAAAATCATTGTAACTAATTTGAATATATGACTATAATAAGGTACTTTGGACAAAGGAGGCTGATTTAGTTGAAAATCTCAACAGGAGCTGAATTTTATGATAATGACGAGACGTTTTTGGCCTATACAAAACGCCGGCAGCAAAAAGAAAATGCCAACGATACGATTGAAAAACCGGCCATTTTACAGCTTCTAGGTGATGTTGCAAATGCAAACGTTTTAGACTTAGGGTGCGGAAACGCTGGATTTGGTGCGGAGCTTCTTGCACAAGGCTGTTTCTCTTATACCGGAGTAGACGGCTCTATCAATATGATAAATGCAGCTCAGCAACAGCTTTCAAACTATCCAAATGCAGAAGTGATCCATGAACCGATGGAGCACTATACTCCGCCCCGTGACAAATATGATTTAGTTACCGCAAGACTGTCTCTTCACTATATAGAAGACTTAGCTTCCATTTTCACTAAAGTAAATCAAGCACTCAAACCTGAAGGAAGGTTTATTTTTTCCGTTGAACATCCAGTTATTACGTCTACTCTTCAGCCTTCCGCTCTCCGCACAAACTGGACCGTGGACAACTATTTCTTCATGGGATTCCGTCAGCAGCACTGGATGGGTGGATACGTTCAAAAGTATCATCGCACGCTTGAAGAGTACTTTTCTTTGATGCAGCAAAGTGGATTCACCATTACAAATTTAACAGAAGCATGTCCTCAAAAAGAACATTTCGACAGCGCTGAAACTTACGAGCGTCGAATGCGTATTCCTTTGTTTTTACTAATGAGCGGTGTGAAAAATAGATAAACGAAAGACCCTTTGCTTTCCGGCAAAGGGTCTTCGTAACTTTCTTTAATATATGTTATTTATTCACGCTCACGTTATAAAATACAGGGCCTAAATTAAAATCATAGCCTTTTACATGTGTAGACACGGCGTTAATATTAACTTTATGACCAATTAACGTAAATGGAAGCTCATCCCAAACGTACTTCTGCGTAGCATCAATAGCTGGTCTCGCATCTTTTACAGAAGCAGCCGCTTTAATTTTATCTAAGTACTTTGTTGATTTCTCAACAGGAGCGCCCCCTGACGTCCAAAATCCTTGGAAAATGGTTGAACGCGCCGCCCAGTCTACCGGGTAAATATCCCATGCTTTAGGATCATTTACTTTATCTGTAAACGTTGCCCAGTCATACACTTCTAGCTTTACTTTTACACCGATTTTTTCAAGCTCTTGCTGGACGATAACAGCCGTATTGTACTGATCTTGATAATCGCGTGAAGTTAAAAGACGCAGTTCCTGCCCGCGGTATCCAGCTCTTTTCAAATAGCTTTTTGCTTTCTTTTCATCATGCTGATTGTACTCTTCTTTTCCTGCTTCACTGTAATAGTTAGGAAATTTTTTATTCACAATCGATGAAGTCAGTTCATAATAATCGGAATCGCCGTATGAACTTGATAAAATATCTTTTGCATTAATCGTGGCATTTACAGCTTTTCTAGCATTTAAATCTCTAAAGAACCCTTCTTGCGTGTTATAAAATAAACCAATAAATCCTCCTGGAGCCAGCTTGTTCTTAACGTTTTGCGTACTTTCAATTTGTGCCGCATTGTCGCTTGAAACACCTAAGGCAATATCAAACTGTCCAGCTGTAATGCCTGAAATTCTAGTAGATTCATCGCTTAAAAAACTAATTTTAATTTCATCTACGTGAGGAGTCTTTTTAATTTTTCGTCCTTTTGAAGAATAATCTTTAAATCTCTCTAGCGTGATATATTGATTCTTTTTCCATTCCTTCACTTTAAATGGCCCTGTGCCAACGAACTCAGTAGCTCCTTCAGCAGGTGCTTTTTCGATAATTTCTTTTGGAAAAATAGCGGCTGCCGGAATTGGATCTGCTAGCAGTGCCAGCGTATTCACGTTCGGTGTTTTCAAATGAAGCTCAACCGTATAGTCTCCTGTTCTTTTAACTTGTGCACCAACAAAGTTTGTTTTGCCAAGTGAAGACAGCTTAATCCAGCGGTTAATCGAAGCTTCTACATCGTCCGCTGTCATTTCCTTTCCGTTATGAAACTTTACGCCTTTTCGCAGCTGAAACGTGTAGACTTTTTTATCATCGCTTATATCAATTTTTTCTGCTAAATCAGGCTCTACATTGCCTTTACTATCAAAAATAACAAGTCCTTCGTAAATATTTCGCGCCGCATCTTTAACTGAAGAATTTCCAGTAATCTGAGAATCTAAAGTTGTTGGCTCGCTTTGAAACGCAATGTTTAGCGTACCTCCGTCTTTTTGAGCGGCACTGGTGCTTTTATCGCCTGAGCTTGCTTGATTATTGCTGCACCCGGCAACAAATAAAGCAATCACAATAAATAATAACCATTTCACCTTAACCTGTTTCAACGTCATTCCCCCAATAATTAAAATCACTTTTTAAAACCTACTATTTTTGTAAGGTTAGTAGGAATATAAACCATCCTACCACCTTTCCATTTGTTTGTGAAATTAGCAAAATTAAACTGTTTCTTTGCAATTACTGATTCAATTTGTCTTGTTTCAATTCTCAATTCTTAGTATGTTTATAAGTAAAGTATTTTATCTAAAGGAGGATATTATGAACTCTGCCATCCGTCTTCATACTAAAGAACATATTGCAACGATTGAACACTACAAACAAGCTTTATCTCTTCTATCATGGGACGCAAAAACATCCGCTCCTCTTAACAGTCAAAAGCAGCATGCAACCATTCAAGGCACGCTTTCCAAAGAGCTTTATTTGCTGCAAACAGATCCAGCCTTTGCAAAAGAATTGCAGCATCTTCAAGAACAAAATCTAAGTCAACTACAGCAAAAACAAGTACAGCACTATTGGAATATCTATCAAAAACTTTCCGCTGTACCACTGGAAGACTATCATCAATTTTCTGTTTTAAAAGCTTCTACTCATGCTCTTTGGTCACAGGCTAGAGAGCAAAATAACTTTAAGCTCGTTGAAGACAACCTGCAGCAGCTGATTCATATGCATAAAAGATTTGCGGAGTACCGTAATCCTCACCTCGCTCCTTACGAACAGCTTTTAGAAGAATATGAGCCTGAAATTTCTAGTGAAACCATCGATTCGCTTTTTCAACAAATTAAAGATGCTATTCTTCCTTTGCTGACAAAAATCAAACGCTCCTCGGTTACACATGATACATCGTTTCTCCACGAATCGTTTTCGGTCGAAAATCAGCAAAAGCTCGGAAAACACCTGCTAACTGCGATTGGCTATAACTTTAAGTCGGGACAAATAGGCACCACTACCCACCCGTTTAGTGCAGGCATTCACCCTCACGACGCAAGGCTTGCAGTAAGATACAACGAACACAATGTAAAACTGGCAGCTTTTATGTTTTTACATGAAGGCGGACATTCTATTTATAATCAGCAAATTAGCTCTGAGTTGCTTGACACAGGGTTAGGCGCATACACGTCTATGGGACTGCATGAATCTCAATCTCTTTTTTGGGAACGCATCATCGGAAAACATGAAGGGTTTTGGAGAAATCACGCTCACTTATTCAAAGAGTTAGAACCTGCGATCTACGGTAATATTTCATTTGAAACTCTTTACTTTGCCTTAAATGAAGTCACACCTTCTCTTATTCGTTTGCAAGCAGATGACCTTACGTATCTGCTGCATATTATCATTCGCTACGAGCTAGAAAGAGATTTATTCGCTGACAAGCTTCGCGTCTCGGATCTTCCTTCCGCATGGAATACAAAATATGAAGCGTACTTAGGAATCAAACCAGAAACGGACATTGACGGAGTATTGCAGGATGGCCACTGGTACGGAGGAGCGTTTGGCTACTTTCCTTCCTACAATATAGGCTTCATTTATGCAGCTCAGCTAAGAGAAGCCGTGATCAAAGACCACCCTGACTTTGATGAAATCATTTCGAGTCAAAATCTATCGCTTATAGCAGACTGGCAAAAACAGCATATTCACCAGTATGGAAAACTAAAGACGCCAAAAGAGATATTAACTGGTCTTTCTATAGATAGAATTGATGCTCAGCCGTTAATTAATTATTTGACGAAAAAGTATGAAGAGTTGTATAAACTTTAAATTTACCAATCCATTTATTTTATAAAATTTTGATAGCGTAAATACAGTAAACCCCTATAGACATGACGAAAAAAGCATCAAAGCCTTTTGTTAGAGAAACAAAAGCTTTGATGCTTTTTTAAATAAAGATTTACTTAGCGTTTGTGCTGATATAATGTTTAATTACTTCATAAACATAGTCTTGGCAAGCGGCTGCTGTATTTGGATTATATTTTCCATTGTTTACTTTGTTGTTAGATAACACTCTGATACCTAAGAATGGAACGTCATAGCTTCCCGCAATTTGTGCTGCCGCTGCGCCTTCCATTTCTTCTACAGACGTCCCATATTTAGTATGGAACCACTTAATTCGATCCACTTCGTTATTCCACGTGTCTGCTGATCCTATCGTTCCTTCAACCACTTTACCTTTTTTATATGTATCTTTTACTGCATTTGCAGCCGCAAGTAACTTCTTATCTCCTTCATAATAGCGAGCTTTTTCAGCATCAGGATCTTCTCCAGCGCTTCCTTCAGAAGCCATTAAATCCATCGGCTTCCAAGCAGTAGGATCCATTCCTTCGCCTTCTTTTTTATCTTCTGTTTTTAAAGAGCCTATATTCGTTGTTCGCTTTCCTAATACAATATCAAACACGTTCAGGTTTTCATCATGCCCGCCCGATGTTCCTTGGTTGATAATTGCTTTAGGATGGTATTTTTCTATAGCTATCGCTGTAGCAGCTGCCGTGTTTTCCATTCCTTTTCCCGTTTTAACCACAATGACCGGATAATTGTCGACAGTTCCTTTGTAAAAAACAAAATTCCCTGACTTTTCTTCTTTTACATTTTCTAATTTTTTAGCGAATTTCTGCGCTTCTATCGGCATCGGCCCTTGCACAATAATAGGCTTCTGCTTCTGTTTATCTCCGTCTTCTTTTTTTGAAGCTGAATTACACCCGGCAAGTATAGATAGCAGTAAAACCATACCAATAGTAAATAAAGCCCCTGTTTTTAACATCTTGTTTTTCATAGATCGTTACTTTCACTCCATTTCGTTTTGCTGTTTCATACACTCGATGATTGGACAAAAGAAAAAAACCTAGAGCATGTTTCATGGTCTACGTTTTTTAGAGTCAAAGTATAAGAAATTAAGTACGGAATACAGCTTCTGTCTGGGTAAACCGAACATTTTTATACTTTAACTCGTAGTCCAGTTCTTTGAATGGGAACCAGGTAGAGACACTTAGACCATATTTCCAAGCATATACGAGCAATATTTTTCACTTTCTAAATGTATCAAATACAAAATGGTTATTCAATATAAAAAGCGAATATTTTAATATTATTCATATAAATCGTTCGTATTTAACCATTTCTTACTAAATATATGACAAACCCTTATCTCAAAACAAAAAAAGAGGCTGAGACATAACGAGATGAATCCAATTTAAAGACGCACAAATGGCATACATGAGCTGAACCGCTTGTGACACCGCAGTTTATTTCCGTGCAAGACTTCGCTTTCCGCGGGCGGTCGATGAGAATCCTCGTCACTTGCGTTCCTGCGGGGTCTCACCTGTTACGCTTTTCCCGCAGGAGTCTTCGTCTTGCCCTCCAATCACCTGCTAGAAAGATCTAAACAGGTGAAACCTACGTTCACCCTAATAAAAAAACGAACCACTAATCAAAAATTTTGATCAATGGTTCGTTTTTCACTTCGTCTAAAATACTTTTGTTCCAGCCTCTTTTTCTACTTACTATTTACCGTTCTACCTTCATTTAACGTTTATTGGCAGCGGTGCATGAGACGCTACAAGCTGCTGTTCACGCATTTCTTCCCAGAAGGCTGCCGGAATTACCGTGTTTAATGCCGCTTTGTCTTCTGCAATACGCTCTGGACGACTGGCGCCAGGAATAACGGCAGCAACCGCTGGATTAGCAAGCGAGAACTGTACAGCAGCAGCCTTAATGCTGATCTGATGACGATCTGCAATAGCTTTGATTTTTTCTACTTTTGCCATAATGTCTGAAGACGCTTTTTGATATTCAAAGTGTGTACCTCCAGCAAGAACGCCTGAGCTGTATGGTCCGCCGACAACGATGTCCATATTATGCTTTACAGCTTCGGGCATCACTCGCTGCAGCGCACGTTCATGATCTAACAGCGTGTATCGGCCAGCGAGCAGCGATACATCAGGCTTTGCTTCTTCTAGCTCCAGCATAATTTCGATTGGTTCCACTCGGTTTACTCCAAGTCCCCATCCTTTTATAACTCCTTCTTCGCGCAAACGTGTAAGCACACGAAATGCGCCCGTTCGAGCAGATTCAAATTGTCCTACCCACTCATCTCCATAAAAATCTTGCGCAACATCATGAATATACACAAAGTCTAAGCGATCTGTTTTTAAACGGTTTAAGCTTTGTTCAATTGAACGAAGAGTTGCATCAGCGCTATAGTCATTAATAATTTTATTTTTACGGCCGAATTCAAAAAGCCCGCCTTTTTCTCCCATATCACGTGAAGATGTATCTTCCAATTCATCTGAAATGACGCGACCTACCTTTGTACTTAGCACATACTCATCGCGGTTTCTTTTTGATAGTGCTTCACCAAGGCGCATTTCTGCTAAGCCAGCTCCGTAAAGAGGGGCTGCGTCAAAGTAGCGGATGCCGCTTTCCCAAGCAGCATCAACCGTTGCGATGGCCTCTTCTTCTGGAATATTGCGATACATATTGCCTAGTGGTGCTGTTCCAAAACCTAGTTTTCCTTGCAGTATCTCTCTCATATGAATAAAACCTCCTGAAATTTTTATACCTCTATTTTAGAATTTGATTCGTATAATCAATTTATTAAATGTCTTATTATTCCCTGACAAAATTTATTATGAAGCATGGAAACACGAAAAAAAAGTACGCACTTTAAAGTAATATGGGAACTAAAAAGTAACCTACTAAGATGCAAATGAGCTTTTTAGACTCTTTTTTCTTTATACTCTTTTTTCTTTATACCCTTTCTACTTCTTACTCATGCAAACAAACATTTTGCATACAATAAGCAGAAAGCTACTTTATAAATGAGGTGAGACTCTTGAGAGATGAATACTTCAAAAAAATTGAAGATAAGCTCGATAAGCTCGATGAAATGGACGATTCCACAATGAAAGAAGAACAAAAAGATGAGTATTTTCAAAGTTTGCTAGATGATATGGATGATTTGTTAAAAGACATGCGCCAGCGAGAAAAAGACTCGAATCATCTTGTCAGCGAACATATGAGAACGGTTAATGACATATTTGATAACGCAATCAAAAATTTAAAAAAAGACCGAAGCTAGCGTTATAACACTTCTACTTCATTTAAATATACTGATTTTTCTGTTTTTTAATATAAAAATATAGTATTTCATATATAAAAATGGTATTTTCAGTATACGCATACAGTAGGAGTGAAAAGAGGAATGAAAAACAGTCACTTTAAAGAACAAGTAAAAACGAAAGAAGAGCTTCGCCGTATAGTCGGCACGCCTAACAAATTGGCGCATCAAAAAATAATTCCTTATTTAGATCGACACTGCCGGGAATTTATTAAACATTCCCCTTTTGTTATCATTGCTACGGCTGATTATAAAGGAATTTGCGACAGCTCTCCGCGGGGTGATCACCCTGGTTTTGTACAAGTCGTCGATGAGAAAAGGCTGTTGATTCCAGAGAGGCGCGGCAATCAAAAAGTAGATTCATTGGAAAATATTTTATCTAATCCTCAAATAGGGCTACTTTTTTTAATTCCAGGCATAGAAGAAACGCTGCGTATTAACGGCAAAGCTTGCATTGTAAAAGAAAAAGCGCTGCTTGAAACAATGGCGGTTCAAAATAAACCTCCGCTGCTCGCTATCGGCGTCGAAGTACAAGAGTGCTTTCTCCACTGCAGCAAAGCGTTCAAGCGATCAAAACTGTGGAACCCAGAATCTTGGGAAAGAGTCGAAACGCTTCCTTCTGCAGCTAAAATAGTCGCAGAACACGCAGGCTTTTCCACCCTAGAAAGCCTCAACAATCCCGAAGGAAGCAAAACCCAGCACCTTTATGAAAAAAAGCCGCTATAATGCGGCTTTTATCATTTTACCATCAAAAAAAATATACCTCCAGCAATGATCAGAACGGGTAACAAAGCAAGAAGCACGCCCTTTTTCGAAGCTCCTATGTATTCGTGGTCACCATAGGCGCGGCCTGCTCTCAAATCGACTTTCACCTGAGATTCTTCTTTTTTATGTTCTTTTTTCATCCTCTTTGCCTCCTAGCGGCATTTGAGCGTCGATTTGCTTGATATGATGCTCCAAATGAGCGATATAATCTTTAGCCAACCATTCAAGCGAAACGAACTTTCCATCTCCTAGTTCGAATTGATACGTATGCTTTTCTATTGGTATATGCAAAAGAACGGAAGCAATTTGCTTATTTAAGCTGCTCCATAGGGCAACTACTTCTTTCATGGACGTATCTTGATAGTGCTGCAGTTCTACCCATTCATCTTGTTTGTAAGGCGTCAGTACACAAGGATTTTTTTCATGCTGCACGTTGATAAAGCGCTGTAAATTGTGAATGGCTGAGTCACATAAGTGGCCGACAATTTCTTTTGGTGACCATTTCTTAGGAGCAGGACGGTTTGACGCCTCTGCTTCAGAGAGTACTTCAAGCTTTTTAGGAAGCTTTACCACCCATTCGTTTAACTGAACAATCGTCGTTTCCATGTTCATTTCTCCTTTAAGCACGTTTTTTCAAAAACCTTCCCCATATAATATTCATCGACTGATTTTTCATCTACAACGAGTGAACATACTTTTTTCCCTTCTATTTCAAAACCCATCTTTTTATACAGCGAAATGGCCGGTTCATTGTGGGTCATCACCGTTAGCTCTACTCGTTTAATGCCGCTCTGCGCTGCCCATTTCTCCATTTCTTTAAACAACGAAGTGCCGATGCCTCGGTTTCCGTAAGATTGAAGCACCCCAACAGCTAAGTATGCACTGTGTTTTTTTCGGTTAACGCTTCCGCCAATCACAGATAAATGACCAACGAGCTGTCCTTCTTGTTCCGCCACTAAAATGGTTGAGTTCGGCATCTTTAAAAAAGTTGTAATCATTTTTTTCTGCTGTTCAAGCGTGGTCGCACGCTCATTTTCCTCGTACAGCATATAGGCGGTTTCTTTATCAAGCTCTTTATTTAACGCTAAAAAAGCGGATGCATCGGAAGCTAAAATTTCTCGAATCACGTTTACCCCTGCTTTCGTCAATAGTAGTTAACTAGAAAAAAACGTTAAAAAGCGGATGATATCATGACACACGCGGTGAACGTTTTCCAAGAAACGCAGTGAAGATAAAACATATACTAAAAGCAACGGCTGAAACGAAAAAGCCAAGCATCCATACTAAAGCTCGCATAAACGTATCTTCATTGGGATACAGAGGTTTAACGCCTAGCCACTGAATTACCATGATCAATGCTACGATCAAGTAAAAGCTGCTTCCTGTTAAAGCCATTTTAAGACGGTTTTTAAATGACCCTGTCCACGCTGTACTAAAAGCGCTCCACGTGAGAATACTTACAATCGTCGCTAAAAACATAAGAACAAGATGTAAATAAGGGATATCTGTAAACATAAGAAGATAGAGTAAAAATATCGTAGTGCCAAAATATAAAGCATTAATGCCAAATAAATAGCCTCCGCTCAGCCAGTGGTTTTGAAACCACTTTTTCTTGCCGAGACGTTCTACCACTCCGCTGGGAACCCACAGCGTACGCGAAAAAATAATCATCACCAGCACAAGTATCATGCCGGCCAAAAAGAATGTTGACACCTTTTCATCAGCCTTTCTATTCAAAATAAATATGGTTAATTATACTATTGATTACAAAATTAAACTATTGTTTTCTTTATTAATTAAAGAGGCTGAAACATAACAAAATTACTTTAACCTAAAGATGAACAAATGAGATAAATAAGCTGGACTGCTTGTTACACCGCTGTTGATTTCCGTGCAAGACTTCGCTTTCCGCGGGCGGCCGGTGAGCCTCCTCGTTGATTCTGCATTAAGAATCTCAATTCATCATTCGGATCTTCATTCAACGAAAATACTTTTATCACAGCCTCTTTTTTACGCCTATTTACATTCTTCCTCCCGTAAACGGATTGATTTCTCCTGTTAAATCACGTCCTGCTTTCTTTTCTTCGTGTGCGATGCGCTTGCCAATCGCAATTTTATTCCAAATTAGTGGCACCCAAATACACGCTCCGAACAAAATCATCCAAAAAAGTTCTCCCATTTCTTCCATCCTTTCATTTTCTGCTTTTATTTTGAAGACAATAAGAAACGTGTATACAGTTTTTATTCCTGATTTGAATCACTCATGCCGTATGAAAAGAAATAAACCAGGATTGATAAAGCCATTCCGTAAGCGGTCCAAGCCGCTAGTAAAATGGCGTACTGATGATTGATAAAAAACACTCCGCTTGAAATCAGCAGCAGGATAAAACTAATCCATTTTATTTTTTTCATTACTCTATCCCCTTTACTTAACCTTTTACAGTAAGTTTCTTATTGTCTACTTGTTATTACGGTCAAAATGTATAAAAGTTCCATTTTTTTAAAAATAACTGAAAAAGAATTTGATAAAACGTTCAACTATCGATTATCATATACCTTAAAGTAAGCTTTACGATTCATAAGTGGGAGTGAACAATCTTGTCTTATAGCATGAAAGAAATGAATGAAAAAACCGGGCTTTCCGCACCGACTTTGCGCTATTATGAAAAAGAAGGAATCCTTCCTTTTGTAGAACGTGATGAAAATGGAAAGCGCCTCTATAACGATACGAATATTGAGTGGATCCGTTTTATCTTAGCTCTGCGCTCAACTGGCATGCCGCTTGCAGAAATAAAGCGCTATGTAGAGCTCTATAAACAAGGGGAAAGCACGATTAAAGAACGAAAAAACATGATGCTTCATCATAAAGAAGCGGTAGAAGAAGAAATGGCCAAAACTTTTAAATACCTCGAGCAAATTAACTACAAGCTGGCTTTGTACGACTCACTAGAAGCAAGGTTAGAGCAAAAAGAAATCAAAATATAAACACAAAAGTCCGCAGGTGCACCTGCGGACTTTTTATTAATACAGTGAATTTACGGTGTTTAGCAGTTCTTCTGACCATGTCCAATCGCTGATTTCAACCGCATCTGTTACGTGATGCAATTTACTAGCTCCGATAATGCTTGATGTTACAGCGGGCTGATTTAGCACCCACGCAAGAGCAAACTGAGACAAGCTTACTTCATTTTGTTCTGCTAACTTGCGATACTGCTCCACCAGCTGAAAGTTTCGGTCAGTAAAGTAGTTTCGCAGCAGCTTTTCACCATGTGCAGCACGGCTTTCTGGCGGCACGTCATTTGGTGTTTTATATTTGCCTGAAAGCATGCCGCGCGCTAACGGACTGTATACCATAACGCCTACACCTTCGGATTGACTAAACGGCAGCAGCTCTTGTTCAATTTCACGAGAGAGAAGATTGTACTGAGGCTGAACGGAAATAAATTTTTCAAGATTCATGTTGTCACTAATATGATGAGACTTTGCGATTTGCCACGCGGCATAATTGGAGCAGCCAATATAACGAACTTTGCCTTGACGAACTAAATCATCTAGCGTGCGAAGCGTTTCTTCCATAGGTGTATGGTGATCAAAAAGATGAACTTGATAAAGATCGATGTAGTCCGTCTGCAGTCGTCGCAGCTGATTATCAACTTCTCTCATAATATGTGTGCGTGAAAGACCTTTATCATTTTTGCCTTTTCCTACGGCAATGCCGACTTTTGTCGCAAGCACAACATCATCTCGTTTTCCTTTTAACGCGCGTCCAATAATTTCTTCAGATTCCCCTGTGCCATATCTAAACTCTTCATCCTGCCCTTTTCCGTAATAGTTGGCTGTGTCAATGAAGTTAATTCCGTTGTCAATGGCGCTATGTAAAATAGCTGCCGACGCTTTTTCGTCAACCCATCGTCCAAACGCCATAGTACCTAGACATAAATTTGATACTTCCAGACCTGTTGTTCCAAGCTTTCGATATTGCATCGATACCCTCTCCTTTTTATTGCTGTTTATAATCACTATTATCATACACCTTAACGTCCACTTTAAGACAAGCCTCAAGTGTGCGTGCATATACAAAAAACTGCTAGGAACAGGCAGTGCTTCTAGCAGTTTTTTGGTTCACTTTCTGCTTATTTTTTGTAATTAGCTTCTTCAGTAGACATAATATGGTAAGATAAATCATAGCTTACCCATTATCGAAACTACATTAAGCTGCCGCCGTTAAAATCACGGCAATTCCATTAAAACAAGCGTGGATGATCATACTAGGAAGCAACGACTTTGTTTTTTCGTACACCCAAGCGAATACGAGACCTGAAAAAAAGTTAACGGGCAAGGTATTGTACGTTGGAATATGCACCAGCATAAAGATAAACGAACTTCCCGCCAATCCAAATACAATCCCTCCTTTACGTTTCAGCCACGTATAAAAAAAACCTCGGTAAATAATCTCTTCATAAAAAGGTGAGATCACAGCGGCTGAAACAAAAGCAAGTATAAATGAAAACAGCGACAGGTCATGCTGTAAACTGGCTGTTTTTTTATTTTCATACGTCATACCAAACCATTCCATGAGTACAACAATTGCCACACTTCCTAAGATCAGCACAAAAAGCCAAAAAAGAATGAGCGGCCAGTGACGTTTTGAAAACGATTGAAAACCAATTTTTCTATCACCAGCCTGCACCATCAGCCAATACAGAGCTGATAAAAACACAGTTGCCATAACAAATCCAGTAGCTGTTCCAGCATAGAGCTCACTTTTAAATAGCGACTGGAAAACGTGCTGCAATGCTCCTTCAATGAAAACAGGAACACCAATAAACGTAACGACTAGCATAATTACAAATGATTTTATTGTCCATAATCCTTGATTTTGTTGTTTCAATTTACTTCGCCTCCCTTTTACCTATATTCAGTGTAAAAGGTGACGTAACGTTACCTGCAAGCATTTTTTTGGAGGGATTAAACATGATTTATTTTTCTACGGGGCAAGCCGCTAAAAAATTAGGACTCACGGTGCGTACGCTTCGTTACTACGATCAAATCGGATTGCTTCATCCATCGTCAAAAGCCGAAAATGGAAAACGCTCCTACTCAGAAACGGACTTAGTCACACTAGAGAAAATTACCCTGTTAAAAAACTTAGCCGTTCCTTTGCGAGATATTGAACTTATTCTTCATCAAGTAAGTATTGATGAACTTTTAGCGATTCATCAGCAAAAACTTCAGCAAAAAGCTTCAGAAATTCAGCGAGCTTTAGAACACACCCACACTCTTCGCAACAGTATAAAAATAGAAGGTGAACTAAACTGGAAGCAGCTCCTTCCTTTAGTTCACAATCAGCCTACTACACAAAGCAGCTGGACTGATCTGCTTTCAATAGAAGAAAGTGAGATTCTGCAGCGTGATATGCCTAAACTGGAGAATGAGAGTGCTGATAAATGGATCAGCATCATTAAACGAATTCAGCTGTGTTTAAAGCATCAGCGTTCACCACAGTCTGAAGATGGCCAGCTGATTGCGGCGGATATACTGCTTTTATCAAGTGAGCTATTTGGCCCTCATACCGATTTAGAGAAAGCCTTTTGGGATATTCGCAAATCTCCTGAGGCATCCAGTTCACTTAATCTCTATCCTATTGACAGCGAAGTCCTTCAATTTATTGAAGATGCGATTATTTTTTACGAACAACACATAAAGGAATGAAAGTATTGAAAAAAGAAAAGCTGTTTGCTAATTCTTCTTATAAAAAATTATTTATTTCAAGTACTGCGGCAAGCTTCGGAGATTTATTTGATATGTTTGCGGTGATGACGCTTTTTACATACGTGTGGCACGCAAATTCCCTCTGGATTACGCTTATTCCTGTCGCGTACGCTTTGCCTAGCATCCTGCTAAGTCAAGCAGCTGGAAATTTAGCAGACCGCTACAATAAAGTACAGCTGATGTTTCTGTCTGAACTAGTCCGTCTTCTGTTTACATGTCTGTTATTTTTCACAAATGAACCGCTTTTGGCACTAGGGGTGCTGACGCTGCGCTCTATGAGTTCTGTTATGAAAGTGCCCGCACAGCTCGCTTGCGTTCGAGAAGTGGTCAAAGAAGACCAGCTGCTGCAGGCCTCTACTTTACAAAACATTATGTTTCAAATTGCCAAAGTTGTGGGACCGTTTCTCGGAGCCGCCGCGCTGACGTTTACAACACCTAAAGCATGTATTTTAGTTAACGCCGCAGCTTGTATGATTTCTATCGGCGTACTGTTTTCACTTAAAAAAGCAGGTAAAAATATTCAAGGGCAAGCTGCTCGTTCTTCCCATCAACCGAAAGAAACGTACTCAAACGGCTGGAAACTCGTTTTTCAGCACCCAATTCTTTTACGTGTCGTTGTTTTGTTTCACGTTTCATACTTTGTCGTCATGCTTGTTGACGCTCAAATTAGCATCTTTCTTCGAGATGTGCTCCCTCATAACCCGGAAATGCTCGGCTGGCTGCTTTCTGGAATCGGGATAGGAGCGCTAGCAACAGGAGTGTATCTTAATCGAAAAAAACACGTTCATCATCCATTTAGGCTTTTATCACTTGGACTGCTTCTATTTGGAGGGGCTTTATTTTTCATTAGCTGCTTTAACCCAGCCGTTATGTCACGCTATTTTATTTTGATTGCTGCACCTATTGGAGGGGCCGGAGTTGGGCTTAATTTACTGCTGTTTAACTATATCGTTCAAGCATATAGCGACAAGGAACACCTCGGAAAAGTGTACGGATTCATTAACACCTTAACGAGTGCCGTTTTACTTACTGCTCCTCTTCTTGGAGGCATGGTCGTAAAGCTTGCAGGTGCTCAGACGACTTTTTTAACGGCGGCAATCATCATCGTAAGCGTTGGATTTGTGAGTATGGTGATGTCGCTGCGTGATAAACAGGAAAGAAACGTTCAGATTGACGCATAAAAAATATCTTTCCTTATTCCCCTGCAGCCGGCTGGATTCTAGGGACACTGCTTTTGCTAGGAAACTCATTTTATACGAGAAGATACTTACATAGAAGGTTAATTAAGAAGTAAATATCCGCCCCGAGCCGTATATACAAACCTTCATTCGGTTATGGTAAAATAGATAAGCAAAAACTGGATGTAAGGAGATTTTGAGTTTGAAAACAGGATTAATATCTGGCATTATATCTTTAATTATTGTGATTATCATTTCTATTACAGCAGGCAACTGGCAGTATATTTACTATATTTCAGGCCCTCTTGGCATATTACTTACGGCAATTGCACTCGTAACCTTACTGGATACATTTCGATTTGAAACGAGAGGACCTTACTTTACCCCGGTCCGGCAGCGAGAGGATACAGAATGGATGAAACGTTTTATTATTGCAGCTGTTCCTCATTTAGTTGCTTCTTGTATTTGTATCTTATTTTTATAGAAACCAAAAAGCCAATGAATGATCTTCATTGGCTTTTCTTATTTATTATATTAAATACCGCGCGACATACCGTAATAATCAATACGGTAGTCCACAGATCCCTCTGCAAATACATTTACAGCTGATTTAGAATCTTTTTTCGGGAATACGCGGGAAGTGAAGACAATTTTACCGCCGTTTATATAAATTTCGACAATGCTTTTGTCGACAAATACGCGAACATCGACTTCATTTGACGCCGTCCATTTTTCAGAGCGAACGACACCGTATTCCGTTGCATATTGATGGTGGAATGAAGAGCGGTCGAGTCTCACTTCTTGCTTTTCTGTATCAAACACAAGGCGAAGCTCTTCTTCTTTACTATTAAACAGCTCTAAACCAAACTGTTTGGCCCCTATCTCGCGGAACGTCATATTGATTTCATAGGCATTGTTTGTTGCTTCATCAATAATCACTTCTTCATTTTTTAGCGTTCCTCTAAAATGAACCGCTTGATCTCGAAGCTTATTTAACTCTTCTACAGGCTTTTGAACAAGTTCATTACCTTCAAGGGAAAGCTCACGAGGAAGCGTTAATGCATGGGCCCATCCGTATTTGTCTGACGGATAGTCCACGTCCGGGTTTCCAATCCATGCAAATAGCAAGCGACGTCCGCTTTCATCTTGAAACGTTTGCGGTGCATAAAAGTCAAATCCTTTATCAATTTCACGGTAATACTCCATTTCAAACGTTAAACTTTCCACATCAAAGGTTCCCACCGCGTAAATCACATTATAAATATTATGAAAATCGTGGCTGTCCGCTTTGATTCCCTGCGGTGAAAAGACAAACACATCTTTTCCGTCCAGTTTAAAGTAATCCGGGCACTCCCACATATAGCCAAAGTCAGGAAGCGATGTTTGAACTTCGCCTTTAAATGACCACTGAAGCGCATCGCTTGATTCATACACAATTAATGCGCCCGTTTCGTTTTCACGCTGAGCGCCCAGCAGCATATAATATGTATCATTTTCTTTCCATACTTTCGGATCGCGCACATGTCCTGTATACCCATCAGGAACGCCTCGTACCGCTGGATTATGCGTGTATTTTTCTACACTTCCATCCCTTTTTAGCATCGCGATACATTGATTAGCTGAGCGTGAGCCGTCTTCGTATTTTACATTCCCTGTATAAAACAGCAGCCCTTGACCATCTTTTTTGATAGCGCCGCCTGAGTATGCGCCGTGCGATTCATATTCTTCCGTTGGTGTTAGGGCAACCGGAAGGCGTTCCCACGTTACTAAATCCGTAGATTTCACATGAGCCCAGTGCTTCATTCCATGCATCGCACCGTACGGATACCACTGATAAAACACGTGATATTCACCGTTTAATTGAATCAATCCGTTTGGATCATTCATCAGCCCGTACTGTGGATGAATATGATAAATCGGCTGCCAGCTGTCTTTGATTGCTTTGTCTTTTAATGCTTCTAACTCTCCAGATTTTGCTTCTAAAATCGTTCTGTACTTCGATTCAGCCATTTCTTCAATCCCTCCAGCATTTAAAAAAAGAGAACGTATTCCCCTTGCCCTCTATGATATAAAATTTCAAGTGAAAATGCTACCAAAGAACGAATGTTGTCGTTTTCTTGTGTCGGATTTTATAGATAAGTTTTTTTCTGTTTTTATAGCAGAAAAGAAGGTTTTTCTGTCAGGTGGTTGAATACTATATACAATCAAATTTCACCAGCCTGTACGAGCGTCCGACGGCACTTGCAGATTTTTTTAGCGAATCATTTGCGTTTTGCAGGAAGTATTCAACAAAATGGTAAACCCTTCATATTACATATTATAAAAGGAGGAAATGTCATGACAAAAGAAAACGTAAAAGAAACAGTGGGTAAAGAAACAAAAGGTGGAAGCAAAGAGTTATTAGTCGGCACGTTAGTAGGTAGCGTAGTGGGTGTAACAACAGCTTTATTAGTAGCGCCAAAGTCAGGAAAAGAGCTGCGTGCTTCTATTCAAGACGGAGCGAATCAAGCACTTGCTAAAACAGGTCAAGTGAAAGAAACGGTATATGCAAAAGGCCAAGATTTCAAACAGCGCACGGCTCGTCTTTCACAAAAAGTCTCCGAACAATCTTCGCAAGTTGTCAACAAAGTGAAATCTCTACGCACTGCTAAAGAACAGCCGCTTGCAGAAACGGCTGCAGCAGAAGAGCTTGAAACGACAGAAATCGTTCAAGATCCTGTTCTTGAAGCTGAAGCGGTGCAAGAAGAATTAAATACAATTACGCAAGAAGTAAGTGACTTAGAACAATCTGTCGATGAAACAAGACGTTAATAACGAGCTGTAGAGATATCTCTACAGCTTTTATGTATATTCGCTATCCTTCCTTCCACCCTTCAAAAAAATAGCCTCCATATGGACACCGCTCTGATTCCGGCAGTTCTTCATAACGCTGTCCGCTGTAATACTTCGCCAGCACAATCTTAGGCTTCAAAACCGCTATCCCTTCACTGTCTTCTTGCTCCGCTCCGCGTTCTCTCATCAAACAAAAAATATCCATTCCCGCAAACTCTCCGTACCCTTGATAGCACGACTCATAATAAACTTTACCAGGTGTCACCAAATAACACTCCCGCTGCCACGACGGCTGCTTACTGTAGACACTCGCAATACTTATTCCACTCACTGCACACTTCCAGCTGCAAATTCCAACCATATAACGCCTCCAACGACTTAATAGTCTATTCATCTACAACTTTTGATGAAATCAAACGTCCTGAGAAATGTACAGCATTTTAACGTCGACCAAAAACCTACGCTACCAGATTCCCTGACCCCTTGAATTCCCCCAAAAAGGTCCACCTATGCGGAAGTTGGCAGCCCGCAAGGGAGGACAACTTCCGCTTAGGTCTAGCTCTGTCTCCGTGGCTGCTCTTTAGCCACGGAGACAGAGCTACATCGATAAAAATAAAAAAGGTCTGATAAATCGACCATTTCTGGTGATTATCAGACCTCAAGTTTTTCTGCATTTGAGCGGCTTATTTGCTGTTCAAGCGATTTAGCCAGCAGGACAATTTCATGATCTACATATTTTGTTTTGATTTCTTCAATTTCCATTAATGTTTTAGAAAAGCTTTCTGCATTATTTCCCTGTCTGTGCTGCACATCTTTAAAGAAATCAAGCAGTGCCTCGTTAGACTGCGTTGGACGGCTAAAATCAATCGTGTACATTTTGTACCCCAGTGTTAAATTTGTTGTAGTTGTCATAATTATTTCCCCCATTCTTCCTATAGTGATATATCTTCTACTCTTTACCCTTTAATTCCTTCTTTTTAACCTAAATTAATTATTTTTTTCAAAAAAACTTCCCATTATAAGAAAAAACACCCTTATAACAAGGATGTTAGAGTATTCTTCCCTTCGGTACAATTCCAGATGCAAAGTCATCTTTGAACTTAAAGCTAGCAGAATTGTTTTCCTCTAGAAAATGTATTTCCCATTTAAAGACGGGATATTCAGGCTTGTACATTTCGACTTTCTGGTCGGGATTTTCTTCTAATCTTGTAATTACTCGTTTGAATCCTTCATATGCAATCCACCAGTCGCTTCCGGTTTCATCGGTAATAAAACAAATAGAACCGTCAATTAAATGAAGGTTTTGCTTGATATCATCAGCATTGGTAAAATACGCATTTCCAAACGTTTGAAGACAACGATCGCAATAACCTGCTTTGCCTCCATCTTTATAAATCCAGTGTGCGATTGGCTCACTGCAGTCTTTACACGTATTCGTCACTTCTTGAAGAAATGTCTTGCCGCTCCACTGTTCTTTTTCATTTTCAAACACGGTCCATACTAAATAATCCTCTGTTTGCTCTGAAATAAAAAGGCGAAACGGCTCGTCTCGATGCCAAAAATGAATATTCTGTTCGTCTGATTCTTCAAAGTCTATGACAAAATTATCTCGTTCTAATATATGTCGAATAACATTGGTTAAAAAGGTAACATCCATACAAGGACCTCCCGTACTAAGCATAGCTTCTAGTAATATAGCGTTTATGAGTTAAAACATATCACGCGCGCTGAAATAACGTCAATGATTACCTCTTGCTTTCTCCGAAAACTGGAAAAGAAATGGTCAAACGCGCTATAATGGTAGTCATGTTAAAACGGAAAGGAGATTTTATGAAGTTTACCGTTCAATCAGCTGCACTTTTTCTTCTCTTTTTTATTTGTTTAAGCGGCTGTTCGGATAACGCCGAGCAGTCAAAAAAGCCAGCCGGCTATTTAGTTCAAGGGCGCATTTTACAAGTGAAACAGAATGAAATTCTTATTGCAAACGTCATTCCGCGAGATACCGCGCTTGACTATACAACAAAAGAAATACTTGGTTCAAGCGATGTACAGCCTATCTATGTAAAAGTTGCGGATGATCAAACATACAAAAAAGGACAGCTCGTTAAAGCATGGCTCAAAAAAGACAAAAGCGTTCAATATTCCGTTCCGGCAAAAGGCGAGGCTGTGGAAGTCAACATTTTAAAACAGCCGTAGAAAAGCTCCTGTTACAGGAGCTTCCTTCGCGTCAGCGGACGTTCGGTCCGATTCATTTTATGCTGTTCAAAATCCCACTTTTCTAAAAAGCGCTTGGCGGATGTATAACCAGATTCATATAAAAACTCGATTTCTTCTTCTTTTAATGCAAAATCCGTTGTCGTAATCACACCCGTTGGAATTTGTACGGTTCGTTCTTTTGTCTCCGCGTTCAAATACCGCAAATCGTGAGCTTGCAGCATCGTTGTAAACATGCTTTTAAATAAATGGACAGGTGTTGGAATAATAGCAGCTGTATCAATTTCTTCTTTTACAAATCGAAAACCAAACGTCGGGAAACGCGGATGCTCCGTATCAAACAGCCAAATCGGAAAATTGCTTAAAAGCGCTCCATCGACAATGTATGACCTCTTGAACCCTTTGGATTTCCAAATGACGGGACGAAAGAAAAAAGGAATGGACGCACTCATCATCACGGCTTGTGAAATCTTCATATCGCTTGGCTGCATTCCGTATCGGGGCAAATCGTCAGGGAGCACAAGCATCTGTCCGTTCGAAATATCTGAGGCAATAATTTTCAGCTTATCTGCAGGCAAATCTGCAAACGTTTCGATTCCTTTTTCACGCAGCAGACCGTACACCCATTTTTCCAAATAATCATTTTTATAAAAACCTAAATGAACCATCAGTTCAATCAAGTTGCCAATGAGAGGAATTCGGTTAATGATCGTTTTTCCGCGAAACTTGGCATAGTCCATGTTTTGAAGCTCCTTGCGAATTTCCCCGCTTTTATAGCCGCTCGCCAAAAGTGCCGCAATCAACGCTCCGGCTGACGTACCTGCTAGACGCTGCCATTCTACATTGCTTTCTTCCATCGCTTCAATCGCACCGGTGAATGCGATTCCTCGAACTCCTCCCCCTTCAAACACAGCATCTGCTTTCACATCTTTCCCCTCCTATACAACTCTCTAGTTTTTATATACCCTTTTTTATATTCAGTTTTTCGCTACTCCATACCTTTTATTTTTTTAACAAAAAAAGACTGTTTCTTTGATCGAAACAGTCTTTTCTTTACAGTCGCTTTATTACCATTCGATAGTAATTCATTGTCAGCCAGTAGAAAATGAAATAAATAACCCCGTATACTGCATCCGCTATTAAAACAGGAACGATCAGACTTTCACCGGTTAGATTCGTAATGACCTTCAGCGCAAATAGACTGTGCAAGATGCCAATTACTAAAGGCAAACCAAACGTAAACAGCTGCTGCTTTCGAACGGCGCTCATCATTTGAGACACTGAAAACCCAAGCTTGCGCAGTACTTCAAATCTTTTGCGCTCTTGTTCGGCTTCGGAGATTTGCTTAAAATAAATAATACTGCCCGTTGCCATCAAAAAGACGAGCCCTAAAAATCCTCCAATAAAAATAAACAATCCTTTACTCATTAAGCCTGCCTGAAACACATCATAGTATGAAGTACGGCTTTCTCCAGCTTCTTTTGCGATTTGATGATAGTTCTTAGTAAGTTCATTTTGTTTGTTTCCATCATCGGTATTAAATACGTACACCGCTTGCTTTTTTCCAGCCTTTGAAAGTTTGATAAACGTGTCGTGATTGACTACAAACTGATAGCCGGCACTGTCAGAATCAAGAATGAGCAAAGGCTCGGATTTAACGACTTTTAAAGCAAGCTCTTCTGATTTGTTCAGCTGCACAGCTGCGGTTTTACCTGTACTAGGCTTAAACACTTTTCCTTTTGCCATTGAATCAAAAATAACGGTTTCGTTTGCGCTTAGCGCAGGAACGGAAACGCCATTTTTCCGCACTTCTTCTTCATCTAAAAAGCTGATTTGTTCCCTATCTTTATAGTAGCCCGATGTAATAAATCGAAAATCCGATAAATCAGCGGAATGCTTCACGATATGATAGACATACTGATTTGATTGGATATCTAACTCACGCAGTACATCCATAAAGCCTTGCGCTGCGTTTTTACTGTGCAGCGTATAGTCATACGGCTGCATGCTTCTGGCATCGGCTTTTGTGTTATAGTACGAGGAATACGTCACACCAACTGCTACAAGTGTAGTAGCCGACAAAATCGTAATTAAGGTTAACACTCGTGCATTTGCTTTAATGCGATACATCATCGTAGAAACGCTTAGCATATTTGCAAACGAATAATATCGGCTTGCATGCTCTCGGTAAAGTCCCATCAGCCACTCAATTGTGGCTTTAAAAAGTAAAAATGTACCGAAAATGACCGAGAACAGTACAACGGCTACAATTAGAAAAAAATTAGGCGTCACAATGTTTCCCGATGAAAGGTAGTACCCATAGCCAACGAGTAAGATACCCAGTCCTCCCACTGCAATTGAGCGTTTCGAATTCATTTTATTTACGCGTTCACTTTTGCTTTCTGCTTGAAACAGATCTAATAGCGTATAGCGGTACATAATAAAATAGCCTTGAAACGAGATAAAAATGGTAACAATCAAAAACACTACGGCTGTTTTTAAAACCGCTTGAAGAGAAAATGTGAGCGTAATAGAAAACGACAGTCCCATAAGCTTTAGTAAAAACAGCACAAACAGCCTTGAAAACACGGTACCTAGTAAAATACCGACCACCAAAGAAAAAATCCCCAGCAGCATATTCTCGTAGAAAATCATTTTCCCAATCGTACGTTTTTCAATACCGACTAAATGATACAGTCCGAGCTCTCTCTTACGCTGTCTGATAAAAAATGAGTTTGTGTACCAAATAAAGACAACAATAAAAGTAAGCAGAACGTAATTTGAAGCATTAAAAATGCCCTGCAGCCTCATCTCTTCTCCAATCACTTTTGAAATCGATTGGTCGTACTGAAGCGTAGCAAACACATAGTACACAACAATACTAAAAATCATTGAAAAGAAATAAAGGCTGTACCGACTAATATTTTTGCGCATATTCTTTTTAACAAGATCAAATACGGTCATAGCCTTCACCGCCTAATGCGCCTTGAATGTTCATAATTCGTTTGAAAAATTCTTGTCTCGTTTGTTCGCCTTTAAACAGCTCCGTGTAAATTTGTCCGTCTTTAATAAACAGTACGCGGCTGCAGTAACTTGAAGCCAGCGGATCATGCGTCACCATAATAATGGTGGCACGGTCTTCTTGATTTAACTGGGACAGCTTTTCAAGCAGGCTTGAAGCAGCTTTTGAATCAAGAGCTCCAGTAGGTTCATCGGCGAAAATAACGGCTGGATTCGTAATCATTGCTCTCGCTGCTGCAACGCGCTGTTTTTGTCCGCCAGAAATCTCATACGGATACTTATCCGCTAGCTCATAGATGCCAAGTCGCGTTGCGGTGTCTTTAAGCTTCGCTTCCATTTCTTTCTTAGACATTTTTGTAACCGTAAGCGGCAGAAGAATATTTTCTTTTACCGTTAACGTATCCAATAAGTTATAATCTTGAAAAATAAATCCTAAATGATTGCGTCTAAAAGCAGACAGCTTCTTATCTTTCATGAGCGCCACGTTTTCTCCTTGAATCCATATCTCGCCGTCGGTGGGACGGTCAATCGTTGAAAGAATGTTCATCAGCGTCGTTTTTCCCGCTCCAGATGGTCCCATAATACCGACAAACTCTCCTTCTTCGATTGTAAAATCAATTCCTTTTAGCGCTTCGTATACGTTTCCTCTTGATCCAAACGTTTTGGTTACATTTTTCCCTTCAAGGACAATACTCACTTTTCTTCCTCCTTTCGTTCTTTTGTAGGCCACACGCTTTTCACCCGCTGCGGCAGCTCATTTTTTGTTA
This sequence comes from Priestia sp. J2, assembly GCF_020790095.1. Lineage (NCBI taxonomy): Bacteria > Bacillati > Bacillota > Bacilli > Caryophanales > Bacillaceae > Priestia > Priestia sp. J2. The sequence goes on from NZ_CP086208.1 coordinate 3,671,182, forward strand.
TAATGTCATATTTCCGAACTTCGTTACCTCGAACAAAAAGGTCAATAACTGTTCCTTCTTTTAACTGTTTAATCGTCGTAAACGTTTGAAACGTTGTTTGTCCTTTTTCGTTTATTACTGAAATGGTATATTGAACTCGTCCATAGTCGTCCACTTTTTTTGCTTCTTTTGGGATGATCCCGTATTGATGCTCCGTTGCGGCGTTTTGATAAATCTTTATTCCTCCTATACATGCTCCCACAATAAAAATCAGGGCTAAAAGGCTAATCCACTTTCGCTTCATGTACGTTCCCTCCTTGTGTATAGCTCTATCTTACTTCGTAACAAGGAAAGATTCGTTTGAAGCAGATGACAATCTCGGCTTTCAACCTTACATTTTTGAAAGGTTATCAAAAGAATTCGGTTTGTAGAAGGTCAAAATTACCGTGGTTCCTTCGTGTAAAAGTGAATGTACCTCTATTCGATGGCCAAGAGCATCTGTAATTTTTTTTGAAAAATACAGCCCTAGCCCCGTAGCTCCTTTCGATTTTCTTCCGACATTTCCTGTAAATCCTTTTTCAAATACGCGCGGAAGGTCTTGTGGTGGAATGCCCTCCCCTTGGTCAACGATAAATAACTTCACATACTTCGGCGTTTCTTCACTAAAAAAAGAAAGCTTTCCTTCTAGAGGGCTATATTTAATTGCATTGGATAACACTTGCCTCACAACAAACTGCATCCACTTTGGGTCAGTGTGCACTAACGTATCTAGATTCTTTTCATCAATATGCAGTCTTTTCTCAATACACCATTTCGAGAAATACGCAACGTTTGGAAAAACAAGTTCGCTTAGCGACACTGCCTGCACCTGGTAATCTTTTTCTAAGTGACGCAGACGTGCGGCATATAAATTCTGATCTACTAACCCATCAATTTTCATCCATTCATCTTCAATATCCTTAAGCCAAGGCCATTTATAAAGCTCTGTACGACGAGCGTTAATAAGCAGCTTCATAGCAGTAAGCGGCGTTTTGATTTCATGAACCCACGTCGTTATATATTCCTGCTGTTCTCGCTGCTGTACGTGAAGAGCGTGAGTTTGTCTGCGATAGACACGATCTATACGCTGCAGCAGACTCAGCATGTCTTCATCTGCTTTCGTTCGCACGTATGAATGCATTTCTTGTAAATCGTACGCGTCATTCTGCAGCATTAAACTTAATCTTTTTATAAATCTTCTTTCTTTTACTCCTCTCCATAAAAGAAACAGAATTAGCATACACAGCGTTAAAAGATTCAAGTACCAAAACGAAGTAGACGATACCTTAATATCATACTCGAGAAGCAGCAGAGCATCGATTACACTCAGCCATAGAAGAACGAATAGAATCCAGCTTAGCCTTTCTCTTAAAAAACTTTTCCACATTTTAATTCACCAGATATCCTTGACCTTTTTTGGTCACGATTTGATCATTCAGCCCGATTTCTTCCAGCTTGGTACGAATGCGTGTGATGTTTACTGAAAGCGTATTGTCACTTACAAATTTCTCATCTTCCCATAATCTTCGCATAAGCTCTTCTCGCGATACAATCTTGCCTCGCTCTTCCAAAAGAAGCCGTAAAATAAAAAATTCATTTTTCGTTAAATGAACTTCTCGATCGTTATAATGCAAACTTCCTTTTTTTAAGTCTAGCACCGCGCCGTTCCACTCGATAACGTCTGAAATCGTGTCTCCATACGAATACGTTCTGCGCAGAAGTGCCTGCACTTTAGCAATAAGAACATCCAAGTTAAACGGCTTTTGGATATAGTCATCCGCCCCAACATTCATTGCCATAACAATGTCCATTGGATGTTCACGAGACGACAGAAATACGATAGGAGTTTTTGAAACTGTACGTATTTGCTGACACCAGTAAAACCCGTCATATACAGGTAAATTCACGTCTAAAATGACCAATTCTGGGCTTTCTGCAATAAATACTTCCATTACCTTTTGAAAATCTTCTACTCCAGCCACTTCAAATGACCACTGTTCGAATTTTTCTTTCACTAATTCATATATTTTGCTATCGTCTTCTACAATTAAAATTTTCATACCTTCACCTCTGTATTCTCCTATGTATTATGTATACCCGACTGTTGAGGGTTTTCTTAAAAGTTCATCTAACCCATTAGCATGACGGCAATTTTCTTAAAAATAAACTTTTTATGTCTGTAAAATGAAGAATGAACGAGTATTATCGTAGTGTAAACTTGTGCATGATACAAGTATCTCTGTTTAAATACTACAAAATAATGACAATATCGTTAATAAGTAATCTTTAAACTCCATTAAATGCTCATTTTTTGTTACTATAGTATATAAGATGAAAACTTAAACTAATTTGACATGTGGATATGTAAAAAGGAGCTAGTTATCAATGAGTGTACCCAACAAATTACGCGACAACGCAATGGTGATGTTAAAAGAGACAAGCCGAACATTTTTTATTCCAATTAGCCACTTGCCGGCAGAATTGCAAGATGCAGTAGGATCTGCTTACTTATGTATGAGGGCAATTGATGAAATTGAAGATCACCCTGAGCTAGAAGCCGGTGTAAAAAGCCGCTTGCTTTACGCCATTAGTGACCTGTTAAAAAAGTCTTTTAACGAAGACGACTACATGGCATTAGTAGGTCCTTATCAAGCTGATTTACCTGACGTAACGCTTCAGCTCGGCAACTGGATTGCGCTTTGTCCGACTGGAGTTGCAGATCAAGTATTAGATGCAACTTCTATTATGGCCAAAGGAATGGCCGATTGGGTAGAAAAAGACTGGCATATTCAAAATGAAGCGGATTTAGATGACTATACGTTCTATGTAGCTGGTCTAGTAGGCGTGATGCTTAACGACATTTGGAAATGGTATGACGGCACGGATACAGACAAAGAATTAGCCATTGCATTTGGACGCGGCTTGCAGTCTGTAAATATTCTGCGCAATACCTCGGAAGATTCAGAGCGTGGAGTCAGCTTCTTCCCTAACAACTGGAGCAGAGAAGATATGTTTGCCTATGCTCGCCGCAATCTGTCACTAGGAAAGAAATATTTAGAAGATGTCAAATCGCTTCCGATTCTTCATTTCTGTAAAATTCCGTTAGCGCTTGCCGATGGAACGTTAAACGCCTTAATGAAAGGAAAAGAAAAAATGACGCGTGACGATGTAAATAAAACGGTAAGTGAAGTTGTGGATATGTAAAAGCAAAAGCACGGAGCCCATTGGTTCCGTGCTTTTTATATTTCTACCTGCAGACTTTCATATAAAGCAGTGATTTCCCCTTGAATAATGGGGTAGCGTTTCAGGGTCGGAACACTTGAAAGCTTTGGCGCTCGCTTTTGCTCTGCTGCTGCGGCTAGCTGAGCAAACGTTTCTTGAAGCTCTCGCTTTTCCGTTTCTGACAGCTCATATCCTTCATACGACGCAAGAAGCATATAACCTAACTGCTGCGTAGCGACAACTGCCGGCCACAGTCCTTCAAGCTTGACGGCCGTTTGAGAATATTCTCCAATCACATTATCATAAAGCGCCCGAAGATTAACTAGTTCCCCTTGAAGCTTATTTCTTTCTTGTTTAATTCTTTCTTCATCTTGTTCAGTGCTTAGCATTTCTAAAAATTGTCCTTCTTTTCGAATGACATCTCCAAGTAAATACGGCAGACGAAGCGAAGAAGCTCGTTTAAAAACTAATACCGTACCGACCACTCCAATAACAGAACCAATAACAATATCAATCACCCGAGCGGACGTAAAATAGCTAATCGCTTTGTCCGGATGACCGCTTTCAGCAATTAAAAGAGCATTCGGTGTGATAAAAAGCGTACCGAGCGCGTAGTTTTTAACAATCACAATTTCAATCGTTGACTGAAGCACAAAGACAATGAGCGCAATGACAATTCCCGTTGGTTCAAGCATGAGAATCCCGGTTCCAATTAAAATACCTAAAATGGTTCCGACAGAGCGTTGAATACCTCGCTGAACCGTTGCACGAACGGTTGCCCCAAGCATCACTCCTGCACACGTGAGAGGAATCCAGTAAGACCTTGGAATGTCTGTCGTGTAGGCAACAGCTGCGGCGATAATCATAATAATTCCGTAGCGCAAAGCGTTTTTAAGTACATACGAACGTTTGTGAAAAGCAGCTTTTAACCGTGCTTTTACGCTGCCTTGTGAAAATTGAATATACTCCGTTTCTTTTAATTCCTTCATTTGAAGAACGTCGTTTACATCTAGTAATAATGTGCGCAGCTCTTCTTTGATGGACAGCTCTTCAATTTCTTCTCGCACGTCTCGAATTTTTTTATGTTTTTTTAACGTGGCCATTTCGGATGCGAACGTTTCAATTACCGCTTGTGCTTTTTTCGAAACAGCCGGATTAAAATCATTCGCAGCGGCCATCACAAAAATAAACAGCCCTTCAGCTTTTTGGTTTAATAAAAACAGGCGGTGAGAAAACGATGATTTTTTCCGATTAATTTTCGCTTGTTTCATTGCTGTTTCCGCTGCTCGAAGCTCTACAACCGTTTTGTGCTGCTCAGCGTGAAACGATTCCGTGCCAAGTGATCCAACAAATGAAGCTAGCTGCCTATAAGCTTTCGCCACAGCGGCCGTTTCAGGCCCGCGCGGATTAATAAGCCAGCCGCTCATGCTAATACACCAAGATAGTGCTCCTCCTAAAAAAACGAGACCTGCATGCAAAAAAACTGCCTGTAAATTCGGAGCTGGAATGCTTGTACTCACTGCAAATGAAAGGACAAAAAACATCGCGGAAGGTCCCGGAATTTTTAAAGCTCCGAAGATATAAACCGATACGGCTCCAATCACACCAAATAAAATAGTTTTCATCCACTCCACGTCAGCAAATAACGAGCCTAGCGTAAAGCACAGCGTAACGCCAAGCAAAGCTAAAAATAACTTAACGGCACGCTGCGCGTAAGGTTCATCTTTTGTATACAAATATGTAAAGCCGCCAATACTTGCAATGAGTCCGTACTGCAAATGATCAAACAAAATTCCTATTAAAATCGGCAAACTTGAAGACAAGCCCGAGCTGATTCCTCTTACCCACGGAGAAGAAGCGTGGTTAAAGCGAAAAGCAGCTTTGATTCCCGGCGCTTTTGGAGAAGCCTCAATTTTATGATGAATTTCCGTATGATTATATGTTGGTGACTTTTTGTCATCATTCACCTTGCCCTCCTCCTTTCTCTTCATATATCTTTCCTGTTCTTAAAACGAGATAAACCTAAAAAACCGCTGTTCCTATCCGTATTGTGTTTAGGAACAGCGCTTTTTATCCTTTTAAGCAGCGTACAGAAAAAACAAAAAGCAGATGAAACGAATGTCTCATCTGCTTTTTACTAACAACTCTACTGCTTCTTTTACTAAGTTTTCCGTGTTCTCGCCTTTTTCAATGCTTTCTCTTACGCATTGTTCAAGGTTTGTGCTGACAATAACACCCATCGTGCGATCAATTGCGCTTCTGGCTGCTGAGAGCTGTGTCACAATGTCACGGCAGTCTTTTCCTTGTTCCATCATATTTAAGACGCCTTTTAACTGACCTTCAATACGTTTCAACCGATTTTTAACTTGCTTATCATATTCCATCATACTACTACCTCCGCTCATGCATGATTGCGTTTGTTGCTTTTAAGCTTACACAAGAAGTAAATGTACACACAACTTTATACCTATTAGGGTATGATGTCAAGTAAAGGAAGTTGACTCTTTTTTTTCACCTAGGACCCATAGACATACAATTAGACACTTCACACTCCATTTAAACTGAATCGTAAGTAAGGTACACACCGTAAAGTATAACTCCTAGAATATTCTGAGGCCTTTTGAATCTTACAGATAAGACAAAATGATCATTTTTACATAATTGTTAATACTTGTTTACACCGTATTTATTGTCCTGTAATCTAAACTTAGCAATCTGAGAGTATAGTTAAGCTGTAAAAACGACTACACTGGAGGTTTGAGATGAGTACATACGGGAAAAAATTAATGGCAAGTCTATTCATTATCATTGCATGCGTTTTAGGGTTTATAGGACATGCGGCGTTTTTAGCTCCTGAAAAAACGGAAGCCGAAGCAAACTATGATGCAACGCTTTATTTTCCACTGGACCGATATCCTGAAACCGGCGATCATATTCGCGACGCAATTACTGCTGGTCACTCTTCCGTTTGCACAATTGATCGCGATGGTGCTGAAGCAAACCGAGAAGAATCGCTGAAAGGATACCCAACAAAAACAGGCTATGACCGTGATGAATGGCCAATGGCTATGTGCGAAGAAGGCGGAGCAGGAGCTGATATTCGCTATATTTCACCTTCTGATAACCGCGGAGCCGGCTCATGGGTTGGAAATCAGTTAGAACAGTACCCAGATGGTACGCGCGTACAATTTATCGTGCAATAATAGCTGAACAAGCTTTACTTTGAAGAGGTGAAATCATGAAAACAAAATGGAAAGAACAAGAGCTAACAATGTCATATCATCAGTTTACGCTGTTTCAAAAAGGACAGCCAAAGCCCCATCACGACTGGAGTGATGAAGATATTCAAAAAGGATATGTCGCAGACGATAAAGCTATTTCATTTGAAGCCGTGTCGAACACAAAAGCCATTGTCGAAGTGTGGGTAAACGAAACTCCAGACGCATCAAAGGCTGAAAAGACCACTCGCCTTCCTTTTCACGTCGAAAGCGATGGGATTGAAATCAAAAGCGTCCTATCTGAAACTTTAAGCTATGATATTCCAAAAGGATATTATTACGTTACATGCCTGACCATTCCTCTTCAAGAAAAAACAAACTCAGGCCTTTATTTAGTGAAGTATTTGCTGCATTTTGAAAGTCAATAAAAAAAGACGACCTACTGTAGACAGTTCAGGTAATATACAACACTAATAACTCATAAAAAGCTCAGAGCGATATATAGCTCTGAGCTTTTTGGTGCAAGATACTAAAATATCCATCCGTTAAAGACCATGCCTAAATTAATAATAAAATGAAAAACTACGGCTGGGTATATGCTTTTCGTCTTTAAAACGACAAATGCATAGAAAAGTCCACCAAAAGAAAAAAGTAAACTTGTTACCACAGGAATTCCTATTGATATGTGCAAGAGACCAAATCCAATACTCGTAATAAAAACAGCGTAAAAAGTCGATAGATTACTTTTTAATTGAGACAACATGATCCCTCTCCAAAGCACCTCTTCTAAAATAGCGTTTATGATTGAGAATACTATACCGTATATGACGAATGATTTTGTATAGCTTATATCTTCAGCGAATAGTAAAGGTACAAAAATTGTAGCCGAACCAATTAGACCAAACAGTAAAAAATACGTTAGCTTAATTGAATGATGTGGCATCACTATACGTTTCTGCCAGTCTGGTAATGATGCAAAAAGAAATACCTTTTGCTTGGACAATAAAATTGAAAGCAATAGTCCACCTATGATAAACAAAAGTAAAACTCTGTTTACAATGATTTTCATCTCTTTAGATAGATCCCATTCAATGAAATAATTGCTTCCTACTTGAAACATACATGTCCCTACTAAAAAGAATAGAAACAGAGAAACAGTTGAACGATATTTAGAGGTTAAAGCGTAGATAAAAAGCAAGCCTATGATGGGCAACATTCCTGCAGCAAATAACTTATAAGAAAAAAGAATAATACCCGAGAAAAATAAACTTATCAAAGAGGTGAGTAATACATTTATTCGTAAATATTGGATATAAAAATCCTCCTTTCACTGTCTTTCTAATTCGTTTTATAGTAGTGGAAACTTAATCAAACAATTTTTATTTTGGCAATGAACAGGAGCTGAATCCATATAAATAAAAAATCGAGGGTAAAACCTTTGCGATTTCACCCTCGGTTTTTCGTACTACTATTTCAGACACTCAAGACACTGACCGTTCTCTGTTTATTTACCGTTGTATTCATAAGTTTCTTTATTTGATATAAACGGGCTAATTTCACCAAGTGAGAACAGGTGGAGCTCATGCATCGCTCTTGTGCATGCTGTATAAAATAAATTTCTCTCATATTTATCCTGATAACATTCACTCGAGGCATTGTAAATGATGACTGCATCAAACTCAATTCCTTTTGCTAAGTAGGCTGGCAGGACAAGCATGCCTTTTTCAAATGAACTTGTTTCTTTTGTCAGCAGCCTTGCAGACATCGAATCAGGCAGTGCTTGGAATGCTTCTCGGCTTTCTTCAGCAGTTTTGGCAATCACAGCAATTGTTTTATAGTTTTGCTGCTTCAATTCATTAATTTTGTGTATAATTGCCTCATGCAGATCTTTGACGTTACCTGCAGCCGTCACAGTCGGCTTCGCTCCGTCTCGATTAAACGGATCGATTAAATGGCCGTTTGCCACCATATCCCTTGAAAACTCGACAATTTGACGCGTTGATCGATAGCTTCTTGTAAGAGTCAGCGTTTCTGCTTCTTTCTCTTCGTACAGTTCGCTTGAAAGAATGGTCGGTGCGTTCAAGGCGTGCGCATAAATCGCTTGATTCAAGTCTCCAAGCAGCGTCATTCTAGCATGCGGAAACAGCTCTTTTAAAAACGCTAGCTGAAACGGTGAATAATCTTGTGCTTCATCAATAAACAAATAGCGAATGACAGGATTGGCTTTTCGCCCTTCAATTTGATCTTTTATATACAAGTAAGGCGTTACATCTTCATAAGACAGCTTCATGTTCATAACTCTTTCCACCGTGTTTTTAGCTGTTTCGTCCCACCCTTCTACGTGGGAAAAAAGGTGATGTCTTTCAAACAGCTGCATATAGATACGGCGAATATCGATAAATTTAAGCTGTTTGATGGCCTGCTTAATAAATTTCATTTTCTTAGCTACAACGGCTTTAGCTAAATACGCTTGTTCACGGTCAAAGTCATCAAATGAACTTTCCGTATAGCCTTCCTTTTTCTGCAGATGCTGATAGGCCTCGACATAATCTTCTTTTTCTAAAAGCTGAATTTCTTCTTGAACCCAATCTTTTTTACGTTCAAGTTTTTCAAGCTGGTTGATGAGCTTAAGCGCCCACTCGGCTACGAGCTGCATTCTGTTAGGAATGGAAATTCCCGTATCAAGCGAATAGAAATAAGATAACAAACGCCGAGCAGATAACACGATTTCGCCGCGAAACTTAATATTTTTAAAAATGATGTCTTTAGTAGACAGCTCTTCGATATACGCATCTACCTGCTTTTTAAATTCACGGCTTGCTTTGTAGCGGATTTCCTGCATTTTTTGTTTTTTTACCGCAGCATCTTTTTCCGTTAATAAATATTCAATTTGAACGAACAAATCCTCCACGTCAAACTCGTTTCCTAACCGTCCGTCGGCATATTGCTGAAACGTTGTTTGTTTCATATTGTCTTCTCCAAGCTCCGGAAGAACAGTTGAGACGTAGCTGTTAAAAAGCGGATTTGGCGAAAACAGCATCATGTTTTCTGCAGTCAGCTGCTTTCGGTGATGATAGAGAAGATAAGCCACCCGCTGAAGAGCTGCAGACGTTTTACCGCTCCCTGCTACTCCTTGGACGATCAGCACTTTATTTTTTTCATTTCGAATAATTTGGTTTTGTTCTTTTTGAATGGTCGCTACAATACTTTTCATTTGACTGCTTGCGTTGTGTCCGAGCACTTCTTGAAGCAGCTCGTCTCGAATGGTAATTCCTGTATCAAACATGCTTTTAATTACGCTATTTTCGATAATAAACTGACGCTTTAGCTTCATCTCGCCTTTTATCGCTTCACCTGGCGTTTCGTACTGCGCTTTTCCCGGTGAATAATCATAATAAAGACTCGAAATAGGCGCACGCCAATCATAAATTAAAAACTCTTCATCTTTTTGATCCATTAAAGAGCCCACGCCCACATAAATAGCTTCCGCTTCTTTTTCACCATTCTCTATAAAATCAAAACGTCCAAAATAAGGGGATTGCGTTAGCTTTTTTAATGTTTTTAATTGATCATACGCTTGTCTATGGGTAATTTCACGTTCAGCTAAAAGTTCTGCCTGCTGCTTAATGCTCGTAAATGTCTCAATCACGTCATCCGGCTCATCCATATTAACCGTGACATCGTCCCAAAACGTGCTTCGCAAATCGACAATTTCGCCTTTTACGCTTCCTACGCTTTTGCCTATTTTTTCAGCTTTTTGGCTGATTTCTTCGACTACCCAATCAACTCGCTGCTGTTCTTCTGTTAAATTTTTATCTTTCACTTATCCACACCCCTTACACACGTTACCCGATAACAAAACTTGTTACCGGGTAAAAGCGATCATTGTTTATTTTTTCAGAGTCTACATACTTCCCTACTAAGTTCGTAAATCCCTGCTATGTAACCATATTATGTCTTAATTTCCACCGTTAGTATACTGAAAAATAATGAGCTCCACAACAAAAAGGGCTGAGAAAGTCTCAAGCCCCTTATCTTTATAAGTTGTTCCTCTACTTATTAGCTATTACTGTTTCCAAAAAGTTAGCATATGAATGATGGCTGTCACCACTTCTACTCCTTGAAACGCCAGTAAACCTGCTGCTGCCGCTGTAAACAATCCGACTACCGCTTCTTTAAAAATGAATGGCATTGATACCAGCTCCTTTGCTTATTTAAAATAAGTAGATTTGTTATCATTCTACTCCTTTTTTCAGAATTTTCAATACCATTTTGCCAATGAAATAAAATAAAAACGCTTTCACTTTATAGGAAATAAAGTGAAAGCGCTTTTTAAGCTTCCTTTTCTAATGCATTGAGCGCAAGTGAATATTCTAATCCTTTCCCTTTTTGCACAATATGCTGCACTTTACCCATGTTGCATGCTTCTTGCGCACTAACGGTCATACCGTTTGTTAACTTCAGCTGCACAGGTTCTTCTGCAATTCGTACGTCGCATGCTAAAGCTAACTCATACCCTCCGCCAAACGTAAAGTTTGTAAGAAGCGCAATCGTTTGTTTGGAGCTGCATGAAATGCGCTGAAAAATCGCTCGAGCTGTTACTGCATGAATCGGCTGATAAAGCCTTCCTGTTTCTTCACGCAGGAAAGAAGTTGTTCTATGATCGCCGTTCATTTTATAGTACTCTCCCATAAATACAATAGATCCAACCGACGCATCGTGCTGCAGCTCATTCATCGTTTCTTGCAGCTCATACATAACTTCACTGTTCAAACGATTAAGCATCGACTGATTCATTCGTACAACCGCCACGTGATTTCTTTTTTCTACTTTGATAAATCTTTTCATCGTTCCTCCGCCCTTTCCCCTGTCGTCCTTTATAAATAAAGCGCTTTCAAAATATTTCGCTTTTTAATAGAAAAGTTATTTTCATAGTTTCATCATACAACAAACTCATAATTATTTCCATTACTTTTTTAATTTTCCGTCAATAATTCCATGAATCATTTCCATGTTTTTATCAAATAAGACGTGCTATAGTATAGACAGCACAAATTCAGCTGGACTCACGGATAAAAGGAGTAATCACTATGAAATACGACTTAACAAAATGGGAGCCTCACGGCTATTCTTGCCCTGTGGAAGCAGCCGTTGATGTAGTCGGAGGCAAATGGAAAAGCGTCATTTTATATCAATTATCGAAGGAACGCCGGCGCTTTAATGAACTGCGCAGACTCATTCCAGGCGTGACGCAGCGAATGCTCACGCTGCAGCTTCGCGAACTTGAGCGCGACGGAATTATCCACCGCGAAGTCTACAAACAAGTTCCGCCTAAAGTAGAATATTATTTAACGCCTTTTGGAGAAACTCTCATTCCTATTATCGAGCTGATGTTTAAATGGGGATATGATCATACGGATAAAATTGCTGAAGCGAGAATTCAGGCAGAGAAAGAGTAAAAAGCACGCAAAGCGTGCTTTTTTTATACATGTTTACGAATCAATAATTCTTCTAACCCGTACACAAACGTGCTTTCAATCGGCTTTAACTCAAATGCCGGGCTCCAGTCCATATGCGGATAGCGGTCAATCAGTTCAGCCAGCATAACTTTTGCTTCTATTCGAGCAAGCGGTGCTCCTAAGCAAAAATGAATCCCTCTTCCAAATGCCATATGGATATTTGGCTTTCGATCGATTTGAAATACATCCGGGTCTTCAAAATACTGCGCATCTCGGTGCGCGGATCCCATCCATGGAACGACGTGTTCGCCCGCTTTTAATTTCTTCCCTGCAAGAACCACATCTTTTTTTACGATTCGGTGAAGAGCCTGAACGGGTGAACGATAGCGAAGAACTTCTTCAATCGCAGAAGGTAAAAGTTCTTTTTCTCGTTTGAGTCGTTCAAAAGAAGCTTTATCTTCCATTAAACAATAAATCGTATTTGAAATTAAGTTCGTGGTTGTTTCGTTGCCTGCAATCAGCAGCAAAATGGAAAACCCGACGATTTCTTCATCCGTTAGCTGCTTCCCTTCTTCTTTTGCCTGAAGAAGCACGGAGATAATATCATCCCCTGGATGCGTGCGTTTTTCTTCAATGATTTTATAAAAATAAGTTTCGAGCTCATCATTTGCTTTCATTTTATCTTGCTGCAATTTTTCGAGCGTTTCGCGTTCATTATTCGACGGACCCGCTACGATAATATCCGACCAATCTTTAAACTGACGCTGATCTTCTATCGGCACGCCTAAAATATCGGCAATTACCATAACCGGAAGCGGATAGGAAAGATGCTCGACTATATCAATATCTTCAAGATGCTCAACTTCTTGTAATAATTCGTGTGTAATACGCGCAATTTTAGGCTCCCATGCTTTCATTGCTTTAGGCGTAAAAGCTTTATTAACAAGCGCTCTCATTTCAGCATGCTTAGGCGGATCAATATTAATTAGGCTCGTTCCTAGAGCAGTTTGTCTTTGGTTTTGTGGAGGTCTTCGATCAGAAGAAAAAATATTCTTTTGTTCTAGCACTTCTTTGACTCCAGCATAGTGAAAAACATCCCATACCTGCCTTTCTTCGTCCCATTGCACAGGCGCGCTGTTTCTCATCTCTTCATACCATGAAAAAGGATTAAAGCGCTCTTCTTTTGATTGAATCGTATTCACTTGACGGACAATTCCGTTTTCTCTTTCGGTTTTCATGTTAAAACCTCCCCGTATCGTTCAAATAGACTGACTATGTAGTCATCTATGACCAAATAGTACCATATATACGAATTTCCTTAAAAATGATAGCTGTATATTTTAGTAAAAATGAATCGATAGAAGGATATATTTTACAAAAAAGGGTAGGCGCATAGCGCCTACCCTTTTTAAGAATAATGTTCTTCTGGCTTTTGTAATCGGTTGTCTAACGCGTACGCGCCGCTTCCTGCTAGAATCACATGAAGCGAAACGACAAAAAGGGCAATCTCAAGCTCATAGCCGCCTGTAAAACCAGCACCGCTTTTCGCTGTAAAAATAGCGCCAATCATCACGATCGCAAACAGAACACCTATTAAGCGCGTTTGAAACCCAAGAATCATAGCAGCTCCTCCTACGAATTCAATAACAGCAACTGCGTAAGCGAAAAACGCGGGAATCCCCATGCTGTGGAAAAAACCGACCGTATTATCAATACCGCTTTGAAATTTGCCAAGTCCATGAATAAAAAACGTTAGTCCTAACATAAGACGAAGTAAAAACGTTCCAAGCTGATAGCTTTTCATTTCTTTTCCTCCTTTTTTACTTTTGTCTGCACATGTAACAATTTTAGTTACAACTGTGAACAAATTCAAGAGGTTAGAACAGAAAAACAAGATATCAGCAAATTTCTTTACCTCATTTTAAACATTTTTTTTGAAAATAAGACCATGCTTCCTGCTCAGTCACGCTGAAGATACGATAGAAATGCAAAAATATGATCCTGAATAATGAGTTCTGCCGTAGCAGAATGGCTCTTTAATGATAAGTGTTCAGAATATCGAAATCTGTTAAATTTATTTACATCAACATGGTGAACGGCCTGCACATGGAAACCCCCTACTATGGCTTTTACTTGGGCAAAAGGCGGTACAGCAAGAGATTCGGGCTCAATTTTCTCGAGGCACTCTCTGCTTATGGCATGAGGAACAGCTGTCATGGAGCTCATTAATAAATCTTTTCTTCCTATTGTCTCGTTCAACACGTACTTCCACCCCTGGACCACATGCGTGAGCTTTTCTTCATCTTCACATATGTTTAAAGCTACATCGACACCGCTCGCTACCGCTGCAGCAAACGGATACAACTCCTGAGCTGAAAGAACAAAGTCCCCGTCTATGAAGAGAAGAATATCTCCCGTTGCTGCAAGTGCTCCTGCAGCTCTTCCGCAATCATGCCCTAACCGCTCATCGTAAACAATAGTTTTAACACCCTGTTCTTTGGCATACTTCTCCGACTGATCCGTAGAGCCGTTAATCACAACAATAATTTCTAACGGTTCAAGTTTTCTTGCTTCTGCAATCACTTGTTTGATTGTTCCTTCTTCGTTGCAAACCGGAACAATAACAGACAGCTGTTTGCCTCCATAAAAAGAAGATAATTTCCCCCAGCCGTGCTCCACAACTGGAAGAGGCTGTGCGAGCATATCCACTCGCCTTTTACGATTTGACGCAAGCGTATAGTATGTTTGAAGAAGCTGCTGGTAGGATTGAATTCGTTCTCTGCTACGCAGCGGCCGATCAAACGGACGAAAGCTTCCCTTTCCCTGCGTTTCGATCGTAATATGCGAGCTTACACGATACTGTGTTAAGAACGTCACAAATAAAGAAAGAGGCGGCAACTCCCAGTGGTTCTTTAATACGCTTACTAGCACACCGTAAGGCGCTTTTAAACAAGCGTTGGCACGATGAGGCTTTCCAAGTGCATGATGCAGAACCGTACTCCACGTCAGCTCGCTGCGGTTAAAAGCATTCATCTTTGTTTTTTCCCACTTGTTTAGCACCACATCGCTATGTTCAAATAACAGCGGCTGAACAAAACGCTCAAGCTCGGAAGCCGAAAGAATAATATCGCCGTCTACAAATAAGACGGCATCTCCTTTAGCAGCCTTTGCCCCTTCCATTCTCGCTTCATGTGGAGAAAGGCGTTTTTCTACTACTTTTACCGTACATCCCTCTTCTTTCGCTATTTTAACTGAAGCATCGGTACAGCCGTTTGCAACTACGATAATCTCAAGCACGTTCACTTTTTTAATTTGTTTAAGCACGTTTTTTAACATTTCTTCTTCATTGTAAACGGGCAGAACGACAGAAAGAGTTTTCATTGATATCCCCCCTAAAAAAAGAACCACTGAACAATTCAGCGGTTTCATTCATTTAAAATACCTCTTGTATCCACAACTTTTTTTGCGTATTTTACAATTGACCAATCGATTTGACTGTGATCGGTTAATACAAGTACAATATCGCTTTTTTCAACTTCTTCTTTTGTCAGCGGTACAGAAAAATACGTTTGCTTATTTAATATAGCGGAGTCAATATAAGGGTCATGATACGTCAGCTCATATCCTTTTGCTAAAAGACCTTCACATACCGTCAGCGCCGGCGATTCACGCATATCATTTACATCTTTTTTATACGCCATGCCTACAACAAACACTCGTTTCTCATTTGCTGCCAGCTGCTTTTCAACACGTCTAATCACTTTATTTGGCATTTCTTCATTAATATGATGAGCGGCTTCAATAAGTTCGCTCGTTAAGCCATTTTGCTTTAGTTTCCATAGGAAATAAAGCGGATCAACGGGTATGCAGTGTCCTCCAATTCCAGGACCTGGATAATAAGGAGTGAATCCAAATGGCTTAGTAGATGCAGCTTGTAAGACCTCATAAAAGTCTATTCCTAATTCCTCACACAGCTCGTTTGTTTCGTTCACCAACGAAATATTGACCAGGCGCTGAATGTTTTCAAACAGTTTGCACATTTCTGCTACTTTTGGAGAAGAAACAGGCACCACCTGTTGAAAAATACTTTCATAAAACGTCTGCACGTGATGAAGGCAGTCTTTGCTGTAGCCGCTAATTACTTTTGGAATATGCTCAATATCGTATGATTTGTTTGCCGGATCAACTCGTTCTGGAGAATAAGCTAGATAAAAATCTTTACCTGCCTGTAAGTTGGAATCTTTCAAAATAGGCAACACAACTTCTTCAAGCGTGCCTGGGTAAGTAGAGCTTTCATAAATAACGGTTTGCCCTTTTACCATCTGTTCTTTTAAGAATGCAGATGCGCTAATGACTGGTCCTAGATCGGGGTTATGATTTTCTGTAATAGGAGTTGGCACGGTCACAACTACATAATCGCATGCTTGAAATGCAGAGATACCTTTTTGTAACTCATATGCTTCAAAATTTTTCTCGCTTTGAATCACATCACTATGCACATCTGGAATATAGCTTTTCCCTTGTTTTAGCGCCTCAATTTTTCGTGCGTCAATATCAAGACCAACGACGCTATAGTTTTTCTTTGCAAATAAAAGAGCAAGCGGCAATCCAACATAGCCAAGACCAATAACAGCAACTTTTTTATTCATTCTTCAACACCTCAAACAAGATATCATGTCTTCGTATGTCCGGAAGAAACTCGCCTCTTTCACTTGTTTGGCTAATATAGTATGCAAGGGCCTCAACATAATCTCCTAGAATGCGCTGCGTTGATGCCGCCAAACCTTTGACTTTCATGTGCTCCTTTCGAATCCGGTTCGTTCGCGCCACATCAACAAAATGAACGGGCTGAACCATAAAGCCGTACATAATACTTTTTAATTGAAATAAAGGTGGAATAATAAGAGATTCGTAGCCAACTTTCTCCATTACATCCCGTTTAATTGCATGCGGAATCGCCGTCGTTGTATTGATTGTCAAATCGGGACGTTTGCAAATGATATTAAGAAAATATTTCGCCGCACTTACAGAGTGAATAGGATGCACTTCATCCAGCAGACACTCTAAATTATTAAGCGCTACATCAATTCCTTGATCAGCTGCTTCTAGATACGGACGTAAATTTTCTGCAGAAATGACGATATCCCCATCTACGAACAAGCAAACTTCACCGCTGCTGTACATGGCACCGATTGCTCGAGGTACATTATGTCCAAGCCGCTGCTTGTAATGAAGAACAGTAGCACCCGCTTCAATTGCTCGCTTAACCGTCACTTCATCGGCTCCGTTAGCAACCACGATGATTTCTTCCACTCCTGCTTTTTTCACTTCTTGGATCACGCTTGCAATCGTTTCTTTTTCTTCACCTACTGGAATAACGGCACTGTACTTAACGCCTGCTTTCCGCTTCACGCTTGGTGTATAAGCGGAAACAACTTCTCGGTTTCGATTGCCGTCTGTTAGTCCGCCTCTTATTCCTTTTTCTTCAATAAGATGAGCTAACGCTTTAATGTGATCTCCAATGATATAGTTAGTGGAAATAGGAAAAGGGGAATTGGTAGGAATGGTTTTATGAGTGTTTCGAATCTTGTTTGTATAAATAACGTCTGAAGAACACGGTGCAACAATTGACATTCCTTTTAAAAGAGCAATCGTATGAGCGAGGGGTGGATGAGCTAAGTTTTCGTATCCGATTTTAGCTGCTGATGTTTTTTTGATGGCATGAGGAATAGCTGTTAAGGCTTGAACAGATAAATCTTCACGCTGTAAGCACAAGTTCAGCATATATTTGGCAACAGAAACAGGATGAGGACGCACCTTTCGTTTCATAATCCATGTTAGATTATTTAAAGCGATATCATGACCGGTTTCTATAGCTTGAGTATATTTCATCAGCTCCTCATGAGAAACCGCTATATCTCCGTCCAAAAAAAGCAAAATATCTCCTTTTGCTTTTTTAGCCCCAATGGCTCTTCCAATATTAATACCTAGAGCTTCTTCATAGTAAATGACGCGGCACCCTGCACCCTCGGCTATTGCCTTAGTTGCATCACTAGATCCATTTACTACGACAATAATTTCTAACGGCTTTATTTTTTGAGCTTCTTTAAGCACAGGTAATAATGAATCTTCTTCGTTACAGACTGGAATAATGACTGATACTTTCAATCTCACTCAACTCCGCTGAAAATTCGAACATACGTGATGGCTACTAGTGGGATGGTTACGTCCGTGGGCTCACCATATGAGCTTGATGTACGCACAACAGCCGCTGCGTCCGTAACAGCAAGCAGTGTTCCATTAATAACGTCGATAGCTGTGATGATTTGCACAAATGAACCCACATTTTCTCTTAATGCATCTTGAAACATACTTTTCTCTCCTTTCGTTTAAGCGCTTTGAATAGTAACAATGCTTGTAAATGGAAGTAATACTGTTGATGTTGGAGACTCTACTAATTCTAAATAATCATCTCCTACAAATATCACAACACCTTCTAGTGGACCAGCCGTTGTTTCAATCACAACTTCTTTTCCAATATACTGCTCGGCAATTTCTTTAAAAGGTGATTCTTGAGATTCTTTAATAATATTTATTACGTATTCTTTGAACGTGTCAGAATAAACGACTTCTTCTACCGCTTTCTTTGTGTTTTCCTGAATAAATTCAGCAAATCGATTTGAAAACAACAGGTGTTTTATCTTTTCTACATAGCGACGGTAACAACAAAAAAACATAAATTTTGTTCCTCCTTTTTATACGGTTCTCCCTTCAAATTACCTACAACCATTGACGTAACTTAAGAGATTACTTTACCAATATATACAAGCTTTATCATAAAGGTGACAGAACTTTTATCACATTGTTATACAAATACGCACATGACCAGCCCGTTTTGCATAGGATTATTCCCTACTTCCTCCTACCTATTGAAACCCAAACAAAAAAAGACAAAGCTCCTAAGCTTTGTCTTTTCTTATCTATTAAATGAAGAATCAGTTGGCTGCAATACGCTTTGCTCCTATATAGCGCTCTTTCCAATAGCTTGAATTTTTATCGCTAATTGTAACGCCTTTAGAAGACGATGCGTTAATAAACTTTCCGTCTCCAAGATAAATACCTGCATGAGAAGGACCTTCTTTGTACGTTTCAAAGAACACAAGATCTCCTACCTGCGGTTCACTTACATTTTCACCTGCTTTATAGATATCTTCAACCGTTCTTGGAATATCAACGCCTACGCTTTCTTTATATACATACTGAAGATATCCGCTGCAGTCAAATCCTGAAGGTGTAGTGCCGCCCCATTTGTACGGCGTGCCCATTAAGGATTTTGCTTTGCTGATTACTTTATCCGTATTCACTTCTGATTCGCCTTCTACAACGCCGCCTTTACCTAATGCATTGTATGTATTCTCTCCAACAATTCCATCTGCTTCTAGGTTATGTTTCTCTTGAAAAGCCATAACCGCTTTTTTTGTTTCATAATTAAAATAACGCGATACTTCGCCTTTTAAAAATCCTTTATCTTTTAACACCGTTTTAACTTGTTCAACATCATCATTTGTCATCCCTTGTTTTAAAACCATGTCGCCAAACGCAGCATGTCCCATTGCCGGACTTGCAAATAAAGCTCCTCCTACAAGAAGCGCCGATAGCATTTTTTTCATTTCGTTTCCTCCCCGAATCATGTTTTAAGCACCGTACAACCATACCATCTGCGGATAACAATTCAATTAATAGAAGATAACAATTTGATAACAATCTTTTTAAACAGCCTCAACTCTTGGACGTAAAACGCCGAAATATAAGAAGAAGAGAAAAACAACTATTCTAGCAAATAAAGGTGATAAACATGAATTGGTTTAAACGAAACAACGTGCACGCCGAAGCCGCGGCTGTCGAATCCATCACTGTAAAGCTTCATGTATCGGATCCGATGATAAAAAAGCAGATTAACATGATTTCCTTAACAGCAGAGGATCTCGAACGAATTGCCAGATTTCAAGTTCACGCGCTGAACGCCATCGAAGAAATCGTGAATGATTTTTATAAAGCTATTGGCGAACAGGCTCATTTGGTTGCGATTATCGAAAAGCACAGCAGCGTCCATGCATTAAAACAAACGTTAAAACAGCACATCTTAGAAATGTTTGATGGACAAATAGACGACGCTTTTGTGGTAAAACGTCAAAAAATTTCCAAGATGCACGTTAAAATTGGACTTGAGCCAAACTGGTATTTGTGCGCATTCCAAAATTTATTTACGTCGCTTCTTTCAGTATGTGAACGTACGATGGAATCAAAAGAAGAATGTCTAGCTTTTATCGCAAGTATGACAAAACTTATTAGTCTAGAACAGCAAATTGTGTTAAAAGCCTATGAGCTTGAATATGACGAGCAGCGCGCTGGACTTCAGACTCAAAAAGAGAAAATTCAGCTAGAAATCTCTCGTACATCATCTATCCTTTCTTCGTTATCTGAAGAAACGAAGAAATTTATGAATCAAATGCACAGTCAGTCTTCTGACGTCGTTTCTTATGCAAACAAAAGCTCTGAACTAGCAGAAGTCATTGAGAAGGAATCCGTTACGAGTCAAGCAAAATTAAAAGAAGAACAAAACATGCTTGGAAGCATACAAAAAAATACGTCGCTCATTCAAAACAAAATGAAAACGCTCGAACATACATCACAGCAAATTCATCAAATTGTTTCCATTGTTACTTCTATTGCGGAGCAAACGAATTTATTGGCATTAAACGCTTCGATTGAGTCTGCTCGAGCAGGTGAGCATGGAAAAGGATTTGCAGTGGTGGCACAGGAAGTACGGAAGCTTGCAGAAGAAACGAAGAAATCGATTTCTAATATTTCTACTTTTATCGGAGACATTCAAAAACAAATCGAAAGCGTTTCGGCGTTAGGTGGAGAAGTCGCTACATTAACAAAAGATACAGCTGACAATATGAACAACATTACTTCTTTTTTCACGAACGTCCTTAGCATAACAACCGAGAACAAACAGCAAACCGTTCTAACAAAAAAAGAGCTTGATAAAATCGCTGACGCAATGAAGCAGCTATCTCTGCGGATTGAGAAGATGGCCCATTCCTCAGAAGAACTTGAACGGTTAACTGAAAAAAGTTGATATGCAAAAAAGCCTTCTCAGCTTGCACAAGAAGGCTTTTTTATTTTTTCAAGCTAGCGGGCTCTTGAGAAGAACGTTCGATGAACTGGACAAAATCATCTCCGTATATGCTTCGAATCAGAGCCGTCAGCTCAACAAAGTCAGGCAGCTCTCCATAAACATCTCGCAGCGGCATCGCTCCTTGAAACAAAGGATTTTCAAGAGGGTTATAATCCTCGATCGTTTTTAAAAACATCTTTTTTCCTTCTTCTGTGAGCTGCACGTATGTATTCCGCTTATCTTTCTCATTTTTAGAAAGGGTAAGATAGCCCCGCAGGTGCAATTTTTTTGCAAAGTTAAAAGCTGTGGATAAATGCATGACGCCTAGCTTTGAAATGTCGGTCATCGACGCAATTTCCAGCTGATAAGCAATCCCTAAAATGTGATGCTCATTAATGCTCAGATCGTACGGCTTAACCCACTGTTCCCAATCCTTTTCAGTAGACTTCCAAAGAGCTTTGCTTACTTGCATCACAAGCTGATTAAACAGCATGGCATCTTTAATCGTATCTTGATTTAACGTGCGTTTCACCTCTTCACTTCCTCTCTAGAAATGCAACCGTTCACATCATTTGTCCCTAAGACTTTATAAATAAAAAGAATGAAAATATATACAGAATATTATACATGATTGCTTATATATTTCAACTTATTTTGCATAAAAATAAATTTAAACGTTTCTTTATGTAAAAACCAGGCGTGAACGTTCAGTGTTCACGCCTGGTTTTTAATGAATATACCGTTTACCAACTAGAAGGTTTGAAATAACGTCCGTTGGAATTTCAAACTCAATGTTTCCCATATATCCTGGAGCGACTTTGTATTTATCAAATACAATTCTAAGCTTGTGATCTTTTGTAATGTAGAAGCTTTGATTTTCAGCAATCTCTTTAAAAGGATCCATATCTTCTTCAGTCAGCCAATAGATTTTGCCTTCTTCATGCTTCATTTGATCTTTCATTTGCTGTTTAATATTTTCACTAATGACCTTTATATAGCTTTTATCTTTGAACAAACTTGGAAGCGTAACGAGCACTTCGTGTTTTTTATCAATCGTGTCGTACTGATTAACGCTCGACGTTGAAGCTCTCGATTCTTCCACATATCGATGAACCACAAGCAAATCATCAGTATCCGTCATAATATCATAGCCGCTGCTGACAGCCACGTTTCCTTTCTCTTCTTTTCGTAATGTTTTCATCTCTTTTTTAAACTGTTCATACAGCTGTTCATTTTCTTTTATATACTTTTCATTTAAGTTTGTTTGAAGACCTTTGTTTTCCAAGCCTGAAATCGATGGTGTTTTCACGTCAATACGAGAATGCTTTTCTTCTTGTTTTAGTTCCTCAAATGTAATTACTTCTACTACTTTTCCCAGTACAGGAATTTTTGCCATTGCATTTGCCGCATCTGGACTTACATTCACCGTTGTGATAAAAATCATCGCTGCTGCCGCAATCGAGCTCGGCCAAATATAGAATTTCTTTTTACGAGGGTGTGAAAAAAGTGCCTGTGCAACAACACCATCTAATTCGTCTGGAATAGGAATGTCATGATACTGCTTCTTTAACTTTTCTATTTTTTCATTCATTGTTCTAAGTCCTCCTCCGTCATCGTAATCCGCAACAGGTTCAACGCTCTGTATAGCCTTGTCTTTACTGTATTTAAATTTTCCTCAATGATTTCCGCAATTTCGTCCATTTTTAAATCTTCGAAAAACCGCAGAATAATAATGGTCTTATATTTAACCGGCAGCTGATCCATTGCTTGCTTTAAATCAATATCTTCATACTGATCTTCACGTCCGCTGCTCAGATACTCAAGCTCTTCATCGCCCATAAGCGTTAAACGTTTATGCTTACGCAGGAAATCGATTGCCGTTCGTACAACAATTTTATAAAGCCAGCTTTTAATCGATTGAATATCTTTGATACTGTCTATTGAAATGAGTGCTTTTTTAATCGATTCTTGCACAATATCAAGCGCATCTTCTTGATTTTTTACATAGCTAAAAGCAAGCCGGTAAAAATCTGCTTTGTGCTCGGTTATGCATGCTACGAGCATCTGATGTGCATCGTGTTTTTTCATTGTCTTTCATACCCCTTCTATTTTCTCTTGCTGAAGTACATCTATAAGGTAGACGGAATGAGTAGAAAAATAGTTTGGTTTTTTTTTAAAAAAAGTAAAACTAAATGATGGTCTCATGCGTCTATTAGGTAGATATATACAAAAAGGGGAATATTACTACATGAAAACCATGGGCTACAAACGTATTTTGACACTGCTTGGATGCTGTATTTTGTTTCTTGGTACAGCAGGGTATATCGTCAAAGCAAACAGTACAGAGAAAAAAACGGCAAGTATTCAAACAGATCAAACCTATCCAGACGTTGAAATTCAAACGCTAGTTAAGGACCTTACCGACGGAGGCTATGCCATTAGCTACCCTTCCTTTGGTAAAAAAGAAATTGATCAATCCATTCAAGCTTACGTAATAGATCAAGTGGCACACTATGAAAAAAAGCTGAAGAAGCAGTCAAAAAAGAAAAAATCTGAATTAACGATTACATATAAAATCGTCCATTACAGCAAGCAAACGCTAAGTGTTGTCTTTGATGAATATGAATCTATAAATGGAGAGAAAGGAACGTCTTCTCTCAAAACCTTTACATTTGACCTGCCTGCTCAAAAACAAATGACGTTAAAGGATTTATTTAACGAGAATGCAAACTATTTAGATCGCCTTTCGGCTATTTCATATGCTGAATTAAAAAAACAAATGAAAAAAGCTGATTTTGACCCGGGCCTTCAAAAAGGAACTCAGGCAGCCAATCAAAATTTCAGTCAGTTTGCGCTGCTTGAAAACAGTATTGTGATCTACTTTAAGCCTTATCAGCTAGGTGCTGAACAAACGAAAACCAAAACAATCGCTATCCAAAAAGATTTATTTAAAGACATGCTGAGCGATGCTTACAAAGACGAAGCAGCAAATAAAAATAAAGTCAAAGAAACGCCTCCAAAACATATCGTTAACGAAATACCGCAGCAAGGAGCGCCTATTGATCCAACTAAAAAAGTCGTTGCGATGACCTTTGATGATGGACCTAACCCTGCATCTACCAATGTGATTTTAGATGGATTAAAAGAAGTGAACGGACACGCTACCTTTTTTGTGTTAGGAAGCCGCGTTCAATATTATCCTGAAACAATCGAACGTATGGTGAAGGAAGGCAACGAAGTCGGAAATCACTCTTGGGACCACCCTCAGCTCACACGTTTAAATGAAGCGCAGGTCAAACACCAAATAGGCGATACCCAAGCCCTTATTAAACAAGTGAGCGGCTATGAACCACTGCATGTACGTCCTCCTTATGGAGCTGTGAATGCAAATGTAAGACGTTATGTCGGAAATGTTGGCGTGACTCTATGGGATATCGATCCTGAAGACTGGAAATATCGAAACGTTCCTCACTCCGTTCAAGCAGTTATGAGCCAAGTCGGAGACGGAAAAGTTATTTTAATGCATGATATTTATCAAACAAGTGCCGAAGCAGCGGTTGAAATTATGAAGCAGCTTCACGCACAAGGATATCAGCTTGTTACGATTTCACAGCTAGAACAAGTAAAAAAAGAGCGGGAACAGCTGCACTTGCAGTAGAAGATCGCAGACGAATGCGCTGCAGCCATTAGGATGGCTGCAGCGCTTTTGTTTTTTTTATGCGATGTTTAATAAAGGCTATACAGAGCAGCGTAAGCGGAATCACTACGTGAAAAGGGATAAAAAGTAGCACCGGCATAATCGTTAAGCCTTCTTTTAAATGCTCTTGAAAATTACTTGCAATCGTCAGAGAAAAAAATAAAATCACCGTGCCAACAGGATATGTCAGCGCAGAAGGTCGTTTTACCTTAAACAGCGTGGAAAGCCCCACAATTACCGCGTAAAAAAAGACGCTGATTTTAACAAACCCTCCAATGACTAACGCAATCATAAAAAACACGTCTAGCCGCTCTAAAAAATCAGCTACTCTAATGCTCTCTACCGTACTTAAAAGCGGAAAGACCGACCTGTTAGTCAACCCTATCCCTAATACACTCACGTTGATCGCCATTGTAATTGCTAAATTAATGCCGCTTAGTACAATGCCGCAAAGGCCTACAAGCTTTACTTTTTTAGGATCTTTTACATATGGAAAAATCATCGTAAACACAACAGCTTCTCCATACGGAATATACAGAGTCTGAGTGGCGACTGTTTTTAAAACCGGCCAAATCCCATCTCCAAGTATCGGTTTTAAAGAAGTAAAATCAATTAATCCTGAAACAAAAATAAGCACAAATCCTGCTACAGCCAAGATATACATCAAAATAAACATGAGCTCTCCTGCCCGAGCCACTACTTCAAGTCCTTTGTGCACAGTATAAATAATCAACAGCATCAGCATCGCGTTCACGACAAACAAAGGGCTGTCGGGGTAGCCAAATGTCAGCAGCATTTCTCCAAAATCACGAAGTACGCGAGCGGCAGCATATGAAAAATGAAGCAAATATAAAAAAGCAAGTGCAGATCCCAAGACTTTCCCTAGCAGCTTTTGCATGTATTCTGTCGGCAGCATGTTAGGATAGTACCTATACAGCCGGTAGTAAATGAGGTAAAGCAATAAGCTCCCAAACATACCGAGTAAAATAGCAAGCCAGGCGTCTTGTTTTGCATCCATTGCAAGCGGAATGAGCAATGCGCTTCCATGTTCAAAAAGGACGATTAAAATAAAAAACTGCACAGAGCTAATTTTCACTTTTTCCACTCATTGCTCCCTCCTGTTTACTGGCGTTGTTTTACCGCATCAGACATAAACGACTTGTTTCGCAAACCTGCTCGTCTTACATACGCTTCTACTTTCACATCCATCTCCACTTCAGGAAAATACACATCGCTCCACTCATGCTGAAGCCTTTTCCACTGCCTCGGATAATTTTCGTGCACGACTTCTCCAAATCCCACAACATCCGTCTGTTTTTTTTGAGCAAAAGCAAACGCTTCTTTTATTTCGTTTTCAATCGCTGCTTCTATTTTTTTTTCAATATCAAGAATCACAAATGGATTTTTAATATCTATAGGTACTTCCATTTCACCAATATCTCCTTCTACTCTAGTTCGTACAATCATCTTTGGTTTGCCGTTTACCATATTTGCACTCACGTTTGTTCGCTGACGGACGACTTGATAAGCAATGGCTTTCTTTTTATCTTTCCATGAAATATTCACATCTGTTCCCTGCACTTTATCCCGCAGCCACATCACGCCTCGCGCTTTTTTTCCATATAAAAATGTAATCAACTTCCCATCTTTAAACATGCCGAGTCCTTCTGCACGAAGAGTCGATTCAGGAGCAGTTTGCTGAAGATTTTGCAGCGTTTGGGCTTTTTGAGCGCTACCTCTTATTCCAAACCCTGACATCAGCGCTTGACTTCCCGGGGATTCAAGGTTTTTCATAACTTCTTGAGCCGATACTTTCATATGTTCTCCCCACTTTTGTTCGGTGAGTTCCAGCGTTTTAAGGACTTTATTAGCTGGAATTTTATCAATTGGCGTAAGAGATTTTACAAAACTGGAAGCTTTTACGCCGTTTGCAATGACCATATCAGATGTAATTCGAAATTCCGGATCTCGGTCAATGCCATCAATAATAACATCAATGCCCTCCGTTCTCGCTAAGCTTTCTCCGATCACAATTAAGTTTGTATGAGCGTAGTACAGTCTTCTTGATACCGTGCTCGATGCTCTTCTGCTTGCTTCTACTAAGTTTGCGCCTTTTGCTCCGTATACGGAAACAGACGGACTTTGGGTACCACCCCCGCCGCCTTGAAGACCGCCGGCTACGTTACCTGGATTAATAATTTGTAGCGTGATTTGATACTGACCATCTTTTGTTTTATCAATTCCCATCGCTGCGACAATCGCTAAATCGGTTAATTCCTTACTGCTCCAGCAGCTTGAAAGGATGCAAATCGAAAATGCCATAACTGTACATAAAAGCCCTTTACGCATCACTTTGATCGCCTTCTTTCACCGTAGTGTTTGCCATTCCCCGGCTTTTAGGAGGCATTGGGCGCTGGTTGTCTCCTTCTCTCACCATATTTCCACTACTGATGAGCCTTGGTCTTTGTCTAAGCGTCCACCATGGCATGCGAACAATGGTATCACCTGAATTGCTCGGAATAAATGGAGCAAGAGGCGTCATGTATGGAACACCGAATGAACGAAGACTGCAGAGATGAACAATCATCATTAAAAAGCACAGGATAATGCCATAAAACCCGAAAGTAGCCGCTGCAATCATAAAAACAAAGCGAATGAGCCGAGCAGAAATCGCAATGGCAAATGAAGGCGTCGCAAAGCTTGCAATCGCCGTCATCGCTACAACAATAACCATCGCTGGAGATACAATCCCTGCTTGAACCGATGCTTGCCCAATCACGAGCGCTCCTACAATTGAAACTGCAGAACCGATCGCCCTTGGAAGTCGAATACCAGCTTCTCGCAAAATTTCAAATGTGACTTCCATAATGAGCGCTTCAACCAAGGAAGGAAACGGAACATCTTCCCGCTGTGCAGCAATGGCGATGAGCAGCTTCGTCGGAACCATTTCTTGATGAAAAGTTGTGATCGCTACATACGTAGCCGGTGCAATCAGTGAAATAAAAAAAATAAGAATGCGTAAAAAACGAATCGACGTGGCAATATCAAAGCGCGAATAATAATCTTCAGGAGACTGAAAAAACTGAATGAAGACAGCAGGTGCAATCAGCACGAATGGCGTTCCGTCTACAAAAATCGCAATACGCCCTTCTAAGAGATTTCCTGCAACGATATCGGGACGCTCCGTGTGATACATTGTAGGAAAAGTAGTGTACGTTTGGTCTTCAATAAGCTGCTCTACATAGCCTGATTCTAAAATGCTATCGATATTAATTTGGTTAAGACGCTTCTTTACTTCTTTTACGATTTTGTCATTGGCAATCCCATTAATGTACATCATTGAAACGTCTGTCTGCGTTACTTTCCCAATCTTCATCGTTTCTACCCATAAGTCAGGCGATTTGATAATTCGCCTGACCATGGGCATGTTTTTAGCAATCGATTCCGTAAACCCTTCCTTAGAACCCCGAACGACAAGCTGTGTAGTCGGTTCTTGAATGGAACGCCACTCCCCGCCTTTCGTACCTGCACTCATCGCATGGTTGTTTCCATCTATCAAGATAAGCGTGTCTCCTGACATCAAGGCGGGAAACACTTCACTCCACGTATGTAAAATCGCAATGTCTCCAATTCCTACTACATCTTCTTTTAATAACGTAAAAGCATTTTGAGGTGTTATTGGTTCAGAAAACACGTCATCTTTCATCATGGTGTCTACTAAAAGCTCTTGGATAGACTGATTGTCTACAATTCCGTCTATATAGATAACAGCGGCTTGAATGGCTGCCCTTTCCCCAATTTTTATATAGCGGATCACCATATCCGAGCTGTTCCCCGTTCGCTTTTTTATGTTAGCTATATTACCTTCAAGCGACTGCATCAGCAGTTCTTGTTCCTCTGGTAGCGAACCTTCTGTTTCCTTTTTATTGTCTTTGCTTTTTTTATTTTTAAATAAAGAAGGCACGATTAAAAACACCTTTCTTTTCTTTTTTTTAGCTTTTTCCAAATAAATGCTTTGTATGCAATTTTTAATAGAACAATCAAAGCGTAAGACCAAAAAAATAACAAAAACTATCAGTAGAATGTTTTTAAGAAAAAAATAAAAACGGAGAGTGAGACATATGAAAATCGTTTGGATATCAGCTTTGCTGTTAGGATGCTTAATGGGATTTTCTATCGGTGTGGATATGATGCAAGGATTTAGTTTTTCCATGGCCTTGCAAAATGCCTACAGTCCGTTTCGTGTTATGGAGTTTGCTGAATTATTTGTCCTTTTTTTCCTTTTGTTCTGTTTTGTAGTTGAAGTATTTTACCGCTCATTCAAAGTAAAAAAAGCAAAACAGCAGCAAAAATAAAACTCCGTAAAAAACACATATTTCTCCTTTTTACCACCTATTCTCCTTTCCATTTAAATGTTATAATTTTCATAATTGGAGAAACTTTTACACGCCTTTCTTCATGGAAAGCTGTACGCTTAAACTACAAAATAAATATTAACTTTGAACTAAAAGGTGAAGAAATGATGAAAAAAAAATTAGCCGTTATTAGTACAGCTTGCTTACTTATTCTTGCAAGTGACCCCATCTCTTCTTATGCTACTCCTGATTCCCCGGATTCCTCTTCCGATGTTTTGGACCAGTCAACGGACGTGGATACAACTGAAGATGTAAAAGCTATTTTTGACTCTCTCTATCAAGAAGGCTATTCGCTCGGAGAAGAAGATGGATACGCACAGAAAAAATTCGAGCAGTTCGATCAAACAACAGGACTGGACAAATCTTCTGAAGAATTCACGTGGTTTATGATGGGGTATACGGTAGGATATAAAAAAGGACAGCAGCAAAAAGAGGAAGAACTCAAGACTGAACAAGAAAATGAAATGGCTGCCGGCGAAGAGGAAGGCTATCAGCAAGGCGTCCTTGATTACAAACATGCTACTATTCAATCGGAAATCGACCCTTTCCCTTCTAAGTCATCCGACTGGAATAAAGGTTATGTTCAAGGCTACAAAAAAGCTATTTCTTTAATGGACCTATCTGTTAAAGCAAAAAAAGAAGGCTATGAACAAGGTCTTGAAAATGATTCGATGAGTGTTCCCAGCATGTATGATGATGAGGATGTCACACGTCAGGCTTTTACAGAAGGCTTTGAAACCGCTCAAGCCGAAGTACTGAATCAGCAAAAAAAGCAGTTTGAAAAGCAAGGCTACGTACAAGGCTATCACGACCTTCCACTCGAAGTACCTGCAGAAGCAGAGGGCGAATTGCAAACAGCCTTTGAACAAGGATATGAAAAAGGACAGAAACAAAAACAAAAAGACGTAAAAGCAGATGGATACGACTCAGCTTTCACTTATCAGACCTATAGAGCGCCTAAAAGTCTTCAGGACAAGCCTCAACTAGAAAAATGGTACAAAGCAGGTTTTTATTCGAATAAAGATGTGAAATCTTTACAGCAAAAAGCTTATAAAGACGGCTGGAAACTAGGAAAAGAAATGAGCGTTCCGAAAAAATACAAGCAAAATAAAGCTGCGGTGGCGATGTACAAGAAATATTTTGAACAAGGCCAAAAAAAGCAGGATAAAACAGTGAGTCATATCCTGCTCGGCAGCGGTATCGTTCTTACACTGCTTGCCCTTATCACGCTATGGAGACTTCGCCGCCGTAAAAATGAAGATACAACACTAGATAGCTAAAGACAAGTACATAAAAAACCCGAAAAATCATGATTTTTCGGGTTTTTATGTTAAATAATCATTCGTTTATTTTCCGCAAGCTGAACTTCTTGCTCCTGTTTTGACTGATTTTGTTTTCGAATTTTCAAATAATAATAAACATAACAGCCTATAAAGAAGATACCTCCGCAGTATAACGCCATTCGCTGCTCAGGATCAAACGCAAGACTGATCATAACAATACAGTTCGTAATAAGCGCTACGATAGGCAGAACCGGATAAAGAGGTGTTCTAAATTTCAGATCTTCTACTTTTCCACCTTTAGCCACGTAAGCACGACGGAATGCAAGCAGTGAAGCTGTAATCGCAATCCAGCCAATTTGAGCGCCAAGTCCAGCGAGTGAAATCAGCCATACGAAAACGGTTTTAGCTGCCACTACGCTTGAAAGCAGCGAAAAGCATGAAATCACAAGCGTAATTAATAGTGCATTAAACGGTACACCTCTTTTGTTGACTTTTCCAAGCGCAGGACTTGCCATTCCTTCTCTTGAAAGAGAATAAAGCATACGTGTAGCCGCGTAAAACCCAGAGTTTGCGACTGAAAGAAGAGCTGTTAAAATGATAAAGTTCATAATATCCGCCGCGTAAGGTACACCTACACTATCTAACACAACAACAAACGGGCTTTCTACAACGCCTGCTTTTTCACGAGGAATCATGCTTGCTAAGACAAACACGGATAAGACGAAAAAGAAAAGCGTACGCCAAACCGTTTGCTTGATCGCTTTTGGAATTGTTTTTTCCGGATTTTCACTTTCTCCCGCCGCAATTCCAATCAATTCTGTTCCTTGAAACGAAAAGTTCACCGTAATCATTGTAATCAGTAAAGCCGTTACACCGTTTGGAAACAGCCCTTCGGCAAAGAAGTTTGATAGAAGCGGTGCTTCCTGTCCGCTTTTCATATCAATAAGTCCAAACATTGCCGCTCCGCCTACCACAATAAACATAATGATGGCGAAAATTTTAACGCTTGAAAACCAAAATTCTGTTTCACCAAATGCTTTGGCTGAAAGTGCATTTAGTGAAAAAATTAACGCTCCAAAAATGGCGCACCATAACCAAACGGGCGAGCCTGGGAACCATCTTTGCATTAATTGTCCGGCAGCTAAAAACTCAAGTGCCACCGTTACTGCCCATCCTAGCCAGTACAGCCATCCAATCGCAAAACCTGTTGCAGGGCCGATAAATTTAGTGGAGTACGTTTGAAACGATCCTGCAACTGGCATAGCAACGGATAATTCTCCAAGACACAGCATCGTTAGATACATAATGATCCCTCCTACTAAGTAGGAAATCATTGCTCCCATCGGACCTGCTTCATTGATGGTATAACCTGAACCAAGAAAAAAACCGGTACCAATACATCCTCCTAGTGATATCATAAAAAGATGCCTTGTTTTCATCGTTCTTTTTAATTCTCCTGGCTGTCCCTGTGGAATATTCATCCCATTTCCTCCCTTTGCTGCACAAAAATGAAATCGCTTTCATTTTTTTAGGTTTATTTTGTTTTTATAGCCGCTTATTAGGCAGCTCTTCCTGACTGAAGTCAATTGGTGCCGGATGATTTTCAAATGGCGCCACCCCCGTAACGAAGATGGCAGCCGCTTAGTCCTGCATGACCGTTTCTTGGATCACAACAGATTTTCTCCACACGATACCTGTAAGTAGCTTTTTCCTATAAAAGCTTATCGCCAAACAATGAACTCATTAACGCAACCGCTACTTCTGCAGTTTTGTTATGCTGATCTAAAATGGGGTTCACTTCTACAAATTCAGCAGATGTCACCATGTCTGCTTCCGCTAGCATTTCCATTGCTAAATGACTTTCTCGGTAGCTGATGCCGCCTTTTACAGGTGTACCTACGCCTGGTGCATCATCTGGATCTAAGCCGTCTAAGTCCAGCGACAGGTGCACACCGTCTGTACCGCTTAAATAATCAATCGTTTCTTTCATCACTTGCGTCATACCTAAACGATCAATTTCATGCATCGTATACACTTTAATTCCTTTTTCTTTAATTAACTCTTTTTCACCATCATCTAGTGAGCGTGCACCGACAATAACTAGATTTTCAGGTTTAATTTTTGGTGTATACCCTCCAATATTTAAAAGTACCGGATGTCCAATACCCAGGCTCACCGCTAACGGCATGCCGTGAATATTCCCTGATGGAGATGTTTCAGCGGTGTTTAAATCACCATGAGCATCATACCAAATAACGCCTAAATTTTCTGAACCTTTCGCCACTCCTGCAAGCGTTCCAATTGCAATACTGTGATCTCCGCCTAATATTAACGGAAAGCGGTCTTGCTCTTTCACTTCTTCAACTCTTGCAGCAAGCTGTTCATTTCCGCTGGCTACAGCCGCTAAGTTTTTCAAATTCGTATTTTTATCCACGTCTGCCCGTTCTTTAATCTCTACTTTAATATCGCCTTCATCATGTACGGTATAGCCAAGAGCTTCTAAGCGTGTATTCATGCCCGCATAGCGGATTGCGCTCGGCCCCATGTCTACGCCCCTTCTTGTTTGCCCGTAATCCATTGGTACACCGATAATTGAAATTTCTTTTTTCATTTTCTATACCTCCGTTGCATGTTAGTCTGTGTGAAGTAAACATAGGCGTTTATTTAACTATGTATTTTTTCATTGATACAGCCCCTCATCTATTTCTTATGCAAAAATGATGCCAACTTTGTTTGTAGCATTCTATCAGTCTTTTTATCACAGTTTTTCTTACACGTGCCAAAAAAACTGTCGATTTCTACAACTTTTTGGCAAACTACGCAAATTTTTTTGTCGTTTGGTTTAAAATCGCCAATTTTATTTGCTTACTTAAAAAGGAGTGAGCCAATATATAAATGAAACCTACGTTTACCATCGCAATAAAAAATCCGAACGCTTTAGATTCTCTATCAAGAATCAAACGCGTTCGGATCTTCCTTCAACTAAGCTACTTTTATCCCATTTAATTTGTAATAACGTCTCCGTCTTCATCATCGCCGGTATCGTTTTCACCAGGATCTTTTTCTAATGAGACTACTTTCTTTTCTTCATCCCATTTCACTTTGTAGCCAAGTGATTTGGCTACTTTGATAACCGATAAATAGGAGTGGTGATTTGGCTTATACAGCTTTAAATCACTCGAATCAATGACGCCTAATCCTAGCAGCAGGCGGTCGGACTGAACGTAAGGCTTTCCATCAATCAGTTTTACTTGCTTATCAGTAAATGGATACACGGCACGGTTGACTTCGACCGTAAACTCTCCTTTTTTCTCTTCTTTAATTGGTTTTGGCTGTTTGGATACATATTTAATTGCGTCTACTCCTAATACCGTGCCTTGGCGCGTATTATCAGCACCTCCGTACATTTTCCCCGTTTCATAGTCATAGATAACCGCTTGGACATTTCCAATATGCTCTGGCTTTTCTTCAAACGCATGTCCTTTAGCCATCATTTCAAGGAGTGTATCTTGGCTAAAACCAGGTTCCCATCTTACGGTTGGATAGCCGCTTGAATAAATACGAGGGGTTAAAATCGCTTTTTGAATCGGCATCTTATGGTCAATAACATTCATAATCGTTTCTGCTACAGACGCAATAATGGTTGGGCCTCCCGGTGAACCAATTGCCATGAACGGATTTCCGTCTTTTAACAGCATCGTTGGAGACATGCTGCTTCGAGGGCGTTTTTTAGGCTCAACCTGGTTCACGCCTCCCGGAGTGGCATCAAAATCCGTCATTTCATTGTTGAGCATAAATCCGTAGTCAGGAACCATAATTCCTGAACCAAAAACTTGTTCAATGGTAGTCGTGTAAGAAACCATGTTTCCCCATTTGTCTACAACAGAGAAATGAGTCGTTTGGCCGATTGGATTTTCTTCCGTTACCGTTGCTTTATTTGGATTTTCTTTTCCTTCATATTTCCAAGGGTCTCCT
This sequence comes from Priestia sp. J2, assembly GCF_020790095.1. Lineage (NCBI taxonomy): Bacteria > Bacillati > Bacillota > Bacilli > Caryophanales > Bacillaceae > Priestia > Priestia sp. J2. The sequence continues at coordinate 3,705,653 of NZ_CP086208.1, forward strand.
TCTTTAACATTAGGCGTTGCTTTATTTGGATTAATTAATTTACGACGTTCTTTAATATAATCTTCATCTAACAGGCCTTTTTTCGGCACTTCGTAAAAGTCTTCATCTGCCATATACGCCGCGCGGTCCGCAAAAGCTAAGTGCATCGCTTCCGTTAAATGCTGAAAATACTGTGGCGTATTGGAACCCATTTTTTCTACATCATAACCTTCCATTAGCTTTAAAATTTGCTGCACGGTTAATCCGCCGGAGCTAGGAGGAGCCGCACTAACCACATCGTAGCCTCGATAAGTTGTTTTGACCGGCTCGCGTTCTTTTACAACATAATTTTTTAAATCATCCATGGTCATGCTTCCATCGCGTTTTTGAACTTCTTTAACAAGCGCTTTTCCAATTTCTCCTTTATAAAGAGCGTCTGACCCTTCTTTTTGAATAAGCTTTAATGTTTTCGCAAGATCAGGCTGAACAAGCTTATCTCCTTCTTTTAACGGCTTGCCATTCGGTACAAATACATTACCGGCCGTTTGGTATCTTTCAAGCTTGTCCGCATTTTCATCGATATACTGAGCCATCGACCAATTCACTTTAATTCCTTGTTCCGCTTGAGTAATAGCAGGTTTAATAACATCTGATAAGTCCATGGTTCCATAATCTTCAAGGGCTGTTTCTACTCCTTTTAACGTACCAGGAACTCCAACTGCTTTTCCTGTTATGTGACGCTTACTGAAAGGAATGACTTTTCCTTTTGAATCTAAAAACAGCTTAGGCGTGACATCAGCCGGTGCCATTTCACGGCTGTCTAGCATCGTAATTTTATCTTTCTTTTTTTCATAAATCATCATAAAACCGCCGCCGCCGATACCAGACATCATCGGTTCCACAACGTTTAGAGATAGTTGAATGGCCGCTGCCGCATCTACAGCGTTTCCGCCTTCAGCTAACACTTTCCTCCCCGCTTCAGCAGCCAGCGGGTGAGATGCCGCTACAATTCCTTGTGTAGCACCCCGTTTCATTGAATGGTCGACACCCGGAACTTCAGCAGCAGCTGGTGTGACAACTAAACATAAACTAAATAACGTAATAGCCAACATCTTCATAACCTTCATCTGGGTCTCCTCCTTCAAATACATTATTTCACATCGCCTGAGACGATGGATTTCACGAAGAATAAATTGGTTTATTATGATATTTTTTACATATGCGTATAAATAAAAAGCAAAGTAAATCATACCTTTGCTTTTTTAGTTAATCGCATGTTTAACTTTTCTCTCTATTCATTTACAATTATCTATATTTTCTAACAATTTATCCATAGGCTGATAGTTTCTTACTATTTTTGGAACTATGTAGACTGAACGCTCTAATAATGTAGAAAATCTAGCAGTTAAGAAGTCGTTCGACTTACATGCACTTCTTAAATTTTTTATAAATATTCTTATTGTTATATAAAAAGCAATCCTTTATGAAAATCAGCATACGTTTTCTGAAAATCAAAAATAAAACAGGACTTTAGATTCATCGTCCTGTTTGGAGCATGTTTTCGACTTTTTTAATGTCCGCGTGCGTAGGATTGATTTCCCGAGCATAGGCGATTTGTTCTTTCGCTTTTTCCATTTCTTTTAATTGAATATAGGTTTTGGCGAGTTCGAGCGGCAGCATAATCCCTTCAAAACCAAGATCTTGCGCCTTCTGCAAATAAAACAGCGATTTTTCGTAATTCCCTCCAAACATAAGCGGAGTTTCCCGATATTTTATTCCTCGAACGAAGTGCGCCAAGCTTGAAGATGGATTTAATGTTAATGCCTGATGAAGAGCCCGGTCCATTTCTAAGTTCAATACCATTTTTTCAAAGATAATTGATTCTTCGATTTGCTTTGCTAAACAAACGGCTAAGTAACAGTACAAATCAGATGCTTGAGGTTTTTTCTTCATTTCTTGTTGAATTTCGCGCTTGATCTCTTTCCACTTTCCCTCTTCTAGCTGATTCATGACGTATTGTGCATGTATTCCCACCTGTTTGCCCTCCTTTTCCTCTTTATCATAAAGGATTTCTGCGCAAATGAAAAAAGTAAGTGTTCTTCATTCTTCACAAAAAACGTTACCATTAAAAAATAGGCAAATTTCTCAATCACTTAACCCAATTAGTACATAGGATATAGAGACTTTTATTAAAGGAGGTTACACATATGGGCGCAAAAGGCGGTTTTGGTTTTTCATTTATCGTTGTTTTATTTATCCTATTAGTAATCGTAGGGTGTTCTTGCTACTACTAATTTCTAGAGAGGATGAACATCATTCATCCTCTCCTATTTCAAAAAAACCATGCTTTCGCATGGCTACATACCGATTAGATGAATGAGTAGAGGAACTCATTGTTCGGCAATATTGAAGAAATTTTTGGTTTTTACTTCCGCCTAGTATGCCTTTTTTGAAGGGGACTATGCGCAAATAAAGTTAACGTTTAAAAGCGAAAGCCAGACGCACCTACAATAACAAGTAAAACAAATAACACAACGATTAACGCAAAATTTTGTTTTCCCACGTACCATCCCTCACTTCCTGTTATCTGCTTTTAGTGTATGCAACAGCTTGGCAAAATGTTTAGGACAGGGGTGCGGATTTTTCCAATGAGAAAAACCTTCAAATTTCGCCAAAAAAAGTGAATCATATTTTTGTTTCTTTCGTTATATATAGTAAGAGATTTTTTTACTATAAAAAAGGAGGGGCTTTAATGCGCCGACATTCCAAATTGCCCATTGTTCTTGTTTTTGCCTTCTTTTTATTCATCGCAACTGTTTTGTGCGTAACCTCTTATATGTCTTGAACGTATAAATAATATAAAAAAATCGCCTCATCGAAGGCGATTTTTCTATCCTAGCATTATATCTTCGTTTGGATAGCGAACGGCTTCACGCTTTTGCTTAGATAATGAAAACGCAAGGGTTAATGGCCCCACTTTTCCTAAAAACATGATAAAGATAATAATCACGCGTCCAAAGTATGAAAGCTCAGGAGTTGCTCCCATCGATAACCCCACTGTTCCAAACGCAGAAACCACTTCAAACATAATTTTTATAAACGGCAGGTTTTCTGAGATATTTAATAGAAAAATGGCCCCAAACACAAACATAATCGAAATCATCGTAATGGCTAGTGCCTTAAACACATGAAGAGGAAGAAGCCGTCTCTTTAACAGCACAATATCTTCCCTGCTTCGTAAAAATGCCCATACAGAAAAGACAATCACCACAAACGTTGTTAGTTTAATACCTCCTCCTGTTGACGCACTCCCTGCACCTATGAACATTAACATAACCATTAAAAATATGGTGGAATCATGTAGACTTCCTATATCGATACTATTAAAACCTGCTGTGCGTGTTGTTACCGCTTGAAAATAAGACGCCCACACTTTGTCTCCTAATGACAAACTTCCAAGTGTATGTGAATTGCCGTACTCTAAGAAAAAAATAAAAAGCATGGCAATCACGTTAATGGCAAACGTGCTGATAATCATAATTTTTGAATGCAGCGTTAGTTTTTTATACGATTTTTTTACCCACATATCAGCAAGAACGGTAAATCCTAACCCACCAATAATAAACAAAAAGGAAATCGTTATGTTAATAACGGGATCTCCTACATACTGAACTAAGCTGTCAGATAATAGTCCGAACCCTGCGTTATTAAAAGCTGAAATTGAATGAAACAAGCTAAAGAATAGCCCCTTAGACCATCCGAATTCCGGAACCCAGCGTATCGCTAAAAAGATAAGTGCAACAAACTCAATTAAAAATGAAAAGATAAACAGCCTTTTAACTAGCAGGACAACTCCGCCGACGCTCGTTTGATTTAATGCCTGCTGAACGAGCATACGCTCTTTAAATCCAATTTTTTTACCTAGCATCATAAAAATCAGCACGGCAAATGACATAATGCCAAGACCGCCTATTTGAATTAACAGCATAATAATCGTTTGACCGATGACGGTAAAACGCGTACCTGTATCTACGACGGCTAAGCCGGTCACTGTCATAGCGGAAGTAGATGTAAAAAGGGCGTCTACCCACCGGATTGGCTCAGTAGTAGAAAAAGGCATCATTAATAAAAGAGCACCAATAATAATTCCTCCGCCAAAAATGGAGACAAGCAGCTGCGGCGGCGTAAGCCTAACAATTTTTTTTTTCATAAGTTAAACTCCTTCTTCTTCAAAACGGTTTAAATCGCGATTATGTCCGATAACAATAAGCATATCTCCTTGTTCAATTGTTTCATGCGCCGTAGGCGAAATCACCATTTCCCCGTCTTTTCGCTGAAAACCGATAATATTACAGCCGTACTTTGCACGAATATTTAAATCAAACAGCGTTTTATTATGAAGTTTCTTAGAAGCGACAATTTCAACAATACTATAGTCTTTAGACAGTTCAATATAGTCAATAATTTTTTCTGACACCACGTGATGAGCAATCCGCTTCGCAATATCGCGCTCAGGATGAATGACTTTGTCCGCTCCTATTTTCTCCAGCACTTTTTGATGATACATATTCACCGCTTTTACCCATACTTGCTTAACGCCCATATCTTTTAAAAGCATCGTTGCAAGCACGCTTGCTTCGATATCGTCTCCAAACGAAATAAGAGCATGATCAACGTTACGAATGCCTAGCCCTTTTAAGCTAGCTTCATCAATTGCGTTCGCTTGCACGACATATGTAGCTGAGTTGCTATATTTCTTTACTACCTCCTGATTGCGGTCAATAGCGAGCACATCCACATCCAAATTAGCAAACTCTTCAACCAAACTGCCTCCAAAACGACCTAATCCCAATACAGCAAACTGTTTTTTCATAATGTATTTATTCCTTTCTTCAACTGCTGTGTGTTCTCTTAGCTTATACTTTTTCTAAAAAATTACATGTTTTTCTTAAAAAAAGCGCAAAAAAACACAGGAAGGCTCCTGTGTTTTTTCACACTCTTCCCCCTCAAAACGCTTGCGAAGTTAGCTGTCGGGTTCGGGTTTTAAGAGTAACCCTACCTTTTTAAGGATTCACCCCGGAGCACAATATGTGCGTAAATAATGGGTCCTCCGCTCCGTAATGGATTAAGCGATTTTTATTCAAATGTCTATGATCTATTTTTTAGAATAATCGATTCGATTCATGATACGTTTCACTTCACGAAAGCTATCTTACTCCTGTGGATTTTGTCTGTCAAGATATTTTTAGGGAAGACATCACTTGCGCTGCAAACTGCAAAAATCATATAAATCTAAACTGACAATCAGTTTGTGAAATTGATCAAACAAATTAATAACAGCCAAAAGCTCTAATAGCTGCGTATCACTGTAAAATTTCTTTAATTGATCCATATCAGCATCCGTCAAATCCCTTGGACGCACTCGGTATACATCTATAAATCGAAACAGCAGTCGATCTTTTTCTTCCAGCTCTTTTTCTCTTAACACTTTTTGATTAAGCGTCTTATCGCCTACATATGACATGCTCATACACGTCTCACAGCCGTTAACACCTGCTAGATAAAGCCTGATTTTTTCCTTAGTCTCTCTTTTTACTATATCACTGTTCCAAAGCTTGTCGTATAGCTCATCATACAACCTTTTTACATCTGGAATTAAATTCAGTGCTTTTTCAAAATTTGTTCCCTCTTCGTTTGTTAACAAAACTCTTGCCATTTTTTACTCACTCCTTTTTAATTATTATAGTAAGAAAAATGGAGATTTCAGATAACAAATAAAACATATTATCTGCTATTACTAATCAAATGAAACATTAATATGAAAGAAGGTTTTCAATTGAAAATTGATGAAATTGATTTATCGATTTTGCAGGCACTGCAGCAAAACAGCCGTCTTTCCTTAAGAGAGCTAGGAAAACAAATTAACCTGTCTCCTCCTTCAGTGGCAGAGCGAGTAAGACAGCTAGAGAGCTTTGGTATTATAAAAGGATATACAATCGATATTGATTATGAAAAGCTGCAGTTGCCCGTCTCGTGTTTTATTGAAGTAACCATGAAAAACGGAGAGCACGAGCGTTTTAAAAGATTTATTTCTCAGTATCCCTATGCTTTATTCTGTGAACGCATCGCCGGACAGGCTTGCTTCATTACAAAGCTTCAGCTTCCTCACCTGCACGTACTCGAGCAATTTATTAACGAAATTACACCTTATGCCAAAACGATTTCACACATCGCCCTTTCTCACGTGGAGATGTCTTCTGCATTATTGAGTCATTTAAAAGATGAAAAGTGATTGAAACATACGTTCACCGTACTAACGAAAAGATCCGAACGATTCATCGTTCGGATCTTCTTTCCACTAAACTACTTCTGTCCTAGCCTCTTTTATTCGTCCAAAAGCATAAAAAATAACCCTCCAAAGCTGGAGGGTATAAATTTTCCGAATAATGAAAGTTTTACAACTTCATTCTATCAGGTACCGACATTTCTGTCTACTTAAAAATGTAAAAGAGCTCTCTATTAATAGAAAGCTCTTTTACCTGCTTGTTTTTTGAAAACAATCAATCTATATAAAAGGGAACTACCTAAGGTTGAAAGTCACGTGAAACCTTGGCAGTTGATCCTGGATATACCGGTTGATATGATTCAAAACAAGTTCTTTCATCATTTCTTCTTTGACTTCTGATTCCGTTTTTTTATCTTTTTGTTTTAAAATAAGAATATAATAGACTTTACCCATTTTAATGGGCTTACTACACTCTCCGATGTGCTGTTTTTTTAAAACATCTATAAAAGAGGGAGATAGATTCGAAAGCTTTAGATTATCATCATTCTCTATTTTGCTGATGGTCTGGACATCAGCATATTTTTTTTGAACGTCTTGAAGCGATGTTCCTTTTTGCAGCTCAGCCGCAACGGTCTCGGCATCATGTAAAGTTGTAAAAGTTAGCTGCGAAAAAGATACGCGCGTTACATCATTCTCAATACGTGTATAGTAAGCGTCTAGTTCATCAGACGTAATTTGTTTACGGAAATATTCTTCTAATTTAAACTGATTTATTAGCTGTTTAGTTACATCGCTAGAACGAATGTGCAAGACTTCATAGCCTTGTTTTCTTGTATCTTCGTCATATGAACGTTTGATTTGTTTCCACATATCCTCGACTTTTTTCTGTACCCTGTCACTTGTCTTTAGATGCGAAATTAAGATTTTTTGCATGACAAGCTGCCGCAACAACTCTTTGCGGTAGCTTGTATCATTTAGCGGAGCATCGGGATTTAAGAACCCTTCAACGGCTAAAAAACGATTGAATTCAGCTCCTGTCACCTTTCCTCCTTCATACGCTGCCACTTCTTTGGCAGAAGATAGCTGACTAATTTCTACAGAAGGAAACATCGTGTTTGAATGCTTCCCTCCGCAGCCTGTTAAAAATCCTAACGCTGTTAATACTGCTAGCAGCAGCTTTAACGGTGCTGAACTCATCCATTGTTATCCTGCTGCTCTGAAAGCTTCAGAGAAATAGTTTGTTTTTTTCCATTTCGGTACACGTCTAATTTTACCGTGTCTCCTACTTTGCGTTTTGTGTATAGATATTGACGTAAATCACTGGATGTTTTGACTTCATTTCCATCGATGGCAACAATCACGTCTTTTGATTGTAAACCAGCATCAGAAGCAGAAGAGAATGGTTCAACCGTCGTTACGACAACTCCTTCAGACGTATCGCTTGTTAGGCCTAGCTGATCTTGTTTTGTTGCAGCTGAAAGCTGACCTACATCTTGAAGACCTACCCCCATATATGGACGCGTTATTTTTCCGTTTTTCATCAGCTGTTCAATTGTTGGCTGCACTTCATCACTTGGAAGAGCAAAGCCGATTCCTTCTACATTGTCTTCTGAAATTTTCATACTGTTGATACCAACTACTTCACCGGAAGAATTGATCAAGGCACCGCCGCTGTTTCCTGGATTAATCGCCGCATCCGTTTGAATTGCATCTACGTTCCAATTCTCTGAAATAGGGACAGAGCGTTTTGCTGCGCTCACGATACCTTGTGTGACCGTACGAGAAAATTGTTCACCAAGAGGGTTTCCGATTGCAAGAACCGTTTCACCCGCCACTAAATCTGATGATTTTCCGAACTTCGCCACTTGTTCAACATTTTTGTCGGACATTTCAAGCACCGCTAAATCCGTTAGCGCATCAGCTCCCACAATTTTAGCTTTTTCTTTTTGCCCGTTTGAAAGTGACACTTCTACTTCGCTTGCGCCATCGATAACGTGGTTATTTGTTACAACGTATGCTTTTCCATTTTCTTTTTTGAAAATAACACCGGAACCCGTTCCTGCTTCTTGCGTTTGGGTATCTCCAGAAAATGGATTTGTTTGCTGCTGGATGTTGTTCACGCCTACAACAGCGGCTGATACTTTATTTACAACTGAAACAAGATCTGACTGATTCACGGTGGTGCTTACTGTTCGAGGCGTTGTGCTCGTTGTTGTTGCGGTTTGAGTCTGCGTTGTTTGATTCACTGTATGCGTATCCGCTGAATCCATTAACCCTAGCTGCGGAGCGCCGTATAGCACAATTCCTCCCCCTAGCACTGCTCCCGCGATGGAAGATGCGATCACTGGAAATAAGCGTCTTTTTGGAGGCTGTGATGATGACGCAGGCTGATACTGATCATAGCGCCGCTGGCGGTTTTCATATTCTTCTTTTCGTTCTTCCTCTCTTTCATAATCACGTGGATCCATGAAAATCACTCCTTTTAACGTAGCAAATTTTATGTTATCTATACTATAAAATAAAAGTTTGGGATAAGTATCAAAACAATATGTGAAATTGTGAAAAATTTCTTTATAACAGCAAACACGTAGTATAATAGCGGGTACATAAACCTTTAAAGAAACGCGCATAGATGGCGTAATATGCTTTATTTACCTTAATTTTCATATATTCAGAGGAAGGTGTCAAATTTGAGCTTTACACTATATTTAGTAGAGGATGAACAAAATTTAAACGAAGTTTTAACCCTTTACCTTCAAAAAGAAGGCTGGGACGTTCGCTCATTTTTTAACGGCACGGACGCAAAAGAAATGATTGCAACTCCTCCGCACCTGTGGATTTTAGATATTATGCTGCCTGATATTGACGGGTATCAGCTCATTCGCGAAATCAAGCAGCAAACGCCACATGTGCCTGTTATTTTCATTTCAGCACGCGATGCCGATATTGACCGGGTTCTTGGACTTGAAATGGGCAGCGACGACTATTTATCAAAGCCTTTTTTGCCTCGTGAACTAGTTATTCGAGCAAACAAACTGCTAAACCTCGTATATGGTTCCAATCAAAAGAAAACCGATACCATTACGCTGACTCCTTATGAAATCGATTTACGTACGCGTACAGTCAGTGAAAATGGAAAGCCGATTGATTTGACGTCTAAAGAATTTGATTTTCTTGTCACTATCTCAAAAGACCTTGGACAGGCTTTTTCAAGGGAGCAGCTGTTGAATCTCATTTGGGGAGAAGATTATTTCGGCACAGACCGAGTGGTGGATGATTTAGTGAGGCGCGTGCGTAAAAAAATGCCGCAAGCACGAATTGAAACGATTTACGGATACGGATACCGGATGATGAAAGCATGAAAAACAAGTCGCTTGCATTTCAAATTTGGCTCGTCATCTCGGGTATTTTACTGCTCATTTCAATTTTGCTCGCTATTTTATTCCCAACGACGCTCAGGCAGTTCTTCACGAATGAAATTTATACCACTATTGAAAATGAACAGCATATTTTAAAAGAATACGGCCTGCCAAGCCGCTCAGGTGAATACTACTTTAGCAATGAAGACAGTGAACCAACGCTTGGCAATCGAACCGTGGATCATATTTTATTGCCTGAACATGCGGATATCTCTTATTTTTCATCACGGGTGTTGCCTCAAGACTTTTTGAGAAAAGCACAGGAAGATGCAATCAGTCAGCGAAAAATCGTCGCTCGCTATGAAAAAGATCTCGGCAACCGGACGCTTTTTTATGTGATTCGAAAAGTAAGCGTAAACGGACAGGCTGCTTTTTTACTTTCATTTTCGTGGGATACGTATCGCAACGCGCTCACTTCTACTCTTTTTAAACAGCTGCTTCTTGTCATTTCAATTGTATTTCTATTCAGCTGGCTTCCATCTATTTGGCTATCAAGATACTTAAGCAAGCCGCTTGTATCGCTTGAAAAAGATGTAAAAAAAATCGCCGAACAAAATTGGCATGAACCTGTTACAGTCAACCGTTCCGATGAAATCGGCAAGCTAGGCGCGTCCATCGAGCAAATGCGCAAAAGGCTCGTATCTAAAGATGAAGCACAGCAAACGCTGCTTCAAAATATTTCACATGATTTAAAAACACCGGTAATGGTTATTCAAAGCTACGCTCAGTCGATTCAAGACGGCATTTATCCAAAAGGTGATTTATCCCAAACGGTAAAAGTCATTGAAGATGAATCCAAAAATCTTGAGAAAAAAATCCGCGATTTGCTTTACTTAACCAAGCTTGACTATATGTCCACTCACCAGCTTGCACAAGACGACTTTGATTTTACTGCACTTCTTCATGAAGTAGTGGATCGCTTGCGGTGGAGGCGCCCTGAAATACAGTGGGAATTTGACGACGTAAATGCAACGATTAAAGGAGACAAAGAGCTGTGGACAAAAGTCCTTGAAAATGTACTCGACAATCAGCTGCGCTATGCTGATACGAAGGTTTCACTTTCACTTACTAAACACCAAACGAACGTTCAATGTACCATCAGCAACGATGGTCCGCCGATTGATCAAAGCGTGCTTCAACACTTGTTTGAACCGTTTAAAAAAGGAGCAAACGGTGAATTCGGTATTGGCCTAAGTATCGTAAAGCGTATTGTTACGATGCACGATGCAGCCATTACGGCTGAAAACACAGACGCCGGAGTGACGTTTTCACTTACTATTCCTATATAAACTAAAAAGGCAAGGGAGTCGACTCCCTTGCTTTTTTATGAAAAAACCGATGTATATGCATAAAGAGCTGGTGAACCCCCGGAGTGAATGAACACCACATTCTCATCTTTTTTAAAATAACCTTTTCGAATTAAATCAATCAGGCCGGCCATCGCTTTTCCCGTATACACAGGATCCAATAAAATTCCTTCCGTACCGGCCACAAGTTTGACTGCTTCCACCATCTCTTCTGTTGGAACAGCATAGCCTGGACCGACATATTCATCCATACAAACAATATCTTCTTTTTTAAAAGGCGTTTTGCTATGTAAATGATCATAAAGTTCACTCGTCAGCTTGGCAACTTTCATTTCTTGCTCTTCTTTAGCACGACTCACATTCATTCCAATAACAGACACCCCGCTTTGAAGGCCTTGAAAGCCTGCCACTAGCCCTGCGTGCATGCCTCCGCTTCCGCTTGTGCAAACTACGTGGCTAAGCTTTATTTGTTGCTCATAGCTTTGCATAAGCAGCTCCTGTGCGCAGGCAGCGTAGCCTGTTGCACCGATAACATTTGAACCTCCTACGGGGATTAGGTACGGCTTATGACCTTTTTCACTTAGCTCGCGCGCTACTTTTTCCATTTCCGCTGTCAAATCCGAACCTTCAGCGACAAACCGCATGTCATGAGCCCCTAATAAATGATAAAGAAAATAGTTTCCCGTCGGCTGATCACTTGCTTTATTTTCCCCTTCTTCTAATACGAGCACGCATTTCATTTGCTCTTTTACGGCAGCAGCAAGCGTCAAACGACAGTGATTGGATTGTATCGCACCGCACGTTACAAGCACGTCTGCCCCTTGTGCTTTTGCATCAGCTACTAGATATTCAAGCTTACGCGTCTTATTTCCGCCCCCTGTCAGTCCAAGCATATCATCGCGCTTCATATAAATTGAAGGTCCGTTTAACTGCTGAGATAAAACCGATAGCTTTTCTAAAGGTGTAGGGGAATCCGTATATTTTCTTCTAAAAAATTGCGTTAAGTTCATGCTCTCATCCTCTCTTTCATATTTGTTCTATTTTACCATATAGAAGCTTTTGAAGAGCTTTTTACGAAAGGGCTTTCTATAACTTGTATACATAAGAACAAGTAGTCAACATACATTAAACCATATAAACAGTTTGAAGGAGTGTTTTCAATGAGTGAAAAAGCAGTACTTTGCAGCGTCTCACGAGTAGTCAAATCACAGCACATTTTTCCAAATGACCTAAACAATCACCACACCCTTTTTGGCGGCAAAATTGTCGCTGACATGGACATGACGGCTTCTCTTTCAGCAGCTAAACATTCCAGAAAGTCGTGTGTTACAGCTTCCATTGATCATGTTGACTTTATCGAGCCCGTCACAGAAGAAGATTTTATTTCATATGAGGCATTCGTTGTTGTCACAGGAAAAAGTTCCATGATTATTTTTGTTAAAGTCATTGCCGAAAATTTGTTAACGGGCATTAAACGTATTGCTGCTACTTCTTTTCTTACCTTCGTCGCATTAGAAAATGGGAAGCCTGCTCCCGTTCCTCAAATTATTGCTCAAACTGAAGAAGAAAAAAGCCTTCAAAAAGTAGCTCTTGAACGAAAAGAGTCCAAAAAAACGCAGGTTGAGCACAGCAAAGCAATTGCGCGCATCTTATCTAAATCTTTGCGCAGCAGTAATTAAGCTCTTCATCTAAAAAGCAGCTGTCTGCTTTTTAGACGAAGTTTTTTAATTTTCACATTGTTATTTAATGTGATATGCGATATATTGGTTTTATGAAAAATAACATTCAACCTCTCAAACGACTTTCCCTACGGGAGGAAGTCTATCAAACACTTAAACACAATATCGTTATGCTTGAATTTCAGCCGGAACAAAAGCTTCAGGATAAAGAACTGGCTGAGCAATTTGGAGTTAGCCGCACTCCTGTTCGAGAAGCATTAAAAAGGCTCGAAGATGAAGGCCTTGTACAAACGACACCTGGTTCTTCTACAAAAGTGGCTCCATTAAACCTTGAGGAGGCAAAACAATCCTTTATTGTCGTCGCAGCTCTTCATGCACTTGCTGCTAAGCTGGCTTGTACTTCGTTACAAGAAGAAGATATGGGCGAACTAATCAAACATAATCAATCTCTAGAACATGCAATCAAAACAAGAAATGTACTGAAAGCGATCGAAGCGGATGAAGCATTTCATTCCGTTTTTTTAAACCGGGCGAATAATTTAGAGCTAGAACGTGTTGTAAAACAAACAAGCGCCAAAATTCAACGTCTGGAAATCGCTCGCTTTTCTTCTCTTGCTAGCCTTGCTTCCGTTGATCAGCACAAAGAAATCATAAATGCTTGCCGTCAAAAAGATTCCGCACTGACATCACAGCTTGTCGAAACAAACTGGCTGACGCTAGGTGAAGCGCTGACAAGTGAGGAGGAAGCAAAGTGAAGCCTCTTTTATTAGGCGTTGCTGCATCATTCTTTTTTGCTTTTACATTCGTTTTAAATCGAGCGATGGATTTATCTGGAGGCAGCTGGGCGTGGAGCGCATCTCTACGCTATTTTTTTATGGTACCTCTTTTGCTTATGCTTGTTTATTTTTGGGGTGGCATCAAACCTGTGGTGGCAGAAATAAAAGCCCAGCCGCAAAAATGGCTGCTATGGAGCACGGTCGGATTTGGCTTATTTTACGCTCCTCTTTGTTTTGCTTCCGCCTACGGTCCCGGCTGGCTTATTGCAGGAACTTGGCAAATCACGATTTTATCGGGGTCTCTCCTAGCTCCTTTGTTTTACAAGGAAGGAAAAAAGCGAGGAGCCATTCCTTTCAAGCAGCTAGGTTTTTCGTTTATTATTTTAATAGGAGTTGTGCTCATGCAGCTTGAGCATGCGACTGAACTGTCGGCGGCTACTGCCTTGCTTTGTACGATTCCCATTTTAATTGCGTCTTTTGCGTATCCGCTTGGCAACCGTAAGATGATGGAGCTGTCGTCGCTTAATACGTTTCAGCGCGTGCTTGGAATGACGCTTTCAAGCCTGCCGTTTTGGATTATTCTTTCTGTCTATGCCTACTTGACCGATGGACTACCAAAACCAACTCAGATGTATCAAAGCAGTTTAGTTGCTTTACTTTCAGGAGTGTGTGCAACGATTTTATTTTTTGCGGCAACTGACCTTGTGAAAAAAGATTCTCACAAGTTAGGTGCAGTTGAAGCTACACAATCGATGGAAGTTTTATTTGCCCTGCTAGGAGAGGTCTTCCTTCTATCAAGTCCTTTGCCATCGATTCTTTCTTGGGTTGGAATGGGAGTTATCGTAGCAGGCATGGTGCTTCACAGCTACCAAACGAGTCATAAAAAAGCTATACCTCAAAAAGAATTGACCTACTAATCAATAACAAAAAAGAGCGTCTCAGTCGGCGCTCTTTTTGTTTATACAACAGATCTTCTTTCTAAATTGAAGACATTAACCTGCTCAGCATCAAAGCGGCTTAGCAACGAATCTACTCCGTACTCAAGTGCAAAAGCACGTTCATTTTCTGAAATCGGAACGGCCTGCAGGAACGTTACTTTTTTATCAGATAGTTCAATCGTTGAAAAATTATCCCATAAAAACGGCGGAATCAGCAAAATGTGCTGCATATGAAAGCTGTCATCAAGGACTGCAATAACGTCTTTATAAATAGCTCCTGGGAAAATGGAGACATGAGATTTCATCATATGGAAAATACAGTTTGCTAAAATAGCAGAATAAATACCGAACTCCTCATGACAAGCCCCAACAATTTCAATTCGAAGCGGGATCCCTCCAACTGTATAACCTGTCGGACATTGATGTCCACCGAGCGTTGCATACGCGGTTACGTCTTGACGCGGATGATTTTCACATGCCACAACGTGAATACCATGCTTTTTTCGTTCATCTGAATAATCTTCAATTCGGTCCTTTTGACCAAATACATCTATTGCTTTATGTATAATTAATTCTTCATCTTTTGTAAAATTACTCATAAAAAACCTCCTTGCTTGCGACCTTAAAAAGTCCCCTACTGTACAGCATATACTACCGCACTCGCTTACGATATAGTTTTTAGAAAATGTGATAGAAATGTTATCGTTTCGTAACATACTATGAAATTGTCTCAAGAAGCAAACAAGAAACCTTAACCAATTTTTTCTTTTCCCATAAAAAAATAGAGCCTGCACCATGGCAGCCTCTATTTTTTATGACATTATTATGAAATAATTTGTAATTCTTTTGGGTACTTCGTTAACGTTTCGTATCCATCTTTTGTGATGATTACATCATCTTCAATACGCACGCCTCCGAGTCCTGGAATATAGATACCCGGTTCAATCGTATACACCATGCCTTCTTGAAGCACATCATCATTGTTGCGGCTCATTGAAGGAAACTCATGCACGCTGATACCAAGGCCATGACCAAGACGATGCAAGAAATACTCTCCATACCCTGCTTCTGTAATAATATTGCGTGCTACCATATCCAAGTCGCCAATGCGAGTGCCAGGCTTGGAAGCTTCAAGAGCTGCCTGCTCGGCGCGCTGTACCGTTTCATAGATTTCTTTTTGCTTATCATTAATCGACTTGTACGCGACTGTACGCGTAATATCTGAACAGTATCCATCTAGCACTACACCTAAATCGAAGAGAACCATATCTCCTGGCTTTAACGTGCGAAGACCTGGGTTCCCGTGCGCTTCTCCCGTTTTTTCACCAAATAACACCATCGTTGAAAACGACATCTCACGAATTCCTTTTCGCTTTAGCTCGTATTCAATTTTAGCCAGAACATCCATTTCCGTAACGCCTTCTTTTAAGGCAGCTACGCCTACTTCTACGCCAAAATCAGCTAATGCAGCTGCCTTTTGCAGAATCTCAACTTCACGCTCATCTTTAATTAAACGCAGCTGATTTAATTTCTCTTCTGCTCCGACTAGCTCAGCATTTGGATATAACTTAAGCAGTTCTTCAGCTCTCGCATACAGCAGCTGCTCTTTCTCTACAGCAACTTTTTTCACATCCATTACGTTTCGTTTATGTAAAGCTTCTTTAATAAGTTCCCAAGGATTTTGATGGTCTTCATATCCGATCACATCAAATTTCCAGCCGGCTTCTTTTGCTTGACCCACTTCCATTGATGGACAAACAAGCATCGGCTCCGCTTCATTAAATAAAAATAAACCAAGCAGACGCTCATGCGGATCCGTGTGAAATCCAGTTAAATAAAATACGTTTTCAGTTGACGAAATAAAGGCCGTTTCTACATTCTTTTCCTTCAGCCATGATACGACTTTTTGCAAACGTGCTTCCATTAAAAAAACCCCTTTCATTGTGCAATATTACTATTATAACATAGTTATTTAGCAATATTGTACAATGAATAGAGGTTAAGACAAAGCCGCGTGAAGAGTAGTAAGCTGCTCTTTAATCGCTTTTCGCTGAATACTTACTTTCATCAGCCAGCCATTTTCTCCGTATCTATAAATAAATTCGTACGTACCTTTAGGAAAATATTCTTTTACCAGCATGTCTCGGTTTTCAACAAATCCCGGATCGCCAATAAAATAGCTACCTTCTTCAAGCGGGAGCTCATGAACTTTTTTTTCTAGCTGCTTCTCTTCGTCTTCGTCATCATCTATCACAATGTGAAGACCACCTTCATCACGCACAACGTCAAATTCACCGTTTTGTTCAAGCTCAAGCACCGGTACCACTTGTCCATTTACCGTTAGCAGCTGCTTGGTTCCTTCAAGGACCTGGGACCAATGATCATCGTATAAAGTAGAAGAATAAAAAATATAGCCCTGAGATTTATATAATAAAAGCAGCTGTTCAAAATGATTTTTCACTTGTTCTTTATCAAATAGAATAACAAAATGCTTTCGATAGAAAAAACTTGTAAAAGGCAGAATAGACGATTGATTAAGCTCTCTAATTATTTCAGCACTATCCTTACCTGAAATAATAGCTCCGGTCAATTCCCCCGCGCCATAAGGTTTCCAATGACTTAACGCCGCTTCTGGAATCAGCACAAGGTTCGAAGATGACACATATATACTCATTCGCTTCACTCCTTTTTTCTACACTTAGACCTATATTTAATTCTCAACAAACAGAGACTTTTCTCTTATACCCTTCTTAAAAGACAGAACTTTTTCCCTAACTATGATAGATTATAACAAATATCCTCGAAAAAAATAACCTTTATTTCCTCTTTCTTCTATTTGTACACTTCTCTTATTTTAGCTGTCTTCGCAGATTTACTAGTGAACGTACTTGCTAATCTAATTCCTTAGTGTTAATTTTATTATGTCGTTTTATAATTTTTTGCATAATTGGTTTTAAACAAAAAAGTATTAATATTTTTGAATGCGATGGTGAGACATTTGGAAGAACGTACAGAACGTAAACAACATAAAAGAAAAAAGCAAAGAAAAAAGAAACGCTTTAGAAAGCTACTTCTTTTCTTTCTCATTCTTGTAATCGCCGCTGGTGCATATGTGTATTATCAATACCAACAAGGATTAGCAGAAGCAGACGGAGCTTTTGGGAAAGATGGACAGTTTGATTTTAATGGTGCAAGTGCCAATTTAGATAGCATGAATGTGCTGCTTCTCGGAATTGACTCTCGCGGTGAAGAACATTCGCGTGCCGATACAATCATGATTGCTCATTATGACAAAGACAGCAATCAGCCTAAAATTGTTTCTTTGATGCGTGATTCATATGTGGATATTCCTGGACATGGCAAAAACAAATTAAATTCAGCCTATGCATTTGGCGGGCCCGAATTAATGCGTAAGACAATTAAAGAAAATTTCGGCGTAGATGTAAACTATTATGCTGTTGTTGATTTTAAAGGTTTTTCTAAAGTTGCCGATACGATTGCCCCTGAGGGAATTACGGTTACCGTGCCACATGAAATGTCGTCAGGAATTGGCATGACGCTAAAACCTGGAAAACAAACTCTTCACGGAGATAAATTACTAGGATACGTGCGATTCCGCCATGATAGCCAAAGTGATTTCGGGCGCGTGAAGCGTCAACAAGAAGTGATTGGTAAATTAATGGATGAAGCTCTTCAAGTAAAGACACTGGCGAAAGCTCCTAAGCTATGGGGTGTCATTGATCCATATGTGGATACAAATATTCCGCCAAAAACATTTATTGTGATAGGAAAAGATTTTTTAGTTGGAAATCAGCCAGATTTAAAATCTCTTCGTTTACCGGTTGAAGGTTCCTATTCAAATGAACGAATATCCGGTATTGGTGCTGTTTTAAGCATCGACCTTGAAGAAAACAAACAAGCGTTACAGTCATTTTTAAATTAGGAAAAGGTGTCCATTAGAGGACACCTTTTTTTATACTATTCAAAAAAACTTCTGTTTTTCCTCCCTATCCTTCAAAAAATTTTCAGCTTCGACAAAAAATGGAGATAAAATGGAGTTGTTTTCTAGAAAACAGCTGTTTCTTTGGAGTTCTATTTTTTCTCCTGTATGCGTATATGAAAAGAGAAGGACTTCTTTTTTATATTTTTTAGTCAAGGAGATGAAATGATGAAATTATATGGTTTTCAATCTGAAGAAGAGCGTTCCTTTCTTCATTCTACCTATAAAGTAAACCCATTACTTTCTCATACTGGAGATGTCAAAATCAGCTTTTTATCTTTTCAAGAAAATGATTATACCCCCCGTCAAGAAGCTACGATTCCACAGCTTCTTTTAGTCGTTCACGGGGAAGGCTGGGTAGCTGGCGATAACGGACTGAAAATTTATATCAAACAAGGTGAATCAGCATTTTGGAGAGCTGGGGAATCTTTTGAAGTCGGGAGTCTAACGGCTATGACAGGACTACTGATTGAAGGATTAGATATTGCTCCTCAAAAGCTGCTTACTTCTTTCTCACGAACAAACGCAAATTAAAAAGCCGCTTTGACGCGGCTTTTTTTATTATCTTAGTAATTGAGCGTAGTTTTCTGCGCTATCTTGAATAACTTTGTCACTCAGGTCACCGCCTGCTCCTTGAAATAAAAATGGAGTTTGGAACTTCATACCTGTTAAATTTGCCATAGCTTGGAAAGGAAGAAGCAGATGATTCATTGGGTAACGGTTGTATCCCCCTTCTTGATAAGCTTCTGCAGGGCCTCCTGTCGAAGTAGCTACGACAAACTCTTTTCCCTGAAGTTTAGTACCTTTGCTTCCATAAGCCCATCCGTATGTTAAAACAACATCTTGCCACTCTTTTAAGAGTGCTGGTGAGCTGTACCAGTAAAATGGAAATTGAAAAACAATACGATCGAATTGAACAGCTAACTCCTGCTCTTTTTCTACATCAATTTTGAAATCGGGATAGTTTGCGTATAAATCATGAACGTACACATCCTCCTCTTTTTTTACTCGCTCTGCCCACGCTTTATTAATACGAGAAGATGCTAGATTTGGATGCGCTAAAATAACCAGTGTTTTCATTTTGATACTCTCCTTCTGATGTCTGTGCTTGCTTTTTTCTTTTCTATTTTTTACGCTTGCCTCTCACGGCTTGTTCACTCATTCTTTCCTTTTCCTTCAGGAAATCCGAGTTCGTTTACACTTATAAATTACCAGTATTATCATTCTGCTTCAATAAAATTGACTTTGCTTTTATCACCTTTAATTTTTTTATGTACCCAAAACGGAAGATAAAGGACAAGAAAACTAAGAATCATGATTCCTTCAATCCATACTAAATACCAAGGATGAGGTCCAAGAACATCCAGCAAGGAAGCGTGCTCTGGCTTTTTCATCATGTATAAATAATTCGCACCCAGTAAACGATTCATGACATAGATAAAACCTCCGTACAGATTAACAAATACTACGCTTACCCATAAAGAACGAAACGTCGGCTCATATCTGCAGGCAGCAATTAGCATACAGCAAGCAAGTACCACACCGCCATGCGATACATAGAACTGCACATAGCGAAACTGGGCATACGCATAGCCGCCAAGGTCTGGGGTAATCATCGCTTGAACAGAGCTGCTGATTCCTGCGAAGTACACAAAATAAAAAAGAAATCTGCTTTTGGTTATCAGCATAACAGCAGCCAGCAGCACGACTATATCACTCAGCTGAAGAGGCAAAGAAGTTTCAACGGACCACTGATGACATCCGATTTCCCAAGCCTGGTAGGCCGTTTCTGAAGCAATTAGAACGAGTGAAAGCAAAACGAACACAAACCTCTTTTTTCGCAGCTGCTTTCGACACAAAATAATAACTGTTCCTATGATCACGATAATGGCTAAAGTTACAAGGTGTTCAACTGAAAAAAGCTGAAAAGAATGTTGTACAGGATGACACGCAAAAAATGAATTCATAACGGCGCCTCCTCTCCATCAAAAAACAAATTTGGTACCTTTAGCTTGTTCATAAAATCGTATTTTCATTAATGCTTCTCTCACAGCAAAAAGAGATTGAAACATAACGAAATCACGCCAATATAAAGAAGAACAAATGGGGTAAATGATCGAGTATGAATTGCCTCTTGCGCTCCAATCAATTGCTAGAAGCACCTACATATATGAAAGCTACGTCCACCATGCCAATAAAAAGATCCGAACGATTTATCGTTCGGGTCTTCTTTTAGCTAAAATACTTTTGTACGGATCGTTTTGTCTTCATTTTTATTTTTTAATTAATCCTTTTTTTACTAAGAATTGATGAGCGACTTCTTCAGCCGTTTTTCCTTTTGCATTTACTTGATAGTTCATTTCACGCATTTCGTCGTCACTGATTTTACCACCCAGTTGATTTAAGATTTTTTTCAGTTCAGGGTGCTCTTTTAGCGTATCTTCACGAAGTACAGGCGCTCCTTGATACGGAGGGAAGAACTGCTGGTCGTCTTTTAAGACTTTTAAACCAAACTGTTTGATTTCAGGATCCGTTGCGTAAGCATCAAGCATGTTAATATCGCCTTTTTCAACAGCGCGATAGCGAAGCTTCGGCTCCATCGTTTTAATATTCGGGAAAGTAAGGCCATATTCTTTTTGAATGCCTACGTAGCCGTCTTCACGATCTTTAAACTCAAGCGTAAATCCTGCTTTTACTTTATCTGTTGCATTTGCCAAATCTGAAATGGTCGTTAGATTATTTTCTTTGGCAAATTCTTTTGTCACGGTCAATGTGTACGTATTATTAAACTTCATTGGATCTAAATAGACAAGCCCGAATTTCTTTTTAAATCCTTCTTTTGCCTGCTTGTACACCTGTGTTTCATCTTTGCTGTCCGGCTGTTCCTTTAGATGCGTCACAATGGCTGTCCCCGTATATTCAGGGTACAAATCAATTTCCTTGTTACGCAGAGCCTCAAATACAAATACCGTTTTCCCAAGCGACGAACGAAGGTTTACTTTCATATCGGTTTGATCTTCAATTAATTCTTTGTACATATTGATTAAAATATCTTGTTCTGCGCCAATTTTCCCTCCGATAACAAGGTCTGGTTTTGTTGCGCTCATCGCTGCAAACGGAGAAACAAGAATAAGTACTAATACGATGATCATGATGAACGAGCGTTTTTTGGACCCTTTTTTAGCAGAGTGTTCAATCGTTCGCAGAATTCCATCAAAAATAAGCGCTAATAATGCTGCTGGAACGGCTCCTAATAAAATCAAACTATTATCGCTTCGGTCAATACCAAGCAAAATTAAGCTTCCGAGTCCGCCTGCTCCGATAAGAGCCACGATTGTCGCTGTACCAATAATGAGTACCATCGCTGTGCGAATTCCGGCCATAATGACAGGAAGCGCTAGAGGAAGTTCTACTTTGATTAATCGTCTCCACGAGTTCATCCCCATGGCTTTGGATGCTTCAATTAAAGATGGGTCCACTTCTTTAATTCCGGTATATGTATTTCGTACAATAGGAAGAAGCGAATATAAAAACAGTGCAATAACCGCGGGAAAGGTTCCAATTCCGACAAGAGGAATCAGTAATCCTAATAAAGCGAGTGAAGGAATGGTTTGCAGTACGGCTGTTACGCCAATGATCGGTTCAGCAATGCGGTCATGCCTCGTTAAGTACAGTCCAAGCGGCACTGAAATTAATACGGCGATTACAAGAGCCAGTACTGAAATTTGAATGTGTTCAAGAAGAGCTTGAAACAGGGCATCTCCTCGTTGATCTAATAATGCGCTTAGTGCATTCATTACAGCGTTCCTCCTTCTTTCGTTTTATCAGAAAGAAACGCTAATAGAGTTTTGCGCGTTACAACGCCAATGCGTTTGCTCCCTTTTTTCACAGCTATTGCTTCATGGTCGTAAAGGGCGTCCATTGCCTGCTGAACAGTGGCGGTTGAAGCTAGCTCTTCAGTAGGTTCTACGTCTGGCTGTTCACTTTCTTTGACAAACATATCCAATGTCTCAAATAAAGCATTTCCTTGATTTCCAATAAATGTTTTTACAAACTCATTTTTAGGCTTTTGAATGAATTCCTCCGGGGTGCCAACTTGAACAATTTCCCCATCTTTCATCAGGCAGATACGATCTCCAAGCGTCATGGCTTCGCTCATATCATGCGTAACAAACACAAATGTTTTTTTGATTTTTTCTTTTAAGCTAATAACATCTTGTTGAAGCTGTTCGCGGCTTAACGGATCGAGGGCACTAAAGGGTTCGTCCATTAAAATAACGGGGGGATCAGCTGCGAGGGCACGTGCTACACCTACACGTTGCTGCTGGCCACCTGAGAGCTCAGACGGCTTTCGGTTTCGATATTGCTTTGGGTCTAGTCCTACCAAGGTAAGCAGTTCATCAATACGCGTTTTGATTTTGTTTTTCTTCCAATGCTTCATCTCCGGTACAATGGCTATATTCTCAGCAATGGTCATATGAGGAAAAAGAGCAATCTGCTGTAGCACATAACCAATGTTCCAGCGTAGCTCATGTATGTTGTGGTCCGATACGAGCTTATCTTTTATGTATAGTTCTCCTTCGGTAATATCATGAAGACGGTTAATCATTTTTAAGGTGGTTGTTTTCCCACATCCACTCGGACCAATTAAAACGAAAAACTCTCCTTCTTTTATTTCTAGATTAATATTTTTCACGGCGGTCGTACCGTCTGGATATTGCTTTGACACATTCTTAAACGTAATCAAATTATCGTTCACACTCCCTGTTGAAATTTAACCCCTAGTTTCGTGTACCCAATACTTAGAGGCAATAAACATTCTTTTAAGAATATTTCTAAATATGATTCATAAGACATAGTGGAAAAGATACACATGTTTTCTAACAGCCTCCTAATAAGGCTATCAAACTGTTAAAGTTTTCACAAGGCGGGGAAGAATAATTCGGAGAATAAATTTAAAGCCAATCCAAATAAAAAAACCTTCTTTCAACAAGAAAGAAGGTTTTTGAGTATGCTAGCGACAGGGATCGAACCTGCGACCTCTTGCTTACCATGCAAGTGCTCTACCTACTGAGCTACACCAGCGTCTTGGAAAATTATATCACGTTTAAATTTATTTAGGAAGCGCTTTTTTAAATTTTTTTATTGGTATATTCTCTAATTTGCGTCTTCTGAAATTCGCACTTTCTACAAAGTTCCATATTTCATGTTAGAACTTCTTACATAAATTGTGTGAATTTTCTTTTTTTATATTACCCTTAGTAAAAGAACTTACAAAAGAAGGGAAGAAAATAGATGGAACAACAACCAACCATGACAAAATCAAAAACGGCAACTCCCTACCCAAGAGACTGCACGTTCAGCCTGGAAGATTGGACGACGCTTGCTAAGTATTGGTACCCCGTCGCACGCTGCAGTGATGTAACAGAAAAACCAACGTCCGTAAAATTACTAGATGTAAATCTAGTTTTATACCGCACCACACACAAAGTTGTAGCGGCACGTGATTTATGCGTTCACCGAGGCACCCCGCTTAGCATGGGCTGGGTGGAAGATGATGAAATTGTCTGTCCTTACCACGGCTTCCGCTACGCAACGGACGGCGCATGCACGTCAATTCCAGCTCACCCTGACGCCAACATTTCTCCCCGTCTCTGTATGGCCGTCTATCCAGTTATTGAACGATATGGATTAGTGTGGACGTCCCTGACAGGAGAACAAGATAACCTGCCTTATTTCGATGCGTGGGAGGACCCTGATTTTCAGCAAATTGTTTGTCCGAGCTTTGATATCATGGGTTCAGCCGGTCGTCAAATGGAAGGCTTTTTAGACGTAGCTCATTTTGCTTGGGTTCACACAGACACATTTGGTGATCGAAACAACGCCTTTGTGCCTAAATATAAAGTAAGCGATACAGACTATGGGCTTCATGTAGAATATACGAGCACCGTGAGCAATTATTCCAAAGAACAGCAGCATTTAAATCCACCTGATTTTAAATGGCTTCGCGTCTTTGATGTTTATCCCCCGTTTACAGCTACGCTAAAAGTATACTTCCCAGAAGGCGCAGAGCTGTGGATTATGAATGCAGTCTCTCCTATTTCAGCCCGCGAAACACGTTTATTCGCGCCAATCGCTCGAAACTTTGACAAAGATTCTCCCGTTGAAGGTGTGTATGACTTTAACCTTCGCGTCTTTGACGAAGACCGTGAAATGGTGGAAAACCAAAAACCTGAAGACTTGCCTTTAGACCTGCAGATGGAAGCGCATATTATGGCTGATCAAACGTCCATCGGTTACCGGAAATTATTAAAGAAAATGGGCTTAAGCTTTAGATATACAAGCTAAAAAAATCCCCGCTGTCTCAGCGGGGATTTTTTTTATTTAGCAAACTGCTCGCGTGCTGCTTTTTCCTTTATCACTTCATCTTCACTTGCCGGCGTTGCGCGTTTCATGAAGAATGAAAGAATTAAGGCAACCACCACTAGGACTACTGAGACAGCAAACGCATCGTTAATCCCTTGTACCATTGCCTGCATCCCAATCTGTTCTTTCATTTGAGCTGCCCCGGCTGCGGTTGCATTAGCTGCTCCTGCTCCGCTCATTGCATCTTGAGCGAGCTCTTTTGCATGAGTAGCTGTACGGTTTGACATCACCGTTACTAAAAGAGCCGAACCAATAGCTCCCGATACTTGTTGAAGCGTATTGTTCATCGCAGTACCATGCGGATTAAAACGCTGCGGAAGCTGATTTAATCCGTTTGTCATAACCGGCATCATCACCATAGACATTCCGAACATACGAAGCGTGTAAAGCGTAATGAGCGTTGTATAGGTCGTATCAAGCTCTAAGTTACTGAAGAAATACGTCGTAACGGCTGTAATCGTTAGACCCGTTACAGCCAATGCACGCGCTCCGAATTTATCAAATAATTTTCCGGTAATCGGTGACATCACACCCATTAGCAGCGCACCTGGAAGCATTAGTAATCCTGAATGAAGCGGAGAGATGCCTCGTACCGTTTGAACATAAATTGGCATTAGCAGCATGGCTGAGAATAATGCCATTGTAATTACCATCGAAATCGTTGATGATAAAGCAAACATTGGATATTTAAAAATGCGGAATTCAAGCATCGGTGTTTTAAGCTTGAACTGACGCGTAATAAATAAAATCAGAGCCACAGCTCCTACGATAATGGTACCGTATACTTCCACAGAATCCCAGCCTTTATCCCCTGCTGAGCTAAACCCGTATAGAAGTCCGCCAAATCCAATTGTAGATAGCAAAAGGGATAAAAAATCCAAATTGATTTCCACTTTTTCTTTTTTGTCTTTTAATAGGAAGAAAGCGCCTATTAATACAATGGCTGCGATTGGCGTAACAAGGTGGAACAGCATTCTCCACTCATAGTGTTCAATTAGCCATCCTGATAATGTAGGACCAATTGCCGGAGCAAAAATCATAACTAAACCGAAAATCCCCATCGCAGCTCCGCGTTTTTCTAATGGAAAACTTGTGAGCAATACGTTCATTAAAAGCGGCATCATAATAGCTGCGCCTGACGCTTGAATAATACGAGCGGTTAACAACACAGAAAATACTGGCGAAGCACCTGCAAGTATTGTTCCTGCTGTAAATAAAGTCATCGCCGTTAAAAATAAGCCTCTGACAGAATAGCGCTGAATTAAAAAAGCGGTAGTTGGAATCATAATACCATTCACTAACATATAACCAGTAGAAAGCCACTGGACAGTTGACGTTGTCACATCTAAGTCTTTCATAATAGACGGCAGCGCCACATTTAATAACGTTTCATTCAATAATGAGATAAAAGCGCCAATTAACAAAATAGCAATTATGCCATAAGGCGGCTTTTCCATTTGATTTATCGATCGACTCATTATTGTACCTCCTTATACTTTAGGTTCATTTTTTTAGACACGTGTTCTACATAGAGTATATTATACTGTGAGTTCAATTTATGCAAGTGAAAAATCTTACGTTCACGTTCTTTATTTTCTCAACTTTTTTAGTCCTATAATCCTTTTATACCAATATATTGTCGTGATATCGTTCAGTTTTCTGAAAAGAACATTTGTGTAAACGCTTTAAATCATGTATCATAAAGTTGGACCATGAGTCTAATTTTACATTTAGGTGATAATAATGAATAATCGAAAACAGCAAGTTGTAAAAAATGCACACCATCTCTTCGTTGAAAAAGGATTTCAAGCTACTTCTATTCAAGACATCATTGATTATAGCGGCATTTCAAAAGGAACATTCTACAACTATTTTTCTTCAAAAAATGAATTATTAATCGCTGTTTTTACATGGCTTCATACGACCATTGAACAAGAGCGCAATCAGCTGCTGGTTGGTAAAAGTCTGACCGATGTAGATGTATTTATTAAACAGATCGATGCGCAGATGAAAAACCATCACAAACATAAATTTTTTACGTTACTTGAAGAAGTATTTGTTTCTAATGATCCTGATTTAAAAGCATACATAAAAAAAACCCAGTTCATTGAAGTAAACTGGTTCTACAAACGGTTTATTGATTTATTTGGACAAGAAAAGAAACCTTATCTGCTAGATTGTGCAATTATGTTTCTTGGCATGCTTCACCGCAACTTTCACTATAATTTTATGGTCAACGGTACAAATACTGATCCCCATGAGATTATAACTTACAGCGTTAAGCGTCTGCTTCCTCTTGTAGACGAAGTAGCAAGTTCAGGAGACATTTTGCTCGATCCGCAAACGATCAAAGAATGGCTTCCATCTTGCCCAAATACTAAAAATCAAATAGAACAGGACATTTCCGCAGCACTTATCGATTTAAAAAAGCAAGCTCACAAACAATTTACGGATGAATTCGAACGTCAAAAATGCACAGAGCTTATTAGTTTTATTGAAGAAGAGATGTTTAAACAATCGAATCCACGCAAGTTTGTTGTGGATAGTGCCCTTCATTCATTAAAGCAGCTGCCTGTTAACAACCGTAAAACGAACCTAGAGGAACTGCAAACGATGATTGATCAGTATGTGAGTGAACTTCAATCAACAGCTAGAAGCAACTAAACATATGAAATTCACGCTCACCATAACAACAAAAAACGAACGATTATGATTTTTTAATTAATCGTTCGTTTGTAATTCCAACTAAAATACTTTTATCCCAGCCTCTTTTTTATTTTCCTCCAGTAAACGAAATTCCTTTAATGAAATATTTGTTAAAAAACGCATAAATGAGCAAAATTGGAAGTGTAAAAACCATGGAAGCTGCCATAATATAGTTCCAATAACTGATATACTGACCTTTAAATGTGTTAAGGCCTAAAGTCAACGTGAACATATTTTCATCAGACATCACAATTAAAGGCTTCATAAAATCATTCCAAAACCCCATAAATACAAAAATCGTTTGTGCTGCTAAGGCAGGTTTTGCAAGTGGAAGGACTATTTTGAAGAATGTTCCAAACTTCGATAACCCATCCAACTCCGCTGCTTCTTCAAGCTCTTTTGGGAAATTAATAAAAAATTGACGCATCATAAATATAAAAGTCGCATTTACCATTCCCGGTACAATCATTCCCTGATAGGTATTTAACCAGCCTAACTCTTTTAAAATTAAAAAATTAGGAATCATCGTTACTTGTCCAGGAATCATAAGCACCGCTAAAATAATAATAAATAAACTTTTCTTTCCCGGGAAACTGAGGCGTGCAAGGGCATAACCAGCCATTGAGTTAAATAGCAAATTCAGAGCTGTTCCTACTACGGCAATGAATAAGCTATTAAACATCCAGCGAGGGAACAGCTTTTGTTCCACAAAAATTTGTTTATAATTGTCTAGCGTAAAGTGTTTCGGAATAAAGTTCACCGTACCTGACACAATTTCTTCTAGCGTTTTAAAAGAAGCGGACAGCGCCCAAATAAATGGAATCAGAGTAATCAGCGCGTATATGCTTAAAATCGTATATAAAATGAGGACTCCTGTTTTTTTCTTCATCTTTTTCTTCCCCCCCTTAGTACATACTTTCTTCTTTTGAAAACTTTCTCTGAATAACCGTTGCCACCAAAATCACGAGCGCCAGCATAAAGGCTAGTGCTGCAGCATACCCCATAGTACCTAAATTTTTAAATGCATATTGATAAATAAGCAGAACAACAGTCAGAGTCGAGTTATTAGGACCTCCTGAACCTCCTGAGAAAATAAACGATTGATCAAATAACTGAAACGTACCAATCAGTCCCATGATCACTACGAATGATGTAACCGGTCGCAGATTCGGAACTGTAATATGCCAAAACCGTTGAAACACATTAGCCCCATCTAACTGAGCTGCTTCATAAAGCGAATCTGGTACGTCTTGCAAAGCTGCCAAATAAATAACCATAAAAAATGGAGCTGTTGCCCAGATGTTCATAATCATAATGGCAATCAAAGCGACCTGAGGATCTCCAAGCCAATTGTAAGTTGGAAGACCAACAAACTTTAAAAACTCGTTCACAATTCCATTTTGATTGTACATCCACATAAAAATAAGCGTTAATACAGCCGATGATGTAAGTGTAGGTAAAAAATAAATAATGCGAAAAACTTTTTCTGCTTTTAGCCCTGCATTTAATGTGGCCGCCAGTATAAGTGCCAATGCGGTTTGTACCGGTACAACAATTACTACATACTTCACCGTATTCCAAAGAGCAATTTTAGCTTTGTCATCTTCAAGAACCTTCATGTAGTTCTCAAGCCCTCGAAAATGAAACTCAGTTCCTCCCAGCAATTGAACTTTATGTAAAGACAAAAAGATGGCATAAAAAATAGGTGCAATAACAAACAGCAATAGTACAAACAGTGTAGGTGTCATAAAAGCATATCCTTGCCCTACATCACGAGGTTTGTACGTTCGTATTTTTCCGTCTTTCATTTCCTCCACTCCCCCGCCAAGCCTTATTCATAAATACTAATCTCTTGATTTGCCTGCTTTTGTGCTTTTTTCAAAGCTGTTTCTAAATCACTTTGTCCCAAAAAGGCGCTTAAAAACTGGTTATTAAAGTTATTCATGATAATAGGCAAATACGGACCATCTTGCCAGACAGTTGCATAAGCAGCTCCTTTTACTAATGGACCTCGTTTTTCGTCTTCAGCAAAACCAAGCTTATCCGCTACGGATTTTCTTGTTGGCAATGCATAACCCTTGCTTGTCCAAGTTTCCATTCCTTCTTTCCCGGTTAAGTACTGAATGAGCTCCCAAGATGCTTTTTTCTTTTTTGAGTCAGCATTCATTACATACGCGACCGTAAATGCCATCGTATTTTTGTGACCGTTTATTGTCGGAACTTCCGCTGTACCGTAATCAAGTTTTGGGAAGGACTCCTGTAAAAATGGAATCATCCAATTCCCTTCAATCACCATAGCTACTTTTTGTTGTGCAAACATGTCCGTACCTGAGTTTGCGCCTACATCAGAGGGCTGTACAGACGTTTTATCTTTTAAATGCTGATCGATGAGCGGCTGAAGAGAATCCACGACTTCTTTCGTAGCAAAGTTTGCCTTATTGTTCTTTACAACGTCTCCTCCGTTTGCCTGCGCCATGTAGAAGATACGCGCTAATTCCGGCGTGACACCAAACGCTTGAATCCCTTTCTTTTTAAATACTTTTGAAACTTCTTTAAACTCATCCCATGTTTTTGGTACTTCTACTCCTGCTTCTTTAAATAGCTTTTTGTTGTAAAATAAGCCTAATGTGGAGTAATCTTTCGGAAAACCATAAGTCTCTCCATTTTTTTGAAACGCTTTCAATAATGGTTTCTCAAAATCCTGAACATCAAAATCAGATTTTACATAAGAATTTAAAGGTTCTAAAACCCCTGTATTAATAAGACCCGGCGCTTCAAGTGCATCAAGATAAAAAACATCTGGACCATTTCCACCTATTAAACGCGTTTTTAAAATATCCATGTATTGATCAGTGATTACTTCATGCTTCACATGAATTGATGGATGGAGTTTTTCAAAGTCTTGAATAGTTTGATTAAGCAGCTTCGTCTCTGTTGGGTTGCCTCCCCAGCCGGCTAATACAATTTCGACTTGACCATTTTCCCCGGAAACTTCTTGTACATTTGAACATCCAGTTAAAGCTGCTCCAGCCACTGCCAGAACCAAACTTAAAGCGAGTATCCACTTCTTCATTAGCTGTCTCCTTTCATTTCATTGACCTGCGGCTTATTAATTGACGCTTAATAAACCGCGGTCGAAGTAACATTAACCTACATAATTTCTTACCTTACATTGAGATAGAAGCTCGTATTTTGTCGTATTTTCTTTCACGTAAATAATAGTTTCGCTTTCTTCTTTTTTAACCGTTAATGAAAGTTTCCCACTGCCAATCACAAGGTTTTCTACAGAGATTTCATTCATATCGTCTATGAGCAAAGGATTTATCTGTATAGTACCTGCTGTACTATCAGGAAACAGTCTCAGCATCGCCTGTACGAAAGCTAAAGGCGTGCCGGCTGCCCAAGCTTGAGGTGAGCAGGCAACGGGATATTTGACAGGCTTGCCAAGGTTACTTGAATAGCCGCAGAATAGCTCTGGAAGACGGTCGTATTCAAAATGCTCAGCTGCATCAACCAGCCCTTTTATCACTTTATTGACTTCTGTTTGCTTGTTCGCTTTACTCAAACCGAGAACAATTAAACTATTATCGTGCGGCCAAATGCTCCCGTCATGATAACTCATTGGATTATAACCCGCTTCTCCTTCTGCCATTGTACGAATTCCATATCCCGAAAACATAGATTCTGATACTAGCCTTTCCGCTACTTTGTTCAGCTTCTCCTCATCCATCATCTCGGCTAAAAGTACATGACCTGGATTTGACGTAATCGTTCCTACTTGATGTTTATGTTCATCAAGTGCAATGGCATAGAATGACACGTCTTCCATCCAAAAGGCTTCATTGAACTTTTTACGCAGCAGCTCAGCTTCTTCACGTAAACTATTTGCTTCATTTGTTTTGTTTAACTGATCATATAAAGAAGCAATACCCATTTTCGCTTGATATACGTAGCCTTGTACTTCCACTAAAGCAATAGGAGTTTTTGCATATTCACCGCTGCGATGGACAACAGAATCCCCTGAGTCTTTCCATCCTTGGTTAGCAATTCCTTTACTTGATTCTTGATGGTATTCAAGAAATAAATCACCGTCTCGATCTCCATATTCATTGATCCATGTCAAAGCTCCATCGACAGTCATTTGCATTTCTTTTACAAACTCGAAGTCTCCCGTCCACTTCACATATTCCGTTAACAAAATTAAAAATAATGGTGTCGCGTCAACTGTTCCGTAATATGGAGTAAAAGGTATTTGATTTGTGTTGGCTAGTTCTCCGTAACGTATTTCATGCATAATTTTACCCGGCTGTTCATCACGCCATGGATCATTTGCCGTTCCTTGATATGCTGCCATAGTACGTAGCGTTCCTTTTGCTACTTCCGGATTAAAAGCCAGCATTTGAAGCGCTGCAATTAGACTATCCCTTCCAAATGGCACACCAAACCAAGGCAATCCAGCTACAGGAAAAGCACCGAATCCTACATCCGTTAGCAGTACGCGCAGGTCGTTAAGTCCTCTTGTAATAAGGCGCTGCATTGTCGGATGATCGGTTGTCACTTTTGTAGAAGATTTTTCCCACTTTTTATATGACTGCGTTAGTAAACTAAATGCTTCACCAGCTGATAAAATATTTTCATTGATGTCTTCGCCTATTTGCGGCTGAACCATTAATGTAATTTCTTCTTCTTCCTGATGGTTCAGTTCGAAAGAAAACATAACCTCTCCTTGTTCATACACGTGTGAGGCTTTTTTATCCCAAGAAATCCGTGTCGAACGCTTGATATCATCTGATCCTTCGTATGTATATATTAAACTGCTTTCCCCTTTTATTTGCCCTGTTCGTTTTCCGACATTTCCAGTTTGAAAACCTCTTACGATAAACATATCGTTAAAATCGACATCTGCTTGGATACTTAATGTAAAAGCAATTTTTTTAGGAAAATAACTTTTCAATTTTATTTTTTCATAGAAAACACCCTCATATATAAAGCGCTTTCTTTCTATTTCTACAGACTCTCGCCACAGCGATAGTTCTCCTTCTTTTTCCATATGCGGATTAGTAAGAAGAATTGTGGCTAACAGGTTTTCGTCGGCACTTGAGGACAATAACACAGGATCTGTACCGTTAATTTTCAAATGAAATTTGCTCAAAAAACGCGTATCTTTCATATATAGCCCTAAACCATACTGATGGTTTTCAATGATATTTCCTGCTTGATCTGTTAGTAAAAATAAGTCATTTTCTTTAATCACACGGTAATCCATTTCCATCCCCCTAAATTTCACCGAAACGTTTTGGAAAAACGAAACACAAAACCGAAACGTTTCGGTTTTTACATTATATAAAAACCACTAGCCGTGGTTTTTAGCTGTTGATTCTCGAATAATCAGCTGTGTATCAAGATAACGCTTCATATTTGTTTCTTTTCCTTCTAGCATCTCAATTAGTAAATCTGCAGCTTCATAGCCAATCTGATATACTTCCTGCCCTACAGTCGTCAAATTTGGAGACGAGTAAGAAGCAAGAACAATATTATCATATCCGACAATCGAAACGTCTTTTGGTACATCAAGGCCAAGTTCTTTGCATGCTTTTAATGCTCCCAGTGCCATTAAATCACTTGCACAAAAAATAGCGGTGAGCTCTTCATACTTATTTAAAAGCTCACTGGCAGCTTTCTCTGCTTTCTTTTCTTCAAACTTTCCGCTTACAACCCATTCAGACCGAAACGACAAACCGCATTCTTTGAGGGCTTGTCTGTATCCGTTGAGACGTTCTTGGCTGACAAATGCGTCTTCATGTCCGTTAATCATCCCAATATGCTGATGGCCAAGACTCGCTAAATGTTCAACCGCTTTTTTAGCTCCCAAGGCATTATCGGTGGTGACATAGCCTACTGAACTAGAATGGACGGGAATATCAACTAAAACACAAGGAATATCGCTTTCTACTACTTCTTTTAAATAAGGATCTTCTTTTTTGATGCCCTGAATAATTGCCCCGTCCACTCTTCGCTCTCGACAAAGCTGAGTATACGTTTTTTCTCGCTGCATCATCGTGTTTGTATTAAATAAAATCAAGTCATACCCCAAAGTAGATGCACGCTCATTTACACCGCACAATACTTCAAACGTGAAATTATCTTTTACGCTCTCTCTGCTGATGCCTGAAACTAGTAGTCCAATTGTCTTTGACTTTTGCATAACCAATCCTCGAGCTAACGTATTGGGGCTATAGTCCAGCTCTCTTGCTACGGCTGCAATCTTTTGCCTTGTTTTTTCATTTACATCTGAATAACCATTTAAAGCCCGAGACACCGTTGTTACAGATACGCCGGCAACTCGCGCTATATCTTTAATCGTTGTCAATCAAAATTCCTCCAAAACGTTTCGGATAACTTTAAATAGATTGTAACGCTTTCATTTCTTAAATTCAATACTTTTTTAATAATCAGTTTACTTTTATCTATTTTTAAAATTTTTGCATATAAAAAAAGCAGCCCTAAAGCTGCTCTTTACTCACAAAGAGGAAATTGAAGTGAAAAGCACGTTTCTTTTCCTTTTACGCTAGACACACTTACTTTTCCCTTCATATAATGAATAATACTGAAAGATACCATCGTTCCAAGCCCCGTACCTTTTTCTTTTGTTGTAAAATACGGTTCGCCTAACCGGTTGACTTGTTCTTGCGTCATACCGCAGCCTGTATCCATAATATCAACGATCACAACTCCGCCTTCTTTTCCTACTTTAATAGTTAACGTGCCTCCGTTTTGCATGGCTTCAATACTATTTTTAAATAAGTTGATTAGACACTGCTGAAGCTTTCTTCTTTCTCCCATTACGAAGAACTTCACTTCTTCATCGAATGTAAAATCAATCGCGACTCCGTTCATATTGGCAAGAGGCGTCATAATATGGGTGACGTGATGAATTTCTTCTGACATATTCATTTTTTCATTTCGTTCTGGAGCGGAATTGGCAAATAGCAAGTAATCATCAATGATTTCTTTTGCGCGGTCTAGTTCATTAATCGCAATCGAAATGTAGCGTTTTTTAGCAGGTTCTTTTTCATCTTCTTGCAGCATTTGCATAAATCCTCTGCTTGCAGTTAGAGGATTTCGCACCTCATGAGAGATGCTGGCGGCTAAATGACTGACAATTTCTAGCTTTTCTGCTTTCATCAGGCGCTGCAGCACTAATAAATTTGCCCGTATCGCTTCCCACAGTATGGTAATCACAAACATGCCTGCCACATCTAAAACAGCGAACTGAACCCACACGCTAATAGGAATGCTTGTTACGTGTAAGACGAAAATAGATACAAGCATAGCTAATAAAGAACCAATTACACTAAGACAGGTGCTCACGATAATTCTATTTTTTAATGAGAAATGTAAAAAGTATTTTGTTATGAAAAATAAAGGAATGGATAAAATCGGAAGAGCAATTAATGTTGATAAAAATCCTACATCGTACCCGCCAATTAGCAAGCGCAGCAGTAAAATAAAGACAAAAAGCAAGCTTCCTAGCGGCCAGCCTCCATATAACGTTCCTAAAATATAAGGAATTCTTCGTAAATCCATTCGATAGTCATCCGGGACATAAGCTCCGTTAACCGGAAACAAAAGGCAAAAGGTAATAGCTAAAATCGGAAATACCGCGATATAGTGATCTTTCCACCAATGAACTTTTTTAGCATACTTGATCAAATAAAACATCTGCACTAAAAACAGCGCCAATAAAATAAATAAAAAATTAATTAACAAATCTTTCGTAACAAAACTCATGCATTCACCGGTCTTTCAAATGAGATAAAAATAAACTCTTTTATTGCATTTACATTTGTAACACAAATTAGAGCGTAATCATAGATAAATAAACGTATTCTATTTACTTTTTTATAACTTCCTATGACTTTATCGTCCGTTCCCTAAAATAGTGAAGACTAAGAAAACCTTTTCAACTTCACTAAAAATATTCAGAATTTTATTTACATACGGGTTACAATGCTCTATAATCAGATCAATGTACTTGGTTTTGAGAGTAGGAGGACAAAATATGGAACTATCAATTACCTTAATGGGATTATTCGTTGGAACCCTTGTAGGCTTAACGGGGGTTGGAGGTGCCGCTTTATTAACACCTTTACTGATTGTACTCGGCATTAACCCTTCCATTGCCGTAGGAACAGATCTTGTCTACAATTCTATCACAAAATTATTCGGAGTCGCTCAGCACTACAAACAGCGAACCATTAACTTTAAATTAGCAAAATATTTAGCTTTCGGAAGTATTCCGAGCGCTGTGCTGGCTATTGTCACACTTCATGCATTCCCATCTTTTCACGAGCATCAAGAAACGATTATTAAGCACGCTCTCGGGTACGTCATGACGCTGGTTGCCATCTCAATTATCTTTCGCGTCTTTTTTGATAAATTAATTCGCCCAAATCGGTTTCAGGAAATGGACTTAAATCAGAAAAAAGGATTAACAATCGGAATTGGCGTAGTCTTTGGGTTCATTGTCGGACTAACATCGATTGGTTCTGGCTCATTATTTGCCATTGCAATGCTGTACTTATTTAAGTTAAAAACATCTGAGCTGGTTGGTACTGATATTGCACATGCGTTTCTTCTCGTTACGGTGGCTGGTATTTTAAATGCAAGCTTTGGAAGCGTTGATTATATGTTGACTGCTAACCTATTAACTGGATCTATTCCGGGTGTGTTACTCGGAAGCCGTTTATCAACGAAAGTGCCTTCAAGACCGCTTCAAGCCATTATGGCGACCATCATTTTAATTAGCGGAATTAAACTAATTTAATAAATAAAAAGCACATGCCTTTGCATGTGCTTTTTATTAGTTTTTTTAAAGATCTACATTAAAAATAATAATGTTTTAAACCACTCTCTTCCCTTCTTATACACTTCAACTAATATTTTTATTGAATTTTAGTCAAAGAGACCAATGACACCTCAAATAACCTTACGTTAAAATGTAAAAAAACATAACATCTATTGTAACATCAAAAAAATTGTACGACGAAGGGAGAACACATGACACAAACAGCGGCAAAAAGTAAGCAAAAACCTTTTTATAAAGGTCTTTTCTTTCAAATTATGATGGCAATTGTACTTGGCGTAGCCGTAGGATATCTATGGCCAAGCTTTGGAAATGCTGTGAAACCGATTGGAGACGGTTTTATTAAGCTCATCAAAATGCTGATTGCTCCTCTTATCTTTGGGGTAGTCGTTGTCGGAATTGCCAAGGTTGGAAACATTAAAACAGTTGGGCGTATTGGTGGAAAAACCATTCTTTACTTCGAAATTGTCACAACATTCGCTCTACTTATCGGT
Organism: Priestia sp. J2; assembly: GCF_020790095.1. Classification (NCBI taxonomy): domain Bacteria; kingdom Bacillati; phylum Bacillota; class Bacilli; order Caryophanales; family Bacillaceae; genus Priestia; species Priestia sp. J2. The sequence continues at coordinate 3,742,529 of NZ_CP086208.1, forward strand.
CTATTAGTAGCAAACGTAATGAACCCCGGCGCCGGTATGAATGTTGATCCTTCAAGCTTAAGCACAACTGAAGTGGACGCGAAGACAAACGGCTCCGAACTTCCGAGCGAAGGTGATTTTTTTCTTAATATGATTCCAGACAGTGCAGTTGGTGCTTTTTCAAACAACTCCATGCTTCAAGTGCTTTTAATTTCGTGTTTGTTCGGAATCGCTCTTGTCCATATAGGTGGAAAAACAGCGGAGACCCTTCTACACGTATTAGAAAAAGTAAATGATGTGTTATTTAAAATTATGGGATACATCATGAAGTTAACGGCTCTTGCCACGTTTAGCGCCATGGCATTTGCGGTTAGTCAGTACGGTCTTGGAACACTTGCTGCATTTGGAAAGCTATTTATCGCTATGACAATTGCTTGTCTAGCATTTGTTCTTGTTTTAGCTGTTATTTTACGAACCTATTTAAAATTAAGCTTGTGGAAAGTTATTCTATATATACGAGAAGAAATTATGCTGGCATTTGCTACGGGTTCTACTGAAGCCGTTATGCCGCAGCTCATGGATAAATTTGAACAAGCAGGATGCAACAAAGCAGTCGTTGGCCTTGTTGTGCCTACGGGCTATTCGTTTAACCTAGACGGTGCTTCTATCTACCTGTCTCTTGCTCTCGTCTTTTTAGCACAAGCAACGGGCGTGGACTTGAGCCTCACTGATCAGCTTTTAATGCTTGGTGTTCTTCTTCTTACGTCTAAAGGAATGGCTGGCATTCCAGGATCAGCTTTTGTTGCTCTTTCTGCTACCGCAGCAGCAACCGGATCCATTCCGGTAGCTGCCGTTGCTCTGATGCTTGCTCCTGATCGCTTTATGGGTAATTACCGAACCACAGTTAATATTATTGGTTATGCGGTAGCCGCTTTTATTATCGCACGATGGGAAAATTTATTAGACCTACAAAAAGCCAATGATGTGCTGGACGGAAAAATTACGTATCAGCCCAAAAATGCTGAAATTTCTCTCCCTGAGAGTATTCCAGCAGCCAATGAAAAAGCATTTTAATAAAAAAAATTCCTGGCCGAGACAAGTCTATTTTGCTTGTTTTTCGGGCAGGAATTTAATTGTTACATGAAAGGCCTTTTGCTGAAATTTATTTTCTTCCAGTATTTTATATACCATTTGTTTAATCGTTTCTTGCGTTTTGGCATCAGCTGAAACGGAAGGCTCCATATACACATCCAGCTCTACTCTGTCTTTTGAATAAAGGGAAGAATTCACACCCCTTGATTCATAGCCCGCTTCAGTTAAACCGCTGCTGATTTTATGCCAAATATCCAGTTTGTCCATTTGTTTAATAACAGGCTTTGCTTCTTCGTACACTTGTGCTTGCTGAGTCTTGGAAACTTCTTCTTTTTTAATAAAAACTGCATATCCTGAACCTACTATTAAAAACGTCATGATAGCAAATGCTCGCATTCTTTTCATTCTCTCACCTCATTTAGAGATATAGATTATAAATATGCGAACAATTGCTACAGTATGACGGCTTGTATCTCTACTTCTTTTCTACTATACTCAACAGTCGTTTAGAACCGGCGTGCACTTCTTCTATCATACTGTTAAACAGCTCTTGCACCGTTGGAATACTATCAATCAGTCCAACGACTTGGCCTGCCCATCCATAGCCTTCATCGATTTTATTTTCATAAATATACCGGCAGTTTGCCCCTCCGCTAATGACGTCTTTTAACTCTTCGTATCTCTCTCCTTGCTGTTCACGCTCAATAATGTCAAGAGTGTAGTGGGACTTCAATACGCGTCCAGGTGCCCCGAACGAACGTTTAATAACCACAGTATCGGTTTCTTTCGCTTCCACAATAGCTTGTTTATACGCATCATGGGCATCTACACATTCTTTTGTCGCGATAAAACGTGTTCCCATTTCTATCCCTTCAGCGCCTAATGATAACGCTGCCAATAATCCTTGTCCGTTTCCAATCCCTCCGCTTGCCAAGACCGGAATTGACACAGCCGCAGCTACTCGAGGAATTAATACCATTGTGCCTAGATCCTCACGTCCGATATGTCCTCCGGCTTCTTGCCCTACTGCCATGACAGCATCTGCTCCTAGCTTCTCAGCTTTTTGAGCTTGACGTACGTTGGCTACCAGCACGAGCGTTTTAATTCCCGTTCCTTTTAATCTTTCAAAAATAGGTGTGGGATTTGCTCCTGTTATGGAAATAACCGGAACACCTTCTTCTACTGCTGCGTCGAGAAGTTCTTTATAAGAACCTTCTGTTTGACCTCCAACAGCAAAATTAACGCCAAAAGGACGCTCAGTTAAAGAACGTACTTTCTTAATTTCAGCTCGAAGTTTCTCAGGTGTTCGGAGCGTCATAGCTGTAATTTGTCCAAGCCCGCCTGCATTTGAGACAGCAGCCGCAAGTTCTGCGTACGCTAGATACGCAAGACCTCCTTGTACAATTGGATATTGAATTCCTAATAAATCTGTTACCCGTGTTTTCATCTATGTATCCCCTCTCCTTTTATTTTTGTATTTATGAATACTTATTCATAATCATAACAAGAAAATAACGGATTTCCTACGAAAAAATTCCAACATTTCTGTTTGCTTCAACTTTTGATAGGGTACACATTTTGTAATGATTATTAACTGAAGATCAAGGAGGAAGACAAGCATGACAAAAAAGCACCCTGTAAATGAAAAAAGCAAGCAAGAACAGCTCGAGCAGTTTAAAACAGACGATCGAAACCAAGCGCTCACAACCAATCAAGGGTTAAAGCTTTCCGAAGATGAATTTTCTTTAAAAGCAGGCGAACGTGGTCCAACCCTTATGGAAGACTTTCATTTCCGTGAAAAAATGACGCATTTTGACCACGAGCGCATTCCTGAACGCATCGTTCATGCACGAGGCTTCGCTGCTCACGGAGAATTTGAGCTGTATGACTCGCTCAGTGAATATACAAAAGCTAAATTTTTACAGAATCCGTCTGTAAAAACACCTGTATTTGTCCGTTTTTCTACTGTAGCAGGTTCTAAAGGTTCAGCTGAAACGGTTCGCGACGCACGTGGTTTTGCAACAAAATTTTATACAGAAGAAGGAAACTATGACTTAGTTGGAAATAACATTCCCGTGTTCTTTATCCAAGATGCGATTAAATTCCCGGATTTAATTCACGCTGTTAAGCCTGAGCCACACAACGAAATGCCTCAGGCGGCTTCAGCACATGATACGTTTTGGGATTTTGTCGCTAATAACCAAGAGTCTGCCCACATGGTCATGTGGACAATGTCAGACCGTGCAATTCCTCGCAGCTTGCGTATGATGGAAGGCTTCGGCGTACATACTTTTCGCTTAGTTAATGCGGAAGGAAAAGCTCATTTTGTCAAATTCCACTGGAAGCCTGTGCTCGGCACGCATTCCCTTGTTTGGGACGAAGCTCAAACCATTTCTGGGAAAGACCCTGATTTTCATCGCCGCGATTTATGGGAGTCAATTGAAAACGGAGACTATCCTGAATATGAGCTAGGGCTTCAAATCATAGCTGAGGAAGATGAATTTAAATTCGACTTTGACATTCTCGATCCAACTAAGCTTTGGCCAGAAGAAGACATTCCCGTCAAATTGGTTGGAAAAATGACCTTAAATCGAAATGTAGACAACGTATTTGCCGAAACGGAACAAGTCGCATTCCATCCGGGGCATGTAGTACCGGGAATTGATTTTTCCAATGATCCTCTCTTACAAGGAAGATTGTTTTCATACACGGATACCCAGCTTATTCGTCTTGGCGGCCCGAATTTTCACGAACTTCCAATCAACCGTCCAGTGTGCCCGTTTCATAACAATCAACGCGACGGTTACGGACGTCAAACGATTAACAAAGGGCCTGTCAGCTATCACAGAAACTCTCTTGCAGCCAATACGCCGGCTCCTGTACCAGAGTCAGAGGGCGGTTATTCTCACTATCAGGAAAAAGTGGAAGGAAGAAAAGTTCGAAGCCGAAGCGAAAGTTTTAAAGACCACTTTTCACAGGCAACGCTATTTTGGAATAGCATGAGCGACCCTGAAAAAGAGCATATTATCAGTGCTTTCAGCTTTGAGCTTGGAAAAGTGAAAAGCAAGTCTGTTCAGCAACAGGTTGTTGATATGTTTGCCAACGTCAGTACAGTGCTAGCTAAACAAGTGGCACAAGCGATTGGTGCAACGCCTCCATCAGGAGAAGACGCGCCAGTGACCAAGTCGTCTCCGGCTCTTAGTCAGGAACAGACGATTAAAAAGCCGAATACGCGTAAAGTAGCTGTCATTGTAGCTAATGACTTTAGCGGTGACCTACCACAAGTGTTAAACAGTTTAAAACAACAGGGCATTCAGCCTGAAATTGTAAGCACAACCCTCCAAAACGTAAAAGGAACAGACGGGTCAGAACTTGAAGTACAGCACACGTTCTTAACAAGTGATTCTGTCTTATTCGATGCGGTTTATGTTGTCGGAAGTTCGTCAGCTGATGAGAAGTTTCGTAAAGAAGCACTGACGTTTGCTCAAGAAGCATTCGAGCATTTTAAACCAATTGGCGCCACAGATGAAGGTGTTAAGTGGCTAAAAGCTGCTGGCTTAGATAGTAGTCCCGGTGTCGTAACTGGAGATTCTACACGTTTTACAGATGAATTTGTTGAAGCTGTTTCAGCTCACCGCCACTGGAATCGTCACGTTATATAAATGACAAAAAAGATAGGGATCTTCCCTATCTTTTTTACATGGAGTCACAGCAATTGAAGAAAAGCCGATTTTTTGCTTATACTAGATAATGCACCTTAGATTTTCAGGAGGCAAAAGGAAGACATGCTCACAAACAAATCATCTTACTTTTTACAATTAACGAAACGATTCAAAAAAGCTGCAACGGCAAATTCAGTTATCCTTGGAATTTTGTTAGCTATTGTGGGAGGTTTTCTTGATGCTTATACGTATATAAGCAGAAACGGAGTATTTGCAAATGCACAAAGTGGAAATATCGTTTTATTAGGTGTAAAGGCAGCACAAGGTCAATGGACAGAAGCTTTTCTTCATATTCCGCCTATTTTAGCCTTTATCCTAGGCGTTGCTGTAACCGAAACATTTAAGCAGCCGCGATTTGTATCTGTACTCCCTGATACTTCTCGTATTGTATTGCTTTTAGAAATTGTCGTACTCATTATTGTTGGGTTTTTACCACCTAGTGTTCCTAATATGTTGGTTACAGTAACAATTTCATTTGTTGCTGCTCTTCAAGTTTCTTCATTTAGAACTTTGATAAAATGGTCATATAATACAACAATGACAACTGGAAACCTTCGTACTGCTTCTCAAGCAGCATACTATGCTATATTCAAACGCGACGAAAATGCTGCTTATCAGTGCCTTCGTTTTACGGCCATTATCCTCTCTTTTTTAAGTGGTGCATTGTTAGGCTCTATTTCTACTTTCACCCTCGGAACAAAAGCAATTTGGCTAGCTTCTGCTATTCTTTTTCTCGCTTTTGTCATTTTAAATTCAGAATCTCAAAAAAGCCTTTGAAATCAATGATTTCAAAGGCTTTTTTATTAAACTGATTTTCTAAATGCCATGACATGCAAATCTTTTACCGGATAAAAATCGTTATCAGGAAAGCGGACGTAACCTCTTTTAGTGTACAGCTTAATGGCATGTTCCATTGAATGATCTGTATGTAAACCTAAATAAGAACATCCTAGCTCCCGAGATTTTTTTTCACACGCTTCAAGAAGCGCATTGGCGACTCCTTTTCGGCGATGAGATGGAGCAACTGCCAGCAGACGAATTTCAGCCCATGGAAATGGTTTTAATAACCCTCCATATACATCCGTATTCGGCGGATAAAACAAAACGCTTCCTGCCATTTCTCCATCGATTTCAGCTACCATGCATTCAAATTTTTTTTCTTCACTCAGGGTATGTAAAATTCCCTTTCGATATCTTTTCCAGTGTGCTTCCGATTTTACAGCTGCATATTGCTCATAAGCAGCAAGCGTTACTGTTTCAATAGATGATGTTTCTTCTTCTCTAGCTTTTCGAACGATCAATTTTTTCTCCTCCATTTACCTTCTTCGTTAATTCTTATTGTCTATGGTGAAGAATGTTTATGCAACACATTTGCATTGCGAAACAGCTTCCTTTGCATATATTTAATCCGTGCATTATGGTTTCTAAAGCAGTCTTTGTGCTGAAACTCTGCTTGTCTTCATATACATATAAAGAGATTCATAGACAAGGATGAGACAGCATGTACAAAAAATTAATTGCAATTGGAATTGGCAGTGTGTTTGTTAGTATTGGAATTAACGTTTTTATTCTTCCGCTTCAGCTTGTAACAGGAGGCATTACGGGAATTAGCTTAATCATTAATTATTTACTTGGCTATAAAGTAGGCGTGATGATTTTTTGCTTAAACTTGCCGATTTACCTTCTCGCTCTAGGTTTTAACCGCTCTTATTTTTTAAATGCTATCTATGGCATGGTTCTCTCAGCCGTTATGATTGATTTGCTGTTTCCGCTTCACGGAATTTTTCACCTTCCCATTATCTTAAGCGCTTGCCTTGGAGGCGTTTTTAACGGAATTGGAACTGGCATCATGCTCCGGCAGCACGCAAGTCAAGGCGGGGTCGACTTATTTTCTCTGATACTTGCAAAATGGTTATCTTTAAACCCCGGCATCATCATTTTAGTGATTGACGCATCTATTATTATTTCAGGTATTTTACTGCTTCAAAACGATACAGCTATTTATTCATTATTCATTGTTGTATGCTCTGGTATAGTGACCAGTTTAATTACGTCATTCAAACGCATCATCGTCTATGTATAAGGAAAAAGCCTCGAGACATGCGTCTCGAGGCTTTTCTTTATTTGTCATTTAAGAATTCTTGCAGCGCTTCTTTATTTTTATCTAAATCAATATCAAGCACCATACCAACGCCGCTATACGTTTTGTTTTCAAATGATCCGTCTAAAGGCAGTCGTAGGCTTTGAACGTCTTTCATGTTTCCTGTTACCACATCTTTAGCTAGAAGCATCATGCTTTTTGTATCTAAATTTGTATCGATGTAAGGATCCATTACGCCGAGAAGCTTCGGTATTTTAAACACGCTGTTTAGGCTTGCTACTTCATCTTTGAGCTTTAAAACGACTTCTTGCTGGCGCTGAACGCGTCCAAAATCACTCATGTTATCATGGCGAAAACGTACGTAGCCAAGCAACTGTTCACCGTGTAAAACTTGGGTACCTTTGTGAAGCGTCATACCAATTCCCGAAGACATATCGTGAGGCACGGTTACTTCAATGCCATCAGGCGCAATCGTATCTACAATTTTTGAAAATCCTTCGAAGTCCACAACTGCATAATAGTTAATATCAATATCAAAATTTTGTTTGATCGTTTGACGCAGCAGCTCAGGACCTCCGAACGCGTAAGCAGCATTCAGCTTTTGCTTGCCGTGTCCTGGAATATCCACGTACATATCCCTCATAAGAGAAACAATTTTCGGGTGTTTGCTTTTAGAATCGTAGTGAGCAATTAAAATAGAGTCTGTACGAGAATGCTTTTCCCCGCGCGAGTCACTTCCTAACAGCAGCATATTTACTTCTCCGTTATTCGGGAGACTGCCTTGAAACTGTTCAAATGTCGTGCCGTCATCCGCAAATTTACCATCGCTTGCTATCGATAGCCCTTGCTTATATTGGAAATAGCTGTATATGCCCCCAACGATAATAAAAAGGAACAACAAAGCAAAGAACACTCTGCCCCATCGAACTCTTCTTCTTCTTTTGCGTCTTGTTCGCTCCACGTTTCTGTCACCAGCTTTCTTTTTCAATGAAGTTCTCATAAAACAAGCAAGTAGCTAAGCTTTTAAAAAGCTCCTCTACTTGCTTGTTTGGATTGTATGGTGTGAAAGCTTACATTATTTTTCTGTTTCTTGGTCTTTTCCATACATGTATTTTGATGGATCGACCGGTTTAAAGTCATCTAATTTATTAAATCGTAATAAATCACCGTATAACACTTTATCAGAAAGTTCTAGCTCTCTTCCAACTTTCTTTTTATAAGCTTTCGCTTCGTCTGTTGCTGTGATTCTTTCTCCTGTGTTTGTATCGTAATACTTGCCGTCAATTGACGTGTATTTCGGAGAAACATAATCACCGTTTCTAAATGCTACTACCTGATCATGGTCTTTTGATAATAAATCTGTACCGAATTGAACATACTCTTTACTATCAATTCCCACTAGGTGAAGAAGCGTAGGCACTACGTCAATTTCACCGCCGTACGTATGGTTTACTCCACCTTTTACACCTGGTACGTGAAGGAAGAACGGTACGCGTTGAAGCTGAGCGTTTTTATATGGCGTGATTTTCTCGCCAAGAACTTTTTCCATTGCTTTGTTATGATTTTCAGAAATACCGTAGTGGTCACCGTAAATCATAATAACTGAGTTGTCATATAAACCTGAAGCTTTTAGCTCTGTAAAGAATTCTTGCAGTGATTCATCCAAATAACGAGCCGTTTGGAAATAACGGTCTACCGTTCCATCTCCTGTGTTCGCCGGTTCAATGCTAGCATCACCTTTATCAAGAACGAATGGGAAATGGTTTGTTAATGTAATCATATGCGCATAGAACGGCTGCTTCAATGACTGTAGCATTGGCATAGATTCTTTGAAGAATGGCTTATCTTTTAATCCATAGTTTACTTTGTTATCACCAGTCATATTGTAATAACTTGCATCAAAGAATTTATCCACACCGAACTGTTTGTAAATTTCATTACGGTTCCAGAACGTTTTATAATCTCCGTGTAACACAGCACTTGTATAGCCGCCCTCTTGATCTAAGATTGCTGGTGCTGCTTGGTACGTGTTGCGGCCTTTTAAGCTAAATGCTGATCCTTGAGGCAAGCCATATAATGACGTATCCATCATAAGCTCTGCATCAGCTGTTTTACCTTGTCCTGTTTGATGGAAGAAGTTATCAAAATACATAAATTCATTTCCATTTGCTAATGAATTTAAAAACGGCGTTACTTCTTGTCCATTTAACTTGTAATTAATTAGGAATGACTGAAATGATTCTAGATGAATTTTAATAATATTTTTTCCTTTTGCTTTACCCGCATACTCAATATTCGGAGCTGCATAGTGACTTGTACTGAAGTTTTTCACTGTTGTTAAGTCATCACTGCTTGCGAATGCTCGTTGCTTTGAGTTTTGAAACGTTTGAACTGCATCATACACCGTGTAGTTGTATGCTCCTAAATATTTCACTAGGTAGTTGCGATCAAATGTTCTTGTTAATAATTCAGGGCGATCTTTTTCAGCATAGTGCAAGTTAATTGCAAATGCGACAGCTCCTGCCGCTAACACCATGAACGTATAGCGGAATTTAAGACGTGCTTTTGGCCATTCGATTTTTCTAACAAACAATAGCGCAATCAGTAAAATGATATCTACAAAGTAAAAAATATCGTGAGCTTTTACTAAATCAGCGATACTGCCTCCTAAATGACCCACATTGCTTGTTTGCGTTAAAGTAGGCAATGTCACAAAGTCATTGAAGAATCGATAATATAAAATATTGCTGTACAAAATGACCGTCATGATTGTACTAAGGATAAGCGTCCAAACGATGGCTCTTTTTCCTTTTGCAAACAATGCTAACCCTAAAAAGATCAAAGTTGAACTAATTGGATTAATAAACAATAACGTTTTTTGCATTGAGTCACTTATATCTAAGTTGAACTCCACTTTGTAAGACATGTAAGACTTGATCCACATGAATAAAACCGCTATAAAAAAGTAAAACAACGGCTTTGAAAATAGTTTTTTCATTTTCAAATTCCTTTCACTAAAAAGTAGAGATTTCATGTTCAGCTAACCTCAGGAAAGTCCCCTACATTAAATCGTAACGGTTAAGTCCTGCAAAAGATTACCTGAAAATGATTCAATTTGTCAAACAATATCATCTTCATCTCTTTTTTTAGTCATCTACAAAATTTACATTTTAACTTGTAATCTCTTATTTTTTATCGTGATGTTAATATTACACAATTGTTAATTTGTAAATTTTGTTCTCCCTATATTGCATACATATTAATTTACCACATTTCTGCTCTGCAATAAAAGTATTTTTATTTTATTAGGCATAATATTTCACTTGCTGAATGAAAAGGTACTATTGTACTGGACGGTATTCTTCGCTTACTGTTAGGACTAGTAAAAATAGACTTATCTATGCTTAGTCTTTATCTTCATCAACAGCTATGCGGTCTCCTTGTGCAAAAGGCTGTGAAATCACAAGAAACTCAATCTCCTCACTCGAACGATTCATCATTTGATGAAGAATCGAAGGAAATACTTCTACTCCTTCGTGTGCTTTTACATCGTAAATAACTCCGTCTATTTCTAGAGCAGCTGTTCCTTTTAGTACAAAGAAAAATTGATGTGCTTTCAAGTGATAATGCCTTACCTCTTCCGTATAAGGGGGCATGCGCTCATGAATAATACTTACGTCTTTATTTTTCACTAGGTGCCACCCATCGCATTTTCCTCCCCACACGTAGTGTTCTGCGTTTTGCTTACTAACTTTCATGACTAGCTCCCCTTTTTCTAATAAATGAACACCTGCAGATGAAATAGAAATTCTATGTGATCTTTTTTATCCTGCTATTGGAAATATTTTTTTCAGATGAAGGTTTTGGCTTCAAAGTAAAAAGCATTCCTAAAAAGATCAAAACAATGCCTGCAAGCTGCAAAAGCGTAGGGCGAAATCCCGTGAATGCTGTATCTAATAAAATGGCAACGGCTGGATCTAAAAACACCAGAACCGAAATCACCTGAGTTTTTAAATAGCGCAGGCTGTCGAAAAACAAATAATACACTAAACCAGTATGTACAAAGCCTGTTACTAAAATAGATGTCCAGTTGGCCGTTGTTAGGAAATGAAAATCAGTAAAATGAACAAACGGCAATAATAGAAAAATTCCTAAAAAAGTCTGAAGAAATGTAACAGCATAAGCACTCGTATGAATAATGCCTTTACCAAGCAGCGTCGTGCATGCATAAAACAAAGCGGCTAAAAGCGCCCAGAGTATTCCTGAAGACATGAAGCCGTCAATCGTAAGTTGCTCCACTCCAATAATTAGAAGTGTTCCTCCAAAACAAATGAAGATAGACATCACGCCAAGAACCGTTAATTTCTCCTTAAACATAAAGCTCCCCAGAAGCAATACTAAAACGGGTGCAAGATGATAAATAGAAATAGCAACCGTAACGGACATCATTTCAAATGCTTTAAATAGAAACACCCAGTTAAACACAAGAAATATCCCACACAGTAAAATCTGCTTTATTTCTTTAGCATTCCATTTTTCCCTTTTATATTCACCCGTTACGAACCAGCACATTCCGAGAAAAAGTGTTGCACAAATACAGCGAACAAATACTAAGTCAAAAGAAGGCAGTCCAGTTTGTGTGGAGAAAAAGCCAATCGAACCAAAAATACTCATTGAAATCATCATTTTCACCATTGGCTCTGCTTTCATTCTCTCACCTCACTTTCAGAAAACTATTACTATTCAAACATAAAGAAGCCCATTTGTAAATTAATGGTTCAAAAGCGCTATTCCATGAAAAAGCAAAAAGCGCAAAGACACGGGATCAGTCCCATCGTCTTTGCGCTTTTCTGTCTTTCTTTTAATCTTCAACCGGGAACCAGCCTGGTGTGTTAATAACGGCTTGCCACAGCGGGTCAGGAATCACAAGCTTTTCCTGATCTTTTTTGCTTAATGTTGTCACAATTTCATTTTCACGGCCTTCTTTTACTTTTTGAACCCAGTCTGGATCCATAATTAATTCGCGGCCAATCGCAAGCAGTGGAATGCCCGTTTCAAGAGCGGCTGCTGCTTCGGCTGCTGTATGAATAGAACCTACGCCCATTACAGGTACACGGCTTCCTACTCGCTCTTGAATAATTTCAATACGTGAACGAGTATCTTCCACGCCTCGGCGCGGTTTTGACCAGAATTCCATTAGCGATACGTGAAGGTAATCAAGGTCTTTTTCTGCTAGTGCATCGACTAACTTCAACGTATCAGCCATTGTAATTCCTGGCGTTTCAGGCTCTTCTGGCGAGAAGCGATAGCCTACTAAAAATGATTCTTTTGCATGCTTAGAAACGGCTTGCTTTACTTTGTCTACGATTGCAAGCGGGAATGTTAAGCGTTTTTCTACGCTGCCGCCCCATTTATCTTCGCGGCGATTAGAATGCGGAGAAAAGAACTGCTGAATTAAATAGTTATTTGCTCCGTGAATTTCAACTCCGTCAAATCCTGCTTCAATGGCACGGCGCGTCATTTCACCAAAATCGTGAATAATGCCTTCAATTTCTTCATTTGTTAACTCTCGAGGTACCGGAGCTCCTTCTTGTTCTGCAGCAACAGCACTTGCGCTAACAACCTCTCCATTTGGAACAAGCTCAGGCGGACACATGCGGCCTCCGTGAAAAATTTGAAGAACTGCTTTTGCTCCTTGATCTTTAATGGCTGTTGCTAATCGACGCAGGCTAGGAATCATTTCATCGCTGTCTGCAGCAAACTCTCCGTGAAATCCTTTTCCGTTCGCCGTTCCGTATGTACATGCTGTAATGACCATGCTAACACCTTTTGAACGTCGTACGTAGTAGTCTACTTCTGCATTTGATACTGTCCCATCTTCATTTGATGAAAAATTTGTCATAGGAGCAAGAATAACGCGGTTATCTAATTTGATGCCATTTGAAAAAGTAAATGGCTGTAAAAGCGGCTCATACTTTTTATTTGTCATTTTATTTCCCTCCAAAAATGATACGGTCAAAAATAGTGGCATATTATAGGTAGAGACTGTTTTCTTTCCTATAATATGTGTCATTTAAAACTGTAACTTTAAAATATACTGTGATTTTAATCTGTACAGTTTTGCCTGTCAAAGAATAAGACTTTCTAACACAAAAAAGCACTCATATACTGAGTGCTTTTTTATCATTGCGAAAGAGGTTCCTGATTATACATAAATGATTTTACTTTTACATATTGAGCTTCTAACTCTTGAAGTGTCAGTTCGTATAGATGCCGATTTCCTTTTTTATAAATACCAAAATTCAATAGCGCATTAATAAACCAATTTTTCTTATGTTCCATTTCAGGCTGTGTATGTTGTTTCACGATTTCCACCACCTAAGGTTCTCTCATTTTAATTTTGCAAAGCATTCGCTTTTACATAAATGATTTTACTTCTATACGATGAAAAAACGGTGAAATAGAAAGCTTTTTCATTTTAAATTTCCGCAGCAGGACCCGTTATTTTTTTACGTCTCTTCACACCTGCTAATATTTTTTCAATATAATAAATAACAATAATAAAAACTGACATAATAGCAAAATAAGTACCGATTACAACAAAAGGATTTGGACTTTCAAAGCCGCTTTCTTTTCCTTTCATTCCTCTTTCCGGACCTCCGCCATCGTGATCAAAGTTTGGACGTTCGTGACCAGCAGATGCCGTCGCAGAAGATTTGTTCTCGCTAAATGAATGGCGATCAAAATTCGGCTTCCCACCGCCTTTTTGCGGCATATCTGAGGAACTTACATTCAGTACTCTCGCTACTCCTCCAAGTTTTCCAAGAAAACCCGTTTCATTTATTTCGTATATGCCAATGACTAACAGCGCAGCGGTTGTTAGCTTAGCTGCTATGCTCAAGCTTTTCTTTGACTTTTTGAATTTCGTCATATTTTTACATACATTTATAACCCATTGCCAATGAAGACCTATGTGAGCGGCTACTAAAATTAACACTAAAAATGATACGGAAATATGCGAAACCTTAAACCACTGTTCGTTCCCAACATTAATATTTGGAAATACTACTCTTGAAATAAAAATACCGCTAATCATAATAAATGACATCGTAATCAACAGCATGATATTTAAAAAGTAACCGAACTTTGTTCTGCGCGGAAGCCTGCGGTCAAATAATTTAACCGTAACTTTCTTTACCCACTGCCAGTTTAGCAGCAAGTGGGTAAAAAAGGCGACGGCAATCGCCAACCCCGCAATTTCATGAAATGTTAACCCTCCCAATACTTGCTTGTTAAAAAACAAAACAAACGTAACGGCCATTAAAAGATCCAGTCCAAACCGGACGTACATCATCTTTTTCACTCTATTCATTCTCCTCACCTATGTATTTGTCAAAACAACTCCTTTTTTATATTTCTTAATGTAAGCAGAGTTGGTGAAAATTAGGTGAAACGACTGATTTTTTTACCAAAATAACCAGTCCTGAGTTCTATAAAAGTAGAATGGAATCATTTTTACTTTTTCGAAAATAGCTGTTGACAAAGAAAAAAGAAGCACGTATAGTAATGGTTATTCATCAAGAACTTTCAGATTTTAATCAAAAACACAGCGATTGGGAGTAGTAAAAGCTTATTATTCGGTCAAGAGAGCTACGGGTTGGTGTGACGTAGTCCAATAATACTTTGAACTCGCCCAGGAGTGGTAATTCAGAAAGAATGCAGAAGTGTTCTCTAAGTTTTAACGTCTAACCTTCGTTATCAGGTTTTAAGCAGGGTTCTTTAAGAGCCAACAAGAGTGGTACCGCGGTTAGCTAAAGCTTATCGTCTCTTCTCTCATTTGATAATGAGGTAGGAGACGATAAGCTTTTTTTATTTTATAAAAAAGTGGAGGGAAAAGTCATGAAGAAGGACAACCAAGGTTTGCAGCGAACAATGACTTCACGTCACATTATGATGATGGCGCTAGGTGGAGCAATTGGCGCTGGTTTATTTAAAGGAAGCAGCTCGGCTATTGATATGGCAGGACCATCAGTTATTATTGCCTATTTAATTGGCGGAATTATTTTACTATTCATCATGCAAGGTCTTGCTGAAATGGCGGTTCGAAATAGTGAAGCACGAACGTTTCGTGATTTAGTTCAGTCGATTTTAGGAAGCTATCCCGCTTACTTTTTGGACTGGATTTACTGGAAAATGTGGGTGTTAAACATTGCAGCTGAAGCCGTTGTAGCCGCTATTTTTATTCAGTACTGGCTTCCTGATTACCCAATTTGGATGCTTGCTTTAGGCGTATCCGTTATTGTTACAGCCATTAACTTGCTTTCAGTTAAAGCATTTGCTGAAACGGAATACTGGTTAGCTTTAATTAAAATCACGGTCATTGTGATCTTTATTATCGCTGGACTTTTATTATTGTTTGTATCATTCGGTCATCATACCGCAGCGGGTTTTTCAAATTTAAGCGATCACGGCGGTTTTTTCCCAAAGGGACCAACCGGGCTAATTACGGCGATGTTAGTTGTCATCTACTCATACGGTGGAACTGAAATCATCGGAGTAACGCTAGCTGAAACAAAAAACCCTGAAAAAGTAGTACCTAAGGCTGTGCGCAGTACATTAACGCGTATCATTGCTTTTTATCTGTTCCCGTTTTTTATCATCGTGAGCTTGATTCCTTGGAATGAAGTGAACGGCGTTTCTCAAAGTCCTTTTGTAATGGTATTTAAAATGATTGGCATTCCCGGAGCAGATCATATTATGAATGCCGTGATCTTGTTAGCCGTTATTTCTTCTATGAACTCAGGACTTTACGGTTCATCACGTATTTTGTATACGCAAGCAGTAGACGGTCGAGTGCCGAAGATATTTTCGAAACTTTCTGTTAACAAAGTTCCTGTCTATGCAATCTTAATGTGTACATCATCCCTTTATGTGGGCGTGTTGATTTCCTTATTTGCAGGAAGTAAGACATTTGATTATTTGATGGGATCTTTAGGGTATACGGTATTGTTTATTTGGTTGATTATTGCGATTGCACACTTAAAGTCCCGCAAAGTTCAGCCAGAAGCATCGAGCAGCTACTCTGTTAAATGGTTTCCTTATACAACGTGGGCTGCCCTTATTGCACTAAGCGCTATTTTAATTGGTGTTATCTGCACAACATCCGTTGTTATTACGACTATTACATTAGCTATCTATTTATTTATTACAGCTACGTATATCTTTAAAGGTCGTTTTTATCAATCTTCAGCAGTCAAGCACGCTAAATAAAAAAACGCCTCCTTTGAGTCATCAGAGGAGGCATTTTTTTATTTAAAATGTTAAGTACCAATAGCCAAGTGCAAAGCCGATATAGTTACCAATAATATAGCCAAGCGTTCCTACTACCAAGATAGGACCAACCAAACTTCCCCATCCTTTAGCAATCGCCATCGCGCTTGCTGTCGTAGGTCCCCCTACCGTTGCATTGCTCGCCAGTAAAATATGTTCTAACTCAATTTTAAATACTTTTCCTAAAAGCAGCCCCACTATTAAATTACTCATCCCCACAATGAGCACAAATAGAATCAAAAGAGGTGCTTTTTCAACAATTAATGGAATGGACGCCGGCACTCCAATGACAACAAAGAAAATATAAATGAAGTATGTGCCGATTTCTTGGCTTCCGCTAATGTTTTTAAAATAAGAAGGAAACAGATAAATGACAAGAAACGTAAGTGTGGAAAGCAATAAGTATTTTTCGCTCAAAATAGTATGTAATAACGTTTGAACTACGGAAGCATTTGGACCGGCTGGAATGATTGTTCCAAACCATTCGGCTAATTTAAAAGATACAACCACTAGAAAAAATGATGTACCAATGGAAGCCGCCACGTCTTTTAACGAAATTTCTTTTTTTGCCCAATATTTTTCTGCAAGCGTATGACGATCATTTTCTCCATATTGCCTGGCCTCTACTTCTTGAATATGAGGTGTCTTAAAATGTTTCCTAAAAAACTTCATAGAAGGAACAAACATATACACGGCAAACAGTAAAGCCATGACCATATTATCAGCAACCACCGTCGCGGAAACCATTTGACTTGATGGTTCAAATTTGGCCGTAACGGTAGCAAAGTTAACCCCTCCACCTACATAAGAAGCGCCAATAGCAGCTGCAATTTTTGCTAGTTCAGGAATATAATCTTTTAACAACAAGAAGCCTGCTGTGCTCCCTATGACCGTTCCTACTGCACAGATTAAGAAAATAAAAAGCAGTTTCCGGCTTTCTTGAAATAATTCTTTCATATTGACTTGAAATAACAATAATGGAATGGCAAGCGGTACTAGATACGCCCAAACCGCATCATAGACTGGAGACTCTGTTGGAATAATTTTTAAATTTGATAGGATAAGCGCTCCTGCTAGCGCAATAATAGCTCCTGACAGAAAAGAAGCCCACTTATACTTTTGTTCGAGAAAAATACTAACAGAAGCCCAAATCGCTAGAATTCCCCATAGTGCCCACGTATCATCAGCTTGAATAATAGTAAAAATCATGAGCTACTCCTTTCTTTCTTTTTAAAGAAATATAATTTTCAGAAAATATACCTTTAAATTTTATCAATATATGCCAAATTCCGTCAATCCATAAAAAAAAGCTTTCCACTCTAAAAGTGGAAAGCTTTTTTTTATTTGCGAATCAGAACCGGAATCTGCTGCTGAATCTGCTGCAAAGGAGCGCTCGTTTTTTCTGTTAACGAACGCAAAATACCGCCTTCTATCAGACAGTTGATTACAACTGCAAGCTCTCCTGCTTGCTTCTCTTGAAATCCGCTCTCTATCATTTTTTCTCTAAAAAGTTTTTCCCAATCTTGAAAAGCCACATAGCAGACTTCGCGCAGCGGTTCATTAATAAGCGCCGTTTCTCCAGCCATCAGTCCAACAGGCATACCAGCAATACTTTCTTCGTGTTCAAACTGCTTGGACAATTCTTCAATAAAATACTGAATAGCCTGTGCCGCGTCAGAAGATTTATTTAAACTTTCTTTAATTTGAACTTGGACGTATTTATTCGTATATTGAACAGCGTGAATCGCCAGTTCTTCTTTCCCTTTTGGAAAATAATAATAAAGAGACCCTTTTGGCGACCCGCTCTCTTTAATAATTTGATTTAATCCCGTTGCATGATAGCCTTGCAGCTGAAAAAGCCGCGATGCTGTTTCTAAAATCTTATCGCGTGCATTTGCTTTCTTCACAAAACGATGCCTCCCCTATATAATAAGTGGTTTCTATAACACTACTTATCATATAAGTAAATGAAATTTTTGTCAAAATAAAGTGAATATTTTACCATTTATTTTTCCTTATTTTCATTTCTTATGACCTAATAATTGTTTTTCTTACTTCTTCCGCTAACGGTTGAAGAGGCGTAATAATACGGTCGCTTACCTCCTCCGCCGCTTCTACCATCGAGAGCTGCGCCACTGAAACAACAGTGTTATGCTCTTTTATTAGCTCATCTAAGACATGTTTCACCTTCTGTTTATACTTCTCTAGGTTTCCAGTCATTACTAGTTCAAAAGCACCTTCTATCACAACAGGGTGAACTTTTATCTTTACATTTTGATAAAATGCAAATTCGTCTAGACGCTTCATCGTTCCTTCTACGGTCTCCGGATTTGTAAACACGATAAGCTGCGGTTCTTCTATTTCACATATTCGGCGAAAATAAGGCTCATCGATTTTAATAATTGGAACATCACTTGTAAATGCTTCTGGTAAAAGAGCAATGTAATTCGTACACGTAAGTAAAATGGCATCCGCTGAACATTCTTCCATCCACTTTAACTGCTTCTCTACTTTTGCACCTGCTGACTCCGCTGCAAATTTAGGATCGGTTTTTACCCGATGTACAAGTCCAGGGTCTACGAAATGCATACAGCTCGCAAACGGCAGCGCTTTTTCTATATAAGAGATGTTCGAATGATGAGCGTGCAGGCAAGCAATTTTCTTCATCGTTTTCCTCCTGTATGATGGTCTTTGAAATACTGAATTAAAAATTCCTGGAACTTTTTCGCAACAGGAGTTAAGTATTTATCCTTGTTCCACGCAATCCCAATTACCCTTGAAGCTGTGTCTTCTTTGAGCTTTATTTTTTTAATGCCTCGCAAGTCCACTCCCTTTATTTCAGGAAGCAAGGCAACCCCTAAATGAGCCGCTACAAAACCAATCACCGTCAAAAATTCTTCTCCTTCAAACGTAATATTTGGGACAATTTCAGCTTCTTCGAACAGCTGATCAAAAATTGTTCGGCTTCCGTATCCTTTTTTTAACGCGATAAACGATTCATGAGCCAACTCTGAAATCGAAAGCACTTGTCTTGAGGTAAAAGAATGCGTATCAGGGACATACGCGTACAGCTCGTCTTTCCATAAATATTCCCACTGAATTCCTGCCCTAGATTCCGTTACGGAAGACATACAAAAATCAATTTCTCCCGTTTGAAGCTGATCGAGCATGATGTTCGTCGCGTTCTCAAAAATTTGAAATTGAACGTTCGGATACTCTTGTAAAAAAGCATGAACTAGTTTCGGGACGGACGAAGCGCCTAATGATTTTAAAAAAGCAAACGAAATGCTGCCGCGATGAGGATGAATCAAATCTGAAAGCTCACGTTTCGCTTCTTCCATTTCGTTTAATACTTTAGCCGTTCGTTCATAAAAAAGCCTTCCGTATCGATTTAAAATAACTTGCCTTCCTTTTCGTTCAAATAGCGGTACGCCAAGCTCTGATTCTAATTTAGAAATTGAGCGGCTGAGCGTAGGCTGCGCAATTGATAATTGTTCCGCTGCCTTTGTGAAATGTTCCGTTTGAGCTACAACATTAAAATATTCGAGCTGCTGCCATTCCATTTTTTTCACATCCTTTACTTATTACATAATACTATCGATTTCATATAAATTATACATTGGACGTCATAAAAAATTCATGTTTAAATGAAGAACGTAGCACTTGCCGAAAATGTTATGTGTCTGCATAGAATAAGTGTTGAAAGAAGGAATTCGTTTATGGATGTTTCAATTATTTTAACAATGTTAGCCGTCGGACTGATCTTAGGATTTGTCGGAGCAGGCGGATCAGGTTTTATTATTTCAATTTTAACGCTGCTGTACGGCGTATCTGTACACGTTGCACTCGCAACGGCTCTTACCGCAATGATTTTCTCTTCTTTATCTGGTGCCGTCAGTCATTACCGCGAAGGTAACGTATCTTTAAAATCTGGTATCTCTGTTGGTATCCTCGGTGCATTAGGCGCTTGGATTGGGTCTAACCTTTCATCCTTTATCCCAGAAGGTGAGCTAAAATGGCTCACAGCCGGCATGCTTTTATTATCTGGTGTTTTACTTTGGCTGCGAATGTTTTTATTTTCCCGTCAGCAAAAAGAACGTACTGTTCCAACAGGAGCTAAATTTGTCGTCTACTCTTTACTAATCGGCTTAATTACGGGCGCTCTGTCCGGAATGTTTGGAATTGGCTCAACTCCATTTATCCAGCTTGGCCTTATGATGGTGTTAGGCTTGTCTATTCGCCAGTCCGCCGGAACGACGATGCTCGTTATTATTCCGATTGCAATTGGCGGAGGAATGGGCTATTATCAGCAGGGCTTTTTAGATATCCCGCTGTTGATTCAAGTAGTTGTCGGCACAATGGTCGGTTCATATATTGGAGCAAAATTTACAAATCGTGTACCTGCTCCCGTATTAAAAACGTCCCTTGTAGCGCTGCCTATTTGCTCTAGCTTTCTCCTTGTTATATAAGAAAAAAGCTTGAACTCTTGTTCAAGCTTTTTTTATGTTCATCTGATAAACAAACTGCTTTCCTTGGCTTCCAAAAACATGCCGGTCTGTATCGACAAAGCCGCATCGTTTGTATAGGTGCTGCGCCGCCGTGTTTTTATGGTTCACGCCTAGCACCACTTTATTTTTAGTGCGAAAGTGATGGTTGATAAAAGAAGGAAGAAGTTTCAATGACTTTTTGCCAACTCCCTTTCCTTGATAATCAGGATGAATGGAATAAGACCGTATTAAAAGCGCGCCGGATCCCTCGGTATATTCTTTAACGGCTTCCCCTGCGTCGAGCACGAAAAAGCCGGCTAGTTTGTTTTCTGCCAAAATCAAAACGGGCGTTCTATCTCTTTCCTGCTTACACTTAGCTATAGCTTCAGCGGGAAGTGCCGTGTAAATGAGCTGCTCTTCAGGCAGCGTATAGCTATGTATAGATGACTCGTAGGCTTCACTATAAAACGTTAAGGCTACGTTTTCTTTATTCTCCATTTTCTGCTGGACTCCTTTTCTTTTTCCATAGTATAACATGCACAAAAAAAGCCGCATAAAGCGGCTTTTCCTTTATCTAGCGTCGGATACAACGGTAAAGCGTTCGTTTACATGCTCTCCTCGCTCAATTTCATCAATAACTGCAATGGCGTAATCCGCATAGCTGACATGGCTGTTTCCTTCTGAGTTTAAAATAACATGATCTTTCCCTGTTTTATAAGCATCCGTTCGTTTTCCTGAAGGATTAAAAAATGCTGCTGGGCTAATGAACGTCCAATTAATATCGCTTGTACTTTCTAAGTCTTTTAAATTTTGGGCTTGGTTGTCAGCTGTCGCTTTGTACTCTTTTGGAAAATCAGGCGTATCTGCTAGACGCGTCGTTTTCTCTTCATCTACAAACAAACTTCCTGCTCCTCCTACAACAAGAAGACGAACGTCCGGAGCTTGTTTAAATACATGAATTAACGATTGCCCCGCTTCTACATGCAGATGTTCCTTTCCTTCAGGAGCTCCAAACGCATTCACTACCGCATCGAAACCTTCAATATCGTTTGCCGTAATATCGAAGATGTCCTTTTCCAGTGTACGAACATCCTTTTCTTCTACTTTGCCCGCATCACGTACAATTGCCGTCACGTCATGCCCGCGATTTAAGGCTTCTTTCACGATAAAACTTCCTGCTTTTCCTGTAGCACCTACAACTCCAATTTTCATTTTATAACCTCCAGTAAAATTCTCTATATTTAGGTAATAGCCTTTTTTTGCTATGATAAAACACAGCAAAACGGTTTAAGCAAGATAGAGAGAACAAATTGGATAAATGAGTTAGTATGGATTACTTTTAACACCGCGGTTGATTTCCGTGCAAGGCTTCGCTTTCCGCAGGCGGCTGCTGAGCCTCCTCGTCGCTTATGCTCCTGTGGGGTCTCACCTGTTCCGCTTTTCCCGCAGGAGTCTTCGCCTTACCCTCCAATCAACCGCTAGAAGCACCTACATACACGAAATCTACGTCCTCCATTCATCGTTCGGCCCTGCTCTTCCTTCAACTAAAATACGTTTCTTCCAGTTTCTTTTGAAAAAATAAATAAGTGCTTATTCAATTTCAATAAATAACACGTGAGCCATAGAGTGAATCGATTTAATCAATTCTATTTTATTTCGTTTCTTTTTTGCCTTTCCTTTTATTTCAACGAAATAAAGCAGTTCTCCTTGATGATGATCTTGGTGAATTTCATAGGATGAAATCATAATATTTTCTTTTTCAATCTTGTCAAGCAGCTCATAAATATTCTCTTGATTTGCTGCACCAAACTTAATTAAAAGGGAATGAGTAGAAAGAGATGTAAACATTACGTTCAATATTTCTAAGCCAATCAGCACTAATATAGTTGCGCTAATGCCGACTGTATACATACCCGCCCCAATGGTTAAACCAATTCCCGACGTTGCCCATACGCCTGCGGCTGTTGTGAGCCCTCTAATATGCTGCTTTTGAATAATAATCATACCTGCTCCTAAAAAACCAATACCGCTTACTACTTGTGCGGCCACCCGGCTCGGATCAAGAGCCGTATGATCTTGATGAAGCACATCTGAAAAGCCATATTTCGAAATTAGCATAATCAGCGTGCTACCGACAGCAACTAAAAAATGAGTGCGAAACCCTGCTTCTTTAGCTCTAAACTCTCTTTCTAAACCAACCAAAGCTCCTAACAAACCTGATAGGGCTAGACGACTAATAAAAGCTGCGGTCATTCTTTCTCCTCCTTTCTCTTCACTTTTTCACAAATGTACCTATTAACTATTTCTATTTTTGTTATAATTTACTATAACTAATTTTTAAAGTGGAGGCTAATCAAAGTGGATAAAGTTATCGATTATTACAGCAGATTTGGTGAGTGGGGGAGATTAGAACGCGAGCCTATTGAGTTTCAAGTAAACTGGCATTTTATCAAAAAGCGAAAAAATTAATAATCACCTCTATTTGTCATAGAATAAATAGAGGTGATTATTAATGAACCGTGTATTCAAATGGAGTACAAGCATTTTGTTGTCTCTGATGTACTGCTTTTTGATTTTCCCTCCCTCTTATGCAAGCGGTGACTATTACTCCTCTTATGCAGAACTGCAGCAGCACGAAATTCTTCACCAAGACTACGACATTCGCTACGAGCAGCGCTTTAGCTATTTATCCATTATGGCCATTCACGGCGGCGGAATTGAACCAGGTACATCAGAAGTTGCCAAAGAACTCGCTGATCGCTTTTCTGCTTCTTATTATTTATTCGAAGGCATCAAGTCCACTAACAATGGAGTTCTGCACATAACCTCAGAAAACTTTGACGAACCGATTGCTAGAGGAATGGCTCAGCAAAGCATGTCCGTTTTGACGATTCACGGCTACAGCGGCAGTCAGCCTATCATGTATATAGGTGGAAAAAATCAGCTTTATAAAGAGCTGATGAAGCAATCACTGCGCAAAAACGGCTTTACCGTCCGTGACGCTCCTTCTAACATAGCGGGAACAAGCGAACAAAATATTGTGAACGATAACCTGTTAAAAGCCGGCGTGCAGCTTGAACTCACAGCCGAACTAAGAAAATCATTTTTCGCAAACCATGACTGGTCAAGAAACAACCGCATGAATGTAACACCTCTTTTTTATACATTCGTATCTTCCTTACAAGAAGCATCCTCTTCCTATCAAACTTTCCTTTACCTACAGATCCACTAATTTTCAAAAATTCTCGATTTCCAGACAAAAAAACCAGCGCAGTCTGTGTAATCAAACGCGCTGGTTTTTATCTATTTCTCTCGCTAAAATAGATCGTTTAAAGCCTTTTTGCCCAAAAAATTCTTTGATTTCACTTGGACTTTGATAAGAAAGTCTAATCACATAGTAGTTAATATATTCAATCCAAGCAAACGCGTAAAGGCCTAGAAAAAAAGCAAGTCCCTTAACCCCTAACTGCATATAGTGGTAAATGAGTACACCTAAACCTAACGTAAGAAGAATTTTATTCATTTTTTTAAAAAGCAGAAACAACTGAATGTAGCTGGAGGGCAAATGAGAATCTTCTTTTCGGCTCACTCGCCTCCATTTCATAAACCAGTACAAGCTTCCTTGAAACAGGATAAACTCAAGTATAATAAAAGCATACACACTTGAAAACGTTGTTAAATAAAAAGCCAGATGAGAAAACTCATTTAAGTACCCTATCCACAGCGCAGCAAACAGTAAAGCTGCCGTAAGCTCTCCTGTCCATAAACCAAACAATTTCCGCTTTACTTTCATAGAAATCCCCCCAGCATACCTCTCAATCCTTCTGTTCAAACCAAGCTTTAAACAGCAGGTTTACACCTGTTTTTATTTCTCCATCAGACAGTCCTGCAAATCCAAGCAATACATAGGGCGTGTTGTTTTCACCCGCACTATGATAATAAATAGATGTTGGATAAATCGTTACCCCTTGTTTGGCAGCTGCTTCAATTAGTTTCTGTTCACTCATTCCGTTTTTTACCTTAAGAAGAATATGCAAGCCAGAATGTTCTCCAATAACATCTACACGTTCTCCCATAATAGTAGTCAAACAATCTAGCAGCAGCGCTTGTTTTTTACGGTATGCTGTTCTCATTTTATTCAAGTGACGTTCCCAGTGCCCTTCTTTCATAAACAGAAAAAGCGTATGCTGATGAAGCCTTGAAACAGGCTGTTTAAAAAGTCCACAGTGTTTCATATAACTTGTAAGAAGCCGGTGTGGCAGCACGGCATAACTTATTCGAAGAGAAGGCATCAACGATTTTGAAAACGTACCCGTATAAATAACGCGATCGTCTTGATCTAATCCTTGAAGGGCCGGAATCGGTTTTCCTTTATAGCGAAATTCTCCGTCATAGTCATCCTCTATGATATAGCCATTCGTTTCTGCCGCCCACTCTAATAGTTCAAGTCTTCTTGCTATCGGCATGACCATCCCAACAGGAAATTGATGAGACGGCGTAATGTACACCGCATCCGCTCCGCCTTCTTTCAGTTCCTTCACTTTCAAGCCAGAACTATCAAGAGAAATAGGGACGACCGACATGCCTTGTTCTTGAAAAACGTGCCTCGTTCGGTGAAAGCCTGGGTTTTCGAACCCAATTATCTTTTCTTTTCCTAGAATGACAGAAAGCAGCCACATGAGGTACTGTGTACCTGCACCTATCACAATTTGCTCCGCTGTGCAGCGCACTCCTCTTGAATGATAAAGATACGCTGCAATTTCTTGACGAAGAAGCAGTTCGCCCTGTGGATGTCCGCTATAAAAAAGCTGGCTTTCATCATGATAAATAGTTTGAACCGTTAGCTTTTTCCACGTGTTATACGGAAATTTTTCTACGTCTACCTTTCCATGGCTAAAGTCAATGACAGTTGATTTCCCTTCTTCTTCCGGTAAAGAGACATAGGCGGGAGGCTGTTTTTGAAGCACGACTTCATTTTTTATCTCTTTTACAAATGCTCCTTTCCTGGCTAGTATCTCGATATAGCCTTCAGCTTCTAACTGTACATAAGCCGCTTCAACCGTATTTTGGCTAATGCTTAAATGAAGAGCTAACTTTCGTTTAGAAGGCAGTTTTTCATGAGGCGGAATGGTGCCTTTTTGAATTTGTTTTTTTATGTAAGTATAAAGCTGCATGTATAAGGGATCTGCTTTTCTTTTATCGAGCAAAGGCATTAACTCTAACATGATGTTCTTTCCTTTCTAACTGACCCTATTAAATTTACTGTTTCTGACACTTATTCTCAGTTCAGATTCTTCATATACTGGACTATATCTTATAAATCAAGGAGATGACACAATGACCATTACTTACAAAACCAACGTCTCAATCCGTGCCGAACAAGCTGCTGAAGTGTTTGTACATTCAGGTATTAAACGTCCGGCACAAGATCTTGATCGGATTCAAAGAATGCTTGATCATGCTTCCCTTACTGTTACCGCTTGGAAAGACAGCGAACTCATTGGCATAGCCAGAGCGTTAACAGATTTTAGCTACTGCTGCTATTTATCGGATTTAGCTGTCGTAAAAGACTATCAAAATCAAGGAATCGGCACACAGCTCATCAAGCACGTTCAATCAGAAATCGGTGAAGAAGCCGCGCTCATTTTACTTTCCGCTCCTTCTGCTATGAACTACTATCCAAAAGTCGGCTTTCATCAGATTGATAATGGGTTTAAAATTGGGAGAATTCGATAGACGCGAAGAAAGGAGCTTCTCCTTTCTTTTTATCCAAACGCCTGAGCTGCTATAGCAAAAAGATTGCCCTGTCTAGCAGATAGGGGCTTGACGCCATACGCCATAACAGGAGGCTCATTTTGAAGCTGAAATCCGTGATTTTTCACAAGTTTCTTTAACGTTTCCTCATGAGAAGACAGGTCAATTCTCAGCTTTTCTTTGTAACTCTTCGCTAATTCATCAATGACTAGCATTGCTGCTTCAGCGTGTGGAGCAACTACGGGACCAATCACGATATTGCTCGGGGTACGAACCGCTAAACCATAACCCATCATTTTATTTTGTTTGTTTTGTAAGACAACTGCTTTTTCAGCTTGCTGAATTCTACTTTTTAAAAATAGCTTTCTATTATCTCCAAATGCTGCTTCATCAAGCTTTAAAACCCCTTTGAAGTCCCTTCTCGTTAAGAATCGTGTATAAAACCCTGAAGCTTTAAATGCTCTTGGTATGTATTCACTGCTTATATATTTACTTACATAGTCCACGGTTTTGAACCCTGCTTTTTTATATAAGTGCTCACCTTCTTTTGTCGCAATTAAGTAGGCATTCACCTCAGGAGAAAGAATTTGCAAACAGTGCTTCATGAGCTGCCCGGCTAACCCTTGTTTTCGATAATCTTTTCTCACAATTACCATTCCTATAAAAGCTGACTGATTTTCATATAAAACTACTGCTACGCTTGATACAATGTCACCTTTCTCATTTCTATGTCCAAATACGTCTCCAGTTGAAAAAATCGTATGTAAATCCGCTTCGCTATAATCCCATTTTTCCAACTTAGATAGCACTAGCAAACCCTTTATGTCTTTTTCACTAAATCTTTCTATCATTTCTGCCTATTTCCTCCCAACTTTTCGATGCACTGTGTGGCGTTAAAAAACGTAAAACTACCATACTTATCCACTTCCAATTACCATTTAATCATTAATGAATTCTCTAACTAAATAGTACAGAATAAATAGAATATTTTCTACATTATTCATACGTATCAATAATCCCTTCAAAAAAACTAATCATTCGCACATAAACTAATGAAAAAAGACCTCTTTCCAAGAAAGAGGTCTTTTCGTTTATTTCACTAGCTTTTGCTCAGTCCCAGCTGAACCTTGACTTCGTTTATGAAATCCTTTTGCGTAGTACGCGATAATAAGACCGATAAACCATAGTGGTCAGATAACAACTGCAATTCTTGTATCTGGATTGTACGCCATAAGAACAACCACCAGCGCTAGGAACGCAAGTGACACATAAGACGTTAACGGAAATAAAGGCATTTTGTATTTTAACTTTGCCTCTTCACCTTTTTTTAGCGTTTTGCGATACTTAATTTGAGAAAGCAAAATAATTCCCCATGTCCAAATCGCACCGAATGTTGCAATGCTTGTTACCCACGTAAATACTTTGGCAGGCACAATGTAGTTTAACGCTACTCCGACTAATAACGCACCCGCTGATGCTAAAACAGCTTTTCCAGGTACGCCGCCTTTTGTCAGCTGACCGTATCCTTTTGGAGCTTCTCCGTGCTCTGCTAAGTTAAACAGCATACGGCCTGTACTAAAAATACCGCTGTTACAAGAAGAAAGAGCTGCTGTTAGCACCACAAAGTTAATAATGCCTGCCGCTGCTGGAATCCCGATTTTTTCAAATGTTAATACAAACGGGCTTCCCTGTGAACCAATTTCTTGCCAAGGATAAATCGACATAATGACAAATAATGCACCAACGTAGAAAATAAGAATACGCCAAAAGACCGAATCAATCGCTCTTGCTAGAGATTTTTCTGGATTTTTCACTTCTCCCGCGGTAACGCCGATCATTTCAATTCCTAAATATGCAAACATAACCATTTGCAGCGACAGTAAAATACCTTTGAATCCGTTCGGGAACAGCCCGCCGTTGTCCCATAAGTTTTTAATACCCGTCGCAACGCCGCCGTTCCCGATTCCAAACACAATCATTAATAATCCAACGGCAATCATTAACACAATCGCTAAAATTTTAATAAGTGCAAACCAAAATTCCAGTTCACCATATGCCTTAACAGCTAAGAAGTTAACTGTTGTCATGATGACAAGCGCCGATAACGCCCAAATCCAGTTTGGTACATCCGGATACCAATATCCCATATAAATACCAACGGCTGTAATTTCAGCCATACATGTTACAACCCATAAAAACCAGTAGTTCCAACCTGTTAGATAACCAGCAAGGGGCCCTAAATAGTCACGCGCGTACTTGCTGAATGAACCTGCAACAGGTTTTTGAATCGCCATTTCTCCAAGTGCTCTCATAATAAAAAACATAATCATTCCGCTAAATCCGTACGCCAATAATATTCCCGGCCCTGCTAATTTAATAGCAGATGCAGATCCAAGAAACAGCCCTACCCCTATGGCTGCTCCTAAGGACATCAGCGTCACATGTCTTTCTTCTAACCCGCGTTTCAATTCTTTCCCCTGAGTTTTCCCCTGCATAAACGTCTCCCCTTTTTCCAATCTGTCAAAACGAGATGAATACAGCTTTTTGTTAGCGCTTTCATATAAATTTATGCTAAAAGTCAGCTAGGCTGTATATTTGTATTCTATCACCTTTCTCTCGCTTTTCTTTTGTCGAAAAACAAAAAAATTATCGTATCATTTTGTTTAAACGCACAATTAGACGTAGACACTGCTTTTTTACTATGTATTTATTATCGCACCTAAGTAATAGTATTTTTCAAAAAATAGAAAAACGCCGACTCAACTCCGTCAGCGCATCGTTCATTTTATGCTTTTTTATAAAACTAGCATTTATCTCGCGGGTTCAAAAGTTTTACAGCCAGGTTCTTCCGTTTCAGAAACATGGTGACTACTTTCAGGACTCACAACGTAAATGGACTCTGCACTGCATTTATTTCCCGATTTCCAATACATGCACTCATTCACTTCACATAATACACCTTGGGCCACTGTTATCCCTCCTTTTTTTGTCTTATCTATTTACTACCCGAAATAGAACGCTTCTAACATTTACATGCAAAAAAACCGCTTGTTTATCAAGCGGATCCTTTTACTGCGTGTGTTCAACATACTGTTTTTTAGCTAAATATAATTCACGACTCAGCGTGATCCGCCGTTCTCTCAAGTTCCTTAATTTAACTTGAAACTGTTCATTAGTTGGCTCTTCTTGAATTAAGCGATACGTAAAAGAAATATCTTCATTTAACTGTTTAAAATCTTCCCATATTTCTTGAACGAGTGCGGATTGTTTGTCTTCAAATGAACGATTTTGCTTCGTTTTTAGCGCGGCTAAAATTTCCTGCTGCCACGTTTCGTCTTTTAGTTCTTTTGCTAACAAGTATAGATCTAAATAATCATCAACGCTTAGCGCCTGTTGTGTATTTTTCAATGTCATCACCTTTTCTATACGAAATGTTTCTTCCTAAGAAGAGGATTTCATCATAGAAAAAGATTCCTCTTCTTATCTGTCAGAGCTAGGCTATGCTGGAATTAGCACCATTCAATGATTGTGGTTGCTGAGGCTTCAAAGGGCCAGTCCCTCCACCTCTCTAGATAAGAATATTTCGCTTTTAAATTATTTCTGACTATTCTAATATGTTTTATAGGTTACGTCAATAGCTTTTCAATAAAAAGAAAAAAGAAGTAAAATATGGTATGATTTTATAAAGGATGGTGAGCACATGAAACGATATATGTTATCTGCTTTTTTGGGAAGCTTGCTGCTGCTTCTTAGCATTGCTTTTTCATCTACTTTCCACGTTGCAATTGTCAAAACAACCGGAAGCATTGGAGGGATTATTTTAGCAGCGGCGGCTTTAGTTATGAACGCGCTTGAAGATCCCCCCTCCTCAGGTAATACAGGTGCCGGAGCTGTTGAATCACTGGATAAAAGCACCGTTTGGGCTACTTATTTGCTTTTACTTTCATTACCGAACCTCATCGCATGTATAACATCTTATGTTTTATGGACTCGCTGACATTCACCAACATTACGGACGTTTTGCCACCTGTAGGCTCATTGATATTTGTTTATCTACAAATCCAAGTTCACGGTACACATGCTGTGCAAAATTCCCAGCATGAACGCTGAGTCTGATTTCAGGGTATCCTTTGATAGACAATTCATCAATTGCTTTTTGCATTAACGGCTTGGCTAGACCTTGCCCGCGGTATTCTGGTAAAACATATAACTCGTAGATAAAGCCAATTTCTGCTTTTGAAAAGAAGTCGGCAGATGGACCGACAAAAACCCAGCCTGCAAGTTTATTTTCTTGTCTAGATACTAAATAATAACACCCTTTTTCAAGGGCATTATCAATTAGTTCATTTACGCGTTCAGTTGACGGTTGAAACTGATGCGTTGTTCCTTCAAACAGCGCATCAGCAGATTTCGTCCGAATTTCCTGTATTTCTTCTTCAGTAGCTTTTGCAATCATCACAATCTCTCCTTTCGTGTTCGTTTTCCACATACAGAGATAAATTCCTGCAAAAAAAAGTCTTCGCCTAAGCGAAGACTTTTATTTAAATTCAAAATGTTCTTGATGGTTGCCTTGTTCATCCGTCCAGTTAATCATGATGTCTAAGCCTGCCGCTTTTCCAGGAACAGCAAAATTGGCATAGCGAAAACGCTGACCGCTTTTGCTTAAGTTAGACCTTTCAATAGGAGAAAACAAGCTGTATTTCGCCTTATTTTTTCCTTCGTGCCTAAAAGCTTGGACCTGCACACGCTCTACGTCTTTTCCAATGTTTTCAACGGTTAATCCATATGTATGATAGACGTTATTTTTCCACTTTAGCTGATTATCTCCCGTCATGCTCGCTTTTGTCAGTTCGACCGACCATTGTTCAGATGATTTCTTCATTGGAAGTTTCTCAATCGAAAGAGCGCTGACATGAATGGTTGCAAAAGCAAGCCAAACAAAACAAAAAGTGCTGACTGTATAAAGTAGTCTTTTCATAGATTTTGATCTCCTTAGAAATTTTAGTAGTAGCATCTCCTATTACCTTAAAAATTATGATAAACACTTTAACAAAAAAGCCTCTCCATTCAGGAGAAGCTTCTTAATTAATGCATCAGCAAATCTTTTTGTTTGTCTAACGAGTGTTTTGTATATAAATCTCTTTCAATCGCATATTTAGGACGCTGTTTCACTTCGTTGAAAATCTTGCCAATGTATTCTCCGACAAGACCTATTCCCATTAGCTGCAGGCCGCCTACAAGCCAAATTGATAAAATAAGAGACGTCCAGCCAATTTGCGTATGATCTAAATATTTTTGAATCAGCGCATAAATGCCAAACAAAATACTAAAGAGAAACGAAGCTCCTCCAAGCAGCGTCAGTAAGCGTATAGGTGCTACGCTAAAAGACGTAATCCCGTCAAATGCAAAAGCGAGCATTTTCTTTAGCGGATATTTTGACTCACCCGCCGTCCGTTCTTTGCGGTCATATGTGACTTCCGTGGAGCGAAATCCTACTAATGGTACAAGGCCCCGCAAAAAGACGTTTCCTTCTTTATATTTCATGAGTTCACCAAGAGCACGTTTGCTCATAAGGCGAAAATCAGCGTGATTTTGAATGAGCTGAATTCCTAGCTTGTTCATAAAACGATAAAACCCTACTGCCGTGGTTCGTTTGAAAAATGTATCGGTTTCTCTGCTGTCTCGAACGCCATATACAACTTCATACCCGAGCCAATATTTCTCTACAAAAGTACGAATGACGCTGATATCATCTTGCAAATCCGCGTCAATGGAAATGACGCAGTCAGATTGCTTATGAGCTACTTCTAATCCTGCAAGCAAAGCATTTTGATGTCCTACATTTCGCGCTAACTTTAACCCTTTTACAAACAAATTGCTGCAGCTTTCTTTTTCAATAAGCGACCACGTGCTGTCTTTACTTCCATCGTCTACAAATAAAATAGTGCTTTCACTTGATACAAGTCGTTCATTAATCAGTTCTTTTACTACAGTAGTTAATTGAAAAGACGTCTCTGTGAATACTTCTTCTTCGTTGTAGCATGGAACCACGATCGTTAAAATAGGTCTGTTCATGTTATTGCCCCCTTACTTTGCTTCATATACATACACTTTCCAAGCGGACTGTTTATCGTTAAATGCTTTTAAAAAGTGCAAACCGTCGCTTTCAGCATTTTCAATTGGCACAGCTGAAAAAATATAGCGACCGCCCATTTTCTTAAATTGGCTGATATTAAGCTGCAAATGACGGATTTTTTTCGTTGAGTCTTTTCGGTAATCATATTTTTTCCCTAGCTCGCTAACAAACAAATAGCAGCGATTGCCCCAATGATCATAGTAGCTTTCTAGTTTTTTATTTTTATCAAGCTCTTTGGCAATAATTTTGCGAAACTCATGTTTATATGTTAACGGATAGAAGTTGTTATACGTATCTAGCGTATAAAAGCCGTTATACTGAGCAATTGATGGATGAAGCCCTATGCTCGCTACGCGATAAGATGATTTAGGTTTTCCAATATATCTGCTTATTTCATCAAATTGATGCACAGCATAAAATTCTTTGACTGAAGGCTCGTGATTGTAGCGATAGTAAAGTTCAGGATTTGCTATAAATAACAAAAGCAGCTGTAAAATCAAACATACCCACACAAACTTTTTCCACGCCTTGCTCCTTTTCCACAAAACATAGCCGCCAACGGCAAACATCAAATAAATAATGAGCGGGCGTAAAAAGTGAAATCTAGCAAAGTTGAACGTATTAAAAAGCTGATATTTTTCTTTTAGCGGCTCCCAACCTTTATAAAACCAAAACGCATACCAAATCGACAGTAGTAGATTAAGAATAAATAACTGCAAAAACGTTTTTTCAAGCTTTTCCTTGCGATTTCGAGCAACAAACCACAATACGACAAAAGAAAGCGGTAAAATGACAAAAGTATGAAGCGTCATTACATGCGTATGCCCGAGCGTATAGTTCTTCAAAGCAAGGCGAACGGAATGTCCAAAGCTTAGAGTAGAGCTTAAAAATTCATTTCGACTCGTCGGGGCCTCCGGAAATAAAAGCGAATCAACAAGTCGGTATTCAATGAGCAGAAAGACAGCAGTCATCGCTGCAATACTGCTTAAAAAAGGAATATTCCACGCTCGTTTTTTTACTACGTCTCTTAGCCATAGCAGCCCCATCGCTGCTAAAAAGAAGAAAAACCCGAGCACAAAGCTCGCGTAAAACGGGAGCAGTAAAAGTGTAAGCCATTCCTTCCACGTTCCTTCGCGGTTTCGAATGGTTAAAAACGCCCACAGCGCCAGCGGCTGTCCTAATGTACTCAGCATGCCCGAAGGCCAAAATGGCGTAAGTGCAAAAGCAAGCGATACAAGCACTCGAATCGCATACGCATCCTTGCTTTTAATAAAATGCTTTTTTAATAATAAATACATTCCAATTAAAGCAAATACGCGCGTGATCGTTTGACTCAGGCTGTATGCAAGCATGGTCGGGAATACACCATATAGCCACTGGATACCGCTAAATTCTGTTCCAAACGTATTCCTCGGCAATCCGTTAATAATTTGAGGTAATACGGCATGACTGGAGCCAAACAGCTCTCCGCTTCGATGCAGAACTTTATACCACGTAATATTTGAGTCTAAATTATCATGCACGCGTATATGTGAATTTTCCCCAAGCAAAAACATAGGAGATACATACGCAAGCAGCAAAAGGAAAGCGATAATAAGCAATGTTTTTTCTTTATTCATAGCTGTTTCTTTCTTCATCTGTTAACACCTATTTCCATTTCATAATGACTAAAAGCTAATCTTGGACGACTGCTTCTTTTTTTGTATTAAATACAAAGTATTTTTGACCCGTATAATTTAAAAGCGTATACAGACCTGTTCCAATTAATATACCGACGTCTTTTTTGAACGGACGCACCGCAACAGGAAGTTGATGCAATAACCAGCTGGAGAACTGCAGTCCAATATAGTAAGACAAGCCGTAGCAAATGCCAATAACTAAAATAAAACGCAGTATGCTTTTTGATAAATGAACTCCGCTTTTAAACGTAAATATTCGATTTAACACGTAGCTGACGACTGCCCCCGCTGCATTGCCGACGAACGTCGCTATCCAGTAATGATGAAAGATATGAAGCAGCACATACATAATGGAGAGACCTACTGCTGTATTGACCAGTCCCACTACTAAAAAACGTACAAAAGATCCTTTCATATAAACTCCTTTTGATTTTGATACTTTCATAAAAATTACATATTATGACTTTAAATACAGTTTCAGTGTAGCAACTCCACTTAAAAATCTAATGAAAATAACATTAAAAACAGATGAAAAAAAGCTAAAAGAATCAATAAAAATTAGGATTCTTTCAGCTATTTAGTAGAGCCTTCAATCATTAATTTTTGATCGCTTTGATTATCAAACGCATCCACTGCCGCTACTTCTATTTGATACGCAGT
Organism: Priestia sp. J2; assembly: GCF_020790095.1. Lineage (NCBI taxonomy): Bacteria > Bacillati > Bacillota > Bacilli > Caryophanales > Bacillaceae > Priestia > Priestia sp. J2. Next base: position 3,777,469 of record NZ_CP086208.1, read on the forward strand.
ATGAGGCTGCAAACCGGATAACGGAAGACTTAAAACATCCGGAACAGGATCGCTGTAATATTGAGAAAATGCATTATATGTTTTGACCACTTTTCCAGTTTCTTTATTTTTGACGGTAATGCGATAAGAATGAACCATCAGATTATCCACCGCTTGCGTAAACTGGATATAAAGCTGATTTGCTGAAGCTTTTTCTTGTATAACAGAAATAGTAGAGCTTGGAAGAAAAATCGGTTTTACTAAATCTCGCTCATTCGTGTAGTGAAATTTTTTTGTATCTGCAGGTGTGTCAATTTCCCACGCTTCTCCCGTCCACTTATTGGCGTGAAAATCCCGCCTTTTAACGACTACTTTTCGATTATAAACCTCTACAAGAAGACCTTGACTCACATCTCGGTAGCCAGGAGGAAGTTCACCTTGTAAATATCCAGCACCAGGCCATATATACCGAACAGAAGACGTTGCAAGAGAGGTGAAATCTCTTTGAAAAATAGTACGAGGGTCGTCCAACGGATGGTGGGTATGACCAGAAAACGTAATGACCTGCGGATAAGGTTTTAACGTATTGTAAAGAAGCTGTTCATTCACTTCTATCCCCCATCTGTTTTTCCCGTACAATGTATTGTTAATAGGCTGATGAATAAAGACAAAAATCGGTTTTTTAGGATCGTCTCGCTTTGCTATCTTCAACTGTTCAGCAAGCCAGTTAATTTGTTTGATTGAATAATCACCGGCGGTCAGACGGCTTTCTGTTCCAAGCATGATAAAATGATATCCTTTTATCACTTGATGAAAGTAAAGAGACTTCATTTTGGTTTTAGATAAAAAACGCTGCTGCGCTTGCTGATTGGTTACACTGTCCCGGTATTCATGGTTGCCAATTGTAAAAAGAGACACGGCCTGCGACTGTTTATTTTGATTATAAATAGAAAAAAAGCGATCGTATTCTTTTAACGCGCCTGTGTCGGCCAAATCTCCTACGACTACGAATGCATCTTGTTTCGGTGCCTGTTCATTTAATTGCGTTAATGCATGTTGAAAAGTACGCAAATCAAGCGTTCCTGTTTCCTTAATGTGAACATCACTGATCACAGGAAAAACTAGCTTTGGTTCGATGTATCCGCTTCGTCCGCTCTTCTCTTCAGCTCGTACATTTAAGGTAATCCCGCATATAAGAACACTTATTAATACTAAAGCGAGCCAGTCTTTTTTCAGCGTTTCCATAAAACCGCCGAGCATGATGCTTCCTCCTTCCTTCACTGCTGCGTCTCAGTCATTTTCTCTACGTGTATGAGCTTTTATTTTATGTAATTTCAAAATATCTAATCGTATAGTTTCAATATTTCTTTTCGTGTTTGCATACACTATGTTCACAATCAATTCATTACACTTTTCCTAGTCATAGTGGTATGATTTTCGTATATTACAGACTAATTGTTGAAAATGTAGGAGTGAATATTTTGAAAACGGTCGCTGTTATTGGAGGAGGAATTACGGGCTTAACCACTCTGTACTATTTGCAGAAACTAAAACGAGAACGTAATCTTCCGCTTAAATTATTATTACTAGAGAAACATCCCCATCTAGGAGGGAAAATCAATACGCGTGAAGCTGGGGAATTTATTATGGAAACAGGGGCGGATTCTATTGTGGCTCGAAAAGAAAACGTTATGCCTCTGCTAGAAGAGCTGTACTTAACAAACGATTTAGTCTATAACGAAACGGGCAAATCATTTATTTACTCTGCTAATGAGCTGCTTCCAATTCCTGAAGATACCATGTTTGGTATTCCAACAAGCGTGGAATCTCTTTTTAAAAGCGAGCTGATTTCTTCAAAAGCTAAAATTACAGCTTTAAAAGACTTAATTACTAAAAATACAACGTTTACGAAAGACAGCTCGATTGGACTCTTTTTAAAACATTTTTTAGGAGAAGAGCTAGTAGAAAAGCAAATTGCACCTATTTTATCGGGCGTCTACTCTGGCGATTTAGACAAGCTCACGATTTCTTCGACTCTCCCGTATCTGCTCGACTACAAAAACACGTACGGCAGCATCATCAAAGGAATGGGCGCCAATGAAAAAAAATTTAAAACGGCAGGAAATAAAAAATTCATTTCGTTTAAACAAGGTTTATCAACGATTATTCACCGCTTAGAAGAAGAGCTTTCTGATGTAACGATTTTAAAAGATACGCCAACCACCAGCATAAAACAGTACGATGAGCGCTATCAAATCACTACGCCGGGGCAAGCCTATTCAGCGGATTACGTGGTGTTAGCTACACCGCACACGGCTGCTCAGCATCTGTTGAACGATCCCGAACTAAACGAAGACTTTGAGCAGTTAAAAGATTCTTCTCTCATTAGCGTGTACATCGGCTATGACGTTCCAGACGAATACCTTCCCGCTGAAGGCACCGGGTTTATTACCTCTCAATCAAGCAACTTAATTGCCAATGCCTGCACGTGGACGAGCAAAAAATGGGCTCACACTTCTAAGCGAGGGAATTTGTTAGTTCGCCTGTTCTATAAAAGCACAAGTCACCACTTTGACAGCCTGCGGACGATGTCAAAAGAAGAGCTGCTAGCAGTGGCACAAAAGGACATTAAAAACAGCTTAGGGATCAAAGAGCAGCCCATTGAAAGCGACGTAACAAATTGGGATAAATTGATGCCTACCTATCACCTTAAGCACGGTGAACTCGTACGCAGCTTGACTCGAAAATTGCATGACAAGCACCCCGCTATTACATTAGCCGGCTGTTCTTACTATGGAGTAGGCATTGCAGCGTGTATAACAAACGGCAAACAAACGGCCGAAGCTATCTCTCAACAGTTGACTTGAACAAGGTTTGAAAACAATAAAAGGCCTGAAAATAAATATATTATTTTCAGGCCTTTTATTACCTTTTCGTTAGCATATAAAGCTACTTTCCTTACTATTAACAACTCTTTTATCGCTTTTCTTTTTGCAAAGCAGCAGTAGCAAACAATACAAGATAGCGCTCGTCTGAAGTTAATCTAAGCCAATGTTTCACTTTATATCTCACAGGTTTCCGCTCCCTTCCTTCAAGGTTTTATATGAAAAGACTTTATATAAAGATTCAATAACGATAAGAAACGATGCTTGATATGTATTTTATTCCCACGCACGCTTGTTTACAAACTTTTTTAAGCATAAGACTCTTCGTTTATTTCCCTGAAAATAACACTATTTTCGCCATTATCATCTTACTATTTGAGAAAAAAGTGTACATTTCTTGCCTATTTTGACGAACATTGCGATAAATAAAAGCTGCCAACTGCGGCAGCTTTTATGTTAAAGGACTAATCTAATTATATTTCCTGATGGATCTTTTGTGATGAAATCTTGGTTTTCTTTAGACACAGCTGCTCCGATTTCACGAAGCTGATTTATTGCCTGTTCCCTTGCTTCTTCAGCTGGAAAAACAAGTGTAAATGAGTCCAAACCAACGCTGCTTTCAAGAGGACTAGGCGCTCCAATTCCATTCCAAACGTTTAGTCCGATGTGATGATGATAGCGCCCAGTTGAAATAAACAAGGCTTGATTATGGTAATTGCTCACAACCTCAAAACCTAATCCATTTCGATAAAAGGTTTCCGTTTGCTTTAATTCAGAAACGTGAAGGTGAATATGTCCCATTAAGGTAGCTGAAGGTAATCCTGTCCATGGTTTACCGTTCCCTTCAGCTAATATCGCTTCTGCATCTAAAGGTTTTGTAGCCATTACTACTTCACTGTCATTCCATTCCCATGTACTTGACGGACGATCTCGATAAATCTCTATGCCGTTTCCATCTGGATCTGCCAAGTACAGCGCTTCGCTCACTAGATGATCAGACGCCCCTTGAAGCGGATAACCGCTATTTAACAGATGCTGCAGAATACTTCCTAAATCAGAACGAGTCGGCAACAATAGAGCAAAATGATATAAGCCTGTTGTACGAGGCTGTTTTGCTGTAACGTTTTCCGGCTGTTCAATCGATAAAAGCGCCGTGCGTCCATCAGCTGTTAACAAGGCTTTGTTCTCTTTTCTCCCTAAAAGTTTAAACCCGATTATTTGCTGATAAAAAGCAAGTGAACGCTCTAAATTTTCTACTTTTAAATTTACTTTCCCAACAAATACATGGGGTGCACGGTGAAAGTTCATGATTATTTCTCCTTTTAAATAGATCATTTTTTAATTAACTTACTTTATGTAACTTATTATATTTTTATAACTTTGTTTCGTCAAGTTATTTATTTTAGTATCATAACTTAAAACTCATATCACAGCATAACCAATTAAATAAGCCCGCCTGCTCATAATATAGTATGAACAGGCGGGCTTATTTACCATTATGCTATGCATAAACTATTAAAACAGTTCTCTGCTTTTACGTTTGACATTTCCATTAACAAAATACTGTATTCTCTCTTTTTGCTCATTTGTTGGCTTCTTATACGTTTCACATTCAAACTGAAAACATGCTTTTTCTAAATCGACTTCATTTCCTACAATTTCTCCAATCGCACTCAATTGGTTTAAATCTCTCCAAAGTTCCTCAGAAGTTTCAGGGTCAAAATGAGATGAAAGATAATACTGCGCATCATATTTTTTAAGTTCTCTCTGAATCCGCTCAAGGTCTTCTTTATCATAACTCCAGTCACCGCTATAAAAATCTGGACATAGACAATCACCTAAAAACAGTACTTTTTCTTTGGGGACGTAGACAACGGACGAGTCCTGCGCGTGTACCCCTCCAATATGCTGAATGCAACAAGTGATTCCACCTAGGTCAACTTCCATATGATGATGAAACGTTACGTCCGGCTCCCGTAAAATTAACGTCTCTCGACACGGCATTTCTTTCTTTATCATATCCCGGCAAAATTCGATTTCCTCCCCTTCCTGGACGCGTTTATCCAAGGAATCATCGTCCCAGCGCAGTGTCTTTAAATAGGCCAGCTTTTTCTTCGTCAAATGATGGCTGATTGTATATTTGTTCATTGCATGAATGCCAAATGTATGATCCCAGTGCCAATGCGTAATAGCTACTCCTTTGATTGGAGGGGCTCCCATTTTTTCCACTTCTTCTAAAAATGATGATGCATGCGCAGGAGAATTCCCAGCATCTACGAGGAAACTATACTTCTCCCCGCATATAAGCCCGAGCACCGGCCGATCCGTTTCTTCAGAATGAGGAAAGTAATAAACGTGGTCCGTTAGTTTTTTCAGCATATTTACACCTGCTTTATGTAGTTTAATAAAAACCTCTTTACTAAATGGTAAATAATGATAAATAAACTGTATCATACTCGGTGCTGCTTGCCTATCCCATTAGCTGATATTCGACTTTTCTTGAAAAGCTATAACTTTTTCGGGCTCTGCTGCTTTGTACTTTAAGAAGATCATCACACTAATCATCACAATCATTCCTCCCGCTAGCTGAGAAATGGTTGTCATTTCTCCAAGCAAGAAATAGGCGAGAATGATGGCACCAATTGGCTCGCCTAAAATAGCCATCGAAATCGTTGTAGCACCTACATACTTTAACAGCCAGTTAAATAAGGCGTGACCAAAAATATTAGGAATAAGCGCTAAAAGCAAAAAGATCCACCAATCCTTTGTGTCATACTGAGTCAGCGATACGTTTGTACAAATATTGTAAACAAATAGAACCAGTCCACCGATTAAAAAAACGGCGAAGCTATAGATGATTGGAGGCATTTTCCTGCATAGATCTTGCCCCGCCAGCATATGAACAGAAACGGCCACTGTACCTAAAACAGAAAGTAAGTCTCCGTAAAGAGCCGTTTTAGATACTCCGATATCGCCCGATGCGATAATCACCGAGCCGCTAACAGCCATTAAAATACTGATGACTCCTACTTTGCTTGTTTTTTCTTTAAATAAAAAATAAGCTCCAATCACTACGAAGACCGGCTCGAGCGCAGTCAAAATCATAGCGCTAGCAACTGTTGTATGTGAAAAAGATTCCATCCAAAACAGAAAGTGAAGCCCTAAAAACACGCCTGATACAGCTAGCATTAGCCATTCTTTTACCGTGCTGTTTTTAAAAAGAATTTTCATTTTTCTCCATGGTAAAAACGGTAAAAATAAAAGGACGGTAAACAGCAGTCTATACATTCCTAAAATAGAAGCAGGCGCATCCGACCATTTAATTAAAATAGAAGAAAAGGAAACGGCTAATACACCGATTAAAAGAAAGACAGGAGGCGGTAAAGGAAGAGTTGATTTATTCATGCCATTGCTCCTTTTAGAATCTCTTTTTTCATATTTACTACGGGAATATTCACTCCCCCTCTATGTACGATTTCTTTTTTCTCTATGTAAAAGCCGATTGATTCATACAAAGCTATATTACGAGAAACACTCATTCTCACCTTGCATGATAAACTTTCCTTACCACACTCTTTGGCGTATGTTTCTAACCATTGAATAAGCCGTTTAGCCAGTCCTTTTCCTTGAAAAGCAGGAATAACAGACAGACGGTAAAAATATAAGCTCGTTTCTTCTAGCGTAAAACGCGCCATCGCTACGGGCTTATTTTCGACGTATAAAATGACAGCTTCTTTTCCATGCTTTAACGATTGCATAATAGATTCCGTTGTTTCATCAAGAGCACTGGAAGGTGGGACAGAATCGCGATAGACGGAGAAGGCTTGCAGCATAAGATCGTGAACTGTAGCAGCGTCCTCCGGCTGTGCTAAACAGTAGTTCATAAATTTTACCTTCTTTCTATAAAAATTAAGTATATCGAATTATTATACAACACCACCTATTTTTTTCCTACACCTTTTATTGATTTTTATTAAGGAGAATAACCTCTTTTTACGCCCTTATATCCTCTTAGCTTTACTCCATTAATCTATTAATTCATTAGCACACACTCTTGAGAACTTTTTGTCGAAATGGTTAAAATTCTGTTGGGAGGGAATTATCATGACATTTTCTTGGCTTATACCTTACATAGCCGTGTCACTTATCATTGTCTTAATACCAGGACAAGACATGATTTTTGTAATGACACAAAGTATTGCTTCAGGCGTCAAAGCAGGCATCAAAACCGTACTGGGATCCATTACGGGAACATTTGTACATACTCTTTTAGCCGCAGTGGGGCTATCTATTATCTTTCAAAAATCAATTATTGCCTTTACGATTCTAAAGGTTGTAGGTGTTCTGTACCTGCTCTTTTTAGCCTACCAATCGTTTCGCGAAAAAAGCGGTCCGTTGGAATTAACAGAAAACGTTCAGCACCACCATCACTTTAGAAAAGGATTTGTTAGCAACTTAACCAATCCAAAAGTAGCTATTTTCTTCATTACGTTCTTACCGCAGTTTGTTAATTCGTCTCTTGGACATGTAAGTTTGCAGATGATTTTGTTTGGGATCATCTTTATCGCCGAAACGCTCATCATCTTTTCACTTATTGCGCTATTTGCTTCTGGCCTTGGGAAAAAAGTCAAAAAAAGCCGTATCTTTCAGCACACATTAAAATATGTAAAAGGAACCGTTTTTGGGGTACTTGGCCTAAAACTTTTATTTTCTAGCAACAATTAAGTAAAACAAAATGAAATTTCTTTCATCCCTGCTGTTATCACCTTTTCATACCCGCTTCATTTGTCATATCACCCTATTTTTCCATGTGAGGTTAGTTGACAAAAGACCAAAATTATTATTTTATATATATATAAGGTTCAGATTTAGCAACAAGATTCGACAAGGATAATGAAGAAAAACAGCGGGGAAATAGGGAGATCTATCTAAATAGAGGGAAAATTCTATAAATTCACGTTTTTTATTATTATTCTACTATAATTCATGAAGAGGTGAAACTATGCAAGAAGTAGTTCAAGGTTTTGTTAGTTCAATCAACGAATTTCTTTGGTCCTACTTACTGATTGCGATGCTGATTGCATTTGGTTTGTTTTTTACATTCAGGTCAAAGTTTTTACAAATTCGGTTATTAAGAGAAATGATTCGTGTATTAAAAGAAGGTGCGGATAGCTCTTCTAAAGACGGAATTTCGCCATTCCAAGCGTTTTGTATCAGTATGGCAGCCCGCGTTGGTACGGGGAATATTACAGGTATTGCGATTGCGATCGCTTTAGGGGGACCTGGTGCTGTATTTTGGATGTGGGTACTTGCCGTTATTGGTTCAGCTTCAGCATTTGTCGAGAGTACGCTAGCACAAATATACAAAGTAAAAGACAAAGACGGCGGCTTCCGAGGCGGACCGGCTTACTATATGGAAAAAGGGTTAAAAAAGCGCTGGATGGGCGGACTGTTTGCTGTCTTAATCACTTTATCCTTCGGCTTAATTTTTAATGCTGTACAATCAAACACGATTACCCTTGCGTTTGAAAATGCGTTCGGAACGAATCGTCTAGTGTTAGGAATTATTATGACAGTGGCTTTCGCTGCCATTATTTTTGGCGGAGTTAAGCGTATTGCAAAAATGTCAGAATACATTGTTGTGGTACTAGCTGTTGCCTACATTGCAGTAGCACTCTTCATTATTATTATGAACATTCAAGAAATGCCTTCTCTTATTGCGTTAATCGTTAAAAATGCATTTGGTTTCGAGCAAATTGCTGGCGGTTCTCTTGGAGCAGCTCTTATGCAAGGAATTAAACGCGGATTATTCTCAAACGAAGCGGGTATGGGTAGTGCGCCAAACGCAGCCGCAGCTGCAACAACAAGCCACCCGGTAAAACAAGGATTAATTCAAGCCTTTGGTGTATTAACGGATACGCTTATTATTTGTAGTAGTACTGCCTTTATCATTTTACTTTCAGGTACTTATACAAATAAAAATTTAAGCGGTATTGAATTAACACAAGCTGCTTTAAGCACTCATATTGGTTCTTGGGCAACAGGTGCTCTTGCAATTATGATTTTCCTATTTGCGTTTAGTACATTAATTGGTAACTACTACTACGGAGAAACAAATATTGAGTTCTTGAACACAAATAAAGCTTGGCTGATGACTTATCGTGTTGCTGTGCTTGCAATGATCGTGTTCGGTTCTATTTCTCAAATTCAGCTTGTATGGGACTTAGCAGACCTGTTTATGGGCTTTATGGTAGTAGTCAACTTAATCGCAATTCTCCTGCTCTCGAAAGTGGCCTTTGCCGCACTCAAAGATTATCTTGCCCAAAAGAAAGCTGGAAAAGACCCTGTCTTCTATCAAGACAGCATTTCTGGACTTGATAATATTGATGCATGGGATCATTCAAAAGATAAATCTAGCTCTAAAGAAGCGATCTAATAAAAAAAGCCGTGAATACTCACGGCTTTTTTTATTGTGCAAATTTACTTCTTTTTTTCTTCTAGTGAAGCAGTCTAAGACTAACCAAATACCTATAGTATAAATAAATTACGCTGTACGGAATCCAGTAGGAAAAAAATGTCCAGCCGAGATTCCATCCGTTTCCGTATATAACTCTTTCCATATACATATACGTTCCTTCTAAAAATGTTGTAAACAGCGCTATAAGAAAAATAAAAAAATGAGGCTTTCCGATTCGCTGGATTAAAAAAATCATATAGCTGGCCAATACAGGATAAACACCTAAATTAAAAGGCAGCGCTTCTAATGCTTCATTTTCTAAAGAAGTCCGGAGTTTCCAAAAGCCATAATAGCTCCCTAATTCATTGATAACGATTGCTAAAATGCAAAAAGCAGTTCCTACTAAAGGCAGTAAACGACGATTTCTAGGATGTAAATAGAGGGTGCCAAAAATCCAAGGTAAAACAAACGCCAGCGCTATATTGATAAGCAAGAATATCCGACCTTTTTCTTTCTAGTATGCCACACCGCAGCTTTTTCTAATCATCTCATTATCTTGAACGCAGCAAGTGTAAAAGTATCTTATCTCTGATCGTTAAACCAGAGTGCTTACTTTATGATTACTGTGGTTCGTCCCTTGCTTTTTTAATTTATTTTAATGAAGCAAATTCAGCGTCTTTTTTCTGGTAATAGTTTTGAACTAAACGCCCTGATAAAGCAGCTAATACCTGCTGAAATAACATCCCTAATACGACCGGTACAGCAACGGGAGCTGGAAAATAAGATACGGCTAATACGGCTCCGGCGCTAATATTTCTCATGCCTCCGCAAAACGTAAGCGTCACAACTTTTGCTCGGTCCCATCTTAGCCATTTGCCAATCATCCAGCTGAAGAAATAACCAGCTGAACTCATTAAAAAGACGATCACGATAATAAACAGCAGTTTTTTATCAATATGTTTTAAATAAGGTGCAATCACTCCCCCGTTTACCATAACCATCACACTTAACCCTATTTTCGAAACAGGTGCCAGCTTTGGTCCTAAGGTCTGCTTAATTGTTCCTTTTGTATATTGATTTAAGCACATGCCTAACAAAGATGGAAGGACAATCATAAAACATAAATCTTTGACTAACTTTAGCGCTTCCAAATGTACGGTGTCTCCAACCACCAATAAAAGCGTATAAGGAACGATAAGCGGTGCTAAAAGAGTATCAATTAAAATAATGGATAGTGCAAGAGGAATGCTTCCTTTGTAAATCGAGACCCATATAAAACTAGTCACTCCCGTTGGAATAATTGCTGCTAGCAAAAGACCCGTGCTTGTAAATACATCATGTGGAAAAATCACTTGGCCAACGCTCCAAGCCCATGCTGGCATAAAAATATGTAAAACAAACAGAGCCATAATGATTGGAAATGGACGATGTATCGTGGCATTTAATTGGTGAAAGTTTGAATTCAAACTTCCGGCAAACGTCATTAATGCAAAAAGCCATGGAATTAAGAAGGTATACTGACTTAATGATGAACCGATAAGAACTCCTATGAGCAAGCTGAGCGGCGTAATAAACGGCATCAATTTTTCTAGCATTCTATTTAATTGACTTAACAAAGCTTTCTCCCTCCAACGAACGTTTTAAATAAATAATAAGATAAATTAACGTTTATAATATCACCTATTTATTATACAACTTATTTTCAGACTATTGTCTGTCTCTTTTACTAAAAAGAGATATATTCATAATTATCACTTAAATAGATTTACAGGTATTTTTGTGCTATTTTAATAGGGAAGAAGCTTTTAAAAAGCATGAATTTAGGGTAAAGAACACTCTACATAGGAATGCTTTCAATTGACGGATATAAATGGACTGTAGCACAGTTTTGGTAACTAGGAGGATTGTATGGATTTTTTGAAGTCTCTATCATCGTTAGATGATTGGAAAAAAATCGTGATTGCGATTGGGATCTTTTTGATCTTTTTAATTCTTCGCAAGCTTTTCACGACTTATTTGTTTAAGTTTATTATTGGTTTTGTCAAAAATAAAAAAATCAATTTAATTACGAGCGTTTTAGAAGCTTTTGAAAAGCCGCTGCGCTGGATTTTTGTGATTATTGGTTTCAAGCTTGCTCTTCCCTATCTTCCCTTTGATGTTTTAACAGCCGATACGGAAAGACATTTAGTTCGTTCAGCTTCTGTTGGCCTTGCAGGATGGGGCTTGTATAATTTAGCTGCTTCTACCAATTTATTTTTTGCAACGTTTGCCAAAAATTTTGATATCCAAGTGGATCGAATCATTATTCCTTTTATTGAAAAGTTTATCCGCATCGTTGTTGTTATGCTTTCTATCTCCATCATCGCAGAAGAATGGGGTTTTAACGTAAACGGCTTTGTAGCAGGTCTTGGCTTAGGTGGTCTTGCTTTTGCCCTAGCCGCAAAAGACACCGTTAGTAATTTATTCGGCGGAATCGTAATTATTACTGAAAAGCCTTTTACCATTGGAGATTGGATTAAAACACCAAGTGTTGAAGGCGTTGTAGAAGATATTACGTTTCGAAGCACCAAAGTTCGAACGTTCGCTCAAGCAGTCGTAACGGTTCCAAATGCTACTCTTTCTAATGAACCTATTATTAACTGGGCTAAAATGGGGAAACGTCAAATTGCCTTTCATTTAAACTTGAATTATAATACACCAAAAGAAAAGTTAGAAACCGTAGTGGCAAGAATTAAAAAGATGCTGACTGAGCACGAAGAAATTCACAATGAAACGATTCTTGTAAATTTTGACGGTTTCTATGAATCTAGTTTAAATATCTATCTGTATTTCTTTACAAATACAACCGTTTTTGCTGATTACTTAGATGTAAAAGAAAATATAAACTTCGAAATTATGGACATTCTTGAAGAAGAAGGCGTAGAATTTGCTTTCCCTACACGCACACTCATCGTTGAGCAGGACGGAAAGCTTTCTGGCAATCCAAAAGAATTTCTAGAAAGTGCTCGAAGCTAAAAAAAGCTGACTTAGTAGTCAGCTTTTTTTCCTTTCTTCTTTAGTTTGAAATGAACATTTGAGTCCAGTAATGACCGTAGCTTCCGCCTTTAGCGTAACCTACTCCGATTTCGGTAAATTGACTTGATAGTATGTTTTTACGGTGACCTTCGCTATTCATCCATGCGTTAACCACTTCTTTTGGAGTTGCTTGTCCAGCAGCGATATTTTCACCTGCTGTACTGTATGTAATGCCAAATTTTTTCATCATGTCGAACGGACTTCCATACGTAGGCGATGTATGACTGAAATAATTTTTATCAATCATATCCTGCGATTTATAGCGAGCCACGCGAGCTACTTCCCAATTAGACTTTAAAGGCTTAAGCCCTACTTTAGCACGTTCTTGATTCACTAGCTGAACCACTTGCTCTTCGTATGAACTTCCCGCTTTATCTGTTGGTATGGTAATTTTTTGTCCCGGATAGATCGAATTAGGATTTTTAATAGCAGAATTCGCTTCAATCAGCTCGGAAACGCCCACCTGATATTTTACTGCTATTTTCCACATCGTATCTCCCGATTGAACGGTATGTACGGTTGCTGCTTGCGCAGTGTTATTAAGACCAAAAGCTAGAGTGACAGACAACAATGTTACTAATAAAAGTTTTGATAGAGTTTTCATACTTTTATTAAAGCAAATTGATTTCAAGATTCATAGCGGTAATATTATCCCATAGTTCCATCATATGACTTTGTCATCTTCCCTCCACACTTTCTTTTAAAAAAAGACGCACTGCTCTTTCGCAATGCGCCTTCTTATTATGAAGATAAAGCCTGTGACTGGTTCATGTCCGACACATTAACCGCTTCATCCGTACTTTGATGTACCTGACGTTTTTTAATCACATCAATATATTGAATGTGATGGCCTTCCATTTTCGTAACGGTAAAATCATACTGATCAAAGCTAAGGCTTTCTCCTTGTTTGACGTCATATTTTTCCGTTAAGACCCAGCCTCCAATTGTATCAACATCCGTATCATCAATTGTCGTGCCAAGCAGCTCGTTAAGCTCACTTACTAATAATTTTCCATCTACAATATAATGATCGGGTTTGACTTTCTGAATTAATGGAAGTTCATCCGCATCAAATTCATCACGAATTTCACCGACAATTTCTTCTAAAATATCCTCTACTGTTACAATCCCTGCTGTTCCACCGTATTCATCAATTAAAATAGCCATATGGATGCGTTCACGCTGCATCTTAAGCAATAAATCATGAATAGGAATCGATTCAATTACTTCAATAACAGGACGGATATACTGTTTTAAATCTATTTTTTCCTTGCTGTTGTTCATGACAATCTCGGTTAAAATTTCTTTCATATTGACCATTCCAATAATATGGTCTTTATCTCCATCGATGACCGGATAGCGGGTAAACCGTTCTTCTTGGACCATCTCAAGGATGTATTCGACCGTATCTTCCTGGTCAATTGAAACGACTTCCGTACGCGGCACCATAATCTCCTTGGCAACGCGATCATCAAAGTCAAAAATTTTACTTACATATTTAAACTCCGATTGATTGATTTCACCGCTTTTATAGCTTTCTGATAACAAGATGCGAAGCTCTTCTTCACTGTGTGCAAGCTCATTTTCTGAAGCAGGCTTTAGACCAAATAACCCTGTTATTAAACGAGAAGAACTGTTTAATAGCCAAATGAAAGGATAGGTTACTTTATAAAAGAGTATAAGCGGACGAACAAATAATAAAGTGACTTTCTCTGCTTTTTGAATTGCAAATGTTTTCGGAGCAAGCTCTCCGACCACAACATTTATAAATGTAACAACCGCAAAAGAAATCGCAACAGATAGTACTTTTGTTAACGCTCCGCTTATCCCTAGTTGATCAAGTAATGGTGACAGGAGATGCGAAAGTGTAGGCTCTCCTAACCAACCAATTCCCAGCGCAGTAATCGTAATACCAAGCTGGCACGCAGATAAGTATTCATCTAAATTTGAAATAACTTGCTTCGCAGCTTTTGCATTGCTGCTCCCTTCTGCTATAAGCTGATCCACTTTGGAACTCCTCACGCGAATAATCGCAAACTCGGTAGCAACGAAAAAAGCAGTTAATGCAATCAGTACCGCTAGTAAAATCAAGTTAAATATGTCCAATCAAGTTCCTTAGCTCGTTTAAAAACGAGTAAGGACTCACCTCCTAAAAAATAAAAAATTTGGATAAAGAACTCTATCCCTGTACTGATCACTTGGAAAAGTGCATATAAGGAGGAATCACATGATAAATGTATAAACATTTTTATATGGAGCAAAACTGCCAGCCTTTCTTCCTTATCTCACGTTTCACTCGTTAATCTAGCAGGTCATTCTTTATTCAGCTGTTCTAGATGTGAAGCAATGGCTCACATCGCTTCATTTCATGATGTTGCTTCAGCGCTGATTCTCTCTCCCAATTCATTTATAAAAAATTTAGTAGTTTACAATCTTTATAAAGTTAAAGTCTGTTAACGCCTTAAAAGAGCGATTATGTGATAAAGAGCGATATGCGTGAAGCAAATGTAGGTTTGTATAATACTGTATTGTACGCTTTGACACTGGTGCATATAATGCTACTTCGCCAACGTGGTACACTGCCCCATCCAATCACCTCTATTTCCGTATATCTAAAAAGATTTAGGAATAATTATCCTATTTCTTTTTAAACTTATTGACTTTATTTTAAATGTTAAAAACTTTGCAGTCAAACGTTTTAGTTAGTCTCCTGCCCTTGCTATTTACTGGTGCGGCGATTTTTAGCAGGCAAATAAAAGCTTGCTGCTACACAAAAAAAACCAAGGACAAAACAGATAATGGGGAGTTTCATACCTATCGCTTCAGCATAATAAGTGAGACTCCTTCCGTGAATAGGGACAAGATTCATTTCAAAAATCAAAGTCAAAACAGCTGTCACTTTGAGTGCAATACCAACAATGAAAAGACAAACTCTCAGGCCTCCACTCATATGCAAAAACATCCCTTCTATCCATTAGCGAATGGATGATGTACTACACCATATGATACATCCCTACACTTTATCACTAAATGCTAAAAAAGCGCTATGTCCATGCATAGACGCTTATAAATTTGCAACCACTTGTCCAATGGAATCATAGATAACCAAATCAAACAAATAATCATAATGCGTAGGTTCTTTATTAATGATCACCATATTTGTACGATTGTACCGGCTCACAAGCAGCGGAATCTGATTAATCGGTGCTACTTCAAGCGATGAACCAAGCACGATGAATAAATCAGATGACAGCGCTGCTGTAACTGCTTCATCGAACTGATGAATGGCATCTCCAAAGAGAACAACATTTGGCTTTAAAAGGCGCTCACACGCTGTACATTGTGGGAGAGCTGACTGATTTAAATACGCTAAGTCATACTCTTTTTTACACCTCGGACAATGAGCTCTCTTAATGGACCCATGAATTTCAAAAACGTTCGTGCTTCCTGCATCTTGGTGCAGCCCATCGATATTTTGCGTAATCACATGCACGGTTTTGGCGTCTTCTAGTTCAGCAATAAAGCGATGGCCCGTATTTGCTTTATAATGATGCAGCATTTTAATATGAAAAATTTCTTTAAACAGCGGCCAAAATTCATGAGGATACTGTTCATAGAAGTCAGCAGCTACTATGTCCACAAAGCTTTTGTTTTGGCGATATAAGCCATTTTGAGAGCGAAAGTCAGGTATGCCCGACTCTGTGCTCATTCCTGCTCCCGTAAAAAAACAAATGTGTTTAGCATCATCAATGAGCTGTTTTAATTCTTTGTACTGGTTTGACATTGCATTTCTCTCCTATTTAACAATTAGCACAGGAATTGTTACTTGCTGTGCTATCTTAGAACTAACGCTTCCAAGCAGCATGCCTTTTACAGGATTTAACCCTCTGCTCCCTATTACTACAAGGTCAAATGAATTTTGATTAGCAAATTGAATCACTGTTTTAGCCGCGTCTCCGTGCATAAAGGTGATCTCATACTCCACGTTTCCTTGCTTTAAAATTTCATCCGTTGTATGTATCCGACTTTCCCGTTCCTCGTCGCGGCTAAGTGATTTTAATCTTGAATCACCTTCTACTGCATAAATAACTTGAATAAAACTGTTTTCCGTAAGCTGAGCCAGCTGAACGGCTTTTTCTGTTGCTTTAGCTGCATGCTCTGAGCCATCTGAGGCAAGTAAAATTCGTTTAAACATCACGCTTCCTCTCCTCTTTTATAAAATGGTCTTCTCTCTTTACTATATCACTCGCTGTTCAAATGTAATCATTTTTTTGATTATTTCTATAATTTTTAAAATTATTTGTCTACTTTTATGATAAACTGAAAGAAAACGTGTACAGAGGGGATGAACCAATGTTTGGTTTTGAATTAATTTGCACTTTTTGCAAAGGGCTCGGAAAGCTAGCTGTTATTCCTGGTATCGGTTACATGAAAACATGCAAACACTGTGAAGGGACAGGGATGCAGTCAAAAAAAGACGAAACTCCTTCAATATAAGAAGTTTCGCCTCAGCAACACTGTGATTAGATTGAAAGCTCTTTAGATAAACGGTACATATCAGCATTGATATGGTGAGGTTCACCTAAAATTTCCATAATATCATAATCTACAATTTCATTTTTACGGATACCGATTGCACGGCCGCCTTTACCTTCTAGTAAAAGTTCGACTGCACGACCGCCGAAACGGCTTCCTAGCACACGATCTTGAGCAGTTGGGGAACCACCGCGCTGAATGTGTCCTAATACTGTTACACGCGTTTCAATACCTGCAGCTTCATGAAGCTGTTTCGCTACTTCATTACCATTGGCTACACCTTCAGCTACCACGATAATGCTGTGCTTTTTACCGCGCTCTTGTCCTTTTCTCAAACGATCAACCATTTCTTGGAACTCATCTTTTGCTTCTGGGATAAGGATTGTTTCCGCACCGCCAGCAAGACCTGACCAAAGAGCAATGTCTCCTGCATTACGACCCATAACTTCAATAATAAACGTACGCTCATGAGAAGTCGCCGTATCACGGATTTTATCAATTGCATCGATAACCGTATGAAGAGCCGTATCAAATCCTAGTGTAAAATCTGTTCCTGGAATGTCGTTATCAATTGTTCCTGGAATACCGATACAAGGGAAACCAAGCTCTGTTAGTTTTACAGCTCCCATATATGATCCGTCTCCACCGATAACTACTAAGCCTTCAATACCGTGCTTCTTAAGGTTTTCAATACCTTTTAAACGCCCTTCTTCTGTTTTGAATTCTGGACATCTTGCAGAATAAAGCATCGTTCCGCCGCGTTGAATGATGTCACCAACATCTCCAACTTCTAGCTTTTTAATATTTCCTTCTATTAATCCTTGATATCCTTGGAAGATACCATAAACTTCCATACCTTCATGAATTGCTTTACGCACAACAGCACGAACCGCAGGATTCATACCTGGAGAATCTCCGCCGCTTGTTAATACACCTATTCTTTTCATTACTTTCACCTCATCAAAGTCACATATATGACTACTATATTATAGTTCTACATTTTACCCGAGTTCGAACTTTTTGTGTAGTAATTCACAACATATTTCTTTGTTAAATTTTAAATGTACATACTTTTTCATATCTTTTAGTTATTTACCGTCAAATATTCAAAGTTTTTCTAGCAATATTACACATCTAAAGAACCCTTTTAATTACAGCTTTTATAAGACTATATTCACCTTTATATTTCATTTTTTTCATATATGTAATGAAATTGTAACGTAGAACACTGTCGAAAGATGATATGATGAATTTACTCAAATCAGGAAAAATTTTCAGGGGGTACTAGTTTTATGAAAAAAGTAATAGCAGCTCTTACGCTTGCTGGCGTTATTGTTTCTACTAGCCCGATTGTCAGCCAAGCGGCTCTAGGCGACCAAACGCTTCGCCAAGGCATGAATCACCAAGATGTTAAACAACTACAACAAACGTTGAAAAATAAAGGTTATTTTAAAGGGAATACGACTACATACTTTGGGACTGTTACAACTTCTGCTGTAAAATCATTTCAGCGCAAAAATGGACTAGCAGCAGATGGTATTGTCGGAAAAGGAACGTACGCTAAACTAGGCGTTTCAGCAAAGGGCAAATCGTCTTCTAGCTCAGCGCGCTATAACCCTAACGCAGTGATTAACAAAGGAAAACAGTACATGGGCGTTCGCTATCGCTGGGGCGGAACAACGCCAAGCGGCTTTGACTGCAGCGGTTTTATTGGCTATGCGTTCAAACATGGCGGCGGGGTTCAGCTTCCTCGGACAGTAGCTCAAATTTACCAAAAAGGAACGCGCGTCTCAAGTCCAAAAGCTGGAGATATTGTGTTCTTCCAAACCTATACAAAAGGGCCTTCCCATGCAGGAATTTATTTAGGAAACAACCAGTTTCTTCACTGTTCTTCATCTAAAGGTGTGAGCATCTCTTCTCTAAAAGAGAGCTATTGGAGCAAACGCTATTTAGGTGCTAAAAGAATGTAGTTTCGATAAAAAGGGCAAGCTGTGCGATTTTGATGCGGCTTGCTCTTTTTCTGCATGTAAAAGATTTGGTATAGTAGAAGCAGCGCATTACAAAACCAAGCGTGTAGATGAATACTGTAAAGGAAGTTGAATAAATGCACACCCTTTTAATTGACATGGATTCTGTCATTTGTGATCTTATGACGGATTGGCATAACCAATATAACAAAGATTATTGCGACAGCTTATCGGTTGAAAAGTTAAAATGCTGGGAATCAGAAAAGTATGTAAAGCCGGAATGCGGCACAAAGATTTATGACTACCTCGATCAGCCGGGGCTTTTTTTACATTTACAACCTCTGCCTCATGCTGTTGAGGTTCTTAAACGACTTTATGAAAGGTTTTCCATTTTAATTGTCACAAGCAGCCGTACCTATGCTTATACAGAAAAAGAGCAGTGGGTTGAAAAACACCTTCCGTTTATCGGAAAGTACAATATCGTGTTTACACACCAAAAAGATAAAATATACGGAGACTTGCTATTTGATGATGCACCGCATAATTTGAAGGCTTTTCAAGCTACAGGTCGCCATGCTGTTGCCATGAGCTACCCATACAACGAAGAAGTAAATGTCCCTCGCGTGGACGATTGGCTTCAGTTTGAACAGTACGTAAATACTTATTTCAACGAATGTTAATCAAAAAAACACGTAGACTTTGTCATCAGAGAATGAATGCAGTGCGTTTGTGAGCACAGCTATAAGCATAAAAAAACCGCCTTTTGGGCGGTTTTTGACGGATAGCCCCCTAAGGGTTATCCGCTTTTTATTTAAAAAAGATATCGTTTTTTAGTACTTATCAGCTGATGAAAAAAAGTCCATAATGGCATGGATAATTTCAACGGACTGAAAAGAAAACAATGATATGGCTGTTAATGAAAAGAAACCAATCATGGCCATACGTACAAGTAACATAGACTAATCGCCTCCCTGTTTTGAACTAAATGAACGCACCCAAAACAATTCGCTATCTGTCTTTGTTTGTACGACGTTTTCGCCAAGCAAAGGCAGCTCATTCACTGCGTGTAACAATGACAATGAATCTTCATCTTTCTCTTAAAGACTAAGCGTATAGTTAGTATATCAAATGAAACTTTTTCTTCAAGGCTATACTAGCGGTAAAAAAGGAAATAGTATGAAACGATGCGTTTTATCTTTACTTCATACAATTCAGTACCCTAATATTTATTATATTAAACCTTTTAGAAAAATTGCTACTATAATATCTTTTTTATAAAAAAGATATTAAGACCTAACTAAATTATTCCAATCCAAAGACGAACAAACGAGATAAATAATCTCAACTGCTTGTTACGTTGCTGTTGATTTCCTTGTAAGACTTCGCTTTCCCCAGGCGGCTGATGAGCCTCCTCGTCTACATACATAAAATCTACGTTCACTATATCAATGAAAAAATCCGAATGCGTTGGATTCTCCAGCAAGAATCAAACGCGTTCGGATCTTCCTTCAACTAAAATAATTTTGCCCCAGATTCTTCACATTATCGACACGTACTGTAATACTCATTAACAATGTCTAAAATAGTTGGGTATTCTTCCACCCATGTAAAGTTTGTTTTTTCGTTTTCTTTTTTTACTGTTTCTTGTTCTGCACCGATCTTTTCCATTATTCAATCTCTCCCTTTAACTGTTATATAACATTTATATTAACTAAACTTTGTTTTATAACAACTTTAAAAAGAAAGTTGGACAATGACGTATGAAAAAAAGTTATTGCAGGGATAAAATTTTCACATAATACGTACGGTTCCTCGGTCCATCAAACTCACAAAAATAAATTCCTTGCCACGTTCCTAGCAGCAGCTGCCCATCGTGAATGATTATATGCTGAGAGGGGCCGACCGTGCTCGCTTTGAGATGTGCCGCCGTATTTCCTTCCATATGAAGATCTAACTTATGTTCCCAAGGATATACTTCATCGAAGCGTCGGATCATATCCGTTTTTACATCGGGATCCGCATTTTCATTAATTGTTATACCAGCGGTTGTATGAGGACAGTAAACAACTACAGCCCCTTCTTTTAATCCTTCTGTTCTTATTACTGCTTGTACATGACTCGTAACGTCGATCATTTCGTCACGCTTATTCGTTTTTAACGTAAATGAATGTAGCATACCATCACCTCTTTTCTTTACCATAACATATCTTTTCTATTCTTCCACATTTTTCGCATAACTCGTTTTTACATCGTAAACACTAAGCTCATTAATACAACAGGCGGTGAGTTTATTTATGCTTGATTCAAAATTTCAGCCCAATGCAGACTACACCGTTCAAACGTTTCTAGATTTGGTGGGTCAAAATACAGATGTTGGTTCCAAAAAATTATGGCTGTCCCCCACAAAATATATATGCATTATTTATCTCCAAGGATTAGTCGACGGAGAAAAACTTGATAATCTCACTCAGCATATTGTTGAGACCAAAGCAAAAAGTGAAACGCAAACACTCGATGACATCGATTCGTTTATTTCTGTCATTAAAGACAAAGAAGTTTATACATACAAGCAAGCGATCTCGTGTTTTTTTAAAGGTCAGCCCTTGCTGTTCATTAGCAAAAGCACCACGGCATATTCGCTGAATATGTCTATGACCAAACAGCGCTCTTTAAGTGAACCTACAACAGAAAAAGTAGTGCGTGGCCCTAAAATTGCGCTTATCGAAAACTTAGATGAAAACCTTGGTCTTTTAAGGCAGCGTTCTACCGAAGAAGAAATGGTTATTGAAGACATTTACATTGGAAATACAAAGGAACATCGAACAAGTATCGTTTTTCATAATAAACACTGTCAAACTCACATCGTGAATCAAGTCCGAGAGAAATTATTAGATATTCCTTTAGATAACATTCAAGACTCAGGAATGATTGAAGAATTTTTAGAAGAAGCACCCTACTCACCGTTCCCTCAAGTGCAAAACACAGAAAGACCGGATCGCGTTCTCGCTGCGGTGAATGAAGGGCGAGTAGCCATTTTAGTAGATGGCTCTCCTTTTGCTCTTTTAGTACCTACAACTTTCGATATGATTATGAAATCACCCGATGATTATTACGAAAGATGGATAGCGGGTTCGTTGCTGAGATTACTAAGGTACTTGTCTATTTTTATTACCCTATTCTTTTCAGCTATTTATATTTCACTCGTTTCGTTTAACCAAGGTCTGCTTCCGACGGAGCTAGCTATCACTATTGCGGCTACACGAGAAAACGTTCCTTTTTCTCCTTTTATCGAAGCAGTGGTCATGGAAGTGACGCTTGAATTATTGCGCGAAGCCGGGCTGCGTCTCCCTACTCCTGTCGGACAAACAGTTGGACTTGTAGGAGGGGTTGTGATTGGTCAAGCAGCGGTGGAAGCCCATATCGTTAGCTCCGTTATGATTATTGTTGTATCCGTATCGGCAATTGCGTCCTTTACCGTTCCTCAGTATGGAATTGGCCTTTCGTTTCGAATTTTGCGTTTCGTATCTATGATGATTGCAGCAATCTTTGGATTATACGGAGTTACCATGTTTTTCCTTGTTCTTGTCATTCATCTAACTAAGCTCGAAAGTTTTGGTATAGCCTACTTTAAACCGTTTTTTGCGTTAAATAAAAAAGCGTGGAAAGACTCTTATGTTCGTCTTCCAAACAAAAGCCTAAAACAGTCTAAAAATAAATCAAAACAAAACTAACAAAAGGAGGACCATATGCAACAATCACAATCAAGCAAGCTTCTTTCAGATTTTTACGCCATTTCAATTATTTCTTCAACTATGCTTGGCGTCGGTTTATTAACACTGCCAAGCAGTATTACAAACCAGACAAATAATGCAGACGGATGGATTGTACTGATTATGGACGGTCTTTTGTTTATTGGAATTGTTCTTTTTTTAGTCTGGATGGTTAAGTATTTTACAATTAGCTGTATGTTTGATTTTACACAGGAAGTAACCGGCAAGATAATTGGAAATATCTTCAACTTTGCTATGGTCGTTTATTTTACATCTGTAGCAAGCTTTGAAGTAAGAGCTATGGCAGAAATGATTCATTTTTATTTACTGGAAACGATGCCCATTGAATTAATTATTCTTTCGTTTATTTTGACAGGCGTTTATTTAATCACGGGAGGTATTGATTCTATTGGAAAAGTAATGGCACTATGTTTTCCTGTAACGGTCATCATTCTTCTTACCTTATACGCTCTTAGCATCGGTATGGTGGATTTAAAAAACTTGCAGCCTGTATTAGCTGACGGATTCAGCCCGCTTCTTGCTGCCTTTACAACCGTCTCTGTTTCTTTTTTAGGGATTGAAACCATTGTCTTTCTTCCGAAGCATATGAAAAATAAAAATCACTTACGAAAAGTTTCGATCATCGGATTTTCTATTCCTTTACTTTTGTATATTATCACTTACGTATTAGTTGTAGGCGCTTTATCCGTTCCGGAGGTAAAAACAACCGTTTGGCCCACGATTGAATTTGTTCAGACGCATGAAGTAAAAGGAATTTTCTTTGAGAGGCTTGAATTATTTTTACTTATTGTCTGGCTTCTTCAGTTTTTTTTAACTTTTGTAATGTATTTCTTTTTGGCTGTTTCAGGATTTAAAAAGATTTTCAAAAACCGGTCAACTACCAATATTATCTTTCTTGTGCCCATTTTATTTATGAGCTCGTTAGCCCCCAAAACAGCAAGCGACGTGTCCCATTTTTCAACGGTATTAGGCTGGGCATTTTTAGTGACATTTTTAGTTATCCCTCTTTTTTTCAGCACGTTAATGAAAATAAAAAAGGTTGTGTTCAAATGACGAAAAAATGTCTTCCTGTCATGATGACCGTTTTTTTATTATGCGGCTGTATGAGCCATCGGAATATTGAACAACTTGCTCTTGTTATAGGAGTGGCAATGGATATTACACCAAAAATCGAACCAAAAACAGGAAAAAATCAGCTTGTGCTGACTCATCAAACGTTAACCGAAACGGAATCCGGAAATATGTCTTCTTCCATTCCATACAAAAACATTACAACAGCCGGCCCTACCATTCATGAAATCACACGAAATATTTCGCTGAAATCTGACCCTATATACAGCCAGCATCAGCGAGCACTTTTAATAGGAGAAAAAGCGAGCAAGACAATCCCTCTTGATGCGCTTATCAATCAGTTTGTACGTGATAATGAAATACGGCGCAGCAGCCTTGCGTTTGTTACAAAAGGAGACGCTAAAAACGTTTTAACGATTCAAGGAATGTCTGTGCCTCCAGTCAACTTAATTTACGAGCTTGTTTACAATAAATTCAAAACGAATAAAATTCTAAATCCCTTAACCATGGGAGAGCTATCGGCTAAGTTAAAAACAGATCAAAGCTTTTTAATACAGCGGCTTTCTAAAATAAAAAACAGCGTTGAAATAGACGGCGCGGCAATCATAAAAGATAAAAAAGCAAAATTCACCTTAACTCAGCACCAAGTGGAGGCTTTAACGTGGTTAACGGGGAATATTAAAGGCGGAATTATTTACGGCAAACACGGTCCATACCCCTTTTCCTATGAAATTGGAGATGTTCAGCAAGATGTGAAGGCCCGCATTGATTCAAATCACTCCCTTCATTTTGACATCAACGTTCAAACAAGCGGCAGGCTATCAGAAGATTGGGAGACTTCAAAACAGGCTCTTGCCGCCTCTAATGTAAAGAACACCGAGAAAAAAATAGAAAAAATTATTCGAAAAGACGCAGAAAAAACACTTCGCTTATTACAAAATAATTACAAAGCTGATGTGCTTGACCTGCATAATTACGTACGAATTCATCATCCTCATTTTTGGAAAAAACATCAGCATGAATGGGATGAAATATTTAGCCAGTCGACCATCGACTATCATGTCGATGTTCAAATTAAAGATTTTGGTACACAGGGCAGAGATTAGTCTTATTACTCAACGCCAGCTTCAGTCAGCTCTTTTTTCTTTAGTTCCATAATCGTGAACTTATCGGTATAGTTTTTGCTGATGAACAGCTGGCGTTCATCATCGTTATTAAAATAAAACTTTTTATCGTCCTGATATTGAAAATTCACTTTTTTCTTTTTCATTTGTTTAATAAACGTTAAATAGTCATTTGAATGAATGAGGTACCTCTTAGGCTTATCAGATATTTGAACAACATCTTCACCTGAAGACTTTAATTTTACAATACTCCATGCAATGGGAAGAGGATTACCTTCTTGAAAGATCGTTTTGTGAAAAATAAGCACAAAGAAAGCAGCTGTAACAATTGAAATAAGAACAAGCTGTTTTTTCACCGTCTATCACCCTTTCTTCACGTCGTTACTACGTTAAGTAATACGACAGGCGTATGAAAAAACCTGTTCATCCGCAAAGGTTGTGTAAAGAAATAATGCAAAATCAACAAAATATAACAGTTTGGTTACCTTTTGATTAAATAACATTACTTCTTTACAAATTTAGCTAATCACGTGATAGACTAAATTCAACATATTAAGTCAGGACTAAACTAAATGAGGTGTTGCGTATGACCACAATGCGGCTTCAATCATACTTAACAACAATGTTTCCAAATGTTCAAATGAAAAGACCTCTTTTTTATAACGCGCCTGCGGGTATTCGCTTTACGCTTACCAATCAAAAAGGCGTATGGGAACGAGAATACATGAAAAATGTGTACGCACGCGCTTACGAAATTTTTGAAACACTCCATGAAAAAAATGATGAGCTGCTGCTTGTTTTCAAAGCGAATGCTGCACAGGATGATTTACTTTTAAAAAAGAAAAAAGAAACAGCTATTAAAAAATTCATCCGCTCTCGCCTGAAGAAACAAGAAGTTCAATCCGTAGCATTATTAAATAACGCTGAGTATATTATTGCCTGTAAAACAAATGATGTGAAAGAAAAGCTTCTTTTGCAATCAATTGCCAACCGTGATCTTCATATTCATCCGGCTATTGAAGAAGAGTGTTACATTGTGAATTTGAATAAAGAAACCATCTTCCACCTATACGACGAGCGCGGCCTGGACATCGTATCAAACAATCAGTCTTCTCTTCAACTGCTTCAGCAAAAGTTTCACGACTGGATTCTAGATATTGATGCAGCTTGTTCAAAAAAAGTACAGTAAAAAAGCAATCATTCAGTAAAGGAATGATTGCTTTTTTATTAGGCTTGATGGACAGGAGACGCTTTTTTTAAAAACAGCCAGTTGATAAGAAAGAGTAGGAAGCTTACGATAACCATTGTTCCGAATGTAAGCAATAACGACCCGCTCGAAAAGCTTTTTATAAAATGAATAATCGGTTCTTTTGTTACTGGAATTGTGAACAGTAACACCAGAACAGCACCGCTGATCATCCCTCCTGTTTGCCCGAATTTGTAAACAATGCTGCCAAGCAAACACGCGGCTGCTGTAATAAAAAAGATAAAGACAGCGTCCGTTAAAAAGTGAACAGCGAGAGTAGGATCATGGAAGATAAAATCACTTGCATAATAAAGCTGAACATTCATTAAATTCAAACTATTAATCACCTTCATTGAAATGCTCATGATGACAACATTGATAAAAGACATTACAATTGCAAATAGAGCAAAAACACAGGTCATCGTTGAAAGATATGCTTTACGAGTAGCTCCTAACTTTAAGCAAAAGGAAAAACTTTTTCGAATGATAATAAAACTTACAATACCTGAAAAGATATACTGCGGCATACTTGTTACTAACAGAAGATGCTCATTCACCTGACTGAACACTAAAATATCTACTGCAACAAAAGCTAGCAGAATCGTCCAAAAGCGAATCATTAAATACTTTAGTTCAACGTAGAGCGAATAACTAATGGCTGCAAACTGTCCTTTCATTACGCTACACCTCCACGATTGGCTGTAAGATAAATCATAATATCCTGTATGTGAACGGCTTCTACATGAAACGAACTGTCGACAAGTTCTTCAGCATAAATATCTTCATTAAACAGCACTATTTTTTTCTCTCCCCCGAATACTTGTTCATGGATGACTTGCTTTCCTTTTTCATACTCTTCAATTTGACTTTTAGGTCCTTTCACACTTACACAGCGCTGCTGCAAATTTTCTGCTGTATCCTGAAGAATCAGCTTTCCTTTTTGCATAATAAGTACTTCTTCAAACAAATTACTTACTTCATCAATTAAGTGCGTTGAAATAATGAACGTGCGTGGATATTCTTCATATTCATCCAATAAAAGCTCATAAAAGCGCGCTCGCATCGCAGCATCAAGTCCAATATAAGGTTCATCAAAAATTGTGATGCTTGTGCGAGAAGATAACCCAACAATAATTCCTAACGCTGATTCCATACCTTTAGACAATGCCTTCACTTTCCTATTACAATCTAAATCGAACTCTTCCATAAGCCTCTCAGCAGCTTCCTGGCTCCAATAAGGATAAAAAAAGGAGGCAATTTTTAGCACGTCTTTGACTTTTAATGTTTTTTTGAAATTTCCGCTTTCGTTAATTAAGCAGATGTTTTGTAGAACAGAGCGGTTTTCAAACGGAGATTGATTTCCCACTTTTACCTCTCCTGTTGTAACTGGAATATGTCCGGCTACAATTTGCATCAGAGTCGTTTTACCTGCTCCGTTTCTACCTAGCAGTCCGTATATTTTATTTTGTGCTAGCGTAAGTGAAATATCCTTTAACACTTGCTTAGATCCGTAGCATTTATTTAACAGCTGCGCTTCTATATTCATTCTATTTCCCCCTTGTCTAACAGCTCTTTTAACTCGGTTACCGTAATTCCTAAATGCTGTGCTTCTTTTTTCAGCGGAACGATAAAACGGTTATAAAATTCTTCTTTTCTTTGTGTAAGCAACACTTCTTTGGCACCCGCACATACAAACATCCCGATCCCTCTCTTTTTATACAATATTCCGTGGTCAACTAGCTGATTAATTCCTTTAGCTGCCGTTGCAGGGTTAATGCGATACATTTTGGCAAATTCATTCGTAGACGGTACTCTTTCTTCTTCTGGAAAAGCATCATTTAAAATATTCTCTTCGATGGTTTCTTTGATTTGTTGAAAAATTGGTCGCTGATGATCTAATGATTGTTTCATTTTGACTACCTCACTTAAGTGGTTCATTACTCATGTAACTAACTATATAACTAACTGGTTATTTTTTCAAGTGTTATTTCCAAAAAAAGAAAAAAAGTCCGTCAGTTAGTTACTGACGGACTTTTTCATTTGACTGTTGAACCACTTTACCGTTCTTTTTACTAGCTCATCCTGCTGCTCTTTAGGAGAAATACTGGCTTTGTTGTCGCCTTTTTGTTTCCCGTACATTCCAAACTGTGCGTGATTAGCTCCTTTTACTTGGACCAGCTCCGTATTTTTTGAAAGTAAATGCTTGGTTTCTTTAATTTTTTCAGGCGTCGACAAACCATCTTTCTCACCGGTTAAAGACAAAATAGGGTAAGTGGAGGTTGAAAAATCATTTTTATTCATCGGATACGATGCTAAAAGAACTAAGCCTTTTATTGAGTTTTGATGATCATACGCATAAGACGCTGCACTCACTCCTCCAAGGGAATGCCCTCCGATAAACCATGCGGCAATCTTCGGGTAGCTCTTCACAATATCCGTCGCTTTATTTTGACTAAAGAAGCTCATATTAAACGGAGAATCTACAACAGCAACAAGATATCCTTCATTTGCAATTTGCTGAGCATAATAGCCATATGCTAACGGCTCTACTTTAGCACCTTGATAAATAATATAGCCGGCCTTTATCTCTTTGTTCGTTTGAGGCTTAAATACGTAATAATCGTCTTTTTTCACTATTTTTTTCTCATCTACCAGTGAGTGAAGCTGTTTTGAAGGTTCATAATCAAAACCCGACCATATAACAAAAAAAGCCGCGGTTACTGCAACAAGAACGGCAAGACTGACTCCTAGTATTTTTAACGTTTTTTTCATGTCACTCCCTCTTTCTGTTTTTTTACTATGTACTCTTTTTATATCTTTTAGACATTTTACATGTTTGTTTCAAAGACATACAAGAAAAAAGAGGGGCTCAATATGCATGAAGCAGCAAAAGTAACGTAAACCATTACAAACAATCAAGCAGAGAAAGCTAAAAATTCGGCTGTAAGCTATAATAAGGGGCAGTCTCATTAGCAGACAACCTTCATTAATGAATATCTCGTTTCTTAAACCTTCCTCCCCTGACTTCAGCAATAGCTGCTACAGCAAAAAAAGCAGATGGATCTATCTCATCGATAATCGCTTTTAACTTTGCTTCTTCAAGCCTGGTAATAACACAAAAAATCACTTTTTTATCATCTCCCGTATACGCACCTTCCCCGTTTAAATACGTGACGCCTCTCCCTAAACGAGCAAGGATTGCTTCACCAATTTGTTCATATTGTTCGCTAATAATCCAAGCTGACTTGGACTCATCTAAACCTTGAATCACAATGTCAATCGTTTTAAAAGCAATGAAGTAAGCCATTAAAGAATACATAGCGCGATCCCAGCCAAATACAAAACCGGCACTTCCCAAAATAAATAAATTAAAAAACATAATCGTCTCACCTACGGAGAACGGCGTACGCTTATTAAATAAAATAGCTAATATCTCGGTTCCGTCTAAAGAACCTCCGTATCGAATAACAATTCCTACTCCCACACCGAGAACAATTCCGCCAAACACAGTTGCTAAAAGAGGGTCGCCTGTTAAGACCGGCAAGTCGTGAAAAATAGAGGTAGCAATGGATAGAATGATAACACCTAATAGCGTAGATAGCGCAAATGTTTTTCCAATTTGCTTGTATCCAATAAAAAAGAATGGAAGATTTAATACGAAGATATAAAAGCCGATTTGAACATCCGTTAAGTGGGATAAAATAATAGATATACCTACAATTCCACCGTCAATAACCTCATTAGGGACAAGAAAAAATTCTAGCCCGACGGCCATTAAAAGAGCCCCCACTAAAATAAATAGCATACGCTTTACAATCATTTTAGCTGATAGCGAACGATGAACAACCTTTTTTATTTCATGATTCGTTTGCAGCACATAACTTCCCCTCCTTTTTGTGATAGAGACATCAATTACTAACTAAACGCTCTATTTTAATATTATCACAAAATTCAAACTATTTATCTGCTCTTTTACAAAAATTTCATCTAACGAAATAAATTATGCATATATTGGATAAAATTGTAGATGATAACAAGTGAATAAATGCCCGAGTACGTTCAAAAGTGAATGCACCCCGACCACTTTTCATACGGGATTAACAGGACAAACTTAGATTAAAAGGAGAGTAAAACGTTATGAACCGTGTAAAGATTATTGCTGCTTCTTTACTCGCAGTTTTATTGCTAGCTTTTTCAGATAATTTCACTTCTGCAGCTGTGCAGGAGGCAATGATACGAGTTGTGCATGCATCACCTGATGCACCTGAAGTAGATATATATGTGGACAATCAAAGCATCGTAGTCGGCGCATCGTTTAAAGATGTGACAGATTACCTTAAGGTACCTGCGGGGTCTCATAAAGTAGAGGTATATGCTATAGGTACAAAAGGAAAAGAAAAACCTGTCATTTCCACTAATGTAACCGTCGAAGCAAACAAAGCCTACACCCTTGCTGCTATTAACCAAGTTGCACACTTAGAATTAAAAGTAGCTCAAGATGATATGAACGTAGCTAAAGGAAAGAGTAAAATCCGAATTGCTCACTTTTCTCCAGATGCTCCCGCTGTTAATGTAGGTATTAATCACGGCCCTGCTTTGTTTAAAGACACTGCTTTTAAACAAATGACAAATTATTCTGAAGTAGATGCCGGAACTTATGATTTAACCATCGCAACTAGTCAAGACAATAAAAAAATACTGGAAATTCCAAACCTTAATTTAGAAGCCAACACGGTCTACACGGTGCTCGCTATTAACAAAGCCGACAGCCTTGAAACGCTGTTATTAAAAGATAATACCGCTATGCCTTCCGAAATGCCAAAAACCGGTATGGGCGGTGCTTCAGAGGATAATTATAATTCAATTGTGCCGGTTCTTACTTTATTGGGAATTGGAGCGGTCGCTATATTTGTTGTTCGTCGTCACAGAGGATACGAAAGCGAATGAAATGGATAGGAGGGGTTTTCACCTTTTCTTTTATACTATTCATGAGCAGCTGGTTTGCCCAATCAGCATTTGCAAACAGCTCGACGGATTTTGTTGTGAAGATGGCTGAAACAAAATCGGCTCAATCCTTGAAATCTTCAGGGACCGCTTCTACACCTCTTCCATCTCAGCTTATTATTCCGAAGCTTCATATCAAGGCTTTTATAAAAGGAATGGGCCTTACTAATCAAGGTGAAATGAGCGTTCCTGATAATGGTCATGATGTAGCATGGTTTAAGCTTGGAGCAAGACCCGGAGAGGAAGGAAATGCGGTCATTGCAGGACATGTTGATGACCAAAAAGGACCCGCTATCTTCTATCATCTCGACAAGCTCACAAAAGGAGATGAAATTTTTGTAACCGATCAGCAAGGTCAGCAGCTGGCCTTTGTTGTTACCAATAAAGCTTCTTACCCCCGAGAGTCTGCTCCTATCAGAGAGATTTTCGGTCCAACTTTTCAACACCAGCTTAATTTAATCACCTGTACGGGAACATTTGATCATAAACAGAAAACTCATGAGCGCAGACTCGTTATTTATACAAGCCTCCGCCCGGAAAAAACAGCCGATGTTTCTCACTAAACATCGGCCTTTATTACTTTTAATTACACACTGGTTCGTTTTATTTAAATATTTACACAGCCTTAATATGAACACAACATCTCGCTGGTAAACTAATGCACGACCCCTCAATAAAAAGGAGTTTTGATATGAGACTAAAATGGTGGTTTGTAAGCTCACTCACTTTTTGTTTATGCGGTATTTTTATGTTTATACATACGCAGGCAGCTTCTACTCAAGCAGAAAAAGTAGCCATTATTGCTCATCGAGGCGCATCAGGATATGAGCCAGAGCATACGATGCAATCTTATCTCACGGCCGTCCAGCAAAAAGCGGATTACATTGAACTTGATCTTCACATGTCTAAAGATCAGCAGCTTGTAGCCATTCATGACTACAAAGTTGACCGCACGACAAATGGAACAGGCTATGTAAAACAGTATACAGTGAAGCAGCTTCAGCGTTTGAACGCAGGAAAAGGCCCTAAAAAAGCCGTCATTCCAACTTTAGAAGAAATATTCCGTACGTTTGGCAATCGAACAAACTATTATATTGAAACAAAATCTCCTCATGAATATCCAGGTATGGAAAAGGAGTTGTTGACGTTGATGGCTAAGTACAACATTCATACCGATCACGTCATTGTACAATCATTTAGTCCTGAAAGCTTAAAAACCATCCATCGATACCGACCTACTATGAAACTAATTCAACTGATTCGTTCTAAGCAAACCAATATGTTAACAGATCAGCAGTTCAGACAAATCAAAAAGTACGCAAACGGCATCGGTCCTAATGCAAACACGCTGACAAAGTCATATGTACAAAAAGCTCGCTCATATGATTTAGACGTTCATCCTTATACAGTAAATGATGAAAAGCAAATGAGAATGCTTATTGAGTGGGGCGTAACCGGCATGTTTACTAATTACCCGGATCGTCTTTATAACGTGCTTCATAATAAATAAACACTTGCCGCGGCAAGTGTTTATTCTTTATACATCTCTTCTATTAGCTCTCCACAAGTACAGGCTAATTAATGCTATGGCATAAAGCAAAGCCCAGCCAAACACCAAAAATTTGTTTAATCCTTCGTTAATAAATTGAATGATTGCAGATACGGGTGGCAATACATACAGCAGCAGTCCGCCTCCTTGATACGGAAATGAAACACCTGCCGCTGCAAGCGTAATGATTAAAATAAATAGAGGTCCAAACCACGATAAGCTGCCTTCTCTTACAACATCTCTTGTAAAAACAAGACCTATGCTCATACCAAGCAAACTAAACGTCCAGTGAATAATAAACCCAAACACCATTTGCTTAGTGGATATATCCACTTCAAACATATCAAGCAGCACGGGATAGGCAATTGAAACCGCTGATAAAAATGTAAACAGCAGAACACAGCTAATAAGTTTGCTCGTAAAGTACTTATTCTTTTTCCCTACGTGAAGTTTTGTAATAACTTCTTGACTGGAATCTTCCGCGTGAAACAGCGACATTGTAAACCAAGTGGTTAGAAAAAAGAGGAAAAGCGCCGTATTAAAAAAGCTATCAAGCACCGGGTTCGGTCTATATGTATAGTTCATACACAGCGAAATAATATAAAGTGCAAGCGGCGGAATATATCGATACGATTTAATATATGTAATAAAATGATAGCGAATCAATGCACCCATCTTAAATTTCTTCCCTTTCCATATGATATAGCTTTACAACTTCACCTTGAACAGCAAGTAATTCTGCAAGAAACTCGTTTACATATTTTTTATCTATATAAAAAATCCAGTAGTTTCCGTGCTGTTCAATTTTCGTGCACTTTTCTTTTAATAAACGAAGTGGCTTATTAAGAATCACATTTGCCTCAATAACCGTTAAATGCTCAATGAGTTGAACGCGCTCATTTTTTAAAATGCGCTGTGACCCAATGGTGATAACACGATCTGCTACAGCATGTATGAGCCTTTCTTCATGACACGTAAATACAATGGTCATCCCTCGTTCTTTTAGCTTTGTAAAAATTCGTTCTACTTCTAGCTGAGCACGCGCATCTAATCCTGATAGAGGTTCATCAAGCAATAGCAGCTTAGAAGAACTCAGCAGTGCTTGCATCATGTTGACTTTTTGCTTCATTCCTTTTGAAAAAGAAACGATTTCTTCATGTCTAAACTCTACCATTTCGAAAGTTTCGAGCAGCTCTTCAATTCTAGAGCTGCGCTTTTTCTTAGACAATCCTTGAATTCGTCCCATGTGCTGCAAATAACCTACTAGGGTAAAACGCAGCTCCTGAGGAAATTGCTCTACCACAAATCCAGGCGTACCGGTTTCTTTATCAAGGTGAATTGTTCCTTTAGTCGGTTTAGATAATCCGCCAATTAGCTTTAAAAACGTACTTTTTCCCGCCCCGTTTTTTCCAACAATCGCAACAGTCTCTCCTTTATAAAGGGTCGTATGAATGTTTTCTAATACGGTATGTTTTTTGTATACTTTTGCAACATTTTTTAATTCAATCAGTTTTTCCATCCGCTGCCTCGCCTCTCCATAATCCTATATGTTAAATCATAGCATATTTATGGGGAATGTGCTTCCATCTCTATACGTTTCAGCTAAATTTTTCCCGTACAAAAAAGCCTTTGATATGATCAAAGGCTTTTTATAGACAATACCATATGCTCTTCATCAATAAATTCACCATCTACTTGAAGAGCTCTTTTTTCATACGCATAAGAAGTAAAACCGAGGCTTTTGTATAGGGCTTTTGCCCCTTCATTTTTAGCAGCGACAGCTAGGTAGATTTGCAAAACATTCGTTTTGGAAAAAGCTTGTTCAACAGCGGCTTTTAACAGCTTCTTCCCAAGACCTTTCCCCCTTGCTTCAGGGGCTACGTACATGCCCCAAATATCTCCTTTATGCTGAACTTTTAAAGGCTTTTGCTGCTGAAACCCTACAATCCCTACAAGCTGGCTTTCCATAAAAGCTCCTACTACAAATTCTGATTGGCTGCTTGGAAAATAATTTCTGATATCAGCAATTTCTTTTTCATATTCTTCTTCATAACTTAAAATAAAACTTTCGGGATGATCTTTTAAAGCACGAAGACGGAGTTCAAAGTACACGTCAGCGTCTTCTTTTGCCAACAATCGTATATTCATCTTTTCACCTTAGTTTCTTATGTTTTAATTAGCTATTAAGGACTGTACACGCTAAATACTTCATTCCACCGATAAAGCTCATAATAATTTCCCGGCAGGTCTAAATCTGAAATGAGTACCTTGTCATTTTTCGTATCTTTTACGCGCGTTAAAAGATTTGCTTGTTTTCGATTTGTACGAATCCACATCGTTTGATTCGTTGCTTTATGATAAACAGGCGCGTAATCGCCTAAGCCTTTTTGCGGAAATGTGAACTGACTTTGCTTATTGGTCTTTACATTCATGCTATATAAAAAAGGCAGCGGCCTCTTTTTTTCATCATTCGACCACCCTGCTTCGGGCACACGTGAAATGATGATGTTATCTTTTTCTGTCCAAGTGAAATCCCAATCTGCGAAGCCTTTTGGCGTAAACACATGTTCTTTAAAAACGGGCATCTCTTTTAAAGTGAACTTTTTATTTTCGGTGGCAAATCTTCCTTCTCCATTAATAAATGCCAGTACTTGCTCTTCATTACTCCACTTAAACCAATTGGGTACATTAAGCATATCTCCCACCACTTGAAAAGCTTTTCCTTCTTTTGTAATGATGCACAGCTTATTTGCATCTGCAGACATCGAAGCCGTTGGAATAGCGATAAAACTAATCCATTGACCGTTAGGAGACCATTTAAAGCTGCTTGTTGTATACGCAAAAAATGAATCATTTTCTGCTGGCAGCGTCGTAAAAGCCTCTACTTTTTTCACATCTAACCCTGCATATTTGCTCACTGTATATAGCTTTACCGGTCCCCATCCCGTGGGCGCCAGCGCAGCAGCTGACGTAATTAAAAATCGATCTCCTTCCGGAAACCATGAAAACTGATCAACTCCTATGGCTACACGCTTCTTTTCATGCGTTTTAACGTTGTAATATACTAAGATTCCATTCGAAATATACGCAAGCTCCTCGGCAACCGGTGACCATTGATAATGAGTCACATCATGTTCAACAAGCAGCGGTTTTCCTTTTAACGGTGCAATCATTAAAGAATCATTTTCTGCATACGCAACTATATCTCCATGTGATGACCATTGAGGCATAGAGGCATGACGGGCATAGGATAACTGCCTTTCGGTACCGTTATCATATACCCATAGGTTTCCTTGCCGTATAAAACTGACCTTCACTGTATTGGCAGCATTTATTTGCATAGGGAACAACATAAGAAAAAGCAGACATAACGCTATTTTTTTCACCATGTTCACTCCTGTCTTTTTTTATAGCGTTACACAAATCTCCTCATCTCATCACATTTTTGAAAAAATAAAAAAGCGCAGCGGATAGCTGCGCTTTTTGTATATTATGATTTTGACTTAGATTTTGGTGATGGCTTTGTTTTAGCTTGTGCTGCATTATTGGCCGCATCTTTTTCTTTTAATAAACTCATACGTTTTTTCAAGTAGTAACCTTGTCCAATTCCGAATAAGTTACCAATTACCCAATATAGTGCAAGAGCAGATGGAAGTGAAATTCCCGCTACTAAGATGAAGATTGGCATAATGTTCATCATCATTTTCATTGGAGGTTGAATTTCATCCGTCATACTTACACGAATTTGTAAGAATGTCGTAATCGCTGCAACTACCGGTAAAATGAAGTAAGGATCTGGCTTTCCTAAACTTACCCATAAGAATGAATGCTGCGCAATTTCATGCGTTCGTGCAATGGCATTATAAAATGCGATAATAATAGGCATTTGAATAAAGATTGGCAAACATCCGCCAACCGGATTAATTTTATGCGTTTGGTAAAGCTGCATCATTTCTTTTTGCTGCTTTTGCTGTGTTTCCGGATCTTTTTTACCAGCATATTTCTTTTGAATCTTTTCCATCTCTGGACGAAGTGCTTGCATAGCCATCGTGCTCTTTTGCTGTTTTAAAATAAGTGGCAATAGAACTAAACGAATGATAACCGTCGCAATAATAATAGACAGACCATAGCTTCCGCCTGCCCACTCAGCAATTTTCGTTAATGCCATAGATAAAGGGTAAACAAAATAATGATCCCAGAATCCGCCACTTGTAGCCGTAACCGGTGTTTTTGTACTGCTACAGCCGGCTAGAGCTAAAAGAAGCGCTCCCATTAAACCAAGCAATAATAATTTTTTATTTCTTTTCATATTCTTTCCTCCTAATAATGACTAAATGTATGAAGTGTTTTTCAGAAGGAAAGGATCTTCTTCATCATTATTCTTCTCTTTAACTGGTGTTTTTCTATACACATGTATAAATACATTTCGTCTTTTCCATATCGTTAATACTGAAGGATCGATCCCTGCATTCACATGGTCAGTGACAGGTTCCGCATGAAAAGCCGTAAACCTAGCTTCACGAAGCATATAATAACAAAGGATGTATAAAACGAAAGCAGATAAATACGGCGCATATAGAAAAAGATCGTGATAAAATTCCATGTGCCAGCTCTCTTTCTGACTATAATAGTACAATCCAATATATGTAGTGTAGCATTTACGTTCCTGTTACACAACATCAACTTATCTCTTTGACTGTTCTACGTATTACTTTTTAAAAAGTTTCATATTTACGACACAAAATTTGCTCACCATAAAATATGATGAGCAAATCTAATACCATTCTCTATTCTCGTATGCTTAGCGCTGGTTCTCAGTCTTCTTTTAGTTTCATGAACCACGTAACGCCGAATGCTACACCCACAGAAATAATCATACCGATGATATAGTGAATTAAATTGCTCATACCAAGCGGTGCGGCGATTGCCATCATTGGAATACCTGTGAGTCCGTATGCATTGGCTACTACGTGCATAAGTACAACGTAGCCTCCCCCGGCTGCCCCGCCTATAGCCGCAGCAATAAATGGCTTGCGAAGCCGTAAATTGACGCCAAAGATAATCGGTTCTGTAATTCCTAAGAAAGAAGAAATAGCCGCCGGAATCGCAATTTTTTTCGTTTTGGCATTTTTCGTCTTAAAGTAAACAGCCAGCCCTGCTCCTCCTTGCGCTACATTCGCGCAGGCCCAAATAGGAAGTAAGAAGTTAACACCAATCTTCGGGTTAGCAAGCAGCCCTGCTTCAATAGCATGAAAACTATGCTGCAGGCCTGTTAATACAATGGTTGAATATAAGCCACCAAACAAAATTCCTGCAAACACTCCGGCTACATCGTATAGAGACTGAAGGCTAATGGAAATTAAATCTCCAATATAGCGGCCGAAAGGACCAATAAACACAAGTGACACAAAGCCCGTGATAATAACAGTTAAAAAAGGCGTAACAAGTAAATCAACCGAATTCGGCACAATTTTCCGCAGGCCCTTTTCAATTTTACTCATCACGTAAATAGCTAATAAAATTGGAACGACCGTACCTTGATAGCCAATCAGCGGAATACTTAAGCCAAACAAATCCATATATTCTGGCTTAGCATCTGCTAATGTCCATGGATTTAATAACATCGAATGCGTCAAAATCCCTCCGATAACCGCTCCAAGATAAGGGTTTGAACCAAATTCT
The DNA here is from genome assembly GCF_020790095.1 of Priestia sp. J2. Classification (NCBI taxonomy): domain Bacteria; kingdom Bacillati; phylum Bacillota; class Bacilli; order Caryophanales; family Bacillaceae; genus Priestia; species Priestia sp. J2. The sequence goes on from NZ_CP086208.1 coordinate 3,815,835, forward strand.
TTTGCAGCTGAAAACCCGATTAAAATCGGTAAAATGATAAATGCTGCGCCTGAGAACATGTCCAATAAAACAAATAACGCACTATCTTCTGAGACCCAGTGGAACGCTTTCATCATACCGAGCAATCCCATTAATAAACCGCTTGCTACAATGGCTGGAATAATCGGAACAAAAATATTGGAAAGCATGCGGGCAAAACGGGCAAATGGGTTCATCTTCTTCTTCATTTCTTCTTGGTGATCTACTGGGGCAGCAGCCTCTTCAGCGCCTAATTCTTTAACAAAAGCAGCGTGGATTTTATTAACGAGACCGGTTCCAAAAATGATTTGAAACTGTCCTGAATTTGAAAAAGCCCCTTTTACATCCTCTATTTCATCCAAACCTTTTTGATCGATTTTGCTTTCATCTCGAATAACGAGGCGCAAACGCGTAGCACAGTGCTGGGCACTAGCAATATTTTCTTTTCCTCCCAAAAGCGGAACAAGCTTTTTAGCAATTTCTTTTACGTCCATCTTACTTCCTCCTTGTTGTATGTCATAAAAAAAGCAAGACCTAAAACACGCTTATAAAAGACACACTTGTCCTTTATGCGCATTCTAGGTCTTGCCTGCTTTACCAGTCACAATCCCGATTATTCAATTAATACGCTTTCATTGTACTCAATGCAACAATATTCGTCAATGCTTTTTTCTATATTCTTTGCTCTATTCGGCAAATGTGAAGCGTGATGTAGCCTAACTCCGCTTCTGGAAAATTAATGTCGTACTCCTCTTTGACAAATTGCTTTATCGTTTCAGCACACTGATACGATTTTTTATATTTGACTTTTAATACGTCGAGCATCTCTTCATCCATCTCATGAAAAGGTTCATTTTGCGCTAAACGATTTAACGCAAAGCGCAAGTGAGTCAGCAGACGCTGATAGGACATGCTGTTTTCATCAATCTCCATATTCAGCTCTTTTTTTATAATCGTAACCATTTCATTAATAATCGTTGTATTCATCATGAGCTGCTGCATTCCTGGTGAATTCAGTTTCGCCGTATGAATATGAAGCGCAATATATCCCGCTTCATCAATCGGCATCGTGATGTCTAACCTCTTTTTGATATGCTGAAGAGCCCACACTCCTATTGCATACTCAGGCTGATAGAGTGATTTAATTTCATTAAGCAATTTATTTTGGATGGAAATTCCGCGGGCTATCCTTTCGACAGCAAAGGATAAATGATCGCTCAAAGCAATATGCACATGATGACTTAGCGTAGCAGAAAGCTGCTGCTCAGCATACGAAATGATTTCTTCCGCCACTTGAATATGCTCTTCAGGAAGATTTTTTAATAGTTCTTGAAACTTTTCCTGTTCTTCTTTCATGACAAAGACTTTCTCCACTTTTGCAGCATTAATAAGATCATTTTTACCTTTTTGAAAAGCGATGCCGGGACCCATCGCAATCTTTTCAACTCCGCCTTCCTTAAAGACAACGGCGTTGTTATTTAACACTTTTAAAATCTTCAAATGCGCTCTCCTTTCTTAAAGGAAAAGGCCTTGCTTATTACTTCATCGTTACTTTTGCACAAGCAGTTTCGCCTTTTTGAACCGTCCCTTGAGCCAAAATTTCGAAACTTTCACTTGCATCACTATTTGTAACAACAATTGGTGTGATAATGCTTTTCGCTTTTTCTTGAATAAGCGCTAAATCAAATGTAATAAGAGGTGTTCCTACACTTACTTTGTCACCTTGTGTTACGTGAGCTTCGAATCCTTCGCCTTCCATTGCCACTGTTTCAAGGCCGATATGTATTAATACTTCTGTACCGGCTTCTGTTTTTAAGCCTACCGCATGTTTTGTATGAAAAAGCTGAACGACTTCCCCAGCAACGGGTGAAACAACTTGTCCTTCTGAAGGTTCGATTGCAAAACCGTCTCCCATCATCTTCTGTGCGAACACTGGATCTGGCACTTCGCTGATTGGCAGGATATTACCTGAAAGCGGAGCTAGAACGGTTGTTTCTTTTGATTTTGTCTTATTACCAAATAATTTTTTAAACATCTCAATCACCCTTTTTTAGATTGTACTTGTAGCATACCCCAATGATTCTGCAGAAAAACTTCTCCTATCCTGATGGTACATTAACATGGTCATTATTTAACCATGCTTTTTTTGTCTTGTAAATAAAAATGTATGCGTGTTTTCATAAGAAGTGCGTTCTCTATGCCGCACTTCATGTAACCCTTTATACATCTTTTGAAGGGTGGATATTAAATTTTAAACCTAAAAAAGAGGTTAAGACATAAACAAATGAATCCAATCTAAAGACGAATAACTCGTATACATGAGCCGAACCGCTTTTGACACCGCAGTTGATTTCCGTGCACGACTTCGCTTTCCGCGGGCGGATGCTGAGCCTCCTCGTCGCATACGCTCCTGTGGGGTCTCACCTATTCCGCTTTTCCCGCAGGAGTCTTCGGCTTGCCCTCCAATCAACTGCTAGAAAGACTTACAAACATGAAACCTACGTTCACCGTAACAAAAAAAACGAACCACTAATCAAACATCTTGATCAGTGGTTCGTTTTTCACTTCGTCTAAAATCCTTTTGTCCCAGCCTCTTGAGATTAGAACGTTGACGCAACTTCTTTTGCTTTTTCAGATGCTTTTGCTAGAATATTGTCTGCTTCTGCTGGCGTGTAAGCCATGCCTTCTGCAACAACCAGTTGGAAATCTTGAACACCAATGAATCCCATTACTGTACGTAAATAGCTTTGAGTAAATTCTAGCTCTGCCGCAGGGCCTTCTGAATACACGCCTCCACGAGCTTCTAGTAATACTACCTTTTTATCTGAAGCTAATCCTACTGGACCATTTTCAGTATATTTAAACGTTTTTCCTGCAATTAAAATGTTATCAATATATGCTTTCATTAGTGGAGGGAAACTTAAGTTCCACATTGGAGCTGAGAAAATAACTTTGTCAGCTTGTAAAAACTGCTCTACTAATTCACCCATACGCGTTACTTTTTCTAACTCAACAGCTGATAATTCTTCACCAGCTCCAGCTTTTCCCCATGCTGCTAAAACATCTCCATCGATGAATGGAACTGTTTCTTTATACAGATCAAGCGTTGTCACTGTATCAGTCGGGTTTGCTGTTTTATACTCATCTAAGAAAACCTGTGCTAAACGAGTTGAAAATGATGCTTCATCAACCTGTGGATTTACTTTTACATATAATACATTTGCCATAAATGTCATCTCCTAAAAAGTGTATATTATTATCAATTCGAGATATTACTAAACAAATTATCTTTAATTCGAGATTTATTATATAACGTCATTTTTTATGCGTCAACCTTTTCGCACAAAAAAACTCCGCAAGCGGAGTTTTATACACATTGAAATTCTCGAATTTGATTCACATCTACCCCAGCATACACCCAGAAAGATCCTGTCCAGCGATATCCTGCAACTGAGCGTCTGCCTACAAAGGTTGGGTAAAACCAGTAAGGTCGACCATTTCTCGGCCATATATAGGTGTATCGGTATAGGCATCCTGAAATAGCGCCTGGATCAACAGCATAAAGTGATGGACCTCCTGAACCTAGCTTTGGTGCAGGTGTAAAACCTGGCGGCGGACTTGAAGGCGGCTGCGCTCCTCCCTGCGGCGGAAACCCTTGGCCCCCTCCTCCAGGTGGCGATGGTGGAAAGCCTTGACCTCCTCCTCCAGGTGGCGGCGGCGGAAAGCCCTGACCTCCTCCTCCAGGTGGAAACGACGGAAACCCTTGGCCTCCTCCAGGTGGAAACAAATTTTGAAAACGTGGATCGTATTGATATGGATACATACGCACTCCCCCTTTATAATGCTTGCTACGTTACAATATGCATCATAATGAAGATAGGTGAATGTCTACTTTTACCTTCTATAGACTAATTGAACGATGTCAAACTTGGTAAGCTTAAAGAGGAGCCTTATGGGAGAAAGTAATAAATCCAACACGGAAACTACTTGCGTGTTGGATCTGCTTGCGGAAAATACTTTTCAATAAAATTATACAGCCAAAATACGGTAATCAAAATAGGCGCTATCAGAAAAGGATGTTGAACCCACATTTTCACCAGTACCTTTTCAAATGACGGAATCGATTTTAACACTTGAAATAACGAGCTTCCGCTAAAAATAACGCTCGTTCCTATCAATAAAAAAGACAGCGAGTTAAATTGATCTATCCACATACTCATAGAGATATAAAAACTAACACTCGTTCCTATGCCCCCCATTATTCCGCTTAAAATACTTTTTACCGAAAAAGGAATCCCCACAAACCATCCGGCTCCTAGTCCTGCACACCCTGCTAAAATGCTAGAAAAAAGCAGCGGCTGCTCAAGCCAGAGACATGCATTCACTCCAACCACTAAGGTAACATGTATTCCTACGTGAAGGGAAATTCTTTTGCCAACAGGCTCTGAAACATAATGATGGTAGCGCCCGCTATAAAAAATTGTCCACCATAATAATAAAAATGCTGTCAAACTTGCCCCTATAATCATAAACACACCTCTCTACGTTATGATTCTATTAATCTCTATCTATTATTTTCCTAATATCCTGTGTCTCTTATTCGGTAATCTACCCCATGCCTTCCATACGTTCATCAGTAAGAAAGTAGACTATGACTGTTTACTTGTAGGGAGCTAAGAAGTTGAATGTCTGCATGTAGAAAAAGATAGTGTAGAACACTTTCTCTTACCTTTACTATTATTCATATGTATAGCTTGCTAGATTTAGTCCTCGCAGTTTAGAATTTTTCAGTCGTTCATATGAAACTATTTGCCCCTTTCTTTCGTTATATATATACACGTTTCTTTATCTTTTCACGTGCAAAAAAAGATAAATTCCTATAGTATGTTTTCATATTAACCTTTAAGGAGATAAAGAAGATGAATTGAATCAATCCTTACAAATAGAGTTTTTAGAAAAAAGAAATTGTTATCATTTCTCCTATTTATGTTATAGAATAATTCATGTATAATAAAAGGCTGTATGGTAACGCAGCTTGCGACATATCTTTTCTTACTTTTAGCAAGTCTATATTCAAAGCAAAAACTGCAAAGCGGGGTTAGTGCGACTCTTCATTAATCGACTTTGCATTAAAAACCAGCATTTTTCTTTTATCATAAAGAAAGAATGAGATTTAATAGTGACAGGTGAATAATATGGGTGAAAATCAAAGAAATGTTAGTAGATTTGACTGGAACTTGGCTTTCCTAATCTTCCTATTGTTTTGCGTAAGCGTTGTGGCAATCCATAGTGCTGAAAAAATTGGGCAGTATGATAAGAACTTCGTAGCGCAACAAGTTGTTTTTTATATTATTGGAATGGTGATTATAGGATTTGTCATGCGTTTTGACTCCGATCAGCTTCAAAAGCTAACGTGGGTTTTTTATGGATTTGGGAACTTTTTATTGCTTCTTTTACTAGTGGCTCCTTCAAGTATTGCCAGAGAAATTAACGGGGCAAAAAGTTGGTTCACACTTCCCGGCTTCTCGTTGCAGCCATCAGAGTTTATGAAAGTGTTTTTGATTATCACACTGAGTACGGTCATTGTTAAACACAATGAAAAATATCGTATCCGAACAGTAAGAGAAGACTTTTTACTGCTTGGTAAACTAGGCGCTGTACTTGCTTTACCTTTATTGTTAATCATGCAGCAGCCTGACTTAGGTACCGCTCTTGTGTTCTTAGCAATCACAGTTGGACTTGTATTTGTTTCAGGCGTAAGCTGGAAAATCATCGCGCCTGCATTTTTAGGTATTACAGCGGTTGGTTCTGTTATTTTGGGACTTGTTGTTTATGCACCTAACTTATTAGAAAAGTATTTAGGGGTTAAGCAATACCAATTTGGACGTATTTATTCTTGGCTTGATCCTGAGTCGTATAGTTCCGGAGAGGGCTATCATTTAAAGAAATCGTTAGATGCGATTGGGTCAGGAATGGTAAACGGTAAAGGGATCGGAAATGGAGTTGTCTATTTGCCAGAAGGACAGACCGACTTTATTTTTGCGGTTATTGGAGAAGAGTTTGGCTTTATAGGCGCCAGCATTGTTATTAGTCTTTTCTTCGTACTCGTTTATTACTTGATCAAGCTAGGGCTTGAAACAAAAAATGAATTCAATTCTTACTTATGTGTAGGCGTTATTTCAATGCTTACGTTCCACGTATTTCAAAATATCGGTATGACCATTCAAGTCTTACCTATTACCGGAATTCCACTTCCTTTTATTTCATATGGAGGTAGTTCACTGATGGGGAACATGTTTGCAATGGGTCTGATGTTTGGAATCTCATGGCATCACAAACGCTATATGTTTGGAAATGATTAAAGAGAGACAATGGTCTCTCTTTTTTCTTTTATCTCCCTATTAAGCATGCTACAATAAAGAAAACGCTTTCAAAATCTGTTTTAAAAGGAGTAGATATGCATGCTTGATTACCAATATCGTCGCAAAGCCTATGCTATTTTGTTAAAACAGACATCCGCACCTTCATCTACAACTTCTTTTTCCACCTGGCTCATACAGCTACTAAAACGAAACAAGTAAAAAAGGTGTGCTACTGCACACCTTTTTTACTTGTTCGACAGCGACGTTAAGCCAATCTGCCTAACGATTTTTTTACTGTCTTCATTTAATCCTTTTACAATAACCTTTTTATTCAATCGCTCATACTTATCGATAATTTTTGAGATGCCGATCACGGCCGATTGATCCCATATATGAGAAGAACTAAAATCAATAATGATGGTATCTGGGTCTGTTTCATACTGAAATTCATCCATAAAGAAACTGATGGTAGCAAAAAATAATTGCCCTGAAACCCTGTATTGCTTCATATTGCCTTCTTTTTGTGAAGTTGTTTTGATTTTAGCCATCTTCCAGCCAAATACAATCGTACTTAAAACAATACCTACCATTACTCCTAATGCTAAGTTATGTGTAAACAATACGATAACCACCGTAACAACCATTACAATGGCATCCGATAGCGGATATTTCGTTAAGTCTTTAAGGGACTGCCAATCAAATGTACCGGCAGCTACCATAAACATAACGCCTACAAGAGCAGCCATTGGAATTTGTTTAACAACATCGCCAAGCACCATAATTAAGAACAATAAAAAGACTCCGGCGACTAAGGTAGATAACCTTCCACGTCCCCCTGATTTTACATTAATCATAGATTGTCCAATCATGGCACAGCCAGCCATTCCTCCAAAGAAACCTGTTACAATATTAGCAATGCCTTGACCGCGCGCTTCTTTATTTTTATTCGAAGGCGTATCTGTAATTTCGTCCAGTACCGTTGCCGTTAGCATAGATTCAAGTAGGCCTACAATCGCCAAAGGAAGCGAATAAGGTAAAATGATGAGCAGTGTCTCCACTGATAAATCAACCTTTGGAAAGTGAAGAACCGGCAATGAACGCGTAATATTCCCCATATCTCCTACCGTTTTTAAATCTAAATGAAAGACAATCGCTACAATCGTCATCAAGACAATCGCAACAAGCGGAGATGGTATTGCCTTGGTCATGAGCGGAAATAAGTAGACGATGAGCAGCGTTCCGGCTACCATTGCGTACATCATCCAATTTGCTCCTTCAAAATGCGGAAGCTGTGCGGTAAAAATCAAAATACCGAGCGCATTTACAAAGCCAATCATCACTGTTTGAGGAAGAAACGATAAAAACCTTCCTACTTTCAAAACACCAAGTAAAATTTGAATAATTCCGGTTAAAACAGTAGCTGCAAATAAATACTCAATGCCATGATCTTTGACTAAGTTAATCATCAATAAAGACATTGCTCCTGTTGCAGCTGAAATCATAGCTGGTCTTCCACCTGTAAAAGCAATCACAATTGCCATACAAAAAGATGCATACAGACCAACCATAGGATCGACACCGGCGATAATGGAAAAAGCAAGGGCTTCTGGAATAAGCGCAAGAGCAACTGTCATCCCTGACAAAATGTCTGCTCGAACATTTGAAAACCACTGCTGTTTAATACTTGCCATCATGATGGTTTATCACCTCTTATGAATTTTTTATACGATTTTCGACTTTCACGAAAATCAAGGCCGTTTTTAACGTATCAAATCGTACCATACAATTTCCTATTTGGAAACAATTAATTTTCGCAAATAAAAAGACGAGAAGCTTGATTGCTTCTCGTCTTTTTATTTGTTACGCGGCAGCATTTCGCTTCCATTCAGCAAATAAATGAAATTATGTTCATTCATTAATTGCTGCTTCAAGCGCAACAACAATCATATCGTTGAACGTCGTTTGACGTTCTTCTGACGTTGTTTCTTCACCAGTGAAGATGTGATCACTTACTGTTAAAACCGACAAAGCATTACGGCCGTATTTAGCCGCTAGCGTATACAGAGCCGTCGTTTCCATTTCAACTGCCAATACGCCGTGAGCTGCTAATTTTTCTAGCTGGCCGTCTTCATTGTAAAATTGATCAGATGTAAATACACTTCCTACTTTTAACTGAAGGCCTTTTTCAACACCTGCATCGTAAGCGCGCTTTAATAAATCAAAGTTAGCTGTCGGTGCGTAGTCAATAGGACCAAATTTAACGCGGTTCATTTGTGAATCACTTGACGAAGACATGGCTAAAATAACGTCACGTACTTTTACATCTTTTTGGATTGCTCCGCATGTACCCACGCGAATTAGGTTTTGAACACCATATTCATTCATTAGTTCATTTACATAAATAGCAATCGATGGTACACCCATTCCCGTTCCTTGAACAGAAACGCGCTTTCCTTTATATGTTCCTGTAAATCCAAGCATACCGCGCACTTCGTTATAGCAAGTTACATCTTCTAAAAACGTTTCTGCAATGTATTTTGCACGAAGTGGATCACCTGGAAGTAAAATTGTTTCTGCAATATCACCTTGTTTTGCCCCAATATGTACGCTCATTTCGTACCTCCTATATGTAAAAAATCTTACGCTTTCACTATACCATATTGTATCCCTTGCATGTCTATTTACTTCTAACATTATGCGTCAAAAATAAAAAGACATACTGCCCAAAAAATGGCGTAGTATGTCTTTTTATATAAGGGTACGCTAATAGCGCAAGGGATTTACTAACTTTAGCTGAGGTGATATGTATGGGGAAAAAACATCGCAACCGAATTAATTCGCCTAAAAAGAATAATCACATTCCAAAAGAAGCAATTATAGCAGAACATGAAGCCCATGGAGATGAATATTCAGCAACAAACCGAAAAAATGGCCCTGGTCATCATACTCGTGATTACTAAGAGTCAACATATAAATAAAAAGCGGCCAGATAGGTCGCTTTTACCTTATGTTTAACGTACGTGCAGGCGATTCACTTTTTGCCATCCGTCTGTCCATAGCTTGTAGTAATACTTCCCTCGAGTACCTTCATCAATTAACAAAATATCGCCTGTGCTAATAAATCTCGCATCACAATCTTTTGGCAAATTATCAGCAATATTAAACATCTGAAATACTTGTGTTGCTGCGTCTTGATGATCGAATGCTGTAATCGTTAGACGATGGACAGGCTTATATCCGCGCTTTTCACCTTTTTCTTCTGTTTGCATAATGGTTACATCATATTCTGTGCTAATATTAAATTGTTTTTTTATTGTGGTCCACACACTCAACATTCTTCCCTCCACCCAAAAGCAAGTATTTACTCTTTTACGTCATGTATTCTTATATAATTAGTGATAAAATCCGAAAACCCTTTATCGAATCAAAACGTTTTTTGTCGAAATTACTAGTTTTTTCTTATTAAACATGTACATAAAATATTTGTTTCCCATTTTATCATTAGTTGTTTTTGAATGGATGAATCAATAGGCCTACTTAAACAAAATGAAATATTAACGAAAAAAATGTAACCATTGCTCCTATTTTTGGTTATATAGGCGCTTAGAAAGGAGGTAGACTCCTAATGACCAAGCAAGTCCTACACAATATCCAGCTAGTATATCCGTTAAAAAGTGTACGCCTAAATACAAACGGCTAAATCCAATTAATAAAATAATAATAGCAATTACGCATGCAGCTGCCGTTTTAATAGCCCTGCTTCTTGTATACATCCATATTAACAAAAGCACTCCGCTGTAAAACGCCATTGAGTTCATGGCATGTCCGCTCGGAAAACTATAGTGAGAGGCGGGAACGACTTGACTCCAATCAGGTCTTGGTCTTGCAAAAATCTCCTTCAATCCCCAATTTAAAGCGCGAACTCCCCAAAAAACAAGCGTGATATATAAAGCGAGCAATCCTTTTCGTTTATAAAGAAGAAATACTATAATGGCAAACCATATTGGCGCAGTGACATACCAAGATCCTACAGTTGTTATAAATATGATGATGGGTGTTAACGTATCCGTCCTCCATCCTTCAATGGTATGAAGTACATTAAAGTCAAGCTGTTTCACCCAAGGTGTATTAAACGTAAATAAAATGAGTAAAAAGAAAGCTAAAAGCGATACAATAAATAGAGAATATTTTGTAGTGCGATTTACCATTTTTTATTTCCTCCAACCTATTAAAAGAAAAAGCATGTAGCGTGCTACATGCTTTACTTATTCACACGTTTTGGCTGAATATAGTCTTCCGGCTTGGGAGCTTGATGAACGACAAATTCAGCCGAAAATTCCTCTTTTGCATTTATTTTTTTCGTTTGTTTTGATTGCGGCATATACCTCTCTCCTTTCTTTTTACTGTCTTTAATATACGAAAAATAAAGGAGAGCTATGCACGTTAGCTATAGCGTGAAATAATATTGGTTAATCTATTTTTTAACTGAGGAATTTCTTTTTCAGAAACATGAACATGAACGAGCGACTCATCTGCATCCAGCATTTCAGATAAAAACCCCCCAAACCCTCTGGCCCGTCGATCTACTTCTATAAATAAATCGTAGTCATGTAAGCCGCTCGGCTGCACGATGATTTCAATTTCATCTACTTTCCCAGCGTACACTCCACCGCTTGGAACAAATTCAAATTCTTGAACAAAAGGAAGTCTTTTTCTCATCCTGCGAGGAGCTTCTTCGCACTCGACTTGGCGCAAGCGAAAGCCAAGCTGTTCCATCGCTTCAATTGTGCTTGTTACCATAAGGTTAGGGAGCACTTTTACATGATCAATATCCGACGGATCAACCGCATCTTTAATATCGAGGCTCGTCGCCACCCACACTCGGGTTCTCCCTAATGTAACAGGCGTATCATCAGGCAGCTGAAAGGTAAAAGGAATAGACTTGGTTTCAGATGGTTGGATCGTAAACGGGTCGTTAATCTTAAACGTATTAAGTTCAATGTCCTGCTTGTATTTTTTATCGTCTCTTTCTTTTACATAGGTTGTGAATAGACGCAGATAGATGCTGTCAATTTTCTGCTCAACATTTCCGCCGTACACTTCAACAATCCCTTCAATCGTTTCACCAGCACGAAATTCATCATTGACAAGCTTAGCATCCACTCGCGCTGCACCAATTCCAATGCGGGCTAACGCTTTATTAAATAGCGCCATGCTTTTCCCTCCCCGAGTTCTTACTATTTATATAGTCATAAATGTCTTTTTGTAAACTTTTAATACTTTCATACGCTTCATCTGCTCTCAGCATTTTTTGAATGATGGTTTTAATGGGCGCCGACAAGCTTAGCTCTTGTTCCCAGCTTTTTTCTTGTTTATCCGTCGGCTCATAACCAGAATACAATAAAAATAAAAGAAAATGACCAAGCGCATAGATATCGCTTGCAACCGATGTTTGTCTCATAAACTGCTGTTCTTCTATAAGGCTGCTTGTTTCTTCATGAGCTCCCAAAAATCTTGCAAGACCAAAGTCAATAACATAGATGGTCCCGTTAACATCAATAATGTTTGGAATACGAAGATCACGGTGAACGATTCCTTGCTCATGAATAACGGAAACTACTTTTAGAATATCAAGTAAAATGTCAAGCGCTTTTTCTTCTGTATATACGCGCTTCTCTTCAAAAATTAAATCTTCAAACGTTTTTCCTTGAATCAACTCCATCACTAGAAAACACCCTTCATCTATTTCAACAGCTTCATACAGCGAAGGAATTTGAGGATGATCTAGTTGAGACAGCAGTTTTGCTTCATAATGAAAAGACTTCAGCCCCTGAGGCGTGCGCTGCTTCGTTTTGCGGAGCTGCTTTATTACTACCTCTTTTTGTTGCACAATGTCACTAGCAACATATGTTATACCATAGCTCCCCATTCCCAGTACATTTATGATTTCATAGCGCTCACAAATGACTGTTCCTTTTTTAAAAGGACGGTCAACTAGCCAGCGATGAAAGTGTTTGAACATTCGATTTTTCATTCCAAATCAACTTGAGAAAAAGCTTGAGAAGAAGCTTCCGCTTTTGCGTTTACGCTTGTAATGGTGATGACCATATTTTGAATGACTGTGGCTGTCATAATATTTGCTTCGTTTATAATCGCTACTGCTGCTATGGTGACGCGGACGTCTGTGATGATGATCACTGCTGCTGTAGTGGCGTGGACGTCGGTAGTGTCGATCACTGCTGCTGTAGCGGCGATGTTTAGATCCAGTTAATGATTCAAATATTTTTCTGAACATAAAGAAAACCTCTTTTCTTAACATTTGTTACCCTTTATACGTACGAAATGTTATAAAGGTTTCAAAAAGTCCCTTACCCTTTTTTAAAATAGTTAAACGTTTCAAAGGAGGCTTAACATGACTTCTACTGACACAAATCCCCTCATTAGATTGGAGGATGTTCTTCGTCTGCAGCAGATGATGCAGCACAAACCTCCTGCTATTCTCCCGCTCTCTTTTATTGGAGAAGATGTAAAATGGATTAAAGAAATTCGAAGAAAAGTAAAAAAAGCTAATCAAAACAATGTTACACGTACACAAGCTTATTTGGACTATTATCAAAAACACCCTGAAATTCACTGGGCTCTTTTAGCACACTTAGTTTCACGAAACGGCGGCTATTATATGACAGATCTCTCCACTACCTTAATAAAATCCCTGCTTTCATCAGAGAAACAGCACGCATACTTCTTGTTTTTAGAACATTCCAACTCAGCGATATTTCATGATGCTTACGCTCAGCTGTTACTCTATGAAAAAAGCAAAGAGCAAAACAGCAATCTGTTTCATTTACTCCCCGCCTTTCACATATCTTCTTTTATGAAAGCTGTTTGGAATGACTTTTGGCAGCACAGAAACAAAACGCTCTTATCAATAGCCCTGATTGTGAACGAACAGTATCATATCGAAAAAAATGTTCTCTTTAAAAAAGAGTTTCAGCGTGATGTTCTTAACTCTTGGCAGTTTCACACTCAAAATTTTCTCGGTATGACTCAAATCGTCTTTCCCTATTATTCAGGTAATAAAATTGATTTATGTGGAACGAAAGTCTACCATTTTGAGTCTGTGATAAGACGGATTGAAGTGGGAAAAACCCTATACGTTCTTCTTTTTTATTCAAACTTGCATGATGCTATTTATACCTTTAGCCTTAAACACCCTCATACAGGGTCTCGAAGCGATTATAATTCAGATATATTTACAAATGACAGAACTCATTCCAAAAAGCTCTATAGCCCGACTTTAACTATGAGCTGGGGAGACCGCGTACATCTTTTTTTAAGAAAAGAAGATTGGTTTGAAGACGAAAGCATATTTTCTCTTCTTGACTCTATTCCCGCTTCTTCAGTTAAAAAAATTCCCCTTCAGCATCATATAAAAGTGCAATCCGCTATAAAAGCTGCTAATCCTTTTTCATAACCGCTGTCTCATAAACAAAACGACGAGTTTCCCCGTCGTTACAGATGTATCTATCTTTTTATTCTTCATCTTGCTCATCAATAATACATTTATCAATGAGATAATCAAAAGTTATATCCGCTAATTCGCCTAGCTCTTCTTCAGCGGGAACATAGCCTCGCTTGACTAGTTCATTGTAAAAGAACTCCGCAATTTCTTCCGTATCAATGACCACTTCGATTTCTTTCACAATATCACTCCTTATCCCGTTTGAACGGATTAGCGTACCTTATTTTTCTTAAAAATAGGTTCACTCCATCTTCTGCTTGAAGTTTTACCTTATACACATTTATGAACAATTTGGCAATAGTATGTCTAAAATTTCAGCAGTTTAAATAGAAAGGTAATTATACCCATTCTTTTTTCATTACCATCGCCGTATACACAATAAAAGATAGCTAAGAGAGATGTGATGATCTATCTCGGCTATCTTTTATTTATTAGGCATCTACCTGCTATTTTCCTTGTTCGGATTTTGCTATCTTTTTTAAATGTTTCAGCACTAAGTTCATGACTTCAGCGTATTCTTCATCTTCAAAAAGCTCATACAAAAATTTATAATCATTGTACACATCTAAAAGACCGTTTATAATCTCATGCTTTTCTTTAGTTAACCTCACTTCTTCTTTTTCAGAACCGTTTTGTTTTTTCATCTTTGGTAGCAACTCCGTCTTTTTAATTTCTTTACCTAAATACAACATATCAACACTTTGAGCGTAATTTTCTGTTTCCTCATGAGGAGTTACGAGAATGAGTTCTTCTTCACTAGCCTCAAGCCATTCTCCATCTGTTACACGTGACAATTCATAGACAATATCTTCCCATGAATCCTCTTTATAACGCCATATTTCTGTTCGAATACCAATGATTTTAAATAACTCTTTTCCATAATTAAAAACCTGGACGATATCGCCGAAGAAAAATTTATATTCAAGCTCTACTCTTTCCTGTACTAATATTTGACCTTCATATTCTTCTAGAAGCTCAATTGTATCTTCTAAAAAAAGACCTTCACTATGGTTGATTTCGTATACAAAAATCCCATCCATCACTTTTATATCGGTAATAGTGCCAACGGTCCCGTATATTGTTACAACGACTGTTTCACCAATTCCGTATTTAGGTTTTTTCTTCCCTGCCATCGTCGCACCTCCTTAGTAAACATACACCTACTGAAAAGTTACAATATTATATGCAGTAACTAAAAAAGGGGAAGTATAACATCTTTAGAACCAAGCCTTTATTATCTATTGCCCTCTATCATTTTTTTCTGCTTATTGTACAGGCTAAGGAAAATAAAAAGATCCGAACGATTCATCGTTCGGATCTTTTTATTTTCTCACGCATTATTTTGATAAAGCTCCCATGCTTCATCAAATACGGTCATACTTGATAAATAATGTCCGTTGAGCTCTAAATAAGAACTCAGTTCGTCATAGTCTGTTGAAGATTTCGGGAAGCTGTGATCATCATAAGCACTTCGCGCAAACTCTCCCATTCGATCATGTTTTTTATTTGATCGGAATTTCATTATATAGTGATAAAAGGATTTCATCGTACTCCCCCTCCAGCGGTATGTGTATCTTTTCTATCATTTTTTCAAGAAATCTACAACTTTCTTCTGTGATATGTAGATGTCGAACACTGCAATATGAGTGTTTTACTGGACAAAAAATATTAAATTCATGTTACAGTTGCAAAACAAATTTCACTATTAGCGTAACGAATAAATATTGTTATATCAATATTTTTCTTTTTTCAAAAAGACATTTGTAACAAAAACACATCGTTTTTATAACAAAAGCGTTGATTCGACAGGTTTCTCAAGCCTTTATGTAATTGCAAAAAAGAAGAATTCATGTTTTAATTCCGTAGTGAAAGGTTATTCTAACAATAATCGCCATTTAAATAAATCTTGTTGGTGGGAGGTTTACATCAGCATATGTTGAGGAAAAATAATACTATGAATACTCGAAATGCTTACTTTGATAATGCTAAATTCGTATTAATTTTTTTAGTTGTATTTGGGCACATGATTTCTCCGTACCGAACAGATAGCAGCGGAATGCTGTCCATTTATCACTTTATCTTTATTTTCCATATGCCTGTCTTTATTTTACTAGCAGGTTATTTCTCGAAAAATTTCCATAAAAAAGGATATTACAAAAAAATATTTACAAAGGTGGCTCTTCCTTACTTAGCTTTCCAAACGATCTATACTCTTTATTATAGTGTGCTTTATACAGATGAAACGTACACGCTTCAATATTTGGTTCCTAGATGGGCAATGTGGTTTCTACTGAGCTTAATTTTTTGGAAATTAATGCTTCCTTTCTTTGCAAAATTCCCAATGTGGATTAGCTTAACTGTCTCTATTTCGCTTGGACTTGCAATGGGCTTCATTGATATTGACGGATTTGATAAAATTCTAAGCATTAGCAGAATGTTTGTCTTCTTCCCGTTTTTCCTTTTAGGCTACTATTTGTCACAGCGACAAGAGCCTTTTACAAATCTTTTGACAGCGCGAAATCGAATCATTGCATCCATCGTATTACTAGTTACATTAATTGGAAGCTATTCTTTCTTAGACGACACGGCTTACACAGATATGCTGTATGGAACGAACACGTACGACAATGTGGCCGAATTTTTAATGCGCGTTTCTCACTATGGAATTGCTTTTCTTGTATCTTTTGCCTTTATGGCTTTAATTCCAACGCGCGGTTTTGCTTTAACAAGCATTGGACAGCGATCACTATACGTGTATTTATTGCACGGCTTCATTTTAAAATGGTTCTTTACAACTGACTTCTCAAAAAGTCTAGAGCCAACATCATGGGGTATTATCGTCTTAATCGCACTGTCCATTTTAGTAACGATGCTTCTTGGTAGCCGTATTGTCGATTGGTTCATCACCGGTACCAAGCTCATCGTTCAGTTTGTTACACCTAAAAAAGCCATTCAGAAATTTTCATTAGCATTCAAACGTACGTTTTCATAAAAGTCATACTCCTTTAGGAGTATGACTTTTTTCATTTTCTTTAGAGAAACCAAGTAAATAATTTCATTTTGCTGAATTTTATGTTAACGTTTTAATATCTAAAGGAAGGGAGTTTTTCAAGATGGAATTAGCATATTATGCTGGAGAGTTTAGAGATATTAACGAGGCTGTTATTCCAATTGATGAACGCGGTCACCAGTTTGGAGACGGTGTTTATGAATTTATTCGTGTATACAAAGGAGTTCCGTTTTCGATTGAACGTCACTTAGACCGCTTAGAAAGAAGTGCAAAGGCAATCTTTATTGAACTGCCGGTTTCAAGACAGGAACTAAAGGACATCATTCGTCAAGGAATGGAAAAATCAACGTTAAAAGACGCTGATATTTATATTCAAGTTACGCGCGGGATTGCTCCTCGAAATCATTTATTTCCTGATGTACCTGCACAATTAGCACTCACAATACGCCATCCTCGCCAAACACCTGAAGAAGCCTATGAAAAAGGCATTTCCACTCTTCTATTGGAAGACGAACGATGGGCTAATTGCTATATCAAATCATTGAACCTACTTCCTAACCTTCTGGCCAAACAAGCTGCGGCTTCTAAAGGGTGCAAAGAAGCTATTTTAGTAAAAGACGGATACATAACCGAAGGGTCGAGCAGCAATGTATTTGCGATAAAAGACAACGTCTTGTTCACGACTCCTGCCACAAGAAAAATTCTATCCGGTATTACGCGCGCTAACGTACTGGAATGTGCGCAGGAACAAGCCATTCAAATCCGAGAACAAAATATGACTCCTTCCTTTTTAAAAGACGCTGATGAAGTTTTTATTACGAGCACGTCCGTTGGTCTTTTGCCCGTTTCGAAAATAGACGAAGTCGAACTTCCAACTGTTCGTCCTGTTACAGTAGCTTTAAAGCACGCATACAGCCTACGTACTGCTGGAACAAAGGCTTATCAATAAGAAAATCCGCCCCTTACAAAATAAGGGGCGGATTTTTAGAATTTAAAGTAGTTGCGCTTTAATAATCTTGGCACTTTTAATAGCTCATCATACCGAATGGATTCATCAAGTTTTTTTGTATCGACAAGAAGCAGCTGTGTTTCCACTTCTTCTATGATCTCTTCTTCTTGATATGACATCCCGCAACCTGAACAGCTGATACATGGCATATGAGTAATTTCGATACTTCTCGTTCCATCTGGCAATTCCCAGTATGCGGTATTGGTTGTTTCTACCGCTTTTTCTTCTTCGCACCATGCGCATTGAACAGTCATATTACAGGACCTCCTTAAGATGATGGAGCATCGTCGCTTTTACCGTCTTTTTTCAATTGAGCTTTAAACTTTTTATCTTTTAATTCATCTCTTTTTTCACGTTTGTCTTTTAGGCTTTCGTGAGCACTGTCACTTTCATATGTTTTACGTCTTTTTACTCTCCCTAACCCTTCCGGTACAAGGTTGAATTGAGCATCATTCATAAGACCCGAGATGCCGATGGAAGAATCTTTAGCATCCGATTCTGGATAAACAGCTCGAAAATAATCATCTGCACGCCCAGGCACATAGCTTTCTGGCTCCGGATACGTCGTAATCACGCCTTCAAAGTTTCGCAGAACAACTTTACTTGCGCTTTGACTAATAATATAGTTTGGTTGAACGGCAATCTTTCCTCCACCTCCTGGCGCATCAATAACAAACGTTGGAACAGCATAGCCAGACGTATGACCTCGCAGCCCTTCCATAATTTCAAGCCCTTTGGAAACAGGTGCGCGGAAATGCCCAATTCCTTCTGATAAATCACATTGATAAATATAGTAAGGACGAACGCGTATTTTTACTAAATCGTGCATAAGCTTTTTCATGATAGCTACGCTGTCATTAATCCCAGCTAAAATAACCGCTTGATTGCCAACTGGAACGCCTGCATCGACAAGCATTTCACATGCTTTTTTTGTCTCTTCCGTAATTTCAATGGATGTATTAAAGTGAGTATTTAACCACACTGGATGATATTTTCTTAAAATGGCACATAAATTTTCCGTTATTCGCTGGGGAAACACAACGGGTGCTCTGGTGCCAATTCGAATAATTTCCACGTGGGGAATAGCTCTTAAATTTTTCAAAATATATTCTAAAATGTTGTCATTAATCAGCAAGCCATCACCGCCTGAAATGAGTACATCTCGCACTTCAGGTGTTTTGGCGATATAAGCAATCGCAGCATCTAACTGTTTTTTTGGAACGCCCATTCCAATTTGTCCTGAAAACCTTCTTCGAGTGCAGTATCTGCAGTACATGGAGCATTGATTGGTAACTAAGAACAAAACGCGATCCGGATAGCGATGAGTCAATCCTGGCACTGGAGAATCTTCGTCTTCATCTAGCGGATCTTCTAGATCGTATTTTGTTTTATGAAGTTCTTGGCCAACCGGAACAGACTGCATACGGACGGGGCAGCGAGGATCATCTGGATTCATTAAAGATGCATAGTAAGGCGTAATATTAAGCGGAATGGTTTTGGTTGAAATGCGCACTCCTTCTTCTTCTTCAGGAGTTAAATTAATGACTTTTTTTAAATCATCTAGCGTTCGAATTGTGTTTGTTAATTGCCAAATCCAATCGTTCCACTTTTCCTCGGGCACATCTTTCCATAATTCGATATCTTTCCAATGTCGGGACGGCTTATATAAATCATATAACATACAATCGCTCCTTTATGAAGATTTACTATTGTTATATGTTACAGCCCATAAATTGGTTAATTATTTCTCATCCTTTACTTTTTGATAGATCCTTCACCCATACGTTCATATCTTCTAACGATTTATAAATGTAACAATTATTCGTTAACCGTCCCGTATAGGTATACCCAAGCTGATGAAAAGCGGCATTCATCCCAAATGAAAGCGCTCTCGCTATTGTGTATGCACAAAAAATATGCCTCTGTTTTAGCTCCGCCTCTAGTGCGCTTAATAAATGCTTCATGAATCCATACTTTCGGTAAGCAGGGAGAGTCGCACAATCCGTTAGTTCAGCATTGTGATAGACATAGTCAATTTCAGCAGAAGCAGCGCTAACGATATCGTTCTTGTCAACGATGATATAAAACAAATTATCTTCTTGAAGCAAACTAAAGAGATACTCTTCTTCATAGAGGGGAGTCGGATACACTGTGAAGATTTGACGGTAGAGCTGAGAAAGTTGTTTGGCGTCAGATGAAATGGCTCGGCGCATGATCAGTTGATTCGATAAAGGAGAATAATCAGATGTCGGCAAATTCAAAACATCTTGAAGCAGCTCTGTTTCTTTTAACGTCTCCCCGCTGTCTCGGCGGGATTGAGACGTATAGTAGCATAAAAGATACGCGTCGCTTCCGTTAAAATAGTAGGGAACAGTTGCTTCTAAAGAAAATCCCAAGCTCATCCAGTCCAACAGATGTTCGGCACGTGCTTTTATAATCCACTTTTCGTACGTTGCCTTATCCATTTCTTTATATATATAGCTGTAAATATCGTTCACATTTCCCCGGTAATCATCCATTCTCAGACGCTTGTTACATTCATCTAAAAAAAGAGTCATAGCAAAGGTTGGTTGACAAATAGTTTCTTGTTTCGCCATTTGTTTGTATCCTCTCCCTTTTTAGCTTAGTCCGCAATACTGCACCAGTCTGCTACGGTGAGCGCAATAATTTCTGCTGCATCAAGCATCGTTTGAATACAAATATACTCATTTGGAAAGTGGGCTACTTCTGTTACTCCTGGTCCAAACACAACTGTTGGAATATCTCCAACTTGTGACAATATCCCTCCGTCCGTTCCCCAAGGAGATGCTTCAATGATCGGCTGTTTCTGTTTCACATGATAAAAAGAGGACGAAAGAGAGGTCATAAGCGGATGCTCTAATTCAATTTCACCAGGAAGCCAGTGGGCCCCAAACCATTCCAAGTCGACAGGATGCTCAGCAAACCACTCATCACACTGAGGCAAAAGTTCAAGCCACGATTTCATTTCCGCTCTGACATTTTTCATTTTTTCATGCGGAGCAACTCCTATCCTGCCTTCTAATACTACTTGATCAGCAACTGAAGAAGGCCACGTTCCTCCTTGTATATTTCCGATATTAATGGGCACGGGAATGGGAATTTTATTATAGAGCGGGTCTGTAATTCGGCTGTTTCTCTCTTTTTCAAGACCCTCAATATGTTTAAGCACAACAGCTGCTTTTTCAATGGCACTCACGCCTTCATACCGAGTCCCTCCATGTGCTGCTACTCCATGTACGGTCACGCGAAACCACATCGAGCCTTGTTGTTTAGGAAAGATCTTCATGTTGGTTGGTTCTGGAATAATGGCACCATCTGCTTTATACCCTCTAAGCACGCAGGAAAGTGTTCCTGCCCCTCCGCTTTCCTCTTCTACTACGCTTTGAAAAATAACATCTCCTTTTAATGAAATACCTAGCTCTTTTAATGCTTGAATCGCTAAAAGTAACGACACATTTCCTCCTTTCATATCCGTTGCACCGCGCCCATATAAGTTTCCATCTTTTACAACGGCCGTATAAGGGTCTTCCTTCCACTGTGAAAGATCGCCGGGAGGCACAACATCAATATGTCCGTTTAAAATGATGGATTTTCCCCCACCTTTTCCTTTTAACACGCCTACCACATTCGGGCTATCTCGGAAACTAGAACGGTTGGAGGCAAAAGCTTCATGGGTACGAAGTGTTTTTTCGTCTGGTTCCCATATATCAATATCTAACTGCAGCTGTCGAAGGCGTTCAATGACAATTGCCTGCGCATGCTTTTCAGAACCCTGTACGCTTGCTTCTTCTACGAAACGCTTGAGTAAACGCACTGCACTTTGACGATGCTCTGTCATCCAGTTATGAATAGATTGCTGTATGTTCATGTAATGGTCCTCCTTATCGTATCGTAATCAATTGATCACTCAGGCGAACTGTCGCTTCTGTTGAACTCAAAATATCCTCTACGGTATAAGGAGACATTAACTCGGTTAGAAGAAGCGCATCTTTTTCTACTTTAAAAACCGCCCGATCCGTAATAACTAATCCCACGCAGCCCGAAGCAGTAAGAGGTAAAGAGCATGTCTTGACCAGTTTTGGTTCTCCTGTCTTGCTCGTATGATTCATTAGCACAATGACTTTTTTCGCTTTTTGAGCTAATTCCATCGCTCCTCCCATCCCAGGAACTCGCTTACCTGGCACAATCCAATTAGCTAAATCCCCTTTTTCACTCACTTCTAACGCACCAAGAATGGTCATATCGACGTATCCTTTTCGAATCATCGCGAAGGCTGTAGCACTATCACAGTATGAAGCCCCTTGAACAGTAGTTGTTGGATAGCCTGCTGCATTGCAGACATTCTCATCTTCTTCACCTAAAGGAGGCGAAGATCCTAACCCTAAAATTCCGTTTTCAGCATGAAACATCACATGAACAGCGCTTGGTACATAATTAGGAATAAGAGAAGGAATGCCAATCCCTAAGTTAACAATCATGCCGTTTTTGATTTCAGCCGCAGCACGTCTTGCAATACGATGACGAATATCTATTCCCAAACCCATTTCCAATTCACTCCTTTTGAAGGCACAATATAATCCACAAATACGCCTGACGTCATCACATTCTCTGGGTCAATGTCGCCAAGAGGAACGATTTCCTCCACTTCAGCAATAGTTATACGACCTGCCATAGCCATTAATGGATTAGTGTTTCGAGCGCTTTTATCATAGAGCAAGTTGCCGAATGGATCTGCTTTTTTTGCATATACAAAAGCCACGTCGGCTGTGAGCGGTTTTTCAACTAAAAATGTCTTGCCGTCTACTTCCACTTTTTCTTTTCCAAATTGAATAATGTCATTTTCTATTCCTACATCAATCAGTACTCCTCCAAGTCCAACTCCCCCCGCTCGAATCCGTTCAGCAAGCGTTCCTTGAGGAGAAAACTCAACTTTCAGCTTTTCTTCTGTCATCAGCGTTCCAGCCACGGGATTCGATCCAATGTGAGAAGCGATCAGTTTTTGAATTCTTCCTTGACTTACTAATTTTCCCGCACCAATATGAGGAAAGCCTGAATCATTACATATCAGTGTGAAATTTGATTTTTCGCTTTCAATAAGGCCGTCAATGAGAGAAGGCGGACTGCCTACGCCTCCAAACCCTCCTATCATCAGCGTAGCAGCATGATCCACGTATTCAATTGCTTGTTCCACAGTTGTAATCTTTTGAAATGAGTTTTCGACCTTTGTCACTTATTTCACCTCATTTCCCTGTTTTTCATTTTGTACTTCATACAATGTTTTCGAAAGCAACACGACCGCTTCATCAAGTTGGCGATGAGTAATCGTAAATGGCGGCGCAATAATAATACCGTCTCCTTCTACTCCATCTGTTCCTGCTTGTGAAGGATAAAGGAGAAGACCATTTTTATGGGCTTTACTTATTACGCGCGCCGTCATATTTTCGGAGGATGAAAAAGGCTCCTTCGTTTTTGGATTTTGTACAAGCTCAAGACCAACTAGTAAGCCTTTGCCACGAATATCACCAATGATAGGGTAAAGAAGTTGAAGCTCCTTCAATTTTTTTACTAAATAGGCTCCTTTCAGCGCTACTTGTTGAACAAGATCGTTCTTTTCAATATAGGCTAAGACAGCTAGCCCTACAGCCGCTGACAGCGGATTAGCGCTTAGCGTATGGCCGCTCATAATTAATTTGGATCCGTTCATGATAGGTTCAATCGTTTTGCTGCTAGCTAACGTAACGGCTATCGGTGTATATCCTGCTCCCACTCCTTTTCCAAGCGTCATGATGTCTGGTTTAGCTCCCCAGTGCTCATATGCAAACATCACGCCTGTACGCCCAACTCCAGTCATGACTTCATCGGCTATCCATAACACATCATATTTATCACAAATTTCTCTTATCACTTCATAATAACCGGGTGGAGGTGTAAGAGCTGCTCCGGCAGCTCCTACAATGGGCTCTGTAATAAAAGCAGCAATATGTTCAGGGCCGGTTCGTTTGATAACTGTTTCCAATTCGTGTGCACAAGCAAGATTACAGGATGGATAGGTTTGATGAAACGGACATCGATAGCAATAAGGAGGTGAAACCGAAGGATAATCTTCAAGCAAAGACGAGAAACGTTTTCGTCTTCCAACGTGCCCTGACATAGACAGCGCTCCTATTGTAATACCGTGATAGCTCATCCAGCGTGACAAAACCTTTGTTTTGGTTGGCTTTCCTTGCTCTTGAAAATGCTGAATGGCTGTTTTCATAGCCGTTTCAGTCGCTTCTGTCCCGCTGTTAACAAAAAAGCTCCACTGGAAATGATTGCTGCTTAATTCACATAGTTTCTTAGCTAAGGCTTCCGTCGGATCGCTTGTAAACTGCGACCGATATACAAACGCAACTTTCTGTGCCTGATCCGTCATCGCATCAATAATTTCTTTTACGCCGTGTCCGATACTTGCTGTAACTGCCCCTGACGAAGCATCTATGTACTTTTTTCCATCTTGGTCGTACAAATAAATTCCTTTTCCATATGAAATAACTGGGTAGTCGTCGTCGAGCAGCGGCTTTATCACATGGGTCTTATTCATTTCCGCACTCTCCTTTCAAACACATACTCTTATTAAACTGTATGCTGAAAAGAAGAGTTTCTTGCCAATAAAAAAAGCCCTAGCATATAGCTAGAGCTTTTACATTTATTAAGCCGATTGCGTTACAGATTTATCGATACGCTTTGCTTCTGACTCAGCCACAATAACGGCACACGCAGCGTCTCCCGTAATATTTACAGATGTACGAAGCATATCAAGCAAGCGATCAATCCCGATAATCAATCCGATACCTGCTACAGGCAGGCCAACCGAACTCAATACCATCGCTAGCATAATGAGACCAACTCCCGGCACGCCTGCTGTACCAATACTAGCAAGCACCGCTGTTAATACAACCGTCACAAGAGCACCCAGCGACAGGTCAACGCCGTATACTTGCGCAATAAAAATAGTCGCGACACCTTGCATAATTGCTGTTCCATCCATGTTAATGGTAGCACCTAACGGCTGAACAAAACTGCTGATGGACTCCGGGACACGAAGATTTTTTTGAGCCACATTCATTGAAATCGGAAGCGTTGCACTACTGCTTGATGTACTGAATCCAACTGTCATCGCAGGAGCAAAACCTTTAAAAAATTCAATAGGGTTACGTCTGGCCATAAGAGCGACTGACCCCCCATATGTTACAATCGAATGGATGAACAGTGCGAGCACGACTACAATCATGTAAAGCCCCATCGCTTTAATTGCCTGCCAGCCTTGACTTCCAACCGCTGTTGCAAGAAGCCCAAATGTTCCGTAAGGAGCAAACTTCATCACTAGATTTACAAGGTACATCATCAATTCATTGCCTTGCTCGAGTAAATTATAAAGCCCTTTGGTTTTACTTCCAAGCATCGTAATACCAAAACCGATAAAGATAGAGAAAACGATAAGTTGAAGCATATTCCCTTCAGCCATCGCTTGGATTGGATTGACTGGAATCATATTTAAGAATGTCTCTCCAACCGGCGGTGCTTTTTCAGCTTCAAAAGAAGCGTTTTTTGTATCAAAAGATCCAAATGTTCCTGGTTTAATAACAAACGCTAATAATAAACCAATTACAATAGCAACGGTTGTTGTCACTAGGAAGTACGAAACTGTTTTTGCCCCGATTCTTCCCAGTTTTTTAGGATCTCCTAAACCTGCTACGCCTAACGTGATAGAGAAAAACACAATTGGTACAACAAGCATTTTAATTAAGCTTAAGAAAATTTGCCCAAGCGGCGTAAACAAGTACTTGTCCAGCGGAGCAAAAGCACTTGGAGCAAAAGCATTAATCAACACTCCTACAACAGCACCAGCAATTAGCGCGATAATGATCTTTGTCGATAGCTTCATAGATTTACCTCCCATAAATAAATTATATTAGAATGATTCTAACTACTATACTTATTTTACCATGCATTGAGGGTGATAACACTCAAAATATACAATATATTAAAAATTTTCAGATTAATAGTTTAGGAATATTTTTAGCTATACAAAAAACCATGAGAATATCATGGTTTCATAGACCTGTTATTCCCTCACTGAATGCTTACGGAGTTAGCTGTCGGATTCGGGTACGTGAGTTACCCTACTTGATTCATTCAAGATTCACCCCAAGTACATTACGCACAAATATGGGTCCTCCGTTCTCTTATAAAACAAAAGAGATTAAGCAAATAATTTTCTTTAATATTTTTGCATGATAATAATTGTTACTTTAATTAAAATTCATTTTATGTATTCCTGTCAAGTTTTTATTCAAAAATAATGCATGATTTTATCGTAAAAAGTTGAGAATTGTTATATTTCAAAATATTTACATCATATTTCAATAAACCAAAAACACCTATTTAACAAGACTTACAATCTAATGAATAAAAAATTAATTCAAAAAATAGTTTATAAAGTGAACTTTCTTCTCATTAATATCATTCATAAATATGTATAATTATTCTAATATCCATGTACTTTACTGCTTCCATAAATATTTTACTTATCAAAAAAAATAACTCTTTCCAACTGTTGATTTTATCCTTGTACTGCTTGATATACACTCCCTAAAATTTCACTGACTTTATTGATGCGAAGAAATCGACATTATCAATTCCCCTTATTCTACTTAATTCTGCTCAAGATAGAAGTATAGATTTCCTACTATCTTTTAAAAAGGAGCGGGTAATTATCATATAAAACTATCGGAGTTGGAGCGGTACAAGTTCTTTACTTTTTACTTATTCCCTCTCGTTATTTAACCCATAAAAAAAAGAGGCCGTGACGGCCTCTTTTTTTATACAGTAACAGGTTCAGAACTTGCTTTACGATTCTTTAATTTTTCAACAATGTCACGCGCTACCCACACACCACACGCACTTGCCTGCGCGAGTCCTCGCGTAATACCAGCTCCGTCTCCTCCCACGTATAAACCGGAAATTTCAGTTTCAAACTTATCGTTTAACTTCGGACGGGCGGAGTAAAATTTCGCTTCCACACCGTAAAACAGCGTATGTTCAGATGCTAACCCAGGCGTTACATGATCCAGTGCTTCTGTCATTTCAATTAAGCTTTTCATTGTATTGTATGGAAGCACTAAACCCAAATCACCAGGGACAGCTTCTTTTAACGTTGGTTCTAAAAAGCCTTCTTTAATTCGATTCGCTGTTGAACGGCGCCCCTTTAAAATATCTCCATACTTTTGAACAACTAAGCCTCCGTTTGACAGCATATTAGCTAATCTTGATACTTCGTGCGCATATTCGTTCGGCTGATCAAATGGATCCGAAAATTTATGAGAAACAAGCAGCGCAAAGTTCGTATTTTGACTTCCAAGCTTCGGATCTTTGTATGCGTGTCCATTTGCTAACATAATCCCTGAATGATTCTCTACTACCACATGCCCTGAAGGATTGCTGCAGAACGTTCTGACTCTTGTACCTACAGACGTATTGTAAATAAATTTCCCTTCGTACAAGTGCTTGTTGATTTCTTCCATAACAACGTTAGATGTTTCTACTCGAACACCGATGTCTACTTGATTGTTAATCATTTTCAAACGGCGTTTTTTTAGTAAGTCGCTCATCCACTTCGAGCCGTCTCGACCTGGTGAAACCACGACTTTATCAGCCGTAATTCTGTCACCATTCTTCAATTCAATACCGCGTACGATATGCTGACCATCTTCTTTTTCTGTTATTAAATCGGCTACTTCCGTTTTATACTGCATATCAATTTTTTCTTTTAAGTATTCATAAATGCTTTTTAAAATTTCTAAATTTTGCTCTGTTCCTAAATGACGCACTTGGGCACGCAATAGCTTTAATCCTGCTGCGTATCCGCGTTTTTCAATTTCACGAACTTTATCAGTTAACGGATCCGTAATCGTATCGGTTGCTCCGTGTTTTAAATTAATTTCATCCACGTATTTAATTAAATCTACCACCTGTGATTCAGACAGATAATCCGTCATCCAGCCTCCAAATTCACTGGTGATATTAAACTTTCCATCTGAATATGCGCCGGCTCCACCGAAACCATTTGTGATAGAACAAGCAGGCAAACAGCCAGCAAACTCTTTTCTGCCAACTGCAGGCGGACATTTTTCAATTTTTTTCTGAAGAATCGGACAATTACGTCGATAGATATCGTGTCCTTTATCGATTAATAAAATAGTTGCTTCCGGTAATTTTAACGTTAGCTCATAGCAAGTAAAAATTCCAGCGGGTCCTGCCCCTACCACAATAACATCATAATTTGAGTTCATTGTACATTCTCCCATCATCTTTTTTCTTTGGGTAAAAGATAAAAGTTATTGACCGAATTTTCTTTTTTATTATCATTCGGTTATTTTCTAGCCATTTGATAATATATCAAAAACAAACCCTTTAGTCAACAATATACACGAACATTAAAATAAAAAAAATAAAAAACATTCGTTTTTATTTCAACCAAATAAAAACCAGCGAACGAATAGCAAGCGCTACGAAATGTTCACTGGTTCTTTAATATACGGAAGAGCAATTTCTACTTTTGTTCCTACTCCTACTTTACTCGCAAATGAAATATGCCCTTGATGCTGTTCGATTATTCGGTAGCTAATCATTAATCCTAGCCCAGTTCCTGTTTGTTTGGTGGAATAAAATGGTTCACCTAGCCGAGCTAAAGATTGCTCATCAATTCCACATCCTTCATCCTCGATAATGACCATGCCGTATTCATTTCTTTTCTCAACGGTAACTTTAACTGTACCTTTGCTCATTGACTCAAGCGCATTTTGAATTAAATTAATAAAAACTTGTTTAAGCGCATTTTCTTCACAAAAGATTGTAATCTCATCACTAATCTCATTAATAATACGACAATTTTTATAATTGGCGTGTGTATCTAATAGTAATGTCACGTGACGTATGATTTGATTGAGACTTTTGGGGTGGTATGAATTTTCAATTTTAGGCTTGGCCAGCGTTAAAAATTCTTGAATAATGGATTCGACGCGATTCAATTCTTCAAGCATAATATCATTGTATTCTTCATTATACTGTTTCGATGCTTTTAGCAGCTGAATAAACCCTTTAATCGCCGTCATTGGATTACGGATTTCATGTGCTACTCCTGCCGCTAGCTTGCTCACCATTGTAAGCTTTTCAGATTTGCTTGCCATTTCATCATATTTTTTTCGATCCGTTACGTCGCGAATAATATACTGAATGGCATCCTGTCCTTCAAACTTAATTTTGGTTGCCGAAGATTCAATAATGACGACCCCTTTTTTAGTCAATAGTTTCACATCAACACGTGGCCTCACGGACATTCCATTCATCAGCTGAACCATTCGTTCTTTTACAATTTCTAAATGTTGGGGATGAATAAAGTGAAGCCAAGGACGCCCGATATACTCTTCTTTTTTCTCGCCGCCAAGAAGTTTAACACCAGCGGGATTCAAATATTGGATTCTGCCTTCTCTCGTTACAATAAATGCATCTTGACTTTGCTGGACAAACTGCTTATATTGCTTCATTTTCCGAATGACTTCCTCTTGCTTTTCAATACTTGAGGAAAACTCTTTCCACTGAACAACTAAGAGCGGAATATCTTCTTCCGTGCGCTGAATATGGATATGCATCGGAAACTGCTGATCTACTTTTTTCTTAAGTAAAACAACTTCTTCCTCTTGCTTTCTTAACGGTTCCACTTCATGCTTTTCAATAAAAAAGCGATTTGGCTCTTCAAATACATTACAGGAAAGAAGCCGTTCCTCCGTCGTTTTAAAAAGGTGGCAGCAAGCTTCATTTAAAATTTGAATATCGCCATCCATATTCATTACGAGCATTGGTGTAAATGACATTGAAAATAGCTGTTGA
Organism: Priestia sp. J2; assembly: GCF_020790095.1. Taxonomy (NCBI): domain Bacteria; kingdom Bacillati; phylum Bacillota; class Bacilli; order Caryophanales; family Bacillaceae; genus Priestia; species Priestia sp. J2. The sequence continues at coordinate 3,845,705 of NZ_CP086208.1, forward strand.
AATACTTTTTCCTTTTCCATATATTCACCTTCGCTTATTGAGTTACTAGCTATAGTATAATATGGTAAATGTTGATTTGGCAAAATTTTTTTATTATTTAAACAATTTATATGTAAGTTTGTCCTTTTCCATCTTTTATAAAAAGCTCGCACATGCGAGCAAATGAGACCTAATCAGCAAAAACAAGTGCAGCCAATGATGATTAATAAAATAAATAGTACAACAATTAATGCAAATGACTGGCCCGTTCCGCAATGATGATAACCGCCAATTGGATAGTGGCAAGTATCATATAGGTGGTGATAGCCTCCGTGATGGCATGGGTCGTAACAATCGTAGTTATACATAGCAATCTCTCCTCTTGTTTTTTTCATTTCGTACACTGTACTTTATATGCGTTAGTTGATTGTCCTGTATGTGCATTCGCCCATTTTTTACTTTCTCTTACGCCATATTCGCCTTTTGGGCTGCAGCGTATACGAAAACAACAAAAGTAAAATACTGCCCATCACCAGTAGCGTAGTAAAATCTTTCATAAACTCAATAATGACCCCTATATACGGGAGATGGTATGCGTAGCTTCCAATCACTTTAAAAGAAGCAGGCAAAGAATTTCTTTGAGCTGTAACCAGTACATCAGGGTCTTGATTATGGGCCAGTACAAGTTCATTCTTTGAAGAAGATGATTCGTCTCTAAAGACAACTATATCTCCGCGATGCAGGTGGTGATAATCCGTTTCTTGAACGGTCACGGTGAAACCAAATAGGCTTGGAACTGTACTAACAAATAAAAATGTAAAGCAAATTGCATAAAGAACAAGTACATATCGAAACGCAGAAAAAATACATTTATTGATCATAGGTAATCAGCTCAATTCGCTCGGTTACTTTATTTAGCGCGGGGGTAATGTGATTAAATGAAGTAGAGCGCTCTGTAAATTGAATTAAAAGTAGCAGCAGTAAAAAACTTAACATGATTAACCGTAGCATCCGAGCATAAAAATCACGCATGCTCTCACTCCTTTTTTCTATACTAAATTCGGTCGTACAATAAGCCTTCAGTCAATAATTTGATTCAGTATATGCACATAGAGGGCGTTTGGCTCATTGTTTCTTCTTGGAGGTCTCGGGAGTGATCAGTGATCGGCATAAATTATGAGTTTTAGCATATGTTTGGTTACGTATGGAAATGTTTTTATACTCCGACAATAAGGGAGCTGAACATATGGCTAATTATTCCTTTGATCAATATATTAAAAAAGCAATGAAATACGATTTTCTAGCTAACTACTATAAGTATAGTGATCCATCTAAGCATATTCATTATTATCAAAAGCATTTGTACTATATCCAGCAGGCCATCTTAACTTCTTCTGAAAATACGAATTTACGCGTAAATCCGCCGCAAATTCGTATACTTCACGCTTCTCCAGATTCTCCATCTGTAGATATTTATATTAACAACAAACGAGTGATTCGCAACTTAACTTATAAACAAGAAACAGATTATATTGAATTACAAGAACCTGGAAGATACACAATTTCTATTTATCCCGCTGGAGAAACGGGAAGACCTGTTTTAACGGAATCATTTACATTTGAAGGAAACCAAAATTACACGGTAGCGGCGGTAGATGAGCTAAACAAGCTTGATTTATTATTTATCTATGACAATACGGATGTACCAAGTGGAGAAACGAAGCTTCGGTTTGTGCACCTTTCTCCTGATGCTCCTGCTGTGGATATTGCGGCTAGAGGTGGAGACGTCATTTTTTCTGGCGTGCAGTTTAAAGAAGTCACAAAATATTTGCCTTTATCCCCCATGCATGTTCAACTTAGTGTGCGCATAGCAGGAACCAAAAATGTAGTACTCGAAATCCCAGCACTGAACCTTCGCCCGAATCGAACATATACGGTATATGCCGTCGGATTTGCTAAAAACCGTCCTGCATTAGAAGCGCTGATTTCCCAAGACCGTTAACAAAAAAAACCTTCCAAATTGGAAGGTTTTTTTATTCACTGCGCGAAATTAAACGTACGCGAATATCATCATTTTTTAAATCAAACTTTTGTACTTTTACAGCAAAATCACTCTCTAACTTCATCTGCTGTAACGCTACGTATACTGATTCATTCTTTGGATCGATTGTTACCCATTCTGGTAGCGCAAAATTATTATTTACGTATCGAAGCACTGTGCGGACAGGCAGCTGCAGCTTTCCAACAGAAAGTGACTGCTGTTCAAGCACAATATCTCCATTTTTTTGTACGATCGGATCAAATGTCATTCGAATATTAATATCATCGCCGAATACTTGAATCGTTCCGTCTACTCTTACTACATCGGTAAGAGTAATTTTGTAGTTAAGCGGCTGATTCTTAAATTCTTTTTTTAAATATTTATCAATCAGTACATTTAAGTCCGCTTTTTTAGCCAAAATAGTTAGTTCTGCGTCTCCTTCTACTTTTTCAGAGGGAGTTGGATTGACCTTGTCAACCGGTTGAAAAATAAACGCAATAATAAGGATAGCCCCTAGAACATTAATCCCTAATAACGCGATAAATAGGGTTTTCCACTTCTTCATATAACAATCTCCTTACTCGTTCCCACTCTCTTTCGTGTTTTTCTCTTTTTCATCAGATGTAACTTCTTCTGCTGTTTCCTTTTTCTGGTCTCCAACGAGAGGATCTTCTTCCTCCATTGATTTACTAATGCGCTCAGCCATTAGTTTGTACCCTTTTTTATTAGGGTGAAACTCGTCTTTCCCTAATAAATTTACGTCAGAATCATAAAAAATATCATCAATTTTTACATAACTTACATTATCATATTGAGAAGCAATTTTCTCGCTTGCCGCATTCCATTCATTAATAACGACATTAATTTCTTTCACATCACTTAACGATTTAAAGAATGGATTATAAAAACCGATTAAATAAATATGGGCATTAGGATTAAGCTTACGTATGCGTGAAAACACGTCATTTAGACGTTTTTCATATTTTGACTGCTGTGATTCAAACGTCTTAATTGAGATATTGTAAAAGTAATCCCTTACCACTTTCATCACGTCATTGCCGCCAATTGTCAAGAAAACGATGTCTGCTCTTGATACTTCAGCTGCTACTCCCGGCTGATTTAACCTTGCTAATAGCTGATCCGTCCGGTTTCCTCTTTTGCCTAGATTCTCTGTTCGTACATTTTGCACTTCATTTTGTTTAGAAAGGTATTTAGTTAAGTATGGTACATAACCGCCTTTTTTAGACTCATCTCCTACTCCTTCAGTTAATGAGTCGCCAATGGCTACAATATCTAAATCTACAGGAAAAAAGCCTTTCGGAATATGCTTTTTAGGTGTTAAATCCACTTCTTTCTGAACGGCTTCTTCTTTATTGTCCGTTGGCAAAAAAGTCGTCGTCGAACAGCTCGCTAACACCACCGCACTCATACTGCTTATCACTATACTTTTCCATTTTCTCATCATAACACCTACTAACTATGCTGTATTCTCGCTGTCACAAGCAATACTGCTTACCGCTCTGAATAACTATATCTTTATATCTTATCATACTATGTCAAGTTGATATTTTACTACGTTTCTTATATATAGTATATGTAAAAAAAAGGATAAGCATGTTTCTTTCATAAAAATATCCGCTCACACATCGCTGTAAAGATAGCTGTGTTTGGCGGATAGATTTGACGATTTTATAGCTCTTACTGAAGGGTTTTAATATCTTTTATCATATCATCATAAGGAGGATCAGTCACTCCCTGATAAGATTTTTGAACCACTCCATCTTTGTCAATTAGAAAAAAATACGTACCGTGAATAACCTGCGGATCTTCTTGCGGCTTTTTCACAATCATCTTAAATTGATCCAGCGCAAACTTTTCAATTTCCGCTTGTTTATAGCCCGTTAAGAAATCCCAATTCGAAAAATCAGCGCCAAATTTAGTCGCATAGTCCTTCATTTTCTGAGGAGTGTCCACTTCAGGGTCTACGCTAAATGAAACAAAGCGAACGTCCAGGCCTTCATCCTTAGCCATTTTTTGTAATTTAGCCATATGAGCCGTCATTGGGGGACATACGGTTTCGCAGCTTGTGAAGATAAAGTTAGCTACCCAAACGTTCCCTTTCAGCTGACTTAGCCCTACTTTCTTTTGATCTTGGTTAACATAAGAAAAAGAGTCCATCTTCCAATTAAGCGGATTTTCTATTTTGGAACCACAGGCTGTTAACATCATGTAACTAATAAGCAGTAAAAAAAACAATTTATAAGACCAGCTTTTCATATGTTCCTCCTGCACGGTTAAAGTTTAGTCATAGCTAGGGAAAATCAAGATAAACGTTGAACCTTTTCCTGGTATGCTTTCCACTTCAATTCTTCCATTCATTTGTTCCACCAGTTGATAAGAAACCATCAGACCAATCCCTGTTCCTTTTTCTTTTAAAGAATAAAACGCTGTTCCTAGCCGGTTCACTTGTTCACTGGTCATGCCTATACCAGTATCTTCAATTTGAATATGTACATGCCCTTCTCGCTTGTAAAGCCCCACTCGAAGCGTTCCCCCAGCTCTCATGGCTTCAATTCCATTTTTCATAATATTAAGCAGAACTTGATTCAATTCGTTTCGGCTGCCGCAAACATACATCTCTTCTTTTGCGTCTAATTCTATGAGTATATTGTTTGTTAATAAAGCATAAGAAGATAATAAATCTACTAAGCTTGTAATACACTCCAAGCAGTTAATAAAACGATGCTGGTGAACATCCGGCTTGGCTAACGATAAATAGTCATGAATAATCGCTTCTGCTCTGTCCATTTCATTAATCATAAGATGAATGTAACTTAATTCAGTGTTTGAAAGCTTTGTGTTATCTTGAAACAGCTGCAAAAACCCTTTTACCACCGTCATAGGATTTCGAATTTCATGCGCTACAGAAGCAGCTAATTGGCCAATTGCATTCATTTTCTCCGCTCGCTGCAATTCCTTTTGCATCCTCGTTTTTTCCATAATAACTTCCAATTCATCAATCGCTTTGGTAATTCCGTCTTTTGTATGACTGAGATCTGTTTCTACATTCAGGTGTTCTTTTGTTACTGACACTTGATGAAAAAGCTGCTGCAGCCGCTCGGTCATTTCATTAAATCTTGTGTGTACATTCCCTAACTCAGAATCATCTTCGTGTGTCAGCTTCACATCAAATTTCCCTTGACTCACCGCTTGAATTCCTTCTATTAATTCCCCAAGGGGCGACATTAATCGCCTTAGTCCCCAGTCTTGAATCACAATAATGAAGGTAAACAGAAGCGTAAACGCAACGACCAAAGACACAATTAAACGTTTTTGATAGATATAGATAGCGCTTGCATCTACATCTACACCAAGAATAGCCACAACTTTTCCAGAGCTGTTTGTAATAGGCGATAAAACGGTTATCCACGTCCCGAATTCGTCTTTGTATGTAGATGTTACGATATTTTTCTTTTTTCGTTCTGCTTCCTTAAATGATTTGTAAAATTCTTCTCCCCCATAATAAATCATGGACGGCTCTAGCGATTGCTTAATTTTCTTATTCGCTGTTACGATAATCTTATTTCCATGCGATTTGAATTTTTCGGTCGTCATAATATATCCCTGCAAGTACGACGGATGCAATTCATAAATCTTTCTGAACTGCTTTTCTAGCTCGTCTTTTTCAGGAATCGGCCCGTTCCTTGAATCCACTGCTGCTATTACGTCTTGTTTAGATAAAGACTCCCTCCATAAATCGGCCATAATTAACACATGCTGCGTTAACGTCTCTTTCGCCATTTTTTTTTGAACTTGATAGCTAATGGCTAAAGAAATGACTCCAAGGGCAACTACAATTAAAGTAGAAAATAAAACCGTTTTGTTAAACACACTCAAATTTCGAATATATTTTTTCATCGGTATACTCCGGATTCAAAAGAATAGTAACCAGCACAGCATTCGCTGGTAGAAAGTTGATTCTATTATATCACACGTTCGTCCACTTCTCTTTCTCCTTTTTCCAAAAAAGAGAAAGCCAAAAAAGTGACTTGCAAAAAGCAACTCACTTTATTCAGCAAAATACATAAAACCAATTGCACCAATACCCGTATGCGTCGAGATAATAGGCGTCGTATCTTCAATCGAAAATTGCGTATAGCCTCTTGCCTTCACGATTGATTCTTTTAGCTTAGAAGCGAGCCCAAGTCCATCTGCATGTACAAGCCCTACTCCTTTAATACTTTTTCCTTCTGTATGCTCTTCGAACTGCTTCGTTAAAAACTTAACAATTTGAGAATGACTGCGCACTTTAGCAACAGGAGTATATACTCCGTCAGCTAGGGAAGCAATTGGCTTAATATTTAAAAGAGAACCGATTAGCCCTTTTCCACGTCCAATACGTCCACCTTTAACCAAATTTTCAAGCGTATCGACTACGACAAAAAGATTCGTATTTTGACGCACCTCTTCCAAGCGCGCGACAATTTCTTCTACCGTATGCCCCTCTTCAATCATTTTCACCGCTTCAAAGACTTGAAACGAAAGAGCTTTTGTAATGTACATAGAATCGACAACGGTGATATTTCCTTCTACCATTTGAGCCGCGCTTTCAGCTGCTCGAACGGTTCCGCTCATTCCTCCAGTCATATGAATGGAAATGACGTCATACCCTTCACTCACTAATCGTTCATATACTTCAACAAAAGAACCAATAGCCGGCTGAGAGCTTTTTGGTAATTCTTTTGAATTTTTCATTTTTTCAATAAAATCTGTCGGCGTTAATTCCACGCGATCCAAATATGTTTCATTATCAATATTAATACATAAAGGTATCATCTCAATACCGTATTTTTCAGCTTCTTCCAACGTTAAATCAATTGTTGAATCCGTTACCACTTTAATTTTCGACATGTGTTCACCCCTATAAGATGCATTGCAGACTAGTATAACATGAACGCTTACAACAATATAGTTATAATAGAATGCAAGTTTTGCTAATTCGTAAAATGCATGTTCAACCTTTTAGATCAACAAAAAAAGTTGACTCTGCTGAAATATTCAGAAAAGTCAACTTTTACGTTTATGCATTATGCTTTAATACATGAGACTTAAAGAGCTGTTCGTAATCTTTCCATTTCAGCACGCGTTTTAAATATTCTTGAAACGAGTAGGTTTGCTTCGGAACTGATTCGTTCGTGATTTGTCTAATAAATAAATCAAGTTTTGCAGATAACATGAACCGAAACGTGCTATTTTCCTCTAAAACTGGAATTTCAGTAATTTTTACTTTTTGACCACTGACATGTTTAAATTCAAGGCTTTTTAATAGCAAGGCGATCAACCCTCTTTTTACCCGTTTATTTTATTATAATGCTTGAGGTACTTTCTGTCTTGATAAAATAAAAAGAAAACACAAATATTTTTTAAAATAAAAATGCTTCATCAACTTATTCGACAGTTGATGAAGCATTCCTTTTTAAAACGACCTTCTATTTAAATAAATAAGTGAAACAAGTTGCTTTCTTTATTAATTTCTGTGTAAGGAAATCCTTTTTTATCCATACGATTAATTAGTGGATAATAATCTTCTTTATGCTTAAGCTCGATTCCCACAAGTGCAGGCCCGCTGTCTTTGTTATTCTTTTTCGTATACTCAAAGCGCGAAATATCGTCTGTCGGTCCAAGCACTTCGTCTAAAAATTCACGAAGAGCTCCTGCGCGCTGAGGGAAGTTAACGATAAAATAATGCTGTAATCCTTCATAAATCATCGAACGTTCTTTGATTTCTTGCATACGTCCAATGTCATTGTTGCCTCCGCTGATGACGCAAACAACCGTTTTTCCTTTAATTTGCTCACGGTATGAGTCAAGAGCAGCAATCGAAAGAGCTCCTGCTGGTTCTGCTACAATCGCATTTTCATTGTATAGAGATAAAATGGTTGTGCAAACCTTGCCTTCAGGAACAACTACAATATCGTCCACAAGCTCTTTACTGATGTCATACGGAAGCGTTCCAACTGTTTTAACAGCCGCTCCGTCTACAAATGGATCGATTGCCGGTAGCGTCACTACATTTCCATTTGCTAAAGATGTCTGCATACCAGGCGCGCCTGCTGGTTCTACCCCAATCACAGCTGTTTGAGGCGAGATGCTTTTTACGTATGTGCCGACACCGGAAATTAATCCGCCCCCGCCGATACCCGCAAATACGTAGTCAATTTCATCTTCACAGTCATTGAACATTTCAACGGCTACTGTACCCTGTCCTGCAATAACGTCTACATCATTAAATGGATGAATAAATGTTCGATGCTCCTCTTCACTGCATGCAATAGCTTGTTCATAAGAATCATCAAACGTATCTCCGATTAGTACGACCTTTACGTTATCTTTGCCTAGAAATTTCACTTGATTAATTTTTTGGCGTGGCGTTGTGCTCGGCATAAAGATTTTACCATCGATATTTAAATGACGGCACGCATATGCTACACCTTGTGCGTGGTTTCCTGCACTTGCACAGGCAATTCCATTTTCTAATTCTTCTGGGGATAACTTTTTGATTCGATTGTACGCACCGCGGATTTTAAATGAGCGCACCACCTGTAAATCCTCACGTTTTAAATAAATATTACATTCATATCGTTCAGACAAAACGTCATTACGCTGTAGTGGTGTATGCACAACAACATCTTTAATCAATTGATTTGCAATCATGATGTCCTCTAAATGTACGTGTTTTGTTCGATTATCTACTTGTTGTTTCATAACCAACTTCCTTCCTCTTCTACCATTATTAATTTGTACATTATATCACATAAAATTTAGAAAAATCATTATTTTTCATTAATAATGACTAAAAAAACTTTTCTAACTATTTTACTGTCCACATACTTTACATATGTTTAGCAAACGCTAAATAGACTTACAAAATTGCCCATACTTTCTACATGCAGCTGATGCTATAACAGGTATAAATTAAGAAAGGTTGTGGAATAAATGGAGTTTTCACTTCAAAGTTATGAAAGTGCCATTCCGTGCGAAGTAGTTGCAGATGAAGAAAACGGTAGATATATGCTTCGCAAAGCAGATACAAGCGGAGAAGTTTTTAATACACCAAGCGAGCTGATTCAATGGATTGAAGCAAACTGGAGCGCTGAACAGTTTGTTAGCACAGCCGCTTTTCACGAAATGATGAAGCAATTAAAATCAATATAAAAAGAGATTGAGACATAACGAAATAGACCCCACCTAAAGACGTCTAATATGAATCGGTTTTTACACCGCAGTTGATTTCCGTGCAAGACTTCGCTTTCCGCGGGCGGTGAGCCTCCTCATTGCTTCCGCTCCCGCCTGAGTCTTCGCCTTGCCCTCCAATCAACTGCTAAAAGCACCTACAGACATGAAACCTACGTTCACCATCACAAAGAAAGATCCGAACGATGAATCGTTCGGATCTTTCTTCAACTACCATACTTTTGTCCCAGACTCGCATTTTTTTAATAAGGGAAATCAGCTTCGCTCGTATACGGTAAAATAATACGTGTAGGGATTTTTTTCATCTTTAATTCCTTGCTGCTTCGAAATAACTTTCCATTCGCTCAAATCAATCGCAGGAAAATGTGTATCGCCGTCAAAAGATTCTTCAATATGCGTAATATAAAGTCGGTTTGCAACGTCTAATGTTTGCTCATACAGAGTAGCTCCACCAATCACAAAGAGCTCGTCTTCTTTTTCAGCATCTAATGCTTCTAGTTCCTCAACTGAATGAATAACGGTTGCTCCTTCTTGCTGATAATCTTTTTGACGCGTAAGAACCACATTTTCGCGATTAGGGAGCGGTCGTCCAATTGATTCAAATGTTTTTCTTCCCATTACAATCGTATGACTCGTTGTGATGCGCTTGAAATACTTTAAATCTTCCGGAAGACGCCATGGCAAATCATTCTCTTTACCGATCAGCCTATTTTGATCCATTGCGACAATGAGGGAAATCATACGCTCACAGCTCCTTTAATGTGAGGATGCGCATTATAATCTACTAATTCAAAGTCTTCAAATTTAAAGTCAAAAATTGATTTTACGTCTGGATTGATTTTCATTTTTGGTAATGCATGAGGCTCGCGCGTCAACTGCAGGTTTACTTGTTCGATGTGATTGCTGTAGATATGCGCATCACCAAACGTATGAACAAAATCACCTGGCTCTAAATCACACACTTGTGCCACCATCATTGTAAGCAGCGCATATGAAGCTATATTAAACGGTACGCCTAGGAAAATATCAGCTGAGCGCTGATACAATTGACAAGACAATTTGCCGTCCGCTACATAAAACTGAAATAAGCAGTGACAAGGCGGCAAAGCCATATTGTCTACATCAGATACATTCCAGGCGCTTACCATTAAGCGGCGCGAATCAGGATTGTTTTTGATTTGATTAATAACATTTGTAATTTGATCAATTTTTTCGCCGTCCGGCGTTGGCCATGAACGCCACTGATGACCATATACAGGGCCAAGCTCGCCGTTTTCATCCGCCCATTCATTCCAAATGCGCACGCCGTTATCTTGTAAATACTTAACGTTTGTATCTCCTTGTAAAAACCAAAGCAGTTCATGAATAATTGATTTCAAATGAAGTTTTTTTGTCGTTAATACCGGGAAACCTTCTTGTAAATTAAAACGCATTTGATAGCCAAATGTGCTAATTGTACCTGTTCCTGTCCGATCTTCTTTTTTTGTTCCATTTGCTAACACATGCTCGCAAAGTTCAAGATATTGTTTCACTTCCGACACTTCCTTTATTAAAAAGTCCTTTTCTATTGTATAAGTGTTCACGGGCTAAGTAAACAACTAAATCTCAGCTCATATAGAAAAGTTCTTTATCATGTAGGTACGCGATTTCCCCGAAAAAAAACGAGAATGAGACCTAATGAAACCTACGTTTACCATGACCATAAAAAAATCCGAACGAATTTCATTCTCTCTCAAGAATCTCGATTCATCGTTCGGATCTTCCTTCGGCTAAACTACTTTTTAACAGCTTAGTCTTTGTTAATTAAATACAATTGTGCGGTTTTCATGCACTAAAATGCGGTCTTCTAAGTGCCATTTCACAGCGCGTGCAAGCACCGTACGTTCAATTAAGCGGCCTTTTTTCTTTAAGTCATCCGCATCATCACGGTGATTCACGCGTTCAATATCTTGTTCAATAATTGGTCCTTCATCCAAGTCGTCCGTTACATAGTGAGACGTAGCACCAATTAATTTTACGCCTCGTTGATATGCACGTTCATATGGACGTGCTCCAATGAATGCCGGTAAGAATGAATGGTGAATATTAATAATGCGATACGGATTTTCAGCCACAAAGGTCGGCGTTAAAATTTGCATATAACGCGCTAAAATAATTACATCAATATCATAATCTTTTAATACTTGAAGCTGTTTTGCTTCTGCTTCTTGACGAATGTCTTTTGTCGCTGGTATATGCTTAAATGGAATGCCAAACGATTCAACTACTTCGCGCGCATCTTCGTGATTGCTTACAACGACAGCGATGTCTGTCATCAAGTCTCCGCTTTCCCACGCCCACAGCAGCTCTAGCAGACAGTGAGGCTCTTTTGACACAAAAATAGCTGTTTTTTTCAAATTATGAGCATATGTAAACTGCCAGTTCATCGAAAATGTATCGGCAATCTTTTTGAAGCTTTCTTCTAGCTTTACTTCTTTAGCTAATAAATCCTCACATTCAAATTCGAAACGGATAAAAAACATGCCGCCTTCATGGTTTGTTGAATGTTGACTTGATTCTACAATATTTGCACCGTGCTCATGTAAAAACGTAGACACAGCGGCTACAATACCCGGTTTGTCCGGACAGCTAATTAGCAGCCGACCTCGGTTTTTATATTTCTCTTTATATGAAGTTAAATGTTTTTGAATATGCGATTTCATGTAATTCCCTCTCTTTTTTTAAATATACAGACAATTGTACCATTATCCTTGTAGCGATGCGACATTGAAATAAGGCTTTGACAAAAGAAAGCCGAAACGTTTGCTTCGGCTTGCGTATTTGTTGTTCTACCATCTACTCCATCAAATCGTTCATTCACTGATCTTTACGTTCTACACATACATAAAATGAGTGTTTCCTAAAGTGCTGCAGCTCATCCCCTTCGCTTCCTGCTTTTGAATTAACCATAAAAAGCCGCTGGCACAACACCAGCGGCTTTTCCTTATTATTGCACGGCTTTTTCACTAACTTCATGCAAGGCATTCCTCACCGTACCATATTCGCTTGCGTGAGGACGATCTCCGTCATCTTCGTATCCGTAATCAAACATTCGATTTCGATTTAACGTTAATTTCGTAATGGTTGGACGTAATAAATCAAACAGTTCAAATCGTTTTTTCAAATGTGGAAATGATGCTTGATAATGCAAGATTTCTGCTCGTACACTTTTCCAAAAGTCCTCTTCTTCTACACCTTCATGCTCTTCTAAGATGCTTGCTAAATAGCGGAAGTGACAAACAAATAACCCTGTTAAAATAAACTGCGTCAATCCTTCCGGCTCTTCGCTGCGCAGCACTTCTTTTAATTCAAAAGATAGCTGCTGCAGTTCTTCAAACGGCTGATCGCTAATATTCACGTCGTCTACAAAATCCTTCATAATAATTCGAACGGGCTTGTTGTTTTTAAGAACCAGTACCGTATTTTGACCGTGCGGGGAAAATACAGTGCCGTATTGATACAAGTAATGAAGTAGCGGCGGCAACACAGCGCTGGTTAGCGCATCAATCCACTCGTTAGGAGTTAAGCCTGACTTTTCAATATATGACGAAACTAAAGCTTTCCCTTTACTGTCAACATGTAAAAGCGCAGCTAGCGTAATCGCATGCTCTCCTTCTTCTAGCTCTTGATAAATGCTTTCACGCCAAACGACTCCAAGCATCTCTAGATACTGATAAGGCGCATTTTTAATAGAAGCGAACGTCGGCTGAGTTATGTTTAACGTAGCCACTTCACCTAAAAGTCCTACTTTGCACGTATCTTTTAAAAACGCATCGCGATCTCGTATGCCTTTAATGTGCTGAGTGACTTGAGGTGCAATGACCGTCCGCTCACTTGGAAGCCCTCTGTATACAAGGGTATTTAATATACTCATGGGAAGCTTTACATGATATTTATCTCGATTTGTTGTATTCACAAATGTCCGAATCGACTGCTGAGGAAAGTATTGATCTTCACCTTCTCCTAACGGAACAATTAAATCATTTGCAATGTATTCAGCGAATAAAGGAACAATTACGTTCATCCACTGCCATTCATGAACGGGAATATAATAATAGTCCGCTTTCGAAAGGCCTTGGCTTGTTAATTCTTTTTCAAATTCAGCTAGCCTCTCACCGCTTAGCTCCTGCTTCATAACATCATCAAAGCCGAGGGTATCCAACGAATGAAATGAAGCAATTTGCTTCTCTACAGCAATCCATGAAAGCTGAATTTCTTGTTTTTGCTCAGGCGCAAACCGAAGATAGTCATCATAACCAAACCCAATGCGCCCTTTATTATACGTAATCCAAGGATGTCCCGTCATTTCACCTTCTAGCTCTGCGTAATCCATATCTGCTAATTCATCAGCTGATTTTCGATTTTGTAAATGCAAATCTGCTATTAATGTATGAAAATATTCTTTTGCTAAGTGACCTGCGGTTGAGCTAGACATTCCTTTGTCTTCAGATAGGCTAATTAACAGCTGCAAGGCCTCCGAAAATGTAGGGGTTGACGTTTTAGATGTCAACTTAATACTTTCTGGTAGTACAGAAAAACTGTCAAACAATCGTTGTTTCGCTTGATATGTATACGTAACGCCCCGGTGATCTTCCCATCGATACGTGGCAAGCGCACCCTGCTTTTGCAGCTGTTTTGGCTCAATAATATTTTCATACATAAATTCCTGCAGCATTTTAGCTAAAAGCTGTCGATTTGCTTTTTCCCATGATTGCTTATTAAATACGGAAAGATTCGTTTCTTTGATTTTCATCCTTCATTCTCCTTTACTTGTCTTAGAATAGGGATTGTTTTATTACGCAGCGGCATTACAGCGCTAGCAGCTAGCAAAGCAGCTGCTCCCGCTACTAAAGGAAATGCCAAATCCACTTTGCTGATTTCTAATGCTACAATCGGTGCAATCAGCAGAGCGATATTTTGAACAGCAATAAGCCAGCTGTAATAGTAAGCAGCCGCTTCTTTACTTTTTCGAAATAAATAGATATCCAGTATAACCATGCTGAGATAAAACCCGGCTCCATATAAAATTCGGCTGATAATAAACACGCTGAGATGATCAGCATATGCCTGCAAACACAGCACCAAAACACTAGCACCCGTTATGCCATAAAAAAGCGGTATAACGTTGCCGTTCAATAGTTTGGTAGGTACCGTAAGCTTTAAGACAATCGCCATAATACTCGGCATCGCATACAGCAAAGCGCTGCCTTGACTGCTCATGCCATATGTTTCATGTGTAAACAATGTAAAATAAGGGCGAATGACATTGTGCCCAAGGTAAAAAAAGAAAATCGCCAGCAAATAAAAAAAGATGGGCTCGTTTATGCTTTGAATGGATGGCGTTTTTTCTGCTTTTAAAGGTAATGCTTTTCTTGTTAAGAGCCATACGGCCAGTACCATATCAATTAAAGCAAAGTATTGATATACGTTAAGCGGCATTTCCCATGCAATAACCGTACTTCCAAACAAGCTAGCGACAATAATCGCCGTATGAACAATAAATACATACGTTGTTGCAGCACTTGCCTTTTTCTGTCCTTTTTTCATGCCGCCTACTAAATAGGGGTACAAAAGATATAAACTGCTTTGAAATAGGAGCAGCACTAAGGAAGTAGCTAAAAATCCATAAAAAGTAGAAACTTCGCTCAAAATGACTTTAATTAAGGCCGTCATTAAAAGTGACGTTACAACTACATATTTTACGTTCCATTTCTTAAACAGCATTCCCCATAAAGGTGTCATAACAATGACCACAATCCGGCAGCAAATAATGAAAAAAGACGTCATCGCCACTCCATCTACATGAAATGCATGTGTAAAATACTGTGGATAAAATGGTGATAATAATACTTCTGACGTCATGGTCATAAACAAGCAGATAAAAACAAAGCGCGGAGAAATCATTTCTTAAAATCCGAACTTTTGGAAAACAGTATTTTTATATATTTTGTACACGCTTTTGCCTGCAATTTGGTTAATCAAAACAGCATTGCGATAAGCGCCTAAACCTAAGTCCGGTGCTCCAACTCCGTGTGTATGAAGCTCTCCGTTTTGCACAAATAGCGGGGCTCCTTTCTTCTTCATCTCAACTTGATAGCGTTCGTTAATTTTCAGCTGGCCTTTTTCATCGAATAGTACATGTTCTTTTAAACCTTCCATAAAAGCAGGCTCTTTTGCATGATAGCCAGTAGCCATAATGACAATTTCACTTTCTTCTTTTTCAAATGAGTCCTGCTCGTATTGGTGAAGAGTCAGAAGATGTGTATCGTTTATCTTTTCAACGCCTGCAAGTTCCGTAAGCGCGCGCATCGTTAGAGGCACTTCTTTTCCTCCAATTGTTCGTTCGTAAATCAAATCATAAATATTCCCGATTGTTTCAAAGCTTATTCCTTTATAGAGGAGAGCTTGATTTCGTAAAACGCTCTCTTTTTTCTCTTCGGGCAATCTGTAAAAATAGCGGGTATAATCCGGTGAAAAATGTTCAAGGCCAAGCTTTGAATATTCCATTGGATAAAAACCTTTTGAGCGCGTATACCAATTCAGCTTATACTCAAACTCAGGCTGCTGTTGAAGTAAATCATAGACAATTTCAGCTGCACTTTGACCAGAGCCAATTACGGTTATGCTTTTAGCCTGCAGCGTTTGCTGACGCTTCATTTTGTAATGAGCGGAGTGATAAAACGTATCGCTTGCCACTGTTTGAAAGTCTCTTGGCACTACGGGCTGCGTACCTACTCCAGTAACAAGATGATAGCTGTAATAGGTATAAAGCTTTCCTTCTTTTTCAACTGTTACTTCGTAGTAAGGCTTAGCGTCTTCATGCATTTTTACTTCTTTTACTGTGCTGTTAAATTCAAGCCCACTCAGCTGGCTCGCTACCCAGCGGCAATAGTGATTGTATTCATTTCTCGGAATATGAAACTTTTCAAAGAAATAAAACTGATACAAGCGCTCATGCTCATGCAAATAATTTAAGAACGTGTATGGACTCTTCGGATCCACCATCGTGACCACATCTGCCATAAACGGCACTTGAAGTGTTGTCCCTTCTAAAAGCATTCCTGGATGCCAATTAAACTCATCCTTTTGTTCAAAACATTTATATGTACAATCTTTTTTATCAATTAAAGCGGCTAATCCTAAATTAAATGGACCAACTCCTACTCCAATTACGTCTAAAATGTCCCGTTGTTCCATTCGCTCCACCTTCTTTCAAATACTTCTCTTTCACATTTCATCAGTACACCCGTTTTATCAGGCAGCGACACTTCTTTCATGAATTGAAACCCGCATTTTTTAAATACTGCAATCATTTTTTCATTTCGTCTATCTGGCTCCGCTATTACTTTAGCAGTGTCTGCTACGTTAAACTTATGCTTTAGCAAACTAAGAAGGAGCGGATAAATATAGCCTTTTCCTAAAAAAGCAGGTTCTCCAATCAATAAATGAATTCCTTGATCTCCTTTTTCATAAGGATAATAGTTACTGATTATGTCACCTTCAACCATATAAGATTCCCAATAGCTCATAGGTACACCATCAATTTCTCCGATTAGCAGCTTTTGATGAGAATCAGCTAGAAATGTTTTTAAATGCTGCTCGTACGCCTGTTTTGAAATATTTAAATTCCAATACGGAATAACATGCGGTTCATGCATCCACTTGTACAGCCGTTCGAAATCTTTTGCAAAAGAAACAGAGCGAAAGGTAATGCTCTGCTCCTTTTGCTGAATCATAAATGGATACTGCGTTTGCAAGGCTGATTTCATACACGTACACCTGCAGATTCGAACAATGGATTCTCGACATTTACATAAACAGACTGTGTTTCAAGAGATCCTACCAGCTCATCCATATCATGAACGCGCGTTAAGAAGTTGGCTTTGCAAGGAAGCACTTTCTCTTCTAACATTGATGAAACAAGCCCTGTATGATCATTTTCTTTGTACATCTCGATCTCTTGTCGCAAAATCAATAGCAGATCTGATTCTTGAGCGAGGCCAGCTGCACCAAAAGCGTTAACTAATCCTAAAATATGATTAAAAAATACGTAATAACGAAATCTTTCTTCTGCTACAGCGTCATCACAGACCGTATCGCTTTCTCCGTTTAAGGAAGGAAGCAGCTTGCGAAGCTCTTGTTCCTTTGATTTCATAAAGTAATAGCCTTGGTTATCGCGGTAGTAAAACACCGATGGATATCCGTTTTCATCAAGTTTAATAACGGAGTTTTGCTGATGAGCTTCCAGCGCAATTCCTTTTTGAGTGTAAAGCCACATCATAGGATGAAAAGATACGTCTAAATAGCGTTTAAACCAGCGCTTGCTTACATCTTCAGTCGTGCTATTTTCACTTGCAGCAATGTGATGAATAATATTTTCAATTTGAGAAGCTTCTCCAAACACATGATCTTGACACAAACTGGCTAGAAGTGTTGTACGATCCCCTTGCTTACCTTGAAAAGGATTGCTTCGAATCATAACTTCAAATCCAAGCTCCTTTTCTCCAAGCGTGATGTAAGCAGGGTCTTCAATTACTTGAAAAGCCGGATGATTTTCGTGAAGCTCCGCCTGTAATCCCTTTTGCAATAAACGGCTAACTTCTACCCCTCTGCTTAATTCTTTGCGTTTGTTCACTCTCAGTGAATTAGTGATTTTTACCGGAATGGAAAATTTATACATCACATCTGCATTGTTACTGTATACGGTTCGAACAGACGAAGTCGGATAAAACGGCTGACCGTGTGGCCCTAGATAAGCAAGCCTGCCTTTTTGAATCCATTGGCACACTTCTTCTTTTCCTAAAAGATAACGAGCTTGTAGCGGATGCATAGGTATAAGTGAATAATCGTCCGCTTGGCAATAAGACTGTATGAATTCTTCAGAAACCGTCTTATCTTTTTTCAGCTGCTCTTTAATAAGCTGTGAAGCGGTTTGATTTCCAGCGGACTGTTCTGCAACGAGAGATGCATGCGCTTTAAAATAATGAAGCTGAAATTCCCCGTTCACTTCAGGTCCAAATACCTCTTCTTCTTCAGGTAATATCCCTTGGCGGCTTTTAGGTGTTGGATGCAGCTGGTGCCCAATAAGCAGGGACTGTTCAGATTCTAAGAACGTTTTGTCCCATTTATAGCACGTTTCTAACTCTTTCTGCCTTTTTTCAATGAATAATTTCATATTTTCATAGCTTAATAGAACACGTATAATTAGCTCATTTACTTGTACTAAATGATCCGTTACTTCTTTTAAAAGAAAGGCCAAAAGAGTGACGATATCTAACTCCTTAATCTCCTCTTGCTGAATACGATAAGAAAAGTTTGAAAAGAACAAGTGACGTCCGGTGGCTGAGCGGTACTTTACTGGAAAGTAAAGAGTTACCGGCTGTTTTTCTAGTCTAAGAACGAGCGTTTCCTCACTTTTTATTTCTGAAACGGACTGCCATACTCCCTTACCTGTCTCTCGAATATAGCAATTAATAATGTTTTGCATCGTAATAAAATTAGCCGATAACTGAGCGTTCACGTAATCGCTCCTCCTTTTTCTCCAACTGTTTGCCTAAAGCAACAACTTCCTCTAAATGAGTGACAACAGAATCAAATGTAATCATAGGATTTAACATCGTTAGTTTTAAATAGACTCGTTCTTTATGCTTTGTTTTTGCCATGATAAACGTGCCTTTTTCGTATAAGTGCTGCTGAATAAGCTGATTCAACCTATTTTCATAATGCTGCTGCTTTTGACAATCACTATATAAAATATCTGGTACATAGCGAAAGACAACCGCGTTCATATAAGGGTCATTTAACACTTCTACATTCCTTTGTTTTTGTAAGTAGTCAGCTGTTTGCTTAGCAGTTTCAATCGTGTGGTCAACCATTTCTCCGTATTCATTTGCACCTACTGCACCGAAAGTAAGCCAGAGCTTCAAGGCGTCAAACCGCTTTGTCGTTTGAATGCTGCGGTCTACTAAGTGCACATGCTCATCTTCTTCAGGATTTAAATAATCTGCATGAAGCTGAATGTGTTTAAACATAGCTGAATTTTTCAGCAAAAATGCTCCGCAGCTTACAGGCTGATAAAACCATTTATGAAAATCCATCGTAATAGAATCTGCTCGTTCAAGAGCTTTTAAGCGTTCACGATATTTATGCGAAAATAGCAGCGCTCCTCCATAAGCGGCGTCAGCATGGAGCCAGAGCCCTTCTTTTTTAGCAAGCTCACTTATTTCAAAAAGAGGATCTACGCTCCCAAAATCTGTTGTACCTGCCGTTGCTACAATAGCAAAGGGAAGGTTGCCCTGAGCTTTCACTTCCTGTATTGCTTCTTCTAAGCTTTTTATATCCATTTCATGCTGCTCATTGCACTTTACACTCACCACTGCACGCATGCCCAGCCCAAGCTGAGCTGCAGATTGTTGCACCGTAAAGTGCGCTTTTTCCGAGCAGAAAATCCGCAGTTTTTTAGCTTGGAACGGTAAGCCTTCTTTACTAACATCCATTGAAAAGGCAGAATGGCAATATTCATTACGAGCAAGCAGGAGTCCCATATAATTTGACTGCGTCCCTCCGCTTGTAAAAATGCCTGAAGATGAGCTTGGATAACCAATTTGTTGTGTTAACTCATCAATCACTTTATCTTCTATATACGTAGCTGCCGGACTTTGATCCCACGAGTCCATAGATTGATTCAAAGCAGAAATCATCACTTCCGCAGCAAGAGCCGGTATAATCGGAGGGCAATGCAAGTGCGCCATTGCTCCGGGATGCGAAATATGAAGCGAATGATTCATCACTACTGCTTGTACGTTATCAAATAAATCTTCTAGCGGCTGTTCGTGCTTGCTAAAATAGACAGAACGATTGACTAAGTTTGACAGCTCTTCAACGTCGATGTGAGTATAAGCGGACTTTAATTCATAGTAGTGACGTTTGATCATCTCAGTCATTCCGCCTATCATCGCTTCATAATTCTCGAGGCTTTCCTTTGTTGATGATAAAAACCACTTTTCAAACGGTGCCATTCTATTTATTCACCCACTTCTCTTCTGCTGCTTTTACCGCTTCTTCAAATTTCGTTAATATTTCATCCGTTTGTTGTTTTGTTAAAATTAATGGAGGAAGCAAACGAATAACAGCACCATGCCTTCCACCGACTTCTAAAATGACGCCTCTGTCAAAACATTCTTTTTGAATCAGCTTAGCTAACTCACCGTTTGCAGGATGACTGCCGATTTTATTAGCCGGCTTTGTCGCGTCGATGATTTCAACACCCAGCATCAAACCTCTTCCGCGTACATCCCCAATCGACAATACTTGCTTTTGAATATGTCTTAGCTGGCTTTGAATGTAGGCTCCCAACTCGTGAGCATGCGCAGGTAAGTTTTCTTGTTTTATAAATTGCAGAGTAGCCCGTCCTGTAGCCATTGCAAGCTGATTTCCTCTAAAGGTGCCGATATGTGCACCTGCTTCCCATTGATCAAGCCTTTTATCATACAGAACAACGGATAATGGAAGGCTTCCTCCAATTGCTTTAGACAGTACTAATACATCCGGTTCGATATCAGCGTGCTCAAATGCATACAGTTTTCCTGTTCGTCCAATTCCAGTTTGAACTTCATCCACAATAAGCGGAATATCTCGTTCTTTTGTAATTCGGCGAAGCTCTTTTAACCACGGAATCGGTGCTGGAACAGAACCTCCTTCTCCTTGTACAATTTCTACTACAACACCCGCTGGAGTCACAATTCCGCTTTCAGGATCATCCAGCATATTTTCAATATATGTACTAATATACGTGTGTCCTTCAGCACCTACGCCAAAAGGGCAGCGATATTCATATGGGTAGGGTAAAAAATGTGTATCTGGCACTAGCGCATGAATGTGCTTTTTTGGACTCGTTGTACCGCTGATGCTTAATGTTCCGTGTGTGGAGCCGTGATATCCCCCTTGAAAAGATAAAATCGTTCGGTTGCCTGTTGCTGTTTTCACAAGTTTCAAAGCCGCTTCAATTGCGTCTCCTCCAGTGGGACCGCAAAACTGAATTTTCGCTTTGTTTGCGAAATTTTCCGGCAAACTAGCGAACACTTCATCGATAAAAGCTTCTTTTACAGGCGTTGTTAAATCTAATGTATGTAAAGGAATAGATTTTGCTAAAACGTCTTGAATTGCTTCATGAACTACGTGATGGTTATGACCAAGAGCAAGTGTGCCGGCTCCGGCTAAACAATCAATATACTCTTTTCCATCCATATCCGTGATCACGGCGCCTTTTGCCTGTTTAATCGCAATAGGAAGGCGTCTAGGATAAGATCTTGCATTGGATTCTCGTTTATTTTGCATAGCAAGCAGCATTTCGTTTGATGTAAGTTGTTTCGTTGACGTTGACATATCATATCCTCCTGTTTGTTCGATTGATAATGATTTTCATTAACAATTACAACAATAAATGATAATGATTATCACTGTCAATAATTATTCTGAAAATATGAAATTATTCCTATTTCACTCTACAGTCGGAAAAACGCAGTATTTCTCTTATGTATCAAGGGTTAAAAGAGTTTTATGTTGTTTTCCAATTAGGGAAAACTATGTAATAAGTCCCTTTCTATTTCCAAATAAAAAAGTGCTACAATTTCTTGTAGCACTTCTGTTACTTTTGTTTATTCATCGTCTCTTTTGCAGCTTTTACACTCCTTGGGTCAAGCGGTTTCGTATACTGACAATTTACTCGAACCCCTGAACCAATACGAATTTCTTTCACGGGAGTAACGGATAAGAACGCTTGAAGATTTTCAGGCTTCAGCCCTTTTGTCCCGATTAAAATAATATCTTTATCTTTCATTCTTCTTAACAGCTTTTTAATATGAGGAATACCGTTTAGCGCACTTTTATCCGCTCCCGAAGTCATAACACGCTGAATTTGCTTATAGCTTAAAAGCGTTTCAAGCGCCTTTTCTTGATCACTGATTTCATCAAACGCTAAATGAAACGTTACGTTCATTTCTCCTGCCGCATCCAGCAGTCGCTTTAAAGCTTGCTCATCGATAATTTTGTCTTCTGTTAAACAGCCAATTTCAATTCCATCAATGCCAATTTCTCTTGCATAGTGAATATCTTCAATCATTGTTTGCAAATCATCTTCATCATATTGAAAAGATTGATTATGTGGACGGATCATCACAAATATTGGGATATGTATCGTTTCTTTCACTTTTTTCATCAAACCGTAGCTTGGGGTTAAGCCGCCTTCACCGATTCCAGTTACAAGACTTATACGATCGGCACCATGTTCCTGGGCAACTTTAGCATCATGTAAGGTTGCAGCTGTGACTTCTAATATCATTCTAAAAACACCCTTTCCCCTTTAATATAGAGCTTTTGCCTTCTTTTCCCTGTATTTATACTTAAAAAACTCTACCAAACTCTCTTATGTAAGAAAACACCCAAAAGATGTGATTAATATTTGCAAAAAATTGAATGTCATGGAAAAAGAGTAAGAACTATTCTTTTTCTCATGACGTTTCAATTAATAAAATTCTATATTTATACTAAAGATCCAAAAATACATCCCTTTTATCTAGGGTAAAGGATTTATTAAAAAGAGCGTGGATTTGTTTGTTGCATGAACATCCACTCATTTAAAGAATGAGGCTGCTGATGACCAACGGGTGCTGAGAAATCGCGGCATCCGCAATCATGCATCGGCATTTGACCCATCCCTCCGTGCATTGGCGGCATTCCACCTTGCATCGACATTTGACCCATTCCTCCGTGCATTGGTGGCATTCCACCTTGCATCGGCATTTGACCCATTCCTCCGTGCATTGGCGGCATTCCACCTTGCATCGGCATTTGACCCATTCCTCCGTGCATTGGCGGCATTCCACCTTGCATCGGCATTTGGCCCATTCCTCCGTGCATTGGCGGCATTCCACCTTGCATCGGCATTTGGCCCATTCCTCCGTGCATTGGCGGCATTCCACCTTGCATCGGCATTTGGCACATTCCTTCGTGCATTGGCGGCATTCCACCCTGCATCGGCATTTGACCCATCCCTCCGTGCATTGGCGGCATTCCACCCTGCATCGGCATTTGACCCATCCCTCCATGCATTGGCGGCATTCCGTCTTTCATCGGCATTTGATCCATCCCTCCATGCATTGGCGGTAGTTCTCCGTACATTGGCATTTGATTCATGTCTTTTTGCATAGTTGGCATTTGACTCATTCCGCCATGCATCGGCGGCATTCCGTCTTTCATCGGCGGCATTTCTCCGTGCATCGGCATTTGACTTGTGCCTTCTTGTATCGGCATTGCCTGCATTTCCTTTGCAGAAGGCATTGGCGGCATTTTAGCAGGTTTAGGTGCTGCTTGCATATATGGATTGGATATCGGTTGTCCGGTTTGTTTCATTCCATACGAATTTCTCATTTTTAAGGGCTCCTTCCCATTCTCTTACTCTGTTTACGTTATTCTTTTTACAATCAATCTGAAATTCGTCCATACGAAAATAGGCTTTCTACACATTCAAAATTGTAGAACGTATAAGAAAAAAGCTATAATCGAGGCAAATTGCAAATAGAAAGGTGGCACATGATGAAGAAAACCATTATCGTATGGATTCGAAAAGATTTTCGGTTAGTAGATAACCCAGCTCTATTTCACGCAGCGAAAGAAGGAATGGTTGTACCTGTTTATATTCATGATGACGATGAAGAAAGCTCAATGGGAAGTGCAAGTAAATGGTGGCTTCACCATGCGCTAAATGACTTCAAAACTTCGATCGAAAAAATAGAAGGAACGCTGATTATAAAAAAAGGAAACCCTAAAGATGTGTTGCAAAAGTTAATCCATGAAACGAATGCGCAAGATATTTATTGGAACAGACGCTATGAACCACATGCGCTAAAAAGAGATAAAGAGCTTCAAGCTTTTTTTTCAGAGCAACAAATAAATATTCGCACATTTGAGGGATTTCTCCTTCATGAACCTTGGAAAATCAAAAAAGAAAATGGAGATCCTTATAAAGTATTTACAGCTTACTATAAAGCTTCTCAAAAACATGCCGTATCTTCTACTGTAAAAAAAGTTACTTCCACACAGGCCTTCTCTAAACCAATTGAATCTCTTTCAGTCTCAGATCTGGATTTGCTTCCAAGCATCCCCTGGGATGAAACGATTAAGTCTACGTGGGACGCTACGGAACAAGGCGCTATTAATAGCTTCAAAACGTTTTTAAAGAATAAGCTGCTGCATTATGAAAAAGGACGAGATTTTCCTGCTGAAGCATTAAATTCATTTCTATCTCCTTATTTTTCTACAGGACAGCTCTCAGTTCGAGTCCTTTATCATTATTTGAGAACTAAAGCAGAAAAAGTAAGCTCTGATGCCTTTGACCATCAAGCTGAAATGTTTATTCGTCAACTTGTATGGAGAGATTTTGCTTATCAGCTGCTTTATCATTTCCCACACACTACAAGTGAACCGCTGAATGAAAAATTCAAGCAATTTCAGTGGGCGGACGGCAATGAAGAGCTTCAAGCTTGGAAAAATGGAAAAACCGGCTATCCCCTTGTCGATGCCGGAATGCGGGAGCTGTGGGAAACAGGGTTTATGCACAATCGAGTTCGAATGGTAGCTGCTTCCTTTTTAGTAAAACACCTTTTAATTCATTGGAAACACGGAGCAAATTGGTTTTTTGATACCTTAGTAGACGCAGATTTAGCTAACAACACAATGGGCTGGCAGTGGGTTGCAGGCTCGGGAGCAGACGCCGCGCCATATTTTCGTATCTTTAATCCAACTGCTCAATCAGAAAAATTTGATAAAGAAGGAGAATATATTAAAAAGTGGCTTCCAGAGCTTAGAGATCTGCCTTCCCCCTACATTCATAAACCTTGGGAGGCTCCAGCAGACGTATTAGAAAAAGCAAACGTTACGCTTGATAAAACATATCCCACTCCAATTGTCGATCATAAAGCAGCTAGAGAGCGTGCGCTAGAGCATTATCAAGACATCAAATAAGAGGTATTATTCACCTCTTATTTGATGTCTTAATTTTTTAAATGTGTAAAAATTCCCATTTTTTATCTATTTGCAACTAAAAACATGTATTTGAAATCCCTTTATAGGGTTTTCAAGCCCAATTCCCCTCTCTATAGCACATTTGATTTTTCATATTTTTTCCTATAATTTGAATATATAATAATGATTATATGTGCTTGAGAACTCTCTCACTGCATAGATCTGATTGGAGTGATTCGATGCCCGTTTGTCCTTCTTGTAACTATAAGGAAGATTATAATTTTTGCAGAATGTGCGGCACTCAAGTTCGGCACACCTTCACTAACCAAGAAGATCAGCTTTTTTATCCATTAAAAGATCGAATCATTGCGGATGACAATGAACCAAAGCATCAAGCTATTTTATCTCATACGCATGATTTAGTATGTGCTATTACTGAAGATGGCATTTATGAATACGCTTCTCCTTCTTACGCTAAAACATTAGGGGTTTATCCTGATGAACTTATTGGACAACATGTGCTTATCAATGCGTATCCTGAAGACAAGCACCTAATCTCGACTATTTTAGCTAACATGAGCAAAACAAAAGATGCCTCCACATTTGAATACCGGAAGTTTCACGTGAATGGCACCATCGTTTTATTAGAATGTAAAGGCGCTCCAATTATCACAGCTACTGGAGAAATCGAAGGGTTTGTATTTATCTCACGAGACGTAACAGAGAAAAGACAAGCAGAGAAAAAGATCCAGAATTCAGAAAAACTCTCTGTCATTGGTCACCTTGCTGCAAGTATCGCACACGAGGTTAGAAATCCTTTGACAACCATTAAAGGGTTTATACAACTGTTCAGTGAGACACAGCAGCCGAAAAAAACAATGATTTATCGAGATCTCATTCAGCACGAGCTCTCACAAATTGAACATATTATCGCAGAATTTATGAGTTTAGCTAAACGAGAGTACGCATATACAGAAAGCCTTATTATGACAGACTTGCTAGATGAGGTATTAAAGCAATTTGAAACGGTTACCGAAGTCAAAGACATCCACATCATTCGCCATTATCCAAAAGAATATCCCCTGCTCATTAGTGGGCAAAAAACACAGCTAACCCAAGTATTTATTCATATTATACAAAATGCCATTGATTCTATGGAAAGCGGCGGCAAGCTGGCTGTATCGATTGAAAAATCAGCTAGAGAAACGCTATGCATTGTGATAAAAGATAGCGGATGTGGAATTGACTCAAAGCGTATCCCTCATATAGGAGAGCCTTTTTATACAACAAAAGAACGAGGAATAGGCCTGGGACTAACCATTTGCAACAAAATTATTAACGAGCATAATGGCTTTTTCCACGTATCAAGTGAAGAAAATGACGGCACAAGCATTACCATTACCCTGCCTATGAAAACGCCTGAACTTTATGTGGTAGAAGTGTAAAAGAAGCCATCTAATTTACTCAGATGGCTTCTTTCTTTAAAACAGCTGGGTGTACAGCTGATACTTATAAAGCATATAGAAACTTCCTATCACTGCCAGGTAAAAGATGAGAGTCTCTGCTCCACCACCTGTTTCATATGTTAAAGGAGGCTTAAACTTCTTCTTGCTAAGAGGAGAGAAAAAAGGTACCCCTCGTTTAGAAAAGAAATCTCCAAGAATATGAAAAGCGTACCCATAGGCTATCCCTAATGTAAAATCGTTGTTATACATCGTATGTAAATAAAAAATAAGTC
Organism: Priestia sp. J2; assembly: GCF_020790095.1. NCBI lineage: Bacteria > Bacillati > Bacillota > Bacilli > Caryophanales > Bacillaceae > Priestia > Priestia sp. J2. The sequence goes on from NZ_CP086208.1 coordinate 3,872,776, forward strand.
CACTTGCAAGAATAGAATGCGTGATACCTCGGTGTCCAAAAATAGATTTAATGACTTTTGCGAGACCAAGAGATCTTCTACCAATATATGAATTTGGTTCATCTATATCAGGAAGCAGCGCTCCAATCGCAATGCCTACAACATAAGGAAATGTAAACGAAGCTTCTCCTGTTATAGCCACACCGGCACCGGCAGCAATCGATGTTGCAATATGTGTGTGATATCTCAAATATGCCACCTTCTTTCTTTTTCAACTTAAGGCAAGCACCGTAACCAAAATCATACATATGTTCGCCCAACGTTAACTATAAGTGAAGGTGGTAAAAATGTCAAAATAATCTATAGTTATGTAAACTGCATACCGACTAACCCGATAAGCATCACAAGAAAACTAATAAGAGTACCCTTTCCATTTTTCTTTGCTCTTCCATCTTTTTTGACAATGGAATAAATCCACGTACTCGAATACACAGCGAATCCAAGAAAACCAAATAACGTGATATATGTAAACATGCCGAAACTCCTTTGCTTGTCATTACTATTAACTATACGAGATTTTTTCAAAAAAAACAAAGTAGTATGACGGCTTGTTTAATATCTCTTTCTTTTTCTTATACTAAGAAGAGGAGGGATCGCTATGCACCAAAAGCAGTTGGAAGATATATTTGACTTTTATGGACTGAGCGAGGTTTATCGAGGCAAATTTGAAGATGTTGAACACCACTGGTTATTTAAAGACGCCGAACCAACTATACTAGAAGATTTTTTTAATTCTCACGATTGCGAAGACCTTGCATGCTGTACTCTTGAGGAGTTTTGTTTTTTATTCATGAATTTCCAATCAATCCATGCACAAATTCCCCACGTGTACTATTACTAAAAAAGTGATTTCGCAGGAAAGCGAAATCACTTTTTATTAAAAGCCTAAAGAAATATATTTTACTTCTAAATATTCTTCAATTCCGTAATGTCCGCCTTCACGTCCAAGTCCACTTTCTTTAAAGCCGCCAAACGGCGCTTGTGGTGTAGAAGGTAGTCCATCATTTAGCCCTACAATACCATATTCTAAAGCTTCAGCAATACGAATAGCTTCTGAAATATTTTCAGTGAACACATAAGCTGCTAATCCGTAAGGCGAGTTATTTGCACGGCGAATAACTTCTTCTTCTGTTTGATACGTTGCAATTGGAGCAATTGGTCCGAATGTTTCTTCGTACATACAAAGCATGTCATCCGTTGCACCATCTACAACCGTAGGCTCAACAAAAAGTCCGCTTCCCTCTTCGCGTACAGCCCCTCCAGTCAAGACGCTTCCACCCTTTGCTACAACATCATCTAAGTGGCGCTTTACTTTTTCTAACGCTTTTTCATCGATTAAAGGTCCGATATCCGTACCTTCTTCTAAGCCGTTTCCGACTTTCAGCTGACTAACAGCTGCTGCAAACTGCTCTGCGAACGGTTTAGCAATAGACTCGTGCACGTAGATGCGGTTTGTACATACGCATGTTTGACCAGCGTTACGGAATTTAGAAGCAATTGCATTTGTTACTGCTTTATCTAAATCAGCATTTGCTGTTACGATAAACGGAGCGTGTCCTCCTAATTCTAAAGACACTTTTTTAACCGTATCAGCTGCTCCGCGCATTAATAGTTTACCTACTTCTGTAGAGCCCGTAAACGATAGTTTGCGTACGCGTCCATCTTGCAGCCACGCTTCTCCAATTGCTTTTGCATCTCCTGTAACTACATTCATTACCCCTTTTGGAATACCTGCTTCCTGCGCCAGCTCTGCTAGACGAAGAGCCGTTAGTGGCGTTTGTTCTGCCGGTTTAATAACCGCTGTACATCCAGCTGCTAAAGCTGGCGCTACTTTACGCGTAATCATAGCTGCTGGGAAGTTCCAAGGTGTAATAGCTGCCATAACTCCCACAGGCTGCTTATGAGCAAATAATCGTTTATTAGGAGAAGAAGCTGGAATTGTTTCTCCGTAAATGCGTTTTCCTTCTTCTGCGTACCATGAAACGAATCCGTTGGCATAGCCAATTTCACCTTTTGCTTCTTTAAGAGGCTTACCTTGCTCGACTGTCATGATTTCAGCAAGTTCATCGGTGTGTTCTTCGATCAGCTGATGCCATTTAAATAATAATTTACCGCGCTCTTCTGCTGTTTTTTTAGACCATGTTTGAAACGCTTCATAGGCAGCATCTGCTGCTAGCTTTGCTTCTTTTTCTCCGCCTTTTGCAACGGTAGCTACTACTTCATTTGTTGCTGGATTTACCACTTCGTATGTATCATTTGCTGAAACAAATTCTCCGTTAATATATAAGTTTGCTTGCTTCATATTTCTTCACTCCCTGCTTAAATTTATCTACTCACTGTTCGGTACTGTCCGACACATATTTTCGAATTTTACGGCTCGCTTGTGATTGACTAATACCAAGCTGTTCGGCTACTTTGTAAGATGACCTATGCTGTTCAAACGCCTTGATGACCATTTCTTTTTCCACATGTTCAATCATTTCAGGAAGCGTATGCACAGGTGGATCGATAGCAAACTCTTTTGCAAATGGCAAGTCTTTAAGCGTAATCATTTCTTCTCCTGTAACAACCAGACGCTCAATGATATTTTCCACTTCACGAACGTTTCCTTTCCATTCCTGCCCTAAAAATGCATCTAATGCCTTTGGTGATAAGCGTACATTACGTTCGTATACCGTATTAAAATGATGAAGAAACTGATAGACAAGAGGCAGAATATCTTCTTTTCGCTCTCGTAAAGGTGGGATCGTAATTGGCACCACGTTAAGTCGATAGTACAAATCACGTCTAAACTTTCCTTCTTCGACCATTTGCTCCAGATTTTGATTCGTAGCAGCAATAATTCGTACGTCTATTGATACTGCTCTTGTTGAGCCCACGGGACGAATTGTACGGTCTTGCAGTACATGGAGCAACTTACTTTGTGCTGAAAGAGAAAGTTCACCAATCTCATCTAGAAAAAGCGTGCCTTCGTTCGAAAGCTCAATGATCCCTTTTTTCCCTTCGCGAAATGCTCCAGTGAACGTACCGCCTTCATAGCCAAATAGCTCTGACTCAATAAGCTGTTCAGGAAGCGCTGCACAATTAAGCTCATGATACGGCTGCTGTTTTCTTGTACTAAGCTGATGAAGCAGTTTTGCTACTCTGCTTTTTCCTACCCCTGTTTCTCCAAGTAAGAGAACGGTTGTATTTACAGAAGCAACTCGTTGAATGGTTGAAAAAACTTTTTTCATCGCTTCGCTTTTTGTTACGATTCCTTCTAAATCTACGGATTCGTTTAACTCTTTTTTATAGTTTTCAAGCTGTTCTTCCATCTCTTCTACTTTTCGTTTTAATTCCATTAAGTCTGTGAGATCTCGAGAATAGCTAATAACACTTTTCAATTGCCCGTCATTAGTAAATACTGGCCTAGTCCGCACATGAAGATATCGGCCTGAGTTTGTTTTTTGAACCAATTCAATTGCTTGATTAGATTCAATCACCTTTAACGTGGCCGAAGGATAAAAGATGCCCATTTCCTGAAGTTCTTTTACGTGCTTTCCAATAAAATCTTCCACTTTCAAAGCATAATTTTTTTCACACTCTGAATTTACAACTAATACATACCCATTTGCATCAGTTACAAAGATTTCATCAAATGATGACTCAAATATATCGTAAAGTTCGTCGTTAATTTGCTGAATCTGCTTTTTATGAATGGTCATTTGAATCACCTTTTCGTCAAAAAATAATTATTATTTTATTTTATCAGAAAATGAAAAATCTATAAATAGAGTGTCCAAACATATCCATTCTTTGTGATTCATGAAGAATGAGTGAAGAGTTCTCTCTTCACTCATTCCTCAATTTCTCTTATACTTCAACCGTTTGCTGCACGCTTGCTTCTAGTGCTGCTTCAAAAATAGCTAAGCCTTCTTCTAGCTGCTCATCTGTAATAACAATCGGCATTAAGATACGAAGAACGTTTCCGAATACTCCCGCGCTAAGCAGTAATAATCCACGTTTGTTTGCTTCTTTTACGATGCGCTGTGTAAGCTCTTTATCCGCTTCTTTTGTTTCGCGGTCTTTCACAAGCTCGATAGCAGACATAGCTCCTAATCCGCGGATATCACCGATACAGTCATATTTTTCTGCTAATTTTTCAAATCGTGATGTTACCACTTTTCCAAGGTACTCACCGCGTTCATTTAGCTTTTCTTCTTCAATGATATCAAGTACAGCTAAAGCCGCTTCACATCCAAGAGGGCTTCCGCAGTACGTTCCGCCAAGCTCACCAGGATTAGATTCATCCATGATTTCAGCGCGGCCGATGACACCACTAATCGGTACACCAGCTCCTAGTGATTTAGATACTGTAATTAAATCTGGTGCAACGTCAAAGTGTTCAATACCGAAGTAGCGTCCCGTACGTGCAAAACCAGCTTGAATTTCATCTGATACAAATAAAATTCCGTGCTCTTTACATAATTGATACACTTCTTGCACAAAACGTTTACCTGGAACAATGAAACCACCTTCGCCTTGAATTGGCTCCATTACAACAGCTGCAATTGTTTCTGGTGCTACTTCTGTATTTAAGAAGTTTTTGAATTCAGTGATCATAAACTCTTCGTATGCTTCAACTGATAATCCTTGTGGGCGGCGATACTCATAAGGATATGGAGCTTTGTATACTTCAGGAGCAAACGGTCCAAATTCATATTTATATGGCTTTACTTTACTTGTCATTGTCATTGTCATTAATGTACGGCCGTGGAAACCGCGGTTAAATGAAATAATTCCTTGACGCTTTGTATATTTACGAGCAATTTTCACTGCATTTTCTACAGCTTCTGCTCCGCTATTTAAAAGTAATACTTTCTTGTCAAATTCACCAGGAGCAATTGCTGCTAGTCTTTCTGCAAGCTCTACATATGACTCATACATCATGACATTAAATCCTGTGTGAATAAAACGGTCTACTTGCTTGTGAAGCGCTTCTTTCACTTTTGGATGACTATGACCTACATTGATTGTGCCAATTGCCCCTACGAAATCAATAAACGTATTGCCATCGACATCTTTAACGATCGCCCCTTCAGCCGTATCAGCAAATGTCGGAATGCCATAACTTACACCTTTCGGAATGGCACGGTGTCTTCTATCTAATAATTGCTTTGCATTTTCTCCCGGTAAATTTGTTGCTACTTTGCTAAAAGTTTGACTCATTTTTTATCTTCCTCTCATATTAAATAATTCTTCAATTAGTTTATATGCAAAAAACGTGCCAACTTTTAAAAGGCTGAAAAATAAGCATTTTTAGATAATTCTAACGATAATTCACTTATCGATAAGTCAATATAAACTTATCAACAAGTCAAAAATGACTCTCTTTTCACATAAAGTGCAGGAATTTTATATTGCCATAAAAGGAACAAGGCTTTTATAATAAATGTATAAATATAGTAATGTTATGATTAATCTCTTTATAAAGGAGTGAAAAATATGCTAGAGGGCTGGTTTTTATGGGTTATTTTATTTTGGGTTGTCTTTTTAATGAGCATGTTTGCTATCGGCGGATTTTTTATGTTCAGAAAATTTTTAAAGCGCTTACCAAAAGAAGACGGCATGTCTGAACTTGATTGGCAAGATCACTATCTTTCCAAAACCATTCACCTTTGGTCAGCGGATCAAAAGCAGCTATTAAACGTTCTTGTTGAACCAGTACCTGAACTATTTCGCGATGTGGCCAAACAAAAAATTGCAGGGAAAATTGGGGAACTCGCACTTGAGGAACAAGCCGCCTCTATAACAGAAGACTTAATCGTACGTGGATACATCTTAGCTACGCCTAAACGTGATCATAAATTTTTATTAAAAACATTAAAAAAGCAAAAAATAGATGCCGTCCCCTATCAGCATTTATTTTAAATCAAAAAAGGTGGCTGCGTAGCCACCTTTTTTAATTTAATATCGTTGTATTTCCAAGACGATCATTGTGCAGCTTTCGTTCGAGCTTTTTGTACGATGTGTACATCGCAATGCGCCAAGGTACAATCATACCAAATGCTAAAATCCAGAACATACCGCCAAGCTGGCCAACATCAATTGAAGAACTTAAATATATTTTCATTGCAATTCGAATAATAAGCAAACCAATAATAATGAATGCAAAAGCTTTTGAACGCTTCAAGTAAATATGATCGTCACGAATTTCAAATTTAGACGTTTTAATTAACAGGATTGAGAAGATCATGCCTGCTATTAACGCCTCAAGCAGTTCTGCACCCGTTACTCGAAACATTGGAAAGATAAACATTAACGCTCCCGTACTCATAAAAAAAGGCGGAAGTATAATTTTTTTTGCATTCGTTGGTTTATCAGCAGCTTTCATTCGAACAACTAATATGAAAGAAGCCATAAAAATTGCGACAAGTGTTGAAGCAATAACCAATGAAATCCTTCCTTTACTATAGTTTAGTGTGTACTTATATTATAATCCAAAAAACATCAGAAGTAAAAGTGCAACAAAAAAACAGAAGAGGATCTCTTCTGTTTTTATTTAGTAGAGGTAATATCTGCTTTTGCTTTTTGCTTTTGTTTTTGCTTTTTCATTGCTTTTAGTAAGAACCCGCCTTTAAATTTACGAGGCTCGTATGAAATAATGAAAGCACGAGGCTCATATTCTTCAATGAATGCTAATAGCTCTTCTTCTCTACTTCTTTTTGTTAAAATGTCTAATCTATAGCGTGCACTGTCTCTTCCTTCACCTTGGTACACAGTAACACCAAAACCTTCCTGTCGAAGGCGGTTAATTAACTCTTCATTTTTGGTCATAAGGTTAACTAAGAATGTTGTATATCCGATAGCAAGCCTAGATTCGATATAACTTCCAAGTATAATTCCCACTCCAAATCCAACTGCGTATACAACCATAGCAAGCGTGCTTTGATCTCCTGAAAATACTAGGGATAAGCCAAATACATAAATTAACGCTTCAACAAATCCAAAAACTGAGGCATACATACTCATACCTTTGACTAAAAAAATTGTGCGCAGCGTCAAGATCGGTACATAGATCAGTTGCAAAAGCAAGATTAACAAAATATCTTTCAATTTATACACCTCTTTTTAACAATTAAAAATATGACGATTTCATTGTATCACTCCGTATTTATAGAAGATATAGTAAAAATAAATTTTTCTATATATTTTTTCGAGTCATATTCTTGCTTATTTCCTAAGAGCTAAAATGAACGTTTGGTCTTTAAAAAACAAAAAAGAACCTGCCAACTTCCAGATTCTTTTTTGTATCATTTTCCCTTTTTAAAAGCCCGTAAACCCTCCAAATACGCTCGTTGTATAAATAATAATTTTTGTCATCCAGTCAAAATATAAAATAAACCCCATGCCAATCATTGCGTATCCGCCAACTTTCATCATGGAATTCATATGTTTTTTTAACCAATTCATTTTTCCAATAAAGAATGTCATGATAAAGAACGGAATAGAAAACCCAAGTGAATACGTTATCATGTACAAAAGACCGGATCCTGGGTTTGTCGCTGCAAGCGCCATAACCGATACTAAAATAGGTCCCGTGCAAGGAGTCCAGCCGGCAGCAAAAGCCATACCAATAAAAGAAGAACCTAAGAGTCCAGCCGGCTTATTGGCGAATTGAACTTTATGTTCCTGCATAAGAATTCGAGGCTTAAAAATCCCTAGTACAACTAGACCAAAGAAAATAATAAGAATAGCGCCAATCTGCCGAATTAAATCCTTATAGTTAAAAAACCACTGACCAATAAAGGATGTCGCAAAACCAATCATAATAAAGATAACAGAAAATCCCAGCAGAAAAAAAGCTGTGTGAATAAAAGCTTTGCGCTGATGTGACCTAGCGCCTTCCTTTAGCTCGCTGACTGATACTCCCGTTATGTACGATAAAAAAGCTGGATACAAAGGCAAACAGCAGGGTGAAATAAACGATAAAAAGCCTGCGCCAAATGCCAAAAATAAATTTAAATCTCCCACATTTCCCACTTCCCTTTTTTGTTCTTTTTGTTCTTTTTCGTTACCATTTTGTAACCAAATTGTCTTATCTCACTTCTTTCAAATAGTACCATTATCTTGTATAATTAGGTAAACGACTTGTTAGAAGGGATACATAGCATTGGCCAAAAAAGATATTCTATTAGCGATTGAAAAGAAACGAGAAGAACTCATCCGCATAGTCCGAGTAAGTGGATTAAACTCTCCACCTGCTATTAAACATAGTCAAGAATTAGATCATTTATTAAACGTTTACAATGAATTCCCTGCTCAAACAACAGAAACAACCTCTTCATGAAGGTTGTTTCTTTTTTTCACCTTCACTCTATCAATTCTTTATAAATCTCTTTTACTCCTGTTTCTTTATTGAAATTTTCCTCTTTTTCACTGTGCTGAAGCTGATACATATTATAGTACAAACCGCCTTTATCTAGCAGTTCAGCATGCGTTCCTTTTTCGACGATTTTCCCTTTATGCAATACTAAAATACAATCGGCGTGTTGAATAGTTGATAAACGATGGGCAATCGCAATCGTTGTGCGGCCTTTTCCCATATCTCTTAACACTTCTTGAATCGCTTCTTCCGTTTCTGTATCGATATGGGCTGTTGCTTCATCAAGAATAAGGATTTTAGGGTTTCGAATCACCGTTCTTGCAAATGCTAAGAGCTGACGCTGACCGCTTGATAAAGTTGAACCTCTTTCCACTAGCACTTCATTATACTTATTAGGAAGAGCTTCGATAAATGCGTGAGCTTGCACAAATTTCGCCGCTGCTTTTACTTGCTCATCAGAAAAATGGTCTTCATGCAGCGTAATATTTCGCTTTACGGTATCGGCAAATAAAAAGGCATCTTGCAGCACCAGCCCTACCTGATCTCGAAGCTGTTTATTTGAAAAGGACGACAGTGGTTTATTATCGATCAAAATGTCTCCTTTTTGCTGCTCATAAAAACGCATTAATAAATTAATGATGGAGCTTTTCCCGCTTCCAGTATGGCCTACTAAAGCCACTGTTTCTCCTTCGTTTACCGTAAATGATATATCAGAAAGCACATCTCGAACACCGTCATAGGAAAACGTGACGTTTTTGAATTCTACCTTTCCTTTTTGTACCCCCTGCTTTTGTTCTCCTGTCATCACTGGATTTTTTTCTTCCTCATCCATCAAATCAAATACCCGGGAGGCTGATACCATCGCTTGCTGATACATAGAAAGACGCTGCATCATTTCATTAACGGGCTCAAAAAAACGATCCAAATAGTTGATAAACGCGTAAAGAACACCAATTTTAACAGGACTGTCAGCTACGGAAATGCCAAAATAACTGAGCACAAGAATAACGGCTAAAATATAAAGAATTTCGACAGCAGGCCTCAGTAGCAAACCATCTAACTTAATATTGCGCATGCCCGCTTTGTAGTGCTCATCATTAATTTCTTCAAATTCCGAGCGAAGCCGCTTTTCTTGACGAAATAATTGAATAATGGACATGCCTTGCAAAGACTCATGAAGCTTGGCATTTAACTGACTTAGCTTTTCTCGGAGCTGTCCGTAGTAAATAGCGCTGTAATGCTGATAAAGCTTCATAAGTCCCCAAATAAACGGGAGAAGAACTAAACAGTAAAAAGCCAGCTTCACATCTAGCATAAACATCGCTATAAAAATACCAATCAAAAATACCCCATTTTGAATAAAAACCGCGATGACTTCTACAAACATTTCTTTCATAGCTTCCGTGTCATTTGTAATTCGAGAAACAAGGCTTCCCGTTGGCGTGTTGTCAAAAAAGCGAAGCGCCAGACGATGAACATGAGAAAAAACGTCAATTCGAATCTGCTGAATAATTTGAAGCGCAATATTCTGAAACTGCAGAAGCTGAAAGTATTGAACGACAATTTTTAAAAGCTGTAAAAGCAAATAACTGCTTGCAAGCCACACCAGAGGCTGAAGAGGCAAATACTTAGGAGTTAAATAATCGTCAATGAAAATTTTAATCAAAATGGGCCCTAATAAATCAGCAGCCGTAGCAATTAATAATAGAGTGAACGCTAAAAAAAATGATTTTTTATGCGGAATTGTATAGTGAAACAGACGTTTATGTACCGAAGAATGCTCAATTTTCATTTTTCGTCTCTCCTTCTTCTACCGCACGTTCAAGCTGCTGTCTATCGTACATATCCTGATACCAGCCGCTCACGCTAAGCAGTTCCTCATGAGTTCCTCGCTGAATAATTTTCCCTTTATCAAGGACAAGAATCAGGTCTGCATGAGTAACCGAGCTCAGCCGATGCGCTGTAATAATCGTTGTTCGATTTTGACGTTTTTGCCTCAACGCTTGTAAAATACCCGCTTCCGTTTTTCCATCTACCGCTGATAGCGAGTCATCTAAAATTAAAAGCTCAGGATCTAATAGAAGAGCTCTTGCAATCGAGATACGCTGTTTTTGTCCACCAGATAACGAAACGCCTTTTTCACCTACTATTGTTTGATAGCCATCTGTAAAATCGAGGATGTCTTTATGTACATTTGCAACTTTAGCCGCTTCTTGAATTTCTTGATTGCTTGCGTCTTCTTTTCCGAACGCGATATTAGCAGCGACTGTTGTTGAAAACAAAAAGTGATCTTGAGGAACATATCCAATGCTTTTGTACAGTGAATCAAAAGCATAATCTTTAATGTCTTTTCCTCCCCATAAAACAGCTCCGTCGCTTACATCAAATTCACGAAGCAACAGCTTTAAAAGCGTGGTTTTCCCAGCACCCGTCTTTCCGACAATCCCTAACGTTTGACCGCGAGAAAGTGTAAAGTAAATTTCGTTTAACGTGTATTCGTCTTCTTTACCATACGAAAACCTATGAATAACAGCTTCAATATTTCCTGTTGGCAGTTCAACACTAGGATGCGCTGCTTCTTCAATCGAATTTTCTTCTTTTAATAAAGAAAATACCCTGTCATATGATGCTCTTCCTCGTTCCACAATGTTAAATAGCCAGCCAAACGCGAGCATCGGCCAAATAAGAAGGCCCAAATAAGTTGTAAAGGTAACAAGCTGTCCCAGTGTTAACTCTTCACTAATCACCATCTTGCTGCCAAAAATAAGAGCAAGTAAAAAAGAAAGTGCTACAATAATCGAAATGGTCGGATCAAACAATGCATCTACTCGTGCTACTTTCATGTTCTTTTGAACAACATCTGCAGACTTCATACGAAATTCTTCGACATCAGCTGCTTCTTCCCCAAACGTCTTAATGACTTTAATTCCGCTAATGCTTTCTTGAACCTTATCATTTAAAGTAGAAAATGCTGCTTGTGCGTGATGAAACCGCGCATGAAGCAATGTACCATAGTAACTTGTTAAAACGGCCATAAGCGGCATAGGAATAAGGCAAATAAGCGTTAATTTCCAGCTGATTGTTAGGGCCATTGTGCATAGAACAAGCCCTCCTGTGACAATGGAATCCACGAGCGTCAAAACGCCCGAACCTGCAGTTTGTTGAATAGCTTGAATATCATTCGTTGCATGGGCCATCATATCCCCAATTCGCCGCCGCTGATAAAAGGCCTGATTCATCCTGGTAAAATGAGTGTAGAGGGTATTTCTCAGCTGCTTGGCTAGTTTAACAGATGAACCAAATATCATAATACGCCATATGTATCTTGTGAAATAGGCCACAACAGCAGCTCCTAGCAAAATGCCAACCATCTGCATTAAGCGCTTTCCATTCAGCGTCCCTTCTTTAATGCCATCTACCGTTAAACCAATAATTTTAGGCGGGAGAAGTTCTAATGCTGCCACAATAATGAGCAGCGCTATCCCCGTTATGTAAGACTTTTTTTCCTGTTTGAAAAACCACCATAACTCTCGAAAAATTTTCATCGTATCCCCCTAGCCCCACAACCATTTTCTTATCTCTATCATAAAACAAAAGACACCCTTCTGAATAGAGAGTGTCTGTCCAATTAACCATTATTTAATTTGGCCGTTCATTGCTTTCATCATTTGGTTAATTTTTTTCTGCGATGGTTTCATGCCCATTTGCATCATCATCATTTTTAACATTTGTTCATTAATTGGTGGATTTTTCTTCAGATAGCTCATCATATACTTACGAGCAATGAAAAATCCTAGCGCTATCCCAACAATTAATGCTAGAACACCAACTAGAATATACATTCCCATGGTATTACTTCCTCCTTCGTGTTGTCTAACTTACAGTGTACTAGACCATACGCTATTATACAATATTTCCGTTCCAATTTCCTTAAATAATTACACAAATTTTCTTGTTTTCACAGGCCTCAGCCAGCCGTATTCATCCGTTCCATAATTCACTGCTAAAAAACAAGGATCTAGCTTGCGTAATACTTCAAAAAAAGCTGTCTCAGCATCAACATTGCCATCTCCTTCAATTGTTATACAGCGATTCGTTAATTTTATAGATGCTCGACTTTTTTTATGAGGATATTCCAGCACAAACGTCTCTTGATGAGTAAAAAAATGAGGATAATGAGAAAACGCCTGAAGTAATTCTCGTTGAATAAATGAATTGGGCAGTTGGCGAGTAATGTAATGAACTTGTTTTTGTAAATGCGTTTCCTGCAAGTGACGTTTCATTTTATATTCAATCAGCAGCTGATAAATGAGCTTTTCTCTTCGAAAATAGGATGATGCAACTTCTTCCTCCATTAAATATACTTCATACGTTCTCACGATTCATCCTCCCTTTCGGCTCGTTCTTTTTTGTACCATTATACCGAATGGTGTACGCAATGCTTGTCTATCGATGAAAAAATTTCTTTGTTTTTTTGTCGAAAAAAAAGAGCAGACCATAGGAGTCTGCTCTTTCTTGTGAAAAAGAATTATGCATTAAGCAAGCTTTTCACTTTTGCTACTACATTTTCAACTGTAAAACCAAATTCTTTCATGATTGTTTCACCAGGAGCAGATGCACCGAAGTGATTAATACCAAGAACTTGTCCCTCGTCTCCAACATAGCGTTCCCAGCCAAGTGTAGAAGCCATTTCAATACCTAAACGTTTTTTCACTGATTTAGGGATAACACTTTCTTTGTACTCAGCAGATTGCTCTTCGAAACGATCCCATGCAGGCATACTTACTACAGATACATCAATGCCTTCTGCAGCTAATGCTTTTTGTGCTTCTACTGCTAGGCTTACTTCAGAGCCTGTTGCAAGTATTAATGCATCCGCTTGGTCTTTACCAGCTTTAGATACAACGTACGCGCCTTTAGACACGCCTTCGTATGCATTTTCTTTTGTACCTTCAAGCGTTGGCAAGTTTTGACGAGTCAATACAAGCGCCGTTGGGCGGTCAGTTGATTCTAATGCTAAGCGCCATGCAGCAGCTGTTTCATTTGCATCTGCAGGACGAACCACTGAAAGACCTGGCATTGCACGAAGTGATGGCAATTGTTCAATTGGCTCATGTGTTGGGCCGTCTTCTCCAACTGCGATACTGTCATGTGTGAATACATATGTTACAGGAAGCTTCATTAAAGCTGCTAAGCGAATTGCTGGGCGAAGATAATCAGAGAATACAAAGAATGTTCCTCCGAATACTTTTACACCGCCGTGTAGAGCCATACCGTTTAATGCAGCTCCCATTGCAAATTCACGTACACCGAACCAAATATTACGTCCGCTGTAATCAGCTGCAGTGAAGTCTTCTGAACCTTTAATCATTGTTTTATTTGACCCAGCTAAGTCAGCTGAACCGCCGAAGAATTGAGGTACAGCTTGTGCTACTGCGTTTAATACTTCTCCAGAAGAAGCACGGCTAGCTAAGCTTGAACCCGTTTCGTATGCTGGAAGCGTTTCTTCCCAGCCTTCCGGTAACTTTCCTTCTACTGCTAGTTCAAATTGACGACCTAGTTCAGGATATTTTTCTTTATACTGTGCAAATACATCGTTCCATTCGTTTTCTTTCTTTTGGCCATCTTCAGCAATTGTAGCTTTGAAGTGAGCATACACTTCTTCTGGCACATAGAAATCTTCTTCAAATGTCCATGCATAAGCTTCTTTTGTTAATTTTGTTTCATCGGAACCTAATGGAGAACCGTGCACGCCAGAAGTACCCGCGTGGTTTGGAGAACCAAATCCGATTGTTGTTTTTACTTCAATTAGCGTTGGGCGTGTTAAATCGCCTTTTGCTTCTTCAATTGCGTTTGCAATCGCTGTCAAGTCATTGCCGTCTTCAACGCGAATTACTTGCCATCCGTAAGCCTTGAAACGATCTTCTACGTTCTCAGAGAACGAGCGATCTAAATCTCCGTCTAAAGAAATATCATTTGAATCGTATAAAACAACTAAGCGTCCTAATTTTAAGTGTGCCGCTAATGAAGCTGCTTCAGCAGATACACCTTCCATTAAGTCTCCGTCACCACAAATACCATACGTAAAGTGGTCTACAATTTCTAAACCTTCTTTGTTGTATGTTTCAGCTAAATGACGTTCTGCCATTGCTTTACCAACAGCCATTGCAATACCTTGTCCTAGTGGACCAGTTGTTGCATCAACACCTGCTGTATGACCGAACTCTGGATGACCTGGTGTTTTGCTTCCCCATTGACGGAAGTTTTTAAGGTCTTCAATTGATAAGTCATATCCAGCTAAATGAAGCAAGCTGTATAATAGTGCCGATCCGTGTCCTGCTGATAATACAAAGCGGTCACGGTTGAACCAGTTTGGATTCTTTGGATTGATGTTCATAAATTTTGTCCACAATGTATATGCCATTGGAGCAGCTCCCATTGGCATACCTGGGTGACCTGAATTTGCTTTCTCAATCGCATCGATTGATAAAGTACGAATTGTTGCAATCGAAAGATCTTCAATACGTTGTGTCATACTCTTCATTCCTTTCAAAACTATGTACATATGTTATCATACTAATGATTTGCTTATTTGTACAATACTTGAACCAAAAAAATTTCCACTTTTACAGTTTTTGTGTGCCTTATTAAAAATATACAAAAAACTAGAGGGAACTCTCCCTCTAGTTTTACTAGAACGTCTTAGTGAAGACGCTTCTTTTTGCTCTCTTTTAACTTCTTAGGCGTAACATCTTTACCTTCCTCGTCCACAACTTTAATCGTATGAAGGTGGTTTGTCATAGATTGTCGGAAAACTTTTAAATATTCCTGACGTAGCTCTTGCTGTTCTTTCGCTTCAGATTCTGTCAGACCTTCAGCCTTTGCCTTTTTTGAAAGAGCATTAATACGAGCAAGTTTATCTTTTGATAGCATATAAAACCTATCTCCTTATAATCAATAATTAAAATTACCGAACCGTTCCGGCAACATGTAGTCATCTTACTAAATCTCTTTCGTTTTATCAAGAGATTGAGCACTCTCTTGATACTCTTGATAGCGACGATGTACCGTTGCTTTTGAAATATTATAACCAAAACCTTTTAGCGTAACTGAAATTTCAGCAAAGGTTAAGCCGTTATGACGAAGGCGGACAATTTCTTCAATCGGCGCTTCTTTTTTTTCTCTTCCTGAGTTAACTCCTTGATTTTTTAAATTTTGCTGCGGACGATAACCGTTTTCTACGGCTCTTTTCATTCCTCTTTTAATTTTAGCGTTATGTAATTTCCGCTGATGCTCTTCCACTAAGCTAATAATATCTAACACCATCGAATCAGATTCTGAAAGCTGAAGCTGACCTTGATGACTAATCGTATAGATCGTAGCATTTTCTTTATGAAAAGCATGAAGAAGCGCAATTCGGGCATTTCCTCTGCCTAATCGCGTTTCGTCTTGAATGAGCAGCACAGATATTTTTTCTTCTTTCATTGTATGAAGAACATCCAATATACCCTCTCTGTCTACGTCATATCCGCTTGCTTTTTCCATTACGACTTTTTTTACGTTTAGATGGTGAAGATCAGCAAGCTTTTTTAATTCTTCTTGCTGGCGCTGTAAAGATGTTTCTTGGGTTTTTTTATCCGTACTTACACGGCAATAAATAATGGCGTCCACTTTTATCACGACCTTTTCGGCTTCTAACAATATTCAGGAACGGCCGTTACACACTACTGTTCAATTGCCACTTGATTATGTAACTCTTTTTTTAAAACAGGAATATATAATTTATCTCCAGGAGATAAAGACTGGGCAGTGTCTGAGTTTAGATCATTGACGTCTTCAACCCATTTGACAAATTCATTGGTGGTCAAATGATGGTGATTATGATACTTGTTGGACAAGTCCCAAAGCGTATCTCCTTTTGTAATAGTAACCGTTGAATATTTGTCTAAATCTACTTTATCCGCTCCTAAAACCAGCGTCAATACATATGTAAGTGCAGCGATAACTGCAAAAAAAATAGCGTAATGTTTCATAGAATGTAAGAATTGGTGCATATTATGATCCCCCTATCAGAATATATGTTCTTATTTTATTGAGAACATTTGTTTCTGTCAATGGAATTCTTCGAACTTATGTTTGTATATTGACACATCACGTGGTATAATTCACCTAAAGAATAGCTAAAATCGAGGTGAAAAATATGAAGCTATCAAAACGTCAACAAGACATACTAGATTTTATTAAGCACGAAGTAAAATTAAAAGGTTATCCGCCTTCTGTTCGTGAGATTGGGGAAGCGGTGGGATTAGCCTCTAGCTCCACTGTACACGGGCATTTAGCTCGTTTAGAAAGTAAAGGGTTAATTCGCAGAGATCCAACAAAACCAAGAGCAATCGAAGTTCTTCAACTAGACGAAGTAAACATCCCTAAAAGCAATGTCATTAATGTTCCTGTTATCGGTAAAGTAACAGCAGGTCTTCCTATAACAGCCGTTGAAAATGTGGAAGAATATTTCCCTCTTCCAGATAAATTCGTTTCTCCAGATGATCATGTATTTATGCTTGAAATTATGGGAGAAAGTATGATTGAAGCAGGTATTCTAGATGGCGATATGGTAATCGTACGTCAGCAGCAAACTGCTAATAACGGAGATATTGTGGTCGCTATGACCGAGGACAACGAAGCAACGGTAAAACGTTTCTTTAAAGAAGAAAATTTCGTTCGTTTACAGCCTGAAAATTCAACGATGGCGCCTATTATTCTTCGCCACGTAACGATTTTAGGAAAAGTCACTGGTGTATATCGCACGATTCACTAATCACACACTGTATGTAAAACCAACTAATCATGATGTTAGTTGGTTTTTTACGTTTGTTTTCTAAAAAAATTGGCATATTATAAATGATACGTCGAATCATTACAGGCAGGTAGAGCGGTTTTTATAAAGCCTGTTTTACCTTTTACTTTCTGTCTGCATTTTTTCGACTCTCAAAAAAAATACAACCGACTATAAGAAGGATGTAGTTTATGACCAATACACCAAGGAAAACAGAACCATTTCAAACTATTATGCCTACCAAAGCAATGAACATGTTTCTTTTTCCTTTTTCCTTTGATCGAAAAAATAAAGAGCAGCTTGTTCATGCACTAGAAGCAAATATGTTTGAGTTTTTTTCCATTCAAAACAAACATGTAGAAAAAGAATACTACGGAGAACAGTATTACGTATCTCATGATAGCTTGGATCAATATTTTCTTCCTTACATTGAATGTATTCTATTTCCTGATTCGTGCGAAAAAGAAGGCTTGCTTCGATTTTCAAAAAAAATAGACCATACCGTTACGCTACAAACTTCCTCCACCACCGTGTCTAGCAACGTGCTGTCTGTGGATGTTTTTTTATGTCCTTTTGAAATTGGCGTCATGACCATTCGCACTGAGATGAGTCATAATCATTACACCTATGATGACATTTTAGAATTCATGAATCATTTTCGTGTATTAGAACCGAAGCTTGCTGAAGAGCATGGATCCACCATTACCTATGAACATCATCGCTATAGCAAAGTACAGGATTATATTTTTTCACAGCTCGCGCCATTTTTGAACGAACACATCAAAAAAGAAGCGACGCGTGAACAGCACGTCGGGAGTCTTCCTTATTTTATCGATGAACGGATGTTTGTATTAAGTTATGTAACGGTAAATCAAGAGCAAGAGATTAACTCCACAACTTTATTTCGTACTGGGCAGCTAAATAGCTATACGCCTGACGGGAAACCGTTTATCTCTGCACACAACCATGAGTATATTAAAACGTATAATACCAAACACGTGTATTCCAGATGGGCTCCTGAAACCTATTACGTTATAACAGACCATGTGTTTTCGTGTATTTCTAAATCGACAGACTCTAAAACGGATCAGCTTTTGATGAATCATCTATTTGGCCAACATTACTATAATTTATTTTTGCATTTTTTCTATAAAATCGTGTTGCTAAAACTATCCTATGAGTATTCTCAGCTCACGTTTCATAAAAATTCAGAGGGCATCGAGCGACTAATTCGCTCTATTACTGTATTTTCAGGTAAATATTTATTTTTAGAAATTAGCTCTCGCACGGAAGGTCAAGAGTTTTCTGTGCTCTTTAAAAAAATCTTCCACATCAATTCTCTTTATCAAGAAGTCAAAGAAACCCTTGGTACTTTGTATCAAAATCAAGAGAAAATCGCGGCCAAGCGTCACAATTACTTATTATTAATTTTAACGATTTATACCGTTCTTTCCGGTATTTACGGAATGAATTTAGTTATTAGCAAGCTAAAGGGAAACATCAATTGGGATAGTATGAAGCAGTTTTCTATCTTTGAATATATCGCTTTAATAGTAGCTTTATCAGGAATTCTGATCAGCATTAGTCTCGGAGTGAGTTCCCTATGGAATTTATTAAAAGATCGATTTAAAACATAAAAGCTGTTCGCATCAGAAAATACATTATAAAAAAGAAGAGATTGAGACATAACTAAACCAAGCAAGTCTAAAGGGAAACAAATGAAATAAATAAGCTAGCAGGGATTGCTTGTGACATCGCAGTTGATTTCCGTGCAAGACTTCGCTTTCCGCGGGCGGCCGGTGAGCCTCCTCGTCGCTTGCGCTCCTGCGGGGTCTCACCCCTTCCGCTTTTCCCGCAGGAGTCTTCGTCTTGCCCTCCAATCAACTGCTGGAAAGAACTAAACAAATGAAACCTACGTGCACCATAAAAAACGAACCACTAATCAAACATGATGATTAATGGTTCGTTTTTCGCTTCGACTAAAATCCTTTTTTCCCAACCTCTTTTATCTATTACTAAATCACTGCCTACTCCACTGAACCTTTTATTACACGTTGTGCCGCTGTTGTAATTTCAGAACAATCTAACATTATACTCTATAAGAAAAATATATACAAAATAATAAAATATGGTATCATAGGGTAGGAATTTTGTACCTTATCTTTGAAATAATTTGCAGGAGGTAATATGCTTAACTCATTTTTATCCAAAAGCCTGATTCTTTTATGTGTCATGATTCTTACATGGTCTCTATGGGGCAGTTATAGTGCGATGACAAATTCATTGGACTTAAAAGGCTTGGCTTTAAGTAATTCATTTATTATTGAAGGAATATGTATCACTTTCCTTGTCATTTTTCTAATAGCTATTGCAAGTAGATACATGAACAAAACTGTTTTTTTTATTTCACTGATTGTTTTGACCTTAGGTGTTCGATTAGCATGGATGCTTTCTGTTCAAACACCTGTAAAATCTGACTTTCTTGTCATGTTAGATGCCGCACGTAATATCGCAAAAGGAAATTATGAATTTAACCAAAGCGTTTATTTCACTACATGGGTATATCAGCTAGGCTTTTCATTCTATGAATCTATTGTTATTCGCTGTTTTGGAGATAGCATTTTTACATTAAAATTGTTAAATATTTTTTATTCTACTGGAACCGTTATTTTTATTTATCTAATTGGCGCTAAAGTATTTAACGAACTTGCTGGGAGAATGGCAGCTTTCCTATATGCGTTCTACATTCCGAATATTCTCTACAGCTCAGTGTTAACCAATCAGCATTTAGCTACTTTTTTATTTTATGCAGCTTTTTACCTTATTATAAAAAGATTTGCTCATAACAAGTTTAGCTGGCTTTATATTGGTCTTCTATTGTCGTTAGGAAATTTAATGCGCCCTCTGGGACCCATTATTATCGTTGCTGTTTTCATTTATTTCATCTTGCAAATTCTTCAACCTTACATTAAAGCGAAGGATGCTGCTGAGTTAAAAACTCGTCGAAAGAAAATAGGAAAAAACCTCGTAGGCGTACTGGCTACTTTTTTTATTGCAAATGCGCTGATCAACTACTCTTTTGTAGCGAGCGGTATTTCTAAATATCCTTTAAGTAACAGAGATCCTTTATGGAAATTCGTTATTGGCTTTAATTATGAAACAAGCGGTTCTTATTCTTCAGAGGATGCTAGTCGTTTTATGGGTATGCCAATTGGAGAAAAACGAGCTGAAGCAGAAAAAGAAGTAATTAAAGAGCGAGTAGCAGATAAAGAGCAACTTTTAGATCTCTTTCACATTAAATTCCTGAATATGTGGGGAGGAACGGATGCATCTACATTTTGGAGTATTTCATTAACTCCTCAAGAAGATGTACCTTTTAATAAAGAGAAATTAATTAGTGCTGCTCAAAGTTATGAAAGAATCATTTACGTTTCAACTACTATTCTTTCCATTATTGGACTTATATGTTTATTCCTGAAGAAGCAGGATAAATATCCGTATACACTGTTTTTATTACTAATCATAGGATACGTTCTTATTCACTTGCTTATTGAAATTCAAACTCGCTATCGATTCTTTATTTTCCCAAGCTTTATGCTGCTCGAAGGGTTTGGTATTTCAGTGATTCTATCTTATTTACTAGTACGGTTTACTAAAAATAAGACCCAGGCAAAATGTGAAGAGATAAATTAAATGGAAGGGATTATGCAACCGTGATAAAATTCCTGAAATTCGGATTTGTAGGTATAATGAATACCCTGCTCACTATTATCAGTTACTTAGCACTGATTCATTTTGATATGAATTATATATTGGCTAACGTACTATCCTATTTCATTGGCGTCATAAACAGCTACTATTGGAACAAATCCTGGGTGTTTCAAGCAACTGTACATAAATGGATGTTAGCTCAATTTTTCATCGTAAACCTTATTACTTTAGCAATTAATACATCTTGCTTATTCCTTCTTGTACACTATACACCTGCTAATCCGATAATTGGACAACTGTTGTCTACTTGTATAGGAATGTTTTTTAATTTTTTTCTTAATAAAATATGGACGTTTAAGCACACAAACAATCACTCGATAGGAGGTAAAGCATGAAAGAACTAATTTCAATCGTGGTACCTATGTATTTTGAAGAAGAAGTAGCTAATGAATGCTATAATCGCTTGCTTTCCGTCATGCATGAAAATCACATTAACTATGAATTCATTTTCGTCAATGACGGCAGTACAGACCGAACAATTGAAATCTTAAAGGACGTAGCAGCTATGGATTCTAACGTAAAAATTATTGATTTTGCCCGTAATTTCGGGCACCAAACTGCCGTCACAGCAGGTATTGACTATGCTCAAGGTGATGCTATCGTAATTATTGATGCTGACTTACAGGATCCGCCTGAAATGATTCCTGAATTAATTGCTAAATGGCAGCAAGGCTATGAAATTGTATACGCAAAGCGCAAGAAGCGAAGCGGAGAGACCTTTTTTAAATTGACAACGGCTAAGTATTTTTATCGCTTTTTAAATTATATGTCCGATATTGAAATCCCAAAAGACACGGGAGATTTTCGTATTATCGACCGAAAAGTTGCGGACGTATTCAAAAAAATGACTGAACGCAATCGTTTCGTAAGAGGAATGATGTCTTGGATCGGCTTCAGGCAAACATATGTAGAATATGAGCGCGATGAGCGTTTTGCTGGTGAAACAAAATATCCTTTAAAAAAGATGATCAAGTTTGCTTCAGATGGAATTATTGGGTTTTCAACGAAACCTTTACGTTTAGTAATGGTTATTGGCTTGTTATCAGTTTTTGTATCACTTCTCGTTTTAAGTTATTCGATTGTTGTTTGGCTGATAGGTGAAAATATTCAGCCTGGCTGGACTTCGATTATGGTAGCTATCACTTTCTTTAGCGGTATTCAGCTACTTGGTTTAGGTCTAGTGGGACAATACATCGCAAGAATTTACGATGAAAGTAAAAATAGACCTATTTACGTTGTACGTGAAACTATTAACTTTTCTGCGGCTTCAACAGATTCTCAAAACGTGCGTGAAAAAGTATATAGCTAAAAAAACAAGGAAGAAAACAACTGTTTTCTTCCTTGTTTTTTATTCTTTTTGAAGCTGTAAATCGCTTGTCACCCAGTCAGGAATTCCATCATCTTCATCAAATTCAATAATGACATCCGTTATTCCTTTTTCCTGTAAAATACGATTTTCGAGACGATCTTTAATATCATCCGCTTCTGCTACTGTTAAAGAAGGATCAATTTCTACTTTTAATTCAACGTGAAGCTCTTCTCCTTCTTTCATCACCATTAACGTTTGAATATCACGCACTTGTACATCTTGCATAACAATGGCGCCAATTTTCATTTCCATTTCTTTATCTGCTTCACCAAGCGCTCCGGCAGCGTTATCTAAAAATACTCGTCCTACTACAAAAAACATCATAAGACCAATTAGCATAGAAGCAATTCCTTCAGCTTGATGAAAAGGCGTAAACCGCGAAATAAAAACGGCGATTAAAGCCAATACGCCTCCTCCAGTAGCTACCAGATCTTCCATAAAAACAAGCTTAGTTGCTGGCTTTGCTTTCTTTAGATGAACAAAGCTTTGCGTAAAAACATTGACCTCTGCAGTATTCATTCCGACATCGTGCAAAATTTCTTTCATTGCCTTAAAGAGGACAAACATCTCAAGTAATACCGAGATGCCAAGTACTGCAATATTTAAAATAAAGCCTGAAGACTTCGTCGGATGAAGAATATGATGATACCCTTCTTTAATCGTTTCAAATGCCATAATTCCTACTACAAGAACCGCCCCTAATAAAACGAGATTAACCAATCGTCCAAATCCGTTTGGAAATCGTTTGGTCGGAGCTTTTTTGCTTAATGCTGAACCTATAAAAACAAAGAACTGATTTGCTGCGTCCCCTAAGCTGTGCATCGTTTCAGCAAACATCGCTACATTTCCCGTTAAAGCAAAAGCAATCCCTTTAATAATGGATATAATGGTATTAACTATAGCGGCCATCATGGCCGATTTATTTCCTTTTCGCAATAACTTAATTAATTCACTCATGCAATCCCTCCGTTTGTGCCTTTGATGAGATTCAATTATGGTTAGTGTATGTGAATTTAAAAATTAAAAACCTCCAACATATAAGTTGGAGGTTTTTAGTCATGTTTCATTATTTTTTAAAACGATAAGGTACCGTTGTAACGATTACGTTTTTACGGTAAAGCAAATGTGCTTTTAACAGCAGACTGGACTGATTATGAAGGATGTTTTGCCAGCTTTTTTTCGTGATGAACTGCGGAATAACAACCGTAATAGCCATATTATTTTCACGGGCTTTTTCTTCAGCCATATCGATGAATCGAAACAGCGGACGCACAAGACTGCGGTATTGAGAATGAAACGTAACAATACGAATATCAGGCTGCCACTTTTCCCACTTCTCTTCCATTCTCTTTTCGCTTTCTCGGTCAAAAGCAACGTGCACCGCAATAACGGTATCACCAATCGTTCTTGCATAGTTCAATGAATTTTCCACTACCTTTGTCATTCCTGCTACAGGAACAATGACCACACTTCCTTCAAGCTTTCCAATCTTTTCTCCTTGCTTAATACGAAGCTGCTCTCCTACCGCTTCATAATGCGTATGAATGCGATGAAAAATATAAACGATAACCGGTAAGAAAACGAGCACGGACCATACTTGTGAAAACTTCGTTGTAAACAAAATGATTAGCACCGTTAAGGTAATGAGGGCACCAATTAAGTTAATGGTTAGCTTTCCTTGCCAGCCGGCCGGCTTTTCTCTAAGCCATTTGACAATCATGCCTGTTTGAGAAAGCGTAAATGGAATGAACACTCCAACTGCATAAAGAGGAATTAATTGTTCCGTCGCTCCTTTAAAGGCGACAAGTAAGACAATAGAAGCAATTCCAAGGGTCACAATTCCATTTGAATAGCCTAGTCGATCGCCGCGAATTTGAAACATTCTTGGCATGTATTTATCAGACGATAAGTTTACGGCAAGCAAAGGGAAAGCTGAAAAACCTGTATTCGCCGCTAGCACTAAAATCAGAGCTGTGGTACCTTGAATAAAATAATAAAATCCATTTCGTCCAAATACACTCGATGCAATTTGTGATACAACCGTTTCATCTGCTTTTGGAGAAATGCCAAGCCAATAAGCTAAAAACGTGATGCCAGAAAATAAAACGGCTAAAATACCGCCCATCAGCATTAATGTATGAACAGCATTTTTTGCACCTGGATCTTTAAAGTTAGGCACTGCATTTGAAATAGCTTCTACACCAGTCAATGCCGAACAGCCTGATGAAAAAGCTTTTAATAATAAAAACAAACTAATACCTGGCACCACGGTACCGAGAGATGTATGAAGCTCAGGTGAAACTTGACCTGTCACTATTTTGAAGAAGCCCACCGCTATTAACAAAATAAGAGCAATAACAAATAAATAAACCGGATAAGCTAAGACAGAAGCGGATTCTGTTACACCTCGTAAATTTAAAACCGTAATAAAAATCACCAGCAAACACGCAATTACTACGTTATAGTGATGCAGCGTTGGAAAAGCCGAAGTTAAAGCATCGGTTCCTGCTGAAACACTCACGGCAACTGTTAAAATATAATCTACTAACAGTGATCCCCCAGCGATAAGTCCAGGATTTTCTCCTAAATTGGTTTTCGAAACAATATAAGCTCCTCCGCCTTGCGGATACGCATAAATAATTTGACGATATGAAAGAATTAAAGCCGTCAGCAGCACCAATACCCCAATCGCAATTGGAATCGAATACCAATAGGCAAGCACGCCCACTGTTGCAAGGACAATCAAAATCTGTTCTGTTCCATAAGCCACTGAAGATAAGGCATCTGATGATAAAATAGCCAGCGCTTTAAGCTTACTAAGCTTTTGATCGCCTAACTCTTTTGTTTTGAGCGGCTTTCCAATCAATAATCTCTTGAGAACTGAATAGTTCACGTAATTTCCCTCCGATGATTGCTTAGCTACTATTCACTGTTCGTTGCTAAGCTCCGTTACAAGTTCATGAATAAGTGATATTATCCCTAAAAAATACCTTTTTATGTTAAAAAAGCGCACAAAAAAAACACTAAGGGTTCTCAGCGTTTTTACACAGCTTAAACCTCCTCTCCAAAACGCTTATGGGGTTAGCTGTCGGATTCGGGCTATGAGAGTAGCCCTACCTTTTAAAAAAAAGGATTCACCCCAAGTGACAATGCACAAATTTGGGTCCCCCACTTCTGACGAATTAAGCGATAACAGGTCAATATAATTTTCGGTTAAAGAGTATGATCGATAACATGTTTCTTTCATAACTATCCTTTGTTCTTAGATAATATACTCCCGTACAAATGGTTTGTAAAGCATTATTTTACGTAAACGATAAAATAGTACTTAAGGCGCTTTTAAGGGGAAAACAAAAGGCCTTCTGCCTGCTTACAGAAGACCTGCTTTCTTTAACTTTTTGCTTTTAAAACGGCTGCTAGCTTGTTTTTCGTTTGAGGACCATAAATGCCATCTACATCATAAGGAAGATACACAAGCTGAAAACGTCTGACTGCATCTTTCGTTTGTACTCCATATATTCCGTCTACTGACCCTACTTTAAAACTAACCGCGTTTAATGCTCTTTGAAGCTGTTTCACTGCTTCTCCAGAATCGCCTTGTTTTAAAATTCCATTGGGAAGTGGATATTGTTCAGAAGGTGGTGTTGGAGTAGGTGTTGGTGAAGTTCCTGAAGGAATAACAATTGTTTTTCCAACCTGTAGTGTTAAAGGATCAGAAAGCCCTGTATTCGCTTCTTGAAGCTCCTGTACTGTTATGCCGTACTTCTGTGCAATACTGTACAGCGTATCTCCTTGCTTAATTGTATACGTTTTTTCACCTGGTTCAGAAGGTGATGGATTTGGTGTCGGTGTTGGAGATGGCGATGGATTTGGAACTGCACGACGAGGTAAATTTAAATATACGGCAATTCCTTTTGCATACGATTCACCCATGCTTTTTAAAAAAGCTTCATTTTGAAGAAGTGCTGCATCGGCGCTCCTATCAATAAAAGCTATTTCAGTTAGTACTGCAGGCATATTTGTTAAGCGAAGCACCGCATAATTGGCCGATTTTCGTCCACGATTCGGATGATTATACGACAGCAGCGTTGGCTGTACTTGCCCGTGCACAATCGATTGAAACGTTTTACTAGCATTGCTAGCGCTTCTATAAACATAATCTTCGTATCCTGTTCCTCCACCGGCATTTACGTGAATAGACATAAATGCATCTGCCCCCCACGAATTAGCTTGAGAAGCGCGCTGAGATAACGATAAAAAAGTATCTGTGGTACGGGTGGTTTTAATCGTAAAGTCACTGTAAGTGCTATTTAAATAGCTTATTAAATATTGTTGAATTTTTAACACTAAGTTTTTTTCATACAGTCCATTCGCTCCAACTGCTCCTGCATCTGCCCCACCATGTCCTGCATCAAGATAAATTTTTTTCATATTACTTGTCCCTCCTTATTGTTAACATATGCATGAGGGAAAAAAGTGCTACGTATACTAGCCTACTTAGTGAAAAATTACTAAAAAAGGAGATTGAGACATAACGAAATCACTTCAAACTCAAAACGAACAAATGGGATAAATGCGCTAGTATGGATGGCTTGTTACATCGCTGTTGAATTCCGTGCAAGGCTTCGCTTTCCGCGGGGGGGCTGGTGAGCCTCCTCGTCGCGTTCGCTACTGCGGAGTCTCACCTATTCCGCTTTTCCCCCAGGAGTCTTCGCCTGCCCTCCAATCAACTTCTAGAAGCAACTAAATAGATGAAATCTACGTTCATCCTACCAATAAAAAAATCCGCACAATTCATCGTGCGGTTCCCTCCTCCTAACATACTTTTGGTCCAGATTCTATTCTGGTTGATTAAATAGATCAGGAGGGTCTATTATTTATAACGTTAGGACCTATTTAAAAAGCAGAACGCCTACAACAATGAGAATAATCCAAATTGGAATGCTTATCAATATCCCTATCACTAAACCTTTAAAGAAATTTCCTTCTTTCATTTTTATTACATTCCTCTCCAACAGTATTTTCTAACGATACTATGATTGGCTGAAAACTCTCTGAAGTTATACTGAAATACAGTGCAGAGTGAACACATAAACAATCTCACTATCTGTTATACACTACTTTTACTTATAGATTCAATGAGACAAAAAGCTCATCCTTTTTGATTCATGTAAACAAATTCTTTCTTGTATGTAACAAAACAATAAAAAAGCTCCCTGTAAATTATACGACAGGCAGCTTTTTTATAAACAAGCTATATTATTCAATTTACGTATGTAGAATGTTATTTATTCATTGTGAAAAACAAAAAAGTCGGAGAGAACGTACAAACGATCTCTCCGACTTTTAAAAATTAATATTGGCTCATGTATTGGTCACGTTCCCAAGGATGAACTTGTGTACGGAACATATCCCACTCGATTTCTTTCGCTTCAACGAAGTGCTCTGCTAAGTGTTCACCTAATGCAGAAACCATCACTTCGTTTGATTGGAAGCTATCTAAAGCTTGAGCTAATGTTGCAGGTAAATCTACGATACCTTCTTCAACACGCTCTTCTTTTGTCATTACATAGATATTACGATCAATAGGTTTTGGAGCTTCAAGATTGTTCTTGATTCCATCTAAACCAGCTTTTAATAGAACAGCCATTGCTAAATATGGGTTAGCAGCTGGGTCTACGCTACGTACTTCAACACGAGTTCCTACGCCGCGAGAAGCTGGGATACGGATTAATGGGCTACGGTTGCGAGCAGACCATGCAACATAACAAGGAGCCTCATATCCAGGTACTAGACGCTTATAAGAGTTTACAGTAGGATTTGTTACTGCTGTAAAGCTGTGTGCGTGCTTGATGATACCTGCGATAAATTGACGAGCAGTATCACTTAGCTCTAGATTACCGTTCTCATCATAAAATGCGTTTTGGCCATCTTTGAATAACGAAACGTTACAGTGCATACCTGAACCGTTCACACCAAATAATGGTTTTGGCATAAATGTAGCATGTAAGCCATGTTTACGTGCAATTGTTTTTACAACAAGTTTGAACGTTTGGATATCATCACAAGCTTTTAATGCAGCAGCATATTTGAAGTCGATCTCGTGTTGTCCAGGAGCTACCTCATGGTGAGATGCTTCAATTTCAAAGCCCATTTCTTCAAGCTCTAATACGATGTCACGACGGCAGTTTTCACCAAGGTCAGTTGGCGCTAAGTCGAAGTAGCCACCTTTATCATTTAATTCTAATGTAGGTTCGCCTTTTTCGTCTAATTTGAATAAGAAGAACTCTGGCTCAGGTCCAAGGTTAAAATCAGTAAATCCTAACTCTTCCATCTCTTTTAACACACGTTTTAAGTTATTACGTGGATCGCCATCAAACGGAGTTCTATCTGCATTGTAGATGTCACAAATAAAACGTGCTACTTTACCTTTTTCAGATGTCCAAGGGAAAATAACAAATGTATCAATATCCGGGAATAGGTACATATCTGATTCTTCAATACGTACAAACCCTTCAATAGAAGAACCGTCAAACATCATTTTGTTGTCTAACGCTTTTTCTAATTGACTTACTGGAATTTCAACGTTTTTAATTGTTCCTAAAATGTCAGTGAACTGAAGACGAATATACTTTACATTCTCTTCTTGAACTTTGCGGAAAATATCTTCTTTTGTGTACTTTGCCATCGTGTGATCCTCCCCTAAATCTCTATATAATATTTATAATCTATACCCCTCATATACGAACGGCATAAATATTGATAACTTTATTAATGAAAGAACCTGGACATATCTCCTTGATTTAAAGTTGCTCGATTAAAACGGCCTGCTTGCATAAGTTCTGCACGAAGCATTTTTCGCAACTCATCGTCCGTTAATTCTGGCTTTGCTGTTTCTGCCACAACTTTTTCTTCTTGCTTATGCCCTTTTTGCTCCTTTTGAAGATGAAACAGCTGTTTTACACCTGCTAAGTTTACACCTTGTTCGATTAGATCGCGGATTTCAAGCAGCTTATCAACATCGTTAAATGAGAATAGTCGTCGATTTCCCTCTGTTCTTACCGGTGCAACTAATTCATGTTCTTCATAGTAGCGAATTTGGCGAGCAGACAACTCAGTTAACTGCATCACAATTCCAATCGGGAAAAGTGGCGTATTTCTTCGAATGTTGTCACTCATTTCAGTTCCTCCTTTGGATTAACTATTTACATTGTATGCTATGTTAGTTCACCTGTCAACCGAATGTTAGTAATTCTAACATAAATTTTTCTGAACATTTTTTCTATACAAATAAATAGCACTTCGTTTATTTTTATAGCTTATCTTTTTCCTTCTTAACGGGGAGAAATAATCTTTCTATCTTATAAAAGTTCTTTTGTCAGTAATTGATCTACCGCCATGCATATTGCTACTTTTACATGAGCATACGTTAATCCGCCCTGCACGTAAGCGACATAAGGCGGCCTGATAGGACCATCTGCCGTAAGCTCGAGGCTCGCTCCTTGTATAAACGTTCCTGCTGCCATAATCACATCATCTTCATACCCTGGCATATAAGCAGGATACGCCGTTACGTGTGAATTAATTGGCGAAGCGAATTGAATTGCCTGACAAAAAGCCACCATTTTATCGGGGTCATCAAACTGAACGGATTGAATTAAATCTGTTCGTTCACTGTCCCACTTCGGTTCACTTTGCATACCAAGCTCTTCAAACATAGCGGATGAGAAAACCGCTCCTTTTAAGGCTTGACCTACTACGTGCGGCGCCAAGAAGAACCCTTGATACATTTCTTGCAAGCTATACAGCGTCGCTCCAGCTTCTGCACCGATTCCAGGAGTTGTCATTCGGTATGAACAAGCTTCCACTAGGTCTTTTCGTCCTGCAATATAGCCACCGATTTTAGCGAGACCTCCACCAGGGTTCTTAATAAGCGACCCCGCCATCAAATCTGCTCCTACATGCGTTGGCTCGATTGTTTCTACAAATTCACCGTAGCAGTTGTCAACAAATACAACAACGTCAGGCTTAATGCTCTTTACAAACGAAATCATTTCTTTTATTTGAGCGACTGTAAAAGAAGGACGAATGCCGTACCCTTTTGAACGCTGAATGCCTATCATCTTTGTATGCTCATGAATAGACGCTTTCACTTCTTCAAAATCCACTTGACCTTCCTCAGTTAAATCTACTGATTTATAGCTAATGTTATATTCTTTTAAAGAACCTACACCGCTTCCTCGTATGCCAACGATTTCTTCAAGCGTGTCATAAGGCTTTCCGGTTATATATAATAGTTCATCTCCAGGACGCAGTACACCAAACAGCGAAATGCCGATTGCATGCGTGCCTGAAATAATTTGCGGACGCACTAGACATGCTTCTGTTCCAAAAACGTCCGCATATACTTTCTCCAACGTATCGCGGCCTAGATCGTCGTAGCCATACCCCGTTGTCGGATTAAAATGTGAATCACTCACTCGGTTTTGCTGAAAGCTTTGCAGCACTCGAAATTGATTTGCTTCAATACGCTCGTCAATTTTCTCATGTACGGGCTTAATCTGCTTTTCTACTTTTGCAGCAAGTTCCCGAATGCGTGCCCCGTTTTTTAACTGATCAAACATCATTTCTTTGTTCCTCAACTTTCTTCAAGCGTTTGTAGCTTTTTGTAAAGGGGATGCTCTTTTGCAATATACCCTTTGCACTGATACTTCTCAGTTTCTTCATTGAACTTTAACGACTCAAGAATAGAGACCGTTTTTAGTTCAGCGAGCATTTTTCCTTCATAAGCCGGCAGCAGCACATGAAAAAACGCCATTTCTTTTTTCATTTCTTCTTGAATTCTTTCCCCAAGCTTCACTAAATCCGTAGCTTTAAAAGCGCTCATTGATAACGATGTTGAAGCGGATGGGACAAATAGTTCATGCTGCATATCTTCTTTATTGTAAACTGTTAGCATCGGAATGTCCGTTACGTTCAGCTCTTCTAGTAAGCGATGCACTGTTTTTTCGTGGTTGTTGTAATCTGGATTAGATGAATCTACCACGTGCAGAACAAGGTCAGCTTCGGTTACTTCTTCAAGTGTTGAACGGAACGCGGCTACTAACGTTGTTGGAAGATCTTGAATAAATCCAACCGTATCCGTTAACAGCGCCGTTAATCCTGACGGAAGCGTATACTGTCTTGTCGTTGGATCAAGAGTTGCAAACAGCTGATTTTCTTCAAAAATACCAGCTTCTGTTAAGCGGTTAAAGATCGTCGATTTACCAGCGTTCGTATAGCCCACAATTGCAATTTGATAGACATGATTACGCTTACGTCTTTCTCGATAACGTTCGCGGTGACTTACCACTGTCTTTAACTGACGCTTAATTTCATCAATTTTACGGCGAATATGTCTGCGGTCACTTTCAAGTTTCGTTTCACCAGGACCTCTTGTTCCAATTCCGCCTCCAAGACGCGACAAAGCGGTACCTTGTCCTACTAACCTAGGCAGCAGATAATTTAATTGAGCAAGTTCCACCTGCATTTTTCCTTCTCGCGTTTGAGCACGCTGTGCGAAGATATCCAAAATCAGCTGCGTGCGGTCAATAACACGCGCAGATAACCCTGCTGACAAATTGCGGATTTGACTCGGTGACAATTCATCATTAAATACAATTAAATCAGGCTCTAACTCTTCTTCAAGAGCCACAAGTTCTTCTACTTTCCCTTTTCCAATATAAGTAGCTGGATGAATGCGATCGCGCTTTTGCGTTAACCTTACCAGCACTTCGCCTTTTGCAGTCTCAGTTAAAGATGCTAGCTCATCCATTGAATATTCAAAACGTTCGTCATCGTCATGAAGCTGACATCCGACTAAAATTACGCGTTCAAGTTCAGTATTCATTTCTGCTGTCAAAGATTTTTCCTTCCCTTACTATTAAATTGACAAATCATTCATATCATATCAAAAAAATCTCCATTTCTCCATCTTTGCAAAAGAGACAGAATACATTGTCTTTTACTAGTTTAACACCCTTTTTAAAATCTATAAAACGATGATTAAAAAAACATTGAAATATCACGAAATTCTGTATACAATTTGAATTGGTTTACTTATCGAAATTTGAATCAGGCTGCCTGATTTTAAAATAATAGTCGCTACTTGGTGAAAACAGAATAAAGGGGATAGCATCATGACTTGGGACGTACTTAGCATTATTGGAACGATTGCTTTTGCAATCAGCGGAGCTTTCATTGCGATGGAAGAGGAATATGATATTTTAGGCGTTTACATACTCGGAATCGTAACGGCTTTTGGCGGAGGAGCCATTCGAAACCTGCTTATCGGTGTACCGGTGTCTGCCCTTTGGGAACAAGGACTCTTTTTTCAAATTGCTTTATTATCTATCACTGCCACTTTTTTATTTCCAAACAATATCTTAAAACATTGGAAGCGATGGGGAAATTTTTCGGACGCCATTGGCCTTGCAGCATTCGCGATTCAAGGAGCGCTTTATGCCACTCATATGAACCATCCGCTTAGCGCGGTTATTGTAGCTGCGGTCTTAACAGGAAGCGGCGGGGGGATTATCCGAGATTTATTAGCACGCCGAAAGCCTACTGTTCTTAAAGATGAAATTTATGCCGTATGGGCGATTATCGCAGGATTTAGCGTAGGGCTCCATATTACAAACACGCCTGTAGAACTTTATACGTTATTTATCTTGCTTGTAGGCCTTCGGATGTGTTCATACATTTACAAATGGCGCCTGCCGATTAAAACGATTCGACAACCAAATATGTAGAAAAAAGCCTTTCATGACGAAAGGCTTTTTTTCACAGCTGAATATCGCTTGACGTTAAAGTTAAAAGCTCGTTACGTTCAAAGCTTTCTTCTTCTAAAAGCCTCATGGATTGAGTACGTATGGAACGTTCAATAATGTTTCGCACATATCGACCGTTACTAAAATCCCTAGGCGTCTGATTGTACTTCACGTCCATAAAATGATCTTTTAGCTTTTTATAGGCCTCTGTACTAAACTGATACTGCCTGTCATTCATCATGTGACCCGCAATGTCCATCAGTTCATTAACATCATAATCCGGAAAATCAAAAATAAACGGAAACCTAGAGCGCAGTCCTGGATTAAGACTTAAGAAATTTTCCATTTCTCTTGGATAACCAGCTAAAATCAATACAAACTTATCATTTGAATCTTCCATATGTTTGACCAATGTATCAATCGCTTCTTTTCCAAAATCTTTTTCTCCCCCTCTTGCAAGAGAATAAGCCTCATCGATAAATAAAATACCTCCAAGCGCTTTTTTTACAAGATCTCTCGTTTTCTGAGCGGTATGACCAATGTATTCTCCAACTAAATCTGCACGCTCTGCTTCAATTAAATGTCCTTTAGACAAGATGTTCATATTCAAAAATAATTTACCCAGCAGGCGGGCTACCGTCGTTTTCCCTGTTCCTGGATTTCCTTTAAACATCATATGCAGCGCCTGCTTTCCCGCTTTTAAGCCCTGTTCCTCTCTTTTTTTGTTAATATATAGCCACGCATATATTTCTTTTATCATTTTTTTCAATTCTTCCATTCCAACCAGTCCGCTCATTTCTCGTTCAATTTCCCGAAGCGGCTCATGATTTATCACAGCTTTTTTGGCAGGACGCGGAATTGATGTCGTATACGATTTTTCCTTTTTTGTTTCATTATTTAAAATGATATTAATTTGCCCATTATTTTTAAGAGTTATCGGCTGTTCCACCATGTTCACCTCTCGTTTCATCCCACTTCTCTGTATCGCATAGCTGCATGCGATGAACGATACGAAGACAATGATCTCTTATTACCGAAGAAATAATCGTCTATTATAAGGTTTATGTTCAATGAGTAAAAACAATGTTAAGAAACTTTTCTAAGCCTTTATTTACATAAAAAAAGCATCCGAATATGCGGATGCTTCTCTTTAATCTCTATTCAAGTTCTACTGTAATATTTTTATTTGGTACAAATGTCGAAATCGCATGTTTATAAATCAGCTGCTGTTTTCCTTCAGATTCAATTAGCACAGTAAAATTATCAAATCCTTTAATTAGTCCTCTTAATTGAAAACCATTTAAAAGAAATACCGTCACATAGATATTTTCTTTACGTAATTGATTTAAAAATTGATCTTGAATATTAACTGATTGTTTCATTATTCGGCCTCCTCGTTTCTCTATCTGTTTACTTAATTCGCTTCTTTCTTCAGCTTTCCTGCAATATATGTAAAAATTTCAGCAAACTTTTCGGGAAATTTGTCAACTTCCATCTCTATCCATTTTACAGGCATTTTATTTCGAAACCATGTTAACTGACGCTTTGCATATCTGCGTGAATTTTGTTTCAACTGTTCAACGGCTTCTTCGAGCGTACAGCGTCCCTCAAAATAAGCATAAAGCTCTTTGTAGCCGATAGCTTGAATTGATTGTACATCATGCAGACCACTTTCGTACAATGATTTGACTTCCTCAAGCAGTCCAGCCTGCATCATCATATCGACTCGGTGATTAATTCTCTCATATAATACGTCTCGATCCATTGTAAGTCCAATAATGGTTACATCGTATAATAACTCTTGCGACTGTTCTTTTGTATAGTCACTGAATTTTTTGCCGGTTACTTCATAAACTTCAAGCGCTCGAATTACACGGCGATGGTTATTTTTATGAATAGCAGCCGCACTGTCTGGGTCAATTTCTTTGAGCTTCTCATACAGGGGATCAATGCCATGAGCTTTAATAAATACTTCCATTCGTTCACGAACTTTTTCATCACTAGGCGTTTCTGTGAACTGATAATCATAAATAACGGATTGAATATAAAGACCCGTCCCTCCAACAATCATCGGCATTTTTCCTTTAGCATGAATATCATCGATTTGTTTTCTTACAATCTCTTGAAATTCTGCCACAGAAAACGATTCATCCGGCTCCTTAATATCGATCAGGTAATGGGGAACACCCTGCATCTCTTCTTCTGACACCTTTGCTGTTCCGATATCCATCCCTTTATAAATTTGCATCGAATCACCTGAAATAATTTCTCCGTCTAACTGTTTGGCAAGTTCAATGCTTAATTTTGTTTTACCAACCGCAGTTGGTCCAATAATGACAATAAGTTTTGGTTTCTCTCCCGTCATAACAACACTACTTTCATCTATAGGCATTCACATCATTCCATTTTATCCAAATGGTCATGATTTATTCAACAAAACGGCTAGCTGCAGCTAGCCGCATTGCTTACATCACTCGCTTAAACATTTTTTCCATTTCATACGTCGAATGATGAATAATAATTGGTCGTCCGTGCGGACACGTAAATGGATCCGTTGTTTTTCTTAACGTTTCAAGTAAAGCAAAAATCTCATCGTTTCGCAAATGATGATTCGCTTTAATCGATCCTTTACAGCTCATCATAATAGCCGCTTCTTCTCGTAACTTCTCGATATTGACTCGTTTCATCGTAAAGATTTGCTGAATCATTTCTTCAATGGTTTCCTGTTCCTCTCCTTTTGGAAACCACTGCGGATGTGAACGAACGATATAGGAGTTTTGTCCAAACGGTTCTAAAAAGACTCCTACTTCAGCAAGCATGTCTTTGTATTCTTCTAAAATCAAGGCTTCATTTCCCGAGAACTCTAGCGTAAGCGGCATAAGCAGTTCTTGAACTTCTGAATCTACTTCTCCAAGCTTTCGCTTAAAATATTCGTACTTAATTCTCTCCTGCGCCGCGTGCTGATCAATAATAAATAATCCTTTTTCATTTTGTGCCAAAATATACGTTCCGTGCATTTGTCCAATTGGGTACATCGCAGGAACACGCGGTTCTGGCTGTTCTTTGGCTGAACGGTTTGGTTCTGGAATAGGTGCGTTTTCTTCCACCGATTCTTCATAGTGTTCTATTTCTCGAAACGTTGGCTCAAGTTCTTCATCTTGACGTATGACCTCTGTTTTAACAGGCGGCATGATCTCGTCTACACGAGCGGTAGTCTCCTTAAAGCTAGGCTCGCGAACCGTATCAGACGGCTGATAGCCAGACGGTTTAGACTGATGATCAAATGTAAAGGTCTGCTGCTCAGTTGGCTGCACAGCTGATTTTGACTTGGTTGGTACTACAGCATCCGGAATTAACTGCTGCTTTTTAAAAGCAGCTTTTACTCCTTGTTCAATAAGCTCAAACAGCTCCGCTTCTTTACTTAAACGCACTTCTAGTTTCGCTGGATGAACATTCACGTCCACTAACAAAGGGTCCATTGTAATGGTTAAAAACACGATTGGAAAACGGCCGATAGGTAAAAGGGTATGATAGCCCTGCTGTACCGCTTTTAACAACCCGTAGTTTTTAACAAAACGACCGTTAATAATGGTGGACATATAGTTGCGAGAAGCTCGTGTAATTTCAGGAAGGGCAACGTAACCATTCACTTCATAATCAAGAGACTGAACGTTAATCGGAATCATTTTTTTGGCGACTGCCATTCCATAAATAGCTGCAAGCACTTGGCGCACATCTCCGCTTCCGTTCGTATACAGAAGCTGTCTTCCTTGATGCATCAGCCGAATTGAAACTTCAGGATGAGACATCGCAAGGCGATTGACGACATCCGTTACGTTACCAAGCTCCGTGTTTACCGTCTTCATATATTTTAAACGTGCAGGTGTGTTAAAAAATAGGTTTTCAATAACAAGTTCGGTACCTTTTCGGCTTGACGTTAATTCGTGATGAACGATTTCTCCGCCTCTAAGTTTAAGGTGAGTGCCGGCTTCTTCTCCCGTACTCGTTTTGAGTTCAAGCATTGAAACCGAAGCAATACTTGGCAAAGCTTCACCGCGAAATCCTAACGTTCGAATTCGAAATAAATCTTGTTCTGTTTTGATTTTACTTGTCGCATGTCTTTTAAAAGCGGTCAAGCAGTCTTCAGAAGCAATGCCGTCTCCATTATCCAATATACGAATTTTTGAAAGCCCAGCTTCTTCTAGTTCAATTTCAATAACTGTACTGTTTGCATCAATAGCATTTTCGACTAGTTCTTTCACCACCGAAGCAGGTCGTTCAACAACCTCTCCGGCAGCAATTTTATTTGAAAGTTCGTCTGAAAGCTGCACAATTTTACCCACAGACTCACTCCTCTCAATCTATTTCTTTTTTAATGATTTTTGCAGTTCATACATCGCATTCATTGCGTCTAAAGGCGTCATTTCTAAAATATCGAGCTCTTTTAAACGATCGATAATTGCTTTTTCACGTTTTGAAAGCGCAGGCTTTTCTTTTTTCTCTTCTATTTCAAAGAACGAAAGCTGATTGGCTTCATCTGCTTTTTTACGATCTGCACGTTCTTCTTGAACCAAAGAAGCACCTTCTTGTGGAACTTGTTGTGTTATCTCTTCTCTTTTTGGAGCCTGACGTACAGGTTCACGCTCAGAAAATTGTTCTAAATCGTGTAAGATGACGCGAGCTCTCTCCAGAAGCGGATCTGGAAGTTCTGCTAGTTCCGCTACGTGAATACCATAGCTTTTATCTGCGGCACCATCTTTGATTTTGTGTAAAAAGACGACTTTCCCATTTTTTTCAACCGCGCTTACATGAACATTTTTAAGCGCAGGAAGCGACTCATCGAGTACGGTTAATTCATGATAATGAGTAGAAAATAGTGTCTTACAGCCAATATGTTCATGAACGTATTCAATAATTGCTTGAGCAAGAGCCATTCCGTCATACGTAGACGTGCCCCGTCCAATTTCATCTAACAGGATCAGACTCGACTGAGTGGCATTTGTCACTGCATTCTTCGTTTCTAGCATCTCGACCATAAACGTACTTTGACCTGAAATTAAGTCATCAGCTGCTCCGATACGTGTAAACACTTGATCAAAAATCGGCAGAACCGCTTCGTCAGCTGGCACAAAACAGCCAATTTGAGCTAATATCGCCGTTAAAGCGACCTGACGCATGTACGTACTTTTACCAGACATATTTGGTCCTGTAATCAGTAAAATTGAACTATCATCTGTCATTTGACAGTCGTTTGGCACATATTCCTGCGAATTCATTACTTTTTCTACTACTGGATGGCGTCCATTTTGAATCGAAATGTCTTCACTTGAAAAAATAGGCTTAGTGTAATGACGTTCTTCACTGATTTTTGCAAAGCACTGCAGTACGTCAAGCTCACTTACTTTTTTAGCAAGTTCTTGCAGCCTTGGAATATATGCTTTTACTTCTTCACGAATTTGTAAAAACAATTCATATTCCAGCTCTACAATTTTCTCTTCCGCTTCTAAAATCAGCGCTTCTTTTTCTTTCAGCTCAGGCGTAATAAAACGTTCTGCATTGGTTAACGTCTGTTTTCGTTCATACATTCCTTCAGGCAAAAGATGCAGATTTGCCCGCGTTACTTCTATATAATAGCCGAACACGCGATTATAACCAATTTTCAGTGAGCGAATCCCTGTTTTCTCACGCTCTTGCTGTTCAAGTGACGCAATCCACGTTTTTCCGTTTCGGCTTGCATCTCGGTATTGATCAAGCTGTTCATGATAGCCGTCATTAATAATGTCTCCTTCTTTAATTGACAAAGGAGGGTGCTCTTTTAATCCTCTTTCAAGAAGATTAGCTAATCGCTCACAAGGATCAATGTCTTCAACAAGCTTTGTGGCATAAGGATGATTCAAACGATTCACAACCTCTTGAATATGAGGCACATTTTGCAATGATTTTTTTAATTGAATTAAATCACGAGCATTTACATTCCCAAAAGCTACTCGACCAGCTAAGCGTTCTAAATCATATACGTCTTTTAACAACTCACGCAGTTCTTCTCGTTCAAAAAACTGTTTCATTAAGACATCTACCATATTCAAACGATTATCAATATCCGCTTGTTTTAAAAGCGGACGGTCAATCCAATTTTTTAATAAACGGCCGCCCATTGCCGTAACGGTCTGGTCTAATAGCCATAGAAGCGAGCCTTTCTTTCCTTTTGAACGAATCGTTTCGGTTAACTCTAGGTTTCGCTTAGAGAACAAATCAATTTTCATATATTCATTGATTTGATAAAACTGCACGGGCTGTAAGTGCTCAAGCGAACGCTTCTGCGTGCGAGTTAAATACTGAAGAATACGCGCAAACGTTGTAATAAGCTTTTGCTGCTGAAGCGACTCTACTAAATAATCTAGTCCTTCTACTTGATCTGTACTATTCTCATAAGAAATGGTAATCGTCATGCGCTCTTTTAGTGTTTGTAATAAGTCAGCAGGAAACTCAGAGCTTACAACGACTTCTTTTGCTTCTTTTGCATAAATCTCTGAGACGATATCGTGAAATGAACTAACAAGCGTTACGCTGTTTTCTCCTGTAGACAAATCAGAAAGAGCAAGACCAAACGTTTGATCCTCGAACGCAGTAACAGAACAAATATAGTTATTTTCCTTTTCATGCAGTCCGCGTTCATTCATCAGTGTTCCGGGTGAAATCACCTGCACCACTTCTCGCTTTACAACACCTTTTGCATGCTTAGGGTCTTCTACCTGCTCACAAATAGCTACTTTAAATCCCTTTTCAATTAAACGCTCGATATACGTAGGAGCAGAGTGATACGGAACCCCGCACATCGGAATTCGCTCTTGTCCTCCTCCGTCTCGACTTGTTAATGTTATTTCAAGTTCTTGAGAAGCTGTCGTAGCATCTTCAAAGAACATTTCATAAAAATCACCTAATCTAAAAAATAAAAAGGCATCTTGATACTCTGCCTTAATTCTCAAATATTGCTGTATCATTGGCGTATACGCTGCCATACTATTCCTCCATACCACATCTAGTTGTGCGTTTTTGCTACACGTATTATAACATAAGTCTTTCTTAAACTTAATTTATTCAAATAGAACAATCTTCAATTTCTTTTCATCAAACAAATAAAAAAGCTTCGGACGAAGGAAGAAGCTTGTCCGAAGCTTTTCATTATTTACTGCTGTTCAAATGACTATGCTTACGTCCGTATAAGAAGTAAACCACTAGCCCTAGTACAAGCCAAATTACGAAACTAATCCATGTTAACTTTGGAAGCTGAAGTGCTAAGTATAAACAGAACACAAAAGCTAAAATTGGAATCACCGGCACGAACGGTACGCGGAAACCAGTCGATTCTGAAGTTTGTTTTGATTTACGTAAATATAAAATTCCAATTGATACAGTCATGAAAGCAAAAAGAGTACCGATATTTGTTAACTCTGCTAATCTTCCTAATGGTACTAAACCAGAGAAGATAGATACTAGTAAACATGTAATCCACGTATTTACTACTGGCGTTTGTTTTTTCTCACTGATTTTTGAAAAAGGCTTCGGCAATAGACCATCTCGACTGATCGCATAAAATAAACGAGTTTGTCCATACATCATAACGAGTAATACCGTTGTAATACCAACAATTGCACCTAATGAAATAAATCCTGCTACCCAGTCTTGATTAATGTAGCTTAAAGCAAATGCTACAGGGTTTTTAACATTTAATTCAGTATAAGGGACGATTCCTGTTAAGATAAGCGATACGACGATATAAAGGACTGTACAAATCGCAAGAGATGCGATGATTCCAATTGGCATATCTCGCTGAGGCTTACGTACTTCCTCGGCCGCTGTTGCTACAGCATCAAATCCAATGTAGGCGAAGAATACAGTTGCTGCTCCTGTCGCTACTCCCGAGAAACCAAACGGCATAAACGGCGTCCAGTTTTCTGGCTTAACATAGCTAACTCCTACCCCGATAAACAGAAGTACAACAGCCAGTTTAATAATAACCATGATAGCATTAAAACGTGAAGATTTTTTTACTCCTTGTGTTAAAAGCAAGGTAATTAAGAAAACAATTATAATTGCTGGAATATCAATGTACGTGCCGTTTGCAGGATTGTATGCACTTGTTAAAGCTTTTGGAAAATGTATGCCAAACCCTGCTAACAATCCTTGGAAATACCCCGACCATCCGCTCGCTACAGCAGAAGAAGCAAGACCGTATTCCAAGATAAGATCCCACCCTAAAATCCAAGCAATTAATTCACCAAATGTTGCATAACTGTAAGTGTATGCACTTCCTGAAACGGGAACTGTTGAGGCAAACTCCGCATAACAAAGAGCTGCAAACACACACGCAAGTCCTGACATAATGAAAGATATAACTAAAGCTGGACCGGCATGTTCAGCGGCGGCTACGCCCGTTAATACAAAAATTCCGGTTCCGATAATGGCTCCAATTCCTAACATCGTTAAATCGAAAGCGCCTAAATCCTTTTTTAATTTAACACCTTTAGAGTTGGTTTCACTAATTAACGTTTGAATTGATTTTTTACGAAATAAGCTCATAGTAAACCCCCAAAAATACTTATCTGATATAACTAAATTTTCTGAAAATTAATGCATTATTTTCTTTAGATTTACTATACACTGCGCATTCGACAAAAAGCAATATATTTTTTTATTTTTATAAGAATTTTCTTAAAATAGTAAAAATAAAAAAACTAGGAAGAACTTCTTCCTAGTTACTCATCGTCTCCTAATATAAAATCAGGATCTAAATCTTCAAATTCATCGTCATCTACGTCTAAATCAAACTCGTCTTCATCATCGCAGCCTTTCGGATTTACTGCAACACAAACCTTGGTTTCGCCAATCACTTCCGCCAACAATTCTCTCTCTACTTGAACAATCGTTTTATTGCCATTTGGTGAAATTGTGCACTCTAGGCAATTTGGCTGCTGCAGTACGCGAACAATTACTTCGTAATCGTCTCCAATCGAATCTTCGTCTTTATAGCGCAGCTTAATATTATCTTTGTATGATACGGTTTCCGTCCAAACTTCGGTTTTTGTATTATTATTGTACGAATACCAGATGTTAATATCATATCTGCCGTCAACTTCTACATTGCTGCCGCTTTTCTTTGCTTTGTACTCATGGTTAATCACCCAGCATCCTAAGATGCTTGTTGGTCGATTTTTCGGTGCAAGCGTATGAGACGATTGTGTAAACTTGCGACCTTTACCTACGACTGCTTTTGTAATAATTTCTCTATAGTGTTGTGACATGTGAGCATACCCTCCTCAAACTATCTTCATTTCATCCTATGCAGGCTCATTCACTTGTTTGCACATTATTTTTAAGAAACTAGGTTTAAGGCATAAAAAACCTATGTTCCATTGTATGCAAGGATATAGAAAAACGTGACAATTATTAGAGAGAAAAT
This sequence comes from Priestia sp. J2, assembly GCF_020790095.1. NCBI lineage: Bacteria > Bacillati > Bacillota > Bacilli > Caryophanales > Bacillaceae > Priestia > Priestia sp. J2. Next base: position 3,915,424 of record NZ_CP086208.1, read on the forward strand.
CTGCCCAATTTTCGTGCAACGTGATGCACAAAAAAATGCCTCAGCAATTTGCTAAGGCATTTTTTCTTTATGAGCAGCTAGATCCAGGGCTGTTTCGCACCTGTGAACCTGTTTCACCGCGCAGTAAATCACCATCTGTTGACACAATAATTTCATCTGTTACTGTGTTTGAAATAGTGTTAGCGACAAGTTGAAGCAAATCATTCACGTTTATTTGAGACTCTTGAAACTGCTGAATAATCGGCAGTTCATCCAGCTCTTCCTGTAAACGATCGATTTTTGCCTCCACTTGTTTTAACGCTTCTGTCTTACCATAATGTTGGAAATTAACAGCTTGTTTTTGCAAACTTTTAATGCTTGCAATGGTTTCACGCACTTTTTGATTTTCGTTAAGCTGAGCTTCGGCACGCTTGAAGAAATCTACTTCTTCCGTTTCAGCGATCATTTTTGCCAGCTCTTGAGCACGTTTAATTACGTCACTCTTGTTATACTGCGCCATATTACTTCACCTCTGCTGTTTCTTCTACCATTTCCCCGTTTAATGTCCATGTTTTGGCTTTTGTAACTTTTACTTTTACAAGTTGCCCAATCACTGACTTAGGTGCTTTGAAGTTTACAAGCTTACTTTTTTCCGTGTAGCCTGCTAATACTTCCGGATTATTTTTACTTTCACCTTCTACTAATACTTCGACAACTTTACCTTCATATTCCTTCAATTTCTTTGCAGAAATTTCATTTACAAGAGCATTTAAACGCTGAAGACGCTCTTTTTTCACTTCCATTGGTACGTTGTCTTGCATCTTAGCAGCCGGCGTACCTTCACGAGGTGAATAAATAAACGTATAAGCACTATCAAATTCAACCTCACGATATAGCGACATTGTTTCTTCAAACTGCTCATCCGTTTCATTTGGGAAACCAACAATAATATCAGTTGTTAATGATGCCGTTGGAATGGCTTCTTTAATTTTACGAACAAGCTCTAAATAATGTTCACGAGAATATTTTCGTGCCATAATTTTTAAGATATCACTGCTTCCTGATTGAACAGGCAAGTGAATGTGATCGACAAGATTTCCACCTTTAGCAAGAACTTCAATTAAACGGTCATCAAAGTCACGAGGATGACTTGTTGTAAAACGGATACGAGCAACGTCAATTTTACGGATTTCGTCCATTAAGTCGCCTAAGCCGTACGTCATGTCTTCAAAATCTTTTCCGTATGCATTAACGTTTTGGCCTAGAAGCGTAATTTCTTTGTAGCCTTGAGCAGCTAAATGACGTACTTCTTGGATAATATCTTCTGGACGGCGGCTTCGTTCTTTTCCTCGCGTATACGGAACGATACAGTACGTACAGAACTTGTCACAGCCGTACATGATGTTAACCCATGCTTTGACGCTGCCTTTACGTGCTCTTGGAAGGTTTTCAATAACGTCCCCTTCTTTAGACCATACTTCAATCACCATTTCTTTTGCTAAGTATGCTTCGTTCAAAATGTGAGGCAAACGGTGAATGTTATGTGTACCAAAAATCATATCCACGTGCTGATGTTTTTGTAAAATTTTATTTACAACTGACTCTTCTTGAGACATACATCCGCAGACGCCGATTAATAGCTCAGGACGCTCGCGCTTTAAGGCCTTCAAGTGTCCTAATTCACCAAACACTTTATTTTCCGCATTTTCACGGATCGCACACGTATTCAATAAAATAACATGAGCATCTTCAACAGAGTCAGTCGGCTCGTAGCCAAGGCCTAGAAAAATACCAGCCATTACTTCTGTATCGTGCTCATTCATTTGACAGCCGTACGTACGGATATAAAACTTACGTCCCTGTCCCATTCCATGAAACTGTTCATCGATTGCAAAATCGTTGTGATAGGAAACTTCTTCTTTTCCTCGTTTTTTCGCATCTTTTAAAGAAGGTGGCATGTATACTGTTTGAAAATATTTGCTGTAATCCTTTTCGGATTTTTTGTCCGCTGGATTAACTTGGTTGCTTTCTAAACGTTGTTTTTCGTTCATAAAAAAATCTCCTTTCGCCATGACAATTGTCACGTTGCACCTGTAAATCGCAAAAAAATGTGACAGCCTTATGCTTATGCATAAAACTCATCACATTAACATAGTATATAACTTTCAAGTAGCGAACACAATCATATACCTATTTTCTATACCTATCACTATGAAAAAATCCGAACGAGCTGGATTCTCCATTAAGAATCTCAATTTACCGTTCGGATTTTCCCTCTACTAAACTGCTTTTATTGCAGCCTCTTTTACATAAATTCAGCCACTAGCTCATCAAATTTTTCCTCAGTCATACCTAAGTCTGCTTTTGACAGCGGCTCTTCACTATAGCCGTGAACAAGCTGCTGATACGACGGCTGATGCGCATTTTGATAAATAAGCCCTGTTACTAAGCCATTATGCTCCATTAACGTCTGCATAGCTTGCATACGATTGTTTGCATCATAACCTTCAATTGTGCTAAGACTAGTTAGGTTTTCTTTAAACCAATCATACGTGTTCACTTTGTTATACGTTACGCACGGGCTAAATACGTTAATTAAAGAAAAACCTTTATGCTGAATGCCTTGTTCAATTAAGCTTGTTAACTCTTTTAAATTCGTTGAAAAGCTTTGCGCTACAAACGTTGCCCCGGAAGTTAACGCCAGCTCCATGACAGATAAAGACGACTCAATTGATCCTTCAGGCGTACTTTTTGTCTTGAATCCTACTTCACTGCGAGGAGATGTTTGTCCTTTTGTTAAACCATAGATTTGGTTATCCATTACGATATACGTTACATCGATGTTTCGGCGAATCGCATGTACCGTGTGTCCCATACCGATAGCAAACCCATCTCCATCACCGCCAGATGCGATAACGGTTAAATCACGATTAGCCATTTTTACACCTTGAGCGATTGGAAGCGCACGTCCGTGAATACCGTGAAAACCATATGAATTAATATAACCAGAGATACGTCCAGAGCATCCAATACCTGAAATAACAGCAAGCTCATGAGGTTCTAAACCTACGTTAGCAGATGCGCGTTGAATGGCTGCTTGTACGGAGAAATCTCCACACCCCGGACACCAGTTAGGTTTTACACTGTTACGAAAATCTTTAAACGTTGCCATTTAACACAAACATCTCCTTACTTTTTGCGTATACTTCTTGCGGAAGAAATGGATTTCCATCGTACTTCAATACGCTTTGAATTTTATCATGACTTGCGATATTCATTTTTAAAATATTAGCAAGCTGTCCAGTAGCATTGTTTTCAACGACAACTACTTTTTTAGCTCCTTGCACGTAAGGAAGCAGTTCGTCAGCTGGGAAAGGATGAATTAAACGAATGTGAGCGTGATTTACTTTTATACCGTCCTGTTCCAAACGTTCCATTGCCTCTTCAATAACTCCACGCGTCGAATTAAATCCAACAAATAAAATATCAGACTCTTTTTCATGAGAGTGAACATGAATTGGCGTATTAAAACGAATTCCTTTTGTTTTACGAAGACGCTTATTCATTTGATCATCGCGGTTCACCGGAGATTCAGATGGCTTTCCTGTCTCATCATGTTCTACTCCCGTTACGTGATGAATGCCATGCTTCATTCCTGGAATGACGCGTGGTGATACGCCGTCTTCTGTTACGCGGTAGCGCTTGTAGTATTGTTTTTCTTCCAACTCTTCTAGCTCTCCTTGCTGAAGCTTGCCGCGGCGGATTTCAACGCGGTTATAGTCAAGCGGTTCTACCGACTGTTTCCCAAGTGAAAGCTGTAAATCCGTTAGCATAATAACTGGACACTGATATTCTTCTGCTAAGTTAAACGCTTCAATCGTATCGTAGAATGCTTCTTCAACCGTACTTGGCGCCATGACGATCTTCGGAATTTCACCGTGCGTACCGTAAATCATAGCCATTAAGTCAGACTGTTCTTGCTTAGTTGGAAGCCCTGTACTTGGACCGCCGCGCTGCGTATCAATAATCACAACAGGCTGCTCAGTGATGCCCGCTAATCCAATCGACTCCATCATTAATGATAGACCAGGTCCAGCTGATGCTGTCAGCGCACGTACGCCTGCATAGTTAGCTCCGATAGCCATCGTACATGCTGCGATTTCATCTTCTGTTTGAATAACAGTTCCACCGAATTGAGGAAGCTTTTTAATTAAGTATTCCATGATTTCTGAAGCAGGGGTAATTGGATATGCTGGCATAAAACGAGCCCCACCGGCTAAAGCACCTAGTGCAATCGCATCGTTTCCAATCATAAACATACGTTTTTTACCATCCGCTGGATCTAGTTTCATTGTTTCTAATTGTTCGCCTAGCTGTTCACGAATGTAATCTGCACCTTTTTTAATAGCTTCCATGTTTTTTTGTACAACTTTTTGGCCCTTTTTACCGAAGATTTCAAGCACTACTTCTTCAAATACTTCTGTGTCAATATGAAGCACAGCACTTGAAGCGCCTACAGCAACCATGTTCTTCATTAGCGACGTTCCTAGTTCCGTTGCAATTTCTGTAAACGGAACAGCGTATAGCGTAGCAGTTGTACATGTTTCGGGCAGACTTGGGTTGAATTTCGCATCTGCAATTACAACGCCTCCTACGCGCAGCTCATGGACGTTTACATCGATTGTTTCCTGATCGAACGCAACTAAAATATCCAAATCATCTGACACAGATCGAACCTGAGTTGTACTCACTCGGATCTTATTATTTGTATGTCCACCTTTGATACGAGAAGAAAAATGACGATAGCCGTATAAGTAATAACCTAATCGATTTAAAGCGGTTGAAAAGATTTCTCCCGTACTTTCGATTCCCTCACCCTGCTGTCCGCCAACTTTCCATGAAAGTTGCTGTACCATAAATCAACGCCACTCCTTTAATTGCTCTTAATATAGAAATCTATTTTATTGATAAAAACTGAAAAAAGTAAATTAGCAAACGATTTCATTTGCTTCTGCATTTCACGAACAAAAATCATCCGCAAAACTCCCACAGCACCTTGTCGCTGTGCAGGATACGTTTCTGCGTGAACAGCTCCATAATCCGTTTTCAATTTTATTCCGATTGCCAGAAAAATGCAACCCTTTCCATTGAATTCTCAATCGTTTTAATTATATTTATATTTAATGAATAAGATGAAGTTTTTTAATGATCTTTTCTGCCTTCACATGAGGTATTATTATATAAATAACTTCTATAAAAAGAGCTTTCCCAAAAAGAAAAAGCTCTTTTTTTATTAGTTGCATACACGATCGGCAAAGTTTTGAAACAGAAAACGTTTTACCTGCTCCTCAGTGTAATACTTAAGGAGTTCTTCAATTAAATTCGTATACTGTTCATATCTTCCGAGACGATAAACCGTTTTGTCAATGCCGTCAAAGTCTGAGCCAAAACCAACGGAGTATTCGCCTCCTCTTTCACATATGTAATCAAGATGACGGATCACATCCGCTATGTGCGCTTTGGCAGAACTCGTTAAAAATTCAGGGACAAACGTAATACCAATCACGCCGTTGCGCTTTATTAAAGCATGAATTTGATCGTCTCTTAAATTCCGGGGATGAGAACACAATACGTGTGAATTGGAATGAGTAGCCACTACATATTGTGCTAGCTCAATCACATCCCAAAAACCTCTTACTGATAAATGAGAGACATCCGTCCATACTTTATGTTCATTATTCAATTCAACAACTTCTCTTCCAAAAGACGATAACCCCGCGCCTCGAGGTTCTAAAATACCATCACATACAGCATTGCTGTAATTCCATGTCAAGCCTACTGAACGTACACCCAGTGAAAAAAGTGTCTTTAAGCGAACTAAACTTGTATCAATGACATCGCACCCTTCAAGCGTCAGCATGGCTCCAAGTTCACCTTTTTTCAAGCTATCTATATCGTGCTTTGAACGAACCCATTTTACACCGGGAAGCGATAAAATATGACTCTGAAACAGCTGAATCATTTCTAACGCAACATCAAAGCGCTGAGCTGCCGGAACCGCTTCTGGAATATAAATAGCGAATAGCTGAACTTTCCCTTTTGCTTTTTTTATGCCTTCTAACGTAACATGCAGCGCTGAATCATATGTAAAAGATAAACGTTTATTTAACCAGAGCTTCATTAATACATCACAATGAGCATCAAATATCACAACCAACACCCCTTTAGCTCTATACAAAAAGGACCTGTTTGGCTTCTATGCTTTACAGGTCCGTGGTTTTTATAATTATCGCGGCTCTACAATTAATTTAATGGCTGTTCGCTCTTCTCCATCAATTTGAATATCTGTAAAAGCTGGGATGCAGATTAAATCAACCCCACTTGGTGCAACGAACCCTCTTGCGATTGCTACAGCTTTTACTGCTTGATTAAGTGCCCCGGCCCCAATGGCTTGAATTTCTGCTGCGCCGCGTTCGCGCAGCACGCCTGCTAAGGCACCAGCAACTGAATTTGGATTAGACTTTGCTGAAACTTTTAATATTTCCATATCTAGCTCCTCCTTATTCTTTACAATGTATGATGAGAGATCATTAGACCAATGACTTAATTGATTTCAATGTTACTATATTCACGATATGTCAAACGTATTCCTGCTTGTTTTTCCTAAATATTCAAAAACTTATATTTCTACACCTTTCTTTTTTCTTTTTACGTTTTTGACAAAATAAAAAAGCCAATGTATCGCCTTTCGACACATTGACTTTTTCCCTTTATTCAAAAAACGGATGATCTTCGTTAATTAAAATTCGCTCTGTTTTTGTTGCTTTCCCCGTCTTTTGATCAATATCAATAACGATTCCACTAAGCTGCGTTCTTCCTTCTTTTGGCACTTCAAATCGAACAGGAAGAGACGTTAAAAAACGCTTAATAACTGCTTCGCGCTCCATCCCTAAAATGCCGTCATAAGGTCCCGTCATTCCTACGTCAGAGATGTAGGCTGTTCCTTTTGGCAATATACGATTGTCAGCTGTTTGAACGTGCGTATGAGTGCCGACAACAGCGCTGACACGACCGTCCACATACCAGCTAATCGCTTGCTTTTCACTTGTTGTTTCAGCATGAAAATCAATAAAAATAAGCGGAGTGCGCTGGCGTGCTTCTTCAATTAATTCATCTGCTTTTTGAAATGGACAATCGAGCGGAGCCATAAACGTACGCCCTTGTAAATTAATCACGGCTACCTCAAGCTGATTGTACGTAAAATACGTAATTCCTTTGCCCGGTGTACCTTCAGGAAAATTTGCTGGACGAACAAGATTTTTTGCATCGTCAATAAAATCAAAAATTTCACGTTTGTCCCACGCATGGTTACCAAGAGTAATAATGTTAGCCCCTGCTTGTAAGAACTGACGATAAATCTTTTCGGTAATTCCTTTTCCTGAAGCTGCATTTTCTCCATTCACAATTGTAAGTCCCGGAGAGTATTTTCTTTTTAATCTCGGTAAATATTCTTCAACCATTTCACGGCCTGGAGAACCAACTACGTCTCCAATAAATAAAATTCTCATGTAAAAGCTCCTATACTTCATTCTTAATCTGCATCTTCATCTCTACGAAAAAAAATAAAGTGGCGAAACGCCACTTCATTTTTATTTTGCATACTCTACTGCTCTTGTTTCGCGAATAACCGTTACTTTGATGTGGCCAGGATAATCCAGCTCATCTTCAATTCGTTTTCGGATATCTCGAGCAAGTCGATGCGCTTCTAGATCACCAATCGTATCTGGTTTCACCATAATACGAACTTCACGCCCTGCTTGAATTGCAAATGATTTTTCAACGCCTTCATAAGACTCTGAAATTTCTTCTAACTTTTCAAGACGACGAATGTAGTTTTCTAACGTCTCACTGCGAGCACCTGGTCTTGCAGCAGATAATGCATCCGCTGCTGCAACTAGTACAGCAATGATTGATGTTGGTTCTGTATCTCCATGGTGAGAAGCAATCGCGTTAATAACAACCGGATGTTCTTTATACTTTGTAGCTAATTCAACACCGATTTCTACGTGGCTTCCTTCTACCTCATGGTCAATTGCTTTACCAATATCATGTAACAATCCTGCTCGTTTGGCTAACGTTTCATCTTCACCTAATTCAGCAGCCATAAGTCCTGATAAATGAGCTACTTCCATTGAATGTTTCAGCACATTTTGACCATAGCTTGTTCTGAATTTTAAGCGACCAAGAATTTTCATCAAGTCTGGATGCAACCCGTGAACACCGACTTCAAACGTCGTTTGTTCACCGACTTCACGAATATATTCGTCCACTTCGCGGCGAGATTTTTCAACCATTTCTTCAATACGTGCGGGATGGATACGACCATCTTGAACGAGTTTATCAAGTGCAATTCTTGCTGTCTCACGACGAATTGGGTCAAATCCTGATAAAATAACTGCTTCTGGCGTATCATCAATAATAAGATCAATTCCTGTCAAAGTTTCAAGCGTACGGATGTTTCGACCTTCTCGACCGATAATTCGGCCTTTCATTTCGTCATTTGGCAAGTTAACAACTGAGACAGTCGTTTCAGCAACATGATCTGCTGCGCAACGCTGAATAGCAAGTGAAAGAATTTCTTTCGCCTTTTTATCGGCGTCTTCTTTTGCACGGTTTTCTGTTTCTTTTACCATTATTGCAATGTCGTGGGAAAGTTCATTTTCAACACGATCTAAAATAATCGCTCTTGCATCTTCTCTTGTTAAGCTTGAAATGCGCTCTAGCTCTGTTTGCTGTGCACGTACTACTTCTTCAACTTTGCTTTCCATCTCTTCAATATGCTGTTGTTTAACAGTAAGAGAATCATCTTTCTTTTCAAGTAACGCTTCACGTTTATCAAGTGATTCGTCTTTACGATCAAGATTTTCCTCTTTTTGCATTAATCGATTTTCTTGTTTTTGAAGTTCTGCTCGACGATCACGAATATCTTGTTCTGCCTCTGTACGAAGCTGATGGATTTCATCCTTCGCTTCTAGTAAAGCTTCTTTTTTCAAAGCTTCCGCCTCGCGGGTTCCTTCATCAATAATTTGTTCTGCACTAGACTTTGCTCCCGCAATTTTAGCTTCAGCAATCGATTTACAAACAAAAAAGCCAACAACTGCACCGACGATTAGGCCAAGCAAAGCGAAGATGATTGTATTAGTATCCATCATTTCACCTCCCCTTGCTATAAACTTGTAAGTTTTAAATTTCATGTCGGCATGTACATCGTATTCACCTTTCAATATACACACAAAGGCTTTTAAACGCTAAAATGTTTTAAAAAGGGAAAATATACATCTTAATTGTAAATCTGTGCATTTTTATTGTCAAGCCTGCCTCTACAGTATATATTGAAATTTCGTATGTTACTTTTCTAGCATTAACAATTTTTACAAAAAAAAGACCCCTTCTTTGAAATAGAGGAGTCTTTTTTTATCTCGCAGCAAATTAAATATTTAAATCGCCTTGATCGTCATCCTCAGGAGCTGGCTCTCCATCTTGGTCTAAACCATGATGTTCACGCACTTGTCCCGCAATTTCCTGACGAATATCAGTATTTTCTTTTAAGAATTGCTTTGCATTTTCACGGCCTTGACCTAGACGCTCGTCATTATATGAATACCAAGATCCACTTTTTTGGACAATATCTAGTTCAGAAGCGATATCCAAAATTTCACCCTCTTTTGAAATACCTTCTCCGTACATAATATCTACTTCGGCAGCACGGAAAGGCGGAGCTACTTTATTTTTCACAACTTTAATTCTTGTTTTGTTACCTACGATATCATTTCCTTGCTTTAACTGCTCTGCACGACGCACTTCTAGACGCACTGAAGAGTAGAATTTAAGCGCACGTCCACCAGGAGTTGTTTCAGGGTTACCAAACATTACGCCGACTTTTTCACGAATTTGGTTAATAAAGATAGCGATTGTTTTAGACTTGTTAATAGCTCCAGATAGTTTACGCAATGCTTGAGACATTAAACGAGCTTGTAGACCCACGTGAGAGTCTCCCATTTCTCCTTCAATTTCCGCTTTTGGCACTAACGCTGCTACTGAGTCAACAACAATAATATCTACTGCGCCGCTTCGAACTAAAGCTTCAGCGATTTCTAAAGCTTGTTCTCCTGTATCAGGCTGAGATAATAACAGCTCATCAATATTAACACCTAATTTTTGAGCATATACAGGATCTAACGCGTGCTCCGCATCGATAAATGCAGCCTGTCCGCCCTGCTGTTGAACTTCTGCAATCGCGTGAAGAGCAACTGTTGTTTTACCTGAGCTTTCTGGGCCATATACTTCCACCACACGTCCACGTGGATATCCACCTACGCCTAAAGCTATATCTAATGCTAATGAACCACTTGGAATTGTAGAAATTCTTTTTTCCGTTTGTTCACCTAATTTCATAATTGAACCTTTACCAAATTGCTTTTCAATTTGCTTTAAAGCCATATCAAGGGCTGCTTGACGATCGTTCACTCAATTTCCTCCTCTATCTCTTTGAAATCATCTATAAACTGCAAACTTACTACGATGTAGTAGCAATGTCGAATTAACAACTTTCTATAACTTACTATACTAGTTTTTAGGTCGTTTGACAAGCAAAAAGCGAATAAATGTTCGTTTTTTATAAAATTAAAAAAAGGCTGCTTTGGTAAAACTAAGCAGCCTTTTTTCTTTATTTTTTTATCGTCTTCAATACGTAATGACAGCCGTAATTAACCGTTCGTGAACGAATTCCTTGGCGGCTTCCAGATAGCTGCAAACTGTAAACTTGAGGAGTTTGATCCTTATAAGCGACCCCTATATGCACTGTTCCTACAGGGTGTCCTTCTTGTTTAGAGGGTCCAGCTACACCCGTAAAACCGATGCCAATATCCGTTTTGTATAACTGTTGAATACGCTGAGCCATTTCAGCCGCGCACTGCTCGCTAACGGCTCCGTACTGATTCAGCGTGTGTTCGCTCACTCCGAGAATATTTTGCTTGATTTCATAATGATAGGCTACCAGGCTGCCTTTAACAACTTCTCCAGCACCTGAAACAGTTGTTAAACGTTCGCTGAATAACCCGCCGGTTAAACTTTCGGCTGAAGCAATCGTCAAGCCTTGTGCCGTTAATTCTTTTACCAATTCATTATGTAAAGAAGTTGCTTCGTATCCATATAAATACTCGCCTACGCGCTCTGAAATGGTTTTTTCCACTTCGTCTAACATGCGCTGTGCTTCAGCAGCATCAGCGTGCTTAGCAGTTAAGCGAAGCGTCACTTCTCCATCTCCTGCAAGCGGTGCAATCGTCGGGTTTGTTTGCGCATCAAGCAAATCTTCAATTTCCGTCTCAAGCTGTGATTCTCCTATTCCGAAAAAACGAAGAACGCGTGATTCAATACTTTCTTTTAATTCAAGCTTTTGAGCTAAAAATTCTTGACCATATGCTTCATACATTGGATAGAGCTCTTTTGGCGGCCCTGGGAATAGCATATAGTGTTTTCCCTCTACTGTAAGCCCCATACCTGGAGCCATTCCGTAATCATTAGGGAGCACTGTCGAACCTTCAAGTACAATTGCCTGTTTTTTATTGTTAGGTGTCATGATACGATTTGACTGTTTGAAATAGGCTTCAATGCTTTCAAGTGCTTCCGCATTTGTTGTCAACTCTACTCCTAGCACACTCGCAATTGTTTCTTTTGTTAAATCATCTTTTGTAGGACCAAGCCCGCCTGTGAAAATAATTAACTCTGCACGTGTTTGAGCTGTAGCAATCACTTCTTTCAAGCGCTGTGCATTATCTCCTACTACTGTATGATAGTAAACATTAATTCCAAGTTCGGCTAATTTTTTCGATAAATACTGAGCGTTTGTATTGGCAATTTGCCCAAGCAGCAGCTCAGAGCCGACTCCAATAATTTCAGCGTTCATCATATCATCTCCATCTTACTTATTTTGAATTAACAAAAGCCTGTTTGTTTTTAGCAAAGTAGTCCCAGCCTGAAATAACCGTAAAAATCACTGAGATCCAAAGCATTACGCTAGCAAACGGAATGGAAATCCATTCAAAAGGCAAGTTGTACAACAGAATAGCTGAAATAGCTAAAATTTGAGTCCATGTTTTAATTTTACCTAACATATTGGCTGCTACAACTTCTCCTTCCCCTGCTAGTACAAGTCTTAAACCTGTGATAGCAAATTCACGGCTAATAATGATGATAGCAGCCCATCCTGCACCTGCAATTAAATCTAAGTCAACAATAGCTACAAGCGCAGCTGAAACCAACAGCTTGTCTGCTAGTGGATCTAAAAACTTGCCCAAGTTTGTGACTAAATCGTACTTTCTTGCATAGTATCCGTCGATCCAGTCTGTTGTAGATGCAATAATAAATAATGCCGCCCCTAATAGATGAGCGATCGGAATCTCTTTTCCTGCTGCCTCCACTGTGCCAAATGGTAGCGGCACCATCATAAAAATGAGGAATACGGGAATTAGAAAAATTCGCGAAATGGTAATCTTGTTTGGTAAATTCACTTCTTCTGCCTCCAATTACTGTTACAAACTGAAAGCGTGCAAACGAAGTTGTTTGCACGGCTTTGGTTTTATTATAGCGTGAATGAGTGTTTAATTCACATATTATCTTTATTTACACCCTGACCACTTTTTAAAACAGGCTGTTTACTGTGCTTCTGCCGGCTGATATTGAATCGTTACAACTTGTCGAACTTGCTTGGATGAATCAAACGGCAAGTCAACCGCTTTTCCATTTACTTTTAACTCTACTCCAGGTGAATAACCGATGTTGACACGAGCTTCCGTTTCTTTCGTCAAATCAAATTCTTTTGTTTCACCTTTTTTTAGAATGGAGCTAAAGAAAGCATTTCCTTTTCCATTTTTCACATCTAACCAAGTATCTGCTTGAGTGGATGTTACTTCTAGGTTAAATGCATCTGTACCGGAAAGAGCATACGTAGCACTTCTGCCTGTTTTTTGAACTTCCTTGTATTCTTGTTTACCGCTGTCTTTCTTTTCTTTTTCAGCTTTTTCTTTCTCAGCTTTTTCTTTTGCGGCTTTTTCTTTTTCAGCTTTTTCTTTTTCTTGTTCTTTCTTATCAGCAGCACTTTGTTCATCTTCTGACTTGCTATTGTCATTTTTTGCAGTAGTTTCATTCGTTTCTTCCTGCGTGTTAGACTGCTGAACTTCGCTGTTTGGAGCTTCTTGATTAGCCTGCTCCTTGTTTTTATCCGAGACGATATTTTGAGCGATTACCCAAATAATAATCCCAACAACTACAACTCCCGCCACCACTAGAACAGTTGGAAGGTAGTCATATGCTTTTGAAACTCCTTTTGTATGCTGAGGAATTTCTTTGCGGCTGCGAACGCGCGAAAGCTGCTGCGGCATGTCTTCTGTTTGAGTTGAAGGAATGTCTGATTTGTATTCTTCAAAAATAGCATCTGTGTCCAACCCAATTGCTTCGCAGTATTGCTTAATAAACGCTCGTACGTAAAATTTCCCTGGCATAACCTCATAATTGCCTTCTTCAATGCCAAGTAAATAGCGTTTTTGAATTTTCGTTAGTTTTTGTAAATCCTCTAACGACAATCCTTTGCTTTCTCGTTCTTGTCTTAACCTTTGTCCTAACTCTGTCAATGCTAACACCTACCAATTATGCTAAAAATCAAACATCGATAATCCACCGTCTTGAAACATTTGAGGACCTTCCATTATTTCATATGTAATCTTCTCATTGGGGTCATTTCTTATTTCAATAATGTAGGCAAAATCATCTAACGAATACTCGGTATTTTGTACAAATACATCCGGATGCTCCACGATTTTTGTCGCGGGTACATTCATTACTTCTCGAACAAGCTGCCAGTGCTTTTCATTCGCTCGTTTGGTCGATACAATCCCGTCAATGATAAAAATATTATCAGCGTTGTATTCGTCAGCAATAAGCTGACTGCGAATCGTTTGTTTTAAGAGTGTAGAAGACACAAAAAGCCACCTTTTGTTCGCACATACGCTAGCTGCTACAATGGATTCGGTTTTGCCTACTCGCGGCATACCTCGAATACCGATAAGCTTATGACCTTCTTGTTTAAACAGTTCCGCCATAAAATCTACGAGCAAACCTAATTCATCTCTTACGAAACGGAATGTCTTTTTATCATCTGCGTCACGCTGAATATAGCGACCGTGACGCACTGCTAACTTATCACGCAATTTAGGCGGTCTCATTTTTGTCACAATGATATTATCCATTGTTTTCAAAATAGATTCAAGCCTGTCTATTTGCTCATGTGAATCACAGCGCAGCAATAATCCACGGCGAATATCATCCACTCCATTAATTGTGACAATATTAATTGACAACATTCCAAGAAGCGATGAAATATCACCTAAAAGACCCGGACGATTTTTTTGTATTTGATATTCTAAATACCACTCAATTTTCTCCATCAAACCCCTCCCATTTCTTGGCTGGCCTTCGAGAGGTGCCCCCTTTTTTTCACCTAGTTTAACTATAAATGATTTCCATTATATTATAAACCCTAAAGGCAAGTAGTTCTACATTTGTTATGTATGTAAGCGCTTATTTATTTGTACTATTTAATTCTAAGAAAAAAGGAGCTTTCACACGCGGTGAATTAGCTCCTTTTTAGAAACGATAACTTATTTTACTGATCCGTTATTTTGAACTAATTTCACCATGCTGCTCGCAATCGCATGCTGCTCTTCTTTAGAAGCAACGCTCCAAAGGTCTGCTAAAATTCGCTCTTGATCATTTTTTGCATCAACTTGGTTTGCTAAATATCCACCAATTTGATAAGCAAGATCATGAATAACTTCTTCTTGCATTCCTTCGTTTTGTGCATGATGTAAACGGTCGCCTAAAAAATCTTTCCAGCTATCCCAGTTTTCTAATACTGACATGAGTAGCCCTCCTTAAGGTTTATTCATATCATAGTTTGTACCTTGTTTTTAATTTTATGCACACTTTATATGTACCAACCGCCATTAACCGATAATATTTGTCCAGTTATATACGAAGCACGTGAAGATATTAAATATGAAACCGTATCTGCCACTTCTTTTGGATATCCTATTCTTCCTAAAGGGATCTCTTCAGCCAGCTCTTTAACCTCTTCTTTTGAATAGCTGGCCATCATACCCGTTTCAATCGCTCCGGGCGCAACTCCATTGACGCGAATTCCACTTAATGCAACCTCTTTTGCCAAAGCTTTTACAAACGTATTTTGGGCGCCTTTTACCATTGAATAAAGAACTTCAAACGAAGCTCCTGTAAGTCCCCAAATGGAAGAAATCATGATAATTTGTCCGCTTTTAGCACTGATCATTTTAGGCAGCAAAGCTTTTGTAATAACAAAGGGAGCCGTGATGTGAAGATAGATCATTTCTTCGGTTTCATTTGCCGAAGCATCTGTCATTAACCCGCTAACGCTTCGTCCGCTGTTATGAATAATAACTTCTACCGGAACAATAATCTCCTTTAAAAACTTCTCCACTCCCTCTTTACATGATAAATCCGCTTGTACTGTAAACACGGTTTTCACCTTTTCAGCTAGCTCATGTGCAAGCGCCTCTATTTTGTCTTTTCGTTGATGATAGTGCAAAATAAGCGAGTATCCATCTTCAGCCAATTGCTTAGCAATCGCTGTGCCAATTCCTCCGCTTGCACCTGTCACAAGGGCAAATTTCTCCATAGCCTTCTCTCCTTTACATGCAAAAAAGCTGATGAACATCAGCTTTTTTGGCAACAATCATCTTTATTTAGGTACTACTTCACAAACCGTAAAGTTCTTTTCATCAATAATCTCGTTTAGCACATCTTTTATTTCGTTTACCTTCAGTTTTTCTAGCGTTTCAACAATATCAAATAAATTCATATCATTAAACGCATAGCGTGTAAACTGATTAGCGATAAACTCAGGTGAGTTTAATGAACGTAAAAATCCGCCGATTTTCTTTTTACGAATACGCTCAAGTTCCTCTTCTGTTAGTGATTTTGTTTTCATTTCAAGTAAAATTTGTTTAACTCGATCATACAGCTGTTCCGGTTGATCCGTATCTCCTCCGATAAGAGCAAAACCAAATCCTCTTTCCTCCGTATAATCATACGCAAACGTTTCATCAATGAGTCCGTCTGCATACAACTCCTCATAGTACGAAGAGCTTTTTCCAAATGCATAATCTAAAATGATATTCATTGCTAACTCGTATTTAAGCATTTCTCCGCCTGAACGCTGCGGATTTTTCGCTTTTAGACCCACCATACATTTCGAAGACTGCACCGGCATTTTTAATACTTGTTTTTCTTGATCCACCGTTTCAGGCTCTTCGTCAAAATGACGCTGTATGTCAGAGATTTCTTTATAATCTTTTTTCTGCTGATTGTCTCGAACTTGCTTCATTACTTTTTCCGCATCAACAGGACCTACAATGAACAACAGCATGTTGCTCGGATGATAGAACGTTTCATAGCATGTGTACAGTAAATCTTTATTAATATGTGAAATCGATTCGATCGTGCCGGCAATATCAATTTTAACAGGATGGTTTTTGTACATATTTTGAATGGTACCAAAATACAAGCGCCAGTCCGGATTGTCGTCATACATTGTAATTTCTTGACCGATAATGCCTTTTTCTTTTTCTACCGTTTTTTCTGAGAAGTACGGCTCTTGTACAAAGTCCACTAATGTTTCAAGATTTTCTTCAAAGTTAGATGTACAGCTGAATAAGTAAGCTGTGCGGGTAAAAGAAGTAAATGCGTTGGCCGAAGCACCTTGTTTACTAAACTGCTGAAAGACATCTCCGTCTTCTTTTTCAAATAATTTATGCTCTAAAAAGTGGGCAATTCCATCCGGAACTTTTGTCATTTCATTTTCATTTAGCGGTACAAATTGATTGTCAATCGATCCGTAGTTTGTTGTAAAAGTGGCAAACGTTTTGTTAAACTCCGGTTTTGGCAAAATGTATACCTGCAGCCCGTTATCCATTTTTTCATGATACAGCTGTTCTTGAAGCTGCGAAAATTCAATTTTCTCCATTTTCTTCACCGCCCGTTCCTGTTAAGAAATAAATTGTATCCATTTCAATTTTCTCAGCCACTTTAATAATTTCCTGCTTAGATACCGCATCAATATGCTTTAAGTATTCATCAATTGAAATATCTTTACCCGTTAATTCATTATGATACATAACCTCTACTAGTCCTCGTGGAGTATCCACCGTTTCAAGCAGCTGGTTGTGAATAACGGCTTTCGTTTGAGCGATTTCGCCGTCTGTAAACGATCCTTGTTTCATTTCCTGCATTTGTTCTTTAATAATCGTAACAGCTTGGTCGTAATTTTTAGCATCAATACCCGACATGACCATTAGTAATCCTTTATGACTCTCTACTCTCGAAGCAGCATAGTAAGCTAAGCTCGCTTTTTCACGCACGTTAATAAATAGCTTGGAATGTGAGAACCCTCCGAATATCCCATTGAATACTTGAAGAGCAAAATACTGTCTATCTCCGTATACAACGTTTGTACGATAGCCAATATTTAATTTCCCTTGTTTGACTTCTTGTTTTTCCACCACTTCATTTACGTTTGAGATCTCTTTAGACGTGATAGAATCTTCAATGTCTTTTTGCTCGCGCTTTGGTAAAGTAAATGTTTCTTTTACTGTTTGTAAAACCTCTTCGACTTGCAAATCGCCAATAGCATAAAGGTGAATGGCATCTTCTTTTAACACCTGCTGATAATAGGCGTACAAACTTTCACCTGTAATTTCTTCCACATCGTCAATTTGACCGTTTACATGTAAAGAGTAAGGTTCTTCCTTACACATTTCTTCGACTAGTCTTAAATTAGCATAGCGCATTTTGTCATCAAATACGGCTTGAATTCTCTGACGAAGCGAGCGCTTTTCTTTTGTCATAATATCCTTTAAAAAAGAGTCCCCTTCAACTGCTGGCTTTAATAAAATATCGCCAAGAAGCGCTAACGCTTTTTGCAAAAGCGGAGTTGAATCTTTCAAATATTTTTCATTCGCTATATCAATGCGAATCGTAATATCGTGGTTATCACCTTTTTTTGTTAAGTCTACTTGTAAAGTAGCACCATAAAGCTCATCTAAATATGTACGAAGCTTTGTCGTAGACGGCAGCGACTCGGTAGCACTTTGAAGCACATAAGGTAAAAGGGCACGCATTGTCACCGTTTTCTTATCTAAAGGGGCATTTAGTTTTAAAATGAACGTGTTTGTTTTGTACTTAGCTGTTTGAATGGTATGAACAGTCAATCCTTCTAGTTCATGTTTTTGTTCAGTCAATAATTTCATATATAAACCTCCTTTTAAATTTTGATGTATTAACTAGACAATACTTCTATTTTGAATCTTTAACGCTAATTTTAGTCTTATAACCACTATATCGAATTCAAGGAAACATTTTCAAGTAACTTGCCGCGCGCTTCCTCATTTCTTTTCATATTCTTTCTCTCAATGAAAAAAAGGCGGAGAAAAGAATATGATTTCTTTGTCTCCACCTTCTATATTTATCCAACTTTAGTCATTGTTAGACCTCGTATAGAGGATTTATTAGCGGCGGCCTTTTTCATAAGGAACGCCCAGCGCTTTAGGAGCCTCAGCACGTCCTACAAAACCAGTAAGCGCTAAGATTGTTAATACGTACGGTGCAATGGTTAAAAGGACGGATGGGATATCTTGAATAACCGGAATCTGAGCTCCCGTGATACTCAAAGACTGTGCTAATCCGAAAAACATGGCTGCACCTAAAGCACCAATAGGATGCCACTTCCCGAAAATCATGGCCGCAATAGCAAGGAACCCTTGTCCAGCAATCGTTCCCGCTGCAAAGTTTGTAGCGATAGACGTGGCATACACCGCTCCGCCGATTCCAGCGAACATGCCGGAAATCATAACGCCAACGTAACGCATTCTCACAACTTTGATCCCCATCGTGTCTGCTGCCATTGGGTGTTCACCAACTGAACGAAGACGGAGACCAAACGGCGTTTTATAAATGATGTACCATACAGCAAAAGCTAGCGCAATCGCAATATAAGACGTAATAGGAACGTTCGAAAACAGAATTTTACCGATTATTGGAATGTCTGATAGACCTGGAATACTTACTTTATCGATACGGAATTGAATAAAATCTGTTTGTCCTTTCCCAAAAATCTTTTTAATTAAAAAGATTGAAAGACCCGCAGCTAAAAAATTCAGCGCTACACCACTTACCGTTTGATCTGCTTTTAATGTAATACTTGCAACAGCATGAATGAGCGAGAACACAGCGCAAACAAAAGCCGCTATTACTATTGCCACCCACGGGGCCCAAGCACCTAATGAATCCTGAAGTAAAAGGGTTGAAACAATACCTGTGAACGCGCCAAACATCATCAGCCCTTCTAATCCGATGTTCACGACCCCGGAACGTTCACTAAATATCCCTCCGAGCGCGGTAAAGATAAGCGGTGCAGCTGAATAAAGCGCCGCTGGAATAATAATGGCTAACACCTCTAAGAAGTTCATTTTGCTCCCCCCTTGCCTGCACGGCCAAGCACCCAGCGAATTAAATAACTAGATGCAACAAAAAAGATAATAAGCGCAATGACAATTTGAATTAATTCAGACGGTACGCCTGTCATAAAGTTCATTTGAGGAGCCGCAGTTTGCAGTCCTCCGAAAAAGAATGATGCTAATAAAATTCCAATTGCGCTGTTAACTCCTAAAAGGGCTACGGCGATACCGTCAAACCCCGTACCTGTAAACGCAGTGAATGTGCCCATATACTGAAATGTTCCAAGCCCTTCCATAGCCCCGGCAAGCCCGGCAAAAGCGCCTGAAATCGCCATGGATAACACAATGTTTCGGCCTACATTCATTCCTGCATACTGTGAAGCATGCTGATTAAAACCAACGGCTCTTAGCTCGAAGCCCTTAGCTGTTTTATTCAAAATAAACCACATTACGACGGCTGCAGCGATGGTAATAAGAATGCCGTAATGAAGGCGGGAGTTATTGGTTAACTGTGCTAAAAAGCTTGATGCTAAAGATGCCGATTCTTTAATATCATACGATTTTTCATTACCCGCGTATAAATACGTACGGATTAAGCTGCTCGTGGTGTAAAGGGCAATATAGTTCATCATGATGGAAACAATTACTTCATGAACATGAAATTTTGCTTTTAAAAATCCTGGAATAAACGCCCAAACTGCTCCAGCTGCAGCTGCTGCTAATACAGCTAAAGGAATATGAATGACTGCTGGTAAATCAAACGCATACCCAACCCATACTGAAGCCAACCAGCCAACTAAAAGCTGTCCTTCTACTCCAATGTTAAAGAGACCGGTTTTATAAGCAAACGCAACCGCAATACCGGCCAGAGCAAGAGGAGTCATGGCACGAATCGTTTCTCCAATGGCTTTTGGCGTTCCAAACATCCCGTCAAAAAGAGATTGATAGCCAAGCATTGGATCATAGCCGCCTAGTAACATAATAACCGCTCCGGCAATGAGTCCTAATATGGCCGATACAATAGGGATCAAAATCATCATTACACGTTCATTTTTCACAAGTTTATTCATGCTGTTCCACCCGCTTTCTCACGCGTACCGCCTGCCATTAATAGACCTAACTCTTGTTCATTCGTTTCTTTTGGATCTACAATGTCAACTATTTTCCCTTCATAAATAACCGCAATGCGATCGCTTAGATTCATTACTTCATCTAGTTCTAGCGAAACGAGCAGCACTGCCCGTCCTTTATCTCGTTCTTCAATCAGCTTTTTATGAATAAATTCAATGGCTCCTACATCCAGCCCCCTCGTTGGCTGAGCTGCAATTAATAGTTCCGGACTGCGGTCTACTTCACGGGCAATAATGGCTTTTTGCTGATTTCCGCCCGATAGCGATCGCGCTTGCGTATATTCACTAGGGGTTCGCACATCATATTCTGCAATTAACTCTTTTGCTTTTTTATACAGCTCTTTATAATTCAAAATACCTGATTTAGACATCGGCTTTTGATAATACGTTTGAAGACCGATATTTTCACCAATTGTATAATCTAATACAAGCCCGTGCTTATGGCGATCCTGCGGAATATGTCCTACTCCTGACTCCGTAATTTTACGCGTGGATAACGTAGACAACTCTTGATTTTTTAACGTGACCGAGCCCGACTTTATTTTTCTTAGACCCGTAATTGCCTCAATCAGCTCTGTTTGGCCATTTCCATCCACACCCGCGATGCCTACAATTTCGCCTGCTCGAACGCTTAGATCAAGTGAACTTACAGCCTCTACTCCTCGGCTGTCTTCTACTACTAATTCTTTTATTGTTAACACAGCTTCTTTTGGAGTCGCTGTTTTCTTTTCAGTTTTAAAATGTACTTCTCTTCCTACCATTAAAGCAGCAAGTTCATCAGGGTTGGTCTCTTGCACATTTACCGTACCAACCCCGACACCTTTTCGAATAATTGTACAGCGGTCACACACTGACATAATTTCTTTTAATTTATGCGTAATTAAAATAATCGACTTTCCTTCTTGAATTAATTTTTTCATAATTTGAATTAATTCCGTAATTTCCTGAGGTGTTAAGGCGGCAGTAGGTTCATCAAAAATAAGAATGTCGGCTCCTCTGTAAAGCGTCTTTAAAATTTCCACTCGCTGCTGCATGCCAACTGAGATATCTTGAATCTTCGCATATGGATCTACCGATAATCCATATTGATTTGAAAGCTCTTGAATATCTTGAGCTGCTTTTTTAATATTGATTTTCCCCGTTCGCGTCGGTTCGTTCCCAAGAATAATATTTTCTGTGACTGTAAAGTTTTGAACAAGCATAAAATGCTGATGAACCATTCCAATTCCTAAGTCATTCGCTACGTTAGGGTCCGTGATTTTGACTTCTTGGCCGTTTACACGAATCTGCCCTTTTTCAGGCTGATAAAGCCCAAATAAAACGTTCATCAGCGTTGACTTACCTGCACCATTTTCTCCTAACAAAGCATGAATTTCTCCCTTTTTCACTTGGAGTGTAATATTGTCATTAGCGACAATACCGGGAAACTCTTTGCGAATATCTAGCATTTCAATAACATATTCCACTACTTTCACTCCCTATTCCTGCCTGCTACAGGATTCTGTCTTCCGTTTTTTGGCTATGAAAAAGGCTAGTTTTCACTAGCCTTTTAAACTCATATAATCATTGCTTAACAGATATCAGCTTATTTTTTAAGCGTTTTTTCAAACTCTTTAAATTCTTTATCCGTTTGAGGCACTGTAATGTCACCGTCTAGAATTTTTTGCTTATACTCATCAACTGCTTTTAACGCATCTTTGCTTACATTATCTTGTGATGGAGCAATTCCCACTCCGTCTTCTTTTAAGCCAAACACAACCTCTTTACCGCCTGGGAATTTGTCGTCCATTGCTTGTTTTGCAACATCTTCTACAGCAAGGTCAACGCGTTTTACCATCGAAGTTAACGTTACGTTTTCAGGCATACCTTCTTCATGCTGATCGCGGTCAACTCCAATTACCCAAACCTTTTTGTCTTTACCGCCTTTTGAACGGTTTTTAGCTTCTGTAAATACGCCGTTTCCAGTACCACCAGCCGCTTGATAAATAATATCAGCGCCTTTGCTGTAAATGGTAGAAGCGATAGCTGAGCCTTTTTCTGGAGAGTTAAAACTTTCCGCGTATTGAGAAATAACTTCAGCGTCTGGGTTTACAGATTTAACACCTGCTTTAAATCCGTTTTCAAACTTCTTGATTAATGGAGATTCAACGCCTCCGATAAAGCCGATTTTGTTCGTTTTCGTTTGTTTCGCTGCCACTACACCTACTAAGAAAGAGCCCTGCTCTTCTTTAAATAGAATGCTCGCCACGTTATCTAAGTTTTCTGACTTTAACGTATCGTCTACTAATGCAAAGTTAGCATCTGGATACTGCTTTGCTGCTTTTTTAATGTCTTCTTTTAACAAAAAGCCAATTCCATACGTCAAGTTGTAGCCACTCTCAGCAAATTTAGAAAGGTTGCTCTCGTATTCAGATGCTTTTGTAGACTGCAAATATTTGTATCCAGTCCCTTCATCAAGTCCGTTGTCTTTCCCAAACTTTGTTAGACCTTCCCAAGCAGATTGGTTAAACGATTTATCATCTACCCCGCCCGTATCTGTTACCATTCCCACTTTAAAATCCGCTGCTTTTTTATCTCCGCTGCTCTTATCTGCGTCGTTTGAGCCACACGCGCTTAAAAGTGTTCCTGCCGCTAATACTAGTGATAATGCAAGTCCCGTTTTACGTTTTAACATGTTTTAACCCCCTGAATAGTTTTAAAAGTATAAAGCCAATTTTCTATTTCGTCCCTGTGACCTACATTTGACACCTCCTTAAAAGGACAATATTAAATAGTTGTAAATTTTCTGACATTTAACCATAAAAAAACTAGACGCGTTTACGCAGTACTTGGAAACTAAATTGATCTGCTTTAAAATAATTGATGGAATATAAAATGGGTTCATCATACTGGTCATAATGCATTTGTTTCAGCACAAGCAAAGCGGTTTCTGGCTCGCATTGTAAAATAGGAGAAACTTTTTCATGATAGCCTAGAGGCTCAATATTTGCCACGGCGTATGAAATGTGCTTTCCTGCTTGTTTTTCAAGAATTTCTAACAAAGATTCCTGTTTATATTCGAAATTTTCAGGCAATATTTTTTGAGGAACCTTGTCCATGCAATATACAACAGGCTCTCCGTTTGCCGTTCTCACCCGTTCAACAAATAAAATCTGTTCGTCTTCCCCGCAAGCAAAACGTGTTAAATCATTTTCAGACAACTCTTGTATTTGAGAAGATAAGAAGATTGTTCCGGCCTTCATACCAGCTTGTTCAATCATATGTGTTATACTATTTAATTGCTCAATCCCTGACAAAAAAGTAGGCTTCGTGTTGACAAATGTTCCCACGCCGTGTCTGCGAACAATAATATTCTCTTCTTCTAATATGCGAAGTGCCTCACGTAGCGTTGCGCGGCTAACCCCTAGCTGCTTTGATAAATCAAACTCTGAAGGGAGTCTTTCCTTTTCTTTAAAAATTCCTTTTTCTATATTTTGTTTAATTTTATCAATCACTTGTAAATACAAGTGCCGATTATCCGCACGTATAGACATCACTCTTCCTCCATATTAAAAAGTCATCAGACCTCTGATGTTCGACTACTTAATCGAAAATAATATATCATTTTTCGACAGATAAATAAATAGGTTATATTAATTTTTTGTTAAAATTTTTAATATTTTTTTAAAAAAATGAATTTTTGTTATTTTTTAATGTCAGCATACCTAACAACCTACTTTTCTTCTAATATTAGATAAAACCCAAACATTTTAGTCATTAAATTTTTTAATATTCGTTTTTATTTTATTTATTTAGCATGACATATTTTTGTATAATACTATTCTTACCGTCTCTTCTTCCATAAAAAAATGAGGTTGAGACATAACTAAATGAATCCAATCTAAAGACAAACAAATAAGATACATGAGCTGAAACGCTTGCGACACCGCAGTTGATTTCCGTGCAAGACTTCGGTTTCCACGGGCGGGCGATGGGCCTCCTCGTCGCTTACGCTTTTCCCGCAGGAGTCTTCACCTTGTCTTTCAGTCAACTGCTAGAAGGAACGAAACGGATGAAACCTATATTCACCCTAACAAAAAAAACGAACCGCTAATCAGACATGTTGATTAGTGATTCGTTTTTCACTTAGGCTAAAATACTTTTGTCCCAGCTCCATCTTTTCTAATAACCTTATTAAGATCCAACATCTTCATTTTGCTGAGAAATCAACACCGAACGCGGCTTACTTCCTTCGTAAGGCCCAACCACTCCACGATCTTCCATCGCATCGATTAAGCGTGCAGCCCGGTTATAGCCAATTCGAAAGCGTCGCTGCAGCATAGAAACAGAAGCTGTTTGCATTTCTGCCACAAGCTGAACCGCTTCGTCATACAGCTCATCTGCAAAATCATCGACTTGTTCAGGGGCATCTGTTGGAATCATTTCTTCTTGATACTGTGCTTTTTGCTGTGCAATTACAAAATCAACAATCTCTTCTACTTCTTCATCTGATAAAAAGGCACCTTGCACACGCACAGGTTTTGAAGCTCCAACAGGCATGAACAGCATATCTCCTCTTCCTAGAAGCTTCTCAGCTCCTCCCATATCTAGGATCGTACGAGAGTCAGTTTGTGAAGATACACTAAAAGCGATTCGGGAAGGAATGTTTGCTTTAATAACTCCAGTAATAACATCTACTGATGGTCGCTGTGTAGCAATAATCAAATGAATGCCGGCAGCACGAGCCATTTGAGCAAGACGTGTGATCGAATCTTCGACGTCAGATGAAGCAACCATCATCAAGTCAGCCAACTCATCAACAATCACCACAATATAAGGAAGAGTCGGCTGTTTTGCATCGGCGTCTCCATCATCATTCATACGTTTTACTAAATCGTTATACCCTTCAATGTTTCTCGTTCCGCTGTGTGAGAACAACTCATAACGTCGCTCCATCTCACTTACAACTTTCTTTAATGCTTGAGAAGCTTTTTTCGGATCTGTTACGACAGGAGCCAATAAATGCGGAATACCATTGTACATATTCAACTCAACCATTTTAGGGTCAATCATCATTAATTTTACTTCATGAGGCTTTGTTCTCATTAAAATACTAATAATAATACCGTTGATACACACACTTTTTCCGCTTCCTGTTGCCCCTGCTACAAGCATATGAGGCATTTTATTAAGCTCTGCTAGCACAGCTTCGCCTGAAATATCTCTTCCTAAACCAACTAATAGCTTTTTATCAGGTCGGTTATTTTCAGTCGCTTCAAGTACTTCTCTAAGTGAAACCATCGCTACTTCTTCGTTCGGCACTTCAATTCCTACCGCTGATTTCCCGGGAATTGGAGCTTCAATCCGAATATCTTTGGCAGCTAATGCAAGTGCTAAATCATCACTTAAATTAACAATCTTACTTACTTTTACTCCTACATCAGGATATACTTCATATTTTGTAACAGCTGGTCCAAGGTGAACTTTTGCCACTTTTGCTTTTACGCCGAAACTTTGAAACGTTTTTTCAAGCTTTTCGGCATTTTTATAAATGTTTTTATGCTCTTTTGCCTGGTTACTTTTCTTTGGCATCGTCAATAGCTTGATAGGAGGAAGCTCATACTCTTTATTTTCCGTTTCAGTAAAGGTAATCATAGGAGCTTTTTCTTCTTCCTGTTCCTTTTGCGGCCTTGGCTGTTGAGGTGCAGCAGCTACAGGCTTCGATTCCATAACCGGAGGCACCGGAGCTATAGGAGCAGCAGGAGATTGACTAGACTCTTCCTCTCCATAATCAAAGTGTTCAATAATTGGAGGCGAAGGTGCTTCCACTTCTATTTCCACGCTTTCTTCAGGTTCTTGAACAGCTTTTTCTTGGCGTCTCTTTTTTGTTGTTTTAGGGGCTTTTTTCTTCTTATGTTTCCACGTCTGAATATCTTGCCAGCCTTCTTTTAACTCCATTGTTAAAAAATTAACTAGAGGTGACAGAAGTTTTAATACCGTTTCGTGAAGCGAACGTCCGGTAATGAGCAGTACCCCAATCACAATAAGCAAGGCAGCGATAAGTTCTGTTCCTAAGCTATCAAACAGATAGTAGAACATGGCAAACATAATAGCTCCTATCATCCCTCCCCCTAAATCACTGTGATTCGATTGTCCCGTTGCTTCGAGCATATACAAATCCCACGTATTCATAATGACAGATGGATCTGTAAACGTTCCGTTTTTCGATAAATTTTCAAATAACGTCACGTGACTAAACAGTAAAATAGATAAAATAATGAGGTATGTACCGATAAGCTGCCGCGTCACTAAAGGAGGCATTTCTCTTTTCCAAATAATATAAACAGATAGAATAACCATTCCGATTAAACACAGCATATACCATTCGCCAATAAATAAGCGGACCACGAGTACAAGAGCCTGTCCTACAGCACCGAGTCCTGCCATGGCAATTAACGTTAACGCTAATAAAAATAATCCAATAAGCTCAAAGCGCAATATGCGTTTCCATTCATCCTTTTTTATTTGACCTCTTCGTTTTTTCTTTGCCATTTTTCCACTCCAATCAACGTCCAACACCCTATGTTGATTTTGTTTCTTTTATCAGTTGAATAAAAAAGCAGCCAATACAGCGGCTGCCTTCTTCGTCATATTCATTATACCATATTCACCATAATTATACTGAAATCCTTACGACAAAATTTGACCAGGATAATAATTTTCATTCAAATAATCTTGAGGATTCGTGCTTAAAACCCTCACAATTTGCTGTTGTTTTTGTTCATTTTCTTCAACGATAACCGGGATTCCATTATGATTAATAAGCTTTGGCTGAGATTGTTCTTGATGATAAGACTGCTGAAAAATCAGTTCTTGTGGCATCATTGTATATAAAATCATTGCAGCAGCTGCTCCTCATTCTGACGTCCTTGCTCAATCAGTTCATTCAATTTTTTGATTGCTTGAGCAACTCCGCCTACTTCGTTAATTAACCCGTATGAAACAGCATCTCCGCCAACTACATTTGTCCCGATATCACGCGTTAAGTTCCCTTTTGAAAACATAAGTTCTTTAAACTTTTCTTCTGAAATATGAGAGTGTTCTCTCACAAAGTTAATCACGCGCTCTTGCATTTTATCTAAGTATTCGAATGTTTGCGGTACACCAATAACAAGACCCGTTAAGCGAATGGGATGAATGGTCATGGTCGCTGTACCGGCAATATACGAATAATCAGTTGAAACCGCAATTGGAACACCGATTGAATGTCCGCCTCCTAGCACAATGGACACAGAAGGCTTGGATAACGAAGCGATCATTTCCGCAATGGCAAGACCTGCTTCTACATCTCCACCTACTGTATTCAAAATAATAAGCAATCCTTCAATTTTTGGATTTTGTTCAATCGCCACAATTTGCGGGATGACATGCTCATATTTTGTCGTTTTATTTTGAGGAGGCAGCTGCATGTGCCCTTCGATTTGTCCTACAATCGTTAAACAGTGAATATTAGAATCCTGAGGAAGCTGAGCCACGTTGGTCTGTCCCAATTGTTGAATTTTATCTAATATTCCGCCCTTGCTTTCTTCATTTTTATTAGGCTGCTGAGGCGCTTCATCAGAATGTAATCTTTCGTTATTTTCAAACATATTCTAGCTCCTTTCACTTATTGATAATAGTAGTATGAACTTCTCATAGTTATTACATCCGCATCAGCTGCAAATAAAAAGCCTTCCCAGCGGGAAGGCTTCACATTAGATTTCCATGATAATCGGTAAAATCATCGGTTTACGACGGGTTTTTTCATATAAAAATTGATTTAAACTTTCTCTCATTTTTAATTTTAATGAAGACCACTCGATCACTTTGTCTTCCATACACTTTTCTAAAATTTGCTGAACAATCTTCGTTGCTTCTTCTAAAAGCTTTTCTGATTCTCTTACATAGACGAATCCGCGGGAGATGATTTCTGGCCCCGCTACTACTGTTTTTTGACGTTTATTAATCGTAACTACTACCGTTAAGATTCCGTCCTGTGACAGCAGCCTGCGATCCCTCAGAACGATATTCCCAATATCGCCGACGCCTAGTCCATCAATGAGCGTATTTCCCGCTTGAATAGAACCGCTAGGGTACATGCGAGCATCTTTAAACTCAACTCGCTCACCTTTTTCAAGCAAACAAATATGATCTTCTGATATTCCTAATTGACCGGCTAGCTTTGCATAAGCTTTTTGTTTTCGGTACTCTCCATTCACAGGCATGACATATTTCGGCTTTGTTAAGTTAATCATAAATTTTAATTCTTCTTGACTGCCGTGTCCGGAAGCCTGCACTTTCTTCTGAGCAAACACTACGCTTGCTCCTAAACGAAAGATGACGTCAATTGTTTTTGAAAAGGTCGTTTCGTGCCCCGCCACGGGTGTAGCAGCCAGCAGCACCGTGTCATCTTGTTTGATTTGAATAAATTTATGGGACTGTTTAGCCATTCGAGTAAGACCTGAAATCGGCTCTCCGTGATGACCTGTTGTTAAAATAACCGTTTCATGTTCTGAAAGATCCTTTAGCTTTTGCACAGGAACAATTAAATCCTCAGGCAGCTGCAAATGTCCAAGTTTTGCTGCAATATCAATGATTTTCAGCATACTCTTTTCCATAATGATCAGGTTACGGCCATGCTGATATGCGGCATGAATAATTTGCTGAATACGGTGCAGATTGGAACTGTATGCAGCAACAATGATTCGACCTTTGCTTTTATAAAAAGCGTCGGTAATATTTTGTCCGATGACGGCCTCGGAAACTGTATAGCCTGGCTTATCCGCATTTGTACTGTCTGAAAGCAAACACAGGACGCCTTTTTCCCCAATGGCAGCCATTTTTCCAATATCAGCGCTTTGAATGCTGACTGAGTTTTGATCAAATTTAAAATCACCTGTATATACAATCGCACCTTGATTGGTTTGTAAACAAATGCCGACTGAATCTTGTATACTGTGCTGCGTTCTAAAAAATGAAATATCCACTCCTTCAAACGATAAAACCGTTGACGAAGTGATAGGATGTAAAGCTTCATATTTTTTAATTCCATACTCTTTTAACTTTTCTTTGATAAGTGCTAGCGTTAATTCTGTACCATATACCGGCACGTCCAATTTTTGAAGTATAAAGGGAATAGCCCCAATTTGCTCTTCGTGTCCATGAGTAACAAAAATGCCTTTTACGTTCTGCTGATTTTCTACTAAATATGTAATGTCAGGAATGACAATATCAATTCCTAACATTTCCCCTCCCGGAAACTTTGACCCTGCATCTAACACATATATGTTTTCATTGATTTCCACCACATACATGTTTTTTCCAAGTTCTCCGACTCCACCCAAGGCTGAAATTTTAATATTTTCTGTCTTTTCTAGTACCATAAGTTCCTCCTACTTACTTTCACCCGTACAATTTCATTTGCTTACATTATAACTGAAGTAAGAATTGGAATACAAGAAATTTCATTCGTCTATTTCCGTCATCTGCTCTTCTATTATCTTATAAGAAAAAAACGTCTCTTCATCAACTCGTATATACGGTCAATGAAGAGACGTTTAAAAAACATACTTATAGCTTATAGCGTATTTAATGTGCTGACTAACGTTTGGCGTTCTTCTTCCGTTAACGGAACTAAAGGTAATCGTACCGATCCTACGTCTAACCCTTTTAGCTGTAAAGCTGTTTTAACAGGCGTTGGACTTGGAGCCGCAAAAAGAGATTTCATCACAGGTACAATACGCTGATGAATTTTTGCTGCTTCTTTCGGATTTCCTGACTCATACAACTTAACCATCTCTTGCATTTCATTTCCAATAACGTGAGAGGCAACAGAAATAATCCCAGTTCCTCCAATTGCTAATACCGGCAGTGTTAAGCCATCATCACCGCTGTATAAAGCAAAATCATCGCTTGTTTGTGCGATAATAGCTGTCATTGCGTCAAGGTCGCCGCTTGCATCTTTTAACGCTACAACATTTGGCAGTTCAGCTAGGCGTACAATTGTATCCACAGACATATTGATCACGGATCGCCCCGGAATATTGTATAACATGACAGGCAGCTCTGTACTTTCAGCAATTGTTTTAAAGTGCTGATATAAGCCTTCCTGATTCGGCTTGTTATAATAAGGTGCTACAATCATAATCGCATCTACGCCGATTTCTTCTGCCTTTTTCGTTAATTCAATTGATGCATACGTATTATTGCTTCCTGTACCTGCAACAACAGGTACACGGCCATCTACTACCTTTACTGAGTGGCGGAACAGCGCCAGCTTTTCTTCTGTTGAAAGCGTAGGAGATTCACCCGTTGTTCCTGCAATAACCAACGCATCTGAACCGTTGCTGATTAAATAGTTAATAAGCTGCGTTGTTTTTTCAAAATCAATATTTCCTTTATGATCAAAAGGCGTTACCATCGCTGTTGCGACTTTCCCAAAATCAATCATGTTTTCACTCCTTGAAATTGCATTATCCCTATTCATATAATGAACCGTTAGCTTATAGCTAACGGAACATGTAGTTTATCTCTTTTGCGGTGCTTTTGACAAGTCAAAGGCACCATGAAGAGCATTAACGGCTTTCTTTAAATCCTCTTCTTTTACAAGCACCCAAATCGTCGTATGGCTGTCAGCAGATTGTAAAATCTGAATACCTTCGCTAGAAAGAGCTGTAACAATTTTAGATGTAACACCAGGCA
This sequence comes from Priestia sp. J2, assembly GCF_020790095.1. Taxonomy (NCBI): domain Bacteria; kingdom Bacillati; phylum Bacillota; class Bacilli; order Caryophanales; family Bacillaceae; genus Priestia; species Priestia sp. J2. Next base: position 3,946,853 of record NZ_CP086208.1, read on the forward strand.
CTCCTGCAATTCCTGCTCCAACCGTTGATACTTTGGCACAGTTGCGAATAACAGCCGGCTCATACCCTAGCGCATGAAGCACATCAATTGCTTTGTCAGTTGCTTCATCTGTTACCGTATATACAACACCCTTCGGTGAAATATTGATAAAATCTACGCTGATTTTTTCTTGTGCCATTGCTTTGAATACTTCTGCTTGCGTATCATAATGGCCTTCTTTACTAAAAACTTTAATTTGAGTCACGTTGGATACGTGGGCGATGCCTGTTACAAGGCGTTCTTGCACATCGCTTCCACGCTGCTGTGCTTCACCTTGAGATGTAACGAGCGTACCTTCTGAATCAGCATACGTGGAACGGACGCGCATCGGTACTTTTGCTTGCATGGCAATCTCTACAGCACGTGGGTGAACTACTTTTGCACCTTGATAAGCCATGTTGCATATTTCGTTATATGTGACAACGGATAGCGGTCTTGCATCTTCTACAATACGCGGGTCCGCTGTCATCACACCTTCTACATCCGTGAAAATGTCAATGTAATCAGCCATAAGGGCTGCACCTAACGCTGAAGCAGATGTATCGCTACCTCCGCGTCCAAGCGTTGTTGTATCACCTTCAGCAGTTGCCCCTTGAAAGCCTGTTACGACAACGACATCATATTCTTCTAATTCTTTTAACAAACGGTCGCATTTCATTTCTAGTATCTTGGCATTGGTGAAATCATCATTCGTCACAAACCCTGCCTGTGCACCGTTTAATGCTGTAGCTTTAATCCCATTTTCGTTTAATAAATTTGTAAACACAACCGATGAAATTAATTCTCCGCATGCCATAAGCATATCAAGCTCACGTTTGTTAAGAGACGCTTTATTTCCATCAACAAGTGAAAGCAATGTATCCGTTGCATACGGTTCACCTTTTCGTCCCATTGCCGATACAACAACGACTACTTTGTAACCCTCACTTAATGCATTATTTAAATGATAGATTGCTCTTGCTCTTCCTTCTTCGTTACGAACGGAAGTTCCTCCAAATTTTTGGACGATTATTTTCATACTTACACCTCATCATGTTCCGAGACACTCTGGTTGCGCTTATTTTACTAAGCTAAGCTTAATAAGTGATTCTGCAATTTGTACAGAATTCCAAGCTGCACCTTTTAACAAGTTATCAGAAACGATCCACATATGGAAACCGTTATCGCGATCTAAATCTTTACGAATACGGCCGACAAACACATCTCGTTTACCTACACAGTCTGCTGGCATTGGATATACTTGATTTTCTGGATCATCTTGCAATACGATACCAGGTGCATCAGCCAATAAATTTTTCACATCAGCTACCGTTACACCGTCTTTTTCAATTTCAATGTAAACTGACTCTGAATGACCTGTTACAACCGGTAGACGAACACAAGTAGCAGCTACTGGCAATTCAGGCATGCTCATAATTTTTTTCGTTTCATTAATCATTTTCATTTCTTCAAATGTAAAACCGTTATCTTGAAATTTATCAATTTGCGGAATGGCATTAAAAGCAATTTGATAATGTTTTTTATCTCCACCAACCGGTAAAATTTCCGGTGTAAACTCTTTTTCTTCTAAAATAGCTTTAGCTTGTTCTTTTAATTCATTAATTGCAGCAGCACCTGCTCCAGAAACGGCTTGATACGTTGATACTAGCACTTTAGATAAGCCGTATGTTTCGCGTAATGGCTGTAATGCTGCTACCATTTGAATTGTAGAGCAGTTTGGATTAGCAATGATTCCGTTATGTGCGTGTAATGCATCTTCATTCACTTCCGGCACAACTAACGGGACATTTTCATCCATTCGATAAGCGCTTGTGTTGTCTACAACGATTGCTCCGCGTTTTACTGCCTCTGGTGCAAGTGCTTTTGAAATGCTGCCGCCTGCACTGAATAAAGCAATGTCCACGCCTTCAAAGCTATCAGGAGTTGCTTCTTGCACAACAACTTCTTCTCCGTTAAACAACACTTTTTTACCAGCTGAACGAGCTGAAGATAATAACGTTAATTTACCAACTGGAAAATTACGCTCCTGTAGGGTTTTAATCATTTGTTGTCCTACTGCACCTGTTGCTCCTACTACTGCTACATGTAATTCTCTTGTCATTTTAATACCGCCTCCAACAATTTTCAACTACTCAACATTTATCTGCATATACTGACTATTTTAACATATTATTATGCTTCATTGCGTCAAAGAAGAGAAGATTTTTAAAATCTTCTCTTCTTTGAGATTGAGAGTTCTCTTACAGCCGCAGTATTGAACAGATTCATACAACAGCAAGAGGCATATATGTCCTATGACTCTTGACCGTCGCGGAACCTTTCGACAATAACAGGCTGAATCTGTTTATCTTCAAGCGCTGCGTACACCGTGTCTGATAACATCGTCATACGCGCTACCATTGAATTTGGTTTAAGCACCGGGTCATCTTGACCAAATGGAATAAAATAAATATTTTTAGTCGCCATTAGCCTCATTAAGTTTACACCATTTAGCCCTAGTGCGTCATTAGTCGAAATTCCCAGTACCACTGGCTTATTATTACGAAGCGTTGCTTTAGCTGCCATGAGTACCGGAGATTCAGTCATTGCATTCGCAAACTTACTCATCGTATTCCCAGTGATTGGGGCAACTACCATACAATCAAGCGGAATCTTTGGTCCTAGAGGCTCTGCTTTTACAATTGTATTGATGACGGCGTGACCTGTTAATTCCTCAATTTTCTTCACCCAGTCTTCTCCATCTCCAAAACGAGTATTTGTGGATTGTACAGTGTAAGAAACAACCGGTAACACTTCTGCTCCCAAATTAACAAGCTTTTCAATTTCTGGCATAACCGCATCATACGTACAGTGAGATCCGGTCAAGCCGAATCCTATTCTTTTACCTTTTAATGACATTATTTTTTCTCCTCTCTCGCATCCGCAGCGTCTTTTAATAAATTCACTAATACATTAGCGACAATCTGACCTGCTGTTTTTGGAGCCACAATCCCTGGAAGACCAGGTGCTAAAATAGCTTTAATTCCTCGTTTTTCTGCATAGCGGAAATCGGTTCCTCCAGGCTTTGAAGCTAAATCAATAATGAGCGCGTGGGTCGGGACATTAGATAATGTCTTAGCCGTTAAGATGGGGTATGGAATGGTGTTAATACATATATCACTATCAGCAATTTCTTTATCGAGTTCAGAAAGATAGAAAGGCTGTAAACCCATTTCAGCAATACGTGCTAAATGTTCAGATTTTCTAGCTCCTACTTTTACATTGGCACCAAGTGCAGCAAAGGACCTCGCCACGCTCATCCCTACTCTTCCTAAACCTAGGACAGAAATATTTGAACCGTGAATGGTAAAATCCGTATGTTGAATAACAAGCATGATGGTACCTTCAACAGTAGGAATAGAGTTATAAATTGCTACATCATCACGCTCAAATAGCTGAACGAGTTTACGGTTTGTCGTTTTGACTAATTCGTTTAAATACCCATTGCTAATACCAGAATAAATAATGCAGTGCTCAGGCGTTTTTTTAAGTATTTCTTCAGTCAATACTACTTTTTCATTTGAAAAAATAGTATCTACTTGCCCTTCGTGATTTGTTCCAGGCACTGGAAGGATGATGGCGTCAACATCTGAAAAATCCAGCTCCTCTATCTGATATTTCGTCGCACCTGTAAAACCATGATCTAGCTGATCAAAACCAATAAGAGAGGTTTTTGCATCTAATTGAATTAATTTTCGAATGACTTCAAGCTGCCTAGCATCACCGCCAATTACAGCTATGTGCAAATCCGTTAACATGTTTCATTTTCACCTTCTTTAACATTAAATAGATGTATCCTTCGCTTAAACCATCGAGATGTAAAGTGCTATCATTACGCCCTAGAATGCCTATTGCTTTTCTTCAACATACTATGTAAACACACAGGAATCGGTGAATCTTTATCCCTGAAAATAAAAGAAACGAGATGCAGGAAGCATCTCGTTTGTTATTTTGTTGACTCATTATTTATGTCTTCTAGCTGATGAACATTTACAATCACCATATCCGTACCAATTTTTTCGATATTCCCCCACGGCACTCGCACTTCATCTCCTTGTTTTCGAAATCCAAACCACTTCACAGATGGAATAATAAGCGCATTAATTTGTCCCGTATGTTCATTAATTTCAAGATCTGTTTGCCCTAAAATACCCAAACGCTCTGCTCGCTTAACATCTACAATTTCTTTTCCACTCAGCTCACTTAATCTCATGAAATCCCTCCTTTCATCTAATTTATTGAACAACCATACAAAAAATGACATAAAAATAAGGCTGGCTCAATTATTTTAGCCAACCTTACTTTTATGGTTTAATTTCCTTTAAAACCCTTAGGTAAATCTCCACTCGGGCTTATTAATGAAAGCGCAAATTCGTCTTTGAAAATATCTCGTGCAAGACCATTTACACTATCTTTAGTCACGGCATTAACAAGGTCTAAAATCTCATCTAATGAACGGTGATAGCCCAGCATTAACTCATTTTTTCCGTTTCTGCTCATACGGCTATTTGTACTTTCAAGACTCAGCATTAAGTTTCCTTTCAGCTGCTCTTTGCTGTTAGCAAGTTCTTTATCCGTAATACCTTTGTCTTTCAAATCATAAAGCGTTTCTTGAACCGTATCATATAATACGTCGAGCTGATGGCTTCCAGTTCCCCCATAAATCGTTACAAGACCGCTGTCTCGATAAGAAGAATGATAAGAGAAAACAGAGTAAGCCAAGCCGCGCTGTTCACGGACTTCTTGGAACAAACGACTGCTCATACTTCCACCAAGCACGTTGTTTAATACAATTAAGCTATATACATCTTCTCCGCCGATTGGCAAACCTTTAAAGCCAAGGCAAAGATGAGCTTGTTCTGTCTCTTTTTTGCGCGCAATATGATTTGTATGGAACTCTGGCTGAACATATTGATGAGCGGAATGACTTGACGTATATGTACCAAAATAGTTTTCCACCTGTTGAATAAAACTCTCATCAATGTTTCCAGCTACTGAAATAACGATGTTTTCAGGAATATACATTTGCTCCATATACTGACGAAGCGAATCACCGTTAAATGTTTTTAACGTATCTTCCGTCCCTAAAATTGGATAGCCTAATGGATGATTGCCATATACGGCTTTTCCTAATAGATCGTGTACAATATCATCAGGTGTATCTTCATACATTTTAATTTCTTCATATACAACATTTTTTTCACGAGCTAATTCCTCTTCATCAAATGAAGAATTAAAGAACATATCCGCCAGCACATCTAGCGCTTGATCTGCGTGTTCGTCTAATACTTTTGCATAGTAGCACGTGTATTCTTTAGAAGTGAATGCATTTACTTGTCCCCCAATGCGGTCGAAGCTTTCTGCAATTTCACGAGCAGATCTTGTTTTTGTTCCTTTAAAAAACATATGTTCAAGAAAATGTGATACACCATTAATTTCAGGGTGTTCACTTCGAGAACCCGTTCCGATCCATACCCCAATGGCCACAGATCGAACAGTTGGGATATTTTCCAATACAATTCTTACACCATTTTTGCACGTATATCGTTTTATCAAGCTAGTGCCTCCCTTTTGCTTATCTCACTTACTTCTTAGTAGAAGAAGGTATTTTCATCATTCTTTCTTCATCTAGCATTGTTGACACATCGCTAACTTTCAGGCCTTTGCGTTCAATATCGGTTAACAATTGGTCAAGCGATTCAGCCGTTGATTCAGTCGGGTGCATCAGTACAATAGCCCCTGGATGAATCTTTTTCATTACTCGATTAATTAACACTTCTGAACTTGGCTTTTGCCAATCGATTGTATCAACTGTCCACATGATTGTACTCATTTTTAACTGAGAAGCAAGCGTTACTACTTCGGGGCGAAAACTGCCGCTTGGCGGAGCAAACCATTTTACTTTTTGTCCCGTAGTAGATGTAATAATATCATTCGTTTTTTTAAGCTGCTGATTGATTTGACTAGCCGATAAAGTGGCCATATCAGGATGAGAATAAGAGTGGTTTCCCACTTCATGCCCTGCGTCTACAATCATTTTTGCCATATCTGGATTATTTTTAACCCATTTTCCTTCTAAAAAGAAGGTTGCTTTAGCATGGTGCTTTTTCAGCACTTCTAACATTTTAGGCAAATACTCGTTCCCCCATGCTACGTTCACTGTAAACGATACCATAGGCTTTTCATCGTGTCCACGGTAGATAGGTTCCTGTGGTAAATCCTTCAAGTGAACCTTTGGTCTAACCTGTTTGTACACTAATTTTTTTTCATCAAATTTACCCGCAGGTTTCATATTTTTATAAGAAGCAGCAAGATCAACTTTTATGCCGTTATAGCCAGGAACCCGTTTCCAAACAGGATCGATTCGTGCATTCGCCGCTGGCTTTTCATAATCTTTTGCTTTTTCTTCAATCTTTTGATATAACGCATTATGCTGAGCTGATACAAGTTGTACATCGGATTTAAGTGCTTCTATATATGCTTCAGCAAAAGGATTATAAATAGATTTATATGTAATTGCCAGTAAAAATAGAAATGCTGTAAATTGCACAATGGTTCTCTTCACTTATCCTTCCCCCTTTACCATTTAAAATATGTATAAAGAGGACAAGGTAGAACAAACATCTACAAACGATAAAATCGCCCTACACATGGATTTTCTTCATGTATGGACGATTTCACAATATCTATATAGTAGTAAAAGAAGATTATTTTGTTTCTTTTGCTTTTTCTTCTTTTTCTTTTTGTTCTTTTAAAATTGCTTTACGAGATAAGTTAACGCGACCTTGTTTATCAATTTCCATGACTTTAACTAAAAGCTCGTCACCAATCGCTACAACGTCTTCTACTTTTCCAATACGCTCTTCTGCAAGCTCTGAAATATGAACAAGCCCATCTTTTCCGCTGAAGATTTCTACAAATGCACCGAATTTTTCAATTCGTTTTACTTTTCCTAAGTACATTTGGCCGACTTCAACTTCGCGTACAAGATCTTCAATGATTTTCTTCGCTTTTTCATTCATCGGCTGATCAATAGAAGAAATGAAGATTGTACCATCTTGTTCGATATCAATTTTAACGCCTGTTTCTTCGATGATTTTATTGATTTGCTTGCCGCTTGGTCCAATAACATCACGAATTTTATCAGGGTTAATCGCCATTGTAAGGATCTTAGGCGCATATTGAGAAAGCTCTTGACGAGGCGTAGCAATCGTTGACATCATATGATTTAAGATTTGCATACGGCCTTTTTTCGCTTGTTGAAGGGCTTCGTCTAAAATTTCACGAGATAACCCGTCAATTTTAATATCCATTTGAAGCGCAGTTACGCCATTTTCGGTACCTGCTACTTTAAAGTCCATGTCTCCTAGGTGATCTTCCATTCCTTGAATGTCCGTTAGAATCGAGTAGTGTTCACCTGATTTGATCAGACCCATTGCAATCCCTGCTACAGGTGCTTTAATTGGAACCCCAGCATCCATCATTGCAAGCGTGCTTGCACAAATACTTGCTTGTGAAGTAGAACCGTTTGACTCTAATACTTCAGATACAAGACGAATTGTATAAGGGAAATCTTTTTCATTTGGAATAACCGGTTCAAGTGCACGTTCACCTAGCGCACCATGTCCAATTTCACGACGACCCGGTCCGCGCATCGGTCTAGTTTCACCAACACTAAATGAAGGGAAGTTATAGTGATGCATGAAGCGTTTAGATTCTTCTACACTTAAACCATCTAAAATTTGCACATCGCCAAGTGCACCTAATGTACAGATGCTAAGCGCTTGAGTTTGTCCACGCGTAAATAATCCAGATCCGTGTGTACGTGGAAGCAAGTTTGTTTCAGAAGAAAGTGGACGAATTTCGTCAATACTACGGCCATCAGGACGTACTTTTTCTTCTGTGATCAAGCGACGCACTTCACTTTTAACAAGCTTCGACAAAATTTCATTCACTTGATTTAGTACTTCTTCTTCTACATCTTGCTCTTCAAATTTTGCAGCTACAGCGCTTTTCACTTCTTTAATCGCATTTTCGCGCGCATGCTTTTCTTGAACTTGAACAGCACGATTCATGTCACCTTCTGCAATTTCGCGAACTTGACGCTCAAGGTCAGCATCAACAGTATAAAGCTCAACTTCAACTTTTTCTTTGCCTACTGCTGCTACAATTTCTTCTTGGAACGCAATTAATTTTTTAATTTGCTCGTGTCCAAACATAATTGCTTCTAACATTACTTCTTCCGGCACTTCATCAGCGCCTGCTTCAACCATGTTGATCGCGTCTTTTGTACCAGCAACCGTCAGATGAATATCGCTTTTTTCAAGCTCATCTACCGTTGGGTTTACAACAAATTCATTGTCTACACGGCCTACGATTACGCCTGCAATAGGACCTTCAAATGGAATATCAGATACTGATAATGCTAATGAAGAACCAAACATTGCTGCGATTTCTGAAGAACAGTTTTGGTCTACGCTCATTACAACGCTGACAACTTGAACTTCGTTTCGGAAACCATCTGCGAATAAAGGACGAATCGGACGGTCGATTAAACGGCTAGCCAAGATTGCTTTTTCACTTGGTCTGCCTTCACGCTTAATGAATCCACCTGGGATTTTACCGACTGCATATAAACGCTCTTCATAGTTTACTGTTAACGGGAAGAAATCTACATTTTTAGGCTCTTTTGAAGCCGTTGCTGTACTTAATACAACTGTGTCTCCATAGCGGATTAATGCTGCGCCATTTGCTTGTTTTGCCAACTGGCCAACTTCAACTTCTAGCTTTCGTCCAGCTAGATCTACAGAGAACACTCGTTTTTCTTGTTCCATATCGACGAGTACCCCTCTCTACATATAAAATATGTATGTAATCAAATGTGATAGTTTTATTATAAACGAAATATCCAAAAACAATAGCTTTTTTCACATTATGTAGCATCTTTAATGTTTCTTAAATGTACATACTAAAAAAGCGGGAATGCTCCCGCTTTCTTCTTATTATCGACGTAAACCAAGTTTGTTGATTAACTCACGATAACGAGTAACGTCTTTGTTACGTAGGTAGTTAAGTAAGTTACGACGTCGACCTACCATTTTTAAAAGACCACGACGTGAATGGTGATCCTTTTTATGAGTACGTAAGTGACCGTTTAGATTGTTAATTTGCTCTGTTAGGACAGCGATTTGAACTTCTGGAGAACCAGTGTCGTTCGCATGAGTTTTGTACTCACTAATGATTTCATTTTTACGCTCTTGTGTGATAGCCATCCTATTCACCTCCTTATTATTAAACCCCAGTTACCGAGCAAAACGTTGGTGAATCGTAATGCCAAGCAATGGTTGTTTTACATACAAGTGTTATGTTACTACTTATTAGAACAAAAAGCAAGTCGTAGCAGCTATTTATATATATTTTTTTATTTCTTGTTTTTTTGAATTCCTTCAAAATAAGCAAGGGCTTCTTCCTTGTCCTTTGAGATCTGACCGACAAGCTCTTCGATGCCGCTGAACTTTTTTTCTGAGCGAATCATTCGGTGCCATTTCACCGTTACGTGCTGATCGTAGATTTGCTCGTCAAATGATAATAAGTGGACTTCGATTGTTGGCTTTTCTAAATTATCGTGAAAAGTCGGCTTGTAGCCCACGTTGCACACTCCTGCATACCACTTACCGTGAAGCTGAAGCTCAACAGCATACACGCCGATGCGTGGAAGTAAATACTCATCGTCTAAAGCGATGTTAGCAGTAGGAAAACCTATTTGCCTGCCTCGCTTTTCTCCATGAGTCACTGTACCTGACACTTCATAATAGCGGCCAAGCAGCTCTTTTACTCGATGTATATCTCCATTTGCTAAACTTTCGCGAATAAGCGTTGAACTAATTTTTTCTTCGCCATTTGTTAACTTATCAATTGTTGTTTGCGTGAATTTTGATCGAGAATGAAATGGTAGTATTTCCATTGTTCCTTTACCTAACTTTCCATACGTATAGTCAAATCCAGCTACCACATGCTGTACATTCAGTCCAATAATATACTGATCAACAAACTCTTGAGGCAATAGTGCTGCAAACTGTTTATCAAAATGAACGATATATAAAAAGTCAATTCCCATTTCCTCAATGAGTTTCTTTTTTTCTTGAAGCGGTGTGATCATATCAATGTGCTGCACATTGCGCCCGAGCACCACAGAAGGGTGAGGAGTAAACGTCATCACAGCACTAGCTATGCCTTTTTCATCGGCTAACTGTTTTGCTGAATTTATCACTTGCTGATGCCCTAAATGCACACCATCAAAATAACCAAGCGCTAACACTGATTGTTGAACAGCTTCTCGTTGAAAGTGGTGTGGATGTCGAATTTCAATCGTTTCCAAAACACAGTTCACCTTTTCCCTAACCGGTCTAGTCGATTGCCAACACTTTAACCGGCTTCATTAAATGTTTTTTTGTTGGGTGCTGAGCATAAATTGCTAAGCACTTGCCTGCAGAATTTATCATTAAAAAGAAGGGTTCTTTTTTTAACTCTTCATCTTCCGTACACGGCAATACCGCGCCATTTTTCACTTTCTCTGCTAATGTATCACTAATTTGAAGTTTCGGCAAATGATTAAGAGCTTCTTCGATCGAATGTAGTTTCTCATTGATCGTTTCTTCTTCTACCGCCCGTTCAATATCTTCAAATGTCACACAATCTTTGAGTGAAAACTGCCCGGAACCCGTTCGCTGCAAATACGACATATGAGATGGATAGCCAAGAGCTTCTCCAATCATCACAGCAAGCGTTCGCACATATGTACCTTTGCTGCACGTTACGCGGAATTTGAAGGAAATTTGTTCTCCCTCAAATGTAGCGCGATCATCCAGCAGTTCAAAGTTATAGATATGAATGGTTCTAACTGGGCGCTCTACTTCGATTCCTTGCCTTGCATATTCATATAGTTTTTTACCTTTGACCTTTACCGCTGAATACATTGGAGGGACTTGCTGAAGTTCTCCTGTCATCGAAGACAGCACTTCTTCGATTTGAGCACGTGAAAAAGAATCCGCTACTTTCTTTTCTTCTACAACCTCTCCGGAAGAATCTTCTGTTGTTGTAGAAAACCCGAGTGTAACTTCCCCTTCATAGGTTTTAGTAGCTCCTGTTAGATATTCTACAATCTTGGTAGCTCTACCGATACAAATAGGCAATACCCCTGTAACGTCTGGGTCTAATGTGCCTGTATGCCCTACCTTTTTAGTGCGAAGCAGCTTTCGGACTTTAAACACACAGTCGTGCGAAGTCAGGCCAGCTGGTTTATGTAAAACTAAAACACCGTCCACTCATTCTTCATCTCCTTTTCATTTAAAAAAGGGTGTCTCAGAAGCAAAAACCACTTTTGAGACACCCTTTTTTGTTTCTACATTCACTGATCTTATTCGTTCTCTTGATGGTCATCGCTTTCTTTTTTTATTTCATGAAGCAATGATTCAATTCGATTACCATAATCAATTGATTCATCAAACTCAAACGTAATTTCAGGTGTTTTACGTAAGCGAATGCGCTGACCGATTTCTGAGCGGATAAATCCCTTTGCTTTCGCAAGGCCTTTTAACGTATTCTCACGCTGTTCAGCATCTCCTAAAACAGAGATATAAACTTTCGCTTGCTGTAAATCGCCTGATACTTGAACATCTGTTACAGTCACAAAACCGATGCGCGGATCCTTGATTTTACGATTTAAAATCTCGCCCATCTCTTTTTTCATTTGTTCTCCGACTCTAGTTGCTCTTATGTTCATCTGTGTCACCCCTTTTATAACCAATCAAAAGTTGTAATGGTACGTTCAATCTCTGGAAAAGAATCAATCAAGCTTAGCGCTTTTTGCAGTTCTTGTTCCGTTGTGACACGGCTAGATGAGACTGCGACAATGCTAATTTTTGTTCGTTGCCACACATCTTGAAAATCAGTTTCTGAAACCGATACGTTAAACCGCTGCTTCAAGCGCATCAAGATGCGCTGAAGCACGGCACGTTTTTCTTTAAGAGAAGCAGCATCGTAAATTAAGCATTCACACTCCACTAGTCCAATCATTTAGGATCAATTTGCTCCATTACATATGCTTCAATAATATCTCCTTCTTTAATATCATTGAAGTTTTTAATTGTAATACCACACTCATATCCTTGAGCGACTTCTTTTGCATCGTCTTTAAAGCGTTTTAGCACATCTACTTCACCTTCAAAGATAACAATTCCGTCACGGATTAAACGAATTCCACTGTTACGCGTAATTTTACCGTCTGTTACGTAACTTCCTGCGATTGTACCAACTTTTGATACTTTGAATGTTTGACGTACTTCCACTTGACCGATGATTTTTTCAGCAAACTCAGGGTCAAGCATTCCTTTCATCGCAGATTCAATTTCTTCAATTACTTTATAAATAATGCGGTGAAGACGAATATCTACGTTTTCTACGTCAGCTGTACGTTTTGCTCCAGCATCTGGACGCACGTTAAAGCCGATAACGATTGCGTTAGAAGCAGTTGCAAGAATGATATCAGATTCTGTAATTGCGCCTACACCCGTATGGATAATACGAACATTTACACCCTCTACATCAATCTTTTGAAGAGCAGCAGCCAATGCTTCTACAGAACCTTGTACGTCTGCTTTTACGATAAGGTTTAAGTCTTTCATTTCACCTTGTTTAATTTTTTCAAATAAATCATCTAAGCTTACGCGAGATTTTTCACCGCGCTGTTGTTCAAGCTGCTTTTGAGCACGAGCTTCTCCGATTTGACGAGCTGTTTTCTCATCTTCAAATACTAAGAAACGATCTCCAGCTAATGGAACTTCGTTTAAGCCAGTAATCTCAACCGGAGTAGATGGTCCTACTTCCTTCACACGGCGGCCGATATCATTTACCATTGCACGAACGCGGCCAAACGTATTTCCGACTACGATTGGATCACCTACGCGTAGTGTACCAGTTTGAACAAGAAGCGTTGCTACAGACCCACGGCCTTTATCTAGCTGTGCTTCTACAACTGTACCTGCTGCACGACGGTTAGGATTTGCTTTTAACTCCTCTACTTCACTTACAAGTAAAATCATTTCAAGTAATTGATCGATCCCTTCACCTGAAATGGCTGAAAGCTTACAGAAGATTGTTTCTCCGCCCCACTCTTCAGCTACAAGGCCGTGCTCCATTAGTTCTTGCATAACGCGATCTGGATTTGCTGCTTCTTTATCCATTTTGTTAACCGCAACAATAATTGGCACTTCTGCCGCTTTTGCATGGTTAATCGCTTCAATTGTTTGAGGCATTACACCATCGTCTGCTGCAACAACAAGGATTGTAATATCCGTTACTTGCGCACCGCGAGCACGCATTGTTGTAAATGCAGCATGCCCTGGTGTATCAAGGAATGTAATTTTCTTTTCATCAACCACAACTTGATAAGCACCGATATGCTGCGTGATACCGCCTGCTTCTGCAGCCGTTACTTTTGTGTTACGGATAGAGTCAAGAAGCGTCGTTTTACCGTGGTCAACGTGACCCATGATTGTAACAACTGGAGGACGCACTTGAAGGTCTTTTTCGTCGTCAATAATTTCTAATGATTCAAAAGCAGTGTCATCTACTACTACTTCTTCTTCAACTTCTACACCGTATTCTCCGGCAATTAGTTCGATAGAATCTTTATCTAACTCTTGGTTAATTGTTGCCATTACACCAAGCATAAATAATTTTTTAATAATTTCAGAAGGCTCTTTGCCTAATTCTTTTGCTAACTCAGAAACCGTTAAGCTTCCGACAAACGTTACTTTTTCCGGTAACTCTTTTGCAGCTGCTGGAGCTGGTCTACCTTTTGGTGCCTGTGACTTTTGTGCCTGTGGCTTTTTGTTACCTTTATTGTTTCCTTTGTTAGCTGTTGATTTTGTATTTTTATTCAATACTTTCACCCCCATAAAATTAACCGAGCATCGTTGCTAGCTTTTTAGCAAATCCCTCGTCCATAACGGCTACCACAACTCGAGCATCTTTACCAATCGCTTGACCTAGCGTGTAGCGATCGGGAACCATTCTAACCGAAACGTTGTAGTAAGAACATTTATCCGTTACTTTTTTCTTTGTGTTTTCAGACGCATCGCTTGCTAAAAGTACTAACTTTGCTTTTTGTTTCCGAACTTCTCTAACCACAAGTTCTTCTCCAGAAATCAATTTGCGTGCACGGTTTGCAAGCCCTAAAAAAGAGATCCACTGTTCATTCATTAGCGTGACTGTTTCTCCTTTTCTACAAGCGCTAGCAACTCTTCATAAACCGCTTCATCTATTGACGCGCCTAAATGTGTCGAAAGCACATTTTTCTTTTTTGCCAATAAAATTGCTTCTTTATCCTTGCTTACATAAGCTCCGCGCCCGGACTTTTTACCCGTTACATCAACTGAAACGTCGCCTTCTTTTGAACGTACAACGCGTACTAGCTCTTTTTTAGGCTTCATTTCTCCAGTGGCCACACATTTTCGCATCGGGACTTTTTTACGATTGTTCACCTTGGCTCACCTCTTATTCCATATCTTCATCTGAATCAAATGCATGTTGACTTACTAGCATATCATCGCTGCTTTTTACAACCATACCTTCTTGCTCAGCTTCTGATTGACTTTTAATATCAATTTTCCAGCCTGTCAGCTTAGCGGCTAGACGTGCATTTTGTCCACGCTTACCAATTGCAAGTGACAGCTGATAGTCAGGAACGATAACAGTTGTTGCTTTTTCATTTTCATCTACAATCACATCTACTACCTTAGATGGACTTAGGGCATTGGCAACAAATTCAACTGGGTCATTTGACCAGCGAACGATGTCAATTTTTTCACCTTTTAGTTCATTCACAACAGCCTGTACGCGCTGACCTTTTGGACCAACACAAGAGCCGACCGGATCTACTTCAGCATACTCAGAATGAACAGAGATTTTTGAACGGTCTCCAGCTTCGCGAGCTACTGATTTTAATTCAACTGTACCGTCATAGATTTCCGGAACTTCTTTTTCGAAAAGACGTTTTAAAAGACCTGGATGCGTACGTGAAACATAGATTTGTGGTCCTTTTGTTGTTTTTTCTACTTTCGTAATATACACTTTAATACGATCATGAGGTTTATACTGCTCATTTGGCATTTGCTCGCTTTGAGGAAGCAATGCTTCAATTTTGCCAAGGCTCACGTAAATGAAGCGAGAATCTTGACGCTGAACAATACCTGTCATAATATCTTCTTCACGATCGCTGAACTCTGAGTAGATAACGCCGCGCTCCGCCTCACGAACACGCTGTGTAACAACTTGTTTTGCTGTTTGAGCCGCGATGCGTCCAAAGTCTTTTGGCGTTACTTCGATTTCAACCACATCGTCTAGCTGGAAGTTAGGGTTGATTGTTTGTGCTTCTTCAACCGAAATTTCTAGACGTGGATCATATACTTCATCAACCACATCTTTGCGAGCAAACACGCGCATTGAACCTCTTTCTAAATTTAAATCAACGCGTACGTTTTGCGCTTGGTTAAAGTTGCGTTTGTAAGCAGAAATTAGCGCTGCTTCAATTGCTTCAATAATTACATCTTTGCTAATGCCTTTCTCTTTTTCAAGAATGACTAAGGCATCAAATAACTCACTGCTCATCGTTGGATAATCCCCCTTTAATATTGGCCCCTACACATTAAAATACAATCGCTAATCGAGCAAAAGCGACTTTGTCATATGGTAAAATCACCGTTTTTGTGCGTGTTTTGATACGAATAGATAATGTGACAGTTTCTCCGTCAAATGATTGTAATTCGCCTTCAAATTCTTTTGCACCTTCAATTGGTTCATATGTTTTTATGTATACATGCTTACCAATTGCACGTTCAAAATCTTTATCTTTTTTTAATGGGCGTTCCGCACCAGGCGATGATACTTCTAAAAAATAGTTATGAGGGATTGGATCTACTGCATCCATTTTCTCACTCAATTTTTCACTTACTGCTCCGCAGTCTTCGATATCCACGCCGGTATCAGAGTCGATAAACACACGTAAAAACCAATCTTTTCCTTCTTTTACGTATTCAATTTCAACAAGCTCTAAATTCATTTCCTCTAAGATAGGGGAAACCATTTCTTCCACTGTTTGTTTTACATTTTTACTCATTCTAATCCTCCCTTCGAGACATTGCATGGTATGTTTAGGTTACGCGTTTTTTATGTCTCTTATATCAAAAAAGAGTGGTTTATTTGCTATTTTTATTTTGCACTCTATAAGAGGTCTAACCTACTAGAGTGGAAATGTTGTCATTTGTGTTGCAGGATTTTAAACGTCACATAATAAATCAATCATGGTGATTGAAAATCTACAGAAAAAACGAATCATGCTAGAAGCCGATTCGTTCTCCATACTACTTACTATGACAGTAAGTTCATATCAATAAGAAAGAGCGGGTTTCCCCACTCTTTCTCGTCCGTATCCTTAGCATTTCCACAATTACTATATCATAACCGCTTATTTTATGCAAATGTTAGAAAAGAGAAAGCTGGTTCTGATCAGGTAATGATTCAAGGCATCCATGGTTGTCTAGATACTCTAAAATCGTCTTCGATACTTTGCCTCGCTGCTGCAAGTCTTCTTTCGATAAAAACTCTCCCGTTTCACGAGCTTTTACAATGTTCAGCGCTGCATTTGTGCCAAGACCAGGAATGGCATTAAACGGTGGAATTAAAGATGTGCCGTCAATTAAAAATTCGTCTGCGCTCGATTCATATAAATCTACTTTTTTAAATGAATAGCCTCGTTCGCACATTTCCAAAGAAAGCTCAAGCACCGTTAATAAGTTTTTCTCTTTAGGAGATGCATCTAAACCTTTGGCATTGATTTCTTCCATCTTCGCTCGAATGGCAGTTGATCCTTTAATCATCGTATCAATATCAAAGTCATCTGCACGAACCGTAAAGTATGCTGCGTAATAAAGAAGCGCGTGGTGCACTTTGAAATAAGCAATACGCACGGCCATCAATACATAAGCAGCCGCATGGGCTTTAGGGAACATGTACTTAATCTTTTTACAAGAATCAATATACCAGTCCGGAACACCATTTTTGATCATTTCTTCTTCAAATTCAGGTGTTAGCCCTTTCCCTTTACGCACAGACTCCATAATTTTAAAAGCAAGTGAAGGTTCAAGACCTTGATAAATTAGATAAACCATGATGTCATCACGACAGCCGATTACTTCACTTAAGTTGCAAATATCATTGCGAATTAGCTCCTGCGCATTACCAAGCCATACGTCCGTCCCGTGCGACAGTCCCGAGATTTGAACAAGTTCTGAAAACGTCGTTGGCTTCGTATCTTCTAACATTTGACGCACAAAGCGCGTTCCAAATTCAGGTATGCCAAGCGTTCCTGTTTTACACATAATTTGTTCTTCTGTTACGCCAAGTGATTCCGTTCCACTAAAAATTTTCATCACTTCAGGATCATCCGTCGGAATTGTTTTTGGATCAATTCCACTTAAATCTTGAAGCATGCGAATCACGGTCGGATCATCGTGTCCGAGTATATCAAGTTTTAATAAATTATCATGAATCGAATGGAAGTCAAAATGAGTTGTTCTCCATTCGGAATTACGGTCGTCAGCTGGAAACTGGATGGGTGAAAAATCGAAAATATCCATATAGTCCGGTACAACAATAATTCCTCCTGGATGCTGACCAGTTGTACGTTTTACGCCCGTACATCCTGCTACTAAACGATCCACTTCTGCGTTTCGTAAATGTAAATCGCGGTCACCAGCATAGCCTTTTACATAGCCATAAGCTGTTTTTTCGGCAACTGTACCGATTGTTCCCGCACGGTATACATTATCTTCTCCAAACAGTACTTTTGTATAGTTATGAGCTCGTGGCTGATACTCTCCGGAGAAGTTCAAATCGATATCGGGAACCTTGTCTCCCTTGAATCCTAAGAACGTTTCAAACGGAATATCGTGTCCATCTTTAATAAACGGTACGCCACAATCGTCGCAGCTTTTGTCCGGCAGATCGAATCCAGAACCTACGGAACCGTCATTAAAAAACTCGGATTTCTTACATTTTGGACACACATAATGCGGCGGCAGTGGGTTTACTTCTGTAATTTCCGTCATCGTCGCAACAAATGAAGACCCTACGGAACCACGTGAACCAACTAAGTAACCATCATTTAATGATTTTTTAACGAGTTTATGCGAGATCAAGTAAATAACGGCAAACCCGTGGCCGATAATACTTTTCAACTCTTTCTCTAGACGAGCTTCTACTACTTCAGGCAGCTCTTCACCGTAGATGCTGCGTGCCATCGCATAGCTCATTTCACGCATTTCTTCGTCCGCACCTTCAATTTTCGGCGTATATAAATCATCTTTAATTGGTTTAATATCATCGATCATATCGGCTATTTTTTGCGTATTATGAACAACAATTTCTTTCGCTTTGTCCCCATCTAAAAATGAAAAACAATTCAGCATCTCATCCGTTGATCTAAAGTGAACATCCGGCAGCTGATGACGGTTTAAAGGATTAGCCCCGCCTTGTGAACCAATTAAAATTTTTCGGTAAATTTTGTCTTCCGGATTGAGATAGTGAACATTTCCTGTTGCTACAACCGGCTTTCCAATCTTTTCACCAAGCTTCACAATATTGCTAATAATATCTTTTAAGGCTTTCTCATCTCGCACTAAATCTAGTTCAATTAAGTGCTTGTAGTTGTCAGGAGGCTGTACTTCGATGTAATCATAAAATTCAGCTACTCCTTCTACTTCATCAATTCCTTTTTGCATCATGCCTTCGAATACTTCGCCTCGGTCACATGCGGTTCCAATCAAGATGCCTTCTCGATATTTGTCAAGCTGAGATCTTGGAATTCGCGGAACTCGATAAAAGTAATTTAAATGAGAAATCGAAACAAGTTTAAATAGATTTTTTAATCCTACGTCGGTTTGTGCTAAAAGAGTCGCATGATAAGGACGGGCCCGCTGATAGGCATTCCCTTCTCCCATATAATCATTTAAGCGATCATGCATTGTAATTTCCCGTTCAAATGCATCTTTCAGCATTTTATTTAACAAATAGCCAGTTGTTTCCGCATCATAAATCGCGCGGTGATGCTGCACAAGTTCAATATCAAACTTTTTAGCAAGTGTATTCAAACGATGGTTTTTCATATGCGGATACAAAAATCTTCCGAGTTCAAGCGTATCAATAACGCCGTTAGCTGCTTTTTCTAAACCGATTTTTTGCAGTCCCATATTTAAAAATCCCATATCAAAGCTTGCATTATGAGCGACTAAAATACTGTCACCCATCCACTCGTGAAAATCACGAAGTACTTCTGAGATTTCAGGCGCATTTTGGACCATATCATCTGTAATACCCGTCAGCTCAATTGTTGTTGCAGACAGAGGATGATGAGGATTTGCAAACCGTTCAAATCGATCAATGATTTCTCCTTCTTTCATCTTCACGGCAGCAAGTTCAATAATGGTATCGTATACGGCTGACAAACCGGTTGTTTCGACGTCAAATACTACGTAAGTTGCTTCTGTCAAATCCACATGCTTCGGATTATAGGCAATCGGCACGCCGTCGTCTACTAAATTAACTTCCACTCCGTACAGTATTTTAATGCCGTTCTTTTTCCCGGCTCCATATGCTTCAGGAAACGACTGTGCAACCGCATGATCAGTTATCGCTACAGCCGGATGTCCCCATTTTTTAGCTTGTCCGACTAAAGCTCCAACAGATGAAACGGCATCCATTTGACTCATTGGCGTATGCAAGTGAAGCTCCACACGCTTTTCATCTTCAGGCGCTGTATCTTGTCTAGCAGGACCGGTAATCTCGTTGACATCATTTCCAATCATAACTAAATCACGGACAAATGTATCATTTTGTACACTTCCGCGAACCTTTACCCACATTCCTTTTTTAATCGCTTGAAGTAAAGGAATATCTTCTTTGTCACGTGAAAACATTTTAACCATAATAGAGTTTGTATAATCTGTCACTTTAAAAATAAGAAGCGTACGTCCGCTTCGTAATTCTCTAGTTTCTGCATCAAATACGTATCCTTCAACGGCAATTCGCTTTTCTTCATCCACAATGGAGTCTAGGCGAACCGTCTCGTCTTTAATCGTATATCCAATTGTAAGCGGACCTTTTGGTAGGTCTGGTCCATCACTTTTTTCATTTTCTTTATTTTGCATTTCTGTGATGGCTTGTAATACTTTTTCTGTATCTTCTTGTTTTCGTTGCTCTACAAACTGCTGAAATGCTTCTTCTGAATGTACAACTTCCGTCATTAGCTGAAGGTTCGGAAAGCCATAGGACGCATACTGATCAGCAATTAACTGACTGTACTTTTTACGTAAAGCCGTTCCTTCTGCATCATGTCGTGCGTTCACAATCAATTTGGCACCGTTCAATCTCGGCATTTGATCTTGTAAAAGCGACTGTAAAAGCGGGGATATTCCCTGCATTTCTCCAATACAATGCTTCCAATATGACTGTACATGCTCTTCCGTACATTCTTTATTAACGGTTTGAATAGAAAAAGAAACACTCGCAATATGAGAAAAAGCTGAAGACATGCGAGCATGGAATAACTCATAGATCTCAAAAGGTAATAACCCTTCTAAAGAAAAATGAAAATGCCATTTTTTTTGTTCTTTCTGAATGACGAGCTTTTCAATCGCTGCGTTTTCAAAATAAGGAACAATTTGATCACTCGTCAGCTCTAACTGCTGCAGCAGCAACTTAAAACGCTCTTTTTTTCCTAGCGTTTGTGCTTCCAAGTTTTCTGCCTCCTTTTATAAATGAGTGCAATCTATTTTAACATAAATGACTTCTATTCTGTCATATGTTCTGTTTATAAACATAAAAACAGCAGGGATACAAATCCCCGCTGCTTCATTACTTCGCTAGCAGTTCTTTCACTGTTGAAACAAGATTGTCAACTGACACTTCTAGTGACTCCCCAGTTTTCCGTACTTTTACTTCTACAATTCCTTCAGATGCACGTTTACCAACTGTTACTCGAACAGGAAGACCAATTAGATCTGAATCTGCAAATTTTACTCCTGCACGCTCTTGGCGGTCATCTAACAGCACTTCAAAGCGATTATCTAATAACTCATTATATAATTTCTCACCTAGTTCACGCTGTTCATCATTTTTCACGTTAACTGGAATAACGTGCACTTGATAAGGCGTAACAGCCTCTGGCCATAGAAGACCGTTTTCATCATTGAATTGTTCTGCAATCGCAGCTACTGTACGAGAAACACCGATACCATAGCAACCCATAATCATTGGCTGGCTGCGTCCGTTCTCATCTAGATACGTTGCTCCCATCGCTTCACTGTAGCGAGTTCCTAGCTTAAAGACATGTCCGACTTCAATACCTTTAGCGAACTTAATAACACCTTGTCCATCCGGTGACTGATCTCCTTCTTGGATGAAGCGGAAATCTTCGTAAGTTGCATTAAAGTTACGTTCATTCACATTTGTATAGTGATAACCTTCTTCATTTGCTCCGCATACACCGTTAACGATTGCTTTTACCGCATGATCAGCTACCACTTCTACTGAATCACTTACACCAATCGGTCCTACTGAACCAACTGCGCATTTTAATGCTTCTTTTGTTTCTTCTGGAGTTGCCAGTTCAACGACGGAAGCTTCAAAATAGTTTTTCACTTTAATATCGTTTACTTCGTGATCCCCGCGAACAAGTACAAGCACAAAACGATCATCTACTTTAAATAAAAGGGACTTGATACAAGAAGTCGCTTCAACATTTAAGAAAGCAGCTACGTCTTCAATGCTATGCTGATTTGGTGTTTCCACTTTTGTTAATTCTTTTTCAGCTTCATCTGATTTTTCATACGTATTTACAACCGGTGCCATTTCAACATTTGCTGCATAAGAAGATGTATCTGAATAAGCAATTGTGTCTTCCCCGATTTCAGAAAGAACCATAAATTCATGCGTATCTTTTCCGCCCATTGCACCTGAATCAGCGATAACCGCACGGAAATTTAATCCGCAGCGCTCAAAGATGCGGCTGTAGGCAGCAAACATTTTATCATACACTTCATCTAAACTTTCTTGAGAAGCATGAAACGAATATGCATCTTTCATAATAAATTCACGACCGCGTAATAAGCCAAAGCGTGGACGTTTTTCATCGCGGAACTTCGTTTGAATTTGATATAAATTTAGCGGTAAACGTTTGTATGACTTCACTTCGTCACGAAGCAAGCTTGTGATAACTTCTTCGTGTGTCGCTCCCAAAGCAAATTCACGGCCGTGACGATCTTTCATACGCATTAACTCAGGCCCATATGAATACCAGCGGCCAGACTCTTGCCACAATTCAGCTTGTTGTAAAGCAGGCATCAATAATTCGACAGAACCTGCACGGTCCATCTCTTCACGAACAATTTGTTCAACTTTTTGCAATACACGCTTACCAAGCGGTAAAAAGCTGTACACGCCGCTTGCATTTTGGCGCATATAACCTGCGCGCAATAGAAGCTGATGGCTTTTTATATCCGCATCAGCTGGCACTTCTCTTAATGTAGGAATCAATGTAGAACTTTGTCTCATAACCTCGCACCTCTTTGCTTACTTCTCTATCTTATTTTTTAAGGCGGACCATGCCGCAATTTTCATATAATCAGCGAGGGAATATCCCTCGCTGAGCGTATGTCTTATAAAAAGAACTTTTGAATATCGTTCCACGTTACAACGAGCATCAGCAGCATTAATAAAGCAAAACCGATAAAATGAACAATCCCTTCTTTTTGACGATCAATTGGCTTACCGCGAATTCCTTCTACAGCGAAGAATAATAGTCGTCCTCCATCTAAAGCAGGAAGTGGAAGCAAATTGACAATCCCTAAGTTAATACTTAAAACGGCTGCCCATTTCATTAGGTAATAAATGCCTGACTGTGCTACTTGATCGGTTGCTGCGTAAATACCTACAGGACCAGAAAGCATATCCAGTTTGAACTGTCCTGTCACAAGCTTCCCAAGGCCCGTTAAGATTTCTTTCATCCACGTATATGTTTCAGTAGCTCCGTGCGTGATCGAACCAATGAATGACTTTTCAACCGGTGCATATACGCCAATTAATCCAATTGTCTGTTCCCCAACCTTGCGGCTTTCAGGTGTAATTGGAATATCTAGGGTTTTGCCGCCGCGCTGAACCGTGAATGTAATTTGCTGTTCAGGATGTTTTTGAATTACTTTTACGACATCATCCCACGTTGAAACACTTTGTCCATCAATTGCTTGAACTTTATCTCCTTGTTTAAGTCCCGCATCAACGGCTACTCCATCTGATGTTAATTTGCCCATCACAGGTTTGTCAACAACATATCCTTGAGAAATCCCAAGAACTATAAAAATAACAAAGGCTAATATAAAGTTCATTAGTGGACCAGCGAAAATGGCTAGCGCACGCTGACCAAGAGTTTTGGAAGCAAACTGACGGCTGTAAGGTGCAATTTGAATGTCTTCTCCGTCCATAACAAAGTAAGATTCTTCTGCTACCTCGAATTTTTGCAGATGTTCATCTTCACCTTCTTCATAACCTGAAATAAATAGATTATGCTCTAAGTCTGCTTGCTCTACCTCAATAACTTTTGCATTTGGATGCTGTTCCTTGTTATTAATAATGACTTTATTTACTTTGCCTTCCTTATCAAACATGAGGCCCACCATTTGACCAGGCTTAACTTCAATCATTTCCGGATCTTCTCCAGCCATTCGAACAAATCCACCTAGAGGCAGTAAGCGAATGGTATAAACTGTTTCATCTCGTTTAAATGAAAAGATTTTGGGACCAAACCCAATGGCAAACTCACGGCATAAGATGCCTGCACGCTTTGCAAAAACTAAATGACCAAGCTCATGAAAGAATACAAGAGCTCCAAAAATGACGACAAACGCAATGACTGTGTTCAATGGGTATTACCCCCTTCATGTAATAGAGTCAAACCTCCACCCACCAAAAATAAGGGAGTGGCTTCTCTCGCACGCACATTATCGAGAGATGGCGGATCTAACAAACTCTCTTGCTTCTAAATCTACTTCTTTAATAGTAGATAAACAAGGTTTCTGTATTACAGTATGTTCATTCATTGCTTTTTCAATCACATCTTCAATTTGTAAAAATGTAATGTGACCATCTAGAAAGGCTTGAACAGCTTCTTCATTAGCTGCATTTAAAACAGTCGGAAGTGTTCCACCCGCTTTGCCAGCCTCAAATGCAAAAGCTAAACAGCGAAAACGCTCTTCATCCATTTTAGCGAAGTGAAGCTGACCAATATCCGCCAAACTTAAACGCTTGGTGTCAGGCAAAGACATGCGTCTTGGATACGTTAACGCGTATTGAATTGGCACGCGCATATCGGGCGTTCCAAGCTGAGCAATAACGCTTGTATCAGAATACTCTACCATAGAATGAATGATGCTTTCCTTATGTAACAATACATCAATTTTCTCATAGGGAAGATCAAAAAGCCAATGTGCTTCAATCACTTCTAGTCCCTTATTCATCATCGTTGCCGAATCAATTGTAATTTTAGCTCCCATTGACCAGTTTGGATGATTTAACGCATCTTCAACCGTTACTCCCTGTAGTTCTGCTCTCGTCTTATCTCGAAAGCTCCCTCCAGAAGCCGTTAAAATTAAACGGTCTATTGCTTTTTGATCTTGCCCTTGCAAACTTTGAAAAATAGCTGAATGCTCACTGTCTACCGGTAAAATATCAGCGCCATATTCCTTGGCTGCTTCCATGACAAGGTGACCAGCGGTAACAAGTGTCTCCTTATTTGCAATAGCAATTGTTTTTCTCATTTTGATTGCTTCTAGCGTAGGAGTCAACCCTACACTTCCAAGAACAGCGTTTACCAACACTTCTGTAGAAGGATCAGTTGCTACTTCCACAAGTCCTTCTTCTCCATAAACAAATCGAATAGAAGGGAATTCTGCTTGCAGTGACAGACAATCTTCTTTCTTCATTACAGAAACAAGGGCTGGCTTACACTGCTGAATAATCTTTCTTGCTTCGTTAATATTTCGACCTACAGAGATTGCTGAGAGCTCAAAATGCTCAGGATGCGCTCGAACAATATCAACGGTTTGAGTACCGATTGAACCTGTAGCTCCTAACAAGGAAATTTTCTTCAAGTATATTCACTCCTATTAAAACAAAGACATCTTTTTTATAGAGATAATAAAAAAGCTAAAATTGGCATGATGAACATTAAACTGTCAAAACGGTCTAAAATCCCACCATGACCCGGTAAAATTTTCCCTGAATCTTTTACGCCATAGTGACGTTTGAACGCTGATTGTACAAGATCACCCATCTGTCCAAATAACGATACGATAATACCAATTACAAGTAGCTCGATCATAGTTTGATCAATATTTGCTAACAGCTTAAATACAACGGCTACTATAATAGCGCATACGACGCCACCAACAAAACCTTCAATTGTTTTATTGGGACTGATTTCCGGCCATAGCTTTCGTTTCCCCATTGCTCGTCCAATAAAATAAGCTCCGGAATCCGTCGCCCAAATAATAAGGAAAGCAAAGAACAAATAAGCTAACCCGAACTCTTGACGAACCTCGATAAAATAATGAAAGCCAAAGCCAACATATACTGTTGTTAATAAAATAAACCCAACGTCATCGAAGGTAAATTTATTTTTAACTACAACCGTGTACATTAATAAAAGAAGGACAGCAGCAAGCGCTACTTCTATCTTATGTTCACTTAAGAATTGAAATGCAACATCTCTTCCGTTTGGTAGTAAAAACACCCAAGTTAGTAATAAACTAATGATACTTGGAAAAGACATTGCTTTCAAATGTTTCATCTTTAAAAGCTCAATTACACCAACTGTTCCGATCACATACATGATAAGGGTAAAAGGTAACCCTCCAATTAAAACAATCGGCACAAATACCGCAAGTGCTACAATCGCGGTGATAATGCGCTGTTTCATCTTGTTTTCCACACCTTCTTATACACCACCAAAGCGGCGACCGCGCTTTTGAAACGCCTCGACTGCTTCGATTAAATGATTTTCTTTAAAATCTGGCCATAATACTTTTGTAAACCAAAACTCTGTGTACGCTAGCTGCCAAAGCATAAAGTTACTTAAGCGAAGCTCACCACTTGTGCGAATAAGCAAATCCGGATCTGGAAGGCTTTTGCTCATTAAATAGGAAGAAAATAAATTTTCTGAAATAGAAGAGGAAGCCACTTTTCCCTGTTCTACATCTTCTGCCAATGACCGAATAGCGCCCACAATTTCGTGACGGCTACCGTAATTAAGCGCGAAGTTTAAAATCATCCCCGTGTTATGCTTTGTTTTTTCAATTGCCTTATCCACGGCTCGAATCGTATGGGCAGGGAGCTCACTTTTATCTCCCATAATACGAACTTGCACATTTTTTTCAATTAGCTCAGGCAAAAAGGTTGTTAAAAATTCCTCTGGCAGTTTCATTAAAAACTCAACTTCAGTTTTGGGGCGCTTCCAATTTTCAGTGGAAAATGCATATAAAGTTAATACTTTAACACCTAATTCATTGGCCAGTCTGGTCACATGACGTACTACTTTCATTCCTTCATGATGGCCCATCATGCGAGGAAGAGCTCGTTTTTGCGCCCAACGACCGTTCCCATCCATAATAATTGCAATATGTTCAGGAACAGGGTGCTGTTTCACTTGATCTTTTCGTTCTGACAAAGACAGTGTATTTAAATCTTGACTTTTCTTCCATGCTTGAAATTTTCTTAACATGCAAAGGTCCCCCGTTGTACGCTCTCACATAAACGTGTAGCTTATGTGAGTTTTTTCTTACTACACATTATTAACAAAAAAACCCCCTGTAAACAATAGAGGGTCTTTTACAATATATTTTACCTTGAAATGACTTAAACTGCCATAATTTCTTCTTCTTTATCTTTTGCCACTTTATCCACTTTTACGATATGGTCATCTGTTAGTTTTTGAATGTCATCACTGTAGCCACGTAGATCGTCTTCAGTAATTTCACCTTTTTTCTCTAACTTTTTGAAATCATCGTTTGCATCACGGCGTACGTTACGAACCGCAACTTTTGCTTCTTCAGCATATTTTTTAACCATTTTCACTAACTCACGACGACGCTCTTCCGTTAAAGCAGGAATCGATAAACGGATAATAGTTCCATCGCTTGTAGGTGTTAATCCTAAATCAGATTTTAAAATAGCTTTTTCAACTTCACCAATTTGTGATTTGTCATAAGGCTGAATAACAAGCATACGAGCTTCCGGTACGCTTACTTGCGCCAATTGGTTAATCGGTGTTGGTGCACCGTAGTATTCTACCGTTACGCGGTCAAGAAGTGACGCGCTTGCACGTCCAGCGCGAATTGATGCTAGTTCGCGGCTAAATGATTGAATTGCTTTTTCCATTCTTTCTTTTGCGTTTTGCAACACTTGTTTTGGCATGTTTATTTCCCCTTTACAATTGTTCCAATGTTTTCGCCTGTAACGGCACGTTTAATATTGCCTTCTTCCGTAATTGAGAAAACAATTAGCGGAATATCGTTGTCCATACATAATGAAGAAGCTGTAGAATCCATAACAGCTAGTCCATCTTTTAAAACATCAATATATGTTAATGTTTCATATTTTACAGCATCAGGTACAAGCTTAGGATCTGCATTATAAACGCCATCTACGTTGTTTTTAGCCATTAAGATAACGTCAGCTTCGATTTCAGCTGCACGCAAAGCTGCTGTTGTATCTGTAGAGAAATAAGGGTTTCCTGTACCCGCAGCGAAAATAACAACGCGTTTTTTCTCAAGATGTCGAACAGCTTTTCTTCTAATATAAGGCTCTGCTACTTGTCTCATCTCGATAGAAGTCTGAACTCGTGTTTGCACACCAATGTTCTCTAAGCTATCTTGAAGAGCCAGCGAGTTCATTACTGTTGCTAGCATTCCCATATAATCAGCAGCTGCACGATCCATACCCATTTCACTACCAATTTTACCACGCCAAATGTTTCCACCACCAACGACTACAGCAATTTCCACACCTAATTCATAAACGGCTTTTACTTGTTCAGCAACAGATTTGATGATGGATGGGTTAATACCAAAACCATCTTCACCAGCTAATGCTTCTCCACTTAACTTTAATACGATACGATTATATTTTGCTTGACTCATGCTTACCTCCATCGTTAACGGTGAGATCTCTTTTGTAAAAAAGGGAACACACAGTGTTCCCTATACGGTCAAACCCTTACTTTTTAACTTGGTTCATTACTTCTTCAGCGAAGTTGTCTTGACGTTTCTCAATACCTTCTCCTACTTCAAAACGAACGAAGCTTTCAACAGTAGCGCCTTTGCTCTCAACGAACTGACGTACTTTTTGATCAGGATTTTTAACAAATGTTTGATCTAGTAAGCAAATATCTTCGAAGAATTTGCCAAGGCGACCTTCAACCATTTTTGCAACGATTTTTTCTGGTTTGCCTTCGTTTAATGCTTGTTGAGTCAATACTTCGCGCTCACGCTCAGTTTCTTCAGCAGAAACTTGGTCACGAGAGATGTATTTAGGGTTGATTGCAGCGATGTGCATAGCAACGTCTTTTGCAACAGCTTCTTCAGTTGTACCAGATAATACTGTTAACACACCGATACGTCCGCCAGCATGTAGGTAAGCACCGAATGCATCAGCATCAGTTTTTGTTGCTACAGCGAAACGACGTAGAGATAATTTTTCTCCGATTGTAGCGATTGCAGAGTTGATGTGTTCTTCAACAGTTGCACCGTTTTCCATTTTTTGAGTAGCAGCTTCAGCAGCGTCAGCTGGTTTGTTAGCTAAGATGTGAGCAGCTAATTCTTTTGTTAGTTTTTGGAAACCTTCGTTTTTCGCAACGAAATCAGTTTCAGAGTTAACTTCTAAGATAACAGCTTCGTTACCTTGAGTTTCGATGTAAGTTAGACCTTCAGCAGCAATACGGTCTGATTTTTTAGCAGCTTTTGCAATACCTTTTTCACGTAAGAAATCGATTGCTTGCTCCATATCACCGTTAGTTTCAGTTAACGCTTTTTTACAATCCATCATACCAGCGCCTGTTTTTTCACGTAGTTCTTTTACCATTTGAGCAGTAATTGCCATAATGTGTAGCCTCCTTGTTTGGGTATGTAATTAATGTATATAAATGGGTTAAATCTTTTCAAAAAAAGGTGATAAAAGGCTATTCCCTCTTATCACCTTTCACGGAATTAAGCAGTAGTTGTTTCAGTTTCAACTGCTGTTTCTTCACCTTGTTTAGCTTCTAGAATAGCATCAGCAACTTTAGAAGTTAAAAGTTTAACAGCACGAATTGCATCATCGTTTGCAGGGATTACATAATCAATTTCGTCTGGATCACAGTTAGTGTCTACGATACCAACGATTGGAATGTGTAATTTTTTAGCTTCCGCTACTGCAATACGCTCTTTACGAGGGTCAATGATGAATAATGCATCTGGAAGTTGTTTCATATCTTTAATGCCGCCTAAGAATTTTTCAAGACGCTCTAACTCTTTTTTAAGTTGAACTACTTCTTTCTTAGGTAGTACTTCGAAAGTACCGTCTTCTTGCATTTTTTCGATATCTTTTAAACGTTTGATACGTTTTTGGATAGTTGAGAAGTTAGTTAATGTACCACCTAACCAACGTTGGTTAACAAAGTACATACCAGCGCGAGCTGCTTCTTCTTTAACAGAATCTTGAGCTTGTTTTTTCGTACCTACGAATAAAACAGTACCGCCGTCTGCAGCTAATTCTTTAACGAATTTGTACGCTTCTTCTACTTTCTTAACTGTTTTTTGAAGATCGATAATGTAGATGCCGTTACGCTCAGTGAAGATATATTTCTTCATTTTTGGGTTCCAACGGCGAGTTTGGTGACCGAAATGTACACCAGCTTCTAGTAATTGTTTCATTGAAATTACTGACATGTGTTTTTCCTCCTAATGGTTTTAAGTCTCCTCCGCTTATATCATCTTCAGCCGAAACTACAAAAAGTAGCACCATCAACCGAATCAACAAGCGTGTGTAATAACACCAAAAACTAATATAGCATACTCCTTTTTCACAAGCAAGCGTTTCATTAAGTTTATTGATGAAATTTCAATAATAATTCAATTTCAGTTTTCCCTCTGTGTAAATGTTTTGCAATTTCTTCAATTGTTAAACCTTTTCCCTTTAAATAAACGGAAAATTCTTTTATCTCTTCACCTGACAAATCTTGAATTTGGTCTGTAGTTAATTCATCAAAAGATGTGCTTATATGTTTCTGATTTTCTTCTATAGAGAGAAGTTCATGCAGCGACTGGGAAGGCTCACTTTTTAGATCCACCCTTTGAACAGGCACGTCTTCTTCATCTACCAAAGGTGATTTGGCGCTGCTTTCTTCCATTTCGGAAGAAAGCGAAGTTGAACGCTCACGAAGCTGCCGTAAAAACTGCTCGTTTTGTTCCTGAAATTCAGCGAGATATGAACTCATTGCAGCTTCCATTTTATTTATATTTTGCTGGTGCAAGCGTTCAATCCTTTTCACTTTGGTCACTTGCATATATAAAAGAATAATGCAAAACAGTGATAGACCATGAATTAAAAAACTAACTGTGAGTAAAAACCCCATCACTTTACCTCTTTGTTAAATTATTTTGCTTAAACTCGTACGCATTTTAAACAGCGCTTTCGAATGAATTTGAGAAATGCGTGAAGTGGATAGCCCTAACAGCTGCGCGATCTCTGTGAAAGTCAACTCCTCTTTATAAAATAATGAAACAACAAGCTGCTCTTTTTCATTTAGCTGCTCGATAACTTCAGCGAGCTCTTGATATCGTTCGTCGTTAATTAGCTCCTCTTCAGGAGAGAGCGTTTTTTCATCTTTAATCGTGTATTTTTGCTCTCCATCTTCATACTCTTTTGGCTGTTCTTCCATTGACAAAACGTTAGCTAAGAAGCCTTCATTCATTGTATGAACAACATCTGCTTCTGTCATGCCTACTTCTTTTGCAACCTCACTTGGTGCAACTCTGCGCAAGTATCTTTGTTCAAGTGCTTCTGTTGCTTGCTCAATTCTTTTCGTCTTTTCCCTTGCGCTTCTTGATAACCAATCTTCTTTACGAAGCCCGTCTATTATCGCCCCTCGAATTCGAAAAGACGCATATGTATCAAACTTTAAGTCTCTACCGTAATCAAACTTTTCCAAAGCATCGTAAAGGCCGATTAATCCTAAACTACGAAGCTCTTCTTTATGGATATTCTTCGGCAGCCCTACACTAATCCGCTGAACGTGATAGTTAACAAGCGGCATATACTTTTTAACAAGCATGTTTCCCGCATGGGAGTCTCTCGTCTCTATCCATTCCTGCCAAATTTTATGTTCTTCAACTTCTTGTATACTTTTCAAGGGTCTTTCAACTCCTTTTTATAGCGCTATTAAACGGTCAACGGTCAGAGCGCGCTTTATATCGTTTTTATCCCTTCATTAATCGTACGAACCTTTAAAATAGCCGTTTGAGGATCAAATTCAATTGTGCGTCCGCTGTGTCCTCCTGTAGCTTTTGCTGCAATTTCTACACTGTTTCTATGCAGTTCTCTCTCCACTGCTTGAACATTTCGAAGGCCAATTCGCATCACATCATTTCTTGGTTCAAATTGAAACATCTGTGCGCCCCCTGCTATTTTTGCTTTTAATAATCTTCTATGTGCACCTTGTTTAATCAACATATTTATCAAATCAAAAATGGCTGTATCTGCATATTTAGCTCTATTAAAAGGACATTTAGCCCCGCTTGAATCGGGAAGCATTACATGAGCGAGCCCAGCTACTGAGTGAACAGAGTCGTAAACGACAACTCCTACACATGACCCTAATCCCGCTGTTCGAAGCACTGCGGGTGCATGTGTAACATTCATCTCGGCAATTCCTACCTTAATCACTTGTTTATCATCTCTCACGATTCTTCAACTCCTACAAACTTCAGCGTGATATCCATTATTCGCTTGGCTCACTGGAGGTGGTCTTCTAAAGAGAGCACTTTAGGTAAATTTAGAAGAACAATTAAACGGCTATCTACTTTAACAACTCCGTTCAAGTATTCTACAGCTGTTCCTTCAACTGTTTCAGGCACTGAAGCAATCGTTTTTTCATCAATGTCTACTACATCATTTGCCGCATCCACAATCAAACCTGCTTCTACATCATTAAGACGAACCATAATAATACGTGTCAGCTCATGGTTAAGCTGTTCTTGTAAGTTAAAACGAGTGCGCAAATCAATAATCGGTGTAATAACACCGCGAAGATTAATAACACCTTTTACATATTCTTTTACTCCAGGAACGCGTGTTATGTGCTGAATCTTTTCAATCGATTGCACTTCTTCTACTGAAATTCCGTACTCCTCGTCCCCCAATTGAAACACAATAATTTTCATGCCTTTCTCCCTTTCTTTTTACAGCATTTGTTATTTGATCAAAGCGTTGCAATCAATGATAAGTGCTACTTGTCCATCGCCTAAAATCGTGGCTCCTGAAATAGCAAATACACCCGGCAGATAATGACCTAAAGATTTTAAAACGATTTCCTGCTGACCGATAAAAGAATCAACAATTAGCCCGGCGGTCTTTTCTCCTTTTTTCACAATAACGACGGAATAATGATCTCTTTGTACCGAGTTAGGCACAGTAAATAGTTCTTTTAAATCAATAAGAGGAATAATGGCTCCTCGAAAGTCAATAACCTTTTGACCATGTACATGCATGACCTCTTTCGGCTGAACAATAGCTGTTTCAATAATCGAAGAAAGCGGTAAGGCATAGCGCTCTTCACTCATTTGCACGAGTAAAGCAGAAATGATAGACAGAGTGAGCGGCAGTTGAATAGAAAAACGCGAACCGTATCCTTCGTTAGAATCGATCGTTACAGAACCCCCTAGCGATTCAATCGTGTTTTTCACGACATCTAGACCTACTCCTCGTCCGGAAACATCTGAAATTTGTTCAGCCGTCGAAAAGCCCGAAGCGAAAATGAGCTCGTACACTTGTTTATCCGTCAGCGTTTCAGCAGTTTTCCCATCGATAATTCCTCGATCTAACGCTTTTTGCAGTACCTTTTCACGATTGATGCCCGCCCCGTCATCTTCTAAATCAATAAAGACATGATTTCCGCTATGATAAGCTTTAAGGCGAATCGTTCCCTTTTCATTCTTTCCGTTCTTTAAGCGTGCTTGAGGCATTTCAATTCCGTGGTCAACGGCATTTCTTAATAAGTGAACAAGCGGATCTCCAATTTCATCAATGACGGTCCGGTCCAACTCTGTATCAGCTCCGACAATTTGAAGTTCAATTTGTTTCCCTAAATCTTTTGAAAGCTGTCTCACCATACGGGGAAACCGATTAAAAACGGTTTCTACAGGCACCATACGCATATTTAAAATAATCGTTTGCAAATCTCCAGAAATACGGGACATCCGCTCTACCGTTTCGTCTAATTCGCTATTATTCAATTCTTTTGATATTTGTTCTAACCTGCCTCTATCAATAACTAGTTCTTCAAACAAGTTCATGAGACTGTCCAAACGGTCAATATTGACTCGAATCGTCTTGTTATTTGAGAGCTGTCTTTTCTCTTCAACAGGCGATTTAGAAGGTGCTGACACAGTAACTTCCTGTATAGCTGCTGCTTCTTCTTGTGAAACAAGCTCCTGCATTTCTGTCTCCTTTTTTATGGGGACCGCAGCAATTTTCACGCTTTCTACTTCAGAGACCTCCATAATGCTCGCCTTCAGCTTTTCTTGCGATTCGCTTGTTACTAATATAACGATAAAAGATGATTCAAATTTTTCTTGTTCGATATCTTGAACAGTTGGCGCTGACTTAATGACGTCTCCCACTTGCTCTAACACATCAAATACCATATATGCACGCGCAGCTTTTAACAGACAGGTGCGTTCGAGCTGTACGGTTATTTCAAACGCATTAAATCCTTGCCCTGCTGTTTGACTGAGCAGCGTTTGTACGAACTCATCATACTCAATAGAAGAAGCCGCATGCTCTGCTGCGGGTTCCTCTGCTACAATACGCTGCAGCTTTTGAACAAGCAATTTGACATCAAGCTGACCATCGCCGCCTTCAGAAATAGATTGAACCATTATTTCTAGCGCATCGACTGATTCAAACAAAGCATCAAGAACTTCCGTGTGAGCGTCGATTTGATGATTTCGAACGGCATCTAGCACGTTTTCCATTTTGTGAGTTAATTGTGCTAAATCATCAAATCCCATTGTTGCAGACATACCTTTTAACGTATGAGCAGACCGAAAAATTTCATTTACATAACCAAGATCATCGGTATTTTTTTCAAAACGCATTAGCTGGTCGTTAACGTTTTGAAGATGTTCCTTGCTTTCTTCAATAAACACTTCTAGATATTGATTCATATCCATCGTAACTTTCCCTCCTATTTCTGTGCGTAGCGAGAAATAAAGCTTCCAACGTTTCGCAGCGGTTCAATATAATCAACAAGCTTTGTAGAAACAGCTGATTTGGGCATCCCATAAATGACAGCTGTTTCTTTAGATTCAGCCAATATAAGCGCGTCTTTATTTTTCTTTAAATCAATAATGCCTTCCGTTCCATCCGCCCCCATTCCCGTCAACACAATAGCAAGTTTTTGATAACCTGAAATTTTACTAATCGACTGAAACAAACGATCCACTGAGGGGCGATGTCCCTTTACAGGTGAAGAAGTGTCTAAACAAATGCTGAGCTGTCCTTCTTTCTCTACAACCATCATATGAAAACCTCCAGGCGCAATGTACGCACATCCTGAGCGCACGATTTCATTGTCTTGTGCTTCTTTCACTTCAATATCAGCTAGCTGATCTAGTCTAACCGCTAATGATTTTGTGAAATTTGGAGGCATATGCTGCACAATAAAAATAGGTGCGTGTATGTCTTTTGAAACAGTTGATAATACTTCTTGCAGCGCACGCGGTCCTCCAGTAGAAGTGCCAATACAAATCATTTTGTTCACTTTCGTCCCCATCGGGAGGTTATATACACTTCTGTTTTGCACGTGCTGATGACTGCTTGAAGATATGTTGGCTTTACTAGCAAGCAATAGTTTAGAGATAAGCTCATCTTTCACTTTATGTAAGTCCAGCGAAATAGCTCCCGAAGGTTTAGCAACAAAATCAACTGCGCCGTACTGCATAGCGGTCAGCGTATTTTCAGCACCTTCTATTGTTGTACTCGATAACATGACAACAGGAAGGGGCTTCACACGCATAAGCTGCTTTAACATATCTAAGCCATTCATTTTAGGCATTTCGATATCAAGTGTCACAATGTCTGGCGACAGCTCGAGCGCTTTTTTCAACCCTTCTTCACCGTTACGTGCGGTACCCACAACGTGAAAACGACTGTCACATGCTAAAAAATCGCCGATTAGCTTTCGCATAAATGCAGAATCATCTACAATAAGCACCTTTATTTCATTCACTCTCATTTCCTACCTTTCAAGAAAAAATCGTTTGAGGCGCCGAATAAACATTCCCTCGTTTTTAGCCGTTATCCTATTGTCTTGAGGAATAAGAATATTCACCATTTCTATTAGTGATACACTTGCTTTAGATGTTGGGTTTTGAAGCAAAAAAGGCATTTGGCGATTGACCGCTTTCTGGACAGCTTGATCGTTTGGCACAATACCTAATAGAGAAATAGATATGTTCAAAAACTGCTGAACAGCTCGGTTAAATCGTTCATACGTCTCATTTCCTTCTTTGTCAGAAAGCGTTTTGTTAATAATAAGACGAACCGGTGCTGATACAGAATAGGAAGCTGCTAGCTTAATAGCAGCGTAAGCATCTGTGATAGATGTAGGTTCGGGTGTTGTGACCACGATCATTTCATCTACAGCTTTTAAAAACTTAAGCACACTCTCTGACATGCCCGCTCCCATATCAAAAATCATGTAATCGTATTGATTTGTCAAAGAACTCAATTCTTGTATTAAATGAGCAAGGTCCGATGGAGACCATTCAAATACAGAGGAAATTCCCGTTCCACCAGCCACATAAGCTAAATCTTCAGGACCTTTTTTAATAATTTGCTGGATGGAAAGCTTTTTTTCTAGCAAATCAACCATCGTATAGGAAGCAGTTTGTCCAATCAAAATATCAATATTTCCCATCCCTATATCCATGTCAAAAAGAAGAACTCTTTGCTTTTGCTTCGTTAGCGCAAGAGATAAGTTTAATGATAGATTCGACTTTCCAACTCCTCCTTTTCCGCTTAACACGGCTATAGTTTTACAATTCCTTAAAGAGTTTTGATGTTTCTTTAACACTTTTTCTCTTAAAACTGCTGCTTGATCATTCATCTTTCCAATCTCCAAACACATCGTCGATAAACTCTTCTATTTTAAATGACGAAACATCTTCTGGTACATCCTGCCCGTTTGTTGTAAAAGCAGCTCGTTGGCCGTAACGATACAACATATTTAAAAGCGAGCCTTTGTGAGTTGTTTCATCTCGCTTCGTAAAAATCAGTTGATCAACAGGGAGACTAGTAAAACGTTCATATATAGCTTTCATATCTGATGCTTTTGACGTTAGTGCTAGAACAAGAAACGTTTGCAAATCTTCTTGAAACGTAATAATTTTCTTTAAATCATTTACATATTGCGGTTCTAAAAAGTTACGGCCTGCTGTGTCAATAAAAATCACATCGTATGCTTTTGTTTCCAGCAAAGCTTTTTTAAAATCTTCTCCGTTATAGCAAATCGTTAAAGGCGCATTTAAGATCGAAGCGTACGTCTTGAGCTGCTCAATCGCTGAAATTCTATAGGTGTCCGTTGTGATAAATGCTATTTTTTGATTTTGTTCTAGGACACACTTTGCAGCCAATTTAGCAAGAGTGGTTGTTTTACCGACACCTGTTGGCCCTACTACACTTACATATTTTTTGAAAGGACCGCTCCATTCACTTGC
Organism: Priestia sp. J2; assembly: GCF_020790095.1. Taxonomy (NCBI): domain Bacteria; kingdom Bacillati; phylum Bacillota; class Bacilli; order Caryophanales; family Bacillaceae; genus Priestia; species Priestia sp. J2. The sequence continues at coordinate 3,984,070 of NZ_CP086208.1, forward strand.
TTTAAACTGATTGGTAAACCAGTTTTTCGTCCACTTCATGAGTTGGTTTGAGTTAGGGCGATGTAAGTAGTAGTACTCTAGCATAGGAGCCTCCAAGTTTTCTAAAATAGCTTCGTCTATTTCTTGCAAACGCAAATAAGCAAGCACATCTTCCACTACTTTTGGATATGAACCTGAAGAAACCTTTGGCATTTGACTCATTTGTGAGACAAGAGTATTTAACTCACTGAGCTGCTGCTTCATAAAAGATTGATTATCTTCCATACTGTGTTCTGGCGGCGCTGAGTTCTTCTTTACGCTCAGCTTTTCTACGGGATCGACAGCTGCCAATACTTCTATTTTCGCCTTAGTAAATAAGCCAAGAAAACCTCCTGTTCGAATTTGTTTCGAATGTAAAATAACCGCTTCCTCACCTAAATCTGAACGAATGGCTTTCATAGCTTGCGGCATAGATTCTACTACATATTTTTTTACTTTCATCAGATATCCACCACTCCAACACTTTGAACTTCAACATTTGCTTCTAACTCGTTATATGATAAAACCGCCATATGAGGAAAATACCGCTCAGTGATTTGACGCACGTACATCCTCACTGCAGGAGAACATAACACAATTGGAGACTGTTCTTGAAAAGAAAGTGTTTCTATTTGCTTAGCTATACTTTCCACAATAGCTTGTGAAACGTTAGGGTCTAGTGATAAATAGTTCCCATGCTCCGTTTGTTGAACAGCTTCCGCCATCGTTTTTTCAACTTTTCCTGAAAGGGTAAGAACTCGAAGCAGACCTTCTTGGACCGTATATTGACTGGTAATTTGCCTTGCAAGTCCTTGCCTGACATATTCAGTTAACAAATCGGTGTCTGACGTCATTTTTCCGTAGTCGGCCAGCACCTCAAAAATAATGGGTAAATTTCGAATTGAGACGCTCTCTTTTAAAAGTTTTGCCAGTACCCTTTGAATGTCTCCAACGGAAAGCGGATTAGGCGTTACTTCCTCAATTAAAATAGGATACGTTTCTTTTGTGTGATCAATTAGTTGCTTTGTCTCCTGCCTTCCAATCAGCTCATGCGCATACGATTTTATAACTTCTGTTATGTGCGTAGACACAACCGACGGTGGGTCCACAACGGTATACCCAAACATCTCAGCCTGCTCCTTCACCGACTCGCTAATCCATTTCGCAGGCATTTTAAAAGCTGGTTCTAACGTATCAATTCCTTCAATCAACTCATCATCCATTCCGGGACTGATTGCTAAGTAGTGATCGAGCAGCAGCTCCCCTTTCGCCACTTCATTGCCCTTTATTTTAAGACAGTATTCGTTGGGCTGAAGCTGAATGTTATCTCTTATACGAACAACTGGAATGACTAATCCTAGCTCAAGTGCCAGCTGGCGCCTAATCATAACAATTCGATCGAGTAAATCGCCTCCTTGATTCGTATCAGCAAGCGGAATTAATGCATACCCAAATTCAAATTCAATCGGATCAACGCTTAATAGATTGACAACACTCTCTGGACTTTTCATTTCATTGTCTTCTAGCTCTTCTTCAGTAGGGGCCATTTCTTCACGAACCGCCTGATTTTTAGCCTGAGACAAATAATAGCCTCCCACACCTAATAAAATAGCAATAGGCATTGTAATGACATCATTAATTGGCGTGATTAAACCAAGAGCGGCAATTGTTCCTCCAGTTACATAAAGCATAATGGGAAAAGCAAACAGCTGCCGTGTAATATCTTCGCTCAAATTGCCTGTTGAAGCAGCTCTCGTGACGATAATTCCCGTCGCTGTTGAAATCATGAGGGCTGGAATTTGACTCACTAATCCATCGCCTACTGTTAACAAAGTAAACGTTTGGGATGCTTCAGTGATGGACATTCCCATTTGCAGCATGCCGATAATAATTCCAAACAAGATGTTAATAAGGGTAATGACAATCCCTGCAATGGCATCACCTTTGACGAATTTACTAGCTCCATCCATTGCTCCGTAAAAATCTGCTTCGCGCTGAATTTTTTCACGGCGGTCAATTGCTTGTTTTTCTGAAATCATACCTGCATTTAAATCTGCATCAATGCTCATTTGTTTCCCTGGCATCGCATCCAAGGTAAAACGTGCGGCTACTTCAGAAACACGCTCCGCTCCTTTTGTAATAACGAGAAACTGAATGATAATTAAAATAATAAAGACAACAAACCCCACTAACGGATTTCCACCAATCACGAAGTGGCCAAATGTTTCCACTACTCCGCCTGCTTCTCCTGTTCCTAAAATTGAACGGGTTGTCGATACGTTCAAACCTAATCGAAACAGCGTAAGAACCAGCAGCAAAGACGGAAACACCGATAGCTCTAAAGGTTCTTTCATATTCATGGAAACGAGCAGTACAAGCAGCGCAAGAGAAATGTTAATCATGATTAAAATACTTAATAACCATGAAGGCAACGGAATAACAAGCATAACGATAATGAGTACAACACCTATAACAACTGGCAGTTCTCTTGCAGACATTAATTTTTCTCTCCTTACAATAGCGTAACGTTACATTTTATTTTGAATGCGGTATACGTAGGCTAATATTTCAGCCACCGCTTTAAAAAACTCTTCTGGAACCGCATCCCCTACTTTGGTTTGATCAAAAAGCGCTCTTGCCAGCGGGCGGTTCTCTACCATGATAATTTCATGACTTTTGGCAATTCCTTTGATCTTTTGAGCAATAAAATCTACGCCGCTGGCTACAACATAGGGAGCATCCATTTTTTCTTCATCATATTTTAAAGCAATGGCATAATGAGTAGGGTTTGTAATGACGACATCTGCTTTTGGAACTTCTTGCATCATGCGAGACATTGCCATTTCACGCTGCTTTTGCTTTATTTTTGATTTGATTAGAGGATCTCCTTCAATGTTTTTATGCTCATCTTTGATATCTTGCTTTGACATTCGAATATTTTTCTCGAAATCAAACTTTTGGTACAAATAATCAAGCAGCGATAAAAATAAAAGCATAAGCGAAGCTGCAAGTCCCATTTGAAAAACAAGCTTAGACAGAACAACCAGCGAGTCCCCTATACTTTTTTGAGATAAATTTAATACATCTTCTATGTGAATCCATAAGATAAAAAACGTGACGGCTCCGATACACATAATTTTCAGCGTTGACTTGATTAGTTCTACCAGCGCTCTCATGGCAAAAATTCGTTTGGCTCCACTAATAGGGTTAATCTTTTCTAACTTAGGCTGAAGGGACTCCGTGGAAAAAAGAATGCCAACCTGCATATAATTCGCTCCGAGCGCAGCAACAAAAGCTGCGAGCATGACAGGACCCGCTGCAAGAGCAATTGAAGGAAGAAGATGCTTAAACATCGCAAATACGCGCTCTGCCGTCACTTCCTCAAGCATATACGTTTGAAAAGCTTCTCTTAACAGCTTCATCATTTGCTGTAAAAATTGTTTGGCTCCAAACAAAAAATAAAGAAAAACCATTAAAAGAATGAGCGCAGTGGTAACGTCTTGACTTTTAGCTACCTGTCCTTTTTTTCGAGAGTCCTGCTTTTTTTTAGGTGTAGCTTTTTCCGTTTTTTCTCCTGCAAAAAATTGCAAATCAACTTTTACTAAAAACAAAGCTACACCCCTCCTAATATGCGGATCATCGCGCGCATCGCTTCTATCATTTGTTCAAATATGATTTGCATCATATAAAACATGCTCCCCATCACTACAATTAGTAAAATAAAAGCAACGATGATTTTCACCGGAAATCCAACTACGAAAATATTTAACTGCGGAACCGTTCTCGCGATGATGCCAAGCGCGATATCGACTAAAAATAATGAACCAACCAAAGGCAAAGACATTTGAACGGCTACTAAAAACATCGATGAAAAAACAGTTATGATGTGTGTAGCAAATGCTTGGCTTCCCACAGGGAAAGCTACTTTGTCTAACGGAATAATTAAATAACTATTATAAATGCCGTCTATTAATAAATGATGCCCATTGGTCGATAATAAAAATAGAAGAGCAAATACATATAAATATTGACCTAGTATCGGACTTTGCGCCCCTGTCTGCGGGTCTATTACACTGGCAATGGCAAACCCAATTTGAAAATCGATGAGACCTCCGGCGATTTGAATAGCCATAATAAATACATACGCAGTCAAACCAATAAACAACCCAACAGCACATTCTTTTACTACTAAAAGTACAAACTGTGCATCTAACGAAACGACGGGTAAATCAATCGTTGTCGCAATAATAACGGATAGCGAGGCAGATAAACCTACCTTATGAACTGCGGGAATCGTTTTGTATGAAAATAGCGGAACAGTGATAAAAAAAGACGTTACCCGCACTAGTACTAGTAAAAACGCGGGATAGGATAAGATCAACTGACTCATAGCTATCCTACGTACCGATACAGATTTGAAAAAATTTCATATGTAAATGAAATCATTTTTGATAACATCCACGGACCAAAAAATACAATCCCTACTAAGACCGCTACAATCTTAGGAACAAAAGCAAGAGTTTGCTCTTGAATTTGGGTAGTTGCTTGAAAAATACTAATAATGAGCCCAACTACAAGGGCCAGCAGTAATAGAGGACCAGATACAATTAAAATTGTATACACGCCTTTTTCTGCTAACGAAATGACAAATTCTCCATTCATTGTCTATCACCTATTGAAAACTTATTAATAATGATTTAACAACTAAATTCCAGCCGTCAACCAGTACAAATAGTAAAATTTTAAACGGGAGCGAAATCATAACGGGAGGAAGCATCATCATTCCCATAGACATCAGCACGCTTGCTATAATCATATCGATAATGAGAAAAGGAATAAAAATCATAAATCCAATTTGAAATGCCGTCTTTAGCTCACTGATCGCATAAGCTGGAACGAGCGCAGTTAAGGGAATATCTTGAACAGAGGATGGTTTATCTATATCCGCATATTCTAAAAAAAGAGCTAAATCTTTTTGTCTTGTATGAGCACTCATAAATTCTTTCATTGGTTCAGCTGCTTTTTTATAGGCTTGATTCAACGTGATTTTTTCTTTTAAAAGCGGCTGAAGCGCCTGTTCATTTACCTGAGAAAAAGTTGGCGCCATAATAAAAAATGTTAAAAACAGCGATAAACCAACTAATACTTGATTAGGAGGCATTTGCTGTGTCCCAAGCGACGTACGTACAAATGAAAGCACAATGACAATTCGTGTAAAGCAGGTCATCATGATTAAAATTCCAGGAGCTACTGAAAACACCGTCAGCAGCAACAAAAGCTGGACAGAAGTTGAAATATTTGTAGGACTGCTCGAGTTAAAGAGATTCATCACTTCATTCATCGTTCTTTTTGTTCCTTTCTAACTCTTTCAGTGCGTTTTGTCTTTTTATTTTCATTTCATTCATTTCTCGCTGAAAAAGCTGCTGAAAAGAATGACTAGATTTCTCTTCTTTTTTAGAAGTGAATTTTTCTAAAAAAGACGGTAGTACGACTTTATATTCGCCCTCGTTTTTCTGTTGTTCCTCATACTGCGTAAGCAGCTGCTGTTTCTCTTGCCCTGTAATTTCTGAAAGAAGCTGCACATTTTCACCGACTCCAATAACAAAAAGCTGATTTCCAACTTTGACTACTTGTACAGACTTGCTGCTTCCAACATTTGTACCACCCAAGTTTTGTACGACTTTATTTTTTTGTAGCAGCCTTCCTTTTTTATTTACAAATTTTAAGAGCGCAAAAAGCAGCCCAATTACAAGTAAAAACGCGAATATCATCTTCACGATATCTCCAGCTGAAAGCGCAGGCGTCGCCTGGAGTTCAGTTTTTTCTTTTGAATCAGTACTCTCACTCTCTGAACACTTCTCCGTTTTCTCCAAACATTCTTTTACCGATGCAGATCCACTTTCTGCATAGACGATTTGATTTGATCCTGCTAATACGCTTATTAACAGCGCAACAATTACGAACTTTCGCAGCAATGTCTGCCACCTCTTACTTCAACATAGTGTAAGATTAGCGGGAAAGCCCCGCCAATCTGTTGTTTATCCAATTGCTTTTGAAATTGCCTCTACTACACGATCTGCTTGAAACGGCTTAACGATAAAGTCTTTTGCCCCTGCTTGAATGGCATCAATCACCATTGCCTGCTGTCCCATCGCTGAACACATGATCACCTTAGCATCACTTTTTATGTTTTTAATTTCTTTTAAGGCCGCAATTCCATCCATTTCAGGCATCGTAATATCCATTGTGACAAGATCTGGTGTATGCTCTTTAAATAACTCTACAGCCTGATGGCCGTCTGCCGCTTCCGCTACTACTTCATATCCATTTTTCGTTAAAATATCTTTGATCATCATGCGCATAAATGCAGCATCATCTACAATTAAAATTCGGTTTCCCATCTCTACTCCTCCTAAAAATCATTACTTTAGTTTGTTAATACGGTCTCTTTGACTAATAATATCAGTTACGCGAACGCCAAAATTCTCGTCAATGACGACCACTTCACCTTTTGCAATTAATTTGCTATTAATCAAGATATCTACCGGTTCTCCTGCTAGTTTATCAAGTTCAATGATTGCACCAGAAGATAAGGCTAAAATCTCTTGAACCGTTCGCTTAGTCCTTCCAAGCTCCACGGTAACTTGAAGCGGGATATCAAGCAGCATGTCTAAATTTCGTGAATCCCCCTGAGGAGAAGGCACGTGCTCGAACTCTGAAAACGATGCGGGCTGAACATCAACTGGTACATGAACAGGTGCTGCCTGCTGTGTTTCTTCATGCTGTATGTATTCAGCTGCCGGCGGTTCTGTTTGCTTTTCGTTAAGGTCTGATTCTTTTTCAATAGAAGCTGCCGTACCTTCTGCGCTTGGACCTAAAAGCTCTTCCACCAAACTTTTAGCAAAAGATATCGATAAAAGCTGCATAATATTCGAATCGATTAATGTGCCTACCTTCAAATTAAAAGAGACTTTTACAAAGACGTCATCTTGTGGAATCAGCTCTGTGCCTTCCCCTTTTTGAATATTTAAAATATCTAAGCTCGGCGGAGAGATATCAATTTTCTTTTGAAATACCGTAGACATAGACGTCGCTGCAGAACCCATCATTTGATTCATCGCTTCCTGCACTGCACTCAGCTTAATTTCATCCATGATTTCCGTCGGATTCTCTCCCGTTCCACCAAGCATCAAATCTGAAATAACAGCTGCATCTTCATGTTTAATAACTAACAAATTCGTACCAGAAAAGCCTTCTGTGTACTGAACTTGCACAGCGACATGAGGATTTGGAAATTCATCCGTCAGCTCTTCTTTATACACGAGCGATACAAACGGCGTGGTAATATCGACTTTTTGATTCAATAAAGCCGATAGCGCTGTTGCTGAACTTCCAAACGAAATGTTTCCAATTTCGCCAAGCGCGTCTTTTTCCATTTCCGTAAAGTAATCGTCTACTTGACTTGACTTATTCGGCTCTGAAAACTCGTCAAGTGAAGAAGTTCCTTTTAACAACGCATCAATTTCATCTTGCGAAAGCATGTCATCGTTCATTCCTTTCGTTCCTCCTCTTAACATCATCTAGAATTTGCACAGCGACTTTCCGACTGACTTTTCCAGGCTGTGCAATAAATTTAGGTTGTTCTCCGACGTAAATAGTTAACGGATTATGAACGCTTGTTTGCAGTCGAATAACATCTCCCGCATCTAATGCTAGGAAATCTTCAATGGAAATATCCGCTTTTCCTAGCTCGGCTACAACCTGCAATTCCGCATCATTAATTTGTTCCTTTAGCTGCTCAACCTCTTGTGCGTTAGGTTCTTTTTTCGAAGATTGCATCCAGTAATGAACGGACAGTTTGGACACAATCGGCTCAAGCGTCACGTGCGGAATACATAGATTGATCATGCCCGTTTCATCTCCAATTTGTACGTTTAATGAAATGACGATGACAATTTCATTTGGTGAAATCACCTGCAAAAACTGAGGATTCACTTCAAACTCTGATGTTTCAGGTTCAATTTCCGCAATAGAACTCCAAGCTTCTCTCATACTGTCTAACGTTTTCTCTAACAAGTTTCGAACCAAGCTCGTTTCAATCTCCGTTAAGTTACTAATTTTCCCACCGCTCTCGCCTTGTCCCCCGAGCAAGCGGTCAAGCATCGCATAGGCAATGTTCGGATTGACTTCCATAATGATATGCCCTTCTAAAGGAGGGACGGCTATCACGTTTAAGATGGTTACTTTCGGAACAGAGCGAATGAACTCCTCATACGGAATTTGATCCACTGATACAACGGACACTTGTACAACGTTACGAAGCTGCGCCGAAAAGACGTTGATGAGCATGCGCGCATAATTTTCATGAATTCGCGTCAAACTGCGAATCTGATCTTTCGAAAAACGCAGGGCGCGTTTAAAATCATATGTACGAATACGCTGTTTTTTATTTTCCTTTTTTAGCTCATCCGCATCCATCTCTCCGGTTGATAACGCGGATAATAGGGCATCAATTTCATTTTGTGATAATACATCCCCAGCCACTAGCTTCCCTCCCTTTTTCTTTACTGCAACACTTTAGACGTTGTATAAATTTTAACAACATGTCCGTTTTCCATTAATTGATCAATTTGCTTTGCAATATCTGTTTCTAACGTACTGAGCCCTTGCGTTCCTTCAAAATCTTGAGCACTCATATCGGAGAGCCGTTTGATAATAATGTCTCTTACTTGAAAGTCTCTTTTTTGAAGCTCTGCTGCCGCTTTTTTACTATCCATTTGAATTTTAAAGGAGATGCTGATGTAGTTATTGCTTTTTAAATTGGTTTTGATATCCGTTACATCCACAGAAGCTTTAATCACATCGTCGATAGATGGACCTTTTTCGGTACTTGCCTGCTCCGTATACTTTAACGTCACAATAACCGCAATGCTTCCTATTAAAGTAAGAGAAAGCAGGATAATAATCATCTTACTAATTAGCTTATTTTTGAACACACTTTATTCCTCCGTCGTTTGCTGCAACCCTAATACGTTAATTAGCTGATAATAACTCGTCACTTTCTCATTCACTTCTTCAACTGAATCCTTTACCACTAGCTTTTTGTTATTTGTTAGCGTAATAGTTGTATCTGGAAATGCCTCAACCTGCTCGATGTAAAGAGCATTTAACGTAAATGTTTTGCCGTTTAGCCTCGTTAAAGTGATCATAATCAACCGGAGTAATACCTACTCCTTCCTCCCGCCTATCGTTTTAGATTCACTAATTCTTGCAGTATTTCATCGGATGTTGTGATAATTCTTGTATTCGCTTGAAATCCGCGCTGTGCAACAATCATGTCCGTGAATTCCTCCGATAAATCAACGTTGGACATTTCAAGGGCGCTTGAAATTAAAGTTCCTGTACCGCTGTTTCCAGGAGTAATGTTTGCAGGAGTTGTAACCAGCCCAGCATTTGGAGTATTAGCGAACAAATTTCCTCCTGCTTTTTGAAGCCCTTCATTATTAGCGAACTTTGCAAGCTTGATAGTCTGAGGATTCGGAAGCATAGTTCCGTTTAGACCAACAATATTAACAGTTCCATTTGCTCCAATGCTGTAGCTTTTAGCTGTAGTTGGATCAATCCTAATTTTTCCATTAGTAGCCTGTACAAATAATCCATCACCTGTCACTAGATAACCATCTTTATCTAAATAGAAGTTCCCCGCTCTTGTGTAATAGTCTGATGTTCCATCATTTACAACAAAATAGCCGTCTCCAGAAATAGCTAAATCTAGAGGGCGTCCTGTTGACTGAATGCTTCCTGCCGTTTGAACTGTATCAATTGTGCCAATTTGTGAACCTAATCCCACTTGTTTAGCGTTAACACCTCCACGGTTCCCAGCCGGCCCTGTTGCTCCTGCTACTTGCTGACTTACTAAATCTTGAAACGTTGTACGTCCTTTTTTATAGCCGTACGTATTAACATTGGCAATGTTATTTCCTAGGACATCTAATTTAGTTTGAAAATTTTTCATGCCGCTGATTCCTGAATACATCGAACGTAACATAAAATCACTCCTTAAATTTGGTTGGTTAACTGCTTACTTCTAAGATATCGTTTAGCGAAAGTACCGTATGATTTTCATCGTTGATCCTAAACGATACCTCATTGTTTTTGACGGATGCTGTCGAAATGACTCCTTGCTTTTTATTTCCTTCTTCATCTAACCATGCAGCGGTTTTACCAATTAATTCGCTCCCTTTTAAAATAGGAGAAGCCTGAGACTGCGTTAAAAACGTATTGAGCGATGTGCTCATATTTGTCATTTGTTCAAGGGATGAAAACTGAGCCATTTGAGCAATAAAGTCTTTGTCTTCCATTGGATTCATTGGATCTTGATTTTGAAGCTGAGCAATCAAAAGCTTCAAAAAGTCATCTTTGCCAAGCGAGCTGTTTCCCGTTTGCTTCACTTGTGTTTCCCTATTACTTAGATACAAGTCAGACGTAATTTCATTTGTCATTGTTATCACCTATACGTTGTAGTTAATAAGCGCTGCTTCAAAAGAAGACAAAAATGAAGCCCCTTCTTCCAAGTGTTGTGAATCTTGATCTTCCTCTTCGTTTCTAAACAGCTCTTTTTCCTGTCTTTCTTTTTGCTGATCGTTTTCATTGTTATACGACATCGCTTGTTCTGACAGCAGCACATCGATTTTATCAATTGATACTTGCTGAGACGCGAGACCGTGCCGCAAAGTTGAAAGGTTGGAGTCTAATAACTCTTTTGTTTTTGCTGACGATACAACAATTCGCGCAAACGTTTCACTGTCTTTCTGAAGCATTTCAATTGAAATCGCACCTAGCTGTTTGGGAAATAACTTAATGAGAAGCTTGGATGTTCCCTCTTCGGTACTAAACGAAGCTTTACTCCATATTTTTTGCAGCTCGTTTACCAAATTGCTAGACTGCTGATAGTCTGATTTTGCTTGCCCTAGATAAATAGAGAACTGCTGAAGCTTAGGCATTTCTCCACTTCCAAAGGATGATGCCTGATTCTCTACTGGCGCCCCGGTTGTGTGTGTACCTGCCGGACTTTCGCTATTTTCCAAAAAGCTATTGGTATCTATACTTCCGCTGGGTACAACCACATCTTTTTTCCATGGAAGCTGATTAAAAAACGGTACTTTTTCTTCTTTAGGAAAAGCAGTCATATTTTTCACAGAACTTTCTGAAGCTGTATGAACAGCGTCCATATCCACTTGATCAACCGATACATGCTGAGACCCGAGAGCTTGCCGTAAACTGAAAAGGTTGGCATTTAACAGCTCTTTTGTTTTTGCCGACGTTACCACAACCTGCGCAATCGTTTCATCGTCTTGTTGAAGCACTTCAATTGATATTGTCCCTAGCTGCTTTGGAAATAGCTGAATGGAAAGCTTGGATGCCCCCTCTTCAGATCCAACTGAAGCTTTACTCCATATTTTTTGCAGCTCGTTTACCAAATTGCTAGACTGCTGATAGTCTGATTTTGCTTGGCTTAAATCAATAGAAAACTGCGGCTCTTTTTCTTCTTTACCAAAAGCGTTCACCTCTGTTACAGAACTTTCTGGAGCTGTATGAACAGCGTCCGCATCCACTTGATCAACCGATACGTGCTGAGACGCAAGAGCTTGCCGTAAACTGAAAAGATTGGCATTTAACAGCTCTTTTGTTTTTGCCGACGTTACCACAACCTGCGCAATCGTTTCATCGTCTTGTTGAAGCACTTCAATTGATATTGTCCCTAGCTGCTTTGGAAATAGCTGAATGGAAAGCTTGGATGCTCCTTCTTCAGTACTGATCGAAGCTTTACTCCATACCTTTTGCAGCTCGTTTACCAAATTGCTAGACTGCTGATAGTCTGATTTTGCTTGGCTTAAATCAATAGAAAACTGCGGCTCTTTTTCTTCTTTACCAAAAGCATTCCTCTCTGTTACAGAACTTTCTGGAGCTGCTTGAACTCCCGCCGCATCCACTTGATCAACCGCTACGCGTTGAGACGCAAGAGCTTGTCGTAAACTGAAAAGGTTGGCATCTAACAGCTCTTTTGTTTTCGCTGACGTTACCACAACCTGCGCAATTGTTTCATTGTCTTGTTGAAGCACTTCAATTGAAATCGTCCCTAGCTGCTCTGGAAACAATTTAATGGAAAGCTTGGATGCTCCTTCTTCAGTACTGATCGAAGCTTTACTCCATATTTTTTGCAGCTCATTTACCAGATCGTCAGACTGTTGATGATCAGAGTTTGCTTGCCCTAGATCAATAGAAAACTCTTGGATCTTAAGCATTTCTCCAGCTCCAAAAGCTGATGGGTTATTTTTCAACTTCAACCCGGCTGTTTTAGCAGTGAAAGAACTTTCACTATCTATACTTGGGTTACCTAAAACCACATCTTTTTTCCATGGAAGCTGATTAAATAGCGGCCCTTTTTCTTCTTTACGAACAGCGCTCATATCTTTTAGAGAATTTTTTGAAGTTGAATGAACAACGGCGAAAAAACCAGCTGAGCGCTTTTCATGTAAGGTATCGGTTAATACACGTGGTTGTTTATGAATTTTCTCTATTTTTTCAACAGCAGCTTTCCGCAAGCCTTGAAGCTGCGAATCTGAAAGCTTCACTGACTGTAGCTGCGGTTTTTGTAGTTTTTCCATCAGCTGAGCAAACTCTGTTTGAAACGCAGACGACGTGTTTTTGCATATAGTCAACAAGCTAGAAATAGAAGACAAATATTGTTCTTGACTGTCTGTTTTAGATGAAACAGGTTCGTGCTGCATTTCTGTTAACACGTGCTGCAGCTTTAGAAGCGGCTGTTCCAAATCTAGACTACTTGGAATACTACTGATCATCTCGGCTAGATGTTCGTATAAGACAGACGGTTCATCTCCTTCATCTCCTTCATATTCTGCTTCGCTTAACTGAATCGCAATTAACCCGACCGCGTTAAAGACGTCTTGATTTATCGCTTGTTCATTCAATGATTTCTCCCGGCTCGCTAAAGGTTGCGCATTTAGCTGCTGAAGCTGCTGAACGATTTCTTCAAAAAAACCCTGAGTCTGAATAACAGCCGCTTTTTCATCGCAGTTTACCTTTGATGCAGCTGCTGGACGTAGTGAAATTTCCACTGTTTTCACCTCTGCTTTTATTCATCAATCTGATCTGTTAACAATGTCGTATAGCGTGCAGCTACTTTCGGATCCATTTTTTCTAAGATTGCCGTTCTTGTACTTGCTTTGAACTGCTTAAGCATCGCGACCGCTTTGTCTTCTTTTAATTCGGCAAAAATGAGCGCTGCATTTTTAGGAGACATGTTTTCATAGGTAGCAATGACATCTTTTTTCGCCAGCTGATTGTTCTTTTGTTTTTTCGCTTCGTCATCGGCTTTTTCTTCCATATCGCGCATTTCAATTTTGAGTTCATCCATTTGACGATCTTTTGTACTGATCGTTTTCTCATAAGCTGAAATTTGCTTTTCTTTCGTGCTCAGCTTCTTTTGAAGGCTCTCAACCTGCTTTTGTATTTCTTCATTGCTTTCTTGAATATTTTCATTTTTTTGTGACTGCTCACTTGATACAAATGGAATGGCGTGTGTAACAGCAGAAACCTTATCATTTATATTGACGCCTAAAAGTGTCAGGACAATGTAAGCTGCCAAGATGAGGAACACCGCTGGAATAAAGATTAAAAATAAAAACACCTGGCTTTTACTGTAAGATTTCCCATCTTCATAGTTTTCTTCTTCGTACTCTTCTCTTAATTCTTTTCGTTTAGCCATGTTTTTCACCTAATTTCTATGCAGCATGTACTGCTGTAAAGACAGCTCATCCATTTGCTTCGCTTCTAATTGTTTTTCCGCTGTTATATAAGAATCGTAGTCTTTCTTTTTTAATTTTTCATACTTCTTTACTTCTATATTCTTTTCTTCTAGCTTCAGTTTCTTTAAGTTCATTTGCTGTCTGGCAAACATGACCTCTTGTTGCAGCCTTTCAATCACTCGTTCGGCACTTGTTAAAAACTGCTGAAATGATGTAATTTCTAAAATAGAAAGCCCCTGCTTCATTTTGCCCGTATGCTGTTCAATCAGCGTTTCTTTTTCTTTTAACTTTTTATAAAGCTTTTCACCCGCTGTTTCAAACTGCTGTAGGGATTGATTATATTGAGATAGCAGTTCATCTTTTTCATTTGACTTAATTGCCATTATTTTAGATAACCTAAATTCATATGCCATATTTACTCACCTTTCACAAACAGTTCACAGAGCTTTGTTACACTTGTTTCAAACGATGGATGTTCGTTCGTTTTTTGCTTTAAAAATGCCTCAATGACAGGATGATAGTGGATTGCCTCATCAATGTAAGCAGAAGATCCTCTTTTGTAGGCACCTATGTTAATTAAGTCTTCAGAATTAGCGTAGGTAGCCATTAATGAACGCAGTTTTTCAGCTGCTTCTTTATGCCGTTCACTCACGATATGGTTCATCACGCGACTAACGCTTTTTAAGACATTGATGGCCGGATATTGACCTTTATTGGCAAGCTCCCTGTCTAGTACAATATGTCCGTCTATAATGCCTCGCACCGTATCCGAAATAGGTTCGTTCATATCATCACCGTCTACTAATACAGTGTAAAAAGCGGTAATAGATCCATGTTGATTAGTCCCTGTACGTTCAAGCAGCCTTGGCAAGCTAGCAAAAACAGATGGTGTATAACCTTTGGTAGTGGGAGGTTCACCTACGGCTAATCCAATTTCTCTCTGAGCCATTGCTACACGGGTAACAGAATCCATCATCATCATGACGCTCAGCCCCTCATCTCGAAAGTATTCAGCAATAGAAGTAGCTGTATATGCTGCTTTCATTCGAAGTAGAGCAGGCTGATCCGAGGTAGCAACTACTACAACGGAGCGCTTTAACCCTTCCTCTCCAAGATCTCGTTCAATAAATTCTCTAACTTCTCTTCCTCGCTCGCCTACAAGGGCAATGACATTGATATCTGCTTTTGTATTACGAGCAATCATCCCGAGCAGCGTACTTTTCCCAACACCGCTTCCTGCAAAAATACCTATGCGCTGCCCTCGGCCTACGGTTAACAAACTATCAATCGTCCGTACACCTACTTCAATAGGCTGTTCAATAGGCGGGCGCTCTAAAGGATTAGGGGGGTCTTGATCGGTTAAAACAAAAGGCAAATAATGAGAAAGTTCAGACCCATCTAAAGGGTTGCCTAACGAATCAAGCACTTGACCTATTAACTCTTTCCCCACGCTTACCTGCAGAGGTTTTTCTGTCGTTTCCACTAGGCAGCCAGGTCCGATATATCGAACAGACGTATAAGGCATTAAAACGACGTTCTCACCGTTAAAACCAACAACTTCTGCACGAATTTTATCTCCTCGTTCACTAAGATGAATAAAGCAAACATCTCCTATTGACGTTCTAGGTCCTTTAGATTCAATCATCATTCCTACTACTCGGCTGACTTTCCCGTACCGTTTAAAAGAAGATGTGCGCGGGATTTCATGAATGAGTTGTGCGACTTTCATGTTTACTCTCCTCTAACAAACGTTCTTTTAATTTTTTCTTCAATTCTGTTAACTGACTATCAAAAGAAGCAACAAGACGCCCATAAGAGGAATCGATGACACAATCCATTTCCTGAAGATTTTCATCTGCATAAATAAACAGCCCGGTTTCTCCGTTTAATAAATCGAACAGTTCTCGTTTATGTTCACATACATATGCATATTTTTTGGGAGAAACAAAAAGCTGGATTTCTTTATGTTCTCTAACTTCTTTTAAAGACCTTGCAACAAGTGATAAAAATGATTCATCTCTTTGAAGCTGCTCATTTAAAAGCGTTTCTGCTAGGGTGAAACCTAATTCAAAAATGACTTCTTCAGATTGATTTATATATTCGTAGTACTGATTCTTTGTTTCGTCAACAATGTTTCGCGACATGGCTAATACATGTTCGTACTCTTGTTTCCCTTGAAGCAGCCCTTCTTCGTACCCTTCTTCATAGCCGCGTTTTTTTTCTTGTTGAAACAGCAGCACCTTCTCTTCTTCCCACTGCTTTTTCAAACGTTCAACTTCGTTTTGAGCTTGTTTGCGGTAAGCGTCTGCCTCGGCCTTTATCATTTCAGCTTCACTATGCGCTTGTTCAATAACGTGCTTTGCATTTTCTTGCTGAAGATGTTCTTCTGTCGGCTCATCTTGTATCGGAAAACCAAATGGAATGACTTGAATGTGCTTAGCATTTTCGTCTGAAAGTTTGTTCGTATAAGTTGATTTAATGATATTAGACAATAATATCGTCTCCTCCACCTCGAGCTAGTACAATTTCACCAGCATCTTCTAAACGTCTAATTGCAGCAACGATACGTGACTGGGCTTCCTCTACATCTTTCAAACGCACAGGGCCCATAAATTCCATTTCTTCTTTAAACGTTTCCACCATACGGCTAGACATATTTTTAAAAATAATAGATTTCACTTCTTCACTTGCTACTTTTAAGCTCAACAATAAATCATCATTTTCTACATCTCGTATCACACGCTGAATAGAACGGTTATCGAGCGTTACGATATCCTCAAATACAAACATTCGCTGTTTGATTTCTTCTGCTAATGCCGGATCTTGAATTTCAAGCGTATCAATAATAATTTTTTCAGTCGCTCGGTCCACTCCATTTAATACTTCAACTACTGCTTCTAAACCACCTGTTTGGGTATAGTCTTGGGTAACGGTAGCTGAAAGCTTTCTCTCTAAAATTTGCTCCACTTCATTAATGACTTCCGGAGACGTACTTCCCATCGTTGCAATCCGCCTTGCAATATCCGCTTGCCTTTCCTGAGGCAGTGATGATAAGATTTGTCCTGCCTGCGGCGGTTCTAAGTAAGATAAAATAAGGGCAATCGTCTGAGGATGCTCATGCTGAATAAAATTTAACAGCTGCATAGGATCAGCTTTTCTGGCAAAGTCAAACGGACGAACTTGCAAAGAAGAAGTTAATCGATTGATAATCATCATAGCCTGCTCTGGTCCAAGTGCTTTTTCTAACACCTGTTTCGCATAGCTTACTCCTCCTTTTTCAAGGTAGTTTTGAGCAAGCGTTATTTGTTCAAACTCATGAAGCACAGCTTCTTTTAGGGACGGCTCTACCTTTCTCACTGAAGAAATTTCAAGCGTTAGTTGCTCAATTTCATCTTCACTGAGATGTTTATAGATAGAAGCTGATACATCCGGACCGAGAGAAATCAACAAAATTGCTGCTTTTTGCTTTCCAGTTAACTCATTTTTTTGCATAGCCTTTACCATTAGCTTTCCTCCTAATCCTCACTAATCCATGTTCGTAGCAGCTTTGCAAACTCTTCCGGGTCTTGCTTCGCTAACGTTTCAAGATTGCTTTTTGTTTGCTGTTCAGCACTTAAAACAGGGGCTTTTTGTGCCGCTTCATATGCTTCAAAAGTTTCATCATACTCTTCATCATATTCGTCTTCATCTAAGTCTTGACGCCTTTTCCTAACCAACAGCACAATAAGAACAACAATAATAAGCAGCAGTGCTCCTCCGATTATATACATCCACAATGGAATCGAACTTGCTGTGCTGTCAGCTGTTTCTTGTCCATTAAACGGCTGAACGGAAACGGTAATCTTATCGCTGACCGCGTTATCCGAGAGAGCTTTCGTATTTGCATCTTTTGAAATAGAAGTACGGACAATTGTACCTAACATTTTTTGAACGTCTGACTCAAGTGTATCGGACACTTGTGATTTCCCTTTTGCATTGGAGGGATCTATCATTACTTGAATGCCAAGGTCTTGAATTTTGTATGGACTTTCAACGATTTCTTTATGAATTCGATTCACTTCATAATTAATACGTTCTTCGTTTTTTTCGTAGTCTCCGTCTCCACTTGCTGTGCTAGATGAGTAATTTGTTGTATCTTCTTCTCCTGTTCCAGCAACGCCTCCATCTTGAGCATTTTTACCAGAAAATGTTTCATTGATTTTTTCAGCGCTAACGGCAATTCCTTGCATATTATCTTTATCAACAGGCTCTACTAGCTTTTCTTCGCGATTTTCCTGTGTAAAATCAAGATCTGCTGTAACAGAGACCATTACTTTGTCTTGACCGACCAGTCTTCCTAGCATTTGCTGTACTTGACGCTGAATATCCCGCTCAACTTCTTTTTTCGCTTCGTTCTGCGAAGCAAATGAGCTAGAAGCTGAATCCGTTTCATTTCCTTTTAAATCAAAGTACTCAAAATATTGGTTCATGATGACGATATTATCTGTAGGAAGGTTTGGCACACTTTTGGATACTAAATGATAAAGAGATTTAATTTGCTGATCATCAAATTTATAACCAGCCTTTGTATTAAGCACAATCGATGCAGAGGCTTCTCCCTGCTTTTCATTCGCCCATACACTTTCATTGGGAAGGGTAATCATCACTTTTGCATCGTTGACTCCTTGAATGTTTTTCATTAAGTTAGCCAATTCAGTTTGCATCGCATCGAGTTT
Organism: Priestia sp. J2; assembly: GCF_020790095.1. Classification (NCBI taxonomy): domain Bacteria; kingdom Bacillati; phylum Bacillota; class Bacilli; order Caryophanales; family Bacillaceae; genus Priestia; species Priestia sp. J2. The sequence goes on from NZ_CP086208.1 coordinate 4,002,632, forward strand.
TAACACATCAAATTCATTGTCTGTCATACCAAAGCTCGCATTTTTCCCAAAAAACGAATAGTCGATACTTCCGCTATCAGGAATTCCTTGTGCAGCTAAATCAACTTTTAGCGAGTCAACGCTTTGTTCAGGCACCGAAATGGTTGTTCCATTATCAGAGATTTCTGAAGGAACGCTTCTAGCATCAAGCTCTGCTTTGATTTGTCCTGTTTCTTGAGCCGATAGATTGCTATAAAGAGGGACAAATTTATCTTTGTTTAAGAAAACAGATGCTAAACTAATGACTAGAATAGCCGCAAGAGGAGCAGCGATAAGGGCTATTTTCTGTCCTTTTTTGCGGTTATTCCAAAAGACTTTCATCTTATCTCGGTAAAGAGCTATTCTTTCATTCATGGTATTCCTCCGGTTATTACTATTTTCATTTTCTTTAATAACCGCTCAATTACATTTGCATTCTCATCATTTCCTGATAGGCTTCAACAGCTTTATTGCGTATTTCAAGAGCCGTTTGCATCGTAATACTTGCTTTTTGAGCAGTAATCATTACATCTTGGAGTTCGACATTTTCTCCTTTAGCAAGCTTTTCAGTCGCTATATCCGAAGCGCGTTGAGCATTGTTTAACTCATTGATTGAGTCTTTTAAAAACGTTGAAAACTGTTGAGTTGTTTGTCCAGTGCCAGTCGAAGCGGCTGTTTTTGCTATTGCTATTTGATTGCTGATACCATTAATCATTTTATCGCTCCTTTATTTTCCAATTTCTAACGTCTTTGTTAATATATTTTTGTTTGTATTAAAGACCGTCACGTTTGCTTCATAGGATCGAGTAGCACTAATTAAATCCGTCATTTCCTTTAAAGGATCTACGTTCGGCGTCTGCACGTACCCTTGGTCATTAGCATCTGGATGCGTCGGATTATATACTAAATTAAAAGGAGTATTATCTTCTACGATATCTGTGACTTTTACACCATTGTTTTGACTTTTATTGATTTCGGAGTGTAAGAGAGACGAAAAAGAAGGCGAACGATCAGACTGCATGACAACCATTTTTCTTTTGTAAGGCTGCCACTCACCATTAACGTACGTCCCTCTTGTCGTTTCAGCATTCGCCATGTTAGATGAAACAACGTCCATCCTTAAACGATTGGCAGTTAAAGCTGAAGATGTAATATTCATATTTTGAAAAATTGTCAAACTTATTTCCCCCCTCTAATGACTGTTTGAAGAGAATTAAATTTTCCGTTTAAACGATCTACTAGCGCCTCATAGTAAATTTGATTTTCAGCCATATCCGCCATCTCTTTATCCATATCCACATTGTTTCCATTTGCTTGATAGGAAGTGTTTCCTTGCTGGGTAATCACTCGCTGGGATGAATCGGAAAATGGGATATGTTTTGAATCAGTCTGATATGCTTCTAACTCGTTATGTAATAAATCTCGAAATTCACTCGTACGCGATACTGTTTTCGATTTATAATTTGGAGTATCAACGTTTGCGATATTTTGTGCAATCGTCTGCTGCTTTTGTGACGCGTAGCTAATTCCATTTTCAATTGTTTGAAAAGTAGTTGAAAACAAACTCAATTCTTACACCTGCTTACCTATTCTATTTTTCTCAAAAATGAGACAAATTTCGACTTTAGTACCATAGAACTTATTGTAAGAAAAACTTCATGCAATGTCTATCCTTTTTTAAGAACTTTTGGACTATAAACCAAAATTTTCATTCGATTTCCAAGCATATTTTAACATCAATGCTGTACTTTAGCTCTATTTTTTTAATTTAAAATCAAAATACATACCATAAGTCCTGAACAATATGTAATAAAAGTAACGATTTGTAATCAACTAGTATCTTTTTACTATTTAAAGATTCTATAATATAATTTTTAGATTTTTATATGAAGTTTGTTAAAGATTTATAAAAATAGTGAACGAATCGTCTTAACCCAGAGCGAACCTTTTCATACTGAGAGCATATAAAAAAAGCACACGGGCTTTGCCCGTGTGCTTTTTGGTTCATAAACTTAGTTAGATTTTAATTTTTCAAGCTCTACTAAGAATTTGTTGTTAAGAACTTTAATGTAAGTTCCTTTCATTCCTAGCGAACGTGATTCAATAACGCCAGCACTTTCTAATTTACGTAGCGCATTTACGATTACTGAACGTGTAATTCCAACGCGGTCAGCAATTTTACTTGCGACTAATAGTCCTTCATTTCCATTTAACTCTTCAAAGATGTGCTCAATAGCTTCTAACTCACTGTATGATAATGAGCTAATTGCCATTTGTACAACAGCTTTGCTACGCGCTTCTTCTTCAATCTCTTCTGCTTTTTCACGAAGAATTTCCATACCTACTACCGTTGCACCGTATTCAGCAAGGATTAAATCATCGTCTTCGAACTGACGGTCTAAACGAGATAGTACAAGCGTACCTAGACGCTCTCCGCCTCCGATAATTGGAACGATTGTTGTTAGTCCTGCATCAAATAAGTCTTTATTTTCAACTGGGAAAGCTGTATATTGACTTTCAATGTTTAAATTAGAAGATGTTTCTTGAATGTTAAATAGGCTTTGAGTATATTCTTCTGGGAACTGGCGTGCTTCTAACATATCTTTCATGCGCGCATTCTCAATTTGCTGTTTAACAGCGATTCCTAATAATTTACCGCGACGACTTACTACGAATACGTTTGATTCGATCACTTCGCAAAGTGTTTCAGCCATTTCTTTAAAGTTTACTGGTTTACCAGCTGCTTTTTGTAGCATTGCATTAATCTTTCTAGTTTTCCCTAATAAATCCATTAGTACTCTTCCTCCTGCGATTTCAGTTCTATAAAATAAATTGACTCAAATCTTTGTTTTTAGCGATTTTTTCTAATTTTTCTTCCACATACTGCGGAGTAATCACAATTTTCTCTAATGTTACTTCTGGTGCTTCAAACGATAAATCCTCTAGCAAACGTTCTAAAATCGTATGAAGCCTTCTTGCACCAATATTGTCTGTATCTTGATTTACCTGATATGCAATTTCTGCAATCTTACGTATAGCATCGTCAGAAAATTCAATTTGTATACCTTCAGTTTCCAATAATGCCGCATATTGCTTTAATAACGCATTATCTGGCTCTACTAAAATGTTTATAAAATCTTCAACGGTTAGCTTCGTTAATTCAACGCGAATTGGGAATCGACCTTGCAATTCTGGAATTAAATCCGACGGTTTTGATACATGGAAAGCACCAGCTGCTACAAATAAAACATGATCAGTTTTGACTGCACCATATTTGGTAACAATCGTTGATCCTTCTACAATTGGTAAAATATCTCGCTGCACGCCTTCACGTGAAACATCAGCGGAAGATGAATTACCACTTTTTTGAGCAATTTTATCAATTTCGTCAATGAAAATAATTCCGTATTGTTCTGCACGATTCACAGCTTCTTGCGTCACTTCATCCATATCAATCAATTTTTGCGCTTCTTCATTTGTTAATACTTTTCGTGCATCTTTAACAGTAAGTTTGCGCTTTTTTTGTTTTTTAGGCATAAAATTGCTTAAGGCATCCTGCATGTTCATGCCCATTTGTTCCATACCCGAACCTTGTAACATATCAAACATAGAAGGCTGTTGCTCTTCTACTTCAATTGTGACATAATGATTTTCAAGCTCTCCTAGAGCAAGCTGATGAGCAATCTGCTTGCGCTTCGTTGCAATATTCGTTTCCTCATCTTGATCAGGATCCGCATCGCTTGACTGTGTACCGTTTGAAAAAATCATTTCAAACGGATTTTTAAACGATTGCTGCTTCTTTTTGCTTGGAACAAGAAGCTCCACTATCCGCTTGTTTGCATTTTCTTCTGCACGATCACGCACGCCGTTCATTTTTTCTTCTTTCACAAGTCGAACTGACGTTTCCACTAAATCACGAACCATTGATTCCACATCGCGTCCTACATATCCAACTTCCGTAAATTTTGTTGCCTCAACCTTAATAAAAGGTGCACCGACAAGCTTAGCTAAGCGGCGTGCAATCTCGGTTTTACCCACACCTGTAGGACCAATCATTAAAATGTTTTTCGGCACAACTTCATCACGTAAAGATTCGTCTAGCAGACCGCGGCGATAGCGATTTCGCAGCGCAACAGCGACCGCTTTCTTTGCCTTCGTTTGACCAATAATATACTGATCGAGCTTTTCTACAATTTGTCGAGGTGTTAAATGAGAATTCATAAAAAAATCCCCTTTCCTACAGTTCTTCTACAATAATATGATCATTTGTATAAACACATATCTCACTTGCTACATCTAAAGCTGCTTTTGCAATTTCTTTAGCTGTTAAATGTTCGCCTGCATGTTGTTTTAATGCACGTCCCGCTGATAAAGCATAATTTCCGCCTGATCCAATTGCTAAAATGCCGTCGTCCGGTTCAATAACTTCACCCGTTCCTGATACTAACAGTAAGTTATCTTTGTTCATAACAATAAGCATTGCTTCTAACTTTCGCAATACTTTGTCACTTCTCCATTGTTTAGCAAGCTCCACGGCTGCACGCTGAAGATTTCCGTTATACTCTTCAAGCTTCGTTTCAAATAATTCAAAAAGAGTGAATGCATCAGCTACTGAACCTGCAAAGCCGGCAAGAACTTGCCCTTGAAATAGACGTCTTACTTTTCGAGCAGTATGTTTCATCACAACAGCATTTCCAAACGTTACTTGTCCGTCCCCAGACATGGCACATTGACCGTTATGCTGAACTGCAAAAATCGTAGTAGCATGGAAAGTAGACAAATTAACTCCTCCTTTTATGCGCGAGGATGGTGATTCATATAAACTGCCTTTAAACGATCCTTCGTCACATGTGTGTATATTTGAGTGGTTGATAAATGTTCATGACCTAGCATTTCTTGAACTGTACGTAAATCTGCCCCTTCATTTAACATATGAGTCGCAAAAGTATGCCGCAAAACGTGTGGACTAATATGTATATTCTCAGCGGTTTTCTTTACTAACTGATCAATGACTAAGCGTATGCCTCGGTCTGTCAACGGTGTCCCCTTATAATTTAAAAAGAGCGAATGAGTATCAGAAGGAGCCTTTTTTAAAAGAAGCTTTCTTCCATTATCTATATATACTCTAAGAGCATCCTTGGCATAACAGCCAAATGGCACGTACCGTTGTTTTTTCCCTTTGCCATATACGAGCAAAGTTTGAAGTGAAAAATCTATATCGCTAAGCTTAATAGATGCACATTCACTCACTCGTATTCCGGTGGCATACAGCAATTCTAAGAGAGACTGATTACGCTGCCCTAACGGAGTTGTTAAGTCATTCATTTGAAATAATTTCACAATCTCCTCTTCATACAGGAAGCGAGGATTTCTCTCTTCCTTTTTAGGAAGGGTAACGAGCGCAAATGGATTATCTTCTACTAATTCTTCTCTATTTAAGTAACGATAAAACGTTCTCAAACAAGAAATTTTGCGTGACATCGATCTTTTTGAATACTGCTTTTCATATAGGCGTGTTAAAAACAGCCTTGCATCAGCATATGTAACACTTTGTAGGTTTTGTATTTGCTCTTCCTGCATAAAAGACATGAAGATACCTATGTCTTTTTCATAGCAGTCAACTGTATATTTTGAATAATTTTTCTCAATTTGTAAATATTCTAGAAAGGAATTTAATACATCTTTAACAAATTCCAATGTTATCACCTCACAAGGGCTACTAAATATTATCACAATTAAGTAGCCCTTGCAAACAATTTTGATTATTTTGTTGTAAAATTCTGAATAGTTTCCAATGCTCGTTTAGCCAGCGTTTCATTTCGTTCTTGTTTGTTTTTGATTCGCACTTCCAATTCTTTGAATAAGCCAAAGTTGGCATTCATCGGCTGGAAGTTTTTGGCGTTTGTATGTGTGATATAGTGAGCCATACTGCCAATCGCTGTTTCCTGCGGCAATACAACCAATTCTTCACCAAGCACAAGTCGAGCCGCGTTCATTCCTGCCATTAATCCGCTCGCAGCTGATTCTACATATCCTTCTACTCCTGTCATTTGTCCAGCAAAGAATAAGTCATCACGCTCGCGATATTGATACGTAGGCTTTAACAATTTAGGAGAATTAATAAACGTATTTCTATGCATAACTCCGTAGCGTACTACTTCTGCATTTTCTAAACCTGGGATTAAGCTTAATACTTCTTTTTGTGCTCCCCATTTTAAATGTGTTTGGAAACCTACAATATTATATAGTGTACCTGCTGCATCATCTTGACGAAGCTGAACAACTGCATAAGGTCGCTTTCCTGTTTTCGGATCTTCTAACCCAACTGGTTTCATTGGTCCAAAGAGCATTGTTTTTTCTCCGCGTGAAGCCATTACTTCAATTGGCATACATCCTTCAAAATAAATTTCCTTCTCAAATTCTTTTAAAGGAACCGTCTCTGCATTGATTAATGCTTCATGAAAGCGCTGGAATTCTTCTTTTGTCATCGGACAGTTTAAATAGGCAGCTTCCCCTTTGTCATAGCGAGATTTAAGATATACTTTATCCATATCAATGCTGTCTTTTTCAATAATAGGTGCAGCCGCATCGTAAAAATATAAATAATCTTCACTTGTTAACGCGCGCAGCTGTTCCGATAAATCTTTTGACGTTAGCGGACCTGTTGCAATAACAGTTGGTCCCTGTGGAATTTCCGTAATCTCTTCATTAACAACCGTTACGTTCGGATGGTTTTTAACGCTTTCCGTCACACGAGAGGCAAATTCGTGACGATCAACAGCCAGTGCTCCACCTGCTGGAACCGCACACTCGTCTGCTGAACGAATAATGACAGAGTCTAATAATCGCATTTCTTCTTTTAACACACCCACTGCATTTGTTAATGTATTCGCACGCAGTGAATTACTACATACTAATTCAGCAAATTTGTCCGTATGATGAGCAGGTGTTTGCTTTACTGGTCTCATCTCATAAAGACGGACTTTCAAACCGCGCTTTGCGATTTGCCAAGCTGCTTCACTTCCAGCAAGACCTGCTCCAATAACATTAATTACTTGTTCATTCATTGTAAATCCTCCAACTTCATTTCTATCTTTTCTATCATTTTGCTTATTCATTCACTTGTCTTTTCCTTTTTTAACGTGACAAAGAAAATGCGACATTACTCAATGTCGCTAATAACGTTTCCATTTTAGCACATGAAGCAATGTCGCCGCATCTTATATAACTGCTATTTTTAAATTTAAAGTGTGGGAATTCATCCCATTCTCTTTTACTGCTGAGCTTCCTCTTTATAATCACAACTTGTACAGACGACTTGAGTTCCTTTTTTCTGTTTCTTCTCTACAAGCAGATTTTCACATTTCGGACATTTTCTTGCAATCGGTTTATCCCAAGATACGAAGTCACAGCCCGGGAATCGATCACAGCCATAAAATGTACGCTTTTTCTTCGATTTTCGCTCAACGATATTTCCTTCTTCACATTTCGGACACTTTACGCCAATCTCTTTTACAATTGGCTTCGTGTTGCGACAGTCAGGGAAATTAGAGCATGCCATAAATTTTCCGTAGCGCCCCATTTTGTATACCATAGGTGAACCGCATTCTTCACAGTCTTCTCCGGCAGGTTCATCTTTAATCTCCACTTCGCGCATTTCTTTTTCAGCATGTTCTAAGCGTTTTTCAAAATCACTGTAAAATTCGTCAATAACACGCACCCATTGAACATTACCATCTTCCACTTCATCCAAATCGTTTTCCATTTTAGCTGTAAACTCTACATCTAAAATTTCCGGGAAAAACTCCAATACAAGCTCTAGTACAATTTCTCCAAGTTCTGTTGGAACAAAACGCTTGTTATCGAGCGCTACGTATCCGCGCTTTTGAATCGTATCAAGTGTTGGAGCATATGTAGACGGTCGGCCAATGCCTAGCTCTTCTAATGTCTTAACTAAACGAGCTTCTGTATATCTTGGCGGCGGCTGTGTGAAGTGCTGCTTTTCATCGATGTCCTTAGAATAAGCTACTTCTCCTTCTTCTAAGTCTGGAAGAAGATTTTCTTTTTCCTCCACTTGATCATCATTGCCTTCAACATACACTTTCATAAAGCCTGGAAATTTAACTTTTGAGCCGTTCGCTCTAAATGTTACGTCTCCATTTTTCAAATCTACAGCCATTGTATCCATAATGGCAGGTGCCATTTGACTAGCAACGAAGCGCTCCCATACTAACTTATACAGTCGATACTGATCACGCGATAAGAACTCTTTTACCTCTCCTGGTTTACGAAGAGCTGAAGTTGGACGAATCGCTTCGTGGGCATCTTGCGCATTTGAATTCTTCTTTTCTTTACGCTTTTCCGTTGCCACAAACTGATTTCCGTACGCGTTCGTAATGTAATCTCTAGCTTCTGTTTGAGCTGTTTCTGAAATACGAGTAGAATCGGTACGCATATACGTGATAAGACCTACTGTACCTTCTTTTCCTAAATCAATTCCTTCATATAATTGCTGCGCAATCATCATCGTTTTTTTCGCTCGGAAGTTCAGTTTCCGCGCTGCCTCTTGCTGTAATGAAGACGTGGTAAAAGAAGGAGCCGCATTACGCTTTCGCTCACGTTTTGTTACTTTAGAAATTGAAAATTCGTTTCCATCTAATTGTTTAACAATGTTGGTTACATCATCTTCATTCGATAGCTCTACTTTTTTCCCTTGATATTCGATTAACTGGCCTTCAAACTGGTCGTTCCCTTTTTGAAAAGTTGCTTTTACCGTCCAGTATTCTTCTGGGATAAACTTTGCAATTTCTTTTTCACGATCAATAATTAACCGCACTGCAATTGATTGAACCCTTCCGGCACTTAATCCTTTTTTCACTTTTTTCCACAGCAATGGACTGATATTGTAGCCAACCAGCCTGTCAAGAATACGTCGTGCTTGTTGAGCATCTACTAAATCCATATTAATTGCTCGTGGATGTTTAAAAGATTCTTTAATCGCTTCTTTTGTAATCTCGTTAAATACTACGCGGCAGTCCGATGCAATGTCTACATCCAAACTGTGCGCCAAATGCCATGCAATCGCTTCTCCTTCACGGTCTGGATCGGCTGCTAGGTAAATCTTTTTTGCTTTTTTAGCCGCTGTTTTTAGTTCTTTTAAAACCGGGCCTTTCCCGCGAATTGTAATATATTTCGGGTTGTAATCTTGTTCAATATCAATTCCCATTTGACTTTTAGGTAAATCGCGAACATGTCCCATCGATGCTTTTACTTTATATTTCTTTCCTAAATAACGTTCAATTGTTTTAGCCTTTGCAGGCGATTCTACAATTACTAGGTAGTCAGACATCTATTTGTTCCTCCTCAAGAGGTAGAATAAAATCTTCATTATTATTAAATATTTGGTTCTTGTTTGTCAAATGTCAAAAAGATAAGTCATACGATTTTCCTACGTATCTCACTAGTATTTCATACCATGCAAGAATATGACTACTTTGAAACATTCATCTTATATACATCATTTCATCTGTAATATCAGCAGCGCTTTGCACAAGTTTTGCCCCTAATTGGATTAACTTATTCGTTCCACATGATGTTTCTTCAAAAATAGAACCCGGTATGGCAAATACTTCTCTTCCTTGCTGAAGCGCCTGGTCGGCGGTAATAAAAGATCCACTTCTTTCTTTTGCTTGCACCACCAACGTGCCTCCTGTTAATCCGCTAATGATTCTGTTTCTGCGAGGGAAAAACCATTTCGTCGGCTTCATAAACGGGGCATATTCAGAAAGCAGCAAATGATGCTGCGCAATTTCTCTTGCTAAATTTTGGTTTCCTCTTGGGTAAATATTATAAAACCCTCCGCCTAAAACTGCAATCGTTTTAGCTTTTTCAGCGATAGCCAGTTCATGAGCAGCCTGGTCAATTCCTAAGGCTAGCCCACTCACAACGACAAATTCTTCATGCAGCATCGGCTTAACAATACGAGTTAAAGCTGCAGTTCCATATGAAGTAGGATTTCTTGTTCCTACAACGCTTAAGCTCGCCGGAGCGTGTAGAAGAGACAAGTTCCCCCTTGCAAATAATACCCAAGGCGGATCATAAATATGGCGCAAAAGTTCAGGATATTCATCATCTAAGATGGTGACACATCGAATATTCTCAGCGTCATATTTATCTAGAATATCTCGTATTGGAATAGTTTGCAAATCTTTTTTTATTTGATTAGCACGTTCAATCGAGAGAGTCAATAGTTTTTGAAGCTGTGATGGAGAGTACTCGTAGAGATTTTGTAATGAAGAATTCTGTTGAAGTAGCGTAAAAATTTGTTTCCAATTAACAGATGGACAATGTGCTAAATGAATTAATTTTTCCCGTAAACCAGACATTCTACAATCTCCTTTTTAAATGGACAAAATAGCCCCCGGTCAAAGGAGGCTATATGTCTTCTATTAATGAGTCTTACACTGCTCGTAAATGCCTTGTTCTTTTAACACTTTAATAAGTGTTTCTCCCATAACAGATGGTGTTTCAGCTACTTGGATACCGCACTCATTCATTGTTTTAATTTTTTCAGACGCTGTCCCTTTACCACCTGAAATAATCGCACCAGCATGGCCCATACGTTTTCCTGGAGGCGCTGTTTGACCGCCAATGAAGCCGACAACAGGTTTTGTCATATTTGCTTTTACCCATTCTGCCGCTTCTTCTTCTGCTGTACCGCCGATTTCCCCAATCATAATTACTGCATACGTATCTTCATCTTCATTAAACGCTTTTAATACATCGATAAAGTTCGTGCCATTCACCGGGTCACCGCCGATACCAACAGCTGTTGATTGGCCAATTCCAGCTTCAGAAAGTTGGTGAACAGCTTCATATGTTAATGTACCAGAACGCGAAACTACACCTACATGACCTTTTTTGTGAATGTACCCTGGCATAATGCCAATTTTACATTCTTCCGGTGTAATAACACCTGGGCAGTTAGGCCCTACAAGACGCGTACGTTTTCCTTCCATATAACGCTTTACTTTTACCATATCTAATACTGGAATACCTTCTGTAATACAAATAACTAAATCTAAATCTGCGTCAACTGCTTCAATAATGGAGTCAGCTGCGAATGCTGGTGGAACATATACAACAGAAGCCGTTGCGCCTGTTTTTTCTTTCGCCTCGGCAACCGTATTAAATACCGGAACACCTTCTACTTCTAAGCCGCCTTTACCCGGCGTTACGCCACCAACAATTTTTGTTCCATATTCTAACATTTGCTGTGTATGAAAAAGGCCAACTCCGCCTGTAATTCCTTGTACAATTACTTTTGTATCTTGATTAATAAATACGCTCATTCCTATCCCCCAGCCTTTCTATTTCACTAGTGAAACGATTTTTTGTGCGCCGTCTGCCATAGATTCAGCAGCTGTGATATTTAAGCCTGATTTTTGTAAAATTTCTTTTCCAAGTTCAACGTTTGTTCCTTCTAAGCGAACAACTAATGGAAGGCTTAATCCAACTTGTTTTGTTGCTTCAACAACACCTGTTGCAATAACATCACATTTCATAATTCCGCCGAAAATATTAACGAAAATACCTTTTACATTTTGGTCAGATAAAATAATTTTAAATGCTTCTGTTACTTTTTCAGCAGTTGCGCCGCCCCCAACATCCAGGAAGTTAGCAGGGTCGCCTCCGTAATGCTTAATAATATCCATCGTTGCCATCGCTAAACCTGCACCGTTTACCATACAACCGATATTACCGTCTAGTGAAATGTAGCTTAAGTCGTATTTAGATGCTTCAATTTCTTTAGCATCTTCCTCTTCAAGGTCACGATATTCAAGAATATCTTTTTGGCGATACAGCGCATTTGAATCAAAGTTTAACTTCGCATCCAATGCCATAACGTCTCCGTCACCTGTTACAACTAGAGGGTTAATCTCTGCAATTGAGCAGTCTTTTTCAACAAATACTGTATATAAACCTGTCATGAATTTAACTGCTTTTCCAACTAATTCTTTTGGAATATTAATATTAAATGCAAGTCTGCGAGCTTGGAATGCTTGTAAACCAATCGCAGGATCTACATATTCTTTAAAGATTTTTTCAGGCGTTTTTTCCGCCACTTCTTCAATTTCAGTTCCACCTTCTTCAGAACCCATCAATACAACTTGAGACGTTGCACGATCAAGAACTAAACCGATGTAGTATTCTTTCTTAATATCGCATCCCTCTTCAACTAACAAGCGCTTAACTTCTTTTCCTTCAGGGCCTGTTTGGTGCGTTACGAGGGTCTTTCCTAAAATATCTTGTGCATATGTACGAACTTCATCTAAGTTTTTTGCTACTTTGACACCGCCCGCTTTACCGCGTCCACCAGCATGGATTTGTGCTTTCACCACTGATACTTGTGAACCTAATTCCTTTGCTGCTTCAACTGCTTCTTCAACAGTAAAAGCTACTCGACCGTTTGGTACTGCAACCCCATATTTTCTGAGTAGTTCTTTTCCTTGATACTCATGGATATTCATTTCCCATCCTCCTAACATAATCAACCACAAAACTATACTGCACAAAATAGACTGCGCTTTCATTGTATAAAAATAATTGTCTAATTGTCTACTATTCTAGTGAAAAATATTGAAATAATAAGAAAATTGATATTTTTATGGAGATAGTACTTAACCATACCTTATGAAGTAGATGAGGCTCTGCGGACGTTAAACGTGTGGTTGATCATGTAAATCAACCTTCATAACTAAAGCAGACTGAGAGGAAAATAATTTACGAATTTTTCCCGCTGCCATATCTCCGCTTACATAGGCTATATTCTTTTTAAGCCTAGAATCCCGCATTGAAAAATGCGCTAAAAAGCAGAGATATGCTCGGGTATCATGTTCTAGTTTACTTGGTTTTTTATCGGTGCAAAAGATCGGCGGTGTTCTGGCAAAATTCCATATTGTTCGATTGCTTCTAAATGTTGTTTTGTTCCATATCCCATATGTTTTTCGAATCCGTATGCAGGATAGCGTTCACCAAGTTCTTTCATCATTCGATCTCGCGTCACTTTTGCAATAACAGAACTTGCAGCAATTGAAATGCTTGTAGCATCGCCTTTAATGATTGACTGCTGTGAAATAGGCACCGGCAGCTTCATCGCATCAATGAGCAGTTCATCAGGCTGAACTGCCAGCAGTTCAATGGCTTCAGTCATTGCCTTTTTTGTTGCTTCGTAAATATTAATAGAATCAATGACCTCTGCGTCTATAATCCCTATACCGATAGCGACAGCTTTTTTACAAATTTCTTCATAAAACGCTTCTCGCTTTGCTTCTGATAACTTCTTTGAATCCGTCAGACCAGGGAGAAAAAAATCGGGAGGCAAAATAACAGCAGCCGCTACTACCGGTCCTGCTAACGGTCCTCTTCCTACTTCGTCTACTCCGGCAATATAAGTTGCTCCTTGCCTATATAATTCATTTTCATATGCCATCATTTCATCAAACTGTTGCTTCAAGCGCTCAGCCGCTTCAAATTGCCTTTGTTTTTGAATAATAACCTGCTGCACACCTTTACGCTCATCTTGCGCATATGCCTTAAATAAAGCATCTTCCGGGCTTCTCACTTGCTTTAGTTCCTCTTTTATTTCCTTAATACTCTTTTTCATTAGCTCCACCTTCTTTATATCAACATTTTCACGCGGCACTTTCACATAAAAAACGCCTCATGCTGAAAAGGCAGAGGCGTTTTTTGCTTCAGTTCGCAATGTGTTGCTTACAGCTGTTGTTCAGCTTCACTTGGATCATCAAATGTAAAGGTGCCAATTTTATCCGTTCGAATTTCTCGAAGAACAAGCTCAGCTGTTTTATCGTAATCCACCATGCCGCCACCCATTAAACAGCCGCGGCGCGACCCAATTGCATCAAAAAGCTCTACAATGTCTTCAGGGATTTCATTTAAATCATAACGCTGCTTTAATTGTTCTGGGTAATGGCTAGTTAAGAAGCGCAGCGCATAAACAGCGACATCTTGCATATTTAAAATGGTATCTTTGATAGCACCCGTTGTCGCAAGCTTATATCCAACTGTTTCATCTTCAAACTTAGGCCACAAAATACCTGGCGTATCAAGCAGCTCTAGCTCGTTTCCTACCTTAATCCACTGCTGTGCCTGCGTCACACCTGGACGATCTCCCGTCTTGGCGATTTTTTTGCTGGCAAGGCGATTAATTAGCGTTGATTTACCGACGTTAGGAATCCCTACAATCATCGCACGGATAGCGCGGGGTTTTTTAACTCCTTTTGCGCGCATGCGGTCAAACTTCTCTTGAAGAAGTTCTTTAGAAGACGAAACAATTTGTTTCATTCCTTTACCTGCTTGTGCGTCAATAGCTAAGGCATAAATACCTTGTTCTTTGTAATAATCTAACCACTGCTGAGTGACGCGCGGATCCGCTTTGTCCACTTTATTCAACAATACGATTCTGGGCTTGTTCACAATAATCTCATCAATCATTGGATTTCGCGATGATTGCGGAATGCGTGCATCAACCAGTTCGTATACAATATCAATCAATTTTAGCTTTTCAGTTACTTGTCTTCTGGCCTTGGCCATATGGCCAGGAAACCATTGAATTGTCATATTTTACTCACCTTTTATATTTTACTTTGCAAAACGCGCTTCTTTAATCGGCCAGTATACGGCACTCGTTTTACCAAGCACCTTGTCCATACTCACAAAGCCAATCTGACGGCTGTCTTTACTGTAGCGTCGATTGTCTCCCATCACGAACAAATAGCCTTCTGGCACGGTCTTTTTACCCGTTACGTCTTCTAGTTTAAAATCTTCGGTTAAATTACCGTCAATCACTTCTTTTTTATACTGATCTAAATAGGGCTCTTTATAAGCTTTTCCATTTACATATAGCGTATCATTTCGATACTCAATATGATCACCCGGCAGTCCGATAATACGTTTTATGTAATCTTTTTCCGCTGTAGCATGAAAAACAATAATATCAAAGCGATCAGGATCACCAATCTTATAGGAGAACTTATTTACAATCATTCGATTCTGGTCATGCAGCGTAGGCATCATAGAAAGTCCATCTACTACAATCGGTGCAAACAAAAAATAGCGAATTACAACAGCTAACAGTACGGCAATGGCGATTGCTTTTATCCATTCCCACAGTTCATTTTTCTTTCGAGCCATCTTCAGTCCTCCAACTCTTATGTCATACCTTTATTTTAAACGATAATGTTTGAAACGCCTAATAAATAAATAGAATAAAAAAATGATGACTTGTACGTCTATTTTTCACTGTCAGAGAACGAATCGTTCTAAAAAAACATTTGAAAAAAGGAGCTTGTATAAACAAGCTCCCCTTTACTATTATCGAATTTCTTTAATACGCGCAGCTTTACCACGTAATTCACGTAGGTAATAAAGTTTCGCACGGCGTACTTTACCGCGGCGCATTACTTCGATTTTTGCAATTTTTGGCGTATGAAGTGGGAATGTACGCTCTACACCTACACCGTAAGAAATCTTACGTACTGTAAATGTTTCGCTGATACCACCGCCACGACGCTTAATAACAACACCTTCAAATACCTGAACACGTTCACGAGTACCCTCAACGATATTTACGTGTACACGTACAGTATCACCAGGACGGAACGTAGGAAGATCTGTTTTTAATTGTTCTTTTGTAATCTCTTCGATTAATTTTTGCATCGCGTGTTTCAACTCCTTCCAACAGACGCTCATACCAATGCTTTTCAATCATTGCAGCGGAACATCGTTATAGGTGACCAGACATCTGCCCAAGCCACAAAATCTATCTTAGCACACTCTTATACTGTATGCAACAGAGTTTATGCATAAATTTTATGGATTTATGAAAGGTTGTTTTCCTCTTTTAATTGAGCTACTAGTTTCTTTTGCTCTTCCGTTAGCTCCATCTTTTCAAGCATATCGGGTCTTCGAAGCAACGTGCGCTTTAAAGACTCTTTTTGGCGCCACTGTTCAATTTTTTTATGATTTCCTGACATAAGTACTTCAGGAACTGTTAAGCCTCTAAAATCAGCAGGACGCGTATAGTGGGGGTGCTCTAGTAAACCTGTACTGTGTGAGTCTTGTACAGCTGAATGATTATTGCCAAGCACATCGGGAAGCAAGCGAACAACGCTATCGATCACAACCATTGCACCAAGCTCTCCTCCAGTTAATACATAGTCACCAATTGAAATTTCATCAGTTACCAGCTGCTCACGAATTCGTTCATCATATCCTTCGTAATGACCGCAAATAAAAATTAAATGCTCTTCTGCTGCTAGTTCTTCTGCTTTTGCCTGTGTATAGCGTTCGCCCTGCGGACAAAGCAAAACTACCCGGGGCTTCTTAGCTGATTCAGTCAGCTTTTCTACAGCGTCAAAAATAGGCTGAGGTGTCAATACCATTCCAGCACCTCCGCCGTAAGGATAATCGTCCACATTTTGATGTTTGTTCGTAGAATATTCTCGGAAATTAACTACATTCAGTTCAACCGCATTTTTTTCCTGTGCTTTTTTCAAAATTGATTCACCAAAAACACCGTCAAACATAGAAGGAAATAGCGATAGTACATCAATTTTCATTAGTCCAATAACCCTTCCATTACTGTAATAACAATCTCTTTTTCCTCTATATCAATAGATTGTACAACGTCGTCGATGTAAGGAATAAGAACTTCTTTTCCGCCTTTTTTAACGACCCACACATCATTAGCTCCCGGCGTTAAAATTTCTTTGACCGTTCCTACCTCTACTCCGTCTTCTGTTTTTACTGTACAGCCAATAATTTCGTGGAAATAAAATTCACCGTCTTCTAAATCCGTTAGCTGCTCCTCAGGAATTTTCACTTCGCAGTTTTTGTACTGCTCAACATCATTTACGTTGTGATAGCCTTCGAATGTAAGCAGATCAAAATTTTTATGCCTGCGATGGCTTGCTACCGTTACTTCTACCGGCTCGCTTTGCTTTTCTTTGAAGATATAAAGTTTATTTCCTTTTTCATAGCGCTCATCAGCAAAATCCGTAGTTGATACAATACGAATTTCTCCTTTTACACCATGGGTATTCACAATTTTTCCAACCTTAAACCATTTCATGCTTCTTCACCTCTATCTAATCTCAACAACTTTGCTATCTTTTATAATAATTGTTTTACTTTCTTTTATCTTTTCCCAATCATCGCCGATTTTTACCTCTACTAAGGCATCCAGTTCCGTTTCAACGAGTTCGCTCCCTAAAGGAAGCTTTTCTAATTGCGTCAGCTGAAAGTTCAACACTTCAATTTTTTCAAGGCGAGCGGATTTTTCTTTTTCAAATTGACTATGTAATAAAGAAGAACCTTTATTGGCTTTTTCCATGTGCTTTAACTGAAATTTCAGCTGTTCCATTTCCTTTTCAAGCGCCTGCTTGCGGTTTATAAAACGATTTTCAAGATCTTGTTTGCTTGCTTCAGTTAACACTTGTTTCACAACCACTTTTTGAATAATGTTCAAAACGTTCCCTCCGCCCTCAAGATAGTGACCTTGTGCTTTTTACATGCATATTGAAATAGCTGCTTCTTGCTCGCAAAAGACTTACTGTGATCAAAACGTTCATCTTATCATAACATAAAAAAAGGGCGAGGTTATCCCTCTCCCTTTTTGATTACTCTTGAATTTTCACATACACTTTTTTACCTTGCTGTGATGCTGCTGCATTCACAACAGTTCGAATCGCTTTTGCAACGCGGCCTTGTTTGCCGATTACTTTGCCGACATCTTCTTGGTGAACAGTAAGGATGTAAGTCACTTGACGTTCATCTTCTTGTTCCTCCACTTTAACATCAGCTGGATAATCAACAAGCGGCTTTACAATTGTTTCGATTAGTGATGTCATCTCGAGTGAAATTATTTTCCTAATTTAGCATTATGGAATTTTTCCATGATGCCTTCGTTAGAGAAAAGGTTACGAACTGTATCAGATGGTTTAGCACCATTTTGTAACCATTTAAGAGCTAGCTCTTCATCGATTTTAACTTCAGCTGGTTGAACTACAGGATTGTAAGTTCCAACTACTTCGATGTAACGTCCATCACGTGGTGAACGAGAGTCTGCTGCTACGATACGATAGAAAGGAGATTTTTTAGCTCCCATACGTTTTAAACGAATTTTTACTGCCATTTTATAAAGCACCTCCGAATATGTTTCAACAAGATAATATAATATCAAATAGGTAAAATGTTTGTAAAGGTTTTTTTCTTAACACTAGAAAAATATTTTATTTTCTTTGGTTTTTTCAGTTCAAATCAAGCATTTTATCATGAAAAGAATGGAAGTTTCATACCCTTTTTCTTGCCTTTTGACATATTTGTCATTTGTTTCATCATTTTTTTCATGTCTTCAAATTGTTTAAGCAAACGGTTGACTTCTTGTACAGAACGTCCGCTTCCTTTTGCAATACGCTTTCTTCGACTTGAATTAATGATTTCAGGGTTTGTTTTTTCCGCTTTCGTCATCGAACGAATAATTGCTTCTACATGATTAATTTGCTTTTCATCAACCTGCAGGTTTTTGAGCCCCTTTACTTTATTGGCGCCCGGAAGCATACCAATTAGCTCATCAAGCGGTCCCATTTGACGCACCTGAGCAAGTTGATCTAAAAAGTCATCGAATGTAAATGACTGCGTGCGCAGCTTAGCTTCAAGCTCTTTTGCCTTTTCAGCATCTACATTTGCCTGAGCCTTTTCGATAAGCGTCAGCACATCACCCATACCTAAGATACGGGAAGCCATACGCTCTGGGTGGAATGCTTCAATAGCATCCATCTTTTCTCCAAGACCGACAAACTTAATTGGTGTATCAGTTACTGCACGAATAGAAAGCGCTGCACCACCGCGCGTATCGCCGTCTAGTTTCGTTAATACAACGCCAGTTAATCCTAATTGCTTATTAAAGCTATCCGCAACGTTTACTGCATCTTGACCCGTCATCGCATCGACAACAAGGAAAATTTCGTCTGGGTTAGAAAGCTCTTTGATCTGTTCTAACTCCTCCATTAGATTTTCATCAACATGCAAACGTCCCGCTGTATCAATTAATACATAATCGTGATGCTCTTCTTTCGCATGAGCAATAGCTTGTTTCGCAATCTCCACAGGACTTACTTGATCACCTAATGAAAAAACAGACATGCTAAGCTGTTTCCCTAGTGTTTCAAGCTGTTTAATAGCTGCCGGACGATAAATATCTGCTGCTACAAGCAATGGATTACGGTTATATTTTTTACGTAATAAATTGGCAAGTTTACCAGTTGTTGTTGTTTTACCTGCACCTTGAAGTCCAACCATCATAATTACAGTTGGAGCTTTTGGAGCTACTGCAATCTTGCTTTGCTCTCCGCCCATAAGTGCAGTTAATTCTTCTTGTACAACCTTAATAACTTGCTGTCCAGGCGTTAAGCTCTTAAGAACGTCTTGACCTACAGCACGTTCGCTTACGCGCTTAACAAAGTCTTTTACTACTTTAAAGTTTACATCGGCTTCTAAAAGGGCAAGTCTAACTTCACGCATCATTTCTTTAACATCAGCTTCGTTAACTTTTCCTTTTCCTTTTAACTTTTGCAGTGTGCTTTGCAAACGGTCGGCTAATCCTTCAAATGCCATATACGCCGCCCCCTAATCTAATTTCTCGAGCGAATCAAGAAGAGAAGAAAGCTTACTGTTCTTGTGTAAGTCGGCTGCAAGTTCGTCTTTCAGTTGTTGAACAATTGATTGACGCTCTTGAAACCGTTGAAATAACAATAGCTTTTCCTCATATTGTTCAAGCATTTGCTCTGTACGTTTTATATTATCATAAACTGCTTGACGACTCACATCAAATTCTTCCGCTATTTCACCGAGGGAATAATCATCCAAGTAATAAAGTGACATATAACTTCTTTGTTTGGGCGTCAACAGCGCCTGATAGAAGTCAAATAAGTAATTCATTCTTGTTGTTTTCTCGAGCATATGCACGCTCTTTTCAACCATCTGACCGCCCCCTTGTTAAGTGAAAAGCCTTTACATGTTATTAGTTTAACTAGGCGAGGTTTGAATGTCAAGTTTTTTCCTTAACACCTCACATTTTTCCACTTAAAAGAGATGGAAACATAACTAAATTACTTCAATTTAAAGACGACTAAATATGAAACCTGCGTCCACCCTACTAATAAAAAGATCCGAACGATTAATCGTTCGGATCTTCCTTCAACGAAGATACTTTTATCCCAGCCTCTTTTTAGATTACGCCTCTTTTTCTGTTTCTTCTTCTACAGCATTGGCAAATAACCCATAGATATATTGCTCCGTGTCAAACGGCTGAAGGTCGTCTACTTTTTCTCCAAGTCCAACGAATTTAACAGGAAGCTTCAGTTCGTTTCGAATGGCAAGAACAATTCCGCCTTTAGCCGTACCATCTAGTTTTGTTAACACAATTCCAGTCACGTTCGTTGCTTCTGAGAATGTTTTAGCCTGACTTAAAGCGTTTTGACCCGTCGTCGCATCAAGTACGAGAAGCACTTCATGCGGAGCACCAGGAATTTCTCGCTCAATAACACGCTTTACTTTCTCTAATTCTTTCATTAAATTCACTTTGTTTTGAAGGCGACCTGCTGTATCACATAATAAAACATCTGCTTTTCGAGCCTTGGCTGACTGAACAGCGTCATACATGACAGCGGCAGGGTCAGAGCCTGCAGATTGCTTAATAACATCAACACCAACGCGTTCTCCCCATACTTCTAACTGCTCAATCGCACCGGCACGGAACGTATCTCCTGCCGCCATTACGACTTTTTTGCCTTCTTGTTTGAATTTATGCGCAATTTTCCCAATTGTTGTTGTCTTCCCAACGCCGTTTACCCCTACAAACAAAATAACCGTTAAATCATTTTGCTGCATATTTAATTCACCAATCTGCTCTTCACCAGATTCATAAATATCAATTAATTTCTCAGAGATGACAGCCTGTACATCTTGAGGGTCCTTAATATTACGGCGTTTCACTTCCGATTTTAAGTCATCAATTAAATCCAACACGGTAGCCACGCCGACATCAGCGCTAATTAAAATTTCCTCTAATTCTTCAAAAAACTCTTCGTCTACTTGACGATAGCGAGACACTAAATCATTCACACGTTCCGAAAAAGAATTGCGTGTTTTTGATAGTCCATCTTTAAATTTTTGTGTAACAGAATCCGTTTGCATTGTAATTTTTTCTTTTAATTTCTTAAAAAAGCTCATTCGTACCACCCTTTCATTCTATGAGTTAAACATATTGCTTTGATTCTTCTAAACGAACAGAGACTAATTTCGATACGCCAGATTCTTGCATTGTCACACCGTACAGTACGTCAGCTTCTTCCATTGTACCTTTTCGGTGAGTAATAACAATGAACTGTGTTTGATTACTAAATTTGCGTAAATACGTAGCGAAGCGATGAACGTTTGCTTCATCAAGCGCCGCTTCCACTTCATCTAGCACACAAAACGGCACCGGACGTACTTTCAAAATAGAAAACAGGAGGGCAATGGCTGTTAACGAACGCTCGCCGCCTGACAGCAACCCTAGATTCTGCAGTTTTTTCCCAGGAGGCTGGGCAACAATTTCCACCCCTGTATTTAATAAATCTTTCGGATCCGTTAATTTCAAATCCGCTTTTCCTCCTCCGAATAGTGAAGAGAACACTGTACCAAATTCATTGCGGATACGAGAGAACGTATCAGAAAAACGTTTCTTCATTTCCTCGTCCATTTCTTCAATCACTTGATACAGGGTATTTTTCGCTTCGTCGAGGTCAGCTCGCTGCGTATTTAAAAATTCATAGCGTTCTGAAACGCGTTCGTATTGTTCGATAGAACCTAAGTTTACGGTTCCTAATTCATCAATTGCCAGCTTAATGAGCTTGATTTTTTTCCTTGCTTCTTGAATATCTAATGTTAAAGGATACTTTTCTTTTGCTGCTTCAAAGCTAATTTCGTACTCTTCTGTCAGCTGCTGGAGACGGCTGTCTAGCTCTACGTCAATTCGATTGATTTTGACTTCTTCATCTTTTAAAGCATCCGTAATTTGTTTGTACTGACGCTGGAGCTCTTTTACAACCCTTTCTTCGTCTTCAAGTTTATTCTGGGCTTTCAACCGCTCTGATCTGCAGTCATCCATTAATTGTAACGTTTCTGTCTTTTCTTTTATTCGCTCATGCGCCGCTTCTTCGAGCTGAAGTTCACCCGAGTCGTTGCTCGTGATTTCACTCGTTAAAAGAGAAAGATCATCTGTAGCTTCAGACAAACGCTGAATGGTTTGATCAAGCTCAAAGCACACTCTTTCGTATTTTTCTTGCTGATTTGTGAGGAACTGTTCTTTTTTCGCAAGAAGCACTTTTACTTCTGTAAGCTCATGTTGAACCGTTTCTTTAGACGTTTGCTGTGTATGCTTGCGTGCAGCTAACTCTTCAATGTTTTTCTCTAATACATTTGCCTGCTGCTGATTTCCCTGCAAACTCGTATGCAGCTCATCAATTCGAGCGGACAAGCTTGTTTGATCTTGTCTAAAGCTAGCAATATCATGATCATACATGGTTAAGCGGTCATTCACTGCTTTTTCTTCGATGTCAATTTGCTTTACTTCTCGGTCAGATTCCTGCTCTTTGTCTTTCAAGCGTTCCACAAATGCCTGCTGTTTATTAATTTCCTGTTGAAGCTCTTCAATCTGTGACTTTTTATCTTTCACATCTTGCTCGAGCACAAGCGTCTTTTGTTCCATCTCTTCTATTTTTGCCGTAATGGCTTCCACTTCACGCTGACGGCCTAACAAAGAGTTGGACTTTTGCTTCATTGAACCGCCTGTCATCGAACCACCGGGGTTGACCACATCCCCTTTAACGGTCACAAAACGATAGCGATGCTGCACAAGGCGGGCAAGTTCATTCGCGCCTTTTAAATCATTGACAACAATAACGGTTCCAAGCAAATTTTTAATAACTCGGTCGTAAGTAGCTTCGTATTTAACAAGAGATGAAGCGATTCCTACATACGCTTCGTGACTCTCTAGCATAGAAATAGTTTGCGCCGGAACATAACGGTCTTTTACAGACGTCAGTGGTAAAAATGTAGCTCTTCCGTAACCGTTTTGTTTCAAAAAGCCAATTGCCTGACGGGCACTTTGTTCGTCTTGAACGACAATGTGCTGAGCTGCTCCTCCAAGCGCAATTTCAAGCGCTGTTTCATACTCTTTTGGGACATTAATTAGCTCAGCAATGGCACCTTTAATACCTGCAAGCTTCCCATCACGCGCTTTTAATACTTCTTTTACACCGTGAAAATAACCTTCATAGTCTTCTTGCATCTCTTCAAGCATTTCTTTTCGTGATTTTGTCTGTTGCACGTACTGATAAGCTTGATAAAGCGTAGACTCTTGTTTACGATAGGCTTGCCTTAATGACTCAAGCTTCTCTCCTTGCTGCTTATACACTTGTACAGCCTGCTGGAGCTCTTGACGAAACTGAGCGAGCCTTTTAATCGCCGCTTCTTTTCGCTGCGTTAATTCACGGCGCTGTTGGACGTATTGCTCGTTGGATTTTGTTAAGCGCTGCTCTTTTTCAAACGTTTGCATTTTTTGCTGCTCTAAAAATGAAATTTCATTTCGAGCGGATGTTTGAGCGTTCGCTAATTCAAAATATTCGCTTTTCATCTGTTCAAGTTTTTCTTCTAGATTCTCACTGTACTGCCTGAACAACTGTTCCTGCTCAGTAAGCTTCAGACGTATCTCTTGCACTTCTTTTTGAGATTGCTCAAAATCTTTTCCTTCGCTGTCTTTTGCTTTACTTAACTCTTGATGCTTATGAGTATACTCTTTTACTAAACGTTCCAGCTGCTCTTTATTTTGAAAAGCATTTTTCTTACGCTCTTTTAATACTTCTTTTTTGCCTTCTAGCTTTTCTACTTCTTCACTTACATATAGTAGTTTTTTATGTAAAGAGTCTAGCTGTTCATCAATTTGCTGAATATGCGAACGAAGGGTCTGGATTTCTCCTTCACGCGTGCGAATATTGGTCGCGAGAGATTCTTCAAGCTGCTCGTGCTGAGCCATTTCAGCTTTTAATTTTTCCCATTTCTGATGAAGATCTTCAACTTCAAATACCGTAACAGCCACATCAATGTGCTCTAATTCTTCTTTTTTCTGCAAATAATCTTTTGCAATAGACGATTGAATCTGTAAAGGCTCTAACTGACCTTCAATTTCATGAAGAATATCTACTACTCGATTTAAATTTTCTTGCGTTTCGAGAAGCCGAAGCTCCGCTTTTCGTTTACGCGTTTTGTATTTTAATACACCTGCTGCTTCTTCAAAAATTTTACGGCGCTCGTCAGATTTACTGCTTAGTACTTCTTCTACTTTTCCTTGACTGATAATCGAAAAAGCTTCTCTTCCAAGTCCTGAGTCCATAAATAAATCGACAATATCTTTTAAACGGCACGGCTGGTTGTTAATAAAAAATTCACTGTCTCCTGAGCGGTACACGCGCCTTGTGATACTAACTTCATGATAATCAAGCGGGAGAAACTGGTCATCATTTTCCAAAGTCAGCGTTACGTCAGCCACGTTTACCGCACGGCGTGATTCGCTTCCTGCAAAAATAATGTCCTCCATTTTCCCTCCACGAAGCGATTTGGCTGACTGTTCTCCAAGCACCCAGCGTATAGCATCCGTAATGTTGCTTTTTCCGCTCCCATTCGGTCCTACTACCGCCGTTACACCTGGCACAAAATCTATCGATACTTTTTCTGCAAACGATTTGAACCCTGCAATATCTAATCGTTTGAGGAACATAGAAATCCCCCCTCACACATGTAATCTTTTCATAGCAAATCCCCCTTTATAACGAATGCGTTAAGAGGGGGATCATTTTATTTCGTTTGACTTGCTCTAATTTTCGTAATAGCTACTTGAGCTGCTTTTTGCTCTGCTTCTTTTTTCGAACGGCCTACACCAACGCCGAGCTCTTCACCATTTAACGATACGCGAGATAAGAATTCGCGATTATGCGCTGGACCTTTTTCTTGCAAAACTTTGTATTCTAATTGTCCAACTCCATCACGTTGAATCACTTCTTGAAGCTGGCTTTTGAAATCCATCACATGAGAAAAAGCACCTTCATTAATTTTCGGAAAGACAACTTTTTTTAGAATTGTTACTACCGTATCAAGCCCTTGGTCTAAATAAAGAGCTCCGATAAATGCTTCAAACACATCGGCCAGTAAAGCCGGTCTAGATCGGCCGCCCGTCATCTCTTCACCTTTTCCAAGTAACACTAGTTTACCAAAATCCATTTCATTTGCAAAAGTAACAAGCGACGGTTCACACACAACTGCTGCACGAAGCTTCGTTAACTCACCTTCACTCATCGTTGGATACTTTTTAAATAAAAATTGTGATACGGTTAGCTCTAATACGGCATCTCCTAAAAACTCAAGACGCTCGTTGTCTTCATACGGTCTTCTGCGATGCTCATTCACATAGGATGAATGTGTAAATGCTTGAAAAAGAAGCGCTTCATTTGTAAACTGAATACCAATTTCCTTTTGAAACTCGGCAAAATTTTGCTTGAATTTCACGTTCATCTTTCGATCTCGATTTGAATATTGTTTAGGCATAAAATACCTCCGCTTACCTGCTTCAATTGTTTCGTAGTTTTTCCCTACCATCTCTCATTATAAAACGAGGTATCCTAAAAGATACACTACCTTTTCAAAAAAAGAGGTCTTTTTTTGAAATTCTTAAAAAGAAGAGAAAGCCCCGCTGTTTAACGGGGCTTTTCATACATATACTACAGATTAAATTTGGCTCTGTATGTAATTAACTGCATCTCCTACAGTTGAAATTTTTTCAGCTTCTTCGTCAGAAATTTCGATATCGAATTCCTCTTCAAGCTCCATTACAAATTCAACTACGTCTAGAGAGTCAGCACCTAAGTCTTCTTTGAAACTAGATTCTAGTTTCACTTCACTTTTGTCTACACCAAGACGATCAACAATGATTGTTGTTACGCGTTCTAGTACCTCTGCCATTGTTCTTCACCTCCCCTCAAGTCATTATAGATGATTTCCATCTAAAATACTATGGTTGAATAATAAAGTTTATCGGTCGCCTAGTAAACGTCCCTTTGTACTTTATCACCAAATTACACTTTTCGTAAAGTGCCTTTTTTACATCACCATTCCGCCGTCAACGTGAATCGTTTGACCGGTAATATAACGGCTTGCATCTGATGCTAAAAACGCAACTGCGTTCGCAACATCCTCAGGCTGGCCAAAGCTTGCAAGAGGAATTTGCTTTAACATTTCCGCCTGAACTTCTTCATTCAATTTATCCGTCATGTCTGTTGCAATGAAACCAGGAGCAACTGCATTCACTGTAATATTGCGGCTTGCTAATTCTTTGGCAGTTGTTTTTGTTAAACCAATCACGCCTGATTTTGCTGCTACATAATTTGCTTGTCCAGCATTACCGCTGACGCCGACAATTGATGAAATGTTAATGATGCGTCCTGCGCGCTGCTTCATCATTTGACGAGTAACCGCTTTTGTACACAAAAACACGCCTTTTAAGTTTGTATTAATAACATCATCCCATTCGTCTTCTTTCATACGCATAAGAAGATTATCACGTGTGATGCCCGCATTGTTTACTAAAATATCTACTGAACCAAATGTAGAAATCGCTTCTTTTATCATTGCTTGTACAGAATCACTTTCTGCCACATTTGCTTGTACAGCAATTGCATCCGTTCCTAGTCCTTTAATTTCATCCACAACTTCAAGAGCTTTCGCTTCGCTTCCAGAATAGTTTACAACTACTTTAGCACCAAGCTTTCCCAGCTCAATTGCAACGGCACGACCAATTCCGCGAGAAGCGCCTGTTACAACTGCAACTTTCCCTTGTAACATGTTATTCTCCCCCTTTTAGTGCGTCAATCGTTGATTTTAATGATGTAAGATCATTAACAGCGTAAACAGCCGCACGGCGATTTACTTTTTTCACAAGACCTGATAATACTTTTCCTGGTCCAATTTCAACAAATGTATCTACACCTTCTGCAAGAAGTGTCTCAACTGTTTCTTCCCATCTCACTGGAGAATACAGTTGTTCCACTAGCTTGTTTTGAATATCTTGACTGTCAGTAACCGGCTTTGCTGTTACGTTTGCTATGACTGGAACTTTCGCATCGCTAAAGCCCACTGTTTCTAGCGTATCACGTAATTTTTCAGCAGCTGGCTTCATTAAACTAGAGTGAAACGGACCGCTTACCACTAGAGGAATCACGCGTTTTGCACCTTTTTCTTTGGCAAGAGCTCCTGCTTTTTCTACGCCATTTACCGTACCTGAAATAACAATTTGACCCGGACAGTTAATATTTGCAAGCTGAACAGCGTCGCCTTCGTTTGTAATTTGAGCGGTAACGGCTTCTAGATCTTCCGCAGACATGCCAAGCACTGCTGCCATTGTACCTTGACCTGCTGGTACAGCTTCGTCCATATAGCGACCTCTTTTGTGAACAGCCACAACAGCATCTTTAAACGATAAAACCTCAGCAGCCACAAGCGCACTGTATTCTCCTAGACTGTGACCCGCAACAAAATCGGGTGTAATTCCGCTCGTTTTAAACGCTTCAAGCAGCATTGTACTCGTTGTTAAAAGAGCAGGTTGAGCGTGATAAGTTAAAGTCAATTCTTCTTGAGGCCCTTCAAAAATAATGTTTGAAAGACTGAACCCTAAAGCTTCGTCAGCTGTATCAATCAGCTTTTTTGCTTCCTCTGTTTCATCATATAAATCTTTTCCCATACCAACAGTTTGTGACCCTTGGCCTGGAAAGATAAAAGCAATTTTCCCCATTTCTTATCTCTCCTTTTCTTCATTAGCAGTTTGTTCGATTGCTTTTTGAATAGTGGAAGACACATTGTTTTCCACCATATTCACAGCTTGCTTAATCGCGCTAAATACTGCATTCGCATCCGACGAACCGTGCGCTTTGATAACAGGCGCATGCAATCCAAACAGCCCTGCTCCTCCATATTCACTGTAATCCATTTTCGCTTTTAAACCCTGCAGCTGAGGCTTGAGTACCGCTGCGGCTAACTTGCTTTTTAACGTGCTCATTAATTCTTGTTTAATCATTGAAAACAAGGAAAGCGCCGTTCCCTCAATGCTCTTAAGAGTCATATTTCCTGTAAAACCATCTGTTACAACCACATCGGCTACGCCGTTTAGCAAATCACGAGATTCTACGTTGCCTACAAAATTGAGATCAGCGTTTTTTAGTAGCTGAAAAGCTTGTTTGGTTAAGTCATTTCCTTTTTTATCTTCAGTTCCAATGTTCAACAGTCCCACTCTAGGAGCTTGAATGCCGCGTACTTTTTCGGCATACACCGACCCCATCACAGCGTACTGGAGCAAATGTTCAGGCTTGGCATCAACATTTGCACCAACATCTAGCATTAAAAAGCCTTTTCCATCTAGTGTCGGAAGCGTCGGAGCAAGTGCTGGGCGTTCAATGCCTTTGATGCGACCTACAATAAAAAGTCCCGCTGTCATTAACGCACCTGTATTTCCTGCTGAAATACAAGCATCGGCACGACCTTCGGCTACTTCATTTGCCATTAATACCATAGATGCTTGTTTTTTACGACGCACAGCTCGCACTGGCTCGTCAGTTGCATCAATGGTTTCTTCTGTATGAATAATCGAAATACGATCTGAATTCGTTAAATACTTTTTTATTTCTGATTCGTTTCCAATTAACGTAATATGTAATTCTTTAAATTGAGCAGTAGCTTTTTCTACACCTTCAATAATGGCTTTCGGTGCATGATCTCCGCCCATTGCATCAATAGCTAGTTTCATGTTGGGTCTCATCCTTTTTATTATTTATCCTTTGTAGAACGATACATTTTAAAAGTGCCAGAGAACACTTGCTCTTGCCCTACATAGCTGTTTACCTCAACGGTGGTTCGCACTTCACTAGTTGACAGAACTTTCGCTTTTGCTATCACTCGTTCATGAAGCTTAACAGGGCGATGATAACGGATCGACGCATCTGCTGTGAGCGCTAGTTCGTTGTTAATAACAGCGACAGCTAACGAATTAGCTTGCGCAAAAAGGTGGTGACCACGAGCAATTTGATTACGCTGAAACACATGCTCTGTTTTCACATCAAAAATAGATATCGCTGATTGATCTAGTTCAATGTCGATAACTTCTCCAATTACTTCTTCAATCGGAAGCGAACGCACTTCCTCGTCTAGTTGTTTTGAAGCTACATGCTTAATACGTTCTCGCAGTTCAGGAATCGACAACTCTAGGCGGTCTAATCGAATTGTTTGAACGCTCACTGAAAAACGGTCTGCTAGTTCTTCATCCGTAATAAATGGGTTTTCTTCAATTGTCGTTTTTAATAGCTGCTGTCTTTCTTTTTTACTGCGCTTCATTGTCCACCATCCGAACTTTTAATACTAGGTACTAATAGCAGTATATAATCATTGCCTTCTAATTGCAACATTTTTCACATGCTGTATTCTGTGCATCACACTATGGATATTCATGACTATTAACAGCCGCTAAAAGTATCTACATACATGGAACCGACGTTCACCCTGCCAATGAAAAAATCCGAACGAGTTGGATTCTTCATCAAGAATCTCGATTCATCGTTCGGATTTCCCTTCAACTAAACTACTTTCAGCCTCTTTTACTAATCAAATTTTTCTCCAGTTAATACGCCCGTTGCTTCTAATTGTATTCTCAGCAGCGCAAACTGCTCTTCTGTCCAAAAACTGTCGGAATTTACAAGCTTAGCAGCATCTTCTCGAGCTACTTCAAGCGCACGGTAATCGTGCACCATATCCGCTACTTTAAACTCAGGCATCCCGCTTTGTTTTCTACCAAAGAAATCACCAGGCCCACGAAGCTCTAAGTCTCTTTCTGATAATACAAATCCATCGTTTGTTTCCGTCATAATGGTCATTCGTTCTTTTCCAACTTCTGATTTCGGATCTGCGAGCAGAATACAATACGACTGTGCGTCTCCTCGCCCTACGCGTCCTCTTAGCTGATGAAGCTGAGATAACCCAAAGCGCTCTGCATCATAAATGACCATTACGGTTGCATTCGGAACGTTCACTCCTACTTCTACAACCGTTGTTGATACTAAAATCTGCACGTCATTTACGCTAAACTGTTTCATCACTTCTTCTTTTTCATCAGGTGACAATCTTCCGTGCATGAGACCAACGCTTGCTTTTCCATTAAAATAGTGAGTGAGTGTTGCATGCACATCAATTGCATTTTGAACATCCAGCTTGTCCGATTCTTCAATCAACGGACAAATAACATAAGCTTGTCTGCCATCGTGTATTTCTTTTTCAACGAAATGTAAAATACGTTCAAGCATATCATGTTTTACCCAGTACGTTTCAATAGCCTTACGTCCTGCTGGCATTTCATCGATAATGGACACATCCATTTCTCCAAACACCGTAATAGCAAGGGTTCTTGGAATAGGAGTCGCCGTCATAAACAGTACATCCGGACTTTCTCCTTTTTCACGTAAAACCCGGCGCTGTCCAACTCCAAAGCGGTGCTGTTCATCCGTAATGACGAGCCCTAAACTATTATATATAACTTCGTCTTGAATTAAGGCATGTGTACCTACTAATACATGAACATCTCCGTCTCTCACTCGCTGAAGCAGCTCTCTTCTTGCTTTTCCTTTAACAGACCCTGTTAGCAAGCCTACGCTGATGCCTACCTTTTCAAGCATCGCAGTTAATGACTCTGCATGCTGTTCAGCTAAAATTTCAGTCGGTACCATTAAAGCACCTTGATGTCCCGCTAAAACAGTGGCGTATAAAGCAACCGCTGCTACGACTGTTTTACCTGACCCTACATCACCTTGCAGCAAGCGATTCATGCGATAAGGCGATTTCATATCGTGCGTAATTTCGTTTACTACACGTTTTTGAGCGCTTGTTAACGGAAACGGCAGCAAGTTCGTGAAGTTTACCAGCTCAGTTGAATCAAATGCTTGCTTCATTCCAGGCGTTTCTTCTCTTTCGCGCTTTCTCAGCGCCTGCATTTTTAATTGAAAAAGTAGAAATTCTTCATAGACAAATCGACGTCTCGCTTGTTTTAAATCTTCATGATCACGAGGTAAGTGAATACTTCTAACCGCTTCTTCACGCGTTACTAGTTTGTACCTAGAACGAATAGAGGCCGGGAGCATATCCTGAATGCTGCTCCCATAATTCTTCAACGCAAGAGAGACGAACTTCCGCATTCCTTTGACCGTTAAGCTGCCTTTAACTGAGTAAACAGGCTCAATCGTTTGATTTTTAACAAACGGAGAAAATTGAAGCTCCTGCAAGTTAATCGTTTGCCGATGCTGATCCCATTTCCCTGTAACCGTAACAGTTTGATCGATTTCTAACTTTGATTTATAGTAAGGGCGATTAAAACAAGTAACCGTAATCAAATAGCGGTTTACTAGCAGCCGAAACGTAAGGCGCGAACGTTTTTTGCCGTAATACGTAAGCGAGGGGACGCTGTGAACCTTTCCTTCTACGGTGACCTTTTCGTCGTGCTTTGCTTCAGCCAAATCTTTTAACTCATAATCTTCATAGCGGTATGGGAAATGTTCTAACAAGTCATGCACACTGTGAATATGCATATCCTCTAATGCTTGTGCTGTTTCATCTCCAATACCTTTAATGGTTTTAATTGAAATAGTTGTTAGTTCATTCACTTTTATTTAATGCAATACCAAAGATCTTCGCTTCAAGCTCGCGACCTGTTGGTGTTGCCGCTAAGCCTCCTTGTGCAGTTTCTCGTAATGCAACCGGCATTGTTTGACCAATTTTATACATAGCATCAATGACTTCATCACATGGAATACGACTTGTAATGCCTGCTAAGGCCATATCTGCTGCAATCATTGCATTCGCCGCTCCCATTGCGTTTCGTTTCACACATGGAACTTCTACTAGCCCCGCTACTGGGTCACATACTAATCCTAGCATATTTTTGAGAGTAATTGCCATTGCTTCAGCTGCCTGACTAGGTGTACCTCCTGCCATTTCAACGATCGCTGCAGCTGCCATACCTGAAGCTGAACCAACTTCTGCTTGACATCCGCCTGCTGCTCCTGAAATAGACGCATTATTGGCTACAACAAACCCAAAAGCACCTGATGTAAATAAAAATTCAATCATTTCTTTACGAGTGGGATTTAGCTTATGTTGCACTGCAAACAGCGTTCCTGGCACTACCCCTGCAGATCCAGCAGTAGGCGTTGCACAGATTGTACCCATTGCCGCATTTACTTCGTTTGTCGCTACAGCTTTGCTAACTGCATCTAAAATTAAATTTCCAGATAAAGATTTTCCGCTTTGAATATAGTTTTGAAGCAGCACTGCATCCCCGCCTGTTAAACCTGTAACAGACTGTACCCCTTTTAAACCGCGTTCAACCGCTTCTTCCATAACCGTTAAGTTCCGGTCCATTTTTTCCATGATTTCTTCACGAGTAACTCCCGTGATATCTATTTCCTGTTGAATCATAATCTCTGCAATTTTTACATTTTGACTTTCTGCTAATTCTACTAGTTCTGCTACATTTCGAAACATAGTAACCTCCGCTATTATTCTGTCTTATTTTCACTTTAGAACCATATATAATTATTCGATTTATTCTCCCAGGCCTTTCCTATTCAACCATTCTTGTTACTTGAATAATGTGAGGCAATGTTTTTAACTCTTCAATTACATCATCTTCAATATTCGTATCCATTTCAATTGCCATAAGCGCTACTTCGCCGCGCTCTTTGCGAGATACTTCCATATGTCCGATATTAATTGAATGTTTCATCAAAATATTTGTAACGGTCGCAATGGCACCAAATCGATCATTATGCACAACGAGAATAGCTGGATTCATGCCTGATAAATTTAATTCAAATCCGTTAAGCTCCGTAATTTGAATTTTTCCTCCGCCAATTGAAATTCCAACAACTTCAATTTCCTTTAATCCGTCGCTCATTTTGATGCGAGCAGTATTCGGATGATCGGTGATTGCCGCTTCCTCAACAAATGTGACGTCAATTCCTTCTTTTTTAGCCAAGTCCAAAGACTCCGGAATACGCTGATCGAATGTATCAAAATCTAAAATACCGCCAATCAACGCTACGTCTGTTCCGTGCCCTTTATACGTTTGCGCAAAAGAACCGTACAATGAAACCACAACTTTTGTGGGCTGCTTACCAAAGAGTGTTCGGGCAACGCGTCCAATACGCGCTGCACCAGCCGTATGTGAACTAGATGGTCCAATCATTACCGGACCAATAATATCAAAGACAGATTTATATTTCATAAGGATTTTCCCCCTGCTATTTAGACATTGTTATTACTTATATGTTACTTGAGCTTTTGACTTTTTGGAAGCTTTGTTTCACGCTCTTAAAAAATTTAAAAATTCTCATTTTTATTAGAGATTCACGCACAAAAAAAGCGGTGTATTTATCCATAAAAATAGGATAAGCACACCGTTTTTTTTGCTATGTTATGCAGGAAAAGATGAATTACTTACGCTGCTTCTTGCTCTGAAGCTACATCGTCTACTGTTTTAATTTTAAAGTTTTTAAAAACAACTGAACCTATAAACCCAGCTAATGCTCCCGCTAGTGCACAAAGTACTGCACAAATTGTGACCTTCATAGGGTCATTAAACCCAAACATCACTGCAAGTCCTGCGATTGGCGTTGCCGTGCCTGCAGCATCATTTACTAATCCGAACAGAGCCACAACTACACCCGCTAGTGCCCCTCCAACAAAGTTGGTAATGTAAATAGGAATTGGATTGGCTGAAATAATATTCGCTTGTGTTAAAGGTTCAACTGCAACTGAAATGGTTGTACGACGATCCCCAATTTTTAATCGATCAAACAGCACATAGTTCATGAAAGAAGAACCAAACACAGCAAGAGCTCCAATCGCCATAGGCAATCCCGTTAACCCTAGCATAGCCGTTAAAGCCATTGAGCTAAGCGGAGCCGTTGCTACTACTGTAATAACTCCCCCTAAAATAATTCCCATCAAAATAGGGCTAGCACTTGTTGTATCTTTAATAATTCCTCCAATATTTAAAAGCGTCGCATCTACAATAGGTGAGAATGCATTACCAATTAATCTTGTTAAAGGTGCTGCAATTAAGATATTGCCTAATAAGTCTAGACCAGCAGGTGCCTTTTTCTCAATAAATTTCACTACAAATGCCATGAGGTATCCCGCAAAAAATCCAGGGAGCAAGCCTAGTCCTGAACACACCACGCCCATCATAAGAGCATATACAGGAGATACTCCTAACGCCAAAGCAACTAGTGCAGCTGCTGCAACTCCTCCCATTCCTCCTGCAGCCTTTCCAACTTCACCTAAGAATGAAATACCTAGTAAATCTCCTCCTACATATGACTGAAAGGCCTCTACGAGAAACGCAGCCACCGCTCCGCTTGCCAGAGCCCCCATCGCTTTCATGCCATAAGGTGCCTTGTTGCTAAACAACCAAAATAAAAATAAAACTAATAACAATAAACCTGTTCCTTTTAAAATATCCACTGTTGCCTCTCCTCTCATGCTGTTTTCTTTCACATTTGACTCAATCAGTTTTCAAAACTACCATACAAACGGGTTCTTTTCAACTAATATACCTAATATGCCGAACGATTACAACATGTAAAAATAAAATAGTTCGTATTTAACTTAAAAAACACAAAAAAGAAGCGCCCCTTGAGAGGAGTGCTTCTTTTTTTGTTATTCAATTGCAAAAATGTAAGAATATAAAGGTTGATCTCCTTTATGAAGCTCTACCTCAACTTCTTCAAACGTTTCTTCTACAAACGATGTTAGCGCTTCAGCTTCATCGTCTGAGACATCCTCTCCTTGAAGAATCGTAAGGATTTCCGCTTCGTCATCAATCATATAAGTCAATAGCTTTTTCGCTGCTTCTAATTTCTCTGAATCTTTTACGACGATTTTCTTTTCGGCAATACCCATAAAATCGCCTTTAGCTAATTCAAGACCATCAATATTTGTATCGCGAACTGCATACGTTACTTGCCCTGTTTTTACGTGCTGCAGAGCTTCTGTCATTGCTTCCTCGTTTTCTTTTAAGCTTTGCTGAGGATTAAATGATAGCAGCGCTGTCATTCCTTGAGGAACCGTTTTAGACGGGACAACCGAAACGTGACTGCCCGCAACAGCAGCCGCTTGGTTAGCAGCCATTACAATATTTCCGTTATTAGGTAAAATAAGTACCTGTTCTGCATTTGTTTCTTCAATCGCTTTGACAATATCCTCCGTACTTGGATTCATTGTTTGTCCGCCTTCAATGACAACCGTTGCCCCAAGGCTCTTGAACAATTCAGCAATTCCTTTTCCCATTGATACAGTAACAATGCCAAAGGGCTGTTTTTCAGCCTTTTTTACTGCAGGCTTTTCTTCATCTGAAACAATGCTGCTATGCTGTTCTCTCATGTTTTCAATCTTCATTTTAATTAAACTTCCATATTGCTGCCCGTAGTTTAACACTTCTCCAGGATGCTCGGCGTGAATATGAACTTTCACAATTTCATCATCAGATACTACAAGCAACGAGTCGCCCCATTTACTTAAATCTTGGCGAAACGTTTCTTCAGAAAATGTTTTAGCTGCGGGCTTATCCTCTTCCAGCCTTACCATAAATTCTGTACAATAGCCAAATTCAATATCTTCTGTATTCATATGGCTTTGCGCATGCTTATGATGCTCAGCATTTACAAGTTCATTCATCGAAGGAGCTGACATGGGTACACCCGGAAGTTTTTCACCTTTTAATTCAGCTAAAAACCCTTCATAAATTAAAACAAGCCCTTGACCTCCGCTATCCACTACGCCTACTTCTTTTAACACGGGTAAAAGATCTGGCGTGCGATTTAACGAAGCATTAGCTTCCTTAAGTACTTCTTCCATGAACAGAATCATATCAGATTGCTTTTTAGCAACAGCCGCTGCTTTTTTAGCAGTATCCTTAGCTACTGTTAAAATGGTTCCTTCGATTGGTTTCATAACAGCTTTATAAGCAGTTTCTACACCAAGCTCAAGAGCTTCAGCAAACTCAACTGTTGTAATCGCTGACTTTTGCTCAACCGATTTCGCAAAACCGCGGAATAATTGAGATAAAATAACTCCTGAATTACCGCGCGCGCCCATCAATAAGCCCTTAGACAAAGCTTGACTCACTTGACCGATGTGATCAGATAGTTTATTTTTCACTTCTTTAGCACCAGACGTAATCGATAAGTTCATATTTGTTCCAGTATCACCATCTGGTACAGGAAAAACGTTCAGCGCATCCACGTAATCTGCATTGTTAGATAGATGCTGGGCTCCTTGAAGCACCATTTCTCTAAACCGCTTTCCGTCCAACGTTGTCATTGACACGAATCTTCCTCCTTAATTAAACGTTCGTTACACGAACACCCTGCACATAAATATTTACTGAATCAACCGTTAGACCAACCGTTTGTTCCAGCGTGTATTTTACTTTTGTTTGCACATTATGAGCAATTTCAGAAATTTTTGTTCCATAGCTTACGATAATGTACATGTCGATATGTACGTCATCCTCTTCTTGTCTTACCACAATACCTCGTGTAAAGTTTTCTTTGCGAAGAATTTCTGTAAGACCATCTTTAAGCTGATTTTTTGAAGCCATTCCGACAATCCCGTAACAATCAACAGCTGCTCCTCCAGCAATTGTTGCAATTACATCTGTAGAAATATCAATTTGACCATACTTCGTTTTCATTTCGATGGACATACTCGTTCCCCTTTCTACTTTCATAGGTTATAAATATTCTACTATAATCAATCTCGTTTTAAAAGAGGCGTCCAGCTTGTCCCTTTTAAAGATGACAGTATTGGGTATCAACTTGTCTTAAAATAAGTAATTGTCCAAGTTATACCTATTTCTACTCTCTATATTATTGAACATAGATTCATTTTATATGTCAAGGAAAATTTCTTGAAAGCTTTTCTCCAGAACTATTGCATTCTCTTTAAGGCTGTGATAAATTAATATAGTATTTCTCAAAACAGAATTGAGTAGTTTTTTTGGTGTTAGGAGGGAAAATCATGGCACGCAAATGTGTAGTAACTGGTAGAAAAGCTCGTTCAGGTAACGCACGTTCTCACGCAATGAACGCTACTAAGCGTAAATGGGGTGCTAACGTTCAAAAAGTACGTATCTTAGTGAACGGTAAACCAAAACGTGTGTACGTTTCAGCTAGAGCCCTTAAGTCTGGTAAAGTTCAACGCGTTTAATCTTTATAATGAAAAAGCACCATATTTTATGGTGCTTCTTTTATTATTCCGGCGTTGTTAATCTTTTTTAAACGAATTAAGCATGACCTTTACGATCCCACCTAAAAACTTTGGAAGTTTGATTGTATAGAATTTCATACTGTCCCTCCTAACCGTCTCCACACTTTATCTCCTTTTAAAGAAAGCCCTATGTCCTGCTCTCATTTTCCATACTTCATCACAAGCAACGTTTATCATTGCTTCTTACCATCATTAATATGCCTTTTGTAAATGAAAAAGTACCTCTTTGTTGAATAAGTTCATTGCTAATACATAAAGTTGAGCCGAGTTCTACTTCATGCTTATTGAGCGGATATTTGAAACCTTCTAGCGTAAGCTCTTTTACACCGCCGGCAAAAGGAACGAATGAAATATAGTGAAACTCCTTTAAACGATCAACATGATAAGTGCCTGGTTCAAACAATTGAATGATATTTTGATTGTCAATCATTTGTACATTCGCTTTCTTTTTTAAGCCTTTGTACAGGAGCTGAATGCTTCCAAACATGTGGTCAAGTCTTCCACCTGTTGCTCCAAAGATACAAATACTGTCCGGTTTTTGCTCTATTGCCCACTCAAAAGCAAGTTCCAAATCAGTTGCATCTTTTTCCGCAGGATACAATTCAACATCTTGTAATGCTTCTCTCACTCGCTTAAGCTGCGCATTTGTAATGGAATCAAAATCTCCGAATGCTTTCACGGGCAAAATGTCTTGTTGAAGAAGCAGGAATACGCCCCGGTCTACTCCTACCCACTTTACATCATTTGATTGGTGCAGGAGTGGCATATGTTCATCCGGTCCCCCTGCTAGAATATGAATTTTCATTATGTATATGCTCCTTTTCTATTAAAAAATGAACGAAATAAATATGTTTTCTTTATCCTAAAAGAAAAAGCTGCTGTGTACAAGTTCTACCCGTTGTACACAGCAGCTTTTATTACTTACGCTTGAACAGTTGTGCGAATTTGGCTGATTGCGCCAGCTCGATCTTCTTGATTATAAATAGCTGAGCCAGCCACTAAGACATTTGCTCCTGCTTCTACACATTTTCTTGCTGTTTCTTCATTAATTCCTCCATCAACCTCTACTTCAATAGAAAGGTGACGGATTTCAATAAGCTGAGAGATTTGCTCAATTTTCGGCAGTACACTTGGAATGAAGTTTTGTCCTCCAAAGCCTGGGTTCACCGTCATTAATAAAATAAGATCGATATCTTCTAAGATATGCTTTACCACGTCAATTGGCGTTGCAGGATTTAAAGCAACGCCTGCTTTCATGCCGTGCTCTTTGATTAATTGAATGGTGCGGTGCAAATGAGTACACGCTTCAGCATGTACCGTTAAAATATCAGCACCCGCCTTTGCAAACATTGGAACGTATTGATCTGGGTTTTCAATCATTAAATGCACATCTAATGGCAGTGTTGTGACAGGGCGTACAGCCTCAACGATAAGCGGTCCAATTGTAATATTAGGAACAAAATGGCCATCCATGACGTCTATATGGATGTAGTCTGCTCCACCTGCTTCAACTTCACGAATTTCTTCAGCAAGCTTTGAAAAATTGGCAGATAAAATGGAAGGTGCGATTTTTGTCATTTTTAATACCTCGGCTTTCTTTGCTTAATTTCCTCAATAAATTGCAAGTAATGTTCGTAGCGATAACTCGGAATTTCTTTTTGTTCGTATGCTTCTTTCACCGCACATTTTGGTTCTTTCACATGCAAACAACCTCGAAATTTACACTGTTCACTCAAACGCGACATTTCAGGAAAACAATCGGTCAACTCTTCTACTTCTAACGTTAAAAATTCCAGTGAGCTAAAGCCTGGCGTATCA
Organism: Priestia sp. J2; assembly: GCF_020790095.1. Lineage (NCBI taxonomy): Bacteria > Bacillati > Bacillota > Bacilli > Caryophanales > Bacillaceae > Priestia > Priestia sp. J2. The sequence goes on from NZ_CP086208.1 coordinate 4,042,001, forward strand.
GCTACTAAACCTTCACCAAACGAAATCAGTTCTACATGACGTGTTGTATGCTTTCCTCTTCCAAGTGACATTGAAATATCATTTGTCTTTAACTCAAGCTCTGGTTTAAGCGTATTTAGCAGTGAAGATTTACCTACACCTGACTGTCCAGCAATAACCGTTACGCGATCTTCAAATAACGGCTGAATTTGTTCCATGCCTTTTTCTGTGACTGTCGACGTTAAAATGACCTCATATCCTATTTTACGATATTCTTCGGCATATTGCTCGATTTCTTGCTTTTGCTGCTGTGATAAAAGATCTACTTTTGAAATACAAATAATAGGTTCAATATGATTAGACTCCACTAACACTAAAAATCGGTCAAGAAGCATTGTACTAAAATCAGGTTCAATCGCTGAAAAAACAAGCAGCGCCTGATCAACATTTGAAATTGGGGGACGAACTAATTCATTTTTACGTTCTTTAATTTCAAGTATATATCCTTCAAGCTTATTTTCCGCCTGAAATACTACATTGTCACCGACTAAAGGCGTTACCTTCTTTTTACGAAAAACACCTCGTCCTCGACATTGCGTTACTTGTCCGTCATGAAGAACATAATAAAATCCGCTAAGGGATTTAATAATTCTTCCTTCTGGCATAACCTCACTCCTATCACTCTGGATATTCAACGTCTTTTTCTTCAATAACTTCCCCGTCTCGGACAATTTTATAAGACGCTTTTTCATTTTCATCAACTAAAACATCGAATGATTCTTTTGTTGTTTCAGTAATCGTTAGTTCTTTAGCAGGAACCGACATATCGTTATCTGCATCTTCGATATAAATTTGTACTTTTTGCGGCTTTGGCTTTTCCTCTTCTGTTTCAGTGGCATCGCCTGTTTCCGTTGCGTCGCCTTGTTCCGTGCTTGCTTCGGTGTCAGCCTCTTCTTTATACGGAATGGTAACATCCACTGACACCGTTTGAGGAGCTTTTGGCTCTTTGCCCATTGAGACCGTAATGGTGAGCTTATCACCTTGCTCAATACTCTGCTCCGCTGCAGGCTTTTGAGACATCACAAGACCTTTTTCAACAGTGTCGGAATACGCTGTTTTTACGTCCACTTCAATATCTTCATCTGATGCATAATCTTTTACGCTTTTTTCCGTCCAGCCCGAGAAATCCTTTAATGCAATCTTCGGCGGACCTTTACTTACCCATAGCGTAACCGTTGTATCTTCCGGCACGACTTGTTCGGTTTCTTTAGGCGTCTGATCTGTAATATTGCCTTTTGGTTCTGTGCTTTCAACTTCGATGGATTGGATATCTTTATAATTCTGCTTTTCTAACAGACTTTTTACTTCCGTAAAGCTTCTTCCAATGTACCGGTTAAATGCTTCTTTTTTCTTTCCTGTACTTCGATAAATAATGACGTTAGAGCCTTCTTTGATCACGTCTCCCGCTTCTGGCATCGTTTTAACCACGTCGCCTTCTTCCACCTCATTATCAGATATATCTTTAGGATTCTTCACTTTAAAGCCTAAAGAAACTAAATCGGTTACAGCTGATTCATAATCTTGATTATGTAAATCAGGAACCTTTACGTCTTTTGGCAGTAATAAAGCCGGAATGAATGTAACGGCGGCTACGCTAGCAGCTGCCAGCAGCAAAAAAATTAAAACAAGCGTTACAATCAGCTTGCTTTTGCCTTTTTTCTTTTTCTTCTTTTTTTTCTTCGGCTTTACTTCTTCTTCTTCTTGTTCTTCGCGCTCTAAGTGAGGTGGTTTTCTCACAGGTACGTGCGTTTCTTCGGATTCAACAAAATCCTCCTTAATAACGGGAATGGCTTTTGTCACTTCTTCATCATCAGGCACCGTAAATCTTTGTTCATTATAACGATTTGGATGAACAGCAGACTGTAAATCCGCTTCGAGTTCTTCGACGGAACTGTATCGGTAAAATGGATCTTTAGTTGTTGCTTTTAATACAACATTCTCCACGCTTTGAGGGATAGATGGATTCCACCTTTTTGGAGAAGGTGTTTCTGTCTGTAAATGTTTTAATGCAATTGACACAGCCGATTCCCCAGAAAAAGGGACTCGACCCGTTAGCAATTCAAATAGGACGATGCCAAGCGAATAAATATCAGAACGCTTATTCGCAAGCCCTCCCCTTGCCTGTTCAGGAGATAAATAATGAACAGAGCCCAAAACAGAATTAGTATGCGTAATGGTTGTAGAACTTAGTGCTACGGCAATGCCGAAGTCAGTAACTTTAATGGTATCATCATGATCAATTAAAATATTTTGAGGCTTAATATCCCGGTGAATAATTCCGTACTGATGAGCATGGGCAATAGCTGATGTAATCTGCGTCATAATATGTATGGCTTTATCAAGAGATAATGGTGATTCTTGCAGAATGTATTGCTTTAATGTCATACCCGGTACATATTCCATGATGATATAGTAAATATCTTCTTCTTCTCCAACATCATAAATGCTGACAATATTAGGATGAGCAATACTCGTAGCAGATTGAGCTTCTCGATGGAAACGCTTTATAAACGCATCGTCACTTGCAAAGTCTAAACGAAGCACTTTAATTGCCACATCACGATCCAAAATCATGTCGCGACCTAAATAGACGTTTGCCATTCCGCCTCCACCAATTACTTGCAATACCTTATAACGGTCGTTTAGCCGTCTACCTATTAGCAACACTCTCACCCACTTTCAGATGTAAAGTCCACAATTGCAAGTGTAATATTGTCTTCTCCACCAAGCTCATTTGCTAATTGAATCAGGCTCGTACCCTTTTCGTGAAGTGATGAACTTGTTGATAACGTTTCGTTCAGCTTTTGTTCCGTTACCTTATTTGTCAGTCCATCTGAACATAATAATAATCGATCTTCTTTTTCCACTTCAATTGTTTTTACATCTAAACTAACATTTTCTTCGGTACCTAGTGCTCGCAATAAGATATTTTTTCGCGGATGATGTTCAGCATCTTCTTTTGTGATTTGACCATTTTTTACGAGTTCATTCACAAGAGAATGATCTTCTGTTACTTGTTGAAATCCATATTCATTGGAAATATAGCACCTGCTGTCTCCTATATTACCAATCGCACAAAACGTATCGGCGCATAAAGCAAGTACAACTGTCGTACCCATGCCTTTACACTCTTCATGCTCCTGAGCATACCGATAAATATCTTGATTAATTTGCGAAACATGCGTACGAATCCACTGCGTCGCCTCATCAGGAGACGTTACTTTGTTCGCTTCTTCCCACGCTATTTGCAATTTTTGAACCGCCATCTCACTGGCGATGTCGCCAGCTCGATGACCTCCCATACCATCAGCCACAATTGCAAGCAGCTGATTATGTTGGTTCAAAAATACCCCTCCGTTATCTTCATTGTGTTGTCTAACTCTCCCTCGGTCTGTCATGAAGACAGTTGCCATACAATCACCTCGTCTCTTCTTTACGCTCCTTCGCACGTAATTGGCCACAAGCTGCATCGATGTCATGACCTTGCTCACGTCGAATAGTCACGTTAACGCCACGCTTTTTAAGCGTACGTTCAAATGCAAAAATCTGTTCACGCGGTGTACGAACATAATCACGCTCAGGCACATAGTTTACCGGAATCAAGTTCACGTGACATTTAACGTCTTTAATCAAATCCGCTAATTCCTCCGCATGCTCTACTTGATCGTTTACTCCTCCGAATAGACCATACTCAAAGCTAATACGTCTTCCCGTTTTATCCGTATAATATTTAATGGCTTCCATCAAATCAGGAAGTTTATACGCACGGTTAATCGGCATTAAGCGTGAGCGGATGTCATTGTTTGGAGCGTGAAGTGAAATCGCAAAATTGATTTGCATTTTTTCATCAGCAAACTTATAGATTTTTGGAATGATTCCACTTGTCGATACTGTGATATGACGTGCACCAATATTTAATCCATCATCACTGTTAATTGTTTTTAAGAAGCGCATCATTTCATCATAGTTATCAAATGGCTCCCCAATACCCATAATTACGACAGAGCTCACGCGTTCTCCTTGTTCATCTAGCGCTTTTTGTACTTTTACTACTTGCGCTACGATTTCTCCAGCTTCTAAGTTACGCTTTAAACCTCCAAGAGTAGACGCACAGAACGTACAGCCGATGCGACAGCCAACTTGAGTTGTTACGCAGACAGAATTTCCGTATTCATGACGCATAAGCACCGTTTCAATCGTATAACCGTCATGGAGTTCGAATAAAAACTTCATCGTGCCGTCTCCAGACGTTTGCTGAACAACTGTTTTTAATGTCGTTAATGCAAATTTGTCTTTTAATTGTTCACGTAATCCTTTAGATAAGTTTGACATATCGTCAAAGTCCGTTACGCGTTTAACATATAACCAGTCAAAAATTTGTTTAGCACGGAACTTCTTATCTCCGTGTTCTACTAACCAATTTTCTAGGTCGTGCATTTCTAATGAATAAATAGATGGTTTTTGCGCTTTTTCTTCTGCTTTTACTTTTCTTTTAGCTACTTCTTCCATTTTTACACCTTCTTCTGTAAACATGCAATATAAAACCCATCGCTTTGTGCATCTGGCAGCAATTGAATTTCACCATGTTTTACGTTTTGTTTAAGTCTTTGCGGCATGCGTGCAGCGAGGGTTTCATCTTTTTGAAAATCAGCATGATCTGCTAAAAATGCTGCTACAACATCCCCATTTTCATCCCGGTCAATTGTACATGTACTATATACAAGGGTCCCGCCTTTTTTTAATAAAGGCGCAACCGCATTTAAAATATCTTGTTGAATACGCGCCAGCTGCTTTACATCTTGCTCAGTTTTTGTATATTTCAAATCAGGTTTACGTCTCATTACACCAAAACCTGAGCACGGAGCATCCACTAAGATGCGGTCAAACACTTCTTTATCAAACCGTTCGCCTGCTTTGCGGCTGTCTTGAACCGTCGGCTCAATATTGGTAAGATGCAGACGCTCTGCCTGCTGGGCAATCAGCTTTACTTTATGGTCATGAATGTCCAAGGAAATAACTCTACCACTGTTTTTAAGCTGCTCTGCAATATGAGTTGATTTTCCTCCCGGTGCAGCACAGCTATCTAAAATCAGCTCTTCTGCTTCTGCACCTAGCGCATGAGCTACTAACATAGAGCTTTCATCTTGAACGGTAAACATTCCTTCACGAAATGCTTGTGTATGAGCTGCATTTCCTTTTTGAACTTCTAGCGCTTCTTCTACAAAATGGCCTGGTTCTACAACAATACCTTCTTTTTCAAGCGCTTCTTTTACTTCATTTTGCGTAAAGCGTGCACTGTTTACTCGGATTGTTTGTTTAGGGGCCATTAAATTAGCTAAACAGATTCCGCGTGTTTTGTCCAATCCATATTGTTCCACCCAGCGTTTTACAAGCCATACTGGATGACTCGTTTCAATTGCCAAGCGCTCCACAGGATTTTGTATTTCTTCTAAAGAAGGCGTGCCGCTGCGCTGAATATTTCGTAAAACGCCGTTTACCATTGAGGCAATTCCTTTGTGACCACGTTTTTTAGCAATTTCTACTGCTTCATGAAGGATTGCCCGGTCAGGTACTCGATCTAAATACATCATCTGATAAAGAGATAAACGAAGCAGCACTCGCACCCAAGGCTGAAGTTTTTTGGGATTTTTCAAGAAGGGGGCTAACCCGTAATCTAACGTATCACGTCTTTGAATCGTTCCATACACAATTTCCGTTAGCAGCCCTGCATCTTTCCCTTGAATACCACGTTTTTGTATACTGTTATTTAACAATAGATTGCTGAATGCCTGATTTTTTTCAATAGCTAGTAAAATATCTAAAGCTATGTCTCGAACGTTGTACTTACTCATTGACATCCCCTAATACTGTTCCGACTTCAACGGATGTACCTCGTAAATACTGCGCTGCATCCATACGTTTTTTTCCAGCCGGCTGAAGTTCCGTCACTTTAATAGCTGTTTCATTTCCAGTTGCTACTACAAATCCGTCCTCTTCAAGTGATAAAACGGTACCCGGTTTGCCTGATGCGGATACTTTCTCTCCCCACCAAATTTTCATGACTTGACCGTCTGCTGTTGTATAAGCAACGGGCCAAGGATGAAGTCCGCGGATATGATTATAAATTTCTTCTCCTGTACGGGCCCAATCAATTTTCTCTTGTTCACGCTTAATATTAGAAGCAAATGTCGCTTCGCCATCGTTTTGTTTAACCGGCGTAATTTCACCTTTCACAAGAGAAGGAATGGTTTCTGAAAGCAATTTTGCACCAGCAGCGCTGAGTTTATCGTGAAGTGTGCCCACGTGATCACGTTCTTCAATCGGAACTTCTACCTGTGTTAAGATATCACCTGCATCTAATTTTTCTACCATATACATAATTGTAACACCAGTTTTCGGCTTACCTTGTAGAATTGAATAGTGAATCGGCGCGCCTCCGCGCAGTTCAGGTAACAGAGAAGCATGTACGTTAATACAGCCGTATTTAGGCGCTTCTAAAATAGGAGTTGGTAAAATTTGACCAAAAGCCGCTGTTACAATTAGGTCAGGCTCATACGCTAACACTTGCTGATATTCTTCTTCTAAACGAATCTTTTCTGGCTGCAGTACAGGTATTTCATGTTTTAACGCCTCAACTTTTACAGGAGGAGGTGTTAATACGCGCTTGCGTCCTTTTGGTCGGTCCGGCTGTGTAACCACTGCGACCACTTCATATCCATCTTTAAGTAATGTTTGTAAAACCGGCACTGAAAAATCCGGCGTTCCCATAAATACGACTTTCATCGTGTAAAACCTACCCTTCTAGTTCATCCTCTTCGTAATACTTTGTTACTTTTTCCGTGAACAATACACCGTGTAAGTGATCAATTTCATGTTGAATGGCTCGTGCTAAAAAACCTTTTGCTTCTATAAAATAAGGTTTCCCTTTACGATTTTGCGCACATACTTTCACATAATCAGCTCGAGCCACGTCACCAAAAAGGCCCGGAAAACTTAGGCAGCCTTCTGGACCGATTTGTTCGCCTCGTTGCTCAATAATTACCGGATTAATTAACTCAATTTTACCGTGTCGATCGTCCACGTCTACCACTGCCACTTGCTGCAGAACTCCTACTTGAGGAGCAGCTAGACCCACACCGTCTGCTTCAAGCATTAAATCATACATGCCGTTTAGTAATTTCGCTAATTTATTATCAAAGTTTTTAACCACTTCACACTCTTGTTCAAGTACTTCATTAGGATGGTAAACAAGCTTAAGCTTAGCCAAATAGGCACCTCCTTTATTCTTTCTATTTATATCCAAAAAGCTTCTTCTTTAACGCCATCAAGACGACTAGTTACATCATCGAGTATGGATTCAAATCAATTGTAATCGTTAAATTTTCCTTCTGCATTTCCGCTTGATAACGTTCTAATATATATTTCAACAGCGGAATCAGGCTTGGTTCCAGCTTGTATTTTAACATGCATTGATAGCGATATCTATCTTTTATCTTAGCAATGGGAGATGCGACTGGCCCTAAGATTGTTGTTTGCGGCGAAAGTTTCTGACCCAGATACTGCGAAATTTTGTCTGTAACAGACACCACTTTTGCAATATTTTCATGAGATACCGTTACAAGCGCCAAGTAAAAGAAAGGCGGATATTTATGCATTTTACGAATTTCCATCTCCTGCTTATAAAACGCATCGTAATCATGCTGACTCGCAAGTTGAATGCTGTAGTGCTCAGGCGTGTACGTTTGAATCACTACTTCTCCTGGAAGCTTGTGGCGTCCTGCTCTTCCGCTTACTTGTGTTAAAAGCTGAAACGTTTTTTCAGATGCACGAAAGTCAGGTAAATTCAGCATCGTATCTGCTGTTAAAACGCCTACAAGCGTGACGTTTGGAAAGTCTAGCCCTTTGGCAATCATCTGGGTCCCTAGTAAAATTTGCGCTTCTCCACTTGCAAACTTGTTCAGGAGCTTTTCATGCGCGCCTTTTCGGCTTGTCGTATCAACATCCATTCGCACGACTCTAGCCTCAGGCAGCACTTTTGTTAATTCTTCTTCCACTTTTTGTGTACCAGATCCAAAAAAGCGGATATGTTCGCTGTGGCATTCCGGGCACTCAGTGTGCACATGTTCTTCGTGTCCGCAGTAATGGCATTTTAATTTATTTTGATAGCGGTGATACGTTAGTGAAATTTCACAGTGCTCACATGTCGGAACGTAACCGCAGTCCCTGCACATAACAAAAGAAGAATGGCCTCTTTTATTTAAAAATAAAACGATTTGCTCTCCTTTTTCCAAACGGTTTTTCATCTTTTCAAACAGCATAGTTGAAAACATAGAGCGATTGCCGCTGCGAAGTTCCTCTCTCATATCAACAATATCCACCGACGGCATCGATGACTTATTCATTCTTTGCTTTAACGTCAGTAGCTTATATACACCTTTTTGCGCTCTTGCAAAGGACTCAAGCGTTGGTGTTGCACTTCCTAAAATGACTGGACACTGATGATGCTGCCCTCGGTAAATGGCTACATCTCTGGCATGATAACGGGGGTTTTCTTCTTGTTTATAACTCGTCTCATGTTCTTCATCGATAATAAGAAGGCCCAAATTTTCAAATGGAGCAAATACAGCAGAGCGGGCCCCTACTACAACGGATACTTCTTTTCGCTGAATTTTTCGCCATTCATCGTATTTTTCTCCAGTAGACAAGCCGCTATGAAGCACAGCAACTTTTGAGCCGAACCGCTCTTTAAACCGCTTGACCATCTGAGGGGTAAGTGAAATCTCCGGAACAAGCATAATCGCTTCTTTTCCTTTTTTTAATACTTGATCAATCGATTGGAGATACACTTCTGTTTTTCCGCTTCCCGTTACTCCATACATTAAAAACACATCGTGAAGATTTTCTTCGATGTCCTGCAGAATCGGTGCGATTGCCTCAGCTTGTTCATCGGTCAATTGAAATGGCTTTGACGGTGTAAAGTATCGATCTTGATAAGGATCACGGTATATTTCAATTTCCGTTTCCTCTAAGAGTCCTTTGTTAATCAGCGCTTTTATAGGAGCGGAGGTAATCTGCAAATCTTCCGCTATTTCTTTTATGGCTACTTCTTCATTTCGCTCGAGCATAAAAGCCAGCACTTGCTTTTGCTTTTCTGCCTGCTTATTTAACTCGTTCATAAACTGTTGAATGTCTTCAAGGCTTTGATTCAGTTTTACGCCTTTTGTCGTTTTTTTGTTTCCTTTGTTTTTCACCACGTAGACGACTTCAATTAGACCTTTTTGAATATCACGGTGAAAAGCAGGAGCAGCGGCTGTTTTTTCCACTTCACTCCACTTCAGCGAGGATCTTGGCTGAAAAAACGGCTTGACTTGCTCATGAAGCTGTTCGTATGCCTCTTTTGAAAGGAGTGACAGTTCTTTATCATATTTTGCTTTCATCGCCGCAGGCAGCATGACTTGAAAAGCCGATATCATAAAACAAAGCGTTTTTTCTGTTAGCCAGTGCCCAATCTCTAACAGTTCAGGAGTCAGAACCGGCGTTAAATCAAGCAAGTCAGCGATTGGTTTAACACGCTTAACTTCAGCCTCTTCTTTAAGAGCCACCACAAACCCTTGAACTTTTCTTGGACCAAACGGAACGACAACTCGCATACCCGGAACAATAATTCCTTTCCATTTGTCAGGAATGGCGTAGTCAAAAGCTCGATCTGTTTGTTTAGCAGCCACGTCCACAATTACACTAGCTACACTCATTTTCTCAGCCCTTCTAACATTTCCTTCACTTCTTTTAACACCTCGGTAGCTACATCGTGTTTTGAAAGAATGGGAAGTTCTTTAGACTCTCCGCTTCGCTTATAGAGCGTCACAATATTTGTGTCCGTCCCAAAACCTGCTCCTTCTGTCGTCACGTTATTGGCTACAATCATATCCAAGTTTTTAGATGCAAGTTTCTTTTGTGCATATTCATCCACTTGTTCTGTTTCTGCTGCAAAGCCGACTAAAAGCTGGTGTTCTTTTCGCTCTCCAAGCGTGCGTAAAATATCTGTTGTTCTCTCTAGCTCTAATACTGCTTCACCAGGCTGCTTTTTCATCTTTTGATCAAACACATACTTTGGTCGGTAATCTGCCACTGCGGCTGATTTAATGACAACATCTGCTTCATGATAGCGCTGCATAACAGCTTCAAGCATCTGCTGCGCACTTTCAATTTGAACAACCTGCACCCCTTTTGGATACTCTAAATTCGTCGGTCCCGTTACAAGTGTTACCGATGCACCTAACTTAGCAGCTTGTTCTGCAAGAGCATAGCCCATTTTCCCAGTAGAGCGATTGGTGAAAAATCGGACGGGATCAACGCGTTCTACCGTAGGTCCTGCTGTAACCAATACATTGATACCGTCAAAGATTTTTTGTGTATCTGATACTTTGGAAAAATAAGAGCCGATTAGTGAAACAATTGTTTCTGGCTCTTCAAGACGACCTTTTCCTACATAACCGCATGCCAAATACCCTTCTCCTGGTTCTACAAAAGAGTAACCAAATGATGAAAGAGTGCTCATATTTTTTTTAACAGCGGGATGATCGTACATATGAACATTCATTGCAGGCGCAATCCACACAGGTGCAGTAGAAGCCAGCAGCGTTGTGGAAATCATATCATCTGCAAGACCATTTGCTATTTTCCCTATCATATTAGCCGTAGCAGGAGCCACTAAAATTAAATCGGGCCAATCGGCTAAATCAATATGTGCAATCACAGATGGATCTTTTTCATCAAACGTATCTGTATAAACTGGGTTTCGAGACAGAGCTTGAAACGTAAGCGGCGTTACGAACTCGCGTGCTGAAGCAGTCATCATTACTTTAACTTCCGCTCCTGCTTGTACTAATTTACTTGTTAAAGCTACGGCTTTATATACGGCGATTCCGCCGCTAACACATAATAAAATTCGTTTTCCCTTCATCATTATGCCCCCATCTATTTATCCCGCTCAACCAGCATCCGCTTGTTTACTCGGGTAACTATCTAAAGCTTTTCAATTCAATTATTATACCATTTTTGTAGTGAGACATTCACTATCCTGCTTGAATACAAACAAAAGCATCAAAAAAATAACAACCTATAAAGTAGGTTGTTATTTTTTCACTTACTGATGTTTAGAATCTTCTTCTGCTACACCTTGCTTATAGCTTAATTGTTCAGCATTAATTTCTTCTAAAGCACAGCCTACAAACTTATAAGAAACCGGCTTTTCAATCGGCGTATCATTGTGAAGCTGTAATTGACGAGCGCGTTTTGCAGCTACTGTCACAAGCGTGTACTTAGAATCTAATTTTTCCATTAGGGAATCAATTGATGGATAAAGCATGTTTATTCTACCTCCAGCATTCTTTTATAGCGCGCAGAAATACGATCACGACGGCAGTGTTCAGCCGTTACGATAGCACGGATGCGAGCACAAGCATTTTCTACTTTGTCATTTTCTACAACATAATCGTAGGCGTCCATAAGTTCAATTTCTTCTTTTGCCACGCGCATACGGTTATTGATTAAGTCTTCTGTTTCAGTACCGCGGTTTACGATACGACTTTTAAGCTCTGATAAACTCGGCGGTGCCAAGAAGATGAACAAACCTTCTGGAAATGCTTCTTTCACTTGAAGAGCACCTTGCACTTCAATTTCTAGAAATACGTCTTTTCCTTCAGATAACGTTTGTTCTACATAATCAACCGGGGTACCGTAGTAGTTGCCTACGTATTCAGCCCACTCTAATAATTTCTTGTTTTCAATCATGCGCTCAAACTCTTCGCGTGGTTTGAAGAAATAGTCAACGCCGTCTACTTCACCTTCGCGGGGCTTCCTTGTTGTTGCAGAGATAGAATACTGCAATTTAATGTCTTCTTGCTCAAACAATGCTTTTCGTACCGTTCCTTTTCCAACACCTGATGGTCCGGAAAGAACAATTAATAAACCTCTTTCAATCATCGGTTCAAGTGACCTACCCTTCTAATAATTCTTCTTTGTTTATAAGTCGCTGCGACACAGTTTCTGGCTGTACAGGAGCTAAAATAACATGATCGCTATCCATAACAATAACAGATCGTGTTTTACGTCCTTGCGTTGCATCTATTAAAGAGCCTCGATCTTTTGCATCTTGAATAATGCGTTTGATTGGAGCTGATTCAGGATGAACGACAGAGATTATACGATTAGAAGAAATAAAATTTCCAAATCCAACGTTCACTAATTTACCGCTCATAAGAAGCCTCCTGCTATACCAATATAATCTTTATCTTACACGAAGGCTATTCAATATTTTGAACCTGCTCTTTTATGCGTTCTAGTTGTGCTTTCATACTAATAATATACTGAGCAATAGTACCATTATTTGCCTTCGCACCGATTGTATTCATTTCACGATTCAGCTCTTGAACAAGAAAATCCAGCTTGCGTCCTACTGAATCAGGTGTATTTAATGCTTGAATAAATTGTGAAACATGACTTTGAATTCGCGTAAGTTCTTCGCTAATATCTGCTTTTTCAGCAAAAATAGCTACTTCAGTCAGCACTCGCTGCTCATCGAAAGTACCTTCTAAATAGTCGCTCAGCTTTCTTTTAATACGCTCGCGATATTGTTCAGCAACTTCAGGAGCAAGCTGTGTAATTTTTTCGCGAATGTCTTGAATGTCCTGTAAGTATCCCATTAAATCGTGATACAGCTCTGATCCCTCTCGTTTCCGCATATCCACTAACTGATGAACAGCAGCTTCAACGGCTTCAAAGATTGCACCATGAATACTCGTCTGATCAGCTTCTTCTTCATAAGTTGTCATCACTTCAGGCATGTGTAAAATGTCTTGAATTTGAACAGATTGTGACAGCCCGTGCTTTTCTTTTACTTGCTGCAACGCATTCATGTATTCCTCAAGCAGCTGCCAATCCGTCTGCAGTTTCTTTTTTGCCATTTCTTCACCTGAAATAGTAACAAATACTTCTACTCTACCACGTTTTATGTATGTTTGAACGATTTTTTTTATTTTATCTTCAATTTCAATTAATTGTCTTGGCATACGGATAACAATTTCACAAAAACGATGATTAACAGACTTCATTTCCACTGTTACTGATCGATTTTCCACTTCCGCTTTTCCGCGGCCAAAACCAGTCATACTTTTTATCATTATCATCACATCCACTATGTACATCTTACATAAAAAGTATCGTAAAAGAAAGTGTTAGCAAAAAAAAGAAATCTCTCTTCTTTATTCAACCTGTAAAGGCTGCCTTCATGAGTTTTCTCATTTGGGACAGCCTGTATTAAAGTATAGCACAATTTATGAAGGTTTTCTTGTTAAAAGTGAACCAGCAAGTAAAAAAGTTGGAAGGCTTGCAAGTCCTAAGATAACGAGCCATTCCCGCGGTGCAATGGCCATTGTATGGAAAATAGGCTGCAGCGGCGGATAGTAGATGGCCACCAGCATAAGGATAATAGATGAAATAACAGCCCCTACAAGATATAAGTTCTGAAATGGATTCCGATCAAAAATTGATTTTTCACTTCGGCAGTCAAATACGTGAATAAGCTGTGCCATGACAAGCGTGGCAAATGCAATCGTCTGAGCATACTGCAACCGATCTGGGTCATTGTCGTAAACAATCATAAACGCAGCAAGTGTAGCAGCTCCAATTAAAAATCCACGGCTGACTACTTTCCATCCCAATCCTCTTGCAAAAATACCTTCGCGCGGATGCCTTGGATGGCGCTTCATCACGTTGTCCTCTGGCTGGTCTAAGCCAAGAGCCATCGCAGGCAAACCGTCTGTTACTAAGTTTACCCATAGTATCTGAATGGGCACTAGCGGAAGCGGAAGTGCTAAAATCATCGCAAAGAGCATAACTAAAATTTCTCCTACATTTGATGCAAGCAAGTAACGGATAAACTTCCGAATATTTTCATAGATATTTCGCCCTTCTTTGATCGCTGATTTAATAGTGGCAAAATTATCATCAAGCAAAACGAGTGAAGACGCTTCTTTTGCTACGTCTGTCCCGGTGATGCCCATCGCAATGCCTATGTCTGCTGCTTTAATAGCCGGTGCGTCATTTACGCCGTCGCCCGTCATGGCTACAATGTGATCTTTTGCTTGAAGAGCTTTAACAATTTTAAGCTTATGCTCAGGTGATACCCTTGCATATACATAAACATCATCTACTACTTCTTCTAGCTCTTCCTGCGTCATTTTGGATAAATCCGTTCCTTCCAAGACTTGACCGTTTTTCGGTAAAATTCCGAGCTGTTTTGCAATCGCCTGTGCTGTAATAACGTGGTCACCTGTAACCATAACGGTTTTGATGCCTGCGTCTCGGCATTCTTTGACCGCTTGCTTGACCTCTGGTCTTGGCGGATCAATCATTCCTTGAAGCCCGAGGAAAGTCAGGTCTTTTTCTGCTTCCTTCTCTGTATGAACGCTCTCATGTTCTCCTAACGGTCGATATGCAATAGCAATGGTTCGAAGCGCTTGGCTAGCTAAGTGATCAATCGCTCCTTTTACTTCATTATGAACCGTTACCGACAGCGTTTGTTGTCTGCTTTCCCACAAAATATTTTTGCTGTTTATAAGCAGCACATCCGGAGCACCTTTTGTTATCACATAGCGTTTATGAGATGCGTCTTCAATGACTACACTCATCATTTTACGCGTTGAATCAAATGGAAACTCTTCAATAATCGTAAACTGCTTTTGAATATTTTCTTTTGTCAGCCCCGCTTTCATCGCGGCAACAAGCAAAGCCGCTTCAGTAGGATCCCCGTCGATAACATATTCTTTATCTTTTCTCAAGATGGACGTTTGATTGCAAAGCAGACCAAACACCAAAAGCTGCTGAAGCGGTTTTTCACTCCGTGTATCAACTTCTCTTTCCTCTCGTGAAAATACGCCCGTAGGTTCATACCCTGTCCCTGATACTCTCCACGTCATTCCTCCCGACCAGAGGTGGGTAACCGTCATTTTATTTTGCGTTAATGTGCCCGTTTTGTCTGAGCAAATGACTGACGCGCATCCTAGTGTCTCAACAGCAGGAAGTTTGCGAACAATGGATCTTTGCTTAATCATGCGCTGTACACCAAGAGATAGCGCCACGGTTACGATGGCAGGAAGACCTTCGGGTATGGCAGCAACAGCTAAGGAAACTCCCGCTAAGAACATACTGTATAAATCATGCCCTTGCAGCACACCAATCCCAACAACTAATACAGTAAGTGCAAGAGCTACAACAATTAAAATTTTGCCCAATTGCTCTAACTTCCGTTGAAGAGGAGTAATCATGGCTTCAGCATTTTGAAGTAAATCAGCAATTTGCCCCATTGCTGTTTTCATTCCAATCCCTACAACGATACCTGTTCCGCTTCCTCTGGTTACAAGGGTACCCATAAACGCCATATTGTCCTGATCTCCAAGCGGCACTTCATCTCCTGACAATGCTTTTATTTGCTTACCAACAGGCAAAGACTCTCCCGTAAGCGCTGATTCTTCAATTTCTAGACTTTTGGCTTCCATAATCCGAAGGTCAGCTCCAATACGGTCTCCGCTCGAAAACTTTACAACGTCTCCTACTACCAGCTCTTTAGATGGTAACTTAACCCATTTCCCTTCACGCATGGCTGCTACTTGAGGAGCCGAAAGCTCTTTTAATGCATGAAGAGATTTCTCTGCTTTTCTTTCTTGGAAGAACCCGAGAAATCCATTAATTACCACAATAGCAATGATAGCAATTGCATCGATGTATTCTCCTAAAAGCCCTGAAATAAGCGTGGCAGCTAGTAAAACCAGTACCATAAAATCTTTAAACTGCTCTAGAAACACAAGAATGGCTGGTTTTTTCTCTCCTTCAGTCAATTCATTAAACCCTTGTTGCTGCTGACGTGCTTTTACTTCTTTGTGTGTAAGACCATGCTGCCTGTCTGTTTTTGTTACTTCTACTATTGCTTTTTCACCTAATTCATACCATTTCATTGCATCTTTTCACACCCTTTTATTTGTAAATGCACCTATTAGATTGTTACAATCTTATATCGTATGCTTATTCAGACTCGTCCTAAAAAATGCTATACTTTTCTATAGGACAATTTTCAATTACTTAAGGATGTGAGCACTGTGTCATTTGATGGTATTTTTACATATGGCATTTTACAAGAATTATCTGAGACCTTGGTTTCAGGACGAATTTCAAAAATATATCAGCCGTTTCCAAACGAGTTGATTTTACAAGTACGCGCTAAAGGTGAAAACCGCAAACTTTTAATCTCAGCTCACCCTAACTATTCACGCGTTCATTTTACAAATGAGCCCTATGAAAATCCATCTGAGCCTCCTATGTTTTGTATGCTTCTTCGCAAGCATTTAGAAGGAAGCATTATTGAACAAGTGTATCAGCTTGGATTAGACCGCATTTTAGTCATTGAAACAAAAGGACGAAATGAAATTGGCGACGTGACGTACAAGCAGCTTATTATTGAAATCATGGGAAGACATAGTAATGTTGTACTTGTAGATAAAGAAAAACAAACGATTATCGACAGTATTAAGCATGTTCCAATGGCCTTGAACAGGCATCGTACGCTTCTACCCGGAGCTCCTTACGTACTGCCTCCTAGCCAAGATAAGCTTCATCCATTTGAAGCGGACGAGGAAACCGTGGTTAAAAAAATTGATTTTAATAGCGGAAAGCTAGCCAGTCAGCTAGTGCAGACCTTCTCAGGGCTTTCTCCTTTAATTGCAAATGAAGTAGTGTTTCGCTCTGGCTTAGCGAATCGTTCTACCCTTCCAAAATCATTCGTCGAAACCATGACGCTGATCAAAGAAGGTCAGTTTACACCGACTCTGACAACCGTTAATCAAAAAGACTATTTTTATTTACTCGAATTAACGCATTTAGAGGGTACGAAAAAAACGTATGCAACTATCAGCGAGCTTCTTGACCGCTATTACTACGGGAAAGCAGAGCGAGATCGTGTAAAGCAGCAAGCGCATGATTTGGTACAGTTTATTTCCACCGAGAAAAAGAAAAATGAGAAAAAAATAAAAAAACTTGAGCAAACGCTACAAAATGCAGAAAAAGCATCTGATTACCAGCTAGCCGGTGAACTCCTTACGGCAAATTTACACCTTGTCAAAAAAGGAGATGCGAAAGTGGATGTTATTAATTATTACGATGAAAATAGCGGTACACTTACGATTTCATTAGATCCGCAAAAATCACCGTCTCAAAATGCTCAAAGCTATTTTACAAAGTATCAAAAAGCGAAAAATTCCGTTTCGATTGTAATCGAACAGATTGAAAAAGCAAACGAAGAAGTACAGTATTTTGAATCACTTATTCAGCAAATGGATACTGCTACTCACAAAGACATTGCCGAGATTCGCGAAGAGCTTGTGGAAGAAGGATATTTGCGCAACCGTCAGCAAAAGCAAGCAAAAAAACAAAAAAACACCACGCCTACACTTGAACAATACGTTTCAAGCGACGGCACGACGATTTTAGTTGGAAAAAACAATAAGCAAAATGAGTATTTAACAAATCGCCTTGCTGCTCGTGATGACGTTTGGTTTCATACGAAAGATATACCGGGTTCTCACGTTGTTATCCGCAGCCAAGAGCCTTCAGAAGAAACAATTTTAGAAGCGGCTCACCTTGCTGCTTACTTTAGTAAAGCCAAGAATTCAAGTTCGGTACCAGTGGACTATACAAAAATTCGCCACGTAAAAAAACCAAGCGGTGCTAAACCTGGTTTTGTGACGTACGATAATCAGCAAACGGTGTACGTAACGCCTAGCGAAGAACTTGTACTGAAGCTGCGCCAGTCATAACAAAAACCCCCTTTCTATATAGGGGGTTTTTAGTTTAGTTCATCCATGAAGGATCTGAAGGATTTTCACGCCATTTAAATAGCTTTTCCATCGCTTCTTCTTCAATGTATCCCGCTTCGTTTGCCGCCTCTACTAGCGTAGAGTAGTCTGTTAAAGAATAAACTTGAAGTTCTTTTTCTTTAAACAGCTGACGCGCTTTTTCCAGCTCATATGTAAAGATAGAAACAACTCCCAGTACTTCACAACCCTGCGCTTTTAATGCATCGACTGCGGTAAATACACTTCCGCCAGTTGAAATCAAATCTTCAATCACAACTACTTTTTGACCTTTTGTTACTTTTCCTTCAATTTGATTTCCTTGGCCATGTTCTTTTGCTTTGCTTCGCACATAGCACATTGGAAGCTCTAGCGCTTCACTTACCCATGCTGCATGAGGAATACCAGCTGTAGCTGTACCAGCAATCACTTCTGCATTGGCAAAATACGTTTTAATTAAATGCTGCAGACCTTTTGCAATTTCTTTTCGCACTTTTGGGTAGCTAAGCGTTAGACGGTTGTCACAATAAATAGGCGACTTAATTCCAGAGGCCCACGTAAACGGATCGTTCGGTTGAAGGCTTACTGCCTCAATATCAATTAATTGTTTTGCAATTTCTTTTCGTAGTTTTGTCATCGCGTAATACGCTCCCCTTTCCACTGCTGTAACATCTCATAATATGCTTTAAGCGGGTCTTTTGCTTTAGTAATAGAACGTCCAACCACAATGGCACTTGAGCCATATTCTCTCGCTAGCTGAGGCGTTGCTACGCGGACTTGGTCATCTACTGAATCTGCGCCCATACGAATACCCGGCGTTACGGTCAAAAAGTCCTCTCCTGCTGCTTTTCGAATCGAAGGCACTTCATGAGTAGAACATACAACGCCGTCTAGTCCGCTTTTTTTAGCAAGCGCTGCATAATGCGTAACCACTTCTTGCATCGAGTGCGTAATCAGCTGCTGCTCTTTTAGCATTTCATCCGATGTACTTGTTAGCTGAGTAACCGCAATACAATCCGGACGTTTTTTGCCAGCAGCGGTTCCTAAGTCAAGTCCTTCAACGGCTGCTTGCATCATATTCGTTCCGCCGGCTGCGTGAACGTTAACCAAATCCACTTCAAGAGAAGCCAAAGACTTCATTCCTTGCTTTACCGTGTTTGGAATATCGTGAAGCTTTAAGTCTAAAAAGATCTGGTGGTTTTGCTCTTTTAATGCAGAAATAATGGATAGCCCTTCTTTATAAAACAGTTCCATGCCTACTTTCACAAATAATGATTCTTGTTGAAAAGGCATTAAAAACTGCTGTACATCGTTAATTGATGAAAAATCAAGAGCAATGATTAACGGTTGCTTCACGCTTTTTCCAGCTCCTTCCGATACATTCTGAAACATGCTCGTATCCTAATGATGTTAATAGCCTTGGCAGTTCGTCAATGATGGTTGGGCATACATACGGATCGACAAAGTTTGCTGTACCAACCGCTACGGCACTTGCACCTGCATATAAAAATTCAAGTGCATCTTCAGCAGTCGTCACTCCGCCCATACCGATAATTGGAATGTTTACTTTTTGGCTCACTTCATACACCATTCGAATCGCTACCGGTTTAATTGAAGGTCCTGACAGTCCGCCTGTGCCGTTCGCTAAAATCGGCTGAGCTGTTTTCAAATCCAGACGCATCCCGAGAAGCGTATTGATCATCGTTAAGCCATCCGCGCCAGCTTCTTCAACAGCCATTGCCATGTCTACAATATTGGATACGTTTGGTGATAGTTTAACATAAACTGGAACATTTGAAACATCTTTTACCGCTTTTGTTAAACGAGCGGCGATGACAGGATCTACGCCAAACGCAATTCCGCCTTCCTTTACGTTAGGACATGAAATATTCAATTCAAGTGCTTTCACATTTGATACGGTTGAAATTTCTTTTGCCACGTGCACATATTCTTCAATTGAAGCACCGGCTACGTTCGCGATAATCGGCACATCATATTGCTGAAGCCAAACGAGCTCTTCATTCATTACTTTTTCTAGCCCAGGATTTTGTAATCCAATCGCATTTAACATTCCTGCAGATGTTTCCGCTACGCGAGGAGTTGGATTGCCAAAACGAGTTTCAGCAGTAGTCGCTTTAATCATAATGGCTCCAAGTGCATCAAGTGAATAAAATTGAGCATACTCACGCCCAAATCCAAAGCAGCCGGATGCTGGCATAATTGGATTTTTCAAATCTAACCCTGGTAATGTCGTTTTTAGCATACTCATAGAAGCACCTCCCCTGCTTGAAAGACGGGACCGTCGCTGCAGATTTTTTTATACGCCGTAGAATCTTCACTTTCCCTGCATACACATGCAAAGCAAGCGCCGATTCCACAGCCCATTCTTTCTTCTAAAGAAATGTAAAGCGGCTTGTTTGTATAATTATTTTCTAGTGCTTTTAACATCGGAGTTGGACCGCATGAAAACATAACGTCATATGAAAACTGATGCTCGTCAATCACCGTTGTGACAAAACCTTTTGTTCCGTAAGAGCCGTCTACCGTTGCAATATATGTTTCTCCTAAAGCTAAAAACTCTCGTTCATAAAATACGTCTGCTTTTGATTGAAAACCTAGGACATGGATAACCTGCACGCCTTTTTCACGAAGTCTTTTTGAAAGCTCATAGAGCGGAGGCACTCCAATGCCTCCCCCTACTAATAAAGCCGTTTGACCTGACTCTATTGCATCTAATGGAAAACCATGGCCAAGGGGACCTAACACGTCAATCGACTGTCCGGCTTGTTTTTCAGCCAGCAGCGATGTTCCCGCCCCTTCTGCACGGTAAATCATCGTAAATTGTTCGTGCGTTTGATCAATTTCTGCAATACTGATTGGTCTGCGAAGCAGTGGCAAATAGTCGTTGTTGACGCGGATATGCACAAACTGCCCCGGCTCATTCATGAAACGAACAAGCTCGCCTTGAAGGGTTAATTCATATACATTGTGTGTTAACGGTCGCTGACTGACGACTTGCATCATTTCATGTTTGATCATACGGTTGTCACCTCTTTGGTTGGACGAACTTTTTTCATTGGCGTTGTATGGAAGCTGATCGTTTCAAGCACTCGTAAAATCGCTTCTGCTGTATCAAGTGATGTTAAGCAAGGTACGCCATTTTCAACTGCTTCACGGCGAATTTTAAATCCGTCACGCGCAGGCTGTTTTCCTTTTGTTAGCGTGTTGATGACCAGCTGGGCTTCACCTTTTCGTATCACATCTAAAAGATTGTGATCTTCATGATGAATTTTATTTACTATTTTTACGCGAATGTCTTCTTTTGTAAACGTTGAAGCTGTTCCTTCCGTTGCAATCACCTGGTAGCCAATATTAGCAAAGCGCTTTGCTAACGCTGTTGCCTCTTCCTTATCTTTATCCGCTACTGTCATAAGTACTGAACCGTACGGCTTAATGGACATACCTGACGCAATTAGTCCTTTATATAATGCTTTTTCGTACGTTGAATCTTGCCCCATTACTTCTCCAGTAGATTTCATTTCAGGTCCAAGCGTAATATCTACGCGGCGTAGTTTTGCAAATGAGAAGACCGGCACTTTTACGTAGACGCCTTCTTCTTCAGGGTGCATGCCTGATTCATAGCCAAGATCTTTTAAACTTGTTCCTAAAATTACTTTTGTTGCCACATTCGCCATCGGAATACGCGTGATTTTACTTAAGAACGGCACCGTACGGCTTGAACGAGGATTTACTTCAAGAACAAACACTTCTCCTTTTGATAAGACGAACTGAATGTTAAGCAGTCCAATAATGTTTAAGCCTTTTGCAATTCGTGTTGTGTAATCAATGATCGTATCTTTTACGTCCTGTGACAGAGTTTGCGGTGGGTATACAGCGATGGAGTCGCCTGAGTGGACACCCGCGCGCTCTACATGTTCCATGATCCCTGGAATAACCACTGTTTCACCGTCTGAAATAGCATCGACTTCAATTTCTTTTCCTGTTAAGTAGCGGTCGATTAATACAGGATGATCAGCGTGTACTTTTACCGCGTGTTTCATATAATGAAGCAGCTCTTCTTCTTTATACACAATTTCCATTGCGCGTCCGCCCAGTACGTATGAAGGACGTACAAGCACCGGATAACCAATTTCTTTTGCGACAACCACTGCTTCTTCAACTGAAGTAACCGTCTTTCCAAGCGGCTGAGGTACTTCTAAACGCGCTAGCGTCGCTTCGAATTTTTTACGGTCTTCCGCTGCATCTAAGCTTTCAAGCGACGTACCTAAGATCTTGACCCCTCTTGCTTCTAGCTCATCCGCTAAGTTGATTGCTGTTTGACCACCGAACTGTACAACCACACCTTCTGGTTTTTCTAAATCGATGATATGCATCACATCTTCAATCGTCAGCGGCTCGAAGTATAATTTATCTGAAATACTGAAGTCAGTTGATACTGTTTCTGGATTGTTATTGACAATAATCGCTTCGTATCCAGCTTCTTTAATCGCCCACACCGAGTGCACCGTTGCATAGTCAAACTCAATTCCTTGCCCGATGCGGATCGGACCTGATCCTAACACCACAACGCTTTTACGATCTGTAACAATCGATTCATTTTCATCTTCAAACGTGCCGTAGAAATATGGTGTTGTAGATTCAAATTCTGCTGCACATGTATCTACCGTTTTGTATACTGGCATCACGCCGTTTTGTTTGCGGAAGTCGTATACTTCACGCTCTGTTTGATTCCATAGCTTAGCAATCGTGCAGTCTGCAAATCCCATTTCTTTTGCTTCCTGTAAAACTTCTACATTATGAATCTCTTCTTTTAACACATTTTCAAAAGCAATCACTTTTTCAAGTTTTACTAAGAAGAAAAGATCGATTTTACTCCACTCGTGAATTTGCTGAATCGTTACGCCGCGGCGAATGGCTTCTGCGACGTAGAATAATCGCTCATCGCCAGCTTTGCGAATACGTTTTTCAATAATGGCATCATCAAATTCATGCGCATCTTTTAACTCTAAGTGATGAACGTTTGACTCAAGTGAGCGTACGGCTTTTAAAATTGACTCTTCGAACGTGCGGCCAATTGCCATTACTTCCCCTGTTGCCTTCATCTGTGTACCTAGTTTACGGTTAGCTGATTCAAATTTATCAAACGGCCAGCGTGGAATTTTAGATACGATGTAATCTAGTGCAGGTTCGAAACATGCGTATGTCTTCCCAGTTACCGGGTTCATCATTTCATCTAATGTTAACCCTACCGCAATTTTTGCGGCTAATTTTGCAATTGGATACCCTGTTGCTTTTGATGCTAAGGCCGACGAACGGCTTACACGAGGGTTTACTTCAATTACGTAATACTGGAAGCTTTCTGGGTCTAGTGCTAGCTGAACGTTACATCCGCCTTCGATTTTAAGCGCTCGGATAATTGTTAGTGACGCATTTCTAAGCAGCTGATACTCACGGTCGCTTAGCGTTTGGCTTGGTGCTACAACAATTGAATCTCCCGTATGAATACCGACCGGGTCAAAGTTTTCCATATTACATACTACAATCGCATTATCGTTTGCATCGCGCATTACTTCATATTCAATTTCTTTAAAGCCTGCAATGCTTTTCTCAAGTAAGCACTGTGTTACAGGACTGTGTTTTAACCCACTTGTTACAATTTCAATCAGCTCTTGCTCGTTGTTACAAATTCCGCCTCCCGTACCGCCAAGCGTATAAGCAGGACGCACGATTACCGGATAGTTTACTTGTTCAACAAACGCATACGCTTCGTCTAGTGAATGAATGATTTCACTTGCTGGGACAGGCTGATTTAGTTCATTCATTAATGAACGGAACTGCTCACGGTCTTCAGCTTGTTCAATCGCTGATAATTTTGTCCCGAGAATTTCTACGTTAAATTCTTCTAAAATGCCCGTTTCGTGTAATTCTACCGCTAAGTTCAGTCCCGTTTGACCGCCAAGCGTTGGAAGCAGTGCATCCGGGCGTTCTTTACGAATAATTGAGCTTACAAATTCAACCGTTAGAGGTTCAATATATACTTTGTCTGCCATTTCTGAATCTGTCATGATTGTTGCAGGATTGGAGTTCACAAGAATAACTTTGTATCCTTCTTCTTTTAACGCAATACATGCTTGCGCTCCTGCATAGTCAAACTCTGCCGCCTGTCCAATGACGATTGGTCCTGATCCGATTACGAGAATTGTGTTAATATCTTGACGTTTTGGCATTAGCAATTACCTACTTTCTGATTGTTTTTCATAAGATCCATAAATTCGTTGAACAATCCGTTTGCATCTTCAGGTCCCGGTGATGCTTCAGGGTGATACTGAACCGTAAATGCCGGATATTCTTTATGCTTTACTCCTTCAACTGTTCCATCGTTAAGCGCAACGTGCGTCACTTCTAATGGCGTGTTGACAAGAGATGGCTCACACACTGTATAGCCGTGGTTTTGAGATGTAAGAGCTACTTTATTGGTTTTTAGATCCTTTACAGGATGGTTGGATCCACGATGACCAAATTTCATTTTTTCTGTATCTGCTCCGCATGCTAGAGCAAACAGCTGATGTCCTAAACAAATTCCGAAAAGCGGAACCTTCCCTAAAACCCCTTGAATCATCTCGATTGCTTCAGGTACGTCTTTTGGGTCTCCAGGTCCGTTGCTTAACATGATGCCATCTGGATTTAATTGAAGAATTTCTTGCGCAGTTACGTTATAAGGAACCACAATCACGTCGCATTGACGAGCTGTTAATTCACGTAAAATTCCGTGTTTCATTCCAAAGTCAACGAGTACCACTTTTTTACCTCTGCCTGGGCTTGGGTAAGGCTTCACCGTTGATACTTTTTTAACTGAATCATTTGGAAGTTCATGATTTTGAAGCTGTGCTACCACTTCTTCTACATTGACTTCCATGCTGCATACGCGTCCGCGAAGCGCACCGTGCTGACGAATTTTTCGCGTTAATTTTCGCGTGTCGATTCCAGCTAATCCTGGAATATCTTTTTGTTTTAAAAATTCATCTACTGATAGTTCGCTTCTGAAGTTTGAAGGAGCATCACAAATTTCTTTTACAATCAAACCGTGTACAGCTGGTTCAATCGACTCAAAGTCATCGCGGTTAATACCGTAGTTTCCGATTAAAGGATATGTTAATGTCACAATTTGTGCACAGTATGATGGATCAGATAGAATTTCTTGATATCCTGTCATTCCCGTGTTGAAAACAACTTCTCCTGTCATTTCTTTGTCGCTGCCGAATCCTTTTCCGATAAATACTGTTCCATCTTCTAAAATTAGTTGACGTTGCATGCTTTAACATCCTCCCATACTCGTTTACCTTCTACTAATGTCATTACCGGCCAACCTTTGCATACCCAGTTAGCAAACGGCGTGTTTTTACCTTTTGATACAAATTCTTCTGGATTAATTGCTTTTTCTGTTTCAAGATCAATGATGGTTAAATCCGCTGTTTTTCCCACTTCAATCGTGCCATAAGGAAGATTGAATGTTTCAGCCGGCTTGTTTGTTAAATACGATACTAGCTGCTCTAGCGTCATTACTTCTTTTAATACCAAGTTTGTATAAAGAAGCGGGAAAGCTGTTTCAAGTCCCACAATTCCAAACGGCGCAAGCTCCATGCCTTCTGCTTTTTCGTCCGCTGTGTGCGGTGCGTGATCAGTGGCGATAAAATCAAGCGTTCCGTCTAATAAAGCTTCAATTAATGCCTGTTGATCATCTTTTCCTCGAAGCGGCGGATTCATTTTGAAATTCGAATCAAGTCCCGGGATATCTTCTTCATTTAGTAACAGATGATGAGGCGTTACTTCTGCAGTTACGCGAATGCCTGCTTTTTTCGCATCACGAATGGCGCGAATGGATTCTTTTGTACTTACGTGACACACATGGTAGTGACAGTTTGCTGCTTCAGCAAGCAGGACATCTCGTGCAATTTGAACGGCTTCGCAGATAGATGGGATACCGTTTAGTCCATGTTCTTTTGCAAATTTCCCGTCGTGTACGCAGCCTTTGTTAATTAAATCATTATCTTCACAGTGTGCAACGATTGCTTTGTTTAATGAAGCGGCTTTTTTCATCGCTTCTAGCATCATTCCTGTTGACTGAACCCCTACTCCATCATCTGTAAAAGCAAATGCTCCCGCTTCTTTTAAGCCTTCAAAGTCCGTTAATTCTTTTCCCAATTGACGAGTAGTAATCGATGCGTACGGTAATACGCGCACATGTGCTGTTTGTTCAATGCGCTTGTTTACCCACTCCATTTGTTCAACAGTATCAGGCACTGGACGCGTGTTCGGCATTGCAGCAATTGCTGTAAAACCGCCCTTTGCAGCTGCTAGAGTACCTGTTTCAATTGTTTCTTTCTTTTCTCCCCCTGGCTCACGCAAGTGAACGTGGACATCGATTAAACCCGGTGATAAGAAGTTCCCGCCTGCATCAATGACTTCTTCATTCTCTACGTCAATGTGTGAAGCTATTTCAGCAATTACACCATTTTCAATTTTCAGTTCGACTTTTTCAATTTTTCCTTCATTTAACCATGTAGCATTTTTGATAATTGTTGTCATTATTAAGTCCCCTTTCAATTGGTTGTAGCGCTCTTGCTAATACTGCCATGCGAATGTATACGCCATTTTGCATTTGTTTAAAAATTCTTGAACGTTCACATTCAACGAGCTCATCTGCAATTTCGACTCCTCTGTTCACCGGAGCTGGATGAAGAATAATGCTATGTGATTTCATTTTCCGCTCTCGTTCAACGGTTAATCCGAAGCGGCTATGGTAGTTCTTTGCAAGCTCTGAAGTGTTCTCTTCATGCCTTTCAAATTGAATACGCAGTAGCATCACAACATCGACCGTTTCGATTGCTTCATCGATATCAAGATATGTACCGTGTCTGTTCTCTTCATCTTTCCATTCTTCAGGTCCCGCAAAATATACGGTCGCCCCTAGTTTTGTCAGCATTTCTGCATTCGATCTCGCTACGCGGCTATGTCGCAAATCTCCGACTATTGCGACTTTTAATCCTTTAAACGAGCCGAACTCTTGGCGAATTGTCAGTAGATCAAGCAGACACTGAGTTGGATGCTGACCGCATCCGTCTCCTGCATTAATGATGGGAATCGATACTTTTTCCTGCAGTGCTTCATAATAACGATCTTGCGGGTGGCGAATAACAACTGACTGAACACCGATTGAAGCTAATGTTTCAATCGTGTCATAAAGCGTTTCTCCTTTTTGGACGCTTGAAGTTGTTACTTCAAACGGAATTGTTGTTAATCCTAGCTGCTGTTCTGCCATTTCAAAGCTGCATCGAGTACGCGTGCTCGCTTCAAAAAATAAGTTGGCAACAAACATTTTCTCTTCCGGTTTCCATCCTTGTTTATTCGTTCGATAGTTTTCAGCGCTGTCTAAAATCTCTAGAATTTCATTTGTTTCTAGTGTTGAGACTGTCACTAAATGTTTCATATCGATTCCCTCCATTTTTGCTTTCCTCGCATTTCTTTATAAAAAACACCCTTTCTAACTTAGAAAGGGTGTAAGAAAACAAGCTTCGTCTATAACGCGCTTTTCACACACCCTTAGAAACCTCTCTGGATTTCAATTAAAAGGCGTTCTATGAAATTTTTCGTGCTGACGTTTGTTGAACGTTTTCCGCTTCTTTTATCTTCTCTTTCGGCAGAACTAGATTCAGCAGAACTCCCATGATAGCAGACAGTGCCATGCTATCAATCTTTACATGTTCTGAGATATCTAAGTGTGCTCCTCCGATTCCTAACACTAAGATAATCGAAGCAATCATTAAGTTTCGTTTTGATCCAAGATCTACCTTTGCATCCACCATCATGCGCAAGCCTGATGAAGCAATGATTCCGAATAAGAGAATTGAAATCCCACCCATGACCGGCGTTGGTATACTTGAAATAAGAGCGTTGATTTTGCCGACAAACCCGAACAAAATCGCGAAGACTGCTGCTCCTGCTATTACAAATACGCTAAGCACCTTTGTGATGGCTAACACTCCGATGTTCTCACCATATGTTGTGTTTGGAGGTCCGCCGATCAGCGCAGCAAGCATAGTGGCTACTCCGTCTCCTAAAATCGATCTGTGCAGCCCTGGCTTTTCAATATAGTTTCGATCCACAATCTTATTTAAAACAAGAATGTGTCCAATATGTTCTGAAAGTGTTACGACTGCTACAGGTACCATGATAAGCACAATCCCTAGTGAAATGGACGGCGTGTATGTGACGAACGGCACGTAGAAGTGAGGTATTTCAACCCACTCTGCTTTCATTACCTTTGAAAAGTCTACCAATCCTTGTGTATAAGCGAAGATGTATCCGCCGATAATTCCCATCAGTACCGGAATCAGGCTGATAATGTTTTTAAAGAAGATTGAGCAAGCAACTGTTATCGCTAGCGTCACAAGCGCAACCATCAGGTAAGTTAAGCTGTAATTTCCTTTTGCATCGTTCATCGCCATGCCTACTGCTGTATTAGCTAATCCTAAGCCTATAACCATAATAACTGGTCCTACTACAACCGGAGGAAGCAGCTTCATAATCCAATTGATTCCTGTTCCTTTTATAATCAAAGCAACGATTCCATACACAAGTCCGGCTAAGAAACAGCCAACCATCGTTTCTTCAGGTCCAAACGAAGCTTTTGCGAAAATGATTGGCGTGATGAACGCGAACGATGAACCAAGGTAAGAAGGAATTTGACCTCTTGTAATGAGCAGGAAAGCAAGCGTTCCTACCCCACTTGAAATCAAAGCAATTGCCGGGCTGAATCCGACTAGGAACGGCACTAGCACCGTCGATCCAAACATTGCAAACAAATGCTGCAGACTCAATGTTAACCAATTTACTGCTTTTGGTTTATCATGTATATCAAGTACAAAATCTCGTTGTTGACTCATATGTTTTTCCTCCTATCACTATAAAAAAACCTCTTTACGCAGAGGCAAAGAGGTTTTCAGCATACAAGGAAGACGCTATACCGCAGTATAGTTTTCCTTGTATAGTGACCCCCCTTTTGCAGCCTCACGGGACTACTATTTAAAAGGGTATATAATTTATTTTTCGTAAATAGACACGTGGTCTTTTTCGTCTACTTCCATCAAATGCACCGCAATTTTTTCACTTTTAGCTGTCGGTACGTTTTTACCAACATAGTCTGCTCGAAT
The DNA here is from genome assembly GCF_020790095.1 of Priestia sp. J2. Taxonomy (NCBI): domain Bacteria; kingdom Bacillati; phylum Bacillota; class Bacilli; order Caryophanales; family Bacillaceae; genus Priestia; species Priestia sp. J2. The sequence continues at coordinate 4,071,174 of NZ_CP086208.1, forward strand.
CGGCAGCTCGCGGTGTCCTCTATCCACTAAAACAGCCAGCTGAATGAGTTCCGGTCGACCGATATCAATTAGTGCATCAAGTGCTGCTCGAACCGTACGGCCCGTATATAACACATCGTCTACTAAGATGACGTTCTTATTTGCAATATCTGTCGGAATATCTGATCCTTTTACGAGAGGTTCGTCATTGCTTGTCACTTTCGATAAATCATCTCGGTAAAGCGTGATGTCTAGTTCTCCGACTGGCAATGTATTTCCTTCAATTTGTGCAATTCGTTCTGCTAAACGTTTTGCGATATAAATACCTCGCGTTTTAATCCCCACTAGCACACAATTTTCGATTCCTTTATTCTTTTCAATAATCTCATGTGCAATTCGAGTTAAAGCGCGGCGAATAGCCTGTTCGTCAAGTACGGTAGCTTTTACGTTCACTGTTTTTCACCTCAAGTTGTTGACATAAAAAAATCCTCTTGCCTTGAGGCAAGAGGATTTGGTTTTAGACATATTTCTTCAAAAAGGCTATAAGTATGCCTTTTCTGCACCGTTTCCTTCTCAGCCTCTCTGGACTGTTCTTAAAGGTTCTTATTAAGTTAATACAAGTATGCCATCACTTATGGCAGTTGTCAACTTCTTTTTTCAATAAGCTCTAGCATCTCATTAAACTCTTTTGGAGCCGGTGCTTCAAATTCCATATATTCATTTGTACGAGGGTGAATAAAGCCTAATACACCTGCATGAAGTGCTTGTCCGTCAATCGGAAGCGTTTTTTTCGGTCCGTACTTCGGATCTCCAGCAAGCGGAAAGCCAATATACTTCATGTGAACGCGAATTTGGTGTGTTCGCCCCGTTTCTAGCTTACATTCGACAAGTGAAAAATCTTTAAAACGCTGCAATACAGTAAAGTGCGTCACTGCATCACGACTGTTTTCATCAGTGACCGTCATGCTTTGACGATCTTGCTTATCTCGGCCGATTGGCGCATCAATTGTACCGTGATCGTGCGCAATTACTCCGTGAACGATAGCTTTATAGCGACGCGTCACTGTTTTAGCTACAAGCTGACTAACTAGTGATTCATGAGCTAAATCATTTTTTGCAACCATAAGTAAACCTGACGTATCTTTATCAATTCGATGAACGATCCCAGGGCGCATAACGCCGTTAATACCGGATAAATCTTTACAGTGAGCCATTAAGCCGTTTACAAGCGTGCCGCTATGATGACCTGGAGCTGGATGTACAACCATGCCGCGAGGTTTATTTACAACAAGCACATCTTGATCTTCATAATAAATATCTAAATCCATTTCTTCCGCTACCACATCAAGCTCCTCTAGTTCCGGCACTTCAATAATAATAGCGTCTCCTGTTTTACATTTATAGTTTCCTTTAACGGTTTTATCATTCACTTTTGCATGACCTTCTTTGATCCACTGCTGCACTTGTGAACGTGACCATTCTGCATTTACAGTCGAAAGTACTTTATCAATACGTTCTCCCGCTTGTTCTTCATTTATAACTGTTTCAATTACATTCATTCTTTGTGCTCCTTCTTCATTTTCCCTTCAAACAGCGTCATAATAAACATGATGATTACTCCGACGACAAGTGCCGAATCAGCTACGTTAAAAATCGGAAAATCATACGTAAAGATGTATGTATTTACGAAATCAACTACTTCTTTACGGACCACTCGATCAATAAAGTTTCCAATGGCGCCGCCTAACATTAATGCTAGCGCAATACCGAACCATTTATCTTGTTTTTTGAGCTTTTGAATATAAATTATTAAACCGACTACCACAACCACCGTAATGAGATAAAAGAACCACATCTGTCCTTGTAAAATCCCCCACGCGGCTCCTCTGTTACGATGAGAGGTAATGTAAAGAAAGTTTTCAATTACGGTGATGCTTTGTCCATAATACATTTCTTTTACAATCATCCATTTTGTTACCTGATCAATAAGTATAACAGCTAAAGCGATAAGATAATAAAACACAAACGTTTTCCTCCCGCAATAAAATCAAACGAATCCATACTAAAGCATTTTAGCACATAATTCATTTTTTTTCTCGCTTCTCACCATAAAACAAATAAATCTTCGTTTGTGCGGGCCGTCGGCATTACTTTTAATTTATGAATAGACATCACTTCGCCAGTTAGTTCATCAATTCCGAACGCACCAACGTCAAGCTTTGCTAGCGCGTGTTCTACATCTTTTAAATCGGCTTTAATCATTTCTATTACGTAACGTTCCTTTTCATCTATATAACCAGATTGTTCTGTAGCATATCTCAATAGGCGATCTTGTAATTCTTCTTTGATAAGAGCTAATTCCTGTCCAATGGAAAGATAATTTTCATACATGCAAACGCCTCCTGTGCTGATAAGATGAAGTATTAATGATGTTAGGTTTACCGAGTTTTCCATCGAATCTACAACACAAGTTTTTCCTAAGGCTTTGAATGCTTTATACCATTGTATTTGGGAATTTCGTACAGCAAAAAACACGCCCAAAAAGGACGTGCTTTTGTTCATTACTGCTGAACGTAGTGATTTTTCACAACATCCGCACAGCGTGTACATAAAGTTGGGTGATCTTGATCTTCGCCAACTGTTGGTGATACTACCCAGCAGCGCTCACACTTCTCACCTTCTGCTTTACTTACAACAATTGAAGCATAGCTGAATTTTTGTGCTTCAGCAGGCGCTTCACCTTCTGCTACCTCGAGATCTGAAACGATGAAGAGTTGACCTACATTTTCAGAAATAGAGGCTAACAGCTCTTTCGTATCTGCTGTTGGATACAGCGTTAATTTTGCTTCTAAAGACTTACCGATTACTTTTTCATTACGAGCTTGTTCTAGCGCTTTTAAGACTTCATCGCGAAGCTCCATGAACGCATCCCATTTCTCTACTAATTGATCTGCTCCTTCAATTTCTTGAACATCTGGCATATCAACTAGCTGCGCGCTTTCTTCCGTTACGTTCGGAATGTGAACCCATACTTCGTCTGCTGTATGAGAAAGAATTGGAGACACTAATTTCGTTAACGATAATAACGTTTCATAAAGAACCGTTTGAATGCTGCGACGCTCTACATTATTTTCTGCTTCAATGTACAATACATCTTTTGCAAAGTCTAAGTAGAATGAACTCATATCAATTGTACAGAAATTATGCACTGCGTGATAAATGCTTGAGAATTCATATGAATCATAAGATTTTTTCACTTTATCAATTAATTTGTTCAGCTTCACAAGCATGTAGCGGTCTACTTCACGAAGGTCTTCAACGGCTACAGCGTCAGTTGTTGGATTAAAGTCCGCTAGGTTTCCTAGTAAGAAACGGAACGTGTTGCGGATTTTACGATATACTTCTGCTACTTGTTTTAAAATGTTATCAGATACACGAACATCCGCTTGGTAATCTACAGAAGCTACCCATAGACGTAAAATATCCGCACCTAGTTGTTTCATTACTTTTTCTGGAATTACAACATTCCCTAATGACTTACTCATTTTGCGACCTTCACCGTCTAAAGCAAATCCGTGGCTAAGTACGCCTTTATAAGGTGCTTCACCTGTTACAGCTACACTTGTAGAAAGACTTGAATTAAACCAGCCGCGGTATTGGTCAGAACCTTCTAAATACAAATCAGCCGGACGCTGTAAGTCTTCACGCTCTTCAAGAACAGCTTGATGTGAAGAACCAGAGTCAAACCATACGTCCATGATGTCTGTTTCTTTTGTGAAACGGCCATTTGGGCTTCCTTCATGAGTAAAGCCTTCTGGAAGCAAGTCTTTTGCTTCACGCTCAAACCATACGTTTGATCCATGTTCTCTAAATAGATTTGATACGTGCTCAATTGTCTCGTCCGTAATGATCGGCTCATCATTTTCAGCATAAAATACTGGAATCGGAACGCCCCATGCACGTTGACGAGAAATACACCAGTCTCCGCGGTCACGCACCATGTTATAAAGTCGCGTTTCACCCCAAGTAGGCACCCATTCTGTTTTTTCTACTGCTTTTAATAAATCTTCACGGAAATCTTTAATAGACGCAAACCACTGTGCTGTTGCACGGAAAATTGTTGGTTTCTTCGTACGCCAGTCATGTGGATATGAGTGGGTAATGAAACTTAATTTTAACAGCGCGCCTTCTTCTTCTAGTTTGTCTGTAATCGGCTTATTCGCTTTATCATAGAATAATCCTTCAAATCCTGGTGCTTCATTCGTCATATGACCCTTACTATCAACTGGACAAAGAACTTCCAAACCGTATTTTTGACCAACGATAAAGTCGTCTTCCCCGTGTCCCGGTGCTGTATGAACACAGCCAGTACCAGCATCAGTCGTTACGTGATCGCCAAGAACAACTAAAGAATCACGCTTGTAGATTGGATGTTCAGCTACCACGCGTTCAAGTTCTGAACCTTTTACTGTACGAAGTGTCTTATAGTCAGCCCATTCAATTTCTTTAGCAACTGTTTCAATAAGTTCAGTTGCTACTACATATTTTGCTCCATCTGCTTCAACTACGCTGTACTGAAGCTCGGGATTGACAGCAATCCCTTGGTTAGCTGGCATTGTCCATGGTGTTGTCGTCCAAATGATGAATTTTTCATCTTGTTCAAGCACGCCTTTACCATCTTTCACATTAAACGCTACGTAAATAGAAGCTGAACGCTTGTCATAGTATTCAATTTCCGCTTCTGCTAAAGCAGATTCACTTGAAGGGGACCAGTATACAGGTTTTAATCCTTTGTAGATATAGCCTTTTTTCGCCATATCGCCAAATACTTTGATTTGCTGCGCTTCGTACTGTGGCTGAAGCGTTACATATGGATTATCCCAATCTCCGCGTACGCCTAAACGCTTGAACTGCTCACGCTGGCCGTTTACTTGTTCCCAAGCATACTGTTCGCAAAGCTTACGGAATTCAGCTACTGTCATTTCTTTGCGGTTTACTTTTTTATTTTTTGTTAAAGCCGTTTCAATTGGCAAGCCGTGTGTATCCCAGCCTGGCACATAAGGTGCGCAGAAGCCTGACATCGACTTATAGCGAACGATAAAATCTTTTAAAATTTTATTTAAGGCATGTCCCATGTGAATATCGCCATTGGCATATGGAGGTCCATCATGCAGGACGAATAGCGGACGGCCTTCCGTACGTTTTTGTACTTTTTCATAAATATTCATTTCAGCCCACTGTTCTTGCATTTTAGGCTCGCGGTTCGGTAAATTTCCACGCATCGGAAATTCAGTTTTTGGCATCAATAATGTATCTTTATATTCCATGTTTTACCCTCCAAAAAAAAACGTAAATTTCATATCTTTTTGCACCATAACAAAAAGACCTCCTCATCCCAAAAAGGGACGAGAAGGCCTCCCGCGGTACCACCCTAGTAGATTTGCTGCACGCAAATCCTCTTTGCATTCGTAACGTGAATAAACCGCCACTGCTTACTATCATCATTTCAGCAATGGTACTCTAGGGTGATTTTCACTTTTTTGTTTGTTATCGAGCTCGCACCATCCTCGATTCGCTTTGACAAACTAAAAAAGCTACTGTCCCTGTCTCCGTACTGTTTGATATGAAATTTCATCTGTTACCAAATTATATGACAACAAAACGTGAGAAGTCAAGATGATGTCTTGACTAGTCAATTTTTTCTTCTAGCGCTGGCATCTCATAATCCATCAACTGATCCCAGTCATCGCTGTTTAACATTTCAAGCTGTGCTTCAATTAACATTTTGAAACGAGTTCTAAATACTTTAGACTGCTTTTTCGTCTCCTCAATGTCCATCGCAATTTTACGAGACTTAGACAGTGCTTCATTAATAATACGGTCCGCATTTTTTTCTGCTTCTTTTATAATGAGCTTCGCTTCTTTTTCAGCGTTTCGCTTTACATCTTCCGCTGCTTCTTGAGCAATTAAAATTGATTTATTTAACGTTTCTTCGATGTTAGTAAAATGTCCAAGACGATCTGTTAATTCAGATACTCTTCCTTCTAACTCCTTTTTATCACGCATTACCAGCTCATAGTCTTTAATTACTTGGTCAAGAAACTCATTTACTTCATCTTCATCATATCCGCGAAACCCGCGATTAAACTCTTTGTTATGAATATCCAAAGGGGTTAAAGGCATCTAGGCCACCTCCGTGTTGTCTCATTACATCATTAGTAATGGTTTATTCGACATATTTTTAAAATTTCCTGCTAGTAGATTTCTTTATTTCTGCTTCCCTACAACAATTCGCCATTTTTCTTTTTTGGTTTTGCCTTCAAGTGAAACGATACGACTTCTGCCGTGGCCACGAAGCGACAAAATATCACCTTCATGACATTCAAAAGAAGGCTGTTCAATGACTTTAAAATTTACTTTTACCGCTCCATTTGCAATAAACGGCTGGACTTTTTGTCTTGATAAATTGTGAATGGTCGACAGCAAAACATCAAGCCTCATTGAAGAAACTGTATAAACGTGTTCAATCAGCTCTTCTTTTACCACATGCAGCTGCTCTCTTTGAATAGAAGAAAGTGAAACTTTGGCTTTTCCAATTGATGTTAAATTCATCTCAATATAAGAAGAAATTTCCTCTGCGGCTACAAGCTGAATATCGTCTCCCGCGACCAAAATATCGCCAAATTTTGAACGGCGCAGTCCTAAGGACATCGCCGAACCAAGAACTTGAGGATGTTCAATCGTCACAAACTTTTTAGGATAATTCAATTCGTACATATGCAACTGAAAATCTTCGCTTTCAGGCACATAGTAATCCGGATATAGCAGCGCACGCTTGCGTTCAGCAAACGGTTGTCCACCATCAAATGAAACTTGAACCTCTCCTTCAGTCCCAACAATAGCCGTCACAATCTGCTGCTCTCTTGGATCTAAAAAATCCGTTAATTTTGGGCTGTATTGATGTAGGACATCTTCTTTCCACTGAAGAACTTGATCAATAAACCCATGTTCTTCTTGCCTAAAATGTTCATAGATAGACATATTATTACTCCTACTATTGGTATGTAAAAAAGGAATCCAGCGATTCCTTTTTTAAATAAACCCCATCACATTATTAAGTGAATACACGCCTCTTTCCGCAAATCGTAGTAAAAAGATTGCAACAAGAGGTGAAATATCAATCATGCCAATAGGCGGAATGATTTTACGAAAAGGCTCTAAGTAAGGCTCGCAAATACTGCCAAGCAGCTGACCAAACTTAGAGGCCCTTACATCGGGTACCCAAGACATCAAAATGTAAATAATCAGTGCCCATGAGTAAAGCCCAATCAATTTTGCGAGAATCCCAAAAACGATGTCCAAAAACTACCACCTCTTTACGTTTGTTGTATCGTGTTCTCCCATCATATCTGAAATGCTTCCGCTTACGTCTACATTATCAGGTGTACATAAAAAGATGTCGGTTCCAATTTTTTGAATGTCCCCGCCTAAAGCATAAACTGTACCACTTAAAAAGTCGACAATTCTCACTGCTTGATCTCGTTGAATGCGCTGTAAATTAACAACTACGACTTTACGATTTTTTAAATGATCCGTAATTTCTTGTGCTTCGGCATAGACGCGAGGTTCGCAAAGCATCATTTTTGATGATTTTTGAACGCTTTGCAAGCTAATCACGTTTTGCTGCTGATTCGGCTGCTGACTAGCTTTCACTGGTCTCGACTGCTGTACAGGCTCTTCTACCGACTCTTCTTGTTCGTAATGTTCTTCTACATATTCAGTATCGTCATCAAGAGCAAAAAAACTTCTAAAGCGATTTTTCATACTCATCTTGAATTACACCTCCTTAACGTTCATTCCCAACTAGCGTGGTTCCTAGTCGAATGAATGTTGCTCCTTCTTCAATTGCAATTGCATAATCGTTTGACATTCCCATTGATAGCTCCGTACAAGGTGCATACGGGAGGTTTAGTTCTTGTATACGATCCTGCAATTTCTTTAAACCTTGAAAACAGCTGCGAAGCAAGGACTCGTCATCTGTGTGAGGAGCCATGGTCATTAATCCAACTACTTGGATATTTGTAAATGTTTCAAGAGATTGAATAAATGGAATTACCTCTTCTACAGCAAGGCCATGCTTTGATTGTTCTTCGGCAACATTAACTTGTACAAAACATTTTATACGATGTCCTGCACGTTTATCAATTTCTTTTGCTAAAGATAATCGGTCTAGTGAATGAATATAGTCAACTTTATCAATCACATTTTTTACTTTTCTTGTTTGTAAGCTTCCGATAAAATGCCAGGTCGCTTTCTCACCGATTGATTCATACTTTTCTAGAAGACCTTCATCCCTGTTTTCTCCAAGATGTAAAATGCCTGCATCCACTGCTTCTGCTGCTCGTTTTGTGGAAACGTATTTTGTTACAGCAATCAGCTCTACATCTTCTCGATTTCGATTAACTTTTTTACATGCTTCAGCAATTGTTTGTTGAACTGCTTCTAGATTTTCACTTACGCTAGCTGTCACTATGTAATTACTCCTCCTTAAAGCCTATGAAGTTAAACATGCGTCCTGTTTTCCCTTGGTCGCGGCGATGTGAGAAGAACAGGTCATCTTCACAGCTTGTACAATACGACGATGTTAAAATTCGTTCCGGCAATACGCCTGCGTTTTGAATCAGCAGCTTATTGACTTTTTTTAAATTAAGCGCGTATTGTCCAGGGCTTACTTCTTGATATCCATTTTGGCCAACTACTTCGTTTACTTGTGTAATGACGCGGTTATCGACAACATAACAGCAATCTTCAATCGAAGGGCCAATCGCCACGTAAATATCTTCAACCGGAACATTTTCTTGCTCTACCCACCGCCGAATCATATTTCCTGCAATATCTTTTACTGTTCCCTTCCACCCGGCATGAGCAAGACCAACTAAATGGTGATCAGGCGCATAGAAGTACAGCGGAACACAATCTGCATAACATAAAGCTAACAAAATATCAGATTCATTTGTATAAATGCCATCCGCTGCTTTTATGCCCTCTTCATACTTGTAGAGTCCTTTTGCACAGTCGGCTTTTGTTACTTTTTGAACAGTTGCTTCATGTACTTGTTCAGCACATACAAAGCTTTCAAAAGACATGTCTAGTTCGGCTGCTAAAATTTTTCTATTTGTAATAACATCTTCTACGTTATCGTTTACGTGAAGCCCTAGGTTAAAAGAAGCAAATGGAGGTTTACTCACGCCACCATTTTTTGTGGTGAAACCAGCAACAAGCATATCATTCTTTTCTACCCAAGGGCTCAGCCACATAAACGACTCGTGATGGCTTTTTTTTAATGGCTCAGGATTCATGTATGTGACACATCCCTTGTTTCATTTGTTCTCACATATTGTACCACAGATTGCTAGGTGCTGTTGACAAAAAACTAATTCTCTTCAGGCTGAAATGCGTCTTTATAACGTACTAAAATGACATCGGAACCAATTTTCACAATATTTTTCCACGGAATCACAATTTCATCATCTTTTCCAAAGAAGCCCAATACACGAGAGCCTCCGATAATGACGGCCTGTATTTTTCCCGTTGTTAAGTCAATATCAATATCCCCTACATTTCCAAGTTTTTTGCCATCAGCTACATTCACTACATCTTTCAGCTGAAACTCTGAAATCTTTAACATGCTCTCTCCTCCTATAGCCAACTTTATTCCTTAGCCTATATATATTTTCAAATTTTCATTTCATGAAGGAAAAGCTTATTTTTTCTCTGCCATTCTCTTTCTATAAGCATTTTGTTCACTAATTACACAGTTTTTCATCAAGAGACATTCTCAACAAGCAGCGAGAAGTCCTCATAGCAATAGGAAATCTAACATGAATATCTTTTGGTTATGTATTCATTGATACATACAAAATAAGCATCGTGTCTGTTTTTATAGACACGATGCTTATTAAGTTGAACATCAAATAAAGTGAATGGTATTGATTGTATGAACAAGAGCAGCTGCTAGTTTAGAGAGCTTTTGTTAACTTTGAATATTTTTATTCATCTGTTTAATAGCAGCTTTTTCTAAACGAGAAACCTGCGCTTGAGAAATACCAATTTCTTCAGCAACTTCCATCTGTGTTTTACCTTGGAAGAAGCGCTTTCGTAAAATTAGTTTTTCTCGCTCGTTCAATCTTCTCATACCTTCTTGCAAAGCAATTTCTTCAATCCAAGTTGAATCACGGTTGCGTTCATCGCTTAGCTGATCCATCACATAGATTGGGTCTCCGCCATCATTGTAAATAGGTTCAAATAAAGAAACCGGATCTTGGATAGCATCTAAAGCAAACACAATTTCTTCATGCGGTACTTCTAGGACTTTTGAAATTTCCTCAGCTGTAGGTTCCTTGGATGTTTCACTCATAAGCCTTTCACGAACTTGAAGAGCTTTATAAGCAATATCACGAAGGGAACGAGAAACACGGATTGGATTATTGTCACGTAAATAGCGGCGAATTTCCCCTATAATCATTGGGACAGCATATGTAGAAAACTTCACGTTTTGACTTAAATCAAAATTGTCAATGGATTTCATTAATCCAATACACCCAACCTGAAATAAGTCATCAACAAATTCTCCACGATTGTTAAAACGTTGGATCACGCTGAGTACGAGACGTAAATTTCCGCTTACTAGCTTTTCTCTTGCTGTTCCATCTCCAGCCTGCATTTGTTTAAACAACTTTCGCATTTCTTCATTTTTTAATACGGGAAGTTTCGAAGTATCTACTCCACAAATTTCTACTTTATTTCTTGTCAACTCTTTCCCTCCTAACAGGAGATGATGTTCTGAATTCAGTATCTCCTCCGGAGGAAAAAATATGCACTTTTACAATTCTGACAATTCCACGCTAAAAAAGCTGATTGTATAAGATGCTTCTCAGCCCTTATACAATCAGCTTTTTTACTTAAACCATTTTATTAAATTCTTTTCGCAGCCGTTTAATAATTCGTTTTTCGAGCCTTGAAATATAAGACTGAGAAATGCCTAGCATATCGGCTACATCTTTTTGCGTTTTTTCTTCTCCGCCGGCTAGCCCAAAGCGCAGCTCCATAATTTGCTTTTCACGATCATTTAATTGGTGCAGTGCTTTCAGCAAAAGTTTTCGATCTACATTCGCTTCTAGGTCTTTTGTGATGATATCTTCTTCGGTTCCCATCACGTCAGACAATAACAGTTCGTTTCCATCCCAATCAATATTTAACGGCTCATCAAATGAAACTTCAGATCGAATTTTATTGTTGCGGCGCAAATACATTAAAATTTCATTTTCAATACAGCGAGAGGCGTACGTCGCTAGCTTAATTTTCTTTTCAGGATTAAACGTGTTTACTGCTTTAATTAAACCGATGGTGCCGATGCTAATTAAATCCTCAATATTGATTCCCGTATTTTCAAACTTGCGGGCAATATAAACAACAAGTCGCAAATTACGCTCAATCAACAGTGAACGTGCTGCTTCATCTCCTGATGGAAGTTTCTTCAAGAGCACTTCTTCTTCATCTTTTGTTAAAGGTGGTGGAAGAGCTTCACTTCCTCCTATATAGTACACTTCATCTGTTTTTAGCTTAAGTTTAATTAATAATTTGTACCACCATAATTGAAATCGAATTCGATATGTAGCCATTGTGTATCCTCCTTTATTTGTTCACACCTTTTACGATGCGGAACTTACTTCTCCAATAACGATAAGCTTCGGATGAACAATACATTCATATTGCTTCTCCACTGAAAGCGTTGTATGACTAATACCTACTAATACTTTAGTGACTTCAATCGTGTTGGACTGATGAACCAGCCTTACCATATCTGGCTTTAGAGCAAGCAGCAGCTGATTGGCTTGGCCTACGCTTCGATAAGGGACAAAGCGGACTTTTGAATACCACTCTTGATCAATATCTTCGCTGTGTGAAAAGGATTGAACATTTTTGCTTAATTCCATTAAGCCTTCAGGCAATATTTCTTTTAAAGAATCTGCTGTAACAATCATAACCGGGGTTTTCGTCAGCGGATCTACAAGCTGATTCCCACTATCAATAAGTCCTTTCATCGACAGCGTCTGTTCGTTTAAAATAACTTCTACATCTACCAGCTGATCAAATGTAATATTTTTCATTCGCAAATCATCAACTCGTGCTTTTGAAAAATAAGATAATAGCGGAAAACCAATAAGAACAAATATCCAGCTAATAGGATCACCAAACTGTGGAGATTTCGTATCAACCATTTGATTAAGAACAAGGAACTGATCTTGAAATAAAAAGTGAACGCCCATTAACCCTCCACCCACAACAAAGGTTGCAAAATAAAACGTTAATAAATTCTCAAAGAAAAAGCGCAGTCGTTTATAACCAAACGCCATCAATACCATAAAAAACGAGAATAAAATTTTAATAGCAGGGTGAACCATAAGATGAGAAAAAGGTGTAAACATAAGAAGGACAATCAATGAACCGATAAAGCCGCCAAGCAAAAGCCGCCACCACTTGTAATTCCGTTTAAGTACAACAGCACATAACATTAGTAAGATCGTATCTAACCCAAAATTCAGCATCCATATTAAATCTAAATAGATTGGCAATGTTTATAACCTCTCCATTCTTTCTGAATTTTTCTGTTAAAAATTAGTATATAGTACATCCTATTAGAAAGTCTGTCAGTTCATGCCGAGAAACAAGCAGTATTTTTGAGGAAATCATTCGATATTTGTCACACTACTTTTAGAAAGAAAACACAAACCCTTTGAAGGCGTCATATTGACCATGTCGAATGTTTTTTATACTCTTTTTGAGTTTTCTAGATTCATTGCATAAAAAAAGACCTCTGTATAAAACAGAGGTCGTGGCTTTTTATTTTCTTAGCGTCTACGATTACGGTTTCGTAAGAATGTTGGAATATCTAGCGCATCTTCAGACTGTGGCTGAGATGGACGCGTATATTCTTGCTGTACAGGTTCTTCACGCTTTACTTCACGCTTCGGCTGTGGAGCCGGTTGCTGTGTCGATTGCTGCATGCGATTCGCCGATAACGAAGGACGACCTGGTTTTGGCTGTGATAAATCTTGGTCACTAAAGCCAGTTGCAATAACTGTAACAACAATCTCATCTTTTAGGTTTTCGTTAATAACAGATCCAAAGATCATGTTCACTTCTTGGTCAGAAGCCGAAGCAACGATATCTGCAGCTTCTTGTACTTCGTAAAGACTTAGGTTTGTACCGCCTGTGATATTCATTAATACACCTTGAGCTCCATCGATAGATGTTTCAAGAAGTGGACTTGAAATAGCTTTTTTAGCTGCTTCAGCAGCGCGGTTTTCACCAGTCGCAATACCGATACCCATAAGTGCAGATCCTTTGTTAGACATAATTGTTTTCACGTCCGCGAAGTCTAAGTTAATTAATCCAGGAACTGCGATTAAATCTGAAATACCTTGAACACCTTGTCGTAATACGTTATCCGCTTCACGGAACGCTTCTAGCATTGGCGTGTTTTTATCAACGATTTCTAATAAGCGATCATTTGGAATAACAATCAGCGTATCCACTGCTTCTTTCATTGACGCAATGCCGCCTGCCGCTTGAGTAGAACGCTTACGGCCTTCAAACGTAAACGGACGAGTAACAACGCCTACCGTTAGTGCTCCTAGCTCACGAGCAATTTGGGCAATGACTGGAGCTGCACCAGTTCCAGTTCCTCCACCCATACCAGCTGTTACGAAAACCATGTCTGCACCTTTTAGTGCTTCTTGGATTTGTTCCTTACTTTCTTCAGCTGCTTTTTTACCAACTTCTGGATTAGCACCTGCACCTAATCCTCTTGTTAATTTAGCGCCGATTTGCATTTTTGTTTCAGCTTTTGATAAATTTAATGCCTGTGCATCTGTATTAACTGCAATAAATTCTACACCTTGGACGCCATGTTCAATCATTCGGTTAACCGCGTTGTTACCGCCGCCTCCGACACCGATTACTTTAATCGTCGCTAATTGGTCTACACTTGTATCAAACTCCAACATGATAGTTCCTCCTAATTCTTCGAAATTACCAATCCGTAACGTTAATCAAAGAAGTATCCAAAAAACTTCTTCATTAAATTTTGGTCATTTTTCTTTTTCGGCTGCTCAGCTGATTGTTGCGGCTGCTGTGGTTTCGGGCTAGGTTTGATCATTTCTTGCTCAATCGGCTCTTCTTCCACAACTGGCGCTCCAATTTCCCGGCCTTGTATTTTAGCATTTTTGTATGCAAATTTTATTAATCCTACGCCTGTTGTATAATGCGGCTCACGTACTCCAATATAATCAGGCACTGCTATGCGCACGTTATTCTTTAAAATCACTTGAGCTAGCTCAAGAATACCAGGCATCGCTACTACTCCGCCTGTTAGAACAAATCCTCCTGGAATATCTTTGTATCCTAGGCGGTTTACCTCCTGCGTAATCATATCTAAAATCTCTTCTAATCTAGCTTCAATAATATCAGAGATTTCGAGCTGATTAAACTGCTGATGCTGATCGCTTCCAATGATCGGTACACTAAATACTTCTTCTTCAGAAGCATGATCGTAGAAAGCATGTCCATGCTTTATCTTAATATTTTCCGCGTCTTCAGTCGATGTGCGAAGGCCAATCGATAAATCTTTGGTAATGTGCTCTCCGCCAACTGCTAGTACATTTGTTACTTTCAAATGTCCTTGGTCAAAGATCGCAACCGTTGTTGAACCTCCACCGATATCTACCAGTGCGACACCTAAGTTTTTTTCATCACGAGATAATGCAATTGAACCAGCGGCTAGAGGTTGTAAACAAATATCACTGATTTCTAAACCAGCTCTTTCTACACAGCGTAATAAGTTATGTAAAACCGTTCTAGATCCTGTTATGATTGTGCCTTCCATTTCTAAACGTACCCCAATCATACCTCTAGGATCGTTAATACCTTCTAAGCCATCTACAATAAATTGCTTTGGAATAACATCAATGATTTCACGATCTGGCGGGATAGACATGACTTGAGCAGCATCAATTACTCGATGAATATCTTCGTTTGTAATTTCACGATTTTCGCTTGACACGGCTACTACTCCGTGACAATCCTGTAAAAATACATGATTTCCGCTTATGCCCACTACAACCTTTTTAATTGTAATGCCTACCATTCGTTCAGCTTGTTCTACTGCTTTTCTAATAGATTGAACTGTTGCATCTATATCAACGATAGAACCTTTTTTTAGTCCGTGTGATTTAACATTCCCTACACCAATGATATTCAATGAATCGTTACTCATCTCTCCGATGATTACTTTCACACTGGATGTACCGATGTCTAAACTAACGTATATTTCATTGCTGTTCATTCTTTGGCACCTCCTTTTTCTTTCTGCACATGTCATCTTAAATAAATTAAGAAGAACAACAATATTAATTTTTTATTATATGAAAATATTCAACAAATACATCTGTTTCCCTTTTGTAAAATCAATTTTTTTCAAGTTTTTCACAGACTTTATCTCTTTCAAAGAACAAAACGTTCTTGTTTTGACTTTTTTTTAGATTTAAGCCTCAAATTCACTGAAAAAAAGCTATTTAACTACAAGTCTACACTAAGATGTACACTGAGAAAAGCGAAACTTACCTAGAACAAATATTACATTTCCATTTCACAGCAGCGGAGAAGAAAATCATATGTATGCAGAATACTTGCATGTGATTATACAATGTACAAGGGCTAGTTTGCCAGTCTCAACTCATCTATTTCCTTTAATTAACACTTATAAAAAATAATTACTGCTTGCTCTTTTTATAAGGTTTAAATGCATATCCTTCTTCTAAATCAATAATGCCTTTTTGATCATCACTCAATTTACTTGCAATAGCTGGGTAATGAATAATTTTATCAGAGAAGTTGCTAATTTTCCCGCTTACTTCACGCGTATCATTCATAAACACCTCGATGTGAAGAGGTTCTGATTTTGTCGGCGCGTAGTAAATCTCAGAAATAGCCCCTTTTATACTCTTAGGCGTTTTAGCTAATTCTTGAACCATGCTTTGTATAGCGTCTCCGTCTTTCCAGTCAATTAGCAACGGAGCGTCGGATGACACTTTCTTAGCACTTACTTCTTTTAAAACTTTTCCATTTTCATTCACAGGGAAATATTTATTCCCCGAGGTTACATATGCAATTCTTGCGTACTCTTTTACGTCGATTACAACCTTATTAGGAAATGTTTTATGAATGACAGCTTCCTTTACCTCAGGGTTTTTTTCGACTTTTTCTTGAATTTGATCAGCGTCAGCTTTCCAGTAGCTGGTTTTTTTGGACAGACCACTCGCTTTGACAATATCCTTATCACTTACATGTTTATTCCCTTGTACTTCAATGTTAGAAACATTACTCAGAGAAGATTGAGAATATACAATAAATAAAATAAGGATGAAAAAGAGTGATAAATACAAAATAAGCCGTCTATTTGCTTTTTGCTTTCGCTGTTCTTGCAGCTTCGGTACACGATCTTCTAAAACAATTAACTTACCTTTTTCCATTTTTTTCACCCTTATCCATTTGAGAAAATAAACGAGGACTTACCATCTATTTATTTCCAATCTTTGCTTCATGAGAATATCCCCATTATAGCATAGAATAAACACATAAAAGCTACCTTTTCACGCATAACCATACAGCGAAGGGCTGAGTAATTAGCGACCGATAATCTCAACTTCTGTATGAATATCAATATCGAATTTCTCTTTAATTGTTTTCTTAACATGAGCAATTAAATTCAGCACGTCTGAAGCCGTTGCATTTCCTGTATTGACAATGAAGTTCGCATGCTGTTCACTAATTTGCGCACCGCCTACTGAAAAACCTTTTAAGTTGGACTTTTCAATTAAGTCTCCTGCATAATTTGGAAGCGGATTTCTAAAAATACTTCCTGCACAAGGGAAATTCCAAGGCTGTGTTTCGCGGCGATAGTCTTTATTTTTCTGCATGACCGCCACAATATCATCTTTCGTTCCCTTTTTCAAACGCAGCACAGCTTCTACACATACTCCAGGACGGTCTTTTTGTAGAATGGAATGACGATACGAAAATTGAAGCTCTTCATTTGTCAGCCACTCCAGAGTGCCATCTTCAAATAAAATCAGCGCTTTTTCGACTACATGAGACATATCAGAACCATGGGCACCTGCATTCATATAAACAGCGCCTCCCACAGATCCAGGAATTCCACTTGAAAACTCCAATCCAGACAGACCTTGTTTTGTAATAACTGTTGCAAGCTTGATGCTAGGGTATCCCCCACCTACAGTAACCGTCTCTCCATCTACTGTTAAATCATCTAATCCGGCTCCGAGCTTAATGACCACACCTTCAATTCCCTTATCAGAAACAAGAAGATTAGATCCTCGACCAATCGCTCTCCATTTCACGCCGTGTTTTTTAATCATATCCATTGTAACTTTTAAGTGATCAACAGAATCAGGTTCTACAAGCACATCTGCTGGACCACCAATTTTCATTGTTGTATGTTTTGCTAGCGGTTCATTTTCACGAACCTTTCCAATATTCGCTTCGACTAACTCTTTTACTAACGCTTCCATAAGAACCTCCTAAAACCCTCTTTGCTGTTATAAAACTTTCATGTCAATGCGCCCTTACTTCTAATGCATAAGAATAATAAGAACAGATTCATAACTAAGCAGCAGCACCTTGTAAGATACCTTTTTTCTACGAAGGCACTCTATTCTGTTGTCAATTTCATCATTTTTATTTATCGTATGACATTCACCCATAGAATGTACGTTCATCTGCTATATAAAGTAATTTTGATTGTTTTTTTATCGTTTTTCATTTAGAAGTTAAACACATGCTGACAGTCATAAAAAAACGCTACGCTCATAAGTGCACATACGTTCACCTACTCACTAAGATAAAACATTTAACCTTACACATCATACCATAGTTGGACTCAAAATTGGTTATCACAACATTACATTTTAAAAACATTTCATACAAAAATATCATCTACCTGTAAAAAATCGAAAATAAACCGCCAACAAAATCCGGCGTGCACTTGGATTTAAGATGACGGTTTACTTCAGTAGACCATTGCCTACTTGACATTATACAATTTTTTTCAATTAATAGCGAGAATATCTACTAACATTTAACAAAACTCCAACTGCTGCCAGCATGAGCGTCAGCGACGATCCGCCGTAACTTAAAAATGGAAGCGTAATTCCCGTAACAGGCATAAGACCTGTTACCACGCCTATATTAATCATGACTTGAATCGCAACCATTGAAATAATTCCTAAGGCTAAGAACGTTCCGTAAAGATCAGGTGCTCCGAGCGCTACTTTAATTCCTCTCCAAAGCAATAAGCTAAACAAAAGAAGAACAAGCGTTCCGCCGATGAAACCGAGCTCTTCTGCCAGAATAGCAAAAATAAAATCAGTTTGAGGCTCCGGCAGATAAAAGAACTTTTGTCTACTTTGCCCTAACCCTAATCCAAGCAATCCCCCCGGCCCAATTGCATAAAGAGATTGAATGATTTGAAACCCGCTTCCAAGCGGATCTTCCCAAGGATTTAAAAATGAGGTGATGCGTTTAATCCGATAAGGAGCTGATAAAACAAGCCCTACAAAACCGGCAACGCCAAGCAACCCAAGACCTGCAAAGTGACTTACCTTTGCTCCTGAAACAAAAATCATGACTAAACAAGTTCCAACAAGCACCGTTCCAGTTCCTAAATCCGGCTGCATCATAATAATGCCAAACGGTAAGAAAACCAGTAATAACGCCGGTAACATTCCTTTTCTAAAGGATGTAATTTTCTTCTGGTTTTCTGATAAATATTTCGCTAAAAATATAATCATAGCAAACTTCATAAATTCTGAAGGCTGAATCGAAAACGCTCCAACTCCTATCCAACTTTGCGACCCATTCCGTACTAGCCCTACTCCCGGAATCAATACAAGTACCAGCATAACAAAGCAAATGATTACAATTGGCTTTGCCCACGTACGCCACATCCAATAATCAATATTCATGATGACAAACATCGCGCATACTCCAAGCCCTGCAAATAAGAGCTGGCGTTTAGCAAAGAAAAAAGAATCATTAAACTTGTATGTAGCCCATACCGCACTTGCACTGTATACCATGATAAGGCCGATGGTTAGCAAGGAAAGCGTAACGATTATGAGAAAAAAATCTGGGGTAGACCTTTTTGTCGACACTGTCACACACCTCTAAAAATAGATTAGGGCTAGTGTATTTTCTAGGTGTTTAGACAAGCCCTTATTTCAGTTTATGCACAGATTCAATAAAGATGTCACCACGTTCTTCAAAAGTTTTAAATTGATCCCAGCTTGCACAAGCAGGAGATAATAAAATAACATCTTCTTCATCTGAACAAGCATATGCTTCTGAAACTGCTTGTTTAACATTATCGACACGTTTTACAATTTGTATTCCCTCTTCTTTGGCTACGCGTTCAATTTTAGGAGCCGTTTCACCAAACGTAATAACAGCTTTCACATTTTTAAACTCTTCTTTTAAATCATCAAACTCATTGCCGCGATCGAGTCCGCCTGCAAGTAGAATCGTCGGCTGTGAAAAAGCGGAAAGAGCTACTTTTGTAGCAAGCATATTTGTAGCTTTAGAGTCATTATAAAACTTACGTTTGTTGATTGTCGTGACATATTGAACGCGGTGTTTAACACCAGCAAACGTTGTGAGCACGGAGTAGATAGCTTCATTTGAACAGCCGTACAGCTTCACAACGGATACAGCTGCTAAAATATTTTCTTGATTATGTTTGCCTGGCAGCACCACATCTTTTAACGACATCACTTCTTCATCTTTAAAGAAAATCGTTTCGTTTTTAATATACGCTCCTTCTGTCGTTTGAGCTGTAACAGAAAAAGGTACTTTTGTCGCTTTAATATTTGCACTAGCTTTCATCACTAGCTCATCATCCGCATTAATAACGGCAAAGTCTTCACTTGTTTGATTGTTAAAGAGATTTGCTTTCGCTTTGATATATTCCTCTTTTGTACCATGATAGTCTAAGTGAGCATCAAACAAATTCAATAATAAAGAGATTTTCGGACGGAATTTTTCAATTCCCATCAGCTGAAAAGAAGAAAGCTCCGTTACAATTACATTGTCCTTTGTTGCTTTTTGCGCCACTTCACAAGCTACTGTTCCAATATTTCCAGCAATCAACGGCTGCTTTTGATCTTCTTCTAACATTTTATAAATGAGCGTTGTTGTTGTTGTCTTCCCATTGCTTCCCGTAATTCCGATAAAAGGAGCTTCGCTAATTTCATAAGCTAATTCTACCTCTGTTAAAATCGGAATATGTCGCTTTAATGCTTCTTGCAATAGAACATTTGAATACGGAATCCCAGGGTTTTTTACAATAACATCCGCTTTGTCTAAAAGCTCAAGCGGATGATGTCCACAGACAACTTCAATGCCCGTTTTTTCTAATTCCTGTGCTGCTGCGTTCTCTTCGTACGGTTTTTGATCATTAACGACTACTTTAGCACCAAGCTGTTTAACTAACTGAGCGGCTGCTAAACCGCTCTTGGCTAATCCTAAAATAAGTACTTGTTTACCTTGATACGTATTGACTGATTTCATTTAAATCCACACCTCGATATAAATTCCAAGCATTGCAAATAATAGTCCTACAGCCCAAAAAGTCATAACTACGCGCCATTCCGACCAGCCGCTTAGCTCGTAATGGTGATGAAGCGGGCTCATTTTAAACACACGTTTTCCTGTTGTTTTGAAAGATGCGACTTGAATAATAACAGATAATGTTTCAATAACAAACACACCACCGATAATAACAAGCAAGAATTCCATTTTCATTAAGACAGCCACCGTAGCGATAGCTCCTCCTAGCGCTAAAGAACCCGTATCTCCCATAAATACTTTTGCAGGATGGGCATTAAAAACTAAAAATCCTAACACAGCTCCTACTACAGCAACTGAGAAAATAGATAGTTCAAACTGCTCTGCATTCCAGGCGAGAACTGCAAATGCACCAAAAGCAATCGCACTTGTACCAGATACAAGTCCGTCTAATCCATCCGTTAAGTTGACCGCGTTTGAAAAACCAACAAGCCAGATGATGAGGAAAACAACATAAAACCAACCTAAATCGATTGGGTCTTTAATTCCTGGAATCGTCACTTCAGTTGAAAACTCAAACTGTCTTGCAATAAAGTAAAAAATAATTGAAATGACAACCTGACCTAAAAACTTTTGTTTAGATGTTAATCCAAGGTTACGCTTTAACACTACTTTTATAAAATCATCTAAAAATCCTAATAAACCAAATCCGATTGTGACAAATAATAATAGAAACGTCTTATATGTAAGTTCTGCATATTGATTGACCATAATAAGAGTTGCCACAATAATAGATAATAAAATCATGATACCGCCCATTGTAGGTGTACCTGATTTTTTTTGGTGAGATTTCGGGCCTTCATCACGAATACTTTGACCAAACTTTAATCTTCTTAAGAAGGGAATAAAAATCGGCGACAATACAACCGTAATCAAAAAGGCTACGCCGATTGTCAATAAAATTGATTGTTCTAGCACGATGTCCCCTCCTTAACTTCTAACTCATTCCGACTCATTTTGTTCTCTACCCATTTCATTACTACTTTCGCTCCTCAATCATTTTGCGTGCTACTTCTCGATCGTCAAAATCGAATACTTTTTTACCAATAATTTGATAGGTCTCGTGCCCTTTTCCAGCAATGACAATAACATCATCTGCATGCGCTGTTTCCACTGCATAGCGAATAGCTTCTGCACGATCAGCAATCGTCACATAGTTATCTGTATCCAAACCTTCTTCCATATCTTTTAAAATAGCCAATGGATCTTCACTTCGTGGATTATCAGATGTCAAAATAGCTTGTGTACTGTATTCAGCTGCAATCCGAGCCATGATTGGTCGTTTTGTACGATCTCGATCTCCGCCACAACCAACAATAACATATATATTGCGTTTTGCGAATTCTTTTACAGTTTTTAACACGTTCTCTAAGCTGTCCGGCGTGTGGGCATAATCCACGATAACCGTAAAATCTTGCTGCGCATCAACCACTTCAAAACGCCCAGACACACCTTCTAACACTTTTATTTCCTCGACAATAACTGACAGAGGGAGACCAGATACTAAACATGCAGCTGTAGCCGCTAATACGTTGTAGACGCTAAATTTCCCAATAAGCTTCATTTCTACAGAAACCGTTTCTGTCGGTGTTGTCAAATCGAACGTTGTGCCGCTGTTTGTAATTTGAATATTCGTTGCACGAATATCACTTTCACGGTCAATACCATACGTAATCACTGTAGCAGCCGTGTTTTTAATATATTCCTCGGTTGCCGCATCATCGACATTAAGAACAGCAAATTTAGGACGAGTATGGTTATAAGCATTTCCTAACTGTGCAAATAGCAACCCTTTCGCACGACGATAATCTTCCATTGTATGATGATAGTCGAGGTGATCTTGCGTTAAGTTACTAAATACCGCCACGTCAAAGTCGCACCCGTGTACGCGTCCTAAGTCAAGCGCGTGAGATGATACTTCCATCATCGCTACTTCTACATTCTCTTCCACCATTTGATTAAATGTTTTTTGAAGAGTCAGCGATTCAGGCGTTGTGTTTTTCACATCATAAGACGTATCACCAATACGAATTTCAATCGTTCCAATTAGACCCGTCTTTTTATGCTGTGATTTAAAGATATGCTCAATTAAATGTGTAATCGTTGTTTTTCCATTTGTGCCTGTTACACCAATTAAATGCATTTTTTGTGTGGGCTGATTGTAGAAAGCATCCGCCAGCACTGCCATTGCTCGCTTTGTACTCTTCACGCGTACAACGGGCACTTCTACATCCACAGGCTTTTCTGCTAAGATTGCTACTGCCCCTTTTTCCACAGCCATCTGTGCAAAGCTATGACCATCAACCGTATAGCCGTCTATACAAATGAACAATGCGCCGGGCTTAACTTCTCTTGAATCCATTTCAATTGACGTAATATCAATATTCTGTTCAGGAAGCTGAACAAAATCATGTAAATGTGTTAGTAGTTCTCGTAAATCCATTCCTACCATGTCCTCTCTATTTGTAAAGTGAAACGTTTGTTATAAGACGCTATGGCAACTATTCTTCTTTTTCTAGCACCTAACCTATTACATTTTACAGAAAAAGAAGCCCGGAGGGAACACCCCCAAGGCTTATTTGTTGATTTCATGTTCACACGCAGCGTAACCTGCTGATTATCATGCAAGGAAGAATAATAGTTTATAGAGATTTTTATTTTCCCATATAAATTCTAACCGTTTCGCCTTCTTTAACTTTCGTTCCGGCTGCAGGAGACTGCTTGACCACTTTATCTCCTTCGCCACTCACATCTAATTTTAAATTAAGTAGCTGTTCTTGTAACTCTTTTTTTGACATTCCTACGACATTTGGTACTTTTATCATTGGTGTGTCCAGCCACGTTAACTCTTTTTCAATTTGTCCTTTACGCGGTTTAACGTCCATCACACGCAAACTGTCTTCAATCATTTTACCTACAATCGGAGCTGCTACCACTCCACCAAACTGAATGGTGCCCTTTGGATTATCAACCGCAACATACACGACAATTTCAGGGTTATCTGCTGGTGCAACACCGATAAAAGAAACGATGTGATTATTTTTTAAATACTTTCCATTTTGAGCTTTCTGCGCCGTACCCGTCTTTCCTCCAACGCGGTACCCTTCCACAAAAGCTCCTTTTCCGCTTCCTTGTGCGACTACACTTTCAAGAGCAAAACGCACTTGCTTAGACGTTTCCTCGGAAATAACTTTTCGCTTAGCAACCGGTTTATGACTGCTTACAACTTTTCCGGTAGTTGGATCCACCCACTCTTTTGCAATATAAGGTTCATAAAGCGTTCCACCGTTTACGGCTGCTGAAACAGCAGCTACTTGTTGAATAGGAGTAACGGCAACCCCTTGCCCAAAAGCTGTTGTAGCTTGTTCAACCGGACCCACGCGCTCAAGCGGGAACAAAATTCCTTTTGCTTCCCCTTGTAAATCAATACCTGTTTTTTGACCAAAGCCAAATTCTTTAATGTATTTGAACAATTTCTCTTTTCCTAAACGTTCCCCAAGCTCCACAAAACCAGGGTTACATGAGTTCTGTACAACTTCTAAAAAAGACTGCTGTCCGTGTCCGCCTTTTTTCCAGCAGCGAAGTCTCGCTCCTCCAACTTCCGCGGCTCCATCATCGTAGAATTGATCTTTTAGTAAATCCACTTTCTTTTCTTCAAGAGCAGCTGCCAGTGTAATAATCTTAAACGTTGATCCGGGCTCATATACGCTCCAGATTGGAAGATTGCGATTATACACCTCAGGCTTCACATTTTTAAAATCCGTCGGATCAAAGCCCGGACGACTTGACATACCTAAAATTTCACCGTTTTTAGGATTCATGGCAATGGCAATCATACCATCTGGATTATAAGCTGTCTGAGCATTATCCAACTCACGCTCCATGATTGTTTGCACACGTGAATCAATGGTCAATCTCAAATCGAGCCCGTCCACAGGCGCTGTGTAGTCATCGGCTATATTGGGCATCTTTTTACCTTTAGCATCAGAATACAATTTAACTGAACCTTTTTGTCCTTTTAGCTCTTTATCATAATATAATTCAAGGCCCGTTAACCCTTGATTATCTACTCCCGCAAAGCCTAATACATGCGACAAATAACTTCCAAACGGATAGTACCGCTTCGAATCCTCAGCTATATATACGCCTTTTAAATTTAAATTTCGCACTTCATTTGCTTTCGCATGTGAAATTTTTCTTCCTTCAGGACGCAAATATACGCTAGAAGAAGCTTTTGTTATTTGTTCATATACTTTTTCTTTTGATGCTCCCAGCACTTTTGCTAACTTTTCAGCCGTAACAGCTGGATTTTCAACTTGTCTTGGCATAACTAAAACGGTCGGTGCACTTTTATTTGTAGCAAGTGCCACATCATTGCGATCTAGTATCTTTCCTCTTTCAGGTTCAAAAGGAATATTCCGACTCCATAAGTCTTTGGCTTTTTCAGTTAGCGTATCCCCAGTCAGCAACTGTACATATCCAAGCCTTGTATCAATAATCAAAAACACAATAAAACCGACAAACAAAACAATGGCTAGCCTTTTACGAACTGTGACTCCTGATACCCGCATATATTAGAACCTCCTCTGAATCGGCTCGTTCCAATATATGCTTGTACAGGATTCACTAGAACTTATTTTCTAGTCAAGTTGCTTATCGTCTTTTTTACTGTCAGATTCACTTTTTTCCGTTTCTTTTAGCTTATTTAACGTGCTTGAAAATTCTTTAGGCGTTTCAAGTTCCACTTTCAGGTACGTTCCTGCTTTTAGCGGATCTCCTGCTTTAATACTT
The DNA here is from genome assembly GCF_020790095.1 of Priestia sp. J2. Classification (NCBI taxonomy): domain Bacteria; kingdom Bacillati; phylum Bacillota; class Bacilli; order Caryophanales; family Bacillaceae; genus Priestia; species Priestia sp. J2. Next base: position 4,096,704 of record NZ_CP086208.1, read on the forward strand.
TGACTTACAACATAACCATTTTCAAGTGCGCTAGGTCGAACGTTGACAAATTCACTAAAGCGAATAACGTCACGATGTGAAAAACCTGTTAAATCAGGCATTGTGGCTTTTCCGTTTGTCTTAATGAACACGCGTTGACCAGTGACAATGGTATCAGAAGTCGGTGATTGGCTTTCTACCGTATCTCCTTTACCTATTACAACAGGAACAAGCCCTTTTTGTTTTAAGTCTTTCACGGTACTATCAACTGATTCATTAACGTAAGATTTAAGCTTGATTTCTGAATCCACTTTCTTTTCTTTCGTTTCTTTTCCGTCTTCATCCGTTTTTTGAGGCTCCACTCCTAAATACTGCAGACTATTTTTCATCACCGGATTAAATACAGCTGTAAGCGGCGCAGTACCCGTTTCTTGAGGCGTGAGAGTTGGATTTTTAACGGCTACATAGACAAGGAGCTTTGGATCCTTAGCAGGTGCAAAGCCCATAAAGGAAATGAAATTTTTCCCGTGTCCATGCAGGTAACCTCCGGTAGGCCCAGGAATTTGAGCTGTTCCCGTCTTTCCAGCGACATCGTATCCTTCAATCGCGTAAGGTTTGCCTGTTCCATCATCAGAAGAAACAACGGTTTCTAAAATACCTAGCGTTTCGTTCGCTGCTTTTTTAGAAATAGGCTGGCCTACTACGGTAGGTTTTGTTTTCTTAATTGTTTTCTTATTTGTTTCATCGACTACTTGTTTAATCACGTAAGGCTTCATCATTTTCCCGTCATTTGCAATCGCAGTAGCCGCTTGAATTTCTTGAATAGGCGTAAAAGCAGACGCCTGTCCAAACGCAGTGGTTACGCGGTCTCTCGGGTACTTCGTCACTAACTTGCTAGAAGCTTCATTTGGCAAGTCAATTCCCGTCTTATCCATAAAGCCAAACTTGTCCAAGTATTTATACAAACGGTCGGTACCTAATTTTTCGTTGGCTAAAATGGCAACCGCTACATTTGAAGACCTTTGAATTCCTTCATTAAATGTAATAGCTCCCCAGCCGACTCCGCCGTTGTGATCGTTAATCGGAACGCTGTTTTTCGTTACTTTATAAGATCCCGACTGATAGCGGTCTTCGCCGTTATAAACGCCTGCATCAATCGCGGCTGCTAGCGTAAAGATTTTCATCGTTGAACCAAGCTCATAGCTGTTTTCAACAAACGGATTGCGATAAGAAGTGATATCACGAATATTTGGATCAAATGAAGGTCGGTTTGACATCGCCAAAATTTCACCGGTTTTCGGATTCACTACCGTTGCCATTAGCTCTTCTGGTTTATATTCTTTAGCAGCAGCTGTCATCGCATCCTCTAAAAACGTTTGAATTTTTTCATCAATCGTAAGCGTAACGCTGTCTCCGTTTTTAGGAGCTACAATTGACTCTTTTGGATCCGGAAGCTTAATTCCGTTTTTAGCAGCTTCGTATTTCACATATCCATCTTCTTCAGAAAGCTGCTTATCAAATACTTTTTCAATTCCCATTTTCCCTACGATTTTACCCGTATCATCTTTTTGTGCATATCCTAAAATACTTGAGGCAAATACACCGTTTGGATAGAAGCGCTTCGAATCGCGTAAAAACGTGATGCCCGGGAGATTTAGCTTCTCAATTTTTTGCTTTAGCACGTTATCAATATCACGTCCGCCTGGGCCAAGTTCTACTTGGAAGGTACCACGTTTAATTCCTCTTGTTAACATGCTTTCAATTTTCGATTCGTCCATCTTCAACAACGGGGCTAATTTTTGAGCCGTCTTTTCTGGGTCTACCACATGTTGCGGGTGATCTTTATCTTTTGTTTGTTTTTTATCTAAAATCGCCACAACCGTATAAGCACCCGTGTCTTGGGCGATTGCTTCTCCATTTCGATCGTAAATCGTACCGCGCTGTCCTTCAATTTTAGACGTTCGCGTATGCTGTTTTTGTGCAATTTCGGCTAAAGCTTCTCCGTCTGCTTTGCCCGTCGCTTGGATGTAAAAGAACCTGATGGCTAATACAAAAAAGAGCAATGCAAATATTAAAATTAATATTGCTGCTCCTGTACTAATATTGCTATTTTTTCTTGGCGTAGTCATCGCAATTAATCGTTAACGACTTTTACGTTATTTTCATTCAATTTTAGTCCAAGTTCTTTTGCTTTTGTCCAAATACGATCGTATGCACTTAACTCTGTTACCTGTAATTTTAACTCATTGTTTTTTGCTTCTTGCTTGTCAATCTTTCCATCGAGTGATTGCACTTCTTCACTGATGCTATAAAGCGAAGATTGATTTGAAATGATTTGGACAGACCCAAACAGCATGAGTGCGACAAACCCAGAATACACAATCTTTTCACCAACCGTGATTTTTCTTTTTGTCTTTCGAACAACTTGACGTACCGTCTTTTGCTGCTTTTGCTGCTGGTCTTGCTCTCTTACTTTGTATGCTGCATTGTTCATTCTCGTCCCCTCCTCTTTGATTAAACCCTTTTATTAGACTAATTTCTCAACAATTCGAAGCTTTGCGGAACGCGCGCGCTTATTTTCTTCTACCTCTTCTTCTGAAGGTAAAATAGGTTTTCTTGTAATGACTTTCATTTTAGGTTTAAATTCTTCTGGAATAACCGGCAGTCCATGAGGAAGCTGCGGAACCGTGCTTGCATTTTTAAACGCTACTTTACAAATTCGGTCTTCAAGTGAATGGAAGGTAATAACACTTACACGTCCACCTTTTTTGATTACATCCATGGCCTGTTCAATTGCATCTTCAAATACTTGAAGCTCATCATTTACAGCAATTCGAATAGCCTGGAAAATCCGTTTTGCCGGATGTCCACCCGTTCGTCTAGCTGGCGCTGGAATACCATCTTTAATAAGATCAACCAGCTCTAGCGTTGTTTCAATTGGTTTAGACTCTCGATATGCCTCAATTTTGCGGGCAATTTGTTTCGAAAACTTTTCTTCTCCGTATTGGAAAAAGATTTTTACAAGTTTTTCATAAGGCCATTCATTTACTACGTTGTACGCAGAAAACTTTGAGTTTTGATCCATGCGCATATCAAGCGGGGCCTCATGATGAAAGCTGAACCCTCGCTCTGGTGTATCCAACTGAGGAGACGAGACGCCTAGGTCGAACAATACTCCATCTACTTCTTCAATTCCATGTTTCATTAGCTGCTCTTTTAAATAGCGAAAATTACTTTTGATTAGAATAACTCTGTCTAGATACGGGGCTAATTTTTCTTTTGCATTTTCAAGAGCAACATCGTCTTGATCAAACGCAATTAATTTCCCTTTTTCTGATAGCTGTTTTACGATATATTCACTATGACCTGCTCCGCCAAGCGTGCAGTCGACATATACTCCATCCGGCTTAATATTTAAGCCTTCCGCTGCTTCTTTAAGCAAAACAGTTGTGTGATTAAACATTATGACACCTACTTCTTTCTAAACTACTTAGTTATGTATACAAAAAGCAAAAAACGGTGTTTTTCTTTGATATATATACACGTTTATATTATATATCAAAGTTCAACATTATTTCAGCTATTTATATAAGAATTAAGTAGAATTTTGTCTTTTTGTCACAAATAGTGTCATTTTGTTAAAAGTAGGACATATTCGTAGAATAAAATGTAAGGAATATAAGGTTTTTTTGTGTAATTAGAAATAAATACCTTATAAGGATCCAATTGGCTGACATTCACCTTGTAAACTTGTTCTCTTTTCCAAAATAAAAATCCTGCTTTTCAGCAGGATTTTATTAGACATAACAGACTTTTAACTGGTGATTTAATTCGACTTCAGCACTTAGTAAATCTGACACAAATTGCATACCATAGCCGTTTAAATAATACATAATATTCCACATGCGTTCTTGTGGAGCATTGTAGGGACGAAGAGCAAGTTCAATTTGAGCATATTTTGAATGCTTCACATCGTGCTTAATGAGCTGTTTGGATTCGACAATCTTTTGAATGGTTTCAAACTGTTTTTGAATAATCGCTCGATTTTTAAGCATGACTTCATCAAATGTTTTGTCTTCTTTTTGAATATTTTCACGAAGAGTTTTATGAATTTTTTCAAAATCTTCTTTCGCTTTTTCAAAATACATTTCGTACGGGTTGTGAACTTCTGTCTTAAGCCAGTGCTCCCTCTCTGCATCTACGCCTTTGTTAATGACATTCGAAAGGTCTAACTGAAGTTCATCCATATACTTCTCGATATGTCTTTCTACGATTGCATAGGATAACCTCGGAACCACGGGAGGCATTTTAAAGCTAAATAAAGAAAATGCTTTTTCAAGCTCTGCCCAATACGCTACTTCCCCTGGACCTGCAATAAACGCAAGGGTAGGAAGTAAGTACTCCTGCATAAGGGGTCTAGTCACAACGTTATTACTAAGAAGCTCTGGCGTTTGTTTAGCAATTTGAACCAGCTCTTCTTTAGACAGCGCGAGTTCATTTTGCTTTCCAACAAACTGCTCTTGCTCTGTGTCTCTTTCTAAAAGTACTCTGTTTTCGTTGTGTGAATAAAAGAGATGGGCCGTTTCTTCTCCCACTTCAATCATTCGTCCGTATTGTTTTTGAATCTCTGTTTGCTGTTCCATAACGGCTGACGATAATTTGTCATTTTGTTCAATTAACGTCACAAAGAAAGAAGATTCAATGCTGCGCACTTCTCTAGAAGCTGCATCCATTAAAATAAGACCTGACTCTGCAAACAATGTGGTAACCAAATGAGCAAAGAAATCGACATAGGTACGTGATTTATCTAACGCCTCTAAAACAAAGTGTAACACCTGATTTGTATGCGCCGTTTCGTTAAACGTTTGAAAAACATCACGAACCCAGCTTCTACAGGCTTCATGATCTAATTCGATTTGAGAAACCATTTGCTTTTTCTTTAAAGAATGCTTTAACGTTTTCTTTAAAAGCTGGTTTTTATGCTCTGTGTATACATGGTTGATCTCAGCAAAATCATGATCTTCTCCAGCAATCCAAAATACCGGAAGCACGGGCACGTTTAGAGCTGCCTCTTGTTGTTTAGCTAGCAGCACAATTGAAATCACTTTATGAATGGTGTACAAAGGACCCGTAAGCAGCCCCGCTTGCTGACCTCCAACGACCACTACGCTGTTAGGATCTTTTAGCTTTTCAATATTTTCAATCGTCTTAGAAGATGCTCCGTAGCGCTTATTAAAATCAAGCAGATACTCAGCAAGCTGTTCTCTTGGATAAGACTGCTTTTGAACGTCCGCTAAACGTTTTTCATATACGTCTTTTTCGTGTATATTATAATGAAAAAAGGAAAGTGCTTGCTTTTCACCTTTTATGTAATCGTTCGTTAGTTTGTTTCCCGCCTTTAAAGAGACGTCTGTAATCTCCATGAAAGAACTTCCTTTCTTTTCCTAATACTTATATTCTCTACATATAGCTTCATTATCCATAATGTAACTGCTCACGTCTAGTAACATGCTTTACAGAGAGGAAATACGAAAAGCGATTCCACCTATATTTAACACAATATGTGCAATAAGAAACAAAACGAAATTCATCCGAAAGAACCCTTTCGCAATAAGCTTCATTTCTAAGTCATGTTTGACTTTCCAATGTACAAACATCATAATCATTGCCACAACTAAAAGGACTAACGCAATCAACCACAAAAAAGAGTGCCCAAAAATTTCCACAGCTGCATAATGCACGGACAAAATAAGAAAAACCGTAGTAATGTACGTTGCTATGTGGACAGATTTCCTTTTATTTTTCGTCAGTTTGCGTAAAAGCATGTATAGAATAAAAAAACCGACGAGCGGCAGAGTGACAAACGTCGCAAAAACGCCAGCAATAAAACTTCCCATGTTACTCACCCTTTTCTTCTTCGATTCCTTTTATTGACCTATATAAAAAGTCAACAATAGGCGTCGACGTTCTTTTTTCAGCAGCTTGTGTTTGGATATAACCTAAGATAGCATCAATCTCGGTTTGCCGCCCCTCCTGTATATCTTTTAGCATAGAAGATTGATTTGTACTCGTGCGCGAACAAACCCCCAGCGCATTTTCCCAATAATTAAAAGCTGAATCCAGTTTTAACACATCTGCAATCTCTTCATACAATAGACGCATCGTTTTATAAAAGTAGCTGTTGTGAATCAGCTGCCCATTTTTCACGCGATACAGCGCCGTAAGAGGATTAATGAGCGCATTTACAACTAATTTCTTCACCAGCATCGCATACCAATCTTTTTCAATTACCCAAGGAAAATTCACAATCGGTAAGATAGACTCCATTTCTCCTCTGTACGAAGCAATACGGGTTGTTCCTATTCCTGTATGATGGACGCTATCCATATTTGTACGCATTGCCCCATGTTCAACTGTACCCAAATAGAGAGTGCGCTGCGGGAGGTTTTTGAGAATTTCAATATGGCTCATACCGTTTTGGATAAACAAAAGGGGAGTATGTATAGTAAGGGTTTTAATAAAAGGAATAATCTCTTTTAAATGATACTGTTTTACAGTAATAATGATTAAATCTGCTTCTTTTATGTTTTTTTCCAGAGGGATAGCACTGACTTTTTTCGTGTGATGTTCCCCTTGTCTATGTAAGGTAATTCCATTTTCGTTAATACACTTTGCTTGAGTTGGTGTTTTCGTGTACAAGGTTACATCATAACAATCTGATAAATACGCGCTAAACAACAGACCTAATGATCCGCCTCCAATAATACCTATAGTTTTCATCGTATTTTTTGTTCCTCTTTCTATTATTGAGTTTCATTTTAGCAAAAAAATGCTTTGAATTAAATGCATTCTTTAAATTTTACCTATTCATATAGCCCGTGTGATTAAAAATCACCGGGCTTATTGTAAATTATTTAGAGTGATCCCGTTTTTTTCTATTATACGGGATACACCGGATGTTTACGACGGCTAAAGGTCACATTCTTTGTTTCATATAATCGAAAGCGGTCAATTAACGTTCGACGCAGTTCGTTAGCAGGAACGATGTCGTCAATAATAAGTTCAGATGCCAGCGTATAGATATCGATGTGTTCTTTATACTCTTGCTGTTTCTGTTTAACAAACATGAACCGCTCTTTCGGATCTTCAATTTCATTAATTTTATTAGAATAGACGGCATTTACTGCAGCTTCAGGACCCATTACGGCAATTTGAGCAGTAGGCAATGCAATGCAGCAATCTGGTTCAAAAGCCGGACCAGCCATAGCGTAAAGCCCTGCGCCATAAGCTTTACGCATGACTACGGAAATTTTAGGAACTGTAGCTGAACTCATCGCTGCAATTAATTTGGCTCCATGTCTAATGATGCCAGCTCTTTCTACTTTGGTTCCAATCATAAATCCAGGCACGTCAGCTAAAAACAGCAAAGGAATATGGAATGCATCGCACAATTGAATAAATTTTGCGCCTTTATCTGCTGAATCTACAAACAGCACTCCCCCTTTAACTTTTGGCTGATTAGCAACAATCCCTACTACTTTTCCATCTATTCGTGCAAGCCCTGTTACCAATTCGGCGGCAAACAGTTTTTTTATTTCAAAAAAGCTCCCCTCGTCAATAAGGGTATCAATTGCTTCATAGATATCAAATGGAACATTTTGATTCTCCGGAATTAGTTCTACTAAATCTTTTGTCTGCTTAGGCTCTTTAGCTTTTTGTACTTTAGGCTTTTCTTGATAGTTTTGTGGAAAGTACGTTAAATAAGATTTGGCATACGAAATAGCTTCTTCTTCAGAATAAGCCAGCACATCCCCGCACCCGCTAACGCTGCAGTGCATATGCGCTCCTCCCATTTCTTCTAGCGTAACCTTTTCTCCAATAACGGCTTCGGCCATACGCGGCGACCCTAAGTACATAGAAGCGTTTCCATCTACCATCACAACAATATCACAAAATGCAGGGATATAAGCCCCTCCAGCTGCTGACGGACCGAAAAGCAAACAAATTTGAGGAATGACGCCGGAAAGTTTTACTTGATTGTGAAAGATCCTTCCAGCTCCTCGGCGGTTTGGAAACATATCTAATTGATCCGTAATACGCGCTCCAGCAGAATCCACTAGGTACAGTAAAGGCACATGCAGTTTTTCTGCAACTTCTTGAATCCGAATAATTTTTTCTACTGTTCTAGCTCCCCAAGACCCTGCTTTTACAGTAGAATCATTAGCCATTACACAAACCGTTTCACCGTTTACTTTTCCAATCGCAGTTACAACACCGTCTGCCGGCAACCCTTCGGCTTTATTATTTGCAAACATGCCGTCTTCTTCATATTTCCCGTCATCGAATAAAAGGGCTAAACGATCTCTTACAAAAAGCTTCTGTTGTTTTGCAAGTTTCTCTTTATACTTCTCGGCGTTGCCACGCTCTACTTTTTGACGATTTTCATCATATTTTTTCTGAGATTCACCTGTATGTATCATGATATCTCCCCTTTATGAGTTATGAAATAGTCACCAAAACGTCGCCTTCGTTCACAAAATCCCCCACGGCTATATGGACAGTCTCTGCAATACCAGCTTGATCGCTTTCAATAGGAATTTCCATTTTCATAGATTCTAATACAACAACAACTTCTCCTTTAGTTACACTTGCTCCTTGCTGAACAAACACATTAAATACCATGCCTGCCATTGTCGCTTTGATTTCACTCATTGTGGTGCTCCTCCTTTATTTAATACTGTTGATAATAACGATGTGTTATAGGTGCCCTTTTCATATAACTCTTCATTTAACAACTGCTTAAATAGAGGAATATTTGTTTTGATTCCCTCTACAACAGCTTCTGTAAAATATGATTTAGCTAGTTCAATTGCATTTGAACGCGTACGACCAGTAATGATAACCTTTGCAATCATTGGATCATAAAAAGGTGTAACCGCATTCATATCACTGTAGCCGCTATCTACGCGCGCGTAGGTTCGCTCCGGCAAGTGATAACCCGTAATTTTCCCCGGAGCCGGTAAAAAAGTAAACGGATCTTCTGCATAAATTCGAAATTCAATGGCGTAGTTATTTGCTGCTATTTCCTCTTGCATACGAGGAAGCTTTTCACCGCGCGCAGCTAAGATCTGCCACTTAACTAAATCGACCCCTGCAATTTGCTCGGTGATCGGATGCTCAACTTGCAGCCGCGTGTTCATTTCAAGAAAATAAAAATTTTCGTCTTCATCCACGATAAACTCCACCGTACCCGCATTATAATAGCCGATTGCTTTAGCCGCTTGAACGGCTTGGTTTTGCATGGCTTGTCGCGTACTTTCTTTTAAAGAAAGCGCAGGGGCTTCTTCAATCACTTTTTGATTTCTTCTTTGTACAGAACAATCGCGTTCAAAAAGATGAACGACATTACCATGCTGATCTCCAAAGACCTGTACCTCGATATGTTTTGCGTTTGTGATAAGCTTTTCAATAAACATTCCTTCATGACCAAAATATGCTTTTGCTCTTGCTTTTGTTGAGGCATATACCTGTTTTACTGCTTCTTCGTTATCGCAGCGCACCATCCCAATTCCTCCGCCGCCTCCGCTTGCTTTTAACATAACGGGATATCCAATTACCCCCGCTACTTTACAAGCCTCTTCAACCGACGTCACATCACCTTCGCTGCCGGGGACAACAGGTACACCCGCTTCTTTCATCGCAGCGCGGGCAGCAATTTTGTCGCCCATCATCGAAATGATTTCGGGAGAAGGACCGATAAAACAAAAACCTTCATCAATCGCTCTTTTAGCAAATGCACTATTTTCCGATAAAAATCCATATCCAGGATGAATGGCGTCTACTTTTTCTTCATGACTAATTCTAAGCAGCTCTTCCACATTCAAATATGACTTTTGCACAGGAGGCTCTCCAATTCGACGTGCTTTTGTAGCCGCTTGAACATAAGGAAGTTCTGCATCTGCATCGGAATAGACAGCCACCGTTTCAATGCCCATTTGTTTGCATGTATGAATAATACGAAGAGCAATTTCTCCTCGATTTGCAATCAGTATTTTTTTCACCTTTCTCTCCCCTTTCCTCAAATTTCTACTTTCCCCCATATAATTCTACAATAATTTTAAAACTCCTCTACAATTTTTGAAAACGCTTTCTATTTGAATTCTGTTTCCCTTTTGCCTCCTTTCTAAAAAGTGATGTTTATAGTAATGTATTCTTCGTATTTAACCGAAAGAATTCATTTTTCTTTGTGCGCATTGAATATTCGTTCACCAATCACGAAAACAGAATATTTTGTATTTTTGTTATATAATATTAGATGAACGAACCAATCCAGTTCGTTCATCTAGCAAGGAGACATAACAAGGGGGATATGGGATGAATTACGAAGTGAAGCATTTAAAAATTAATTTTAAAACGCTAGAAGAGTTCAAGAAATTCAAAGAATATGGCATTCAAGAACTTTCAATGCTAGAAGAATTACATGCCAAGATTTCCGATAATGAAATAAATTCTCCGTTTTACGGCATTTATTTTGGAAATAGCTTAGTGGCTCGCATGAGTCTCTATAAACGAAACAAACAGTACGATCAATATTTCGAGCCGCCTCAAACGTATATTGAAGTGTGGAAACTTGAAGTGCTCAGCGATTTTCAGCGCAAAGGATTAGGTCAAACGCTCGTTGAATATGCCAAATCCTTTCAATTACCTATCAAAACAAGCCCGCGAGTAAAATCGAGTGATTTTTGGTCAAAAATGGGGTTCGTACCTGTAACGTATGATATCGATCGTGATTTGGGAGAAAACCCTCTTATTTGGCTACCAAACGGTGTAAGCGAACAAAAATAAACAGCTGATTTCCAGCTGTTTATTTTATATCTATGTGGTATATATGATTAACATGAAGTAGGGAGCATTCAAGCTATCGCTTTACTTTTGAACTTTTTCTAAATTTAAATTTTTATCCACTTGAAATTTCACTTTTCTACTTTTTTCATCCTCTTTTAATACAACCATTTTACGAGCCCTCTCCATAATTTCAATAAGAGCTTTATAGTCATCTTCCACAATTAACAAATTGTTTTGCAAAGCTTTTTTTTCTTTTTCCAAAATCGTTACTTTCTCTTGTAAACGTTCAATCTTTTGCTGCAGTTCTTCATTAGCTTCGAGAAGCTCCGACGAGTGTTTTTGCCCTTGATCTACATTTTCTAAATACTTAATTACCTCATTAAGCGAAATATGTTTCTCTGCTTCCATATATGATAAGCGTGCAGGCTGCTCGTCGTCTTTTGAAACAGTTCTTGCTTTTAATTCTTTTCTCTGTTTTTTCGCAAGGTCAATACCAGTCTTGTATTGTTTGCGCACAAAAGAATTCCAGCGGAAGCCACAAGCTGCTGATGTTCGTGTAAGTTTCTTCCCCACTTCTTCAAATGCAGCTAGCTGAGTGCCACCTTCACGTATATGACGCAGTACAATTTCTGCGAGTAATAAATCTTCATCATGAGTCCATGCATCTTGACGAGAAGAAGTCATTTTTCTATCCCTCCTTATCCGTACTTATTAAATGAATATGCACCTACTAGATAAGATAGACTATTGTTCCTCTTCTCAATCAAGAAAATCTTTCATATACTTTGAAGCAAAATGGGAAACCCGTGATTCTTTCATCTTTTGCTTATTAACTATATTGCTATGGAAATGCAGTTCATAACTATGTTTTTTTAACGATGACCTTTTGAACCGCTTCTTCATGCTCAGGCGATTCCCACAATATCGAACAGCGATGAATTTCTTGTTCCATTCGATTCCAAACCTGGCTTTGCTCCCATTTCTCAATAGCGATTTCTTTGTAAGCTTGCAATACTTGGGTCGATTTATGAGTAATAGGAGCTAACCACTCCTCACACCTCATAGTTAGCTCTTTAAACGACGTAACATAGGAAAGAAATCCAATTTGCTTTGCTCGTTCTACTCCATACAGCTGAGCACTGTAGATCATTTCCATCGCTTCTTGATACCGCAGCTTTTCAAGAAGAATGGTTCCGCCTCCCCAGCCTGTTGTAATTCCTAAATTCCCTTGAATAAAGCCCATTTCGCTATGTGTTGCACTTATACGGAAGTCACATGCAATCGCAAGCTCACATCCCCCCCCAACCGATGTTCCATTCAAAAGGGCAACTGTTGGTTTTGGGAGCGTTAAAATTTCATAAAGAATTCTCCCCATTTTCGTTAACATTTGAGACGCCTCTTTCGAAGTCTTTAGCTCATGAAATACGCTTAAATCTCCTCCACTGCAAAATGCGTCTGAACCAGCACCTGTAATTACAAAAGCTTTTACTAACTGATTATGTTTCACATAATCTACAGCTTGCTGCAGTTCATTCATCACATCATAATCAATAGCATTACGCTTTTCAGGGCGATTAATCACAAATGTAGCAATGCCTTGGCTTGTAGTAAACAGCTCGCTTTTTTTCATGCTTTTTCCTCCTTATGAACAAGGTATGAATCCTTTTACAACAGTAATTGTTTATTTAAAAAGAGTTCTTGTTCTATAAGAAAAATCCTTCTCTTCCAAAGGGCAGAGAAGGAAAAAAGGCAAAAAAAATAAAAGACCCTTTAAGAGGGTCTTTTATTTAAATAAGCAATTATTTGCTTACTACGTCATTTCCTTTGTAAGTACCACAAGCTTTACATACGCGGTGTGATAGTTTCATTTCACCACAATTTGGGCACTCTACCATACCAGGAACTTGTAATTTAAAGTGCGTACGACGCGTTCTTTTCTTCATTTTAGATGTTCTTCTAAAAGGTACAGCCATTATTCCCACCTCCTTAAAAGAATTTTAAAATCATATGAAGGCCCGAAAGCCGGATCTTCGCATTTTTATTTCTTTTTGTCTTTAAAGAAATTTTCGAGTACGGCTAAGCGGGGATCTACTTTTTCCTGCTGTTCTTCTTCGGTAACAACTTCCCAGTCTTTTCCTGACTGTGGAGCTGCTCCTGCCGCTTGCTGATTTTCACTAAATACCTGCAGAGGAATTTCAACAATAATTAACTCTTGAATCAAAGGTTGTAAATCAACCGTTTCTCCCTCTACAATGCGTACTTCAGCATCTTCTTCATAATCAGCATTCACATTCAATAAAAACGTTTCAGTTGCGTTAATTTCAAACGGATACGGAACGTCAACTAATGTACGAGCACAAGGCAACGTCATTTCTCCTGAAATTTTAAGGTGAAACGTTACTTTCGAAGAGCTAATGTCGGCTCTTCCTTTCACGTTTACATCTGACATTCTACGAATTTGAGGATCAGCATTCATAAACTCTTTGCCGTCAATCACTTCGTCAAATGTTAGACCTTTATTTTGCAACTGATACAATTGATGTATTGTCCATTTCATTGTTAATCACCTCAAGGCAACAAAGGTTATTATAGCTTTCACAAGATTATTTGTCAATATTTTTTCTTTACACTATAATGTACTTAAATATGCTTTTTTGTAAAAATTTCTTACTTTCATAAAAAAATGTTTTTAAAACAAAGAGCTAGACTAAAAATAATAAATTAAAAGGAGACATTATGCAAGCAGTTGGAATAATTGTCGAATATAATCCTTTTCATAACGGACACGCTTATCATTTGCAGCAAGCCAAACAACAAACCGGAGCAGATTGTGTGATTGCTGTGATGAGCGGGCACTTTTTGCAGCGCGGAGAGCCTGCTCTTGTATCGAAATGGTCCCGCACAAGAATGGCTTTAGCCGCTGGTGCAGACTTAGTCGTTGAATTACCCTATGCTTTTTCTACTCAAAAAGCTGAAACATTCGCAAGCGGCGCTATTTCTATTTTGGAATCCCTTCACGCTGACTTTGTATGCTTTGGCAGCGAAAATGGCAATATTGACTCATTTACCCGCACCGCTGATTTGCTCGAAGCTCATGAATCAGAACTATCCGCTTTAATTCAACAAGAGATGAAAAAAGGAAACAGTTATCCAAAATCAGCTTCCAATGCTTTCTTACAGCTTTTCACGGAGGCTCCTATTGATCTATCTCAGCCAAATAATGTGCTTGGAATGAGCTATGTAGCTGCCATAAAAAAACAGCATGCATCTATTAAACCATATACAATCACTCGAATTCAATCACATTATCACGATGATTCCCTGTCTTCCTCTTTTATTTCAAGCGCTACAAGCATACGTAAAGCTATTTTTGACAGCAGCAGCCATGGGGACCTGGGCAAGCATATGCCAGTTAGTACAGCAAACGAATTAGCAGCTTACAAACAAGCACACGGACAGTTTCATCATTGGGAGCACTATTTCCCATTTTTGAAATACAAACTATTAACTACTCCACTTTATGACTTACAGCGTATTTATGAAATAGAAGAAGGTATTGAACATCGACTGCTATCTTATATTTCTTCATCTACTTCATTTGAAGATTTTTTAACAAATGTTAAAACGAAGCGATATACGAGAACCCGTTTACAGCGCATGTGCGTTCACCTTTTAACCAATACAACAAAAAGTGAGATGCAACAAGCTGATCCTTATATTCGCTTATTGGGAATGTCAAAGACCGGACAAGCCTATTTAAAAACAATTAAGAAAAAGCTGTCCCTTCCTATTGTATCCACTGTATCGCAATGTAAACTGAAAGAAATTGATACCGATATTAAAGCGACACATGTTTATAGTATGCCGTTTCAGGAGCCTCTGCGCTCTCAGTTTATGAAACAAGAATATACGCAGCCTCCTATCATTTGGCCATAAAAAAATCGTCTGCAAGAGACGATTTTTTTATGGTTTCAGCTTTTCTAAATAGGTTACGGCATCCGAAAATGAATCTACGGGTACAATTTTCATATCACTGTTTATTTTTTTGGCTGTCTTCACTGCTTCTCGGTAGTTAGAGCCAGCAGCCCCTTTTTCATTTGGTGCAAAGAAAATCTCTGCTCCTTCTTTATCTGCGGCTACAATCTTTTGTGAAATACCTCCGATTGGTCCTACCTCTCCTTTATCATTGATAGTCCCTGTACCTGCAACGCGGTGGCCTTTTGTCATGTCCTCTTTAACAAGCTGATTATAGATTTCAAGTGAGAACATCAGTCCCGCTGAAGGCCCTCCTATTTTTTCAGTATCAATATGTATATCGGGCTTGACTTTTAATTCTTGGTTCGTTTCTAAGGCAATTCCTAGGCCTACTCGTTTCGGCTCGTCAGGAAATGCTTTAACTTTTAGAGTACGTTTGCTTTCTTTGCCATCTCTTTTCACATAAATTGATACTGAATCTCCTGCTTTTTTAGTCGATACGTAGTTGATTAAGTCCTCAGCAGTTTGAATTTTTTTCTCATCTACTTTTGTCACGACATCTCCAACATGAAGTTTTCCATGTGCAGGCATATTTTCTACAACATATGTAACATATACGCCTTTATTGTGGTAGGAAACGCTCTTTCCAGCTGCTTCATATGCTACTGAAATAGCGGCATTTTTTGACGTATCCATCATATGTAATTGCCTTGTCGAGTAATCTTCATCGCTTTCACCCTGCTGCAAAATTTGCTTTGTAGGGAAAATTTCATGAAAGTCCTGTATTTTCGCAAGACCATATGAAAGAGGAGTTGCTCTGCCCATTCTTACAGTTGTAAGCATAAACGTCCCTTTTTCATGGTATCCATCTTCTACCTTAATAATAGGCGCAAGTTCTTCTGCCATTCCAGGCTTTGTAATGTAGTACGGCAATGGATAAAAACAAAGCATTGCCACCACTGCAATAACAGCCAAATATACCAAAATTCTAATTCTAGATTTCACTTTTTTTGTTCTCCTTCCAATGATCAATTGCTTGTAGAATAGAAGGCAACTGCTCATGTGCTGCTTGTTCACCAATTGACATCATTTCTTGAATGTTTGTAAATGCTCTGGAACTAAAAGTATCGAGATTAGGACGAATCATAACGTCTGAAGCAATAGTTCGATGAGCTACTAGCTCATCTTGCAAAATATCTAAACTTTGCATAATGACATCAAAAATGGAGCTGATTTCTGCATTCACTTTCGCTTTTGATACATCGACTCCAATGACAATATCAGATCCCATCTCTTTTACAACCGATACAGGAATACGATCCACTACCCCGCCGTCTACAAGCAATCGCCCATCAATTACTTCGGGAGCAAAGATTCCTGGAATTGAAATACTTGCTCTCACCGCTTCAGCGATAGGTCCTTTTTTAAACACCACTTTCTCTCCTGTTTTCAAATCTGTCGCTACAATGGCAAACGGTATAGATAACTGTTCAATGTTTCTATTTTGCGTAAAAGTGCGAACCAACGACTTTACTCTGTTGCCCGTAATAAATCCCATTTTTGGTACGGTAAAATCCAAATAATACTTTCGTTTGAACGTTAGCGCCATTTTATAAAGAGTTGCCAGTTCAATACCCGACGCATATAGTGCACCAACTAAAGCTCCCATGCTGCTGCCAGCTAGAAAATCAATAGGAATGTTATTTTCTGTTAGCGCTTTGATTACTCCTAAATGTGCAAAACCTCTAGCTCCACCTGAGCCTAACGCAACTCCTATTTTTGGGCTTTCCACTTTACCTGCCCCCTCGTTTTACCTTATAGACTTCTAAAAATGTAAAAACTTTTGATGAGCTTCTCTATCATTGTTGCCCTGTCTTCAATAGGACTATTCTTCATTTTCTATTTGTTCATTTTGTATGAAGCTAAAGATATGTTTTGCTCAATCAACGGTGGTTATTAAGCATTATACTATACTGAAGGTTGTTTTAAGAAATTCTTACTCTTCTCTTGCTGCGTATACGTTTTTTTACTCCTTGACTATTCTAGAAGTGCATTGATTTATGTATATGAATTGTATTTCCAAATGTGACAAGACGCCTTTTTATTCAGTATGAATTTATTTTCTCCTTACACATAGGCATAAAGTCGATGCATAGCTTCGTATATTGATATATAGAAGAACTTGTACATTTGCCTAAAACTCCTCATTTCATTACTATCAAAATGACGTGAGCTTAGAAAAGGAGATGAATCGTTCGTTGAATAAATCGATGGTGAAAACACTTCTGCTCGGGACGAGCGTAACACTTCTCGCTATTGCGCTTATTGTATATCCAAAAGAAGCGCTAGAAGGTTCAGTAAGAGGTCTCAACACATGGTGGAAGGTCGTCTTTCCTTCTCTGCTGCCCTTTTTTATTGTTTCAGAAATGCTTATTGGGTTTGGCGTAGTGAAGTTCATTGGGATCTTATTAGAGCCGTTTATGAGGCCTTTATTCCGAGTACCTGGAGTAGGGGGTTTTGCTTTAGCAATGGGCATGGCTTCTGGGTTTCCTTCAGGTGCAAAAATCACTTCCCGGCTGCGCCAAGAAAAACAGCTAACAGCTATTGAAGCTGAAAGACTCGTATCATTTACTAACTCATCTAACCCTATTTTTATTTTTGGAGCTGTGGCAGTTGGCTTTTTTCACAATCCAGCTGTCGGTATCATATTAGCTCTCTCTCATTACATAGGGAATATTTGTGTAGGACTGGTGATGCGGTTTTATGGATCAGCAAAACCTAAAGGACAAGTAATTCAAAAACCTTCTTTATCGTTAGCTTTTCACGAAATGCATAAAACGCGATTAAAAGATAAGCGTCCTATCGGGAAGCTTTTAGGAGATGCGGTTACTTCTGCAGTTCAATCTCTCTTAATGATTGGCGGTTTTATCATTTTATTTTCTGTATTAAACAAACTTTTATATGTGACTCATATCACGGCCGTTTTAAGCGGCGGTCTAGCTTATTTATTTTCCCTTTGTCATATAGGGACTGAGCTGAGCCTTCCCTTTATTTCGGGGCTTTTTGAAATTACGTTAGGAAGCCGCCTAGCAAGCGAAGCACCGGACACGCTGCTGTTTCATCAAATTATCATCGTTAGCTTTGTATTAGGCTTTAGCGGTTTCTCTGTTCAAGCACAAGTAGCTAGCATACTCGCCGAAACAGATATTCGATTTTTCCCGTTTTTTATTGCCCGAATTTTTCACGGCTGTTTTGCGGTAGTATTCACTATCTTTCTATGGGGTCCTCTTCGGGAATCCATTACTACTTTTCAAGCATCTGAAGGAGCACTGCCGGTTTTTTCTCACTTGGAGTCCGTTACGATTCTATCGCAGTGGCTAAACGTGTACGGCCCGCTCCTAACGATTTTTACGCTGTGCTGCTATATTTATATATATTCAAAACGAGCGTTTCTTCATCGTTCCTAGTAAAAAAAGAACGTGACGTTTTCTTATCGGCAAAGAAAACGTCACGTTCTTTTTTATCTTATTTTTGAGACAGCTGCTCAAATTTTTCTGCAAGCGCTTCTCTAACAGGGGGAGGAACTAATTCAGAAATATTCCCGCCATATTTAGCTACCTCTTTTACAATACTAGAACTTAAAAACGAGTATTGATTATTTGTCATCATAAATAACGTTTCGATTTCTTTATCTAATACGCGATTTACAGATGTGATTTGCATTTCGTACTCAAAATCTGATACTGCACGCAAACCTCTTAAAATGGTCTTTGCCTGCTTTTCTTTTGCATACTCCATTAATAATCCGCTGTACGACTCTACTACCACATTAGGAAGTGATTTTGTTACTTCTTTCAGCAAAGCTACTCGCTCTTCCCCTGTAAATAGAGGACTTTTTGAGGAGTTATTTAAAACAACCACATAAATCGTATCAAATACATTTGCGCCTCGTTTAATAATATCAAAATGTCCATTCGTAACTGGATCAAAGCTTCCTGGACAAACAGCTATACTGCCCATACGTATCCCCTTTCTACATCTAACAGCTCATTGATTTATTCAACTGATTCTTCTTTCTTGTATGTATAAATAGAAACACCAATGATACCGTACGTTTCGCTTTTTATTTTTTCAAATAAACCAACCTCATTATCTAAATGTACATCATGAGAATGCTCCGCTACAATAATTCCTGTTTTTGTCAGAAGGTTTTCTTCACTTACCGTTTCGATAAGCGCTTTCAACTTTTGTGCTTTATACGGTGGGTCAAGCAAAAGTAAATCGACAGTCAGCTCCCTTTTCTTTATCGCTTTCAGTGCACGCTCTGCATCATTTCGATACACTTCAGCGCGGTCTTCTAACCGACAGGATGCTAAGTTTGCTTTAATCGTCTGAATCGCTTTGCCATCCCGATCCACAAAAATGACTTTATCTATTCCTCGACTTAGAGCTTCAATTCCCAAGCCACCGCTTCCACCGAACAAATCAAGAGCTGTTCCACCTTCAAAAAACGGTCCAATCATATTAAAAATAGCTTCTTTCACCTTATCTGTTGTAGGGCGGGTTGAGTATCCTGGAACCGCCTTTAACGCATGGCCTTTATATAAACCTGCTACTACTCTCATCCTTATCACTACCTTACTTTTACTTCCTTATTCTTCATTATCCTAACATATTTTGAATTACAAAGACTAGCAAAAATCCTCAATTTATTCAATGCTGTATGCATTCTGTGCAATAACCCAGCAGCTTGCTTTTATGCTGGACTTTTACGACCGTCTCCTTAGATACACCTATGCAGATCATTCGGCATTTCGTTCATAAAAGATTTCCTTTACTTTAATATGTCATCATAAACGTAAATTTACCCTTTTTCTCTGTCATGTTATCAGTCTTTTATATTTTAAAAAGTGAATTTCACGAGACAGGTATATGAACGTTTAAAACGGACATACTGACTAGTAACAACATCATCTAACCGATGTTGTTGCCAACCGCGGAGAAGACTTACGTTTCCCCATAAGTTCTTCCTCCGGTTTCTCCTCTCCCTTTGCCTTCATCAAGGTGCTTGTAATCGCAGAGGTGATTACACCCCTTTATTGAAGGGCCCTACAATGAGTAGTTGTAGGGATTTTTTTATTTACTCCTAAAATATTCAGTGATACATTAAACTACGTGAGTTTGCTTTTTTAATACATAGAGGGGGAAATACATATGATTCAGCGTTTTATTGAGCTCGGAGAAGGGTATTCAGATATTTATGAGCTGTTAGAGATTGTCAAAAGCAACAAACATCGTCTTGCCCATCTTATTATGCTGCGAACAGTAAAAGAAGATCGACAAGTAGCTTCTTTTGTCGCTGTCTTGCATCCAACAGCTGAAGGGAATTTCCAACCGCTTTACGTTTGCCGAGAAGGAATTGTTTTAAAACAAAACGACAGCAAGCGCGTTGAGTTATTTAAACGAGCAGCTGAGGAAGCGGGAAAAGAAATTGTGGTACTCGATGTCAAACCATCTACTACCTTTCCAGAAACAGCACTATACTATCAGCACCTTATTGGCATTTTGCGAATGAACCGCTTTATTCCGCCAATGCAATAACCTCATCCCTGCCTATTCGTTTGCTAAGGCCAAGTAAAATAAAAAAAGGAATGTACATTACATTCCTTTTTTGTTTAAATTCCTATCTTATAGTCATATTCCTTCGCTTTATCCGGCTTTGAATTTTCGAATTCTGTTTTTAAAAACGGCCGATAAGAAGGATCTACTTTCTTCACAAAAGGTAGAGACTGAAGTTTATGGATTGTTTTTTCAATGCCATCTTGGTTGCAATATAAGACAACATACTTTAATTCTTTAGATACGTAATGTACATTTCCGTACTTTCGCAATGCTTTTGCTTGCTTAACAGAATGCACATACGCCACAATTCCTTGACGTTCAACAAACATATTTAGTTCCCCTTTTGCATACGTTATATTGGTTTTCTTTATCATAAATTCTTTTATATGAAGTAGGTGCTTTATGTATGAATTTAGATAATATCTGGATGCTCTTTCTTACTCATTTTAACGAGCACAGAGCTATTGAACAAGTCATTTTCAAAAAAATCACAAATATACCCTTTTTGTATATAAACACATCAATTGAGCGTAGAAAAATAGATGAGCTTCTAGAAGCTTCATCTATTTTTGCTACATCCAATACAAATGCTACGTGGCGCTCAAGTTTTGTCAGAAGTCAGCATCTTACTTATGTCTATCAGCACAGGTTTTACGTTCCACAGCGTAAAATGGCCTGCTGCGGAAATTCCTGTGCTGATTGCGTTCGATTTATACAGTGAACGGCTTATGCGCTGCACCCGCAGCTTCCACTAGATCCGCAGCCACCGCCGCAGCTGCTTCCCGTATCAAAAAACGGATTTCCCGTCGGTACTTTAACATGCTCTGAAACAGCTTGACCAAGGATAACGCTAATTTCATCAAGCAGTTTTTGCAATTCATTTTCTGCTTTTTTGAACGCAGCGATTGTCGCATGTAAATCAACTTGACGCTTTACATCACGTACTTGTCTCGTAATGGTTTTATAGTCAGGATGATATTTTCCAAATCGCTGAACATCCTCATACTGTTCCTTTATTTTCACAAATTGAGCAATTAATGCCTGTGCATGTGAATCTTTATTTAATCTATATAAACATTGACGATAGTTCTCGGCTACGTCTGATTGTAACACCATGTTCGCTACGTGATCAGACTCGTCGAGTAATTCAACAGTTCTCATTGTTGTCAGCATGGCTGTGCACCTCCGTTTTTATCTTATCACGTTTTGGATCTAAAGAAAAAGAACTTGCTAAAACAGCTTACACTGATTTACTACAAGTTCTACTTTTTAACTATATAATTTCAACCGTAAAGGTATTCCTCACTTGATAACTTTCTTCTTTAGATTTCATCAGTTCAATCGTAACAGTATGAGATCCTTTTGGAAGATCACTTAAAACAAAGGCTGCTTGCTTCATTTCTTTAAATGGTTTTCCATCTACTGTGATTTGAAGGAATCCACTCTCTGTTGAAAATGAAAACCCGCTTAGAATACATTCGACGTATACGTTCTGTCCTTTCACATGCTGGTGTACCATCAGTGAAGGTTTTGTATTCATTGCACCAAACGTTTCAGCTGCCCACGGTTGAGAGGAAGTTTTAGTCTCAGGTTTTGGTTTATCATGGTTGCATCCTAGCAGAGAAACTGCACATAAGGCCGTCGTTAATAGTAAGCGCATAATACCATTCCTTTATCATTCGTTTCTCCATAGTGTTTACAAACTCTTTGTTTTTACTCATGACGTGCAAAAATCTCTGCATCGCTATGTATGCAGAGATCATTGATTTTTCATGGATTGAAACATATGAAACATCATATTTGCCATTTGAATCGAATTCGAAAACTTTTCTACTTTATGAGGAATGGTTTGTTTGTAGTAGTGTTTGGATTCTAATTCAAATTTCTCCAGTTCTTCAGGGTTTCTAGATAAACGCCGGTACCACATTGGCTGTTCACGAACGAAGTCGTTGAGTTTAGGACGAGACTGCATATACTCGTATATATCCTTTCTCATTGCGCTTAATCTTTCCTAAAGCCAAATGGATTCCCTGGCCCGGAAGCTGCTCCTCCACCTGATGGCTTAGATGGTTGAAATTGTTGCAGTACTTGTTGAATATTCGAAATAGCGGAATTTACATTTGTGATATGATTTTGCATTTGATTCAAGTCCATGTTTTTTAGCGAGGATACAATTGTACCCATAATATCTTTTTTCTCCTCTGTGGCAGCAGCTGGTTCAGCCTTTGCACTTTCTTCTGAACGATATGCCTCCCACATTGGATCTTCTGCACCGAATAAATACCAATCTTCATAAAGCTCTTTCCACGTTTTTTGCTGCTTTCGAACCTGTTCTACTAATTTGGGATGTGATTTTACAAATTGTTTAAATTCCACAACGGACGGATGAAGCTCTCGTTTGGTTTCCTTCACAGTCACTCACCTCATACTTAAATATAGCCTACTATATCTTAGAAAAAGAGAGCTCGTTTCGTGCGCCTATTTCAAAAATTTTTTATAGCTGTTTTTTTGAAGAAGCACGAACTGTGAACCAGTATGTAATGAAAATAGATAAAATGCTTAGCCAAAATGTAAAATAACCAATTTCAGACATATACGCATTGAGCATGCTGTATCTTGGCATCATAGAAAAAACGTAATCAATGATATCATTATGTACGGCCCATACAGCGGCAACCGCTACATGCCATAACTTAATCCGGTAAAACGGTACGTATAAAAGCCCTTGAAAAGCCATTGCTGCATGAGAAGCCATTAACATAAGCATCATCCAATCAATGTATCCTGTTAACACATAGACCAATACATTCATTATAACGGCCCAAATCCCGTATTTAAACAGCGTGACCATGGCTAAAGCTTCAAATAGTGAAAAATGTTTTCCAAGTAAAAGACCGATAAGTACGATAACAAAAAACAAGCTTGCCGTTGGACTATCAGGTACAAATAATAAAAACTTCTTAGGTGTTTCCGCTAATTGACTCCCATACCAAATATATCCGTAGATTGTTCCTAGTATATTTACAATCAGCAAAAGCGTTAAAAAACGCTTATCTTTTAAGGTATACCATAACCAAGCCATTCAGAAAGTCTCCTTTACATTTAATCTCTTCTTTATTATGTACAGTTTTTGGACAATAGCAAGCACCTATCTCATTGATATAAACCACAACATTAAATAAATTCAAAAAAAACCAGCCTTTTGGCTGGTTTTCATTATTCTTTTCCTAAGTTTCCGACAAATTCCGAGAGCGTTTTCAATTCTTTATCTGAACCTTTGAAAACACCTTTTGGCATATTGCCTTTACCATTTTTTGCGATATTGGCGATTTCTTCAGGAGATAAATCAATTCCTGTTAAAGCCGGAGCCGCAGGGCCTCCCTGTAAATTATCACCATGACAGGTCAAGCACGTTTGCTTTTGCATAATTTTGTAGCCTTCTGAATTTTTGTCAATCGCTACTTCTTCTCTAATTTTCCCTTGCTCTTCACGTGCTTTCCAATCTACCTGTGTCGCTGACTGCCACGTTAGGAAAAAGACTGCTGCTATAGCCAGAAGCATGAATCCTGTCGCAAACGGTCTCTTAGCCGGTCTTCTTTCTGGTCCGCGATCAATGAAAGGAGCAAGCATTAATGCGCCAAATGCAATCCCAGGAATAATAAATGCACCTATAATATTATATGGACCAGAAGCAAATGAATATTTAAGCAATTGATATAGAAACAAAAAATACCAGTCGGGAAGAGGCAAGTACCCCGTATCAGTCGGATCGGCAATACGTTCAAGCGGAGATGGATGAGCGATGGTTAAACATAAATAACCAATTAAAAAAACTGCTCCTACCATCCATTCTTTTAGTAAAAAGTTTGGCCAGAATGCTTCTGTTTTCCCTGGAAATTCAGAGTAATCTTTTGGAATATTGGGTTTTCGTTCTGCAGGAACACGTGAATCTCCAACAAACTTCATCCCTTTACCACGATGCATGTTCTCCCTCCTTTTTCTCACTGTTCTAGTGAAAGTACTAACAACGGAGTATGTGCTTGATGCATATGATGACTAGTGTGATTGACTAATTGAATAAAGCGTATAAACTTTTATAGTGGTCCTGAAATTCCTTGTTTACGAATCATTAAGAAGTGGGCACCCATTAAGCCAAGCAGGGCTCCGGGTAAAAAGAATACGTGAATGGCGAAAAAGCGAGTTAGTGTTTGAGCACCAACGATGTCTGGATGTCCTGAGAGTAATGTCTTCACTTGCTGGCCTATAATTGGTGTGGATTCAGCAATTTGCAAACCTACTTTCGTTGCAAATAGCGCTTTCATATCCCACGGCAACAAATAACCTGTAAAACCTAAACCTAACATAACAAAGAAAATTAACACACCCACAATCCAGTTTAACTCGCGGGGTTTTTTGTATGCTCCTTGGAAGAAAACACGAAGTGTATGTAAAAACATCATGACGATAACCAAACTTGCTCCCCAGTGATGCATACCTCGAACAATTTGTCCGAAAGCGACTTCATTTTGCAGATAATAAACGGATTCCCATGCATTTTTTATATCTGGTACATAATACATGGTCAAAAACATGCCTGATAAAATTTGAATAACGGTAACAAAAAACGTTAATCCACCAAAACAATACACAAATGCTGAAAAGTGATGTGCAGGATTTACGTGTTCTGGCACTTCATGATCGGCCACATCTCGCCATAAAGGAGTAATATCTAGCCGTTCATCCACCCAGTCATAGATTTTATTCAACATTTTCTATGCCCCTCCTTGTGGTTTGGCTTTTCCTAGATATAACGTACCGCCTTTTACCTTTTGAACGTATACATCTAACGGTCCCATCGGTGGTGTCCCCGGTACATTTTTACCGCTTTTTTCATACATTCCCCCATGACAAGGGCAGTAGAAACGATGTGGATAGTTTTTGTCACCAGCCCAGTTAACCGTACAGCCTAAATGCTTACAAATTGGTGACAGCGCGACGATTTCACCTTTATCAGTTTTGTACACCCAAGCCGATCTTGGTTCTTCTGATTTATGCCACGCATCCACTTGCTTGATTTTAAAATCGACACGTTTCGGCTCTTTTGTAATGTCTTTAACCTGCGCTACAGCTACTAAATCCTGACCCGCTTCTTTTTCCAAAATTGGATCTACTGCAAAGCGCACCATTGGCATTAACATTCCAGCAGCCATAAATCCCCCTACACCAGTGAGCGTATAGTTTAAAAACTGTCGTCTTGATACCCGATCACCCATGCTTTTCCCCCCTTTAAAAAAGTTCAGTCCAGAGAATTTTGGACACATGATGGACCATTCTATTAAACTAGGACATAATCATGATATATTAATATTTCTGGAAGGTCAATACAATAAAAACCTAAAACATGGAAATAATCTTTATTTTTCTAAATTTTTCGTCATTATTTTGTTTGCGCTTCCATTGCTTATTCTACAGCCTTTTTAAACACTCCATTTCTCTACAAAAATCGGCAGGAGCTGTTGGACTTGTTCATGTATGAGCGTATACTTATGCGAGTCGTCTATATGCTCAAGCGGTAAAGCAGGTATCCAAATGCAGTGAGCCCCTATTTCTTTTTCATACTGCAGCCAATCTCGGTCGCTAGTAAGCACAAAAAGATGTTTGACTTCATTGTCATTTATATGCTCATTCCAACGAAGTAATGTTTCATAAACAGCAGCTACTCCATCTTTTTTTAAGTATGTAAAACTAGGTGTTAAAATCACTCTTCCTTTAAATTGTCTCTCTAACTCTTCAGTAAGAGCAGTCGTATATTCACTCATAGATGCAGTAAGCTTTAAATCTTCTCCGAAATCAATAGGAATGAGTGGAACCAATACGGTATCAACATAACTTTTGGATTGTAAATACACATCCATTTCCTTCGCCTGCAGCTTCAACTTTCTTCTCCTCTCAGCAAGCTTGCTAAGGCTTGTCTTATTTATTTTTCAAACTGAATAAGGAGATAAAAAAAGAGATTGACCTTTTTCTAAGAAGCTAGCCAATCTCTCGTTTATCTACTGTACATAATGGTTATTTAAATATTCGCTTAAGCGCTGAAATTCCTCTTTATCATTTTCATCTAATGCTTTATCAATTAGTTCCATGATTTTTGATCGTTGAAATTTCTGAATAGATTCTTCCAATATTTGCTCAGCTAATACTCTGTCTTTTTCATTTGTTTGATTAGCTTTTGGCATATACGGATTGTCTTCCAGTACAGCCACATATTGAGGCGATGAATACAACGATCGGAAGTTTAATTGAATATAAATGTCTTCTTCTCGATTCAAACGAATATCATGAAATGATTTTTCTGCATCGGTTGTCATGATATTTTCTTTATAAAAACGAAATGGAGGGTCTTCCACACAGTGCGTAGACATCACCATCCCGCGAGGACAAAACTGTGCTTGCTCAACGAAGTGAACTCGTTTCATCAATTGATCATGGCTCATCAAATAATTTAAAATCCATACACATTCTCTGCGCTTCAGCTGATAATTCGTTAAAAACCAGCGAACAAATTCTTTTTTCTCGTTGACAGTAACAGGGGTCGTCATATTCTCACTTCCCTCCTCTGTGTTTAAACTCTCAGTTAAAACACCTTTTACAGTTATTTATTCCACACGGCAGCAATAAAATCCTCTGAACTATTATTTATTCTTCTAATTGAAATAATATGTCTTGAATTTCATCTACTGTTGGATCCATGGCTAATAAAGCTTGGAAAATCCCCTTCGCTTTCGAGCGCTGTCCTTCTTCTAATAAGAAATAGCCATACTCTTCTAAAAACGCATACTCTTCTTTAAAAACAGTATATGCAGATTCGTAGTATTTTAGCGCTTCTTCATAATTTTCTAATTCCTGATAAGCTTTTGCTAAATCCCATTCAAAATGAGGGTCATGCTCATTATATTCTTTGGCATGCTCGATATTCTCTACTACATCTTCATATCTCTCTTGACTCATATAAAGTTTAGAGAGAGTTAAAATAGCTTCAATGTACCCTGGATCTAGTGCAATCGCTTGTTGAAACGCCGATTCAGCCTCTTCTTCTAGACCGCGCTTTAATGCTATTTTACCTTTAAAAAAGTAAAGTTCTTTTTGAAATTCATCCTGCGCAATACCTTCGTTGACAGCCACCGCAGCCTCTTCTAGCATCTCTTCATGTTCATATGACTTTGCTAAATATAAATAAAGAGAATGGTACTCACGGTCTAACTCTTTTAGTTCTGTAAACTTTTCAATAGCGGTCTGATAATGACCTGCTTGATACGCTGAAATCGCATATTCAAATAGTGTGTTAATCTCAAGCTTATCTTTTAACGCTTGATCAAAGTAAGGAAGCGCTTCTTCGAACTGGCCGATACCTGCTAGACTTTCAGCTAATCGCTGACGAAGATCCGTACCGTTAAATTCTTTTTCTGTTTTTAGCAGCGTTTGATAAAAAGGAATTGCCTTTTGATAAATTCCTTGACTGCTGTAAAATTCACCGAGCCCAAAATCGATAACCGGCTCATTTGGAAGCATTTTTTTCGCTTCCATTAACTTTTGCTCACTTACTTCACTAAGGCCTTGCATTTGATATAAGTCAGCTACAAGAAGCAGAGCTGGCACGTAATTATCGTCTTCGCTGCTAATTTGATTTAAAATATGAATGGCTTCTTCTTCTTCTTCTAAATCAATGAGCATTTCAGCTTTTAATAAATACAGCTCGCCTTCTTCTGGGTATTTAGCAATGAGCTCGTCTATTAAAGGCAGCGCATCATTTACTAGTCCCCACTCCTGTAGCTGTTCAGCCATTAAAAACTTTTCTTCGTCTGTAGCTTTATCTTTCAATTCATGAATAAGGGCAAGACCTTTTTCAATTTCATTGGATTCTACGTAACCTATCGCGCGGTCTAGTTCTTTCACACACAATTCTCCTTTATTATTACATTCACTTTTTATATAAAAATAAAACGAATTAATTTTCTATTTTTCCAAACTCGAAGCAAGAACACATGCTTCTATACACCATGATAAAATAGTTTGAGCGTTTGTTCAACAAATCAATTTGAATACGCTTACATTTTTTTAGGTAAAAACGAGATTGAGACATGAAACCTTCGTTCACCATCTCAATAAAAAATCCGAACGAGTTTGATTTTTCATCAACAATATCAATTCCTCGTTCGGATTTCCCTTCAACCAAAATACGTTTGTTCCAGCCTCTTCCTTATTGGCTTAGCTCATCAAGATCTTCAAAAAAAGTAGGGTAGGAGACGTGAATGGCATCACTTCTCATTAGCGTTACCTCTCCCGTTGCAATGGCTGCTGCGACCGCAAGCATCATTCCAATTCGATGATCTCCGTAGCTGTCTACTTCCCCGCTTCGCAGGGCCGTCTTGCCTTCGATAATAAGTCCATCAGGTGTTGGCGTAACGGAGGCACCCAGC
This sequence comes from Priestia sp. J2, assembly GCF_020790095.1. Taxonomy (NCBI): domain Bacteria; kingdom Bacillati; phylum Bacillota; class Bacilli; order Caryophanales; family Bacillaceae; genus Priestia; species Priestia sp. J2. The sequence continues at coordinate 4,125,602 of NZ_CP086208.1, forward strand.
TTGCTTAGCTCGGTTGCAACCGTATCGATGCGGTTCGTTTCTTTTACTTTTAGTTCTTCCGCATCTTTAATCACCGTTTTCCCAGTTGCCTGAGTCGCCAAAAGAGCGATTACCGGAATTTCATCAATTAAACGAGGAATTAAATCGCCCCCAATTTCAATCCCTTTCAACTGAGACGTTTCAATCGTCAAATCGCCAATAGGCTCTCCATTTTGAATACGTTCATTGGAAATTGTAAGGCGTGCACCCATTTGCTGAAGCACATCAATAATACCTGTTCTTGTAGGATTGAGTCCGACGTTTTTCAAAACGATTCGGCTGTTTGGAACAATGGCTCCTGCAACAAGAAAGAATGCAGCTGAAGAAATGTCTCCAGGGACGTACACATCCGTTCCGCGCAGGGATTGTCCCCCTTCAATACTTACAGTCGTTCCATCTACCTCTACGTCTACTCCAAATGCGCGAAGCATACGCTCGGTATGGTCGCGTGATGTAAAAGGCTCGGTTACTTTTGTTGTGCCTTCGGCATGAAGTCCCGCTAGTAAAATCGCCGATTTTACTTGTGCACTTGCTACAGGAGAATGGTAATGAATTGCTTTTAATGCTCCTCCTCTAGTAGATAAAGGCGTATATTGGCCATGCTCACGCCCATCAATCTTTGCACCCATAGAGCGCAGCGGCACCGTAACACGGCTCATTGGACGCTTGGCAATCGACTCATCTCCAATTAGAGATGTATGAAATGGCACACCGGCAAGAATCCCCAGCATTAAACGAGTAGTTGTTCCTGAATTTCCTACATCTAAGATGGAAGTAGGTTCACTTAATCCTTCGATACCTTTACCTTCCACTTCAACATACTCGCCTTCTCTTTTAATCGATACGCCCATCTTTTCAAAACAAGAGATAGTACTTAAGCAATCTTCACCTGCTAAAAAATGATTAATCGTAGTTTTCCCTTCTGCCATCGCTCCGAACATCACAGCTCTGTGAGAAATTGACTTATCCCCGGGAATAGAAATTTCTCCTTGAAGAGATGAAAGATTCGTTTTTAATGGTTTTCCACTCATTTCATTCACACCTTTCATACATTAAGAAATAAACGTCTGATATTGATGCTGATGGAGACACGCTCTTGCCCGCTTTCTATCTTCCTCTGTTTGAAAGCTCAAACGTAATACTCCGTATATATCTTCTCGTGTTTCCAAAATTCGAATGTTTGTAATACTGATTTCATCTTCTGCTAAATAACCGGTTACTTCTGAGATAATACCCGGATAGTCAGGAACATCCACATAGAGATCATAAAAGGATGGAATCGCTCCTTTGGTTCGTACAGGAAGCTGATCTCTAAATTGTTTCGCTTGTGAAAAATATGTATAGATATCATTCGCATCTTTTCGTTCGATCATATTTCGCACGTCGTTCATTTCTTCAAGCCAGTGGTCAAACATTGAAAGAAGCGCATCCTGGTTATGAAGCAAAATATCTCTCCACATCGCTGGACTGCTTGAAGCAATACGTGTAATATCACGAAACCCTCCAGCCGCAAGCTGCGAAACTAGCTGATTGTCTTGTTGGTAATATTCTGCTTGATGAACAAGGCTTGCAGCAATAATATGTGGAAAATGGCTAATGACACCTGCTAATTTATCATGTTCTTTTGGTGACATTACAATAATTTTAGCTTTTGTACCACTTAGCAATTCCTTTAAGCTGTTTAAAGCCTCCGAAGAAGTAGAAGATGAAGGTGTTAATACATACATTGCATTTTCAAATAAATGAGCTTTAGAAGCAGCTACTCCGCTTTTATGAGACCCCGCCATTGGATGACCCCCGATAAACTCAATGCCTTTAGAAATAAGAGCCTCGGCTGTCTTCACTACTTCTTCTTTTGTACTTCCTACGTCTGTTACGATGACAGACTGTTTGAGCGTAAAATGTTCGAACTGTTTTAGCACTTCCGCTGCTTGGGTGACCGGAATGGCAATAACAATATAATCCGCTTGCTCAGCGCCTTGTTGCAAAGAAGAAGCCGCTTGGTCAATTACGCCTAGAGTTTTAGCGAGCTCCAGCTGCTCTTGATTAATGTCAAAACCTATTACATCAAGATGATGCTGCGTCTTTTTTATATTAAGTGCAAGAGATCCTCCAATTAATCCCAGGCCTACAACAAAAACATTTTCTTTCACTTTCCTTCACCTCATTGTGCATATGAAGATGAGAGTGTGAAATCACACTCTCATCTTTTACTATATTAGGTATTAAGCTTTCGCCGTTTCTTGGTTAACAAACTGCTGAAGCAATTCAATGATTTGTTCATTTTGTTCTTTTGTTCCCACCGTAATACGAACGGAAGTTGGGAAGCCTAATGCATTCCCTGAACGAACGATAAATCCGCGCTGCAATAAAAATTGAAACACTTCATCGCCTTGACGGCCAAAATCAATTAGAACAAAATTAGTGAAAGAAGGATAATAGTTTAAGCCATTCTTATCACAGAAAGCATAGTACTGCTGCAAACCTGCTTCATTTTTCTTTTTGCACTCTTCAATGAACGCTTGGTCTTCAAGAGCAACGATTGCTGCTTTTTGAGCCATGCGGCTTGTATTAAAAGGTTCGCGAGCCGGCTCAATTTTTTGTAGCAATGATTCGTTTGCAATACCGTAACCAATACGCAAAGAAGCTAAGCCGTATGCTTTTGAAAATGTGCGAAGTACAATTAAGTTTTCGTATTCATTCAAAAGCTCTACCGTATTCGGATAGTCGGCTTGGTCTGCTGCATACTCAAAATACGCTTCATCCATAACGATTAACGTATGCTTAGGAACTTGCTTCATAAAGGAAATTAACTCATCGCCCTTCACATACGTTCCCGTTGGGTTATTAGGACTGCATACCCATACAATTGTCGTATTTTCATCAATTGCACGAAGCATAGCATTTAAATCATGATCTCCGCCGCGCAGCGGTACTTCACGAATTTCTGCACCTTCAATTACGGCATTGTGCTTATATTGAGGAAATGATGGCGTTGGCATGACAGTGTTTGTATCAGCCGATAGTAAAGCTCGGCAAATAATTTGAATGACTTCATCAGACCCATTTCCAAAAATCAGCTGATCTTGCTCTACACCTACGTGTTTTGCTACTGCTGCACGCAGTTCAGCTGCATAACCGTCTGGATAAAGCGCCATATTTTCAATTTCTGCAGCAATCGCCTCTTTTACTAAAGCAGAGCTGCCGTAAGGATTTTCATTGGATGCTAATTTTACAACGCGATCTAAATTAAATTCACGCTTCACTTCTTCAATTGGCTTACCTGGTTTATATGGAGATAAAGTTAGTAATTGTTCTTTTACCTTCACCGTGTTACACCTCGCATTTTTGTATAGGCGAAACGATGGATGCAACATACTCCTCAATTTGATTTAATCCGTCTCGGCGTGTATCCTTATTTAAAAGAACTTGTTCAAGCTGGCCAATTTTATTAACAATTGCACTTCCAATTACAATGCCGTCGCTGTGTTCTTTTAATACCTCTACTTGTTCGCTTGTTGAAATCCCAAAACCGACGGCAACCGGTATAGAAGCTGCTGCTTTCACATCTTCTAAAAAGGTGCCAATATCAGCTGGCAGCGTAGAGCGAACCCCAGTAACGCCTAAAGACGACACGCAGTATAAGAAGCCCGTTGCATCTGCAGCAATTTTTTGAATACGCTCTTTAGATGTAGGAGCAACCATTGAAATGTACGCAACTTCATTTTCAGCGGCAAGCTCCCGGATACGGCCACTCTCTTCGTACGGTAAATCCGGAATTAGCACTCCATCTATTTCATTTTCTCGCATTAACGCGAAAAAGGATTCTAAACCTAATTGTAACACAGGATTAAAATAGGTAAAGAGAATTACCGGTATTTTCACACCTTTTTTTCTCATCACCGATACAAGCTTAATAGCTTTTGAAATAGACATACCGCCAGATAAAGCTCTTTTGGACGCCTCTTGAATAATCGGACCATCTGCTAAAGGATCGGAATACGGTACGCCCAGCTCTAAAATAGAAGCACCTTGCTTTTGCAAAGACAAAGCAATTTCCACCGTTGCATCTTCATGAGGATCTCCTGCTGTAATAAATGGAATAAATAATGTTTCATGTTTAGGTAGTCTCGCTTCAAACGTATTCATGTTCTTCTTCCTTCCCTTCTAGCAAGTTTACTAATGTATGAACGTCCTTATCTCCTCGACCTGATAAGCAAATTAAAATGGTTTCTTCTTTCGTCATGCTTTTAGCCAGTTCAAATGCTTTTGCCAGCGCATGGGCGGATTCGATAGCCGGGATGATTCCCTCCGTTTTCGCCAGCAGCTGAAGAGCTTCGATTGATTCATCATCCGTTACACTTTCATATTCTACTCGTCCAATAGATGAAAGGTGAGAATGCTCTGGACCGATACCCGGATAATCCAAACCTGCTGAAATAGAATAAGGCTCTGTAATTTGACCATTTTCATCTTGAAGTAAATACGTGAGCGTTCCGTGGATAACACCTTTTGTGCCTTTAGCCATTTTAGCAGCATGAAGAGCTGTATTTAGTCCTTTCCCCCCTGCTTCTACTCCAATCAAGCGTACATGTTCTTCTTTAATAAAATCATAAAACATACCGATTGCATTACTGCCGCCTCCGACGCATGCCACGACAGCATTTGGAAGTTTTCCTTCTACCGCTGTAAACTGTTCTTTTGCTTCTTCTCCAATAATTTTTTGGAAATCTCGAACCATTTTAGGATAAGGATGCGGTCCAATTGCCGAACCAATTAAGTAAAAATGATCTTCACAGTGTTGAACCCAGTAGCGGATTGCTTCATTTGTTGCATCTTTTAGCGTTTTTGTTCCAGAAGTTGCAGGAATGACTTCCGCTCCTAGAAGCTTCATGCGAAAGACGTTCAACGCCTGACGTTCAATATCTTCTTCTCCCATGAATACTTTACATTCCATTCCGAACTTTGCAGCTACTGTAGCTGTGGCTACCCCGTGCTGACCCGCTCCTGTTTCAGCAATAATTTTTGTTTTGCCCATCCGTTTAGCAAGTAAAATCTGTCCAATGGCATTGTTGATTTTGTGAGCACCCGTATGATTTAAGTCTTCACGTTTTAAATAAATTTTTGCCCCGCCGAGTGTTTCGGTAATATTATCAGCATATGTTAAAGCCGTTGGTCGCCCTGAGTAATTGACGAGTAAGGATAGATACTCATCTTTAAATGCCGGATCTTTCATTGCTTGATTCAAAGCTGCTTCTACTTCTTCAAGTGGTTTCATTAATGTTTCAGGTACGTATTTTCCGCCAAATTCACCAAAGCGGCCAAATTCATCAGGATGATTGTATGTCATAGTATGGATCTTCCTTTCAATCTCTATAATTTTTGTATAGTCCTTCGTTCCATTTGTTTCAATACCGCCAGAAATATCAATCGCCCCGGGCTTGTAGGGTAACAAGTTCTCAATGTTAAAAGCATTGATTCCTCCAGCAATAAAGCATTTTTTACCTAACTTTTGTGCAGCTGATTCATACTGAGGAACGAAGCTCCAATCAAAAGCGACGCCCGTTCCTCCGAATTGTTCTTTAACCTTGCTGTCAATTACATAACCATCAGCTTCTTCATATACATGCATTTGCTGCAGCGTCTCGTTATTGTGCGGGAGTGCTTTCCATACTTCATATCCACGCTGCTTTAACTCACGTACTTCAGCAGCAGTTTCTTGCCCGTGGCACTGAATCACATCTAAATTTGTCACGGAGGCAATTTCAAGTATTTGATCCATCGGTGTATTAACAAATACCCCTACTAGCGAGACTTGTTTTTTTATTTCATCCGTTACAAACTCATTTACTCGTTCAGGCTTTACATATCGTTTGCTTTTAGGGTAGAAAATAAAGCCAATGTGAGTAGCAGCCGACTTTTCGATTAAAGCTATATCTTGTTTTGATCGAATACCGCAGTACTTAATAAGCATATTCACTTTCCCCAAACAGCTTTTTAATCGCTTTGGTTTGATTATCCTGTCTCATAAGCGATTCTCCTACTAAAATAGCTTTTGCTCCGGCTTCTTTTACGTAGGAAACATCATCGTATAAGTAAATCCCGCTTTCACTTACTAAAAGCTGATCTTTCGGCACGTGCTTAGCGATTTCTTTTGTCTGCTGCACGCTGGTTTCAAACGTATGAAGATTTCGATTATTAATCCCGATAATCTTCGGTGTAAATACAGCTAACAGCTGTTCAAGCGTTTCTAAAGAATGCACTTCTACTAAACAATCTAACTCTTTTTCAGCAGCTTGAAGATAAAGCTCTTGCAATTTTAATGGTTCAAGTGCTTCTCCGATGAGTAAAATCGCATCGGCACCGATTCTTGCACTTTCTTCCACTTGAATGGAATCAATGATGAAATCCTTGCGAAGCACAGGAATAGAGACATGCTGTTTAATATCACTTAAAAACGTTCGGTGTCCTTGAAAATAGTGCTGATCCGTTAACACAGACAAAGCATCTGCTTTTCCTTCCTCGTAGGCTTTAGCAATTTCCACAGGCTGAAAATTCTCTTTTATTAATCCTTTGGAAGGAGAGGCTTTTTTTACTTCTGCAATAAGAGCCAGCTCTCGATTCGGATTTGATAAAGCTTCTAAAAATGATCGTTTTGTAACATTTTGCTGTTCGGGTAACTGTAGGTTTTGAATTTCTTCTTTTTTTGTTTCAATAATTTTATTGAGCATGTTCAACCACCTTTTTCGATTTCAATCGTTGTAATTGCGTGTATGCAGCACCTGATTCAATTGTTTCTAAAGCTACAGCTACTCCTTCTTCAAAAGTAGAAACGTTTCCGCTAACGTAAATAGCTGCAGCAGAGTTCAACACGACTGCATTTTTAGCAGTTACATTACTTTTATTTAAAAATAGCGATTCAATGAGCTCTGCACTCGATTTCGCGTCTTCTACCACCAAATCTTCAAGCTTCCCTCTCTGTAAGTGTACATCCTCTGGTGCAAGCGTATATTCTGTAATAACATTGCCTTGTACTTCTACAATATCCGTTACATCCGTGGCACTAATTTCATCTAAACCATCTCTGCCGGCAACAAGCAGGACGTGATTAGCTCCCAGTACAACAAGCGCTTCTGCTAATTTTCGTGCAAGCTCAATAGAATAAACGCCAATTACTTGCTTTGTGCAGTTAGTAGGGTTTGCTAACGGACCTAATGCATTAAAAACGGTTCTAAACCCTAATTCCTTTCGAGTAGCAGCAACGTGCTTCATAGCAGGGTGATAAAGCGGCGCAAATAAAAAGGACATGTTGAGGTCAGCCACCGCATTTTTCACTTCTTTTTCATTTCCTTGAATCCATATATCCAAATGTTCTAACACGTCTGCACTTCCGCTTTTAGAAGATACCGCGCGATTCCCATGTTTCGCAACCTTTACTCCAGCAGCAGATGCCACAATCGCACTAGCCGTTGAAATATTAAACGTAGAGGCGCCGTCTCCTCCCGTACCGCACGTATCTACTACGTTTAATTCGTCTAGAGAAATAGCATTCATATTGTTTTTCATACCCCGGATAAAACCAACAATTTCATCGACGGTTTCTCCTCGGTACGTTAAAATGGTTAGCACGCTAGCAATTTGAGCTGCCGGGACTTTACCGTTCATAATATCATTCATAATTTTTTCTGCTTCTTCCGCTGAAAGTGACTCCCCGTGCAAACACTTTTTCAACAATTCTTTAAACATATACATCCTCCTTTTTATTGTAGATGTCTTGAGCTAATTGAATTGTTTTAATTAAAGCGCTAGCTTTATTGCGGGTTTCTTTCCACTCAAGCTCCGGTTTTGAGTCAGCAACCACTCCTGCTCCGGCCTGTATATAAGCGGTTTGGTCTTTCAAAAGAATGGTACGAATTGCAATGCACGAATCAATATTTCCATCAAATCCGAGATATGCTACGGTTCCTGCATATACATTTCGCGCAACTGGTTCAATTTCATTTAAGATTTGCATCGCCCGCACTTTTGGAGCGCCAGATACAGTACCCGCTGGAAATGCAGAAAGCAGCGCATCAATAGGATGTACTTTTTCATCTAGGCGTCCTGTCACTTTAGAAATCAAGTGCATGACGTGCGAAAAATTAACCTGCTGCATTAATACCGGCGTTTGGACACTTCCATACTGTGCAACTCGGCCGATGTCATTTCTTGCTAAGTCCACGAGCATATAGTGTTCTGCCCGCTCTTTTTCATCGTTAATTAAGTCTTCATACAAGCGCGCATCTTCTTCTGCATCTCTGCCGCGTCTTCTCGTTCCTGCAATTGGATGAATTTCTAAATGGCCGTTTTCAATTTGAATCAACCGCTCAGGGGAACTTCCAATCAATTCCACTCCCTTTACTTTCACGTAAAATAAATAAGGAGATGGATTAACTAATCGCAATACTCTGTAAATATCAAATCCAGCTACGGTCGTATCAATTTGAAATCTCTGCGACAATACGGCTTGAAAAACATCTCCGCTTTTAATGTATTCCTTAATTTTTTCCACATCTTGCACAAATTTATCTTTTTGGTATGACGATGTCACACCTTCAAAGCTAACTTCGCGCTGCTCGCTTTCAAACATCATCGGCTTTTCTTTCACCGTCTGCGCTATTCTTTCAACATATCGATTGATCTCTGCTAGAGCTTCATCATGTTTTTCTTTTTTCTGCTGTTCTTTATCTTTCTCATCAAGCTGAATGTAGTGAATCACCATAAGCTCTTTTGTTTGGTGATTATAAGCGAGCATCGTTTGACAATAGATAAAGTGAAAAGTAGGCATGTTCAAATCGTTTTGGGCATGTACGTTTACTTTTTCAATTTGCGATACTGCGTCGTAGCTGATAAATCCTACTGCTCCTCCTTTAAAAGGAAGTGCAAGATCTGGTACTTTCACTTTCAGCTCTTGCTGAATTTTACAAAATACCTCTTTAAAGCTGTCTCCTTGCAGCACAGGTTGAAGCTGCTTGTTTTTTGCTAGATAGGTTCCGTTCTCTTCTTCTACATACAAAAATGGATTCAAGCCAATAAAAGAATAATTAGACCATGGTGATGATTCATCATTGCTTTCAAGTAAATATACAGCTTCATCTTTTACTTGCTGAAAAAGATCAACAGGTGTCATGCTATCGATAAATATTTTTTTTATGATTGGAATGGTTAAATACTTTGTAGAGTCTTCTAAAAAAGAAGTATACGTGTTCGTCATATCTTTCAATCCTCCATTTCATGGAGAATGAGAATAGATGAGGTTATATAAAAGAGGATATAATAAATAAACCCAAAGACACATCAAAAATGGGCCTTTGGGTATACGAATGGTAAAATTCACTCAACTAAACTCTGCTCAACTGTCTCATTCTCGTCTACCCTAATCTCAACTAAACTGTCTATTGTTTTCTCATAACTAAAATCTCTAAACTAACTTGTTACCAATTGTAGTACGTTTCAAATTCATTTGTCAACTACTATCTACTTGGCTTTTGAAGAAACTACGCTTGAAGCTCTTCATTCAGCAGCTTAAGAATCACTTCATCTTCTACTTGTTGAACAAAAGGTTTTCCTATGCCTTCAAGCAGTACCATATGAACATTGCTTGATTTGGACTTCTTGTCTGCTTTCATTCTCACGAGCAGCTTTTCAGCTGAAAGGTGGTTTGGAACAGACGTCTCATAGCCAAATTTTTCAAACCATTTCGCAATTTCAGCTACAGGGAACTCGCTTTTCCCAAGCGTATTGCTGACTTTCATAGCAAACAGCATCCCAATGGCTACGCCTTCTCCGTGACTGATTTGTCCATAGCCGCACTCTGCTTCGATCGCATGACCTAACGTATGTCCAAAGTTCAGGTGAGCGCGAACGCCAGCTTCTGTCTCATCTTCTTTTACAACAGATGCTTTGACTAAAATACCGCTTTGAATAGCATAAATTAATTTTTCATCTTGTAAATCAGTCAGCGATTGTATATTTTGCTGAAGCCATTCATAAAATGCTTCATCGTGAATAAAAGCATGTTTAATCACTTCTGCAAAACCGGAACGCCACTCTCTTTCAGGAAGCGTTTTAAGAAGATCAATGTCATAAACAACCGCTTCAGGCTGATAAAAAGCGCCAATCATATTTTTTCCAAGCTCATGATTAATGGCTACTTTACCGCCTACAGCACTATCGTGAGCAAGAAGCGTCGTTGGCACTTGAATAAACGAAACCCCTCTCATGTATGTAGCGGCTACAAATCCAGCTAAATCGCCAACTACCCCTCCGCCGAAAGCAATAACGAGCGCATTGCGGTCAAGCTGCTGCTCGAGTGCAAAAGTCTGACAATCGTAGTAATGTTGAAATGACTTTGCGTGTTCACCGCTTGGTACTACGTATTTAGCCACTTTAAACTGCGTCTCAATCGCTTTTACAACCGCTTCTCCATAATATGAATCTACAGCTGAATCAGTGATGATTAACACTGACGACAGATTAGGTTTTACACTCTCAATAATAGAAGGCAGCTTTTCAATTAATCCATTTCCTAAATAAAGAGGATATGTTTTGGATAAAGTTTGAATATCAATTTGCAACATTAAAACTCCCTCGCATGTACACGCATTTTCTCAATATTTTCAGCAATTAAATCAATTCGGTCTTGTCCAAACTGTTCGATTAGCGCATCAGCCAATTCCCAAGCTACAACGGCTTCTGCTACAACGCTTGCTGCCGGCACAGCACAGCTGTCTGAACGTTCGATGCTTGCCTCGAAGGCTTCTTTTGTTTCAATATCAACACTTTTTAACGGCTTGTAAAGCGTTGGAATAGGTTTCATTACACCGCGTACTACAATTGGCATACCTGTTGTCATGCCACCTTCAAAGCCGCCTAAGTTGTTTGTTTTACGGGTATATCCATTCTCTTCATCCCATAGAATTTCGTCATGAACTTCGCTTCCTGGTCTGCGAGCCGCTTCAAATCCAATCCCAAACTCAACGCCTTTAAATGCATTAATGCTCATAACAGCTGCAGCAATCTTCGCATCTAATTTACGATCGTAATGGACATAGCTGCCCACTCCTGCTGGCACGCCTTCAATAATAACTTCTACTACGCCTCCGATCGAATCGCCGTTTTTCTTAGCATCATCGATTGCTTGCATCATGTCTTTCTCAACAGCTGAGTCAAAACATCTTACTGGAGAAGCTTCAGTGACTTCTTGAAGTTCCTCTAAGCTTTTGTATTGAGGAGGATTTGCCTGTACGCCGCCAATTTCTAATACATGTCCAGCTACAGAAATCCCGAACTGAGCAAGGATTTGACGAGCCACAGCACCTGCTGCTACCCTTACAGTTGTTTCACGAGCTGAAGAACGTTCTAATACATTTCTCATATCGCGATGACCATATTTAATAGCGCCGTTTAAATCGGCATGCCCTGGTCTTGGTCTTGAGATTTTACGCTTTACTTCTTCTGATTCTTCTTCAGAAATTGGCTCGATGCCCATAATTTTTGTCCAGTGTTTCCAGTCGTTATTTTCTACCGCTAACGTAATAGGAGATCCTAGCGTATAGCCGTGGCGAACACCGCTTAAAATTTCCGCTTGATCTTTTTCAATTTGCATACGTCTTCCGCGACCATGACCTTTTTGTCTTCGCGCTAAATCTGTATTGATGTCTTCGGCTGTTAAAGGAAGCCCTGCGGGAACACCCTCTAAAATAGTAGTCAACTGTGGACCATGTGATTCTCCTGCTGTTAAATATCGCATAATCGTACCTCCGCTTAATATGTATTATTCGTCAGAATTTTTCCATTTTTAAATATGACTATACCATACTATAACATAAGAATATATAAAAAGTTTCACCTCAGCTTGTAAGAAATCGCTTCAGGTTATCTCAATTAAATGGTCTTTACTTTTCTGTAAAAAAACGTATCAGCCGTTTCAAACCCATACTTTTGCGGAGTGAAAATCTGCTCTGTGCTCCCTACAAATAAGATGCCTCCAGGTGCTAAAGCTCTGCTAAACTTTTCATATAAAGCATGCTTTGCTTCATCGGTAAAATAAATAAGCACGTTTCGACAAACAATCAAGTCAACGTTTTTAGGAAAAGAGTCTGACAGTAAGTTATGTTTTTGAAAAATAACTGTTTTTTTGATTTTTTCATCTAATAAGTACCCGGTTCCTCTTTGTTGAAAGTACTTATTTTTCATCGAAACAGGCATTTCCTGAAGTGAACGTTCATCATAAAAGCCTATTTTTGCTTTTTCTATTACTTTTTCATCCAGATCGGTCGCCAATATAGAAATACGCGAAAGCGGAAAAAATGTTGATAAAACCATCGCTAGTGTATACGGCTCTTCCCCTGTTGAACAGGCAGCGCTCCACACTTTCAGATCTGTTTTTCCTTTTACAAGAGTCGGTAAAATTTTTTGCTCCAATATATCCCACCGCTGATAGTTGCGATAAAACTCTGACACGTTAATCGTCATCCGATCTAAAAACTCCTCAAGCAGTTCGTTGTTACTGTTCATTGCTCGATAATATTCAAAAAAACTAGAAAAACCTTTTTTTTCATACAGCGAGGTGAGGCGGCGGTGCATTTGAGACTGCTTATATAGTGATAAATCAATGCCTGTTTTTGTTTTTATTTTCTCCACAAACGCGTCGTATTCATCTATCATTTTTGACTCTCCTTTCTCATTCCTATACGTTTATGTTAGACGTATAAAGAAATAAAACCTTTATATACGCTTATCTTCTTATTAATATATCGGAATACATTATGAAAATGTTTATGCGGGGAAATCTTTGCACTTAATAGCCTAGAAGGCTGTTTATACACACAATAAAAAAGACGAATGAAAATTCATTCGTCTTTTTGCGCTATCTAAATTAGTAAATCCAAGCGTCTGCGTCTTTTTTATAGAAAGTCAGCTCTTCACTTTCAAAGAATAAGCTGATTTCACGCTCCGCACTTTCTGGTGAATCTGAGCCGTGAATAATATTCTTATCCACAATCAGTCCATAATCACCTCGAATAGTTCCAGGAAGCGCTTCTTGAGGGTTAGTTTTCCCCACCATTTGACGTGATACTGAAATCACGTTTTCACCTTCCCATACCATAGCAAAAACTGGACCTGATGTGATAAATTTCACTAACTCACCGAAGAAAGGTTTCTCTTTATGTTCACCATAGTGTGTTTCAGCTAATTCCTGCGAAATATGCATAAGCTTAGCTCCAACTAATTGAAAACCTTTTTTCTCAAAGCGAGAAATAACCTCACCAATAATGCTTCTTTGTACCCCGTCTGGTTTGACCATTAAAAACGTTTTTTGTATCATTTTACTCTCCACCCCTGAAGTTCATGATATGTAAACAAGTTTTGAAAGCGCAATCACACCTCATGAAGATATTAACATTGTTTCGAGCAGTTTACAACTTATGAAAGTAAATAAATCAAAATTTCCGTTTTCCAATGTACTTCGCAATTTGATGCAGCGTTTTTTTCGCCTTGTTTGGCGGCAGTTCTTCTAAAATGCTCATCGCTTTTTGCAGATAACGATCGCTCATCTCAAATGAACGTTCAATGGCGTTAGAAGATTTAATATCAGAAATAATTTCATCGATCAGCTCTTGCTCATATTCCCTCTCGAAAAGCTGTTCTACTTTATCTCGAAACTCAGCATTTTCAATGGCATACAAAACTGGCAGCGTAATATTTCCTTGCAGTAAGTCGCTGCCAACTGGTTTCCCAAGCTGTTCTTCTGATGAGATAAAATCTAAAATGTCATCCGTAATTTGAAATGACATTCCCACGTAATATCCAAACCAAAATAAACGTTTATGTATATCTTCAGGAGCTCCCGCTGCAATTGCGCCTAACTGACAGCTTGCAGCAATTAGCAGTGCCGTTTTACGTTTAATTCTACGCAGATACACGCGTAAGTTTTGGTTTAGGTTGTATTTGTCCTTAATCTGTTCAATTTCACCGAGCGTTAATTCCACCATCGTATTAGATAAAATTTTATGTGCTTCCACATCTTTAACCTCACTCATAACTTCAAGTGCACGAGCAAAGATGTAATCCCCTGTATACATAGCAATACGATTGTCCCATTTTGCCTTAATTGTTGGTTTTCCCCGTCGCTTATCAGCGTCATCAATAACATCATCATGAACAAGAGACGCCATATGAATCAGCTCAAGCGCTACTGCCACATGTTTGATTTGGTCGATATTGTAATGCCCAAATTTAGCTGCCAACAAAACAAATACAGGGCGAATTCGTTTCCCCCCTGCTTGTAAAAGGTGAAGAGAAGCATCTGTGATAAGTGTTTCATCGGTATGAACAGTTTGTTCAAGTTCTTTCTCAATAAGGGTAATATCCGTATTCAAAAAAGCGTACATCATTTTTAGTTTCATTGGACTCACCTTGCATTATATATTCATTCTTTACTCCTTATCCTACAGGCTGTTGCACCTGTAGGACAAGCTTTTTCTCTTTTATCGTTTGTACCCTAGATGCATCGCCGCTACTCCACCTGTGTAAGATTTCACTTCAACATCTGTCAAACCGGCTTCACGGAACATATCAGCCAATTGCTTTTGACCTGGAAAGTCCCTAGCTGACTCTTGAAGCCATGAATATTCATCATAGCTTTTAGCGACCATCTTTCCAAGCGCAGGCATAATATACTTAAAATAAAGCAAGTACATTTGTCGGTAACCAATCATCGTTGGCTGAGACGTTTCAAGGCAAACCACTTTTCCGCCAGGTTTCACGACGCGCTGCATTTCCTTTAAAACTTGAAGGTAATCGGGCACGTTGCGCAGTCCGAATCCAATCGTTACATAGTCAAATGAATTATCTTCAAAAGGAAGCTCCATTGCATTGCCATGTAGTAAAGTAATATTTGAAAAAGGTGAGTTTTTTACTTTCTCTTCACCAATCTTTAGCATATTTTGACTAAAATCCAGGCCAACTGCCTCTCCTGTTTCTCCAACTGCTTCAGCCATAGCTAGCGTCCAATCCGCAGTTCCGCAACAAACATCTAAAGCTTTTGTTCCTTTTTGAACATTCATTCGCTTCATCGTATCTTTGCGCCATGCCTTATGACGCTGAAAACTAATAACAGAATTCATTTGATCATAATTTTTGTATATTTTTTCAAATACGCCATGGACACGCTGTTCTTTTGATTGCTGCATATCTCTATCCTTCTCCTACGACATTTTTCAACACTTCTAAGCTAGATGTAAGTTCATCTAAGTGCTCTCTTAAAAACTCATTCATCGCAAATTCACTTCGTAAGTACCCTCTAACAATATCTACAGACTGTTGAGTATACGAATAAAGGTATTCTTTTATTTGTTCTTGATTCATGCCAATTTGTTTGCAATAGTTTAGCAAGAGAGTAGGCTCTTTATGCTGTAATGACTTTAATTGCTTTAATATCCCATTCAAATACGCTGCATGTTTTAAAAGTTCTTTCCACTCTTCACGTTCAAAATAGTCACATAAGCATCTTACAAACGATGATTCTGCTGCTAAAAAACTATTCATAACGTCGTGTGGATTAGTAGAGCGATTGTTATAAATGTGTATCTTAGCGATATTAATTTCTTTAATAGCAGATGCTATAACTTTCATTAAATTCAGCTGGCTGCTTTGAGCTAAATAGTAATAGTACAGGCCGCTGTAATAATCTCCGGCCAAAACTACCAGCTGCCTCTCATGCAGCTTCCCTTCATTTCCGCTAACATTTTGAGTGGAGACTAGATCGTGGGTATCAAGTGCGGTTTGAACGAGCATCACAGATAGCACAGAGCTGTTCTTTTTTTCTTCTTCCATTGAAAGAGTATCTAAGAACGAACACATGTACAGTAATCTATTTTCATCAATACGCGGATGATGAATATATTTTTTTACATATGGATGACTTAATTCAACATGAAGCTGTTCTTTCATGTTGGCCACAATATCATAGATGGTTTTTACGCTCATCATCCTTGTCTCCCTTTCCATCACTATTTGTTTAAAGTTCTTTTAACTCCAAATCGATAGTGTCAATTATAACATAATTACATTATAAAATATCCTTTAAATTCTTTTGAAGCTTTTTCACGGTTTAAATCCTTTAGCTGCTCATCCGCTTGAACACCGTTCATCTACATACCATCTTGATTTCTTAGACAGTAATTTAAGATATTGCTTTTAGTTTCACCATGTTTTTCCTGTTCTTATTCATTTATTTTAAATATAAATAAAAGCAGGAAAATCCCTGCTTATTTTTTCGTATCGGATTCAATTTCTCCGTGAACAGTCTGAACGACGGCTTTGCCACGAATTTTAATTGCGGATGTATGCTCAGTAAACTGCGCAATCATCACTTCGCCTTTATCTAGTTTTTCTGAATGATGAAATCGCGTATCTGCTCCTCGCGTTAAGCCAATTACGTTAACTCCATCTTCGACCGCTTTAATGACAATATACTCTGGCGTTCCTTTTTGTGTCATATTCTCTTCTCCTTCATCATCCACATTATGATTTGATCAATGATAAAACTTCAGCTCTAGAACTTGCATCGTGTTCTAACACTCCACGCACAGCAGAAGTAATTGTCATAGCCCCAGGCTTTTTAATGCCTCGCATGGTCATACACATGTGCTCTGCTTCCACTACTACCATTACCCCGTGCGGCTCTAATGTTTCTACAATAGAATCCGCCACTGTAGATGTAATTCTCTCCTGAAGCTGAGGACGTTTCGCAACAGCTTCTACCGCTCTTGCCAGCTTACTTAAACCGGTCACTCGTCCGCCTTTTGGAATATACGCAACATGAGCTTTTCCGTAAAAAGGCACTAAGTGGTGTTCACACATAGAGTAAAAAGGAATATCTTTTACAAGCACTAGCTCTTCATGATCTTCTCCAAAAACTGTTTTAAAATGCTCTTTTGGATCTTCATTCAACCCGGAAAAGACTTCCTCATACATTTTAGCTACTCGCTTTGGTGTATCTAATAATCCTTCACGGTTTGGATCTTCGCCAATTGCTTCTAAAATTAGTCTCACAGCTTGTTCGATCTGTGGTTTATTTACAGATGACATGTTGTTGCCCTCCAATTCGTTGCATTACGACTTTATGAAAAAAATTCTAGCATATGTATATACCAAAGGCAAAAAAGAAAGGTCGCAAATGTGCGACCTTTCAAAGCTCTTCATCAACGGCTATGAATAAAGCCATTTTATGTAGATATTATTTTACAGCATCTTTAAGAGCTTTACCTGGTTTGAATGCAGGAACTTTGCTAGCAGGAATTTCGATTTCTTCGCCAGTTTGTGGATTGCGTCCTTTACGAGCAGCACGTTCACGTACTTCGAAGTTACCAAAACCGATAAGTTGAACTTTGTCCTCAGCTTTTAAAGCTTCTAAAATTGTATCGAAAACAGCATCAACTGCTTTTGTAGCATCCTTTTTTGAAAGCTCACTTGCTTCTGCAACAGCATTAATTAATTCTGTCTTGTTCATGCCATTCACCTCCTCCCAAAATCGGATCATATAATAACTAAAAACCTTGTTAGAAAAGGAATCTAGTAATTCGTTATATCTCATTCTTTAACAAAACAAATGGATATTATACATAACCTATGTATCGACAAGCCTAATCATAAACGATTGAACTAAATAATTCAATGTTTTTCATTCGTCTGCCGTATGTATGTAGTGAAAACAGTATGATCGATCGATTTCTGTTAAAAGATTAACATATTGAACAAGGCATAGCAAGCAGAAAATAACGCAGGAATAGGATAACCACGCGATCTATCACAATATATGTAAAGTTTTGTATGATCTATCCAAAAAGAAGAGGCTCCTTTATGAGGAGCCTAACGTTATATTCTTATAAAATAATCGCGATTAAACCTCCAGATCCTTCGTTAATAATCCGTTCTAGCGTTTCTTTTAACTTATATCGCGCATTTTCAGGCATCAGCGACAGCTTTCCTTGAATCCCTTCTCTTACAATTGAACTTAGAGAGCGGCCAAATATATCTGAATTCCAAATTGAAAGCGGATCATCTTCAAAGTCTTGCATCAAATAACGAACTAATTCTTCGCTTTGCTTCTCCGTTCCGATAATCGGCGCAAATTCTGATTCTACATCCACTTTAATCATGTGTATAGAAGGTGCCACTGCTTTTAAACGAACTCCAAAACGCGATCCTTGGCGAATAATTTCAGGTTCATCAAGGCTCATATCTGAAAGCGAAGGTGCAGCTACACCATAACCCGTTTGCTTAACCATGCGAAGTGCATCAGAGACTTGATCATACTCGGTTTTTGCATGCACAAAGTCTTGCATTAACTGCAGCAAATGATCTCTTCCGCGAATTTCTACTCCCACGATTTCTTTCAAAATCTGATCATATAAGTCATCTGGAGCGTATAAGTCAATTTCGGCAATCCCCTGCCCCATCTCAATTCCGGCTAATCGAGCCTGATCGATAAACTCAAACTGGCTAAATTGCTCTACTACCCGTTCAACGTCTCTCAGTCTCTTAATATCTTTTACCGTTTCTTTAACGGCTTCTTGATAGCTTTCACGCAGCCAATGTTTATCTTTTAAAACCATTACCCAGCTTGGTAGATTAACGTTGACTTCTAATACAGGGAACTCGTATAGTGCTTCTCTTAATACATTCATCACATCAGTATCGCGCATGCTTTCCACACTCATCGCTAATACTGGGATATCATATTTTTCATTAAGCTTTGCACGAAGCTTTTCTGTATCGGGATGATATGGCTGTACGGTATTAATAACCATGATAAAGGGTTTGCCTACTTCTTTTAGCTCATTAATGACGCGCTCTTCTGCTTCCACATAATCTTGACGAGGTATATCTCCAATTGAGCCATCTGTTGTAATGACGACACCAATCGTTGAGTGTTCTTGAATGACCTTTCTCGTTCCAATTTCAGCCGCTTCGTGAAATGGAATTGGTTCTTCATACCAAGGTGTATTGATCATTCGAGGTCCATTTTCATCTTCGTACCCTTTAGCGCCTGGCACTGTATATCCTACACAATCTACTAACCGTATGTTAACTTCTAGCCCGTCATCTACCAAAACATTGACTGCTTGATTCGGTACGAATTTCGGCTCAGTTGTCATAATCGTTTTTCCAGCTGCACTTTGTGGTAGTTCATCTTGTGTGCGAGCTCTTTCTGCCTCGTTCTCGATGTGAGGCAGGACCACCAGCTCCATAAACTTTTTAATAAATGTAGATTTTCCTGTTCGAACTGCTCCCACCACACCTAAATATATATCGCCTCCTGTACGTTCAGCGATATCTTTAAATACATCCACCTTTTCCAAAAGATCCCCTCCGATCTATGAGTTCATGGAATATGACATCCATTGCGAGAGTAAATTAGGACACTATATAGTTATGACGTTGTCCTATTAAAATATGACTTTTGATAGAAAAATTTATGATTTTTTTCATGCACATGCTGACTTAGTCATTCTGATTTTCATTATTGGTGTACAAGAAAGAGAAAACCCCTTCTCTCTGAATATTATTCAAGGAGAAGGGGTTCATGACTTATTTTTTAAAAAATATTGGTTCATTCTTATCGTTAACTGTATAAGGAAGAGAGTAAGCAGGTACAAAATCACTGTTTTCCACAAGGAGCTTTCGGATATCTTCACCCGGTTTGTAGGAGCTTTTATGCTTTTGAATGGCATCATACAAATCAGGACGATAATCTACAAATACATCTCCCTGCCCATTAACAATTAAAGAAAGACTATTCCCTGTATACGGGCTAGTAACGACAGGGGGTTCTTTCATATTCAATTTCTTATAGTTAATAGAGAATACGCCGGGAGCGATGACGTCTTTAAACGGTACGTATCCTTTATGGTTTTGACGGTATATATTCAAATGTACATTAACATCTTGAATCGTATCCGCCATCCGTAAGTCTAATAATTTAACCGTGGGCTTTGTTTCTGCATCCACAAGCACGTACGCAAATATCCCTCCGCTTTCATACGAATTCCCAGGTGCGTCTTGCATGTATCTAGGAACAATTTTCGTAAAGTCAATCGGATATTTTTGATAAATCGGCGTGTCCATATCTTTCGTTTTTATCGGCAATAAGCCTCCGCTTTCTTCTTTAAATTGATCAACGGCCGTTTGTACGGAAGCAACTTGATCTTTATAAGGAACTTGATTTTGAGACATTCTTTCCGTCGGGTACAAACAACCGGATAATACAAAAATGGTTAACCCAACAATAGACGTTAGCATGAATTTTTTCATTTTCCTCACCCTACCATATGTACATTAAGCATCTGTCGGACCACTGAATACAACAATTACCATAATAAGACCTGCTACAATCATGAGCGAATAGGCAATGAAAGCGAGTACAATTTTACCAACGCGGTTCGTGATTTTATAACGACTAAAGTAAATAGAAAATACCGCAATAAACATAAATACAATGGAACCCAATGAAATCCACATCTTTAACAAACCTGGCGACAAATTGCATCCACTCCTTTTTTCACCGTTATTATAACATAAGGACTTATAGTTAAGATGGATATTAATAGAACATTCTAAATTTAATATTTATTTACCTTCCATTGATTTACGCTCTATAGTAATTACTTTCCTATTAAATTGACAAATTCCTGCTTTTTCACATAAAAAAAATCGAAGCGAAGGGGGCTCTTCGCTTCGACCGTAACTAAATATTCCCATACTAACAGTTCTACTCATCTTTATTTACACGTTATTTTATGCAAGTAAATGATTTTGGGTATCACCAATTGCCTATTTTTTCATATTTCTTTGCACTTAATTTAATTTTTCTCCTAAAACATTCGCTAAATCTTCCATTTCATGTGTTTTAGTACGAGACATAAGCGCGTCTACTGCATCTTTTGCCTTCACATCATTAAACAGTACATTATATAAAGCATCAGCAATCGGCATTTTTACGTCGTATTTTTGAGATAGCTGGTAAGCTGCTTTCGTCGTGCGTACACCTTCTACAACCATTCCCATATTTTCTAATACTTCGTCTAAATTTTTGCCTTTTCCAAGAAGATTACCAGCGCGCCAATTTCGAGAATGAACGCTTGTACACGTTACAATCAAGTCTCCAATCCCGGTTAAACCTGAGAACGTCAGAGGATTTGCGCCAAGCACCGTACCTAAACGAGCGATTTCAGCTAAGCCACGAGTCATAAGAGCGGCCTTCGCATTGTCACCATATCCAAGTCCATCCGTGATACCAGCAGCAAGAGCAATAATATTTTTTAACGCTCCCCCAATTTCCACACCAATCACATCAGGATTTGTATAAACACGGAAGTACTGTTGATTATTAAATAAATCCTGCACTTTTTCTGCTGCTTGTATATTTGTTGAAGCTGACGTCACGGTTGTCGGCTGCCTTCTACTTACTTCTTCAGCATGACTCGGACCTGATAAGACAACGATGTCTTTTGTATCAATTTCTTGTTGAATCATTTGAGATATACGTAAAAGAGAATCCGGTTCAATTCCTTTACTTACGTGAACAATTGTAAACAGTTCATCGGTAAGGGATTTTAGCTGTTGCAACACTTCACGAATGGCCTTCGTTGGAACAGCTAAAATAAGGGTTTCAACACCCTCTATTGCCTTTTCTAATGACGTAAAACCTTTAATCTGATGAGGAAGCTCTACACCAGGCAGATATTTTTCATTCTGATGCGTCTCGTTGATTTGATCAATGACTTGTTGTCTATGTCCCCAAATGCGAACATCGTGTCCATTTTCCGCCAATACGAAAGCTAATGCAGTTCCCCAACTCCCTGCTCCTAGTACAGCTATTCTTTCCACGCCGATCACATCCTCTGTTATTTTCTTGGTCTTGCAATAATTTTAATTGGAGTTCCTTCGAATCCAAAAGCTTCACGAAGCTTATTTTCTAAGAAACGTTTATATGAAAAATGCATTAGCTCAGGATCATTTACAAACACAACAAAAGTTGGCGGCTTGATTGCTACTTGAGTTGTGTAATAGATTTTTAAGCGGTTGCCGTTGTGAGTAGGCGTAGGGTTCATTGCTACTGCATCCATAATTACATCGTTTAAGATGCTTGTTTCTACACGTACAGCATGGCTTTCGCTTGCAAGATCAATCATTGGCAATAGGGTATGCGTACGTTTTTTCGTTTTAGCTGAAAGGAATACAATTGGAGCATATGTTAAGAACTGAAAATGCTCGCGTATATTTTCTTCAAATTTTTTCATTGTTTTTTCATCTTTTTCTACTGTATCCCATTTGTTCACAACAATGACGACAGCTTTTCCAGCTTCTTGTGCATAGCCAGCAATTTTCTTATCTTGTTCAATAATACCCTCTTCAGCATTTAATACAATTAAGACAACGTCTGAGCGTTCAATTGCCTTTAATGCGCGAAGTACGCTGTATTTTTCAGTACTCTCGTACACTTTTCCACGCTTTCTCATTCCAGCTGTATCAATAACAACATATTCTTGATCTTCTTTTGTAAACTTCGTATCGATGGCATCGCGTGTCGTGCCGGCAAGATCACTGACAATAACACGGTCTTCACCTAGAAGAGCATTAACTAATGAAGATTTCCCTACGTTAGGACGACCAATCAATGAAAATTTAATGACGTCTTCTCCGTAATCTTCGTCTTTTTCTTTTGGAAAGTGCTTAGCTGCCTCGTCTAGCA
Source organism: Priestia sp. J2 (assembly GCF_020790095.1). Lineage (NCBI taxonomy): Bacteria > Bacillati > Bacillota > Bacilli > Caryophanales > Bacillaceae > Priestia > Priestia sp. J2. The sequence continues at coordinate 4,148,442 of NZ_CP086208.1, forward strand.
GGTCACCTAAACCTAAACCATGCGTTCCTGAGATTGGGAACGGTTCTCCATATCCTAGTGCGTAGAAATCATAGATTAATTCTCTCATTTCAGGATTATCTACTTTATTAACGGCTAGGACGACGGGCTTTTTGGATTTGTATAAAATTTTCGCCACTTCTTCATCAGCTGCAGTAATTCCATCGCGTCCATTCACTAGAAAAATGATTACGTCCGCTTCATCAATTGCAATTTCTGCTTGCTGTTTGATCTGTTCTAAAAATGGCTCATCTCCAATATCAATACCACCAGTATCAATAATGTTAAAGTCCAAATTCAGCCACTCACCTGAACTATAGATACGATCACGAGTTACACCCGGAATATCTTCTACAATAGATACTCGCTCTCCTACAATTCGGTTGAAAATTGTTGATTTTCCTACGTTGGGACGACCAACAATCGCAATAATTGGTTTTGGCATACGATTCTTCCCTTTCCTTGATCTTTTTTATGTATCGGCAACCAGTCTTTAATCGACTAAAGGTATTTATCTACATGTACAAATAAATAAGATCATTCTTTTTTCAAAAATCGAGGCCATGCAGCGTGGCATGACCTCTACTAATCGATCATAAGCGATAAAGCAGGATTTTTATCAGCTCTTTCTTATACTGAACTGATTAACTGCCTATCCGCTGAATAAGCATTACTCTTTCAATCAAACAATTTTATCAAAAATCACCGGTAACAACAATATAATTTTACGAAATCTCTTCTTCTATTTGTAAGTACTTTGCTTTTGCCTGTGAGACTTCAGCACGTACAAATCTAAATAAGCAGAGAAATAAACCAGCATCTCCCAAATAAACATCGCTCCTACTGCTGTGGCTAAAACGTCGAGTGTACGAAGAGACCCTATTTCATAAGATGCGATATCCCGAATGACAACTGCATATAAAAAGTCTCCTCCAACTACACCTAAAATGATTGCTGCGAATCTTTTTTCAGCATCTTTAACCACCATAAAGCAAATATATAAGATAAGTCCAGTCAAAATCCACTTACGATCAATAAAAATCCAGACAGGATCATAGAGCTCAAGTAAACAAAAACTAGCATAGGCAATTATTATAATGCCGCATACAATAACATAATATAACTGCTGAAATCGGCTGTAGCCTGAAGCATACACACACGCTACTCCCACTAAAAACAAAGCGGTGTAGCTACATGAAAACTGAGTCATATGCATGTTCATTCCGCTTAGGAGTATACTGATTAATATAATGGCTGCTACCTTCCAACGCCTAGCTGTTTTGGGCATAAGAAAAGTCGCAACAATCCATCCCATCCACGAAAGCCAATAAAAGAAAATTCCGTCCACTGAATATGGCACCTCCCCTATCTGTCATCAGTATGTATCAATTTTGGAAAACTTAATCGGAGTTTTAGAATAGAACCGCTTATTTTGGACAACCTATCAGAAAAAAGGAGGGAATATAAAATGGGAAAAGATCGTCAAGAGAAAAAATTAAAGGAATCAAAACGAGTTGAATCTGACCGTGATCAAGGACTTCACTATCCGGGAGCAACTAGCTTGCAAAGTCCTGAAGAAGCGCGCGAGTTAAATGAGCATAAATAAAAAAATGCGCTGACTAAGTCAGCGCATTTTTTATTTTAAAACTGGATGTGAAACAGGATAGGAACGTTCTTTCTTTCCTGTAAACAAAAAGAGAACTCCTCCCACTAACAATAGTGCTCCTGACAAATAAAATCCGAATTCCATACTTCCAAGTTTATCTGCAAAATATCCGGTAATGTAAGGTGCAAAGATCGATGACAGCATGCCGCTGAAGTTAAAAAAACCGTACACTTTAGAGTACATGGAAGAGGGAGTAATATCCGCCATATACGAAATTAAAATCGGATCTAATGCTAATTTCCCTATCAGACCGTACACAATTAAGCCGATTAATAGCCAAGAATAACTCTCTGTATAGGGAATAAAAAATTGACATAAAGCGCCCGCTACTGACAAACTCACAATTAATGCTTTTTTATTTGCAATTCGATCCGATATATAACCAAAGAAGATTGCTCCCGGAATAGACGCCCACGGTACTAAAGATGCTATGATGCCTGTTTGAGACCCTTCTAAGCCGCGCGAGTGCTGCAAATAATAAGGAAGCCACGTCAGCATCCCAAAAAATCCGTAAAGAGAGCAGAAGATTAAAATGTATACGAAAATATGATTTTTTGTAAATAATACTTTTAGCGACTGCTTTGTTTCTTTATTTAGCGAATTTTTTTCTTGATCCCTTTGCTTATCTTTTACAAAGAAAGCTATTAAAATAGCTATTACTATAGTCGGAATAGCAAATAAGTAAAAAGTAAACTGCCAGTCTTTTTCTAACGTATATGTAATGTATGTAGAACCGATAAAACCAAGCGATATACCAAAAGCCATTCCACTATTGATGAGCGCAGACACTAGACCTCGGTATCGTTCAGACGTGATGCTTGAAGAAATTCCGTATTGTGAACCATAATACGTTCCTTCTCCAAGTCCTGTCAGCGCCCGCATGAGCAAGAACATACCGAAAGTAGTCGTAAGTCCTGTAAAGAATGTGGCAACTCCAAACAAAATGTATCCAGCCACTAAGATCTTAACGCGACCAAATCGATCTGCCAAAAAACCCGTTGGAATCTGCATAGCTGCATACGCTGCAAAAAATACGGTAGACATTAGCCCAAGTTCAGCTTTATTAAGATCCCACTGCGCACCGATATCTCCCATAACTGGAGATAAAATATTACGATCTGCATACATGAAAACCCAGCCTAAAAAGAAAAGAAAAATTGTAAATATAGGATGTCCCTTTTTCATTACGCCACCTCTTTTTTCTGATTTTTCTGTTTATTTAACTTATTATAAGTGGCTAACGTTTGGGATTTCATGCTTTTTGTCACTTCTTCTGCCAATATTTTTTGTTTTTTTAAATGAAAACGCGATCATTCATCTTCTAAGGAAATAAAAAAGCAAGCAGTTAACTGCTTGCTTTTTTATCATCTGTTATTAAATGTTTCTATAGATACATTTCGCTGAGTCAGCCAGCTATGGGTATCCCCTGTAATAACTAGAGGCATTTGCTGAAGCTTAGCAATAGAAGTTGCTCCTAATGCAGCCATGATAAACGTTAACTCCTCATGCAGCTCGGCTATCTCTTCTACGACTGCTTCTAAACCAGACTTCATTAAAATGGATAGAAAATATCCTGCCATTCCCGTTGCAGAAGCTCCTAACGCAATGGACTTAGCAACATCCATAGAGGTTTGAATACCTCCTGAACCAATAATGGATATACCTTCTACGTGCTGAGATACTTCCGCTAAAGAAGCTGCTGTGGAAATTCCCCAATCATTAAAGAAGTGAAAATGTTTTGCTCGTCTTTCATTTTCGATTTTCGAAAAATTGGTACCACCGTACCCACCAATATCAACGATTTCAACACCAACATCTTTAAGTTTTTGCACTGCTTGAGCGCTCATCCCAAAACCTACTTCTTTGACAATTACAGGAACGGTTACTTCTCGGACAATTCGTTCAATACGACGTAATGCATCGGTAAAATCACGATCTCCCTCTGGCATGACCAGTTCTTGTATAACATTTAAATGAATTTGAAGTCCATTTGCTTCAAGCATATCAACCGCTTTTTTAGCTTGTTCAACTGTAGCTTCACTGCCTAGGTTGGCAAAAATAATTCCGTTAGGGTTTTCTTGACGCACTACTCTGTATGATTGTTCTTCCTTTTCATCTTTAATCGCAGCCATCTGCGATCCAACGGCCATTGCTAATTGACCATGATGAGCAATTTGAGCAAACGAACGGTTAATCCGTTCCGTTTCTTGTCCGCCTCCACCCGTCATAGCATTTATAAAAATTGGCGAACTTAACAAAAGTTCGCCAATTTTTGTATCAATATGAACATCGTGCACGCCTGTATTTGGTAAGCTATTATGAACGAAGCGAATATCATCTAGCCCGTGCAGCCGATGCTGTCCCGTTTGAATCGCATGATGAATGTGATCAATTTTACGTTTTGCTCTGCTCACAAATCATCACCATTACTTATCTTAATTTTTTTAATTGATCCCCAATCATATCACCTAATTGGAAGCCTTTTGACTCTTCTTGTAATTCATAGTCACCGTAATCTTCTTGCTCTTCTTCCTCAAGGTCACGAATGCTTAACGAAACGCGTCGTTCTTGTTCATTCACATCAAGTACTTTTACCGTCACTTTTTCGCCTTCAGAAAGCACTTCATGCGGTGTCCCGATATGCTTATGTGAAATTTGAGAAATGTGTACAAGTCCTTCTACTCCAGGTAGAACTTCCACAAAAGCTCCAAAAGATACAAGTCTTTTAACAGTTCCATCTACTACATCACCTTGGCGAAGCTTCGTAGAAATGTTGGACCATGGACCTTCTAACGTATCTTTAATAGATAATGAAACACGACCCGTTGATTTGTCAACAGATAATACTTTGACTTTCACAGTATCTCCCTCAGCTACTACGTCTGAAGGCTTTTCTACACGCGTATGTGAAAGCTGAGAGATATGCACTAGCCCATCTACTCCGCCTACATCTACAAACGCACCAAAGTCTGTTAAGCGCTGAACGGTTCCTTCTAAAACCTGACCTTCTTTTAATGACTCAAGAACATTTTCTTTTTGTTGTACAAGCTCTTCTTCTACAACTGCACGATGCGAAAGGATCACGCGATTTTTTTCTTTATCTAATTCCACTACTTTGACTGTAAGAGTTTGATCTTGATATTCTGCGAAATCATCAACGAAATGAGTTTCAACAAGAGAAGCTGGAATGAACCCTCTTACACCAATATCTACTACTAATCCGCCTTTGACAATTTCTTTGACTACCGCTTCAAACACTTCACCTGAAGAAAGTTTTGCTTCTAAACCGTCCCATGCTTTTTCAGCATCTACAGCCCGTTTAGATAACACAAGCACATCGTCTTCCACTTTAATTACTTTCGCTTCGACTTCGGCACCTTCTTGGATTACATCCCCTGCTTTTTCAATATGTAAGCTCGCTAATTCACTAATTGGAATAATACCGTCTAGTTTGCTGTTAGGCACATCTACATACACTTGCTTTTCTTCTACTTTTGTAATAGTACCTTTTACTGTTTCTCCTACTTCTAATGACGTTACCTCTACTTGATTCATATCTTCTGTCATCGTCTTTTCCTCCTCCAATATCCATCTACAATATGTATTCCCTTGTAAGAGTTCTTCACTCTTTTAGCTCATCATTATTGTATATAGCTCTGTATAGAAAAAACTCTCTTTGTTACTAACTTCTAATAAATAGAATCTTTTGTCAAGTCATAAGGTTACAAACTATTGATATTTTTCAATTAATTCACCAATGCTTTTCATAATAGCTTCGGTTACTTCCTCGGCTGATGCCTTTCGTTCACGAAGTTCATCCATCTGAATTGGCGGTCCGTACACTACTTTTAACCTTGCAAAACGCTTATATGGACCAATAACAGCACAAGGAACAACAGCTGCTTTTGAACGCAAAGCAAAAAAGCCTACTCCAGCCATTCCTTTTCCTAATTTTCCATCTTTACTTCTTGTTCCTTCTGGAAATAATCCAAGCACTTTTCCTTCTTTTAAAATCTTTAACCCTTGGCGCAAAGCTTCACGATCTGCCATCCCCCGCTTTACAGGGAACGTTTCTAACTTTGGCAGAACCGTCTTCAGAAAAGGTGCTTTAAACAGCTCTGCTTTTGCCATAAACGAAATAGGCCTTGGACATGTCACACCTACCGTAGGCGGATCTAAGTTGTCAATATGATTTGAACAAAGCAAAACTCCGCCTTCTGAAGGGATATTTTCTGCACCGATTACTTCATAACGATAAACTGGTGTTAAAATACCTTTTACAATGCCACGTGCAAACATATAAAAGCTCAAAATCATCCAATCCTTTCGTTTGTAATAGAAAGTATTTTTTCTACAACTCCTTCAATCGATAAGGAAGTTGTATCGATTTCAATTGCATCTTCAGCTTTTTTAAGAGGTGCTACTTCACGCTCAGAATCCAGCTTGTCTCTGCGGGCAATTTCTTCTTTTAAACGCTCTAAATTTGATTCAAAACCTTTTTTTATGTTTTCATCATGGCGTCGCTGTGCTCTTTCATCCACAGACGCTAATAAAAAGATTTTAACTTCTGCCTGAGGAAGCACGTGTGTACCGATATCACGTCCATCCATTACAACGCCTCCATCTTTAGCAAGGCCCTGCTGTCTCGCTACCATCTCTTCACGAACTGCACGATGTTTCGCTACAATGGATACAGAGTTAGTTACTTCTGCGGAACGAATTTCACTTGTAACATTCTGTCCATTTAAGATGACTACCTGCCCAGATTCAGACGGTTTTAAATCGATTACTGTTTCATTAAGCAAATGCAATAGCTCTTCTTCATTTTGCAAATCCACCTGGTTTTTCTGCGCTTGATACGTTAGAGCACGATACATCGCTCCTGTATCAACATAAATATATGATAAGGTTTCTGCTATAATCTTTGCCACTGTACTTTTCCCAGCAGCTGCAGGACCGTCAATCGCGATTGAAATTTGTTTTTCCATAAGTGCCTCCCTTAATTTCAAAACAGGAACAAACCACTTTCATCTTTTATACAATGAGCCATTTTATATGAAACGTTTATAAACGAAAAAAAGAGCAGGGGGTCTTCTCCTGCCTGGTGTTCACTGCATGTTTCTTTCCTAGTTATTCTACCATACGTCCGACTACTGGTCGAATGTTTCAATAATTTTATTAAAATTATTTTTGCTAACTCCCTCATACTGAATGACCTTTGAGAAATATGTACTGTGACTGCTAGATAGTAAAATACATTGGGCAATTATTAAAAACACAAATTGAATAACCACTAATTTAATTAAAATTCGTTCTATTCGATTCATCTTTTTCTCCTTTTGTAAGAAGTAATACCTTTGCTTACAGTTTAGGAAAGAGAAGTTTTTTTTATACGCTAAAGAAGACCTTTTCTCCTTAGGTCGAGCTGACGCTTTAAGGTATAACGAATCATCATTTCTTTCGTTTGTTTTTCCATGTCCATAAATTTAATAGATAGCTGACCTACTTTACAGGAAGTCGGGGCGGTAATTCGTACAACTTCCCCTTTTAATTCAAGATGCTGCAAAGTTCCCTCACGATTAGGAAGACTTAATCGTACAACAACGGAATCTTTCTCATTAAAAAGCAGCGAATGATGGAAGGAGCCGGCTACTCCACCTGCACTGATGTTTTTAGTCATGATTTCCATTACGGCCTGCTGTTCTTGTTCACTTTTTATCACCGCCTTCACTGTAAGCGGCACACGGAAAAAATTTCTTCTTTGGATAGATTTTAACTTTTTATCGCCCGGGTAAAAGAGTTTTACTACAGGCATGCCTTTTATTTCGCGTCCTGTTACTTCAGTTGGAAAGGTATATACATTTTGATTATATCCAATAAACGTAGCCAGCAATTTTGTACCTTTTAGTAAAAAAGCACTTCGCTGCGTTTCTTCATTTAGCGGATAGCTAATATAAATCACGTCTTCCGTAAACTCAACTACCTTACATCGATACGTTTGTTGTAAGGTAGACTCTCTGTGCCCGCTCTCTAACGTCAACCTCATTCCCGCTTTTATCATCTTCTCTCTCCTTCAGTTCCACTATATACACTTTTTCCCTTTATTTAAACATAGTCAAATATATTTATTTTGTAAATAAAAATTAGTCATTTAGACTCAAAAAACTTATACAATACAAAAAAACCGGTGTCTATAGACACCGGTTTCTCAGCTTTATACTTCATTATATAAAGGTTCTGAGTTTTGCAGTTTTTCGACTTTCTCTTCAAAACCCGTATCGGCATTGATAAAAATACGATACGTATCATTTTTAATTGTCCCTAAAAACTCATAGCATAGCACTTCTTCGTTTAAATCATTTGTAATAATTGCCAAGCGGTCTTCCATCACTTTTACATTCGAGTTCAGCTTGGTTTTTGCCTGTTCTTTCGAAATTTTAGGTTTTGGAATATCTCTTGTACGATGTTTTAATAAGAAGTCTTTAGCTGAGAAGCCAATCACAGATCCATCTTCTAAAGACATTTTCATTTTAACTGAATCCGGATAAATCCGAACTCCACTTTCCGTTTGCTCTACGAATGTAAAGACTCCCATGTTATCGTATTGAGCGCTTTCAGCCATCACTAGGCTTTCAAAACGATGATCTTTTAAAAACTTAGTCGCTTTGTTCATAGCATCGTTTAAACTAATATTTTGTTTTTTAATATCTCGATCTTCGAGCACCCAAAGCGGATATCCACCTTTTTGGGTAATATCCATATACGTCTCTTGTTTAGTCTTTGGATCTGTAATGGTTAAGCTGTACACCTCATAATCGGCATCTTTTCCGCTCTTTACAATATGAATTTGTTCATTTCCTTTTAAATTCAAAAACGAACGCGCCACTTGTTTGGCAACATCTTCACTAACTTCTCTACCTTTTAATTGATGAAAAGCGTTTTTTTCCTGTTCATTCGTTGCATTCATAACACCTAAATCTGTTTCGGCAAAAGAATCCATACTTTTTTCAACGGTTTTTAATCCGTCAATAATCGTATTGTCCCCTTGCTTTTCTTTTGTGGCTAGAGCTAGCTCAACATCCATCCAGCGCAAGTTATTATCAATGACTAGATGCTGTACTTGGCGCATTTCATTTTGAATTTCGCCTGACTGATCATAAAGCGAATTTAACGTTTTATACTCTTTATCTGTTAGGGGAGATTTGCTTAAATCCCTTACCGCCACTTTGTACGTAAAGTCACCAACATCTGAAAGAAACTCTTCTGTTTTATTGAACGGTAAAAGCGATAAAGGCAGCTGTCCTACATTGTTATGAGCTTCAGAAGTTAAACGCCATACTTCTGCAAGCGCGGGCGAAAGCTGATCTCTCGAACTCATGGCAAGCGTGCCACCGATTTTATCATTTAATAAATCTAGCTGATATGACAAATCATGAAATGCTCGTTGATACGTATTCTCCGCTTGAAGCAGCACAGCATCTTTTTCTTGATGTTCGCTGTACCCCCAATACCCTACACCTACAACACCAATAGCTAATAATACAATTAAAATTGTTCGAATCATGTTTCCTTCACCTCTCTTTATCGACAGAAAATGTGTTTCCCGATTTGCTTAATTTGAGGACGTGACCAAATCCATGCGCTTGTTGCTGTATCCGGATTAAAGTAATAAATAGCATTCCCAGTAGGATCCCATCCGTTAATCGCATCCATAACCGCTTTTTTAGATGTTGGATTGGGTTCAAGCCAAATTTGCCCATCTGCTACGGCAGTAAATGCACGCGGTTCAAAAATAACTCCAGCGACTGTATTTGGAAATGACGGACTGTTAACTCGGTTTAAAATAACGGCCGCTACGGCTACTTGGCCATTATATGGTTCACCCCGTGCTTCACCATGCACAGCATTTGCCATGAGCTGAATATCATTTTGTGAAAACCCGCTCGGTACATTCACCGCTGTTGGCTTTTGTGCTTTTTCTTTCTGTTGTTCAGAATTTCCTTTAGACGTATTACGCTGCGGCTGACTGGCAGGTTTTTTTGCTTGAGAAGATCCGCTTTGTGCTTTTTGCTGACCATTGTTCCCGCTGCTTTTTCCACTGCTACCGCTTCCTTTAGACTGCTGATCAAGAGGCTTACCGCCATAGTGCGTAAACTTATTGCCTTTTCTAATTTGATTTTTCACATAGCTTTCGTGATATTTTGTTGCGTTAGCTAATTTAATCTTTGTTTGCCAGCCTGCTAAACCGTCAATCTTTTTAATGCCAAATTCATATTGAAAATTGCGCAGTGCCCAGTATGTGCTCCATCCAAATACACCGTCAATTTTCCCGTTATAATAACCTAAATACTGAAGTCTCGACTGCAGCTCAATAACGTCATCTCCAACTGCTCCGTGTTGAATGACTTGATTTGAAAACGCGTGAGCGGCCTTTGGACTCACAACGGACGCTGCAATAAATGAACATATGCATATGAGACATGCATACTTTTTAAAACATCGAAATGATAACATGACAAAACCTCCTACATCGTATGTAACTGATAAGATGATAGGAGTATTTTTTGTAAAGGTTGTTTTTTTATACAAGATGCGCAAAATTTACCGAAATGAAAAAACTCAGCTCGTAAATCTCTCAAAAAAGATTTACAAGCTGAGCCTAGACAATCGATGGCTGTTTGGCCTTTTTTACTTTTCTTAATGCCAGCCACCATAAATAAATCATAAATGGAATAATAATAAATACCCAATGATCCATTGTTTTTAAAATATAATCATATGTTCCATGTAAAATGAGCGGCGCAAATACGGAATACAGCGTCCACTTCGTTTTTTCCTTTCCTTCAGAAAACTTTGCTTTCCCTAAATAATACCCCATAATGACGCCGAATAAAGCATGACTAGATACGGGTAAAATGGCTCTTCCTAGCGCTGATTCTAAACCATTTGCAAATAAATATAAAATATTTTCAACGGTAGCAAAACCTAATGAAACAGCTGCCCCGTAAACAATTCCATCGTAATGCTCATCAAATTCCACATGCTGATAAATCGTGAAATATAAAATGAACCATTTGAAAAATTCTTCTAAAAAGCTTGTCGTAAAAAATGCTTCAAGAAAAGGTGATTGAAAAACGTGTTCTTCACCAAATACATATTGAATAAACATAATTGGCAAAACAAGCATTGCTCCAAAAATAAATGTTTTTAATACCATTGAAATAGGCTCAGTTTCATATTCATCTTTCAAATAAAAAAAACTTAACAATGCCAATCCTGGCGCAATGCCTGCAGATACAATCGCCAACATAAATAGCGCCTCATCTCCTCTATTTTTTTTAATAGTAACATGTTATCTTTAGGATGAAAATCTCCGTCTATAATGTCCTTATCTTTATATGTAAATGCTCACATAACTTGCTGTCGATTTACAAAGCCTAACAAAGACCTTAAACAAGTATACCAAAAAATGTATCATACTTATACGAAAAATTGAAAGGAGCTCTCTATGAAAACTGTTTATATTCTTCACACCGGCGGCACAATCTCGATGAAAGAAGACATGGAAACTGGAGCGGTAGCACCAGATATTCAAAACCCGCTTCACCGCTCAACATCATCTGTTTCAGGTATGGCCAATGTAATCGTAGAAGAAGCATTTCATCTGCCTTCTCCTCATATTACTCCTAAGGAAATGCTTATACTTTCAAAAAAAATACGCGATAAAATTAATGAAGGCAAAATTGATGCAGTCGTGTTAACCCACGGCACGGACACGCTGGAAGAAACCGCTTATTTTTTAGATTTAACCGTGCATACAGATATTCCAATTGTCTTAACTGGAGCTATGAGATCAAGCAATGAAATCGGTTCAGACGGTCCTTATAATTTTATATCTGCGGTTCGGGTGGCTATTAGTGACGGGGCAAAAGGAAAAGGTGTCTTAGTTGTGATGAACGATGAAATTCATACCGCTGAAAATGTGACCAAGACCCACACAAGCAACGTGGCGACATTTCAAAGCCCTCAGTACGGGCCAATAGGATTAATCACAAAACGCGGCGTATCTTTTCACCACATGCCTACAGAACATGAATTTTATCCTGTTAATCAAATAGATAAACAAATCACTTTATTAAAAGCTTATGCAGGAATGGACGACCATTTATTTCAAGCAGTGGCTTCAATGAATGTTGACGGACTTATAATTGAAGCCCTCGGTCAAGGAAATCTGCCTCCTCTCACCATTCCAGGAATTCAATTGCTTTTGAAGCGAAAGATACCCATCGTGCTCGTTTCTCGCTGTTTTAATGGAATTGCTCAAGATGTATATGGGTATGAAGGCGGTGGCAAGCTGTTAAAAGAGATGGGCGTTATTTTTTCAAATGGCTTAAATGGTCCTAAAGCACGCATTAAACTGTTGGTTGCTCTCCAAGTAACAACGAATCATGATGAGCTGCAGCAGCTATTTAATCATTAGTAAAACAACGCATAGAAGCCTATGCGTTGTTTTTGTTGATAATATGAGAAGCGATTGATTTCCCATGAAAACGTCCATTTTCAATAAAAATCTCATTAGCATTGTTTCCTGCAGCAATCACACCAGCGATATAAATTCCTTCCACGTTTGTTTCCATCGTCTCTTCGTTAAAAGAAGGGCGGCCTGTTTCATCATCTAATTCCACACCCATTTTTGTTAAAAACGAGTGATCAGGGTGATAGCCAGTCATGGCAAAAACAAAATCGTTACTAATCGTAAATTCTTTCCCTTCCTGCTCATATGTTACCGCTTCATCCGTTATCTTTGTTACATGAGCGTTAAAATGCATCCCAATCGTTCCATTTCGAACCAGCGCTTCAAATTCAGGCAATATCCAAGGTTTTACGCTAGGGGAGTAATCTGAGCCACGATAAATAACCGTCACCCTTGCATCACACTTCACCAATTCCAGAGCTGCATCGACGCTAGAGTTTTTTCCGCCTATAACGACTACATCTTTATCAAAATACGGATGCGCTTCTTTGAAATAATGAAATACCTTTGATAAATCTTCACCAGGAACATTCATATAATTAGGATGATCGTAATAGCCCGTAGCTATAATGACATTCTCCGCTTCATATGTCTCTTTGGATGTTGTGACAATAATTTGGTTTTCCGCTTGTTTGTCTACCTGCAAGACACGTTCAAACGGCTGAATTCGAACTTGCTTGCGCTTCACCACTTCTCGGTAGTAAGCAAGAGCTTGGTTGCGCACAGGCTTACGATTTTCGGTAATAAAAGGGACATCCCCAATTTCTAGTTTTTCACTTGAACTAAAAAACGTTTGGTGGGTCGGATAGTTATAAATTGCATTCACAATATTGCCTTTTTCAATTACAAGGGCATCAATACCTGTATGTTGAAGCTCAATAGCTGCTGAAAGCCCGCATGGTCCTCCGCCAACAATAATTACTTTTTCTTTCTTCATGCCTGTCACTCCTTCAGTTGTAAACGCACCTTTTTTTTTATTTTAACGCAGTGTAAAACAAAAAAATCTCCTCATTAATGATAGGAGATTTTTTCTATTTACGCAATTGTTCTGCTGTTCTGCTGTTCTGTTTTTAAATCCAGCCTCTGAAGCGAGAGCCTTCTGCCATTTTTCTTACGCCTATCATATAAGCAGCTAGACGCATGTCGACTTTTCGAGTTGTAGAAGTTTCGTAGATGTTATTAAATGATTTCACCATTACTTTTTCAAGCTTTTCTTCTACTTCTTCTTCCGTCCAATAATAACCTTGGTTATTTTGCACCCATTCAAAATAAGAGACTGTTACACCGCCAGCACTTGCCAAAACGTCTGGAACTAATAAAATCCCTCTCTCTGACAAGATGCGCGTTGCTTCAAGAGTTGTTGGTCCATTTGCTGCTTCCACCACAATACTCGCTTGAATGTTATGGGCATTTTCTTCTGTAATTTGATTTTCAATCGCAGCTGGAACTAGGATGTCACAGTCAAGTTCAAGCAGCTCTTTGTTGCTGATAGTATTATTGAATAATTTCGTTACTGTACCAAAGCTATCGCGTCGATCTAATAAATAATCAATGTCTAAACCATTAGGATCATGCAGCGCTCCGTATGCATCAGATATCCCTACAATTTTAGCACCAGCGTCGTGCATGAACTTAGCTAAAAAGCTTCCTGCATTTCCAAACCCTTGTACTACTACCCGTGCACCTTGTAATTCAATGCCTCGTTTTTTCGCTGCTTCACGAATACAAATAGTTACTCCTTTTGCAGTCGCTGTTTCACGGCCGTGCGAACCACCTAAGACAAGGGGCTTTCCAGTAATAAAGCCAGGCGAGTTAAATTCATCAATCCGGCTGTATTCATCCATCATCCAAGCCATAATTTGTGAATTTGTAAACACATCCGGCGCTGGAATATCCTTTGTTGGTCCAACAATTTGGCTAATCGCACGAACATATCCGCGGCTTAAACGCTCTAATTCTCCAAAAGACATATTTCGAGGATCACAAACAATTCCACCTTTTCCTCCACCGTAAGGAAGGTCAACGATTCCACATTTTAAACTCATCCATATAGATAGAGCTTTTACTTCTTTTTCAGTTACGTTTGGGTGAAAACGAATTCCACCTTTCGTAGGACCAACTGCATCGTTATGCTGCGCTCGGTGACCTGTAAAAATCTTAACTGATCCGTCATCCATACGAACAGGAATTTTTACTGTCATCATTCGTAATGGCTCTTTTAATAGTTCATACACTTCATCAGGATAGCCTAGTTTTTCTAACGCTTTATGTATCACTGTTTGTGTAGATTTTAAAACATCATGCTTCTCTTCTTGACTATTTTTACTGTCTTGCATCTTGTCGGCTACCATCTGTAAACCTCCTAAAATGTATCGAAAATTATTCGTTTTTAATTGAATGGTGCTTCTTTCATGACATAGTATACACCCTTAGTTTTACATTGCAAAGGAAAATATCGAACTTTTAGTATTTTTTGTGTTCTTCTAAGAAAACGCTTCCAATAACTTTACAAGGTATGCTACAATGTTTTAAGTCTGCCTCTTTCCTAGTATGCGTTAATCGTCTTAAAAAAATAAAAAACACCCGGTGATAAAGAGCACTTTCAACAACTTTGTACAAGCTGAAAGTGCAGCCACTCTTATTTTAATAAAAGTGCTTTATCCTTCACGGGTGTAATTATTTCAATTAAACAGTTAAGAAAAGACAGAGTTAATATACTCCAGAGCTCTCTTTTCTACTAATATTTTTCCATATTCATTTACGCGGTGCTTTGTAATTGTAGAGGGATTTCCATACTCCGCCAAAACCGCAATCATATTCCCAACTTCAGCCGGTGACAGCATGTGATAATCCAACAGCACGTAAAAACGTTTTTCGAATGAATAGAGCACGCTATCCGTATCGTAAAAGTTTGACATGCGCTTGGTCAGCTGAATGACATCTTCAAATGAATCAAACTCAAAAAACATGTCTTCGCTTTCATCTAGCATGACCTGCATTTCAATGAAGTCCTCGAACTCGTCTTCATCGAACTCACCGTAGCTGGTTTCTTCTTCATACTGCTTTGTCACAAATACAACCATTCCCTGTGCTTGAAGTGAAAAAACTTCTACCGAAAGAGAATTTGTAGGTTCAAAGTTCAGTTCTTGAGAAGCTTGCTCTATCATCTCACGAAAGAGCTGTTTTACTTTGAATGTATCTGTCCATAGATCTTCTTTTGTTAACCCTCTTTCTTTTAAATCATCGTAGGTCAAAAAAACTTTTAGCTTATTATAGTTTAATCGTTCAAGCCTCATTAGCGTCCCTCCCCGCTTGCACTCATAACCACATGGTTCGATAATGCAGTATATGTATTTTTTGGAAAACGGTTCGTGATGTTTACTTACGAGTTTACAGGTTTATGAAAGGAAAGACAAGCTATTCTCAATCAATTTCTGCTAATTTTTTTGTTAGCCAGCTGTTCCACTCTTCTTTTGTATTTCCTAAAATAAACGGCTGAGCCTCGCCTTTTCTTTTGCTATCTAAACCATCAAACACATAACCGCCTAATCCTACTTTAAGATGCGGGAATTTCTTTATCATTTGGTTCGTCAAATTCAGTGTTTTCTCGGCATTTTCCATCATTGTGCATGACATAAATAAAAACGTTGGGTCTACTTCTTTAACAATTAGCTCAACATCTTTATCTTCAATGCTGCTTCCTAAATAAATAACCTCAAACCCTTTACGGCGTAAAAATAGCGTAAAGACTAGAAGTCCAACTTCATGTGTCTCATTAGGCCCACATACAGCAATCGCTTTAGGCAATAAGCCATTTGAAGGCAGCGAATAAAAAATCATGCTGATACGCGTTTTTAATACTTGAGTCGTATAATGCTCATGAGCACTTGTGATTTGCCCTTTTTCCCACATATCTCCAACCGTCACGAGTAGAGAACCCAAAATATCAATAACCACTTTTTCTACCGAATACAGGCTAAACGCATGATTAATTAAATCCTGTGCTTTTCCTTCTTCAAAAGATAGAAGCATCGTTAACAGCTCATCCCTAATTTTCTGAGGGGAATCTACTTCTCCTTCTTCTTCAAACGCTCCTACTGTACTACTTTCCGTTTCTAATAACGAAACCGCTTGACTAATCGTAAAACCTCCGCTCACTTTTTCCGTGAGCCATTTTAATTTCCGCAAATCTTCCTCTGTATATAACCGATGCCCCGATTCATTGCGGACAGGATTTAAAATTTGATAGCGTCGTTCCCATGCACGCAAAGTTCCCGGCTGGATCCCGACCATATTTGAGATGGCTTTAATATTATACTTCCCTTCGTGAGCCATACGTAACCTCCAACTACTCTTCGTGAACTGTTTCTATTAATTGAATTATAGGATAAGTTATCCTGTGTGTAAAATTTGTATATGCTATGTAAAGAGTTTGTTCAAGGCTATTCTTTCCTTTTTAAAGTGATATAATGCGTTTGTGCTCTAGCTTGTAAACGGAGAGGCAGGGAGGTTGTACCATATCCATTACTAACAAAAAGAGGAATCTGTCTTTTCTCTTTCAGCCCTCCTAATTCATACATACCAAAATTAAATAAGCGTATCTGTCCTCCGTGTGTATGTCCGCTCAAAATTAAATCTACTTTTGATTCTTCATCTACATAATAGATAACATCAGGATTGTGGCTTAGAAGAATGGTAAGCTGGTCAGGTTCAATGGAAGAAACAGCTCGCTTTAGATCCATCTCACCTTCGGATAAATCATCTACTCCCGCAAAATTGCATGTAGTACCATGTTTAGAAACTGCCGAGACATGCTCGTTTTTAAGGGTAATAACTCCCTCATCCTTAAGCATCTGCTTCAATTGCACTTGACTTACTTCGTAATCATTATTTCCCCATACAAAATAGACCGGTCCAAGCGTTTTAAGCTTTTGAATATTTTGACGAGCACGCAATAAAGGTACTCCTCCTTCTAGTAAGTCACCGCCTATGATCACAAAATCTACTTCACCAGGTATTTTTTCCAACAGCTTCGACGAAACTGTTCGCTTATGTACATCCGATATAAAAAACAGGCGTAAAGGCTGCTGATTTCCGGGAAATGTTGATAAATGAATCGTTCTTTCTTCTACATATGTACGATGGGCTTCCGAAAACATAAAAATCAGCAGGCCTATGCCTAACGCTAAAATAATTAAAGAAATAACCATATATTCTCCTTCTTTTCATTTTATACACGGTGTGTTTCTGTTAAAGAAGAAAGGGCATAAATTGTCGCAATTGTTAACAAACCTACTACTTGATAAAGCGCAACTGTGCTTAACGATAAAACTCCTATCACACATAGACATGAAACAAGATATTCATGCCATTTTACCTTATAGCCTTTTAGAAACAACCGACTTTGCAGAAACACTTTACGAACTGCCGCCGACAGACAAAAAAGAGCCGTGAAAAATAAAATTATAATACCAAACACATCTAACGGATGTAAAATCATTTGAATAAGTAAATAGGTTAACGAAGCTTTTGAGCCTACAGCCGTTAAACTGCTGATATAATAACTGCATAACCACGCAGCCAGCAAGTTAAACCAATCTCTCACAAAAAAACCCCCTTCACTAAACTTCTATGTAAAAAGAGGCTTTTTCATGCGATTCTATTTATTTTCATGATATAAATTAATTCCATAAGTGGACTGCATCCAGCGGAACGTTTCTTTTCGGTTCTCCCATGTTTCAGGCGTCGCCCATAGCTCTTTGCTTCTTTTAATAATCTCACAGCGCAAGTCTTGAAAAGTCTTTTCCGCTTTCTCGCTTTTTTTCTGCAGCTGTACAGTATAAAAATAAAGGGAGACGGTGAGCAATAGAAACATCAAATGCCCTATGTTACCTAACAAAAATGAGAAAAATTCGCTAAACGTCGTAAAAAAACCGCTTTGAAATATGAAAAAAAAGTAGCTAATAACAGCCGTTACGCTGGCTAAAAACAAAAGCTTCCATCTTTTCTCTTTAGCTTTCAGCTTATTAACCGTCTCTTTTCTTTTGATAACGCTCGCTAATATATATTGAAGTGTTTCATCGCTTTCAAAGTCTATCAACTTGTTTTCCAACATTCCACCCCCTCGTATGCTAGTACAACATATGAGTGAATATAAAAGATTATGTGGATAACACTGAAAATAATGGCTGTTTCCTTAACCTTTACTGCATGAGTTCTTCTGACTGTACAGATTTCCCTTTTGACTTTCGTATCTGCAGGCCTAATAAAAAATCAATGAGAAAATGAGTAAAAATCGTGACATACAAATTTTCAGTCCACCAAAACAGCAACCCTATTAAAAAGCTTAAAACCACAACCGAAATAAATAGAAACCACTTTTTTAAATATCGAATGTGAACGAGTGCAAATACGATACTCGCCCAAAAAAGGCCAAACTGAACTTGTATAACCCCTCGAAATAATATTTCTTCTGAACAGGCAACGATTAGGCAAATAAGGGCTAGATGAGGAATGGAACGATTAGCAAATAAACGTTCATTAATCCCTCCGTCATCATATAAATGCTCGGGTACACACTTCATTAGAAGCATATCTCCTCCTACTACCAAGAGAGCTGTACCTCCCCCGTACAATAAAATAGACGCCCAATCCAGCTCAAAAAACTGTAAAAAGGAATGCCACGAATCAAATGTGAAAAAACCGATGCCTAAAGCAATAAAGCAGATGAGCAGCTGCGTTACATATAAATTTTTAACCAGCTCTGCATCCGTCATGGATGAAATAAGCTCTTGCTGTGACTTTGCCATTATATCTCTCCTTGACGAAGCAAACGAGCTAATTCTAATTCCCAGCCTTGAAATGTCCATTGCTCTTGCTCACCATTTGTTTTTTTATAGGCTTCTAAATCCAATCCGCAGCAATCGCAACAATTCTGAAGCTCTGATTTTCCGAGCTCATTGAAATAGCCAAGCAGCACCTGACGACGGCATTCTTTTGCCTCAATAAACTCCTTCATCGCACGGTACTTGTCATGTTTGTTTCGAAGACGTTTATTTACAGCTGCAACAATCGTTTCATGCAGCGATTCAGGGATTTTCCTAGGTTCAACATGTTCATTTTCCACTACATTTTCTCTGTACAAATAATAACGAATAAATCGCCAATGTGTTTCTTGAATACCCACTGTATAAAGAAAATGAGACTCTACTTGTTTTAAAGGAATGGCCTGATCATGATTTCGTAAATACGACAGGCAGTATAAGATGATATCTGAAGAAGGAAGCTCAATTTCAAGTAAAGAATGAGCAAAATCATCGTCTCCTTCAGCATAAAGCAAAATCGCAATACTGTTTTGCTGATCGCGTCCACTTCTTCCAATTTCCTGTACGTATGCTTCTAGCTGCGTAGGTGTATGAAAATGAATAACAAAGCGAACATTCGATTTATTAACCCCCATTCCAAATGCACTTGTGCAGCAAATGATATCAAGCTGGTTTTCTAAAAATTGCTGTTGAACAAGCATTCTTTCATTCGGTTCCATTCCCCCATGGTAATACTGCACTCGCTGTATCCCATTTTCCTTTAGAAGCTGTGTTAATGCTTCTGTCCAAGATCGGCTGGAACAATAGATAATTCCTGGACTTTGCAGTTCACTAACGTACATCAGCAACTTCTCTTTTTTCTCTTCAATACTTGCAACAAAATCAACTTTCATCGCAATATTACTTCGATTCATGGAATAGATGTGCTCGTTGACAGCAGGCAGCGATAAGTAGCGCTTAATATCTTCCACTACTTCCCTAGTCGCAGTTCCTGTTAGTGCCAGACATAGCGGACTGCCAAGTTCCTTCCATATATCTCCTAACTGAAGATAATCCAAACGGAAATCATGTCCCCACTGAGAAATACAGTGCGCCTCGTCCACAACGAAAAGGCCTACCTTTGCCTGTTTTAATGCTTCTACCACAACAGCGTTTTGCAAAATTTCAGGAGATGCATAAATAAAACGATAAAAAGCTAAATCTTTTAGCGCCCGTCTTTTTTCTTCTTGTTGTAGGAAACTATTTAAGGCAATAACTCTCTTTTCTCCACTTGCCTTTAGTTGTTGAACTTGATCTTCCATCAGTGAAATTAAAGGAGATACAATCAGCACCGGTCGGTTCAACACATAAGCGGGGAGCTGATAGCACAATGATTTCCCTGTTCCTGTAGGAAGAACCGCTAACACATTATGACCTGTTAAAATATCTTGAATAATCTCTTTTTGTCCTAGTCGAAATTGGCTATAGCCAAATTGTTTCTGTAGAAGTTGTTCTATCTTCACATCAAACACCACTTTTTTTAGTATCAGGTAAAATGTTTTGCTAATACGAGACGAATCTGAAAATAGGTAACGTCGTCTTTTACTTCTTCCTTTATCGCCTTTAATTTATTTGTACGCAAACTTTCAAAAGCCGAGATAATTTCTTCCTGCTGCTTAGGCGATACGTATGCATCGATTGAAAAAGATGGAACAAACAGAGCTAATTCTGCAATATGATCTTCAATTGTACTTTCTTTTAAACGCCTTATATAAGCAATTTCTTCAAGCGTCTTTCCTTTTTGAAGCCAGCTATACGTTTTTAACGTCGAGCTTGTCAAAGGCAATTCTAAATATAGATCATGCAAAAAAGAAGAAAGTACATGAAAGCTTTCATTATTTTGACTCACTTTTTCAATGATATGATGAATAACCCCTAAAAGTTGAATATGCACATAATGCTCATCGAGTTCATATTGATATGCTAACTGATTTTTTGTAAAGCCTACTCTTTCGTATCCAGTCAGTTGCAAAACAAAAAGAGACGCATCCCGTTCCGTACAATCTTTCAAGCACGTTCGGAGCTCTTTGAATAGCTCGGCGGCTAACTCTTGACGCGTTTGCTTTTGAGACATAATATACGTTTTGACCCATTGAATGACCTCAGGATTTTTGGAAATGGGTAAAAACCCTTTTTGAAAATACTGTAGGTTGGATAAGGTCTGAATGAACAAAGTGATTCTTGCTAAAAATAATTGAGTACTGCTTGCGAATTTCCATCCGTCTAAAGCTGGATGAAAGGGCCGAGCCGTCAGTTCATCTTCAAGGCGTGTTCGTCCCTTATCTGTCATCACATACTTTTGATTTTCAGTTTCTTCGATATACTGCTGTTCTTTTAAATATGCAACGCAGGTTTCAAAAGACCGTTTATCTAAGTAAAGAAATGACTGAAAAAGAAAAGAGATTCCAAAAATTTTTCCGTCTTGAATTGTTTGCGCTGACTTTTTACCTGTTAATAAATGATAAATACCATAGGCGGTTCGCTCACCTTTTAACTGTTTTATACAAAATAAAATGCTAACTTGAATATAATTCAAAGGTGTCAACTTCCTTTCTCATTCATTGTACCAAAAGTGACCAATAGCATGTGAGATAAAGGCTTTTTAGCTCTTTCCTTTATGTATCAAAACGTTTGGATAAGTGAAGAAACCTTGATTTGATAAGCATTCTCAGTGACTTTTCTATTGAAAAGTTTTATAAATCATTTTACAATGAATAAGGAGAAATTTCACTCTTGATTCGCGAAGAGATTATATAATAAGAAATTTTCGAACACTTTACAGGAGGTCTTGTTATGCCAAAATATACAATTGTTGATAAAGATACTTGCATCGCATGCGGCGCTTGCGGAGCAGCAGCACCAGACATTTATGATTATGATGATGAAGGTATTGCATTCGTAACATTAGATGATAACCAAGGTGTAGTAGAAATTCCAGAAGATCTAGAAGATGATATGATGGATGCAATGGAAGGCTGCCCTACGGATTCAATTCGCGTAGCGGATGAAAAATTCGAAGGCGATGCTAATAAATTCGAATAAGTATTGAACAAACCTGTAGTATAGTACATGCTGCAGGTTTTTTTATATATAAAAATCGCTCTCCCCGGGAGAGCGATTGAATTAAACAGCAACGCGGCGCGTGATCCATTGCTTCATTTTTGAAAACAATAAGACAAAAATAACCCCTGTTGCTGCTCCTTTTATTAAGTTAAACGGCAAAATACCTGCAACGATATATTGACGCGCTTGTTCACTAGACATTTCTGGCGATTGTAAGAAGATTGTATACGCCGGTAAAAAGACATAATAATTTAAGACAGCCATGAGTACCGTCATTACAACCGTACCCGTAACCAAACCTATCGTTACGCCTTTGGCTGTTTTAAATCGACGGAACATATATGATACAGGAAGAACGAACAGTAAACCAGCTACAAAGTTCGCCACTTGACCAACCGGAACCCCTGTAGCACTTCCTTGAATTAAATAATTCAATAAATTTTTTATTCCTTCTACTATAACAGCAGCCATAGGTCCAAATACAAGTGCTGCTACGAGTGCAGGAATTTCGCTAAAATCAATTGTTAAAAACGGAGGTAATCCAGGAATCGGAAAATTAATCATCATTAAAATGTAAGCAATACTGCTTAACATTCCTAGTATAACCAGCTTTTGAGTTTTCTTACTTTGTTGCATCTTGCCTCTCTCCTTCTTTGTGATCCACTCTTCAAAGAAGAAAGGTTCAACTTCATATCCCCACGCAAAAACCTCCCAACAAATGATTCGTTGAGAGGAGACATGGCAGGCATATTTAATAAACGTTCATCACATTAGGTTTTGAACGCTGAACCTCCACCTTCTCCCATCCAGACTGTACTGTCGGCTTTGGAATTTCACCAAATCTGCTCGTATGTATTACATATAAGCTCGCGGGCTCAAAACAATTTGTTTTTTTACCGCCGGTCGGGAATTTCACCCTGCCCCGAAGATAGACCAATATTTAATTATGAATTTATTATATGTTATCTCGAATTAAAAGTAAATAAAGAAGTTTTTTAATTCCTATTAAATTGATGTCTTTTATAAACTTCATTACTGTTTTATATGTAAAATAAGGAAATAAGTGCATAACCAACAGCATTATGACATATTTATAGTTTCAATTTTACGTTTACAATTGTGTATTTGATAACTAATTGTAAAGTTTAAAAAATATAATTGACAGAATTTTTTTAACATGGTAAATTATCAAATATTTGATGATAGTAAAATCCAAGGGAGATGTTCACGTCATGTATAACGTATTAGTAGCTGATTCAATTAGCAATGAAGGTCTTGCTCCACTACTTGAAGCTCCTCATGTGAATCTTACGCGAAAAAAAGTTGAAGAAGTTGAGAATGATTTGCATACGTACGATGCGCTTTTAGTACGGAGTGCTACGACGGTTACAGAGGATTTGCTGGCAAAAATGCCGAATTTAAAAATTGTTGCTCGCGCTGGAGTAGGTGTCGATAATATTGATATTGAAGCCTCAACCAAACGAGGGGTTGTCGTTATTAACGCGCCGAACGGAAATACCATTTCAACGGCGGAACATACATTTGCTATGATGGCTAGCTTGTTTCGGCATATCCCCCAAGGAAATGCTTCAGTCAAAGCGCGCGAATGGAACCGCTCAGCATTTGTTGGAACAGAGCTTAATCGCAAACACCTGGGCATTATCGGATTTGGACGAATTGGCTCAGAGCTTGCTAAACGCGCAAAAGCCTTCAATATGAGCGTTCACGTTTACGATCCTTTTTTAACCTCTTCCCGAGCTGAAAAGCTAGGCGTAGAACTATTATCCCTGGATGAATTACTAGCAGCAGCGGATGTAATTACCGTACACACTCCGCTTACGAAAGAAACCAAGGGATTGCTCAATCATGAAACATTAGCCAAAACAAAGAAGGGTGTATTTTTATTAAACTGCGCACGCGGCGGGATCATTGATGAAAAAGCCTTAGTTCATTATTTAGAAATTGGCCATGTTCAAGGTGCAGCTATTGACGTATTTGAAGTTGAACCGCCGATTGATAACCCTTTGTTACATTTTGATCAAGTTATTACAACTCCCCATTTAGGAGCTTCTACAAAAGAAGCCCAGCTTAACGTTGCTGAAGACGTGGCACATGACGTTCTGCGTTTTCTAGAAGGTAATCCTGTAAGTTCATCCATTAATTTACCAACGCTTTCTAAAGAAGTTTTTGAAAAAATTCAGCCGTTTACGAGCCTTACTAAACAAATGGGAGCTATTTTATCTCAATGCATGCGAGAACCCGTTCAGCATATCTCGATCTCCTACGGAGGTACAGTGACGGATTTAGAAACCACTTATATTACACGGAGCTTGTTATCAGGCTTTTTAACCCATCGTATTGACTCACCTGTTAACGAAGTCAATGCTTCTATGATTGCCAAAGAACGAGGAATTACATTTGGTGAAAAAACATCGGAAGATACGCAAGGATATTCTAATATAATTGACGTTACAGTAACAGGCGAACAGCGTACATTTACCATTACGGGCACTTATATAGCAGGATATGGACCTCGAATTGTTAATATTGATTCGTTTGATATTGACTTTTATCCAGAAGGACATCTTCTTTATATCCGTCACAGTGATCAGCCCGGAGTTATTGGAAATGTAGGGAAAGTACTTGGAGATTTACGTATTAACATTGCTACCATGCAAGTGGGACGTAAGCAAAAAGGCGGCGAAGCCATTATGATGCTCACGTTTGATAAACTTTTAGATGATTCTGTCATCACTTCATTAAAACAAACAAGCGAAATCGTGACCATACAGCGCATTGAGTTGTGACATTGAAAAAAGAGCCTTAACGGCTCTTTTTTTATGGACTTATTTTTAACACTTGTCCTGCATTTAAAGCGGTGTTCTCTAAATGATTCCACTTTCTTAGCTGCTCCACATCGACTTCATATTTGGCCGCAAGTTCAGATAATGTATCTCCTTGATGGATAAGAATACAGTTATCAGAAGCCTGATGTAACTGCTGAAAAACCGTGGCAGCTAAATCGTTTTTTACGTATGCCGATAGTTTTTGCTTGTCCAATTTGGCGAGTGGGTTTACCGCATTGGTTTTATCCGGATTCCAACTTCCTTGATGAACTTCAAAATGCAAATGTGCACCTGAAGATCGTCCTGTATTGCCAACCCATCCAATGTTTTGACCTGCGGCTACAGAATTCCCTTCTGCAACAAGTCGTTTCTCTAGATGAGCATAGACCGTTTCGTATCCATTCGTTTGTTTGATAAAAACAACTTGCCCGTATGTATTTGAATAATAAGAGCGGCTCACCACTCCTTTTGCAACAGCATACACCTGTGTACCAACAGGTGCTGCTATATCGATTCCAAAGTGTTTGGCGTGACGAGAACCAAATATATCAGTTAAGACTCCTTCAACCGGCCACTCCCACTGCTTCTCTTCTGCCTTTACCATTTGCCCGCCCAAAAATAAAAGACCTATACACAATCCCATCACTAATACAACCAATATTCTTCTTAACACGTCAATCATGAAGAAAGAACCTCCTATGTAGATCATTGCACACAAAACATACTATATGCCAATTCCTTCTCTTTTAGACTTGTTTATAGAAAAAATAAAGAGATGTGATTCTCCAATGAATCACATCTCTTTGCTATTCTTATTATTTCAGCCGAAGACAAACTGTTATTTAGCATGTGTTTACTTTGGCAGTTTGATAAAGAAAGTTGTTCCTTCATTTAATTCACTTTCAACCGCAATAATCCCTTGGTGTGCCTCCACGATATTTTTAGCGATCGCAAGCCCAAGACCAGTTCCTGACTTTCCTCTCGTTCTGGCTTTATCAGCTTTATAAAATCGCTCGAATACAAACGGAAGATCTTCTTTTGGAATCCCTGCTCCCGTATCTTGAACAGAAAGATGGATTTCGGATTGACTTTTATCAAGATGCAGCTTTACTTCTCCGTAGTCATCCGTATGACGAATGGCATTATCAATTAAGTTTGTCAGCACTTGTTCCATACGGTCTGAATCAATCATCGCTTCAAATTCATCTTCTATTTTTCCATTAAGAGACAGTTTAATATGTTTTTCTTTAGCTAACCCTTGAAACTTGCGCAAAACACGTTCTGTAAATTCAACCATTGCTACAGATTCTAAGTGAAGCTGCACATGTCCCGCTTCCATTCGCGCTAAATCTAAAAGTTCATTTACAAGCCGGCCCATACGGAGTGATTCATCATAAATCACCTGTGCAATTTCTTTCTTTTCTTCATCCGTACTTGCAATATCGTCAATAATAGCTTCACTATAACCTTGAAGCATAGAAATAGGTGTACGCAATTCATGAGACACGTTTGCAATAAAATCTTTTCTCGATTTATCAAGTTTACGCTCTTCAGACATGTCTCGCAGTACAGCTACAGCACCGCGGATTTTCGTTTGATTATAGAGCGGTGACATTAAAATGACCCACGTTTTCCCTTGAATTTTCAACTCTGCACTTCGCTCCGTTTCAGTCTCTACTACCGTTTGAAACAAATGCACGACGTTTGCTGGAAGCTCAGGCACCTGCTGGTTGTTCACATCCTGCTCGTAATACCAAGTCTGAAGAAAATGCTCCGCTGGGGGATTGGTAATTAAAATCGATCCGTCTCTACTAAACGTAATAACACCGTCTGCCATACTGCTTAAAATACTTGAAAGCTGTTCTTTTTCCTGATTGAGCGCATTGAGATTAAACTTTAACTGCCTGCCCATTTGATTAAAAGCAATCGCTAACTCTCCAATTTCATCGTGAGTTAAAATAGGTACTTTTGTATCAAAGTTCCCTTTGGTTACTTCAAATGCCGCCTGCCTCATTTTTCTAAGAGGTGCTGTAATTCGAGTGGATAAGAAAAAAGCAAAGATAGTAGTTAAAATAATAGCAATACCTGCAGCCAATAAAATGAACTTAGTCGTATATTGAGCGGGCTCTTCAATTTCAGAAAGAGATTGATACAGATAAACGCCGCCTGTCGGTTT
Organism: Priestia sp. J2; assembly: GCF_020790095.1. Lineage (NCBI taxonomy): Bacteria > Bacillati > Bacillota > Bacilli > Caryophanales > Bacillaceae > Priestia > Priestia sp. J2. Next base: position 4,175,608 of record NZ_CP086208.1, read on the forward strand.
ATTATCTTTCATTAAAGGTACACCGACAACAAACATTAAAGGCTCATCACTCGTGTCTTTCTTTGTGGTCATGTACATTTTTTTCCGTATTACTTTACCTTTTTCAACCACTTGATTTAGCTGATCGTTTTGTTTAACAATGGCCGAAATAGCTTTCTTATTTTCTTTATCAGGATGTGTGGAATGCCAATAGAAATCTTTATCTTGAACAATAACTACACTTGCTTGATCTGCAAGTTCACGAGCAATGGATAGTCCTAGCTTTTCATCCTCTGTTTCCTGCACAATGGTAGAGATTTTAGCAGCCGTTTTAGTTAAACGGTTTTCTGCGTCTACAACATGATAATTTTCAAAAAACTGAAGCAGTAAAATGGTCAAAATAAATAAAACAAGCGTAACGAGCAATAGGATAGTAAACCATAGTTTACCAACTACACTTCTCCAAAACATCAGTTATTTTCAACCTCAAATTTATACCCTACTCCCCAAACGGTTACGATCATTTTCGCCGCTTGTGACGATACGCGATTTAACTTTTCACGCAAACGCTTGACGTGCGTATCTACCGTACGAAGATCTCCAAAGAAATCATAATGCCACACTTCACGCAGCAGCTGCTCTCTGTCGTATACTTTATCTGGCGTTTTTGCAAGGTAGCACAATAATTCATATTCTTTTGGAGTTAAGTTAACTTCTTTTCCGTCTGCTGTAACGCGATGTGCATCATTATCAATCGTTAAGTGATCAAAGACAATAAGGTTTTTCACGCTCGTTTCTGGCTGAATAAACGTTGCTTGAGAAGAACGTCGAAGCAGTGCTTTTACGCGAAGAACCACTTCTCTTGGGCTAAACGGCTTAACGATGTAATCATCTGTACCTACTTCAAACCCTTGGACTCTGTTTACTTCTTCACCTTTAGCTGTAAGCATGATAATAGGAGTTGCTTTTTTCTCGCGAATTTGTTTACAGACCTCAATACCGTCTATGCCAGGCATCATTAAATCTAATACAATCAAATCATAATCTATGTGTAACGCTTTTTCGATTGCTTCATGCCCGTCGGCTGCTTCTTCAATGATGTATCCTTCTTTTTCTAAGTACATTTTTAACAATCGTCTAATGCGATCTTCATCGTCTACTAGCAGTAATCTTTGTTCGTTTTGCATGTATTTTCAACCTCCTAGTCTTAGTGTACAAAAAAAAACCGGCGAGTTCTACTTATGTTACCCAAACAATGTGACAATTCGTGAACACCTTTATGAAAAATAGCTTTTTTCCTCAAAAAAGAGGTTGAGACATATCGAAATCCATCCAATCTACAGATGGACAAATAAAATACAGGAGCTAGAAGCAACTACATATATGAAGCCTCCGTTCACCATGCAAATAAAAAAATCCGAACAAATGTGATTCTCCATCAAGAATCTCAACTCATCGTTCGGATCTTCTTCAACTAAAATATCTTTATTTCAGCCTCTATTCTATTTTTAAAGGTTACGCATATGAATGTAAACCTGCAATAACTAGGTTCACGGCCACTAAGTTGAACATGATGATGGCAAATCCGCCAACTGCCAGCCAAGCTGATTTTTCACCGTGCCATCCTTTAGACAGCCGAAGATGAAGAAAAGCGGCATAAAATAAAAAGGTGATCAGCGCCCACACCTCTTTGGGGTCCCATCCCCAAAAGCGCGTCCAGGCCATCTGAGCCCAAATCATAGCGAAAATAAGTGCTCCTAATGTAAAAATAGGAAATCCAATCGCCACTGCTCTGTAGCTTACTTCATCAAGCAAGTCGCTGTTTACCTGCTTCACAAGCGGCTGCAGTGCGGCTCCAATTCGCTTCCGTAAAATAAGACGAATCAGCCAATATAAGACAAACCCACCGGCTAACGACCAAATAACCGTATTTAATTTTTTAGCATTGATAATAGCCGGCATATCAACAAGCGGCTTTATGTCGTTCCCGTCTGTCCACTCACTTTGATGAGGCCCCACTAGCGGAACCATATGATATACGACTTGCTCTTGTTCGCCACTTTTATTAACCCAATTAAATGATGACTCGTAGTGAGCCGCATTAAAAGCCAGCGTCACCGCTACAAACCCAAGCGTACTAATAAGCGTATACAGGATGAATTCCAGCCAAAATGCTTTTTTATTTCGCTTGGATTGATCAATTGTTTTGATTAAATAAATCAATCCTGCAACAAAGCTAATGGAAAGCACGGCTTCACCCGTAGCTGCGGTTGTAACGTGAATATGCAGCCAATTCGTCTGGAGAGCTGGTATCAGCGGCGTAATTTCAGTTGGAAACATGCTTGCATAAGCAATGATTAAAAGAGCCACCGGCAAGGCAAAAAGTCCAAGCATGCTAAGACGATAAATAAAGTAAATAACAATAAATGCGCCAACAAGCATCATGCCAAAAAACGTCGTAAATTCAAATAAATTACTAACAGGAGCGTGGCCTGATGCAATCCATCTTGTAATGAAATAGCCAATCTGTGCAATAAAACCGATGATGGTAACCGCAATTCCAAACGTTGCCCACTTTGTTTTCTTTTGAGCTGCTCGCTTATCTCGAATAGCTCCTCCGAAAAAAAAGGTTGCAACTAAATAAGCAATAAACGCCACATACAGTAAATTACTACTTATACTCGCGTAATCCATGCTTTTTCCTCCTATTTTGTTTCTTTATCATTTTGGTCCTTCAGCTGTGTGAGGGATGTGGATTCTAATAAACCATTTAATTCTTTTTTAAGACCATACCAGTTTTTATTTGTATGTGCGGCCAACCATATCTCATTATTGACTTTTTGAATCCACATGCGGCGATGATTCCAATACATCCCTTGAATCACACCAATCATAAAGATGGCTCCGCCAATCCCTAAAAACCAAAGCGTATAGTCTCTGCGAACGGTTAATCCCGTTACATTTTTCGTTTCCACACCAGCAAAGGTCATTTTATAATCGTTATTTCCTAGCGGTTCCAAGTTCTCTCTAATTCCAACAAAAGCAACTTCGCCTTTTTTATGCTGAGGCGTAATCATTTTAAATACAAAAGCCGGGTTGTTAGGCACTCTTGTTTTTGTATTTGGGTTTCCTTCATCATCAAAGAAAAAGTCTGGAAAGTAGCTCATGAGCTTGACTTTATATCCGTTTTTTAAATCATATGTTGCTTTTGGATTATGTAAATCTACTGTAAGTGAACCAACGTTTTTATTTGCATTTTTATCTGTTAAATGGAAAGACATAGAGCTAAACTCATTTAACTTGAAGTCCACTTGGTACATGGCATATCCTTCAAACTTAAGCGGCTGATTCACACGAATCTCTGAATCTTTTATTTTCTTTAGCTTTGGATCTGCTCCCGGTATAAGCTTTCCTTCGCGCTTATACAGACTAACATCCGCTTCATATTTTTTGGCTACTTTATTATTCCCTGCACGATCAATTGCTTCTTGAAACACGGCGCTTTCGCTATCTTTATCATACGTTTCCACAGTAAAACGATGGTTTTTCAAAAAATACTCTCCGTTCGTCCCAGGAATAACTTTTGTTTCACCTTCACGGATCCAAAGAACTTCATCTATATACATACCTGGTACAAATCTAAGCATAGCACCTAGTAAAAAGATAATGAGACCGATATGATTAACGTATGGACCCCATCTTGAGAAGCGTCCTTTTTCAGCCAGCAGATTGCCCTTTTCTTCGCGAATAGAGTATCTTCTTTTTTTCAGCATGCTTTTTACATGTTCATAATCTTGATCCGTCCACGATGATGAAGTGCTGTATAAACGCTGTCTCTTTAAGAAGTTTGGATGTTTTGTTACACTCTGCTTTTTTAGAGCTCGGTACAAAGGCACTACTCGATCTAAACTGCAAATGACTAACGACATTCCTAAAGCAGCAATTAAAAGCAAGTACCACCACGATTCATAGAGATGATGAAAACCTAACTTATAATAAAGCTCTCCTGTCCATCCATATTCCTTTTGATAATACTCACCTGCTGTCACATTAGGAGGTATGTAAGCTTCTTGAGGATAAATGGTTCCGACTGCAGACGCAACAAGCGTCACAATAATGATCCAAATGCCTACCTTTACAGAAGAGAAAAAATTCCATATTTTATCGATAACTGTTTTATTGTACGTTTGCGATCGCCTTGCGCTTCCTTCATAACGCATATCTACTAATTTTTCAGTTGTTTCTTCTGCAATTGGTTTACCACAGGCTTCACACAAAATCGTACCATGCGGGTTAACGTGTCCACATTCACATTTTACGTGTTTCATTGTCAACACTCCCTATGGTTTAATTTCTTCCATATATTCTTTTATTTTAGATTCTTCTAATCCGCCAATAAAGCTGTCTACAATCTTTCCGTTTTTATCAATTAAAAACGTAGTCGGAAGAGGATCTATCCCGTACGCACCCAACACTTGTGAATCTTTATCCATCAAAATTGGAAAAGATAGCCCATACTGTTTAGCAAACTGCTCTACCGCTATATTCGTTTCTGCAACGTTAACAGCTAAAATTTCAACGCCTTGCTTTTTATATGCTGCATACTGCTTTTCCATCGCCGGCATCTCTTGTTTACAGGGCTTGCACCATGTTCCCCAAAAATTCAAAAAAACTCCTTTGCCTTTGTAATCTGATAGCTGATGAGTTTCTCCATTAATATCTCTTAATATAAAGTCAGGTGCCTCATCTCCTACCGATACCTTTTGTTTATCAGCAAAAAATTGAGCATAAAGGGTATATCCAACCGCGCACAGTAAAACTGCTAATATAACTGTTCGAATAATCAAGCGCTTTTTTTTCATAGCACGAACTCCTTTTAACCGCTTTCAATACGCTTTTTTTCTACCATTATATCATTTTTTTGGTAGTGGCTTTCCGATAATATTTCGACGTTTCTGTGAAGTCTTCCTCTCATTCTACAAGTTCGACATTTTTTCAAAAAACCTTGCTTGATTTTCTAATTCACGACATTTTTCATAAAAAAAACAGGTAAGTGAAAATTACTTACCTGTTTGAGACATTGAATATAATTGTTTGACTTCATGAGCCGTAAGCTCGCGTGCTTCTCCTGCATTTAATCCGCGTAAGTCTAAAGGTCCGTAGCGCTCACGTTTTAACTTTAATACAGAATGTCCGATTGCATCGAACATGCGACGTACTTGACGATTTTTCCCTTCGTGAATCGTCAGTTCTACGATCGCCGTCTGCTTGCTTTTATCAATGGAAAGAACTTTTGCACGAGCTGGTGCTGTTTTTCCGTCTTCAAGCATCACTCCGCGCTGCAGCTGTCTGATGCTTTCACGACTTGGGATTCCTTTAATTTTAGCTACATACACTTTATCCACTTCAAATTTCGGGTGCATTAGCTGATTAGCAAATTCACCATCATTTGTTAAAAGAAGTAGACCCGACGTATCATAGTCCAGACGTCCAATCGGGTAAATTCTTTCTTCTACATGCGGAAAGAAGTCAACGACTGTTTTTCTTCCTTTGTCGTCGTTAGCAGCTGAAATCACGCCTCTTGGTTTGTATAGCATAAAATAAACGGGCGCTTCGCTTTCTACCGGCACTTCGTCTACTTCAATTTTATCGTTAGGACCTACTTTCGTGCCCAATTCTTTTACAACTTTTCCATTTACTTTCACTCGGCCTTGGCCGATTAATTCTTCAGCTTTACGTCTTGATGCTACACCTGCGTGAGCAATCACTTTTTGTAATCGTTCCATTAACACTTCACCTCTTGTAACATCTTACTTGTTTACGAAGTAATACACAAGTCTATTTGCCACACAGAGGTAGAATTTTCGATTTCTTACCGGCCAAATACAAGGATTACGATCACAACTGATGCAATAATCCCTACCAAATCCGCCAGTAAACCAACCTTCAGCGCATCTCCCATTTTTTTAATACCTACTGCTCCGAAATAAACCGTTAAAATATAAAACGTGGTATCTGTACTTCCCTGCATGGTCGATGCCAAACGACCGATAAAAGAATCAGGTCCATATGTAGAAATTAGATCCGTTGTGATACCAAGGGCAGCCGTTCCAGATATCGGTTTAATAAGAGCTAAAGGTACAATTTCAGCCGGAACGCCGACTGCTTGCAGCATAGGTTTTAAAACAGATAAGAAAAAATCAAGGGCTCCTGAAGCTCGAAAAATAGAGATGCTCACTAACATGCCGACTAAGTAAGGAATGATGGAAAAAGCAATTTGTAATCCGTCTTTCCCTCCCTCTACAAACTTTTCATACGTAGGAATTTTTTTGTAGGTTCCATAAAGTAAAATACAGCCTACGATAAGAGGAATAAACATCAATGATACTTGATTAAGCATCGTCATTTTCGTTTTCCTCCTTTTCGCGTACGTCGATAATAAAAGAAGCGATCGATGATGATAGCTCCTATCGTAGCTACAACAGTTGCTAAAAGCGTAGTACCCACAATTTCAGTAGGATTAGCCGAGTTATACGTAATTCGAATGGCAATAACTGTGGTCGGTATAAGCGTTAAACTGGTTGTGTTAAGTGCTAAAAGTGTGATCATAGAACGGCTTGCTTCGTCTCTGTCGCCGTTCAGTTTTTTAAGCTGCTCCATCGCTTTAATACCAAGAGGAGTTGCCGCATTCCCCAGCCCAAACATATTCGCCATCATATTGGACAATATGTATCCTAAGGCCGGATGATCTTTTGGAACATCAGGGAAAAGTCTAGTAATAATGGGTCGAAATAGTTTCGCTAACTTGTCGAGAAGCCCTGCACTTTGAGCAATATTCATCATACCTAACCAAAAGACCAGCACGCTGATTAACCCAATGCTGATGGTCACCGCTTCGCCTGCTCCTTGAAAAATTGCTTTGTTTACATCACCAATTTTCCCATTTATAATTGCAAAAACAATTCCGATAATGGTCAGCAGCATCCAAATAATATTAACCATCTGTTTTGGCTCCAGACTGAATAAACATTAATCGCTTCACTCGATTAAAGAAACCTTCTTGCTGCTCGGCCTGCTTTTCGAAATAAATAGGAACACTGTCAATCGTTTCTCCACTTCTATAAATATCGAGCTTCCCTACAACATTAGGAACTTTCCCTGTTTCTTCCCACTGCTTTTTAGGCTGAATTAACGTTGTTTTCACTTCTACAGAGCTCTGTTCTTTCTTTGTAAGAGGATAGACGACATTTCGTTTAATATACAACTGATCTTTATAGAAAGAATCTTTTATATCTGCCAATTCGCCTTTTGCAGCTAAACTGGTCATATCATATTTATCAAATGCATTTTCATACATGGAAATGTGATCGTTCCAATCATCTGGCGCATTAATCGTTACGGCGATTAAATCCATTCCATCTTTTGTAGCAGTTGTCACAAGCGTTCGTTTTGCTAATTTTGTATATCCTGTTTTTCCGCCAGTACAGTATGCATATAGTGTTGTCAGCAGTTTATTTTTGTTTTTCCACACTCGATCCCATTTCTCTTCAGGGTGCTTCATTCGATAGACTTTTGTTCCTGAAATCTCTTTGAAAATTTTATTATTCATTGCATAGCGCATAAGCAGAGCCATATCGTGCGCTGTTGAGCGATGATTTTCATGATCGTCTAATCCATGCGGATTTTGAAATGTTGTATTCGTCATGCCAATTTCTTCTGCTTTTTTATTCATCAAATAAACAAATCCATCTTCGCTTCCTCCAACAGCTTCTGCGATAGCTACAGCAGCATCATTACCTGAGCGAAGCATCAAGCCATACACTAAATCTTTTAATTTTATTTTTTCACCTTCAACTAAATACACAGAAGAACCTTCAACGCCAACTGCGTTGTGGCTAACGGTAACTTTTTTATTTATTTTGCCAGATTCAATCGCCAGTATTGCTGTCATAATTTTTGTGATGCTAGCAATTCGGCTAACTTGATCTGCATTTTTAGCGTATAACACTCTTCCTGACTTCTGTTCCATCAAAATAGCACTATGAGCACTTACACTCCCTGCTGCAGATGATACGGAAGGCCAACCGCTGAGACATAGCAATACAATAAATAGATAGATGATACTTTTTTTGCTTCTTTTCATGTCATCCCCGTCCCTCTACCTGTTTGTACAAGTTTATGCTCGTCTTTTTTGGTTATGAATGAAAAGATTTGTCCATACAAAAAAGAACATAGAAAAACTCTATGTTCTTTTACGGTTTCACTTCATTTCTTGAAACGATTGAAAAAATAAATCTGCCTCTTGATTGGTTCCTTCTTGTAACAAATCTTCTGGAAGCGGCGGCAGCTCTTCGATACTTTTAAGCCCAAAATAGCCTAAAAATTCTTTTGTCGTTCCGTATAAGATGGCACGCCCTGCGCCTTCCGCTCGTCCCACTTCTTTTAACAGAACCTTTCCAATTAAAGTTTGAAGAGGTCTTTCCGTTTTCACTCCGCGAATCTCTTCGATTTCAGCTCTTGTAATTGGCTGCTTATACGCTACAATAGCTAACGTTTCAAGCGCTGCTTGTGACAATGATTGATTAGCAGGAGCTTCTACGAGCTTCTCAATATATGGTGCATGCTCTTTTTTTGTAACAAGCTGATAGGCCCCGCCTATTTCAACAAGTGTAACTCCTCTGGACTTACACTCTTGCTCTAAGCTTTCCAAAGCACCTTGAATGTCTTCATGAGGCTTTTCTATAATCTCAGCTAACCGGCTAATAGACAGACCTTCATCACCAGAAACAAAAAGTAAGCTCTCAATAATAGCATGTAAATTATTCGTTGTCATTCCTCTTCATTCCTTTCTCGATACGATACATAAAGCTCGTCTAGATTGTGCTGCTGTTCCACAACGATTTCATTTTCTTTCATTAATTCCAGCACAGCTAAAAACGTTACAACAATATGATCACGCTCTTGATAAGGAAACAGCTGATAAAAACTTTTTTTCCCTTTAAAGGCTTTTAATTCATTCACAATTTCACTCATGCGCTTGTCAATTGGAATATCTTGTCTTGCTATTTTCGTCTGCATAGGCTTTTTGTTTTGCTTTCGTTTCATTAACTTTTGAAAAGCACTTAGCATATCATACAGTGATATATCCAATCCTTCGTCCTGAGGCTGCGTACGTTCTTCTGCATTTATTTGCACATTACTTGGAGGTTTTGTATACACATGACTTTGGTCTTCTTCCAGCTTTTGAAGCTCTACTGCCGCTTCTTTAAACTTTCGATATTCAATTAAGCGCTGCATCAATTCTTCACGCGGATCTTCTTCATCGACCATTTCAATTTCATCCATATCTTCTTCATACGTAGGCAGAAGCATTTTACTTTTAATTTGAAGCAAAGTTGCTGCCATGACTAGATACTCACTGGCAACGTCTAGCTGAAGCTCATTCATTGTATGTATAAACATCATATATTGCTCAGTAATTGTCGCTACTGGGATATCGTAAATATCAATTTCAAATCGGTTAATCAAATGCAGAAGAAGATCTAAAGGTCCTTCAAACGCATCTACTTTTACACTGTACTCCACTTTTATCTCACCAACACTTTTCAATTGCTTATCATTTCTGCTGCTTTATATAACGTTACTATCATTAGTATAGAGGATTATAGACACATGTCCAATACAAATTAACGTAAAAATAGGTCATTTGCCCATACAAAAAGTTTAAACATACATATGATGTCAAGGTAATAACATTTTCAAATGGCTGAAGGAGGAACTCGCATGGGTGAAAAATCTTGTGGATACGGTAGCGGTTTCGCTTTAATTGTTGTACTGTTTATTTTATTAATTATTGTTGGTTGTTCTTGCTTACGCTTCTAACCACACATATTGAATAAAAACAAACGTGTTCGCCATACCTTGAGCACGTTTGTCTCTTTAAAGGCACAGCGCTGATGAATAGCTAATTTTTGTGATACACTACATATAGAGTCTTACCAGGAGGGAACAAGATTGTATTCACAAGCCTATATTGATTATTTAGTTCATTTTCATGGCGACCGGGATTACTTTGAATGTCATGAACTGCTAGAAGAACACTGGAAAAAAGACGAAAGAGGACACCGCAATATTATTTGGGTTGGCCTTATTCAAATTGCTGTTTCACTCTATCATCATCGACGTCAAAATTTCGCCGGAGCCAAAAGAACGATGCAAAAGGCACTGGCAATTTTAACGAAGGAAGAAGAAAACATTGCACAGCTTGGACTTAATTATCCTTCACTGCTTAAACTTCTTCGCAAACAATTAGCTTTAATCGATACCTATCAGCCATATAAAAGCATTAACTTACCTATTGAAGATCCAGCATTATTACGAGCTTGCAAACGAAGAAGCACTGATAAACAGCTTGTCTGGTTATCAGCTTCTAATCTGCAAAATGATGCGATTGTTCATCGTCACAGTACACGAGATCGTTCAGATGTGATTGCGGAAAGACAAGCGAACTTATTGGCAAAACAAAACAACAGGTAGCTAGAAGCTACCTGTTGTTTTATGATGACTAAGATGTGAAAGACGCTTTCGCACCTCAACTAATCATGCTTTTCTTTATTCATCCGCCTGACACTTTTCATAAAAAGGAGCGATGATTTCACTCGGCTTAATTTGTGCAGTCGTATACATTTCTTTAAGAGCTTTAATCATTTTTTTGCCAATGCCCTGTTGGCGGTGTGAAGGGTTTACACTGACGTGTTGAACCTCAATCAAACTTTTATCGAGCATGGAAATGCCAACAATTCCAATAATATCTTCTTCTTGCTTCCAAAGATACAGCTGCCAATGTTCGTTTTGCTCATATTCTTTCATCGTTTGTTGAAGTTTTTTTAAATCTTTTTCCGTAGGTACAAACGATAGAAGACCCATGGCAATTTTTTCATAGTTTCGTTTATAGCGAATAAGCATACGATTCTCCCTCGTCCTCAAACTTTCCTACAAATTAATGCGCTGCGTTTTTTACTGCTTTTATCATACAAAATTTATAAGTAAATAGCAATATTACACAAAAGCTTGTCATATGTCACGCGTGTATGAGAAACCTAATCTATTACGCTTTTTGAGCTGTTGCGCGAAGAAAAAACGCCGTAACCCCCTGTAAAAGGTTGTTATGACGTTTTATTAGCTGATATCCATTTATAGCAGTATGCTCTTATTCTTCCCAGACTTTTACTTCTTTCATTACGTCGCCATTTTTCATTTTCAACACTGTATCAAGTCCTTCTGTTACTTTTCCAAATACAGTGTGAACACCGTTCAAATGAGGCTGTGGCTCATGAACAAGAAAGAACTGACTGCCGCCTGTGTCTTTACCAGCATGCGCCATTGATAGAGAACCCGCTTCGTGTTTGTGAGGGTTTCCTTCTGTTTCACATTTAATTGAATAGCCAGGGCCGCCAGCACCTGTACCAGTTGGGTCTCCTCCTTGAGAAACAAATCCAGGGATAACGCGGTGGAACGTTACGCCGTTGTAGAATCCTTCATTAGCTAACTTTTCAAAGTTTTCTACTGTTCCTGGTGCTTCGTTCGGAAATAAATCGATTAGAATTTTTTCACCATTTTCCATTAAAATACTTGCTTTTTTCATATAAATGACCTCCAATATATGTATTAGTACCGCTACAGGCTCTATCTTCCCCGTCAAAGCGGCAAAACGTAAAAGTTGTAAATGCCACCTAGAGGCAGAACACTTACATTTATAAACTCACTCTATTCTACTACAAACAAGCTCATGAATTCAATGAATGCACTTTTTCACTTTCTTCTCGTAGGGCTCTAAATAAAAAATAGTAGTTGTGAGATGAAACTTTTTATAGTATCATCCGTCTAATACAGTGATGGAGATACATAGATTTCATTTTATATAGAAATCTACGCCTCTAGACTGATTTATGGGAAAATGATGAATTGGCTCTGTTACTTCAGACCTGCCCGTATTATAATAGGGCAAGTATGGGATTAAAGGAGGAAAAAGGTTTGAAATTAACGATAAAAGCAATGATGGTGACATTAGGTCTTCTTCTATTCCTAACCGCACCCTTAAAAAGTTTTGCAGATGCTGCTCCGGGCGATGTGATTATTACATTAGGTCAGGACTTAACCAGCTCTCAGAAGCAACAGGTATTAAATGACCTTGATGCACCAAGCAATGCTCAAACAGTAACCGTGACAAACCAAGAAGAGCATGAATACTTAGGTGACTTTATTCCAAAGGCTACTATTGGATCTCGTGCTATTTCATCTTCTAGTATTACCCTTGGCTCAAAAGATTCTGGTTTAAGCGTATCAACTCAAAATATTAATGGTATTACAGATGACATGTATATTAATGCTTTAATGACCGCCGGCGTTAAAGATGCAAAAATCCAGATTACTGCTCCATTTGAAGTATCTGGTACAGCCGCTTTAACAGGTATTATGAAAGCATATGAAGTTCAAACAGATCAAAAAATCCCAGAAGAAGTAAAAAAAGCAGCCAACGAAGAGATGGTCCAAACATCTGAACTTGGTGAAAAAATCGGTAAAGAAAAAGCAGCGCAGTTTATGGCAACGATTAAAGAAGAAATTGCTAAAGAAAATCCTCAAACAAAGGACGATTTACGCACGTTAATTCAGCGCGTGGCTGATGATTTAGGTATTAAATTAACAGATTCAGAGCTTAATACACTGGTTGACTTTTTCAATCGGTTAAAAGATATGAACATCGATTGGAACCAAGTAAAAGACCAGCTTTCTGCGACAAAGGAAAAAGTAACAACATTTCTTCAGTCAGAAGAAGGCCAATCATTTCTTGATAAATTAAAGCAATTCTTTGTTGATATTATTGATGCTATTAAATCGTTATTCTCATAAAAAAGAGCCTCTTGAACAAGAGGCTCTTTTTTTACGTTAATCACTCGTTACTTTTTTACCGTCACTTTGTATTTCACGTCATTTTTTACAATGTCTTCATACGTTTCGCGTTTTACGACTAGCTGTGCTTCTCCATCTTCTACGAACACGACAGCTGGCTTTGGCAAACGGTTATAGTGACTTGCCATAGAATAACCGTATGCGCCTGTACAAAACATCGCTAATAAATCATCTGGGTTTGCTTTTGGAAGATGTACATCCCACATCAGCATATCCCCCGATTCGCAGCACTTACCTGCGATGGATACGAGCTCATCACTCTCATCATTCATTCGATTGGCAATGACCGCTTCATATTTCGCTTGATACAGTGCGGGACGAATATTGTCGTTCATGCCTCCATCAATCGCTACATATTCACGTACATTCGGTACGTGTTTACGAGAACCGATTGAATACAGGGTCGTTCCAGCATCTCCTACAAGAGAGCGCCCGGGCTCAATCCAAATTTCAGGAATTTCTACTTCTAACTGTTTGGACTGCTTTTTGACCTCTTCTATAATAACCTCCACATACTGAGAAACAGGGATAGGCTGATCTTCTTCCGTATAACGAATGCCAAAACCCCCGCCTAAATTTAATACTTGCGGAACAAATTTTATACGTTGTTTCCACTCTTTCATTTTTGCAAAAAGCTTTTGAGTCGCCATAATAAATCCCGTTGTTTCAAAAATTTGCGATCCTATATGACAGTGAATACCTAAAAGTTCTAGCCCCTTGCTATTTTGCACAAGACGCACAGCTTCGTCTGCTTGACCGTTTTGAAGATCAAATCCAAACTTCGAGTCTTCTTGCCCTGTCAAGATATAATCATGTGTATGAGCTTCAATTCCAGGTGTTAATCTGAGAAGAACAGGCATCTTTTTTTGATACTGTTCCGTTATTTCCTCAAGCAATGCAATTTCATAAAAATTATCAACTACAATGCATCCTACATCTTCTTTGACGGCCATTTCTAGTTCTGCTCGGCTTTTATTGTTTCCGTGAAAATGAATTCGTTCTTTTGGAAAGTCAGCTGCTAAAGCCGTATACAGTTCTCCCCCCGAAACAACGTCTAACGAAAGACCTTCTTCATGAACGACTTGGACCATTGCAATTGTCGAAAAAGCTTTGCTTGCATAAGCGACCTGTGCTTTTACCCCATGCTTTTCAAATGTTTCTTTAAATCCTCTAGCACGCTGCCGAATTAAAGCCACGTCATATACGTAAAGGGGTGTCCCAAAATTTGATGCTAATTCAACCGTATCAACTCCACCAATTTCAAGATGCCCCTGCTTATTTATGCGACTTGTTCCGTGTAAAAACATGTTTAGACCCCGTTCCTGTGTATAGTGTAAAAAAGACAGTTAACGGCAATTCGCTGCTAACTGTCTAAATATTTATTATTTTCCATATTTAAAACAAATTTATCACATCTTCATACAGGTTTCAACCACATATTTTGTTTAAGGTTTTGCAGGCTGGCGGTCTTTATCCTGCGGATGCACAATACTAGGTCGCGGATTCGCTCCAGGAACCGGTGTGCGGATGAGAATCTGCCACAAAGCCTGCGGATTAAATGGAAGAAACGGCCACAAATAAGGCGTATTTAATGATTTTAGTCGCGCCATGTAGAGAATGATACACGTTGTCGCAATAAGAAACCCTGGAGTATGAAAGGCCGCCACGAAAATTAACAGAAACAATCGCAGCATTTTATTTGCTACCGCTAACTCATAGCTTGGCGTCGCGAATGAACCAATTGCTGCAATAGCCACATACAAAATAACCTCGGGAACAAAAAGACCTACATCAATAGCAATTTGCCCAATAAGCGCAGCGGCAATCAAGCCCATCGCCGTGGCAAGCGGCGTCGGCGTATGAATGGCCGCCATCCTCAGAAATTCAATCCCAAAATCAGCTAGGAAAATTTGAACAACAGTTGGAATATTTGTTGCTTCGTTTGGTCCAATAAACTGCAATTTTGACGGCAGCAGATCTGGTTCAAGTACAAATAATAGCCATAGCGGTAATAAGAAAAGAGAAGCAAGAATTCCTAAAAACCGTATCCAGCGGATAAACGTACCGACAGAAGGAGCCTGCCTGTATTCTTCCGCATGCTGCACGTGATGAAACAGCGTAGTTGGCGTAATAATAACGCTTGGAGACGTATCGGTAATAATAATCACATGCCCTTCCAGTACATGAGCTGCTGCTGTGTCCGGACGTTCTGTATAGCGTACCATTGGAAAAGGATTAATTCCTTGTTTGACTAAAAACTCTTCAATTGATTTGTCAGCCATCGGCAAACCATCTATATCAATTGCTTCCAGTTCATCTTTTATCAGTTTAACCAGCCCTGGATCAGCTACGCCATTTATGTACCCAATCGCTACGTCCAGTTTTGATCGTTCGCCTACCTTCATAATTTCAAAACGAAATCTTCCGTCACGAATTCGTCTTCTTGTTAACGCTGTATTGATAATGATGTTTTCAGTGTATCCATCTCGTGCTCCGCGAATCACTTTCTCTGTATCCGCTTCTTCAGGGGATCTGCCAGGATATGTACGCACATCGACTTCAAAGCCAACTTCTTCACCGTCAATTAAAACGAATAGCAGTCCTGATAAAACCGATACCATTCCATCATCCAGCGTCTTTAAAGGCTTGACTTGCTGATGAATAAGACGGTTTTCAACAATATCCTTTAACTTTGCTCGTTCAACTTCATTATCATTAATTTGAATGAGTACTTTTGCAATTTCAATAATAAATGAACTATCACACAGCCCCGTTACGTAGTAAATATGAACTTCTCGATCCAAAATAAGCAGTTTACGTACGCCCACATCAAAGCTTGTGTTCATACTAGCGTTTTCCTTGAACCACTGATCGTTTTTTTGCACTTTTGAAAAAATAGCTGTTTTCTTCTCTGCTAGCTTACCCAAACGAACCGCTCCTTTCTAAAATAAGTCTTGCTGCTTTTTCAGTAATAGGACATCCCAGTTTGACATCATCCATCCTAGCCATTTTGCCGATATCTCCTATTCCTACAACTAAGGGAATATCGAGCTGATCCAAGCAGTAAACTGTATCTCCATTAATTCGTCCGACTTCTAACTCTTGAATTCCGCTTTTATCCACGCCGTAATGCGATATTTCCCCAAAACGATCAATGGTCACATCCACTCTTGTCCATTCGCTTTGATGAGTACGTGATGCAACGGCAATCACTCCAAGAACTTCTACTTGAGGATGCTTTGCTACATGCAGCAAAGCAATTTCCCCAGGTCCTTCCTCTAAGAAACCGCTATCGTCGAACATCACAAAGACGGGATCATATGGTGCTTGAAGAATTAAATCTACCGTTTGACTACCTGTTAACGTAGTAGGGTTTCCATATGACCTCGAAATGCACCTGCCACCAACGGATTTAGCTACATGCTCAATTGCTTTGCGCGCATATTCATCGCCATCGGTTACAATAATGATCCTTCTTTTTTTCATAATCTTTTATCCTTTCGGTTTAAAGATTAACGCGATAATAAAAGCAAATAAAATAGCTGCTGAAATTCCAGCGGAGGTAAGTTCAAAAATCCCAATCCCAATCCCGATAAATCCATGGTCATCCGCTTGCTTCATCGCTCCGTGCAACAAGGAATGACCAAAGCTTGTAATTGGAACCGTCGCTCCGGCGCCAGCAAATTCAATCAACTTATCATAAAGACCAAATCCATCTAAAATCGCTCCCGCAACTACAAACGAACTCATAACATGCGCTGGAGTAAGTTTAGCAAGATCCAGCAGCAGCTGCCCAATAACGCAAATGATTCCTCCTACAGCAAAAGCTATTACATACTCCATTGATCATCCCCCTCCCCGATATGTTCTAAGACGACGCCATGAGCAATTGTTGGAATTGACTCTTTTTGCTGAATCATCGTTGGACTTAAAAGAGCTCCTGTTGCCACCATAAACACTTTCTTTAAGTTTCCCGATTTTAATTCATTTAAAATATGACCATACGTGACAATAGCCGAGCAGCCGCAGCCGCTTCCTCCTGCAAATACATTTTGGTCGGGGCGATATACCATTAATCCGCAATCATTATGATTGGTTGATATATCGTAGCCTTCGTCCTTGAGCAGCTGTTTTAAAATTGGACTGCCTACACCAGATAAATCTCCTGTTAAAATAAGATCATACTCGCTTGGCGCGACGTTTAAGTCTTCCAAATGCCTTTGAATGGTATCTGCAGCAGCTGGTGCCATAGCAGAACCCATATCGTTTGCGTTTTTAATCCCATAATCCATTACACGCCCAATCGTTGCAGACGTGAGACGCACAATACCTTTTTCTTTCGAGACCAGCGCTGCCCCTGCTCCCGTAATAGTTGCCGTTGCCGTATCTGGTTTTTGTCCTCCGTACTCGGTAGGATTTCGAAATTGGCGCTCAGCGGTTGCGTTATGACTGCTCGCTGATGCAATAACACGATTAGCAAATCCCGCATCCACAAGAGCTGCCCCTGTTGCCAGCGTTTCCATTGATGTGGAGCAAGCGCCAAACATGCATAGAAATGGAATTTGGTTATGTCGAGCTACAAAATTAGCCGTTACGTTTTGATTTAATAAATCTCCAGCCAAAAACAAATCAATGTCTTCATAGGATAAATTTATTTTTTGCAAGCAGGAGTCAATGGACTCCGTCATCAGTCTTCTTTCAGCTAACTCCCAGTTGTCTTCTTCACAGTGCAAATCTTTATGTGTAATATCAAATGTTTCTCCCAACGGTCCATCTGCTTCTTTTGGCCCTACTGCTGTTCCTGTAGCATTAATGTAAATAGGATTTTCATAAACCCACGTTTGCTTTCCAGTTTTTCTCATAATCCCCCTCTTTTCATAGCAAATAAGTTTTAAAAAGGTAGCGAATGATTCCTACAACGTAAGCCGAAACCGTTCCAAATACAATGACGTTTCCAGCCAGCTTGAACATGTTGGTCGCAACGCCGAGAACAATTCCTTCACTTCGATGTTCAAGCGCTGCACTCGTCATGGAATTGGCAAAACCCGTAACAGGAACGGCTGAACCTGCACCTGCGAATTGACCAATACGATCATATATCCCAAACCCGGTTAAGAGCGCAGATATTAAAATAAGGGTTGCGACGGTAGGATTACCTGCATTTTTTTCATTAAAGTCAAAAAATGCAATATAGAAATTTTGAATTGCCTGTCCTAATGTACAAATGATTCCCCCTACCAAAAAGGCCTTTAGGCAATTTGCCACATATGAAGGTTTAGGCTGAAATGGTTTAATGCTTTCTTGATAGTTATCTTTTAATTTTTGATTATTTGCCATGTTACATACATCCTTTTCTTATTGATTAACAAAATAAATCCAATGAAATAATGACCCGCATACTTTGCCTAGTACAATGGCCATTAACAATAAAATAAGCTTGCCTTCCATTCCTATTCGTTTCGTTAACGTCGGCAATACATTAAGCACTTCTGTTAACGCTGCTGCCAGCATCCCAATAAAAATACCGCTCGTTAGACCTATGATCATAATAAGCACCGCAGGAAACTGCCACGTGTATTGATGAAGACTGCACCAACCGCCTGTAACGGCACCACCTACGACTCCCCACTCATATGCTTGAATGTATTTCATGGTTTTGGTCAGCTGCATCAAACGCGGAATAATGCCCAGCACCGTTAAAAATGCTACAAATCCAGCACCTGCAGCCAATCCTCCCGCAAGTCCAATTACAATGGTCATCACAATGTTAATGATCATCAATTTTTTTCATACTTTCTTTATTCTCGTGCATAATGACGTATTGATCTAAGTCTTGCTGGTAATTAAACATTTCGACTTCGAGAGGACTAGGCTCTTCATTAATTCGTTTTCTAAAGACGTGGTTAAAAAACAGAATCATTCCCAACCCTAAACCGATAGAGTAAGGTACTTGAATCAGCAAAGGCTGCTTATCTCTCAGACCGGTCAGCATATAGAACAATTTTTGATGTACTTGTCTCATACTCACATCTTCGTGAAAGTTCATAATTGCTAAAGCAGCTCCGATGAAGAGAAGAAACCAAACAGCTAGAAAAAACAAAAAGGAATATTGTCTCTTTTTATACACGACCTCTACAATTGTTTGAGCGGGTCCAATCGTCTGAATGTCTAAGTGCGGATACTGAGAGGCAACTTTTTCAATTACCTTCATTAAATCAACAATGATAATATTTCGATCACTCATACTTACTTGATAGACAATTAGCTTTTCAATTTGCTTTTGAACAGAATCTCCTGCTATAACCATTGCTAATTGTCCAATATTTACAGCTTCATCAGGTTTTACTTGAATACGATGCCTCATTTTAAGATAAAGAACGTTTTCCATTCATATCACACCTTACGATTCATTATCTCCCTGTACGTGTAGTATGGATTTTCTTAAATTTTCTAATTCACGTTTCTGAACAGACCATTAATTACCAAATAAAAAAAGCAATCCGTTTCACTATTCTTCTTTGAATAGCAAAACGGATTGCTTCTTAAGTATTACGTGTCATTCATATGCAGCTTCATTTGTTTTAAGATTTTCTTCTCAAGCCTCGATACCTGAACCTGAGAAATCCCTAGCCTTGCGGCCACTTCGGACTGAGTTTGATCTTTGTAATACCTCAAATAGACAATGAGCTTTTCACGCTCATCAAGTTCTTCAATTGCTTCTTTTAAAGCAATTTTATCAAACCACTTCGCTTCCGTATGATCAGCAATTTGGTCAAGAAGGGTAATTGGATCTCCATCATTTTCATAGACGGTCTCGTGAATAGACGAAGGAGCACGATTAGCTTCTTGAGCCAGCACTACTTCTTCAGGAGTGAGATCCAAATGTTCTGCAACCTCAGCGACTGTAGGGACGCGTCCAAGCAATTTGGAAAGCTCATCTTTTGCTTTACGTATTTTATTGCTCATTTCTTTCAGAGAACGGCTAACCTTTACCGTGCCATCATCACGAATAAACCGTTGAATTTCACCAATAATCATCGGAACAGCATATGTTGAAAATTTAACATCATACGATAGGTCAAATTTATCAACGGACTTTAATAGTCCTATACATCCAATTTGAAATAAATCATCGGGCTCATAACCACGGTTAATAAAACGTTGAACAACCGACCAAACGAGCCGCATATTTTTTTGGACGATTGTATCTCGTGCAATTTGATCACCTTGCTGACTGCGCTTGATGAGGTCTTTAACTTCATGATCCTTTAAATACGGTTCGTTTTTATTTTTTTTGACCTCCACATCCATTGGCAAGTCTCCTTAATTACATAGCGCTTTACTATTTGTTAAGTGCTTTTTTAAATATAAGGTCGTACCTTCTAATACAGTAGACTCTACTCGAATTTCGTCCATAAAGTTTTCCATTATGGTGAAACCCATTCCAGAGCGTTCTAGATCTGGTTTCGTTGTGTATAAAGGCTGCTTTGCTTCATCCACGTTATCGATACCAATTCCTTCATCACGAATCATCAGCTCCACTACACCGTCTTCATGAAGCGTCACAGAAATATATACCACACCATCCGGATTGCTTTCGTAGCCGTGAATAATAGCATTTGTTACTGCTTCAGATACGACTGTTTTAATTTCTGTTAACTCATCCATTGTTGGATCTAACTGTGTAATAAATGATGCTACCGTGACGCGGGCAAACGATTCATTTTGACTAAGCGCGGAAAATTGGAGGTTCATTTGATTTTTCATTATGCCACCCCCAATTTTTGAAGCGCGTTTTCTTCATTAGGTTCAAAACGAATAATTTTAAATAAGCCTGACATATTAAACAAACGTTCTACAGCGGGAGAAATAGCGCATACAACCATTTCCCCACCGTTATTATGAACTTGTTTGTATCTCCCTAAAATAACCCCCAAGCCAGAGCTGTCCATAAAGGTTAAATGCTGTAGATTTAAAATCAAATGGCTGATAGATTCCTTCTCTATCGCTTGGGTGATTTTGCTTCTTAGCTCTTCTGCCGTATGATGATCTAATTCTCCTGTTAATCGAACCAACAAGACATCTTGTTTGAATTCCAGTTCAATTGAAAGACTCACTATACAAACCTCCTCGGAAATCTTATAGTCAATCTTTCGCTGCCAACAGAATAGAATCCTTCTCACCGACAAAACTAGTTCTATTTCGTCACATTTAGCTGTTTAAGATGTTTGAGAGAAAATAGAGAACGTACGTTTAAATAGCTTCCACCAAGAAGCAGCATCGATATCTTCTTTTGCAAGAAGCGGTGAAGAACTCATTACTTTGTTATCCTTCTTAATGGTCAACGTTCCAATTTTGTCGCCTTTTTGAATAGGCGCATTTAACTTCTCGTTCATTTTCACTTCTGTTTTAACATCTTTGGCTGCATTTCCTTTTTTCAATAAAACAGAAATAGGCTCTGACGTAACGGCTGTTACCTGATCTTCACTACCCTTGTTTACATCTATCTTGGCAATAACGTCTCCTTTTTTGTATAAAGGCTTCGTTGTATATTGACTGAATGCGTAGTCTAACATTTTGGTTACTTGATTATTGCGATCTTTTGGCGTGCTTGCACCGAATACAACCGCTAACACACGCATATTTCCCTTTTTAGCGGTAGCTGTCAGGCAATACTTAGCTTGACCTGTAAATCCCGTTTTGAGTCCATCAACCCCGGGATAAAACTTCACTAAGCGATTCGTATTTACTAACCAAAACTTCTTATCTGTATCCGTGCGTAAATAAGCTTCGTATTTACTTGTATAGTTAATAATTTTTTCATACTTTAGTAGCTCTCTGCCCATCATGGCCATATCATGAGCTGTACTATAGTGATTTTCTACAGGCAGGCCTGTCGGATTTTGAAATTTTGTATGAGTCAAACCAAGCTCTTTCGCTTTTTGGTTCATCTTTGCTACAAATTTTTCTTCTGATCCAGCTAAATATTCAGCCATTGCCATAGAAGCATCGTTACCAGAACCTATCGCAATCCCTTTTAGCAAATCATTTACCGTCATTTCTTCTCCGGGCTCTAAAAAGATTTGTGAGCCTCCCATTGAAGCGGCATATTCACTTGCTCGCACTTTATCTTTTAAGGTAATTTTCCCTTTATCCAAAGCCTCCATAATTAAAATCATTGTCATAATTTTAGTCATACTGGCAGGGGGAAGTTCTTGATTACTATTTTTTTCGTATAGAATTTTTCCTGTATCCCGTTCAATTAAAATAGCTGACCTAGCACTGTCAGCAAGCTCAGAACTCTTTTTTTCTGCGGCTAAAACAGGTTGCGTCATAAGTGGAAATAAAAATATGACAACGAGTAACTTTACAATAGTTCGCTTCATCTCCACAAACCTCCATTCTTTATACAACCTATTTTTTCCAAGGTATAATCGATTTATACTAAACGAAATAAAAAAAGCATCGAGAAATTCTCGATGCTTGAAGTCATATTTTCTTCTTATTTTTGATCAGCTGGAAGTTGCTTTACTACTTCTTTTACAAGCGATAAAAACTGCTGTTTTACTTTTTCAGTCGTTTCAATCACTTCTTCATGATTTAACGGCTGATCTAAAATACCAGCTGCCATATTAGAAATACAAGAAATACCCAGTACTTTCATACCTGCATGGCGTGCTACAATAACTTCTGGTACTGTAGACATACCGACCGCGTCTCCCCCGATAATGCGAAGCATTCGTACTTCAGCAGGCGTTTCATATGTTGGACCTGTATTTCCTACATATACACCTTCTTGTAAGGCGATATTTAAATCAGCTCCTACTTTCTTCGCTAATTGACGAAGGTCCTTGCAGTAAGCAGTTGACATATCCGGGAATCTTACGCCAAAATCAGAGTCATTAGGTCCAATCAAAGGGTTCGTTCCAAAGTTATTAATATGATCAGAAATAATCATTAAGTCTCCTGGATTAAAGGATTCGTTTACTCCGCCTGCTGCATTCGTTACAATCAACGTTTCTACACCGATTTCTTTCATTACGCGCACTGGAAATGTTACTTTATCAAGGGCGTACCCTTCATAAAAGTGAAAACGTCCTTGCATAGCTACAACCGGTACGTCATGAATAGTACCTATTACTAATTGACCTGCGTGACCTTCAACTGTTGAAACCGGGAACTCAGGAATGTCGTTGTACGGAATTTTTACCGCGCCTTCAATTTCGTCAGCTAATACCCCTAGTCCAGAACCTAAAATAAGCCCAATGGTTGGTGTAACAGCTGATTGATTTTTAATATATGCTGCTGCTTTTTCAATATATTCTTTTTTCATACTCCATTCCCCCTGCTTAATTCAGCTCTTGTAAAAAACTTTTTCCATGCTTAGGCATTGCTACGCCAAAATTTTCTGCTACCGTTGCGCCAATATCCGCAAACGTTTGACGAATAGAAAGTTCTTTTCCTTCTTTCATGCCTTTATTGTACACAAGAAGCGGCACGTATTCACGCGTATGGTCTGTCCCATGATGAACAGGGTCATTTCCATGATCCGCTGTAATAATCAATAAATCATCTTCTTTTAATAAATCAAATACTTCTTCCAAGCGTGCATCATATTCTTCAAGCGCTTGCCCATATCCTTGTGGATCGCGGCGATGGCCATAGAGAGCATCAAAATCAACTAAATTTAAGAAGCTTAAGCCTGTGAAGTCCATGTTTAATGTATCAACTAGCTTATCCATGCCGTCCATATTCGACTTGGTACGAAGAGATTTTGTGACCCCTTCTCCGTCGTAAATATCAGAAATTTTACCGATAGCAATAACATCGATGTCATTGTCTTTTAATTCATTCATTACTGTACGTCCAAAAGGCTTTAATGCATAGTCATGACGATTGGATGTACGAGTGAAGTTACCTGGTTCACCTAAAAACGGGCGAGCGATAACACGTCCAATCATATATGGATCATCAAGCGTTAATTCACGAGCAATCTCACAAATTTTGTACAATTCATCAATTGGAACAATTTCTTCATGAGCAGCAATTTGCAAAACAGAATCTGCTGATGTATAGACGATTAAGTCACCTGTTTCCATATGCTGTTTTCCTAGCTCATCTAAAATTTCTGTACCAGATGCTGGTTTGTTTCCAATAATTTTACGGCCTGTTTTTTCTTCTAATTGTGAAATCAGCTCTTCTGGAAATCCGTCTGGAAACACATTAAAAGGCGTATCAATATTAAGACCCATAATTTCCCAATGACCTGTCATTGTATCTTTTCCGGCAGAAGCTTCCTGCATTTTTGTATAGTAAGCCAACGGCTTTTCGGCTTTATCAATTCCTTTAATTTCACGGATATTGCTTAGACCAAGCTTAGCCATATTAGGCATATGAAGACCGTTGCAGTGTTCTGCAATATGACCAAACGTATCGGCACCTTTATCATTGTATTTTTCAGCATCCGGTGATTCACCGATACCTACTGAATCCATGACAACTAAAAATACGCGTTTATATGTATGCGCCATTTTATTCCCTCCAAATATCAATTTATTTATTCTCTATAAAATTCCCGTTTGGAAATAATTTAACCATCTTCTCTTATTGGTCAGAAGTCTGACCTCTCTATTAGTATAGACGCTTTTTATTTTTTTGTACACAGGAATGAAAGTGTTTTCAATCAAAAAAACCAATGTCTATGAACTTACTGGACATTGGGATCTTCCTACGCTCGCGGGTGAAACTGATTGTATACATCTTTTAAACGCGCTTTTGTGACATGTGTATAAATTTGAGTGGTCGAAATATCCGCATGCCCGAGCATTTCTTGAACAGCTCTCAAATCCGCGCCGTTCTCTAACAAATGAGTAGCAAACGAATGGCGTAACGTATGTGGAGTTAATTCTTTTTCAATTTTTGCTTCAGAAGCTAACTTTTTTAATATTTTCCAAAACCCCTGCCTTGTCAAGCGCCTTCCATGATGATTAACAAAAAGTGCTTTGTCCTGTTCCTTTTGCTTTGTTAAAATACTCCGGCCATGCTGTAAGTACTCTTCAATCGCCTCTGTTGCCAACCTTCCGATGGGGACAATTCTTTCTTTATTCCCTTTTCCGATACACCGAATAAATCCCATCGTCAAATGTGCATCATCAATATTTAAGTTAACGAGTTCAGATACACGAATTCCAGTAGCATAAAGCAATTCAAGCATCGCTTTGTCTCGTATGCCAAAAGGCGTCGAAGTATCAAACACATTTAACAGCGCCTCTACTTCCTCTGCATTTAGCACTTTTGGCAGCTTGCGCTCAAGCTGCGGAGTATCAATATGAACGGATGGATCTGTATCCGCTGCTTTTTCCCTTAGTAAGAATTGATGAAAAGATCTAGTTGAAGCCACATGTCTCGCAATCGTTTTAGATGATTTTTGCTGATCACTTAAATATTTCAGAAAATTAACGATGTGGAGTCTTGTTACTTCATTAAATGATTTCAGCTGCTCTACATGCTCTAAATATTGAGCATACTTTTTTAAATCTCGTTCATACGAATCAATCGTATTTTTCGCCAGTCCCCGCTCTACTACTAAATAATGAATAAAATCTTGAATTTGATCATTCAATAGCCTCTACTCCCCGTTTTGATAAAACATAAATAAACGCTCCAGCCACGTCTGATCTTTGTTCACACTTGCTTGCATGACCTTAACTGCTGAACCCGACGGCTCATCATAACGTTTATAATTTTGATACTCTTGAGATACCCATATCATTCCAAAATAAAACAAAAGAGTAAACCCGGTAAATAAGATAAATACTTTACATGTATTATATACCATTTCAGCCCATGATTTCATGAAACAATTCCTCCAATTTTTGATTCTATTAGAAGATATGCCAATTGGGACAGGTTTTATACATGTTTCTTGCCTTTATACGCTGAGTTCTCTCCTTGTCATTTCCTTCCTTTCTATAAAACCATATAGCTTGTAACCTCGTTATTTTTTCTATTTATGTACAACAAAAAACCTTCTCCATTATGGAAAAGGCTTTTACTGCTTGTCTTCTTTATCCTGACAGCGATGGCAAATGCCATGAAATGTCAAGCGGTGATCTTTAATTTTAAAATTCCATTGCTTTTCCACAATTTCTTCAACGTCTTCAAGCAAATCTTCTTGAATTTCGTCCACAGATCCACATTCCATACACACAAGGTGATGATGAAAGTGTGCGGCTCCTTCTTGTCTTAAATCGTAGCGAGAAACGCCATCGCCAAAGTTTATTTTATCAACAATTTTAAGTTCAGTTAACAATTCTAACGTACGATAAACAGTTGCCAATCCAATTTCCGGAGACTTTTCCTTGACGAGGAGATATACATCTTCGGCACTTAAATGATCCTCTTCATGTTCAAGAAGTACTCTTACAGTCGCCTCACGTTGAGGTGTCAATTTATAGCTAGCTGAGTGCAACTGCTGCTTAATTCGCTCAATTCGACTTTCCATAATTATTCCCTCCCTCGCCATTCACTAATCCATTATATCAGATGTGTCGAGGGTGTCAAAATAAAGTTATTCTTAATAAGAAAAAAGAATTCTTTTTATTTAATACTTATTCTTACTTATTTAATAGAGCCATTACACTTTTCATTAAAGTAGGTGATACGTAAGCTTCAACTGTAGCTGCACAGGCAACCAAGCATATCATTGCAATCATCGTGCCGCTATAGCGTAAAAAGGATGCAGAAATTGGCTCCGCTGCTTTTTTAAAAAACTGCTGCCGCACGAGCTTCAAAGAAAAGGCAACTGAAGCTGCAGACAGAATCAGAAATGCCGGTATGAGAAAGATATTTTGCGGCATAACAGATACAAAAGATAGCGCAAACCCAGAGAGTCCCATTTGATTGACTAAAAAGCCTACGGTAAAACCAATCACCATTCCTTTTAAAAACAGCAGAATTAACACTACAGGCAAACCAATAATAGCAATTCCTAGTATCCAAATGAGCCCTAAGTATTTAACATTGTGAAAAAAACTTTGCTGAAACATTTCAACGCTGCTTGCTACTTCCCCACTCTTTACCTGTCCGAAAAACCGGTTTAAATAGAAGTACAGGTCTTCTTTTTGATCAAGCGTCAAACTATTTACAACAATAGCCCCAAAAATGATTCCCATTAAAAACAGCACGGTTACAAATAAATAAATAGAACTGTTTTCTTGAAAATGTCTTGCATACGATAATGGCAATTGTTTTTTTCTCATCGTCTTCCTCCTATTAATCGCTTAATAGAGTGTATGATAGAGTACAAAAACTATGCCAAGAATCTTTTAAATCTATCACATAAAAAAGAGATTAAGACATAATGAAATTAATCTAATCTAAATAAGAACAAATGAGATAGTATGGATAGCTTG
Organism: Priestia sp. J2; assembly: GCF_020790095.1. Taxonomy (NCBI): domain Bacteria; kingdom Bacillati; phylum Bacillota; class Bacilli; order Caryophanales; family Bacillaceae; genus Priestia; species Priestia sp. J2. The sequence continues at coordinate 4,202,970 of NZ_CP086208.1, forward strand.
TGACACCGCTGTTGATTTTCATGCAAGGCTTCGCTTTCCGCGGGCGGCCGGTGAGCCTCCTCGTCGCGTACGCTCCTGCGGGGTCTCACCTATTCCGCTTTTCCCGCAGGAGTCTTCGCCTTGACCTCCAATCAACCGCTAGAACCAACTACATAAATGAAAGCTACGTTCACCATCAACTTAAAAAAAATCCGAACGAATTTGATTCTAAATCAAGAATCTCTATTTATCGTTCGGATTTTTCTTCAACTAATATATGGTTGTCACACATTTTTTAAGCTAGAGATACGCGCATGCCTGTTTTTTCTCACATCAAATGACGTTTCAATGTAAACCTCTAAATTGCTAGATTGCCGTACGTATGTAAAAGAAAAAACTCTCTTACTCTCCTAATCCGCTTTTTAACTGTAAGTACTGCACAGCATATGCTGTTTTTGCATCGTAAATTTCTTTGTTTTGAATAAGAGTAAGGGCCTCATCTACAGTAACTTCCATCACTTCAACAAATTCATCTTCGTCCAATTCCGCTTTGGTGGTCATCACTTTTAAATCTTCTGCTAAATAAACGTGAACCAACTCATCTGCAAAACCTGGCGATGTGTAAAAAGAAATAATATGGCTAAGGGAATCTGTTGTATAGCCCGTTTCTTCTTCTAACTCACGTTTTGCCGTTACAATCGGCTCTTCTCCTTTTTCCAGCTTGCCGGCTGGAATTTCCACTAAAATACGATCCATCGGTCTGCGATACTGTTTGACCATAACCATTTTATGATCGCTTGTTAACGCAATGACAGCGACAGCTCCAGGATGCTTAACTACTTCTCTTGTACTCGTTTTTCCGTTCGGAAGCTCTACTTCTTCTAAGTACAAATCAATCACTCTGCCTCCAAACAGCTTTTCAGAAGACCGCATTTTTTCTGTTAAATGATCCATTTTCTCCACCTCGTTCTATTTTTTTGACTCTTACATATATTCTATCATACGAATCTTGGGAGGTAGAAAAAATGAAAGTTTATGTTCACGAGAAGCAAATCATTTTAGTCGGTAAAGCATGGGAAATTAAGCAAAAGTTAAAAGAATACGGCGAACAATTTCAGTATGTTGATGAGTGGACGAACGCTATCTCTCAAAATTTTAATTCTTACAAACAACAAGCAGACTGCAGACACTAATTGTGCTGCAGTTTTTTAATCTTCTTATTTGAGTTTCTCTCTATCATAGCGCTACAATAGATAGAAACAAGTAAAAAATAAGGAGTGGCATATATGGAAAAAAGACGCTTAGGTACTTCAGATTTGCTGGTCAGTACATTAGGTTTAGGATGCATGTCTCTTGGCACGGAACAGAAACACGCTGTCAATATGATTGATGAAGCTCTGGAATATGGCATTAATTATTTTGATACAGCAGATTTATATGACTTTGGCTTAAACGAGGAGTTTGTGGGACAAGCTTTAAAAAACCGCAGACATGATATTGTTTTAGCCACAAAAGTAGGAAATCGCTGGAATGATGCAAAAGACAGCTGGACGTGGGATCCGTCTAAAGCTTACATAAAAGATGAAGTAAAAGAAAGCCTGCGCCGGCTTCAAACGGATTACATCGATTTATATCAACTGCACGGAGGGACTGTTGAAGACAATATTGAAGAAACGATTGAAGCATTTGAAGAATTAAAACAAGAAGGCGTCATTCGCTACTATGGTATTTCATCTATCCGGCCGAATGTGATTCGAGAGTATGTGCAAAACTCTTCTATTGTCAGTGTCATGATGCAATATAGCTTGTTAGACAGACGTCCTGAAGAAAGTGCACTTCCCCTTTTGCACGATAACGGCATTAGCGTTGTAGCCAGAGGTCCAGTAGCCAAAGGGCTGCTAACCGAAAAAGGAGAGCAAAAGCTTGCTGCATTCGAAGGTAAGGGATACTTAGACTATAGCGGTACGGAATTATCAAAAACGATTGAAGCATTTCGTCACGTACGACCAAATCACTCTCTGAATTCAACTGCACTTCAATACTGTTTAGCTAATCCTACGGTAGCCTCAGTTGTAGCGGGAGCAAGCTCTTCTTCACAGCTTCGTGAAAACGTAAAGGCTGTCGAGACCTCCCCCCTACAGCCTACTGAAGTTAACAAACTGCACTCGATCTTTAAAGCAAACCAATATGAAGCTCATCGTTAAAAAATAAAAGCGCCTTTATCGGCGCTTTTATTTTTTAAATTCGGACCAGTTCATATCACTTTCATTTAACAGCTCTTCAAACGATTTATGTTTTTCTTTTTCTTTTCGAATTCGAGCAGCTTCTTTACGTTCTGTTTCTTTCTGCTCTTCTTCTTTTAAAGAAAGCGCCTGTTTTTTAGCCTGAAGCTGTTTTAATAAGCTATCATTTAGCTGATCTTTGATACTGAGCTGATCATTTTGTTTTTGTGCTGATTGTTTTTGCTTTTTTTTAGCCATCACAATTCCCCCGCTACTTTAATTGAGAGATATTGTATCATATTCTTGCTTTTGTTACCAAAAATCAAAATGCATCTAGTTTTACATGTTCATCAATGATTAAAGTTGGCTCTGTAGACTGTTGAATATCTTCTACCGTATAGCCTTTCGCTACTTCGACAAGTTTTAGGCCTTCTGCCGTAATGTCAATGACCGCTCGATCTGTAATAATACGATCTACTACCCCTTTTCCTGTCAGAGGGAGGGTGCACTCATTTAAGATTTTAGGTTGGTCTTTTCTCGTCACATGTTCCATAATAACAATGATGCGCTGCGCTCCATGAACTAAATCCATTGCACCGCCCATTCCTTTAATCATTTTTCCAGGAATCATCCAGTTAGCTAAGTCACCAGTTTTTGAGACTTCCATGCCTCCTAAAATCGCAATATTAATATGCCCTCCGCGAATCATGCCAAACGATTCAGCACTGTCGAAGTAAGAAGCCCCTTTTGTCGCCGTTACGGTTTCTTTGCCTGCATTAATTAAATCAGGATCTACTTCTCCTTCTTTCGGATATGGTCCAATGCCTAACAGACCGTTTTCGGACTGAAGCACAACCGTTTTATTATCTGAGATATGATTAGCCACAAGCGTTGGAATACCAATTCCAAGGTTTACATAAAATCCGTCCAAAATTTCTTTTTCAGCACGTTTTGCAATTCGCTCTCTCACGTTCACGCCGTTTTCAATCATGAAAAATCTCTCCCCTTTTGTTATTTTTGAACGGTTAAACGCTCAATACGTTTTTCTTGTTCACCAATAATTAACGATTGAACATATACACTAGGTGTGTGGATAATATTTGGATCAAGTGAACCTGTTGGATGAAGTTCCTCTACTTCTGCTATCGTCACTTTTCCTGCTGCTGCAATCATTGGGCTGAAATTGCGCGCTGTCTTGTTATACACTAAATTCCCCATATGATCGGCTTTCCAAGCTCTAACCAAACTAAAATCAGCTTTTAACGCCTCTTCTAGTAAATATTCTTTCCCATCAAACACACGAACTTCTTTTCCTTCAGCAATGGGTGTTCCCACTCCCGCTGGTGTATAAAATGCAGGTATGCCCGCTCCGCCGGCGCGAATCTTTTCAGCTAGCGTGCCTTGAGGTAGCAATTCTACTTCAATTTCTCCTGACAATACTTGTCTTTCAAACTCTTTATTTTCTCCCACGTAAGAGCCAATCATCTTTTTAATTTGTTTGTTTTTCAGAAGCAGTCCAAGTCCCCAGTCGTCTACGCCGCAGTTATTTGAAATTACGGTTAAATCTTTTACCCCTGTTTCAACTAACGCTAAAATCAAATTCTCCGGAATTCCACATAAACCAAAACCACCGACCATCATCGTAGCACCGTCGTGAATATCTTTCACCGCTTCTTTAAACGACGTATGTACTTGTTTCATACATAACCACCCCTTCGTTATTTTTGAAAACGCTTTCTAATCTATTATAAAAGATTTTTATTTCTTTTTAAATATATATATAACTAAAAATTATAATTTAATCATTTTTTTGTCAAAAAAGTTATATTAGTAGACAAAATTCAAAGAAAAACAAAAACGCCACGAGTTCCAAAGCAGTATGTTTGGAATCTGTGGCGTTGTGATATAGCTTTAATGTTTGTTAAAGCTATATCAAAAATTAAGGACGTTCAACGATTGTTGCAACACCTTGGCCTCCGCCAATACATAACGTTGCTAAACCAAGTTTTGCGTCGCGTTTTTGCATTTCATGAATAAGTGAAACCAGGACACGTGTACCACTTGCACCAATAGGATGTCCAAGCGCAATTGCTCCACCGTTTACATTTAAAATATCATGGTTAAATTGAAGTTCACGATCCACAGCGATTGACTGTGCAGCGAATGCTTCGTTTGCTTCTACTAGTTGAACGTCTTCTAATGAAACAGCAGCTCTTTCAAGCGCCTTTTTCACTGCGCTTACAGGACCGATTCCCATAATGCTTGGGTCTACTCCAGCAGTTGCATTAGCTTTAATAGACACTAATGGTGTTAGGCCTAACTCGTCTGCTTTTTTACGGCTCATTACCACTACTGCAGCTGCACCGTCATTGATACCAGATGCATTACCAGCTGTTACTGAACCGTCTTTTTTGAAAGCTGGACGTAGCTTTCCTAGACTTTCAGCCGTTGTGCCTGCGCGTGGGAACTCATCTTGTTCAAAAATTGTTACTTGGCCTTTTCTTCCAGGCACTTCTACTGGCACAATTTCATCTGCGAAACGGCCAGATTGAATAGCTGCTTCTGCTTTTTGCTGACTTGAAGCTGCAAATGCATCTTGTTCGTCGCGAGTAATTTCATATTTATCACACAGGTTTTCAGCTGTAACGCCCATATGGTAGTCGTTAAATGCACACCATAATCCATCTTGGATCATGCTGTCGACTACTTTTTGATCGCCCATTTTAAACCCGTTGCGTGCATTTTTTAATAGGTATGGTGCTTGGCTCATGTTTTCCATTCCACCAGCAACAATCACATCAGCATCCCCAGCAAGAATCGCCTGTGTAGCGAGATGTACTGCTTTTAGTCCTGATCCGCATACTTTATTGATGGTTAATGCTGAAACAGTTTCAGGTAACCCTGCTGCTAAAGTTGCTTGTCGTGCTGGATTTTGTCCTAAACCTGCTTGTAAGACATTTCCCATAATAACTTCATCTACTTCGTTTGCTGATACCCCTGCTTTGTTTAAAGCTTCTTTAATTACAGTACCACCTAAAGTTGTTGCGGATACATTTTGTAAGCTTCCCCCAAAGCTGCCGATTGCTGTACGTACAGCGCTTACAATGACTACTTCTGTTTGACCCATGTCGAAAACCTCTCCTTACTGTTTGATTACTGTGATTAACTGTCACTTGTATTAATTTCGACATCGCTTGCGAAATTCCTCTTTTTTTGTAAAAATTTATAATTTTTATTGAATTTTAATTTTTTAGAATTAAAATAAATATTAGTAAGCGTTTACATTGTGGGAGGAGAGCGGTTTATGGGATTTCCTGAAAAAGTAACAATTATAGAAGTTGGTCCACGAGATGGACTTCAAAATGAAAAAAATTTTGTTCCAACTGATAAAAAAATTAATTTTATCAAAAAATTAAAAGAAGCTGGACTATCTGAAATCGAAATTACATCCTTTGTTTCTCCAAAATGGGTTCCTCAAATGAAAGATGCTTCTACTATTGCACCTATATTCCAGCCTGATACATGCCGAAACATTGTACTGGTGCCGAATCAAAAAGGCTTGGAAAAGGCACTGCAAGCTGATTGCCGCTCGGTTGCGCTTTTTATTGGCGTAAGCGATACTTTTAATCAAAAAAATATTAACAAAAACACCGAAGAAGCTGTCCAAACGCTGCTTCCTCTCATTCAGCAGCTTAAGCAGCAAGAATGTTTTATTCGCACCTGCATTTCCACCGCCTTTTATTGCCCATATGAAGGAAAAATAAATGAACGTGACGTGCTGAGCCTTTGCGAAAGCTTTGTGGAAGCTGGAGTAGATGAGCTAAGCGTTGCCGATACAATTGGCATGGCAAATCCTAAAGATGTATTTTCACTTTTCTCGAAATTAAAACAAAGTTTTTCCCACACGCTACTTGCTGCGCACTTTCACGATACGAGAGGATTGGCTATTGCCAATATCTATGCAGCTCTGCAAGCCGGTATTAACAGGTTCGATTCATCCGCTGGCGGGCTAGGAGGATGTCCATTTGCTAAGGGAGCAACGGGAAACGTAGCTACCGAAGATCTTGTCTTTATGCTTCATGAAATGGGTATTTCCACTTCTATTAATGAAGAAAAGCTGCTCGAAGCGGTCGATTTTATCGCTCCTTACATTTCAAGACCGATTGAAAGCAAGCAATACTCTTTATTTGCACAGCGTTAAAAATTAGGTTTTTATGAGAGCGATGCTATAATAACTAATAGCTATATTAACAAAAGGAGCCGCTAATCATGAAAAAATGGCTATTATTAGTAGGAAGCGTTCTCGGAGCATTTGCCGCTCTTGGCATCTTTTTTACAAATCAAATGATGTACATCCGTAAAAAGACCGACAAAGTTATTATTGACCGCGATACGGAAGATGGCTTTTATGATGAGAAAGTCTATAGCACTCTTCCTAAAGAAGCATTTGTACTTCCTTCTTCTCTAGGCTATAACATAGCTGGAACCGTTATTAAACAACACGATAACAACCGATTTATGATTCTTTCACATGGAGTCACAGTTCATTCACTGAATTCTATGAAATATGCTCGGCTTTTTCTGAAGCTTGGATGGAACGTCGTTCTTTATGATCATCGCCGTCACGGCAAGTCTGAAGGGAAAACAACGAGCTACGGCTATTATGAAAAGCTGGACCTTCAATCTGTTGTTCACTGGGTAAAAGAACAATTCGGTTCAACTATTTCCCTTGGGATTCACGGGGAGTCTATGGGAGCTGCGACCACTCTTTTGTATGCTGGAATGGAAGACGGAGCTGATTTTTATATTGTCGACTGCCCTTTTTCAGACTTGGAAGAACTTCTTGCCTATCGCTTAAAACAAGATTTCCATCTGCCCAAACAGCTTGTGATGCCAGCAGCCAATATTATTTTAAAATGGCGAGAAGGCTATTCATTTAAAGACGTATCCCCCATTTCAGTCGTAGATCAAATAAAACATCCTGTTCTGTTTATCCATAGTAAAGAAGATGACTATATTCTTCCTAAAATGACGGAGCAGCTGCATGCCAAAAAAATGGGTGCAAAACGGATGTATTTGGCACCTGTAGGCACTCATGCCCGCTCGTATGCTGATAATCCAGGGGAATATGAACAAGTTATTGAATCATTTTTAGAAAAAATACAAAAAGAAGCGCATTAAAGCGCTTCTTTTGTTTTATCGATGAATGACATGCGCGGATTTAAAATTTGAGAAGGACATTTTAGCATAAACGCATATGCACTTTCATTGTAGTCAACCGTCATATTATCATCTAGAAATACTTGCTTTGTTTTTTCGACAAGAACGGGAACAAAATTCGTCTCGATGGTCACATCATCGCTCTCTTTTTCATCAACAATCCATAGCGTCGTTACACCGCTCACCACACAGCCGCATCCATCCGTATCGTATTTCAATTTTAAATATAGTGAAGAATCTTTTCCGTACTTTTCTTGTATTTTTGTTATTGCTTTATCTGTAAAGGTAATATTCATTTTCCTTTAACTCCTTTTAAACTAATTGTATAAACAAACGAAAATTGCTTATATAATGAGTATAATACACATCTTGCTTTCATTAAACTCTGGCGCTTCATATAGGTGTGTACAAAAAGGAGGTTTTTCTATGTCAAAAGTACAAATTAAAGTAATGGATAACGGTTCTTTCCGTGTCACTGGAGACGTTGAATTAATTGATGCAGACGGCAATAAATTTGAAACAAAGCCGACATTTTCACTATGCCGATGTGGCCAGTCGCAAAAGATGCCCTTTTGCGACGGAAATCATAAAGGAAAATTCGACTCTTGTGTGCGCGCTGCAAAAGTTTTAGACGAGCAGTAGATTCATAGAAATACAGCTTTACTGAACGAAAGCATTAACGAAAAACATTGATAACCTGTGATTAAAGCACAGGTTATTTTCTATTAAACGCATCCCCTGCCAATTTTTCTACGAGCCCCGGGGCAAGCTGATACACCTTCGAACCCATGTTCATCCACTTAGGCAAGTTGACTTCTCGTTTTGATTTCCCAATAATATTGACCGTTTTTTCAGCTACGTATTGAGGTTTTAACATAAACTTTTCTACACTTTTTTCATAGTTTCCTGACTGATCCGCTATTGAAAAAAAGTTGGTTTGAATAGGACCTGGATTCACTGCGGTTACATAGATATCCGTTTTTGCTAATTCCATTCGCAGGCTGTTGGTAAACCCTAGCACGGCATGTTTAGAAGCTGAATAGCCACTGGATTTAGGCGTTGCTAGTTTGCCTGCTTGAGAAGCAATGTTAATAATATGTCCTTTGTTTTCTTTTAGCATATAAGCTAAAATTTCTTGTGTACATGCAATTAATCCAATAACATTGACTTGAAACATTGATGCAATTGTCGAAATGGATGCTTCTTTCACTTCTTCAAATACACCAAAGCCTGCATTATTAATCAGCACATCAACACGCTTAATTTCACTTATCATTTTCTGAACAACACTTCTGACTTCCTCTACGTTCGCTACGTCAGCTTTATATATGTAAGAGGTAATCCCATACTTTTGATTAATTTGCTCAGCTACTCGCTGCAGCTTTTCTTCTGTACGTGCAAGTAAAACGGGGACGCCCCCTCTTTTGGCCACTTCATAAGCTAAATGTTCTCCAAGACCTCCTGAAGCGCCTGTAATCACGACATGTTGGTTCTTTAACGAGGATTTCAAATATAACACACCTTTTTTGTAAGTTAAGAGCACACAGAATAAATAAGCGTACTTTCCTTTTCATGTGTACTGATTTTATTTGCATCTTCTAAAAAATCGAGCTGACCAATTGTTTCAGAAAGAGTTAGCCCTAGTTCTTTTTCATAAATAGTAGGAAATAGCTGTTTGCAAATATCAAACGCTGTTTGAGGGCGTTCTTTTATCATGCTAAGCACTTTATCCGCTCGGTCGCTTTGCTTTTGTAACCTCTCTTGTACAAGTTCACGGACATGTAATACTTCATCTCCATGACCTGTATAGATACAGCTTATCTCTAAGTCAAGCAGACGTCTTAACGAATGATTATATTGAAGAAGCGTTTTAGGCCGCTCGCCGCTTGGTTTCATAGGAGGTTCAATAAGCGGATTAGATGAAATATGCTTTAACAGCAAATCTCCTCCAATCATAACCGCTGTTTTTTCATTGTATAATGCAATATGGCTTTGAGCATGACCGGGCACTTCAAGCACTTTCCAACTCTCTAGGCCCGGAATGTAATCTCCTTCCTGCACAGAAGTCGTAAGAGAACGGTGACATGAATACTTCATTGATGCTTTTAAACGTTTTAAATAGGGGCGAAATCTTTCATCTACGCCCGCTTTCATAAAGTGATCTTCAAAAAACGCATCGTACCACTCAAAAAAATCCGGATTCTGAGAGATCCAAGGCTGATTTTTCGCATGACCGACTATGGCGATATCTTTATCAAAAAAATCAAGCATTCCTACGTGATCAGGATGGTGATGAGTTAGGACAACTTGTTTAATATCATCTGGTTTTAATCCTATTTCATTAAGCTTTTCTTTAAATACAGACCACGCTGCCTCCGTTTTAATACCAGCATCGATTAGCGTAACGGTCTGACCTTTTATAACAAAAACATTCACATCTCCTACCGCAAAAGGAGTAGGCAGCACAATTTTATACAATTGCTCATTCATCTGTATTTTTGCTCCTTTACCATCGCATTTTCTTTTAAGTTTACACGATTTTTCCCCTTATTTATACAATTGCTTTCGTTTTCTGAAAATTACATTGACATCCCTCTCTTTTTCATTGCATAATGACAGAAATATAGTGAAGTTTTATTCATATCTTTAGATAACTATGCATTTTATAAAGAAGAGATACACAAACACAAACCTTTAACAGATACTGAAATTTCAGTATCTGTTTTCATTGGATAGCAAATGACTGGAGGAAATTTTAATGAAAACGGATTTAAACATCGCCTTTATTGGAGCTGGATCAATGGCTGAAGCCATGATCTCAGGGCTGCTGTCAGATAAAAAGCTTCGCCCCAATCAAATCACCGTAACAAATCATAGCAGCGATAAAAGACTTCACGAACTTCGAAACGCCTATGGAATTAACATTACGCGTAATCATGCCTTGTTCATAGAAAAAAGCGATATCGTCGTGCTTGCTATTAAACCAAAAGACGTAGCCGAAAGCATCAATACGATTAAGTCCTATATTCGTCCCCATCACCTCGTTCTCTCTGTTTTAGCGGGTGTATCGACTGCCACAATTGTAAACTTGTTTGACCAAGAAGTAGCGGTTGTAAGAGCTATGCCAAATACATCTGCTTCTATTGGATTATCGGCTACAGCCATTGCACCCGGGAAGTTTGCTACAGCGGAGCATATGAACGTTACTACTGCTTTATTTGAAACGATTGGTACGGTTACAACTGTAGAGGAAGAGCAGCTTCACGCTGTAACAGGACTATCTGGAAGCGGCCCAGCGTATGTCTATTATTTAGTAGAAGCAATGGAAAAAGCAGCTGAAAAACAAGGCTTGGATACGTCAGTGTCAAATGAACTAATTCTTCAAACGCTTATCGGTGCTGCAGAAATGCTGAAACAGTCACCTAAAACACCGGCCGTACTTCGAAAAGAAGTTATGAGTCCTGGCGGTACAACAGAAGCAGGAATCGAACAGCTTATTTCTCATAACTTCCAAGAAGCGATGATGCAGTGTATTGAACAAGCTACCATTCGCTCTAAATATTTAGGAGATACGATTGACGAAAAAATCTCGAGTAAACGTTCGTAAAGGTTCACCTCTTTCTAAAAAAAGAAAGAGGTTTTTTTATGATTAAAAATGGATAAGCAGATTATGTGAAAGATATTTCAATGCGGTGATATAATAACTTTTGTTTAGAGTATCGAAATAATTGGAGGTTAAACCGAATGACAACAAAACTATTTTCACCTTATACAGTGAAAGACGTAACATTAAAAAACCGAATTGTAATGTCACCAATGTGCATGTATTCATGCGAAAAAGAAGACGGAGTAGTAACCGACTTTCATATGGTTCACTACACAACTCGCGCGGTTGGACAAGTAGGTCTCATTATGGTTGAAGCCTCAGCTGTCGTCCCACAAGGTTGTATTTCAGCTCAAGACTTAGGGATTTGGAATGATGAGCAAAGAGATGGATTAACAAAACTTGTGACACAGCTAAAAGAAAACGGTGCAAAAACGGCCATTCAACTTGCACACGCAGGACGTAAAGCAACTGTTGAAGGCGATATTTATGCTCCTTCTGCGATTGCTTTTGATGATAAAAGTAAAAAACCTGTGGAAATGACCACAGAACAAATTCATGAAACGATTTCTGCCTTTAAAGAAAGCGCTCGACGCTCAAAGGAAGCTGGATTTGATATTATCGAGCTTCACGCGGCACACGGTTATTTAGTACATCAATTCCTATCACCGCTAAGCAATAAACGCAGCGACGAATATGGCGGCAGCGCAGAAAACCGCTATCGTTTCTTAAAGGAAATTATTGACGCTGTGAAAACAGAGTGGGACGGTCCTTTATTTGTCCGTGTTTCTGCTTCTGACTATACAGAAGGCGGATTAACAGTCGATGATCACGTTGTATTTGCAAAATGGATGAAAGAACAAGGCGTCGACTTAATTGACGTTAGTTCCGGTGCTCTTGTACATGCTCCAATTAACGTATACCCTGGCTATCAAGTTCCGTTTGCAGATAAAATTAAGCAGCAGGCAAATATTGATACAGGCGCAGTTGGATTAATTACAACTGGACGACAAGCTGAAGAGGTTTTACAAAGCGAACGCGCTGATTTAATTTTTGTTGCGCGCGAACTTCTGCGCGATCCGTACTTCCCGCGCACGGCGGCAAAAGAATTAAATGAAACACTTTCAGCACCCGTTCAGTACGAACGCGGATGGTAAAAAAAGCCGAGGATATCCTCGGCTTTTTTTATGAAATCGTAAACCTTTTTAAGTCTTCTGCTATATCGGTATTCGGAAAAATTTCTTTTGCTCCTTCTGCTAACTGGCTGACTGCGTCTCCTTGGTAACGCGAACTGATATGAGATAAAATAAGACGCTCGGCCGATGCTGTTTTAGCAATTTCAGCGGCTTCTTTTGCAGTAGAATGAAAATAGTTGTAAGCAAGCTCCTCGTCTCCCGCTGCAAACGTAGCTTCATGGATTAACACATTCGCATGCATAGCAAGCTGAACACTTTGCGTGCACCTTCTTGTATCTCCTAAAACCGTGATGACCTTCCCTTTTTTAGGTTCTCCTACAAACTCTTGTCCATTGATTAGACGCCCATCTTTTAATACTACTTCTTTCCCTTCTTTTAACTGCTGATAATGAGGCCCTGGGGGAATATTCATTTCTCTTAAACGCTGAACGTCCAGTGACCCTGGCAAATCTTTTTCGACAACGCGATATCCATAAGATAAAATGCCATGTTCAAGTTTGCCAAACTTCACTGAAAAAGTTTCATCTTCAAAAATCGTTCCACTTTCACTTTCCTCTTCTATTTCAACAACCTCTAGAGGATATTGCAGATGAGTTTGACTTACAGCCAGCGTGACTTCAATAAATTCTTTAATTCCTTTTGGCCCGTATACAGTAAGCAGCGATTCTCCGCCTTGAAACGAACGGCTTCCAAGGAGTCCAGGTAAGCCATAAATATGATCACCGTGAAGGTGCGTAATAAAAATTTTCTCAATTCGTCTCGGTTTAACGGTTGTATGTAAAATTTGATGCTGCGTTGCTTCTCCGCAATCAAAAAGCCACACCGCCCCTCTTTCTTGCAAAAGTTCGAGCGCAAGAGATGAAACATTCCGCTGTTTTGCTGGTACTCCTGCACCCGTTCCTAAAAATAACAATTCCATTTTCTACTTCCTCCTTCACACGCACAAAAAGCCTGTAAGTATATTATACAGGCTTTTTGCAAACTTACCTATTTGATGCTGTCAAGCGCATACGTAATAGTAGCTAATAACAGCTCAATATCACTTTCCTCAATGTTGAGCGGCGGCGAGAGCGTGAGAACATTATTATAGCCGGCTACCGTTGCTCCATTTTTCCCAATAATGACTCCTTTGCTTTTACATTTAGCAATCACTTCATTTACAAGATTAACGTCTAGCGGTTCCTTCGTTTGCTTATCAGCTACAAGTTCAATTCCGATTAAAAGCCCTTTACCTCTTACATCTCCAACGTATGGGTGGCTATCAATAAGCGGCGTTAGCTCACTTAATACGTAAGCCCCGAGCTGTTTAGAACGATCAAACAGATTTTCTCTTTCCATAATTTCTAAATTCTTTAATGCCAGTGCACACGCAGCCGGGCTTCCTCCAAATGTATTAACGTGACGAAAATACTCGTACTGATCGCTATCTTTGAACGCTTCATAGATTTCTTTTTTAACAGCAGTTGCCGAGAGCGGAAGATATGCGCTTGTAATTCCTTTTGCCATGGTAATGATATCTGGTTTTACATCGTAGTTCATAAAACCAAAGGCTTCTCCTGTACGTCCAAAGCCGCAAATAACTTCATCTACAATTAGAAGTGCACCGTGTTTTTCACACGTTTCTTTTACGCCTTTCATATAATTTTGAGGCGGTAAAAGAATTCCTCCACCTGTAATAATTGGCTCCATAATAACAGCGGCAATCGTTTCGCTTAGCTCCCATGTCATGACATTGTCAATATCTTTTACAGATTGAAGCTCTTCTTTTGGCGCATGGTAGTCATCTTGCCCTCGGTATGAATCAGGCGGCGCAACGTGAATAAAGCCAGGAGCAAGCGGTTCATATTTATATTTACGCTGAGCTTGGCCCGTTGCTGCTAGTGCGCCCATTGAATTTCCGTGATACCCTCGGTAACGCGAAATAAATTTGTAGCGAGAATGCTCTCCTTTTTGCTGATGGTATTGACGCACAATTTTAAAAGCCGTTTCATTTGCTTCAGATCCGCTATTTGAAAAGAAGATAACATAGTCATCACCTAGCATTTCATTTAGCTTCTCTGCTAGTTTGATAGCAGGTACGTGAGATTGAGTGAGCGGAAAATAAGCCAGTTCTTTTAGCTGCTCGTAAGCTGCGAGCGCTAACTCATCCCGTCCATACCCGGTATTTACACACCAAAGCCCTGCCATTGCATCTAAATAGCGATTTCCTTGTTCATCTGTAATCCAAGCACCTTTTGCTTTTGTAGCTACCATCGTTGCATCCGGACTGTATGGTTTCATTCCATGCCATACATACTGCTCATCTTTTGCACGCAGATCTTTTTCATTTTGACTGACCTGTACCATCTTATCCACTCCCAAATCGCTAGCGCGGTATTTTTTTCTGTATGAAAAGACTTCGACAAAATGCCGAAGCCACTTGCTATATTCATCTATATGTTAAAAGTCAAAGCGTGATGTAACCATCTTTTTACGTGTAAAGAAGTTCAAACCGTCTTTGCCGTTTACATGCAAATCTCCGTAAAAAGAGTCTTTCCAGCCGGAGAATGGGAAGAAGGCCATCGTAGCAGGTACTCCTACGTTAATGCCGAGCATACCCGCATCTGCTTCTTCTCTAAATTGACGCACCGCTTTTGCATCTTTTGTATAAATCGTTGCTCCATTTCCAAAACGAGATTTTTCCATATAGCGAAGTGCTTCATCTAATGTGTCAGCGCGAAGCAAGCTTAGTACAGGTGCAAAAATCTCTTCTTTAGCAATGGTCATATCAGGAGTTACGCGGTCAAAAATGGTTGCTCCTAAGAAATTTCCTTCTGCATGTTCATCCATTTCTTTACGTCCGTCACGAATGAGTTTCGCCCCTTCTTTCATGCCAAGTTCAATATAATCCAGCACCTTATCACGGTGCTCTTTTCGAATCACGGGCGTTAGAAGCACTTCATCATCAAATCCGCTTCCCATAATTAATTCATCTGCTTTTTGCTTTAATTTCGCGACGAATTCATCTCCTTTTTCACCAACTACGACCACCGCGCTGCAAGCCATGCATCGCTGGCCGGCACTTCCATAAGCCGAGCTGATAATATGGGATACCGCTTTATCCATATCGCAGTCTGGCATCACAACATGATGATTTTTAGCTCCGGATAAAGCCTGAACTCGTTTCCCTTGAGCTGCAGCTTGTTCATAAACATACTTTGCTACCGGCTGCGATCCGACGAATGAAATCGCTTTAACTTTTTCGTGCTCTATTAATCCATTCACGACATCATGTGCCCCGTGTACAATATTTAATAATCCATCCGGTGCTCCTGCTTCTGTAAAAAGTTCAGCAAGTCGCGTTGCTAAAAGCGGCGTTCGCTCAGACGGTTTTAATACAAACGTATTTCCACATACAATGGCAAGCGGGAACATCCACAGCGGTACCATCATTGGAAAATTAAAAGGTGTGATGCCTCCGACAACACCAAGTGGGAAACGGAACATTTCAGAATCAATTTCTTCCGCTATGTTATTTAATGATTCTCCCATTAATAAAGTAGGAGCACCCGCAGCAAACTCCACGCATTCAATACCGCGCTGTACTTCACCGTAAGCTTCTTTAAAAGCCTTGCCGTTTTCTTGTACAACTAATTTCGCTAACTCTTCGTGATGCTTAACTAGTAAATGCTGAAACGCAAACATTAATCTTGCTCGTTTTGGAGCAGGAACGTTACGCCATGTTTCAAATGTTTTTTGCGCTGTTTCCACCGCATTGGCTACGTCTTCTTTTGTAGAAAGCGGTACTTTTGCAATTACTTCGCCCGTCGATGGATTAATTACCTCTCCAAATTTTTGCCCTGCCGTATCAACCCATTTTCCGCCCACGTAATTTTTTAAAACTTGCGTATCATTATTCACAACTGACATATCGCTTGGCCTCCTCAAAAAATAAGAAATGACAAATCTACCTTTATTATTGAATAAATAAATGGTGGTTGCATTAGACAAAATGTGAAACAACTCTAGATTCTCGTTTCACATTTTGCGCAGTGAACTCGGAGAAAGCATGAACTAAAATGAACATATAGTAAAATCATCCTCAACATAAAAAAACAGCTGTTTCCAGCTGCTTACTTATCCGTTTATAAATTCCGCACGCGACTTTTTCATCATAAACAAATATTCATATGCCATAATCATAAATTCAATCGCCAATCGTTTTTCCGGCTCCATAAAATCTTCACCCAGCAGCTTTTCTAGTTTTTCAATGCGGTGATACAGCGTTTGCCGCACAATGTATAAACGCTTAGCCGTCTCTTGTTTAGATCCGTTGCATGCTAAATAAATTTTTAATGTTTCCATGAGTTTTGCATTGTACGTTTCATCATATGTAATAACGGGCTGCAGATATTCAAACACCACTTCCTGTAAGTCTTCATGCTGATGTAAAAGCGAAATAATTCGGTACATATGCAAATCATCATAAAAATGAATAATGGTTTGTTTTTGCAGCATTTCTTGAATCGAAATTGTTTCTTTAGCCGTTTCATAGCTTTTATGCATACAGTCAAGCTGTTCACAGTATTGGCCAATTCCGATAAAGCTAATAGCGTTCCGCTTTGAGTTTTCATCCGATTCGTATTGATTCATCCAGCGGTGAAGGCTGCTTTCTAATCTCTCTCTCCACGTGCTAACCATTCGTTTGTTCAAAAGAATAAATAACACTTCGCGATTTCGCTCGGAGACTAATAAGTGAAAGCCTTCTTGTTCAAAGATGCTTCGTAAGATCAGCTTAAAATACGTTCGATCAAACTTTTCCCGTCTTTGCCACTTACAGCAAACAACGATACCCCCGCGAATAGGAGAATCTGAACACACCTCGTGCATAGAATCTTTTATTTGTTCAAGAGTTAGCTCTCCGTTCATCCATTTCGTCATCCATTCAGTTTCATCTACTCTTTTTTTCTCTTCGACATACAAGTCCTTCAAAAAATGCTGAGCAAGTGCAGTTGCCGTCCGATCAACGGTGAGCACTTCAAGTTCTGTTAACGCTTCATTTATAGAGGCGACATACAGCTGAGCATAATCTTGTCCTAATAAATGAATAGGCTGCTCATTAAAATGCGGACTCTCATTTTCCCTGCTTATATAATGAAGTAGAAGCTGCTGTTTGAGTAAGTCCATCTCCGGAGCAAAGGTAAATAATTCATTTGAAACTTTAAGGCCGACAAGAAGCCCCGTAGATTCATATAAACACTGTAAGATAACGGCCGGGTCATTAACTGTTAACAGCAGCTGATTTAGCCGATGAGAATACTGTTCTAAATCGGAAATCATTTGATAATGCTGATTAATTAAAAGTGAGTGAACATCTTGCGTAATTTCAACGAACGGAACTTCTTCGTGAAATAAAATAATCGGAAAATCACATTCGTTCGCTTTATCAATGACAATTTGCGGAATCTTAGAAGTATAAGTGCCAAGTTCAATACACAGTCCTGATGCCTTACAAGAAATTAATTGCTGAAGAAATGATAAACAAGATTGAGGATCTTCTCCCCAGCCTACCCCTGTTGATAAAATGAGCTCGTTTCCTTTTAGCAGCTCATTAATGCGCGTCACTTCCATCACGTGCACCCACTTCACAGAATTAGTAAGCCCTTTCTCTCCAGCTATTACTTCACAGTTTACAAAATGTTTCCTTGTTAAAATCTCTGTTACTGTTAAATATGATTTCAAGTCAACACCGCCCCTAGCGAATTTCACATCATGTCTCCTGGATCATTAACGCGTATTTCGCATATGTGTAGAACAAAAGCTATATCTTCTTACATTATATTAAATATTTAGAAGAAATAAAATATTTAATAAAAGAAACGAAAAAAGCTGTAACGATAATGGATCGTTACAGCTTCTGAGCCGTTTGCTGTAATTTATTAAAAAAACCGTGGCGCTTAACCGCTTGTTCTTTAATTCGGTGAATTTCTTTTTTATAAAAACGCAAATCTTGTAGTGACACTGCATTTAACATTTCCATTTTTAATTTATCAATAATTTTTGTTTCTTCTTGTGTCATACACTGCGTAGCTTGATCCATCCGTGTC
This sequence comes from Priestia sp. J2, assembly GCF_020790095.1. Classification (NCBI taxonomy): domain Bacteria; kingdom Bacillati; phylum Bacillota; class Bacilli; order Caryophanales; family Bacillaceae; genus Priestia; species Priestia sp. J2. The sequence continues at coordinate 4,221,277 of NZ_CP086208.1, forward strand.
ACACCCTTTTTATATTTAATAGATTTATTGTGAAAACGTTCTACTATAATATTTACTACAATTTACTAGATAACTAAACCTTTTCTCTTTCGATGTAAACGAAATGTAACAACTGTAATACAGTCAATGGATAATATCTAGTTATTTTGTTTCACATCCAAAACGAAAAAAACACAAAAACGGATCACTTTTGTCAGCCAATATAGTAAAAAACTTATAGGTCTTAGTAAACAAAGAAAGGGATTGAGACATAACTAAATTACTTCCATCAACATCTAGGAGCTCCTGCATACGTGAAACCTACGTTCACCCTACCAATAAAAAAATCCGAACGATTCATCGTTCGGATCTTCCTTCAGCTAAAATAATTTTGTCTCAGCCTTCGTTTTTATACTTGTTGAATCAGTAAGGATGAAAAATACTTTCTAGCATCCGCCGTCAATATATGAAGCGTTTCTTGTTCGGTTTGATTCTTTTCGATGCGTTCAAACGTCACAAACGCCCCGCTTAGATTCTCTGTTACAGCCGTTATTTTAAATCCTTTTTGCAGCAAAAAATCAATCTTTTCCCGCTCTGCCATATATTCATGGTAACTTGACATTCCCCTGCCTCCAATCTATTTTGGCATCTGTTTTTATAACGTTAATTTTTCAGCTTCGTTAGCCGTGTTTAACTCATTAAACTTTGCTCTTTTTGTATACTGTCCATAGCCTTTTTGACCGACAAACTGCTTATCTTTTACGACAAATTCTCCTCGGCAAAGCACTGAAACCGGCTCACCTGTAACTTTCATTCCCTCAAATGCGCTATAATCAACTGCCATATGATGCGTTTTAGCTGAAATCGCACGTTCAACAGAAGGGTCAAATATAAGCAGATCCGCGTCTGCACCAACTGCTATCGTTCCTTTTTTCGGATACAGTCCGAACAGCTTCGCGATTTTTGTTGACGTTATATCCACAAACTGATTGATATTAATTCGGTTTTTCACTACTCCTTCTGAAAATAAAAGGCTCATGCGATCCTCGATAATAGGTCCTCCGTTTGGAATCTTTGTAAAATCTCCTTTTCCTAGATCTTTTTGACCGTTAAAATCAAACGAGCACTGATCTGATCCAATCGTTTGCAAGTCGCCATTACGCAGGGCATTCCACAAAACATCTTGGTTCCATTTTTCACGTAAAGGCGGCGACCATACGTATTTTGCTCCTTCAAAATCCGGTTTCTCTAAATAGGTTTGGTCAAGCGTCAAATACTGCGGACACGTTTCGCCCCAGATATTTACGCCTTTTTCCCTTGCTTCAGCAATCTTTTTAACTGCTTCAGCGCAAGATACGTGAACAACATAGAGCTGTGAGTCAGCAAGCTCGGTTAGCACTGCGGCTCTTCCCGTAGCTTCTCCTTCTATTTCCGGAGGACGAGTGAGTGCATGATAGATAGGATCAGTTTGTCCTTGCTCCAGCGCTTTTGCCGTTAAATACTCAATAACATCTCCATTTTCAGCATGTACCATCACAAGCGCCCCTAGTTTTTTAGCTTGCACTAGCGTTTGGTAAAGGGTAGCATCGTCTGCTTGAAAAACATTTTTATAGGCCATGAACACTTTAAAAGAAGTAATTCCTTCTTTTTCAATAATCGTAGGAAGCTCATTTAATACATCTTCCGTGATTTCTCCAATCATTAGATGAAAGCTGTAATCGATAGCCGCTTTTCCTTTTGATTTTTCATGCCATGTGCCGATCGCTTTTTGGAGCGGTTCGCCTTTATTGGTTAAGCAAAAATCAATAACAGTTGTCGTACCTCCAAAAGCTGCTGCTCTTGTACCTGTTTCAAAGTCGTCTTTTGTAACGGTCCCTCCAAACGGCATATCCAAATGAGTATGGGGATCGATGCCTCCTGGGAATACATAGTTGCCTTTTGCATCAATCACTTCGCATCCCTGTTCTTCAAAAGCTGAGCCAATTGCCGAAATCACTCCATTTTCAATTAAAATATCGGCTTTATACGTATCTGTTGCTGTGACTATGACACCATTTTTAACGATTTTCTTCATTTCTTCATCCCCTTTGTATTTATACGTCCAATCGCTGTGCAGCCGTCGCTTGTAAAGCAGCTTGGCGTTCATTCCACGTCATTGGCGGTTGTTCATTTGGTAATTCAACCATAGATATAGCTCCGTCCACAGGACATACAATCGAACATAAATTACAGCCTACACAATCTTCTTCTCGTACTTTTAAATAAGGTTTCCCTGAAGGATCTTTCAACATATCAATACATTGGTGAGAAGTATCTTCACAAGAAATATGACACTTATTGCAGTTAATACACGTATCAGGGTCGATGCGAGCCACTACTTTATAATTGAGATCTAAGTTGCCCCAGTCGGAATATTTTGAAACGGCTTTCCCTACAATATCGCTTACTTTTTCGATTCCTCTTTCATCCAAGTAATAGTTGAGACCTTGAATCATATCCTCTACAATGCGGAATCCGTGATGCATAGCAGCTGTACATACTTGCACACCTGTAGCACCCATGAGCATAAATTCCACTGCTTCTTGCCAGTTCGAAACGCCCCCCATACCAGATATTGGAACGTTAATAAACGGACTTCTTGCACATTCAGCAACCATGTTTAATGCAATCGGCTTAACAGCCGGGCCGCAATAGCCTCCGTGAGCGCCTTTTCCCGCTACGTGTGGAATTGTATTCCATGAATGAATGTCTACTCCTGCTAAACTATTAATGGTGTTAATCATACTAACAGCGTCAGCACCGCCTCGAACCGCTGCTTCTGCTGTAACGGTGATATCTGTGATATTTGGGGTTAATTTAACAATGACCGGTGTTTGAGCAACTTCTTTAGCCCAATACGTTTGTTTTTCAACCAAATCAGGGACTTGCCCAGAGGCAGCACCCATCCCTCGTTCTGCCATTCCATGCGGACAGCCAAAGTTCAGCTCTAGTCCATCCACTCCTACGTCTTCTACTTTTTTGACAATCTCATGCCATTTTTCTTGCTGAGGCTCTACCATAAGAGAGGCAATAATTGCGTGGTTAGGAAACTTCTTTTTCGTTTCATAGATTTCCTTCAAATTAACTTCAAGCGGACGATCGGTGATTAACTCAATATTGTTAAAGCCGGCTACGCGCTGACCGTTGAAGCCAACGGCAGCAAATCGAGAGGAAACATTTAAAATCGGATCACCAAGCGTTTTCCAAACTGCGCCTCCCCATCCTGCTTCAAATGCACGCTGCACTTGATAACCTGAATTGGTTGGCGGTGCGGATGCCAGCCAAAACGGATTTGGTGATTGAATACCTGCTAAATTTGTTGTTAAATCTGCCATAGATTTCTCCTCCTCCTGATTTTAAGCTGTTTCCATTGTTTCTTTTGTTAACTGCATATGAATATTTAACGCCGTTTGTTTTCCTTGCTGAGCAGCGGTCACAACCATCGCTTCTCCTTGTCCTTTACCAAAAATGACATCTCCACAAGCAAATACTTTTGGATTTGATGTTTGGAACGTCTCTTGATTGATTAAGACAACTCCGTCTTCATGATGCAGCTGGAATTGTTGAATCAAAGACAGGTACCGTTCTTGACCAATTGCTTTAACAACAGCATCGACTGGAATCGTAAACGTTGAACCTTCAACAGGAACAGGCTTTCTGCGGCCGTCTGCATCTGGATCTGTTAACGTCATTTTTACGCATTCAATCCCGCTCACCTTACCATTTTCATCTCCAATAATTCGTATAGGCGCCGTTAACCAGCGGAATTCAACACCATCTTGTTTCGCAAATTCAAATTCAAAATCATAGGCCGTCATTTCTTCTCGTGTACGACGGTATAAAATTTGAACATTTTCAGCTCCCAAGCGCATGGAACACGTAGCACCATCAATCGCAGTATTTCCCGCTCCAATGACGGCTACACGCTTACCCACAAATTCTGTTGATAGCGCTTCTGACTTCGTTTTTTTCACAAAATCAATCGCATCATACACACCGTCTAGCTCTTCACCTTCAACATGTAGAGAAGGCACCTTGCTCATACCAATAGCTAATACAACCGCGTCATATGACTGCAGCAATTCGCTTGGAAGAACATCTTCTCCGATTCTTACGTTTGTTTTAATTTTTACATCCAAGCTTTTTACTTGTTCAACTTCCCAAAATGAAATCGCTTGAGGAAGACGAAACGACACGATTCCATATGTATTTAACCCTCCTGCTTGTTTTTCCGCTTCAAAAATGGTTACGTCATACCCAAATCGCGCCAGTTCTCTTGCTGCAGAGAGACCCGCCGGACCTCCACCAACAATTGCTACCTTTTTGCCGTTTGCTCTTCCTTTCTCAAACAGCACCTGTTCATTTTGAATAGCCCAATCCGTTGCGTAGCGCTGCAAATCTCCAATCATAATTGGTTTGGTTGAGTGGTTAAGCACACACGCTCCTTCACATAGTTCATCGGTTGGACAAACTCTCGAACAGCTTGCTCCTACGGGATTAGAAGACATAATCGTTTCGGCAGACCCCTTTAAATTGCCCGATGCAATTTTTTTAATAAACGTCGGGATGTCAATTCCTGTAGGGCATGCCTGAATACAGGGTGCATCATAACAGTACAAACATCGATTAGATTCTTCGACTGCTTCTCTATTTGACAACCCTTTTTCTACTTCATTAAAGTTTTGAATGATGGACTGCAAACTTTCCTGTGATTTCATTGCATCAACCTCCCAAGGATATCTGTTGATAAAACCAAAATTGAAAGCGCTTACATATTTTTTATATACGTTATTTTCAACTTCTACTTTGGTAAAATGTATTACTAACTTTATTGTACAAAACGACCGTCTTTTCTTCATTATACATTATGTTAAAAAATTCAGACTATTTACTATTCACTATGTAAAAAGCCTTGCTTTTATATAAAAGCAAGGCTACAACTATTATTTTGCTACTTCTTTAATAATCGACACTACTAGTTCAGATGTCTTCACCAGTTCTTCTACCGGAATTTTTTCATTGGTTGTATGAATGTCTTCATAACCAACTGCTAAATTTACTGTTGGGATATCAAACCCTGCGATTACATTTGCATCGCTTCCGCCTCCGCTTTGAAGCAGGCGTGAAGGACGATCGATATTAGCCACAGCTTTTTTAGCAACTTCGACAACATGATCTCCATCGCCAAATTTAAAGCCTGGATACATCACTTTAATATCAACTTCTGCACGTCCGCCCATTTCTTGTGCAGCTGTTTCAAACGCTTCTTTCATTTTCGCTACTTGTGCTTCCATTTTTTCTGGAATTAATGAACGAGCTTCTGCTAAAATATCGACGCGGTCACACACGATATTCGTTTGCGTTCCACCTTCAAAACGTCCAATATTCGCTGTAGTCTCTTCATCAATACGTCCAAGCGGCATTTTAGAAATGGCTCTTGAAGCAATCGTAATAGCAGAAACGCCTCGTTCAGGAGCTACACCTGCATGAGCTGTTTTTCCATAAATTGTTGCATTTACTTTTGCTTGCGTCGGCGCAGCAACAATAATGTCTCCCACTTTGCCATCGCTATCTAAAGCATAGCCGAATTTTGCCGTTACGAGACTAGAATCAAGAGCTTTAGCGCCCACTAAGCCAGATTCTTCTCCTACTGTAATAATAAATTCAATTTTGCCGTGCGCGATGTTTTCTTCTTTTAATACGGTAATGGCTTCTAGCATTGCTGCTAAGCCTGCTTTATCATCCGCTCCAAGAATTGTCGTGCCGTCACTTTTAATATAGCCATCTTCAATAGACGGTTTAATACCGTTTCCAGGTACGACTGTATCCATATGAGAAGTAAAGTAGATTGTGTCTACTCCTTCTTTTGTAGCTGGCAGTGTGCAGATTAAGTTGTTGGCTCCGTGTCCGGTTTTTTCTTTGGCATCATCTTCTACTACTTCGACGCCTAATGCAGTAAATTTTTCTTTTAGTACAACAGCAATTTTTTCTTCATGCTTTGTTTCTGAGTCTACTTGTACTAATTCAATAAATAAATCAACGATTCGTTGTTCATTAATCATAATATGTAATCCCTCCAAAAATAACCTACAATGGTATGTTACCATGTTTTTTTGCTGGACGCTCTTCCTTTTTATTGTGCAACATTTCAAGCGCTTGTATTAATTTTATTCGTGTTTCCCGAGGATCAATAACATCATCCACCATTCCAGCGCTTGCTGCTACGTAAGGATTAGCAAATTTCTCGCGATACTGTTCAATTTTTTCATGTCTTGTTTCATCTGGGTTTTCACTGCCTCGAATGTCGTTTGCAAAGATAATATTTGCAGCACCTTGAGGACCCATAACAGCGATTTCTGCATTCGGCCACGAATACACAAGGTCCGCTCCAATCGATTTACTATTTAAAGCTACGTATGCACCTCCGTACGCCTTTCGCAAAATCACTGTGATTTTCGGAACGGTAGCTTCGGAGTATGCATATAAAATTTTAGCACCATGACGTATAATTCCGCCATGTTCCTGCTTGATACCTGGGAAAAAACCTGTAACATCTTCAAATGTAATAAGTGGGATATTAAATGAATCGCAAAATCGAATAAACCTTGCTGCTTTATCTGAGGAGTTAATATCTAAACTGCCTGCCATTACTTTAGGCTGGTTACACACAAGTCCGACAACTTTTCCATCTATGCGAGCAAAACCAATGACAATATTTCTTGCAAAGTCTTTTTGCACTTCAAAAAATGAGCGCTCGTCCACTACTTGCTGAATAACTTGACGCACATCGTAAGGGCGCACGGCATCAAACGGGACAACGTCTAATAAATCCGGACGATAATGATCAGACTCTGCTTTTGAGGCTAAAGGAGGCTGCTCTTGACTAGACTGAGGAAGATAGCTTAAGAGCGTTCGTACTTGTTCTAGCACCTCTTGTTCTGTTGCACCTCTAAAATGGGCATTACCGCTAATTTCGTTATGAACAGCTGCTCCTCCAAGATTTTCAGAGGAAATGCTTTCTCCCGTTACCGTTTCAATTACTTTTGGTCCTGTAATGAACATTTGACTTGTTTCTTCTACCATAAAAACAAAGTCCGTAATCGCCGGTGAGTACACGGCTCCGCCTGCACAAGGACCCATAATAACAGATATTTGAGGCATGACACCCGAATAAATGGCATTTCGATAAAAAATATGACCGTATCCATCAAGAGACATGACGCCCTCTTGAATACGAGCCCCGCCTGAATCATTTAAGCCAATAAACGGCACGCCTGTTTTAGCCGCTAAGTCCATTACGTGCGCAATTTTTTTAGCATGCATTTCACCTAACGCGCCTCCGAATACTGTAAAATCTTGCGAAAACAAGTAGACTGAGCGACCGTTTATCTTGCCGTAACCTGTTACTACCCCGTCTCCTGGTCCTACTTGATTATTCATACTGAAATCCGCACACCGATGTTCAATAAACGGATTTAATTCCACAAATGTATGTTCGTCCAAAAGAATTTCAATTCGTTCGCGCGCCGTTAGCTTTCCTTTATGGTGCTGTTTTTCAATTTTTTCGTCTCCACCGCCTAACTCGATCTTCCGACGCTTATCGTACAATTCATTTAATTTATCATAAATGTCAACCACGTTTCTTCTCCTCCTCTAGTGTTTTTTCACAGAGCTCATAAAGAACACCGTTTGCTGATTTTGGATGCAAAAAAGCAATGGATGCTTCCCCTGCGCCTTTTCGCGGAACATCGTCAATCATTTGTACACCCTTTTCCTTTAACTCGTTAATCCGTTCTTCAATCGTGCGCACACCTAAAGCAACATGATGAAGACCTTCACCTCTCTTTTTGATAAACGCGCCGACCGCACTGTCTTCAAAGAGTGGCTCTAATAATTCAATTTTTACGTTGCCGCACTGAATAAAAGCAACTTTTACTCCTTGTTCTTCTACTTCTTCTACTTTTAATAGAGACAGTCCTAATACCTTTTCATAAAATGGGAGGCTGCCTTCAATTGATTTTACAGCTATTCCTATGTGGTCAATTCCTTTTATCACTTTCTCACCTCTTAAAAAAGCGTTTTCATTTACACATATTCTTGAAAACAAAAGAAATCTCCTGCTCGCGTATCTACAGAAAGTTGCTTGTCTAAGCAGCGGAAGACATGTAAAATAAGAAAAAAACGTGTAGGAGGACTTTGGTTGTATGTCTAATAAGAAAATCCAAAAAACCATTGTGTTTTTAATGCTTCTTGTCATGTTAATATCCACGCTTTTAGCGGGACTTGCCATGTGGTTTTAATCGGGACTGATGACGAAAAACATAGCTGCACTGCTGTTTCTGTGTGCAATGCAAACATATAAAAAGACTGGTGACTAGTCACCAGTCTTTTGCTGTATATTCACAATCCCTTTTTGGGCGGCTAACTCTTCAAAAGATTGATCTGTAGATACAATCCATACTTTTGTACCTAACGGGACTTGATCATATAGATGGCTTACTTCACGATTTTCTACGCGAATACAGCCATTCGATACATATTTACCGATGGAATCCGGCTGATTTGTACCATGGATGCCATAAATACGTCCGTCAGTCTCTCTTGCATCAAATCCAATCCACCTTACACCTAGAGGATTTTGAGGAGCGCCTCCTTCAATGTTACTTCTCCGATAATAAGGATTAACAGCTTTTACTGTTACCGTGAACTCTCCTTCGGGCGTCAGATTAACTGTTTTCCCCGTTGCTACTTTAATAATTTGTTTAATTTCTTTATTTTGAATATAAGCAAGCTCATTGCTTTGTTTATTAATAATAATATAAGGATCATTTGGCAACGGATTTTCTCCTAATGGCCAAACCGGAGATAGTAGTAAAAGGATAAAAGCAAACACATGCACGTAATCCACCACCTTACGTTAGTCCTAAGTAAAAGACAAGAGAGATATCTCTTGTCTTATTTAGTGTTCGTAAGCAAGATAAACAACATGCATGCTATTTAACTTATTTTTAAGGTTTGTTTAATAACCAAATATTGTTCAATTTCTTTGACTACGTGCAGTAAATCGGCACGCGCTTCAAACTCTTCCCGCGTTTTAGGAAGCGGCATCTCTGCAAACGCTTCTCGTAGATGCTGAAGTTTGGCTAAAAATAATTTTGCTGTATTACCAGGGTGGATGGATAGACTTAATTCTTCAATGAAATCGGCAATCATGTAGCGCTGTTCTACTACCAGATCAATAGCGGTAATGAGAGGAAGCGTGCGTTCAATAATTTCAAGCTGTTTTTCACGAATTTTAAAATAGCGGTAATAATAATTTTCCCCACGAACAAAATGATTTTCTACATCACGAAACGCAAGGCTTTTTGCTTTTTCTAAAATTTTTACCGTATCTGCAATTTCCTTACCGTCCCAACTGCTGTCATTGGTTCTGAGATACAGGGCGATTTCCTTTAACATCGACCGGAAATTTTCTTCAATTTCTTGCTGATACGTGCGAAGCTCTTGATCTAAACTTGGCATATATAAATTCACAAGCAGGGCAACACCTATCCCAATTACAATTAAGCCAAGTTCATTAAAGACGATTCCCCATGTCATATTGCCTTTGGAGTAAATATGAAGCAAAATAACGGAGCTTGTAACAATGCCTGCATTAACTTTGAATATAACCGTAACCGGGATAAACAAAAGCAGCATCAGTCCTATAACAAGTGGATGATAAGCAATCCCTTCAAAGAATATAAACGAAAACAGAATGGATAAAGAACAAGCAATAAAACGATCGCTTGCACTTCGCAACGATTTTTTCTTTGAATTTTGAATGCACAAAATGGTGATAATTCCAGCTGATACAAAAAACTCGAGGTGAAAGAACTGAGCTATAATAATAGCCAGTGATGTACCGACGGCTGTTTTAATTGTCCGGTACCCAATTTTAAATTTCATTTTCTAGACTCCTACATGTTGGTTTCTTTTTAGTGTGATAAAATACTCTATTCTTTATTAACACGAATAGAAAAATAACACAACCTTAAATCTTGCTGTACCGTATAAATTTCAATAAAAAAAGTGCAGAAAAGATCGTACTCTTCCTGCACTTTTTTATTATAAAATCTTTTCTAAGAAATCTTTAGCACGCTTGCTTTTAGGCGCTGAAAAAAATTCAGCCGGAGGCGCATCTTCAACAAGCACACCGCCGTCTAAAAACAGCACGCGATCTGCTACTTCTCGTGCAAATCCCATTTCATGCGTTACAATGACCATCGTCATTCCTGTTTCTGTTAGCGACTTCATTACATCTAGTACTTCTTTTACCATCTCTGGATCCAATGCTGATGTTGGTTCGTCAAACAGCATTACTTTCGGCTCCATTGCCAATGCTCTTGCAATAGCTACACGCTGCTTTTGACCGCCCGATAAGCGACTTGGAAACTCGTTGGCTTTTTGAGCAAGTCCAACTTTTTGGAGTAATTCTTTGCCTTTAGCAACAGCCGTTTCTCTTGACACGCCTTTTACCGTCATCGGAGCATACGTCAAATTTTCAAGCACTGTCATATGTGGAAACAAGTGAAAATGCTGAAATACCATTCCTACATTTTCACGCACACGCATAATGTTTGTTTTTTTATCTGTAATCACTTGACCGTTAATGGAAACTAATCCGCTCGTCGGTTCTTCAAGCAGGTTCATACAGCGTAAAAAAGTAGATTTACCAGAACCAGAAGGGCCAATAACAGCTACGACTTCTTTTTCCTTAATCGTAGTTGAAATACCTTTTAAAACGTCATTCTTACCAAATGATTTGTGTAAATTTTCAACGTTAATCACCTTTTCTCATTCTCCTCTCGACTGCTTTACCAAGGAGCGTTAAGCCCATTACCATTACATAATAAATCAACCCTGCAAAAATTAACGGTTCAAGGTAGGCGAATTTTTCTCCCCCTACAATGTAAGCACGGCGCATAATGTCGAGTGCTCCAATAACTGTAACGATAGCTGATTCCTTTGTTAATGTAATGAACTCATTCATTAAAGCAGGTAAAATATTTTTAAGTGCCTGTGGCAAAATAATTTGTCCCATCATGCGGCGATAAGGAATTCCTAACGCTAATGCCGCTTCACGCTGTCCTTTATCAACAGCTAAAATACCAGCGCGAATAATTTCAGATATATATGCTGCAGAGTTTAGCCCGAACGCAGCAACGGCCGCTGGAAACGGGGCAATATCAAACCCGAGCAGCTGAGGTAATCCAAAGTATATTAATAATAATTGCAGTACAAGCGGTGTTCCGCGAAACACGGACGTATATGCATCCGCAAACCATTGAAGAGGTTTATTGCGGCTGATTTTACATAAAGATAAAATAACTCCCAGCACAAACCCTAAAATTGCTGAAGCTAGGACTATCTGTATCGTTACCCCTATCCCTTTTAAAATATAAGGCATAGAAGGCACGATTTGCGAAAAATCCAAATTCATGCCTAGTTCCATTCCTCTCTAACTATCATTCTTATTTTTGGTCGTCAAACCACTTAACGATTAATTTATCCAATTCACCGTTTTCTTTCATTTTCTTTAATTCACGGTTAAAGTCATTCGTTAGCTTGCTGTCTTTAGGAAATGCGATTGCTGATCCTTTACTTGAATCGGGACGTCCTGTATCAGACATTTGCAAGCTTTTGTCTTTGTTCACATACCCTTTAGCTACTGTATCTTCAATAATCGCTGCATCGATACGATTTGATTTCATTTCTTGAATTAGTTCTGGAATACGGTCACGCGTTGTTACATTTACTCCGTCAACTTCTTTTGCAATTTCTTTTGCTTCGTCTGCTTGAATAGAAGAAGTTTGTACACCGACTGTTTTTCCTTTTAGTTCTTCTGCGTTTTTAATTGGCGCATCTTTCTTCGATACAATCATGTTTTTTGCTTCGTAGTATACGTCTGAGAAGTCCACGTTCTTTTTACGCTTTTCAGTTGGCGTCATACCGGCTAAAACTAAATCGACTTTATTAGATTGTAAAGCTGGAATTAATCCGCCAAATTCCATATCCTTTACCTGCACGTCATAGCCTAACTTTTTACCGATTGTTTTTGCTAAATCTACGTCAAATCCGATTGCTTCACTATCACCTTTTGCCGTATCAATATATTCAAAGGGTGGGTAATCTGCTGATGTTCCCATTACAAGTACTTTTTTATCTTTGTCGTCGCTGCTTGCTCCGCCATTAGACGTTCCTTCTCCTGCTCCGCATGCAGCTAAAACGCCTGCTGTTAAGAGACCAATTGCCGTTACCGATAACCACTTTTTCAATTTCATCTTCGTTCCCCCTAGTTTATTCCTTACATTATTTTTTAAAAATTAATAATATTATGAAATAAGTTTTTTACTATTGCAAGTAAATGTCGAAATTTAAATATATATTCATATAAATGTATTTTAACACAACATTATAAATATGCAATATCTTTTTTAAATATAAGTTTCACTATTTGAAAATACCTTTTCTCAACATTTTCCACTCATTAGAAAGCCTGCATACAGACGGATAAAAAAATGCATAAAAAAAGAAGCCGTTCAAAACGGCTTCTCTCTTACACTTCTTCACAGTTCTGTTCGAACGCTTCTTGCAGCTTCATCACAACTGACATTGGCTCATGGCCTTCAATTTCGTGACGCTCTACCATTGTGATAATTTTTCCGTCTTTTAATAAAGCGAAAGATGGAGATGAAGGCGGATAACCTTCAAAGTATTCGCGTGCACGCGCAGTTGCTTCTTTATCTTGCCCAGCAAATACTGTAACCAAGTTTGTTGGACGTTTATCATAATGTACAGCGTGCGCTGCAGCAGGTCTTGCAATACCTCCTGCACAACCGCAAACTGAATTCACCATTACAAGCGTTGTGCCAGGCTGTTTAAACGTTTCATCTACCGCTTCAGCCGTCGTTAATTCTGTATAACCAGCAGCTGTAATTTCTTTACGGGCCTGACGAACAACGTCGTTCATAAACAAGTTAAAATCGATATTCATTTTCATACCTCCCTTTTGCTATCTATCCTTTATCATAGCAAACGAAAACTAAAAAGGCGATTGCTTTGACTCATTTTTTCTTGGTAATCAAGATTAAACAAGAAAAGAAATGGTGATACTGTTTTTACAGCTAGAAAACCATACTCTTAACTCCCTAGTGTAGAAGGATCCGCATAAAATGCAGGATCCTTTTTTACATTTCTTTCATCGCCTGCTGATAGATTTTAATCAAGTGTTGGAGAGCTTCAGCCATTGTGGCATCTCCGATCATCATTTGTTTTTCAACATCCCCTAATGTTTGCTTAACTAAAGGATGTTCATAAAATGATTCTTGTAAATATTCATTAACACTTGCTTGTAACCATGCCTTCATTTGCTTTTGTCTTACTGCATAAAACAGATCTTTTTTATTCATCCATTCCTTATAGTCACAAATTATCTGCCATAAATGTTGAAACGACGCTTCTTCATAAGCAGAAGTTGTGATGACCTGTGGTTTCCACCCTCCGGAATGACCGTGAAGAAAACCGATGACACTTTTGTATTCTTTTGCAGTCACTTCTGCTTTTAGCCGGTTATCCCCGTCTGCTTTATTTACACAAATTAAATTAACCCATTCAAGCAGCCCTTTTTTAATTCCTTGCAAATCATCTCCTGCTCCGGTTAAAGCAAGCAAAACAAAGAAGTCTACCATCTCTTTTACAATCATTTCACCTTGGCCAACACCCATCGTTTCGACAAATATGATGTTATACCCAGCCGCTTCACAAAGAAAAATGGCTTCTCTCGTTTTAAGATGAACACCTCCAAGCGTTCCTTGAGAAGGTGAAGGACGGACAAAAGCGTTCTCTTGTTTGGCAAGCAGCTCCATTCTGGTTTTATCTCCTAAAATACTTCCTCCAGACAAGGTACTGCTTGGATCGACTGCTAAAACTGCAACGGAATGGCCATTTTTGCATAGATACGATCCAAATTTGTCAATCAGCGTACTTTTTCCTGCTCCTGGTACGCCTGTAAAACCAATGCGCACTGAATGCCCCGTATGGGGATAGATTTCTTTAATCAGCTGTTGTGCTATTGCTTTATGCTTCAGCGCTTTACTTTCAATTAAAGTAATGGCTTGAGCTAACGCTGTTCTTTTCCCTTCAAGCAGCCCTTGTTTATAATCTTGTACCGTTTTTAATTTCACCAATTGTCTTCACCAACTATTCTTCTAACCGTTTCTTTATTTCATGTAAGACGGAAACGGCCGCTTTTGGGATTACTGTTCCAGGTCCAAAGATTGCAGAAGCGCCGTGCTCTAAAAGAAATGAGTAGTCTTGTTTAGGAATAACGCCTCCGACAATAACAACGATATCGTCGCGCTCTAATTTCTTTAACTCATCAACAAGCTGCGGCAGTAACGTTTTATGCCCGGCTGCCAAAGAGCTTATGCCAATCACATGTACGTCGTTTTCTACAGCTTGCCTTGCTGTCTCTTCAGGCGTTTGAAATAAAGGGCCAATATCCACATCAAATCCAAGGTCAGCAAAGGCTGTTGAAATCACTTTTGATCCTCTGTCATGACCGTCTTGCCCCATTTTCGCCACTAAAATCCTTGGGCGTCTTCCTTCTTCCTCTAAAAATTCAGCCGTGAGCTTTCGAACTTCTTCGATTTGATCTCGATGCGCAAACTCCGCACTGTATACCCCGCTGACTGACTTAGAAGTAGCCTGATGTCTTCCAGCCACTTTCTCAATGGCTTCTGAAATTTCACCTAGTGTAGCTCTAGCTCTTGCAGCTTCAACCGCAAAAGCAAGGAGATTCCCTTCGCCTGTTTTGGCACAAGTGGTCAGTCGATTAAGCGCTTCGAGTACCGCTTGTTCGTTACGTTCACTGCGTATTTTCTTTAGCTTTTCCAGCTGCTTCATTCGAACTGCTGTGTTATCAATATCAAGAATATCAAGCGGTTCTTCTTGCTCCGGCTGAAACTGATTCACACCTACAATAATTTCTACCTGCGAGTCTATTCTTGCTTGTCTGCGCGCAGCAGCTTCTTCTATCTTCATTTTAGGTACGCCTGCTTCTATTGCT
The DNA here is from genome assembly GCF_020790095.1 of Priestia sp. J2. Taxonomy (NCBI): domain Bacteria; kingdom Bacillati; phylum Bacillota; class Bacilli; order Caryophanales; family Bacillaceae; genus Priestia; species Priestia sp. J2. Next base: position 4,236,404 of record NZ_CP086208.1, read on the forward strand.
TTTGTCATTCCGCCGAGCTGCTCTATTTCTTCAAGGTGCTTCCACGCTTTTATCATTAATTCATTCGTTAATGATTCCACATAATAAGAGCCTCCCCAAGGGTCAATGACGGAACAAATCTCCGTTTCATTTTGCAAATAAAGCTGCGTATTTCGAGCAATTCTAGCTGAAAAATCAGTCGGAAGAGCAATCGCTTCATCCAGTGCGTTTGTATGAAGCGATTGCGTATGTCCTGACACTGCAGCCAGAGCTTCGACGCATGTTCTAATAACATTATTAAATGGATCCTGCTCGGTTAAGCTCCATCCGGACGTTTGAGAATGCGTTCTAAGAGCGAGTGATTTAGGGTTGTCCGGCTCAAACTGTTTCATGAGTTTTGCCCACAGCAGCCTCCCCGCTCTCATTTTCGCTACTTCCATAAAGTAGTTCATTCCAATTGCCCAGAAAAAGGATAGTCTCGGTGCAAACGCGTCAATTGAAATTCCTGCTTTCAAGCCGGTTCGTACATATTCAAGTCCATCTGCAAGCGTATAAGCAAGCTCTAAGTCTGCTGGAGCGCCTGCTTCTTGCATATGATAGCCTGATATACTAATACTGTTAAATTTCGGCATATGCTCCGCTGTATATTTAAAAATATCCGCAATGATTCGCATGGACATTTCAGGAGGATAAATATACGTATTGCGCACCATATATTCTTTTAAAATATCGTTTTGAATCGTTCCAGCCAGCTTTTCTTTTTTTACTCCTTGTTCTTCAGCTGTTACGATGTAGAAAGCTAAAATAGGAAGAACCGCCCCGTTCATCGTCATCGACACGGACATTTGATCAAGCGGAATCCCTTCAAACAGCTGCTTCATATCAATCATTGAATCAATTGCCACTCCTGCTTTCCCTACATCTCCAACAACTCTTGGATGATCAGAGTCATAGCCGCGGTGGGTAGCTAGGTCAAAAGCAACAGACAGCCCTTTCTGTCCAGCAGCTAGGTTTCGGCGGTAAAAGGCATTGCTTTCCTCCGCCGTTGAGTATCCTGCATACTGTCTAATCGTCCAAGGCCGATTCACATACATCGTTGCATACGGTCCTCTCACAAACGGTGGAATACCAGGTGCAAAGTGAATAAAGTCGAGGTCATCTCTGTCTTTTTTTGTATATAATGATTTTAATTCAATTTGTTCATTTGTTTGAAAAGCAGTGAATGAACTTTGAGTCACGTCATCTTCCCTTTGCTGCTTTGAAAATGATAATGGAATATTAGAAAAAGAAGGCTTTTTATACATGAACTTCTACCTCCAAAGCACATAATAACTTCTTAACGCATTGAATAACATTTGTCTTAGGATGTATGACGCTCATTACACCTTTTTGCTGCCACTGCGTTTTGCGTGATACGTGTTCTTCCCCTACTACGTACACATAAACGGAATCTTCCTCAAAATAAGTCATCGCTTTTGTTAAGAGCTTTTCCACGAGTTCATCACTTCCACAGATTACATATGCTTCGTGCTTTTGTTCATTCATCCAATCTGCTATCTCGACGTAGGAATCTATGTTTTTAATTGTTTCACACGCAAAGCCTGCGCTTTCAAATAAAGACCGGGCAATCTCAGCTTTTTTATGGCTGCTAGGATCGACGAGCTCCATAATGCCAATGCTCATTCCCTTTGTATAAACCCGTATTTTTTCAAACTTCTCTGCTGCTCTCCACTTAGTGAGCGGCACAACACTGTCTGGCTGTGACTGCTTCGCCATTTGTTTTAGCATCCACCCTGCTGTTACCCCTTTAGATGCTAGCTTTGTATAGTCCTCTAGCGAAAGATTTGATGAAAATTCCGAAGTGTTCTGGTCACTGTATTTATTCATTTTTCTTTCTTCTTTTTTAGACAGAGTGCTTTTTATCTCTTCAGATGCAGCGTGTTGCTTAGGAGCATAGTGTGTGACTCCGATCAAGCGCTCAATTCGGCACTCTATATCTCCTTGTCTTTTTACTCTCATTTGTTCAACTTCATCTTGAATTCGCCCTTGTTTTAAAGCTTCTTCCATTCCGCCGTGGTCTTCAATGTTGCCAAATAACTCCCAAGCTTTTGTCATTAATTCATGTGTGTAAGCTTCAACGTACCAAGAGCCTCCGGCAGGATCCATTACTTTTGATATATGTGTTTCGTGCTGCAAAATTAAGTGAGTATTACGGGAAAGGCGATGAGCGAACTGAGAAGATGAGGATGTAACGGAATCATATGGTTCAATATGCAGACTATCCGCTCCTCCTACAATAGAAGCAAACGCTTGAACCGTGCTCCTTAATGCATTTGTATACATATCTTCTTTAGACTGTGTAAGACGTGACGTTTCCGTATGAATAAACGGCACTGAAACGGCCGTGTCATCAAAAGCACGAACCACATTTGCCCAAAGCATGCGAAAAGCACGAAGTTTTGATATTTCCATAAATAAATGTGAGCTAACTGAAAAAGAAAAGGTCATGTGAGGTAAAACTTGATGTAAGGACAGACCGCGTTTCATGCATTCATCAATATACTGCACTCCTGTAGCAAGCATATAAGCTAGTTCTTGAACAGCGTTTGCACCGCTGTTATGGTAAGGAATGCTTGATACAATGATCGTTTTGAGCTCTGGAACATTACTGTGAGCCAAACGCGTTGCGTAAGCTAAATGATCGTATAAATCTCGAGTAGAAAGTGGAACTCTCCCGTATTCAGCAAGAGTGCCGAGCGGATCCATTCCAACCGTACCTGTTAGCTGTCTCATATCAAAGTTATGATCAACACAGTATGCTTTTAGAAACGAAAGAAGTGGAACGGATGTACATCCCGTATTTAAAAATAAAGGCACAGCTTCAAGAGCTACATGCTGAAACAAATGAGCAACATCCTCTAAAGTAGAAATTGTAGCGCCTGAGGCTACTTCAGCTTCAGTTGCTTCATCAACGTCTTTTCCTTGCCTCATTGCTTCACTGCACGTAAAAGCGGCCGTATTTTGTCCATTTCTCAAACTGTGTAAAAGAAGTTTATTGCTTTCTTTAATAGAAGGTAAGTCGATTTTTTGGGTGATTTCCCATTCCCCTAGTATGTATGATTCTTTACCGGCTCCTCTTAAACAATCTATTCCCGCCGGACTCTGCTGCAAGTAGTCTAAATGTGCCGTATCACTTTCAAAATAAAGCGGTTTCAAAAAGATGTTTTCTAACGTTTCTTTTGAGCGGAGCGCGGTGTTTTTGCTAACTTCCTGTGCCCAATCTTCTTTAGGTGTACGTGTAAATTCATGAAATGATAATGTATTTGTTTTCATTTCCATGCCCCTTTACAGTTAATAGCTGCCTGCTAGACCTAGATGATTACACTTTGAAGTTTGATGATTCTTCTTTTATTTTAATACATCTTTTACAAATTGTTCAATCATTGCTTCAAAATAAAAAAGCAAATGGAGAAAGCTCCATTTGCTTTTTTTAATAGACGGACGTATTCTCTTTAGACGTAGATTCTAAAATCTCTTTAACTCTTGCCAAGAACCTGCCGCACACCAAGCCGTCCAACACGCGGTGATCAAGTGATAAACATAAGTTAACCATATCTCGAACAGCAATCATGTTATCAATAATAACCGGACGTTTTACAATAGATTCCACTTGTAAAATAGCCGCTTGCGGGTAATTAATAATCCCCATTGATTGCACGGAACCAAATGAGCCTGTGTTGTTAACAGTAAACGTTCCGCCCTGCATGTCTTCAGACTTCAATGAACCCGTACGAACTTTTTGCGCAAGCTCTGTAATTTCACGCGCAATGCCTTTGATTGTCTTTTCATCGGCTTGTTTAATAACCGGCACAAATAAAGCATCGTCTGTTGCAACAGCAATAGATACATTAATATCTTTTTTCTGAACAATACGGTCTCCTGCCCACATTGAATTCATTTGAGGGAATTCTTTTAAAGCCTGAGCCACTGCTTTTACGAAGAACGCAAAATAAGTTAAGTTAAAACCTTCTTTTTGTTTGAACTCCGTCTTTAATGCATCACGATAAGAAACTAAGTTCGTTACATCAACTTCAACCATTGTCCATGCATGCGGAATTTCGTGTTTACTGCGAAGCATATTTGCTGCAATAGCTTTACGCACGCCTGAAACAGGGATTTCTTGATCTCCGGCTGCAGACACAACCGGCGCGGGTTGCTTCGTTTTCGGAGCAGCTGCCGCTACGGGTGCTTCTGGCTGAACTGTTGATGCAGGTGTTTCTTTCACTTCAGAAGCTCCGCCTTTTTCGATAACAGCTAAAATATCTTTTCTCGTAATGCGGCCGCCCGCTCCTGTTCCTGTCACGGTATCTAAATTAATATTATGTTCTTGTGACAGACGCATAACAGCTGGAGAGTATCGGCTTTTATTGGATTGACTGTCCGCTGTTTTTGGCGCTGATTCTTCTACAGTCTTATCAGACGTTTTCTGTTCTTTTTGAGGTACAGTTCCTTCTACTTCAATTAAACAAATCACTTCTCCCACGGGTAAAGTATCATCTTCACCTGCGATTAACTCTTTAATTGTTCCACTAAAAGAAGAAGGCACTTCAGCATTTACTTTATCCGTCATGACTTCAGCTAACGGGTCGTACTTATTTACGTGATCTCCAACAGAAACGAGCCATTTGCTAATTGTACCTTCTGTTACACTTTCACCGAGCTGCGGCATCGTAATTTTTTCAATAGCCAATTGATACAACTCCTTTTAAAATTGAGCTAATTCTCTCATTGCTTTTTCTACTTTATCTGGATTCACCATAAAATATTTTTCCATTGTTGGTGCATACGGCATAGCTGGAACATCAGGGCCAGCAAGGCGCTGAATTGGCGCATCTAAATCGAATAAGCAGTGTTCAGCAATAATAGCTGCTACTTCGCTCATAATGCTGCCTTCTTTGTTGTCTTCCGTTAAAAGCAGGACCTTACCTGTTTTAGAGGCTGCTTCAATAATAGCTTCTTTATCAAGTGGATAGACCGTTCTTAAATCTAAGATGTGTGCTGAAATACCGTCTGCTTCTAGTTTTTCAGCAGCTTGAAGAGCAAAGTGTACACAAAGACCATATGTAATAACCGTGATGTCGTCTCCTTCTCTCTTTACATCTGCTTTGCCAATCGGCAGTACATAATCATCTTCAGGGACTTCTCCTTTAATCAAACGGTACGCACGCTTATGCTCAAAGAAAAGAACTGGGTCATCATCACGAATAGCTGCTTTTAATAATCCTTTTACATCATAAGGCGTAGAAGGCATCACAATCTTTAACCCTGGCGTATTGGCAAATAGTGCTTCAACAGATTGAGAATGATAAAGAGCACCGTGAACTCCGCCGCCGTAAGGAGCTCGAATTGTAATTGGACAACTCCAATCATTATTAGAACGATAGCGAATTTTTGCTGCTTCTGACACAATTTGATTGACTGCAGGCATAATAAAATCAGCAAACTGCATTTCAGCAATCGGACGCATGCCGTACATTGCCGCTCCGATTCCTACGCCTGCAATAGCAGACTCTGCAAGAGGTGTGTCAATAACTCTTTCTTCTCCGAACTGTTCGTACAGTCCGTTGGTTGCTTTAAATACGCCGCCTTTTTTCCCTACGTCTTCTCCTAATACAAACACGCGGGAATCTCTTTCCATTTCTTCACGAATGGCCATTGTTACTGCATCAATATATGAAATAACCGGCATATGTTCTCCTCCTTACTCACCGTACACGTATTTTAAAGCCGATTCCGCTTCTGCATAAGGAGCGTTTTCAGCATAATCTGTTGCATCATTAACGATGTTCATAATATCATCAAGCATTTGTTTTTCTCGTTCATCGGTTAACACGTTAACCTCTTTTAAATAAGTCGCAAAGTACGCAAGCGGATCACTCTTTTTAGCTTCAGACAATTCTTCTGCGCCGCGATATGCACGATCATCGTCATCACTTGAATGGGCAGTCAAACGCTCTGAAACAGTTTCAATAAGAGTAGGCCCTTCTCCTCTGGATGCACGATCTCTTGCTTCTTTTACCACTCGGTATACTTCAAGGACGTCGTTTCCATCAATTGTGTAGCCTGGCATACCATATCCAATCGCACGATCAGATACTTTTGCGCATCCTAGCTGCTTTTCAACCGGAACAGAAATCGCATACTTGTTATTTTCACACATAAAGATAACAGGAAGCTTATGAACACCTGCAAAGTTCGCGCCTTCATGGAAATCTCCTTGGTTAGAAGATCCTTCTCCAAACGTGACAAACGTGACTAAGTCTTTTTTCTCCAACCGTCCTGCTAAAGCGATTCCTACTGCATGAGGCACCTGTGTTGTAACTGGAGAAGATCCTGTTACAATTCGCTTTTCTTTATGGCCAAAGTGACCTGGCATTTGACGACCTCCTGAGTTTGGATCTTCTGCTTTAGCAAACCCAGAAAGCATTAAATCGCGCGCGGTCATTCCAAATGCCAGCACAACACCCAGATCGCGGTAATAAGGTAATATGTAATCATTCTCTCTGTTTAAGGCAAAAGCTGCGCCAACTTGAGCGGCTTCTTGACCTTGACATGAAATAACAAAAGGCACCTTCCCTGCACGGTTTAGTAGCCACATACGCTCATCAATTTTTCGTGCAAGCAGCATAGTGCGGTACATTTCAAGTACTTGTTCATCAGTTAATCCTAATGATTCATGACGGTTTTTTGTCATGTTTAAACCTCCTTTAATCATCAAAAATGAATCGCTTTTCCATCTACAGCTAATGAAGCTTCTCCCATTGCTTCTGAAAGGCTAGGGTGAGGATGAATGGTATGAGCAATTTCCCATGGTGTAGCATCCAATACCTTTGCAAGACCCGCTTCAGAGATCATATCCGTCACGTGAGGTCCAATCATATGCACACCAAGAACATCATTTGTGTCGGCATCGGCAATAATTTTAACAAATCCCTCTGCCTCTCCATATACAAGAGCTTTTCCAACGGCCTTAAACGGAAACTTTCCAACCTTCAGCTGAAATCCTTGCTGTTTTGCTTCTTGTTCTGTTAATCCTACACTTGCTGCCTCCGGGCTGCTATATACGCATTTAGAGATTGTTGTATAATCAATCTTCAAAGGCTTTTCACCGTGTAAATGCTCCACAGCTACAATCCCTTCGTGAGAAGCTACATGTGCAAGCTGCAGTCCGCCAATCACATCTCCAATTGCGTAGATATGAGATTCTTTCGTTTGATAAAAATCATTCGTGGCAATCACACCGTTTTCTACTACAATATCAGTATTCTCGAGACCAATTCCTTCGACATTCGCTTGACGCCCTACAGATACAAGCAGCTTTTCTGCTTCATATTCTTGCATATCGTCTCCTACTTGAGCCGAAATTTTCACCTGACCATCAATAGACAGTGTATCAGCCATTACTTTAGCAGAAGTAATAATGGTAACTCCTTTTGCTTTTAAAAGCTTCGTCATTTCACGGGAGATATCTTGATCTTCTGTTGGTAAAATTCGATCGCTGTATTCCACAACCGTTACATCAACATCAAAATCTGTGAGCATTGACGCCCATTCAATTCCAATGACGCCGCCTCCCACAATAATAATAGAAGCAGGAAGTGTTTCCAGCTTTAATGCTTCATCTGAAGTGATTACTTTCTCTCCGTCAATCGTTAAACCAGGTAATGTTCTAGGGCGAGACCCTGTTGCGACAATTACATTCTTTGGAATAAGCATTTCGTTTTCTTCACCGCTTTTTAATTCAACGGAGATGGTTCCTGGCATAGGAGAAAAAATAGAAGGTCCTAAAATACGTCCAATTCCTTCATATACGTCAATTTTACCTTTTTTCATTAGCTGTTTGACACCGTTATGTAACTGTGAAACAATTTCTGACTTTCGTTCTTGTACACGTGCATAGTTCAATAGTACATTGGACGTTTCTACGCCAAATTCACTGCTTTTCTTAGCCGTTTGATAGACTTCTGCACTTCTTAGTAAAGCTTTGCTTGGGATACACCCTGCGTGCAGGCATGTGCCGCCTAACTTATTTTTCTCCACAACCGCTACTGATAGACCTAACTGAGAGGCACGAATAGCTGCTACGTATCCTCCGGTTCCACCGCCAAGAATGACCAAATCATATTCTTTTGCCACACTGCTTCACACCTTTCTGCAAACGCTATTAAGCGCCTTTATATTCCTTCACTTCTTCTTCACCTGTAAGCACTCGGAGAGCCCCTTCAGCTAGCGCTTGAAGCTCATTTTCCCCAGGATAAACAATGACATCTGCAATCCACTTTACATGATTAATAATCAGCTCAACAAACGCTTTTGAATAAGCAATGCCTCCCGTTAGAATAATGGCGTCTACTTTTCCATGCAATACCGTACTGGCAGCTCCAATTTCCTTCGAAATTTGATAAGCCATTGCTTCGTAGATAAGCTTAGCTTTTTCGTTTCCATTTTTCACTAGCGCTTCGACTTTCTGCACGTCAGATGTACCCAAATAACCGACAAGCCCGCCTTTTCCTACAAGCATTTTCATAATCTCCTCGCGGTAATACTGACCTGAAAAGCAAAGACGAACTAATTCACCAACCGGTACACCGCCAGCGCGCTCTGGACTAAAAGGACCGTCGCCGTGCAGGCCATTGTTCACATCAATTACTTTTCCACACTTGTGAACTCCAACTGTAATGCCTCCGCCCATATGGGTAACAATAACGTTCATTTGTTCGTATGTGCTATTCATTTCTTTGGCCACTTTTCGAGCCACCGATTTTTGATTCAGCGCATGAAAGATGCTTTTCCTTTCCATAAAAGGAGTTCCTGAGATACGAGCGGTGTCACTTAGCTCATCTACCACCACTGGATCAACAATGTACGCTGGAATATTTAATCCAGATGCAATCTCAAACGCTAAAATCCCGCCTAAATTGGAAGCATGATGGCCGGCATAACCGTCTTTTAAATCTTTGAGCATGGCTTGATTTACTTCGTATGTGCCGCCTTCAATCGGGCGTAAAAGCCCTCCTCTTCCACATACTGCACTTAATTTAGATAAATTAATCCCTTCTTCATCAAGTGCCTCTAAAATCGAGTTTTTACGGAACTCATACTGTGCATATATCGTCTCAAACTGATTCATTTGCTGTGAATCGTAGCGGATTGTTCGATCAAAAATTGGTTTATCGTTGTGAAATACGCCAATTTTTGTGGACGTTGAACCCGGATTTATTATCAGCATTCGATATTCGTGCATATCCAACACATGTCCTCCTACCTTATCATTCTCATAAACGAAGGCTAGGTCGAAAGGATTTCATTTATTCCTTTTGCCTAGCCTTCAGCTCAAACATTAGCGCGTATGACGTCTACTTAAAATATGCTGTCCATTTTGTAAAAATTGACTGCGTGAACGACGCAGCTTTTCAATTCTTTCTTCAGCTAAGCGATCTGCTGCTAGATAGGTTGGAATGCCATCTCGCTTTGAGATTTCAACTACCTTTTCAATATTATCATAAATACCTTCAACTTTTTTCAGCGCACGCTCACGGTTATATCCAACTAGCTCATCAGCTACGTTAATAACGCCTCCTGCGTTAATAACATAGTCCGGTGCATATACAATGCCTAATTCATGGATTAAATCACCATGACGCGTTTCTTTTAATTGATTATTAGCTGCCCCTGCAATAACTTTTGCTTTTATTTGAGGGATCGTTTCATCGTTAATCGTTGCTCCGAGTGCACAAGGAGCATAGATATCACATTCTACACCATAAATATCATTTGGGTCTACTGCTTGCGCACCAAATTCTTCTACCGCACGCTGAACAGCTTCTTTATTAATATCCGTTACAATAAGTTTCGCTCCTTCTTCGTGAAGGTGGCGGCATAAATTATATGCTACGTTTCCTACGCCTTGGACAGCTACTACTTTTCCTTCAAGCATATCTGTTCCAAATGCTTCTTTTGCTGCTGCTTTAATTCCTCGGTATACACCGTAGGCTGTGACCGGTGATGGATTGCCTGATGAACCAAAAGCAGGAGATACACCCGTTACATAATCCGTTTCCTCATATACAATATCCATATCCTCTACCGTTGTGCCCACATCTTCTGCTGTAATATATCGACCATTTAATCCTTGAATAAAGCGACCAAATGCACGGAACATCGCTTCATTTTTGTCTTTGCGAGGATCTCCGATAATAACCGTTTTCCCTCCGCCTAAATTCAAGCCTGCTGCTGCATTTTTATAAGTCATTCCGCGTGATAGACGAAGCGCATCTTCAATTGCAGCCTCTTCTGATTCATATGTCCACATTCTCGTACCGCCTAGGGCTGGTCCAATTGTTGTATCGTGAATCGCAATAATGGCTTTTAAGCCTGAATCTTTATCTTGGCAAAATAATAACTGCTCATAATCGTATGTTTCCATATAGTCAAAAATTTTCATTGTTAGTGCCTCCTAAGAATTCTGTTGAGCGACGCTGATAGCAAGCGCCAGTGAGTATAATTTACTTTCTGATGAATCTGCTCTGGATGTTAAGACGACCGGAGCTTTTGCTCCCGCTAGAATAGCTCCAACTTTTGCTTTAGCAAAATAAATAAGGGATTTATATAAGACGTTCCCTGTTTCAATTGCTGGAACGAGTAATATATCTGCTTGACCGGCAACTTCATTTTGAATGCCTTTTTGCTTGGCTGCTTCTATGTTAATGGCATTGTCGAGTGCTAAAGGTCCATCAATAACGCAGCCTTTAATTTGTCCTCTGCGGTTCATCTGTGTAAGAAGTGCAGCCTCTACTGTGGCAGGCATCAAAGGGTTCACAACTTCAACCGCTGCAACAGGAGCTACCTTTGGCATCTCTATCCCAATCGAGTGAGCAACGTTCACCGCGTTTTGAATGATTTGAACTTTCTCTTCCAGAGATGGCGTAATATTCATAGCTGCATCTGTTACAAGAATAGGACGGTCATAGTGAGGAACATCAAACACAGCTACGTGTGATAAAACATTTCCCGTACGCAAACCATGCTCTTTATTTAACACAGCTTTTAAAATAAGCGATGTGGATAAATTCCCTTTCATTACGATATGAGCTTGACCTTGCTGAACTGAACGCACAGCCAATTGAGCCGCTTCTAAAACGGACTCCGTATGTACGACCGTCACAGCCTTATGAGTGAGTAAGGATGGGCGGTACTGCCTGAATAATTCATTAATTGTTGTTTCGTTGCCAAACAAAATAAATTCAGAAACTTCCCTTGACACAGCTTCATACACTGCCTCAATTGTTTCTAAGTCTTCAGCTGCAGCAACAGCAACAGTCAAAGAAGACTGCTTAGCAACCCGAGATAAGATGGTAGCAAGAGTCATGGAATGTTCGACCTCTCCTTTTTCATTCTTTCTTTTGCCCCTTTTTAAAGAGCATACTGCGCGTTTATGCAGTCACTTAAAATATATGCAAGATTTGTGCCACACTCTGCATATATTACATAATATAGCTGCTTATATCCGTTTCTACGCACAAAAAATTTTTTTTATTGATTCTAACGACAAACAGAAAAAAAGAATACCTCTCTATTTATATGCAATAACTTGCACACCATGCATTTTATTGCATGCTGTTATTTGCAAGATTGTATTTTTCCAACTTATAATACAGAGAACGCAGGGAAATATTGAGCTGTTTTGCTGTTTTCGTTCGGTTATACTTGTTTGCAATCAGCACTTTTTGAATAAGTTCAGCTTCATAATTTTCCATCATGTGCGCTAAAGTCTTCCCTTCGAATACTACCTCTTCATTCGCCTGATTTTTTTCTTTTTTGCCCTTGCCTTCAAGTGAAGGGAGATGAACAGAATCAATCATTGTTTCCGTATAGTGCATATAAATAATAGCTCTTCCTAATATGTTTTCAAGCTCTCTGACGTTTCCTGGCCAGTCGTATGATCTCAATGATTGTAAGGCCCGATCTGTTACCCCTTCAACATGTCGGCCGTAATCTTGATTAATTTTTGTAATTAAGTGTGTAACAAGCGCTCCAATATCCTCTTTTCTCTTCCGAAGAGGAGGTATGTGAATCGGAATTTTGTTTAGCCGATAATACAAGTCCTGTCTGATGCTTCCATCAGCCATTCCTTTTTCTAAATTCACATTCGTAGCTGCAATCACGCGAACATTCACCGGAATGGGGGTCGTGCCTCCAACGCGAATAAGCTCTTTTTCTTGAAGCACTCGAAGCAGCTTAGCCTGCATATGAGCTGAAAGCTCCCCGATTTCATCCAAAAAGATGCTACCGTTATTGGCTTCTTCAAAAACACCTCGTTTTCCGCCTCGTTTTGCCCCGGAAAAAGCTCCTTCTTCATACCCAAAAAGTTCACTTTCAAGCAAAGACTCAGAAAGTGCAGCACAGTTGATCCGAACAAATTTATTAAACTTTCGGCTGCTCGCATTATGAATCGCATGTGCAAACAGCTCCTTACCCGTCCCAGATTCACCTCTAAGCAAAACAGTAGCTGGTGTTTTAGCAGCAAGTCTAGCCTGCTCAATTGCTAACTGAAACTCTTCAGACTGACCAATGATATCAGCAAATGAATATTTCGCTTCAAGCGTTCGGATAATTTGACGCGCTCTTTTAAGTTCATTTGTAAGCTCTTGAATTTCAGACATATCATGAATAACGCCAACGCTGCCTTTTAATTTTCCATCGACAATAACAGGGGCAACATTCACAACTACGTCTCTTTTACTCGGACCAAGCCTCATTCTTACACCTCGAACGGGACGTCTTGTTTGCAGCACCTTCATGTGCATACTGTCTCCTTCAGAGATATCGGCAGTCGCGGGCTGACCAATAATATCCGTCTTTTTTAAACCCGTAATTCTCGTATAAGCAGGATTAATTAAAATCCCTCTTCCTTCTTCATCGACAACCGAAATAGCTTCTTCAGAAGATTGAATAATAGCTTGAAGCATAGTTTGTACTTCTTTTAAGTTCGTAACTTCTTCTGCCAATCCGACAACGTCCGTAATATCTTTAAAAATCGAAAAGGCACCAAACAGCTCTCTATTCTCGTCGAGTATTGGTATTCTAGTCGTAATGACCTTCCGTCCGCTATCTAACACAAATTCACTATTTTGATCAATCGTTTTTGTATGAAGAACATCAACAAGTTTACTATTTGGAATAACTTCATGAAGATGCTTACCAATTACATCTCTGTGTGAAAAGTTCGTCAAACGCTCGGCACTTTGATTAAATAGCGTAATATATCCATTCTTATCAATCACGACCATCGCATCATGAGCCGCGTTAAAAATAAGATCATATTTATACGATTCTTGCTTTAACCGCTGAATTAACTCTTCTTTTTCCTCCATCAGATTGGCCATAATTTCAGCAACCAATCCCGGAACTACCAGTGCATCAGCAGGTTTGCTTCTCTGCAATTGTTGAAAAACACCTTGTTTACCTGTTGTTTCAACAATGACATCGAGCTGCTTTGTCATATAAGGCTCCCAATTCATTCCGGTTGAAATATCTTGTTCTTTCGCATGCAAAACAGCCGGCGCGTCAGCTCGTACGTCTACTACACCAATCACTTTCATAAATTCGGTTTCCAACAAGATTTTCAGAATAGCTAATCCACCTTTTCCTCCTCCAACGATCAACACTTTTTGCATATTTTTTCACCTTTTCCACTTAATATGTACATGTTCCGTGCAAAATATTGCATATACCTATCATATAAAAAAAGAAACGCTCTTGACAATTTATTTAGTTCTTTTATGATTCAAGTATAACGGTTTTATAATGTAAACGCATTCATTTTAAAAAAGAGAAGCGAAAGGAGAAGCTATGGTTCGAATTATTGCCCTGCTAATCTTACTTATTCCTGGTATACTCGCTGGATATGGCATTAAACTTATGAGAGATATGATTTTTGGCATCCTGCAATCCCCGTTCCCTTCTTTATTTTTGCAATTTTCAGTCGGTCTTCTGTTATTTGTAATCGGCCTTGGATTTGTTGCTGGCTTTATTCTGCACAGAGACCGCAAGCGAAACAAAGTTCAAAACAGATTTCAAAAAGATAAAAAAACATCGCATTAATGCGATGTTTTTTTACGAAAAGCGTCCCCCAAATTGCTTCACCATTTTTTCAGGATAATCAGTAATAATGGATTCACATCCATATTTCCGAAGCTGCTCAGCTACTTTTACATCATTTACTGTGTAAGGTCGCACTGGAATTTGACAATCTTTTGAAGCGGCTACATTTACTTCATTAACGGTACGCTGATTAGGGTGAAGAGCTTTTGCGCCAAGATGCTGAGCATATACCCAAGGCTCATACATCGGATAAGAATATAAAATAGCTGTTTCAATCGTAGAATCCAGGGAACTAATTCGGGCTAAGCTGTTATGATTAAAAGATGAAATCATCGTTCGATCCTTCATCTTGTATAAATAAATTAAATCCAAGACTTTCATTTCCAAGTATGGATAGTCAAATATATTGTTTTTCAACTCGATATTTACGCTAATTCCTTCACTTGAAGCCCACTCCATTACTTCATTTAACATGGGAATTTTACATACTCCATACTTTTTTTTGAACTTATAGCTCGCATCTAATTTTTGTAAATCTTGATACGTAAAATCTTTTACATACCCTTTTCCATTCGTCGTTCGATCTACTTTTTCATCATGAATTACAGCAAGTTCTCCATCCTTTGTCATATGCACATCAAGTTCAATTCCGTGTGCTCCGACTCTCGCTGCTTCTTTGAAGGAAATCATCGTATTTTCAGGAAACGTTCCAGCTGCGCCGCGATGACCTATTACAAACATACTTGCTCAACTCCTCTATTATCACTTATTATTAACTTTAGCATTACTTAATAGTGAAAGCACGAATTTACTGTTTATACTTTTTCACTTTCATTACTTTATATGCAAAAGGAGGTCGTTGTGTATGAGACCACTGCAAATTTCACCGGATACAGCCGTAAAATTAGCAGAACAATTAAATATCCCTCTCGAGCAATTAATGCATATGCCTCAGCATATTTTGCTACAGAAACTTGCTGAATTAAATGCGAGCGAAGATAAAAAAGGATCTGAATAACAGATCCTTTTTTCTTTCGAATTTTCGTTTCCAAAAATAGTATTACTTTCTTACTTCATTTCCCATAACATATATTAGAATATTTAATAATATAAATGTATTTTTAAAAATGCTTTTAAATAAGTAATTTAATACTTTTTTGTGTATATTTAATTATTTTTTGATTTTTCCATATAATTTCATTGACGAAATTATTGTTTTTCTACTAAAATAAAAATACATTATATTTATTCTAGTACTTATATTCTGATTTTTTGATCAATTCAAATAAAAGAATTAAATAGTATGAGAGAAATTTTAGGGGGACTTCATTATGCAAGCAGCTGTACAACACGAAAATCAGCAGCAAAATGAGTCTAGGAAAAAACACCCTCCTGGACTGTACTTATTATTCGCGACTGAGGCATGGGAAAGATTTAGTTATTATGGAATGAGAGCCATTCTGGTTCTTTATTTAACTGCTACCGCTGCTCAAGGTGGACTCGGGGTAGATAAAGCAACTGCACTGAGCTTATATGGAACATTCACTAGTGCTGTTTACATTACGCCGATGATTGGCGGATATTTAACAGACCGCTTCCTCGGAAGAAGGCTAGCCATCACAATCGGTGGTGTGATTATGGCACTCGGGAATTTTTCCATCTTCATTCATCAAAGCGTAGCCGCTTTGTATATCGGACTTGCTTTATTAATTATCGGAAACGGATTTTTCAAACCAAATATCTCCACATTGGTCGGAGATCTTTATGCAGAAAATGATCCTCGCCGTGACGGTGCTTTTACCATTTTTTATATGGGTATTAACTTTGGTGCATTTTTCGCCCCATTAGTTGTTGGATTAATGAGTTATAAATACGGATTTTTAACAGCAGCTATCGGAATGGTTGTTGGACAAATTTTATTTAACCTACTGGCTAATCGCTATTTAGGTGATATTGGGAAAGAGCCTACAGGAAAAGTTCATGCAGCAGCATCTCAAACATCAACTGCTCCGCTGACAGCACGAGAAAAGAAAAGAACGGTTGCTATCGTTATTCTAGCTTTCGTTGTTATTGCTTTCTGGACAGCTTTTGAACAGGCTGGAAGTTCTTTAACGCTATATGCTCAAGATCAAATTGATCGTCAAATCGGTAGTTTTACGGTTCCAACAGAGTGGTTCCAATCATTGAATCCACTGTTTATCATGATTTTAGCACCAATTATGTCACTTGTTTGGTACAAGCTAGGAAATTCAAAACGCGGTGATTTTAAAACACCAACAAAAATGGGTATGGGACTTGTAACAGTCGGATTAGGATTCTTAATTTTAATTCCAGCCGTTATGTATACTGGTAATGACCCAGCTTTAAAAGTAAATATCCTATTTATGATTTTCACTTACTTCCTGCACACGCTAGCTGAGCTTATGATTTCGCCAGTAGGGTTGTCTATGGTAAGTAGACTGGCTCCATTAAAGCTTGCTTCTCTTTTAATGGGCGTATGGATGGCAAGCTCTGCTGTTGCTAATAAGCTAGCGGGTGTTCTTGCATCTTATACACAGTCGTTAGGTTATTTCGACATCTTCAGCTTAATCGGAGCTGTAACAATTGTACTTGGAATTATTGTTTTGTTCCTTTCAAAATCGATTGCTAAATTAATGGATTAAAAAAAGCAGCCTTTTCTGAAGGCTGCTTTTTTTATCATTTACTTATCCATATATGTAGATGAATTTTTTAACACATCTTCTAAATCTTCTTTCAAACACAAAGCCCTCATAACAATTAAATAAATTATTTCAATAAAATACACTACTATGGATCACAAGATGTACATTCCCTTAACCTCCCTATTTCCAACTCTTAAAACAAAATGAAAGGACCCATGAATGATTAAAATTCATCGGCCCTGCAGTAAAAAGTTTATTGATTTGCAGTTTGCTATCTAGTGTAAATTCCAAAAGTTTATCGGCATGTACTCTGTATTACAAAAGGTATCAGCTCACTCAAAACCCCGTAATTCCAGCAGTCCTATCCCTTTCAACTCGCTTTATGTTCAAGGCGTAATTTATCCGCAACCATGGCGATAAATTCACTATTTGTCGGCTTTGCTTTTGACATGCTGACAGTATATCCGAATAATGAAGAAATAGAATCAATGTTCCCTCGGCTCCATGCTACTTCAATGGCATGACGAATGGCGCGCTCAACGCGGCTTGCTGTTGTATTGTATTTTTTTGCAATGTCAGGATACAGCACTTTTGTAATCGACCCAAGCAGCTCAATATCCTTATATACCATTGAAATGGCTTCTCTCAAATATAAATAGCCTTTAATATGAGCAGGTACACCAATTTCGTGAATGATGCTCGTAATGCTTGCATCTAAATTTGCTGGTTTGCTGTCGCGATGCGAACGCATGGAAGAAGATGAACGTTGCATAAATGAAGATGTTTGTCCGCTAACTTGACGAATATGATTCACTAAGTTTTCCATATCAAACGGCTTTAGAATAAAATAAGCAGCTCCTAAATCAACCGCTTTTTTCGTTACGTCTTCTTGCCCAAATGCTGTTAGCATGATGACATTTGGATAATTTTCTTTTTTCATTTCTTTTAACTGACCTAAAACTGCTAATCCATCTAGATGCGGCATAATAATGTCTAATACAAGAACATCCGGATCTTTATCTTTTAAAATGGATAAACACTCTTGTCCATTGTAAGCTACTCCGATTACTTCCATGTCTTCTTGCTCTGAAATATAATCTTCAAGCAAACCAATTAGTTCCCGATTATCATCAACCAAGCATACTTTAATTTTTTTCAATGCAGCTTCCTCCTCAGTCCTTTATGTTATACGTCGTTTCCTACGTGTCTCTATTCTTTATTCTAAAGGACAAATTCGACAATGCAACATTATTTCCTTTATTTTTTTAGAAAAAAGTCTTTTAAATGGAATTTATTCGATTTTCTCTTATTTTCTTTGTTTTTCGACGTTTTTCTCGTACATTTACGACAATAATTTTTATCAAAAAAAGCGAACTAATGACAACATTAGCTCGCTTTTTTTCGATTATTTTTATAAATATCGATTCCTGCTTCGTTAAGCATCCATTCAATATGGACACCGTAACCGGAGGTAGGATCATTTACAAAAACATGGGTAACCGCTCCAACGACTTTACCGTTTTGAATAATCGGACTCCCGCTCATTCCTTGAACAATTCCACCTGTTTTCTTTAACAATTTAGGATCTGTAATTTTAATAACCATTCCTTTAGTAGCCGGAAACTTTTGAGGTATAGTACTCATAATTTCAATATCAAATTCTTCCACTTGATCATCATCTACTACCGTTAGAATTTTAGCCGGTCCTTCTTTTACTTGATGAGATAGAGCAATTGGCATTGCTTTATCCATTATTCCGTTTTCCATCGTTGAAGACAATTTTCCAAAAATACCGAAAGGACTATTTCGTGTAATATTTCCAATGATTTGTCTATCTTCAGAAAACCTCGCTAGCTTTTCGCCGGGAACGCCGTTCGAACCTTTCTCAATTGATGTAACGGTCGAACGGACAATTTGTCCATCTTCTACTACGATTGGCTTTTTTGTATCCATATCCGAAATAACATGGCCTAAAGCGCCGTATTTTTTAGATTTTGGATCATAAAAAGTCATTGTGCCAATTCCTGCAGCTGAATCACGGATGTATAAACCGATTCTGTACGCATAATCTTGCTTATCTTTTAACGGATACAGCTTCGTGTCAAACTGCTTTTTTTCTCTTAAAATATGCAGATTTAATGGTTCACCCGTTTTCCCTGCCTGCTGAATAAACGGTGTAATATCACTCATTTTTTCAATGGTTTTACCATTAATCTTCGTAATCATATCTCCAACTTGAATACCCGCAATTTCGCCAGGAGATTTTTTACCTTTTGCTGTATCTACCTGATGATAGCCTACAACAAGAACACCTTTTGAATTTAATTTCACACCGATTGATTGTCCACCAGGAATGACTTTAAAATCAGATAATACCTGCACGTCTACACGCTTTACAGGAATACCGGCCAAATGAAGCATCAACTCTTCTTTGCCTACCTGTTTGCCTGCTACGGTCAGCTTCGCCTTGTTACTTGTTACATCGTAAACAGGTGATGAAGCTTCTACGCTAAGCGGTAATGTCGTATTAATTTTTTCTTTTTGCTGTTCAAATAAGACGATTTGTTTTGGAATGTGTATATATTGTTGCACAACTGGAATAAATCCTACAAAAATGAACGAAACAAGGAGAATCGCACCAATTATATGTCTGTATCGATTTTGCATGTTTTCACTCTCCTCGCTTCCTCGCCTAAATGGCTACACATTTAATTTAGCCTTCTTAGAGCGCATTTATAACAGAAGTTCAGAGAAAAATGAAAAGAAGTGCAAGGAAACATTTTCAGTTCCTCCATTTTGTATAAAAAAACACCTTTAACACATACTGTTACGTGTTAAAAGGTGTTTTGTTAAATGGTCTGCTTCATCTTATCCGCTAAATCTAAAAGCTCTTTGGCATGCTCCTTCGTTAAGCTTGTAATTTCAGCTCCTGCAATCATTCGACCAATTTCTTTTACTTTTTCATCAAGAGTTAATGGAAGAACAGATGTCGTTGTACGATCACCTTTTATCTCTTTAGCAATAAAGAGATGAGTATCTGCCATAGCTGCTACCTGCGGCAAATGAGATATGCAAAGAACCTGCGAATCAACGGAAATGGCATGTATTTTTTCACCGATCGATTGAGCTACTCTTCCACTTACGCCTGTATCAACTTCATCAAAGATAATGGACGTCACGCCTTGATGCTTAGAGAAGATGCTCTTTAACGCCAGCATGATCCTTGACAGTTCTCCGCCTGATGCTACTTTCGCAAGAGGCTTTAACGGTTCACCAGGGTTGGTAGAAATATAAAACTCTACGTTGTCAATGCCGTCTTTGGTGAATTTTATTCTTTCGCCATTTACTTCAACGTCATTTTTACCTGCATTTACGACAGAGAATTTAATTTGAAATACGGTTTTAGCCATATAGAGTTCTTGAAGCTCATGATGGATGCTGTCCGTTAACTCCTGAGCAAGTTTTTTTCGAATAGCTGAAACGTTGTTAGCTTCTACTAATAAATCCTGTGCTACGCTGTTTAACTGTTCTTTGATCTTGCTCACGTGCGTATCTCGATTTTCAATACGATCAATTTCATCTTCAATTTGTGCTGCATATTCTAGAATTTCATCTACACTTTGACCGTATTTACGCTTTAAGTGATTAATTTCATTTAAACGCGCTTCAATAAAGTCTAAGCGTTTCGGATCAAATTCTAATAAATCCAGCTGCTGACGAATTTTATAAGATGCGTCTTCTAACTGATAGAAGCTCGATGAAATAATCTCCGAAATTTCGGCATAGTTTTTTTCCAGTGACGAAATATCCTCCGTATGATTCATTGCTACGCCTACCCAATCCAGACCTTGATGTTCACCGTGCAGCGCATTGTACGCATCGTTTAGCGACGTATAGATCTTTTCAAAGTTGGAAATCTTCAAACGCTCTTCATTTAGTTCCTCGTCTTCATTGAGCTGCAAATTTGCGGCTTTGATTTCATCTAATTGAAATTGAATAAGATCGAGGCGATGTGCCATCTGCTGCTCATTTTCAGTTAATTGATCCAACTGCTTTTTTAGCGACGTATACCTCGAAAATACCTCTCGATACTCCGTCAAAGCCTCTTCTACTTTTTCTCCTCCATATTGATCAAGAAGAGTTAAGTGACGATCTTGATTCATTAAATCTTGGTGCTCGTGCTGTCCATGTATATCAATTAACGTCTGTCCGACTTCACGTAGGATAGCTAACGTGACGAGCTTCCCATTGATACGGCAAATACTTTTCCCATTTGTAGTGATATCTCGGCGAAGCACAATCATTCCATCTTCCACTTCCAAACCGACTTGTTTGGCTTTTTCGTGACTCGGATGCTGTTCTTCATCAAATAAGAAAAGCCCTTCAATTTCGGCTCTGTCTGTTCCATGGCGGACAAACTCCGAAGAGCCTCTTCCACCTACTAACAATGAAATGGCATCAATAATAATCGACTTTCCCGCTCCTGTTTCGCCTGTTAATACCGTTAAGCCTTTTTCAAATGAAACAGAAAGTTCATCAATAATCGCAAAGTTTTTAATGGATAATTCAGCTAACAACCTGCTTCACTCACCTTTATAACATTTCTAAGAATCGGTCTGATATAATTTGCGTATCTTCAGGAGTACGGCAAATAATCAAACATGTATCGTCTCCACAAATTGTTCCTAATATTTCATCCCAGTCCAAATGATCAATCAATGCGCCAATCGCATTTGCGTTTCCCGGCAATGTTTTCATCACCAGCATATGCCCGGCTGAATCAATTTTTACAAATGCGTCCATAAGAGAGCGCTTTAACTTTTGTAAGGGGTTAAAACGCTGATCTGCAGGCAAGCTGTATTTGTATCGTCCGTCCATCAAAGGCACTTTGACTAAGTGCAGTTCTTTAATATCACGAGAGATTGTTGCCTGTGTTACATTAAAACCTTGGTTTTTTAAAATATCTACCAATTCATCCTGTGTTTCAATATCATTATTCGTGATAATGTCACGAATTTTAATATGTCTTTGCCCTTTATTCATGTTGGCACCTCACATTAATATGTAATCTTCTTTTTGTTTTGTTGTTTATAAGTCTTTCACTAATTAAGTATCATAATGTGTTCAACTTGATTATGCACCTTTTGTATAAAGAGTCATAATCAAATCGCCAATGCTAAGTTTTTGCTTAACATTGGCCATTATTACTTTTTCTCTTTTAACGTCTTATGTGCTTCTTCGACCACTTCACGCACAGTAAGCGGAGCTTGATTTTCACCAAGTTCACGCTCGCCTTTCCAGCTCAGATGAAGAAGAAATTCGATATTTCCATCTCCTCCTGTTATCGGTGAATACGACATATTATATACATCGTATCCTTGACGAAGGGAGAAATCCACCATTCCTTGAAGGACTTCTTCATGCACTTTTGAGTCACGCACGATTCCTTTTTTCCCAACTTGCTCTCTTCCAGCCTCAAACTGTGGCTTAACAAGTGCAACAACATCGCTGTATGGAACAAGAAGTGTTTTTAACACAGGGAGAATGAGTCTTAAGGAAATAAACGATACATCAATAGAAGCGAATTCAGGCAAGCCTCTTGATAAATCAGCTGGTGTCACATAACGGAAATTTGTTCGTTCCATTACTTCTACTCGCTCATCTTGACGAAGCTTCCAAGCTAGCTGATTATAGCCTACGTCTAGCGCATAGGACATCTTCGCTCCATTTTGAAGCGCACAATCGGTAAAGCCTCCAGTAGAAGAACCAATATCAATCATGATTTTATCCGCTACATGGACATTAAATTCTTTAATCGCTTTTTCAAGCTTAAAGCCGCCTCTGCTGACGTAAGGCATCACTGCACCTTTAATTGTCAGCGGCGTATCGCGTTCAATTTTCTCTCCCGGCTTATCCAAACGGACTTCATTCGCATAAACAAGTCCTGCCATCACTGTACGCTTTGCTTTTTCTCTTGTTTCAATCAAACCTCGTTCTACTAATAATACATCTACTCGTTCTTTTTTTGTCACTTAACTTCAAGCCTCTTTTGTGTTGGTGTTACGAGTTTTTTAACTCGATTTATAATCTCTTCTTTGGTTAAGCCAATTTCTTCTAAAAGTTTTGTTACGCTGCCGTGCTCGATAAAGCGATCAGGAATACCCATACGTTCAACGCGAGTATTATAATAGCCGTGCTCTGATGCAAACTCTAACACCGCACTTCCAAAACCGCCTTGAAGTACCGCTTCTTCCACCGTAATCACAGGCTTATTCGTTTGGAAAATCTCGTGAAGCATTTTTTCATCCAGCGGTTTAATAAAACGAGCATTGACCACTTTGACGCTGATTCCTTGCTTCTCAAGTTCTGCTGCTGCATCCATCGCCATTGAAATCGTTGTACCAAACGTTAAAATGGTTGTATCCGAACCTTCTTTTAATACGTCCCATGTACCGATCGGAATGTTTTTCAGTTCTGAATCTAGTTCAACACCTAATCCGTTTCCTCTCGCATAGCGCATCGCAATCGGACCTTCTTCATAAGTCAAAGCAGTGTGAACCATGTGCTGACCTTCATTTTCGTCTTTTGGCATCATAATAACAAGGTTAGGCAAATGACGTAAAAACGCAATGTCAAATACCCCTTGGTGCGTTTCACCATCAGCACCTACTAGTCCAGCTCGATCAATCCCAATAAATACATTTAGCTTCTGACGGCAAATATCATGAACCACTTGATCGTATGCACGCTGTAAAAACGTCGAATAAATAGCTAAAAAGGGCTTCATATTTTGAGTTGCAAGACCAGCGGCCATTGTTGTTGCATGCTGCTCTGCAATCCCAACATCAAACATGCGATGCGGAAACTCTTTTTGAAACGCTTCAAGTTTTGAACCTACAGGCATTGCTGGCGTTACTGCTACGATACGCTCATCTTCCCTAGCCATTTTCAATACCGTATCACTTACTAATTTACTCCAAGCAATCGGAACATTTTTGTCTTTAATAAAGTCACCGGACTCAATTTTGTAAGGGCCTGTACCATGCCACGCTCCGCTTTTATCGCTTTCCGCTGGCAAGTACCCTTTCCCTTTTTTCGTAATCACATGAATAAGTACCGGTCCTTTTGTTTTCTTTGCATATTGTAACGTTTCCAATAAATCGTCATAGCTATGGCCGTCAACCGGTCCTAAATACGTAAAGCCAAGATCTTCAAAGAACATGCCTGACACAACCATGTACTTTAGGCCATCTTTTACACGTTCTGCCGTTGCCGCGAGCTTACCGCCTACCGCAGGCACTTTTTTCAGTAGAACTTCAAGCTCATCTTTTACCCAGTTGTATTTGCCCGCCGTGCGCAAACGCCCCAGAATGCTGTGTACAGCCCCGACGTTAGGAGCGATAGACATTTCATTGTCATTTAAAATAACGGTCATATCCGTTTGCTCGTGCCCGATGTGGTTAAGCGCTTCAAGAGCCATACCACCTGTTAAAGCTCCGTCACCAATGATAGGAACAATGTGAGCTTTTGTTTTTTGCAAATCTCTTGCAGCAGCCATTCCCATTGCGGCTGAAAGAGATGTAGAACTATGTCCCGTTTCCCATACATCATGCTCACTTTCATCTCGCTTTGGAAAACCGCATAATCCTTTATATTGACGGATTGTATCAAACTCTCCCGCTCGTCCTGTTAAAATTTTATGGACATACGACTGATGCCCGACGTCCCATAAAAATTTATCTTTTGGACTGTCGAACACTTTATGGAGTGCAAGCGTTAACTCAACAACCCCTAAATTTGGCCCTATATGACCACCAGTTGCAGAAAGCTTTGTAATTAAAAAACGACGAATCTCTTCACTTAGTTCTTCTAATTGTGTTACTGACATTTTCTTTAAAAACTCAGGATTTTTTATCGTTGTAAGATCCAAGGTGGATCACTCACTTTCGTACTTGTTATAAAGTTACCTTAATACATTGTCTATTGTTTTATACGTATAGTCAATTTTTAGTATTTCCTTATTACTTACAATACCTTTGATATTCTATCAGTAAACCAGTGATATTCAAAGGAAAATAGTGAAAAAATAGCCGCTAACACAAATGTGATAACGGCCACCAAGATATTGTATATGTCTTTCAAACCTATGCACTACGCTTTTATACAGTAGTAAAATCATTATAGCATAGCCCCTATTGGGACTCAATCTTATTTTACTGTATCACTCAAAAAACCTGACAGAAATCGTCATTAACTATCACGTTTTGCTATATATAAACAAATTTCTTCTAGTAATCCGTGCTTAATTTGAGCTTGACGTAACGAGAGAAGTGCTTGTTCAACATGATACTGTAACTTTTCTTTGGCCGCTTCCATACCTAATAAAGAAGGATATGTCGTTTTTTCATTTTCTGTATCACTGCCAATTGGCTTTCCTAACTTTTCTTCAGACCCTTCCACATCCAAGATATCATCTTGAATTTGAAACGCTAACCCTACATGCTTACTGAATTCTTCTAATAATTCTTGCTGTAGAGGCGTAGCTTTTGCAAGAATTGCTCCTGCTTTTACACAGAATCCTAGCAGCTTCCCCGTTTTATGAAGATGAATATATTCAAGCTCATCTAGCGTGAGCTGCTTTTTTTCACCTTCCATATCTGCAACCTGTCCGCTGATCATACCTTCTGTTCCGCTTGCTTTTACCAGTTCTGTAATGAGCTGAAGTTTCATATGTGATGTAATTTCAGGATGTACCGCTTCAGAAATGAGCTGAAAGCTATTTGTTAAAAGAGCATCTCCAGCTAATATAGCCGTTGCTTCGCCGTACACCTTGTGATTTGTCGGTTTACCTCTTCTTAAGTCGTCATCATCCATACTAGGTAAATCATCATGAATGAGCGAATATGTATGAATCATTTCCACTGCACAGGCTGTTTCTAGTCCGATGCTCTCGTCTTTTCCAAATGCATGTAGCGTTGCAAACAACAGCACTGGGCGAAGTCGCTTTCCTCCTGCCGTAAGCGAGTAAAGCATGGATTCCTTTAAGTTAACCGGAGCATGTAATGCCTTTACCACTTCAGGCAAGCGTGTTTCTACTCGATCTTTTGTAAAAGAAATATACTCTTTTAAATTCATTTCATTCACCATCACTCTTCCTCCTGTACCGAGAATGGCTCAAGCGTTCCGTCTTCACGTAAAATAGTTTCCATTTGCTTTTCAATATGCTGAAGACGATCGTGACAGAATTTTGAAAGAGTCATTCCTTCTTGGAATTGTTGAATTGCTTCTTCTAAAGGCACGTCGCCTTCTTCTAGCTTGTTTACGATGGTTTCTAACTGCTCCATCGCCTCTTCAAACGTATACTCTTTATTTGTCGCCATTTTTCATCGCTCCTCTATTTTCGAAACTTCACACTGCAACTGTCCATCGGTCAAACGAACGTTTACCACATCACCTTTGGATACTTGTTTGGTTGATTTAATTAACTCTTTTTCTTTATCGTATACTAAGCTGTAGCCTCTTTCCATTGTTTTTAATGGACTAAGCGTATGTAATTTTGACGTTGCCGTGGCAAATAAAAGCTGTTTTTGCTTTAGCAGCTGCTGCATCTCTTTTGTCAGCATTTTCGTCAGCTGCTGTTGACGGTCTGCCGCTTTCGTTAACTGATGCTCGGGGTGATTGCGCAACAAAGCGGCTGTTAGCTGCTCGTAGTTCGTCCGTTTATGCTCAATGTACCTTCTACCTTCACGATAAAAACGCTCCATCAGCTGATCTAACTGCTGCTCTTTTTGCTCGACCAACTTTTGAGGGTAACGAAAAGCATATGATTTCTGAGATCGTTCAAGCCTGCGGCTACTAGACTGAAGCATCTCTTTCATCGAACGAAGAAGACGGATATTTCGCTGAGTCAATCTTTCTGTAATTTCACTGATATGAGGTACGGCCAGCTCCGCAGCACCCGTTGGAGTAGGGGCTCGCAAATCTGCTACAAAGTCTGCAATTGTAAAATCGGTTTCATGTCCAACCGCTGAAATAACGGGAATAGTAGAAGTGAAAATTGCACGAGCTACGCTTTCTTCGTTAAACGCCCAAAGCTCTTCAATTGACCCGCCGCCGCGGCCGACAATTAATACGTCTGCTTCTTTACGACGGTTTGCTTCTTCAATTGCCTTGATGATAGACGGTGCCGCATTCACTCCTTGAACAAGAGCGGGCATAACAATAATGTTCGCGTTATATCTGCGCTTTAATGTCGTAATAATATCACGTACGGCGGCTCCAGTAGGAGATGTAATCACACCTATTGTTGTTGGATACTTCGGAAGTTTTCGTTTTCTAGCATGATCAAACAAGCCTTCTTTTTCCAGCTTTTTTTTCAGCTGTTCGTAGGCCAAGTATAAGTTTCCAACGCCGTCAGGCTGCATTTCTTTTACGTACATTTGATAATTTCCGCTTGGTTCATAAACCGAAATTTCAGCTCGAATCAGTACATTCATTCCTTCTTCAGGCTGAAAATTAAGCTGACGGTTATGCCCAGCAAACATAACGGCTGCGATACGAGCATTTTGATCTTTTAAGGTGAAATACATATGTCCTCGACTATGACGTTTAAAGTTAGAAATTTCTCCTTTAATCCATACATCTTGCATGTGAGGGTCTACGTCAAACTTGCGCTTGATGTATCGTGTAAGAGCCGTAACGGTTAGATAACGCACTTCACTCATCATTTTGCCTCCTTTGCAGTCACCCTCTCCCCTTTATATAAAGGAGAGAAGCATTTTAGTCACTTGATTTGGCAAGATGAACGTTTATTTAGATAAAGTTGTTAACACTTTAGACAATACGCCGTTGATAAACTTGCTTGATTGATCATCGCCAAATGTTTTTGCTAATTCAATCGCTTCATTTAACGTAACGCTCGTAGGAATTTCTTCTTCATACTTCATTTCGTATACGGCAATACGCAGGATTACGCGGTCTACAGTAGCTACGCGGTCTAACGTCCATTTTTCTAAATGATTGCGTAAAAGTTCATCAATTTCTTGCTGATGCTCAACTACACCTAGCACAAGACTTTCTAAAAATTGATCAGACTTTTCGTTTTGTACAACATTTCCGATTGCCTCCATTGGCTCGGTTTGCCCTAAATCATGCTGAAATAGTGCTTGTAATGCTTTTTGGCGTGCTGTATGTCTTTTCATTATTTTTGCTCCTTTATTTATCTTCTTCAACTAGTATACCTAGATAATAGCATAGTTTATGAAACGATACTTGATTGTTCTTATACGAAGTTTGTAGAACACGAAAAAGACCGTCTTTATGACGAGACAGTCTTTTTCACTTTACCATAGCTTGTGTTGAAAAGGAACAAGTAATCATACGTTATTCCATTTTAGCAACAGCCGTTAGGTAAACGTTTGTTTTATTCAACTTCTTCAATATCAGTTTTTTGCGTATCAAACTGAATCCCTACGATATGAATGTTTACTTCATCGAGATCAATAGCTGTCATATTTTTAAGGGCTTGACGAATGTTATCTTGTACTTGCTGCGCTACGTTTGGAATAGACACACCAAACTTCATCATACAAAACACGTCTACTTTTATCCCGTTTTCTGTTAAGTCCACTTTTACACCTTTACCGTGGTTTTTCTTTCCTAGTTTCTCCACAACGCCAGCTGCAAAATTTCCTCTCATTGCAGAAACGCCTTCTACTTCAGAAGCAGCAATACCCGCAATGACTTCAATAACCTCAGGAGCAATTTCTACTTTGCCAAGAGAATTTGGGTGTTCTTCCATTTCTAATACATGATTTTCATTCATGTACAGCACCTCCTATAGTTTATATTATACTAAGAATTCATTACGTCATATAGCTCAAGAAACTTCGTGTTGAATTCACCGCTAACAAATTTTTCATGATTTAATAGCTTTTGGTGAAAAGGAATAGTGGTCGCAACGCCATCGATAACAAATTCATCTAACGCGCGCTTCATTCGTTCAATAGCTTCCTCACGAGTTGGCGCATGAACAATCAATTTAGCCACCATTGAATCATAGTAAGGTGGGATTGCATAGCCCGGATATGCAGCAGAGTCTACGCGCACTCCGTAGCCACCTGGCGGCAAGTACATTTGAATCGTACCTGGTGATGGCATAAAGTTTTTCTCTGGGTTTTCTGCGTTGATTCGGCACTCAATTGCCCATCCGTTAAACGTCACTTCTTCTTGCGTAAACGGTAAAGTTTCACCATTTGCCACGTTGATTTGTTCTTTAATTAAGTCAACTCCTGTCACCATCTCTGTAACAGGATGTTCTACTTGGATACGCGTATTCATTTCCATGAAGTAAAATTTGTTTTCACGATAATCATAAATGAATTCCACGGTTCCGGCTCCTGTGTAATTAACGGCTTGAGCGGCTTTAACAGCAGCGTCGCCCATTAATTCACGCGTTTTTTCGTCCAACGCTGGAGAAGGCGTTTCTTCAATTAATTTTTGAAGACGGCGTTGAATCGAGCAATCACGCTCTCCTAAATGTACAGTATTTCCATGAGAATCAGCCAACACTTGGATCTCAACGTGACGGAAATCCTCAATGAACTTTTCAATGTACACACCAGGGTTACCGAAAGCTGTAGCAGCTTCTTGCTGCGTAATTGTAATACCTTTAATAAGCTCTTGTTCATTTTTCGCAACGCGGATTCCTTTTCCTCCGCCTCCTGCCGTTGCTTTAATAATAACAGGATAGCCAATATCATTAGCGATTGACATACCGTCTTCCACTGACTCTACAATTCCAGTGGAACCAGGAACAATTGGAACACCCGCTTCACGCATCGTTTCTCTCGCTACGTCTTTTGTTCCCATTTTGTTAATGGCTTCAGGACTTGGTCCTACAAATGTAACGTTACACTCTCTGCATAGCTCTGCAAAATCAGCGTTTTCAGCTAAAAAGCCGTATCCAGGGTGAATAGCGTCACAGCCCGTTAGCATCGCAACACTCATAATGTTTGTAAAGTTTAAATAGCTGTCTTTAGATGACGTTGGTCCAATACAATACGCTTCGTCTGCTAATTGTACATGCAAAGAATCGCGATCAGCTTGAGAATGAACAGCTACTGATTCTACACCTAACTCTTTACACGCTCGAATAATTCGAACCGCAATTTCTCCTCGATTCGCAATTAATAGCTTTTTAATCATATTTACCGCTCCTTATTCAGGCTTTACTAAGAAAAGAGGTTGACCGTATTCTACAAGTTGTCCATTTTCAACTAATACGTCAACGATTTCACCTTTAACTTCTGCTTCGATTTCATTAAATAATTTCATTGCTTCTACGATACATACAACCGAATCTTTTTGTACTTTATCTCCAGGCGTTACGTATACATCTGTTTCTGGCGATGATGACGCATAGAATGTCCCTACCATCGGAGATGTAATTTTATGTAAGCTTTCATCAACCGCTGGGGCCGCTTGTTCTTCTTTTGGCTGTGCAGACTGTGCTGCCGGGGCTGGCGCTGGAGCCGCTGCTGCCTGCGGTGCAGGTGCTGCTGCTTGTTCAGGTGCCGAAACCACTACTTGCTGCGCTTGTTTGGAAACAATTGCGTCTTTTTTCTTCATCTTGATTTTGGAGCCTTCGTGCTCATAGGTGAACTCCTCGATTGATGATTGATCAACTAGTTTAATGATCTCACGGATCTCTTGAATTTTTAACATATTGAACACTCCTACCTCATGAAAATAGAATTCTCTACAATGTTAATAATACGATAAATGGCTACAGCCATTCAATTCGTTTGGCAAACATTAAAAAGAAGTTCCACTTACTCTATAATAACTTTTTAGCGTTATTGTTTTATAAATGGAAACATAGCTTTACAGATGACAATACTTATGAAAACATTTGTCACCTAGTACTAATATAAGATTATGAAACCTATTATAACCGAAGTAAAAAAAGAAAGCCATGTTAAAATTTTTCCCGTCTCGCTTAGATTTTAGTCATTTCATAAAAAAAGAAGTGTAAACAACCCCAATTTGCGGCTGTTTTACACTTCTTTTATTCCCTTTATTTAGTTGGCTGAAACTCTACCGCTACTTCTTTTGGACCCATTTCTTTTTTGACTAGCTGAATGATTTGATTGGCTTTTGTTTTTGAGTGTTTTTCTGTCTTAACGGTAATTTGCACTTGTTTTCCATCTGCTCTTACTAGCGCGTCGCTGTATCCTTTTGCTTTAATTAATGTTTCCAGCGTTGCTTCTTTTTCCCCGAGCTTTGATAATTCATCGATTTTATCCATCGCTTTGCTTACTTCTGCAGGCGTTACATTTTTTGATGCCGCTACTTCCTGATACTCTTCTTTCAGCTGACTTCTTTCATCATTTAATTCCAAGCGGAGCGCCGTAAATAGCTCGTCGCTATCTGTGCTTGATACAACCGCTGATTCTTTTGCATTTTTAGCCGTTTCCTTTTTTACATCTTCTGCTGAGCCTTCGGTTTTTGAATCTTCTTTTGTTCCTGATTTCTCATCTGCCTGTTGTTTTGTATCTTCTGCAGGAGCCTTGTCATCAGCCTGTTTTTCGCTTTGTTTTTCATTGTCTACTAGCGCAACATTACTCTGAGGATTTTCTGGCGTTGTCATATAGTACACCGATAACACAACAACTAAACTTAACATTGTTAATAACCAAACCGTTTGCTTTTTTAATAACATATTCATTTCCCCCTCATCCTTTTTTCGCTAATACTGCTACTCTATGACTTGGTATATCGAGCGCTCTTGTCACGGCTTCAATAATAGATTTCTTTACCTCGATATTATCAGCTCCTTTAGCGACAACTAACACACCTCTGACTTTTGGCTTTTCGGTTTTGACTACAACAGGCTTTTCTTGTTCTCCACTTCTTACAATGACCAGCTGTTCATCTGTTGAGGAATCTTCAACTTTACGAGTCCCTCCTTCACGGTCCGTCTCGTTGGTCGTTTGCGATTTTGTCACGCTGTTTTTTTCATATATTTTGGATTCTGTTGCATCTAGGTTCACAATTACTTTTACCTTACTTACGCCTCTAACTTGATCTAAAATATCTTTCAATTCTTCCTCATACCGCTCTTCATAACCTGTCATCGTTGTTGTCTTTTTGGAGCTAAAAGCGGGAATATCTTGTGATACGGGTGGTGCGCTGGTTTCTTTGCTTGCACTCTTTAATAATCCGCCTGAATTCATAGATGTTGTGAGTGAGTTGCTAAATACCATAAAGATAACGCCTGCAGCTAGTAAAATACCTATATACATTAACTTTGAAGGTTTCTTCGTAGTTGATGACTGTTTAAGTGAAAAGAACCGCTGAAAAAATGATGGGTCACCTTTTTCTGGCTTTTGACTCATTTCGTGTCTCCCTCCTCCATATTCACAACAACTTGGCCTTGTTTTACATCCCATTTTGCTGCTAAATAGTTGGATAATTTCTTGGATTCTGTTGGTTTGTTTGTTTCGATCGGTGTGGAGGTATCAATAGAAATAACTTTCACAGCTGAAACAACCTCGGAATCACCCGATGCTTTTTTACTTACGGCAACTGAAATGGATTTAATATTATCAGCGGTAGGTTCGTCGTTCGGCTTTTTTGTTTCAATGTGAATTCGATCAATTGCTACACCATACTGATCCATCAACTCCTCTTTTACATCTGCCTCCATTTGGACAGCCATTTGTTCTAAAATATATGCACGTTGTGAAGCTTGTATTTCTTTTTTCTGATTTTCTATTGAATTTTCTACCTGTTGATCGGATCGAATAGATGATAAGCTAAGTGATTTCAGCATTTGATTAACATCCACTTTAAAAATTTGAAAAACGGGTGTAATAATAATCAGCATCAAAAGAAGTCCAACCACCAGCTTCGTATACTTTTGAAAACTAGAATTGGGCAACAGTAAATTAATAATGGTAGCTAATAAGATAAAAAGAACGATATTCGTAATCCACGTCGTTAAGGCCTGCAATTTCTTCACCTCACCATCATTGTGACGTTGCTCGCTGTAATGATGACCGTTAAACATAAGAAAAACATAAGCGAGACAACAGCAAGCGCCGCAAAAATATAGATGACGCTTTTGCTGATAATGCTCAAGCAGGAAATAACCGGTCCTCCTCCAATGGGTTGAAGAAGAGCTGCTGCTAGCTTATAGATAAAAGCGAGCGTTAACACTTTAATAGCCGGAAATGCGACGATTAACAGTAAGACTGCTACTCCAGCAATCCCTACTGAATTCTTTAATAGAAGCGAGGCACTGATGACTGTATCAGCCGCATCTGTGAACACACGCCCTACAACAGGTATAAAGTTCCCTGTGACGAACTTTGCCGTTCGAATCGTAATACCGTCAGCAACAGCTGATGTGGCACCTTGGACGGATAGCACACCTAAAAAAACAGTTAGGAATATTCCAAGCACGCCAATGCTTATATTTCTCAACAGCTGAGCAAGCTGTGTAACCTTATGCTCATCTGAAATCGTACTCACAATGCTAAGCAGTGCTGAAAGAAAAAGCAGCGGCATCACTACGTATTGAATAAGCAAACCGCTGGTGTTCATTAAAAACAAAATCATCGGATGAAAAAAGGCTGCCGATACAACTCCTCCTGATGATGCCATTAAGGCAAGCAGCAGCGGCACCAGAGCTAAAATGAATTTGGTCATGGTCTCGATCGCTCCTGTTGCATAAGAAATAGCAATTTGAAAACTATTAAGAGCAATGATGATCAAAACCATATATACAAGCGCATACGCTACTTTACTTACGGTTTGCTGATTAAACGCACTTTGGAGCGTTTGCAAAAACACGCTAAAAACCGTTAGCATAATGAGTGTACCGAGGAGCTTTCCATTCGCTAATACTTCGTGAAATAAAAACTTTACAAGACCTCCTAGCCATTCTTTAAGAGAGAACTCTTTTTCTCCTTTTAAAAAATCGACTAAACTTCCCTTCTGACTCTCGGGTAAAAAGCCGCCGTATTGGGTAATAATATCGTCCCAAAACTGTTTGACTTCATCGATACCGAGCTTATCAATTTGTTCATTGACAAGTTCTTGCTGCTTCGGGGGTTCGGAAGCTTGTACATTTTCTGGAAAGAAAAAAAAGAGGAACAAAAGAAGAGCGAGTATATTCACTTTAAACGTCCACCGCTTCATTTCGTCACCTCATATTAAGTAAAATTAATTGGGCAGCATTGAAATAATCGTTTCAATAATGACCGTCAAAATAGGAATTGCCATGGAGAGAATCAGCACTTTTCCACCTAATTCAATTTTAGAAGCAATGGCACCTTGTCCTGCATCTTTCGTAATTTGAGCACCAAATTCGGCGATATAGGCAATACCAATGATTTTCAAAATGGTTTCCACATAAATCATGTTAACGTGAGCATTGATCGACAGCCGCTCGACCATCTTAATAATCTCGTAGATTTGATCAATTAAAAAAAGAAAGATCACGGATCCCACGAATACGACAAGTAAAAAAGCAATAGGTGATTTATGTTCTTTTAAAATGAGTGCCAAAAATGTCGCTACTAATCCTAAGCCCACAATTTGAAGCATTTCAATGGCAAATCACCCCTCTACCCTTGAAATAAAAAAACCGATTTGATTTTTTGAAATAAGTCCTCCACAATCGAAGCAACCATAAATAAAATATAAATAAAACCGATGAGGGTAACCCAATTCGCGTAATCTTTTTTTCCCATCTGTTCGAGTACGGTGACTAAAAAAGCTACGACGATACCAATCCCAGCAATCTGAAAAATGGTGTTCATATCAATTCCCACATTCAATCCTCCTCCATCGCTACATCAATAGGATGACCAGTAGCAATCCAGATAGAAAGCCTAAACTTTTAACCATTTTTTCATAGCGATTCTGCTTATCAACTGCATCTTGTTCTTCGCGTTCGAGATGGTTCAGCGTCAGCAAAATATGCTTTTGCTGCGAATAACGATCATGCTGACCAAGCGTTTCACCAAATTGTTTTAAGATTTCCAGTTCTCCTGTTTTAAGTGCGGTTTGTTTCCAAAATTGGTCCAACGTCTTTTCCCAAGCTTCCTTGACACTTTCAGTACCTTCTTTTAATTTCATTGAAAATTCACTAAATAAAGAAGCTAAAGGGTTAGGAAGCTGTAGAGATAACAAATGAGCAACTTCTTGAAGAGGCCGGTTGCTATACATAATTTCCGCTTCTAACGACCGAAGAGCCGTTTTTAATTGCCTGAGCTGCCTAGGTCTTTCGCTAAGCTGCTTTGCAAACTCAAATCCTGTGTAAGTGGAAGCAAATAAGATAAAGATGGCACCAAACAGTTTCATACACCATCACCCTTTACTATTTTCAATAAGCGACTTTTCAGCGGTCAATTTCATGGAGTTATAATGCTCATCATAGATAGCCTGAAGTGTTCCAGGACCTCGGCTGTTCGATAGCACAACATACTTTTTAAATACGTGAAGTTTCATTAAAGCTTGCAAAGTGGGACGCTTCATTAAATCGTCAATGTCATACCCATGAACAGTCATAATGACACGAACACCAGCATTAACGGCTTCAAGTACGGCCTTACAATCTTCTTCACTTCCAACTTCATCCACGATCAGTACATCGGGACTCATGGAGCGAATCATCATCATCATGCCTTCAGCTTTCGGACAGCTATCTAATAAATCCATTCTAGATCCGAATGTATGCTGAGGAACCCCTTTAACAGCCCCAGCAATTTCTGATCGTTCATCTACAATCCCTACTTTAAACGGAGGAATCTTAGAGCGCTCTATGCCAGTGCTTATTACTCTGGCTAAATCACGAATCATGGTTGTTTTTCCTGTTTGAGGAGGTCCTATAATAACCGTACTTTGCCAATAGCGATTGTATAAAAAAGGAATAAGCTGATTCGAAATGCCAATCTTTTGTTTAGCAATCCGGATATTAAAGGATGATACATCGCGAATCACACGAACCTGTCCATTTTCCGTTACAACTTTTCCCGCTAGTCCAACCCGGTGTCCGCCTTCAATGGTGACATATCCTTTTTTTAATTCTTCTTCAATCATATAAATCGAAAACTGGCTTAGTTTATTTAAGATAAATAAAGCATCTTCTGCACTTGGAAGATACGATTCGAAATAAGGCTGATTGTTGATTGTAAATTCGACAGGTCTTCCTATGCGCACTCGAATTTCTTCTAGCACATGAGAATGGTTTGTGACATAAAATTCAACAGTCTTTTTTAAATTAGGCGGAAAAATTGCAAGTATTTCGTTTAACATATTCATCCCCTCATATTTGAACTCACTTCAATGTATTATGAGCTTGACCATTTTATGCCTACCTTTTATTTAAAAACACCGATTAAAATGAAGAGCACTCCTATTACAATCATGATTAATTTTCCAAAAGATAATTGATCTGCTACGGACACTAAGCCAATGGTGAAAGAACTCACCATTACAATCGGACCAACAAGCGCTAGCATTCCATTAATCATTAACGCTTTTTTCACATCATTGTTTGTGACAATTAAAATAGCGGCAATAAACTCAATAAATGAAGAAATAAATCGAAGGCACGCCATCGTTAATACCGTACCGTTTAAATGATCCAACCACTGCTTCATAAGCCCCTCCTATATCTCTGCGTTGTTTAGTACAACCTATGCAAAATAAGGAAGGGTTAGCACAAAAAAACACACAAAAAAGGCAGAGAATCATTCTCTGCCTTTTTCGTGTGTTTGCAGCTTGCTTACACGACCGAATTACGCGCGTGATACGTAGCTGCTGTCTGTTGTGTTAATAATTAATACGTCGCCTTCATTTACGAAGAAAGGAACGTTTACTGTTAAACCAGTTTCAACAGTTGCTGGTTTTGTACCGCCAGAAGCTGTGTCACCTTTAATACCAGGTTCAGTTTCTGTTACTTTAAGCTCAACTGTGTTTGGAAGTTCAACACCTAATGTCTCACCTTGATACATCATAATTGCGACTTCCATATTTTCTTTTAAGAATTTTAGCTCATATTCAATTGCACTCGCCGGAAGCTCTAATTGCTCATAAGACTGGTTGTCCATGAATACGTGCTGATCGCCGCTTGCATATAGATATTGCATTTTACGATTATCAATTTGAGCTTTTCCTACCTTTTCACCTGCACGGAACGTTTTTTCTTGCACAGCTCCTGTACGAAGGTTACGTAGTTTTGAGCGAACGAATGCAGCGCCTTTACCAGGCTTTACGTGTTGGAAATCCATTACACGCCAAATACCCCCGTCTACTTCTACTGTCAAACCTGTACGAAAATCATTTACTGAAATCATGAAGAAATCCTCCTACATTTTATAAAATAATGAACTCTTTTGATGAGTGCGATAATGCCTCATTACCTTCTGCTGTGACGATCGTATCATCTTCAATACGAACGCCCCCTAAGTCTGGTATGTAAATACCTGGTTCAACGGTTACAATCATACCTGGCTGCAGTACATCTGTAGATTTCACAGAAAGTGATGGGCCTTCATGTACTTCTAACCCTACGCCGTGACCGGTCGAATGTCCAAAATACTGGCCGTATCCGTGTTCTGTAATATAATCACGCGTTAGCGCATCTGCTTCTTTACCCGTCATACCTGCTTTGATACCGTTCATTCCGTTAAGCTCTGCTTGCAGTACGACATTATAAATTTCTTTTAGCTTATCACTTACTTCACCGACGGCAAATGTTCGTGTGATATCTGAACAGTAACCATTATAGTATGCGCCAAAATCAAGCGTTACAAGTTCCCCTTTTTCAATTACTTTGTCAGAAGCAACACCATGCGGTAAAGCCCCGCGATGCCCTGAAGCAACAATTGTATCAAAAGATGAAGATGTTGCGCCTTGTTTTCTCATAAAGAACTCCAGTTCATTCGATACTTGAAGCTCTGTTAAACCAGGACGAACAAAGGTTAAAATATGTTCATATGCTGCATCTGCTATTTTTGCAGCTTCCTTTAATATCTTAATCTCTGAGTCACTCTTTATCAAGCGTAAGTTTTCGATTGCGTGCGAGATTGGAACAAGTTCCGCTCCGATATGCTTATCAAATAATTGATGCTGTCCATATGTAACATAATTCTGTTCAAAACCAAGCTTTTTAATTCCAAATTGTTTCACTACATTCGCTACTTCTTCTACAATAGGACCCTTGTGCTGAACGATATCAAAACCTTCTGTTTGACTAGTTGCTTGTTCAACATAACGAAAATCTGTTACAAATGCCGCTTTGTCTTCAGAAATGATAACGACACCAGCAGATCCTGTAAAATTGGTCATATAGCGTCTGTTATATTCACTTGTAACGACAACACCGTCTACATTCAACTTTGAAAACTGTTCGCGTAGTTTTTCGATTTTCATTTTATTTCCCCCTTAATTGTAAAAGTGCCTGCAGAGCAAGCTCGTATCCGTATAAACCTAACCCGACAATTTGACCATGCGTAACAGGTGCCGTCACCGAATGGTGGCGAAACTCTTCACGCTTATGTACGTTCGAAATATGCACTTCAATAACAGGAACAGATATACTGGCAATCGCATCTCGAATGGCATAACTGTAGTGAGTAAAAGCACCAGGATTGATCATAATCCCATCAAACTTCTCATCCGCTTCGTGAATCCAGTCGATAATTACACCTTCGTGATTAGACTGTACGCACTCAACTTCTACCCCATGGTCTCTGCCTGCTCGCTGAAGCTTCTCTTCAAGATTTTGAAGATTATCTGTCCCATATACCGCTGGTTCGCGTACGCCTAAACGGTTTAAATTAGGACCGTTTATTACTAAAATCTTATTCATCTTATTTCAACACTCTCCCCTACTACGAACCCTTTATGCAGCTCACTTGTGTGAATTTACATTTTATTTTTCTTTTTAAATCATTATATAGAATATATTAGCATACGTTGGAACATTCACACTACTTATTCGCCGTTTGAAAATCTGTAGATTCATCTTTTGTTTGAAGCTCTGCCGCTTCAAAAGAAATGGAATATCCGATGAATACACCATATAAAATATAAATACAGAGGGATGAAATAATTGTGTTAGCTGGAAGCTCTCCAATTGTTTTCAAGTTAGGAAAGAGCGGATTCAAAACAACGAATACGATTGCCCACCATAATAAGCCGTAAGCAAAACCTATCCAAATTGTTTTAAACTTCTTTAATAGGACGTAGTATAACAACCCGACAACAATAGATAATACCCCTATGAGAAAAATACTGACGATAACACCTATTCCTTTATCCTTCCAATCACCTAATGCCCATGGATCTAAAAGCATATTTGGATTGATAACACTAAAGCTAAACAGATAATTTAAATAGCCAATAAAGCTCCAGAAAACCCCTCCAAAAAAGGAAATAAAGATGGCTTTAAATAAAAAAGATATTTCCTGTTTATGCGTAGGTTGGTTATCCTGTTTTTTTTCATGCTGTTCTTTAGGTTCTGACATATTAATCACCTCTTGATGTAGTATGAACTTTTTTCTCATTTCCTACCGACTCATTTCTAAGTTTTTACGTTTATTACTCTTCCTATACGCAAGAAGGGCGCCTGATATCGCAGAGACATTTTAAAACTACTTCGCACAGAGTTTCATAAACAAATTTTATAAATGAAAGGAAAAAAATTCATATGAAGGGTGTGGAGATGAAAAATATTGGCTAAACTAGATAACATGCATCCGCCTAGAGGTTTATTTGATTTTGCTGTAGAATATAAAATACTAAGAAGTCTAGTCTAGTTAAGTTAGGTTGGTGCCTGAAATGTCTAAATTACAAAAACCTGCGTATGGTGGTCAAGCCGTTATAGAAGGTGTCATGTTCGGTGGCAAACGTATGATGGTGACGGCTATTCGCCGCAAAGATCAATCTATTGATTATTTTCATTCAAAAAGAAAATCAAATTCCGTACTCACTGCTTTAAAAAAAATTCCTTTTTTACGAGGAATTGCTGCTATTGTTGAAGCCAGTGCAAACGGTACGCAGCACTTGAACTTTTCCTCTGAACGCTATGACGTGAATCCAGAAGATGATGCTCAAGTAGCAGCAGAACAACAAAAAGAGAAAAAAGAATCAAAACTATCTTTAATATTTGGCGTTGCAACTATTGGTGTAATATCCTTTCTTTTCGGGAAAGTACTATTTACATTGATTCCTGTGTTTTTAGCACAATTGACACGTCCTGTTTTCACTTCAAGTGTAGCTCAAGTTTTTATTGAAGGAGTATTTAAACTATTATTGCTCCTTGGCTATATTTATGTGATTTCACAAACGCCACTTATTAAACGGGTGTTTCAATATCATGGAGCAGAACACAAGGTCATTAATGCATATGAAAACAATGCTGAACTTACGGTAGAAGCCGTTCAAGCACAATCTCGACTTCATTATCGCTGCGGAAGTAGCTTTATCCTCTTTACCGTAGTTGTAGGAATGTTTGTCTACCTACTAGTTCCAACGGATCCTCTTTGGTTACGAATTGTGGATCGCCTTGCATTAATTCCAGTTGTCCTTGGTTTATCATTTGAAGTGTTACAGTTAACCAATAAAGTTCGTCATGTCCCTCTTCTTCGCTTTTTAGGTTATCCCGGTTTATGGCTTCAGCTTTTAACAACCAAAGAACCAAAAGATGATCAAGTTGAAGTTGCGATTGCTTCATTTAAAGAACTTTTACGCGTTGAAAATGAACTTTCTTCTACCACTGACGAACAAGTTGTCTAATCCACACCGTTTTGCTTTCTTTTTTTACTATTTTAGGAGGTGAACAAAATGAGACGTCCATTCGTGAAACCACTTGTATATGGTCTAATCGGGTTAGGAGTCATTGGCTTTGCATTTACGTTGATTACAGATCCAGCTGTTTTATTACGTCAAGCAGGTTATATTTTTCTGTTTATCATTTTGTTTTACTTAGTTTATCGGTTTATTCTCCGCCCTTCTCAGACAAAAGGTCAAGATAGAGGCTATGTGCGCGCAGTAAAGCAATCGAAACTGCGTCAAAAAGAAAAAGAGCGAGGAAGCAACAAAGTTGATATGCATACGTACCGAAGCTCAAATAAGCGCCCGGTATCCAAATCAACGAAACCGCTAAAGAAAAAGAAAAACAACTCACACTTGACCGTCATCGAAGGTAAAAAAGGAAAAAAGAAAAATAGAGCATTCTTTTAAAAAAACAAGGAGAAAAGCCTCCTTGTTTTTTTAATAGCACCATTTTTTCAAAAATGCCCTTGTACGCTTTTTGCCAAACGCAATCAGCTCTTCCTTCCGTTCTTCTGTGAGGGTAAATTCTGTCGCAAAAACTTGATTAACAGGTAAAAAGATAATATTTTTTTCGTGACGTTTTGAAATATGTCTTGCATCGTGCGCATCTTTCATCGTCTCAAAAAGCGCACTGAATAAACCAACGGCATTTTTAATTTTATTCCGTTCTCTCTCTTCGTCCTTCGGACTCAGCTTCACACCAATTACCGGTCGTTTCTTCAAACTTTTATCATCATCAAATAAAAAAATTGGAAAGTTGCTTAACACTCCCCCGTCGACTATTAAACTGCTTGGAGTAGATTTTAATTTAACCGGCTCAAAAAAATATGGAATGCTGCAGCTCATCCGAACGGCTCTTGCTACAGAAAAACGATTCGGATCAATGTGATATTTAGGCAAATCATCTGGAAGAACAAGCATCGTACTGTTGGTTAAATCTGACGCAATAATACGCAGCGACTGATCAGGCAAATCAGCAAATGTACGAATTCCTCTGCTCCGCAACTTCTCAGCAATCCACTTTTCAAGCCTTTCTCCTTTATATAATCCCATTTTCCAATATAAAAACAGCCATTTTGTCAAGCTCGATGGTAAAAAGGACATTCTTTGATCTAGGAAAGAAGATAACTCAATTTCATTCATCATTTCAACGATTTCTTCACTTGTATAACCAGCTGCTACAAATGCACAAATAATGGAACCCGCACTCGTTCCCGCTAACCGCCGAAAAATAAAGCCTTTTTCTTCTAGAGCTTGTAACGCACCAATCAGTGCAAGCCCTTTAATACCGCCACCTGAAAATACTCCGTCGACGTACACAGCCTCTCCTCCAAACTACCTACTCTACATTTGTAGTCGACTCAGCAACAAGTTATGATAAAAAGAAAAAAAGCAGTGACGCTATTGGCCGCTGCTTTTTCCTTATAATTTTTGCTCTTCTTCATTTCGTTTCTGTACATTGCGAAGATCTTGAATACGGTTATGATTTTCTTCAAAGTATTGAACCAAGTCCCCAATTCGATCAATGGAATTCCAGCTTAAATGATGTTCAATTCCTTCTACGTCATCATAAATATTCTTCTCATCTACGCCAATGATTCGCAATAGCTGCTCTAAGAGCTCGTGGCGATAAACAAGACGTTTTCCAATCTTCTGTCCCTTAGCTGTTAAAACAAGGCCTCGATATTTTTCATAAATTAAGTACTCATCTTTGTCTAGTTTTTGAACCATCTTTGTTACAGATGAGGGGTGAACCGCCAATGCATCAGCAATATCAGACACTCGAGCGTATCCTTTATCTTCAATTAGCATATATATTTGTTCAATATAATCTTCCATACTCGGTGTAGGCATGAAATCTCCCCCAATTAATATTATGTATTGCTAATAATAAGTCATAAATGTCTGTTTCTTATAGTGATATCGTGTTCATGTTTGATAATCTATGTGAAAAAAACGTGTAAATAAAGCGATGTCATAAGATAAAACTGGATAAAAGACATTCAATTAAAATCATACTACAATGCTTATTCAAATACAAGAACCGTTCTCTCCCGCTTCTTATTTATGCCCCATTTTCATACATAATAAAAGCCGACTCACTTGAGTCAGCTTTTACTAGTCAATCATGATTAAAAATTAAAGGCCGCATTTCAGCTGTGCACCACAGTTTGTACATGTGTTGCATCCGCCCATTTCCTCTACCGTTCCTTGACGGCAAACCGGACACGTATTACCTACTTCAGAACCGATTGTTACATCAGTTGAACGAATTTCATTAATTGTATCAACTAACACAACGTGTGGTTTTGTTTCTTCTTTTGGCGCTTCAATTTCTTCATCAAATGTATTTTCTTCTGCTTTTAGCGTTAAGACTTGTGCATCACGGCTTCCGTCTACGTACACCGTACCGCCTTTTGCTCCGCCTTTATACAGACGCTCGTACACTTTTTGAACTTGCTCTACCGTGTAACCACGAGGAGCGTTTACTGTTTTACTAATTGAGCTATCAATCCAGCGCTGAATCACACATTGCACGTCCGCGTGAGCTTGTGGTGCAAGTTCCATAGCTGAAATGAACCATTCAGGAAGATTGTTTGGATCTGCTTCTGGATGCTGATCTAAATACTCTTGAACGATATCAGCTTTCACTTCAATAAACTTACCTAAACGACCGCTTCGGAAGTATGAGAATGAGAAATAAGGTTCAAGACCCGTTGATACTCCAACCATCGTTCCAGTACTGCCTGTTGGCGCTACTGTTAATAAATGAGAGTTTCGGATACCGTGCTCTTTAATGTTTTCACGAATATCTTCAGGCATTTTTTTCATGAAGCCTGTATTTGTGAATGCTTCACGTAAAGAAGCCGTTTCAGCATCTGTTTCGCCCACTAAGAACGGGAAGCTTCCTTTTTCTTTTCCAAGCTCTACAGACGCGCGGTAAGCCGTCGTGGCAATTGTTTCAAACACTTTATCTACTAACTCATTGCCTTTGTCAGAGCCGTATTCTGTTTCACAATAAATAAGAAGATCGTGAAGACCCATTACACCAAGACCAACGCGGCGTTCGCCAAGCGCTTGCTTTTGGTTCTCTTCTAAGAAATAAGGAGTTGCATCAATAACGTTATCTTGCATTCTAACGCCCGTTTCAACCGTTTGACGTAGCTTTTCAAAGTTAACTGTTTTTGTTTCTTTATCTGCCATTTGCGCTAAGTTAACAGCAGCTAAGTTACAAACAGAGAATGGTGCAAGTGGTTGTTCACCACATGGATTCGTTGCAACAACGTGCTGACCATATGCTTGAGCATTTGTCATGTCATTGGCATTGTCGAAGAAGAAAATGCCTGGTTCAGCTGAGTACGTTGCACAAATATTAATTAAGTTCCATAGCTCTTTTGCACGGATAGTACGGTACGTACGAACTTTGTTTCCTTGTTTTGCCCACTCGCGCACGTCGCCTACTTCGTGCCAGTTTTCATTGTAGTTAGCCATTTCTTCTTTTGAATAGCTTTCTACGTCTGGGAAGCGAAGTTCGTATTCACCGTCGTTTTCAACAGCATCCATAAAATCTTTTGTTAAGCATACAGAAATGTTTGCTCCTGTTAAAAACTCTGAGTTATGAACGCTGTACGTCCCGCCTGTTTGCAGCTTTTCTTCTGCATCTTTAATGATTTTTTCGTTGAATCCACCAAGGCCAGGAATTTGTTTATAGTTAATGATTCCTTGGTACATTGCTTCTTCAGACTCTGTTAGCGGCGTGAACTTCAATTTATCTTGAGCGTGCTTTTTAATCATTTCGTCATTTGTGTTTTCAATTAAGAAACGTAAAATGCGAGGGTTTTGCATTTTAGAAATAATAAACTCTACAATGTCAGGATGCCAGTCGGCAAGCATGATCATTTGAGCCCCCAATTTGTTACTCTTCGTTAAGAAGGGTACGGTCATTTCTGCCGTACTCTTACACTTTCATGTAAGATCAGACTATATCATCAAAGAAGAAAATCCCTTTGTC
This sequence comes from Priestia sp. J2, assembly GCF_020790095.1. Classification (NCBI taxonomy): domain Bacteria; kingdom Bacillati; phylum Bacillota; class Bacilli; order Caryophanales; family Bacillaceae; genus Priestia; species Priestia sp. J2. The sequence continues at coordinate 4,281,074 of NZ_CP086208.1, forward strand.
TCGTGCCCCATAGCGACGTTGCCGTTTGCTATGGTTTACTCCTTCCTTTGCTTCCATCATAACACCTACTTTATTCACTAAAGTTTTATTGCATTAGAACTTTTAGGAAGTTTCAATAGTCGTTGAACCTTTATCTTCGTTTCCAAAGACACTTGGCTGCTGATTGCCCAATCTTTCCTCTTTTCTAACCATCACGCTCATCGTTGCCGATCACGTTGTGGTGAAGAAAGCTCTAAGGGTGTTCCAGCAATTCACGAGATTACGTCGCCGGTTTGTTAACGACGTGACCCACCTTGCTCAACAAGATGCGTCAGTTTAGCAATATCATCTAACCATGAAACTGAACCAGATGATTTGCCGTTTACACCGCGAGCCAGCGTGTTGCGCGGGCGAAGAGTTGAACCATTCGTTCCAACACCGCCTCCGCGGCTCATGATTTCCATTACTTGTTTGCGGTGTTCTGAAATACCTTCACGTGAATCTTTTACATAAGGCATTACGTAACAGTTAAAGTAAGTTACGTCCGTGTCAGCACCTGCACCGTAAAGAACGCGGCCAGCGGGTACAAAGTTTAGCTGAACAAGCTCTTGATAGAACTTTTCAAACCACTCTTTGCGCTTTTCTTCTGTTTTTTCCACAGAAGCTAAGCCTGTTGCATTACGTTTTGCAATTTGCTCATAGAAGACCTCTAGAGGTTTTTCAATGACATCTAAAGAACGAGTAATTAACCCATTTTCTGCTTCTTCAGGTGATAAAGCTCCTCTAAACTCATCTTCTACCTTGACAACAGCGGTTTTTTGCTCAAAATTAATGCTTTCCACATAGCCAAGTCCTCGTGCTGGAAATTTTGGGTCTTCCTTTACAGTTAGAACAACAAAATCTCCTTCTGATAACGTTAATTTTTCCGTATCTTTAAACGCATAGCGGTCTAACATTACCAATCTTGAAACACCTTTATGAGTTAACTTCATATCCGGTGTAATCGGATGTACTTGCGGAAAGCGTTCAATATCTGAATTGAGCTTTTCAACATTCATATTCACTTTTTGATTTAACAAAACAGTCATTCTCACAACTCCTTACCTATCGAACATCTATAAATTTATTAACTCTATTTCCTTTTAAAGGAAATAGAGTTTTTCAATCAACTATCAATAACTTACCACACGGCTTGGACGAATTCAATATATAGTATTTGACACTTCTCCAAACATCTACATATAGAAGGGTGTCAAGTGAAATATTTTTTTTTTCGTAAAAAAAGTGTTTGACTTTTCTTCCCTATGTATTCTATTAGCCAAGCATTGTTTCTAAAAATTCCAATAAAAAGTGCAACTTATAAGAAGTTGCACTTTTATCTATTTACCATCCGCATTCGTTTAGCGCTTAAAGTTCCATTCATCCGATCCGTACTTTGTGCGCGCTAGTTCTTCTACATATGCTTCCTCTTCTTCAGATAGTGTATACGGTTCTAAATCGATATCAAGAGCAGAAGCAAATCCTTTATAAAACGCTTCTTTTGCTTCTTCGATAGAAATTTTGCGGCCCGCAATTGCATTGATGGCTACCGCTTTAGAACGAAATGCGCGCTGCATTCTTTCTTTCACGCGGTCATTTGGATAATTAAACACGCTGAATAATTTATCTTCATCAATCTCTAACAGAATAGAGCCGTGCTGTAGAATAACTCCTTTTTGTCTAGTTTGGGCACTTCCAGCAATTTTGCGGCCCTCTACAACAAGTTCATACCAAGAAGGAGCATCAAAGCACACGGACGAACGAGGGTTTTTTAAGCTATTTTTTTCTTCTTCTGAACGAGGAATAGCAAAATAAGCCTCGAGCCCTAACGAACGAAATCCTTCCAGTAAACCTTCAGAGATGACGCGATATGCCTCTGTAACTGTCTTAGGCATATTAGGATACTCTTCAGATACAATGACGCTGTAAGTAAGCTCTTCATCATGAAGCACGCCCCTGCCGCCCGTTGGACGTCTCACAAAGCCTAATCCTAATTCTTTTACTTTATCAAAGTTAATTTCTTTTTCAGCTTTTTGAAAATAACCGATTGACAGCGTTGGAGGGTTCCATCCGTAAAAACGAATCGTAGGTGGAATTTCTCCTTTACTATGCCATTCTAATAACGCTTCATCTAACGCCATATTGTAATAAGGCGAACGGTTGTTGGAATCAATAAATCTCCACTTTGCTTTCATCTACCTCATCCTCAGCTATATGTAATATAAAAATAAATCCGTTTTTTAGTCTACCAAAAGATTGAGCTAAGGAAAAGCAAAGAGCAACATAAAACTGCGAATTCAAATGTGGTAGTTTTTTCATTTTGGGGAAGAAATCCGCTAGATTCAAGGCAAAATCGCTTTACTTCTAATTTCATTCACTTATATAATAAGAGTATGGATTTTGTCGAAGAAAGGAAGAATCAGCATGTCACCAATTACAGCAGTACTCATTTTACTTGGAGTAATCATCATATACTCTGTCGTTATGTTCTTTATCCAACGTCGCATTATGAAAACGTTAACTGAAGAAGAATTCCGCAGCGGCTACCGCAAGGCACAGCTAGTTGATATTCGCGAACCGAATGAATTCGAAAACGGACATATTTTAGGCGCACGAAATATTCCTCTTTCACAGTTCCGTATGCGCATTAAAGAATTTCGTCCAGATCAGCCTGTGTACATCTATTGTCAAAGCGGAATGCGCACAGGACGTGCAGCACAAATGCTTCGTCGCCACGGTGTTCAAGAAATCTATGATTTAAAAGGCGGCTTCAAAATGTGGAACGGTAAAGTAAAAAAGAAAAAATAATGGTATGTATATAGAAAAACCTCGCCTTTGGGCGAGGTTTTTTGTTAGACGTTTTGAACAGCCTGTTCTTTCTGATAGCGAAGAACTGGTTTTCTCGCTGCCAGCGTTTCGTCAAGGCGCTTCACAACCGTTGTATGCGGAGCTTCCTGTACGAGTTCAGGCGTCTCTTCTGCTTCTTTTGCAATTTGAATCATCGCATCGATAAACGCATCTAGCGTTTCTTTCGACTCCGTTTCCGTTGGTTCGATCATCATGCACTCTTCTACGATAAGAGGGAAGTAGATAGTCGGCGGATGATAGCCAAAATCAAGCAGTCGTTTCGCGATATCCAATGTGCGCACACCAAGCTTTTTCTGACGTTTTCCTGATAAAACAAATTCGTGCTTACAGTGACGGTCAAACGGCAGCTCATAGTGTTCTGCTAAACGACGCATCATATAGTTGGCATTTAGCACAGCGTTTTCCGTTACGGCTTTTAAGCCGTCTGGACCCATTGAACGAATATACGTATAAGCGCGAACGTTGATACCGAAGTTGCCGTAAAACGGCTTTACGCGTCCAATTGACTGAGGACGGTTATAGTCAAAGTGATAGCCTTGTTCTGTTTTCACAAGCACTGGTTTAGGCAGATACGGAATTAAATCTGCTTTTACCCCTACCGGACCAGAACCAGGACCGCCGCCTCCATGAGGACCTGTAAAGGTTTTATGAAGATTTAAATGAACAACGTCAAATCCCATATCTCCAGGACGAGCTTTGCTTAATACTGCGTTTAAATTTGCACCATCATAATAAAGTTTTCCACCTGCTGCGTGAACAATTTCAGCCATTTCTAAAATATCTTCTTCAAATAACCCTAGCGTATTTGGGTTTGTTAACATTAAAGCGGCTGTATCTTCTCCCACTACGCGGCGTAAATCCTCTAAGTCCACTAAACCATGTTCATTTGATTTTACCGTTACCGTTTCAAATCCCGCAACTGTTGCCGAAGCAGGGTTCGTTCCGTGAGCTGAGTCTGGAACAATGACTTTTGTTCGCTGCGTCTCACCATTTGCTTCATGATAGGCACGAATCATCATAAGCCCGGTCCACTCGCCATGAGCACCCGCTGCTGGCTGAAGTGTTACTTCATCCATTCCCGTAATTTCTGTTAAATGCTCTTGTAAATCATATAAAAGTTCGAGAGCACCTTGAACCGTTTGCTCATCTTGAAGCGGATGAATATGCGCTAACCCAGCAATGCGTGCTGCTTGTTCATTCACTTTTGGATTATATTTCATCGTACATGAACCAAGCGGATAAAACCCTGAGTCCACTCCATGATTTCGTTTTGAAAGCGCGGTGTAATGACGCATAATATCGAGTTCTGATACTTCAGGAAGCTCAGGAGCTTCGGTACGGACATACGCTTTTCCAAGCAGCTCTTCAGCATTTACTTGCGGAACATCTAACTCCGGCAATGAATAGCCGATTCGCCCTTCTTTACTGCTTTCAAAAATAAGTGATTGATTTTGATTAAGCATGAAGATCCCCCAATTCATTTACAAGTTGGTCAATTTCCTCTTTTGTACGGAGCTCTGTAAAAGCAAGCAGCATGTGATTTTCAAGCTCTTGGTTATCACGGCTAAGATCATAACCGCCAATTATTTTTGAAGCTAATAACTGACTGTTTGCTTCTGTTACCGAAACAGGAAGCTTCACGACTAATTCATTAAAAAACGGTCCTTCATATGCTACATTTACCCCTTTTGCCTTTAACGCTTCATATGCATAATGCGTTTTTGATAAGTTTTGCAGCGCCATTTCTTTTACACCTTGCTTGCCTAAAGCTGTCATTGCAACTGATGCCGCTAAAGCATTTAACGCTTGATTTGAACAAATGTTAGACGTCGCTTTATCGCGGCGTATATGCTGTTCACGTGCTTGAAGGGTTAAAACAAACCCTCGCTTACCGTTTTCATCTACCGTTTGCCCTACTAATCGTCCTGGGATTTTTCGCATAAGCTTAGACGTAGTTGCAAAGTATCCGCAGTGGGGGCCTCCAAATTGACTTGGAATACCAAATGGCTGTGCATCTCCAATGACGATGTCCGCTCCGAATTCTCCAGGAGGCGTAAGTAAACCTAATGATAAAGGATTACTTGAAACCACAAACATGCATTTTTCTTGATGAGTCATTTCTTCAATTTCTTTTAACGGCTCGATTTGCCCATAGAAATTTGGGTATTGGACAATAACAGCTGCCACGTCACTCCCCATCTCTTTTTCCAATGCAATCATATCTGTTACTCCGTCTGCTGCAGGGATTTCTACCACTTCAATGTATTGACCCTTCGCATACGTTTTTAACACATCTTTTGATTCAGGGTGAACAGCCGCAGAGACAAGTACTTTTTTCTTTTTTGTTTGACCCGCACTGAGCATAGCGGCTTCTGCTAAAGCAGTTCCTCCGTCATACATAGAAGAATTGGCCACGTCCATCCCCGTTAACTCACAAATCATTGTTTGGAATTCAAAGATGGCCTGAAGTTCTCCTTGAGAAATTTCTGGTTGATACGGAGTATAGGCCGTATAAAATTCCGAACGAGAAATAACATGATCAACAATAACCGGCATGTAATGATCATAAACTCCTGCTCCTAAAAAAGAAGCATAGTCTTTTAAATGAGCATTTTTAGCAGCCATATTATTTAATTCTTTTAACAGCTGAGGCTCTGAAGCCGCTTTTTTAATATTGTATTCTCCTTGAAAACGAACGCGCTGCGGAATATCTGAAAATAAATCATCAACAGATGAAACACCAATTGCTGCTAACATTTGCTGCTGATCTTGTTCTGTCATTGGTAAATAGCGATGTAACATGTTAAATTCCTCCCCAAAGCTTACTTTGAACGTTTATAAAAAGGTGTTGAAACCACTTTTGCTTTTAAGCGTTTTTTTCGAACCTGCACTTCCACTTCTTGACCAAGCTCTGAATATTCTGCTGATAATAGCGCTAAACCGATGTTTTTCTTTAGTGTAGGTGACTGTGTTCCTGTTGTCACAAATCCAATTTGTTCTTCACCTGCAAATACTTCGTAACCGTGTCGTGGTATACCTTTATCAATCATCTCAATTCCCACTAACTTACGGGACGCTCCGCTTTCACGCTGTTCTTTTAACACTTCTTTTCCAATAAAGCTGTCTTTGCTCGTTTTCACTGCAAATCCAATTCGAGCTTCAATGGGCGTAATATCTTTTGAAAGCTCCTGGCCATATAAAGCCAAAGTAGCTTCAAAACGAAGCGTATCGCGAGCTCCTAACCCGCAGGGCAACACACCTTCGTCACTGCCTGCTTCTAAAATAGCCGTCCACAAGTGAGAGGCGTCAGCTGAAGAACAATAAATTTCAAAGCCATCTTCTCCGGTATATCCAGTACGTGAAACGAGAGCTTTTACATTCGCTACTTCTACATCATCAGCAAATGTAAATGGCTTTAAGGAAGATAAATTTTCGTTCGTTAAAGTTTGTAAAACTTTTTCTGCTAAAGGACCTTGTAAAGCTAGCTGCGCAGTTTCATCAGATTGATTAACGAGCGTTACATCTCCTTGTTTGTGAGACACTAGCCACTCATAGTCTTTTTGAATATTAGCAGCGTTTACGACTAGCAAATACTCTTGATCTGCTTTTTTATAAATCAGCAAATCATCTACCGTGCCTCCGTCTTCATAACACATAGCTGTATACTGTGCTTTTCCATCTACAAGGGTAGAAACGTCATTTGTCATCGTGTGCTGAAGAAAAGCTAAGCTATCAGCTCCTGTTACAAGAATTTCTCCCATATGAGAGACATCAAAAAGACCTGCCTTTGTACGTACAGCTTCATGCTCTTCTTTAATAGAAGAAAATTGAACGGGAAGAGCCCATCCTCCAAAATCAATTGTTTTGGCACCATATTTTTGATAGATATCATAAAGCGGCGTTTTGTGTAATTCTGTTGTCATATTTATGTCCTCCTCTTTTTCACGTGAAACTTTTCATAACGGGGAGTTTTCAAATAGTGTGGGGATCACTATGTATCCAAACAAAAAAGGACAGAAAACCCCCTACTGTATTTAGTAGGAAGTCTCTGTCCTTTTCACCTGAAAGTTTACCTATAAACGAATAGGTTTGCCTCGTGGGTGGTCTATAAACGCATAGACACTCTCCAGAGCTGCGTCAAACAAGAGTCTTTTTGCCTGAGAGATTCACAATTTTATTGCTTGCTCCTTCGGCGCTACATTCAAGTAGTCTCTCCCCGTGTCGTCATTCGCTTCTATAAAGTTGGTAAAGTTGGGCATACTACTGAAAGATGTATCTATCTTTATTCACACAATCATTTGTAAAGTGCTAATCTATTTTCTTTTTCAAATTTTCTAAATATATTTTTATCCTACCTGATTCTTATCATTTGTTCAATAAAAATTTTTTACAAAGGAGCATTTTTATCATGAAAGTGAAATTAAACATCGATGAAACATGGGAAGCAGCCTTCTCAACTAAATTGGAGCAAGACGGCCCTTGGTCTGCATGGGATTTGTATAAACTTGCCTATGAAATAGAAGACCAAACGCTTATCTCAGAATTTGAAGGACTACAAAGCCCAAAACATCTAGCCGATTTAACGCCGCTTCCTCATCAGCTCGAAGTAGCCAAACAAGTAGTCGAAACAATGAATGGGAAAGCCATTTTAGCAGATGAAGTAGGACTAGGGAAAACGATTGAAGCAGGGTTAATTTTGAAGGAATATATGATTCGCGGGCTTGTTAAAAAAGTTCTCATTTTAGTTCCAGCTTCGCTTGTTTCACAGTGGGCTATGGAATTGAATCAAAAATTTTATATTCCCGCGGTCCCTCAAAGAAAATCATATGTGTGGGATCAGTGTGACATCGTTGTGTCTTCAATTGATACAGCAAAACGTTCTCCTCATCGAGAAATTGTGCTAGAACAAGACTACGACCTCATCATCATTGATGAAGCTCATAAACTTAAAAACAACAAAACAAAAAACTATGAATTTGTGCAAAGTCTAAAAAAGAAATTTTGTCTGTTGCTAACCGCAACACCGATTCAAAATCGAATTGAAGAAATTTTTAACTTAGTCTCTCTTTTAAAGCCTGGCCATCTCGGCAATAAAGACTATTTCGAAGAATTATTTTCCGCTAAAAAACGTTCTTTGCAAAACGATGAACACTTAAAAGAGCTTGTTAACAAAGTTATGATTCGAAATCGCCGCCACGATACGGGTATCGAATGGACGAAGCGAATTGTTCAAACCATTCCTGTTGAATTCTCGCCAAAAGAACGCGAGCTATACGATGCGATTACGTCTTTTAAAGGAAACGGACTGCACCCTTCAAGCGCTTTTTCAATTTTAACTCTGCAGCGAGAGGCCTGCAGCAGCCGCGAAGCGGTATATATGACATTAAAAAACATGCTGGAACGTCAGGAAGATCAAAACAGCGCATTAACGGAACATATGATTACTCCGTTAATGGAACTACTTCAGCAAGTACCGCAAAATGCAAAAGCAGAAAAAGTGCTAGAGCTCGTTCAAAAAATTGATGACAAAGTCATTATTTTCACTGAGTACAGAGCAACTCAACTGTATTTACAGTGGTATTTAAAACAGCATGGAATTACCTCTGTACCGTTTAGAGGCGGATTTAAGCGAGGTAAAAAAGACTGGATGAAGCAGCTTTTTGAAAGCCACGCGCAAGTATTTATTGCCACTGAAGCGGGCGGAGAAGGAATCAACCTTCAGTTTTGTCATCATATCATTAACTATGATCTACCGTGGAATCCAATGCGTCTAGAACAGCGGATTGGAAGGGTCCATCGTTTAGGTCAAAAACATGATGTTCACATTTACAATTTAGCCATTCAACATACGGTCGAAGAACATATTTTAAAATTGTTATACGAAAAAATAAACCTTTTTGAACGAGTTGTTGGAGAGTTAGATGATATTTTAACAAAGCTTGATTTAAAAAATATCGAAGAGCATATTCAGGATATTTTATTTCATTCACGGAGTGAAGGAGAAATAAAAATCAAAATGGAGAACTTGACGTCTATTATTCAATACGAAGACAGCGAGGAGGATCAGCATGCAGCAAACTGACATTCATCAATTTTTAAAGCGTTACTTTCTAGCTAATAATTGTTCTATTGTCACAGAAACACCATCTTATCTAACGGTTCAATTAACGATCGAACTTGACAAAGAGTTGATGAATCGTCCATTTTATTGGCATTATGTTGAAAAGACAGGCGGAGAAGCAAATCCTGCTTCACTCACTTTCATTACAGACCCAGCGTTTGAAGATGATTCTGTTCAAGGAGAACGAATTCATTTTGGCTCACCTAGGCTGCATCAAATTTTCGCTTCTACTCAAAAGCTAGGCGGATTTATTCACTTGTATGAACAAGTTTCATCAGCTCAGCCAACAAATCAGCCTTTACATCCTTGGCTTGCGTTAAATATTAAAGTCTCGTACAAATGTGATCGTAAAAAAGACGAGCTCTTGTCGCTTGGCATTAATTTAATCAATGGACAAATCATTGAATCATTTCATGAATTAATCATTAATCAAAATTTGTCATCTAAAATCTCGGACTATTGCTTTACTCTTTCACCTTTTATTAAACCGAAAAGTGCGATTGCGCGACTCACATCATATGTGACTGACTACGTTAAAACTCAACCGACTGAATGGGCAGAAAAAGCACAGGAAAGATGGTATGAAGACTTAGCGCTTCTTGATCATTTTTATGAAACAGCGGAAGAGCTCCCAGAAATATATGTGACAGAGAAAACAGCGCTTCAAGAGCTGTACGAACCGACTATCTTATTTAAGTTTATAAACGGTGGCTTATTTTACATATCGCCCGAAACGATGTCTCGTCAATTTAATAAAACACAAGCCGGTTAAAAAAAGATGAGCATATGATATGCTCATCTTTCTTTTTTCTTTCGGTACCACAGCATAAACGACAGCGGAATCATTCCAAACCATCTGTTTGCAAAAGGTGCTCGCTCTTCTTTTTTTTGAATCTTTTTCGTTTTCCTCTCTTCTTTTGGCTGATCCATATATTGTACAAATTGCTGAGTCATATATTTTACATAATCATTCGTTTTCATATAATCATCTCCTCAGCACTATTATATCCGGAGAGAAAGAGACTTAATCCGTCCACTTCACAATGTGCTGATCCTTTTTTTGAATATATGCCGTTTCCGTCAATGCTCTTCCTTGCAATGTTTGACATTTTATTTTTAAGATGATCATCTGTTCATCTTCACTTACTACTTCGTATGAAACCGTACCAGTTTCTAATACTAAAGATGCAGATGGAGATTTATTATGTTCTTTTATTTCTTTTTTTACATGTACCACCGCGTTTTCTAAAAGATGCTGCAGACGATTTTTCTGCTCTACTTCTTGATAAAATGAACTTTTCGTCACAAAATAAGTGGTTTGCTGAGCTACTAACAGAAGAAAAAGCGCACAAAATGCCAAAACGACCGGGAGAATAAATCCTTGCTCATTATGTTTCATGAGCAAGCATCAAAAACGTTGTAATGGTTTCTTCTCTAACTTTGTTAACACCGTCTGTTGAACGAATCAACAGCCTTTCTTTTTGCTGTTCATACATAATATTCTTAATGTGCTGCAGCACCACTTCATGACCACTTTCATCCACTCGTCTTCTTATCTTGTCGTCGTAGCGTTCATAAGTGATGATCTGATTATTTTCCATTTTCAACGTAAGCGTAGTCGCATGAATTCCCACTTCTTTTGCTTCTCGATATTCTATAGCAAGTTGATTCACAAAAATTTCCCACTCCATTTCATTCATACTAAAGTCCGGATTATATGTTTGCTTAGCTAGCGGAATGATAATGGGGAAAAATGAAACAATAATTAAAAAAAGAGTAAAACTGACTAACATCTCTACAAGCGTAAAGCCTTTTTCCCTTTTCACTTCAACATCACATCACACTTCTTTTTCATTTTCTCAGCGGAATCTGTCCATTCTACACAAAGCTTTTGAGCACTTTCTCCGTACCACTTCAGATAAAATGCAACGTTTTCTTTTACGATTTTTTCTCGCCGTTTATATCCTGCTTCATATTTATATTTCAATAGCTCTTCGTGCAAGATAGCATCAGCTTGATACGAAACATATTGCTTCTTTTCTGCTTCCTTCATCTGAACATACAAAGGAATAATTGTACCGGTTAGGAGTAAAAGCATGCTAAATGAAACAAGCATTTCTAACAAGGTGTAGCCCTGCTGACCCTTACATCTTGTCCACATAAAAACGCCCTCTGCCTATTTGAAAAGTAACTTTATATTTAAATTTTTGATTGCTGATAAAAATGGTCTTTGCCTGAGAAATATTGCCGTTTTTGTTGTATTGTATCGTGGAATTGCCGCTTCCAAACGTGATATGAATGGTGGAGTCATAGGCGCGCTTATAAAGAACGGCACGAGAATCAGAAATAATATATTCTGTTCCCTTCGGTGCGAAGTTAATTTTAATTGGAGATTCTCGGTTCATGGCTGTCTGCTGCACATAAAACGTGTCGCTTTGCAGCTGTCGCAAGAATAGTGTGATTTTGTAATATTCCACAAGCGGTCGAATGGCTACGATAATGGAAAACATCATCACTTGCACAATAAATAAAACCATCAGCATCTCAATGAGGGTAAATCCTTTTTGCTTAAGAAGAACCACTAGCTGTAACCTTTCCGGTACCGTCAATTTGAATAGCTTGCCCATTTGGACACACGGTGCCTTCTTTTAAGTAGCCTCCTGCTTCAAGCTCTTCTAGACTCGGTTTTTCGCCATTTTCAAGTTCGTATACTTGTACCTCAGCCTCTACGGTTTTGACAAGAGCTGAGCAGCCTTTATTGTTAATAACCGTATTATGCTTTAATACATTTGGAATCATTATGAGCAAAAGCACGGTAATAACGAGCATAACAATGAGCATTTCAATAAGGGTAAATCCTTTATCACCTTTTAGAATCATATTCTTTCACCTTTCTACAAGCTCGACATCACTTCTAACATCGGAAGCATAACGGACATATACATAAGCAGAATGACAATTCCGATGAATAAGAATGTAAGCGGCTGTACATATTTTAAAATACGAAAAATAAACTGTTCCATTCTTTCCATCATAAATAGACTGTAATCATACAGTTCTTGAGAAAGCTCACCGTTTTGCTGGCCATGAACAATAACATGAGCCAAGTCTTTTTCATAATGAGATTTACCTGAAATGATATGATCTAATCGCATTCCTGAGGAAAGTTGATCTGTAAAAGCAAAAGCTTCCACTTGAAAAAATGGATGATGCTCTTGCTTTTGAAAAAGAGCAAAGCATTCATAAATAGATAAACCACCATTTAGTAAATTGCTCATATGAACAGAAAAAAAGTACGAGTTAAATAGCCGTGTGAACGTTCGGATAACGGGAACTCTCATAAAGAGCTGCATCTGAACTACTGGAGGCAATTTTTTAATGTAAATCACATAAAACAAATACAGGATGATTGGCATACTGATGACTGCAGGTAACACAAAAGGAAAGAACGACATCGCCTGCATAAATAGAAGGATAAACGAAGACTGCTTGTTTCCAAAGGATAAGTACAGAGCTTCAAACTGTGGAAGTAAAACCGTACTTAAAACAAATAAAATGGAAAGAATAAACAGCAGTAGCAATACGGGATATTGGACAAGCTTTTGAAATTTTTTACGATGCCTTACTTTTTCTTCAATCATTGAGCTACTTTCTTTTAAAGCAAATTGAAGGTTTCCATGCTGTTCTGCAAAATATAAATAGCTTAAAATATCACGGTGAAACTGAAGTTTAACAAAAGCATCGTGCAAAGATTCTCCTCGTTTTAACTGCTCAAGACATTTTTCAATATCCGTTTTTTCTTTGTTAGATACTTGAAACGTCAAAAATGAAAGAGCTTGAGAAAGAGTGTAGCCTTTTTCTAAGAGCTTGGAGACCTGCTTAAGAATTTTTGCTTGCTGAGCCAGAGACCACCTTTTTTGTCTATTTGTCTTTACCCCCATCCGTCTAGCGAATGCGGATATAAATAGCCTAGCGCGATTCCTTTTAGAATAACATCTCGGAGCGTCTTATAATCATAATCCGCATTTTCTCCTTTCACTTCTCTCATCACTGCGCTAAGCTCCTTGCCATAAAGCAATTCGTATATGCTGGACTGACGATGCTTCCTCATTTTTTTACAAGCAGGGTGGCATTTTCCCGAACACAGCGGACAGCGAATTTCTACAAGACGCTGTGCAGCTACTGCTACAAGAGTCTGCTCCATTTCTTGAAAGCTAACGCCAAACTCAAGCAGCCTGTACAAAGATCCTTTTGTATCTTTAGTATGCATCGTTGTCAAAACCAAGTGTCCGGTAAGCGCTGCTCTCACAGCAATTTTGGCGGTCTCACTATCTCTTATTTCTCCCACCATGATAATGTCTGGATCATGGCGCAATATAGCTTTTAAACCAGTCGTATACGTAATCCCTGCGCGTTCATTTACCTGCACTTGAAGCACGGTTTCACTCGGTTTTTCAATAGGATCTTCTAGTGTAATAACATTTCGATTAAAAAGGTGCTTTACTTCGTGTAAAAGAGTATATAGAGTAGTGGTTTTACCTGATCCTGTAGGACCGGTAAAAATAATTAATCCATGAGAGAATTTCAAGAGAGAAATAAGCTTTTTAGTATGTTCAGGAAAAAGAGATAAATGTTTGAGAGAGGTAGATTGTTGATGAGGCAAAAGCCGAATAACAAGACTTTCATCATGAGAAGTAGGAAGAGTTGATAAACGCAAATTTACTTGATAGTGATCAACGGAAGTGGTCAATGCACCATTTTGAGGTTTTCTGCGCTCCCCAATATCCATTCCCCCTAAAAATTTAAAATGCGAAATGAGCCGTTCAGACATTTCCTTTGAAATAACCCTCTTTAAAATAAGCTCCTGGTCAATTCGCAGCTGAATCACAGCATCTTTCTTTCGGGGCACAATATGCACATCAGAACTTCGACACTCACATGCATCTCGTATAACGTAAGTAGCAAACTGTTCAATTTCGGTCAAACGATCATCACTCCTTTATTTGTAATGAAGATGATTCTTAAAACACCTAGAAACAGTAATTTCGACCTTTTTCGAGATTTCCCTCCTTCTTTTTTCATTTTTTATAATTTTTTTCGTATACGCTTCTTTTCTTCGCTTCAGTCCTTGTACACGATGTACAACTTCTGTACACCTCTAAAGGATTACATAAAAAAAGACAACGTGATGTAAAACTCTACGCTGTCGTTTTATTCGTTATTTACTGAATTGAGCTTCTTCATCATGTATGCTTACACAACTAGAGACGCAAGACTTGTTTTTTTCTTGACCAAATTTTTAAGTGCAGATTCGTTATAACCTACTACAAGCTTTTTGCCATCCGTTAAAATGGGGCGGCGAAGCAAACGAGGATGTTCAATTAATAGATTGACTACTTGTGATAACGTCATGCTGTCCACATCAACATTTAACTTTTTATATTCCTGACTTCTTTTAGCAAGAAGTTCATCCATCCCTTCTGTTGTCATAGAAAGAAGTTCAAGCATTTCTTTATGAGTAGGTGTTTCTCTAAATAAATGACGCTCTTTAAAATTTACATCTTCCTTCACTAGCCACTTTTTCGTTTTACGACATGATGTACAGCTCGGGTACGTATAAAATTTAATTTCTTCCATATGAAACCCTCCCGTTTTTTAGTTATAGATTGTTTATATACATTGTACACGTTTTGTATAACCTTTGTATAGTATTTTGCATACGTTTTGTATAACTTTTTTTCTTCTGTCGTATTTCAAGGAAAAGATAGCGTTTTCAGGAAAGAAAGGATGTATTATAATGGAAAAGTATCGATATAGTTTCATAAGTGCTTTCTAGTGCTTACACAGCGATGACATTCATCATGACACTAACTAAGTTTGATAAAGGAGGAAATGGACGTGGAACGAATGTACCGTGTAATGGGGTTCTGGACAGCAATTTTCACTGTAATGTTTTACCTCGGTCACATGCATAAGACTTCTTTACTCTTTTTAGCTCAAACAGGTTTTTTTGTAATTCTTAGTTATTTAAAGCTGTCTGAAAGAATGTACATTTACGTTTTTGGAGCATATTTGACCGTCTTTTTTGTGGGGTTCACGTACTGGTCAACTTTTATGATGACACCAGGACAGTAAAGAGAAAAGCGATGGGCTTCCATCGCTTTTTGTATTCTTAAAACCCATTTAGAAAAGGATTTTGATCCATTTCGTGTCCCACAGTTGTTTCAGGTCCGTGACCGCTTAGTACAAGCGTATCTTCTGGAAGGGACAGCAATTTCGATTCGATGCTTTCTAACAGCTGAGCTTGATTACCTCCAGGTAAATCTGTGCGCCCGATGCCGCCTGCAAAAAGCGCGTCACCAGATACTACAAAGTTACCCGGTTTGAAATAATATGAAACGCTGCCAGGAGAATGACCAGGCGTTTCATACACCTCAAATTGGAATGAACCGATTGTTAAATTGCCTTCTGATGAAATAATATCGGTTGCATCTGGAGCTGTAATTTCTCCTAGGTCAAAAAATTTCGACCCGTTTAAGTCACTATTATGAAGCCATTCTTTTTCGTTTTTATGTACATAAAGCGGGATAGAGTAGTGATTCATCACCTCATCTACTCCTCCAATGTGATCGAAATGAGCGTGTGTCAGCAAAATAGCTAATGGTTTATACGT
The DNA here is from genome assembly GCF_020790095.1 of Priestia sp. J2. NCBI lineage: Bacteria > Bacillati > Bacillota > Bacilli > Caryophanales > Bacillaceae > Priestia > Priestia sp. J2. The sequence continues at coordinate 4,296,754 of NZ_CP086208.1, forward strand.
TTGTTTTTCGAGAAATTCAACGAGCTGTTTTCCCTGAGCTCCCGGATCAAAAATTAAACATTCTTTTTTTTCGTTAGCAACGACATAACAATTCGTTTGAATAGGTCCTAGCGGTATACGATGATAGTTCATAATGTGTCCTCCTTGTGTAAATTTATTTCCGTTATATGCATTATCATACACACATCATCTTATAAATGAAAGTAAGGACCTTTCTAAGCCAAAGAAGCAAAAGAAAGATTGGTTTTCATCTCGACAAACGGTTAGAAAAGTTTTACAATTGAAGGGATAAGCTAATGATAGCGCTTTAATTTTAAGTTACCTAAAGGAGGTTTCTTCGAGTGGGTCTTATGATTATTTTTGCACTAACAACATTGCTAGGCGTATTTGCAGCTATTTCATCTTTGAGAAATAAAAACATATTAGGCATTGGTTTTTCGGTACTAACATTCGGTGTATTCGGATGGTTTACCGTGATGACCATCATACATCACGGTTATCCGGCGGTACATCATTAAAAAAGCCATGCAAAGCATATGCTTTGCGTGGCTTTTTAAATAGACAGATAATCCATTGCCGCAACTAAAATAGCTTTAGTCGGATTATATACGCGCGATATTTGAGATAAAGGCAGCGGATTAATCCCTTTTCCCAATTCTAGGGTGAACCCCAGCTTTTTCTTTTCTAAAATAAACCAATCCTTAAATCCCGCGTGACTATCAATCGTTTTGACAGCTTTATAACCGCTTACCCTTTCAAAATAGCTTGCTATTTCCTCTGCTTCCTCAGGCTCTTCATTCATATACCCCCAATAAAATTCTTCTCCTTGGGTATGTAAAGCAATCACACAATCAAAATCATGACGCTCAACGAGTTTTACCATTGCCTGAGCTTCAGGTTCAGAGAGAGATTCATAGCCTGGAAAATCTCGATAATGCGGCGCTTTAGGTTCTTTACGCTTTTTTTCGATTTCCCAATAAGCCGGAAACTGATTGTTTAAGTCCACCCCTCGGATATTTGCTTTCCAGCTTTGAAAATCCGGAAAATCTCTCCCTATTTTAGAAAGAAAAGACGCATAAGGTTCGCCTACACCAGGACCTTTTAAGACCAGATCTACTCCGTCTGGGTTAACAATTGGAACTGCAGAAAGCGTAATTTGATTAAAAAGAGCTCTTGAATCTTGCCCGTTCAACGCCTGATCATAATGAAGAGCAGCTAAATAATCTTCCATAAACTGTAGAAGAACATTTGTCGTAATCCATTCATTAGCATGAAACGACGCATTGATATGAACCTTTCTCTTTCCGTTTCCAATTAAAATATGAGGAATCGGCTTTCCAAGCACGCTGCACCCTATCCATTCAAGAGAACCATAGGGATAATAAGTCAAAAGTGTTTGTATGTCTTTTATGGTTCGCTTGTAATCGTAAGGCTTTTGGATATCTATAATTCGCATAATCTTCACTCCTTTACACTATGTATATGTAAAGATTGAAAAGATGCATGATAAAAAAGCGCTTTGACATTTAGTCAAAGCGCTTTTTTATCTCAGTTAGATTCTTGCTTATTATTCAAAATAAGATTTAACTAACCAAGCTCCTCCAATAATTCCCGCATCGTTTCCTAAAGTAGCGATTGCTAGTTCAGCACCTTGTGCTACGCGAGGAAATGCAAAACGTTTGAAATAACCTCTTACCGGTGCAAGTAATACCTCGCCTGCACGAGACACACCGCCGCCTAGAACGATTTTCTCAGGGTTTAATGCATTAGCAGAGTTTGCTAGTGCTAGACCTAAATGAAAGGCAACTTTATCTACAACATGCATCGCTAACTCGTCTTTTGAACGAGCTGCATCAAATACATCTTTAGATGTAACTTGTCCATTTTGTTCTAACACTGTGCGAAGCTCACTTGGTTTGTCCGTTTCCGTTAATTCTTCCATTGTTAAACGTACAATTCCAGTTGCTGAAGCGATTGTTTCTAAACAGCCGGTTTTGCCGCAGTTACACGGTGCTCCGCCTTCAGGAATAGAAGTAATGTGCCCGATCTCACCAGCGGCTCCATTTACGCCTTGTACAATTTCACCGTTGGCAATGACACCGCCGCCAACACCTGTGCCAAGCGTAACGCACAGCAAATCTTTTGCTCCGTCTCCAGCACCTTTCCACATTTCTCCAATGGCTGCAATGTTTGCATCATTGTCTACTACAACAGGAAGAGAAGTTTCTACTTCCAAGATATCTTTGATAGGGAATTTTTCCCAACCTAAATTGACAGCTACTTCAATCGAACCGTTTGCAAAGTTGACAGGCCCCGGTGCACCAATACCAATTCCTACCAACCTTGACTTTACTTCTCCAAGATCGTTTAACTTTTTATCAATTGCTTTTGCAATATCTGTTGGAATTTTACGGCCTTGCTCGCTCACATCCGTATTAATTTCCCACTTGTGAATGATTTCTCCATAATGATTAATAAAGGCCATTTTTATTGTTGTACCGCCTAAATCAACTCCAACTAACCATTTGTCATCCATGTTCATTCATCCTTTTTCTCTTTTTGTTGTTTTAACTCTCGACGAAGCAAAAGAATTGCCATTTGGTAATCACGTACATCAATCAAATTAGACTGATATAATTCTTTTACTTCCGCTTCCATCAGCTCTAAATCAGCAGTACGATCGCCTACGTATATAAAAATGCCGAAGGACTTTAATAATTGTTGTACATCATATAACGTATTCATTCTGTCACCTTTATCCTATTTTCTAGGTGATATGATTCATTTATTTTGAGATAACTCAACAGTCATTCAGTCATAAACAGCGGCCGTATTTAACGCCCACTGCTAGGTCTACATATTAATATTCTAGTAAACGTTCTCACAATAGTAAAGTATAAAATATTAAATTCGTCATTCAACAGTTTTAATTTTCTAGCTGTTGCTTCAGCTTTTCATATTTTTTACTTTGTGGTTCAAGCGCAATTGCTTTGTCGATATTTTGTGTGGCCGCTGAAATATCGTTCAGTTTTATATTCACCAAAGCTAAATAGTAATACGCCTCATGAAAAGTTGAATCATACTTTACAGCCTGATTCAATTGCTGTTTAGCTTCTTTATAATTTTCAAGATAAAGTTCTGCGCTAGCACTGATAAAATATATGTCACTATTGCTTGTCCCTTTTTCAATAAAAAGCTTGATGGCGTCTTTTGCTTCTTCATACTGCTTCTGCTGAAGATACGTAGCCGCTACGCTGAGTGCATATGGCTCATCTTGATAAACAGAACGCTCATGATATCCATAAAAAAGCAGACTTCCTACTAATAAAAGCGTGCAAATGAAAGCCGGAATCTGAATATACAGCTTTTTTTGTTTCGGTAAACTGACGATGCTTGCAGCTAAAAATCCGCCAACCAAACCGCCAATATGCCCTGCATTATCGACGTTCGGCGCAACAAATCCAAAAATCAAGTTAATCACAATGATGACAATGAAACTCGATCCCATTGTTCGAAAAAAGAAGCGTGGATTTGTTCTTGCTAAAAACAGTAAAGCTCCAAAGCAACCGAAAATGGCCCCTGAGGCTCCTGCGGAAATAGACGTATTCCATATAAAACTTCCTAGAGATCCTGCAAACCCGGCAAATATATAAATAAAGACAAAACGCCCGCTGCCATATATCCTCTCTACAAGCGTTCCTAAATAATACAGGGCTACACTATTCATAAGCAAATGCAGAAGTCCTATATGCAAAATTATAGGTGTAAAAAAACGCCACCATTCGCCTTCTATAATTAAGGGGTTATATTTAGCTCCGTATTGAATCAGAGTGAGCGTATTTTGCGTACTGCTTTTCCACTCCAGAAATAGAAACATTAAGATTTGCATCGCTAAAAATATATATGTAAAAATAGGCTTTCCGTATCCAGCTATTTGCTGTTCTTCGCTTTGTTTTTTCTGCACAAAAAGCACAATTTTATGTTTCCACTGTTCTATCCGCTGAGCTTCTTCTTCGGAAGAGAAATTGTCTGCGCTTTCTAATGTAAGACCCAGCCGTTCGAATAGAGGTTCATAAGCGCTTGCTTTCTCTGCCGTTAGTTGTTCAACATAACTATTCACTTTAGAGGGACTCGGCGCACTCTCTAAGGACTGCTCTGTATAAAAAGGATCAAAATCAGCAAAGTAAATTGTGTTAAGAGTAAGCGTTGATTTACCGCTCTGCTTTCGCACATTCTCAGCTCTTTGTAATGCATACAGTACATCTTTTTGCTGCTCAACGACTGATTTGAAATTACGGCGGACTATGCGGATTATTGACTTATCTTTGCGATAGTGAGATTGAAACCATAGCTCTGAAGCATCAGCTTTCATCGAAATCAGCTCATATGAAGAATGGCCAAGCAATTGCTGTGCCACCTGCAAATAATAAAAATCTTGCCTAGACAAATAGTCACCTCCTCACACTCTCTATATGTAAAGATGGCAGAAAGCCAGGAAAAAAGCAACGATTTTCCCTTTTTCTTTTTCTACGAAAAAACACCTTACATGTCTGTAAGGTGTTTTTTATGTATCTTTCGCTCTTAGCGGAAGACCTGCTTCATTAAACGATCCCGAACAAACGGCAAATTAAAAAATGAACGAACAGCTAGACTGCGGATAAATGAATTTCCAAACAGCGAATTTAAAACACGGTATCTCATTTGGTAGCCCAGCGTTCCAACAACTAAAAGCGTAAGTACTAATACAATATGTCTCATTTTCAAGCCTCCTTACGTTTACTTTGCTCCTATGACGAACATTTTATGCTCTTATATAGGTAAAAGCAGGATAAGGATTCCGCCTGTAAAAGCAGCAAGCAAAATAGCGGCAAGATTCACAACATCATTGTTAAAGAACGTTATTCCTTTTTCTTTTACGGTTGGCTTGCCGCAATGATCTTTCCGTTCCGTTTCAATACCGCAGCTTTGACAGCGAAAGCGAACTTGCACACTTGCTCCAAGAAGAGTGTCTATAGCGTTTCCAATAAAACCAAAGCACCCAACTAGCAATATACTACTCAGCGATACGGATGGAAAAGCAAAATAACAAGCGGCAGCAATAAGAAAAGTTCCGGCTGCTCCGGCTGCTGTACCTAAAAGTGAAACGGCTCCTGAAGTACCCGCTTCTACTCTCTTTAACGTCCAAATGTAAAACGGCGGCTTCTTACTAAGAGACCCTATTTCAGATGCCCATGTGTCAGCATTAGCAGCTGAGATACTAATCATAAACATCCACATGTAAACAGGCAAAGCTGTTGCAGCATATAACAAACCGCAAGCAGCAGCTACACCTCCATTAGCAAGGACTTGAATGTAATCTCGCCTGTCGTGCTTCTCTAGCTTTTCTTCTAATGCGCGTTTTTTTTCTTTTTTATACTTACTACACAACGTAGAAGTGCTAAAAAATAAGAGTAAGAGTAAAAAACCTTGAAGCGAAAAACCGATATAAACGCTCGCTCCTACGATGAAAGACATGCAGGCTCCCGATACTGTCAGTGCTTTTGCTATGTAGCCCGCTCCTGCCATGAGTAATATCACGATTATCATGACAGCATCAAACGGATTCACAGCAAATAAGCTCCTTCTCTGTCAAAATATATTCAACGGGAATATCATGAGATTCATATGGAACCTCTGAAACGACTTGACAATCAAACGCAAGGCTTAGCTTCTGTCCGGTATAATCTGTTAAATAACGATCGTAATAGCCGCCTCCATAGCCGATACGATATCCATTCTTGCTATATACCACGCCAGGCACAAGGAGTAAATCAATTGAAGATTTTGAAACGGGAACCGTTTCTTCAACAATTGGTTCGGCTAACCCGTAGTACACTGTTTCAAGCTGTGAAAAATTCGTAATCTCGTAGAAAACCATTTGAGATGTTGTGGGGTTGCATTTTGGAACAGCTACTTTCTTTCCATCTTTCCAAGCCCGTTCAATGATGGCTTTCGTATTAACTTCTTTATTTCTTGAAACCGTAGCTGCAATGACTCTAGCCTCTTTCCATAAACAAGTTTCATACAGTGCATTTGCTATGCTCGTTGAATGTGCCTCGTGCTGCTCTTCAGAAATTAAATTAAGAACGCGCTTCATCTCTTTGCGCAGATGAGATTTCATTTTAATTCCCCCCTATAAAAAAAACAGCAGGATTGTACTCCTACTGCTTACTTTGTTTCACGATGAAGTGTAACTTTTTTAAGTCTTGGGCTGTATTTTTTTAACTCAAGACGATCTGGGTTATTACGCTTGTTTTTAGTTGTAATGTAATTACGGTCACCAGTTTCAGTGCAAGCTAATGTAACGTTTACGCGCATCTATTTTCCCTCCAAACATTATAAACATAAATCAGACTTTAATATAATATCATTTTTCGAAAGGAAATGCCAGTCTGTTTTTTTGAAGAAAGTCATTTAATTTCATTTCTTCACTTTTTCTTTCCTCTTAGAGTCCTGAGCTCCTTCTCTGCTACGCCTTATATATAGATGAAGTTTCTTAAAATAGGCGGAACTCTTTTTATGAGAGGCGTACTTCCTTTCTTTTAAATAAAATCCATTATTTACACTCTTTGATATTCTTGTATTTTTTCTACAAAATATGCCGACAGCTTCTTGGCAGTCTGAGTGTTTAACGCCTCTGAATAAATATTTAATACAGGCAAGTGACCATCGGGCAAAATAAGCGTCCATTCATGAGGATCATGGTAAATTTTTAAACCATCAATGACATACACTTGTTTACCGATTGCTTCTTCTAATAACTTCTTCATCACTTGTTCTTGAATTTCTAGCGGACATGAAATATAGCGCCAGTTCATATAAGCGTGGGGGACATATTGAATCATTTCAGAAATTTTCCGCTGCTGCACCATAATTAATTCGATCAGCTGACATAAAGCGTACATGGCATCTAACTGAAATTGAACAGGCCCCAAAAGACTAAGCAAATCACGTTTTTTTGCTTTTGTCCTCATAAATGATTGATTGAGAGATTGAGCAAATGTTTCTAATGTGGATGAATAGTGTATAGGAATAGGAACGAATGCTACTTTTTTTGTCATGTATACGCTATAAATATAAAGCGACATAATTTCTGAGTCATTTACGCTGCAGCCTTTTTCATCATATAGAGCAAATGTTTCTCCATCTTCTTTAATCTGAATACAAAAAGACAGCTTATTTCGTTTAATTATTCGTTTGGTTTCTTCTGTTTTCTCCCACTTGTTTAAAAATAACACATGGATACGAAGACGCTTACATAATAATTCGACAACTTCCTGTATAAACGGTGAACAAATCACACCAATCCGCGTACTGTCTTCTAATAAAATATGCTGATTAATTGATTTTACTAAAGCATCACAATATTCTTCCCTGATATTTCCTATGCTTGTTTCTTTAAGTGAAACAGAAGTCGTTATGTTTGCTTTTTTAGCTTGAAGATACATCCGCTCAATCTTTTTTTCAATAAGCTGATTAACTAATTGTCCTTTATTATCATATATTTCTAAAAATAGACCGCTGTTTTTGCTATCCACACCAATATAAATACCAATGCTCGCTTGTGAAGTCATCATGTAATATCGAAATACCGGAAGAGCTTCTTTTTTAATATCATACACAGCTGAATGATTACTCCGTAAAAAAGAAAAGCATTCTTTGCGAAGTTGAGTGGCTTCTCCTTCATCATCGCTTGCTAGACAGAACGATCCTTGATGTTTGCATACAAGTAATAACGCATTGTATAGTCTTTCTCGATCAACAGATGAATGTACATACAGGCGACCGTTTTTGAAGATAGAAACATCTGGTTTTACAGAAAGGTGAGGTAGCACTTGATTTTCAGCTACTGTATCTTGGACATACGTAGTCATCGCTTGAACATTTACATACGGACCTATCGTAGCGTTGTATAAAAACGATTCTGCCCCCACCGTTACGTTTTGAAGCAAAATCGTTTTATCGATTGCAGCATGTGCTTCTATGATACTATTGGTTCCGATAATCGTGTAAGGACCAATTGAAGCACCTTTTCTAATCACCACATTTTCTCCTACGTAAACCGGATCGTAAACAGTCACCCCTTCTTCTATAAGCGCGGCATCTGAGACAATACTTTCCTGTCTATCGCCAAACCACTTGCTCCACAGATCATAGTGTGCTTGACGATAATGGTGGATTTGCCCAATATCAATCCAATAATCCTCTGTTACAAAACTGCACACAGTATGATTATATTCCAAAAGAAGCGGGATAATGTCAAAGCTAAAATCTGTAGGACCATAAGAATTCACGTAATCAAGAACGGATTTTTTGATCACATACACTCCCGTATTAATCAATCGGCTATTGGCCTGTTCGTAGGTCGGTTTCTCTACAAATCCCGTGACTCGATTCCCTTCATCTATCGTCACCACTCCATAACCCCGCACGTCGTTTACTTCTTTTGTAACAATGGTCATTTCGCTTTTTTGTTCATAATGAAAATGAATAACGTCTTGAAGATTAATTTCTGTTAAGGCATCTCCACTAATAATAATACAGTCTTCCTCAATAAAGGCCTCTGCTCGCTTAATTCCGCCCGCTGTTCCAAGAGGCTCTTTTTCGATAAAATAAGTAAGCGTCACTCCCCACTGAGAGCCATCCCCAAAGTATTCAATAATTTGTTCATGCCTATACTGCAGCGTAATCCCAATCTCTGTAATTCCATGTTTCTTAAGCAGTTCAATGCTATATTCCATCACAGGTTTATCGTAAAGCGGCAGCATAGGCTTTGGAATCGTATAGGTCAAGGGCTGCAGTCTTGTTCCTTTACCGCCAGCAAGTATAATGGCTTTCAATTTTTTGCCTCCCTCCTTTTTTTATCCTGGCAAATGTGATGTTGAAACAGCTTACTTGTATCAATAGCGATTTTCTCCCAGCTAAACATCGTTGTTGCTTTTCTATACCCATTTTCGCTGATTTTCGCAGCTATTTTTTCATTTTTTAACAAAAATTCAATACAGTTGATTAATTCGAGCGTATCTCCTCTGGCAAACGTCAGGCCCGTGTCGAAATGTGAAACAATATCGCTTAGACCTCCTGTATCCGCAACGATGGTTGGCTTCTTGGCTACCATCCCCTCTAAAGCCACAATTCCAAAAGGTTCATATAGACTTGGAAAAACAACCATTTTACAAGCTTGAAGAAGCTGATTTCGTTCGTTATCGGTAATGTATCCAATAAAATACACGTATTTGTCTAATTGCTTTTCACTTACCTGTGTTCGAAACTCATGAAGTAAAGGCCCTTTTCCCGCCACAACAAATTGAACATCTATTTGTTTTTTCTTAAATAGTTCCGCTGCTTCAATAAATAGCTGAAATCCTTTTTCATATACAATTCGTCCAATTGAAAAAATAATAGGGGCCTTTCTAAAATTATATTTCTTTTGTAAACTTTCTTTTAACCGCTCATTTACTGCGTCGACTACCAGCTGCTTGTCAATTCCATTTGGAAATATAGCAATTTTATCCTGTTCTACGTGAAATAAAGTGATTAATTCTTTCTTCATATAGTCGCTGCAGACAATGATTGAGCTTGATTGTCGAATCAGCTCCTCTTCTTGCAAGTGAATTTTCTGCTGCATGTCATTATGAATACCATTATTGCGCCCATGTTCTGTCGCATGAATGGTCGTAATTAGCGGCCTATCCGTTTTATCTGCTAAACATTTTGCTGCGGATGCAACAAGCCAGTCATGAGCATGAATAACGTCAAAAGACAGCTTGTAGCCTAACTGCAGTCCTCTAAGAGCCATAGCCACGTTCAAACTGTTTACCCATGTCAAAAAATCCGGATGATGAGGCTGCAGGCTTTTAACTCTGTAAACGTGAACACCGTATAAACGTTCATATTCCGGCAGCCCCTCTACATAGGTCGTTAATACACTAACGTGATGGCCCGCTCTAGCTAACGCTCTGGATAAATCAAATACATGTCGTGCAAGTCCTCCGATAACTAGAGGAGGGAATTCCCATGCAAGCATTAAAATGGAGAGACCGCCTTTATATTGATTTACTGATAAAGCCGACGGCTCTATCTCTTTTACAGGGTATAAAAAAGAACTTCCTGAAAGAAAACTGTTTTCACTATCCATCCTTGGATTCTCTTCGTGACAGAGAAAATCAAACAGCTTTATTTGCCTTTCGTATTCACCTCTGACTTTTTCAAAAGTATAAAGCCAATCGCTGCTACTTAAAAGGAGCCACTGTCGGTAGATAGCATTCACCACGCTAGGATGTTTAAAATCGATCACACCTAGCATCGCCTCTGACTTCTGTACGGTTGAAATAAACAATTGATTGTTCTCACTGACAAATTCGGCGCTTTTTGTTGCACCGTAGAGTGCAAGAGTTTCATTTTGATGAAACTGTATATCCCTCGCGTAATCTAAAGGATATTGAAATGTACCGCTTGCTGCTTGCATTCGCTGAAAGCCAAGCGTGTCCTTCGCTTTCAAATCCAAAACAGCGCTCGCTTTATTCATTGTTCCTTCCTCAACTTGTTTTCCTTGCTTAGGATATGGAAACAAGATAATACCAGCAGGGGACTTTTTTAGTTCATCTGTTGATGACTTCACAAAGGTGTAGCGCATTTCATGAGATTTCAGGAGCATATCTACTTGATGAGTATACTCTCCTTGCTGTATAAAAAAACCGACGGGCTTTTTTTCAAAAAACTGTTGAAAAACACGTATTGCTTCTGTAATTTGGAGATTTAATGTTTGTTCTGTTTTAAGGATGGAAACGAACGCGTTCGTTACGGTAGTAGGAATACATTCCAGCATGTCATGCTGAAAGAAATATTTGCAGGCTGAGAACAAGCTCCCGTCCCACTTTTTTAAAAAAGTGAGTGCTCTCTGATGCTGCCGGCTTGAAAACTGGTGTAAATACTGAGCGTAACGAGTATTAAACTCCTCGTCGTTTAATACGTTCAAAAATACACAAGACATCACAGCTGTTGCACCTATCAATTTTTCAGACTCAATTTGATCTAAAAAAGGGATGAATTCGTTCGTTACTTGTTCAAACAGCGGATACTCACTCTCTGCTTGAAGTACATGTAGCAACGGATAATGCATATAAGTTAAAAGAATACAGTCATCACTATTCATATTGCTTCTTCACCTGCTCCAAGTCATTTGAATATAAGGAATATGTGCTAAATTCATTTTGAACACCCTGGTGAACTTTTACAGGTTCGTACATCCAGCTCAACGACGTTACATTCACTTGTTCATGCTGTTCTTTCATCAAATAAACCGGATTCGAACGAAGAAGGGAAAAAAAACTTCCTTCTTTATCTTGAATACCAATATCTATTACATACGTGCGCTCACTTTCCAAGCTATTCATAAATATGAAGTCTTGCTTAGGAGTAAGACCCTTCATATAATAGCGGTTTGATTCATGGCCGTTAAAATGAAGGCCTGTTATATCATACGTACACATAGCTAGATTCAATTCTTCCCATCGTGTCGAAAACATACTTTCTACCATTTCTCGAATATGCTCTGAAAACGACCAGTGAACATAAATACGAGATGAGTCAAGCTGAGTAGCTATACACACATTTAAGTTTTGAATAAGATTAGGAGCCACTGTTTTATCACTTCGTTTCTTAGATTGTTTTTTCTACATATAAATGCCGTATAAACTTATTAACATCTTACCATTCAGAAAAAGTTGCCACAATAAACGCAATTTGTCGATTTGTGTTAAAAAATCCAGCCCAGCAAATTGGATGCATGAGCCCGTATGAATCGTTTGTTACACCGCTGTTGATTTCCGTGCAAAATGTCGCTTTCCGAGGGCGGCGATGAGCCTCCTCGTCGCTTCCGCTTTTCCTGCAGGAGTCTTTGCCCTTCCCTCTCATTAACAGCTAGAAGCAGCTACATTAAACCTACGTTTCTCGATACAATGAAAAAAATCCGAACGATTCATCGTTCGGATCTTCCTTCAACTAAAACACTTTTGTCCCAGCCTCTTTTTCCACTATTCATTTAAATCGTAGCGTTTGCCTTTTACAAGGTAAAATACGCTTTCTGCTACGTTAGTGGTATGATCAGCCATACGCTCTAAATAACGGGCTACAAATAAAAGCTGTGTAATTTGGTTCATAGCCTCCTGCTTTTCTTTAGCAAGACTTAAAAGTTCTTTAATTGTTATTCCGTAAAGCTCATCCACTTGATCGTCCATTTCCGCTACTTTTTTAGCCAACACAAGATCTTCTTCGTGATAAGCTTTTAACGAAAGGCTCAGCATTTCAATCGAAATATCGTGCATTTTCTTTACATGTTCTAACGGCTTAATTAATTCTTCGTTTCCAATTCGTATAGCTGATTTTGCTACATTAACGGCAAAATCTGCCATACGCTCAACATCCGAAGCAATTTTAATTGCCACAATAATACGTCTTAAATCAATAGCCACGGGCTGCTGCTTTGCAATCAGTAGGATAGCTAGGTCATTAATTTCTTCTTCTAAGTCATCCACGTATGAATCACCGTCGATAATTTCTAGCGCCAGCTCAACGTTACTTGTTTGCAACGCTTCAATTGATTTTGATAACGCCTCATGCGTTAAACGCCCTATTTCTAATAATTTTTCACGTAATATCTTTAAATCACCATGAAACTTTTCGCGTACAACCACTCATCCCATCTCCTTGTATGTCTTAACCGAAACGACCTGTAATATAATCTTCTGTGCGTTTATCAGATGGCATTGAGAAGATTTTATCTGTTTCTGCGTACTCTACCACTTCTCCATTTAAGAAAAATGCTGTTTTATCTGAAATACGTGCCGCTTGCTGCATATTATGTGTAACAATAATAATGCTGAAGTCTTTCTTTAATTCTTGTACTAACTCTTCTACTTTTAATGTCGAAATTGGATCGAGTGCAGAAGTAGGCTCATCCATTAAAATAACGTCGGGTTCAATAGCCAAACAGCGCGCAATACAGATACGCTGCTGTTGTCCACCTGACAACCCATTCGCATTTTGATTCAAACGATCTTTAACTTCGTCCCAAATAGCTGCTCCTCGTAAACTTTTTTCAACAATTTCATCTAGTTTTTTCTTGTTGCGAACGCCATGAATTCTTGGACCGTACGCGATATTATCATAAATAGATTTTGGGAACGGATTTGGCTTTTGGAAAACCATTCCTACTTGCGTGCGCAGCTCTTCCACATGGTACGATTTATCAAAAATATTTTTTCCTCTATACTCAATTTCACCTGATGTACGGACAATTGGCGTCATTTCTACCATACGATTTAACGTTTTAATATATGTTGATTTTCCGCAGCCTGATGGACCGATGATCGCGGTAACTTCGTTAGCATGAATGTCTAAATCAATATTTTTTAAGGCATGTGTGTTGCCATACCATAAATTCAAACCTTTTGTTTTATATACAATTTCTTTTGTTTGCGGAGTATTTACTTTTTCTTTGTTAGTCAATTCCATTGTTATTGCCATTGGATAATCCTCCTTCATCGTCTTTAACCGTTTTGAGCACAATAAAAGTCTCTCTATGTCTATTTAATATCTATTGTTTACTATTAGTGTAAATACATACGAGAAGCCGAACGCTTCCCCTTATTTTGATCATTTCTATTAATCCTTACACTTACAGAATAATAGCCGACTATTAATTGTGTTTTAACTCAATGTAAAGCTTTTGTAAACGAAGGCCTATCTGCGTGTTTTTTAGGTAAAAAACTAGTTCTTACGACCCTTAAATTCAATAAAAAACCATATATGTAAAGATTTCTAACAAAAAAAGAAGAGGTTGAGACATAACTAAATTAATTTGATATAAAGATAAGTAAATTAGATAAATAAGCCAGTACGAATCACTTCTGACACCACTGTTGATTTCCGTGCAAGCAGGCGGCCGGTGAGCCTCGTTGTCGCTTCCGCTCCTGCGGGGTCTCACTTCTTCCGCTTTTCCGGCAGAAGTCTTCGCCCTGCCCTCCAATCAACCGCTTAAAGCACCTACTTACATGAAATCTACGTTCACCCTCTCAATAAAAAAATCCGAACAGCGTTGATTCTTAATCAACGTCGTTCGGATCTTACTTCAACTAATATGCTTTTTCCCAGCCTCTTTAATTGGCGTCGTTTGCAATGACAGCCTGTTGATTCTCTTCTTGATCTTTTACTTCTTGTTCACCTTTTTTCTTTAAATCAAAATACGTATCGAGCGCAGAACGAGCAAGCTCTTTTGTAATGGTATTTGGTGCACTTGGCACAAATGCCGATGGTACCACGACAGCTACTGCAATTTCAGGATCATTTGCCGGAGCAAAGGCCACAAAGTTTGAATTATTAACTTTAATTGGATCCCCTCCGCTTGGGTTTTTCTCATAGGCTTGTGCCGTTCCAGATTTACCAGCAGGATTATAGTTCGCTGTATGGAAAGCTGCGTACCCTGTACCGCCTTGTTCCTGCGTAACCCGTTTAAAGCCATTTTGAACATCTTTAATGTATTCTTCTTTCATCGTGATACGATTTAACACATCAGGTTCAAATGAATGCTGCGTACCGCCAATTTCATCGGTTTTTATCGTTGGCTTTCGGATTTCTTTTACTAGCTGCGGCTTGATGCGATACCCTCCATTAGCTATTGCAGAAGTATATTGAACAAGCTGCAGCGGCGTGTACGTATCATACTGGCCAATTCCTAAATCAAGCGCTGTACCTGGAACATTGCTTCCGCCTTGGACACCTGTTGATTCGTTATCGAGGTTTATGCCTGTTGATACGCCTAAGCCGAACTGACTGTAGTACGAACGCAGTTCGCTGAATGTGTCAGGTTTAATCGGTAAAGTCATGTTCTTGTGGTACTGTAATCCAGCCATCGCCATTACCGTTTTAAACATAAATACGTTGGATGAATATTTTAACGCGGATGAATACGTTAAGGGTCCTAACCCCTCAGCCTCAGCTGATTTCTTAATTGGTGTTCCTTTAATTTTTAACGGTTCATCAACGAACACTGTGTTTGGCTTAATAGCTCCTGAATCTAAGCCAGCTAGAACCGTTGCCCCTTTTACAACAGAGCCCATTGTATAAGATGTTGAAATATTCCCTAATGCAAAATCTTCTATTTTAGGTACCCCAGTCTTCTTATCAATGGTGTATTTTTTACCTGCCATTGTTAAGATTTCTCCTGTGTGAGGATCCATCATAATCACAAAAGCACGGTCTAAAAACTGCGTTCCTTTCATTTTCTTTTTGGCTAAAAGCTGGTCCGTAATTTGTTTTTCTACCGCTTTTTGAAGCTCCATATCAATAGTTAAAACTAAATCACTGCCGCGTTCGCCTTTCGACACTTGAATTGTATCAAGGAGATTTCCTTTATCATCTGTTACATACTGGACTTTTTCTTTTTGACCGCTGAGCTGAGCTTCGTATTGCTTCTCTAAATAGCTCGTCCCAACTTGGTCATTTCGACTATAGCCTCTTGATAAGTAATACTGTACTTTATCTTTGGGCAGACCCTCGTTGGCAGAGGATACATTTCCAAGCAAAGTACGGAGAGTGCTGTTTTCTGGGTATGAGCGATCCCAATACGTTGTTGTATCAACACCCGGAAGTTCATCTAAATGCTCACTTACAACGGCATACTCTTCATTTGTCACACCGCTTTTAACAATTTGCGGGGTGTTAGAATAACCTGCCTCCATTTGGCGCTTAATAGCTAGAACTTCTAAATCACTCTTTAAACTTTCTAAATCTTTTTTAGAAATGCGGTCTAACTGACGTTGATACAGTTCGTCATCAGTCATTTCACCATCTTGAACTTTTTTGCGATCAGCTTTCGTAATTTTCTGCTCCGCTTCTTTAGGGTGAAGCATAATCCAATAATCCTTCATGTCGCGTTCTGTAATTTTTACCACGTTTTTAGCATCTTTATTCTTTCTATTTTCTGGAATATCAATCACATTTGTGGTGTAAGGAACATCGATCATAGTGGCTAACTTTTTAGCGATGCGCAGCCTTTCTTCAGCTGTATTTCCTTGAAAACGAGTATATGTAATCGTATTTAAAGAGGTATTATCTACAATTACGCGGTTATACCGATCGTACATTTTCCCTCGAGGAACAGGCGTACTGACTGTAACGTCCTGTGTTTTTTCGACTTCTCGTTCGTAATTCTCACCGTACACAATTTGAACAAGTCCCAACCGCAAAATTAATACGGAAAATAGGGCAAATACGGTCAAGAAAAGTAAGTTCACACGAAAAGGCACGTGACTTTTTCTTCTTTTTTTCTTTTTCATACCAACACCTACACTTTATAAAACATATATACCATAACACCATAAAATCAGACATTTAGCAAATAAATAGACACCTGGCAGGTGCCTATTTACACAACGTATTTATTCTAAAAGAAAAGCGAGGCATTTTCCATAGTACAAATGAAGGAGCTAATAATACTCTAAGCTGGAGACTCTCCGTCTCCTTCATTTAATACTGGAGGAGTAACAGTCGTTTCTTTTTTGTGCAGAGGCTGTGAGATATGTCTTACACAAAAATAAATGATCGTATGCCCTGCTCCAACAATAGCTAATAAAATGGGAATACTTTTTGCTTCATCAAAAAATAGTACGGCTATTAAAAATAAAGATATGGAAACGACGCGCCCAATATTCAGAAATACTTCTCTGACAACAATGTATTCGATTCTTTTTGAAACAACGTCCTTTGCTCGTCCAATCACATCGTACGTTAGAGAAATGAATGGAACCAACAAAATAGGATAGGCAATAGCAATACAAACAGCATATATAATTAACTTTGGATACGATAAGTTAAAGATAAGCAAAAAGACTGCTCCATAGAGAAGGAGGCCCCCGGTGAAAATAAATCGAAGGCGATTTTTTTGCTTAATAAATCTTGAGGCTACATAGTATCCTACAAACGCCACCGCTGAATTCACCAGTCCATAAGTTCCTAAAGCTAATTCACTTCCCGTCGTAATAAATACCATGACGGATACGACAAAAATGAACGTACCTTCACGCAATCCTTGAAAGAAATGAGCCTGTAATATTCGATTCCAGTCTTTGTTGACTTTTCGTTCAGCCCACACTTCTTTAAATTTGTATACTCCTTCAGCTGCGCGTCTTGTAATAAAAAAACTAAGCACAACGGCACCGACAAACAATAGCAGAGATACACCAAACACAATTTTATACCCAAGTGATTCATACAAAGCGGAAATAACAAAGCCCGCTCCTAAAGGACCAATCATCCCTGCAAAAGAGTTTAAGATCCCTAAAAATCCGTTAAAAAAGTCTCTTGTATCAGGTTCTGTAATTTCAAAAGTTAGCACATTAAAAGCTAGCCAATAAAAGCCATATCCTATACCCAGCAGTCCACCAAGCAATACTAAATACTCGGCTGCGTTAGCTCCACTGACCAATACAGCGATATAAAAAACAGCTAAAAAAGATACGCCTAACCTTAAAACCACAACCCGGTCAATTCGTTTGGCCCATTTACCTGCTAAAATAAACGTAAGCGGCTGAAGCACCACTACCGCTAAATTATAAATAGCGAGATCCGAAAATTCGCCTGATTGTTTCCACAGATAAATGTTAACAAACGAATTGGAAATTGAAATAGCCAAGGCATAAAGACCGCCTATAATTAAAAGCAAAAGTAAATCTTTACTAACTTCTATATCTCCAACTACTTTTTTTAATAAAGGCATATCAAAAAACTCCTTTTCTCTTCTACACCTAGTGTGTGAAAAAGAAAAGGAGATATGTAAAAGAATTGGAAAACAAAAAAGCCAGTAAAGGTAATAATTACTTTACTGGCTCTTAAATACGCCTTCAGCTTATTTTGCAGCGTCGTAACGCTTAGCAACTTCGTCCCATTTTACAACATTAAAGAATGCTGAAATGTAATCTGGACGGCGGTTTTGATAATTTAAGTAGTAAGCGTGCTCCCAAACGTCTAGACCAAGAATTGGCGTTTTGCCTTCCATTAATGGGCTATCTTGGTTTGGTGTGCTTGTTACTTCTAATTGGCCGTTGTTTACAACTAACCAAGCCCAGCCAGAACCGAAGCGAGTTTTAGCTGCATTTGCAAATTCTTCTTTGAATTGATCAAAGCTGCCGAATTTGCTAGCGATAGCGTCTGCTAATTCACCAGTTGGAGCACCGCCGCCGTTAGGGCAAAGGATTGTCCAAAATAATGAGTGGTTCGCATGACCGCCACCGTTATTGCGTACTGCTGTACGGATATCTTCAGGAACAGCATCTAAGTTTGAAATTAACTCTTCAATACTTTTGCTTTCTAAATCCGCTTTGCCTTCAACAGCAGCGTTTAGGTTTGTAACATATGTGTTGTGATGTTTTGTGTGGTGAATATTCATTGTTTCTTTGTCGATATGTGGTTCCAGTGCATCGTATGCATAAGGTAGTTCTGGTAATTTGTAAGCCATGAATAATTCCTCCTTCAAAATATGTAAGCATTTTGGCGCAAAAGCACCATAT
The DNA here is from genome assembly GCF_020790095.1 of Priestia sp. J2. Taxonomy (NCBI): domain Bacteria; kingdom Bacillati; phylum Bacillota; class Bacilli; order Caryophanales; family Bacillaceae; genus Priestia; species Priestia sp. J2. The sequence continues at coordinate 4,315,359 of NZ_CP086208.1, forward strand.
ACGTTTAGATTAGCAAATTTACCCTACTCTTTCAAATAAAAAGTACCTAATCCATGATTTATATTTACCTAATTCCCATTCGCTATTCTTTTAAACATAAAAAAAGCTTCTTTTTCTCAAAAGAAGCTTTGAATAGACAATAGTATGGCGGAGGAAGAGGGATTCGAACCCCCGCGGGCTTTAACACCCCTGTCGGTTTTCAAGACCGATCCCTTCAGCCGGACTTGGGTATTCCTCCAACCCTATAAATGGTGGACCCTGCAGGACTCGAACCTGCGACCGGACGGTTATGAGCCGTCTGCTCTAACCAGCTGAGCTAAGGGTCCACGTGGCTCCACAGGTAGGACTCGAACCTACGACCGATCGGTTAACAGCCGATAGCTCTACCACTGAGCTACTGTGGAACAATATGAATTATGTATGTCACAAACGTAAATTGGAAAATAGCGGCGGAGGGGATCGAACCCCCGACCTCACGGGTATGAACCGTACGCTCTAGCCAGCTGAGCTACACCGCCATGGCTCCACAGGTAGGACTCGAACCTACGACCGATCGGTTAACAGCCGATAGCTCTACCACTGAGCTACTGTGGAACAATATAACATTTACTAGCGACATTAAAAATTTAACATGTTTCTGGCATAAAGTCAATATATTATTTTAAAACAGCGTATAAAAAATAGGCAATCATCAACAGTTGAATAAATCCTTTCGAGATAGCGCCACTAAAAAAGCCAATAACCGAACCTACTCCAATTTTTACTGCGTTGCTAATTGTGGTCCGATGAACAATCAGTTCTCCTACAATCGCTCCGATAAACGGCCCTAAAATAATTCCAAATCCCGGAATAACAAACGGACCCACAAGCAATCCAACTGTACTTCCCCAAACGCCTGCTTTAGTGCCTCCGAATTTTTTCACACCAATAATATTAGCGATATAGTCTGCTAAAAAAAGTGCGACAACTAACAATCCTTGTATCACCCAAAATAACCAGCTATAGGAGCTAAAATCATAAAATAAACCGTATATAACAAATCCTAGCGCTACAAATAGCACGCTTGGGATGATGGGATAAACCAACCCAACAAACGATACAACAAAGCTAATGATAACTAATGCCCAACATAAAATAGCCATGCCCGCACCTATCCTTTTTATTATTACTATTTATCATACAATAACCACTCTTATAAAGAAAGGCCTTGCATGAGCAAGGCCTTTCTTTATTTTACCTTTGAATATGTCTTTAGATAGCGATCTCCGAGTACCGCTTCCGCAATATTAACAGCATGATCTCCAATTCGTTCTAAATTGCTAATGATATCGACAAAAACAATAGCAGCAGAACCTGTACATACATTTTCATTTAGACGTAAAATGTGCTTCTTACGAAGCAGACGCTCCATTGCATCAATCTGCTCTTCTTTTTGAATGACCTGGACTGCTTTTTCTCTATCTACTTTTTCTAAAGCAAAAACAGCTTCTTTAACTGTTACAATAGTCAATTCGAACATATCAGCTAAGTCGGTATTAGCTTCTTTTGTCATTCTCACCTTATTTGTAATTTGATAATCAACAAGTTCAATGATATTTTCAAAATGATCGCCAATACGCTCAATATCTCGCGCAGTATCTAGAAGCACAGAATGCTCTTCGCTTTCAGCTTCTGACATGGAAGAGCGGGATAACAACACTAAATAATTCGTGATTTTTTTATCTAAATTGTTAATGGCATTTTCAATTTGCATAGTAGCATCAGAATGTTTAGGATGGCGCGTCTTCAAATAACTATTGGCTTCTTCTAACCCAATCGTCGCGAATTCTCCCATACGAATAAGCTCTGCTTTTGCCTGCCCAAGAGCAATTGAAGAAGACTGTTCAATAAAAATAGGATCAAGATGTTTAGGTTTAAAGTCTATAACAGCATCTTCACCAGGAATCAGCTTTGTAACAATTAACGCAAGCAGACCGATAAGAGGGAACTGAATAATTGTATTGGTTGTGTTAAAGAGACCATGAGCAAATGCAATCGTCATTTCTGGGTTTAAGCCCATCGTCTCTCTCAAGTACTCCACAAGACGAGTAAATAACGGCAAGATAATTAAAAAGATAGTTGTACCAATTAAGTTGAACATTACGTGCGTTAAAGCAGCCCTTCTTGCTGCCACACTTGCCCCGATTGAAGCTAAAATAGCGGTAATAGTCGTACCAATGTTGTCTCCAAACAATACAGGCAGCGCGGCATGTATATCAATAGCGCCCTGTCCAAAAAGTTCTTGTAGAATTCCGATAGTAGCGCTAGAGCTTTGCACAATCACCGTAAATAAAGTGCCAATTACAACTCCTAAAATCGGATTATCACTCATGCTTACAGTTAAATCATGAAACTGTTGAAGTGAGCGAAGCGGCTTCATCCCGCTTCCCATAAGCTCTAGACCAAAGAATAACATTCCAAACCCAAAAGCGATTTGACCAAAATTTTGAACAGGTTTACTTTTAAAGAAAAAGAGTAAAATCGCTCCCACTGCGAGAATAGGAAGAGCGTAGCTCGAAATGTCAATTCCGATTATAAAAGCTGTAACTGTCGTACCGATATTTGCGCCCATAATAACCCCTATAGCTTGGCGCAAAGTCATAAAACCGGCACTTACTAAGCCTACCGTAATAACAGTGGTTCCTGAGCTGCTCTGAATAAGAACGGTAACCAGAATACCTGCTAGAACTCCCATAAACGGATTAGTTGTGAATCTGTCTAAAATATCGCGCAATCTATCTCCTGCTGATTTTTGCAACCCATCTCCCATGAACTTAATCCCGAATAAAAAGATTCCGAGTCCACCGATAAATTCAAAAATCATTTTTTGAACATCTAGTTCCAAACACCTCAACTCCTTGATTTTTTTCTAACGACATAGAGAAGTCCCCACTATTATTAACGAATCTTAAAAGCACTGTAAACGTTTTTACGCTAATGTTTACAATAACTTAACAGTATATTTACATTGTAATTGGAAACGATTTCTAGAATCTATTGTAAACCTTAAATTTCCGCTATAGAATAAATTATAGTTAGAATTTTTTAATAAAAGGAGGGTTTACAATAATCATGTTAAAAAAGATGGGATGGAGTCTTACTTCTTTTCAAAAAATGAGGTCTCTTCGCTTTGAGCATACAAACAAAACCATTGGCTTCATATTGTTTTTAACATTCATTTCTTTGCTGCCTACATTTTTCTTTATGGCTTTGACGATTGTAAACGGCTATCATACCGCGACTACAGATCTCCCGAAATCTGTTTCTTCTTTTTCTATTTCAAATTCACAGCTTACGTCAAGCCAACCTTTCACAAAAAAAGTAAACGGTACCGCTTTTATCTTAGACCCCTCACAGTCTATTGAACGGTCTCATTCCCCTGCTCATGCAATTGGTTTTTTAAAGGATGGAATTTACATCACGACTAATTCACAAACACAAACGTATTCATATGAGTTGCTAAACTGGCATCATAAAGATAAAAATGAACTGTTAAACTTGCTGCACGAACAAAAATTTTCTTTATACATACTTGTCCCTATCGCTATGCTTTTACTGTACGTATTAACATCTGGACTAAACTTCCTTTCTATTACCTGCCTTGCTTATCTTGGAAAACTGATTGGACTCATCACTAAGAAGCAGCTTCCTTTCAAACAGCTATGGGCACTGAGCGCTTATAGTACGGTAGCCTTCACGCTGCTTTATACGCTTTTTGAAGCTTTTTCTTTGTCTCTAGCAACACATAGCTCTCTTTACTGGATAGGAACGTTCTTCATTTACTTATTGCTCGTCACAAGGGTTCCTATGAGAAAAAAGGTAAAACCTAATAAAGCGATTGAAACATAACGAAATGAATCCAATCAACCGCTAGAAGCACCTACATACATAAAATCTATGTTTACCCTGCCAATGAAAAGCTCCGAACGAATTTAATTCTTGATCAAGAATCAAATTTGTTGGGAGCTTCTTCAACTAACATACTTTTGTCCCAGCCTCTTTATTTCTGTACAACTTTTCTTCTCCCCATTGCAGAAGAAAAAATTTTCAACTGATACAAAACCCACAAACCTCCTGCTGCGAGCAAACTAAAGCTATAAATAAACATCAGCCTTTCAGTATGCATCCACACTTCAAAAACAACGGGTCCCAACGCTACTCCTAAAAATCTCACCGTTCCATAAATGGATACAATAAATCCTCTTTCTTCGTCTGAAGCCGCTGAAGTAATCATCATATTAATACAAGGAAGAACAAATCCTAAGCCGCCAAAGGCGACTGTCAAACAAAACATCAGCACAGGAAGCGTATAAATCACCGTTAATACTCCAAACATTACGAATAAAAGAATCATTCCTACTATCATCAATTTTTTCATGAGCACTACATCTGTTTTGATTCGCTGACCGGTCCAATAAGAAACGAGCGTCATCGCGCCAAGAGGAAATAAAAAAGCGGTTCCTTTGAAAAAACCGTCTATATGATACGTTTCCTCTATTAAAAAAGATAAGTAATATAAAATGCCAAATAATAAAAACAACCCCAGTCCCCCCACAAAAAATAAAGGAAAAAGCGATTTTCTTTTATCATAGACGATCCCAATGGCTCTCTTTAAATACTCTCCAACAGATACTGAATCTGAACCTGTTTTCGCTTCTCTCACATACATAGCTATACCTACTAAAGCAGCACCTGCAGCTAAAGGATACACAAAAAATGCGGCATACCATACAACGAGTGCCGCCGTTGCTCCAATTATAGGTGCAACCACTTTTCCAGCTCCATTATATACTTCTAAAATCCCAAGGACTTTTGCTCTTTTTTCCCCTGTAAATACATCTCCAGTTAATGCCATTGCCAACGTTGTAGTACCAGCAGCGCCAATCCCTTGAATCACTCTTCCAGCCATCAACACAGCAAAGCTTCCAGAAGAGACCAAAGCGCTACTAGCAGCGACAAGGCTACCGATTATCATCACGATGAGGGAATACATAATTAATTTTTTACGTCCATATCGATCTGATAAAATTCCTACCCCAGGAATACACAATGCAGCCGGAATCGAAAATACACTCAGTATCAAACTGGTTTGGACTCCACTTAAGTGAAGTGACTTTTGAATGCTTGGCAGCAGAGGAATGAGCATGGAATTTCCCAGCACCATGATTAAAGGCAATAAGCCTAATGAAACAATCATTAATTTTTCTTTCAATTTTCGTTCTCCAATCATATTTAAGTAAGACAAGCATAGGCTTTACACATAAGCAAAAGAATGAAGGAGGAGCATAATGAAAAAGCTATGTGCATTAGCCGCTTTCGCTTTTATCGGATATATTTGTCACTACGACATTAAATACGGGACCATTCCTACTGCGACTGAAGCAGTTCAAGTCAGCAAAGCGCAGCCTGCAGAAACAAAAGCCGCCAGCTCTTCTTCCACCTATACAAAAATAAAAATTAAGCCAGGCGATACAGTTTTGTCCGTCATTGAAGAGCTTACAAAAAAATCGATACCGGTTTCTATGAACCAAATGATTAAAGACTTTAAGAAGTTAAATAACGGTACAGCGCCTGAAGATATTCAAATTGGAAAAACGTATAAGTTCCCTATTTACAAGTAATGACAGCATTCTTCTTGTCAAGATGGGATAGTCATTGTTAAAATAGCTAAGGTAGTACTTTCTACTAGTTATTTTGTTCATAAAGAGTTATTCTATTAATGAATTCAAATTCTTGATTTCATTTTGAAGGAGAGATTATCACGTGAGTGAAATTATACATCGTACAAAAACACGCCCCGTTAAAGTTGGAGATTTAACAATTGGGGGCAGTAACGAATTAGTTATTCAAAGTATGACAACCACTAAAACACATGATGTTGAAGCAACGGTTGCAGAAATTAAACGTTTAGAAGAAGCAGGATGCCAAGTTGTTCGTGTTGCTTGTCCAGATGAGCGCGCAGCAGATGCAATCCCTGAAATTAAAAAACGCATTAACATTCCATTAGTTGTAGATATTCATTTTGACTATCGCTTAGCGTTAAAAGCAATTGAAGGCGGAGCGGATAAAATCCGTATCAACCCAGGTAATATTGGACGCCGTGAAAAAGTGGAAGCTGTTGTAAATGCTGCAAAAGCTAAAAATATTCCAATTCGTATTGGAGTTAACGCCGGTTCACTGGAAAAACGTATTTTAGATAAATACGGCTATCCGACAGCAGATGGCATGGTAGAAAGTGCACTTCATCACATTAAAATTTTAGAAGACCTTGATTTCCATGACATCATCGTTTCAATGAAAGCATCCGATGTTAACTTGGCAATTGAAGCATATGAAAAAGCTGCTCAAGCTTTTGACTACCCTCTTCACTTAGGAATTACAGAATCGGGTACATTATTTGCGGGAACTGTAAAAAGTGCAGCAGGTCTTGGCGCTATTTTGTCTAAAGGAATCGGAAATACATTACGTATTTCTTTAAGTGCGGATCCTGTAGAAGAAGTAAAAGTTGCACGCGAGTTGCTAAAATCATTCGGTTTAGCTTCCAATGCTGCAACGCTTATTTCTTGCCCAACTTGCGGACGTATTGAAATTGATTTAATTAGCATTGCTAATGAAGTTGAAGAGTATATTTCAACTGTAAAAGCACCGATTAAAGTAGCGGTACTTGGCTGCGCTGTGAACGGTCCTGGCGAAGCTCGTGAAGCTGATATCGGGATTGCAGGAGCACGCGGTGAAGGTCTTCTATTCCGCAAAGGTGAAATCGTACGCAAAGTTCCGGAAGAAACAATGGTTGAGGAACTAAAAAAAGAAATTGATAAAATTGCTGCTGAATATCACGCAAAGCAAGAAGCTGAAAAAGCTGCAGCTAAATCATAACCAAAAAAAGCGAGGCGCATATGCGCCTCGCTTTTTTTATGAAAAGAACGGTAATATAAACGTACCGACAATAATCGATACAACTCCGATCCCTATTGCCCATGCTCCTAGCGTAAGTGCTCCTTTTCTGCGTGCGATAAACCCTAGAATAATCCCAGCGGCACCAAGAATAATTGGTAAAAAGAATAGTGAAAGAATCGAAAGCACGAGTGCGAAACGACCGTATCCCGTTCCTTCTCCTCGTCCAGCGACTTCATGATTGCGATTGCGGTCAATATCTATAACTTCACGCTCTGCATGTGGCTCTCCTACTCGGTAAGGAACGCCCACTTCAGCTGCAGTTTCTTCCATGAAATCAGCTTCATATACATCTTTTCTACGCCTTTGTTCTTCATTCTCCATGCTTAATCCCTCGCTTTCGTAAATAAGGAGCATTTATAGTATCTGAATGCGAGAAAAAATTATAAGTGTTAATCTTATACAGCTGCTCATTTTCTTGCAAAAATAGATACCTGCACGATTTCCACACCGTATAATCATCCTTATCTTTTTTCTTAAGGAGTATAAAAAGTATTACTGTTTCTCTTTAGGCTTTATGTTACACTAGACAAGAATAATCAAGCACCTAAGTAGAATAAACGTATTAAAGGAGTGCACGTAGTTGACAAAAAAGTTTGGAATTGACATTGATGGAACTGTTACCTCTCCTGAAACTTTTGTTCCTCATTTAAATAAAGCCTTTAACTTAAATTTAACACTTGAAGATATTACAGAATATGATTTCAGCCCTTTTGTAAATGTATCACCTGCAGAACTCGGGAAATGGTTTAAAGCAAATGAACGCTCTATTTACGAAACCTCTCCACTTGCAGACGATGCAAAAGCGGTTTTGCAAAAGTGGCATCAAAAGCACGAATTATTCTTTATTAGTGCAAGGCACGATCAGCTATTGGACGTCACGGAAGAATGGTTTCAAAAAAATGAGCTATCGTTTCATCACATTGAGTTAGTCGGCTCACATTTTAAAGTTGAGACAGCAAAACGATACGATGTTGATATCTTTTTTGAAGACAAACATGATAATGCTTGTGAAATCAGTGAAGAATGCAATATTCCCGTTATCTTATTTGATACTCCTTATAATCGCTTACCTGTTCCAAAAGGAGTGGTTCGCGTATATAACTGGCTAGAAGCAGATCAGTGGGTAGCCGACTGGTTAAAAGAACAGCAAAAATAAAAAAGAGAGGTGCATAGCACCCTCTCTTTTTTATTGATTACATTCTATACATTGACCGTAAATTTCGAATTTATGGCCTGTAATATTATACCCTCGCAAATCCTCGTCTACATACTCCATCGGACAAGCTTCAATTTCTTTTGTTTTTCCACAATCTAAACAAATGAAGTGGTGATGATGATGAGCAGTTGCACATTTAAATCGAAAGTGCTTTTCGCTCGAAAGCTCCGTCATTTCAAGTACGCCTAACTCCACAAATAATGATAAATTACGGTAGATTGTATCAAAACTTAGACCAGGATAATCAGGCTTCATATATTCTAATACATCTTTTGCCGTTAAGTACTTATTTGATTTTGAAAACAAGGCAAGCATTTCTTCACGTTTTCCTGTATGTTTATATCCTTGATCTTTTAATAAATGAATGGCTTCAGTTAAATTCATTTTTGTTTCCCCTTCCGTCCTTTATTAATCATAATAGATATGATTAAAATAACAACAGCAATGACAACAATTGTACCGCCTGGTGCTAAATCCAAGTAGTACGCTGAAAATAATCCGCCTAAAACAGATATTTCACCAAAAATCACCGAAAGCAGAATCGTTTGTTTAAAGCCTCTAGCTAAGCGAATGCTTGCTGCTACAGGAAGAGTCATAAGCGATGACACCAATAGAATACCGACGATACGCATCGATACAGCAATGACAAGAGCAACCATCACGATAAATAAAAAGTGCATCCACTTCGATTTAATTCCAGAAGCAGAAGCATGCTCCTCGTCAAAAGATAAAATAAATAATTCTTTATATAAGAAAAAGACAATAGCTATTACAAATACGGCTATGACAACAACTGTCCAAAGATCCGAACGACTAACTGCACTCACGCTTCCAAACAAATAATTCATTAAATCATTATTAAAACCGTCTGCCAGCGAGATACAAATTGCACTAATACCAATTCCGCCCGATAAAATAATCGGAATGGCCAGCTCTTGATAGTGCTTGTAGACCCCTCGAAGCTTCTCGATAAAAAGAGCCCCTGTAACGGAAGACACCATTCCTAAATAGACGGGGTTCACTCCTTGCATAAACCCTATTTTCTGACTAAGAAGCAAGCTCGCAGAAATTCCGGCTAGCGTCACGTGACTTAACGCGTCTGCAATTAAAGAAAGACGTCTTACTACGATGAACGTGCCCAATAAAGGAGCTAAGACGCCAATAATCATACCTGTTAAAAATGCATTTCGCAAAAACTCAAATTGAAATAAACTGCTTATCATACGTGCTGCCCTCCATGATGATGATCATGGGTTAACACATGAACATTATGACCATAAAACATAGATACGTCATGTTCACAAAGCTGTTCGAATTCTTTGGCATTCCCATGAAAGTGTAAAAATTTATTTAAACAAGCAACGTGGGTTACTTTTTCCGAGACAGTTCCAATATCGTGAGTAACAAGCACAAGCGTAATTCCTTTTTCTTTATTTAACTTTTCAAGAAGCTCATAAAAAGTGTATACATTTTGTGCATCCACTCCGACCGTAGGCTCATCTAAAATTAACAGCTCGGGCTCACTTACAAGCGCGCGTGCAATAAAAATTCGCTGCTGCTGACCACCGGATAGCTCTCCTATGTTTCGATTTAAAAATTCGCTCATCCCCACTGCTTCTACCGCTTCTTTTACCTTTTGTTTATGAGAAGCATTCATAAAGCGAAACAAACCTAGTTTTGAAGTAAGGCCCGTGGAAACCACTTCAAAAACGGTAGCAGGAAAGCCGCTGTTGAAACTATTCGCTTTTTGCGATACATATCCAATTTTACTTCGTTCTTTAAACCTTCTCTGATCTTTTCCAAATAAACGAATTGAACCTTGAGATGGTTTTTGCAAACCAAGCAAACATTTGATTAGCGTTGATTTCCCAGAACCATTTGGACCAACGAGCCCCAAAAAAGCTCCTTTTGGAATTGAAAAACTTATATCTTCTAATACATTCACTCCATCATATTGAAATGATAAATGATCAATTTCAATGATATCAGGTGTATTCATATGCGCCTCACCATTCTTTTTTTATATTTCTCCATACAAAAGAGGGCACGGTTTCTATCGTATACTCCGTTACCCATTTACTTTCTCAGAATCATTACGATTTAGTCATTAATGTAGTATACAGGATTGTCTTTTATTTGTAAACTAAGCCGTTTCACTCTTTCGCTTTCTTACCCCCGTAGGTTCATCCGACTCAAAATGTTGTTTTATTACACAATATAGTCACATCTTTCTTTTTTATTCATAAACTGTATATGACGAGGAGGTAATCATATGAAAATTGTACAGCAGATTGTCAATAAGAAAGTAAACAATATTACCCCGAAAGAGCTTTTAAAGTATAGCAAACAATACAACATCCCCATTACAGATCAGCAGGCACACACCCTTGTATCTGTCATTAGACAGCAGCCCGTAAATATTTATAACCTTGAAGAGCGCCGAAATTTAATCAAACAAATTGCTCAAGTAACAGATCGTGAAACTGCCAGACGCGTGAACGAATTATTTCAGCAGTTAATGTAAAAGAAGAGGTCATGTCTGTAGACATGACCTCTTTCAATCACATATGAAATTACATAAGCTTTTGTTTTAATTCTGAATCAAAGCTTTGTGCACGAATCATATCAATTTCCAATTGATATGGCGCTTTTTTATTTTTCTTATCTTCTCCTACATAAGGAGTTTCTAGAATTTTAGGAACTTCTTTAAACGCTGGGTGATGAACAATATAATTCAGTGCACCAAATCCGATTTCACCAAACCCAATGTTTTCATGACGGTCTTTTCGAGCACCGCATACATTTTTACTATCATTGATGTGAAGCACTTTAATTCGCTGTATTCCTACGGTTTTGTCAAATTCATTTAATACACCGTCAAAGTCTTGAACGATATCGTAACCAGCATCATGTACGTGACATGTGTCAAAACAAACAGAGAGCTTTTCATTGTGCGTCACACCATCAATAATTTGGGCGATTTCTTCAAAGCTTCTTCCACACTCTGTTCCTTTTCCAGCCATTGTCTCAAGCGCAATTTGAACTTCTTGATCAGCTGTCAACACTTCGTTTAGACCGTTGATAATTTGCTGAATACCAGCATCTGCTCCGGCCCCCACATGAGCCCCTGGATGAAGAACAATTTGCTTTGCGCCAAGAGCATGGGTGCGCTGAATTTCAGACGTTAAGAAATCTACTCCAAGCTCAAATGTTTCGGGCTTTGTTGTATTCCCTAAATTAATGATATAAGGAGCATGTACAACAATATCTTTCATTCCATGCTCTTTCATATGCAAAAGACCAGCTTCAATATTAAGCTCTTCAATCTTTTTGCGACGAGTATTTTGTGGAGCGCCTGTATAGATCATAAACGTATTTGCTCCATAAGAAGCTGCCTCTTCACTTGCTCCTAAAAGCATCTTTTTGCCGCTCATCGATACGTGAGAACCAATTTTCAACATTCTTTTTTACACCTCTAACCTATTGCGATTAACGATTGTTGCGTCTTTCACTACGCTTTTTCTTTTGCACGTACTTTGTAATTTCACGAGCACGTTTTTTCTTATAGCCAGGCTTTACTTTCTTAGGCTTTTGAATAAAGCGATGTGCCTCTTCTCCCACTTCATCCGCTTTCTTCACACGCTTTTTACGGCGGTTACGGTCATCAATAGAAACCCATTCTTGCTTTTGAAGATCTTTGTTTACAAACTCGATTCCCATTTTCTCTAGCTTATTTACTGCATCTTCATCTTCCACATCGAAGATTGTAGCAGCAATTCCAGAATGACCAGCACGAGCTGTACGGCCTACGCGGTGAATGTAGAAATCTAGATCTGAAGGAAGCTCAAAGTTAATAACGTGTGAAATCCCTTCAATATCAATACCGCGAGCTGCTAAATCTGTCGCTACTACGTATTGAAATTCTAAATTATTAATTTGCTTCATCATTTTCTTACGGTCACGAGGAGATAAGTCTCCGTGAATTCTTCCTACTTTTAAGCCTTTAGACAGTAGGTCATCTGCTACTTCGTCCGCCATTTTCTTTGTATTTGTAAAGACGATAGCTAAATAAGGATTATACGAAATAAGCATATCGTGCAGCAGCTTAAACTTGTTACGATGACGTAGTGGAACTAATACATGCTCTAATTTAGCCGCTGCTGCTTGCTTCGGCGAAACATGCGTAAATTTTGGATTTTCCATGTATTTTTTTAAGAATGGCTTTAATTTTTCAGGAATCGTTGCTGAAAAAACAAGCATCTGTAATTTTTCAGGCATGTTGCTTGCCAAACGGTCCACATCTTCTAAAAATCCCATATCAAGCATTAAATCAGCTTCGTCTACTACTAACGCCTTAGTTGTATACACAACTAACGCTTTTTCATTTACTAAATCAAACAAACGAGCCGGTGTTCCTACAACCACTTGAGGCTGTTTCTTTAATTTGTCGATTGTACGCTGCTTATCTGTACCGCCGATAAAACATTTTGCTGAAATTTCTTCTCCTTCAGCACTGTGTTTTGTTAGCTTTAAGACTTCTTGATAAATTTGAGAAGCAAGCTCACGAGTTGGAGCGGTAATTACAACTTGTACTTCTTCTTTTTTATGATCTACCTTTTCAAGTAAAGGCAATAAATAAGCGTGTGTTTTGCCCGTCCCTGTTTGTGACTGACCAATTACACTTTCCCCTTTTAAAACGGAAGGAATTAAGCGCTCTTGAATCTCTGTAGGCTGATAAAAACCTAATTGTTTAATTGCTTCTATTAAAAATGGTTGAAACTCAAAACGTTCAAAGTTTGTTTTTTCCATAATAGTCTCCTTTTTTACATTCACGTTCATCTTTTAAGGCACAATATATGATTATAATCGATTTTTCCTTCTGTGACTACTTCTCATTCATATTACTAAAACTTATTACCTGTTTCAAAAACATTTTATCGCGAGTTGCATACGATAGTAAAAGAAAATCTACTTTACTAAAGGAGGTGCGTCCTTTGCTACAGCGAAGACCACCATTTCCACCCGGTATGCAAAGAAGAATGATGCCAGGAATGCCACCGCAAAACGGTTTTGGGCAACAACCTGGTAACTTTGGCCAATTTAATCCATTACAGCAGTTTCGTAACTTTGCCCAGCAAACAAATGCTCAACAATCATTTTACCCGAATCAGCAAGGCCTGAACCGTGGAGGAGGTAACTTCTTAACTCGCCTATTCCGAAGAGGCGGGAATAGAAACATCCCCTTTCAACAAGCAGCAGCTGCTGCTCCTCAAGGTTCTTTGTTTTCAGGCCTTTCAGGAGCCCAAGGTGCTGCAGGAGCGACCAACTCTTCTTCCCTGCTTGGAGGTTTGCAAGGTTTAACGAACCCTGCTAACTTAAGCTCCATGATGGGAAATGTTCAACGAGTATTAAAAGCTGCGGAAACGATGGGACCTATGATTCAACAATACGGACCTCTTGTCAAAAATGCTCCTTCTCTATGGAAAATCTATCAGGCCCTGCGCTCAAGTGATGATACAGATGAAGTACTCGAAGCAGAAGGAACAGAGGTTGCTGAAACTGATGAAAGCAAAGACAGTAAGGTTTTGTCAACAGGCGCAGAAAGCACGGATTCATCTGATGATGAGCTGGATTTCTTCGAAGAAGAAATTGAACTTTCCTCTAGAGATCGAGTGTCTAAACCAAAACTTTATATTTGATAAATCTGCTAGTTCCGTAAGCAAAGACAGTAAGTAAAAAAAGAATATCTTTGTATTCTTCCTTCCTCTTTTATATAATAGAAGCGAGTTGAATTGCTCGTCAGGATTATGATGAGGAGGAAATTGAAATGAAAGTTATTAAAATCGCACCGCGCGGCTATTGTTATGGTGTAGTAGACGCAATGGTCATTGCACGAAACGCCGCTTTAGATAAATCATTGCCTCGACCAATCTATATCTTAGGAATGATTGTTCATAATAAACACGTTACAGATGCGTTTGAAGAGGACGGCATTATCACACTGGACGGTGCTAATCGCCTAGAAATCTTAGACCAAATAAATGAAGGAACCGTTATTTTTACGGCGCACGGAGTATCTCCAGAAGTAAAAGAACGAGCAAAAGAAAAAGGTTTAACAACAATCGATGCTACATGTCCGGATGTTACAAAAACCCACGACCTTATTCGCCAAAAAGAAAAAGAAGGTTATGACGTTATTTATATCGGAAAAAGAAATCATCCTGAGCCAGAAGGTGCACTTGGCATCGCACCAGATATCGTTCATTTAATTGAGAAAGCAGAAGACGTAGCCCATTTAAATATTCAACGTGAAAAAGTCATTGTAACCAATCAGACAACAATGAGTCAGTGGGACGTTGCAGATGTAATGGAAAAAGTAAAAGAAAAATATCCGCACGCTGAAGTTCACAAGGAAATTTGTTTAGCTACACAAGTTCGCCAAGAAGCTGTAGCTGAGCAAGCAGGTGAAGCAGATGTTACAATCGTAGTAGGAGATCCTAAAAGTAACAATTCAAACCGTTTAGCTCAAGTATCAATGGAGATTGCCGGCACTGAGGCATATCGCATCGGTGACATCTCAGAGCTTCAGATCGAATGGTTGATGAACGCGAAAACCGTAGCTGTTACGGCAGGCGCATCTACCCCTACTCCAATCACAAAAGAGGTCATCAATTTTCTAGATCAGTTCGATCCGGAAGATGAAACAACATGGACACGTGAAAAAAGTGTGCCTCTTTCGAAAATTTTACCAAAAGTTCGAACAAAAAAATCGTCTTAATAGACGCAAAAGAAGGTGTTGACATTCGTCAACACCTTCTTTGTTACCTAAACGTAAATGGGTTTGTGTCTACTTTTGAATCAAATACTTCACACTCAAAGTTTTTCGCTTCAAAAAGACTGTTTAATACGCGTGTTACACCTTGTCTCATGACTTTTTCAACATGATGACCAGGATCTACAACGTTTAATCCCATTGCCATTGCATCATGCGCAACGTGGAAATACAAATCACCTGTTACATAGGCATCTGCTCCGCTAAATTTTGCGTTTGTAATATATTTGTTTCCGTCTCCGCCAAGAACAGCTACTTTTTTCACAGTGGCATCCATAGACCCTACTACTCTGACACCATCTACATCCAATGCTTGTTTAACGTGATCGGCAAACTGTTTTAACGTCATCTCTTCTTTTAACTTACCAACTCGTCCAAGTCCAAGCGTTTCGCCCGTTTGTTCCACTGGATAAATGTCATAGGCTACTTCTTCGTAAGGATGAGCACTGAGCATGGCACGAATAATTTTATTTTGTTGACCCGCTTCAAAAATAGTTTCAACTTTTGTTTCATTGACACGTTCTAGCTCTCCTTTTGAGCCAATGTATGGATTGGCTTCTGAAGAAGGTTTAAATGTGCCTTCGCCTTCTGTTGAAAACGTACAGTCGCTGTAAAGGCCAACATGTCCAGCTCCCGCATCACAAATAGCTGTGCGCACTGCTTCAGCGTCATTTAAAGGAACAAATACAGCTAGCTTTTTCAATTGAATCGACGTTGTTGGAACCAGCACTTTTGTCTCTTGTAGCCCCAACGCTTCGGCTAACAAGTCATTTACTCCGCCTTTAGCTATATCTAAGTTTGTATGAGCAGCATATACGGCAATATCATGCTTAATGCATTTCTCTAAAATACGCCCTTCAGGACGATCTGTAACCACTTGTTTTAGTGGTCTAAAAATAGGAGGATGGTGAGCAATAATTAAATCCACTTGTTTTTCAATTGCTTCGTCTACGACCGTTTCAAGAACATCTAACGTTACCATTACTTTTTTTACAGGCTTGTTTAACGTTCCAATCTGTAAACCAATTTTATCTCCTTCAACCGCTAAATGCTTGGGAGAAAATGATTCAAATGCCTCAATTACTTGAAATCCGTTAGGGATTTTACTCATTTTAACGCCTCCTCAATTAATGAGATGTCTTGGGTAAGTTTTTGAAGTTTTGCTTTGCTTTCCTCTGACTGAGCCTGTTCCATTTGACTGACAATTTGTTTAAGATGATTTAGTTCATGCGTCCACTTTGTCATAAAAGCAGAAGAGCGCTTTTCTTTTAAAATAGGGCCCATTAACACACCGGCTTCCACTTCCCCGTTATACGGAGCTAAAGGGTTTCCAGGTTCAGCGACGATGACTTCATACATACGACCGTCTTCTTCGATGATTTTTTCATCAATGATTTCCCAGTTGTGTTGAATCAGCCAGCTGCGAATATGATGTGAACCAATATTCGGCTGAAGCACAAGTCTTTTTACTCCTTCTAATTTTGCCTTTCCTTCTTCTAAAATCATCGTAATAAGCGTTCCGCCCATTCCGCAGATTGTAATACAGTCTACTTCATTCGGTGATATTACTTCTAGGCCGTTTCCTTTTCGAACATCAATAACATCCGTTAAGCTTGTTTTTTTCACCTGCTGAATAGCCGATTGCAGGGGACCTTCTGTAATTTCACCTGCTACAGCGCCGCTAATATATCCATTTAAATAAGCAAAACATGGCAAATACGCATGATCTGAGCCAATGTCTGCTATCTTTGCTCCCAAAGGAATCGACTTTACTACTTCTTCAAGTCTTGTTGATAAGTTTAATTCATTCATTTTGTCACCTATTCTCTATGTGATTACTGTTCATTATTTTAACATAGATAGTTGCATGATTCCTATTTCTCTTCATGTTTTCCTTCTAGCTGAATGCGTATAAAAAAATCATAAAAAAAAAGCCTGCTTTATAAATGAGCGGCTTTCCAGAAAATCATGTTTCTGAACTCTATTTAATTTCGGATACCCATTTAGCCATTTCCTTCGCTTTTTCCGGTGGAACCAGCCCGGCCGGCATGTTTCCTTTACCGTTTACAACAATATTTGCAATTTCGTCTTGAGAAACTTTTTTCCCAATTCCTTTTAACGAAGGACCTACTCCACCTTGATACTGATCACCGTGACAACCAATACAAGTTTTTTGATAAATTTCTTCTGGTTTAGCTGAAGCCTGCTGTTCCGCGCCACCGCCTTCTTTTTCAGCCGCGATTTCTTTTGCATTGTTCAATCCGTTGAACGAAAGCGTTAACATTAAAGCAATCCCGATTACCGCAATTAATAAAAATGGTATTAGCGGATTTCGCTTCACTCACTATACCCCCTTTATGTATTCCCATCCCTAGAAATAACAAAATAGTATAAGCACTTTTATTTTACTTGAAAATGCTCATAAGTGAAAGGGTTTTATTTACATAATTAACTAATTTCTTATTACTTATCTTAACAGCCAATTTGCCTTGCAATAACAGAGCGCTGAATTTCCGAAGTTCCTTCTCCAATTTCTAAAAGCTTGGCATCCCGTAAATACCGCTCCACGTGATACTCTTTCATGTAGCCGTATCCTCCATGAATCTGCACAGCTTGACTGGCTACTTCCATACAAATTTCAGAAGCATACAGTTTACACATAGCTGCTTCTTTCGTAAATGGCTTTCCTTGGTCTTTTAACCACGCTGCTTTATACACCATATTTCTTGCTAACTCAATTTTCATGGCCATATCAGCTAATTTAAACTGAATCGCTTGAAACGATGAAATAGCTTTCCCAAACTGCTTTCTTTCCTGCGCATATGACAGTGCTTTTTCATAAGCCGCTTGAGCGATTCCAACGGCCATTGCCCCAATTCCAATTCTTCCCCCGTCAAGCGTCATTAGAAATTGTTTGAATCCTTCTCCTCTTACACCGAGTAAATTCTCTTCAGGCACTTCAACATCCTCTAAAACGAGTTCAGTTGTATTTGAAGCATGTAGACCCATTTTCTCGTAATTGTCTATTACAGTAAAACCTCGAGCTTCTGTAGGCACGATAATAGCTGAAATTTCTTTTTTACCTTCTGTACGGTTTGTAACAGCTGTTAAAGCTAAAAACTTTGCATAGCTGGCATTCGTAATATAGCATTTACTTCCATTAATCCTAAATGTTCCATCCTTCAACACTGCTTCGGTCTCCGTTCCCCCCGCGTCACTTCCTGCGTTCGGTTCGGTTAAACCAAACGCTCCAAAAGATTCCCCGGAGCATAAAGCAGGTAGGTACTGTTCTTTTTGCTCCTTTGTTCCGAATAAATAAATAGGTGCCCCCCCGAGCGAAACATGAGCTGAGTATGTAATTCCTGTAGAGCCACAAGCTTTACTTAACTCCTCTACGACAATAGCAAAACTAACCGTATCTGCGCCTCCGCCACCATACTCTTCAGGAAAAGGAAGGCCCATTACACCAAGCTCACTTAACTTTTTAAAAACATCAAGCGGAAATTGCTTACTTCGATCGCGCTCTAGTGCATTTGGTGCTACCTCAGCTTCTGAAAATTCTCTCAGCGTCCGTTGAATCATCTTTTGTTCATTGGTTAATTCATAATTCATTTTTATTCCCCCTAAAAATGTATACGCTTACATTATCTAATTATAATTCATTTTTGTAAATTTTCTCAACTTTTAAAACGTTTTAATTTTTTCATGTTATAATAGAGGAGTATTCATCAATGCAAGAATAAAATGAGAGCGATTCCATTTTTTTTCGGATGTTTAAATGAAATTTGAACATCTTACGCTTCTATAACAAAAGAATATAAAGGAGCATTTGCAAAACGAAGGACAATTCAGTAAAATATATGAAAGAAGAAAAGTTGGTAAAAAAATCAATATACTTCTTTAAAATGCGTTTTCATGAAATTTATTCCATAAAAAACAGATAGCCTCTTTCCGCAGGGAAAGAAGCTATCTCATAAGCGCTATTTACGCTTTTATCTATTCTAAGAAATCTTTTAAACGTTTGCTTCGGCTAGGGTGACGAAGCTTGCGAAGCGCTTTAGCTTCAATTTGACGAATACGCTCACGCGTTACGCCAAATACTTTTCCTACTTCTTCAAGCGTACGCGTACGCCCATCGTCCAGACCAAAGCGGAGTCTAAGAACATTTTCTTCGCGATCTGTTAACGTATCAAGGACGTCTTCTAACTGCTCTTTTAATAATTCATATGCAGCATGTTCAGAAGGTGATGTTGCATCCTGGTCTTCAATGAAGTCACCTAAATGAGAATCATCTTCCTCACCAATTGGCGTTTCAAGAGAAACCGGCTCTTGGGCAATTTTTAAGATTTCACGAACTTTTTCTGGTGTTAAGTCCATATCTTCTGCAATTTCTTCAGGAGATGGTTCGCGACCTAAATCTTGTAGAAGCTGACGTTGAACACGAATTAGTTTGTTAATCGTTTCAACCATATGAACAGGGATACGAATCGTTCTTGCTTGGTCAGCAATCGCACGAGTAATAGCTTGACGAATCCACCATGTCGCATACGTACTGAATTTATAACCTTTGCGATAATCAAATTTTTCTACCGCTTTAATAAGACCCATGTTTCCTTCTTGAATTAAATCAAGAAACAGCATACCGCGTCCAACATAGCGTTTAGCTATACTTACAACAAGACGTAAGTTTGCTTCAGCAAGACGACGTTTCGCTTCTTCATCGCCTTCTTCAATACGTTTTGCTAAATTGATTTCTTCCTCTGCCGACAATAAGTCAACGCGTCCGATTTCTTTTAAGTACATACGAACTGGATCATTAATTTTCACACCAGGAGGTACACTTAAATCATTTAAATCAAACTCTTCTTCTTTTGACAGTTCTTGAATATCGGGATCGGCATCGTCATCATTTGCTTCAGATTCACTCATTACTTCAACACCTTGTTCTCCAAGGTATTCATAATATTCATCCATTTGATCGGATTCAATTTCGAAGTTCGCCATACGCTCTGCAATTTCTTCGTATGTTAGCACACCACGTTTTTTTCCGATTTCGGTCAATTGATCTTTTACTTGTTCAATTGTTAAATCTGAATCAAGTTGTTTTGATTGAGCTGATTTTTCAGCCATCAGATCCCCTCCTTCCAAAATTTTAAGGAAAACCTTCTAAAAGTGGGACTAATACGCAACATCGTTTATTTTAACGTTTTTTTCAACTGTAAAATTTCCATTGCTATTGTCGCAGCTTTTAAATAATCTTTTTGACGCTCTGCTTCTTGCTTTTCTGCTTCTTTTTTTTCTATCGCTACCCTTTGTGGATAAATCAATATCGTTTGGATATAATCATTCAAAGCTTGCTCCGACAATTCATCATTGATTGACATCATCGCCAATTCTGAAGCTAGACTAGACAACGAAGATTCGGGCAACCGCTCAATAAATCCGCTCGGATTAGGCTCGTGTCCTTCCTCGTAATAGGCATACAAATATAGAACAAGCGCACGATGTTCTTCGACATTGAACTGACCTTGAAGTCGGTCTTGAATTCTAAATGCTACATCCTTATCTTTCAACATATGAGCAATCAAAAAACGTTCTGCATTTTGATAAGCCGGTAATAAGCTTCTCTTTACGACTGGTTGTCTATTTATATTATTTCGATTTGGAGAATCATTATCCTTTTTCTTTTTTTCCGTTCGATACACTTGATACTGCTGTTCTTTAAGCGCATCTAATGAAATGGAAAACTCTTGTGCCAATTGGCGTAAATAATGATCTCGCTCTACAGCTTTTGTAAGGAGGCTTATTTCTTTCAAAACGTCTTCAATGTATTGCATACGTTCAGATTCATTTTGTAGATTTCGCTTTCGGCGGAGATACCTCATTTGAAATGCCATAAAGGTCAAGCTGCTATTAATAACATCATTTTGAAACTTCTCTGCCCCGTATTCTTTAATATAATCATCCGGGTCATAACCATCCGGCATCACAGCAATCTTAACGGTACAACCCACATTTGTTAAGATAGCAGTTGCTTTGTGCGCTGCTTCAATTCCAGCAGAATCTGCATCATAGCAAATGATAACGGACTCTACATTTCGGCGAATAATTTTGGCTTGTTCTTCTGTTAAGGCAGTTCCCATTGTTGCAATTGCGTTTGGGCACCCCGCTTTAACAGCTGAAATAACATCTGCAAATCCTTCAAATAAAATAACCTGCTGATTTTTGCGTATATGTTTTTTAGCGCGGTGAAAGTTGTAGAGTGTGCGACTTTTGTTAAAAATAGAAGTTTCGGGACTGTTTAAATATTTAGGCTGCCCTTTTATCTCTTTTAGCAGGCGCCCTGAAAATGCAATTGTTTTGCCTTGCAAGTCAGCAATAGGAAACATAATTCGATCGCGAAAACGATCAAAGTACGTTTCATCTTGGTTGCGTTTAATGATTAAACCTGCATGTTCCATCTCTTGCGGATTAAACCCACGTTTTGTTAAGAACTTACTTACAAATTCCCACGAATCTAAAGCAAAACCTATCTCAAATTCATCGATAATTTCTCGTGAAAACCCTCGATTTATTAAATAATCATAAGCATCTTGGCCTTCTTTTGTATTTACCAATAAATGATGGTAAAATTTCTTTAAAAGCTCGTGTGCTTCAATCATTTTATTGCTAGGCTTTTGATTATCTTCTTCATGAGGATGTATCTCATGTTCGAAAGGAATATCTCCTTTTTCAGCGAGCTGCTGAGCTGCTTCCGTGAAGGACAGTCCTTCTAATTCCATTATGAATGAAAATGAATTCCCTCCTGCACCGCATCCAAAGCAATGATAAATTTGTTTATCAGGCGATACTGAAAAAGATGGTGTGCTTTCCCCATGAAACGGACAGAGTCCAAAATAATTGCGCCCTTGTTTTTTTAGTTGTACATAATCGCTTATGACGTCGACAATATCTACTGAATGCCGAATACGGTCGATTACTTCATCAGGAATTCGATTTGCCATAGTAACAGCTCCGTATTTCATATAATATTCTTCACTAAGTGCTAAATTCCTGCAAGTTTCGACAACATTTTTTCAAAAGCTTGAATGAAATGCTGGCGATCTTCTTCACTAAATGCCTTCGGGCCTTTAGTATGACGCCCTGATCGTCGCTCTTTTGCAGAAACATAGCGAAAGAAAAGCACCGTATTCATTTCGTCGTCATTATAGTACTTTCCACGAGGAGACAGTGCATAAACCCCTCGACTTACTAACATGCTTGCCAAGCCAGTATCTTGAGTTACGACAATATCCTGCTTGGCTGCGTGATTTAAAATATATAAATCTGCGGCTTCCTTTTCTGCATCCACATAGACCCATTTTCCTGGTGTAGGATTTGTTTGCATGTGAGCATAGGAAGCAACAAACACAAGCTCGATGTCATATGTA
Source organism: Priestia sp. J2 (assembly GCF_020790095.1). Taxonomy (NCBI): domain Bacteria; kingdom Bacillati; phylum Bacillota; class Bacilli; order Caryophanales; family Bacillaceae; genus Priestia; species Priestia sp. J2. Next base: position 4,337,833 of record NZ_CP086208.1, read on the forward strand.
TGTGTAAGTTCAACGATTTCTGCTTTGACAGGGCATGCATCAGCATCGACAAAAACTTTACTTTTTCTTTTGCTATAACTCTGTATTCTACATCCCTCCAGAGATTCCTTCTAACAAATTGTTATTTCCTGTAGATGGCATTTGTCGAATACTTTTTTCGATTTTGACTTGACTTTTATATAAATAGTTTATTCGTTCTTAACAAAGTCTAAACCTAAAACTATTCTTTTTTATCACAATTTTTTATTATAATATAAACAACCTATATTTTCTATACCAAAGTCACTTGTTTTTAAAAGTTCTGTCATATTCATCTTTGGTATATTTTCTTAGGCTTACAGCATACAAACATAAGAAAGCAATCTCCTTTATATTACGCACGGAGGAGATCCATCGTTTATTTCTTTTTGATGGTATTGAGAATGATACCGGCTGTTTCTTCTACGGCCCTGTTGGATACGTCAACCACTTCACAGCCAATCTTATCTACAATCCCTTGAAAAAATTCAAGTTCTTCTTTAATACGACCAATATTAGCATAAATTGCTTTATCGTTTAGACCAAGAGACTTTAAACGCTCTTTACGAATATCGTTTAATTTTTCGGGACTAATAGTAAGCCCTATACACTTCTCAGGTGATACGTGAAACAGCTCTTCTGGTGGATCTACTTCAGGTACAATCGGAACATTGGCTACTTTCAAACGCTTGTGTGCTAAAAATTGAGAAAGAGGCGTTTTAGACGTTCTTGATACACCGATTAATACGATATCCGCTCTAAGAATTCCTCTCGGATCACGCCCATCATCATATTTCACTGCAAATTCAATCGCTTCTACTTTCTTAAAATAATCTTCGTCTAATTTTCTAGCCATACCAGGCTCATAGCGAGGAGAAAGTTGATAAGAAGATTGAATTTTATCAATTAAAGGTCCAATAATATCAAATACCTCTACCCCGTTCTTGGACGCTTCTTGAATTAAAAATTCTCTCATTTCGGGCTTTACTAACGTAAAGCCAATAATAGCGTTGTTCAACTTTGCTACTGAAACCACTTCTGAAAGTGTTGCGATGTCCTCTACATAAGGTACTCTTTTAATTACAAAGTCTGTCATATTGAACTGACTAGAGGCAGCCTTTACAACTAGTTCAGCTGTCTCACCTACAGAATCCGAAATGACATAAAGACATGGGTTGTTCATATTTTGTGCATCCCCTTTTTAATCCTTTTTCACTTATAATACTTCATCATTTGCTAATGCTACTAGTAATTTTGTAATATTTGTTTTGGTAATGCGTCCCACCACTTCAAAATTGCCGTCTCCCTCTTTAATAACGGGCATAGCATCAATCTGTTTTTCAATTAAGATCTTAGCAATATCAATTAACAAATCTTCGCGATAGCAATATGTAATGTTGGGCATTCTCGTCATGATAATATGAACAGGAATAGATGTGAGCTCTTGCTTTCCGATACTCGCGCGCAATAAATCTTTACGCGACAGTACTCCCACTAGCTGTGATTTCTCATCCACTACAAAAAGGGTCCCCACGTCTTCTAGAAACATTGTACAAATAGCATCATATACCGACACATTTTCGTTCACGACTACAGGGATAGACTGATACTCTTGCACCTGTATTTTTTTTATTTTATCTGTAAGAAGCTGTGCTCCTGTTTTACCTGTGTAAAAGTAACCTACGCGCGGTCGCGCTTCTAGATAACCAGCCATTGTTAAAATAGCAAGGTCCGGTCTTAGCGTGGCCCGCGTAAGGCTAAGCTGATCTGCAATATGCTCGCCTGTAATAGGGCCTTCGTCTTTGACAATTTGTAAAATTTGTTCTTGTCGTTTGTTCAGTTCGATTGTACTCACCACCTAATCATTAAATGTGACATACTATTTATAAAACATTATATACTTTTTAAGCAAAAGTAAAAGCTATAACTTATTAATTTTAGCATTTTATCTTTTTAGAATGCCGTTTATTTTACCATGGCTTCTCAAAAAAAGCAGACATTACGCTTACAATAAGCGAAACTACCCCTTCGCTCCACAGTAAAAAGGGTGTCCTCTACACACTACGAGGCACCCTAGCGACAGCAATTCCTTGCATATCACTGATTATCTTTTCTATTTCTCATCAGAGAGCGATTGTTTTAAAGACTCCATCTGATTCAAAAACCGCTTTGTTTTTAAAAACAATCCTGAATATTCTTCATAATATTGATCAATTACAAACTTTAATTGTTTTTTTGTTTCGGGTTTAACAGAAATAGAACCTAACCGCTTTAAATCAATGTAATAAAATAGCCTTAATAGTTTAACCGTCATCGGACTAATTTTCAAATGATAAGGATCTTTTTCTAAGCATCGATGACAAATAAACCCGCCTTCTCGAATGGAAAAATGAAAGGTTCCTTCACCTTGATGGCAGACTGCACATTCATTTAATGTAGGATGAAGACCTAGAACGTTTAACATTTTCATTTCATAAATAAATGTTAAGATTTCTGCATCATACTCTTCGTTCATATAATGAATGGTTTGATGCAGCAGTTCAAATAGAAATGGATTTGGTTTATTGTTCTCAGTAGCTTTATCTGTTAATTCAAGAATATAAGAAGCATACGCTGTTGTGAAGATATCTTCGCGTATGCTTCTCATAGATGAGATAACTTCTCCTTGATGGAGAGTACCCATTCCTGAACCTGCTTGTATAAAAAAGTATCCATACGTAAATAATTGTGTGACGGAAGCTAAGCGACTACTGGGCTTTTTTGCCCCTCTTGCCATGAGACCCACTTTTCCGAGTTCACGTGAATAAATGGTGACAATTTTATTTGATTCACCGTAATCATTCGTTCGAATGACAATTCCTTCACACTTTTTAAACAATCATCATCACCGCCATCTTACAGAAGGCTAAGACAAGGGAGAATTGAGACTTTCGCTGTTGTCCTCATATGTTTCGGGTCTTTCTTTCACTTCATTTTCAAGTTCCTTAAAAATGAGATAAGTATCAATGCTACCTGTTTGTGAAAAAATGTTCCAAGTAAAATTCAACATAGAACTCCCACCTTTCTAACCATAAAGATCAGATACATATTTCAATTCCTTATGTTTAGAATAGCCTTCCGACGTAAAATCATGTAACACAATTTTTTACAAATCACCTTCTTTTATGAAGGGATATAAATCGACGCAAACAAGAACTCAAATGATTAATATTCGTCTTCTCTAAATCCAAAGTCACGGAGATGCGACGCTCGGTTTCGCCAATCTTTTTGTACTTTTACCCATAGTTCTAAAAATACTTTTGAACCTAAAAGGGCTTCAATGTCTGCTCTTGCTTTTCTTCCTACCTCTTTTAACATCTTTCCTTGCTTTCCAATTACGATGCCTTTTTGTGAATCTCTTTCGACGATAATTGTAGCCCCGACGTAAACAGCGCCATTATCTCGTCTTTGCATAGAATCCATCACAACGGCAATAGAATGAGGTATTTCTTCCCTCGTTGCATGCAGCACTTTTTCACGAATTAATTCCGTAATAATAAAGCGCTCTGGGTGATCTGTTACCTGATCTGCCGGGTAATATTGCGGACCTTCCGGCAATCGCTGCTTGATTTGATCAAGCAAACGCTCCACGTTATTTCCTTGTAAAGCTGAAATTGGCACAATTTCAGCAAAAGGATATAAGTCTTTATAATTCGTGATAATTGAAAACAATTCGTCTGGATGAATTTCATCAATTTTATTAATCACAAGGAAAACAGGCGTTTTTGTATCTTTTAAACGCTCGATAATAAATTCATCGCCTCGACCTAAGCCTTCTGTTGCGTTAATCATAAATAAAATTAAATCTACTTCTTTAAGCGTATTTTGTGCTACCTTCATCATAAAGTCGCCTAATTTATGCTTTGGTTTGTGAATTCCTGGTGTATCTATAAACACAATTTGCGCCTGATCTTCCGTGTACACACCCTGAATTTTATTTCTAGTTGTTTGCGGTTTGTCACTCATAATCGCAATCTTTTGACCAATCACTCGGTTCAAAAAAGTTGATTTCCCTACGTTTGGTCTTCCAATAATTGAAACAAAACCTGACTTAAATTCATTATTACTCATGTAAATCCTCCGATGAAAATGCTCCTGGAAGTAATTCTTCCACAGTTAGTTCTTGTATGTCATTTTTTAAATTGGTTAATATAACTTTCATTTCTTTTGGACAAAGCTCAGAGATTACTTGTCTGCATGCTCCACACGGAGAAACAGGACGATCAGTATCAGCTACTACAACAAGTGCTTTATACTCTTTATCTCCTTCTGAATAGGCTTTAAATAAAGCCGTACGCTCAGCACAATTGCACATGCTATAAGCTGCATTTTCAATATTGCAGCCGCGATAAACCTTTCCATCTTTCGTCAATAAAGCTGCACCAACTTTAAATTTTGAATACGGTACATAAGCCATTTCACGAGCTTTTTTCGCCTCATCAATCAGTCCGGTCTTATCCATTTATCCGCTCTCCTTTTGCGCTTCTACATGTCTTTTAACTTGTCCTTTTTTATTATACCACGGGGGTGTAAAGAACCAAAAAGAATCCTTTTTAAAACAAATACTTTAAGAAAATAATTCCTCCTATAAGGACAGCAAAACACGCATAGACCAACACCGCGGCTGCGGCTGCATCTTTTGCGTGTTTTGCTAGTATGTGATATTCAGGAGAAACTAAATCAACAACTTTTTCAACCGCTGTATTCATTAACTCTAAGCTGAACATGCCTGCAATCAGAAGCAGCACAACCGTCCATTCACCAGCTGTAATTGACAGCACGGCTCCTAAGAGAAGGACGATGAAAGAAGCTGCTACGTGAATTTGCATATTTCTCTGTGTTTTACAAACATAGAGAAACCCCTCTATTGCATAACCAAAGCTACTGACAACTTTAGCTATCCCTTTTTTACCGCGAGAGTCCATATTGTTCTAAAATATCTTTTTGACGTGTAAACATCTCTTTTTCATCTTCTGATGTTTCATGGTCATACCCAAGCAAGTGCAAGAAACCGTGAACCGTTAAGAATCCTAGCTCCCTCATAAACGAGTGATTGTATTCTTCTGCTTGCTCATGAGCTTTTGGAATCGAAATGACAATATCCCCCAGGACTCTTGGCATCTCATCTCCGATAATTTGCATTTCATCTTCGCCCATTTCTTCTAGCGCAAACGATATTACATCCGTTGGCTGATTTTTATGGCGGTATTGATGATTGATTTCTTGAATTCGATCATTATCCACAAATGTAACGGATACTTCTGCATCCTCTTGAAGATTTTCATATATAGCAGCGGCTTCAAGCAGCTTCTCAAGCTCTTTTTGCTGCTCTTTACTCACTTCGTTTGTTTCATCAATAAAATCAATAACTAAACTCATACCTTCACCTTCTCTTTTTTTATCTCTGGATATTCAATTCGGGAATGAAAAATCCCATTTAAAGTTTCACATAGTGCTTGGCGAATTAACTCTAGCTCTTTGAGCGTTACGTTACACTCGCTAAGCTGCTCATCCTGCAAGCGATCTTTAATAATATTTCGCACCAAGTTCTCAATCTTTTCCGGAGTTGGATTGGACATTGACCTTACGGCTGCTTCTACACTATCAGCTATGCAAATAACCGCTGCTTCTTTTGACTGAGGCTTTGGTCCAGGATAGCGATATTCTTTTTCATCAATTTTTTCTTCTGTTTGTTCAAGTGCCTTATGATAGAAAAACTTAAGCAGGGTCGTTCCGTGATGCTGCTCTGCAATATCTACAATCTCTTTTGGAAACTTGTGATTTCGCAAAATGGTCGCTCCATCTGTAGCATGTGCGATTATAATATTTTTACTAGTCTTCGGACTTAGTTTATCATGCGGATTGGTAATATTCATTTGATTTTCAATAAAATACTGCGGTCGCTTCGTTTTACCAATATCGTGGTAATAAGCCCCCACTCTCGCTAATAAACCGTTAGCTCCTATCGTTTCGCACGCCGCTTCAGATAAGTTTGCCACCATTACACTGTGATGATACGTTCCCGGTGTTTCGGTTAAGATTTTACGTAATAGCGGATGATTAGGACTCGATAATTCAATCAGCTTCATCGTAGATAAAATGCCAAATCCACTTTCAAAAAACGGAAGCAAACCTATAGCTAAAACGGAAGCAATAACACCAGATGCAATTGACATCATGCTGTAATAGCCAAGCTCTACAGTACCAATTTGGCCATTTTTAATAAAAATAATAGCAAAGCTAATAATTACGTTTACCATAGCCACAAATAGACCTGCCTGCAAAATCCGTGAACGCCTGTGCTGCCTGCTTAAAAATAAAATAGCAGCAATATTGCTAATTAAAAAGTAAATCCCAATGTTCATATTAAACGAGGTTGTCAATTCACCATTAAAAATAATGCTTCCACAAATAGCAAATACAATACTTGATAAAATAGCAATGCGTTCATCCATTAAAATTCGAATCAGCAAACCTCCCACCGCAACAGGAGCTAAGAAACCAATTTCCGATAAATCAATTTGTTGAAACAAGCTTAAGATTTTCATGAGGCCAATCGTAATGGTTGCTACCAATACATACAACAACAAGGGCTGATATGTCTTGGTGTGAAATTCACGCAAATAGTAAATGAGGCCGGCTATCATCATCACAATCAGCAAAGCTAATCCCGCAAAAGGCTGAATAGATCCTTTATTATTCAACAATCCCGCGAGCTGGAGCTGACGATATATATCAGGATTAATAAGCTGATTTTCTTCTACAATAATCTGACCTTGTTTAATTCGAACAGGCTCCACTTTTTCCACAGCTGCTTGACGGTTTTCAGCTGTTTTTTTGGGGTCATAAATCACATTTGGAATGATAGCGAATTTAGCAATTGCATTCATTGAATCCTTTAGGGAGTTGCTGACATTGGTGTAAACAAGCTGACCTTCTACCTGGTCTTTTTTCTCTTCTACATCGCTAATCTTCACTTGATCTTTCATCACATGATGAACGGCTGTAACTACAGCGTCTTTCGCAATCGATAAATCACTGTTAGAAGACTGAAGCAGCTGCTTGATGGTATCCTTTGGCAAGTTTTTTTGAATGTCTTCAGGAAGCTTGTCCTCTAGCATTTTTTGTTTGGTTTTTAATACGGCATCGATACTGTCATCTTCATGATCTTCTTTTTCATATTCTGTATTAACTTCCATCATCGCATCAAAAATAGATGCAACAAGATCGACTTGGTTCTGTGCGTATTCTGTTTTTTGTGTATACACATCTTCAACGGCTTGTTCTGCCTCTGCCCGTTTTTTCTCTGTGCTCTCTTTATCTTCAATGGTAACGGGTGAGTAAATGGTTTGCGGGGAAATAGACAGTAGTCTAAGATCTAATTCCTGCGGCTTTACATTGCTATACATAGACGCAAACATCATTATACCTAACAGGGCATATAACCCAATTTGAATTAACCGTAATCGCTCGATCTGTGCCATTGTTTGCTTGATTATCCGAAACGTTGACACAAACGTACCCCCTTTTACAAAAAATAGACCCTATTAAGAAAGGGTCTTTTGGTCAGCGTGTTCGTACGCTTGAATGATACGTCCCACAAGTGGATGGCGCACAACATCTGACTGTTCTAGATGAACAAACGAAATACCTTTAACATTGGTCAGGATTTTCGAGACAGCCGCTAGACCAGACTGAGCTCCTTTTGGTAAATCAATTTGTGAAATATCTCCTGTAATCACCATTTTAGACCCAAATCCTAGTCGTGTTAAAAACATCTTCATTTGCGCCATCGTGGTGTTTTGTGCTTCGTCTAAGATAACAAACGCATCATCTAGTGTACGACCTCGCATATAAGCAAGGGGTGCTATTTCAATAACTCCGCGTTCGATTAGGCGTTGCGTATGTTCTGTTCCTAATACATCATGTAATGCATCGTACAGAGGCCGCAAGTACGGATCTACTTTTTCTTTCAAATCTCCTGGCAAGAAGCCAAGACTTTCACCTGCTTCAACAGCAGGACGTGTTAAAATAATACGCTGTACGTGACCATTTTTAAGAGCATTAACGGCCATGACAACGGCTAAATACGTTTTACCCGTACCAGCAGGCCCAATTCCAAATACCAAATCATTTTTCTTAATAGCAGAAATGTAGTGACTTTGTCCTAATGTCTTAACACGAATAGTCTTACCTTTTACGTTTTTACCAATCTCTTCTTCATATACATCTTCAAAAAACTCGAGAGAATTTTTCTTAGCTAATTGAATCGCATACACAACATCTCGTTCAGATATGGAAATATTTTTGCGGATAATGTTCAGTAACTTTTTAAGCATTTCTTCCACTAGCTGAACATTTTCTGTACTTCCGGAGACTACAACAGTCTCACCTCTTGAAATGATCGAGACCTGCATTTCTTCTTCAATTCGCTTTAAATTCGCATCTTGTACGCCAAATAATGAAATGGCTTCGTTTGAATCATCAAGTTGTACGTTAATTGTTACTAGCTGTTCTGACATTCATCAATCTCCTTGAATAATTGGTTGAGTGTTCGCAATATTTTCTATAACTTGGTAATGTATTGATAATCTAACTTTACCATTGTCCTGTTCTTGGTGCAAAACTTTTTCACCTTTTATTTTAGCATCCTCACCTAAAGTTGATAGTAATTTTTTTCGACCGATTTCCAAAGCTTTTTCCACCGCCTCTTGTTTAGAATAGACGCGCTGCGAATTCTGTTCTTCTCGTACAGCAACTTTCTCATACGACAGAGGTAATTTCCATTTAAAAAAATAGAGTGGATGCTCCACTTTTTCTGTCACCTTTGAGCCGTATTTCTCTTTGTTAAAAGCCCAAAGAGGCATTTTAAAAGCTTGAAAATCTAAATAGTGCTTCGTATATCCATTACCCGTTAATACTTGAAAATCAGTTTTCAAAGGCACTTCCACCTCAGACTTATACCATGTTTCACCGTAGACTTTTCCTTTAGCAGCTACTACTTTTTTATTTTTTTCGTTTCCAATAATACCGGAAACTAAGACCTCGCCTTCGTTGACAAAATCATTAACCTTGACTAAAGGTTGTCCTTTTTCGACAAACAAATTCGTAATAATAGCTTTCTTTTTAGCAATTAAATGTTGGTAAGGTGTTTTTTGCTGAGGCTTGGGCTCATTTTTTTCAACCACTTGGAAGTGATAAGAAGTGCCGCGCACTTCTACTCCCACCCAGGTAATATTGTTCATATTATCCGTTAAATAGCGCTGAATTTTTTCAGGACTCTCTAACAGAAATTGAAACTCTCCTCTTTTTACACCTATTTTGGCCAGCTGCTTCGTCATTTGATGTTCTGTTTGTGGTTCTGCACCGCTAATTTCCACTTTCCACACCATGTTGGAAAGCAAACCAAGAATAATAAAAAAAGAAAGAAAACCTAAAGCAAATCCACTATTTTTAATCACTCGTTTTGTTAAAAAAGGAAAACCTCGGCCTCTTATAAAATAAATTTTACAGTCTGCGTTGCGAATTAGTATACGAATTTTCTTTACATCTTTCAATAATATCGTTGCTGTCGCTAGCTGACCGTCAACTTTATGGACATTCGAGATCATAATCTGTTGTCTCACACAATTATTTAAGAAACGTTCAATTCCTTTTCCAACAATTCGAATACGTACGGTACCAATAACAAAGTTTGTCCATCCATTCTTCATTTTTTTCCTCCTTGTGTTATTGTTCTAAATAAAGAACTTGATTGATTTTACCTTCTAAAACCAGTTCTTCTGGCAGTATTACTTTAATGACCAGTCCTTCACCTCGAATTAACATTTGTCCCTGTTTTAGTAACACGCGTATTTCAGTATCAGAAAAGGCTAATAAACCTTTATGATTTTCAATATAAATGTGTATTTGTCCAACTAACGTAATACGGGGAAGATCCATTAATACATCAGCGGGTAGTTCCATTGTTTTTGTCATCCATCTTTTCATTTGGTGTCTCCACTTTTTGCTCATAAAAAGAACCCCCTTTCATCTCATGTTTATGAGAAAGGGGGTTAATGTATCACATCTATTTATCGTTTATATTTACGTTGTTTCGATTTTGGCGGCCCTAGAATTTCGGACCATATCACTCCTTGAACAGCTTCTTTACGAGAAATGGGCTTAAAAACGTTTTTCTCATCAGTTGTTTTTGGTTTTTCAACTGCGATTTTCTTTTGAATAGAAGGTTCATGATACGAACGGTTTTTTAGCTCTTCCAGTTTTTCTTGCAAAGGATTTGTTTCCGCTGAAGGAACAGTTTCTGGCTCCATACGAGCTGTTTTTGGCTCTTCTTTGACAGGGCGATATCTAGGTCTTTCCCGCCTTGAAGGATTGTTTACAGGAGGCATAGGAGCTCTTTTAGAACGCTGCTGTTCTTCCTCTTTTGACTGAGCCATAAAACGCTGCACAACGTTAAAAATAATCCCTCCAATGATGACAAAAATGAAAGCATTATTAATAATTAGTTTAATAAGCGTTTCAACGATATTCATTAGGAGAAAACCTCCTTGTTAAACTGATTCATTATTTCTCATCGTCTTCTTTAGACATTTTTCCAATTGAATCACGCATATCCGTATCAGCAGTCAAGTTTTGAATATTCATATAATCCATGACGCCAATATTGCCAGAGCGCAGTGCTTCTGCCATCGCTAATGGTACTTCTGCTTCTGCTTCTACTACTTTTGCACGCATTTCTTCTACTTTTGCACGCATTTCTTGTTCTTGAGCAACGGCCATAGCACGACGTTCTTCGGCTTTTGCTTGGGCAATATTTTTATCTGCTTCTGCTTGGTCTGTTTGAAGAACTGCCCCAATATTTTTACCAATGTCGATATCAGCAATATCAATGGATAAGATTTCAAACGCTGTTCCGGAATCCAACCCTTTTCCTAAAACCGTTTGAGAGATCATATCAGGGTTTTCCAATACTTTTTTGTGATCTTTTTGTGAACCGATTGTAGAAACAATCCCCTCGCCAACACGGGCAATAATCGTTTCTTCTCCAGCTCCCCCTACTAGTCGATCAATGTTTGCACGAACGGTAATTCGGGCTTTTGCTTTGACTTCGATTCCATCCATAGCCACCCCTGCAATAAAAGGTGTTTCAATAACTTTTGGATTAACGCTCATTTGTACAGCTTCTAGCACATCACGGCCCGCTAAGTCGATAGCTGCTCCGCGCTCAAATGTTAACTCAATATTTGCTCGGTGCGCTGCAATCAACGCATTTACCACGCGGTCCACGTTACCGCCTGCTAAATAGTGGCTTTCTAATTGATTAATGGTAATACCTAAACCGGCTTTACTTGCTTTAATTAACGGGTTCACAACGCGAGATGGTATCACTCGACGAAGTCTCATTCCGACCAGTGTGAAAATACTAATACGAACGCCTGCTGCTAATGCTGAGATCCATAACATAATCGGTACAAAAGTGAAAAAAACAGCTAAAGCAATAATTGCTAGGCCAATAACTACAAAAAACAATACGCTACCTGCTTCCATTAATTAAGGTCCTCCTTTTTCAAAGGCTCTGTGAGCTTCCGCACCACAACCCTTGATCCCTCTACTTTTATAATATTTACTAACACATCTTTGTCTAAATATCCGCCTTCAGTGACTACATCCACATACTCTTCATCGATGAGCACGGTGCCTGAAGGACGCAGCGGCGTTGTTGTTTTACCTTGTTTTCCTATTAATTCATACCGATTTTGATTCGATACATAACCAGATTCGGTATTAAGTGAATCATTAAGCACCATTTTTTTGAAAGGTGTAAGCTTTCTTTTAAAAAATTTCATCATCACAAACGCACCTCCCAGTGCCACCACTATCGCAATTACAAGAGAAATTCCCATTTCGACATTATTATCTGTTGACATAAAAAAACTTAAAATGATAGCTCCAAGCCCTAGCAGCCCTAAAACGCCGCCTGGCACTACAATCTCTAATAGAAGCAGTATAATTCCTGCTATAAATAAAACGAGGGCTTCCATTCCTGCTAATCCTGCTACCATATGACCATAGAAAAATAAAAGAAGTGAAGCTACTCCAATGGAGCCCGCAATACCAAATGAAGGCGTAAACAATTCAATTACAATTCCTAAAGCACCAATAGATAATAAAATGGGAACAACAAGCGGATGGGTAAGAAAACGAGCAATTTGTTCACTTACACTCATTTTTGCATACGTCAGTTTAGCATCTTCATAGCCAAGCACGCTCAGGAGATCGTCTAAATTTTTTACAGTTCCTTCTGAATAACCAACTTGCTCGGCTTGCTTCGGAGTTAGCGTCAACAATTCGTTTCCTTTTAAGTTGAGCTCAGGTATGACCATCTTTGTGTTTGCCATCGCTTCTGCATATTTAGGGTTTCGGTTATTTTGTTCTGCTGCGCTCTTCATAGCCGATAACCAGTAGGACTGAGCTTTTTTTCCTGCTGCATTTCCCTGTTGGTCAATCACAGCTGCCGATCCCATTGTAGAACCGGGTGTCATATAAATTTGATCGGCGTTAAGTGCAATATACGCTCCGGCCGATAATGCTTTTTTGTCGACAAAAGCAGCGGTAGGAATAGGTGTTGAGGTTAAGCTTTTAGCTATTTCAGAAGCTGCATCTACAGCTCCTCCAGGAGTATCTATGTCCAATATAATCAAATCTGCACCGTCATTTTCCGCATCTTCAATGGATCTGTTTAAAAAAGAAAGCAGTCCATTTTCTACCGTTTTATTGACAGGAATAACGTGTACACGCTTCACGTCAGCGGTGCTAATAGTGGGGAATAACCCAGTGGCTAAAATAAGAAAGCACACGAAAGAAAATAAGGTTTTCACCGAATACACTTCCCTCCTTCCATAGATAGTATGAGTATGTATCTGTATATACGAATAACTTTAACAATAGTTTCAAATTTTTTAAAATTTATCTATTTTATTCTTTGCACTAGAGAAACAAAACATACGTTCGGATATTATCTATATAAAAAACACCTTACACAAGGTAAGGTGTTTTTTATGATAAGTGTTGAAGGACAAGCTTATTAACAAGAGAGCCATCCGCTTTGCCTTTTACTTTCGGCATAAGCGCTCCCATAACTTTCCCCATATCAGCTTTAGAGGAAGACTGCGTTTCTTCAATCGTCGTTTTAATAATTTCAGATAACTCTTCTTCAGTTAGCTGTTTAGGAGCGTAAACTTCTAAAACCGCTAATTCAGAATGAATTTTATCAACAAGATCTTGACGACCTGCTTTCTCAAATTCATGGAGGGAGTCTTTACGTTGTTTGAATTCGCGAGAAATAACCGTCAACTCGTCTGCTTCAGTTAGGTCAGTGCCTAACTTAATGGCTTCGTTTTGAAGAGATGCTTTGACCATACGAATGACCCCAAGCTTCTCTTTCTCTTTGTTTTTCATCGCTTGTTTCATATCACTATTTAAACGCTCGAGAAGACTCATAAATCCACCCTCTTATTAGAACTTGCGTTTTCTAGCAGCTTCAGATTTCTTCTTACGCTTTACGCTAGGCTTTTCATAGAATTCGCGCTTTCTTGCTTCTTGTAACGTACCAGTTTTTGAAACTGAACGTTTGAAGCGACGAAGAGCATCTTCAAGCGATTCGTTTTTACGAACAACTGTTCTTGACATTCTAATTCCCTCCCTCCGAACAAAACCACTAACATCATAATGAAATGACATGTTAGACATGTCTTTTGCAATTATAATATAATGATTCCTTAAGGTCAACCGCTTTACATAAAGTAATGCAGTTATTCCCCCTTTATTTTATGAACTTTCTTGATAAAACATTACTCGCTCAGCTGTTTTATACGTATGAAAAAAGCTGCGCAAACACGCAGCTTTCCAATAAGTGTTATGAGCTCATTTTCACCTGATCTTGAAGATGAACCTCATCTAGCACGCGAACAAACTCACCTTCATTATAAGGATATCCAGCTTTTGAAATTTTCACTTTTACAAGCTTTCCAACCATTTCTTCTGAAGCTTTAAACACAACCTTTAAGTAGTTATCAGTATATCCTACATATAAACCACTTTCAGGATCTTCTTTATATTTTTCTTCCGGAATTACTTCTAGTACTTCTCCTTCAAACGTTGAAGCATATTCTTTTGCCAATTGGTTTGAAAGTTCGATTAAACGGTGCACACGTTGATTTTTTACTTCTTCATCAATCTGGTCGGTCATACGAGCTGCTGGCGTACCTGTACGTTTAGAATACGGGAATACGTGAAGCTCTGAAAAACCGTGCTCTTTAATAAAGTTATACGTCTCCATAAACTCTTCTTCTGTCTCACCTGGGAACCCGACAATCACATCTGATGTAATCGCTAATCCAGGAAGAGCTTCTTTCAGACGGTTTAAGCGCTCGCCAAAGAACTCCATTGTATACTTACGACGCATGCGCTTCAATACCGTATTTGAACCTGATTGAAGAGGGATATGCAAATGACGTACAACCATTTCTGACTGATCTAGTACCTCTATCACTTCGTCCGTAATTTGACTTGCTTCAATTGACGAAATACGAATGCGTTTTAATCCTTTTACTTGAGACTCTAAATCACGAAGAAGCTGGGCAAGATTGTAATCTTTCATGTCTTCTCCGTATCCGCCAGTGTGAATACCTGTTAACACGATTTCTTTATAGCCTGCATCCACTAGCTGCTGTGCTTGTGCTACTACTTCTTTAGGATCACGAGATCGCATTAAACCGCGTGCCCATGGAATAATACAGAATGTACAGAAGTTGTTACAGCCTTCTTGAATTTTTAACGAAGCACGCGTACGGTCTGTAAATGCCGGTACATCTAGCTCTTCATATACGCGTGTTTTCATAATGTTTCCTACACCGTTAATCGGCTGACGCTCTTTTTTAAATTGTTCAATATAATCAAGCATCTTAACACGATCTTGTGTACCTACTACGATATCAACACCAGGAATGGCCATAATTTCAGCTGGCGAAGTTTGAGCATAACATCCAGTTACACAAATAACCGCATCTGGATTTTTTCGCACAGCTCTGCGAATAACTTGACGGCTCTTTTTATCTCCTGTATTTGTTACCGTACATGTATTAATTACATATACATCGGCAGTTTGTTCATATTCAACACGCTCATAGCCTTGGCCTTTGAACAATTGCCAAATTGCTTCTGTTTCATAGTGATTTACTTTACACCCTAGCGTGTGAAAAGCAACTGTTGACATAATCGTCACCTCATTAACTCAGTTTGATAAGATATAGCAGACAGCGCATATAATGGAGCTGTTTCTGCTCGTAAAATCCGCGGACCAAATCCGCTTATTGTAAATTCATTTTCTTCTAATATTTCTACTTCCTGCTCGGTCAAACCACCCTCGGGGCCTACAACCACAAGCACGGAATTGCCGGGTTTTAAAGCTGAAAGAACAGCGTGCAGATGAGATGTTTCTCCTTGCTTTGCTCTTTCTTCATAGGCTACAACTTTATGAGTATAGTCACCGCTAATTTCTACTAGTTTCTTAAAAGAAATTGGGGCTTCTACTGCTGGTACAATCGTACGATGAGATTGTTCTGCAGCCTCTTTAGCAATCTTGTTCCAGCGATCTACTTTTTTTTGACTCTTTTTATCATCCCATTTAACAACTGAACGAGCCGCAATAAAAGGGATAAACCTATACGCTCCAAGTTCTGTCCCTTTTTGGATAATAAGCTCGAGCTTATCCCCTTTAGGCAGACCGTTCACAATTGTAACATGGACTGGAAGCTCTTTTTCTTCGCTTATCCATTCTATAATAGATGCTTTCACTTCGTTAGCGGAAATATTTTCAATTTCACACAAAGCAGCTTGCCCCTGTTCATTACAGGCAATAAACTGTGATCCTTCATTCATTCTCATGACGCGTGAGATATGATGGGCATCATCTTGTATCACTATGACACTTTGCTCTTGAAATTGATCATTTGGCAGAAAATAACGTTGCATCTTGACACCTTCTCACTTGTTAAGCTTGTTTTTGCGCAATAATTGCTACCCAATCTTCCATAAGCGTTACTTCTTGAATAACAAAGCCCGCTCCCGTTAACGCTTTTTTGACATCTTCTTTTTTCGCACTAATAATACCTGATGTAATGAACATGCCTCCTGGCTTTAATACCTTTGCAGCATCGTCTACAAAACGAACGATTACCTCAGCTAGAATATTCGCCACAACAATGTCAACCGGTCCTTCTATGCCTTGCAATAAGTTGTTTTGACCTACTGTTACGATATTTCCAACTTGATTCAGTTCAATATTTTCGCGGGCAGAACGTACGGCTACTTCATCAAGATCTAGAGCTTGTACATTACTTGCTCCTAACAGGGCTGCGCCAATACTTAGCACTCCTGAGCCTGTACCCACGTCAATAACGGTATCTCCTGCTTTCACTGTTCTTTCCAATGCTTGAAGAGACATAACCGTCGTTGGATGCGTACCTGTACCAAAAGCCATTCCGGGATCAAGCTCGATAATCAATTCATCTGTGCTTACTTTCTCATAGTTTTCCCAAGTTGGTACAATCGTAAAACGCTCTGAAATTTTCACAGGGTGGTAATATTTTTTCCAAGCAGTGGCCCACTCTTCCTCGTTCACTTCACTGATCGTAACTTTGTTAGCTCCTAAATCAAAGTCGTAAACAAGCAGTCCATTAATTTCTTTTTTGATACCATCCACAGTTTCTGCTAAAAAGCTGTTAACTGGAAGGTATGCTTTAATCACTACACCTTCCTCTGGGTAGTCTTCTACGTTTAAATCATAGATTTCACCAAAAGTTGTATCTCTGTCCTTCACTAAATCAGCAGGATCTTCAATGACTACCCCGCTAGCTCCTGATTCATGTAAAATATGTGAGATGGGTTCAATTGCTTCTTGCGCTGTATGAATACAAATTTCAGACCATTTCATTGCTACCAACTTCATCCTTTCTGCCTTCAGTAATATAGGATTTTAAATATGAACATGACAGATGACAGGTTGGCAAAGTACCTTTACCAACCTGTCTCTGTTTATTATGAAAGACAATTATTCTCCTTTAATTGCTCGTTTTACTTTTGCAAAAAAGGAATCATGCTGCTCATCAACGGCTTCTTGACCGCTCAGTTCAGCGAACTCACGCAATAATTGTTTTTGTTTTTCTGATATTTTCGTTGGCGTTACAACGCGAACGTGAATATGCTGATCTCCTTGACCATACCCTCGTACGTTTGCCACACCTTTTCCTTTTAAACGGAATTTCGTCCCCGTTTGTGTACCAGCAGGAATCTTCAGCTTCACCTTGCCGTGTAGAGTTGGTACTTCTACTTCATCACCTAGTGCTGCCTGAGCAAACGTTAAAGGCATTTCGCAGTAGATATCGTCTCCATCACGTTCAAAGAATTCATGAGTGCGCACGTGGAACACTACGTATAAATCTCCCGGAGGACCACCATTTACCCCTGGTTCTCCTTGAGCACTAACGCGCAGCTGTTGACCATCATCTACACCAGCTGGGATTTTAACATTAATTTTACGTCGTTTTGTTACTTTACCGTCACCGTGGCACGTTGCACATTTGTCTTTAATGATTTTTCCCGTACCATTACAATGATGACACGCACGTCGATTTACCACGCGACCAAACGGCGTATTTTGTTCAACGTTTAACTGACCTGAACCATTACAGTGCGAACATGTATCAACTTTTGTTCCAGGTTTTGCACCTGAACCGTGACATGTTTCACACGTTTCTTCACGTGGAATTTCAATTGTTGTTTCTTTTCCGAAAACAGCTTCTTCAAAAGAAAGTGTCATCGTGTATTGTAAATCGGCACCTTGTCTCGGAGCATTAGGGTCACGTCTGCGACCACCACCACCAAAGATCGAGCTGAAAATATCTTCAAAGCCGAAGCCGCCAAAGTCTGAGCCGCCTCCACCAAAGCCGCCAAAGCCTTGATTTGGATCAGTATGACCAAATTGATCGTATTGTGCTTTTTTTTGGTCATCACTCAATACTTCATATGCTTCTTTTACTTCTTTAAATTTGTCAGCAGCATCTTCCGCTTTATTAATATCTGGATGATATTGTTTAGAAAGCTTGCGGTATGCTTTTTTTATTTCATCTTTTGTAGCGCTCTTACTGATACCGAGTACTTCATAGTAATCTCGCTTACTCATCAATACTCACTCCCGAATCGTTTCACATAAACGTAATTGTATCATTATTAATAATTCCATAGCAACATAAAAGTTACTTTCTATTGCTCACGTGCACGCAGAGAGCCAAGAGAAAAACTTCCCCTTTCGCTTTTCCACGTTAAAAAAGTCAAAGCCAAGAAATAAGCTTGACTTTGACTTTTTAAAAAGATGTGAATCGCACCATGGCGTCATTCACGTTAGTCGTCAAGATGCATTATTTTTTGTCGTCGTTTACTTCTTCAAACTCTGCATCTACAACATCATCATTTTGAGCGCCTTGTTCACCTGCTTGCTGAGCTTGTTGAGCTTGCTCATACAATTTTACAGTTAACGCTTGAACGATTTCTTGAAGTTCATCTTTTTTCGCTTTGATTTCTTCAAGGTCATTCTTTTCAATCGCAGCTTTTAAAGCATCTTTTGCTTCGTTAGCTTTTGTTACTTCAGCTTCTTCTACTTTTCCTTCAAGATCTTTTAATGTTTTTTCAGTTGTAAACACTAGTTGATCTGCTTCGTTGCGTAGTTCCACTTCTTCTTTACGTTGCTTATCAGCATCTGCGTTTTCTTCCGCCTCTTTTACCATACGTTCGATTTCGTCATCTGATAAACCAGTTGAAGATTTAATTGTAATAGCCTGCTCTTTGTTTGTACCTAAATCTTTTGCACGAACGTTTACGATACCGTTCTTATCAATATCGAATGATACTTCGATTTGAGGTACTCCGCGTGGTGCAGGAGGAATGTCTGTTAATTGGAAACGTCCTAGCGTTTTATTGTCTGCAGACATTGGACGCTCACCTTGAAGAACGTGAATATCTACAGCCGTTTGGCTATCTGCAGCCGTTGAGAATACTTGTGATTTGCTTGTTGGAATTGTCGTATTACGCTCAATTAGCTTTGTAAATACGCCACCCATTGTTTCGATACCTAATGATAAAGGCGTTACGTCTAGTAATACAACGTCTTTTACATCACCAGTTAATACGCCACCTTGAATTGCTGCACCAAGTGCAACTACTTCATCAGGGTTTACACCTTTATGAGGATCTTGACCAGTTTCTTTTTTGATTGCATCTTGTACCGCTGGGATACGAGTTGAACCACCAACTAAGATTACTTTATCAAGTTCGCTTGCAGAAAGACCTGCATCTTTTAAAGCTTGACGCACAGGGGCCATTGTACGTTCAACAAGACCTGCTGATAACTCGTCAAATTTAGCACGTGATAAAGATACTTCTAAGTGAAGAGGACCAGCTTCTCCAGCAGTGATAAATGGTAAAGAAATTTGTGTAGATGTTACGCCTGATAAATCTTTTTTCGCTTTTTCAGCCGCATCTTTTAAACGTTGAAGCGCCATTTTATCTTTGCTTAAATCAACGCCGTTTTCTTTTTTGAATTCAGCTACTAAATAGTCGATGATTACTTGGTCAAAGTCGTCACCACCAAGGCGGTTGTCACCTGCAGTTGCGCGAACTTCAAACACGCCGTCGCCAAGTTCTAGAATAGATACGTCAAACGTACCGCCACCAAGGTCATAAACTAAAACTGTTTGATCTTCATCTGTTTTTTCTAATCCGTATGCAAGCGCTGCTGCAGTAGGCTCGTTAATAATACGCTCTACTTCTAAACCAGCAATTTTACCAGCATCTTTTGTTGCTTGACGCTCAGCATCATTAAAGTAAGCAGGAACTGTGATAACAGCTTTTGTTACAGGCTCACCTAAATACTCTTCAGCATAACCTTTTAAATGTTGAAGAATGATAGCTGACATTTCTTGAGGCGTGTATTGCTTGCCTTCAGCTTCCACCTTATGGTCTGTACCCATATGACGTTTAACTGAAATAATTGTGTTAGGGTTTGTAATAGCTTGACGTTTCGCTACTTCCCCAACTTGACGCTCACCGTTTTTGAATGCCACAACTGATGGCGTTGTACGGTTTCCTTCTGGATTTGGAATTACTTTTGGTTCGCCGCCTTCTAATACAGCGACACAAGAGTTAGTTGTACCTAAATCGATACCAATGATCTTACTCATTGACAATGACCTCCTTCATAATATGTAGTGTTATTGATTCACTTTAACCATCGCAGGGCGGATGATTTTATCTTTTAATTTGTAACCTTTTTGAAGCTCTTCTACTACCGTGTTCGGTTCGTATTCATCGTCTTCTACTTGCATCACTGCCTGATGCTCGTATGGATCAAATGTTTTCCCAACTGACTCAATTGCTTCAACACCTTCTTTTTGAAGTGCCTCTACCAATTGACGGTATACCATTTCTACACCTTGTAGCACAGATTTGGTTTGTTCGTCCGCTGTGTTAACTTGTAATGCACGTTCAAAGTTATCAAGTGCTGGTAAAATATCCGCAACCAATGATTGAGCACGGTATTTTTGAGCAGCTTCTGCATCGAGACGTGAACGACGACGGAAATTATCGAAATCAGCTTGTAGACGTAAGTAGCGATTCTCTTCTTCTTCAAGCTGTTGCTTTAATTGATCATTTTCTTGTTGAAGAGGGTTTACTTCCTCAGACGCTTCAGCTTCAGTTGCTTCAGCAGCTTCTGTTTGAACTTCTTCAACCACTTCTTCGTTTTGTTCTTCTACTTGCTTTTCGTTTGACAATTCATTCACCTCCCTTAAATGTTTACACACATTTTCACATTTTAAACAACGATTTTTATTTTATCACAGGGAAAGGATGGAAGTAATATATTCCACCCGATTCCTTTATTCTTTATACAAGTTTGTTAACACTTGAGACATATCTGATGATAGCAGTGTAAGCAAACTAATCACACGCGCATATTCCATGCGGGTCGGTCCCAGTATAGCAATTGTGCCGAGCTGTTCGTGACCAAAAGAATAACTAGCTGTAATTAAGCTGCAGCCTACCATTTCATTCAACTTATTTTCATGACCAATTTTCACGTGTATGCCAGCCTCATTTGGGCTTAGCAGCTTATAAAACTGCTGTTCATGTTCAATAATGTTGAACAGCCCGCGAATTTTATTAAGATCATGAAATTCCGGCTGAGCAAACATATTCGTTTTGCCGCCAACTACTAATTTGCCATTCATGTTGAGCTTTAATGCATCATTGAGTATATCCATCGTCTGCTCATACCCTTGAATGTGGCTTTTTAAGAGCGTCGCTACTTCTTTGTACATTTTATCATGTAAATCAGTAATGCGAACGCCGATGAGCTTTTCGTTCAAAATGTTAACCATCTTTTCAATATCGGAAGGTTGAATACTGCTCGGTAACGTAATCGTCCGACTTTCAACGTGTCCTGTATCAGTCACAATAATGGCAACAGCTGACTGAGCCGTTAAAGGTAAAATCTGCAGCTGTTTTAACTTATGGCTGACCGCTTTTGGCCCTAGCACAATGGACGTTAAACTCGTTAAATCAGATAAAATTTGCGCTGATTTTTGAACGAGCTGCTCCAGTTCTACAATGCGCTCAGCAAATACCGAACGTACTGTAGAAACATCGCTTGCTTTCAAGTGCTGCGGGGACACTAGGTGATCAACATAATAACGATAGCCTTTCTCAGACGGAACGCGCCCTGAAGAAGTATGAGTTTTTTCAATAAATCCAAGTTCTTCTAGGTCTGACATCTCATTACGAATCGTAGCCGAACTAAAATTAAACTCTTCTTTCTTAGATAATGTTCGAGAGCCTACAGGCTGCGCAGATCGAATGAAATCATCAATAATGACTTGTAAAATTAATAACTGTCGATCAGTAAGCACGCTTCATCACCTCTGTTAGCACTCTAAAACTCTGAGTGCTAAATCTAATAATAAATTACCAAATCACTATAGCGATGTCAACGATTTGGTATTAGATTATCCCAATAAAGGCTTGAAAAACTTCATTCCCCAAAAATCGACCATTGTGTGTTAAAAAGACAGAACTATTGTCTTCACCCAAAAGTCCTTTCTCTTTGTATTCTTGAATAGGTTCTCCAAATACATCTTTTAATTCTCGATTGAATTTTTGCTTAAACTCCTCTTTTGAGACTCCTTTCGTTTTACGAAGGCCCAAAAACATTTCTTCTTCCATTTTTTCAGCCTCGGTCACGCTCACTTCATTAAGATATGCATTTCCTTTTTGCTCGACTGAATCAATGTACTTTTTTAATGGTCCAATATTTGCTCGTCTTATTCCGTCAATATAGCTATGTGCGCCTGCACCAATTCCGTAATAATCGTCGTTGTTCCAATATGTTAGATTATGAATACTCTCGTAGCCTGACTTTGCGAAATTACTGATTTCATATTGATGAAAACCTTGTTTGTCCATTTCTTTCATAAGCAGCTCATACATAGCTGCTTCTTCTTCTTGAGCAGGCAGCGGCAGCTTCCCTTTATTCATTAAATTATAAAATACCGTTTTAGGTTCAATAATTAACGAATAGGCAGACATATGCTCTACCTCTAATGAAAAAGCGGTTTGAAGCGTAGAAGAAAAATCAGCTACCGTTTGTTCCGGCAAGCTATAAATTAAGTCTAAGCTTATATTCGACATTCCAATCTTTCTCGCTTGCTCAATACAATCAAATACCTGCCTATTTGAATGCACACGTCCAATTTTCTCCAATAACCTTTCATTAAACGTTTGTACACCAATACTTAAACGATTCACGCCATAGTCATGGAGAAGCTGAAGCTTTTCTTTTGTCAATTCATTCGGATTCGCTTCAAATGTAAACTCACCTTTCTCATCATAAGGAAGATACATACGAATGGATTCTAAAAAATACTCCAGCTGCTGTTCATCTAAGGCTGTGGGCGTTCCACCCCCAACGAATATCGTGTTCAAATTGGTCGTTGGATAACGTTCGACTGTTTGTTTCATTTCTTCTCGCATGTTTTCCAAATACGGCATAACGGGCTGATTTTTGAAAAACACTTTATTAAAGTCACAATAGTGACAAATATGATGACAAAACGGGATATGCAGATATGCTGCCTTCACCATGGACTTTCACCTCAATCACATTTATAAATGATAAAAATACCGCAGAGTCTCTCTGCGGTATTTTTATCTATGTTCGTTCACACTTATTTACAGCGCTCAAAACTCTTTACTATCGTATCAGATTCGCTTCATTTTCAAAACTAATTTGACATGTTAAATAATAGAATTTCAGCTATTAATCTTCGTCCATGCGAAGCACAGCCATGAATGCTTCCTGCGGTACTTCAACAGAACCGACCTGCTTCATACGTTTTTTACCTTCTTTTTGTTTTTCAAGAAGTTTACGTTTACGAGAGATATCTCCTCCGTAACATTTTGCTAAAACGTTTTTGCGAATAGCTTTAATTGTTGAACGCGCCACAATTTTTTGACCGATTGCGGCTTGAATCGGCACTTCGAACTGTTGACGTGGAATAAGCTCTTTAAGCTTTTCTACAATGACTTTACCACGATCGTAAGCTGAATCTCTGTGAACGATAAAGGACAGCGCATCGACCGTTTCACCGTTTAAGAGAATATCCATCTTCACAAGCTTCGAAGGCTGATATCCGATAAGCTCGTAGTCAAACGACGCGTAGCCTTTTGTATTTGATTTTAGTTGATCAAAGAAATCATATACAATTTCAGCCAGCGGAATTTCGTACACAATACTCACGCGATTAGCATCCAAGTACTGCATATCAATAAAGTTGCCTCGCTTCTTCTGACAAAGCTCCATCACAGCACCAACATAATCATTTGGTACCATCATTGTGGCCTTCACATACGGTTCTTCCACGCGTTCAATCTTTTGTGGGTCCGGCATATTAGAAGGGTTATCTACAGACAGATGAGTCTCGTCTGTTAAATATACGTCATAAATAACGCTTGGAGCTGTTGTAATTAAATCAATTTTAAATTCACGCTCAATACGCTCTTGGATAATCTCCATGTGAAGCAGTCCTAAGAATCCACATCGGAAACCAAACCCTAAGGCCTGAGACGTCTCTGGCTCAAACTGAAGTGCAGAGTCATTTAGCTCTAACTTTTCTAGTGCTTCACGAAGATCGTTATACTTCGCTGTATCAATCGGATACAGTCCGCAGTATACCATTGGATTCAGACGACGATAGCCAGGAAGAGGTTCACTTGCTCCGTTTTTGGCAAGAGTAATCGTGTCCCCTACTCGCGTATCTCCAACATTTTTAATAGCTGCTGTTAAAAACCCTACGTCGCCAACAGAAAGTTCATCTTTAGCAACGGCTTTTGGCGTTAACACACCTAGCTCCGTTACCTCAAACTCTTTTCCTGTTGCCATCATTTTAATTTTGTCGCCTACTTTTACTCGTCCCTGTACGATACGAATAGATGCAACTACACCTCGGTATGCATCATAAAATGAATCAAAGATTAGCGCTTGAAGCGGTGCATCTGGATCCCCTTCAGGAGCAGGAACTTTTTCAACAATTTGTTCTAAAATTTCTTCGATTCCAATTCCTGCTTTAGCTGAAGCTAATACAGCTTCCGACGCATCTAATCCAATTACGTCTTCAACCTCTTGGCGCACTCGCTCTGGCTCTGCGCTCGGCAGGTCAATCTTATTAATGACAGGTAAAATTTCAAGGTTGTTATCAAGCGCTAAATATACGTTTGCTAGTGTTTGAGCTTCAATACCTTGAGCTGCATCTACTACTAGAATAGCACCTTCACACGCGGCTAAACTTCGCGACACTTCATATGTAAAATCGACGTGTCCCGGTGTGTCAATTAGATGAAAAGTATACTCTTCTCCATCTTTTGCTTTGTATTGAAGCTGCACAGCATTTAATTTAATGGTAATTCCACGTTCACGTTCTAAATCCATCGAATCTAAAAGCTGAGCTTTCATTTCTCGCTGTGTTAACGCATTTGTTTTTTCTAAAATACGGTCTGCTAATGTTGACTTACCGTGGTCTATATGAGCAATAATCGAAAAATTTCTGATTTTCGATTGTCGTTTCAATCTTGCTTCTCTATCCATATTTTTTTCACTCCTACTGAAAATCGGCAAAATACACTAAACTAAATTATAACAACACATTCGTCAACATTCAATAAGCATTCCATTGGGGATTTTTCCATACAAAAAAGCAGAAAGAGATTCTGCTTTTAATTAAGAAGATGATGGATAGCCTTAAAAGCTTTCCCTATTGTACTTTTCACGCCTTCCGCTAGACTTTGACCTAGCGAGGAGAAAAAGTTAAAAGCCTTTCGTTTTTCTAAAAGCTGCTGTTTTTCATCAATGTTCACAACTTTTTTTGAACCTAAAACAGCAGCTTCCACCTGACCATCTGACGTTTTAGACACATTAATAACATGTTCAATCGAAGGATCATTATATCCCTTCATTTTAATCAGCCCTTGCTGAGCCGTCTGCATTCCTAAAAATACGACGAACAGTAAAAAAATAGTTAGCACTACTGATTTTAAAGTAAATTTAATCATATTATTAGGCCCCTTACTTCTTTATCTTCTGTAGTACTAACCATTATGACTATATTCTGAAGAACTCATTCATCTAAAAGCGTATTAATGAGTATATGCCCCAAAGTTCTCTTGGTCCACTTCATGATGCAAAGCAGCG
This sequence comes from Priestia sp. J2, assembly GCF_020790095.1. NCBI lineage: Bacteria > Bacillati > Bacillota > Bacilli > Caryophanales > Bacillaceae > Priestia > Priestia sp. J2. The sequence continues at coordinate 4,363,745 of NZ_CP086208.1, forward strand.
TTAAGTCCTCCTGCAACTACATTAGCCATATCTTCAATAAACATATCCACTTCTTTTGGTGTAACCATCAAATTATGACCTAAAGGTGCAAGCACTTCATGAATAAGACGTCTTTTTTCTTCATCGGGAAGAGTGCCAATCATACCGAGGTACGTTTGACGCTGCTCTTCATTGGGTAAATCATCCTCCGTGAGCTTCTTTTTTTCTCCAAACGTCATACCGGACGGAAGCAGCGACTTAGACGGCTTTCCCTGCTCTTTCATTTCTCGGCCGAAATGTTTTAAGATAAAGTCAATTGTATCGCTTGTAATGGACACAGCATCCACCACCGTTGGAATACCTATTGCAATAACTGGAATGCCAAGTGTTTCATAACTGATTTCTTTGCGCTTGTTTCCAACCCCAGACCCAGGATGAATACCTGAATCTGAAATTTGAATGGTAGCATTTACCCGTTCAATCGAACGAGCGGCCAGCGCATCGATTGCAATAATAAAATCCGGATTCACTTTCTTTACAACGCCAAAGATAATATCACTTGTCTCAATACCCGTCATTCCCATTACTCCCGGAACAATGGCGCTAACGGGTCTAAAGCCATCTTGCACGCTTTCAGGCTGTAACTCAAACAAATGTCTTGTAATCAACAAATTATCTACTGCCTTTGGTCCAAGCGCATCTGGTGTCACACTTAAGTTTCCAAGACCCACTACAAGACAGCTAGCATCATCTGGAATGTTGAGGCTTTTAATAAAAAAATTCAGCTCTTTAGCAAATACTTCTTCCATAGCCTCTTGCTTTTCAGTATCCTGCTCGCGAATGCCTACCGATTCAAGGGTTACATATCGGCCTTTTTTCTTACCGATTGCTTCTGCCCCCTCTTCCGTAATTTCTACCATTGAAATTTTGACACCTTGTTCTTCTTTTTCTTTTACAATTACGCCGTTGATTTCTGACTGGTTATTCGGTTTAGGCTGATTTTCTAACGCTATGTCTTTTGCTTCGACAGCTAGATCCGTGCGCACGCTATATTGACTTAAATCAAGTTCTTTTTCCATTTCTTAACCTCCTAGACAATCTTTGTTGAAATTATTGTCACCGAGGACTGGCAGATTCATGCATTTAAGAAACGAAAAGTAGAAGGAAGGGCGCAATATCAGCTACAAGCTTTTAAAGAGAGGTCTGTCATATAAAATTCCTTGTCAAGGCTATTGCATTCTGTCCTTGTGTTTGATAAAATATCTTTTGTTCTTATTGTGAAGAATGTCGAGTTCTATATAATCTCGATTGTTATCATTTCGGGAGGTGAAACGGATGCCAAACATTAAATCAGCTATCAAACGTGTAAAAACTACTGAAGCTCGCCGTGCTCATAACATTCAAGCTAAATCAGCTATGCGTACTGCAATCAAAAACTTTGAAGCTTTAGTTGAAAACAACGATGTAGATAACGCAAAAGCAGCATTTGCTGTTGCTTCTAAAAAATTAGACAAAGCCGCACAATCTGGTCTTATCCACAAAAATGCTGCAGCTCGTCAAAAATCTCGCTTAGCAGTAAAACTTAACGGTTTATCTGCATAATTGAGACAAAAACGATCCCATTAGGATCGTTTTTTTATTGCGCTCTTTTTAATAAAAACAGCTGTAAAATAAGCGCTTTATCCATTCTCCCCGTCTTCATTTCATAATCCGCCTCTGCTAAATCCTTTAAAATTTCTTTAAGCTGCTGTTCCTCAAAACTTCGGCTCTGCTGCAAAGCAATTTTCACACGAAACGGATGAACTTTAATCGTTTGAGCAATTTGCTGCTGACCGTACCCTTGGCTAGACAGCTGCTTCGTATGATAAATTAAACGAAACTGCGTCGCTAACAAAGATAAAATTTTAATAGGCTCTTCGTTGTTACGCAGCAAATCCTGATACATATTTAAAGCGATAGAAACCTTTCGCTGAATAACAGCGTCAATAAGCGTAAATACGTTTTGTTCAAGCGTTTTCGCCACAAGCTTAAGCACCACTTCTTTTGTAATGACTCCTCCTTGTCCAACGTATAACACCATTTTTTCAATTTCGTTTGTCACAAGCGTTACATTAAGCCCCACAAGCTGAATAAGCAGCGTTTCAGCATCTTCATCCATATTCACTCCATCTTTTGAAAGCAAATTATGAATCCACTGCTTCATTTCTTTTTCACCAAATTCGTTCGCTTCGATGTAAGCTGCTTGTTTTTTTAATAATTTTGTTATTTTTTTTCTTTCATCCAGCTTTTCATAAGGGGCTAGAAGAATTAACGTTGAAAAAGACGGGGGCTGTTCGACATATTGCTGAAGTTTTGCCAGATCATGCTCAACTTTATCTTTTGATTTTTCAGCCGTTAAAAATGCTGCATTTTTCGCAACCACTACACGCTTGTCTCCTAAAAAAGGAAGCGTTTCAGCATCTTCTAGAACTTGATCAATCGATGTCTCTTCTAAATCGTATAGGGACAAGTTAAATTCTTTATCTTCTTCATTCAACGTATAGTCGACGATTTTATCTCTAATTTTTTTACTCATAAATGCATTAACCCCGTGTATTAAATAAACGGGGGCGATATTATTTTTGGTAATACTTTTTAAGCTATCAACTGCCAACGTATATACGCTCCTCTTTTTTTATTCATCTATATTGATTATGTATAGTTACTGATAAACAAAATACAATTTCTATCGTAAAGGTGTTATGAGTTTTTGGCAACAATACAAAAGGAATTGTCTTAAAACGACAATTCCTCAGTTTATGATAAACATCAACAATATAAGCCCTAGGTTACTTATTTGTTAATGATTAAACCCTTATCTCTATTTTCTCCTCATGCTCATAAAGTATAGTTGTTAACTGTTGTCAGTTTGTGAAAACGCTTTTAAATTGTCTAGATTTTTAAAAAAAGTTAGATTATACTGTAAACAGGAGGGGTGTTAATGAACCAATTTGAAGAAAGTGTCCAAAGTAAACGCAACGACGCTGTCGATTCTGCCGTAGGATTTGGTGTTTCATTTGGCTTTTTCACTGCCTTATTTGTTATTGCAACTGTGATTCACTACTTGGGTTCGTAAAATTGCTTCAAGGCTGCTTCTTAGCAGTCTTTTTCAGTTCGTTTTTCTTACTATAGACTATGGAAGTTGCTGCGAAAACGTTCCTGACTTTTTTGTAAATTCATACATTACCCCACCATCTTCATCCGTTCGGTAAATATACACCCCGTAGCTTTTCAGAAGCTCTAATATTTCTTGATGAGGATGACCATAACGGTTTTTTTGCCCCGCTGAAACAAGCGCTACTTTAGGGTTTAAATGTTGAACAAACTCTTCTGAAGTTGAGGTTTTACTGCCATGATGACCCACTTTTAATACATCTGCTTTAAGGTTGGGAAAGTCTTTCAATATTTTTTGTTCTCCTTCCTTTTCTAAATCTCCGGTGAATAGCCATCTTAAATTTCCTAACTTAGCGTCTATTACAATTGAGCCGTTGTTGCTCGTTTCTTCGAAACCTGTCGGAGAAATAACCTGAAATAAGACACCTCCTTCTTGCCAGCTATCTCCTTGTTGAACAATTTGAACAGGCACGCTTTGTTTTTGAGCAGCGATCACCAAGCCAGTCTCTACGTCATTTAATTCGGCTTTTTTCCCAAGCACCAGCTCTCCGACAGCCACTTGTGAAAATAAATGCTGTGCCGCCCCTGCGTGATCATAATCGCCGTGTGTAATAATCATTTTATCTACCTTTGTCATTCCTTTTGAATGCAAAAAGGGAACAAGTACGTCTTCTCCCACGTCAAAAGAAGAACGGCGTTTTTGCCATGGTTCTTTTGGAAATGAAACGGTTCCTCCGGTATCGATCATATACACGCCTTTTCGATAAGGAAGCTCAATGATAAGGCAGTCTCCTTGTCCTACATCGACCATTGTGACCGTTCCTTTTGGATTCAAATAAGGATACATACATTGTGCGGCTAACAATGCCGCGAGAAGAAACATATAGCGAACGAAAAATTCCCCTTCTTCGACCGCCACAAATAAAGCATAAATGCATAGGTACATGCCCAAAAACAGCAAAATATGGGGTTTTCCCGTTACGAAATCAGCGGGAATCCACTCAAAAAAATCAAGCAATTTTTCACAAGCAAGTAAAAGAACATGAAGAATTTGCTCCAGCAATTCACTCACTCCCGGCAAGATGATACGAACAAAAAGAATGAGCAAACAAAGAGGTAATACAACAAGAGAAAACAACGGTACAAAAACCATATTTAATGGCAAACTGAGGAGAGATACTCCATAAAAATAGTACAACAATAAAGGAAGTGAACTGACTTGTGCAATCGCTGAAACAGCCATGAGCTGGCTGAAAGAAGAATGAAAACGAGGTAAAATTGTCTGACTCGATAAAATCAAGGCAAAACTAACGGCAAAAGAAAGCTGAAATCCTACATCAAATAAATAGTACGGTTTGAAAAGCAGCATGCTCATAAAAGCAAGGCTGATGCTATCAACCAAAAGAATTTTTCTTTGTATTTTTATCGATATAAGCATCAGCATACTCATAAAAACAGCTCGGACAACTGAAGCGCTGCCACCGGCCAAAACCATGTATACAGGAAGAAGCAAAAGTAAAAGCGTAATGGCTCGCTCGCGCGTTATTCCAATCCGAATGAGCAAATAAAAACACATCGCTGTCAGCAGTCCAACATGAAGACCTGATATGGCAAGCAAGTGTATTAAACCAAATTGCTGATAGCGCTTGATACTCTCTTCTTCGATCCCAGTACGCTCGCCGTAAATTAGTGCCTGCATAAATCCAGCGCCTGGATCCGACATGTTTTGTTGAATATAATTAATTCCTTTTTGACGAATAAAGGTAAGGTACGTAAGTGGAGTTAAGGTGGGGAGCTGGCATTTTGCCAAATCAAGTCTCTTGACGTTAAGCTGCCAATGAATAGACTGATGGTATAAATATTGCTGATAATCAAATGCATGAAGGTTGCGAGCAGATGAAGGAGAAGTTAATTGCCCTGCTAGTTGACAAACTTGATGAATCGTTAGCTTTTCGAGCTGCTGTTTCTCTTCCAGCGTTTTTAGTTTATAAAAAGCCATGACTTCTTCATTTTGAACCGTAAACTTAAAAGTAAGCTTGTCGCCGTCACTATGCGGAACAGATGAAATTTCGCCTGTAAAAGTAGAAGATTCAGCTAAAAGAACCGTTTTGTTATGGTTATTTGCCTCAGCTAATAGGTAGACGCACAAAACGCTCAACAGTGCAGAAGCAATAACCACTTTCCTCGGACATTGTAGCCATTGAAAAATGAAAAGCACGATTAGCAAAAACAGGCTTACAGCGGAATAATTATCATATACATATAAGGCTAGCATCATGCTAAAAGCACAGTAAATATAATATCCTTTCACTTTTAGCTCCTTTCTTCTTAAAAGAAAGAGGCTTCTTACTGTTACCAAGTAAAAAACCTCTTTTACCTTTAATTTGCCGTAAACAAAGCGAGAGCTTCACGCTGTAAATTCATCACTTCTGCTTCGTCAGCTCCGCTTTTTTCTAAACGAGCGAGAACATCCGTTACAAATTGAAGCTTCTCTTTACTTTTTAAGTCAATGATTGCTTCATCAAGTTCAACTTTTGCTGTTTTCACTCCCGCCTGTTCAAATAACTCAACAGCATACGGATGATTTTTGTAATCATTAGCATAATATACTGTTTTAATTCCCGCTTGAATAAGAGCTTTACAGCAGTTTAAACAAGGAAAATGCGTGACGTATACTTCCGCATCTTCTGTCTTCACACCAAACTTAGCACACTGCAAGAGTGCATTCACTTCTGCATGGACAGTTCTTACGCAGTGGCCATCAATTACATAGCAGCCTTCGTCAGCACAATGCACGCCTCCGCTGATCGAACCGTTGTATCCTCCAGCTATAATACGTTTATCACGCACCACTGTAGCTCCAACAGCCAGACGTTCACAAGTGCTTCTTAAAGCTAGCAAATGGCTTTGTGCCATAAAATATTGATCCCATGAAATCCGGTTCATCTCATTCCCTGCCTTTTTATTTAAAACTGAATAATGATACTTTTCTCTTTCATAGTGTAGCGTTTTTTTTCCTTTTTCGTCAATAAGTCTCTACTGTACCGTAATTTGAGTTTTGATTTTTTCTAGCGACTTCTCGCCAATACCTGATACTTTTCCCAAATCCTCTACTGTTTGAAACAAGCCATTTTCCTCTCGATATGAAACGATGGCACTGGCTTTTGAAGGTCCAATGCCATTTAACGTTTGTAGTTCATCAGTGTTCGCTGTATTGATATTAACAAGGGGCTGATCATTTGAAGTTCCTGAGGAAGAAATTGAAGAAACTGGAGATGAAGGGGGGATTTCTTCTCCAGCAGCTGGAATATACACAGCCATTTCATCTTGTAGCTTGCTAGCTAAATTGAGCTGTCTTAAGTCCGCTTCTTTCGTAGCGCCTCCGGCTTGTGCTAGAGCATCTTTTACCCTTGCATCTTTCGGAAGCTGGTATACACCAGGCTTCTGAACAGCTCCTTTAATATCCACCATCACAAACGGGGAATCTTGGCTTGAAATTACTTGATTAGACGACTCTCCTTCTTTTTTTGTAGCAGAAGATTCTGCCTTGATTATATCTGAGGTTTGAAGAGAACTTTCCGGTTTCTCTCCTCCTGTTCGATAGATATAAAAAGCCAATCCAACTGCTAAGCAAATACACCCAATTAGCCATTGTTTTTTTGAAAAAGTCAACTTGTACACTCCTTTGAATTTTGAAGTAACGTCATAAATTCCATTACGTCTTCATAGTGTTTAGAAGAAAAGGCTTTTGAAGGAGGGAATGAATCAGTGAACATAGGGTTTATCGGAACAGGGAACATGGGGAAAATATTAATTGATGCGTTTATTGAATCAAAAGCCGTACGTCCTTCTAAAATTACTATTATGAATCGTACAAAAAAAAGGGCCAAAGAGATTCAACAGCAGCATAAAAAAATTCATGTTGCTGATACAGCTGAAGAAGTTGTTCACGCATCCAAAGTCATTTTTATTTGTGTTAAGCCATTGGATATTCACCCCCTTTTAATACAATTAGAACCACTGCTGACAAAAGATCACTGCATTGTATCCATTACCAGTCCAATTAGCGTAGAACAAATCGAACGCCTCATTCCGAGTCAAGCAGCTAGAATTATCCCTAGCATTACGAATCGGGCATTAGCAGGTGTTTCTCTTTTCACGTTTGGAGAAAGATGTACGCCTTTTTACCAAAATTATTTACATGAATTATTTTCATCTATGTCAAAGCCTGTGGCTATTGATCAAACAATTACCCGCGTATCATCCGATATTGTAAGCTGCGGTCCTGCATTCTTCAGCTTTTTGCTTCAACGCTTTATTGATGCAGCAGTCCAAGAAACAAATATTTCTGCAGAAGAAGCTACCGTCATGGCCAGCGATATGATTATTGGAATGGGAAAACTGTTGGAAAAAGAAATATTTACGCTTCCTACCTTGCAGGATAAAGTATGCGTAAAAGGCGGTGTAACCGGAGAAGGTATTAAAGTTTTAGAAGCTGAACTCGGAGAGATGTTTGTGCACGTATTTCAAAAAACACACGAAAAATTTGACGAAGACATTGAGCTTGTTCACAATCAGTTTGATAGTCTTATTCCATAATTTCTGTAGAAATCCTGCTTTGAAACAAAAAAGAAGCCTCTACTCGGCTTCTTTTTTTTGCGCAGAGAAAAAGATGCGCTCACTGTTTGAAGTAGGCTTACTCATTTTGAAATCTGCACTTACTTCTATATTTATAAAACCAGCTTGGCTCAGCCATGATTGATAATGGTCAATCGACCAAGTGCGCTGAGCATGCACCTCATCAAAACGATGATATGCATCGATTTCTGCATCATAAGCAAAAAACGTAATATCATGCTCTACACGCATGTCTGTATCGTCATAGGTGCAGTTCCAAATATATGACACGTCTTCATCTACATAAGAAAAAGATTGATTTCCAAATACGTCCTTCATCTTATGCACTGAATGAACATCAAATATAAAGAGCCCACCTGGTTTTAAGTGTTTATATACACGTTGAATGGTTTCTTGAACTTCTTTATCACTTTGCAAATAGTTCAAAGAATCACAAAAGATTACTACACAATCAAACTCTTTCAATAACTCAAGTTCCGCCATGTTTTGCTGAAAAAGAGATAGCGTTACCCCTGCTTCTGCTGCCTTCTCTTGAGCTACCATAAGCATATCATCAGACAAATCAACGCCGACTACGGAGAAACCTTCTTTTGCAAATCGAACGGAGAGTTCTCCCGTGCCGCAGGCAAGGTCTAATATACTGTTAGGCTTTGTTTTTGCTTTTGCCACCTGCTGATTAAAAAATTCAGCCCAATCGTCATACGGAACGTCTGCCATTAGCTGATCATATACGTAGGCAAATTCTCCGTACCTGCTCATAGCTGTAGCTCTTCTGAACTTACAAATGGTGCATCTCCCCATAAGCGTTCTAAGTTATAATATCCGCGCTCATCTTTATGGAAAATGTGAACCACAACATCTCCAAGATCAACAAGCACCCACTTAGCCTGCTCAAACCCTTCTAAACGCTTCACAGAAATGCCTTGTTCGTGTGCTTTTTCTTTAATTTCACGAGCAATTGCCTGCACTTGTTTATCTGAGTTACCGTGACAAATAACAAAATAATCTGCCACAAGTGAGATTCCTTCCATATTTAACGCTACGATATCGATTGCTTTTTTATCATCGGCTGCTTCTACAACAAGAGATAGCAATTCACGTTCAGTCATGTGTTTGACCTCCTAAGATTAAATCATTATATGTCATCATCGTATCGGGATAAACGGCCTGATGTTTGGTCATTAAAAAAGAAATAGTATTCTTTAATGATTGAATAAGTGCTGCATTTAAGTCGGTTTTAGCTAACTCCCGCACTTCATCAACACCTGGAAATCTCCTTCCAGGTTCAATATAATCAGCAACGTACACAATTTTTTCAAGTAACGTCATGCCAGGTCTTCCGGATGTATGGTAAGCAATTGCATCCAATACTTCCTTATCCGTAATCCCTACTTCATTTCTCACTAAAAACGCGCCTACTGGAGCATGCCATAATTCGGTATTGTATTCCAATAAAGAAGGGTTCATGTTTTGATCAATAATAATTTGCTTCATCTCTTCCTTTGGACGAAACTTGGCATAGTCATGAAAAATAGCAGCCAGTTCTGCTTTTTTTTCGTCTGCTTCAAAACGTTTAGCTAATTCAATTGCTGTTTCCATTACCCCGACAGTATGAATATAACGACGTTCTGTTAACTGTTTCTTTACGATTTCTAATGCCTCAGTTCGATTCATATAATTGATTCTCCTCGATATATTGTTTAACACCAGCAGGTATAAAATAACGAATGGTTTCTTTCTTTACTACTCGTTCGCGAATAAAGGAAGAGGAGACATCAAACTGCGGAACTTCTACTTCTTTTATCGGGTAAAGGGACGTAATGGTATACCCCGGGCGCTTTACACCTACAAATGTAACCAAATTGACTAATTCATCAATTTCATACCACTTCGGCAAATATTCTACCATATCAGCACCAATGATGAAATGAAACTGATACGTTGGATATTTCTCTGTTAGTATTCTCATCGTATCATATGTATATGAAGGCTCTTTGCGCTCAAATTCAATCGGCTGCAGGGTGAATTGATCATGTTCTTCAATAGCTAGCTTTAGCATTTGTAAACGATGATATGGCTCAATAGGCTCTTTGATTGTTTTATGAGGTGGAATATATGACGGCATGAACCATATCTCATCTAATTTCAAGGCATGCAAAACCTCATTTGCCATCATTAAATGCCCCAAATGAGGCGGATTGAACGTTCCACCTAAAATTCCAATACTCTTCAACAATCCCCGACTCCTTTAATTTACTTCATTTTTAAATAGAGCGGGTTTCCCCGCTCTATTTCATTTCACTTTTGGAAGCATTAACTGCTTATTTTCACGTGATTCTTTATATAACACAATTGTATTTCCAATCACTTGTACAAGCTCTGCTTTTGTTCCTTTTGTTAATCGAGCAGCAACCGTGTCACGATCTTCGTCACAGTTTTGCAGAATGCTTACTTTTAATAATTCTCTTGCTTCTAATGCATCAGCAATTTGACCAATCATATTTTCATTGACTCCACCTTTTCCTACTTGGAAAATTGGATTTAAATGATGTGCTTTTGAACGTAAAAAACGTTTTTGTTTACCTGTTAACATAAAAACCTCCGTTGTATCTTATCTCTTAGTTAGTGTTGAAAGAACAATGTGTTCCATTGCCTCTTCGTCAGGACGGACCTTCGTCCATTTTTCAAATGCAAGTGCACCTTGCAGTACAAACATACCGACACCGTTATGAGTGCCTGCCCCTTTTGCTTCAGCCTCTTTCAAAAGCTTTGTTTTTAAAGGGTTGTAAATAATATCGCTGACTATCGCTTCTTTTTGCAATAAAGTAAGTGCTAAAGGCAGCTCATCAACGTTAGGATACATCCCCACCGAAGTGGTATTAATAATAATATCGAATGTATCTAGTTGTTTTTCCGCATCAGAAATAGACATCGCCGCCGTTTTCGTCGAAAAAGGCAGCTCGTTAGCTAGTACAGCTGCTTTTTCGACGGTACGATTGCATATCGCAATTACATCGGGAGCGTGCTGAGCTGCAATTGTATAAAAAATAGCTTTCGCAGCTCCTCCAGCTCCAATAATTAAAATTCTTTTTTGGGATAAGCCGCCTTCTACTGCTTTGAGTAAAGAAGTCACATACCCCTCTCCGTCGGTATTGTATCCAATATAACGGCCATCTTGATTAACAACTGTATTTACAGCGCCAATTGCCTTTGCTAATGAATCGACTTCATCCAAATGATTCATAATATCAACTTTATACGGAATCGTGACATTAAATCCTTGAATGTTTTTATCTTTTAGCTCTCCAATAGCTGACTCAAAATGAACAGGTTCAATTGGAAAAGCCTCATAATGCGCATCCATGTTCAGACGTTTAAAGGCATCATTTTGCATCAATGGCGATAGTGAATGCCCAAGCGGATAACCAACTAGCCCATATAATGTACTCAAGATTTTTTCCCCTTTTTGTTTAAATTAAAGAATCGCGCACAAATACGCCGACTCCTTTTGGTGCATGCGCCACAACTTTTGAACCTGACTCATTAACCGTCACCCAGCCAAGCCCTGAAAAAACAATATCCGTCTTTTCATTTTTGATTGTAAATTCATGTGCAACAAGTTCAGGAAACTCACTCATTTGCTCTGGGCGCGGCGGCTGAAGCAGTTCACCTGCTTGCTTTTCATACAACTCATCTGCTTTTTCAAGCTTTGTACGATGGATATGCAAATCATTCGATACATAACATGTTAACGACTTGCGGCCTCCCTGTACATAATCTAAGCGCGCCAGTCCTCCAAAGTATAACGTTTGCCCTTCGTTTAGCTGATAAACCTTCGGCTTTATTTCTTTTTTAGGAGAAATTAACTTTAAGTCTCGTTTATCTACATAGTGAGCCATTTGATGATGATTAATAATGCCAGGCGTATCATATAAAGACGCGCCGTTATCAAGCGGGATATCAATCATATCAAGCGTTGTGCCCGGATATTGAGACGTAGTAATAATATCTTTTTCTCCCGTTACTTCTTTAATAATGGCATTAATAAATGTCGATTTACCAACGTTTGTACATCCAACAACATATACATCTTTACCTTCGCGATAATGTTCAATGGCTTCGGCAATTTCTCGAATTCCTTGTCCTTTTTGCGCGCTCATGAGGAACACATCCACTGATTTTAGGCCAAGCTCTTTCGCTTCTCGCTTCATCCAATGAATTAGTTTATTTTTCTTTATAGACTTCGGCAATAAATCTGCTTTATTTCCCACTAAAAGAACCTTATTATTTCCAACAAATCGATGCAAACCAGGTAACCAGCTGCCGTTAAAGTCAAAGATATCTACAACTTTTACAACCAAACCGTCCGTTTGACCAATTCCATTTAAGATTTTTAAAAAATCATCGTCTGTTAAGGAAACATCTTGTACTTCATTATAATGCTTCAAGCGAAAGCATCGCTGGCAAATAATAGCTTCTTTTTCTAATGCTGATTTTGGAGCGTAGCCAAGTTCATTCGGTCGTTCTGTTTGAATCTCCACTCCGCATCCTACGCACTGTATTTTTTCTTCACTCACGTTTTAATCCTCCCAGTTAATCATACCTTTTCGTTTCATCCAACCTAAAATTCTTCGTTCCATTTTACGGTTAAATTTCGTTACAAATCCATCTGTTTGCGCAACTGGTACAACCAAAACCGTATATACGCCTAGGCGATTTCCTCCTAATACATCCGTTAAAAGCTGGTCGCCAATGACCACAACCTCATCTTTTTGCAGCTCCATATCACGAAGAGCTCTTCTAAATGCTTTACGCATCGGTTTGCGTGCTTTATATACAAATGGAAGTCCAACTGGATCTGAAAACAGCTTGACTCGTTTCTCCACATTATTCGATACAATCGTAATTTTAATTCCACTATCTTTCATTAACTGAAACCACTCAATTAATTCCGGAGTGGCATCAGGGCGATCCCATTCCACCAACGTGTTATCTAAGTCGGTAATAATTCCTTTTATCCCGCGCTCTTTCAAATCGTCTGGCTTAATTTGAAACACGTTTTTCACATGTTCATTTGGTAAAAAAAGTTTCAACACGTATCATGCACCTCGAATATATAGTTACATACTAAAATTAACGCCGTCTATCATTATAACGACTTCTTGTTATTTTCCAACCTAAAATTTTATTCTCTTCAAAAACAGGTCTTTTCTTAGTATAAAGGATATGCCTTGTGAATGCTTTAACTTTATACAGAAAGTTATTGACAAAAGGCAGTAAACCTCCATTTGTTCGTGAGCTTACGATATATTTACCCACTGCAAACTTAAAATAAAAAATAGTGCAGAAAACGTTTATTACTTATCAAATAGGGTAAGTGGTAAACAAATTCTGTTAAAAGTTTTCGACAAAAAATGATAACCCCAACTATGTGGATAAGGTTATACACATTATCCTCTGTTATAGTTCAGCAATTAATGGTAATTATAAACAACATACCCACATTTTATCCACCGAAAGCTGTGGATAACAGAACGATTGTTCCTTTATTTGATTCATGTTAGATTATAAATAAGGAATTTATTAGCATTTAAATATAACTTTTTAGGATATTTATTTTAGTAGGAGGTGGCGGCAATCTTATGAGAAAATTATCAGATGAGCTGCTTATTGAGTCATACAGCAAAGCAACCGAACTGCAATTAAGCCCTGATTTTATAAAATTAATTGAAGAGGAAATTGAAAGAAGATCATTAAAGATTAGCATACAAATTCCTTCTTAACGAATAAAAGAGCCTTCTTAATAAAAGAAAGCTGCATCTTCATTTATCTATCTACTCTTTTATTATATAGGCTCTATTTTTTCAAATGAGCAATTGGTTCTCCACATTTTACGTAAGAACCTGAGTGGACGTTAGAATCAAAAGTGATTGAGTTCTTCTCAAATAATAAAATGACAGTCGAGCCAAACGTGAAGTAAGCCATTTCTTCCCCTTTTTCGACTACTTCTTTTTTAGAAACCGCTTCAATGCTGTTTATAAACATGGCTCCTACTTTTACCATCAGCATGTGACCATTTTCAAATGTTAACTCCGTGAGCTTCCGGAAATTTTTCACAAGCGGTTCTTTCCCATACTTGATTCCTAATGAATTTACTGGATAAGACTTTTGTCCAACGGTCCACGTATTCCCTACTTGTGCTTTAAGAGGACTGTGAATGCGATGATAGTCTTTTGGACTAAGATAGAGGATGATAAACTGTCCTTCTATATATTTTTCAAGAATGAGATCATTTGAAACCATTTCCTGTATAGAATAAGGTTTGTTTTTTACAATCATTTCTTTTTGAGGCGTAATGACTCCATATGCTTCTATCTTTGCATCTACAGGACTGACAACGCTGTCTTTCTGCTGATCGACCGGACGGGCAGAAGGCTTCAAACGACGAATAAATAGCTCGTGTAAGTTTTGATAATGATGCAGAGGCTTGTCCATTTCTTCTTTATTTACTTTAAAAACTTTTGTATAGGAGGGTATAATAAACCGACTCCATTTAGAGAAAGTGAATTTTCGAATGAGCTTCGATGATCCCTGGTGATTCGTAAGCTCAATAAACGTTCGATACAGGTGCTGCAACAATAATTTTACCTCCACATACTGAATAGTTCTTTACTAGAATAAGGTTTGCGTCTACAATGAAATTACCATTATTTTTACCTTTAGTTCATTCCATCCTTTAAAGGAGTGAGGAAATTGTTTTTATTAGACTATCTAGATCATACAATTAAAAAGCTGAGATCCCAAGCGGCAAACTCCTTAACGATTGTTAATTTAAGTTTAGGAAGCTTTGCTATTTTATTTGTCATGAAAAATGAATTGAACTTAAGTTTATTACTAATTTTTTTAGCAGCGTTAGCAGACCGATTCGACGGCATGGTAGCCAGAAAGCTGCAAATTGAATCTGAACTTGGAAAACAACTGGACTCCATGTGCGATATTATATCATTTGGCATCGCTCCAGCTCTACTACTTTATCAAAGTATTTTATCTCACTTTGGTGCTGCAGGTTCAATTGTTACCATCTGTTACATTGCTTGCGGAGCACTTCGTCTTGCCCGCTTTAACATCACAGAAAATACTGGGTATTTTACAGGGCTCCCTATTACCGCAGCAGGTTGTTTATTAACTCTTAGCTACTTGGGCGTCCCTTATTTGCCTTCACACTTTTATATGTTTTTAATTATCGTACTCGCTTGCTTGATGATTAGTACGTTCAAGCTAAAAAAAGTATAGAGCTCCATTTACTTTTACAAAGGAATATTATCATCTTGCTTCTTTTCTTAATTATAGAATAAATCATCTTCTTTAAGAAACAAAGCGAAAATTCCTTAAGAATTCTTAAAAATGAATGGTTCTATTCGGTAGGATATGTCATCTAAAAAAACTCATGCACATGCATGAGTTTTTTTTAACACCAGCAGCTAAAAAACCAATAGAAGCTTCCGAAAATTAATAACAGAACAAATAGAACAATCAACAATCCAAGTCCCCAGCCGAACCCTCCTCCGCATGGGTAAGCTGGATAATTAGGATAACAGCAGCCTCCGTAACCGTACATACTCTCCCTCCTTACACTATGAACTACTACTAGCGTATGTACATACTTTTTCTCTGTATAGGCTGGTAACTATCTCTAAAGAAAAATCTGTGGACTTTTTCAAACTCTCTTGTCCCTGGGGGGAATTTTAAACGTACAGGCAAAGACATCCTTCTTTTTACATATAGTGTAATGTTAGTCTCTCACAGGTTGATATCCCCTTATGGAGGTGAAGAGATGTCTGCATTATTTACCGCACTAGGCTATTTCTTTAAAGAATTGGTTTTCCTTGTTTCCTACGTAAAAAACAATGCGTTTCCTCAACCCTTGTCTGCTGCTGAAGAAAAGAGATATTTATCTTTAATGGAACAAGGAGATCAAGAAGCGCGAAACCTTCTTATTGAACACAATCTCCGACTCGTTGCGCATATTGTTAAAAAGTTTGAAAACACGGGAGAGGATGCGGAAGATTTAATTTCAATTGGGACAATCGGTTTAATTAAAGCAATCGAAAGTTATTCGCAAGGAAAAGGAACAAAATTAGCTACTTATGCCGCACGCTGTATTGAAAATGAAATATTGATGCACTTGCGAGCGCTCAAAAAAACAAAAAAAGATGTGTCGCTGCATGATCCAATTGGCCAGGATAAAGAAGGAAATGAAATCAGTTTGATTGATGTATTAAAATCAGAATCAGACGATGTAATTGATATGATTCAACTAAATATGGAATTAGAAAAAATAAAAGAATATATCGATATCCTCGATGATCGAGAAAAAGAAGTAATTGTTGGCCGCTTCGGTTTGGATTTGCAGGATGAAAAAACCCAGCGAGAAATTGCAAAGGAATTAAATATTTCAAGAAGTTATGTTTCGCGAATTGAAAAGCGAGCGCTGATGAAAATGTTTCACGAATTTTACAGAGCCGAAAAAGAGAAAAAAAAGAGCGGAAAGAAGGAGAATTAATCCTTCTTTCCGCTCTTTTTTTAAAATAATTTCCAAATGATAATCCGCAGCAAACACATCATTACTCCCCCTACTAGTCATTTAGGTGGAATCTTTCTCCACAAGCAGCCATACAACGATATATCCTTTTTGATTAATCATCATTCATACACTCCTTTCCACTATTCAAATTAGAAATGACGATAAAATTCATACTTGCGGTCTTTTATTTCTTCTTCTAATTGTCTTACATACTGTTCATGCTTAATTTCTTCCTCTGAGTATTGACGGGACTTTATGGTAATAGTTAAAAAGAAAATATTCAGTGTCATTCCAATCACCTCCTTATACAAAAAAAACCACAGTTATGCATAAGCATCCTGTGGCTGAAAGACAATAAAAACCACAGGGCTACTATTCGCACCTGTGGTGAATTAACGTGTTTTAACGATCAAGGTAAGAAAGTTACTTGATACAGGAACACGGCCGAATAGTATACATATATAGACGATTTTTGAACATAGCCCAAACTGAATGATCCATACCTGATAAACGTCTTAACATATGACTCGACCTCCTTTTAATAAAGTATTTTCCTTACAATGGTAATTATATCCACGAACTTATAAAAAGTAAACTGTTTTTTTGAAAAATAGGGAATTTTTTTATTTTTTTAACCCTCATAAAAAAAAGACGATGGATCATCGCCTTTTTGTATCTATTATTCTTTTTCTTTCATTAATTCTTTTTTTAGTTTTTTAGTTTGATAACTAAAATAAAAAGCAAGGGCGGTAAAAAGAATAACGATCGCTTCCATTATTCCAAGCTGCATATCACTTTTTTCACCTTGGCCAATCATAACACCAATATACAAGAATGTACTTACGGCTAGAAGGACGTAAATAAAGCGGCTGTAATCTTCAATTTTTGCTTTGATGTGTTGAGCTTTCATACAATCACCTTCTCAGTAGAATGTTATAACTCTACTCTATCATAGATCTATAGGTCTATAAAAATCCTATTTTTACCACCTTTATTCCAATGCTCTTTCTAAGTCTTCAATTAAATCTTCTACATCTTCAAGACCTACAGAAATACGAATTAATCCATCTGTAATTCCTAGCTCTTTACGTCGGTCGCTCGGTATAGAAGCATGAGTCATTTTAGAAGGAATGGAAATGAGGCTTTCGATGGCTCCTAAACTTTCTGCTAATGTAAAATACTTCACTTTGCTCAGTACTTCTTCCGCTTTCTCTTCGCTTCCCACATCAAACGAAACCATTCCCCCAAAACCTCTTGCTTGCTTTTTAGCAATGAGGTGGTTTGGGTGGGTTTTTAATCCTGGATAATATACTTTTGCCACAGCAGGATGGGCAAGTAAAAATTCTACTATTTTCCCCGTGTTGAATTCATGTTCTTCCATTCGTATTCCTAATGTTTTAATCCCTCTCATTAAAAGCCAAGAATCCTGAGGTCCTAAAATGCCTCCAGTCGCATTTTGAATAAAATGAAGGTCTTCAGCTAATTTAGGCGAATTCACCACTGCTAGCCCTGCTACAACGTCACTGTGTCCCCCTAAATACTTAGTTGCACTGTGCAGAACAATATCTGCGCCTTTTTCGATAGGATTTTGCCAATACGGCGTACTGAATGTGTTGTCAACGATGGTAAGTAAATGGTGTTGTTTAGCTACTGAAGAAGCATGCTGCAAGTCAGTAATTTTTAGAAGAGGATTCGTTGGAGTTTCAATAAAAATGGCTTTTGTGTTAGGGCGAATTTCTTTCTCGATATTTTGGATATCGCTTGTATCAATAAAAGTAGCCTCAATGCCGATACGGCTTAGTACCTTTGTGATCACTCGATACGTTCCTCCGTATACGTCATCTGTAATTAACACATGATCTCCGCTGTTAAACAGCATGAACACGGCAGTAGTAGCGGCCATACCAGATCCAAACGCAAACCCAGCATATCCTCCTTCAATTTCTTTGATAAGTTCTTCTAGGGCATGACGTGTAGGGTTACCGGTTCTCGAATACTCATATCCCGTATGTTTTCCCGCTCCCTCTTGTTTATAAGTACTCACTTGATAAATAGGAACAGAGACAGCACCCGTCTGTTCATCGCCAACAATTCCACCATGAATCAACTGTGTTTTACGTTTCATCTTATCTTCCTCCACTGTAAATATTTTTACTTAAGTACCGTTCACTGCTATCCGGAAAAATCGTGACGATATGAGCCCCTTTTTCTGCATTTTTTGCTTCGATCAGGGCTGCTTCAAAGGCTGCTCCTGAAGAGCTACCTACTAGTAACCCCTCTTTTAAAGCCAGCTCTTTCACTCTTTGAAAAGCATAAACATCTTCAACAGTATGAATAGCATTAAAATAAGATCGCTCCATATAATCAGGGATGAACTCCATTCCAATTCCTTCAGTTAAGTGAGGACCGGATTTCCCCCCGTTTAAAATTGAACCTTCTGGCTCCACGATGACTGTTTTTAGAGAAGGATTTTTTTCTTTCAAAAATTTCGCTGTACCCATAAATGTCCCCCCTGTACCTGCTCCAGCTACAAACACGTCAACTTTTCCATCAAGCTGTTCATATATTTCTGGCCCTAAGGTTTTATAATAAGTCATAGGGTTGGCCGGATTAGCAAACTGTTGAGGACAATAAGAACCAGGGATTTCACGCAGCAGCTCTTGAGCTTTGTTTATAGCACCTTTCATACCTGCTTCAGTAGGCGTTTGAACCACCGTTGCCCCCAAAGCCTTCATAAGCTGCTGTTTTTCAATACTGAATTTTTCTGGAACACATAGTATGACGTTTATTTCGTACTGAAGAGCAGCTAAAGCCAGCCCGATCCCCGTATTCCCAGCAGTAGGCTCAACCAGCGTTCCGCCTCGCTTCAGTCTTCCAGAGCCAAGAGCTTCTTGCAGCAGTTCTTTTCCTAAACGATCTTTTACACTTCCTCCTGGATTAACATATTCCAGCTTGGCAAATATCCTGATTTCCCTAGGTAAATCAAATTGTGTAATCTCAATCATAGGTGTGTTTCCAATCAATTCATGAACGTTTTTGACTACCTTCATAATCTTGAACACCTCCCTATCGAAATAATATAACTTAACCTATAAATAAAGTAGGAATTAAGATGAAAATATAGTCTACACCCCATGTTATGACAAACGATGCAGAGTGTAGACGAAAACAAACTCTATATTTTATGAACAGCTTATTTTAATTTTGTAATAAAATTCAATACTAATTTTGTTGAATTAACAGCTGCTTTTTCTAAAAATTGCTCAAAAGAAACATTTGATTCTTTGCCGGCGATGTCAGAAAGAGCACGAAGAATAACAAACGGTACGCCAAATTGATAGCATACTTGAGCAACAGCCGCTGCTTCCATTTCAGCTGCATAAAGGTCTGGAAACTTAGAGCGAACAAACTCTACGCGCACAGGATCGTTCATGAACGAATCTCCTGTAGCAATTAATCCTTTTACAATTTTCATATCCGTTACTTCAAGAGCGCTTTCTTCAGCAAGACGAACTAGTTTTTCATCTGCTTTAAAAGCTGCAGGCAAGTTTGGCACTTGACCGTATTCATAGTTGAATACCGTTACATCTACATCATGATGACGAACTTCTGTTGAAATAACCGCATCCCCTACGTTTAACTCTGGATGGAAACCGCCTGCTGATCCTGTGTTAATAACGTAATCAGGTTTGAACTTCTCTAGTAAGATGGCTGTAGATAACGCCGCATTTACTTTTCCAATACCTGATTTTAATAATACAACCTCCACGCCGCTGATTGTTCCTGTTGAGTATTCACATCCTGCGATTACTGTTTCTTGACGATTCTCAATTTTATCGCGTAAAATCGTCACTTCTTCTTCCATTGCTCCAATGATTGCTACTTTCATTTTAAAACCTCTTTCTACTATTGTTTCGTTGCCTCCAATACCCACACAAAGTGATTAAATTGTGTAAAGGTTATGTGAAAACCATTGCTTTCAAAGATTTGCTTTAAGACAGGGATCGTTGTATAGTATTCCCTCTCTAGATCTTCTGCTAGTTGCGTATACCCTTTTTGTTTTGCCTGAACAATGGTATCAGCAAATGAATCCGCTGTTTCAAACATTGTATCGGCAAACACTATTTTACCACCGGTTTGAAGTAACTTTCCATAGTTTATCACAGCTTCTTCTTTTTCTTTATCTGTTAAATGATGAAATGCATACGTACTAACTAAGCTCTCTGCTGGAAACAACGATGTATCAAACTGTAAAAAGTCTCCCGGTGTGACTAAAACATCTGCTCCTAATTTCTGGTGTGCCAATTGTCTCATTGGCACTGACGGCTCAATTCCTACTACCGTAAGTTCTTTTTCTAAAAGTTTTTTTGTTAAGTTTCCAGTCCCTGTTCCAAATTCGATCACATGCCCTATTGAACGATTTGCTACATACTCTAAGATTTCATTATAATTGCGAAACACTTCTTTATACTGTTCATCTTTCCCGCTTACCGATGCATCATACTCATTCGCCCACTTTTCAAAGATATCTAAAAACTCTAGACCCATAAAAAACGCCTCCTTATAACTAATAATTCTTATGGATATAGTATGTTTTTAGCTATCGTTTGTTCTTCATTTACAAATATTTTAAGCTTTTAACTTTCTATTTGCTATACTATAGTAATGAGGTAAGGAGGTCGTAAGATGAATTTTGAATTTGAAATGATTGAAGATAAAATAGAATTTTTTGAAGCGCCTGATGTTAAAATGCTTGAGAAACAAATTGCGGAAAAAATTGATCAAAATAAAGCGATTTTGCTTGAGGTGCACAGCGTATCTCATCAAATGTCTGTGGACTATGAACAAGGTAAAAAACTGTACTCTGCAGTTGTTCATTTCAAATTAAAAAAGCAGCGCTAGCGCGCTGCTTTTCTTATTGAAGCTTATCCACTACTGCGGGCTTCCAGCCTTCTCCATCTACCCATTCAATTTGAACGCGGTATTTTGTTGATGAGTTGCCTTTAGGACTAACCGTAGCTACGGCTTTACCTACGCCACCGTTATTCCCTAAACGCCATACGGTCATATTGCTTGGGCTAATGCCTGATCCTTCGCCTACAGCTTTTAGCATTTCGTTCCAATCCGTTGATCCTTTTTTATAAGTTGCTGCAGGTGCATCTTGTGACGTACCTACTGAATCCCATGAAGGATCTACCTTGCGTTCTGCCACGCCAGGCTCTGGATTTTTCTCTACTTCAGCCTGTGAATCTGAGTCATTTGATTCTTCATCTGTTGCTTGATCATCTTCAGAGCTTTGGTCATCTTCAGAACTTTGATCGTCCGTTGCTTGATCATCTGTTGCTTGATCATCTTTCGAAGAATCATCGTCTTTTTTAGCCGTCTTGTCCGTTTTTTGGTCATTTGTTTGCGGATTGTTTTGAGTTGTTTCCGCTTGGTTATCCGATTTATCCTTGTTTCCAAGAATCATCGTACCACCGACAAATACAATTAAAACTGCTACGACAGCAATTAACAGATTATATAATCGGTTTACTTTTTTTTCTTTGTTTTCGTGTCTTGAAGAACGATTGTTATTCATTGCTACAATTTCCTCCAACTTTTATAATGCTTTATTCTAACATGTGTTTTCTTATACATGAAGCATCAAAATTTATTTGAAGTATATTTGTAATATTTTTTACAAATTCTTCTTGTTTTAACGTGTATTTAAGTCATACATCCCTTTAACAATATCATAAAATACGCTGTTTGTGGGAGATATCGCACTTTTTGTATTTAAATCCACCACTACCATTGCATATTTTGGATCATCTGCAGGAAAGTAACCGGCGAACCATTTATTGACGATATCGGCTTTCACATTGATTTCAGCAGTTCCTGATTTTCCTGCCACTTCATAAGGAAGCGTTTGAAATCTTCTTCCTGTTCCTTTTTCGCTCTGTACAACGCCTTTTAAAAGCTGCTGCATAGAAGCAGCTGTGGCTTCATTAATCGTATCTCCTTTTAGCTCATGCTCTTTAAACGTATACAGTGACGTGTTGTTTTTATAGTCCAGCGCATCTACCCCTTTTACCTGCTTCTTTTCTCCTCCGCGTGCAATTGTCGCCATCATATTTGCTACTGCAAGCGGAGTCACTTTTACGTCAAGCTGTCCAATTGCTGTTTGCGCTACAGCATTTGGTACTTTTTTTTCTCTATCATTTGTCCAAACTCTTCCCGATTTTTCTCCTAAAAACTGCTTAAAATGTTCAAAGTGAAACACATCACCCGTCCATCCTACAGGCTGAAGAAGCCCTAACTTATCAGCATATTGTTCAATGATATCCGGATTAGATATTATCATTTCTTTTGCTAGCTGGGCAAACGTTGCATTACAACTTTGCGCAAAGCTTTCTTCAAACGTCAGCTGCCCTTTTTGATGATCTTCTTCTACATTATTGCCATAAATACTTTTATCGCAGTTATAGGTAAAAGAAGGCTGAATTTTATTTTGTTCAAGCGCTGCAGCTGCTGTTACGGTTTTAAATATAGATCCAGGAGTTTGCGGCGTCAGCAAACGATTTTCTACGCTGTCTGAACCGTTTTGCTTTTTAAATGGATCTTTCTTATTAATTGAAGGCCTGCTGGCCATCGCAATTACTTTATTGTTTTTTATATCAATTAAGACGGCTCCTCCGTCTTTTAACTTATAATGATTCAATGTATTCTCCACTAGCTCCTGAGCAGACAAATCAAGCGTCGTACGCACACTGACTGGATAATAAGGGTTAGCTGTGCCCGTATATTTTACATCGATGCCAAACATAGGCCCACCTAGTCGATCAACATGATAAAGGAGCTTAGACTCTTGTTCAGGCAGCAAAAACTCGTCAAAAGCCCTCTGCATCCCTGAGATACCTACAGGCGTAGTTGATTTAATAGCTCCATTTTTCAATTTATCACTGTACTTCTCTTCAATTATTTGTTTGCTTTGTGCTTCTAGTCCGATTAAATGTTCAGCAAGAGGAACTGGACGCTCATCTTTTAGAGGAATTCCAAACACGCCAGGTACCTTTAATGCATTTATTTTTTCGACTTGTGCATGGGATAATTCTTTTGTAATAACAACCGGTGTTTTAGCATTCGCTAGTCTGTTCGTTAATTCCTGTGGTTGCATTCCCACAATTTCGCTTACTTGCTGAACGGGCCACTTCATTTTTTCTAAAAATGGAAACAGGACTAAGCGATTATGCGTGATAGATGTTAAAGACTGTCCATTTTTATCTTCGAATTTCCCTCGTCCGTCGTCTACCACCATTTCCTGCGTACGCTGTTTTACGCTTCCTTCAATTAAGTTAATATTTTTATCAGTAAAAGATTCTGTGCTGACAAGCTGGAGTTGAACAAGCCGTGCTCCCAGTCCACTAATTAATAATAAAATAAAAATAAGAGTAATATAAATTCGCTTGTGAATTATTTTCATGACTACACCTCACTCTTTACAAGTGTCGACGTTGCCATTACTTTTAAAACCATTATCTTAAGAAATATTCATTCTTTTTTTCATTCCATAAAAAAACTTGCTGATTCAGCAAGTTTTTATTATTCATTTTCCGTTAAAAATTGTTGAGTTGTTCGTAGCTTTCCTATTTTCGGAAAGATGTAAGAAAGAGTGGCTTCATGCTCTTCTTTTGTAAATGTCGCCATGGCATCCGTGATAAAAATTTGGTTATATCCATACTGAAATGCTTCACGAGCTGTGCTTTCCACACCAATATTTGTTGCAATTCCGCAAAGGACAATTGTATCAATTCCTCTTCGGCGAAGCTGAAGGTCTAAATCTGTCCCAAAAAAGGCTCCCCACTGACGTTTTGTCACAATGTAATCAGTCTCTTGAACATTAAGTCTTGGATCGAATTCTGCCCAGTCTGCAGGTCTTTCTTGAGGAGCAGATGGCTTTTGATCCGTTTCTGGCGTCAACGCATCTTTTCCATCTTGAAAATCTACTCGTACAAAGCTAATAAATCCATTTTGTTCGCGGAAACGATTCACAAGCTGAACAGATTTTTCTACGATTTCGTCTCCTCCAATTGGAACAATCCCTTTTTGTAAATCAATTAAAACAAGCGCTGTTTTAGTAAAATCGACATCTTTCATCTTCATCTTTCCTTTCCTACATATCTTTTCTATTCTCTCCGTTTTTTTAAATCATATAAAAAAAGCTGACGCGTGTCAGCTTTTTTACTTACGAGCATTCAGTAGAACGCTTCCAACCATATGTTTTACTTAACAGATACAATTTTCACTGACATATCTCCACCAGGAGTTTGAACAGTTACTTGATCTCCAATTTGTTTGCCCATTAGACTTTTAGCAATTGGTGAATCATTTGAAATTTTCCCTTCAAATGGATCTGCTTCTGCACTACCTACAATTGTATACGTTTCTTCGTCACCATCTGGCAACTCTACAAATGTTACAGATTTACCTAATGATACGATAGAAGAATTTTCTACATCTTCTTCAATAATTTTCGCATTGCGAATCATATTCTCAAGCGTTGTAATACGTCCTTCCACGAAAGCCTGCTCGTCTTTTGCAGAATCGTACTCAGAGTTCTCCGATAAATCTCCAAAACTGCGGGCGATCTTGATACGCTCTACAACTTCTTTACGTTTTACTGTTTTTAAATATTCTAGCTCTTGCTCTAGCTTTAGCTTTCCTTCTTCTGTCATTGGAAATACTTTTTCTTGTGCCATAATCCCTTCACTCCTTCTTGAACTCAAAATCTCTAGTGTATACAGTCGATTTCTGTATGTACAAAAAATTTTCCACTGTGTGGAAAAATCAGTTAATAGAGAAATGACAGCTTCAAAATAGAAGCTGCTCGTTTCTCTATTCTTTATAATGTTTGTGTTTAGTTAGCAGAATATGTCTGCATTGTCTTCAAAAAAATTCCTGCATCTATGCTATGTTATTATAAAATGGCATTTTGTTCAAGAATTGTTTGAATTTTAGTGACCATCAAGTCAATCGCTACGTGGTTTTGACCGCCTTCAGGAATGATAATATCTGCATAGCGTTTTGTTGGTTCAACAAACTGATTATGCATCGGGCGAACGACAGATACGTATTGATCAACAACTGACTCAAGCGTACGCTCTCGTTCTTTAATATCACGAAGCATACGACGAATGATACGAAGATCCGCATCTGTATCTACGTATAGCTTGATATCCATTAAATTACGCAAGCGCTGATCTTCTAGTACAAGAATACCTTCTAAGATAATAACATCTTTTGGTTCTTCTTTAATTACCTTCTCAGAGCGCGTATGAATTGCGTAATCATATACCGGTTTGTCAATGCTCTCATAATTTAATAAGTTTTGCAAGTGTTCAATCAGCAAATCATTATCAAATGCTAGAGGATGATCGTAATTTGTTTGCAAACGCTGTTCAAACGGTACATCGCTTTGATCTTTATAATAATAGTCTTGCTCAAGAAGCATAATAGAATGCCCTTTAAAATACTCATAAATAGCTTTGGTTACAGTTGTTTTACCAGAACCGGATCCACCAGCGATACCGATTACAACGGGCTTTTTCCCCATTTTATATTTAAATCCCCTTTCGCATCATGTTATATGAAAATAGAGGTTGGTCCACTTTAAATTTCACAATTTGCAGCGGATGACGCGCAGCATCTAGTTCATTGCCATCTTCGTCCCAAATTTTATCTATTTTTTGCGTAAAGTTTTTAATTTCCGGACCAAAAAATTCCACTTCTTCTCCCGGTTTAAAATAGTTACGCTGTTGCAATGTCACGATGCTTGTTTCTTCATCATAATTCAATACTAAACCAGCAAAATCAAATTTTGTTTTCTTGCCGTGTACGCCAAACATTTGTTCATCCACTCCAGGAACCCCTTCAAAAAAGGCGGGAGCCGTATCGCGGTTCGCACATTTGTCTAGCTCATCAAGCCATTCTTTTTGAATCACAAAATTCTCAGGATCTGCACAGTATGCGTCAATCACTTTGCGATATACGCTCACCACTGTTGCAATATAGTGGATCGACTTCATACGTCCTTCAATTTTCAAGCTATCAATACCCAGCTCAATCATTTGAGGGATAGATTGAATTAAATTTAAATCTTTTGGACTCATTGCAAACGGATCGTCTTGCTCATCAAATAAAGGCGTTTCCGTTTTACCGTCTTCTACTTTAAATAAATCATAGTCCCAACGGCATGATTGACAGCAGCCTCCACGGTTTGAATCACGCGCTGTCATGTGGTTACTTAGCACGCAGCGGCCTGAATAAGCAATACACATCGCTCCGTGAATAAAAGCTTCAATTTCAATATCCACTTTTTCTTTCATTTCGCGCATTTCTTCAGCACCCGTTTCACGAGCAAGTACAACACGTTCTAATCCTTCTTCTTTCCAGAATTGAACGGCTTTCCAGTTTGAAAGTGATTGCTGCGTACTTAAGTGTACTTCAAGCTTAGGTGCAACGCCTCGACAGGTTTCGATAATTAACGGATCAGCTACGATGATTCCAGAAACGCCAGCGCGCTCTAATCCCATTAAATAATCTTCAAGTCCGTCCATATTTTCATTGTGAGCAAAAATGTTTGTTGTAACATAAATACGTGCGCCGTATTTGTTTGCAAACTGAACACCTTCTGCCATTTCTTCAAATGTAAAGTTATCTGCATTTGAACGAAGGCCAAACTCTTTTCCTCCGATAAACACAGCATCTGCTCCATAGTGTACGGCAACTTTTAATTTTTCAAGGTTACCGGCTGGAGCTAACAACTCAGGCTTTTTAGTAATAACTCGTTTACCTTCTACTACAGTATCGATTTGAACAGCCATCGTTTGTACCTCCTTTGTTTATCTTTCTTTGCATGCTTTTTAATATACCGTTTCTTTAAAGAAAAACCCTGTGTCTAACGGGCGGTTAATTGGCTGCAAGCTTTCAATTTCTTCTAACAAATCGTCTTTAACGTTTTCGTATTCTTCACGGTCATCTACACATAAATCAATCGCTTGACGATATTTTTTTGTTACTTCTAAAATATATTGCGGTGACTTTAATACGCCGTCAATTTTAAATACATCTACTTCAGCGTCAATCATTTCGGAAAGCTCATCGATAATGCACATATCATTTGGACTCATAATGTGCGTTCCATTTTCATCTTCGAAAATTGGATACTTATTGTTTCGCTCATTATCAAGTAAAAACATATCTTTTTCTACTTTACGATTTTCAATTTCCATGACTTTTCCTTGATACTCAAAGTAGTTGCCAAGAAGTGAACGTTTCGATTGGAACATACACGTCATGCCATGCACCTGAACTTCAATTTCTACTTCGGCTTTTTCTTTGATATCAATGATGCTATCCATGCTTAGCTCACGAGCAAGAACTGCACGCTTAGCTCCTTTGCGGCCCCAGTAGTTACATGAATACCAGTTTGTTCCCGTTGTTTCAGTACTCCAGTGCATCTCCATTTCTGGAGCTGTTTCACGCACTGCCATTAATACAGCCGGATCTCCAAATACAATCGCATCCACGCTTGCTTCTTTTAAGAATAAAATATATTCATTTAATTCGGCGATTTTATCATTGTGAAATAATCCGTTCATCGCTACGTAGACTTTTGCATCATGCTGATGAGCAATATTTACAGCTTCTACGATATCTTCACGTTTGAATTCACCTGCTAAACGCAAACCGTAGCGCTGTTCACCAACCATAATAGCTGTTGCTCCAGCTTGTAGTAATGATTCGATTTCCGAAACTGCAGTTGGTGTCACTAATAGTTCTGGTTTTTTCATTCTTGGTCACCTCTTTTAATACTAATCGCGATTCCGTCTCCAATAGGGAGAATAGTTGTATAATAATCGGGATGATTCATCAGCCACGTATTGTATGCCTGAATTTTTTTAATTAAGCTGCGGCGTCGACGTGTTTCTACTTCCGCCAAATCGGTCGCTACGTGACCTTTAAATAGTACGTTATCCGAAATAATCATTCCTTTAGAAGATAGCATCGGCTCATAATGTTCGAAAAAACGCTGATACTGACCTTTAGCTGCATCGATAAAGACTGCATCATAAGGACCATGACGTTCAATTTCATCTCTAAGCTCAAGTGCATCTCCAAACAACGACACAATTTTATCTTGTTTTCCCGCCCGTTCAATAAACTCTTGCGCTTTTTGGTAACGCTCTTCATTTCGTTCTACCGTAACCACTCGTGCCTCTGGAAGCGCATGGGTGATTCGAATAGACGAATATGCAATCGCTGTTCCAATTTCTAATATATGTTTTGGCTGATGAAGACGAAGAATTTGCAATAGCGTTTCAACACCAATCAATTCCATAATCGGAACGTGATGTTCTTCTGCATAAGCTTCCATTTCTTCAATAAGCTCCTGGCGCTTAGGAATAAGCTTTTCCACATACTGCTCTACGTTTTGTAAAAGCAAAACACTTCCTCCGTTCTCAGAAGTACATTTTACATTATGTTTTCATAACGTTTCATTACTGCAAAATAGTAAGACAACTAGTCTATTATAAGTTTTTTTCGTTTTTACGTAAACCCGATATATTTTAACATAAAAGATGGGGAATGCGAAGTATCGCGATTCCCCAATTTTAAATTTCCAATTATTTTTCGGTATTTTGCTTTTCTTTACCTGTAATATGCTTGGCTTTTTCTTTGTTATGTTCTTCTAACGTTTTGGTAAAAATAACTTTTCCTTCAGGTGTAGCCAAGAAGTATAAATAATCTGTATTGGCTGGATGTAACGCAGCTTTGATTGACATCAATCCAGAGCTGGCAATTGGTCCTGGAGGCAACCCCTTTACTTTATACGTATTGTAAGGAGAGTCCACTTCTAAATGCTTATAGAACACCCGGTCTTTATGCTCTCCTAAGGCATATAATACGGTTGGATCCGTTTGAAGAGGCATGTTTTTTTCAAGGCGATTATAAAAGACGCTGGCAATTTTTTCTCGGTCGACTTTCGCAGTCGCTTCCTCTTCAATTAGAGAAGACATGGTTAACAATTTATGTGCACTGAATTTTTTCTTTTCCATTTGCCCACTGTACTGACCTAATACATTATTTGTTTTCCCTACCATTTTATCCAATATTTCATCTAACGACACATTTTTATCATAAAAATCATACGTAACGGGATATAAATAACCTTCTAGCGGATGCTTAATATCTTTTTGCATCACTTCATCCGTTACTAAATCTGGATACTTTTCTTTCATTTTATTGATGAATGCCTTATCGTCTAGCTTTTTCATGACTTCGTCTTTTGTAAACTTTGTATTTTTAGCAATGATATCAGCAATTTCGACAAGCTGGCGTCCTTCTGGAATGGTGACACGAATATCAGGTTGTTTTGAAACCTCGCCTTTTTCCATTTTTTCAACCATTTCCCCTAAGCTCATGGAAGGAGAAAATAAATACGTTCCAGCTTGAAATCCAGATACATGAGTTAATTTTACGTAATAGCGAAAGGCACTTTTACTTTTAATTAAATCTTCTTTTTTCAATACCGTACCAATCGATTGAACGGAAGAACCTTGTGGAATGGTCACATTTACTTTTTTATTGCTGTTTCGATCCACGGGTGTTAAGCGGGATTGAGCATAGAAAAATGCACCGCCAACAAGTAAAAGAAGTACGATAATTGTAATAAAAATAACTCGTTTTTTCCTTGAACGATTAGGTGGTAAAAATGTTTGTTGCGACAAGCAGCTTCCTGGTTAAATCTACTTCTGTAAAAGAAGATACAACCAGTTTCACCTCTTTTCTTCTTGATTTTTTGTAAGTATGAACAGAGAGGATACATGAGATTGCGATTCATTCGTATCTCCTATAGGTGTGAGATGGTATCGCTTCCTTAAACTATCGCCTCTCCTAAATTTTTTCCATGATTTATGTTATTGTCTGCCCAAAGTCTAGTTTCATCCGTTCAAACAATGAATTCTTTTATTAAAATGCACTCTCACACGCAGGAATTATTATACTACAATTTATCTCATTTTTCGTCATTATCATACAATCTCCCCTAAGAATGCAAGGAAAAACCTTTTTATATCTAAAAAGAACGGCCGCTATGTAAAAAAAAGCTGATAACGATTGTCATCAGCTTTTTCACTATAATTATTCGCCTTCTTCGTCAAGGAATGTGTTAACCATTTCCTCAACCATGTCCCACTCTTCTTCTGTTTCAATCGGTTGAAGCTCGCCGTCTTGACCGTCTTCACTTGGTGTGAAAGCAGATGCATGAATTTCAATTTCTTCTTCATCATCTTGGTCTGCTCCGATTGGATAGTAAATTACATATGATTTGTTATATTGATCAGAATCAAATGTGAATAAAATTTCGCATAGCTGCTCATTTCCATTCTCATCGACGATTGTAATTTTATTTTCTTCTACGCTCATGTTTGCACCTCATTTTATATTGTAAGCTCTTAGCTTAACTTTTTCTTCAGCGAAAAGCAAGCTGTTCAGTTATTTCACTTCCCTTTTACGTACAAAAGAATATGTAAAAGGGAAAGTCATAACTTGTCAGCTTAAGCAAAGCCTGCTGCTTTTCTTATTGCTTGCTGTCTAAGTATCCTTGAAGAATCATAACAGCTGCCATTTTATCGATTACTTTTTTGCGTTTCTTGCGGCTTACGTCGGCAGACAGCAGTACTCGCTCTGCTGCCATCGTTGACAAGCGCTCGTCCCACATCATCGTTTCAATGTTAAGTTTTTCTTTGACGCTGTCAGCAAACTCGATGCACGCTTCGCCTCGAGGGCCAATCGTACCATTCATATTTTTAGGAAGACCCACTACGATTTTCTCTACGGAATATTCGTCAATCAACTGCTGTAAACGAGGATATGATTGCTCCATCTGCTCATCTGCAATTTTAATTGTTTCAATTCCTTGCGCTGTCCATCCCATTTCATCACTAACTGCCACACCAATTGTTTTGGTTCCTACATCTAATCCTAATACGCGCATTTATGAATCCTTTCGATGCTGTTGTAAATAAGATTTAACAAGTTCTTCAATGAGCTCGTCTCGCTCTAACTGGCGAATTGTGTTTCTCGCATCGTTATGACGAGGAATGTAAGCAGGGTCTCCTGATAACAAATACCCAACGATTTGGTTAATCGGGTTGTAGCCTTTTTCTTGCAGTGCGTCATAAACCGTAAACAATACTTCATGTACGTTTGTTTCAGCTGGCTCATCTTGAAAATTAAATTGCATGGTTTTATCAAATGAACTCACGGTCCCACCTCACTCTCTTAATTTGTGAACACATTGTGCACTATGCTAAGTCTTATTTATATTGTACACCAAGAAAGAGGAGAATTAAACGGATTTAACCCATTCTTCTACAGTGCCAAGTGCTTTTTCAATTTGGCTAGCGTCTTTTCCTCCAGCTTGCGCCATGTCAGGGCGTCCGCCTCCGCCTCCGCCGCAAATCGTTGCTACTTCTTTAACAAGTTTGCCAGCATGATGGCCTTTAGCAATTAAATCTTTTGTTACACCTGCAATAATATTTACCTTTTCACCTTGTGGAGAAGCTAATACGATCACAGCAGATTCTAATTTTTGTTTTAAATCATCAACCATTGCACGAAGGTTATTCATATCCGTTGCATTCACTTTTGCTGCTAGGACATTTACACCATTAATGTTTTGTACGCGGTCAACAAGATTGCCAGCTTCAATATTGCCAAGCTTTGTAGATAGTGAATCATTTTCACGCTGAAGATTACGAATTTCTTCTAGTAATCCTTCAACGCGCCCTACTAAATCGCGCGGGTTGGATTTTACTTTTGCCGCAGCTTCTTTTAGTAAACCTACTTGATCATTCATTAACTGATAGGCAGCTTTTCCAGTTACAGCTTCAATACGTCGAGTACCTGCACCGATTCCAGATTCTGATACAATTTTAAATAAACCGATAACAGATGTATTTGGTACGTGACATCCACCACATAATTCTAAGCTGTAGTCGCCTACTTGTACTACGCGCACGATATCTCCGTATTTCTCACCAAATAGCGCCATTGCACCCATCGCTTTTGCTTCGTCAATTGCTTTGTTTTCAATTTGTACAGAGATGCTGTCCCAAATCTTTTCATTAACGATTTGTTCAATTTTCTCAATCTCTTCTTGTGTCACTTGACCAAAGTGAGAGAAGTCAAAGCGCAAGCGATCCGCTGTTACTAAAGAACCCGCTTGATTAACATGCGTTCCTAACGTATCTTTTAATGCTTGATGCAATAAATGCGTTGCCGTATGGTTTTTCACAATCGCACTGCGGTTTTCTTCATCAAGCGTTGCCATGTATGTTTCACCTTTTACAAGCTCACCGCTTGTTACAGATACCGTTTGGACATTTTGACCATTTGGCGCTTTTTGAACGTCTTTTACTTCCGCTTTTCCTGAAGCACTTTGGATCGTACCTTGGTCCGCAATTTGACCGCCGCTTTCTGCGTAGAATGGCGTGTGGCTTAAAATAACTTGCGCTTCTGTTCCAGCTTCAGCACGGTCAACAAGCTCACCGTCTACAATAATTGCTTCAACAACTGTTTCTACTTCATTTTTATCATAGCCCACAAACTCACTTGCAACCGTTACTTCACCAAGTACGCCGCCTTGAACTTGCATAGAACTAGAATCTTGACGAGCAGCACGCGCACGCTCACGCTGTGCTTCCATTTCACGTTCAAAACCCGCATGATCGATTTTCATGTTCTCATCTTCTGCGTATTCTTCCGTTAATTCAACAGGGAAGCCATACGTATCATATAGACGGAAAACATCTTCGCCTTGTACCGTATCACTGTTTTGCGCTTTTTCTTTTTTAATAACAGTTGCCAAGATAGCTAGTCCGTCATTTAACGTTTCGTGAAAACGCTCTTCTTCATTTTTGACTACGCGCTGGATAAAATCCGTTTTTTCCTTTACTTCCGGATAGAAATCAACCATGATTTCACCTACTACCGGCACTAGGTCGTACATGAACGGACGATTAATGTTTAACTTTTTAGCATAGCGAACTGCACGGCGTAACAAACGACGCAGCACATACCCGCGGCCTTCATTTGAAGGAAGAGCACCATCACCTACAGCAAATGTTACCGTACGAATGTGGTCAGCAATGACTTTAAATGCCGTATCTTGCTCATCATTTGTACGATATTTAGCGCCTGAAATATTTTCTGTTGCTTCAATAATTGGCATAAACAAATCTGTATCAAAGTTTGTTTGCACATCTTGAATAACAGAAACCATACGCTCTAAGCCCATTCCTGTATCAATATTTTTCTTTGGAAGCGGCGTGTACGTATTATCAGGATTATGATTAAACTGAGAAAATACAAGGTTCCAAATTTCTAAATAACGCTCATTTTCTCCACCTGGATATAATTCGGGATCAGTTAGGTCATTTCCATATGCTTCTCCGCGATCATAAAAGATCTCTGTATTTGGACCACTCGGACCTTCTCCAATATCCCAGAAGTTACCTTCTAAACGAATGATACGCTCTTTAGGCACGCCCATTTTTTCATTCCAGATCTTAAATGCTTCTTCATCTTCAGGGTGAACTGTTACAGATAGCTTATCTGCGTCGAATCCAATCCATTTATCGCTCGTTAAGAATTCCCATGCCCATTGGATTGCTTCTTCTTTGAAATAATCACCGATAGAGAAGTTACCAAGCATTTCAAAAAACGTATGATGGCGAGCCGTTTTACCTACGTTTTCGATATCGTTTGTACGAATAGATTTTTGTGCGTTACAAATACGCGGATTTTGAGGAATAACACGACCATCAAAATATTTTTTTAATGTAGCTACTCCACTGTTAATCCATAATAAAGATGGATCTTCATGCGGAACTAAAGATGCGCTTGGTTCTACATCATGGCCTTTTTCTTTAAAGAAATCTAAATACATTTGACGAACTTGTGCTGACGTCAGTTTTTTCATGATTGGTCCTCCTTTAATACTCTTCTTATTTATAGACAAAAAAATGATGACATAAAAGCATCTATTTTCCCTGTGTCCAAAAGTAATTGCTAGTTATTTGCACACAAAAAAACTCTCATCCCTGTAGCAGGGACGAGAGTTGAACTCGCGGTACCACCCTGATTATAAATGCCAAAAGCATTTATCACCTTCATAGCGTTAACGTTGCTGACACGGCAGGTTTTAGCCTGCACTCTGGACTAGCGTTCAGCTGCTCTTTGTTTAGCGCTTCTTTCAGCCAAGGAAGCCCTTCTCTAAAAACCAGTGTGCAACGTACTCGATCCATCATTGTGTTCAAAATATGTAGCGTTTTCTTATGGCGATATTATGACAAATTAACCGCTCTTTGTCAATGTTTGAGCGTATAAGAGCGAATATGCAAAATAGATATTTTAACGACTGCTAAAATTGGCACAGCCAAAATGAGACCCAATACTCCTCCAAACTCTCCTCCTAAAAGGAGCGCAAGCATGATAAACAAAGGATGAATATGAAGGCTCTTTCCTACGATAAGCGGAGACAGCACATTTCCTTCTAGAAACTGCAGCACAAAGATAATAATGACAATGGTAATAACCAACTTTATCGAGATAGTTGCTGCAATAATAGCTGCTGGAACCGCACCAATAATCGGGCCAAAATACGGAATGATATTCGTTACGCCAATAATAAAGCCTAAAAGAAGTGCATAAGGTACATGAAAGAACCAAAGTGCTGCTGTGGCAATCACACCAATAATGAGACAAACAAAAAATTGTCCTCTAATATAATTGCCAAGCGATTCATTCACATCCGATAAAAAACGTTCGCCTGGTTTGTGCCACTTTTTAGGTGTGACATAAGCTGTTGCTTTCTTAATAGAGGAAAAATCCTTCAGCATATAAAAAACAATAAATGGAATAATGATTAAAATCAAAAAAGAGGTAATCAATGATTTTAATCCTTCCGCCACTTTTGTAAGCCACACGTTGAGCGTAGCCTCTACATCATCAATGCTGCCTTCAATTTTCTCATGTACACCGTTTGGAAGTGAAGTTGTACGATCATGAATCGATTCTACCCAATGTCTATATGTATTCGTAAAATGAGGCAGCTGTTCATTTAAATCTTTTACTTGTTCCACAAAAATAGGATACGACTTATAGGCTCCGAACCCGATTCCTCCAAAAAAGATAATGTAGATCAGTAAAATAGCTAGAGGACGAGGCACGCCTTTATCATGCGTTTTTTCAATAAGCGGATGAAGTAAATATGTAATGAATGCTGCAATAAAAAAAGGCAGCAGTGCTTTTAAAAACATGTAAATAACAGGAAGCCATAAAAACTGGACTTTAAAAAAGACTAATACGCACAGCAGTGCTAATAACAGCAGTCCGAATCTATAGAACCATTTGAATGAACTATCTTTCAACGTAAACTCCTCCTCTTTTCTATTTTTTGATAAAGAAAGGAGTTTATACATGCAGTTGTATCTTCTGCCTGCAAAAAAGCACTATTGCAGCTCAGTGCAATAGTGCTTTTTTATTAGTGAATAGCTTTCATCATACGTTTACGCATTTTTTTCATATTTCTTTTTGTAAACATCTCTCGATCATCTGCCATTTTAAATGCATAAGCTCCAAGACCGAAAGCGACTACTGACGGAATGATTCTGCCCATTGCTCTTCCTCCCGGTAAAAAAGAATTAGAAATTGATTGTGCGCTCGTCATCTGAGAACAAATCATCAAGCGAGCTCAATGTTCCATCTTCTTCTACTTGGTGAGTATTAATTTGTCCTTTTGAAATAGTCATTTCAATAAAACAATTCCAGCAGTAATACTGATTTACACCAATTTTGCCAACGTCAATACTTTTACAGTTTGGACATTTAAACAAAGTCGACACCTCTTTATACGTTCTACTTATATAAACGCATTATATCCACTTTTTTTCACGCCCATACTTTATTTTCTGACAATTAGCAAAGAAGGATGGCAACAAAGGAGTTTATTTAACTCTTTGTTAGCATGCGAAAGGTTACATGAAATCATACGGCGTAACGTTTTCCATCCCAATATTTGCATCTTTCATAAATGGAATTTCGGGATCTTCTATGTCGTTATCCAAGCTTTCTCGAAGCAGGGGCTGTAAATTCGTTTGTCGAATGCTGTCTTCATTCCGGCTGACTCCAAGCTGAAACGCTTCGTCTTCGCCGCATAAAATTAAAAACTGTTTACTTCGCGTAACGGCGGTATAAAGTAAATTGCGTCGCAGCATTCGGTAATAGCTTTTGACAATTGGAAGCACAACAATGGGAAATTCACTTCCCTGCGATTTATGAATGGAACAGCAGTATGCATGAGTTATTTGATTAAAGTCTTGCTTTGTATAAGTTACTTCGTTTCCTTCATATGAAATAACCAGCATATCCTGTTTTTCCGTATTTTCTTTGGCAAAGAAAACTGAGACGATTTCTCCCATATCTCCGTTAAATACGTTGCTATCCGGTTGATTTACAAGCTGCAGCACTTTATCTCCGACTCGGTACGTAATATCTCCGTGCTTAAGCTCTCTTCTTTGCTCAGAAGCCGGGTTAAATAATTCCTGAAGAACTTCATTCAGTTTATCAATCCCTGCAGGACCTTTATACATAGGAGCTAGAACTTGAATATCTTTAGCCGTATAGCCTTTTTTTAACGCATTCCCGCAAACTTGTTGCACGACATTCGTGATGTGCTGTCCTTGACAGCGAATAAAGGAACGATCTCCTTGCTGCCTCGATAAGTCTTCCGGAAGCTTTCCTTTTTTTATTTCATGAGCCAAATCAATAATCGACGACCCTTCCGCTTGCCGGTATACATCTGTCAGACGGACGGTAGGAACTACTTCTGAACTCAGTAAATCTTTTAACACCTGTCCCGGACCTACTGAAGGAAGCTGGTCTTCGTCTCCAACTAAAATAACCTGTAAATTAGCAGGAAGAGACTTAAACAGCTGATGAGCAAGCCACAAATCTACCATCGATACTTCATCCACAATCAATAATTTTCCGTCAATTGGATTCTCCTCATTATGGTCAAATCCTTCTTGTCCGTTCCATTTTAATAATCTGTGAATCGTAACTGCCGGAAGTCCGGTCGCTTCGCTCATTCGTTTAGCAGCGCGTCCAGTAGGTGCCACAAGTAAAACAGGAAAAGCTTCATCTTTTTTATAATCCCCTGGATTTAACGAACATCCGTGAAGTTCTGCATAGAGTTCGACTATTCCTTTAATAACCGTTGTTTTCCCTGTACCTGGTCCACCTGTTAAAAGAAGCATTGGAGACATTAAAGCAGTTTGTATGCCCTTGCGCTGAGACGGTGCATA
Source organism: Priestia sp. J2 (assembly GCF_020790095.1). Lineage (NCBI taxonomy): Bacteria > Bacillati > Bacillota > Bacilli > Caryophanales > Bacillaceae > Priestia > Priestia sp. J2. Next base: position 4,401,512 of record NZ_CP086208.1, read on the forward strand.
TTGCACGTCTAATCGCTCTTCTAGTTCACCTAAAGCTAGTAAAAATTCTGATTCTGGAAACTGCTCTTCGTATTGCGTTTGGGCCATAATTTTTTGAATAGCTTTAACCAGCCCTTTTTCAGCATAGAAAAGGGGAGGAAAATAAATTTTTTCGTCTTGAATGATAAGCTTTTTGTCTGCTTTTAATGCGTCCACTTCTCTTGTAAGATCCATTTCAGACAGATTCTCATGCCTGCTTTTTCGAAGAAGCTCTGCTGTTTTTCCATACAGCTGATCTGCCGTGACGTATACATGTCCCATTTGATTACATTCTTGCTCAATGACGTATAAAATACCTGCACGCAAACGATCAGGATGGTTGGTTGCCATACCAAGCCTCTTTCCAAGTTCATCGGCCCTGCTAAAACCAATACCTTGAATATCTTCTACGAGCTGATAAGGATTATTTTGAACAATTTCAAGCGCTTCTTGTTTGTACGCTTGGAAAATCTTCATCGAAAGCTGCGGTCCAAACCCGAGGTCTGTCAGCTTTACCATTACTTCTTCTAACCCTTGATGTTCACGAAGCTGCGTTACTAAAGCCTCTGCCTTGTCGGCTGAAAGCCTCGGAACCTCTTTTAGCACGGACTCATTTTGCAAAATACGAAAAATAGCGCGTTCTCCTAGGGCGTCCACAATATTTTCAGCGGTTTTTTTACCGATTCCGTGAAATAAATCGCTTGATAGGTACTGAACAACCCCTTGCCTTGATTGCGGAAGTTCTTTTTTAAACTGCTCAACATGAAATTGCAGACCAAACTTTGGATGCTCTTTGAAGTCCCCGTAAAATGTGTATACTTCATCTTCATTAAGCTTAGGAAAATAGCCTGTAACGACCGTTTCTTTATCTTCAATCTCTAAATTTGTTTTTTTGATCCGTATCCGCGTAACGTTATATAAGTTTTCTTCGTTATGAAAAACCGTTACAATTGACGTGCCGCTTATATAATGACGTTCTGGCTGTGAAGGGTTCACTAGTTCTTCGTTCATGTTATCCTTCCTTTACCCGCTTTCTTAATGTTCTAATGTAGACAGAACTTGTTTAGCATTTGCTGCCATTACGTGATCTGGCTGCACGTTTAAAGCTTCATCTAACATCTCAATTGCTTTGTCCTTATCATCTTTCATGGCATACGCTACGCCCAAATTATAGAAAGCATCGGCATGTTCTGGCTCTTGATTTACTACCTTAAGAAATTCAGCAATCGCTTCATCTACCATTTCGAGCTGTGCTAAACAAAGACCGTACTGAAATTTTGCTTCTACATCATGTTCGTTTAGTTCTACCGCTCGCTGCAGATAAGGCATCGCAAAACGAATTTCTTCCATATGAAACAGCGTTAAACCAAGCATAAAGTAGGCATCGGATGAATCTAAGCCTTTTTTGATTGCTAAATCAAAGTAGTGCTTTGCCTGCTCAAGCTGCTCTGCATTAAAATAAATATTTCCTGCTCCGTAATACGCTGTTGCCGTTTCTTCATCTAATTCAATCGCACGTTCATAAAATTTCAAAGCACGATCCATCTCACTAACAGCCGCTAACAAATTGCCAAAATTCACATACACAATTGGATCTTTTGGATTATCTTCAATTGCTTCTGAAAATGTTTTAGCAGCCTCTTCAAATTTCCCTTCCTGCATATACTGAATTCCTAGCTGATTTTTATCTGTCATTTTTTCGTTCACTCCACTGTTTTAGTTATGATTTAAAAGATTTTCACATCATGAAAATCTAGAATATGTAAGTTATTAGTTTACCCAATAAGTAAAGTATATCATAGAAAAACCTCAGCTATATACAGCTGAGGTTTTTCGTTCTTGCTTATATAAATTATACGTACCAAATTTGCTCTTCTTCTTGAAATACTTTGTCAATAGTTGCTCCGCCAAGACATTCGTCATCTTTGTAAAACACAACTGCTTGACCTGGCGTAATTGCCCGCACGGGTTCAGCAAAAATAACTTTAATTGTATCATCATCGACTTTCTCAACGGTTACTGCTGAATCGGTTTGACGATAGCGGAATTTTGCTGTGCACGTCATTGGTGACGACCAGTCACGGTCGCTTACCCAGCTGACATTTGTTGCTGTAAGAGATGTAGAATAAAGCAGCTCATTGTGAAAGCCTTGATCGACGTATAAAACGTTTTTTTCTAAATCTTTTCCAACTACAAACCAAGGTTCGCCGCTGCCTCCGATACCCAAACCATGGCGTTGACCAATCGTGTAGTACATAAGGCCGTCATGCTTGCCTTTCACTTCGCCGTCAAGCGTTTGCATCACACCTGGCTGAGCAGGAAGATACTGACTTAAAAATTCCTTGAAGTTGCGTTCGCCAATAAAGCAAATACCTGTGCTGTCTTTTTTCGTTGCTGTAGCAAGGCCTGCTTCTTTTGCAATTTCACGCACTTTTGATTTCTCAATTTCTCCAATTGGGAACATTACTTTTGAAAGCTGATCTTGTCCTAATTGATTTAAGAAATACGTTTGATCTTTATTTCCATCTACGCCTCGAAGCATTTTATACTCCCCGTCACGATACGCAACGCGTGCATAATGTCCTGTCGCTAGATAGTCTGCTCCTAGCGTCATTGCATGCTCCAAAAAGGCTTTGAATTTAATTTCTTTATTACACATTACATCAGGATTCGGTGTACGACCTGCTTTATATTCATCTAAAAAGTAGGTAAATACTTTATCCCAATATTGTTTCTCAAAGTTGACTGCATAGTAGGGAATACCAATTTGATTACATACGCGAATAACATCGTTATAATCTTCAGTCGCAGTACAAACGCCGTTTTCATCCGTATCGTCCCAGTTTTTCATAAAGATTCCGATCACATCGTATCCTTGTTGTTTTAATAAAAGAGCTGCTACAGATGAATCAACGCCTCCGCTCATTCCGACTACTACACGTGTATCTTTAGGTGATTTTGTCAACTTCGCCACCTCCGTTTTCTTCATTTTAATTAAATTGTTCGCTAAAAAGCGAAAGAAACGACACAAACCATCAGTGAGGGATGAAGACCCTACTGATGGCTGCTATTTACATCGTTAGTCGCTTAACGATGTTTGCTGTTTGACGTGCGGTTTTTTCAATTTGCTCAGCAGAGTTTCCTAGGCCAAAGCTAAATCGAATAGAAGTTGTTAAACGTTCAGACCCTTTTCCAAACATAGCAACAAGCACATGAGAAGGATCGATTGCTCCCGCTGTGCAAGCTGAACCGCTCGATGCCGCAATTCCTGCTAAGTCTAAATTTACGAGCATCGATTCAACATTTGTTTTTGGAAATGATAAATTTAACACATGTGGCAGAGCATTTTCAAGATGTCCGTTAATTTCAAATGAAATACCTTCTTCTTTCAACACAGCTACCATTATTTCTTTGTATCTTCTATATTCATCTGCACGTGTTTGCAGCGTTTGTCGCGAAATTTTCACAGCTTCTTCAAACCCGACGATACTTGTCATGTTCTCAGTTCCAGCTCGTCGTTTGCGCTCTTGTTCTCCTCCAAATAGCAAAGGAGACAGTGAAACGTGAGCAGCTGCATATAAAAAGCCCATCCCTTTTGGTCCGTTAATTTTATGAGCCGAAACGGATAAAAGATCGACACCTAATTGTTGCACATTTAACGGAATTAATCCATAAGCTTGCACTGCATCCGTGTGGAAATATGCTCCATGCTCTTTTAATAGAACTCCAATTTCTCCAATTGGCTGAATAGCACCTACTTCATTATTTCCAAACATCACCGACACAAGAATTGTTTGATCCGTTAGGGCTGATTTTATTTCATCCACAGATACTTGTCCGTACTCATTAACTGGTAGGTAAGTCACTTCAAAGCCCTGTGTTTCTAAATATTCACACGTATGAAGCACAGCGTGGTGTTCAATTTGCGTGGTAATAATATGATTTCCTTTATGGCGGTTTGCAAGAGCGACTCCGATCAGTGCCATATTATCTGCTTCTGTCCCACCACTTGTAAAAATCAGTTCATTTTCGTGTGCTCCAATACTTGCTGCAATCGTTTGGCGAGCTTCGTCTAAATAGCGTCGACTTTCCCGCCCGTAGTGATGAATACTAGACGGATTTCCAAAGTACTCATGCATAAAAGTCGTCATTTTCTCAACGACTGCTGGGTGTATTGGAGACGTTGCTGCATGATCAACATAAATACGTTCCAAAATAAACGCCTCCTATCTCATTATTAAATATAAAACATATAAGACGCTTGATCATCATCAGAATGATTTGCTAAATCTTCAAGCGTTGTACTATCTAGCACTTCTTTAACTGCATCTCGAATACGAATCCACAGCTCGCGTTTTGCAGGCTCTTCATCTTCAATTCCTTCTACAGGACTAATAGGACCTTCTAAAACGGAAATAATATCGCCAGAAGTAATGTTAGCAGGTTCATGTGCCAAGATGTAACCTCCATAAGCTCCGCGCACGCTTTTTACAAGCCCAGCGTTACGCAGCGGTGAAATAAGCTGCTCTAAATAATGTTCAGATAAATCATGCGTTTGAGCAATAGTTTTAAGCGAGATAGGACCTTCTCCAAAGCGCTTCGCAAGCTCAATCATAATCGTTAAACCGTAGCGTCCTTTTGTTGAAATTTTCATACGATACACTCCTTCAATACACTTTTTTTATTTATGAAAAAAATAAGACCCTCACGTTGTCACTGAATGCTGTGATGAGTCGTTTTTTACTAAGCTATATGAACTTCTCTATACGCGTTTCTTGCAAATGTAACTGTTGATATTATAACATACTATGCCTATAAGATAAATTTCCACCACCTATTCACCTCTTGTGATACAGTGAAAGAAAAGAAAGGAGAAAAACATGTCTACAAAACCTCTCGCATTTCGAATGCGTCCGACTCATTTAGATGACGTTATCGGGCAGCAGCATTTAGTTGGCAAAGATAAAATGATTTATCGAATGGTAAAAGCAAATCACTTAAGCTCGATGATTTTATATGGGCCTCCAGGCGTCGGGAAAACAACAATTGCCACAGCTATTGCAAAAACAACCAACACGGCGTTTCGTCAGTTAAATGCCGTTGTAAACAATAAAAAAGATATGGAAATTGTCGCCGAAGAGGCCAAAATGTCAGGCAAAGTAATTCTTCTGCTAGATGAAGTTCATCGCCTTGACAAAGCCAAGCAAGACTTTTTGCTTCCTTATTTAGAAAACGGCATGATCATTCTAATCGGAGCGACAACAAGCAATCCTTATCACGCGATTAATCCTGCTATTCGAAGCAGATGCCAAATCTTCGAATTAAAATCTCTTACGCCAGACGATATCAAAATGGCGCTAACAAGAGCACTCAACGACTCATCCAATGGATTTGGGGATAGAAAAATTGCCGTAGAAGATGACGCCATGAACCACTTTGCCAACAGCTGTAACGGTGACGTGCGCTCGGCTTTGAATGCTCTGGAACTAGCTGTTTTATCAACAAGTGAAAGCGATGGTAAAATCGTTATTACCTTACAAACGGCAGAAGAATGTCTGCAGCAAAAGTATTTTTCACATGATAAAAATGGTGACGCTCACTATGATGTATTATCGGCTTTTCAAAAATCGATTCGCGGCAGCGACGTAAATGCCGCTCTTCATTATTTGGGACGGCTAATTGAAGCAGGAGACTTGATCAGCATCAATCGTCGCCTTTTAGTCATTGCCTATGAAGACATTGGACTAGCTGATCCGGATGCCGGCATGAGGACACTAGCAGCTATTCAAGCAACTGAGCGATTAGGACTTCCAGAAGCACGCATCCCGCTTGCAAACGCCGTTATTGAGCTTTGCCTATCACCGAAGTCCAACGCTGCTTACAAAGCATTAGATGAAGCGATAAGTGATATTAAAAAAGGGTTGTCCGGCGACGTTCCCATTCATTTGAAGGATGCTCATTACAAAGGAGCAGAGAACCTTGGACGAGGCGTTGAATATCAATACCCGCATGATTTTGATAACGGATGGGTCCTTCAACAGTATTTACCGGATCGCATCAAAAACAAACAATATTTTCATCCTAAACAAAATGGACAAGAAAAATACTTTTCAAAAGTTTTCAATCGTTTAGAGACATTAAAAAAAGAAAATGGCTGAAACTGTTGCTCAGTTTCAAAGCCATTTTCTTTTTTGTCTTTATCTATTAAGCTGCACTTTTAACGTCTTTTCGTTTTTTCGTTTTTGTTGAACCTTTAAAGTAGCTGTCTAAAAGTTTTGCTACTAAACGAGCGATGATATTAAACAACAGAACCATAATGATTAGAATAGCAGCTGACTTTGTTGCAATCAATCTCGCATCAGGTACAATTCCTTCAGAGTTTAATTTCCAAATGTGGACGGCAAGCGTCTCCGCTGGCCGAAAAATATTAAACGGGTTTACAGGACTCGTTAAGTCGGCATTTGAATTTAACATCGGCGTCGTTAAGCCAGCTGTATAAATCAGCGCAGCTGCCTCTCCAAAGATTCGTCCCGCTGTTAAAATAACGCCCGTGATAATTTGTTGAATCGCTGATGGAATCACTACTTTGACAATTGTTTGCCATTTAGTCGCACCCAAGCCTAAACTCGCTTCTTTTACACTCGCAGGAACAGATGCAATCGCACTTTCACATACGCGCGTTAAACCCGGTAAATTTAAAATTGTAATCACAAGTGCTCCGCCGATAAGCGTATAGCCCCAGCCTGAAAATGTGACGAAAATTAATAATCCAAATAAACCAACTACAATGGACGGTAATGACGCCATTGTCTCAATACATAAGCGGACGAAATTTAGGAAACGACCTTGCTTCGCGTACTCCGCTAAGTAAATTCCGGCTCCTAAACCAAGAGGAATAGAAATGATCAGCGTTAAAACAAGCATGTAAAACGAGTTAAACAGCTGCGGTCCGATACCGCCACCTGCCATCGTATTGCTTGGCTTTCCAAATAAAAAGTTCGGATCCCAAAATCCCCAGCCCTTGGCGATAATTTCAACAACTAAATACACTAATAGCGCCACAACTAGAGCGGCAATGCCATAAAAAATACCTGTCCATATATTATTTACTGTGCGTGCATTTTTGTTTCTCATTGATGAGCACCTCGTTTCCCAATTGCTCGGATAATTAAAATGAACACGAAAGAAATAAGCAGTAAAATCATGGCTAACGTCCACAATGCGTTATTCCATGCCGTTCCGTTTAACGTATTAGACATATCCATTGTTAAAATACCTGTTAATGTTGCCGTTGGGCTGTATAAGCTTTCAGGAAGCTTAACCGTATTTCCGATAACCATTTGCACAGCTAGCGCTTCTCCGAATGCACGGGCAAGCCCTAACACGATACCTGTTAAAATACCTGTTTTAGCAGATGGAATAATAACTCGGCTAATTGCCTGCCATCTTGTTGAACCTAGTCCATAAGAAGCTTCTAAATATTCAGGTGCTACGCTTCGAATTGCATCGTCAGCAATACTTGCAATTGTCGGAAGAATCATGACGCTTAAGACAATAATTCCGGCAATCAAACTAAAGCCCACTCCGCCGAAGTTATCGCGAAGAAGCGGCACTAAAATGGTAACCCCTAAAAGGCCGTATACCACTGAAGGAACTCCGACTAAAAGCTCTAAAACCGGTCGTAAAACCGTTGACCCAAATTTAGGCGAAATATAGTTGTTAAAAATGGCAATAGCAATTCCAATTGGAGCACTTATAATAACGGCTCCGATTGATACAAGCATGGAACCCAGAATAAACACAAGTGCCCCGTATTCTTTATTGTTTGGGCTCCATTTTGTTGAAGTCAACATTTCACCGATTGATATATTGCTTTGTAAAAATGACTGTATGCCTTTTTCACAAATAAATACGATAATAGCTAACGTAACAAGTACAATTAAAATACCGCAAAATGTAGAAAGCGTACGGCCAATGTATTCGCTTTTTACATAATTAATGGATTTTTTCCCCTTCATCGCTCTGTCTCCTTACATATTCAGTATATATTCGCTTTTCTTTTTATTTGCTATATACTTTATTAACATTCAAATAGAATAAGACTGACTGTGTTAGTCAGCCCTATTCTTTTTAAAAACACTTTTATTTTTTGAATTCAGTCATTGGGATATAGCCCATATCTTCTACTTGCTTAGCAAAGTCTTTACCAGATACATAATCAATGTACTCTTTTGCACCATCTTTTGGCTCACCGTTTGTAATCATGTACTCATAAGACCAGAACGGATATTTTTTAGAAACAATATTTTCTGTTGTTGGCTCCACACCATCAATATTAAGCATTTTTAAACTTTCTTTTTTATCGCCAATTAAATACGACATAGCAAGGTAACTTACTGCTCCTGGAGTTGAGTTTACTGATTGCTCAACCGCTCCGTTTGAATCTTGAGCTGTACCAACGCTGTCATTTACTTTTGCGTCACCCATTAATGTTTTCTCAAATGTAGCACGTGTACCAGATGATGCTGGACGGTTGATTACGTTAATTTTTTCGTCGTTTCCGCCAACTTCTTTCCAGTTTTTAATTTCACCAGAGAAAATCTTTTGAATTTGCTCTTTTGTTAACGATTCTACTTTTACATCTTTATTTACAACAAGTGCGAACCCAATGCCCGCTACTTTCGTATCGACAAGTTTATCTGCTTTTGATTTATCTTCGATTTTATCGGCTGCTGGAACGTCAGAGTTTCCAATGTCAACTGCTCCTGATGCTACTTGGTTAACACCAGTTCCACTACCTCCACCTTGTACCGTTACTGAAAGGTTTGGATATTTTTCCGTAATTCCATTCGCTGCTTCTTCTGCAAGTGGTTGTAAAGCTGTAGATCCCGCCGCTGTTAACGTACCTGACACTTCTTCTTTGCTGCCCGAACCACTGTCGTTGCTTGCTCCGTCTTTACCACATGCTGCTAGTGCTCCTACCATTAAAAAAGCTGCTAATGTTACTTTAAAACCCTTTGTTTTCATTACATTACCCTCCAATAAATATATGTGTAATTAGTACTAGTCCTTTGTACTCGAACAACAGGTACAAGACACATTATACGAGTAGATTGTTGTCTTTATATGAAGTGAATTTTAAGTTACTGTAAACTTACTTATTTGGGGTTTATTTTTTCTTATTTCTATCAAAACCCTTGATATATAAGACTTTCTGAATATTACTGTAGAAGATACAACAGAAAGAAAGCCAAAACGTAAATTTTATGTAAATAAAGCGTTAAATAAATTTACATAAATCTCTTTTTTTACTACAGTGTAAATTCACCATCAAGCCATATTTTTCAATTTATTAGTACTTTTTATACATATCAAACAGAAGATTCCATCCAAAGCATAAATAGAACAGATATTTCCATAAAAAAAGAAGGCTGCGATAGCCTTCTTTTTATTGATCACCTACGCGGCGAATCTTAATATTACTTAATAATTCATTGATAACATGACCGCCCATAATTAATCCCGCTACAGATGGAACAAAAGCATTAGAAGATGGGGGCATTTTCGCTTTTCGAATTTGCGCTTGATCGTTTCCTACTTCTTTGCGAACTTCTTCGCGAATAACGATTGGACGTTCATCAGAAAAAACGACGTTAATTCCTTTGCGAATTCCTTCTTTACGCAGACGAGTACGAACCACTTTTGCAATCGGATCTGTATGCGTCTTTGAAATGTCTGCAATTTTAAAACGTGTTGGATCCATTTTATTCGCAGCACCCATACTTGAAATAATCGGAATATCACGTTTTAAACATTCTTTCATTAAATGAATTTTATACGAAATCGTATCGGATGCATCCACTACAAAGTCCGGTTTGTAACTAAAGAACTCTTCATACGTTTCTTCCGTATAAAACATTTGAAGAGAAACGACGTCACAGTCTGGGTTAATATCCAAAATACGCTGTTTCATTAATTCTGTCTTGGGCTGACCTACCGTCGAAAGCAGCGCATGAATTTGACGATTTACGTTTGTAATATCAACATCGTCTTTATCTACAAGAATTAAACGACCTACTCCTGACCGAGCCAAAGCCTCAGCAGAAAACGACCCTACTCCTCCTATCCCTAAAATAGCAACCGTGCTGCCTTTTAAAGTAGCTAACCCTTCTTTTCCTATCGCCAGTTCATTACGCGAAAACTGATGCAACATATTAAAACACTCCTCTATTAAATACACCAACGTGTATGATTAATTCAAATAAACAACGAAATTGACTATACCATATTTTTAGCAAAACGAACATGAGCATTCGTTATTTCTCCATAAAAAAACTCTATGCAAATCATTACATAGAGGATTTCTTATATGTATGCTAGTCCCGATCGTGCCGTCTCGAGTGCCTTCGTTTTGAACCCGCTCTCGGCAGGTGGGTGCTCTGCTTTAACCATTGTAAGTCCTCGAGATGAGGCATGTACGCTCGTTAAAAACTCCGAGCTCCCAAGCAAAAAATTGTTCGGTCAAAACTGGATTAAGGACGAACACATCAGGACTATTTAGTTCTTGAAAGTATCTTATCACAGAAAAAATCACTTTGCAATTAATAAGTAAAACAAAAAAAATCGAGCCTGTCGTGCTCCAGTGACAGGCTCGATTTAACAGATGGTTTAATCGATTACGCTTCTGTTTTTTGCTTTTTTACCTGCAAATGCAGCTCGTCTAATTGCGCTTCACTTACTTCACCAGGTGCGTTTGTTAATAGACAGCTTGCACTTGCTGTTTTAGGGAAGGCAATTGTATCGCGCAAGTTTGTGCGTCCTGCTAAAAGCATAACCAAACGGTCAAGACCTAACGCAATTCCGCCGTGAGGAGGAGTACCGTATTCAAATGCTTCAAGTAAGAAACCGAACTGCTCATATGCTTCTTCTAATGTAAATCCAAGCGTTTTAAACATTTTTTCTTGAATATCACGCTCATAAATACGTAAAGATCCTCCGCCAAGTTCGTAACCATTCAACACTAAGTCATATGCTTGTGCACGGACTTGTCCAGGATCGCTTTCTAACATTGGTAAATCTTCACGAACTGGCATTGTGAATGGATGATGAGCCGCGTAGTAACGGTTGTCTTCTTCGTCATGCTCAAGAAGAGGCCAATCTGTTACCCATAGGAAGTTAAATTTCGTTTCATCAATAATCCCTTGTTCTTTTGCAAGCTTTAGACGAAGAGCGCCAAGTGCATCTGCTACAACTGACTTTTTATCAGCTACAAATAAAAGTAAATCTCCTTCTTCCGTTTGAAGAGCTTCAGCAAATTGCTTTTGCTCATCTTCGTTGAAGAATTTTGCAATCGGTCCTTTTAAGCCGTCTGCTTCAACTTTCAGCCATGCTAACCCTTTAGCACCGTAAATTTTCACGAACTCTGTTAAAGCATCGATATCTTTACGTGAATAGCTAGAAGCGGCACCTTTTACGTTAATCGCTTTTACTTCTCCGCCGTTTTCAACTGCTGCGCTAAATACTTTAAACCCGCAGTCTTTCACAAGCTCTGATAAGTTGACTAGCTCCATTTCAAAACGTGTATCCGGCTTATCTGAGCCATAGCGGCTCATCGCTTCATCATATGACATGCGCGGGAAAGGCGTCGTTACATCTAAATCTTTTACGCGCTTCATTACTTTAGACATCATTTCTTCCGTCATTGTCATGATGTCCTCTTGAGATAAAAATGATGTTTCAATATCGATTTGAGTAAATTCAGGCTGACGATCTGCACGCAAGTCCTCATCGCGGAAGCAGCGAGCAATTTGATAATAACGCTCAACTCCGCTTACCATTAACAGCTGCTTAAAGATTTGCGGTGATTGAGGAAGAGCATAAAACTCACCTTCGTGTACGCGGCTCGGCACAAGATAATCGCGTGCACCTTCTGGCGTGCTTTTTGTTAAAATAGGTGTTTCAACATCTAAAAAGTCATTTTGATCTAAGAAGTCGCGAATTGTTTTTGTAATGTCATTGCGCATTTTAAGCGTGTTAAACATTTCAGAACGTCGAAGATCTAAATAACGATATTTTAATCGAACATCTTCTGATACTTCGGTTTGATCCGCAATGGCAAAAGGAGGTGTTTTGGCTTTATTCAACACCGTAATTTGCTCAGCGTGAACTTCAATTTTACCTGTTTTTAAGTTCGGGTTAACGGTTCCCTCTTCACGAGCTACAACAGTTCCCTGCACTTCCAGTACGAATTCATTACGTACATCTTCAGCAATTTTTAGCGCTTCAGCAGATTTTTCAGGATTAAATACAACTTGCACAACTCCGCCGCGGTCGCGTAAATCAATAAAAATTAATCCGCCTAAATCACGGCGCTTTTGAACCCATCCTTTTAATAGAACTGTTTCGCCAGTTGCTTGTTCTGTTACATCTCCACAGTAGTATGAACGTTTTGTCATCATGGTTCCCCCTTATACTTGTTCCTGCAAATAGCTAACCAATTGATCAATTGATACTTCTTGCTGTTCGCCAGATTCCATATTCTTTACGTTTACAACTTGTTTTGCTAGCTCATCTTCACCTAGAACAACAACAAATTTTGCTTGTACACGATCGGCTGCTTTGAACTGAGCTTTCATTTTTTTATCTTGATAATCTTTATCTGCTACAAAACCTGCACGTCGAAGCGTATTTACAATTGAAACAGATTTTTCTTTCGCCTCATCGCCCATTGTCACTACATAGCAATCTACGCCAGTTTCTACCGGAAGCTCAATTCCTTCTGCTTCCAATGCAGATAATAAGCGTTCAATGCTTAAAGCGAATCCGATACCTGGTGTTTCAGGTCCGCCGATTTCTTGAATCAGCCCATTATAACGGCCTCCGCCGCAAAGAGTTGTAATGGCGCCAAATCCTTCTGCTTCACTCATTAGTTCAAATGCTGTGTGATTATAATAATCTAACCCGCGTACTAGCGTCGGATCTACAACATAGTCAATGTCTAAATCGGTTAAGTACTGCTGTACTTTTTCAAAATATTCTTTTGAATAGTCGTTTAAATAATCAAGAATAGACGGCGCTGTAGCCATCAGTTCGTGGTCACGATCTTTTTTACAATCTAAAATACGAAGAGGATTTTTCTCCAATCGGCTTTGACAGTCGCTGCAAAACTCTCCGATGCGAGGTGCAAAGTGATCGATAAGTGCTTGACGGTGAGCTTGACGACTTTCTGTATCTCCTAAACTGTTAACAACCAGCTTTAATTTTTTTAATCCAAGCGATTGGTAAAAGCTCATTAACAGGGCAAGAACTTCAGCGTCGATAGCTGGATCATTTACCCCTAATGCTTCTACGCCAAACTGAACGAATTGACGGAAACGTCCCGCTTGAGGTCGTTCATAACGAAACATAGGACCGATATAAAACAGCTTTGTTGGCTGCGTTGGATTTCCAAACATTTTATTTGAAACAAATGATCGTCCAACTGCAGCTGTTCCTTCTGGACGAAGTGTTAAGCTGCGGTCGCCTCGATCCTTAAATGTGTACATTTCTTTTTGCACGATATCCGTTGTTTCTCCCACTCCGCGCAAAAATAATTCAGTGTGTTCAAACATTGGTGTACGAATTTCTTGGTAGTTGAACGCACGGCAGATTTCTCTTGCTCGCTGTTCAACAAACTGCCAATATTCTACTTTGCCCGGTAAAATATCTTGTGTGCCTCTAGGTATTTGAACTGACATAACGTGATATGCCTCCTATATTTAAAATTTACAATACAAAAAAACTCTCGCCTCTACTATTTTTCCATAGTAGGGACGAGAGTTAATCTCACGTGGTACCACCCTAATTGAAACATATGACATGTTTCCACTCATTTCGTTAACGCACGAACACGTTCATCTCCTACTAAGTTTCCCTTTTCAGAGTGAAGCCTCCTGAGTGTTCTTTCATAAAGTCATCATGTAGAAATGCTTTCAGCCTAAGACATTTCCTCTCTAGCCATGTGTCATCTTTACTACTTTTCTCGATCTTTGGCTTATCAATATAAAAATGTTATACATTCATTTTAATTTAGCAATTGCTTTCTATATTACGAATGAAATGAGCAGTTGTCAAGCACCTTTCATGTTAAGAGCGGTCTAATTGTTTTCTTAGTTTCTGAATATCTCGAAGCGTTAAACCAAATTCAGAAGCCAATTCAAGGGATGAAGCTTCACTTTCTCTATCAATAAAATCATGAAAATGAATGCCAAATACCGGATTTACCTGCTGAAATGATTGTTCACCTTTTTCACTAAACTTCATCGTTTCTTCCTCCCTGCCTACACTTACTTATCCTTTTATTAGCATTGCCCAAAAAAGATGTTTTTACATAAGAGAAAGGATTTTTTTTCTTTTCATCGAATACTCTATTTTGTTATAAAAAGGAGGTCTATCTATTCGCCATCTTAACATGAAGTCTGTATCTGTTTTGGCTGCAAGTATCCTTTTGTTACTGTGCTCTTCCTCATTTGAGCGCCCAAATGTACCGGTGCATCAACCCATTGTTGTAACAGCTGACTCTCTTCATGTACGCAGCGGTCCAGGACGTTCATTTTCAATTACAAATAAATTGACGAAGAATACAAGACTATCCGTTTCAGACCGTCAAGGAGATTGGTATTATGTAGAAAGCTCGGGTATTCAAGGCTGGGTGTTTAAAAAATTCACGAAAACCGTAGCGCTCCGTAGCGTTCAGCCTAGCATGCAGGTAGCGCAGCGCCAGCCTGTTTATACGCTGAGTAAAAGCTTGCAGCACCTAAAGGGCAAAACCATTATTATTGATGCAGGCCATGGAGGAAAAGACAAAGGAGCCATCGGCACACAGGGCACATATGAAAAAGATCTCACTCTCCGAACAGCGCTGATTTTACAAAACAAACTTCAAAAAGAAGGCGCACACGTCATTTTAACCCGCACCCGTGATGAGTACGTTCTACTTTCACAGCGCACGCTGCAATCGACTAAAGCAGATGCTTTTATAAGCGTTCACTACAACAGTACGAACAGCTCACAGCTAACTGGCCTTATGACGTATTATTATCATCAGCATCAGGACAGTCCACTCACACATTCTATTCATCAGTCACTCATTGAACATGCAAAATTGAAAGACAAAGGAGAACGATTTGGAAACTATTATGTTCTTCGCGAAAATACACGTCCGAGTACATTAATTGAACTGGGCTTTTTAAGCAACGAACGGGAAGAAACGTATATTAATTCCATCAGTTATCAGCAAATGATTACATCCGCTATCGCTGAAGGATTAAATCACTACTTTCAAAACAAAGAAAAAACGCAGACTCATCTGTGAGCCTGCGTTTTTTCTTTGCTTTCTACAATAAGTGTGACCGGTCCGTCATTCGTAAATGATACGTCCATCATTTCGCCAAATGCGCCGGTTTCTACTCGAATATTTTTTCCTGATAATACTTTATTAAAATAGTTGTAAATCGTTACAGCATGATCTGGCCTAGCAGCTTCCATAAAGTTTGGTCTTCTGCCTTTTCGGCAATCTCCGTAAAGCGTAAATTGAGATACCGATAAAATTTCTCCTTCTACATCTAGAAGCGACAAATTCATTTTGCCAGACTCATCTTCAAACACTCGCAAATTTACAATTTTGTCTGCTACATACTCTGCATCGGCTTCAGTATCCTCGTGGGTAATACCGACTAAAAGCATATATCCGTGCTCAATCTCGCCGACCGTCTCCCCTGCAACAGTTACTTTTGCATTCTTTGCTCTTTGTACGACTACTCTCATGTATAACGACCTTTCTTAATGCATAATTCGGCGAACTGAATAAATGTCTCGAAGCTGCTTAATGCGCTCGACCACTTTATGAAGATGACTGATGTTATGAATAGAAATTGACATATGAATCGTAGCCATTTTGTTTCGGTCCGATTTTCCTGAAACGGCTGAAATATTCGTTTTAGTCTCGTTTACAACCTGCAGAACTTCATTTAGTAAGCCTCGACGGTCGTAGCCCGAAATTTCAATTTCCACATTAAACTCTTTGCCTTCTTTAATATGTGTTTCCCACTCTACAGGAATAAGACGGCTTTCAGCATCATCTGTGTGAACGTTTAAACAATCTGCTCTATGAACAGATACTCCCCGCCCCTTTGTAATAAAACCAACAATCTCATCTCCGGGAACTGGATTACAGCATTTAGACAAGCGAATCAGCATGTTCTCTACACCCGGTACGATAACACCGGAATCTTTTCGTTTATGCTGGCGAACACGTTTAGCCGCAGTGTCGCGTGCAATGTCATCAATTTGGATCTCTTGTTCTTGATCGCGCTGCTTTCTCCACTTCTCGGTTAAACGATTAGCTACTTGAGCCGCAGTTAATCCGTTATATCCAATAGCTGCATACATATCATCTTCATTTGAGAAATTAAACTTCTCCGCTACTCGTTTGATATTATCAGCTGTTAATACTTCTTTTAAGTCAAACTCCATTTGACGAATTTCTTTTTCAACCAGCTCTTTGCCTTTTTCAATATTTTCATCGCGGCTTTGCTTTTTAAAGAATTGGCGAATTTTATTTTTGGCTTGAGACGTTTGAGCAAGCTTTAACCAGTCCTTGCTTGGACCATATGAATGCTTAGACGTCAAAATTTCGATAATGTCCCCCGTTTTCAAACGGTAATCAAGCGTAACCATCTTGCCGTTGACTTTTGCTCCAATGGTTTTATTTCCGATTTCAGAATGAATACGATAGGAAAAATCAATTGGAACAGAACCCGAAGGAAGCTCAATGACGTCGCCTTTTGGCGTAAAAATATAAACCATGTCAGAAAACAAATCAACTTTTAGAGATTCCATAAACTCTTCTGCATCGTTTGCATCATTTTGAAATTCTAAAATTTCTCTAAACCACGTTAACTTTTCTTCAAATGAAGCATGCTCAGCTGTTTTTCCCTCTTTGTAAGCCCAGTGAGCAGCAATTCCATACTCAGCAATTTGGTGCATGTCAAATGTTCGAATTTGAACTTCTAACGGATCACCTTTTGGTCCGATAACCGTCGTATGAAGAGACTGGTACATATTTTGTTTTGGCATCGCAATATAATCTTTGAAACGTCCTGGCATTGGTTTCCAGCACGTGTGAATAATCCCTAACACCGCATAGCAGTCTTTAATGCTATTTACAATAATGCGCACAGCTAGTAAATCGTAAATTTCATTAAACTGCTTGTTTTGCAGTGCCATTTTACGATAAATGGAATAAATATGTTTTGGACGTCCTGAAATTTCAACTTTAATCGACACTTCATCTACTTGCTCACGAACTTCATCAATAACTTCAGCCAAATATTGCTCGCGTTCCGCACGCTTTTTCTTCATCAAATTGACAATGCGATAATATTGCTGAGGATTTAAGTAACGTAAAGCTGTATCTTCAAGCTCCCACTTAATTTTTGAAATACCAAGACGATGAGCAAGAGGAGCAAAAATTTCAAGCGTTTCATTTGAAATGCGTCGCTGCTTTTCCTGCGGTAAATGCTTCAGCGTACGCATGTTATGAAGACGATCCGCAAGTTTGATCAGTATGACTCGAATATCTTGAGCCATTGCCACAAACATCTTGCGGTGATTTTCAGCCTGCTGCTCTTCTTTAGACTTATATTTAATTTTTCCAAGTTTCGTTACGCCGTCTACTAGCATTGCTACTTCTTCGTTAAAAGCTTTTTCTAAATCCTTTAGTGTTATCTCTGTATCTTCGACCACATCATGTAGAAATCCAGCTGCAATTGTTGCTGGATCCATATCTAGATCAACTAAAATTCCTGCGACTTGAATCGGGTGGATAATATATGGTTCACCCGACTTGCGATATTGTTCTTTGTGAGCTTCTTTTGCAAAATCATATGCTTTTTGTACAAAAGCCACGTCTTCTTCATTTAAATATCGCTTCGTATTGTCAATGACCTGTTCCGCTGTTAGGACTTGCTCATTTGCCATGAAATCACCTTTTATCAACTAGCATTTTTAATTCATATTGTAACTATTATCTTGAAAAAATCCAAGGATGTAAAGCCTTTGCGTCTAATTTATGAAATTTACATCATTTCCATTTTACGTATTCACGTTTTTTAACGAAAAAAGAGCACCTGTATCAGGTACTCTTTTTTATGTGATCGTTCTTCTTAATACGTCATTAATGTGAATACATCGTAACCGTCTAGTTTGTCACGGCCGTCAAGGTAAGAAAGTTCAATTAAGAACGCAGCTCCAACAACAATTCCGCCTAATTCTTCAACAAGCTTAATTGTCGCTTCAATTGTACCGCCTGTTGCTAATAAATCATCTGTAATCAACACGCGCTGACCTGGCTTAATTGCATCTTTGTGAATCGTTAATACGTCTTTACCGTATTCTAAACCGTAATCTACTTTAATTACTTCACGCGGTAATTTTCCTTCTTTACGAACAGGTGCAAAGCCGATACCTAACGCATATGCTACTGGACAACCAACGATAAATCCGCGAGCTTCCGGTCCTACGATAATATCAACTTGTTTATCATTGGCATATTTTACAATCTCATCCGTTGCGGCACGGTATGCGTCACCGTTATCCATTAATGTTGAGATATCTTTAAATGTAATACCTGGTTTTGGCCAGTCAGGTACAATTGTAATATAATCTTTAAAATTCATTCTAATGTTGCCTCCTCATTCAATCGAACGCTTAAAAATATCTTGAAATTGATTTTTAAGCTGTACATATGACGTATAAATAAAGTTTTTTTCTATTTCAATCTGCTGCTGCTTTTGGCGATAAGTCGCAGATTCTATTAAATCACGTTTCGTAGAATTTTTCACTAACGAAATTAAGCCATTGTTTATTGTAACAAATTCTAACTCAAAAAACACTTTTGCCATAAAATCAATCGTTTCTTTCGACCAGCCCTTATGAATTGCTAAATCTTCTTTGTAGCGTTTTAAATCAAAAGGACCCTTTTTCGCTAAAAAGCCGTAGAACCATTTAAAGTGATCGCGAGTTGGGATTGTATCAAAATAATGGTCTTCTTCCGTTAAGAAAATAGCGTATATCCTAGAAGGAATACCTTGGACAAACAAAGCTTCAAGCCACTTCTGTGACGGAGGCAAATCTAATAAAACGATCTGTTCTCCTGCAAACATGCATGCTTTTGCCTGTTCTTCATTTTGAATAAGAACAACATGTTCCATCGGCAGCATCGACTTGTATTTATCAATTGTTGAATCGTGAAAAGCAACAACTTTCATTTGATCTGTGAATACCTGTTCAAAGAAACGTTTGACATCAACCGCGCTGCGATAATCAAACATCTGCCACTCATCTACAGAGATATCTTCTACCATCAGCTGCGGTTTGCGCATATTGTTCCACTCATTAATGGATAGTTCACCTACTAATGATACCTTAGCTATAGGAGATACTTCATCTAATATATAGCCTAACCCAAATCCTACTGCATCAACCGATACACCGCTGTCTTCAAATACGAGTTTTAAATGATTTTTATTCGCACCAATTTTCCGCATAGATGTTGTATGAACATCTTTAATGAGAACTTTTGGCTTCGGATTATGCATACCAAATGGAGCAAGCGCACTCATTTGTTCAATGTTTTCCAGGGTAATTTCCTCTGTTTTGCATACTGTATCAACTGATGTAATTGGAATAAAGTCCTGTTGAGTTAACACGTTGCTTGCTTGTTCATTAAGGCGTCTGCGCAGTTCTTCTACATCCTCGCTGTTTAACGTCATGCCGGCTGCCATTGGATGCCCTCCAAAATGCGGCAAAATGTCACGGCATTTAGATAAGTTCGCGAATAAGTCAAAGCCTTGGATACTTCTTGCTGAACCTTTAGCAATACGGTTTTCAGAGTCAACACTTAATACAATTGTTGGTCTGTAGAACTTTTCTACGAGCCTAGAAGCAACAATTCCAACAACGCCTGCATTCCATCCTTCTCCCTCTACAATAAGAACGCTATTTTCATCCGGAGGATACATACTTTCAACAAATTCAACGGCTTCTTCCGTAATATCGTTTACGATTTGCTGCCTTTCCTTGTTTAACGCATCAATTTCTTTAGCTAAACCTTTTGCTTCTTCAGCATTTGTTGTCATAAGCAAATGAACAGCTGGATCAGCATCTTGAAGACGTCCTACTGCATTAATGCGAGGAGCCATGGCAAATCCAATTGTATCTTCAGTAATTTCTTCGCGTTTTACTCCACATACGCTCAGCAGCGCTTCAATTCCAGTACGCTTCGTGAGCTTGAGATAGTCAAGACCTTTGCGAGCAATTAAGCGGTTTTCGTCGACTAAAGGAACTAAGTCAGCAATCGTCCCAATCACTGCTAGTTCTAACAAATGTTCCGGAAGCTCCCCTAACAGCGCATGAGCAAGTTTAAAAGCAACTCCTACACCTGCCAGTTCTTTAAATGGATATGTACTGCCCGGCAGCTTTGGATGAATAATTGCATAGGCATCGGGTAAAACCGGACCCGGCTCGTGGTGATCAGTAATAATTAAATCAAAATCTAATTCACGTGCATACGCCGTTTCTTCGACTGCCGAAATACCTGTGTCTACCGTAATCACCAGCTGATAGCCGCCTGCGTTTATTTTATCAAATGCTGCCTTATTCGGCCCATAACCTTCTGTAAAGCGATTAGGAATATAAAAATCAGTATCAGCGCCGAGCTGCTGTAAAGCAGATAACATAACTGAAGTACTGCTGACGCCGTCCGCATCGTAATCTCCATAGATCATAATTTTTTCATTATGATCAATTGCTTGCTGAATACGAGCTACTGCTTTGTCCATATCGTGCAATAAAAACGGATCGTGGAACGTTTGTGCATCAACGTGTAAAAACTCACGTGCCGCTTCTACTGTTGTCATGCCTCTATTAAGTAATAACGAAGCTACTAGAGGTGTAATATTGAGGTTTTCTACAAATTCATTAACAAGTTGTTCATCACATTCTTGAACATTCCAACGTTTTTTTGACTGTAACATGTCTCTTCACCCCTTAACCCACATTATTATACTAGAGTGGATGAAATGGAGCAACGAAAGAAAATAAGCATATTTTTCTGACAGTGCGCCTTAAATTTTCACGTACAAAAAAACGTGCGAACACTTCGCACGTTTTTGAATTACTTGCTTTCTACTTCTTTTTGTTCCTCACGCTTCAACTGTTTACCTTTCCACACAAGCCATAGCTGCGCAGCAATAAACACAGATGAATATGCACCAAGAATTAAACCTACTAACAGGGCAATTGAGAAGTTTTGAATGGACTCACTTCCGAATACAAGAAGTGCTACAACTGCAATCACAACTGTTAACACGGTATTCATCGAACGAGTAAACGTTTCGCGTAAACTTAGATTTACGATAAATGCCAAATCGTCAAACGTTTTGGATTTGAATTTCTGCATATTTTCACGAATGCGGTCAAACGTAACGATTGTATCGTTAATTGAGTAACCAACAATCGTCAAGACAGCGGCGATAAACGTTAAATCTACTTCTAACTTTGTTAAGCTAAAGACCGTAACGATAAAGAACGCATCATGCAGCAGAGCAAGCACGGCTGCAAGCGCCATGTAAAACTCGAATCGAATCGTTACATAGATGATAATTCCAATTGAAGCAATCACGATCGCCATCATTGCATTTTTCGCCAGTTCTTTTCCAACTGTCGGCGAAACGGTGCTTACGTTTGGTTCAGAACCGTATTTGTCTTTAAAGTGGTCTTTTAAATTGGCAATTTCTTTTTTATTCAAGACCCCAACTACACGTACGACACCCGTATCATTACTTTTTCCTGTAATAACTATGTCATCCGTTTTGATATCAAGAGACTTCATTTCACGCTGTATCTCAGCCTGCGTAACGGTATGATTTGCGGGAATCTCTATGCGAGTTCCGCTCGTAAAGTCAATACCGAGGTTCAGCCTAAACACAGCAACCGAGATAATACCGATAATCACGAGCACGCTTGAGAATGTGAAGAACGCTTTACGGTATTTAACAAAGTCAATTTTATCCCACGCTGTAGGTAAAACGGTTGTGCCGTCATCTTTGCTTAAATCGTGAATTTGCTCTTTCTTCACGCCAAAGTAGCCTGGTTTTTTATCAAACCAGCGGCTGTTTACTAAAAGGCTCATTAATAAACGCGTACCGTATACGGCCGTAATAAAACTTAGCACAATCCCAATCATTAATGTTGTTGCAAATCCCTTTACTGAACTTTGACCATAAAAGAACAGTACAAGAGCCGCTAACATTGTTGTAATATTGGCATCAAAAATGGTCGCAAGTGAGCGACGATTTCCTGCCCGGTAAGCCGATATAACAGACCTTCCTGTTTTCAGTTCATCTTTAATCCGCTCGTAGGTAATAATATTCGCATCTACTGCCATACCTACGCCGAGAATAAGAGCCGCAATCCCTGGAAGCGTCATAACCACGTGCATCCAGTCAAATACAACTAAGTTTAAGTAGATATAAAAACTGAGTGTAATAATGGCAATAAGCCCCGGTAAACGGTAGAAAAACAGCATGTAAAGGAAGATAATTCCGATGCCGATAATACCCGCTAGTATAGTCGTATGAAGAGCTTCTTCTCCAAACTGAGCTCCAACGGATGTAGAGTATAGCTCATCTAATTTAACTGGCAGCGACCCGGCATTTAACAATTCCGCCAGCTGCGTTGCACTTTTCACTGTGAAGTTTCCACCTGAAATTTCAACATCTGGCTGTGTTAACACGCTGCTAACAGAAGCTGCAGACAGGTACTTCGGATTTTGTTTTGCTGATTCTTTTTGGTACGAGTCTTTTCCTTCTTCATAATCCAGCCAAATGACAATTAAATTGTTAGGTGCTGGTTTTTGAGAAAGCTCTCGCGTAATCTTTTCAAATTTTTTCGCATTTTTTAACTTTAGTGAGACGCTAGGCTGATTGCTTTGGTCAAACGATTGCTTTGCTCCGCCTTGCGCTAAGTCTGTACCATCCATCAGCACCTTATCGTTCACGTCACGGAACGTTAAGTTTGCTTGAGTTGATAACAGATCCCTGGCTTGCTTTTGATTCGTGACACCAGCTAGCTGAACACGGATGCGGTCGTTTCCTTCAATTTGAATGCTGGGCTCACTAACTCCCAGTACATCGACACGTTGACGCAGCGCTTCAACCGTGCTGTTAAGTGCCTTTTTGTCAATGACATCGCCTTTTTTAGCTGGACTGACTTTATATAAAATTTCAAATCCACCTTGAAGGTCGAGGCCAAGTTTAATATCTTTTGTAATTCCAGTCATCGTTGTTCCGATTGTACTAAACACAAGCAGTACTAAGAGGAAAAAGGCAACGATACGTCCTCTTTTAACCATCGACAGAAAATCCTCCTTCTTATGTAAAAAACATGAAATGATAACAATAGATAAATGACCAATCTAATTATCATTCATAACCTAATGTCTGTCAAATAAAGACCTTATCAAATTTTAATACATGTATTTTACAAACTCTACTTTAATAATTCTTTCCAGTCTTCTCCATTATTAACACTTGAGAACATATCAGATTTATAAGATTCAATGGTTACATAGCTCATCACCTGCGTGATCTTAACAGATAAAATATCATTTACAACTTGATGGAGAGATAGCTCCTTTTCTTTTTTCCATTTTTTCATTTCCAAATAACTCAATAAATCGTTCTCCGTTACTTCTTCATATCCGAGCATATGAAATTCTTCCATTTTGCTGGATACGACAGGCTGTATAAGTTCTTTCGAAGCTGAAATAAATGGATGTGTCATATTGATCCTCCTTTCCGTTTGACATTTTGCGTAAAATTTCTTTCTCGTATGAGGAATACTTGTCATGCTTGGACACCGACGGCGCATATATTCACTGTATAAACCTCAAGAAAGCAGTGAGTATATGTCTAAATTTTTACAGGGAACTATTATTTTAATAATTGCTGGCTTAATTACACGTGTACTCGGGTTTGTCAATCGAATTGTGGTGGCTCGAATGATTGGAGACGAAGGTGTGGGACTTTATATGATGGCGGTCCCCACGCTGGTATTAGTAATCACCTTAACACAGCTTGGGCTACCGGTTGCCATATCCAAGTTAGTGGCAGAAGCAGAAGCTTTAGGTGACAGGCATAAAATAAAAAAAATACTTGTCGTCTCTTTAAGTATTACGTGTACGCTGAGCGTTTTATTTACGCTCGGACTAATATTATTCGCTCCCGTTGTAGCAAAAACCTTCTTTACAGATTCACGTACGATCTATCCGCTGCTTGCGATTATTCCTGTTATTCCGATCATCGCCGTGTCGTCTGTCATTCGCGGATATTTTCAAGGAAAGCAGCAAATGAAGCCCGCTGCTTATTCTCAAATTATTGAACAAGTGGTGCGAATTACGTTAATTGCTGTCTGTACAAAAGCATTTTTACCTTATGGAATTGAGTACGCCGCGGCTGGCGCTATGCTCTCTTCGGTATTTGGAGAGCTCGCTTCCCTGTTTTACATGGTGTTTATGTTCAAGCGAAAGAAGAAAATAACGGTAAGACGAAAATTTTTTGCTTCTTTACATGCGGGCAAAGATACGTTCCTTGACTTAATGCGAATCGCTCTTCCCACGACAGGAAGCCGCATGATTGGGTCAATTTCTTGGTTTTTAGAACCGATTGTAGTAGCTCAAAGTTTAGCAATTGCAGGAGTAGCGACAGCGGTAGCAACGAAGCAGTACGGAGAATTAACAGGCTTTGCACTCCCTCTCCTGATGCTGCCTTCTTTTGTAACGGTGTCTCTATCCACTTCTTTGGTTCCCGCAATCAGTGAATCTCTTGCACAGAATCAAATGAAACAAATCGAATATCGGCTTCATCAAGCTCTCCGCTTGTCGTTTGTAACAGGCGGACTGGCCGTTGTTGTTCTTTATGTATTTGCTAATCCGGTAATGGAATTGATGTATGGTTCTGACAAAGCTGCTATTTTTGTCAAAGTCATGGCGCCTTTTTTTATCTTTTATTACTTTCAAGGGCCGCTTCAAGCTGTTTTGCAGGCGCTAGACCTTGCAAAAGCCGCCATGATTAACAGTTTTATAGGAGCAGCGGTCAAAACGTCTCTTATCTTCTTACTCGCAACTCAGCCCAATCTAGGCATTATGGGAGCTGGCCTTGCAATTGTTGTGGGAATGATGCTTGTCACTCTTTTACATCTGTCTACGGTCATGAAAAAAATCACGTATAAGCTTCATGTGTTTGAGTATCTTCGCAGCTTTGCTGTAATGGGCATATCAGGCTTTATTGGACACTTTACTTATATGAACCTTTTCACTTCCATCCCGTTAAGCTTACGAACCATTTTATCAATTGCACTGACAAGCTTTGTATATGTACTGTTTTTGCTGCTTTTTAGACTGATAACAAAAGAAGAATTAAATCGCTTTTCTGTTTTACGTTATTTTAAACGAAAATAAAACGCGGAGCACTCCGCGTTTTATTGTTTCACATCTATTAAATCTATAAAAAATTTTCCGTTGTCGTAGCTGCAATATGAAATCTTGTCTAAGTTTGAATGCCCCAGTTTCTCTAACTCCTGCCTTAACCATTCCGTTGTTTTATGTTCATGCAACAGATGCTCTTCTTGAATAACGCCGTCAATGATAAAAGGCAAATTCAAATTGCCTTTTTTACCTGATTGCTGATCTTTTTCAAACACGGATAGCCTTCCTGAAGATTCTAAAATAGCAAATTCAACATCAGCTACATTTTTTATATTTTTATCTCGTAGCTGCACAAGCAAATCATTGAAGTTATATCGCTGCCTTTTCATTTCATGTTCATTTATTTTTCCATTTTCAATGATAATACTAGGTTTACCATCAATAAAATTTCGCATTCGATTGCTTTTAAGAGACCATATAGCTAAACCAATTTGAATAATAAGAAGCGTTAACATCGGAAGAATTGAATACACCAAAGGATCTTTTGGGTTTTCAATAGCCATTACTGCCATTTCAGCAATCATAATAAAGACAACTAAATCCAAAATGCTCAGCTCTCCTATTTCCCTTTTGCCCATAACGCGAAAAATAATTAAAACTACTACATACAAAAGCACGGTTCGCGCAACCATGATTAATAGTTCCACTGCAAAGACCTCCTTTATGTATTCCCTTGTAGTTTGTACCATTTATTTTAAAATAGCCTTACTTTTATGCGTCTATTTTGAAGTCATCCCGAATATGCTCGTACTAAGGGTTCACCTATCTTTTTATTTCATGAGGGGGAAACAAGTTGGGTGCAAAACGAATGAGCAACGCTGTATTTGCAGGGGTAGCAACAATCTTAGTGATGGCTTTAGCGATTAGCATTATCTTTTCGCTTATTTTAAAATTCACATCGCTTGAAGAACAGTCCGTACGTTTATTTTTACTTATTCTCTCATTTATTACACTGTTTATCGGAGGATTTATCGCGGGAGGACGAAACGGTTCAAAGGGACTGCTTGTTGGAGGAGCCACTGGTATTTCTTATTCTTTTTTAATGTTTTTGCTGCAATTCCTCGGCTATAGTCACCTGTTTTCTGCACAGCAGCTTTTATTTCACGCTGGGTTTATTGGAGTCGCTATTCTCGGGGGAATTGTTGGCGTAAACATTGCCGGTTCACGAGAAGCATAAAAAAACGTCACGTACATGTACGTGACGTTTTTTTATTAATCTACGCTTCTTACTTCACGAATAGCATTGCGGTCAAATGTTAATTTTGAACCGTCAGTGCTGCGAACCACAACTTGTGACTCATCGATTGCTTCTACCAAACCGTGCATACCGCCAATTGTAACAATCTTATCACCTTTTTTAAGTGCTGATTGCATTTGCTGTACGTTTTTTTGACGTTTTTGCTGTGGACGGATTAACAAGAAATAGAAAATGACAAACATTAAAAGTAATGGCCAAATATTTTGTAAAACACCCATGAAAACTCCTCCTTTTATTTATATTATCAACAGGTACTCATTCATAAATTTGATGAAAATTCCTGTAGTGACCTAGAAATTCTTTGCGTCTGGGCCGTTAAACCCATATTTTTCAAAGAACTCATCGCGGAAATCGCCAAGTCGGTCTTCGCGAATGGCTTCACGGACTTGCTCCATTAAGTTTAGCAGAAAATATAAGTTATGGTAAGATGTTAAACGAATTCCAAACGTTTCATTACAGCGAATTAAGTGGCGAATATACGCTCTTGAATAATTTTGACATGTGTAGCAGTCACAGTTTGGATCAATCGGACCGAAGTCTTCTGCATATTTGGCATTTTTAACAACAAGACGACCTTCACTTGTCATAAGCGTTCCGTTACGTGCAATACGCGTTGGTAATACGCAGTCAAACATGTCAATCCCGCGAATTGCTCCATCAATTAACGAGTCAGGTGATCCTACTCCCATTAAATAACGAGGTTTGTCAGTTGGCAAGTATGGCGTCGTAAACTCAAGCACACGATTCATCACATCTTTTGGTTCTCCAACTGACAGGCCTCCCACAGCATAACCTGGGAAGTCCATTGATACTAAATCAGCTGCACTTTGACGGCGTAAATCTTCAAACTCTCCGCCTTGAACAATTCCAAAAAGACCTTGGTCTTGAGGGCGGCTGTGAGCCTCAAGGCATCGCTCTGCCCATCGGCTAGTACGCTCTACTGAACGTTTTAAGTAGTCATACTCTGCTGGATAAGGAGGGCATTCATCAAATGCCATCATAATATCAGACCCAAGCGCATTTTGAATGTCCATCGCTTTTTCTGGAGATAGGAAAAGCTTGTCTCCATTCAAATGGTTGCGGAAATGAACGCCTTCTTCTTCAATACGGCGCAAATCGCTTAAACTAAAAACTTGGAAGCCGCCTGAATCTGTTAAGATAGGACGATCCCAGTTCATAAATTTATGCAGACCACCTGCTTTTTTAACAATTTCATGACCTGGACGAAGCCATAAATGGTACGTATTACTTAAAATAATGCCTGCCCCCATTGCTTTTAAATCTTCCGGAGACATTGTTTTTACTGTAGCTAATGTGCCTACTGGCATAAAAATAGGCGTTTCAAATGAACCATGAGGCGTGTGGACAATACCTAAACGCGCTCCTGTTTGTTTACAAGTTTTTATATGTTCGTAACGAATTGCTGTCATTGATGTATTCCTTTCATGTTAAATTACAAAATTAGCATCGCGTCGCCGAAGCTGAAAAAGCGATACTTCTCTGCTACAGCTTGTTCATAGGCAGAAATGACGTTTTCTCTTCCTGCTAAGGCACTTACAAGCATAATGAGCGTAGATTTTGGAAGATGGAAGTTTGTAATCATTCCATCAATTGCTTTAAATTCATACCCTGGGAAAATAAAAATATTGGTCCAGCCTGAAGAAGCAACAAATTTTCCGTTATGCTCAGTTGCAATTGTTTCAAGAGTACGGGTAGAAGTTGTACCTACTGAAATAATGCGTCCGCCTTTTTCGCGTACGCTGTTTAGTAAAGCCGCGGTTCCTTCACTCACTTGATAAAACTCTGCGTGCATATCGTGCTCTTCTAAGTCGTCAACGCTGACTGGACGGAACGTACCTAATCCGACATGAAGCGTTAAAAATGCAATATGCACACCTTTTGTTTTTAACTGTTCAAGCATCTCTTCTGTAAAGTGAAGACCTGCTGTTGGCGCTGCTGCAGAACCTTGCTCACGGGCAAAAACCGTTTGATAGCGCTCTTGATCATCCAAACGTTCTTTAATATAAGGCGGCAGCGGCATTTCTCCTAACTGTTCAAGCACCTCATAAAAGATGCCTTCATAGTTGAATTCTAGCAAACGTCCGCCTTGATCGCTCGTTTCTTTGCATACAGCAGTCAGACGTCCGTCACCAAACGAAATAACCGTTCCTTCTTTTACTCTCTTAGCCGGTTTTACAAGCGTCTCCCACGTATCGCCTTGTGTTTGTTTTAAAAGCAATACTTCAATATTAGCACCTGTATCTTCTTTTGTGCCAAATAAACGTGCAGGAAGAACACGCGTATCGTTTAACACTAAACAATCTCCTTCTTGCACATAATCAAGAAGGTCATGAAACATATGATGTTTCACATTTCCTGTTTCTTTGTTTAATACCATGAGTCTTGATGCATCTCGCTGCTCAAGTGGTGTTTGCGCAATCAATTCTTCTGGTAAATGAAAATCAAATAAATCTACTTTCAAAATGTTCACCTGTTTCTACTTAATTATTTAAACCTGCCAATTACATAAAAAATAAGTGATAACACAACGCTTACTAGGATACATGTCACAATCGGGAAATAAAAGGTTGTATTTCCTTTTTTAATAAAAATATCGCCAGGAAGCTTGCCAACGAACTGCCATAACAGCCCAATGACTACTAAAATGCCTCCTAATGTGATCAGCATCTTAGGCATATCATTCACTGATCAGGCACCTCCAGCTGAAAATGATCATAAACCAAAGGAGTCACAATTCGTCCTCGAGGCGTTCGCTGCAAAAAGCCAATTTGTAGTAAATAAGGCTCGTATACATCTTCAATCGTGTGAGATTCTTCACCAATAGTAGCTGATATTGTATCTAAGCCTACAGGCCCGCCTCTAAATTTTTCAATAATCCCTCTTAATAATTTATGGTCAATATGATCAAGACCTAAACGGTCCACCTGTAACATTTCTAATGCTTCAGTAGCAAGGGTTTCAGTTATAGCTCCGTCTCCTTTTACCTGGGCAAAATCTCTGACTCTTCGAAGCAAGCGATTCGCAATACGTGGAGTTCCCCTAGCACGCCTAGCCATCTCAAACGTCGCTTTCTGATCAATCTCTACATCTAAAATAGCTGCTGTTCTTTCTACTATCGAAGCAAGATCTTCTTCTTGATAGTATTCCAAACGGCTTAAAACGCCGAAGCGATCACGTAAAGGAGAAGATAAAAGCCCTGCTCTTGTTGTTGCACCTACTAGCGTAAACGGAGGCAAATCAAGACGGACAGAACGTGCACTCGGCCCTTTTCCAATCACAATGTCCAAACAGAAGTCTTCCATTGCTGGGTACAGTACTTCTTCAACTGAACGATTTAATCGATGAATTTCATCAATAAAAAGCACATCTCCAGGCTCTAAGCTGGTTAAAACCGCGGCTAAGTCGCCTGGACGCTCAATGGCTGGCCCTGAGGTCGTTCGGATTTGCACGCCCATTTCATTAGCGATAATAGTGGCAAGGGTTGTTTTACCTAATCCTGGAGGACCATATAAGAGCACGTGATCTAACGTTTCGCTTCGCATTTTGGCAGCTTTAATAAAAATGTCAAGATGGGATTTTACTTTATGCTGACCAATATACTGCTGTAAGGTTTGCGGCCGCAAACTTTGCTCGATGATTTCTTCTTCACCAAGAACATCTCCCGTTACAATACGATCGTCCATTTTACTCCTCCCTTACTTATTGTTTCAATAATCGTTTTAGCGCTTCTTTAATATACTGATCTGTTGTCATCGTTTCCTTCATTAAAGCTGGAACAATTTTTTTGATTTCTCTTTCTGCGTAACCTAATACTTTAAGTGCTTCAATCGCTTCATCGAGTGCTTCTGAACTTTGAGATTTGACTTCTTGTGCGTCCAAATCTGCAAATAAAGAAGGAACGGCATCTGGTACAATATCATGCAGCTTTCCTTTTAAATCTAGAATCATCTGTCGAGCTGTTTTTTTACCTACTCCTGGAAACTTAACTAAAAACTTCTCGTCTTCCTCCTCCACAGCTTGGACAACCTGCGCTGGATTACCTGACGCTAAAATAGCTAAACCGCCTTTTGGGCCGATTCCTGACACGCTAATTAACTTCATAAATAAATCCTTTTGTTCTCGCGAAGCAAACCCGTAAAGTGCAATTACGTCTTCTCTTACATATTGATAGGTGTAAACCGTTTTTGGTTGTTCATCAATTGAAAACACGTATGGATTCGGCGTAAAGACCTGATAGCCTATTCCGTTGTTTTCAATTACTATATACTCAGGGTTTATATATGTAACCGTGCCTTTGATATAATCAAACAATAAGCTCTCTCCTTACTCACGTACGCGCGGGCAGTGACCTTCCATCTTACCTATGAAGAGTCCTGCCCGCATCGTTCTCTATTTTCCTTTACAGTTCCTTTTAAAAAGACGTTCAAGAGAACGTTCGCCTCTTTTCATCTTTCTCAACCCACTTTTACAATAGCTGTAAAAAATAGAACCGCCCACTTTTATTGATGAATGACCTTTTAAGTTATATACAATACTAGACTGCTGAATACCATTTTAACATATCGCCAAAAGCAAATAGAAGCAATTTAGAATGTTGAATTCAATAATTATTTTACCATACTAAAAAACGGCTGCTTGATCGAAAGCGGCCGCTGCTTGAGCTGATAGATTTTATAGAAATTAATGAGGGAAAGATATTCATCTTTTGATTGAACGCGAATACCTTTCTTTAATTGTTCATGCTGATAGCTTTCAAGCCTTTTGATGTCAATTTGAAAAAACGACTGTATAATGTGCTGCGACGAAGCTGGCTTGCCTTCAAATGCTGAGAGAATACCGTTAACAGAAAGCCCTACGTAGCCGTTGTCTTTTAAAATAGGTGAAATATCGTCTATGCTTGTTCTAAAAACTAGCTCTCGATCGGTTTCTTTAAGCAGTCGCCAATTTTTATATTTTTTCATTAATTGTTTTTTTGTCATAGAAGGGCTTTTGATCATCTCTTGACTTACGACTCCATCCACATACACGCGCTCAAGAAATAATGTCATCGGCTCCTTTTCATTCGCATCTGCACGGTATGGCATTATACAAAGCACAATACTTACTAGCATTAAAAAAGCTGCTTGATGAATGACTTTCTTCACTCACCTTCACCTCACACGTTAATCATACTCTTTTTAGTATTATCTAAAAAGGTTTTGTGAAAATCTACACTAATAGTTTGACCTACTTATTTTCTTTTATCCTCTTATTTTATGAAGCGAATCCTTTTCACGATATTATGTTAAGAAAACATGGAGTATTTGTTACATTTGCACACTATTTGTAAAATTTTCTCTTAAACGTTTTAATTAAATTTTCGCAGGGTATGTACATAGTGGAAGTAATTGTAAGGACTTCTATTATCTATTTTCATAAAAAAGGGAGCTGAAGTAATGAGAATGAATAAACGTGTAGTCGGAACTTTTTTTTCAGAAAAAGAAGCTTTAGATGTTATCCATAATTTAAAACGTCAAGGTTATCGAGAAACAGACATCATGGTCATTTCTAATAGTAAAAGCAATACATTTCAAATAGGTCATGATACAAATGTAATTATTGAAGCTGGTTCGCCTGCCGTAAGTTCATTAGCTGGCGTCATGATGGATAACTTTTTTACCATGATGACAGGCGGCATGGGGCTCAAACAAGGAAGCGGCTTGAAATCAAAATTAATCCGCATGGGCATCCCAGACATCTCAGCCGTGCAGTGCGAGACAGATGTAGCTGCTGGTAAAATTCTAATTTTGATAGATGCCGTAAGCTCTGAACAAACTCCAGCGTACGGAACCTATACGGAACACAACGAGCATAGAGCTGTCCAACTGCGTGAAGAAAAATTAGATGTCTTAAAAGAACGCGTTCAAGTAGGTGAAGTAAAACTCCACAAAAAAGTAATAGAGGAAGAAAGAACTGTACACGTTCCTGTTACAAGAGAAGAGTTTTATATTGAACGCCGACCTGTAATTGACGGAGACTATAACGCTGGCCCACTTACAGAAGATGAAATTATTCGTGTTCCAATCATGGAAGAACGAGTAGAAATAACCAAAAGACCAGTTATTGTTGAAGAAGTAATTATAGGAAAAAAACTTATTCAAGAAACAAAAGAATGGACTGAAACGATTAAGAAAGAAGAAGCAAGCGTAGAACCTGATGGACTCGCGAGCCCTGAAGTATACGAAAATATGATGAACTATACAGACCATACTTACGCTCAAGTTTCTGCAGCTCTAGCAAGCGACGTGGAAGCTGAATACGAAAATAGTCAGACAACTAACAACGAGAAGCCAAACACACAAGCTAATAAGACAAGCTCTTCTGCAAAAAATGTTAAAAATACAAAGAGTGTCGCTACGGCACCAGCAGATACGAAAAAAAGAGAAGGTCGCCTCAAACAAAACGAAACTAACGCTCAAAATGAAGAAGCGGAATCTAAAACAACAAACAAATCTGCTTCTAACAAGAAAAATTAATAGTTACATGTTCGAGGAATAGCTGCCTGGCTTCAATGGCAGCTTTTTTATATGTATTCTCATCAAAAAAACAGCCGCCCTTCACAGACAGCTGCTTCTTCATTTAACGATGTTTATGATTGACATTCTCATCGACTGATTCAAATAGACCATTGAAATTAGTTTGAATCGTATTTCGGTCTTTTCCATTTCGAATATCGTCATCAAGAGAACGAGCATTCATAAATACATCGTGATCTACTTTTACTTGAACATTGTAGTCCTTCGCAATAGGCTTTACTTTATCGAGCACATTTTGTCTTAAACGGCCGTTATTTATGTCTTTGGCAGGATCCACAGCAACTAATAGCTGATCTCCACGGACAACGGCGCGACTATTTTCTACACCTTTAACGCTTGCAGCTCGATCAGCCACTTTTTCCGTAAAGTCTCTTGGATAATCTTCACCGTAATACATATTAGCCACGCCATTTGTACGATCATTTGTATTATTGATGTTTCCATAAGGGTTTGTCGGATTGTCAAAACGTCCATCACTTACGTTTAACGGATAATTAGGTGTTCCATTCCCATCTAAAACTTCAGTCATTGGACCTTTCGGATTATCTACGCGATGTTCATTCGCTTTTTCATTTGTATGATACCCAACAGGCTGTGTCGTATCTGTATAGCGTTGTTCCATACCTTGGTCTTTGTTATTGCAAGCGCCAAGTCCCATCATACATGCAAAAGCTAAAGAAGTTGCTACATACCTATTCAACATAATCGCCCCCTAATTTAAGCTCTATTTAC
The DNA here is from genome assembly GCF_020790095.1 of Priestia sp. J2. NCBI lineage: Bacteria > Bacillati > Bacillota > Bacilli > Caryophanales > Bacillaceae > Priestia > Priestia sp. J2. The sequence goes on from NZ_CP086208.1 coordinate 4,435,701, forward strand.
TCTGAGCTTACTATTAGGATTAAAAGACAAGCCGTTTCTTATTCGATGAAGTGTTTATAAACTCTTTACATGTCATGTAGGTTTTGTAAGTGCTGGTAAATCACTCGATAAAACCGTGTACGCTGTGACCATTCTTCAACTGATTGCTGCATTAACCTTTGACGGTTTGCCCATGATAAAGCAGAGGGGTTTATATTCCAGTTTCTCATCAGCATCGATGGAAATAGCAAAGAAGCAAGAAAAAAACGCTGCTTGCTTAATTCTTTTATTTTCGAGTGTTGAAGTAGTTCTTTCATCGACCACTGGACGTAAGGCAAAAAGCGCTGGGCCAGCTGAACATAGTCATAAAGAGCAGGAGCTTTAGCCGCTAAGTCAAAATCAATCATAACAATACCCAAGTGGTTTGTTTTCAAGAAATTATGTGAAGCAACGTCACCATGAATAATGGAGTGGTTCAACTGACTATCTCTGAAACGCTCCATTAAAACTAAAGCTTTTTCCCCCCAAGTCACAATATCTTTATATACATGAAATTGATTACACTCTTTAAATATATACGACGTTTCTCGAAAAGAGGAAAGCCGCTTTTTCCATTTTAAAATAAGATCATATTCAGGAAGCTTTGTATACGCAGCTATTTTCTTTTTACGAACTTCTCCATGATAGCGGATCAATGTTTGTAATACCTCTTCCCGATCCTGAAAACTTTCGTACGTTATCTCTTTTACTTGCTTAACAAAGGGCATCATCGCCCAATACAAATGACGGTCCTTTATATAAAGTTCACCTTCTGGGTAAGTTTCAAAATTAACCGCATACCCCTGCTTAATTTGAGATAAAACGTGATAAACATGTTCAATTTTACCTTTGTCTCTGTATGCTTTTATTACTTTTCTTCCTTTATTCGTATCCGCGATGATGACGTGAGGCTTTTTCATACGGTAGGTCTCAACGTGAATATCTCTTTTTTTCAAATAGAGAAAGAGACGATTTAAATTAAAATCGTCTCGTCTATAATAATCAATCTTCATCTTCGTCGTACTCATCATATTCTGGAATACTAAATGCATTTGGGTCAAACGCAGGATACGGAGGTACACCAATCATGCCATATGGGGCTGGATAGAGTGCCCTTGGATCCTGAAAGCCGTAAGGTACCGGCTGCTGATACTGTGGATAAGGCTGCTGTGTGGCATAGTCGTCAGGTCTTGGTTCACCGCAGCCGCAGTCTCCTTGCTGCTGTGGGACATAGTGCTGCCCATAATGGTAAGGCGCGTTTCCAAAACCTTCCGAAGAACTTTCATAATGTCCACCTGTCATGGCTCCCTGCACTTGTGGATACATTGGTGCTTGATGATAGGCCGGATAAACGGGCTGCTGATATCCCCATGGAGGCGGACAAGGAGAGCATTGTACCGGTCCATAGCAGCTGTGTGGCATCATTGGATACATTGGCATCGGTGCCATATGAGCACCCATTGCATGTTCTTCAAACGATTCGTTTTCATAACCGTGATGATACATTGGAGCCTGTTGATACATTGGCATTGGATACGGCTGTGGTGCATACATTGGCGGATGACACGGCATATAATTAAATCCGTAGCCTGGCATCACAGGCGATATCGGCGTGATTGGATAACATGGCATTTGAGGAGGCATTTCGATACTCTCCATTTCAGGACTTTCTGGCGATTCATGCTTTGGCAGTTCTTTTGGCGCTTCTTTTTTTGGAGCCTGCATCGCCATATTAACCGTGTAATAGTTGTTAATATCAATCTCAGGTGCAATCGGCTTTAATTTAGGAAGCTTTGGTGCAACAGGCATTTCTTTTTTAGGCTGCGCAATTGGTGCCTCTTTTTTAGGCTGCGCGACCGGCGCTTCTTTCTTTGGCTGCGCAATGGGCGCTTCCTTTTTCGGTTGAGCAATCGGTGCTTCTTTCTTTGGCTGCGCAATTGGTGCTTCTTTTATCGGCTGCATAAAAGGCGTCTGAGCAGGCTGATTAGCTGATTTATTGTCATCTGAACTTTCATCAATTTCCGTTACTGGATAAGCTTTAGTGGATTGGTCACTATAAGGGTGTTGAACTTTAGGCATTTCTTTTATACCAGGTGAAGGAGCTCCTTCTTTTTGAACAGGCACTCCGCTTGTCGGCACTTTAATTTTCATTCCAGGCATGATCATGTCTGGATTGCTTAATTGAGAATTCGCTTTTTTTAACTCTTCAAAATTAACCCCATACTTTTCAGCGATTTTCCAAAGGGTATCCCCTTTTTGAACGATATGGATTTTCAACGTCATTCCCCTCCCGAGTAGAGTCTCTGCCATCTATATGTGCAAAATCAAAGTAAGTTCTGTTTGTTCATCACAAGATATGCCTTGAACCATTTTTTTATTCATTTTGCCCACAGTTTGGTTCAAGTTTTTATGATAAAGAAAAAAAGACTTATCAACACAAACAATATGTCAATAAGTCTTCTTTTAGACCTTCTCTTTTCAATTGTCTTAAAAATCTTTATGCTCGTTCTAGCATATTCGTTAGCGCTTTGATTGCACCTTGCGCTGTATGCTTATCTACCTTGATTTGATTTACTTCTATTCCTTCTTCAATGCTTTCTAAAGCCCACAGCAAGTGAGGCAAATCAATTCGGTTCATCGTCAAACAAGGACACATATAGGGATTAAGCGAAACAATTTCTTTATCCGGATGACTGTTGATAATCCGTTTCACTAAGTTCATTTCCGTGCCAATGGCCCATTTAGAGCCTGAAGGAGCTTTTTCAATTGTATCAATAATATATTTTGTAGAACCTGCATAATCTGATTTTTGCACCACTTCATAGGAACACTCCGGATGAACAATAATATTCATCTCAGGCTGCTTCTCGCGTAAATAATCAATATTTTTAACCGTGAAATTTTCGTGCACAGAACAGTGACCTTTCCATAGAATCACCTTGATGTTGTTTATATCGCCTTCATATTCGAGCATTTCTTCAATAGGATTCCAAATGGCCATTTCATCTAGTCCAACACCTAAATCATAAGCTGTGTTTCTGCCCAAATGCTGATCTGGTAAAAAGAGAATGCGCTCTTTTTTAGAAAATGCCCACTCCACCATATTTTTTGCATTTGAAGATGTTACTGTTGCACCATCATGTTCGCCTACAAAAGATTTAATTGCAGCTGTAGAATTTACATACGTAAGCGGAATAATCGTATCTCCGAAAAGATCCTGCAAGACAGGCCATGCCTTTTCTGTTTGCTGAATAGTAGCCATATCAGCCATTGAACAGCCAGCTCGCATATCGGGTAAAATGACTTTTTGGTTTTCATCTGTTAAAATATCAGCTGTTTCTGCCATGAAGTGAACGCCGCAAAACACAATATGCTCAGCTTCTCTATTTTCAGCCGCTATTTGAGCCAGCTGTAAGGAGTCTCCTACCGCATCTGCAAACTCGTACACTTCGTCTTTTTGATAATGGTGGCCGAGCAGAAACAATTTGCTTCCGAGTTTTTTCTTGATTTCTAATACTCTTCTTTTCATTTCATTTTCTGTGAGCTCCGTATATTTAGCGGGCAGCGTTTGCTGCTGAAGCGTTTGTAATAAACTCATCATTTTCTGTTCCCCTTTCTGTTAATAAGTCCAAGCTGATATCGATAGACCCTGCTGAATGCGTTAAAGCTCCAAGTGAAATATAGTCCACTCCGCTGTCTCTAAAAGAATGGAGCGTGCCAAGCGTAATTCCACCGGATGCTTCTGTGACAATATGAGCGGGAACCAGCGGTATCCAATCTTTAATGACTTCTGGAGAACAGTTATCGAACATAATGACATCTGCTCCTGCCTCTATTGCTTCTAGCAATTGACTTTTATTTTCAATTTCTACTTCCACCTTAACCATATGTCCAAGCTGCTCTCTTACTCTCACAACAGCGTCTAGAATAGATCCTGCATGTGCAATATGGTTATCTTTTAACATGACGCCATCGTACAAGCCAAAACGATGATTATAACCTCCTCCAGCACGAACGGCATACTTCTCTAACATTCGCAGACCAGGCGTTGTTTTTCGCGTGTCACATATGCGGGTATGTGAGCTGCCAAGCATCGCTACGGCTTTGTGCGTCATCGTGGCAATGCCGCTCATTCTTTGAAGTAAGTTTAAAATTACCCGTTCACCGGTCAAAATAGATCGCACGGATCCTGAAACGGCAGCTATTTTATCTCCAGGCTTAAGAACATCTCCGTCTTTTTTTTCGAAATCCACTTTCACATTAGGGTCTATTAAATGAAATCCTTCTTTAATCAATTCCACTCCTGCGATAATACCTGATTGCTTTGCCGTAAACACAGCCTTCCCTTGGTCAGACGGAGAAAAAATAGCTTCACAAGTTATATCTCCATCTCCAATGTCTTCTATAAAAAAAGAATGCAACAGTGTTTGTAATTTCAACGTGTTCATTATGCTACCTCACCTTTCTTTTTAGATTTCCTTGCTTATAAAATCAATGATTGTTTTGTTGAAGCAGCAGACTGCTTAATAATTCGCTTATGCTCCCACTCTTGCTTTTCATGCGGAAAGTCACTTCGGTAATGACCTCCTCTACTTTCTTTTCTTGCAAGAGAGGACTCGGCAATAAGCAGACCTGCAGTTAGCATATTGCAGATGGTTGCAGCTTCCCTCGAATATATAACTTCTTGATCAAGAGGTATTCCATCCAAATAATTTGTGAATTCATGCACAATGGTAGCCAATTCGTTTTCATGACGAATGATTCCTACACAATCCATCATTTTATGCTGAATTTGTCTTGTGGCAGGCAGTATTTTAGGCATGCCTTTATAGACGTAACGAACGGGAGTATAACGAGATACCGTTCTCGCTTTATGTAAAATATGACGCCCTGCCCGTTTTCCGAATACAAGACACTCTAACAATGAATTGCTTGCTAGACGATTTGCTCCATGAACGCCTGTAGAAGAAACTTCCCCCACGGCATACAATCCTTCAACACTTGTTTGTCCGTAAGCATCTACTTCAATTCCACCCATTAAAAAATGTGCGCCCGGAGTAACAGGTATTCGTTTTTTGTCCAATTGAATTTTATACTTTCGACACAGTGCCGTAATCGTAGGAAATTTTTGTTCAAAATGAGCCACTTTTTCAATGTCTAAAAATACGGATCTTCCTTTTTTCATTTCATTAAAAATCGTCCTTGCTACAACATCTCGCGGTGCTAAATCCTTAAAGAGATGAACGCCTTCCATTATGTGTTCATTCCATTCATTTACCAGTACACCACCTTCACCTCGAACCGCTTCGGATACTAGACCTTTCGCTTCCTTTTGATACAAAAGGGTCGGATGAAACTGAACAAATTCTAAGTCCGCTAATTTTGCTCCAGCCCTGTACGCAAGCGCTAGCCCATCTCCTGTCGCAAGCGGCTGGTTAGATGTATGCTTGTACAAAGCGCCGATTCCTCCGGTAGCAATAATGGTTTGGCGAGCATAATATATAGTAATTTTGTTGTTTTCACCTTGTCCGATAGCACCTCTACACGTTCCATCTACAGTTACTAAATGCTGAATCATTTCGTTTTCAATCACTGTAATATATGGCAGTACTTCTTTTTTCAAAAAAGCGAACAGCGCTTGTCCTGTTGCATCCCCACCTGCATGCAGAATACGATTGACACGATGGGCTCCTTCTTTTCCAAAATGCAGCGTACCATCTGGATTTTTATCAAACTTCATTCCTTTATGAATCAATTCATTTACTACAGCCGCACCTTCTTCCACTAAAGTGCGTACCGCTTGTTCATTGCAATGCTTATTGCCCGCAACCAACGTATCATAGAGATGTTCACTCCAGTGATCGCTGCTTCCAATAGCAGCTGCTACTCCGCCTTGAGCAAGAACTGAGTTATTGCGGTCAATTTTACCTTTCGTTACCATTACAACTCTGTTATGACGACACAGTTCATAAGCTGCAGAAAACGCTGCTAATCCGCTTCCAATAATTAAAACATCCGTCTCTAACATTTTACACCTCTTTATTTACATGTGTCTTGACACCTATATTTACATATTATTAAATGAAAGACAAGAAGTTTTTTTATCGGGGGGAGAAAATGATTTATCTGGACTATGCAGCAACAACGCCAATGAGACAAGAAGCAATTGAGGTATATACTGAAGCGGCAACAAGCTATTATGGAAATTCCAGCAGTCTTCACACACTTGGAACACAAGCAGAGAATCTGCTTACACTATGCAGAAAAAAATTAAGCCTGTTAGTAAATTGCCGAGAGGATGATCTTTTTTTTACAAGCGGGGGAACAGAAGCTAATTACTTAGCTATTCACTCTCTTTTAAAAGGAAACACTAGCAAACGAAAACATTTAGTTACAACGAAGCTTGAACATTCTTCAGTTCTTCATACGTTGCAGCAGCTTGAAAAAGAAGGCTTTTCCTTATCTTACGTACCTGTAGATCAAAACGGCGTTGTGTCTGTAGACGACTTAAAGAAGACGATTCGACCTGACACTGTGCTAGTAGCCATTCAGCATATCAATCATGAGCTTGGTACAATTCAGCCAGTTGAGGATATTGGCCATTTTTTATCTAAAAAAGAAATTCTCTTTCACTGTGATTGTGTTCAATCTTTCGGTAAGCTTCCTATTGATGTTAAAAAGCTGAAAGCTGATAGCATCTCAGTTTCTAGTCATAAAATTTACGGACCAAAAGGTGTAGGAATGGTATACATGAATTCAAGTTCTTCTTGGAAGCCTATTTATCATAAAGCAACTCATGAAAAAGGCTTTCGCCCTGGGACTGTAAATACCACAGGCATTGCTGCCTTTACTGCAGCAGCTGAATGCGCATATGCAGAAATGAAAACCGCCAGAAGCCATTATGAGCGCTTAAAATCGTACTTACTGGAAAAACTAGAATCTCTTGCTCCTTTTATAGAGGTAGAAGGCCTTGGGAACTCTCATTTTCCTGGAATTATTGGACTGACATTTTCAAACATACAGGGTCAATATGTTATGTTACAATGTAATCGTCACGGAATTGCTATATCTACGGGAAGTGCCTGCCATGTAAATCAGCAGGAACCATTAGCTTCTTTACTTGCGATTGGCAAATCGACTGCGAATGCTAAGAACTTTGTACGTCTTTCATTTAGTCAACATTCAACGTTTAAGCATATTGATCGACTCATATCCGTTTTTCATTTATTACAGCAAGAATTTATGACAGTGTAAAAGGAGGGATTAAAGGTGCCAGGAACTCAAAAGAAAATTCTTGGAGAAGAAAGAAGAGAACTTATTCTACAATGGTTACAAACAGAGAATAAACCAATGACGGGCAGTGAGCTTTCGAAAAGAACAAACGTTAGCCGCCAAGTCATTGTACAAGATATTTCGCTGCTTAAAGCTAAAAATGAGCCCATTATCGCAACAAGCCAAGGATATATTTATATTCAAAATCCATCTCAAACTACCGTGCATCAGCGAATTATTGCCTGTCAGCATACGCCAGAAGATGCTGAAAAGGAGCTTCTCCTGCTTGTTGACCACGGCGTTCTCGTAAAAAATGTAACCGTTGAACACCCTGTGTATGGTGAATTAACGGCTTCCGTTATGATTCAAACCCGAAAAGAAGTAGAAACGTTCATAAAAAAAATTCAAGAAACAAACGCAACTTATTTATCTCAGTTAACAGAGGGGATTCACCTTCATACGATTGAAGCAGATACAATTGAAAAACTGAATGCTGCCTGCTTAGCTCTTGAAGCGGAAGGTTATTTAGTTTCGAATGAGTAAAAAGGTGTTATAACAAAAAAAATCCCGCTTTAAAGCGGGATTTCTGTTTCAAGTAGTGTATGAGGATAGCTTCCTAACAGCTCTACGCTACAGCCCAGTGCCTCAAGTTCAGCCATAGCCCCAGGGATTAATACTTCATCCATTTTTTGTTCAATATCAACGATAAAGAAATAGTTTCCAAGCCCTGTTTTCATGGGACGGGATTCAATTTTAGACAGATTTAGCTTACGCCAGGAGAAAGCTGAAAGCACTTGATGAAGCGCTCCTGCCTGATCAGATGGAAGTGTAATCATTAACGTTGTCTTGCACCCGTTTCCAGCTAAAAATGGCACCTCTTGCCCTCCATCTTTATGCAAAATAACAAACCTTGTTGTATTATGATCATAATCATGAATATTCGGGCAAGCAATATGTAATCCATATTCACGGGCTGCTAATCCATTCGCAATAGCTCCAATATTAAGCTCAGGGTGTTCGCTTACATATTTAGCAGCAAACGCCGTTGATGTCATCTCTTCTACTGCAGTTGACGTACATTCTCCGTGTAAAAATTTATGACACTGCGCAATTGCATGAGGATGAGAATAAATCGTTTCAATGTTTTTCCACTGTTCTGCATGAGATGGATGAACCATTAAATGCTGACGAATTGGAAGCACAATTTCTCCAACAATCGGCAGACGACGTTCGTGAATAAGATAATCAAGTGTTAAATTTACAGATCCTTCAAGTGCATTTTCTAACGGTACAATTCCATACTCAATCTCTCCTTTATCCACTGCATCAATGCATGCTGGAATTGTTTTGTATGGAATATGGTCGTGCTGTTTAAATACGCCTTGGACGGCCACATGTGTAAATGTTGCCTTTGGTCCTAAATATCCTACTTTCCCCACAATCATGCCTCTCCTTATCTATATCTGTTTACCATTATGCCCCTGAACCAAGCACGTCCACTTTATCTACAAACTCTAAGCTTTTCAGTCTTCGCAGCATTTCATTTAACTCAACACTCATACTTGCTGTATCTAATGAAAGAGTTACGTTGGCACGCCCTTGTAAAGGGATGGTTTGGTGAATTGTTAGCACATTGCATCCTGATGATGCAACGGTGCTCAATAAATGTGATAAAGTTCCTGATCGATCTTCAATATGAAAAAATAGTGAAATAATGCGCTGTTTGACAACCGTCTGAAACGGAAAGACGGTGTCGCGGTACTTATAAAAAGCACTGCGACTCAAGTCTACGGCTTGTACAGCATCTGCTACCGACTCAGCTTTTCCCCGTTCAATTAACAGCTTCGCATCCAATGTTTTTTTCATCGCTTCTGGTAATACATCTTCGCGAACTAAATAAAACTGCTTATCGCTCTTATGCAAGTAAAGCCCCTCCCCTTATCCTATGAACAACAATTAGTCGATAAATTCAAATTCATATTCAAACAGCTTTACAATGTCGCCATCTTTTGCTCCTCGTTCACGAAGGGCTTCATCGACGCCCATGCCTCGAAGCTGGCGCGCGAATCGACGAACTGATTCTTCACGTGAGAAGTCAGTCATCTTGAATAATTTTTCGATTTTTTCACCGCTTAATACGTATGAGCCATCGCTATCACGCGTAATAACAAATTCCACTTCTTTCTTTTCATGCTTGTACAGTACGCGGTGCATAGATAGATCTTCCTCTTCTTGCATTGGGAATTCCGGCGTCGTTTCTACAAGATCAGCTACTGTAAATAACAGTTCGCGGATTCCATCACGCGTTGCCGCAGAAATTGGAAAGATTTTCACTTCGTCCCCTACTTTTTCTTTGAATGCAGCTAAATTCTCTTCGGCTTGCGGGATATCCATTTTATTTGCTACCACTACTTGCGGACGTTCCGTTAAACGCATATTATACTGACGCAGCTCTTCATTAATAGTTAAGTAATCTTCATATGGATCACGGCCTTCTAAACCTGACATATCGATTACATGGACAATCACGCGGGTACGTTCAATGTGACGTAAAAACTGATGACCTAATCCTACACCTTCATGTGCACCTTCGATTAGCCCTGGTAAATCTGCCATCACAAAACTGCGATTATCTTCTGTTTCAACTACTCCCAAATTCGGATTAATTGTTGTAAAATGATATTCAGCAATTTTTGGCTTTGCAGCAGACGTTACGGATAATAACGTTGACTTTCCAACACTTGGGAAACCAACTAATCCTACATCGGCTAATACTTTTAATTCAAGAATGACATTTCTCTCTTTACCTGGCTCTCCATTTTCTGAAAGCTCCGGTGCTGGATTTGCAGGTGTAGCAAAACGCGTATTCCCACGCCCTCCGCGTCCACCTTTAGCAATCACTGCGCGCTGGCCGTGCTCAACTAAATCAGCAATCGTTTCGTTCGTATCTTCATCCAACACAACGGTACCTGGTGGAACTTTTACAATCATCGGCTCAGCGTTACGTCCGTGCTGTCCTTTTGACATTCCATGTTCACCACGGCTTGCTTTAAAGTGACGCTTATAGCGGAAATCCATCAGCGTACGTAATCCTTCTTCTACTTCAAAAATGACATCTGCACCGTGACCACCGTCACCACCTGCAGGACCTCCTTTTGGTACGTACTTTTCGCGACGGAAGGCAACCATTCCATTTCCTCCGTCGCCACCTTTTACATATACCTTGACCTGATCTACAAACATTTCTTTTTCACTCCGTTCTATATCTTAGCTCTTGCCATAGCAAAAGCGCTTTTAACTTATTGTGAGCATAAGGCTAAATTCATCTTCAGACATATGCTGTTCAACCAATGCAACTCCTTGAGCGCACTCATAACATTGTAGCTTGTTTTGTAGCTTCTGTATATCTGTTAGTATTCCACTAAAGTCAAAAAAGAAACGAATTCCCTGTTCTTCAATGCATACTGAAATACTCAAATAGTTTTCTGCATGATAATCAACATATTTTTCGAGTGCTTCTGTCAAATAGCAACACCAGTTGTATACAAACTCATCGTATTGTGATAAATCCTTCAATTCTCCAAGCACTTCCACATCTAAGCGAACAGCATGGTTATTCCAATGATAGGTCATAACAAAGCCCGCAAACAGTCGCATATTGATGTTTGTTAACTTGGATTCATGTTTGGATTCATTTACAATTTCTTCAATGATTTCATTCGCTCAATCAAGCCGATTCAACGCTAGATTGCCTTTGATTAATTGCAGCTTATTTAACCAATCATGCCGCGCGTATCTTAATACCTCTACGACATCCCATTCTTTTTCCATCTTAGCACTCCTAACTTTGACTCGAGCATAAGTATTTCACAACGCTGACAAACATCTCGTATCAATCTTCTTAGATATGTTCGATTATAACAAATTCCAATGGGTAATAGGTGAAATATTCTACAAAAAGAAAACTCTAACCTACTTGGGTTAGAGTTTTCTTTTTGTATCTTATGCTTCTTGAGCAACAGGGTATACAGATACTTTTTTACGGTCACGACCGAAACGTTCAAATTTAACGATACCGTCGATTTGAGCGAATAAAGTATCATCTCCACCACGACCTACGTTTGCACCTGGGTAAATTTTAGTACCGCGTTGACGGTATAAAATTGAACCACCAGATACGAATTGGCCATCAGCACGTTTAGCACCAAGACGTTTCGAGATTGAATCACGACCGTTTTTAGTACTACCTACTCCTTTTTTAGAAGCGAAGAATTGAAGGTCTAATCTTACTAACATGACATCCACCTCCTGTTTAGTTGTCGTTAATTTTTATATAATTACTGTAATCTAATTCGATCGTTTTCAGTGAAACAACCATACCTTCTAATAGCAATTGAATCTGTTCCAATGTGAACGAATCCACATCTTTCGGAATCTCACAACGGAGATAGCCACCATCTCCACCTTGCTCTAAGTGCGGTTCAACCCCACTTATTGAAAAGATAGCATTAATTGTTCCAAATGAAACTGCAGATGCTCCCGCACAAACAAGATCTTTTCCGTGTTCGGAAAAGTCAGCATGTCCACTCATCGTGAACCCGTCAACTTTCTTATTTGCATCACGAGAAATCGTCACCTTAATCATTTGTTATAATTACGCGTTGATAGCGTCGATTACAACTTTTGTGTAAGGTTGACGGTGACCTTGCTTACGACGATAGTTTTTCTTTGCTTTGTATTTAAATACAGTGATCTTTTTAGCGCGACCTTGTTTTTCAACTTTAGCCGTAACTGTTGCACCTTCTACGAAAGGAACACCAACTTTCACGCTGTCGCCACCTACAAATAATACTTTGTCAAAAGTAACTGTTTCGCCTTGTTCACCAGCAAGTTTTTCAACGTAGATTGCTTGACCAGCCTCTACTTTAATTTGCTTACCACCAGTTTCAATAATTGCGTACATTCTCTGCACCTCCTCTAAAAACTAAGACTCGCCATCACAGGTGTTCAAGTGAACTTAAAACCTGTTCTGAGCGGTTGTAGCACGGGTGCTACAAACCAACATATTAAATCTTACTACAAATCAAAGGTTAGTGTCAATTGGAATTCATGTTTTCTTCTAAAAATTTATATAGAAGCAGAGACCCTTTTTTGAATCTGCTCTTTCGACCCCAATTGACGCAAAACAAATGCGTTTGTATAATCATCGCTTGGCGTAAGATATACGGTTTTTTTAACCATTTTCTCTAGAGCTTTGAGAAACCCTTGAGCTTTCATTTCATTTATAACATCACTTCGCGTCTCAATCCAAATAGCCTCTTCTTCCGCGCCGCGATGTTCCCAAATTACACGTTCAATTTGAAAAGCAACCGTTTTGGAATCAATCATTTTACCGGTTCCTTCACATACTTCACAAGGCATAGTTAATGTTGACCCAATGCTATTGCGCACTTTCTTCCGCGTTAATTGCAATATGCCGAGCTCTGTAAAGCCAACTACATTCGTCCGCACTTCATCTTGTTCACATAGCTTTTTCATGTACCTTTCTACTTCTGTCCGATCTTCTTTATGAGACATATTTATAAAATCAATTAAGATCATGCCGCCTAAGTGACGTAATTGCATCTGTTTGGACAGTTCATACGCAGCTTCCATATTTGTTTGAAACATCGTCTTTCGAATATTATCTTTTCCTGAAAACTTCCCCGTGTTCACGTCTACGACCGTCATCGCTTCCGTTTCGTCAATAACGATATAACCTCCACTTTTGAGCCACACGATTCGCTTTAAAAGCTTCTCTATTTGCCGTTCCACATCATAAAAGGAGAAAATATTTTCATTTCCTTTATAGTACTCTATTGACGAGTTAGGGTAGGCAGCTTGAAGATGCTGATATAGGTCAAAGTCATCTACTACTATCCCGTCAATTCCTTGTTGAAGTGCAGCTTGCACTCTTGTTTCGAGAAAATCTTGTCCTTTGCTGACTAGGGCAGGAGCTTTCATTCCCTGTGTCTGTCGTTCAAGGCGCTCATATTTCTTCTGTAGCTCTTTTATTTTGTGTTGGACCGCAGCTTCTGATTTTTCCTCAATCGCTGTTCGAAATAAAAAGCCTTCCATCCCCTGTTTTAACCGCTCGCCAAGCTGTTTCCACTGTTGGCGTTTTGGCTCATCTATTTTTTTGGATACAGCGACATAGTTTCCGTGCGGTAAATATACAAGCTCATCAGAAGAAAATTCAATAATACCCGTCAGCTTCGGCCCTTTTGTTCCAATGCCTTCTTTTACAACTTGAACCAATACTTTTTCTCCTTCACGAATAAAAGCAGACATCGGCTGCTGATCCTTGTGAGGATTATCTGACTGCTGATAGGATACAAGTTCATTTCGATGAATAAATCCGTTCATTGATAAACCAATATCGATAAAGGCTGCTTGCATATGCGGCAGGACTTTTACGACTTTACCCCAATATATATCACCAATAATTTGATTCTCGCTTTGTTCTTCTAAATATATTTTTTCTAGTGTTTTATCGTTTATCACGGCTATACGTTTGGAAGAAGTAGCCGCGTTAATGATACATGCCTTCACATACATTGCCTCACTTTAATCTAAATTCATAGGAAAAAGTTCGGTCAGTGCAACCGAACTTTTTTCATTCTATTCTATGTTACTAGAAATCAGTAAACTGTTACAAGTTCATCTAGTGGGCTATTTGTTCTTTTTTCTACAAAGTAAGCGTGTAAAAGTTCATTTTCATCAATTTGTACATGCTCGCCTGTTTGAGATGTAGCAATAATCATATGCTTACAACCTCTTTGGAATTTTTGCAGGACTTGATGGAGCGTCTCACTGGTTGATACACTTAGCGTTTTTAAAACTCCAATTGGATGCTCTTTTCCATGATACCTCTCCAACAAAAAGCGCATGTAGACAAATTGCCTGCTCTTCCATTCCAAATATCCGGATATAATTAAAAATGAAATAACAATCCATAAGTGCAGCTGAAAAGGATGCATAATGACGGCGTAGATAATACCGATAGCTAAAAAAAACGTTGATAACCGGAGTGCAAGCTTATGCGCTTCTAAAAATGGTAAAGAACGACTGCACATTAAAAAAAGCAGCTTCCCTCCGTCCAATGGCCAAATGGGCAAAAGGTTAAACAGTAAAATTACTGTGCATTGAAACATAAATTGCTCATACGTTTCCAAAGACAACACATTTATTTTCATTAATAAGAAAGCAGCTCCAAACATCCAAAGATGCTGAAGAGGTCCACTTATTGTCACAATAAACTCTTCTCGAAATGGACGATTACCATGTTCATCTACTTCTGCTACTCCTCCAAAAGGTAAGAGCATAATTCTACGAATTCGCCAAGAAAAACACTGAGCCGCTACGGCGTGGCCCAGTTCATGAATAATTACAATAATAAATAACAAAAAAAGCTGCTTTACCGTAGCCGTTAAGATACCAATTACGAAAATCCCCCAAAACAATGGATGAATGTGAATTTTCATTAATAACGAAAAAGCACTATTCAAATTGAATCACCTGACTAGGATCCACAAACTTATCGCCTTTTTTAATAGCAAAATAGAACGTTCCAGCATCGCCTTTTTTACTGTTTTCCACAATTCCTACTTCTTTGCCTTTATTCACAAAATCATACATGCTAACATTGATTTTTTTGAGCTGTCCATACCAAGTTTCAGTTCCATCGGCATGTTGAATAATAACGGTATTCCCAGTATCATCACGTTTTCCTACATACCTTACAATACCTTCACTCATTGCTTCTACAACAGAATCCACTCCTGTTTGAACCGTCACGCCTTGCTTACTTTGAGCAAATGTTTCCGTTACTTTCCCTGAAGCTGGAGTAGCGTATTCTCCGCTTACACTTTGCTCCGTTTTGCTAGACTCCTTATTCGGCAGGAGCGTTAACGGCTTCCCAAACTTATCTTCATACCAAGAGGAAACAGCTGCAAACTGAAATTCTTTATCCATTGTTTGTTGAACCACCACTCTGGCCTGTTCAAAAGCAGGAGAAGCGTTCTTGAACATAATCCCTACAATTAACACTAAGCAGGCCGAAGCTAAAATTTTAAATAAAAAGCGTTCTTTTCGAAATAACGGGTGATATTCCTTTGCTGATGGTGTGTATTCAACCGCAGAATAATCCATCGATCCATATTTTTCTTCTTCACTCATTAAGGACGTATGAAGAGGTTCTTGAGGAAGACGCTTCGTTGTATTTAATTGTTTTCGCTTGCGCTCAGCAATTCGTTTACGGATTTCATCAGCACGTCGATTCATGATTCATCATTCTCCTTGTTCTTATCGTATAATCAACTATATGACTTGTCCGTGGAGCTTATGACAGCTTGACTCTACAAAATCACACAAATAAAAAAAGCTTCCTCTATCGGAAGCTTTTTAAGAACGAACACCAAAGAATCGTTTAATACGTGCAAACATTCCCTTATCTTCTTCATCTAACGATTGAAGAGGAACCGTTTCACCTAGAATACGTCTTGCAATATTACGATATGCAATTGATGCTTTGCTTGATGGATCCATGACAATTGGTTCACCGTTGTTAGAAGCACGAATAACATTTTCATCGTCAGCAACGATTCCAATTAAATCAACAGCCAGAAGCTGAGAAATTTCTTCCACGTCCAGCATGTCTCCATTTTTCATCATATGACTACGGATTCGGTTAATAACCAGTTTTGGAGATTCGATATCCTCTTGCTCCAATAATCCAATAATACGGTCAGCATCACGAACAGCTGAAACTTCCGGTGTTGTCACAACGAGTGCCTTATCAGCGCCAGCTACGGCATTCTTATAGCCTTGTTCAATACCAGCTGGGCAATCAATAACCACATAGTCATAGTCTTGCTTTAACTGAAGAACTAACTCTCGCATTTGTTCTGGTTGAACAGCTGTTTTGTCACTCGTTTGAGCAGCAGGAAGTAAGTACAAACATTCAAAACGCTTGTCCTTAATCAAGGCTTTTTGCGGTTGGCATCGACCTTCTACCACGTCTACAAGATCATAAATAATACGATTTTCAAGCCCCATTACAACATCCAAGTTGCGTAAGCCGATATCAGTGTCTACTAGACACACGCGCTTTCCAGCTAATGCTAGAGCAGTACCTAAATTGGCTGATGTCGTTGTTTTTCCAACTCCACCTTTACCAGACGTAACAACAATAGCCTCTCCCACTGTCAAATTCTCCTTTCTACCCTGGTCAAATTCGGTCTTAGATGCGGTAAAGCTTGCACGCGATCTATCACCATTTGATCATTATCATCTAAGTATGCACATTCCATTATATTCTCTTCCTTCTCACTGCGCTCTTCTTCTGATCGGGTAATGATATCAGCAATGCGCAGCTGTGAAGGTTTCATTAACGATGCAGCAATAACGGCGTTTTTATTGCCGCGATATCCTGCATGAGCAATCCCTTTTAAAGCACCTAATACAAATAAATTTCCTCCAGCTACAACGGTTCCTCCGGGATTTACGTCTCCGACTAGAAGCAAATCGCCTTCTACATGGAGAACCTGTCCTGAACGAACTACCTTTGTAACAGATACTAATTCACTTTCTTCTCTTACTCGGACTGCATCTTGCTTTAAAATAACGTTACTATCAATTTGTTTAACTACTAAATACTGATTTTCTTCTATGAGCGCCTTCAATTCGGTTTCCTGCTCTGTAGTTAAATAACGATTTCCGATTTTGACATACACTGTGACGATTTGATCGGCATCGCCATGCTTATTTGTCAAAAGCTTCGTCTTAAGTTCCGTCAAAAGCTCTGCAAATGAACATGTATCATTGAGATGCAACGTTAATCCATCTTTTGTTCCTTTAATTGTCACATTTTGTTGCTTTTGTTTATTCAAGACGCTCACCTCAACGAATATATAATTTCGACAGAGACTTACTCAATTCCTTTTTTTCGTTTCTTCAATCAGCATTTTTATCACATCACGAACGAGAAGCGTAATATATTTTCGGATCAGCGTTCATCGATAAATTTAGCGAAATATTGAAAACATCTTTGAAGCGGAAATGCAAAAATGAGTGCAAATATGGCATTTAAAATGATGGTTGCGTAAAATCGCTCTTGCAAGAAGCGACCAATGGTCATATCGGATATATTAATAATGCTATTAATTCCATATACATAAAACTCAATAATGGCTACAGCTAATAGCGACATGCAGATTACGATAAGCGTATTTTGCTGAAAAATCTTCATTAGTTTTGATACGATATAGCATACGGCCGGCAATCCAAGCGCGTATACTCCTAAGACATCCGTAAAGGCAATATCGTACATGAATCCAAGGATTACCCCATATAGCATCGCTTGCTTTGGGTGATAATACACTGCCATAAAAGCCAGTACCACTACAACAAAGTGAGGCGATAGAATCCAGTCTCGCCATGGTGATGCCATGGCGACAAAATTAACAAAGATACTTTCAAACATAAAAACGACAAGCACGAGAATAGGAAGGACAAACCGCTTCATCAGTTAGCCTCCTCCGCCCCTAAATCGTCTTCAGCAGCGGGCGCACTTCTTTTAGCTACAACTACGTTATCTAAGTCATACAAGTCAGCAGCAGGTTTGATATAAGCTTTTTTCGTTAATCCATATTCATCAGGCTCAATTTTTGTGATAACGCCAATTGGAAGATTGCTAGGAAAAATGCCGTCTTCTTGTCCTAGACCGGACGTTACTACTTTTTGCTTTTCTTTAATATCAGCATCAAAAGGAATACGACGCATAACAAGCGCCTGTTCTTTATCATCATAGCCTTCAATTAAACCAAACACTTCTTTTTTAGCCTGAATTTTAGCAGATACACGGTTTGTACGATCTGATGAACTAATTAACTGCACAGTAGATGTGAACTTAGATGCATGCTTCACTTTACCAATCAGCCCTTCAGGAGTCATAACAGCCATATTTTCCTGTACATTATGAACCGTCCCTTTATCAATGGCAATTACCTCATGCCAACGGTCTGGATTACGAGCAATAACTGTTGCTTCGATTGGATTGTATTGACTTAAATCCGTTTTTTTGTCGAGCTGTGCTCTTAATTTTTTATTTTCTTGCTGCAAAGCGTTGGCTTTCGTTTCTAATTGCATGCGTTCGTCTAAACGGGCTTTTAATACCTCGTTTTCTTCATATGTACGCTTTAAGTCACCTACATTCTGAAAGAAACCCGCTACAAATTGTGCGGGTTCATTAAAGGTAGCCTGAACAAGACCAACCGTATCTTTGACAAACTGTTCAGGCCACGTTACATTTTTACGACCATTTAACGAAAAACCAATCAATGCCACTAATACAATAATACTGACCAATAAAATAACTAAACGTTTATTTAAGAAAAATTGTGGCACGATCTACACCTCTTAATATTTAGCGATATGAATCGCTTGTACGATTTTTAAATAAATCAATGTGTTCTAACGCTTTACCAGTTCCAATTGCAACACAGTCAAGCGGATCTTCTGCGATGACAACCGGCATATTTGTTTCTTCACTAATAACTTTATCTAAATTACGTAGCAATGCGCCACCGCCTGTTAATACAATACCGCGATCCATAATATCTGCCGCAAGTTCAGGTGGTGTTTTTTCTAATGTACTTTTTACTGAATCGACAATAGAAGCCACTGTATCTTTTAGCGCTTCTGCAATTTCTTCTGCTGAAATTTCGATTGTTTTCGGTAGACCTGTTAGTAAGTCACGTCCGCGAATTTCCATGTTTTCAATACCTTCTGGAATTCCGGCAGAACCGACTTCTACTTTTAATGCTTCTGACGTACGCTCACCGATCATTAAATTGTAATTCTTGCGAATATATTGAATAATCGCTTCATCCATCTCGTCCCCAGCGATACGGATTGACTGACATGTTACGATTCCGCCTAAAGAAATAATCGCAACTTCTGTTGTTCCTCCACCAATATCTACTACCATACTTCCCGTTGGCTCCCAAACCGGTAGATTGGCGCCGATTGCTGCAGCAAACGGTTCTTCAATTGTATACGCATCACGCGCGCCAGCCTGACGAGTCGCATCAATAACGGCACGCTTCTCAACAGCTGTAATGCCAGAAGGTACACAAACCATTACATACGGCTTACCCGCAAACAAACTTTTTGTTTTTTGAGCTTGATTGATGTAATATTTCATCATCGTCGCAGTTGTTTCGTAATCTGCAATAACTCCATCTTTCATTGGACGAAGGGCTACTACGTTCCCAGGTGTACGACCAATCATATTTTTTGCATCGTTACCTACCGCAACGATTTGTTTTGTATCAGTTTGCAAAGCCACAACAGACGGCTCACGCACAACAATTCCTTTTCCTTTTACATAAACGAGCGTATTTGCAGTACCCAAATCTATTCCAAGGTCTCTAGTACCGATTCCAAACATGTGTCTCTTCCTTTCTCTTACCAAAATGCAAAGGTAAAAATTCCATAATTCAATTTCTTCATTTCATAAGTAACATTTTTTATTTTCTATACTTTTTTCATAGATGTCAACGCCAAATATTGTATGATAAAAAGTCATACTTTGTCTATTAATAACGAATGATTGTAAAGAACTTGTCATTTAAAATCATGACTACTATTATAACCCAAGGATTTTAAAAAGCATAGCCTTACATGTATCCTTTTTCTTTTAAACTAATATATTTTCGATCTCCGATAATTAAATGATCTAACAATTCAATTCCTATGATAAATCCGCACTCTTTTAAGCGCTTCGTTACCTCTATATCTTCTCTGCTGGGAGTAGGGTCGCCGGAGGGATGATTATGAATACAAATAAGAGATGCAGCTGAACGGCGAAAGGCTTCTTTAAATACTTCTCTTGGATGGACAATAGATGAATTGAGGCTTCCGATAAAAATGGTTTGCTTGTGGAGAACTTGATTTTTCGTGTTGAGGTATAAACAGACGAAATGCTCTTGGGACAGCACGCGCATTTCTTCCATCACATAATTAGCTCCGTCTTCAGGGCCATGAATGGTATATCGCTCACTAGATTTCCGCTGTACAATCCTCTTACCTATTTCAATAGCCGCTATAATTTGAATCGCTTTTGCAGGTCCGATACCTTTAATATTCATCATTTCATCAAGCGATGCATGCTGTAAAAGTTGAAGACCTTCAAAATGCGTTAATATGCGATTGGACAGCTGAAGAACAGATTCATCTTTGGTTCCGGTGCGCAGCAAAATAGCAATAAGCTCGTGGTTAGAAAGACTAGAAGCACCCATTGCCACAAGGCGCTCTCGAGGTCTTTCATCTTGAGGAAAATCTTTAATTAGCAATGATTGATCCAATTTCGTCACTCCTTTTTAGTAGACGAAACCGTATTGTTTTAGCTCACGTATTGTTCGGGAGAGCGGCAAGCCCACCACGGAGAAATAGTCTCCTTCAATTTTTTTAACTAGCGCAGCACCGAGCCCTTGAATTCCATAAGAACCAGCCTTGTCCATAGGCTCTCCTGACTCTACGTACTGTACGATTTCATCTTGTTCAATCGGCCAAAACTCTACATCAGTTTGTTCATAAAACGTATGAACTTTTGCATTTGATACGAACGCTACTCCAGTTAACACCTGATGTTTTTGACCTGACAGCATCGTAAGTGTTTCAATCGCTTCTTGTTTCGTTTTTGGCTTTCCTAAAATACGATTGCCATATACGACAACTGTATCGGCGCCTAGGACCATATCCTCTTTATAATGCGAAGCGACGTCCACTGCTTTTTGCCTAGCTAAATCCATTACTACCTCGGACGGAGTGTATGATGGATTGACGATTTCTTCAATTGTACTAACGTGAACGGTAAAGGGAATGTGAAGCTGCTGAAGTAATTCTTTTCGACGAGGAGAGCCTGAGGCTAAAATTAATGTTTGTTTCATACATCTCACCTTTGCATTTTGATTTTAAAAAAGAAGGACACACCGTTATTTTAGCAATTTCATCTCTAAATGACAATAAACAAGTGAGGCAGCATTACACTACCTCACCTGTTAAGACGTTACAAGGCTTTCATACTGCTGAAGAGCTTTTAACACGTATCGCTGAGCAAGCCAAGCGTCTTTACTGCTTTTATTGTCTTCATATGAAGATAGAGAAGCCGCAGCCTTTTGAAGGGTGCTCACCATGGTTTTAATGTCTTCATTTGACGCTTCTTTCTGAACTTTTGTCAGCTCTTTTTTCAAAGATTTGATATCGGCTACCCGCTCTCCCTCAATCGCTTTAACAGATTGATCTAAGAGATTAGCCATAAACGGCTGCGCTGTTGTTATAACCGTTTGATCTTTTTTCCCTAATTCGCTAGTGGGCTTAATTTCATAAGACTTTACATATACATCTTTACCTTGTTGTTTATACGTTTTACTAAGTGCCTTTGCTTTTTCTTCTCCAGTGGCAGCACCAACGACAAGAGAATAGGTTTTAGGTGAAAAAATCTCGCCTGCTTCGTTCTCTTCTTTCCATTTATCCATTGCTTTATTTGCAGCAGCTTTTGATGAAAAAGCACCTGCTTGCACAATGTAAAAGGAAAAAGGGTCTAAAGTAGAAGCAGCAGCTGACGTATCCTTCGATTCCTGTTCGCTTTTCTTTTCAGCTTTACCAACACTTTCAGTGGCAGACGCTGTTTGAGCAGCTTTTTCTTCTTTCGCTCGCTCACTTGTTTGTGCTTTTCCTACAGGCTGTTCGCTTCCTGTCATCATTTTCACACCAACCATACCGATGCCGCTGCCTATTCCGACTGCTAGTAATACAATCACAGCCGTTCGTTTGATCACACCGCCGTTTACTGTTTTAATCGAAACATTTTTAGGGTGTAATCGCGGCTTTTTCTTCTTTTCATTTCTTACATCTTCAATAAACACCACTTTATTTTCTTCCACATGAGAATCTTTGGATGCCGGTTCCGGAAGAACCCACGTAAATTCGTCTTTTTCCGGCGCTTGTTCTTCCTTCTCATCCTTAGATTGACCATTGATTTTAATTGAAATTTTTCGTTCCTGCTTGTCCACTGCCCCACCGCCTTTAGTTAACGTAGTCTTAGTACCGGTTGTAAGCTGAGGTAAACCGACATAAAACATACACTTTTTTCCATGCTATCATAGAAGAAAAAAAAAATAACAAGACATTTGTCGTCTTGTTACAAAAGGTTTTCGCTATTTAGTTACAGAAATTTTAACTTTGTCGAAGACTTGAAGCTCAATAAAAATAGTTGCTAACATACCAATCTATCAATTCGTTTCCATGAAAATAAGCAGCGATTGTCCCTATAAAAATAAAAGGAACGAAAGGAATTGGTACACCTATCTTTGCCTTTTTCATTAATAATGCTCCTATACTAACGGTTCCGCCTATTAATATAGCTAAAAAAAGTGATAGCAAAACAAGCTTTACTCCAAGCACAATACCAATCAAACCATACAATTTAATATCTCCTTCTCCAAGGCCTCCTCTGCTGAGAAATGCGATTAGAAAGAGGAGAAAAAATGCGATTCCTCCTCCCATTAAAGAATCACTCCACGAAGTTAATGGAATGAAAAGACGCTCAAGAAGAAAGATAGGCAAAAAGAAAAGCAGCACCTTATTTGGGACAATCATATAGGCTATATCTGAGACAACGATAATTGTTAAAAAAGAAACAAAAGTTAATATGACAATCAGTTCTAACGTCATATTCAATTTAAAAAAAGCATATACAAATAAACTTCCTGTCGAAAATTCTACGAACGGGTAGATGAAGGAGATTTTTTTGCGACACATACTACATTTTCCTGCATTTTTAATGTAGGAGACTACGGGGATTAACTGTTGTGGAGAAAGAACGTATAAACAGTGTGGACAATGAGATCTTGGAGATAAAATAGATTTTCCCTGAGGAATTCTAAGGCCTGCTACGTTATAAAATGAACCTAGAGTGATACCTAAAACGAATAGATAAAGGTAAATTATACTCATACGACTCCTTCCATTTCAGGGGTATAGAATACTAACTGTAGATTTTCTTTTGAATGGGGCAATGTATCTTTTCCTTTTAAATAGCTGCCAATAAATGGAATAATAAAAGCTGCTAGAAGACCTATTACGATAACCAGTATGATCACTTGCGTGAGAGAAAGTCCTTTATTCTCTTTTGACAGTTTATCCATTTCCACACCTCTCTTTTATTGATTAGTATCAAACAGCTCCTTCATTAATAAACTGAATCTTAATACCCATAAAAGTCATATTCTGTATGCCTCCTTCCTTAAAACACACCTTTTATAGGTAATAAGGATTATACCACTAAAAAACAAAAACAGCATAAAAAAAACGTCTGCAAAAGCAGACGTTTTTTAATAGTAAGGAGCCATAAATAAGTAGACAATTACACCTGTAAGGCTTACATAAAGCCAGATTGGCATTGTCCATCGCACAATTTTTTTATGTTTTTCAACTTGCATTGTCCAGCCCCACACAAGTGCAAACAGTGCCAGCGGAACGATAATCGCTGCTAAGAAACTGTGTGTAATCAAAATAAAGAAGTAAATGGGACGAACAATTCCTTCTCCACCAAATGTAGCTGTTTCGGTTGAGATATAGTGGAACGTTAAATATGAAACTAAAAAGAGCAGTGTAGAAGTGAATGCCGCTAAGATAAACCCTCTATGAGCATTGATGTTTTTTCTAAAGATTGAAATCAACGCTGCAACTAAAAAAATAAACGTAAAACTATTCAAAATAGCATTTAACCGTGGAAAGATAGTCAAATCAAAACTTACTTTTCCTTGATAGCCAATATTCGAAAAGAATAGCAGTAAGATAATAACATTCGCTATCACTGAAAAGGTAAGAATAATACCGGTAAAGTTTTTATTACTTTTCGGTACAATTTTTTCATTATTCTTACTCATGTTAACAATCTCCTTATTTAGTGATGTACATGTTTATTATATATCACTTACCTAGGGGGTGAAAGTGACAATACTTTGAACTTAGTGCTTCCTTATTATTTGTATCCCTTTCTTACATTATGTTAAAAGCAGCAAGAGTTCACTTGCTGCTTCTGCTCATTTGAGAAGAAAGGCCCGCACTTCTGATATAAAATACAGAGACCCTGTAATCACGACCATGTCTTGTTCACCTGTCGCCTTTTCCTTTACGTAAGCAATTGCTTTTTTCCACTCCTCGTCCATATGCTTATT
Organism: Priestia sp. J2; assembly: GCF_020790095.1. NCBI lineage: Bacteria > Bacillati > Bacillota > Bacilli > Caryophanales > Bacillaceae > Priestia > Priestia sp. J2. The sequence continues at coordinate 4,460,276 of NZ_CP086208.1, forward strand.
ACGATGAGTACTCATCTCATAAAGCTCCCCAGCTGCGCGAGCACGAGGAAAGTCAAACGACGTAAATGTAATACTTGCAGCGATTGTTTCAAGTTCTTGGACCATTCGATCAGCGCTTTTATCATTTAAGCAGCTGAAGATTAAATGAATGTTTCGATCTTCATAATGAAGGCGTAAAGTAGATAACAAGCTATCAATGCCTTCTGCATTATGAGCCCCGTCAATAATCGTTAAAGGATGCTCATTTACTATCTCAAAGCGGCCGTTCCACTTTGTATGCTGAATCCCTTTTATCATTTGCTCATTGGAGATAGAAAGCTTTTTCTTTTCTTTTAAATAACAAACGGCCATCACAGCCAAAGCTGCATTTTTAACTTGATGATAGCCAAGCATATTTAATTGCAAGTGTTCAAATGTACCATACGGCGTTTTTAACGTAAAGCCTTCTCCATTTGCTAAGGGCTCATAGTTTTCAATTTTAAATTCTTTTCCTAACACAAATAACGAAGCCTGCTTCAAATTTGCCTCTTCTGTAATGACGTCAAGCGCCTTTACTTGCTCTGCACCAGTAATAATAGGGACTTCTTTTTTAATAATCCCCGCTTTTTCTGCTGCAATTTCTTCTACCGTATCACCTAGTATCGCCATGTGATCAAATCCAATGTTTGTAATAATACTCACCATAGGATTCACAACGTTTGTTGAATCATATCGTCCCCCAAGACCTGTTTCAAACACAACATAGTCAACTGAATCATGATAGCCGAAATAAAGAAAAGCCATGATTGTAATCACTTCAAATTCCGTTGCTGACCCTAAGTCCGTATGTTCTAGTCGCTCCACTACAGGCTTTACTTCCTGAACAAGAGCGGTCATTGCTTCATTTGAAATAGGCTGTCCATTCACGCTAATCCGCTCATTAAATGTTTCGATATAAGGGGAAGTAAACGTTCCAACTTTATACCCTGCTTCTTCTAACATATTTCGCAAATACGAAACAGTAGAACCTTTACCATTCGTCCCAGCAACGTGAATAGCATTTATATTTTGCTGCGGAAAATCAAGCTGCTCTAGCATCCATTCCATTCGTTCTAACCCCGGCTTGATTCCAAAGCGAAGTCTGTTATGAATCCAATCAAGCGCTTCTTCATATGTCGTTATCATCTTTTATTCACCTTTCTTTTCCATCGCTATTATTATGTAAAGAAAAAGCGTCGCTATACAAGCCACGCTTTTTCTGTTGGTTTATTAACCCATTGATTATCCGCGTAATTCAGCAATACGAGACTGAACAGCTTCACGTTTTTCAACGTAATCTTGCTCTTTTGCACGCTCTTCTTCTACTACTTTAGCAGGCGCTTTTGCAATAAAGCCTTGGTTGTTTAATTTCTTTTGTACACGTTCTACTTCTTTGTTTAACTTATCGTATTCTTTTTCTAAACGGGCGATTTCTTCTTCGATATTAATTAAACCTTCAAGAGGTAAAATTAATTCTGCGCCTGTTACAACAGCAGTCATCGCTTTTTCATCTAATGAAACATCGGTTGAAATTACAAGCTCACTTGGATTACAGAAACGTTCTACATACGCACGATTCTTTTCAAGCTGACTTTGAATATTTTCATCTTTAGCTTTAATAAATAATTTTACTTGTTTGCTCATCGGCGTGTTCACTTCAGCACGAATGTTACGAACAGCACGGATAATATCTACAAGTAAACGCATATCGTTAGCAGCTTCTTTATCCGAAAGCTCAGCGCGTACTTCCGGCCATTTAGCTACTGTAATTGATTCACCTTCATGCGGCAAGCTTTGCCAAATTTCTTCAGTAATAAACGGCATGAATGGATGTAAAAGTCGCATTGTGTTATCAAGTACATAAGCTAAAATTGAGCGAGTGGTCTTTTTAGCTGCTTCATCTTCTCCGTAAAGAGGAAGTTTAGCCATTTCAATGTACCAATCGCAGAAGTCATCCCAAATAAAGTTATAAAGAATGCGTCCAACTTCACCAAATTCATATTTGTCAGCTAATTTTGTTACGTGCTCAATCGTTTCATTTAAGCGCGTTAAAATCCATTTATCCGCAACTGACTTTTCGCCTGATAAATCAAGCTCTTCAAATGTGATGCCGTCCATGTTCATTAATGCGAAACGAGAAGCATTCCAAATTTTATTTGCAAAGTTCCATGTCGCTTCGACTTTTTCAAAGCTAAAGCGTAAATCTTGTCCCGGTGAGCTTCCTGTAGATAAGAAATAGCGAAGAGAATCTGCACCGTATTTCTCGATTACTTCCATTGGATCTACGCCGTTACCAAGTGATTTACTCATTTTACGACCTTCAGCATCTCGTACAAGACCGTGAATAAGTACATCGTCAAACGGACGTTTACCCGTAAATTCAAGACCTTGGAAAATCATACGAGATACCCAGAAGAAAATAATGTCGTAGCCCGTTACAAGCACATTTGTTGGGTAGTAGCGTTTGAAATCAGCTGCATCCAAATCCGGCCAGCCCATTGTTGAGAACGGCCATAGCGCTGAACTGAACCATGTGTCTAATACATCTGAATCCTGTTCCCAGTTTTCGATATCTGCTGGAGCCTCATGATCTACGTATACTTCTCCAGTTTCTTTATGATACCAAGCTGGAATGCGGTGTCCCCACCAAAGCTGACGCGAAATACACCAGTCGCGAATATTTTCCATCCAGTGTAAGTATGTCTTTTCAAAACGATCAGGCACAAAGTTTACTTTTTCTTCTTGTTTTTGAAGATCTACTGCTTTATCTGCTAACGGCTGCATTTTTACAAACCACTGAGTTGATAAATAAGGTTCAACAACGGCACCGCTTCGTTCACTGTGACCTACTGAATGCATGTGGTCTTCAATGTCGAACAATACGCCGTCTTCTTGAAGGTCTTTAACAATTTGCTTACGGCAAGCAAAACGATCCATTCCTTCATATTTACCTGCTTTGTCATTCATCGTACCGTCTTGATTCATCACTAAAATACGCTCTAAATTATGACGGTTTCCAATTTCAAAATCGTTCGGGTCATGAGCAGGCGTAATTTTTACTGCACCAGAACCGAATTCCATATCTACATAATCATCGCCTACGATTGGAATTTCACGACCTACAATCGGAAGGACAACCTTTTTGCCGATTAAGTGCTTATAGCGATCATCTTCAGGGTGAACAGCTACAGCCGTATCTCCTAGCATTGTTTCAGGACGAGTTGTTGCGATTTCAATATGTCCAGAACCATCTGCCAACGGATAGCGCATATGATAAAACGCACCTTGTACATCTTTGTAAATAACCTCGATGTCTGAAAGAGCTGTTTTTGTAGCTGGATCCCAGTTAATAATATATTCTCCGCGATAGATTAACCCTTTTTTGTAAAGCGTTACGAATACTTCGCGCACTGCTTTAGAAAGGCCTTCATCAAGCGTGAAGCGCTCGCGTGAATAGTCTAAGCCAAGTCCTAGCTTCGACCACTGCTGGCGAATAAAGCTTGCATATTCTTCTTTCCATTTCCACGTTTCGGCTACAAAATTTTCGCGGCCTAGATCGTAGCGGCTTTTCCCTTCGCTGCGAAGCTTTTCTTCTACTTTTGCCTGCGTTGCAATCCCCGCATGGTCCATGCCGGGAAGCCATAAAACGTCATAGCCTTGCATGCGCTTCATACGCGTTAAGATGTCTTGTAACGTTGTATCCCAAGCGTGGCCTAAATGCAGCTTGCCCGTTACGTTTGGGGGTGGAATTACAATTGTATATGGCTCTTTTTCAGGGTCATTTGTTGCTTCAAAAAACTTCCCGTCTAACCAATACTGATAACGATTTTCTTCAACGGCTTTTGGATCATACTTCGTTGGAAGAGTCACTTCTTTTTCAGACATAATGTATACCTCCATAATATAAAGTTTCAGTCTTTAGAAACTGTGTAAAGCTTTTATAAACATAAAAAAACTCCTTTCCTAATAAAAGGACGAAAGGAGTTGATTTCGCGGTACCACCTTTTTTTATAGACGTATCCCGTTTGATAAGCCTATACACTTCATTTCATAACGGTTGATTAACCGGCTTTTTCTACTGAGCTATGCAGCTGTTCAAAAAAGCTACTCATAGGCGACATTCCGAGTGCACATTCTTAAGAAATCTCACAGCAGCTGATTTCTCTCTCTGAAAGACGAACATCCCGTACTCTTCCTATTCACTGTATTTATGTATGAATTTCTCTTAATTATACTATATGAAAAAATGTTGAATCGTCAATAATCTTCTCCATTTTTTTATGATTATATTCATAATTTTTTTGTTCTGCTCTTTATTTTTTCATTCACTCGCTAATTTTGGAAATAAAATGAAAAGTCCGCTCAAAAAAATGGCACCATTTCTTTCTTTTTTCATATACTTACTTTAACCTGGGCACGTGGATTGAAAGGGGCATGTACAAATGAAGAAACGAATAAATGTAAATTCGTATCAGCTGCAGCGGTGGCTCAAAACAGCAGGAGCGGCTTGTGGACAGTTTATTGTTCCTTTAACAATTTTTCAAGGTATACGTACACTATTTTTCCCCACAACCTTTGATGTACTGTTGTTGGCACTGCTTGCCATACTAGCGGTTGCTTTATATTCGGACTGGATTTAAAAACCCAAGCGCTATTCGTTCGCTTGGGCTTGTGCAGCTGCTTCCGCTGCCATTTTTTTTTGCTGATCTACTTCAAATATTTTAATATTGAGCTGTTCAATGTTTTTCGTCAGCCAGTATGCTCGAATAAATGACTGCATATGTTCAAGCTCCGTTTTACTTTCTTTATGCTGCCTATATTGAACGATACACTGATACAAGGGTTCTGGAAACGCTAAATAACTGTGCAAAAGCAGTCTTTCCTCTTCTCTGAGAGCAAAATGTTTTTCATACGTACTAAACCACTCATAGCTGTCATAGGTAGTTACTGGGTACGTGCGAAGAGTACGGAAATAAAATGAGACCAAATCATAAATCGGTGAAGCATCTTTTGCATGTTCAAAGTTAATAAAAAAACCATTTCCCCGTTCGTCATAGATAAAATGTTTAGCCGATAGCTTTCCATGAGACGTAACCAGCCGGATCTTTTCCTTTTCTTCCATTTCATCGTTCCACTGATCGAGCTTTCCAAAACCAAACTCAAGCGCTCTTGTCATTTCATAATAAAATGTACAGTAATGCAATTCAAACGGGGACATATACACTTTCTTCTCGCATTCTACTACGTACTGCTTCAGCTCTTCCTGACGTTTTTCCCACGTTTCTTTCATCGATGTATAATGATTTTCTATATCTTCTTTTTTTACTTCTACTTCCTGCGCCGAAGCACCGTGAAGCTTAGCAAGCTCTTGAAATAATTTATGATATCGAATATCACGCTCTTCGGTTGGGTTATTTGGGAGCCACGGCATTAAGTAATACGAGCCGCTTTCATCTGAAACAATGGGCTGAGAACGCTTCGTTTGATAAATAGGGACAAAGCCCATCCACCCTTTTTGATACACGTTCTGCAACTTTTGAATGAAGTTCTGATTTCGCTCTTGATGATTCGCCATTTCTTTAAGCGCAAATACGCCAGTTTTTGTATAGACTTTTTTTACTTTTCCGTAGTCTTCGATAAAGTCAACATCTAAGTCATATTCTTTTAACAATACTTTGTAGTCTGCTACTGTCCGCTGCATCTATATTCTCCTTCCTCGTAAAAAATAAAGAAAACAGTTAAGACATTATATGCGTCAAAACTGTTTTCTTTCCGACTTTAACGAACGGGAATATTTAAGATGCTTCCTTCTTCCAGCTCATATTCATCTCCTAAATTATTCACTCGTAAAATGTTTTGTACATTCGTATTATAGCGGTTTGCTATCGTATCAAGCGAATCTCCGTCTTGAACAATACAAAGCTTCCACGTTGAAAAAGCTTCTTCTTCCCGCGAAAAGAGCTTTGTTAAATAAAGGGCGTTTTCATTTCGGCCGCTTTCATTTTCTTCTTTCCGAAATTCAACAATAATCTTTTCCTTTTCTTGCTCAGCCTCTTGTTGAACGTCAGCATACGTATTTAATTCACTAGCTTGCGATTCTTCGAAGCTTTCTTGCTCTTGACGAAGCTGAAAGAGCTCAATCACGTTGTCTTCTCTTTCTTCCTCGATTGGTGCCTCTTTTTTCACTTCGACTTCAAATGGTTCATATGCTTCCTCTTCATATTCCACGACCGGCTCAGCACGAGATTCTTTTTTAAATACAGATGAAAAATAACTAGGAGGCTTTTCTGAATGATCTTCTTCAATAGCCTCTGCCTCTAAAAGTGCGGGAGCTTCACGATAGCTTACGTCAAACTCTTGCTCCTCTTGTTTCTCTTCTTCTTGAGCAAAGTTTTCAGTATATACCTCTTCAGCATCGTCTGCTTCTTCATAGGAGACGATGTGCTGTTCTTCCGCAAACTCTTCCTCTTCTTCTCGTTCTTGTTCTTCATGCTGTTCCCCGTACAATCCTGTGATGGACAAGTCAGCCATTAGCTGCAGCTGATTTGTGCCTGGTAATTCATAATCAAATAAATCAATAGATACATATACATCTTCAATACTTTGAATACGATTTTTAGGAATGGTAATATCAACAGGAAATTGATGTGATAATTCAGCCGTTCCGTCTTCACGGACAGAGATAGATTGCACTTGATTCTCATTTGTATATTCGCGTAACGAGTGCTCTCCCTCGTACGTTTCGTATTCACCTGTTAATTGTAATGCTCCTCGAATAGACACATATTGGTCATATTCTTGAATAGATACTTGAGGCTCTAAGGAGATAGACAAAAGTTGTGAGACTTCCTGTCCTTTTTGAAACCATACTGATTCTTCTACGGAAAAACGCAGACATGATAAATTATCCTGCGACAAATTGTTCTCCCCCTTCCAACACCCGCCAGGTAATAGCGCGGTCATTAAAGATGTATGAACAAATAAATTAAAATATGTCTTGAAAACTAAAAAAGCTTACGGAATCCTCCGTAAGCTTCTTTATAAAAGTTATTTCTATTTAGCTGTTTATCCACGCAACTTTGAAAAAGCTTTTTCAGCTGCTGCAATTGTATGTTCAATGTCTGCATCTGTATGAGAAGTTGATAAAAACATTCCTTCGAATTGAGAAGGAGGTAAAAACACGCCTTCATTAGCCATTTCACGATAGTAAGCTGCAAAATAATCTAAATTCGATGTTTTCGCTGTTTCGTAATTTATGACCTGTTCGTTTGTGAAGAAGAAACCGATCATTGAACCAGCTCGGTTTACGGTAAACGGCACATCATATTTTTCAGCTGCTGCCATCAATCCTTCTTCTAAGCGATCTGCTTTACGAATGAACTCATCGTAGGATTGAGGTGTCAGCTGTGTTAATGTCTCGTATCCAGCTGTCATCGCAAGCGGATTACCTGATAATGTACCTGCTTGATAAATCGGGCCGCTTGGTGCAACTCGCTCCATAATTTCAGCTTTACCACCGTAAGCACCTACTGGTAAACCACCACCGATTACTTTTCCTAAGCAAGTTAAGTCAGGCGTAATGTTGTAGTAGCCCTGTGCACAGTTGTACGCTACGCGGAACCCTGTCATTACTTCATCAAAAATGAGCAGTGAGCCATATTCTGATGTGATATCACGAAGCCCTTGTAAGAAACCGGGCTGAGGTGGTACCACACCCATATTTCCTGCTACCGGTTCAACGATTACTCCGGCAATGTCATCTCCGAATTCTTTAAAAGCATATTGTACGCTTTCTAAATCATTGTACGGCACTGTAATCGTGTTTTTAGCGATTCCTTCAGGCACTCCCGGGCTATCTGGTAGGCCTAACGTTGCAACGCCTGAGCCAGCTTTAATGAGAAGAGAGTCACCGTGTCCATGGTAACAGCCTTCAAATTTTAAAATTTTGTTGCGGCCCGTATAGCCACGCGCTAAACGCAGTGCGCTCATCGTTGCTTCCGTACCTGAACTCACCATACGGACGATTTCGATTGAAGGAACGCGCTCAATCACAACTTTAGCGAGCTCATTTTCAATTAATGTTGGTGCACCAAAGCTTGTACCAGATTCCGTTACTTTTTTTACTGCTTCAACTACTTGATCGTTGGAATGTCCGTGAATTAAAGGTCCCCATGATAAGACGTAGTCAATATATTTGTTGCCGTCAATATCGTAAATCGTAGCGCCTTTTCCTCGTTCCATAAAAATAGGATCCATATCTACTGATTTAAATGCACGAACAGGACTGTTTACTCCACCCGGCATTAGTTGCTGCGCTTCTAAAAAAGCTGCTTTTGACTTTTCATAACTTCTCATGTGTAAGCCTCCTTAATTACTTGTCAGATAACCAGCGTGCTGCGTCTTTAGCATGATACGTTACAATTAAATCCGCTCCTGCACGCTTCATGCTAATTAATTTTTCAAGAACAATCTCTTTTTCATTTACCCAGCCGTTTTGAGCTGCCGCTTTAATCATTGAATACTCACCGCTCACATTATAAGCCACTACAGGTAAATTAAACGTATTTTTCACATCGCGCATAATATCTAAATATGATAGAGCTGGTTTTACAATTAAGAAATCTGCTCCTTCTTCGACATCAGATTCCGCTTCTCGAAGTGCCTCTAAGCGATTAGCTGGGTCCATTTGATATGTTTTACGGTCTCCAAATTGAGGAGAAGAATGCGCTGCATCACGGAATGGTCCGTAAAAAGCAGATGCATATTTAACAGCATAAGACATCACCGGCACATCTTCAAATCCAGCTTCGTCTAGACCGTGGCGAATAGCTGCCACGAAACCGTCCATCATGTTTGAAGGCGCAATAATATCCGCTCCTGCTTTAGCTTGACTAACCGCTGTACGCGCTAATAAGTCAAGGCTAGGATCGTTTAAGATTTTTCCGTCTTCAATTACACCACAGTGGCCATGATCTGTGTATTGACACAAGCATGTATCTGCGATAACAACAAAATCTGGAAAATTTTCTTTAATTTGACGAATACCTTTTTGGACAATTCCGTGGTCATGGTATGCCTGTGAGCCGACCGCATCTTTTTCAGCGGGAACACCAAATACCATAGCTGACTTGATTCCTAAATCGACTAACTCTTGGATTTCATCATTCAAGTAGTCTAAAGAAATTTGATCCACACCTGGCATTGATTTTACAGCATTTCTTTTTTGTTCACCTTCTACAATAAAAATAGGATATATAAAGTCTTCCGGATGTAAATGTGTTTCACGTACAAGCGCACGCATATTTACAGAATTACGAAGACGACGATGACGTGTAAATTGTAAATCTTTCATGTTAAAATCCTCCTTTATTATTCAAAACAACTAACCAACATATCTATCATACCATTTATTGTGTATGTGTTAGGAACAAGATGCTTAATTCCATATTCGCTCGCTGTCTGACTCGTAATAGGACCGATGCAAACAACTTTGGTTTCATTTATAAGCTCAAGCCAATTCGGAATATCTTTAACTGACTCGACAAAAAATCTCACTGTAGAAGAACTTGTAAAAGTAATGGCATCAATTCCTGTTTCTAAATGTTGCTTAACCAAGCGTTCAGAGCCTTGATTTCGAATGGTCTGATATACAACTAAATCCGTTACCTCACACTCTTTTAACCCATCTTTTAAAACAGAGCGGGCTAATTGTCCTCGTACAAGGAGAACTCGCTCGTGATGTAACACATTTGCTTTTAACGACTCAAGAAGTGATTCGGCAACGTATTCTTTTGGAACAAGTTGCACGTTAACATCGTATTCTTCCAGCAATTTTGCGGTTTTTTCTCCAACCGCAGCCACTTTTAATCTTTTTAAAGCACTCCGACTGATATTTAACTCTTTTAGCCATTCAAAGAAAAAAGAAATGCCGTTTTGACTTGTAAAAACAATCCAATCAAAACAGTCAATCGACAGCAGGACATCTTCCACTTCTTTTTCATTGTTAGAACGTGCAAACGTGAGGACTGGTAAGCTTAAAGGTATGCCTCCAAGCTTTTTAATCTGTGCTGCAAATGAATGAGCCTGCTTCGCTTCTCTTGTAATCAAAACTTTTTTCAAAAAAAGAGGAGCCTCATGACTCATTATTTGTCCAGCTCCTCTTTTACGCGGTCAATTAAAAGCTTAGCTCCTTGAGATGTTAAGCGACTAGCAGCTTCTGAACCGATAGCAACGGGGTCTTTTCCCGTAATGTGCTCTTTATAAATCGTTTTGCCATCAGGAGATGCGACTAGCGACGTTAGCTCAATATTTCCACCGTCTACTATACGCCCATATCCCGCAATCGGCACTTGGCATCCGCCTTCCATCTCTTTTAAAAATACGCGTTCAGCTCTAACAGCACGAGCCGTTTCATCATGATTTAGAGTTTGAAGAAGCGATAATAATTCATCGTCATTTTCTCGGCATTCGATAGCTAAAGCTCCTTGTCCTACAGCAGGAACACTTATTTCCGGCTCTAGGTACTGAGTGACCGTATCTCTCGACCAGCCCATACGAGATAGTCCTGCAGCGGCCAAGATAATCGCATCGTAATCTTCATTTTTTAATTTCTCTAGGCGTGTATCGATATTTCCTCGAATCCATTTAATTTCGATATCTGAACGCATAGATAGAAGCTGTGCCCCTCGACGCAAGCTGCTTGTCCCAATCACAGCACCGCTTGGCAGCTCCTCAAATCGCTCACCATTTTTTGAAATAAGCGCATCACGGTGATCTTCTCGTAAAGGAATACATCCAATCGTTAATCCTTCTGGCAAAACAGCCGGCATATCTTTCATACTATGAACGGCCATATCAATTTCTTTATCTAACATGGCTTGTTCAATTTCTTTTACAAAAAGACCTTTACCGCCTACTTTGGACAGCGTTACATTTAAAATTTTGTCCCCTTTTGTCACCATTTCTTTAATTTCAAACTCAAAAGGAAGACCTTGTTTTTTTAACTGTTCAATGACCCACTTGGTCTGTGTTAACGCAAGTTTGCTTCGACGAGAGCCGACAATAATTTTTCGCATGTTGTCCTCCTAATTACGAACCCCAAAAGTGAAAATTCGATAAACTGCCAAATAAAAAGAAATTAATAAGTAAGACTAAGAACAATCCAATATTCCACATCGCGATTGCCTTTCCTTGAATACCTCTACGCAGTCTAGCATACAAGTAAGCGCTGTATGCAACAAACATTAAAAATGAACCTAACACTTTTGTATCGTACCAATGAAAATCTACGTATTTAATATAAGCCCATATGATTCCTAAGATTAACGAAAGCAATAACAGCGGTACACCAATTAAAATTAATACATAGGACATGTAATCTAGCTTTGTTAAATCTTCAATTCTTAGCAAGCGCTTGCCCCATTTCTTCTTTTTCAATAAATTATACTGAACAAGATACAGAGCAGAAAAAACAAAAGAAACTGAAAAAGCGCCGTAAGATAAAATAGCCATGGTAATATGGATGATTAATAATTCTGACACAAGGCGCTCCGACTGGACAGCTGTGTATGTTTCAAGTGGAGCAAACGTATGAATAGCCATAATTAAGAAACCAATCACATTTGTAAAAAACACCATAAAATCAACGCGGAACAGGCGATTAATCACAAGTGAAAGAGTAATTAACACCCACGCGTAAAAATACAGCCCTTCAGAAACAGTAAGAATAGGAAACCTTCCCGTCTCAAACATTCGTAAAATTAAAAAGGCTGTTTGCAAAACCCATACAATAGAAAGTAACCAGAAGGCTATCGAGTTTGCCTTCCGGTTATTTTGTACAAAATCAATAAAATATAATAAAACGCTCACCGCGTATAAAATCACAATCAATTCATAGATTCTGGTTAATTCCATATCAACCATTATTCAATCCTCACTTAAGACTGATAAGCTACTGAATGAGACGTAATCGATGTATGAAGCTGCTCTTCTTTTTCTTTTTGCAAAGCAACTTCCTGTTCAATATTAAAAATCTTCATGAACAGCTCTAAAGACTCTTCAGCATGTTTCTCTCCAGCCAATTCTTTCGCGTGTAAAATTGGATCGCGAAGAAGTTGATTAATTATACTTTTTGTATGTTTATTTAACACTTTGCGCTCACGCTCAGATAAATCTGGGAGCTTACGATCAATGCTTTTCATCGTTTCAGCTTGAATGGTAAGTGCTTTTTGACGAAGTGCAGAAATAACAGGTACAACGCCTAATGTACCAAGCCAAGACTTGAAAGCAACAATTTCAGCTTCAAGCATAATTTCAATTTCATCCGCAGCTTTTTGACGCTCTTGCAAATTAGATTCTACAATCCCGTTTAAATCGTCGATATCGTATAAAAAGACCGTCTCTAGCTCATCTAGTTCTGGATCTAAGTCACGCGGAACGGCGATGTCTACCATAAACAATGGACGACCTTTACGCGTACGCTCTGCTTCACTCATCATTCGTTTCGTTACTACATAGTCATTAGCTCCTGTTGAACTAATTAAAATATCTGCTTCGCTTAAAGCATGTTGAAGATCAGCAAATGGTTTGGCTTCTCCAGAAAAACGGTTTGCTAGCTCCTGTGCCTTTTCAAATGTTCGATTCACTACCGTTACTTTTTTAGCTCCGCTGCCATATAAATTCTGCACGGCCAGCTGACCCATTTTTCCCGCACCAAGAATCAATACGTGTTTAGATGATAAGTCTCCAAAAATCTTTTTAGCAAGCTCTACGGCTGCATAGCTGACAGAAACTGCATTCGCACCAATTTCTGTTTCATGATGAGCTTTTTTGGCTAATGTCACAGCTTGTTTAAACAGCTGATTAAAAACCGTTCCAATTGTTTCTTCTTCTTGAGCAAGCAAAAAGCTTGAACGCACTTGTCCAAGAATTTGTGTTTCACCAATCACCATTGAATCTAATCCACATGCTACTCGGTATAAGTGTTCGATGGCTCCATCATTTTCATAGATCGTTAAATAAGGCGAAAACTCTTCTTTATCTATTCCGAACCATTCAGCTAAAAATGCTTTTACATAATAACGGCCCGTGTGTAATTGATCAACAACAGCATAAATTTCCGTACGATTGCATGTTGAAACAATGATGTTCTCCAAAATGCTTTTTTGGCCGCTTAACGTTTTCATGGCAGATGCTAATTCTTGCTCATTAAAACTAAGCTTTTCTCTTATTTCAACAGGGGCTGTTCGAAAGTTTAAGCCGACTGCTATAATATGCATTTGTACATACCCCCTATAATTGAAATGTGCTTATTTATCCGAATTTGACGGGCAGTAACCCCTAAATTTCCAAAGAGCTACAGTGAGATAACTGCCCGTAAAATCCGGCGTTCTTCATTCTACTATTCGTAAAATCCGGCGGACATTACACAGATGTAATCTTCGCCTTATCTCTAACTATTATAACATGTTCTATAAGTCATTCGAAAAAAAAATGTGAACAGTCTTTGAAAACATGTGTTAAGATATTAACTGTTATTCCGTAATAAATTGTATCAAAAAAGCAGCGTTTTATCACGTTTTCTGTTTTGAAACACCTGGAGGTTACTATGAAAAAGCAATCAATGTTTTTTGGTGTCTTACTAGTTGGATTTGGAATCTTTTTCTTACTGAATGAACTACATATGAGCATTGCAGCAAAGGTATACACGTGGCCTGTACTGTTAATTTTAATAGGAGCGGCACTGTTAACTGAGTCTGCTTTATCTCAAGATCATTCAAACTTGCTTGCAAGTTACATATTAATCACTTTAGGTATTCATTTCTATGTAAGTGAACAAATTCCCTTTTGGCCTACGAATATTAGCATGGTCGTTTTTATGGTGGCCATTAGCTTTTTACTCAGTGCTAGAAAAGCCAAATCGGGCTTTTTCCAAGGCGGCACCCTTTTAATTATTGCCATTTTAATGATGTTTTCAGACCGTCTTAAACTATTTTTGCCAAAAGTTGAAGACGGCGTAAATTATTTAACAACCTTCTGGCCTATTTTATTGTTACTAGTTGGGCTATATTTATTATTTTTCAAACGAAAGTAATCTATGTAAACAAGTTAAAAAAATGGAACGTTTGACTCACTTCCTGGTAGAGTGATGATAAACGTTCCATTTTTTTAGCTTCTATTCCTTTGTTTAGTGAGTCATGCGATACTGCAAAGATTTCCACGCTTTATCTTTTCCTTCACCTGTTTCAGATGAGAAATGAATTAATTCATCATTTGGATCTAAATCCAGCGTTTCTCTCACTACTTTTAAGTGCTTTTGCCATTTTCCTTTAGGAATTTTATCGGCTTTCGTCGCAATAACCATAACGGGAAGGTCATGGTGCTTCAAAAACTCATACATCATAACGTCATCCTTTGAAGGAGCATGGCGTAGATCAACAATCATTAACACAGCTTTAAGCTGCTCACGATTTGTTAAATACGTTTCAATCATTTTCCCCCATGCTTCACGCTCTTTTTTAGACACTTTTGCAAATCCGTAGCCAGGTACGTCTACAAAGTGAAGGATTTCATTAATTAAAAAGAAGTTAAGCGTTTGAGTTTTTCCAGGCTTAGACGACGTACGCGCTAAGCTTTTGCGATTGAGCATCTTATTAATAAAAGATGATTTTCCTACATTTGAACGGCCTGCTAACGCAAATTCTGGCAGGTTTTCTTTAGGATATTGTTCAGGGCGTACGGCACTGATAACAATATCGGCTTGAGTTACTTTCATTTTACCTCTCCTACTAGCGCATGTTCCAATACTTGGTCCACATGTGACACAAGAACGATGTCTAATTCCTCTTGTACACTGTCAGGGATATCTTCAATATCACGTTCATTATCGTGAGGGATTAATATTTTAGTTAATCCGGCACGGTGTGCACTAAGTGACTTTTCTTTTAAACCACCGATTGGTAATACGCGACCTCTTAGTGTAATTTCTCCTGTCATTCCTACTTCTCTACGCACTGGTTTACCCGTTAGTGCTGATACTAGAGCAGTGGCAATGGTAATTCCTGCAGAAGGTCCATCCTTTGGTACAGCTCCTTCTGGAACATGGATATGAATATCATGTTTTTCATAAAACTTCTCATCAATTCCTAGTTTCTCTGCATTTGAACGCACATAGCTAAATGCCGCCTGAGCTGATTCTTTCATCACGTCTCCAAGCTTTCCGGTTAGCACTAGTCTTCCTTTACCAGGGGATAAGCTTACTTCAATGGCCAGCGTGTCTCCTCCTACAGTTGTGTAAGCAAGACCTGTAGCAACGCCAACTTGATCTTCCGTCTCAGCCTGTCCGTAGCGGAACCTAGGCTTACCAAGGAATTCTTCAAGCGTTTTGGCCGTCACCACCACGCGCTTTTTCTCACCAGAGACTACGATACGAGCTGCTTTTCGACAAATGGAAGCAATTTCGCGTTCAAGGTTACGAACACCAGCTTCTCTCGTATATAAACGTATGATTGCTGTTAAGGCGTCATCGCGAATCTGCAAATTGCCCTTTTGCAATCCGTGATTTTCTAGCTGGCGCAGCAATAGGTGACGCTTCGCGATTTCAAGCTTTTCCAGCTCCGTGTAACCAGCAATTTGAATAATTTCCATTCGATCGCGCAGCGGCCCCGGAATCGTAGCTAAGTTATTAGCTGTAGCCACGAACATCACTTTTGATAAATCATACGTTTCTTCTATATAGTGATCGCTGAAATTATGATTTTGTTCAGGATCCAATACTTCTAACAAAGCAGAAGACGGGTCTCCTCGGAAATCATTTGACATTTTATCGATTTCATCAAGCAGAAATACAGGGTTAATCGTTCCTGCTTTTTTCATTCCTTGAATAATGCGTCCAGGCATAGCTCCCACGTACGTGCGACGATGACCGCGGATTTCTGACTCATCTCTCACACCGCCTAGAGATACTCGTACAAAATGACGATCTAGAGACGTAGCAATTGAGCGGGCTAGGGATGTTTTCCCTACGCCAGGAGGTCCTGCTAAACATAAAATAGGGCCTTTAAGAGATTTTGTCAACTGCTGCACGGCTAGATATTCTAATACGCGTTCCTTCACTTTTTCAAGGCCATAGTGCTCATCGTTCAGCACTTGTTCAGCATTATGAATATTGAGCGTATCTTCCGTTTCGTTTGTCCAAGGTAGCGCAATCAACCACTCGATATAATTTCGAATGACTGAGCTTTCAGCGGAGGTAGCAGGAATTTTTTCATAGCGATCCAATTCTTTAAACGCCACTTGTTTGACATGGTCCGTCATCCCACTTGCTTCAATTTTTTCGCGAAGCGTTGCTACTTCTCCTGTCTTTCCTTCTTTGTCTCCAAGCTCTTTTTGAATCGCCTTCATTTGCTCACGAAGATAATACTCTTTCTGAGTGCGTTCCATTGATTTCTTTACACGCTGTCCAATTTTTTTCTCCAGCTGCAAAACTTCTTGCTCGTCTTGAATATGAGAAATGATCGTATTTAATCTTTCTTTCACATCAGTTGTTTCTAAAATTTCTTGTTTAAGCTGAATTTTTATTGGTAAATGAGAGGCTACAATATCTGCTAATCTTCCTGGTTCTTCAATGTCACTTACGGTTGAAAGAGTTTCAACGGACACCTTTTTGGAAAGTTTTATGTATTGTTCGAAATAGTCTAAAAGCGTGCGCATCAGCGCTTTATCTTCTACATCAACCTGATGTTCTTCATTTTGCTTTTCCACGTGTACAACAAAATATTCTTCGCTGTCTTCAAATTCTGTAACGGTTACGCGATTTAGTCCTTCTACTAAGACGCGCATCGTTCCATTCGGCAGCTTTAGCATTTGTTTAATTTTTGCCAACGTACCGGTTCTATATAAATCCTCTTTTGTTGGTTCATCGATACCCATATCTTTTTGTGATACTAAACAAACTAAGTGATCATCCATCATTGCTTTTTCTAATGCTTGCACAGATTTGTCTCGCCCAACATCTAAATGAAGCACCATTGTCGGATAGACGATCAAACCTCGTAAAGGCAGTAGCGGCATTGTCAATTTTTCTTTTTCTGCCATGCAATGAACACCTCCAATGCTCGTCAATTAAAGTATGTAAAGTGTGAATTCTTTTAACAATTTTATCTCATTTGTATACACATTGTCTAACAATAGTAATTACTAATTGTATCATGAGAAAGAATTAAAAGGCAAAATATATCTTTTTAAGCTCTTTTCATAAAAAAACGCCTTTTTCGTTGGCTGTGTATAAAGGTTTTATACGCGAAAAAGGCGATGAATATTCATCTGACCATTAATTTTTAATTATCATGATAGAATTAGCTAGATTCTCTATTTGGAATAGCTGGATCTACCGACAAATGTGCAACATGCTCATGTACAGACAATAGTGCTTGTTCAAACACCTCTGTTAAATGATGGACAGGAATAATATCGATACCTTTTACCTTTTCTACCATTGCATTCATATTTTCTTTTGGCACAATCACCGTCTGAACGCCTGCTTGTTTTGCTGCCTTGATTTTTGGAATTACGCCGCCAATTGGCTTTACGTTGCCGTGCAGACCAATTTCTCCTGTCATTGCTACCGTGTGTTTGATTGGGACTTCATAAATTGCTGAGTAGATCCCTGTTGCCATAGCAATACCAGCAGAAGGTCCATCGATTGGCACACCTCCCGGAAAATTCACGTGGATATCATACTCATCGGCTGGCACATCCATTGAGCGAAGAACCGTTATGACATTTTCAATTGAGCTTTTAGCCATACTTTTACGACGAATAGACTTCCCTTGAGTCCCTATACTTTCCTCTTCAACGATACCCGTAATAATAATGTTCCCTTTCTCTTTTGCAGGAATCGCTTTGACCTCAATTTCTAAAAGTGCTCCAGAGTTGGGCCCGTACACGGCTAATCCATTAATAAGCCCCACTTTTTCCTCATCTGCAATTTTCGGATCGTGTCTTGGAGATAGTTGACTAGAATGAACAATCCATTCAATATCTTCATTTTTAATGTCCGTTCGTTCCTCTGATATCGCTAGTCCAGCCGCAATTTGCATCATATTAACCGTTTCACGTCCATTGCGTGCATATGTAGAAAACAGAGATAAACCTTCTTCTGATATATCCATTCTGACTTTATTTGCTGCTTTTTTTGCAACTGTAATAATTTCGTCGCGATCAAGCTCACGGAAAAATACCTCTACGCATCTGGAACGAATGGCAGGCGGAATTTCATTAGGCGTTCTAGTCGTCGCACCAATCAAGCGAAAGTCGGCTGGTAAACCATTTTGAAAAATATCGTGAATATGTGTTGGAATTTGTGTATTTTCTTCGCTGTAATAGGCGCTTTCCATAAACACTTTTCGATCTTCTAGAACCTTTAACAGCTTATTCATCTGAATAGGATGGAGTTCTCCAATTTCATCAATAAATAAAATTCCCCCGTGTGCATCTGTAACTGCTCCTTGTTTTGGCTGCGGAATTCCAGCTTGGCCCATAGCGCCTGCGCCTTGGTAAATGGGGTCATGCACTGATCCAATTAAAGGATCTGCAATGCCTCGCTCATCAAAACGCGCCGTAGTTGCATCTAACTCTACAAATACAGCTGCTTGTTTAAAAGGTGATTTTTTATTTTTCTTTGCTTCTTCTAACACTAAACGTGCTGCTGCTGTTTTTCCTACTCCAGGCGGCCCGTATACAATAACGTGCTGTGGATTAGGACCGCAAAGGGCAGCCTTTAGTGACCGAATTCCATCTTCTTGTCCGACAATATCGGAGAAGCTAGACGGCCTCACACGTTCGGCAAGCGGCTCAGTTAAAGAGATGGCTCTCATCTTCTGCAGTTGCTCCATTTCTTTCTTTGAATCCCGGTCAATTGAGACTTTTTGCGTACGCTGATTGCGTAATAAATTCCAAAAATATAAGCCAATGATGATACCAAAAAAGAGTTGGACCATTAAGGCAATATTCGTCCAGTTCATAGATAAACCTCCTGCGCAGTTTAGTAAGATAATTATCAGTTATTATCTCCCTGCAGCAGTAGGAATAAACAAGATTCTAGTAAAAAGTAAAATTTAGTTGTCCTTCATCAACAGAAAAAAGCCGGGTACTCAAATTGAGTACCCGGCTTTTTTTATGCTGATGTTTTGCTGCCTTCTTGAATAGTAGATCCGTCTTCTAATACGAACTTAGGAGCCGCTTGATCACGAACTGTTTCACCTGTGATAATACATTTTGTAATATCATCACGTGAAGGAAGATCAAACATTACATCTAACATAATACCTTCAATGATTGAACGTAGACCACGAGCACCTGTTTTACGCTCGATTGCTTTTTTAGAAATTTCTACTAAAGCCTCGTCTTCGAACTCAAGTTCAACGTCATCAAGTTCAAGCATTTTTTGATATTGTTTCACTAGTGCATTTTTCGGTTTTGTTAAAATCTCAACTAGCGCTTCTTCATCAAGAGGCACTAAGCTAGCAGTAACCGGTAAACGACCAATAAACTCTGGAATTAAACCAAATTTTAATAAATCTTCCGGTAATACTTTTGCTAGTAACTCTTTTTCTGTAAAGTCTTGTTGTTTTGTTTCTGAACCGAAACCAATTACTTTTTTACCTAGACGGCGCTTAATAATAGGTTCGATTCCGTCAAACGCACCACCGCAAATAAATAAGATATTTGTTGTATCAATTTGAATAAATTCTTGATGAGGGTGTTTGCGTCCACCTTGAGGAGGAACACTTGCTACAGTACCTTCTAAGATTTTAAGAAGAGCCTGCTGCACACCTTCACCTGATACATCACGTGTAATAGATGGGTTTTCAGACTTACGCGCTACTTTATCAATTTCATCGATGTAGATGATACCTTTTTCAGCTTTCTCCACATCGTAATCAGCTGATTGAATTAATTTTAATAAGATGTTTTCAACATCTTCTCCTACATAACCCGCTTCTGTTAGAGATGTTGCATCTGCAATCGCAAACGGTACGTTTAAAATACGAGCCAATGTTTGAGCTAGTAAAGTTTTACCGCTTCCTGTAGGTCCAATTAATGCAATATTACTTTTTGATAACTCAACGTCATCAATTTTACTGTTTGAATTGATTCGTTTGTAATGGTTGTATACTGCAACAGATAACGATTTTTTCGCATCCTCTTGACCAATTACATACTCATCTAAAATGTCACGAATTTCTTTTGGTTTTGGTACATCTTTAAATTCTACTTCTTCTTCTGTACCTAACTCTTCTTCTACGATTTCCGTGCAAAGTTCAATACATTCATCGCATATGTAAACACCTGGACCCGCAACTAACTTGCGTACTTGTTCTTGTGTTTTACCACAAAATGAGCATTTTAACTGCCCTTTTTCATCGTTAAATTTAAACATAATTTTCACCCCTTGTAGTATTTACTAAAGTGCTCGAAGCTGATTTCTATCCGCGCTATAGCCCAACAACATGAACAACTCATCTATTTGTAGGTAAATGCCCCTCTTTATCACATAGTAAAAGCGCTATGAAAAGATTTGTATTGCATTTTACCATACATTTTCTTGAATAGATACTAAAACGTTTTATGTATATGTTGTTGATGAGCATAACAGAATGGAGATCTGCTATTATATAGTGTCCTCTTATTGGGCCTATTTCATAACCACGGATTTCAAACAATGGGTTAAAGCTGCTTCTACGGTGTTGGTTATGATATAAAAAAACTATTGAAGTTTATAAAACAAGGCACGATCAAGTCGCGCCTTGTTTCTTACTTACTATTATGCAACAGCTTTGCTGTTTTCTACAAGAAATTCAACTGCTTTACGTACTTTCATGTCTTCTTTAATGCTATCAAGACTGCCAAGCACTTTCTTAATTTCTTCGACAGGCATGTTGTACATTCCTGCCATGTTTTCTAATTCTTTTTCTACTTCTTCTTCGCTTACTTCAAGATTTTCAGCTTTTGAAATAGCTTCTAGCGTTAAGTTGATTTTCACACGCTTTTCAGCATCCGGACGCATTTGGTCGCGAAGAGCTTTTTCATCTTGACCTGAGAATTGGAAGTAAAGTTCAAGGTTAAGACCTTGCATTTGTAAACGTTGTTCAAACTCTTGCATCATACGATCCATTTCAGTGTTGAACATTGCTTCTGGAATTTCTACTTCAGCATTTTCAGCAGCTTTTTCTACTAAAGTGTCGCGAAGAGCTGATTCTGCTTGGTTTTCTTTATCGCTTTGTAATTTTTCTTTTGTTTTTGCTTTTAACGCTTCTAAAGTTTCTACTTCTTCATCTACGTCTTTTGCAAACTCATCGTCTAAAGCTGGAAGCTCTTTAGATTTGATTTCATGTAATTTTACTTGGAATTTAGCAGCTTTACCAGCTAGCTCTTCAGCGTGATACTCTTCAGGGAATGTTACTTCCACTTCTTTTTCAGCGCCTACTTCAAGACCAACTAGTTGCTCTTCAAAGCCAGGGATGAATGTGTTAGAACCGATTTCTAAAGAATAGTTTTCGCCTTTTCCGCCTTCAAATGCTTCGCCATCAACGAAACCTTCAAAGTCGATTACAGCTGTATCGCCTTCAGCTACTGTTCCTTCTTCTTTAACAACTAGTTCAGCGTGACGCTCTTGAAGTGTTTTTAATTCAGCTTCAACGTCTTCATCTGTTACAGTTGTATCTACTTTTTCTACTTCTAAGTTTTTGTATTCGCCTAATTTAACTTCAGGCTTAACAGTTACTTTAGCAGTGAAAACTAGAGGTTGTCCTTTTTCGATTGTTTCAACATCGATTTCCGGACGATCAACCGGCTCGATACCAGCTTCAACAATTGCATTGCTGTAAGCTTCAGGTAATAAGATGTCTAGTGCATCTTGGTATAAAGATTCTACGCCAAAACGTTTTTCGAAAAGTGGACGAGGCATTTTACCTTTACGGAACCCTGGTACGTTTACTTGTTTTACAACTTTTGTGAATGCTTTATCTAAGGCTTTATCAAACTCAGCAGCTTCAACTTCTACTGTTAAAACGCCTTGATTTCCTTCTTGTTTTTCCCATTTTGCAGACATGAATGTTTCCCTCCAAAATCATTTTAAGTAGTGATTTCTAAATTAGATAATGCAGATAGCCTATCAGTTCAAACCTCAATCATTATCTATTTAACTCCCTACTACTTTAAAGTAAGTAGGAATGTAATGTAAAGATGAAATTCTACTATACGTATTTAAGTGCATTTTACAACCATTATATTATAACATACAACAATGACGTTTCAACTAAACACCACATTTTATATAAAAGAAATTTCTTCAATTTCTTTTAGCTCTTTAATTGCCTTTAGTAATTCAGCTGCGGAGAAACTTCCGTCTTCCTCTGCTACAGCTGCATCTGACTCTTCTCCTTGCATCATCAGACTAACAGCATACACCGCTTCTGTCCAAAGTTTTACATTATCACCCGGTAAAAACGGAAATGTTATAAATAAATGACGCTGCCATATTTCAACGGCAACCTGCAGCAATGTAGGATTTTCATGCTCCAGCTTTTCCGTCAGCTGCGCTTCTACTTGCTCGGCAAACAAATACGGTGTTGTTCGTTGAAGCTGAAGCGCATTTACTTTTTTCGTCTCTCCAAACTTACTAATCATAAAATCAATGTCTACTTCTTCTTCCATGACTGTTTTTAAAGCGACTGTTTTTACGATAGGGTGAATAGCTTCAGATGAAAATAGCTGTTCCAGAAAGAAGCGCTGCTTTTCAATTCTCTTTGTTTTTAATGAATGAACCCATTCAAGCTGATCTTGAATATTGTCTAGAACTGTGAATGATTTAAACTGCTCTATCTGTTCTTCTTCTGTTTGTTCTTCTATGACTTGTTCTTGATTCATTCTATTTTTGCAGAACTCCAATAGCTGATAAAGCTGTTCAGCATGTTCAGAAGGGAGTTTGTGTTCTTGAATAACTGCTTGTAGAGTGACATATCCTTCATGATAATGACCAAGCTGAATTAACACCATGAGGTACATTTGCAAATTATGATAATAATCGCCAATATCTTCTTTCAGCATTTGCTCACATAATTCCTTAGCTATGCCTGCATCACCGAGCTCCACGTGACAAATAACAAGGCCAAGCAAAATTTCATGATGCTTATTATCAAGTTCGTAGGCCTGCTCAAATAAAGGAAGTGCTTCTTGAAATTGCTTGTGCTGCATATGTTCTGTAGCTTTTTCAACCAACCGTTCTTTTAATAGAGGAAAAGCTACAATTTTGTTTTGTTGTTCATTCGACATGTTTTCTCCCCACTTCGCGGTCCATTTGCTTTACAGTTTAGCAATTGAATTAACGGAACGCAAAAAAATCGAGCAAAATCATCATTTTGCTCGATTTTTGGTTAATATCTTACCGTTTTTGCTTCATAAGCAGAAATGTCGTCTTCAAAAGAAAGCGTATAGCCAATTTCATCATATCCGTTAACAAGCATATATTTCCAATGGCCATTGATCTCAAACGTACGTTCAAAACCTGCTTCATCGGTAATTTTTTGCTGATGAAGATTGATTGTACAGGCGTAAGAAGCACTTTGAGACTCTTTCATTAAATAGGAAACATCTTCTTTTGGTAAAACAATAGGTAAAATACCATTTTTTAGACAGTTTTGTTTAAAAATATCCGCAAATGACGGTGCGATAATGGCACGGAACCCATAGTCTAAAAGCGCCCATGGAGCGTGTTCACGTGACGAACCACACCCGAAGTTCTCGTCAGCTACAAGAATTGTTGCTCCTTGATTTTGAGGCTGATTTAGTTCAAACGTTTCATTTAACGTTTCATCTTCATTATATCGCCAATCAAAAAAGAGAAATTGGCCAAAGCCAGTACGCTCAATTCTTTTCAAAAATTGCTTTGGGATAATTTGATCAGTATCTACGTTTGCTCGGTCGAGACCTGCTACTTTTCCTGTATGGATTGTAAAAGCATTCATCTGTGTTCTCCTCCTTATCGCACCGCTTGTTCTTGTAGTTTGCGTACATCAACAAAATGTCCATATACCGCTGCCGCTGCTGCCATTACCGGGCTTACTAAATGCGTTCTGGCACCTTTTCCTTGACGTCCTTCAAAGTTTCGATTAGAAGTGGACGCACAGTGTTCGCCTTGTGGAACTAAGTCAGAGTTCATGCCTAGACACATGCTGCAGCCCGAGTCTCTCCATTCAAAGCCTGCTTCAATAAAAATAGCAGATAACCCTTCTTCTTCAGCCACTCGCTTTACTTTTTGAGAACCTGGTACAATCATCGCTCGCACATCTGGTGACACTTTCTTTCCTTTAATAAAGGCTGCCACGTCACGAAGATCAGACAAACGAGCATTTGTACATGAACCGATAAATACATGCTGAACTGGGATCTCTTCTATTGCCATGCCGGGCTGTAAGCCCATATACTCAAGTGCTCGTGACAAAGACTTTTTCTCAGCTTCTGTTGTACACTCTTCTAATGTAGGAACTTGCTTGCTAACATAAGAACTCATCGCCGGGTTTGTTCCCCATGTTACAACAGGCTCAATTGTATCTGCATCAATTTCTAGCGTTTCATCGTATGTTGCACCTTCATCTGTTGCTAAAGCTGCCCAAGCTTCCACTGCTTTTTCAAACTGTTCTCCTTTAGGAGCATACTGACGCCCTTTAATATAAGAGAAAGTAACATCATCTGGACTGATTAAACCAGCTTTTGCACCGGCTTCAATAGACATATTACAAATAGTCATGCGCTCTTCCATTGAAAGGTCGCGAATACATTCGCCCGTAAATTCTACGATTGAACCCGTTCCAAAATTCACGCCGAATTTTTGAATAATTGCTAACACAATGTCCTTAGCATAAACACCAGGCTGTTTTTTGCCATTTACTTTCACTTGTAGCGTTTTTGGTTTCGCTTGCCATAGCGTTTGCGTTGCTAAAACATGTTCTACCTCACTCGTTCCTATACCAAAAGCAAGCGCTCCAAATGCACCGTGAGTAGATGTATGGCTATCTCCGCACACAATGGTTTTTCCAGGCTGCGTCAATCCTAATTCCGGTCCAATGATATGCACAATTCCTTGCTCTTCGCTTGTTAAATCTAAAAGCTTCACACCAAACTCATGACAGTTTTCAGATAGTTTGTCTACTTGTTTCTTTGCAATCGGATCTTTAATATTAAAACGGTCAACCGTTGGAATATTGTGATCCATTGTAGCAAACGTTAAGTCCGGACGCTTCACTTGACGATTTGCCACGCGAAGACCTTCGAATGCTTGAGGAGACGTTACTTCATGAATAAGATGAAGATCGATATATAATAAGTCCGGCTTCCCCTCTTCTCGACG
This sequence comes from Priestia sp. J2, assembly GCF_020790095.1. Taxonomy (NCBI): domain Bacteria; kingdom Bacillati; phylum Bacillota; class Bacilli; order Caryophanales; family Bacillaceae; genus Priestia; species Priestia sp. J2. Next base: position 4,485,702 of record NZ_CP086208.1, read on the forward strand.
TACAACATGTTGTTCCCAAAGCTTATCAATAATTGTTTTTGGTTTCATACTGCTCCTCCTTTCTGATTATGAAAAACGTTTCTCACAAAACGTGAGAAACGCATGATTAACTGTAAGCTGTCATAATGCTTGAAATGGCAGAATCGTTGGCAATAACCGCAGTTATTGCATCCACCATTTTATCGGTACCTAAATAATGATTACCGTCTGCTAAGTCAGCTGTTCGATGACCTGCATGTAATACACTTTCAACCGCTTGTTCAATCACCGCTGCTTCTGTTTCTAATCCAAATGAATGTCTAAGCAACATTGCTGCAGATAAAATAGCAGCAATCGGATTAGCTTTGTTTTGTCCAGCAATGTCTGGTGCAGAACCGTGAACCGGTTCGTATAAAGATGGACCATCAACCGTTAAACTCGCAGATGGAAGCATCCCTAACGATCCTGTCAGCATAGAAGCCTCATCACTCAAAATATCACCAAACATATTTTCAGTTACCACTACATCAAAATATTTCGGATTACGAATTAACTGCATAGCAGCTGAATCTACAAGCATATGCTCAAGCTCTACATCCGGGTAGTCTTTTGCTACTTCTTCAGCTACTTCACGCCACACTCGACTAGACTCAAGCACATTCGCTTTATCAACCGACGTTACCTTTTTACGTCGATTTACAGCCGTTTCAAACGCTTGGCGAATAATCCTTTCTATTTCTGTACGCTTATAAAATAACGTGTCGACAACTGTCTCTTCATTTCCTTCTGTTCGACGCTCGCTAGGCTGACCAAAATATAAGCCCCCTGTTAGCTCACGAACGATAATGAAGTCAACACCTTCAATGTATTCTTTTTTCAAAGGAGAGGCATCTGCTAAGCTATCATAAAACGTCACTGGACGAAGGTTAGCATATAAATCCAATTCTTTTCGAATAGCTAGCAAACCTTTTTCTGGTCGCAAATGTGAAGGGTTACGATCCCATTTTGGCCCTCCAACGGATCCAAGTAAGACGGCATCCGCCTGCTTACAAATCTCAATTGTACTTTCTGGAAGAGGTGTGCCAGCCTCATCAATTGCAGCTCCGCCAATTAATCCATACGTAAACTCGAATTGATGATCAAAGCGCTCTCCAATTGCTTTTAAAACGGCAACAGCGCCTTTGGTTACTTCTGTTCCTACGCCGTCACCTGGTAATACAGCGACTTTTTTTGTCATGGTGGTCTCTCCCTTCAGTTCACATTACTTCTTGCTTTGTACGATGCTGCTGAATAGCGATTAATCGATTAATGGCATTTAAATAGGCTTTCGCTGACGATTCTAATACGTCAAATGCTACTCCGCGTCCGCTTGCTTCAGTTCCTTCGCTTTCAACCTTCACAAATACTTCAGCCAGTGCATCCGGACCGCCGTTAATAGACTGAATACGATAGTCTAATAGTTTGACATCTTGCTCAACACAGCGCTGCAGCGTATTATAGATAGCTTCCACGCTTCCAGATCCCGTAGCTGCTTCTTGAATCTCTTCGCCGTTTTCTTTGCGAAGCGTAATCGTAGCCGTAGGAATATTGTTCGTACCATACTGAACTTGCAGACTTTCAAGCTTATATTCACTGTCTTTGCTAACTTGCTTTTGAATGACTAATGCCAATAAATCATCGTCGGTAATGTCTTTTTTCTTATCTGCTAAGTCTTTAAACTTCTCAAAAAGCACGTTTGCTTCTGTATCTTCCAATGTGAACCCAAGCTCTACTAAGCGTGTACGGAACGCATGACGGCCTGAGTGTTTACCCAGCACAATCGGATTTTGTTTAACACCCACAAGTTCTGGGGAAATAATCTCATATGTTAACGGATTTTTTAAGACGCCATCTTGGTGAATACCTGATTCATGAGCAAAAGCATTTTTTCCGACAATTGCTTTATTTGGCGCAATATTCATTCCGGTAAGCTTACTGATAATGTCACTCGTACGCTTGATTTCGGGCAAGATCAAACCTGTGCTCGCTTGATAGAAGTCTTGACGGACATGAAGCGCAAGTGCTACTTCTTCAAGAGCAGCGTTACCGGCACGTTCTCCGATTCCGTTAATCGTTCCTTCAATTTGAGTAGCTCCTGCTTCAATAGCAGCCATTGAATTAGCAACAGCTAGCCCTAAGTCATCGTGGCAGTGAGCTGACAAATCGACCTTATGAATATTTGATACATGTTCTTTTAAGTAATTAAATACGGATTGATAGTCACCAGGCGTGATAAATCCTACCGTATCTGGAATATTAACGACTTTTGCACCAGCATCGATAACAGCTTCTACAATTCTAGCTAAAAACGGTAAATCTGTGCGACATGCATCTTCAGCAGACCATTGAACAACCGGGAATTTTTTACTTGCGTATTTCACCATTTCCACTGCTGTTTCAAGTACTTCATCAGGTGTTTTTTTCAATTTATGCTGCATATGAATTTCGGAAGTAGCGATAAAAACATGCAGTCTTGGTTCTGCACTTTCTTTTAACGCTTCCCATGCAATGTCAATATCTTTTGTAACAGACCTTGCAAGGCCTGTTACAGAAGAATTTTTGACAATAGACGCAATTTCTTTTACGGATTGAAAATCACCTTTTGAAGAAGCGGGAAATCCGGCTTCAATAATGTCGATACCTAATCGCTCTAACTGCTTAGCAATTTCAAGCTTTTCTTGTAGGTTCAAATTGACTCCAGGTGACTGTTCACCATCGCGTAGCGTCGTGTCAAATAGTTTAATTTTTTGCACTAGCGATCACCGCTTCTTTCTTTTGTTTTTTAACAAATGGCATCATTTCACGTAATTGAGCGCCAACTTTTTCAATTAAATGTTCGTTTTCACGGTTATTGATAGCTGTAAATTCTGGACGATTTGCTTGGTTTTCTAGGATCCAGCCTTTTGCAAATTTACCTGTTTGGATATCTTCAAGCACTTTTTTCATTTGTTCTTTTGAACGCTCATCTACAACGCGTGGTCCTGAAACGAAGTCACCCCATTGAGCTGTATCAGAGATTGAATAACGCATGCCTTCCATTCCACCTTCATACATAAGGTCAACAATTAATTTTAATTCGTGTAAACACTCAAAATATGCAACTTCCGGTTGGTAGCCAGCTTCTACAAGCGTTTCAAAACCAGCTTTAACTAATGAAGTTAAACCGCCGCAAAGTACTGCTTGCTCACCGAAAAGATCTGTTTCTGTTTCTTCTTTAAACGTTGTTTCTAATACACCCGCACGAGCTGAGCCAATTGCTTTAGCATAAGCTAATGCTACGTCTTTTGCTTCGCCAGTTACGTCTTGGAATACTGCGAATAACGCCGGTACGCCAGCTCCTTCTTCATATGTTCTTCTTACAAGGTGACCAGGACCTTTTGGAGCTACTAAGAATACGTCAACGAATTCAGGTGCTACGATTTGATTAAAGTGAATGTTAAAACCGTGAGCAAATACTAAAGATTTTCCTGGTTTTAATCCTGGAAGAATTTCTTCGTTATAAACTTTTGGCTGATGCTCATCTGGAAGTAATACCATTACTACTTCTGCTTGTTGAACTGCTTCTTTTACAGATAATACAGTGAAGCCGTCTTGTTCTGCTTGATCCCATGATTTACCTTTACGTAATCCTACTACCACGTTTACTCCGCTGTCGCGTAAGTTTTGTGCGTGAGCGTGACCTTGTGAACCATAACCTACGATTGCTACTGTTTTACCTTGTAATAATTGATCCTTTGCATCTCCGTTGTAATATACCTTTGTCATAATAAATCTCTCCTCTTAGTTTATATAGTTTTATATAGTTTACTTTTTTAGTAACTAGCTAGAATTAAATGATTGATGAAAGTTTGGCTGCTGCTTTTTGCGTACCGCGCGGAACAGCTACTGTCCCTGTGCGCGTTACTTCTTTTAATCCATAAGGCTGAAGTAAATCAATCATCGCTTCAATCTTGCTGGATTCACCTGTTACTTGAATAATTAAGCTGTCGCGGCTTACATCAATGATGGTTGCACGGAAAGGCTCAATTACTGCATAAAGTTCGTTACGGCTCGCAGGTGTAGATGCTACTTTCATTAAAGCAAGCTCTCTTGACACCACGGCTTGATCCGTAATATCTTGAACTTTCAACACGTCAATCTGCTTGTTTAACTGCTTAATCACTTGTTCAGCAGCATTGTCATGCTCTACGTTTACGACAAACGTCATGCGTGATACATCTTCAGATTCAGTGTGTCCTACCGAAATACTCTCAATATTGAAATTTCTTTTTGTAAATAACCCCGTTACGCGATTTAAAACGCCCGCACGGTTTAATACAGTTGCTGTAATGATTCGCTTCATGGTTTCACCCCTACCATTTCATGTAATCCTTTTCCAGGTGCAACCATTGGATATACGTTTTCTTTAGGTGCGACAAAGAAGTTTAGTAAAACAGGTCCATCTGTTTCCATTGCTTCTTTCAGAGCCGCATGCGCTTCTTCTTCAGTAGAAGCTTGTAAACCTTTGATATCATAGGCTTCTGCAAGCTTCATTAAATTAGGCTGATTCGGAATTAAAGAGTGCGAGTAGCGTTCTTCATAGAAGATTTCCTGCCACTGACGAACCATTCCAAGCGACTGATTGTTAAGCACAACCACTTTAACAGGTAAGTTTAATTCTCTAATAACCCCTAATTCTTGAAGCGTCATTTGAAATCCACCGTCACCAACGACTGCTACAACTGTTTTATCTTTATTTGCCAGCTGAGCGCCGATTGCAGAAGGTAATCCAAAGCCCATGGTGCCAAGGCCACCTGAAGTTACCCATCGATCTGGATTATTAAATGTGTAGTATTGAGCTACCCACATCTGATGTTGCCCAACGTCCGTTGTAACAACGGCATCTCCATTTGTATATTTGTGAAGCAACTCAACTACTTTTTGTGGTTTCAACACGTCCGCTGAGTTCTGATACCATAATGGATATTCTTGTTTCCACGCCGCTAATTTCTCATGCCATTTCGTATAATCTCCAACTTCTCCTTCTTGCAGAAGCAATTGCTTTAATACTTCTTTTGCATCTCCAACAATTGGAATCTTGGTTGGAACATTCTTTCCAATTTCCGCTGGGTCGATGTCAATGTGAGCAATTTTTGCATTTGGTGCAAAATGCTTTAAGTTACCTGTTACTCGGTCATCAAAGCGCGCCCCGATACTAATGAGAAGATCACTCTCATAAATTGCCATGTTTGCTGTGTACGTTCCGTGCATGCCAGCCATTCCTAAATGAAGCGGATGATCTGCAGGAAAACAACCTAACCCTAAAAGCGTATTAATAACCGGAATATTTTGACGCTCAGCATATTTTTTTAATTCTTCTGAACCTTTACTCAATAATACTCCCGCACCTGCTAGAATAACAGGTTTCTTTGCAGCTGCTACTGCGTCTGTTAACTTTTTAACCTGCAGCTGATTTGGAAAATAAGTTGGCTGATAGCCAGGTAAATCAATTTCTCCTTCATAATTAAATGTTCCATCACCCTGTGCCATATCTTTTGGAATGTCGATTAAGACTGGACCAGGTCTTCCTGTTGTCGCAATATGAAATGCCTCTTTGATGATTCTCGGCATGTCGCTGATATTGCGTACTTGATAGCTATGTTTTGTAATTGGCATTGTGATTCCTAATACATCTGCTTCTTGGAACGCGTCAGAACCAATTACACTTGAAGCTACTTGACCAGTAAAAACAACTAAAGGAAGTGAGTCAATCATCGCATCTGCCAAACCTGTTACGATATTTGTTGCACCAGGACCACTTGTTGCGATAACTACACCGGGTTTACCTGAAATTCTTGCGTACCCTTCTGCTGCGTGAATTCCACCTTGTTCGTGACGAGCAAGTACGTGAAACATTCCTGAACCGTATAGCTTATCGTAAATCGGTAAAACGGCTCCCCCTGGGTAACCGAAGATGACGTCAACGTTTTCTCTTCTTAGAGATTCAATCAACATGTCAGCTCCATTCATTTGTGCCCCAGCGCTTACAGGTTCTTTCGTTTGCATATTGGCTCCCACTTTTCTCATCCTTTCGTTTTCTAGATAAAAGAAAAAAGACTTCTCACCCCTAAATAGACCCTATCAAATGATATAGGTCAAGGGGCGAAAAGTCTTTTGTACTTTACGCGGTACCACCCTCGTTTGTAATCGTAATGATTACCTTATGAATGTATACTGTACATTCTTTTTGATAACGAGTGCTTTGGAAGTACACTCGGTCGCCCTTACTGAATTTCAGGGTGACACTCTGAGGTGAGTTCATTTTGACTTGGTAACGCCGGCTTCCAGCAACCCGACTCTCTGTTGATACCTAAACATCAAAACTACTTATCCTCTTCAACGTTTTAAAACGCTATATGCTTTTTGAACAATGCTTTACACATCATATTTTAAATTAATTACAATTAATTAAAATTTTTAGAAAACTTATATTTGAGGACTATCTTACGCCCATTTCTATGCATAGTCAACCACTTTTCAAGATTTTTTTAGACAATTTAGACTAAACAGAATATTTGAATGCGTTTTCATTATTGATGCAATAAGGGTTTATAGCCACTCAAAAAGTTTTTCTGAAACGTTCATTTGTACACACTGAATGAACAAACATTCACTTTTAAGATAAATAAAAAAATCCCGGCTTTTACTAAAAAGTAAAAGCCGGGATTTTTTTCTAGACGTCCCAGGAGAGATTCGAACTCCCGACCGACGGCTTAGAAGGCCGTTGCTCTATCCTGCTGAGCTACTGGGACATAATGTTAAACTGTATCAAAGACAATACTTATTATATTCAAATATAATTTAAAAGTCAACGTTTTTTTGAAATTTTATGAGAAGAGAGGTAAAAAACCTTCTCTTCTCCCTATATTTGGCTATATTATGCTGAAAGTGTACAGGTTAACTGCATGCTAGGAATATGTTTACCGCTTATATCGTAAAACTGCACGGTAGCTTCTGTACCATCCATTACTAGTATAGCATACGTACGTTCTTTTCTCATACGAGGAAGTAACATACTTCCTGGATTGATAAATAAAACTCCGTCCATGAGCTCAGCTCCCGCTATGTGAGAATGCCCAAAACAAACAACGTTTGCCCCCACTTCTCTCGCTTTGTAATGCAGATTCATCATAGACATTTTAACATTATATAAGTGACCGTGTGTAACCAGACACGTGGCTTCTCCAAGTGACTCTACTCGATCATTGACGTAAGATGCATCATAATCACAATTTCCTCGAACGCCTAAAAACGAAGACATTTCTTTGCTGTCTTGTGGCAACTCAGAGTCACCACAATGAATCATCTTATCTACATCAGCATGTCTTTCTCTGATAGTGAGCAGTTCTTCTTGTAACCCGTGGCTATCGCTTACAATTAATAGTTTCACACGTCATCACTCCTTCTAAAATTGCGCATCAATTAGCGGTGCTAGTTTTTCTAACGCATTTGCTCGGTGACTAATTTGATTTTTTTGTTCTTTAGACAATTCTGCCATGGAGCAGTTCCATTTTTCTACAAAGAAAATAGGATCGTATCCAAAGCCGTTCTCGCCTCTTTTTTCTTCCAAGATGCGCCCTTCACACGTGCCTTCTACAAGCTCTGTTCTCTTTCCAGGCACTGCAATAGCAAGCGTACAATGAAAACGTGCCGTGCGCTTTTCAAACGGCACGTCATGTAATTTTTGAAGTACCTTCTCTATATTAGCATTATCATCTTTATTTTCACCAGCATAACGCGCGGAATAAACGCCTGGCTCTCCGTTTAAGGCATCAATAGCAAGCCCAGAATCATCGGCAATAACCGGCTTATTTAATGCTGATGAAATGGTTTCTGCCTTTAGCGTGGCGTTCTCTGCAAATGTAACGCCCGTTTCTTCCACGTCCTCAATTTCAGGAAAATCAAGAAGCGATGTTACTTTAAATCCCTTCGGTGAGAATAGTGTTTCAAAATCCTTTACTTTGCCTGCATTTTTAGTTGCAATAATGATTTCACGCACGTTAATCCCTTACCTTTCTTTAACCGGAATGTAAGCAGCCAGATGATCAAGAACTTTCTTTTGCTGTTCAATCAATTGATAAACACCCTTTTCCCCTAAATCCAGAAGATGGTTTAACTGTTCTCTCGAAAACGTCGATTCCTCTCCCGTTCCCTGTAATTCTACAAACTGTCCGCTTCCTGTCATCACAATATTCATGTCAACTTCCGCTGTCGAATCTTCTTCATAATTTAAATCTAAAATCGAATTTTCTCCATGGATACCTACTGAAGTCGCAGCTAAATAGTCACGAATAGGAATTTCTGTCAGCTTGTTCTCTTCAACCAGCTTTCCAAACGCTAAAACCATAGCCACAAATGCACCTGTAATCGATGCTGTTCTTGTTCCGCCATCTGCTTGAATAACATCACAATCAATCCAAATGGTCTTTTCTCCGACCTTTTCCAGGTCGACTACAGAACGAAGAGCTCGTCCGATCAGACGCTGAATTTCCATTGTTCGTCCTGTGACTTTACCTTTTGTTGATTCGCGTATATTTCTTTGTGCCGTAGCTCGAGGCAGCATAGAATATTCAGCTGTAATCCATCCTTTTCCTTGTCCACGCATAAAAGGAGGCACTCTGTCGTCTATGCTTGCTGTACAAATAACCTTTGTGTCTCCCACCGAGATTAATACAGATCCTTCTGGATGCTTTAAGTATGAAGTATGAAGAGATACAGGTCTCAATTCATTAAATTCCCTACCGTCCAAACGCATTAAGCATGTCCTCCTATTAATTCATTTATATGTAATAGCTTCTTCCATTTTAACTATAAAACAGCGGAAAGAGGTCGCTATTTCAGCAGACCTCTTTCTACTTAGTCCTTTACTAGTATAACAAAAATTTGTTTTTAAAAACTACCTGTGTTCACATTTTTAGGTCTTGAAACTGGCTCCGTTAGCTTTTTCCCTTTTTCATCTTTTAGCGTTTTTTTGCCATTCACCTTAATGGCAACGCTGTCTACGGCTTTTTGTTCCGTCAGCGATAACACCAAGGAGTCGAGAACATACTGAGAAATTTCCGTTCCTTTTAAATTTCCAAAGATGTTTTTATTAAAGTTCAGCGTTAACTGACCGTCCGCATACTTTGGAGCTGCTACGAGCTTTGCATCAGGATTAAAATCTGTCACTAAACCTGATGCAGGCGCAGGTCCTTCTACAAGCTCGTTCACAATTGCAGTGTACATATCTTTGTCATCAGAAGCAATTCGTTTTGTAACAGGAACATAGTAAGTTTGTTTGCCCTCTTGAGCTAAGTAATAGATCGTAACTGGCTTCGTTTGGGTTACGTCAACTACTCCAGTATTATCAAAGTTAATACCATCTACTCTGCTCAACCCTTTACTGATTGGTGTATGATTTACAGGCATCTCATCTTTATCATAGCCGTTAATGCGAATTTTAACTTTATTTACGCCTTCAAACTGCGTCAGCGTCCACGTTACGGCCTGCAGGATACGGAGTTCATCTTCTTTTTTATATTCAGCAAATTCAGGTGAAAAATCTGCTACCATCGTGCCGTCACTTTCCAGCTTTGTCCCTAAAACTCTTGTATCAGCAGGAAGAACCGCTCGGAAATTATTTGGCAATAAGTTTGTGACTGGTCCACCCTCTACTAAATATTCAAGAGACTGTTTAGCGACACCTTTTGATTTAGGAATTTCAAGCGTCTGGGGAACAACGTACCCGTTTTTATCAATTAAGTAAATTTCTCTTTTGGTAGGCGCAGATGTTTCTGCCGCTTTACTTTGTTTTTTATTAGCTTCCGTTACTTTCGCTTCAGTCGCTAATGATTTTTCATCTTTCACATAGGTGACATCCTTTGGCGGATCAATTTCCTTTGCTGCGTTATCCCCTCCGAAAAGTCCACAGCCGGATAACAACACAGATGTGGTCACCACGGCGGATATGAGAACAAATTTGGTCTTTTTGGACATTCCTTTCCCTCCTCAGACTGTTTGTACTACTATGTATACGAGCTTATTTGCATTTTAGACCAGCTCAAACAAGTTTTTGGCCACAAAAAAAACCGAGCTTAATATGCTCGGTTTTAAAGCTTGATATGCTCAACATTATATACAGGGTGCTCAAACCATTTAGATGCAATAGATTGAAACAGTTCTGTTGAGCCTGTTGTATAGAAGTAGTGTTCGGGCTCCATGCTTCTAGGAGCTAGTAAATTGCTATAAGAAAGAATGGCACTTACCTCTATTGCCGTTTCTTCACCAGAACTGATTAACTGAACTCGAGGCCCAATTGCTTCTTGAATAACTGGCTTTAATAACGGATAATGCGTACATCCTAAAATAAGGGTATCCATATCTGTATGATAAAAAGGTTTTAATGTTTCTTTTACAATTCGCTGCGCTTCCGGTCCTTCATAATTACCGCTCTCTACAAGAGGTACAAACAAAGGGCATGCTAAATTTTCCACTTCCACTCTCGTATGAAGAGCGCGGAGTGCATGTGTATAGGCTTGGCTTTTAACGGTTCCGTTTGTGCCGATTACGCCTATTTTATGATTTTTAGTTACTTTAAGCGCAGCTCGTGATCCTGGTTCAATGACGCCTATAACCGGAATATCGAGCTGTTCTTGAATTTCATCTAGTACAACTGCCGTAGCCGTGTTGCACGCAATAACAAGCATTTTAATATCTTTATCTACTAAATAATTAGTCATCTCCCATGTGAAAGCTCGTACTTCTTCACTGGGACGAGGACCGTATGGGCAGCGTGCTGTATCTCCAATGTACATAATTTGTTCTTTCGGAAGCTGTCTCATAATTTCCTTTGCTACCGTTAATCCGCCCACACCTGAATCTATAACACCAATTGGTCTACTCAAAACAATCGCCTCATTTTTCTTTCATTTCATCATGTAATTTTCGTAACGTTACTCGTAAAACTTCTGTTTCACTAGGAGAGAAGTTTGCCAGTACGCCATTTAAATACGTTTGTCGCTTTTCAATTACTTCTTCGATAACACGTGCTCCTTCAGGAAGCAAATGAATACGCACTACGCGGCGGTCTTTCGGATCTTTGACCCGAACCACCAACTTATTTTTTTCCATACGATCTACTAAATCTGTCGTTGTACTACAAGCGAGAAAAATCCGATTTGATAAATCGCCAATCGTCATATCTCCACGTTCAAACAGCCACTGCAAAGCAATAAACTGAGGTGGCGTAATCGTATAGTCTTCTAAAATTTCTCTTCCTTTTTGCTTCACAATAGCTGCAATATGTCGAAGTGACTTTTCTAATTCTGCCACTGTATCCTCATTATTTTTTGCTGTCATACCGTAATCCTTTCCACCTATAAGTCTTATTTTCTATTATTTCTTTCAGTTAAACCCGTCTCTATTGTTTCTCTTTTCTATTTTATATTGTGCTCTTTTTTCGGTGATTTTTCAAGGTTAACATGAGGATTCTACAACGTTCAGCATTAAAAAACAGCTGCTCCATAAAAGGAGCAGCTGTTTCTATTAATTATTGATATACAGCTCGAAAACTGAGCTGAAATCTTTTGTTGTGTAGGCTGTTTTTTTATCTAATAACCAAGAAAACGCGGCTTCGTTAATTTCTTTAAATTCACCAGCAACACTTCCACTTGTATTTCTTGTACTGCTTAGCGTAGAAGAAGCTAGCTGAATGCTTTGTTTAGCAAAATCGAGCGCAATTTCATTTTCACGCGTTATTTCAGACATTTTAAACAGCGCTTTATATAAATCTTTTACCTCTTCTATATGCTTTTTGTGTACATCGATAGAAAAAGTTTCCGAGCCAATTTTAAATTTAATTTCCACATCTAAATCGACAGTTCCAGCCGTTTCTAGCATTACGTTTGAAATGTGATTTGTGCTGTAGTTATAGCGGCGAAGCATTCGCTTTTTACTTGTAGCACTTGTTCCATCAAGGTGAATGAGCGCTTTATTGGTAAAGCAATATTCATCTGACTTTGATTTGATTAGAAAATAAATTTTTTCTTGTTCTTCATGCATAACGTAATCGTCTGCATCTACCTTGTCATAATCAACTGGCTTAATAACAGAACCAATATCACTTAGCCCCAATACATCAGCAGCTACTTTTCCAAACATTTCCCCATCTCCCTTTTAAAAACGATTGTGTTATTTTCATGCTTTAAGTGTACTGTGCAAATGAGGGGATGTAAATAAAAAAAGGAGCTTCTTTAAAAGAAGCTCCACATTTATTAAAACAACAAATTTAAAATCATATAGATAAGTGCAGCTAATGAAGCTGAAATTGGCAATGTGATAACCCATGTAATCACCATGCGCTGTGCAGTTCCCCATTTTACACCTTTCACTCGGTGAGCAGAACCTACACCTAAGATAGAAGATGAAATAACATGAGTAGTACTGACAGGTAGATGAATAAACGTTGCTCCAAAGATAATGGCAGCACCCGTTAAGTCCGCAGCTACTCCATTAACAGGACGAATTTTCATAATTTTACCGCCAACGGTTTTAATGATTTTCCATCCACCAATTGACGTTCCAAGCCCCATTGCAACCGCACAAGCCAGCTGTACCCACCACTGAATCTCAGTACCGCTTTGCATATTGTTAGCAATAAGCGCTAGCGTAATGATACCCATTGCTTTTTGCGCATCATTCGTACCGTGTGTGTAAGATTGTAGAGCTGCAGTCAGGATTTGAACGCGGCGAAAACGCTTATTCGTTTTCGTCAAGTTATGGTTTTTAAACGTTAGCTTGATAATCGTATAGACAATATAACCTACTACAAAGGCTAGAACTGGTGAAATTAGAAGGGCTTCGATGATTTTGATGAAACCTTTGTAATTTAAAGCACCAAATCCAGCAGCTGCAATAGCTGCTCCTGCAATCGATCCAATAATTGCATGAGAAGAACTACTCGGGATACCGAAATACCATGTGATTAGGTTCCACGCGATAGCAGAAATTAATGCTGCTAAAATAACGACAGAACCATTTTGAAGCGTATAAGGATCAACGATATCCTTTGTAATCGTTTTGGCTACGCCCGTAAACGTCATAGCCCCGACAAAGTTCATGGTTGCGGCTAAAAGAATTGCATGTCGCGGTTTTAAAGCTTTGGTTGAAACAGAAGTCGCAATGGCATTAGCTGTATCGTGAAAGCCGTTGATAAAGTCAAAACCAAGTGCACCAACTACAATTAGAATGGTTAATATTAGCATTGAATCCATTATACTATAGCCCCGTTACGCATTCTTCATAATAACTGATTCTAAGTTGTTCGCAACCGTTTGACAATAATCCGCGATTTCTTCTAGCGTTTCATAAATTTCTTTATATTGAATAACTTTAATTGGATCTTTACATGTTGCAAATAATTGTTTTAGTGCACGACGATATAATGTATCACAATGTGACTCATACTCTTTAATTTTAATTGCATGCTCACTAATTTGAAGAAGCTTTTTCTCAGACAACAAATTAATAGTAATTAAAATTTCTTCAGCACAGCCTTGAATATTTTTAACAAATTCAGCTACATATTCATCAAATGTCGTAATTGAATGAATTTCCATTAAAGCAGCAAAGCTATCGATGCCATCAAGTACATCATCCATGCTCATCGCTAGCTGTAAAATATCTTCACGCTCAATTGGAGTAATAAATGCTTTGTTCAACTCAGTAATCACTGTATGCACGTATTTATCACCTTTTGATTCATACGCTTTTAAAACGTTGGCAAATTCCTTTAGGTCAGATACATTTTGAAGTTCAAAGCTGCCTAAAAACTCCGCTGAGTCCTTAATATTTTGGGCAATGTCCATTAACATTTCAGAAAACTTGTCTTTTTTTCTTTTGATCACGTTGCAATCCTCCATCCAATTTATCGAAACTTTACCACTCGTTTTTTCTCTCTATCTTTTTATATGTGTTCTAGTTTCTTTTTTCATTTAAAGTAATGGATAAAACCTAGCTGTTCATTACTATAACGAGAGAAACCACCTCTCTTGTGTATCAAAAAATTCTAAAAAAACAAACGTTTACCAGAGCAAAAGTCCCAAAATGTGGTTCTTTCACCTATAGGTTATGCGATTCATTTTTTTACGCCAAGTCAAAAATTACTCCTATTATTGTTAATTGTCAATAACTTTTCAAACACATTTTTTCAGGCTTCTTTACAATACATTAACAATAATACGTTGATTCCTTTTAAAATAAGGGTTTTCAGAGTTTGTATAAAATTGGGATTTACAAAAACTTAACATTACTCCCCTTGTGTAAATAATAAAAGCCAGCTCTTTTAGAACTGGCTTTTATTATTTACTTATTATATTGCTGAAATACATTTTTTACTTTCGGCACGACGTAATGACTTCCGCCTTTATCCTCTACCCCTTCAACCATCATTGAAACGAGTAAGTTTTTCTGTTTTGTGTCCACAGCTACAAACCATCCGTTTTCCTGCCCTTTTTCACCTTGAGTTTTCTTTAGCTCTGCTGTTCCCGTTTTTCCAGCCAAGGTTAACCCATCTATCTTTGCTGCATGACCCGTACCGTTTTTATCTTCAATGACATCAACTAAATCATTTTGAATTAATTGCGCCGTTTCTTTAGATATTACTTGTTTTTTCCATATTCCACTCTCATCACCGTTCATAAGAATAGGCTTTACTATATTTCCATCGTTTACAATCGATGTATACATCAATGCCAAGTGGAGAGGATTCACTTGCAGTTTCCCCTGGCCATAGCCAGAGTTTGCTAATACTCCCTCATCTTTAATATCTTGATCACCTGCAATTTTAGACGTTTCAAAAGGATAATTAACAGGCAATTTTTGATTAAACCCAAACTGTTTTAAACCACTGTTAAATTTGTCTAAACCTAGCTTCAAAGCAGTCTGCGCAAAATAAATATTATCAGATGTAACATAAGCATCACGTAAATTAACATTCGGTTTGCTGCCCACTCGTGTTACGTAGAAATTTCCCCAGCTTTTATCTTTCTGCCATTTCTTCCCGCTGATTGATATACTTTCATTTGGATTTAGCACGTCTTCATCAACCGCTAAAGCTCCGGTGACTAACTTAAATGTAGATCCCGGAGAATACGTTTTGGTAAAACGATTCATTAACGGCTTATTAGGATTCGTTGAAAGGGATTGATACGTATTAGCATCGATTCCAAAAGAAAAAGAATTCGGATCAAAAGCTGGCGTGCTTACAAGACCTAATATTTCTCCCGTTTTAGGTTGAAGAGCAGTAGCTACTCCTTTTTCATCTTTTAACTGTTCATAAAGGGATTTTTGAACATTCGTGTCTACCGTAACCTGAATGCTTTCCCCGTCTTTTGGATTCACTTTTGCAATTTCATTCTTTTTATTACCATCTTTATCTACAGTATAAATCGTGACGCCGTCTCGAGCACGAAGCTTATCTTCATACAAAGACTCTAAGCCAATCATTCCAGCTTTAGACTGAGCATTATAACCTTCATCTTTATGCTCTTTTAAATATTCCGCTGTGACAGGCGCAACGTATCCAACTAAATGAGCACACGCTTCTTCACAAGGATATACGCGCGCATTTACCTTTTTTTGTTGAATGCCTTCTACTTTTTTCAAAGAATTCTCTAAATTAGAGGCGTCTTTTTGACTAACTGTTTTAATAGGAACAAATTGATTCTCTTTCACCCAAGAAGCGCTCAGTGCTTGATTAATACTTTTTTCCGAAAGAGCAAGAGTCTTGCTTAATTGTCGTATCGCTTGCTCGCCGCCTTTAGAAAACTGCTGGGGAACAACTCCAACTTGAATCGCTTCTCCGTTTTGAGCTAAATATTTCCCTGAACGATCCATAATTTCTCCACGCACAGCTGACTGAGTAGCTACTCTTACTTGCTCTCCTTGCTCAAGTCCTTTAAAAATCATATTAGGCTTCCAATTAATATACCAATTCTCTGTATCCCCTTGTTTTTCTTGAACCACAGCAGCATTTTCTTTAAATGAGATTTCACCGGCTACAGAGTTCATGTTTACTTCAAAAGGTAAAACAGCTTTATGGTCTTTTATTTCTAAGTCTTCTATTTTACTTGCCTTCACTTTAAGCTTGTCCGCTTCAATTGCATCATAGATATTTTTATATCGATTTACAAAGTCTTTTTCTGAAATCGTCTTTTTAGCATCTTTAGACAAGTATCCATACATACCTTCAAAATCTTCTTTATTCCACATGGCTACATATTTATCAAATCGATCCTGTGCTTTCTGTTGATCATTTGAGCAACCGGCAGTTATGAGTAAGAGAATTGCCATAGTAAAAAATAGCCACCCAATTCGTCTCATGATGATTTTCCCCCTTTTTTCAATACCATTTCTATCATATAAAATTTTACATAAACTTTCCATCAGAAAGTTACACCCAGGAATTAATTGGTATTACAACCCACTTGATTTACATATCGACAAAAAAATCAATAGGTAAATAAGAAAAAAATTGAACATTTTGTGAATATTTTGTGTCTTTTTTGGAAAGTATTTGATATAATAAGTGTAAGAAGAAAAAGAATAGGAGGCGACTAAAATGAGAAGATTCTTACAGTTTTACTTTATGTTTAGTTCTCTGTTCTGTTTTGGAAGCGTTTTCGTCCTACTTATGTCTCAAGAATATTATTTTGCACCGTTATTCCTCACACTGGGCTGTTTAAATATTTTTCTCTTTAAAGTATATATTCAAGAAAGTCGAAAAGATAAACAAGCTGCACCTGAAAAACCAAAACCAACAATTTAACGGACTCGTCTCTCGGCTGAGATGAATGTAAAAGAAGAACCGGTGAAAAATTCACCGGTTCTTCTTTTACGAGGTTGAAGCTTTTGGAAACCTATCGTTTGCAATAATCTCACCGATGCTTTCACTCTTTCCTTCACCCTCATCAATATTTAAAAGCGGGAACAATAACTCTCCTACGTGATAAGCTTCTTCTAAATGCGGATAGCCTGATAAAATAAAAGATTCAATTCCTAAAGCTTCATATTCTTTTATTCGTTTCGCTATATTTTCAGCACTGCCTACCAGGGCAGTTCCTGCACCTCCCCGGACGAGCCCCACACCTGCCCATAAGTTAGGGCTAATCGTAAGTTCCTCTCGGGTTCCTCTATGAAGGCTCGCCATTCGCTGCTGCCCAACTGAGTCATACCTTGCAAAAGTACGCTGTGCAGCTTGAATTGTGTCGTCGTCCAAATGCTGAATTAATCGATCGGCTGCTTCCCAAGCTTCTTCTTCCGTTTCCCGTACAATAATATGCAAACGAATCCCAAACTTAACGGTTCTGCCTTCTGCTTCTGCTTGCTTTCTCACAGCCGTTATTTTTTCTCTTACTTGTTCAGGAGGCTCTCCCCACGTTAAATACACGTCAGAATGTTTTGCTGCAACTTTTTGTCCTGCGGGTGAAGATCCGCCAAAATAAATAGGTGGAGAAGGTTTTTGAACAGGTGGATACAACAGCTCACTGTTCTCTACATGAATATGTTTTCCTTCATAATTAACCGTATCTCCAGCCAATAACCCTTTCCACACATCTAAAAATTCATCCGCAGCTTCATAACGTTCATCATGTGATAAGAAAAGGCCGTCTCCGGCTAATTCTGCTGGATCTCCTCCTGCTACTACGTTAACTAGTAAACGACCGTTTGAAATTCGATCAAGAGTCGAAGTCATGCGCGCTGCCACGGAAGGAGCCATAATGCCCGGACGTACAGCTACTAAAAATTTCAAACGCTCTGTTTCAGGTATAAGTGAAGCAGCCAATAGCCACGGGTCTTCGCATGATTTCCCCGTTGGAATCAGAACTCCTTCAAATCCTAACCGGTCAGCTGCTTGAGCAACTTGCCGAAAATATGAATAGTCTGCTGAACGACCTCCTCGATTTGTCCCTAGATATCTTCCATCTCCATGGGAAGGAATAAACCATAACATTTTCATGATTCAACACTCCTTTTCGTTTGTTCTAGATGATATTCAAGCTCTTTTAATGAACGTTTAATTCTCGCTTCTGCTTCTTCCGCAATAAACTCAATTTCATTTTCTTTCGTATAGGCCACCTCAGAATCAACAATATAAACTCCATGAATAAGAGCAGTAGCTCCTAAAACGGATAATGTCGGCTTAAATACATAATCAAGAGCCAGTAGATGAGCAATGGTTCCCCCTGTAGCTATCGGCAGCACGGTTTTATTGTGCAAACCTTTTTCAGGTATTAAATCTAAAAATGTTTTTAAGATTCCTGTGTAGCTAGCTTTATAGATTGGGCTGACAATAATAACGGCATCAGCATCTGCCACTTTCTTTTGAGCTTCTTGAATCGCAGGGCTAGAAAAGTTAGCATATAGTAAGTCTTCAGCTGGTAGATCGCGGACATGCACGGTTTTTACTTCATGTTTTTCATTTTGCAGATATGCTGCAATATACTCACTTAAAGCAGCTGACCTTGATTGTTTTGAAGGGCTTCCCGTAATAATTGTAAACTGACTCATTATCATCTCTCCTTTTAACTTATAAAACTTATAGATTTACAAGGATTAATAAGTATATAAATCCTTCTTTTATTTTTCACCTGCGTAGCTGTCTCTCCATTTAAGAAGACGCTTTTCTAATACTCGGACAAATGAATCAGTTAATTTGCCTACAACAGCAAAAATGATAATTCCGACAAAAACTACATCTGTTTGAGAAAACTGCCTAGCATCCATAATCATATATCCTACACCTTCACTTGCTCCCATTAATTCAGCTACTACCAGTCCGAGCCATGCAATACCTAAAGACAATCGGACACCAAGTAAAATATTAGGAAGAGCGGCTGGTAAAATGAGTTTCGTGATTTGTTTCCATTTACTAAATTGCAGAACACGCGCAACATCAAATAATTTCGAATCAACGCCGCGAATGCCTAAATACGTATTAACATAGATTGGAAAAAACGCACCGTTTGCAATTAGCAATATCTTTGAAATTTCCCCAAAGCCAAACCATAAGATAAATAAAGGAGCCAAGGCAAGGTGAGGAACAGTTCTAAGCATTTGAATGGATGGATCCATATAGTGCTCCGTTTTCTTTGAGAAACCGACAATAATACCAAATAGTAAACCTAGACCAGCTCCAACGGCAAAACCTATGGCAGCACGTAAAATACTGATTTGAAGATTAGCTCCGAGTTCTCCCGATACGATGAGCTGTTTGAAAGAAAGTACAATATCAACAGGTGTAGGAAGAACGGTTTTAGATACATAGCCTGCAGAACCAATGATTTGCCACACGACGATAAGCAAAATTGGCACGACGAGAGAACGAAGGAAAATTCCCTGCTTATTTTTCGCTTCTTCCTTTCTTTTTTTCACTTGTTGCAAGTGAGCTGCTGAAGACTGGACATGTCCTGAAACCACGGATGTTTTACTCATTTTCATCACCTCATTTTTCTTTTAATGCTTTTTCAATAAATGAATTATCAACGACATCTCCCGTATCAATTTTCTTTTTAATAACGCCTAAAGATTGTTGAAAATCAGCTGTTCGCTGTTGTTCTGCAATAATTTCTTTAGAGGTTGGGCGATTATAGGCAGGATTATTTTTTAACACTTGTCTTACTACGTCTTTATCTAGATTTTTTTGTTTTGCTAGAATATCCACAGATTCTTCAAAATGTTCGTTTTGCCATTCAAGTGCTTTTTGATAAACTTGTAAAAACTTAACGACTAACTCTGGATGATCTTTTGCAAAGCCTTCTCTTACAATAGTAAAGCCTGGTGAAGCAACCTTTAACGAATCGCCGTCTGCTAAAATACGAGCTTCATTTTTTAAGTTTTGCAGGGAGATAAACGGTTCCCAAATTGACCATGCATCCACTGACCCATTTTCAAATGCTGGCTGAGCTTCGTCTGGCTGAAGCTGAATAATCTTTACGTCACTTGGCTTTAACCCATTTTGATCAAGAGCTCTGTACAATAAGTTAAAACCGCTGCTGCCTTTGGCAACCGCAATCTTTTTACCTTTTAAATCTTTTACGCTTTTAATCTTGCTGTTTTTTCCTACTAAAATAGCATTTCCTTTTAATCCGTCGCTCGAATTAGCAATTTCTAAAAATGGAATATCTGCCCCTTGACCAGAAATAACCGGTGAGTTTCCAACTTGGCCGAAATCCAAGTGTCCAGATGCTAACCCTTCAAATTGCGGAGGACCGCTTTGAAACTCTGTCCATTTAACGTTTACACCTATTTTTTTAAATTCTTTTTCAAACCATTTTTGGTTTTGTGCCAGCATTAAAGGTCCTAGGCTTTGTTGAATGCCAATATTGATCGTAACGTTTTTCGAATCTTCGCCGCTCGCTTTTTCTTTCGTCCCGCACCCAGCCAATGCGAGAACAAGTACAATAGCTGCAGTTAAAAGTAGCTTTTTCATCTGTTCTGTCTCCTTCTCTGTCTGATTGAATCTTTAATGTTCTCCTGCTTCTTCAAATTCTTTCAGCACTTGCTGCCTTAGCTGCTGAAAAGGTAGTTCTGTCTTTTTTCGCGGATGACTAATTTCTACTGGAACAACCCGACTAATTTCTCCTGGTCTGGCACTCATAATCACAATTTTAGTTCCTAAGTAAATGGATTCATCTAAATCGTGGGTAACAAAAATCATGGTTGTTTTTTCTTTTTTCCATATGTCTAACAGCACATCTTGCAGATGAGTGCGAGTAAAAGCATCCAACGCACCAAACGGTTCATCTAACAATAAAACCTCTGGATTTCTTAAAAGAGCACGCGCAATCGCAACTCGTTGAGACATCCCCCCAGATAGTTCTCGAGGATAAGCTTTTTCAAATCCTTTCAGCCTGACAATATCAATTAGCTCATCTACGCGGCGCCGAACGTTCGAATCTTTCAGCGATAAGTCAGCCGCTATATTTTGCTCCACATTAAGCCACGGGAACAAGCGGTGTTCTTGAAAGATCATTCCTTGTTTAATGCTAGGTCCGGCTATGTGCTTCCCGTTGATTTCAATGCGCCCTTCATAATCTATATCAAGTCCAGCGATCATTTTAAGCAGCGTACTTTTTCCGCATCCGCTCGGACCAATAATGGTAATAAATTCACCTTTATTAATCGTAAGATTTACATTTCGCAATGCTTGAGTTACTTGTTCTCCTTTTTGAAATGAGCGGTTAACCGATTGAATCACGACACTCACAGCAATTCCTCCTCCTTGAATTTTTAAATCAAAAGCTATTTCACCTAAAAACATAAAAGCTCCTACCTAAAAAAGGTAGGAGCTTTCGGTTGACCGATCAGCCCGTTGCTATAGTTAACTGATTTGTTATTGGATTATTTTGAATTTTATCATATTAATCCGATTTGTCAACTGTGTTTTATATATTTTATCCATTAGATTCTTGAGGATTTGGTTTTTTCCATTTAAATATTGAGTTTAAAAATCCGTATATATGCTTAGACTCCTTCGTTAACAAAGGACCAATAATAGCTAAAATCAATACATAAAGCGCAGCGAATGGCTGAAGGATGGCCGATAATCCTCCTTCAATTCCGATGTTAGCCATAATGATTGAAAACTCACCTCGTGACATGATTGTTAATCCAATATTGGTAGAAGCCTTGTGTGACAGCCCGCTTTTTCTTCCTGAAATCATACCGGCTGTAAAGTTACCAATAATCGTAAGCGCAACTGCTCCAAGGGCAAGCCAGCCTGCATCCCAGAGCGTGAGAGGATCAATACTTAATCCGAAGCTGAAGAAAAAGATGGCTCCAAAGAAATCACGAAACGGTACGACAAGATGTTCAATCCGATCGCGATGTTCTGTTTCAGAAAATACAAGCCCAAGCAATAATGCTCCAATTGCTTCTGCCACGTGAATTGTTTCTGAGAAGCCTGCCACAAAAAACAATACCGCAAAAACGACGATTATAAAGATTTCATTCGATGAAATATTTAAAAGTTTATTTAGTAGAGGCGTAGCTTTTCGAGCAATGATAAAGAACAGCATCATATAGCCAAACGCAATTAAAATAGATGTTAAAGATCCAGCAAGCGATCCGTGGTCTCCAAGCACCAACCCTGAAACGACAGAAAGATAAACCGCTAAGAAAATATCTTCAAACATGATGATCCCTAATATCAATTCCGTTTCTGGATTTGCCGTTCGTTTTAAATCAACCAATACTTTTGCGACAATTGCGCTGGACGAAATCGTAATAATTCCAGCGATAATCAGCACTTCAAGAAGAGGATTTCCTGTCAGGTATCCATACAATAATCCTAAGGTAAAGTTAATTAAAATATAAATAGATCCTCCCACCGCGATGGACTTACCTGATTTAATTAACTTTCCAACTGAAAATTCTAACCCTAAATAAAAGAGTAAAAAGAGAACTCCAATTCTCCCCATAAATTCAATAATCTCTTGGCTTTCAATAAACTTTAAACTGAATGAGCCAAACTCAGGAGCATGGGGACCAACCGCCATGCCCAGCAGAATGAGGAATGGAATAATCGTAAATTTAAATTTATGTGCTAGTATAGCCGCTAAAGCGACTAGTAACAAAGCTGTCCCAACTTCAAATACTAAATGATCCAATTATGAACTACCTCCTTGTGAAAGCAATTCTTTAATGAGCGTTTTTAAATTTCCTCTTTCACCAGAGATGACAAGCGTATCTCCTTCTTCAATTAACGTATCTGGTCCTGGGGTGGATAATTTTTTTTGCGTGTTTTTAATGACAGCGATGATTGTGACATCATAGTTGCTGCGAACGTCAATTTCGCCAATTGTTTTACTGTGAGCTTTGGCCTGTTTTTCAACTTTGTACCATTCAATCACTAAGTCATTGAATGCCACTTCAATGGTTTCCATTGCTTTTGGCTTGTAAATCATGCCGCCTAAAATTGCAGCTAGCTGTCTTGATTCCGTATCTGTTAACGTAATGTCAAAAATGCTTTCTTCTAAATCTTTTTGATCGAAGTGGTAGATTTCGCGTCGTCCATCATCATGAATAATAACGACCACACGGTTTCCTCCGCTTGTCTCAATTTCAAATTTACGGCCGATTCCTGGTAATTCCGTTTCTTTAATCATCATTGAATGATCACTCCTATAAAGTTTTTAAGAAGAATATTAAATTTTCATTGCATTATTTGTATAGAAAATCCCCATGACAAATAAGCCTAAGAATAGTAGGTAATTTTAGGTTTGAAGAAAAGGCTGCTGAAATTTCAACCTTTTTTATTTAATTGAGGTAACTTGATTGAAAGATTTTTGGATAAAAAAGTGTTTTCTTGAGGAAAAAATACGCAATTTGATGCGTCGGAATGATGAGCTTGGTACTCACCCATACTAAAGCAAAAGTTACTATCACACTTTGTATTAGAGATCCTATTTGTTTGACGCTGTGCTTAGCTCCTGGAGACATGTGCACGATATCCGTGTAATGCTGTACCGAACTTTTTGTGACCTTTACTTTTTCAAAGTCATTATCAATAAATTTATCTGGCAAACTCGCAAAAGGCAAGCAGAATATCATGCATAATAATACCCCTAACCATACATTTTTCATCATCTCACCTCTCTTTCTTTTGAAGTAGTATCTCCTTACTTAAAAGTATACGTACTCTGAAATTCAATTTCAAGCAATAAGTTTCTTTTATAAAGATTTACCTTTTTTATAATATTTTCTTAATGATATTCTTTTTAGATACATATGCGATACTTAAAAAAATATACAAAAAGCTGGCTTTCTAAAAAGAAAGCCAGCTCATGTTATAGTTCAAGTTCTCCCATTCGAAGGAGTTCTACGACTGCTTGAGAACGCCCCTTGACTCCAAGCTTTTGCATCGCATTAGAAATATGATTTCGAACTGTTTTTTCGCTAATGAATAGTTCACTCGCGATTTCTTTTGTTGTTTTGTCCTGTACTAAAAGCTCGAATACTTCTCGTTCACGCTTTGTAAGTAGCGGTTTAGGTTGAAACTCTTTTTCTTTCAATGTAACCCTCCTTGCCTGATCCTGAGTTGAACTATCGGATGGGTGTAAATTTAGTCAACATATCTTATGTGCGGTATGCCTACGCGGTTACTAGTTTTAGAAAAAATATGCAAAAAACTCTTTTTTACCTTTGAAAAAGAAAAAAAGCCTGAAGAAAGAGCCTTCAAGCCATTTTTATATAGTCGATAAACACCTTTTCATCTCTTCATTCCAAGGCACGCTTTTTCCTGTTTCTTTAGAAATTTGCACCATTGTTCCTCTCCCCGTGAGTACAACCTCTCCTTGCTCATTTTGAATCATATAGTGTAAATCAACCGAAGAACGTCCGATTTTATGGGCCTTTACAAAAACAGCTAGCACGTTGCCAAAATACACTTGTTTGACATAGTCGCACTGCAAATCAGCCACCACCGGTATCGTTCCCTCATACTCACTCGTCCACTTTTGCATAAAGCCAATATGGTGAAAGAATTCCGTACGTATTTGTTCAAAATAAACAAAAGGAACCGTATTATTTAAGTGCCCAAACATATCTGTTTCCGAAAATCTTACCTTGATTTTCTGCTTAAACGAAAATGACTCTTTCCAGTGATCCATGTCTTCAATATACGAAATATTATTCATCTGTATTTCCTCCGTTCGTCATAGACAAAATAAAACCTCTCCACGTGGAGAGGTTTTGAGTGGTTATACTTGATCGCTACCAAAGAAACTTCTGAATGCTTGAATTGTTGTGTCGCGGTTCAAAGCTGCGATTGAAGTAGTCAATGGAATTCCTTTTGGACATGATTGAACGCAGTTTTGAGAGTTCCCGCAGTTCGCTAGCCCTCCATCACCCATAATCGTCTCTAAACGTTCTCCTTTATTTAACGCACCGGTTGGATGGGCATTAAACAAGCGAACTTGAGAAAGCGGTGCTGGACCGATGAAGTTTGACTTGTCGTTTACGTTTGGACAAGCTTCTAAGCAAACGCCGCATGTCATACACTTGGATAACTCATACGCCCACTGACGTTTCTTTTCAGGCATACGCGGTCCTGGTCCTAAATCGTATGTGCCATCGATCGGAACCCAGGCTTTTACTTTTTTCAGTGAATCAAACATACGGCTGCGGTCTACCTGCAAGTCACGAACAACAGGGAATGTTTTCATTGGCTGCAAGCGAATCGGCTGTTCTAGTTTATCAACAAGAGCTGTACATGACTGACGAGGTTTACCGTTGATAACCATTGAACAGGCTCCGCATACTTCCTCTAAACAGTTCATTTCCCAGTTTATCGGAGCAACCTCTTTACCTGAAGCATCAACAGGGTTACGTCTGATTTCCATCAGTGCTGAAATAACGTTCATATTCGGACGATACGGAATTTCAAACTCCTGATTGTAAGGAGCAGATTCAGCTGAATCTTGACGTGTAATAATGAAGCGCACTGTCTTTTGGACTGTTTGTTGTTCACTCATTGATTAACGAACCCCCTCTTGTTGTTTTTTTGGTTTTTCATCTTTTTTCTTTGTGTAGTCGCGCTTACGCGGTTTGATTAACGATACGTCTACCTCTTCATAATGGAAAGAAGGAGCCGTTTTCTTATCAACGAAAGATGCCATTGTTGTTTTTAAGAATTCTTCATCGTTACGATCTGGGAAATCCGGCTTATAATGAGCACCGCGACTTTCGTTACGGTTGTAAGCTCCAAGCGTTACAACACGTGAAAGCTGGAGCATGTTTTGAAGCTGACGAGTAAATGTTGCCGCTTGATTACTCCATTTAGCCGTGTCATTAATGTTAATACGATCATAGCGTTCAATTAATTCTTGAATCTTTTCATCTGTTTTTAACAGTTTGTCATTGTATCGTACGACTGTCACGTTGTCAGTCATCCATTCCCCTAGCTCTTTATGAAGAACGTATGCATTTTCTGTACCTTGAAGATTCATGATATTGTTCCATTTCTCTTCTTCTTCTTTCACATGACGATCATATACGCTTGAAGAAATAGCATCTGCGCTCTTTTCTAAACCATTGATGTATTCAACGGCTTTAGGACCAGCAACCATACCGCCATAAATAGCTGACAATAATGAGTTTGCTCCTAAACGGTTCGCTCCGTGCTGCGAATAATCACACTCACCAGCTGCGAACAAGCCAGGGATATTTGTCATTTGATCGTAATCCACCCATAAACCGCCCATTGAATAGTGTACGGCTGGGAAAATCTTCATTGGTACTTTGCGCGGATCATCGCCCATGAATTTTTCATAGATTTCGATGATACCTCCAAGTTTAATGTCTAGCTCTTTTGGATCTTTATGTGAAAGGTCCAGATAAACCATGTTCTCTCCGTTAATTCCTAACTTCTGCGCTACGCAGACGTCAAAAATTTCACGAGTTGCAATATCACGAGGTACTAAGTTACCGTATGCCGGATATTTTTCCTCTAAGAAATACCAAGGTTTACCGTCTTTATATGTCCAAACGCGTCCGCCTTCTCCACGAGCAGATTCACTCATAAGACGAAGCTTATCATCTCCCGGGATAGCAGTTGGATGAATTTGAATAAACTCTCCGTTTGAATAGTATGCACCTTGCTGATACACGATAGATGCCGCTGAACCTGTATTAATAACTGAGTTCGTCGATTTTCCAAAGACAATACCAGGTCCACCTGTAGCCATAATAACCGCATCAGCTGGGAACGTTTTAATTTCCATTGATTTTAAATTCTGTGCAGAAATTCCGCGACAGCTGCGCTCATCATCAAGAACAGCACCTAAGAATTCCCATCCTTCGTACTTTGTCACAAGTCCGGCAACTTCATAGCGACGAACCTGCTCATCTAATGCGTACAATAACTGTTGACCCGTTGTTGCTCCAGCAAAAGCCGTACGGTGATGCTGCGTTCCGCCAAATCGTCTGAAGTCTAACAAACCCTCAGGAGTACGGTTAAACATAACACCCATACGGTCAAGTAAGTGAATAATACCAGGAGCTGCTTCACACATTGCTTTTACAGGTGGCTGGTTGGCTAAAAAGTCTCCGCCATACACTGTGTCATCAAAGTGTTCCCATGGTGAATCTCCTTCACCTTTCGTATTTACGGCTCCGTTGATTCCACCTTGCGCGCAAACTGAGTGAGATCTTTTTACCGGAACTAGTGAAAATAAATCTACTTGCTTGCCAGACTCAGCAATTTTTATTGTTGCCATCAAGCCAGCTAAACCGCCACCGACTACGATGATTTTTCCGTTACTCATCGGAACCCCACTCCTTCAAAACCTTAATTTTATGCAAATGCGAATAATGTACGAACACCTACGAATGTAAGTGCTAAGAAGATTGCTAATGTCACATAAGTTGAAATTCTTTGAGAACGTGGTGTTACAGTTAACCCCCAGCTAACTCCAAATGACCATAGACCGTTTGCAAAGTGGAAGATTGTAGATACAACACCAACTATGTAGAATGCAAACATTGCTGGGTTGCTTAAAATTCGTTCCATCATTTGAAAATCTACTTCTTTTCCAAGCGCAGCTTGTATTCTGGTTTCCCATACGTGCCATGTGATGAAGATAAGTGTGATTACACCTGAAACACGCTGAAGGATAAACATCCAGTTACGGAAAAATCCATAGTTGTTAACGTTTGTTTTAGCAGTGAATGCGATGTAAAGACCGTATATTGCGTGAAAAACGATTGGTAAGAAAATAATGAAAATTTCTAGAGCATAGCGGAAAGGTAAGCTCTCCATGAAGTGAGCTGCTTGATTAAATGATTCTTCTCCCTTTGTCGCGAAATGATTCACAACTAAATGCTGTGTTAAGAAAATCCCGATTGGTATTACTCCAAGTAGTGAATGGATTCTCCGATATTGAAACTCTCTGTTTGCCGCCATCTGCGTAGACCCCCCTTAGTTAAATGAACATAGTTTGTGAAGAACTTTCTTACTCCCACTAGACAAATAGATTAATCGTGAATACAGGAAATGAAAACCTTTGCATTTCCTAATAAAGTATGTGACAGGTTAATTTTACTCCCATCGATTAAGAGCGTCAAGGCAAGATGTTTAAATCTTCTATAAAATATAAATTTATAAAATTTTATATTTGTTAACGCTTACTACATTGATGTTAAAGATTTTTTCTTTCTATTATAATATCGCTTGCCACAGTTAAGTAAGCGTTTACTTTATACTTTTATTGTAAACAAGTTCACAAAACATTTACACAGGTAAAAGTACCCTTTTAAAAGTAATTTTATGGATTTTTTATCTTTACATCTAACTCTTTTTACCATAATAAAGATCCTCTTACATTTTATTAAAAAAATGCGTGAGAGGTTTTTTAGATTTGTATATAATAGTAGTAAAGAAAGAGGGGAAAGCATGAGCAATTTACAAACAGAATCACAGCAAGAACTTGAAGAGACGATGGAAACATTAGAACCTAATGCCGCAGCTGAAACAGAGAGAGCTCCTGATCACGTTCCATATTTTGGATACAGTCTTTTGCGTGACGTGTTGATTCCAGAGCTTCTTGGAGACGAAACGAATACCATCTCATACTGGGCAGGAAAACACCTTGCGCGTAAATATCCATTAAATACAATGGATGAAATCGTCGCTTTTTTTAAAGCAGCTTCCTGGGGAACACTGACGCTTGCCAAAAAAGATAAATATTCACTAGAGCTTGAGTTATCAGGTGATGTGGTCAGCAAAAGATTTCAGCAGGAAACTTGTTCATTTCATCTTGAGTCAGGATTTGTGGCTGAACAGATTCAGCGTCAAAACAACTGCCTAACAGAAGCCTACTTAACACCTAAAGAAAAGAACGGAAAAGTGCTGATTTCCGTGCAGTGGGACCGAAAAGATATCTTACCTACCGAAACCCGTGCGGAGCGTTATAAAAAGTAAGAAATACGTATATATAAAAGACGTGGAGATACCACGTCTTTTTTCTTTTCTTTATACTTGCACTGCCTGCTGCTCTTCTAATTCAAATGCTACGTGAAGCGTCTCAACAGCTTTTACCATATCAGCATGCGGTACAACTGTAGATACTTTAATTTCAGACGTGCTGACCATCTTCACTTCAATTTTCTCTCCTGCCAGCACTTCAAACATTTCGGCTGCAACACCTGGATTAGAAATCATGCCAGATCCCACAATCGATACTTTAGCCAGACCGCTTTCATGTTCAATACGCGTATACCCCAAAGTAGATTTATACTCTTTTAAGACGGCAAGAGCAGCTTCTACGTCTACAGTTTTAATAGAAAATGAGATAGAGAGGCGATTATTAGCCGTTACGTTTTGAATAATAATATCCACGTTTAACTGTTCTTTTGCTAATGCTGTAAAAATAGTAGAAAGAGTTTGTAACTCGTTGTTTAACCCTTCAATTGTCACCCGTGAAATATTATCTTCAAACGCAATTCCTCTTACGACTAAGTTTTGTTCCATTGAAACTTCCTCCTCAACAATCGTTCCATTCTCGTTTTCTAAGCTTGAACGCACTTCTAGCGGTACCTGATAATTTTTTGCAAACTCAACAGCGCGCGGATGCAGCACCCCTGCTCCTAAATTGGCTAATTCTAACATTTCGTCATATGAAATAGAATGAAGTTTACGAGCATCTTCTACGTAGCGCGGATCCGTCGTAAACACTCCTGTTACGTCTGTATAAATATCACATTTTGCAGCTTTTAGTGCCGCGGCAAGAGCTACTGCCGTCGTGTCAGAGCCGCCTCGACCTAATGTTGTAATGCTTCCATCTTCTGAACAGCCTTGGAATCCAGCTACTACTACGATTCGACCTCTATCTAATTGGCTTTGAATACGAGTCGTGTCAATGTGCTGGATTCGTGCATTGCTGTGAACTGCTTCCGTCTGGATACCAGCTTGCCAACCTGTTAGCGAAGTGGCTTCATGACCTTTGAATTGAAGAGCCATTGTTAACAGGGAAATCGTTACTTGTTCTCCAGTTGTAAGAAGCATATCCATTTCGCGTTTACTTGGACTGTCCGTAATATCACTTGCTAATTTCACCAGTGCATCTGTGGTTTTGCCCATTGCCGATACAACAACTACTACTTGGTTACCGCGCTCTGCTTCTTGAATAACACGGTTTGCTACATGTTGAATACGTTCAACAGAACCAACAGATGTTCCACCAAATTTTTGAACGATTAATGCCATAATTTTGTTCATTCCTTTTCAATAAATTTGCATATGCAGGATGATGAGAAGCTAAATTTTTTTACTCAGACAATAAAAAAAGCAATGAGATGAGCTCTCATTGCTTAACGAACGAAAATTATAAAACATAACCGTCCACTGCCGTGAGATAGCTCTCCAAGAATCTACATCTTGACAATCCTACGTTTATTCAACGCAGAACCAGCAATCATTACTATGAGGTAATGTTCACTTCGGCAAATTTCCCTTTCCGCATCGTTCATAAGGGCTCATACCCTTCCTGATGCGTACTGATTAAATTTGCACCTCTATCTTCACTTCATTTGATGAAGTGTCGTATGAAATTAGTTAATAGCTTATCAAATATTTTCTATTATTTCAAGACTATTTTTGCAATGTTTCATAAATTTTTTCAGCAATGTTCTGAGGAACACCTGAATTTCGAATATCTTCAATCGTTGCTTCTTTCAATTTTTTCACCGAACCAAAATGCTTTAACAAAGCTTTTTTACGCTTTTCTCCCACTCCCGGAATGTCGTCCAGAACTGACTGAAAAGCGGACTTAGAGCGCACTTGACGGTGGAAGGTAATCGCAAAGCGGTGAACTTCATCTTGAATTCGCTGAAGCAAATAAAATTCTTGACTATTGCGTTCAAGCGGTATGATTTGAGGAGGCTCACCAATCATCAGATTGGAGGTTCTGTGCTTATCATCTTTGACAAGACCTGCTGTAGGCACTAAAAGTCCCAATTCATTTTCGAGAACGTCCTGTACTGCAGCTAAATGCCCTTTGCCTCCATCTACAACAATTAAATCCGGAAGCGGAAGACCTTCTTTTAATGCTCTGGAATACCGTCTGCGAACGACTTCCCTCATGGAACTGTAATCATCTGGTCCCTTTACCGTCTTAATTTTATATTTGCGATATTCTTTCTTTTCCGGTTTCCCATCAACAAAAACAATCATCGCAGAAACTGGGTCTGTTCCTTGAATATTTGAGTTATCAAATGCTTCAATCCGATAAGGAGCGGCAATTCCAAGCTCTTCTCCTAACCGTTCAACTGCGCCAACTGTACGCTCTTCATCTCGTTCAATTAAATAGAATTTTTCACCGAGCGCAATTTTTGCATTTTTACACGCAAGTTCTACTAATTCTTTCTTTTTGCCTCGCTTTGGATGCTGAACCTCTACTTCTACTAACTTCTCAGCTAACTCTGCATCAATCGTTGCTGGAACCATCACTTCTTTTGGCTTAATATTTTTGGCATAAAACTGACCGATAAAAGTTAAGAAATCTTCTTCTGGCTCTTTATAAAAAGGAAACATAGAAACTTCTCGCTCAATTAATTTCCCTTGGCGAATAAAGAAAACTTGAACACACATCCAGCCTTTATCGTAAGAATAGCCAAACACATCTCGATTAACAAAATCATTAAACGTTACTTTTTGCTTTTCCATTGTCGCTTCGATATGAGCAATTTGATCTCGGTATTCTTTAGCCCGTTCAAAGTCAAGTTCTTCTGAAGCTTTTAACATTTTTTCAGTTAACTCTGTTTTGACATGCTCATATCCACCATTTAAAAACCGCGTGATATTTTCAATAATTTGTTTGTTTTGCTCTTCTTTTACCTCTTTTACGCAAGGAGCTAGACATTGCCCGATATGGTAATACAAACAAGGCCTATCTGGCATAGTGGAGCACTTTCTTAACGGATAAATGCGATCAAGAAGCCGCTTTGTTTCATTTGCTGCTTGAACATTAGGATAAGGACCGAAGTATTTCCCTTTATCTTTTTTTATTTTTCTTGTAATAACAAGTCGGGGCTGTTTTTCAGCTGTAATCTTAATAAACGGATAGCCCTTATCATCTTTAAGCATAATATTGTATTTTGGGTCATGCTTTTTAATTAAATTCATTTCTAAAATAAGCGCTTCTAAATTAGAAGATGTGACGATATATTCAAAGTCGACAATGTCGTTTACAAGTCGAAGCGTCTTTCCGTCATGAGATCCGGTAAAGTAGGAACGTACTCGATTTTTTAATACTTTTGCTTTTCCTACGTAAATGACCGTTCCATATTTATCTTTCATCAAGTAACAGCCGGGCTGATCCGGTAAAATAGCCAGCTTTTCTTTTAAATAATCGTTCATACTTTTCTCCTTCCTCTTCTCTTACTCTGTCCATCTATACAATCGCTTATGAAGCGTAACCTACATTCTTTCCTGTCTTAATACATGTACATAAGCTGGATTTATGGCGGTGTTCCTTACATCTAGTATAAAACAAACGAACGCATATTCGCTAAATAAAAGTATTCCCAAAAGAGAAAAAGTGGAGAAAAAGAAAAAAACCTAGCCTGAGCTAGGTTTTGACTTACGCGTGTTTATTAATTAATTCTGTTAATGCTTCTTTTGGTTGGAAACCAACTACTTGATCAACTTTCTCTCCATCTTTGAATAATACTAAAGTTGGGATACTCATAACACCAAATTTTCCAGCTGTTTCTTGATTTTCATCAACGTCTACTTTTACGATTTTAACTTTATCGTTAAGTTCGCCATCAATTTCTTCAAGAACTGGAGCAATCATTTTACAAGGGCCACACCATGGTGCCCAAAAGTCAACAAGCACTAGGCCTGATTTAATTTCATCTGTAAAGTTTTTATCTGTAGCATGTGCAATAGCCATTTTAATTCCTCCTAAATATATGCAATATCCAAATTCTACTCACAGTATATCACCTTCAAATAAGGTTTGCTAACTTTTTGCTTACATTTATACTGTTTATTCTCCGCTCTAGTTTGTACAATTTGCCTAAAAATATGCGTAGAAAATTTCGTTTCCCATGAGGCTGAGACCTGACTAAATGAATCCAAAGACGAACAAATAGTATACATGGGTTGAACCGCTTGCGACACCGCAGTTGATTTCCATGCAAGACTTCGCTTTTCTAGCAGGAGTCTTCGCCTTGCCCTCCAATCACCTGCTAGAAAGACCTACCCTGCGTTTACCCTAACAAAAAAACGAACCACTAATCAAAAATCTTGATCAACGGTTCGTTCTTCACTTCGTCTCAAATACTTTTGTCCGAGAATCTTACGCAGACTGTACTTTCAGCTTTTTAAATTCTTCCGTTAGCAGAGGCACTACTTCAAATAAATCTCCAACGATTCCGTAGTCAGCTACTTTAAAAATATTCGCTTCAGGATCTTTATTGATTGCAACAATAATTTTTGAATTTGACATACCTGCCAAATGCTGAATAGCACCTGAAATTCCGCAGGCAATGTATAAATCTGGTGTGACTACTTTGCCCGTCTGACCGATTTGAAGAGAATAGTCGCAGTAATCTGCATCGCACGCTCCGCGAGACGCTCCAACAGCTCCATTTAACACGTCCGCTAGTTCTTGGAGAGGTCCAAAACCTTCCGTGCTTTTTACACCTCGACCACCTGCAATCACGACTTTTGCTTCGGACAAATCAACCCCTTGCGTTGCTTTGCGTACGACTTCTTTTACAACAGTACGCAGGTTTTTGATTTCAACATTTAAATCCTCTACATCACCTGTACGCCCCTCATCTTTTGCAAGCGGTGAAATATTATTTGGACGAATCGTGACAAACGTAAAAGCATCGGTCATGATTTTCTTCTCAAATGCTTTACCAGAATAAATTGGGCGAGTGAAGACTACTTGATCCCCTCCCACTTCTACATCCGTCACATCCGAGATAAGTCCTTTGTCTAAGCGAGCTGCCAGTTTTGGCGCTAGATCTTTGCCAAGAGCCGTATGCCCAAATACGATAGCTTCAGGCTGTTCACTTTCAATGATGGCTAATAATGCCTGAGCGTAACCATCCGATGTGTAAGCAGCTAAATCTTCGTGCTCCGTCACAACAACTTTATCTGCTCCGTATGCAATAAGTTCTTCACTTAAAGATTTTACGTCCTTTCCTACTAACGCTGCAATAATTTCTCCCCCGTCAGCTATAGTAGACGCTGCGGAAATCGCTTCAAACGATACGTTTCGTAATCCCCCATCACGTGCTTCTCCAAGAACTAACACTTTGCGTCCCATTACAATACCCCCATTGTTTTGACTTTTGACTTATTAAATGACTTTTGCTTCCTTATGCAGTAAATTGACCAGCTCTGTTACTTGATCTTTTATATCTCCTTGTAATACGCGCCCCGCGTCTTTTTTCGGAGGTAAATAAATTTCAATTGTCTTTGTTTTTGCTTCTACATCATCTTCATCTAAATCTAAATCGTCTAATTCCACTTCAACCAACGGTTTCTTCTTCGCTTTCATAATCCCTGGAAGAGATGGATAGCGAGGCTCATTAAGTCCCTGCTGAGCTGTTACTAAAAGAGGAAGCGACGTTTCAATAACTTCCGAATCTCCTTCCACATCGCGTACAACCGTCACTTTTTCACCTTCAATATCCAGCTTTGTAATCGTTGTAATATAAGGGATTTCTAACTGTTCTGCTACGCGCGGTCCCACCTGGCCTGAACCTCCGTCAATCGCTACGTTTCCTGCTAAGATTAAATCAGGAGATTGCTCTTTTAAGTACTGTGCCAGCAGCCTAGAAGTCGTGTACTGATCGCCATCTTCTATGTCATCTTCCGTATTGATTAAAACCGCTTTATCTGCTCCCATAGCCAAAGCTGTTCGGAGTTCTTTTTCTGATTCTTCCCCTCCTACACTCACGACCGTAATCTCTCCGCCATGCTTTTCCTTTAGCTGAATAGCCTCTTCAACTGCATACTCATCGTAAGGATTAATAATAAATTCAGCTCCATCTTCAACAATTTGACCATTTTTTAGTGAAAGTTTCTCCTCTGTATCGAACGTTCTTTTTACTAACACATAAATATTCATTCAATTCCCCTCCTAAGCTTATTTTCCTAAAAATTTGGGCTGGCGCTTTTCAATAAAAGCGGCTACGCCTTCTTGAGCATCACGGCTTTTGAATACGCTTCCAAAAAATTGTGCTTCTTTTTTGATGCCGCTGTAATAAGCATCTGTTTTTACATGTTGAAGCAGCTGCAAAGTAGCTTTAACAGAGATTGGGCTTTTTTTGGCAATTTTTCTAGCAAGTAAAAATGTTTCATTGATAAGCTGACTTTCTTCAAAAGCTGCGTTTGCCAATCCTAACTCCACTGCCTCGCTGCCCGATATTGGATCACTTGTCAGCATCATCTCACAAGCCTTATGAACCCCTACATAACGAGGCAATCGCTGAGTTCCTCCAAACCCTGGTATAATTCCTAACTGAAGTTCAGGCAAGCCCAGCTTAGCATTTTCTGTTACCAAACGGATATGGCAGCTCATAGCAAGCTCTAATCCTCCGCCTAAAGCAGCTCCATGAATAGCTGCAATAACTGGTTTTGGGTAATTTTCAATATACTCAAAGAGCTCTTGGCCGTTAACAGCAAGTTTCTCGTAATCTTTTTCCTGCTGCAGTGATGTAAACTCTTTTATATCAGCTCCAGCACAAAAGAATTTCCCTTCGCCTTTAATGACGATAACCCTTGTCTCTTTGCTATCTTCTAAATGTTTTAAAACACTTGAAAGATCTTTTAATAAATCTTGAGACAAAGCGTTAGCAGGTTGTCTATTCAACGTAATGAAGCTTATTGCATCAACAGTTTCAACCTGGATAATCTCCATTTGTTTCCCCCACCCTTTCTTTCTATTTTCATTACCTTGCGCTTCTCCCCTCGCAAGGGAGCAGCAGGCTCACTTACGATTATGAGCCGCTGCAGCCGTTTAACAGCAGGGAATGGACTTTATCTACCGATTCTATTAGACCATATCGATGATCGTTCATTACCCATGTTGTGACAGTTTCATCAATCGTTCCAAAAATCATCTGTCGCGCAAGACGAATATCTATATTTTCAGAAAACTCACCCGTTTCGATTCCTGTCTGTAAAATAGAATCAATGAGAGTCAGATAATCTTTTAATACATCGTTAATTTTCAATCTTAAATCTTTGTTCGATTGACGCAGTTCAAGCTGTGTCACTGTAGCTAAATGATGATCCTCCGCTAGAAACGAAAAATGCTTGTCAATTAATACGTGAAGTTTTTCTGCCGCAGTTTCAATTCCCGCCAGTTCTTCATAAATTTTTTCTACAAACTGTCCCATCTTCTCTTGAAATAAGGAAATCAAGACATCTTCTTTGTTTTTAAAATATAAATATATCGTACCGTCTGCAACTCCAGCCTGCTTAGCAATTTTAGAAACCTGAGCATTGTGGTATCCGTTTTCTGCTATTACTACTACAGCTGCATCGATAATCTGCTTATACTTTGGCTTATTTCTTCTCAATCTTATACGCTCCTTTAAAATATGAATGATTATTCATTCATATCTTTATAATAAAGAAACCGCAAGTATCTGTCAATTATGTTTCAGCAAAAAAATCAAAGGCGACGATCGATTACGTCGCCTTTTTATGCTTTTCATTTTCTTCTTCAATCAGCGCTCGTCGCAGAATCTTCCCGACCGCTGTTTTTGGAAGCTCATTTCGAAATTCATAAAGGCGCGGAACTTTATAAGCAGCTAAATACTTTCTAGAAAACTCATTTAACTCTTCTTCAGTACATCTTACACCATTTTTTAATACAATGTAAGCCTTCACTGTTTCTCCTCTATATGGGTCAGGAACACCTACCACTACAGCTTCTTGAATTTTTTCATGCTCATATAATACTTCTTCAACTTCTCGAGGATAGATATTATATCCCCCGGCAATAATAATATCTTTCTTTCGATCTACTACATAAAAATAACCTTTATCATCCATATAGCCAACATCACCTGTTAGCAACCACCCGTCTCGCATAACAGCCTCCGTTTCTTCAGGCTGCTTCCAATATCCTTTCATGACCTGAGGACCTTTAACCGCAATTTCTCCTACTTCGCTTACAGCAGCTTCTTTACCTGTTTCAAACGAGAGAATTTTGGCATCTGTGTCTGGCCAAGGCACTCCAATGCTTCCTGGTATTCTCTCTTTCCAAAGAAAATTAGCATGAGTAACAGGAGAGGTTTCCGTCAATCCATATCCTTCCACTAGTTTACCTCCAGTGAGCTTTTCAAACTGCTCCTGCACTTCCACAGGAAGAGGAGCCGAACCGCTCATACATGAATCAATAGAAGATAGGTTGTATTTTGCTAAATCAGGATGGTTTAATAATGCGATGTAAATTGTCGGAGCACCTGGAAATAAAGTAGGCTGCTGCTTATGAATGGTTTTGAGCGTCGTTTTTGCATCAAATTTAGGCAGAAGCACCATCTCGTAGTTTTGCAAAACCGATAGAACCAGAACCGTTGTTAAACCATACACATGAAAAAACGGGATAATTCCAAGCACTTTTTCTTCTCCATGCTTGCAGCGGTATAACCAATGTGAACACATCGTTGCATTGGCTACCAAGTTTTTATGAGTAAGCATGACTCCTTTTGGAAAACCTGTTGTTCCCCCGGTGTATTGCAAAATCGCGATATCTTCGTCTGAAATTCCCTCAGCATTACATACTGCTGGAGAGGATTCACTTATAATGCGTTTAAATAAATGAGTAGTCTCCGTATGACTCACATCCACGCTTATCTTCTGCTGTTTGCGCTGAATAAATGGATAAATTATGTTTTTGGGAAATGGGAGATAGTCTTGAATAGAGGTGATGACTACGTGTTTTACACTTGTTAACGCTTTCATTTTTACTACACGCGGATATAGCAAATCGAGTGCAATAATCATGGTCGCTTCTGAATCATTCAGCTGATACTCTAACTCCCTTTCCGTATACAAAGGGTTTGTTTGAACGACTACTCCTCCGGCAAGAAGAACTGCATAAAAGGAAATGACAGCTTGAGGGCAATTTGGAAGCATAATGGCTACTCTATCCCCTTTTTTTAATCCCAGTTCAATAAGGTAAGATGACAGTTTCAAAGAATCTTGATGCAGTTGGGAAAACGTCATTTTTTTCCCTAGAAAATAGATTGCGTTTTTTTTAGGGGCTTTTTGAACTGCTTCTTCAAAAAGCTGTGCTAAATTTTTTTGCTCATAATGAAGCGTAGCAGATATTTCCTCTGGGTATTGAGAAAGCCATATCTTTTCGGTGGATTCCACACGTATCCTCTCCCTCAAAAAAATAAAAAATTAGAATTTTCTAATTAAAATTATAGTTCATTCTTTTTTTAGATGCAATCGTTATTGAATGTTCTCTTTCCTGTCTAATCACTCTTTCATCCTGCAGCGTAATAAATAAAAATTGGATTTATCCCTGTACATTATCCGAATTTTTTGTATATAATAAAAATTAGATTTTTTTTAAGGAGCTGTATGAATTGATAACAACATTGACTAAAGGACCGTTCAAAGCAGATCACGTTGGAAGCTTTTTGCGTCCTGAGCGTATCAAGCAAGCACGATTACAGGTAGAAAACGGGGAAATGACAAAGAAACAGCTTCGAGCAATTGAAGATGAAGAAATTAGTAAGCTCGTAGAAAAGCAAAAACAAATTGGATTAAAAGCCATAACAGACGGTGAGTTTCGCCGTGCGTGGTGGCACTTTGATTTTCTATCAGAACTTGTGGGCGTAGAACTTTACGAAGCAGAGTCGGGAATTCAGTTTCACGGGGTCCAAACAAAAGCTCACGGTATAAAAGTTACTGGAAAACTAGATTTTAATCACCACCCTATGATTGAAGATTATAAATTTCTTCATCAAGCGGCCGGAAAAGAACACGTGGCTAAGTTCACCATTCCAAGTCCCAATATGCTGTTTTTCAGAGGTCATATTGAAGAGTCTGCTTACTCGGATACGGATGTATTTTTTGCTGATTTAGTTAAAACATATCAAAAAGCCATTCAAGCATTTTATGATGCTGGATGCCGCTATTTACAGTTAGATGATACTGCGTGGGCGGTCTTTTTCTCAGAAAAAGGACAAGAACAAATCGCGTCAAAAGGATTTACGCCCCAAGAATTACTGAAACGTTTTACGGATGCGATCAATGAATCCATTGCGCATAAGCCAGATGACATGGTTATTACAATGCATATTTGCAGAGGGAATTTCCAGTCTACTTATACAGCAAGCGGCGGATATGAAAATGCGTCAAAAGCTATTTTCAGTCAGTTAAACGTAGATGGACTATTTTTAGAATTTGATGATGAACGCTCAGGAGGATTCGAACCTCTTCGACATGTAAAGCGAAATGACCTTCAGATTGTCCTTGGTCTTATCACATCAAAATTTGGAGATTTAGAAGATCCTGAAGCAGTGAAAAAACGAATTGCTGAAGCGGCAGAATTTGTTTCTCTTGATCAAATTTGTTTGAGTCCCCAGTGCGGATTTGCTTCTACAGAAGAAGGAAATTTACTAACTGAAGAACAGCAGTGGGATAAAGTAAAGCACGTGATTTCAATTGCTGAAGATGTATGGAAGTAATCATTAAAAAAGCTGACCTGCTTTAAGGCCAGCTTTTTTGCTGTCATCACAATGTTAGGAAAAGCTATATAGATAAATAGATAAGACCAATAAGCATAAACACTCCGCATAAAATGAGTAAAATTTTCGCTAACTTCTCCATGACTCTCTCCTATCCTATCCCTGCTCCTATTACATAGGACATACCGATTGAAATAACAAGTGAAATAAACCCAACGGCTCTGTTATCTTGTTCAATTTCATCATCGATTCGAAATTTCGGCGTCAAAAATTCGAAAATAAAATAGCTGACTAGTAAAAGAACAAACCCATATATTCCCCATCCAAGCATTCTTAACAAATTGTCGTTGTGCTCAATCGAATAGCGAAAAATATTAGCTAATCCAAATATTTTCCCACCTGTTGCCATCGCAACAGCCATATTTCCTTTTTGAATCTCTTCCCAATTCTTATATTTAGTAACGAGCTCAAACACAACAAGAAAGACGACAATGCTCAAGACAACCACGCTGTAATAAGCGGCGGATTCAATATACGGGTCTTTCCAAAAATCCCTCATTTTTGCATCACTCCTAATTTATATTACACTCCACGTAATGAACTGACAGGTCTCTTTCCTTTACTTGCATCGTTCTTAAAAGAGATAGAAAACCCAGCATAGTTCATGAGCCATGTCGGATTTTCCATCTCCATATATGCTTGTTCAGCGCATCGACTGACACCTTTATCTCAGCATTCTTTTACTTAAATTCCACAACCGTAACGCCAGAACCTCCTTCAGAAGCTTCTCCGAAACGAATATTTTTAACAGAACGATGATTTTTCAAATATTCCTGTACACCTTTACGAAGAGCTCCGGTTCCTTTACCGTGGATAATCGAAACGCGCGGATAGTTGGCTAACAAAGCATCATCAATATATTTTTCAACTCGAATCAGCGCATTTTCATAGCGCTCTCCTCTTAAATCCAGTTCTAGATTTACATGATAATCTTTTCCTTTTACCGTAGCAAGCGGCTTTGTTTCTACAGGTTTTGGGGAACTAATATATTCGAGATCTTTTTCTTTCACCTTCATTTTCATGATTCCCATTTGCACTTGCCATTCATTATTACTTACTCGTTCCACAAGCGTTCCTTTTTGTCCCCAGCTTAAGACTTTCACTTCATCTCCAGCTTGAAGAGTGCGCTCTTGTTTTTTCGGCACAGCCGGTTTCTTTTTACTTTTTTCAAGAGTTGGAACTGCATCTTCTAGACGCTTACGTGCTTCAATCAATTCATGCTCTTTTACAAGCGCATGATTTTTTTGACTCATTTTACGCAAATCGCTAATGATTTTCTCTGCTTCTTCAGATGCTGCTTGAACTGTGGCTTGAGCTTTTTCTTCAGCTTTTTCGTACAGCTTATCTCGTTTTTCATTAAACTCAATAATCTGACTCTGTAATTCTTTATGAAGCTTCTGAGCCTCTTTT
This sequence comes from Priestia sp. J2, assembly GCF_020790095.1. Lineage (NCBI taxonomy): Bacteria > Bacillati > Bacillota > Bacilli > Caryophanales > Bacillaceae > Priestia > Priestia sp. J2. Next base: position 4,526,940 of record NZ_CP086208.1, read on the forward strand.
CTTAGCTGTTCAGCTTCTTCTAGCTCATGTTCTGATTGACGGCGGCTATCTTCAAGAGAAGCGATCATATTTTCTACTTTATTTGTTTCTGAGCCAATATAGCCTTTGGCACGTTCAATTACTTCTGCACTTAAACCTAAACGTTTTGAAATTTCAAAAGCATTGCTTCGACCCGGTACACCAATCAGCAGCTTGTAAGTAGGGCTCAATGTTTCAATATCGAACTCTACGCTAGCATTGACCACTCCTTCACGGTTATAGCCGTACGCTTTTAATTCAGGATAGTGAGTAGTCGCAACTACGCGAGCGCCTCTTTCATATACTTGATCTAAAATCGAAATCGCAAGCGCTGCACCTTCTTGGGGATCTGTTCCGGCTCCCAATTCATCGAACAAGACCAGACTTTCACGATCTACTTTTTGTAAAATATCTACAATGTTGACCATATGAGATGAAAAGGTACTCAGACTTTGTTCAATGGACTGCTCATCTCCAATATCAGCAAATACGTGTTTAAACACAGCCATTTCCGATCCATCCAGCGCAGGAATCTGCAAACCTGCTTGAGCCATCAATGTGAATAACCCAAGTGTTTTTAACGTTACGGTTTTACCGCCGGTATTTGGTCCTGTAATAACGATAGACGTATATTGATCACCTAGCTCAATATCATTTGCAACGACATCTTCCTGTGCAATAAGAGGATGTTTTGCCTTCACTAACTTAATATAGCCTCGATCGTTCATTTTAGGTTTTGAAGCTTTTAGCTCATGGCTATAGCGCCCTTTAGCAAACATGAAGTCCAGCTCACCTAACAAATAAACGTTTTGACGGAGTTCATTTGCCACTTCCGCTACCTGAACGGTTAGAGCAATAAGAATACGCTCAATTTCTTGTTTTTCTTTTACTTTTGCTTCTTGAAGCTCATTATTTAACGTCACAATCGCCTGTGGCTCAATAAATAAAGTTGCTCCAGATGAAGACTGATCGTGCACAATGCCTCCATACGCACTGCGATATTCTTGCTTAACAGGAATAACGAAACGTTCGTTTCGAATGGTAACAATCGCATCTGACAACATTTTCTGAGCAGACGAGGAGCGAATAAGACTTTCTAGCTTTTCGCGAATACGAGACTCCGTCGAGCGAAGTTTTTGACGAATGCCTCTTAGCTGGTCGCTTGCACCGTCTAGTACTGTGCCATTCTCATCAATGCTCATTTTAATTGTTTGTTCTACCTCAGGAAGAGGCATTAGTTTTTCGATATGTTCAATTATAATTGGAAGCTGTAAATCTTCGTCTTCTACTACTTGCTCGATAAATTGCTTGACTTGTCTTGCAGCATAAATAGTACTTGCTACATCAAGAAGTTCATTAGAGCTTAGCGTTCCTCCAATTTCAGCGCGCTTTACGCTAGGTCGAACGTCAAAGATGCCTCCTAGCGGTACGTTGCCACGCAATCGCAGCACGGTTGTAGCTTCATCTGTTGCTTCCTGCCATTTGACTACTTCTTCATACTGAGTCGAGGGAATCAAATTCGCTACTTTTTCTCGGCCTAAAGAAGAAGCTACTTTTTTCTGAAGCTGTTCCTTAACTTTATTAAACTCTAGTACATGGAAAATACGTGATTGCAAAACTGATTCCTCCTGTTGCTTATTTATGTCGATTTAAAAAGGCGGTTAATTCTTTGAGGCTATACGTATTTAATACCGTTTCTGGTTTAAGCCAGCCTTTAATTCCCGTAGATATTCCAATTTCCATATGCTCTAGCATGTCTAGATTGTGAGCATCTGTATTAATTGCAATTTTAACTCCTGCCTCTTGTGCTTTTTTTATGTGCTCAGCGGCTAAATCTAAACGGTTTGGATTCGCGTTTAGTTCAAGAGCCGTTTTTGTTTCCTTAGCTAATTCAATTAGCATATCAATATCTACATCATATCCGTTGCGGCGACCAATCAAACGACCGGTCGGATGAGCGATTAAATCTACATGAACATTATTTAACGCTTGCTTTAAACGATTCATAATTTCTTCGCGTGATTGTGAAAAACTAGAGTGAATGGACGCAATAACAAAATCTAGCTCAGCTAGCATTTCATCATCATAATCAAGTGTTGCATCGGGCAAAATATCCATTTCAATTCCTGCTAGTATTGTAAAATCATCGAACTGTGCGTTTAAACGATTAATTTCTTCACGCTGTTTGCGAATGCGTTCAGGCGTTAGACCGTTAGCTACTTTTAAATACTGAGAGTGGTCTGTAATCGCCATGTATTCATAGCCTCGCGCGCGACATGCTTCCGCCATTTCTTCAATCGAATACGCCCCGTCGCTCCACGTGGAGTGCATATGCAAATCACCTTTTACCGCACCGTAGGTCACAAGCGTTTGAGGTTTTATAAATGCATCTACTTCCGTTCCATCTTCACGAAGTTCCGGCGGAATAAAAGACAGCCCAAAATGTTCATAGAATGCTTGTTCAGACTCAAATGTCATAACTTCGCCTGTCTCCGCATTTTCAACGCCATACTCGCTAATTTTTTCACCGCGTTCTTTTGCTAATTGACGCATGCGCACATTATGATCTTTTGATCCTGTAAAATGATGAAGCGTCGTGGCAAACGCTTTATCTTCTACAAGACGAAAATCCACGGACACATCGTACTCATAGGCTAACGTTACCGATATTTTTGTATCTCCATTTGCAATGACATCCTTCACATTTGGCAGCGATACTAGCTGTTCACGGACAGCATGAGGCTCAGCTGTTGAAATAATAAAATCAAGATCTTTTACAGTTTCTCTCATGCGGCGAATGCTCCCTGCTTGAGAAAAACGCTCCATGCTATGCATATGTTTAAGGGCTTCTAAAATTTCTTCCGCTATTGGAAGCATAAAAGCAAGGGGCAAACGATCAGGACGTTTCCCAAACTCTTCAATAGCAGCGATAATTTTTTCTTCCGTCTTTTTACCAAAACCGCTTAGTCCCTGCACTCGATTTTCCATACAGGCCTGATGCAGTGATTCCATGTCTTTAATATCTAGCTCTTTATATAATTTAGCGATTTTTTTACCTCCAAGCCCCGGCAGCTTAAGCAGAGGAATAAGTCCTTCAGGAACTTCTTGCTTTAGTTCTTCTAGTACGCTTGACTCATTTGTTTCCATATACTCTGTAATAACTGCAGCCGTTCCTTTACCAATCCCTTGGAGCTTGGTAAAATCCTCAATCTCTGTCAGCGTTCTCTCGTCCGTTTCTAGCGCTGCAGCTGCTTTTCGAAAAGCAGAAATTTTAAAAGGGTTATCTCCTTTTAATTCCATATATGTAGCAATTGTTTCTAACAATTTAATAATATCCTTTTTATTCATCTCTTTTCACCAGCCTATTATCATAATAACGAAACTTTCAAAACATGATGAGTGATATATGTACTCTCTCAAATTTTTATCTAGACATACTTTTATCTCCGTGAAAACCGCAGAACAGACTGCGATAAAAAAAGAGGGTATCTCAAAAGTATTATGACACTTTCGACACACCCTCTCAACAAGCTATTGTAATTTCATTACATTACACCATACTGAGTCCACAAATCTTGAATGGCAGACGATAAGTATGGAGTATTTTGTACGATATTGATTGCAATTGAAGACTGTTGAATTGGCGTTTGAATTTCACTTACAGGAATCACGGCTCCAATGTATAACAAAATAAAAACGATGATATACACTTCAACGAATCCAAGTGCACCTCCGCCCCATTTATTTAACTGGCGCAGAATTGGCAGTTCGGTTAAAGCCGTTAAAACAGAGCCTGCAAGGCGAAGTACAATGTGAGTAGCAAAAAATAAAATCGCAAATGCAATCATTCGATAAAAAGCGTCTTCTATCGTTCCAGAATCAAATACAAACGATGCGACACTTTGCTGCTGAATATTGTCTGGAAACGGAATCAACAAGCGAAGTCGGCTTGCCAAATCTCCACTAAACATATAAGCGACGATAAACGAAACCGCAAAACTGACAATATGAATGAGTTGCAAAATAAATCCTCTTTTAAGACCTGTTACAAAGCCTAAAAGAAGCAATATAATTAAAATGATATTAAGCATTGACTCAGTCATTCCTCTTTTCCATAAAGTTTTTGTTCAAGTCTCTCATAGTCTTCTTTCAGTTTTATATATTCGTGTACAGCATTCACAGCTGTTAATACTGCTAACTTATTGATATCTAAAGAAGGGTTTTTAGTACTGATTTCACGCATTTTTTCATCCACTATAGAGGCGACAAGTCGAATATGGCTTGTACTTTCGCTACCGACGATGCTGTACTGCTGACCAAAGATGTCAACTGTCGCACGTGTTTTATCTTGTCTTGACACGAGAAAATCCTCCGTTCCACGAAAAATCCTAATCCCTATCATACCACGAAGAAGACTTCAATGGAAACATATCTATATTTAAGCTATCATAAGGGATAGTGCTTATAAAGTAAACTAAAATACCCCGAAAGGAGTGAAGCATTATGTCACATGCTGTTATTAAGGTATCAGCTGATCAGATAGCTAAAATGAAGCTTCATTACACATCCTATTTGCAGCCTAAATTGCCGCAGGGAAGTATTTTTTCGGCTAAAACTCCCGGCTGTTCTATCACTGCATACCGCTCTGGAAAAGTACTTTTTCAAGGAAAAGAAGCTGAAACAGAAGCAGCTAAGTGGGGAGGTCCTTTAGATGCTGCTAAAAAGGCTCCCGTCTCACACCTCCCATCAAACTTCAGTTCACTATCGGTCATTGGTTCTGATGAAGTTGGAACGGGAGATTATTTTGGTCCCATGACCGTAGTTGCTGCCTATGTTCAAAAAGAGCAGCTTCCTTTGTTAAAAGAATTAGGAGTACGAGATTCAAAAGAGTTAACGGATGCTAAAATCATTGAAATTGCCAAGCAGCTTGTTTCGTTTATTCCTTACAGTTTGCTTGTCTTACATAACGAAAAGTATAATGCATTTCAAGAAAAAGGCATGTCACAAGGTAAAATGAAAGCTCTGTTGCACAACAAAGCTTTATCCAACGTGTTAAAAAAATTGGATCCTGAAAAACCTGATGCGATTTTAATTGACCAGTTTGTTGAAAAAAACACCTATTATAAACACATCGTAAAGGAAAAAGAGATTATCAAAGAAAATGTCTTTTTCAGTACAAAAGGAGAAAGCGTTCATTTATCTGTAGCCGCTGCTTCCATTATTGCCAGATACGCATTTTTAAAACAAATGGATTTACTAACGGAAAAGACGGGGATGGTCATTCCTCGCGGAGCTGGAGCACAAGTTGATATCGCCGCTGCTAAAATTATTAAAAAACATGGCGTCAATGCGCTGAACTCTTTAGCTAAAATCCATTTTGCTAATACAGAAAAAGCTTTAAAATTAGCTAAAAAATAAGAGATGTGGAAATCCACATCTCTTTTTTTATTCTTATGAACGAAGCGTTGCACCAAATTCTTTTTCAACAGCTTCTAAAACTGCACCATGTGCTTTTGCTACTTCTTCATCTGTTAATGTGCGTTCAGGATCTAAGTAACGTAAAGAGAAAGCTACAGATTTCTTGCCTTCTTCCATACGCTCGCCTTCATATAGATCAAATACTGTCACGTCTTTTAAAAGTTCTCCGCCCGTCGTATAGATGACGCGCTGAACTTCTCCTGCAAGAACGTTTTTATCTACAACAAGTGCAATATCACGTGTAATAGATGGGAATCTTGGAATAGCTGAATAACGAACTTCTTCGACATCTGCAGCTAATAGCTCTTGAAGGTGTAATTCAAACACGTATGTTTCACGAAGGCCATACTGTTTCTGAGCAACAGGATGAACTTGACCCACGTATCCAATTTCTTTTTCATCTAACCATACAGCCGCTGTACGTCCAGGGTGCATACCGTCTTTTTTAACGGGAGCATATGAGATTCGTTTCTCTAAACCAAGCTGTGCAAATAACCCTTCTAGTACACCTTTAATCACATAGAAATCAACGACTTTCTTTTCACCTTGCCAGCCGTGAGCATGCCATAGACCCGTGATTGCACCAGCTACGCGCTCCTGCTCATCCGGTAATTCCCCTTCACCTTTAGATAAGAACACTGACCCTGTTTCGTATAGCGCAATAGAATCCGATTGACGAGCATTATTGTGCTTCACTGCTTCAAGTAAATGAGGCACTAAGCTTTGACGAAGGATGCTGCGATCTTCACTCATCGGCATTGCTAAACCAATCGTACTTGTTGCATTGAGTGCAAACTGAGTAGCTTTTTCAGCGCTCGTTAACGAATAGGTTGTTGTTTGCGCTAGCCCTGCTCCCTCTAAGAAACGGCGAACTTTACGGCGTCCAAGCTGATACTCTGTTAATTTTCCTGGAGTTGCCACTGTTACAGGAAGCGTTGTAGGAAGGTTGTCATAACCATACATGCGCGCTACTTCCTCCACGATATCTTCTTCAATTGTAATATCGCCTCGACGAGTCGGTACCGTTACAACGATGGTTTCATCTTCGACTTTGCTTTCAAATTGAAGACGGTTCATAATATCTTGTACTTCTTCCATCGACAGTTCTGTACCGAGCACATTGTTAATACGTCCAAGTGACACAGCTACAACAGCAGGTTCCACAGTTAGTGTATCTACTTCTACAGTACCGCTTACCACTTCACCTGAAGCGTATTCAGCCATTAATTCTGCTGCGCGGTCAGCAGCTACACGCGTACGGTTAGGATCAATTCCTTTTTCAAAACGAGCACTTGCCTCACTGCGAAGACCGTGGTCTTTGGAAGCTTGACGAACTGTTAAACCTTTGAAGTAAGCTGATTCAATAAGAACATTTACCGTATCGTCTTTTACTTCAGAGTTTGCTCCCCCCATTACACCTGCAAGGGCTACCGGTTCACTGCCGTTTGTAATAACAAGCTGATTGCCTTTTAATACGCGCTCTTGATCGTCAAGCGTTACAAACTTCTCGCCTTCTGACGCGTGACGTACAACAATTTCTTTTGAACCAAGACGATCATAGTCAAAAGCATGCAGCGGCTGGCCGTATTCAAGCAAAATATAGTTGGTAATATCAACAACGTTGTTATGAGGTCGAATACCAGCTGCCATTAAACGCGTTTGCATCCATAATGGTGACGGAGCAATTTTTACGTTTTTCACAACGCGCGCTACGTAAAGGGGATTGTCTTCTTTTGCCTCTACTTTAACGGAAATATAATCAGCTGCTTGCTCATCAGACGTTTGCACGTTTACTGACGGATACTTCACTTCACGACGTAAAATAGCAGCCACCTCATGTGCTACACCTAACATACTCAAGCAGTCTGAACGATTTGGTGTTAGCCCTAGTTCTAATACTTCATCGTTTAAGTTTAATGCATCTAGCGCATCCGCTCCTACTTCAGCATCACTTGGGAAGACGAAGATGCCTTCTTGATAATCTTTTGCCACAAGCTTGCTTTCAATGCCAAGCTCTTGAAGAGAACAAATCATACCGTTCGATTCTTCACCGCGAAGCTTAGCACGCTTGATTTTAAAGTTACCTGGAAGTACAGCTCCCACTTTTGCAACCGCTACTTTTTGACCTTGTGCCACGTTAGGTGCTCCGCACACGATTTGAACGATTTCTCCTCCGCCAAGATCTACTTGACAGCGGCTTAATTTATCCGCATTTGGATGCTGTTCACGTTCTACAACGTGACCAATTACCACTCCGCTGATGCCTTTATTTAAGTTTTCTACACCTTCAACTTCAATTCCACTTTTTGTGATTTTATCAGCTAACTCTTCTGCCGTTACGCCTGATAAGTCAACATACTCTTGTAACCAACGATAAGATACAAACATCGTAGTCCCTCCTTTATACTTGTTTAAATTGATCTAAGAAACGAACATCATTTGTATAGAAATGACGAATATCATCCACGCCGTGTTTTAACATAGCAATACGCTCTACACCGATTCCAAAAGCAAAACCACGATATTTAGTTGAATCGTATCCAGCCATTTCAAGAACATTTGGATGAACCATACCGGCTCCTAAAATTTCAATCCAGCCTGTTTGTTTACATACATTACAGCCTTTACCTCCACATTTTGCACACGATACGTCTACTTCTACAGACGGCTCAGTGAATGGGAAGAAACTTGGACGAAGACGAATTTCACGGTCTGCACCGAACATCTTTTTCACAAATACTTCAAGCGTGCCTTTTAAATCGCTCATACGAATGTTTTCGTCTACTACAAGACCTTCAATTTGCATAAATTGATGTGAGTGCGTAGCATCATCGTCATCGCGGCGGTACACTTTACCTGGGCAAATAATTTTAACAGGTCCTTTGCCTTCATTCTTGTTCATAACACGAGCTTGAACAGTTGATGTATGCGTACGAAGAAGCGTTTCTTCCGTAATATAGAACGTATCTTGCATATCACGTGCTGGGTGACCTTTTGGCAAGTTCAGCGCTTCGAAATTATAGTAGTCCTGCTCTACTTCTGGTCCTTCTGCTACTTCATAGCCCATTCCTAAGAATAAATCTTCTACTTCTTCAACCACGCTTGTGAGCGGGTGATGCGTACCTGCTTTAACCGGGCGTCCCGGCAGCGTTACGTCAATTGTTTCTGAAGCAAGTTTACGCTCTACCTCGGCTGCTTCTAACGCCGTTTGTTTTTCTTCAATTTTAGATGCAATCGCTTCACGTACTTCATTTGCAAGTGCTCCCATTACAGGACGCTCTTCAGCTGAAAGTTTTCCCATACCGCGAAGTACTTCTGTGATAGGGCCTTTCTTTCCTAAATAAGCTACGCGTACGTCGTTTAATTCTTTTAAAGCACTTGCTGCTTCGACTTTTGCAATTGCTTCTTGTTGAAGTTCTTGTAAACGTTCTTTCATCACTTATTCCTCCTTTTAACGTAAAAAATGACAAATAAAAAAACCTCCTCCCAAAAAAGGGACGAGGATTAGTCGCGTTACCACCCTTGTTAACTATATACACAGACGTATACAGTTCACTTCATTCAAGTTAACGGAATCTCCGGAACACCTTTACATCTATGTAAGATGGTCTAAGTGTCAACTCAAGAGGTGAATTCACTTATTACATTTATAAAAATGCTTTCAGTCATGGCATTTTCTCCCTGCATAAACGGACATAAGCTACTGCTCTCTTTCATCGTTTTTTACATATGTAACTATTGTATTATTATAGTGAAAACACGTTCTCGATGCAACTACATTCCGCGTAAATAATAAAGTAAGATTCCAGAAGCGATGGCAACATTTAACGACTCGCTCTTTCCATAGATGGGAATGTACAGATTCTGATCCGTTTGTTCCAACACTTTCTCGCTTACGCCATTTCCTTCATTTCCCACAATCAGCGCAAATTCGTTTGAAGGTTTTACGTGTGTGTAGACCTTTCCATTTTGTAACGACGTGCCGTAAACTGCTATTCCTCTTTCTTTTAACAATGAAATTATTTCGAGTAAATCGCCTTTTACAATTGGAAGGTGAAAAATAGCTCCTTGCGTTGAACGAACGACTTTTGGGTTGTACACATCCACGCTGCCCTCTCCAATGATAATAGCCTCCACTCCCGCAGCATCAGCGGTTCGGATAATGGTGCCTAGGTTACCTGGATCTTGCACGGCATCTAAAAGCAATACTTTCTGTGCTGTATGAATAATTTCCGCATGCTTTGTTTGAAAACACACGGCAATAATTCCTTGAGGTGTTTCTGTGTCAGATAATAACTTACTAATTGCTTCGTTTACAACGATTATTTCGATACCGTCTATATCCCACTGTGCGGGCACTTCGGTCGATTCGCGTATAATTAGTTCCTTTACACAATCCTTATTTTTGATAGCCTCTTCGACTAAATGAAAGCCTTCTACCATAAAAAGGCCCTGCTTATCACGGTCTTTTTTATTATGCAGTTTTTTCCACGCTTTTACCTGCGGATTTTTAACTGAATCAATTTGTTTCACAAACATAACTCCTTTATCTATACAAAAATAAATAGTTCGATTACATTTTGTTCAATAATCATTAGATAAGTTTCACTTTATTGTACATAGAAATCGCAAAGAAAACAAAAACTATTGGTAACTTTACGATAGCTGAGGTGAAAATGATGGATCTTAATTTACGAAATGCTGTTATTGCAAACGTTTCAGGAAACTCAAAAGAAGAGCTTGAGGCTACAATTTCTGACGCTATTCAAAGCGGTGAAGAAAAAATGCTCCCTGGACTTGGTGTTTTATTTGAAGTGCTTTGGGAAAAGTCTCCGGAATCAGAAAAAGAAGAAATTCTGACAACGCTTGAAAACGGTTTAAAATAAATAACCTTTTCCTATGTACAACAAAAAGCTCATTCTCCTAGGAGAATGAGCTTTTTTCAATTATACGTAATGGCGTTAACCGTATCTCGGTCTAAGCGCTTAATGACTTCCGCAATTAATTTAACTGCGTTTTCATAATCATCACGATGAAGCATTGCTGCATGAGAATGGATATAACGAGTTGCAATTGTAATCGAAAGTGCTGGCACCCCGTTAGCTGAAATATGGATAGAACCCGAGTCCGTACCGCCTCCAGCAATTGCATCAAATTGATACGGAATATTTAATTCATCTGCCACATCTACCACTGTATCTCGAAGTCCTTTATGAGAGACCATGGAAGCATCATATAAAATGATTTGCGGACCCTGCCCCATTTTAGAAGAGGCTTCTTTATCAGAAACACCAGGTGTATCTCCAGCGATACCGACATCAACAGCAAATGCAATATCCGGTTCAATAAAGTTAGCAGATGTTTTTGCACCTCGGAGTCCAACTTCTTCTTGCACCGTTCCTACACCATACACAACATTTTCATGTTTTTCATTTTTTAAAGCTTTTAATACATCGATAGCGATTGCACAACCAATACGGTTATCCCAGGCTTTCGCTAGCAGCATCTTTTCATTGTTCATAACCGTAAATTCGAAATAAGGTACAACCTGATCACCAGGTTTTACTCCCCACTCCGCTACTTCTTCTCTGCTAGAAGCACCAATATCGATGAACATATCTTTAATGTCAACTGGCTTTTTGCGAACTTCTGGAGGCAAGATATGAGGTGGCTTTGAGCCAATAATCCCCGTTACCTCTCCTTTAGATGTCACGATGGTTACGCGTTGAGCAAGCATAACTTGAGACCACCATCCGCCTACCGTTTGAAAACGAATAAAGCCGCGTTCATCAATTTGAGTCACCATAAAACCAACTTCATCCAAGTGACCGGCTACCATAATTTTAGGCCCTTGTTCGTTGCCTACTTTTTTTGCAATCAAACTGCCTAGCCCATCCGTCGTTACTTCATCTGCATGAGGTGCAATATATTTCTTCATAACCTCACGCGGTTCACGCTCATTTCCAGGAATTCCTTTTGCATCTGTTAGTGCTTTAAGCATCGTCAATGTTTCATCTAACTTTGTCATATGGATTACCCCTTTCATATGTATACCTCTATTATAGCTAAAAAGAGGTTGAAGTAAAATTTCCCATCCCTTTATTTCTAGTATCCTTGTTCTTGGCGTTTAAAATTCACTTCATTTTTTGACATGTACGCCTCTTCAATATGTTCAGCAGAAAAACCAAACATATCGCCAAGCGTCATGTAAGATGCAAACATGTTCACATAGTTTTCTTTTGACAGGTCCTGCTCGAAAGCAGAAACTTGTGCAAATACCTGTAAAAATTGTGCTGTTTTTGAATCAGCTGCTTTTACTTTTGGCAGCTCAGTTAAATCATCGTATCCTTTTTCAATACCTAAAGAAAGAATGAAATGTACGCCGTCCACAAATTCTTCTAAAATAACAGCATCTTCAGCCGGAGGTTTAACGCTCCAAAATTTGAAGCAGCGCGTTTCGTTTGCCAGCTCTCCCATTTCAACAAGCAGAGCTAAAAGTTTTCTTGGAACCAAGTCTTCCTTATGAAGCTGATGCTTGTCCTCTATATGCTGATCCAGCTGGCGCTGCATGGTAAATAGCTGTTGTAAATTCAATGTAATCACTCCTGTAATTATGTATATCTTCTTCTTTTTAAACCAATAAAGAAATTATATCAAAAATCGTGAAACTTTTTAGAGACTGAAACGTAAAGTAAGAAAACTGTTCCTTGTAAAGGAGGGAGCGTTATGTTTGTTATTGTTATCGTTCGCGTGTTCATTTTCGCGCTTGTTGCTTACACACTATTAAAGCTGGTTCAGCATTTTCGCAGTCCAAAACGGAAGCTTGTAGCAGCTCAGGAACATCAGCAATTTTTTGTCGTTGACGAAAAAACGAATATCCGCAAAAATTTTCTACTAACGTATAAAGGTATTTTATTTGAAGGAGAAAAATACAGCAATCCCAATGAACCAGAGTCTTTGTCGATTACAATGGTGTTAACAGATCCATCTCGATTGCATGAACTGCAAAAACAAGATTTCAAGCTGCTGGAAAATCACGTACACAACATGTATCCAAATGCTCCTATTCGCTGGAAAAGCCCCGTTCGAGAATTTTTACACTGAGCACAAAATCATTTGTGCTCAGCTGATAACAAAAAAGAAAAGTAAATCAAGAGCGGCAAGAATAGGAAAACCTACTGTAAACGATGTGTGCTTCGTTTTATGACGATAGCAATACATACCAATCAGTCCTCCAATGGCTCCTCCGATAGCAGCTACCGTCCACAGTGTGCTTTCGGCAATTCTCCACTCATGTCTTTTCGCTTTTTGTTTATCTCTATACATCATTCCTATCCCTATTATATTAATAACAATAAAATAGGTAAGCAGCAGTTCATTCATGATATGTCCTCCGATAGCAAAAAAGCCTCATCATCTAAAGATGACGAGACTTTATATTCATTACTTATCTAAGCCTTTTTTAGCAGCAGTTGCTAATTCAGCAAATGCTTTTTCATCAGCTACAGCTAAGTCAGCAAGCATTTTGCGGTTAACTTCAATACCTGCTAATTTTAAACCGTGCATTAAACGGCTGTAAGAAAGACCGTTCATACGAGCAGCTGCATTAATACGTGTGATCCATAATTTACGGAAGTCACGTTTTTTCTGACGACGGTCACGATAAGCATACATGTGAGATTTCATAACTTGCTGATTAGCAACTTTATATAATCTATGCTTCGAACCGAAGAAACCTTTAGCTAATTTTAAAACTTTTTTACGACGTTTGCGTGTTACTGTACCGCCTTTTACGCGTGGCATAATTGTTTACCTCCTGTATTGTTTCTATCTCAACCCAAATTACTTAATGTTATCTAATAAGTGACGGATACGTTTGAAGTCACCTTTGCTTACTAAAGAACCTTTACGTAATTTACGCTTTTGTTTTGTAGATTTGTTAGCGAATAAATGGCTTGTGTAAGCACGAGCACGTTTTAATTTACCGCTTCCAGTCTTTTTGAAACGCTTTGCAGCGCCACGATGTGTTTTCATTTTTGGCATGGGGTGTTCCTCCTCGTTCTATTACTTTTCGTTTTTAGGTGCCAAGACTAAGAACATGCTGCGGCCTTCCATTTTAGGAGCCGATTCAACTGAACTTACATCTTCGCAAGCTTGTGAAAAACGTTCAAGTACTTTTTGGCCAATCCCTTTATGAGTAATGGCACGACCTTTAAAGCGAATAGACGCTTTCACTTTGTCACCTTTTTCAAGGAACTTGCGTGCGTTACGAAGTTTAGTGTTAAAATCATGTTCATCAATTGTTGGACTTAAACGAACTTCTTTTAAGTTTACAACTTTTTGGTTTTTACGAGCTTCTCTTTCTTTACGTTGTTGCTCATAGCGGAATTTACCGTAGTCCATAATACGACATACCGGCGGTTTCGCATTTGCAGCAACCATTACTAAGTCAAGATTTACTCGTGAAGCAATTTCTAATGCTTCATTTTTTGATTTAATTCCTAATTGTTCACCATTTTGATCAATTAGACGAACTTCGCGAGCTCGAATGCCCTCGTTTACCATCATGTCCTTGCTAATAAGTAGCCACCTCCAAGGTTTAATGAGCGAATACGCTTGCTTAGACCGATTATTAACTCACACAAAAAAGTGTGAGTACATACTGCACCCACACTTCTATCGTTTTAATTAAGATACGATGTACCTGCTAACTGCTTTATGCGTCACTCAGGTGAGAAGCGGGTGCTTCTTCTTCTGTATAAACAAGTATTCAATTACTTAAGCTATTATAGTATCAACAAAGACAAAAGTCAATGATTTCGTTCTTTTTTCACAACAAAAATTATTGTATCAAAGGAAAACCATTTATGCAACAGTTTTTTATAAATGTTAGATAAAAAAGCAGAGAATTTCAATTCTCTGCTTTTTTCATTAACGAGATGCTTCTGCTTTTACATTTTGTAAAAAGGCTTGGAAATCCACTGTTTCTGAATTCTGCTCACCATATTTACGTACGTTTACTGCTTTATCTTCTACTTCTTTATCCCCTACAACAAGCATGTAAGGAATTTTTTGCATTTGAGCCTCACGAATTTTATAGCCAATTTTCTCATCGCGAGAATCAAGTTCCACACGAATACCCGCAAGCTGAAGCTGTTCTTGCACTTCTTTTGCATACTCAAGATGAACCGTAGGTGATACTGGAATCACCTGAACTTGTACAGGTGCTAACCACGTTGGGAAAGCTCCTTTGTATTCTTCGATTAAGAAAGCGACAAAACGTTCCATTGTTGACACCACGCCGCGGTGAATAACAACAGGTCGATGCTGTTTTCCGTCTTCCCCTACATACGTTAAATCAAAGCGTTCAGGAAGTAAGAAATCCAATTGAACCGTAGATAGCGTCTCTTCTTTACCAAGAGCTGTTTTAACTTGAACATCTAGTTTTGGACCGTAGAATGCCGCTTCGCCTTCAGCTTCATAATAATCAAGGTCAAGCTCATCCATTGCATCTTTTAACATGCTTTGTGCTTTTTCCCACATTGCATCATCATCGAAGTATTTTTCTGTATCTTCAGGATCACGATAAGATAGACGGAATGAATAATTTTCAAATCCAAAATCTTTATAAACCGCTTCAACTAAGCGAACCACACGAATAAATTCTTCTTTGATTTGATCCGGACGTACAAAGATATGTGCATCATTTAACGTCATGCCTCGAACGCGCTGAAGTCCTGATAATGCTCCTGACATTTCGTAGCGGTGCATTGTTCCAAGTTCAGCAATACGGATTGGAAGCTCACGATAGCTGTGAATACCTTGTTTGTACACCATCATGTGATGAGGACAGTTCATTGGACGAAGAACCAGGTCTTCGTTATCCATTTCCATTGCAGGGAACATGTCATCTTGATAGTGCTCCCAGTGACCAGACGTTTTGTAAAGTTCTACACTTCCAAGCACCGGCGTGTAAACGTGCTGATAACCAAGGCTTACTTCTTTATCTACGATATAACGCTCGATAATACGGCGGATCGTCGCACCTTTTGGAAGCCATAAAGGCAGACCTTGTCCTACTTTTTGAGAATTTGTAAATAAGTTTAACTCTTTACCAAGTTTACGGTGGTCACGTTCTTTTGCTTCTTCAAGAAGACGAAGATGCTCGTCTAAATCTGCTTTTGTAAAGAATGCTGTACCGTAAATACGCTGCAGCATTTGATTGTCGCTGTCTCCGCGCCAATAAGCACCTGCTACGCTTAATAGTTTAAACTCTTTAATTTTGCCTGTTGACGGCACGTGCACACCTCGGCAAAGATCAAAGAATTCGCCTTGTTGGTAAATCGTCACCTTTTCACCTGCTGGAATCGCATCAATCAATTCAAGCTTTAGTTCATCGCCAACTTCTTTAAAAAGTTGAATGGCTTCTTCACGAGAAACTTCTTTTCGTTCAATTTCAATATTTGAATTAACGATTTTTTTCATTTCTTTTTCAATTTTACCTAAATCTTCAGGAGTAATTGATTCTTCCATATCGATGTCATAGTAAAACCCATTTTCGATAACCGGGCCTACACCTAGCTGTACTTTTACATCTTTGTATAAACGTTTGATTGCTTGAGCCATTAAATGCGCTGTACTATGGCGCATAATTTCAAGCGCTTCAGGAGCATCTTGCGTAATGATTTCAAGACTGCCATCTTGTTCGATTGGCGTACGTAAATCCAGCAGCTCGCCGTTTACTTTACCTGCTAATGCTTTTTTCTTTAATCCCGGGCTAATAGAAGCCGCAATATCTTCTGTTGATGATCCTTTTGGATACTCTTTAACAGCTCCATCAGGAAATGTCATTTTGATTACTTCTGACACAACTTTCCACTCCTTTAACATAACTAATAAACTTTTTGTAAAAACAAAAAACTCGTCCCTTATAAAAAGGGACGAGTTGTGTATACACGCGGTACCACCCTTGTTTCCTCTTCGTATCTTGGATAACCCAAATAACCCGAAGCGGCTCGAGGTTTTATAACGGAAATTCCGTCAGTAATTACTAGAGACGCTGCTCGTTTACTACTGAAGTTTAGAGGTGGTAAGAATATATTCCGTGTTAGGAGATTTTCAGCCTAGATCTCCCTCTCTATAAACCGTAAATATACACTCATGTCCTCATCATAACTTGTGACATATAGCTGTTTTTCAATATGCATTTATTATATTCATTTTCAAAATAGAAATCAACCTTTCACGTTATATTTTGCTTTTGATCAAACGGAAATTCATTTTTTTCGTATAACATCACTTTTTCTTGAAAAATATTTTGAATGGTATAAACAAAATCATGATCATGCTGGTCGCTATACAGATGAATAGCAGCTGGAGATAAACTCAGCAAAGGCGCGATGATAGTTGAGTCTATGTATACTGATTCTTGTTCAGATAGAAAGGCCTCTGCTAGGGCTGCACATTCACGCTCCGGAACATATCTACTGCTTTGGTCGTACAATACAAACTTGTTTTTATTCAAATGCATTACATACACATCGCCTGTAGATGACTGTCTTTCATTAGCTGCTTGACGCAGCTGATGAATAAGAATTTGATAGTCTTGTTCAAGCTTATATTCATCAATCGCCAGCTCAGCATAATAGCGCAGCCGCTCTTGATATTCTTTTAAACGGAATTGGAGAAAAGACTCAAAGGTGAATGTTACATTATGAATGAAGAAGTCTTGAAGAGCCTGGCGGATAAGTAATTCTCTTGGAAGGGAAAATGTTTTTTGCGGAATTTCGCCTCTCTCTCCTTCCATAATCCCCCCCATAATTTGAAGCAGCAAATCTTGTTCTTCCTCTTCTGAATAGAAAAATTGTTCTTTTAATATGTTTACCATCATCTTTTTTTCTTTCTTTTTTAAAATCACGTGCGTTAATACCGGTATCACCATGTCTTGTAAAATGGCCTCTCGATTGTATGTCTCATCAATAACTAAAAGCTGATTATTCACCAACTTCAAGCACTGTGAACCATATGATAAAGCGCTTCGCTTCGCGCATAAAGACTCATATACAATGACTGCGTCTTCTACATATTTAAAGAATATTTTCATTCCTCATAGCCCCCCTTTGGACACGCTTTATTAATGTATATGGGGCAACATGCAAAAAAATGAGCAAGTCGTTACAAGAAATGTAAAACGACCTGCTCATCTATTTCGTTTATTCTCTCCATTCATTTCAACGGGAATGGCTAGAGACTTAATTCGTTCCATGACACGAGCGGCTTTGAGCTCTTCCTGCTCGCCTCGTTGGGTATAAGTCAAATGATGTTGAAGCTCTTTAAAATTTAAATTCGAGCTGAAAAATGTCGGCAAATTTTCGAGCATGCGGAATTGTAAAATGGTTCCGAGCACATCGTCTCGCATCCAGCTCGTTACAGATTCTGCTCCGAGATCATCAAGCATAAGAACCGGTACTTTTTTGACATACTCTATTTTCTCATTGAAGCTTTGATCTTGAAACGAACCTTTTAACTCACGCAAAAACTCCGGGACATACAGAATCGTAGATTTCACTTTCTTTTCGGCTAACGCATTGGCAATTGCTCCAAGAAAATACGTCTTCCCCACACCAAACGAACCGTGTAAATATAAAGCTTTCATTTTCTTATTTGGCTCATATTCTCGCACAAAATCTCTTACTAATTTAATGGCTTCAAATCTTCCCTGCTCAATTTCAATATCAGACATCGTTGCCTGTAAAATTTCTTTGGGCACGTACATACACTGAATAAAAGATTCTTGTTCTTTTCGCTCATCTTCTTGTACTTTTCTAGGACAGCGTTCATACTGTAAATCAATATTACGGCCTTTTACAACCAGCTGAGGGTGATACCCCTTCACCATATTGACACAGCTTTGCAGAGAAGGGCATTTGTCACAGCATTTGCTCTGGTCGATGAATTCATGCATCTTCATCAAGCCTCGGTCGACCATTTGCTCATCTAACTCATGGCGATGCTCTTGCAGAAACGTTTTAACTTCGGGATTAGACAGAATACTGTTTCTTAATGCTTCTAAACGTGCTTTAAAATCCTTTTTGTTCACTAACTGATTTAGTGAATCATTGATAGGCTTCATCTTTTTCACCTCATCTCTATCATACCTGCTTTTTATTCTTTATGCTTTTGTTTTAGCTCTTGATCTAACTGCTTGAGCTCTTCTTGTAGCTTTCGTTTTTCTTCTTCAAATTCATCCACTTCTTTTGAAGGCTGCTTTTTCTCTTCTTTTTCTTCATCGCTCAACCACTCTGGCACCATTTCTTTACGCACAATTTTTCGTCCGGCCGTTTTTTTATTTTGCTTTGCCTCGGTCCAGTTCTGATATTCTTTCTGTTCATTTTTAGCTAAATTCATGGCATCTTGAACAGTTTGTACCTTTTTGCGCGCCCAGTGTCCAGCAATTTTCTCTACATAGCTCTTAGATAATTTCATATCGGATCTTAGCATAACATAGTAAATCAGAACATTTACTACCCCTGGTGAAAGCTTTTGATTAAACATCACTTCTTCAATCATTTGCAAATCTGCTTTTGATGGCTCTGCCCCCCCTGAAAACTCGATCAATAGCTGTCGAGGAGAGGTGACTTCTAGCTGTTGAATGAGCTGCTCTTCCTTAGTCTGAGGCTGCTTTTCCTGCATGGTACGAAGCATAGGAGGCTGAATTTGTTCGCTTAGATTGGGAAGTGCTTCTCCATTTTCAAATTGGTAAAAGGACTGTGCTGCTTTTCTAAGCAATTCAATATCAACTTGATCATTCTCATTTAGCGAATCGAGCACTACATTTTTCATTTGAAGAGGATCGATGCCGTATAAAAAAGCTAACTTTTCAATCGCTTGTTTTACTTTAGATGTAATGGACCTTTTCGAAATCATTGAATCTGTTAGGCCTGCTAAAAATAAATCAAAATCAAAGGAATCCGGGCTCATCTCAATAGAAGCACGGTTTGAAGAATCTATAAAGTCCGTTTGAGCATCAGGAGAAAATACATCCTTGCTTTCAGACTGAAAACTTGGAACCAGCTCCGTTGCTTTAACTGATTTAAATACATCGTTAAATGAATGCGTCACATCTTTGAACGATTGATCATCCACGAGTGAATCCGAAAAATAATTTTTTACTTTTTGAAAGATGGATTTTCCTAGTCGGTTATATAAATATACATTTAACACGCCATCGTTAAAGAACTGATGGGGCGTAAGAGGAGGAATGAGCTCATAAATGAACACACGAACATCATCTTCTTCCTTAATATATGTTTTTAACAAACCAATACCTTCTAATTTTAACCGCTCATGGTAAATAGCTTTCAAATTAATTTGCATCATTGACATTAGGTGATGATGCGTAGACTCTTTTCCCCATAAACGATCTTGTTCCAGCTCGCTCCATAGCGTCATATACAAACCAAAACACGTCGTACCCACCAACGGCTGATAGAGCATTGTTAAAATCTTTCGGTCGTATTCCTGCAGTATGCCGCTCGAACGAACAACATAACGATCGACCGGTATCATTTCTTTCCAATGTTGTTCTTTCATGTCGTTCCCTACCTACTTTTAAAGTAATAGAAATGACAAAAAAAGAGCCTAAAGAATACTTCAATAGCTCTTTTACAGTCGTTCCTTCTTAATTAAATCTTTTAATTCATCAATAAATACATTGATGTCTTTAAATTGTCGGTATACCGAAGCAAATCGAACATAAGAGACTTCATCGATAGCAGCTAATCGCTCCATCACCATTTCTCCTACCACATCTGACTGCACCTCTGATGTACCCTGACTGCGCAGCTCTGTTTCAATATCGTGTACGGTATCTTCCAGTTGTTTTAAGCTTACTTGGCGTTTTTCACACGCCTTAATTAACCCTCGAAGGATTTTGTCTTTGCTGAACTCTTCTCTCGCTCCATCTTTTTTTACAACAATTAACGGAAGTTCTTCTACTTTCTCAAAAGTTGTAAAACGATAGTGACACTCTTCGCATTCACGTCTTCTACGAATAGAGCGGCCTTCTTCTACAGGGCGCGAGTCCAGCACTCTCGTTCCATTGTAATGACAGGATGGGCACTTCATATTCTCAGCTCCAATAATAAACCTTGTTTTTCTTTTTATTTTCTCTCATATAAGTTAATTTTCATCTATGTTAGCCGGCTATTCGCCATTTATTATGATTGTCATCATCATTTCCTTTATCAAACACGATGCTATATTAAAGGATTTACTTTATTCCATCTTATAGAAAACAAGGCTTGAATACAAGTAAAGGAAAAGGAATTTCCCCATTTTATTTCCTGAAATTCAAAAATGATAAGGAACTTACGAAGAAAGAGGAATAAGTTTTTGATCAAAGCTCTTATAAAGCGTACGTACAAGTTCTTTGCTAAAACCAAAATCAACTGGCACCACTTTTGACTCTGTTGTAGCAGAAAAATCGATAGCGGTTTCAAGAGGACGTACGCTAATAATGGTAATCACAACAAAAGCTTTTCTTCCTTTTACAACGTTTAAGCTAATTTCTCCTCGCTCTTCATACGCAGCAAGTATCTCTATCCCTTGCATATGCTTCAACATTTCATGAACTTGCTTAAATGCATTCCCAGCCGTTGTTTTGTAATAATGCGTTTTTAGAGTCGGATCTGAATGACGATCGCTTGTTTCTACATGATTAGAAAATAAAGATTTAACTACTTGTACTACCCCCATGTTGTTATCCCCTTTGTTTTTGCATATTAAAAATTTATATACTAAAAAGAGGTGTGTAATACACCTCTTAACTTACGTAATCAATCGACACTATTAAAGTGCATTCGCTTTAGTTTGTTTTACCTGAACAGGACCCATTCCACGTGGTAATTCAATTGTTTCACGTGTCTGTGCACTTAGAGCATCTGCAATATAATCTGCTGCGATTGTAGGATCTAAATGACCACAAGTATAAACATCGATACTTGCATAACCATGCTCTGGGAAGCTGTGAATCGTTAAATGTGATTCTGAAATAATAACAACGCCACTTACACCTTGAGGTGCAAATTTATGGAACGCTACTTCGCGAACTTCCGCACCAGATTTTAAAGCTGCATCAACAAACGTTTTTTCAATATAATCAATATCATTTAACTTATCGAAATCGCATCCCCATAATTCTGAGATGACATGACGACCCATTGTTTCCATAATGATATTTCCCCCTTTAACAATTTTTAATCGTTAAACATGAAGTTCTTTCGCCATATAGCATGTTAACTACCACGGGGGAAAGTTAGTCCAAAGAGGTCCTAACCCTTTAAGTAGCCACATCACCGAAAGGTACACAAGAAGTTCACGAAACATAGTATACTTTGTTTACATTTATTTTGCAATACGTGTTTTGATTTTATTAAAGATTGTTCCGGCAGATAGACCTATACAAATTACCCCTGTGTTCTCGTGAGACAGTGTGTAAAAGCTGCTAAACGACTATTCATTTTTTATTAAAATTGAGGAAAAGAAACACTCCTTTGCATGATTATCTTATTGCTTTTCCCTATTCTTTTGAATAAAAACAAAAAAAACAGGGCGATAGCTCCCTGTTTTTTTAAAAAGCAATCTATAGCTTTCTTAGCTTACTCTTATCTTTGATCCATTACGCATTTCTGCAGCAATATATCTTACCAAATCGACTACGCGCTGAGAGTAGCCCCACTCGTTATCGTACCAAGCTAACACTTTAATTTTATGATCTTCCATTACGATAGTCGATAGTCCATCTACAATCGCTGAATGAGGATTTGTATTAAAGTCAATTGATACGAGTGGTTCCATTGTTAAATTTAAAATATTCTTTAATGGTCCTTCAGCAGCTTTAATGAACGCTAGATTAACATCTTCCATCGTCACAGGTTTCCTTACATCCACAACTAAATCGACAAGCGATACGTTCGGCGTAGGAACGCGCAGCGCCATTCCATGAAGCTTTCCTTTTAAATGAGGAAGAACTAATGAAAGCGCCTTGGCTGCTCCAGTTGTTGTAGGAATAATTGATTGAGCACACGCACGGGCTCTTCGCAAGTCTTTATGCGGGTTATCAATATTCTTTTGATCATTTGTATATGCGTGAACGGTCGTCATTAAACCGTTTTCAATTGTGAACGCTTCGTCTAACACCTTGACAACTGGAGCTAGACAATTTGTCGTACAAGAGGCATTAGAGATAATGTTATGCTGATTCACATCAAACTCTCGTTCGTTTACGCCCATCACAATAGTAATATCTTCTTGTTTACCCGGTGCCGTTAAGACAACTTTTTTCGCACCTGCTTCAATATGTAACTGCGCTTTTTCTCTTGAATTAAATTTCCCTGTTGCTTCAACGACTAAATCAATCCCAAGCTCTTTCCAAGGCAAATTCAGCGGATCGCGTGAATTTAATAGCTGGATTCTTTTACCGTTAACAATTAGCGCATCATCATCACATTTAACATCTCCATTAAATGGTCCGTGTATAGAGTCATATTTGATTAAATGTGCTAATGTTTCTGCTGGATAAGATGCATTTATGGCAATAATATCTAAATTCTCCTCTATAATCGCTGTGCGAAAAACCATTCTTCCTATTCTCCCAAAACCATTAATGGCAATACGTGCTTTCATGGCTATACCCCTCTCTATATGTGTTATACTATTTAACTTTTTATATTGAATAGTATAACATAAATATTTAAAAAGTGAATAATATTAATTTTTTTTAATAAATTATTTTAATTGAGTTTTACTATATGTATATAGCGAGAACAGATATTTAACACATTCTTTTTTAGAAGCTCGTAAATATTCTCAATAAAAAAATCCGAACGAGCTTGATTCTACCTCAAGAATCAAGCTCGTTCGGATTTCCCTTCAGCTAACATACGTTTATCCAAGCCTCTTTAATCTAGCCATAGGGCTAATATACTTAAAAGCTGTTGTTTTGTTTCCTCTACAGGTCCGTTGTTATTGATCACCGCATCGGCTAAGGCTACTTTCTGAATCAAAGGCAGCTGTGCGTGGATACGTGCATAGGCATCTTTCGTCGAGAGATCATTACGAGATTTTAACCTTTCTAGCTGCACAGGCTCATCGACATATACAACCACTACTTTGTCGACTAAATGCGTCAAATCACTTTCAAACAGCAGCGGAATATCTAATACCACAGCATCGTATCCTTCCTCGATATACCTTTCCTTTTGAGAAAGCATTTCTTTTCTTACCGCAGGGTGTACAATTGCATTCAACTTTTTACGTTCTTCCTCTTGAGAAAACACAATTTCCCCTAAAGCCGCTCGATTGATCTCCGCATTTTCGTGAAGAATGGCACGGCCGAACGTCTCTACAATTTGGTTATATGCTTCTTTTCCTGGTTCGACGACTTCTTTTGCAATGTGGTCAGCATCGATTACTGGAATATTAATATCTCTCAGCATTCCGGTTACCGTACTTTTTCCACTAGCAATTCCGCCCGTTAATCCAATTACAATTGACATTGGCCTCTCCTTTATCGCTTTATTTAAAATCTAAAAATACCTAAAATAATAAGCAGAACTCCCGGTAAAAAGGAAAACATTTTCATCCATGATAAACGTGAAAAAACTTTGCCAAACTGTATGCCAGCACTTAAAAAAAGTGAACTCATAAGAGCTACAGCAATTGCTAAAGCATACGGCGAATAACCTAATAAAGCTGCTCCAAACCCTGCTCCAAATGCATCAAGAGATAATGCAATTCCAAGTATAAATGCTTCAATCCCAGTGATGGAACCTGAATTATCTAAATCTGCTGCCGTTGGTTTTTTCAATACGTTAATGACTAAGCCAATTGACTTAATTTCAATTTTCACTAATGTTTTTTCTTCTTTCACTCGAGATGAATCTGCCGGACAAAAAAACTGGTATAAAATCCACATTCCAAGTAGAACAAGAATACCTCCGCCTACTTTATTTAGTACATCCACTGAAAATAGATGCGTAAGTACCTTTCCTAAAAACATAGAAAACATTAAAGAAAATGCTGAGCAACATGAAATAATAAAAATGGATTTCAGCGGGATTTTCACCTTTCGAAGTCCGTATGTCAGGCCAACGCTAAAGCTGTCAAGACTTACGGCAAAAGCAAGAATAAGTAAAGAAAATGTTATCATGATGAGAGGACTCCTTTCCTTTCTGTCTATACGTAGTATATGAAAGGAGCCCATCCATTGTTATTTTTTAGCCGGCTGACAATTTGGGCAGATATGTGTTCCTCTACCGCCTACAACAAATTTTTCAATTGGGGTACCGCAAATTTTACAGGATTCGCCTTTTCTTCCGTACACGTAAAGCTGCTGCTGAAACATGCCTATTTGCCCCTGTGTGTTTACATACGTACGAATTGTGCTGCCCCCTTGTTTCACCGCTTCTTGAAGGGTCGCTACAATTTCTTCGTACAATTTTTCATACTCTTCGTCTGTTAATTGGCTGGCCACTCGTTCAGGGTGAATCCCTGCGCGAAATAGTGCTTCATCTACATAAATATTCCCTAGCCCAACCACGACATTTTGATCGAGTAAAACCGGCTTGATTTTTCGAGAGGTTTTGCCGATTCGCATTTTTAACTGACTTGGATTAAATGTTTCGTCAAACGGTTCAGGTCCAAGGCCAATAAGAGGAGGAAACAGATCTTCCTCTCCCTTTTTAAATAAGTGCATGGTACCAAATTTCCTTACATCCCGGTATCGTAATTCTGTTCCGTCGGTGAAGTGAAAAAAGACGTGTACATGCTTATCTGGTTCGTCTGCATTTTCATGGAGAGCATATTTTCCTTCCATACGCAGATGAGAAACCATCGTATAATCATCGAGTACAATTTTCAAAAACTTACCTCTGCGTTCAACATCTCGAATGGTTTGTCCAACAAGCGCGTCACAAAACTGCTCAACTTGCTCAGGACGTTTGATAATATTAGGCCATTTAACGGTTACACGCTCAATGGTCTTACCACTGGCTAATTCAATCAACGTACGTCTGACGGTCTCAACTTCTGGTAATTCTGGCACGTTTGTCACATCCTTTTTCCACTACTTTGCTTCGTACCAAGTCTTTCCGTAAGAATAATCTACTTTCAACGGAACTTCTAGCTCTAAAGCATGCTCCATTACTTCTGGTACGATTTTCTCTAAAATTTTAATTTCTTCTTCTGGGGCTTCAAAAATCAGCTCATCGTGTACTTGAAGCAGCAGCTTAGCCTGAAGATTTTCATCTTTTAAGCGCTTATCCATTTCAATCATTGCTTTTTTAATAATGTCAGCTGCTGTCCCTTGAATAGGCGTATTCATAGCTGTACGCTCAGCGAAGCTGCGGAGGTTAAAGTTTCGGCTCGTGATTTCAGGCAAGTAACGGCGGCGGTGCAAGAGCGTTGTTACGTATCCCTTTTCTTTTGCATCGCGCACAATCGTATCCATATACTCCTGTACACCCGGGAAGCTTTTTAAATAGCGTTCAATAAAAGTAGCCGCTGCTTTTCTTGTAATTCCTAAACTTTGCGATAAACCGTAATCACTGATGCCATAGACGATTCCAAAATTAACTGCTTTAGCCTGACGGCGCATATTCGACGTTACTTCTTCTCTTTCGACGTGGAACACATCCATCGCTGTTTTCGTATGAATATCTAAGTCATGCTTAAACGCATCAATTAGCTTTTCATCATTTGCAATATGAGCCAGTACGCGCAGCTCAATTTGTGAATAATCCGCCGCAAATATTAACCAATCAGGCTGTGAAGGCACGAACGCACCTCTTATTTTTTTACCTTCTTCAAGACGAATCGGGATGTTTTGCAAGTTAGGATCTACTGAGCTTAACCTTCCCGTTTGAGTTAACGTTTGATTAAAGCGGGTATGAACTTTTCCATCGCTTTCATGAATAACCTTTTTTAACCCTTCGATATACGTAGACTGTAATTTTCCTAGCTGACGGTATTGTAAAATCTCTGGGATAATATCATGGGCGCTAGCTAATTGCTCTAATACATCAGCTGATGTGGAATAGCCTGTTTTTGTTTTCTTTATGACTGGAAGCTGCATTTTTTCAAAAAGAACAACTCCTAGCTGCTTTGGTGAATTAATATTGAATTCTTGTCCAGCGTATTCGTAGATTTTCGCTTCAATTTTTTCAAGCTGTTCTCGAAGATCTTCGCCCATTTCATCCAAACGCGCCCGATCAATTTTCACCCCTTGATATTCCATATCGGCAAGGACAATGGCAAGAGGCATTTCAAGCTTTTCAAACAGCTCAAACTGTTCATTTTCAACCAATTCTTTTTCCAACACTTCTTTTAAATAAGCTACGGCGGCTGCTTTTCTTATAACATGCTCAGCTAGCTGAGCAGCTTCCGCAATGCTTCGCTTAGCTCCTTTTCCATACACCGCTTCATCTGATTGCACTTGATGATATCCTTTTAATTTTGCAATTGTCGCTAGGTCATCATTTGCTTCAGCGGGATTTAAGATGTAAGAAGCAATCATTACATCATGTTCAATTCCTTTAATTTCATGCCCCGCCCATTTTAACGATACAATCGTACGTTTTCCATTAAATACCGTCTTTTTTACATCTTCATCTTCTAGCCATGCTGTAAACTTGGAAGATGAAAGAGCTGTGTCTTTATCAATAAAATAGTGGCCGTTTTTGTTGCTGATTCCAAAACCGAGCAGCTGATTGTGATGATAGTTTTCTTCATAACCTTCTACGATCAGAGCTGCTTCGCTTGTTAACATATCATCGTGAACTTCCTGCACTATTTCAAACGTCAGTTCTTCAAAATCTGCTTCCTCTTCTGCTGATTCACCAAATTTAGCAAGCAGAGAATTAAACCCAAGCTCTTTAAATAAAGAGATGACCTTTGAAGATTCAAACCCGTCATATTTCGCATCTTCTACAGATACTTCAAGAGGCGCTTCGCAATAAATAGTTGCAAGCTTTTTACTCATGATGGCTGATTCACGATTATCTTCTAGCTTTTCTTTTAATTTTTTACCGCTGACTTGATCGATAGATTGCAATACATTTTCAACGGTTTCAAACTCTTTTAATAACTTTAAGGCTGTTTTTTCTCCAACTCCGGGCACGCCTGGAATATTATCTGAGCTGTCTCCCATAAGACCCTTCATATCAATGATTTGCGCAGCCGTGATTCCATATTTTTCATCAATGGCTGCAGGCGTATAGGAATCCACATCCGTAATTCCTTTTCTCGTAATATCTACGGTTACATGCTCTGACACAAGCTGAAGTAAATCTTTATCACCGGAAATGACTTTCACGGCCATTCCTTTTTGTTCTGCTTGTTTTGAAAGTGTACCGATAATATCATCTGCTTCGTACTCAGGCAGTTCATAGCGCTTAATTCCATATGCATCTAATAACTCACGAATAAAGGGAAACTGCTCTGAAAGTTCAGGAGGCGTCTTTTGTCTGCCTCCTTTATATTCTGTAAATGTTTTGTGACGAAACGTTGTTTTCCCTGCATCAAAAGCCACCAGTAAATGCGTTGGCTTCTCTTCCTCTAAAATACGTGTCAGCATTGTAGTAAAGCCGTATATGGCATTTGTATGTATTCCTTTATCATTGTTTAAAAGCGGCAAAGCAAAAAATGCACGGTAGGCAATACTATTCCCGTCAATTAATACTAGTTTTTGTGTCATTCATGTTCCTCCATTTCGCTCTCTTCTTATCTTACCTTTATTTTAGCAAACAATAAGCTTTAAGGACAAAAAGTACTCTTGAATTCAACGTTTTATTTTCATATGGTGATAAGATCTATACATCATAAAATAAAAAACACCACCTAGTTATTTTAGGCGGTGTAGCATGTGAATGGATAGAAATTGTCAAAAAGAATCGGCGAAAATAGCACGGTTAAAGCTATTTTCGCCTTACATATTGGCTCCTTGGATGAAGGGGTTTCCATGAAAAATTGTATCAATTAATTATTAAGCTACATTAAATAAATTGTAAAAGGAACGTAAACATTTTACATCTGCGGCAAATACTTGTGCAGCTTCACCCAAAAAGTTGTCCCTTTATTGACTTCACTTTTCACTTCAATTTCCCCTTTATGAGCTTCAACAAGATGTTTAACAATTGCTAATCCAAGACCTGTTCCTCCGGAATTGCGGCTTCTTGCTTTATCTACTCTGTAAAAACGCTCAAAAATACGTGAAATTTCATCAGAATCAATACCGATACCTGTATCTTGAACATGAACCGTAATCGTTTCTTCTTCCTCTTCAAGCGAAACGTGAACGGTTCCTCCAGGCATTGTATACATGAGCGCATTGCCAATTAAGTTAACGAACACTTGCATAAGGCGCTGACTGTCACCATCAATCCACGCTTCTTCAGGAAGCGTATCTAACGTTAGAGTGATTTCTTTTTCATTCGCTCGGTTCGATAGCACTGTTATGACCTCATAGAGAAGGGTATTCAAATCTACTGAATGAATGCTTAGTTTAAAACCTTGCTGTTCAACTTTAGATAAATCCAAAAGATCTTGAATCAGGCTCTCCATGCGCTGGCTTTCCGTTAGAATAATAGATAGAAACTGCTCTCGCAGCTTTGGATCTTCCATGGCACCGTCTAACAATGTCTCACTAAACCCTTTAATGGACGTAATAGGCGTTTTTAGTTCATGAGACACATTCGCTACAAAGTCACGGCGCACTTGTTCTAGTTTTTTCAGCTCGGTAATATCATGGAAAACAAGCACAATGCCTTTCCATTCATCGTTTAAGCCAATAATCGGCGCTCCGTAAACATCAAAATATCTTCGTTCAATATTTAAAGGCAAAACGACTTGTTTTCGAACCTTTACTTCGGTCATAAATATTTTTTCCACAAGTTTAATGATTTCTTTGTGCTCAAATACCTCATAATACAAGTGATAAAGGAAATCGTCCGGATGTATATGAAACTGCTCTTTATAAGCTCGATTCACTAAGTTTATATAGCCTCGACTATCGATCAGAAGCATACCGCTTCCCATATTTTCAATTAGGGTGCGCAGCCTGTCCTGCTGCATTTCTTGATTAGTGATAGACTCTTGCAGATTACGAGCAAGTGCGTTAATAGACTGACTCAGCATCCCTGTTTCATCTACATAATCTTCATATGTACGAGCTTTATAATTCCCTTTTGCAAGTTCCATAGCCACCTTGGTTGCCGATTCAATAGGACGGGTATAGCGCCCCATAATCTTTACACCTAAGAGTAAAATCACAATCAAAGCTAGACCTAAGCTTCCAATAAGAAGCCCCCAGATTTGCTGATTTACTTGTTTTAATGAATCAAACGATGTACTCAAAACAACAAATCCCTCTTGCTTACCTTCTATAATAAGCGGGATACCATAGTAATATAAGTCGTAATCTTCTTTAATTTGATCAAAGCTTTTTTTGCTGTTTAACTGCTTTTTTAATACTTGTTGGATTACAATACTTTTTTCGATTCTTTGCTGCTTGCTACCTGGATTTGAGTCAACTAATATTTTTCCATCTTTTTGAACGACAGTCGTTCGTACACTTAGCGAATGACTGATTTGATCAACTTTAGATTTTAAAGCAGGACTTGTGATGCCTTCTTCACTAATGTACATTTCCACAAGCTTTGCTTCTTTTTCCATTCGCTCTTGAAACGTTTGAAAATAAAAGTTTTTAAACAACTGCCCCAGCAGCAGGCCAAGACCTACTAATACAATAATAATAAGTACTAATAGAGCCAAAAGTAGCCTTGAACGAAATTTATTCATCTACCTTTGGTTCCTCCAGCTTATATCCTAATCCTCTAATCGTTTTTATATAAACCGGTTTTCGCGTATTATGTTCAATTTTCTCACGCAGATGGCTGATGTGCACATCTACAATTCGCGTATCTCCGGCAAAATCATAATTCCACACTGCACTCAGCAGCTGATCACGAGTTAATACCCGTCCTTTGTATTTTGCCAAATATAATAATAACTCGAATTCTTTCGGAGTAAGCTCAAGCTGCTCTTGATTAAAGTAGGCCTCATAATGATCTGGAAGAATTTTTAAATCACCAATCATGATGCGTTCGCCATCTTCCTCCTGTTCATTTTCCTGAGCAATAATTTGTGTTCTGCGTAAAATGGCTTTTACACGGGCTACTACTTCTCGAGGACTAAATGGTTTCGTCATGTAGTCATCTGCGCCAAGTTCTAGCCCTAATACCTTGTCAAACTCATCGTCTTTTGCAGTTAACATTAAAATAGGCGTCATCACTTTTTGCTGACGAAGCTTTTTACAAACTTCAATTCCATCCATTTTAGGAAGCATCAAGTCTAACACAATTAAATCAGGTTTTCCTTCTAATGCCTTGTTGTATCCTTCTTCCCCGTCTTCAGCTGTTTCTACTGTAAAGCCAGCTTGTTGTAAATTATATTGTAATAATGTTGAAATTGATTGTTCATCATCTACGACTAATAATTTCTTACTCATATTAACGATATAAGCCTCCATCTAGTTAAATTAAACCGCAGCTTCACCCAAATGATATTATTTTCTATTTATCTTCTCTTATCATACAATGTTTTAGCCTCGTTCTCCAATACATTTCAACATTTTCAGAAAATATGGCTAAAGAGCTTCTTCTATATTTATCAATATTTAGGGCGTTTTAAAAATTTTCAAAGTCATGTGTCTCTACTGATGGAAGTCTAAGCGGCGGATACACAAGAAACCGAGCCGTTACTACTTTCTCTTTTTGTTCATTGACCGCTTCTACTTCAATCGTAACAGTTTTAGAAGAAACATCTACCTCTGTGACTTCAAATAAAAATTCAATCGTACTATAATGATGAATTTTTTTGGGAAAGGCAACCGTATGTTCTGCAACATGGCTTCCAGGTCCGGGCAAGTACTTTGAAATGGCTGCTGTCATAATACCGGTAATCATAATGCTTGGCACAATAGGTTTCTTAAAAGGTGTCTGAGATGCATAATCATGCTGAATGTATAAAGGGTTAGAATCATTTGTCAGCCCTAAGTACAATAAGATATCTTTATCTTCAATTCGTTCAGTTAGCGTTAACTTTTCTCCAACTTTTATATCTTCAATACTTCGACCTATTTTTTGTTTTTTACCTAATACCATCATCATTCCACCTTTTGTATAAAGTAATAGTTTTTCTTTATATACAAGAAAAATTCGAGGTTTCCCTCGAATTTTCCTTGTGACTATTGTTTGAATATCTATAAAAACCTATACTCAAACCTACTTTATTGTATTAAGCTAATACACCCATGACAGTTTTGACTGATTTTGCTGATTGATCTAACGCAGCTTTTTCAGAATCAGTAAGTTCTAATTCAATTACTTGCTCAATTCCTACAGCTCCTAATACGGTCGGAACACCTAAGTAGATGCCGTTATAACCATATTCACCCTCTAGGTAAGCAATCGCTGGTAAAATACGACGCTGATCTTTTAAGATCGCTTCTGTCATTTCCACTAAAGAAGCAGCAGGAGCGTAGTACGCACTTCCGTTGCCTAATAAGTTAACGATCTCGCCGCCGCCTTTGCGTGTTCTTTCAACAATTGCTTCAAGACGCGCTTTTGGAATAAGCGTTTCAAGAGGAATACCGCCAGCATATGAGTAGCGTACAAGAGGTACCATATCGTCGCCATGTCCACCAAGTACAAAACCTGTGATATCTTTCACTGAAATGTTTAACTCCTGCGCTACGAACGTACGGAAACGTGCAGAATCTAATACGCCTGATTGACCGATTACGCGGTTTTTAGGAAAACCAGATTCTTTAAATACTGTGTACGTCATAGCATCTACCGGGTTTGTTAACACGATAATGTGACAGTTTGGCGAGTATTTAACAACTTCTTGAGTAACAGACTTCATAATTTTTTGGTTCGTTGTGACTAAATCATCGCGACTCATACCTGGCTTACGCGCGATACCAGCTGTAATAATGACAATGTCAGAATCAGCTGTGTCTTCGTAGTTGGCTGTTCCTGTAATGTTAGCGTCAAAGCCTTGTACAGGACTTGCTTCTAACATATCCAGCGCTTTACCTTTAGCTGGATTTTCTAATTGCGGAATATCAACTAATACAACATCAGCTAATTCTTTTTGACCAATTAAAAAAGCAGTTGTAGCTCCCGTAAAGCCCGCTCCGATAACAGATACTTTTTTACGCATATTTGCCATTATAATTCCTCCCCTAAATGAATAGCTATTAAACTGTTACTTGTTTTCCTAGATTGCTAATTAATTCATCAGCAAACTCTGAACACTTCACTTCTGTTGCGCCGTCCATTAAACGTGCGAAATCATATGTTACTACTTTTGAAGCAATTGTTTTTTCCATTGATTTCATGATTAAATCCGCTGCTTCATTCCAGCCAAGGTGTTCAAGCATTAACACACCTGATAATAATACAGAAGATGGGTTTACTTTATCTAAACCAGCATATTTAGGTGCTGTACCGTGAGTTGCTTCAAAGATAGCATGTCCAGTTTCATAGTTGATGTTTGCTCCTGGAGCAATTCCGATACCGCCAACTTGTGCTGCTAA
The DNA here is from genome assembly GCF_020790095.1 of Priestia sp. J2. Classification (NCBI taxonomy): domain Bacteria; kingdom Bacillati; phylum Bacillota; class Bacilli; order Caryophanales; family Bacillaceae; genus Priestia; species Priestia sp. J2. The sequence continues at coordinate 4,560,094 of NZ_CP086208.1, forward strand.
TGCATCTGAAATGTAATCTCCATTTAAGTTCATTGTTGCTACTACATCAAATTCACGTGGACGAGTTAAAATTTGTTGTAAGAAGATATCTGCAATAGAATCTTTTACAATAATTTTTCCTGCTGCTTCCGCTTCTGCTTGAGCTTTGTTTGCAGCTTGTGCACCTTCTTTTTCAACGATGCGGTCATATTGAGCCCAAGTAAATACTTTATCGCCGAATTCTTTTTCAGCTAGCTCATAGCCCCAATTTTTAAATGCGCCTTCTGTATATTTCATAATGTTACCTTTGTGTACAAGCGTAACAGACTTGCGGCCCTGTTCAATCGCATAGTTGATTGCTGCACGCACAAGACGCTCCGTTCCTTCAGAAGAAATAGGCTTAATACCTAATCCAGAAGTTTCAGGGAAACGGATTTTATTTACGCCTAATTCCGTTTGTAGGAATGAAACAAGTTTTTGTACTTCTTCAGAACCCTTCGCATATTCAATACCAGCATAAATATCTTCAGTATTTTCACGGAAGATAACCATATCTGTATCTTCTGGGCGCTTAATTGGAGAAGGTACGCCGTCAAAGTAGCGAACAGGACGTAAGCATGTGAATAAGTCTAATTCTTGACGCAATGCCACGTTTAGAGAACGAATTCCACCGCCTACTGGTGTCGTTAATGGTCCTTTGATTGCAATTATGTATTCGCGAATTGCATCTAACGTTTCTTCCGGTAACCATTCGCCAGTTTGATTAAATGCTTTTTCACCTGCTAATACTTCTTTCCAAACGATTTCTTTTTCACCATTGTATGCTTTTGCAACTGCTGCTTCTAATACGCGGGAAGCTGCTGCCCAGATATCCGGACCAATTCCGTCACCTTCGATAAATGGAATAATTGGGTTATTTGGTACGTTTAAAACGCCGTTTGCTACAGAAATTTGTTCACCTTTTGTCATGAGAATGACCTCCTTAAAAAATTGTCTACTTTCACTTATGGAAAAGTGCTCAACGAACGTGAGCACCTTCGTCACATTGTTTAGCTGCGCTCTTCAAGCGGAATGTACGTTTGTTTTCCAGGACCGATATAATCAGCTCTTGGACGAATCAAACGATTGTTTGAATACTGCTCTAAAATGTGAGCAATCCATCCTGATACGCGGCTTACGGCAAAAATCGGAGTAAATAAATCGTGATCAATACCTAAGCTGTGGTATACAGAAGCTGAATAGAAATCAACGTTTGGCGGAAGCTTTTTCTCGCCTGTTACGATTTTCTCAATTTTCACTGACATATCGTATAGCGTTGTATCTCCTGCTTGTTTTGTAAGTTTTTCAGACATTTCTTTCAAGTGCTTGGCACGAGGATCACCCTGCTGATACACACGATGTCCAAATCCCATAATCTTTTCTTTCTTCGCGAGCTTTTCGCGAATGTAAGGTTCTGCGTTTTCAACTGTTTGAATGTCAGACAACATTTTCATAACAGCTTCATTCGCTCCCCCGTGAAGAGGACCCTTTAACGCTCCAATAGCGGCTGTAATTCCTGAATAAATATCAGATAATGTTGCCACACAGACACGAGCTGTAAAAGTTGAAGCATTTAGCTCATGGTCAGCGTGTAAGACAAGTGCCTTATCAAATGCCTCTACTTGGATATCAGTTGGCTCTTCGCCGGTTAACATATATAAAAAGTTAGCGGCAATGCTATAGTTTTCGTTTGGTTCAATTGGCTCTAATCCGTTACGGACTCTTGAAAAAGCCGTTACCACCGTTGGTAATTGTGCTTGCAAACGAACAGCTTTGCGATAATTTGCTTCTTCATCCATTAAATCAGCTTCAGGATCGTACAACCCCAATAGTGATACGACTGTTCTTAAAGCTGCCATTGGATGAACATCTTGAATTGGATAAGTTTTGAAATGATCTAAGACTTCTTGGGGTAATTTAGCGTTTTCTGCTAGTAATCTAGAAAACACAGATAATTCTTCTTTGTTAGGTAATTTTCCGTGCCATAGTAAATACACCACTTCTTCAAATGTTGCATAATTCGCTAAATCATCAATATTGTAGCCTTGATATGTTAAAGTGTCATCAATAATTGAACTTACTGCTGACGTTGTAGCGACTACCCCTTCTAGACCTCGAGTTGCTGTCATAAATCTCCACTCCTTTACAGAAAAAATTCCCCATACCTTTCTGTGTAAAACGTGAAAAACAAAATTGAGCCTCTGCTCAACTAGACATTAAATGATATACGAAGCGCCTCTTTTGAATATATATCTTGGAAGAACATTCCTTCACCCCACGTAAAGAAAATGCTTACATTTCCATTTGTTTCAATAACACACAAAATCAAAACATCTGCATGTGTCATTGCTTTGTTACAGCCCTATAGGTAAAACATACAATTGTATGTAAAAAGATGCGGCCTCAAAATATATTATAAACAATTATCTGACTTTTGTGAATCAAAAGAGAGAAGAAATTTTAAAAAAATTATTATTATACAAAAATTTCTACGAAAAAAGTTCAGTTAATTTCATAAATAAATAAGCGATTCCAGCACCGATTAACGGACCTACTGCTACCCCTTGAAACAGCGCCACAGCAAGAATTGTGCCAAAAACTAAAGCGGTCGTAATATGCGGATCATCTTCCAAGAGTGTAAGTCCATATTTGGCAATAATTGCTACAGCAATTCCGGCTCCTAGAGCAATCCAAGCATAAGAAGATTTCACAGCTTCTCCTAATTGTTTGAACCCTATGTCTCCTGTTGCAATTGGCACAAGAACGGCAATTGTAATAACCGTTACTCCAATATTAATTCCTTTTGATTGTAGAAACGGAAAAACCTTACCGTCTAACCCGATTAATTTTAAAATAAGTAAAAATGCAACTGCAATGATTAATGATTGATTTTTAGCCACTAATCCAATTACGAGTAAAACAGCTAAAAAAAGCATGGGTTGTGAGAACATTTTACTCATCCTTTCTTTTTTTATTGTGATAAATCTAAAGCGTATTACGTAAATATTTTATGAGTAGCTTTTTCTTTTGTTGACTATCGTTTACAAGGAGGCCTCTATTTATTGTGTACAAGCTTCATTTACATCGACTATTTCGCTTAGCTTGTGTGTTGGTAATTATTGCAGCATCTATATTTCTTAGTTATTATGTCTCTTCTCTCATATATCCATTTATTATCGCCTGCTGCATCGCTTTTTTCATAAATCCTATGGTTAATCTATTTGAATTGAAGCTGCGTTTACCACGCTACTTAGCTGTTTTACTATCAATGGTTCTTATCTTCTCTCTTTTGGCCGGACTTATTACGTTACTTATCACAGAAATCATTGCAGGAAGTACGTATTTAGCGAAAGTTGTTCCCACAAATTTCAAAGAAGTGGTCATATTTATTGAAAATATTGCTACAGAACAAATACTTCCGTTTTATGAACGCATTACTTCTATGTTTAATAACTTAAATACCGGTCAGCAAGCAACTATTTTATCGAACATTAAAGGCGTAGGCAACCATATCGCTCAAACGGTGGGTGATTTTTTGCAAAATGTATTGCAAAGCATCCCAGTACTTTTATCCGTATTGCCTAATGCAGCTACTGTGATTATTTTTTCATTACTGGCTACTTTTTTTATTAGTAAAGATTGGTACAAGCTGATGACTAAAAGCAGCGTGTTTATTCCTAAAAAAGTAAGGGAAAATGGACAGACAGTTGTTGTGGAGCTTAAAAATGCACTGTTTGGTTTTATTAAAGCTCAGCTTACGCTTATTTCGATTACCACAATCATCGTTCTTTTTGGTTTACTTGTTCTTAAGGTTGATTATGCTATTACAGTCGCTTTATTAATCGGCTTAGTAGATATTCTTCCTTACCTCGGAACAGGACTGGTTTTTGTTCCTTGGATGATTTATGCGTTTGCAACAGATAATGTGTCATTTGCTGTAGGACTTTCGGTACTATATGCTGTAGTACTTGTCCAGCGACAAATTATGGAGCCCAAGATTCTGTCATCGAGCATTGGTCTTGACCCTCTTGCTACATTAATTGCTTTATTTGTAGGATATCAATTGATTGGATTTTTTGGATTAATAGTTGGCCCTGTTATTCTTGTTATTCTAAAAACACTTCATACAACGGGGGTTTTTAAAGAAACGTGGCAGTTTATTATAGGAAAATGAAAAAGTGTGTGAAAGAAGCTTCTTTCACACACTTTCTAGTTAACGAATAATCGTCATTCGATTACGTCCTTGAAAAAATCTTCTTAGCCACGTTAAAAGGAAAGGCTTAACGATTTTGCGTGTAAACGGCAGTAAAAAGATAAAGCCTACAACATCTGTCAAGAAGCCTGGAAACAGTAGAAACAAACCGCCAAATAGTACACACATACCATCAAGGATTTCACCGCTTGGAACATGTCCTTGGCTCATCTGACGCTGTGCTTTTTGAAAAAGAGATGTTCCTTGTTTTTTCGCTAGAAACGCACCAATAAAACTGGTAGCAATAATCAGTAAAAATGTTGACATTACACCAATGAGATGACTTGAATAAATCAAAATCATTACCTCAACAGCAGGTACAATAAGAAGGAGCGGAAGAAGCTTCCTCACCATCATCACCTCTTCGCTTATTGAATTGCCTAAACAAAAAGAGAAGGATTTCCCCTTCTCTTTTTTTCAATCATCTACGTGTTTCTTACAGTACGCTTGCGTGTCCGTTGTATACAACACCACGTGAAGCATCAACTGTAATATCTTGATCTTCTGAGAATACGCTTGTTGCGTTTTCTACACCTACAATGACAGGAATGCTTAAGTTTAATCCTACTACAGCTGCATGGCTTGTTAGACCGCCTTCTTCCGTAATAAGAGCCCCTGCTTTTTCGATTGCACTGATCATATCGCGATCTGTGCTGTTTGTAACAAGGATAGCACCTTCAGTCATTTTTGCATTTGCTTCTTCAGCAGTTTTAGCAATAACTACTTTACCAACTGCTGCTTTACGACCAATTCCTTGTCCTTTAGCCAGAACGTCACCTACAACTTGAACTTTCATTAAGTTCGTTGCACCTGATTCTCCAACTGGAACACCAGCAGTAATAACAACTAAATCACCGTGTGCTACAACGCCTGTTTTTACTGCGTCATTTACAGCGTGATCTAACATATCGTCAATTGTACTTACGCGCTCACCAACAACTGGTGTAACACCCCATACTAGAGAAAGACGACGTGCAACAGAATCGTTTGCTGCAACAGCTACGATTGGAGATTGCGGACGATATTTAGAAACGATTTTCGCTGTATAACCACTTTCTGTTGGCGCTACGATTGCACTAGCGTTTAAGTTAAGCGCTGTGTGTACAACAGATTGTCCGATTGCATCTGTAATAGATGGGCCAACTTGCTTGCTGCGCTGTTGTAAAATCTCAGAGTAGTTTAGAGCTTGCTCAGCACGAGAAGCGATTGAATGCATTGTTTGTACAGCTTCAACTGGGTAAGAACCCGCAGCTGTTTCACCAGATAACATAATTGCATCTGTACCATCAAAAATAGCATTGGCAACGTCACTTGCTTCCGCACGAGTCGGGCGCGGGTTGCGTTGCATTGAATCAAGCATTTGTGTAGCTGTAATAACTGGTTTGCCAAGTGCATTACATTGTTTGATTAGATCTTTTTGTACTAATGGTACTTCTTCAGCAGGAATTTCTACTCCTAAGTCACCACGAGCAACCATTAAGCCGTCTGAAACTTCAAGGATTTCTTTGATGTTATCTACGCCTTCTTGGTTTTCGATTTTTGAGATGATTTGAATGTGAGCTGCATTGTGTTTTTCTAGTAGTTCACGAATTTCTAATACATCAGATGCACGACGCACAAAAGAAGCAGCGATAAAATCAATGCCTTGTTCGATACCAAATACAATATCGTTTGCATCTTTTTCAGTGATACCAGGAAGGTTTACACTTACGTTTGGCACGTTTACACCTTTTTTATTTTTTAATGTACCAGGGTTAAGTACTTTCGTTTTGATTTCACCATCAGTTTTATTGACATCTAGTACTTCAAGACCGATTAAACCGTCATCTAAAAGGATTTTTGATCCTACGTGTACGTCATCAATTAGACCTGGATATGTAATTGAGAATTTTTCAGTTGTTCCCACTACTTCTGTCATAGAAACAATGATTTCAGCGCCTTCTTCTAACTCAATTGCACCATTTTCCATTGTGTTTGTACGAATTTCAGGTCCTTTTGTATCAAGTAAGATACCTACTGTTTTACCTGTTTGTTTCGCAGCTTCACGAATGTTAACGATACGTGCACCATGCTCTTCAAAGTCACCGTGAGAGAAGTTTAGGCGACAAACGTTTAAGCCTGAGTTAATTAGTTCAACTAATTTTTCTACACTTTCACTCGCTGGTCCAATAGTACATACAATTTTAGTTTTACGCATTCAAATTTCCTCCTATATATTTACTATTTACTCTTTAGGTAGAGCAAACAGCTATTTCCTTTACTAACCTTTTACAAGCAGGCTGTGAACAAATATTTTGTTGCCTTAACCTGTTCACCTTGCTTTACGTGTAACTTATGAAATACCTACATAGCGCTGAATCAAATAGCAAACAAATACACAGCACTTTAACGATGAATTTCTTCATCGTTTGCTTCTTGTTTTACTATTCCCTGCAATTCATACAGCAATACTTGCTGCCTGATTTGTCTTATATATCTCACGTTTTAGAGAAAAGACAAACGCTCGCACAGCTGCTAATAACCATAGGAATTTTTTTAAAAACACTCTTTTTCTACTTTTACTTAAAGGTTTTTGCTGTCTATAAAATACCACGAAGAACTTGTAAACACAATAGAGAAGGGCTATACAAACCGCACAAAAACGCGCACCCTTATTTTTCAAGAGTGCACGTTTCTTTATTTTATAGTAATGGCATCGTTTTCAGCTGCAAATTGTCCGATTTTTTTGTATTTTAAATAACGCTCCTCCACTAGCTCTTCTTTTGATAAATTCATCAGTTCTTTTAATGACTTCTTAATAATGCTTTCCATGTATCCAGCTTGTGCATCGATATCTCGATGAGCTCCGCCTTTTACCTCTGAAACCATTTCATCTACAATACCCAGTTCTTTCAAATCCGGTGCTGTAATCTTCATCGTTTCAGCAGCTTTTTTAGCAAGAGAAGAATCTTTCCAAAGAATGGCAGCCGCTCCTTCTGGAGAAATAACTGAATACGTCGAGTTCTCAAGCATATGAAGGTGATTTCCTAAACCTAATGCCAAGGCTCCTCCGCTTCCTCCTTCTCCAATGACAATACAAATAACAGGTACAGTTAAGCCAGCCATTTCGAAAAGATTTTTCGCAATAGCTTCGCTTTGTCCGCGTTCTTCTGCCGCTTTTCCTGGATAAGCTCCTTTTGTATCAATAAAGCAAATAATTGGGCGGTTAAATTTCTCCGCTTGCTTCATTAGACGCAGTGCTTTACGGTAGCCTTCAGGATGAGGCATACCAAAATTACGACGAATATTTTCTTTCGTATCTTTACCTCTTTGATGTCCAATCACGGTAACAGGCACGCCATTAAACTTGGCAATTCCTCCTACGATTGCTTCATCATCTCCATAAAAGCGATCGCCATGACACTCTAAAAAGTTTGTAAACAAGCGAGTAATATAATCGAGTGTTGTAGGACGCTCAGGATGACGAGCAATTTGAACACGGTTCCACGGGCTTAGATGATTGTAAATATCGTTTTCTACTTTTTCTAAGCGCTTTTCCAACTTATCAATTTCGCTAGATAAATCCACTTCTGTATTTTTAGCAAACTCTTTCAGTTCTGCAATCTTGTCGCGTAACTCAACAATTGGACGTTCAAACTCTAATTCACTTACCACTCGATGTCACCTCCTGCTACGTGTATATCTAAAATAGTTGTTAACGTGTCTTTTAAATCGTGACGGTCAATAACTCCATCTAATTGACCATGCTTCAACAGAAATTCAGACGTCTGAAAATCTTCTGGAAGCTCTTCTCTAATTGTTTGTTCAATAATACGTCTTCCAGCAAAGCCAATTAACGCGCCCGGCTCGGCTAAATTATAATCGCCTAGCGAAGCAAAGCTTGCTGACACTCCTCCCGTAGTAGGATGTGTCATGATCGAAATGATTAAGCCGCCTTCGTCACTGAACATTTTAAGGGCTGCGCTAGTTTTAGCCATTTGCATCAAGCTCAGAACACCTTCTTGCATACGTGCACCGCCTGAAGCTGTAAAAATAAGGAATGGGACATGCATTTCCTTTGCTTTTTCAATGGCGCGAGTAATTTTCTCACCTACTACAGAACCCATGCTTCCCATACGGAAATGTGAATCCATAACAGCAACCACTACTTTAATTCCTTCAATATCTCCTTCACCCGTAACAATCGCTTCACTTAAATTAGTTTTCTCACGATCTTTTTCGAGCTTTTCAAGATAATCCGGGAATCCAAGAGGATTTTCTGACGTCATATCTTTGTCGTATTCAACAAACGTACCGCTGTCAATCAAGCTTTCAATACGCTCTGGTGCTGTCATTTGATGATGGTATCCACAGTTTAAGCATACTTTTAAGTTTTTATTTAACTCTTTTGTATACATGATTTTCTTACACTTTTTACACTTGGTCATAATCCCTTCAGGTACATCTTGTCTCATATGCTCAGAAGGAATCGTAGCATATTTTCGTTTTTTTGGAGTTTTTGTGTTTTTTGTAAATAAATCTCGTAACAAGGTGTAACCTCCTTTTGGTTCTTTTCTTTAACATAAGAACCTTTCTTCTTCCTCTTCTTCTACTTTACACGTTATGAAAGCCCGTCTCAAACGCAAAAACAAGCGACATATAAGAAAAAATTGGATGAATTATTCGCTTCACTTTATTAGTTGCTATTTACTTTACTAGATGACGGTTTGATTTTGTGTAGAAAGATGGCATGTCTCTTTCGACAAATTCCTTCTTTCACACTTGTTTGTAGCACTGATGGTGAAGATTTAATACAGCTGCTTCATCTTTTTTAACTAGCGCCTCTACTAATTCATTTATAAGAGTGTCGCTTGGCGCTGAGTTTTGTTGAAAGGTTTGAGAAAAACGGCAAATAATCAGCCAAATTCGGTGCAATAGCCGATTAGGCTGCAAAGAAAACAAATAGTCAAACAAGTTCTTTAAGCGATCGTCATTCTGCTTTTGAATTACTTTTGAAACATTGATTTTGTTCTGTTCCGCTAAAACAGAAAACAAACAGCTTTTTTCCAGAATATATCTCGTCTGAATTAAGTCTGACTTTGTTTTGCCGTCTTGTATTAAAAAAGTAGCTAATAAATCAATAAATTGATGATCTCCCACTTCTTTAATAAACGTACCTTCACCTCTTCTAGTTTCAATCAATCCAATTAGCTCTAACGCTCTGAGCGCTTCTCGAACGGAAGAACGTCCTGCGCCTAACCGTTCAGAAAGCTCTCGTTCTGACGGGATTTTATCACCCGTAGTTAAACGATCATCTTCCATTAGCTGGCGAATTTGTTTTAGAATTTCTACATATACTTTTGAACGTTCATTCTTCAAGTTTATTACCACTCACTTTACATTACTTTAACAGGCATGCTTGAAGCATCATGCCTGTCAAAGAACAGTTGATGTAACCTTATTCAATAATCGCTAAACGGCGTGTATTTTCAGCTACGGCTTCTGGCTTTACTTTTATTCGGGCAACGCCTGTTTCCATAGCTGCTTTTGCAACAGCTGCGGCTACTGCCGGAGCCACTCGTGCATCAAATGGCCCTGGAATCACATAGTCTGTATTCAAGTCCTCTTCCGTAATTAAATTAGCAATGGCCTCAACTGCAGCCATTTTCATTTTTTCATTAATATGAGTAGCACGCACATCAAGTGCACCTCGGAATATCCCCGGAAACGCTAAGACATTGTTCACTTGATTAGGAAAATCTGAACGTCCGGTGCCGATTACTTTCGCGCCAGCTTTTTTAGCTTCTTCTGGCATAATTTCAGGCACTGGATTTGCCATTGCAAAAATGATTGGGTCTGGATTCATCTTTCCAATCATTTCCGATGTGAGTGCTCCTTCAACCGAAACTCCAATAAATACATCAGCTTCTTCTAACGCATCGGCTAACGTACCTTCTACTTTGCTTCGATTTGTATAGGCTGCAACTTCATCTTTTATACGGTTCATGCCGTGAGGACGCTTGTCATAAATCGTTCCTTTGGAATCACACATAATAATATCGCGCACTCCATAGCTGTATAATAATTTAATAATAGCAATGCCAGCAGCTCCTGCTCCATTCGCTACTACTTTGATTTGTGACATTTTTCTTCCTGTCAGCTTCAGGGCATTAAGAAGACCCGCTACCGTAACAATAGCCGTCCCATGCTGATCATCATGAAAAACCGGGATATTTGTTTCCTTTTTCAACCGCTCTTCAATTTCAAAACAGTTAGGAGCCGCAATATCTTCTAAATTAACGCCTCCAAAAGTTGGTTCTAGCAATTTAACAGTTTCTATAATTTTGTCCACATCTGTCGTGTTTAAACAAATTGGGAATGCATCTACGCCGGCAAAACTTTTAAAAAGGACAGCTTTCCCTTCCATTACTGGCAGAGCAGCTTCAGGGCCTATATTGCCCAAGCCCAATACGGCAGTGCCATCAGATACAACAGCTACCATATTTCCTTTCATCGTATATTCATATACATTGTTTACATCATCATATATTTCTTTGCAAGGTTCTGCTACACCAGGGGAATAAGCAAGGCTTAAATCCTCTGCGTTTCGAACAGGAATTTTGGACTTTGATTCTAGTTTACCTTTGTTAATGCGGTGCATATGCAATGCTTCTTCACGTAAAGACAATGAATTTCACTCCCAATAAACAAAATGATAACAAATACTGCGCCTGAACCATGTTCTTTCCCACACTCATATGATGTTATAAATCCAATTGCATTTCATTTCAAGAAAAACGCATCTAATTCGTATATTTTATAAAAAAACGGTGGTCAGACCACTTTTTTAACTATTTTACCATATAACATCACATGAAATCTGTAAAGACTATATCTTCTTGAACACAACGTGCTTCTCTCCAAGCATTGCTTTTAACGTTTTGATCAACTCATCGCTTCGTTCAACAGAATAGTGAACAGGAAGCTTGACCAATTGACGTTCTGCCTCATAATAAATTTTCACGGGGATTTTCCCTCTATGAGACTGAAAATGCTGATAAATAGTATGAAGCAGCTTTTCCGTACCTTGCTTTGTTTCTATACGTAAGTACAATTCTTCTGACGGTAATTTTTGAACCGCTTCGCTAGCAGCTTCAGCACGTTGACAAACAATTTGCTGCTGCCCATTTCTTTCATCTATCTTTCCATGTATCAGTAAAACCTTACCTTGTTCAAACAGCAGACGATTCTGCTCAAATACGCGGGGAAACGCAACAACTTCTCCTTCTCCACTTTCATCCGTAATGCGCAAAAAGGCCATTTGCTCTCCTTTTTTCGTGCGAATGACGCGAATTTCCAACACAAATACTAAAAGAGAGACCGCTTTTCCTGAAGCGTGTTCTTTCATATCGTGAAGAGAAACAACAGAATAAAAGGAATTCAGTGCTTCATACTGAGAAGCAGGGTGGCTTGATAAATAAAAACCTAGCATATCTTTTTCATACTGAAGCCGATCTTCTATTTTCAGTTCCTCTTTTTCCATATATTTAGGCTTTAACGAAAATTCAGCTCCAAATCCAAAGTCATCATCAGGGAGCACCAAGCTTGCATGTTCAAATGCTACATCAATGGTTGCTAATAAAGTTGCTCGATTTTCTCCAAATTCATCAAAGCCTCCGGACAAAATCAAAGCTTCAAGCGCTTTTTTATTCACGGCTTTTGGTGAAACACGTGCACAAAAATCAAATAAGTCTTCAAATCTTTTTTTCTTTCTCTCTTCTGTTATTTCCTGCATAGCTGCCGCACCAATATGTTTAATCGCTGCAAGGCTATATCTTATTCTTTCACCTTCTACATTAAACGAATACATGCTCTTGTTAATAGAAGGTGGGAGAACTTGTATTTTTTTTCTTTTGAGTTCATTAATATATTGAGCAATTTTCCCTTCGTTTCCAATAACGCTCGTTAACAACGCTGAAAAGAACTGTAGCGGATAATGTGTTTTTAAATAAGCTAACTGATAGGCCACCATACTGTAAGCAACGGCATGGCTCCGGTTGAAGCCATAATCAGCAAAGCGCACAATAAGGTCATAGACCCGATTAGCAACGGATAGGTCATATCCTTTCTTCTCGCTTCCTTGAACAAAATGTGCTCGTTCACGATCAAGCACGGATCGTTCTTTTTTACTAACTGCTCTTCTCAATAAATCTGCTTCTCCAAGAGAAAAACCGGCCATCTTTGAAGCAATCTGCATAATTTGCTCCTGATACACGATAACGCCATGGGTGGATTGTAAAATGCCTTGAAGCGTGGGATGGTCATATATGACGCTCTCCACTCCGTGCTTGCGCTTAATATAAGTTGGAATATTTTCCATCGGACCGGGTCTATACAGCGCGTTAACTGCTACAATATCTTCTAGCTCTGTAGGTTTTAATTGCTGAAGAACCCTTCTCATTCCATCTGACTCTAGCTGAAAAATCCCTGTCGTATCTCCTTTGCTCAGCAGTTCAAAAGTTTTCTGATCGTTAAATGGAATACGAGACAGTGACAGCTTTTGGTTCATGTCCCGCTCAATTTTCTTTAAAATGTGATCTAAAATGGTTAAGTTACGCAAACCTAAAAAGTCCATTTTCAAAAGCCCAACGTCTTGCAGAGCTTCCATTGGATATTGAGTCAGATATACATCATCATGTCCTTCTTGTACAGCTATAGATTGCGTCAGCGGCTTCTCACTGATCACAACGCCTGCTGCGTGTGTGGAAGTATGCCTTGGCAGTCCTTCTATCTTCATGGCAATGTTATACCATTGCTTTCTGGCTTCATTTTCTGCTAAATAAGTTTGAAGAACTCTTGAATCACGAAGAGCGCTTTTTAACGTTGTACCTGGTTTAGTTGGAATCGCTTTAGACATTTTATTTAACGCCTCTTGATCAAATCCCATCACTCTTCCTACATCACGTACGGCTGCTTTAGCCGCTAATGTTCCAAATGTAATAATTTGAGCTACATGCAGCGCTCCATATTTTTGAGCCACATACTGAATGACTTGATCCCGTTTATTATCAGGAAAATCGATATCAATATCAGGCATCGAAATACGTTCAGGATTTAAAAAGCGCTCAAAGAGAAGCTGATGCTGAATTGGATCAACATTTGTAATTCGTAAGGCGTATGAAACTAGTGAGCCCGCCGCTGAGCCACGACCTGGACCTGTTAAAATACCATGTTCATGAGCATAATTCATAAAATCCCACACGATAAGGAAGTAATCGCTAAAGCGCATACTTTCAATAATGTTCAGCTCATAATCTAAGCGTTTCTGGTATTGTTCCGTGATCACTTGAACTCTTTCTTGCAGTCCTTTCTCGCAAAGAGTGCGTAAGTAGGTTGATGATGTAACTGACGGAGGAACAGGGTATTTTGGAATAGACATGACGCCTAGAGAAATTTTAAGCTCGCATCGTCTTGCGATTTTTATACTTTCTTCTATTAAAAAATGCTGATCATGAAAGAGAACTTCCATTTCATGAGGTGATTTAAAATAGTACTCGCTGCTTTCTTCTTGCACCTGTTCACCGCTATGTAATTTCTCTCCGTCTCGAATAGCCGCTAAGCAATCATATGCGTCCCGATCTTCTTTTTTTAAATATTTCACTTGATTCGTTGCTACGAGCGGGACATTTTCTTCAGCAGCAAGCTCCGTTAACTGCTGATTTATCAAAGCTTCATCCTGTCCGTGGCGCTGTATAGATATATACAAAGACTGAGAATATACTTTTTTAAAGAATTGAAGCACTCGCTTTGCATCTTGAAGTTTGTTTTCTGCTAGCAGAGTTTCTACTTCTCCCCTTACGCCAGGTGTAATAGCAATCAACCCGCTGCTATAATGCTGGAGCCATTTTTTCTTTACACCGTGTTTTTCCTTTGTTTGAACTAAGCTGCTTAGTTTTAATAGATTTTCATAGCCTTTATCATTTTCTGCTAGCAAAACTAAAGGATACGCTTGCTCGCTTTCTTCATGTTCCAAAATTGATAGTGTAAGCCCAATAATCGGCTTAATCCCCGCTTTCACGCAGGCTTTATAAAAAGGAATGACTCCGTACATTACATTTTCATCGGTCAAAGCAATCGCTTCATAGTTCATTTTTTTAGCTGTTTCTACAAGTTCATGAATACGAACGGAACTGCTTAGTAAGCTATAAGAACTTTGAAGCTGTAAGTGAACAAAAGGCACAGGACTTCCCACCTTTCTTTAATTCTTTATTCTCATTATAAATTTTGTTGCGGGCGTAGACAAATTACATAACTCTGAACGTTTGTCCATATATATGTAGGAAGCATGAGTTATCAATAAAATAGTAAAGGAGGACGCGTCATGACAAAAGAGCCTTTTATGTCTCTTTTCATTTGGAGTTACTTTACTTCATTAGGTATTATTTTAGGCGGTTCATTAATCGGAGCATTTGCGGGGTTCTTAATTGGAAAATCTCCCCTGTACGTTATGCATACCCTCAGCAATAGCTTAAAAATCTGGGCAATTGTCGGAGCCATCGGAGGAACATTTGATACGTTTTACAGCTTTGAGCGAGGACTCTTTGAAGGAGCGACAAAAGATGTATTCAAACAAATTCTTTTAATTCTATCCGCTATGGGAGGAGCTCAGACCGGAGCTCTGATCATCAAGTGGTTAACGCAGGAGCATTTTGTATGAGAGTACCCAGCGAGCGAATGTTCAAGCGCTCCGACTGGCAGCGTTTTTTTGCCGGTATTGTCATTGGAGCAATTGTCAGCTGGGGAGTGTTTTTAACAATTTACGGCGTTTCAAGAGATAGAGAGCTAGAGGAGATTCGAATTGCTAATGATAAGCTAAAAAAAGCAAATTTGCAAATTAGCGCATGGCAAGAAGATGTAAAAGCATTAAACAAGGAAATGAAGCAGCATTTGATTATTCAAAATGTGAAAGTAAAATTAGTGAACGGCCATCGTTATAAAGTAAACTCTGTGGTGGAATACAATATTCAAAAAAGCGTCGACGAAGAAGCGCAGCACTTAATTGCCCAAGATATTGAAAGTGCGTATCGAAGCAGGGATATCTTAAAAAAAGCAATTGAAAACAAAAAATACGAATTCGATAAAACGATTTATGAAGTTGAAGTTCATCAAATTTATTTTTATACAACGCTTTCGATTGAAGTTCGAATTAAAAAGATGGAAAAAGTACTATAAAAAGCCGCTGATTTAAAATCAACGGCTTATTTTACAGATTACTCCTGACTGCAGAGCTCTTCTAAATCAAGTAGTAAAGGCTCTACTTCTTCCCATGAGTCAATGGAAGCGCCGGACGCAAGAGGATGGCCTCCTCCGTTGTATTTTCTAGCAATTGTATTAATCACAAGCTCTTTTGAACGCAGGCGGACCCGAATCTGATTTTCTTCTTCTACAAAAAATACCCACGTTTTCACTCCATCAATTTGTCCTAACGAGCCGACTAGCTGAGAGGCATCAGCAGGTGTCACATCATATTTGCGAAGAATTTCATTCGGAATTTTCATGTGAGCAACTCCCGCTGGAGACATCGTGAAGTTTTGCAGCACATATCCATGTAAGTGAGCGACGTTTTCTTTTATTTTGTATAGCTGATCATATACATCCTTAAAATTGAAGCCATATTGAATCAATTCACTTGCATAGCAAAACGTTTTCGGCTTTGTATTTGGAAATAAAAATCGGCCCGTATCACCGACAATACCAGTGAAAATTAACTTTGCTCCTTCATCATTAAGAGCTAACCCCTTTTCTTTTCCTTCCAAGTAAAATTCATAAATCATTTCACTTGTTGAAGAAGCAGACGTCTCAACCCAAAGTAAATCACCGTAAGGAGTTTGATTCGGATGGTGATCGATTTTAATGATCATTTTTCCACTTGCGTAGCGCTGATCTGATACACGCGCTTCATTCGCCGTATCACAAACGATGACAAGCGCATCTTCATAGGTGTCATCGGCGATATCATCCATACGGTATAAAAATTTTAACGACTCCGCTTCTTCTCCCGTTACGTATACCTTCTTCTCCGGAAAAGATGTTTTTAACAATTCCGCTAATCCGCACTGAGATCCGTATGCATCTGGATCTGGACGAATGTGCCTGTGAATAATGATGGTGTCAAACTGCTTAATAGCTTCTAATATTTGTGCTTTCATTTTCTCTCTCCTGTCAATACTGTTCTTGTTTTATGTACGTACCACATGCACTTATATTTCCACAGCGCTGTATCCATAATCTTTATTAAATCATATCTCTTCTCCTTTTTAAAAGAAGAATCAATCAATAGTAGAATTTTCTGTTATTGACCTGTAAAATAATAGATACTACTGTAAACACTTTCAACACTACGCATTACTAGCATCTAGAAACATTACGGATAGAAATACACCGGACTGGAGGGGCGTCTGTGCCATTTTTTATGATTTTAATCGTTGTGTCCTTTGTTTTCTACATGTATTTAAAAGTAAAATACGTACGTTCAAAACGCCCAATGGAACGAAAGTGGATTTCCGCTAAATCGAGTATTTGTCTTGGCTCTTTTGTATTATTTTTTGGGATCAATCAATGGTTTATTTACGAAACAAACCTTTCGCTTATCATCGGGATATTATTTGTATTATTCGGTTCAGGTAGCATAATAGCAGGTGTCAAAGCTTATAAGTACTATCAGCCTTATGCAATAAAAGAAGCAGATCAAATGTAAAAGAGGCTGAGGCATAACGAGAGGAATCCAATCTAAAGACGAACAAATGGGAGACATGAGCTGAACCGCTTGAGACACCGCCGTTGATTTCCGTGCAAGACTTCGCTTTCCGCGGGAGTCTTCGTCTTGCCCTCCAATCAACGGCTAGAAGAATCTCAACAGGTGAAACCTACGTTTACCCTAACAAAAAAAACGAACCACTCATCAACATGGTTGATAAATGGTTCGTTTTTCACTTCGTCTAACATACTTTTGTCCCAGCTTCTTTTTTTATACTCTGTCCAATAACTGAGCCATCATCATCGCTTTTCCTACTACAACTCCGGCGTTGTAGACTTCTACATCTAATTTAGCAAACTTCCGACCAAGTTCTAATAGCTTAGGGCGAATTTCAATTACACTTTCAATTTGAACCGGTTTAATAAAATAAACGGTAATGTTTTCAATAACCAAATCACCTTTTTTATATAAGCGCAGAACACGATTGGCAGCTTCCGTCACAATAGTAGTAAAAACTCCGTATGAAATAGTTCCCATATAATTTGTCATTTGTGGCGTTACTTCACAGCGATAGACAGGTGCTTCCTTTGTCTCTTGTACGTCCATAAATTGATTCGTTACAATGTCATCAATGGTTTCTCCTACCTGTGGTTGACGCTGAATCATTTGCAGCGCTTTTAAGACATCTTGACGGCTGATAATGCCTTCTAGTCGGTGGTAATCGTCCACTACAGGCAGCACTTCAATCCCTTCCCATACCATCATATGAGCGGAAGAAGCGACCGATGTTTTCCCGTGAACGGTCATCGGATTTTTCGTCATCACTTTTTCAATCGAAGTGGAAAGATCATATCCAATAACATCTTTTGAGGTAACCATACCATGAACTTTCATATGCTGATCTACTACAGGAAAACGACTGTGGTGCGTTTGATCGTTACATTCGTGCCATTTTTCAATCGTATCGGTTAACTGCAAGCTAACCGCTTCAGAGACGGGTGTTAAAATATCCTCTACAAGCACAATTTCTTTTTTTATCAACTGATCATAGATAGCCCGATTAATCATCGTTGCAACTGTAAATGTATCATAGCTCGTTGAAATAATAGGAAGCTTAAGATCATCCGCAAGCTTCTTAACCCATTCTTCCGTATCAAAGCCGCCCGTAATTAAAACGGCTGCGCCTGCTTCAAGGGCTAATTCATGAGCGTTTACTCGATTCCCTACGATAAGAAGGTTTCCGGCCTCGGTATACCTCATCATAGCATCAAGCTTCATCGCTCCAATAACAAACTTATTTAACGTTTTATGCAAACCTTCACGTCCGCCCAGCACTTGTCCATCTACAATGTTTACTACTTCGGCAAACGTGAGCTTTTCAATGTTTTCTTTCTTCTTTCGTTCAATTCGAATAGTCCCTACTCGTTCAATCGTTGAAACATATCCTTTATTTTCCGCGTCTTTTATTGCTCGGTACGCCGTGCCTTCACTGACAGTCAGTTCTTTGGCAATTTGGCGCACTGAAATTTTTTCACCAATTGGAAGCGAATCGATATACTGTAAAATTTGCTCATGTTTTGTCGCCACGTGTACTTCACCCTTCTAAAACGTTTTTACGTTTCATATGTCTTTTCTTTTATTATACGGGGGAAGTGAAATGGATTCAATCTAACCTCTTTGACGCAAAGGCTTTCTCGCACTATTTTTTTGAATACCTGCCTTTTTACGGCGCGGTGCATAAAGTAGTGATGACAAATTGCCTCCGGCTACAAAAAGAGCAAAGGTAAGCCAGCTTATACTAAAAATCCCTTGCAAATTCGAAGTTGTTAACACTAAGTGCGGCATTGCATAGTAAAGCATCACTCCGCATAGTAAAAGCGATAAAATAACTCGATTTTTTTCCATAACTCTCCCTCCTTATTATTACTATCGTATGCGGGAAAGTAAAAAAAGCAGAACGTTTCTTTGCAAATAAAAAGAGATTAAGACATAACTGCATCGATTCAATCTAAAGATGAACAAATGTGAAACCTACGTTCACCTTAACAATAAAAAAAGAACGAGTGATCGATATTATCGATTACTCGTTCTTTTTTAACTTTAACTGAAATCGTTTTGTCCCATCCTCTATTTATGATTAAAGTTCCAATCCTTCTCCGACTTTTAATACTTTTCCTTCAATACCGGATAAAGACTCAACAAATTGATGAGGATCTTGCTTAATTACAGGAAATGTATTGTAGTGAATTGGCACAACAAGCTTTGCCTGCACCCATTCCGCTGCGATAGCCGCATCTTCAGGTCCCATTGTAAAGTTATCTCCAATTGGAAGAAATGCTACGTCAGGCTCATGGCGACCAATTAACTTTAAATCAGAAAATAAAGCCGTATCTCCAGCATGATAAATTGTCTTTCCTTCAATCGTTAAAAGCAAGCCAGCTGGCATTCCTGTATAAATAATTTTCTCATTATTTTCTGTATAACTTGAACCGTGGAAAGCTTGGGTCAATTTCACCGTACCAAAATCAAATGTATAGGCTCCACCTATGCTCATTGGATGTACGTTTAAGCCTTGCCAGCTAAGATATGTAGCTAATTCTGCTACTGCCACAACAAGTGCACCGCTGCGCTTAGCAATTTCCACCGTGTCGCCTACATGATCATTATGGCCATGAGTCAGTAAAATCACATCTGCTTTTACATCTTCAGCATTTAAATCTGTTAATTCATTTCCAGTGATAAACGGGTCAATTAAAATTGTTTTTCCTTTTGTTTCAATTTTAACAACAGAATGTCCATGATAAGAAACGTGCATCATATATTCTCTCCTTTTACACTAACCTTTTCTATATTCTCCCCGTCTGTTTTGGTTACAAAACAAGTGAATACGCGGCTATCATATCACAAACTGCGCAAAAACATGCCTTATTATGCTTGCTCTAATAAAGTTGTTGCATCAGCGTAAGTTAGACCGTGTGCATCTGCCACAGCCGCGTAAGTGACAAACCCATTTAGGGTGTTGATGCCTTGAAGAAGAGAAGGGTTTTTTAAGCACGCTTTTTTATACCCCTGATTTGCTATTTGCAAAGCATAAGGCACCGTTACGTTGGTCAGCGCTAAGGTCGACGTGCGGGGAACAGCTCCTGGCATATTAGCAACAGCATAATGCAAGACTTCATGCTTCGAATAAGTCGGGTTATCGTGAGTGGTAATGCGATCAGTTGTTTCAAAAATTCCCCCTTGATCAATAGCAATATCAACTACAACGGACCCTTTTGACATTGTTTGAACCATTTCCTCGGTGACAAGCTTTGGCGCTTTAGCTCCGGGTATGAGAACCGCGCCTATCACTAAATCTGACTCTTTTACAGATTGTGCGATATTGTAGTGATTTGACATTAATGTCGTCACTTCTTTACCAAATAAATCATCAAGCTGGCGAAGGCGATCAGCGTTTAAATCAATTATTGTAACATCAGCCCCTAATCCGACCGCGATTTTAGCAGCATTGGTTCCTGCTACTCCTCCTCCAATAATCGTTACTTTTCCTCTTTGCACGCCTGGAACTCCGCTTAATAAAATCCCTTTGCCACCTTTGGTTTTCTCCAAAAATTGAGCTCCAATCTGAGAAGACATTCTTCCTGCAACTTCGCTCATCGGAGTTAACAGAGGCAAGCTTTTGTTTGGAAGCTGTACAGTTTCATAAGCGATGCCTACCACCTTTTTATCAATCAATGCTTTCGTTAACGCTTCTTCAGCTGCCAAATGTAAATACGTAAACAAAATAAGTCCTTCGCGAAAATATCCGTATTCTTCTGAAATCGGTTCTTTTACTTTCATAACCATTTCAGCATCCCATGCTTCTTTTGCAGTATTTACAATAGAAGCTCCTGCATTTGTGTAATCTTCATCATGGAATCCAGAGCCTTCTCCTGCCTGTGTTTCAATATATACATCATGCCCACCGTTAACTAAAGCTGTAACACCAGCTGGAGTAATAGCCACGCGATTTTCATTGTTTTTTACTTCTTTCGGCACTCCAATTTTCACCTTTATCCCTCTTTTCTTATATCAGTGATTAACTGAAAAAAGAACGCCACACCAAATCCTTTAGAAAACCGGATTTACTATGACGTTACCTTTCGATAGAGCTCAGCATAATCCTGCTTTTCTTAGTTTATATACAGTATATGCATGTAGTTATTCATATAGTTCGTTATCGCTCTTTGCTTCTGGATTTTCAACTACAGAAGCCATAGCATCGCCAATAACGCCGCTTGAATAAGAATCCATTAGCTGTCTTGATGTCTCTTTTTCTCCTTCAAAATCATATTCATATACATGCTGCGGATGTTTTTTGTCTTTCATATGTCACTTCTCCTTTTTCACTCTATTTTCTTTACGAATGTGAACTTTATTTCATAATCCCTTACATGATCTTTTCTATTTTCTTCTTAATTGCTCTAGTTATACCATTTATCTCACATCAAAAAACGCCCGCAGAATTTTCTGCGGACGTTTTGAGAACTGTTTTATATTGAAGCTTTTTCATGCAATTCATCTTTAGCTAGCTGAATTGCTTTTTTCACTTGTTCAAACCCTGTTCCTCCCGCGCTGTTGCGGCGATTAACAGCTGTTTTTGGACTTAATACATGGTAGATGTCTTCCTCGAATAAATCTGACGCTTCTTTATATTGCTCGAGCGGCAAATCCATTAGGTAGATATTTTTCTGAATACAAACGAGAACCAGTTTCCCAACCACTTCATGTGCTTCACGAAACGGCATACCTTTTGCAGCAAGATAGTCAGCTAACTCCGTTGCATTTGAAAAATCTTGTTTCGTAGCTTTTTCCATAACATTTGTTTTTACTGTCATTGTTTCAATCATGCCAGCAAAGATCGTTAAGCAGCCTTCAATCGTTGTAACCGTATCGAACATGCCTTCTTTATCTTCTTGCAAGTCTTTGTTGTATGTTAAAGGCGTGCCTTTTAACACAGTCAACAAGCTAAATAAATGACCATATACTCGTCCTGTTTTACCACGAATTAACTCTGCCATATCAGGATTTTTCTTTTGAGGCATAATACTGCTGCCAGTTGCATACGTATCATCCATTTCAATAAATTGAAACTCTTGACTAGACCATAAAATTAACTCTTCACAAAAACGAGATAAATGCATCATTAAAATAGAACTGTTGCTTAAAAACTCTAAAATAAAGTCACGGTCGCTGACAGCATCCATACTGTTTTGATAAATTCCATTAAAGCCTAGAAGCTCCGCGCTGTAATGACGATCAATTGGAAATGTCGTACCAGCTAAAGCTCCTGCTCCTAAAGGAGATAAATCAATACGCTTTAGTGATTCCGCATAACGCTCAGCATCACGCTTAAACATTGAAACATAAGCCATTAGATGATGAGCAAAAGAAACCGGCTGCGCGCGCTGTAAATGTGTGTAGCCTGGAAAAATAGTTTCGACATGCTGATCTGCTTTTGTAAGCAGCACATCTTCTAGATTTTCGATCAGTCCTACAATTTGCTGAACATGCTTTTTTAAATATAAGTGCATATCTGTAGCAACTTGATCATTACGGCTTCGACCCGTATGAAGCTTACCTCCAACCGGACCAATTTCATCAATTAATAGCTTTTCTAAATTCAAATGAATATCTTCATATTGAGCAGAAAATGTTAATTCTTTCTTCTTAGCTTTTTCAAGCAGTGTTTGAAGGCCTTTTTTAATTTGTGACGCTTCATCTCCAGAAAGAATGCTGCATTTCTCAAGCATTGTTACATGTGCTAAACTGCCTTCAATATCTTCTTCTACAAGATGCTGATCAAATGAAATGGACGCACCGAACTCGTCAATCCATTGTTCAGGGCGTTTCGTAAAACGCCCTCCCCAAAGTTTGGTCATACCGTTGTCACCTTCTTTTGATTTACCATGCTGCTCACTTGTGTTGGAAGACCCCATAATGAGATAAAACCAACTGCTGCATTGTGATCAAATTCATCTTCTTTTGTATATGTTGCAAGTTTTTCATTGTATAAAGAATTAGGAGATTTACGTCCCTCTACGATAGCATGCCCTTTAAATAGTTTTACTCTCACTGTTCCGTTCACATATTGCTGCGTGTCTTTTAAGAATGCAAGCAGGGAATTTGTTAATGGAGAGAACCATAAACCCTCATAGATAACTTCTGTTAATTTTTTCTCAATCACTGGTTTGAAGTGCGCTACTTCTTTCACTAATGTTAAATCTTCAAGCTCTTTGTGTGCTTTAATTAATGTCATAGCAGCTGGACACTCATATACTTCACGTGATTTGAT
Source organism: Priestia sp. J2 (assembly GCF_020790095.1). NCBI lineage: Bacteria > Bacillati > Bacillota > Bacilli > Caryophanales > Bacillaceae > Priestia > Priestia sp. J2. The sequence continues at coordinate 4,583,434 of NZ_CP086208.1, forward strand.
TCCCACAAGACGGTTTTCTACATGATCAATACGTCCCACTCCGTGCTTACCTGCAATTTCATTCAATTCTAGAATTAACTGAGCTAGCGTATAAGATTGACCATTTAATGCTACTGGAACACCTTCAACGAATTCAATTTCTACTACATCGGCTGTGTCCGGAGTATTTTCAAGAGAAGCCGTTAGGTCATATGCTTCTTCAGGTGGAGCTGCCCAAGGATCTTCAAGAACGCCGCACTCGTTACTTCTTCCCCATAAGTTTTGGTCAATTGAAAATGGGCTGTCTAAGTTAATTGGAATTGGGATATTCTTTTCTTTTGCATACTCAATTTCTTCTTCACGAGACCATTTCCAGTCACGAACAGGAGCTAAAACTTCTAAGTGTGGATTTAATGCTTTAATTGATACTTCGAAACGCACTTGGTCATTTCCTTTTCCCGTACATCCATGTGCGACAGCTACTGCATTTTCTTGTTCTGCTACTTCTACAAGCTTTTTAGCGATTAGCGGTCTAGATAGTGCAGATACTAATGGATATTTTCCTTCATATAACGTGTGTGCTTGAAGTGCTGCTAATGCAAATGTATTAGCATATTCTTCTTTTGCATCAATCACATATGACGATACCGCTCCAACTGTTAAGGCTTTTTCTTTAACGAATTTCAAATCTTTTCCTTCGCCTACGTCTAAACAGCAAGCTACCACATCGTACCCTTTTTCTTGTAACCATTTAATTGCAACTGATGTATCTAAACCTCCGGAATATGCTAAAACAACTTTTGGATTACTCATCATCTATTCCTCCTACAAATTATATATATATTAATACAACCGTTTTAATTTTTATTCATTTAATCTACTATTACTTTAACAACTTTTTAATCTATTTTCAATAGTTATTCAAAAAAAAGTATATAAATTCACGTTTTTTTTAATTTAATAGGATGAAAGCTCTTAAAATACTGTAAAAATAGACGTGAATGAATATTCCTGCCTTAAATGCATTGTATATTTATATGCATAAATCAAGTATAAATGATTTATTTTTCACTTAAAGTAGCTCTGGCTTTTGTCATTGTATAAAATGGAAGGGAAGAGGTGAAAAAATGGAGCGCTTTTTTACTTATGACAACAGACTCGGTATAAAAATTCCTGCTCTTGAAAGAGAATGGACATTCTATTCTGAAAAAGTTCAGCAGGATATCCTCCTAACATGGGAATCCATTCGAGGGCAAATTCCAGACAAAATTCAATCTGTAGAAAAGAGGATTAATCAAAAACAAGCGGCGTTAGAAGATGAGACTAATTTTATCCGCTCCTGTGAATTAAATAGCGAGATAGGAGAACTTGCTTCTATTATTAATGATTTGTGGCTTTGGTATCGAACAAATGAGGAAATATCAGAAAAAGTTCACGGATAGACAAAAAAACGAGTCTCATGAAAAATTAATGAGACTCGTTTTTCTTATCCAGCAAATAGCGGTATTGGTAAAAGCGCTTCGCATAATCTGTCACTTGTTTGGCCATTCGATAATTCATCCCTCCGCCAACCATCATACTCACAATTGGCAAACGATTATAAACTTTTCGCTTCGCAGCAAATATAGCTAGCGTTTTTCCAATTTGCACAACAATTTTTTGCAGCCACGTCTTATCTACAATTTGATCAACACCTTCATAAAAATACGGGTCAAATTCTTGGCTTAGCTCACTCTTTAATTGATGCCACCCCTCAGCCTGAAGGTGTCTAGGTAACGTTGCTGCATGAAAAACTTTTAGCGTTAGCATAAGCTCTGAAGGAGTCTGGATATGATAGCCGTAGCTCATTGCTGCCTGTTGCACCGCTTGAATATTCATGCATAAAACAGCGGGTATATCAATACCGACTAGCAGCGATTGGCCGGTTCCTGAAAGTGCTCCTTGACTCAGCGCATACAACCGCAGCTTGGCCATTTGCTGTTCGCATATATAAGAAAGCTGATCTACTTGAAGGGAATTCATTTCTGACAGATCTGTGATATCTTCTTTGAATACACGGGCGGTTTCAATAATTCGTTTTGTCGCTTGAGTTTGCATTTCCGTACCTTGAATTAATGCAGTTAACTGAAAGAGTCCCTCATCAATTTTATGTAAATAGGTCTCACGAACAGAAGCAGGAATTAAGTTAAGCCCTTTTTCTAACCATTCTTCGTACAATAACTCCATCTCAGTTGCTTCTACGCTCTGTAAGCTCTCTTCCCATTTATAGATTTCTTCTAAAAGCTGTTCTTCGCGATTCGTTAATATCATCATGTCACCCTTTCAAGAAATAAGTAGTTTTATTTTTATTATAACAAATAATGCATCCGTTACATTTTGCTTCCTATATTATTTCTTTCTTCTATACGTTGTAAACCTTCTTTCAACCGTCAGCTCCTTACGCTATATAAAAAAGCTGATTTCCTAACAAGGAAATCAGCTTTTCGTTAGTTTGCCTGACAATTTATGAGAATTCATGCATTGAAGAGGCACTTTATGAACTTAAATATTCGCTAAACGAGTAACGTCACGTGCAATCATAACTTCTTCGTCTGTAGGAATAACCATAACTTTAACTGGAGAATGAGGGTAGCTAATAAACGCTTCTTCTCCTTGTACACTATTTAAAGCTGGATCCCAATAAACGCCCATGAACTCTAAACCACGAAGAACGCGAGCACGTACAACATCACTGTTTTCTCCAATACCTGCTGTGAAGATGATTGCATCTACACCAGACATACGAGCAGCATAAGAACCGATATATTTATGAATACGGCTAGCAAATACTTCAAGTGCTGTTTCAGCGCGTTCATTGCCTTCAGCGCTTGCTTTGATTAGATCGCGTAGGTCACTAGAAATACCAGATACACCTAAAAGACCACTTTCTTTATTTAATACATTTAATACTTCGTCAGCAGTTTTTCCTGTTTTCTCCATAATAAATGGAATTAATGCAGGGTCAATGTTACCTGAACGAGTTCCCATTGCTACACCAGCTAATGGTGTGAAGCCCATTGATGTATCAATTGACTTTCCGCCTTCAATTGCAGCGATACTTGCACCGTTACCTAAGTGACAAGAAATTAAGCGCAATTGTTCGATTGGACGGCCAAGAAGCTCAGCTGCACGCTCAGAAACATATTTATGAGATGTGCCGTGGAAACCGTATTTACGAACGCCATACTTTTCATAGTACTCGTACGGTAAGCTGTACAAGAATGATTTTTCTGGCATTGTTTGATGGAATGCTGTATCGAAGACTGCTACAGCTGGAACATTTGGAAGAATATCTTGGAACGCTTTAATTCCCACAATGTTTGCTGGGTTGTGAAGCGGTGCTAAATCAGATAAAGCTTCAATTTCCGCTAATGTTTCATCTGTGATTAAAACAGAATCAGCAAATTTCTCTCCGCCGTGTACTACACGGTGACCTACACCAGTGATTTCATCGTATGATTGAATGATGTTTTGAGAAAGTAACTTTTCAACTAAAATTTTAACTGCAACAGCATGGTCAGGGATTTCTGTAATATCCGTTTGTTTTTCACCATTTACCGAGATCGTGAAAACAGCGTTATCTAAACCAATTCGTTCTACTAAACCTTTTGTTAATACCGTCTCACTTGGCATTTCAAATAATTGAAACTTAAGTGAAGAACTGCCGGCGTTGATTGCCATGATTTTTGACATAAAAAAACAGCTCCTTCTTTATTATACGTGCATCATAAACATAACGAACAGAACATAAAAGTGTAATCTCTACAATATTCTATGCATTTCGACACGATTTCTATCCTTATTCATTTAATCATTCACGACAATAGATTTCAAGAGCTATACATCATGAAAACGCTACCGGTAAAAATTCATTATTTTCGAAAAAGACTTACTTTTTATTAACGCTGAACCATTGGTCCATTTGAGCCATAATATCACTCATTGCTTCTCGATTACTGAACTTCGGCAAATTCACAAGCAGCGCTTGATCAGGCGCTGTTACCCCTTCTCCCTGCTTTTGAAGAATGATAATACTCTTAGCAGCCTGCTCTTGTTTGAACATTGAAAGCGGCAGCTGAACGATTCCTTGAACGATTGCTTCCTCTTTTAGCAGCGGCTGTAATAAATGAGACTGTTCAGACTCGAACAAGTTATTTGGAATAAGGGCCACTACGTATCCTCCGTCTTTTACATGGCGCAAGCTTTGTTCAATGAATAAGTGATGAGCATAGGTATGACCTTCTTCAGCTCTTACTTTATACTCTTTTGCCCCTTCATCGTTTGGATAATAACCAACCGGCAGGTCACAGACAACTAAATCAACAGGATCAATAAAAAGCGGCTGTAAGCTGTCTTGATTAAATAATTGAACGCCGTGCTTCTGTAAGTTTGCATTTACATATGTCAATTGAAGTAATAAATCATCCACATCTACACCGTATACATGTTCAATTGACGCAGCGTGTGTATTTAAAATGGTTGTTAATAAGTTTCCAGCTCCTACTGCTGGATCTAAAAGCGTATACTTATCTTTTCCTGCCATGAATTTTCCAACTAAGTAGCTGACAAATAGTCCTACAGCATCAGGGGTCATTTGGTGGTTAGGCTGAACTGCTTCTTTCATCCCTTTTAAAATAGCTAGCTGATATGCTTTTCGAATCGTTTCTTTTTCAAAATGATCAAGCGTGATTGAATCGTATTCTTTTTTTAAACGTTTTTTGGTTACCTCATCTAGCTCTTCTTGCAAAATAGTTCCTTGAAACAAGTTTTCTCCCGTTTCAGCTACTGCTTCTAAATATACGCAGTTTAGTTCTTTTCTTAAAATAATAGCTGTTTGATCAATTACACCAAATAGCTTTTCCATACTAGCTAATTGACTCATATTCTGCCTCCTGTGTAATGAAATGATATCTATATAAATGAGTAAACGTCCTATTTGGAACATCATATTTTATCATAAAAGCTTCTTAAAACACAAAGAAGGCGAAAAACATTGTTTTCCGCCTTCTGCCGAACGCCATCGACAATCTTACTTAGCTGCTTTAGCTGCTTCGATTGCTGCTTCGTAGTTCGGATGCTCAGTTACTTCTGGTAAGTACTCAACATACGTTACGTTGTCATTTGAGTCTACTACAAAGATTGAACGAGCCAATAAGCGTAATTCTTGAATAGCTACACCATATGCTTCGCCGAAAGATAAGTCGCGGTGGTCAGATAATGTTTGAACATTATCAATGCCGTTAGCACCACACCAGCGCTTTTGAGCAAACGGTAAATCTACGCTCACTGTTAATACTTTTACGTTATCTAATTTAGCTGCTTCTTCGTTGAAGCGGCGAGTTTGCGCATCACAAACTCCAGTATCAATAGAAGGAACTACACTGATTAGGCGAACAGAACCCTTTGTACTGTCAAGCGTTACTTCTGATAAATCATTTGCTAAAACGGTAAAGTTTGGCGCCTTGTCTCCAACCTTTACTTGATTTCCTAATAATGTTACATCGTTACCTTTAAATTTAGTCACGAATAATTCCTCCTTTAAATAAGTATGTACACTGTTCATATTAGCTTGTCTGTCTCTATATTGCAATTAAATGACATACATACTATAACGCTATATGCTAGAAAACATGCCCAATAAAAAAAGGCTTTGCTTGCTTCTTTTATCGTTCAAAGAAGCAAGCAAAGCTTTATTTTATCCCTACAAATTAAAATCATTTGCACCGTCATGATGCTGATTTTGTTGATTATGATGATCCTGCTGATGGTTATTTCGCTTGAACATTTGCTGCACGCGTTCAATGGCTTGAGGTGCTGTATCTAAAATCTTTTCATATAAATGTGTACTTTCATTAAGGTGAAGCATTTTAATTCCGCTTCCACTCACAATTAAAAAGGCAATTGGCGTAATTGATACACCGCCACCGCTACCTCCGCCAAATGGATGACCTGATTCTTGCTGATGCTGCCCTGGAGAAGATGGCGCATGCCCTTCTACTCCAAACTCGCTTCCACCCGCTGCAAAGCCAAAACCTACTTTTGAGACAGTTAAAATAACGCTGCCATCAGGTGTTTCTACGGGATCACCAATGATTGTATTAACATCAATCATTTCCTTTAAATTTTCCATAGCTGTCGACATTAAACTTTTAATTGGATGTTCTGCCATTAAGATAACCTCCTTATGTTTTCACAGAGTGTGTCTTGTTCTTATTTGACGACTTCCATCTTTTGCGACGCTTTTTGGACGTATGCCGCCAGTATCTCAAGGTCCGTAAACCTACTAGAATAGCTTGACCAACTCGAAAAGAAATTATGCACTCAAATACCGTTTCTGACCAAAGATGTTGAAATACAGGGGTAACGCTCATGACAGGCATATCTTTTAGTTTCATATAACGGCTGATTATACCAACTATGCCCCCCTTTGCAGACCATACAGCCCCGGTAAGTACGCCTGTTAACGCAGCATCACCTAAGCCGAAACGGCTGTGCCATTTAATATCCCTTACCGTCACTTTCTGTAAGAAACGACGAAAAATTTTATGAAAACCGACTACCTGTTCAAGGAATTGCTTCGCATTTTCTAACATGCTTAGTCCGTCTTCTACAGAATAATCACTCCATGAATTCTCGTCTTCTTTTCCTTGATCACCCATTCCTTTTTTCTTTTCAACAAGCAAACGTGGAGAATCTTTTTTTACTTTCACTACCGGAATTTCATATGTATAGCGAATAAGACCGAACCAAGCTCTGAGTCTCACTCTGTAATAATCGTTATCTCGGACATGATGAAGCTCTACAAATAGCGTGATTTTTGTCCATACAATAAGTACAATAACAATTAAAAGTGCTAGCAATATCCATAAAAGCCATAGCACATCCTTCACTCCTTCTTAGCTTCACATTATCTCCAAAACAGAGAATATTAAACCTTATGAAAACAATAAAAAGAGGTTGAGACATAACGAAATGAATCCAATCAGCTGCTAGAAAGATCTACATAAATGAAACCTACGTTTACCCTAACAAAAAAACCGAACCACTAATCAAAAATCTTGATCAGTGGTTCGGTTTTCAATTCGTCTAAATACTTTTGCCCCAGCCTCTTTTTATTATCTGCTTATTGTACCTTCATGTATGACAGTTGTATCTGCGTAGTAATCATGCGCTCCCTGCTTCTTAGGTAAAAACGCAACTAATAAATAGCCAAGTAAAAAAACCGTTTTAGAAATATAACGTCCAACTCCTTCACGAAACAGCACAACAGGCCAAGTTAAGGTGGAGTCTTTCAGCGATACTACTTTAAGCCCAAACACCATCTTTCCAAGCGTTTGTCCAAAATACTTGGTCATTAAAACAAAATAACCATAAAAGATAATAACCGTTACAATCGTATAGGGAGAAAAAAATCCATCTCCTCGAGAAATACCTGCTAAATGGAAAATGGGCTTGATCAGCAGGGAGTTCAAGCTAGCTACCACAGCTAGATCTAAAAGATATGCCCAAAAGCGCATCCAAAAGCCTGCATAATGGAATTCACTACCTATTGGAGTACTTACCGCTGGCTCATGTTTTATATTGTCGTTCGATTCGGTTGAATGAGACTGATTTTCCATGTTCCCACCTCTATTCTGCATATAAATACATCAGACGCGGAGAGCTTGGCTGCGCAAATGTTTTTAACATTGCAGTGACTTGTTCATCTCCACCTATTACTTTTTGCATGCTCATTGAAAGCCAAGAAGGCAGTCCGAATCCTTGATTGTATTGAATTACTTGTGCACCTTTTAACTTATAATCTTTCTCCATTCCCGTTACCGCATCTTCAAAATAGCCTAGTTGATCGACCAGCTTCAGCTCTTTAGCCTGACGTCCATCGTACACTCGTCCATCTGCGATAGAACGCACTTTTTCTTTAGACAAGTGGCGTCCCTCAGAGATAACATTGACGAAACCATCGTACGAGTTGTCTACAAGTGTTTGCATAATTTCTTTTTCTTCTCCGGTCATTTCTCTTGTTGGAGACATAATATCTTTATGAGCCCCGCTTTTAATAACAACAGATTCTACTCCTAGTTTATCAGCCAGCTTGCCGTAGTTAACACTTTGCATAATTACACCTAGTGAACCTGTTAAAGTGTCCGGAATTGCATAGATTTTATTAGCAGCTGTTGAAATATAATAGCCTCCTGAAGCAGCCATTGATCCCATTGAAATATACACTGGCTTTTTCGTTTCTTTCTTCAGCTCTTCAATTTTTTTATGTATTTCAGCACTTTCAACGACGCCGCCGCCCGGTGAATTCACCTTAATAATGACTCCTTTAACTGCCTTATCATTTTTTGCAGCCTCTAGCTGCTTTAAAAATGCTTGGTGGTTATAACCATTTTGAGACATAAGCGGAGAGGAACTGCTTCCTGTATCTTGAATCGTTCCATTGACCTCTAGCACTGCAATTTTCTTCGCTGCATTCCCTTTTTCGATAACTGTTTCTGATAGTTCACTGTCGTCTCCTCCAAATATGCCTGCCAGACCGTCATCTTTTTCTTCTTTGACTGAAAAACCAATATTAACAATCGCAGAAAAAATGAATAAGCAGGCCGCAATTAAAAGAGCAATCCACCTTTTTTTGTTCATGAAAATCCTCCTTTTTAGGTGTCAGAATTAAAAGATTATTCTTTTAATTCTTAAAGCAATAATGCTATAATTATTGTAACAAACTTTTTTTAAAAAGTTTACTTTATCGCTAATATTTTACATATCAGACAAACAAGGGGGAACTATCTATGCCAAATCGTCGCAACGTTTATTTCTTTCATCCAAAAAACCAGGAATCAAAGGCGCTCGTAAGTCCACTTATTGAACTTGCAAAACAATATGACTTTCAAGTAGTAGACCATTTCGACAGCGCTAACATCATTGTAAGTATTGGCGGTGACGGAGCTTTCTTGCAGGCTGTCCGTCAATCTGGCTTTCGAGATGACTGCTTATATGCTGGTGTCACAACTTCAGATCAACTAAGCTTTTACTGCGATTTTCATATCGATGAAACGGATAAAATGATTGAAGCTATTACGACAGAAAATATAGAAGTACGTCGATTTCCCGTTTTACAAACTCAAATTGATCAAGGAACTTCTTTTTATTGCTTAAATGAATGTTCTATTCGATCAGGTGTTATAAAAACACTCAGTCTAGATGTTTTTATTAATGAAAATCACTTTGAAACATTCCGTGGGGATGGGATGATTATTTCAACACCAACAGGCAGTACGGCTTATAATAAATCGGTAAGTGGAGCCGTAGTTGATCCGTTAATTCCTTGTATGCAAGTCAGCGAATTGGCATCGTTAAACAATAATAATTATCGTACATTAGGATCTTCATTCATCCTAAGCGCTGAGCATACGCTCACTTTAAAACTATCCAATGACAATAACCACAGTCCAATTATTGGAATAGATAACGAAGCATTAAATGCACGTCAAGTTGATCAAGTTCAAATACGTTTAAGCGACCGTCAAATTAAAACGGTTAAGCTAAAAGATAACTCTTTCTGGCAACGAGTTAAGCGTACATTTCTATAATAAAAAGCGCCCAAGGGCGCTTTTTATTTTTGATATACAATTTTTCCATTAATAGCAGTCATCTGCACCTGTACCCCTGGAATATCATCTGCAGATATCTCAAACAGATCTTTTTCTAATACGGTAAAATCGGCCACATATCCCTTCTGAACATATCCTTTTTTATGCTCTTGATGAATGGCCTGCGCGCTTCCTAAAGTAAACAGCTGAACAGCTTCAAATACTGTGAGTCGCTCAGAAGGTATGTAAACGACCGAGCTATTTGGAGAAGTTTTTCTAGAAACCGCTGCATGGATCGTTAACATGGGATTGATAGGTTCAATAGGTGCATCCGATCCGCCTGCACACATAACCCCTTCGTCCAATAACGTTTTCCAAGCATAGCAATAATCCAAATGCTCTTCTCCGATTTTTTCAATGACCCATGGAAAATCACTGGCTAAAAACCGAGGCTGAATATCTAGCACAACCGGGAGCTTTTTTACACGATCAACTAAATCTTTTCGTAGAATTTGCGCATGGATGATACGATCTCTTTGCCCTGTTTGAGGAGGATATTGTTCGATGCTTTCCACTACGTATTGAAACGCTAAATCCCCAATCGCATGAATTGCAACGGTCATGCCCAATTCTCTCGCTTTCCTCACTAGCTGCTTTAATTCATCTAGTGATTGAATAGCTACACCTCTTGTAGAAGGGTCGCTTTTGTAAGGAAAGCTTAAAAGCGCAGATTGACTGCCGAGCGAACCATCAGCAAAAATCTTCATTGGCCCTATTTCAATAAAATCGGATGTGTCTTTCTTTTCTTCACAGTATGTATACATATCATCTACAGCTTCATGATGAACAAGTAAATGAGCACGAAACAGCTGCTTTTCTTTATGAATAACGTCTTGGAATGCTTGATATGTACGCAAAAAGCCTCCATAATAATTTAAATCTTCCGTATGTCCACCCGTTAATCCGTGCTGAACACAATCTTTAATGGCTACTGAAAGCGCTTGTCGAATGTATGCTTCTGATACTTTAGGAATATGAGCCGTTACTAATTCTTGCGCTTGATCAGCAAAAAAACCGGTAGGATTTCCAGCTTCATCCCTCTGGATAATACCTCCTTCCGGGTCACGTGTTTCAGCTGTAATCCCGGCTATTTTAAGAGCAGTCCCGTTTACTACTAATCCGTGACGACAGACTCGCTTCAACATAATAGGATGTTCAGTTGACAGCTGATCAAGATCTTGATACTGAATCAAAGAGGAATCTTCCCACTGATTTTCATCCCACCCTTCTCCAATTACCCATTCTCCTTTTGGCGTACTCTCTACTTTTTTCCGAACGAGCCTTAACACCTCTTCCCGAGAAGTAGCTTGAGACAAATCAAGCCGAAGAAGCTTTTCACCGTGACCAATTAAGTGAAGGTGGCTATCGACAAAGCCCGGATACATTGGGTGTCCTTTGAGGTGTACTTCTTTGTCAATCTCAGCACCCCATTTGATTCTTAGATCTTCTTCTGCGCCTATATCTTCAATGAATCCTTTTTCAACATATACGCTTTCTACATGCTCACCTTCTTTTAGCATCGTATATATTTTGCCGCCGTAAAATAAAGTCCCCATCGCCAACATCTCCTTTACTTTATAAAGCTTGATCTTGTCTCTATTATACGTGACAAAACAAACAAGACAAAAGAGTGAGGTTTCCCCCACTCTTTTTAGCCATCATTATTTAATTAATATGACTTATTTACCACCAAGTTGTTGCTCAGCCATTTGAACTAAGCGTTTAGTGATTTCTCCACCAACAGATCCGTTAGCGCGAGCTGTTGCTTCTGGTCCAAGATTTACACCGAATTCAGAAGCGATTTCGTATTTCATTTGGTCGATAGCAGCTGCTGAACCAGGAGCTACTAATTTGTTTGTGTTTGCCATGTGTTTTCACCTCCTTGTTGAATATAGATTGTGTCAAAACACATGGCATCATACATTATTTTTTTGGTAATTTTATGAAATTTTACTTTTAAAACAAATCTTCTACGCTGTCTGCGGTATTTGTAGCCGAAGAAGCTGTCATCTCAAGCGTTTCTACATTATTTACCGCTTCTTGAATTAATGTTTCAAAATCATAAAATTGTTCGTATCGATTTATTTTTTCACGCTTTGGCTTAGTTTTTGGTGAGCTTGGCGTAAAAATTGTACAGCAGTCTTCATACGGACGATTCGAAATTTCATGTGTGTCAATTTTACGGGCAATTTCCACAATCTCCGTTTTATCCATTGTCACAAGCGGACGCAAAATTGGCGTATTCGTCACTTCATTAATCGCATACATGCTCTCAACCGTTTGACTAGCTACTTGCCCTAAGCTGTCGCCAGTTACGATAGCTAACGATTCATTTTTTTCACGAATAAGGTCCGTAATTCGAAGCATCATACGGCGTGTAGAGGTCATGGTATAATTCTCTGGAATTTGCTTTTGAATCGCTTGCTGTACAGCTGTAAACGGTACAATGTGAAGCTTTACTTTTTCGTGATAAGCCGTTAATTTTTGCGTTAAATCAATTACTTTTTGCTTAGAACGTTCACTTGTAAAAGGCGGACTATAAAAATGAACCGCTTCTATTTCTAAACCGCGCTTCATAGCTAAGTATCCTGCAACCGGGCTGTCGATTCCTCCAGAAAGCATGAGCATCGCTTTTCCACTCGTACCAACTGGAAGACCCCCTGCTCCGCGATAATCAAAACATGTAATATACGTTGCTTCACTTCTCACTTCTACTCGTACATTTACGCTTGGCTCTTTTACGTTTACCTGTAGATGCTCTGTATTTCGTAGAATATGACTTCCTACTGCATAATTTAATTCGTTTGTATCAAGAGGAAATTGTTTGTACGCTCTTCGAGTAGATACTTTGAACGTTTTTCCTTCTATATCAAATTCTTTCATTGCTTCTAGCGCTGCTTCTTGAATGGCTTCAAGTTCATTTTCAACTTTTAATGCTAAACTAAAACTTTGAATACCAAAGATTTGCTGAAGACGTTCAATGATAGGCTCGTGATTTTCACCATTTAAGTGAATATACATGCGGTCTCTTGTGTATTTTACGTGAATGTTTTGGAATGCACTAAGAGCCGTTACAATATTTTTTCTTAGCTGCGCAACAAATTTTTTTCTATTTTGTCCTTTAGTGGAGATTTCTCCGTATCGAATTAAAATATGGTTATATATCATAGTTATTTACCTCATTACTTTCTTTAGATCTTCAATTACTGTGAAAATAGCATTTATAATGGGCGTTACTTCATTATAGTCATTTAATCCTGACAAGCTCAAACGAATGGACTGATCGGCTTCTTCGTAATTTTTACCGATAGCTAAAAGCGTTTTACTTGGCTTTTTTCGTTTTGATGAGCAGGCAGATGTAGTTGATACAAACACTCCTTTTTCTTCAAGAGCGTGAACAAAAACCTCACCTTTAATACCTTGCGCTGTAAAATTTATAATATGGGGAGCTGAATGCTCATTCGGCGTATTAATCGTGATTCTTTCGTGAGCAGAAAGTTTGTCCATCAGTTCTGCTTTTATTTTCTGCATTTTTTGCTGATTCTGAGCTGCATGTTCAAGTGTTAAACGAAGTGCTTTAGCAAATGCTACGATTCCCGGAACATTTTCCGTGCCTGATCGATGCTGCATTTCCTGAGAGCCTCCGCTAAGCAACGGATGAAGCTGAACTCCATTTCGTTTATATAAAATCCCCGTTCCTTTTAAGCCGTGAATTTTGTGTCCTGATAATGTGCATAAATCAATTTTATGATTTGCTAAAGAAAGCGGAACTTTTCCAATCCCCTGCACATGATCGACATGAAAAAGCACCTTCGAATAGTTCGTAAGCATCTGTCCAATTTCTTCAATTGGCTGAATGGTGCCAATTTCATTATTTACATGCATAACGGATACTAAAATGGTTTCATCCGTAATAGCTGATTCAATAGCCGCAGGTGACACAAATCCATTTGAATCTACCGGAACATACGTCACATGAAACCCTAGTGCTTCTAACTGCTTAAATGGTTCATGAACAGAATCATGTTCAATATTTGTCGTAATAATATGCTGACCTCGGCTTTTATATTGCATCGCTACGCCTTTAATAGCTAAATTATTCCCTTCCGTTCCTCCTGATGTAAAGATAATTTCATTTGACGATACGTGCAGCAATTCTGCTACTTGCTCACGTGAACGGCTCAACAAATTCTCCGCCTGTACGCCAAATTGATGGAGGGACGATGGATTGCCATAATAAGTTGTAGCTACTTTGGTAAAAGATTGTATGACTTCATTATAGGGTTTTGTTGTAGCGCTATTATCTAAATAAATCAAGGATGCGCGCCCCCTTCTTCATTTTTTCGGAACAACGTATTATCATACCACACCTTGGTATTTTTTTAAATTAGGCGTTCCTTTTATTATTAATAAACTATTTAGATTTTTTCAAAAAAACCTATATATGATTCCATAAATGTGGTAGTATGTATCACGTACTTTTAGTTTTTAAAAAGTCAGAAAATTTAATCATCAACATAAGAAACACTAGGAGGCATTATGAAAACCAAAGCACTCACTAACAAAGAAATACTTGCCATCGGTCTTATGCTGTTTGCTCTCTTTTTCGGAGCGGGAAATATGATTTTCCCTCCTTTGCTCGGACAGCAAGCCGGAACACACACTTGGAGTTCCATTATCGGTTTTCTCATTACAGGTGTAGGACTTCCGCTTATGGGGATAATCGCTGTTTCTAAAAGTAATGGAAACTTTACCGAAGTAGCTAAAAAAGTTCACCCTATTTTCGGGATTTCTTTTACTATATTGCTTTACTTAGCAATTGGCCCTTTTTTTGGTATACCCAGAACGGATACGGTAGCGTTTGAAATCGGTGTGACCCCATTTTTATCAGAAAATGCGGTTGCAAGCAAGATTCCTTTAATGGTCTATACGGTTATTTTCTTTGGCCTAACACTTTATTTATCATTGAATCCAACTAAAATTGTTGATCGCATAGGAAAAATTCTAACTCCTTTACTGCTCGCAGTATTAGCTCTTTTAGCTATCAAAAGTTTAATGACACCTATGGGTTCTTTTCAAGAACCTCACGCCAAATATATAGCCTCTCCATTTACGGGCGGCTTTATTGATGGATATTTGACAATGGATACAATTGCAGCTCTCGTATTTGGCATCGTTGTTATCAACAGTATTAAGGAAAAAGGCGTAACGGACGAACGAACACTTGCTTCGGTATGTATCAAAGCCGGGTTGATTGCTGCTGCTGGGTTAGCTATCGTTTATCTTTCTCTCGCGTATGTCGGCGCTTCAAGCGTAGAAGCAATTGGTATGAAAGAAAATGGAGGAGCTATTTTAACAGCTGTAGCTACAACATTATTCGGTTCGTTTGGCACCATTATTTTAGGACTCGCTATTACATTTGCTTGTCTAACGACAGCCATCGGATTAACTTCTGCTTGCGCACGATTTTTCACGCAGCTGGTGCCAAGCATGTCATATAAAACATTTGTCGTCATTTTAATGCTGTTTAGTGCTGTTATTTCAAATGTAGGGCTTACTCAATTAATTTCTATTTCCATACCTATTTTGACCTTTGTATACCCTATTGCCATTACGCTAATTGCTTTATCATTAATTGAAAGAGCCATTTCGTTTGGTCGAGAAGTATATGTGACAGCCGTAATCATTAGCTCGATTCTGAGCATTTTTGACGGGTTAAAAGCAGCAGGAATTATCCTAACAAGCATAGACAATTTTTTCAAAAACTATTTGCCGCTTTATAGCCAAGGCCTTGGCTGGCTTATTCCAACAGTTGCTGCTGCCTTCATAGGCTATATTATTAGTATTGCAAGAGGTACACATCACACAGATAGTATACAAAGAAAAGCGTCATAAAAAAGCTCGTGTCCTTTGGACACGAGCTTTTTAACTCTGTGAAGATACAATACGCTGTATACGATCCAGCGCACCAGGATCTACTTGCTCAATAGCTGCAGATGCCTGTTTTAATGCTTCTTTGTATTCGTAATGACGAAACGCTTCTTCTGCTTCTTCTAAAGACTGTGCAATCGAGTGATGAGTACTTCTATAACGGTTACCGTATTGAATCACTCTTTCAACGAGTCGCGCCTCTTCTAACATTGCCTCTGTTTCATCAAATGTATCCTGGACAAAACCAACAGCATCTTCAAGTAAAGATTGAACAGCTTGAATATTAAGCGGTTTTTCTTTCAGCTTAGCGGTTACTTCATTTAAGATATGAACCGTTTTTTCAAGCTGCACTTTGTATTCTTCAGGAACACCGGGAAGGTTGCTTTTTTGAATAAGGCGTCTTGCTTCAATCAACTGAGATTTCAGTTCTTCTATTTTGTCCTTAGCCGAGAGCTCATCTTTGCGAAGAGCTTGTAGCATATCGCTATAGGATTCCTGAGATTCTTTTAATTGGTTAAGCTGTTTGGAAACGTCTTCGAGTTCTTCTTGGATCACACTGTAGGCTAAATTGTGCTCCGCCACCTTGTCCGAAATATTATAGTACAAGTTAGTCAATCGTTTTAGTTCGCGGTCCATTTTATAATATACGTCTAAATCGCGCTCTTTAAAATGATAGCTTTGCTGTACAAATAGCGTTTCTTCACGAAGTTCACGGTTTCGTTCTTGAAGCATACGAAGGAAGTTAGATACCGTATGAGATTCACGGTTCATTTTATGATAGGAGAAAACCTCATGCTCAAGTGAGTCATATAACTGCTCTAAGCGTTCGTTCACATCATCTAGTTTTGTAATCGCTTCTTCCACATATAATTCTTCAATATCTGCAATAATTTCAGCAGTTTCTTGTTTTAAAAGCTCTACCGTTTCTTCTACTTGCAGATGATCTAACACATATCCCTGCTCACTCATTTCGCGGAACCCGTCAAGCAGTTCATTGAACTGAACAGGAAGAGTGGTCTGACACTCAACTAACACTTTTGGAATTTGTTCTAAATACGAATCAATAGCTGTTAAATCAGTTTTTAATTGAAGAACAATCTCACGTGCTTGAAGATAGTTTCCGTTAATCGTCTCTTCCTCGTATTTTTTAAACTGCTCTTTAGATGTATTAATTGCGTATTCTAACGTTTTTTCAGCATTTCCATAGGAATACCGATGTGCGAGCAATTTTTTCTTCACGTGGCGGTGAAGCTGATTTAATTCCTCAATATCATATCGATTATCTTGTTCGCTACCAATTAAATTTTGAAGTTCAGTAAGTATGTTTTCAATATCTATCTTGGTTTGTTCTAAGGCTTGATCAATATGTATAGATAACTGCTTCGCTTTTTTAAACCGGTATTTATCTGCTGCTTCTTCCGTTTCAAACAGTTCTTTATCAATTTTCGGGAGATTAGTTGATATAATTTCATCCCACTGCTCACGCCAACGTTCAAATAGCTCTTCAGTTTGACCTGTCATGTTCAATTCTTTTACTTTTGAAATTTCCTCTGCAACTGGCGTATTTGCTAATTCGACTTTGATCGTTTCCAGGCGATCAATTTCTTGATAAATCTTTTTACGTGAAAACATTCCGTACACAACTAATCCGATAATAAGTATGATTAGTGCTATAATGAATTCCATACTAAGCCCCCTTACAGTGCGTTCTACATGACAAGTTTCTTATTTATAAAAAGGGTGAATTTAATCCTTTAAATTTTTTTGCGTCAATGTTTTTATGATACCATGTAAAGTCCAACTTTTGAGCAAAAAATTAAATTTTTTTATACAAAATATTGGCATGGAGTCACTTTGTGTCGTTACAATGGAAAAAGAAGAAAAAAGGAGGCATTTTTTATGAAAGTTGACAAACATATTCATACTCCATTTTGCCCACACGGTTCACCTGATTCATTGCAACAATATGTTGAACAGGCGATTTCCCTGAACTTTGGCGAGATTTCGTTTACAGAGCATGCTCCATTACCAAAAAGCTTCAGTGATCCGACGCCTGATCGCGACAGCGGAATGGATCCTGACAAACTTGATCGCTACATTCAAAACGTACAGCAAGTTAAAAAAGAATTTGAGCGCGATATTCGTATCAATGTCGGATTGGAAGTTGACTTTATTGAAGGATTTGAACAAGAAACAACAGATTTCTTAAACGAGTATGGTCCTTGTCTCGATGACAGCATCCTTTCTGTCCATTTCTTAAAACATGAAGAAGGATATGACTGCCTAGATTTTAGCGCTGACGTATTTGCACATATTGTACAGAAGTTTGGCAGCGTAAGCAAAGTATATGATAAGTATTACAACACGGTATTACGCTCTGTACAGGCCAATTTAGGCGTTTATAAGCCTAAGCGCATTGGTCATATGACACTCATACATAAATTTCAAGCTCAATTTCCATATGAAGACACACTTTCCCCTATTATTTTATCAATACTCGATGAAATAAAAATGAAAGATCTGGCTTTGGATTATAATGGTGCAGGATTGTTTAAGCCTTTGTGCAAGGAAGCGTATCCAGCTCCCTTTGTCGTAAAAGCAGCCCAACAGAAAAAAATCCCTCTCGTATATGGGTCAGACGCCCACTGTGCGAAGGATTTAGGCCAAGGCTATAGAGAGCTTCATTTAAGATAATTGAACGCGAAGTTTGTTTGTCCGTTCATATGGCAAACATACCGTTGTGTGCACCCATCGCTCAAGCTCAATCGCATATTGCTGAACAAAATACGGTTCGTGAGGCAATATATGAAGAACTTCACTTAGGTACTGAGGATGAAGATAAGGCATAGACAGCATGCCCTTAAGCTCAATGATTGTAAAGGAAACGTGCAGCTTTCGAAACTCCTTTTCTTTCATCCCTCTTTCAAGGATTGTTTTTAAGTAGTATTTTTCCTTGGTTAAATACGTAGTCATAACTTCTCGAATTAAAATCGTGTCAAGAGAGATTTCTCTATATACGAGCCGGGCAATATGCCTATTTTCGTGCTGGTAATGTAAGATAGCTCGAATCATTACGATCATACTTTCTGTTGAAGACAGCTTTTTCATTTCTTGAAATGCTTGCTCCAACACCCCAATATAACCTTCAAAATAAGAAATCACTAAACTTTCAAGCAATCCTTCTTTGCTATGAAAATAATATGAAATATTCGCTACGTTCACTTTCGCTTTTCCTGCAATCTCGCGCACCGACGTACCATCAAAACCTTTTACGTTAAAAAGAGAAACGGCCGCATCAATAATTTTCTCTTTCGTTTTTGACTGTACAGCCATCTATCTACACCTCATTTCGATTTATTTTTACAAAACACATATGATTGCAAAATTGTGTAGAAATCGTTACAGTATTTAAAAAGGATTTTAGTAGCCTCTCTACATAATTCGTGATAGGCTTTTTAGTTCCTGTAATCTTTTATCGACAAAGTAGCGTTAAAACTGACGTTTCCTGATAAAAATTCATTAAATCTTATGTTGAATGGAGGAGAATACATTGTTTAATGTCGAAAACTACAGCGGCTCAAAACAAAAGGATTATGAATTAGTAATTAAGCAATTACGCGCCTTATTAGAAGGAGAAAGCAATACGATTGCTAATCTAGCAAATGCTTCAGCTTTGCTAAATCAATTTTTAAATGAAGTAAACTGGGTAGGTTTTTATTTAATGGAAGACGGGGAGTTAGTGCTTGGACCTTTCCAGGGACTGCCGGCTTGCGTTCGTATTCCACTTGGAAAAGGCGTATGCGGTACAGCAGCTCAAAATCAAAAAACAGAGCGAATTGAAGATGTTCACGCCTTCCCTGGCCACATTGCATGTGATGCCGCTTCTCAATCTGAAATCGTTGTACCAATTGTAAAAGACGGTCAGCTTTTAGGTGTTCTTGATATTGACAGTCCAATCAAAAATCGCTTTGATGAAATCGATCAACAGTATCTTGAAGAATTCGTCAAAGAACTCACTTCTTTTCTTTAAATATGAATAAGCAAAAAAACCGCTGCAAATCAGCGGTTTTTGCTTATTAAACAAACGTTTGATTAGCCATCACCACCGTTTTCTTACGTTCTTTCTTCTCTTTTCATACTTCAAATGAATATATCCTTTCTTTTATAATCTTTTAATCTTCAATCTTCCTTGACTTTATACGAGGAAACACCTATAATACTCGTTGTGTGAAATATTGCAGCTTATACAATCTTCTTTATGTTTTTTCATTTTGTTCCTCATTAAAAGGTTGTTTTACAGAAGTAGCAATTCTTTTAAAAAGATGGTGTATCGTGTAACTCTCTGCTGCTAGAGCGATGGTACATGAAAACAAAATGAGCATATCGCTAGAATGTGTCTGTTTTTGTTTTGCATAAAATAAAAACACAAACAAGGAGGAGTCATCATGGCTCGTTATACAGGTCCAAGTTGGAAAATCTCTCGTCGCTTAGGTCTTTCTCTAAGTGGTACAGGTAAAGAATTAGAAAAACGCCCTTACGCTCCAGGTCCACACGGCCCAGGTCAACGTAAGAAAATTTCTGAGTACGGTTTACAATTACAAGAAAAGCAAAAATTACGCCACATGTATGGTGTAACTGAGCGTCAATTCCGTAACTTATTCGTTGCTGCTGGTAAATTAACTGGTAAGCACGGTGAGAACTTCATGATTCTTTTAGAAGCTCGTCTTGATAACTTAGTATACCGTATGGGTCTTGCACGCACTCGTCGTCAAGCTCGTCAATTAGTTAACCACGGTCACGTTTTAGTTGACGGTAAACGCGTTGACATCCCATCTTACCGTGTACAACCTGGTCAAGTGATCGGTGTTCGCGAAAAATCTCGCAACCTTTCAATCGTGAAAGAAGCGCTTGAAGTTAACAACTTCGTACCAGACTACTTAACAGTAGACGCTGAGAAATTAGAAGGTACATTCACTCGCTTACCTGAGCGTTCTGAATTATCTGCTGAAATCAACGAAGCACTAATCGTAGAGTTCTACTCTCGTTAATAGTAAAAAGCCGTTCCCTATGGAGCGGCTTTTTTACTGTCTTTATACAAAAAAAGGCCTTTCGGCCTTTTTTTATGCGTATTGAATAAGCGTATATTTTTTCTTGCCTCGACGAATTACTGTAAATTGACCTTCAATACGGTCTTCTGCTCCTACTGTTTTTTGCAAATCCTGCTCACGCTCACCGTTTAAGTAAATCGCACCGTTTGAAATATCTTCACGCGCTTGACGTTTAGAAGGAGAGATTTTACTTTCTACAAGTAAATCGATTAAACCAATATCTTCACCTGTATGCGTGTAAGAAGGAACATCCTTGAATCCTTGCTTAATTTCTTCTGCTGTTAACTCTGAAATACTTCCGTTAAATAAAGCTTGCGAAATACGAATGGCTTGCTCAAGAGCTTCTTCACCGTGTACAAGCGTAGTCATCGCCGCTGCTAGTGCTTTTTGTGCTTCGCGTTTTTCAGGCGCTTCTTTTGCAGATGCTGCTAATTCATTAATTTCTTCATGTGATAAGAATGTAAAGTATTTTAAATATTTTATAACATCACGATCATCTGTATTAATCCAGAACTGGTAGAATTCATACGGACTTGTTTTTTCAGCGTCTAACCAAATTGCTCCGCCTTCTGTTTTACCGAACTTCGTGCCGTCTGCTTTTGTTACAAGTGGAACTGTTAATCCAAATGCTTTTGCATCTTCTTCTGATTTACGAATTAATTCTAAGCCAGCTGTAATATTTCCCCATTGGTCGCTGCCGCCAATTTGAAGCTTACAGTTATACGTTTGGTATAAGTTCAAGAAATCATATGATTGTAAAATCATGTAGCTGAATTCCGTAAATGAGATGCCTGATTCGATACGAGATTGAACAGAATCCTTTGCCATCATGTAGTTAATACCAAAGTTTTTACCGATATCTCGTAGGAATGTAATAACATCTAACGTGCCAATCCAGTCATAGTTATTCGCAATAACCGCTGCATTTTCACCTTCTTCAAAATCTAAGAAGCGTGAAAGCTGACCTTTAATACGCTCACTAAACATAGCAACCGTTTCTTTTTCATTTAACGTACGCTCTGCTTTTTTACCGCTTGGATCTCCAATAAGACCCGTACCTCCACCAACTAATGCAATCGGTTGGTGTCCAGCTTGTTGAAAGCGACGCAAAATTAAAACAGGAAGCATGTGGCCGATGTGAAGGCTGTCGGCTGTTGGATCGAATCCACAGTACAAACGAACAGACTCTTTACTCAAAAGTTCATTTAAACCTTTTTCATCCGTTTGTTGATTAATGAGCCCTCGAAACTCAAGATCTTGTAAAATATCCATGTTATATTCTCTCCTTTATCTAATTGCTCGTTACAATTTGTTGAACAACATAAAAAACGCCCCTTCTTAAAAAAGAAGGGACGAAAATATCGCGGTACCACCCTATTTGGAAATAAATTATTTCCCACTTAAATGATGTAACGGTCTACCCGTCTTTTGCTACTGTAAGTTCACAAAAGATGCTCAAGGACGTATTTCATATTTGTCTATGTACTGATTTTCAGCAACCATCAGCTCTCTTAAACAGGGAGACAAGTATTACTTCTTCCTATCACTGCAGTTTATTTTATTTAAAAGTTTACACCCCACAATTATGAATGATTTCATTTTAAAATTCAAGTCCAAAAAAAAGTTCAAACAGCTGGCTGTTTGAACTTTATAAAAATCACTTATTTTCCCTACAAAGATTGAAACGTTTACTCCTTAGTCTTCCATCGTCGACAAATCGCCCGTTGGCAAATCTAATTCCCACGCTTTTAAAACGCGACGCATAATTTTACCGCTTCGTGTTTTAGGTAGCTTATCTTTAAACTCGATTTCACGTGGAGCTGCATGAGCAGCTAACCCTTTTTTCACAAATTGACGAATATCTTCAATCAGTTCATCTGAAGATTCATACCCATCTCTAAGTGCGATAAACGCTTTAATAATTTCCCCACGCACAGGATCAGGCTTACCAATGACACCCGCTTCTGCTACAGCAGGGTGTTCAACAAGCTTACTTTCTACTTCAAATGGACCAACTCGTTCTCCTGCGGTCATAATAACGTCATCAATTCGGCCTTGGAACCAAAAATAACCGTCTTCATCCATATACGCGGAATCACCTGATACGTACCAGTCGCCTGGCATAAAGTATGACTCATACTTTTCCTTGTTGTTCCAAATTGCATGCATCATAGATGGCCAGCCTTTTTTAATTGCTAAGTTACCCATTCGATAAGGTGGAAGCTCTTGTCCTTGATCGTCAACGATTGCTGCTTGTACACCCGGAATAGGTTTTCCCATAGATCCTGGTTTAATTTTCATAGACGGGTAATTACAAATCGTCTGACCTCCAGTTTCAGTCATCCACCACGTGTCATGAATACGTTTTTGGAAAACCTTCATTCCCCAGCGTACCACTTCAGGATTTAATGGTTCTCCCACGCTTAATACATGTCTAAGGCTGCTTAAATCATAGCGTTTAACTAAGTCATCGCCAGCACCCATTAGCATACGAAATGCTGTAGGCGCACTGTACCAAACCGTTACGCCAAAATCTTCAAGTGCTTGATACCATGCATCTGGACTAAAGCGTCCTCCTACAATCACATTTGTTGCTCCAGCAAGCCAAGGACCAAAAATTCCGTAGGAAGTTCCCGTTACCCAACCCGGATCTGCTGTACACCAATACACATCGTCATCTTTTAAGTCGAGCACCCACTTAGCAGTTTGATAATGCTGAAGCATTGCATTATGAACGTGAAGCACCCCTTTTGGTTTTCCAGTTGAACCTGATGTATAATGAAGCAGCATACCATCTGTTCTATCTACCCACTCAATCTCCACCTCTTTATTCGCCGCTTCTAATCGCTTCAGAAAATCTAGTTGAATGCCTTCTTCTGCTACATTTTCCCCTACAAGGAGAATGTGTTTTAAAGCTGGCAAATCCTTCACCGGAACGCGGCTCAGCAGTTCAGGCGTTGTAATTAACACTTTTGCATCACTGTCTTGCAAACGATCTTTTACTGCACCTTCCATGAATGCTTCAAACAAAGGCCCAACAATAGCGCCAAGCTTCACCGCCCCTAACAATGCAAAATAAAGTTCCGGAGAGCGAGGCATAAAGATAAACACACGATCTCCCTTCTCTACGTCTGCTTGTTTTAGCACGTTTGCGGCTTTGTTTGACCATTCTTTCATTTCTTTGAATGTATATTTTTCATTGCGCTGCGCATCTCGATAATAAAGCGCAACTTTATTTTTACGCGTAGAGTTTGCGTGCTTATCAATTGCTTCATAAGCTGCATTTAATTTACCTGTTTCATGCCATGAAAATTCCTTCTCCACTTGTGACCAGTCAAAGGTTTGATACGTTTTATCGTAGTCCTGTAAGTTGTATACCCCTTCAATTACAGGAAGCGCTTCCACCTTCATCACAAACTCCCCCTTATGTATAAAATTTACAAACCTATTATATAACAAAAATAGACTTTTCACAATTTTATAAAAATTATTTGTCGGAATTGGGATAATAGTCTCCCTTGTTATATGACAACCTTTGTTATATGACAACCTTTGTTATATAAGTGTCGAATTAACAAGAATCTCTTTTAATTTCCTATTCTATGTTTTTGAAAAAACTCCTTTTCTTTTATTTAATTTTTTGAAAACGCTTTAATGTAGAGTTTTTTTTGTATTATAATACAGATAAGACTGCTTGAAGGTGGTGATTCATGTGAAACATTCCCAAACATACAATATGAAAGAACTAAAAACAGCGGTTGGAGCAATTGTTATTGAAGGACCTGTCTCCTCACAAACCTTGCAACAACTTGATTTTCATGAGCAACTAACGGCCTTTCGTCCACCTGAACAGCAAAAAGAAGCATTGATCGAGATTGCCAACTTGCCTGAAGGTAGAATCATTATTGCTCGTCATCATCATACAATCATTGGTTATGTCACCTTTTTATATCCCGATCCTCTAGAACGATGGTCGGAAGGAAATATGGAGAATTTAATCGAATTAGGAGCTATAGAGGTAGCTGCCCCGTTTCGCAGCTACGCTGTTGGAAAAAACTTGCTTATCGTATCTATGATGGATGATGCAATGGAAGATTATATTGTCATTACGACAGAATACTACTGGCATTGGGATTTAAAAGGAACAGGGCTAAATGTGTGGGATTACCGCAAAATTATGGAGAAAATGATGAATAAAGGCGGACTGACGTGGTTTGCCACAGATGATCCGGAGATTAGCTCCCACCCTGCTAATTGTTTGATGGTAAGAATCGGGAGCAGAGTCCCTCAAGAAAGCATACAAGAATTTGATAGCCTGCGCTTTCGAAATCGCTTTATGTATTGAGCTGACCTTTAAGAAAAGGAGCTGTGTCTGATGATTGTTGAAGAGATGATGAAAACCGATCTCGTTACCTTACCCCCCGACCATACGATTGCTGAAGCTATGAAACTTTTAGATACACATAAGATTAGACATATTCCTATCGTTAATGACCTTCATCACGTAGTTGGCATCATTTCTGATCGAGACGTAAGAGATGCAAGTCCATCTATTTTAGATAATACTTATACATCTGCTCTTCTATCCGAACCCGTGCGGATGATTATGAAAACAGAAGTCATTACAGCTCACCCTCTTGATTTTGTTGAAGAAATTGCAAGCATTTTTTATGAACACCAAATCGGTTGTATTCCCGTCACAAAAAACAAGCGGTTAGTAGGAGTTGTTACCGAAAGAGATCTACTACATACGTTTATTCAGCTTACCGGCACTAATAAGCCAGGTTCACAAATTGAAATAAAAGTAGAAAATAAGGCTGGCGTGCTCGCTGAAGTTACATCCCTCTTTGGTTCAAAGAGAACAAACATCTTAAGCGTACTTGTCTACCCTGATGTAGATGAACGATATAAAATCCTTGTGCTTCGCATTCAAGCTATTAATCCATTGATTAGTATAAATACATTAAAAGAAAACGGCTATGAGGTGCTATGGCCTAAATTACCGGAGATGACGTAATGACTAGTAATGCTGTATTTATTTATTCAGATGATATTCTTTCGTACAAATTCAGCAATAATCATCCGTTTAACCAGCTTCGTGTTCAACTAACATATGAACTGTTACGGGAATTTGGCGCTTTAGGCAATCAAGATATTGTATTACCGCGGATGGCATCTGATGAAGAACTTCAGCTTGTCCATGATACTAGCTATATTCAAGCGGTAAAATTAGCAGGAAGCGGCGAGCTTTCTGTTGAAAAAGCAGCAGATTTTGGTCTTGGAACAGAAGATACACCTATGTTTCCCAACATGCATGAAGCCAGTGCGTTTTTAGTTGGGGGTACACTTACGGCTGTAGATTATGTGATGACTGGAAAAGCTAAGCATGCTCTAAATTTAGGAGGAGGATTGCACCACGGCTTTCGAGGAAAAGCTTCCGGCTTCTGTATTTATAACGATAGCGCGGTAGCCATCAAATATATGCAGCAAAAGTACAACGCGCGCGTCCTCTATGTCGATACAGATGCTCACCATGGTGACGGCGTGCAATGGACATTTTATGACGATCCTTCCGTTTGTACTCTTTCCATTCATGAAACGGGACGCTACTTGTTTCCAGGCACGGGAAACGTTAACGAACGCGGGCACAGTGAAGGCTATGGTTATTCATTTAATGTGCCTGTTGATGCTTATACGGAAGATGAGTCTTGGCTCGACGTTTATAAGACCTCTTTAAAAGAAGTAGCTGCTTTTTTTAAACCAGATGTTATCTTGACACAAAATGGAGCCGATTCTCATTATTACGATCCGCTCACTCATTTATGCGGCACCACGAAAATATACCGTGAGATTCCTAAAATTGCTCATGAAATTGCCCATGAATACTGTCAGGGAAGATGGATTGCGGTTGGCGGAGGAGGTTATGATATTTGGCGGGTTGTTCCTCGGGCTTGGTCATTCATTTGGCTTGAAATGATTGAACGAAAGGCAGAAGGCATGCTTCCTCTATCATGGCTTGAAAAATGGACAAAAGTATCGCCTCACCCCATTTGCACGCAGTGGGATGATGAACCTAATATCTATCAGCCAATTCCAAGAAAACCAGAAATAACAGAAAAAAACGCTCAAACTCTTGAGCGCGCTCTTTATCCTATTCGTTCTCATACATCTCATTCTTAAAAAAAGGCTATACAAACGTATGGCCTTTTTCACTGTGCTTCGGGATCTGAAATAATAATTTCGACGCGTCTATTTTTTTGTAAATTGTCATTAGACGTGTTCGGAACAAGCGGCTTTGTATCTCCGTATCCAAGTGCTTCAAAGCGGTTAGCAGAAAGAGAAAAGTGGTTCGTTAAATAACGTATGACGCCGCTGGCACGCGCTGCCGATAGTTCCCAATTAGATGGATAACGATAGGTGTGAATAGGTCGATTATCGGTATGACCTTCTACTTTAATATCATTTGGAATAGTACTGAATAACCTTCCTAATTCATCCAGGAAAGGGGTACCTTTCTTCAAAATGTCTGCCTGTCCTGTTTCAAACAGCACCTGTTCTTGTAAAATAAGCACAACTCCGCGTTCATCTCGCTTAGCAGTAATAACATTCTGAAGCTTATTTTCCTTCAGGTAATTTTGCACTTTCGCTAAAATGTTATCCAGCTTTTGAGACTGCTGGCTCTTTTCTACAGAAGCTAATGAGCCACCGCTTGTAAGCGAATTGACAACGGTCTGAAACTTTTGATTATCAACGCTAGACATTGAAAATAGTAAAATAAAAAAAACTAATATTAACGTCACCAAATCAGCAAATGTTACCATCCATTTTGGCGACTGTGCCGAATACCTTTTTCTTCTACGCTTCACGAACGTGTTCTCTCTTTTCTTCCAGCTTTCGTTTTTCAACAGGGGCAAATACTTTTAGCTTTGCTTGCACAAAGCGAGACTTTTGCCCCGCCTGCAAGCCGATGACACCTTCAATAATCACTTCTTTAACAAAAAGCTCATGCTCCGTTTTACCAGCTAATTTAGCTGCGATTGGCTGAAAAAACAAGTTTGAAAGCAGCGCCCCGTAGAAAGTCGTTAAAAGAGCAATTGCCATGTTAGGCCCAAGCGATGAAGGGGTATTAAGGCTTTTAAGCATTAGCACTAGCCCAACGAGCGTCCCAATCATTCCCCAAGCGGGGGCATAATCGCCTGCTTTTTCAAACATACTTCGACCTCTCGTATGTCTTTCTTCTACTGCAGCTATTTCAGCTTCAAGCAGCTCTCGAATCATTTCTGGTTCTACTCCATCAATGGCTAGCAAAATACCTTTTTTCACAAATGAATCATCGATTTGTTCAAGCTCTGCTTCTAACGATAGAAGCCCTTCTCGACGCGCTTTTTCCGATAAATGTACAAATGTTCCTACAATTTCTTCTACGTTTATTTCTTTCGATTGAAACGCTTGTTTCCCTACTCTTCCCATATTTTTTAATTGTTTTAACGGAAAGCTCACGCACAGCGTACCAAAAACGCCTCCCAGTACAATTAAAATCGATGGCACATCAATAAAAGCTAAAAAACCGCTCATTCCTCCACTTGAAATAACCCCAAACACAACCATAGAGATACCAATTAGTATCCCTATAGGTGTGAGCATATCAATTTTTTTCATATTCTATCTCCCCGTGTCTGAACTTTGGATTCGTTCTTATTCATTCACAGGTATTATTTTGTTGATTGTCTGAACTCGATGCGGTGAGGAAGCTGTACAATGCTGCTGTCTACCGTTTCTTTGTTCATGTATTTCGTTAAGAGACGCATCGCTACTGCACCAATATCATACATTGGCTGTACAACAGATGTTAACTGAGGACGAACCATTGTTGAAAGTCTTGTGTTATCAAAACCGATAACTTCTAGATCGTTTGGTACATTCAACCCGCGATCTTGTGCCCCGTGAATAACGCCTAATGCCATTTCATCCGTTCCAACGAAAATAGCAGTTGGCTTTTCATCTTCTTCTAATAGTTTTTCAACTGCTTCAATACCTGAATCGTACGTGTAGTCTCCTTCTACAATATAAGAATCGCGTACAGGCAATCCGCTTTCAGTAAGAGCACGCTTGTACCCTTTTACTTTTTTCGCATGATTGATCGGTTCTTCTAGCGTACCTGAAACGAATGCAATATTTTTATGACCGCTGTCAATTAGTGATTGCACTGCATCAAAAGCTGCTTGTTCATAATCAATAGTTACAGATGGGATTTGGTTAGTTGATTCGATTGATGCTGCAAGTACAACTGGAACCGGTGATTTTTTTAACTCTTCTACGTGTTCTTCCGTTACATTCCCACTCATGAAGATGATTCCGTCTACTTGTTTACCAAGCATGTTATTTAAAAGATGAAGTTCTTTATCTTGATTTTGGTCGGAGTTACTTAAGATGATATTATACTTGTACATTGTTGCAATATCTTCGATTCCACGCGCTAACTCTGCATAGAAAATATTTGAAATATCAGGAATGATAACTCCTACTGTCGTTGTTTTTTTACTGGCTAATCCACGCGCTACTGCGTTCGGACGATAGCCTAGTCTTTCAATTGTTTCTAATACTTTTTTTCTAGTTGATGGTTTTACATTTGGATTTCCGTTTACCACACGAGAAACCGTTGCCATTGACACGCTTGCTTCCCTTGCTACATCATAAATTGTTACGTTCACAACAAACACTCCTTATCGAAAAACATTTCGTTTATTTTATCCTTATTTCATTTCTTGTATTTACGTATATAAATCCATCTTCCTTTATAGAATGGCTATTTCTAGCTCCTTCACTCTTACATACAGCTTAGATACCCTGTATGCATCTAAATCATTCCTGTTATGCCCTTATTATTACGTGTGCAAAGACAATTTTACCAGTTTATATGTAACAATGTAAAAGACGGTGTATAGTAAGTAAATAAAAAAAGTGAATCGCGAATTTATATCATATGCACTCACAGAATGATAGCGAATATCTGTAACTACTATACGATACTATGTGCTTCACCGCAACGTATTTACCGCCTTTTTCCGACAAGTTTCACGAGAATTTCATAAATTCTTGTTTTTTGGATTTGCACTTATTCTTTCCTATTTTGACAAAAGTTATCGACTGTTTTCAAAATACGTGATAATTTCGCTTATCTTTATTATAACGAAAGGCAAACAAGCTTGAAACCATTAAGTGCCTCAAACTTGTCATAAAAGTATACGAATTTTTCTTTTTTACGTTTTTTTATAAATTTAAGTTACATATAGGTTTTAGCTGCTTCATAAATTCTGTAAATTGCGGAATATCCATTTGCTGAGCTGAGTCAGAAAGTGCTACCGCCGGATCTGGATGAACTTCTGCCATAATTCCATCCGCACCAATGGCAAGAGCCGCTTTAGCCGTTGGAACAAGCAAATCTCGTCTTCCTGTTGAATGCGTGACGTCGACTAAAACAGGTAAATGAGTTTCTTGTTTTAAAATGGGAACGGCTGAAATATCCAGCGTATTTCGCGTTGCTCGCTCATACGTACGAATTCCTCGTTCACACAAAATCAGCTGATCATTTCCTTTTGATACAATGTATTCAGCAGCATTAATAAACTCATCAATCGTAGCGGCTAAGCCCCGCTTTAATAAGACAGGCTTCTTCACCGCACCCGCTTCTTTTAACAGCTCAAAATTTTGCATATTACGAGCACCAATTTGAATCACATCTACGTATTCTACAGCTGTTTCAATATCAGCGGGGTCGACAATTTCACTAATAACGGCTAAATCATATTCGTCAGCTACTCTTTTTAAAATTTGTAGTCCTTCTAAGCCAAGGCCTTGAAAATCATAAGGAGATGTTCTTGGCTTGTAGGCTCCGCCTCTAAGCATCCCCACACCCTGCTGCTTTACGGCTTTTGCTACGGCTGCTACTTGCTCATAGCTTTCAACGGAACAAGGTCCTGCTACAAAACGCTGAAGTCCGTCACCAATTGTTTCTCCTTTTACCGTAACGATTGTATTTTCCGGCTTCTTTTTACGGGATACAAGAAGTGCTTTACGATGATCATCTTCTTGAAGCTCTAAATGAGCTTTGAAAATCTCTTTGAAAATATGTTGAAGCGTAGATGTTTGAAACGGTCCTTCATTCTTGCTTAAAATCGCATCAAGCATTGCTCGTTCACGAACAGGGTCAAACCGTTTGGTTGACTGCATTCCTTTTAACTTTCCTATTTCTTGAACAAGCTCGCCTCGCTCATTAATAAGCTTTAACAGTTTCATATTTACTTCGTCAATTTGAGATCGCAAATGCTGAAGATCTGAATTCGTCATGTACGTCCACCCTTTCACTGATTTTAAAAAATCCGTTTAGCAGGGTTACTACATAAGATGATAGGTGATGGAGGATATATGTAAGGGGCTTCTCTGCTTTTATGTGCTAAACTACATCTATTGTACGAAAAAGTGGATGAAACCGCAATCAGCTTACAAAAAAAACCGAACGATTAATCGTTCGGATCTTCCTTCATCTAAACTGCTTTTGTCCCAGCCTCTTTCAATTAATGAGCTACATTTTTCGCTAATTCTTCTTCGTTAATGTTCCAGTGAGAAGCGTGCCACTTCACTTTTCCATCTTCAAACAGAAGCGCTTGAGGTGATTCATGCTTCACTTCATACGTTTCAGCAATATAGTTGGATACGTCTCGTGAATCTTGCACATGAAGATAATAAGAAGGAATGTCTTCATGACTAGAAGCAAACGCTGAAAATGCCTCATGACCAGCTGCACTAATTGGACACGTCGTGCTGTGCTTTAAAAATAAAAAGCGATGGTTTTCCTTAATAACTTGTTCGAACTCTTCAACTGTTGAAATCTTTTTCATTTTTTTCACCCTTTCTGTACTTACTCTTAAGTTTACATGGTTTGACCGTTTCCATACAAAAAGAGTGCTCAGCTTTATGTATAATGCTAATGAATTTATTTATAAGGTGAAGTTATTTTCAGCATAGAAAGAAAAGAACTTGTTAAATTAAAATCCCTCTGATGAAACTAACATTTACTTGCCGTTACCCAACCTAAATTACATACAAAAAAAGCGTTCACCCTATAGGGTAAACGCTTTTGATTCTTTATTATGGTCGTGGCACTGTGCTTTCCACTTCATCTAATGCTTTTTGAGCTTCTGTTAGCTTCTGTTGAACGTCTTCGTTGCTTTGAGACTCCACTTCATCAGCAAGCACTTCTAAGCTCGTTGGAGGTAATGCTTCGTGTTCAGGATCTACTTTACGGAAGTTTTTCACTTTGTCCACTACTTGTGAAGATTGCTCAGATAATGTTTGTGATAAACCAGCCGTTTTTTCTTTAGCCGTTTGAGCAAACCCTTGTCCTTTTTCAACAGCGCTGTTTTTCGCTTGCTCTGTTTTTAAACGAACGTAAGCTGCCTGCTCATTTAAATCCGAACGGAACTCTTTACCTGATTTTGGAGCAAGTAATAATGCCGTTGCAGCTCCTACAACTCCTCCAATCACTGTTCCTACTAAAAAGCCTTTATTTGAAGTGTTGTTTGGTTTATTTGGTTTGTTTGACATATGCGTCTCCTCCTTTAAAGTTCATCCTTATGAAAATGAGCGTGAGCGTTGAACCGCTTTTTCTTTTACTTCAACAGGTACGGGCTCCGCGTCAATTTTTTTCTGTTTTCTTAATTTTATACGTTCCCATACGTCTAATGCAACATTGCTCCATTGAACGACTTGAGCAACAGTTTCTTTATTTTCTTCTACTTTCTCTGAAACGCTTGATGATACGCTTTTAATCGACTTATTTAGGTCTTGGATTGAGTCACCTACGCCTTTAACAGAATCCACGACTGTGTTCAGCGCTTCGGATTTACGCTGAATATCTTCAGCTAACAGATTAGTCTTATGTAAAAGTGCAGTTGTTTCAGCTGTGATTCCTGTCATTTGCTTTTCTACACCGTCTAAAGTACCTGCCACTGAATTTAATGTGTGCTGAACGGATTTCAATGTTTTTGACACGGAAACCACCAGGTAAAAAATCGCAATGGCAACAATAGCAGCGCTTAAATAAAGAATAATAACCATCTGTGCAAGGCACCTCCTATTTTCATCTCTCTTGTTATAACTACTTTCCCAATTTTATAAACAATTAAACCTTCTATTCCCTATAGACTCTTTAACTTTACCATATTCTCTCTGCATTTATTCATAAAAAGGGAAGATTGCTACATTATTTCGCGATATATGAGTTATTTCCCTTCCTAAAGAAAAAAAGGATTTTAAAGCATAAAAACAAACAAAATAAGCTCAGTGGGGTACAATAGAAAGTGAATCATCAATCATTGTTATTTTAAGGAGGCACTATTTATGAAAGACCCTAGAATTGCAACATTAGCTAAAAATTTAATTAATTATTCTGTTCGCCTTCAAAAAGGAGAAAAAGTATTAATCGAAAACTTTGGACTTCAGCGCGAGCTTGTGACAGCACTTGTAGATGAAGCGTACAAGGCCGGTGGCTACCCGTTTGTACTGCTAAAAGATCATTCGGTAGACCGAGCTCTTTTAAACGGTGCACAAGAAGAGCAGTACAATATGATGGCAGACTTCGAAGCAAATGTGATGAAAGAAATGGATGCTTATATTGGCTTACGTTCTGGTTCAAACATTTTTGAACAATCAGATGTTCCGGCAGATAAAATGAAAATCCAAGGGAATACGATCGGTAAAAAAGTACATAGAGAAATTCGCGTTCCAAAAACAAAATGGGTCGTTCTTCGCTACCCAAACGATTCAATGGCGCAGCTTGCTAAAATGAGTACAGAAGCATTTGAAGATTTTTATTTCGATGTATGCAACTTAGACTATGGCAAAATGAGCAAAGCGATGGATGCTTTAGTTGAGCTCATGAACCGTACGGACAAAGTGCGTTTAACGGGTGAGAATACAGACTTAACGTTCTCTATTAAAGATATTCCTGCAGTGAAGTGTGCCGGAGAAATGAATATTCCGGACGGTGAAGTATACACGGCTCCTGTACGTGATTCTGTAAACGGAACAATTTCTTACAACACTCCTTCTAACTATCAAGGCTTTACGTTTGAGAATGTATCCTTAACATTTAAAAACGGTAAAATTGTTGAAGCAACCGCTAATGATACAGAACGCATCAACGGCATTTTTGATACAGATGAAGGCGCTCGTTTTGTTGGCGAATTTGCGATTGGCGTAAATCCGTATATTCAACATCCAATGCAAGACATTTTATTTGATGAAAAAATTGACGGAAGCTTCCACTTCACTCCTGGCGAGTGCTACGAAGATGCGTATAACGGAAACAAGTCAAATATTCACTGGGATATGGTGATGATTCAGCGCCCAGAATACGGTGGCGGTGAGATTTATTTCGATGACGTGTTGATTCGTAAAGACGGGCTATTTGTCATTGAAGAATTAAAAGCGTTAAACCCTGAAAATTTAAAATGAGTTTTGAAATAAAAAAAAGGCACTCAGGAGAGTGCCTTTTTTTTATGATACGGTTTGCTGATATAGTTTTTCAAACTTTTGAATGTCTCCAGCACCCATAAATACTAATACAGCTTCATTATGGTCTTTTAACGATTCAATTGTTTCTTCATTAATTAATTCAGCTCCGCTGATTTTGCTTCGTAGATCTTCAATTGATAATTTACCTTGATGCTCACGGGCTGATCCAAAAATGTCACATAGATATACTTTATCAGCGTGCTGTAAGCTTGCTGCAAAGTCCTCTAAGAACGTTTGTGTACGCGTAAACGTATGCGGTTGGAAAACAGCCACAACTTCACGGTTTGGATACTTTTGACGAGCAGCTGAAATCGTTGCATTAATTTCCGTTGGATGGTGTGCATAATCATCGATTAGCACTTGTTTGCCAACGTTCTTTTCGCTGAAACGACGCTTTACACCTTGATATGTTTTAAAACGCTCTTGCAGCACAGCAACGTCAATTTCTTCATAATGACAAAGTGCAATAACGGAAAGTGCATTTAAGATGTTATGATCGCCATACCCTGGAATCTCAAATGATGCGTGGAATGTATTTCGAACGAACACGTCAAATGTTGTGCCTGTTGTGCTTTTTACGATATTACGTGCTTGGAAATCATTTTCTTCGCCTAATCCGTAATAAAGAACAGGTACCTTCGCTTGAATTTGCTGCAGATGTTCATCGTCTCCACAGGCAATAATTCCTTTTTTGACTTGAAGTGCCATCTCTTGGAACGCGCTAAATACATCATCGATATTGGCAAAATAATCAGGGTGATCAAAATCAATATTCGTCATAATTGCATAGTCTGGCGTATAAGATAAGAAGTGGCGGCGATACTCACATGCCTCAAACGCAAAATACTTGCTGTCTTTTACACCTTTACCCGTACCGTCTCCAATTAAATATGAAGTAGGTTCAGCTCCTTGAATCACATGCGCTAACATACCCGTTGTGGATGTTTTTCCGTGTGCTCCTGTTACGGCTACACTCGTATACTGTTTCATAAAGTCACCTAAGAAACGGTGATAGCGTACAAGCTTGACTCCTTCTTTTGAAGCTGCTTCTGCAATTTCTTCATGCGTATCAGGAAAAGCATTTCCTGCAATTACAGTCATGCCGTCTTTAATATTATTTTTATCAAATGGTAAAACAGGAATTCCCTGCTGTTCTAGTGCTTTTTGCGTAAAAATTTCTTTTTCAATATCCGATCCTTGAACTTGAAAGCCCATATCGTTTAGGATTTGCGCAAGCGCACTCATTCCTGTTCCTTTAATACCTACAAAATGGTAAACTGTCATATAAAGAACCTCCAACATTCGTCTATCTGTAAGACAGTATATGACGGTTATCTAGAATTGCTCTTACAAACGTATATAAATGTCGTTTGATTGCTGATTTCACGATAACATTCGTACATTATATCACTTCTTATAACATAACTCCATGACTCCATTTCTACTCTCTTCCCTTGCGAAACGGCCTTTTATTTTGGCTTCATCACATAGTATATAGCCTGCTGTTTTAAAAACGATCGCCATGTCATTGCATTTTTTTTGTCATTATATTGGGTTACTAATTGTTCAATGCGTTGTTTATGTCCTAAAAAGAAAGAGTCAATTAACACGTCATATCCGATTGATTTTATTTTTCGAATCCAAATTACTTGTTGTTCCTCTAAATTTGCAAATCTTCCTCTTACATCTTTGATGATAACCTGCTCATTTGTCAATGGGGTATATCCTTTTAAGAAAAACGAATTAGGTACTTTAGACACAATAATTGGCTCTAGTACACTCGTCAAAAAAAAGGCTCCTTGAATTAAAAACGACTCTGTTTTCTGCTTCGCCTGATCAGCTAAAAACAGCTGCAGCAGGGTTTTCCCCTGAATGGTTACATATTCAAATGCAAACCACTGAAAAAATAATTGTTCATGGGAATCAGATAGAGCCGCCTCATGAGGCAAGTTTACTAACTCTTTAAATAGATGTGAAGCCCGCACTTTTTCTCGTATATTCGTATAGCGGTTCACAAAAAAGAAATATTGATTGTAAAAGTCGCAAATAGCATTATCAGACTGAAGCTGCTTTTGTTCACGAATTTCATTAAAGTTAATCAGTTCATGATTTTCTTCTGTCATTACTCTTCACTCGTACTCTAATTATTTTGGTTTGTCCTCTTTAAACGCCTTCAGCTCATATGTTTCAGCTGGTGAGAAATGATAGCAAACTATCACATGCTAAAAAAGCAAAACACACATTATCCTTACATATAGTAAATCATTTTACTAGTTCTGACAAACCTTTTCCTTTTTTTCCTGATGGATTTCTTCCAAAATCCCTACTCAAATTCTGTATAAACGAACTTAAAGCAGGAAAAAAAGAGGCGGCGGATACAGTGACAGAGCGTTAGCTCACATAAAGCTGTATCCTGCTGATTTTGCATAGCCTCTTTTTTTAACCTACATGCAGAAAAACAGCTTAAAATGTAGAAGTGGCTGTTTGACTTTCCATTTCCTGAAGCTCGTTTTCGGTAATGAGCACATCTCTCGGCTTGCTTCCTCTTGCTTCTGAAATAATTCCTTGCTGCTCCATCATATCAATTAGGCGCGCTGCGCGATTGTACCCCATTCTGAAGCGTCTTTGCAGACTGGAAGTAGATGCACCGCCTTGGTCTAGCACAAACTCGCATGCTTCATAGAAAAGCTCATCTTCTTCATTTGAAGCAAAGCTTTGCTGCTTTTTCAACAAATCTTCTTGATCAAATAAGTATGTTGGCTTCATTTGCTTTTTGACATGATCTACAACGCGATCAATTTCTTCATCTGAAACAAAGTTCCCTTGAATTCGAACGCTTTTAGAAGATCCGTTTTCAAGAAGCAGCATATCACCTTTACCTAATAGCTTCTCTGCTCCTCCTGTGTCGATAATTGTACGTGAATCAACTTGCGAAGAAACAGAAAATGCGATACGCGTTGGCACATTTGCTTTAATTAAGCCTGTAATAACATCTACGGAAGGACGCTGCGTTGCAAGCAATAAGTGAATGCCACACGCTCTTGCCTTTTGTGCAATACGGCAAATAGCTTCCTCTACTTCCCCTGGAGATACCATCATCAAGTCGGCAAGTTCATCAATAATAATAACTAGATACGGCAGCTCCCCGCTTTTTTCATTATGTTCTTTTACACGTTCGTTGTATTTTGTAATATCACGTACGCCCGCATGTGCAAACAGTTCGTAACGGCGCTCCATTTCCTCTACTGCCCACTTTAAAGCTGTAGTAGCTGCTTTCGCATCCGTGATAACCGGGCTGACTAAATGCGGAATGCCGTTGTAAGGAGCTAGCTCAACCATTTTAGGGTCAATTAACATAAGCTTGACTTCGTGTGGCGCAGCTTTATAAAGCAAGCTGACGATAATGGTATTAATACACACACTTTTACCAGACCCCGTCGCTCCAGCAATTAAACCGTGAGGCATTTTGTTCAAGTCAGTCACAACCGGCGTTCCTGAAATATCTAACCCTAACGCCACCGTTAAAGGAGAGTTATCTTTTCTAAAAGAAGGATGCCTCAAAATTTCGCGAATTAACACCGGCTTACTTTGACGATTTGGCACTTCAATTCCAATCGTATTTTTCCCTGGAATTGGCGCTTCAATTCGAATATCACGCGCGGCTAGGCTCAGTTTAATATCATCTGTTAAATTCGTAATTTTGTTCACTTTCACACCGGGCTCAGGATGTACTTCAAATCTGGTTACGGTAGGACCTTGCGTGACGTTTACGACCTTAGCTCGAACGTTAAAGTTTTTTAATGTCATATCCAAAAGCTCACGCTGCTCATCCGCCCATTGATTATCTTCTTCAATAGCAGCTGGAGGAATGTTAAGCAAGTTCATTCCAGGAAATGCATAAGGAGAAGAAGCTTTTACATTTACAGGTTCTTCAGATTTTAATGAAGCCTGCGGAACCACTTCTTCGGTTTTTTCACCGTGAACTTCTTCTTGCCTACTTACTTCCGTTTTTTTTTGCAGAGCTTCTGCCTCCTGCCTTTGGTATGAACCTTGGGACGACTGACTTTTTTCTCGAGCGCTGTTATCCATCTTCGTGCGGTCTTTTTTCAGCATCATTACGTTAAAAGGCACTAATCGCTTACCGCGAGCTCGTTCAGCATTCCCTGGCTGTTCTGCAGGTACAAGAGGTTCTACAGCTGACTCTTGCTGTACTTGTCCTTGTAACTCTTGACTTTCTTGCATCCTGCTCTCTTCCTCTTTTATCACTGAATTTTCAAGCTCTCGGTGCACAACAGCGGATACCGCTTCTGGTTGCCATTCATCAGCTGCGGGTTGCGATGGATGTAAACTTTCAGAATTCAGCTCATGTTCTGCTTCAACATGAACACTGTTTGTTGGCTCTTCTAGAATGACGTGACTTTCTTTTTCAGCGGCTGGAACTTCTTCTCTCTTTCTAGGCTTTAGTGCTTCTACTTCTTCTGCTTGTAAAAACGCTGGGCTTTCTTCCATCAACGTTTCTGCTCCTGCCTCTTCAGCTTCATTTCCGATCTCTTGTTGGAAAGAAACGGATGATTCAAACGGAGGCGTTTCCTTTGAAATTGGAGCCTCTTCAGCTACTGCTGTTTCTTCCGCCAAATCCCAGTCGGTAGCTTTCTCTTTTGCCACTAACGGTTCGACCGCATGTGATTCTTCAAAAGTTGGAACCTCTTCCTGTTCTTTTACGGCTACTGAAGAACTTGGCTTTTCTTCAGGAAATGATATCTTCTCTTTTTGATTTTCCTCATATTGCTTCCACTGAGCAAAACGCTGAGAAGACAGTTGCATCATTTCTTCCGTTTCTTGAATCTGTGCTTCTTCCGCTATAGGCTTAGAAACTGGTTTTCTTAACGGCTCTACAACAGACGTATTCATCGCTCGTCGGTAAATTTCATCTTCAAACGCTGCTTTTGATAACTGTGTACTCGGAAGCTCATATTCTACTACTTCCTCACTTCCGTTTTGTACAACATTAGAAGGCCGCTTATTAAACCCATAAACAGGTGAAGGGATTTCAGTCGGACGGAACGGACGTTTTCTTACTTGCGGAATCGCTTCTTTCTTTTCAGATACCGCTTTTAACGGCTGAGATACTGACTTAGGCTGCGTTAGCGCCGACTTGCGAACAGGCTCTTGATAAAACGGAGCCGGTGCCTTTTTTGCTACAGGCCTTGGTTCATTTTTAGGAGCTGCTGCCTTTTTTGCTTCTCCGGTATCATCAATTAAAGGGAAACGAAACGTTCCTTTTGGGTATTGATAAGCTACTTTTGTATGAACATCTTGCTGCTCTTCACTGTAATTCCGCTTTTGCGTTCTGGCCGAGTGTGGAACAGAAGGTTTTGGCGCTGCTTTCATCACTGGCTTTTGATGAACTGACTGCATTTGTTTAGGCTTAGTAGCCTTCTTTTTAGGAATTGTTTTTTCTCTATTTAAAGGGTATTCTTCCGTTGTATTTCCATGTTCGTCTACAACGATTTCTTTCACTTCGTATCCTAGTAAATAATCCATTACTTTTCGTACAAAACCCATTTTTATCACTCTTTCTATCAGACTATCTTACTTCGTTTAGCCTCTTATATCGCAGTGCTGCGACATCTACAAAAAGCTATCCATGCATCCTTTATTTACCTTTGGCCTCAAAGTATTCTCTGAGATGGATATATATACTATCTTTTCATTTATCATTCTATCACGTATGCTTGAACTCTTACTATAAAATCTACTATTTTGCTTCCCTTATTTATACAGTAAAATTCCTCTTTGCAAAAATATTTTTTCATGTTTAATTAGCACTCATAATTAAACGCGAAAAAAGCCACTAGTCTAGACTAGTGGCTTTTAATTTTATCAAACCTTTTTAAGAATTGACAATTGCTTTTCAGCAACTGTAACGCTTTGAAATATACGTGTAAAAAAACATCCTGCTTTTGCCCTATAAATTAGTATCACACCCTGCTTTTATGCTTGAAAAGGCTGACCTACTTCATATTTGTCTTCAAGTACTAAAATCCCTTTTTCTTGAGGAGCGTTCGGAAGCGCCAGCTCTTTAGCAGAGCAAATCATGCCTGAAGAAGGTACACCGCGCAGCTCTGCATCTTTAATGATCATACCGCTTGGCATAACCGCTCCTACTTTTGCTACGACGACTTTTTGACCTGCGTCTACATTTGGTGCTCCACATACAATTTGAAGTGTTTCTGTGCCAACATCTACTTTACAGATGTTTAGCTTATCTGCATTTGGATGCTTTTCTTTTTCTTGAACATATCCAACTACAAACTTAGGAGATAAATCCACTTCAAGTTTACCTTCAAAACCGCTTTCGCTAAGTACACGATTTACTTCTTCCACCATTTCTTCTGTTAATTCAAGAGAACCATTTCCCTCTACTTTTAACTTAGAAGAAGCATGAAAGATGTTATAGCCAGCCGTTGTATTTGATTTTTGATCAAAGATACGCACAACGTCGCTTTTTGTTTCAAACGTGCGATTTTCAATTGCAATATCTTCTAGCTTGACGATTAACGTATCGCCGATACCTTCTTTATTATAAAAAAGATTCATAATTAGTCCCGTCCTTTACTGCGATTTTTTCCTAGAATAAAAATAGGTTCTAGCTCACCGTTTTCGTATAAAAATGAAAGAGCTGTGATGGGTACACGTCCACTTGCAAAAAAGCTCATGGTCATTTGCGCAAGAATATCATAACCCGTTTCGTTTTGGATATCAGCTAGAATCAGCACATCTTGATGAGGTACTGCTACAGCCATTGTGCCCGAAACACTAGAAGCAAAATCTTGCAAAAATGCCTCGTTAAGAATTCGGCTTGCATCGTATCCATCGTTCTGATTTACAAAATAAAAGTCATTGCCTGCTACCGTATCTTTTTTATGTGAAATCGGCAAAGAGCGAAGATTAAATTTAGCCATTTCCCGCACTGCGGATAGATCTAAATTTTCCTTACGAATTAGTTTCTCATCTAATAGACGATATGTATTGCCTAAATCAAGCGCATAATAAATGCGTGTTTCAGCTGTATGTTCATCATAAATCAACGGCACGTCTTCATTCGATTTATCCGGAAAAGACGTTGAGCGAATAACTGGATAAATGCGCTTTTCTTTTCCCGTTACCTGCTGTTCATCGTTCATAACACGAAGAGCTTCTTTTATATAATATACCATTTCATCTAGAGCCGCTTCCTTTTTTTCTTCCCATTTTGCAATTAGCCCGGGTAAAGAAATGGTTACACCTTTTTTCGTTTCCTTATGTTCAACGCGAAGCGTATCTTTTTCACGGTCAAATAAAAATGACCAATCCGCACCCGTTAATCGCTCTTCAAGTAGCTTTCTCATCTTTTGACTATTCATTTTCGCCATATTTACGCCTCCTTTTCTCATTTTTATGTATGAAGACTGATAGCAATTTATCGCTATCAGTCTTCACTTGTTTTATGCATTTAAGCCGTTAATGAACTCTTCAATTTCTTCTTTTGTTTTACGGTCTTTGCTGACAAAACGTCCTGTTTCTTCTCCGTTGCTGTAACCAACAAAGCTTGGAATACCAAAGATGCTTAATTCTGCACAAAGATCGATAAAGTCGTCGCGATCCACATAGTGAAATGTATACTCGCTATGATTCGCCTCAATTTCTGGAAGCACAGGCTCGATTACTCGGCAATCTGGGCACCAGTCTGCTGAAAACATCATGATATGCTTTCCCTCTTTAATGACTTCTTTGTATTGTTCAATTGTTTGCATTTTTTCCATTTTTCTTTCCTCCACTTTTTCTTTTACTTTCGTATTTAAACGGCTAAAGCCCCATACATTTTTTAATCCTTCTACATCAAAACATAGTATATGAGTTGTTGCAACTATCATACACTGATGCTTTTCTATTATAAAGGGTTACAAAGGAATTTCCTATTGAACAGCTTGATTTGTCCTAAAATCTAGCTGTCCTTTTAGCATTAAAACAACCTGATAAAACATAGAAGTCCGATCTAAATTCCCATTGGTGAAAATGCCGATTGCTCCTTCTTTTTTTCGAATATTTTTTTGGTTTGTATACATTTCCATAGCTTCGGCTAATTCTTTTTTATCATGACGAAGCATGTCGGCTACCGCTTCAGGAAGCCGAATACGAGCTCCTCCACCTAAAATCGGTTCAAGGTCCTTAGAGGTAACAAGACTTCCCCAATTGCAAAGGAATAAGCCATGAGGTGTTTCCTGCACCCCTCCTTCGAGCCCAATGCCGATATCAGCACCTGTCTCTTTAACAGCAGCACGCGCGCGGTTAATCGCTCCTTGGATGGTTTCTTCATCAGAAAAAGGCTGTGGTGACACCCCGGACTGCACGTCTACCTCTACATATGTAAAAGTATCTCCAAATACTTTTTTTACTGCATTTACTTTTGTTGGGTTCTTCGTTCCGATTGCAATTTTCATTTTTTTCTCCTGTCATGATGAAACAAAGCAACCGCAAAAGCAGCTGCTTTGTTCTTCTTTATCCGTTTTGTTTAATCGTATCAAGCGTTGTTTGGTCTGTAGAGCGTACAAGTTTGACTAATAATTCTTTTGCAGCTGCATAGTCATCCACATGAATCATAGATGCATGGGTATGAATATAACGTGAACATACGCCGATCACTGCAGAAGGAACTCCGTTATTAGAAGTATGAACGCGCCCTGCATCCGTACCTCCTGGAGAAACGAAGTATTGATAAGGGATGCTGTTTGTCTCAGCTGTATCTAAGATAAATTCTCTCATTCCTCTATGTGTGACCATCGTACGGTCAAAGATACGAAGTAATACGCCTTTTCCTAATTGTCCAAATGCATTTTTATCGCCTGACGTATCGTTAGCAGGACTAGCATCTAGTGCATAAAACAAATCCGGTTTAATCATATTCGCAGCTGATTGAGCACCGCGAAGTCCTACTTCTTCTTGAACAGTAGCTCCAGAATATAAGATATTTGGCAATTTTTCATTTTTTACTTCTTTTAATAATTCAATCGCAAGTCCGCACCCATAGCGGTTATCCCATGCTTTTGCCAGTATTTTCTTTTCATTTGCCATTGGCGTAAACGGACAAATCGGTACAATTTGATCGCCAGGACGAATGCCCATTTCTGCTACTTCCTGCTTGCTATCTGCGCCCACATCAATCATCATATTTTTAATGGCCATTGGCTTGTTGCGCTGTGATTCGTCTAATAAATGGGGAGGGATAGAAGCAATTACGCCGGTGATAGGACCTTTTTTTGTCACAACATGGACGCGTTGAGCTAGAAGTACTTGACTCCACCATCCTCCTAGAGTTTGAAAACGAAGCATTCCTTTATCAGTTACAGACGTAACCATAAATCCTACTTCGTCCATATGTCCTGCTACCATTACTTTAGGACCTTTTTCTTCATTATAGCGAACGCCGAATAAACTTCCTAACCCATCTTGAATGACTTCATCTACAAGGGGTTCAATTTGCGAGCGCATAAATGAACGTACTTGATGTTCGTTTCCAGCGGCACCTGGTAACTCCGTTAATGTTTTAAATAGAGATAGCGTTTCATTGTTCATATATACTCTCCTTTATGTATCATTTTCTTTATTGTATCGAAAACCGGAAATAGTTGCTAGTTCCGTCCTTCTCTTCTATGACTCAACTTAACAAAGCATTCGACAATTTGATATAATGATGAAAACATATCCTTAAAAAGCAGGTGAATAACGTGAAATGGACTCAACTAATAGCAGGAGCTGCAGTCGGATTTGCAAGCGCTTATATTATTCAAAAAAGAACGTCGTCAATTTCCTCATCGGAAGCCCTTACGATTGTTAAAAGCGCTTTTAAACAAAATGGGGCAATCGACGGCTCATGGATTGAAACGACGACTAAGGTCATTCAAAAGCATGGTCTCTCTTTTTATGGTTATACAGGTGGAATTATCAGAACACGTGATGCAAAACAGGAACATTACGAGTTTTTCATTGATAAAAAAAGCGGTGCTATTATTGAATTGACGCTGAATACACCCGTTTAATTTCGTCAACTATTTCTCCTTTGTTATCCCATTTTACAGCTCGATAAAAAGCATCATGATAAAAACTTAGCCAAGCTTGATGCTCATAGGCATAAGCTAACCACTGCTGCTTTTGTTCAATCGAAGTCATTGGATAGTCATCATACGCCATTACCCATAAGACATTTTGATGTGCATGTGTTGGCAAAAGATCGCCCATGTGCACTAAGATGTCATTGTTTCCTTTTAATATAACTACAGCATGACCATCGCTGTGACCGCCGGTATGATGAACCGTTACTCCAGGCACAATTTCATCTTTGTCGCTAAATGTTATTACTTGATGCTGAATAAATTCCCAATTTTGTTTCCAATACGTATTTTTAGAACGTATATTAGGATTCCTCATTTCATTCCACTCGATGTCACTAACAAAAATTCTTGCATTTGGAAAAGCAGAGGAAAAGTTTCCGTTGATACATTTTGTTAAGCCTGACACATGATCAAAGTGGAGATGCGTCATAATGATATG
Source organism: Priestia sp. J2 (assembly GCF_020790095.1). Lineage (NCBI taxonomy): Bacteria > Bacillati > Bacillota > Bacilli > Caryophanales > Bacillaceae > Priestia > Priestia sp. J2. The sequence continues at coordinate 4,628,306 of NZ_CP086208.1, forward strand.
AGTAATATCTTCGCACGTGAACCCTAACTTTTGTAAGTCTTCAGCAATAAATGATTCTTCCGTTACGCCAAAATGACGCTTTTTTTTCTCATCCAACATCCCATTTCCTATACCTGCATCAATTAACATGAGGTGTTTTTCAGTTTGAACGAGCAAAGGATCAGTCCTCATGGAAATTCGATTCCCGTCTGAAATGGGATATTTTTTTGTCCAAAGCTCTTTTGGAACAACACCAAACATTGCCCCTCCATCTAAATGATTATTCCCTCCACGAAGCCATGTAACTTTTAATTCGCCTATTGTTAGCGTTTCCATTTTACACCTCCATTATATTCCTTTTTATTTTATCACTATCCCCTTCTCTTTTTGAACAAAAAAAGACTGAGGAACTCAGTCTTTTTCATTCAGGTATTTTACTTCACAGCGGTAAATGCGGCTGCCTTTTTGTGAAAATTTCTCTTCATATTCCGTCATAACATTGCCTTCAAAATCGCTTTTATGCAAATCTAAGCTAATGTACTTGAGAAGAAGTCCATATTCTGAAAAGCTTGTCAATGAATACTCAAATAGCCCTTGATTATCTGTTTTAAAGTGAATTTCTCCACCATCAACCAGCAGATTTTCATACATGCTTAAGAACGTTTTGTATGTTAAGCGGCGCTTGGCATGTCTCTTTTTTGGCCATGGATCAGAGAAATTGAGATAAACGCGACCCACATCATTTTTTGCAAAAAACTCACTAAGATGGTTAGCATCTACATTCAACAACTTTAAATTTGGAAGCTCTTCTTCAATCAATCGTTCTAGAGCACTTAAGATGACACTTTCATACATTTCAATTCCAATATAGTTGATATGCGGATTTTGTTTAGCCATCCCTACTAAAAATTGGCCTTTTCCTGTTCCTACTTCAATATGAAGAGGATTTTCATTTCCAAAAACTTCTTTCCAGTTTCCTTTATACTCCGCTGGATTTGGAACCACGTATTGGGGATTTTCAGCAATTTTATCTTTTGCCCAAGGTTTGTTTCGTAATCTCATGTTGCACCTCTTTAATTTATTTTGACGCATTGAAAATGTCGGTTATTCGAAACAACCGACATTTTCATGCATAATTGTGTTTAGATAGAAAAAAATAAGAGCATCATACGAGAAAGGATGATGCTTAATGCCTTTAAATGCCGAACACCAAATGAATATAGTAAAAGATATTTTATCTAATCATCAAAGTGATTGCTGCGGAACGGTTGCGGAATGTGAACAGGTTGAACGTTTAATTCAATCAATGTTAGCAAAAGGATATGCTAGCACAGACGTACAAGCAACACTACAAAACGTTTATAAATACACGCAAGATGCAAAAAGTGCTGCTCATTTAGACGAACATATTCAAACCAATCAACAAAATTTATCACAATGGGTCCAAGAACTATCTACCTTGTCATAACCTTTGCTACTGTGCTTGAATGTCGTTGACGAGCAACATCCGAAGATATTCAAGCCAGTAATTCATTTCAGAATGTTCATTTTTCGAACGATGCCATTCAATGAATAAAATGGTTTGACTTATCACATACCACTTCATTCTCGTTTTCAAGTTCTCAGTTAGTTCAACCCCATAATGCTCAAGCCATTCTTCCCACTGAGATGGATTGATGTACCAATAAAGCAATAAACCTAAATCAATAGCAGGATCTGCAATCATCGCTCCGTCCCAATCGATTAAATATAGCTGCGTATTCTCTCCAAGCATCCAGTTATTGTGGTTCACATCACAGTGACATACCACATATTTATCTGTCTGAATGGACGGAAGCTCTGCTTGTAAATAGCTGATTCCCTGCTCTACAATACTCTCTTTTTGAAGTCGCTCGTCCACGTTCTCTAGAATATCGGCTAGCACGTCTCGGGGAAGAAGCGGTGTTTTCCCTAACCTTTTCAACATATCTAATAACTCGTTTGAATGATGAATTTTACTAAGCAATTCTGTCACTCGACTCGAATTCATATCTTTTGGTTTTAATTCTCGACCATCTAGCCAGTGCTGAGCTGTGATCACATCTCCATTTTCCATTCGTCTTGTCCACACGAGCTTCGGTACAATTCCTTCAGCTGACAATACTGCTAAAAAAGGTGATGAATTACGCTTTAAAAAAAGCTTTCGGTCTTGAAATTTTGCAAAATAAGCTTCTCCTGTCGCTCCGCCAGCAGGAGTAATTTCCCATTCGCTTCCTAATATATCTTCCAACCAATTCACCTTCAATTTCAACACACACATTTCGTTTAAAAATTTCACTCAATAAAGCAATCTATTAAGACATCATGACGTTATTTTCTTAGTAAATAAAAAAGACGGCTATTGAGGATATGTATCAATAGCCATCCTTTATAAATATTATCTCCATCACACTTTTTTCGTCAAGTGGTTGAAGACAATAATTACGTTTGAAATAAAATAAGAACGCTAAGCTTTGGAACATTTATAGCATTATCCTCTATAGTAGGATACCCATTTTTATATACTTTACAATGATCAAGTGCTATTTTCCATGGTCCTTCTGGCAAAACTACTTTTTCTTCCATTAGGCCTTGATTAAAAAACACAATAATATTCTTCCACGGATCGTAAGCCAATACGTTTGATAAGCAATAGCCAATAACGGATTTCGGCGTGTTTAGAAAAGAGACATGCTGCCTAATCGCTGAAGCATCCCCCAAGCGAAATGCATCGTGCTGTTTGCGAATACGAATCAGCTCTTGAACCCAATTCACATCAGAAGAAAATTCCCTTCTTCGATTCCAATCGAGTGCATTAATATCATCGGGTGAATTATAGCTGTTCTCTACGCCTTTTTTAGTGCGGTAAAACTCTTGACCACTATGAAGAAACGGTATGCCTTGTGAAAGAAGCACAATAGCAGTAGCAAGGCGATGACGACTTCTACGAGTGTCTTCGTCTTCTTCTCCGTTTGAATTCGTTAACTTATCCCACAGCGTATGATTATCATGTGATTCAACATAATTAATTGACTGTGCTGGATTTATAAATAAAGCGGGACTGTCTTCTTTATCCAGAATGCTACCCGCTATCACAGATTGCACTGCTTCTTTTTGATGAATATTCCCGCTGATAAAACCTTTTTCATACACATCGAACGTGCTTCCTTTTACAGAATCTCGAAAGCGGTCATTAAAATAGCCGATTTGAGGTGTTTGGCGGGCATTCGCCATCATTGCTTTTTGAGTGTGGGGAAGAGGCGTATTTAAATCCCAGCCTTCGCCAAACACCAAAATAGTAGAATCAATTTCATTTATTTTTTCCCGAATGATTTTCATCGTTTCTATATCTAAAATCCCCATGAGGTCAAAACGAAAACCATCAACATCGTACTCTTTTATCCAAAATAATACTGAATCGATAATAAACTTTTGCGCCATTTTCCGTTCAGAAGCAAAATCATTTCCTACTCCCGTCCCGTTCGAAGGCATCCCAAACTCATCATGTCGAAAATAATAGCCCGGAACAATTTTTTCAAAAGGTGATTCTTCTCGTACAAATACGTGATTATAAACTACATCTATAATAACACGGAATCCCTGTTGATGAAGCGTTGATATTAATTGCTTCACTTCAACAATACGAGTGGTGGGATTTGAAGGGTCAGCAGAGTAGCTTCCTTCCGGCACATTAAACAACAATGGATTATACCCCCAATTATAAGAAGCATGAGGATTTAATTCATCTACTCCGCCAAAGTCGTTAATAGGAAGAAATTCAAGATGGGTCACTCCTAGCTCTTTTAAATAATGGAGGCCTGTTGGTTTGCCTGGCTGACCGCTTGATTCAGTAACAGCTAGGTACGTACCTTTTTTTTCTATCCCGCTTGAAGGATGAATAGAAAAGTCTCGAACATGCATTTCGTAAATAACGGCATCCGTTGGCTGAAGGAAAGGCGGCTTTTCATGGGGATGAACATAGGCTGTATGAAGATTTATCAGAACTCCGTATTCACTATTTGCTGTAGCTGCAACGGCATAAGGGTCCACCGCTTCATTTGTCCGACCGTTTACATCTATTAAAAATCGATAATAATACCCTTCTTTATCTAAGGGAAGTTCCTTTTCCCATACGCCTTTTCTTTGACGAGTCATAACGTACAGTTCTTCTTCTCCGCTATTTGCATGTATTAATTTTAAAACCACTGCTGATGCAGTCGGGGCCCAGACTTTTATCATAATATGATCTGAATAAAAGGCTGCACCCAAATCATTTTGATTATAATAAAATCTTTCATCAAACTCTTTTGTTCGTATAACAGCCCCTACCTGCAACGGAACTTTCTGCCCGTGATTATCACAGATAACGTACGAATGTCCAATTTCTATGCTCTCTTCAACCTTACCTTCATATTTGATAAAACCTTCTAATTCATGTACGTTTTCAATAGAGATGGTCTCATGCATTTGTGCACCTTTAATCACAAAAAAATCAATTTGACCTTCATGATAAGAAGTTGGAACTAAAACAGTAATACGATCTATTTGATCTAAATAAGCCTGAAACTTATTATCACCAGTCATCCTTTTCTCCTCCTTATGCCAATTACCTCTTTAGTAGCATTATATGTAGCAAACGCAAAAACGAAAGCACTTTCATAGCATGAATGTTCGGATTATTCACCTGCTTCGAATTCCCGGTCAAAATAAATACTCTGGCTGTGTTCGAGCAGTACCTGAGCTGCTTTCATCTGTTTAAACTTTAAAGGCGCTTTAGATTTCCTAAGTTCATAAAACCATTCTTCATACTTTCTAGCATCTACAAATTCAACCTGATAAGGCTCCGCAGCGTAGTCAATGTATCCATTTCTGCTTAGTAATATTTTCTTTACGCTATGTTCAATATCGTGAGTACGATAGATACTTCGGACAATTTGCTCCATTCGATTTAACCCAATTAACGGATTTAATATCTTTTTTTGATCTCTTCCTCTTAACTCTGTCCAAAAATTTTCTTTTGAATACTGAAAAACAGCACTTTTATATGTTTCTATTAAACAAATACAGAGGGTTTCCGTTGGAGTAACAATAATGATATCCCCTTCTACCGGAGCTTTATTAATCAGGAAAACAGGCTTGTACATCACGAGATACGTATCAGGAAAGCGCTGAATAAAATAACGGAGAGCTTCATCATGGTAATATTTACGATCTGCTTGCGAGAACTCAAATAAAGTGGATGTAGCCCATTTCATTTGAAGATCAAATACATTTTCTAAAAACAATATTTTCAAATCTTCCGCTGTTTGTGGAAGAGTTGTAAACCTCAATAGCTCTTGATTTTCCACGCTATCGCTAGAGAACGCTTCTTCCACTTCAAGCGTTTCTTTTTTCCTTGTAAACCGCTCTTTTGCTTTTTGCAAAAATGAACGTTGAGCTTTTGTTTCTTCTTTTACAGGAGGGCCATGTAATAGCCCTTGTTCAAACAATTGCTTTGCTTTCTTCCAATTATGTTTTTTTAAATGATTAAACTGAGACGTGTAGTGATAAACGTCTTTTTCATAACGGGAAATATAATCTTGCACCTTAAGTAGCTGCGCCACGTTTACATCAATCCCCTAATTAAAATTCCTCTAACACTTGGTTCACCGATTGTTTCTCTATTATCATCGGCGTTTTCTTTCCTTTAATAAGAGTGATCTTTAAATAACCTCTCTCCATGCTTGTATGTTCATATGCTACTGTGACTGCAATGAAAAAGATAGTATTTTTTTATATTTAGGTTTGCTAGCAGGGTGAACTTCAAAAAGGGCAAATGAACTTACTTGAAACTGTTCTTCAACCGACGTTTGCTTTAACTGCTCTTCCGAAAGCCCGGCTTCCCCTCCCCACTTCTTTGCAATCGTAATATGAGGACGATAAGGACGTTTTTCGTATAAGCCGCTTAGGTCTCCCCATACAGCTTGTATATCCCTTTGTAGATTCACAAGCTTATCATTTGGCTTAAGGCTTACATAAAGCACTCTAGGCTTGTTATACGCACCGAACACATCGTACTGAACGGTCTGCAGTGAAAAACTTGAATGACGGGAGGCTACTTCTTTTAAGCGGTTAATCAGCTTTTCCTTTTTGTTATCTACAAATCCTAAGAATTGTAGTGTTATATGATAATCGTCAGGGTATGTCCATTGTTTAAAAGGAAAAGGTGTTAATTCTTTTGCCCAATTTTCTGCCTGATATGCAATGGAGACTGGCACGTTGATTCCAATAAAATAGTGTTGATCACTTTTCATCAAATCCCTCCTTTTCTTTTCATTATCTTTCCCCAATTTGTCATGTTCAAAAAGAGCTAGATTTATTTTAAAGGTTTTCTGGATCAAATAGAGAGGTTTTTCTGAAAATTTGTCATGTGCTTAAAAAATAAGAAATTGTGTTATCATAGAAATAATACAGAGAATTTTTATAAGAAAAGGATGAGAAAAATGAAAGTTGTTAACAATATGGCTGATTTGATTGGCGAGACACCTCTTGTTAAATTGAATCGTCTTCAACCAGCAGATGGAGCATCCGTTTACTTAAAACTAGAATTTTTTAATCCGAGCCGTAGTGTAAAAGACCGTGCTGCTTTTAATATGATCGTGGAAGCTGAAAAAGCAGGCTTGCTCAATGAAAATTCCACCATTATTGAACCAACGAGCGGAAATACAGGTATTGGCTTAGCTATGAATGCAGCAGCAAGAGGGTATCGTTCTATTTTAGTCATGCCCGATACGATGACTCAAGAACGAATTAACTTGTTAAAAGCATATGGTGCTGAAGTTGTTCTAACACCTGGCGATGAAAAAATGCCTGGCGCAATCCGTAAGGCAGAAGAGCTTACAAAAGAAATTCCAAATGCATTTATGCCCATGCAGTTTGAAAATAATGCAAACCCTGACGCACATCGAAAAACGACTGCTAAGGAAATTATTGAGGCAATGAACGATTTAGGAAAAGACCTATCTGCTTTTGTTGCTACTGCTGGAACAGGCGGAACGATCACGGGCACAGGTGAAGTCCTAAGAGAAAACTACCCAAATATGACCGTTCATGTTGTGGAACCAGCTGGGTCTCCTGTATTATCTGGAGGAAGACCTGGAAAGCACAAGCTTGTAGGAACAAGCCCTGGATTTATTCCTGATACGCTTAACATAGAGGTTTACGACGAAATTTTAAAAATTAAAGATGAACAAGCCTACGATATTACGCGACGCCTAGCTTCTGAAGAAGGGATTTTAGTCGGTCCTTCATCTGGCGCTGCGTGCTATGCTGCTATCGAGGTAGCCAAAAAATTATCTCCTGATCAAGTGGTCGTATGTATTGCTTGCGATACAGGTGAACGTTATTTATCAAGCGACCTATTCTCATATGAATAATAAAGAGGCTGGAACAAAAGGATTTTAGCCCAAATGAAAAACGAACCATGAATCAACATGTTTGATTCATGGTTCGTTTTTTTGTGATGGTGAATGTAGGTTCATCGGTTTCGTTACTTCTAGCAGTTGATTGGAGGGCAAGGCGAAGACTCCTGCGGGAAAAGCAGAACAGGTGAGACCCCGCAGGAGCCCAGGCGACGAGGAGACTCAGCGGCCGCCCGCGGAAAGCGAAGCCTTGCATGGAAATCAACTGCGGTGTCACAAACAGTCCAGCTCATGTATCCTAGTTATTCACCTTTAAATTGGATTCGTTTCGTTATGTCTCAACCTCTTTTTATTTAGCCAATTCGTAAATAGCCTGTGCATAAATAGCTGTTGCACGAAGCAAATCTTCAATTACCATGTACTCGTCTTTTTCGTGCGCTACTTCTTCACGGCCTGGGAAAAGAGGTCCAAATGCCACACCCGCTTCTAATGCTCTGGCATATGTTCCTCCTCCAATTGAAATAAGCGTAGGTTCTTCATTTGTTTGTTCTTGGTAAACCTTTTGAAGCGTTTGAATAAGCTCATGTTTTTGATCGACGTGATGTGGTTTAGAATCTGTAAAATGTTTGATAGTCATTTGATAAGATTCACTTTTTTCTTTAATCGTATCAATAATATCGTCAATATGAGCTGATACAGGATAGCGAATATTTAAGCCAAAGTGCCCCGCTTCTTCTTGATTATAAGACATGATTCCCACATTTATCGTTAAATCACCCGTGACCTCATCTTTGCGATTTAAGCCCATTTTTTCTCCTAGTGCATCTTGGACTAAATACGCATTTGCATAACCTACAAACTGATTAGCTTGTTCATCAAGTTCTAATGTGTGTAAAAAGCGAAGAAGTGTAAGCCCAGCATTTTTCCCTTTATCAGGCACGCTTCCATGTGCTGAAACTCCTTCTAGAGTAAGTGTATACGCACCGCTCTTTTCGGTTATTGAACCTTTTAAAGACTTATCTTTTAAAAATTGATCATATTTATTTTTAATATCGGTTTCACTATGGAATTCAAGAACAGCTGTTGCAAGATCAGGAACCATATTGTAGCGTCGCCCAGAGACAAATGATGTAAGCTGGACGCTTCCCTTTGTTCCTTCAATGGGCTGCTGGCGAATTTCTACATCTGTAATGCCTTTTTCAGCATAAATGATAGGAAAATCCGCATCCGGCGCAAATCCCATCGTTGGCATCTCTTCATGATTGAAGTAGTGGTCCACACATCTCCAGTCACTTTCTTCATCCGTTCCAATAATCATTCGAACCCGCTTAGATAGAGGAAGCCCTAAATCTTTCACAATTTTCATCGCATAATAAGCAGCCATCGTCGGGCCCTTATCGTCGATTGCTCCTCTAGCAAAAATTTTCCCGTCTTTTATTTCACCGCCGTATGGATCAACCGACCACCCGTCTCCTTCAGGAACGACGTCTACGTGACACAAAATGCCAAGAAGGTCTTTTCCTTCTCCCGCTTCAATATGACCTGCATATCCGTCTACGTTCTTGACGGAAAACCCGTCATTTTTTCCTTTGTTTAAAAGAAAGTGAAGCGCTTGAGCAACTCCAGGTCCAAATGGCTCTTCTTTTTTTTCTGTGCTTGTCAAAACACTTTTAATTTGCAAAAAACGCTGCGTCTCAGCTAGAATTTCAGCTTCTCTTTTTTGCACTTCCTCTTTCCAATTAATTGCTGTCATCTGTGTGCCTCCTTTGCCTGCTTTTACAGATTGTATCTATCATTACTATTGGTAAATTTAACTTTATCATACCTTTATATAGAAAGAAATAATTGTCTCTTTCCTTTCATATCAAAGGTTTACAGAGTCAAAATTCCGGGAAATAATTTGTAGGCACAATCGATAAAAACGGATTCTATTTGTTTATTGTTTACATATACTATAAAAAATGTGCAAATAGAGGAAGGAGATGTTACGAAAGGATTACATATTTATATCATTTTTTGTAAATATTGTGTTAATTTGCGTTTTCTCTTTTATTTTTCTGTCGATTTTGTGTACAATAAGGATAAGGACTGAAATAGTGCTTGACATCTCAGAGTTATAAAGAAGTTGTGCCTTACGAAAAACGAATAAGGAAGTGGTTTTTTGAAACCTTCAACTAATCGAATGCTAACTCGTATCAAATCGGTCTATATGTTCATTTGTAAAAATGGAACAGTTACAACGCAAGAGCTCGTAGACGAATTTGGTATTACACCAAGAACCATTCAGCGTGACTTGAATGTGTTAGCATATAATGATTTAGTTCGCAGCCCAAGTCGCGGTACATGGACGACTACGCAAAAGAAGGTCAAGATGTCATCCTAGTAAGTTTATTTCAAGGGTAGTAAGTGATTTATATATAGAGATAAAATTCTACGCAGTAGAAAGTCAAGACTTGGACGAGTGCATAGTCCCCCGCTCCATTTGCACGTCAAGCAGAGTTGGTACTCGTTTAAGTGCTTTAACGTGAAATGTTTCACTTGTCGAATAAAGTGGACAAAAAAAGGAACCATTTTAGACTTAGGTTCCTTTTTCTTTCGCCTCTTCTTAGGCATTTGATTTTTGTAATAAAGCTAGTTCTTCTTCCGTTAACTCCCTGTACTCTCCTAAATCTAACGACTCGTCTAATAGCAAAGCTCCCATAGATAAACGTTTTAAATACGTTACTTTTTTTCCTCTTGCTTCAAACATACGCTTCACTTGATGAAATTTCCCTTCAACGATCGTTAATTCAATTTCTGATTCCACACCGCTTGTTAGTACCTTTAACTCTGCTGATTTTGTTACGTATCCATCATCAAGAGTGACACCCTGTCTAAATGCTTCAGCATCTTCTTCACTCACCGGCGCATTAATTTTTGCAAAATACGTTTTAGGAACGTGCTTTTTAGGAGATAGCAGCTGATGTGCAAGCTGACCATCATTTGTCAGCAGCAAGAGCCCTTCTGTATCTTTGTCTAAACGCCCTACCGGAAATGGGTCATACACAGCATCGTCAATTTCCAATAAGTCCAAAACTGTTTCATGAAGAGAATCTTCCGTCGCTGATATGACACCTTGCGGCTTATGCAGCATAAAGTAAACAAATTCTCGGTAAGAAACGGCTTCGCCATGCACAGTTATTTCTTGTTCATCTGGATTAACATGTACCTTAGCATCTTTAACCGCTGTACCGTCTACCTTAACAGCTCCAGTCTTTAAAAGACCTTTAACTTCTTTTCGGCTTCCGTACCCAATGGTAGAAAGCAATTTATCCAAACGCATGTAATATCCTCCTTTTTTTGAAAAGAAGATGACTCTAACGAGTCATCTTCTTATGCACTGCGCTGTTTATTTCGGCGCAGTATCTTTCGTTCAATTGCACCTGTTACCCTCGCTCCCATTACTTTTTCAAGCAGGCTTGAACGATAGGTAATAATAAAGTAAATAAGGCCGCCTACTGCTGCTCCTATAATCGTAATAACCGTGGCAGAGAATCGTCCTGGGGTTGTAAACAGACCAATTACTACTGAAACAATTTTTACGCTGATTCCCATAATCGCAACAAAAATGAGAATGAGCACAGAGCGTTTTATAAACTCACTGTAGTTATATTTTGCGTGTTTTTGAATAAGCGCAAACATATAAACAAGAGATACGATATAGCCTAGTGCTGTCGCTAAAACTGAACCGATCTCGTGGAACATAAGAATAAATGGCACGTTCACGACAATTTTCACAATCAATCCAAATAATAGACTTAAAACAGCATATTTTTGTTTGTTGATCCCTTGTAAAATAGCTCCATTAACCGTGAAAAACGAGAACAATAAAGCTACGGGTGCATAATAAAGCAAGACATTTCCACCCGCATCCGATGCATCTGTTCCAAAGAAAAACGTATATGCTGGACCAGCTAAAGCCATTAACCCTACAGATGCTGGCAGCACAAGAAACATAATCGTTTGATATGTTTGATCAATTTGCTTTTGCAATACATTATAATCTTTATTCACAAATGAACGTGTAATCGTTGGTACAAGAGTCAAACCGAATGCAGTAGCTAATGAAACAGGAATCATCACAAGCTTTGGAACATAAGACTGAACAATTCCGTTCATGGACTCCGCTATTTCTTTTTGTCCAGCCGCTACCATCGCACGGTTAAATGTGAATTGATCCACATACTGATAAAGCGGAATAGCTAAGCTGACAAATACATAGGGCAATGAATACGTAAGCAGCTCTTTAAAAATGGATACGGTAGAAATACGCGTAGGCGTTACCGTCTGCTCGTTCACCATTTTATCGAGATGAGGCTTTCGTTTTTTCCAGTACCAAATTAATACGGCAAGTCCAGCAAGAGCTCCTACAAAAGCACCCATTGTAGCAAATCCAACGGCTAGCGCAAGACTCCCATGTACAACTTTGATGACGATATAAGTGGATGCTAATAAAAAGACAACCCGCACAAGTTGTTCAACTACTTGTGAAACAGCTGTGGGTCCCATAGACTGGTGACCTTGGAAAAATCCTCGCATTAAACTCATCATCGGTACTACAATTAACGCAACACTAACCATTCGCATAACCATTACTACATCTTCTAAGGAGTTATTTAAATCAGAACCTCCAAGTGTAATTCTAGACATAACAGGCGCTAACGAATATAAAAGTAAAAATGCAAGTATTCCTGTGACAAGCATTAATTTCATGCCGGCCCGATACATTCTTCTACTCGTATAATAATCACCGAGTGCATTATATTTTGATACAAATTTCGATACGGCCATTGGCATACCGGCTGTAGCAATACTTAAATAAATAGCATATTGGTTATATCCATAACCAAACAGTGCTCCCCCTACGGTTCCAACAAGGATCGCAAATGGAAATAAATAAATCATTCCCAGAATTCGGGATACATAAGTGCCAAGCGTTAGCACAAAGGTCCCTCTTAACAATTTTGAATCAGACATACGTTTGCCTCCGATACTTAATGTTACATACTGATAATAATGATAGAATTGAAAAGAAGCAAGTGAGAGTATACACTAAGAAAGGTCTTATACTCACTCACACTCGTCAACAAGCTAAAAAACAAAGACTATAGCCCATTTTATCCAATGTTGAGAGATTTGTCAGTGAACAAACTAAAATTTTTTAAGAATAGACAGGTTGGTGAAAGTATGATATATGATGTAGTCGTAATCGGAGGAGGACCTTCTGGTTTGATGGCATCGATTGCAGCTGGTGAGTCAGGTGCAAACGTATTATTAATTGATAAAGGCAATAAACTTGGACGAAAGCTTGCCATTTCTGGAGGGGGCCGCTGTAATGTAACAAACCGCCTTCCGATTGATGAACTTATTAAACACATTCCAGGAAACGGACGCTTTTTATACAGTGCGTTTTCTGTTTTTAATAACGAAGATATCATCTCCTATTTTGAAGGCCTTGGAATTAAATTAAAAGAAGAAGATCACGGGCGTATGTTTCCGGTTAGCAATAAAGCACAATCTGTTGTTGATGCATTAATTAGTGAACTTCACCGTCTTCGTGTAACAATTCGCACAAACACAGCCGTTAAACGCGTAAACTATGAAAACAACACCGTGAAAGAAGTTGTGCTTCAAGACGGAGAAGCAATCCAAACGAAAAGCGTTGTGATTGCAGTAGGCGGAAAATCAGTGCCTCATACGGGTTCGACAGGAGACGGTTATCAATGGGCAAAAGATGCAGGTCATAAAATTACTGAACTTTACCCAACAGAAGTTCCTATTACATCTAGCGAACACTTTATTAAAACAAAAACGCTTCAAGGTCTATCGCTTCGCAACGTAGGACTAAGCGTACTTAATAAAAAAGGCAAACCTGTCATCACTCATCAGATGGATATGATTTTCACTCATTTTGGCATCTCTGGCCCTGCCGCTCTTCGCTGCAGCCAATATGTTGTTAAAGAGTTAAAGAAACAAAAAAGCAACACTGTTCAAATGTCTCTTGATTTATTTCCTAGCCAAAACGAAGAAGAGATTTTTCAACAATTAGTCAAAACAACAAAAGAAGAGCCGAAAAAAGCGATTAAAAATGTTTTAAAAGGTTTTGTATCTGAACGCTATCTACTATTTTTACTCGAGCAAGCAGACATTGATAGCCAAGCGCTAGCGGGACAGCTTCAGCATGAAAAACTGAGAGAATTCTCGAGAATGTGCAAACGATTTGAATTTGCTGTAAACGGCACACTTTCTTTAGAGAAAGCATTCGTCACAGGAGGCGGAGTATCCGTTAAAGAAATTCACCCAAAAGAAATGTCTTCTAAATTTATGCAAGGCCTTTACTTCTGCGGGGAAATTCTTGATATCCACGGATATACTGGAGGATACAATATTACTTCTGCCCTTGTAACAGGCCGTTTGGCTGGCAGTAATGCAGGAGAATTTGCAACAAGCCTAGCATAATATGCTAGGCTTTATACATAACCATGGCTGAAAAACAGTACACCTGCTCATCACGATCAACATCCACTGTGACTTGGTACTTAATATCCACGACGTCTTCATCTTCTAATTTGCGTAAAAATCGGTTCACCGCAAACTCTAAATCTTTTTCATGCTCTTTATCAAACATTTTCACCTGTATCATAGCTTCTACCACCTTGTCCTATCAAATTTGTTTCAATCAGAATGGACTGCTTCTCTCAATGATGGCTTTCGTACTGATTTTCAACTTCTTCCTACCTCTATTTTTATGAAGACTTTTATAGATTTAGTCATCATTTGTTTTGCTACTATCATTTTAGTTGAATGGTAGAAGTTTCATTCCAAAAGAAAAAAGCGCCTGTCAAAGGCGCTTTTTCTTATTTATTAACCGTTTTTCCTTCCCACTCTAACATACCGCCAACCATATTTGTTACTTTATAACCTTGTTCTTGAAGGTAGTAACATACGTTTTCACTGCGGCGTCCAGAACGGCAAATGAAAATATATTCTTTTTCTTTATCGAAATAATCCACATTGGTTGGAATATCATTCATACGAATGTGTTTAGCAGTTGGAATCATTCCTTCTGCTACTTCCTCATCTTCGCGAACATCAACTAAATGAAGCTCTTCTCCATTTTCAACGCGTTTTTGAAGCTCTTCAGGCGTAATCACTTTTACTTCTTCCATCTTCGTCATTCCTCTCTATTCTTTCATTCAGCTTGCTATCGCTATTGTAGCAAATTCAAATACCTTTATGCCACTAAATAAGAAAAGCTTAAGCAGCAGCCTACCTAAGCTTTTCCAATCGTAGTTAAAGGTTTAACTAAGGGCCTGATGTCAACCCCGAAAGGGGGACATCAGGCCCTTAGGTCTAGAACAGCCCCCCTGACTGCTCTTTAGTCAGGAGGGCTGTTCTACATCAATACTTAATTAGCTACGATGTTTACTAATTTACCAGGCACAGCAATCACTTTGCGTACTGTCTTACCTTCAATGAACTCTTGAACATCTTCATTAGCCATTGCAATATCTTGAAGCTCTTCACGAGATGCCTCAGCAGGTACGTTTAATTTTGCACGTACTTTACCGTTAATTTGAACGACAATTTCCACTTCATCATCTACAAGTTTCGCTTCATCAAACGCAGGCCAAGCTTCATATGAAATCGTATCTTCGTGGCCTAGTTTGCTCCATAATTCCTCAGTTGTATGAGGACAAATTGGTGCTAATAGCTTCACAAATCCTTCTACGTATTGCTTTGGCAGCACATCAACTTTGTATGCGTCGTTGATGAATACCATAAGTTGAGAGATACCTGTATTAAAACGAAGACCTTCGTAATCTTCCGTTACTTTTTTCACCGTTTGGTGATATACGCGTTCAAGTGTAGTATCATTGCTTTCTTGAACCTTGCTGCTTAATTCACCATTATCCTCGATAAGTAAACGCCATACACGATCTAAGAAACGGCGTGCACCATCAAGCCCTTTTGTTGACCAAGCAATGGATGCATCTAACGGTCCCATAAACATTTCGTAAAGGCGAAGCGTATCTGCACCGTGGCTTTCTACGATTTCGTCTGGGTTTACAACGTTACCTTTTGACTTACTCATTTTTTCATTGTTTTCTCCAAGAATCATACCTTGGTTAAACAGTTTTTGGAACGGCTCTTTTGTTGGAACTACGCCGATATCATATAAAAATTTATGCCAGAAACGAGCATACAATAGATGAAGAACAGCGTGTTCAGCTCCACCGATATAAATATCAACCGGCAACCATTCTTTTAATTTGTCTGCATCTGCTAACGCTTCGCTGTTCGTTGGATCAATGTAGCGTAAGTAGTACCAGCAGCTGCCTGCCCATTGAGGCATTGTATTTGTTTCGCGGCGCCCTTTTTTGCCCGTTTCCGGATCTACAACGTTCACCCAGTCATCAATGTTTGCTAATGGAGATTCACCTGTACCTGACGGCTTGATTTCAGTTGTTTTTGGTAAAACAAGCGGAAGCTGATCTTCAGGAACTGCAGTTGTTGTGCCATCTTCCCAGTGAATAACAGGAATCGGTTCACCCCAGTAGCGCTGACGGCTGAATAACCAGTCACGCAGACGGTATGTTACTTGTTTTTCACCTTTTTCATTTGCTTGAAGCCACTGAATCATATTTGAAATTGCTTCTTCTTTATCTAGACCATTTAAGAAGTCTGAATTAACGTGCTCGCCGTCGCCTGTATAAGCTTCTTTTGAAACGTCTCCACCCGCTACTACTTCTTTAATCGGCAGTTCAAATTTAACAGCAAACTCATAATCACGCTCATCATGAGCAGGAACAGCCATAATTGCACCTGTACCATAGCTCATTAGAACATAGTCAGCAATCCAAATTGGCATTCTCTCACCGTTTACAGGGTTAATTGCATAAGCACCTGTGAATACGCCCGTTTTGTCTTTAGCTAAGTCTGTACGCTCTAAATCGCTTTTGCTTTTAATTTGATCTAAATACGCTTCTACCGCTTCTTTTTGTTCGGCTGTCGTAATTTTATCCACAAACGGATGTTCAGGTGCTAAAACGGCATACGTTGCCCCAAACAGCGTATCAGGACGCGTTGTGAACACAGTAAATGTTTCGTCATATCCATCAATTGTGAAGTGAACGTGAGCTCCTTCAGAGCGGCCAATCCAGTTTCGCTGCATTTCTTTAATACTTTCTGGCCAATCAAGATCATCTAAATCTTCTAGTAAACGATCTGCATAAGCTGTGATTTTAAGCATCCACTGCTTCATTGGACGACGCTCAACCGGATGCCCACCGCGCTCACTTTTGCCATCTATAACTTCTTCGTTTGCAAGTACTGTTCCCAACGCAGGACACCAGTTAACAGCTACTTCATCCACATAAGCTAAGCCTTTTTTATATAACTGTAAGAAAATCCACTGCGTCCATTTGTAGTAGTTAGGATCAGTTGTATTAATTTCACGCTCCCAATCGTAAGAGAAACCTAACGATTTGATTTGACGACGGAAATTATTAATGTTAAGTTCAGTGAACTCAGCCGGATCGTTTCCTGTATCTAATGCATACTGCTCAGCAGGTAGTCCGAATGCATCCCATCCCATTGGATGAAGTACATTGTATCCTTGCATACGCTTCATACGAGATAAAATGTCCGTTGCTGTATAACCTTCTGGATGCCCAACGTGTAAACCCGCCCCAGATGGATAAGGGAACATATCTAATGCGTAAAACTTACGCTTTCCTTCATCTTCTGTTGTTCTAAATGTTTTATTTTCTTCCCAAACTTTTTGCCATTTTTGTTCGATCTTTTCATGATTAAAAGCCATACATAATCCTCCTTGTACGCTCCAGCTGTATTTAATTAAACTAAAAAACCCCTCATCCCTCAAACAAAGGGACGAGAGGTTGAATAAACTTCCCGCGGTACCACCCAAATTAGCACAATTATGTACTCACTCATTTTCCTTAACGCGGATAGACGGTAAATGTTACTTTACTTCACATTTACAACTCCAAGGTGAGTTCATGAACGCCCGTTTGCTGACTCGCACCACCCGTCAGCTCTCTTAGCTCGCTTCGTTCACTACTATTCCTTATCATAGTTTTTACATCATACTACCTTGTATTGTAAATAATATGTTCGCAAACTGCAAGTTGTTCAACGGATTTTGTAAAAGTTTCTACACTGCCTCACTGCTTTGTTGCTAAATCCCCTCTTTCATTCTTATATATGAACAACTTCTCCCAAAAACATACATACAACGCCAAACAAAGAGATTTAGACATAACTAAGTTAATCCTATCTAAAGCTGAATAAATAGGATATCTGGACTCCTTGCTACAAAACTGTTCATTTCCGTGCAAGGCTTCATCTTGCGCTCCAATCAACAGCTTAAAGCAACTAAACACATAAAAGCCGAGTTCACCATAATAATGAAAAGATCCGAACGATTTATCGTTCGGATCTTCCTTCAGCTAAAATACTTTTGTCCCCGCCTCTACTTTCTTTAACAGCTATTATTAAATACCAAATCCAAAAGAAAACAGGATAATCGCAAGTACGAGACCAACAAGCGGAACAATTACCGTCATCGCTGCAACTGATCCATACGCATCTTTATGAGTTTCTCCACAAATAGAATTAATTGTGGTGACGACATAACCATTATGAGGCAAGGAATCTAATACGCCAGAAGATATAGCTACTACACGGTGGAGAGCTTCTGGATTTACACCAGCATCTAGATAGTGAGGGGCTAAAATTGGCAAAGCAATCGCCTGACCTCCTGAAGCCGAACCTGTCATCCCCGCGATAACACTCACCGCAATAGCTCCCCCTATCAACGGACTGCCTGGAATATGCGTCATGGCATCTACAGCCACTCCAAACGCGGGAACAGCCTTAGCAACCCCTCCAAAACCTACGACAGCAGCTGTATTCCCAATTGCAATTAACGCTCCAAGCGTCCCTTCTGATGCTGCATTCCAAAATCCTTTAAAGTGTTTTCGGTTCACAATGTATGTGACAATGATACCGCTTAAAAGTGCGACAATCAACGCAGATTGCTGAAGCGGCTTATGAAGTGCAAAAGAAATAATGAGCACGACCACAAGCGGAAGCAAACTTAATAACGGATTAGGAAGAGACTGATTTTCCGTTACTGCTGGATCTTTCTCGCGTGATATAAAACGCTCTCCATTTTTAACTGCTTTTGAAATCAAGCGCTTTAACCACCAGTAGCCGAATACAGCCATCACTACCGCTACAACTAAACTAACTTCCCATCCTGCATACGGACTAGTCTTTAAATATTCAATTGGAATCCAGTTTTGGATTTCAGGCGATCCAGCCGAGGTCATCGTAAACGTAACGGAACCGAATGCTAAAGCAGCAGGGATAAACCGCCTCGGCAAATCAGCTTGTTTGAATAAGCTTAAAGCCATTGGATAGACAGAGAATGCTACTACAAACAGACTGACTCCTCCATATGTTAAGACCGCACAGGCAAGTACAATCGCCAACACTGCTCTTTTCATTCCTAGTTTACTGACAATCCAGCGAGAAACACTATCAGCGGCCCCGCTGTCTTCCATCACTTTTCCAAAAACGGCGCCCAATAGAAACATTAAATACCAAGAAGCAATAAATCCTGTGAAACCAGACATATAATTCCCAACAAAATTTGCTTCTCCTTCTTTCACCAGCTGTGGAAATAAAGGCATTCCGCTTGTTAACGCAACAACTAAAGCACTAAGCGGACCTGCTATAAATAAATTCATGCCTCTCATCGTTAATACAATGAGCAGCAATAATCCTCCAATTAATCCAATCATACTAAGCATATTCTAGCCCCCCAAGAAGTCATATAATTAGAAAACGCTTACATTTTTACAGGTATATACTCCTTTCTTTGCTTGTCACGACCCTTACTATATTATTAAAGGAATACTGAAGACATTCCTACGTTTATTGAACAGTCAAAAATAAAACCACCTCTATTTATTTAGAGATGGTTAGTGAACGCTGACGTTTTTCTTTTAATTTATAATCGTATATCCATGTTGTACACATGCTAAATAACAATAGTGCAATTAATAAATAGCACAGGGTAGACATATTAAACGCATCGAAAATAACGCCTCCAAAGAGAGGGCCAATCATTTTACCTGCAGTAGCCATACTGTTGACTACGCCTTGATAAAATCCTTCTTTTCCTGATGGAGCTAACTGACTTGCGACAGCTGGAATTGCTGGCCAAACAAACATTTCTCCAACTGTTAACACAATCATTGCTGTTAAGAACTGCGAAAATGTTGTGGCATTCACCACGATGATGAAAGAAGCCACAAAAATAACCGTTCCAATTAGAACCTGTACTTTTAATGTCTTTGCTACTTTTTGAATGATAGGCACAATCAAAGGCTGACCGACTACAATTAAAATGCCGTTAATCGTCCAAAGCAAACTGTAGCTAGAAAGAGGTATATTCAACTCACGCGTATGCGTAGCAATCGTTGTTTGCCACTGAACATACGCGACCCAGCATAATACGTATCCTGTACATAAAATAAGAAGGGCCGTCAGTTTCGTTTTGTGCTGAATACTACCGGCTTCATTAAGGACATTCGTTTGCCCAACTGTAACCGAAATATGACGGTATGAAAAAATAGCAATAAGAAGAAAAATAACGTATAAAATTGTATTAGCTAAGAAAATATACGTAAATGAATAGGATGCTACAACGCCCCCTACCGCTGCGCCAATAGCCACTCCTGCATTTTGAGCAACGTACATCGCATTAAATGCTTTTCTTCCGCCTTGTGGCCAGACTGAGCCTGCCATTGCATACATAGATGGAAACACAATACCAGATCCAAACCCTACAATAACCAAGAGAACAACGTATGTAGGCCAACCATGGAAAAACACCAGTCCCACTAATGCAACAAGGGTAATAATAATTCCTGATAAAATGGATTTATATCCTCCAATTTTGTCAAAAAGCGTTCCCCCTAGTAAATTACCCACTACGCTTGCAGCAGAGTTCAGCATAAGAACCACTCCTGCAACGGATAACGACTTTCCTAAATGTTCATTTATATAAATTGTATTGAGAGGCCATAAAAACGAAGCTCCCGTTACGTTTACAAGCATACCAATAATCAAAAACCAAAGTGACTTGGGCATTGATCTCCCCCCTATCTATTCGAATGCCAACGTACATTCTAGTCTTTTCTTAAAGGGTTCGCAATGCTTTTACATATAGACAATTTATTTGAAATTCGCTGACTATTTAAAAAGGTGATTTCACATGACAATATCATGCAAAATCACCTTTTTACCGCTTATTTTTGCTTCGAACGAACCGGCTGGGCACGCTTGCTGTTCCGTGCTTTTAATTCTTTTACAGGATCAAAATCTTTTCCTAGCTCAATATCATTGCTGTTGATCCCGTTTTTTGTTTTTTGTTCCGGGTTATTTTGATTTGAACGAGTTGCCATAAAATCCTCTCCTTAATGCTGAGTTGTAATCAATTTATTTTGCAGCTGCTGAACTTGCAGGCGCATGCGATATAGCTGCTCTCTTTGCTGTGCATTTGCACTGTGAGAAAACTCTTCAATTTCTTTATAAGCATTTTCTAATTTTTCCTGTGCTTTTGTATATTCAGTGTCATTGTAATGTTCTTGTTTCATGCCTTCCTGTAACTGACCTTGTCCAAAGCGAATAGCATCTTCACACTGCTGCATAAGTTGATCCACTGCTTGACGAGTTGTCATTGTCTATTCCTCCTATTCGTTCATTTCTGTCTTATTTTGCGCAACTTTACTCTCCTTTACGACAAGAAGAACCTGTTAAATATAAGCATCCTTAAATTTGTTTGGCACTTTTTCACGTTTTTGATACAATTTGTTGATGTATATTGCATGTAAAAAGGAGGTTGCTGATTTGAATCAGACAAACCCATTTCCGTATAAATCTGAAAACAAACGTTATCATACCTGGAATTACCACTTACGTAACCACTTTGGCCATAAGGTATTTAAAGTAGCCTTAGATGGAGGATTTGATTGTCCAAACAGAGACGGCACGGTAGCTCACGGCGGCTGTACGTTTTGCAGCGCTGCCGGTTCAGGAGATTTCGCTGGAAACAGAGCGGATGATCTTGTGACACAATTTAACGAAATCCGTGAAAAAATGCATCATAAATGGAAAGACGGAAAATACGTTGCTTACTTTCAAGCATTCACTAACACTCACGCTCCTGTTGAGGAGCTTCGTGAAAAATATGAAGCGGTCTTAAAGCTTCCCGGAGTTGTTGGGCTTTCTATCGCCACGCGCCCTGACTGTCTCCCCGACGATGTGGTGGAGTACTTGGCTGAATTAAATGAACGAACTTATCTATGGGTAGAACTTGGACTGCAAACTGTTCATGAACGAACTTCACTGCTTATCAACCGGGCACACGATCATCAATGCTATGTAGATGGTGTAGCAAAGCTTCGAAAACACGGTATTCGCGTTTGTTCTCACATCATTAATGGTTTGCCTTTAGAAACACCTGAGATGATGATGGAAACGGTACGGGAAGTAGCAAAATTAGACGTTCAAGGAATTAAGATTCATCTGCTTCATTTACTAAAAGGAACTCCTATGGTCAAACAGTATGAAAAGGGCCTTGTTGAATTTCTTTCATTTGAAGAATATGTAAAGCTTGTATGCGATCAGCTCGAAGTAATCCCTTCTGAGATGATTGTTCATCGTATTACCGGTGATGGACCGATAGACCTCATGATCGGACCGATGTGGAGCGTAAATAAGTGGAGCGTATTAAATGCCATTGATCAAGAGCTCGAACGTCGCCAAAGCTATCAAGGAAAATATTACGAAACAGAGTTGATGGAAAGATGAAAATAGAACGTATCCTGCCTTTTGCCCGCACGTTGCTCACTAATGCTGTGGCCGAAGGAGATGTCGCGATTGATGCTACAGCAGGAAATGGACATGATACATTGTTCTTAGCCAACTTAGTCGGAGATACAGGTCATGTATATGGATTTGACATTCAGCCCCAAGCCATTCAAGCAACTCAGCAGCGATTGACAGAACATCATGTAGAAAAACGAGTCACGCTTATCCAAGAAAGCCATAGCAATATAAGCATGCTTCCTACTTCTATTAATGGACGAGTGACGGGCGCTGTCTTTAATTTAGGTTATTTACCAGGTGGAGATAAAGACATCGTCACCACTTCTGAAACAACAATTTCTGCAATTGAGCAGTTACTTGATTTGCTAGCACCTGAAGGA
Source organism: Priestia sp. J2 (assembly GCF_020790095.1). NCBI lineage: Bacteria > Bacillati > Bacillota > Bacilli > Caryophanales > Bacillaceae > Priestia > Priestia sp. J2. Next base: position 4,651,047 of record NZ_CP086208.1, read on the forward strand.
GTGATTGTGCTCGTTATTTATCACGGACACGAACAAGGGAAACAAGAAAGAGACGATTTACTAACGTACGTCCAAAATCTGGATCAAAAAGATGTCCATGTTTTACAATACCGCTTCATGAATCAGCAAAACAATCCTCCGTTCATCATTGCTATTGAAAAAAGATAAGCCGCATATGGCTTATCTTTTTAACATTCGGTACAAGCGTCCGTTGATATAGAAAAAGTAGCTGAGTGCTCCCCCCGCTTTGATTAATCGACGTGCATTCACATGAACATGTTTTTGTGCCCTCACTTTTTGATCGGACAAATAAACGCCCAGGAGTCCCTTATAGATAAAGCAGTGAAAGTGATAATCCGGTAGTTTTTTAGCATATTCGTCCGCTTTTACAACAAAATGCAAAAAGCGGTCCATCATTTGCTGATAGTGAGGATAATAAAAACAAAAGTTCAAATCTCCTCCTGCTTTATCTTCTTCTTGGTCAATTAAATAATCGAGTAAAATATGTAAACCTTGAATATAAGGAAAATATCCCGCTTTTATTTTCTCCGTCATTTCTTTGGTCATCTCTTCTTGAAAACTGTAAGCGGCCAAACAAAAAATGCCTAACGTTGAACCAGAGCACGCTGAAAATTCATACCACTCCATTTCAGGAACACTGTGCCGGTGAGCATCAAACCAATTCTCTAATCGTGGAACTCTTTCCTTGATTTCAACATGCTTATGTATTTGCAAATCACAATAATAAGTAGCTAGTTCTAATAAATGTGAAGAGACGATATGGTAATTACAGGCTTTTCGCAAGGACTGCTGACAAGTCTGGACAAGTTCCGCTAAATATCCTCCATCGTCTTTATCCGTTCGAAAACGATAGTAATCCCCAAGAGGTGCATGAGGAGTCAACGCATCTGGCATCGATTCGTGTAAGGCTGCAAAATCTTTAGGATCGAGCGAATTGCTGCGGTCACATAAGTTATCTAAGTAATCGCTGATTGTTTGGTAGGCAACGATAAATTTTACGCATTCAATCATGTTTTCTTTCGCTAAAATCGATAGGATACCGCCTCCTTCACAATGAAAAGTTTTTGTATCGATACTTGCCAATGCTTGAGTGCGTAATTCTTTATTAGGAATCTCTTTTGCCCGTTCCCGCCAATGGTTAAGCTCGTGATGAACGACGGGAAACACTTCTCGATAAATTTTTCTCATTAATGAAATAGGACGAGACGGAATCTTCATTTATTTTCACCTCAATTTCTGACAGCACTCATTAAATGTGAAGATCAACAAAGCTTTTCGCGTATGTAAAAACGTATTCTCTTTCAGGCTCATTAAAGATTTCGTGATACAGCTGAGACCATTCTTTGTAGATTTTTTCACTTAGCTCTATTTCATCAAACCACTGTCTAACAATCAGCTTTTCAATAATTTTATCTTCTCCTGCCTGCATCACAAGAAGCGGAACATCCGGCAAACGATCGATATCTTTAAAAGCTAAGTTAACAGCTTGAATCAATTCTCGGTACCATCTTACAGAAACTTTTGTAACGTACAGTGAGTCGTTTTCATCTTCATCTCGAACTTCTTGATTTCTTGTTGCTTTTTCAACAGTAAGACCCAAATCAAAAAGTTTGTTCGGCATGACTTTATTTAATCCTTTAGATAACATATCTAAGTAAGCTGGTACTTGCTCTTTTAATCCTAGACAAGGTGAGGAAAGAATCGCACCCCATATAGGAAGATTTTTTGTCTGCAGCGTACGAATAACCGCCAGTCCTCCCATACTATGTCCTAACAGGAAAATAGGCAAATCATATTTTTGCGCTTCACGTACCCATTCTTCCACTTCATATACATATTCATCAAAGGATAGGATATGTCCTCTTCTTCTCGTTGTTAAGCCTTGGCCAGGAAGGTCTCCCATGATTACGTGCATTCCAACCGAACGCCACATCTCAATCAGCCAGCGATAGCGCCCGTGATGCTCCGCTGCTCCATGGACCATGACAATAACGCCTTTTGGATTTACTGCTTCCCATTTATGCATTTGAGTTACTCCTTCTTCCTTTTTTTGTTTACCTGCTTTAAAAACCTTTGTACACTTACATTAGAAGATTTACTACTTTTTTTCAACTAATAAAGGGAGATGATTTGATGATTTATCCGTATAAAGAAAAAATGCCTAATATTGCACCCAGCTGCTTCCTCGCAGACTATGTCACGATTACTGGAGATGTCACCATTGGTGAAGAAAGCAGCATTTGGTTTAACACCGTTATTAGAGGAGATGTTTCACCTACTATTATAGGGAAACGAGTAAATATACAAGATCAATCAACACTCCATCAAAGCCCAAATGCTCCTTTGCTTATTGAGGATGATGTGACAGTAGGACATCAAGTTATTTTACACAGCTCCATCATCCGCAAACGCGCGCTCATTGGCATGGGCTCTATTATTTTAGACGGTGCGGAAATTGGTGAAGGTGCTTTTATCGGTGCAGGAAGTTTAGTGCCTCCCGGTAAAAAAATACCACCTAATACTCTCGCACTCGGTCGACCTGCTAAAGTAATCCGCACTCTGACTGAGGAGGATTTAAAAGATATGCAGCGCATTCGTACAGAATATGTAGAAAAAGGGCAGTATTATAAGTCTATTAAGAAATCTGATTCTTCATTATAAAGGAAACGTTCCCTCAGAAAGTCATACTGAGGGAATTTTTTTAGTATCTCCACAAACTCTCTAATCATGTTCTATTCTCTCCACAATTGTAAAGAAATTTCCATATTAATTTACATCGTTTTAGTACTGCCTCCACAATTAAAGATTAAACTGAATAATAAAGACGTATTTATTAAAAAGGGAGCGACTCTATGAAAGCCAAGTTAATTCAGTATGTATACGATGCCGAATGCCGATTATTCAAAAGTGTAAATCAACATTTTGATCGAAAGCACTTAAATAGATTTTTACGTTTACTAACTCATGCCGGCGGAGCCACGTTTACCATTGTGATAGCGTGCTTGCTGCTATTTCTGCATCCTTCATCCGTCGCTTACGCCTGTGCGTTTTCTCTAGCCGTTAGCCATATTCCTGTTGCCATTGCTAAGAAGCTATATCCGAGACAACGGCCTTATATTCAACTAAAGCATACAAAAGTATTAGAAAATCCATTAAAAGATCATTCATTTCCATCGGGGCATACAACGGCTATTTTTTCGTTAGTTACCCCTCTGATGATTACTTACCCAGCCTTCGCTGCCGTTCTTTTGCCGCTTGCAGTAACGGTAGGCATTTCAAGAATTTATCTCGGTCTGCACTATCCGACGGATGTCATGGTAGGCCTGATACTCGGCATCTTTTCAGGTGCTGTTTCACTGAACATATTTTTAGTCTAATTGATAGGAGGAGTACTCATGAGAATTGCTTTATTTACAGATACATTTGCTCCGGAAGTTAACGGAGCTGCTAAAACACTTTATCAATTTACTCAGTATGTCAAATCAAAGCAAATTCCCATCCAGGTATTTGCTCCTGAATTTGCTCATAATCGGTCGTTTTCAACATACGTTCACCGCTCGCCTAGCATGCCGTTTTTCCTTTATCCAAACAGCCGCTTTTCATTGCCAAACGTTCTAAAAATTAAAAAGCAGCTGCAGGAATTCAACCCTTCTCTTATTCATTTGGCCACTCCTTTTACAATGGGGCTTTGCGGCTCCTATTACGGGAAAAGATTAGGTATTCCTCTTGTCGGCTCTTATCATACCAATTTTGATGATTATTTATCTCACTATGAACTTGAAAAAATGCGTGTACCACTGCAAAAATATATGAAATGGTTTTATAAACCTGTACAAAAATTATTCGCTCCCTCCGAAGTGACCAAACAGCAGCTAGAAAAACAAGGGTTTCACAACGTAGCTATTTGGTCGCGAGGGGTAAATCACAAATTGTTCCATCCCCACTATGACCGCTTTGATATTCGTATTAAATATAATATAAAAAAACCCTACATCTTAACGTATGTAGGAAGGTTAGCTAAAGAAAAGAACGCTGATTTTTTACTAAAAATTGCCCGATCTTTACCTGATCATATCCGCCACCAAGTTCACTGGCTTATTGTGGGAGATGGTCCTTTAAAAGAACAAATGCAACAGCAAGCATCTGAGCATATGACATTTACAGGCTTTCTTGAAGGTAAGCAACTTGCTCATATCTATTCTTCATCTGATTTGTTTGTTTTCCCTTCAGAAACAGAAACGTTCGGAAATGTCGTACTGGAGTCTCTTGCTTCTGGAACTCCCGTGGTGGCAGCAAATGCAGGAGGAGTTAAACAGATGGTTCAGCACGGGCGAAACGGCTACCTTTGCAAACCTCACTCCTTAGAAGAATTCAGTTCGGCTATTACAGGTTTACTTGATGATTTGCACCAGCGGCTTCACTTTAGCCATGCAGCGAGACACTATGCTCTTACTCAATCATGGGACGCCATTTTTCAGCATTTGCTTTCAGAATATGAAGATGTCGTAGAAAAATCTGCTGAAGGTATTCAATGGGCATAAAAAAATCTCCGTTTTCACGGAGATTTTTTTATTATTTAGCTAAAGCTTGAGTTTTTAATGCTTCAGCTTTGTCTGTGAACTCCCAAGGAAGCTCCACATCTGTACGACCAAAGTGACCGTAAGCTGCTGTTTGCTTATAAATTGGGCGACGTAAATCAAGCATTTTAATGATGCCTGCTGGACGTAGGTCAAAGTTTTTGCGTACTACATCTACTAGTACTTCTTCAGAAACTTTTCCTGTACCGAATGTATCAATTGAAATAGATACTGGCTGTGCAACACCAATTGCATATGCTAGTTGTACTTCACATTTATCAGCAAGATCAGCTGCTACAATGTTTTTCGCAACATAACGAGCTGCATAAGCTGCTGAACGGTCTACTTTTGTTGCGTCCTTACCAGAGAATGCACCGCCGCCGTGACGAGCATATCCGCCGTAAGTATCAACGATAATTTTACGACCAGTTAAACCAGCATCTCCTTGAGGGCCGCCGATTACGAAACGTCCTGTTGGGTTAATGAAATACTTTGTATTTTCATCAATTAACTCATTTGGAACAACTGGATTAATTACATATTCTTTTAAGTTACGTTGAATTTGCTCTAACGTTACTTCTGGGTGATGCTGAGTTGAAATAACAATTGTATCGATGCGAACAGGTTTGTTGTTTTCATCATATTCAACTGTTACTTGTGTTTTACCATCCGGGCGAAGGTAAGGAAGAATTTCTTCTTTACGTACTTCTGTTAGACGGCGAGCAAGTTTATGAGCTAATGAAATTGGAAGAGGCATTAATTCTTTTGTTTCGTTACATGCATAACCAAACATTAACCCTTGGTCTCCAGCTCCGATTGCTTCGATTTCTTCATCGGACATTTGACCTTCACGTGCTTCTAACGCTTGGTCTACACCAGCAGCGATATCAGCTGACTGCTCGTCGATAGATGTTAATACTGCACAAGTTTCAGCATCAAATCCGTATTTTGCACGAGTATAGCCAATTCCTTTAATTGTTTCACGAACTGTTTTAGGAATATCCACGTAAGTAGAAGTTGTAATTTCACCGCTTACTAAAACTAAACCAGTTGTTACGCTTGTTTCACAAGCAACACGAGCATTTGGATCCTTTGCTAGGATAGCATCAAGAATTGAGTCAGAAATTTGGTCACAAATTTTATCGGGATGTCCCTCTGTAACAGATTCTGACGTGAACAGACGACGTTGTGTTGACATCAGTTTTCCTCCTTATAAATACGATACATTGTGATACGGTACTCATTCCCTTATTTTCATTACACGTTAAAAAATATAAAAAAACCTTTCCTTGTATCGAGGAAAGGTATCAAATTCTACATAAGCCTTTCACTCTTATCGATCAAGGTTGTGCCCTTGCATCAGGTTAGCACCTTATCGTCTACACAAAAAAATGACGATGGTTGCTGGGTTTCACAGGGCCTGTCCCTCCACCAGCTCGGGATAAGAGAGTATCCGTTCAAGGACATATAATACATGAAAAAGCGCTTCACTGTCAACAACATTCAAATGGAAATCATCTCTTTATGTTTGAATCTGTTTTAATGTAACATACTCAAATTTAAAAATAGTATACCTTATTAAGAATGATCACGAAGTTTGGTTAACAAGACAGACCAAAAAAAGGCTTTCACTTGAAATAGCTTCACTTTTTTCGCTTCTAGCACATATACATGTGTCTAAAATAGGTATAACGTACATTTTTTTATAATACACAAACATTTTTAGTTAAATAGTATAGAATAATTAAATAAATGTGTTATACTAATTATAAATTTCAAACATTAATGAATAAATAATAGCTAAAAAAGGAAGGTAGTGCACATGAGTACTGTTGATATGTCTATCGAATTAAATGGTTTGCTTCAATTAAAAACAACAAAACACCAATTATCTGTTCCACAACTTGTTGAAAAAATTCTAGCTCGACGCGAAGGAACGCTGACTTCTACAGGTGCTGTGTCAGTCGAAACCGGAAAATATACAGGCCGCTCTCCTTTGGATAAATTTATTGTAAGCGATGCTGTATCTTCAAAAACGGTTGAATGGGGACCCGTCAATCAGCCAATTTCTGCTCAGCGATTCGATGCGCTATACAAAAAAGTCTTAACCCACTTAAAGAAGCAGGATGAACTTTTTGTTTTTAATGGATATGCTGGAGCTGATAAAAAGTATCAGTTACCAATTCAAGTAGTTAATGAATTTGCATGGCACAACCTATTCGCTCAGCAGTTATTCATTCGCCCTTCAGCTGAACAAAAAACAAATGATGATGTGAAGCCGTTTACAATTGTAGCAGCTCCAACGTTCAAAGCTGACCCTGAAACAGACGGGACGAATTCGGAAACCTTCATTATTCTTTCATTAGAGCGACGCATTGTGCTAATTGGAGGAACTGAATACGCTGGTGAAATGAAAAAATCCATTTTCTCAGTGATGAACTTCTTGCTTCCTCAAAACAATATTCTATCCATGCACTGTTCTGCTAACGTAGGAGAAGAAGGTGACGTTGCATTATTCTTTGGTTTATCTGGAACGGGTAAAACAACGCTTTCTGCTGATGCAAACCGTCGTTTAATCGGAGATGACGAGCACGGTTGGTCAAGCTCTGGTGTATTTAATATTGAAGGAGGCTGCTACGCGAAGTGCATTCAGCTTTCCGAAGAAAAAGAACCGCAAATTTTTAATGCAATTCGCTTCGGCGCAGTACTGGAAAATGTAGTGTTGAATCAAAATACGAAAGTAGCAGATTACAATGATAATAGTTTAACAGAGAATACTCGTGCCGCTTATTCAATTGACTCTATTGATAATACGGTATTGCCAAGCGTTGCTGGGCACCCTACAGCTATTGTCTTTTTAACTGCTGATGCCTTCGGCGTCTTACCTCCAATCAGCAAGCTTACAAAAGAACAAGCGATGTACCATTTTCTGAGCGGATACACTAGTAAGTTAGCTGGAACAGAGCGCGGCGTAACATCGCCACAGGCTACTTTCTCTACATGCTTTGGTGAGCCTTTCTTACCTCTTGCTCCAACAACTTATGCAGAAATGCTAGGAAAGAAAATCGATGAACATAACGTAAATGTCTACCTTGTAAACACTGGATGGACCGGCGGTGAATACGGCGTGGGTGAACGAATGAAGTTAAGTTACACTCGAGCTATGGTTCAAGCAGCTCTTGAAGGAGAACTAGCTAATACCGAAACAGTAACAGATGCTATTTTTGGTTTATCGATTCCAACTCATGTTCCGGGAGTTCCTGATGAAGTGCTTCAGCCTTCTAAAGCATGGAACGATGCAACAGCTTATAACCAAAAAGCAACTGAACTTGCCGCTAAATTCAAAGCGAACTTCAAGCGTTTTAATGATGTAGCATCGGACATTTCAACATTAGGCGGACCTAGAGTCTAATAAAAAACCGATCGTCTTATAGACGATCGGTTTTTTAGTTAGTCGAATGTAATTTTGTCAGTTCATATGTGACAATGGTTTTTTCCTGCTCCATTTCTACCTTACGCACAACAGCAGTTCCAATACATTCTCCATTTTTCGTTTTGTGAATGTTTAATGGAATATCCAACGGATACAAACGATATCCTTTTTTCTCAACTTGAAAAATGTTATCTGTTACACGCTTTTCGTTGCCTTTTGTCACAATCATTGTATTTAATTCTAGCGGCATCCCCATTTTCTCTCACTCCTCACTGTTATTCTACTTGTTTTTTCTATCGTAGCATATCTTTTATTGCGCTTTCATCCACTTCGTTAACTTCTTTACCGTTTCTCGGTTTTCTTTTGGTGGAAAAGCATGTGGAAAGTTTTCAAAATACCAGCTGGTAACTTTTTTATTGGACTTCTTTAGTTTAGATTCGAGCTGATAGGAATGATCAATTGAGACGTTTTTATCTTCTAAACCATGAATAAGCAAGACCGGCGGCTCGACGAGATGAGCACGATGCAAAGGTGTCCTCCATTCGTATCTTTCAGGATATTTAGAAGGAGTTCCTCCAATCACCCGCTTCATCATTCTTCTTAAATCTTCTCTTTCTTCATATGTCAGCACCATATCCGTGACGCCTCCCCATAGCACAAGAGAACGGCTGTCTTTTTTTTCAATGGCTGTGAGTAAAGCCATCACTCCCCCTCGTGAAAACCCAAAAATATGAATGCGGTCATGGTGGACGTTAGGGAGCTGTTTCAGTAAATCGTAAGCAGCAAAAGCATCGTAACGATCATCTCCTGCAAAATCTTCGTTTCCTTCGCCTCCTTGATTTCCCCTATAGAACGGAGCCATCACAATAAAACCTTGTGAAGCAAATTGAATGAGTCGAGCAGGGCGAACCGTTCCTACGTTCTTAATACCTCCTCTTAAGTATAAAAAGCCGTCATACATTCCTTTTTCTTTTGGCTCTGCAAGCATTCCTTTAATCTTAAGCCCTTGACATGCATATGTAATCACCCACAGCGTCACGCGAGGATTTGATGATGGGAAACGCTGTTTATGAAGAATTGTTCCATCTTTCATTTTTTTCCTCCATTCTTTATATAACTAGCCTACTTTCTTCCGCTAAGGTTTACTTTCAGTCGTTGACTACTACTTCTTTGATTTTCCACATAGTTATATAGGCACTCACCTTCTTCCACTTCTTTACATACATTATCATAAAATATTTTATTACTTTAAGGAGGTTTGCTTTATGAAACCAATTAAATGGCTTTTTTCTTTGCTTGCTATTATGATTTTACTCATTCCACTAATTAGCTGCAGCAAAACAACATCTGTACAAACGGTTCGTGTCGGCGAAGTAACTCGCTCTATCTTTTATGCTCCCCAGTACGTCGCTATTTCAAAAGGCTTTTTTGAAGAAGAAGGACTAAAGGTAGATTTAAAAACAACTTGGGGCGGAGATAAGACAATGACGTCACTTTTATCTGATGGCATCGACGTCGCCTTAGTCGGCTCGGAAACGTCAATCTACGTATATGCACAAGGGTCTAGTGATCCCGTCATCAACTTTGCACAGCTAACCCAAACCGACGGAACATTTCTAGTAGCACGTAAAAAGGTCGATCAATTTTCATGGGATCAGCTTAAAGGCAAAACGTTTCTTGGTCAACGCAAAGGCGGCATGCCGCAAATGGTAGGGGAATATGTGTTAAAACAGCATAATATTGATCCTAAAAAAGATGTAAAACTCGTTCAGAACATTGATTTTGCTAACGTTGCGAATGCTTTTGCTTCTGGTACTGGAGATTACGTTCAATTATTTGAGCCAACGGCTAGTATTTTAGAGAAACAAGGAAAAGGACATATCGTTGCTTCCTTCGGAAAAGAATCAGGAACAGTTCCTTATACAACATTTATGGCCAAAGAAAGCTATTTAAAAGATAACCCTGAAGCAGCAGCTAAATTTACTCGAGCTATTTACAAAGCACAAAAATGGGTGAATACACATAGCACAGATGAAATTGCTGAAGTGGTTGCACCGTATTTTGAAGATACACCTAAAGACACGCTAAAAACTGTTATTGACCGCTATAAATCGCAAAAATCCTTTGCAACTAACCCTTTATTAGATGAGAAAGAGTGGGATCATTTACAAACAATCATGGACGAATCTGGAGAACTTCCAAGACACATTGATCACAGCAAGCTAGTCAACACAAAATTCGCAAAAGATGCAATGAGGGAGTAATATGACAAAACTTCACATTCAAGATATTCAACATATGTACCTTACGACAAAGTCTGCTACCACTGCACTTGAACATATTAATTTGTCTATTGAAGAAGGAGAATTCGTTTCCTTTCTCGGCCCAAGCGGATGTGGAAAAACGACGCTTCTATCGATTATTGCAGGCTTGATTGAACCAACGTCCGGCTCTGTCACAATAGACGGTGAAAATATCGGAACATCAGTCCCAAACATCGGTTATATGCTTCAACAAGATTATTTGTTTCCGTGGAAAACCATTAAAGAAAATATTTTACTTGGGCTTGAAATTCGCGGACAGCTAACAGATAAAACAGAGAGTAAAGCACTTTCACTTCTAAAAGAAATTGGTTTACAGGACGTAGATGACCTATATCCGCACCAGTTATCCGGAGGCATGAGACAACGCGTCGCTTTAGTCCGAACACTTGCCATTGACCCCGCTATTTTACTCTTGGATGAGCCTTTTTCAGCACTTGATTTTCAAACAAAACTCAAGCTTGAAGAACTTGTCTCCAAAACACTGATGACCTATCAAAAAACGGCCGTTTTGGTCACGCACGATATCGGCGAAGCCATTGCTATGAGCAGCCGAATCTTTTTATTCTCAGCCAAGCCGGGGAAGATCGCAAAAACATTTACGGTTCCTTCTATTTTACGAACCCTCTCTCCGTTTGAAGCACGACAGCATCCTGTCTATAACGATTTATTTATGGACATATGGAAGGAGCTTGATCAACTTGAAACCCACTAGCTCCCTAGATACTCTTCACGAAAGCTACCTTCGCAAGGTTCGGGGCGAAAAACGATTAGTACTGAGCGTGCAGATGGTCATTTTTTTAGCCTTTTTTAGCTTCTGGGAACTAGCTTCTCGTTTAAAGTGGATTGATCCTTTAATTTTCAGTTCCCCTACTAAAGTGTGGCATTTATTTTTAATTAAACTTGCCGACGGCTCGCTAGCAGAACATATTGGTTTTACATTATTTGAAACGGTTCTTGGCTTCATTTTAGGCACATTGCTAGGTATTTTACTTGCAACGGCCCTTTGGTATTCAACTAGGCTTGCAAACATATTAGACCCTTACCTCGTTATTTTAAACGCCATGCCTAAAGTAGCGCTGGGCCCTATTTTAATAGTAGCGATCGGTCCAGGATTTTTCTCAATTTTAACGATGGGAGCGATTATATCCGTTATTATTACATCCATCGTCGTTTACACAGCCTTTAAAGAAGTGGATCCAAACTATATTAAATTACTAAAAAGCTTCGGGGCAACGAAAACCCGCTGTTTTAAAGAAGCAATTCTTCCAGCTTCCATGCCTGCCATTATTTCCACATTTAAAGTAAACGTCGGTTTATCTTGGGTAGGCGTCATCGTAGGAGAATTTTTAGTTTCTTCAAAAGGGCTTGGATATATGATTATTTATGGTTTCCAAGTCTTCAACTTTACTCTTGTTCTTCTCAGCTTATTATTAATTGCCATTTTCGCTACGATTATGTACCAAGGCGTGGCTTATTTAGAAAAGAAATTGATCCGACGCTCATAAAAAATACCCCCGTACAAACGGGGGTATTTTCGTTGATATGATGCTTTTACAAAAATGTTCGCTTTACATATTTCATTACATATTGTAAAACATTATCTTTCATGATGAAGCTGTACGCATCATCTTGTTGAATGCCCGAAGGTAGTTCGTCAATCATTACGGGACCATCTGTTTCCATGTAGTCTTCTTTTTTAATTACATTTCCAATCGTAGCAAAATAAATGTTTTTAATAATAGTCTTTCCTTTACTTACTACTTTATATTGACCAATATAAGTTAAAGAAGAGACTTCTCCGCCTGTTTCTTCAAACACTTCTCGAACCGCTGCTTCTTCTGGTACTTCATTGCCTTCTAGTTTTCCTCCGGGAAATTCTAAACCTCGTTTTGAGTGATTCGTTAGCAACCATTGATTTTCATACCTGCATACGACCCAAACATGACGTGGAGTTTTCGAGAATGGATTTTTTTCAAATGATAAAAATACTTGATTATGATATGCATCCTTAAATGTGTACATGGTCGACTCAAACTCCATTTGATTTTTCCCTTATTTTATCATACATTACGGCCATACCTGATAAGAAAAGTATGCTCGTACTTTTTTTCTTTGCTTTTTACCCCTTATTCCGTTCTATCTGAAGATAAAATATTCATCTGTTTGATATGTGATTTTGTTTCATCGTCTCCCAGCTTATAAAGCATGGCATATATCTCAACTGTTGTTTTATCGTACATATCATTTTGAGAATCATGATGATATTCCAGATACGGAATATGTGATCGCCAAAAGCTTGACCAATCGCTTGAAGCGCGCTGATCTAAATAGATTCTCAGCTGCTCCACTTCTTCATCTGTTGCTTCAATCGCATAATTCCAATCTGAAGCAGTATTTGACTGATTGATTTCTCCTGAACTCAGAGATACATAATATTTTTTTGTCATGAAAGATATTCAGCTCCTTCTTTCTAGTGCCAACTTATCTTTCTTATGTGTATCTTATTCTTTTTTTATACACTCTACGATTTAAAGCGGTCTTTTAAAATCGCTATTGCTTTTTTTAACGGCTCTGGAATCGGAACCCCTACAATTCTTGCGTTTTCTGTAATTGAAATCATTTCGTTTAAAATATAGAACAAAATAGCTCCATCTCGAATAATATGACCGTTTTCCCAAAATACAGAATCGATAAAGTTTGCTACAGCAATCATGGCAAAAATAAAAATCTTTTTGGCAATTCCTTTAAAACCTACTTTGCTAGATAAACGTTTATTTATAAAAGCTGCAATTGTACCCGTCAAGTAATCCATTGCCACTAATGCTACTAAAGCCATTAGTAAATAGTCCCACTCTCCAAATAAAAAAAAAGCCAGTGAACCTAAACTTGAGATTATTAAGACAGAAAGCTTCTGCATATCCACTTTTTTCACCCTTTCAGCAGTCATAAGCAGTCATATCCCTACAGTATATGCCAGTGAAAAAAAAGTGTTCGTCCATCTTATCATAAAAAAAACCTGCGAGTACTCGCAGGTTTTACTTACTTGCCTAGGAATGATTTTAACATCCACGTATGTTTTTCTAAGCTTTGATGAATGGCTAACAGCATGTCTCCTGTTGTTTCGTCGCCCGCTTCACCGGCTGCATCCATTCCTTCTTTTAATTCAGCAGTTAGCGTATCAAAATCGCTTACTAAAGAAGCAACCATGTCTTTAGCCGTTTCGCTTCCATCCGCTTCTTTAATAGAAGAAAGTTCTAACGATTCTTTCATTGTTGCCACAGGTTTTCCTTCTAATGCTAAGAGGCGTTCTGCAAGGTCATCAATAATTGTAGCTGTTTCCGTATACAGCTCTTCAAACTTTTCATGAAGAGTGAAGAATTGTTCACCTTTCACGTACCAATGAAAATTATGAAGTTTTATGTACATTACACTAAAGTTTGCCACTTGTTTATTAACAATTTCATTTACATTTGCTGCCATGTTGTTCGCTCCTTTGTGAACTCTTTGTATAGTATAGTTGTACCCTTTTTTAGTTGATTAAAACATTTTTTTCATAAAAAGAGACATTTCCCTTTCTTTAATCATTTATCTTTTCCAAATAAAATAAGCAGCCCAGCGGACTGCTTATTTTTAGCCAAATACTTTTTCTAAATCTTCTTTGTCCTGTTCTAACCAGAACTTCATTAAGCGTTTTGCTCCTTCTAAATCGTGAAGTTTCGCTTGACCACACTGCTTTTCGTTTGCTGCTGGAATTTCAGTAATATTAATTGCATCTTTTAACGTATCGTCTAACAAGTCAATGATTTCACGTACAGTTGGCTCGCCGCTCACTACTAAGTAGTACCCAGTTTGACATCCCATAGGCGAAATATCAATAATATCAAAGTGATCGTATTTTTCTACATGAGTACGAATATTAAAAGCTAATAAATGCTCTAACGTATGAATAACGTCCGGCTTCATTGCTTGTTTGTTTGGTTGGCAAAAACGAATATCGAATTTATTTACAACGCCGTCGCTTCCCACTTTGTGAACACCGCAGTGTCTTACGTAAGGTGCTTTAACCGCATTATGATCTAGCTCAAAACTTTCTACTGATGGCATAATACCACTCCTTTTTTCTTCTTTCACCTATCATAACATGCAATTCCGATATATTTCATCCATTTAATAACCTTTATTTCTTTTAGTTGCTTTTTATTCCTTCTATCCCTTATAGTATGAGCAAACACGAAAGAAAGAACGTGATAATAAATGATTGCAAAGCTTTTGCTTTTACTTATAAAAGGATATCAAAAAGGAATTTCGCCTTTTCTTCCGGCAAGGTGCCGGTTTTACCCTACTTGCTCCCAGTACGGAGTTGAATCCATTAAACGCTTTGGTGCCGTAAAGGGATCTTATTTGACTATAAAACGCATTTTAAAATGCCACCCGTTCCATCCGGGTGGCATCGATGAAGTACCTGAGAAAAAATCACACTAAGCTTTAGTTGTTTTCGATTGCTTCATACCCATTTACAACAACATCTAGCTTTCCTGTATTTGGATCAATAACTAGTCCATGTACAGGAGTATCTTTTGAAAATAGAGGATGATTACGAATTGTCTCTACACTATGCTGAACAGTCTCTTCTACTGAATCAAAACCCGTTAACCATTTTTTCAAGTCCATAGAATATTCAATGGTATTAATCACTTCATCTGAGATGCCTTTTGCTCTTACTTTCTCTAAAAAAGGTTCCGCCTGAAGTTTACCTGCTCCGCAGTCATGGTGACCAATTACACATACCTCATCAGCTTGTAGCTCGTACACAGCTACTAAAATGCTTCGCATAATACTTCCAAATGGATGTGAAACAAGTGCTCCTGCATTTTTAACAATTTTCACGTCTCCGTTACGCAGATTTAAAGCGTGCGGAAGCAATTCTACCAATCTTGTGTCCATACACGATAAAATAACCATTTTTTTATTAGGGAATTTGCTTGTTTCGTAAAGTTCATACTTCTTTTCTTCTACAAATTTTTTGTTGAATTCTAAAACATCTTGTAATAAGCTCATTTGCTGTCTTCTCCTTCATAAAAAAAATTCTTTCTTGTATTATAATACTTTTTCCTATAAGATGAAAAGTGTTAAATCGTAATCATTATTATTTAAAGACAAGAAAGTAGGTTATAACAGTGAAAAAAATTCCCGTTACCGTTTTAAGCGGATACCTTGGGTCAGGTAAAACAACTCTTTTGAACCATATTTTAAAAAATAAAGAAGGTTTAAAGGTCGCGGTCATTGTCAATGACATGAGCGAAGTAAATATTGATGCAGACTTAGTTAAACAAGGCGGATTTTCTCGAACAGAAGAAAAACTTGTTGAAATGCAAAATGGCTGTATTTGCTGTACGCTTCGAGATGATTTAATGAAAGAGGTAGAACGCCTGGCTGACAATGATGATATTGATTATATTGTCATTGAATCTTCCGGAATCAGCGAACCTATCCCTGTTGCTCAAACATTTACTTATATTGATGAAGAGCTTGGCATTGATTTAACTCAGAAATGTTCATTAGATACGATGGTCACTGTAGTAGATGCTAATCGCTTTTGGGAAGACTTTTCATCAGGTGAAAGCTTATTAGACCGCAAAGAAGGAACGGATGAAAACGATAAAAGAGAAGTGGTTGATTTATTAATCGATCAAATTGAATTTGCAAACGTCATTTTATTAAACAAAGTTGATTTGTTAACAAAAGATGATGCAGATGAGCTGCAGGCTGTTCTTCACAAATTAAACTCAGAGGCCACTGTTATCCAAACAATTAATAGTGAGGTAAAACTTGAAACCATACTTCATACCGACTTATTCGACTTTGAAAAAGCTAGTCAAGGAGCCGGATGGATTAAAGAATTAAATGAAGAACACCATACGCCTGAAACAGAAGAGTTTGGTATTTCTTCTTTTGTATATAGAAGGAATCGTCCCCTTCATCCTGAACGCTTTATGAAATGGTTAGAGGACTGGCCGGTTGATATTGTACGTGCAAAAGGATTTTTCTGGCTTGCTTCACGTAACCATATGGCAGGACTTCTTTCTCAAGCAGGTACGTCCATTATGATTCAAGGAGCGGGTGAATGGGTCGCAACGTACATAGCAGAGGAAAGGGAACAAACCTTAAAGGAAGAACCTGAATTACGAGCAAAATGGGATGAACAATTTGGAGACCGTATTAACGAGCTTGTATTCATTGGTATTGATATGAACAAAGCTGAAATAATTGAAACTTTAGACCACTGTTTGCTGACAAATGAGGAAATGAATCAAGATTGGGCTACTTTCAAAGACCCCCTTCCTAAGTTTACAGTAAGTGCGTAAATTTTTAGTTTTCAAATCGTAATAATTACGATATAATAACATAGGTCATAAATGGTTACGATACGAACGGAAGGAGCAACATAATGAAATTCAAACCACTTTTAATGGTGCTGGCATTAGGAATTGGAACAGCCCTTGCAGGGTGCAGTTCAAGCAGTGCAAATAACGCATCTGATAATAAAAATAAAAAATTAGAAGTTTACACAACAATTTACCCTTTACAGGATTTCACTGAAAAAATCGGTGGAAAATATGTAGAAGCTAAAAGCATTTTACCAACAGGTGTAGATGCTCACTCATTTGAACCTACCACAAAAACAATGGTCAAAATCGCAAACGCGGACGCATTCGTTTACTCAGGAATTGGGCTTGAAGGCTTTGCAGATAAAGCACAGTCTACGCTAAAGAATGAAGATGTCGCTTTAGTAGAAGCTGCAAAAGGAATTGAACTAGCAAAGAGTTCTGAAGATGAGCATGCCCATGAGGACGAACATGCACATGAAGAAGAGCATCACCACGGAGATACAGACCCTCACGTTTGGCTTGATCCTATTTTAGCTATTCAATTAGCAGAAAATATTAAAAATGAACTTGTTGAATTAAAACCAGATAAAAAAGCAGAATTTGAAAAGAACTTCCAATCCTTAAAGACTCAGCTTGAAGATGTGAACCAAGAGTTAAAAACAACGATTGGCGACGCACCTCATAAAGAAATTTTAGTATCACATGCAGCCTACGGCTACTGGGAAAAACGATACGGATTAAAGCAAATTAGCGTAGCGGGTTTATCTCCTACAAATGAGCCGTCTCAAAAACAATTAGAAAACATCGTAAAACAAGCAAAAAAAGACCATATCAAATACTTTATCTTTGACCAAAATTTAAAGCCTAAAGTGTCTACACTTGTAAAAAATGAAGTGGGAGCTCAAGCTTTAACACTTCATAACTTAGAGTCATTAACGAAAAACGATGTTAAAAATAAAGAAGATTATTTCTCCATTATGCAACACAACATTGATACGTTGAAAAAAGCATTATATTAATAAAAAAACTAGCCTCTCGGCTAGTTTTTTTATTGTAATTTATATTTTTGCTTAAAGCGTTCCACACGGCCGCCTTTATCAGCAAATTTTTGTTTTCCTGTATAAAATGGATGTGTATCCGAACTAATTTCAACTTTTAAGAGCGGATATGTGTTGCCATCTTCCCATTGAACGTTCTCATTTGATTGTTTTGTAGATCCTGATAAAAATGATGTTCCGCTATTTGTATCCATAAATACAACTTTACGATAGTCTGGATGAATATTTGTTTTCATTAAATATCTCTCCTTTAAAACAATATATACTCATTATAATCGTAATGATTACTATTTTCAAGTTATATGTTTTACCAATTCTGATGCATAAAGCGTGGTAAAAAGTGGACAATAAGGTTTATCAATACTTTACTGGAAAGGTTGAAAAATGAATGGATCATTTAGTTACTGCACGTTCAATGTTTGGTCTGAACATGGGAGTACATATCATTTTTGCCACTCTTGGCGTCGGCATTCCTCTCATGATTTTATTGGCTGAAATTCTTTACTACAAAACAAAAGATAAAGATTATGAACTTATGGCACAGCGCTGGACAAAAGGAGCTGCTGTCCTGCTTGGAGTCGCTATTCCTACGGGAACGATTGCTGGTGTGCAATTAGCGTTGCTTTGGCCGGGTTTTATGGAAATCGTAGGAAAAGTGATGGCTCTTCCTTTTCAAATTGAAATTTATGCTTTCTTTATTGAGGCTCTTTTTCTCTCTATTTACGTATACGCAGCGGACCGTATTTCTCGAAAAATGAGGATTATCAGTCTCATTTTAGTAGCAATAGGCGCTCTTGCCTCTGCCGTTTTAATTACAAACGTGCACGCATTTGAAGGAACACCTGCTGGCTTTCGAATTTTAAATGGCGAAATTGTAAGCGTAGATCCTTGGGCAGCTTTCTTTAATCCGAGTTTCTTTGTAACGTCCGGTCACGTAGCCGTTTCTGCTTATACAACCGGAGGCTTTGTCATTGCTTCAGTCGCTGCCTTTAAAATGCTTCGTGCGCGAAAACATAATCCAAGAGAATATAAATTTCATCATAAAGCATTGATGATGGGATTAGTAATCGGCGGGATTTTTTCTTTTGTAACAGCTTTGAATGGACATGAATCGATGCAAAAAGTATACGAATATCAACCCGAAAAACTTGCAGCAGCTGAAGGTCTATTTGAAACGCAAGATCATGCGCCATTAGCTTTAGGCGGATTTACAGATGAAAAAGAACAGCGAGTCAAGTATGGCATTGAGTTTCCATGGATGCTCAGCTTCTTGTCGGGTAATAGCTTTAATACAGTGATTACTGGACTCAATGACTTCCCTAGAGATTATTGGCCGCCGCTTTTTGTGCATACCTTGTTTAACGGTATGGTCATTATCGGATCGATTTTAATTTTAGTGGCGCTAGTGGGCGTTGTTTGGTACAAGTTTTTAAAGAAGAAAAGCTTCCCTAAAGTTTTCATGTGGGCATTTGTCGCAACGGGCCCTCTCGCGATCATGGGCATTGAATTCGGATGGATTTTCGCATGTACAGGCAGACAACCCTGGGTCATTTACCGCATCATGCGTACATCAGAAGCCGTTACTACTTCTGCTAATTTGCATATTTTATTTTTCTTGTTTTTGCTTGTTTATATCGTACTCGTGGCCGCAGTCGCCCTTGTACTGGTGTTTTATTTTAGACGAAATCCGCTTTCTAAAGAGCTTGCTGCGCAAGCAGATTAAAAAGGATGTGAGAATATGGGTGATTCATTACTAGCAATTACTGTAATATGGGGCTTCATTTTTATCTATGCTGTAATGGGAACGATGGACTTTGGAGCTGGTTTTTGGTCGATGGTCTATATTAACCGTACGAAAACAAATGCTACAGATGTAGCAAACAGATATCTATCGCCTACTTGGGAAGTAACCAATGTATTTATCGTTGCGATTGTTGTTGCGCTGTTTAGCTTTTTTCCGCGAGCTACATTTACGCTTGGAACAGTGCTACTAGTACCGGGGAGTATCATTTTACTTCTCTTATCTATTCGAAGCGGATTTTTAGTGTTTTCACACTATGCTGGCAGCTTCAAATATCGGAGAGCGTTGGTTTACGTATCTGGTATATCTGGCGTATTAATTCCCGCTTTTTTAATCGCCGTACTGCCCGTAAGTCAAGGTGGATTTATTGATGTAATTGACGGAACGCAGCGATTAAATTTAGCAAGAGTGTTTTCAAGTCCGCACGTCTATTCATTTATTGGTTTTGCCATTACTTCTTCCCTGTTTCTGTCGTCTCTTTTATTAGCAGACTACTCGAAGTCATCTGACGAAATGGAAGCTTATGCGGTCTATCGGCGCGATGCGCTCATTACAGGACCTCTTTCACTGCTAATGGCTATCTTTATTATGATTACAATGCAATCAGAAGCCAGCTGGTTATATGATAAAATGATGCAGTTTAAGCCTCTTCTTTACGGGTCTGTAGGTCTATTTGTAGTAGCTGGTATTGCTCTGCTGCTGCCTTCTCAAAAAGGAAAAGGAATGCCTCGTTTAGCCGTGGTATCAATCGTCCTTCAATATTTCTTAGCAAGTTACGTATACGGACGAAGTCATTTACCGTATGTCGTGTATCCAAACGTAACGATTGAGAATGGATTTACACATCCCGATGCGTTCCATTCGTTATTTATTGTGTATATTGTTGGCTTTGCGATTTTATTTCCTGGATTCTTTTATTTCTGGCGTCTATTTATGAAAGATAATAAAGAATACAGCAAAAAGAAGCCATATTAAAAACCCGGTCAGCACTTGACCGGGTTTTCTTATGAAGCAGCAGATTTTGCCACTACTTCAGCAAAGTCTTTAGCAAATACCTTACATTTTTCTACATCTTCTCCAAAGGGAGAAAGCTCGATTTTCAAACCAGGAACAGCTATATTTCCGTTGCGTCCCTTTATTTTTTCTTCAATTAAATCAACTGCTCCGCAAAAAACATCATATGATGAATCACCTGAACCAAATACAGCCATCTGCTTTTGACTGAGATCTATATCATCCATTTCATCATAAAGATCTAAAAAATCATCTGGCAGCTCTCCATCTCCCCACGTATAAGCTCCAAAGATAATAGATTCTGCCAATACAAGGTCCGAAGCAGCAATGTCATATACTTCTGCTCGTTTCACATGCAATCCATGCTTGACTAATTCTTCTTCGATCAAATCGGCTATTGCTTCTGTGTTGCCTGACATACTCGCATAAGCTAGTAAGATTTCCTTCATGTAAATGACGCTCCTTTACACCAGCAGTGTGGGCCGCACATCCCCTTCTTCATCACATTCTTGCTTAAGAGGACAGTTTTCACACTCACTGGATGCATAGTTCTTTTGAAAATGTTTTGGTTCCATTAACACACTTTTGACAATATGTAGTTGAAGTATGGCCTTTTCATAATCGCCTGTTGCAATATAATAAGTTGTTGTTTCTCCGGTTAATAATGAATAAAAACGAATTTGTTCAGGAACCTTTTGAAAAGCTTGTTTCGAAAAAACGATAATAAAGTCTTTCATTGCGTTCTTCACTTCTTCATGGTCATCTAGAATGAATTTTGTTACCGTATAAGACTTCTCTGTCCATGCAGCAAAATCAATGGTCAGAGAAAGGTTGCTTTGAATTTCTTCTACATAAACGCTGTATTTTTCAAACACAAAAAGTGGTAGCTCCACATGTGTTTTCTCGCCTAAAAACCTCAGTAAATAATCACTTACTTTAGCTAACACATCGTAATAGTGAATGGGTGATGAAAACATATTTGGCTTTAGGCGCCAATATTTTTCAATAAGCTGTAAAACATAGAGGTTTGAGCGATACTCAACTGGCTTGCTATAGTATGTTTTAATGATTTGATGGACGGTTACTTGAACATGCTGTTTCCAATCTATAGATGTCTTTTTCAAAAGAAGCTGCTGCTGATAAAATTTGTACGGACATCGAATAAATTGTTCGATGTGGTTATTGGAGAGTGTCTTTATATGCACTTTTATCGGTTCCATCTATGTCTCACCACCCTAATTGAAATTCATTCTCAATAATGATCAAAAATTAAATCATGAAATTTGCTCAATCACTTTACGAATAGCACTCCATGAATGTTTGACGAAATAAATTGGTTTTTGCTGTTTTTTTGCTTTCTCTTTAATGACTTTTGCCATATTGTGATTAATAAAATCCGTAATAACTAATACAAACCCAATATGTTCGGGAATTTCTCGCTTCACCATATTGCTTTTACGGCCATCTAAATGAATTACTTCATTAAACCCTTCTCCCGCTAGACGATCTGTAATATGCTTTAACCTGTCTCCTCCTACAACCATGACTGATGACATGTTTGTTCCCTCCCAATTAATTATTCATTTAATGATTTGACAACAACCTGTATTCTTTACTATATATACAGTTTAATTGAGAATGATTCTCTTTGTCAATGTTTAATTGATAAAAATTCTCAATTAAAATGAAAGTCTACCACCTTTCTTATAAGTTAGTTGAATTTTGACCATACTATAGCTATCACATACAAAGGAGGGTTAACGTTGGAACAAAACATTCTTTGTGAAGTAAATAACTGTCACTTTTGGAAAAATGGAAATCACTGCAGTGCAGAAGAAATTTACGTAGTAAGTCATAGCGGAAAACATGCAGCAAGCAGCTATGAAACAGACTGTAAAACGTTCAAGCCAACTGAAGCGTAACCCGCAAAAGGACAGCCTCTGGGTTGTCTTTTTTCTCTCTTCAAGATCATAAAAAAGGAGACTAGTATGAAGACTGAACAACTGATTCATTTTTTTAAAGAAGAAGCCATAAAAGCAAATGAACAAACCTTTCCAATCTATGTACAATCATTTACTCATTTATGGACATACAAATGGGGAACACTTGAAAACATTCCAGAAGAAATTGATGACTTAATTACCACACGTGCGTTAGAACTTGGACTTATTCACTTAAAAAAAGCTGACTAATCAATAAGGAAATTAGTCAGCTTTTGTGTTTATAAATCATCAAATCCATTTGCATCTGATGCTTTTGTATATTGTCGTGATTTCTGTTCAAAGAAATCGGTTTTCCCTAAATCTACCTCTTGATAAGCAATAATCCAACGAAGAGGATTTTCAATCGGTGCTTCTGGGAAAGCAGCTCGACCGAAGCCTAACTGATTACAGCGTTTATTCGCCATATATTCAATGTACTGCTGCAGTTCTTTCATCGTAATGCCGTCGAATTTTTCTCCAATAACAGATTCCGCCCATTCAATTTCAAGACGAGCTGCCTCTTGGAACGTTTCAACTACAAACGTTTCTAGCTCCTCCGTACGATAAGCTGGATTTTCATTTAGTACTTCCTTGAAAATCTTTTCAAATAACCCAACGTGAAGCTGTTCATCACGATTGATATAATTAATCATCGTAGATGTCGCCACCATCTTTTGATTTCTCGCAAGATTATAGAAGAACGCAAATCCGCTATAGAAGAAAAGTCCTTCTAAAATAACATCATATACCATAGACTTCAAAAAGTTTTCAACCGTTGCTTCTTCGCTAAATGCTTTATATCCGTTTGTAATAAAGTCATTTCGTGCGCGAAGCTTTTCGTCTGTACGCCAGTATTCAAATACTTCATCTTGTTTTCCTTTTGGTACAAGACTTGATAAAACATATGAATACGAATGATTATGAACCACTTCTTGCTGCGCTAAAATAATCATTAGAGCGTTAATCGAAGAATCGGTTACATAGTCAGCTACTTTGCTAGCATAATCTGATTGAATACTGTCCAGTAGCGCCAGCAGGCCAATAATTTTTAGAAAGCTCTCTTGTTCGTCAGCGGTTAACTGAGGGAACTGTTTAATATCTTGACCCATATTAATTTCAAACGGCGTCCAGAAATTAGCTAGCATACGCTTGTATTTAGGGAACGCCCATGAAAATCGGACGTCATCCCAGTTTAGAATATTGGAGCTCTTGCCGTTGATGATTCCTGTCGAACGGTTCGGAGCTGTTTCGTTCATTAATTCTCGTTTTAACATGCTTGTCATCAATTATTCACTCCTTTTAACTATGACAGCTTTCACATTCTTCAATGACTTCACTTGATGTTGAACGTACGTAATAGGTCGTTTTTAATTTTTCTTTCCATGCCGTCATATGAAGATCCAGCAGCTCTTTTGCTCGGATATCATTTTGTACATATAAATTGAATGAAATAGATTGATCAATATGACGCTGGCGCTTGGCGTTTTGCTTAATGCTCCAGTGCTGATCAATTAAATAAACGGACTTATAATACCAGTTTGTTGCTGGCGATAAATCTGGTGCCGTCACTGGGATTTTATAGTTTTTCTTTTCCTCTGAATAAAACTTACGGAAAATCGGATCAATACTTGCCGTAGAACCCGCGATAATAGATGTTGATGAATTAGGTGCTACAGCCATTAAATATCCATTTCTTATCCCATTGCTTTGAACTTCGCTACGCAGTTCACTCCACGCTTCGCTCGTGTATTCACGTGTTTCAAAATAAGCGCCTGACTCAAAATCTGAGCCTTTAAATAATGGATATGCGCCTTTTTCTTTAGCTAAGTTCATGCTTGCCTGCACGGTTAAGTAAGAAATTTGTTCATACAATTCATCGCAATATGCTACCGCTTCATCTGTCTCCCATGCTATTTTCTTTAAGGCAAGCAAATGGTTCCAGCCAAATGTGCCAAGCCCTACTGCGCGGTACTTTTGATTCGTTAGCTTTGCTTGAAGTACCGGCAAATCATTTAACTCAATAACATTATCAAGCATGCGTACTTGAATTGGAATTAAACGTTCAAGTACATCTTCAGTTACGGCTCTCGCTAAGTTAATAGAAGAAAGATTACATACAACAAAATCGCCCGGATTCTTTGTAATAATAATTTTTCCGTCTTCCGTAATTTCCTCTGTTACGACCGTTGTACTTTGGTTTTGCGTGATTTCTGTACATAAGTTACTGCAGTAAATCATGCCCGCGTGTCGGTTTTGATTAGCTCGGTTAACCGTATCACGATAGAACATATAAGGAGTTCCGGTTTCAAGCTGCGAAAGCATAATGCGCTTGAAGATCTCAATAGCAGGCACTGTTTCTCTTGAAAGCTGTTCATTGTTTACACACTCAGCGTAACGAGTGCGGAACGAACCGCTGCCTTCTTCTTCATCATAAAAATCTTCTAACGAGTAGCCCATCAGCGTACGAACTTCGTGAGGATCGAATAAGTGCCAGTCTTCACGTGCTTCTACTTTTTCCATAAACAAATCTGGCAAACATACGCCAGTGAATAAATCATGCGTGCGCTGGCGTTCATCACCATTGTTCAAACGCGCGTCTAAGAATGAAAAAATGTCTTTATGCCAAACATCTAAATATACAGCAATAGCTCCTTGTCGTTGACCTAGCTGATCGACACTTACAGCCGTATTATTTAGCTGTTTCATCCATGGAATTGTTCCTGATGATACGCCTTTAAAACCTTTTATATCACTTCCTCGGCTTCTAATATGACCGAGGTAGACACCAATTCCGCCTCCATTTTTACTAAGCGTGGCCAAATCTGTATTGCTATCATAAATACCGCGTAAGCTGTCATCAATCGTATCAATAAAGCAGCTAGATAGCTGTCCGTAGCTCTTTCCTGCGTTTGAGAGTGTTGGTGTGGCAACCGTCATATATAGACTAGAAAGCGCCCAGTACGCTTCTTTTACTAATGCTGTTCGATTTTCTTTCTTTTCTTGAGACATCAGCGTCATAGCAATGATAAGAAAACGTTCTTGCGGTAATTCGTATACACGCTTATCATGTGATGTCGCTAAATAGCGATCTGCTAATGTCAGCAATCCAATGTATGTAAATAAACGATCGCGTTCAGGAATAATGACTGAAGCAATTTCATTAATTTCTTCTTCTGTATATGTTTTTAATAGCTGTTTATTATAAATGCCGATTTTTGTTAGTTCTTGAATAAGCTGATAAAACGAACCGTACTTCTCTTTTTTATCATAACCTCGGTTGTCCGCTGCTTTTCGATATAGTTCGTTTAAGTAGACGTCTGCCGCCACGTACGTCCAATCTGGTTCTTCCATTGAAATACGCTCTAGGGCTGCCAAAATTAGTACGTTTGCAACCTTTTCGTCCGTCATATTTTCCTTTACTGTAACAGTTTGAATAACCTTTTCCTCATACAAAGAAAAATCAAGTTGCGTAAATTCTTTTTTTAAACGTTCAATATATGCAGTTAATTCATGTAGAATTGTAGGCTTTAATGTATTCACCATAAATATGGCTCCTCTCTTCACTTCAAAATAAAAAATCGCTCACCGTACCTCGGTGAGCGAATAGAACGAAGATAGAAGAAGACACTAAGTCTTTTCTCAATCCTCGCTCTACCCTCTCACCTCCCGAAGAAGATAAAACGACATAAAAAAGGCAGGTCTCCTGACTTATGCTTCTTTTTACTTTAAGGCCTTCCCATGATGTTTACTCACAGTGGATCTCCTTATTTCATCAGCATTCACAGTTGCGGGGACAGCTTTGGATTTTCACCAAATTCCCTTTTAAGTCTTTTTATCAGACACCTTTTTCACTGGAAAACACAAAATATAGTATTTTATTATTGTTTAACAAACAACATATTGTGTTATGTTATAAACACATTATATAGGACAACTTAGAAAACTATCAACCTATTTTCAAAAATAATTTTGTTTTTTACGATAAAATCCTTCGACTTTTTTCATCAAACTACTCCATCATAACATGTTTTGACACGCTTGATGGAACAATGTGCTCTTTTTAAAAAATTTGTCCTATTTTTCTACTAAACATTGCCAACATCAATAAAAAAACCGTTTTTCATAAAAAACGGTTTTTAATTATTTGTATTCTTTTTCAAATGCTGTGATTGTTTTGATAAACTTTTTATCAATATCGTATCCTATCCCCGGTTTTTCCTTCACCTTTATTACTCCGGCTTCTACCTCTACTTCGGGCTTAATAATATCTTTTTCCCAATAGCGAGACGACGCAGAAATGTCACCTGGTATCGTGAAAGAAGGCAGTGTGGCAAGGGCGATGTTATGAGCTCGTGAAATCCCGGCTTCTAACATTCCGCCAACCCAAAGCCTTACACCGTGTAGGGCGCATAAATCATGAATTTTTTTTGCTACAGACATTCCGCCAACTCGACCGATTTTCACATTGATAATCTTGCAGCTTTTTTGTTCGATTGCATGACGTGCATCTTCATAGCTCACAATACTTTCATCTAAGCAAATCGGCGTCTTCATTTGCTTTTGTAATAATCGATGATCAAGGATATCATCCGAACTTAACGGCTGTTCGATCATCATTAAATTCAATTCATCTAGTTTTTTCAATGAATCACTATCGCTTAACGTATAGGCTGAATTGGCATCAGCCATAAGAGGAATGCTTGGAAATTCATCTCGAATTTGTTTCAGTAGCTCATAGTCAGCGCCTGGCTTAATTTTCACTTTAAAGCGCTTATAACCATCTTTCATATAAGTCTTTATTTGTTCTTTCATGATGGAAATATCATTTAAGCCAACTACCACTCCAGCTTCTACAGCAGGCCTTATTCCGCCAATTACTTCAGCTAAGGGCTTATTTTGGCGCTTTGCATACAAATCCCATACAGCACAGTCCAAAGCTGCTTTAGCCATGTTGTTCCGCTTTAGAGGTTTGAATAACTTTTGAACATCCTCTGGTTTTTGAAGCTGCTGGTGAAGAAGCGAAGGAATTAAAAAATCGTCTAACATATGAAAACATGTCTGAATCGTTTCTTCCGTATACCAAGGAGATGAAAAAGCAACGACTTCTCCCCATCCTGTAAATCCTTTTTCATCTTCTACTTCAAGCAAAATCAATTCTCGATCCTGGACCGTACCATAGCTTGTTGAAAAAGGAGAAAGAAGCTTCATGTCAATTTTATAAAGATGTACTTTTTTGATAATCATCGATTAAATCCCTTTCTGTATGAACGATGATAGCTTCCGGCGTATGATTTTATTAGAGGCCGTTCGCGGCAGCTCCTCTACTCGAACGAAATACTTTGGAAGTTTGTACTTTGCTAAAAATTGTTGAATGTGTAAAGATAACTCTTCATCTGAAACGTCTTCGTTTATAACAATGCATGCTGCAGGAACTTGTCCCCATTTTCCATCGGCTACTCCCGTTACACCGGCCTCTTTAACAGCGGGATGCTTCAACAAAACATTTTCAATTTCAGCTGGATATACATTTTCTCCACCTGAGATAATAAGGTCCGAACGTCTGTCTAATACATATAGAAAACCTTCTTCATCCACTTTCCCGATATCTCCTGTATAGAACCAGCCTTGTTGAAGGGCTTTTTTAGTAGCTTCAGGTTTATTTAAATATCCTTTTGTAACATTTGGACCTTTAACAATGATTTCTCCTGCTTCACGTGTTTCATTTCCATTCTCATCTACAATTTTCATTGCACACGGAAATAATGGTTTACCTGCTGATCCCAGTTTTCGCAAACTATCTTCAGGTGAAAGCGTAACGAACTGTGAAGATGTTTCTGTCATTCCATACGTTTGATAAACAGGAATTTCTTTATTCACACAAGCCTCTAAAATAGTAAGCGGTGCGGGTCCTCCTCCTAAAAGCATACAGCGAAATGTATTTGGGTATTTACGTTCAGCTAATTCATCCAGCATATTCGATAGCATGGAAGTGACAACCGAAATAATTGTTACTCCTTTGTTTTCAATGGCTTCATTCACCGCTCTTGCTTCAAATCGTTCTTCTAAAATGATTTTCATTCCGTAAAAGACGCTCCGCATTAAAATGGATAATCCGCTAATATGAAACAAAGGAACCGCTATAAGCCAGCAGTCTTTTTCATTTAATCCTAAATTAAGCGCTGAACCAATGGAACTCCACCAGTGATTTCCATATGTCTGCAGCACTCCTTTTGGATTACCTGTTGTTCCAGACGTATACATAATGGTGAACGTCTCCTCGAGATTCCACGTTTTCTGAAAATACGTTTCTGTTTCTGGAGAACTTTTTAAAGAAGATAAAGGAAGCTGAGTAATGGAACTTTGGAACTCTCTCGTTAAAAATGCTTCATCCGTAATAAGCAACGACACGTTTGCATCTGTTAGCTGATAATTGATTTCTTCATTTGTCAAACGCGTATTGACGAGCAGCACCCGAGCGCCAATATAAGAAACCGCATGTAAAATCTCAATAAACTCCACGCTGTTTTTCATGCATAAAGCAATGGTATCACCTTGCTTTACACCGTTAAACGAAAGCTGCTGCGCTACTTTTTGAACACGCTTATGAAGCTCTTGAAAAGTAAGCGACGTTTGCAGTGTTTCTACCGCCACTCGGTTTGGCGTCAAATATGCTCTTTGCATAAGCCCATTAGGAATCGTTTGGCCACTCATAAATTTCTCTCCTTTTTATACTAATTAACTAAATCAAATTGAAAAAACAGCCTGATGATAATCACCAAGCTGTTTCAGCTGTTTAAGGGAAACGTGGGAACTGTTGGAAGTCTGGATTGCGTTTTTCCTTAAATGCATCGCGACCTTCTTTTGCCTCGTCCGTTGTGTAATAAAGAAGCGTTGCGTCACCCGCAAATTGCTGGATACCAGCTAAGCCGTCCGTATCAGCATTAAATGCTGCTTTTAAGAAACGAAGAGCGGTTGGACTTTTTTCTAACATCTCTTCACACCATTGAATTGTTTCAGCTTCAAGCTGTTCTAATGGAACGACCGTGTTTACTAATCCCATGTCTAGTGCTTCTTGAGCGTTGTACTGACGGCATAAGAACCAGATCTCACGCGCTTTCTTATGGCCTACGATGCGAGCTAAGTAACCAGAGCCATATCCTGCATCGAAGCTTCCAACTTTAGGACCTGTTTGTCCAAAGACTGCGTTATCCGCTGCAATTGTTAAGTCACATACAACGTGAAGAACGTGGCCTCCACCAATTGCATAGCCTGATACCATTGCAACAACCGGCTTTGGAATTACGCGAATTAAACGCTGTAAATCTAGAACGTTTAGACGTGGAATTTCATCTTCTCCTACATAGCCGCCGTGACCGCGAACTCTTTGGTCTCCGCCTGAGCAAAATGCTTTATCCCCAGCACCTGCTAATACAATTACTCCAACGCTTGCATCGTCACGAGCATAAGCAAATGCATCGATCAATTCCATTACTGTTTTTGGACGGAATGCATTGTGCACTTCCGGACGGTTAATCGTAATTTTAGCGATTCCGTTATATGTTTCGTATAAAATGTCTTCATATTGACGTACTGATGTCCATTCAACTGTCATCTTTATTTCCTCCTAATTATGTAGTAGCTAAGAACTCACTTACTATTCTACCAAAAATCTCGGGTTGTTCCACGTGAATTGCATGGCCTGTCCCTAAAATAATTTTAGAAGTAGCATTTGGTATTAATGTTTGCATTTCTTTGGAAATTAAACAAAACTTTTGATCTACTTCTCCTGTAATAAGCAAAACCGGCATCAACAGATCGTCCAGCTTCTCCCAAAGGGACGGCTGGACTCCTGTTCCCATTCCTTTCAAACTGTTGGAAAGGCCGATTTCTGTATGCGAAAGTCTTTCTTGACGCACCGCTTCTTGAACATAGCTAGGCAATTGCTTTTGAGAACGAAAAAGAGGGATTTCCTCCCAAAAGTTCACAAATTCTTCAATTCCATTTTTCACAATGCGGCTCGCCAGCTGCTCATCTTTTTCTTTTCTTAGCTTTTGTTCTTCTCGCGTTTTTAAACCAGGCGATGCGCTTTCTAATACCAACTTTTTCACAAGGTGTGGATATCGCTGAGCAAATGAGAGAGCAAGCCTTCCTCCCATCGAATATCCAATTACATTCACCTGTGATAGAGATAGCTGTTGAAGCAGCTCATGCAGTGCTTCAACAGCTGCTTCCATTGAATATGGTTTGATTTCTTTCGGAGCTGCTGATTGGCCATGACCAATAATATCAACAGCAATCACTTGATAGTCTTTAACGAATTTCTTCATAAAGGTACGCCAGGTTTGAGAAGAACCGGTAAAGCCGTGAAGAAGCAGCAGCGGCTCTCCTTTTCCCTCGGTGTGCACATAGTAAGATACACCATTTAATTGATACATCATTGCTTATTCCACACCGTTTGACAAATTTATTTCCTCGGAAACAAGTTTCCACAAACTGCGATGAGTCTCTACATTTTCTGTACGAGTTGTACGAATCTCTACAACATGTAACCCGCCTTTTGTGAAAGCATGGTTCATTGCATGTCGAAATTCTTCCCAGCTGCTTGCTGAAGAAAATGTGCCATCATACAGACGAGTGGCATGCTCAAAATTCAATCCAGTTGGCGTACCGAATAAAAATTCAAAGTGCTTTTCTTGTTTTGACTGCGGTAAAAATGAAAAAATTCCTCCGCCGTCATTGTTAACTAGCACAACGGTTAAATTTAAATTATGCATCTTAGCTGCCAGCAGACCATTTAAATCGTGATAAAAAGATAGGTCACCAATAAATAAAACGGTGTGATCGTAAGCCGTGCTTACGCCTAGAGCAGACGAAACCACACCATCAATTCCATTTGCTCCTCGGTTTACAAAAAGTGGAATATCTTTCTCCGTATTTAAGAAGAAAGAATCAATATCTCGAACAGGCATTGAATTTCCAACAAACAAAGCCGTGCCTTCAGGTACTACATCCACAATTTCTTGAACTACTTGTCCTTCGAACCATTCCTGGCCAGAAGTTAATGTTTTGAGAGCCTGTGCAGTTTGAACATTAATCTTTTTCCATAGACTCAGCCATGAAGTAGACTCCTCTTGATTCGCTGAAAGGCGCTTGATCAGTTCTTCACAAAATAATGTTTCATTGGCTTCAATCATCACTGTTGAACGCAAAGTAGGATCTCTCCAGCCTTTACCTTGGTCAACTACAAACATTTCTTTCGGCTCGTGTGCTTTTAAAAATTGCAATAGCGGTTTCGATACCGGCATCGCGCCAAAACGAATGACAACTTCGGGGTAAAAACGCTCATCAACCTTATCACTTTTTAAAAATGTATCATATGTCTCTATTACATTTTCTTTTGAATGCTTGCCGCTTCTTAATTGTGATAACGGATCTGCGAGCACCGGAAAGCTTAAAGCGTCAGCTAAACGGCATACGCTGTCTACTGCTTTTAAAGACATTTGATCTCCGCATATAATAAGTCCTTTTGTTGTTCCCTCTAGGCGCTTCGCAATTTCTTCGAATCCTTTTTCAGATAGAGATGCTTCTCCATGAATAGCAGCCACATATGATTTACCGCGTTTCCCCTGACTCCATAAATCTTCAATAGACAAATCTGGTACAATCGGTTCACGTAAAGGTACGTTAATGTGTACAGGACCGCTCGGTATAGCTTGAGCTGTATGAACAGCCCTTGAAGCTACTGTTCGAATATAACGATTCATATCTGCACTTTCTTCTGGTAAAGCTGTATCTACAAACCACTTCGCATACTGACCGAAAAGATGATTCTGATTAATTGCCTGCGGGGCACCTATATCCCTTAACTCGTGCGGCCGATCGGCTGTGATAACGACTAAAGGAATGCGTGAGTAGTGAGCTTCAATTACTGCAGGATAATAATTCGCTGCAGCTGTTCCAGATGTACATACAAGCGCCACTGGTTTTTTCTTTGCTTTTGCTATTCCTAGAGCAAAAAAGCCGGCAGAACGTTCATCAATGTTTAAGTGCACATGAATATCAGGGTGCTCAGCCATAAGCATCGCAATAGGCGTTGAACGTGACCCTGGACTGACCACTACTTCTTCAACATTTGCTTCTACTAATTCATCCACGAATGACGCAATATACGTTGTTAATGATTTAATGTGTTCCACGCATAATCCCTCCTAAAGCTGAAAGCATCGGGTTGAATTTAATTTTTGTTTCTTCATATTCACTTTCAGGCGTAGAATCTGCTACAATTCCACAGCCCGCAAATAAAACAGCTTCTTTTTGCTGAATAACAGCCGAGCGGATTCCTACTATAAATTCACCGTTTCCATTGATATCCATCCATCCTAAAGGAGCTGCGTACCACCCTCGGTCAAAGGATTCTAGCTTTCGAATAATAGGCAAGGCCTCCTGTTGAGGATATCCTCCTAACGCTGGTGTTGGATGGAGCTTTTGAATAAATGAAAATAGCGTCACATCTTCCTTTATACGCCCTTTCACAGGTGTATACAAATGTTGAATATGCTTTGTTTTATATAAACTTGGCTTACTTGGAATTTCTACTTCATAACAATAAGAATTCATCGCTTCTTTAATCATATGAACAACAACATCGTGCTCAATTAAGTTCTTAGGATCCTGAAGCAATTCCTCACCTAGTTCGTGATCTTCCTGCCTTGTCTTTCCTCTTGGAATCGAACCCGCTAAACAAGTGGAAAACACGTAATCTCCTTGTTTTTGTACTAGTCTTTCTGGGGAAGCGCCGATAAAATGCTGATGCTCTCCCTCTAAAATATATGTGTAGCTAGTTGGCTGTTCCTTTAACAGACGCTGAAGCACGTATTCAGTAGAAATATCTTCATTAAATTTTACTTTTAATTGGCGAGCAAGAACCACTTTCTCTATAACCTGTTGCTTAATTAAAGTAGTAGCTCTTTCAATATTTCCTTTAAATTTCTCTACCCCAATTTCTTCTTTTTCCAACAGCAAAGGTGAAATATGAGATTCCCCGTCGTACTCTTCACAAAGAACAAGTTTTTGGACCTCTTCGAAATAATTGATGTGCTCTTTTACAGAATCTTGTCCTTTAACCATCATATTAACGGTAAGATATCCTTCTTTATTTACCTGGGTATATAACACAGTTGGAATCATAAATTTTGAACTCGGGAAATCACTCCAATAGTTTTCTCGATACTGATTTGGGTCAAATGAAAATCCTCCAAATAAAAGAGGACCTGTCCCATCAGGGAAAATTTGGTTATTTTTATAAAAGTCTTCTTTTATAAAGCGCTTCCATTCATTTTCAATGTGGAAATAACGTTCTTTTGCCGCATTGGTGCAAATAGTATGCGCATATCCTAATCCAACAAATGTATAATAACTGTTGGGATCTTTCCAAAAAAAGCGTTCTTTATAAAACTGGTCATGTCCGTTCGCATAAAAAATAAGGGGGTCAATAGGTCTTACTTTTTTCACTAAACTGACCAATTTTGGCTGATTTTCATTTTTTGCACGCTCAATCGCATCTTTAATGTATTCTTGTACTAACTGTTCGGTCGTTGCAATCACACTACGTCCCCCCGTTCATCTTTTTTTCTTAAGTCTGTAACTAACTTATTATAAACTTTCAGTTCAAAAAAATCTAGCATCGCGATTCATGAGCAAAAATTAATTTTGCTTGTCTAAATTACGCCTTTTCAGTAAACCAATAAAAAAATCTTTATGATCTATTTAGTACCCTTTAGCCCTCAAGAACATTATTTTTATCATACCCTTTTCTATAACCTTTACCTTTCTTTAATTTTCCACTCCATTTCTCTCTTAGCTTCATGAATACCCCAAATCCTCCTAATATGAATCGTGTTTTTTTGAATTTTTAACACATACTACAAAAGCACACTAAATTTTTAAGGGGGAGCTTCATGACACTTTCAAAACAAGAAATCAGTCAGTTAAAACAAAATTTACAGCAGCAGCAGGCTGATATTCAATCGCACTTTGATCAAAATGATCATTTTGGTCTAACTCGAAGCGACGCTCACGATGCTGTAGGAGAACTTTCAAGCTACGATAACCACCCTGGTGACACAGCCACAGAAACATACGAGCGTGAAAAAGACCTTGCACTAAATGAACATGCAAAACAAGAGCTACATGAAATAGAAGAAGCACTGCAGGCAATCGCTCACAGCACGTATGGAACATGCAAAGTATGTGGAGCAGATATCTCATTTGAAAGACTTCAGGCTGTACCAACTACTTTATACTGTAGAGAACATAGCCCATCACAGGATATTCCAAAGCACAGACCTGTAGAAGAAAATGTTCTCCATCACCCATTTGGTCAATACGACTATGACGATACCGAGACGACAGGATACGACGCAGAAGATTCTTGGCAAGACGTTGCGCGTTACGGGACGTCTGAATCTCCTTCTGATTTTATAGAAGATACGTCTAACTATAGTGAAACCTATATTGAGGCGGATGAAGCTATCGGGTACGTTGAAGATTATGAAAACTTTGCCGCTACCGATTTATATGGACAGCCTCTTCCTATTTACCCTTCAAAAGAGCATGAGCGATATGAAAATGCACTGGATGAAGAAGGTACGATGACCATATTTGGAGATTTACCGGCCTATGAGAAAGATCCATACACTGAAAAGGAGTAGTTCTTCATACTACTCTTTTTTCTATTTTTAGTAGGAGCTATGGGAGATGACATCGAATGAATAGGAGATTAGAATTAATAATGAGGTGAACATAATGAATGCACATGAAATTGATTATAAATTGTATGGAGATGACATGCAGTTTGTTGAAATTGAATTAGATCCTTCAGAAAGTGTGATAGCAGAAGCTGGAGGAATGATGATGATGGAAGATGATATTGAGATGGAAACCATTTTTGGTGACGGTTCTTCCTCCAACAGCAGCGGACTTTTTAATAAACTAAAAGGTGCTGGGAAACGCGTATTAACTGGTGAAAGTTTATTTATGACGGTATATACAAATAACGGATATCACAAGCGAAAGGTATCTTTCGCTTCACCTTTTCCAGGTAAGATTATTCCTGTCGATTTAGAGCAGCTCGATCATAAAATCATTTGTCAAAAAAGCTCCTTTTTATGCGCTGCCAAAGGCGTATCCGTTGGTATTGACTTTCAAAAAAAACTAGGAACGGGCTTCTTTGGCGGTGAAGGTTTTATTATGCAAAAATTAGAAGGCAATGGCCTCGCATTTTTGCATGCAGGCGGCACCATTCATAAGAGACAGCTGCAGCCGGGTGAACGCCTTCGTGTAGATACTGGCTGTTTAGTGGCCAT
Source organism: Priestia sp. J2 (assembly GCF_020790095.1). Lineage (NCBI taxonomy): Bacteria > Bacillati > Bacillota > Bacilli > Caryophanales > Bacillaceae > Priestia > Priestia sp. J2. The sequence continues at coordinate 4,687,010 of NZ_CP086208.1, forward strand.
GACCCGTGATGTAAATTACAACATCGAATATGTAGGGAAAATTAAAACAGCTCTGTTTGGAGGAGAAGGCATGTTTTTTGCTACTCTGTCAGGACCGGGAACAGTTTGGATTCAATCTCTTCCTTTTAGTCGACTAGCCGATCGCGTTTTATCAAGTGCAGTTTCACCAACGGGAGGTAAAGGTGAAGGCAGTATCCTTGGTTCTTTAGGTGATTTCTTAAACGGTGACAACAGATAAAATAAAAAGGTGTAGTCGTTGACTACACCTTTTTTATTTATTGATTTAATAAATTTTTAGTGGAATGAATTCCCCAAATATCAGATGCATATTCCTCAATCGTTCGGTCACTAGAAAAAAAGCCGGAATGTGCAATGTTCGTCGCACTCATTTGAAGCCATTTATTTTCATTTCCATAAGCTTCGTTTACTTTTTGCTGTGCCGTAACGTATGAGTCAAAGTCACGGAGTACGTAGTATTCATCATTTTGCATTAATAATGAATCATATATAGGCTCGAATAAGTCATATGTGTCAGGTAAGAAGCCGTTTGTGAGCTGCTCGAGCACTTGTCGAATCCGCTTATCATGATGGTAATAATCATAGGCACGGTATCCTCCATTTTGCTGATAGCTCAATACTTCTTCGGCTTTTAACCCAAAAATAAAGACATTATCTTTTCCTACTGCCTCGCTAATTTCGACGTTCGCTCCGTCCATCGTACCAAGAGTTAACGCTCCGTTCATCATGAATTTCATATTTCCCGTTCCCGAAGCTTCTTTGCTGGCGGTTGAAATCTGTTCGCTGACATCCGCTGCAGGAAAGATATACTCAGCAAGTGACACTCGATAGTTTTCTAAAAAAACGACTTTTAAAAACGGTGATGTTTGTGGATCATGATTGACAACATCAGCTACAGAATTAATTAGCTTGATGACTTTTTTTGCATAATAATAGCCGGGAGAAGCTTTCGCACCAAAAATAAATGTACGAGGCACGATTTGAAAATTAGGGTCTTCTTTTAATCGATTGTACAAATACATAATGTGCAGTACATTTAAAAGCTGTCTTTTATAAGCATGAAGCCTTTTAACCTGTACATCAAAAATAGAATGTGAATCTATTTTAATTCCCGTTTGCTCTTGAATAATATCGGCAAGCAGCTTTTTACGCTGTTGTTTTACTGTTTTTAGTCCTTGTAAAAAGCTTGGATCTTCCACATACTCTTGGAGCTTTATAAGAGAATGCGGCTGTTTAATCCATTTATCTCCTATCACCTCGGTAATAAGAGAGGAAAGCTGCGGGTTAGCTTTTAACAACCAGCGCCGGTGGGTAATTCCATTCGTTTTATTGTTAAATTTAGCAGGATAAAACTGATAAAAATCTTTCATTTCTCGTTCTTTTAAAATATCAGTATGAATCTTTGCCACGCCGTTTACTTTATAACTTCCCACAATTGCTAAATGAGCCATCTTTACTAGCCCGTGCGCTAAAATAGCCATATTTTCAATCCGCTGCCAGTCTCCTGGATATGCTTCCCATAATTCTTTACAAAAGCGCTCATTAATTTCTTCAATAATCATATACACTCGTGGAAGCAAGGGTTGAAATAAATCAATCGGCCATTTCTCAAGGGCTTCAGAAAGAGTCGTATGGTTTGTGTATGAAATGGTATTGGACGTAATATGCCATGCATCTTCCCATTCCATTTTTTCTTCATCCAGTAAAATTCTCATTAGCTCAGGAATCGCAAGTACAGGATGCGTATCGTTAATATGAATGGCTACTTTTTCGTGAAAGTTTGTAAGTGTTTGATAGGTATTTCGATGTGCTCTGATAATACTTTGTAAGCTAGCTGACACAAGAAAATATTGCTGTTTCAACCTTAATATTTTACCATCTTCATGTGTATCATCCGGATATAAAAATTCTGATACAGCCTCTGTTTGACGCTTATACTCCATCACATCTTTATGTACTGGAAATGATGAAGGCTCCGCATTCCAAAGGCGAAGTGTATTCACTGTATCTGTTTTATACCCGATAACCGGGATGTCATAAGGAACAGCAGAGACGGGTTCTCCTTTTACATGACGAAAAGAGAATGTTCCGTCTTCCTGTACCATTTCAACTTCGCCCCAAAAGTTCACTTCGATTGCTTGATCTAATTTGCGTACTTCCCATGAATTCCCATGCCTTAACCATTGTTCTGGGAGCTCAATTTGAAAGCCGTTTACAATCTTTTGATCAAACAAACCGTGTTTATAGCGAATCCCATAACCGTGACCAGGAAGATTAAGTGAAGCAAGAGAATCTAAAAAACAAGCAGCAAGCCTGCCTAATCCCCCGTTTCCTAATCCTGCGTCTACTTCGATTTCCTCAATATTTTCAAGTGAAATATTCAGATCACTTAATCCTTCTTTTACAACTTCCCGAATTCCTAAGTTCAACAGATTTTGACCCAACAGTCTGCCTAATAAAAATTCGATAGAAAGATAATACACTTGCTTTGTATGTGAAGACCTATGAATTTCATTGGTTGAAATCCAATCGCTGCTAATATACTCTCGCACCATATTTCCTAATGTATGATAGTGATCTTGAACAGTAGATTCTTTAAAGCTCTTTCCATATGTCATTTCCAGCTTTTTTAAAAAAGCCTCTTGAAAGCTTTTTTTATCAGAGAACAATCTGCTCACCCTTTCACGATGGAGTAGATGTCAAATTTGAATACAATTGATTATATTTAAATGCCGATTGCCCCCAGCTATAATCCTGACTCATAGCATCCATCATTAATTTTTTCCATACATCTTTCTGGTGATAAAATGAAACAGCTCTTTCTAACGTATGAAGCATGTCATGAGCATTATAATTCTTAAAAGAGAAGCCATTTCCCTCTCCGCTATATTCATTATAAGCTTTGACCGTGTCATTCAGGCCGCCCGTTTCACGCACGACTGGAATGGTTCCATACTTTAAGGCTATTAATTGTCCGAGTCCGCACGGCTCAAAACGGGAAGGCATTAAAAATAAATCCGTACCGGCATAAACTTTATGAGCAAGTTCCTCATTAAAACCAATAATGGCTTTTACTTGTTGCGGGTACGTATCTTCCATCTCACGGAAAAACTGCTCAAACTCGTGTTCGCCAGTTCCTAAAATAACAATTTGGGCTCCTAAGTTAACCGTCTCATGGAAAACGTGCTTGACTAAATCCAATCCCTTCTGCTGGGTTAACCTTGTAACCATCGAAATAATTGGAACATCGTTATTTTCCTCTAATTCAAGATAGCGCTGGAGCTCTTTTTTATTTTTATATTTTCCTTCAATCTCTTCTACAGAATAAGGATAAGATATAAGCTGATCTGCGTCTGGGCTATAAGCTTCTTCATCGATTCCATTTACAATCCCAATTAAATCTTGATTTCGCTGACGCAATAATCCATCTAAACTTTCTCCGTAATAGGGCATTTGAATTTCATCTCGATATGTAGGACTTACCGTGGTAATTTTATCAGCTGATACAAGAGCCGCTTTCATAAAATTAATATTCCCATAAAACTCGAGCTGGCTTGTAGTAAAATAATAATCATTTAAATTTAATAGCTCATATAAATTGCTTTTAGGGAAAATTCCTTGGAATTGCAAGTTATGAATCGTAAAGACCGTCTGGATATGATCATACATATCATAATTAGCACGAAGTAAAAATGGAATCATAGCCGTATGCCAGTCGTGACAATGAATGATATCAGGCTCATTCTCTAAAAATGGGATAGCTTCAAGCACAGCTCTGCTGAAGAAAGCAAATCGTTCAGCGTCATCGTAGTGCCCATATAAGCTATCTCTTTTAAAATAATATTCATTATCAATGAAAATATATTTAACGCCATCCATCGTTAACGATTCAATCCCACAGTACTGTCTTCTCCACCCAACCTGCACATGAATAACTTTTTCAAGCACCATTTCATCTTGATAATGTTGAGGAATGGTTCCGTACTTTGGCATGACTACACATACGTTCGTTCCTAACTTTTTTAATTCTTTAGGCAGGGCACCTGCTACGTCTGCTAATCCTCCTGTTTTAATAAAAGGTACACATTCTGATACAGCAAATAATACATTCACGACTTCATCAACGCTCCTTGAGTTGTTCCTTTAGCAATGACTCTAGGTAGACCTGACTCACCTAGCAACGTTTCATTACTTCCTATTTTCACATCTTTGTCTAAAACAACATTTTCTAATACACTATTTTCTAAAATAACGCCTTTTTGCATCACAATGCTATTCTTAACGACCGTACCTTTTCCAATTTTAACGCCTCGGAAGATAATACTATTTTCCACATGTCCTTCAATCACGCACCCGTTTGCGATCATTGAGTTTTTCACAACCGCTTTTTTTGCGTAACGAGTAGGCGGTTCATCTTTTACTTTAGTGAAAACAGGACGTTCGTTGATAAATAACTGCTTCCAAACATCTGGAGATAAAATTTCCATACTTGTTTTATAGTAGGCATCTAAGCTAGAAATCTCAGCCGTATATCCATGGTGCTCGTACTTTTCTACACGATGAGATTGTGCCATATATCGAACCATTTCTTTAATCGTATAAAAATCATGCGATTCATTTTGCAAAATATTAACTAGAATAGATTTATTAATAATATACATATTAAGCGATTTATCACCCTGCTTCATTTCAGTAATATCTGCATTTGAAGCAATATGACGCTGCAGCACGTGCTCAAAGTCAACTGTACATATCGTATAACTATTAGCAATTAATACGTATTCCTGCTTACTTCTTAAGAAATAATCAATATGATAACGGAACTGCGTGAATAGTGATGGACTCTCTAAGTGTAAATCACTTGTCATAGGAGGGAAGATAAACAATCCATCTCGCTTCCGATCCAAATCCCATTCTTTTCCTGAACCTATATGATCCATCAATGCGCGATAGCGATCACGAGGAAAAATGGCAACGCTCGAAATTCCAGAGTTCACCATATTAGAAAGCGTAAAATCGATTAATCGATAGCGCCCTGCAAAAGGAATGGCAGCAATCGATCTATAAAAGGTTAAAGGCTGCAGCGCTGTTGTGTTTGTACAAGCATCAATAATACCAAGCATTTGATTATTCAATGTCGTTCATCCTCTCTGTTCGTTAAATGCATTTAGCAACTGATTCAATCAATTCTTGAGTAACAAGAATTACTTCTTCGCTTCCTTTGGTCGGTCGAATGATAGTACCGTCTGGAACTTCAATGTCCGATGGAACAATTGCGTTTTCAATATATACGTTAGAGCCTATCTTTGCAGTAGGCATGACAACCGTTTTCTTAACTTCAGAACCTGAACCGATTTGTACACCTGGAAATAACACGGACTGCTCTACGTTTCCTTCGACAACGCACCCTTCATTTACTAATGACTCCACCACGCAGGCGTTTGGCGCAATATATTGAGGAGGCTGATTAGGGTTAACAGAGTATACTTTCCATGAAGAGTCAAATAAATTAAGCTCGTCTTTATCACATAACAAATCCATATTCGCTTCCCATAAGCTTTTTACAGTTCCTACATCTTTCCAATAACCTTGGAATGGATATGCAATTAGCTTTTTCTTTTCATCTAGTAAAAGCGGAATAACATCTTTACCAAAATCATGGCTTGAGTATGGATTGCGTGCATCCATTTCTAAATATTCTTTTAAAATACTCCATTTAAAAATATAAATCCCCATAGAAGCTAGATTATTTTTAGGACGCTGTGGCTTTTCATCGAACTCCATTACATCTAGGTCACTATTTGTATTTAAAATACCAAAACGGCTCGCTTCTTCCCAAGGTACTTCAATAACAGAAATCGTTACATCTGCTTCTTTGTTTATATGATAATCAAGCATATTTTCATAGTTCATTTTATAAATGTGATCACCTGATAGAATCAGTACGTACTCAGGATCATATTGTGTCAAATAGTTTAAATTTTCATAAATAGCGCTAGCCGTGCCTTTATACCACTTTACTCCATCTGACTCCGCGTATGGAGGCAATACTGTGACGCCACCATTCCGTCGGTCCAAATCCCAAGCGCTTCCAATTCCAATGTATGAATTGAGAACTAGCGGTTGATATTGTGTTAATACACCTACTGTTTCAATACCTGAATTTGTACAATTACTTAAAGCAAAATCAATAATTCGGTACTTACCACCAAATGGTACAGCTGGCTTTGCTAGATTTTTTGTAAGCGAACTTAGCCGACTACCTTTTCCTCCTGCCAATAACATCGCTACGCATTTCTTTTTTAACATGTTGTTTTCTCTCCCCTCGTTTTCTCTTTGCTCGTAGTATACTAATGCCAAACGGCGGAATATTCATTTCAATGCAAAAAGGTTGACCGTGAAACGATTCATCCACTGATTTTAATGCCTTTTTATTTACAATGCCTGAACCGCCGTACACTTCGTCATCACTGTTAATCACTTCAATGTACTCTGTCTCAACTGGAACTCCAACTTTGTAAGAATGATATGGATGCTCAGAAAAATTGCTAACAACTATAAAAATCTCCTGATTTTCTTTCGACTTGCGAATAAAGGAGAAAATTTGTTGATGATGATTGTTAACATCAATCCATTCAAATCCATCTGGATTATGGTCTAATTCATATAAAGGCTTGCTTCTTTTATAAATCTTGATGAGATCCTTCATATACCCGTTAAGATTGCGATGCATGTCAAAGTCATAAAGCATCCAGTCTAACTCTTCTAAATCTTTCCACTCATCAAATTGGCCAAACTCTCCGCCCATAAATAAAAGCTTTTTTCCAGGGTGTGCAAAGAAATATCCATATAGCAGTCGAAGCTGTGCAAACTTGCGCCAGTAATCACCTGGCATCTTATTAAGCAATGATTTTTTCCCATGTACGACTTCATCATGAGAAAGCGGCAAAATAAAGTTTTCGTTAAACGCATACATTAGTGAAAAGGTCATTTTATCGTGAAGATAGGGACGTCTTTCCACGCCAGCTTCCATGTACGTTAAAACGTCATTCATCCATCCCATGTTCCACTTATAATTAAAGCCTAAACCGCCCTCATACGTAGGTGCTGTAACAAGGGGCCAATCCGTTGAATCTTCTGCCATCATTAATATCGTTTCATCAGATTTAAAAACAGCTTCATTCAATTTTTTTAAGAAGCTGACAGCTCCATCATTTACTGCTTTTCCAGAAGAATTTTGCCAATAAAGCATATTAGCTACAGCATCTACTCGAAATCCATCTATGTGGAAGTACTCCAACCAAAACAAAGCGTTCGAAATGAGAAAACTTTGTACTTCAGGCTTGCCTAAATCGAAATTAGCTGTTCCCCAAACATAGTTTTCACGGTCGGGTTCTTTTTTGTATTCATAAGTAGGTTCTCCATCGAACATATACAGACCATGTTCATCCTTACAAAAATGCCCGGGTACCCAGTCTAAAAGAACGCCTATATTATTTTGATGACACTCATCTATAAAGTTCATCAACTCTTTGGGTGTACCGTATCGACTGGTAGCAGAATAGTATCCAGTTCCTTGATATCCCCAGGATCGGTCGAGCGGATGCTCAATGACTGGTAATAACTCAATATGTGTAAAACCTTGTTCAGCAATATAAGGAATAAGCTCCTGTGCTAATTCACTGTATGTATAAAGGCTGCCATCTTCATGAGTCCTCCAAGACCCTGCATGCAGCTCGTAAATACACAGTGGTCTTTCATATATATTTTGCTGTTTTTTCTTTCTACGCCAATATTGGTCGTTCCATTTGTACCCATCCAATGAGTAAACAATAGACGCAGTGTTTGGACGCACTTCACTGAAGAAAGCGTATGGATCTGCTTTTAATTTTTTTTGATTGCTTTGTGTGATGATTTCATATTTATAAATAGTCCCTTGTTCTAATTCAGGGATAAATGTCATCCAAATACCTTCTTCATTAACTTTAACCATTGAATGTTGAAAACCGTTCCATTTATTAAAATCACCTACAACGCTTACACCCTTTGCATGAGGTGCCCACACGCAAAATCGTACGCCTTCAATTCCTTCTACCGTTACCTGATGCGCACCGAAAATAGAGTAACTGCGAAATAAGTTTCCTTCGTGATACAAATGAACATCAAATTCAGTAGGCTGAACCGCTAGATTCACTTTTGCCACCCCTTTAACTTCAAACATAATATACGCACATAATATACGCTTCTTACCACTCATTCCCTTTTATAGTAAAAACATAAACCTTTTCTACAAATATAATAGAATAAATGTTCTCTAAAATTACTCTTTATTCCATACTCTTCATACTTTATTACTTTATGAATAATTCCATATGATATAGGGAAAATCCTGCTTAAAACTTACTTTTTATTCTGAAAATTCATGGTAATTATTCCTAACTATTATTCCTGTTTACTTAATCTTTAAAAAAGCGCAAATAAAAAAAGGTTTGCATATATGCAAACCTTTTTAAGATGACCCGTACGGGATTCGAACCCGTGTTACCGCCGTGAAAGGGCGGTGTCTTAACCGCTTGACCAACGGGCCATATTTAAATTTAAAACGACTGGCGGAGAAGGAGGGATTTGAACCCTCGCGCCGCTTACACGACCTACACCCTTAGCAGGGGCGCCTCTTCAGCCACTTGAGTACTTCTCCGTATGGCTCCACAGGTAGGACTCGAACCTACGACCGATCGGTTAACAGCCGATAGCTCTACCACTGAGCTACTGTGGAATATGGTGGGCCTAAGTGGACTCGAACCACCGACCTCACGCTTATCAGGCGTGCGCTCTAACCAGCTGAGCTATAGGCCCATTATTTGGAGCGGGTGATGAGAATCGAACTCACGACATCAGCTTGGAAGGCTGAGGTTTTACCACTAAACTACACCCGCGTTACTTAAGATGGGGCGACTGATGGGAATCGAACCCACGAATGCCGGAACCACAATCCGGTGCGTTAACCACTTCGCCACAATCGCCGTCTTAAAATGGTGGCTCGGGACGGAATCGAACCGCCGACACAAGGATTTTCAGTCCTTTGCTCTACCAACTGAGCTACCGAGCCAAATAAAATGGCGGTCCCGACGGGAATCGAACCCGCGATCTCCTGCGTGACAGGCAGGCATGTTAACCGCTACACCACGGGACCACTTTGGTTGCGGGGACAGGATTTGAACCTGCGACCTTCGGGTTATGAGCCCGACGAGCTACCGAACTGCTCCACCCCGCGATGATATGAATATGATATAAATAAATGGCGGAGGAAGAGGGATTCGAACCCCCGCGGGCTTTAACACCCCTGTCGGTTTTCAAGACCGATCCCTTCAGCCGGACTTGGGTATTCCTCCGTATATTTATAACAAATGTAACTTATATGGTAGCGGCGGAGGGAGTCGAACCCACGACCTCACGGGTATGAACCGTACGCTCTAGCCAGCTGAGCTACACCGCCATATTATTCATTACAATTATTCAGTTTAATTGGTGGAGCCTAGCGGGATCGAACCGCTGACCTCCTGCGTGCAAGGCAGGCGCTCTCCCAGCTGAGCTAAGGCCCCATAAATGGTCGGGAAGACAGGATTCGAACCTGCGACCCCTTGGTCCCAAACCAAGTGCTCTACCAAGCTGAGCTACTTCCCGTTTATGGCGCGCCCGAGAGGAGTCGAACCCCTAACCTTTTGATCCGTAGTCAAACGCTCTATCCAATTGAGCTACGGGCGCTTATTAAAATGGTGCCGAGGGCCGGACTTGAACCGGCACGGTAGTCACCTACCGCAGGATTTTAAGTCCTGTGTGTCTGCCAATTCCACCACCCCGGCAGGACTTATATACGTGGAGCGGAAGACGAGGTTCGAACTCGCGACCCCCACCTTGGCAAGGTGGTGTTCTACCACTGAACTACTTCCGCGCATATATGAAATTAAGTAAAGATGCGGGTGAAGGGACTTGAACCCCCACGTCGTAAGACACTAGATCCTAAGTCTAGCGCGTCTGCCAATTCCGCCACACCCGCGTGTGAATATTAAATGGTGAGCCATGAAGGACTCGAACCTTCGACCCTCTGATTAAAAGTCAGATGCTCTACCAACTGAGCTAATGGCTCGAAAAAAATGGTGCCGGCAAGAGGACTTGAACCCCCAACCTACTGATTACAAGTCAGTTGCTCTACCAATTGAGCTACACCGGCGTGCAATCTCTGACTTAAATAGTCGATGGTGGAGGATGACGGGATCGAACCGCCGACCCCCTGCTTGTAAGGCAGGTGCTCTCCCAGCTGAGCTAATCCTCCGATATAAAAGCCTGGCAACGTCCTACTCTCACAGGGACAAAGTCCCAACTACCATTGGCGCTAAAGAGCTTAACTTCCGTGTTCGGTATGGGAACGGGTGTGACCTCTTCGCTATCGCCACCAGACATATTATATTATACACTATTATATAAAGAAAGCAATACTTTTTTCGAAAGATTTATTCTTTCAAAACTAGATAACAGTTTGCTGAGTAAAGCTTACACTTTTAAAGTTTGGTTAAGTCCTCGATCGATTAGTATCAGTCAGCTACACATGTCGCCACGCTTCCACCTCTGACCTATCAACCTGATCATCTTTCAGGGATCTTACTAGCTTGCGCTATGGGAAATCTCATCTTGAGGGGGGCTTCATGCTTAGATGCTTTCAGCACTTATCCCGTCCACACATAGCTACCCAGCGATGCCTTTGGCAAGACAACTGGTACACCAGCGGTGTGTCCATCCCGGTCCTCTCGTACTAAGGACAGCTCCTCTCAAATTTCCTACGCCCACGACGGATAGGGACCGAACTGTCTCACGACGTTCTGAACCCAGCTCGCGTACCGCTTTAATGGGCGAACAGCCCAACCCTTGGGACCGACTACAGCCCCAGGATGCGATGAGCCGACATCGAGGTGCCAAACCTCCCCGTCGATGTGGACTCTTGGGGGAGATAAGCCTGTTATCCCCGGGGTAGCTTTTATCCGTTGAGCGATGGCCCTTCCATGCGGAACCACCGGATCACTAAGCCCGACTTTCGTCCCTGCTCGACTTGTAGGTCTCGCAGTCAAGCTCCCTTGTGCCTTTACACTCTACGAATGATTTCCAACCATTCTGAGGGAACCTTTGGGCGCCTCCGTTACATTTTAGGAGGCGACCGCCCCAGTCAAACTGCCCACCTGACACTGTCTCCCGGCCCGATCAGGGCCGCGGGTTAGAATTTCAATACAGCCAGGGTAGTATCCCACCGACGCCTCCACCGAAGCTAGCGCTCCGGCTTCTCAGGCTCCTACCTATCCTGTACAAGCTGTACCAAAATTCAATATCAGGCTACAGTAAAGCTCCACGGGGTCTTTCCGTCCTGTCGCGGGTAACCTGCATCTTCACAGGTACTATAATTTCACCGAGTCTCTCGTTGAGACAGTGCCCAGATCGTTACGCCTTTCGTGCGGGTCGGAACTTACCCGACAAGGAATTTCGCTACCTTAGGACCGTTATAGTTACGGCCGCCGTTTACTGGGGCTTCGATTCAGAGCTTCTCCCAAAGGATAACCCCTCCTCTTAACCTTCCAGCACCGGGCAGGCGTCAGCCCCTATACTTCGCCTTGCGGCTTCGCAGAGACCTGTGTTTTTGCTAAACAGTCGCCTGGGCCTATTCACTGCGGCTCTCTCGGGCTATACACCCTACCAGAGCACCCCTTCTCCCGAAGTTACGGGGTCATTTTGCCGAGTTCCTTAACGAGAGTTCTCTCGATCACCTTAGGATTCTCTCCTCGCCTACCTGTGTCGGTTTGCGGTACGGGCACCTCCCGCCTCGCTAGAGGCTTTTCTTGGCAGTGTGGAATCAGGAACTTCGGTACTATAATTCCCTCGTCATCACAGCTCAGCCTTTATGATGAGCGGATTTGCCTACTCATCAGCCTAACTGCTTGAACGCGCATATCCAGCAGCGCGCTTACCCTATCCTACTGCGTCCCCCCATTACTCAAACGGCGGGGAGGTGGTACAGGAATATCAACCTGTTGGCCATCGCCTACGCTTTTCAGCCTCGGCTTAGGTCCCGACTAACCCTGAGCGGACGAGCCTTCCTCAGGAAACCTTAGGCATTCGGTGGACAAGATTCTCACTTGTCTTTCGCTACTCATACCGGCATTCTCACTTCTAAGCGCTCCACCAGTCCTTACGGTCTGACTTCACAGCACTTAGAACGCTCTCCTACCACTGACATCAAAGATGTCAATCCACAGCTTCGGTGATACGTTTAGCCCCGGTACATTTTCGGCGCAGAGTCACTCGACCAGTGAGCTATTACGCACTCTTTAAATGGTGGCTGCTTCTAAGCCAACATCCTGGTTGTCTAAGCAACTCCACATCCTTTTCCACTTAACGTATACTTGGGGACCTTAGCTGGTGGTCTGGGCTGTTTCCCTTTTGACTACGGATCTTATCACTCGCAGTCTGACTCCCATGGATAAGTCTTTGGCATTCGGAGTTTGACTGAATTCGGTAACCCGTTGGGGGCCCCTAGTCCAATCAGTGCTCTACCTCCAAGACTCTCACAACATGAGGCTAGCCCTAAAGCTATTTCGGAGAGAACCAGCTATCTCCAGGTTCGATTGGAATTTCTCCGCTACCCACACCTCATCCCCGCACTTTTCAACGTGCGTGGGTTCGGGCCTCCATTCAGTGTTACCTGAACTTCACCCTGGACATGGGTAGATCACCTGGTTTCGGGTCTACAACCACATACTAAACGCCCTATTCAGACTCGCTTTCGCTACGGCTCCGCCTTATCAGCTTAACCTTGCATGGGATCGTAACTCGCCGGTTCATTCTACAAAAGGCACGCCATCACCCGTTAACGGGCTCTGACTACTTGTAGGCACACGGTTTCAGGATCTCTTTCACTCCCCTTCCGGGGTGCTTTTCACCTTTCCCTCACGGTACTGGTTCACTATCGGTCACTAGGTAGTATTTAGCCTTGGGAGATGGTCCTCCCAGCTTCCGACGGAATTTCACGTGTTCCGCCGTACTCAGGATCCACTCAAGAGGGAACGAAGTTTCAACTACAGGGTTGTTACCTTCTTCGACGGACCTTTCCAGGTCGCTTCATTTACTTCGTTCCTTTGTAACTCCGTATAGAGTGTCCTACAACCCCAAGAGGCAAGCCTCTTGGTTTGGGCTAATTCCGTTTCGCTCGCCGCTACTCAGGAAATCGCATTTGCTTTCTCTTCCTCCGGGTACTTAGATGTTTCAGTTCCCCGGGTCTGCCTTCAATATCCTATGTATTCAGATAAAGATACTGTTCCATTACGAACAGTGGGTTTCCCCATTCGGAAATCTCCGGATCAAAGCTCACTTACAGCTCCCCGAAGCATATCGGTGTTAGTCCCGTCCTTCATCGGCTCCTAGTGCCAAGGCATTCACCGTGCGCCCTTTCTAACTTAACCATTAGCGAATAAATGGTACAACATAAAGTTGTGTTATTTATTGGTTTGATTAAAGAAAAGTTTCACTTTTCCTCAGCAATTACTGTTATCTAGTTTTCAAAGAACAATCGCAACCAAAATTCTTCTTATCTAATAAGAAGAAAGTAGTGTGCTTTCTATAATTGAGAGATTGAACTCTCAAAACTGAACAAAGTGTCAAAACGTACGTCATGTAAAAATCCTTAGAAAGGAGGTGATCCAGCCGCACCTTCCGATACGGCTACCTTGTTACGACTTCACCCCAATCATCTGTCCCACCTTAGGCGGCTAGCTCCTTACGGTTACTCCACCGACTTCGGGTGTTACAAACTCTCGTGGTGTGACGGGCGGTGTGTACAAGGCCCGGGAACGTATTCACCGCGGCATGCTGATCCGCGATTACTAGCGATTCCAGCTTCATGTAGGCGAGTTGCAGCCTACAATCCGAACTGAGAATGGTTTTATGGGATTGGCTTGACCTCGCGGTCTTGCAGCCCTTTGTACCATCCATTGTAGCACGTGTGTAGCCCAGGTCATAAGGGGCATGATGATTTGACGTCATCCCCACCTTCCTCCGGTTTGTCACCGGCAGTCACCTTAGAGTGCCCAACTAAATGCTGGCAACTAAGATCAAGGGTTGCGCTCGTTGCGGGACTTAACCCAACATCTCACGACACGAGCTGACGACAACCATGCACCACCTGTCACTCTGTCCCCCGAAGGGGAACGCTCTATCTCTAGAGTTGTCAGAGGATGTCAAGACCTGGTAAGGTTCTTCGCGTTGCTTCGAATTAAACCACATGCTCCACCGCTTGTGCGGGCCCCCGTCAATTCCTTTGAGTTTCAGTCTTGCGACCGTACTCCCCAGGCGGAGTGCTTAATGCGTTAGCTGCAGCACTAAAGGGCGGAAACCCTCTAACACTTAGCACTCATCGTTTACGGCGTGGACTACCAGGGTATCTAATCCTGTTTGCTCCCCACGCTTTCGCGCCTCAGCGTCAGTTACAGACCAAAAAGCCGCCTTCGCCACTGGTGTTCCTCCACATCTCTACGCATTTCACCGCTACACGTGGAATTCCGCTTTTCTCTTCTGCACTCAAGTTCCCCAGTTTCCAATGACCCTCCACGGTTGAGCCGTGGGCTTTCACATCAGACTTAAGAAACCGCCTGCGCGCGCTTTACGCCCAATAATTCCGGATAACGCTTGCCACCTACGTATTACCGCGGCTGCTGGCACGTAGTTAGCCGTGGCTTTCTGGTTAGGTACCGTCAAGGTACGAGCAGTTACTCTCGTACTTGTTCTTCCCTAACAACAGAGTTTTACGACCCGAAAGCCTTCATCACTCACGCGGCGTTGCTCCGTCAGACTTTCGTCCATTGCGGAAGATTCCCTACTGCTGCCTCCCGTAGGAGTCTGGGCCGTGTCTCAGTCCCAGTGTGGCCGATCACCCTCTCAGGTCGGCTATGCATCGTTGCCTTGGTGAGCCGTTACCTCACCAACTAGCTAATGCACCGCGGGCCCATCTGTAAGTGATAGCCGAAACCATCTTTCAATCATCTCCCATGAAGGAGAAGATCCTATCCGGTATTAGCTTCGGTTTCCCGAAGTTATCCCAGTCTTACAGGCAGGTTGCCCACGTGTTACTCACCCGTCCGCCGCTAACGTCATAGAAGCAAGCTTCTAATCAGTTCGCTCGACTTGCATGTATTAGGCACGCCGCCAGCGTTCATCCTGAGCCAGGATCAAACTCTCCGAAGAAATGTTTGACTTGCTCATTTAAAAAATAAAAATTAACGTTGACGTTTGTCGCTTTGTTCAGTTTTCAAAGTTCAACCGCCGCTCTTAAGCGACTTTACCATCATAACAAGTTGCAATCTAGTTGTCAACAAGTTTTTTATTTGTTTATCACTTCGATGTTTGCTTTAGCAGTTCATCTTAGCGACATTTAATAATATACCATGCCTTCTTTTATTGTGCAATAGTTTTTCGATATATTTTTAAAAACTATTTTCTTGTACACGAAACGTTAGCCAATTAATAGATACTAGCATATCTAGACCTAAGCTAGCATAATGTCTATTAAATCATTATCCGCCAAGGAGGCGTTCACTTGGATACCTTAATTGCAGCTGCACTCTATTTGTCCTTTTGTATGTCTATTCTCTTAATTTCACTTGCTTATTGGGAATCAATTCAAATGTCTAATAAAGAAGGCAAAGTCAACGGCCTTTCATTTATTTCACTTTCAACATTCAGCATGATTTTTTGTTTGTTTACTTCATATTTTTATACCATTCTTTATTAACATGATGTTACGTTGTCTTCTTATAATAAGGAGACATTTCTTTATTTTATTACAATATTCGCATTCGGTATACTTACTTATTGAAATCAATACGATAAACTCAGCTCCCCCCTTCTTCATACGTGCGATGGACAGTGAAGGAATTTGTCGAATGATTTTTTGGAACACTTTCTTTAAATTTGATAAACTACTTTTAGAAAACGCTTTCATATATACTTTAACATTATTCAAGGAGGAAACCAAATGAAACCATTGCTTGAAGTAACGGTTGGAGAACTTTTAAAAGAAAGTACAAAAAAGTTTGGGCATCAAGAAGCGGTTATCTACTCTGAACAAAATATTCGCTATACGTACGCAGAGTTTTATCAAGAAACCTCTCGAGTTGCAAAGGCACTTCTAGCCACCGGTCTCAAAAAAGGCGATCATATCGCTATCTGGGCTACAAATGTGCCGGAATGGTTACTTCTGCAATTCGCAGCAGCTAGAATAGGCGCTGTTTTGGTTACCCTTAATACAAGCTACCAATCCTCTGAATTAGAGTATGTATTGAGGCATTCTGATACAGCAGCGCTATTTTTCATTGATGAATTTAAAAGCACTTCTTATACGTCTATTATCACCGGTATTGAACATAATCTTCCCAATCTAAAACATCTTATAAACTTAAGTGAATCAAGCGAACATACTTCTTGGAACGAGTTCTTAATGAGTAGCTCAATGGTATCGGATGAGGTGCTCGATAAGTATGAGCAATCCCTACATATCCATGAAGTTATCAATATGCAATATACTTCCGGAACAACAGGTTTTCCAAAAGGAGTTATGCTAAGTCACCATAATATAGTAAATAACGGCTTTTTAGTTGCTCAGTCTATGAAACTGACTAACGAAGACCGCTTATGCATCCCAGTTCCTTTCTTTCATTGTTTTGGATGTGTACTGGGCGTTCTAGCATGCGTATCCGTAGGTGCTACTATGCTACCGATTATTGAATTTCAGCCTTCCTCTGTTTTACGCACCGTAGAGAAAGAAAAATGTACAGCGCTTCACGGTGTACCAACTATGTTTATTGCGGAATTAAATGCACTTGAGTTTAATCAATATGACTTATCTACTCTTCGCACAGGAATCATGGCTGGTTCTAATTGTCCAGCAGAAGTAATGAAACGAGTCATAAATGACATGGGTATCAGCGAAATTACCATCGCCTATGGTCAAACCGAAACATCTCCTGTAATCACCCAAACAACCCCAACTGATTCTATCGAGCGGCGAGTACAAACGGTTGGCAAAGTACATGATCATGTACAGATTCAAATTATTAATCCAATTACAGGTAAACAAGCTTCTTTTGGAGAACAAGGAGAACTTTGTGCAAAAGGATATTTAACAATGAAAGGATATTACAAAATGCCGGAAGAAACAGAAAAAACAATTGTAGAGGGCTGGCTACATACAGGAGATTTAGCTACCATCGATAAAGATGGCTATGTAAAAATTACAGGACGTCTAAAAGATATGATTATTAGAGGTGGAGAAAACATTTACCCAAGAGAAATTGAAGAGTTTTTATATAGATTACCCGAGGTAGAAGATGTGCAAATTGTCGGTATTCCTGATCCAAAGTATGGAGAACGAGTTGCTGCATGCATTAAACTCAAGCAAGATTCTTTTCTTACCGCTCAAGAAATCAAAGACTTTTGCAAAGGTAAGCTTGCTCATTTCAAAATTCCCGAACATATTTATTTTATAGACGACTTTCCCATGACGGCATCCGGCAAGATTCAAAAATATAAATTAAAAGAAACGATCGTAGCGCTTTATAAATAATCAGATTTTTTCGAATTTCACCTGTCATTATGAAGAAAAGTTTACTATACTGATACATATCTGTTTTTCTTCTTTCATACAGATATAAACAACAATGTCTATTGAAATAGGTGAAAATAATGGAAAATGAAATGTTGCTCAAATTAGGTATTTCTGCTGTACTTGGTCTTATTATTGGAATTGAAAGGGAACTAAAACGAAAGCCTGTTGGTTTAAAAACATCTCTCGTAATTTCCATTATTAGCTGTTTACTCACGATTGTTTCGATTGAGTCTTCTCAAATTTTTAATAAAGGTGATCATATCACAATGGACCCGCTTCGTCTGGCTGCTCAAATTGTTTCTGGAATTGGTTTTTTAGGAGCGGGTGTTATTTTACGAAAAGAAAATGACAGCATCTCTGGGCTTACAACAGCCGCTATTATCTGGGGGGCAGCAGGTATAGGTATTGCTGTAGGTGCAGGGTTTTATCCCGAAGCCATTACCGGAGTTGTACTGCTCATCATCAGCGTTGAACTTCTCCCTTTCCTTATTACTATTCTAGGGCCTAGGCAACTGCGCGAGAAAGAGCTTATTCTTCAACTTAAGCTGGCTGATAAGCACAATATTTTTGATACAACTAACAGCATTAGAGAAAAGAATATTACAATAAAAAATATTCGAATCAAAGATTTAGACACCAATGAATTATATATACGTATGAAAGTGTCAGTTAATAATCAGCGTCCTACTACAGAAGTGTATTACGAGATTCAAAAAATCAGCGGTATTCGTAGCATTGAAGTTGAAAATGTATAAATGAAAAACGGCCAATTGGCCGTTTTTTTATTTATATTTTTCAATCTGTTGTAAAAATTCCCTCTGTTTTACTAGAGACAGCCGGTATTGATCATCGATAATTTCTGTTAACAACTCATGTTTACGGCTCTTTGACACATTCAATCTGTGGATAAGAACTCTGCATTCGTACAAAAACTGTGTATACTGTGTGTAACTCTCATCATAATTCGAAGATAATTCTTCTTTTATTCGTTTTGTCAACAAAGGACTAGCGCCATCTGTGGATATTGCTAGCGATAATCTCCCTCTAGAAAACTGTGCAGGAATTTGAATATTTCCATCGGAAAAACCGCTGGCCATATTAACCAACTGATCATTTTTAATATGCTGCTTAACGAACTTATTCACAGCTTTATCATTTGTAGCTACAACAATAAAAAAAACATTAAGTAAGTCTTCTTCTCCTACTTTTTTTCTTTTTACACACAGCTGATTCTTAGCTTCCCACTCATTTATTTCAGCTGAAACAGTTGGAGCAACCACTGTAATGGCTGCTCCTTCTTGTAAAAAACCTTTAATTCTACGAGTTGCGATTGTTCCGCCTCCAACTACTAAGACCGAACGATCCTTTAAATCAAGCATAACGGTATACATCGTATTGATTTCCTCTGCTCGATAATAACGTTTTTACTTGATGACTTAAAATGTGTGCAAGTCCATCATGATAACCTAGGTAGTTTGCTAAGATAAACTGCTGGTCATCTGTTGATAACTGCTCCAATTCTTCCTTAATTTCGTTCATTAAAATACCGGTAAACAAAAGGTACGGGAGAACGAATACTTGCTTATACGAAGTTTGTTTAGCAAGGTGCAGCCCTTCTTTTAAATTAGGGTCAGCGGCAGCTAAATAGCATGTGCTCACTTCTTTAAAAGCTCCTTTACCTTTTAGCAGTTGAGCTATTTCGTTAAAATCTTTTTTTACAGCAGGATCACTGCTTCCTCTGCCGACCAGCAATACCATCGAATCTTCATGCTTATCCACATTAGTTTCATTGATTCTCTCTACTAAGATATCAACAATTCGTTCGTCTACGCCGAACGGTTCTCCGTACAGTACTTCTACTTGTGGATAGCGTTCATATACTTTGTGTATTTCTTCAGGTATATCATGTTTTGCATGGGCAGCTGTTAATAACAGCAGCGGCACAATGGCAATACGAGTAGCACCTTGTTCAATACACGCTTCAAATCCTTGTTCAATAGTAGGGTAAGCTAGCTCTAGGAAACAAACTTCTTGAATCGGTACATCTAGATTTTTTTTACATCTTTCAATAAAAGCAACTGCCTGATCAGCGCCTTCTTTTACGCGGCTGCCATGGCAAACATATAAAACTGCATCCATATAATCAACCTCTTTAGTAAGCTTCTTGTGCATACGAATAGTAATGCTGTCCAGTCTTCTCAAACCAATTCAATCGGTCATGAAAATTTACAACTTCACCAACGATAATCATACTGGGATTTTCAATTTGTTCTTCTTTAACAATATCAACAATTGTACCAAGAGTTCCAGTTACAGTGCGCTGGTCCGCACATGTGCCCCAGTGAATCAAGGCAATTGGCGTAGCTGAGGTTTTTCCATGTTCCATTAACTGTTGGCAAATGTACGGTAAGTTCCTCACTCCCATATAAATGGCAAGAGTATCTACACCTTTGGCTAGGCTATCCCATTTGATTGCATCATGCTCGCTGTCTTTACGGTGTCCTGCTACAAAAGCAAAGCTTGCGCTGTATTCCCGGTGAGTGACAGGGATTCCTGCATAAGCAGCAGCTGCGATACCTGATGTAATTCCTGGAACAATTTCAAATGAAATGCCCTGTTGCACGAGAGCTTCTGCTTCTTCCCCTCCGCGTCCGAAAACAAATGGATCTCCGCCTTTTAAGCGCGTTACAATTTTCCCCTTTTTAGCGAATTTCACTAAAAAGTTATTGATTGTTTCTTGCTTGAGGGTATGGTAGTTTGGAAGCTTTCCGCAGTAAATAATATCAGCATTACTTTTAGCATACTCCAGCAGATCCTTATTCACTAAACGATCATATAAGATAACATCTGCTTGCTGAATTGCTTTCAACCCTTTTAATGTAATTAAATCTGGATCTCCTGGTCCTGCACCGACTAGATATACTTTCCCCATGAATGCCTTTCACCCTTCCATCATTTCCACGTCTCCGCAGCGCTCCCAAATTTTAATTTGAATTAGAACAGCGGACAAAGTCCGCTGTCATTTAGATGAATTTTCGGTTAGATAAATATTCAATAACAGTTTGTACACATTCTTCTACAGACTGTGTGCTTGTATTAATTGTTACTTCAGGATTAGCAGGTGACTCATAGGGAGAATCAATTCCTGTAAAATCACGGATTTCTCCGCTTCTTGCTTTTTTGTAAAGGCCTTTTGGATCTCTTTTTTCACATTCTTCTAACGGACACTCTACGTATACTTCCAAAAATTCATTCCCCTCTAAGATCTCACGCACTTGAGCGCGATCTTCTTGGAATGGAGAGATAAATGCTGTTAGTACCACTTGACCGCTGTCTACGAACAGCTTAGAAACCTCACCGATACGGCGAATATTTTCTGTACGATCTTCAGCAGAAAACCCTAAATTCTTGTTTAAGCCAAAACGAACATTGTCACCATCTAATACATAATTGCGAATATTTTTATCAAAAAGCGCTTTTGCCACTGCGTTTGCTACGGTAGATTTACCTGAACCCGAAAGGCCCGTAAACCATAATACAAAACTGTGATGATTATTTTGCTCGCGTCTTTCCTGTTTTGTAATTCCAGCATCATGCCACGTAATGTTTGTTGATTTACTCACTTCAACCGCTCCTTATTTTGAAGATACTTTTTGTTTTGCTAATCCCTTAATTAACACTTCAATTACTTCTTTACGGCTGAATGTGCTTGGTGGCACTTCTCCGTTACGAAGCATTTCACGTACCTTGGTACCAGATAGAATCATATGATCTTCCTTGCTGTGAGGGCATGTTTTCGTTGATGCCATCGCTTCACACTTCTTGCAGTAGAAGCTGTGTTCAAAAAATAAAGGTGTAATTCCTAATTCATCTGCCGTAAAGTTACTGAAGATTTTTTGTGCATCATATGTTCCGTAGTAGTCACCAACACCAGCGTGGTCACGGCCTACAATGAAATGCGTGCATCCAAAGTTTTTTCGAACCATTGCATGGAAAATAGCTTCTCTAGGTCCAGCATAGCGCATTGCAGCAGGGAAAACTGCCAAAGCTACACGATCGCTAGGATAATAGTTCTCTAAAAGTACTTCATAACTTTCCATACGGATATCTGCTGGGATATCATCTGACTTTGTTTCTCCTACAAGTGGATTTAAAAACAGGCCGTCTACAATTTCTAATGCTGTTTTTTGAATATACTCATGCGCACGGTGAACAGGGTTACGAGTTTGGAATCCAACAACCGTTTTCCAACCGCGCTCTTCAAATGCTGCTCTTGTTTCAGTTGGATCTAGGTAATACTTTTCAAAACGCGTTTTAGGTGTACGTTCTACAAGTACGATTGGACCTGCTACATATACATTTGGGCGTTCCATCATTTTCTTCACACCAGGGTGGGCAAGTTCTGCTGTGCGGTACACATTTTCCGCTTCTTTTTCTTTATTTGGCGTATATACTTCAGAAACTTCTAAAACACCATATGTCACACCGCTTTGAACTAGTTTTACTTTGTCGCCAATGTTTAATTCTTTAGCCTGCTCTTCTGTTACGGGAAGAGTAATAGGAATACTCCATACAGTTCCATCTGCTAGACGCATATTTTCAACAACTGATTGATAATCTTTTTCTCCTAAAAACCCCGTAATTGGGCTGTAAGCACCAATCCCAATTAGTTCTAAATCACTTAGAGCCATGTTGTCTACTTCAATTTCTTTTGTTAGTGAAGTGTAGTCATATGTTGGTTGATATAAATTAATTAATTCTCCACCGTGTGCTTGAATTGTTGTCATTTTGTAAAATCCTCCTTAAGTAATTAACACAATATAATAAAAAGCAATTGAATCACGCAGTCATTTTTTCTTTTTCCGACTGCAAGCTTGCTCTTTTTCTTCTAGTCGTTCTAGCTAAGCTTAGAACACCTGCTGTGGCAATGCAGCCACTAGCTAGCACCACAAATGAATATAAGTCGCTTTCAAGTACTAATTTCACAAGAACATATGAGATTACGAGTGAAAATACAGGGGATACCACCCAAACCTTTAACATTTGAATGACCACTTCGCGCTGTTCTTTCGTAAATCCCGTTTTCGCTGCGCCTATCCCAATAATAGAAGACGTAGTGACCTGTGTAAGCGGTACTGGCAAACCAAACAGTGAAGCTGCTGTAACAAGAGAAGCACCAGTACCTGAAATAATGCAGCCTTCCCCTACAGAATAGCGAGTAATTTTTTTTCCGTTTGTTTCAATAACTCGGCCTCCTAGTAAAAGAGCTCCGAGTGCCACCGCCAATCCTCCTGCTATGACACCCGTTGTAGCATCCATTAACCCAGCTCCTACTAGAGGACCGACAGCATTTGCCACATTATTCATTCCAGCTGAGAAGGCTTCAAAGAATCCCGTCGCTATAACTAAAATCGTTAAAACTCTTTTCCACTTTCCCTCTGCTTCTTTTTTATGCGCTCTGCGTTTTATCACTTTCCCAATCAAAAAAGCAATGACAAATGAAACTAGCGGAACAATAATCCAAAAAGACATGACAATTAAAAGTTTTTCTACATACAGAGATTGATAAGCTACTCCTACTCCAACAACTGAGCCAACTGTTACTTCACTTGTTGATAGAGGGATACCAATCAAATTCGCGAAAAAGAGTGACAGCGTTGCAGCAGCCAGAATGATAATAACTAATTCTACTGACAGCAGTTTTTCAGGTATGATACCTGAACTGATGGTTTTTACCACCTCACCGCCTCCGGTAACAGCTCCGAGCACAATTCCTACAGCACAGATGAACAGGGCCACTCTTCGCTTTTTAATTGCACCGGAGCCGTATGAAACGCCCATAGCAGCTGCTGCACCGCTTGCCCCAATATTCATTGCAAAAAAAAGCGCAATGATAAAGGCAACATATAAAAGCATCATTTATTCAGCTCTTTCGTATTTAAGATTCGTGTAATCCGCACTCAACTTTTTGTGTACCTGCCCATCTTCCTGAACGTAAATCGTCTACATTATAGGCAGGTGCGGTACAGGGCTCACAGCCGATACTTGGGTAGCCTTGATCATGAAGTTTGTTGTACGGCAAATCATGCTTATACACATAGCGCCAAATTTCTTTCCATGACCAATGAATTAACGGACAAACTTTCACCTTCTTGAATTTCTCATCTTTATTAAAATAATTCGTGTTGGCACGAGACTCAGACTGCTCGCGTCTCAAACCAGAAATCCACGCATCATAAGGAGCAAGGGATTCTCTTAGCGGAATGATTTTTCGAATTTGACAGCATAAGTTAGGCTGACTCTTCCAAAGCTCATCTCCATGTTTTTCAGCTTGTTCTGCAAGAGTTAAATCCGGCTTTTTCATATGAATACGTAAATCAGGGAAGCGTTCTTTAATTGCATCAATCACTTCATATGTTTCTTTAAAATGAACGCCTGTATCTAAAAAGACAATTTCAGCGTCTTTTTTCACTTTTGAAATTAAATCAATTAACACGATTCCTTCGATCCCAAAGCTTGACGCATAAATAATTGAATCTCCGTAGGTATCATACGCCCACTGCAATGCTGAAAGGGCTCCTTTTGTTTCATCTTTACTGTCGAACTCTGGAAATGTATCGCTCCAGTTTTCGTACGTATATAAGTCTGCCATTTTCTCCACTCCAATTCTTAGTTATCCGCGTTATCCAATAAAAAAAGACGGTTTTACCCACTAGAATTGGATAAAACCGCCTCTAGTGTGTCTAGTCAGCGAAACTATTTAATTCTTACTTTACTTCGGCGTGTTCAAAAATTTGTTTTAAGTCGGGGTTTACAGTCATTGGTTTCCCTTCTCAAATTATCGCTTGCGCTATATCAAAATAAAAAGTCTTCCGTATTGAAAGACTGGGTAGGCAATAAATTTTCACCTTATCTTTCAAAATGATACACACTTTGCTGGAATTAGCACCTTGCTAAGCAGGTTGCCGGGGTTCAGCGGGCCAGATCCCTCCACCACTCTTGATAAGCATTTTTTAAAAATTTTAGCATATTTAGAATATTTGTCAACATTAAAAATCATATATCCGATAAGAAAACTATACTTTAAATTCACAGAAATATCTATACTTTTATTTAAAACAACATATGTAAATTTAACCCAAATGTGAACATATCAGTTTATAAAACGCTTTCTTTTTTCTCCAACTTTTGATGTTCTCTTGCTAAATAAAACGCAAAATCTCTCTATAAAATTAATAGCGGATTTATAAGCTTTACGGATAATTCACCCACATTAGCACACATTACAGATAACACTGACTGACAGATAGGAGCTATATAAGATGGAGAGACAACCCTTTCAATTAGACGATACAATTAAAAATAATGTACGAACATATTTACAGCAGATTTCAACTGAAGCCTCTAATTTAATTAAACATTTAGACACGAGTGATCATTGTATCCTATGTGATTTTGAGGAGATGAGAAGGTTATTTCAAGATGTTCAAGCTACGGCCGCCTCTTATTACTTGCGTCATTACTTATCGCCTTATACATTTGAATACGCTGCTCTGTCCCTAGCTATTCATAACCTCTCTGAGAAACGTCACGGCGCTTTAATTGTCATTGAACGGGAACAAAATGTTGATCCTCTTATTCAAAAAGGAATGCCTATTCAAGCTCCTGTCAGCGCTACGCTAGTTGAGACACTGTTCTATCCAGGGACACCCTTACATGACGGAGCTGTCCTAATTAGAAATAATCAGCTTATTTCGGCTGCTAATGTTTTACCTCTCTCGTCTATTATTTCAACGAACAAAAAATTGGGAACACGTCACCGTGCAGCCATTGGAATGTCAGAAAAATCGGATGCATTAATTTTAGTTGTATCTGAAGAAACAGGCAAAATTTCGTTTGCGCTTGATGGAAGCCTCTACCCTATTCACTCCAGCAAAAATATGATTTAAGAGCCCTTTCCTAATAAGCAGCCCTATCTTGACTTCTATATCCTTTCTCTTTAATATATTTCATAGTTTTTACATACTATAGATACGGGTGATGCATATGGCAATTTTAAAATTTGAACATGTAGGCGTTCAAGTAAAGGATATAGAAAAATCTATTGAGTTCTATACACAAAAGGTGGGATTAGAGCTCATCGAAACACTACCACATACCGATCCGTCTTTGAAGCTAGCTTTTCTAGGTTTAGAAGGCAATGTAATCGTAGAGTTAATTCAAGGGTATAACTCAAGCTTACCTAATGAAGGTAAAGTTCATCATTTTGCGCTGGCAGTAGATGGAATTGAAGAGGAGTTTGAGCGTTTAAAATCAGCAGGCGTTTCATTTGTGGAAGAAAACATTGTAACTTTGCCAAATGGAGCAAGATACTTATTTTTCTATGGTCCAGACAAAGAATGGATTGAATATTACGAAGTAAAAAGATAAAGATATCTTATACCTTCAGTGAAAAATGGTCATACTGTGGCTATGACTAATCACTGGAGGTATTTTTATGATGGAATGGCTATTATTTCGACTTTTTCGTCGTTCTATTTTAGTGCGGCTTCTTTTTATTATCGGCTGCCTTGTTTTACTTTTCGGCATGCTTATACATTTCCTAGAGCCGCAAACGTTTGGGAATGTGTTTGAAGGAATTTGGTGGGTTATTATTACAATCTCTACTATAGGGTACGGTGATTTTGCTCCCACCACTACGATTGGAAGGTTAGCTGCAATTATTTTAGTCCTCATTGGAACGGGATTTATTACTACTTATTTTGTCACGCTTTCTAAAATTGCTGTTTCCGCTGAGAGCGCTTATCTGGAAGGAAATTTAAAGTTTTATGGAAAAGATCACTTCATCGTTGTGGGGTGGAATGAGCGCGCCAAACTCGTGTTAGAGTCTTATCGCGACGCATTTCATAAAGAAGACATTGTTCTTATCGACGACTCTTTGACTAAAAACCCCATGATCTGTGATCGCGTTCATTTTATTAAAGGAAGTCCCTCTCACTATGAGGTATTAGAACTTGCTAATGCTCGGTACGCAAAAAAAGTGCTGATTACTGCGGATCAGCATAAGACAGAAGAATATGCAGACATGAATACTATTGTTACGCTAGTCGCTCTGCAAGGACTGAACCCTTCTATTTACAGCATCGTTGAACTGTTAACAAAAAAGCATATTCAAAATGCGCAAAATTTGGGGGTAAATGAAATGATTAAAACAAACGAGTTGATTAGTCAGGTCATGTACGAACATATTTTTGTAAAAAAATTAGAGAGTTTAAGAAAAGAATAGTCCCTTCAATTACCGAAGCAGCGCCTCTTCTGCCTCTCTAATTAGCTCTTCTCCTAAGCTGATATACTTTTCTGGAAATGAAGCGTCTGCGTCTTGGGGTTCTGCAAACTGATTAAATGAAGCACCCACGTTTCCATTGTGAACATTGTCATCTAGGCCAATTTGATACTTATGTGAAAGTAAAAATGGCGTACCAATCTGTACGGTTGTTCCTTTAGAATCCAGTTCTCCATTCGTAGCTGTAAACGGGATACGTAAAAACTGATAGCCGACTTCATCGTTCATCTTATAGTCGAATGAACCATGATCATAATCCCAATTTCCTCCAATGTTATACCCAAGCGGCTTAAGCGTTTTTTCTAATTCATAAAGCTTGAATAATGTGCCGTCTAATCTTGAAGATAATTCAATCATCTTATCCCTCCTCTGTTTTAACATGTCCTTTTTCCAGCTTTTTATCCTTTATCTCAAAAGCAAAAAAGTTCACCTTCTAACAAGAAGGTGAACTTTTTATTTATTTCAAACGCTTTTCTAATTCTGCTTTTTTCTCTTCAAAACCAGGTTTTCCAAGAAGAGCAAACATATTTACTTTATATGCTTCTACTCCAGGCTGATCGAACGGATTTACTCCTAGTAAATAGCCGCTGATTGCGCATGCTTTTTCGAAGAAGTATACAACATATCCAAACGTATACTCATCTAGCGCCGGAATGTTTACAACTAAGTTTGGAACGCCTCCGTCTGTGTGAGCAAGCATTGTACCTTGGAACGCTTTTTTATTTACAAAGTCAACTGTTTCCCCAGCTAAGTAATTTAGTCCATCTAAGTCCGCTGCATCTTCTTCAATTGTTAGCTCATGACGAGAATCTTGAACTTGTACAATTGTTTCAAAAATATCACGACGACCTTCTTGTACATATTGACCTAAAGAATGAAGATCCGTTGAGAAGTTAGCAGATGAAGGGTAAATACCTTTTTGGTCTTTTCCTTCACTTTCACCAAATAACTGTTTCCACCACTCAGCAAAGTATTGAAGAGCTGGCTCATAGTTAATCAGCATTTCAATTGTTTTTCCTTTATTATAAAGAACATTACGAGCTACAGCATATTGATAAGCTGCGTTTTCTTCTAGCTCTGATGATGAAAATGCTTCTTGAGCATCAGCTGCCCCTTTCATCATTTGTTCGATATCAAGACCTGCAGCGGCAATTGGCAATAAGCCAACTGCTGTTAATACTGAATAACGGCCGCCTACATCATCTGGAATAACAAATGTTTCATAGCCTTCTTCGTCCGCTAATGTTTTTAATGCGCCGCGCGCTTTATCTGTTGTTGCATAAATACGCTTGCGTGCTTCTTCTTTGCCGTATTTCTCTTCTAATAATTTACGGAAGATACGGAAAGCAATCGCCGGTTCTGTTGTTGTACCAGATTTTGAAATAACATTAATAGAGAAATCTTTATCTTGTAAAACATCCATTAAGTCTTTCATGTATGTTGAGCTGATGTTGTTACCAGCAAAAATAACTTGCGGAGTTTTACGCTGTTCTTTTGATAATGTGTTATAGAATGAATGCTGAAGCATTTCAATAGCAGCACGAGCACCTAAGTAAGATCCTCCAATACCAATAACAATTAATACATCTGAATCAGATTTAATTTTTTCTGCACTTTTTTGAATGCGTGCAAATTCTTCTTTGTCATACTCCGTAGGAAGGTCTACCCATCCTAAAAAGTCGTTCCCAGCACCTGTTTTTTCATGAATTGAATGGTGAGCTACTTTCACGGCATCACGTAAGTATGTAAGTTCATGTTCACCAAAAAATGATAACGCGTTTGAATAATCAAAACGAACATGTGTCATAGTCTGTTCCTCCATTAAAATATCTTTATTTTCCACTTTATCGAAACTGTTAGCTGAATTCAAGTGAATCCACTTACAATTTGACACAATCATTATAGTTTGTTGAAACTGCAATCATTGTATGTACCCTTTTATTTAACGATAAATTCCGTTATGAAGTCAACTAATGTTCTTTGATTACAGAACGGAATTCATGCACGATGACGCAAATAATAAGCAAATAAAAAACGACTAAAGAGTGGTCTTCAATCGTTTTTTATTTGCTTACCGGATGGTGCAATATAGTTCATTTCACCTATCTTTACATATTGTCTCGGTTTATAAGAGGCTTTTAACAGGGAAGAGTCTATTGATATGGAATTTTCAGCTTCACTTTTAGAAGTGATTAGCATCCTGTTTTCTTCTTTCATTTCCAAGTGATTATTTAGCACAAATCCACTCATACATAGTGCGGTAAAAATGAGAAAACTGATGGCTATTTGTTTCCTATACATTTCCATCACCTCACTCTTAGAGTGACAATTTCGCATGATTTTTATACGTCGAAAAAAATTTTTTTATGTTTTTTTTATGGATTTTGTGACGAGTTTCTATTTATTTAATAAGCCTTGAAAATTCTGCTGATACTAAGAATTAGCATGGATGCATGCATAATTAAATTATTATATAATCGGTTACAGAATTGAATATCACAAGGAGGTTTGTCTTTTGTCGTGGTTGCACTTGGTGATTTTATCGCCTTTTTTATTAGCCTTTTTTGTCCCGCTTCTGTATAGGAAATTCCAGCGTATTCATACAGGGTGGTTCGTTTTACCTCTTCCACTTGTGTTGTTCATTTATTTCACACAATATATCAGTGGTGTTTCTAAGGGGGAAACATATCTACATTCAATGAAATGGATACCTAGTCTGGGCATTAACTTTGATGCTTATGTGGATGGACTCGGTCTTCTATTTTCTCTGTTAATCACCGGAATTGGGACACTTGTTATTCTTTACTCCATTTATTATCTTTCTAAGACAAAAGAAGCGCTGCATTCGTTTTATGTCTATTTGCTTCTTTTTATGGGATCTATGCTAGGAGTTGTATTATCAGACAATTTAATGAGTCTTTACAGCTTTTGGGAATTAACAAGCCTTTCATCTTTTTTATTGATTGGTTATTGGTACAAACGAGAGAAATCTCAATACGGAGCCTTAAAATCTATGCTCATTACCGTATTCGGAGGACTTTCCCTATTAGCAGGAATTGTACTTTTATACGTCATGACAGGTACTTTCAGCATACGCGAAATTATCTCAAACGTAGATGTGGTTACATCAAGTCATCTATTTATTCCAGCTCTAGTCCTCATTTTATTAGGGGCCTTTACAAAATCTGCTCAGTTTCCTTTTCATATTTGGCTGCCAGATGCAATGGAAGCTCCAACCCCAGTGAGTGCATACCTTCATTCAGCTACAATGGTAAAAGCGGGAATTTATCTTTTAGCAAGACTCAGCCCTGTTTTTGCTATAAGCGCCACTTGGTTTTTTGTTATTTCAATCATAGGACTAATTACACTGTTTTGGGGCTCGTTTTCAGCAGTAAAGCAACAAGACTTGAAAGGGATTTTAGCTTTTTCAACAATTAGTCAGCTTGGGATGATTATGTCACTTATAGGAGTAGGTAGCGCAGCTATTCACTATGATTTTTTAGACGATAATATCTACTTAGTGGCTCTTACTGCAGCAGTTTTCCATTTGATTAACCACGCTACCTTCAAAGGCAGCTTATTTATGGTAGTAGGCATTGTCGATCATGAAACAGGCACGCGTGACATTAGAAAGTTAGGCGGGTTAATGAGCTTCATGCCTGTCACATTTACCATTGCTATCATTGGGGGATTTTCAATGGCAGGTCTCCCTCCCTTTAACGGATTTTTAAGTAAAGAGATGTTTTTTACAGGCATGGTAAACGTGACAAAAATGGATATGTATAGCATGCAGACGTGGGGAATTTTGCTGCCTATCATCGCTTGGGTGGGAAGTATTTTTACGTTCGTCTATAGTATGATTCTTGTCTTTAAAACCTTTACAGGCAAATACCAGCCCGAAAAGTTGGAGAAGAAGCCGCATGAAGCACCAGTAGGCATGCTGATTTCACCGGTTATTTTAGCATCATTGGTTGTTATTTTTGGCTTTGCTCCTAATTTATTAGAATCAACCCTTATTGAGCCAACAATGGCCTCTATCGCACCTAGCCTGCTAGCTGAAGGTAAAGAATATCAAGTGCATATTAAATTTTGGCACGGCTTTACGCCAGAATTATTTATGACGCTAGGGGTCATCACATTTGGTATTTTGTTGTTTATGACGCTTCAAAAGTGGTCAAAAATTTATACACGATTCCCTTCTTCTTTAACGCTTAATAACGGATATAATTATGGCATTAAAGGGATGGAAAAAGGCTCAACGCGCATCATGAAAACATTAATGACAGGATTTATTAGAGACTATCTTTTAATCATTTTTACTTTCATAGGCATTTTACTTCTCGTAACGCTCTTTTCTCAGAATGCCTTTGCGATTGATCTAAAAGATACTGCTTCTATCGGCGTTTATGAAGCCATACTAGCAGTTGTAATGGTTGCGGCTACTATTACAACTTTATTGGCAAAATCACGCCTCACAGCCATTATTTCGCTGGGAGTTGTCGGGTATACGCTTTCTTTATTTTTCGTATTATTCCGCGCTCCTGACTTAGCTTTGACTCAATTAGTTATTGAGACTGTATCCGTATCACTGTTTTTACTATGTTTCTACTACTTGCCGGAGTTTCGGAAGCGAAAAGTAAGGGTGAAGTTTCAACTGCCAAATTTACTGGTTGCCCTTCTTGTAGGAACGACCGTTACATTGCTTGGCATATCAGCAAACAGTACAAAACTATTTGAATCGATTTCACATTACTTTATTGAAAACAGCTATGAAAAAGCAGGCGGCGAAAACATGGTGAACGTAATCCTTGTGGACTTCCGCGGATTTGATACATTATTTGAAATTACCGTACTTTGTATAGCAGCTCTTGCTATCTATGGCATGATTCGTCTTCGGTTAACAAAGGAGGAAGAAGAATGAAAAAAAATGATTTGATACTACAAACCACAACGAAAGTAGTCACGTTCATTATTATCATTTTTGCCATTCATCTTTTCTTTGCAGGTCATTATACACCCGGGGGAGGGTTTGTTGGGGGACTTACTACCTCAGCAGCCCTTGTATTACTACTGCTGGCTTTCGATATAAAAACGGTATCGAAAGTCATCCCATTTGACTATAAGAAGGTGGCGGCCTCTGGACTGCTGCTAGCTATTTTAACGGGGCTTGGGTCATTTATTTTCAAAGTCCCATTTCTGACTCACACATATAGCTACTTTAACCTTCCCCTTCTCGGGAAAACATCTTTAG
This sequence comes from Priestia sp. J2, assembly GCF_020790095.1. Classification (NCBI taxonomy): domain Bacteria; kingdom Bacillati; phylum Bacillota; class Bacilli; order Caryophanales; family Bacillaceae; genus Priestia; species Priestia sp. J2. The sequence goes on from NZ_CP086208.1 coordinate 4,719,320, forward strand.
CTACCGTTGTACTGTTTGATTTAGGCGTATATCTAGTAGTTGTTGGTGTTACGATGACCATTATTCAAACGATTGGAGAGAGTGAATAGTGGAAATATTAATGTCCATAGTGGCAGGGATTCTATTCACTGCCGCTGTATATCTCATGTTATCCCGCAGTTTACTGCGAATTATTATTGGAACAGGCTTATTAAGCCACGGTGTTCACCTGTTGATTTTAACGATGGGCGGATTAAAAGGGGGGAGTGTTCCCCTTTTGGGAGAAAAGGCTTCTTCTTATACAGATCCTTTACCTCAAGCCCTTATTTTAACTGCCATTGTCATAAGCTTTGGTGTCACTTCTTTTTTCCTTGTACTAGCTTACAGGGCTTATCAAGAACTCGGAACAGACGATATGGACAAGTTAAGGGGAAATGAACATGACGAGTAATTTTGTAATCATCCCACTGCTTATCCCGTTTGTTGTAGGTGTTGTGCTCATTTTTTTCAAAGACAATATTAAACTTCAAAGGATAATCAGTGTTTTATCATTAATCACCACCACTGCTTTTGCTGCATATTTGGTACAGTTGGTTCAATCAAAAGGTGTTTTAACTCATGAGCTTGGGAACTGGAAACCTCCTTTTGGAATTATTCTAGTAGCGGACATGTTCGCTTCCCTTCTCGTACTTACTGCTAGTATCGTAACACTATGCTGCGTTCTTTTTGCTTTTCATACAATTGGCGAAAGACGTGAACGCTTTTACTTTTATTCGTTTGTACAGTTTTTATTAGTAGGCGTATTTGGCGCTTTCTTGACAGGTGATATCTTTAACTTATTTGTCTTTTTTGAAGTCATGCTTATGTCTTCGTACGCTCTTATTGTAATTGGCGGTACAAAAGAACAGCTTCGAGAGTCTCTTAAGTATATTTTAGTCAATGTCATTTCATCTGCTTTGTTTGTAATTGCTGTTGCTTATTTGTACGCCGTAACAGGAACTCTCAACATGGCAGACCTTTCGCAGCGAATTGCAGAGGCTAATCAGCCGGGAATTTTAACAACCATTGGCATGCTTTTATTTATTGTATTTGCATTAAAAGCAGCTTTATTCCCAATGTATTTTTGGCTTCCAGGTTCGTACAGTGCGCCTCCACCCGTTATTATCGGATTGTTTGGTGCGTTGCTCACAAAAGTAGGCGTTTATTCGATTTTCAGGACTTTCACTTTACTGTTTTACCATCATCCTGAATTTACTCATCAAATTATCGGCTACGTTGCGCTTTTGACTATCGTTGTTGGTGCAGTAGGCGCCATTGCTTATTCGGATGTGAATAAAATTTTAATTTATAATATTATTATTGCTGTGGGAGTCATTGTCTACGGTGTAACTTTAACAACAAAAGCAGGTTTTGAAGGAGCCATTTATTATTTAATTCACGACATGATTATTAAAGCAGCTCTCTTCCTTCTTGCTGGAAGCATCATTCGAATAACTGGAACAACAAAATTAAAGAAAATGGGTGGGTTAATTAAAGACTATCCGCTGCTTGGCTGGATGTTTTTTATCGCTACTATTTCGTTGGCAGGAATTCCTCCCCTAAGCGGCTTTATTGGAAAATTCCTTTTAGTTCAAGGCGGTTTAGAATCAGAGAGCTACACGTTTGTAGGAGTTTTACTCGTTTCAAGCCTGCTCGTTTTATATTCTGCCATTAAGATTTTCATGAGCTGCTTCTGGGGTGAACCTACGCTTTCTTCTGAGCATGAAAAAGTATCCCTTAAAGGTATTCTATACCCATCCGCTATCTTACTTGCTGTTTCTGTCTTTTTAGGACTAGGTGCAGAAGCTGTTATTCCTTATGTGTCGACAGCCGCTCAAACGCTTATGGATCCTTCAATTTATATCCAATCGGTGTTAAAGGAGTAGATCTGCATGTCATTTCAACTATTATTAAACGTAATCATTGCATTCACATGGATGTTTTTGAGAGGGATTTGGACACTACCTTCTTTTATTATAGGATTTTTCTGGGGAGCGGTACTGCTGTTTGTTTTCCGCCGTTTTTTTCACAGACGTTTTTACCTGCATAAAGTGTATGCGATCATTAAGCTGCTGTTTATTTTCATACGAGAATTATTCAAAGCCAATATTGCAGTGACGAAAGACGTATTGCGCCCTAAATTAAATATTCAGCCAGCCATCTTTGCAATGCCAACCCGTCTGGAGAGTGAATGGGAAATTACCATTCTTTCTCTTTTAATTACGCTAACGCCAGGCACACTGGTAATGGATGTGTCAGATGACAATTCTACTATCTATATTCATGCAATCAATACCGACGATATTGATGACATTATTACAGATATTCAGCAAACATTCGAAAAAGCTATTATGGAGGTGAGTCGTTAAATGCTCGATATTTTTCTAAACGTTTCGCTCATTCTCATTTCTGCTTCAACTATTGGGTTTGTTTACCGAGTGGTAAAAGGTCCGTCAACTGCTGACCGAGCAATGGCCCTTGATGCTATTGGAATTAACATCATTGCTATCACGGCCATCATCTCGATTATTTTTCGAACTCAGGCTTTTTTCGAAGTCATTTTACTGCTAGGCATCATAGCCTTTGTAGGTACCGTTGCTTTTTCTAAGTTTTTAGAGAAAGGAGAAGTGATTGAATATGAACGTGATCAGTGAAATCATTGTAGGAGCTTTGGTACTCATAGGGTCTCTTCTGACAGTTGTGACCATGATTGGGCTTATTCGTTTGCCTGATACGTACACAAGAAGTCATGCTGCCTCCAAAAGTGCTACCTTAGGCGTCCTGTTTATATTAGTGGGCTGCTTACTCTACTTTTGGATTGACACTGGCCATATTAGTGCACGGTTAATTTTAGCGATTGTCTTTGTGTTTATCACCTCTCCTATTGCTGGGCATTTACTAGGAAGAGCAGCTTATTACAGCGGAGTTCCTCTTTCTGATAAAACCGTTCGGGATGATTTGAAAACCAAACAGCAGAAAAAGCTTACCCATCATGAATAAAAAAAAACGCCGTGCGGTTTGCACGGCGTTTTTTATCGAGAATCTTATAAAGAAGCGCGTAGGATTGCTAGTACATCTTCTTTGTTTAATTTTTTAAATTTACCAAATTCACCTTTGGCCATCGCACGATCAGCCATAAGATCTAATTTGTCTTCGCCAATATCATAATCAGCTAAGCGAGTTGGTGCACCTAGGCTTGACCAGAATTCACGAAGCTTATCCACACCTTCAAGTGCTACTTCTTTATCTGTCTTACCTTCCGTATCTACGTTAAATACGCGTACAGCTACTTGCTTGAAGCGATCTACGTTCTCATCCATTACGTGTTTCATCCAGTTCGGGAATAAAATTGCGAGTCCACCCGCATGTGGAATATCATATACAGCTGATACCGCATGCTCAATATTATGAGTAGCCCAATCGCCTTGGTGTCCCATTTGTAACATACCGTTTAATGCGATGGTACCATTATATAAAATCGTTTCACGTAACTCGTAGTTTTCTAAGTCGTTTAATAATTTTGGTCCCGTTTCAATAACCGTTTGTAGCACACCTTCACACATGCGATCTTGAAGCGGCGTATTTGTTGCAGCATGGAAATATTGTTCAAATACGTGGCTCATCATGTCAACCATGCCATAAACTGTTTGATTTTTTGGTACAGTAAATGTATTAACCGGATCTAAAATAGAGAATTGAGGGAATGTTGCCGGACTGCCCCAGCCGTATTTTTCTTGTGTTTCCCAATTTGTAATAACAGAACCAGCATTCATTTCTGAACCTGTTGCTGCTAATGTTAGCACTGTTCCAAATGGAAGAGCTTCAGCTGCGAATACGTCGCGGTTAATGATGTCCCATACGTCGCCATCATATTTTGCGCCAGCTGCGATTGCTTTTGTACAATCGATTACGCTTCCTCCACCTACTGCAAGTAAAAATTCAATACCGTTTTCTTTACAAATATCGATTCCTTTGCGAACAGTTGTCAGACGAGGATTCGGTTCTACTCCCGCTAACTCATGTACTTCTGCATTCATGTCATTCAGTACATCCATTACTTGATCGTATAAACCGCTGCGTTTTACACTTCCTCCACCGTATACTAATAATATCTTTTTACCAAAGCGACTTGCTTCTGTTTTTAATTGCTCTAATTGACCTTTACCAAAAATTAATTTTGTAGGATTATAAAATGTAAAATTGTTCACTATAAACTCCTCCTTACGAGCTTGATTACATGCATCATTATGAAGAACAACTTTTTGATTGTAAAGAAAATTGACTTCCTAAAGATTATTCCCTGTTGGCTAGATGCTCACCCCATCCAAATGAACGTTTATTTGTCTGTATCTTCCAAAAGCAAATATGCATATTTCCCTCTAAAAAAAGCAGGCTAATAAGTGAACTACAAAACAAGGAGGGTTCATCATGAGTGGTATTCAACGTATTGCGCTCGTATTAACGATTATTGGAGCAATTAACTGGGGACTTATTGGCTTTTTTCAATTTGATTTAGTAGCAGCAATCTTCGGCGGTCAAACATCTGCTTTCTCCCGCATTATTTATGGATTGGTTGGAATCGCAGGACTGATTAACCTAGGTCTATTATTTAAACCTTCTGCTGAAGTAGAGCGTACAGAACCTAGAACGGAACATTAAAAAAGAAGGATAGCTAAGCTATCCTTCTTTTTTTCTTATTTCTTAATTAGATCTTCGCGGTTTGATTGCTCAATCCACTCTTCTAATTTTTCTTTTAATGTGTTGAATCCTTGAGTAGATTCAGTATGAACTGTTGCTTGACCTTGACGCTTTTTAGCAGGTTTTTTAGGTGCAGAAGCTTCAGTTTTTTCTGGAGCTGGCTCAGTTGCACGAATAGATAAACCAATTTTACCAGTTGACTCATCAACAGATAAAACTTTAACGTTTACTTCGTCTCCTACTGATAAATGTTCGTTAATATCTTTAACGAAGCCATGTTTTACTTCTGAGATATGAACTAATCCTTGAGTTTCTTCATTTAATGCAACGAATGCACCGTATGGTTGAATTCCTGTTACTTTACCTTTTGTAACAGTACCGATTTCAAATTTTGACATATAAACACTCCTAGATACCTTATTATTTTCACCATTATAGCCAATTTAAAATTATAGCACAGTTCATAGATTGAATCAAAAAGTAGTTATACTATATTTATTATTTACCAATTTCGTCACAAATATAAACTAACACTACATTTCATCATAGCAAAAAAGATATTATATCAAACCGTCTATACGATATGACATAATATCTTATTTTTATTATAACTTATTTTCAACAAAACGGCTAATCCGTTTTATGGATTCTTCTAATGATTCCATTGAAGAGGCGTATGAACAGCGAATATGTCCCTCTCCACCTTTTCCAAATACATTGCCTGGCACGACGGCTACTCGTTCTTCAAGCAAAAGCTGCTCAGCGAATTCTTCCGATGACAATCCCGTTTTCTTGATAGACGGGAACACATAAAACGCTCCTCCGGGAGAATGGCATTCCAGACCAATTTGATTTAATGACTTCACCATATAGTTCCGTCTTCTGCGATAGCTTTTTCTCATCTCTTCTACGTCATGCTGCCCGTTTTGTAGTGCTTCAATTGCTCCATACTGGGCCATGGTAGGCGCGCACATCATTGTATACTGATGAATTTTCAGCATTGCTTTAGCAATCTCAGTTGGTGCACATATGTACCCAAGACGCCATCCAGTCATAGCAAACCCTTTAGAAAAGCCTGAAATAATAATAGTTCGTTCTTTCATTCCTTCTAAAGAAGCAATAGATGTAAATTCTTCATCATATGTTAATTCTGCATATATTTCATCCGTGATAACAAGCAAGTCATGCTTGATTACAATATCTGCAATAGCCTGCAACTCTTCTTTAGATAGCGAACTTCCTGTTGGATTATTAGGAGAACATAAAAGAAGGGCTTTCGTGTTGCTTGTAATGACTTCTTCAATCTGTCTAGGCTGTAGTTTAAACTCTGTTTCCGCCGTTGTTTCAATTGCCACAGGAACTCCTCCTGCTAGAGAAATTAACGGACTGTAAGACACAAAGTTTGGCTCCACGACAATAATCTCATCTTCAGGATTAATCAAAGCTCGCATTGTAATGTCTAAAGCCTGACTTCCTCCAACGGTCACAATAATATCATCTTTATAATCATACGAGACGTTAAAATTTCTTTTCATATACTTCATAATTTCAAAGCGGAGCTCTAAAAGCCCCGCATTTGCTGTATAAGAGGTATATCCTCTTTCCAACGATAAAATACTCGCTTCTCGAACAGCCCAAGATGTGACAAAATCAGGTTCACCTACTCCAAGAGAGATGACGTTATCCATACTTGCTGCTAAATCAAAAAAGCGGCGAATACCTGAAGGTTTCAGCTGTTGTACAGTTGTTGACAAGCGCTCTTTCATTACGGAGACACCACGATTCTGCGATCTTCATCGCCTTGATCGTAGATGGTACCATCGTGCTTGTATTTTTTCATAATAAAGTGAGTCGTTGTAGATAAAACAGAGTCTAGCGTAGAAAGCTTTTCAGAAACGAAAAATGCTACTTCAGACATTGATTTTTCTTCAATAATAACAGACAAATCATATGCTCCTGACATTAGGTACACGGATTTTACTTCTTGAAAACGATAGATGCGCTCCGCAATCTCGTCAAAGCCTACTCCTCGCTTTGGTGCAACTTTTACATCTATCATAGCTGTGACGCCCTCATGTCCATCTACTCGTCTCCAGTTAATATCAGCTGAATATTGCACAATTACTTTTTCTCTCTCTAACTTTTTAACAATATTAGAGGTTTCTTCAAACGTTAAATCCACCATTTTTGAAATACTATCTATTGAAATACGGCTATTTTTTTCTAGAATTTCTAAAATTTCTAACTCTTTTTCTTCTAAGAACACCGCGTTCCCCTCCTACACCGATTAAATTTTTTCACTTTTTCCATTATATCAAATTTAAACACATCTTTAATGTGAAATCTATACCGGTAATTGAGTTTCATTTTATAGATTGCTGGAAATTAGGACAGACTAGAAAGAAAAAGATGGAGTGAAACAAATTGACTGACTCTAAAATTACTTGCCACCAGCGTACTTTTAATGGCGTCAATGTTTACTACGAATGCCATAACTATCACCCTGATAAACCATCTATTGTATTTATTCACGGCTTTTTATCATCCAGTTTTAGCTTTCGGCGTTTAATTCCTTTATTTGAAGATACGTTTTCTATCATTACGCTGGACCTTCCGCCATTTGGGCGAAGTGAAAAATCGTTAACCTTTCAATACTCGTATAAAAACTTAGCCAAAATTGTCATCGAGTTGATTGAATACTTAAAATTGAAAGATGTTGTACTATCGGGACACTCAATGGGAGGACAGGTTTGTTTAAACGTAGCAAAATTAAAGCCTTCTTGTGTATCAAAACTCGTTCTTCTGTGCAGCTCAGCTTATTTAGGCCCTTCACATTATGGGTTGGTCATGTCTTCTTATGTTCCCTTCTTTTATCTGTGGGTAAAAACGTGGCTGTCTCGCAAAGGTGTATTAGGTAACTTGCAAAATGTCGTATTTGATCATCAGTTAATCGACGAAGAAATGATTGATGGCTATACTGAACCCTTTTTGGATGACCGTACGTTTATGGCTTTGACAAGAATGATTCGTGATCGAGAAGGAGACCTCTCCTCAAAGGATTTGCAGCACATAAAAAAACCAAGTTTACTCATTTGGGGAGAAGAAGACCGAGTTGTCCCTTTACATCTCGGACGTAAATTAAAAGATGATTTGACAGACTCTACCTTTATCTCGTTAAAGGAAATTGGACATCTTTTACCAGAAGAGTGTCCCGACATTGTGCAGTCTCATATGGTCGATTTCTTGTACGGTGAAAAAGCCCTGTCTCAATAATGACGGAGCGAGTTCATATATTTCACACGAGGCGCTAACTTTAATAAAAAATTTATTAGTGGTGCTTCAGCCAATTTTCCCACTTTCTTTATTGACTTCACAAGTTAACTTCGTTGACAAACGTATTAAAAATAAGCAAACTATTATATTAAAAAAGGGGGTACTTTTATTGTCTACTTTTTCTTTTGATCAATTAATTAATCGTACAGGTACGCAGTCCGTAAAGTGGGACAAAACGGATCTCGTTTTTGGAGCAAAAGATGTTCTGCCTTTTTGGGTAGCTGATATGGATTTCCAAGCGCCGCCTAATGTTCTTCAAACCATTAATGAGCGTGTCAAACACGGTATTTTCGGCTACACTTCCCCTACTGAATCTACGGCAAATGCTTTATCATCTTGGGTAAAAAACAAGCATCAGTGGACCATTGATCATGAATGGATTACATACAGTCCAGGAGTTGTATTTGCCCTGAGTATGGCTATTCAAGCATTTACGGAACCTGGAGATTCAATTTTAATTCAACCTCCAGTTTATACTCCGTTTTTCAACATGATAGAGGTAAATGATCGAGAAGTTGTTGAAAATCCGTTAAAACTTGCGGGCGATAAATACGAAATTGATTTTGCAGATTTAGAGAAAAAATTTGCAGAAGGCGTAAAATTAATGATTCTTTGCAGTCCTCATAATCCAGTAGGACGCGTGTGGACAAAAGAAGAACTGAAAAAACTTGCCGATCTTTGTCAAAAATACAATGTATTAATTGTTTCAGATGAAATTCATTCTGATCTAATTTACCATTCTTATAAACACATTCCCATCAGCATGGTGAGTGAAGATGCAGCCAATCGAACCATTACGTGTATGGCCCCTAGCAAAACATTCAATATACCAGGACTTCAAGCTTCAGCTATTATTATTCCAAATGAGAAGCTGCGCACACAGTATGTTCAGCAGCAGCAAAAACAAGGTTTCTCTAATTTAAATACATTTGGAATCATTGGTTTAGAAGCAGCTTACAGCGAAGGTGGCGAATGGCTAGAAGCACTGCTTGTGTATCTGAAGAAAAATGTAGATCTCGTGACAGGGTTTATAAGTGAACACTTACCTGAACTGCGAGTCATTCAGCCGGAAGGAACTTATCTACTATGGATTGACTGCAACAAGCTGCTCTTATCAGAAGAAGAATTACATGAACGTTTATTAGAAAAAGGCAAAATCGCCGTAGAAAAAGGCGAAAAATACAGTTCCACATATGGAAAAGGTTTTATTCGCTTGAACATTGGCTGTTCACATGAACAACTTCAAGAAGGATTAAATCGCTTAAAAATAGCTTTAACGTAAAAAACAGCGTTCTTTCTCACGAAAGAACGCTGTTTTTAATGTTTTTTTGAAATAACTCCGCACGCGATTCGCTTGCCAGAATTACCTGATGGCTCTGTCATTCCATCATCACCTTGTTCAGTAATTACAAGAGAGGAACCATCCATACGCTTAACGAGAGACGTCTTTCCTTCTTTTAACGTGACTTGAGGAACCATATCCGTTCCTTTATACGTCTGATCGTCTTCTACCACAATATTTTTCATATCGCCTAAATGTGGTCCTTTTGGATTTAACAGTCCGTGTTTCTTTTTATCAGGATCAAGGTGATTTCCTGCACTTTTAAAGTTAGGAGCTTTGCAAATCCCCATTTCATGAATATGTACGCCGTGTTCGCCAGGTGGAAGTCCGCTTAAATCGTACGTAAACTCAATTCCATCAGCCTGCTCTTTCAATTTGACTGTACCGATGCTATCTCCATCTGCGTTATAGACTTTGACTTCTTTATTGGATATTTCTTTTTCCATACACCCCGTTAACAAGAAAAAAGGCACGGTTCCAATGAGTAGTAGTTTTTTCATGTTGCCCTCCAATCGCATACGCACTAGCGAAAGTTTTAGATGTCTTTCCATAGATTGTCCAGCAACATATCATTTTAAACGCTTACATTTTATTTGCATTTCATTAGAGTGACTTCTTATTTTCTTGTTCTTTCAGCTTTGCTTCTAATTCCTTCGTTTTTTCTTCTTCTTTTTTAGACACCTTGATGATGAACCGCCAGACTGCAACTGCTGCTAGTACAAAAATCGCCATTGTAGCAAAAGCAGGAATATATTCTGTTTTATCTTCCGGAAAATAAAGCAAAAACATTAAATACATCATGTACAACATCCTTTCATAGAAACGGTAGTAGGTTTTGATTTATACTGTTTATAACAAACACTTTACTTAAAGGAGATCTGGCAATATGACATTTACAATTGGTCAAACCGTTACAGCACTTTATAAAACCGGGAAATACATCGGTGAAATTACACAAGTTCGAGATCTGCATTATGTTGTACGAATTCAAGCTGTGTTGAAGCATCCAGAACAAGGTGACTTACATAATCCTGGACAAGTGGACGTACCTTTTTTTCACGAGCGAAAAGCACTTGCGTTTCGAGAGCAGGCCAACATTCCTCAAAAAATGGTTCATCTCTATGAAGACAGCGTTCCTGATTATAAGCATTCACTAAAAAAAGCCCTTGAATTAAAGATAGCTGAACAACAAGCCAAAGATAGCGCTTTTGCTCAAGCAAGTATTGCCTGTTTAGAAGAGTTAAAAAAAGAGTACGGTATTCATTAAACAAAAAGCCAAATTCACATAGAAGTGATTTGGCTTTTATAATGCAAATTTATTTAATACTTTTGAAAAATCGATTCGATCTCCTATGGTCGTCGGCTCCGGTTTTTGAAGGTACCGCTTATCTTTTTCTACAAGCTTAAAGATGTTGAGTGTCGTCATCGCATCATCAAGCGCGCAGTGGTGCTTTCCAGTTCCTTCTTTACCATACTCTTGCACAGCTTTCCAAAGGCCGGTTTGATTTTGATCTCCAAAAAAGCGCTTATACTCCATCGAAAGATCAATTTCTTTACCTGTAAAAGGAAACGGCACCTTATTTTTTTGACAGCACTGCCTTAATACTTTCATATCCATGTTTCCCCATGTAATAATCGTGCTGTTTTTATACATGCCCAGTCGCTGTACAAGCTGCTCTAGCGTAATTCCTTCATTTACTTGATTTTGTTCGATATGGAGAAATGATTTACAGCGCTCAGTTAATTTTGTGAAGTGTGTAGGCTGTACGTAAGAGGAGAAACGATCAATGATTTCTTGATTTTTAACAAACACCAAACCAACTTCAATGATTTCCGGAAAAAAGCCTTTTGGAAAACCTTTATACTCTGGCATTGTAAATTCAAAATCAATGAATAAATACTGAGAGTTCTTATCCAATATTATCACCCCTTTGTAAAATAAACCGCCCTACTATATTAATGCTATTATAGCACGATTGAACAATCGGAAGGTCTATTTTCTGTTCTTATTTTTAATATTATGAATATTCTAGTTGCTGAATAAAAAGAATACTTTACTACTACTATATTCTAGAGCATGTCTCTATGCGCAGGGTAACTGTCACGAATAGACATAATTTCGCTTCTTTTTTTTACCTATTTTTTCACTTTTTTATGTATCCGCTCTTCCAAATTCTCTTTAAGCTCTCACATCAGTGTGTGAGGTGCTCCTCCTGACTTCAAAAGCATACCTCACACCTTTTAGACTAAGCCTTTCTTATATTTAAGCTTTAGGCAGAATAGCAAGCGTGCACCGGGATATACAGATTAAATTCTCTTCTTCATCTTGAATTTTCACTTCCCAAACCGCTGTTTTTTTTCCTTTATGTAAAGGAACGCCTATAGCTGTAACTGTTCCATCTTTTTTCCCTTTGATGTGATTAGCATTAATCTCTAAACCCACACAGATTTCTTTTTCAATATCTACACTTTTAATAGCACCTAGACTAGCCACAGTTTCGGCTAACGCCACCGATGCTCCTCCGTGCAAAAGCCCGAATGGCTGACGCGTTCGCTCATCAACAGGCATCGTCGCTTCCACTCTTTGTTCACTTGCGCTAATAATCTCAATTCCTAATGCTTCTAACAGCGTATCTTTTGTTTTCATATACATACCTCCCTTTGTATCTAGTATACAATAACGGTTTTGCTACAACATATACGAACCCTCTACATATACATAATAAAAATCCGTTTTTTAGGAGGATTCTTATATGAAACCATTTGCTCCCTTGTCTTACTACTGGCCATCGTACTACATGCCTCACCCTTATACATACAGGGTACCTAGCTTACCTGAGGCGGACATAGCGACTTTCCAGCAATCTCTTAAAGTGATTCCCTCTACCATGCAAAGCGCTACCATATTTATTCAAAGAGCTAACGCTTCGCCAGCTTTAATAAAAAAAATAAAAGCTGCTGCTCAAGAATCTAAAATGAGTGAAGTAAAAAGACTCATTCTTTCAACAGGTGTTAAGGCCAAAATTGATGTTTTTTATACGCCAGACTATATTAAAATTACGTTTATTCATCCCGATAACCAATTTGACTGCTGTCACGTTTCGTTAAATATTAAATGGTAAAACACAAGGAAAAAAGTCTTATTTTCTTTTGAAAAAGATGTACATGTTGTTTTGTTTCGAATATTATAATATATGCCGTTTTTGGATGTAAAAACAAATTACACGATAATTGTATTTAGGAAATAAATATGATATTGTATTTGGAAATATATTTTTTCTTTAGGAGGGATGACATGATGAGACATGTTACGCTAGTAGAAATTTTCACGCATCCTATCGCTCAAAAATATTTAACACGATCTGGCGTTGCGCATGCTGTATCGGTCGCCTATCATGCGTTTCGTCTATCTGTACAGCATAATGTAAACCCTGATTTAGCTACAAAAGCAGCGCTGCTTCATGATATTGGCCACTACGAATGGTACACAAATGGTCAGTGGGATTATGAGAAGTATCGTCAAAATGATATTCACGCTATTAAAGGTGCTGAACGTGCACATAAATTACTCATTCGTTTAGGCGAGGAACCTCAGGCGGCAAAAGAAATTGCCTTAGCTATTTTACTACACACAGACTCCTATTTGCCTGAAGGAACCATTCAGCAACGCCCTCTTCAAAAAGTAGTCAAACTAGCTGATGAAGCTGATGAAGAGCCAGGCGGCAAACATCATTACCGTGAAATGGAATACAATTTGGCTGTAAAGAAAATTAAGGAGCTTGATAAGAAAGTGCTTGAACTTCTACATTCCAACCAATTTAAACAGTTAGGCTGACAGGATTAACTCCTTTCATAAGAGTTAATCCTTTTTATTATTTCTCCTCATAATTCCCTGCAAATTACTCATACTACTTATTGATTCTCATTTTTGGTTAGTTAGGAGGAAGAAGAATGTCTAAAAACGCTAGAGGTTACGTGCAGGATTCTTGTACGTCATTAAATCAGGCAAAAGCAAGCCTTGAACAAGCTCTTCAAACAGTAGAGAAAGATTCAAATCGCGAACATATTGAACAATCTCTTCAGGCTGTAGAGCAAGCATTAGGAGCTTGTGACAGCACTGCTTCTACTCTTTCTCAAGCATGAAAAAAAAGCAGCCGGTTTTGATCGGCTGCTTTTTTTTCATTAGAGACCCTCTATTTACAAGATAACTGAGGCAACCCACCCAAAAATAATGAGTGGAATGTTATAGTGAAGAAAAGTTGGTACACACGTATCCCAGATATGATCATGTTGACGATCGACTGCTAGTCCAGATGTTGGTCCAAGCGTACTGTCTGAAGCTGGTGAACCAGCGTCTCCAAGCGCTCCTGCTGTACCAACAATACAAATCGTTGCCATTGGACTCATACCAAGTTCTAAGCAAAGAGGAACAAAAATCGTCGCGATAATTGGAATGGTAGAGAAAGAAGAACCAATGCCCATTGTGACTAAAAGCCCGATGACAAGCATAAGAAATGCACCCAGCATTTGGTTTCCGCCAATAAGAGCAACAGAGCCTTTTACAAGTGCTTCTACATCTCCAGTTTCTTGAAGAACTTTTGCAAAACCAGAGGCTGACAGCATAACAAATCCGATGAAAGCCATCATTCTCATTCCGTTCGTTAATACTGGATCTGCTTCATTCCACTTCAAAGCCCCGCTGAAATAAACGACCACAATTCCTGCAAGCGCTCCGAAAATCATAGAATCTACTAAGAGCTGCACAGTTAAAGCCGCTACAATCGCAAGTAACGCTACTATAATCCCTCTTGTTGTGTAACCTGTACGCTCCTCTGCGCCTTGATCAATGTCAATGTCTTTATAACTGCGCGGCTTACGGTACGAAATAAACACAGCAAACAATAAGCCCGCTACCATTCCTAAAGCTGGAAGAGCCATCGCCGTGGTAATATCTCCTTTATCAATCGTTAATCCACTTTCTTTGATGTTAGTAAATAAAATGTCGTGATAAATCTTACCGAATCCTGCCGGCAAATACATATAAGGTGTAACCAATCCAAATGTAATAACTGTTGCGACTAATCGGCGATCTATTTTCAACTGATTAAATACTTTTAATAGCGGTGGAATTAAAAGCGGAATAAATGCAATGTGAACCGGAATAACATTTTGAGAAAAACACGAAATAATAAGGATGATCAATAAAATCAGTACTTTTGACAGTGACTTCTTTTTCGTTTCTCCTTCTTTTCCTACTATTTTCAACGCTAGCTGAACAACGGCATCAGGCAGCCCTGTCCGCGAAACAGCCATTGCAAATCCTCCAAGCAAAGCATAGCTTAATGCAACAGAAGCACTGTTTCCAAGACCATCTGTGTATATACTTACTGTATCTGTGAGGCTGATACCGCCAACAAGTCCTCCAATTAGCGCTCCGACCGCTAAAGAAAAGACAACGTTGATACGCAATAAGCTCAAAATCAGCATCACGAGCACAGCTATTAATACTGCATTCATTTTGAAACCTCCATTTTTCTTTTTACTTTATCTCATTAAAACATTAGAGAGATAAACAACATGTTCATTATATTAGGTATAGAAAAAAAGTCAATCATCTTACTAAATAAACGTTTGTTTAACTTCTCTACATCCTTAACAATATAAGGATTTTTTTAAACAATCTTTTCTTCCTAAAAAGAAAAAAATGTTATGTAAACATATTAAAAAAGAAGCATCTTCGATGCTTCTTTTTACGTTTCTTTCTATCACTGCTATGTTCTTTTTATTAATTGGCTTCAAATGAACAAACCATCGCAGCTAGTGTTCGCACCATCACGCCTGTTGCACCTGAAGGTCCTAACTCATGAGAAGCAGCGGATGTTGCAGTTCCAGCAATATCCAAGTGAACCCATGGTGTTTGCTCTGCAAACTCACCAATAAAGGTTCCTGCCATAATTGCGTGCCCCTCCCGTCCAGGAGAGTTATTTAAATCTGCTACCTTACTTCCCCGAACACGCTTTTTGTCTCGTTCTGTAATAGGCAGCTCCCAAATCGGTTCGCCTGTCTCAATGCTCGCTTTCGCTATTTGCTGCAATAAAGCAGAATCATTCGTCATTGCCCCAGTTGTGTGTGTACCAAGAGCTACAATTACACCACCCGTTAATGTCGCCACGTCTACTAAATAATTTGCTCCATGATGCTTGGCATATGAAATACCATCAGCTAGTGCTAAACGCCCTTCAGCATCTGTGTTCAGCACTTCTATTGTCTTTCCATTCATTGCTGTAATAACATCATCTGGTTTAAAGGCACGCGCGCTAATAACGTTGTCAGTTGATGGAATGACCGCTACTACGTTTTGATGAGGTTTTAATTCTCCAATCGCTTCCATTGCACCAAGAACAGATGCAGCTCCACCCATATCTGTTTTCATGCCTACAATCCCGTCTTTAGATTTGATAGAGTAACCACCTGTGTCAAAGGTAATCCCTTTTCCTACCAACCCAATAACGTCTTCCCATTTTTCTTTACCTTGATATTTCAGCACAATCATTTTAGGAGGCTCTGCGGAACCTTGATTGACTGCGAGCAACGCGCCCATTCCTAGCGTTTCCATCTCTTCTTTTTCTAAAATTTCATATTCAAAACCATATGTATGTGCCATTTCTACTGCATAATTAGCTAAATCTGTAGCCGTTAGCATATTGCTTGGTAAGTTAACGAGGGTGCGGGCTGAGTTTGTTGCTTTCCCGTACGTATATCCAACCAACGCAGATTGTAAAACGTCTTTATAACAAGAAAACAGTTCAATTTTCTCAAGCTGCTTGTCAGGCTCATTTGATTTCTTTTTGTAGTTTTCAAACTCATACATAGCAAGCTGTTGAGCTTCTCCTAGTAAAGCTGCAGTTTCTTGCTCTGACCACTCTCCTGTATCAAATGTAGGAAGGACGACCGATGCGTTTGAAATTTTTGCTTCTTTTAACTTTTTAAATAAAAGGCCAAAGCTTTCTTTGAGCCCATTTTTAGTTAACGCTTGCTTTCGTCCGAGCCCTACAAAATAAAGACGTTTTGCTCCTAATTTTCCTAGTGTATGAATCGTTGATATCCGCTTTTCCTGTACGCGAATATCTCCTTCCTTAATCAAATGAATGAGCTGTCCACCTAAAGCATCATCAATTTCTTTTAGAAAGCCTTCAAACTGTTGATTTTGATTAAATAACCCGATTACGAGCGCTTCTGTTTGATGATCAACACCATATGTTTCTACGTGCGAAAACATAAAATTCCTCCCTTTTACGTATAGATATTTTATTTTTATTTATCATCTGCTTTGTTTAATCTATTCAGCAAGTGGAATATATATCATATTCACCACTGTTTTCATCTATATACATATGATAGCAGAAATACAATTTTTAATCACAGTTCAAAAACCTTAGTTTCACACATATACTTTCATCTACCACTGTTTTCATCATACGGATTTATCTTTTTAGACATTTTAAGTTGAGGGAGGACATCTCAATGGAGTTATTCTCAAATTTTCCACTTTGGAGTTCATTAATCGCTATTTTCTTTGCTCAATTTATTAAGATTCCCCTTTCTTTTGTAGCTACTAAAAAAATAGACGGCAGCTTATTTTTTAGTACGGGGGGCATGCCAAGCTCTCACTCCGCAGCCGTAACTTCCTTAGCAACTGCCATTGGGCTAGCAGAAGGTCTTAAATCCCCTATTTTTGCTCTATCCGCTATTTTTGCCATCATTGTCATGTTTGATGCTAAAGGAGTAAGAAGACACGCAGGAGAGCAAGCAACAGTTTTAAATCGTTTGGTTGAAGACTTTCAGCGCGCAGTAAAAGAGGCAAAGCTGTGGACGACCAATGAAGAGGACGAAAAACAAGTGAAGCTAAAAGAACTGCTTGGGCATAAGCCTATTGAAGTTTTCTTTGGAGCCTTAACAGGAATAGCAGTTGCTTTTGTAACGTATTATGTATGGCCATAAAACATAAGAAAACACATGAAGAATGCTTCATGTGTTTCTCGTTTATTTCACCTGCTGACGAAAAACTTGCATCGATTTCTTTTCATTCAGCATTGTTAACTCTTCTTCAGTTAAACGGCCGTCTCCTGATTTGACTACATAGACGTTTAATTCTTTCTTACCCCATATGTTATACACATCAGAAACAGTTTCAAAGTATAAATCAAGATGATTGCCTTTAATAGCCCCACCTTTATCTGCTACCACTCCGTACCCATAGCCCGGAATGAACAAGATCGTGCCGATTGGAAATATGGTTAAATCAGCAGCGATGGTTGAATACAAGTCACGTTTTACTTTAACGCCCGAATATGTAATACCATACCCTGGATGATTGGGATTTTTCCCAGTTGATTCGTAACCAGCTGTGTAACCCGTAGCCAATACATTCTTAGTTGGATAACGCGACCAATCAAATGCTTCTTCAATTGTCAGACGCTCTCTGTCATTGCTAGCTGCTTCAACTCTTAGTGGTTTTAGAAATGATGGTAAGAGCCTTTCATTCATTAGAGGATGCCCTGTACTGTTTATAAAAGGCATATATTTGATGACCGTGTTTATTGGGACGCCAGTAATTGCTTCATATGTTGTAAACAGCGCTCCGACCAGTAGTAGGCACATAATGAATCGCTTTGCTATTTTTCCAATCATTGTGATTTCCACAACTCCTCTCACGAATCTATTTGTTTCCAACATAAAAACAAATTATTCGTTCGCGAGAAGAATTTACATTCAAAACATTTGGTACCCTCTTGTTCGTAAAGATTTAATGGTAATACCTGAAGCTAGTGCACCTATAAAACCAGCCATTAAAATCGCAATGTCAGCTGTGGCTAAAGATAGCACTTTTGTACCTAGCTGCTGAAAGGAGTGAGCGGGATGTTGAATGTAATCAACCGCTCTTACATCATCAATAATAAGAATAAAAATTACGGGATAAATAATGGCCATAATCCAAGACATGCGAAGCAGCATATTCAACAAGAAACCGATTCCAAAAAACAACACAAAAAACAACAAGATGGAGATAATTAGGACAGGCACACTCATTTCCATTGCTTTTCGCCTCCGTTACTCTTTATACTCTCAGTTTACTTAAGAGTAATCAAGGCGTCAATCACAGAAAAGTAAGTTAATACCAAAAAAAGCAAAAGGTTTGAAGACCTTTTGCTTTTTGTTTTAAAAGAAATTAAATTTTCCCTTTTTCAATACAAGACCTGCTCCGCCTTGAAGGAAAAGCGAGCGATTATCAACAACTTTTTTCATAAAAGATGCGCTTGAACCAAATAGTTTTCGACCGTATACAACGCCAATTGCGTCATCATGCCCTAACGAACATACCGTTCCTTTAATATCTGGTTTGAACTCGCTTAATTCTTTTTGCCCTTTCATCAAACGGCTAATATTTTCAGCGCAGGTACCGCCTTGTTGCATAGCGATTTGAGCTGTTGGCGGATAAGGACGTTCTGTTTCTGGGTTAATCATTAGTGAACAATCTCCAATAACAAACACATCTTCATGCCCTGGTGCCAGCAAGCTATTGCTTACTTTTACACGTCCGCGCATGTTCTCAAATCCAGCTTTTTCAATTAAATGACTGCCTCGAACACCTGCAGCCCATACAACTGTTGCTGATTTGATTTCTTCCACTTGGTCATCTTTTGATACAATAATTCCTTCTTCTGTACACTCTTTAATCGCTGTTCCAATCTTGAACTCGATTCCTTTTCGTTCTAGCTGTGTTACCGCATATTCTACAAGTTCCGGATCAAAACCTGGCAAGGCCGTAGGCGCTGCTTCTACACAAATAACGCGTACTTTTTCACGCGGGATATCAAACTCTTTGCAAAGCTGAGGGACTCGATTTGCTAATTCTCCCACAAATTCAATGCCGGTAAAGCCAGCACCTCCAACAATGATTGTCAGAAGTTCGTCTCTTTTTTCCACTTCATTGTTGTACGTCGCAAACACATAATCAATATGCTCACGAATTTGACGTGCTGCATTAATGCTCGTAATGGTAAATGCATGTTCTTTTAAACCTTTAATTCCGAAAGTTTCTGCTTCGTACCCTAAAGCAACAACTAAATAATCGTACGTTAGCTCACTGTTTTCAAGAAGAACACGCTTTTCATCTAACTTAATATCTACGACCGTGTCTTTAATAAATGTAACCTTATTCGTGTTAATTAAATTTTTAACAGGAACACGAGAGCGATCTTGATGAATTGTACCTGCCGATACTTCATGAAGCCATGTCGTTTCGTAATGGTAATCGTTTTTATTTACCAAAACAATTTCCGCATCACTAGCACCCAGTTTCTTTTGTAAATTAACAATTGTCATAATGCCGCCATACCCGGCACCCAAAATGACGATTTTAGGCTTTTTCATAGGAATGTCATCCACCTTTTTTAGTTATAGTCACAAGTATGTCTTACAAATATAATGATAAGAGCAATTTTATTTGGTTTGCTTTTTTATGTTAGTTTGAGCAAGAACGATCATCGCTATCCATTTATTATTCATATAAGAAAAATAATGTGAATCACTTCACGTTCTTTTTTAAAAAAATACATTTTTTCTTTTTCAAAAAAATGTAAGCATAAGTCCTAGCTTGATTTACACAAACATCTTATGCTTTTTTCATCGGTTTTTCAACCCTTCACTTTGTATTTACAAGCTTTTAAATTTTCAATTACTTTCCTGTATACCCAGTTTTATATTTGACCAAAACGTGTGGTTATGTTAATGATTGCAAATACTGATCTTTAAGCTGAGAAAGTTTCTCAAACATTCCAGCGTGTTTTAATGATATTTTATAATTTACTATGCTATCATAAAGTAGAATATGCATTGGCACAGAACAATCTAGAGGTGATTATAAATGAAAGAAGATAAACAAGTATACGATATTACCATCATCGGAGGCGGCCCTACAGGCTTATTTACAGCATTTTATGGCGGTATGCGTCAGGCGAGCGTAAAAATTATTGAAAGCTTACCACAGCTCGGTGGACAGCTTTCTGCTTTATATCCTGAAAAATATATTTATGACGTAGCTGGGTTTCCAAAAGTACGTGCTCAAGAATTAGTCAATAACCTAAAAGAGCAAATGGATCAATTTAAACCTGCAGTTGCACTAGAGCAAGCAGTAGAAAAGGTAGAAAAACAAGCGGACGGTGTATTCCGATTAACTACTAATTCTGAAGTCCACTATTCAAAAACAATTATTATTACGGCTGGAAACGGTGCATTTAAGCCCCGTAAAATTGAGCTAGAAAACGCAGAACAGTTTGAGCAAACGAACCTTCATTATTTTGTGGATGATATGAATAAATTCAAAGGCCGCAAAGTATTAGTATGCGGGGGTGGGGATTCGGCTGTAGACTGGTCTCTTATGTTAGAGCCGATCGCAGAAAAAGTAACGTTAACGCATCGCCGAGACAAGTTCCGCGCTCATGAACATAGCGTAGAAAACTTGCATAATTCATCAGTTGATATTAAAACACCATATGTACCGGTTGAATTTATTGGAGATGACCGTATTACACAAGTTGTGTTAGAAAATACAAAAGGTGAAGAAAAGACAGTAGTAGACGTAGATGATGTTATTGTAAACTTTGGATTTGTTTCTTCTCTAGGTCCAATTAAAGAATGGGACTTAGATTTAGAGAAAAATGCAATTGTTGTTAATTCAAAGCAAGAAACAAATATTCCTGGCATCTATGCAGCAGGTGATGTCTGCACATATGATGGAAAAGTAAAACTCATCGTGGCAGGATTTGGCGAAGGTCCGACTGCCGTTAATAACGCTAAAGCATACATTGACCCAAAGGCTCGCTTACAGCCTATGCACAGTACGTCAATGTTCTCATAAAAAAGCAGGCTCTCGCCTGCTTTTTTTCATTGCTGGATTGGTGTAACCATTCGATGAATGATTTCACTCATCATTTCTGCATCACTGCTTATTAAACAGATTTCATAAAAGGAATGGTTTCCTTCTTGACTAGTTACGCTCATTCTGTAGGCCTTCAAGCCTTCGAGCTTGCTTAAATATTTTACTACCTCTGATTGACCGACAATACGTTCAACCAGCAGAATATGCTCTCCTTCCACTGCTCCATAGCTTTCGGCCAGAGATGCATTAGCATTTTCATAATAGCGAATGTAAGGTTCAGAATGGTTAAGAGGCGCAGAGGACGAGTTTTGATGACAGACTTCACCTGAGGAAAAAGGCAAATGTTGAACAAATAAATGCGATTCACTGAAGTGAATACTTTTTGCATCCTTAGACTCCATTTTCCTATTTTCAAGTTTTAACCAGTTTATAAACCCCTTCCATAGAATAGGCAGGGTATTTTTTTTACGAAAACTTCCATAACCTCCTACTTGTTCCGCGTCGTAACGAGTCGCATCTATCAAATCCGTTCATCTCCTCTTTTTTATTGAGTATAAAAAAGACTGATTATTTGGTCAATAAGTTTGGTAGATGATGTAACATACAAAAATTTCTCACTAAAAAAGCTTTCTTCACCAGATGAGGTGAAGAAAGCTTTTTTATAAAAATATACTTAGCACTCTTCAGGAGCACCTGCGTTGCTTGCTGTACGGAAAGAAGAGCCGCAGCCGCATGCTGCAATGGCGTTCGGGTTATCAATTGTAAACCCTCCGCCTAGCATAGATTGCTTGTAATCAATTTTTACATCTTTTAAAATTGGAGCACTTTCGCTATCTACAAGAATCTTAATGCCATGTTGTTCAAACAGCGTATCGTTTTCATTTACTTCGTGTGCAAAACCCATGCCGTAAGAAAGACCTGAGCAGCCTCCTCCATTCACAGTAACACGTAAATAAGCATTTTCTTCTTCATGTTCTTTCATCATATCTTTTATTTGAAAGCTTGCAGCTTCTGTAATTGTTAGGATATCTTGACTCATTTTTAAACAGACCTCCTTTTTTGTTTAGTATACGACGAAATGTCTGTGACGACAAATCGTCTGCTTCTTCATTTTTAATAATAATACATGCCGTCGCAAATCACATTGGCTGGACCTGTCATTAACACATTGCCTTTATTTTGCCAAACAATCGTTAAATCTCCTCCAGCGAGGTGTACAACAGTAGGCACATCTTTTTTCGTCTTCTCATTTAACACAGAAGAAACAACAGCAGCGCATGCTCCTGTCCCGCATGCTTGAGTGATACCCGAACCTCTTTCCCATACGCGAAAGTTCAGCTCTCTTTCGTTCACTACCTCGACAAATTCAACGTTCACTCCTTCTGGAAAACGCGCATCTTTTTCAACTACCGGACCTAGTGTAGTAAGAGGCGCTTGTTCAATATCATTTACATAAAAGACGACGTGAGGATTTCCCATTGATACAGCCGTCCCTTTTAACCGTTCTTTTCCAAATTCCATCTCTTCATCAACAACTTGGTATTGGCTTGCTCCCGTCATTGGAATTTGTTCTCTAGCTAAAATAGGCTCTCCCATATCGATTGTTACTTCTGGAACTTCATTTCCCTGCGGATGCACCGTTGCTTCTACAACTCCAGAAAGCGTTTCGATAAAAAATCTTTCGCTTGTTACTAAATTATGTTCGTATGCATATTTAGCTACACATCTTAAACCGTTTCCGCAGTTTTTTGCTTCCGAGCCGTCATTATTAAATACGCGCATTTTCACATCTGCGCGTTCAGATGGACAAATAAGAATCATTCCATCCGATCCGATTCCCGTATAAACATTTGAGACTTTTACAGCAAGCGGTGCTAACTCTTGCTCTTCTATATGTTCTTCAAACATATTTACGTAGATATAGTTGTTGCCAAGTGCATGCATTTTTGTAAACTGAAATTTTTTCATATTATCACCCATTATTTTTTTATGTAGCTCTAGTATAAAGTGATTCTCTTTTGTACACAATAATATCATCCCCCGTTTTTTTAGCTCCTTAATCATAAAGATTAAGGGGTTTTTTTATTTTGTTCTCCTTTAGAGTATTAAAAAACAAAAGAAGCTTTATGATTACAAAAAGGATGGTTAAAGCGCATATATTTGCGCAAAAACGCATAAAAAAGCACGGCAAGACTAGCCATGCTTACATCATCTATTCTATTAGCCTCATGTCCCTCTCCTGCTAAAAAGAGATACGACAGCGGGGATAGTTTAAAACATTGGGTTTTCTTCTAAATGAATGTAGATATTATCTACTAACTGTTCAGGTGTTTCCGCCGTAACAATCTCTCCATTTACCAAGGCAAATAAAGATTGTGAACATTTCCCGCAATAACCTAAACATCCGTATTCAATAATATCTAGATTTGGATCTTTTTCAAGCTTTTCTAAAGCTGCTTGAGAACCGCTGGCTAAATTGCTAACGCAAAATTCAATAATTGGCTGTATCACGTTTTTTCACCTCTCTACTATTAGTTTATCCTATCTCCTTTCATTTTCAACGTCAACTTTAGAAATTCACGTTCATTTCGCGCGCGTTTTTTAGCTTTATAGACTTTTTTCAAAAACGCATAAATAAGCTTTATTACGTGGATAGCTTGAAATTATGTTGAAACATATTGTGGTTTTTTATTAATTTAGTTATACTTTTATGTATAGAAAACCAAACGAGGTTATATTAAATTATTATTTAAGTAAAATATGTTATCTTATATAGCCTTTCATATCTTTTTGGCAACCATCCTTATTAACGGTAATTTGTACCCTCCTATTCTTAAAAGCAAGAATAATAGAGAGAAAACAAAAATGCATGAAGCTAAAGGGGAAATTCACATGAAGAACCTTGTCATACTGGGCGGCGGATACGGTGGTATGCGCATTTTGCAGCGCCTTTTTCCGAATCAATTGCCTAACGATGTAGAAGTAACGCTTATTGACAAAGCACCTTATCACTCACTAAAAACTGAATTCTATGCACTTGCAGCTGGAACAATCTCTGATCAACATGTCCGTGTTGCTTTTCCTGAACACCCTCGCTTAAAAATCCGCTACGGCTGTGTAAAACGAATAGACCTGAAAGAGAAATGCGTCTATGTGGATGATCAAATGATCGCTTACGATGACCTGATTGTAGGACTCGGATGCGAAGATAAATATCATGGAGTTCCCGGAGCTCTTGAGCATACATACAGCATTCAATCCATTGATGCTTCACGAGCAACTTATCAGACATTAAACAACTTACCGGCCCACGCTACTGTTTCAATTGTCGGAGCTGGATTAAGCGGAGTAGAACTGGCAAGTGAGCTAAGAGAAAGCCGCCCGGATTTAAAAATCATCTTATTTGACCGCGGTAAATTAATTTTATCTGCTTTCCCAGAACGTTTAAGCAATTACGTTCAAACTTGGTTTACTTCAAACGGTGTCGAAATTGTAAATAGTGCTAATATTACAAAAGTAGAACCGAACATTCTTTATAATCATGATGAGCCCGTTCAAAGCGATGCAATCGTGTGGACAGCAGGCATTCAGCCAAATAAAGTGGTACGCGATTTAGACGTGGAAAAAGATCCTCAAGGACGCGTCGTATTGACAAAATACCATAACTTGCCTGACGATGAAAATGTCTACATTTTGGGTGACTGTGCAAGCCTACCGCACGCCCCAAGTGCTCAGCTTGCAGAAGGTCAGGCTGAACAAATTGTGCAAGTGCTTCTTCACCGCTGGAAAGGCGAAGCGCTTCCTGATGAATTGCCAACTATTAAATTAAAAGGCATACTTGGTTCATTAGGCAAAAAGCATGGGTTTGGCTTAGTTGCCGAACGTCCGATTACAGGACGCGTAGCTCGATTATTGAAATCAGGTATTCTTTGGATGTATAAACACCACAGTGGATAAAACAAAAGCCGTTAGATGACTGACAATCTAACGGCTTTTTTCGTTATGATGCGCGGAAACCATACTTCTCCATTTCCTCAAATACGCGCTTTAATTTCGGATTGCCTTCCCCAACAATTTCTCCATTAATGACCACTACAGGATAGAATAAATCTTCTTCAATCACACGCTTGGCAAAAGCTGCTTTTTCCGGATCCGTATGCGGCTCGTTTATATCTACATACGTGATAGCAAACGGTTGGTTCGGATATTTACGAGAAATAGCTGCCTCTAGCCAATCATAGGTGTCTTTTGAAGACGGCAGGTTAACACAGCTTGCACAAACAATTTCAGCTCCATAAATACACACTTCTACCTCAGTTGACTGCATAGCACATCCCCCTTGAATCTTTACATATAAACTGTACGATTATTCACACTTTTACTTCATTATGAATACTATTTTACACAAAACTGATTCATTGCACATCTTTTTCTTTTAAGGTAACATTACGATGTATACTCCAATAGATTTTTCATGAAAGACCGTTTATAATAAGAGTAGAAGAAAGGAGTCGATAGTTATGTCAGAAATGCACGAGCAAGTTCAAGAAGTATTAGAAAAACTTCGTCCGTTTTTACTTCGCGACGGTGGAGACTGTGAGCTAGTAGACGTAGAGGATGGTATTGTAAAATTACGTCTTTTAGGCGCTTGCGGAAGCTGCCCAAGTTCAACAATTACGCTAAAAGCTGGTATCGAACGTGCCCTTTTAGAAGAAGTACCTGGTGTAGTTGAAGTAGAACAAGTATTCTAATCTCTTTGATTTTATTATAAAAGCAACCTCCCATTTTATTGGGGCTTGCAAATGAAAAATCCTCATTCAAATGAATGAGGATTTTTTTATTAGCTCGTTGTGACTTCAGCTTCTACAAATACACCTTTGCGGTCAATTTGTAAAACATCTATTTCACAGTTCGGCAGTAAAGCATACATATGTTCAGCAATCGCTTTTCCTTTTCCTTTTGGTGCTAAACATAATACACTCGGACCGGCTCCGCTTAGTGACACACCGTATGCGCCGAGAGCTTTTGCTTCTTTTCGCACAAGAGAAAGCTCTGGCACGAGTCTCATACGATAAGGTTCGTGATATAAATCTTTCTCCATAAATTCGCCTACCAGAGGTAAATCTTTATTTAACAGAGCTGCTACTAGCATGTTGCCTATTGCTCCAGCTTCTACTGCATGGCGATAATTAATATCGGAAGGCAGCACATCACGGGCATCCGTTGTTTTTAATTCATATTCTGGAATAGCCATCACAATATCGACATCAAATTCAGGTATTTGAGCAATATATGTTTCCTTTTCATGATGGTAACCAACAACGATGCCGCCGTAAATAGACGGGCTGACGTTATCGGGATGTCCTTCCATTAAGCTGCTGATGCGAAGCTTTTCTCTTTTTGATAAACGCAAGTCACACAGTACATTGGCCAGCTCGATTCCAGCTACGATAGCCGATGCACTGCTTCCAAGTCCCCTTGCTAACGGAATATTGCTCCAAACATTGACCTTCGCACTTGGAAGATCAATGTTAAATTGACGAGCCACGTCTTGTGCCACTTCATACATTAAGTTATCTGTACCTGTAGGAATACTTTGCACTTCTTTCGTTTCAGGGATAAAAACCCATTCGTCATGACGCTCTACTGCTAATCTTAAGTAGCGGGATAAAGCCACTCCAATGGAATCAAATCCTGGCCCTAAATTAGCAGAGCTAGCTGGGACCGTAATGACAAAACGCTCATTTTCTAGCATGAAGCAACGACACCTTGGATATACTCAAATACCTTTTCTTCATCATTTGGTAAAACCACTGGCTTTACGTTATGAGCATCGATTGCTACATTTGGATCTTTTAATCCATTACCTGTTAGTACAGCTACAACCGTTGAACCTTTTGCAATTTTACCAGAAGCTACATCTTTAAACACACCAGCAATTGAAGCGCAAGAACCTGGCTCTGCAAATACGCCTTCTTTGCGTGCAATTGTACGATATGCTTCTAAGATTTGTTCATCTGTCACTTCATCAATTTTTCCGTTTGATTCTTTTGCTGCGTTTACAGCATAATCCCAGCTTGCTGGATTTCCGATTCGAATAGCCGTTGCAATTGTTTCTGGATTTTCGATAACTTGATTACGCACGATCGCCGCTGCACCCTCTGCTTCAAAACCATGCATGTGAGGAAGAGACGTTTGGTGACGCTCACTGTATTCTTTGAATCCTTTCCAGTAAGCTGTAATGTTCCCTGCGTTCCCTACCGGAATAGCTAAAACATCAGGCGCTTTTCCAAGCTGTTCACAAATTTCGAAAGAAGCTGTTTTTTGCCCTTCAATACGGTATGGGTTTACAGAGTTTACAAGTGCAACAGGTGATGTTTCACTTAGCTTACGAACCATAGAAAGCGCTTGGTCAAAGTTTCCTTCAATTGCTACAATTTCTGCACCATACATAACAGCTTGAGCTAATTTCCCCATCGCAATTTTTCCATTTGGAATAACAACGATACAGCGCATGCCAGCGCGTGATGCATAAGCTGCTGCAGCTGCGGATGTGTTACCTGTAGATGCACAAATAACCGTATTGCTTCCTTCTTCTTTTGCTTTGGCTACAGCCATTACCATTCCGCGGTCTTTAAATGACCCCGTTGGATTTAGCCCTTCTACTTTTACATGTAAGTCAATGCCTAGCTCTTTTGATAAATGAGCAAGATGAATTAAAGGCGTATTTCCTTCATGTAGCGTAAGCATAGGTGTTTTCTCTGTTACAGGTAAAAATTCTTTATATTCAGCTAATAGACCTTTCCACATCATACTGTGCCAACTCCCTCTACGCGGTAACTGCTTTTTACATTTTCTACAATTGGTAAATCCCGAAGCTGCTGAAGGATTTCCTCATAATCTTTTTGAGATGTTTTGTGTGTAACAACAACAATCTCAGCTAATTCGCTTCCTTTCACAGGAAGTTGGATAATTTTTTCGAAGCTCACGCCACGCTCTGAAAATAGTGTTGTTAATTTTGCAAATGCGCCAACTTGATCTTTAACATGAATACGTAAGAAATGCTTTGAGAACATTTCATCTTCTGCTTTTAACTGTTTTGGATACTGAGGTGTTACCGCACTTTTACCATTCACACCTAAACGCATGTTTTTCATAACGCCTACTAAATCGGATACGACAGCAGTGGCAGTTGGCAGGCTTCCTGCCCCCGGTCCGTAGAACATCGTTTCTCCAACAGCTTCTCCGTATACATACACAGCATTGTACTCATCGCTTACGGAAGCAAGGGGATGTGTATCTGCTAAAAGAGTTGGCTGAACACTAACTTCTACATTGTCGCCGTCACGATGTGCATATCCAATCAGTTTCATCGTATAGCCTAATTGTTTACTATATTGCAAGTCTTCTTCCGTTACTTCTGTAATACCTTGAACACGAACATCGTCCAAGTCAATTTTCATTGAAAACCCTAGTGTAGCCAAGATTGCCATTTTGCGAGCAGCATCTAAACCACCTACGTCAGAAGTTGGATCAGCTTCAGCATATCCTAAATCCTGCGCTTCTTTTAACACTTCATCATAAGCGCTTCCTTCTTTTGTCATTTTCGTTAAAATGAAGTTTGTTGTTCCATTGACAATTCCCATCATTTTGGTAATACGATCAGATGCTAACCCATCTGCTAATCCACGAAGAATTGGAATACCGCCTGCTACACTTGCTTCATAAAATAAATCACAGTTGTTTTCAGAAGCTACCGTTAACAATTCTGAGCCGTAAACTGCCATTAAATCTTTGTTTGCCGTTACCACATGCTTTTTATTACGAAGGGCTGTTAAGATATAATCCCTTGTTTCTTCAACTCCACCCATTACTTCAATGACAACGTCAATCTCCGCGTTATGTAAAACGTCTTCAACATTCGTTGTTAATCTATCTTCACTAATTTCTACGTCACGCTTCTTATCAATATCTTTAACTACTACTTTTTTAACTTCTACTGGGCACCCGACTTGATGACTTAATTTGTCCTGATGATTTTCAATAATTTTGACTACTCCGCTTCCTACCGTTCCTAATCCTAATAATCCTACTGAAATACTTTTTGTCATATTCCTCACCTCTGTGTTCTTTCTACGTATACATTTGTTCTCTTATAGAGGACATTATAGACCTTATTTTTCTTTTTTACAAGGTTTACTGGACATCTTTTCTCGTAAACTTGTTAAAAAAATTGGTATATAAAGATAAATGTAAATTTTTAAAATATTTCATTTTATTATCATAACATGGCTACCACTGTTTTTTAATAAAAAAAAGACAATTTCACCGAAATGAAATTGCCTTTTTCCATTATGATTTTTTCGCAAACGCTTCTTTATTTACAATTGTAATAGGAGACTCTTTTGTGAGCACTGCTTTAATGTTTTTTACGCATAAAGAAATCATTTCCGTGCGCGTTTCGATACTCGCACTGCCGATGTGAGGAAGCGCTACAACATTAGGCAATTGAAGAAGAGGGTGAGAAGCAGAAATAGGCTCTTGATCGAATACATCCAAGCCAGCTCCGGCAATTTCACCTGATTGAATCGCATTTAACAATGCTTGCTCATCAACCACTGCTCCTCTTGAAGCATTAATAAAAATCGCTGTTGTTTTCATCTGTTTAAATGCTTCAGCATTAAATAAATGTTTGGTTTCGTCCGTTAACGGTGTCAAACAAACAATAAAATCAGATCGCTCAAGCAGCTCATTTAACTCACAGTAAACTGCATCGAGCTTTTGTTCTGCTTGGAGGTTGCGGCTCCGATTGTGATACAAGATTTCCATATCAAAACCTGTAGCACGTTTCGCAAGCGTCTCTCCAATTTTCCCCATTCCAACAATACCTAATGTTTTATGGTGAACATCTCTACCCGCTAACAAAAATGGGCTCCAGCTTTTCCACTGATTTTCTTTTACGTATTCAGCAGCTTCTACTAAACGTCTAGCTACACTCATTAACAAACCAAACGTTAAATCCGCTGTTGTATCAGATAAAACATCGGGTGTATTAGAAACGATAACTCCGCGTTCAGTTGCCGCTTCTATGTCAATATTATCGAATCCGACCGCTAAGTTAGCTACAAGCTTTAAATGAGGAGCTTGCGTAAGCAATTCACTGTCAATACGGTCTGAAAGCATTGTTAATAGAGCATGTGCGTGCTTAGCTTTTTCACAAAGCAGCTCATGAGGGACTGCCTCATCTTCTTTATCCCACATTTCCACATTCGCTACTGCCTTTAAAGGTTCAATTAATTCATTCGGTATTTTTCTCGTAATAAATACAAACGGCTTGTCCATATGTACGCCACCTCTTTATCCTTTTTAAACTGCATGCACAAAAACAAAATAGAAAAACGGGTTTGGATTATCCAACACCTATTTTTCTATTTTATCATATTCTATAGTAATCGCTTTTTAATGAATCCATGTTAATTCAGGAATGTGATAACGAGACGTTGAAATGCCTACCGACTGGTAAAAGCGCTTCAGAAAAGCTTCGTAGTGAGAAGAATGAGCTAATACTCCTTCAAGCTTCTCATAATACTTTTGTTTTTCCCGCTCATCTTGTACACTGTAGTATCCTTCAATGACCTCAAAATAATGAACGGGAAAAAGAAGTCTAGCATATAACAGTCTCCATGAAAAAGAAGAAAGTGGATTTACCTTTTCGTATTCACTTAAAAACTGATGCATGTGCCTTTCATCGACAGCGTATGTTAATAAATATTGTTCCCTTATATATTCAGCTATATCTCTGCTAGGGTGATCGAAAACCCAGTCTGCCGGGAGCTTGTAAACGTGGTCTTCCCCCCATGTTTTTTGGCCGAACCGATGATGACAAATCGTCGCAGCGTCAACTGACCGGGGCAAATCGTCAATTTCCGTGTCTACTAGGTATTGAATAGCATTTTCCGTTAATCCTAGGTAATAAGGAAAAGTTTCTAAAAAACGTTTTTCCATCTCTTGATTAGGTAAAGCACGTAATCTTCCATACCAAAATTGCTCCATCTGGTCGAGACGCTTCTCCCACATGGACTTCCATTGCCCTAGCCGGTTTGCTTTTTCCACTTCATAAGGAAACAGCCTCCCTTTTTGATGAAAAACAGCTAGCTCGTGCCCAGGTGAAAAATTGGGGTTTTTCTCTTCCGCAAGACATCGGCAAATGATAAATTTTTCAGTTTCAGTTTCTGTAATCATTTCTCCATTTAAATTAGGCATAAATGTTGCCACATGGCGATCACCTTGGCCCATCAGAAATTGACTCATTTGATATAGTTCATTTAACTCGTCTTGTTCCATTTGCTTTACATTAATGATTGTATATAAAATATCTCGATACTGAAAACCTTCAAATTTACCAACGGGCATAAATTCATTTGGACGTAATCCGTAATGCTCATAAATGGTTTGTATCATTTTAATCCCTCTCTTCATTCATTCAAGAAATTATATGATGGAAAACAACATTACTTGTCATAATATTTACGGAGGAATGAATAGATTAGAAATACACCATTTATAGTTATTTACTCCGGGTTAGTAGTATGAAACAACTTTAGACTTAAAAATATATAGAAAACAGGTGATGATACTTGGAGAAAAAACATACACAAAGTGAATTAGAAAAAAAAGCAAGAGAATGGTTAATAGAACGCGGCGTGGCTCTTACAGACATTGCTGAACTGGTCTATTACTTGCAAAAAAAGTATCACCCAAACTTAACAATCGAAGACTGTTTATATAACGTTGAGCGCGTCATTTCTAAACGAGAAGTTCAAAATGCTATTTTAACGGGTATTCAACTAGATGTCCTCACGGAAAAAAAAGTGATTGAGCCGCCTCTGTTGGATATTCTTGAGAAAGATGAAGGTTTATACGGTATCGACGAAATTTTAGCATTATCGATTGTAAATGTGTACGGATCAATCGGCTTTACCAATTACGGGTATATTGATAAACAAAAGCCGGGTATTTTAGAAAGATTAAACGATAAATCTACTGGAGAGTGCCACACTTTCTTAGATGATTTAGTAGGCGCAATTGCTGCCGCTGCTTCTAGCCGGTTAGCGCATCGGGCTGCCAGTCAAGAATAGGTTTTAAAAACAAAAAAAGCTGTCAATTGACAGCTTTTTAAATTCGCTCCATCCACTCTTTTAGTGAATCTACCGTATAAGTTGGCTTTTTCTCATATCCTTCTAGTAACTCTCTTGTTGTTACCCCTGTATGGACTAATAATGTATCTAAGCCTGCATTCATCCCTGCTAAAATATCTGTATCATAGTAATCACCAATCATGATTGTTTCTTCTTTTGGCGTACCGATGACTTCAAGGGCTTGCTCCATAATAATACTTTCTGGTTTACCAATAAATACTGGATTTGTTTGAGTAGAAACCGTAATAACGGACGTGATAGATCCATTACCAGGCAGTAAGCCTCTTTCAGTAGGAATCGCAATATCTCCGTTCGTCGAAACAAAAAAGGCGCCGTTTCGAACGTTTAAACATGCTTTTGCTAATTTTTCATATGTAATTTCCTGATCCAAACCAACAACTACGAAATCCGTATCTTCCTCTTCAATGGTAAATCCTTTTTCAAGCAACGCATGTCGGATTCCTTCTCCACCAATTACATAAGCTGAAGCGTTTGCTTTGCGTTCATGCAAATAATTAGCTGTTGCCTGGCTCGTTGTAAAAACTTGCTCTTCTGTTGCAGGAATGCCAAATGCCTCTAGCTTTTCAGCTACTTTATCGGGCGTTTTTGTTGAGTTGTTTGTTACAAATAAATAAGGAATTCCTTTTTCCTTTAATTTAATAACAAAATCACGCGCCTCGGCAATTAACTCTGTTCCTTTGTACATGGTTCCATCTAAATCAATCAAATATCCTTTATATTCCTTCATGTTGTGTGATCTCCTTTCAAGTCTCATACTTGAAATCATAGCTTATTTTTTATACAACTACAAATTGCTTGCCTTTAGTTACGAAAAGCAGACACAGGTCCTAACTCTGTCTCTAGATATGTCCTTACGCGCTCTGAAAATGCTGCCAGTACGTCTTTATGCTGCATCACTTTTTGATAAATATCCTGATGATTAACATCCACATATTCTTGAACAAGGCTTTTACGCAATTGAACAATCTCTTTTAATGGTGTTTCTTCCTCTTTTTTAACCACTTTCTCATCAACTAAAATGTCAATGATATCATCGTAACTGCCTGGGTCTCTCATAATAAAACCATCAATCATTGCATTTCCTACATCTAAAACGTTTTCAATTAAAAGATGTACAATTCTCTCTAATGCCTTTTTCTCTATTTCTGTGTTCCAGCTCGAATGCTCAGCAAACAAACGAACGTGTTCATCAAAAAAAACAAGCGTGGCTTCTATTTTTTCACGATCTACAAAGTACATATTATTTCCTCCCTAGTTGTCAGCTCTGTATAAATCTTCTTTCATAAACAAACGGGGTTCCTGTTCTATTTTATCATGACCCATTATCCATTTGATAAATTCATTTTTGTTTTTGACCTTATTTGATATGATACAAATACAACCTATGAAAGGAGTATACCTATGAGCGAACGCTTTTATCTATATGACGATGTCGTCTCTACAAAGACCCGGTTTGTCAGCTTTATGGGCGAAAATCAACGATTTGATTTAGCTATTATCCAAACCGACCGTTATTATGGCAAACAAGTTGTTCTTGATATTCAAGGAGGACGCTTTGCCATTATTGGACAAGATGACCTTGAAGAACCCCACTATCTTGAAGAAGTATTTAAACTAAACAGCGAAGATGGTCAGGAACTTCGCGAATTTTTATATGAAATCATCTAAAAAAAAAGGCAGCGTGAAGGACAATTAGTGTCTTCGGCTTGCCTTTTTTTACTTATGGACTTTTTTTAAGACAAAATACGCACAGCCAAAATTACAATATTCATGTAAATAATCTTGAAGCGTACTAATCTTCGTATCATACGTTGCCTTCTGGTTACGATCATCAAAAAAGCCTCGCAGTCGAAGCTGATTGTATCCCCAATCTCCCACAATATAGTCATAGCGGCTCAGCACGTCGATAAAGCGACCTCTAAACGCCTCTTCATTAAATGCCTCGCGCTCATCTTTTAATACTTCATAACAAATATTATTGATACAGACCATTGCTCACACCTCTTCTCTTAAAATTTACCATACCATAATTATGATGATGAAACCATCAATTAACATGAAATTTTTCACGTATAAGCAGCACTCTAATCCTGTAGGAGTTTTATCGGTATACCTACTGATCTTTTATGCTCCACATGAAGGTTCGCCGGTTTACCTGGCGTACGATATTTAACTACAGGAGGTGGAAATGGTGAAGAAATCTATTCTTGGAATCGCTTTAATAACAAGTATTTTAACCATTGGCTGTCAAAATAAAAACACAGCTGAAAATGAAAATTTATCACCAAACAACCCAGATGCCATTAATGTAAACGAGCCTAATCATTATTATAATCCAAATAATAATAGCGGCACAAATTATGGATATGTCCGATACACTAAAAACACAAATGAACAAAGTTCCAATATGAACCAAGTAGGAACATTTAACCGAGAGGAAGCAGCTGACAATATTAGTAAACTGAGCACCGCTATCCCAAATATTAAACAAGCCGCTACGCTAGTAACGGATAAAGATGTGCTTGTTGCTTATAAAACAGATGCTAAAAACAGGAATAACGCAGCCGATCAGGTAAAACGTACAGCTATGTCTGTAGTCCCTCGTTATTATCATGTATACGTCTCAGATAATCCGAAACAGATGGACCAAATCGAAAATATCAGTGAAATGAATACACAAACAAATGATGCTAGAAAACGAATCGATGCTGTTATTCAACAAATGCTAAAATCTCCCCAAGGGCGTAAAATGAACGGCGGAGAAGATGCAAATGGAAGAGAGAAAAACGAATTGAATGAACCGATGACGGACAAAGATATGGTGGAATAGACAAAAAAGTTGAGACGTAACTAAAAGAATGTAATCGAAAGACGAAGAAATGAGACACATGAGCTGAACCGCTTGTGACACCGCAGTTGATTTCCGTGCAAGGCTTCGCTTTCCGCGGGCGGGCGCTGAGCCTCCTCGTCGCTTGCGCTCCTGTGGGGTCTCACCTGTTCCGCTGTTCCCGCAGGAGTCTTCGCCTTGCCCTCCAATCAACTGCTAGAAGGAACAAAACAGATAAATTTCACGTTAACCGTAACAAAAAAACGAACCACTAATCAAACAGTTTGATTAGTGGTTCGTTTTTCACTTCGGCTAAACGACTTTTGTTCCAGCCTCTTTTTACCTTATTTACTTTCTTGTGCTTTGTTTTTGGCAGCAGCGTTAACTTGCTCATCTGCATGGTAAGAAGAACGTACAAGAGGACCTGCTTCGACATGGCTGAATCCTTTTGATAATGCAATTTCTTTTAGCTCTTCAAACTCATTTGGATGGTAATATTTCTGAACTTTTATGTGCTTTTTAGTTGGCTGTAGATATTGGCCTAGCGTCATAATATCTACATTGTTCGCACGCAAATCATCCATCGTTTCAATAATTTCTTCTTTTGTTTCTCCTAGACCAAGCATAATACTTGATTTTGTAGGGATATCCGGCTGCATTTCTTTTGCACGGCGAAGGAACTCAAGAGAACGCTCATATTTAGCACGAGCACGAACACGAGGCGTAAGGCTGCGTACTGTTTCAATATTATGGTTTAAAATATCAGGACGTGCGTCCATTACAATACGTAAGTTCTCTTCCACACCGCCCATATCAGAAGGCAATACTTCAATTGTTGTGAATGGATTTTTACGACGAATCGCACGAATTGTTTCAGCTAATACGCTTGCTCCTCCGTCTTTTAAATCATCGCGAGCTACTACTGTGATAACCGCATGTTTTAAGTTCATTAGCTGAACAGAATCTGCTACGCGTTCTGGCTCTTCTAAATCTAATTCTGTTGGTAAACCTGTCTTAACCGCGCAAAAACGACAGGCACGTGTACATACTTCTCCTAAAATCATAAAAGTTGCCGTACGACGAACAGCCCAACACTCATGAATATTCGGACATCTTGCTTCTTCACAAACTGTATGAAGGTTTTTTTCACGCATCATTTTCTTTAAGCCTGTGTAATTTTCGTTTGTGTTTAGCTTAATCTTCAGCCACTCGGGTTTGCGGACATGCTCTTCTTTTGTTGCCATATTATCAACTCCACCAATCTAGAAAATGTCTATAACCTATATGCTTAATTTTAACTACATATTAAAAACATAACTATATGTCACTTTATCATAAAAAAGTGAGATTCGACAAGTTGTCTGCTCTTTATTTTCCTCAGTTTTCTTCTATTTTCCATCCGAATGTGTGCGTTTTCATCCTCCGTATAATTTCCATTTATCTTCTGAATAAAATTCTTTTAAAAAGTTTTGAAGCGATTTCCATTAATTAATATTTATGAAATCTTTTTTCTCGCTGCAAACTAGTGTTACACACTATTTTTAGAAAGGGGGAAACACGATGCGCAAAACGATTATCTTACTTTTTATGTTCATGTCTATATTCACAGGATGGCACCACGTAACAGCTGAATCTTCAGCAGATCAAGAAAAAATGCTTATTCAAAAGAGATTAGAGCTGTATAACCAAATGGAAGCCGCTACTACAATTCCTTGGTATTACTTTGCTGGGATTGACCAGTATGAACGAAATATTCGACGCTCTCATAAAGATATTCCAAGAGAAAAAGGTGCGATCGCCATTTATTATCCTCCAGAAAAATGGTCAGGTTCTTTAAATCCAAATTTGGAAGATACAAACCCACTTACTATTTCTCTTCTCGGGGGAATGGGTAAAGATGGGAACGGAGACAAAAAAGCAGACCAATTTAATGATGAAGATATGCTTTTTACCATGGCAGATTATATTCGGACGTTCGGGGTGTCGGAAGACTATATTAAAATTGCGCTTTGGAACTATTATCACAGGGCTAAAGCGGTTGATATTATTTTAGGGAATGCTAAAATTTTTCGCCATTACGGTCGCATTGATTTAAAAGGTTCTTCATTTCCTGTCCCTCTCCGTGCGAACTACAGTTATCGCAGTACATGGGGAGATGCGCGCGGCTGGGGTGGAAAACGAATCCATGAAGGAACAGACATTTTTGCAGATTATGGAGTTCCAGTAAAATCCCCTTGCTATGGCATTATTGAGCTTAAAGGATGGAATAAATATGGAGGCTGGCGAATCGGTATTCGTGA
This sequence comes from Priestia sp. J2, assembly GCF_020790095.1. Taxonomy (NCBI): domain Bacteria; kingdom Bacillati; phylum Bacillota; class Bacilli; order Caryophanales; family Bacillaceae; genus Priestia; species Priestia sp. J2. The sequence goes on from NZ_CP086208.1 coordinate 4,756,998, forward strand.
CCTTCATAATAACTATCACTATTTAGCTCATTTAAGCGGATTTGCAAAAAATTTAAAAGTAGGACAAATTGTAGAACCAGGAACACTTATTGGCGGAGTAGGAAGTTCAGGTTATGGACCTCCTGGAACTTCTGGGAAATTCCCTCCTCACTTGCATTACGGAATGTATAAAGATAACGGCAAAAATGAGTGGTCGTTTGACCCATATCCTCAGTTAAGAACGTGGGAAAGAAATGATCGTTTAGAACTAAAGAAAAAATAAAAAAACAGGAAGCTAATGCTTCCTGTTTTTTTATCCTAATGGTTTACTTTCTTTTGCTTTTTTCACAGCATGAGCAATACTCGCGGCCAAGCCGCCCCATATGATGACCATCCCTACAACCATCATTGTAATTGAACTTCCATCCATTATTTAGAAACCCCCTTCTCTTTAACTGACAAACGAGTCGCCCCATCTTTCCATCGTGCAAAAGAAAAAGCAATTCCTAAAATAACAGCCAGAGCTGCCACGCCCCAACCAAAAGGACCTACAAAAGTCGTTGCATACTGCTCGTAATTTTCCGAAATATTTTTTCGGAAGTTATCAAACATCATATACCCAAGTACAAGCGGTGTAACTACTCCTAAACATATCTTCCACCATGAACCGATTCGAATATCAGAAACTTCGTTTGCATGCTGCTGAAGGCTGCTCAGCTTTTTAAATACCCAAGCAACTAATACAACTTCTACTAAGCCTGCTAAAGCAACTCCGAAGTTATTAATGAAATAATCGACCACATCTAAGAAATAAAGTCCGCCCTGTGTTGCAAATAATAGGGAGCAAATTGAAGCGATTCCTCCGCCTATTAATACGGATTTTGTACGTGAGATAGTAAATTTATCTTGAATGCCTGCTACAAATGTTTCAATAATTGAAATAAGCGACGTTAACCCTGCTAATGTTAAGGAAGCAAAGAATAACATGCCAAACAGCTGTTTAAAGGCTGGAAATTCATTAATAATTTGCGGGAAAACAACAAAGGCTAGTCCTACGCCTCCCTGAACCACCTTATCGATTGGGATACCTTGCTGAGTAGCCATAAAACCAAGTGCGCTAAACACACCGATTCCTGCTAGTAATTCAAAAGCGGAATTACCGAATCCAGTAATAAACGCATTATTAGTTAAATCAGATTTTTTTGGAAGGTAACTGGAATAAGTGATCATAATAGCAAAACCAACAGATAAACTAAAGAAAATTTGACCATATGCTGCAATCCAAACCTTTCCATCTCCAATTGCGCTCCAGTTTGGTTTAAAAAAAGCGTGCAGACCTTCCATTGCTCCGTCCAATGTTACTGCTCGAATGACAATGATTAAAAAGAGAACAATTAGTGTTGGTAAAAAGATTTTATTTGCCGCTTCAATTCCTTTTTTGATTCCTTTTAATAACACACCTAACGTCACAATCCATACAAGTACAAGCGGAATTAAAACATGTAATACGATGCTTCCTGTTTGTCCTGGTGCTTCGGCTAACTTTAAGTAATCTCCATATAAAAACGCTTCCGTATCCTTTCCCCAGCTTAACTTAAATGAAAAGATAAAATACGACATCGCCCATGCGATAATAACGGAATAGTAAACTGAAATAAAAAAGGAAATAGCTACTTGCCACCAGCCTAGCCACTCAGCCTTTGGACTTAGTCTCGCTAATGATAAAGGAGAAGAACCTTTATATTTATGACCTATAGCAAACTCCATGATTAAAATAGGAATCCCTGCCGTCAACAAAGCAAATAAATAGGGAAGAAAAAATGCTCCTCCTCCGTTTTCATATGCAGTAGCTGGAAACCTCCATATATTCCCTAGTCCAATTGCTGAACCTGCTGCTGCTAAAATAAACCCTGCTCTTGATCCCCACTGCGGCCTATTTTCCACCGTAATTCCCCCTCTTGTTCTCTCCCTACTCTCTTTTTATCGCAGATCAACGAGAATTTTTATAATTTTTTGATTATTCTTTCTATAACTTCCTATCTCAAATTATAGAAGGGAGAAGATAGTATGTCAAAATATTTTTTATAGAAAATTCAGACAAATTACCCGATGAATAAAAGCAGGTATGAAAGTCTTTTTGAACTTCCGTACCTGCTTTTTCAATAATACTTTATCACGTTAATATAATATTGTTAATTTTTCTTCGGAAGTTCAATCGCCGGAGAAGACGAGTTTCCACCGTTAAAATAGTCAGGAACATTTCCAGGAATAACGGTGCCTCCGACTGGGATTGTAGCCGTAACGGTTGTTTTTTTAGTTGCAAATGGGATAATGATTTGCATGTTTACTTTCACTTTGATAGATACTTCAAGAAACGCATTATTTATTCCATACTCCTCGATTTTTCGCACTACGTCTGTTTGAACGTCACCAATAGCATGAAATTTAACCGGAATCAGCGGACCCAGATTTCCAAGCAGCGCATTATTAGTCGCTTGCCCAAGCGGAACTTGGTAGACAATTCCTTGATTCCGCAACTTTTCATTTTTTTCAATACGAATATCTGTTGGAAGTTCAAGTGCATCTAAATTCCCTTTCTCTGCTTCTTTTAAGTTAGCCTGGACAAATGACGTAGTTTGAGCTCTAACTCGGTTCACAAGCGCTGTGTCAATTTTGGCTACTTGACCGTTAGGTGTAGATTCCACTTTAATGACATCTACGTCGAGCTGATCGAGTACCTGTTTATTCACCGCTTTATTAATAACTAAAGTTGCAATCTCTTTTGTTTGTGCTTCAGCATATTTCATCAACGTTGGTTCAATCCCTCTATTAATTAGCCATAATCCTATCCCTGTGGAAAGCATAAAAAAAAGAAAGGTGAGCAACAGAACGTAACGAAAAGGAAGCGGGCCTTTTCTTGTTAATTTCCGACGAAGTTTAACCAAAAAAAATCCCTCCTTACAAGCTATATGTATGCATGTATAAGGAGGTTCACGCTTCTTTTAAAAAGTTTTATCTTAAATTCTCGACTATATTAAAGCATTTTCAATAAAGCATCTTTGCCAATTGTGCCTTTAAAAATCCCTCTTTTTTCAGCTTCAAGCGTTACAGATTCAAGCGGCGCTTCAAGAAGCTGCTCAATTGTACGTACACCTACAGCTCTTCCAGCTATTATTTGACGATCAGCTAATTTATCATTTAATAGACCTACGTCTAGTGCTCCGCACATAATGTAGCCTTTATCTGATGAAATGGTTAACAAAGTTGTTTTTGGCAGCAATACGGTAACTGCATTAAACGTATGACCTTCAATTACGATAGGCGCTAAGGTAATCATAGTAGCTCACTCCTTTCTTAATCAATTTATGATTTTGAAAGAAAAAAGTGAGGTTTTACATATACTTTTCTACCTATTTAACGTTTAGAGTAATCCTTATACATTTTATAGACCTCGGTGCTAAAATTCGTTAAAAAAATCTAGTTGCTTAGGAGCTAAATTCTCATATTCAATATTTAATAAGCTCATGAGCTGTTTGGCATTATGTACAGCATCTCCGCCGGAGTTATTATTAAATAACAGGTAAATGTCCTTCGTTTGTTTTTGCAGCTTTTCAAGACGTTCTTTCCACTCTAGGAGCTCTTTTTCATTGTAACGATACAAAAACCTTACCGCTCGCCAATTGCCTTCTGCGGGCTTATTCCAACCGTGTACGTTTCGTCCATGAAAACGTATAAGTGTTTTCTGTTTATCTGTAGCATGAATCACAATGGGAATAGATCCTTCTCCTGCCTGCGGTTCATCACAAATACCATGAATCCACTTCTCTTGTTCCATAAACGTTAACGTTTTATCATAGAAAAACGGTTTAAACCAAGATTGATTTCGAAACTCCAGCGCTACTGGCAAATCTCCAAACTTCTCACGGCTATACCTCAAATAGGCTACGTTTTCTTTTGTACAGTCAAACCAAGGCGGCATTTGAAATAAAATCATACCAAGCTTATTTGAACTTACATATGGCTTCACTGATTCTAAAAATGCATGAAACATTTCTTCTTTGCTATCAAACGGATTTCCTTCTCTCATATGCCCCGTCATGCCTTGATAGGCTTTTACCACAAAACGAAAAGATTCCGGCGTATCATTCACCCACTTTTCAACATTTGACTTAGGTTGAATGGCGTAGAAAGATGAATCGACTTCAACAATTGGAAAATGGCCTGCGTATACGGCAAGCTTGTCTCTTGATGAAACACCCGCTTCATATAATGAATCATGATCTCCCCAGCCTGTAACTCCAATATAAATCATGCCATTCCTCCTCTATTTTCTTAGATTGCTTTTCTTTATTTTAATACAAACGATACAAAAAAACTCGTTTGCTTAAACAGCAAACGAGTTTTTATCTATTATTAACCGATTGAACCTTCCATTTCAAATTTGATTAGACGGTTCATCTCTACTGCATATTCCATTGGAAGCTCTTTTGTAAATGGTTCAATAAAGCCCATTACAATCATTTCTGTCGCTTCTTCTTCAGAAATACCGCGGCTCATTAGATAGAATAATTGTTCTTCAGATACTTTTGATACTTTCGCTTCGTGTTCAAGTGAGATGTTGTCATTTAAAATCTCATTGTACGGAATTGTATCAGAAGTTGATTGGTTATCCATAATTAGCGTATCACACTCAATGTTCGCACGTGCACCTTCTGCTTTACGGCCAAAGTGTACGATACCGCGGTATGTTACTTTACCGCCTTGTTTTGAAATTGATTTTGATACGATCGTTGAAGATGTGTTTGGTGCTAAGTGAATCATTTTTGCACCAGCATCTTGGTGCTGTCCTTTACCAGCAAGGGCAATGGATAATGTCATACCGCGTGCGCCTTCGCCTTTTAAGATAACAGCTGGATATTTCATTGTTAACTTAGAACCGATGTTTCCATCAATCCATTCCATTGTTGCGTTTGCTTCACAAACTGCACGTTTTGTTACAAGGTTGTATACGTTGTTTGCCCAGTTTTGAATTGTTGTATAGCGGCAATACGCGTCTTTTTTGATGATGATTTCTACAACGGCACTGTGAAGAGAGTTTGTTGTATAAACAGGTGCTGTACAGCCCTCTACATAGTGGACGTGTGAGCCTTCATCAGCAATAATTAACGTACGCTCAAACTGTCCCATATTTTCAGAGTTAATACGGAAATAAGCTTGTAATGGTGTATCTACTTTTACGCCTTTTGGTACGTAAATGAATGATCCACCAGACCAAACCGCTGAGTTAAGAGCAGAGAATTTGTTATCCGTTGGCGGGATAACTTTTCCAAAATGCTCGCGGAAAATATCTTCGTTTTCTTTTAGCGCCGTATCTGTATCTTTAAATACGATACCTTGCGCTTCAAGATCTTCTTTCATATTGTGATAAACAACTTCAGATTCGTACTGAGCTGATACACCCGCAAGATATTTTTGCTCTGCTTCAGGAATACCAAGTTTATCAAACGTTTGCTTAATTTCTTCAGGAACTTCATCCCAAGAGCGTTCAGACTTCTCAGATGGTTTTACGTAGTACGTAATTTCATCAAAGTCTAAGCTTGCCATGTCTCCGCCCCACTGTGGCATTGGCATGTTGTAGAAGTGCTCTAGAGATTTCAAACGGAAGTCAAGCATCCATTGTGGTTCCTCTTTCATACGAGAAATTTCTTCTACGATTTCTTTTGTTAAACCGCGTTTAGAGCGGAAAATTGATACGTCTTTATCGGAAAATCCATATTTATAATCGCCGATTTCTGGCATTTTTTTAGCCATCTTTTATTACCCCCTACTTGATAGGATTGGGAATGAATGAAGGTCTTATTTTTGTTCGTTAAGACCTTTTTCCATCGCTTTCCACGCTAGTGTTGCACATTTAATACGCGCAGGAAATTTTGCTACACCTTGAAGTGCTTCAATATCTCCTAAATCTATACTATCATCATACTCTTTACCTTGCATCATGTCAGAGAAGATATGGGCCATTTTAAACGCTTTGTCTACTTCTTGACCTTTAATTGCTTGTGTCATCATTGAAGCTGATGACATTGAAATTGAACATCCTTCACCTTCGAACTTTGCATCCACCACTTTGCCGTCCTCTACTTTTAAAGAAAGTTCAATGCGGTCTCCGCACGTCGGGTTATTCATATGAATGTTCACAGTATCTTCATTCAATGTTCCACGATTACGCGGGTTTTTATAATGGTCCATAATTACTTGACGATAGAGAGTATCTAAATTATTAAAAGCCATTTGTAAAATACTCCTTCGTTTTTATTAATGATGACACCAATTTATCTACTTCTTCTTCCGTGTTATACAGATAGAAGCTTGCACGTGCAGTAGACGATACGTTTAAATATTTCATCAGCGGCTGCGCACAGTGATGACCTGCACGAATCGCAATTCCATCAGCGTCTACTACTGTTGCAACGTCGTGCGGATGCACATCTTCAATATTAAACGTCACAACACCCGCTCGCTCTTTCGGTCCGTAAATCGTAATTCCATCTACTTGCGATAAGCGATCCAGTGCATATTGCGCTAGCTTGTGCTCATGTGCTTGAATGTTATCTAAACCAACTTCTTCTAAGAAATCAATCGCTGCACCTAAACCAATTGCACCTGCAATGATTGGCGTACCTCCTTCAAATTTCCAAGGAAGCTCTTTCCACGTTGATTCGTATAAGTTTACGAAGTCAATCATTTCGCCGCCAAACTCGATTGGTTCCATTTTTTCAAGAAGCTCTTTCTTTCCATAAAGAGCGCCGATTCCAGTCGGTCCGCCCATTTTATGTCCAGAGAAAGCAAAGAAATCACAGTCTAAATCTTGTACATCCACCTTCATGTGAGGCGTACTTTGCGCACCATCCACAACCATTACTGCACCGTTAGCGTGTGCAATTTCTGCAATTTCTTTTACTGGGTTAATTGTACCCAATACGTTAGATACTTGCATAATCGATACAATTTTTGTGTTAGATGTAATCGTGCTTTTTACCTCTTCTAGTGAAAGTGCATGATCTTCTGTTAGTGAAATATATTTTAACGTTGCACCTGTTTCCTTGGCAACTTGCTGCCAAGGAATGATGTTACTGTGATGTTCCATATAAGTAATCACAATTTCATCACCAGGTTTAAGATTCGCACGGCCATAGCTTGCAGCTACTGTATTAAGAGCTGTCGTTGTACCGCGCGTAAAGATAATCTCTTCCGTTGATTTTGCATTAATAAACTTACGAACCTTTTCACGAGCGCCTTCGTATCCGTCTGTTGCTCTTGTACCAAGCGTGTGAACACCTCGGTGTACGTTTGAGTTATATTCTTTGTAATACTTCTCAATTGCTTCAATTACAGCAAGCGGCTTTTGTGAAGTTGCTGCACTGTCTAAATAAACGAGTGGGCTGCCATTTACCTCTTGGTCTAAAATAGGAAATTGTTTACGAATATCAGAGATATTCATTATCGAACTTTCCTCTCAATTAAATCCGTTAATTGTTTTTTAACCGTTTCGATTGGCAACTCGTTTACCACTGGTGCTAAGAACCCGTGAATAACTAGACGTTCTGCTTCTGTTTGCGGAATACCGCGGCTCATTAAGTAGTAAAGCTGAATTGGATCTACGCGTCCAACAGATGCAGCGTGTCCTGCTGTTACATCATCTTCATCAATTAGAAGAATTGGGTTTGCATCTCCACGTGCTTTTTCACTTAACATTAACACACGGGATTCTTGCTCAGCGTTTGATTTAGATGCACCGTGTTCAATTTTACCGATACCGTTAAAGATTGAAGACGCGCTTTCTTTCATAACGCCGTGTTTTAAAATGTAGCCTTCAGAATGTTTTCCGAAGTGTACGATACTTGTTGTTAAGTTTTGAGACTGCTCTCCACGTCCAACTGTTACCGTTTTTGTATCTCCATATGAACCGTCGCCCATTAGATACGTTGTATTTTCTGAAACTGTATTTCCTTCACTCATTAAGCCTAAAGCCCACTCAATGCGACCATCTTTGCCCGCTACGCCGCGGCGGTTCACATAAGTAGTTGTACCTTTAGCTAAGTAGTCAACAGCTCCAAACGTTACTTTTGCATTGCTGTTAGCGAATACTTCCGTCACGATATTGACAACACCGTGTGACTCTTCAGCAGTAGCAATGTAGTTTTCTACATATGTTACTGAGCTGTTGTCTTCAGCTACAACAATAACATGGTTGAATAAAGCTGCTTCTTCATCTTCACGGACAAATACAGCTTGAAGAGGCTCTTGTACTTCTACATTTTTAGGAACGTATACAAATACACCCCCGTTTAATAACGCTGCGTTTAATGCAGTTAAACGGTGCTCATCTACTTTAACTCCGTCTTTCATGAAGTACTTCTCAACAAGGTCGCTATGCTCTTTAGCAGCTGTTTGAATATCTGTGAAGATAACGCCTTGAGATTTTAGCTCTTCTGTTAACGTTGAGTATGCAGCTGTTTGGTCACGCTGAACATATAGATTCTTAACCGCTTCTGTATCAATCAGTGCTTTAACCACTTCTGGAAGCTCGTCTACAGATGAGATTGTGCTTGCCTGTGAAGTGTGCTTGTCAAAAGCAGTAAAGTTCCATTTCGAAATGTTTGTTTTATCTGGCTTTGGAAGTGCAAGATCTTCTGCTTTCGCAAGAGCTTGTAAGCGAAGATCTAGCAGCCAACTTGGTTCATTAGCTTCTTTTGAAAAGCTGCTGATGTACTCTTGATCAAATGGTAATTTCGTATCAATAGTCATAGAGATCCTCCTAACTCTTAAGCTTCTTGCTCTACAGTTTCGTCTTCAATACCTAATTCTTGTTTGATCCAGTCATAACCTTCTGCTTCTAGACGCTGCGCTAATTCTGGTCCGCCTGATTTTACAACACGACCTTGCATCATAACGTGAACTTTATCTGGTGTAATGTAGTTTAATAAACGTTGGTAGTGAGTGATCATTAAGCAACCAAACTCGCTGCCGCGCAGTTCATTAATACCTTTTGATACAACTTTTAACGCATCGATATCTAAACCAGAGTCGATTTCATCTAAAATTGCAATTCCTGGTTGAAGCATCATTAATTGAAGAATTTCGTTACGCTTCTTCTCACCGCCAGAGAAACCTTCGTTTAGGTAACGCTGAGCCATGTCTTGATCCATTTCTAAGAAATCCATGTTTTTGTCTAATTGACGGATGAATTTCATTAGTGAAATTTCTTCGCCTTCTTCACGACGAGCATTAATTGCTGAACGTAGGAAGTCTGCGTTTGTTACCCCGCTGATTTCACTTGGATATTGCATCGCTAGGAATAGACCTGCACGAGCGCGCTCATCTACTTCCATCTCAAGTACATCTTCGCCGTCTAGCGTGATGCTTCCTTGTGTAACCTCGTATTTAGGATGTCCCATGATTGCTGAAGATAATGTTGATTTACCAGTACCGTTTGGTCCCATGATTGCATGGATTTCGCCGCCCTTAACTTCTAAATTAACACCTTTTAAAATTTCTTTACCTTCAATTGCAACATGAAGATCTTTAATTGTTAAAGTTGACCCTGCCATATTAAAACCTCCAGTTATAGACGTATATAGTAAAAAACGATATACCTATATCTTTTTAATTATTCTCATTTTATTCTCATTACAATCTTATAACAAATGAAAACTTATAGCAACCTTTTGACCCAAAAGGTTTTAAACCATTATGTACGTTTTTTAAGACTAAATCCACTCATAAAAAAGTTGCCTTAAAAGACTCGATAGAGCCTTCTAAGACAAGCTTTTTACCCGCTTTATTTACTTAGTGCGTGTGGCTAGTCAGTTCTGAAACACACTCTTGGACAAGCGTAACGGACTGACTCATCGCTGCGCCTCCGCCAAATGCCGCTGATACTCCGCATGCTTCTAAAATTTCTTGCTCAGTTGCACCTTGATCAATGCAGCCTTTTGTATGATAAATCATACAGTACTCGTCTTGAGCTACTACGCTGATTCCTAGCGCGATTAACTGCTTTTCTTTTTTAGAAAGAGAACCTTCTCCAAAACATGCTTCAGTAAACGCATTAAACGTTTTTGTTACTTCCGGCAATTTTTCGCTAAATTTCCCAACACCCATTTTATAATCATGAAGTGCTTGCTCAGTTGAATGACGTGCTTCTTGCTGCATAACGTCAGCTCCCATCATCAGTAAAGTTTTCACGGTTAGTATGCGTGAGAAAAATAAGAGTTATTCGTTTTGATGCATACAAAAAAGCACTTGCCCAGAGTGGGCAAGCGCTTTTCTTCTATTATTTATTTACCGGCAATACTCCGCCTTTGTATTTTTCTTTAATGTAGTCTTGAATTTCTTTAGAGTGAAGAACTTTTACTAAAGCTTTCACTGTATCTTTATTTTCGTCACCTTTGTGAACCGTAATGATGTTTGCATATGGGTTATTTTCTTTGCTTTCCACTGCGATTGGATCTTTTACTGGATCTAAACCAGCATCGATAGCATAGTTAGCATTGATAACAACAGCGTCACCTTCATTGTTTTTGTACATTTGAGGTAACAATCCGCCTTCAACATCGGCTTTAAATTTTAAATTCTTAGAGTTTTCTACAATATCTTTAATTTGTGCGTCTGTTTTCTTTACGCCTGGTTTTAATTTGATCACGCCAGCTTTTTCAAAAATCGATAAAATACGTCCTTGCTCTGCTACTGCATCACGCATAATAACTGTGCCGTTTTTCGGAAGATCTTTTAAGCTTTTGTATTTTTTAGAGTAGATACCAATTGGTTCAATATGAATGGCACCGGCACTTACAAAATCATACCCTTTTTCACCTTTATGATCTTTTAGCACTGAATTCATATAAGGAACGTGCTGGAAATAGTTTGCATCAATTTCATTGTTTGCAAGAGCTGTGTTCGGTAAGATGTAATCTTGGAATTTTTTAATCTCTAAGTCAATTCCTTGTTTTTCTAAAATCGGTTTTGCTTGTTCCAAAATTTCAGCATGAGGCGTATTAGATGCACCCACGACAATTTTCTTTTCATCTTTTGATCCATTGTTAGATCCACACGCAGCTAATCCTACTACTAGCGCAGATGTTAATGCTAAAGCTGAAAGCCATTTCTTCATAATAAATAGTCCTCCCTTTATCTTTTATCAATTTTTGCAGTAATCGCATCTCCAATAAGTTGGATAATAAATACAATAATCAAAATTAAGATCGTAGCAGCTAGCGTTACGTCATTATGACTGCGCTGGAATCCTTCTAAATATGCAAGGTTTCCAAGACCTCCAGCTCCAATCACACCCGCCATTGCCGTATAGCCGACTAACGCAATGGTTGTTACTGTCAAACCGGAAATCAAAGCTGGCAGCGATTCAGGTAACAGCACTTTAAAGATAATAGTGCTTGTTGTGGCTCCCATTGATTTAGCAGCTTCAATAACACCTTTATCAATTTCACGCAGACCAATTTCTACAAGACGCGCATAAAATGGTGCTGCTCCAACAATTAAAGCCGGTAACGCTGCATTAGCGCCTAAAATACTTCCTACCAATGCTTTGGTAAATGGAATCAGTAACACAATTAAAATAATGAATGGAATGGAACGAAAGATATTTACAACCGCCGACACAATGGCATATAAAGGTTTGTTTTGCCAAAGCTGTCCTTTGGACGTTAAAAATAAAAGCAAGCCCAATAAAATACCTAGAACAAATGTGGCTACAACTGAAATAGCCGTCATATATAGTGTTTCATTTGTCGCTTGAATAAAATCATCTAAAATAACGTTTGGAAATAGTTTCTCAAGCATTTGTCATTACCTCCACTTCTACCTGCTGCTCATGAATGTATGCAATGACTTTTTCAACTTCTGTTAATTCTCCGTCTAAATGAACGAACAGCGTCCCGTATGAACCTGTTTGTGTATGAGAAATCTTTCCTTGCAAAATATTAATCGTTACATCAAACTGTTTTAAAATCGTTGTAATGAGCGGTTGCTCTGCTTTTCCGCCAACAAACGTCAGCTGAATAATTTGCCCGCTTGGATACAGCTCATTTACTTGTTCAATCGTTTCAAACGTTTCCTCTGGTTCAGAAATCTGTTGAACGAATCGTTTTGTAATCGGCTGCTTAGGTTTTCTGAATACTTCTAGCACTTGTCCTTCTTCTACTACTGCCCCATTTTCCATAACGGCTACTCGATGACAAATTTTACGAATGACGTGCATTTCATGAGTAATCAATACAATGGTCAACCCTAGCTTCTCATTAATATCTACTAACAGATCTAAAATAGAATCTGTCGTTTGAGGATCAAGCGCTGATGTTGCTTCATCACAAAGCAATACTTTTGGATTGTTCGCTAGCGCTCGAGCAATCCCAACACGCTGCTTTTGTCCGCCGCTAAGCTGTGATGGATAAGCATCTTCACGCCCTTCAAGCCCGACTAGCTTGATAAGTTCGTCTACTCGTTTCATTCTTTTTTCTTTTGAAATCCCTGCTATTTCTAACGGAAAGGCAATATTTTCTCGTACCGTACGCGACCACAAGATATTAAAGTGCTGAAATACCATACTAATTTCTTGTCTAGCTTTTCTGAGTTTTCCGCCTTTAATTTTTCCAATATCATTACCTGCTACTTCGACCGTTCCTGTCGTTGGTGTTTCTAATCCGTTTAGCAAGCGAATCAAAGAACTTTTCCCCGCTCCGCTATAACCAATAATTCCGTAAATTTCTCCTTGGTTAACGGTTAGATTCACATTATCAACAGCTGTTACTTGACCGCTTTTGGCCTGATAAATTTTTGTAACGTCTGTTAATGTAATCATATTTCTTCACCTTCTTTAATAAAAACTTAATTATGTTAGGTTGCCCTATAGGATGAAAAAGCCGTAAAACAATTTTCCCCATTAAAAAAGCCTCTCTGCGCATGACAGAAAGGCTCGATATTTAATCCTTTCTCTCATCTTTCAAAGCGCATAGCTTTGCAGGAATTGGCACCATTTCAGTTAGTCTGACGGTTGCCGGGTTTCACAGGGCTCAGTCCCTCCACCTCTCTTGATAAGAGTTCGCAACAATTATTTTGTTTTTGGGAAATATTCATTCATTTATGAACATTCATGAGTGTGATTTTAGCATGTGTCAGATAGGCTGTCAACAGATTTTGTTCTTGGTATAATATCCCAAGAATTCAACAACCCCAACGGTTCGCTCTCTTTCCACTTCTTCATTTTAAACAAACGTTTGATTATCGAAGCTCCTCGAGTACGTGCTCGATGGAATGAAACGCGTAGAGTTTTTTTACCATTTCACCATTTTCCACTTCAATCAAACAAGGTACGCTTTCAATAGAAAATAATTCTGCTTTTGAAGGCATATAATTTAAATTACTCATTCCGATGGTTACATCCGGCAGCATCGCTTCTGCCACGGTTAACATTTTTTTTGCCAGCTGACATGTCCCGCAAAAAGGCGTATGGAAAAAGATAAAGGCTCTTTCTCCTTCTTTTAACTGATCATCCAGCTGTTTTTCGCTCCATTCTTGCATGTTGCTCATTCCTTTTATGTTAAAAATTCTGCATTAACATCGATATTGGCACTTAGCAATACTGTTGCTATGTGATGTCTAGGGGCGGCAGCAACTTCTCGGTACATTTTATCAATATATAGATGCTCTGCTTCCGGAAGCTCTCGTTTAAATTGTTTTCTCAGCTTATTCCCTGAATCATCAGAGTCAACGAGTATGTATACCTCTTTGTTAAACGTACAGTCAATAATTTCATCCAGCTTTGATAAACTAATCGTACCGTTTGTACAAATAATTTCAATTGGTTCTCGAATGATATCTTGAATACGCTTTTTATCTGACTTTCCTTCGACAATAATTACTTTTTCAATTTCAATTAGCCCCATTTTCATCACCCATAATCGTCAGTTGTATAGTAACATCATTTCTTTATGCTATACAATATTCGTTAATGTATCACAGTTCACCTGTTTTTTAAAAGAAATTTGCAAGAAAGAACTCTTTTAAAAGGCAGTTTAGGCCATATTATCTCTATAAAACAAGAAAAACAGCGGCAGTTGCCACTGTTTAGCACCATCCTGCTTCTTCATCGCAGTCTGTATATTTTTGCGTTTCACCTTGTTTTTGTACGTCCGCGTATTGATAGAACTTATTATTTTCTTGCGAATATCCTTCTTCAAAGCGGTATTCATTGCCGCTTGTTCCGTAGCTAACTTCACCAATTGGCTGCTTATCAACGTATAATTTCATACCGCCGTCATGAAATTTAGCTGTAACGCGATCTGTAACATCCATTTTTTGTTTTTCAAACATAAAAAGACACTCCTTTAGCTTGTTTACTAATAGAGTGTCCAGTCAAAAACTTTTCATAAAGACAATTTATGGAGGAATATTATCCTTCGTTTGTCATTTCTTCGTATTGCTCTGCTGTCATCAGCTTGTCTACTTGAGAAGCATCAGATGGTTTGATTGTAATCATCCATGCCTCTTCGTATGGAGATTCATTAACAAGTTCAGGACTATCGCCTAAGTTGTCGTTTACTGCTACAACTTCACCGCTAATTGGTGCGTAAAGCTCAGAAACTGTTTTTACTGATTCAACGCTACCAAACGGCTCGTCAGCTTCTACTGTTGCTCCTACTTCTGGCAGTTCAACGAATACGATGTCTCCAAGCTCAGCTTGAGCGAAATGTGTAATACCTACGCGGACAACGTCTCCTTCTGTTTTTACCCATTCATGCTCTTCAGAATAACGCAAATCTTTTGGTGTACTCATCTTAATCCCTCCAAAATATGTATCGTAATTTGTTTATATAAAAAGCGCCTTCAACGTGGAGAACACTTTCTACAACCTAAAATAACTTCCTATTAACAGTGTAACGTAAAAGGTAAAAATTTTCTATTTGAAAACTTACTTCCACACGCCCTCAAACTGCTCTTCTTTGAAACCAAGCGTTACTTTTTGTCCATCTGTTAGCAGCGGACGCTTAATTAACATGCCATCTGACGCAAGAATAGACAGAAGTTCGTCTTCACTCGCACTGCTTACTTTATCTTTAAGACCTAACTCGCGATATTTTTTACCGCTTGTATTAAAGAATTTTTTTAATTCTAGGCCGCTGTTCTGATAGTAAGCTTGCAGCTGCTCTTTTGTTGGCGGATTTTCTACAATATGAATTTCTTCATACGCTACTCCGTTATCATCGAGCCACTTCTTTGCTTTTCGGCACGTACCGCACTTTGGATATGAATAAAAAAATAATGACATTTCGTCAACCACCCTTTATTTTAAGCTTTTTTCGTATTTTAACACATCCTTTATCATTTACCTAGATAGAGGCTTCTTAAACAAAAAGGAGCTCGCAAAACGAGCTCCTTTTTCCTTAAACTGTGAACTTCTCTACTTCTAGAAGCGTTTTTGCAACCTCGCGCTTTACGCTAATTACATTGATTGGTGTATAGCGAGTTAATTTGCGAAGAGACGAAAGCATGACTCTAAGCGTATCACCTTGTTCAACGCCAATTAACGTTTCTTTTGCATCTGCTTCGATTCGATTAAATGCTTCTTGGCAGAATACTTGCGTGTATTTTAATTTTAAGCTGTTTTGATCTACCCCTGTTTTGGAAATGGCTTTTTCAGTACGTAAAACAGTGGATTCCATTGCATATACGTTACTAATCATATCAGAAATATTAACGAGAATTTCTTGCTCTTTTTCTAATTCTTTGCCATACTTTTGTGCAGCTAATCCCAAAAGCAAGAGCGCAATTTTCTTCCCGTTTTGCACAAGCATTTTTTCTTGATCTAACGGCTCATTTCCTACTTCCTGCGGCATAAGCATCATCAATTCTTCTTGAAGCGTTTGTGCTTTTTGAAGCAGTGGAAGCTCTCCTTTTAACGCTTTGCGTAAATATGTGCCTGGTACTAAAAGACGGTTAATCTCATTTGTTCCCTCAAAAATACGATTAATGCGAGAATCGCGATACAGACGCTCAATTTCATACTCGCTCATAAAACCGTAGCCTCCATGAAGCTGCACGCCTTCATCTACAATGTAGTCAAGAGCTTCCGTGGCAAACACTTTATTTAATGAACATTCGATAGCATATTCAGCAATGGAAGCAGCAATTTGTTTTCCGTCTTTTTGCTGTTCTTCTGAAAGCTGGCCCATATGGTCTTCAAAAAGTCCTACCGTACGATATACGGAGCTTTCAGTTGCATACAATTTAGAAGCCATTGTGGCTAACTTTTCTTGTGTTAATGAGAATTTAGCAATTGGCGTTTTAAACTGCTGACGCTGGTTAACGTATTGAGACGTAATTTCTAACGCACGTTTCCCTGCTCCAACTGCTCCAACTCCAAGCTTATAGCGCCCAATATTTAAAATGTTAAAGGCAATCACATGGCCTTTTCCAATTTCACCTAGCACGTTTTCTTTTGGAACAAGCGCATCTTCAAGAATCAACGTTCTGGTTGATGAGCTTTTGATTCCCATTTTCTTCTCTTCCGGGCCAACCGAAACGCCTGGAAATTCGCGCTCAACGATAAAAGCAGAAAATTTATCGCCGTCAATTTTTGCGTACACCACGAATACATCAGCAAATCCAGCATTCGTAATCCACTGCTTTTCTCCATTTAACACATAGTGTGTACCTTCTGCGTTAAGGCGAGCTGTTGTTCGAGCCCCAAGAGCATCCGAACCAGAACCCGGTTCAGTCAGCGCATAAGCCGCTATTTTTTCCCCTACCGCTAAAGCAGGTAAATATGCTTGTTTTTGCTCTTCTGTTCCAAATAAGACGATTGGCAATGACCCAATTCCTACATGAGCACCATGAGTGATGGAAAATCCGCCTGCTCGAGACATTTTTTCAGCAATTAAAGCCGAGGTAATCTTATCTAAACCAAGCCCACCGTATTCTTCCGGTACATCTGCACCAAGCAAGCCTAATTCACCAGCTTGTTTTAATAGCTTTACAGAACGGTCAAATTCATGCTTTTCTAAATATTCCACTTGCGGAAGGACTTCATTTTCTACAAATTCATCTGTCGTCTTGGCAATCATCTTTTGCTCAGATGTATAATCCTCCGGCGTGTAGACGCGGCTTGCATCACCTTCTTCAATTAAAAAACTTCCACCTTTAATCATTTGTTTTGTTTTATTTGACATGTTCATATCCCCCTTTGAAATGATTATGCTAACAATTCAAATACACCAGCAGCTCCCATTCCTCCACCAATACACATGGTGACAATTCCAAACTGCTCATTTCGACGCTGCATTTCGTGCATTAAGCTGAGAGTCAGCTTAGCTCCAGTACAGCCTAATGGATGACCTAAGGCAATAGCGCCTCCGTTTACATTTACTTTATCTTCATTAATATTTAATTCACGAATAACGCCAAGTGCTTGAGAAGCAAATGCTTCATTTAATTCAAACAATCCGATATCAGAAAGCTCCAGCCCTGCTAGTTTAAGAGCTTTAGGGATGGCAGCTACCGGGCCAATCCCCATTACTTCAGGCGGAACTCCTCCAACTGCAAATGAGCGAAACTTAAGCAAAGGCTTTAAGCCTTCTGCTTCAGCTTGTTCTTTATCCATTAGAAAAACGGATGCAGCTCCGTCACTTGTCTGCGAAGAGTTTCCAGCTGTGACGGATCCTTTAACCGAAAAGGCTGGA
This sequence comes from Priestia sp. J2, assembly GCF_020790095.1. NCBI lineage: Bacteria > Bacillati > Bacillota > Bacilli > Caryophanales > Bacillaceae > Priestia > Priestia sp. J2. The sequence continues at coordinate 4,774,730 of NZ_CP086208.1, forward strand.
CGAAGTTTCCCTAATACGTCCGCAGTTGTGCCAGGACGAACTCCTTCATCTTGAGAGAACATCAGCTTTTGTTCACGTAGCTTATTGTTTTCATCGATTTTCCGAAGCGTCACTTCCACGGGAACAATTTCGTCGTTAAACCTCCCTTCTTGAAGTGCTTTTGCTGCTTTTTGATGGCTGCGTACGGCAAATGCATCCTGGTCTTCACGTGAAATGCCGTATTTCATCGCCACTTGTTCTGCTGTATGTCCCATGCCCATATAATACTCCGGCGCATTTTCAACCAGCTGAACATTCGGACGCGCTACGTTTCCAAACATCGGAACAAAACTCATTGATTCTGCTCCTCCAGCTAACACTGCTTTGGCTTGCCCTAGCATAATTCGTTCTGCACCGTAGGCAATACTTTGCAAACCTGATGAACAATAACGATTAATCGTTATTGCTGGCACCGTATAAGGCAAACCTGCAAGAGCGCCAATATTTCGAGCCATATTCAAACCTTGTTCTGCCTCAGGCATCGCACAACCAATAATTAAATCATCAATCGGTCCTTCGTATCCGCCTGCTCGGCGAAGAGTTTCTTTAACCGCAATAGCTCCCAAATCATCAGGTCTAACACTTGCCAATGAACCTTTTTTTGCTTTTCCGACCGGTGTCCTAGCACCTGCTACAATAACTGCTTCTCTCATTTTTTCTCCCCCTTAATTGCGCAGTGGCTTTCCTTTAACTAACATGTGCTGCATACGTTCTTGAGACTTCGCTTCTCCAACAAGGCTTAAAAATGCTTCTCTCTCTAAATCAAGCAAATACTCTTCATCCACTTTGGAACCAAACGCTACGCGTCCTCCAGCTAATACAAATGCTAACTTACTAGCAATTTTGTAATCATGTTCTGATATATATCCTGAATATTTCATGGATTGAGCTCCTAGCAGCAACGTTGCATATCCTGTTTCTCCAACGACAGGAACTTTAGTTTTTACAGGCGGTTTATAGCCCGTGTCGTGTAAAGCAAGGACTGAGTTCTTTGCATCATTCAGCAAGTGATCTCCGTTTACACTGATAGCATCATGGCGGTTTAAAAAGTTTAGCTGCCTAGCTTCTGCAGCAGAAGTAGATACTTTTGCAGTAGCAATTGTTTCAAATGTTTTATTGGCAATTTGCTGAAGATCGAGCGTTACACCGTTCGGTAAACCATTTAGCTGTTTGATATAAAGCTCCTTGTTACCTCCTCCGCCAGGAATTAACCCGACTCCTACTTCTACAAGGCCCATGTAAGTTTCAGCAGAAGCTTGGATTTTAGCTGACGGTAAGCAAATTTCTGCTCCGCCTCCAAGAGTCATCGCAAATGGAGCTGCAACAACCGGCTTTTCGTTATATTTCACCTTCATCATTGCCTGTTGAAATTGTTTAATGACAAGCTCAACTTCAAAATAATTGTCATCTTGTGCTTCCATCAAAATCATAGCTAAGTTAGCGCCAACGCAGAAATTTTTTCCTTGGTTTCCTATGACCAGCCCCTTATAATTCTTGTTCACTTCTTCAAGAGACTGATTCAATAAGCTGATAATATCTAGCCCAATCGCATTGTTAGGAGAAGTAAACTGCAGGCATGCCACATCATCTCCTAAATCAATTAAGCTCGCTCCGCTGTTTTCTAAAATGACATTATTTTGAGAGCGTAAAGATGACAGGTGGATCACCTTTTTATTTTCTTTTACTGCTTTATACTCATCCTCTTCGTAGTAAAGCGCTTGACCTTCCATTTCTTTATAAAAGCTTGTAAATCCATTTTCCTGCATTTGTTTTACCCACTGCGGGATGGCTAAGCCAGACTGCTCCATCTTCTCAATTGATTTTTCTAAACCAATTGCATCCCACGTCTCAAAAGGACCCATTTTCCAGCCAAATCCCCACTTCATAGCTTGATCAATGGCGACGATATCGTCGGCGATTTCATTTTTCAACTGTGCTGCATACACAAGAACAGGGCTGATAATGTTCCAAAGAAGCTGTCCAGCACGATCATCAGAATATATAAGCGCTTTCATTTTGTTTTGCAGCCCTTGTGCCTGCTTACTTAATTCAGTAGAAGCTGTTTTTAACTTCTTTCTTTCGACGTATTGAAGTGTATTAGGATCAAGTTCTAAAATTTCCTTGCCTTTCTTTAAAAAGAAGCCTTGCCCCGACTTGCTTCCCAGCCAGCCATTTTCCTGCATTTGTTTCATAAATAAAGGCACATCGAATACCTCTTTTTCTTTGCCTTCCACTTTGTCAAACACATTGTTGGCCACATGAATAAATGTGTCTAGTCCCACTACGTCTAACGTTCGAAACGTTGCGCTTTTTGGTCTTCCAATTGAAGGACCCGTCACAGAGTCAACTTCTCCCACGCTGTAATTACCTTTTAACATTTCTTGAACGGTCACAAGTAAACCGTACGTACCGATACGGTTGGCGATAAAGTTAGGCGTATCTTTTGCAATAACTACTCCTTTACCCAATACATCTTCACCAAACGTTTTCATATATTCAACAATTTCTGATTTTGTGTCATGAGTTGGAATAATTTCTAATAACTTTAAATAACGAGGTGGATTAAAAAAGTGCGTTCCTAAGAAATGCGCTTTAAAATCTTCTGAGCGTCCTTTGGCCATTTCGTGAATGGATATCCCCGAAGTATTTGAACTTACAATACTTCCTTTTTTTCGTACGCCGTCAATTTTTTCAAACAACTGCTGTTTAATATCAAGGCGTTCCACTACTACTTCAATGATCCAATCGCAGTCGCTTAACTGCTGTAAATGATCTTCAAGGTTTCCCGGCGTAATTAACGATAGTGACGACTTCGACGTTAAAGGTGCCGGTTTTTGCTTCGTTAATTTAGCTAAAGCAGTTGTGCTCAACCGATTTCTGACTTGCCTATCTTCAAGCGTTAGCTGTTTTTTTTCCTCGTCTGGTGTTAATGAAGCTGGAACCACATCTAGCAAAAGCGTTGGAATTCCTACATTCGCTAAATGAGCTGCAATTCCAGAGCCCATAACTCCTGAACCTAAAACGGCGGCTTTTTTTATGTTCATAATTATCCCCACATCCCCTTTGATATATTGAATGAACGGTCATTCATTTTATGTGTAAAAAAAGAGAGTCACTGTTAATCTCTGTTTTTACTATAAAGCATTTTTTAAATTTTCGCAATATATTCACAATATTATCTCTAACTATTTTTAATGTGTTTGGTTATCTTAATACACAGGAGGTGATTTTGTGAGTAAATTAAAGAAAGATCCATCTTCAGCAGGCGTAAGCGCAGCAAGCGTTAAAGGAAATGCTGGACCGGTTAATGAACCGCACGGACGCGGCAAAAAGACATCTCAAAACCAGCAGTACACAAAGCATAATACACAAGGACATTAACCTCAAAATCGAACATGAGTAATCGAATCATGTTCGATTTTTGACTATTTCTTATTCTGTCATCACGACCATTTCATGGTTATTTTTTTACGATTCCTTTTAAGACAAATGCGACATTTGCAGGTCTTTCTGCAAGGCGCCTCATAAAGTACCCATACCAGTCCGTTCCATAAGGAACGTACACTCTCATTTGATATTGTTCTGCTACGAGCTGAACCTGCCTTTCTGGTCGAATACCGTATAGCATCTGGAATTCAAACTGATTCATTGAAATTCCATGCTTTTTAACAAACTCTTTTGTATACTGAATGATTCGTTCATCATGAGTAGCAACTGCTGTGTAGTGACCGTTTAATAAATGAAGTCCAATTATGTTTTTGAAGTTTTCGTCTACGTCTTCTTTATCAGGAAAAGCCACGTCTGCCGCTTCTTTGTACGCTCCTTTTACTAACCTTAATTTAGGAGCATAAGCATCTAATTCGCGAACGTCACTTTCTGTTCGATATAAGTATGCCTGAAGTACCGTCCCTACGTGGTCATACTCACTTTTTAATTGTTTAAACAGCTTAATCGTCTTGCTGCATCGCTTATAATCTTCCATATCAATCGTCACGAACACGCTATATTTTTCCGCTTCATTTAGAATATGACGCATATGCTGAAGCGCCAGATCTTCAGAAATATCAAGTCCCATAGACGTTAATTTCAAAGAAATTTCTGAATCTAACCTTTCTTTGTGTATAAGATGGATGGCCTTTATGCATTGAGCCACAGCATTATTGACTTCAGCTTCACTTTCCACAAACTCTCCGAGATAATCAATCGTTACTTTTAATCCCTGTTCATTTAGCTTTTTTATCACACTAACAGCTTCATCGATGGTTTCCCCTGCAACAAACCTTGCTGCCCCAAAACGTAAACCATAGCGCTTAGCCAGCTTTGTTAACTTTTTGCTTTTTGATAACAATAAAAAAAAGTTTCTTATCGTTTGTTCCAAAGCAACCCCCCGCCTTCACTTGTCATACACCTAACAAATTTTATCTAATTATCATTAATTTTACCATTTTTTCAACCAGATAGATAGGCACCCTTCATTAACATATGCACACTAGATCAAAAAGCTACCTGGAGCTTTTTTGATAAAAAAACATTCATCAGCTTCGTGATGAATGTTTTTATTCTGGTTTTCGCTGTGACGCTCGATGCGCTTCATTCAGCTCTTTTATTTCCTTCACAATTTCAATCATTTCCGCTTTTGCGTCTGGATATAATTGATTCCAATGCTTTGTTAAAGGCGGCATAGATTTTGAGATATGGTTGTAAAGTGCCCACATTTTCACTTTTTCCTGCAGCTGTTCATCACTTTCTCCAACCATTAGTTCCGTATACTTTTCAATCAAACCGTCGAATTGCTCTTGAAAGGTTTTACTCATGCGCAGTCACTCCTTTCTTTGGTTTACAAATAACCGGACACGTTCGACAATAAGTCTCTTTATCTCCTGTTTGGTAGGACAAACAGCACGTTTTTCGTACTCTTATCTCCTGCTTTTGTTTCTCTATATATTGAGGAGGTGAACTGTACCGAGCAAGCGGATTGTTATGATATGAACCAAAGTGACGTCCCTCAGCTTCTTCTAACACGTATCGTAAATTCTTTTGCACTTTCACATTGTCTATTTCTTCGTTTGCTAAAAGCAAATCATAAAGCCAGTGAATATAAACAGCTACGTTTTCCCACAGCGTCAGCTTTGAGATTTTTGTCACTTTACGCAGTACTGACCACATCGGCTCAATTTGATGAGCAAACAATTCATCAAGAAGTTCATCAAGAAGAATTTCGCGATTATCCTCTGTTACTTCTGTCGTCTCAATTTCTGAGATAAACACTTTTGGAAGCCACATCGTTTCAACTTGTTCGGTATGCAAAGATACATTTTTAGTCGATACATTTATCTTTTTTTGAAACACAATAAATGAATACAAAGCCGCAACCACAACAAAACTATACCGCTTTGCTAACATTGAAGCAGCTGCTCTCAAACTAGCGGCCTCCATCGTCTCTTGAATCCATAATAGCTGCACCTTCACCTTACTTTCATCCATGCAGCTGGCAGGAGAAAACCTGTACAGCGAGTTATCTTTAAACGTACAGCGGAATTTTTCTGCTAACTCGCTTTGCTCATTCCTACTGAGCATGCTGCGTTTCAACTCGCAGCTTATTCACAATACATCGTCCGCGCCCATGAGGAATACAAAGAGGCGTTCCAAATAACGGATCAACCGTCACTTCACAGTTCATATTAAAGACTCGCTGTACTAAATCGCAGTTAATGACTTCTTCTGGTCTTCCCTGTGCATAGATTTTTTTATCTTGAAGCGCCACAATATGATGAGCATAGCGGCAAGCTAAGTTTAAATCATGCAGCACCATTACGATGGTACGATTTTCTTTTTCATTCAGTTCAAACAACAAGTCCAAGATCTCAATTTGATGCGTCATATCTAAATATGTTGTCGGTTCATCAAGTAAAATAATATCTGTATCTTGCGCTAGTGTCATGGCAATCCATGCGCGCTGACGCTGTCCCCCAGAAAGCGAATCAACTTGACGATCTGCCAAGTCTGCTAAGCCTGTTGCTTCCAGTGCATTTTGCACTTTTTCTTCATCCTCTTGAGACCACTGGCGGAACCAATTTTGATACGGATAGCGCCCTTGTTTAACAAGCTGCAGCACAGTCAGACCTTCAGGTGCAACAGGACCTTGAGGAAGGATTGCTAGCTGCTTTGCAATTTCCTTGGTAGGAAGAGAAGAAATTTTAGAACCTTCTAGTAAAATAGAGCCTGCATGTGGCTTCAATAACCTTGCCAGTGAACGCAGCAGCGTAGATTTTCCGCATCCATTACTGCCGATAAAAACCGTAATCTCACCCTTTGGGATGGTAACGTCAAGCTCATCTATAATCATCGCTTCTCCATATGATAATGTTAGCGACTTTGTTTCTAACGAATGCATGCGAATCGCTCCTTCTACAAAGAATGCTATACGTTTCTTTGTTTGTATAGTAAATAAATGAAGTATGGTGCGCCAATTGCAGCTGTAAATACACCTGCTGGCACTTCGATTGGCAAGAAGAATGTTCGGCCAATTAAATCTGCTGCTGTGATTAAAATCGCTCCGATTAGTGCCGATAGCGGTATTAAAGCGCCGAATGACGAACCTACAAGCTTTCGGGCAATATGTGGAGCAAGTAACCCTACAAAGCTAATTCCACCGGCAAATGCAACGGCGCTCCCGGTTAAAGCTGTGCTCATCAGCAATAGTGCCAATCGATTTTTTTGAACGCGACTTCCAACGTTAGTCGCAATTTCTTCACCTAATTCTTGAACATTTAAATTTCGAATCATTAAAATCGTAATTATAACCAGCCCTGCAGTAACTGGAACTAGTACGGAAACACTGGCCCAATTTGAACCATACACCGTTCCGGTAATCCAAATATTTGCCTGGCTAGCGCGGTAGATAGGACCCATAATCATAAACAGCGTGGTCATAGCTTTCGTTAACGCTGTTAATCCAATTCCTATTAATACTAGTGTAATAGGAGAGACACCATTTTTCCAGGCAAACACATAAAGTAAAAGCGCCACTGCCACGGCACCTAAAAATGCGCTAACAGGCATCCAATTAATACTTACGGTTAACGAGTTGCTTTTATCACTAAATAGTGTCAAAAATAACACTACACCAACTGACGCTCCTCCTGTTAATCCAATTAAGTCTGGTGAAGCAAGCGGATTTCTCACAAGCCCCTGCAAGATAGCGCCCGCAATAGCTAGACAAATACCAGCACAAATGGCAACAATAATACGCGGCAGTCTAAAAGATGTAACAACTAATCGTTCAAACTCCAACCCATGACCCGCTAAAATTTTAATTACACGAAATGGATTAATAAATAAGTCACCCGTACCTGCACTTAACAAAAAGAGTGCAACAAGGACAGCTGAAAATCCGGTAATGATTAGAGCAGCTTTTATATTAACTAAAAATGAAATTCTCTTTAAGCGAAGAGATAAGTATGTTTTCATGACGTCTTCGCCCCTTTCCTTGCCATATAGATAAAGAAAGGTGTACCAATAACAGCAGTCATGACTCCAACAGGGATTTCTTGAGGCATAATGACGTACCTTGCGCCAACATCAGCTAATAAAATTAAAATCCCGCCGACAACCGCACTATAAGGAAATACCCAGCGATAATCTTGTCCTACGATTGCTCTTACAACGTGAGGAACAATGATTCCTACAAAGCTAATGGGACCGGCTACTGCAACGGCTCCCCCCGCTAAAATCGCAATAATGATGCCGCTTATAATTTTGACAAGAGCTGTTCTTTGACCTAATCCTTTGGCTACGTCTTCACCAATCGTTAAAATATTAATTTTTGAAGCGATAAAAAAAGTAACAATAATTGCTGGCACTACATAAGGCAGTATGCCATACAACATTTCAACCTTGCGTCCTTGCACAGACCCTGCCAGCCAAAAGAGGACTTGATCAAGCGAAGATTCATCCACAGCTAGCAGTCCTTGTGTTAAAGAAGAGAAAAAGGCTGCAATAGCCGCTCCTGCGAGCGTCAGTTTGATAGGCGTTAGCCCTTCTTTTCCAATGGACCCAAGAAAATAGACAACCACTACGGTTAGTGCCGCTCCTACAAATGCAATCCATGTAAAAGCTTGAAGTGAATTGACCGAAAAAATCATCACTGCAACAACAATAAAAAAGCTGGCCCCAGCGTTCACACCGATAATATCCGGTGAAGCAAGTGGGTTTTTCGTTAACGCCTGCATCATTGCTCCTGCAATTCCTAAACAAATACCTACCACAGCACCGATTATAGCGCGCGGCAATCGAATATTTTGAATAACTATGTGCTCATTCGAACCGTTAAACGCTTGAAAAGCTTCAAATGCTGTTTTGATACTTGTATCTGTGTATCCGAGTACGATACTTAATCCAATACAGATTAAAAGCAGCATGATTCCAATGATGAGCCCCATTACTTTCATTTGAACACTGCGTAGCATCATTTTCATTGCTCTCCTCTAAGATGATTCCTATATATATCTAACCTTTAGTTTAGGAAACATTGAAAAAAGTGTCAATGATTTTGAGAATCATTTTCAATTTTTAATTGACACCGCTTAAAAGTTAGAATATTATCTTAATTGTTAATGAAAATCATTATCACTTACGAGGGGGGAAAAGATGTGAATACATATTCTAAAGGCAAGTTGTCATATTTGTTGTCCATTCTTACCATTATGACACTGCTTGTGCTGGCAGCCTGCGGTAATTCAAACGGCGCTGACAGCGATAAAAAAGAAAAAACTGAGGGTTCTGGCGAAACTTACACAGTAAAACACGCAATGGATAAAACCGATATTAAAGGAACGCCTAAACGAGTGGTTGTTTTAACAAACGAAGGTACTGAAGCTCTTCTTGCAATGGGTGTAAAGCCTGTGGGCGCTGTTCAATCATGGTTAGGAAATCCGTGGTATGACCATATTAAAGGTCAGATGAAAGGCGTTAAAAGTGTGGGTACAGAAAGCGAGCCAAGCTTAGAAGCAATCGCTGCTTTAAAGCCTGACTTGATTATCGGAAATAAAATGCGACAAGAAAAAGTATACGATCAGCTTAGTCAAATTGCTCCGACTGTATTCTCTGAGGAGCTGCGCGGAGATTGGAAATCAAACTTTAAGCTATATGCAAAAGCTGTAAACAAAGAAGAAAAAGGTAAAGAAGTATTAGCTGACTATGACAATCGCGTAGCAGATTTAAAGAAACGCCTTGGAGATCAGTTAAAACAAAAAATCTCAGTTGTACGCTTTACAGCTGGAGACGTTCGTATCTATCATAAAGATTCATTCTCAGGTGTTATTTTAGATCAGCTTGGATTTGCTCGCCCTGAGTCTCAAGACAAGGATGATTTTGCTGAAATGAATGCAACAAAAGAACGCATTCCGGCAATGGACGGCGATCAGCTATTTTACTTCTCTTATGAAACGGGAGACGGTGAAGCAACAAAGCTTGAAAAAGAATGGATAAACGATCCTCTCTTTAAAAAGCTAAAAGTGGCTCAAGAAAATCATGTTCATAAAGTAGATGATGCTACTTGGAATACAGCAGGCGGTGTGTTAGCAGCTAATATCGTACTTGATGATATTGAAAAAATCTTCTTAGATAAAAAACAATAATAATATGAAAGAAAGAGCTTCGACGAATCGAAGCTCTTTCTTTCATGTATAATGTATTTCCTTTCATCGCACACTAACCGTGGTCTCACTTTATTAAATAGGAGTGGTGAAAATGAATTCAAAAAAACAGCCTAAAAAGCAGCCAGATACAAATGAAATGGCTGACCGTCAGTTCGAAACAGAAGATTATAACCGACAAGATGCACTCTCACAAGGTCTAGCAGAAACACATGAGCAAATAAGCGACGCCTATCAAGAAGGATCATTTGAAGATACAGATCGTTAATAAAAAAAGAGCTGACTCTAAGTCAGCTCTTTTTTATTTTGAATGCTGCCATGCCGTTTTAGGCAATGACATGGACATCCACTGCTGGCGCTTTGATTTATCAATCGTCACTTTCTTTGCTTTAATTCCTTGTTGAATCAGCTGTTTCATTAGTTTATCAATTGACTTCATCGCTATTCACCTCAAAAGCGGAAATTTGTCTTGCTTCTACTCTTTTACTTTTTTGCGCTTAAACTTCATAAAAAACTCATAGACAATTGGAACGATAATGAGCGTAAGCAGCGTAGAACTTGTTAGTCCTCCAATCACGGTAACCCCTAGCCCTTTTGAGATAAGGCCTCCACCTTCAAATCCAAAAGCTAATGGAAGCAGTGCACCAATCGTTGCAATAGCTGTCATTAAGATCGGGCGAAGACGTGTCATTCCAGCTTCTAGTAAAGCTTCACGCGTTGAAAGACCCTCTTGCTCTTTATGAATCACGCGGTCAATCAGAACAATCGCATTGGTTACCACAATTCCAATCAACATAAGAGCTCCAATCATCGAAGAAATACTAATCGTTTCCCCAGAGATTAAAAGTGCCACTAGCGCACCAATGAGTGTAAATGGAAGTGAGAATAAGATAGCAAATGGCGCTAAACCTCCACCAAATGTCAGTACAAGTACGAAGTACACGATACCAATGGCTGCGAGCATGGCAATTCCTAATTGACTAAATGAGTCATTAATTTGCTCTGATGCTCCGCCAAAGTTAATGTCCATATCACTTGGCAAATCAATTTTCTTCACTTCTTTTTGAACGTTAGAAGAAACGCCGCCTACATCGTCACTCTTAATATCGGCACTTACCTCTGCATAAATTTTATTATCACGGCGCGTTACCGTATTCGACGTTTTACCTTTTTTAATATCGACAACTTCATTTAATGTAACTTCCTGTCCAGTTTGAGAGGTCACTTTTGTGCTTGAAAGTTCGGCAAAAGTAGAGAAATCCTCTTTTTCTTTTGGAAGGTATACGTTAATTTCGTTTCCGTCTTTTTGGATAGTTGTTAATACTTCACGCTGTCCAAGGTTGGAAATTTGCATTCCGATTTGACTAGCAGACAAGCCGAGTTCAGCGGCTTTCTTTTGGTTCGGTACTAGCGTATATTCATCAAACGTATCTGAAAGCGTAGAATCGACATTTTTCAGTTCTTTATGCTTTTCTAAAACGCGCTGAACTTTGTCAGCATAAGGTTTGATTTCGTCTAAGCTATCTCCGTAAATAAGGACGTTTAATGAATTATTGCTGCCGCTAGACGCCGTATTCATGGAGCCCCATTCACCTTGATTCGCTTGTTTATTAAGAGCTTTTAATACTTTATCCTGCTCTTTATCAAAGTTTTGTGTATCCTCGTCATATTGCACAAATGTTAAAACGTTATTTTTGCTTCCCGGATTAAAAGAGTTACCTTCACCGAACGAATACTGAACCGTTTTGACACCATCTCGCTTCATCAAGTACGCTTCTGCGCGATTCGCTGCTTTTTCCACGTCGCTTTGAGACTGTCCGGCTTTCGGTGTATACGTAAGCGTCAGCGTTTTTTCTTGATCGGATGATAAAAAGCTAACCCCAATAGAAGGAACTAAAAATAAACTTCCTACTAACAGTAGTACGGCTAACCCAAAGGAAATAAGCTTATGGTTTAGCGTCCAGTTCAAAATTCGCTTATATCCGTGCGCTAGTTTGCTTGGCTTTTCTTCTTTGACTTTTACATTTGTTTTAAATAACGAATGAGCAAGCATTGGCACGAGTGTTACCGCTACTAGCAGTGATGCTAACAGTGCAAAAACAACCGTTAACGCAAACGGTAAGAATAGCTCTCCTACCGGTCCTTCTACGAGACCTAACGGTAAGAATACGGCCACGGTTACGACTGTAGAAGAAAAAATTGGAACAAACATTTCTTTCGTCGCCGCGACAATTAAATCTTTTCCTGTAAGCTTTTCTTCCTGATAAGCCATGCGGCGGTAAATATTTTCAATAACGACAATGGAATCATCTACAACCCTTCCGATGGCTACAGTCATCGCTCCAAGCGTCATAATATTTAAAGAGATATCCATTGATTTGAGCGCCAAAATGGCGATTAATAGCGAAAGCGGAATTGAAATAACGGCAATAATCGTTGAACGAATATCACGTAAAAATAAAAGAATAATAATAACCGCAAAGACCGCACCGATAATAGCTTTATTTAGCATCGTATGAACAGAATCTTCAATCGGTTTACCTTGATCAAAAATATTGTCAACGTGAAGGTCTTTATTTTTCTTTTCTAGGCTATTCATTTTTTCTTTAATATCATTTACAACATTTACTGTGTTCGCATCCTTCGCTTTGACAACTTGTACAGCAATTGAAGGTTTTCCGTTCGTGCGAGAAATGGATTCTGCTTTCCCCGTCACTTTAACATCCGCAATTTCTTTTAATTTCACAGTTGGAATCGAAGCTGCGGACGGCGCCTGCTGCACGGCTCCTTGTGTTTGCTGCTGGCTCATTCCTTGTTGCTGACCTTGAGCAGCTCCTTGACTAGGCACAGCTGGAATCTCTAAGTTTTCCAAATCTTTTTCTGTTGTCATCTTTCCGTCTACCACAACAGATTTTTGAGATCCATCCATCGTATACGTACCAGCCGGCACTTTTGCATCGGATGCTTGGATCAGCTTTTTCACCGTATCTTCATCGAGTCCCAGCTGCTTGAGCTTGTCTTGTTTGAATACAAGTTCTGCTTCTTCAACTTGTTCTCCTGAAACGCTGACCGAAGAAATGCCTTGCACTTTTTCAACTTGTGGAACAACGGTATTTTTTACATACTTCGTTAAGTCTTCTAATGATTTTTTATCATCTGAAACACTTAATGAAATAATCGGAAAATCACTGATGCTTTGTCTTGAAACATTTGGTTCCTCTACATCATCTGGCAGATCCACGTTTGAAAGAGCTCGTCTGACTTCGTCTTCTGCCTTCTCCATATTTTTACTAAAGCCATATTCAACTTGAATGGTAGCCATATTTTCATAAGAAGACGAGCTAACTGTGTCAACGCCGCTCAGTCCCTGAAGCTTTTGTTCAATTGGCTTACTCACCTTGTCTGCCACTTGTTCCGGAGTGGCGCCCGGATAAGTTGCACTGACTGTTACAACAGGCGTTGATATATCAGGAATAGTCTCTAGCTTCATATTAAATCCTGAATACAGCCCTGCAATAATGACAAAGAGTGTTAACAGCCATACTGCAAATTTATTTTTCAATGAAAATTTAATAAACTTCCCCAATGCATATCCTCCTTCAAATATATGTATACTAATAAAATTGACTGATTGGTCACAACAACTTAAAATATAAATGACTAACCGGTCAGTGTCAACCCTAAGCAGTCTCTCTCCTAATATGTTCATAATAAAGACATATTTACGATAAATCTTTTTTAGAGGAACTGACTCCCGTTCTTAACTTTGATATATACCTTTATCTTTTTTAGTGTATGATACTATTATCTAACGAAATGAATGGTCAAATTGTTTAATAAAGGAGGTAGAATACTTGAAAGAAAAAGAAAAAAGAATAATTGAAGCTTCGATTAAGCTTTTTGCAAAAAAAGGATTTAATGCTACCTCTGTGCAAGAAATTGTAGATGAATGCAACATTTCAAAAGGTGCATTTTACCTGCACTTCAAATCTAAGGATGCACTTTTATTATCAATTCTAAACTTTTACTATGAAAAGCTCTTTAGCTCTGTTTATGCTCTCGACGAGGAAGTAAACGATGCCCGTAGCCGCTATATGAATCAGCTCATCTATTTCTATGAATTTATTACAGAGCACAGAGATTTTATTATCATGCAAATCCGTGAAAAATCGATTCCATTTAACAAAGAAGTGGAGACCTTTGTTCATAAAATGCAGCGAGAAACGTTTTACTTTCATCGCAAAAGCCTCGTTAGCGTATACGGAGAAGACGTAACTCCTTATATCTCCGATTTAACGAAAATGATTGAAGGTATTCATCATTCCTTTTTAGAAATTATTATCTTCAATCAATACGAGCTTACCTTTAAAGAAGTCGCGCAGTACATAATGGAACGAGTTGACGTATTAGTAGAAGATTTATTAGCTAGAAAACCTCGTCCCCTTATTCCCGCTTCTTTTGGTGAAGATATATACGGAAAGGAACGAACGACTTTTCTAAGTAAAAATGAGCAGGTAAAACAAGCTCTTGAGGAAATTAAACATCTGCTAGACACCAGCGATCATATTTCTGATGAACACGCAGACAGCTTTCACATTTTACAAACGGAGCTAAAAAAAGATAAGCCTACCGCTGCTATTGTAAAAGGCATGGTTGGAAATTTAACGGAACTTAAACCGTTGGAAGAACCGCTTAATCTTTTAACAGCTTTACTCCAACAAAAATAACAGAAGGCTTCAAGCTTTCTGTTATTTTTCTGCTTTTGAACTAGATACTCCCCCAGATAACACGAACTTCATTGCTTCTTCCGGCTTAATATCTAACCATTCAATTTCTTCTTTTGGAATCAAAAAAGTAAAACCGGCTACTTGAAAAGTTTGTGGAACATAGACAGCGACATGGTCTTTTAACGAATGAATCACCTCTTCTACTTCTTCAGAGGTCACAAACCCTATGACTTTCATTGACGTGCCGGGCATTGGCACTAAAGCTACTTTTGAAAAAGACTTTTTCTCTCCAAGAAAAGATTGAAATGTATCTTTAATGACACTATATAGCGTTTTAACAAGCGGTATTTTTTCTAACAATCGATCAATTAAGTTAATAATTTTCCCAGCGAAAAAACGGGTAGATAACCACCCTAAGAACGTAATTAAGACAAGCGTTGCTAAGATTCCAATACCAGGTATATAATCCTGCTTCATATAGGGCTTCAATACGTTCCCTAAAATGCTGTCTAAAAAATTAAATACTCTTACCAAAATATAAATAACAAGGATAATAGGGACAATCGTTAAGAGTCCATTAATAAAACTTTTTATGATTGCTTTCATGCAAACACCTCATTTTTCCTGACATACTGCTGTTCATTATACAATGGATTTGTTTTGCTGCGTCTTTTTATTTCTATTCACATACGTATAAACTAGCGACGTTTTATCAAAATAATAGATGGGTACATGAACATACATACTTATATATTTATTTTTTCGGAGGGATACAATTGGGACGTTTAGAATCAAAAATTGCTGTTATTACAGGGTCAAGCTCTGGTATAGGAAAAGCAACTGCTGAGCGCTTTGCGAAAGAAGGAGCGGTTGTTATTTGTGCCGATATTAATTTGGACGGGGTAAAAAAAGTAGCAAAAGAAATTAAAGACGCTGGCGGTGAAGCATACGCCTACTATATCGATGTAGCTGAAGAAGAAAAAGTAAAAGAGTTCACAGCGGAAATTGAAAAGAAATTTGGAAAAGTGGATATTCTTTTTAATAATGCGGGGACAGACACAGAAGGCGGCAAGCTTCACGAATATCCTGTAGAACTTTGGGATCGCTTAATGTCGGTAGATTTACGCGGAACATTTCTTGTAAGCAAATATGTTATTCCGCTGATGTTAGAAAATGGCGGGTCGATTATTAATAATTCATCCGTATCCGGACTGGCAGCAGACTTAGACCGTTCTGGCTATAACGCGGCGAAAGGTGCTATTACCAACTTAACAAGAACCATGGCAATTGACTACGCTCGTGAAGGTATTCGCGTTAACTCAATTGCTCCTGGAACAATTGAAACGCCTCTTCTTGATGATTTATCAGGCGCTGAAGAAGGAAAAAAATTCAGAAAAGCATATGAATGGGTCGATCCCATGGGCCGTTTAGGCAAACCAGAAGAAGTAGCCGGTGCCGTATTATTTTTAGCATCCGATGACAGCTCATATGTAACGGGTGACTGCATTACGGTAGATGGCGGTCATATGGCGTATACATGGCCTGGAAAAATGCTTTACGATAAAATGTGAGAATACAATTAGCTCTATACCTTAAGGTATAGAGCTTTTCCGTTTGCATTTTTTCTTTAAAATAGACGTGACATTATGTCAAGACAGGTGTAAACTTAAAGCAAAATTCTTTGCTTCTAGGAGGAAGACATGAAAACAAAACAATTATCAGAACGTCAGCTTCTTGGCATCGCAGGGCTAGGATGGCTCTTCGATGCAATGGATGTTGGCATTTTGTCTTTTATCATTGCAGCTCTTCACGCTGAATGGGGACTTTCCCCTACTGAAATGAGTTGGATAGGCAGCGTTAACTCGATCGGGATGGCCGTTGGAGCTCTCGTGTTCGGGCTGCTGGCTGATCGAATTGGGCGAAAAACCGTTTTTATTGTGACTCTTGTTCTTTTTTCAGTGGCAAGCGGACTTTCGGCTCTTACTACTACCCTTGCTGCTTTTTTAGTATTTCGATTTTTAATTGGAATGGGTTTAGGAGGAGAGCTGCCTGTTGCTTCTACCCTTGTGTCTGAGACCGTGGCGCCGGAAAAACGCGGTAAAGTGGTCGTCTTGTTAGAAAGTTTTTGGGCGTTCGGCTGGCTACTGGCAGCGCTTATTTCTTACTTTGTAATTCCAGCTTACGGGTGGCAACTAGCTCTTATCCTAACGGCTATACCAGCATTTTATGCCATTTATTTGCGCATCAAACTGCCAGATTCTCCTCAATTTTTAGAGGCGACAAAGGAAAAGAAACCGTCTATTGCGGACAATGTAAGAAGCGTGTGGTCTAAGCCTTATCGTCAATCTACCGTTATGCTGTGGGTTCTGTGGTTTTGCGTTGTATTTTCATATTACGGCATGTTTTTATGGCTACCTAGCGTCATGGTCATTAAAGGATTTAGCTTAATCAAAAGCTTTGAATACGTATTGATTATGACATTAGCTCAGCTGCCTGGCTATTATACGGCTGCTTGGTTTATTGAACGCATGGGCCGAAAATTCGTATTGGTCACATATCTGTTAGGTACGGCTGCCAGCGCATATATCTTCGGAAATGCGGAGTCACTTTGGCTGCTGCTAACAGCAGGAATGTTGTTGTCTTTCTTCAACTTAGGCGCTTGGGGAGCTTTGTACGCGTATACACCTGAGCAATATCCGACATCTATTCGAGGCACAGGAGCTGGAATGGCCGCTTCTTTTGGACGAATTGGAGGAATTCTAGGACCGCTGTTAGTTGGGTATATGTCAACTCAAGGTGTTTCTTTAACCGTTACGTTCTCAATCTTCTGTGCAGCTATTTTAATCGGTGTTGGTTCGGTTGTTTTTCTAGGAAAAGAAACCAAACAAAAGCAGCTCGCATAAAAAAAAGACGCTCTTTTAGAGCGTCTTTTTTGTGCTTATTATTTATTTTCTACTAGCTCTTTTTCGCCTGTCTCTACTTCCACGTCACGCTGAGCGAATACTTTCTTAGCTACGCTTAAAGCATTTAACACGCGAGGGAAACCTGTGTATGGAATTAATTGAATGATGCTTTCCACAATTTCATTCGGCTCTAGTCCAGCTGTTAAACCTGTGTTTAAATGCAGCTCAAGCTGAGGCTCTGTACCCTGAGTAACCAGTGATGAAATGGTTACTAATGCTCGCTGCTTATTCGTTAAACCTGGTCGTGAATAAATGTCTCCATAGGCAAATTCAATAATATATTTCCCAACGTCAGGAGCTAGGTCTTTTAAGTCTTCCGTAATTTTTAAATGAGTCGAAATATCATCGTTACTCGTTAACGTATATTCCATTAATTTATCTAAACCTTTTTGATAACTATTTTGTGCCATGTAAAATCAACCTCCGTATTTTTTACTGACACCGCGCGGAATCAATGTTTGTTTTCGTGTATGTTTTCTACACTATCTACTTTAGCGCACATTCTTTCTTTCGTAAAATACATATATTCAATACAACATATGCATTTTATCTATATAAAACAGAATGCTGTTCATTCATATAGTGGAGGAATTGTTTAGAGGCATATGAAATATATTTATCTTTTTTTAAAATCAATCCTAAATCCCATGAAATTGAAGGATTAGTAATAGGAACTGCTTTTACGATAGCAGAATCCACTTTTGCTGCAATGGATTGTGGAAAGATAGATACACCTAAGTTTTCCGCGATCATTTCACCGATAAAATCCCATTGAGAGCTCTCGTAAGCTACATTAGGTTCAAATCCTGCTTGTTGACACGCCTGAATAAGCCGGTCGTGAAGCGTAAAATCTTCATTAAACAAAATAAATTTCTCTTGGGCTAGTTCATTAATTTCCACATGAGTTTTAGAGGCTAAAGGGTGAGAGTGGTGAACATATAAAAGCATTTTTTCTGAGATAAAAGGATTAATGTCAAAAAGATGTTCATTTACTGGAAGCACCGCTACACCTAGGTCTAACTCTCCTTTTTCTACTGCTTTTTGAACACGATTGGCTCCGTATTCAATAAGTTTAATTGTGATATCTGGATAGAGCTGCTGAAACCCTTTAATAATCTTTGGAAAGAACAGGACTCCAATCAATGGAGGAATTCCAATTTTAATCATGCCTTTTTTCAGATTCATCACATCATATAGATAAGTCGATAGCTCATCAATGGATGCCATAACTTTTTGTCCTTGCGCATACACAACTTCCCCGGCATCCGTTAAATCAATCTGTCTTGCGGACCGAT
The DNA here is from genome assembly GCF_020790095.1 of Priestia sp. J2. NCBI lineage: Bacteria > Bacillati > Bacillota > Bacilli > Caryophanales > Bacillaceae > Priestia > Priestia sp. J2. Next base: position 4,793,410 of record NZ_CP086208.1, read on the forward strand.
CAATTAATTCTACTTCCAATTCTTCTTCTAAGTTTTTCACCATTTTGCTCAAGGTCGGCTGTGAAATATGGAGACTTTGAGATGCTTTAGTAAAGCTCCTTAATTTAGCGACTTCTAAAAAATAATTAAGCTGACGAATATCCATCTCTGCTCCTCCTATAGATAAAGCGAATATATTTTATCTTATTTATTCATTTTACCTATTATTTTTTAAGATATACAGATAAAAAATATAAAGAAAAGATGGACACATAATAAATCAATTTACTCTAAATAAGGACAAATGGGATAAAGGCGCTAGTATGGACCGCTTGTGACACGGCTGTTGATTTCCGTGCAAGGCTTCGCTTTCCGCGGGCGGGCGCTGAGCCTCCTCGTCACTTGCGCTCCTGCGGGGTCTCACCTGTTCCGCTTTTCCCGCAGGAGTCTTCGCCTTGCCCTCCAATCAACACCTAAAAGCTACTACATGCACGAAACCTACGCTTACCATAACATCAAAAAATCCGAACGATTTATCGTTCGGATATACCTTCACCTAAAATACTTTTGTCCTGTCCTTTTTTACTACGGTTATTTAAAATATTTTGGCTGCTTGTGCTGCTTGTTCTAAGCCACTTTCAATAATTTCTTGAGCACGATCCGGAAACTGATTATGTCCTTCAATAATAACGGAGTTCACGTCCGTGATTCCAAAGAATTGAAGTACGCTGCTAACATATTTAACGGCCATTTCGACCTCAGCTGCTGGACCTTCTGAATATACTCCGCCACGCGCGTTTAATAACATCACCTTTTTATCGCCCAGTAATCCCACAGGACCTTCTGGCGTATACTTAAACGTTTTGCCTGCTTGATTTAAATAATCAAAGTACGTATGAAGCACGGCCGGCACAGTAAAATTCCAAAGAGGAAAGGCAATGACAATTTTATCAGCTTTCACAAATTGGTCTAGGTAACGATTAGCAATTTCTGCTGCTTTGTTTTCCGCTGCCGTCACTTCTAGCCCTCTTGCTAATTTAAACTGACCGTTTATCATGTCAGCACCTAAATAAGGAAGTTCTTCTTTGAACAAATTTATCTCCATTATTTCTTCACCTTGGTGCGATTGTTGATAGCTTTCTAAAAACGCATCATATAATTTTACGCTGACCGCTTCACTTGCCGATCTGTCATTTGCTTTTATAAAAAGAGTATAACTCATACTAAAACCTCCACTGATTGTTGATACTCTTATTTTATTCGCTTTGTCCTTGCGTTTCGCACGACTTTATAATGAAATACTTTCATACTTTAGTCGGAGAAATCTTATATAAGTAAGAATTTTTAAAGAGCCAAAAATCACATTGACAACGATAATCATTATCATTAAAATTAGAGAGAAATTATTATTTATCATTTAACGTAAGGGGAGCTTTTTATGTGGTCAAGTTTGGCTTTGTCGCTTCGTGAAGGTTTAGAAGCATCGCTTATCATTGGAATTATTTTAGCTCATGTTACAAAAATCGGCCGAAAAGACTTAAAATATTCCGTCTTTATTGGCGCTGCTGCTGGCCTTATTTTCAGCTTAGTATTTGGCTTTATTGGTTTTAATGAGGCGAAAGAGTTAGAAGAAGAGTCAGAAGAAATTTTTGAAGGAGTCATGATGCTTTTAGCTGCAGGCCTTATTGCTTATTTTATTCTGTGGTTGCACCGAAGCAAAGAAGTGACATCTTCAGTTACATCAAAAATTTCCAAAAGCTCTTCCAAGTGGGGATTAATCGTTTTAGCCTTTTTATCTGTCTTTCGTGAAGGAACAGAACTAATCATTTTTAATCTGACACAAGTGAATCAACACGCCTCTTCTATTGTATTCGGCAGTATAAGTGGCATTTTGCTGGCCGTCGTTATTACATACATTTTGTTCAAAACAGCTATTAAGCTGAACCTTTGGATTATTTTTAAAGCGCTTGGTATTTTCCTTATTTTTATTGGGGGAGAGTTATGCGGTGAAGGTTTGGTTAAGCTATTTGAAGCTGGTGGAGAACCCCTTGAGATAATTGGATTTAGTGTATTTACAGTTGCATCACTGTATCTATTCTTCCAAACGGAGTTAAAAAAATTAAGAGTAAGAAAACAAAAATCAGCATCATGATCATAAAAAAGCCCCCTAATGGCGGCTTTTTTAGTTTATAGATGAAACGGGAAGATGAATCACAACTTCCGTCCCTTGTTCTTCTTCACTTTTAATAAAAATCTCGCCTTTATGCTGACGGACAATAGTTTGTGCAATCGATAGTCCAAGCCCCGTTCCTCCCGTAGCTCTGCTTCTAGCTTTATCCACTCGGTAGAAACGTTCAAAAATATGTGCAAGATCTTCTTTTGGAATACCAATTCCATAGTCTTTCACTTTGATAATGACATCTTCCTGCTTTTTTTCCACGGTCACTTCAATTTTATTCGTACTGTATTTAATTGCATTATCAAGCAAAATAATCAGCACTTGCTTCATTTTCAGTTCATCCACTTGAATCATAATGGGCGTTTGATCATAATGAAGAACTAATTCTCTTTTGTATACCTGTTGCAGCTGCTTAACGATTTGTTCAAAAATAAGAACAAGATCTGTTTGCTTCATATCAAGCGTTTGTTCTTTTTCCACACTTGCCAGATCAAGCAGCGTTTCAATCATTTTTTGCATTTTGGTTGCTTCCGCATAGATGGTGTCGATCGCATCCAGCGTAATTTCTTCATTTTTAATCCCTCTTCTTCTTAATAAATTAGAATAACTGCGAATAACGGTTAGAGGGGTTTTTAATTCGTGAGAAGCATCAGAAACAAACTGATTTTGCTTTTCAATATTTTCTCGCAAGCGGTCAATCATATGATTAAACGTAACGGTCATACCCTGCAGTTCATCTCTCGTCTCCGTTTGAATGAGAACTTTTTTAGGAACACCGCTCTCTTCAATCTCTTTCATCGTTGTGACCATATTTTTAATAGGATGCATAATGACGCGTGATAACCATCTTCCTCCTAAAAGCGACAGTAAAATGGACACAAGCGAACAAAAAATCAAAATTGATAGCAAAATATCTTTGCGGGTTTCAAAACCAGTCAAGAGCTCGCCAATCTCAAGCGTTTCAACGACTTGATTATTGACTTTGACAGGCATGCGAATAACCAATACTTGCTTTTCTCTGATTTTGCGAAGCTTCACCTTTTTTTTCTTTGAAAACTCGGGCTTAATTTTCACCAGATGAGGATCATTTGATACTTGATTAATGACCGTAGAATTTTCTGAGACTGTTCGGATAAATGAATGGTTGGTCAAATAAAATTTTAGTAACTCCGGCGAAAGCTCCACGGAATGATCTTGCTGACCTTTTTGAATAATCTCGCGTGCTTTTTCGAATAAAATGTCCTGTTCCATATTCACCGTAGATTTAGTGAAGGAGAAAAAAACAACGATGTTCATGATTAATAAAATAACCACTAGCCATGCTGTTGTCAGCAAATTAATCTTCGTCGTGATCTTCATGTTTCTCCTCTTTCATCATATATCCTACGCCCCGCACCGTATGAATGAGAGAAGTAGAAAAACCTTCATCTACTTTTTTTCTTAAGTGGCGAATATACACATCAATTACGTTTGTTTCTCCTTCATATTCATAGCCCCAAACGTTTGTGAGAATCCCTTCTCTCGTGACAATTTTATTTTTATTCGTAAGCAAATACACGACTAAATCATACTCTTTCGGTGTCAACGTAATGGATTCATTGTTTCTTAGGACTTCCCTTGTTTCAAGATTAATGGTCAAATCACTAATCGTTAAGAGCTCTGCTTCAGCTTCTTTCGTTCCTGATGCTTCTACGAGCGAACGATAGCGAATACAAGAGCGAACTCGTGCTAACAGCTCTTCAATTTCAAACGGTTTTGTAACATAATCATTAGCCCCTTGGTCTAACCCCATTACCTTATCTAACGTCGTATTTCGGGCAGTTAATAAAATAACTGGCGTAAACACTTCTGCTTTCCGAAGTCTTCTTAACACCTCAATACCGCTCAGACTTGGAAGCATCACGTCGAGCAAAATGAGGTCATATTGAGCGGATATTGCCGTCTCTAAACCCGCTTTCCCGTCGTACTCAACATCTACTTCATAATCTTCAAATTCCAATTCAATCTTTAGCACTTTCGCAATTTGCGCTTCATCTTCCACAATTAAAATTTTCTCTTTCATATTATGCACCTCTCACCACATGTCTTAAGTGAAAGAATAGCTTCTTTAGATAAAAAAACAACACCTTTTTCAAAAGATGTTTGTTTTTTTATCTAAACCCTACTTTTTCAACATACTTGTTCTTTAGCTTATCCTTATTGTTTGTAAACATGAATGTTTTACGCATGAAGACCAATCGTTTGCTTTTCACCTAGAATCCAATTGACTACTGCTAAAAGTTCTTCAGGCGTTTGTGCTTCGATTTCTTTATGGTAAGCAGCAATCGCGTTATACAATGTGCTCATTTTATCAGCATCCTGCAGCACTGTCTGCAGCTGACTTTCTAACGATTGATCCGCCTTTAGTTCTTTAACTAAGTTTCGTTCTGTTAAATAGCGTAAATTCACTTCTTCTTGACCTGGTAAAGCGGAGTGAACAAAAATTGGTAAACTCTTACGAAGAGCTTCACTGACCGTGATACCACCTGGCTTTGTTACAATAGCATCCACTCGCTCATACAGTTCATTCATTTTTGTGCGTGATGAAATGTACGGAATTGGTGTAACGTGTTGTAGTTCCCACCCTTTGATTTCTTCATATAACTTTTGATTTTTGCCACATAAGACAAAGTAATGAAAATGGCGCGCGTCTTTTAAATCATTGTAAAAATCCATAATATTGCCTAGACCGCTGCTGCCTCCGGCAATTAAAATATTTCGGTTACCATGATGCTTAACAGTTCTTGTTTTTGTTATTTCTTCATGTACCGGTATCCCTGTGACCATCATATTTTGAAGTGGAATTTCACTTTGAGCACGAAGCCCTCTTTTTACTTCTTCACTAGGAAGAAAGTGAAAGTCAATCTCTTCTTTTCCCCATAAATTATTAATAAAGAAATCCGTGTAGACATTTATAATAGGAACATTGCACTTGCCTTTTGCTTTTAATTGGCTGAGCAAATAAGAAGGAAATCCATGTGTGCATATAATTAAATCCGGATTTTCTTCTTTAACTAAGTGCTCCATTTTTTTTGCGAATACGTGATGATACCATTTGAATGAATGAACAGGCGGTTCATAAAAGAGATGTTTGTATGCCATATTGTATGTTTCTGGAGCATAACGAATCCATTTCAAATATGTGCCTGTAACCACTTTTTCTAATAGTTCGTTTGTATAGCTTAATAAATCTATTTTTTTATAACAAATATTTGTTGTCCTTCTTTCCAATATATCCATTAACGCCTCTGCCACTTGATGATGGCCAGAAGGCATTTTTAGAAGAGGTAAAAATAAAACCTTTTTCAACTGTTTCATCTCCTATTCTAAAAGCAGTTTCTTCCTCTCCTTTTTATATCATTAAATGTCCTTGAATTTCGGATTTTAATTGATTTTTAATGTGAAATTCATCGTTTTTTTAGAGTGTCAATCTAAACTAAGAGTGAAAAGTACTGCATAAGGAGAAAACAAATGAACCTCAATTACGAAGTATTTCAATGGATTAACTCGTTTGCTGGTAAATCCAGCGCAATGGATTCTGTCATGGTTATCATTACGAATAGCGTTCCTTATTTTATAATGGCCTGTTTGCTTTTGCTTTGGTTTAGCGGAAAAACAGAAAGAACAATTTATCACCGTTATACGGCTTTATACATGTTGTTTACAATTGTCCTTTCTCTATGTATCAATGAAGTCATTCACCTGGTGTATTACCACCCGCGTCCGTTTGTGACTCATCACGTTCATAAGCTGATTCCGCACCCGGCTAATTCATCTTTTGTGAGTGATCATTCGATTTTAGTCTTTTCTGCCGCTTGGATCATGTGGTTACGAAAAAACAAATGGAGAAGCGTCATTTTTATATGGGCTGTCATCTCGGGCCTTTCACGCATTTACGTAGGTGTCCACTATCCAGCAGATGTACTTGGAGGCATGGTAATTGCGGGAGCTATCAGCTGCTTTGTTATCTATCTTTCAGATAAAACAGCGCCTCTTATCCAGCGATTATTCTGGATTCACGATGTGATTATCAAGCGTATTCCGTTTCTGTCTCCTTACACGCATGAACAAATTAGTAAAAAAAATCATTCAGCTTAAAGACGCTGAGACAAAAATAGTATAGTTGAAGTGAAAAACGAACCACTAATCAAACCGTTTGATCAGTGGTTCGTTTTTTTGGTTACGATGAACGTAGATTTTATCTGTTTCGTTCCTTCTGGCAGTTGATTGGAGGGCAAAGCGAAGTCTTGCACGGAAATCAACTGCCGTGTCACAAGCGGTCCATACAGGCTCATTTATCCGATTTGTTCGTCTTTAGATTGCATTGATTTCGTTATATCTCAATCTCTTTTTATTATTTATAAAAAAAGATTGTTCACTTTCTTGACTTTCACTTTTATTTATTTTATATTAGTTGATGTATCAAACATTGATGTATCAAATATTAATCCATCAATAAATATCATAGAAAAAAGGGAGCGACTTTCTTGTCACATTCATGTTCTAAAAAAGCAAATGTTCTGTATGCTCTGCAAGAAGTTAATAAACAAATTAATCAAAAGTTTGAGCATTGTACCGGTGTTAGCCAATCACGTCTTGATATTTTACATCAGCTTTATGAAACAGGTGAAATGAGTCAAAAGGCGCTTCAACAGCAAGTAAACATTGATAATGCTGCAATTACAAGGCATTTAAAGCAGCTAGAAGAAAGAGATGTTGTATCACGCCGTAAAAATCCTGATGACAACCGCGTAACATTTGTAAAGCTTACGAAAAGCGGACATGAAAAAATCGGTGCATTTCGAAACGAAAAAGCTCGCTTTATTGATGAAGCATTTAAAGATTTCAGCGAAGAAGAACAGCTGCTGCTTTCCAAAATGCTTGAGCGTTTAAAAGTAAACATTTCGGCCATTGAACGGTCATAACATTTTTAACATAAAGGAGAGTTCATCATGACACAAACAAAAACACTAAACAATGATTTCCAAGATATTATTACAGGGCGCAGATCTATTCGTTATTACGATCCATCTGTCAAAATCAGCCGTGAAGAAATGAAAGAAATTTTAACAGAAGCGACGCTAGCTCCATCTTCTGTTAATGCACAGCCTTGGCGCTTTCTAGTAATTGATAGCCCTGAAGGAAAAGCAACACTAGCTCCGCTTGCTAAATTTAATCAATCACAAGTAGAAACATCGGCAGCTGTTATTGCGATATTCGGCGATTTAAAAAGCGAAGAAAATTTAGATGAAATTTACGATAAAGCTGTTGAACTAGGCTATATGCCACAAGAAATTAGAGATATGCAAATTCCAAAAATCAAAGCGCACTACGCAGCTGCTTCTGAAGAATTAAATAAAGAAACGGTATTAATTGACGGCGGTTTAGTATCTATGCAGTTAATGCTTGCTGCACGTGCTCACGGTTATGATACGAATGCTATTGGCGGTTATGAAAAAGATCAAATTGCCGAAGCATTCGGTTTAGACAAAGAACGCTATGCACCGGTTATGTTACTTTCAATCGGCAAAGCAGCAAATAGCGGTTACCCTTCTGTACGTTTACCAATTGAAAAAGTAGCTCAATTTAGATAATAAAAAAGGTGCTGTGTATTCAGCACCTTTTTTTATCCTCCACTAACGGGTGGAATAAATGCAACGGTATCTCCCGTTCCAATGATTTCTTCATCTGTTACAAACTCTTCGTTGACTGCTGTCATCGTTTGATTCAGAGAGGACAGCTTATATGTTTTTTGTACATATTCCTTTAATTCCTTCACTGTTATATCTTGCTTATCAACTGTTACTTGTTCCACTCCAGCCTCTTCACGTATAGCAGCGAAAAATAAGACGTTAATCATTTTTACATCTCCTTCAATGGCTTTCCTTCAGGATATTCTTTTGTTTCTAACTGATCGCCAATCCATTTTGTTCCATCTTCCCAAAATTCCTTTTTCCAAATTGGCACAATTTGCTTAATACGTTCAATAGCATACTCATTTGCTTCATAAGCTGTTTTGCGATGCGGAGAAGAAACCGCAATAACTACTGCGACTTCTGTTATATCAAGCTTTCCGATTCGATGAGTAATAGCTGTCAAAGCATCCGGCCACTTTTCCTGAATTTCGTCACCAATTTGGCTGAGCATTTTCACTGCCATTGGCACATAGGCTTGATATTCAAGAGAGAGCGTCTTTTTGCCTTTTGTAAATTCTCTTACCGTTCCAATAAATGTCGTAATAGCTCCCGCGTCTCTTCTAGAAACTTTTTTAATTATTTCATCTACCGCAATTGGCTGATTTACTACTTCAAATAAGTGCTGGTTCATCTTCTTTCCCCCACTTCTTTCAATAAAAAATTAAGATAAAGCTCGTCTTCTTGTAAGTGAAACATTGGATATGCTCGCTGCACTTCGTTTTTAAGCGGAATGTGACTAATCACGCATATGATATTGGTTAGAGAGGAAAGCAGAACAAGATCTTCTTCACTTCGAATCAAGACTGCTTTTGGATAGGATTCTTTTTTATATCCTTCAACAAAAATGACATCTGGCGAGAGAAATTGATAAAAATCAATCAGCTTTTTTAGGCTCCAGTCTTTACTGTTTGCCGTAAGCTGAAGGATCCCACCTCCTTCTACACCTGCCACATCGGCACCTGCTTGCTGGTGGCGATGACTGTCTTTTAGCTCACTGCTGCTATCTGGAGGTCCGCCGTGTCCATGGTGCTTAATAGAACCTACACGTAGATCGAATTGTTTCGCTTTTTTAATTAGCTTTTCCACTAAAGTCGTTTTTCCGCTGTTTTGAAATCCAACTACTTGTAAAACGGTGCAACTTGCTACCAAGGCCATTCACTTCCCTGCACGTCATCTAGCAATAAGACGTCAACCAGCATTCCTTCTTTGTACCCTCTCGTCCCTCCGGGAAATATAATTAACGTATCCGCATGAGCTAAAGAAGAAACAGCACTAGATTTTGTAAAGCTTAATGGAGAAGCAATCAGCTGTCCTTCCCTGTATGAAAGCCTGCCAGATACAAATCGCATAAAAGGATTTGGCTTTAAGAAGTCTTTTCCTAACAAAGCTTTTTCTTTCCAGAGGTGAGGGGTTCTTTTCCCCGCATATGTACTGATGACCGGACGAGCTAGCAGTTCAAAACCAACGTAGCAGGCCGTAGGGTTTCCCGATAGACCAAATAAAAGCTTGTCTTCCATACGTGCAACTGTTGTGACACTGCCTGGTCTCATCGCTATTTTATTAAAAAGAACTTCGGCCTGTAATTGCTTATACACCTCTGGTAGATAATCATAATCTCCTACTGAAACGCCCCCCGTTGTAATCAGCATGTCCACTTCTGATAGCGCAGATTTTACCGCGCTGTAGCACTGACTTAAATCATCGGGCATAATACCAAAATAGTTTACTTCTCCTCCAGCTTTTTCAATTTGGGCACGAAGCATATGAGCATTGCTATTACGAATTTTCCCTCGCTGAACAGGATCACGTACTTCCACTAGTTCACTTCCCGTTGCAAGTAATCCAACTACAGGCTTTTTGAAGACAGCTACGTTACTATAACCAAATGTGGCTAGAAGAGCAGCTACTCCCGGAGTGATATACGTTCCTTTTGAAACTAACATGGTGCCTTTTTTTATTTCTTCTCCTTGAAACGAAATGTTATCTCCGCTGTTAAACGACCGCTTGATTTGAACGACGGGCTGGTTGTCTTTTGTATATTCTTTTGTTACTTCAAGCATTGCCACCGCATCGCAGCCTTTTGGAATAGGAGCTCCTGTCATAATACGCACAGCCTGCATCGCGTTGACTGTATGTTCAAAAACAGAACCCGCTCCTATCTCTCCTCGAACATCCAGTTCTACTGGATGAAGTGATGATGCTTTTTTCGTATCTTGTGACCGAATAGCAAAACCATCATATGGAGAACGATTAAAAGCAGGAACATCATGATCTGCCATTAAATCTTCTGCTAAAAATCTGCCGTGAGCTTCTTCAAGCGCAATGATTTCTTGCTTTCCGCTTTTGACATACTGCATCACTCGCCCAACGCATTCTCCGACAGGGATAGGAGTTCGCTTTTCTCTCATTTTTTCACTCCTTTACTCATCCTAATAAACGATAATATAAACTTCTCGCAAATTGAATATCATTCGTTCCATGAATAAATACACGGCCATCTTGAAAAATAACAAAGCGCTGCTCTGGAAGCTGACATGACAGAAGATATGGGTTGCGGTCTACTTTCCCTTGGTTTTTTAAACGCTTTTCCAATTCATCAAAGTTGTGTAAATGCTGCTGCGAGGGTCTGATCTGAACCGTCTCTCTGCCGCAAAGAACTTCTGTTTTAAGCTGATTTTCATACGCTAAGTACGGATATGTGCGTGCCGATCCGCAAGAAGAACATTCATAACTTTTCATTTTACCCGTCTTAAATTCAGCGTGCTGATTATTCCAGACGTCAAAAGTTAGAAATGTGTGTCGCAAAGCTTCAACGTCTCCCACTAAAATTTTTAATGCTTCGGTTATTTGATAGGCTGCCACAATTTGAACGGCTGGACTGATAATTCCTGCTGTCTCACACGTCGCTCCTCCCACAGGCACTTTTTTCAATATGCAGTGCAGACAAGGGGTTACGTTTGGGATAACGGTATAAGTGGTGCCATAACTCCCTACACATGAGCCGTAGATCCAAGGAACTTCATACTTATGTGACAAATCATTTAAAATAAAGCGAATGTCGAAATTGTCTGTCGCATCGATAATCAAATCAGCTGTTTGGACGATACTTTCTAAATTAGCAGGCTGAGCATCCATCACCAGCGCTTCGATTTTCACTTCTGTGTTTATTTGACGCAAACGATTTTTGGCTGCTACAGCTTTAGGCAGTTTGTTTTGCGCATCTTGTTCTGTATAAAGCTGCTGACGCTGCAGATTACTCCATTCTACATAATCACGATCTACAAGAGTCAATTTTCCAATTCCAGCACGCACGAGAGCTTCTGCACTAGCGCTGCCTAGAGCCCCTGCGCCTACAACTAAAACATGCTTACTTCTAATTTGCTGCTGCCCTTTGTTTCCAATGGGCTGGAAAAGCTGCTGACGTGAATAACGTTCTGTCACTCTTTTCTCTCCCTTTCTCGTTCAATCTATGACTTCACTATCTATTCCTTCGTCAAAGATATTTCTTTAAAAACATGCTATTATACACATAAAGCTAAGCTGCTTTACGGACGCTTATGTGCATAAATATACAACTATATTTTGATGGAGGTATTTAATAAATGTCCATTGCCGGCATTGTATTAGCAGGAGGAAAATCTTCTCGCTACGGTCAACCAAAAATGTTTGAAACCTATAACAAGAAATCATTTTACGAATATAGTATAGATGCATTAAAAGAAAATCACGTCACACCTATACTTGTGTCTACCAACCAAGATTTACTTCCTTATTTTCAAAGAAAAGATGTTTCATTTGCAGTTGAAAAATGCCCGTATCAAGGACCTTTGTATGCAATTCATCATGCTTTAACTGCAATTGATTGCCGTGCTGAATGGTTCTTTATTCTTTCGTGTGACATTCCTTTTGTTAATGCTGAGTTTGTTCATAATATGATTACCCTAACTCAGGCGAACTCAGCTGATATTGTTCTTCCTGTTCAGCCAAATCACATGCACCCGCTTCTAGCCCTCTATCACCGTAGAACGCTTCCTCTTATTGACCAACTCGTTACACAAGGTGAAAGAAGGCTCACAGGATTGTTGAATCAGGCAAACGTCCTTCGCGTGCCTTTTTCAGCAGAAGATCCTACTTTTATAAATGTGAATCATCGCAGTGATTGGCATTTATAAGGCTTTTTTTGAATTATCCACCAATATGAGACATTTCCACTTTCTCAGCGCCTTGGACCTGTCTTCCGTTAGCCCGCTCATCTGAGTAACGATCTTTCCGATGATTCCAGATATCAGAAATGGTGTCACAAACAGTATGATCAGATGCTTGTGATCGTATCAGTTTCCGGAGGTCGTACCCTTTTGACGCAAACAAGCAGGTATAGAGCTTTCCTTCAGCCGATACTCTTGCGCGTGAACAAGTCGAACAGAATGAATCTGTCACGGATGAAATGATACCAATTTCCTCTTCTGTCCCAACATACCGATACCTGGTAGCTACTTCTCCCGTGTAATGAGGCGGAATTTCTTCAAGAGGCATTTCTTGTCCAACTATATCAAGAATTTGTTTCTTTGTTATAACCTCATCCATTTTCCATCCGTTTGAATTTCCAACATCCATGTATTCAATAAAGCGCAGCGTATGTTTTTTGCCTTTAAAATATTGGGCCATCGGAAGGATATCCTGCTCGTTCTTGCCTTTTTGGACAACCATGTTTATTTTGACTGAAATCCCCGCAAGAGCTGCTGCCTCTATTCCTTCTAACACTCGTTTGACGCTTCCTCGATTTCCGTTCAGCTCTTGAAATCTCACTTCATCAAGCGAGTCTAAGCTGACGGTTACTCTTGATAATCCCGCTTTTGATAAGGCTTCTGCATGCTTCTTTAACAGTGAGCCATTTGTTGTTATGGCAATATCATCTATACCCTCAATTTGCTTCAGACGATTGATTAGATCTGGCAAGCCTTTTCTTAGCAGTGGCTCTCCTCCCGTTATACGCACTTTTTTTACTCCTAGCGATGCGAATAATCTCGTGAGTCTCTCTAATTCATCAAACGAAAGAATATTTTCGGCAGGTAAAAATGGATAGTCTGCCCCAAAAATTTCTTCAGGCATACAATATCGACAGCGAAAGTTACAGCGATCTGTTACGGACAAACGCAAGTCTCGTAAAGGGCGCTTTAACGTATCAACTATAGTGTATGACATCTGCCTCATCTCTCCTCTCTAGCTGTCAGCTTCTCCACAGCAGATTAACTTTCTCTTAAAATTCTTTCCGGGCATGTATAAATATTCAACGAATCACTTCGGATAAACCCTACCGTTGTAATTCTCAATTCTTCTGCTAGATTTAAAGCAAGTTCAGTCGGAGCGGATTTTGAAAGAACCACTTCACACCCGATCTTCGCTACTTTCAACAAAATTTCTGAAGAAATACGGCCGCTGAAAACGACTACTTTATCCCTAATTGAAATATGGTGTTTTAAGCAATACCCATATAGTTTATCTAGAGCATTATGCCTGCCAATGTCCATTCTGCTAAGCATGAAACCATTTTTATCACAAATGGCAGCGTTATGAACGCCACCCGTTTCTTGAAACGTAGCAGCAGATTGCTGCAGCTTATTCATGAGTTGAAAACAATCCTTAATTGAAAGTTCTACCGATATATCATTCATTTTTTTAGCAGTCAGCGCATCATTTATAAAGACAAACCCTTGCCTGCTCGCCCCGCAGCAAGACGTGATATATCGTTTATTTTGAAGGTTTTGAAAATACGGGTTTAATTTATCTATTGTAACATGAACATACCCTTCTTTTTCTTGAACCCATATGTTTTTAATGTCTTTGTATTCTCGAATAACCCCTTCAGATGCTAAATAGCCAATTACCATATCTTCAATGTATTGAGGGCTACATACCATCGTGACAAACTCTTCTTCATTAATTTTCACAGTCACAGGAAACTCCGTTACAATTTTATCTTCCACGCTTTCCATTTCACCATTTTTAAATCTAAGAACTGTACGCTTCTTAACGGTCGAATTCATGTGATGTCTCCTTTTTTAAATAATGTTTTTATCAAAAACAAATACGGAAACCGCTATATTTTCTTTTATTTTCATATCTGAAAATAAATTAACCAGCTTTGCTCCTACCAATTCTTCTAGCCCTTCCGGCGGATTCGATGCATATACATCTTGAATCATTTTTGTTCGAGCTAAATGAACCATGTCACACCCTTCAGAAGTGCTTGCAATAAATGTTTCTGTCGGAGTTAAATTTCCATACAGTGTTGAGACAGCCATATTTTCAACAAAAACCGTATGTATTCTTTCCGGTCCTTTTCCAAATAAATCTTTTCGAAGCTTCCGAATAATATCATTAAATTCATGAATTGTTTTTGACATAATCAACGCTCTCCCACCGATTAAAATTAAATTGTGCATTTTATTCCTACAGTTTTTTTATCATAAATCAACACTTCAAAAAATAAAAGCCTAAAATCTTTGCAGCAAAACTTTTGAAGAGAGTTGGGTATTTAAAAAAGTTGTGCATTTAAAAACGTAGCGATATAATTATAAATAACCGAGATGGAATAATAATAATAATGAATTGTTATTACTCTATCACTTTTTCTTAACGATATAAATGGGCCGGATTGGCATATTAGTAAGACCTGCTAGTAAACTATTCCACCATGATTGCACTTCCCTTATTTAATTAGGCATGTGTATTCATGGTGGTTTTTTGTTTTATATAAAGGAGGAAAACAAATGAGTCGTGAAATCATCACTGTTCATATAAATGGCAGCGAATACAAGGCAGCTTCAGGTTCTACCATACTCGAAATTATTAACCAGCAAAACATCGAGCATCCTCAGATTTGTTATGTGCCTGAAGTAGACCCTATTCAAACTTGTGACACATGTATTGTTGAAATGAATGGCGAGTTAGTTCGTTCTTGTTCTACAAAAGCTGAAAACGGCATGAAGATTGAATTACAATCAGCACCCGCAAAAGCGGCACAGACGGAAGCAATGGATCGCTTATTAGAAAATCATTTGCTATACTGCACCGTTTGCGATAATAACAACGGAAACTGTAAATTACATAATACAGCCGAAATGATGGAGATTGAACATCAAAAATACCCCTATACGCCAAAGGCCTCAGAGGATGAAGTCGATATGTCTCATCCGTTTTACCGTTATGACCCTAATCAATGCATTGCTTGTGGACAATGTGTAGAGGTTTGTCAAAATCTTCAAGTTAATGAAACGCTCTCTATCGACTGGGAAGCGAAACGTCCCCGCGTTCTCTGGGATGATGGTGTAGCAATCAATGAATCTTCTTGTGTGAGCTGCGGTCAATGTGTAACAGTATGCCCTTGTAATGCCTTAATGGAAAAATCTATGCTCGGAGAAGCTGGATTCATGACCGGACTTCCAAAAAGCGTTTTGAATCCAATGATTGATTTAGTTAAAGAAGTGGAACCAGGGTACAGCGGAATTTTTGCTGTTTCAGAGGTGGAAGCAGCTATGCGTGAAACTCGGACGAAAAAAACAAAAACCGTCTGTACATTTTGCGGAGTTGGATGTTCATTTGAAGTGTGGACAAAAGGCCGCGAAATCCTTAAAGTTCAACCTAGCTCAGATGCTCCCGCAAACGCTATTTCAACCTGTGTGAAAGGAAAATTCGGCTGGGATTTTGTAAACTCTGAAAAACGTATTACTAAGCCTTTAATCCGAAAAAATGGCGCATTTGTAGAGTCGCCATGGGAAGAAGCGCTCGATTTAGTAGCAAGCAGGTTAAACTCCATCAATCAGCAGTACGGACATGGATCCGTTGGTTTTATCTCTTCTTCTAAGATTACAAACGAAGAAAACTATGTTATTCAAAAGCTGGCTCGCCAAATGTTTGAAACAAATGACGTAGACAACTGTTCTCGCTACTGTCAGTCTCCTGCAACCGATGGATTATTTCGAACAGTCGGAATGGGAGGCGATGCCGGCACGATAAAAGACATCGCAAAAGCTGGACTGGTTATCATCGTTGGAGCTAACCCTGCCGAAGGTCACCCTGTATTAGCAACTCGTATCAAACGCGCGCATAAGCTTCATGACCAAAAACTAATCGTCGCAGATTTGCGCAAAAACGAAATGGCTGAACGCTCTGACATTTTTATCAGTCCAAAACAAGGTACGGACCAAGTATGGCTAATGGCTGTAACAAAATACATGATTGATCAAGGATGGCACAACGAAAAATTTATCCAAGAAAACGTCAACTATTTTGAAGACTTTAACTCTTTGCTTGAAAAGTACACGCTTGAATATGCTGAACAAATTACGGGTATTTCAGCAGCAACACTCATTCAAATAGCTGAAATGATTCGAGACGCCGATGGAACCTGTGTGCTGTGGGGTATGGGCGTGACGCAAAATACAGGAGGCTCTGATACATCAGCGGCTATCTCAAACCTGTTGCTTGCTACTGGAAACTATCGACGCCCTGGTGCAGGCGCTTATCCACTCCGAGGCCACAATAACGTGCAAGGCGCATGCGATATGGGAACTCTTCCCGCTTGGCTTCCAGGTTATCAGCACGTCACGGACTCAGTCGCTCGAGAAAAATTTGAAAAAGCATACGGCGTGAAAATTAAAGACAAGCCGGGTCTTGATAATATCCAAATGCTTCATTCAATTGATGAAGGAAAAATGAAAGCTATGTACCTTGTAGGAGAAGATATGGCTCTTGTCGATTCGAACGCTAATCACGTACACGAAATATTATCAAATCTAGATTTTTTTGTTGTCCAAGACATTTTCCTTTCAAGAACGGCTCAATATGCTGATGTTGTACTCCCTGCTGTTCCTTCTCTTGAAAAAGACGGAACGTTTACCAATACGGAGCGACGCGTACAAAGATTGTATCAAGCATTGCCAACGCTTGGTGATTCGAAGCCGGATTGGTGGATTGTTCAAGAGATTGCAAACCGCTTAGGTGCAAATTGGACGTATACACACCCTGGTGACATCTTTTCAGAAATGGCTAGTCTATCACCTCTGTTCAGCCAAGCCAGCTACGAAAACCTTGAAGGCTGGGATAGCTTCTTATGGGGGAGCTTAGAGGGGAAAAGCACGCCTTTACTTTACGTCGATGGGTTTAATTTCCCAGATAAAAAAGCGCGCTTTGCTTTATCAGATTGGGTTCTTCCTGCTGAATTTCCAGAGGAATATGATTTGCACATTAATAACGGACGAATGTTAGAACATTTTCATGAAGGGAATATGACCAATAAATCGAGCGGTATTCAATCAAAGGTACCGGAAGTATTTGTAGAAATTTCACCTCAGCTTGCCAAGGAGCGTGAAATTGAAGACGGTTCGCTTGTCAGATTAATCTCACCGTTTGGAGCAGTAAAAGTACAGGCATTAATTACAGAGCGAGTAAAAGCAAATGAGCTGTATCTTCCGATGCACTCCGTTCATAAAGATTCGGCTATTAACTTCTTGACGGGACCTGCAGTCGACCAACGAACAAATACGCCGGCTTACAAACAAACAAAAGTACGGATGGAAGTATTAAGCAAAGGTGGAAAAACGCCTTTACCGTCTACAAATCCGCGTAACAAAAAACGTCATCCTCAAAATGGGGTCGAGGTTCAGCGTAAATGGAATCGTCCTGGCTACGTCCATTTAACAAGTAAATAGGAGGAGAAAAGATGGCACAACCTATTACAGAAATTAAAAAGCCTCTTCTAAGCGAGGAAGAAAAAAAACAGCAAAAATTAGAAGACTTGACTTCTCTGCTGGCAGATAATGAAGAAGCGCTGAATCGTATTCTCGGTATTGTCGGAGAACTTAACGACATGGGTGTTCTTGAAGCTGCTGATTCAATGATTCAAGCAAAAGAAAAAATCTCAAAAATTGCGCTTCATCAAATTTCTAGAGAACCCGTAACCAATTTAATTAATACCCTTATGGGTGCAAGCAGCGGTTTGATGAAGGCAGACCCAGAGGTAACTGCTAAACTTGTTAACAGTGCAACAGCTGGTATGAACGAAGCAAATGAATATGTAAAAACAGGAAAAAAAGTAAGTGCGTTAGCTCTTATAAAAGCGCTAAATGATCCAGATATTAATCGTGCAATTGGATTTGGACTTCACTTTTTAAAAGGAATGGGCAAAGCGTTGGAAGAGTAAATAAGGCAGCGACTTGAAAGTTTTTCCCTTTCAAGTCGCTGTTTTCTTTTTAGGAAGTCCTTTTCTAAGTGAACGTGATATAGTTATACTAAATTGCTCTACTAAAACTAATTGAGGTGACACGATGCAACAATACTTTAAACCCTTATTCGCACTATTATTTTTAATTATGTTTACTGCTGCTTGTTCAAACGGAACAAATACGAGTCAATCAGCGGCTCAGCACCAAAACGTCAGCTTAACGATATCCGCTGCAGCCAGCTTAAAAGATGCGCTTACCGATATTCAAAAGCAATATGAAACAAAGCATCCGAATGTCGACTTAAAATTTAATTTTGGGGCTTCAGGCTCGCTGCAACAGCAAATCGAAAACGGCGCACCGGCTGATTTGTTTTTTTCAGCAGCGGAAGATAAGTTTGATGCACTGGTAAAGTCAGGAGTTATTTCTAAAGAAAATGGAACTGACTTGGTTGGCAACGATCTTGTGCTTATCGTCCCAAAGAATAATTCGGCTGCCATCAAAAATTTTGAAGATCTATCAAAGCCTGCTGTTCAAAAAATTGCACTTGGCATACCGGAATCCGTTCCTGCCGGACAGTATGCAAAAGAGACTTTTGAACACATGAATCTGTGGAAAAACATTGAGCCTAAAACCGTCTATGCAAAAGACGTACGCCAGGTGCTTTCCTATGTGGAGACAGAAAACGTTGAAGCTGGAGTTGTTTATAAAACCGATGCGTTGATTTCAAAAAAAGTGAAGATTGTCGCCACTGCAGATCATAGCACTCACAAACCAATTGTATATCCTGTAGGCGTTATTAAGGATTCGAAACATCCACAAGAAGCAAAGGATTTTTATCAATTTTTACAAAGTAAGACGGCTCTTAACACGTTTAAAAAATACGGTTTCACTGCGAATTGAGATTGCTATGATTCAAGAGTTTTTATCTCCTCTTCAGCTATCGCTTAAAATTGCATTAGTAGCGGGATTTGTCGTGATTATTCTAGGCACTGTTATAGGAAAACTGTTATCCAGGAAACACTTTAAGGGAAAAGTGATGGTTGAAACGGTGTTGATGCTACCATTGGTCCTGCCTCCGTCCGTTGTTGGATTTTTATTGATTGTCATATTCGGAAAACACAGCCTACTTGGCCGAGCAATTGAATGGGTCTTTCAACAACCCGTTATTTTTACGTGGTGGGCAGCTGTTATTGCATCCGTTGTCGTTGCGTTTCCCCTTATGTATCAATCTGCCAAAACGGGCTTCCAAGGCGTTGATCATGAAATTGAAGACGCAGCTCGAGTAGATGGTGCAAGCGAATGGAAAGTCTTTTTCTTTATTTCCATTCCTTTAGCTTCTAAAGCTATCGTAACAGGAGGTGTGTTAAGTCTGGCAAGAGCACTCGGAGAATTTGGAGCCACTTTGATGTTTGCTGGCAATATTCCAGGTGAAACTCAAACTGTTCCTACCGCTATCTACGTCGCGATTGACTCTGGAAACATGAATCTCGCTTGGCTATGGGTTATCTCGATCGTCTTTCTTTCCTTTCTTATGCTGCTTTTTGTTCAGCTTAAACAAAAGTAAAAGGATGCCTCTTACACAAAGAGGCATCCTTTTACTTTTGTACCGCTTTTTCAATTTTACATACATCATAAATTAAAAAGGAGCTAATCAAATGTAGATCATACATTTGATTAGCTCCTGTTATAAGTAAGGTAAGCCACCAAAAATATGTATTTGGTGGAGACGGTGGGAGTCGAACCCACGTCCAGAAATATCGCCACTTAAGCGTCTACGAGTGTAGTTGGCATATTGATCATTCGCGAGCTGTTCTGCCTACCAACAGGCGTCCCAGTCGCTAGTCTGATTATTCTCTTCCTTCGTCCTCAGACGGCGAACTCCGGCGTAGCCCACTTAAAGTGAGTCCCTTACCCTACCACATGGGCGATGGAGGGAGGAACCGCTAAGCTACTATTATGCAGCTAAAGCGAAGTTATTGTTAGATTTGCCAGTTATTATTGGCGTTGATGTTTTAACGAGGCCATCTCCTCGACTCGCAACCTAAGCTCGAACTATCCCTGTCGAATCCGTAACGTCCCCATATAAAAGGGAGTCGGAATGTGTAAGAAAAATTCTTACATCAGATAGCGACTTCAGTGTGCAAAATGAAATCTAACTGATAACAATATTTATTATATCACAAAATGAGCATTTTGCAATTGTAAGATTTTGTAATTTTACATCTTTTGACGATCACGAAATGCTCGTTCGATATCACGCTTGGCTTCTTTACGCTTTAAGTCTTCACGCTTATCATATTTCTTTTTACCCTTACCAAGCCCTAGTAAAACCTTTGCGTATCCATTTTTCAAATACACTTTTAACGGAACTAGTGAATAACCTGTTTCTTTTGAATAGCCAATTAGCTTGCTGATTTCGCGTTTATGCAGCAATAGCTTTCGTGTACGAAGTGGCTCATGATTGTATCGATTTCCTTGTTCGTAAGGACTAACGTGCATATTGTGTAAAAATACTTCTCCGTTTTGCACACGAGCAAAAGAGTCCTTTAAATTCACACGACCATTACGAATTGATTTAATTTCCGTTCCTTGTAGAACAATACCCGTCTCATATGTTTCTTCAATAAAAAAGTCGTGGCGGGCTTTTTTGTTTTGTGCAATTAATTTCCCTTCACCTTTTGGCATAAAACGTTCCTTCCCTTCAGCCGTACTTACGTATATGTATGATATTATGTATCATTTTACTGTATGGAAATCTAAACAACAACTAAAACGTTTAATAGAGCTGTTTTGAAGCAGAAGGTCTATCCTTCTGCTTCACTGCTGTCGATTATTTGCGCTTTTTCTTTTTACGCTTAACGTTTGGAGCGCCTTCGAAGAATCTTTTTTTCTTTTTCTTCTTTGGTTTTTGAGTAGACCACTCTTCATTTTTGCTTCGGCTGCCCTCTCGACCTTTTCCTTTATCGTCTTTGCGTGACTTTTGTTTTGCCTTAATCACTTTAGGACGATCTTTAGATAAGCGTTTGCGGCCTTCTTTCATTCCCACAATAACAAAGTCCACTGAACGCTCGTCTTTATTCACATCGGCAACTTTCACTTCAATTTCGTCTCCAATTCGGAAGACGTTGCCCGTTCTTTCTCCAATCATCGCATAATGACGTTCGTCGTAACGATAATAGTCATCCGTTAAGTCACTAACATGAACTAACCCTTCAATCGTATTTTCCAGCTCCACGAACATCCCAAAGTTTGTAACAGAGCTAATAATACCATTGAATACTTCCCCAACTTTATCAGCCATAAACTCAGCTTTTTTCATATCGTCCGTTTCTCGCTCAGCGTCAACTGAACGACGTTCCATATTAGAAGAATGCTCAGCAACATCAGGCAGAAGCTCGCGCCATTTTTCTTGCGTTTGCTGATCTGTTTTTCCTTCAATTAAATACGTACGAATGAGACGATGAACGATTAAATCCGGATAACGACGGATTGGAGACGTAAAATGCGTATAGAATTCAGCTGATAAACCAAAGTGGCCTAAACTTTCTGCTTCATATTTCGCTTGTTTCATCGAACGAAGCATAACAGTTGAAATAACCATCTCTTCAGGCGTACCCTTTACTTCTTCTAAAATATCTTGCAGCGCACGCGGATGAATATCGTTGCCTGTCCCTTTCACTGTATAACCAAAGTTTGTAATAAACTCTAAGAAACGAGTAAGCTTCTCTGCATCTGGATCTTCATGAATACGATAAATAAACGGTACGTTCATCCAGTGAAAATGTTCTGCTACTGTTTCATTCGCCGCCAGCATAAATTCTTCGATTAGCTTTTCAGCAACTGAACGTTCACGCAAAATAACATCGTGAGGATGTCCATCATCATCTACCAATACTTTTGCTTCTTTGAAATCAAAATCAATGGCACCGCGATCCATTCTCTTTTTACGAAGAATAGCTGCCAGCTTTTCCATACGCTCAAACATCGGAACGATTGGCTCGTAGCGTTCTAACACTTCTTCATCTTTATCCACTAAGATTTTGTTCACATCTGAATACGTCATTCGTTCTGTCGTTTTGATGACACTTTCAAAAATCTCATGTTTTACTACTTCACCTTGTGGATTAATTTCCATCTCACAAGAAAGTGTAAAACGGTTAACTTTTGGATTTAATGAGCAGATTCCGTTAGATAAACGGTGAGGAATCATCGGAATAACTCGGTCTACTAAATAGACGCTTGTTCCGCGCTCTGCTGCTTCTACATCAATCGGAGAACCTTCTTTAACGTAGTGACTTACATCTGCAATATGAACGCCTAATTTGTAGTTTCCGTTTTCAAGCTCTGTAACCGTTACAGCGTCATCCAAATCTTTTGCATCTGCTCCGTCAATGGTTACAATAACTTGATCCCGAAGATCGCGACGGTTACCGATATCTTTTTCATCAATCGTCTCAGGTGTATCGATTGCTTGCGTTAAAGCGTCAGCAGGAAATTCTTGAGGAAGACCGTGCTTATGGATAACAGAAATGATATCAATCCCCGGATCGTTTTTATGTCCAAGAATTTGAACAACTTTTCCTTCTGCATTCATGCGGCCTTCCGGATAGGTTGTGAGCTCTACTACTACTTTATGGCCTTCAACTGCACCGTTTCTTGCTGCTTTGGGAATAAAGATATCACCTGCAATTTTTTTGTCATCCGCAATCACAAAGCCGAAATTCTTGCTTTGCGTATACGTACCTACAATTTGCTGGGTACCTCGTTCTAAGATTTTTACAATGGTTCCTTCACGACGAGCACCTGATGATTCTGATAACACTCTTGCAAGCACAATATCTCCGTGCATAGCATTGTTTGTTTCAGTAGGGGGAATAAATACATCACCCGCATCTTTTTCTTCAGGAACTACGAACGCAAACCCTTTTGCATGTCCGCTTACTTTCCCTTTGACAAAATTCATTTGTTCCGGCAGCCCGTAGCGGTCATTTCTTGCTCGGATAATTAAACCCTTCTCTTCCATAATAACAAGTGCCTTAACAAACTCTTTGAATGACTCTGCATCCTCCGTATTAAATTCTTTTGCAAGCTCTTGGACAGTCAAAGGTTTGTAATTATCCCTTTTCATAAAATCCAATATTTCATTCATATAGGGCTGATTTTCTTCTTTCACATCATGTCCCTCCTTTTTCCTTATTCGTATTATCTCTATTACCAATCAAGTGATTCCAAAAATGCATATACATCCTCGTGAAGCTGATCTCGCTCTTTATCAAAGGTAATGGTATGACCAGATTCTTCGTACCACTTTATATCTTTTGTAGGAGACTCGACGCTATTATAAATAATATTGGCGCTGTCTGTATTAATCATATGATCATGACGACCTTGTACAACAAATGTCGGTGCATAAATCATATCAACTGAATTTCGCACTTCAGCGATTAATTCCTGTAAAGACTTTAACGTGTTCATTGGTGTTTGTTTGAACTCTTCCATTTCTTGTTCAATCTGTTCAGACGATTTACCTTCACGCTTTTTATATTCGCGTGCATACGCTAAAACACCTTCATACATGACTTCTTCACTCTTTATATACATAGGCGCGCACATAGGCACAATACCCTTTATAGGTACAGTGTAACCTAATTTCAGTGAAAATACGCCACCTAGTGAAAGACCTACAGCGGCAATACTTTCATGGCCTTTACTTTTTAAAAACTCATAGCCTTCCATGACATCTTTCCACCAATCTTTTGGACCAGTATGAACAAGCTCTTCAGGCGCTACACCGTGTCCTTTATAGTGAGGTGCGTGGCATGTGTACCCTTTTTTCTCTAAAAAACGACCTAACATACGAACATCAGCAGAATTTCCGGTAAAACCGTGAAGTAATAAAACAGCCTTTTCGCCGCCTTCAAATGTAAATGGCTTTGGTTGTGCAATTTTCATATATCATTTAACTCCTTTTAGTTATAATATCTGCAGTCATAATAGAAAAAAACATGTATTTATGTGACGGTCATCACATAACAAGAGATGTGTCCGTCAACTTTTACGTTTTTATACTATATTTAGTACTTTTTTCTAAAGCTATATTATATCATTACTTAAAAATGAAATTAAAGTATTCAACACGCCCATTAAAAAAGCCACCTAATACATAAGTTGGTATACACCAAGTACGTATGCATTAGGTGGCAGTCTATCCAGTAACATATTAAAGTTTGAAATAAGATACAGCAAGTGTTAACGCAAAGAATAAGATAGATAACACTACTGTCAAACGGTGTAAAACTAAGTCAATTCCACGTGCTTTTTGTTTTCCAAATAACGTTTCAGCTCCACCGGAAATAGCTCCAGATAATCCAGTAGTTTTGCTTGATTGTAAAACGACCACAACAATCAATGCAATTGAAACAATCACTAGTAAAGTAATCAGCAATGTATGCACTAAGACACACCTCCTACACCAAGTAATAGTCAATCAGCGGGGTTTCTTCATCCCTTCTGATTGGCATTACCGGGGATAAAGTACGCGCACTACGCTAAGGTTAATTTATCATAAAAAACCCTCTCATACAAGTAATGACAGCGAAATACACCGGATTTTAACATAAAAAAACGGATGACAATCGTCATCCGTTTTTTATGATTTCAACTTATTTTTTTAAGTTGTAGAAAGATTTAGCGCCATCGTATACAGCTAGAACACCTAGCTCGTCTTCGATGCGTAGTAATTGGTTGTATTTCGCAATACGGTCTGTACGGCTCATAGAACCAGTTTTGATTTGACCAGCATTTGTTGCAACAGCGATATCAGCGATTGTTGCATCTTCAGTTTCACCAGAACGGTGAGAAACTACTGCTGTGTAACCAGCACGTTTAGCCATTTCAATAGCTTCGAACGTTTCAGTTAATGTACCGATTTGGTTAACTTTGATAAGGATAGAGTTACCTACGCCTTGTTCGATACCTTGAGAAAGTTTTTTCGTGTTTGTTACGAATAAATCGTCACCAACAAGCTGTACTTTGCCGCCAATGCGCTCAGTTAATAGCTTGTGACCATCCCAGTCATTTTCGTCTAAACCGTCTTCGATTGAAACGATTGGGAATTCGTTAACTAACTGCTCGTAGAAATCTACCATTTCAGCAGAAGTTACGCCTGTACGACCTTCGCCTGCTAAGTCATATTTACCAGTTTCTTTGTTGAAGAATTCAGAAGAAGCAACGTCCATACCTAATTGGATGTCTTGACCAGCTTTGTAGCCAGCTTTTTCGATTGCTTCAACAATTACTTCTAATGCTTCACGGTTAGAACCAAGGTTTGGAGCGAATCCACCTTCGTCACCTACAGCTGTGTTTAAGCCTTTTGCAGATAAAACAGATTTTAACGCGTGGAATACTTCAGCACCCATACGGATTGCTTCTTTGAATGTAGGAGCTCCTACAGGTAAAATCATGAACTCTTGGAAGTCAACGTTGTTATCAGCATGAGAACCACCGTTGATGATGTTCATCATTGGAGTTGGTAATTGCTTCGCGTTGAATCCACCAAGGTAACGATATAATGGAAGACCTACGAAATCAGCTGCTGCGTGAGCTACTGCCATAGATACACCAAGGATAGCGTTAGCACCTAATTTACCTTTGTTTTCCGTACCATCTAGCTCAATCATAAGGCGGTCGATACCGATTTGATCAGTTGCGTCCATACCTACTAATTCAGGAGCGATAATTTCGTTTACGTTTTCTACTGCTTTTAATACACCTTTACCTAGGTAGCGAGATTTGTCACCATCGCGTAATTCTACTGCTTCGTGTTCACCAGTAGAAGCACCACTTGGTACGATTGCGCGTCCGAAAGCGCCTGATTCAGTATATACTTCTACTTCAACTGTTGGGTTACCGCGAGAATCTAATACTTCGCGTGCATAAATGTCAAGAATTGTTGGCATTTTAAAACTCTCCTTTATAATTAATTATTTAATTAATGTTTTACCTGTCATTTCTTTTGGCTGTGCTACATCTAGAAGAGTAAGCATTGTAGGAGCTAGATCCCCTAGAATACCGTCTTCACGAAGCTCTAAGCCTTGTTTTGTTACAATTACCGGAACAGGATTCGTTGTATGAGCCGTCATTGGATTACCTTCAAGTGTAATCACTTCATCAGCATTACCATGGTCTGCTGTGATAATTGCTGTACCGCCTTTAGCTAAAATTGCATCTACAATTTTGCCTAAGCACTCATCTACTGTTTCAATCGCTTTTACCGTTGGTTCTAACATACCTGAATGACCTACCATATCAGGGTTTGCAAAGTTTAATAAAATAGCGTCCTGCTTGTCGCCCTCGATTTCTGCAAGCAACGCGTCCGTCACTTCATAAGCACTCATCTCAGGTTTCAAGTCATATGTTGCTACTTTTGGTGAATCGATTAAGATACGTGTTTCACCAGGAAACTCTGCTTCACGTCCACCGCTCATAAAGAACGTTACGTGAGGATATTTTTCCGTTTCAGCAATACGAAGCTGCTTTAAGTTATTTTGAGATAATACTTCACCAAGCGTATTATCTAAGTTAATTGGCTTAAAGGCTACATATCCGTCAACTGTTTCGCTGAAGTGAGTTAGACATACAAAATGTAAGTTTTTCGGATGTTTCTCACCGCGATCAAATGAGCGGAAATCTTCGTTTGCGAACGTATTTGAAATTTGAATTGCGCGATCGGGACGGAAGTTGTAGAAAATGACTGCATCTTCGTCTTGAATTGTCGCAACTGGCGATCCGTCTTCCTTTGTAATAACAGAAGGTAAAACGAATTCGTCATAGATTCCATTTTCATATGAATCTTTTACGCACTCTTCAGCGCTTGTATATGATGGACCTTCACCGTACACCATTGCGCGGTATGATTTCTCTACGCGCTCCCAGCGTTTGTCGCGGTCCATTGAGTAGTAACGTCCTGAAAGTGTTGCAATTTCACCAACGCCGTACTCTTCAATTTTTTCATTAAGTTCTTTTAAATACGTTTCAGCAGATTGAGGTGCTACGTCACGACCATCTAAGAAGCCATGAATGTAGACTTTTTCTAAGCCTTCACTCTTAGCTAGACGCAATAATGCATAAAGATGTTCGATATGACTGTGTACACCGCCATCAGATAAAAGTCCGAAAAGATGAAGGTTTGTACCCTTTTCTTTTGCGTGCTTTACAGCTGCTACAAGCGTTTCGTTTTGTTCAAACTCGCCTTCACGAATTGCTACGTTTACACGAGTTAAGCTTTGGTACACAATTCGGCCTGCACCGATGTTTAAGTGACCTACTTCAGAGTTACCCATTTGGCCTTCCGGTAAGCCTACAGCTTCTCCAGACGCCTGAAGTGTAGCATGAGGATACTCGTTCCAGAAACGGTCGAAGTTTGGTTTTTTTGCATGTGTTACCGCATTACCTTTATCTTCATCGCGTAATGCAAAACCATCTAAGATGATTAATGCTACTGGCTTTTTACTCATTACTTACCAGCCTCCAAAAGCTGTAAGAAAGAATCTGCTTCTAAGCTTGCTCCACCTACTAAAGCTCCGTCAATGTCTGATTGAGACATATATTCTTTAATATTAGCAGGTTTTACGCTACCGCCGTATTGAATACGTACAGCATCTGCAACATCTTGAGAGAATTGCTCTGCAACAACGCTACGGATGTATGCACAAACTTCGTTTGCACCTTCAGCAGTTGAAGATTTACCTGTACCGATTGCCCAGATTGGCTCATATGCGATAACCGTTTGTTTTACTTGCTCATCAGTTAGACCAGCTAATGCTTTTTGTACTTGATTAGCTACAACTGTTTTTGTTTGGTCTTGTTCATACTCTTCGTTTGTTTCACCGCAGCAAACGATTGGTGTTAAACCGTGTTTGAATGCAGCAATTGTTTTTTGGTTTACTGTTTCGTCCGTTTCAGCAAACATTTCACGACGTTCAGAGTGTCCTAAAATTACGTAGTTCACACCTAGGTCTGCTAATGCAACAGGGCTCACTTCTCCAGTGAACGCACCGTTTTCTTCGAAGTGCATGTTTTGTGCACCAATTTTTAAGTCTGTGCCTTTAGTCGCTTCTACTAAACGATCTAAAAATAGTGCAGGTGCACATACTACTGAATCTACGCTTTCAGGAGATGGTACTGCTCCTTTTACTTCTTCAACAAAGCTAGTTGCTTCAGAAAGTACTTTATTCATTTTCCAGTTTCCTGCAATAATTGGTTTACGCATGTGTAACACCGTCCTTTGTTTATTGTGGGTTTTCACTTCACGCGTTAGATGTCCAAGAGGGTGCTGTTAAAAGTGATTCGGTCCCTTTTATCTCTTGGTCATCCTTCTTCGCTGCTTGATAATTATTTATATTATCAGTCGTCAGGTCGGTCCTCCGTCTTACTGAAACATAAACTTACTTATCGTTTAGTGCAACTACGCCTGGAAGTTCTTTACCTTCCATAAACTCTAGTGACGCACCGCCACCTGTAGAAATATGGCTCATTTTATCAGCTAGGTTGAATTTTTCAACAGCTGCTGCAGAGTCTCCTCCGCCGATTACTGAATATGTGTCAGTTGCTTCTGCTAAAGCTTCAGCTACTGCTTTTGTTCCATTAGCAAATGCGTCTAATTCAAATACACCCATTGGTCCATTCCAAATAACTAACTTAGAGTTTT
Organism: Priestia sp. J2; assembly: GCF_020790095.1. Taxonomy (NCBI): domain Bacteria; kingdom Bacillati; phylum Bacillota; class Bacilli; order Caryophanales; family Bacillaceae; genus Priestia; species Priestia sp. J2. The sequence continues at coordinate 4,822,234 of NZ_CP086208.1, forward strand.
TGATTACGTCAGCATAGATTTCACGCGTTTTCGGTCCTGCGTCTAAGCCTTCCCAATCGCTTGGAATGTTTTCAATTGATACAACTTGAATATTAGCATCATTTGAGAAGTCATCTGCTACTACCACGTCCACTGGCATGTAGAAGTTTACTCCGTTTTTCTTAGCTTTTTCCATGAAAGATTTTGCAAGTTCAATCTTGTCTTCTTCAAGAAGTGATTTACCTACTTCATGGCCTAGTGCCTTAATAAATGTGTAAGAAAGTCCTCCACCGATGATTAAGTTATCTACTTTATCAAGTAAGTGGTCAATTACACCGATTTTGTCTTTAACTTTTGCTCCACCAACGATTGCAGTAAATGGACGTTCTGGGTTCGATAATGCTTTTGAAAGCACATCAAGCTCTTTTTCCATTAAGAAACCTGCTACTGCTGGAATGTGTTGAGCAATTCCTTCTGTTGAAGCATGCGCACGGTGAGCTGCACCGAATGCATCGTTTACGTATACATCTGCTAATTCAGCAAACGCTTTTGCTAATTCAGGATCGTTTTTCTCTTCGCCTGGGTAAAAACGTACGTTTTCAAGTACTAAAACATCGCCTTCGCTCATGCCGTCGATTGTTTTCTTTACTTCTTCACCAAAAGCTTCGTCAGCTTTTGCAACGTCTTTACCAAGAAGAGCTTGTAAACGTTCTGCAACAGCATTTAGACGTAATTCTTCAACAACTTCGCCTTTTGGACGTCCAAGATGGCTAGCTAAAATTACTTTTGCACCTTGTTCTACTAAATATTGAATAGTAGGAACAGCTGCACGAATACGAGTTTCGTCTGTTACTTTTCCGTCTTTCATTGGTACGTTAAAGTCTACGCGACAAAATACTCGCTTTCCTTTTACATCGATGTCTTTCAACGTTTTTTTGTTCATCGTTAAAAGGCCTCCTTAAGTATTTATGGTACTAAGCAAGTAGGCTTCTATGTAATCATCAATCCACAAACCAACGTACATTTCATTTTATATATTGGCGCCTTTCTATATAAAGTGAAACTCGAGTTAGCTGTTTATGACGCTTTTTCATGTAGAAGCCAATACATAAATCAAGGAAGAGGGGGTATGCCCCTCTCTTCCTTAGCAAGTCTTATTATAGTCGTTCTATTTTCAGATATCCAATAAAAAAGGAAAGTCTAGTCGATTTCTGTCTTATTGAATCAAATAGAAGCGAATTTTAAGTTATTCTTATAGTCCTTTAGCAGCGATGTATTGAGCAAGGTCTACTACACGGTTAGAATATCCGCTCTCGTTATCGTACCAAGAGATAACTTTAACCATGTTACCTTCCATTACCATTGTAGATAATGCATCGATTGTAGAAGAGTTGATGTTACCATTGTAGTCACCAGATACTAGTGGCTCTTCGCTGTAACCAAGGATGCCTTTAAGATCGCCTTCAGCAGCTTCTTTAAGAGCGTTGTTTACATCTTCAACAGTTACTTCTTTATCAAGTTCAGCAACTAAGTCTACTAAAGAAACGTTTGGAGTTGGAACACGCATAGCTCCACCGTTTAATTTACCTTTTAATTCAGGTAATACTAGAGATACAGCTTTAGCAGCACCAGTTGAAGTTGGGATGATGTTTTCAGCAGCTGCACGAGCACGACGGTAATCTTTGTGTGGTAAGTCTAAGATTTGTTGGTCGTTTGTGTAAGAGTGAACTGTTGTCATCATTCCGCGTTTAAGACCGAACTTGTCGTTTAACACTTTAGCAAATGGCGCTAAGCAGTTAGTTGTACAAGAAGCATTTGAAATTACGTTGTGGTTAGCTGCATCGTATTTGTCTTCGTTAACACCCATTACGATTGTGATGTCTTCATCAGATGCTGGAGCAGAGATAATTACTTTTTTAGCTCCTGCTTCTAAGTGTTTTGCAGCGTCAGCGCGTTTTGTGAAGAATCCAGTAGATTCAACAACAACTTCTACGCCTTGTTTGCCCCAAGATAATTGAGCTGGGTCGCGTTCAGCAGAGATTTCGATTGTTTTACCGTTTACTACTAAGTTGCTACCATCTACTACTACTTCTGCATCTAATTTTCCGTGTACAGAATCATATTTTAAAAGGTGAGCAAGCATGTTAGCATCTGTTAAGTCGTTGATTGCTACTACTTCAACGTTATCATTTTTTAAAGCTGCGCGGAATACATTACGGCCGATACGACCAAATCCGTTAATACCAATTTTTACTGCCATGGGTATTTCCTCCTTGAATGTAAAAAGTATTTTTTTATATGAGGGATTAATTAAAATCCCTTACTAACTCTTTTGCGGCGCCTTCATCTGTAATGAGAATCGAATCATGCGCTTGTTGCATAAACGCTTTAATTGCCTTTGCTTTTGATGAACCTCCTGCAACAGCAATAACACATTTATTGTTCTTTAAATCATCGAGTTGTATGCCAACTGTTTTAACTTTATGAACAACTTCGCCTTGATGATTAAAATAGTATCCAAATGCCTCACCTACAGCATGTCCATTTTTCACTTTTTCTAAGTCAGCTTGTGGTGTTTTACGGCGTTCTGCCATTGTCATAGCGTCTCCTATTCCGTGAACAACCATACCAGCGGACTTGATTAAATGAAGCATGTCTTTAATAGATGGCTCACCGATAATGGATCGGTATGCTTCATCACTAAGCTGATCTGGAACATGAAGCAAGCGATAGTGACTCATGGACTTTTCAGCCATCTTAGCACAAATCGTGTTTGCTTGGTTTTGTACATTTTCACCTAACCCTCCGCGAGCAGGTACAAAAAGTACATCAGGGTGTTTTGAATCAGGTGTCATCATTTCGGCAACGGCGGCAAGCGTTGTACCACCTGTAACAGCAACGGTATTTTTTTCACCAACAAGGCGCTCCTTGATACACGAAACAGATGCTCGACCCATTTCATTTTTGACCCAAGGAGACTGATCACTATCTCCAGATACAACAACAACTTCTGATAAAGAAAACGCCTCTTTTAATGTTGTTTCCAATAATCGAAGTCCTGAAACTTCCTTCATTACTTCTTCTAACTCAGCTAGAAGTAGTTCTCCCTCGTTTGTAAGCGTCATCCCACTAGGGTAAATGTCAATCAAATCTTGTTCTTTTAAGAATGTTACTTCGCTTCGTAACACACGCTCTGTTAGCCCAAGGCTTACAGCTAAGTTTCTGCGGCCAATCGGCTGCATTAAACGTATGTATTGCAAGATTTGATAGCGCTTTTGCATAACTGAGAGAAGTTCAGGTAATAATTTTCGTTGTACTTCTATTAAAGAACGCATGTTAAAATCCCCTTAAGGCATAAACTTGCTGGACATATTTTGTCCCATATAGACATATTATGTCCCACCTTGCGCAAAAAAAATTCACCCTGCTACAAAATCTATTCTAACAGGAGTGAATCCTTTATTCAACTCATGTGTTGCCTATTTTTAAAAGTAAGCGTTTTCTTAATGGAATACCTGTTATTTTTCCATATTCCACTTCTTCTCCATCCATTTCTACTACAGGAATCGCAAGGTGATACTTTTCCAACCACTCATCGTTTTTGTAAATATCTCGTTCCATAAGCTGAAAGGGAAACTCAGACTGCATCTCTGCAAGCAGCTTCTTTGCATCATCGCATAAATGACAGCCATTTTTGGTATATAGTACGACTTCCACATTCCCACTCCTTTACTGCGTGACAAAAAGTTTTCGTTGACTGGATGGTAGAACGTTTAATTGGTCTCGATATTTGGCTACCGTTCTTCTTGAAATAGTAACGTTATAATTGCTTTGCAAGACGTTAGCCAACTGCTGATCTGAAAGCGGACGCTGTTTGTTTTCTTCTGATACTAGCTTTTTAAGCAGTTCTTTTACGTGAGTTGTAGAAGTCGCTTCGTTGTTGCCCAGTTGAATACTAGTTGAGAAAAAAGATTTCATTGAAAAGGTGCCAAAAGGTGTTTGAATATATTTGTGCCGAGTAGCACGGCTAATCGTTGATTCATGCACAGAGGTTTGTTCCGCTACTTCCTTCATCGTTAACGGCTTCAAATACGAAGGGCCCTTTTTAAAAAATGCTTCTTGTTCAACGAGTAAAGTATTCATTAATGCGTTTAATGTGTCTTTGCGTGTGTGTAAACTTTTCATAATCCATTGAAATTCACGATATTTCTCTTGCAAATAAGAAAACATTTCTTGGTTCTGCTTATTTTTCAGCTGAAGTTTGTATTGTTCGTTCACTGAAAGACGAGGTTCCAAATCCTCATTTGCATAAGCAACGACATTTCCATCTTCAATTTTCACAATAAAATCCGGTACAATGAATCGTTCATTGGACTTCATATAAAATGATCCAGGACGAGGATTTAATTTCTTAATCTGTTCATGTAATTGTTGAAGAGCTTCAAGTGAGATTTGACATAACTTTGAGATTTTCATCCATTTTTTATAAGCAAATTCCTCAAAGTGATGTGTCAAAATTTGCTCTATTTTTTCTGTCCATTGATTACTTCTTTTTAATTGGAGCATTAAGCACTCCTGTAAACTTCTCGCCCCTACTCCTGCCGGGTCCATCTGCTGCACAAGTTGAAGAGCCTTTTCAACCTGCTCTTGATCTTGGCCAAGCTGGTTAGCAAGTATGATTAACTCATCGTGCAAATAGCCAGCATCATCCAGACTATGAATAACAAACTCAACGGCTGCCTGCTCACATTCATCTAATTTTAATAATGCGGATTGATTCATTAAATGTTCGTACAGCGTTTCTTTAGGAGCTGGTATACTGCTCATATAATCTGTTGAATCAGAAGTTGCATGATTTTTTTGATTGTGAGATGTATTGACGGGCAGCTCTGAAAAATCTATAAGCGGATTTTGAAGCGCCTGCTCATGTAAAAACGCTACAATATCCATCGATGAATATTGTAAAAGAGAAATAGCTTGTGATAATTCTTTTGACATCGTCAGTTTTAACGACTGCTGCTGAAATAATCCAATCTCCATTATTTCTCCCCTCCCCTTCATCTATTTTACTATAAAAACGCTTTCAAAGAGCATGTAACTATTTTTTATATGTAATTTTTTCATCAAAAAATCTCCGTCAACCTTTGTTAACGAAGCATTTCATCCTATTTTTAGTTACTAACCATCAAAAAAGTAATAGAGCTATACACCTTTATAACTTTTCATTATAATTCGCGCCTACTACATGATCCGAGTACTAATTCGACATGACGTTTTCTTCGTCATGTCGAATTTTCTGCATTTGTATAATATATAGAAGAATTGCTTATTGAATAGTTTGTGCCATTTGCATAAACTTGTCTAAGTTTTCTGCGTCATTTTTCGTAAAAATGGTTAGCTTCATTGGTTTCTTTCCTTTAACCAACACGGCGTTTACCGTATGATCGCCAGATGTGGCTTCATACCAAACAGAATCTTTGAAGATTCCATTCTCTTCAAGATTCTTTTTCTCTGCTGCATTTTTATTAACTGCTGTTGCCGTTTGTTTAACAGATTGAGCAGCGTCATCCAGCGATGCTTCTGATGAAAGCATTTCAATACGCATAAATTGAGAATCATCTGAAGTTAACACTAACGCATCTTTTCCAGGTTCTTCACCCGTTAGTTTATAGCCGTCCATTACTTGAATAGAATAATCTTGTTCTGGGCTTTTTGTTAGTTTTGTTTCTGAAGAAGACCTTGACTGTCCACCTTCCGCCGTTTCGCTAGTCGATGATTGACTTCCTGAAGGTTCGGCTGAGACCTCAGCAGAATCCGCATCTTTTTTCGACTCTTCTTTTGCAGCGCCTGATGTTTGATCAGATTTAGAAGCTGTATCCTGCTGAACATTTTCTGCTTGATCATTAGACTTCGGCTGAGCAGAATCTTCGTTCGTCCCGCATGCAGATAGTAATAGGGCTACCGATGCACTGACAATGAAAAGTTTGTTCATGTATTTCATATTTATTCCTCCTCCGTGTTTCTTTTCCTTATATACTGTTTTATAGTATTCTGACAAATTCCGCAACCGGTACAATGGAATTAATTTCTTGCTTCCTTACGCGTATAAAGGGTTATAGAAGGAAAATAAATATTATTTTTTGAGAAGATGAGCCTTTTTACTCAAAATAAAAAACGTTGCGTAATCCGCAACGTTTTAAGACGCCCTCGACAGGATTCGAACCCACCCTAAGAGAACCGGAATCTCTTGTGCTATCCACTACACTACGAGGGCATATTTGTCACAACTTCCATTATAGGAGAGAAAACTTCTCTTTTCAATAGAATACTACGTTTATTTTTTTTAGAAGGGGGAAAAATTTTAATAATGTCAAAGAGGAATACATAGTCTTTTAAGCGAATATGTGTAGTAGAGGTTCTTTTGTTTGACCTTTATTGACCATACGTGTATTATAGGTACATAACAAATTATTCTTGTTAAGGAGGAATTTAATATGAACTTAATTCCTACAGTTATTGAACAAACAAACCGTGGTGAACGTGCTTATGACATTTATTCACGTTTATTAAAAGACCGCATTATTATTTTAGGTAGTGCTATTGATGATAATGTAGCTAACTCGATCGTTTCTCAGCTTCTATTCTTAGCTGCTGAAGACCCAGAAAAAGATATCTCACTTTATATCAACAGCCCAGGTGGCTCTATTACAGCTGGAATGGCTATCTATGATACGATGCAATTCATTAAGCCAAAAGTTTCTACAATTTGTATCGGTATGGCTGCATCAATGGGTGCTTTCTTACTGGCTGCTGGTGAAAAGGGCAAACGTTTTGCTCTTCCAAACAGCGAAGTAATGATTCATCAACCTCTTGGTGGTGCTCAAGGACAAGCTACTGAAATCGAAATTGCGGCAAAACGTATTCTATTCCTACGTGAAAAACTAAATTCAATTTTAGCTGAGCGTACAGGTCAACCGTTAGAAGTGCTACAACGTGATACAGATCGTGATAATTTCATGACTGCTGAACGCGCTTTAGAATACGGTCTAATTGACAAAGTATTAGAAAACGACCCTAAATAAGAAAAAAGCCTTTCCCACTTTGGGAAAGGCTTTTTTATGCATCGTTCTCTACGTAAGCGACTAACGCATCCATTGCTTCTTTTTCATCTACCCCTTCAACAATGAGCGTAATAAGAGAACCGTTATTAATCGCTAAGCTCATTAACCCCATGATACTTTTAGCGTTGACTACTTTCTCATCTTTCTTCAAGTACACATCAGATGTAAAACGAGTTGCTTCTTGCACGAATAGTGCCGCAACACGAGCTTGTAATCCCGTTTTTAATTTTACTTCTACTTGTTTTTCCATGATAAAATCCTCCCCCTTGCAATTCCCCTTATGTGACTGGCTGACCGGCGCGAAGCTTGTCTGCTATTTGGTCAATTTTACGCAATCGATGGTTAATGCCTGATTTGCTAATTTGACCTCCAGATACCATCTCACCAAGCTCCTTTAACGTAACGTCTTGATATTCCACACGCAAACGAGCAATTTCTCTTAGCTTTTCTGGTAAGATATCTAATCCAGCTGTTTCATCAATATAACGAATGTTTTCCACTTGACGAATGGCCGCTCCGATTGTTTTGTTTAAGTTAGCTGTTTCACAATTAACTAAGCGATTAACGGAATTTCGCATATCTCGGACAATTCTTACATCCTCAAACCGTAAAAGAGCGTTATGGGCTCCAATGATATTTAGAAACTCCGTAATTTTTTCAGCTTCTTTCAAATAGTTAATATAGCCTTTTTTTCGTTCTAATGTTTTACTATTCAATTGAAATTCGTTCATTAAATTGCATAAAGCTTCGTTGTGCTCTTCATACAATGAAAAGATTTCAAGATGGTACGATGATGTCTCCGGGTTATTAATAGAGCCGCCGGCTAAAAATGCGCCTCTTAAGTAGGATCGCTTACAGCATTTCTTTTGTACTAGCTCTGGTGAAATACGATGTGTAAACGTGAATCCTTCTTCTACAATTTTTAAGTCTTCCAAAAGCATTCTTGTTTTCTCTACTAATCGAACAATATACACATTGTTTTTCTTCAGCCGCATTTTCTTACGTACAAGCAGTTCTACTGACACATCATAATTTTTCTTAAGCAGGACATAAATGCGTCGAGCAATCGCTGCATTTTCAGTTTGGACATCAACTGTGAATTTTTTATTCGAAAAAGAAAGTGAACCATTCATTCGAATTAATGCAGAGAGCTCTGCTTTTGCACAGCAATTCTTGACTTCTAAATTCGTTAACTCTTTTTTTGTTTCTGATGCAAATGACATAACTTCACCTCCAATCTACATACGGAAATAGTGTTAAACACCAGTATTCGCTTTACCTTGCAGCGATGTCAGCATAGAATACACAAGCTTTGCTACTTTTTTTGTATCATGCCTAATTACGCTGCCGTCATACTGAATAATTTGATCTTCAATCACTTCTAAACCTAATTTTAGCAATACTTCACGGTCATATTCTACAGGCTGAGCCTGCTCTACTTGATATTTCTTTTTTAAAGGTGCCGGAATAGGTGCATTATTGACAATAATCGCATCTAAAAACGCACACGGCATATGGTTGTAAAGCGCTTTAATATGATCACTTGCCTTAAAACCCAATGTCTCACCCGGCTGCGTCATCACGTTGCACACGTACACTTTCTTTGCTTTTGTCGAACAAAGCTCATTACAAATATCTTGCACCAGTAAATTCGGCAAAATACTTGTATAAAGACTTCCCGGCCCCAATACAATTAAATCGGCGCGTCGAATAGCTTTTATTGTCTCGACAAGCGGTTTCACATCGGCAGGCGATAAAAACACTTTATTAATTTTTTTATTAACTTCTGGAATTTTAGATTCACCTGTTACGATGGATCCATCTTGCATCTCCGCATGCAGCACAACACTTTGATTAGCTGCCGGAAGCACTTTCCCTCTGACGTTTAGTACTTTGCTCATTTCTCGTATAGCATGCACAAAATCGCCAGTAATAGACGTCATAGCTGCAAGCAACAAATTGCCAAGAGAATGGCCTGTAAGCTCATTTCCTGTATCAAATCGATGTTGAAAAAGCTCTTCAACTAGTGGCTCTACATCAGATAAAGCAGCTAGCACATTTCGAATATCACCAGGAGCAGGGATTTCAAGTTCATCGCGCAATCGGCCAGAACTTCCCCCGTCGTCTGCTACGGTTACGATGGCTGTAAGATCAAGAGGGTATTCCTTCAACCCTCTTAACAGCACTGGTAAACCCGTTCCTCCCCCAATGACGACAACTTTTGGAAGCTGTTCACTGCTCATCTATGATTTTCCTTTCTCCTCTCAATGTCACGATGAGAAATATGAGTTTTGTATTCATTCTGGAAATGGTGACCTAAATATTCAGCTAATGTGACGGAGCGATGCTGTCCCCCTGTACACCCTATAGCGATGACCAGCTGGCTTTTACCTTCTCGCTTGTACTGCGGAAGCATAAACGAAAGTAGGTCTACTACTTTTTCAATGAACTTTTGAGTTTCCGTCCATTTTAATACGTAAGAAGAAACCTCTTCTTCAAGCCCTGTTTTAGGACGCATATGGTCAATATAGTGAGGGTTTGGCAAAAAGCGCACATCAAAGACTAAATCAGCGTCAATAGGCACCCCGTATTTAAAACCAAATGACATCACATTAACAGTAAAAACTTGTGAAGCGTGCGAAGAAAACTGAGTTAAAATCTTTTCTCTAAGCTCTCTTGGCTTTAACTCTGATGTCTCATAAATAAGCTGAGCTCTTCCTTTTAACTCCTCAAGCAGCTCCCGTTCCATACCAATTCCTTCTAACGGTAAACCCGAAGGAGCTAGCGGATGTGAACGTCTCGTTTCTTTGTAGCGCGTCACCAGTACAGAATCTTTTGCATCTAAAAATAAAATTTGTGGCGTGACCCACGTTGTTTCACTCATGTTATCTAATGCTTCAAATAGGCTTTCAAAAAACTCTCTGCCTCGCAAATCCATAACAAGAGCAACTTTATTCATTTTATTCCCTGACTCTTTCATGAGTTCCAAAAATTTCGGTAGCAATGTAGGGGGTCAATTATCTACACAAAAGAACCCTAAATCTTCAAAACTCTGAATTGCTACTGTTTTTCCTGCACCTGACATTCCAGTAATAATCACTAATTGAATATCGCTTACAGACCCAGTACTCATTTTTCATCCCCCTCAATCTATGCATACATGTCTATTTATCATTAACAAGGATCAATTCGATAAGATAATAACTCGAAATCCGTTGTATACGTAAAGTTGCCATAAATAACACCCGACCCTTTTGCTACATAATCGATAATGTGATGATCTCCCGGGGCCATCGGCAATTCACTTACTTCACTCAAATTATGCCAACCGAGTTTGCCTTCTTCTGATTCTAGCACATTTGTCCCATCAAAATCTGTAGCAAAAAAAGTAAACATCATCCACTCAGATGAAATTTGATCGTTTTCTTTCATCGTAAATGTAAAAATACCTTTTACAGTGGGATTTTTCAAATAAATTCCTGTTTCTTCACGAAATTCTCTTACAACAGAGTCTTTTACAGATTCTCCTTGCTCCATTTTCCCACCCGGGGCCACCCACCAGTTTCTTCGTGGCTTTTGAAGCAACAATACTTTATCGTCTTTCATTAATACACAATTTGTGACCCTTTGCATGTTTTCCACCTCATCATATGTATACTGACATTTTCTTTTATTATACTACGAAACAAACTTCTCTCACAACGGAGATGAACTAACTATTACTAAATTTTCTGAAAATAAACGCTTGCTGTTATATACGTAAATTCAATCTGTTATAGTCAAAAAAAAGAGGCATAGGAACACGTCCTATGCCCGACATACATATATTTTATAAAAGGGGGTCAATTACTATCTATATAGTACCCCATCAATGTTTCACAGGTGTTACAGAACAGTTAAAACCGAATTACGTTTTGTAAACGATTGATTTCAGCCTTATTGCTGAATAGCTTTTAACTTTTCTTTTAACTCTTCTACATAGTGCTGAGCCGCTTGAGCAGCAATGCTGCCATCACCTGTAGCTGTTACAATTTGACGAAGAGCCTTTTCACGAACGTCTCCAGCTGCGAACACACCTGGTACTTTTGTTTCCATTTGCTCGTTCGTTTCAATATATCCTTCTTTATTCGTGATGTTTAGGCTTTCGAATGGTTTTGTTAGTGGAACCATTCCAACATAAATGAATACGCCGTCCGCACCAAACTCGCGCTCTTCACCTGTTTTTGTGTCTACTAACGTTACGCTGCCTACTTTACCGTCTTTTTCATTTACTTCTTTGACTGTTGTATTCCAGATAAAATCAACTTTTTCGTTGTCAAATGCACGCTGCTGTAGGATTTTCTGCGCGCGAAGCTCATCGCGTCGGTGAATAATTGTTACTTTTGTTGCGAAGCGTGTTAAATATACGCCTTCCTCAACCGCAGAGTCTCCACCGCCTACAACGACTAGCTCTTTACCTTTAAAGAATGCACCGTCACATACAGCACAATAAGATACGCCGCGGCCGCCTAGTTCTTTTTCTCCTGGCGCACCTAATTTTTTATATTCAGCACCAGTAGCAACGATTACTGAACGTGTTTTATATTCTTTGCTGCCTGCACGAACTGTCTTGTATTCTTCTCCGTCGATGATTTCTTTAATATCACCGTACGCATATTCCGCACCGAATTTTTTTGCATGCTCAAACATTTTGTTAGAAAGGTCAGGACCAAGGATATGATCATAACCTGGATAGTTTTCTACATCTTCCGTATTAGCCATTTGACCGCCTGGAATTCCGCGTTCAATCATTAGTGTTGATAAATCTGCACGAGATGTATATACAGCAGCAGTCATACCTGCTGGACCTGCCCCAATAATAATGACATCATAAATTTTTTCTTCTGTCATTTCTTTACACTCCTTTTAGGAAATTCCTTCGTAGTTGATTCCAAATTTATGGATAATTATTTCGTTACCACTATCCTAATATGTTCTTCCTATTATCGTCTATTTTTTTGCTCAATTTAATAACGTATTCACAATTTTACTGTACTTTCTAACTGTTGCAGCCGAAATGGAATATTGTTTTGCCGCATCGGCTTGAGTAATAGACTGGTTTTGTTCTTTCGCCCATATATATGTGACGGCTGCAGCCCATGCATTTACGTTCACATGCTGAAAATCATAGGATTGTTTATATACCTGTACATATACATAAAACCAAAAGCTTAAAAGATCCTGGGTATCACTTTCAGTCTGCGATTCCATCTCCAGTTCAATAACATCTGCCACCTCAAAAATCACATGTTGTTTATCCTGCCATACATACGTATATACTTCATCCAAAAGTGTACTCATATGTATGGACGATTTGATTTCTTCTAAAAGAAGCAGACGCTGCTGTTCAGGAAGCTTTTTTGCCATATACAAGCTGTAAAGCTGATCGTGAACATTGTTTGTTGCACACTTCTTTTTCGCTGTAACATCCACTTTCGATTGAAAAACCTTCGCAGCTTTTTGACTGATGCGCCAAGGCTCCTCTCCTTCTTTATCAGGAACGTCTTCCAATGCCAGCTTCCACATTTCTTTAGAGAAGGCTTCATGTCCAGTATAGTAAGAGGCGTATGAAAGCCAATAATGAAATGAGTTGTCTCCTTGAAAACCTTGTGTATAAAGCTTTTTTAACCATCTGTATGATAGTTTGTATTGACCAATCAACGCAAATGTTGCTCCAAGCTTATAGCGGTGTTCAAATGACATCGGATAAACGCGGCTAAGCCCGTCTGTAAGCTCCTCAACTTCTTTATGCTTATGGCAATAATAATAGAAAATCAGCTGATTGCATAACGCATGAAGATTTCCAGGGTTTTTCTCCAATACTTCATTCAGCAAATCCATTGCCTCATCAATTTTATTTAAATAAAAATAAGCTAACGCTAAATTATTATATGCAGACCAGAATTCTGGATACTCATCAATTATTTCAGTTAACAAATCCACTGCTTCTTCAAAATTCGTTGCTTCAAGCAGTCGTTTTGCTTGTTCTTGTTTTATAATCAGCATGTCGCCTAGCTGATTTTTAGGCTCTTCATCTTCTTCATCCACATCAATTGATAGTAAATCTAACAGATCTGTAGCCGATCGAAAGAGGTCACCATTTGGAAAATGCTCAATGTAATACATCGCGTATTTTTTTGATTCTTCAAACAGTCCAAGATGCGCATAGCTGTTGGCTATATAGTAGTAACAGCTTCCTAATGTATCGTCCATATGATGAATCACATGGAGAAAAAGCTCGTTGGCATCTTGATAATCTCCCTGCTCCGTTAAAGCTACTCCAACGTTTGTAAGAAGCTGTGGATTACGGGCATTTTCTTTGTTTGCACGCGTTAAATACTTGAGCGCTTTATCTGACTCCTCTTCTTCAAACGCCTGCAGCGCTTTTTCGAAATAGAAGTCACCCGTTTGCGAAAATGGAATTACTTGTGCCATTTTTTGAATTACTTTTGAGTGTTTTTCCATTAAGCCCTCCAAATAAGTTGATAATTTCGACGTTCGTAGTATATCACATTTGCCAAGAAGTTTAATACCTCTATTCAAAAAAGGAGCCTGCAAGCAGTCGTTTCTTGACGCAAATAAGAGAAGGTTTTGCCTCTTTTATCTAAAATGAGACAACTCCTTCTCTCCTTTCACTATGTAGCTATTAGCTAGAGTGACGTTCCTTTAATACTGATAGGACATCGTCCAAAGGCAGCTTTTGCTCACGAAGTAAAACAAGTACGTGGTACAGTAAATCCGCAACTTCCCACTTCAGCTCATCATGGTCACGATTTTTTGCTGCAATAATCACTTCACCTGCTTCTTCTCCTACTTTTTTGAGGATTTTATCTACGCCTTTATCGAATAAGTACGTCGTATAAGCTCCTTCTGGCATTTCAGCTTCACGCTTAGCAATCACTTCTTCTAGCTCATTAATAATAGCAAACCGATTATCATTTTGTTTATTTTCGCCAAGAATTGTTTCATTAAAACAGCTGTAAGCCCCCGTATGACAAGCAGGACCTTGAGGCTCCACTTTTACAACAAGAGAATCAGCATCACAGTCATATGCCATGCTCACAATTTTTTGTGTGTTCCCAGAGGTTGCGCCCTTGTGCCATAACTCTTGTCGAGAACGGCTGTAAAACCATGTTTCACATGTATCAATTGATTTTTGAAGTGATTCTTCGTTCATATAAGCCAATGTTAAAACTTCTTTGCTCACAGCATCTTGTACAATAGCTGGCACAAGTCCATCACTGTTGAATTTAATGTTTTCAATCGTCATCGAATGCTCACTCCTTGTTGTTTTGCATAGCTTTTAATTTCTTTTACAGATGTTTCTTTATAGTGAAAGATCGAAGCCGCCAAAGCCGCGTCAGCTTCTCCTTTTTCAAACGCATCGACAAAATCTTGACCATTTCCTGCGCCGCCAGAAGCAATAACAGGAACGCTCACCGCTTGGCTGACTGCTTTGGTTAACGCTAAATCAAACCCTGACTTTTCGCCGTCTTTATCCATGCTCGTTAACAAGATCTCACCCGCACCGCGCTTCACTGCTTCTCTTGCCCAGTCGATTACTTCCCAGTCCGTTGCATTGCGGCCTCCGTGTGTATAGACTCGCCATGATTGTAAGCTTTCATCGTACTTAGCATCGATTGCTACCACAATACACTGAGCTCCAAAAAAGTCGGACCCTTCTGTAATCAGTGCTGGATTGAGTACTGCCGCTGTATTTAATGACACTTTGTCTGCACCAGCACGAAGCATTCTCTTCATATCTTCTAATGCATTAATTCCTCCGCCCACCGTAAAAGGAATCGCTAGCTGAGATGCTACTTCTTCTACAACATGTACCATTGTTTTGCGTCCTTCATGAGAAGCAGAAA
This sequence comes from Priestia sp. J2, assembly GCF_020790095.1. NCBI lineage: Bacteria > Bacillati > Bacillota > Bacilli > Caryophanales > Bacillaceae > Priestia > Priestia sp. J2. The sequence continues at coordinate 4,837,244 of NZ_CP086208.1, forward strand.
TATCTAAAAAGACTAATTCGTCTGCGCCTTCTTCATCATAAAATTTCGCCAACTCTACAGGATCTCCTGCATCTCGAAGTTCCACAAACTGAACTCCTTTTACCACACGGCCGTCCTTTACATCTAAACAAGGAATGATTCGTTTTGTAATCATTACGCTTTCACCTCTTGAAGTGCTTCAGCTACTGTAAACTTATTTGTATAAAGTGCTTTCCCTACAATCGCACCAATAACGCCGTCAGCTTCATATTTCTTTAGTGCATCTAGATCAGCAAGCTTACTAACTCCCCCTGATGCAATCACACCTTTTCCAGTAGCCTTAGCCATTTCAACAATTCCTTCCACATTAGGACCAGACAGCATACCATCTGTAGAAATATCCGTGAAAATAAATGTTTCCGCACCAGCATTAGCCAATTCTTTTCCTAGTTCTGTCGCTTTGATTGTAGATGTTTCCACCCACCCTTCCGTCGCAACATAGCCATCACGTGCATCAATACCAATAGCAATACGTGCACCATATTCCTTCAACATTTTTTTCACAAATTCAGGATTTGAAATAGCTGCACTTCCTAAAATGACGCGGTCAATTCCGTTTTCTAAATAGTAAGCAACGTCAGCTTCTGAGCGAATGCCTCCTCCAATTTGCACACGTACATTTAATTTCTTTTTCACGCCTAGCACAAATTCATCATTCACGCGCTTAGCCGCTTTTGCGCCGTCTAAATCAACCATGTGAATCCACTGAGCGCCTTCACTTGCGAATTGTGTGGCCATATCTACCGGAGAGTCTCCGTACACCGTTTCTTTTGTGTAATCTCCTTGAAGCAAACGGACGCACTTCCCTCCGCGCATATCAATGGCTGGATATATTTCAAATTTGCTCATACGATGGGCTCCTTTTCTCTACGAAGTTTGCATAATTTTGAAGCATTTGCATTCCGATTGCACTGCTTTTTTCAGGGTGGAATTGAGTGCCAAATACGTGTTCTTTTCCAACAACTGCTGGAACTTCAACATCATAAGGACTTGTTGCTAAAAGCACGTCTTGGTCGTTTGTTTTTACGTAATAAGAGTGAACAAAGTACACGTGACCTGCACTGATTCCATCAAGCAGAGCGGACTGATGATGAAAATCTAAAGAGTTCCAGCCCATATGCGGAACTTTATATGTCTGTCCTTCGGCAGTAATGCCGGGAATACGCTCGACTCTCCCTTTTAACAGTTCCAGCCCTTTTGTTACACCGTTCTCATCGCTTTCTTCAAATAAAAGCTGCATACCTAAACAAATTCCAAGCAAAGGCATTCCTTTTTCTACTTCTTCTTTAATAAAGTCCGTCAGCTTTGTTTGATTCAGCTGTTCCATCGCATCTTTGAATGCTCCAACTCCAGGAAGAATCAGCCCTTTTGCCTTTCTTAGTTCTGCAGGATCTGCGGAGATGATATAGTCATAGTTTAATCGTTCAAGAGCTTTACTTACGCTGTATAAGTTTCCCATCCCATAGTCAATAATGCCAATCATTTACAACATCCCTTTCGTCGAAGGCACACCTTTGACACGCGGATCAATCGTTGTCGCTTCGTCCAAAGCACGTGCTAATGCCTTAAATACCGCTTCAATAATGTGGTGCGTATTTTTACCGTAGTGTACGATTACATGTACATTCATGCGAGATTCTAATGCAAATTTCCATAAAAATTCATATACAAGCTCTGTATCAAATGTACCGACGCGCGAAGCGGGAATGTCACCTTTAAATTCAAAATGAGGACGATTGCTTAAATCTACTACGACTTGGGCTAACGCGTCATCCATTGGTACAAACGCATTTCCATAGCGTTTAATTCCTTTTTTATCACCGAGCGCTTCTTTGAACGTTTGACCAAGGCAAATACCGATATCTTCCGTTGTATGGTGATCATCAATCTCCGTGTCTCCATCTGCTTTTACATCAAGGTTAAACTGTCCGTGTTTTGTAAATAAATCGAGCATATGATTTAAAAAAGGAACGCCTGTATCAATGTTCGCTTTTCCTTCTCCATCGATTCCAATCGCTAATGCAATATCCGTTTCGTTTGTTGTACGTTTAATACTTGACTCTCTCATTGTGAAACTCCTTTCAACTGTGCATGTAATAAGTAAAGAAAAGAACATTTCTACTCTTTTTTTTAATCTCCGCCTTATTTTTTAAAGCGTTCTTCAACCGCCCTTGCATGAGCTTCTAGCCCTTCTAAACGAGCAAACGCTGCGATTTTTGAGACATTTTTCTGCAGGGCTTGTTGGCTGTATGAAATAATACTAGACTTCTTCACAAATGAATCAACTGATAAAGGACTTGAGAATTTTGCTGTCCCATTGGTTGGAAGAACATGGTTTGGTCCAGCGAAATAATCGCCAACAGGTTCTGAACTGTATCTTCCTAGAAAAATAGCACCGGCATGACGAATGGAACCTAAAAGTTCAAGCGGACTTTCAGTCATAATTTCTAAATGCTCAGGGGCTAATTGATTCACAGCTTCAACCGCTTCTTCTAATGACCCGGTCACATAAATAGCGCCATGGTTATCAATAGAAGGTTTGGCAATTTCTTTACGTGGTAAAGATTCTACTTGCCTTTCCACTTCTTCTTTAACAGCTTCGGCTAACTTCATAGAAGGCGTAACTAAAATACTTGAAGCTAATTTGTCATGTTCTGCTTGAGACAATAAATCAGCGGCCACTTCGTTCGGCTTAGCCGTATCGTCTGCTAGTACGACAATTTCACTAGGTCCAGCAATTGAGTCAATGTCTACTAAGCCATATACTTCTCTCTTCGCCAATGCAACAAAGATATTACCAGGCCCTACAATTTTATCGACGGGTTGAATTGTTTCTGTTCCATAGGCAAGTGCTCCTACTGCCTGAGCTCCCCCTACTTTATAAATCTCTTCGACCCCAAGCTCACTCGCTGCTACAACTACTCCAGCAGGAAGCGCGCCGTCTTTTCCTGGAGGTGAAACCATCACGATACGTTTTACACCTGCCACTTGAGCAGGAATGACATTCATTAAAACGGAAGAAGGATACGCTGCAAGACCTCCCGGTACATAAACACCTACTGCATCTAAAGGCGTTACTTTCTGCCCTAAAATGGTGCCGTCTTCTTTTGTTGTCATCCAAGACTGCTCGACCATTCTTTCGTGGTAATCACGAATGTTGTCAGCAGCTTCACGAATGATTGACAGCATATCTGCATCAACCAGCTCATAAGCACGCTTCTTTTCTTGTTCTGTCACAAGCAAAGAAGAAAGCTCAACGCCGTCAAATTGGGCTGTATATCTTTTTAAAGCTTCGTCTTTTTGCTCTTGCACTTGCTTTAAAATATTTACGACAATTTCTCTTTGGGCACTCGTCCCTTGATCAATCGTACGCTTTAAGCTCACTTGTTCTGTTACACGTGTAATTTTCAATGTATGTCACCTCTTTTATACAGGTTGAACCACTTGGGCTAAACGATTCACTAAATCATCAATTCGTTCGTCTTTTAAACGATAGCTTACAGGGTTCACAATCAAACGCGATGTAATATCTTCAATGTGCTCCAATTCAACAAGTCCGTTCTCTTTTAGTGTTTGTCCTGTTGATACAATATCAACAATCCGATCAGCAAGGCCGATTAAAGGCGCTAATTCAATCGAACCATTCAATTTAATAATCTCTACTTGCTCTCCTTGCTCCCTGAAATAAGTAGATGCTACATTTGGATATTTGGTTGCCACTTTTTGAGCAATTTCTGATTTTTTAGCATTAGGCAAGCCGGCAACGGCCAGATGACATTTACTAATATTTAAATCCAACAGCTCATAGACATCTCGTTCTTCTTCTAACATTACGTCTTTGCCTGCAATACCAAGATCCGCTACTCCGTATTCTACATAAGTAGTAACGTCCATTGGTTTCGCTAAAATAAAGCGCATGTTCTCTTCAGGAATGTCTACAATCAGCTTGCGCGAATCGTCAAATTCTGGCGGCAATTGAAAGTCTGCTTGACGCAAAAGTTCAGCTGCTTCTTCAAAAATACGTCCTTTTGGCATTGCAATTGTTAATAGTTCACTCATTATTGTCCCCCCTTGCCTCGTTTTCCAATTAGAAACGTGACTTCTTCAAACTGTGCAGTAAATACATCAACATCATCAACGCCCGCAATTTCCTGAGTCACTACCCGGTATCCTTGCTTGCGCTGTTCAGCAGCTAAAGCTAATGCCTCATCTAAACGCTCTTGACTATATAATATGCCGTATACTACTGAAGGCTCATATACTTCTTCGCCCAGCGCTTCAATTAAGCGGTCGAGCTGAATTCCAAATCCTGTAGCTGGTGTTTTAGACGCGAATTTTTCAAGAAGCTGGTCATAACGTCCTCCATTACCGATATGGAAACCAACGTTTTCAGCAAAAACTTCAAATAAAATACCTGTGTAATAGCTCATATGACTGACTAAGTTAAAATCAATTTTAATTTCATCCGTTACACCGTACGCATCAAGCATATTCCATAGCTTTTTCAAATCACCGGCTGCTTTTTGCCCAGCTTCGTTTTCAACGAGTTCAACCGCTTCTTCAATCTTCTTTTCATCTCCACGCAGGTTAAGCAGCTGAAGGAGACGCTGTTTATCGATAGAAGATAGATTCAAATCTTTTACATGATTACGATAACCCACGTAATTTTTCTCATATAAAAAGCGGCGAAGCACGTTAGCACGTTCTTCATTTCCGACAATCTCTAAAAAAAGCGAATTAACGAACCCGATGTGGCCAATTGCGACTTTAAATGATTTAAGTCCCGCTCTTTTTAATGCGCCGATCATGAGAGCAATGACTTCAGCATCGCTGCTCATCGTAGCGTCTCCAATTAGCTCAACGCCTATTTGTTCAAACTCCGCCGGGCGGCCACCCTCACGCTGCTGAGCTCGGAATACATTTGCTTCATAAGCTAAGCGCAAAGGAGAATTATTTAAAAGTTTTGAAGCGGCCACACGTGCAAATGGCGTTGTTACATCCGGTCGCAGCACAAGCGTATGCCCTTCTTTATCTAAAAGTTTAAACAATTGTTGATCTAAAATAGCTGATGCGCTTCCTACCGTCTCGTAGTATTCCACAGTAGGTGTTGCCATATATTGATAGCCCCAGCTGCTGATTTCATCTGCCAGCTGACTGCGAACTTGTTTTTTTCTTTCAAAAAGAGCTGGCAGGGTATCTCTCATTCCAAGGGGTTTTTCAAACATAAATAACTTTGACATTCTGACACGTCCTTTAAGCTTGATTTTATCTATTAAGGAACCATTGATAGGTTGATTTTACTTTATCACGCTAATGTATTAGCGAAATAACAAATTAAAGTTATTGATAGTTTACACCCGATAAAGTCAGCCGTCAACCGCCAGCTGTTCAAATTTACAAAAAAAACCACAGCTTAGTTCTTGCTAAGTTGTGGCTTTAGGTTCTGCTTCCCTGCGCTTTTCCATTTCTTCTTTTGTATAGATGACACGCATAGGGTTACCTCCAACAAAGAAACCGGGTGCTACATCTTTATGAACCACCGTTCCAGCCGCTACAACCGCTTCGTTGCCGATTGTTACACCTGGAAGGATGGTGCTATTTGCTCCAATCATCACTTCATCCCCAATGATGACATCTCCAAGACGATATTCCGTTATCAGATATTCATGAGCGAGAATAGTGGTATTGTATCCAATGACCGTATTGCGTCCTACTTGTATTTTTTCAGGAAACATAATATCGAGCATCACCATAAGGGCAAAGGATGTTTGAGGTCCTACTTTCATCCCTAAGCACGCTTTATACAGCCAGTTTTTCATCGAAAGAAAAGGCGTATAACGAGCGCATTGAATGATGAGGAAGTTGCGCACTACTTTCCAAAAAGGCACGGTCTTATAGACATGCCAAAGGGAGTTAGCTCCTTTAACCGGATAGCGCGTTGTTTTTCTCACTGACGTTCTCCTTTTAATATATCAATTAAATCCGTCATATTTTCTAAAATAATATCAGGGTTATAAGAAGCGATATGATCTCTTCCTTTTGCACTCCAAGCAACTCCAGCTGTTTTCGTGTAAGCTCTTTGGCCGGAAACGATATCGTGATGGTTATCTCCTACCATCAGCGCTTCTTCAGGTTTAGCATCAAGCAGATTCAGCGCTTTTTCGACCGGCTCAGGATGCGGCTTTGCATTTGTTACGTCTTCAATTGCGACAATCGTATCAAAGAACTGATCTAACTTTGTTAACTTAAGCCCCATCATGACCGTATTTCTTTGCTTAGTTGTGACAATACCTAATTTATAATTCTGCTCGTGCAGCCATTTAACTGTTTCAAGTACGCCTTCAAATTCTTTCACAAGCAAATCATGATTAGCTAGATTATGCGTGCGATACATCTCAATCATTTCGTTTACTTTCGTTTTATCCATTTCTACAAACGTGTCGTATAAAGGCGGACCCATGAACTGTAAAATATCTTCACGAGTGTATTGTTCAGGATAATAGTGATTAAGCGTATGAGTAAACGAAGCAATAATTAATTCATTTGTATCAATTAACGTACCGTCTAAATCAAACAAAACCGTATTAATCGTCATTATTCATTTCCTTCCCTTGCGTCAAATCAAGTTTGTCTAAACCTTGTAGCTTTTCTTCATTTACGCCTTAGATTGTGCTTCTTCATTCTCTAAGTATTTCTGTTTACTCATTCCCGTCACGCGGCGGATAATAATTAAAATAATGGCGATGACAATCAGTGCAAGTGAAACAACTTGAGCGATTCTGAGTGTATGCGTCAGCATTAAACTATCCGTGCGAAGCCCTTCTACAAAGAAGCGTCCAACTGAGTACCAGATTAAATAAGATAAGAAAATTTCTCCTTTTCGCAGACTGGTGCGGCGAAGTACCATCAACAGGATAAATCCGGCAAAATCCCATAATGATTCGTATAAAAACGTAGGGTGATAATATGTACCATTAATATACATTTGGTTAATAATAAAATTTGGAAGGTGCAACCCTTCTAAAAAAGCACGGGTAACCGGCCCCCCATGTGCCTCTTGATTCATAAAGTTGCCCCAGCGCCCAATGGCTTGGCCAAGGATTAAACTAGGCGCAGCAATATCAGCCAACTTCCAAAATGAAATCTTTTTTACTTTCGAATACACAATGGCAGTTAATACGCCTCCGATTAAGCCACCATGAATGGCGATCCCGCCTTGCCAAATCTGAGGTATTTCGTTCAAATGCTTTGAATAGTATCCCCATTCAAAGGATACATAATAAATTCGTGCACAAATAATAGCTATTGGCACAGCAAATAGAATAAGATCAACAAATGTATCTTTTGATAAGCCTCTTCTTACGCTTTCTCTTGTCGCAATATAAAGACCCAACAGAACACCTGCACCGATAATGACACCATACCAGTAGACCGTTAGAGGGCCAATTTCAAGGAAAACGCGATCTAACGGCTGAATAGTTGCTTCCACAAGTTAACACCCTTTCTTATAAATCTTCACGGTCTCCTTCTTCAATTACATCTGTTAGACGTGCAGAAAATTGTTCTGCTGCGTTAATACCCATACGCTTTAAGCGGAAGTTCATTGCTGCCACTTCAATGATAACAGCTAAGTTTCGTCCCGGACGTACTGGCAATGTAATTTTTGTAACGTCTGTATCAATAATTTTCATTTTATCTTCTTCTAAACCAAGGCGATCATAATGTTTCTGCTGATCCCATGTCTCTAACTGAATAACAAGTGAAATTCGCTTATAGCTTCGTACAGCTCCTGCGCCGAATAGCGTCATCACATTGATGATCCCTAGTCCTCGAATTTCAAGCAAATGCTCGATTAAACCAGGCGCATTTCCTACAAGGGTGTCTTGATCTTCTTGACGGATTTCCACACAGTCATCGGCTACTAGACGATGCCCCCTCTTAACAAGCTCTAGAGCTGTTTCACTTTTACCAACGCCGCTTTTTCCCATGATTAATACACCAATTCCGTATATATCAACTAATACGCCGTGCAGGGCAGTCGTAGGTGCTAGCCTGCTTTCAAGAAAATTCGTTAAATGGCTGGAAAGTCGCGTTGTTTTAAAGCTTGAACGCAGCACGGGAACTGATTCACGCTCTGAAGCTTCGATAAGTTCTTTCGGTACATCCATTTCGCGGGAAACAATGATAGCCGGCGTGATATCTGTACACATTTTTTCCATTCGAACTTTTTTTTGTTCCTCATCTAACTGTTTAAAAAATGATAGTTCTGTTTTACCTAACAGCTGGATACGTTCTGCTGGGTAGTATGTAAAATAACCTGCCATTTCAATACCTGGACGTGAAATATCACTCGTTGAAATAGGGCGGTCGATTCCTTCTTCTCCGCTAATAAGCTCTAATTTAAATTTCTCAATGATGTCTTTTGTACGTACTTTAACCACCGTGCATCCTCCTTTTATAAACAGTCATATACCTGTTCATGTCTACAGTATATCCAACTCTCGCTTTTATGTCGCGTTTGGTTCTACTAGCCACTTTATTTTATCATTAATACAGAAAGAAAAGAAAAAAAAGATGGCATAGGCTGCATCGCCTTACCATCTTTTTTAGAAAATTAAATATTGCAAGAAAGTTATCTTCTATTTTGAAGCGGTTCAACAATCACTCGTTGAATAAGCGCATTTAGAAGCGACATAATTACCGAGGCTAAAAGCGCTGTACCAAACCCGTCAATATTAAAAGAATCTCCCATAACACTTTGTGTAATCATCAGCGTAATGGCATTAATGACGAATAAGAATAGGCCAAGCGTAAGAAATGTCACCGGCAGGGTAAGTAAAATTAAAATCGGCTTAACAAACACATTCAAAATCGATAGAATTAAGCTCGCGATAATAGCTGCACTGACCGATTCCAAGTGAAAGGTGTCAATATAACCTGCGATTACGATTAATACGAGGGCATTGATTAAAATACTAATGATTCCACGCAATAACATTTTTAGAAATCTCCTTCTTCATTTGGAACTAAAAACACAAAAATCATATATAAAATGACCGGAGTACCTACTGTAAAAAATAAACTGATGATAAACAATACGCGGAGTAGTGAAGCATCTATTCCGATATACTGAGAAATACCGCCGATAACACCCGCAAGCTTGCGATTTGTTCGCGAACGATACAACTTTCGCACGTTAATCATCTCCTTTGTTTTTTTACTAAAACAAGCATTTTCTATTTTATAACAATTGAGCCCGTTTTGGATTCAGCTAACAATTTATAGCCTTTCGGCGAAGCGACATTTGCTTTGAAACGAAGTTGTTTCATCACCGTTTCTTTTTTCTCATCTACTATTTCCATCTCAGGAAGTGTACACGTAAAATTCCCAAAGTTAGATTTCAAATCTCCATCAACGGAGAGGTGGGACGGCGTATAGAGCGTAATGCTTCCTGTAGTCGTTTTGAAAAATGCTTTTTCAATGCGCTCTCCTTTTAAATACGTATCAATATCCCCGTTAAATGTCTGAACATCAATCTTTTTTGTATCTCCATCAAATTTAACCGTTCCATTGATTGTTTCAAGCTCACATTTCGAAGCGAGTATTCGAGAAAGTTCCATATGCCCGTTTGATGTCTCCATTTCAAGAGAATGGCTATTCACATCGTAAAAGCGGATGGTGCCATTAGCTGTTTTGGCTTTCAGGTCTCGTACGCTTAGTCTTTCCCCATCGATTGAACCATTAAACATACGGAGCTTGACGCGTTCATATTCCATTTCTGGAATATAAATAATCGCTTTCACCTTCATTTGCTTTTGCTGAATTGCAAAGCGCAGTTTGCCATTTTCGATGGAAAATGCGGTATGCTGCAAGAAAGTGCGGCGCGCTTCATCCGAATTCTCTACTTTGTAGATAGCAGCTTCACACTCTATTCGTACTTCTGTACTTCCCCAAGGTCGGAGTTGAACGCTTCCATTTGCTAAATCTACGTCAATCTCTTGAATATATGCTTCTGATTGCTGAAAGATGTGCTGAACGTCAATCGAAGGACCAAAGTTAAAATCTAAATCTCCTTCTTTTACTTTTTTTACCGTTTGATCTACAAATGTAAATAATTTTTCCTTTAAAGAGCTTTGAGATGACTTAGAAGCGTACGTTTTTTTCTGTTTTCCTCCTACATAAGGGGATAGCTCAGCTTTATCAGGCGTAGCATAGTAAGAGTCATTAGCTGAGTCTTTTTCCAGTGAATTCAGCAAGGTTAAAGCCTCATCTACGCTAAGTTTCCCTTCTTCTACCATCTGTAAAATTTGTTTGCGCTTTTCACTCATACCTTCCATCTCCTCTTTACGTTTTAGTCATTTAACTTTTATCTGCTTAATATTTGTATCCCTTTTACAATATTCCATACAAACACAACAACATTAACTAAAGAAACAACAACTAAAGCTACAATTAAAAGAATAAATACCGTTCCACTAGAGCCAGTAAGAGCAGGAAGCAAGAAAAATAAGAACAAGATCGCTGTAGCGATAGGTAATAAATGTGACAAAAATGCAGTTTTTGCATGTTTCTTTACTTCTATGTTATGAACAACAAAATAAATAATAATAGGTAATAAAAATGGTGCAAAGAAAACGCTAAAATAATTTAAGGAAGATAGTATGCGATTTCCTTCCATAATAATCAGCTCCTTATATCATGTATTACGTTTTAATGAGTTAAAAAGTTTCATTCTTTATAAAAAAGACACCAATGCTGGTGTCTTTTAACGAGTTAATGCCTCTGCTTTTTCAACTTTTTTCTCCATACGCTTACGGTCACGTTCTAAAATTGGTTTCAAATAATGGCCCGTATAGGATTCTTTTACTTTCGCCACTTCTTCTGGCGTACCCGTAGCCACAATTTGTCCGCCTTTATCTCCACCTTCAGGCCCTAAATCAAGTAGATAATCAGCTGCTTTGATCACGTCTAAATTATGTTCGATCACTAGAACTGTATCTCCATTTTCAACTAAACGCTGAAGCACTTTTAATAAACGTGCGATATCATCGACATGAAGACCGGTAGTCGGTTCGTCTAAAATGTACAGCGTTCTTCCTGTTGAGCGACGGTGAAGCTCTGAAGCTAACTTTACACGCTGGGCCTCTCCACCCGATAAAGTAGTGGCCGGCTGTCCAAGCGTGATATAGCCAAGCCCTACATCGTAAATGGTCTGTAGCTTCCGCTTAATCTTTGGAATGTTTTCAAAGAAGTGAAGCGCGTCTTCAACTGTCATATCCAACACATCTGAAATGTTTTGATCTTTGTATTTTACTTCTAAAGTTTCCCGGTTATATCGTTTGCCGTGGCAGACTTCGCAAGGAACGTATACATCTGGCAGGAAATGCATTTCGATTTTAATAATACCGTCTCCTCGACAAGCTTCACATCGGCCGCCTTTCACGTTAAAGCTAAAGCGGCCTTTTTTATATCCGCGCACTTTTGCTTCGTTTGTTTGGGCAAATACATCTCGAATGTCATCAAATACACCCGTATAGGTTGCAGGGTTTGAACGAGGCGTACGGCCTATGGGAGACTGATCAATATCAATGACTTTATCTAAATGTTCAATGCCTTTGATTTCTTTATGTTCTCCTGCTTTGCTTTTTGCTTTATGCAGCTTTTGCGCCAATGATTTGTGAAGGATATCATTTACAAGCGTACTCTTACCTGATCCAGATACACCTGTAACAGCTGTGAATACACCTAACGGAAGCTTTGCTTTTACATTTTTTAAATTGTTTTCTTTTGCTCCTATAATTTCAATCATCCGATCTTTATCTATCGAACGTCTTTCGGCTGGAAGTGGAATAAACTTCTCTCCTGATAGATATTGACCCGTTAAGGAATTTTCATCATCCATCACTTCCTGAGGCGTGCCTTGAGAAACAACGGCACCCCCGTGTACGCCGGCTCCTGGTCCGATATCAATTAAATAATCAGCTGCCATCATCGTATCTTCATCATGCTCTACAACAATCAACGTATTTCCAATATCGCGCATGTCTTGCATTGTGCGAATTAAGCGATCGTTGTCACGTTGATGAAGACCGATAGAAGGTTCATCTAAAATATAAAGAACCCCCGTCAAACGAGAACCGATTTGAGTAGCCAAGCGAATGCGCTGCGCTTCCCCTCCTGAAAGAGTTCCAGCAGAGCGGTTCAATGTTAAGTAATCAAGTCCCACGTTAATGAGAAAGCTTAGACGCTCACGAATTTCACGCAGTATCATATCCGCAATCTTCATGTCTTTTTCAGATAAACTGAGACTTTCAAAAAAGTCATATGCTTCTTTTACTGAAAAGCGTGTTGTATCTCCTATATGCTTTTCGTCAATAAGCACCGCTAAGCTTTCGCGTTTTAAACGATTTCCTTTACATTTTGGACAAGCTTGCTGAGCCATGTATTTTTCCATTTGCTCACGGATATAATCAGAACTTGTTTCATGATAACGGCGTTCTACGTTCCGAAGCACACCTTCAAATTCGATATGATTTTCTCTTACTTGGCCAAAATCATTTTCATAGCGAAAGTAAATTTTTTCTTTACCGCTGCCATATAATACTTTATCAAATAAATGTTCCGGGATATCTCGAACCGGCACATCCATGTCGATGCCGTAATGTGTACATACGGCTTCAAGCAGCTGCGGATAGTATTGAGAACTTGTTGGCTCCCAAGGTGCAATAGCGTGCTGATGAAGTGTTAAGTCATAGTTAGGAATCACTAAATCTTTATCCACTTCCAATTTCGTTCCTAACCCGTCACACGTTGGACACGCCCCGTACGGACTATTAAATGAAAACATGCGGGGCTCAAGTTCTCCAATGGAGAAGCCACATTTTGGACAAGCATGATGCTCGCTAAAAAGTAATTCTTCCTCACCTATTACATCAATAATTACTTTCCCATCTCCAAGGCGAAGAGCTGATTCCAAAGAGTCCGACAAACGAGCGGCTACACCTTCTTTGACAACAACGCGATCAATCACTACTTCAATGGAGTGCTTTTTGTTTTTTTCCAGTTCAATTTCTTCTGTTATTTCACGCATTTCTCCGTCTACTCGAATGCGAACGTACCCTTCCTTTTTAATATCTTCTAATACTTTTACATGGGTGCCTTTTCGGCCAGATACCACAGGGGCCAGTACTTGAAGTTTTGTACGTTCAGGGTACTCTAAAATTCTATCTACCATTTGCTCAATCGTTTGAGACGTAATTTCAATTCCATGATTAGGACAAATCGGCTTTCCTACACGAGCAAACAAAAGGCGCAAATAGTCATAGATTTCGGTCACAGTTCCGACGGTTGAACGAGGGTTTCGGCTCGTTGTTTTTTGATCGATTGAAATAGCAGGCGACAATCCTTCGATCGAATCTACATCTGGCTTATCCATTTGACCTAAAAACTGTCTTGCATACGCCGAAAGTGACTCGACATAACGTCTTTGTCCTTCAGCATAGATTGTATCGAAAGCTAAAGAAGATTTACCAGAACCTGACAACCCTGTTAATACCACTAATTTGTCTCGCGGGATTTCAATATCGATATTTTTCAAATTGTGGGCTCGTGCACCTTTTACCACGATTTTTTCCATCGCCATGTTTTATCACCCTTCCGCTTTTAATTCTAGAATCAAGTCACGAAGCTCAGCTGCGCGTTCAAAGTTAAGCGCTTTGGCTGCTTCTTTCATTTCTTGTTCCATTTCTTCTACGAGCTTTGCTTTTTCTTTTTTATTGAGTTTATCAAATGCCGGTGCTTCTTCATACGTTTCTGTATCTTCTGCTACTACTGTTGCACGAATTGAGCCTCGAACTTCTTTTTGAATCGTTGTCGGTGTAATACCATGCTCTTCGTTGTAAGCTTCTTGAATACTTCTACGACGCTTGGTCTCATTGATAGCAATGTCCATGGAGTTTGTGATGCGATCTGCATACATAATGACATGTCCATTAGCATTTCGCGCAGCACGTCCGATGGTTTGAATAAGCGATCGTTCTGAACGCAAGAATCCTTCTTTGTCCGCATCTAATATGGTTACTAACGAAACTTCTGGAATATCTAAACCTTCACGAAGTAAGTTAATCCCTATGAGCACATCATATTTTCCAAGCCGCAGCTCTCGGATAATTTCAATACGCTCGAGCGTCTTCACCTCAGAGTGAAGATATTGAACTTTAATGCCAATTTCTTTTAAGTAGTTCGTTAAATCCTCAGACATTTTCTTTGTTAACGTCGTGACGAGCACTCGTTCATTTCGCTTAATCCGGTCGTGAATTTCTCCAATTAAATCATCAATCTGCCCTTCAATTGGTCGAACTTCAATATTTGGATCTAATAATCCCGTTGGACGGATAATTTGTTCAATCACCTCAGGCGCCTTCTCAAGTTCGTAAGGACCTGGTGTTGCTGAAACATGGACGATTTGTTTAATATGCTGTTCAAATTCATCAAATTTAAGCGGACGGTTATCTAATGCAGACGGCAAGCGGAAACCATGGTCCACCAACACTTGTTTACGCGCTTGGTCTCCATTATACATTCCTCTAACTTGAGGAATGGTAACGTGGGATTCATCCACCACAAGAAGGAAATCTTCCGGGAAGAAATCCAGCAGTGTATAAGGTGTAGAACCAGCCGGACGAAGCGTTAAATGACGAGAGTAATTCTCGATTCCTGAACAAAATCCCATTTCTCTCATCATTTCTAGGTCGTAGCGAGTGCGCTGTTCCAAGCGCTGCGCTTCTAAAAGCTTTCCTGCTTCTTTTAACTTCTCTAGCTGTTCTTCTAGTTCTTTTTCAATGTTTTGAATGGCCACACGCATTTTTTCTTCCCTCGTGACGAAGTGAGATGCCGGGAAGATAGCCACGTGTTCACGATCTCCAATAATTTCTCCTGTTAAGGCGTCGACTTCGCGAATGCGGTCAATTTCATCCCCGAAAAATTCCACGCGAATACAGTGTTCATCTCGAGACACAGGAAAAATCTCAACAACATCACCGCGAACGCGGAACGTTCCGCGCTTGAAGTCAATATCGTTTCTTTCGTACTGTACATCCACTAGCGTACGAAGCAGCTGATTGCGTTCTTTTTCCATTCCTACTCGAAGAGATACGACCATTTCTTTGTATTCTTCCGGAGACCCTAATCCATAAATACAGGATACGCTGGCAATAATAATGACATCTTTTCGTTCAAAAAGAGCAGAAGTTGCTGAGTGACGAAGTTTATCAATCTCGTCATTAATGCTTGCATCTTTTTCAATAAATGTATCTGTTTGAGGTACATAAGCTTCAGGCTGATAGTAATCATAGTAACTGACAAAGTATTCGACTGCATTATTAGGAAAAAACTCTTTAAACTCACTGTACAATTGACCAGCAAGCGTTTTGTTATGAGCCATAATTAATGTTGGCTTATTTATTTCCTTAATAACATTAGACATAGTGAAGGTTTTTCCCGTTCCTGTAGCACCTAACAAAACTTGATGCTGCTTACCTTCTTTAATTCCTTTCACAATCTTTTCAATTGCCTTTGGCTGATCACCTTGCGGTTGATATGGGGATACTAATTCAAACTGATCTTTCAAATGAAGGCCTCCGTTTCTATTTTCTTGTTTTATCTATTTTTATTACGATATGTAAAAACCGAAAACACGAACTGATATTCGTATTTTATCACTTTATACTCATAAATGAAACTAATGAGTATTAATCTTATATAGTGTTTGTTTGTTTTGATTTTTTACCCTGTTACTTTATTACCCACTAAATTCTTATACTACCCTTTTCGAGGGGAATACAACTCTTTAGATGAAAGCAATAAAAGAAAGTAAGCTGCCTAATTGTCTGAAAAGGATAGGCTTTTGCGCCAATTTCTAAATTATGATACAGTATAAAAAATATGTACTGAGAGGGGTTTAGTATGGCAAGCGTTGATCAAGTTCTTATAAATAACTCCTTTATAACAGTTGAAGAATCAACTTCTTTAGCTAAAGTGAAATCTGAACTTTCCAACTATGATTTCGTTGTAGTCACAGCAAGTACCTTTTATGTAATACAAAAAGATGAACGATACCTTTTAACAGGTCATGACGAGGCATCGTCCATTAAAAAAGTAATAGCGGACACAAATTGGCCTTCATCTTCTACTTCTACGTTAGCCAATTTACAAGCCAACACAAACTGGAATAGACCAGTCCTCATTCAAGCAGAAAACCAAGAAACCACAATAGGACTTGTAACACCTTCACAGTGGATTACACATTTGCATAGCCAAAATGAGATATTAGCTTCCTATTTTGATACATTGGCAGAAACCATTAATGATGCAGTGACAGCGGTCGATCATGAAGGAAATGTAATCTTGTGGAATACTGCTGCGGAACATACGTATAAGATTCAGAGAGATGATATTATTGGTAGAAAAATCGGAGAGCATTTTAAAGATGAATCCATCATTCTACATACGATTCTAAATGAAGGGCGTCCTGTGCGCGGAACGTATCATCGTCCTAATGAACAAACTCACGTGCTCATCAATGCATCTCCTATTATAAGAAACAACCGAGTCATAGGTGGAGTCGCAACCGAACATGACATTACCAATATTGTAAGACTAAATGAAGAAATTGATGTATCTCTTCTCATTCCGAAAGATAATCCATTTTCTTCTTTTGCGGGTATCAGTCCTGAAATTAAGCAAGCCGTTGACATTGCCAAAAAAGTGGCATCTACAGATATGCCTATTTTATTAACAGGAGAACCTGGTTCTGGGAAAGAAATGCTGGCTCAGGCCATCCACTACGGGGGATCCAAACATAAAGAACCTTTTTTATCTTTAAATTGCGCCACTATTCCATCTGGACTTCTGGAAATTGAACTCTTTGGTCATCAAAAAGACGTCTTTTCAGAAGATCCAACGACCATTGCAGGAAAACTGGAGCAGGCTCATAACGGGACGTTATTTATTGAAGAAATTGATAAAATGCCTCTTGAAATTCAAGTTAAGTTTCTCCGTTACTTGGAAGAACGAGCCTTTTATCACGTTGGAGGCACGGAAGAAATTCAAGTCCAAACCCGAATTGTAGCCTCTACTACGACGCCTTTGGAAGAGTTGCTAAAAGCCGGTGAATTCCATGAAAATCTTTACTATTTGCTGACCGTCATTAATATTATCATTCCGCCGCTTCGAGACCATAAAGAAGACATTGAAGCATTAACGCAGCAATTTGTACAGGAATTTAGTAAAAAGTATAAAAAGAAGGCTCCTTTCATCAGCTCTGAAGTTCTCGAAGCCTTTATGCAATACGATTGGCCAGGAAATATTCGCGAGCTGAGAAATACGATTGAACGAATGATTTTTCTTAGTGATCAGTCGTTGATTACCCTTACGCACCTTCCTGACAATCTGAAGGATGCCAGTTCTTTCACAGAAGTTCAAAAAGAAGAAGATTCTCTCCAAGAAGCTAGGCTAATAGAAGAGACTCTTCAAAAAACCTATGGAAACAAAAGTGCAGCAGCAGATCTGCTTGGCATTTCACGCGGCACCCTTTATAACAAAATCAAAGAATACGGATTAAACTAATTAAAAAATTCGACACGAAGCTCAGGATACTTGTGTCGAATTTTTTATGTTTCTTGGACTGAACTTATTTGGAGAAATTTTTTAATACGAACCATACGTTGGCGGGGCGTTCGGCTAGGCGTCTCATGAAATACCCAAACCAATCAATTCCGTAAGGAACATAAACCCTGACTTTATATCCTTCTTTGACCAGACGATCCTGTAGCTCTACGCAAATTCCATAAAGCATTTGGAACTCAAACTGATCATTTGAAATGCCGTTTTCTCTTACTAATCGTTTTGTATACTGAATCATTTCCTCATCATGACTTGCTACAGCTGTATAGTGTCCATTTAATAAATGCATTTTAATGATTTTTTTATAGTTTTCATCTACGTCTTTCTTTTCCGGAAACGATACTTCTGGCGATTCTTTGTAAGCTCCTTTTACCAGACGTAAATTGGCTTGATATTGATGTAAGTCATTCATATCTTGTTCTGTACGATAAAGATACGCTTGAATCACAATTCCAATATTATCAAATTCTTTGCGTAATTCTTTATACATATCAAGGGAGATTTGGCAGTGCAAGTAGTCTTCCATATCAATTCGAACAAAAATATCATTCACTCTGGCTGTGTGTAGAATTCTGCGCATATTTTCCATACAAAGCTCTTTGCTAATATCCAATCCTAAAGAAGTCATCTTTAATGATAAATTTGATTGAACGCCCGATGCTGCAATGGCTTCTAGTGTCTGAATGCACATGGCCGTAGATAACCTAGCTTCCTCTTCTGTAAAAACAAATTCGCCTAAATGATCGAGTGTCACAACTTTCCCACCATTGTTAAGCTCCTTGGATGTTTGAATTGCTGATTCAATTGAGTCTCCAGCAACAAAACGAGCTGCCCCCATTCGCAATCCATACTTTTTAGCTAATTTATTCATTGAATGATTTTTGCCAAGCGACTGAAACATCGTTCTCATTAACACTTCCATCGATACTAAACCTCCTTTTATTTTTAAAAATCAAAATAAATATAATTTTCAGATTAATTTCTTTATTTTTCTATACCCCAACTACATATTTGTACACACATTTAAAATAATTTACACAAAATTGTTTAAGTTATTTTATTTACAAACATATTTGTATAATTAATTTAATTATACTCATTTATCGATGGAACCGTAACAACAGTGTTATGAGTTCTAACTCGTTTTTCGACATAAAAAAGCTCTCCACATTTCGTAGAGAGCTTTTGCGTACGTTTTGATAATAGGACGATTCACTTATTATCAAAGCAACAATCTTTATTTTCCAGCTGCTAGCATGCCTTTTGCATATGTAAAACCAATGGCTGCTGAAAGTAAATCTATTAAAATAATAAGCGGATAATCTGCGTACCCTTTATATACAGAAACAGCTATCAACAAAAGCGTCAGCGCTGTGGCAACATATAGGTTATATGTTACTCTAGCAAACAGAACAAGCAATATGGCGGGTAGAAAAACTGCGGCAATCGTTTTGACTTCCACAAACATTTCTCCTTTTTATCCGTCTTTTAACCAGCTTGTGAATTACGTTTTGTATAATTGTGTACAAACAAAATACCTAGTTCATGATGTTCGTTGTCATACAATGCTCGCTGAGTAAAGCGAACTTCTCCATTTTCGTCAATAACTTCTAGCTTACAAAAAGCACGGTTATTCACTTGTAATGCTTCATAAAATTTATGGACTTCAGATATAGCGATTCCATTTACTTTAATAATCACTTCTCCTACTTTCAAACCCATTTTCTCTGCCGGAGAATGAGGGATGATTCCTAACACAACCAAACCTTGTGTACGCTTAGTAAATAGTGCGGGCGCTTTTTCATCGCTTCGACGCTGCTGCAAACGAATCCACTCTCTTCCTATGATCGCTAGAATAACAACAGCGACAGCGGCAGGAGGATAAAAAATAGCAGCAATTGTAATAATCGTTAATCCCACGCCTAATGCTAATACACGCTTACCGGTAAATTCAATAGATTTAAACGGAACCATACTTTGAATTCGCTGATAAAAACCGATAGCAAAAGGAACAAAAAACAGGTTAAATGATGTTCCGTCAATAGATAACACAGGCCACCATGGAAACACAGACGTAATGGCGCTGCCTGGAATTAAGACAAAAAGCGGAACAACCCATAATTTTTGAGAATAATGAGCCCCAATTTCCTGCCCTCTTTTACTTTTCACAATGGCTGGAGACGTACCTTTTGCTCCAAACTTCCAAATTAAATATCCTTCTGCTAATACAAGCAGCGACATTAAAATAGTAAGAGAAGGTAAATCTGCGTTATGAGCTTGCACAGACCACGTTTGAATAAACCCTTCACCGAAACCAGCTGCAGGAATAAGCAAGGTCGCAAGCACAGCCAGTCCTACGGTATAAGAAGGAGAAAGCCATTTAAACGTCCACGGGCCGCTTATGATAAAAGTTAAAACAGCTACAAGTACAATCGTTCCTATAGATACATAGACACCTAGCAACACGGTAACAACGGATAAAATCAAACCAATAATGATACCTGGAAAAAATAAATATTTTGCTTCTAAAATAAAATCAAACACGCGAACATGAAAATTCTGACGCTCTCTCTTGACGCGAGAAAGACCTACAAAAAACGAGACGAGCAGAAATAAATAAGTTAACGGGTGCAAAAATAAACGCCCGATACCTTTTAAAAGCTCTAATGCAAAATCCATTTTTTCACCACCTGTATTTTTCACATTTTTATTACAACATTTACGATTGATTGTTATGTATCATAGGCTTCTTTATTTTATCAAAATGCATCACTAACCGACAATGTTGTTTTTACTAAAAAAGTTCCGTGCTTTGGAAAAGCACGGAACTTTTTCTACTTCTTATTGACTAGCTAGCTTTAAAGCCGTTTGAAGCTGACGATCTTCATCTTTGGATTTAATTTTTTCTAATAGTTTTGTTTGTAAAAGCGCTGCTGTATCTTCATCAATTTCACCTGTAGCTTTTTGCTTATTGGCTTTTTGGAATGCAGTTACAGCTGTTTCTGTCTCTTTACTAAAATATCCGTCTGTACGTCCAGGTTCAAAGCCAAGGCCTTTTAGCATCACTTGAGCATTCTTCACTTGGTCACCTGTCATATCACGTGTTAATGGCTTTTTATCAACTTGAATTGGATTTGCATAATAGTAATCCGGCTGCTTGACTTCTACCGTTGGTTTTATACCTTTTTCGTTAATCCAGTTTCCATCAGGCGTTAGCCATTTATAGAACGTTAATTTTAAATTACTGCCGTCTTCCATTGGAACAGCTTGTTGAACCGTTCCTTTTCCATAGGATTTTTCACCGACTAGCTTGTATCCGCCTGCTTCTTTTAATGCCCCGGCAAGAATTTCAGAAGCAGATGCACTTCCTCCATCAATCAAGGCCACAATTGGATAATCCTTTTGCTTTTTCATTGAAGAAACCACTTTTTGACGTTCACCGTTACGATCTTCAATTTGAATGTATGGCTTTTTATTCGTTACTAATTTATCGAGCATTTTTTCAACACTCGTTAAATAGCCACCAGGATTTCCACGAACATCTAGAACTAAACCATCAATATGTTTATTTTCAAGTTTTTTCAACTGTTTCGTAAATTCGTCTCCCGTTGACTCAGAGAATGACGTAATTTCCATGTAACCAATTTTTTTATTGTTTACATTTTTAACAGAAGAATAGACGGTTTCAATTGGAATCTCATCTCTTACAACTTTTACTTTCATCGTTTCTTTCACGCCTGGTCTTTGAACATCTAATGTCACGGTAGAGCCTTTTTTACCGCGAATTTTTAATACCGCTTCATTCAATTCAAGACCCGCGATACTTTTACCATCGATCTTTAAAATCTGATCATTTGGTTTTAATCCTGCTTTTTCCGCAGGAGATTGTTTAAACGGAGCTACGATTGTTACTTTTCCATCTACCATGCTTACTTCAGCACCAATCCCCTCAAACGATGAATCAAGAGACTGCGTGAATTGCTGTGCCGTTTTCTTATCCATGTAAGATGAGTGAGGGTCTCCTAAGGTTTGTACCATTCCTTGGATTGCGCCATCTAATAATTTTTTGTCATCTACATCTTTGTAATATTTTGAAGATATCAGTTCGTAAGCCTGCTTGATTTTGTCTAGCTCTTCCTTTTCCACTTTACTATCATTTGAAGAAGTTGTAAGGGGGGTACTGACCGTTCCAGCATTTGCATACTGAATGCCAAAATATGTACCTGCTGCTCCAACAACTAAGGAGAGTGCCATTAATAGTGCAACGATTTTCCGATTCAAGTTCTTTCATCCTCCTCAACCTTAAGCCATCTCTTCTTATTATAATAGATACAACCAAAACTATGTAATAAAAAGGATGCATGTGTTATTTGTAGCAAAAGGCACCACACAAATCAAGTGCGATGCCTTTTTGTTAAACTATATGTTGAGCTTGTACCACGTATGCTAGGAACTTAAAATTTAATATAACGTTCAGGGTTTACAGCAGAGCTTTTGCCTTTCCAATCGCCCTTATGCAATTCAAAATGCAGGTGAGCACCAAACGAACGTCCTGTGTTCCCTATATAACCTAATTGTTGACCTTTATTGATAGATTGACCACTTGAGACGCTGTAGCTCTCTAAGTGAGCATAAACTGTAACCCACGTCTGACCTTCGACATTGTGACGAATAAATACGGCATTACCAAAAGAAGAAGAATGATATGCTCTAATTACTTTTCCGCTTGCTGCGGCTACAACTGGCACACTTTCTCCTCGCTTTCCAATATCAATACCGTAATGTCCTCTTCCAAACGTTTCTCGATATCCAAAATGAGATGTTACCGGGCCCTTTGCCGGCCTCATAAACGACCCGCTTGTAACAGGTGGTGCCTCCTCTGTTGCCCCGGCTTTTTCAATTTCTTGCTGTTGAGCTTGTGCTGCATTTTTTTGATCGGCTAAAATAGAAGCTTGCTCTTCTAATCCAACGGCTTCTTCATTAAATTCTTTTTCCTGATCTTTGAGCGTTTGCATGAGGTGATTCTTTTCATCCACTTGTTTTTGCAGCTGCGCACGAAGATTTTTAAGTTCTTCAAGCGCTTGATTTACTTCCGTTAGCTTGTTTTGAACTTTTGTTTCTTTCTCTTCTTTTGCCTTTTTATCAGCTTCATGCTGCATTAACAAATCGCGGTCAGCCCCTACAATTGTCGAAACCGCACTCACTCTGCTAATAAAGTCTCCGAAGCTTTCAGAGCCTAGCAGTACATCTATGTAATCCACAGACCCGCCGTTTTCTTGTAAAGCACGAGCACGCTTTTTTAATAGCTCATTTCGTTTTTCAATTCTTTTTTTTACAACGTCAATTTCATTTTTCAGCTTTTCGATGTCTTGCTTTGCTTTTTCTACTTCAGCTTCACGGCTGCGGATGTCTGCATTTGTCTGTCCGACTTCTGAATCCAAACGCGCAATCTCAGCTTCTTCGTTTTTTTGCTGTTCTTGAACTTCTTTTAATTTCTCTTTATTTTGATTAATATTTTGGTTCACATCGTTACTTTTTTTCTCTAAATCACTGAGTTTAGTAGTGCTGGCACTTTCTGCATAAGCAACTTTTTCATTACCTATCCAAGCTGTACCTAGTCCAACTAAAACTGCTGCTGTCATTACTAATGTCTTACGTGTCATTTGTTTCTCCCCATTTGCACATATTTCCCCGTATAAACGGGCATTAGCAAGACCCCCATTAGCACTTTTTTCTATTTTTATCTGTAATTACACAACAACCTCACATCTGATAAACATCAAATGTGAGGTTGTTATAATCTATTATGTTAAAAATCTATCTTTATTTTCGTAAGAATTTACGGATGGATAATGTACTTCCCCACATCCCAATTAGACCACCGATTACAAGTAGTAATAGCGATACTTGAAGCACGAATGGAAAAGCAGGTAAAAGTTCAAAGAATCCATCGAACTTAGGCTGAACTTCATTATATAAAACGCTGTACACACCGATAATAACAGCAATTGGCACAATAGAACCAAGCACTCCTAAAAACAGACCTTCAATAAAGAACGGCCAGCGAATAAAGGAGTTTGTGGCTCCAACTAAGCGCATAATTTCAATCTCTTCACGGCGAGCTACAATCGTAATTTTAATTGTATTTGAAATGAGGAACATCGCTGTAAATAGAAGCCCTAAAATCAGTACTACTCCGATATTACGAGCTACTTTCAGCACTTTAAATAACTTTTCAACTTGATCTTGTCCGTATTGAACTTTTGCTGCATACGGATATTTCTCAATTTGTTTAGCTACTTTTGCGACATCAGTCGGCTCTTTTGTTTTAACAACAAACACATCATTTAATGGGTTTTGCTGCTCAAACGGTTCAAAAGCTTGTCCTTCATCACCCATACTATTAATTAAATCTTTTAACTCTTTATCTTTAGAAGAAAACGTCACCGTATCAACTTGCTTAATTGCATCTAGCTTTTCTTTCATTGCTTTTCGATCATCCGCTGTCGCTGCAGCATCAACGTGAACGCGAATTTCCACATCATTTTCAATCAATTTAGCAATGTGATTTAAATTCATCATCAACATAAAAAATACGCCTACAAGCAAGAGCGTCACGGTAACCGCGCTTGCAGATGCGAATGTCATCCAGCCGTTTCTTCCTAAACTTTTAGATCCTTCACGTAAGTGGCGACCGAATGTCCTAGCCTTCATATCCGTATTCACCTCTTACTTCATCACGCACAACATTTCCATTTTCAATCGCAATTACGCGCTTTCGAATTGTATTTACAATTTCACGGTTATGCGTTGCCATTAAAATAGTCGTACCGCGTTTATTAATCTCCTCAAAAATATCCATGATTTCCCATGAGGTCTCCGGATCAAGGTTCCCTGTCGGTTCGTCGGCGATGACAACCTTAGGACTATTCACAATTGAACGCGCAATAGACACACGCTGCTGCTCTCCTCCAGATAATTCATCAGGGAAAGAATCCATTTTACCCTTTAACTTAACAAGCTCTAGCACCTCTAGCACTCGCTTTTTAATTTCTTCGGGACTTTGCTCAATTACTTCTAGTGCAAAAGCAATGTTTTCATAGACCGTTAATTTTGGAAGCAGCTTGAAATCTTGAAAGACTACACCAATATGACGTCTAAAGATAGGAACTCTGCTATCTTTTATTTTTGCTACATTTGCACCGTTTACAATGATATTTCCTGAAGAAGGCTTTTCTTCACGATACATCATTTTAATAAAAGTGGATTTTCCTGCTCCACTTGGTCCTACGATATAAGCAAACTCACCTTGATTAATCTTGATGCTAATGCCATTGATTGCTTTTACACCGTTCGGATACGTTTTATATACATTTTGCATTTCAATCATAAGTAATCACCTAATCAAGTGTGTTATTTTAATACTATGTAAAACTTGTCAAAATACGACAAAACTCTACAATTCAAACCAAAAATTCGACTCTTCTCACGCGCTTTCTCATTATAACATCACTCTTCGTGAAAATAAGCCCCAAAAATATTACATTTTTATTTCAAATATGACATAAGTAGGATATTTTTAGCAGGGTATGAGAATTTATCCTTATTTTTAATTCTGTTGTTTTTTGCTGTTCATTTTTTTACGAATATCGTTAGACAAAGCACATTCATGTCTACTTTTTTACAAACAAGGTATGATAAATAAGAAAAACGATGAGGAGAGATAACATGATCACTATTTATGGAAGTTCACGGGAAAACGGAAATACGGAAGAATTGGCTAAAGCAGTCTTAAAAGATATCAATACTGAAGAAGTTTACTTACGTAGGCATACCATTAACCCCATTACTGATATGCGTCACGATGAACATGGATTTACCAATCAACAAGATGATTATTATGATATAGCGAAAAAGATGGCAGCGCACGATACTATTTTATTTGTTACGCCTCTTTACTGGTACGGTATGAGCGGATTGATGAAGAACTTTGTGGATCGTTGGTCTGAAAGCCTTAGAGATTCGACAATCAACTTTAAAGAACAAATGAAAAATAAGCGCGTCTATGTATTAGTAGTCGGGGGCACAGGCGCATCTGTAAAGGCCCTTCCTCTTATTATGCAATTTCAATACATTGTCGATTTTATTGGTTCTTCCTTTAGCGGATACATCATTGGAGAAGCCAATGCACCTGGAGACATAGCAAAAGATGTCAAAGCTCAACAGCAAGCTATTGTCTTAAATGAACAATTAAAGCAGCTTTAACACAAAAATAAGACGGATACCCGTCTTATTTTTTCTTTGCCAGCCAAGCCGCAACTTTTTTGGCATCTTCTTCATTAATCAGTCCTTTTGGCATACCGCCTTGACCATTGTTAATAATGTTTTCAATTTCAGCTTCTGAGTGCTTGCTGCCTACATGCTGCAAGCTTGGCCCATTTGCTCCTCCTAAATCTACACCGTGACAGCCTGTACAGTTTTTCTTCACAATATCTTCTGCACTCGCTGAAGATTCACCGGCAGATTCATTTTTGGAACTGCCTCCGCCGCACGCGGACAAAACAAGCGCTAGGCCAATTGTTAACGTTAATAATACTTTTTTCAAGCCTTCTCCCCCTTGCTGTAGAGTTTTCACTCTATTATAACCTACTCAAGAATGTTTAAAACACTCTGTTTACAAGGACTTTGTTTCAATTTCATGAATTCTCTCATCGTATTTATGTATGAGGTCAAGCAATTGATTCGTTTCCTAAACGTTTTTTGTATACTACGCGTGAAATTGTCACACTGAGCTCATATAAGAGCAGAAGCGGGACAATGACTAAAATATCCGAAATAAAATCAGGAGGAGTAATAAGCACAGATATCACAATTAAAGCAAAATAAGATAACTTCCTTGCTTTAGCTAACCTCACTGGATTTAGAACCCCTAAACGCGTTAAAAATAAGACAACTAAAGGCATTTCAAATAAAAAACCAAATGGTAAACACAGATTAAGCATAAAACGGAAATAATGCTCCGCCGTAAACATGAGTGAAAACTGATCATTCGACAAACCTGTTAAAAATGCTAAAACCATTGGAAATAAAACAAAATAACCAAACCCCAAGCCACTTACAAATAAGAGAAAAAAGAATGGAATGAAGGTAATCATAATCTTATACTCTTCCTTTTTTAATCCCGGTGAAACAAACCGAAATACTTGATAAGCAGCTACTGGAAGTGTAAAAGCAAGCGCAAAAACAAATGCAATCACCATATAAATCCATACAATTTCACTTGGTCCAAGTACAGCAAGCTTGCCGTCCAAATCTTTCACTAGCCACTGATAAATATCTTGTACAAATACAAAACTGACAATAAGTAAAACTACAAATGCACAAAGTGTTTTAATAATACGAACACGCAATTCTTCAAGGTGCTCCATCAAGCTCATTTCTCCCATTGTCTATTTCTCCTTTCTGACAAGTAGAAATAGACGAGTTTCCTCGTCTATTTCCTTACTTACAATGTCGATTCATTCCTTTTTTGTTCAGAAACGGTTGCTGCCTGCTTTTCTTTAACACTTTCATCATCTGATACGAGCCCTTTTGCTGCTCCTTTAAATTCAGTTAATGTTCGCCCAAACGCCCGTCCAACTTCCGGCAGCTTAGACGGCCCAAAAATAATTAACGCAATGACCAAAATAATAACTAAACCAGGAATTCCAATATTAGAAAGCATACTTGACCTCCTTTCCCTTACTCAATTTACTGCTGTACTTTTTCTTTCTTTTTCAACTCTTGTTTTTCATGTGCTTTCCCGTGTGCCCGCATACGATCTTCCTCTACTTCCTTAGAAATCTTTAGCCCACGCGGCACGTTATTTACTTCAACTTCTGTCATACCTTTTCCATCTTTTTTATATTGAAAGGAAGCTCGAGTTGAAATTTCCGCACCAGGTTCTGTTACAAAAGGCACAACGCGATAATCAGCTTGCCATATATCAGGAGTGACCGTACACCTTACATATCCTCTGTAATCATTAAAGAATGTGAGATGTGGATTTTGACTTAAAATTTTATCCGTATCAGCTCGTTTATCTGCTCCGTTCCCTCCGGAAGTGATGGAGGTGCCAACGAACTCTGCACCAATAATTCTTGAATTAAGATTGGCAAAATCCGTGTGTAAATTAGAAGCCCAGTTAGCGTGCACATCTCCAGTTAGTACAATGACGTTGTCCAACTTTTTCTTTTCAATAAAATCAATAACACGCTGACGATTCGCCGTATACCCATCCCATGCATCCATGCTGTATGTAGGCTTAGCCGCCGTTCCAAATTTTCTGGGAGCAAAGAAAATTTGTTGAGCCAGTACGTTCCAATGACACGCTGATTTTTCAAGATTAGTAAAAAGCCATTTTTCTTGTTCAATCCCTAATAGCGTACGTTTAGGATCAAGAGATTCTGGCGTTTG
This sequence comes from Priestia sp. J2, assembly GCF_020790095.1. Classification (NCBI taxonomy): domain Bacteria; kingdom Bacillati; phylum Bacillota; class Bacilli; order Caryophanales; family Bacillaceae; genus Priestia; species Priestia sp. J2. The sequence continues at coordinate 4,865,420 of NZ_CP086208.1, forward strand.
CGGCTTTGTTCCGTCTCCATTTGCTTGATCGTCTCTGTATTGACGCGTATCCAACACTTGAAAGGAAGCTAGTTTCCCATATGAAAAGTCACGATACAATCTCATATCCGTTCCGTGAGGCAAGGATGTTTGACGCAAAGGCATATGTTCGTAATAAGCTTGATAAGCTGCCGCGCGGCGTTGAATAAATGCTTCTACTGATTGTCCTTTTTCAGGAATTACATTTGCATAATTGTTTTCTACTTCATGATCATCCCACGTCACAATCCACGGAAAAGCAGCATGAGCAGACTTCAAATTGGCATCTGACCTGTACTGAGCATGCCTGTTTCGATAGTCTTGAAGCGTTTGAATTTCTGCGCTGCTGTGAGTACGAACATTTCCGCTTGCAGCCACATACTCGTTTGGTCCATATTCATAGATGTAATCGCCCAAATGAACCACAAAATCCAATTGTTCTTTAACCATATGTTCATAAGCTGTAAAGTAACCATGTTCATACTGTTGACACGAAGCGAATGCAAACGTCATGCTGGCTACTTCTGCATTTGCTGAAGGAAGTGTTTTTGTTTTTCCAACCGGGCTTAACTCATGACCGCTTTTAAATCGATAATAATAAATACGGCCTGGCTTTAATCCTTTTACATCAACGTGAACAGAGTGAGCAAGTTCAGGTCTAGCTATTTCTGTTCCTCGTTTGACAATTCGATGAAAGTCTTCATCTTCGGCAAGCTCCCATTTTACTGGAACGGGTTGATTAGGCATTCCCCCGCCATTCAATGGGTCTGGTGCTAATCTTGTCCAAAGAACAATACTATCTGCTAAAGGATCTCCCGATGCGACGCCTAAAGTGAACGGATAACTTGAAAATTTAGGCGCTGCCGCTGAAACTTCTACTGCATTTAAACCGATAGACTGAGCAATTGTTAAGCCAAGTGATACTCCTGCTACTTTTCCAGCTCCTTGTAAAAAATGCCTTCTATCAAACCCTTTACTCGAAGAAAAACTGTTCTGTTTTACTTGCTCTATTAATTCGTGTAACGATTTATTTGCCACTGCACATGCCCCTTCCTCTTGATTTAACTCAAATTATAAAAGCTGTTTGTAAAAGAGGTATAAAGGATTGTAAAGAAGCATTTACCATAAAATAGGTATTTTAAACCATTTTATTTCATTGACAAAATAAGCGAACGGACGACAGCAACCTTTAAATTTCTGCATTTTCTTAATTTTCTATCTACAAATAGTTCTTTACGCTCGTTTTTCTTCATTCAAATTTTACAAAGTCCTAACAACTAAAAAAAGGCAGTATACCTCGGTATACTGCCTTTTGATTAAATATGAGAACGTAAATACGCATCAATAAACGGATCTAGATCTCCATCCATTACACTTTGCGTGTTTCCGACTTCCGTATTTGTGCGGTGATCTTTTACTAACGAATACGGATGGAATACGTAAGAACGAATTTGACTTCCCCATCCAATATCTTTTTGTTCTCCGCGGATTTCAGCTAGCTGTTCTTGCTGCTTCTCAATTTCTAACTGATACAACTTAGATTTTAACATCTTCATTGCTTGCTCACGGTTTTTAATTTGTGAACGTTCCGTCTGACAAGATACGACTACATTAGTTGGGAGGTGAGTAATACGAACAGCTGAATCTGTTGTATTGATATGCTGACCTCCGGCACCGCTTGCACGGTACGTATCAACCTTCAAATCTTCCGTACGAATATCAATTGAAATTTCATCGTTAAATTCCGGCATTATGTCGCACGATACGAATGACGTATGGCGACGGCCTGATGAATCAAACGGAGAAATACGAACGAGACGATGAACGCCTTTTTCAGCTTTTAAATACCCGTACGCATTATGGCCTTTAATTAAAAGCGTTACACTTTTAATACCAGCTTCATCCCCAGGTAAGTAATCAAGTGTTTCTACTTTGAAACCTTTTTTCTCCGCCCAGCGCGTATACATACGTAGTAACATTGAACCCCAATCCTGTGATTCTGTTCCACCAGCACCTGGGTGCAATTCTAAAATGGCGTTATTTTTATCATACGGCTCGCTTAAAAGCAGCTGTAATTCAAAGTCGTTCATGCCTGAAATAAGCTCTTTTAGTTCACTAACTAGTTCTTCTGCTAAATCTTCATCGTATTCTTCTTTTACAAGTTCATGAGATATCTGTAAATTTTCGTATGTTTCATCTAAGTGGTTAAATTGATTTACTGCATCTTTTAAACCATTGGCTTCATTAATAACAGTCTGAGCTGCCTGCTGGTCATTCCAAAAATTTGGATCAGCCATAGTCTCATCTAATTCATCGATACGAGCTTGTTTTGTATCGAGGTCAAAGAGACCCCCTAAAGTCCGCTAATCGCTTAGCTGTTTTGTCAAGTTCTTGCTTAATTTCTACTAAATCCATGAGTTAAACACCTCTATTTTATTTTTGACGCACAGGAAGGAAATGAGAAGACTCATTTCCTTCCTGTACTAGTTCATTCTATACTAATTGACTCTTATTTTATGATTCTTTACCGCAGCAGTTTTTATACTTTTTGCCACTTCCACAGATACAAGGATCATTTCGGCCAACTTCTATCGCATTTACTTTTGGCTTCTTCTTAGCCGGCGCGTCTCCTTCTTTTGGATGAACAGCCGCCTGACCTTGCGCTACTTCTTGACGCTCAAGGTTGTTGTTAATTTCTGCTTTCATGATATACTTCGTCACTTCTTCTTCAATGGTTGCAATCATATTTTCAAACATCGCAAAACCTTCCATTTGGTATTCGCGAAGAGGATCTGTTTGGCCGTACGCACGAAGGTGGATACCTTGGCGAAGCTGATCCATCGTATCGATATGATCCATCCATTTAGAATCAACTGCTCTAAGAACAACTACTTTTTCGAATTCACGCATTTGTTCTTCAGGGAGCTGCTCTTCTTTTTCATTATAACGAGCTTTTGCATGATCTACCAGCAGTTCTACCATTTCTTCAGGCTCTTTACGGCGAAGATCTTCTTCTGTGACTTCACCTTCCTCAAGAACATTAGCATTTACGTAATCAATAATCGCTTGTAAATTCCATTCTTCTTCTAATTCTTCACGCGGTGTATTTACCTCAACCACACGCTGTAGCGTTGATTCAATCATACGTTCTACAATCGCACGTAAGTTGTCTGAATCAAGCACTTCAAAGCGTTGTTTGTAAATAACTTCACGCTGCTGACGAAGAACATCATCATATTGAAGCAATTGTTTACGCGCATCAAAGTTATTACCTTCAACGCGTTTTTGAGCGGATTCAACAGCTCTTGTTACAATTTTACTTTGAATTGGCTGTGAATCATCCATACCAAGACGATCCATCATCGCCATCATATTATCAGAACCAAATCGGCGCATTAATTCATCTTCCATGGATAGATAGAATTGAGACACCCCTGGGTCCCCTTGACGTCCAGCACGTCCGCGGAGCTGATTATCAATACGGCGTGATTCATGACGCTCTGTACCAATTACAGCAAGACCTCCAGCTTCAACGACACCTTCACCTAGTTTAATATCCGTACCACGACCGGCCATATTCGTTGCGATTGTTACCGCACCTTTGTGACCCGCATTCTCGATAATATCCGCTTCACGCTCATGCTGTTTTGCATTTAAAACGTGATGGCGAATGCCTTTTTTCTTTAATAATGCTGATAAAACTTCAGATGTTTCAATCGCAACTGTACCAACAAGAACAGGCTGTCCTTTTGCGTGGCGCTCGGCAATATCTTCCACTACCGCATTAAACTTGCCTTCCATTGACTTGTAAATTAAATCCGCTTTATCATCACGTGAAATTGGCTTGTTTGTCGGAATAACGACAACGTGCATGTTGTAGATATTACGGAATTCTTCTTCTTCCGTTTTAGCTGTACCCGTCATACCTGATAATTTTTCATACATACGGAAGTAGTTTTGGAATGTAATTGTAGCTAACGTCATGCTTTCATTTTGAATCTCAACGTTCTCTTTAGCTTCGATAGCTTGATGCAAGCCGTCACTAAAACGTCTTCCTTTCATCAAACGACCAGTAAATTGGTCAACGATTACGACTTGATCTTCATCAATTACATAATCCACATCGTTTTGCATCGTTACATGTGCTTTAAGCGCTTGGTTGATGTGATGGTTTAGCGCTACGTGTGAAATATCAAATAAGTTTTCAATGCCAAATGCGCGCTCGGCTTTTGACATACCTTCTTCGGTTAGCTGAACGCTTTTTGTTTTGATATCAAAAGTAAAATCGGTTTCTTTATCAAGCGTGCGAACGAATGCATTAGCTTGAATATAAAGCGCAGTCGATTTCTGTGCGCTGCCGGATATAATAAGCGGCGTACGTGCTTCATCAATTAAGATAGAGTCAACTTCATCGATTACAGCAAAATGAAGCGGACGTTGAACCATTTGTTCTTTATAAAGCACCATGTTATCACGTAAATAGTCAAATCCTAGTTCATTATTTGTACTATACGTAATATCCGCTGCATATGCTTCTTGTTTTTCTTCACGCGTTAAATGGTTTAAGTTTAACCCTACTTTCAAGCCTAGGAATTCATATAAACGACCCATTTCACTAGCATCACGGCTCGCTAAGTATTCATTGACTGTTACTACATGTACACCTTTGCCTGTAATGGCGTTTAAGTATACAGGCATAGTAGCTGTCAACGTTTTACCTTCACCCGTTTTCATTTCCGAGATATTCCCTTCATGCAGAGAAATACCCCCCATTAGCTGAACTTTGTACGGATACATGCCTAACACACGTTTCGCTGCTTCACGTACAACCGCAAAAGCTTCATCTAATAGGTTATCGAGCGATTCACCATTTTGGTAGCGTTGTTGAAATTCAGCTGTTTTTTCACGAAGCTGATCGTCCGTTAAAGACGCTATTTCAGGACCTAACGCATCAATTTGGTCCGCCATTTTTTCTAAACGGCCGATTTGGCGCTGATTGCCGTCAAACACTTTTTTAAATAATCCAAGCATATTAAAACGCTCCTCTATTTATAATCAGTACATTTTATACTATTTTCATTCATATCTGTATCTTTCATTATAAAACATTCTGAGTAAAATTGTAACATTGCAGCTAAACAAGTAGCAACTTGTACCCTTTTTCGTCTGTCTCTTTACTAGTACTACTCTATTAAGGAGTTATTTTCTATTGTGATTTTCCCTGCCTCACTCTTACAATAAAAAAGGGGAATGTAGAATGAACGTTCAAACGATTACGAAAGAACAAGCTTGGGAAGTCCGACATATCGTCATGTGGCCTCATAAAGATTTCAGTTATGTTCAGCTGAAAGAGGATCCATCAGGCATGCACTATGGACTGTTTGAAAAAGGAGAGTTAAAATCAGTTGTTTCCTTATTTATAACAGGTGATGAAGCTCAATTCCGGAAATTTGCTACGCTCAAAGAAGAACAAGGAAAAGGGTACGGCAGTCATTTGCTAAAAGAGGTTTTGTTCAAACTCAAGAATCTTGGGATACGAAGGGTCTGGTGTAACGCACGAGAAAATAAAGTATCTTTTTATCAGGCATTCAAAATGAAAGAAACCACGCGTGTATTCACCAAATCTTCTACACGCTATGTAGTTATGGAACTATTTTTTTAAACAGCTAAAAAAGCAGCGTGCGGAAGCACGCTGCTTTTATTTTACTGCTCTTATTTAAGAAAGACTGTAACCTTTAGTTTGGTTCAATCAATCCATATCGGCCATCTTTTCTTCGGTACACAACGTTTGTAATGTTTGTCTCAGCATTTGTAAATACAAAGAAACTATGTCCTAACATATTCATTTGTAAAATAGCCTCTTCGCTATCCATTGGTTTTAAATTAAATCGTTTTGTACGAACTAGCTCTAATTCATCCTCTTCAGTTGCAACAGCTACGTTCGCTTCGCTTTCTAATGCTGCAAATAGATACTTCTCAGCACCTTTTTCACGCATTTTTCGATTCACTTTTGTTTTATGTTTACGAATTTGACGCTCTAATTTATCTAGGACAAGATCGACAGCTGCGTATAAATCACTGTGGGTCTCTTCAGCTCTCAATACGAGATCATTCATTGGGATTGTGACTTCTATTTTTTGATCGTTATTGTAGACTTTTAAGTTTACATTTACGTCAGCAGTTGGTGTCTCGTCGAAATAACGCTCTAACTTACCAAGCTTTTTCTCTACGTATTCCCTAATTGCTGGAGTCACCTCAATGTTTTCACCGCGAATGTTATACATCATGTTCGAACTCCTCCTTTAATCCATTGCTATACCTCTACAATTCTACAATACCCGACACAATCCCTTCCTAAACTATTAAAATTTTTAGAAAATTTAGTGAAAATTTTTGGAACCTGAGAAAAGTTTATGAAAAAACCAAAAAAATAGACCTTCTTCATAAGAAGAAGGGTTGTATTTTTTACGCAAAATTAATTTTTTTTATCGTAAAACATCCCATCAAACGATTTCATTTCGTAAGGGTTTACATAGCTGTTATTATGCTTTTTTTTCACTTTTAGCAAACGGAGATCTTCCATGATTCGATGCCGGATGAAGATCAGATTTTGATCAATCGTCTTATTCATTTCGACAATTTTCTTACCCATCCATTCATGATCTCTACTTTTTGGCGGCAGCTTCTCCATGAGGTCACGTCTTTTTAATAGAAGATACTCTAATTTCTGAATGTCCTCTTCTCGATTTTTGTCAGAAAATATTTGAGTAAGTCGGTAAATCTCGTCAGTTATCTGATACAGTTCGTTTATCATATTTATGCTTGGCCGCCGCTTCCATGGACTTGCTGGCGGTGAAGCTGCACAACTTGCTTCCACGTATCGCGGAACTCTGTTACATATTGTTCGGCTTCATCCAAGCTCTCTATGTCATTTTTTGTGTTCGCTTCAATTAAACACTGGTTGATATAGTCATACATAGTCATCATAGACTTAGCAACTTGCACGTTTGTATCAAGGGTAATCATTAATTCTTGAATAATATTTTGTGCTTTTAACAAATTCGTATTTTTTAGCTCAATATTTTTTTCCTGTATGCCTGTTCGTGCAAGTTTGATAAATTTCAAACACCCGTTATACAGCATAAGCGTTAACTCTCCTGGAGAGGCAGTCTGAACAGCTCCCTGCTGATACGCTTGATATGGATTATTTGCTGCCATAAACGTTCACTCCTTCTTAACTAAAATATTGCGATAACTGCGCGCTTTGAGCATTTGCATTTTGAATGGCTTTCTCCATTGCTGTAAACTGACGATAATACCGGTCCTCTACTTGTGTGAGCCTGCTTTCAAAACTAGTAATTTGGCTGTTTACGCTTTTTAAATTCCGCCCAAGCAAAAATTGTTCACTTGTCCATGTTGAACGGCCAGCGCGCTGCTCAACTTTGGATACGGTTTGAGTAATCGTATCTCGTAAACGTCGTACAATCCCTTTTTCACTTGTTGTACTTCCACTTTTCATAAATAAATCCATAACAGACTGCGGGTCTTTTTCAATTGCTTCTTTTAATTTAGTCCCGTCACCTTCAATCACTAGCTTGCCTCGATCACTATAGTTTGCGCTAGTTGAAATACCGATGTCCGTTAGCTGTGAAAATGCTCCGCTCACTCCTGATACAGAGGCATACCAGTTAGAACGCATTTGATTCAGCCCGCTTGATAAAATTGTGTCTCCTTTTAACAAACCGCTTTTTGCTTTATCATCCCACTGCTCAGCTTGTTTGTCCGTTAGCTTTTCTCTTTCTTGATCCGTCAAAGGCTGATAGTTTCGGTCTCTTTCTTCGGTAATCTTTCCATTAATTTTCTCAATCAGCTCATTATATTTAGTCACAAAATCTTTGATTGTATCAAATACTTTTTGCGTATCATTGCTTACGTTAACGCGCACATCTCCTGTGAAATTATTTTGAAGGGTATAGGTAACGCCTCCCGTTGTAAATGTATTAGACTTACGAGTTGTTTCTAGACCGTTTAGCGTAAATTTTGCGTCTGTTCCTTTCGCATTACCGGCAAGCTGTAGAAACCCCGTTGTCAAAAATGCTCCTGAAAAAACCATATTGGATCCATCTGGACTGTCAACAGAAGATAAATTCCCCGTATCTTTACGAGTCATGACAACTTTATTCGTTCCTTCATCAAAAAAAGCTGAAATGCCTACTTTTGAATTACTGATTTGTGTGAGAAGGGTGTTTAATGAGGTGGAACCATCAAATTCAAATGGCGTACTTCCCCCATCTTGAATATTTCCTGTTGCTTTGCCTGTACTATCATAAGTTGTCATAGAAAAGTTCAGCACATTTTGCTGATACGAGAACGCTTCAATTGTACTGCCGCTTGTTAATGTGGTACCAAACGTCATTTCACCTGTGTCTTCGTTAATAAATACTTCATTAGAATTTATAGTTCCCGCCGCTGTTCCTATTCTTACGGTATACGCTTTACTTGTACCATCCGTGGTAACGGATATAGAGTTTAAAGTGCCTGTGTTCTGATTTACAGCAGAAACAGCACCTTTAGCTAATTTCACTGTACTAGTATCCGCACTTAATGTTATGGCGGCTTGTTCCACTGTTTTCTCAGTCCAAACACTTGAATCCATCGACCCGCGTTGAGACCACAAGCTTTTCGTCGGATCCATACTAGAATCAATACTGGTGCTAATAGTCTGAGCAGCAGTCGCCATTGTCACGTTTGAAAGGGTATAAGACGCATTTCCTGCTGAGGAAGTAGCTGCTGCTTTTACTTTTGTTTCATCTGCTGAAGATACCGTTTTGGACGAATAAGAAGACTGCAAGGTCATATTAAAAGCAAGATTATTAAAGTCTGATAACAGCAAATTCATAGAGCGATAATCGTCGCGCTGCCACTCTAACGTTTGCTTTTGTTTTTTCATCTTATCAATAGGCATTCGTTCAGCCTTCATTAAATCACTGACGATTTGATCAATATCCATCCCACTTGCTAACCCACTTACTCTTACCACTTACCATCACCACCGTTTTTTTATTCATCTATCCATCAACTGCTAGCCATAAAATATAAGTATATTTTTTCGAATCTCCCTATTCGTTCATAGGTTCACCACTTCTCTATTTTGTATCGGTAAAACGAACATTTTTTTCATAGGTCAAAGGGTGCAAGATAGAAAAAGCTCACTTATTTTTTTACAATAAGTGAGCTTTTTATTATTGGCCAAACAAGTTCAGTTTCTGGGATAAATTCCTTTGAATATCCTTAGGAATAAGGTATGGTGCTATATTTATAATATCTCGTAACGAATCAATGGTTACAGAGGCAGATAAATTTATATATTCATCCGTTGTATCTGCTTGCTCAAACGAAATGGAATCTGGCAAATTATTGAGCAGAGTAATTTCATTCATTTCTTTATCGACCGTGACATCAGAAGACTCGTTAATATTTAAGCGATCCCATACAAGAGACCTGGGAATCGGCATTCTTCCTAAATGCACACTATTCACCTTCAAAACAAGCTTTCCATTCTCGGCATTTGGTGTTACATCAACTACAAACTGTGATTCCATAAAAGATACTACATTTTTATTAATATAAAATTTTATATGTTCCGGAAGCAACTCCGCTTCTGCTCCCTCAACCGTTTCATCATTTTCATAAAGGTAGCTGCGCAAATAATCGTTAACATCGCTCTCGCTCAATCGGTAGCCTAAAATAGGGGAGCCTCCGTTCAGTTCTAGCGACGTCGCACGAGCGGACTTTTCTTGTGCTAGTGAAGATAATGAAGCAGTCTGATCAAGCTTTTCAACATTTCTAACTGGACTAACGAAAAAATACAACCCAAATAAAAGGATAATAAATAGAAAAATAACAGCTATAAATTTTCTCAAACACACGCACCCTTTCAAACATTCTTCTTGGAACATAATACCGATTTATCTTTTATCATACAAGATAAATAAGATGTATGTCGAAAACTTGTATAAAATATACGTATATACTCGACATCCCAAATGGCGAATAAGTCTATAGTGAATAAAATGAGTCTTTTTCGACTTAAAATGCGTCGATTTTAGTAACTTAAAGTCGATTTTTATAGGAATTTGATAATTGGCACACTTCTTGCTTATTATAAAGGTAAGGGGAGGAATTTCTATTTATATTTTCAGAATTTACTTTATTTTCTAATAGTCTTTCGATAATTTTAAAGGAGTGAATACGATGGGAAACAAAACAGAATCACACGGAAAGTTAAAGCAACGTCACGTTTCCATGATTTCCATTGCAGGTATTATCGGGGCCGGCTTGTTTGTAGGAAGCGGATCCGTTATTAACGCAACAGGCCCAGCAGCAGTAGTTTCATATGCAGCAGCCGGACTGTTAGTCGTTCTATTAATGCGTATGCTCGGTGAAATGGCTATGGTAAATCCAGATAAAGGTTCATTCGCGACATATGCTCAGCAAGGAATTGGCCCGTGGGCAGGTTATGCTGTTGGATGGCTTTACTGGTTTTTCTGGCTAATTGTAATTGCGATTGAAGCCACTGCAGGAGGAGCAATTGTTCATGAATGGCTCCCTTCCGTACCAATTTGGCTTTTAAGCTTAATCTTAACCTTTGCATTAACTTTAACAAACTTGTTCTCTGTCAAATCATTTGGAGAATTTGAATATTGGTTTGCTATGATTAAAATTGTGGCAATCGTTGCTTTTATGGGAATCGGTTTAGCTATTATTTTCGGATTGATCCCAGGTACATCTTCACCTGGCCTAGCTAATTTAACGGGCCACGGGGGCTTTATGCCAAAAGGTACGAACTCTATCTTTTTAGGAGTTATTACCGTTATTTTCTCTTATTTTGGAGCTGAAATTGCGGCTATTGCAGCTAGTGAATCAGAAAATCCAGCAAAAGCTATCACAACTGCTATTCGCAGTGTCGTATGGCGAATTTTAATTTTCTATATTGGTTCAGTTGCTATTTTAGTAACTCTTTTACCTTGGAACTCAGCTGATTTACTAAAAAGTCCATATGTAACAATGTTAGAAATGGTCAACATTCCAGCTGCTGCACAAATTATGAATTTAGTCGTATTAGTATCCGTTTTGTCTTGCTTGAACTCTGCTTTGTATACGAACTCACGAATGATTTTATCATTAGCTCAAAAAGGACAAGCTCCTCGTGCTTTAGCAAAAGTAAGCAAATCAGGCGTGCCGGCAAGAGCCGTATGGATTAGCACAGCTGCCGCATATGTATGTGCTATCTTTAGCTTCGTTTCGCCGGATAAACTCTTTTTATTCTTAGTTAATGCATCAGGAGCCATTGCTCTTATTGTATATTTAGCTATCGCTATTTCTCACTTACGCCTGCGTAAGAAAATGAATCGAGCCAACCAGCCAATTAAAGGGATGAAAATGTGGTTGTTCCCGTATTTAACATACGTAACAATTGCTGTTATTACCGTGATCTTCTTATCAATGGCATTTATTGATTCGATGCGCTCACAGTTTTTCTTAACTCTTGGATTAACCGCTGTGGTTCTTCTTTCATACTCGTTCATCAAAAAAACAAACAACAAGCGACCTGACGATCAATTTTCCGAGTCAGAAAATATTGCAAAATAAAAAAGCCGCATCTGCGGCTTTTTTTATTTTGTTTTTGATTATTTCTCAACCGATATGTCACGATGAAGGTTTCGAAGCGGCTGAGGCGGGCAAATACGTCGCGTTGCGTAAGAAACAATAAAAATAGTTAATAACCCGCCTACCATCGCAAATGTACGAAATGGAAACATGACCACCCCGTCTTCTATCATCGGATACGGAAGCAGCGCTTTTAAATGAAGCAGCGGTTCCCCTCCACCGATTCGAAGAACAAGAGACACAATGAATCCAGCCAAAGATCCGTACCAGTTTGCTCCTTTAAAGAACAAAGCGCAAACCAATTGTGGAAAAAGAATACAATACACTAGGTCCCCTGATAAATACCATAAGGAGTAGACACTCTCAGAGTTTAAAGCAATTAAAGTTGCTCCAGTTCCAATGATAATGATAGAACGTTTAATAACTTTATCTAACTGCGCCTGTGTCGCATTTGGTTTTACAATCGGACGATATACGTTCCAAGCTGCCATTCCCGAAGCTGAAAGTAACGAAGCCGCTACTGCAGCCATGACGGCAGCAGCTAGTCCTCCAAGCGCAATCGCTCCTACTAAATCAGGCGTTAGATATTTAAATACGTATGTTAAAATCATAGACGCGCTCTCAGGGCTTGACGCTCCAAATGAAGACCAGTCCGCACTGTAACCAATCATTCCTATTAAAGTTGGAGGCAAGGCCGCTAGAGCGCAAAAAATGCCGGCTGTAATAGATAGCCACATTGCTGCTTTTTCATTTTTAGCAGATAACACGCGCTGAAAATAAATCTGCCATGGAATACCACCAAAAATAAGTAAAAATGTGCTATCCCACCATTGCCAATATGTATTTCCCCATTTTGGATCTTCCCAGCCTTTTAATGGAGGAAATAAATGAAGAGAACCAGTCATACCTTCTGAATAAGTAGAAAAAACGGCTCCCACCCCTCCCGTATTCGAAAATGCAAAAGGAAGCACCAGAAATAATCCTAAAAACATAATAGAAAGCTGTAAGATATCGGTATGTGCTACTGCCCACAAGCCGCCAATCACGGTGTATGCAATGGCAATAAGTGCGGAAAGAATGATGGAAATTGAAAAACTGAGGCCTAAAATCACACCGAATGTTGTTCCTAAAGCAGTTAAGATAGCTGCGCTCCAAAACAGCTCTCCTAATATAGCTGGAAAATAAAGAACCGTAGCCATTTTCTTACCGAAACGAGATTCTAGAGGATCGAGCATTGTCATAAACTCAAACCTTCTCATCTTTCTAGCAAAAAAGATACCGCCTAAAATTAAGCTGATTGAATAACACCATGGCGCTTGCGTCCAAGTCAGTCCTGAGGAATAAACAGTTTCGGCCGTTCCAGCAATATACCCTCCACCTACCCAAGTAGCGGTCATTGTGAACATTGAAATCCATAGCGGCATAGATCTTCCCGCAACAAGCATATCATCTGATTTTCCTTTTTTACTTGCAGCAGCTTGAGCACCAATAAAATAAATAACACCATACATAATGAACATTAAAATGAGGCCTGGCCAATAGAGATCTGGATTATAGAGAGAATAGATAAATGCGACAACCATAAAGATGAAAAATCCTATAATAGTTGTCCATAAGGGGGTTAGTAGACGGTTGTTTCTGTTTGATTTCCCTGAAAAGTCAGAAGTCTCATTCGACTTTTCAGGCCTGGCTTGTTGTGTGTCTGAACGAAATGGCTTTTTAGCATTTTGCATCGTCTCACATCCTTTAAATTGATAAAGAAATCTAAAGACATAACTGTCCTCTATTCCTTTTTCCTACCAGCATACAATTAAACCTAAAAATAGATTTTTTTAGAATAAACTATAAATAGTTGGATTATAAATACCAATACGAAGGGGAGAAATTACGTTTATATAATTATATTAAAATAATTTAAATTGACTTATTTTATTATTCAGCTAAAAATTCATAATTATTTTCATCTTCTCTCTAAACTCCTTTCTTAATTTCCACATTCAAAATCCTTTGTTTCTCAAGGTTTGTATGCAAGCAGATATCGTACTATGGTTAATATATCTGAATGTTTAGGATATTGTCAAAAAAGTTTAAGGGTTTTCATATAAAAAAAGAATAATATTCTCATAGCTCATACATAAAAAAACCTTTTGTATCAAGGGACATAGCAATCAGTATTTTTTAATTACTTTTTGTTAAATTTTTTCTTAATATCCGAATAATCAGCTCTTAATAGAGAAGAAAATCAATTTAAATTCAGAACATTTAAAGTTTTTGGATTTGACTAAATTAAATGGCCGATGCTATAATTCAAATTGTTAAGAACGTTAAATATAAATTTAACAAATTCTATTATTTGGAGGTCGATGCTATTGGAACAAACACTTATGCTTGAGAAAATGCACATAAACGGCCAATGGGTTGAAGCACGCAGCGGCGAGAAAAGAGAAATTGTAAACCCCTTTAATCAAGAGGTTATCGCTGTCGTTACAGAAGGAAATCGTGCTGATGCCATAGAAGCCATTGAATCAGCTAGAAAAGCTTTTGATGCAGGTGAATGGTCTAAATTTACAGCGGCCGAAAGAGGTTCTTTGTTATTTAAAGTAGCGGAAGAAATTCGCAATGATCGCGAGGAACTAGCAAAGCTTGAAACCTTAAATACCGGAAAAACCCTCGTTGAAAGCCTAGCAGACATGGATGGAATTGCTGATGTCTTTCAATACTATGCTGGATTAGCAGATAAAGATGGCGGACAGATGATTGAGTCACCTAATCCCGATTCTGTTAGCCGCGTTGTCCGTGAGCCTGTAGGCGTGTGCAGCCAAATTACTCCTTGGAATTACCCGTTATTGCAAGCCTCTTGGAAATTGGCTCCCGCACTTGCTGCTGGGAACACAATTGTTATTAAACCAAGCGAAATCACCCCTTTAACAACTATTCATATGATGAAAATTTTTGAAAGAGTTGGCTTTCCAGCAGGCGTCATTAACATTGTGCTCGGTCCAGGTGCGACCGTTGGACAAGAAATGGCAGAGAGTCACTTAGTAGATTTAGTTTCCTTTACAGGTGGCGGAGTATCTGGACGTAAAGTCATGCAGGCTGCCGCAGGCAACTTTAAAAAAATTGCTCTTGAACTCGGAGGGAAAAATCCGAATATCGTCTTTGCTGACGCTGACTTTGACACTGCGGTTGACTATGCATTAAATGCGGTCTTCTTTCATGCTGGTCAAGTTTGTTCAGCTGGTGCGAGATTACTCGTTCAAGATGATATTCACGATAAATTTGTTTCAGCAGTTATTGAACAAGCCAAAAAAATTAAGCTAGGGGACGGCATGGACGAAGCCACTCAAATGGGACCCGTTATCTCAAAAGAACATCTAGCTAAAGTGGAACATTATATTGAGCTAGGGAAACAAGAAGGTGCTTCTCTTGTTTTAGGAGGCAAGCGTCCAACTCAGGATTCTTTACAAAAAGGATTATTTATCGAACCAACTATTTTTACAAACTGTCATGGAGACATGAAAGTTGTCCAAGAAGAGTCATTTGGTCCGATTATGACAATTGAGCGCTTCAGTACTGAAGAAGAAGCAGTCGCACTTGCTAACGATACGATCTATGGATTAGCTGGAGCTGTTTGGACAAGTGATATGAACCGAGCTGAACGTGTAGTGAAAGCACTCCGTATGGGAACAACTTGGATTAACGATTATCATCCCTACTTCCCGCAGGCTCCTTGGGGAGGTTATAAGCAATCTGGGATTGGAAGAGAGCTTAGCCATATCGGTCTAGAAGAGTATACGGAAATTAAACATATTTATACCAATACAAATCCACAGCCAATGCGCTGGTTTCAATAAAAATTAAGGGGGAATTTAAAGATGTTTATGCGATTTGAAAGAATGGAACGTTTAAAAAGTTTTGAGATGCCAACGGTTGTAAAACATGGAATTGGTGCTGTAAAACATACTGGAGAGGAAGTAAAAAACCTAGGTGTGTCTAAAGTTTTATTAGTAACAGATCCTGGTGTAAAAAAAGTAGGTTTAGCAGATCCCGTAATCGCTAGTTTAAAAGAAGCGGACGTAGACGTTATTCTATTTGACCAAGTAGAAGCCAACCCTTCTATTCACGTAGTAGCAGACGGCACAAAAATGTACAAGGAAAATGGATGCAACGGACTAGTAGCTGTTGGAGGCGGAAGTTCAATGGATACGGCAAAAGCTATTGGTGTAGAAGTAGCTCATAATGCTCCCGTCTTAGATTATGAAGCAGCTGAAGGAAAAAAACCTTTAACAAAACGTATCCCTCCTTTAACAACAATCCCTACAACTGCGGGTACAGGAAGCGAAGTCACACAATGGGCCGTCATTACGGATCCTGTTCGTGAGTTTAAGTTTAATACAGGTGGACCTTTAATTGCTGCTCACTTAACAATTATTGATCCAGAACTGCACGTATCTATGCCTTCACATATTACGGCCGGTACAGGAATTGACGCATTAGCTCATGCAATTGAGTGTTATACATGCCACTTTGCGCAACCAATGACAGACTCTGTTGCTTTATTGGCTATTGAGTACGTTGGAAAATACTTACGACGTGCAGTTGCAAATGGACAGGATATCGAAGCACGCTATGGAATGGCGCATGCAGCTATGCTTGCTGGCCTTTCATATGGAAGTGAATCTGCAGGAGCAGCTCACGCGATGGCTCAAACATTAGGAGGCATTTATCCAATTGCCCATGGCCCTTGCGTAGCAGCAATGCTAGGTCCTGTAATGGAGTATAACTGGATGGGTGAGCCTGAGAAATTTGCGCGCATAGCTCAAGCTCTAGGGGTCAATACACATGAACTAACACTTGAAGAAGCAGCTCAAGCAGCTGTTCGTGAAGTATATCAATTAGTTAAAGATGTACAAATCCCTTCTTTAGAAGAACAAGGTGTTCCAAAAGAAGCGGTTTCTCGCTTAGCGCAAGAAGCATTTAATGATCCTCAAACAGTTGGGAATCCTCGTGATTTAACTGTAAAAAGTTACGAATGGATTTATAACCGCTGTTTTGAAGCTACACCGTTAACCGTATAAAAATGATAAAAGGCTGTTGATTTTTCAACAGCCTTTTTTATGTTACTCTTTCGCTAATTCTTCATTTAAAATATCGATGATTCTTCGGTCGTCAAAAACTTTCACTACTTTTTTCAAGAAATGATAATAATGTTTGGACTCTATAATCTGCGCTAAATTACGCTTTGCTTTTACTGCGATCTCCTCAGGTACATCTTCATCATTTAAAAGAATCTGCAGCTTGTTTTCCGCTTCTTCGATTGCCTCTAAATTAACTGAAATTTCTCTTTGCCACTTCTTACAGAAAAATGAAAAAAAGGACTTAGAAAAATCTTTTTCTGCTTCATATAAGTCTTTTCGAACACCTTTTTTCCACACTTTGTGGACCATGTCAATATTTTGCAGTGAACGAATAGATGTACTCATCGTTGGTTTACTCATACCCAATTCTTCACTCATTTGATCTAATGTAACAGGTTCATCCATAAAATAAAGCATGCCATACAGCCTTCCTACTGAAGGTGTAACACCATATAAATCCATCGTATCAGCTAAAGCACTGACAACCACATCTTCGGCTTCTTTTAATAAATCATGATACTCTTGAACATCACTCATTTACTCTTCTCCTCTTTTGTTAAATTTATTTGAATTATACTTAATAAATTTAATGATACACGATAAAAAGGAAAAAAACAGAAATTCAGTTCAATTTTTTGATAAAAAAGAAGCCTTCTCTTAAAGAGAAAGGCTTAAGACATAGTGGGGAATACTATATGTTTATCTTTCCCGATTTAGATATTATTTATACGGTATATTTTTAATTATTTTCAACCTGATTGTTTTATTTCTTTTTCGGTAATTGTTTCAGCATATCAATAGCATGTAATGTAATTTGAGAAGCACTTTTATTTTCGTTACGTATTTCTTCATAAATCTCTTGTCTATGAATATCTACAGACTTTGGAGCTTGAATTCCTAACTTTACTTGATCACCATTAACTGCAAGGACGGTCACTTCAATTTCATCACCTATTTTGATTGTTTCATGTAACTTTCGTGTTAAAACAAGCATGGACTCACTCCTTATCTATTCCTCTTACTCAAATAACCTGTGCTTCGTTTCGTAAGCTGTATTCATTAAAATCACTTGCTTAGCAAGCTGTTGCTTTGTATTAATAATAACAGGAGCCTGCAAATTAGCCGTTATCTTTTCCACAGAATCTGACATCGTAAGCAATACGTAAACAGCTGCATCTTCCGCTTGTTGTAATTGAAGCTTTTCGATTTCCTGGGGTTCTAGTTGAAAATCATAATCTAAAAAAAACTGAAATGGATCCGTGATAATAAAAGCTAATTCTTTGGTTTGAGTAGACTGCAGAACTTGGAAAGCTTCCGCTTCCGGAAGTGGTAAAATAACAAATTCAGTTTCTTCCAAAAAACCTGGAATCCCTTGATTAAATGTCAGTGTTTGCTGATTATCTATTTCTATATCTCCATGATAGCTTGTGGAAATTTTCATCTCATCACACCTTTGCTAATTAATTTTTTCTTGTTATCTTTTTTCATTATAAAAAAGCTCCTTCTGTGTAGAAGGAGCTTTTTAACGCAAGAAATCTAGCAGCGTAGGCTGAATAATTTGAGCCCCTACTCCCAAAGCAGCACGATGCACGCTTTCTTGTACGGTTAAATCCGTAATGACTTTTTCAATATCTGCATCTTCATTATTTGAAAGCATCTTAGTAGCCGTAATTTCCTGTGAATCAAGGCGGTTTTCGATCAGCTCAAGCCGATTGCTCCTTGCTCCCAATTCAGATCGCTCCGCTAATAGCGTAGACAGCTGCGTGTCTACCTGTGTAGAAAGATCTTTTAGTGAGTTTACATCGTTTTGTTCAAAAGCTGTTTGAACATTGTTCATTAAGTCGAATGCATCTTGTCCAAAGATGTTTTCAGGATGAATATTGACTCTCAGCTGGATACCTTTTGATACCTCAACCGAAAAAGGATCCAGATTAATATTCGATTCTATCATACCGCTTGCATTCTCACTAATCGGCGCTGCTCCCACATTTACACCGTTAAAGATATAGTTTCCTGCCACCTGCGTATTGCCGACTTGCATATAATCCAGCTTTAACTGTTCAATTTCACGTGCAATCGCTTGTCGGTCACCACTTTCATTCGTACCGTTTAACCCTTGCACGACCAGCTCTTTAGTGCGCTGAAGAATGGAATTGACTTGTTCAAGTCCTGATTCTGAACTATCAAACCAAGACTGAGCTTCTGTTAAATTACGTTTATATTGATTTACTTCAGAAAGATTAGACCGATACGCCATTCCTTTCGTAGCGACTACCGGGTCATCGGAAGGACGAGTAATTTTCTTTCCCGTTGATAATTGGTTTTGAAGGGTTTCCAGCTTATTATAGCTATTGCTAATCTGTTTTAACGAATTAGCCGCTAACATTCCTTGTGTGACACGCATCTTTACCTTCCTCCAGTTCCAAGACCGTTTACAATTTTATCAAGCATTTCATCAATCATAGTCACCATACGGGCACTAGCGTTATATGCATGCTGAAACTGAATCATATTGGTCATCTCTTCATCCAATGAAACTGCACTGGTAGACTGGCGCCTTTGCTCCACAGCTCCTTGGAGAGTTTCTGAATTACTTTTTAAGCGGTTGGCTTGTTGGGCATCTACTGACATTTGGCCAATGACAGATTGATAAAATCCATCTAATGAAACAGCTCCGTTTCCGGAATTAATAAGCACCTTTTGACGAAATTGAGACAACAGCTGAGCATTTTGTCCATCTCCTTTGCGGCCAGTTCCATCATCTTCAGAAGAGGCCGAAGAAGCAGCAGCGATATTGTTTGTGTTTTGTTTGATTTTATCAGCAATAACAATTCCAGTTGCAGCTCCTTCTTTTTGAGAAATCTCATTAAAAAAGGACACACCATTCTCACCATCTAGCGTGACACCTTGTTCGTGCTTATCATTAAACCAGTTCACAAATTCATATGCCATTTCATCTAAATCATCAATCATTGAAGCGTAAACACCAGTTCTATTACCACTATTATCTATATATCCAGAAGCCTCAATTAACCCTTTAAGTTTTCCTTGAGGAAATGACTCAGGGTTCCGTATCTCATCCCCTATATGAATGCCCGTCACATAGGAATCTTGATTTGTTGTCAAACTGATGGCATTTATTTGATGAGTTTTCCCATCTAAAAGAGTAATAGGTCCTTGAGACGTTTGAAGCTGAACCGTTACCACTCCTTCTGACGTTGCAGAAGCGTTCCCGCTGCTTTTTGTATACTCTAAAGAAACCGGCATAAATTTAGAAATCTCATCTAGCAGCCGATCTCTTTCATCATACAAATCATTAGGTAAATAGCCATTTGGTTCTACGTTTTGTATTTGTTGGTTCACATTATTTATTTGCTCTAGCAACGAATTTACTTGTGTTACGGCTACGTCACGCTCGTTTTGTAAATCACCTTGAATCGTTTTTAAAGAAGTAGATAAATAAGAGAAAGTATCGCCTACTGCTTCAGCTCGTTCAATCATAACAGACCTGGCTCCTGCTTCTGAAGGGTGTGAAGCTACATCTTGAATGGCCTCAAAGAATTGATTAAAAACAGCTGAAAGTCCATCTTCAGTAGGTTCATTCATAATTTCCTCCATTTTTTCAAGAGCACCAGCGCGTGCATCCCAATACCCCACTTTAATGGTTTCATCTCGATACTGGGTATCTAAAAATGTATCACGTATTCGCTCTACCGTGCTGGCTTCTACTCCCATTCCTATTTGACCCGCAGTTCCAGTCTGATTCATCCCTGGGGCTGGATAAGCTGGGAACGTTTCTAAACTTACTCGCTGACGCGTATAGCCCGGCGTATTTGCATTAGACACGTTATGGCCAATCGTGTAAAGAGCCGCTTGTTGGGCATCCATTCCTCGTTTAGCCACCTGCAAACCATGAAATGTTGAACTCATTCTGCTTTCCTCCGTTCTTTATACCTTCGAATTAAAAATAGAGTTGGACTGAAAGGATCTATTATTTGTTTTTGTGTAATTGAACGAATCCTCTCGTTTCGATGGAACAAGAAGGTCTAGTTCGGTATGAATCAGCTGCAAAGACTGTGTGAGCAGCTGATTGTTCAAGTCATTTGCATACTTTATATCTTGAATGATATCTATTAGCTGTTTTTGAAAGGGTATCAAGATGGAGTATTCAGAGAATGAGCCTGCTATTTCTTCAATGGAGCGAGCAGTATGTCCGCTTTTTTCCATTGCTTCTATACGTTTTGTTTCCAGTGCAGAAATAGCAGCTATATGAGATTGCTCTTTTTGCAAAGAAGCCGTCAATGCCTTTACATCTTGTTTAATAATAAAATTCGTTTTCTCTTTAACAATGACATACAAACTTTTATGAAGCGTTACTTGTTTTTCTAGTATCGTTTGAATTTCTTGCACGTTCAATCAATGTCAGTCCTTTTATTTTTTATAGAAATCTACAATACTTTTAGCAATTTCTTTTCCGTTAATTTCGTATGTTCCGCTGTTAATTTGCTGTTTGAGCTTCTCCAATTTTTCAAGTCTTTCTGGAGATGGTTCATTTCCCTGAAGTTTCTTCGCCTCAGATGAAATATGAATCTGATCTTGTGGATTTTTTTTAGAGACCTGTTCTGTTTTTTCTGATTGTTTTTTGTACGGATTTATTCCAAATAAGTTCGATGGGTTAATCTTCATCTCTCTCACCTCTTTTTATATTTGTATCCGTTATCTCTATTCATTATATCGGAATTTCTACCTAAACCTTTAGCATCCGCAAGGAAGTTGAGACCATTTTCACAGTCCACCTTAAACATAGGTCTATAGATAGAGAGTCTGCAAACATTCAGCACACTTTTACTCTTTTTTCCTTTCGTTAGAACGATAGGTGGGACGCGTGGGCTCTTCATTTGAACGAATCATCTCACGATTATGCTTTTCTAACCCATGTTTAATTTCTTGAGAGCATGAATGGCAAAGTTTCCCTTCCCGAATCTGAGCGTTGCATTGCATGCATGGATAGCTTATATTTGGAAAGTTAGCTAACACTAAGCGACCTTGTCGAATAAATTGATGAATTAACAAATCTGAAACGCCCGTTTCTTTCATCACTTCGTAAGTCGTTGCTGTACGATTTGCTCTTTTCTTCAAGAATGAAGAAACACGTTGAAACAGAGCTTCTTCTTTGTCAAAACATGATTTACATATACTTATTGATCCAATTTTCACAAATAAATGACCGCATTCCCTGCAATTATCTAACGTTCCCATATTCGAAACTCCTCATTTGTTTTTTATTTTACTATCGGTCAAAGTTTTAAATTATACATCTTCATGCACGAATTAAAGTGAGCGAACGAACTGAACGTGCCCCAGCTTCCTGCAAACACTTTGCCGCTTGGCGCACGGTTGCTCCTGTTGTATAAATATCATCAATCAAGAGAAATTCTTGATTCGTAACCATTGAGGAGTCGACTACTTTAAATTCCAGCCTTTCTGTCAGCCGACTTCGCCTATTTTTCTTTGATTGCTTTGTTCCTGAACAACGAACAAGAGGCATTTCTATGTTGTCACTGATCAGTTCAGCTAGTGCTAAAGATTGGTTAAACCCTCTTTCGTATAATCTCTCCTCCGTTAAAGGTACAGGAACTAGTATAGCTTTTGGATTACATTCTTTTTTATAGAACTTATACCACTGCTCCTTGAATGCTTGGATAATTTCATAGTCTCCTTGAAATTTAAAACGCTCTATTATGCTTTGCATAAAATCACTGTACGTATAAAGAGAACGGTTAAAAAAAGAAGCATCATTCCATTTCTGACAGTCCTTACATGTGTCTAGCTCATAATGAGAAGGAGCCAGGTCTGCAAGAGAGCGGCCGCATCCCCTGCAAACGCTACTGGTGATGATGGGACATCTTTGCAAGCAAACAGTGCAAATCCTATCCGTTGAAGAAGATTTTAACAATGACCTCCAATCGAAAGAAGAGACAAGAGGTTCAAAACAAATCAGACATATTGTCATCGATCAATCAGCCCTTCCTTATAAGCTAGAGCATTCATATGTTCAATATGTCCTTTTGCTTTTCGCATAGACAGAGATTGTCCATAATGAAAAAAGACCACGTCTCCCGTTGGAAATTGAGCACTCCTCCCCACCCTTCCTGAAATCTGCACAAGAGCACTTTCAGTAAAAATCGTTTCTTCTGCTCCCAATACTGCAACATCTATGTTGGGAACCGTTACGCCTCGCTCCAATATGGTTGTCGTTACTAAAATAACGAGCTGCCCTTCTCTAAATTTCATTACTTTTTCTTTTCGCTGGGAATCTTCAGCATGGACACCGTCTACCTTTTCGGTCAGCTTTCGAATCATGTCTGTGATCGGAGCAATCCACTTAATTTGCGGGACGAAGACAAAGCATTGTTTCCCTTCATCTATTCTTTTTTTTACCCATTTCTCAACATTAGCAGGCAAGGTATCTGTTTTTATTTTTTTCTTCCAATTGCCACACCATTCAAACCGAGGAACAGGAATAAGCATTCGGTGATAGCGGGCTGGAATTTTAACTACTTGTTTTTTTCCTTGCTCAACGTCTTTTTTTAATGATTCACTTGGAGTCGCTGTTAAATAAATCTTTGACGCAACGTGTTTAGCTGCTTTTGCAACAGCATAGTGCAGCATAGGCTCTGTTGAATACGGGAATGCATCTACTTCGTCAATAATAAGCACATCGAATGCTTGATAATAATGCAAAAGTTGATGAGTGGTGGAAATAATAAGAGAGGATTCACGAAAACGGTCTTCGCTGCCTCCATACATAGCCAGCACAGATATATCCGGAAATGCCGATTGAATTCTTGGCTTTAACTCAATAACCACGTCTGTTCTTGGAGTAGCAATACAGACTTTCTTTCCGCTGTTCAACGCGGATTCAATACCTTTAAATAAAATTTCCGTTTTTCCTGCTCCGCAAACAGCCCAAATTAACAGCTCTCCATCCTTTTTTATAGCTTGAATGAGTTCATTTGAAGCACGTTCTTGAGCTTTAGACAGCGTGCCTTTCCAATTCATCACGCTGCTTTTTGGCAGGGCGTTACTTGCTGGCCCTTCCCAGTTTATAAAGGGTGTGCATTCACTTACTTTGCCCATTACAATACATGCTCGGCAATAGTAGCAGTTCTGGTGACATCTACTGCATGGAAATGAAGCGAAATAAAAAGGGCTATCACTTCCACACCGGTTGCATCTATATCGATTTTCTTTTTGGGTGATTGCTTTTTGATAGGAAATATATCCGTTTAGGTAATGTTCATGAATGAGGGGTAAAGGATAGGGAGTCTGATTGAGTAGCAGCTGCTTTCCCCTTAAAGAGCGCTGAAGATCTAAAGAGTAAGGGTATGAAGGATTTAAAGGTGGAGTTCTCCACGTATCGATTTGAGAGAGAGGAAAAGCATCAGGACTAGGCACTTGAACGGGATCTAGCAGTTCTTGTTTAACAGTAAAAAGCATCTCTTCATTCCTTTCCATTTTTATCGTACACATCTATATACGCAAAAAAAGGTGTTTTTTCCTGCAAAAAAACCAAATCAAATGATTTGGTTTTCGATTACTTTTTATACCAGCCTATACCGATGGCACCTTCACCTAAATGCGTGCCAATGACAGCCCCAAAATAAGAAAGGCTCCATTCAATATGAGGATATTCTTGTTCTAAGTCTCGTTGAATTTCTTTTGCTTCATTTTCACGATTAGAATGAATAACTACAGCTTTCATAGGTACGTTTTCTTTTGCATCTTCATCAAGAAGCTCGGTAATTCGTTTTAATGCTCGCTTACGCGTACGAATTTTTTCAAACGGAACGATTTTTTTAGATTCAAAATGGAGCACGGGCTTTACTTGAAGAAGACTGCCAATAATAGCCTGAGCAGCATTTAGGCGACCTCCGCGCTGTAAGTGAGATAAATCATCTACCATAAAATACGCACGCATTGATAGTTTCATCTCTTCGAAACGCGCAATGATTTCGTCAGGATGTTTATTTAATCGGACCATCTCGGCTCCTTCAATCGCATAAAAGCCCTGAACCATACAGCTGATTTCTGAATCAAATACGTGCACATCAAAGTCTTCTACCATGCTACCTGCCGTCAAAGCACCCTGATACGTTCCGCTAATTCCACTAGATAACGTAATAACGATAGCAGCATCGAACTGATCTCGTTTTAACTGTTCAAACAACTCTACAAATTCTCCAATAGCAGGCTGAGAAGTGGTTGGAAGATTTTTTGCTTCTTTAATTTTTTCGAAATATTGATTTGCAGTCATATCTACTTCTTCACGATATGTTTCTTCACCAAAAATAACGCTTAGCGGTACCATATGTATATGATAGTTTGATCGAATTTCCTCTGATATATAGGCGGTACTATCTGTAATAATTGCTGTTTTCATAAGATAGGGATCCATCCTTTGTTATATAAAATAATTTCACTCTATTCTACAACATTTAGGATTAAAATGCATGTAACGAGAGGTTTACCTATTAGTAAAAGCTCCTTCACGTATACATATTAATTAACAAACCTTGAATTTCCCCTACCTGCTTGAGTAAATTTAAACTGTCTTTTTCTTTTTGAAGGATATCATTTGTCAAGTCAACTAGTTTCGTATCCACTTCTTTCACTAGCTTATATACTTTAGTCGTTCCTCTGTGGTTAAATCCTCTTTCTTCATGCAGTTCAAAACCATTTTTAACGACTTCGTTCATAAACTGCTTCACAAGCGTCTTGTATTTCCGCAAAGAATCAATAGTTTGACTTTTTACTAACTGCTTTCCCTGTTCTTCAATTTTATTTATCACTTGAGTTAAATGTTCATAGGTCAGTTCTTTTTGTTTCTTTACCATTACTCCTGTAAATGAAGCCGAACTACTTACTTCTTTTTCTCTAATGAGATTCACGGAAGAAGAAAGACCGTTAATTCGCTGTAACTCCACTATGTATCTCTCCTTGCTCTGTTAGTATACACTTCATTCAGTTTAGACTTTTAGATGTGCTTGCTTGATTAGCTGAAAAGTTTCGAGAGGCATCTGATGCGTGGATATGATGATTATCCTTTAGCTAAGAGTAATACGTATGTGCTGTTCATAAGAAGACAGCTTGTTTTTGCGGAGCGAAGAGGTAACTTTAGGCGTCTCTTTTAACACTTCATTCCAAGCGTTAGAAAGCTTCTTCATCATTTGTTGAACTTCACATAAAATAAACGTATCTTTTTTTAAATTAGCCATAATTAATCTCTCAGACATATAGTTGTAAAGGGTATCTAACTGCTCTGCAATAATACCTGCTTGATATGTTAAGCCAATTCCTAGACGATATAAAATATCGTTGCACTGTTTAATTTTTTCATTCGCTGTAAAATAATCGCTGTGTTGAATTGCTCTAACAGCTTCATCAATATTTTGAATAAATTTTTCATACATCATAGCTGTTAGCTCTTGAGGAGATTTATGATAGATTAATTCTTCCGTTATAAAATTCAGCTTCATCACCTTCTTGCCTTCTTTAAATCCATTTTCTATGTGTTGCGCTATAACTCTTAAATTTTTAAAGTATACCAGTTGAGGTTTGAATAAATTCTTTTACGACCTCATATGTATCTGAATGTATTGAAGACCTTCCTTTACAAGAGCTTGCATCAAATGGATGGACATTGTTTTGAGGTATGGATGCTTTTGTCGAAAGTTGAAGGACGAGTAAATGCACAGAGGTATCACCCTTCGCCTTCCTAGAAGATATCTTCTTCCCTTAACTTATCGGTTGGTTTCCTCTCTCATTACACATGACTTTTTACCCACAATTTCAAAAAAAGTTATAAAAAGAAAAAAAAAGTCCGATATACCTAGTGGTATATCGGACTTTTGAACTTATCTTACTTCTACCCAACCGTTTTTGATAGCCACAACAACAGCTTGCGTGCGATCATTTACATTCATTTTTTGCAAAATATTACTCACATGGTTTTTAACGGTTTTTTCACTAATATATAATGCTTCTCCGATTCCTCGGTTACTTTTACCATCAGCCAACAATTGTAGCACTTCACACTCACGACGTGTTAACAAATGCAGTGGACGGCGAATCTCAATTGGTTCGTGCGGATAAGAAGACGACTGTCCTTGAGCTGCTAGTCGACGGTACTCTTTTACTAAACTATGCGTTACTTTAGGGTGTAAATATGAACCACCTTCTGCAACTACTTTCACCGCTTCAATTAACGCATCCGCATCCATTTCTTTTAGCAGATAGCCTCGTGCCCCTGTTTGCAAGGCATGAGTTACATATGTCTCATCATCATGAATAGATAAGATAATAACTTTAGCATCCGGATTTACTTCTACAAGCTTTTTCGTAGCTTCTACACCATTCACAGCCGGCATGTTAATATCCATGATTACAACATCAGGTTGATGTTCTTCTACAAGGTCAATAACTTCGCTACCGTCGTCACCTTCTGCAACTACTTCAAAATCTTTTTCGAAATCTAAAATTCTTTTTACTCCTTCACGGAATAATTGGTGATCGTCGATTATGATAATTCTTGTCTGCATGTTTGATTCCTCCCCAAATCGAACAACAAATGTTTTACTCTATATTGACCCCTATTTATATACATATCTCTGCCTTTTTAAGCGGCTATAATCGGTACTTTAATCATAACAAGCGTGCCTTGGTTAATTTTCGAATGAACAGAAATAGTCCCATCTAACAAATCAACACGCTCTTTCATTCCTATTAAGCCGAACGAATTCTCTTTTTTCTCTTCTTGATTAAAACCACAGCCGTCATCTTTGACCAGCAAAATAGCGTGTTCATTGTTGAACTCTATCTTCACCTGGATTTCCGTCGCGTCTGCATGTTTTAATGCGTTCGTTACAGCTTCTTGCACTAGACGAAACAGTGCTACTTCTAATTTTGAAGCAGTTCGCTTCTCTTGTCCAATGGAAATAAACGTAATCCGAGGCTTGCCTTCGTTATAATCTTCGATTGTATCAAGATATTTACGCAGCGTCGGAATTAGACCTAAGTCGTCAAGTGCCATCGGTCTTAAATCATATATAATTCGACGTACTTCGTATAGGGCAGAACGAACCATTTTTCGTAAATCTCGAATTTCCTCCATTGCTTCTTTTGCACTACGTTCCCGGTAAATTCGGTCAATTAATTCTGATCTCATCATAACATTTGCAAGCATTTGAGCTGGGCCGTCATGAATCTCTCTTGACAAACGTTTCCGTTCCTCTTCCTGAGCTTCAATAATCCGAAAGCCAAAATACTCTTTTTGAATAGCATCTTCTACTATTTCCCCTACTTGTTTTAAGTCACTTGTTAAATAATTTAACACAACGGAAATTTGACCTACTAAGTGATCTGCACGTTTAATCGTTTCTTCCAATGTAAGCAAGCGTCTTTCTAGTTCATCTCGACGATTGCGCAGCTGATATTCGCTTTGCTGATTCATCAGCAGCTTGGTTTGTAATTCGTGTGCTTTTTCATAAGCGTCTTTTACTTCAGGCTCTGAATAAATTTGAAAATGTCGGCTCACATCAGACAAACGCTTTCGAGCCAACCTTGCCTGAGTTTCTAATTTATCACCTTGCTCTATCGTCTCAAGAACTTTTCCTTTTAACACTTCTAACTCTTCTTTAATTTGCTGATATTCTTGTCTGGCATCTTCAGAAAGGCGATAGACTTCATTTTTACTATCTCCCACTGTGCCAATAATCTTCTCAAAAATTTCATCAAGTGCCTTGCTTGTTAATTTATGTTTCGACATTTACTCACCCCAAACTATACTCACATTCGGAGAAATGTCTATACGTTCATGCTATATATAGTATTCGTATGACCTATCTGAATTGTGAGGATAAGATCCATATTTTCTCCCTATCTGACTTTTTATATCCAAAAAGTAACGGTTGTTTTAGTACCCTCAAACTCGACATCAATCGACGCTTGACTCGCGTTATTTGAATAGATTACCATTTACGCTCACTCTTCAACAGTGACTAACTGCCTGTTTAAATCATTTCATTATTTAGCTATACAAGCCTGCACACTATTTTATTATAACGTATATTCTGTATGGCTTGTTTAAGTGATGTTGAATTTGATTAATTGATGTCTTTTCATAAACATTTTATACTAATAGCAAGTAAACAGTACGTAAATACCCGTTTTTCTTCTATTTATAACGCTAAGGAGGATTTTTTGATTGTTATCACAATATTATACCGTAAAACAAGAAGGTTCACATGAAATCACTATTCAAAAATCTAGATTCATTTGTCATATGAAACGTGTAACAACTGAGGAAGAAGCTCAGCAATTTATTCAAGACATTAAAAAACAGCACTGGAATGCTACTCATAACTGTTCAGCTTACCTAATTGGAGAACGAGATCAATTTCAAAAAGCAAACGATGATGGAGAACCAAGTGGAACAGCAGGCGTACCAATGTTAGAAGTGCTTAAAAAGAGAGGCTTAAAAGATACGGTAGTCGTCGTTACGCGCTATTTCGGAGGTATTAAATTGGGCGCAGGTGGATTGGTGCGCGCGTATGGAAAATCCGTTTCCGAAGCGTTAAATGAATTAGGTACAGTCAAACGAACTCTCATGGCGGTTATGCATACAACCGTCGACTATACATGGCTTGGAAAATTAGAAAATGAGCTTCGCAGTTCCGTTTATCTATTAAAAGAAATCCACTACGCAGACATGGTAGAGATTGAAACATTTGTAGAGGAAGCTCAAACAGAAGCATTTATTGAATGGATGACCGAGCTAACAAACGGCCAAGCAGATATTCGAGCAGGTGAGACGACCTATTTAGAAGAAGATGTAGAATGAATTATTTACTCTTATTAAAAAACATTGTACAATTGATAAATAGCGCAACTATTCTGATGGTTGCGCTACTTGTCAATGAGTAAAAACCTCGTAAAGACGCATAGCTTTGACGAGTTTGATTCATACATTCCAATTTATAACACATACTAAGTGTCACAATAAGTGTTCGAATATACGAATAAAAGGAGAAACCGTATGGCTCAATATAGACGTTTTCAAAAAAGAGTAAACAAACGGAAAAGAAAACGAAGGCTTTTTACATTTTTTCTGTTACCTATCCTTATTTTAGGGCTTTCTGCAACCGCTTATGGCTCTTATTTATTTGTTAAGGCTAAAACAGTAGCTTCTGATTCTTATGAAGGACTTGGAGATCGCGATAACTCTCCTATGCGTGATCGTAAAATCGATCCCAAAAAAGATGATATATCCATTTTATTTATGGGCGTAGATGATAGTGAAACCAGGAAGTTCGGAAAATCAGCCCGTACAGATGCTTTGATTTTGGCGACCTTTAACGAAACAAATAAAACCGTAAAGCTTGTAAGCATACCTCGAGATTCGCGGGTTTATATACCTGAAGTGAACAAAAAAGATAAAATTACGCATGCGCATGCGTACGGAGGTCCAAAAGCAACTGTAGAAACGGTAGAACAGCTGTTTAATGTCCCTGTTGATTACTATGTTAAAGTGAATTTTAAAGCTTTCACAGACATTGTAGACTCACTTGGGGGAATCGATTTTGATGTACCTTATGCGATGAGTGAAAAGGACTCAAAAGATCGTCATAATGCTATTGTCTTAAAACCAGGAAACCAACATTTAAATGGTGAAGAAGCGTTAGCTGTTGCTCGAACACGAAAACAAGACAACGATATTGAGCGAGGAAAAAGACAGCAGCAGTTGATCGAAGCCATGATTAAAAAAGCTGCTTCCATTGGATCACTTAATAAATATGGCAATCTTATCGAAGCTGTTGGCGATAATATGAAAACGAATTTAATGTTCGGTGAAATGCTTTCGTTTTATGATTACGCTTCGAAAAAAGTAGACATCGAAACCATTAACTTAGACGGTAGCGATGAAAAAATTAACGGCGTTTACTACTTCAAACTAGACAATGATTCAGTGGAAAAAGTAAGTGAAAAGCTCCGCAAGCATTTAGGCATTGAATCAACTTCAGATACAACAGAATAATTAAAAAGACCTCTTGGATATGCAAGAGGTCTTTTTAATTAATTTTTCAAACGAAGCCCACGAACCATGTTAAGAATTGGCCTATATGTCTTATCAACTAATCCTATTTTTTCAACGATAATTTCAATCGCCACAAGGAGGATAGCTAGTACAAGAAAAGACCCCCACATTGTTTGTACCTTTGAAAAGATAACTGCCGCTAAGCCAAATATCGCACTCATTCCATAAATAATTAAAACCGTTTGTCTATGGCTGTACCCTAAGCGCAACAAGCAATGATGCAAATGAGATTTATCAGGAGCCGATAGCGGTTGATTTTTTACGATTCGGCGAATAATAGCAAAGAACGTATCTGAAATTGGTACCCCTAAAATAATAACTGGAACAATGAAGGAAATAACCGCTACATTTTTAAATCCTAACAGAGACAATACAGAAATCATATAGCCTAAAAATAGTGCTCCTGTATCGCCCATGAAAATCTTAGCGGGGTGAAAGTTGTAAAACAAAAATCCGAGCGTACTTCCCAATACGATGAAACCCATGCTTGTCACAAACACATTACCCATCATAATAGCCATACCAGAGATGGTAATCAATACAATAGAGGAAACGCCGGCAGCTAATCCATCCAATCCATCAATTAAATTAATAGCATTGGTAATTCCTACAATCCATAATACCGTAATTGGAATACTTAACATTCCGAATTCTAATTTTCCGCCAAACGGCAAGTTAATGAAGTCAATTTGGACTCCACCGTATACAACAACAATTAATGTCGCTACTAGCTGACCGCCTAATTTGATTTTAGCGGATAGCTCAATCATATCATCTAAGACACCGGTAATGATGATAATGATGCTTCCGATTAAAATCGGCAGCGCATATTTACTGTCAGGCTGTAAAACGAGGTATCCAATAAGAAAACTAAAAAATATCGCCAAACCTCCAAGGCGAGGCATAATTTTTTGATGAACTTTTCGTTGATTTGGTTTATCCGTTGCACCTATTTTAAACGCCAGCTTCTTAACCAGCGGAGTGATCAGAATAGATGTAATAAAACAAATAAACAAGGTCAAATATAGCATGGAGACCCTCCTCAGGTTTATGTTAACCAAAACCATAAAAAATGTATCCAACTTTATATAATTGGATAGTATTTCAAATTGCGTATAACAATAATTACTTACTTATTCCCAAAATGGATTATATCACAATGATTCTACTACTTAAATAGAAATTTATTCTC
This sequence comes from Priestia sp. J2, assembly GCF_020790095.1. NCBI lineage: Bacteria > Bacillati > Bacillota > Bacilli > Caryophanales > Bacillaceae > Priestia > Priestia sp. J2. The sequence continues at coordinate 4,897,593 of NZ_CP086208.1, forward strand.
AAAAATTAGCACATTTACAAACTATTAATAGAAAGGAACTGTATTTTTTGGTGTATAAACAGCTGATTTACTTTATTCTTATGCGGTTATTTTATGTAGAACATTTTCTTTACTATATTTTATTAAAATATAAGCGAACTCCCCCCTTTTCGTCTAATTTATTCGTCATCTTTAACTCTTTTTCCTTTTTATTAAGCATATTTAAACCTTTATTTTTATTTCACATAGCCCCACTCATTATATGAACAAACTTTTGGCCTATGCATGTCCACTACTTCAAATCACATTCACTGAATCGTTGTCCTTATCTTATATCATTTAAAAGTTAAAATATAGTGAAATGGACAGAGATAAAATTAAACAAAAAAAGGAATTTAATCAAAAATAATGAAACTTTTTTCGATACGGTTCGTAATACATAGTAGAAACAGCGTCAATCATCTTACATAAAGGGGGTGTTGAATGAACTATGCTCGGTCTATCTGTTCAAACAGTGTATTTGTATGGATTAATTATCTGCGGAAGTCTCACATTCTTATACATTTTATTTAGCGATTTGTTAGATGGATTATCTGAAGCGATACCTTTTTTTAACCCCACTCTTCTTTTTTCTTTTTTAACATTCTTTAGTGCCGGTGGATATTTGTTCACCTATACGTCATTGCAAAATTATTGGATTATTTCGATTTCCGCTCTTATTGCCCTTCTACTCGTTATTTTGCTCAACGTTTTCGTATTGATTCCTTTATCATCGGCTGAAGAGTCTCTTGCTTTTACTGAAGATTCGTTAAAAGGAAGACTTGGTACCATTATTACTTCCGTTCCTGCAGATGGTTATGGAGAAGTATTTATCGAAGGGGTTAGCGGCACGATCTCCAAACCCGCTGCCAGCTTTAGAAACACTGCTATACCTTTAGGCAGCAAAGTGCTTGTGGTAGATATACAAAGAGGCAACGCACTCGTTGTGATTTATGAAGAAGTTATGACCAATCAATCATTATAAATAGCATTAGGGGGAGTTTTATGTTTTCAACACCTATATTAGTTGTCGTTGGAATTGTTGTTTTTTTACTAATTGCGCTGATTGCCGTATTTATTACAAAATACCGTACAGCAGGTCCAGATGAAGCGTTAATTGTAACAGGGAGCTATCTGGGAAATAAAAACGTACACGTCGATGAATCCGGAAACCGGATTAAAATTGTTCGCGGCGGCGGTACGTTTGTGCTGCCAGTTTTTCAACAGGCTGAGCCTCTGAGCTTGTTGTCAAGCAAACTGGAAGTATCTACACCTGAAGTATATACAGAACAAGGTGTTCCAGTTATGGCTGATGGGGTATCAATCATCAAAATTGGAGGTTCTATTTCAGAAATCGCAACGGCCGCTGAGCAGTTTTTGGGCAAAGCAAAAGAAGATCGTGAAACCGAAGCTAGAGAAGTCTTAGAAGGTCACCTTCGTTCGATTCTTGGTTCTATGACGGTCGAAGAAATTTATAAAAACCGTGAAAAATTCTCTCAAGAAGTACAGCGCGTAGCTTCACAAGATCTAGCTAAAATGGGATTAATTATTGTATCGTTTACAATTAAAGACGTTCGGGATAAGAACGGCTATCTAGAATCGCTAGGGAAGCCTCGTATTGCTCAAGTTAAGCGAGATGCTGACATTGCAACAGCGGAAGCTGAAAAAGAAACAAGAATCAAGCGTGCCGAGGCTCATAAAGATGCCCAAAAAGCGGAGCTTGAGCGAAATACAGAAATCGCGGAAGCTGAAAAAATGAATCAATTAAAAACCGCTGAATATCGTCGCGAACAAGATATTGCCAAAGCTCGTGCTGACCAAGCGTATGATCTAGAAACAGCTCGCGCGAAACAAGATGTAACAGAACAAGAAATGCAAATCCGCATTATTGAACGTCAGAAACAAATTGAATTAGAAGAAAAAGAAATTCTTCGTCGTGAGCGTCAATACGATTCTGAAGTAAAAAAGAAAGCAGATGCAGATCGTTACTCTGTTGAGCAATCCGCAGAAGCTGAAAAAGCAAAACAGCTTGCGGAAGCTGACGCCAACAAATATCGAATTGAAGCAATGGCTAAAGCTGAAGCTGAACGCGTTCGAATTGATGGTTTAGCAAAAGCTGACGCTCAGCGTGCCCAAGGTGAATCTGAAGCTGAGATTATCCGCTTAAAAGGTTTAGCAGAAGCAGAGGCTAAACAAAAAGTTGCGGAAGCATTCGAGCAGTTTGGTCAAGCGGCTATTTTAGATATGATTATCAAAATGCTTCCTGAATATGCAAAACAAGTTGCAAGTCCTTTAGCAAATATCGATAAAATTACGGTTGTGGATACAGGAAGCAACGGTGAAAACAGCGGAGCTAATAAAGTGACTGGTTATGCAACAAACTTAATGTCTTCTCTTCAAGAATCGCTGAAAGCATCCTCAGGTATAGATGTAAAGGAATTGATTGAGAACTTTTCTGGAAAAGGAAATGTGCGCCAGAGCTTGCACGAACTAACGGATGAAATCAAGCAACAAAACAAGAAAGAAGATATCTAAAAATAAAAAGCATGCGGATATAATCCGCATGCTTTTTTAACCTCTTAACACTCGAAGAAGAAACCTAGGTAATTCTAACTGACGCTTCCATCTCCATGGTTCTTTTAACAGTCGATAAAGCCACTCTAAACCAAACTTTTGAAAAACAGCAGGTGCTCGGTTCAATCGTCCTGAAATAACATCGAACGAGCCCCCTACGCCTTGATAAACAGAAGGATTAAGTTTCTCTTTATGAGCAATAATCCAATTTTCTTGGGCTGGACTGCCTAAAGCCACAAACACAATTTCTGCTCCTGAATCATTAATCGTACGTTCAATGACTTCTTCATTTTTTTCGTAGCCATTTAATGTTCCAACAATTAAAATCCCTGGAAACATCTCTTCCAACTTAGCTTTGGCTTCATCTGCAATGCCAGGCTTGGCTCCGTATAAAAAAATTCTTTTACCGTTATTTGTTGCTTCTTTGCACAGCTTCAGCATCATATCAATACCCGTTACACGCTCACGAATACGTCCCTTTTTGAGCTTTGAAGCTAAAATCACACCGATTCCATCTGGAATTTGATAAGTCGCTTGATTTAACAGTGACTTTAGTTCCTGATCTTCTTGTGCTTTCATAATTTTTTCAGGATTGATTGCTACAATAAATGATTTTCGGCCTTTATCTATATCCTGAAGTAACTTTGCCGCTAGCTCATCGTACGTGTCGCTACAAACGTCTATTCCTAAGATGTTTTCCTTCATTAAATCACCCGTATGTTGATTTTTTAGTTTTTTACAAACGAAAGACAGGCTGTTCAGCCCGTCTTTTTATAAAGTAGAAACTTTTGAATCACCAAGTAACACTACGTCAAAGCCTGCTGCTTTCCATTGATCACGCTGAATGCAGTTTTTCGTATCAAAAATAATCTTTGTACGCATATGATTTTCAACAGCTGATGGAAGAAGCTCTTTGAACTCATTATGATCTGTTAAAATAAGAATCACATCTGCATGTGCAACAGCTTCATCCAAACTTTGCGTCTGACGTTCGATTTTATTCTCTTTGATATGAGGATCAAATGCTGTGTAATCAACACCTAGCTTTTCTAAGTGATGAAGCACATCCGTTGATGGACTTTCACGCATATCATCAATATTTCCTTTAAAAGCTAAACCTAAAACAGCTACACGTCCATGTTGAATGCCCTTCTCATCTAGTAGGCTTTTCGTTTTTAATGCTGTATATTCAGGCATTGAATCATTTGTCTGACGAGAAAGAGAAATAATTTTCGCAAGTTCTGGCTGAAGCTCCGTTAAGAACCAAGGGTCAACAGCAATACAGTGGCCGCCTACACCAGGACCTGGTAAATGGATGTTTACACGTGGATGATAGTTCGCTAACTTAATCGCTTCCCACGCATTTACACCAATTTTTTCACTGATTTTTGCCAGCTCATTTGCAAAGGCAATGTTCACATCACGATATGTGTTTTCAATTACTTTCACCATTTCAGCTGTTGTAGCATCGGTTACGTGAATATTTCCTTTTACAAATGTTTTATAAAGCTCAACAGTCAAGCGACTGGACTCTTCGTTAATACCACCGACAATACGGTCATTATTTACTAGTTCCTCAAATACTTTTCCTGGAATAACACGTTCAGGTGAGTGAGAAACAAATAACTCACTGCCTAATTCTAAACCAGTTTCTTTTAGCACAGGTAGCATAACGTCTTCTACTGTACGCGGAGGAACTGTGGATTCTAAAATAACTAAATTTCCTTTACGAACGTAAGGAACAATTGATTTTGTCGCTTCTCGAACATAGTTCAAGTTTGCCGTTTTATCTTCATTAATTGGTGATGGTACAGCAATAATAAAAATATCCGCCTCTTCAGCTGTTGTGCCTACCGTAAAGTGGCCGTTGTCAACTGCTGATTCTAAACGTTCTTGTAAGCCATTTTCTTCTATATGAAGTTGCTTATTTTTAATTAATTCTACTGCTTTTTCATTTACGTCAACACCATGTACATATAAGCCGTGATTGGCAAACATAACAGCTGTCGGTAAACCTATATATCCTAAACCAACTACACACAATTTCTTTGTCATTGCAGAAAATCTCCTTTATATGACATGCTTAATAAATAAAACCTATCTGATATTATATCGAAAAATGTCATTTCATGATAGCATTTATATAAAAACATGAAATAATTTCTTTTACTTATTATTATGTAACATTTTATGAGAATTCATCAATAAACGATATAACCATCTTTTGTACAACGGGCTCTAACCCAAAAGAACTATTGAAAATCTCCATGATTCCCAATAGTTCTCCTAGTAAATCTATCTTTACATATGCCCTTCTTTTTCGACAATTTCTCTAAAATAGCTCACTAACTCTTCTCGCAGCGGTTCTCTTTGTAAGGCTAAATCAATTGTTGCTTTAATGAATCCAAATTTATCTCCAACATCATAACGTTTTCCTTCGAAATAATAAGCAAGAACACGTTGAAATTCATTCAGACGTAAAATAGCATCTGTTAATTGAATTTCTCCTCCTGCACCAATCTCTTCTCTGCTTAAGATATCAAAAATTTCCGGTGTTAAAATATAGCGCCCCATAATTGCATAGCCTGAAGGGGCATCTTCTGGATTCGGTTTTTCAACGAGCGTTTCTACGTCTAATAATCCTTTTTCAAGAGGCTCTCCTTTAGGACCTACAATTCCGTACTTTGAGGTTTCTTTCCTAGGCACCTCCTGTACACCAACTACAGCGCATTCATATTTTTCGTATACGTCCATTAACTGTTTCAAACAAGGTGTTTCTGATTGGACTACATCATCCCCTAGCATAACAGCAAACGGTTCATCTCCGATAAAACTTCTTGCACAGTGAATGGCATGACCTAATCCTTTAGGTTCCTTTTGACGAATGTAGTGAACATTAGCCAAATTCGAAATCCCCTGCACTTCTTCAAGCATGTCCCACTTTTCCTTTGCCGCTAATGTTTCTTCTAGCTCATATGATTTATCAAAATGATCCTCGATTGCTCGTTTTCCGCGACCGCTTACAATTAAAATATCTTCAATACCTGATGCTACTGCTTCTTCCACAATGTATTGAATCGTTGGTTTATCTACAATTGGCAGCATTTCTTTAGGCTGTGCTTTTGTAGCCGGCAAAAAGCGTGTCCCTAATCCAGCTGCTGGAATAATAGCTTTACGAATTTTCACTTACTTTTCCTCCTGTCAATGTCAATCGTGCTTATTGGTTATAGTATAGTAAGTCTTCGATTGAGTATGTACACAAAGTCATGTTGAATCCATTTCTTTTTATAAAGAGTCATGTTGGATTCTGCTTTATCATAACAAAAGATTTTGTATAATTCTATTTTTATCATTTATAATGAAAAGAAAATTAATCACTTATAAATATAATTTTATGTTCCACTTATGTATAGAAAGGAATGGGATTATGAGTTCGTTTTCAGATCACTTACAGCACCAATTTATACATCATTTCCCGTACAGTGATGCACGCTATCGTACAAATGCCCAAGCAGGACTAGACCTTTACCGTACCCATTCATTCTTCATTTTGCACAATGATGAACAGATATTAAACGTTAAAATCGATTCGTTTTATGTTGAACTAAACAAACAGCTGCTCCCTGAAAGTACCTGTTCTTGTCAGCATAACGGATTTTGTGAACACTGCTTTGCAGCGTTTTTTTATATGTATTCATTAATAGAACCGCTTTCGCCCCTATTCAAAGAATGGCGAAACCATGAGAAAGAAGCTTTGACTATGCTATCTGCCAAACAAGTGTTAAAAAAACCCAAGGCAACTTTTCAAGAGTGGAGACAAACTTTTGAGGAGCAGTATACGCTTTTTATGCAGGGGCGGAACGAAAATGACCGGTCCATTTATCATGAATATTATCAGTACTATTACCGTTCTTTAGTGAAAAAAGCTCCTGAGCATCCATTGCTTTATGCTTTATTTTGTATCTATGGAGCGGTTCATACATTTTATAAACTATCAGCTCAATTACAGGCACATCAGCTTTCTACTAACATCGAGGAATCATTCGTATATAGTCACGTCTACAAAATAACAAATGAAATTTATGCTACCGCTGATTCATTAAAGCAAACGAAATACGATCGGGATGCATTATCTATTATAGAGGACAGCATCCCATACATCCGAGAATTATTGCATAATGATATGCCTTTACAATATGAGCGTATTGAAATTTATCGCGTTATTTGGCAAAAAGTCTTCACGTTAGAAAAATGGCGAAAAAATGAGGAACGCGAATTAAAAGCCAAGCATGGTTCTTTTATAAATAATACAGCTCTTTCCTATCTTTTATTTCTTCAAGAAAAAGATAGAGAAGCAAAAGAACGTTTGAGCGATGGAACATTACAAATGATTCCCTATCTTATCCCTTGGTTAAATGATTTATTGCACGAAAAAGAAACTGACCGCTTTGCTCAGTGGGGCTCTTATATAATGACCTATATAGGAGATTACGTACGCACCGTTCCAACTACTTATCAAGGAAGCCGAAATATGGTCTCCATGATTGTAAATTTATTTCAGCACTATAAAGACTTAACGAACGAGCAAACTTTGTATACTGAAGCATTGCAGACATTACTTCCCTATAGTTTTATTGAATACAGTGATTTTCTATATGCTTCTAACCAATTAAAAAAATGGGTTGAATTACAGGTGCTTCTTCAATATGACAGCATCAAATATGACGAGCAAACGATAGAGGCCTTAAAACAAAAAGATGAAAAGCTGGTTATTCCTCTTTATCATCAAATGATTTCAAAGCTGATTTATGAAAAAAAGAAAAGCAGTTATCAAGAAGCCTATATCTACTTACAAGAATTAAAAAGACTTTATCTACAAATGAATCGCTCTCTACTATGGGAACATTATATAGAAGAATTAGCGATAAAAACGAAGAAACAGCGCGCATTTCAACAACTATTAGAAAAAGGAGATTTACTGAATGTTTGATTTGTTTCATTTAACACTTGAAGTCGAACCTGTACACGATGACTTTTTTCTCTACTGTGTATCACCTAGCGGCCAAATTTTGCTCCCTGATACATGGAAAGATGCGCTGTTTCTATGGCATGAACAGACCTATTACGGAAGTGAAGCTACACAGGTTGAGATTAATGGAAAAAAAGGAATTCTTCTTTCTGCATGGCAAATGTTCACTTTCATACAATCACCTATTCAACAGCATGTGTTGAAACCGGCTTTGTCCGCTTCAGCGGAAGATTATCAGCAAATTGCAGTCGATATGACAAAGAAGATTATCCAAGGGAAATTTCATTCTCTTCCTTTAAAAAAACAAATGACTGGATCGCTTTCACAAGCTGATGAGCAAGAGTGGCGAGCACAAATTAAAGAGAGCCTATTAAAAAAAGAAGGAAAAGACTTTTTAATAAGCATAGGAGGCGAGAGCTATAATCCTCCCTTTGACCTTTCATTGCGTGTTGTAGAGCCAACGACCGATGGAGATGTATGGACGGCTGAAACATTTGTGATTCCCCACGATGAAGCCAAAGAACCTTTTATACTGGGAAGAACACTTCCTAAAGAGTGGAATCACTACGAATCATATATCGCTTACGAACACGAACGATGGAAAGCATTGGCTCCTACTTTATACCAAAAAGGAGCGTTTATTCAGTCTGTCCTAACAGATGAGGAAGTATGGGGATTTCTAACTCAAGATAGTGCAGCATTGATTGAACAAGGTGTCTCTATCCATTTGCCAAGCTGGTGGGAATCATTAAAAAAAGCCACCATAAAAGTATCTGGCGCTATAGAAAATACTTCATCTGCATTGTTTGGTAAACAAGCTATCAGCAGCTTCCGCTGGTCATTTTCTATTGGCGATCAAACTTTTTCAGAAGAAGAGTTTCGGAAATTAGTCGAACAAAAACGCCGATTATTATCTATTAACGGACAGTGGATTCAACTGGATTCTAGATTAATTAAACAAGCGCAGAAAATTGTTAAAGAAGCTAGTAAAAAAGGCGTCTCAATTCATGAAATTTTAAAAACGAAGCTAACCTACATGGCAGACAGTAAAACTGATGAAGAAGAGGTAAAAGTTGAATTCCAACTCCCCGCTTCCTTTCAATCATTTATTACATCCTTAACGGATTTAGAACGGCTGCCGGAAGTGCTGCCTCCCTCTGAATTTAAAGGGATATTAAGACCTTATCAGCAGCAAGGTTTGAATTGGCTCATGTTTTTGAGAAAGTTTAACTTAGGAGGATGTCTAGCAGATGACATGGGGCTAGGTAAAACCATTCAATTAATTGGTTATTTAACAAACATTCATCAGTTACATAGCTTTCCTTCTCTTATCGTTTGCCCAACTTCTTTAATTGGAAACTGGGAAAAAGAATTACAGAAATTTGCCCCTTCTCTTCGTATTCATGTTCATTACGGGCCGAAAAGAACCGGCGGAGATGCATTTGAGAAGATATGTGAAAGTACTGACGTGGTGATTACGACTTATCAAGTTGCCCTTTTGGATGTCGAATTGTTGAAAGGGTTTATATGGAACAGCATTTCCTTAGACGAAGCGCAACATGTTAAAAACCCGCAGACTAAACAGGCGAGAGCCATTCGTCAGCTGCAAGGAAGACACAAAATTGCGCTTACTGGAACTCCAATTGAAAACCGTCTGCTGGAACTATGGTCATTATTTGAATTCATCAATCCCGGTTACTTAGGAACAATCAATTCATTTAAAAACCGATTTGTAGCCGGCATTGAAAAAGGCGAGAAACCTGAACGAACTGTTGAGCTTAAAGCACTCATTCAACCTTTCTTATTGAGAAGAACAAAACAAGATAAAAGCATCGCCCGCTCACTGCCTGATAAACAAGAACAAAAAGAATATATCCCGCTGACAGCGGAACAAGCTTCACTTTACCAGGAGCTAGTTCAAGAAATGCTTCAAGAAACAGAGGAAAAAACAGGATTTGAACGAAAAGGCATGATTTTGCAAACACTAAATAAGCTAAAATTATTATGCAATCATCCAGCTTTGTACTTAAAGGAAAGTGCAGCTAAACAAACGGTACGGCGATCTCATAAAAGTGAAAAAATTATTGAACTCGTAGAGAGCATTCGCACACACCAAGAAAGCTGTTTAATCTTTACTCAGTATATTGAAACAGGACTCATGCTACAACGAACCTTAGAAAAAGAAATCAACGAGCCGGTTTTATTCCTTCACGGAAGTTTGTCAAAAGAGCAAAGAGATGAAATGGTTGCTCAATTTCAAGCAAGGAAAAAAGCCATCTTTATCCTTTCTCTTCGCGCAGGTGGAACTGGATTGAATTTAACAGCTGCAAATCACGTTATTCATTTTGACCGATGGTGGAACCCAGCCGTTGAAAACCAGGCAACCGATCGGGCCCATCGCATTGGTCAGAATAAATTTGTTCATGTTCATAAATTCATTACAAGAGGAACGATTGAAGAAAAAATTGATGAAGTGATCAATCAAAAACAACATCTCAACAATGAACTCATCCAAGGAGATCAATGGGTAACAGAACTTTCGAATAAAGAGCTACAAGAGCTTCTTGCTTACAGAAATGAATAAGAAAAATTATAAAATGTGTTACACCGTTACCAAAAAGAGGACTTTTTTACTTGTCCTCTTTTTTTATTAGATCATTCGACACAAAAAAATAAGTGTAAATCGTTCTTCAACTACTGATAAAGATACAAAAAACGCGATAAATATCGTTTTTTGAATAAAAAGGTATTTTTATAGCGAAAAAGACCCTTTACTTTCTCTTTAAATTCCAGCATATTTATACATATAATATTTTTGTAATTTAATAGACATATTGGAAAAATAAACACGAAACATTTACATAATTAGGGGGATTTATTAATGAAAAAAAGGCAGCTCGCTTTATCTCTAGGCGCCATTGTTGGCGGGACATTCTTATATCAAGCTTCAGCTGAAGCATCTGCTTCAACTGTTCAAGTGAAAGCTGGAGATACACTTTGGTCGTTATCTACTAAATATCATACAACGATAGAAGCTTTAAAAAGCGTAAATAAGTTATCTTCAAATACAATTCGCATAGGACAAACGTTATCGATTCCTTCTGCTTCAACCTCTCAACCATCTAATAAGGAAGAAAAGCCTTCAGCTCCTGCTACTGGTTCAACCTATAAAGTTCAAAGCGGCGATACCCTTTGGAAAGTGGCTACTCGTTTTAATATGAGCGTAGAAGAATTAAAACGTTTGAACACTCTTTCTTCCAACATCATTTATATTAACCAAACGTTAAAAGTAAATGGAAGCAACAGCGCATCGACTCCAACTACGAGTAAACCAGCAGAAACTCCTTCTAAGGATGCAAACGGAACTTACAAAGTTCAGCGTGGAGATAGCCTGTCTAAAATAGCTTCGGCATTTCACATGAGCGTGAGCGAATTAAAACAAATAAATGGATTAACGTCTAATACGATTTATGTAAATCAACAATTAAAGGTATCAAAAAGCGCTCAAACAACTACGCCAACAACAAAACCAAGTACATCAACACCTTCAACTTCTAGCGGAACATTAAATGTATCGCAAATGATTTCAGATGCAAAACGTTATATGGGTGTTCCTTACAAATGGGGTGGCACAACTCCTTCTGGTTTCGACTGCAGCGGATTCATTTATTACGTAATGAAACAACAAATTTCTACAACGCGCTATACGACGGCTGGTTATTGGAGTGTATCAACACCCGTAAGTAATCCACAGCCTGGTGACCTAGTGTTTTTTAATACATATTCTAGCGGCCCTACACATATGGGCATTTACCTTGGTAATCGTCAATTTATTCATGCTGGATCTTCTACCGGTGTAACCATTGCAAGCTTAGATAACAGCTACTGGAGCAAGCGCTACTTAGGTGCAAAAAGGTTTGCTAAATAACTGATAGAAGCTGAGACAAGAGTATGTTAGCTGAAGGAAGATCCGAATGAGTTTGATTCTTGATGGAGAATCAAACTCGTTCGGATCTTTTCATTAAAAAAACCGTTAAATAATTTAACGGCTGAAATAGAGGAATAATTCGGGGATAGTGAATACTTTAATTTTCTCTCTTGAGAATATAGAAAGAGCCTTGCTCTTAAGGAGGATCTATCTTCTATTATGATAGATAAGGGGAATTAAAACCTTAGCTGAACTAATCACCCCCTTTCATACTAGATCACTTTATTCTTCTTGTTGATTTGAACCAAATGAAGAAGAATCAGATGGCTTTCCACTTAAAAATTTAACCGCATCAGCCACAACGTCGGTCATATATACTCGTTGCTGAAGATTATTTTCAAATGTGCGCGTTTGTACACGCCCTACCACGCCTACAACCGCTCCTTTATCACAGTAAGCAGCTGTATTTTCTGCATTTTTTCTCCACAGAGTAATGTTGACAAAATCAGCATCATATTCACCTTCAACATTTCGAAACGTTCGATTAATTGCTAACGTAATAGTAGATACGGCAATCCCTTCATGGGTATATCGAAGCTCCGGCTTTTTTGTCAGTCTTCCTACAAGAACAATATGGTTAATCATAGTCTACCACTCCAACTGATTGAATAATGGGAATCTTTAAGCTCATTCATGTTATAATATGGATAACCTACTATTTACGTAAAGGAGGAAACATCAATGAAAACATTTAAACTTGTGTCATTTCAATTGGTTGATGATCAAGAAAAGCGTCAGTCTGTCTCACTAACTAATGGCCTTATTATTAATAAAGAAGACGGCGAAAATAACTGGATTTTAGAAGCAGTTATCGATAAGAAATGGTACGATGAATTTCATGTTTTGTTGAAAGATAAACAAAAAGTGACGGTAGAAGCTAAAATTACGAAAGAAACAAATGATCCGGCTACCTTTATAGCTACCGTGGCTTCCATTACTTCAATTGGTGAAAATCGTATTAGTTTGTTGATGAAAGGTGTTTTAAAAGAACGGAGACTTCATTATGCTGAAATGCTCTTAGAGGATTTAATTAACCAAGGGTTATTAGGTCAAGATTTACTTCAACAGTTCAAACTGCAGCTTCGAAACAGACCGGTAAAAAGTACATCTAAAAAATAAGTCAAGTCATCTCAAGGTGTCTGGATTTAAAAGAGAGGATTATTGTTTGAGGTCTTTTTCGTTGGTCCATGAGAAGGGTAAAGAAAAGAGAACTCACTGGAGAGGTACCTTTCTTTTTTTCCTAAAAATAAATGTGCATGACTAGAACGTTTGAAGCGATTATCTCTTATGCGAGCGCCTTGCCTTTTCAAATAAAAATTTGTCATTTTTTCACTCCTTTTTCTTTGTAATTCGTATATTAATGCATTTTTCCCCGTTATTCAACCATTTTTTTCAATATACCGAACAAAAAATAGGATTTTTTTACTATAAAAACCTCTATTTTTGTTCTTTTTTTTATATCCATGCAGAAAAATGAATCTTTTTAGAGAAAAAAAAGAAATAAAAACAGGTTTTATTCCCTCTATTGCAGAAAGTAAAGTGTATATGTTTCATATTGTGCAAATTAAGCATGTTACAAAGAACATGAACTACATTCGAACAATAAGACATATACTTATCTTTACGAAATCAGGTGATGCATATGAAAGATTTTGGAGAAAGAATTAAACATTTCAGACTAAAAGGAGGATTTTCACAAGAAGAATTAGCAAATCAGTTGAATGTTTCTCGTACAACTATTTCAAAATGGGAATGTTCGAAACAAACGCCTTCCATTTTTGATTTTCTATCTCTATGTAATTGTTTTCAAATTACGCTCGACCAACTTGTTGAGCCTTCCTCTTATAAACAAGATTATTTACATGACTTCCAACTTCTTTACTTAACAAGAAAACGTGAATCGGATTCACAGGAAAATACCATTTTAACCCTCATAGATAAACAGCCCTTATTAAAACATGTGCTCTTACAATTTTCATCTCTGTCACCAACTCTTCAAAAAGAGTTACTAACGGATATTATACCTTTATTAAAGAAACTTTTTTCTGCTTTGCAGCGCCAATAAAAAAAGCTGCATCAGCAGCTCTTATGTACTATTCTTTTTTATCGCCTAAAGCAAACATAATATCTGTTTCGCAGACTAACTCTCCATCTACAGTTGCGATACCTTTTCCTTTGCCAATAGATCCACGCGCACGTACAATTTCAACCTCTAAACGCAGTTGATCACCAGGTCTTACTTGCTTTTTAAAACGGCAGTTGTCAATGCCTGCAAAAAATGCTAAACGTCCTTGATTTTCCTCTTTTTTTAGCATAGCTACTGCTCCTACCTGAGCCAAAGCTTCTACAATTAAAACCCCTGGCATCACAGGATAGTCAGGGAAATGCCCGTTAAAAAATTCTTCATTGGCAGATACGTTTTTTAAACCAACTGCTTTCTTTCCCTCTTCCACTTCTAAAATACGATCGACCAATAAAAATGGATATCGGTGTGGAATAATTTCTTTAATTTGTTCAATATCAAGCATAAATAAGTCTCCTTTCAAACCGCATGTAACATACGATACTATTATCAATATACAGAATGCTCAATTGAGAAGCAACTACTTGCTTAAGCTCTGATTCCATTCACCAAGCCCATCATTTGGTCTGCAATTGAAATAGAGCGGGAATTAAACTGATACGCACGTTGAGCAATGGACATATCAGTGAGTTCTTTGCTCAAATCTACATTTGACTGTTCCAATTTCCCTTGATCTACGCCTGCTGTTTCTCGAGCTTTTCCAGTCAGATCTGTAAACATATTCGGTTGGTTCATCCCAGCTGGAAAGGCAAATAGATTTTCTCCTTTAGCTTCTAGCTCCTGCGGCTTTTGAACATTTGTTAACCCAAGGGTAAACTGGTCAACGCCCGTATTCGTAGTAACCGTTATCGTTCCACTTCCATCAATCTGTATATCTTTAAATGCGTTACTGAAAATAATAGCTTGACCATTTTCCCCCAGCACATCCTGGCCAGAACCGTTTACTAATTTAACATTGTTGGGGCCTTCAGGGCTAAGGTGAAATGAACCATCTCGCGTATATTGTACAGGCCGTTCGGAATCGTTTACGGCAACTTGAAAATAAACGTTTGGATTTGATGCAGCTACATCTAATGGTTTGTCTGTATTTTCAAAAGCACCTTGCGTCATATTTAAGCGTGTTTGGTCTAGATAAGCTCCTGAACCTTGTCGAATTCCAGACGGTGTAAGCCGCTTTTCTGTTCCCTGGTCTACTTGATTATTTACTTGTTGATACAGCATATCGTTAAATGAAGCGTCTCTCGATTTATATCCTGTCGTATTTGTATTAGATAAATTGTGACTGATGACATCAAGCTGCTGCTGTAGCTGCCCCATTGTATTAGCCGCTGTTATCATTGTACGGTTCATTCTCCTCATCTCCCCTGTTGCTTTTAGCGCACACGTCCAATTTCATTTGCCGCTTTATCCATGCTTCTATCGTAAGCTTGCATTATTTTTTGATTTGCTTCAAAAGCTCTGTAAGCTGTTAGTAAATCCGTCATACTTTGAGCAGCATCTACATTGGAACGTTCAACAAATCCTTGCTTTAACTGATAAGAAATGCCTGGATTATTTCTTGCTGAAGGCAAGGGCTGATTGTTCAACGTTTCATACAATCCATTCCCTGCCTTTTTAATCGTTTGTAAATCACTAGAATAAGCAATACCGATTTGTGCAATCTGCTGATTATTTTCCGTTACGTTACCCTGTGAATCAACTGTAAAGTTTTCACTTTTCAGTTGAATTGGCTGATTATTTGTATTTAATACATAAGCTCCCGTAGACGTAGTTAAAAACCCTTCTTGATCTAATGTAAAATTACTGTTTCTTGTATATTGAGGCGTATTATTAGGGCTTTGTACCACAAAAAATAGGCCGCCCTCTTTTGTAGGCATATTTTGCTCCATCAATGCAATATCAGTTGATTGAGACGTTTGCTGAAGATCACCTTGTGTAAAATTTGGAACTGTTTCTTGCATATACACACCCGTATTAATTGTACCTATGTCTTTTTTGTTCTGAACAGAGATGTTACGGTCAGTGGGTAAATCTTCAGATTCCATTCGCTGCAGTAACATATCAGGAAATGCCTTTAACGTACCTTGATCTGCTTTAAATCCTGGCGTATTAGCATTTGCTATGTTATTCGTTAATAAGTCAGTTTGACGCTGCTGAGACAGCATACCCGCTGCTGCCGTGTAAAACCCTTTAAACATACTTCATCCTCCTTACAAGTAAACGTTGTTCGTTATAGCCGGCTGACAGAGTATAATAAATAAAAGAAGAGACTCCTCTGTATGAAACGAGCCAATAGAGGAGTCTTCATTTATTTAAACAATATTGCGACGAGATAGTTTATCAATATTATCAAGCATAATACCTGTTCCAACAGCTACACAACCCATTGGATTTTCTGCAATTAGCACAGGCACCTTTAATTCTTCCGCTAACAGCTGATCCATACCGTGAAGCAATGCTCCACCGCCAGTTAAAATAACGCCTCTGTCTATAATATCGGCAGAAAGTTCGGGAGGTGTACGCTCTAATACACTTTTCGAAGCTTGTACAATGACGCTGACAGACTCTCTAAGTGCCTCCTCTACTTCCTCAGAATAAACAGTAACCGTACGAGGTAAGCCTGAAACCATGTCTCGCCCTCGAATGTCCAGCTCTTCATTACGAGCTTTAGGAAACACTGTGCCAATTTTCACTTTAATTTCTTCTGCTGTACGCTCTCCAATTAAGAGCTTATATTTTTGTTTAATGTACTGCAAAATTTCCGCATCAAAACGATCACCAGCCATCTTAATAGAAGCTGCTGTTACAATATCGCCCATTGAAAGGACAGCCACATCGGTTGTACCTCCACCAATATCTACGACCATGTTTCCGCTCGGCTGAAAGATATCCATTCCAGCGCCAATAGCCGCAACTTTTGGTTCTTCTTCCAAATAAATGGTTTTTCCACCGCTTTTTTCAGCAGCTTCGCGAATTGCTTTTTGTTCAACAGAGGTAATATTTGTTGGACAACAAATTAAAATACGAGGCTTGGATAAAAAACCTTTTACATTTAATTTATTAATAAAGTGTTTGAGCATAGACTCGGTAATTTCGAAGTCAGCGATAACGCCATCTTTTAATGGACGAATGGCAATAATATTACTGGGCGTTCTTCCTACCATACGTCTCGCTTCTTCCCCTACTGCTAGCACTCTATTTGTATTTTTATCAATCGCCACAACAGACGGTTCATTTAACACAATTCCTTTGCCTTTAACGTGAATTAAGACGTTAGCTGTACCTAAATCGATACCAATGTCTTTTGCTAACATACCTTAAATCCTCCTTCTATTTACATATCTTTGCATGATAACCATTCTTTTTTCCTAATTTACTATTTTATCACAATTTGTATATGTATGTTGTTATTAGCAAAAATATTTATTATATACCTATTTTATCCAAAAATTAAAATGCCCTATACTACCTCTATAAAAAAGGCAATATCGGGCATTCTTTTACTTTACAGTTTCTTCTTCTTTTTTGTACTTTAATTTTGTTGCTTCTCCTCCACGCAAATGCCGAATAGATTTATGGTAATCAAGAATTTCTTTTACTTCATTTGCTAACTCAGGATTTATTTCTGGTAGACGCTCTGTTAAATCTTTATGGACAGTACTTTTCGAAACGCCAAATTCTTTCGCAATTACACGAACTGTTTTCTTTGTTTCTACAATATACTTTCCAATCTTGATAGTTCTCTCTTTGATGTAATCGTGCACACTACTCGCCCTCCCCAAATTGGATATGAGAAGTATCCAAGGGAATGTATATATTATCCCTTTTCTAACATTCTCTTTATAGGTTTGTAACAGTTTATTAGCTTGTGTGCAGATATATGCTAGAAAAGTCAGTAAGGACAAGTGATTTCTTATATTTTTTTGAAAATTTAGTGTTTTTTATTTACTTTTTTAACATAATGCATCTCATTTTAGAAAAATTCATAAAAAAAGAAGCTCGGTTTTATCCAGCTTCTTTTCATATTTATGGTCTTGCTTTATGCATTTGGTTTAGACGTATCTGTTGAAGGTTGTTTTGAATCTTTATCTTCTTTAGTCTTTTCATCAGATGATTTTTCGCTATCCTTTGATTCTTCAGAAGAAGAGTCGTCTTTTGGTTCTGTCACTTCAGCTGCTTTGACTTCTTTGATAGAACTAACCGATTTTCCAAAATAACTGCTTGGATTAATTGCTACACCATCTTTACGAACTTCAAAGTGCACATGTGTTTTTGCTTCTTGATTATATAAGCTTTTTCCAGCTTTTGCGATCGTTTGGCCTTGTTTAACAATATCTCCTACTTCTACATCAGCTTTCTCAAGAGATTGATACTGTGTTACTAAACCATCTTTGTGATCAATTTCTACTACATAACCTAGTAAAGGATCTTTTGTTGCTTTTGTTACTGTACCGCTAGCTGCTGCTACAACATCAAATGATTTATCTCCCTTAACAGCTAAATCAACACCTGTGTTTGGATGATACGTATTGTTGTAGAAAACTAGTGCTTCTTCTTGTTGTTTTTCAGATGCTTGATCGTCGTAGAAAGGCTTTTTCACGATAGCTGATGCTTCAGCAACTGGCATTTTTAAATTTTCAAGCGAAGCATTTACCTCTACAGCGTCGTCTCGATAAGCCGTACCGTCTTGGCTATAGCCGCTTTTGTCTTCTTTGCTAATATCATTTCCATTAGCTTGAAACCAAAGGACTGCTGTAAGAATAATTGCTGCACTCGCTAAATAGATAGCCGGGAACACCCAACGCTTTCTAACTAATTTTTGAACTTTCGATTTTGGAGAAGTACGTTTCTTTTCTTCCTCTCTCATATATCATCACCTCAGCAATCAGTCTGAACACAATTGAATGAATATATACACATCGATAAAAAATTTTTTTCGATTATTTTTCAACAGATGAATCTAAAATATACATTTTATTTAAAAAAAGTGAAAAACATAAAAAAGACCCTGCTATAAGGGTCGTTGAATTAGCGTTTAGCTGTCAATTGTGCAACAAACTGATCGTTAGGAGTAATCGCAACACCTGTATAATAATGAGTAACAATATCTTTATACGTTTTTCCTTCCAGTGCCATACCATTTGCTCCGTACTGACTCATCCCAATACCATGTCCATATCCTTTTGTGTTGATGATAATTTCATTCCCTTTTTTTGTCCAATGAAAGTCGGCTGACGATAAATCCAGTTTTTCCCGAACATCTTTTCCCGACAGTTCTTTACCGTTTATCTTTACGTAATCTACGCGCTGCCCCGGCGTTCTAGAGACGATTTCACCTACTGATCCACTGTTTGTTAATTTCACTCCAAGCCTCTGTTCAAAGCTAGCAACAGACATTACTTTCTGATTTGTAAATTCAGGAGACTTTTTATCCCATGGACTAGCTACACTTTTTAGATAAGGAATGGAATTCTTCCAATACGCTTCTGAATTTTCAGTGTAACCATTGCTGGTAGAAAAGAACGTAGCATTAATTGGCTTATTTTTATACGTAAGAATTTGACCTTTGGTGTCCTTCACTGCTTCTTGAATTTTTTTGATTTTCCAATCATAGTCTTTGTTCCATCGGCTTCTTAGCTCATCTTTATTTAAATATACTTGGTACTCTACGGTATCAGTCACATCCGCTCCTTGGGGAAGATGACTATTTCCATTCATCATAGTTTGCACAATATAGGTTCTGGCTGCCAAACTTTGAGCCTTAAGTGCTTCAAGTTCAAAAGTAGCAGGCATTTCAGCTGCTACTACCCCTACAAGATAGTCTTCGAGCGGCAGTTTTTCTACTTTTTTCGTTTCCGTACGATAAACACTGACATCAAGAGGAGACGCTGTCACTTTTTGTAGTTTTTCGGTTTTTGGGGTCTGTTTGACATTTTCATGTAGCTTTCCATCTGTCTTTTCAGTAAAAGGAACAACGAGAAGTGTTGGGATGAGTAACACAACGAAAAAAAAGATGACTCCTAGTACGACGATTGGCTTTGCTTGTTTCATGAACGCCTAGCCTCCATATCTATTATTTTGACAAGGAACACCTATATCCCTATATTCCATATGTATGGAGGTGGACAACCTTTTATGACAGCAAACCGGCCATAAGGGTCGTCCAACGACAAAAAAAGCATCTCGCTATGAGATGCTTTTTTATGACATATTTACTTGACGTCTGAAGCCTGTTGAGTTTGTTCTACCTGCTTTGTTTCGTCATTTACACGTTCAATATCAGCGCCTAAAGCGGCTAATTTATTGTGGAAATTTACATAACCACGATCAAGGTGTTTTAATTCCGTTACACGCGTATAGCCGTCTGCTACAAGTCCTGCTAATGTTAACGCTGCTGCTGCACGAAGATCTGTTGCTGCTACTTCAGCGCCTTGTAGTTGAGAAGGTCCGTTAATAATAACAGAGCGTCCTTCAATTTTAATATCAGCGTTCATGCGGCGAAACTCTTCTACGTGCATAAAGCGGTTTTCAAAAACTGTTTCTGTAATCATACTTGTGCCTTCTGCTGCTAATAATAATGCCATCATTTGAGATTGCATATCCGTAGGGAACCCTGGATGAGGCATTGTTTTAATATCTACTGATTTTAGCTTTTCAGGTCCTACAACACGTAAGCCGTCGCCTTCTTCAGTAATTTCAACACCCATTTCTTCCATTTTAGCAACAAGTGAACTGATATGCTCTGCTACTGCACCGCGTACAAGTACGTTTCCACCTGTAATAGCTGCTGCTACCATGAATGTTCCAGCTTCGATACGATCTGGAATAATTGCATGTTCTGCACCATATAATTTATTAACACCTTCAATACGGATCGTACCAGTTCCTGCACCGCGAACTTTAGCGCCCATTGCGTTTAAGAAGTTTGCTAAGTCGACAATTTCAGGTTCTTTTGCTACGTTTTCCATAATTGTAGTGCCTTCCGCTAATGCTGCTGCCATCATAATATTTTCTGTGGCACCTACACTTGGGAAGTCTAAATAAATTTTAGCACCTTTTAGTCTTCCTTCAACTTTTGCATCAATAAAACCATTTCCTACTTGAACTTTAGCACCCATTGCTTCAAAGCCTTTAAGGTGCTGATCAATCGGTCTTGATCCAATCGCACATCCACCAGGTAAAGCTACACGAGCCTCACCCATACGCGCCAATAAAGGACCCATTACAAGTACTGAAGCGCGCATTTTTCTTACATATTCAAAAGGTGCATCTGTTTTTAACTCTCTTGATGCATCTACAACTACACGATTTGTTTCAAAATCTACTTCTGCATTCAGATGTCTTAAAACTTCGCCAATCGTAAATACATCGGAGAGAGCTGGTACATCATTTAGAATTGTTTTTCCTTCACTAGCTAATAAGGTTGCAGTGATAATAGGTAAAACGGCGTTTTTTGCTCCTTCAACTTTAACTGTACCGCTTAATCTATTTCCACCGCGGACGATGATTTTTTCCAAGGTATTCCCCTCCGCGTCCATTTTCTCTATATTAATATTCAGACGTAATGATAGGTGTGCCAACAACTATGGTTGTTTGACCGCCCATTCTTGTCTTGCGTAATGCAATTTGTAAGTTCATTTCCTGCTTTTTCGTTTGAAGAGCTTCTTTCCACAGTCCAGTATATGCTGAAACAGAGGTAAATGACTCTTCCACTAGAGATTCCACTGGTTTAGCATTGAAAGCTCGTAATAGGTCTTGAATTTCAACAGACAAAACACTTTCCATCTTATCATTGATTTCCCCTGTTGCACAAGAGAAAATTATGGGTTCTGACAGGAAAATTTTTTCATAATTTGTCTGAAATACATTTTGAAAATGGGTCATATTTTTTTCTTTTAAACCTTGTCCCGTTACATGATACGATATGTACGCATTGCTGTGTTCATCGATCGCATAAGTTAACAGAATGACTTCGTTCACATCTTCACTTTTGCGTGTACCTATTGCTTTCCATAGGTCTCTTTCCCTCTTCACTTCCCATTTAAAACCTCTAAAATTACTTTTAATACTTTCAGCTTGCGAATAAAAGGTTTTTTGGTCAGTAACAGCTTTTACTTCTTCTCTTGCATACAACGATACTTCAGTTAACGAAACATGCTGCTTATTTAAGGTGTGAACAATCTTCTCAATAGTAGTTTCATTGTTTTGGGCATTGCTCACATAACTTCCATGATATACGAATAAGCCAGTAATGAAAATAGCCAAAAAGACACTAATTTTTTTAAACATTTCGCCACTCCCTCTCCGTACTCATCAGTCTTTCCAGAAGGCGATGATACATACATGAAAAGGGTCGTCATATTTAGACATAGCGACATACATTAGCGTATAAATTCGTATATCTTCAACGAATGAACGTCTATTTTATCATAGACTCATAGCTTGCCAATCATTGAAAAAATGAGGGAATGCGCTGTGACCAAAATAAATAATCCAAAAAGAAATTACTTACTGTTGATGAAATAGTAATGGTCAATAAAATAAGCATTAATTTTGCTTGAAACACATGATTAGGTTTCATCAGCTTTTCAATTTGAAAGCCTTGCAAAGCATACCAAGTAATCACAATAAAAATCAAATGTGAAATCATGGTTAGTAACGTTTGCTGCTCAATTCCTCCAAACAATAAAAGCACTCCTTTTAAACACCATATGAAAAGAAGAGACGATCATCGTCTCTTCTTTTCATATTAAAGCACACTTATGCAAATTCGTAAACGGTAACATGAAAAACATTTATTTTATTCCCTATTTTAAGATCCTTTTCCATTATTAAGAAAAATAAAGAAGACGGATACGCTTAGTTAAATAGAATATATAATCATAGACGAATGCTATTTGCTCTTCCTCTTTTATATAATAGAGCAAAAAAGCCCTCTCATTCGTTTGAGAGGGCTTTTTTTAGAACTTACGTTGACTAATATCTAAACGATTGACTGCCCGTTTTAAGGCAATTTCAGCACGCTTAACATCAACGTCGTCTTGTTTGCTATCAAGGCGCATTTCAGCGCGCTTTTTCGCTTCTTCTGCACGAGCTACGTCAATCGCTTCAGCTGTTTCAGCAGCCTGTGCAAGAATTGTTACTTTGTCAGGTCTTACTTCAAGAAATCCTCCGCTAACAGCCACAAGTTCTGTACTGCTTGCTTTCTTCAAGCGGACGGCTCCAATTTGTAAAGGAGCAACCATCGGAATATGGCCATGTAAAATACCAAGCTCACCGCTCTGTGCTCGGGTACTTACCATTTCCACTTCTGATTCGTAAACTGGGCCATCAGGAGTCACTACACTGACATGGATTGTCTTCATTTAAAAAACCTCCTATGTCCCTTAAATTAAACTTCTACTCCCATACGTTTCGCATTTTCAATAACTTCTTCAATGCGACCAACTAAACGGAACGCATCTTCAGGTAAATGATCGTATTTACCTTCCAAGATCTCTTTAAATCCTTTAACAGTTTCTTTTACAGGAACATAAGAACCTTTTTGACCTGTAAATTGTTCTGCTACGTGGAAGTTTTGAGACAAGAAGAATTGAACGCGACGAGCACGTTGTACAACAAGTTTATCTTCATCAGATAACTCATCCATACCTAGGATTGCAATGATATCTTGTAACTCTTTATAACGCTGTAACGTTTGTTGAACTTGACGCGCAATTGCATAGTGCTCTTCTCCAACAATTTCAGGAGATAAAGCGCGAGATGTAGATGCTAATGGATCTACCGCAGGGTAAATACCCATCTCTGATAATTTACGCTCTAAGTTTGTTGTTGCATCTAAGTGAGCAAATGTTGTCGCTGGAGCTGGATCCGTATAGTCATCGGCTGGTACGTAAATCGCTTGAATCGATGTTACAGAACCTACGCTTGTTGACGTGATACGCTCTTGAAGCTGACCCATTTCTGTCGCTAATGTTGGCTGATAACCTACTGCTGATGGCATACGGCCAAGTAATGCTGATACTTCTGAACCCGCTTGTGTGAAACGGAAGATATTATCGATAAAGAATAATACGTCTTGACCTTGTTCGTCACGGAAGTATTCTGCCATTGTTAATCCTGTTAATGCAACACGCTGACGTGCACCAGGCGGCTCATTCATTTGTCCAAATACCATAGCCGTCTTCTTAATAACACCAGAGTCTGTCATTTCATGGTATAAGTCATTACCTTCACGCGTACGCTCACCTACACCAGCGAATACCGAAATACCGCCGTGCTCTTGAGCAATGTTATTGATTAACTCTTGAATTAATACTGTTTTACCTACACCGGCACCACCGAATAGACCGATTTTTCCACCTTTAATGTAAGGAGCTAATAAGTCTACTACTTTAATACCTGTTTCAAGAATTTCAGCTTGTGTAGATAGATTTTCGAACTTTGGTGCTTGACGGTGGATCGGATCACGACGTGCACCTGCATCGATTGGGGCGTCTAAGTCGATTTTTTCACCTAATACGTTAAATACACGACCTAACGTAACGTCACCAACTGGTACTGAGATTGCTGCACCTGTATCTTCTACTTCTAATCCACGAACTAAGCCGTCAGTGGATGACATTGCTACTGTACGAACTGTGTTATCACCTAAGTGAATCGCAACTTCTAATGTTAATTCGATTGCAACTTCACTTGCACTGCTCGGTTTATGTGAAATTTTAAGGGCGTTATAAATTGCCGGAAGGTGTCCGTTGTCAAACTTTACGTCTACAACTGGACCCATGATTTGAGTAACGCGTCCTTTTGTCATCGTGTTCCCTCCTAACTTGCTTTTCCATTAAACTTTCTATTCTAACGCTGCCGCTCCGCCAACAATTTCCGTAATTTCCTGGGTAATTGCCGCTTGACGTGCACGGTTATATGACAATGTAAGATTATTGATAAGATCTTTTGCATTGTCTGTTGCACTTTTCATCGCTGTCATACGAGCAGCATGCTCACTTGCTTTTCCATCAAGCAGGCCGCCGTAAATTAAACTCTCTGCATACTGAGGAAGTAATACTTCTAAAATCTCTTCTTGTGATGGTTCAAATTCATAACCAACAAGTTTACCAGAAGGTTGAAGATCTGTTAGAGGCAATAGCTTCTTCTCCGTCACTTCTTGTGAAATCGTATTGATAAAGTGATTGTAGTATAAGTAAAGTTCATCAAACGTACCGTCCGCAAACATTTGAACTGTTTGTGAAGCAATTCCTTGAATGTCAGCAAAAGCTGGCTGATCTGCTAAGCCTGTGATTTCAAGCAAAACCGGAATACCGCGTTTTACGAAGAAATCTCTCCCTACTCGTCCAATTGCAATCACACCGTATTCATCAGGTGATTGATGGCGTTCTTCAATAGCTTGAGATACTTTTCGCAAAATATTACTGTTATATGCTCCTGCTAGACCGCGATCTGAAGTGATTACGATATAACCAGTCTTCTTCACGCTGCGCGCAGTTAACATTGGATGTGAAGCGCCTCTGCTGCCTAGGGCTACACTTGAGACTACCTCTTGAATTTTTTCCATATATGGAACAAACGATTTTGCATTTTGTTCCGCTCTATTCAGCTTTGCAGCTGAAACCATTTCCATTGCTTTCGTAATCTGGCTCGTTTTTTTCGTCGATGTGATTCGAGTTTGTATATCACGTAATGATGCCAAAGGTTTCACCACCTTGTTTTAGAAGATCACGTGGTATGAAAGGTGAACAAATGTTCACCTTCACCTTATTGAAAGATTGTCTTAACATACCATGCTGACAATATATTATTCAGATGCAATAAATGTTTTCTTGAATTCTTCAAGTGCTGATTCGAATACGCCAGCTTCAGGAAGGCCACCAGTTGTACGGATTGATTCAAGTACTTCTTTACGGTTTGATTCTAACCATGTTAAGTACTCGTCTTCAAAGCGTGTAA
The DNA here is from genome assembly GCF_020790095.1 of Priestia sp. J2. Taxonomy (NCBI): domain Bacteria; kingdom Bacillati; phylum Bacillota; class Bacilli; order Caryophanales; family Bacillaceae; genus Priestia; species Priestia sp. J2. The sequence goes on from NZ_CP086208.1 coordinate 4,923,249, forward strand.
TATCTGATACTGGAACATCATCTAAGAAGCCTTTTGTTAATGCGTAAAGCACAGCTACTTGTTTTTCTACGCGAAGCGGTTTGTGTAAACCTTGTTTTAAGATTTCAACTGTACGCGCTCCTCGATTTAATTTTGCTTGAGTTGCTTGGTCAAGATCAGAACCGAACTGAGCAAACGATTCAAGCTCACGATAAGATGCAAGGTCTAGACGCAGTGTACCTGCTACCTTTTTCATCGCTTTAATTTGTGCAGATCCCCCTACACGTGATACAGAAAGACCAGCATTAATCGCAGGACGTACGCCTGAGAAGAATAGATCTGACTGTAAGAAAATTTGTCCGTCTGTAATCGAAATTACGTTCGTTGGGATATAAGCAGATACGTCTCCTGCTTGCGTTTCAATAAATGGAAGAGCTGTTAATGAACCTCCACCTTTTGCGTCCGATAACTTTGCCGCACGCTCTAATAAACGAGAGTGCAGATAGAATACATCCCCTGGGTACGCTTCACGACCTGGAGGACGGCGTAATAGTAATGAAAGTTCACGATAAGCTGATGCTTGTTTTGTTAAGTCATCGTAAATAACAAGTACGTGCTTACCGTTATACATAAACTCTTCACCCATTGTTACTCCAGCGTATGGTGCTAAGAATAATAGTGGAGCTGGTTGTGAAGCTGATGCTGTTACAACGATTGTGTAATCTAGAGCACCGTGTTTACGTAATGTCTCTACTACGTTACGAACTGTTGATTCTTTTTGGCCAATCGCTACATAGATACATACCATATCTTGATCTTTTTGGTTTAAGATTGTATCGATTGCTACCGATGTTTTACCCGTTTGACGGTCACCGATAATTAACTCACGCTGTCCACGGCCGATCGGCACAAGTGCGTCAATCGCCTTGATACCTGTTTGAAGCGGCTCATGTACTGATTTACGATCCATAACGCCAGGTGCAGCACCTTCAATTGGACGTGTTTTTGTTGTTTCTACCGGGCCTAAGCCGTCTACTGGCTGACCTAATGAGTTAACAACACGACCGATTAACTGCTCTCCTACTGGAACTTCCATGATGCGTCCTGTACGGCGAACTTCGTCACCTTCACGAATTTCTGTATATGGTCCTAAAATAATGATACCTACATTGTTTTCTTCTAAGTTTTGTGCCATTCCCATGACACCATTTGAAAATTCAACCAGTTCTCCAGCCATGACATTGTCGAGGCCATGAGCACGTGCGATACCATCCCCAACTTGGATAACAGTACCTACATCACTCACTTTAATCTCAGACTGATAGTTTTCAATTTGCTGCTTGATCAGCGCACTAATTTCTTCAGCTTTGATGCTCATGAATTTCACCCCTATCTACGATCTGTGTGCAAGAAGTCCTCGGTGGATCGTTTCTAATTTGCTGCTAATGCTGCCATCATAGATACGATTACCAATGCGAAGCTTCACGCCGCCGATTAGGCTTTTATCTACTACATTTGAAATATTTAACGTATGTTTTCCAACTTTTGAAGCAAATGATTGCGAGATTGCTCGTTTCTCATCTGCGCTTAAAGGTTTGACAGAATAAACAGTTGCGTCTGCCACGCCACGTACTTCGTTCGCTAGGAAACGATACTCTTGCACCATTTGGCTAACAATTTGAATGCGGTGACGCTCTAATAATAGAAGAACCGTATGTTGAACAGTTGGTGAAAGTTCAGCAAATGCCTCACTTACAAACTGTTTTTTTCGCTCAATTGTAATTTTTGGATGAGTTAATACATCCATTAATTCAGGTGTTTTAGCAAACACCTCTTCAACGATTTGTAGCTGGTCTTGCATTTCATCGATCATCTGTTTTTCTGTTGCTAATTGAAAAAGAGCTAGTGCATAGCGCTTGGCTACAGCTGGTTGACTCATCGTACATCCCCTACTTCTTGGATATATTCATGAATTAACTTCTCTTGATCTTGTTCAGAAAGTTCTTTTTCAATAACTTTCGACGCAATTAAAACAGATAATGAAGCAACTTGCTCACGTAACGCAGCAACTGCTTGATCTTTTTGCTGTTCGATTTCTTGTTTTGCTGCAGCTTTTAGACGCTCAGACTCTTCGCGTGCTGCCGCAATGATTTCTTCTTTTTTATCTTCTGCAGACTTTCTAGCGTTTTCCATCATTACTTGCACTTCTTGACGAGATTGCTTTAAGATTTCACGCTGCTCTTCAACAAGCTTCTTCGCTTCCTCATTTTGCTTTTCTGCTTCATCAATCTCACCGGCAATATGCTCTTCACGTTTTTTCATGATTCCCATTACAGGACCAAACGCGAATTTTTGAAGTAACGCAAGTAGGATAAGGAACATCACTAATTGGAAAAGAATATCTCCACCATTAATGCCTGCTGCTCCTAACACAAACATGTTCGACACGGCCATGTTCACTCCCTTCAGAGACTCCACATATATAATTTACTTCTTAAAGACATAAAGTAATGGCGAAGGTTCTTTTGAATGATCTTCGCCACATGTAACACATTATTATTTACCTTGTACCATGAATGCAATAACTACGGCGATAATTGGAAGCGCCTCAACTAAGGCAACCCCAACGAACATCATTGAAGTTAATGTACCACGTGCTTCTGGTTGGCGAGCTGTGCCTTCAATCGTCTTAGAAACGATAAGACCGTTACCAATACCAGCACCTAGTGCCGCTAAACCAATCGCAATTGCAGATGCTATTAAACCCATTTTATAAAGTCCTCCCTTAATATATATGATTTTGTTTAACTAAGTTTTGTTTTGTCCAAATTGGGTATTACTTGAACAAAGCTTTATAAATTAATGGTCGCTACTCACTTTGTGAGATAAATAAACCATCGTTAACATTGTGAAAATGAAGGCCTGAATTGCGCCTACAAAAATACTGAATCCTTGCCATAAAAGCATTGGGATAGCAGCTCCAATTGTACCTAGGAAGCCTGTTGTTGCTAAACCAGCTAGCAAGCTTAACAAAATTTCCCCAGCATAAATATTACCGTAAAGACGAAGGCCAAGCGTTAACGTATTGGCAAACTCCTCGATAATCTTAAGCGGGAATAAAAATGCCATTGGCTTGAAGTAATCTTTCGTGTATGCAGAGAAACCTCGCATTTTAATACCATAATAATGTGATAGTACAACTACCATAACGGCTAACGTCAGCGTAATTGCTGGATCAGCGGTTGGCGATTTCCACCATAAGTTATGGTCAATCACGATGGCGAATGGAAGACCCAACATATTTGACACAAAAATGTACATAAGTAAAGTTACACCTAGCGTCAAAAAGCGGCCACCTGTTTTCCAATCCATATTGCTATTAACGAGTCCTTTAACAAAATCTAAGACCCATTCAATAAAGTTTTGTGCACCGCTTGGCTTCATAGCAAGAGTACGAGTACATAAAACTGCAATTAAGAATACAATAACAGAAGCTACGGTAACCATAAGCAAGTTACTTTGACTAAAAGTAAGGCCTAGAAACTCTATAGTTGGTGATTCATGACCCAACTGTGTTCACCTCTCTTTCTATCTTCTACGCATATTTTGAACAACTAAATCTATGATAATGACAACATAATACGTCATTAATCCCACAACTACACTAATAATATGAAAGGTTTTTGGATAAGAGATGGTAATCACAACTGCGAGAGCAGCTGTTGCAAATCTTACAACAGTCCCAATTGAACGGGGCTTTTTCCCCTCATCCAACGCCTGTCCAAACTGCTCAAACTTTCTTACTAAGTTCCACAAATTATACAAACTCAGGGCGGTTCCTAAAATTAAACCTGCAAAAACAGCCTTATAACTTGTAAATCCCCAGCCGAGAACGTATAATGCTAACAAATACAATATGTATGAACGAAGTCTTGGAAAAACGTGCTGCAAATCCTGCATGAATTATTAATCTCCTGAAAAAAAATGGTGGACTGTCCGCAGCATCATAAAAACACCTGCTGCTAGCCCTGAAAGAAGGCCTAAAATCAAAAATAGTGGTTCGGTGTCAAGCCATTGATCAGCCCATCTTCCAGAGAATAAGCCAATTAAGACTGAACCTGCTAACTGTGATAGAATGATTGACACTAATGCCATCGCTTGCAAAGGATGACGGTTGCGATGTTTCATAAGCTCATACCCCTTTTGCAAAATTTTCTTTTTTCCGAATTCTCTATCGTTTTCATAGCTCAATATATGATAGAAAGGCAAAAAAAATTGCTAAAAAAGGTAAAAACAGCTAATAAAATACGCAGAAATATCAACGGTTTTCACAGGTTGAAAACCTTATCATTTATATTCCCTGTAAGCATACAATAGCGTATATTTAATGTCAATGTGTTTAAGCTAAAAACTTCACAATCTCTTCTTATTGTTCACATTTCTGCCACACATAAAACCTCTTCAAATGAAAACATTTAAAGAGGTTCATTCAATCGTTATTGTACTGTGTACAACCTGCTCTTGTCTATGCTTTTTCACAAATGCAAATATTTGGTACACTCCTGGTACAAGCGATTCATCAATCGTTATTTTTCGTTTTCTCATGCCTCTTTCTACATCCACGTCAACATCTAAATACGATACAAACTGTAAAGACTGCTTATCAAAAAGAGCGACGCCTAACTGATCTGCTCCTTCAGGCAAAAACAGTTCATAGCTATACGTATTTTTCTCTTTTTCCGCTGCTACTTGCAATCCCATGACGCGAGGATAATCTGGAATGCTAATCATGTACATATAGGGAAGCGAAAATGTTTCACGTGAATCATTTATTTCCAAATATCCGTCATATATACCTTTATTTTTAAAACGGGGCTGCACCGATAAAGTGACAGCTATCTCTTTTGTCTGACGGGGTGGCACCGTGACGGGTAATGGAACATCCCAGTTCACTCCTTCATCCCTTTTTGGAACGTTTAAGCGATACGTTTTTGCTTTATCAGACTGGTTATCAATTTTAAAAGATAAAACTTTCTTTGATGGACGCGTAAAAATACCAAAAGATAAAGAAGATGGATAAAACAAAGATTCTGCTGTGACGGCTTTTGCTATTTGAATTCTTCCCGCTCCTTGTTCATATACGCGATACGTTTGACCGTTTAGCTGCTGCATTACTTTACTGGTGTTCATCAATGAAGCTTTGACTTGTTCAGGAGACCAGTTCGGGTGAGCTTGTAAAATCAGCGCACACGCTCCAGCTACATGGGGCGCAGCCATACTTGTGCCATGCATGCGTTCATATCCTCCAGGAACTGTACTATTAATGAAGTAACCTGGTGCGACGACGTCTGGTTTGATTCCCCAAGTAGTCGTTACAGGCCCTCTTGAACTGAAAGATGTGAGCAAGTCTTGCACCACTTGCTGGCCAGTGCGTAAGTACGGTTGTTGAGACTGAATGTGTTGGGTAATGGTGTCACCGCTTTTTTTACTTACCCATATCACGGGAATATTTACTGACTCTTTTAGTTTACTGACTATGCTTTTTTCTGTCGGGCTATATAAAATAACCGCTTTTGCTCCCGCCTGTTCAGCTTGTTTAATCTTTTTTTGAACCGCATTTCCTTCTGCTTTTAGCAAAATGACGTTACCCGACGCATGCTTTTGCTCTTTGGAATCTTCTTCATTTATTACACGCAGCGTTTGATTAAACGTCCATGGACGAGACCCTTCTACTGGCGCCATCATAATTTTTTCTTTGTTAAATCCAATTGTTAGAAATTGAACTGTTGTCGGAGAAACAGAAGCGCCAACGGAAATAGCTTTTCCCGCTGTACCCGGAGAGCCCACCGTCCATAAACCTGGACCTGAATTGCCGCTAGATGTAACCGTTACAATTCCTTTTTCAACAGCTCGATCTAACGCTAAGCTTGTTGGTAAATCAGGGCCATTCACATCATTTCCTAATGATAAATTAATAATATCTACATCATCTTGAATTGCTTTTTCAATAGCTAGAATAACACTTTCAGACGTTCCAGCTCCTCCAGGTCCAAGAGCTCGGTATGCATAGATTTCCGCTTGGGGTGCTACGCCTGTAATATTCCCATTCGCTGCAATAATACCAGCTACATGAGTACCGTGCAGAGTCGGTTCTCCTTGCTCACGAGTGGTTTCCATCGGCTCATAATCTTCATCTATTACATCGTAACCCCCTCTGTAGGTTTGTTTTAAATCAGGATGAGAATAATCAACCCCCGTATCGATAACGCCTACTTTGATCCCTTTTCCTGTTAAGCGCTGATTGTGAGTATCAAACAAGCCTCTTACCTGTTCTGAGCCAATGAACGTTACGCTATTTTCTTCTGTAACCTGATAGTTTTTAATAGAATGTGAACTAATAATAGATGGATTCTGAGATAGTTTTTCCAAATCCGAGATGGAGCCGTTTAATGAAAGTCCTGTAAACACCGTGTGAAATTCGCTCTTAATCTTTATATTAGGATAATTTTTTTGTAGCTGACTTTTAAATTTCGTGAATTTTTCTTTTTTAATCATCACAATGATTGATTTTTCCTGATGATTCATTTCTTGTTTTATAGAAGGAAATGTCGGATTGAGCGACATTTGCCCTCCCCCACTCCCCAATATAAAGCTAATCATTAACCATTTAATCCACATAAAAAAACACCTCTCACACTATCGTGTCTCAAAGAGACGCTTTTCATGTGAAAGGTGTTTAGAAATCTTACGAAAGCGGATTAAAAGCTTCCGGTCTGTTTTCACGGCGGTTGAAATAGTAGCTAATAGCATCACAAATGCGTTTAGAAGCTAAGCCGTCTCCGTAAGGATTCGATGCTTGTGACATTTGCTTATATACGCCTTCATCTATTAACAGCTCTTTTGCTAGCGTATAAATCGTTTCTTCTTCCGTGCCTGCTAGTTTGAGCGTTCCTGCTTCAATTCCTTCCGGGCGCTCTGTTGTATCGCGAAGTACCAATACAGGTACGCCTAATGAAGGAGCTTCTTCTTGAACACCGCCCGAATCTGTCAAAATAATATGAGCGCGCTCAGCGAAGTTATGGAAGTCAATTACATCTAACGGTTCAATTAAATGAATGCGCGGGTCATTTCCTAAGATATCGTTTGCTGTTTCTCTAACTACTGGATTCAAATGAACAGGATACACAACTTGCACATCTTCATGTTCATCTACAATACGCTTAACAGCACGGAACATATTTTTCATTGGTTCGCCTAAATTTTCGCGGCGATGTGCCGTTAACAAAATAAGACGATCATCTCCCAATTTCGTTAACACTTCATGCTCATATGTCTCTTTTACTGTTGTTTTTAACGCATCGATAGCTGTATTTCCAGTCACAAAGATTCGCTCTTCTTTTTTGTTCTCTACTTGCAAATTAGCTGCAGACTTATCTGTTGGAGCAAAGTGCAAATCAGCGAGAACACCTGTAAGCTGACGGTTCATTTCTTCCGGGTATGGAGAATATTTATTCCATGTGCGCAAACCTGCTTCAACATGCCCGACCTGAATCTGATTATAAAAAGCTGCTAGCCCAGCAATAAACGTCGTAGTTGTATCACCGTGTACAAGTACCATGTCCGGCTTTACTTTTTTCATTACGTCGTCCAAGCCTTGTAATCCTCTGGTCGTTACGTCCATAAGGGTTTGGCGATCCTTCATAATGTTCAGGTCATAGTCAGGCTGAATGTCAAAGATGCTCAATACTTGGTCTAACATTTCACGGTGCTGAGCCGTTACTGTAACAATTGCTTCGAACTCTTCTGGTCGCTTTTTAAGCTCTAATACTAGAGGAGCCATTTTAATTGCTTCTGGTCTTGTCCCGAATATCGTCATTACTTTAATTGGCTGCTTCATGTTCATCACCCAAATCTACAAATTATTTTGTACCGAATAAACGATCCCCTGCATCACCTAAACCTGGAACAATATATCCATGGTCATTTAATTTTTCATCTAATGCTGCAATGTAAATATCTACGTCAGGGTGTGCTTCTTTTACAATTTCCACGCCTTCAGGAGCAGCAATTAAACACATAAATTTAATGTTTTTAGCGCCTCTTTTTTTCAGAGAGTTGATTGCTTCTACAGCTGACCCTCCTGTTGCAAGCATAGGATCTACTACAATAAAGTCACGCTCTTCTACATCATTAGGTAGCTTTACATAATATTCAACAGGCTGTAATGTTTCTGGATCACGATATAAGCCAACGTGTCCAACTTTAGCAGCTGGCATTAGTTTTAAAAATCCATCTACCATGCCGATACCAGCACGAAGAATTGGAACGATACCAAGCTTTTTCCCTGCAATAACTTTTGACTTTGTTTTGCAAACCGGTGTTTCAATTTCGACATCTTCTAGCGGTAAATCACGTGTTGCTTCAAAAGCCATTAAGCTTGCCACTTCATCAACTAATTCACGAAACTCTTTCGTTCCCGTTTTTACATCGCGTATGTAAGTTAATTTGTGTTGAATAAGCGGGTGATCAAATACGTATACTTTGCCCATTGATATCTCTCCTTATATATAAAGATGTACACATTAAAATACCATTCAACGAATTGAATGGTACGTACTAGTAAAAACATATCTCTTGCTAATTAAATTTATACATTGCATTCATTTTACAGAAAAAAGTTTTTGAGTTCAAGCATTATTCAAAAAATGATTGAATTGCTACCACTTTCTCCATAAAAAAAACAGGCACAAAGGCCTGTCTCTCTTAAAGTGATTTATACATTTCAAACTTGCTTGTTAAAGCTTCAACGCGTGTTTTAGCTTCAGCTAACTTTTCTTCATCTTCAATATTTTTAAGCGTTAATCCGATGATAGAAGCAATTTCATCCATCTCTTCTAAGCCAAATCCGCGAGTTGTAACCGCAGCTGTACCAATACGGATACCGCTTGTTACAAATGGGCTTTGCTCATCATAAGGAATTGTATTTTTGTTTGTTGTAATACCTACATCATCAAGCGCTTTTTCAGCTACTTTACCTGTCAAATTCATTGAGCTTACGTCGATTAACACAAGGTGATTGTCTGTTCCTTCAGATACAAGAGCAAATCCTTCTTTCTTTAATCCTTCTGCTAAACGATTAGCATTGTCGATGATATTTTGAGCATAGTGCTTAAACTCATCTTGTAATGCTTCACCAAATGCTACTGCTTTTGCAGCGATAACGTGCATCAATGGACCACCTTGAATACCAGGGAAGATCGACTTATCAATCTTTTTCGCAAATTCTTCTTTACATAAAATCATACCGCCGCGTGGTCCGCGTAGTGTTTTATGTGTTGTAGTTGTAACGAAATGAGCATGTGGCACAGGATTTTGATGAAGTCCTGCAGCTACTAGACCAGCAATATGAGCCATGTCTACCATTAAATAAGCGCCTACTTCATCAGCGATTTCACGGAAACGCTTGAAGTCGATTGCGCGTGGATATGCGCTTGCACCAGCCACAATTAATTTTGGTTTGTGTGTACGAGCTTTTTCTAATACGTCATCGTAGTTAATGCGATGTGTTTCGCGATCTACACCATATTCGATGAAATTGTACTGAACACCACTAAAGTTAACAGGACTTCCGTGCGTTAAGTGACCGCCGTGCGATAAATTCATACCAAGTACTGTGTCTCCAGCCTCTAAAACAGTGAAGTATACAGCCATGTTTGCTTGTGCACCTGAGTGAGGTTGAACGTTCACGTGCTCTGCTCCGAAAATTTCTTTTGCACGATCACGAGCTAAGTCTTCTACTACATCCACGTGTTCACAACCACCGTAGTAACGTTTAGCTGGATAGCCTTCAGCATATTTATTTGTTAAAACTGAACCTTGTGCTTCCATTACCGCTGTTGTTACAAAGTTTTCTGAAGCAATTAGCTCAATCTTAGTACGTTGTCTTTGTAATTCATCCTTGATCGCATTATAAACTGCTGGATCTTGTTGCATTAGTTGTTTCTCCATCAAAATCCTCTCCTCGTTTCGTATTCGCAATGTTCGTTATTTGTTAATTCAACTACATTGTAACATGATTTATTTAGAATAAAAAAGAAAAAATGTGTATTATTTTAATATATTTAATTACGAAAGTTCGTAAAACGCTCTCATTCCACCGATTAGTTTTGGACGCGTCTTTGCTAAAGTAACATGAGCGTGTCCAACTGCGTTCAACGTACAACGAACGGGTACTGCGACATGCTTTAAATGCATACCAATGAATGTATCTCCAATATCAATCCCAGCATCAGCTTTAATAAACTCTACTAAAACAGGATCTTTAAGCTGGCCATAGGCCTGTGTAGCCATCGCTCCACCTGCTTTATGAATAGGAACAACACTAACGATTTCTAAGCGTTCTTTACGAGCTAATTCTCTTTCTACTACCAGTGCTCGATTAAGATGTTCACAGCATTGAAATGCTAAGTGGACACCCGTTTTTTTTCGAAAATCTGCTAGTGTATCAAAGATCATTTCTGCAACTTCCATTGCGCCTGCGGTTCCTATTTTTTCACCAATTACCTCACTTGTACTGCATCCAATGACAAGTGTATGTTCTGAAGATAACTGCACTTGTGCTGAAAAATCAGATAAAACTGTTTCCAACTGCTCTTTCCATTTCGTAAGTTCAGACACGTTTTTCTTCCTTTCTTCCATTGAATACGTTCACATTATGCCGTTACTGTTGCATCACTTTGCTGCTCATACTGTTTAATTTTATTCACGCGATTTTCATGTCGCCCGCCTTCAAATTCTGTCGTTAACCAAATTTTCGCAATTTCACGTGCAAGTCCCGGCCCAATGACGCGTTCACCCATTGCTAAAATGTTGCTATCATTATGTTCTCTTGTGGCTTTTGCACTAAACGTATCATGCACTAGAGCGCAGCGAATTCCCTTTACTTTATTAGCTGCTATGCTCATACCGATGCCTGTTCCGCAAATAAGAATGCCTCGACTTACTTCTTGGCTCGCCACTTTTTGAGCAACGGGAAGTGCATAATCCGGATAATCGACAGATGCTGAGCATTCACACCCTAAATCCACATATTCAATATTTAATTCTTCCATTAAAGAGATAATTTCCTGTCGTAAATTTATACCGCCGTGGTCAGATGCAATAGCTACTTTCATCTTTGTTTCCTCCTCATACATACCTTCATCTTCTATTAATTTTTGTTCAGTTTAAGTCTGCAAAAATTTATGGGACCTTTTATAATTTGTCGACTATTTTGTTAATCATACGCTCTAACTCTTCTAAAGTCTGTTCGTACGTCTGTAATGATCCGCCGAACGGATCAGATACTTCACCTTGCTCGCCGGCAAATTCTTTTAGCGTAAATAATTTATCACTTACGTATGGAGCTTGGTTCAAAATTAGCATTTTATGCTGCTCCGTCATCGTAAAAATATAAGTAGCCCACATCAATTGTTCTTCCGTTAATGCTGCCGAAGCATGAGAACAAGCTATGCCTTTCTGTTGAAGGGCAACTTGTGCATGAACAGAAGCTTCACTTCCATTTGAAGCGAATACACCTGCAGACTTCACGTTTATTCCATCTATTTTTTTAGCTTTCAGCAACGCTTCTGCCATAGGGCTGCGGCACGTGTTTCCTGTACATACAAATAAGATGTTTTTCAAGATACATCCTCCCTTGCTTTCACTATGTGCGACTATGTTGATATTCCACCCTATTGTATCTCTATTGCTTGCATAAATCCAGTTAGCTTTTTTGGGTGTTTTTTATCCATAATCTCTTTATTTATCTTGAAAAAAACACCTTCGCTTTCCTTTTTTTATTGCTGTAATCTAAAAGAAGCAAAAAAAGACCATAACCTGCATGGTCATGGTCCTTTACCTATTTATATATAGTTAAAAAGGTAATAGCAATTTGATGCCAAAAGCTAATAAAATGCTCCCGCCCAGTGCCTCACTATATGAACCAAGCCAGCCTTGTACTCTTCTGCCGAGCAACAGTCCTAACCAAGTTAATAGCATACTCACTACGCCAAAAACAATAATGGTCAAAAACGTTCTTGCCCCAAAAATACCTAAGCTAAGTCCAACAGAAAAACTATCTAGACTCACGCTGAGCGCAAAAAATAACAGTCCAAAGCCAACTGGTTTGATAAACGGCGTATCGTCATGCTTAAAGGAGGAATAAATCATCTGCGCCCCAAGAATCAGCAATAAAATTCCACCGCCATAGGTAGCAAACATTCCAAGTTTATCAGACAAAAGTCGTCCAATAAACATGCCCAATAGCGGCATCCAAATATGAAATATACCGATAACAACACCAATGTAGAAAATTTGGCGAAAGCGTAAACGAATTAACCCCATTCCCAAACCAACTGAGAAAGCATCCATTCCTAAGGCAAACGCCATAATGACTAACGTGATCATTTCACTAATTAACTGAGATACATTCATCTTTACCCTCCTCGGACGTGCTCCTATTTCAAAATATGCACATTCGAAAAGGTTTAGAAGATGAATTTTATTGCTTAATCACGTGATGTCCTGCAGCTTTCATTAATCGATTCATAACGGCATGACCGACTCCTTCTTCAGAAAAACTTTCACTAACGATAATATCTACATCGCACTCATTAAATGAACGAAGAGACTCATATAAGTGGCTAGCAACCGTCTCTAAATTTGAGCGAGATCCACATGTAATGACGGCATCGGCTTTATACACATCTTCATGTTCAGATGTCGTTAATACCCCTACTCGCTTACCCTGATCTTGATAGTGATCAATAATAGATTGGAAAAAATCTGAACTGCCGTCAACAATGACAAGCGGTGCATCAGGTGCGTAATGCGTATATTTCATACCTGGAGATTTTGGCGCTTCTTTATCACTTATTAACGCTCGATCTACTTTTACGGGACCAATTACACTTTCTAACTCTTTCTGAGTAATGCCGCCTGGACGTAAAATAATAGGAATCTCTTCAGTACAATCAAGGACAGTCGACTCTACTCCTACCCCTGTCGCTCCTCCGTCTACAACTCCGCTAATACGCCCTTCTAAATCATTCATCACGTGGTGAGCTAAAGTGGGGCTTGGCTTGCCGGAGAGGTTTGCACTAGGAGCCGCGATAGGCAAAGCCACTTTTTTCAATAATGCAAGAGCTACCGGATGTGATGGCATTCTCACTGCAATGCTGTTTAAACCAGCCGTAACCTTATCTGAAACTTGATCTTTTTTAGGTAATATCACGGTAAGAGGACCTGGCCAAAAAGCATCAATCACTTTCTCTGCTTTTGAAGGAATTGACTCTACAAATGTATGCAGCTGCTCTTTATCTCCAATATGAACAATAAGAGGGTTATCACTAGGACGTCCTTTTGCTGCAAAAATTTTATCCACAGCTTTATCCGATGTTGCATCTCCTCCTAATCCATACACCGTCTCTGTAGGAAAAGCAACCACTTCGTGGTTGCGCAGCAAATCTGCTGCTTCTTCTATCTGTGGATAAATATCTTTTTCGTTCATAAAATTATCCACAACCCATAACTTAGTTTCCATCTTCTTCAACTCCTTTTTCTTTCTATATCTAGGTTTTTTTTACTTTAAAAGTACAATATGTATCAAAAACAGTAAAATACATGCATTCATTATATCAGCAAACAAGCTTTATCCACAAAATGTGGATAAAGCTTAGATTTTTGTGAATAACATTGTGGATACCCCATTAAAATGATTTATCCACATTTCCTTTTAACTAGCTGCATAAAACATCACGTAGACATCCTTAGGATTTGGTAACTGTTTTAAATACGAATGTTCTTTTAACAAATCAGGTAGAGCACTATAAGATGTTTGCTGAAAATTCATCATTTGAAAAAAATGCAGAGAGGATGCCTTATTTGTTAGTAAATATAGTTGCTTCACACCATGCTTTTGAGCCAGCTGAACGATACTTTTAAATAGCAGCAGAATATCAGATTGCATCAAAGAAGGTGACACGACAAGGGAGCGAAGAATTCCGTCCATGCCTTCTTTTTCAAACCCAACTGTTGCTAGCAGCTCGCCTTCTTCACTTTCCATGATGACAAATTGATGAATATGTTCTTCTACACCCGCTGTGCTAATACCCGCTTTTTGTAAAAACTTCTGAATTCGAATATAATCATTTTTACTGGCAATTTTTAATTGTTCTCTCATTTTAATCACCTCAACTTGTTTTCTAGTAACAAATCTATGAGATGGTTAAAAAAAGTAGAACTGAATTTTATTTTTAATGATTCTATTAATTAAATACGGACGATACCCATTCTACTACAAAAAACTTAACTTCTACAGAATCTTCTTTCGATTTAGCATCAGCTTTTTTCTTAGATGAAACAGACTTTTCAGCTTCCTTACTTTCCTTTTTCTCAGCCTTAGCGCTTGTTTCTTCTTTCGCTGTGTTGCTTGTATCCTTTGCAGCTGCTTCTTTAGAAGATGCCGTTGGTTGAGAAGGTTCCTCAGCTTTCTGCTTAATAGAATCCGATGTAATAGTTGCAGATTGAATTTCTGTCTTCACTGCGGGTTCTTTACTTTCAGCCGACGTATCATCTGTTTTGTCTGCAGATTTTAATTCAGAAGCTGCTGGTTTTTCTTTTTCTGCCTTTGGTTCTTCTTCAGATGGCTCTGGCGCTTTTACCGCTTCACCGTTTGAAAAATCTAAGAAGCATAAAGGAGGAAATAGTACACACCACCAGTTTGCTCCTTCTCCTTTACCAAGAGTAATAAGCACGGCTTCATACTCACCTGCTGGATATAAAAACTGACCGTACAACTTAGTAGGAAACTCTACTTTTCCGAATTTAACGTGAACAGATTCATTTACGCCTTCTTCTTTTAGCACTTCTTTCGCAATTGTCTCAAGCGCTGGCAAATTTTCTTTAATTGTTTTTCGAGCTACAGTTACAGATGTTAAATCTTTTACCCATTCTGTAATTTGTTCGTTCACACGGTCACGAATCAGACGTTTTACGTACTGATCTTTTTCACCGTCGCTGTTTGCTAAAATACGCAGTCGAATTGCCTCGTCTGGAATGACTGCAGGCTGATCTGCCTGCACTTGGTTATGTGTATATATAAGTTGAGCATTTGCTCCAATAATTAATAAAATAAAATAAATGATAGCATATTTCTTCATTTCGGCCACCGCCCTTTCATAGGAACAGTATGGCCGAAAGCAAGATATCTTAAACTAGTAATTTAGTAAAAAAATGCATGATTTTCAAAAACCAAAGGGAAAATCATTCCCTCTGATTTTTTTAGTTATCACGAAGTTGTGCAAAAACCATTCGATCTTTTCCATTAATATCATATACACATTCTACAAAAGCTGTCGGAAACGTTTTTTGCAGCATCTCAGCTACATCTTTTGTCTGTCCGGCCCCGACCTCAAATCCAATAATACTGTTTGACTTCGTCACATATGGCAACTCTTCCATAAAACGTCGATAAAAATCCAGACCATCTTTTCCACCAAAAAGAGCTCGATTTGGCTCATGATCTTTTACCACTGTGGACAATTCATCATCTGCTGGAATATAAGGCGGATTAGACACAATTACATCAAATTTCTGATTTGATGATAGGAATGGTTGTAATAAATCTCCCTGTATAAACGTGACAGCAGCGTCCAGATTTTGAGCATTCTCCTTGGCTACATTTAAAGATTCTATAGCTATATCTGTTGCTGTAACATTGACGCTGTCAAGCTCCAACGCTAAAGTGATAGCAATCGCCCCACTTCCCGTTCCAATATCGACAAGCTCAATAGACTGGTGTTGAAATTCTTTTTTCATTCGAGAAATCATTCCATATACGAGCTCTTCTGTTTCCGGTCTTGGAATTAATACATGTTCGTTTACAATAAATGAACGTCCGTAAAATTCTTCTGTCCCGATGAGATATTGTACAGGCATCCCTGCTTTATGAGCATGGACATCTTGTTCAAACCTTTTTAGCGTTTCTTCTTCTAGTTCTTCCTGCAGAGCACCTAGCAAATGAGTTCTCGTCATCTGTAAGTGATGGCGAAGCAAGAGTTCTCCCGCGTTTTCATCTCGCTTTGCCTCTTTCAAAAAAGAAGAAGCCCACTTAAGGGCTTCAAATACTTTCATTAGTTCGAATCTTCCATTCGGCGCGCTTGGTCTTCCATTACTAATGCATCGATAATTTCATCAAGCTTGCCTTCTAAGATTTGATCTAGCTTTTGAATCGTCAGACCAATACGGTGGTCCGTTACGCGATTTTGCGGGAAATTATACGTACGGATACGCTCAGAGCGATCTCCTGATCCAACTGCTTGTTTGCGCGTTGCATCGTACTCTGCTTGTGCTTCTCGCTGGAATTTGTCGTACACGCGAGCACGCAATACTTTCATTGCTTTTTCTTTATTTTTAATTTGAGACTTTTCATCTTGACATGATACCACTGTATTTGTTGGTAAATGTGTTAAACGAACTGCCGACATCGTCGTATTAACACTTTGGCCACCAGGTCCACTTGAAGCAAATGTATCTACACGGATGTCTTTTTCATGAATGTCCACTTCAACTTCTTCCGCTTCAGGAAGACATGCTACCGTTGCTGTAGATGTATGAATACGACCGCCTGATTCTGTTTCAGGAACTCGCTGAACACGGTGTGCACCGTTTTCAAATTTCATCTTTGAGTACGCACCTTTACCGTTAATCATAAAGATAATTTCTTTATAACCGCCTACTCCAGTAGTCGTTGCTTCCATTACTTCTGTTTTCCAGCCTTGTGATTCAGCAAAACGAGAATACATGCGGTACAAATTAGCTGCAAATAACGCTGCTTCATCTCCACCAGCCGCTCCACGAACCTCCATGATTACGTTTTTATCATCGTTTGGATCTTTTGGAATTAATAAAATACGTAGCTTTTCAACTAGCTCTTCTTGCTGCGTTTCTAACTCGGCAATTTCTTCTTTGACCATGTCGCGCATATCTGCATCAAGCTTATCTTCAAGCATCGTTTTCGCTTCTGATAACTGCTCTTTTACATCTTTGTATTCCTGATAAGCGGCTACCGTTTGTTGTATATCTGATTGTTCCTTCGAATATTCTCTCAACTTAGAGGGGTTGTTTACGATCTCAGGGTCACTCAGAAGTTCGTTTAACTTCTCATAGCGCGCCTCTACCGCTTCTAAACGATCAAACACGTCATTCACCTCATTCTTTATCCATAACATTGTAATTATAGTATAGCTTTAAAATAGAGTCAAAACCTTGTTAATACACGTATATGAACAAAAAAACAGAACTGCGCGTTCTGTTTTTATCATCATAAAATTCTTGCTTTATTTTTCGACCATTTCGCTTGAGTCCACAGACACAGCCTGTCCTTTGGACTTTTGCACAACGTGGCAATGACGACATCTTGGTTCGTACGATTCAGACGCACCGACTAAAATAATAGGGTCGTCATAAGAAGCAGGCTCACCGTTAATCAAACGCTGCGTACGGCTCGCAGGAGAGCCACATGAAGCGCATACGGCCTGTAGCTTTGTTACCGATTCTGCAATAGCCATTAACTGGGGCATTTGTCCAAAAGGTTCACCTTTGAAGTCTTGGTCTAACCCTGCTACAATCACACGAAAGCCTTGATCTGCTAAAGATTGAACAATTTCTAAAATATCTGTGTCAAAAAACTGTACTTCATCTATCGCTACTACGTCTGTCTCTTCATTTACTCGCTTTAAAATATCGCGCGATGCTGAGATTGAATAAGCCATAACAGATGTACCATTATGTGAAACGACAGCTTCTTCACTATATCGATTATCAATTGCAGGCTTGAACACTTGTGCTTTTTGTTTAGCAAACTGCGTACGGCGCACACGTCGAATCAACTCTTCTGATTTCCCTGAAAACATACTGCCACAAATTACTTCTATCCAACCGCTTTGTTTCATTACGTACACCACTGCGGGACTCTCCCTTCTTCTCGTTCCGTTTCTGAGCGAACCGCTACTAACTTAATCTACGTCTTCTATGTAGATCTTATTCCTATGATAAAGTACCCACTTTTTTATCAAGCAGACACTGTTTTTCTACTTTTTTAAGCAAAAAAACAGGCAAGAAGTTAAGCTACTTGCCTGTTTGTTTCGACAATGTGATTATTTAAGACCGTATTTTTTGTTGAAGCGATCAACACGGCCACCAGCTTCAGCGAATTTTTGACGACCAGTGTAGAATGGGTGACATTCAGAACAAGTCTCAACGCGGATCTCTTCTTTTACAGAACCACTTTCAAATTCGTTTCCGCAAGTACATTTAACCATAACTGTTTTATAGTTTGGATGAATTCCTGTTTTCATTCGTTTCATCTCCTTCCGCCCTGAATCATTCTGAAACAGAGTTTATTGATAAAGATAGTGATGAAATAATAACTATTTCACTGTGTACTTTATCAACACACATGATGAAATTATAACAAGGGTTGTATGCTTTTGCAACCACATGTTTTATAACTTATCGTTTATTTGCTAGAAGCGTTTTTTTCTCTTCCGTTAACATCGAAAAGAACTCTTCATTTGTCTTTGTTTGACGTAAACGTTTTAAGAATTTTTCTGCAAAATCAGGAGCATCTGCCATTGATTTGCGAATTGCCCATAAGTGGTCTAAATGCTCTTTTGGAATTAACAGCTCTTCTTTACGTGTGCCTGAACGACGAATGTCAATCGCAGGGAAGATACGTTTTTCAGCTAGTGAACGATCTAGATGCAGTTCCATGTTACCTGTACCTTTAAATTCTTCATAAATAACATCATCCATACGAGAGCCTGTATCAATTAAGGCTGTTGCTAGAATGGTTAAGCTGCCTCCATCTTCAATGTTACGCGCAGCTCCAAAGAAGCGTTTTGGACGATGAAAAGCAGCTGGATCAATACCCCCTGATAGTGTACGACCGCTCGGTGGAATAACTAAGTTATAAGCACGAGCAAGTCTTGTAATGCTATCCATCAAAATGACAACATCTTTTTTGTGTTCGACAAGTCTCATCGCACGTTCAAGGACAAGTTCCGCTACTTTAATGTGATTTTCTGGCACTTCGTCAAATGTAGAACTGACAACATCACCGTCAACCGAACGCTCAATGTCCGTTACTTCTTCAGGACGCTCATCAATAAGAAGAACAATCAATTCCGCATCAGGATGATTGGTTGTAATGCTATTGGCAATTTCTTTTAACAGCATCGTTTTACCTGCCTTTGGCGGCGCAACAATTAGTCCCCTTTGCCCAAATCCAATTGGTGAAATCAAGTCAATAATACGCGTAGAGAAACTTCTTGGCTGAGTTTCCAGCAGCATTTGCTCATTTGGATAAATCGGGGTTAGTGCTGGAAAATGTACGCGTTCTTTTGACGTTTCTGGGTCTTCTCCGTTTACTGCTTCTACATGCAGTAACCCGTAGTAGCGCTCATTTTCTTTCGGAGGACGAACTTTCCCCGATACCTTGTCTCCATTACGCAGATCGAAGCGACGAATTTGTGAAGCTGAGATATAAATATCTTCTGAACTCGGTGAATAGTTAATTGGTCGTAAGAAACCGAATCCTTCTGACTGAATAATTTCAAGAACGCCTTCCATAAATAAAAGCCCATCTTGTTCAGCTTGAGCCTTTAAAATAGCAAAGACAAGTTCTTTTTTCGTTAATTTACTATAGTACGAAACTTTATACTCACGAGCATGTTCATATAGCTCTTTTAATTTCATATTTTCTAAACTGGATAATGTTAAGTTCATTAGGACACCACGCTTTATAATGAATAATTTTTAACCGTTCCTCCCATATTAAATTCAAATATAAAATTGAGAGATGATATGGATGGAATAAATCTGTGAAAATGGAGAATATAACCTTTGAAGTATAATAAGTAGAATCAATTGATTAACCATACACTTTTAGAAGAATAATTCCGACATAAAACCATTTATATTATCTTGATAAATTTAACGTAGCAATTTATATTCTAACCTTTTTCTATCTTTTTAATCAATCTTTTTTTACTTTAGAAGATGAATAAAAAAAAGGAAATTTAATAGCTTAAGAGAAGCAAGGAAAACCTTTTCATAATTTCACATTAAAGGAAATAAACTGGACGTTAAAATAAGAAGTGAAATTTATCTTTTAGCTTCCCCTTTTTATCTATTTACCCTATTCATAAATATATAAGCTACACAGACATAGAAGAACGTTCCTACACCTGTGTAGCTTATTTAACGGCTCATTTCTAGAATTTGCTTTCCTGACTGTTGTGCAATTTGCCTCTATGAATTTTGAAATTGTTCAATTTCTTCTTGAGTCATCTCTTCACGCCAAATCATTGCCCCTAAATCCGATAGCTTGTCTACTAAATGGCTGTAACCTCGGTCAATGTGCTCTAAACCCGTTACTTCTGTAATCCCTTTGGCCATTAAGCCTGCGGTTACAAGGGCTGCTCCTGCTCGTAAGTCCGACGCTTTCACACGTGCACCTTGTAAGTGAATGGGACCATTAATAATAGCTGAACGTCCTTCTACCTTAACAGATGCATTCATTCGTCTCAGCTCGTCAATATGCTTAAACCTTGCACCGTAAATTGTATCTGTCACAACGCTTGTACCTGATGCTCTTGTTAGAAGCGTCGTGAATGGCTGCTGTAAATCAGTTGGAAAACCTGGATATACTAACGTTTTAATATCTACAGGCTTCAACAGCTGACGAGTCGCTACGAGAATCTGATCTGAGCTTGTTTCGATATGAATACCCATTTCCCGCATTTTAGCCGTTAATGACTCTAGGTGCTGAGGGATAACGTTGTCAACAACAACTTCTTTTCCCATACTCGCTCCCATAATCATATACGTGCCTGCTTCAATTCGGTCTGGAATGATGGAATGACGGCATCCTTTTAATTGATCTACGCCATCAATTCGAATAACGTCCGTCCCTGCACCTTTAATACGGGCACCCATACTTGTCAGTAACGTAGCTACATCGATAATTTCAGGCTCTTTAGCAGCATTCTCGATAACGGTACGCCCTTTTGCTCTCACAGCAGCTAGCATGATATTGATTGTTGCTCCTACGCTCACAACGTCTAAATAAATTCGAGCACCAATCAGTTCATCAGCTCGAATGTAAATAGCTCCTTGCTCATTTGTTACTTTCGCACCAAGAGCTTCAAAGCCTTTAATGTGCTGATCGATTGGTCTTGGACCAAGGTAACAGCCTCCTGGAAGACCAACTACCGCTTTTTTAAAGCGTCCCAACATCGCCCCCATTAAATAATAAGAAGCGCGTAATTTTTTTACTTTTCCGTTCGGTAAAGGCATTGCAACCATTCCGGATGGATCTACTGTTAATTCGTCGTTATCAATGGTTACTTTCCCACCAATTTCTTCAACTAAATCCCCTAATAACTGCACGTCTGAAATATCAGGCAGACCTTCAATTGTAACAGGTGACTCGGCTAAAATTGTTGCTGGAATAAGCGCAACGGCACTATTTTTAGCACCACTGACGCGGACGGATCCACTTAAGGTAAAGCCACCTTGTATTTTTAACTTTTCCATTTATAGCTCCCTTCTAGTGAAAGAAAGTTTCTCACCTAGTAATTGAGGAAAATTTTGGTACAAAGAATACCTAAAAGAATGGTTATTTTTCCTATTACCTACTAGTGTACACGAAAATGAAAAAATCATGTATAGTTTCGACAAGATAAAAGAAAAATATGGCATTCACCTGTCAGGATGGTAAATGCCACACAAATTTATACATGTTTAGACATTTCGTTTTTCCCAATCTGCTAAAAATTGGTCAATTCCTGCATTTGTTAACGGATGTTTGAACAATTGCATTAAAACTTTGTAAGGAATTGTCGCAATATGTGCTCCATTTTTTGCAGCTTCTGTTACGTGCATCGGATGACGAATAGATGCTGCAATAATTTCGGATGGAATGTCATGAATTGCAAAAATACCTGCAATATCTGAGATTAAATCGAGGCCATTAAAACCAATATCGTCTAACCTTCCCAAGAAAGGCGATACGTAAGTAGCACCTGCTCTTGCTGCCATTAACGCTTGGTTAGCTGAGAAAATAAGCGTAACGTTTGTCTTAATACCTAAACTAGTAAATTCTTTTACTGCTTTTAAGCCATCTGGAGTCATCGGTACCTTGATTGTAATATTCGGCGCAATCGCAGCAAGCTCTTTTCCTTCGCGAATCATGCCTTCTGCATCAAGCGCAATCACTTCTGCACTTACAGATCCTTCAACGAACTCTGTAATTTCACGAAGACGATCTTCAAACGTGATGTTCTCTTTAGCTACTAAACTAGGATTTGTTGTAACCCCCGCTAACAAACCTAATGAATGCGCTTCCTTAATCTCGTCTAAATTAGCCGTATCAATAAAAAACTTCATGAATGCCATCCCCCTGTGTTATGTATTCAGAATGATAAGAAAATTATAGTAAAAATAAAACCGCCTTACAATAAAAATAAGACGGTTTTATTTTTCAGACTCAACTAACTGCAAACAGGCCATCCGAAGATTTCAAATTATGCTTTGTTAGAAGAACCGAATTCACGCATTTTACCTTGAACCGTTTCTTTGATTGCTTCGCGAGCAGGTCCTAAGTATTTACGTGGATCATATTGTTCAGGTTGCGCAGCTAATACTTCACGAACAGCTTTAGCTGAAGCAATTTGGTTTTCAGTGTTTACGTTGATTTTAGCAGTACCTAAAGAAACTGATTTTTGGATATCTTTTGTTGGAATACCAGTTCCACCGTGTAGAACTAATGGTAAGCCTGTACGATCTCCGATTTCTTTCATTTCAGCAAAACCTAGGTTTGGTTCACCTTTGTATGGTCCGTGAACTGATCCTAATGCTGGAGCTAAGCAATCGATACCTGTACGGTTAACAAGTTCTTCACACTCGTTAGCATCTGCATAGATAACACCCTCAGCAATAACGTCGTCTTCTTGTCCACCAACAGTTCCTAGTTCTGCTTCTACAGATACTCCGTGGAAGTGAGCTAGTTCAACTACTTTAGAAGTAATTGCAATGTTTTCTTCAAATGGGTGGTGAGAAGCATCGATCATTACAGAAGTGAATCCAGCATGGATTGCTTTTGCACATGATTCAAAGCTTGAACCGTGGTCTAAGTGAATTGCAACTGGTACTTGAACGTCGTAATCTTCGATTAGAGCTTCAACCATTGCTACAACAGTTTTGAAACCGCCCATGTAGCGTGCTGCACCTTCAGATACACCAAGAATAACTGGAGAGTTTTCTTCTTTTGCTGCTTGAAGAATAGCTTGAGTAAACTCTAAGTTATTTAAGTTAAATTGACCTACTGCATAGCCTTGTTCTTTTGCTGTAATAAGCATTTCTTTCATTGATACTAAAGGCATATTGAAATCCTCCTTAAAATCAACCTTAGATTAGATGCTAACCAAAAGGCACACTCAAATAGTATGCTCTTGAATTGAGTGTTTCATGTAGAAACAACGCGCATCTTTACATAATAGATTGTCGAATTATGAATACAGTAATTAGGATACCAACTAACAATGAAAACAGCAACATTTTTAGGCTGATATTCAAAATTTGTTAGTATGAAAACCCTACCAAAACCTTAATTCGACTTTACTGGTATATATTCCCTAACAACTTTGCGGATTTCATCAATATCAAAAGGTTTTGCAAAGTGAGTTAACGCTCCTAGATCTTTTGCTTCTTGAATCATATCCAATTCACCATAAGCGGTCATAATGATGACTTTAATCGTTTCATCGTGCTGCTTTAACCTTTTTAAAATTTCGATTCCATCCATTCCTGGAATTTTCATATCTAATAAGACAAGATCCGGTGCTTGCTCTTTTGTAATATCAATCGCCTGGAAGCCGTTCGCCGCTTGAAATGTCGTATAGCCTTCTTTTTGCAGCACTTCCGTTAATAAAATACGTATACCATACTGATCATCAACAATTAAAATTTTCTCTGCCAATATAATCCCACCTTTTATATTCCTCTTCTACAGACAAAACTAACATATGTATTTCGCCTTTAAAACAAAAATCCCTGCTAATTAGAGAAATTGTTACAAAACATAGCTTTTTTTGTCATCCATCTAACTTCATTGCACTTTACTTTCATTGTAGCTCATTTCAAGATAGAATACAGATAGCTTTTTTCGTTATAATGTGTAGATAGACGGCTTTAGCCGCTTAAATCGAAGGGAGATTCTATGCTTAAAATTTTCACAACTCAACTTTCAGGTTTTTTTAAACGAATTGAAGAACAAGAAGAATTCCAATTTGAAGATGCCGCGCGTATTTTAGCACAGGCCTCTGTCGGAGAAGGATTTATCTATATTTATGGTGTAGAAGAAATGCATGCCGTTACACTAGAAGCACTAAGCAGTGCAGAACCTTTAAGTCAGGCAAAACCTTTGCCTTTACATGAATTGGATCAGCTGACTAGCGTCGATCGCGTACTGCTTGTCTCTCGATTTTCAACAGATCACAAAGCTGTGGAAATAGCTGAACGTTTAAAGAAACGCGATATTCCATTTGTCAGCATTGCTGCTGTCCCTAAAGAAATAACCGAACCTTCTTTAACAGCACTCGCAGATGCTCATATTGATACAAAATTGTTAAAGCCCCTTATTCCTGGAGAAGACGGCTCAAGATTTGGTTTTCCAGCAATGATGGTCGCTTTATACGCGTACTACGGTTTAATTTTTACATTAAAAGAAATCGTAGAAGAATATGAATAAAAAACACGCTGTCTAAAGACAGCGTGTTTTTATTTCACTTATTTGTTTTGGCCTGACTCCATTGATGCGCGAATAAATTCTTTGAACAATGGTTGCGGTCTTGTTGGACGAGACGTGAATTCTGGGTGGAATTGTGAAGCCAAGAACCATGGGTGGTCTTTAAGCTCTACAATTTCAACTAAACGGCCATCCGGGCTTGTACCAGAGAAGATAAAGCCTTTCTCTTCCATTTGCTGGCGATATTCGTTGTTAAATTCATAGCGGTGACGATGACGCTCATACACCACTTCATCTTGATATGCTTCATATGCAAGCGTATCTTCAGACAATTTACAAGGATATAATCCTAAGCGTAATGTACCACCTAAGTCTTCTACGTCTTTTTGTTCCGGTAATAAGTCGATAATTGGATAATTTGTTTCAGGTGCAATTTCTGCTGAATGTGCGCCTTCTAATCCTAATACATTGCGTGCAAACTCAACTGATGCTAGCTGCATACCTAAACAAATACCTAAGAATGGAACTTTTTGCTCACGTGCATATTGTGTTGCCACAATTTTACCTTCGATTCCACGATCCCCAAATCCACCTGGAACTAAGATACCGTCTACATCACCAAGTAAATCTTGAACATTTTCTTTTGTTACAAATTCAGAATTTACCCACTTGATATTTACATCTGCATCGAATGCATATCCAGCATGTTTCATTGCTTCTACAACAGAAATATAAGCATCTTGAAGCTCTACATACTTACCAACTAATGCAATTTTTGTTGTGTTTGAAAGTCCTTTTACTTTCTCAACAAGTGCTTTCCACTCAGTCATTTCTGCCTCTTTGCAATCTAATTTCAAGTGATCGCATGTGATTTGATCTAAGTGCTGCTCTTGTAGAGATAGTGGAATTTCATATAATGTTTCAGCGTCTGCACACTCAATAACTGCTTTTGGATCAATGTCGCAGAATAAAGCTAGCTTATCTTTCATATCTTCAGAAATTGGCATTTCTGTACGAACAACAATCACGTTTGGCTGAATACCTAAGCTACGTAATTCTTTTACACTATGCTGTGTTGGTTTTGTTTTCATTTCACCAGCCGCTTTTAAATATGGCACAAGTGTACAGTGAATATACATAACGTTGTCACGGCCAATATCGCTTTTGATTTGACGAATAGCCTCTAGGAAAGGAAGTGATTCAATATCTCCTACCGTTCCGCCGATTTCAGTAATAACAACATCTGCGTTTGTTTCTTTGCCTGCACGGAAAACGCGTTCTTTAATTTCATTTGTGATGTGCGGAATAACCTGAACTGTTCCGCCTAAATAATCACCGCGACGCTCTTTTTTCAATACTGTTGAATATACTTTACCTGTTGTTACATTGCTGTAGCGATTTAAGTTGATATCGATAAAACGCTCATAGTGACCTAAGTCTAAGTCTGTTTCCGCGCCGTCATCTGTTACGAATACCTCACCGTGTTGGTATGGACTCATTGTTCCTGGGTCTACGTTAATGTATGGATCAAACTTTTGAATCGTTACGTTCAACCCACGGTTTTTTAATAAACGGCCTAAAGAAGCTGCTGTAATCCCTTTTCCTAGAGATGATACAACACCGCCTGTTACGAAAATATACTTTGTCATCTATACTTCCCCCTCTAAATAATTTGAACTGTACAATATTAAAAGTTTTCACATAAACAATCACAATTCATTCATTGTGCATGCGAAATTATAAGAAACCTTATGAATGTGAAACGTTCAAGAACCAAAAGAAAGTTTCTATCAAGGATTTATAAGAACATATCGGGGTGTAAAACATTGATAAATAAAATAAAAAAATTGCTCCCAATACCAAAACTGGATTGGGAGCAATAGTCTATTTTAAATAAAAACTTTTTAAATGCTTGTTTAAAGAGCCCAAAAAAGATTCTACCTACTTCGCTTGAAAAAGTCAAGAAGGATTATTTTTCTTTTTCGTCCTCATAATCGTCTTCTTCATCTTCCTCATCATCGTCTAGATCATCTTCTAAATCGTCAAAATCGTCTTCTGCAAGATCATCTTCATCTTCTTCTAGCTCGTCGATGTCTTCAAAATCTTCTTCTTCGTCTAGATCGTCAACATCTTCATAATCTAAATCTTCTTCTAGATCATCAAAGTCTTCAACTTCTTCAACAACAGCTTTTTTCGCTTTTTTCTTTTTAGGTTTTGCAACCGGAATAACTTCTTCTTCAGCCTGGTCAAAAGGATACCATCCACGAAGACCCCAATGGTTGTCCCCTACTGTTAAAAAGCGACCATCAATATTAATATCTGTATAAAACTGAGCTAATCTCGTTTTTAATTCTTGATCTGACATTTCCGCTGCTGCTTTAATTTCAGCAATAATTTCTTGGAATGACATTGCTTGACGATCTGTTTTTTCTTCTAGAAGCGCGTAAGCAATCTCAATCATCGACATTTCTTTTAAATCCGTTTTTGAGTACTGTGCTAAACTCAAATCTGGCACATCCTTTCTATGGCTATGTATATCGAAAATCTATTAAATCAATTCATCATATGTGTAAATGATGGAAACGAATAAATACATACCATTCATTATAAACAAATTCAATACATTTATGCTAGCCTCGTTTCTAAAATTCTCGAGAATTTCGCATAAAACAACGAAAAAATAGACATTTTATTACTATAATACATTCTACTTGATACACCAACAGTATCCTTTGACCAAAAGGAATTCACCATCAGTTATTCTGAGTCCGTTAGGGTTAAGTCTATAAAAGCCGCGATGACCAAAAATAGTCATCGCGGCTTTTAATATATCACTATATACTAACGATACATTATTACATATTTCGACGATATTGCCCACCGCATTCATATAAAGCTCGCGTAATTTCTCCTAAGCTGGCTACTTTAACAGTCTCCATTAACTCTTTGAAAATGTTCTCTCCTTCTGTTGCAGCTTTCTTTAACCTTTTCAGCGCGTCTTCTCTTTTTTCTTCATGCTGCTGTTGAAACTTCTGAAGCTGATTAATTTGATGATTTTTTTCTTCTTTTGATGCGCGGGCTAACTGCATGTCATCAACTGAGGAACTTTCCTCTTCATTTGGATTAATATACGTATTTACTCCTATAATAGGTAAAGCTCCCGTATGTTTTTGCATCTCGTATTCCATGGATTCATCTTGAATCTTACCTCGCTGATACTGCATTTCCATCGCACCTAAAACGCCGCCTCGATCATTTAAGCGTTGAAATTCAGCCAATACCGCTTCTTCTACCAAGTCTGTTAGTTCATCAATAATAAAAGAGCCCTGTAATGGATTTTCATTCTTAGTGAGTCCATGCTCTTTTGTAATGATTAGTTGAATGGCCATCGCTCTACGTACAGATTCCTCTGTCGGTGTTGTAATTGCTTCATCATACGCATTGGTATGAAGAGAGTTGCAGTTGTCATGAAGAGCCATTAAGGCTTGGAGCGTCGTACGTATATCATTAAAATTAATTTCCTGTGCATGAAGCGATCGGCCGGATGTTTGAATATGATACTTAAGCTTTTGACTGCGTTCATTTGCGCCGTATTTATCACGCATCACAATTGCCCATATTCTTCTTGCCACACGTCCAATAACCGTGTATTCAGGGTCAAGTCCATTACTAAAGAAAAACGATAAATTAGGAGCAAAATCATCAATATGCATCCCTCGGCTTAAGTAATATTCCACGTACGTAAAACCGTTGGCTAATGTAAACGCGAGCTGAGAAATTGGATTCGCCCCTGCTTCAGCAATATGATAGCCTGAAATAGACACAGAATAATAGTTGCGCACTTTCTCGTCAATAAAGTACTGCTGAATATCTCCCATCATTTTTAACGCAAATTCTGTGGAAAAAATACACGTATTTTGGCCTTGATCTTCTTTTAAAATATCCGCTTGAACGGTTCCTCTTACTTGTTTCAACGTACCCGATTTTACTTCCTCGTATTCCTGTTCCGTTAAAGGACGCTTTAATTCTTCTTCTTTCTTTTCTACCTGCTGGCTGATAGCTGTATTCATAAACATAGCTAATAATATCGGAGCCGGCCCATTAATCGTCATCGAAACGGAAGTCGAAGGATGGCAAAGATCAAATCCCTTATACAAAAGTTTCATATCATCAAGCGTACAGACATTTACGCCGCTTTCGCCAATTTTCCCGAAGATATCCGGCCTTGGATCCGGATTTTCTCCATAAAGCGTTACAGAATCAAACGCTGTACTTAAACGCTTGGCCTCATCATCTTTTGACAAATAGTGAAAGCGGCGATTGGTTCGTTCTGGTGTTCCTTCACCTGCGAATTGACGCTTAGGATCTTCACCTTTTCGTTTGAACGGAAAAACACCTGCTGTGTATGGAAATGCACCTGGCACGTTTTCTTTATAAAGAAAACGAAGAACTTCCCCGTATTCATCAACCTTTGGAAGGGCCACGCGCGGAATACGCAGTCCTGATAGCGTATCAACTTGCAAAGACGTTTTAATTTCTTTATTTCTTACCTTTGTAATAAGTTCTTCTTGCCGATACTGACTTTTTAATTTAGGCCAGTTTTCCAGCTTTTCAATCGATTCGGCCGTTAGCTGTTTTTGATATTTCTCCTTTAGCTGAGTGAGCTCTTGCTTGGCTGTTTCTGTTTCCACTTCTTCGAGAGCACCCTCTAGCTGATAAAATTTACGCGCTGTTTGCGCTTGAACGTCCGTATTGCGGTGATAAGAGCGAACGCTGTTTACAATCTCCTGTAAATATTGCTGTTGATCATTAGGAATGATGGTATATTTCTTTTCACTTACGCGCTCTGATGATTTTTCTACGTGCCAAGACGTACGGTATGTTTGATACAGATGATTTACAAGATCTTCAAATAAAATATTTGTTCCCCCGTCGTTGAACTGACTCGCGATTGTTCCGTAAATTGGCATCGTAGAGAGACTATTTTCAAACAGCTGATGATTGCGCTGATATTGACGCTGCACTTGTTTTTTTGCGTCTTCGGAACCTTTTTTTTCAAATTTATTGATGACAATAAAGTCTGCGTAATCAATCATTTCAATCTTTTCTAACTGCGACGGCGCGCCAAATTCGCTTGTCATGACATAAAGAGAGACGTTTGCAATATCTTTAACTTGAGCATCAGCTTGCCCGATGCCGCTTGTTTCGACAATGATAATGTCGAAGCCCGCTTTTTTCACGACGGCAATTCCATCTCGAATGGCCGCCGATAGCTCATGTCCAGATGAACGCGTGGCCAAACTTCTCATATACACACGAGGAGACGCTGCGATGTTCATGCGAATTCGATCCCCAAGAAGCGCTCCTCCGGTCTTTTGTTTAGTTGGATCAACGGATAAAACAGCTACATGAATATCTGGAATATGTTCAATAAACCTTCTTACTAATTCATCCGTAAGCGAACTTTTCCCCGCTCCTCCTGTTCCTGTGATTCCAATAACCGGTATTTTTTGATCTGTCTCGCTGTCGATTACACTTTCTCGTATTTCTTCAAGAGCGGCTGCATGCTCTTTTGTGTATTCATAGGCTTCATTTTCAGCACATGTAATAAGCTGGGCAATTAAACGGTCATTAGCCGGCGTTAAGGTTCGATCATTCGGCAGTGCAGGGGGATTTGTGTAATAACAATCATCGATCATGAATTGAATCATGCCTTCTAACCCCATTTTTCGTCCATCTTCCGGAGAAAAGATTTTAGAGATGCCGTAATCATGAAGCTCTTGAATCTCACTCGGAATAATTACCCCGCCGCCGCCGCCATAAATTTTAATATGAGAAGCCTGTTGTTCTTGGAGTAAATCGTACATATACTTAAAATATTCTACATGGCCGCCTTGGTAAGAAGAAATGGCGATCCCCTGAACATCCTCTTGTATGGAAGCGTTAACAATTTCTTCAACAGATCGGTTATGCCCCAGATGAATGACTTCTACCCCCTTGGCTTGAAGAATCCGTCTCATAATATTAATAGACGCATCGTGGCCGTCAAACAGGCTAGAAGCGGTTAAAAAACGAAGCGGTCTTTTGCTTGTATTCAAACTGTCTCCCCCTCACACAGTTGTTGAAATGAAAAATTTTTAAGTAAAAAATCCAACTGCATATTTGTATATTCTTCTAGTGAATAATGCTTTTGCAGCCACCATCTGCGAAATGCCCACATCTGACCTTGAACAAATAAATGATGAGCAAACAGCGAAATTTCTTTATCCGTAAGTGCAAATTGATTGTTTTCTACGCAGCCTTCGATAATAACCTTAAACATTTCAACCATATCCAGCTCTTTTTTTAATACATATGGAAGCGCATCTTTAGACAGCGATTTCGCTTCTTGGTACATAACTAATACTTCATCTTGAAGCTCATCTACAACTTTAAAATAGTGTTGAATCGCTTGTTGAAGCTCAGCGATTGTATAACGATCCACTACCATCTCTTCTAATCGCTCTCTCACTTCGTCGTAAATGTTGTCACATACAAGATATAAAACATCTTCTTTAGATTGAATATATTCGTAAAGTGTACCGATACTGAACCCAGCGGCTTTGGCAATTTCCCTTGTTGTTGTTCGGTGAAAACCTTTTTCCTTAAATAGCGTGACGGCCCCTTTAATCATTTGATTACGACGCTCTACAATCAGCTTTTCATCTTTAATGGATGTGAGAACTTCTCTCTTTTTCATTTTTTCACCTCTCCTACAACAAGTGTTTTATTTAGCAAGATACCTAGAAATGACGAGACGCTGAATTTCTTGTGTACCCTCATAAATTTGCGTGATTTTTGCATCTCTCATAAAACGTTCTACTGGATAATCTTTTGTATAACCGTACCCTCCAAATACTTGAACAGCTTCTGTCGTTACTTTCATTGCTGTATCCCCAGCATATAATTTTGACATGGCTGATTCTTTGCCGTATGGCAGCCCTTGAGACTCGAGCCAAGCAGCTTGATAGGTTAACAGTCTGGCAGCTTCTATACTCGTGGCCATGTCGGCTAACTTAAACGCAATTCCTTGCTGAGAAATAATGGGCTTTCCAAATTGCTGACGTTCCTTTGCATAAGCCACCGCCGCATCTAACGCTCCTTGAGCAATTCCTACCGCCTGCGCTGCAATACCATTTCGGCCGCCATCTAGCGTCATCATGGCAACTTTAAATCCTTCTCCTTCATTTCCTAGCAAATTTTCTTTTGGAACACGGCAATCCTCGAAAATAATTTCTGTGGTAGGTGAGGAGCGAATGCCCAGTTTCTTTTCTTTTTTACCAACTGAAAATCCCGGCATATCTTTTTCAATAATAAAAGCGCTCGTGCGTTTTTCATTAGGATCGATGCGAGCAAATACGACGTAAATATCCGCTTCGCCGCCGTTTGTAATAAAGATTTTAGAACCATTTAAAATATAATCTTCTCCGTCCTTTACAGCGAGCGTTCTCATTCCTCCTGCGTCTGATCCAGCACTCGGTTCCGTTAACCCATAAGCACCTATTTTCTCACCCGTTGCCATAGGTTTCAGGTATTTTTGTTTTTGTTCTTCTGTTCCGAATGTATAGATTGGCCAGCCGGCAAGAGAAGTATGAGCCGACAACGTAACGCCTGTTGATGCACATACTCTAGATAGTTCTTCAACGGCAATGCAATAAGCTAGATAGTCACTGCCGATTCCTCCGTATTGCTCTGGCCATGGAATACCTGTTAATCCTAGATCAGCCATTTGTGTAAAGATTCCTCTGTCAAAACGCTCTTCTTCATCTCGTTGTGCAGCTGTCGGAGCCACTTCGTTTTTGGCAAAGTCTCGCACCATTTTTCGAATCATTTCGTGCTCTTCTGAAAGTTTAAAAAACATGATTATTCCCCCTATAGTTGACTGCTAATGACAATGCGCTGAATTTCGCTTGTACCTTCGTAGATTTCGCACACTTTGGCGTCACGAAAATACCTCTCTACTGGATAATCTTTCATATAACCATAGCCTCCCAAAACTTGAATCGCATCGATTGCTACATTCATAGCCGTCTGGGAAGCAAACAATTTCGCCATTGAGGCTTCTTTTTTGCAAGGAAGTTTTTGATCATATAAAAAAGCGGCTCTGTACATTAAAAGCTTCGCTGATTCAACAGCCGTTTCCATATCAGCCAGTTTAAAGGCAATTCCCTGCTGAGATAAAATCGGCTTTCCAAATTGATATCGTTCATTTGCATAGTTTTTGGCTGCCGTTAACGCACCTTCAGCAATTCCTACCGCCTGAGCAGCAATACCAATTCTTCCAGCATTTAAATTAGCCATAGCAATTCGAAATCCTTCACCTTCTTCTCCGAGACGATTTTCTACAGGCACCTGCATATTTTCAAAGTGCAGTTGAACCGTTCGAGAACCGTGAAGACCCATTTTATGTTCATCTTTTCCTACTGAAAATCCCTCCATCGTCTTTTCAACGATAAAGGCGCTCATCCCTCTCGACCCGCGTTCGGGATTCGTTTTAGCAAATACAATATATGTATCCGCTTCTCCCCCGTTTGTAATGAAAAGCTTTGACCCATTTAAAAGATAGTGGTCTCCTTTTCGTTCTGCTTTTGTTTTTAGGCTTGCGGCATCAGACCCTGCACTAGGTTCTGTTAGGCAAAAAGCACCTAAATATTCACCTGTCGCAAGTTTTTTTACATACTTTTGTTTTTGATCTTCCGTCCCAAATACGACAATAGGATTCGTACCTACAGAAGTATGAACAGACAAAATGACGCCGAGGGCTGGACTTACTTTTGATATTTCGTGGATGGCAATCATGTATGACACAAAGTCCAGTCCACCTCCTCCGTATGTTTGAGGAACGGGAATGCCCATCAGGCCAAGATCAGCCATCTGCTTTAATAAACCTCGAGGAAATTCACCCTTCTCCATGTTTGGCACAGCCGCAGCGACTTCTTTTTCACTAAAATCAGCTACCATCTTTTTAATCATGTGTTGTTCAGACGTAAAAAAGATCATTTTGCCACTCCTTTATGTTTCGTACGTAAAAAATCCTTTTCCTGTTTTTCGACCAAGCCATCCTGCCTTTACATATTTCCTAAGCAATGGACAAGGACGATATTTGTCATCACCAAACCCTTTATGGAGCGTTTCCATAATAAACAAACATGTATCGAGGCCGATGAAATCTGCTAATGTCAAAGGTCCCATTGGATGGTTCATTCCTAGTTTCATCACTTGATCAATATCCTCTTCGTTTGCTACACCTTCATAGAGCGTAAACACAGCTTCGTTAATCATTGGCATTAAAATTCGATTTGAAACAAACCCTGGAAAATCATGAACTTCCACCGGGTTTTTATTTAATTTTTTTGTTGTTTCATAGACTGCTTGATACACTTCATCAGCAGTAGCCAGCCCTCTAATAATTTCAACGAGCTTCATCACGGGAACAGGATTCATAAAGTGCATGCCAATTACTTTTTCAGGTCGAGTGGTCACAGCTGCAATTTCAGTAATAGGAAGCGAAGACGTGTTGGTTGCTAAAATAGTATGACTCGGGGCTAACGAATCCAACTCCGCAAAAATGGCTTGCTTGACTTCCATCTTTTCCACAACCGCTTCGACGATTAAATCTGCTTTTTGTGCTGCTGTTATTTCATTTGCCAAGTGAAGGCGCTCCATAATCCCTTCATATTCCTTAGCTGAGAGAGAACCTTTTTCCACCTGTTTTTTCAGACGTTTATCAATACCTTCTATTCCTTTTTGTGTATTTTTTTGATCAACGTCATACAAAGAAACTTGATATCCGTTCGCAGCAAATACTTGCGCAATGCCTGCTCCCATCTGACCTGCTCCAATAACCATAACTGTTTCAATATTCAAGTTGATTTCCCCCTTTTACACTTCTACCATGATGGCATCACCTTGGCCGCCGCCGCTGCAAATAGAAGCAATGCCTAGTCCGCCGCCTCGTCGTCTTAATTCATGAATGAGCGTTACAACAATACGGGCGCCGCTTGCTCCAATCGGATGTCCAAGTGCCACTGCCCCGCCGTTCACATTTACTCTTTCAGCCGGAAGCCCTGCAATCTCCATACTCATTAATGCTACTGCTGAAAAAGCTTCATTGATTTCAAACAGCGCAATATCGTCTACTGTCTTCTTTGTTTTTTGCAGTAGCTTGTTAATAGCAAACCCAGGCGTTTTCGGAAATTCCCTTGGCTCCATCGCAAGAGAAGTATGGTTTATAATCGTAGCCAACGGCTCATAGCCATTTGCTTTCGCCACATCTTCATCCATTAGCATGAGCGCAGCTGCTCCGTCATTCACGCTAGGTGCATTTCCTGCTGTAATGGTTCCACTGTGGCCAAATACAGGCCGAAGAGACGAGAGTTTTTCTAACGACGTATCTTTTCTTGGTCCTTCATCTTTTTGAACCGTTATCGTTCCTTTTTTAGACGGAATATCAACTGAAATTCTTTCTGCATCCCATCTCCCTTTTTCTTCTGACTCTACCGCTAATTGATGACCGCGAAGCGCCCATTCATCCTGCTTTTCTCGGGAAATATTCATTTCAGAAGCTATTTGATTTCCATACGTACCCATTTGCACCCCTGTAAAGCTGCATGTCAAACCGTCATGAACCATCAAATCCGTCACCACGCTATCTCCCATCCGGAATCCCCATCTTGCTTTTGGAAGAAGATACGGCGCGTTACTCATCGATTCCATTCCACCTGCAATGATTGTTTTTGCTTCTCCTAATCGAATCAGCTGATCAGCAGTTGTAATACTGCGCATACCCGATGCACAAACTTTATTAATGGTTTCCGTCTCTACTTGCCACGGTAAACCTGCATAATGCATGGCTTGCCTAGAAGGTAGCTGTCCTTGGCCCCCTTGCAGCACGCACCCCATAATAACGGAATCAATTTCTGTACGTCCCTTTGATGCTGCTTGAATCGCTCTCCCCCCTAGTTCTGCCGCTTTTAGTCCGCTTACGCTGCCACCTAATTTTCCAAAAGGTGTTCGAACTGCACTCACAATAACTGTTTTCCCCACTATTGTTTCCTCCCCTTTTTCCTACTCTTTGTCCTTGCCGATTGAACGCTTGCTCAATTTCTTTTCTTTAAAAAGTAGAGATGAATACCATCTCTACTTCTCCTTTATGAAACCTGTTCTTGCACGTCACCATAAATTGACTTTTCAAGCAGTTCTGCTACGTCATACGTATGAACCTTTTCTTCTACTTCTTTTGCTTTTGTTCCGTCACTTAGCATCGTTAAGCAGTACGGACAACCTGAACTGATAATGCTTGGATTAACGGCTAAGGCTTGTTCCGTGCGCGCTACGTTAATGCGCTGGCCGGTCGTTTCTTCCGTCCACATTAACCCTCCTCCTGCTCCACAGCACATACCATTTTCACGGTTGCGATCCATTTCAATCAAACTAACACCTGGAATCGCTTTCAAAATTTCTCTTGGTGGACTGTATACTTCGTTATATCTTCCTAAATAACAGGAATCATGGAAGGTAATTTTTTCATTAACCGCATGTTTTGGTGTCAGCTTACCTTCTTTCACCAACATAGCTAATAATTCTGTGTGATGATACACTTCTCCTTCAAAACCGAAATCTGGATATTCATTTTTGAAGATATTGTAAGCATGTGGATCAATCGTAACAATTTTTTTGATTTCATTTTTTTCAAATTCAGCGATATTTTTAGAAGCTAACTCTTGGAATAAAAATTCATTGCCCAACCTGCGGGGCGTATCACCAGAATTTTTTTCTTTATTTCCTAAAATCGCAAATGAAACACCCGCTTCATTGAGAAGCTTAGCAAACGATAGAGCGATTTTTTGACTGCGGTTATCATAAGATCCCATCGAACCTACCCAGAACAAATACTCAAACGTTTCACCCGCTTTACTTACTTCTTTAACAGTCGGAATGTGAACATCTTCTCTTACATGTCGCCATTCTTCACGCTCTTTTCGGTTTAATCCCCAAGGGTTTCCTTGACGCTCAATATTCGTCATGGCACGCTGAGCATCCGCGTCCATCTTTCCTTCGGTTAATACTAAAAAACGTCGTAAATCTATGATCTTATCTACATGCTCGTTCATTACGGGACATTGATCTTCACAGTTTCGGCACGTTGTACATGCCCAAATTTCTTCTTCCGTAATGACATCTCCAATTAGGGCGGGATTATATTCCGCTGTTGCTGCGGCTTCTGCTCCGCCTTGGCTGGCCGCCATCATCGCCAGCTGATTTCCTTTTGTTTTAGAGAATGCATACGTAGGAACCCAAGGAGCCTTAGATGTCACAACCGCTCCTTTTTCTGTTAAGTGATCGCGCATCTTCAAAATTAAATCCATTGGAGACAAAATTTTCCCCGTACCAGTTGCCGGACACATATTCGTACATCGACCGCATTCTACACAGGCATATAAATCAATGAGCTGATGCTGCGTGAATTCTTCAATCTTACCAACCCCAAACGTCTCCTGCGTCTCATCTTCAAAATCAATCTTTTCAAGCTTACCTGGCTTAGAAACACGGTTAAAAAATACGTTAGCCGGTCCAGCCAGTAAATGAGCATGTTTTGATTGAGGAACATATACTAAAAACGTCAATAACACGGCTAAGTGAATCCACCATGAAACATAAAAAATGGAGATAGCGGCAGTATCATTGATTCCCTTAAACAAGATGGCAATAGATGACGCAATCGGTTCTGTCCATGCTGGTTCATGATTATGCCAGATGATTGACATGCCGTTTCCAACAAGCACTGACAGCATAAGTGCTCCAATAAAAATCAGTACTAAACCAGATTTAAATCCTCTTTTTAAACGCACAAGCTTTTCTACATAGCGACGGTGAAAAGCCCAGACAACTGCTACTAAAATCAAAAACGTCACAATTTCTTGGAAAAATGTAAAGCCGGGATATAAAGGTCCAAGCGGCAAATGTTTACCTGGAAGCAAACCTTTTATAATGAAGTCTAACGCGCCGAACTGAACTAAAATAAACCCATAAAAAAACATGACGTGCATAATTCCACTTTTTTTATCTTTTAACAGTTTCTTTTGTCCAAACACATTCACCCAAATTTTTTGCAGCCTTTCTTTTAACCGCTGATCAAATTCAACTTTTTTTCCTAATTGAATGTACTCAATGCGTGTGCGAATTAAATATACAAACAAAGAGATAGCGTAAGCGGTTACAATAATAAAAAAGAGAAAATTCACCCACAGCAACCCTGTCATCTCGTCCCCTCCTTGAATAATTTGTTACCTTTCTTTCCTCCTGACGACTAAATTTTCTGATAATATATCTGTTTTCATTGTATATAATGAATGAGCATTCAGTCAATATCTTTTCGTTCTTTTGTTCATATTCTATTTAAACAAGGTGACACTAAGAACAACATAAAATGTATTTACATCGGGAAAAGAGGTGACATGATGAGCGGCATGATTGTGATTTTACTTTTTATTATTTTTATTGCTTGGCTTGCAATTGACCTTGGTGTTGGAAAGAAAGTATTTTCGCAGGCTGAAAATACTTTTCCAAAACGCCGTGCTTCTCTCTTTTTGTTCGCAGACGGGAATGTCTTGTATAAAGATTTATTTCACGAAATAGAAAATGCCTCTTCATTTATCCATTTATCGTTTTACATTGTACAAAATGATGAAATTAGCCAAGAATTTTTAGATTTACTAGTCCAAAAAGCACAGCAAAATGTTGAAGTCAGATTATTGGTAGACCGTGTAGGAAGCTATAAAATCAAGAAAAACAAAATTGCATTCTTAAAGAAACAAGGTGTTCATTTTGCTTACAGTCGAACGCTACGGTGGCCTTATTTGTTTTATACACTCAACGCACGCAATCACCGTAAAATGGCCGTTATTGATGGGAAAGTTGGCTACATTGGGGGTTTTAATATTGGAAGAGAATATTTAGGACTCGACGCCAAGCTTGGGGTGTGGAAAGATTACCACCTGCGTATGGAAGGGGAAGGTATACAAGACCTTCAAATGCAACTATTGAGCGACTGGTATGCTGCTACCGGCTTAGACCTGCGTAAAATGGAAAGATACTTTCCACCAACCTCTGAAGGAGACTATGTTATTCAGCTAAAGTCGACTGAAGGTTTTTCACTTGAAGAAAGCTTTTTATCGATTATCAACCAAGCCAATAGGGAATTGTACATAGGTACTCCTTATTTTATTCCAAGTGAACCTTTGATGAATGCTTTACTCCAAGCTCGTGCACGGGGAGTAAAAGTTCATATTTTAATTCCAATGCGTGCAGATCAACCGCTTGTTCATCATGCTGCGTTTGCTTATCTTCCCACATTACTTCAAGCAGGTTGTATGATTTATCAATATTATTACGGTTTTTACCATGCCAAAGTATTAATTGCAGACAATGTTATCTGCGATGTAGGAACGGCTAATTTTGATAAAAGAAGCTTGTTCTTAAATGCTGAAATCAACTGTTTAATCTATGATGCAACGTATATTGAAGAAGTAAAGAACAGCTTTAAAGCTTGTATGGGGGAATGCCCAATTTTGTCTTTAGAAGATGTCAAAAACCGAAAATGGAGTGAAAAACTAAAGCAAGGATTTGCAACCTTTATTTCTCCGTTACTTTAATGAACGAAAAGAGGAAGATTTATCATGAAAATTAGATTTGGCTATGTATCACATGCCCTGTCGCTTTGGGACTGCTCACCTGCTAAAACCCTCACGTTTACTAGATGGGGAAAAATGAAAAAAGATGAGAGGCTGGATAAGCTTCATTACGTCACAAAACAAAATTTGAATCATACTAAGCGCGCGTTGCATTTTAATATTGCCCACGAAATTATGCTGTATCGATTGTCATCTTCTCTTGTCCCTTTAGCTACTCATCCTGAAGTAGCTTGGAATTACATTGATGCGTTCCAAGAAGACTGGTCAGAGATAGGAGAATTGATTCGGAATCATCAGCTGCGCGTGAGTTTTCACCCCAACCAGTTCACATTATTTACAAGCGACAAAAAACACATTACAGAAAATGCGGTAAAAGATATGGATTATCACTATAGAATGCTTGAAGCGATGGGAGTAGCTGATCAAGCTCTTATTAATATTCATGTAGGAGGAGCTTACGGCAATAAAGAAAAAGCGATTGGTCGATTTCATGAAAACATTCAAACGCTGCCGCCTGCGATTAAAAAGCGCATGACTCTTGAAAACGATGATAAAACATACACAACTGAAGAAACATTAGCCGTATGCGAAAAAGAGAAAGTCCCTCTCCTCTTTGATTATCACCACCATAAAGCAAATGAAGGAGAAGAACCTCTTGACCTATTGCTCCCTCGTATCTTTGACACGTGGAAACATATCGGATTAAAACCAAAAGTACATATCTCTTCTCCTAAATCTGAAAAAGAATTTAGAAGTCACTCTGATTATGTCTCAACTGATTTCATCGCACCTTTTTTGCAAATAGCTAAAGATATCGGACAAGATTTTGACGTAATGATTGAAGCAAAGTTAAAAGATAAAGCGCTGCTAAAATTAGTGGAAGATTTAGCATCAATGAGAGGAGTAAAGCGTACGGGAGGCGCCACGCTTGTTTTTTAAATAAAAAAAGAGCCAAGAGGCTCTTTTTTTATTTACATTTTTTCAGGTGCTGAAACACCAATTAGTTTTAAGGAGTTTTGAAGCGTTACTTGAACAGCTTTCACTAGTTCAATACGCGCTTTACTTGTTTCTATATTATCGCTGTCTAATACTTTTTCTGCATTATAGAAGCTATGGAACGTAGAAGCAAGATCAAATACATAGTTCGTAATGCGGTGCGGAATACGTTTTGTTGCTGCTTCCGCTACGGCCTGAGGGAACTCTCCGATTTTCTTCAGCAGTTCCATTTCTTTTTCTGCACTAATTAATGAAAGGTCGGCGCCAGATGTTGATTGAATCCCCATCTCTTCACCTTGACGAAGAATACTGCAAATACGGGCATGAGCATATTGCGCGTAGTATACAGGATTTTCATTAGATTGAGAAACAGCTAAATCTAAATCAAAGTCTAAATGTGTATCCGCACTTCTCATCGCAAAGAAGTAGCGAGTTGCATCAAGGCCTACCTCTTCTACTAGGTCACGCATTGTTACTGCTTTACCTGTACGTTTGCTCATCTTCATTTTTTCGCCATTTTGATACAGTTGAACCATTTGAATAATTTCTACTTCCAGCGTATCTTTTTCATAACCAAGCGCTTGAATCGCCGCTTTCATACGAGGAATATATCCATGGTGGTCGGCTCCCCAAATATTAATTAGCTTATCAAATCCGCGTTGAATTTTGTCTTGGTGATACGCAATATCTGGCGTTAAGTACGTAAATGAACCGTC
The DNA here is from genome assembly GCF_020790095.1 of Priestia sp. J2. Taxonomy (NCBI): domain Bacteria; kingdom Bacillati; phylum Bacillota; class Bacilli; order Caryophanales; family Bacillaceae; genus Priestia; species Priestia sp. J2. The sequence continues at coordinate 4,964,522 of NZ_CP086208.1, forward strand.
ATTTTTAATTAACACACGGTCTTTATCATCACCAAATGTTGTAGAGCGGAACCACGTAGCACCTTCTTCTTCATATACGTGGCCTTGTTTTTTCAACGTTTCAAGTGCAACTGAAATTTTATCATTTTTATAAAGAGACGTTTCAGAATACCATACGTCAAATTTCACACGGAACTGTTCAAGATCACGCTTTAATTTAGCTAACTCATAATCTAATCCGTATTGACGGAAGAATTCAAAACGCTCTTCTTCAGAGGCGTTTACATACTTGTCTCCGTGCTCTTTTGCTAACTCTTTTCCGATGTTTATAATATCAGCACCATGATAGCCGTCTGCAGGCATTTCTTTCTCTAAACCAAGAGCCTGCATGTAGCGTGCTTCTACTGAATAAGCCAGGTTATTAATTTGGTTACCAGCATCATTGATATAGTATTCACGTGACACATCGTAACCTGCTTTTTCAAGAACATTACATAATGAGTCTCCAACTGCAGCACCGCGGGCATGTCCTAAATGTAAATCTCCTGTCGGATTAGCTGAAACAAACTCAACCTGTACTTTTTGTCCGTTCCCTACGTTTGTCTCACCGTATGCTTCACCAGCTTTTATAATCGTTGGAATAAGCTCTGTTAAATAAGAGTTATTCATATAAAAGTTGATGAATCCAGGGCCTGCAATGTCAATTTTTTCGATAGATGCTTTTGATTTATCGAAGTTTGCTACAAGCTCTTCAGCGATAACACGCGGTGCTTTTTTGGCAATACGAGCTAGCTGCATAGCCATATTGGTAGAATAATCACCATGTGTTTTATCTTTTGGTGTTTCTAATAGAACTTCTGGAAGTTCTGCTTTTTCAGCAAGTCCTGCTTTGACCACAGCATCTTGAATTTCAGCTTTTAATTTTTGCTGCACTTGTTCGACGATGTTCATTTTTTCTCCTCCTTGAATGTAATGGTTAACGCATATTTCCCGGTAGGCTGACCCTGTACTTCTAGATCATACGTTAAAAATAACCGACCCTTTTGAGTCATTTGTTTATATTCAATGTTATGAGCGAATGTTAGTAAATCCATACGTCCATAAGGGCTTATATAAGTTCCTTCGATCTGTACCTTTTTACGAAACGATTGCTTCATTTGAACAGCACCAGTTCGGTTAATTGATACTTCGTCTTCGCTAATTTTTACCATTGTTCTAATATCTCCGATTTCCTCTTGGCGCTCTGTGTATGTAAGATAAATTTTCGATCCTTTTTCATAATACATACCTTTTGCATTTACCGATGTTGTCTCTTTTCGGTGACCATCACGGATATCCGTCACAATTTTAACTTCAATGGGTTTTTTGACTTCTGAAGCGTTACTCACAAAAGACACTTCCTTATTAAAATGAATACGTTATAACTTAAATAGTATAAACATTCTAAAGAAAGAATTCAATAATACTTCAAAGGAAATATGATAGATAAGCCGAGAATTCCTTTTTTCACTGTGTTTGACGTACTCACATATTTCAAACAAAAAAGGCGGCCGTAGGCGGCCGCCTTTTTACTTTATTTATTTCTTTTGAACCCAGCCTAAGATCATTTCGCGAATAAGCTTGCTTGCTGTATTAGCTGTTTGTTCAGACGGATCATAAATTGGAGCTACTTCGACTAAATCTCCTCCGACAATACGAAGATCTGATTTAGCAATTGCGTGAATAGAAGCTAAAAGCTCTTTTGATGTGATACCGCCTGCATCTACTGTTCCTGTACCAGGAGCGTGCGCTGGATCTAATACATCGATATCAATTGTTACATAAACAGGACGACCTGCAAGTGTTGGTAGAATCTCTTTTAACGGCTCTAGAACTTCAAATTTTGAAATATGCATACCGTTTTCTTTTGCCCATTGAAATTCTTCTTTCATTCCTGAACGAATACCAAATGAATAAACATTCTCCGGTCCGATTAGTTCAGCAACTTTACGAATTGGAGTGGAATGAGAAAGTGGTTCTCCTTCATACTCTTCACGAAGGTCTGTGTGAGCATCCATATGGATAATGGCTAAATCCGGGTATTTTTTATACATAGCTTTCATAACAGGCCAAGAAACCAAATGCTCTCCGCCCATGCCTAATGGGAACTTGTCCGCTGCTAAAAGCTGGTCGATATACTCTTCAATTATGTTCAAGCTGCGCTGAGGATTCCCAAATGGAAGTGGAATATCTCCTGCATCAAAATATTTCACTTCTTCTAGCTCCCGATCTAAATACGGGCTGTATTCTTCTAATCCAATTGATACTTCACGAATACGAGTTGGGCCAAATCGTGAACCTGGACGATAGCTAACTGTCCAGTCCATTGGCATTCCGTAAAGAACCGCTTCACTTTCTTCAAAAACAGGCTGACTGCCAATAAATACATTACCTGAATAAGCTTCATCAAAACGCATATTTTGTTCCTCCTTCATTACTCATAGAAAAGATGCCAGCCTTAAACCTCTGGCATCTCACTTGTATGTGATAACTTATTTAATAAGATCTTGCACAAATTTAGGTAAGGCAAATGCCGCTTTGTGCAATTCTTTTGTGTAATATTTTGTATCAATATCAAAGAAACGATCTTCGCTTACTTCCAATGGATCATGTTTCTTTGAGCCCATTGTAAATGTCCATAAACCGCTTGGGTACGTTGGAATATTTGCTACGTATAGACGTGTAATCGGGAAGATTTCTCTTACATCACGCTGAACATTTGAGATAAGTTCTGGCGTGAACCAAGGGTTGTCCGATTGAGCAACAAAGATACCATCTTCTTTAAGTGCTTTTGAGATACCTGCATAGAATCCTTTTGTAAATAAATTCACAGCTGGACCTACTGGCTCTGTTGAATCCACTAAAATGACATCGTATTCGTTCTCGCTTTTAGCGATGTGCATAAATCCGTCATCTACTTGTACATCAACACGAGGATCTTCTAGTTTACCCGCAATTGAAGGTAAGAATTTTTTTGAGTACTCAATAACTTTTCCATCGATATCAACTAACGTCGCTTTTTTTACGCTTGGGTGTTTTAAGATTTCACGGATTACGCCTCCGTCTCCTCCACCTACAACTAGTACGTTTTCTGGATTTGGATGCGTAAATAACGGTACATGCGCAACCATTTCATGATAAACGAACTCATCTTTTTCTGTTGTCATAACCATACCGTCAAGTAGGAGCATGTTACCAAACTCTTCTGTTTCAACCATGTCTAATTTTTGAAACTCCGTTTGCTCTGTATGTAAAGTGCGATTAATTTTAGCTGTAATACCAAAGTTCTTTGTTTGCTTTTCTGTGAACCATAATTCCATTTCAAAATCTTCCCTTCTATTTTGAGAATTAACCTATGCATAGATTACCCTAACATAATTTATACAAACATGAAAAAAGTATAGATGAATTCAGCAAAAAAGCAAGTAAAATTTTTAGCAATGGAGGTTTAAAACCTCCTTTTCTATTTCATACTGATGATAGATACAAGCTTTAGAATCTACTTGCACCGCTCTTTTAATAGAATTTTGTTGTGTTGAAAGCAACATGTATGGTGCATAGTGACACATATTGGTGGTGAATAGAAATGGAAACGGTATTAACCGAACATTTAAAAAAGGCAAGACGCATCTTCCGAATTCTTCTCGTCCTTGGTATATTAGCGGGGGCTTTATTGTTGTTTGCCTACATAAGCATCTTTCTCTACGCCAAAATCGCTGGCCCCCCTCCGCTAAACGTTTCTCAAACAGCTGTTTTCTACTCAGCAAACGGTAAAGTTCTTGATGAAGTTCACAATGGACAAAAGCGCTACTGGGTTTCACTTAATCAAATTTCACCTTACGTAAAAGATGCGACTTTAGCCGTTGAAGATAAGCGCTTCTATGAGCATCACGGCTTTGATATGCATCGAATCGCCGGAGCAATTGTAGCTGATATAAAAGCTATGGGAAAAGTACAAGGTGCGAGTACTATTACTCAGCAGTATGCACGAAACTTGTTTTTAGAGCACGACAAAACGTGGACTCGAAAGCTTCAAGAAGCTCTGTATACGATTCGGTTAGAAATGAATTATAGCAAAGACCAAATTCTAGAAGGCTACATGAATACGATTTACTACGGCCATGGAGCTTATGGAATTGAAGCGGCAGCTAGGCTGTACTTTGATAAGCACGCCAAAAATTTGACGTTAAGTGAAGCGAGTATGTTAGCCGGTATTCCAAAAGGCCCTAGCTACTACTCTCCTCTTATTCATCAGGAAAATGCAAAAAAACGACAAAATATCATTTTATCTCTCATGAAAGAGGATGGAATTATTACGTCGAAGCAAGCAACAAAAGCGCTGGTAACTCCCCTAGCATTTTCAAAGCCTGCTGAAAAAGATCCTAACAAAGAAGACGCTTCTTACTTTATGGATGCAGCGCTAGCAGAATTAAAGCAAGATTTAGGCATTGATGAAACCATGATTTATACAAATGGACTTCGCGTTTATACAACGCTGGATGAAAAGATGCAGCGAACGGCAGAAGAAAAAATGAAAGATGTTATCAGCAGCTCTTCAGACGTACAAAGTGCATTTGTTGCGATGAATCCTAAAAATGGACAAGTGAAAGCTCTTATTGGTGGAAGAGATTATGAAAAGAGCCCGTTTAACCGCGCTACTCAAGCAGTAAGACAGCCTGGCTCAACGATGAAGCCATTTTTATACTATGCGGCATTAAAAGATGGTTTTACTGAATCCACTCCAATGAAAAGTGAAGAAACGACGTTCAAATTAGAAGATGGTGTTTCGACATACACGCCTAGTAACTATCACAATTATTATGCAGATGCGCCTATTACAATGGCTCAAGCCATCGCACTTTCAGACAATATTTATGCGGTCAAAACGCATTTGTTCATTGGGGAAAATCGCTTGATCGAAACCGCTAAAACACTTGGTATATCATCACCTTTAAAGAAAGTTCCATCTTTAGCTCTTGGAACTTCACCTGTCAAAGTCATTGATATGGTTAATGCGTACGGCATCTTTGCTAATGGCGGAAAAGAAATTCGTCCAACATTTATTAAACGAATTGAAACCCATGACGGAGAAGTTGTTTATCAAGCTCCTTCTGAACGGAAACAAGTCATTGATAGACGCTATGCTTTTCTTACTACCCATTTAATGACAGGCATGTTTAATCAAAAGCTAAATGGCTATACAACCGTCACAGGAAAGCCTATTTCTAAATATGTATCTCGTCCTTACGCGGGAAAATCCGGCACAACCTCTACGGATAGCTGGATGATTGGCTACTCTCCTCAGCTCGTTTCAGGCGTTTGGGTTGGATATGATCAAGGAAGGACAATGGATGATGTAGCTGAAAAAGGATACGCAAAAAAAATGTGGGCGCTATTTATGGAAGATGCTTTAAAAGGGAAGAAAAAAGAAAAGTTTAAAGCACCAAACGGATTAATGAGCGTCAACATTAATCCTCAAAATGGAAAGTTAGCATCCAAATCATGTCCTGTTCAATATAAAGCTTATTATTTAACTGGAACACAGCCTAAAACATATTGTACTGATCACATCGATCATGCAACAAAAACGAAGAAAAAAGAGCGTGAAACAGAAGGTAAAAAATTTCACTGGTTCCCAAAATGGTTTGATTAAAAAAAGCTTAAGGCCTTGGCCTTAAGCTTTTTTTAGCATTACGATGTTTGAAGCGCTTCTTTTAAGTCATCATTAGATAACGTCCAGATTTCTTCATTATGAGACTTCAAAAACTCACGAAGCAAAGCCTTAGACTTGTTATCCATTTCTTCTACCATAATGCGTCGTTTTAAGGATTTATCCATTTTGTTTACATGTTCAGGAAGTGACTTATAGCCGCGGCGAATTTCACGATCAACGGTCATTTCACATGCTGTCATACCTGCGTAGTAAGGTCCTTCTTGCTTGCGATCAATCGTTACCCATACAAGCCAATATAACTTGCCGTTTGGCACCTCGTCTTTATTCGGTAAGAACTTAATTCCTTTTTCTACTACACTTCTGGCATGCATCGCACCAATATCGACAAATACTTCTTCATCGCTTGGGCAAACAAAAACCGGTGAAATGTTTTCTAAACTTAACGCTCCAACCCCGTAGCCGCCGTGGCCGTCGGTTGAATCGTCTTTTATGATATTAAATCCTATACTTTTCTTTTTTGGCTGAGTCATAGTAAGCCTCCTCTATTTAGTAAATCAGTGGTGCTAATATCTGCTGAAAGATATTCATCACAAACGTTGCTGCTCCGTTTAGAAGCGGCCAGATTACAATTCGATCCAGAGGTGTAATCACAAGAATCAAAAATACAAAAATACCCCAAGACTCATACTGCGTCATTTTGGCTCGCGTAGACGGCGGAACGAGATCTTCAATCACGCGGTAGCCGTCTAAAGGCGGAAAAGGCAACAAGTTAAATACACCTAGTGTTAGGTTTATTTGAATAAATAATGTAAAAAAACGATAAAGCGCATCGTTGTCCACTGCGGCATTGTTCATCAAATAGTAAATAAGCAAGCCGATAAATGCCAACAACAAGTTGCTAAACGGTCCCGCTATCGATACTAGAATACCAGCTAAACGAGGCTTTTTAAAGAAATAGCGATTAACAGGAACCGGCTTCGCCCATCCAAAACCTGCGATAATTAACAAAAGCGTTCCAAATGGATCTAAATGTGCCAGCGGAGAAAGCGTTAGCCTTCCTTGCTTTTTAGCCGTGTGGTCTCCAAATAAATAAGCTACATACGCATGTGCAAACTCATGCAGTGTGAATGCAACAATAAGGGTCATCACCACGTAAGGAAGGTCTTGCAATGAAAAAGCTAAAAAATGTTCCACTCTTTATCTCCTTTATTTTAAAATAATTTCTACACATCATATCTACTAAATAAACCGTTTGCTTACGAAGAAGGATACAAGGCTTCTTGAACATGGCCTCAAAGGTCTCAAAAACCAGACATGGGCTCCCTATGGCCCCACCTGGTTTTTAGCATCGATGTTATGATAAAAAGTATACTACAGATTATGACCTGCATCACTACCTCATACTGTCATTTTATTCAGAAAACGGGTACACTAATCATATACTGACCAAAAAGGAGTGTACACATTATGCCAGTTGTAACTGTTAAGATGCTTGAGGGCCGTACAGATGATCAAAAAAGAGCTCTTGTTGAAAAAGTAACGGATGCTGTTGTAGAAACAACAGGTGCATCACCTGAAAAAGTATCCATTATCATCGAAGAAATGTCTAAAAACCATTACGCTGTAGCGGGCAAGCGCATGAGCGATCAATAACGCCTACATAAAAAAAATGCCATAGGAGTTGACCTATGGCATCTTTTTAATGTACAGACAGAGTTGCCTGAAGTTTTTCAATATATTCGTATGCTTCTGCAATGTCTTCTTCTGTATAGTTTTGCTTACGCTTTAACGTAAACACTTTTTCTTTTACTTCTTCTTTAGATAAGTTATCAAAATATAAAATCGTAGAGACGAGCTCCAAAAATTTAGAGCTTTGCTCGTTCATATCCTTCATACATTCCTGCAAGTGAGGAAGCTCTAAGTCATAGTGACTTAAAAATCCTTCTCCCGCTTCTGTTAATACGTAACGATACTGCATATACCCGCCTTTTTTCTCTTTAATTTCACTTAAAAAGCCCAAGTTACACAGCTCCTCAATTCGAAGCGTTAATTCCTCAGAATAAGGTCCAAAAAAGTGAAAATTATACTTTTCATAAAAAGGAAACTTCAGTTTTTTTCCGATAAATATCATCTTTTGTAACTTTTTTCTGCCAACAACTTCTCCCGCCGCGGAAAATACTTTCACAATCTTTGCGTGATCGTTTAACACAGCCCCTTCAACTCCTATACTATTTAACTCTGATCTCCTTTTAGTAAGTTTATAATCTGATCTTTAACTTTTCGCTTAGACGACAATTGATCAATGAGATCTTGTGGAAAATATAATTTATGATCGGTTCTCTTTTTCCCTGAAATTGCTTCAACAATCTCCGACTGACGTGATAATTCACGCACTTCATTATTTGGCATCAACAGATGAATCGGCAAACGTTCTTCCTCTTCACCCGGTCGATAAAAATCGTATGGTAGGTCGCTTGAAGAATCGACGACTAAATAATAATCTGGGTTAATGCCCGCTTTTTTAAAAAGTGTTGTAAGCTCCATCCACATTTTCATTTGTGAATTTGGATTAAACTCAATGTATTTAAAAAGCTGACGATTCATAAATCTTCGGCATAGATCAGATAAAATTTCATCCTCTTCTTCTTCCCATGCTTGAAAATAAAATAAAATAACAGATTCATCTAATTTCAAATACTCTTTTAGCGATATTTCTTCTTCAAAAATCGAATAAAAATGAGTGGGCTCCTGCTTGAACTCATAGTAATGATGATGGAGCTCTTTCGCGCGATGTAAAATTTTTGTCAAAATAACTTCAGCACTTCTCGTAACAGGATGAAAATACACTTGCCAGTACATTTGGTAGCGGCTCATAATATAATCTTCAACCGCATGCATACCGCTGTGTTTAATCACGGCTTGGTCTTCCCGAGGACGCATAACACGAAGAATTCGTTCCATATCAAAGTGACCGTAGCTTACTCCTGTGTAATACGCATCACGCTGCAAATAATCCATGCGATCTGCATCAATTTGACTGGAAATTAAACTAACGACAAGCTTATTTTCATATGTTTTCGCGATTACTTCGGCCACTTTTTTAGGAAAATCCTTTCCCACTTTCGTCAACACTTGATTTACCTCCGTGTCACCTACGATAATGGCTTGTGTAAATTCTTCATGATCTAAGTGGAAAACCTTCTCAAATGAATGTGAAAACGGACCGTGACCTAAATCGTGCAGTAAAGCAGCACAAAGACAAAGAAGACGCTCATCTTCATTCCATTCAGGGCGTCCTTGAAAACCGTCATCAATAATACGGCGCACAATTTCATAAACACCTAAGGAATGACTAAAACGGCTGTGCTCAGCCCCATGAAACGTTAAGTATGTCGTTCCTAGCTGTCTAATACGACGCAGCCTTTGAAATTCGGCTGTCCCAATTAGCTCCCAAATAACACGATCTCTTACATGGATATAGCGGTGAACAGGATCTTTAAATACTTTTTCTTCACTGAGTTTTTCATTAGGATATGTCATTTACATACCTCTCTATCTTCACTTTGTTGTTGCTATAATTTTTCGACACTCACTTCCTATTTTCCTATTCAGAATAAAAAATCACCTTGTCAAGCAACCAAGGTGATTTACCTAACAAACAAGGCGATTCTGTTTGTAAGAAGCTCGTTCGACAAATAAGTAGCAGAAAAGCAGCTATTTATTGTTTCACTATCTATTTTTTTACTTTTTTTTCAATCTTCTCGATTAATTCGTCCTCTGTTGGCGCTGCTACAGGACGGTTATTTACAAATGCAAATGACTTTTTACGTCCGGGTCCACAGTAAGACTGGCAACCGATTTGTACTTCAGCTTGTTCATCTATTTTTTTAAGTCGAGGTAACAACGTTTTGACGTTTGTTGCCTGACAATCATCACAAATTCTAAATTCATTTGCCATGTTGACACAATCCTTTCAAAATTGGTTCATCATTTTGTCTAAGGGGTATTTTACCCCTATTTGAAGTCCGATGCAAGTTAAAGAAGGAAGCAAAATCTATCATACTCCTAGAAGAAATGGTATAAAGTATGGATTTTTTGTACATGATGATACTACAAAACATGATTACTATGAGTCATGGAAAATAGAGGAGTGAACAAAGTGAAAGATAGACAAGATGCTTGGACAGAAGAAAACGACTTATTATTAGCTGAAACAGTATTGCGCCATGTCCGCGAAGGAAGTACGCAGTTGAATGCGTTTGAAGAAGTTGGAGATGAATTAAATCGAACTTCAGCAGCATGTGGATTCAGATGGAATGCTGTTGTACGCCATCAGTATGAAAAAGCACTGCAGCTAGCTAAAAAACAGCGAAAACAGCGTATGCGTGCACTTGGACAAGAGCAAGGCAAAAAGAAATTATTATATACGCCACCAGCATCTGTAGAGCATGTGGAACAAATGATGTCTGCGCCTACAGCAACATATAGCTTACCTGAAACACACGTAGAAAGAAGCAGCAGTGAGGAGCTTTCAATGGCTGATGTTATTCGCTTCTTGCAAACAATGCCAAATCAAGCGAGCAATTTACAAGCATTGCAAAGCGAAAACAAACGCTTGATGCAAGAAAATGCAGAGTTAGCTAAGAAAAACACAGAGTTGGAAAAACAAATTAAACATCTCGAAGCTAATGCTACTACTATTCAAGAAGACTATGAAACATTAATGCAAATCATGAACCGTGCGCGAAAGTTAGCTCTATTTGATGAAGAAGAGCGTTCTTCTACTACGTTTAAAATGGATCGTAACGGAAATCTTGAGAAAATGGCTGAATAAGCTACACGAACGAAGAAAGAGGGATGTCAAACTTGGCTCTGCTTTCTTCTTTTTCTATTTTACAGACAATGACCTGACGCCTTTATGCTATAATATGTTCGTTTACTGTTTATAAAGGGGTTTGAGATATGCAGCAGAATAGTTTGAAACTTTTAGCACAGCCCGCTTGGCGTATTATTGATCAATCCAGTCTAGGTCCTCATTTTGATGCCCGTCATTCTTTTGCCATCGATGACACGCTTTGTACAACCGTTGGAAGAGGTGAATCTCCAGCTGTCATGCGCTCATGGGTGCATCACGATACGATTGTATTAGGCATTCAAGATACAAAGCTCCCTCACCTGGCTGAAGGTGCAGCTTATTTACATGAACAAGGGTATAAAACAATCGTCCGCAATTCAGGCGGCCTCGCTGTCGTACTTGATCAAGATGTTCTAAACATTTCTTTAATTTTTCCAGATGCAGAAAAAGGAATTGATATTGATCGTGGCTATGAAGCCATGTTTGATTTGATTAAGGCCATGTTTGCATCTTACGGTACCGCAATTGAAGCGAAGGAAATCGTAGGATCCTATTGTCCCGGCAGCTTTGATTTGAGCATTCGCAATCAAAAATTTGCAGGCATTTCACAGCGACGCGTTCGCGGCGGTGTGGCCGTACAAATTTACTTATGCGTTAACGGAAGCGGCTCTAAACGCGCTTCTCTCATTCAAGAGTTTTACAAAAAAGGGCTCCAAAACACAGAAACTAAATTTTCATACCCAGATATCGAGCCTCATACAATGGCTTCTCTATCTGAACTATTACAGATTGATTTAACCGTTTCTGATGTCATGCTGCTTTTATTGCAAACACTGAATAGCATGAGCTCTTCTCTTGTAAATATGCCTTTAAATGCTACCGAACAAATGCTGTTTGAGACGCAGCTGCAGCGCATGTATGACCGCAATGAAAAAGCGTTGGGTTCATTAGCCGAATAAAAAAACTCCGCCCTAGGACGGAGTTTTTTTATTAAAGTGCTTGAGCAGCTGTGATTAAAGCAAGCTTGTACACATCTTCTTCGTTACAACCGCGAGATAGATCGTTTACCGGTTTGTTTAGACCTTGTAAGATTGGACCTACTGCTTCGAAGTTTCCTAAGCGCTGTGCAATTTTGTAACCAATGTTACCTGCTTCAAGGCTTGGGAATACAAATACGTTTGCATCTCCTTTGATCACTGAACCTGGTGCTTTCTTTTCAGCTACAGAAGGAACAAATGCTGCGTCGAATTGGAATTCGCCGTCTAATGTTACGCTTGGTGCTAATTCTTTTGCAATTTCTACTGCGTTTGCTACCTTTTCTGTTTCCGGAGATTTTGCTGATCCTTTTGTTGAGAAGCTTAGCATAGCAACACGAGGATCGATATCGAACATTTCAGCTGTACGAGCACTTTCGATAGCAATTTCAGCTAAATCTTGGCTGTCAGGTGAAATATTAATTGCACAGTCAGCAAATACGTATTTTTGATCGCCGCGAACCATGATAAATACGCCAGATGTTTTCTTAACACCTTGTCTTGTTTTGATAATTTGTAGAGCAGGTCGCACCGTGTCTGCTGTAGAATGAGCAGCTCCGCTTACAAGACCGTCAGCTTTGTTCATATGAACAAGCATTGTGCCAAAATAATTTTCATCTAATAAAATTTTGCGAGCATCTTCTTCTGTTGCTTTGCCTTTACGACGCTCAACAAATGCTGCCACCATTTCATCAAATTCAGAGTAGCTTTGAGGATCTAAAACCTCAACACCGTCTAATTTTACGTTTAATTCTGCTGCTTTTGATGCTACCGCGTCTTTATTTCCAACAACGATAGGCTTTAAGATATTGTCGGCAGCTAAACGAGAAACAGCACCTAATACGCGCTCATCTAATCCCTCTGGGAATACGATTGATACATCGCTAGCTGATACTTTTTGTTTTAAACCTGTAAATAAATCACTCAAAGTAAATCCTCCTCGATATGTAAAAAACTTTTCTCATAATAGGATACTCCACTTTTTTTAAAAATCAAAGGCATGTCCTTCAAGAATCCATGATTACGAAAAAGTCTTTTAATTCTTAATTTTCCGCTAACACTCAAAATAAAACCTGTTTTTACTTTGCAACAATTGTTTAAAGTTTAGTCACAAAATCACAGGTTTTTCATTCCAGTTCTTCGGACAAACTATGATATAGTAGAATTGGAATTTATCATAATCGGACAATAGGAGTGAAACGAAATGGCAGAAGCAGCACAAACATTAGACGGTTGGTATGCACTTCATGATTTCCGTTCAATCGATTGGGGCGCTTGGAAGCAGTTATCAAGCGACGATCGCCAAGCGGCCATCCATGAATTTTTAGGTTTGATTGAGAAATGGAAAGGAACTGAAGCTGAAAAGCAAGGCAGTCATGCTTTATATACCATTGTCGGCCAAAAAGCAGATTTTATGCTAATGCTTGTTCGTCCTACTATGGAAGAACTAAATGAAATTGAAACAGAATTTAACAAAACAAAGCTTGCTGAGTTTACCATTCCTACTTATTCATATGTATCAGTAGTTGAATTAAGCAACTACTTACCTGCTGGGGAGGATCCTTATGAAAATCCTCAAATCCAAGCTAGACTATATCCAACTTTACCAAAAGCTAGTCACGTTTGCTTTTATCCAATGGATAAACGTCGTCAAGGAAATGACAATTGGTACATGCTTCCTATGGAAGAACGACGCAGCTTAATGCGCAGCCACGGAATGATTGGACGTCAATACGCTGGAAAAGTAAAGCAAATCATTACGGGTTCTGTTGGGTTTGATGATTATGAGTGGGGCGTTACTCTTTTTGCAGATGACGTTCTTCAATTTAAAAAATTAGTATACGAAATGCGTTTTGACGAAGTAAGTGCTCGCTACGGGGAATTTGGCAGCTTCTTTGTCGGAAATTTATTAAAAGAAGAAGCTATTGCACGCTTTTTACACGTTTAAACTAAGCTGCAAAAGCGTTCATCTCTTTTATAAAATTTAGTATATAAAAAACCTGTTTCCACTTGGAAACAGGTTTTTTTATTTTCTACCCATGGCATATTCGCATCTACAGGACCATATATATACAACAGTGTCACAAGTAAGCGAGGTGGGATAATGGCAGTCGTTGCACACAACGAAGAAGATGTTAAGCTCCTAGCCAGACTCATTCGAGCTGAAGCTGAAAGTGAAGGAAAACAAGGGATGTTACTGGTAGGAAATGTAGGCGTGAACCGCGCTAAAGCTCCCTGTTTGGATTTTAGAAATATAAGAACCATTCGTCAGATGGTATTTCAAAACCCAGGCGGATTTGAAGCAACTCAAAAAGGCTACTTTTATCAGCGTGCCCGCCAGTCTGAAATTACACTTGCACGACGTGTATTAAGAGGGGAACGTTTTAACCCCGCGGAAAACTCACTGTGGTTTTTCAAGCCCAGCGGCGACTGTCCTGCTCAATGGTATAACCAAAATAACACAGGACGATTTAAATCTCACTGTTTCTTTGCACCAACTCAAGCTGATTGTCCAGGAGTTTACTAATTTCTTTTTGTTTGAAGGAGGTTCCTATGAAAAAACCAAAGTCTAATCAACCGCAACAGCAATATATGCAAAATCCGTATATGAGTCCAAACTACCCTTATTATATGCCTCAGCCGCAGCAGCCCCAGCCAGGCGGCCAGCCGCAGGTTCAAGGGCAAAGCCAAGGAGGGCCACCCCCTACCTCTTCTGGAGGCAGTGGTGCCCCGCAAGACCCAAATCAACTGCCTATTGAAGAATCATATATTGAAAATATTTTACGTTTAAATCGAGGAAAAATAGCGACTGTATATATGACGTTTGAAAATAATACGCAGTGGAACGCGAAGGTCTTTAGAGGTATTATTGAAGCGGCCGGACGCGATCATATCATTTTAAGCGATCCACAGACTGGAACGCGCTATGTACTGCTTATGGTTTATCTTGATTACATTACCTTCGATGAAGAAATTAAATACAATTATCCATTTGGCGGTGGAGGCCAACAGTTGAGCAATTATTCTCCGCGTTAAAAAAACCCCTTTTCAGGGGTTTTTTTATAGCCATTTTACAGCTGCAACAACAATTAAAATCCAGGCTACAATAAAAGCAACTCCACCTAGGGGAGTAATCGCGCCAAGAACTTTAATACCGGACGTACTTAATACATAGAGACTGCCTGAAAACAGCACAATCCCTGCAAACATAATCCAGCCCGAAGCTGTTAACAAAGAAGACTGAGGAAATTTGCTTAATAAAAACGCAATAACGAACAGCCCCATTGCATGGAACATTTGGTACTGCACTCCTGTTTTCCATACCTCTAAATACTTCTCTGAGATTTTCCCTTCTAACCCGTGTGCTCCAAAGGCACCAAGAGCAACCGCTAACATCGCATTGATTGCACCGATTATTAAAAATAGTTTCATGTTTTTCTCCTCACTTTAGAAATCAAACAAACTATCGCCGTTTGCATCATCTGATTTCAATTTCGTTCCTTCAAAATTAGGTTTGGATGACTGAATAATCTGTTGCTGCATAACCTCAGGCGATTGCATAATTTCCGGTGAAGACATGACAACAGGTTTTGAAACCGAGACAGGTTTCGATGCTGAAACCTCTTCATTTTGATCTAATGCAAGCTCACACAGTGCTTTGATAGCAACCAATTGATCTCGAACGTTCCCACTATTCGAATGGTGCTTCGCTTTTTGTACTTCTGCACTAATTTTATCAAGGAGCTGCGCCATTTTTATATCCATGTAGACACCTCATCTTACATTCAATATGACTTTATACAGCTATTTTATCAAAAGATGAAATAGGAGGCTATGTCTGAAGCTAATCTTCATGAAATGCTCACTTTTACACATCATCAATTTGCCAATCGATGGATTGACGTCCGTGTTGGAGCAAAAACTCATTTGCTCGTTGAAAATGATTATTGCCAAAAAAGCCTCGATTAGCTGAAAATGGGCTAGGATGCGGGCTTTCCAAAATTAAATGGTGTGAATGATGAATGAGCTCTTTTTTAGCTTGTGCATGTTTGCCCCACAGCAAAAACACGACCGGCTCCTCTTTTTGTGCCACTAATTCAATAATGCGGTCCGTCAGCTGTTCCCATCCTTTTCCTTTGTGAGAATTCGCTTCCCCTCTTCTAACCGTCAAAACAGTGTTAAGCAAAAGAACACCTTGTTCTGCCCATTTGACTAAATAACCGTTATTCGGAATGTGATAGTCCATTTCATTTTTCAGCTCTTTGTAAATATTCACTAAAGAAGGCGGTGTTTTGACTCCTGGTTGAACAGAGAAGCTCAGTCCATGCGCTTGATTTGGTCCATGATAAGGATCTTGTCCCAATATGACAACTTTTACATTTTTATAATCCGTATAGTGTAAAGCGTTAAAAATATCATATTTATCAGGATAAATGGTGTGGTGATTATATTCATCCACTAAAAATTCTCGAAGCTGTATGTAATAGTCTTTTTGAAATTCTTCTTCTAATAAAGGAGCCCAGTCATTTTTTAAAATACTCATTGCTTATCACCTCATAATAATCTTTTTTGTTATTTTATCGTAAACTCTGCCGCCTGCTCAAACGTTGCCTGCTTTAAATACGCTGAGAGCCTGGGCATATTTTAATATTGTCATGTTCAATGAAACTTTGTATACACTTATAAAGAGTGTATTTTTATATTAAAGGAGGGATTCCATATGATCATCAGCAATCCCCACCAAATAGACGTAACCTACAGCCTGGGTGTTACACCCGTTGAACCAATGATACCAAGAAAATACACCGTTTTCCCAGGTCAACACACTTCTGTTCCTTCCATTCAAATCGGCATTGAATTTGCCTACGATCATATGCAAAAAGAGCGGAACGAATATTTAGCATCCTTCGTCTTCGATAAAGGTTTTTATTCCCTTACTGTGTATTATTACATCGGTGCGCATACATCAACAGATGAAACCATTACACGCTACCTTCACTTTTTAGAACAGCTCCCTGTTATTCTATCGTCTATCTATCACGCTGATGCTTCCTTTTTCGAAAAACATCCACTTTTAATGCACTGTCCTATTTTTATCATTGCCGATAGCCCTGAGCTGCCATTTTCAACAAAAAAATCTATCGGTTCCCTGTATCAATATAAATAAATGAGAAAAGCTACTGTTAAAATAACGGTAGCTTTTTCTCCGTATTCGAAACAAAATACTTTTAAACTTGTTAAAAACATGGAATAATAACTACAAATTGTTTTAATCTATTTGCGTTAACCCTTTAAAATCGTTACAATTTATTAGTAGTTCTATACATAAAGGAAAAGGTAAACAAGCAATCATTCGTTTGTTTATAAAGGCCGAGTTTAACGGGCAATGAATCCCCAGATTTCATTTAAGTGTTGTCTGTTAAAGCGGAAAAAAATTGAACGTAACTACGACAAAGTGAGGTCCTAGAAGTAATGACAAATGTACAACCAAAATCCATTATCGTAATTTTTGGCGCTACAGGTGATTTAGCAAAACGTAAGTTATTCCCCTCTATTTTCCGCTTATATAAAGCGAACAAACTATCGGAAGATTTCGCTGTTGTTGGTGTCGCAAGAAGACCTTGGACTAATGACGAATTACGCGAAAATGTAAAAAAATCAGTGAGCAGTTTCAAAAACAGTGACGCTGACATTGAAAAGTTTGCTTCACATTTTTATTACCAACCGTTTGACGTAACAGATGTCGCTTCTTATCAAGAATTAAAAAGCCTAACAGAAAGCCTTGATGAGCAATACAACGTGCCTGGAAATCGTATTTTCTATCTAGCAATGGCACCTGAATTTTTCGGAACGATTGCTTCGAATTTAAAAAATGAAGGTTTAACACAAACAGAAGGCTGGAGCCGCCTAGTCATTGAAAAGCCGTTTGGCCATGATTATCCTTCTGCTAAAGAATTAAATGAACAAATTCGCCATGCATTTAAGGAAGATCAAATTTATCGTATCGACCACTATCTCGGTAAAGAAATGGTGCAAAATATCGAAGTTATCCGTTTTGCAAATGCTCTATTTGAACCGATGTGGAACAACCAATACATTTCAAACATCCAAATTACGTCTAGTGAGACGCTTGGTGTAGAAGACCGTGGCCGTTACTATGAATCTTCAGGTGCCCTTCGAGATATGGTACAAAACCATATGCTTCAAATGGTGGCCCTACTTGCAATGGAACCGCCGATTAAATTAACACCGGAAGAAATTCGCAGTGAAAAAGTAAAAGTATTGCGTGCTCTTCGCTCTTTATCAGTGGATGAAGTAGATGATTATTTTGTACGAGGTCAATACGGCAAAGGTGTACTTGAAGGAGAAGAAGTTATCGGCTATCGCGAAGGAAACTCGGTTGATCCTGAGTCTAATACCGCTACATTTGTATCTGGTAAGCTTATGATTGATAACTTCAGATGGGCTGGCGTACCGATTTATATCCGTACAGGTAAACGCATGAAAGAAAAAGCAACGACAATTGTTGTACAGTTCAAAGACTTACCAATGAACCTGTACTTCAATAAAGATAAAGAAATTCATCCAAACTTGCTTGTCATTCATATCCAACCGGAAGAAGGCATTACGCTTCACTTGAACGCGCGTAAAACGCCAGGTGCCACATCATCCACACCGATTAACTTGAACTATTGCAATAACTGTGGAGATAAAATGAATACACCGGAAGCTTATGAACGCCTTATTTATGATTGCATGCTTGGAGATGCAACGAACTTTACTCACTGGGATGAAGTAGCCCTTTCTTGGAAATTTGTTGATACTATCTCAGAAGCATGGGAAAGCACAAAAGCACAAAACTTCCCGAACTACGAATCAGGTTCAATGGGACCAAAAGAATCAGACGCATTGCTTGCTGAAGACGGTTTCCACTGGTGGCCAGTCGGAGAAGACAACTTCTCACCTAAAGAGTAAATAAAAAAAGCAGCTGTAGTATACAGCTGCTTTTCTTGTTTTTTATTTTAACCACTCAGTATGGAATACGCCCTCTTTATCAACACGTTGATATGTGTGAGCTCCGAAGTAGTCACGTTGCGCTTGTAAAAGGTTCGCTGGTAGCGTTTCTGTACGGTAGCTGTCATAGTAAGCTAATGCACTTGAGAAACTTGGTACAGGAATACCTTGTTTAACCGCAATTGAAATAACTTCACGAAGAGCCGACTGATAGCCTTCTACGATATCCTTGAAGTATGGGTCTAACAATAAGTTTGTTAGATCTGCATCGCGATCGTAAGCTTCTTTAATTTTTTGTAAGAATTGTGCACGGATGATACAACCACCGCGGAAGATCATTGCAATATCACCATACTGTAAATTCCAGTCATATTCTTCAGAAGCTGCTTTCATTTGAGCAAACCCTTGCGCATATGAACAAATTTTACTCATGTACAATGCTTTACGAATTGCTTCTACTAATTCGGTTTTATCGCCTTCAAATGCAGCTGCATTTGGACCGCTCAATACTTTGCTTGCTTTTACACGTTCTTCTTTCATAGCTGAAATAAAGCGTGCAAATACAGATTCTGTAATGATTGGTAGTGGTACACCTAAATCAAGCGCACTTTGGCTTGTCCATTTACCTGTACCTTTTTGACCTGCAGTATCTAAAATAACGTCTACAAGTGCTTTACCTGTTTCTTCATCTTTTTTCGTAAAGATATCAGCTGTGATTTCAATTAAGTAGCTATCTAGCTCGCCTTTATTCCATTCAGCAAATACTTCATGTAATTCATCTGTTTCTAAGCCTAATACGTTTTTCATGATGAAGTATGCTTCACAAATTAACTGCATATCGCCATACTCGATGCCGTTATGAACCATTTTTACGTAGTGACCTGCACCATTTGGTCCAATGTATGTGCAGCAATCATCGCCTTCAACTTTCGCTGAAATAGCTGTTAAGATTGGTTTTACAAGTTCATATGCTTCTTTTTGTCCGCCAGGCATGATTGAAGGTCCTTTTAATGCGCCTTCTTCTCCGCCGGATACGCCTGTACCGATGAAATGGATACCTAATTCTTCTAGCTCTTTGTTACGACGAATTGTATCCTGGAAGAATGTATTTCCGCCATCGATTAAAATGTCGCCTTTTTCTAAGTATGGTTTTAACGAATCAATTGTTGCATCTGTAGCAGCACCAGCTTTAACCATTAATAAAATTTTACGCGGTTTTTCAAGAGAATTAATAAACTCTTCCACACTGTATGTACCTGCAAAATTTTTACCTTCTGCTTCTGTTTTTAGGAACTCTTCTGTCTTTTCAGGAGAGCGGTTATAAACTGAAACAGAATAGCCTCTGCTCTCAATGTTTAGCGCCAAGTTTTTCCCCATAACCGCTAAACCGATAACACCGATTTGTTGTTTTGCCATGTTAAATTCTTCCCTTCATGTGTAATATGAATTGGTCAACCTAATCGTAACTGAACATATCATAAAGAAAGTTACAGATTCAAGTTTGATATAACCATAATCATACGTTTTATTATACACATTTGAAAAGAATCATGCTCACCGAACATTGATTATTTTGAAGAAAATTTCGATAAAATAAGTGAAATGAACGCAGTTACTAATCATCCGTACATTCTTAACTACCTTTAGACGCATTTTAACATTTTCTTAAACAATTACTTTTGTTAAAATATTAAGCAGTTAATCATTTCAATGAATTGATGATCAACACGGTTGTTACCGTTTTACTATATTTACTGCAGCTAAAAAAGCTGCACTAGTACTTATTTTGTTTTACGAAGAGGGATTTTATATATGACAAAACCAATCAAAGATCCGTTCAAAGAAAATTTTGATACGCTTGAAGAATTTGCTGATCGCATTAGCGAGGTATTGAACTGCCCTATTACGATTGAAGATGCTAATCATCGCTTACTAGCTTACAGCACCCATGATGAAAGAACGGACCAAGCGCGTATTGCTACGATTATTGGAAGAAGAGTTCCGGAAAAAGTCATTAACAACTTATGGAAAGAAGGCATTATTCCGAAACTGCTTGAGACAAATGAACCTGTGCGTGTGAAAAATATAAATGAAATCGGGCTTGGAGATCGTATAGCCATTTCTATCTGGAAAAATGAAGAAGTTCTAGGATTCATTTGGGCTGTGGAAATTGAGAAAGCCTTAGGCGATGAAGAAGTGGAGCTATTAAAAAAAGCTGCGAATGTATTAAAAAACAAATTGCTGCAGCTTCAAATTCGAAAATACAAACGAGAGGAGCGCTCACAGGAATTTTTCTGGAAATTATTAACTGGCCACATTAAGTCTCGCCAAGAAATTTCAGAAGCGTTTTATGAAGCTCAAATTACGGCTCCATCAGCGTTTTCCATTGCTATCTTCCGCTTCCAAGAAGATATTACGCCTGAAGCTGAACGCCAAATTTCGTATATGTTGAAAACAATGCACCGCTTAAAAATCGTTCTTTATACGATTGATTGCAATGATTTAATCTTACTGCTTTCTTTGGATGCGGTTGAAAATCCTCTTGATGAACAGCGAGATTTTGTAGACTATTTTAGAGGAAACATGCATGAACGCTTTGATGTTACTCAAATTAAAGCCAGCTGCAGCAGTATTTATTCATCGCACGATCATATCGAAAAAAGCTATAAAGAAGCTTTGAACGTATTAGATATGAAAAGTAAGTTTCCAGAAGAAACAAAAGAGATTATTAACTATCAAGAATTAGGTATTTATCAATTTCTAGATGTTATTTTAGACAAGCGCGTTCAAGATCAATTTGAAAACCATTCTTTAAAGAAGCTAACTGATTATGACCTTCGTCATAACAGTAACTTGGTGGAGACTCTTGAAGTATTTTTAAATAATGATAACAATATTAATGAAGCAGCCAAAGAATTAAATGTGCATATGAATACACTTAGCTATCGATTAAAGCGAATTTCAGAGATTGGTGATATCAACTTAAAGGATGTTAATCAAAAAATGACTCTTTATATTGATATTAAGTTAATGAAATATAAAAAATAACAGATAATGTTATATTTTTTAACAGAAAGCTATTTATTTATTTTCCGATAAATAAATAGCTCTTTTTTTATGTTTTCTTCCCTTAACAATGTTAGATAACCTGACATAAAAATTAAAAATTCTGATAAGTAAGCGGTTACATTTGTGTGTTTAAACAAAAACCGCTTCTTCAATTCTTCTTTCTAGACAAAGAAATTTCACAAAACTTTCTTTATACTAAAGATACACAAACGACCAAGGGGGAAATTAATCATGATTATTGGCGTACCAAAAGAAATCAAAAACAACGAAAACCGAGTAGCGATTACACCAGCAGGCGTAGCATCATTTGTTGGTACAGGTCATCGTGTATTAATTGAAAATGAAGCGGGTATTGGAAGTAACTTCACAAACGAAGATTATGTAAAAGCCGGAGCTGAAATTGTTGAGACAGCAGCTGACGTGTGGGCACAAGCTGAAATGGTCATGAAAGTAAAAGAACCATTAGCAAGTGAATACGGCTATTTTAGACCAGGTCTTATCTTATTCACTTACCTTCACTTAGCAGCTGAACCAGCACTGGCAAAAGCATTAAAAGATAGCGGTGTAACGGCTATTGCTTATGAAACAGTGGCAGTCAATCGTACATTGCCTCTATTAACACCTATGAGCGAAGTAGCAGGACGTATGGCTGCTCAAATTGGTGCACAATTCCTTCAAAAATCAAACGGCGGAAAAGGAATTTTATTAGCGGGTGTTCCTGGAGTTAGCCGCGGAAAAGTAACGATTATTGGAGGCGGCGGTGTTGGTACAAATGCTGCAAAAATCGCAATCGGCCTCGGTGCTGATGTAACAATTATTGATTTAAGTCCTGAACGCCTACGTCAATTAGACGATATCTTTGGCAACCAAATCAATACGCTAGTGTCAAATCCCTATAACATTGCGGATGCAGTAGCAGAGTCAGATTTAGTGATTGGTGCAGTATTAATCCCAGGTGCAAAAGCTCCAAAACTCGTAACAGAAGAAATGGTGAAAACCATGAAGCCAGGTTCTGTTATTGTTGACGTAGCAATCGACCAAGGTGGTATCGTTGAAACAATTGACCACATTACAACACACGATCAGCCTACTTATGAAAAGCACGGTGTTGTACACTATGCAGTTGCGAACATGCCAGGAGCAGTTCCACGCACATCAACGATTGCTTTAACAAATGTAACGGTACCTTACGCACTTCAAATTGCTTCTAAAGGTGTTCACAAAGCAATCGCTCAAAACGAAGCGTTAAAATTAGGAGTGAACGTTGCAAACGGAGCTATTACGTACGAAGCAGTTGCACATGATTTAGGTTATGATTATGTATCAGTAGACGTAGCTCTGGAAAAAGAATTAGCTTCTATTTAATAGATAGTAAAAAACGTCCTTAACCCTCTGTTAAGGGCGTTTTTATTTTGAATAAACAGCAATTAGCTGTAAAAAACACGACTATTTAAAGCTTTGTGTATCTGTTCACCGGTAATCTCCGGTACCATTGGCCAGAATTCAGGAGTAGGAAACATAAGGTTGCTAGGCGTTCTATTATGATTACCATCTAATTCATGAAATGGTTCAGGATCATCTGTCTCGTTAAACCGATTCGTAATAAACATAAAGTGACCTAATTCATGTGCAAGAAGATACTCATCTGTACTTGCATTTGTCATAATCACAAGTGGAAAAGAGTTATAAGTTACAGCAAGAGTCGATGAATAGTCAAAATTAACAGGCCCAAATCTATTTCCATTCATATAAAATACGTATACATCAGCGTCTTGACAAACTTTTCGGCCAGTTTCAAGCATTGCTTGTACCATTGTAAGATGACTAGCTCCTCTAATTGGAAAATTTTCCGCATTACTTACAATGCCACTGATGTTTTCCAAAAAAACAAATGAACGTGTAATAGTAAATGTAACCCCCTGGATTAATTGGTTTTTCTCATATTGTTTCCATATCCTATTAGCAGCCGCTATGTCTCTTTTTACACGGTTGGGAACTGTAGACGGATTATCTTTAGAGTTTCAATCAACTTTAGCTCCTGGTAATACGATTATACAAACATTTAAAGTACCTGTCTTAACAGTTTTGAAGTTATCGCTCATTAAATTCGATTTCATATAACAGTCTTTGTGATTTCTCTTTTGAAGTTGTGATTGATTAGAAGAATCCGGGGCATCTTTATAACTGTCATGATTATAATGTTTTTTTATGTGAATCACCCTTTCTTAAGTTTCTATTCATTTTATTCATTAAGAAAAAGAGTGCTTGTACAATAAGGTAAAAAGCCTTTTAATAAGAAGTTTTTTAGCATCCGATTACTTGTGAAGGTGGTTACTCTTAAGTTTATGTAAAGTAAATGTTCAAATCACCTTATATCTCATTCGCTAACGTTCATTTAACTCATGCTTCACAGTCAGTCATGATAATTCTAAATTACACGTAGGATTCATACAGTTTTTAGAAATTGAATATCTACATTAAAAGCGATAAAATAGAAGAAAAAGTGAATGGAAGAAATTTATCTAAAACACATTGGGCAACTAAAAGCCGCCCGGTAGAAATTTTACTCTATTTTCTCTATGAACTTAAAATACGGGAGGATTTTTTATGACAATGAATAAAGCATTAACCATTGCTGGTTCTGATAGCAGCGGCGGAGCTGGCATTCAAGCGGATTTAAAAACATTCCAAGAACTTGGTGTTTACGGAATGACAGCTTTAACAACAATTGTAACAATGGATCCCGATAACAGCTGGTCTCATAACGTATTTCCACAACAAGCTTCCACTGTTGAACAGCAGCTGAAAACAATTGTAAAAGGCGTAGGCGTACAGGCTCTAAAAACGGGTATGCTTGGCTCAGTGGAAATTATTGAACTAGCGGCAAAAACAATTGAAGAATACGATTTAAAAAATGTTGTAGTAGATCCTGTGATGGTATGTAAAGGAGAAGACGAAGCGCTTCATCCGGAAACAACTGTCAGCTTGCGTGATGTACTAGTTCCAAAAGCAACAGTCGTAACGCCTAACTTATTTGAAGCTAGTCAATTAAGCGGACTTGGCCCTATCAAAACGGTTGATCAAATGAAAGAAGCAGCCGTGAAAATTTCTGAACTTGGTGCCAAATATGTATTGATTAAAGGTGGAAGTAAATTAGCACACGAAAAAGCAATCGATTTGCTTTATGATGGAAAGACATTTGAGATCTTAGAGTCTGAACGTATTGAAACGACATTTACACATGGTGCTGGATGCACATACTCAGCTGCGATTGCTGCTGAATTGGCAAAAGGCAGTGACGTCAAACAAGCTATTTATACAGCAAAAGAGTTTATTACAGAAGCAATTCGCCATTCATTTGCTTTAAATCAATATGTCGGACCAACAAATCACGGTGCATACCGTCGTAACAAAGAAAAAGTAACAAACTAAAAGCATGCCTAAAGGCATGCTTTTCTATTTTGCTTATTGTTTGACTGTTTCAAGCGCATTTAAGATAGCTTGAGCTACGCCGTGCTCGTCATTTGTTCCTGTTACGATATGGGCAAACTCTTTAATTTCTTGAGGGGCATTTCCCATCGCTACGGCACGTCCAACTCGCTGAAACAT
The DNA here is from genome assembly GCF_020790095.1 of Priestia sp. J2. Classification (NCBI taxonomy): domain Bacteria; kingdom Bacillati; phylum Bacillota; class Bacilli; order Caryophanales; family Bacillaceae; genus Priestia; species Priestia sp. J2. Next base: position 4,989,795 of record NZ_CP086208.1, read on the forward strand.
CGATACGTCGTTATAATTGTCTCCAATGGCCATCGTTTCTTCTAAAGAAATATGGCGTTCTTGAACAAATGATGTAACCGCAATTCCTTTTTGAGCATTTTCATCATTTATTTCAATATTTTCTTTACCAGATGCACTGACTGCAATAGAATCTAACTTCACAAGTTCTACTTTTGCCTGTTCTAACTTTCCTTCATCAAAAGAGAAAGCAAGCAGCTTATAAATGTCCTTGTTTGGATCTTGAAACAGCGCTTCATACTCTTCAATAAGCTTTACTCTGCCGCTATTGAAACGCTCTTTTGCCGCTTCTAACGATTTTTCATAATTATCTTTTAAGCTAGCACTTAAATAAATATCCATTAATACGGACAAAGCTTTTTCATAGTCATTTGAATACGTACCTTCACTTGTATAGACTTCAAAGTACAGCTGAAACTTCTTAAAAATATCTTCTACTTCACGAATAGCTTCCATCGTCATGCCTACTGAATATTGTTTTTCCCCTTGTGGATTGCGAAGCTCTGCTCCGTTTGCACAAATTAAATATGTATGAAGTCCTGCTTCTTCTAAAACATAACGCGCTTCTTCATAAGAACGTCCCGTAGCAACAACAACTTCCACCCCTGCCTTTTGAGCTGTCTTAATCGCTTGGGCATTTTCTTTACTTACAACTTGTTCACTATTTACTAGCGTTCCATCCATATCGATCGCAATACATTTAATCATGATGTACCCCTTCCTATGTATCTTTGCTCTCTTATTTTATTCTAGCATATGTTTTTTAGCGCTTTGCTACTTGCATGTAAAAGATTTACTAATTTTTTGTATACGCGCTGTTATAATCTGTTCCTTTTCTTGCTTTCTCGAAAACCTCTTTGATCGTCTTTACATGCAAATCAGCTGTTGAATATACGCGAAAATTCACATCCTCTTCCCTCAGATGCTTACCAACGCCGATAGAAACCATATCTGTTTGATTAATAGCTTTTATACCTGCCTCTCCATCTTCTATTGCCACACATGCATCGGGTTTTACTTTTAATTGATCGGCAGCTGTCAAAAATATTTCTGGATCTGGTTTTCCCTTCTTGATTTTCCTTACATCCACAATACAATCAAAAAAAGAGCGTATTCCTAGCGCATCTATTACAGTATTTGCATTCGAACTAGAAGAAGCAATTCCCATTTTAATGCCTTGTTTTTTACAATCTTCTAACAACATTTTAATGCCTGGAAGTAAATGATCTTCTGTCATTTCTCTTATTAAAGCCTGATAATGCTTATTCTTTTCATAAGCAAGCTCTTCTTTTTGTTCCACTGTCAGGTGTACATTGCCTTGCGCAGCAATGAGCTCTACAGTTCTCATCCGGCTGATTCCCTGCAGCTGTTGATTTAGTTCTTCAGAAAACGAAACGTTAAGTTGATCTGCTACTTTTTTATTTGCCCTATAATATAAATGTATTGTATCTGCAATAACACCGTCTAAATCAAAAATAATCGCTTGTAGCTCTTCTTTTTTCATATTATCCTCCTCTGTACCTATCTTTATGCCATTACTTAAATGCTTTTATTACATCCCACCATGTTAAAATACCGTTGATATTGTTCACTTTATCATAAAAATTTTTTCATCATTTATAATTTATGAATAAATTTTTCAAAAAAAGAGAAATTACAGTATTGCATTATGAAAGCCCTTTTATTACAATAGGTTTATGCAAACGGTTGCACTATCTTAAAAATATAGTTTATCAAAAAATAAAATGAAAACCCATACATAGGGGAAGGGGAAAAACTATGAAGAAGTTCTTTTCATTTGATTTTTGGCAGAAGTTTGGTAAGGCTTTATTAGTAGTAGTAGCGGTTATGCCCGCAGCTGGTATCATGATTTCACTTGGAAAACTAGTTGCAATGACTGGGGGAGACATCACTGCTGTACAAACAATTGCACGAGTGATGGAAGATATAGGATGGGGTATCATTACAAATCTTCACATCTTGTTCGCTGTTGCCATCGGGGGATCTTGGGCAAAGGAACGTGCTGGCGGTGCATTTGCTGCACTCATTGCATTCATTCTTATTAATCGAATTACAGGAGCCATTTTTGGAGTTAAAGCAGAAATGCTCTCAGATTCAAAAGCAACGGTGCAATCACTGTTTGGACAAGAATTAGTTGTAAAAGACTACTTCACATCTATTTTAGGATCTCCCGCTCTTAACATGGGAGTATTCGTAGGAATTATCGCTGGTTTCTTAGGCGCAAATTTATTCAACAAATATTACAATTATGATAAATTGCCTGAAGCTCTTTCGTTTTTTAACGGCAAGCGCTTCGTACCGTTTGTAGTCATCGGTGGTTCAGTTGTAACGGCACTGCTTTTATCCATTGTGTGGCCGTTCATCCAAGGTTCGCTAAACAGCTTCGGACAGTGGATTGCAACATCTAGAGATACAGCTCCTATTCTGGCACCATTTATTTTCGGAGCATTAGAGCGTCTCCTTCTTCCGTTTGGTCTTCATCATATGCTGACAGTTCCTATGAACTATACGGAGCTAGGCGGTGCGTACAAAATTTTAACGGGTTCTGGAGCAGGTTCCACTGTTGCCGGTCAAGATCCTTTGTGGCTTGCTTGGATTGCAGACTTAAATAACTTCCGTGCTGCAGGAGATATGGACAGCTACAAGCAGCTCTTACATGACGTTACACCTGCACGATTTAAAGTAGGACAGATGATTTTATCTTGTGCGTCATTAATTGGAATTGCTTTAGCAATGTATCGCAACGTAGATCCTGACAAACGTTCGAAATATCGTTCAATGTTCTTTTCAGCTGGACTAGCTGTTTTCTTAACAGGCGTAACAGAGCCGATTGAATTTATGTTCATGTTCGCGGCGCCTCTTCTATACGTCGTATACGCCATTATGACAGGACTGGCTTTTGCCATTGTTGATATTGTTCATGTTCGCGTACACTCATTTGGCGTAATTGAACTATTAACACGTACACCAATGATTATCAAAGCCGGACTATGGGCTGACTTAATGAACTTTGTCATCGCCTGCCTTGTATTTTTTGGCTTAAATTTTGGAGTGGCAAACTTCTTAATTAAACGTTTTAACTTCCCAACACCGGGACGTAACGGAAACTATATCGATGAAGAAACAACTGCAACAAGCAGCAAGCAGGTGAAAAATGATTCGCTTGCCCCAGTCATTATTGGACTGCTTGGCGGAGAAAACAATATTGAAGACGTGGATGCTTGTATGACTCGCTTACGTGTAACGGTAAAAGATATACATGCCGTTGCAGGAGAAAGTGAATGGAAACAAAACGGAGCCCTTGGTTTAATCTTGAAAGATAAAGGGGTACAAGCTATTTATGGACCTAAAGCGGATGTTTTGAAATCCGACATTCAAGATTTGTTAGGAGCTTAACATAATGAAGCTATTAACGTTAAATTGCCACTCTTGGCAAGAGGAAAATCAGCTAGACAAGTTATCTTGTCTAGCTGAAGTAATTAAAAAAGAAAAATATGATGTCATTGCTTTACAGGAAGTAAGCCAAAAAATAGACGCGCCTTATGTATATGACTACATTCGCAGCGATAATTACGCTTGGCTTTTAGCAAAAGAACTGGGTAAGCAAGGTGAAGACTATCAATTGGTATGGGATTTATCTCATATAGGCTATGAAGTGTATGAAGAAGGAATTGCCATTTTAACGAAACACCCGATTATTGAAGAGCATTCATTTTTTGTTTCACAAACGTCAAATATTGACTATTGGAAAACGAGAAGAATTGTTGGAGCAACAATCGAATATGAAAAAGAACTCCTCACTTTTTATTCTTGTCATCTTGGCTGGTGGGATGACGAGGAAGAGCCATTCAAGCAGCAAGTTGATACGCTGCTAGCTCATGTACACAAAGATAACCCATTTTTCTTACTTGGAGACTTCAATAACGACGCTCATAGACGACATGAAGGTTACGACTACCTGTTGAGCCAAGGCCTCTATGATACGTATACTCTATCGAACAAAAAAGATAGCGGTATTACAGTTCAAGGGAACATCGCTGGATGGGATGATAATGAACGGGCGCTTCGCCTTGATCTCATTCTATCGAGTCATGCGCAGGATATTCAATCATCGACTGTAGTTTTTAACGGCATACATTATCCCGTTGTTTCTGACCATTTTGGGGTAAGCGTTGAAGTGAAATAAGTGACATAAAGCGAACGAATAGCGTTCGCTTTTTTCTTGTGATTATGATTATGTAAAAATCATCTTCTTTACTGCTTTATCTATCGTTTTAGAAGTGTCCGATAAACTTTCGCATTTTAAAAAGTAGGTGTGCTATAATATTGTGATGTTGACGATATGCAACCCATTTTTGCATGTTTATCAATGAAATCGCTCAACTTAATAGTAAGATGATACATGTAAGCTCTATTTAAATGAACACCCGTTGTCATTATCATAAACTAATAAAGAAAAATAGGTGTGAAACAATCATGAAAATTTTGTTGATTTCAAATATGTATCCTTCTGAACAATTCCCGAGCTATGGTGTATTTGTTCAAAACACTGAAAAAATTTTAGTTCAATATGGTATTCAAGTTGATAAAATTGTCATGCAAAAAAAGACAAGCAAATTAAGCAAGCTTTTTAGCTATGCTTCTCATTATGCTAATGTCATTGTGACGGGCTTAACAAAAAACTACGACTATCTTTACGTACATTATGCATCTCATAATGCTCTTCCGCTGCTGATTCTCAAAAAGCTAAAGAAGAATGTGAAGATTGTGACAAACGTGCATGGTTCAGATGTTGTACCTGAAGTAGCTTCACAGGAAAAATATCAGCCTAGAGTAAATGACTTATTGCACCATTCCACTAAAATTATTACTCCTTCTCCCTACTATAAAGGGCTCGTTGAAGAGAAATATAAGGTTCATAATCCAATCTATATTTTTCCAAGCGGAGGAGTGAATAAAGATCTGTTTCATCCTTATGCAGATAAAAGCAAAGCTTATCAAGAACTAAACTTGGACCCTACTATCCGTTATATTGGATGTGTAAGCCGCATTGATGTGGGTAAAGGATGGGAATACTACCTTCAAGCAATTGCAAAAGCTGAACAACAAACGCCCACTTCTTACAAATACTTATACGTTGGAAGCGGAAAAGACGAAGCTGCATTTAAGGAAATGATCAAGACTCTGGGCCTAGAGGGAAAAGTCATCCATTTTCCTCTGCTTCCTCAGTCGTCTCTTGCTTACGTATATAATGCGATTGAAGCATTCGTGTTTCCGACCGTAAGAAAAGGAGAAAGTTTGGGCTTAGTCGGCCTCGAAGCTATGGCTTGCGGAGCACCCGTGATTGGGAGTCAGATTGGTGGTCTAAAAGATTACATTATAGACGGAAAGAATGGTCTATTCTTTGAGCCTAAAAATGTAGATGAACTAGCTTCACAGCTACAGGCTTTTATTAATCTTCCTGAAGATGTGAAACAGCAAATGTCTCAACAGGCGTTACAAACAGCAAACCGCTACACAGTAGATGTAATTGCTGAACAACTCCCAACAATTTTTTTTGATGAGGTGGAAAAATGAAAGTCGCAGTTTTAATTCCTTGTTATAACGAGGAAGTAACAATTGGAAAAGTAATTGACGATTTCAAACGCGAACTGCCTAGTGCAGATATTTATGTATACGACAACAATTCAAAAGATCGTACAAGTGAAATTGCACTTGAACACGGCGCAATCGTCAAAAAAGAATTTAAGCAAGGAAAAGGAAACGTTGTACGTTCAATGTTTCAAGAAATTGATGCAGATTGTTATGTCATGGTAGATGGGGATGATACGTATCCTGCAGAATTTGTTCATCAATTAATTGAGCCTATTAGAAATCGAGAAGCTAACATGGTCATTGGAGATCGTTTATCAAACGGAACGTATCTCGAAGAAAACAAACGTGCTTTCCATAATTTTGGTAACAACTTAGTACGTTCTTTAATTAACGGCCTGTACAAAAGTAACATTAAAGATATCATGACAGGTTATCGTGCGTACGATAAATTATTTGTAAAATCAATTCCTGTGATGAGCCCAGGATTTGAGATTGAAACAGAAATGAGTCTTCACGCGTTAGATAAACGATTCCGCCTAAAAGAAATCGCGATCGATTATCGCGATCGACCTGAAGGCAGCGAATCGAAACTTAATACGTTCTCTGATGGATTTAAAGTGTTACGAATGATTTTTACGTTATTTAAAGAGTACAAGCCGCTTCAGTTCTTCTCCATTTGGACAGTGTTGTTTATTGTCGCAGGATTAGCTGTTGGTGCTCCGGTACTTTATGAATTTTTTGATACAGGCTTTATTACCAAAGTACCTTCATCTATCTTAGCAACTGGATTGATGGTGTTAGGTGTTTTATCTTTCGTCTGTGGATTAATTCTAGATACAATCGCTTCATTAAATCGCAAGCAATATGAATTAGAACTAAATAAAAAAATTGAACAGATTGAACAAGTAGGAGAATAACAATGATGAAGAATAAAAAAAGTATTTTACTGCTTACAGTAACAGCTTTAATTATTCTTATCGGTTTAAGTATTGGTAATCCAGACGGTGTTCACTATCTTTCCCTTTTTGCTGCACTTGTATTTACCATCATAAGCTCTATTTTTATTTATAAAAATAGAGCTTATGCTTCATTTAAACCGCTAGAATGGCTATTGCTGATTGTTTTTTCGTTTATCGTACAGTTTTCACTTTTAGATAACTTACATATGACGAGCTCAACTATTTTTTCACTCGTTTTGTATGCCATCAGCCGTACTTTATTGGCAATGCTGCTGACGGCCGCTGTACTCAGCGCTATCAAACAGATAAACGATTTTCACTATATATTTGCACACCCAAAGCGTTATCTAGGAATTGTTACGATTCTTATTTTAGCTGTTAGTCTATATTACTGGTTCGCCTTTTTCCCAGCGGCCATGACTCCTGATTCATTAGCACAGTGGAGACAGGCACATAACGGAGAATTTAACGATTGGCACCCTATTATGATTACGTGGCTCATTATGCTGCTGACAAAAATATGGGATAACCCAGGAATTGTAGCGTTCACGCAAATTGTTGTTGTAGTGAGCATATACGCCTATACATTTGACTTTTTCATTAAACGCAAAGCACATCCTGTTATGATTGGACTTTTAACAGCTATTATTGTCATTATTCCAAGCTTCTTAATCTTTTCAATTATTATTTGGAAAGACATTTTATACAGTGCTTTTCTGCTGTTTTTTACGGTTAACATTGCAAAAATTTATCTGTCAAAAGGTGCTTGGGTTAAAAGTAAAGCGAGCTTTTTCTTACTTTTACTTTCCGCATTTGGAGTAGCTTTCTTTAGACATAATGGTTTTCCTGTATTTGTTTTGACTTTCCTTTTAATGATTGTCTTATTCAGAAAAAATTGGAAACCTCTTGTCACGATTTTCTTAGTCGTCTTTATTTTACAAAAGATTGTTACAGGCCCTGTGTTCACGTGGCTTGATGTAAAACCTTCAGATCCAAATGAAGCTTTGTCTATTCCAACTCAACAAATTGCAAACATCATTTCAAATGATGGAGAGATGTCAAAAGAAGAGCGCGAATATTTTAATAAAGTGCTTCCTATTGAATTGTGGAAAGAAAAGTATAATCCATACAAAAGTGATCCAATTAAATTCACGTGGAAATACTATGACCGCGAATTTATTTTTAATGATTTAGGCCTTTACTTTAAGAACTATGCTAGCATTGTCATCAAAAATCCTTATCTAGCAACGGAAGGCTTTCTCAAACAAACGGCTTTAGTATGGCAAATCAACCCTTTTAAAGATGGCTACACGGATACGTACGTAACCAACATTTATTACGGCAATGATTTAGGTCTTAAAAATAAAGTAATCGAGCCGTTTATTACACATACTGCTAATGCTTACTTAGCTATTTTTAAGCACCCTGTTTTTACATTCTTATGGAAACCAGCTTTTTATCACTGTGTCATTTTATTATTTTCATTAATGCTAGTGATTCGAAGAGGAATTACGTCACTCATTATCGTCATTCCGTGGGCTCTTAACACGCTTTCTGTTCTTGCAGCATTGCCGGCTCAAGATTTCCGATATTTATTAGCAAGCGTATTTGTGTCTTTCTTCTTTATTGGTCTTCCTTTTATCCGATTTGATCAGAAAGAAAAGGATGTGACCTCCTGATGGAGAGCAATTACAACAAAAAGCTAGGAATCACACTCATTATTGTGGCTTCCCTGTTTACAGCTGTTGGACAACTTTTTTGGAAGTTGTCCGAAGCTTCATTTAACTTAAATTTAATTATTGGTTTTTTTCTTTATGGATTAGGAGCGGTGTTTATGATTGCCGCTTTTAAATTTGAAAGAGTTTCCTTGCTTCATCCATTTTTAAGCCTAGGATATGTCATCAGCATTGCTCTTGGTTTCTTTCTATTAAATGAAACCATTAGCCCTATGAAGCTGGTCGGTACTCTTATTATTATCGTAGGTGTAATTTTAGTAGGTGGCCAAGATGAATAGTATCCCACTTTTAATTATTATGACCCTTTTAGGTTCAGTTGGAGCTGTCTTTTTCAAGTATATTTCTACGTATTTAAACGAAAAAAAGATAAAACTAGCGCTTATTTGCTTTGTAGGTGGCGGCCTTTTTTACGGGGCGGCAGCTCTGCTTAATGTGTATGTTTTAACACTGTTACCTTATTCTATTGTATTTCCGCTTACGTCTATTACGTATATTTGGACATTAACATTCGGTTACTTTTTAATTAAAGAAAAAGTTACAACAAAACAAGTTATCGGCTGTATTCTTCTAATTGTCGGATGCTTCTTTATTGCTAATAGTTGATGAGATAACTTGAAAAGGTAGGAGTTTCGCATGAAAAACTTAAAATTCGCGAGCATTTTACTGCTCATATCAACATTATTTTTGAAATTTTCTAGTATGATTCGTGATTTAGTTATTGCTAATTATTTCGGTACAAGTTATATCGTCGATTCATACAACGCAGCAATGATTATTCCAAACGCTTTTATCTTATTTATGTTAACGGGGATGAAGGATGCGTTTATTCCTAGTTATTTACGTTATGAAAAAGAAAATAAAGGAAAGGTTCATTTAACTAATATTGTTAAATCAACCTTTCTTATTTGTTTCATTATTTCGGTTCTCGGATCAATTGCCGCTTTCTTTTACTTTCCCGCTTCGTATTCTAATTTTTCCAAAGCAGCAATTGAACTAGGCATTTATACGGGCGTTATGTACTTCTTATCTCTTTCATTAGTTGGAGTGAATGCCGTATACGAAGGTGTATTTGATGCACGAAGTCAATATTCTTTCTCCGTGTTTTCTCAAACCGTTGTTGTATTATTTACGATTTTAAGTACAATCCTATTACATTCAATTATGGGCGGCTATGCAATTGCTCTTGGCTACTTTGTAGGAACGATTGCTTCTTTCTTAATTAAAGTTGTCTATTTTAAACCGCAGCATCTGCTGTTATGGAAGCAAAAAATTGACCGTGATGAAGTGGTGGCTTTTTATAAAGTATTCATCCCTGTTGGTGTGACCATTATGGTCGGTCAAATTAATTTAACTGTAAACTTCTTCTTTGCTGGCTCCTTTGGTGAAGGTGTTATTTCATACTTAAATTATGCTTTCAGACTTGTAAGTATTCCCCAGGCAATATTCGGGGTTACGGTCGCAACCATTATTTACCCGCTGATTGCAAGAGCCATTTCTGAAAAAGATGAAGAGCGCTTTAAATCAGGAATTGAAAAAGGGATTACGTTTATGCTGATGCTGCTGATTCCGACGATTGTTATTATGATCTTTTATATGAAAGACATTGTAATGATTGCTTATCAGCGCGGTGCATTTGACGCACAATCAACGCTAAAAACAACGGATGTATCTTATTATTACCTAGGTTCGGTATTTTTCTATTCCCTGCAAGCTGTTCTTGCAAAAGGATTTTATTCTCTTCAAAAAGGTTATCTTATTATGAGAGCAGGCTTATTATCCATTGTGTTAAATATCATCTTTAACATGATTTTCACTAAATTTATGGGATACCAAGGATTAGCACTTTCCATGTCAGTAGTTGCCTTTTTCTATACGGCTATCGTATTCGTTATGCTGGCAAAACAAATCAATCACTTCCATTACGGATATCTAGTGAAAGAAACAGGAAAAATTCTTTTAGCTTCCGTACCTGTTGCGATCGTCATGTTCTTCTTAAAGGACATCGCATTTTTGAATTCATTACATGTTATCTTACGATTTGGTATTGTCTGTATTGCAGGTGGTTTAGTATACTTAATGTCGACGCTATTATGCAGAGTAGAAGGTGTTATGCTTTTAGTTAAAAGAAAACGTTAATTCACGTAAAACAGGAGAGTACTATATGAAGAACACATACTGGTTATTTTTTCTGTTCGTTGGTTTTATTTCAATTCAGCCGATTATTGATATGCTAACGACGTACATGGTTTTGAACATGGATAGTGGTCTCTCAATTGGGGTTGTTATTCGCTTTCTATATATGATTTTTGCAGGTGTCCTACTTTTAGTGTTTGCCAAACAATCAAAATGGGCTAGATATTCGATTATCTACCTTATTGTTTTTGCACTCTTTCTTGGACTCAACATCTACTTAAATCATCAATGGAAAGATCCTTATTATATTGGGCAAGAAATTAAATTTTTCAATAAAGTTGTTTATATGAACGTTACGCTGCTTGGAATGATTGTGATGTTTTCACATTATCGATCATCTGTGGATGTAAAAAGAATACTGAGCAAAAACTTATTAACTGCTTCACTCATCATCAGTATTGTTTTTATCGGTACAATGCTAACGGGTACAGCACTAGAGAGTTATCAGTATAATAAAATTGGGTTTAAAGGCTGGTTTTATGCAGCGAATGAGCTAGGCGCAACCATTGCTATTTTGCTTCCTCTCACACTGCTTTTAGCTTTAGATAAAGTACGTTCGTTTTCAAAAGCTTATTACTGGATTCCTTTTATCTTGTTAGCCGTTTCGTCCATCATGCTTGGAACGAAAGTAGGCTTAGGTGCCGTTATTCTTTCTTTAGTTGTAGCAACAGTTGTCTTATTTGCTAAATTATTTACGAATAAACGCAGCTTAATTAAAGCCAACTTAGTAATCTCAATTCTGCTTTTAATTGTAACCGGAGCAACTACTCCGATTTCTCCAGCTTATAAAAACACATATACGCACATCGATATGTTAGAGGCTAAAAAAGAGAAAACAAAGCAAGAAAAGCCGGAAAAGAAAGAAAAAGAAAAGCCGGCTAAAAAGAAAAAACAAAAGGAATCAAATTTAGATGATAAAGATATTCAAAATCTGATTCTAAGCAGCCGTGAGCAATTCTTAGCTCATCATAAGGAAGAGTATGCAAAAGCACCTATTGCACGAAAAATGATAGGTATGGGCTTTTCTGGTGACTATACAAAACAGCTTCCGCCAAAGATGATTGAAATGGATTTTTATGATTTGTTTTTCTCTTTAGGTATCATCGGATTTTTACTATGGGTTCTTCCACTTCTAGTAGTTGGTTTAACCGTATTGGTTCGATTATTTAAAGAGCCATCACAGCTTCTTGATGAAAGCTTTATGATGTATAGTACAGCAATTGTATTAGCTCTTGGAATTGCTTTTGTAGCTGGGCATGTCTTTACAGCACCAGCCGTTACCATCTATTTTGCAGCAGCTGCTGCTTATCTGTTCGTCATTCATTTTAAACAAAGACAAGCATAAAAAAAACAGGTCATTAAAGGCCTGTTTTTTTATCTTTTTAATGGCTGAAGGCTTAACACCGTGTCACCCGCATTAACGTTTATTTCTTGATCATGAGCAAAAAAACTCAATGCCTTTCCTTGCTTGCTCACTGCTAGTAAAAGAGAATCATCGCTTTTCTCCTCAAGATATGTTTCATACGTATATTCATCCGTAATTTTTGTATTGTAAATCGTATAGCCGTGCTCCATTTTATGATGCAGAAACTCCCACGTAATTCCTTTCTTAAAGAGCATACGTCCTCTTACTGTGTGCATAATTTCATCGACATCTTCTCTTGAATCTTCTTGGTCACGAATGCTCAATTGAAAAACATTGTTCCGCCCCATATCTTGAAGAAAAGCAGTACAAACAAGCGCATTATATGCATCTAACTCAGTTGCAGCAATCACATATTCATAAGGAGTTAAGTCTAGATGATATTCCGTTTGCTCAGCTAGTACTTCTCCGTGATAAACATTTACCTCCGCTCTGCGCGCAACTCTTAACCGCTCCCACGAAGAATCAGCAACTAATACTGGATAGCCCAGCTGTTTTAACTTCGTTGCAAAGGCAACCGTAAAATCATTGCTTCCCACAAGCAAAATACCAGGTTCTTCGCCAATCGATAAATCCAGCTTTTTAGCTAGCCATGAAAGGGAAAAACCGTGTGCACAAACCGTAGCAAACACTAAAGCAAATGTCAGCGTTGTTAAGATCGAAGCATCTTTAAATCCTTCATCAATTAGTACTTTCGCAAAGTAGCTTGAGACCGTTAACGCCACAATTCCGCGCGGGGCAATCCAGCCAATCAGTATTTTTTCTTTTATAGATAAATCTGTGCCTACCGTTGATAAAAAGATGGAGACAGGTCTGACAATAAACAGCATAAGTAAAACAAACAAAATAATATTCCAATGAAAAATTTCAGTAATGGTCTTCATCGTCAGTCCAGCCGTTAACATGATAAAAATAGTAGAAGTTAATAGAACCGAAATATTCTCTTTAAAGTGTCGCATATCACTAATAGACGAAATATGCATATTAGCAAGGGTAATCCCCATCGCTGTTACTGCTAGAAGACCTGTTTCATGCTTAATTTCATCAGCTACTGTAAAGCAGGCAATAACGACAATAAATACGACCGGAGATTTTAAATACTCTGGAATATGCCCCTTTTGAAACATCCATCCTATTCCGCGGCCAAGAATCCATCCTATTAAAACGGCAATAATAGAGGCTACGAAGAAAAAGAGAATTGTTTTTCCACTCACTTCTCTCAGCACTAAAAATTGAACAATTTCAAACGAAAAAACGGCCAACAGTGCACCAAATGGATCGACAATAATACCTTCCCATTTTAAAATCGCTGCTGGTTTTGGTTTTAATTTAGCTTGTCGTAAAAGAGGTAAAATTACGGTTGGACCCGTCACAATAAAAAGCCCTCCGATAACAATTGCCACCGCCCAGGATAAATCCGCTATATAATGAGCAGCTAAAGAGCCTAACATCCAAGCTAGCATGGCTCCCAGTGTCACAATGCGAAACACGGGCTTTTCGATTCCTCTTACCTCTCTCATGTCTAAGTTCAAGCTGCCTTCAAATAAAATAACAGCTACAGCAATCGATACAAAAGGATCAAAAAGCTGAGCAAACTGTGCTTTAGGATCAATTAAACCTAAAATAGGGCCTGTTAGCAGTCCGATAATCGACATCACGACAATTGCTGGTAGCTTAAATCTCCAAGCCAGCCACTGAGATAGAACTCCTAGTCCCACTACAAGTGTGATATGTACAAGCATAGGTTCCATTGTATCTTCCTTCTCTCGTTCGCATAATGTGTATATATTTTCCCTAAAATAAACCGATGTTATACAGGAAGAAACAAACACTACCTTGTTTTACCACTTTTTCAAAAATGCTAAACGCCTCTCCCCTCTTTGAATCCAAGCTATTTTCCTTCGTTCGACACATATCTTACTCATGTTTGTCGAATTTCACTTTAGTATAAAATAGTAAAAAGCCTTTAGCTGCTGCTAAAGGCTTTTTACCGGATGATCCAATTCATATAGCTTTTGATAGTGACTGTTCGTAGCAAGTAATTCCTCATGCGTTCCGCGAATGGCTATCTTTCCATCTTGTAGGAATAAGATTTCATCCATCTTTTCCATCCCAACTAAATTATGTGTAACCCAAATTAAAGTTTTGTCGTGAAGAGTTTCAAAGATAGTGGATAACAAACTCTTTTCAGTCACGGTATCCAACCCTGCAGTTGGCTCATCCAGCATAACAATTGGCGTACGCTGAAGTAGAACACGTGCTAACGCAATCCGCTGACGTTCTCCTCCTGAAAAGCGCTGACCTGTTTCGAGCATGGACGTTTGATATCCTTGATGCAAACCTTCCACAAGGGAGTGCATATTGACTTGCTTCATTGCCTCAATTACCTCTTCTTTTGTAGCCTTTTCATTAGCTAGTAATAAATTGTTTGCTACGCTTGTATTAAATAAATAAGGATTTTGATTTAATACAGAGATGAGTTTTGGTACATCTTCACGAACTTCAGCAACAGACTGACCGTTTAGTTGAACTGTACCTTCTGTAGGCAATAAGGAGCCTTGCAGCAGCTTTAACAGAGTCGACTTTCCAGCTCCGCTCTTGCCAAGAATCGCAATTTTTTTCCCTTGCTCGACTTGAAATGAAAGATCATGAATGACTGACTCTTCCTCATTGCTATAGCGAAAGCTTACATGCTCGACTTTTAAGCTAACCGAGTCCCATGAACCTTTGTAAGGTAGGGAAAGAGTATGTTTTTTCTTTTCATTCACAGATTCCCAGTTATTTTCCATTTCCTGCACTCTATTTAATGACTCTTCAAATTGAGGAATTTTTTCTACTGCATTAGATACCGGCAGCAGTGCTTCAGATAAAGGAAATACTACTAAAATAAAAGCAGCAATAAAAACACCTGCAAGCTCTTTGTCTGCAAAAAGAGAAGCCCCAAACCAAATCATTGTGACAATTAAACCTGCTACAATAAATTGGCCAATCAATTCTCGGTAATACGTCCATAGTTTAAGCTTACGATCCATGCGGTCTAGCTCATCTTCTGTTTTGTTATACGAATGAAAAAATGACTGCTGCTGACCGCTTAACACCCAATCAGCAACTCCTAAAAACCCGTCTGTGACCTTAGCATATAACTGTGCTTTGCTTGATTTATATCGCTGATTGGCCGCTTTCATATGCCAAAGGGAAAAAAGCGGCATCACTACTACTAACAAAAATAAATAGATGGCAATCAAACATGCAAACTTTAGGCTAAAGAATCCTAAAGCTACAATCGAAATAACGTATAAAATAACAGCTGAGATTGTTGGAAGAATGGTACGCAAGAACAAGTCTTGTAAACTTTCAATATCTTCAGCGAGAACCGCTAAAACATCTCCCGTTCGATAGCGGGATGTAGCAACTAACGGTTCAATCAAATGATAAAGACGTGTACGCATTTTAGCTAAAATGCGAAGAATAAAATCGTGACTAACAAGACGCTCCGCATAACGAAAGGCTGCTCGACTTAAACCAAATGTACGCACAAGCACAATGGGAACGTACACCAGTAAGATTGTTTCTGGCCGTAAGGAAGAAGCTGAAATCAAGTAACCTGATGTGAACATTAGCGCACAAGCAGAACCAATCGTTAACAAGCTTAGTAATAAGATAGAAAAGATACGATATTTATACGTTTTAAAGTAGGGCCATATCCAACTTTTATATTTCATCATATCTCCTCCTCTTCATGTAAAAATTGATAGTAAGCTCCTTTTTTTCGAATCAGTTCTTGATGATTGCCGACTTCTGCAACCTTTCCGTTCTCTATTACAACAATGAGGTCCATATCTTTCATCCAATGCAGACGGTGCGTAGCTAAAATAAATAACTTGTCTTGAAACATCGTTAAGATATCTTGCTTTAATTCATATTCCGTTTCAATATCTACTTGCGCCGTTGGTTCATCAAGCATAATAATAGGGCGATCGCTCAGAAACGCCCTAGCTAGGGCAATCCTTTGAGCTTGGCCGCCGCTAAGCTGCCGTCCTCCATCTCCTATCACTTCATTTTCCTTCTTAGGCATCTGTTGAATCGTAGATAAAAGTCCTGCTTTCGTTAAAGCATCTTCATAATCATAAGAACCGCCTCTATCCTGATAAAATTCAATATTTTCTTTCACTGTTCCATTAAAAATAAATGGGTGCTGAGGGATATACGTAATCTGCTTTTGCCAAGCATCTGAGCGTAAATCAACCGGCACGCCGTTTACTTCAGCAGACCCTTCTGTAAATTGTACAAAGCCGCTCAGTATATCAATAAGCGTCGATTTTCCAGCTCCGCTTTTTCCTATAATCCCAATTTTTTTACTTCCTTTAACATGAAGTGACACATCTTCAAGAGAAGGCGGCTGCTCTTCGTCATATTTTACGGTGATATGACGCAATTGAATTTCACTGTTTTCCGTCCAATCAGGAACATCTTCTTCTTTAGCCGACGGTTTTTCAGCCTGCTTTACAATCTTAATTAATGCATCTCCGGATTCTTTTCCGTCTAATGTTGCATGATAATCGTTTCCGACTTCCCGTATCGGCAGGAAGTATTCAGGCGCCAGCAATAAAATCATAAGTGCAGGCTCTAACGTCATCGAACCGTTCACTAGCCGCAAACCGAGCATAACAGCCACGATGGCTACAGATAACATCGTAAAGAAATCTAAAGCAAACGTAGATAAAAAAGCAATTCGGAGCGTTCCCATTGTCGCTTTTCGATAGCGGTCACTGACTCTTCCAATCGTTTCAGCATGCTCCTTACTTTTCCCGAGAAATGTTAACGTTTCTAATCCTCGAAGCGAATCTACAAAGTGATTGGACAGCACATGATACGTCTCCCATTGGCTATCTATTTTTTTCTGGGCAGCCAGTCCAAGTAAAATCATAAATAAAATTAAAATTGGCATAGTTACAAGCAAAATAATGCCTGAAAGCCGATCTTGATACCAAACGAAAGCGAGCACTAGCCAAGGTGTAACGCTGATGGCGGCCAGTTTAGGCAAAAACAGCTCAAGATAAGCGCGAAGCTTCTGTAGGCCTGTGGTGATGAGCGTCACCAAGTTTCCTGTCCCTTCATTTTTGGTAAAGCGCGGTCCGAGTGCAAAAATGCTTTTCATGACCGTCAAACGAAGTTCCTGAGTCGTTTTGACTCCAAATTGATATGCTGTTTTTTTCACTATAAAACTTACGATCTGACGAACCATAAAGGCAGACAAAAACAATCCGATTGCTTTTGTCTGCGAAGTTAAACTTTCACCATGAAAAAGAGCAGTAATTACTTCGGCAAGCCACTTAGCTTGAAAAATAATGGCTACACTTTGAATAGTAATAAGCCCTATTAACACGGCAAGAACCATTTTTATTCCGTTGTAAACCATTAAATTTCTACCCATTAGTACTCCATATGCTCCTTATGATCTACACGTTTTCTAAAAACGTAGTAGCTCCAAATTTGATAACCTAACACAAAAGGCAGTAACGCAATAGCAGCGTAAGACATAATTTTCAAGGAATAATTCCCTGATGCTGCATTATGAATCGTTAAACTATAGCTTTCATTGACTGAACTAACCAAAACGGTTGGAAACAATCCTGCAAATATAGAGGAAATTGATAAAATTAAAATTAAGCCAGACATAGCAAAGGCCCATCCGTCTTTTTTCCGTGTAAGGAAAAATCCTGCTAGTAAATACACGAAAATACCGATAAAAAATGTGTATAGCATCAAGCGGCTATGATTGCTGAATAAATTTGTTTCAAAAAACGTCATGCCTGAAAAAATAAGAAGCAGCAAGGCATTAACAGGCAAAAGCTTCATGGCAACTTTTCGTGAACGATCTCTAATGTCATCCATCGTACGGATCGTCGCAAAAATAAGTCCGTGCCATAAGCAAAGCATCGTTAGCGTCACGCCGCCCGTTATGGTATATAGATTCACAATATCCGAAAAGCCGGCATTCATTTGCATGTTGCGCTCAACAGGCAATCCTTTCATTAGTGCTGAAAATAAGATGCCGAAAATGAGCGGTGGAAAAAGACTTCCAAAGAAGATAACCCAATCCCACGCATTTTTCCACGCTTGTTTTTCAACTTTTCCTCGAAATTCAAATGCTACACCGCGTCCGATAAGCGAAAGCAACAGAAGAACAAAAAGAACATATGACCCGCTTAATAGCGTTGCATACCAGTTTGGAAAAGCGGCAAACATAGCACCGATTGCTGAAATTAACCAAACTTCATTTGCATCCCAAAAAGGACCGATTGTATTAATAAAAGCTCGTCGCTCTAAGTCGTTTCTTCCTAAAAAGCGAGACACCATTCCAATCCCAAAATCAAAGCCTTCTAAAAAGATAAAACCAACAAACAGAATGGATACTAGCAAATACCAGAATTCATTAAGAGAAAACATTGTATCCCTCCTTTGTAAACGGATCAGTTGATGTTACTTTTGTATGTGCTTCGTGATCGTGATCTGGACCTTTTTTAATTTCTTTAACGAACAAGAACACCATAATCACAGCTAAAATTAAGTAAAAGAACGAAAACGAGATAATAGAAAATAGCAATTCACCTGCTGTTACACCAGGAGACACGGCATCTTCGGTTTTCATATAGCCAAATACAACCCAAGGCTGACGGCCAATCTCTGTCATAATCCAACCTGCTGAGCTTCCAAGGAACGGAAAGGCGATGGCAATCGTCATAATACGTAAAAATAGTTTGCTTTCTTGAAGTTTTTTACGAGAAAGCAAGTACGTACCCCAAATGCCTAATGCACATAATACGCCACCTAGACCAGCCATAATGCGGAAACTCCAAAACGTTGTTCGAACGGGTGGAATATAATTTCCTTCTCCATATTTCGCCGTATACTGCTGCTGCAGCTCATTCATTCCAGGAACGGAGCCTGAAAACTTACCGTATGATAAGAAGCTTAATAAGTAAGGTATTTTGATTTCACTCGTATTTTTCTTTTCATCAGGGTGAATATTTGCTGTTACTGTCCAAGCACCTGGACTTCCGCTGTTTTCCCATAATCCTTCACTTGCGGCCATTTTCATCGGCTGTGTTTTAACTAAATATCCGGCCTGTTCATGCCCAGATAGTGCAATTCCTACACCTGAAACTAGCCCTACAAGGATAGCAACTTGAAATGATTTTTTAGCAAAAGCCACATGTTTTTTCTTCAAGAGCATAACAGCGCTGACACCCGTGATAAAAAAGGCGCCTGTTGCAAACGAACCTAAAATTGTATGAGGGAATTCGACCCACAGCTGACCGTTCGTTAACAATTTAAAGAAGTCATTCATTTCTAAACGGCCATTATTTAGCTCCATTCCGACCGGATGCTGCATAAAAGAATTAGCCGTTAAAATAAAGAACGCTGAAAAGATAGTACCTAGACTAACAAGCCAAATACATAGACAGTGCAGCCATTTAGGCAAACGATC
This sequence comes from Priestia sp. J2, assembly GCF_020790095.1. Taxonomy (NCBI): domain Bacteria; kingdom Bacillati; phylum Bacillota; class Bacilli; order Caryophanales; family Bacillaceae; genus Priestia; species Priestia sp. J2. The sequence goes on from NZ_CP086208.1 coordinate 5,009,232, forward strand.
CCACCCGAAAATCCACAGCCCGAGGAACGTGGACTCCATAAAAAACGCGAGCAGTGCTTCAATAGCAAGCGGCGCACCAAATACATCTCCTACAAATCTTGAGTACTCTGACCAGTTCATGCCAAACTGAAATTCTTGTAAAATACCTGTTACGACTCCGACAGCAAAGTTAATCAGGAATAAGTGCCCCCAAAACTTTGCCATCTTTTTATACTGTTCATCTTTTTTTACTACGTACATCGTTTCCATGATCGCTACTAAAAAGACAAGGCCGATAGACAGCGGTACAAAGATAAAATGAAACAGCGTCGTTGATGCAAATTGAATACGTGATAGTATGACTGTACCCATCTTCTTTCTCCTTTCATATATAAGAACATTCATCATTTCCATAGATACTTTGCTCATTTCTGAGCATCTTTTACTTATATTGTGAAACATTGAGCATAACAATTCGAGAAATATGCTCAACATTTCACAAACATATGTAATGTCTCTCTTTCTATTTACATAGTATAGTCTATTTTTTTAGCTGTGCACGTACATTTTTTGAACGTTTTTAGACTAAAACGTGACTTTCTTGTGACAAAAAAGGGCAGGATCTCTTTATTTTTTCATAAAAAAAGCACGCTCTGATTTGAGCTTGCTTCTCTACGGTCGATATTTTGCTTTCGCATTTAATTTAGATTGACGAATGATTTGGTTAATGACTTCAGAAAATACAATACCAATGGCAATTGAACCTGAAATCATAAAGGCTTTTGCTGCAAGACTAATCGCTTCATTATAATTATTTTCTACAAAGTTACGCATGGCATCGTATGCTGTTCCCCCTGGAACGAGCGGAATAATACCTGCTACGGTGAAAATAATGATCGGCGTACGATAAATTTTTGCGTAAATTTGACTAATAATAGCAATAAAAAAGGCCGATGCTACAGTGCTTGGAATTTCATCTACACCATAGAACGTTAGCAAATAGTAAATGAGCCAGCCAATCATTCCGACAAAGCCACTTTTTAATAATGATTCACGTGGAACATTAAAAATAATCCCAAACGCTGCTGAAGCAATAAAACTTGTAATTATCTGCTCTACGATATGCATATGATGCCTCCCTTCTATAGAAGCGTAAATACAATGGCAATACCTGCACCAATAGCAAATGCCGTCAGAAACGCTTCTGCTCCTTTTGATAATCCAGACAGTAAATGTCCCGCCATTAAATCTCGCACTGCATTGGTAATCGATAACCCAGGAACGAGAGGCATAACGGATCCAATAATAATTTTATCAATTTGCGTTCCTAGTCCTGAAGCGACTAAAAGAGCTGATAAAAGTCCAATAACTAACGAAGCGGTAAACTCAGCAAAAAAGCGAATCGGAATAAGACGGTGGAAATACACCACGGTTAAAAATCCGAGACCTCCTGAAAACATCGCTGGAATAAAGTCCGTCCATAAACCTTGAAACATGATTAAAAAGCATCCGCTAGAAATGGATGCAGCTGCAAGTTGAACCCATAGTGGAAAAGCTACGTTCGTTGCTTCAATTTCTTGTAGCATTTCATACGCTTCCTCCAAGGAGATGTTTCCTTGACTGATGGTTCTTGAGACGCTATTTACCATAGTTACTTTTTTTAAATCGGTCGTTCGTTCGGAAATACGAATTAACTTCGTTTTCGTCGGTTCTTTCGTTTCAAGTGAAAACATAATCCCTGTTGGCGTCACATAGCTGTGGGATTTTTTTATACCGTAAGACGCTGCAATCCGCATCATTGTGTCTTCTACTCGATACGTTTCTGCTCCGCTTTCTAACATAATTTTACCTGCTAGTAAGCTAACGTCCATAATTTCATATTTATCTAATTTTTGCTGTGTCATCAAATCGCTCCAAACATATTAAAGCTTGGTTTTTTCCCCTACAGCATACAGTGTATAAGAAAGAGGGAAGTGGACGCAATGGTTAATGCAAAAAAGTGTGGACTTTTTGTCTCACACTTTCAGGAATAGTATATACATTCCTTATCAATTCATACGTTTTGTGGTCTCACGCTCTATTAATACAGGTGCCATTTTATACTGTACCTGATCTATTTCTTGCTGATCCTGAATTTGCTGAAGTAAGAGGTTTACTGCTTTTTCAGCCATTTTTTCCATCGGTTGACGGATAGTTGTTAGCGGAGGCTGCGCTTCACTAGCTTCTGTAATATCATCAAACCCTATAACAGACAAATCCCCTGGAACGTGAAGCCCGTTTTGCCACGCACAGTGTATCACTTTCAGAGCAATATCATCCGTAGCACAAATAAGCGCAGTTGGGGGCTCTGGATGATGAGCTAGCTCATTTATAAACTGATATAGTTCATCTGAGTTATTCATATTTTCTTTCACAAACTTTGCGTTTGCTGACGGTACATATTGATAAAAAAGAGACAGACGGTGCTCCACTCCGCTTACAGCTTTTCCAACGAACCCGATATTATTATGGCCAAGGTCCGTTAAGTGAGCAACAGCTAATTGCATTCCCACCGCATCATCTACATGTACAATTGGCCAAAGTGCAGAAGAGCCGTCTCCTGTAAGAGAAACGTAAGGCGTTTGATATTGTTTTAATACGTCTACAAACGGATGATGAGCCGCTACGTAATCTAATAGAATGACCCCATCAAACCAATGATTCATCATCACATTTAATTGACGCTCAGCCGTTGCTTCTTGGTAATCCGTATGTCCAATAAGAACGTCCATCCCTCGACTTTGGACTTGCTGCTGTACCTTTTTTAACAGTTCAATTAAAAACGGGTCTTTTAAATCTCTAATTAATATCCCGATAATCCCTGTTTTTTGGGCACGCAGAGCTGCCGCAAATGGATTCGTCTGATACCCTAAATGAGCTGCTGCTTTTAGTACTTTTTGTTTTGTTTTTTCACTGATTTTAATTTTACCGTCTTTATTATTGAAAATTCTTGATACCGTAGCTAATGAAACACCCGCTTCTTTTGCTACTTCTGTAATCGTGACTTTTTTTCTCCCCATTCGTACCGACTCCTATTTCCTTTTAGTCTATCGACCAAGTAAACATTTTTCTTTATTATACTACTAGAAGTCGGAACCACCCAAAACTACCTTCCCTACTTTTCACTAAACAGCCACTTTAACACATCTTGAATTTTGTGATCCCAATATGCCCAGTCGTGACTTCCTTTTCCTTTTTCATATGTAAAACAAATAGGCTCTTGCTTACATCGCTCGGAAAAACGTTTATTTTCCTGATATAAAAAATCTTCCGTTCCACAGCATTGATAAATACGCGGAGTCACTTCTCCATAGCGCCGGCGATTTTCAAGCAGCCAGAAAAGATCATCCTCAGGTCTAATAACAGGCGGCATGCCAAAAATCAAAGGATAATCTAGGAACTGAACTTCCCCTCGCTCTCCAAGCCCTTCAATGTCCATCACTCCTGATAAACTGGCAGCTGCAGAAAATTGATGTGGTTTGCGAAACGCCCATTTTAAAGCGCCGTACCCTCCCATAGAAAGACCAGCCACAAAATTATCTTCTCTTTTTTCCGATAACGGAAAGAATGACCTAGCCAATTGAGGAAGTTCTTCTGTTACAAACGTCCAATACTTCTTTCCATAAGCCATATCTCTATAAAAGCTACGATCTACATTTGGCATTACAACTGCAAGTCCTAATTCTGATGCGTAGCGTTCAATCGAAGTTCTTCTCATCCATATCGTATGATCATCAGAAAGACCGTGTAATAAATAGAGCGTAGGGTGTTTCTCACTTCTTGTATTGGTTTGTAAACCAATCTGAGATTTTGTTTGCTGCGGTATCAAAACGTTCATTGAAGTACTTATTTGTAATACTTCTGAAAAAAAATCACATTGAATAAACGCCATATTTCTCTTCCCCCTTACTTTTTCTTCCCTATTGATTGATAACAAAACGTACATAATTCATATAAAAGCTAAAAAATAGTTTGATTATTTATAATTTTTAGTTTAACATAAAAACATCTTTTATGAAAACGTTTTACGTATAACGTTTTTTTAAATTAAAATAGTGAACGCGATTCAAAGGAGGAATTTATATGGGGATAGTAAAAGTAACTTCTGACGAGTATAAGGAGCAAAAAGGAAATCTATTTTTTGTTATTTTCATTTCATGTGCAGCTGCTTTTGGAGGGTTACTTTACGGTTATGACACAGCCGTCATTTCAGGGGCTATTGGGTTGATGGAAGTGCATTTTAATCTTAGTCCAACGATGGTAGGTTTTGTTGTATCTAGTTTGCTGCTCGGTGGTGCTGTTGGGGTACTTGCTTCAGGAAAACTGAGTGATCGATTCGGTAGAAAAAGCATCTTGCTTTTAGCAGCTTCTTTATTTATCGTATCCGCAATTATGCAAGCGCTATCTTCATCCATCTCTTTTGTGATTATTTCTCGAATTATTGGAGGACTAGGCATTGGCATGGCTTCTGTTCTTTCTATTACCTATATTTCTGAAATAGCCCCTCCGCACATGCGCGGCCGCTTAGGCTCTCTTTATCAATTTGCTGTTGCCGTTGGGATTGTTTTTGTCTATTTTGTAAATGACTACATTTTATCTATTGGGGAAGACGCATGGCAGAATTCCACAGGATGGCGCTACATTATCGGTGCTTCTGGAATTCCAGCTCTTTTATTTCTTCTTATCCTTTCTCCTGTTCCTGAAAGTCCGAGGTGGCTGGTAAAAGCAAACCGCACTGTAGAAGCTATGGACATTTTAATTAAAATCAATGGTACACACATTGCACGCCAAGAGCTGTATCATATTGAGCAATCGTTAAAAGAAAATCAACCGGATTCTCTTTCGCTTTTTAAAGAGGCAGGCCTTCGAAAAGCGTTGCTTATTGGTATTCTACTTGCAGCCTTTCAACAGCTTGTCGGAATCAATGCCATTATTTATTACGCCCCGCAAGTTTTTGAAGCAGCTGGAGCTAGAGGAGATTTATCTCTCCTTGTTACGTCTATGATTGGTGTAGCTGCCTTTTTAGGCGTTCTTTGTTCCATGTGGCTTATAGACCGGATTGGCCGCAAAGCTTTATTACTTATTGGCACAGCCGGTATGGCTGTTACGCAGCTTCTCGTTTCTTTTGGATTTCATTCACCGGGTACTGAAGGCTTGACTACTAGTTTACTTATTGTTTTTTATTTATTTCTTTTTAATATTTCTATGGGACCTGTTGTATGGGTTGTGATTTCTGAAATTTTTCCTAATCATGCGAGAGGCTATGCAATGTCTTTTTCCACCTTTTTCTTATGGATAGCTAATTGGTTTGTGTCTCAGTTTTTTCCTATTCTTTGGAACAAAGCTGGAGGATCTTTTACCTTTTTATCTTTTATGATTATGTGTATCGCTTCATTTTTGTTTATATGGAAGTGGGTGCCAGAAACAAAAGGAAAGTCACTTGAAGAAATTGAACATATATGGAAGTAAGAGAAGAGGTTGGGGTATAACTAAATGAATCCAATCTAAAGAAAAACAAATGGGATACATGAGCTAAACGGCTTATGACACCGTAGTTGATTTCCGTGCAAGACTTCGCTTTCCGCGGGAGTCTTCATCTCGCCCTCCAATCAACTACTAGAAGAATTTAAACAGATGAAAACTATGTTCACCCTAACAAAAAAAACGAACCACGAATCAAAAATTTTGATCAATGGTTCGTTTTTAGTTTGTCTAAAATACTTTCGTCCCAGCCTCTTCTTTTTATCGAATTTGTCCATCTCCGTAAATAATATATTTTAATGTTGTTAATTCCTTTAATCCCATTGGTCCACGCGCATGAAGCTTTTGTGTACTAATTCCGATTTCTGCCCCGAAACCAAACTCTTCTCCGTCCGTAAATCTCGTTGAAGCATTCACATAAACAGCAGCTGAATTAACGCGCTGTAAAAAACGCTGAGCATGAGCATAATTTGTTGTTACAATCGCTTCAGAATGATGTGAACTATGAATATTAATATGGGAAATCGCTTCATCGATATCATCTACGATTTTAACTGCCATGATGAAATCCAGATATTCTTTCTTCCAATCCTCATCCCCTGCTGGAACAAGATCTGGAACGATTGTGAGCGCACGTTCATCACCGCGTACTTCTACATCTTTCTCTCGTAGCGCTTGAACAATAATCGGCAAAAATTCATGAGCCGCCCGTTCATGAATAATCAGCTTTTCGGCTGAGTTGCACACCGCTGGACGAGATGTTTTTGCATTAATGACAATACTGGCTGCCATGTCACGGTCATATTCTTCATCAACATAAATGTGGCAGTTCCCGGTTCCTGTCTCAATAACAGGAACCGTTGCATTTTTTACCACCGCTTCAATTAAACCAGCACCGCCTCGAGGAATTAATACATCGATATATTCATTTAGCTTCATTAACTCCAGTGCTGTTTCTCTCGACGTATCTTCAATAAGCTGTACGCTATGCTCAGGAAATCCTGCACTTGCCGCAGCTTGGGATAATATAGAAACAATCGCTTGATTCGAATGAAATGCCTCACTGCCTCCGCGCAAAATAACCGCATTTCCTGCTTTTAAGCATAAGCCTGCTGCATCACATGTAACGTTTGGACGCGCTTCATAAATAATTCCTATGACACCAATAGGTACACGCTGCTGCCCAATTTGTAAGCCATTTGGTCGTTTGGCCATAGACAGCACTTCTCCTACCGGATCTGCAAGCGCAGCTACTTGGCGCAGGCCGTCTGCCATTCCATGAATCCGCCCTTCATTTAAAGATAGGCGATCCAACATCGCTTTTGACGTGCCTTTTTGAACGGCTTTTTCTACGTCTAATTCATTTGCTTTTAAAATCGTCTCTTGTTGATCCAATAGAGCAGCCGCCATTTTATAAAGTGCCTGCTGTTTTTGTTCGCTCGTTACATTTCCTAAGAAATAAGAGGCTTCTTTTGCCTGCTTTCCTTTAAGCTGCAATTCACTCATTTCATTACTCCTTCAGCTTGTTTTAAGAATAACGTTCCAATTTCTTGGCCTTCAATAATATCTCGCAAAATACTTGGCTCTTTACCATTTGCTAAGATTAAGCTCACGCCTGCACTTGTAGCTGTTTTAGCAGCGGTAAGCTTTGTGACCATTCCGCCTGTTCCAACGTCAGTTCCACTATCTCCAGCAAAATTCTCAAGCTCCGGCGTGATGCCATCTATTACTTTCATTAATTTAGAGTTAGGGTTTTTTGTGGGATCTGAATCAAAGAAACCGTCAATATCAGATAAAATAACGAGTAAATCTGCGTGAATCAAAACTGAAACAATGGCCGATAAATTATCGTTATCTCCAAAACGCACGATGTTTTCAATCTCATCGATTGCAACTGTATCGTTTTCATTCACAATAGGAATCACTTTGTCTTCAATTAATTTTTCAAACGTGTTCACAACGTTATTGCGCACATGTTCATCTTCGATTACATCTTTTGTTAACAGTACTTGACCAACAATGTGACTGTACTCACCAAAGAATTTACTGTAGATATGCATAAGCTCACATTGCCCGACAGAGGCTGCTGCTTGTTTTTCTCGAATAGAAGTTGGCTTTTCTTTTAACTTTAGTTTTTTTACTCCCACTTGAACGGCACCTGATGTAACAAGCACAACTTCTTTTCCTGCATTCATTAAATCAGATAAAACACGCGCTAGTTTTTCAATGCGTGCTAAGTTAATATCTCCATTATCATAAGTCAACGTAGAGGTCCCTACTTTGACTACAATACGCTTGCTATTTTGTAACTCGTGACGATGGTTCACTCTTTTCATCTCCCTAACTAAAAACACCTAAATGCGTACTAATTTTTTTAAAAATTATAGCAGAGATTATGCGAAAAGTCTTATAGTTTTTCAAAGGGAATTTGAACTTTCTAATTTTTTAAATAATTAAGGGAAAAACTGGTGATAAAAGCGCTTTCTTCTTTTATAATGAAAGTTGTAAGGGGAACACACAATTACATAACGTTGTGTAGTAGTACAAACATCAGACAACTAAGGGATAGGGGGATTTGTAATGAATGCGGTTACGATTGTTATTGGATCTATCTGTATTTTAATGATTGCGTATCGGCTTTATGGAACATTCATGGCTGTTAAGGTCTTGAAACTAAACGATGCGCAAAAAACGCCGGCACATGAGCTTGAAGATGGAAAAGATTATGTGCCAACCAACCGATGGGTAACATTTGGTCATCACTTTGCAGCTATTGCAGCTGCGGGTCCGCTTGTTGGACCTATTTTAGCGGCTCAGTTTGGCTATTTGCCCGGACTGCTCTGGCTTTTAATCGGAGCTGTAATCGGAGGAGCCGTTCACGATGCAGTTGTGTTATTTGCATCTATGCGCCAAAAAGGCCAGTCGCTTTCAGAAGTGGCTAAAAAAGAGCTAGGACCCGTCGCTGGTTTTTGTACAGGTTTAGCTATGCTTTTTATCATTACCATCACAATGGCCGGTTTATCTATGGTCGTGTTACACGCACTTGAGAAAAATCCTTGGGGTACATTCGCTGTTGGAATTACGATTCCGATCGCAATGGGGGTAGGTATTTACCACAAAAAAACAGGTAATTTAAAAGCGGCTTCTACCGTCGGCTTCATTTTAATTTTAATTGCCGTATTTAGCGGTCCTTATATTCAAGGAACAGCTTTAGGAGATTTTTTAACGCTAGATATAAAAACACTTTCAATTATTCTTCCCGTTTATGCATTTTTCGCAGCGGCCTTGCCCGTTTGGCTGCTTTTAGCACCTCGAGATTACTTAAGCAGCTTTATGAAAATTGGTGTCTTTATCGCGCTGATTGTAGGCGTGTTTTTCGTAAATCCAGCAATTCCATTTCCTGCAGTTACTGAATTTATTCACGGAGGCGGCCCTATTTTAGCAGGACCTGTGTGGCCGTTCATTTCCATTACGATCGCCTGCGGTGCTATTTCTGGCTTCCATGCATTTGTTGGTTCAGGAACAACCCCTAAGATGCTTGATCGTTGGAGTGACATTAAAGTTGTAGGCTTCGGCGCGATGTTAGTCGAATGCTTAGTAGGAATTATGGCATTAATTGCCGCAACTGCTTTACATCCTGGAGACTATTTTGCAATCAACTCTACACCTGAAGTGTTCAAAACGCTTGGCATGAACGTAACGGCTCTTCCTCAGCTTAGCCAAGAAATTGGCCTAAACTTAGAAGGCCGTACAGGCGGCGCTGTTACACTGGCTGTAGGAATGACGTATATTTTCACGGAAATTCCTTGGTTCAGCCACTTGTCTTCTTACTTTTTTCAATTCGTTATTATGTTTGAAGCAGTGTTTATTTTGACTGCTATCGACGCGGGTACACGCGTTTCCCGCTATTTAATTCAAGATTTTTTCGGTGAATTTTATAAGCCATTGAAGCGAGTAGACTGGCTTCCTGGGTCCATTTTTGCAAGTGCCCTAGCCTGTTTTATGTGGGGATACTTATTGTTCTCAGGAGATATTGGCTCAGTTTGGGCGCTGTTCGGCGTATCGAATCAGTTAATGGCATCCATTGGTTTAATTATTGGTGCAACCGTTATTCTTAGAATTGCAGATAAGCGCTCCTATATGCTTACTTGTCTTATTCCACTAGCCTACCTTTACGTAACGGTTAACTATGCGGGTTATTGGATGGTTAAGAATGTGTATTTAAATGAAGCTGCGGCAGGTTACAGCATATTAAATGCGACTCTTTCAATCATCATGCTTATACTCGGTCTCATTATTATGATTGCCGCGATTCAAAAATGGACGCAGCTTTGGCGCACGCCTCAGGCTGAACTAGCGGCGAAAGCAAACTTATCACAAAATATATAAAACGAACACGCTTGCTTATATAAGCAAGCGTGTTTTTGATATGATAATAGCCGGTCAAAATAATTGCACACCAGGCATTTTTATTATTAAACTAAATATACTATACAGAAAATTTTTAAAATAGTTCGTACACTTCACATGCTTATAACCCCCACTGACTACATCTCAAAATTAACACTTTAAATTATAATAATTATAATTTAGTATTGATTTTTTATTTAAAAATGTTATTATTATTTCTAACATAATAAAATTCAAATAAGAGGTGGTTCTAAGATGACAACAAACAAGAATAACTTAACGACTAGTTGGGGATCTCCGGTTGGAGATAATCAAAATTCGATGACCGCTGGTTCACGCGGACCTACTTTAATTCAAGATGTTCACCTTTTAGAGAAATTAGCCCATTTTAACCGAGAGCGTGTTCCTGAACGCGTCGTACACGCAAAAGGCGCCGGTGCCCACGGTTATTTTGAAGTGACAAACAATGTTTCAGCCTATACAAAAGCAGCTTTCCTTTCTGAAGTAGGAAAACGAACACCTCTATTTGTTCGCTTTTCAACAGTAGCTGGTGAAAACGGCTCAGCAGATACCGTTCGCGACCCTCGCGGATTTGCTGTTAAATTTTATACAGAAGAAGGCAACTACGACTTAGTCGGAAATAATACACCTGTATTTTTCATCCGAGATGCGATTAAATTTCCCGATTTTATTCATACACAAAAACGCGATCCACGCACGCATTTGAAAAACCCGACGGCCGTGTGGGATTTCTGGTCTTTATCTCCTGAATCTTTGCATCAAGTTTCTATTTTAATGTCTGATCGTGGTATCCCGGCAACGTTACGCCATATGCATGGATTTGGCAGCCATACATTTAAATGGGTTAATGCCGAAGGAGATGGCGTTTGGGTAAAATATCACTTTAAAACAGAGCAAGGCGTGAAAAATCTGTCTCCAGACGTAGCCGCAAAGCTAGCTGGTGAAAATCCAGATTATCATACTGAAGATCTATTTAATGCCATTGAAAAAGGCGATTTCCCTTCATGGAAGCTGTACGTTCAAATTATGCCATTAGAAGACGCTGATACGTACCGCTTTGATCCGTTTGACGTAACAAAGGTTTGGTCACAAAAAGACTATCCGTTAATTGAAGTAGGTCGCATGGTCTTGGACCGAAACCCAGAAAATTATTTTGCCGAAGTGGAGCAAGCTACATTCTCACCTGGAACACTTGTACCGGGAATTGACGTATCACCTGATAAAATGCTGCAAGGTCGACTATTCGCATACAGCGATGCACATCGCTACCGCGTGGGTGCTAACCATCAAGCGCTACCTATTAACCGTCCGCGCAATGAAGTAAATAACTATCAGCGTGATGGTCAAATGCGCTTTGACGATAACGGCGGCCGTTCTGTTTACTATGAGCCAAACAGCTTTGGCGGTCCGACAGAATCTCATGAAAACAAACAAGCGGCATACCCTGTTTCAGGCGTTGCCGATAGTGTTGCATATGATCATAACGACCATTACACGCAAGCAGGTGACTTATACCGCCTTCTAAGCGAAGACGAGCGTACACGACTAGTTGCAAACATCGTTGAAGCTATGAAGCCTGTAGAAAAAGAAGAGATTAAACTGCGTCAAATTCAGCACTTCTACAAAGCGGATCCAGAGTATGGAACACGCGTTGCAGACGGTTTAGGATTGTCTGTTCCGCAGCAAGTAAAATAAAGATATCAGCTTTCCCAATGAGAAAATAAAGATGTTTTTCTCATTTTAGATTCTCGTTTATTCTCAATTAGTTTAACATTTTATCACTAAATAAGTATCCATATTTTATGGATACTTATTTAAATTCTTGTAAAAAGAGGAAGGGATGAAGAAATGATTGGACAAGAAATAAGATGTAATCAGTGTCATAGAGAAATAAAAGTACTAAAGCACAGTACACTTTGCGGTTGCGGAATAAAATTACGAACGCTAAAAAAAGAGAAGCAACCAGCATAATGAGGTTGCTTCTCTTTTTTACTAGATATGCTGTTTATATTCACTCACATTAAAGAGTAATCGTTACTTTAAATAAATCTCCGTCAATTTCAATATTCAGTTCTCCTCCGTGCAAATCAATAATTGACTTAGCAATAGCTAAACCAAGTCCAGAGCCATCGGTTTGTCTTGAGGCGTCCCCTCTTTTAAATCGTTCAAACAGCTCGTCTGCCTGCTCATTTAACTCATATTTACTTACATTTTTAAACGTTAGTTTCACTTGTTCGTTTATTTCTTGAACAGAAATATAGACACGCGTTTGTTCAAGTGAATATTTCAATATGTTCTCTATCAAATTGTCAAATACTCTCCATAATTTTTGACCATCTACAGTAGCAAATATCGGCTTTTGGATAGATTGAATACGAAATTGCAGAGTTGAATCTTTAATTGCTTCATCATATTCAGCTAAAGCCTGATGAAGAAGCTGATTAATATCAATTGTGTCTTTATGCAATTCTACATTTCCACTTGCCATTTTTGATACTTCAAATAAATCATCAATAAGTGTCTGTAAACGTTTTGATTTACGGTCAATAATTTCAACGTAAGCATGTTGTTCGTCCGAAGTAAGATCTTGGGACTTTAGCAACGCTGTATATGTCATAATAGAAGTCAATGGTGTTCTTAAATCGTGACTGACGTTGGTAATTAACTCTGTTTTCAAGCGTTCACTTTTAACTTGAACATGCTGAGATGTTTGAAGTTGCTGCTGAATATGATTTATATCTATCGCTGCTTGAGTTAAAGCTGATTTTCCTTTGATAGGTAACGGCTCTTTCCACTCAGCTGTGGCGATTTGATTAATGGAAATAATAATTTTATTTAAATAATTAATTCGTAGCATAAGCAGTATCAAAGTAAACACTCCTATAACACTGCCGACAGCTAAGTATAGTATAGACACTTGTTCTACAAACATAGATCCACTGGTCAATAAAGCTGCAACAGCAAATACTGCAAAAACTAAAAGCAGTACTACAACCATTATATACATGCCAATATGTCTGATAATAAAAATAGATTGAAGAAAATAAATGACTTGATAAACACACGTTCTGTTATATTCTTCTTTTATATCATCTAGTGTGCGCATACGCTGAAACAGTAAAAATACTTGAAGTACCCACAGGCAAATAGCTATGGATATAGCTATCATATAAAAGAAAAATGTAGCAACATGCTTATATGATTCTAATAAAGAAGTTGGATAGCCGTTCAGAACTAGACTTGATGTGAAAAATGAGTACAAAAGAAAAACAATTATACACATATCTAAAGGTACTTTTTTATAAATCCTCTGTACGGCAGTTTGTCTTGTTATTTCTTTTAAATGTCCGGTTATTGTTTTTTTATAAATGAAGTAAACTATTAACAGAGCTATTATCCCTGACAATACATACACGAGAAATACTACATTTTGATGATGAAAATAGTTATACTCATCAAATAAAGAACTACTGAAAGCTTCTTTTTCAGGAACAGCAATTATACCCGTAAACTTCTGCTTTAAATACCGATTTGGAATCTCTGAGTCTGTCTCACTGCTTAACAATGAATTTTTATATTCATCTAGTTGAAACACGAGGGGTGATTGAGCTGAATAGGTATGTTTATACAACATATTTTTTTGTTTTACTAATTGATTAACGTTTTCCTTGCTTGCATTTTGGATGTTCGTATATATTTTTTGTGTGTTTCTATCTTTCAAATAATACATGATGTCTTTTTTATATTGAGATAATGGTTTTTGCCGATCAAAAGCTTCATCATAAATTCTCGTTATTTCGAATTCTTTATTTTTTGCTATTTTTTCTCGAACAAATTGATCATCTTGAAACTTTTTTTGAATGTTTTTAACTTCTAGATCCCGCTGCTTTACATAGGCATCTTCAACTTTTTTACTCTTTGCTTGCTTAGCGTCTTCTATTTTTTCTTCATATTTATCGTGTACGTTTTGTATTTGTTCCGTTAAGTTTCCTTCTGCATATCGATACGACTCAATTTCTTCTTCTGTTATCGTATTTGCGTTAACGGTATTTTTATTCTTGGATGTCAATTCTAAGAGGTAAAGATCATTTGTAAAACGATCTATTTCTTTTTGGAAGTCTTCTAATTTTACATAGGTACTTTTTTGTAAGTAGTTTGCTTTTACTAGGTTATGCATGCTGCCAATAGAAGAAATGGTTGCTCCTAAACCAAATAAAAACAAGATAATACCTATAGCTGAAATAACGCTATTTTTCCATTTTATATCCAAGTCCCCACACAACCTTTACATATCTCGGATTTTTTGGTTCAATCTCAATTTTTTCTCTTATTTTTCTAATGTGCACTGCTACCGTATTTTCTGCGTTGTAGCCGGGTTCATTCCATACGCGCTCATAAATATCATGTATGGAAAAAACTCTTCCTGCATTTTTCATTAATAATTCTACAATTTTATACTCAATGGGAGTGAGCTTAATGAATTCCCCATCAAGAGTGACGGACTTAGCCTCAATATCAAGTACAAGACCTCGGATATTAATCGTCTTTGTTTCTTCATAGGTACCTAATGTCACATATCTTCTTAACTGTGATTTAACTCTTGCTATCAGTTCTAATGGATTAAAAGGTTTTGTCACATAATCGTCTGCTCCTACCTGCAGACCAAGCACTTTATCGGCATCTTCGCTTTTAGCACTCAGCATAATAATCGGGATATTTTTTTGTTCTCGAATTTTAAACGTTGTTGAAATGCCGTCTTGCCTTGGCATCATAATATCCAGAATAATCAAGTGAACTTTTTCTTTATTTAGTATCTCTATGGCTTCGATTCCATCTTTGGCCGTAAAGACTTTAATACCTTCATTTTTTAAATAAATAGCAATACCATTGCGGATTTCTTGCTCATCATCTACGACTAAAACCACATATTCGTTCATTGATTTCTCACACTCCTTTCAAAAGTATATCATGGGTCATTTCGTCTATGGGTTTTATTGTAAACTGCATTTCTTAAGAAAAAAGAAGGGGGAATCTTAAGATTTTCTTAAGCATCATATATTGAAAAAGGTTTAAGGAATAGGGATAACAGGAACGTTAAAAGAAAAAATATAATCAATTCCTCATTTGATTCTAAAGAACTATCCGTGAGCGATTATATCTTTTTATTTAAAAGGAGGATGATTTAACTTGGAACGGAATCATACAATTATGCAATTTTTCGAATGGCATGTGCCAGCTGATGGCGAGCATTGGAAACGCCTCAAAGAGCTCGCTCCTCAACTAAAAGAACAAGGAATTGATTCCGTGTGGATTCCCCCGGTTACAAAAGGTGTTTCATCAGAGGATAATGGCTACGGCGTTTACGACTTATATGATCTTGGCGAGTTTGATCAAAAAGGAACCGTTCGTACAAAGTATGGAACCAAGCAAGAGCTGCATGAAGCAATTGATGCCTGTCATAATCACGGAATTAATGTCTATGTTGATATTGTGATGAATCATAAAGCTGCAGCGGATGAAAAAGAAACCTTCCACGTCATTGAAGTAGACCCCATGAACCGAACAGAAGAGATTTCTGAACCCTTTGAAATTGAAGGGTGGACAAAGTTTACATTTGAAGGGCGCGGCGATCAATATTCTTCTTTCAAATGGAACTTTAATCATTTTAATGGCACTGATTACGATGATAAAAACGGAAAAGAAGGTGTGTTTCGTATTGCCGGGGAAAACAAAAGCTGGAACGAAAATGTTGATCAAGAGTTTGGCAACTACGATTATTTAATGTTTGCGAATATTGATTACGATCACCCTGAAGTTCGAGAAGAAATGATCAAATGGGGAAAATGGTTAGCAGACACCCTGCAGTGCGACGGTTACCGATTAGACGCCATTAAACATATTAACCATGATTTTATTAAAGAGTTTGCTCACGAATTGTCCTCTTCTCAAGAAAAGCCATTTTATTTTGTAGGAGAGTTTTGGAATCCAGAATTAACAGCCTGTCAGGAATTTTTAGACGTTATTGATTATCAAA
This sequence comes from Priestia sp. J2, assembly GCF_020790095.1. Lineage (NCBI taxonomy): Bacteria > Bacillati > Bacillota > Bacilli > Caryophanales > Bacillaceae > Priestia > Priestia sp. J2. The sequence continues at coordinate 5,025,196 of NZ_CP086208.1, forward strand.
TTGATTTGTTTGACGTATCGCTGCATTACAAACTGCATGAAGCCTCTCAGCAAGGAAGAGATTTTGATTTAACCACAATTTTTGATGATACATTGGTTAAGACTCATCCGTTGAATGTTGTCACATTTGTAGATAACCATGACTCTCAGCCAAATGAATCTTTAGAATCTTGGGTAGAAGATTGGTTCAAACAAAGTGCTTACGCTCTAATTTTACTTCGTGAAGACGGCTATCCTTGTGTATTTTACGGAGACTATTTTGGGATAGGCGGAGAGCATCCAATTGAGGGAAAAGAAAAAGATATTTCTGCTCTCTTGCACGTACGCTATGACAAAGCATACGGACAGCAAGACGATTATTTTGATCACCCGAATACCATTGGATGGGTAAGGCATGGTGTAGAGGAATTTGAGAAGTCTGGATGCGCTGTGGTGATGTCAAACGGCGAAGACGGCGAAAAGAGAATGTTCGTCGGCGAACACCGAAGCGGACAAACGTGGATCGACTTCACAAAGAACCGAGAAGACCAAGTTGTGATCGAAGAAGACGGCTACGGACACTTCCCTGTAAATGGCGGCTCTGTATCCGTTTGGGCTGAAGCATAAAAAAACAGTGGCCTGCGCCACTGTTTTTTTACCATAGACCTAGCAGTTTCCACCACAAGCCGCCAATTCCAATCCAAATGATAATATGAATAATTGAAATTAAAAAGCCGAGCGACCACCATTTTTGCTGCGTTACATATCCACTACCGAAGAACACCGGTGCCGGTCCACTGCCGTAGTGAGTTAAACAGCCAAATAAATTGCTAAAGAACGCTAAAATTAATGCTGACAGTAACGGAGGCGCACCAGCGGCCACGATGACAGATAAAAATGCTGCGTACATAGCGCTGACGTGAGCCGTGTTACTCGCAAAAAAGTAGTGAGAATAAAAATATGCAATAGCTAGTACAATCAACGCCGTCATCCAAGACATATGACTAACAGTGCCTTTCATCAGATCACTGAACCAAGGAATCATGCCTAGATCATTTAAGAAAGTTGCCATCATAACCAAAACAGCAAACCAGACTAATGTATCCCATGCTCCCTGTTCTTTTTTGATGTCCGACCAGCTTAACACTTGCGTTAAAAGCAGCGCACATAGACCAATAAAAGCAGTTGTTGTTGCATTAATATTTAAATTAGCGCCAAAAATCCACAGCACAAGAAGAAGTAAAAATACGCCAATCATGTACCATTCTTCTTTCTTTAGCGGACCCATTTCATTTAGTTTTTTTGCTGCAATTTCAGATGCTTCCGGCGTTTCTTTTAATTCTGGCGGATACAGCTTATAAATAACGAGCGGAATAACAATTAAACTAATAATTCCAGGTACGATTGCAGCCGCTGCCCATCCAACCCATGAAATAGTCTTTCCTGTAATTTGTTCCGTCATTTTAACAGCAAGAGGATTGGCCGCCATTGCCGTTACGAACATAGCCGATGTAATCATATCTCCTTGAAACGATACTTTTGTTAAGAAAGCACCGACTCTGCGCTCCGTACCGTCTCCAGTTCTCGATCCGTATGTTTCAGATAAAGAACGAATGATTGGAAGAATAATTCCTCCAGCTCGTGCTGTATTAGACGGCATTGCAGGTGATAAAAGTAAATCACTTACGATAAGAGAATACGATAGTCCCAACGTCTTTTTACCGAACAAACGAACAAAGATATAGGCAACCCTTGTTCCTAGACCAGTCTTAATAAAACCTCTAGAAATAAAGAATGCAATAACGATCAACCAAATCGTCGTATTTTGAAAACCGCTGAGCGATTGTTCAAGTGTTAATGTATTAGTTAATACAATAATGGTTAAAGATAAAATAGCTACACTGCCTAATGGCAATGGTTTAATGATAAGACCTACGATAGTAGCCACAAAAATAGCGAATAAGTGCCAAGCCTTCACATCAAGTCCGGACGGAGGTGTAATAAACCATAAAACAAGTCCGATTGCCAGACAAATTAATAAAGGAATAAACTTCACTTCGCCGGCAGGCTTTTTAGTTGTTTCAGCCATAATCTTTCTCCTTTCATGTTTTTAAATAATAATAGTAGTATGCTCTTTCCCCTTCGTACCCAATACTTGTCCCATTTAAAATAAAATAATTGTAAAAATACGTTTCATAAGGATGATATTGTAAATTTGTGAAGTGTTGAGCATAATTCCTTTATTATTTTATCATACATATTGACAATTTTTATCTTTCACCTTCATTTTATTCCCTTCAAAATAGCTTGTAAGCGTTATTTCATCAAAATAAATAAGCTGCATGAGTTCATCATGCAGCCTTGCATTTAACGATTTACTTTTTGAATAAACACGACTTTGAGATAATCACCTGACTTAAATTCTTTTATTGTTTTAAAATCAGCTGGAAGAGAGAACTGCTCCATCATTTTGTAACGTTCCCCTTTTTCATTAAAAGCTTTTTCAATAAACGAATGAAATCTTTTCATATCAAAATTACTTGCATTCGTCGAAGCTACAATGACACCATTTGGCTTTGTAAGAGCAATGGCTTCTTTTAATAAATCTTTGTAGTCTTTTGCCGCGCTGAACGTATGCTTTTTCGATTTAGCAAAGCTCGGCGGATCTAGCACCACAAGATCGAACGTCATATTCTTCTTAACCGCATATTTAAAATACTTAAAAACATCTTCCACAATAATGTCCTGTGCTTCGTGATCAATTCCATTTACACTAAATTGCTCAATTGTTTTTGCCAAGCTGCGATTGGCCAAGTCGACACTTGTTGTTTTCGTAGCTCCTCCAAGAGCGGCCGCCACTGAAAATGCGCCTGTATACGAAAACATGTTTAGAACGGTCTTTCCTTTTGCATATTTATCTCGAATCGTTTTACGGACGTCTCGCTGATCTAAAAAGACCCCAACCATCGCTCCGTCATTTAAATAAACGGCAAAACGAATACCATTTTCTCTTACAATTAAAGGGAATTCACCTTTATTTCCTGTGACAAAATCATCTTCTTCAATATACTGCCCTTTTACGTTGAAACGTTTTTTCTGGTACAGCCCTTTAAAGTTAGGCGCAGATTTTAAAGCTTCAATAACGTATTCTTTAAATTGATAAATTCCTTCACTATACCAGCTCGTGACGTAATATCCGTCATAATAATCAATGATTAAGCCGCCAATTCCGTCACCTTCACTATTAAATACACGAAAAGCAGTTGTATCTTCAGACGCATAAAAATCGTGACGAGAGGTAATAGCTCGCTGAATTTTTCGTACAAAAAACGCCGCGTCAATTTGTTCACTTTTCTTCTTCGTCAGAATCCATCCGTAGCCTTTGTTTTGTTTTCCATAATAGCCTTTGGCTAAGAATTGATTCTTTGGAGTGACTAAGTTAATAATAACGCCTTCTTCTTGCAGTTTATGACCATCAACAAGCGCATCTTTTTCAATGAGTGGATAACCTTTATTCACTTTTTTAATAAAAGCTTCTTTGGCTATAACTTGTACTTCTTTTCTCATGTGTACACCCTATCTATTTAATTTAGTTCATTCTAGTTTTATCCATTTTACGAGAATAATCTACATTTATCTTAACATAGATAACCGGTAATGTTTCCAGTTACAAAATAGAAAAGCAGAGGATGCCTTGAAGCACCCTCTGCTTGATATGAATGAAAAATGAAATGTATGTTTTATGTTTTAAGATAAAAAATTATGAGCACTCTTGTCCAGTATATGCATCGAACTTAAGCGTCTGCTGCTTGCTTCCGCTCACTAAAGTCACCACGTATACAGTTATTGAGTTTTCTGTTATAAGCTCAATATGCTCTACTTTTCCTTCTTGATGTTTTAAAGCAAGAACTTTTACAGCGGTCTCCGTTAACGGCTGAAGCTTATTATGTTTTACATGTGTGATTTCACCCGAAACCGCATCGATTGTAACGGTGTATTCCGTATTATCTTTGATTATTTTTACTGTGAAAATCGCTGCGTTTTGATCATATTCTACCATTTTCACCTTACCTGCATATGTAGCCAATGCAAGATCTTTTGCATCTTGTCTCGTTAATAGCTTCACTGCTTGCTGAGAAGTATTAACTACTTTTCCTGTGAAAGCATCTAACGTTACCGTATATTGAGTGCTATCTTTAAGAATCACTGCGACATACTGACTAGCGGATTCTTTAAACTCTAGACTATATACGTAACCACTATATTGTTTAACAATTGTTTCTTTTATTTTTTGCTCTGATATTAGCTGCGGCTCTTTTTTATTCTCATGAATGACTTTCCCCGTTAGACCATCCACGGTTAGCGTATATTCTACTTTGCCATCTACTACAGTTAACGTATATTCATGCATTTCTTTGTTAAATGTAATAGATTGAATCGCTCCTGTATACTGCTTAGAAATGGATTCTTTCACTTGATTTTGTGTCCATAACTTCACTTCTTGCTTCTTCACTACTTTTCCAGTGCTTGCGCTTACTTCTACGATTCTTTGCTCAAGGTTATTCGTTACAATTGTAATCACATACACACTTGATTCCTGCTTAAATTCCGTAGATGTGACCGTCCCTTTACAATCTTGCAGAGCAATACCATTTGCCTGAGCTTGCGAGATACTCACATGTTCAGTTGTCTCTGCTTTCGCTGTCTGCATTTCTGCAGCGTGACTCGTTGTAATAGAGCTAAATGCAACTGCAGCTCCTAAAGCAGATGTAGACAATACTTTTACCCATTTAATCATCTTTACATTTCCTCCTCTTTCACCATTAGACTTTCCGTCTATGGCGTTTTATCTAGTACGCCGTTCATTATGCAAAAGATTTCTGAGAATAAGACGAATAGAAGCTTAAAGTTAGCTGAAGATATAAGAATAGCTACTATTTTTCAGCTTGCTTTCAGCTATTATTCAGGGCTGTTTCAGATAAAAAAGCATAATAGAAAGTAGAGGAGCAAAGGAGTTTTCACCATGATGGATCAACTAAAAGGAATTAAAGTCTTACTTATAGATGACGAACCAACTATTTTACAGTTTTTATCTTTAGGGTTAACGAATGAAGGATTTGATATCAAAGCTGCCCAAGACGGAATGGAAGGCATTAATATAGCCAAAGAATTCAAGCCTCATATCGCTATTGTAGATGTTATGCTTCCGGGAATGGATGGATTTGAAGTATGCCGTTTGTTAAAGAAAATGGGGAATATAGCTGTCATCATGCTAACAGCAAAAGATCAAGTGGACGATCGAGTAAAGGGGCTGACTATTGGAGCAGATGATTATATGGTCAAACCCTTCAGTTTTGAAGAACTTCTTGCGCGCATTCAAGCTAGAATCCGCAATCAATTTCCCAACTTATTAGACGAAGTATCCATCGGTCCATTTAAAATTGATGACCGCCGCAAAGAAATTAAATACCTTAATCACATACTTGATTTATCCCCTACTGAATATGCACTCTTAAAATTCTTAGTTATTAATCACGGTCTCGTACTAAGTAAATCCACCATTTTAGATCGAGTGTGGGGATATGATTTTGGAGGAGAAGAAAACATTGTTGAAGTATACATTCGATCACTGAGAGAAAAATTACAGGACCATAGCCGAACCGTTATTCGAACGCTTCGCGGTGTAGGGTACCGGATTGATATTTCATGAAGCACAAACGTTTCTTTCATTTGAACTCTCTTCGCCTTCAGCTTTTATCTAGAAGTTTACTCGTTATTTTGAGTTTACTGATGCTGATAGGCGTTTTTCAATACGTATTTATGAAGCAATTTATTTATACAAATAAAATTAGAAGCATCGAAGACCAAATTCACTTGATTCCCGATGATGTCTGGAAGCACGATATTGAAACAAGCCAGAACGTAAAACAATCATCAAGACCAATGGTTTATTTCCCGGGCGTTAATATTACCTTTATCAATCAAAAAAGCACCTTTTTACGGCTGGCTAAGGATCCACATCATTCTTACTTCCCTAAGCTTTCTGCATCTGCATACAAACAAGTAATGAAAAACAGCAACCAGCCGGACAACACGACGAGCCTCATAAAAAAAATGGATGGTCATCAAGAGCAAGTCATTGTTTTAAAACCCATTATCTTTGATGGAGAAATACAGGGAGTTATTCAAATTAATACTCCCACAGAATCATTAAGAGACCTCTTAATCAGACAAATGCTCATCTTTTTAATGCTTTCACTTACCGCAATGACCATTGCTTTTTTTGTTTTTTCTTCTGTTTTAAAACAGACGTTAGTCCCTTTGTTTACTACTACTAAAAAAGTAGAGCATATTAATGCCGGAAGCTTACATGACCGCTTGCCTGTTAATCAAGGACAAATCGAAATGGATCGCCTTTCTCTTTCTATTAATGAAATGCTTGAACGTCTTGAAAAAGCATTTAAAGCAGAAACAGAGGCCAAAGAACAAATGCGGCGTTTTGTTGCGGATGCTTCGCATGAACTGCGAACGCCGCTTACATCTATTCACGGCTTTTTAGAAGTTTTATTAAGAGGGGCTAGCAGTAATCCAGAACAATTAAACGACGCATTAAAAAGCATGTATGGAGAGTCCAAAAGACTGCACAAACTTATTCAGGATCTTCTGCTTCTTGCTCAGCTTGATCAACTTCCACCGTTTCAAAAAGAATACTGTTTTGTAGATGAGTTGATTTTAGATATGAAACCTCAACTCATACTATTGGCGGGGAACAGAAAGGTTTTATTCGACTTTCCAAGCCGTTTACCATCAGACATTAACAAAGATCAATTTAAACAAGTTGTTTTAAACTTATTTTCCAACGCCGTACAGCATACAAATCCAACTACAGGAGTTATTCAAGTGATAGGAAAAATAAATGAGAAAGAACTTTCGTTAATAATACAAGATAACGGTCATGGTATTCCTCAAGAACACCTTCCTCATTTATTTGAGCGATTTTACAAAGCTGATGCTTCACGCTCTCGGGCATATGGAGGAGCGGGCTTAGGCTTGGCCATTAGCGCATCTATTATAGAGCTGCACGGGGGGAAAATACGTGTAGAGAGCAAATTGAATGCAGGAACTGCTTTTGAAATCCTATTGCCCTTGACGTAAAAAAGACGATTGCCGTGAAGCAATCGTCTTTTGTATCAAATCAGCACACTTTTCCTGTTTGAGAACTGATTTTTACAGTATGTTGTACGTTGTCTGTTCCTTTAATGACAAACGTGTACGCTTGTTCGCTGAATGAAACAGATTGAACCGTTCCTTTGTGCTGTTGAAGAGCAGCTTGTTTAGCTTGTTCTTGCGTAAACTTTACCGCTTCGACTTTGATTACTTTTCCTGTTTCAGCGTTTATTTTCACATGGTGATCTTTGTTATCTTTTCCGTGAATTAAAAATGTGTATACATCATTTACATATGAACTCGATTGAATCGTTCCACTGCAATTTTTTAATGCAATTGATTGAACCTGTGCTTTTGTAAATGCAGCGCTTTGAATTTGAATCACTTTTCCACTTTGTGCATTGACTCTTACGTGGTGGTCACGGCTATCGTTTCCATGAATTAAGAACGTATACACTCCATCGTTGAAGCCTACCGACTTAACCGTTCCTCCACAGTTTTTCACCGCTACTGCTTGTGCCTCACTTTGAGAAAAAGATAGTTTTTCAACCTTTACCACTTTTCCGCTGTGTGCATTTACTTTCACATGATGGTCTTGATTATCTTTTCCGTGAATTAAAAACGTATAGGCGTTATTTTCAAAAGAAACCGATTGAACCGTTCCTCCGCAGTTCTTTAAGGCAATTGTTTTTGCTTGAGCTTGTGTATATGTGGCCGCTTCGGTATGAGCCGACGCTTTTATTGAAGTAATGTGCTGGCCGTCTGAAGCAAATGCACTTGTCATTGAACCAAGAGCGATAGCTGTTCCAATTGTGGCACCTCCCACGGCTTTTGCTACTACTGCTTTTCCTGCTAATACTTTTCCAATCATGATTATACCTCCGCGTAATTTCCAATGTATTTACAGCACAAGCTAAAGGTTTTAGCAGCGGTCATTTATCAAAATAGCGCCATTGGAGTAACGTTTTTTTCTGCTAAAATACCTTTCACTTTTGCTGTACGAGCCAAAGCGCTTCTTGTCCTCTTTAGCTATGTGTTTATTTTAAGAGCGGAACATGAATTCACTATGAAGCCCAGCTGAATGCTATCTGAACAAATTCTGAAAGATAGCTGAATAACTTCTAGTTAAACTTGTCATCTAAATGTTCAACGTTCTTAACAACAGCTCAACAAATCCAATGCTTCTCTTCATATTTCCTCAACAATCAAATGATTTAATAAATGTATGAATACGATTTGGAGGTTATCAACCATGAAAAAACGAGTATCTCTTGGACTATCTCTCACTCTCTTAGCTTCTAGCGCCGCTTCTGCTTTTGCAGCAGAGCATCATCCAGTTCAACATCCAAAACAAATCAAAAGCGTCGAGTTTCAGCCAATGAAAGCACCTACTACGATTGAGAATATGATTAAAACGTATACAGAGGCCTCTGTAAAAGTAACGTATAAAGATGGAAGTGTGGAAGAAACGCCGCTTAACTATAACCAACTCTTTCTTTCAAAAGATAAAATTGTCGATAATAAAGGAGAATTAATCGCCGCAGGTACACCAATCGATGCAAACGGGGATCCAATTATTGACCGAAGCATTCCTGATCAGCCATCACCGTATGTATCAGACGCGCCGGATTCAAACAGCTTTATTACCATTAACGGTAAGTCTTATATTATTTCACATTATGAATACGAATCTGTTAATAATGCTGGAAAAGAGATTTCCGGTCTTCCTGCTTCCATGACGCTTACACAAGTTGACCGAGATGATAAAACAGGAAAACTAACCGTCAACCATGCTAAAAAAATTGATTTTTCTAATGTAAATGGTTTGTGGACGCCGTGTAATGGCTCTACAACGGATTGGGGTACTCACCTCGGTTCAGAAGAATACGAGCCTGATGCACGCGCTTTTGAAGACCCTGCATCTAGCTCTTATAAAGACGTTACGAACTTCGCTAAGCTTTATTTCGGTGACACGTCAAAAGCAAACCCTTACTACTACGGCTGGATTCCAGAAATTTCAGTGGATGAAAGCGGCGATGCGTCTGTCGTAAAACATTACAGCACAGGCCGTTTTTCACATGAAATGATGCAGGTACTTCCAGATAATAAAACCGCTCTTTTTGGAGACGATGGGTCTAATACCATGATGTTTATGTATGTAGCAGATAAGGAAAAAGACTTCTCAGCAGGAACTCTTTATGCCGCAAAGTTTAAACAAACGAGCACAAAAAATGGAGGGAAAGGCGACCTTCAGTGGATTAAGCTTGGCCATGCAACAGACAATGAAGTGAAAACAATAATCGACAAAGGCACAAAATTCAGTGATATTTTTGAAACAGCCAACCAGCCTACAAAAGGATTTAAAGCAGTCAAAACCGCCGCAAGTAAAAAAGTTGAATATTTAAAAGTAAAGCCTGGCATGGAAAAAGCAGCTGCCTTTTTAGAATCACGCAGATACGGTGCGATTCTAGGTGCCACGTCTGAATTCAACAAGATGGAAGGACTAACGGTTAATAAAAAAGACAAAAAAGCGTATATGGCTATTTCTTACCAAAATAGTGCCATGCTAAAAGAGCCTGGTGCTGTACAAGATGATATCCAGCTTCCAAAATTAGAGTCTGGTGTGACCTACCAGCTGAACTTAGGCTCGCATCAAAAAGACCAAGCAAAAGGCAAGATTAACAGCCGCTACGTTCCTGCAAGTATGGAAGGGCTATTGATTGGACAAGACCTAGAAAAAGCAGATGCATACGGCAATACAGCGGATCCAAATAAAATTGCCAACCCTGATAACCTTACGTATTCAAATGACTTAAATACACTGTTTATCGGAGAAGACAGCTCACTGCACACAAACAACTTTGTATGGGCCTATAATGTAAAAACCAAAAAACTATCACGCATCCTTTCGGTTCCAGTGGGAGCAGAAGCAACGGGACTTCGTGCAGTAGAAAACATTAAAAACTCTCGCTACGTACTAAGCAACTATCAGCACCCGGGCGAGGACATCAGCGACAAAAATATTACCGCTGTTGATAAAGGAGAGTTAGCTAACGCGATGAAAGAAAGCATTGGCATTCAAGAAACAGGTGGTGTCGGATACATTTCTGGACTCCCTTCTAAGGACGGCGCTCCTTACAAAAAGCATTAATACGTAATGAAACCACGTCTGTTGTGAGTGACAGACGTGGTTTTTATATAGTAGAAGTTATTTATAAAACCGCTTATCGCAACCACAATTATGGTGAATACTTTATAATATCCTTAAAGAAAGTGCCTAGCCCCAAACGCGTTAGCATATTTATTGGTAAGTATCCGGTATATCCCTTCAGGCTCCCTTATGCCCCACTAATGCTAGATATAGAATTCGTTTCAATAAGTATTTCCAGCTAAACAAAATGTCTCGTTCCCTTGCACTTTTCGTTCCATACCATTAAAGTATATATTGGTTGAAGTTTATACTAGCATTCAACCTTATAAAAGAAATTACACTTTTTAATTTTGGGAAGATGTTTTCCCTAAAAGAAAGGGTTTAGATATAAGATGAAAGATAATTTTTGGCATGAGTTGCCGCGTCCGTTTTTTATTTTGGCACCGATGGAAGCTGTGACGGATGTCGTTTTTCGCCATGTTGTGACTGAAGCAGCACGACCTGACGTATTTTTTACAGAGTTTACGAATACGGAAAGCTACTGCCATCCGAAAGGAAAAGATAGCGTAAAAGGACGTTTGACGTTTACAGATGATGAACAGCCAATCGTTGCGCACATTTGGGGAGACAAGCCTGAATACTTCCGTCAAATGAGTATCGGCATGGCCGAAATGGGCTTTCGCGGCATTGATATTAATATGGGTTGTCCTGTGCAGAACGTTGCAGGAAACGGAAAAGGTTCTGGTCTGATTCGACGTCCAGATACTGCGGCTGAGATTATCCAGGCAGCCAAAGCTGGAGGGCTTCCAGTAAGCGTAAAGACTCGTCTTGGCTATACGCAAGTTGATGAGTGGTACGAATGGCTGAAGCACATTCTAGAACAGGATATCGTGAACCTTTCTATTCACCTTCGTACGAAAAAAGAAATGAGCGATGTTGACGCGCACTGGGAGTTAATTCCGGAGATTAAGAAGCTTCGTGACGAAATTGCGCCTCATACGCTACTAACAATTAACGGTGATATTCCTGACCGCCAGAAAGGTCTTGAACTTGCGGAGAAGTACGGCGTTGATGGAATTATGATTGGACGCGGAATTTTCCATAATCCGTTTGCGTTTGAAAAAGAAAAGAAAGAGCACACAAGCGAAGAGCTCTTAGAACTTCTTCGCCTGCAGTTAGACCTTCATGACAAGTATTCTGAAGAGCTAGAGCCGCGCCCTTTTAAACCGCTTCGACGCTTTTTCAAAATTTACGTTCGCGGATTCCGCGGTGCAAGTGAATTAAGAAATCTGCTCATGAGCACGGAAACGACTGATGAAGTGCGTGCATTGCTTGATGAGTTTAAAGACAGAGCTGGAGTGAAAGAAGACGAAGGTTTTTCTGTTTCTTAAATAAGAGCTCGTTTGCTTAAACTCAATTGTTCTATTTTATAGACGTTTGCTATTTATCCACATATGATAAAAGCTGAGGCAGAAGGTTTTACATTTCCTTCTGCCTCAGCTTTTGATGAAAAAATATCCACACGTTCTATTTATGATAAGGTTCATTTCGAATAATACGAAAAGCTCGGTAAATTTGTTCTACTAATACTAGGCGCATAAGCTGATGAGGAAAGGTCATTTTTGAAAAAGAAAGAGCTGCGTTTGAACGTTTCATTACTTCGCTGCTTAAGCCAAGCGATCCGCCAATGACAAACGCTACTTTACTTTTTCCGTAAGTAGCTAATGAATCGATTTCTTTTGCCAGTTCCTCGGAAGATTTTTGTTTTCCGTTGATAGCTAATGCGATCACGTGAGTATCATCTGAGATTTTCGCTAAGATGCGCTCTCCTTCTTTTTGTTTCACCTGTTCCATTTCAGATTCACTTAAGTTTTCGGGCGCTTTTTCATCTGCAAGCTCAATAATTTCTACTTTTGCATAGCTTGATAAACGCTTTAAATATTCTTCAATGCCTTGTTTTAAGTATTTTTCTTTTAACTTCCCAATGGTTATAATAGAGATATTCACAGGCTATTCTCCTCTCCTTTATCCCTTATCCACAGATATTATCCACATATCCACATGCTATATCCACATTTTGTATAAGAATATTAGTTCCCTACTACATATATAGCTTCATTGTCACAATATTCGCAGCTTTTTTTGTCAGTTGAATTTTCTATTTTTTCAAAAACCGGTGCTAGCTCAATCTCATCTACCATTACATCCAGCGCTAGTTCCGTGTGTTCTAAACAGCAATATATCTTCATGTATTTATCTTCCTTTCTCTATTCTTTTCATTAAAAAACCACAGGAGTTTATCCCCTGTGGATAACTTTTCTTTTACTTCATTTGACGAGTTAATTTTACTTCTGTGGATTTCTTTTTGCCATCACGATAGAACGTTACATTCATTTTATCGCCAATTTCTTTTTCAATGTAGAGGTGTTTGCGAAGTGTCGCAATATCCCTTACTTTGCTGTGATCTAGCTCAACAATCACATCATATTCCTTCAACCCAGCTTTAGCGGCTGGCGAACCTGGCTCGACTTTTAGAACAGCGACTCCGTTTACTACATCATGCGGTAACTTAAGGGTTTCTTTTAAATGATACCCTGATACCTCACTTAATGATAGTGTACTAACTCCAAGATACGGACGTCTAACTTCACCATATCGTTCTAAGTCATTAATAATGGGCCTAGCCATGTTAATTGGTATTGCAAGACCAATGCCTTCAACTGCTTCTTGGGCAATTTTCATGGAATTAATGCCTATTAATTCACCATCAATATTAACAAGAGCACCCCCGCTATTGCCAGGGTTAATTGCGGCATCTGTTTGAATGACTTCTGATTGCCAATCAGGATTTCCATCGCCATTCAAATCTTGAGGAATGACACGGTTAACTCCTGAGACAACTCCTTGTGTAACGGATCCAGAAAATTGAAGGCCTAGCGGGTTTCCGATAGCAATCACTGGTTCACCAGCTTTAAGCTTATCAGAATTTCCGAAGGTAGCCACTTTTGTCACGTGACCTGCATCAATTTCAAGAACTGCTAAGTCCATTAAATCATCGCTGCCAAGAATTTTAGCTGATACCCTTGTACCGTTACTGAAGCTCACTTCAATTTCGTTAGCGCCTTTAATGACATGATAGTTTGTCACAATATAAGCTTTATTGCCTTGCTTTTTGTAAATAACACCTGAGCCTGTCCCGGCATCAGTTCGTTCATCATTCCAAAAGCTTTCAGAGTTCTGAATGTTTACAACTCCTACAACTGCTGCATTGGCTTCGGAAACAGCTTTTGTGACGGCCGTAGTGACGTCAAGAGATACTGACTTTTGTATCGTAGACCCTATTTGTTCATCTCCGTTTTCATCATTCATCCATCCGTATGGCAAAATCCCGTTCCTCACCAAGGCTGGCATAAGAAGCAGTACAATAAGTGCACCTATAATAGCTCCAATCAGAGCAGAAGCGAAATATCCTCTGCGGCGTTTAGGCGGCCGACTATTCGGCTCTTGGCCTTCATCATAATGTTCCACACTATCACCGAACCCTTCATTTATCATCGTGAATGTCTGCATTCACGTACTAAATGAAGTTATTTTTCGCTTCCTTTCTAGAGACTATACATAAACAATATCAGTTGGTCTTTTTGGATCAGTATCACATAGGAGAATATTGTCCTCTACATTGATGTCTTTTTGTTGTAACACTTGTGCAACCGACATGCGGGCAATTTCCTTCATGTTATTGTCTTGACTCAAATGCGCCAAGTAAATGCGTTTGGTTTGATCTCCAATTACATCTGCCATTGCAAGCGCCGCGTCTTCATTTGATACATGTCCTACGTCGCTTAAAATTCGTCTTTTAATGCTCCAAGGGTAGCGCCCCATTCTCAGCATTTCAACATCATGATTGCTTTCAAATACGTACATATCACTATTTTTAATCGTACCTTTCATGCGGTCACTTACATAGCCGGTATCCGTAATAAGGGTCAATTTTTTAGACCCTTGATGAAAGACATAAAACATAGGCTCTGCGGCATCATGCGAAACGCCAAAAGACTCCACTTCCAATTGACCAAACGATTTCGTTTGGCCAATTTCAAAGTGAAACTTCTGTTCCGTATCAATGTTGCCGATCAAGCCGTCCATTGCGTTCCACGTTTTTTCATTTGCGAAAATAGGGAGCTTATATTTACGTGCCAGAACACCTAGTCCTTTAATATGGTCACTATGTTCGTGAGTCACTAAAATTCCTGATAAATCCGGGATATTGCGATTTACTTGTTGAAAGAGAGCTTCCATTTGTTTTCCGCTCAGCCCCGCATCAACTAGTAAGGAATGTTCTCCATCACTTACTAAAATCGCATTTCCTGTGCTCCCACTCGCTAGCACGCTGAAATGCAGGCTCATTTATCTCACTCCAAATACTTATTTATTTCCTTTTTTAATAATCTGCCCTTCAAAGGCATTTACAAAATAACTCGTATCTCCATTTACAACAATGTGCCAAGTTGGTGCTAAAACTTGAGAATTTAGTAGCGGCAGATCAAACGTATAGTACCCAAACTCTACGTTTGTTACAGAATCTTTCTTTTTCAATTCACCCTTCAAAAACAAATTTTCTAATGCTTTTAAAGGCGTTAAAACATCCTGCTCATCATCTAACGTTTTCACAGAACCTAGCATTGTTTGTTCATACGAAATAATTTCACCTTTATCATTTAAATGAGCAATGATCATGCCATTTTCATTATCAAAGATTTTATGCTTCTTATATTGTTGAAAGAATGTAACTGTTTTTTTCTCTTTGTTAACATTCCATAGCTCATAATCCTTACCTGAGATAACATACCGTTTTAGAAATTGACTTAGCTTTGCTTCGGGACTTTTTTCAGATACTGAAAAAGGTTTGTCTAGTACGCTTCGAATTGTTTTTTCCTCAAGCAGCGCTGCTTTTTGCTCTTTCAGCTTTTTTAAATCTTCATCTTTAAACAGCTTACTTTTAGCATTTAACGACGAAGCTTCCTTCACATCTACAGGTAAATGTTTATATTCAATGCCTTCACTCGTCAATTGTTCTTCCACGCTCGACTCTACAAATAGAGAGTACTGATCTTCTTGATGAGTTTTAAAAATCTGATAGCCTAAGTAAATATTAAGAATCAAGAAAGTGAAAATAAAGATGGTTTTTGTTCTATTCCAATCCATCGTTATCGCCTCCTTCGGTCGGCGGTGCAATTCGATAC
Source organism: Priestia sp. J2 (assembly GCF_020790095.1). NCBI lineage: Bacteria > Bacillati > Bacillota > Bacilli > Caryophanales > Bacillaceae > Priestia > Priestia sp. J2. The sequence continues at coordinate 5,040,735 of NZ_CP086208.1, forward strand.
CATTTGCTATTATAATAATAGAACCAAGAAGGAACGAGTTTGACAGAATTAGAATTAAACTCAACCGTCTTTTCGCCGGTTTTCGGCTGCTGTGACACTTCTTCTAGCTGATAGCCTATTGAAATATCTTTTAACAGATTCGGGTCAAAGTTTTGATGTTTTTCAATTAATTGAATCACCTTTTGAGATGACTGCAGCTTTTCTACACTCGAGTCCTGTACTCTTACAAAACGATAAAGAGGACGACGGTAATTTAAAATCTCCGCATTTCCCCATCTTTGATATATTTCAGTCATTCCCTGATTGCTGTACACTGGATAGTTATCTTTATAATAACGATAGCTAATTTCTTTTGTAATGCGATTCCAGCTGTTGAACCTGTAATTAGATTCTGTCCAGCCGCCGTGGTCATTAACGAAGCTAAAGCTGCGATTTATTAAATTATAATCTTCCATTACCTCGGTCGTGGAATTTACAAGATTCACATATTCCATCACATCTGTCTTCGTATTGACATTGATCACTTTTGTACCTTCAGTGTAGACATCTCGGTTTGTAGACGTTTCTTTCCGTGCATAGTCTGGGTTGTTAAAAAGCGCTTCTTTATATTTTTCAATATCTAAATGCCTCATGCTCGTATAGTAGACTTCACTATTCATCGTAATATTATTTTCCGGAAGGAAGATATACCGATTTTTGTTTTCTTTATATACAAGGCTCGGGGCATACGTACGCTTCATTTTATCTTCTAATTCTTTGATATCATCTTTGGCCAAATTCTTGACTGTAACCGAATAAATCTTTTTTTGCTCATAATTCACAAGATACACGCTCACGAAAAAGGAAGGTGTACGCTTAATTTTAATGAGTACACGGTCAAATGTTTGATTAGGCAAAGACGTTTGAGAAAATGAAAAAAGCTGTTGAAATGTTTTCAAAGGTAGCGCGTCTGGATACAGCACTTCAATAGAATTACTTCCATGGACATAATTTAAAAATCCATCAGGAGAAATAGCATCCGAAACGTCCGTCACATTCGAAAATTTCCACTTTTTCATTTCATTTACCCATTTGTTTACATCATCTTCATCGTGAGACATGTAGTGATTATCGTTTCGATGATAGAGAACTTCTGTTGGAAGAATATGATCTTCTATTTTACTTTTTGAACTCACTTCAACTTCTTGCAAATGTTGATTTTTTGAAATGACCTTATAAGAAGGCTGATACGTCCATATATGATACGTCATAATTAAACTGGAAGCGACGAGAACAACTAAGATGGCCGTTTTGATATGTTCATATCTCATTCCCATTCGTCATCATTCTCACTTTCAATCGGAAGAGTAAAGTAAATCGTTGTTCCTTTTCCTTCCTGACTATCTGCCCAAATGCGTCCATCATGTGCTTCAATAATTTCCTTGGCAATAGCAAGCCCTAATCCTGTTCCGCCTAATTTACGCGTTCGTGCTTTATCTACACGATAGAAGCGTTCGAAAATTTTAGCTAAATTTGATTTTGGAATTCCCATACCTTGGTCTTTAATGCTCACAACAATTTCATGCGTATGCTGAGCAATTGAAAATGTAATGGTTCCGCCTTCAGGTGAATATTTTATTGCATTGGAAATAATGTTATCTAATACTTGTGTAATTTTATCTTGATCGATAGCGACATAGATTGCTTCATTTGGCAAGTCGCGCACGAACGAAATACCTTGTTCAATCGTCATTTCAAAGCGATCAATGATGTAATGATAGAACTTTACAAAATTGATTGGGTCACGACTAAATCGGTAGTCTTGACTATCTAGCTTAGATAATTGAAGCAAGTCGTTAACGAGACGAATCATTCGCTCTGTCTCCGTTTGCGTTACATTTAAAAATGTTGGAGCTAAGTCCTTATCTTGCCAAGCACCGTCTGCAAGCGCATCTAAATAACTGCGCATCGTTGTTAACGGCGTACGCAATTCATGTGAAACATTCGCTACAAATTCTCGGCGATCTTGATCAATTTTCTCCTGCTCTGTAATATCATGCAGGACAATGATAATCCCGTTAATAAAACCGGTCTCTTTTTGAATAGCAGAAATGGTAGCTCTTAAAATAAAAGGATCCGATTTTGTACTAAAGTCCAAAATTAATGACTCTTGATTAGCGAGCAAGCTTTCAAACGTATGCGTTTCTTCAAGATCTAATAGGGAAACAACTGGGTCAGACAAAACCGTTTCACGTGAAACATTTAGCATAGCTGCGGCTGGATCATTAATTAAAATTACTCTTCCTTTTCGATCCGTCGCAATAACGCCGTCCGTCATATGAGCTAATACCGAACTAAGCTTACGGCGCTCCCCTTCTGTCGTTGCCTGTGCTTCCTGAAGCTTTCTTGTTAAGTTGTTGAATGTGAGAGCTAGCTGACCAATTTCATCATATCCGTATACCTTAGCTTTTCTCGTAAAATTCCCTTTGGCCATCTCAAGTGCTTGTTTTCTCATTTCAGACATTGGACGAGTAATCGTCTGAGCTAAAAACACGCCTAAAATAGCTGTAATAAAAAGAGCGATCACCGTACCTGCTTTAAAGATCTGATTGATATTACTCATTTGATCGTAAACAGGCTCCATGGAAGCTGTTAAGTAAATAGCGCCTAAGATTTCTTCGCTAGACTGAACTTTTCCATTTTTATTAGTTGAATTTGATTGACTGGCACCTACTTTATCCTGTAAACGAATAGGCTGTATCATAACTCTGATTCGTTGCCCGCTTTGATCAACAAATACATTATCAGAGTTCGTTCCTGCTAACAACGCATTTGTAATCGCTAAATCATTAGTCTTTTTACCTATGATCTGTTGAGGATTTGAGTTCGATGTAGCAATGATTCTTCTATTTTGGTCAATGACTCTTACTTCAGAGATGTCATTCATATCATTTGAAGCTAAATTGGGTCTTGAAGCAAAATCTCGTAAAATAGTCTTTAAGTCTTCCTCAAGAGTGGGTGAATCATCATCACGATTTTTCACCATTTCTTGTCCAATGTTATACGTCAGCAAGTCTGTCCGCTCTTGAAGAGACGTTCGAAAGTTGTTAACTAATTCTTTTTCTAATTGTCGAGCAAAATAGACCCCAATAATTTGCATCGCAATTAAAATAAGCAGCACATAAATCAATACAAACTTTAAATGAATAGATTGCAGGAGCCTTACTTTCTTCATCTAAAATTACTCCTGCTCTGGGCTGCGTAAATAATAGCCTACTCCACGTCTTGTTACAATCCACATTGGATGGCTTGGATTATCTTCAATTTTTTCACGTAATCTTCGAACTGTTACATCTACCGTACGCACATCACCAAAATAGTCATAACCCCATACAGTTTGAAGCAAGTGTTCACGCGTCATGACTTGTCCAATGTGCTTCGCTAAATAATGCAGCAGCTCAAATTCACGATGAGTCAGTTCAATCGTTTCTCCGCGCTTAGACACAATATAAGCATCTGGATGAATAACAAGTGCTCCAATCGTAATTTCATTCGTTTCACTTTCTTCTGTTGGAACAGCTACCTGCTGATGTCTACGTAAATTAGCTTTTACACGTGCTAATAATTCACGCGTACTGAACGGCTTAGTTACATAATCATCTGCACCTAATTCTAGACCTAAAACCTTGTCAATTTCAGAGTCTTTTGCTGTTAACATGATAATGGGCATATCATATTTTTTGCGCACTTCTCGGCAAACTTCCATTCCATCTTTCTGAGGAAGCATAATATCTAATAAAATCATTTCAGGCTGTACTTCTTCCACTTTTTCAAGTGCTTCTACGCCATCATAAGCACAAAATACTTCGTAACCTTCTTTTTGCAAATTAAACTTTAAAATATCTGCAATCGGCTTTTCGTCATCTACGACTAAAATACGTTTATCCATGATCATCGTTCTCCTTTATTAGTTGAAGCAAAATATAAAAGATAGTATTCATACTGTTTGAATACCGTAGTTTTATTATACTTGATAACCCTTGAAACGTCACAAGTTCATCCTCTACTATACATGAAGATATATGATTTTCAACCATCTCTAAATACAAAAGTAATATATTACCATAAAAGAGATGCAAAGCAAATAACGTTTTCTTTTAAATGTAAATAAAAGAAAAAAGCATGACTTTAAATAAAGTCATGCTTTTTGATGGCTCGGGACGGAATCGAACCGCCGACACAAGGATTTTCAGTCCTTTGCTCTACCAACTGAGCTACCGAGCCAAAATGGCGGTCCCGACGGGAATCGAACCCGCGATCTCCTGCGTGACAGGCAGGCATGTTAACCGCTACACCACGGGACCTCAGTCTATATGCTATGTATTAAAAATATTAAAAATGACCCGTACGGGATTCGAACCCGTGTTACCGCCGTGAAAGGGCGGTGTCTTAACCGCTTGACCAACGGGCCACGTTGTAACAAAAGTGAGCCATGAAGGACTCGAACCTTCGACCCTCTGATTAAAAGTCAGATGCTCTACCAACTGAGCTAATGGCTCATGTTATATCTCTTAGCGACGCTTATTATAATAACATGATATTTCATATGAATGCAATAGTTTTTTTAAAACTTTCTTTTTATTATTGAGCTTTTTTAAAAATCTTGTTAAAAAAGCACCAATTATAAATAAAAAAGGTTAGCTCACGAAGAGCTAACTCTTTTTATTTAGCTATATACACCACGTAATACATTTGTTTGTGTACGATCTGGACCTACAGAGAAAATAGATAAAGGAATACCTGTTAATTGAGACACGCGCTCTAAGTAGTGGCGAGCGTTATCAGGTAACTCATCTAATGTTTTCACACCCGTAATATCTTCTGTCCAACCTGGAAGCTCTTCATATACAGGTTCGCATTCTGCAAGTGTTTTTAAGCTAGCAGGGAATTCTTCCATAACTTCCCCTTTATAACGGTAAGCTACACAAATCTTTAATGTCTCAATTCCCGTTAATACATCAATTGAGTTTAAAGATAAGTCTGTGATTCCGCTAACGCGGCGAGCATGACGTACAACTACACTGTCAAACCAACCTACACGGCGAGGACGACCAGTTGTTGTACCATATTCACGTCCTACTTCACGGATTTGATCACCGATTTCGTTTGTTAATTCAGTTGGGAAAGGACCGTCACCAACACGAGTTGTATACGCTTTTGATACACCTACAACGTGTTTGATTTTAGATGGACCTACACCAGAACCAATTGTTACTCCACCCGCTACTGGGTTTGAAGATGTAACAAATGGATATGTTCCTTGGTCGATATCTAACATAACACCTTGTGCGCCTTCAAATAGTACACGACGTCCTTCGTCTAACGCATCATTTAATACTACTGATGTATCAACAACATATTTTGCAACTTGTTGACCATACTCATAGTACTCATCTAAAATTTCTTCTAATGTAAAGCCTTCTACTTCATACATTTTTTCAAGAAGGCGATTCTTTTCAGCTAAGTTTTGTGTTAATTTTGCTTCAAATACTTCACGGTCTAGTAAATCGGCAATTCGAATACCAACACGTGCTGCTTTATCCATATAAGCTGGTCCAATACCTTTTTTCGTTGTACCAATCTTATTTTCACCTTTACGTTCTTCTTCAACTTCATCTAATTTTAAATGATATGGAAGAATCACATGAGCTCGGTTACTAATACGTAAGTTTTCTGTTGTTACACCGCGATCATGTAAGTATTTTAATTCTTGAACAAGTGCTTTTGGATCAACAACCATACCGTTTCCAATTACACACGTTTTGTCATTATAAAAAATACCTGAAGGAATTAAATGTAACTTATAAGTTTCACCATTAAACTTAATTGTGTGACCTGCATTGTTCCCACCTTGGTAACGTGCAATCACTTCTGCATTTTCTGATAGGAAGTCTGTAATCTTCCCTTTTCCTTCATCTCCCCATTGTGTTCCTACTACAACGACTGAAGACATATCTTAAGCACCTCCGCTTAGTAAGCAACAGCTCACTACGACATAATTTAACCATGGATAAGTGTATCAATTTATCACACTAAAGTCAATTAAATCCGAACGATTTAACAAAAGTTATTACAAATATATCGTATTTTGCGGAACGAATGCGATAACAATAAAATAAAACCTCTCATATTGAGAGGTTTTATGCACCAGGCGGCACTCCTGCGTCATCAAAGCGCCGCTCGAGATTAACGAATTTATTGTATTCTTTTACAAAGGCAAGCTGTACGGTTCCAACTGGACCGTTACGCTGCTTGGCTATAATAATCTCGATAATATTTTGATTTTCTGTGTCTTTTTCATAATAGTCTTCACGATATAAGAAAGCTACGATATCGGCATCCTGCTCAATACTTCCGGATTCACGGATATCAGACATCATCGGTCGCTTATCTTGTCTCTGCTCTACGCCACGGGAAAGCTGTGATAAGGCGATAACAGGAACTTCTAATTCACGGGCTAAAGCTTTTAACGCACGCGAAATTTCAGATACTTCCTGCTGTCGGTTTTCTCCGCTTCGTCCATTACCTTGAATAAGCTGTAAGTAGTCAATTAAAATCATCCCAAGTCCGCCTTCTTGTTTCAAGCGACGACACTTAGAACGAATTTCACCTACTCGAATACCCGGTGTATCATCAATATAAATCCCTGCATTGGACAAAGATCCCATTGCCATCGTGAGCTTTCCCCAGTCATCGGCTGTAAGCGAGCCTGTACGCAGCCTTTGTGCATCAATATTTCCTTCGGCACACAGCATCCTCATAACAAGCTGCTGAGCACCCATCTCTAAACTGAAGATTGCTACGTTCTCATCCGTTTTCGTTGCAACGTTTTGCGCAATATTTAAGGCAAAAGCCGTTTTACCTACCGATGGACGCGCCGCTACAATGATTAAATCATTTCGCTGGAACCCTGCTGTCATTCTATCTAAATCACTAAACCCAGTTGGGATACCTGTAATGTCACCTTTTCGATTGTGAAGAACTTCGATATCATCGTACGTTTGTACAAGTACATCTTTGATATTTTGAAACACACCGCTGTTTTTACGCTGTGCTACTTCTAAAATGTTTTTTTCCGCTTCATTTAATAAAACTTCCACTTCGTCTTCCCTTGCATATCCTTCTGAAGCAATATGCGTTGCAGTACGAATTAGACGGCGTAAAATCGACTTCTCTTCTACAATTTTACCGTAATATTCTACGTTTGCAGCCGTTGGAACAGAGTTAGCTAAATCACTTAAATACGATACGCCGCCAACTTCTTCTAGGATTTTTTGGTCAGCTAATTCAGACGTTACCGTTACCAAATCAACCGGTTCACCTTGGTCAGAAAGTTTCAGCATACATGTAAAGATTTTCTGGTGCGATGCCCGATAAAAATCTTCAGGTATCAGCAGTTCAGATGCTAAGGTTAAAGAAGAAGGCTCTAAGAAAATGGCCCCTAATAGCGCTTGCTCTGCTTCAATATTCTGAGGCGGAAGACGATCAGCAAAAAGATCACTCATATTTCTATGCCCCTCTTATATTCTTTCAGTATTTTCTTTCATCATAAATGTTGGCGCGAACAAATACAAGTCCGCGCCAACCCTTTATATTATTTACTTATTTCTCAATCGTACGTTTATTTTTGTTCAGTCACGTGTACCTTTACAGTAGCCGTTACTTCCGGATGTAATTTAACCGGTACATTTGTGTAGCCTAATGCGCGAATGGCATCATTTAATTCAATTTTACGCTTATCTACTTTAATTTTGTGTTTTTTCTTTAATTCTTCAGCAATTTGTTTGCTTGTGATAGAACCGAATAAACGGCCACCTTCACCAGATTTTGCTGTTAATTCAACTGTCAGTTCTTCAAGAGTTGCTTTTAACTCTTTGTTTGCTTGAAGTTCTGCAGCTGCATCTTTTTGCTCTCTATTTTTTTGTGCTTCTAATACTTTCACATTACCGCCTGTAGCTTCAACAGCATAACCATTTTTTAATAAGAAGTTATGTGCATAACCATCTGAAACATTTTTCACTTCACCTTTTTTGCCTTTTCCTTTTACATCTTTTAAGAAAATTACTTTCATGATTTTTTACCTCCATCTAAGTACTCATCAATTGCTTGTTTAAGCCTTTCTTCAGCTTCATCCAAACTAATGTCTTGAAGCTGAGTAGCAGCATTCGTTAAGTGGCCTCCGCCTTGGAGACTTTCCATAATAACTTGTACATTGATATCTCCAAGCGATCTAGCACTAATGCCAATTAGATTATCCCGTCGCTTAGAAATAACAAACGAAGCAACCACTCCGCTGATTGAAAGCAGCGTATCTGCAGCTTGCGCGATTAACACTTGATCATACATTTTGTTCGGTTCAGCGCGTGAAATGGCAATACCCGCTGTATAAATCTCTGCATGTTCAATGAAGCGTGCTCGCTGTACATATTGCGTAATATCTTCTTTTAAAAACTTTTGAACAAGAACCGTATCTGCGCCTTGAGAACGTAAAAAGGACGCTGCATCAAACGTACGAGATCCCGTGCGTAATGTAAAGCTTTTTGTATCGACAATAATACCGGCTAAAAGTGCTGTTGCTTCTAGCATATCAATTTTAAATCGTTTTGGCTGGTATTCAAGAAGCTCAGTAACGAGTTCTGCTGTCGAGGAAGCATATGGCTCCATATAGACAAGAAGAGGGTCTTCGATAAAGTCTTCTCCTCGTCTATGATGATCAATGACCACGACATTTTCAATACGATTTAATAACCTTTCTTCAATAACGAGCGACGGCTTATGCGTATCTACTACTACTAAAAGAGTATCATCACTCACAAGATTTAAGGCTTCTTCAGGCGTAATAAATCGTTCCCACAGGCCTTCTTTCTTTTTAATCTCTTCTAGCATTCGCTGAACACCTGTATCAATATGATCAGGATCTAATACGATAAAACCGTCTTTCTGATTTACTTGCGCTACTTTTAATATCCCAATAGCAGCTCCTACAGCATCCATATCCGGATACTTATGACCCATGATAATCACTTTTCCACTCTCTGTAATGAGCTCTTTTAACGCGTGAGAAATAACTCTGGCACGCACGCGCGTCCGTTTTTCCATTGGATTAGTCTTGCCGCCAAAGAATTTCACTTTTCCATTCGGCTGTTTAATCGCTACTTGATCTCCACCTCGGCCTAAGGCCAAATCCAAGCTAGATTGAGCTAAAGCACCCAGCTCAGGTAAATCAGCAGCACCAGCTCCGATACCAATGCTCAATGTAAGCGGTATATTTTGTTTAGACGTCTCTTCTCGAACTTGGTCTAAGATAGAAAATTTGCTTCGCTCTAAATGAATTAAGATTTGTTCATTCATAATCGCAATAAATTTCTCAGAAGACGTACGTTTAATAAAAATACCGTATTCTTGAGCCCAACTATTTAACATAGAAGTTACTTGGCTATTCAAGTTACTTTTAACTTGATCATCCATTCCTTGCGTTAGTTCATCATAATTATCTAAAAAGATAATGCCTAAACTTGTTCGTTCTTCCTCATACAATTTTTCGATTTCTATTTGCTCTGTAATATCAAAGAAGTACAGTAAGCGCTCGTCTCGTTTAATCACCACTTTGAATTTCCGATCATGCAACGTGACAACTTCTGTTTCCACTTCTTGTTTGATCAGTGGAATAATACTCTCTGCCACATCGTATAATGATCTTCCCACTAGTGTGTCTTCACCCAGACAAGATGCTAGAAAAGGATTGGTCCATTCAATTTGATATTCATCATTAAATAGCATAATCCCAATCGGCATTTCCATTAATGCCTCTTCGCCTACTTTTTTCAACCGATGAGACAGCATTGAAATATAGGTTTCAAACTCATCGGACAGCATTCGCTCCATTCTCATGTATAGAAAAAGACAGGCTAATAGTAATATAAAGCCTATCATTCCTATGATCCAATTATGATAGGTCACGATACCTACTAAAATCAGGGCTATACTATACAATGAGTAAAATGGATAGCGAATGACGTTCTTTTTTGTAAAGACAGGCATCCATTTCAGCTCCTACTTTTTTAAGTTCCACAATATCTACTTTTTTGTGTCTAATTGTTTTCTTAAATTAAATCCTAAATCAATTATACCTAAGATGCGCACAATTTGAAGGATAATTGGAATAATTAATGCTAAAATTGTTACAACAATTGGAATTGCTTTGGCATACCCTTTTTGATGTGAGAAATAGAAAATAAAAGAGATCCCTTGTAACACGACTAGCATTTGCAGTCCCATCACGATGTTGATAATAGCTACGTACATAAATGTACCTTGTTCAATATTAAAAGATGGGAAAGATAAGATTAATGCAATCAAATAATACCATAGAATACTTTTAGGAAGTTTAAATTCACGAAAAGGCGGGAATGCTTGCACCTCATAACCTGTTCTTTTAAGAATAGGCGTAGCAATAAGCTGAGAGAAAAAGGCTAGAATAACTCCACCCATAACAATTAATAGAGGCAGCAGATTTTTAAACATATCAAATGCATCTCTCATTTGGTCAATTTGAGATTCCTTAACGTCTTGTCCTAAACTTTTCATCATTTCAATACTTTGATTAATCGATTGATCTAAAGCATTATTTATTTGCTCCATTAAATTAACATTAAAAATGACATTTGCTCCTACGAACAATAAAAGTAAACCTAAACTAAATGCAACCGTGCCGCCTAGTAAAATGGTATACCTTTTTTGTTTTTGTCGGTAAAGCATTCCTATTGCTAATCCACCAATACCAAATACAAGTGTAAAAGGAAGAGTCAATACATTTCCAAATAACAAAGTCAATAACAACCCTACTACTAAAAATAATATTGCCTTTTTCCACCCATGACGAACGGTATACACAATAAATGGAACAGCTAGCGCTAGTTGAAAAATGGTTCCCACAACAGGTATGTATAGTGAAAAAAGCAACAGCGCTACAAACAGCGCTAAAAGAGCTGCTCCTTCTGTAATATATCGAATTCCTTTCACAACTTCACCTCGTTGATATAGACTATTATTTATTTTATCGATTCAGTTCATAAGAAGCAACTATTTGACAAAAGAGCACCTAATGTAATGTAAAAAGAGGCAGTAAGGGAATCCTTACTGCCTCTTTTTATACCGTTCATTATTCACCAGAAACATATGGTAATAATGCCATTTGACGAGCGCGTTTGATAGCGATCGTTAATTTACGTTGGTATTTAGCGCTTGTTCCAGTTACACGACGAGGTAAAATTTTACCACGCTCTGAAACGAATTTTTTAAGCATATCTACATCTTTGTAATCGATGTGAGTGATGCCGTTTGCTGTGAAGAAACAAACTTTACGACGTCTGTTGCGTCCACCTTTACGTCCACCTGCCATTTTGATACGCCTCCTTCCGCTTAAAAGTTTCTATAAAATTTTATACTCCGGATAATCTACTGCGAATTAAAACGGTAAATCGTCATCAGAAATGTCAATTGTCTCGCCATTATTTGCAAATGGATCATCATCAACGCGAGTATAACCTTGATTACCTGAGTTACGGTTCTGATTATCTCCAAATGGAGAGCCTTGTCCAGATCCTCCAGTGTTAGCAAAGTTACTGCGTTGCGTATCCCCACCGCCACTTTTCGGCTCTAAAAATTGCACACTTTCCGCTACAACTTCCGTTACGTATACACGACGACCGTCTTGTCCTTCGTAACTGCGAGATTGTAGTCGACCATCAACACCAGCTAAACTTCCTTTTTTAAGGAAATTGGCTGCATTTTCAGCCTGACGACGCCATACAACACAGTTGATGAAGTCAGCTTCACGTTCACCTTGCTGATTTGTAAATGTGCGGTTTACCGCTAAAGTGAATGTTGCAACCGCTGCTCCACTCGGGGTATAACGTAATTCAGGATCTTTGGTTAAGCGTCCTACGAGAATTACGCGATTCATCATCAGAACCACTCCTTAAGGAAATAAAACCCATTTATTTAAACGTTTAATTATGCTTCTTGTTTAACAACGATATGACGGATAATGTCTTCGTTGATTTTCGCAAGACGATCAAATTCAGAAACTGCTTCTGAAGTAGCCGCCACGTCAAGAATCATGTAGTAACCGTCACGGAAATCATTGATTTCGTATGCTAAACGACGTTTACCCCATTCTTTAACATTTGCGATTTCAGCACCATTATCAGTTAATACGCCGTTGAAGCGCTCAACTAATGCTTTCTTTGCTTCGTCATCAATGCTTGGACGGATGATGTACATTACTTCATACTTTCTCATCACTGTCACCTCCTTTTGGTCTAACGGCCCGAAACGGGCAAGGAGCAATAAAATATTACTCACGAATTAAAATTATAGCACACTACCCTAGGCAAAGCAATATGCATTGCGGGCTGTTTCGTAAATATACGCTAATATTTTCGCCAACGATAAAAGCCGAAAGAAGATATCTCCTTTCGGCTTTTAATTTTATACGTTAAAGCGGAAATGCATAACGTCTCCGTCTTTTACGATGTATTCTTTTCCTTCTAAACGTACTTTTCCAGCTTCACGAGCTGCTCCCATTGTTTTAGCAGCTAATAAATCCTCGTATGACACCGTTTCTGCACGAATAAATCCACGTTCAAAATCTGTATGAATAATACCTGCACACTCAGGAGCTTTCATACCTTGTGTAAACGTCCACGCGCGTACTTCTTGCTCACCAGCTGTAAAGTACGTAGCTAATCCAAGTAAATCGTACGCTGCACGTACAAGCTGATCTAGACCTGACTGTTCAATGCCTAGTTCTTCAAGGAACATTGCTTTTTCTTCTCCTTCAAGTTCAGCAATTTCAGATTCAATGCGTGCGCAAACAACAATTACTTCTGCACCTTCGCTTGCCGCATACTCACGCACTTTTGCTACATATTCGTTAGCAGATGCATCGGCTACTTCATCTTCAGCAACGTTTGCTACATAAAGAATAGGCTTAATCGTTAGCAAGTGAAATTGTTTTACTAATTTCATTTGTTCTTCTGTAAATGATACAGCACGAGCTGGCTGATCACTTTCAAATGCATTCTTTAGTTTCTCTAGAATTTCGTATTCATACATTGCTTCTTTGTCTTTTTGTTTAGCCATTTTTTGAACACGGCCAATACGTTTCTCTACCGTTTCTAAATCTGCTAAAATCAACTCTAAATTAATTGTTTCAATATCTGAGATAGGATCTACTTTTCCTGAAACGTGCGTGATGTTTTCATCTTCAAAACAACGCACAACGTGACAAATCGCATCTACTTCTCGAATATGAGATAAGAATTTATTTCCCAATCCTTCACCTTTACTAGCACCTTTTACGATTCCAGCGATATCTGTGAATTCAAATGCTGTTGGGATTGTTTTTTTAGGTTTTACAAGCTCTGTAAGTTTTTGAAGACGATGATCAGGTACTTCTACGATACCTACGTTAGGATCAATCGTACAGAAAGGGTAGTTCGCAGATTCTGCGCCCGCTTGTGTAATTGCATTAAATAATGTTGATTTTCCGACGTTAGGAAGACCAACAATTCCAGCTGTTAAAGCCATATATTTATTCACTCCTCTTTATATATCCGAAACAAGTTAACCTGTCACAATTATAGTGAGTCAACTTTTGAAATACAAGTTTGATAAAGAACCTTTAACCGCATGGGGTTAAGGTGCCTCATTTTGTCCCACCTTACAGTATAAGGCATAAACATAGAAAATGCATGAGGTTATTCCTCATGCTTTACAAGAATTTTTTTCATTTTACGTGCAAAATCACGTCTTGGAATCATTACGCTATGGCCGCAGCCTTCACATTTAATACGGATATCCATTCCCATTCGAATGATTTTCCATTCATTTGTACCGCAAGGATGAGGTTTTTTCATTTCCACAACGTCATTTAAACCAAATTCTTTTTCCGTCATCAGCTCTCTCCTCCTTATGTCCCTTTCAACGTCGACGAATGCTGTGCTTCTTCTGTACGATTATACATAACCATACGTGGAAATGGAACTTCAATTCCATGTTCATTTAGCCTTGTACGCACTTCTTTACGAATCATACGAGAAATATGGAAATGTCTCATTGGTTTTACTTCGCTTGTAATCCTCATTGTAACTTCAGTTGCATGGATATTTTGAACCCCCAGCAGTTCAGGCGTTTTCACCATATCTTCATAGCGACTTGGCAATTCTTCTAACAGGTCTAAAATCACTTGTTCTGCTTTTTGTATGTTTTCTTCATAAGAAATGCTTACATCAACGAAAGCTACGCTGTTATGTAACGAAAAATTAGTGACCTCCACAATACTGCCATTCGGTAAAATATTAATTTCGCCTGTCCAACTCTTAATCTTCGTGGTGCGAAACCCAATTTCTTCCACAGTTCCCTCGAATGTTCCTACTCGAACATAATCCCCAACGGAGAACTGATCTTCAAAGATAATAAAAAATCCCGTGATAATGTCTTTCACTAAGTTTTGAGCACCAAACCCTACTGCGAGCCCTACGATTCCAGCCCCCGCTAGCAATCCACGGACATCTACCGATAATGTTTCTAAAATCATAACTCCCGCAACGAAATAAATGGCATAAGAAAAAATATTTTGAAGCAAACGGACCATCGTAGCTTCTCGTCGCTCAGAAATACGCAGAGGGCTATTTGTGCGAACCTCTACAAATTTATTTAACGCTTTCTTTCCAATCCGAATTAAAAACATGGAAATAAGTAGAATCAACAGAATTTTTATAAATCCCTCTCCAATATGTGCCCACGTTTCTTCTTGAAAAAATGGCTCAAACACGTTCTTAAAAACCGACTTCAACGAATTCATACTACATGTAGCTCCTAACGTAACATAATCTGCATATGAGAAAGTTTTAACCTATTGTAGCAAGTTTCTACGAACTTTTGTAGCGATTTCGAAATGGATACAACAGAACGGCTGTTACTAGAAATAAATTGACGATTCCATACATTGGATACAAAACGGCAATCAAAGTAGAAAACCCTACCTTTGCAAAGGGAATCATTAAAAGTAGCCAGCAGGCTGCCAGTTTCCAAAGAGATTGCACCTTTTCAGTATGAAAACGCGCGGTCAATCCTAAAATTCCCGAAACGGCTGTCGTATAAATTGCGATAAGCAAAACAATGCTCATTAAAAACGTCATCATATAAGGAAAATCTTTAAGAATAGCGAATAATGGAATTTCATAAGAGGAAAGAAGCCCTGAAACTTGAATAAGTGATTCATTATAAATAAAGGAGAGACCTCCTAATAAAAAACCACTGCCAACACTTGCAATATAAATCTCTTTTTTGCTTTTAATTTCCTTTCCAATTGTAGATAATACCGCGACGAGAGGAAGAATATTCAAAGCCGTAAAGGTAAAAGCAGCAGGCCAATTATGCTGAAGATGCCAATTAGTTACTCCAGGATGACGTAAAACAAATGTAAGAAGTACGCCAGCTAGTCCAATCATTAAGATTGGCATAACGAAAGAATTGATAGAAAGCAGTCCACTTAATCCTCTTGAAAAAACAAAGACAATCAACGCACTAAGAGCACCAATTCCCCACCAGTAAGGAACATGCCACATTTCCAATGTCGCCCCGCCGCCTGCGATCATAATCACCGTCGTCGTAAACAAATAAAAAACGATTAAAACGTCGTAGGCTGCAGCCCATTTCTTTCCTATTAATTCAATTAGTACTGGGTAAAATTGATTGGTTCGATAGCGATAGCCGATTTGCATAATCACATTGCAAGAAATCGCAAAAATAATAGAAAATAGAAAAATAGCAAGTCCGCTTTCTTCGCCAAAAAACTGCCATAGCTCTCTCCCTGAAGCATATCCAGCGCCTATCATGGTTCCCATAATTAAGAATATCCATTTACATCCTGCTCTCCACATCGATTTTCCCCCAATCTATGAAATATATGTATAGAATCTTCAAAATCTTCGTATACTGTTACTATTATGTATAAGGAGTGGACCCTATGAATTTAAAATCTCCCTTCTTTGAGAAGACACAACATTCAACCCGCGTATTTCATGATGAAGAATCTGCTATAAAGAAGCTGAGTACACAGTTACTATCTTTACTTCCAGCACAGAAAGACAGACCAATTGTTTTTGTATGTATTGGAACGGACCGTTCAACTGGGGACTCATTGGGTCCATTAGTCGGAACGAAACTGAATGAAAAAAAGGTTTCATCTTTTCATATTTTTGGAACGTTAGAAGAGCCTGTTCATGCTGTTAATTTGAAAGAAACGTTAAAACATATTCAAAAGCTTTTCCCGAATCCTTTTATTATTGGAATTGATGCTTGTTTAGGTCGTATGAAAAGCGTAGGCTCTGCATCACTTGGAATAGGACCCGTTAAACCAGGAGCAGGAGTTAATAAAGAATTGCCGCCAGTCGGGGATATTCATATAACAGGGGTTGTCAACGTGAGCGGATTTATGGAGTTTTTCGTCTTGCAAAATACGAGGCTTCATCTTGTTATGTGCATTGCCGATTTAATTGCGAAAAGCATTGAGACTGTACACAACGAACGAGAGAAAGAGTTTAATGCTTCTCCGGTTTACCAAACTGTAAGACACTATAAACAATAAAAAAGGTTGTCCTAAAACTAGGACAACCTTTTTTATACAGAAGATTTATTGGTCTGAGAAAGATCATTAAATAATTCAAGAAGACGGTTTAAATCTTCTTTAGAGAAAAATTCGATTTCAATTTTTCCTTTTTTCTTGCTTTGTGTAATATGAACGGAGGTACCAAAGCGCTCACGGAGCTGTGTTTCACTTTGTTTTATGAATAAATCTTTATCTTTTTTGGTTTTTGATGTTTCACGTGGAACGGCTTTATTTAAGTGAGCAATATAAGCCTCTAGCTGTCTGACATTTAATTGTTCCTTGCGTATTTTTTCAACTACTTTAGGTAGAAGAGCTTTATTTTTTAAACCGACTAGCGTACGCCCGTGTCCCATAGACAATTCATTAGTAGAAATGAGGGTTTGAATTTCCTCAGGCAGTTGCAAGAGGCGAACATAGTTAGCAATATGAGGTCGGCTTTTTCCTAGTCGTGTAGCAAGTTGCTCCTGTGTCATATCGAGCTTATCCATAAGCAATTGATAAGCGGTTGCTTCTTCAATTGGCGTCAAATCTTCACGCTGTAAATTCTCCAACAAAGCTAGTTCCATCATTTGCTTTTCTGAAAAGTCTTTTATAATGACAGGAACAGTAGCAAGGTCAGCTTCTTTAGCAGCTCTAAATCGTCTTTCACCCGCTAAGATTTCATAGCCTTTAATGCTTTTGCGAGCTACAATAGGCTGTAAGATGCCATGATGTAAAATGGATTGCTTTAACTCATTAATTGCTTCTTTATTAAACGTTTTACGTGGTTGATAGGGGTTGGGTCTAAGTTCGTGAATAGCAACTTCCTGAATTGAATCATCAGCCTGTGCATCTAAGCCTGAAAATAAGGCATTAATTCCTTTCCCTAATCCTTTCGCCATTATAAATCACTTCCTTTGCAAGTTCCGTATAAACTGCGGCCCCTCTAGATCTTGCATCATATAAGATAATTGGTTCACCATGACTAGGTGCTTCGCTCAAACGAACATTTCGAGGAATAATCGTTTGATAAACCCGATCCTGAAAGTACTTCTTCACTTCTGCTGTTACCTGGAGTCCCAAATTTGTGCGTGCGTCAAGCATAGTAAGCAATACACCTTCGATACGCAGTTGATTATTCAAATGTTTTTGGACTAATCTAACGGTATTTAGCAATTGACTTAATCCTTCAAGCGCGTAATATTCACACTGTACAGGTATTAAAACAGAATCAGCTGCAGTTAACGCATTTAATGTCAGTAAACCAAGAGAAGGGGGACAATCAATAATAACATAATCAAAGTGATCTTTCACCGTTTCTAAAGCTCTCTTAAGTCGAACTTCACGTGAAATAGTCGACACTAATTCAATTTCTGCACCAGCTAATTGAATGGTCGCGGGAATGATTGATAAATTTTCGACGGCTGTTGAACGCACAACGTTTTTGGCTTCCATATCTTCCACTACTACATTGTAAATACATTCATCTACATCTGCTTTATCTATGCCAACTCCACTCGTAGCGTTACCCTGTGGATCTCCGTCTACAAGTAGAACCTTTTTTCCTTGTTCAGCTAAACAAGCGCCTAAATTAACAGCGGTTGTTGTTTTTCCAACCCCGCCTTTTTGATTCGCAACTGCCACAATTTTCCCCATGTTGTCACCTACTTTCATTTCCATCCCATTTGTCCAGACAGTTTTATTGTTCATTGAATTTTCTGACGAAAAACTTTGATAAAAAAGCCTCATCAAAAAAAGATGAGGGCTATTTCTTTATTTTTTCGGAATCTTAATAGTAAACTGAAAATATTCATCAAACTCTTCTTCTTCTGTGTTTAATGAAATACCGCTGTCACTAACCATTGTCAACGATTGACGGATTGTATTCATTGCGATACGCGTATCTTTACTAAACGCTTTTCTTTTTGCTTTTGGCTTTTTAACCTGCGTTTCTAACAATTTAACTACTCGATCTTCCGTTTGTTTTACATTTAATTGTTTTTCAATAATCTCAGCTAATACTTGAAGTTGTTTTTCTTGATTTTTGAGGGGAATGAGCGCTCTCGCATGTCGCTCTGTAATCAATTTTTGTTTGATTGCTTCTTGTATTTCAACAGGAAGCTTTAACAAACGAAGCTTGTTTGCAATTGTGGATTGGCCTTTTCCTAAACGTTGAGCTAATGCCTCTTGGGTAAGATTATGTAACTCAATTAACTTTGCGTAGGCTAGTGCTTCTTCGACAGCCGTTAGCTCTTCACGTTGTAAGTTTTCTATTAAAGCCACAGAGGCCGTTTCTGTATCGTTAAAATGTTTCACAATTGCAGGAACCGTATCCCATCCTAAGCTTTGTACAGCTCTCCACCGGCGTTCTCCAGCAATTAATTCGTATTCTTCGCCCTCAGTCGGTCGAACCACAATAGGTTGAATAATACCGTGTGTATGAATAGTAAGAGCTAGCTCTTCAATTTTTGCTTCATTAAACACAGTACGCGGCTGATAACGATTCGGAATAATACTTGAAACCCTAATTTGTTTTACTTCATCTCTTAAAACTTTTTCGACATTTTCATCTTGGACAGTTTCAATCTCTACATGAATATCCTCATCTTTTTCTTTTAAATTAAAAAAACGTGAAAAAGCAGATTTCATAGTCCCACACCACCTTCAGGAAAATCCCGCCTTAAACTAATTCGATGTTTTTTAATCATATCCTGCTTTCTAAACAGAAAATATAGAGAAGAAAATGTTTCATATGAAACATTTTCTTCTCTATCTATTTACCGCCTACTCTAATGGAAGCTTAACTGGGGTACCAGGTTTTCTAGGATATTTTTTAGGCGTTTTCTTTATTTTATCTATTAAAATAATGTAACGTTCACTTTGCTCCAAAGGCAATTGGAAATGTTCAATCGACTTCACTTTTCCACCTAATACTTGAAATGATTTTTCCCCATTTTTTAATTCCTCAGGGGCAGAAGCACCTTTCATTGCTAAAAAGCGTCCTTGTTCTTTAACAAGCGGTAAGCAAAATTCATTAAGAACCGAGATACGTGCCACGGCTCTTGCTGTTACAAGATCGAATGACTCGCGAATCGTTTCTTTTTTACCAAATGTTTCAGCTCGATCATGACATAGTGTGACATTGTCTAGTTCAAGCTCATTTACAAGATGCGTCAAAAACGTAATACGCTTTTGTAACGAATCAACAATGGTTACATGCAAATGCGGGAAACAAATTTTGATCGGAATACTTGGAAATCCTGCTCCTGCCCCTACATCACACATGGATTCAATTTCTGTAAAGTCTTGAAAAAAAGCAGCTGAAATAGAATCGTAAAAATGCTTTTCATACACTTCACCGTGATCAGTGATAGCAGTTAAATTCATTTTTTCGTTCCATTCCACTAAAACTTGATAATACTTTTCAAATTGATTCAGCTGTTTAGAAGAAAGAGAAATTCCCTTTTCTTCTAATAGCTGTTGAAACTGTTGAATATTCATTGAGTTTCCCTTTCTTCGCGCCTAAGAGTTTTAATCATTTGATACTTTAGCGATGCGCCCTTGTTCAATATAAACAAGCAAGATTGAAATATCAGCTGGGTTGACTCCAGAAATACGTGAAGCTTGCGCTACCGTTAGTGGACGCACTTGGTTTAATTTTTGACGGGCTTCTGTAGCTAAACCGTTAATTGCATCATAATCGATATAATCAGGAATCTTTTTGTTTTCTAACTTCTTCAAGCGTTCAACTTGTTGAAGTGATTTCTGAATATATCCTTCGTATTTCACCTGAATTTCTACTTGTTCAGCTACTTCAGGATCTACCGTCTCATCCGCTGGTGCTAATTGATGAATATGAGTATACGTCATTTCAGGGCGGCGAAGTAAATCTGTCGCACGAATGCCATCTTTTAATTCGCTGCCGCCAGCTTCTTTAATCAGTTGTTGAACAGCTTCATTCGGCTTAATAATAAAAGAGAAAAGACGTTTCTTCTCTTGCTCGATTTCCGCTTTCTTTTGTTCAAATTTAGCATAGCGCTCATCGCTGATTAATCCTAGTTCACGACCAATTTCAGTGAGGCGTAAATCAGCGTTGTCGTGACGAAGCAATAAACGATATTCTGCACGCGATGTTAGCAGACGATACGGTTCATTTGTTCCTTTTGTTACTAAATCATCCACCAATACACCGATGTAAGCATCAGAACGTCCTAAGATGACTTCTTCTTGTTCCAGCGCTCTTCTTCCCGCGTTAATTCCGGCAAGAAGACCTTGGCCTGCAGCTTCTTCATAACCAGACGTTCCGTTAATTTGTCCAGCCGTATAAAGATTTTTAATTTTCTTCGTTTCCAGCGTTGGCCATAACTGAGTCGGAACAATTGCATCATATTCAATAGCATAGCCCGCACGCATCATTTGGACTTTTTCAAGACCAGGAATTGTTGCAAGCATTTGACGCTGTACGTGCTCAGGAAGGCTTGTTGATAGTCCTTGAACATACACTTCTTGCGTATTTCGTCCTTCTGGCTCTAAGAAAATTTGGTGACGCGGTTTATCATTAAAGCGCACAACCTTATCTTCAATAGATGGACAGTAGCGTGGTCCAGTACCTTTGATCATCCCAGAATACATAGGGGATAAGTGGAGGTTGTCATCAATAATTTGATGCGTTTGTTCACTTGTATATGTTAACCAGCAAGGCAATTGATCTGTAATGTACTGTGTTGTTTCATATGAGAAAGCACGAGGCACATCATCCCCAGGCTGAATCTCCGTTTTGCTGTAATCGATAGTTGAGCTATTAACACGAGGTGGAGTTCCTGTTTTAAAACGGACCATGTCCAGTCCTAACTCCTCTAAGTGTTCAGAAAGCTTGATAGCCGGTTGTTGATTGTTAGGACCGCTTGAGTATTTTAGTTCACCTAAAATAATTTCCCCGCGTAAGAATGTTCCTGTCGTAATAACAACTGTTTTAGCTTTATACACAGCTCCCGTTTGAGTGACAACACCTGTACATACACCGTCTTCTACGATTAACTGTTCTACCATGCCTTGCATAAGGGTTAGGTTTTCTTCATTTTCTAACGTTTTTTTCATTTCATGCTGATAAGCAAATTTATCTGCTTGAGCTCTAAGTGCTCGAACAGCCGGACCTTTTCCTGTGTTTAACATTCTCATTTGAATATGAGTTTTATCGATATTTCTACCCATTTCTCCGCCAAGAGCATCAATTTCACGTACGACAATACCTTTTGCAGGACCACCTACAGAAGGATTGCAGGGCATAAACGCCACCATGTCTAAGTTGATGGTCAACGTTAACGTTTTAGCACCCATACGCGCAGAAGCAAGCGCCGCTTCACATCCTGCATGACCTGCTCCAATGACAATAACATCATATTGTCCACCTTCATATTGCATAATAGTAGCCTCCTTTAATAATCTATTTTCCTAAACAGAATTGAGAGAACAACTGATCAATTAAGCTTTCGTGAACAGCATCACCAATAATTTCACCTAATAGTTCCCACGTTCTTGTTAAATCAATTTGGACAATATCGATTGGAACACCACTTTCAATACCTGTGATGGCCTCATCGATAGCTCCTCTTGCTTGCGTTAAAAGCGCAATATGTCTCGTATTAGATAAATATGTTAAATCTTGAGATTCAATTGTTCCTTCAAAGAAAAGAGCTGCGATTGCTTCTTCAAGCTGATCCACTCCTTGTTCTTGAAGAAGCGAAGTCGTCACTACTGGATGATCACCAGCAAATTGCTGCACTTCCTCTAGATTAATTTTTTGCTCAAGATCTGTTTTATTCACAATGACAATAACGTCCATGCCTTCTACAGCTTCAAATAGCTTTTTATCTTCGTCCGTTAATTCTTCATTGAAATTCAACACAAGCAAAATTAAATCCGCTTCTTTCAAATACTGACGGGAGCGTTCCACACCAATTCGTTCTACAATATCTTCTGTTTCACGAATTCCAGCTGTATCAACTAATCGTAGAGGAACTCCTCGCACATTAACGTACTCTTCGATCACATCTCGCGTCGTTCCAGGAATGTCTGTGACAATAGCCTTTGCATCTTGCACTAAACTATTTAGAAGAGAAGATTTCCCTACATTAGGACGTCCAATAATAACCGTAGCTAATCCTTCTCTTAAAATTTTCCCTTGATGAGAGGTTTGAAGAAGCTTATCAATTTCTTGGCGTACATTTGAAGCTTTTTCGATCAACACTTGGTGAGTCATTTCCTCTACATCGTCATATTCTGGATAGTCAATGTTCACTTCTACATGGGCAAGTGTTTCGAGAATTTCCTGGCGTAAATGACGTACTAGCTTGGACAAACGCCCTTCCATTTGGCCAATTGCCATATTCATCGCTTTATCTGTTTTGGCACGAATTAAATCCATTACAGCTTCTGCTTGTGATAAGTCTACTCGACCATTTAAAAATGCTCGTTTTGTAAACTCACCTGGCTCGGCTAAACGGGCACCATTTGCAATAACTAACTGCAGCACACGATTAACGGATACAATTCCTCCGTGACAGTTAATTTCAATAATGTCTTCTCTAGTAAATGTCTTAGGACCTTTCATAATGGAAAGCATCACTTCTTCAACGACTTGCTCCGTCTTGGGATCTACGATATGACCGTAGTGAATAGTATGAGAAGCCACGTCTGTTAATCGTTTATTCGAAACGCTTTTAAAGATACGATCTGCAATCGTAATTGCTTCTTCACCACTCAGGCGGACGATGGCAATAGCTCCTTCTCCCATTGGTGTAGAAATGGCCGCAATTGTATCAAAATCTAGCACCAACTTCACCTCATTTCATTTTATAAACCTTTTATTTTAAACGATGTTATATACTATCATCGTTAACAATTTTCTACGAACAAAAACATCTATTTTAAGGCCCGTGATTTGTACGAACCAAATAAATAGAATACCACAATTCACCGATTTGGAACATCTCTAACGTTCTTCTGTTATGCACAGCAAGAAAAACAGGCAGTATGTACTATTTTAACTTATCCACATGTGAATAACAACGTATGCATCTTGTTTTTTTTGAACGCTGGATCGATAAAAATAAGCACATAAAAAAGCACTAGCTTATTTTGCTAGTGCTTTTTGGCAACTGGCTGAACCAAAATACTTCTTTTGGGTTCTTTGCCAACGGATTGTGTCTCAACTAAAGAATTTTTAGCTAACGCTTGGTGAATCATTTTTCTTTCATGGGAAGGCATTGGTTCTAGTTGAACAGATCGATTCGTTTTAATCGCCTGATTAGCTATTTTTAATGCCAGTTTTTCGACCATTTCTTTTCGTTTTTCCCGGTAGCCTTCTGGATTTAAGACAACATTTAAAAATTGCTGACTGTATCGATTAGCTACCAATTGTGTGAGAAGCTGGAGCGCATTGAGGGTTTGTCCATGTTTTCCAATCAACATTCCCGCTGAATCGCTACTAATCTCAATTATGCAGTTTCTGGAGGTTTTTTTGACGTTCGTATGAATCGAAATCCCCATTTCACGGCTAACATTTGTAATAAAATGAACCGCTTCCTCTACAGGGTCAACTATTTTTGTAACTTTTACAACTGCGGGTTTTCCCTTAAAGATTCCTAAAAATCCTTTTTTACCTGGTTCAATTATTTCTACATTTGTTTGATTTCGCTCTACTTCTAAAGCATTTAATGCTTCTTGAACAGCAGCTTCAATCGTCTGGGCCGTAATTGTGATTTCGTTCATTTTTTAACCCCTTCAATATTCGCTTGTTTTAAGTCTGGCCCTTTAATGAAGTAGGTTTGAATAATCATAAATAGATTTCCCACTACCCAATAAAGAGATAAGGCGGCTGGAAAATTGATTGCAAAAACCACAATCATGATCGGCATAATCCAAAGCATCATAGCCATTTGAGGATTTTGATTTGCATTTCCGGCCATCATCATCTTTTGCTGAATAAACGTTGTGATTCCTGCGACAATTGGTAAGATAAATAGCGGATCACGCGCACCTAAATCAAACCATAAAAAGCTGTTGTTTGCGATTTCCGAAGTTCGTGTAATCGCGTGGAAAATCCCAATAAGAATGGGCATTTGAATTAGAATTGGGAAGCACCCAGCTAAAGGATTTACTCCGTAAGTTTGGAATAATGCCATCGTTTCTTTCTGCAATTGCTGCTGCGTCTGGGCATCTTTTGAACTGTACTTCTCCTTTAACTTCTGCATTTCGGGCTGAAGCATCTGCATTGCTTTCGTGTTTCTCATCTGTTTGATCATAAGCGGTAGAATAAGTAAGCGAATCAGGATCGTGACAACGATGATCGCAACTCCATAGCTTTTAAATACCTCCGCCAGATACGTAATGACTAATGACAGCGGATACACAACATACTCATTCCAAAAACCTTTACTATCATCTGTAATAGGTTGGTTCATTTCCGTACAACCCGCTAAAACAGTTAATAGAAAGATAAGCGTTATCCCTAAAAACAACTTCTTCTTCACCTGTTTTTCCTCCTTCTACATGTTCACCTTTCAATTCTGAAAGTGCGTCAAAATCCATTATATAAGGATGCGGTAGAAAAACAACAGCTATTAAAGGCTTTTCTTCTATTGTTTATTAATCGTTTTGTCTATGTGTAAGTAATTTGCCACGCTTAAAGACATGCTGCAAACTGCTTTTAATTTCTTCATAGCTCATTGTTGCAGCAGGCTGCCTTGCAATTACAATATAATCTTTGTCTTGCTTTAAATACGGTGTGAATTCAAACATAATTTGTTTAGCAAGGCGCTTAACTCGATTACGAGTCACGGCATTTCCAATCTTTTTGCCCACGGAGAATCCTACGCGGAAATTTTCTTGATCCGGTTTGTCTAGAACATACAAGACAAATTGGCGATTCGCTACGGACTTGCCCTTTTTAAAAACGGTTTGAAATTCATCATTCTTTTTTATACGATATCTTTTTTTCATTTTTAACAACTCCTGCCCTTTTTCAGGTCATGCTTTTATGTAGTCCCTACAGGAACAGAGGTGATTTTAGCCTTAGAAAGCGAAAAAAGACCACTGGCGTCAGTGGTCTATTATGCTGATAATACTTTTCTTCCTTTACGACGACGACGAGCTAAAACTTTACGTCCATTCGCTGAGCTCATACGAGCGCGGAAACCGTGTACTTTACTGTGCTTACGTTTGTTTGGTTGGTAAGTTCTTTTCATCTATAAACACCTCCTCGAGGAATAACTGAAAAAGACAGTCCTTGCAATTATAATGAAAAGACTAAGAAGATGTCAATGTTATTTAAAAAATAAAATTTTCAATCTCTTGGTTTCATTATCTGTTTTACTCAATCTTCTTCATTCTAATATCTTTATAACCCAATTGTCTATACCTAATCAATAAAATTCATTGATTTATTAAAGAAAAAATTTTTCCTTTTCATCTCTTTTTCTTTCTCTACCAGCTGCGATCGCATCGTTACTGAACAAAACTACAACAATAAATGTTATAAAAAGCCTCTTTTTTATTCAAATTCTTCTCTTAAACCTTTGTGGATAAGTTTTTTCGACATTTTTCTACTTTTCCATTTCTTATCGACAACTCATGCACACTATCTTGTGTTGTGGAAAACTTTTCTCCACAAGGTGTAGTGATTGTGGATAAGTTTCGAAAATTCATTGCATCATGCCGAATTCTTTGATATTATATTTTTGTTTTCACTCTTAATTACTTTTCCACAGTTGGTTTTTATCCACAAACTGTGGACAACTTGTGGACATCATTTCCACTATCACTGTATAAAGTTATCCACACCATGTGGAATCTGTCGAATAGTCGGCTTT
>NZ_CP086209.1:0-147924 GCF_020790095.1 Priestia sp. J2
AGAAAGATGCAAAAGGAACGTATCCACATAGCAGTCTTACTTGATGAATATGGAGGAACAGCTGGTTTAGTAACCGTTGAAGATATTTTAGAAGAAATCGTAGGGGAAATCCATGATGAATTTGATTCTGATGAAGTGCTCGATAGGCAAAAAATCGGTGAACGTCACTATGTTTTTAATGGAAAAGTATTAGTAAGAGACGTAAACACACTAATGGGAACGAACATTGAAACTGATGAGGTCGATACGATAGGTGGATGGATCTTATCTCAGAAAATAGACGTTAGGTTAAATGAAGTCCTTGTGTATAATGATTTTGAGTTTACTGTGAGAGAACTTGATGGGCGAAATATTCAAACCATCGAGGTAGCAAATAAACAGCATTCTTTGAGCTTAGCTAAATAGTAAATAAAAAGCAACCTCATATCCCATGGCATTGGAAAGAGGTTGCTTTTTGTCATTCATACTCGTTGAAGAATGCATAGCATAGCACCGCAAGTAAATAATATCATATATTTACCACAATTACTATATTTTTCATATTTATAAAACGTGCAATTTTTATACATCCTCCTCCCACTTGGGTATTGAGTAAACGCCGTAATATCAAGGATGTATAAAAAGCTGTATAAAGTAACTCGTCATATTATCTTAAACCTCTTGCGCCGCAAGGGGTTCTTTTTGTCGTGTGTTCCGGAAAGAGTGATTATGTAAATTAACTATTCATATCGTATACAGGTTAAAAATAGAAAAAGCTACTGAACAGGGATCAGTAGCTTTTTCTCTCCTCGTAAGGATTGAAGGATCATTCTATGATACCTCACGGCGTCATGCATAGTTTGTTCAAAACGTTAAAAATTTATGTTTGGCTTATTCAACATTTGGAAATTCATGAGACTTTCTTTGGAGTTTGCGTAAATTTCCACGGACGAATATATCTTGAAATTCATCACACCTAAAGGGAATAAGGGGTGACAAATATGGTACACCTACTGATTTTAACTGTACAAGGTATAGAATAACAATAGTTGAAACAAGCATAATAATTGGCAAATCAAAGTAATAGCAAGTGAAAAAATATAAAAATCGTAATGAACCTATCCCGGTTTGTCCGCGATAAATAACTAAAGTAGATAGATACACACTCAGTCCTGTTACTACGAGGCTTGCAGGATGGATAAGTTTAGCTGAAACAGACATTTCCCCAATAACAATAGTTGCTAACAATGTGATAATGATAACCGTTCCTTTGGGAGCACGTGTGCCTATATCAATTAATATGCGAAATAAAATAAGTAAAATGGCTATTTCCCAAAACGTAGGTAATAATTCTCCATGGTTAAATAAATCTTTTTGGATTTTTTTACTGTATGTATCACTATGGAATTTTTCTAGACCCACATAAATACCAGGGATAAGAATTGAACTGATAAAGCCAAAATATCGAATAAATCGATTGACCAAACGTCCAGTCTTCAAATGAAAATCATCTGGGGATTGAAAGAAATCGACAAATAAACTCGGAGCTATGATTGAATAAGGAGACCCATCTACTAATACAATCACTTTTCCTTCTAAGAGAGATGAAGTGGTTGTGTCCACACGTTCTTTTGTCATAACAAGGTTAACAAAAGTTTTAGGCTTTCCTTCAATAGCATCCTCGACTATTCTTGAAGCTAGTATGTAGTCTACATCTATCTTAGAGATTCGATGCTGTACTTCTTGCAAAATAGATTGATCCACCAAGTGTTTCATATAAATAATAGATATATCTGTTTTTAAATGTGTGCCATAGGGCTTTGTATCAATGATTAATTGGGGTGTCTGAATAATACGTCGTATTATATTTATATTGGTAGTTAGGTTTTCAGTGAAACCTACTGCTGGTCCTCTTATCGCCCGTTCTCCTAATGTTTCTTCTAACCCTCGCTCTATCCATTTAGTTGTAGGTATAAGCAATCCACTTATTTCTCCCTTTATAAGAAGAAAGGCATTTCCTTTAACCAAAGCATCCTGAATCTCTTCAACAGACTGAGTTTCTTTCAGAGAAGCAGAATTAACAACAGTCTTTATTTGCTGGATAGATGGATTATCTTCATTAACCGTTTCCCATGATTGCTGTAAAGGTTCAATAATATATTTTTGTATCTGGTCTTTATCTACAATTGTATTTAAATAAAATAGTGTAATTTTATCTTTTAAAATCGTCCTTTTCTCAAAATCGCTTGTGATTTTAAATTGTCTTTCAATTCTCTTTGAAATATTTTGAGAAGATTTATTTAATGAAGAAGACATTATATTCACCTTTAAATTAGTTTTATTGTTTAATTTGTGCATATTCAACCATTATTATGCGGTGTATATAGTCGTTAAGAAAATAAAACTCTTACCTAATATCAGCTAGAATGGAACATTATATATCATTAAGTAGAAAAACTGTCCTTTGCCAAAATAGATTGTTTAGAAAGGTAACTTTTTAATTATAGGAATAGTAAGTTATACGTTTTTCTTTATTAAATGGGTGGTCTTATGACTCTGAATGTTTGGAAAAGCAATTCCACCTAGAATGATGATTACACCGACCCATTGAAGGAAGGTGACGGTTTCGTGGAGAACAATTGTAGACATAATTACAGCCATTGGTAACTCTGATGCACTTAGAATGGTGCCCAAGCTTCCCCCTACTTTAGGCATGCCAATATTAAATAAAATAGGTGGAACAAGTGAACCGAAGAATCCTGTAAGAAGCCCATACATAAATAGCCCATCTGTAAGCGCACCGTTTATAAGAAATACTGGTGGTAGCGAAATAAATATAAGCAATGACGCTCCAGTTGTCATAATAGCGCTTTTATAAATAGGATGCACAGGTATATTGGTGTTTCCACTTATAAAAATAAAAGAAGAAAAGGAGACAGCAGCAAGTATCCCCCAGCCTATCCCAGCTAAAGAAAAAATGATGCCAGTTTGCAAAAATCCAGAAGCAAGGACAGAACCGAAAAGAATAATTATCGTTGAGATTAAGCTTTTTCGACTTGGTGCTTCTTTCGTAAAGACATATTGCAAAATCATACTTATCCATGTAAATTGCAGTAGAAGAATGATAGCAAATGAGGCATTAATATAACCAAGTGCTTGATTATAAAAAATACCCGTTAGTCCCATCGGTATGCCTCCTATGGCCAAAGTAAGCCATTGTTTACCTTTCAAACGTTTCTTTGGAACAAAGATTGCAATAGCCCACAACATAATAGCACCAAAGAAGTATTGACTTCCTGTCACTTCACTTAGTCTAAACCCCTCACTGTACCCTAATTTAACAAACGTTGATACCACTCCATAAGAACAACCACCCAGAAAAACAAGTAAAGCATAGTTCAAAATTTTCATTATAAAACCCTTCCTAAAACACAATAAAGCCACCCATCTCCTATAGGAGATGGGTGGCGAAAAGTAAAAGAATAAATTTAAACGAAAAATCCACCTGCTGTAAACAGACTTTTACAGCTTTTAGTTATTTTAGTTATTTTAATAATTTATATTATAGAATCCCCACTCCTAAGTATCAAGCTGAAATTTAGAGGAGACGATGGAAGAACAATAATTCCCGGTAATACCTTTTATGTTAACTGGGTCTGTATATTGTATTCATTTCAAGCTTCTTTTTTAAGAATAAAATAGTAAAAAGCAGAAATTCCTAAGCTGACCAATATAATAGGTAGCACAATCATTGTATGTTCACCTTCTTTTTCATAAGGCCTGTTTGGATAGACGTTTCAGCTGTTACTGGAGATTCAAAAAATACTCTTTTTAATTTTTTATATTCAAAGAAAAGTAAAGCTATACTCATACAGGTTAACAATGTGGTAACAGAACGAGCTGGTATCTCAAAACAAAAATCAAGAATAGTAATATTTACTGTGATAGGTAAATAAATAATGTTTCCTAAAGTTGCTGTCTTTGGAATTACTAATAATAAGGCTGCTGTTATTTCTCCAAAAGCAATAAAAAGATTATATGTATCCGAATATCCAAAGAAGTGCCAAGCTAATTGCATTGCTGAGTCCTTTGTCGAGTCATATATAAAGTCGCCAGTAGAAAACTGGCCTGGATAGATTTTGGCAATGCCGTAAATCAAGAAAGTTAATGCTAAAGACCATCTAAATGTAGTGATAATTGTCATTCTAAGCTTTTTTAGAAATGTACTTCTATTCATTGATTTTCCCACTTTCTATTTTCGTTTTAATAAACCTATTTTGTATTTCTTTGCTAGGGACGAGACAACTTTCTTTTTTCCCAAAGAATCGATATCGATTCTTTGCAATAAAACGGTACACTCTATCTCGGATTTTTTTAGGTATTATCCAAAAGAGAATGAAAAACCTTATAGGTCCGGTAAGCTTATTTATGATATGTAAGATTGCTGTAGATTCCGTATATATTTGACCTTTGTCAATTAAGATAATGGAATCCAATTGCGTATTATTCGGATTGTGATTTATTATTAATGAACGTGCTAAATCCGATTGAAGGGACAAAAATTTAAATATGCCTTTAGGATCTCTTTTTATCACAAATTGGACCCAATGATTACATACGTTACATATACCATCAAACATAATAATAGGTTGATTGTCTTTTTTTACCTTCAATATATTTCATCCCTTTAGTTAATTGTAAATATTTTCTACAAATAATTATAATACGAGATTTAATGAAGCTCATCTAACAATAATGTAAGACGGGCTTACAATTTTGTTAGATGAGCTTCATTTTTTTATTAAGAGTGCCTAGAACTCACATTATGGTAACTTACGTATATAGGATTATGAAATGAGGTTAGTTAGTTTATGAATGGTAATTATACGTGCCCTTGCTGCGGATACAAAACACTAGATGAAGAACCACCAGATACCTTTGATATTTGTGAAATATGCTTTTGGGAAGATGATAGCGTGCAATTTCAAGATCCTGACTTTGAGGGTGGAGCAAATGTTATATCATTAAGACAAGCACAACAAAACTTTGTAAAGTATGGGGCCTGTGATGAAGAAAGTTTAAAATTTGTAAGAAGCCCAAATAAATTTGATATAAAAGATTCGCAATGGAAACCTTTATAATTTCACTTACTTATCCTAGAATCCGTTTTATGTTAACTAAAAGCGTGTATCATACGCTGATTAAAAGTAGATAAGAATACTGTTCGTGAACTAGCCTCCAGGCGTTGAGCTGTGTCTAACACCTGAAGGCTAGTTCATTTTAGTTAACTTATGTTTAATTTTTATCTTTAATTAGGGTTAATTCATTCGTTTGAGATATTAAATCAATTTTTTTATTTCCTTTTTCATAATAAGTAGAGGCTCCTTCTCGATCTTTCCCCTGCCATCCTTTTGATTTAATTACTAATTTATATCCTTGATGGTATCCCATTTTCTTCAGAAGCTTTAGACCAATCATACATGTCTACACGTTCGTTTTCTTTTACTAACTGTGTATTTTTAGGTACAGGGAAACCGGAGAATTTATCAGACGGGGTATATGCAAAAAATGTAACAAAGTAAAAAGTTGCTGCCCCTATTAGTACAATTGCTGTAAGAGTGATTGTCACATTCTTTTTCAATTTACTGCCCTCCTTTTATATTCATTATTTTACCATTAATTATAATTAAAGGAAGTTTATTTGCCAGGTTTTTTATCTCAAGAAACATCTGTATAAAAAAGAATCCTTTGCCTACGAGGCAAAGGGTTTTCAAATTTATTGGAATAGGGGGAATACGTTATTATTCTGGCCAGATTTGTAGATTCATATACCCATATCTTTTAAAAAAATCTCATAACCGGATATAATTTAACTAAATAACTTCTTCTAACTATTATAATCTGTTGTGTAAATAGTAAAGTATTTCATTTATTATTAAGGTTTTACTATTTACTTTAAGTGACGACAAAGTATCTATTTGTCGTCACTAAGTGCAAATGATAAAACTTTATTCTTTATAAGTTAGTTTATATATTTACTCCTTTGTATAAAATAAATTGTTTTTGTATTGTTAGTTAACTGCATGTTAAAAATATAGTAACGTTAAATATTCGTGAGCTTAATGTTGTTATCTATCTTAAAATGTAATATATATAAATTTTTCACTGTGGGGTATGGAGAGGAAAAAAAGTTCCCTCTCTTTTTTATTGCAATTATATGGTATAATTGTAAAGTTTACCTTTACTGAAAATATAAACGGGATTATGCTATTTTAATTCAGAAATTAATTGTTTAACATTAAATAAACAATATTCTTTGAAAATAAGATATAAGGAGAAGTGTATGAAAAAAGTAATTCTTTTTAACTTCAACGGGACCATTACCAGTACAAAATTTTTAGCAATTGATATGTATAACGAAATTGCTGAGAAGCAGGGATACAAAAAAATTTCAGAAGAAGATGTTCCTTATTTGAGTGCATTATCGATACGTAATAGATGCAAGGTACTTAATCTACCTTTATATAAAATGCCCTTAGTTGGGATCGCTATAAAAAGAAGATCTCAACAATATATTCCTAATTTGAAACCTGTGTCTGGAATGAAAGAAACTCTCAGTCTTTTAAAACAGGAGGGTTATAAAATAGGATTTACAACAAGTAATAATCAAGTTGTAATGAATGAATTTTTAACAAATCATTCTATTAATATATTTGATTATAGTCATTTTTCTTTTAGTCCTCTCTCTAAATCAAAAGATATTTCTTCATTTTTGAAAAAGTATAATTTAAAGAAAGAAAATGTGGTTTATGTAGGTGACGAACTAAGAGACATTAAAGCAGCTAAGAAAAATGGCCTTTTTTGTATAGCAGTATCTTGGGGATTCGACTCAGTAGAGCTTTTAAATACAGGACGTGCAGATAAGGTTATAACACAACCTAAAGAGATTGTAGATGTTTTATCAAGAATATAATAATGGCTTTTATATTTCTTAATCTATTCCGATAAATTTGAAAACCCTTTGCTTATATGGGCAAAGGGTTCTTTTTTTATGTGAATATTTCTTAAGTTGCAAACCCGTGGAGTTATATTTGTAGTCCTTTTTTTCCTGTATGTAATCTATCAGTATTTGGCGTTCATCCTCAAATAACATTTTTAAGTTACTAATCTCTGATAAAGGCTTCCAGCAAATATCTAATATCAACTCATCTGGATCTTGAAATTTCCTTTCCCCACCTAACAACTTCACTTCGAAATACTTAATATGGACATTTACATCATATGTGACTGTATCACGTTCACATATTTTATCAATGACCGAAATCTTGTATCCCGTTTCTTCCCAAACCTCTCTTATACAGCATTCTTCATATGTCTCAGAGCCTTCTATACCACCTGAAGGTACTGACCATAGTTCTGGCTGATTCGCCTTCTCCTGGGCTACCATTAATATTTCGTTGTGATCGTTTATACAGATTGCAGCAGAGCCTCTCCACTTAGTCACCTGACCCCATCCCCTTTTATAAAATTATCCCCACCACATAGCTAAAACAAATAATGACCATAGGGAAACAAACTAAGTCCTAGGATAACAAGCCAATAAACATCCAGGATACTCTTTTTAAGTTTATTTTTTTTATTGAATATGTAAGTCAATACAATTGTAATTAGATATAAAAAAATGCTTATGCATGTTATAGCAGTCAGGTAGTAGATTGGATTTAACTTTATTATGTTCTTATCCATAAAATAAGAAATATCTTGACCAAATATTGCTAATACAGTAGCTAAAAATAGAAAAGTATATATAAATACATTAGCTTTCATCATATATTACACCTCCAAAACAAACTCTAAATAAGTTATATTTTTATATAATTAGTGTAATTTTACACTAATTTTTGTTTTTTTCAATGTAATAAAAGAGAACTATTAACTAAATATTTTTCCTAACATAATATAGATGGTATTAATATAAAAAGCAGAACATCAAATATGGTGTTCTGCTTTTTATGACATTAATTTATAATACTATAAAAATATTAACGTTCATTTTCCTACATTGTTCGATAAGGCATAAACGTTCCGCCAAAAAAATAACTCCATACTACGAGAAGTACAGCAAATAAAATGAACAAGAACCAACCTCTCACATATGTGTTTAATTTTTGTTTGTTTTGTAGCTTTTCTCTGTATTTTCGTTGGAGATCATGATGTTTCGATATGTTTTTCATTAACATCCCTCCCTTGAATATTGAACAAACGATTGGAGCCAGTGTTATGAAATATAAAACATACTATACATTACCTTTTTTTTATAACTATATTTATGAAAGGTGTTCTTTTAGGTTGAAGTAATCTTTGCACCAGAACCCCAAAGACTTCAAGGTACCAGTGAGTTCTTATTACTTTCTCCTTTGCTATTCATATCCATTACCACTTCTAACAAAAAGAGGAGAAACACAGCTATAAGCTCAGTTATAGAGGGAATAGTAATGCTTCTAATTAATTCATCAGCAGTATGTATAGCAAACCAAGAAAAGCTACAATCAATGACCAGTCTCACGAGGAATTTTCTTTTAGAATTTCTAATTTGTTGAGAAAATGTATTAATAAGAAATATTGATAGTAAATCAACTATAAATCCAATAATAAAAAACAGTAAGAGGAATATTAATAGAGATAGAAATGAGTCGTATTGTACCCCAAATATTTCAAATAAACCAATAAATCCAAACACAAATGCTCCTAGCATTAATGAAATAGCAATAATAACAATTAAAGTTATAAAAATAACAGTAAATGCTTTAGCAAAAAAATTAGATATATTGTGAGAGGGTCCAGTTTTCTTTGCTTTCAAGGTAAATATTCACATCCCTTGCTGCTAATTTTTCTTTAATGTATTTATCCTAGCCAATTGTGCGTATAAGCTAGTATTCCTAAGATGGCTCCAATTCCAGCTCCAAATAAAGTAGCCCCTACTAGCTTTAAGTTATTCTTATTATAAGTCATAAAAAACCTCCTTTCATCCAATTATATACAAAAATGGTTTTTAGTAAATAAATCTCTTTAAACGATATAATTAATATGTATATACACCCTTAGTTAACATAAACGTATTATCGGCAATAACGCAAAAAAGAGGAAAGTTTAGACTTTCCTCTTTTTTATATTCCTAAAGATAAAGCTAGCTATAAATAAAACTCCAAATAAGATCGTTAAATCAAAAATTACTGGATCTCCTGATTGATTAGTTTCATCTACAATTATCCCTTGTTGAAATAATAGCATCGCTCCAATTATTACAAAGAATAAAGAGTTGAATAATATATAGCTATTAGCTTTGATTTTATTGCTTAAAAAAACTACGTACACAAAATTACATACTAAAAAGATAGTTATCAAATAATAAATCGGTCTAAAAAGTGTAAAGGTTTCCCCCAGCATTTATATAATCCTCTCTTTTTGCTATTTTAATTTTAAAAATCAATATATTTCCATTTTATCAAAAAATTGATTTTATTTCACCTTGTATACGCTATACAAAGGTAGTTACCATAATGTACCTTTCCGGTACACATGACAAAAAGAACTCCTTGTGGCTCAAGGAGTTTAGAAAAGGTTACTATTATGAATTATGCAGCTTTTTATACATCTTTGATATGAAAGGCTTTCCTTGAAGGATAAGTTAGGAAAGAATGTATAAAAGTGCACCTTTTATACATATGCCCTTCCATATAAAAATAGTCTTTTGGAAAATTACGATATGACTTATTGTGAAACAAATTTCATATTAAGTTTCCTTTATAAGCTAGCTGACATGACGACCCAAGTTAGCTTTTTTATTTGGATCTTATAGTGAATATTATAAAACTAAATTTGTATACGGTTTACAACCTAAATAAAGAAAAACTACTGTGGTGCTGTTCAGGAAGGATAGTTTTTCTGAGCTTCAATAAATCACTTTGGATATCAAAAACATCATTCATTAGTAAAGCAATTGATTTTTTAGTATCTTTGCTCTCAATTTCATTTAATTTGTCCTCAATCTCATACACAATTGGGAAGTAATCCACTAATTGGTCCAGAACCGCATAAGCGATATAGGACACTCCTTTATTAAATCCACTAGGATGTTGTAAAAGACGTTGTTGTACTGTTTCAATACTGAGTAATGGTTTAAGGTGAAAGGTCACTAAATAATTGTCTCCGATAAATAAGTCCACTTCTTCAACATCTAATGTGTGGCTATTTAAATAATGAAGAACTAAAAAGCTGTAACCCTAATAATAATCAAGTTTAGGGCGTTGTAACAAGTGAAGACAATCTTCGATAGCTAAAGGGGGAAAGTGGAAAAAGGTCTCTAACACTTTTGCTTCCTCTTCAGAAGGAGAGGAAAAGTCTACCCAAAACCATTTAAACGAGGAATCAGATAGGTGAGCAAGGGGCACATCTTCTTTAACCTGTAGGTCTTGTGTAATAGCTATTGTTCGAATCATACTGATGCTCCTCTATGTGATTAATCATTCTCTATTGTATAGTATATTACAGAAAGTAAACGATTAATCCGACTGCTAACAAGGCAATAAAATCTTTCTAATATTTCTTCTTTTTTCGTCACTTGTATCTTTATTTTTCCTAAAATATTTATCTATAAAAATAATAAAACAAAGGAGGAGGAAACTAGGGATGGTATCCAGTATTAAGAAATGCGAGAAATTATCTGTATTAGTTAACGACATAGCAATTCTCTTTATTTCTTACTTTCAAATGTGAGAATACTACATAAATCCCTCTTCATATTTTAATTAGGTAGGAAGAGTACTAAAATCAATTTAGCTGTATAATAACGAATAGTGTATAACAGAGAATTCGTTTCTTTATCCTAATGTTTATAATTAAAACCTACAAAACAACTTATTGTATACGAAAACGTTCTATACGTCCTAGTTTATTAAGATAAAAAGGATTATTAATCTTAAAAACAGGAACGTCTAAGAATGTTACAAATTAATAAGGTGAGATGGAGGGGAAAGAATAAATCATAAGTATATATACTAAAAGACATAGTAGTGGGAGATTTTTATGAAATACGCACAAATTTTTATTGATAATCGAATTCGAAATGCCACGTTGATTGTATTGCTTATTTGTATGAGTATAGCTTGGCTTTTTGATAGCGATTATTGGTACAATATAGCTGTTCTTATGGTTTCAGTATCTTTTATCTTACATGGTATAAATGATTATATCGTAGGAAAGAACAAAGCGCGAGGAACTGTTATTATACTATTGAGTGTTCTTTTCACTCTATATAATTTACTAAGAATCTTTTTTTTATGATGAAAATAAGATTCTTACACTTGCAAAGAACGAGGAGTTTGTATGTTTAAGAAAATAGTAAAATGTTATGATTACAAATTTATTGTAGCCTTAACTGTTCTAAGTCTTATCGGCTTAGTCATGGTTTACAGTGCTAGTATGGTAACGGCGGTTAGTCGTTACGGTGTAGAAGGAGATTATTTTTATCAAAAGCAAAAACTTGCTCTGATAGCAGGCTTTTTCTTTTTCTGTGTTGCTGCCTTTATTCCCTATAAAATTTATCGAGAGAAAAAAGTATTAAAAATTTTATTAATAACAGTGATTACACTCCTTGCCCTGGTCCTTATTTTTGGACATACGGCAGGAAATGCACAAAGCTGGCTTATCCTGGGCCCGATTAGAATACAACCATTAGAATTTACGAAACTAACGATCATTGTATATTTATCGGCTGTTT
This sequence comes from Priestia sp. J2, assembly GCF_020790095.1. Lineage (NCBI taxonomy): Bacteria > Bacillati > Bacillota > Bacilli > Caryophanales > Bacillaceae > Priestia > Priestia sp. J2. The sequence continues at coordinate 11,759 of NZ_CP086209.1, forward strand.
TTGCGAATAAACAAGAGTATATAAACGATTTAAAGCGTGCTATTATTCCACCTATTCTTATTGTCTTGTTTATTTGTTTCTTAATTGCTTTACAACCGGATTACGGTGGAATCCTACTTATTTTAGGCACAGTCTTAGCCATTGTTTTATGTTCAGGTATTTCAATAAAATCAATGCTAAAGATTGCCTTACTAGGAGTAGTAGGCATACTTATTATGTTAGTCGTTTTATTAGTGACGGGACATATAGACACCGTGTTTTCGCCTGTTCGTTTAGCTCGTTTTACTGGCTATCTACATCCTTTTGAGAACCAACAAGGAAATGGGTACCAACTGGTTAATTCCTACTTGGCAATAGGGAGTGGTGGACTATCGGGCATGGGATTAGGACAAAGTGTTCAAAAGGCAGGTTATCTGCCTGAATCCCACACAGATTTTATTATGGCAATCATTGCAGAGGAACTAGGTTTTTGGGGAGTACTTCTTGTATTAGGACTATTATTTTTTATTATCCTTCAAGGGTTAAAAATAGCAAGAAGATCTAATGATCCTTTTGGAGCACTACTAGCTATCGGTATTTCCGTTATGATAGGTATTCAAGCATTTGTTAACCTTGGAGCAGTAACGGGAATTCTTCCTATTACAGGTGTAACGTTACCTTTTGTAAGTTATGGTGGTTCTTCTCTTACCTTGCTTATGTTTGCTGTAGGAGTACTAGCGAATATATCCATGTTTAATAAATTTGAAAAGAAATACAAACACAAAGTAACAGATCCAAGGGAACTGAAAAGTATCTAATGATTTGTATGAATGACATTTCTATAAAAATTGTTGAGGATAAAATAAAATTATAAACAAAAGACACTGGTTAAGAGCCAGTGTCTTTTGTTTATGGAAGGAGGTCAAGTTTGTAGTATTGCTAAGGGAATTCAAAGGTCTATTAAAACGCCTCTTATGTATCATTTATATACTTTCCTAAAAATCTTTATGTAGAAGATAAAAATTATTCCCTTCGGAAAAACTGCAAGGCGCTATAAACGATCCATAGAAAACAGGCCACCATAACTTGTTTTTCTAGGCAAAGAATAATTGTCCATAGTATCACTAAAGTTAAAATAGGAATAGATAACTTCCTTATCATTCACACCTTTCCTTTCTTCATTATTATCCTATCTATATTCATGAAAACATGGTAGCTTGCCTGTTTTGTGCAAAAAAAAGACGCCTATTAGGGCGCCTATATCCAACGAAATAGTTTGGAAAAGGGAAAAGTGTTTACTTTAAGAATGAACATGATCTTATTTAATCATTCCCCTTTTTAAAAAGAACAAAACATACATTATAGGTAACACAAATAAGCTGCTTAAATTCTCTATTCCATTTATTGATCCTCTGGATTTACCTCGAGACTTTCAACTTCATCATTCTTCTTTACTTCTAATCGCACAACTTTGTTTTTACTATCTCCAGGCATATTGTCGTCATCTTGCTCAAAGTCTTTAGATTTTTTATAAGTCTTTTTTCCACTAGACACTTCTATTGTTACATCATTATCGGTTTCATTAATTAATTTTCCAATTATGTTGTAATCTCCATCAGCATCTTTTTCGTATATACCATTTGAATCTGCTTTTGCTTGAGGAGTTAACTCTAGACTTTCTGCATTGTTATTTTTAGCATCAATCTCTACGTTTACTTGTTTTCCACCAATATCCTTGGGTGTATCTTTTTCTTCTTTAAACGACTTACTTTTAGGTATCTTTACTTTTTTACCATCGATAACAAGTGTTAACTCATCGTTCGTTTCTTTCTCTAATGTTCCTACTAAATCAAAGTCTTCACCTTGTTGTTTACTATCCGGATCTTTGGAGAACTGTTGTAAATTTGATTTGTTTTCAGAAGAGCTATTTTCACTTTGTGATGTATTTTGCGATGATTCATTTTGATTAGAGCATCCTACAAGAGATCCTGTAGCTAAAGTACCGGCTAATGAAATACAAAGCATTACCATTTTTTTATTCATATAGCTTATTTCTCCTTTTTGTTTGTTTTTGTTTATATTGCCTATTCTTTAAAAAACCAAACGAAATTACTTTTTTAAAACCGGAGAAGTAATATAGCATAGTCACAAGAATAATCATAATTATTCTTGTGTTAACTACTATCTTTGTATGAGACCATGCTGTCACCAAATTGAAATTAATTAGTTAGATATTTTGTTCTTTTCTTTATAATGAACTGTATATACCTTTACTAACATCTTCATATAAAATCCTCAGCTCTATATAAGTAGTGATACTATTTGCATGCATTTCACATATATACAGTTTAACTTTCCCATAACTATATTGTAGTAACCCAAGTTTGTTTCATTAAAAATGAGAGAGTTACGGTGTTTTAAACGTGTTTATAATGTTTTAGAGAAGTATCAGCAAAGTTCCACACTTAACTTCTGAATATTTACATTTTAATAAATATTATATATAGAATTAGTGTTAAAATAATGAAAGTTCCATTCTTTAGGATTACCCTTCATATAGATGGTCATTCTAATGTAAGCAAATTCTTTAACATAATCAATTATACTTTGGAAAGGAGGAAAATAAATGGAGTCCATATGGATTGAATACGCCTGGGCATTGTTAATTCTAATTGGTTTAGAAGGTTTATTATCTGCTGACAATGCTCTTGTACTAGCAGTTATAGCTAAACATCTACCGGATGATCAGAAGAAAAAAGCAATTAATTATGGAATTCTTATGGCATTTATTTTTCGATTTGGTGCTCTTTTCGCTATTTCATTTATCGCTAATGTATGGTGGATACAGGCAGTGGGAGCAGCTTATCTTCTGTATTTAGGCCTAAAGCATGTTCTTAAGGACCGGATTGGGAAACGCAATAAGAATATTCATCATGAAGATGAAAAGGAGTCTGTTGTAAAAGGGTTTTGGCCGACAGTAGGGAAAATTGCATTAGCTGACCTTGCTTTTGCAGTCGATTCCATTTTAGCTGCGGTAGCTATAGCCCTTGGTCTTCCAGAATCACCGTTTGATGAAATTGGTGGTATGGATGGAGGACAATTTGCGGTTGTAGTTCTTGGAGGCATTGCAGGTCTTATCTTGATTAAGTTTGCAGCGACCTGGTTTGTAAAACTCCTCGAAAAGCGTCCTGCCTTAGAAACTACAGCATATGCCATTGTTGCTTGGGTGGGTGTCAAACTTGCTGTTATTACACTTGCTCATAAGGATATAGGTGTCTTAGACTCTCATTTTCCCCATAGCACTATTTGGACATTGATCTTCTATGGAGTATTAGTTGGTATTGCTCTATTTGGTTGGTTTGCACCGAGCAATAAGCCTTTACAAAAGTCTTCATCTTAAAAAGATAACTAAGTATGACTTATTAACATAGAAAAACCTTCTGAATTTGGACTATGTAAAAAAGGAAAATTAGACGGCCTTGTAAAATTGATAAGGCTTTCTTTTTCATATGAAGACGGTCTAGATAAATTAAGTAGTTTATAAAATTATACGTTTGTGGTTAACATAAAACAATTTTCCGATACATATGGAAAAACCAATGCTTTGAGAAACATAAGATTGATAAAGGTGGCTTTTTCTTTTTGATGCATTGATGCAGATTTAATGTTCTTTGAGTAGGTGAGAATGGGATTAATGCATATTACAAGCACTTTCTATACCCCTGCTTGTAGTGAGAAAGATGATATTTGTTGTGTTTTATCTTCAGTTATAGAGTTACTTCAAAAAGTAACCTCTTTCTTATGGCAGATTGAGGTTGCTTTTTGACATAAAAATAAAAACTAATCAGTTGCAGTGACCTTTTCTAATTGGTTTAGCAATTGATCAATGAATTGACTGATTACAATGGTGTTCTTACTCGTAAATCCTTCTTCCAAACCTACTTGAATCATGAGTTCTCTTCCTGCCTCTATATCTACAAGTAAAGCCTTCTTTAAAGCATTGTTGTATTTATATGTTTGCAATTATCTCATCACCTATTTCTCTAAGTTGTTGCTTTTTTATTTAACAATAACTAGATTTTCACTATATAACAACATTCTTTCCTTTAAAACCCAATTAGGGTCTTAAAATACCTTTTTCAGGGTCTGAATAGCTCATTTTTAATACCTAATACATGTTACAATACGTCTTGTAGATGCGAATGAAAATTCCATTTCTTATTTCATAGGCAAGAGAAGTCCTCATAATTTGAGGGCTTTTCTTGTGTTTTATCTGATAATAGTTAATTTCGAAAGAAGACCGTTAGATTACAACATAATTTTTCAAGATCATTTATAAGAAATGACCTCCTAACTATTATTTAAGGAAGATATTTTTTGTATCAATGCTACCATTTTTATCTAAGGCAATTTTTATAGCATAAAGAAACATTTGTTGGATAAACTACTAACAAATATGATTATGATGAGAGTGTATACGTATGAGTTATTTTTATGGTGCTACCTTTTTATTTTCTGGTTTATTTCTAATAAACCTGTTATTTTCGTATCAAAGCAAGCATATTGATCCAGCCTTTTGGACGACTTTAAAGTATCAACTTTTTGCCTTTCCACTATTTTTAATAGCCAATATGCTCATCGGATATGGCATCAAATTTGGATTTAAAGCAATTCAGAATTTAACATTTGTTTTGGTTACATCTAAAGGAATAGAGATAGTGATTTCAATATTAATGGGTTATCTATTTTTCAAAGAGGTTCCTACTTGGAAAACAGCATTGGGTTTTTTTATTATGATTGTAGGGATTATTGTTTCGAAAATAAAATAGAACCTTCAACCGTTTAGAAAGTTCTATTGGTAAATTTAAAATAATAAACAACTTCTGTTTGGAGAACGTTGTAGTAAAGCTTTAGTTACCATAATCACTCTTTTGGACCGCAGAAAAAAAGAACCTCTTTTCGCGTAGCTCACGCGCAAGGGGGGGGGTAAGAAAGATTACTATGATGAGGTTATACAGGTTTTTATAAATGACGAACATGCTAATTATTATTGATTAAAGAGAGTCATAACAATCAAGCCTTTTATACATATACTCAGGCAGTAGAAATCTACTCTTTATGGTAAGAATATGTTATGCTTTCTTTTCAGTTATAGATTTTTTAGAACGAGGTACCCTTTTCTTATTTAACTGCTAAAGAAACTTCCACTCTTTCTTTTCCTCTTATAATGATGATGTCCATAACTTCCGTGATGACCACGTCTTTTCCTATAATCATCACTACTGCTATAACTCTTAAAAGGTTTTGATCTTCCTCTTTTATAATCACTGCTACTGTAACGCTTGTGCTTATTATTCATTAGTGAATCAAACAGTTTCTTGAACATGATTTAACCACTCCTCATAGTCATTTTAAATCTATAAAAAACAAAAAGCGCTTTTATCCTTTTAGTAGATAAAAGCGCTTGATGTACAAACACAGACTTCACCCAACTAAAAAAATAGGCAAAGGTCTTGCTAACAATTGAAATTTCCAACAAAGCCGGAAACATTTTGTTTCGTAGTGACGACTTTTGTTGTACAGCTACTCCCCTTTGGAGTATTAAGTTTGTTCAATGGCAACGCAAACCAATTCTATAAGTCAATTAATAACTAATTAGTTATTACTTTACTAAAAAGTATTCGTATTGTTTATCTTCACCGTGCTAGATGACTGAACATTGAACGTTTTTCAAAATTAGTTTAGATATAAGATAGTATAGTGATTAATTCCACTATAAGTGTTAAATCCCCGAGAGGGGATTAGTCTCAATATCTTTAAATACCAACAGTTCTCAATTCTTATGGCAAGGCTCTTCACCTAAAAACTTGTTAGTTCCTTTGAGTGCAATAATTTTTTGTTTAATCTAGGAGTGTACATGACCAGAAAGACAGACCTTCCAATAGTATAGATAACAAAAGCTAGCCAAAGTCCATGATTATGCCATATAGGAGTGATTATAAGCTGAATGATTACAAATAAAATTGTGGCGTAAATCATAGAGTTTCGAACTGGTGCAATTTCAGTTGCTCCTGTAAAAACGCCATATATGACAAGTCCAAAACAAGCAGCGAACGGATAGACAATAAGCCATGATCCGTATTGTAGTGAAATTTCAATAACATTAGGTAGATTTGTAAAAAGCCTAATAATAGGTTCTTGAAAAATCGTATATAAGCTAGATATGATGAAAGCTGTTATTAGCGACCACTGTCTAGATAAAGTAAGAGTTTTCTTATATAACTCTTTGTCATTGGATCCTATTGATTTACCAACAAGAATACTTGAGGCATTGGCAAAACCATCGAAAAGATATGCCATTATGTAGTGAATTTGAAATAATACAGCATTCGCAGCTAGAAATTCTGTACCGAACGAAGCACCTTTTGCTGTAAACATATTAATAACAATTAGTAAACAAATAGTCCGAATAAATAAATCTTTGTTAACATTAAACACCTTTTTCATAGAATGTGTATCCAGGAGCGACTGAACTGAGGGCAGCTTCCATTCAAACGGAGAAGCTTTCCAAACAATAAATACACCTAATACAAAGGCTGAAAATTCTGCAATTAAGGTAGCCGTAGCAACTCCTTGTACGCCAAAAGAAAAAACATGAACAAAAAGAATAGCTAAAAGCATATTTAAAACATTTGTTAGTATCTGTAAACATAAAGCTTGTTTAATCTTAGCCATTCCCATTAACCAACCAAGAATAACGTAGTTCATCAATGTAAAGGGTGCTCCCCATATTCTAATTCTGAAATATTCTACGGCAAACCTACTTACATCAGCATCGGGAGAGATTAATAGAAGGGCAGCGTGTTCAATTGGCCATTGTAAAGAAATAAAAAGGATCCCTAGTGTTACAGCTAATAAAAACGGACGGCATAAAGCAAGGACTCCTTGATCTGGATCGCTTGCTCCATTTGCTTGTGCAGCGAAGGCGGATGTACTAACACGTAAAAAGCCAAATAACCAATATAATGTATTAAAAATAAGCGTTCCTACTGCAACTCCTCCAATGTAAGCTGGAGCTGGAAGTTGTCCAACAACAGCAGTATCTACGGCACCTAGTAAGGGAGTCGTCATAGTTGAGATTGTTAGAGGAATTGCTAAAGTAAGATATGCACGATGATTCATCCAATTACCCTCTTTCTACATGGTAAAAATAAAAACAACAGCCTCGATTATGTTAGTGAAATCGAGGCTTTGCTATACATATATATGTTATTAAATTAAAGCGTACCATTTCTTGTTCCAATTGAACGAAAACGTGGATGCTCTGCAAGCATAGAACTTCTCATTTCCTTTACTATAGGGTTTTCTGAAGTAAAGAAAGCATCTTTTGAATGGAAATGCTCAATTAATTCTCCTTTTTCTAATACACCTAATGTATCGCTAATAGTATAGGCAGCTTTAATATCATGGGTAATAAAAAAATACGATAACCCAAAGTCTTCTTTTAATTCTCTTAATAGTTCTAAAATTAGGGTTTGAGTAACCATATCTAGACTACTTACAGATTCATCTAAAACAATGAGCTTTGGTTTAAGAGCAATGGCCCTTGCAATATTAACCCTCTGCAATTGGCCACCACTAAATTGATGTGGATATTTTTTCAAGTCTTTTTCACAGAGCCCTACTTTCTCTAATAATTCAATTACAGCTCTTTTTTGTTCGCTTAACGTTAGCTTTTCATAGTTTTCTAACGGTTCTGCAATGATACGTTCTGCTGTCATTCTGGGATTGACTGCTGAGTGTGAATCTTGAAAAACAACTTGAAGATCACGCCGAAGTTTCTGACGAGTATGTTTATCCGCATTGTAGATATCATGTCCTTGAAAGAGAATCTGCCCGTATTGTGGTTTTTGCAAACCAAGAAGTACTTTTCCTAAAGTGCTCTTACCGGCTCCACTTGTACCAAGTATCCCAAAACATGTACGTTCTTCAATAGAGAAGGTGATATCAGAAAGTACTTTTCTAGAACGATTTTTCCATTTAAAAAATGTTCTGTTTTCGTAGCTATGAGTGACTTCATTTACTTGTAATAAACTCACTTGTTCACCTCTTATAAAAATGCTTATAATATATCAAATTAAGTTGATAACAGGTTCATCTAAATATAGTGTTGGCCTTGCATTCAGTAATTTCTTCGTATACTCATGCTTAGGATTATCAAATAGTTGAAAAACATCTGCTGTTTCAACTATTTGCCCATGTTGCATGACTGCTACTTCATCAGCCAGTTCAGCAATAACTCCTAAGTCATGAGATATCAACAAAATCGCCGAACCATAATCAGAACGAACTTTGTCCAAATGACGCAGTACTTTCTTCTGATTATTGACGTCTAATGCAGTTGTGGGTTCATCAGCAATAATAATAGCTGGACGGAGGCTTGCTGCAATAGCGATCATTACTCGTTGAAGCATCCCCCCACTCAGTTGAAAAGGATAGTATTTCAAAAGCTTGTTAGGTTCAGGTAAATTCACTTGTTTCATTGACTCAATGGCAAGCTCTGTCGCTTGTTTTTTATTCCAATTCGTATGAGAGCGAATAGTTTCAACAAATTGGTGTCCAATAGTAAAAACGGGCGTAAAAGTATTCATTGGATTTTGCATGATAAAGGCTATATCCTTACCACGAATTTTACGCATTTCCTTTTCAGCTAAACCGTTTAACTCTTGTCCCTTTAGCATTATGCTTCCTTCAATTATTGTTTCTTTACGATTAAGAAGCTGAAGAATAGACATACTCGTAATAGTTTTACCACAACCACTTTCACCAATAAGACCGAGAACCTTTCCAGGCTTTAGTTCAAAATTTATATCTTTAACAAGATCTGTAATACCATTTTTGGTTTTTAATTGAACATGTAAATCTCTAACTTGTAACACTTTTGACTCTTCTGTTCCCAACTTTTTTCATTCCTTTTCAAAATCGACGTTTGACACCGTAACGTTCTGATAGCGCTTCGCCTAATAGATTGAATGTAACAATGATAAGCATAATAGACAAACCCGGATAAAGCATGAGTTCTGGATTTGTTCGAATATACGATTTTCCTTCGTGAATCATTGCTCCCCATTCAGGTGTAGGAGACTGGACGCCTAATCCGAGAAAAGACATAGCCGATATATCCATGATAGCCCATCCCATTTCCAACGTACCCATTACGACAAGTGGAGGTAGCACATTTGGGATAATATGATTTTTGATGACTTTCCATTGCGATGATCCATTGATCTTTGCAGCAGAGATAAAGTTCTGTTCTTTCAAACTAAGAACCATCCCTCGGAACATTCTTGCGTAATAAACCCATTGCACAAGCATCAAAGCTAAGATAACTTGCGGCAGTCCAGGTCCAAATATGCCAACTAACCCTAGTACAAGGATTAGGCTTGGGAAAGCCATAACACCGTCGCAAAATCTCATTAAAACATGGTCAACCCAACCACCTTTATAACCTGAAAAAGTACCAATGAGTAAACCAATTGCTAATGATGAAATGAAGATAAGCATAGCAAAACCTAGTGAGATACGTGCTCCATATAAAATACGTGATAGGTTGCATCTTCCTAAATGGTCGGTACCTAATGGATAATTCCAGCTTGGAGACTGCAATTTATAAGCCAAATTGACAGCGATTGGATCGTGTGGCGCAATCCAAGGAGCTACTATAGCAATGATAAAAAGAACACCTAATATTGTTGAACATATAGGAATTACTCTTTGATTTTTAAATCTCATACGTATACTTGTTATCATCAATGCTGTCCTTCTTTCCTTGAAATACGCGGATCTATATACATTTGAATTATATCTACTAGTAAGTTGCTCAAAATAAATAAAATAGCTGCTATTAGTACATAGCATTGAATAACAGGAATATCACGATTAAAGATAGCTTCAATGAAATAACGACCAAATCCAGGCCAAGAAAAAACCGATTCAACGATAATTGTACCTGTAAGTAATTTTCCAAGGTTCATTCCAAGTCCAGTTATCATTGGAGAAATGGCAATTCTAAGAACATGCTTTGTCATAATTGTTTTTTCCTTCAGCCCTCTAGTCCGAGCAAACAGTACATAGGGCTCTTGTAAGTTTTCAAGAACACTTGAACGTAATAGCCTTGTATACATTGCTATTAAAGGTAGGGCTAATGTAATAGAAGGCAGTACGAGATGCTGCCATGTCCCAATTCCCTCAACTGGAAAAAGATTAAGCTTAACAGAAAAGAAAAAAACCAAGATATAGCCCAGCCAAAAAGTTGGAATAGATGCACCAAAAAAGGAGAGTAGTCGACTAAAATGATCGATAGCGCCTCCTTTCTTTACTCCCGCCAAAAAACCAAGAGGCACGCTGATGAGCACGGCTATTAATATACTTGCTAGAGCTAGTTGGATAGTGGCTGGTATTCGATATATGACCTCATCCCATACTGGTTTATTTGAAACGTAAGATATGCCAAAGTCAAGTTGGCATATCTTCAAAATAGAGTTTGCATATTGAACAAGAAATGGTTGATCTAAACCAAACTCATGTCTTTTTTGAGCTAAAATCTCATCAGTCTGTTGGATGTGTGCTGCTGTTAGATAAGCTTCAGCTGGATCCACCGATGAGAGGTGAACCATTCCAGTCGTGAAAAGTGCGGCCAAAAGAAAAACTGGAATAATGGACATAATTCGTTTTAGTATATAATTGCCCATGAAAACCTCCTGCTAGCTACTGTTTGATGCTAATTCCTGTGAATGGATTTTCATCACGATTAGCAGGGAATTTAAAATCTTTTACATTCTTTTGATAAATGGCTGTTTTCTTCATATATGAAATAGGAATAATAGCTCCTTGGTCTTGTATTGACTTTAAAATAGACGAATAGAACTGTTGGCGCTCTTTTTCATCTGTTGTTTGAGGAACCTTCGCCATTTGTTTAATTAACTCATCTTTATTTGGATATGCTGAAATAGCTTCATTAAACCCATACCCTTCTGATGCAACAATATTTAAAAATGTATGAGGATCATAAGGAGCACCAAAATTACTATAGAAATTAATATCAAATTTATTATCTTTAAATCTTTGAACTTGGTCTGGTAGTTCAACTCCCTCAATGTTTAATTTAACCCCAATTGCCGCCCATTCAGATTGAAGAGTTTCGGCCATTGATTTTTGAATTGATTCTGCTGAATCATACATTAGGTCAATTTTAAGTAACTTTCCATCTTTTTCACGAACTGTTTTTCCTTTAGGAAGTTTCCACCCGGCTTTGTCTAATAGAGCCTTTGCTTTTTCTACATTATACTTTACCAACTTCACATCTATATCTTTCGTGTAAGGTAAATTTGTAGGTAAGATATGGTTTGCTTCCTCTTCTAAACCAGAAGTCACTCCTTTAACCAACTCTTCTTTATTAAAGCCATAATGTAGGGCTTGGCGTACACGTTCATCTGAAAGCTGTTCTGTTTTTGTATTCATAACAAGCTGTCTTGTAGCAATTGGTTCAGAAACCCTAGTTTCATATTTTCCAGTGGACTTTAGCTGCTTAAACGTGTCTAGACTGACAACTCCTTCTCCATAAATCATGTCCAAGTCACCTTTTTCAAATGCGAGTACTCTCGTTTCTGCATCTGGAATAACTTTAACTTTGATTTTTTCTACTTTTGGAATTTCTCCCCAATAATTTTCATTTCTTTTATAAATAGCATATTCGTCTGTTTTATAATCTTCTAAAATCCAGGGACCTGTACCTACCGGTTTGACGATACCCTTTGAAGTATCACCATCTTTAGGAAAACCAGCTTTTCCTAAGAAACGAACTGGTCGAACTACAGCTAGTTCCTGAATTGTTGGGTAATATGGTTCAGTCAATGTTAATTTGAAAGTATTTTTATCCACTACTTCTGTTTGAGCTATTTTTGTAATGAAACCCAACCAACTGTGTAATTCTTTATTATTCAAAATAGTGTCAAAATTCTTCTTAACAATTTCTGCATTAAAGTCTGTTCCATCAGAGAATTTCACACCTTTACGCAAATGAAAAGTATATACTTTACCGTCCTCAGAGATTTCCCATGACGTAGCTAGGTTTGGTTTTATTTTACCACCATCTTGATAGCTTACTAATGGCTCATATACCATAGATTGAGCAAATAATTGTGAAGGATTGTAGACATGTGGATTCATTTCTCCTACATCTCTCGGCCAAGCAATGGTCAGCATGTTATCATGCTTGCCTTTCGATGTTGATTCCGCATTATTAGCGTTAGAACAACCAACCAATAATGTCGACAAAATTAAAATAGATAAAATAAATAACTTAATATTCAGAATACTGTTCCTCTTCGACATAACGATGTCTCCTCCTCGGTGTTGATAATCATTTTCAATTGTAAGCAGGATCCGTATTCTTGTCAATGTAATATTAAAGTCTTTATTTCATTATTGTACGAACTTGTCAAAATAACGTTTTAATGAAGTTCTATAAATAAAATTCAGAATAAAAATAAAGAAAAATAACCTTTTAAATAGATTTTTTTAAAACATATAATTTACATTAATTTAATTAGTTATACTATTTATTCTAAATATGAACAAGTTCGTATTTGTCATCAGTAAGAGTAAATGATAAAACTTTAATTTTTCATTAAATACTTTAATATTTACTCACATATATTTGTATATTCACCATAATGAAAAGTCTCTCTAGTTAGCAAAATGGGTATATTTACAAAAGGAAATTTTTTAATGAAAAATATAATTATTTAATCTCTTCTGTATATTAATCTATAAAACTAGCCAGACTCATAATGTATTCGCCTATATCATTAAATTTGAAAATCCTTTGCCTATATAGACAAAGGATTCCTGTTTCACAAAATGTAATTTGTTGTAAGTTACATTATATAGAAGGCTTTTAACCCTTATAAATCTGAAGAATGTTTTATTTCTCTCTCCAAAGAATGTTTAGAGTTTATCCTTAAACTAATAAAAGTAGATATAACTAAAGTAAAAGTACATAGGCCTAATAACATCATTAGACTGTTATAACCTATTTTATCAAGTAAGAATCCAATTAGCACAAGACATAATTGCATAATAGTTCGATCAATCATGGTCTTAAATGAAAAGAATCTTCCATGGATGTCTGAAGGTACTTTTTGTTGAGAATATGTATATAGAAGAGGGTTAAACATACCATAAGCCAAGCCAAACAATCCAAACGCAAAAACTGTTATATAGAGATTTGTTAGTGAAAGTAAGAGTTGTGCTCCTCCCATCAACCCACAAGCAAACAGAAGAATTAATACCTGTTTTTGATATTTTTTTATCATTTTTTTTATAAATAGTCCAGCAATCAAAATGCTTGATCCCTCAACAAAGTAAAGTATTCCCATAATAAAACCAGGTTTTCCTTCACCAACTTCAATAACAAACAAATTAAATCCTGAAATAAAGATCAAAGGAATTATAGATAATACTAAAACCGTCTTTATGGCATGGTTTTTTAGAATGATAGGGAAAATTTCCTTAAACTTAGTCTTAACTTTTTTATTATTCAATTTTAAATTGTCAGGAATAGATAGTAAGAAGTTGATGAAATAAAGAGTAATGTAAGCAATAAGGGCAATGATAAACAAAACGTATAAAGGCGCGATAGTTAACAATAAACCAGCTAATACAGCCCCAAAAATTCGAGATAAAGTAATAATATTTATATTAATGGCATTAACAGTAATTAAATCATCTTTATCAACTATAGATGGCAAAATTGTTTGTATAGTAGGATTAAAAAAAGAAGCCGAGCAACCAATTCCTATACTATATACTACCATCCAATAAATTGAACCTGTATATATAGCAATTAACATGGCTATAACAGAAGTGATTCTCATTAATCCAACTAACCTTAATACTTTTACTTTAGAGGTAACGTCTATATAACGTCCTGCATACGGTCCTATCATTACCCCTACAATTCCTCCAATAACAAGAAAAAATGCCTGAAGGGTATGAGATTCAATATGGTTTTGTAAGAATTGCAAATTACCAATAGTGCCAAACCATATTCCCATTTGGAATACTAATTGACTTCCCAAAACAATACTTAAATTTTTATTCTTTAATATGGTTTTTAAGGAATTCATTTCTACCTCTCTCCCTTAAATCTGAAATCTCTTCCTTGCATCTTTACTTCATCGCTTAAATGACCTAATCCTGAAAGCCCACAGACGATTTCTTTTTCTTTATCAATACACAACTTTTCTTCTACTAATTCATCTTTAAGATGCCCCGTAAAAAATGCTCCAAGTTTCAGCCATGAAGCTACTAAGTAAAAAGTTTGACTTAAATGCCCAACATCCATCATTACAATACGGTATACTCTTGGACTGTTATATTTCCACATGGGTCTTTCTAATACTGCCGTATAAAAAAAGAGGACAGATGCATTCTCTACATATTCCTGTCCAGCAGCCATATCTACAACATCAGATATAGTTCCTTTCTTAATTACATCTAAAGAATGATTCTGTACGTTATAATGATATAAGCCTTTCTCTAATCCTTTTACATTTGATATGTAAGGGTATACTTCAATAGGATGTCTTGCCCCACCAGAAGGACTTGTTTTAAAAAGATTCTTTCCTATTCCAGAATCTCTTTTACAAGAATGTGCTCCCCAAACAAAATAAAGAAGGGTTGATAATTCTGTTAAAGTTATAGGCTCTTTGGAAAAAGAACGAACAGTTTGCCTTTCTAAAAGAGTGTCAATAAATTCTCGGCCTTTTTCAAACATTGGAAGAGGCAACTTGATTTCCTCTAACCCCCGATAAGTCTTATATATAGGTGGGGACTTTATATTTTGTTTTTTAGTAACTAACCTATCATAGTCTTGATTTACATCTAGGTAATTATCTTTATGAAGGAGTCTTGTATTAAAATGAAAATATTTAGCTGGAGTTCCCCATTCTTTCCAATTAGACAATTTTAGATTTTCCTCATTATTCTCTTCTACTAATATATGTACTTCTTTAAGGGCTTTAATTATGTCTGTAATCTCTTGTTCTTTAAACTTTATATTTCCTTCTTGCTGTAATTTTAAAGAGGCCTCTTTTGGATCTATCCACTCTTTAAATGAACTTAAAATAGGGAACATGGATGGTTCTAAGCTGTATTGCTCATGTCTTATAAAATCATCTACCATAAGATGACCGTTTTTCCAAAAGTGAATGATGTTTTCTGATACTTTTAGTTTCATAATAACTTCTCCTAACCTAATAGACATAAGATATGTTTTCTAAAAATAAATGACTGCCCTATGAAGGGCAGCCATCAATTGGTTTCAATATTACAATTATTTTGATGGAGAAGTTTCACCGTGTTCTAAATTAACACGAATTTTATACTCATTTTCGCATGGTTTAAAAACTGTCATGTGTTTCATCCCCCTTTAGATAATTTGTAATATATTACATGTTTTATTTTCCCATAAAGAGATTTTTTTGTCAATTAATTGTCTGAAAATAACAAAAATAAACAATTTATTGTCGATTTGTCCGAAAAACAATTAAGCTTTATCGTAACAAAATGACCCTTCTTTAATTTTAGTCAGTGTTTTTTCTCTATAACTACTGTATAAGATATTCTACTTTAGTTAACATAAATCAGATTATGTTAAATTCGAAATCAACTTAATTATGCATGTAATACTTAACGTACTTCCGTTGAAAATACGTTAAGTATTACTTTTATTAATTATATAAGTTTGGATGTGCATATTATTTATGATAATTATACTAACTTATCTTTTTATCATAGAAGGACATATATTGCGTTGATAAAACCAGTGTTAATTCAGTTCTATACCATGTAATCTTCACATAGAATATACAACAAATCGTAACTGTTACGTTTTAAAAAGTGTTATAATCATTATTTTTAAGGTTTTTATCTTTTAAATGAATTTTTTATATTAGCTCTTTCTTATTAGCAGCATAATTTATTCAGATTCTATCATATAGTTCTAGTAATTGGAGGTGAAACGATAAGTTATGACAACCCTATCACAGTTAAGTAAAGATTTAATAGGTGTGTTGTTATTGATGCTTTTTGGTTACTGCTTTTTCTTTGTTGATATAAATACAAATGATTTAGCTATTCCGGCATCTTTATTAAATGTAAACTCCATTTTTTTAAGCATTGTACTTGAAGCTATCCCCTTTATCTTGCTGGGAGTATTTGCATCTGCTCTTATTCAAGTATTTGTCTCAGAAAAATTCATTCAGCGTCTGATTCCAAAAAATCCGTATATAGCTCTTTTACCAGCTGTTCTAGTAAGTGCTCTTTTACCGGTTTGTGAATGTGCCATTATTCCAGTTATAAGGCGGTTATTAAAAAAAGGTATGCCTCTTCATATCGGCATTGTCATTCTAGTTGGGGCACCCATTTTAAATCCCGTTGTCTTTGCTGCTACTTTTTATGCGTTCCAGTCAAATACGTCCATCGTCTACAGCCGTATGGGTCTAGCTGTTGTTGCTTGTATATTAATTGGTCTATCCGTTTATTTCCTTTTTCAGAATTCCAATCAGTTACGAGATGTATACGTTCACGAACATGAGGAAGCAAAAGTAGGAAATAAGTTAAAACAGATGTTGTATCATGCCAGTGATGAATTTTTCGATATGGGCAAATACTTATTATTTGGTGCACTTGTAGCAAGTCTATTTCAAACCTTTTTAGATAGACAACTATTGACGAACCTTGCTAGCAATGACTACATGTCTTCTGCTGTTATGATGGGATTTGCTTATGTACTTTCACTTTGTTCAGAAGCAGATGCTTTTGTAGCTTCATCTTTTTCTCATACATTTTCACCTACAGCTCTTCTTGCCTTTCTACTATATGGACCTATGATGGATTTTAAAAACACCATTATGCTACTAGCTTTTTTCAAAAAACGTTTTGCATGTAGTCTAATTCTTATCATTACTGTGAGTGTGTATCTCATCACCATCACTTATGGAATAGTTAGTAAGTAGATAGGAGAAATGATATGAAGAAAATTGATCAGCAATTTATCATTTATATAAGGGGGATATTACTAATTGGTTTTTCCCTCCTTATGTTTAAACTCATGTTAACAGGTAAAATCATCCAATTTATTGCACCTAAAATGCTGCCTTTTATATTGTTTTCTTCTGGTACCTTTTTTTTGTTGGGAATTATACAAATTTGGCGAAGTAGTGTAAAGAAGGATGTAACTTGTGAATGCGGTCATGATCATATAGAAAAAGGAAATATTCGAACAACGCTTATTTACTCCTTATTTCTATTGCCTATCATGACAGGCTTTTTATTTTCTGACCACACACTTGATAGTTCTGTTGCAGTAAAGAGAGGGTTAAGTTTTTCCGTTAATAAATCTGATACTCAGCAACAACCCGCAGATGATGAAAAAATTGATACTACTAATTCAGAACTAGAAAAAGATACGAATGATTTATTGTCTGGAAATTTAGATGAAACGCCAAAGAATGTTCCCACCACACATCAAAATAGTATTGCTGCTAAAGTGGCTCCTAAAGGTTTTTATGAATTACTGGAAGAGAAGCTAGTCAAACAACCGAAGATTTCTATAAATGACACCGACTATATTCCAGTCATGAACATTATTGAAAACAACACCAATCAGTTTATAGGAAAAAAAGTCGAAGTCAGTGGCTTTGTCTATCGTGAAAAAAGATTTAAAGATAATCAATTTGTTGTTGCTCGCTTTGGCATATCCTGTTGTGCAGCAGATGCATCTGTATACGGCTTATTATCTACACTAGAAAATGCCTCAACATTAAAAAAAGATACGTGGGTTCATATAAAGGGAACAATACAAAAAACTACGTACAACGGAGAAGATGCCCCCTATGTTCAGGTTCAACAAATTGAGTCCATTGACCAGCCTGATAATCCTTACGTGTACGAACTTTATCAAGGTGAACAGCTCATAGGCCCTGGTGAATAGTGTAATAATCAATAAATAAGATCAGAAAAAGCAGGTTAAATATTAACCTGCTTTTTTAGATTGTTGTGTAATCAAACCTTTTAAAGTTCTAAAATCAAAAAGTGAGGTAAGCTATTTTCTATTATGTCTGTTGCAAATTTCAAGTGAATGAATCCTTAAACTTACTCCAACTCTCTTCAAACTCTTTCTGCGTTAGAAGATATTGATTTAATTCCTATTCTATTCTATTTTATCTTATTCTAAATCTATGCCAATAAATACTAACTTGATGTGACAATCATGGAATTGATTATCCCATTCACCCAACAAATGTGGATTTTTTTACAATTTGCTCTTGTTGGTTTGTTGGTAAGGAGGCAATTCAATAAGAAATAGGTTCAATACTTACAGTATGCCCCACCTTGAGACATTAAAAGCGCTAAATTATTTCTGATAGCGCACCACGCAATACCTTTAGCCCTCACTATCCACTTTGGAATTGAATAAAGCCATTTAGTGAAACATTCTGAATGAAAAGGCTTCTTTATGGCATATACAAAAGAACTAATTCCACATTCCTCTGTTTCTAGTGTATGCTAATGTAAAGTGTGCTCAATCATATTATGCTTATTGCAAAGTTGTATTTCCACATTTACTAACAGAACAGTTAACTAACAAATTGTTTATGCCTTCCATAAGCAAATGCAACCATTAGAATTCCAAATACGGCACAGATTGTATACATCAGCGAATAAGACAAAGCATCCGCAATTGGCCCCATTACAATACTTCCTAGTGATACACCTAAATCGGCCGTTGCGATAAATAATCCAAGCAGCGTATTACGATTATTGACTGGTAGTACAAAGGTTAAATATGTTGTTAATGTAGGATAGATAATCGCTTGAGCCACTCCCATTAAAACGGCCGCAGTATAAAAGAAAAAAGCGCCTCCAACATTCGCAAAGCTAATGGACTGCGCTGCTAAAGTCAGCATTAAGAGCGTTCCCATCATATAAAAAGAATGCCACTTTCCATCTGAAGGGATTTTTTTCATTAATGTAAATCGCGCTGCCACTACCGTTGCAGCTTGAATCATAAGGTATATTCCTGCGTGCCCATTTTTCACTTGCTCTGCATAGAGAGGGACAAAGGTCGTTACGGCTCCAAAAACCATGGAAGAAACGAGCATGATAATGCTACATCTAAAAAGGTAGCGATTTTTAAACAGTTGACTAAACGAAGCACTCATCCCAAGAGGTGGTTCCGTTTTCTTCACTTCATTATGTGAATTTCTTGTTGAACCATAACCTACTAGGCCTGTTAAGCTAGCAATGGCTACCATTACAACAGCAAAATATGTTCCATTATCTTCTTGCCAAATTCCGATAGCTAACAGAGGGCCAAGAATACCCGGAATATATGAACATAAAGAGTAAAGAGAAATTCCTTGAGAGCGATCTTCTTTAGGTAAAGCATCAATAATCGCGATTTGCAGCGACATTGAGAAGAAAGCCGTACAAACTCCCTGTAGTATCCGAGCTGTAAAATAGCCCCCTAGGCCTGTAAACGTATATAAAATTAAGGCTGCAGCGTTAATAAATAGAATAACTCGCAACACTTTAACCGGACCATATTTATGAATGATATAACCTGCCCAAGGTCTAAAAAACATCGTTGTAAATAAGTAGGCACCCATAATGATGCCAATTGTTGTATTAGTTGCCCCTAAGCTGCTTCCTTTTAGAGGAATAACTACGTTTAAGATTGCATTTGCGCTAAAATAAAGAAGCACTAGTGCATATAAACGTAAGAAGGGCCAAGATAATGCTCCGTTCATTGTTTTCTCCTCCTATGTATGATACTTACATCTATAAGATAATTGTTTTTTTCAATAATGCTTGGGCATATGACGATTTCACATGCTTAAGATTCTGCATTGCTACTATCTCTTCAATTTTTCCACCCTTAAAAATCATAAGTCGATCACAAAGATATGTTGCAGCTTGCAAATCATGAGTAATAAAGATATAGCTCATATCGTGAGCGCTTCTTAATTCCTTTAATAAATTTAAAATTTGAAACTGCACAGATATATCTAACGAGCTGACGGCTTCATCAAGTAGAAGATACTTTGGCTTCGTTGCAATCGCTCTTGCAATACAAACTCTTTGCGCTTCTCCTCCTGATAATTCATGCGAATATTTGTCTTTATAAGATGCAGGAAGCCCTACCTGATTAAGTAGGATCTCTACTTGCTTCTCTTGGTCTTCTTTTCTCTCTTTTATCATTCGAAGTGACTCCATAATCGCTTGTTGAACGGTAAAAAAAGGGTTAATGGAAGATGCGTAATTTTGAAAAACTGCACTCATTTTTCCTACCCGCGCTTTTACATGAATTGTACTTACTCCATTAAGAAGGACACTCCCTGTATCAGGACGTTCAATTCCTAAAATTAAACGTCCAAGAGTCGACTTGCCACTACCACTTTCACCAATAATTCCTAAGCATTTCCCGATCTCGCACTCAAAGCTGACGCCTTTGATTACCTTTCTTTTATCTTTTGACAAGAGCCCCCCAGCTTTATATGATTTTTCAACATCACATACTTTAAGCATGTACAGTTCCTCCTATCATTTTCTGAAAATGCTCACTAAGCGTACGCTTAGTTGAAATCAGATACTCTGTATATTCATGTTGAGGTTTTAGAAAGACGTCTTGTGCAGCTCCTCTTTCCACGATATGCCCGTCTTTCATCACGACAATCTGATCAGCTAATTTGTTCACAATCCCTAAGTCATGTGAAATAAAAATCATGGAAGATCCAATGTTTTTTCGTAAAGCCATCAATTGTTCTGCAACTTCAAACTGTGAAATAGTATCCAGTGCTGTGGTTGGTTCATCTGCAATTAAAACGTCTGGCTCTAGTAGTAAAGCAAGGGAAATCATCAATCGCTGAAGCATACCTCCAGAAAGCTGATATGGGTATTTATTCATTATTTCTACGGGATTTTGTAGCCTCACACGCTTCATCGCATCAGCAAGGTGCCTCTCAATTTTCTCATAGCTCCAATCTGTATGCTGCTTTAAAGTAGCTACCAAATGGCTTCCGACAGGATCAGAAGGGTTAAAAGCACTCATACCATTTTGCATGACCATACAAAGCTTCTTCCCTCTTTTACTTTTCATTTGTTTTTCGGATAGTTCGGACAAGTTTTCACCCTTTAACCAGATGTGACCATATTGTTTAATACCTCTCTTATGCAGTCGCATGATGGACTTACACGTCATTGATTTTCCACTACCACTTTCTCCTACTAAAGCTAAGCATTCCCCCTCATTAACCTGAAATGAGCTGTTATGAATAATTGACTTATTGGTTTTACAATCGAATACCTTTAGCTGTTTTACTTCTAATAAACTCATAGCTTTATTTTGCAGCCCCCTTTTCATTTAACGTTGGCATTCCTATTTTCACTTCTTCTTCCAATTTAACTTTCGTTTTAGCAAGCTTTGGATTTAACGCAACTTGAAGCGCATCTGATAAGAAGTTAAAAGCTAGAACAATCGTAATAATAGCTAGGCTTGGCGGTAACAATAGCTCTGGCTTTGTAAAGATAACGTCTCTTGCTTCGTTTAACATCATTCCCCACTCCGGATTTGGAGCTTGAATCCCTAAGCCAAGAAAAGAAAGCCCTGAAATTTGCAGAATGGTGGAGCTAATTGAATTGCTTGAAATGACGGCAATATCTGCAAAGGTGACCGGCAACATATGGCGGTAGATGATTGTGAAATGATTTAGTCCAGTTGCTCTCGCAAACTTTACATATTCTAAATCGCTATATTGCATCACAGAAACGCGAATCACGCGCGCAAACCATGCCCACTTCATTAAAATAAATGCAATCAAAATGTTCTCTAAGCCAACACCTAAGATACCAACGATAGCAAGCGTAATGACGTACACAGGAAAAGAAAGCATAGTGTCACAAACTCGCATAATAATAGAATCCGTAATTCCTTTAAAGTACCCTGCTATAAACCCTAGCAGCGTACCGAGTACAACCGATAATAATAAAGCAATTAAGACATAAATAATGCTAGGGCGAATACCGTAAATGATCCTGGACAGTACACATCTTCCTAGATGATCATTTCCTAACCAGTATTCAAGTGAAGGCGCTGCGTATCGAAGGCTCATATTCACCTTAATAGGGTCGTTCGGAGCAATGAAAGGGGCAAAAACACCAACTATTAAAGTAATTACTATAATAAAAAGCGCAATAAAACCTAGCTTATCCTTTGCTAGATTTTTTAGTATCCGCATGTTATTCACCAACCCTTAGCTTTGGGTTTAATGCCGTATTAATAATGTCCGACGTTGTATTAAATACAACAAAAGCAGCAGCAATAATAAGTACATAGGCTTGTATTACTGGGAAATCCCTATTTAAAATTGACTTTACGCTTAAGCTCCCCAACCCAGGCCATGCGAATACATTCTCAATTACAACAGTTCCACCCAAAATAAGGGGTATCGACATACAAAAAATAGAAATAGATACTTGTAGAGAGTTTTTTAAGATGGCTACTATTATTTTTTTCTCAGGTAGACCTGAAGCTCTTGCATACAGTACATAATCTTCATTTAGGTTTGCGAGCATTGAACTACGTACCGTCCTGAAATACAGCCCGATATGAGTAAGAGCGATAACTGAAACGGGCAGGATATAGCTTTGATATGATTCAAGTCCACTTGTCGGAAGCAAATCAAGCTCAACGGAAAAACACCAAATTATTAAAATCGCAATCAGGTACGCTGGAAGTGCTGATAAAAAAAAGAAAAGTCCTCTAATAAAACGGTCAAGCACTCTATCTTCTGTTAACGCACAAACGACTCCTAAAGTTATAGAAGAAGTAATAATCACGATTGATGAAACGAGCGTTAATTTTAGCGTATTAAAGAAAGCTGGCCCCAACAGGATCCAAACCGATTCATCTTTAACATAGGAATTTCCAAAATCTAATTTAAGACATGATATAAGCCAATTCATATATTGAACGATAAATGGATCATCTAGCCCTAGATCTTCCTTTGTTTGAGCGATGAGCTCATCAGTAATGACCGGTACGCCTTGTGCTTGTAAAACTAATTTAGCAGGATCTTGAGGAGATAAATTAATTAGTACAAATGTAAGAAATGAAATAACTAATAGTAGTGGAACCGTTAGCATTAGCCTTTTTACAATGTACACACCCATGATTCATCTTCCTTCCTATATTTTTGTCCGATAAAAAAGGGAGAAAACTCCCTTTTTTCATTCAAACTTCATTTGTTCAAATGGCAACTCGTACTGGGTTTGCTTAAATGAAATCCCCTTTAAGTTTTTCGGAGCTACCACCGTTACGTTTCCATTCGTAATTGGAATAAACACTGCTTCATCATGTACAATTGTTAAGATATCCGCATATAGCTTTTGACGTTCTTCCTCAGTTGTCGACACCATGACTTGTTGAATTTTTTTATACAGCTCATCAGCTTCTTTAATTCCCTTGGTTGTGTGCAAGTATGAAGAAGACGAATTAAACGATGCAATAGTACTTTGTGGGTCATATGCTAGCCCCCATGTTTGATTAAACAATAAATCATAATCCCCTGTAGCTCTTCTATTTGCAATTGACGTTGACTCTTCTCCTGTAAGCTTCAGCTCTATCCCTACCTCTTTAAGAGAGTTTTGAATAAATTCAGCCTGCATTTTTTGTGAAGCAGAGTTACTGTCGTAATAAAGCTTCATAGCTAAAGGCTGATTTCCTTTTGTGCGAACGCCATTTTCCCCATCTACTTTCCATCCAGCTTCATCAAGGATTCTCTTGGCTTTTTTTATGTCATACCCGCGCTTTTTGAGAGAGACATCTGCGTAATTTACGTTTTTGGAAAACAAGGTATTTGCAGGGAGTTCTGTTCCTTCGAAAATCGTTTCGCTAATGGTCTTGCGATCGATAGCGTACCAAACTGCTTCACGCACTGCTGTTTCATTAACTGGACTTTCAGACTTACTGCTGTTAGCTACAATCATTTTTGTGTTCATTTGTTTACTTCTGACCAGTTGGTAATCACCAGAATCAACAAGTTGCTGCATTGCTTCTACATCGATACTGTCTGCGCCTCTATCATCCGTAAACACAAAGTTCACTTCACCTTTTTGTAAAGCTAGAAACGTCGTATCGCCTTCTGGAAGTACTTTTGCCGTAATCTTTTTAATTTTTGGTTTTCCTGCCCAGTAGCTTTCATTTGCTTCAAACGTCGCATATTTGTCTACTTTATGACCTTTTAATACATATGGACCTGTACCGTGATAACCCTTCACGCCACCTTTGGTACCACCGTTTTTAAAGTCATTCGGAGAAATAAACACGTAAGGTCTTGTCATTGATAACTCATCTAGTGTTGGATAATAAGACTCTGATAACACGAGCTTTATCGTATATTCATCAATAACGTCGCAGCTCACAATTTTAGTAGATAGCTTAATCCAAGAGTGTATCTGTGCGTTTTGTTGCACCGCATCAATATTCTTCTTAACTGCTTCTGCGTTAAACGGCTCTCCATCATGGAACTTTACATCTTTTCGAAGCTTGAATGTATATGTCTTTCCATCCTCTGATATTTTCCAAGACTCAGCAAGCAAAGGTTTAATTCCATCTTCCGTATTCTCTACGAGTGATTCGTAAACCATCCCTTGCGCTGACATCGAACCTGGGTATAAATGCGGATTCATATCATTAATATCTTTAGAAGTTGCATAGGTGATTTCTTTTTTGTCCGTTGCATCTGTACTTGCCTTCTCATTGTTACTACAAGCACTTACTATAAGGAAAACTGTGCAGGCAAGAGCCACTAAAATAAGCCGTTTACTTTTTCTCACGTTAATTCCTCCACCATTCTATTCTGTCACTAATATTGTTAAACTAGGCTTTTATCAAGCTCTTCATAAATCATCTGTATATCCTCTTCAAAAGATAGATTCGAAAACGCATTTGAAAGCTTCACTTCTTTATTAGCTTCTGAAAAAGCTTTTACTTTATCTTCATAAGCTGTTAAAAAACAATCGATTGTTGGACAATCGCTTTCTACATATCTAGCAATAGATTGAATCATTTTCAAACGGTAATAATCCTCTTTTGGCATTCGCGGAATATCCATTTTTTTTTCTTT
The DNA here is from genome assembly GCF_020790095.1 of Priestia sp. J2. NCBI lineage: Bacteria > Bacillati > Bacillota > Bacilli > Caryophanales > Bacillaceae > Priestia > Priestia sp. J2. The sequence continues at coordinate 36,991 of NZ_CP086209.1, forward strand.
GTTCATAAACACCGTTTGAATCGGAACTGCCGAAAAGTCGAAATAGCGTCCCTTTTCATCTGGCTCTGAGAAAGGGTCTACCAATAAAGACGCATAGCGAACATATAGCAAATATTGCTGGTGAATGCTGTTAAGTTCATTAAAGTTTTCAATATCCTTAAGAGATACACTTTCTCTTCGAATCGGATAATTATCTTCTGTCATAAACTTCAGCAAATTCATTTGTTTAACGTTAAGTTGTGAAAGCACCTTCATAATTTCTTTCCATTGATTAACCATATTCTTCATTAATAAAGGTGTAATTGGCCCTTCCGGATAGATTTTATATACATATTTCTGGTGCTTCTCCTCTTTAAAAATATATCTGAGTGAAAATTCATTCATAAATAACGGAGGATGTACGTATAGTGAGATATTTCGCGTCTCTGCTTCAATTGGTGTTTTCATAATTTCAAAAATTAAGCCTAAATCTTTATAAAGGTTTACCAACTTTTCAACCGCATCAGAAGGAAATTGTGTAGACCCAATATAAATTTTCTTCTTAATAGCCGTTGTTAGCACCTGGTATGATGGCTCAGATCTCAACCAGCGCGTATCTCCGTAATATGTAGAAAAACTTATTACCTCCACCTGAGGATTAAATTGCTTCATATAATGATGCACTAAATAATTTGAACCAAGGGTCGGCGATATTAATATAACTCTTTGTACACCTTGTAGTATGTTTTTTGGAAGAGACTTTAACACATCTAAGTAAGCATCAGTTGTGACTGCTAGAACGAGAGTATCCCATGTCCCAATCACTTCTTCATACTTAAAAAATACATCATCAACTATAAAATGTCCCTGCATCTTTTCATGCTTTCGATTTTGAATACTTACTTCAACAAGGTGACCATGCTTCACTAAGGAAGAAAAGAATTTTTCTGAACGTATAGAAGGTCTTCCTGCAATACCTACTTTGCTATTTAAAGCTTTCTTAAAATTCAATCCAATCTGTAAAGTTGTGGGGCCCGTTCCTAACAACAAAATATTTTTAAATAACTCCAAATTCTTCACCCTTTCTTTGCTTTTGATATAGTGCAATATCAAAAACCTGATTTGGGCGTAAAACACGACTAATTAACGTCCACTTTGCTAAATTAACTTTTCTTAACGGATAATTAAAAAGTGACTTTAAGTCGTTACCATACCTCATCGCAATCGTCACTTCGTCTCTCGTTAAATCATGTAACTGGTCTAATATGTCATATTTTTCTTTTACGGTAGAGCTAAAGATAATATGCGTCACATCTTTTATAAAACCTAGCTGATCTAATTCACTATTTTGAACTCGAACATTCAACCCGTCCCCCAATATACTTAACACTTTTTGGCCTAAATCAATTGCCTCATCATCAATATCGATTCCTACTACTTCGGCTCCTGTTTTTTTAGCGATCAGTAAAGGGGTCATTGGAAAAGCTCCAGAACCAATTAAAAGCACTTTAGACTTAGGTTTTATTTGGAAATTTCCGAACTCTTCCTCAATACAAGACTCAATATTTTTAAAGTAGTCTGTAATTTCCACTTGTCCATTAATCAATTGAAGAGCTCGATATTTTTCCATGATAGAAACACAGCGAGAAGAGATATGCTGTAATTCTGGAAGTAGTTTATCGCCCATATGTCCCGATTGAAATAATACCCACGTTTCTTTATTTTTTTCGCTAAGAACAAAAGCTGTATACTCATTAATTAACTTTTCTAGCTCTTCAAAATGATGAACGGTACCATCATATTTTTCTGACCAATAGTTGAACCCTTCTAAAAAATCTAGTATTTTTTGTTTAAATCTCAATAATTCTTCCACAGATTCTCCTCCTAATTTACTTAATTTACAATGTAATAAATGCTTCTCCCTGAGCCACAATATTAACAGTTCCTTCAATCTGAAGACTTTTTAAAGTTTTGTTTTCATGCTCTCCGAATACATAAATACTGCCACCAGGTTGCTTAATTCTAACGCTTACTTTTCCTTTACGTGAAAATGCAAGGTAAGCTCCAATTGAAGCCGTTCCAGATCCACACCCCCTTTCCCATACCATACTGTTTAGCTTTGGGATATAAATGAGAGGAGCAAGGTAGTGTGATTCTTCCTCATAAAGCAAGATACCAATTAAAATATCCGGATATATCTCTCCCATTGACTGAGCAATATTCTCTGCTGTTTCTTTCATTTCTGCATTAATTCTTTTTACTTTAAGTACAAGATGAAAAAAATCCTCATACTGAACGTTATAAGCTTCCAAGTATGTATTCTTATATTCTATGTTTCTAGGTTCAATCTTTTTAGGTAAGGGCATTGAAATTCGACAACGATAATTATTTGCTTCTTTCTTCACTCGGCATCTAATTAAGTCGTCAGTTCCTGAAGTCTCAATTAATAAATCAGATTCATTATTTTCCCTTAAACCTTTTTCGTGAGCAATGAATACAGCTAAAGACATACATGCGTTTCCACAGAATTCATTTCCTGCCATCCGGAGATTACCATCAGCATTCGATTGTTTCGGCTTTTCAATAAAACCTACCTGTTCTGCATATACATGGTCGTATGCCATCAACCTTAAGGCAATTTGTTGATAGTCCTCTTTTAAGTGCTGACCATCTACTAAAATTGTCATATTTTGAGTCGGACTAAATTTAATAAACTTTACATGTCGTTTCATCACAAATACCTCTACTTATTTTTTAGTGAAATCAACCTTTATTCATAATTCATGATAAAACAAGGAAATATTGTGTATTCTTATTTGTCTCAACTTGATTGCCTTGTACTTGTTCTGTGTAGTCAATCCATTTATAACTTTTTATTTTTGTTTCTAATTTTTCGTTTATTTCATCTTCAATTTCGTGCATCAATTTCATTATTTCATCTAACGACATACTAAAGCGCTTTGCTGCCTGAAGGTGGGGTAATTGCTCTTTGAGAAGGGTTAAAAATTGCTTCTTTGTTTCAGATTGCTGTGCTAAACTATCTTCAATGCCTTCAATAAACTGATAAAGCTTTCTTTTATTACTTGGTAGATGATTCACAATATTCCTCGCAAAAATCTCGAGTATCTTCTCATTCATTACAAACGACCACCTTTCTCTTAGTGTTCAAAATCATTTATATTAAGGTTATGACTGTGCTTTCTAAATTTCCAAAGGGTATTCTTAACATAAATCAAACAGGAACCTGTAAGCACTACACTAACGAAGTTCCTGTTGTTTAACTGCTTACCAGCTAGATTTTTTAACTCCAGGTATTTGTCCTTTATGTGCTAATTCACGAAAGGCGATACGAGACATTTTAAACTTTCTTAAGTAGCCTCTAGGTCTTCCAGTAATTTGGCAACGATTATGAAGCCTAGAAGGTGCTGAATCACGAGGAAGCTTACTTAATGCAGTATAATCCCCTTTTTCCTTTAGTTCTCTTCTTAGATCCGCATATTCAAATACCATTTTTTGTCTCTTTAGTTCTTTTGCAATTTTTGATTTTTTTGCCACTTATATTTACCTCCTAAATAGGCTTGAGTAATCGTAACTATTACGATTTAAAGATTAGACTCTTTAAAGTGAATAGACCCATATTAACTCTCTTTCTCAACTATCTAGATTAACAAATAGTTAACTACAGTATTAAGTGAACGAATCATTTCTTTTCTCTCATATTATATTTTTGAAGGAAACGATCCACTCTTCCACCTTTATCTGCAAACTTCTGCTTTCCTGTGTAAAACGGATGCGTATCAGAACTGATCTCTACCTTAATCAATGGATACGTATTTCCGTCTTCCCAAACGGTGGTTTCATTCGATTCTTGGGTAGAACCTGTTAAAAACTTATAGCCACTGTTTGTGTCCATAAACACTACTTTCCTATAGTTTGGATGTATGTTTGGTTTCATGCTATCACCTCACGGTTAAATTCTTTCCATTAATGATAATCGAAATCATTACGTTTTGCAAGTAGAGAAGTTAGGATCCTAGTGTAAAAAATACACCTAACTTGCAATGAATCTCTAAAACTTGGACATACTGATACTATTATTTATTAAAAAGGCAGTATTCCGTAATAAAGTATAGAATACTGCCTTTTTATCAATTATTTTTCAACTTATAGCCTTTGAACTGATACCCATATACTTTTGTTAAATCAACAAAGCTCTTATAGGAATACGTAATGGCAACCGGTGTGCCTACTTGGACTTTATCATAAAGCTTTTCGATGTCTGCGTTATGCATTCTTACGCAACCTTGACTCACATATTTTCCAATGCTACTCTCATTGTTATTGCCGTGAATGCCGTATGTATCACCATACGTACCGTTTGCATTTAGCCCTAACCAACGTTTTCCTAACGGATTGCCAGGATCACCCCCAGGAATATGTCCTGTATAGTAAGGACGGTTTTTAATTTTGTTCACGACTTTAAAAAATCCAACAGGTGTTTTATCCCACGTTTTACCTGTTGCTACTGGATCAACAATTTCAATATAGCCATTGTGAAAATAGGCAAGCTTGTTGTAGTACTTGTTAATAATAATCAAATCTTGATTCGCTGGCTTACTTGCTGCTTCTGTTTTCCCCTGATTTACTCCACATAATGCGACCATTAATAATGTAAGAACGGTCATTGATTTCATAAAAATGTTCTTCATAAAAACTCTCCTCTTTTTTATATTTTTATAAGAAACAAAAAAGCATCTTCCAATTAGAAAGATGCTTTCTCGTCACAATCATTTATAAATAAAAACCTAGTTAATCGATAATTTTGGCATGCAGAGAAACGCTCTCTGACGAAATAAACGTTTGTTTTGCATACACCTACTCATTCGATGCAAATCTCAAACCCTCAAAAATCTAGCCATTCTTCCACAACAATTAAATTAGGCCTAAATTCCCTATTTAACAATCTACGAAAAAAGCTATTAATTAATTATATTTTTTCTTTTCTCTGTATTCTTGTTAGAGTTACATCTATTATTTATAAATAAAAAAATATAGATATTTATACCATATGATGCAAAAGTATTATTTTATGTATATTTGTAGATAAATAGTAAATAAAATGTAATAATTATTTGGTGTCTCAAGAGAGCAAATACATTATTTGGGGGTTCCTATGAAAAAAATATTTAAAAATAAAATTGTACAATTGGGGTTAGCATTAGGCGTTGGGGCCGGTATTTTTAGCTTACCTCTCATTACCCATGCATCAGATACGAATAATTCCTATTTCTATCATATTTATTCATATCAAATAAATACTAGAGATGATTATGCTTATAGGGAGACTGGAAGTGTAGATAATCCATGGAAAGTTAGATTAACCTCTTCTACTGAATCAAAAGACAGTAAATCTATAACTCGTTTTTGGTTAGAAAATAAAAAAGAGACTAATGTATCAGCATCTGTAAATAAATTAGAGGGTGATCCGGCTAGCTATATGAAACCATATTCTTCAGCCAATAAAACTTATGTTTATTTAACAGCAGAGAATAATAACTACAACCTTGAACAATATTCAGCTACAGGATATTGGGATGAGGAAACTTGGTAATAAAAGAATAGAGAATAAAAAGTTGCTCTCTCTCTTTTATTCTTTATCAACATTTGTCTAATACACTTTATTAGGAGGATACATATGAAAAGTTCTCTCTTGAGAATTTATAAATCTAGAAAAAGTATGATTTTCTTCTGGATTATCATTTTGTTACCATTGATAGAATTATCATCTTTCTATATTACGAAAATAAAATGGGGGACAGACTATCACCCAGCTATTTCTTTCTTTCTTTCGGGATCAGGAGGACATATACCACAAATTTTACTTTTTTGGTTCTTACCTATTTATTTTTTAATTATTTATTCTGATAGTTACACTCAAGATGTAAAATATGGATATAACTGTATTGAAATTTCAAAAGTTGGAAAGAAAAATTATATTCGAACGAAATTTCTTGTCTCCTTTTTTGCGCCTTTTATTATCATGACCTTAGCGCTAGGAATAAATTTAGTTCTTTCATACATTCTTTTTGCTGGAGGAACATATTCATTAGGGCTATTTGAAATGCATTTTGCAAATGATTTGCTACATAACTTCAGTTTAAATAATCCTTTTTTAACTTGTCTTATATTCTTACTAAATGTGAGTATTTTCTCTGGATTAGCTGGTACGCTTGGATTGAGTGCTAGTCTAATTTTTAAAGAACCCAAATATACTTATCCTGCGGCCTTTTTTACGTGGTTTGTCTTAATTATTCTCAATAATTCAATGATGAATGTTTTTCAACCTTTTACAGAATACGGTTTTCACCATGTTGTAAGCGCAGAAATACGTTATTTAATTATATTGATCTTAATTCCCTTCTTCTCATATTTTTATTGGATCAAGAAAGATGAATTATAATGAAAAGATACCTAACTTCAGTTTTAATTCTATTAATTATGTTCTCTATTTTATGGTATATGCAGAACAGTATATATATTTCTCATCCTAATGATCAACATATACTACTTATTATGAACGGAAGCTTGCAGGGATATAATTCACTTAGAGTTCTTGCTATAATATCCTTGGTTTTTTTATTGTTTATGAACATGCTTACTGTTAAGGAAAGTGCATCTTTCTTTATTCGATATAAATATAGATTACGTTTGTTTCATAATAGGACAATGAATATTTTTTGTTCTTCTATAATTTTCGTTACATCATTTTTATTAGTAAATGTAGTATTTTCTCTTGTGTTTATTGGTCACGATGTAATGTTGGAATCCCATTTTTATCTAATTACTTCTTTAAACGGTATAGCTATGGTACTGTTTTATTTTTGGATAGGTTTACTAACTAAAGTCTTAGAAGACTGGCTTCACTCAAAAAATATTTCCGTTGTTATAGCATTTATCATAGTTATGTTAATTTATTTTATTGACTTACCTTTTTGGGTTCCATTCGATGATATGCGTATATATGAAGCCCTGCTAAGTGGTTTATGGACATTAGCAGATATACTATTCATCTATGCTCGTCAGTTTGGAATAGTTATAATTCTATATGTTGTAGCTAAAATAATTTTCAGTGACAAGGACTTCATATTTTATGAAAAATAAAGGGTTATTCTTAATTATCCTAATTTCTTTTACATTGCAAAGTATAATTAATGGTCCAATTCTAGCTGAAATTTATCCTTTCTTTTCTAAAGAATATACTTTCTTATTGGGGCTTCCTCAAGCTACTCAATACCAGATGTTGATGCTGTGGTATCTAACTTTTGCGAGTATAAGTTTTTATTTTTCTGGAAGGATTAAAGATATTTTATATGGATATGGAAAGTATATCATGGTTAGAAATTACGACCGTGTAAAATGGATGATAGTACGATATATAAAGGCTGCTACAATGTTAGCAACAATTGTATTGTTAAAAATTGTTATATCGCACTTAGTCGTGGGAATATTCCAAGCGCATTGGGAATTAGAAATAAACATGTTGTTATTTAAATCTCTAGTGATTTATTATCTTACGTTTCTACTTTTGCTATTGTTGCAATTACTATTAGAGCTGTACCTCAACCCACAAATTGCATTTTTGTTTGTTAATACATATGTTGTAGGTGCTATTTTAACTGCAGGTCTCTTAATTAAATATAAATTAGATAGTTTATATTTATATTTTTTGATTCCTAACTACGCAATTGCTTCGCGTTTAAATATTACTTCAAATTCATCAGTAATTATCAGTTATTTTCCAGCATTAATAGTAATTATCTCTTTAATAACTTTAGTTTTAATTGTTTCAGTAAATAAGGTAAAAAAAATGGATTTATTATAATAGAGGTGTAAGGAATGTCAAATATAAAAATAAAAAATTTGTCTAAAGTAATTAAGAAACAACAAGTTCTTACCGATATTAATTACAATTTTGAACCGGGAAAGATATATGGAATCTTTGGAAGAAACGGTTCAGGAAAAACTATGTTATTAAGAGCAATTTCAGGACTAATACTTCCTACAAAAGGTAGTGTTGAAATTGAGGGAGAAAAATTACACGAAGAGATTTCTTTCCCTCCCAGTATAGGCATCATTATTGAAAATACAGATCTACTCCCCCAATACGACGCTTATACTAACTTGAAGATATTAAGTAAAATAAAAAAAGTCGCTAGTGATGACGATATAAAAGAGGCCATAGATAGAGTAGGTTTAGACAGTAATAGTAAATTAAAAGTAAAGAAATTTTCTTTAGGCATGAAGCAAAGATTGAGCATTGCTCAGGCCATATTCGAGAAACCAAGTATTATTCTTTTAGATGAGCCTACAAATGCTCTTGATGAAAATGGAATAGAACTTATACGCAAAATGTTATTAGAAGAAAGAGAAAGAGGGGCTCTTATCGTCATTGCTAGTCATAATAAAGAGGATTTAGAGATACTGGCTGACCATAAAATTCAAATGATAAATGGATCACTCGTAAATGAGTAATATTAACGCTTATATCCGTTTCCCTCTACACTTAGAGAATAGGTCAGCAAATATGCAAAAAAGGTATTGATTTTAAATTAATGCCTTTTTTGACATGCTTAAATATAAGATGTTGAATCACCTCATATTTAAGTTAAAAGTAATACATGTTAATTATTTGTAAAGTAAAACCCCTATTATTATTCCCTAGAATGAGAATAAAAAGAACACTAAAGGAAACTTAGTAGAGGAAGTGTTCAATTTAATTTTGATAAACAATACTACATATTGAAGAAGTAAAGGTAGCTTTAACCTTTTTATTCAATTAATAATTTAACTTATGGTAGAATTTTTATTACATAAGAAGGTTTACTTAAAAGGAGTAATTTATGAAGTTTAAAGATTTTTTATTATCTATAATGTTAAATGTTTTTTTGGGATATTTATGGATTTTCTTAATCCAAATAATCTTTGATTTGGTTAGATTTAAAGAACATCCCGCATTTTTTGGAGGAACGTTAACGATTTTGGGGACTTTATTATTTGGAGAAGTTATAAGACGAACTAATCCATTCATCAAGTACAAAGTTAATCATCCTGTAAAAATTGCAGGTTTTATCGCTTTTGGATTAGTGGTTGTTTTTAATTTATATTGGATAAATTTTTAGTAGACGTAGAGAATATGGATTGTAATGTATCAATAGGAATATAAAGCAAGAACGTCTATACCTATTGATAGTGGACGATCTTTATTGTTATTATTACTTTTTGTAAATTTCCGGTAGATATTTTGAGTTAAGAAAATACTTTTATTACTGCTCTTTAATAGTCTTATCGAAAAATCTTTCCTTGTTATTATTAAAGCTGCTACTACTTCTTTCTATTTTCCTTTTGTTTCCATACTTACTTCTGCTAAGATTTTTACTTTTAGTGCACTCATTGGAAATGTCCCTATCTACTATAACAACTTTTTATAAAAAAGAGAGCACTAAGGCTCTCTTTTTTTATTATACGATACTATTTTGTGTTTTCAACTTACTTTTCTATAATATATACCTTTGAGTTTTAAAGATATAGATAAAATAGATTTATTGACTTTGGTAATTATATCCTTTAAACTAAATACAAGTCACTCAAATGAGTGACTTGTATTTAAAGAGTGTGAGGGATTATATGACTAAAACACCGTCTGGATTTAAGCGTTTGAATGCTGATATTCCGGAAGAATTGTTCAAGGAATTTGCAAAGAGATGTATTGAAGAAGGTATGAGCAAAAAAGAATTTCTTGTTCAACTTTTGGAAAAAGAACTCTTTAAAGATTCAAAGAAGTAAGGAAAAAAACAAAATAAAAGGGCACTTTCCCTGCCAGGAAAGCACCCCATGTAGAACTCGTAAGGACTTCTATTATAACATGGGTTGCCCTCAAAAAACAGGAGGGTCTTATCATGGATCAAAGTGAAAAACTTTTAATAGGAATTGAACATATTTTGAGTGTGGCATCTGATTTAGTTGATGAAGTTGCTCGACTAAAAAGTGTAGAGGAAGAATGCAAAATCCTGAAAGAAAAAGTATTTCTCAATCAATTTACAGTTGCTGAACAACAAGTTTTTGCGCTTGCTTTAGATGGATATTCTGGACGGGAAATGCAGTTGATTCTGTCTAAAGAAGAAACCACAATCAAATCACAAAGACAAACTATTATACGCAAATTAGGTGTATCCTCCATGAAAGAAGCCGTTGAAAAATTTCAACATTTGGAGTACAAATCACCAAGAAAACTTCTTCAGTCTCTATAAACTGACGTGACCTTTAGAGAGACTTCACATCATCAGAATATACACAAAGAGTCACCTATTAAGGGGACTTTATATCCACACTATGTACTCAGAACAGAACCTTAGGGTGTGCACCTAAGCAACTTTCGTGGTATCACGGTGAAGCTAGGCTCTGCCTAGCCCCACACACCCTGTGGGGGCAAAAACCCCTTATGCTCTTCAAGATGTTTTTTACGTTTTTTATGTTGGTGCAATAAAAACACAGAAAAGGAGAACACACATGGAGATTAAAGTGAGAAATGTATGTCCGGTTGCTGTGAGTAAAGTAGATCGTTTAGCCAAAGAAAAAGGTCTTTCTCGACAAGCTTTTTTGAAAGAACAAATTGAAACATTATCTATTATGGAAGAAGTAGAAAAGCAAGAGCAAGCCATCAATGATTTGTATGATCGAACGATAGATACCATGCAAAGATGCTCAGATGCGATGACAAATATGGATCATACATTCAATAAACTCTTTGTGGAGGATGAAGAATAATGACAGCAAGCAAACACAGAAGAATGATTTCTTTAAGTGAAGAGGCTGATGAATATCTTCATAAACATATGAAAGAAAGAGGCTATCGTTTTCCAGGGGATGCCATTGCAGATATCATTCGAAAATATGAACGATTAAAAAATAATGAACCTGATGAAACATTTTTAGATGCTGCTACAATTGACGCAATAGGTCAGGCTTATCTGAAAAGAGCGAGTGGATTTTATCAATACTTAGACGATGAATTAAATGAGGTAAAAGAAACGACAAAGAATACACAAATAGACACTCGAATATTACTAGAGCTAGTTAATAACTTATACGATCAATTAAATATCCAAAAGTTTAAGCCCACAGAGTTCAATGAAACAGAGGCTACAAAGAAAGCCAAAAGAGTTGCGCTACACAAGATTCAAGAAGAAAAAATGCAGTTCAGGGAAAAAAGAAAACGGGAAGCAGCAGAAGAAATGGACCATTTATTTGAAGGTTAATCGTAGCGTTTATAAAAGCAGGCATTCGCCTGCTTTTTCTGCTTCTATACTATAGTGAGATGAAGAATTGTAGTAGCTAAGTTCCAAAAGGCTATTTATGAGTAAATTTAGCTTTCATACCTATGTCTTGATCAATACATTACGTGTGTTTTATAGGCAACCTCCTAAGCTATGTAGTTAGTTGCTATGGCTTTTAAAAGCCATTGTGAGCTTCTAAGAATAAAAAAGGGTTTATAAAAAACTATTCAGAAGACATTAAAGAGGCTTATACAAATCGTAAGAACCACTCAGAGCTACCTTAAGGAACAAGATAAAACATACGCTTCCCTCTCACAAACAATACAGTAAAAATTAAATGAACTATATAGTAGTGCATTGCTTTTTAACACTCCAAATTCGTGTACTCCTCTATTTTTTAATATACATAAATGAGTTTAACTTAAGATTAACTTGTAATCTCTATTTTTTCAGGAGGTCAATTTTCATTTCCAACATTGCTTCAATTTGTAAATAAACAACTACTTTTCTATGTAATTTAAAGTTACAATAGGTATATTGCCACTTATCATAAAAAGAGAATTTTCACCATATGAAGAATATTTTAATTCATTATTCACCAGATGATGCGCACGTAGGAGCGTCACTTAAAGAATTCTTAAGGAGAGCAAATTATAATGTGTTAACGGGAGATTCAGTTCCAGATAGTGGACGATTAACTTCGATATTTGTTGAGCCGGGATTACTATTGGAGACACTTTTAAAAGTTGACTTAGCAATTGTTTTAATTTCTCAAAATTATGTAAGATCAGCGTCGTATCAAATGGAATCTGAAATGCTAGAAAAACATTGAAGTTTGCGAGAAAATCTTTATTGCTGATTGTACTTGACGATTCTACTCCGCAATTTGGTTTTGCAGGGATTGGTTATTCCGAAGTCGATAAACAGGATATTTTAAATAGGAATTTTAAGGAGATAAATTAGACTTCTTGCAGTAAAAGAAGCAGAAATCTATCAAACAAAAACAGAAGAGACTGCTGAAAAAGAGAGCAAAAAAGAGGTTATAGATAGGATTAATGACAGTTTAGAATTAAAAGAGGTAATTTCAGATCTTAAGAGTAGAGAAAAGTTTAACAAAAGAATTGCTATGGGGTGCTACTCCATAGGAACTGCCGGAATTATTATAGGGGCTATTCTTGCTTATTTTAGTGTAAATAATATTTCAAGTGATAAAAACTCATATTATTATATCTACGTAGGTGCAAAAAACTTAGCTATCATAGGGTTATTAATTTTATGTAGTAGGTATACCTTTAACATAGGCAATATCTTTATGGAGGAAGGAGTTAAACAAGCAGATAGACTACATGCTATACATTACGGAAAGTTTTTTTTAGAATCCTTCCGAGAGAAATTATTTTTTGAAGAAATGAAAGACCTATTTAAAGACTGGAATATGGATAGTAAACCCTCCCTCCTTAACAATCCCGATCCAATGGCTGCTGATATGTGTGGGGCTAGGCAGAGCCTAGCAAAGCCGTGGGTACAAAGAAAGTCGCTTAATGTCCCCTTTGCGTCTCCCTATGTTTTTTCATTTTATGGCTAAATATTGTTGCTTTTCATTCATTTTTTCATCTTTTCACGTAAAATTTTCTGCTTATATTCATGAAGCAGGATGCTTTTAGCATCAAAGTGAATCTTTTATATCTTTGTTTCTGTTTCTCTATTCTTTTGATAAAAATTAAAGACATGTACTTTTCAAATTAAAAATTTTTCATTAATTCACTAAATAACTTTTTAAGATTTTATTATCACCCTAATATATAACTAAACAATTAGATTTTCTTTTTTCTTCTGCAAGAATCTAACTCTATTTTTTTAAAAAAACGAGTTAATTATAACTAATTTAGACTCAATTGAATTAAAATTAACTCAACAAAAAAGAAGTTTAATTCAATTAAAATAGAGCATATCAACTTGTCTAATTAAAAGCTGTCGAATCTATATTTTTTATACCCAATTAGTAATTAATTGATTTAAATTAATTTCAATTAGGTGTACACAGACTAAATGTACCAATAAAAGGTGACTCTACCTAATTAATATTCATTCAAATAAGATAACTAATCCAGACTCAATTGAGTCTGGATTAGTTATGACTACTGAACAAAATCAGGAAATGAACATAAGTGGGAGAAAATAAAATGATGACTTAAAAAATAGATTATGTATTTATACCATGCTGAAAACTTGGTTAAATAATTAAGCAGCGAATATAGTGATCAAAAGTAACAATTTATAACTGCGTGAATGTATTAACACCTTTTAATGCAGAGGAAAGATCTCTAATACCTAGAGAATTAGCTAAGATTCTTCAAAAAAGAGGCTATGGTCATATTAAAGAAAAAGCAAAACACATTTTAGCGTTTCAAAAATTTATCAAATCTCTCTAGACAATGAGTGCCTGAAATTAAGTATGTCTCTATGATACGAGGCGGTTGGTTTTATTTAGCATCTTCATTAAATTCACATTAAAGAAATTGTGTACTATTTTTTCACGTTTAATAACATCAGAATTAATCATTGAAGCACTTCAAAAGGCTTACACTGTCCAAAAGCCCTAAAATGGCTTACCTATTCGTAACGATTTCGATTCACAATAAATAAGAGATAAAGCATCTTTTCAGCCAAAAAGACTGCTTTTATGATAATGCCTACATAGATATGTTTCACACCATATTACAGAAGAAGTGTATTATCTAAACAGAAGCGACAGTAGTCTCAGCTATTAAAATCCTTAATCTATTGAAGATTAAATGAGAAAAACAACTTAACACATAACTTTTTTGTTCTAAATTATCGATCCAAACTTGATAGTTTAACTTAAGATTAACTTAAAATAACCTCGTTGCATACAACCTCAATTTAGTTTAACTAAAAATGAAATAAGTTACACTAAATTAAATATAAATAAATAAAAGTTTAATTAAATTGCAATTAAGTTATACTTAGTTGAACTTAATTGCAATTTAATTAAACTTATTGTAATATTTTAAAAAACTATAATGGATTTGTAGTTTTTTGAAGGACTCAGTTCAAATTTAATTGAACTACATAACATAAAATATAATAAATTTAATTCAGTTAAGTGTGAAATCTGCTAGAATAATAAAGACAAGCTTTAAATTAAGTCTAATTTAATTAGTCAGAACCAATTAAGTTAGACTTAATTGAGTTATTAAAAATATTTCATATAAGAAGATACTAACTAAGTTAGATTAATTCGTTTGTGAGGGAGGTACAATTATGAGCGAAGAAACAATGGTTATTTCAGAAGTTGCTAGAAAATTTAATATAGAAAATCATCAGTTACGGGACTGGTGCGAAGTCGGGTTAGTACGACATAAAAGAATTGGAAGAATAAGATACATATTTACTGATGAAGATAAAAAAATCGAGAAGATTATTGAACTAAAGGAAAAGTTTGGAAAACATGCACCAAATGAAATGATTCGTGAAGAATTAATTAAAGCAAATTTAATGAGCGAAGAACAAACAAAAATTATTAACAAGGATTTAGAGGAAGAAGATATAAACGAAAACTCCTTTAAAGAAGCATTTTTATTGCTTGCTAAAAAAATAGAAGAAATGGATAAAAAAATGGAAAAGAAAGAACAACTAACGCTTCCATCTGAAAATTTGGCAGAAAAAAAAGATGTTATAGAAATAAAAGAACAGATGAATAAACTTGAACAAGACAATCAGCGTTTAAAAGAAGTGAATGATCAATTACTTAAAAAACTAGATTCTATCCATTCAGCTATGACCGAAATTCAAAAAGAACAAGGGAAAAGCATATGGAAAAGAATGTTCACAAAATAATAAAACAGCTTCTAATTACTGGTCAGTAATTAGAAGCTGTTTTATTATTTTTGTAGCAGTTGTCAGAGAAAGTTCTCTTAATACCTTCAACAATAAATTCATTTGAATATAGATAGGATTTGCACCTCATAAAAGGTGCAAAACTAAATCTTTTGAGATATATTACTAATTCTTATTGAATTATGAGATTAATTAACGCTATAATAAAACTAACAAAAATGACCGGAATAGAAAAAAGACTTCAACTGTTTAAGACGTGTTGGTAGCACTCTTAAACCGTTCCCCCTAGTTACAGTAGGGAAAACACTTGTCGAAGTCTCTTGTTAATAGAGTTAGTTTTTCTATAAAAT
This sequence comes from Priestia sp. J2, assembly GCF_020790095.1. Classification (NCBI taxonomy): domain Bacteria; kingdom Bacillati; phylum Bacillota; class Bacilli; order Caryophanales; family Bacillaceae; genus Priestia; species Priestia sp. J2. Next base: position 52,514 of record NZ_CP086209.1, read on the forward strand.
AAAACTTATGGTTTTATTTTATATGAAATAGCTGTCTATTTCAAGGGCTTAGTTCATCAAAATCACGACATTGTTTTCCTTTTTCCAGGGAAACAGTGTCTTTTTTTGTTCCTTAAAGGAGATAATGAACAAATGACAAAAATATTGACCTGCTATTTAAAAGATGTAGACACCTTCAACGGACGGCTTAAGTGGTTGTGGAAGAACAAATCCACACTTCGGAAAAAGAAAGAAGAGTTTTTAGAAATTATCCGTACTCATTATAAACAGAACAAATCAGCTATACATAAAGAATTTCCTAAAAAAAGAATGGAAATGCTTGATCATGTCATCTATAACCTAGTGGCTACAGGCATCCAAGCCATTCGTTCTGAAACACTCATGAAGAAATTTAAAGTTTCTAAAAGTACGGTTTCTCGTTTTGTACGTTCGTTAAAAGCGACACCTTTTATACTTGTAGCACGTTACATTAAAGAAGATGCAACAGGTACTCATCCTGATAGCTATGTATTTATTCTTAAAAGCCATAAGAACTTTAATCACATTTGCGAAGAAATCTTTTTTGCCCATGATACAACAGGTATACAAACAGTCCAACAAGAAGAAATGACAACTCCTGTGACGCTTCCTGTGATGTATCCAGAAAGTGCTGAAAACGTTGATACACCAAGCCTAAAGGCCGATAAATTACCTGGTGCCTTTATTAACCTTGATTTACCTGTAAATCATATAAATAATCATTTAATGTCTGCTTCACAGTCATTTACCTATATCAAAGGTGTTCCTAAGAAAGTCAATCAAGTCTATGCAGGTAAGTATGGTCATCAACTAAAAGACTTTTATGCTCGCATTCAAAATGCTGCAAAAGCCGTAAAACGAGATACAGAGATTGATATTACTAAAGGGCAAGTACATGAAATTGCGTATACATCTATTATTGGACTAGACAAATATGTACATGAAGCTAATCATAAAGGCAATTCTTTGTCCTTAGATAATATGTGCCAATTACTCTATAAAATTGCGAAAAACCAATTCTATCAGTTGGTGAACCCTAAAAACCAGGATTATTCATCAGTATATCCAACTCATGAGGAAGTTATACATAAAGAAGAGTCATCAACAAAATTGTTTACGCCAAAACATATTATCCGTAAAGAACTCGTTCCTGATTGGTTAGAGGCTGAGCAGGATCAAGAGAAGGGTACAAAAAAAGTAGAAATATCTTTAGAACAACAGCTTGAAATGATTCAGTTAAAACAAGACCTAGGGCAAGAACTTACACCAGAAGAAGACTGCTTGCTGCAAGAACATTGCTCAACATACAGTACGTTAGAAATGGCGAAACTGAAACAAGATTTAGGACAAGCATTAACACCTGAGGAGCAGAAATTGTTGCATAAACATGCTAAATTAAAGGAACCAGCTTCTTAATTTTTAAAAATAGCTAAAGTAAAGCAAGGACTTTCACTATTTTTAACGTATTCAGTGTTTTAAGGGCGGACTTGGCAGGATTTGAACCTGCAAGACACCAAAGTTGTATAGTGTAATACGACTGGCTGCTCTGCCATTGAGCTACAAGTCCACACTACAAGTATGCACATAGTCTTTGTTTATATGTACGACAGAAGAAAATGTAAAAAGTGAAGAAATCCCTTAGAAGCTAAATTATTATTAGGATATGTTTATTTAGAACACTGTTCTAAATAATAAATAAATCTATATCTACGCAGGAGGAGCACATTATGCCACATAAAATTACGTTAACTGGATCAGCCACAGGACCACTACGAGAATACGATCGCTATGTTGCCTTTGATATGCGTGAAAAAGGGTCACCATCTGCGCCTAAAGGCTTGAAGAAGAGTACGTTTATTTCGTACACGGTATTTGTTGCAAAGAAGGCTTTTAACAAAACAGGTCTCACGAAAAAAAGTATTATGCATGAAAAGATCTTAATTCAAGGAGAACCAACTTTAGATATTCCGATTGATGAATGCCCTGGTGAAGTAGGTGTAATCTGCTTCCAGATTACCGTTCTCCCGAATAAGAAAGACAAAGAAGACAATGAACCAAACGATAAAAAAGAGGCCAAACAAGAGGCTTCTTCAGCGCAACAAGAAGTTGCTGCTACCAAACAGGAAGAAAAACCGGCACCTACTTCTCAGCCTGCAGCAAATGAAGAGAAGAAAGCTGAAAAAGTACAGACAGAAGTGAAGGAGACACCTGTTCAAGAGAAAAAGGTGGAGCCACAAAAGAAACAAATAACAAATCAGCCAAAAGGGACACAAGATCTTCTAAGTTTCGACGAAATCATCGTACCGGAAGAGTTCTTAAAGACACGTCCAAACCCTCAAAAAACACAAAAGGTCATTGATTTTGTGAAACGTACAGGGCGTCTCGATGAGCCATTAACGATTGAAAAAGGATCGAATATCTTGAAAGATGGTTACCGTCGTTATATTGTGGCCAAAACCGTTAAAATGGATAAAGTTCCAGTTATGTATGAATATCAGAAGTCATAATGTATTTCCTTGAAGCCAATCCGTTGTATCCGTTGTAAGGAGATTGATAACATTGAGAGTTGTGAAAGAAAGCATTATTTATCCATTACCAGAGGATCAAGACATTGCAAAATTAGAAGCTTCTTTTCGCATCCAATTGCCCAATGCGTATAAAGAATTCTTGAAACAATATAACGGATGTACAGTAATAGATTCTACACCCCTAACAATCATCAATAAGAGGTGTCAAATTGAACGTTTTTTGGGCATTATTAAAAACTTCAGTGAGCATCCTTATGGGGTGTATGATATTGGTTGCTGCGAAACCTCTTTAGGAGAACAAGGGCGGAATTTCTATGATGAAGATCTCATTGGATCTGAATTAATTCCAATTGCGAAGCTAGCATGGGGAGATTATTTGTGTTTGAACTTTCACTATGATAGTAACAATCCGTCTGTTGATTTTTTAGATTACGAAGAATCATATGAGTGTGATCCAGCTACATCAAAGATTGCTGAGACCTTCCAAGAGTTTTTGAGTATGTTATTATCTAAGGATACGAAATAGCAGAAAATGCTATTTCGTAATGAGATCATCTACTCATTTTGATTTTCAATCATAAAAGAGGAAGTGTCGACATGAAAAAGTGGCTTTGGATCATGTTATCCGTTGGAGTTATTACTCTCGTGTTTATGATGAATTACTTTATAGACAAAAGTCAGCAACAACCAAACATTATACGAAGCGTTTCACTTACAACTAGCACATCTCCTAATCAACAAAACATTGTTGAAGTAAAAAAGATGTATAAACAAACCACTGATTATTTTGATTATGAGCAAAAACAAAAGGCTGATTCTCTTAGAATGTACTACGGACAACCTGGAAGTACTCTTAACCAGTATAAGGAGCTCCAAGAAATTCACCCTTCTATGATTCATGATGTTGATGTACATTGGAAAAATGAGCAACATGTCATCATTAACATTATGAAAATGAATCAACAACATAAAAACAAGGTGTACAAGCGATTTAACTATAATCTTGACGAGATGTAGACTTTGGATTTATGGTTTTATATCTCTGCATCGGGAGTCTTATGTATGGTGTTACACTAGGAATTGTTATCCTCATCTGAGGAGCTATATAGGTAGATAAAGTGTTAATTTATAAGAAGGGGAGAAATATAAAGTGAATCAAGTAATAAAACCAGCAGGATTTTGGATACGCCTATTAGGAAATCTATTAGATGGCATTATTGTAAGTATTCCTTTGGGGCTTATTGGCTTTCTTATTACAGGAGACTTTGATCGTGAAGATCCCATTACATCACTCATAGGTTTTATCTATGCAGTTGCTGTACCTATTTTATGGTATGGATATACTATAGGGAAACGAATTGTTGGAGTGAGAATTGTCAAAGTCAATGGAAAGAAACTTGGAATTGGAGCAATGCTATTAAGAGTTCTTGTAGCCGGCATTGTTTATGGTATTACATTAGGTATTGCGTTAATTGTAAGTGTGTTCATGGTGGTTTTCCGTAAGGATAAAAGAAGTCTTCATGACATGATGGCAGGCACTTACGTTACATATTCAAAACCAGGTGAAATAGAGGATAAACAGGCATTTGTAGATTAATACTTAATCTACAGTAGGGTAACTTGTGATTTATTACCTTTTGTGATTCCAGATACAGATAGCAAATTGAGAAGTTTGCCATATTCAATAGTAAAGATATTTTTGGTGGAATAATATAGGAATTCAAACTTTCTTTCATATGCAATACCGAATATCCTCTATTTCTAATCTACTATTCGGGACTATTTAAAACTCCTACACCTTAATGGTTAGGAGTTTTTTCTGTGTATTATCTATAGGGTATAAGCAGATAGCTACACATTAGAAAATTTCTTAAGCTGTGAAGGGTTAACTATAGATTATCGAATATACTCATTATTTTCTTGTTCCACTATCCATACAAGTAACTCTTTTTCTTTGCTATTTAAATGTCGACCTAAACGTTTTTCAAAATCAAAAACTAATTCGTCGAATCGAGGGCTATTTTCCATCTATATTCCTCCTGTGCCATCTGCAGTATAAGGTATAAAAGATATATTTAATATAAATCTTTATCCTTGTTTCTTGTTACTGAAACTTTGCTCACTTTTAAGATGTTTTTAATCATATTTAGAACAAAGACCGCCCATTATGTCTCATTATATAAGGCGGTCTTAACTGTATTCATGCTATATGTTTATGCCCAAAATATCGACACTATTCTAAAAAGACGTCAGGTAAAAAAGCCAATGGCTAAAATCAATGCCACACAAGCCAAATAGATATTCCCACTCCAATCTCTCTTTTCCCTTTCATGCACCGCATAACTGTTATAAGAACCTTCAATCGGCTTTATTTTAAGTTTTCGTTGGACTTCTTTATCTAAGATCAAGTCTAATTCCTCCATTGTTTGATAATTGTAAGGTAGGAATCGCCCTTGTACGTCTCTCGATCGGCTGCTGACGTCTCGTAATTCTTTCTGCCTTTTCATGGCTAGAGGACTGTTGGTTGAATTCAATAGTTTTTCCAGAGATCGATTGGTCGTCTGTTGATGTTCCAAGTAACGTAGAAATTCTTGTAGACGTTCTTTTTCTCTCACGGTCATCATTTTCTCCTCCTCCTTTCTCTTCGATGTTGGGCTCTTGTTCCATCCATAACGGGTGTGAAGAAGATTGCCATGGAGAGGAGGGGAGAGGGACGTCACTTATTTTATACTGATTCATTAGCGTTAAAAAAACAGGGTTGTGCGCTGCTGTAAAAAGCGCACATCTTATAATTTGATTTCGGTCTAACTCGGTAGCCTGAAACAGACTATCTACATATGTACGATAAATAGAATGATACCGCACAGTTGGTCGATAAGTGTCTACATGATTTTCCGGCTTCTTATTTTTCTTCATATGCGCTTTTCTCTTTCAGAATGACATCTAACATCTTCTTACCTTCTAACGTTAAATAGACGTCTTTTCGATTCAATAGCGAGGTTGCTAATTCTTTTGTCATTTCAATCGCTCCATTCTTGGTAGCATAAGGTGACGTCTCTTTCTGACGTCTTACTCTATGATATGAGCCGATGCTTGTCCTATATGTAACTTTTTTTTTTATGATTAAAAAAGTTACATAATGTCCATACTTCTTGATAAAGGAGATGGATGTATGGTTCTAGGCTTAGGAAAGAAGCGAACAAGGTTTGGAAGGTGGTTGGATAAGCAAGAAGATATCAATCAATTAGAACTCGAAAATGCCACAAAGTTAAGTCGCCCAACCATATCGAGGCTTTGTAATGATAAAAACTACATACCTAAATACTCCACAATTTATAGAATAAATGCAGGGTTACGAAAGTTAAAGAAGGATGTAAAAGTAGAAGATTTTCTACAGTTGTAAATAGGTAATGCACTTAAGGCTTATAAATGGAGTTATTAATACTAATAATTTAGCTAAATTAAATTTTGATAAAAAATGATTATATGAAAAACTTCAGGAATTAGATATAAGTTCTATTTCATAGGTATTTTATGTAGAAGTTGGAGGAGACGTAGCGATCGATCCAGTAGCAATTGGGCAAGCGATTGCGGATGCAGCTAAAACGGCTGATAATCGAAGTGGTTTTGTCAAAGGAGCAATGGAAAAAGCGCTTTTTGAATCGGGTCAACAATATAATGTAGTGGTCATGAATTTGAGTCAAGGTTATAATTCAAACCAGTTACAAGGTGTCCAATATTTTGATACCGTAGATTACGATGGTATCACGTTTGGAGTTTGGATATTTGAAGAAGGAACGTTTATTAATGAAGGTGACGGAGGATACGATAACTGGGCCTTTAGAGGTTGGTTTGAACGAACGGGAGATGACGAAAAAACGGTCAACTTTCGTAGACCTTAATCTATATAAAAAGAATTCATTTTGAATAATTATTTGAACAGCCCCCTGTCAAGTAGACAGTGGAAATAATAAAAAAATTAGGCGGCTTGAATCCTATATTCTAATAGACTTAAGCCGTTTAATCTTTCTTGATAACGTTTGTTATTGTAAAAATCAATATAATCATTTATTGATTGTTGTAACGTTTCAATCGTTTCGTACTTATGTGGGTAATATTCTTCACACTTCAACGTTCCCAAAAAAACTCCATTGGTCCATTATCTATACATCTTCCTGCACGTGACATGCTATGAACCATTTTTGCTTTTTCTACTTTTCTCTTAAACACACGGGACGTGTATTGATACCCTCGATCACTATGAATTAATGGTTGTTCATTCTTTTTTAAGATAGCGATAGCTTGGTCTAATGTTTGAAATACCAATCCGTTATTGTTTGAATCTCCCAATACATAACTAATAATAGAAGGAAAGCGAGAAAAATATATATCATTACAAGAATAATACTCTTAAGTCTCTTTGTCTTAAACAGTGTTAAAGACCTTAATTACATTAGGTAATTAAGCAAAATAGTTATCTCTTTTTTTTAAAGCATTGGCAATTTTTCTGACTCCTTCTTCAACTCGGTGATTTTCAACATTTGATACATTTAACTTTAAAACCCGTTCTTTGTGAAAGTTGGCTAAATAATTACTTTCAACTGAATCCAGATATACACCCTGTTCGTATAAATAACGAATAAATAACTTCATATTTACTTGTCTAGGTAGCAAAATATGACCATGCATAACTATTTCTGACGATGATTCGTAATTAGCCAGATGCTTTTGCAGAGATTGATGAAGAATTTGTGCACGTTTATGGTAAATACTACTTACTTTTGATTTATTATGTTCAAACATACCACTTTTTATATAAAGATATAGGGCAGCTTGTGAAATCATAGAGCTATCTATATCTGAGGTCATTCTAAATTTTTGAAAGCTACTAAGAATTGGAGGAGGAAGTACGGCTAAACCAATTCTTAAACCTGGAAACATGATTTTTGAAAAGCTCTTTAAGTAGATAACCTGTTCCTTTATATCCTCTGAAAAAAGAGGATCATTCTTTGTGTTATATTCAAAATCTGCTAAATAGTCATCTTCTATGATATACACATTGTATTTATAAGCTAACTGTAAAATAGCTGCTTTGTCTTTTTTGCTATATGACGTTCCTAAAGGATTATGGAAGCGTGGCATTGTATAAAAAAATTTAACCTCTTCTTCCTTGAATATTTTTTCTAGTTGCTCTAGATCAATACCTTGTGCTGTACGTTGAATGCCTATTGCATGAATTCCATATGTTTTCAGCATATCCATATACAAATGGTAACTAGGTTGTTCAACTAAAATAGTAGATCCGTTATTTGGAAAAGGCATCATACTCAGTAAAGCGAGTGCCTGTTGAACCCCTGAAGTGATGAAGATCTGTTCAGATTTCGCAAATACTTGATAAGATTCTAAGAGTCTCTTAGCTTCTGCAATTAATAAAGAGAAACCTTTTGGTGTTCCATAACGAAACAATTCTTCTTGATATGTATCAATCGCTTTATTAATACACTGTTGAAAGTCTTTATAAGGAAATGCATGCCATGTTGGAGATGATGTTGCAAAATCAACGCCTTCAGTAGATCTAGGTTCTTCGAAAACCTGATGTTCTACAACGTAATAACCACTCTTTGGAATAGAATAAATAATATGTTGCTCTTCCAAACGTTTTAAGGCAGATATTATGGTACTTTTACTACAAATATATTCGAGCGATAAGCCTCTAATTGATGGTAATTTTGCCCCTGATGGAAAGTCCCCAGACTGTATCTTTTGAAGTAGAGAATGATAAATTGTTTCATATTTAAGCATAGTATTCCTCCAAATACACATCTGTACCGATACAGATGTGTATTTTTTATATCGTAGATATTGCTTGTTTTTCTTACTATAGTGATAACCGGCCGGATAATTCTAAAGGAGGTCAATCACATGGTTAAAAAGAAAAAAGCATATATAGCTGCACTTACTTATGCTATCATTATCGGATTGTCATTTATGTTTGTCAAAGTTGCATTAACTATTGCTACACCTTTTGATGCATTAGCGCATCGATTTACTATTGCTTTTGTGGGGGTTACAATCTTAAAAGTACTGACGAAAAAAGCATTAAAAGTAACTAAAAAGGATATAGTGATTATTGCTTCATTAGCTATTTTATACCCCACTCTCTTTTTTGCTTTTCAGGTATTTGGACTAGTAAATGTATCATCATCTGAAGCCGGAATTATTCAAGCAACAATCCCAATTTTCACCTTAATCTTTGCGAGCATATTTTTAAAAGAAACATCTACATCTGGTCAAAAGATAGCTATTATTTTCTCGGTGGTAGGTGTGATATATATTATGTATATGAACGATATAGAAAATAAAAATACTAGTCTACTAGGAAGTGGTTTGATTTTACTTTCTGCACTTGTATCGTCCCTATACAATGTATGTGCTCGAAATTTAACTCAACGATATTCCTTATTCACTATCACATATATCATGAATTTATTTGGTTTTATTACCTTTAATGGTTTAGCACTGATAAATCATCTAATGAATAACACTATCCATCAATTTATGAAGCCTTTTGTTCATCTCAATTTTGTGATTGCAATTGTCTATCTAGGTTTATTATCATCTTTAGTTACTTCCTATCTTTCTAATTACGCTTTATCAATAATAGAAGCATCTAAAATGAGTGTCTTCAGTAATTTTGCTACACTCATTACAATCTTGGCAGGAGTAATTTTTTTAAAAGAACAATTTCACCTTTACCATCTAGTCGGGGCCATTATCATTATTGCAGGAGTTATAGGAACAAATTGCTTTGGCGCAAAAGGTAAACACAGTAAAAAAGCCTAGTTTCCATAATCCATATTCCCAGGATACAAAAACCTTAGAAATCTATAGATTCCTAAGGTTTTTATATTCATGTTTCTTTTCATTCGTCATAGTAGCCTAACTTAATATCCAGTAAATATTGCCAAGTCCATACTTTAACACACTAAGTACATCCCATTAAATATTACCTTTTATTTATTCAATCGGAAGTAAAGTATCAACCACGATACTGTTTACAACATTAATATACGCAAATGCACTTGCTTTCATAACATCCGTATCTGTTGCCTTGGCAATATACTTTTCGCCTTTGTATTCCACTTGGATCTTTACTTTTCCTAATGCTTCCTTACCTCTTGATACACTGCTAATATTATATTCAATCAATCTAATATCTAAATCACTAATTTCTGTAATAGCAGAATACAAAGCATCAATTGGGCCAGAACCGACGGCACTGCTTTTTAATATTCGATCACCCTTTTTAATCTTCACACTTGCAGACGGGAAATTTGTATTACTAACAACTTGCAAGTCGATTAGTTCATAAAAATGATGACTATAGTGCATTATATCCTGATTATGAATATCATTTTTCGCATAATAATTCTCAACGATGACATATAAGTCATGATTATATACTTCTTTTTTCGCATCTGCCAATGCAAGGAAAGCTTCAAATATCCCTTCAAATTGTATGTTAGTCATCTCATTAAAGCCTAATGATTCAAGGGCATTTTTCACCGCATGACGTCCAGACCGGGCGGTTAAAACAAGTTCCATATCGTCTAAACCGACTTCAATTGGGCTAATGATTTCATAAGCATCTCTTGCTTTTAATAAGCCGTCTTGGTGTATACCTGAAGAATGAGCAAAGGCATTATCTCCTGTAATGGCTTTATTTACTTGTACATCAAGCCCCATTAAACTACTTACTAACCTAGATGTATTTATAATTTCTTTCGTATTAATATTTGTGTACGCATTATAAACTGATGAGCGCGTATTAATTGCCATCACGACCTCTTCTAGTGCAGCATTGCCTGCACGTTCACCAATGCCATTTATCGTACACTCAACTTTATCTGCCCCATTTTTAATTGCAGCTAACGTATTCGCAGTTGCCATACCAAGATCATTATGACAATGGACACTTAAAAGCACTTTATCATTCAAATTTTTCAAGCGATCATTTATTTTAAAGATTAGTTCACCAAACTCTTCCGGCTCGGCATAGCCAACTGTATCGGGCACATTAATAATGGTAGCTCCCGCCTTTACAACAGCTTCGATCGTTGCCCATAAATATTCGAAATCGGAGCGAGACGCATCCTCCGTTGAATATTGTACATTTGGTAGAAATGTTTTGGCATATTTTACTGCATCAACACCAAGATCTAAGATTTGACTTTTCGATTTTCCAAACTTCTTTTCCACATGAATGTCTGAAGCGCCTAAAACTATATGGATTAACGGTTTTTTAGCATATTTCACACTATTATAAACAGCATCAATATCAGTCTTTACTGCTCTTGCTAACGCTGTAATGATCGTTTCGTCTGTATTTCCTATTTTCAGAGCAATTTCTTTCACAGCATTAAAATCACCAGCTGAAGATGAAGGAAAACCAGCTTCGATAATATCGACTTTCAGCTTCTTTAGTTGCTGCGCTACTTCTAGTTTTTCATACAGGTTCAACTTAGCCCCTGGGACTTGCTCCCCATCTCTTAAAGTCGTATCAAACATCCAAATTTTTCTCGTCATTTCAGAAACACTCCTTCTTCATATGAATGTATAAAAAAAGCCCCGCCTCTATAAAAATATAGAGACGAGGCGTTGCTCGCGGTACCACTCTAATTGATCAATCATTACATAATTAACCCACTCATTTTCGGCAGCTATCACCACCTATCTTCATAACGGTAGAAAACCGACATCCCCTACTTATAATATTCAGGGAGTAGCTCTTGGATGAGTTCAAAGGTAATAACTACCGATTCTCACCAACCATCGGCTCTCTGACAAGTTTAGATATCCTTCTACTATTTCCAATCTTTGCTTATTATTATTTGATTACATGCAATATTATATCTATCTATTCAATTTGTCAACGTATTTTTTTGAATACAAAATTTATTCTGACTATAATAATATCCTTTTTGCAAATTATTAATTTGCACATAAATATCCACTATCCTTAAGTAATGTTTAGAGTGCTTTCTTAAAAATTTTTTTATATTACTACATTAGTGAAAAACCAATTATTTGTCGTCACCTAGAGTAAATGGTACAACTTTAATTTTTATAAAAGAGGTTGTGCATTTACATCTATATATAAAATTAATTTACTATTTATCTTTAACAAAGATTACGTTAATAAAAGCACTCTAAAGTTAAATGATTATAAATTTTCTTTTAAGTCATTATGAATACAAAAATTTTTTTAGAGGTAAAGATAAAATAGATTGATATATATTAAAAGGTGAAAATGTTTATTTGTTGTTGCTAAGTATAGATAATAAAATATTAATCTTTATGATTTAATTTTTATCTTTTTTCAGCTAATTGAAGACATATGAAAAATATCTAAAAAGAATATAGGAGCGTAATTACGCATATTACATATTATTCTATGTCTCACTTCATCTATCAACCTTGCATAAAAAAAGTGCAAAAGGGAATACTGTTTGCAAAATAGAAAAGATAAAGGGGTTGACGTTTTATGGAAAATAATGTACTTAATGAAATGAATCAAGTTGATCCAAATTTAAGCGATGAAATGTTGGCTGAACTGTTTTTAGATCAAATGATGAATGACTTCAAAAGAAGTAAGATTCTCGAAAAAATTGATCAGTCCTTAGAGAATAAAGATAAAGAAGCTTTTTTATGTTTAACAGAGAAACTTAAATCCATACCTTGATCAAGGAGATATTATTATAATAGAAGAAACTTATAAAAAAACCTTTACGTGTTATGTTTAGTAAAGGTTTTTTCTTATAAAGAATTTAAAATTACTTTAATAGTTATATATATTGTAGAAAAAGCCTTCTATTAATAGATTATTAACGACAAGAGTAAATAAGTTATGTTAACTAGGTACGAATATTTTGAAGCGCTAGAGGTGCCTTAATTATATTCCTATCCCTCTATAGGTGGTATAATATGGATGATTGTATCAGTGAAAGGGGAGAAAGAGATGGACAAACTTGTATTCAAACAATTTGAAATCGGAAGAGAGTACTTCCTCAAAATCATAGAGGCTGTTTCTAAGGGGCAAACTGATGTACAGCCAGATGGTTTTAACAACACAATTCATTGGCATACAGGTCACGTTTTGACAATTACTGAACAAACTATGTTTGGTTTTCCTCATGCAACAACCCATCTTCCAGCAAATTATATGGAATTGTTCGGAAATGGTACGAAACCAGCCGATTGGACGGGGGATGTACCTACTATGGATGAGCTTAAGATCCAACTAAAAGATCAATTGGCTCGTATTCAGCAAATTCCTGCTGAACAGCTAAACAATAACTTGGAAAAGCCATTTTTGGGATGTAAAACCTTTGGAGAGCTGGCGGGTGTTACACTGATGCATGAAGCGACTCATATGGGCCAGATTCAGGCAATGAAGCGAATAATTGAACATGTGGGTGTGAAAAATTAAATTTTAAAAAAATGATATAACAAAGTTATCGGAGATAATAAAGCCTATATATTTTTTATATAGGCTTTAGCAGTTTATCGTTATATTGAAGCCGAAACTTTTTGTTTTCTTCTCAAGTTTAAGAAGCCAGAAGCTGTTAAAACACCTAAAATAACTAAACATGTACCTATTACTTGAGGTAATGTAATAAGGGATCCGGTTAAAATAGAAAGAATCATGGTGACGACTGGAACTAAATTAAAAAATAAAGATGTATTACTTGCGCCAATCGTAGCCATTCCTTTATTCCACCACAGATAGCCTAATACACTTGTAAATAGAGCCATAAAGAGAATAGCTCCCCAAGCTGACCATGTAACGTGAGACAAAGGCTGAGGGCTTGGTGAAAAAGCTGTTAAGACTAAAAGACAAAGAGAACCAACAATCATTGTATAAGTAGTTGTCTCCATTGAAGAACTACCCTTTAAATATTTTCTTCCTAATACACCATATAAAGCCCAACATAAGTTCCCTGTTAAGATTAATAAATCCCCTTTAGAAATCGATAGTGTTAGAATAATTTTTAACGAACCTTGCGTAAGGACAAGAATAACGCCTACTAAAGCAAAGGATATACCCAACATTTGCTGTTTTGTAATGGGATTCTTTAAAATAAAATAAGCAAAAAGTGCAGTTACTAGAGGGTTAGTTCCCATGATGAGAGCCCCGTTTAAAGGTGAAGTATATTGCATTCCTAAAAAGAAAAAAGCATTGAACCCAAAGATTCCTATGATGCCAAGTAAGATATACATTTTCCAATAGTTCTTAATGGCTTTTGACTTTATTTGTTTTTGTAATCCTAATATAAGAACCATAGCGAGTGCAGCAATACCAAATCGCCATGCTGCAGCACTTGCAGGGGAGAAGTAGTGAACAGCATACTTAGCCAAATTGAATGTAGCACCTGTAAATATAGCGAAGCCTATCAACATAAGGTATATTCTACTTTTCATCTTTTAAGTCTCCAATCATTGTTTTGTACGCCTCTAATTTCTCTTTTGTCACGTTCATAACAGTTTCAATCTCTTGTTTTTGCTTCTCTAAAAGAAGTAAGTGTTTGTTTAAAATCTCTGCCCTCGTTTGAATCTTTTTTAATTGAATGGCTGTAGAATCAATATTTTCTAGGAGACATCCATCCTTTAAAAATTCCTGGATATCTTCCAAAGACATCCCTGTTTGTTTTAACATTTTCATAAATTTAAGAAGGCGAATTTCACCTTCTGTATATCTTCTTTTTCCACCTTTTCTTAATGGTGAAGTTAATAACCCAATCTTTTCATAATAACGTAATGTATGAGCTGTGAACCCAGTTTTCATAGCAACTTCAGATATACTATACATTTCCATTTCCTCCTTTCTTTACATGTTACAACTTAGAGTTAGCTCTAAGTCAACGGTTAATTTGCAAACAATAAAAAAAGACTCAGATTTTTTCTGAGCCTCTTTGTTTAGTTACCCTAATGTGAATTATCGGCAATCATTGAAATATCTATATTAAGTTAATGGACTACCTGATGTTATCTTTTTAACCCATTCTTTTAGCTCCATATCTTCATGAAAATATATATTTGGTTCAATTTCTAAATCAATACCTAACAAAAAAATAAGGTATTCATGTAGTTGTTCTTCATCAGAAGAGAGGATATTTCTACTCTCTAGGTTTTGAACCCATTTATAAGACCATTGATTAAATTGTTCTCTAGACATATTTCCTTTAAGAACTTTCTCTAATTTGTTTATCAAATCTTGTTTAGTTGGCTGACTTTCAAACATTGATTTCACCTTTCGCTTTCTGAATAACAGCTGTTATAAATGGTGCTTTCGCTTCTGTATATCCAACTCGGTCAAAACTATATTTTTGAACCAATTCAATCTTCAACTGATTATATTGATCGCGTATATCTGAATATTTTCTTAGATAATCTCGAAATAAAATATTATTATTCCATTCTTCGCTTTGGTATTTATATATGTGTAAATGATGTGTTCCTGCTCGCCATAACCCTTTTCTAAAGAACCTTCTATTTGGAAAATCCTGATGAAATATATGTTCATATCCAATATTATTTAGTGGTTCAATAAAGGCAACTACTTCTTCTAGGTTACAAACTCCAACCATAATGTCTAATATTGGTTTAGCTCCTAATCCCTTAACAGATGTACTTCCAATATGTTCAATTGATAGAGCCTTATTGCTCATAATATCTTTTAAAAGCTTTTCCTCTTCCTTAAAAGATAAGGCCCAATCAGACGTATATTTCTCAATAACTACTCGCTTATCCATATGTATGTCTCCCTAGTATAATATATATTTTTTCCTACCGATATAAAGTAAATGTGATGAAACGCCTAAAGTATAAGGGTCGGTTGCTGTTTTCTTTAATAATTCAATTAGTCGATCAACTTCGGCTTGTCCCTTATTTGTCCAGTAATCCCATTGTTCTTTAGATAAAAGGGAACCAATACTAGATGATCCCACTACACTTAGAGTTTCAAATCCTTTAGATTCCATAAAAGGATTAATTTCTTGTATATCAAAGTAATAAGCTCCTGTAAATCTTCCTTCATCCTGATGATTAAAGTCCCCAGTAGCAATAAACTCTTCGATATTGTCTATTGTATTATTGGGTTTCCACGATTCTGGATGTAACAATGAAGAGATAGTGTGCCTAATTCGGGACATAAAGGCAACAAATACAACTCCCTCATCTTTTGTCACTCGGTACAATTCTTTAACTGCTGCGTCACGATCTTGTTCATTCTGTAGATGATACATTGGCCCCATCATCAAGCAAGCATCGAATTCTTGATTTTTTAATACACTTAAATCCTTTGCATCCATAATATGAAATCCATTAAATTGATTAAAAAGCTCAAGCTCTTTTGCTTTATGTTCAGCTACCTTTACTAATTTAGGAGTGAGATCAGTTAGCGTTACCTGAAATCCTTTCTCGGCTAGTTTCATTGCATATTTACCTGGGCCAGCCCCATTATCTAAGATACATCCGTTTTCCGGTAGATACTTTTGTATATAATGCCAGTTAATTTGAAACTCTAACGGTTCCCTATCTAGACGTCCCCACTCGTCAAATGTTGAGTAATAATCCATTACTTTGTTCATTAATTAAATCCCCTTTTATGTCTTATACAACTTCCAATATAAGTATTATTCCTTTTGTGGAATTTGTAAACTATTGATGGATATGAGATACAAAATCAATTAACATAATGTATCAGTTGTATCGGTATCTTTTCAAATTTAGTTAGTTTACCTTTTCATACACATGAAAGTAATGTTCATAATGATTGTTTTCATCCTCAGTACCTTTCTCAACCGATAACTCTTTCCATAGGGAGAGATCAACTTCTGGAAAAAAGCGATCACCCTTAAAATAATGATTGATCCTAGTTATGTATAATTTATGAGTATAGGGTAAGAACTGGCGATAAATTTCTTCTCCGCCAAGGATAAATACTTCTTCTCCTTCACACATGGAAAGAGCATGTTCAATTGAATATGCTATATGACAATCTTGAGCTTTATAATTTTCATTTGTAGTCATGATGATATTTTTACGTCCATCTAAAGGTTTTCCAATAGATTCATAATTTTTCCTACCTAAAATAATTGAATGCCCCATAGTAACTTTCCTTAGATACTTCCAGTCATTTGGGAGCCTCCAAGGAATATCGTTATCCTTTCCAATTACATTTCCTTTTCCTACAGCAACCATTGCAGATATAATCATATATTTTTCATCTCCTCCACTATAATTTTACCAAATAAAGAAATCCTTAACTTATAATATATCTATAAATGGTAAAGGAGGAGATATAATGGATTTCAATCGAATAGATGTAGCTTACAGTCTATTAGTAGACAAGGAGAAAGAGAAAATCTTAGTGGTATTAAACAGAAATAATACATGGTCCCTTCCAGGTGGAGGAGTAGAGAAAGGAGAGACTCTGGAACAAGCAGCAATCCGAGAAACAAAAGAAGAAACGGGATATGATATCAAAGTAGATAGTATCGTTAGTTTGAATGAAGCATTTATAGATAATAATCATATTCTTTTTATAGTATTTAAAGGGCAAATCACCCAAGAGTCAAACCAAATTCCTCTGGATGAAAACATCCTGAAGGTGGAATGGGTTGATTTAAAGACAGCAGATAAACTTATGCCTTATTATCCTAATGGCATCAGTACTTTAATTAGTTCTCCAAATGCTCAATACATAGTTCAAGAATAAAAATTAATTGTGAAATTTAGATTTTACTTAATGTATATCATATACAACCTTAGTTTACGTAAAGGGATTTATCGGAAATCACATGTAAAAAAGCCCTTTTATTAAGGGCTTTCACTTGTTTACTCTTATATATTTAATGTTACATTTTGGGAGCTTCCATACCGAAATTCGACCAATCTTCTTTTGATGGCCCATAAATACCTGGAACGGGTAATCCTGCCTGCCTCATAAGAACGGTCATTTGTCCCCGGTGGTGGGCTTGATGTTGTATTAAAAACATTAAAAGTGACCCATTTGGTATTTTCTTACCCAAAAAGTCTATTCGTTCTTCTAACGTTTTGTCGATCCATTGAGTTTTTAATGCTTGTACAAATGCGTCACTTGCTTGCTGATAGCTGTCTGCTATAAACTGAGCCGTAGTCGGAACAGGCCAATCTTCAGACGGTGCCTCAAACGTTAAGTTAGTATTTGAAGCAATTATGTGAATGGCAGCTACTGTATGCCAAGCAATACGTCCTAGAGTCCAATTCTGTGAAGTAATTTCCTGTTTAAGAGACCCATCAGTTAAATTTTTTAGTAATCTCTGGGTAGCATTTGCTTCATATTCCCAAGATTTTAAAAAACTATCTAAACTTTGAAACATAAAAATCCTCCTTTTGTTTATCCTTTTAATTCCATTTTAACAATAGTTGTATTATAAAACATTATGTATGAGACGTTCATTCCTAGTTAATATAAAACGGTTTATCGATACTCTTAGAGAACATTATTACTTGATTAAACTAGCTTCATATATTCTTGAGATACTCCCCCAAGGGTGATAACCATCTCCTATATATGAGAAATCGTACTTTTCATAATATCCGATATGATTGGTACATAAATAAAGCTTATTGAATCCAGCATTTTTAGTATCTTCTTTGATTTTTAAAAGAAGCTTTTCCCCTAAAGACATACCTCGATAGCCTTCTTCAATATAAAGAGCACATACCCATGGCCACAAATCCATACGACTGATGAAATCGTTACTAATAAGTCCTGCACAGCCAATGATTTCTCCTCTATTCTCTAACAGATACCAAATTGGAAGGCTGTTATCTGTTTTCAAACTATGTACAATACAATCTTCATAAAGCTTGAGAGTATTTTCGTTTGCCCATTTGTTCTGAATGTATTTTATTGCTTTCTCTTGATACTCTACATGTTCTCTAACATTAATGATTTGCATAATATATTTCCATCCTTTATAAAAAATAACATGTCATTATTTATATTCTACATGTTTTTAATTTACATAAAGAGAATTATCTATAATTTAGTTACCATAATGGATTTTATAGGGAGTCATCTCGACTACTCTATACTCTATTTACAAGACAAAGCTACTGATCCCTGTTCAGTAGCTTTGTCTTTTTAAAATGAATATTCTATACATTTGTAGTTAACATAAAACCATTTGTAGGTACTAAAAAGTCTAATAAACTAAAAATGGGTTTATTAGGCTTTATCTTTAAATAACGTTCCTTTTAATTAAGTCCCTAACTGCATTTTGTACGCTTTCAGTTTGGGAATATTTAGTCTTGAAGCCTAAACTTCTTATTTTTTCATCATCCCAAATCCGATTTGTACTGAAAGTACTTAAAGCGTAAGATAGGGGTGTACTTTCCTCTACTATTTTAGATAAGTCACGTACACTTGCTACTTTCCCTCTAGCCTCGTCTATAGCTGTTTTTAGACTTCCCCAGGTTGTATCAAATCCTTTAAGTAAAAAGACGTTTTGTTTTTTTGTAAACGTCTTATAGGTACCTAGCCATTCCATTGCTCTTCCTATATCGCGTGTATCAATTAAAGAAACTATTGTTTGGCCATTTTTCAAAATCGGAAATTTATTATCTGAATGATCTTTTAATAATCTTGAGAAAAAAGAAGCCTTATCTCGAGATCCTATTGCACTTGCTGGACGTAGGATAATTGTTACCATATCTGTTTCTTTTCCTATTTCTTGAACAATCTCTTCTCTTTTTAGAAGTAACTTCTGAATAGGGTACTCTGGACGTATATCATAGGATTCAGTTATAGGTTTATTTGTACGAAAATCATATACTACAATTGAGCTTAATTGTATAAAACGCTCAACGCCATTTAAAGCAGCCTGTTTAAGGAGTTTTCTTGTCAATTCAATCTCCACAGGTGCTTCTAAATTAACTTCAGTGCTTAGGTTAGCATCTGCGGTACAGTTATAAACTTTTTGATGCCCTTTAATAATCTCTCCAAAAGATTCTGTTCTGGAGAAGTCTACTCTAACTACTCGCACACCTAAGTTATCCAAAAAGGAAGTTTCGCTAGTTTGGCGAACCACCGCTGTAACCTCGTGTCCTTTTAACCGCAATTGTTCTACCGTATGACTTCCTATAAAACCTGTACCTCCAAAAACAATGGCTTTCATCCTTATCATTCCTTTTATAAATGTATTATAAATAACCATTTACTGGGCGATTTATAATAATTATACTAAATGAAGTACTTTCATTTTTATAGTCCTGATATTTTTTATAGTAAGTATCCTTATGAATAGTAATGGAGGAATATCATGAATAATCAACTTGAACTAAAATCTAATTCTTCTAAATGTCCTATAGAAAAGACGATGAATGTTATTGGAGGGAAATGGACCTTCTTAATCTTAAGGGAACTTTTTACTGGACCAAAACGTTTTGGAGAAATACAAAAATCTTTAAAAGGAGTAAGCCCTCGGACTCTTTCTTTACGTTTAAAGGAACTACATGAGGAGGAAATTATTACACGTAAAATATATTCAGAAATACCTCCTCATGTAGAGTACTCTCTTACTGATAAAGGAAAAACAATGCGCCCAATATTTGAAGCAATGAAGGAATGGGGAAATACATGGGATGTGTTAGGTATTAAAGAAAGGGAATAAATACTTTTTAGTTGCCAAACCTTATGTATGGCATATTTAATCTTTTAACGTAATCACAGTTCTAGGAAACAACAAATAAAGAGCCTTAAATAATAAGGCTCTTTATTTGTTCTCTATTTACCTTTGTGCTTGGCCTTTGCTTTTTGTTTCTTCATTAGGTATTTTTGTTCCTTCAGTTCTTCACGATATTGTTTAGCTCTCTTTTTTTTGCTTTTTTTCTTTTCTTCATATTCTTGTTTTATGGCTTCTTCAGCTTTAGTCGAAACACCAACTTTATTTCTTTCTTTTGCTACTTGGCGCTGTAAACGTTTAGGATTTATCTTTTTATCGGATTTTCTTTTTACATCAAGACCTGAATGAACCGATTGATTGATAATATCTAGCAGTCTGTAATAAACAAAGTCTAATATCTCTGTATCTTTAGGCTCTGCTCCAAATACATAACGAAATGCTCTTAATTTACCGTCTTCTACAACTTCAATAATTCCTACCCAAAACTGACCATCATGGTAAATCGTTAGTGACATAACGATTCCCTCCTCTAAACATACTATGAAATGATGGACATCCCGAGGAGGGGAAGGTCACTGACATTAATACATATTAATGCCTTCGGACTACCAACCGAAGTGTGTTTTTACATTCCATATACAAATTTTAACATAAAAACATTCAGTATAGATATTTTCCTTTAAAAGACTATTTAAAGATGCATATTAAACATATCGTAGTTAACATATCGTAGTTAACATAACCATTAATATCGGAAGTAATAATCTCATATAAACAATAATATTGTTTATAAATCTCTTATACGTTTTTTAATATCTGCTGCCACGCTAGTGGAATCATCAATTTCAAAAAAGACATACTTGTACCTTTCATGCCCTTCAAGTTCAATCATTACAAGAGGTACTCTGTTTTCGTAAGAAAGAAAATACCATTCATCGGCGTATTTAAAACTTCCCTCAAAAATATTAAGAGGAGAAATTGATGTTCCAGGCATGCGAAGCATCCATTTTGGAGCATCAAAATAGTCAACATATACATTTTTGATAGTGCTATAGGGCATTTTTAATTCGGACTTTAATGCAAAGAATCCTGTCATTCCATTTAATTTTAGAATCATAACTTCATCATTAAACTGTACTTCTCTTTTCATAATTCTTCTCCCCTAACTTTATTAATTAAATTCAGTTTTTTAAATTTACAACTATAATTAAGACGATTTATTTCATCAAAACGTTCATTATTAATTATTTTTTTTTTGCATATTGTATTCACTTCTAGTTTACATAATCACGATTATCAGAAATAAGTAATAGCATCTTATTTAATAAGATGCTATTACTACTGAGCTTAAATACTTTTTAACTTAGTTTGTTTAACTGACTCATTTTTATATTTCTCTTGAAATTTATTTAACATAGAAATGTTTGTTAATACTCCCGTAGCCAACATTAATAATGTAAGGGAGGATCCACCATAACTCACAAAAGGTAAAGTTACACCTGTGATAGGCAAGATACCGGTTACTGCTCCAAGATTAACGAACACTTGAATACCAACCATAACTGAAATACCTATAGCTAACAGTGCTCCAAAAGGTTCTTTACATTTTTTTGCTATGGTTAGACCTTTTACAATAATAAAAAGTAATAGCCCTAAGACAATAAGCACTCCCCAAAAACCTAATTCCTCAGCAATAACTGCCATAATAAAATCTGTGTGTGATTCAGGAAGATAACCAGCTTTTTGAACCCCTTGTCCTAACCCTTGTCCTGTCAAACCCCCAGTACCTATAGCCAAGTAGGAGTTAACCAGTTGGTATCCATCTCCTTGCTGATTCGCAAAAGGATGGAGAAAACCCGTGAAACGAGCTAAACGAACAGGAGAAAAGACGGTAGCAATATGTCCTGTTATTAATAAAACGAATAGCATAACAATAATGCCTATTACTCCTAGTACGGCAATCTTTATCATTGATTTTATTGAGATGCCTGAACATAAGACAATAGCTGCGACAATACCCAAAATGAGGAGAATTCCACCATAGTCCGGTTGCATGGCAATTAAGAAGCAAATAAAAAATACAATAAGCATAGGCGGAATAACAGAGCGCTTTAAGTCGTTTATATACTCTTGCTTATTCGTAAAGACGGCTGACAGATACAAAATGATGGCTAGTTTAGCTAATTCTAGTGGCTGTATTCTAATTGGGCCCAGTATAAGCCAACTTTGTGCATTCCCTGCTGTGTGTCCAACGATAAGTACCAACACAAGAAGAATAATCACTGTTACTAATAAAAATTTTAACACTTTTTTCTCTTGATAAATTTTATAAGGCACAAAGGCTGCCATACAGAAAAGGAAAAACCCTGCTATAAGAGCAAGTTTTTGCTTTTGATAAAAGTAATCACCTTCTACCCCATATCGACTAATAGCAGTTATCATACTTGCACTATAGACCATCACTAAACCGATAAGGCATAGAACAACTAAAGCTGCAATGAACTTGTAATCGTAACACCTTATAATTTTCTTAAACATAAAACGTCCTCATTTCTTGCAAATATAGAGAATTATAGTTCTTTTAAAAAAAGATACTCAATAAATTATATAAACCAAATCCCGAACTTGCTGCTATTGCCGTAATCCCTGTTGCTTTATTTCTTGTAGTTAAATAATAGTTTACGGCATGTAGTATAAAAGCAATGGAGACAACAATTATGGCTGCTTCGTACCAAATAGAACTATTTAGATACCACCCTAAGCTCATAAAAACAAGAAGAAGAGCTAAAGAGATACCTCTTATTTTACTTTCTGTAACAACGTCTACGTACTTCATATAACACTCCTATTACTCTATAGAATTACATATATCTATTTTGGTGCTAGTAAATAGTTAAACTTCCTTTAGAAATGGACTACTTATTAAGGTATATCTAGAAGTAAGGCTCTTATAAGAGATTTCTGTGAAAGTATTTCCTTTTTTTAATAAAAGTGTGCGATGTTTATCGTCTTTTTCTGTTAAGACGTACCCTTTCTTTTTCATCATTTCGATGTACGTATCCAAATGTCCTTTAGGTACCAAATACATAATGTTATTATCAACATCTGTCGTTTCAGCTATATCCTTATCTTTAAATTCTAATTGGTACATCGCTTTAGCATTTGCTATAGGTCTGGTGTCACCAAAGATATGCTCCCAATTAATAAAAATAACAGAGAGTACTATAATGGTTGATATAAGAATAGCTAAAAATAATGCCAAAATCTTTTTTGCTTTATCCATTATTTCGTTCCTTTCAGAGTTAATTACTAATGTCATTTAGGAAATAAACACATACAATTATTACATAAATTAGAAAATATTTAAATTTGTATTTTGAAATATGTTTAATTCTGTTTTTTTCTTTGAAAAATATCTCGTTTTGGATGCACAAAAATAAGCAATGCACCATTTTGCATGCATTGCTTATTCTTTATAAATTGCTTCGTAAACTACATATGCAATGAACAAAGCTATAAAAGTAATTCCTATTTCTATAAACAATCCACAGATTATACCTTCAACACATATTTGGCCATTATAAAAAGACACTCCCACAGTTAACATCCCTATATATAACGGTGTTAAAGTATATGTTTGTATGTGTCTTTCTAGTTAACATAAAACGTGTTATCGGAAAAGTATTAGTATAAATCTTTATAGAGTGAATTTTTTGATAAGTACGACCTAATATTTTAATTCTCGTGCAAACATTATTCCTAGCACTAGACCTTTTAGATAAGTAAAATAGACTTTTATCGGGGGATTGAAAATAATAATTTTATGTTATAAAATGAAAGCATTCTACAATAAGGAGGATTATTAAAAATGACTGCTTCAATCAGATTGCGTATCCGTACTTTGAACAAGTAATTTAATACGTTCAGAGGCTCTGTTTAATACTTGCAGAGTAAACAGGATCAGTCTGTCCATTTTTAATAATCTTCAACGGACATAGCAATGTGTGACATGAGAAAAGGTGGGTTCATCTATCTTTCTTTTGTTATACCTAAAAATGTACTTTTTTTCTTGAACAATTCATTGTTATGGTTTCTTCAAGGTATTACTGAGTACATGGACGTTGATACTTGTTTACTTTAAGCTGCAGACAGAGATTTCTGCAGCTTTTTTTGTGTTTCTAATTGTTGATCTATACTGATAAATAACTATTAATTAATAACATTAGTTGTGAGAAGAAGAGCTATAGATAATAAAAAGGGCAATGAACAAAGTGAAAAAAATTGAACATTTATGGGAGGATAATTAAGGTGAATAAACTAGAAATTAAAGAATTAGCAAAAAGAAAAGGCCTAAATGTAATCGAAAAAACAATGAAATTGAATGAATCAGGCTTAGATTTCCAAGTTGCCCATGCAGAGGATGAGCAGGGACAAAAATGGATTTTACGAATCCCGCGCAGACCAGACTCTATGACAAAAGCTAATCAAGAAAAGAAGGTTTTAGATGCGGTAAATCGATATACAACCATTCAAGCACCCGATTGGGAAATTTTCACCAATGAACTCATTGCTTATAAATCATTAGACGGAGTGCCAGTGGGTACCATTAATCCTAAAATTCAAAATTACGAGTGGGTTTTAGATATAGAAAATATTCCGTCCACATATTACGAATCATTCGGACGCATGTTAGCAGAGTTACATCAACTGCCAACAAACGTAGTAGAGAAGGCTGGTATTAAGATTTATACGGCAACTGAAGCAAGAGAGTTAATGAAAGAAAAAATGCAAAAAGTAAAAGATGAATATGAGGTGCGTAATAATCTGTTAAATCGTTGGGAGGCCTGGGTAGCTAATGATGATATGTGGCCAAACTATACCGGTCTTAGCCATGGTGACATTCATCCGGGGCATATTTTGATTAATCACCAAGCAGAGGTCACTGGCTTAATAGATTGGACCGAAGTAGCTGTTACAGATGTATCTCGTGATTTTCTTGCTCACTATTTATTCACTGGAGAAGTTGGATTGGAAAAAGCTATTACTGCATATGAGAAAGCAGGGGGGAAAGCGTGGCCACTTATGAAAGAGCATATCATAGAGTTAGCAACAACACAGGCGATTACGGTTGCTGAATTTGCTAAAAGCTCTGGGATGCAAGAGTATAAAGATATGGCCCAACAGATGCTTGGTCCAATTGAGTAATAAAATAACTTTGATAAAAACTTATATAATGAGCAAACTACTTAAGAAATCTTTTAGGACTCCACTTACAACCTAATTTGTTTATCAGTAGAAAAAGCTATCTTCCCCAAAGGTAGCTTTTTCGCCTTTTATCGGAAATCTAAATATAAAAATAAAGCCTCTTCTAGAAGTAGAGGCTTATTAAGCTTACCTTTAAAACTGTATACATTAAATCTGATTAGGCTTTAGAACCTTTGCATAAATACAGGTGTCTCTCAAGTCTAACCCATTAGCTGATACATCATCATTTTCTAAAATACCTTCTAGCCTAAACCCTAGTCTTTCAGGTATAGCACGACTTTTAATATTACTTGAGTCACATTTAATTTCTAACCTTTTGGCCCCTAATTCTTTTAGAGCAAAATTCATAATTCCTTCAACAGCTTCAGTCATGTATCCTTTCTTACTAAAGCGAGAATTAATCCAGTAACCAATTTCAAATTTAGGAACATTCCAATTTATACGATGTAAACCAGAAGATCCAACGAAGTCACCCGTCTCTTTTAGAAAAATTAAAAGCCTTAAGTCTTCTCTTTGTAAAAACTCTGTATGAGATTTTCGAATACTTATTTCTGCTTCTTCTACGGTTTGCTTATTTTTAGCAAAAGGCAGCCATGGTTTTAATTCTTCAATAGATTCATTTATTGCTTGAGATACAACTTTTCCATCCCCAGGAAGAGGCAGTCTTATAAAGAGCCTTTCAGTATAAAACTTCGTAGGGAAATCTAATAACAGTGGATTCACTTAAACACTCCCCAACTTTTCTTCATTTATTAAAATAAGTCTATATTATTAATAAAAAAATGCAAAGAAATCATATATATGATGTGCATTGCTAGTTTACATAGTCACAGTTATCCGTAGAAAAAGTACTTGAATTAATTCAAGTACTTTACAAATAGAACCTTATCTTGATTTGGTTTATTCCCCTGTTCAATTTCAAAACCCATTTTAGTATGATAAGCAATTGAAGCTTTATTCACAGGAGAAGTCACACAGCGAACAATATTGCGGCCATTTTGTTTAATTACATCGAAAAATTGATTATATAATTGTTTCCCAATACCTTTTCCCCTGTACTCCGGATCGATTCCAACAAAGTGAATATATGCTTCATTCGAGTAGAATTGAGATAAGAATCCAATTAAAAAACCTATGATTTTACCTTCTTCTTCAACAATAAAGCTAGTATTTTTAAAATGATCAAAAAAAAGCTTTGGCAACAAGTCAGACATTTGTCTTCCATTCCACCAATCGTTAATTAACGGAGATATTATATAATAATCTGATCCTTTCACTAAACGAATTGTCATTATGATCTCTCCCTAATTTATTTATGAATTCACTTAAATTGATGCTATCACAGGAAGAAAATGTTATGTTGTTCTTTCTCTTTTTTTTAATAAATTCCAATGTGAAAAGTGAATAGAATATACAAAATCAGTTTACATAATGTTTTTTTATGGGCAGCAATAAAGAGCTTGGATCAATTGATCCAAGCTCTTTACCAGTTATACCAAATAAAAATTCCGACTATAATTAAAGGCACACAGGCCATTAAGACTCCATAAAGCGAGAACTCGAATTTCTCTGGGTTACCCATATAAGATCTTATCCCTGCTCTATCTAGGCTAGGCTTTTCAATTTCCGATTCCTCTTTCTCTTTATCAGACATACTAATCCACTCCTCCATCTGGAAATAAAATTCCAGTTAAAATAATTACTAATCTAGAAATCATGTATTCTATACATATTTTTAATATTGTAAGCAACTTTTTATAACTGTCCGGCTACTGATAACAGTAAAATTAAAAGAATCACAAATACTAATAAAGTTGAGCCTCCTATTATTAGCAAAGTCTTTTTGGTGTTTAAGTTGTAAGCTTTTCGTAGGAATAATCCAAGAAAAGTTATCGCTAAAAACATGGACCAAACCCCTAGCCACTCTAGATGTATATATTCTAAAATTGAAAAATTAAATATAAATGGCATAAAAAGAAATTCGTGCAAAAAAAGAAATGTAAAAAATATAAATAAAAAAAGGTATGTAACAGATGACAAGCTTTTAAACAAGTTTATTTCCTCTTTCCTAAACAACATTAGAAGTTATATAAACTAGATAATATTGCTTTATTATTTCTCTTTCTTTCTAATTAATTTTACCATAAAAGGTATTTAGAGGTAATTTATTAGTGTATATACCGTGCATTTTTAGTTACCATAATCAGCATTCTAGGTAGCAGAAGAAACCTATAGAATTTTCTATAGCTTTCTTTAAATATCTTAACTAATAAGTTAACTTAAAAGAAATTATTTACCATCATGTTGGTTGCGATTATACATTCCGTTTTGAACCATATAATATTCTATCACTTGATCTAACCATTTTTCTTCTTCCTCTGTATAAGGTGAGGCCATCATACTTTGAAAATCTTCTATTTCCTCGTTCTCTAATTTTCCAAAAGCATATATAGCTTCCTCACCAACGTATTTAAGAGATGCCTGCAAATGTTTATTTGCCAACTCTTGTACTTCTGGATCATGAACTGGTTTTCCGACTAACCTTTTCGCTTCTCTCGATAAATCAATAAATTCTCTATCTAAGGACAAATTCTCCTCGTCAGATTTATCATAAACCTTATCTGCAATCTCTTTAGAAGTGAAATGCTCAAGCCATGTACGTTGATCTTCTTCATTTTGAATGTTATTAATCAAACTAATTAATATTTCACTTGGAACATCCTCTTGATCACCTAATAAAGAAATCGTCTGATTAATTGCCTTCAGAACTTTGTCTAAATGCTCCTTTTTCTTCTCAAATGCTTTTTTCTGTTGAATTAAAGTGTTCTCTAAGTTTAAGTTCAGATTTGTATTTGTTAGCATTAATCCTATTTCTTCTAGGTTATAACCTAAGAATTTTAATGCTAAGACTTTTTGAAGTTTTACTATATGGTCCTCTCCATATAGGCGATGGCCAGAACTGAGATCTTTTTGAGCTTTGAGTAGCCCTATTTCGTCGTAATAATGCAACGTCCTTATTGAAACACCCGTTTTCTTAGAAAATTTACCAATTGAGAAACCTAAATCATTACCCAACTTACATAACCTCCTTAAAATCTATTATTAATCTAATTAATTTCATCATAATACCTGACGTAACCGGAGGTTCAAGTGTTAATTTTTAAATATACATTTGTAGTTAATATAATGTGACTTATCAGTACAAAAAAAGCCTTTAGACTCATAAATCTAAAGGCTTAAAATATGGTTAACACTTTATTAGCTATACCTGATTAAAAGCTTGGTAAAAATAAGTCCACTTAATGATGGGAACAATAAATACGCTCCTAGTGCTCCCAAAACCATTCCATCCCATCCGCCTACTACCAAAATGCTAATTGCGATTATAGTCAAAGAGATGACAAACCCAATGTTAAAAACTTTATCCCCTATGTGTTTATCAGAGTTTCTTTTTCTCTGAACCGAATGAAATATATAGGCTAATACTAATGCAGCTATAATGGTCACTAAAATGATCTTAATATCCATAGAATACCCCTTTTATCCTTTTAATTCCATTTTAACAATAATATTAAGTGAAATCACTATGTATATCATATACAGAGCTAGTTTACATAAACACTCTTTCCGGAAGACATACCAAAAACGAGTCCTTGGTAAACAAGGGCTCGTTTGCTTTTTCATTTTATCGGTTATGCAGCCTTTTATACATCGTTGATATGACGGAGTTCTCTTTATAGGTAATTGAGGAGATGATGTATAAAAAGGGGACTATTTATACATCATTTTTTTATAAATAAAGATAGTATAAGCTACCAAGAAGTTATAATATAGAAAAAGACTAAACTAAATGAACTTGACAACAAAATTGTTAACCAGTAAACTATTTTATATAGTTAACCAGTTAACAATTATATTAAAGAAGGTGGGTTTCGTATGGAAGCTCTTCAGAAACAAGCGTTTCAAGCTATTGAGTGTTTAATTATGACTAGAGAAAAAAAGGTCCAAAGTAGGAAAGTGTTAGCTAACAAACTAACTCAAAGTGTAAATGATACAAATAAAAAATGGACAATTACTCAATTACATATTGTTTCATTAATAAATAAAGATAAGTATGTAAACAATGCTTTTCTTTCTAAAGAACTTAATATCTCAAAAGCTGCAATATCTAAGGCTATTAATACTCTTTTGCAGTATGGCATCCTTACGGCTCACAAAAATGCTAATAATAATAGGGAAACCTTTTACTCTTTAACAGAGGAAGGGGAAAAGTTAGCCACTATTCATGATAAAATGCATGAAATAGCAAAGGAAAGGTATGAAGAATTACTTAATAAGTTTTCAGACGTAGAATTAAAGATAATTATAAAATTTTTAAATGAGTGGACCAAACAAATATAGAAATAGGCTTACGACATGCCTAATGAGCACGCCGTAAGTCCACTTATCTAATTGTCTGAAAGTTAACAACTTACTCTTTAATAGGATCAAACGTCAATGGAAGAGAAACAGGTCCACGTGTATAAAGACCACTTTCTTTGTACTGGAAACCTTCTTCTAATTTCATATTTTTTAGTTGATCTAAAACAATGTTAGCTACTACTTCAATTTCTGTTCCTGCAAATGCTGCTCCTACACAATTATGTATGCCAGAACCGAAAGCCACATGTCGAGCAATACCTGTAAACGCAGTTTTAACGTCAAGGTCTGGACGGTGAATGTTAAAAGTATCAGGATTATCAAATGCTTCAGGATCTCGATTGGCAGCTCCAATCATACAGAATACTGTTGAACCTTTAGGTAGTAATTTATCGGCAATTTTCGCATCTTGCGATAATTGCCTTGGTATAAGTTGTACTGGTGGTTTAAACCTTAGAGTTTCGGCAATTGCTCTTGATAATAATGAACGATCTTCCATCACATCTTGCATTTGTAACGGATTATTTAATAAATAATACATCAATAAAGCCAATGTCTTGTCTGCAGGTTCGGTAGCTGCTAATAGTACATTAAGGATAAGTGCCAAAATGTTCGTGTCGGACATCTCAACTCCTTCATACTCAGACTGACATAATATTGAAATGAGATCTGATTTTGGGTTTTGTCGACGCTCTTCTATAATGGGTAAAAGGTAGTTTGCTAGTTGTTCACTGCACCATAATGAATGATCACGTTCTTCAGATGACAACTGTATAGTAGTGATAAAGTTAGCAACTCCACTATGCCAATCTGCGATAAGTTGATGATCTTTTTTGTTAAGTCCTAGCATATCCATCGTGACATATACAGCAAAAGTTTTTCCAAAATCGTTAACTAAGTCAATTCTACCTTTACTTAAGTGTGGTGATAATAACACTTCTGCGTTTTCTTTAATTAAAGGAATGAGTCTCTTAAGTGAATCACCTATAAAACTCTTTACTACAATTTTACGTTTTGCTGTATGTTCCTTTCCTTTCATTTGTGCAAGGACAGGTCCACGCATTACAGGTTCCGCACGTTTAGCAAGAGATTTAGTCGTAAAGATTTCTGTATTCTGTAATACATACCTCACGTCTTTATATCGGCTAATAAAATAGCTATCAATATTTTGCTCATAATGGATAGGATCGAAATCGCGAAGTTCTGAAAAATATCGGTATGGATCTTGATGAAACTGTTCTGATAAGATACTAAAGGTTTTAAATGATGTATTCAAGACGGTTCCTCCTAAAAGTTTAAAGGTGTAAATTTAATGAATTTCATCGACAGTTATATATCCTTGATTTTGTTGCATTCTAATTGAAAATTGCTCATCTTTTATTTGTTCACCTAGTTTCCAAGGTTTATGGTAAGCAAGTACAGTTTCTTGAATACCCAAAATATTAGGTGCTCCAATAAAGAACGGCAGTTCAGCCAAAACATATTGCACAGCATTATGTAACATTTCTGAAGTAATAACTGAAATATCCATATTTGTTCCAGATGCTCTTCCTACAATTGCTGCATGTGACATTTCTAAACAAACATTTTGAAAGTTTGGTTGATGTAAAAAACTTTCTTCAATCTTAGTGCGCATATCACAATATACCGGTTGAGTAAGAAAGTCTGAAAATGTATAAATAGCTTCAGGGTTACCACCATGAGCTTTAAGAGCTCTTTCGGCAAATCGACGATTTCTGTTTACTTCTTTTCTCACTTTACGCTCAGCTTTCACCCTAGAAGTTCCTAAAGCTTCTAAAAGGTTTGCGGCCTCATTTCCAGCTAAGAGAACAGAGACATCCTTAAACTCTTTAATGCTCCACTCAATTAGTCGATAAATATATTCTTCTGAAAATCTACTGTTAAAGGGGCTAATTCCGATTAATATGTGGTTTCTTCTTTCAAAAATTCTCTGGCAATTTTGTGATAAGGGTTCAATAGCAAATAAAGGCTTAGCTATTTTTTCTAAAAGAATTTGTGACATAGCTATTTCAACTCCTAAGATTAAACGATTAATGTTCACTAGTAAACAAAAACTATTTTAAATCCAAATATTTGTAAAAGTCAACGTTTTTTCTTTATTTTGTAAATTTATAAGCGTTTTTCCTGCAAATATAGTAGGTTTTAATTACTATGAAATCTGATTTTATTGTATAGAAAAGAGATTTTACATTCATTTAATAGCTTATTAGTAGTATAATGTTTACTGGTGAACATTAATTATTTATACATTAGAAAGGTAAGGAACTAATATGTCTCTATTATCTAAACAGTTAATATACGAAAATTATTTGCAATTATTACACCTGAACGAACAAAAAGCTGATTCAGTTTCCCAAACATTTTTTGATTATCTTGATGAAAAAGAACTGAACGAAATAGGAACATTACCCAGTAACATGAGCAGCATCCACGTGATTGAATGCATTGGAAATAATGGACCTATAAATAACATAGGGATTGCGACTAGGATGAATTTATCTAAAGCAAATATCACGAAAATTACCCGAACATTAACGAAAGATGAGTTAATTAAAAGATTCCAATTAGCAGACAATAAAAAAGAGGTCTACTTTAAGTTAACAGCAAAAGGAAAACAAGTTTTTGAACTTCACGAAAAACTACATAGCAAAAGGAAACGACAATTTTATGATTTAATTGATGATTTCTCTGATGACAAACAAAAAATTATATTAGAGTTCCTTGAAACAATGATTAATAAATTAAGACAAGAATAGACAAATTAGTTGCTCTTAGAATGTCAAGCATACTTTTATATGGAAAAACTTATTTACAAGGTAGGAGATTTATATGGGACATACAAATACAAAACCTATTTTTATCTTATACGTCGTTTGTATAAGTGCATTTTTTGCATCTTTAAATCAAAATATTTACTCGCCTATTATTCCGTTAATTAAGGATTCATTTGACGTGAGCACAACATTAGTTAATTTAACTGTTTCATTGTTCATCTTTATTACAGCTATTATGCAAATAGTCTACGGGACTATTCTTGATTTTAAAGGAAGTCGTTTTATTCTTCTCCCTAGTCTTATGCTTACCGTATTGGCTAGTATTGGTTGTGCTGTTACAAGTAACTTTACGTTGTTTCTCGTTTTTCGATCTTTGCAAGCCCTCGGAACCGCAGCCATTCCATTGATTGCAGCTGCTACAATAACGGATTTTTTTGATGGGGAAGAACGAGGTAGTGCTATGGGAACTTATCAAACCTTGTTATCTATTGCTCCTGCAGTAGCTCCTATTTTAGGAGGATTTATAGGAGACCGATACAATTATGATGGTGTTTTCTGGTCATTAGTGGGTATATCTATTCTTTTACTTATTATCAATATGTTGTTTTTTCCTAAAGACCAGAAAAAGCACAAGGCAAGCAAGAGGAACGGTCTTCATTTTTACCTTGTAATGGCGAAGGATAAGATGGGAAGTGTATTGTTGTCATTAAGCTTCTTGAACTTTTTGATTTACTTTTCTATCCTGGTTTATCTCCCCGTTTTATTAACAGACCACTATCATCTAAACCTAAAACTTGTTGGCTTGCTTTATCTTCCTATGACGCTAAGCCTTATAGCCGGAAGTCTGTTATTCAAATACATTCAGAAGAAGATTTCTCTTATAAATATATTTACCTTTACTAATTTTTTAATCGTATTTAGTGTTATAGGATTTGGACTCACACATACTGTTTCTTTACTACTTATGTCGCTAAGCCTATTCATTTATGGGGTGGGAATTGGAATCTTAACACCTTCCTATGCAACCATATTAACCCATCAATTTGAACAAAATCGAGCTAGTGCTATGGGGGTATTTAACTTTGTTAGATATACTGGTATGTCTATAGGACCCATTTTGTCAGGTACATTACTAGAATTTTTGAGAAGTGAAACCATGTTTATAATGTTCGGTGTCATGTTTGGCATTATAAGTATCTTTGGTTATTTACTAGTGGACAACCCCAAAAACACAGGTGAAAATAGAACTACCAATAAACCATCTTTTTAAACAAAAACATCCAATTAATAACATATTTAGAATTAAGTATTGACATTTACAAATAATATAAATTATAATTCTATTTATTGGAAATGAACATGTTGAGCGTTGAAAAGGACACGAATTATTTTTATATTTCTTTACAGAGAATAGGGCCTTTGGCTGTGAGCCCTTAAGAAAGAGAAATAATTTACCACCTTGGAGCTATTGTGGGGAAATATGTAGATAGAGTAACCTCAATCGGGAAATCCGTTATCTTTTTGAGAATATAACACTTTTAGTGTTTTATAAAATTAGGGTGGTACCACGACCGCACTCGTCCCTGTTAGAGGGATGAGTGCGGTTTTTTATGTTCAAAAATAAATAGATAAGCAACGAAAAGGACATGAATTATTTTTATACTTCTTTGCAGAGAATAGGGTCTTTGGCTGTGAGCCCTTAAGAAAGAGAAATAATTTACCACCTTGGAGCTTTATTAGTGAACTAGTAGTAATTAATAACGTTTGCGACGTTACAGCACCAGAGCCATCAATATATTTTTATATTGATGGGAATTTGGGTGGTACCACGTGTGAAAACATACTCGTCCCTTACTTAGGGACGAGTATGTTTTTTTTGACTTTATTTAAATAGGAGAGGTTATCATGAGTAAAGATTTAATTCAAATTCGCTTTTTAGATGGAAATGAGAAAGAATTTTCAAAAGGTATTACATTACATGCTATTGCAGAATCCATTAGTTCTAGCCTAAAGAAGAAAGCTATTGCGGGTAAAGTAAATGGAGAATTGTATGATTTGCATCGAGCCATTAATCAAAATGCAGAAATCGAAATTTTAACAGTAGATTCTGACGAAGGTCTAGAGATTATGAGGCATACAACAGCTCACATACTTGCTCAGGCTGTAAAAAGAGTACATAAGAATGTGAAATTAGGTGTAGGACCAGTTATTGAAGATGGATTTTATTACGATATGGATCTTTCTACAACGATTGCTTCTAATGAGTTGCTACAACTTGAACATGAAATGAAGAAAATTATTAATGAAAATCACCCTATTGAACGTACTGAAGTGACACGCAGTGAAGCTGAAAAAATATTTAGCGAAATAAACGACGAGTTGAAACTCGAATTATTACGTGATATCCCTATGAATGAAACAGTTACGATTTATAAACAAGGGGAATTTTTCGATTTATGTCGAGGCCCTCACCTACCTTCTACTGGAATGGTTAAGGCGTTTAAATTAACAAAAGTATCAGGAGCATACTGGAGAGGTAACAGCGATAACCAAATGTTACAACGTGTATATGGCGTAGCTTTTCGTTCTCAAAAACAGTTAAATGAGTATCTGATGTTTCTAGAAGAAGCAGCGAAAAGAGACCATAGAAAATTGGGAAATGAACTAGAATTATTTATGTTTTCTGATGAAGCACCTGGAATGCCTTTTTATCTAGCTAAAGGACAAATGGTTAAAAATCAGCTGGAGCAATTCCTACGATCCGTTCAAGAAAAGCATAATTATGAAGAAGTACGTACTCCTTTTATGATGAATCAACAATTATGGGAAAAGTCTGGTCACTGGGATCATTATAAGGATAATATGTATTTTTCAGAAGTGGATAACGCTAAATTTGCATTAAAGCCCATGAACTGTCCTGGTCATATGCTTATCTTTAAAAATAAGCTCCATTCCTATAGAGATTTACCCATTCGAATGGGAGAATTCGGTCAAGTTCACCGTCACGAATTCAGTGGGGCTCTAAATGGATTATTAAGAGTACGTACGTTTTGTCAGGACGATGCTCATATCTTTGTTACTCCTGAACAAATTGAAAGTGAAATTAAATCGGTCATTGAATTAGTGGATTATATCTACAAGACATTTGGTTTTGAATATAGTATTGAACTTTCAACTCGACCAGAAGACTCCATGGGAGAGGATAGCTTATGGGAACTTGCTGAAAACTCCTTAGAAAACGTATTAAGAAAGTTGAACTTTGATTATAAATTGAACGAAGGCGACGGAGCATTTTATGGTCCTAAAATCGATTTTCATATTAAAGATGCCTTAAAAAGAAGTCATCAATGTGCAACGATTCAATTAGACTTCCAGCTACCAGAAAAATTTGATTTGAATTATATTAACGAAAAGAACGAAAAACAGCGTCCAGTTGTCATTCATCGTGCTATTTTTGGATCCCTTGACCGTTTCTTTGGCATTTTAATTGAGCACTTTGGAGGCGTCTTCCCAACATGGTTGGCACCTGTACAAGTAAAGGTTATTCCAGTTTCCCTAAAGGTTCATCAGGAATATGCCCAAGAGATTAAAGAAGCTTTAGGAAAGAAAGGGATTCGAGTAGAATTAGATAATCGAGAACAAAAGCTCGGATATAAGATTCGAGAAGCTCAAGTGGCGAAAGTTCCTTATATTTTGGTATTAGGAGATAAGGAAATGGAAAGCAACTCCGTAAACGTACGAAAACACGGTGAAGAAAAGTCTGAAACGTTCAATTTAGATAGCTTTATTGAAAAACTTCAGGATGAAATTGTTGAAAAGAAACTTAGATAATTAAACAAAAATGGTTCCTTAATATTTAATAAGGGACCTTTTTGTATTTCTAGTTTACTCTTTCCTATAATGAATCAGCACAGGTTTTTATATTTTATTATTAGGATTTTGTATACTCATTTTACAATTTTTTCATATAAAATCATTGACTTTATTAGTACCTAGTACTAATATCAATTTATATATCTTGGTAATTAAGAAGGGTGAATACAATGAAATCAACTGCACGTATTACAGCAATAGGTACATATGTACCAGAAAAAAGACTTACCAATGACGATTTAGAACGAATTGTAGATACGAATGATGAATGGATTGTGAAACGAACTGGCATGAAGGAAAGAAGAATTGCCGATGAAAACGAATATTCTTCTGACCTAGCCATTAAAGCAATTGAAAACTTAGTAGAGCAATATCAGAAAGAGTTAAAGGATGTAGGATGTATCGTAGTCTCAACTACAACACCCGACTATGCATTTCCAAGCGTGGGAGCCCAAATACAAGATTACTTTGATATTCCTACAACTGGGGCGCTAGACTTTAACGCTACCTGTGCTGGCTTTACATACGGATTACACATGGCAAACGCCTTTATTACATCTGGACTTCATGATAAAGTCTTAGTCGTAACTGCAGAAACATTATCAAAGGTTACAGATTATACAGATCGCACTACCTGTGTTCTATTTGGGGATGGAGCTGCAGCTGTTTTGGTCGAAAATGATGCAGAGCGCCCAAGTTTTATTGCTACGCATATTGGTACAAATGGAAAGGGAGGTAAACATGTATACCGCACCAATTTATCTACTACCATGCATGGACAACCTTTGAGTTCGAGTGGCAAGATGGTGCAAAACGGAAGGGAAGTATATAAGTGGGCATCTCGAACAATTCCTTTAGGTATGGCTGAATTGCTAGAACAAGCAAATCTACAAAAGAGTGAAGTAAATTGGTTCGTTCCACACAGTGCCAATTTACGAATGGTTGAGTCTATATGTGAAAGATCAGAGTTTCCAGTTGAGAAGACATTAACTAGTGTCGAGTACATGGGAAACACTTCTTCCGTTTCCATTCCTCTAGCACTACAAATAGGGATAAACGAAGGAAAATTAAAAGATGGAGACGTTCTCTTACTCTACGGATTTGGAGGAGGCCTTACCCACGCAGGTCATATTATTAAATGGGATTTAGGTAAGGAGTAAACAATTAATTTATATCATTTCAACAAGAGTTTTATAGCTAATGAGAAGTTAGTAAGTTTGTATACACAATGTTAGTTAACCCTTAAATAACCTAAACAAAGATGACCGGCATGACAATACAAAAAGATCCTACATCAAAATAATGTAGGATCTTTTCATTTACTTTTATAAATAGAGTATGTTTATAAAAGTATAGAAAAGCACCCTTACTCCAAGATAACATGTGTGTATACATTATTTATCCCTGGTAACATGGAACTTTCAATAAAAGTGCTTTTTCAACATGCTCTGGAATATAACTGCTTAACCTTCCCCCATTAGAATAGATTTCCTTTACCATACTTGAACTAAGAAAAGAATATTTTTCTTCTGAGTGAATAAAGAATGTTTCAGCTTCTTTATATAGATTTTTATTTGTTAGCGCCATCTGGGCTTCATATCCATAATCAGTCACGGTTCTCAAGCCTTTGATAATCGCTTTATAATTGTGTTCTTTCATATAATCTACAAGTAATCCTTCAAATGTATCAACTTTGACTTTTTTATTATCTTTAAATGATTGTTCAATTAGCTGTCTTCTCTCTTCGGTAGAAAATAAATATTGTTTCTTAGAATTCACCAAACCAGCGACTAAAATTTCATCAAAAAATTCACTAGCTCTATTTATAATATCAATATGCCCATTTGTAATTGGATCAAAGCTTCCTGGATATATAGCCTTCATTTAATCACCTCACTTCTTACTACTAACTATTCCGAAAAGCATTTGGTAATCTTTTCATTTTGTTAGCAATAATAATTACTTTAACATCTTGTAATAGATTTGAATATCTTGTACGTAAAAGTATGACTTTTTGAACATCACTAACAAAGGAAGACTTCCATTTCGAATTC
The DNA here is from genome assembly GCF_020790095.1 of Priestia sp. J2. Classification (NCBI taxonomy): domain Bacteria; kingdom Bacillati; phylum Bacillota; class Bacilli; order Caryophanales; family Bacillaceae; genus Priestia; species Priestia sp. J2. The sequence goes on from NZ_CP086209.1 coordinate 91,198, forward strand.
TTTCTATTTTATATCGTTATCTTAAATGTTTTAACAAAGTCAATACAACTTTTCGAAATATTGTTTTATTGAAGGAAAGCTTCCTTTTGGAGCACCTAATAGTTTTTCGTAAATCTCGTCAATCGCATCAAGTTTGGCAATGAGTTGTTCGTGAGTCAATGAGAAAAGGCTGGGATCAAGCATGAAATGGAGTCCGACTAGTAAGAACTCCGTAATTTCATCTGGAAAATTCGTGTGAAATACACCTTCTTCCACTCCTTGCTTCACAACAGATGAAATAATTGGTGCATACTCTTTAATCATGCCAACTTTCATTTTCTGATGTAGAAGGACGTTATCTTTGTGATGCAAATGAGTCATTAATCCATCACTGAAATGATTTGATGTTTCCTGTGAAAAAAATTGAATGATGCTTATAAACTTTTCTATTGCCTTTAAATCAGGGTTATTAATAATTTGTTTAAATAACTGGACACTAGAATCAATAGAGTCTTGAATTACTGCGTCTGCAATTTCATCTTTTGACTTGAAATAATGATAAAAAGTACCTTTCGCAACTCCAACTTTTTTAATAATATCGTTAACCGTAGTATTCTCATATCCATTAGATGAAAATAAACCTTTTGCTACGGTAATAATCTCGATTCTTCTTTCTTCTGGTTTTTTGACGATTCTTTTCATGGAATTTCCCCCTTGAGACATATTATTGTCTTTTAAAGATACATCATTGACCGTCGGTCGGTCAATAGTGTATCATTTATTTACTTAACATCTGTAGGGAGCGTGAAAAGATGACAAATGGAAACCAAGAGCGAAAGTATGAAAATGAGCGCATTCGTATTGTTTTAAGAGAAATTGATAAAAAAGTGGTTAAATTGGATTATGATTCTGGTGGATTAAAAAAAGATGTCATTCATTTAAAGAAAACCTTTTGGGATGATGTGAAAATTAATCTAGATAATCCTGAAGATGCTGGTGAAACCTTATCAAGCATTAGACAGCAGGCAGAGATGCTGTCCGAGAGGGAAAGAACGCACCGTCAACTAGATAAGCAGAGGAAGACCTTATCTCGATTAAAAGATTCTCCATATTTCGCCCGAGTTGATTTTCTTGAAAATGGGGAGGAGACAACAAATAACGTATACCTCGGAGTTGCGAGTTTAATGAATGAAAAAGAGGAAAAATTTCTTATTTATGATTGGAGAGCTCCTATTTCCAGTATTTATTATGATTACTCTCCGGGACCAGCCCAATACGAAACAGTAGAAGGGATGATTCAAGGAGAAATGCAGTTAAAGCGTCAGTTTATCACGAAAGACGGCCAAATCAAAACGATGTTTGATACGGGTGTAACCATTGGAGATGAACTATTGAAAGAAATACTTGGCAATAACGCGAGTATCAATATGAAAAGCATTGTTGCTACCATTCAGAAAGAGCAAAATCAGATCATTCGTAACGTGAAAAGTAAGTATTTAGTTGTACAAGGGGTTGCTGGTAGTGGGAAAACCTCTGCAGCTCTTCAAAGAGTTGCGTATTTGTTGTATCGCTACCAAGATGAGATCACGGCCGAAAATATTATGCTTTTTTCACCTAATTCTTTATTCAATCGCTACATTGCTTCTGTCCTCCCTGATTTAGGAGAGGACAATATGCAGCAGCTTACATTCCAAGAATATGTAGAGAAGCGTCTTGGAAAACAATTTGATGTTGAACATCCGTTTACGCAAATGGAATATATGCTTACATGTCAGGAACATAAAATGTATTCTGCCAGAAGAAAAGGAATACGGTATAAAGCGAGTAACGATTTTAAATCTTTGATTGACTCCTATGTTGTTGTTCTCTCAAGTGAAGACTACCTTATCTTTAAAAATATTTCTTTCCGGGGAGAAATGTTGATTGGAGCTGAACAAATTAAAAGCTATTTTTATTCACTAGACGCATCTATCTCTATTCCAAATCGTATGCAGTTAGTAAAGGAATGGCTTCTAAAAGAGTTAGTAAAGAAAGAAAAATTGGAGAGAACCAAAGATTGGGTAATAGAAGAGAGTGATCTGCTAGATCTTGAAGAGTATACAAAAGTTTATAGTGAGCTCCTAAAGGAAGGAAGATTTTCTGAAAATACGTTCGACGATTTTGAACAGGAGCAAAAGAAAATAGCTAAAAAGATTGTCAAAAAACACTTTAAACCAATACGAACAGCTGTAAAGAAACTAAAATTTATTAATGTGGCAGCGCTTTACAGCCAATTGTTTAAGCAGAAAGATAACATCTACCAAAAGCTTAATGATACATTTCCTGAAGGTTGGGAAGAAATTTGTTCATATACGTTAAAAAAGCTACATAGAAAAGAACTGACGTATGAAGATGCAGCTCCTTATTTGTATCTCCAAGATAAACTTGAGGGGAAAAGAATAAACACAAGAATACGTCATTTATTTATTGATGAAGCACAGGATTATTCACCCTTTCAGTTTTTTGTGCTTAAGCAGCTTTTTCCTTATTGCCGAATGACGATTCTAGGTGATTTTAATCAGGCGATTTATGCCCATACTCTAAATGCACCAACCTTACTATCAAACGAATTGTATGTAAAAGAAAATTTTGAAAAAGTGGTGTTAACGAAAAGCTACCGTTCAACTCGTCAAATCGTTGAATTTACAAAGGGAATTATAGAAGAAGGAGAAACTATTGAAGCCTTTAACAGAAATGGTCAGAAGCCTACTTTTACGAAGGTAGAGGACCTGGACACCCTCCAATCTCGAATAACAAAGAAGATTAGGCAACTGCAGTCAGCAAACCATGAAACAATTGCTGTGATATGTAAAACAGGAAAAGAAAGCTGGGAAGCCTATGACCGATTGAGTGAGCAAATAAATATCCAGCTGATGGAACATAATACGAGTTCTTATCGAAAAGGTATCTTAATTTTACCTGCTTATTTGGCAAAGGGAATCGAATTTGATGCTGTGATAATATACGATGCTTCTGATGTAACATATGGAAGAGAATTTGAAAGGAAGCTTTTTTATACTGCATGTACGAGGGCCATGCACGAGCTTCATCTTTTCTCCGTAGGGGAGATGAGTCCGTTTATGAATAAGATTCCTGCAAATTCATATGAGATTACGGAGTAAGTATAACTTCAATGAGGAAAAATGGCCTTCCACCACTTTAATTCCTGACAGGGTTCGCGGAAGCTTTTTTCTGTGGCATTAAATATAAAAGCCGATGATTCCTTAGCGTAGGGAAAATCGGCTTTATTCATATCGAAATTTGCTTAGCGTATGTTTTTCGCATTTTGTTGGTAGGACCCCAGAAAGTAAGTTTAGGAGGTTACTTTTTTTAAGGAGGATTGTTCGTAAAAGTATATGTTTACGAACTTTTCTCTTATATAGAAAACCTGTCATTTTCATCGTTCGGTTAAGTTTGAAAATAAATGACGAACGTCTTCTAAAAACTATACACCTTTATGAACGTTTCTGATAGGAAAATAAATTAAGCTAATGGTTTGCCATTGTTAAACATGACTGGCAGAACCTATATTCTTAAAAGTTAGTTTGTAGATCTCCTTCAACAAATAAATAAAACAGTTTTTGTGCTCGCTTTAGGGTTTATAAGTATGAAATAACAATCAGAATAACAAAAGGATTATCAATACATGGGGTAAATATATTCATTATTTCACTTTATCTATCAATCTCGTATAAATAACGTCAAAAAGGTTAATAATGTTTAAAAAGGAGAAAAGATAAAGGGGTTGATTTTTAATGGAAAATAATGTACTTAAAAACATTGATCCAAGTTTACGTGATGAAATGCTGGCTGAATTGTTTTTGGATCAAACGATGAACGATTTCAAAAGAAGTAAGATCCTTAAGGAAATAGACCAGTCTTTAAAAAATAAAGATAAACAAGCTTTTTTACGTTTAACAGAGGAACTTAAATCTGTATCTTAATAAAAACGATGTAATATATAAGAAATTCATTAAAAATAAGCCTTCTTTTTTAAAGACTGAGGCTTCTTTTTATTTCACATTTATATATATCTTTTTATAATAAATTAAACTTATAATGAGAGAACCTATTAGTTCCAGTACGAAAATGCTCGTAAGTCTCTTGTCAAAAATTAATTACTAATTACTTAATACTTGAATTGTAATTAAAAAGCAGGTCTGATCCAAAGATAAAATCTGCTAAAAAATCAAAAAGAGATAATGAAAACATCGTGATTTACTCAATGATTCATTAATTAAAGGAAGAATGCAATTCTCACTAGGTCTATTCCCCAGAACTTCTCTTTAATATTATTGTATTTATTTCCTTCTGCAATATGAGCTTTCCGGAAATTTAATTGATATAAGGTAATTAACATCCAAACAGTGATGCCAGTTAGGCCAGCAATCCATACTAAAATTAGAAAAACAGTGTTAGCAGCAATGATAAAAATACTTACGACCATGCTAAAGAGCACCCCTGTTATCCGAATACATGGGTGCTCTCCTATAATAAAATTTGTATGACAACCTTTCAATCAATATGTTATAATTACTAGTAGACCTAACCTTTCTTATACTTTCGCAAAGTATAACTCAAAATCAAAAAAAGTCACCTCACTCTCCAATGCCAATAGAATGAGGTGCTTTTTATTTTATAGTGTCGTTTAATCTTCCTCCGGCATCTTAATTAAAATAGTGATAGCTACTGCTGTCAGAAATATAGCCTCTAAAATTATCAATAGATTTGTACTCATATCTCCCATCTACCCTTCTACTCTAATCCCTATAATTTCATTGTAACAAAGGAAATAAGTGAATAGAACAAAAAAATGAAAGCGTTTTATTTAAGTGTTTTATCATGTTAAGGATGGAATTAAACGTGAAAATAAGTTTTCGTTTAATTAAAATTTAAGGAGATGGGAAAATGGGAACAAGAAAAGGAGTTGCAGGGACTTTTCATTCAGAGCAAGAAGCGATACATGCAATTAAGGTGTTAAAACATCAGGGGTATCGTGAAACAGATATATTAGTAGTAGCAAAGGATAGCAATAATACTTTACAGTTAGGGACTGAAACGAATGTAATGATAGAAGCTGGAACACCAGCTGTAAGTTCGTTGGCAGGTGTGATGATGGACAGCTTTCTTACCATGATGACAGGTGGAATGCTTTCTACTACCCAAGCTGGTGGCCTAACTTCAAAACTTTACTGCAAAACGGTGTGAAATAGATGTAAAGGAAGGGAAAATCCTTGTTCTAATTGATGTGGATGAAACTCAAACAATTCCTTCACATACTAAGGTTAGGGAGTCGCCATACGAGACGGAGGGGCACAGGTCAGTGCAACTTCTCCTGTTATTAAAGAGATTGAAGAGGTTGCAACCTCAGTAAACAATCAGAAACCAGAAAGTCAAATTAAAGACACGAATATTACGACTTCTGAAAAAGGAAAAAACAATGAGAAATCAACAAACAAGCAAAAGAAATAAGTATATCTTCTTTATAGTTTATAGTAGAGAGAATAATTAGGAATATTTAAGGAAGGGCTGCCTAACTGTATTGGCAGCTTTTTTATTGCTCTTTAAATTAACATAAGTAATATTTCTAAAATCAAAAAAGAACCAAAATGACTCATTAAAATGAGCATAAACAGGCAATAAAATAAAAGAAATTACTTTCATTACTAAGGGTCATTTCTTTTATTCCTAAAAGTCCTGGAGGTTATATTAAATTCCAACAGGTATTCTCACTAAATTCTAGAAATATTAATTATTAAAATTCCGTATAAATATTTCCAATTATGATAAAAGCAGGTGATTAAATGGAACGAAAGAAGTTTATTGAACACATTGATAAGTTAATGGAACAATCTGATGCGTGGAGAAAGGATGCAGAGAAAAGGGAAGACTTGAACAGTGCATGTTTTTACCAAGGCGAGGTCAAAGCTTATGAGAGAGTAAAGAGATTGGTTAATCAGCAGTTACATGCATAAATAAAAATTACAACCCTAACTCAGAAATGAGGAAGGTTTGCCTTATTTCTTTTTCTAGTTTACATAAGATAAATTCTAGAAACCAATTTATTTCAGGAGAAAGGGGGCATTTTATGGTCCAATATAATAGTAAGTGCATAGAGTTAGTTTATAGATAGAGTAAAATCGTTTGAGTGTCTTAGACTGCGCTTTTTTATATCTCAATTTTTTAAGAATACTTTTGAAATTGAGATATAAAAAATTTAAATTTATATTAAAACCCACAATTTTGCCTGTCTACTCATAGAAATAAAAAGAAACTATACAGCAGCAGGTGATCATTAGATGTTTATAAAATATATGCTCTTCTTTATATGTTGGAACGTGGCTTAGTCGCGTATATTTTTCATCAACTGAATGGGAGATCTAAAGTTGTATCAAAAATTGAAGTAGAACGTAATGAGAATTACTGGCAGCATAACGAATTGTATCTTCTAGGTCCTAAAAAGAAGTAAACAAAGGTAAATAAAAAAGAGAAGATTTTAACCTTCTCTTTTTACCACATATATTCTACAGTTTTAAAGTTAATTATTTAATTAACAACAGCTGTTATCCATTCCTACCAAAACAAATCCTGCACCTTGAGGACCTTCTTGAACATCAAGTGTAAGCCCTTGAGTTGTAGATAGTACTGTATTTTCAATAGCTACTTGAATACCGTTAATTTCTTGGACTGTATCATCCTCAGTAGGTTCGTCCAATGATAAACCGACTTGAGGTCCACAGCATCCAGCACCTTCAGAGTAAAAACGAATGCCTTTAGCTCCTTGTTCAGCGAATACATCTTCTAACATCTTTTTAGCTCCATCTGTGATATTCATCTAATCTCTCCCTATCTTCAATTATATTTATTGGTTAAGCTTCTGGAAATAAACGTTGAAGTGAAGCTTTCATTTCAGGTTTTACATTAATTTTAGCACGAGCTGCTTTTGCTTTTTCTTCGGCTTCTGCAATGGAATCAGCTTCTCTAAGTGCTAACAGAGTTCCAATTGCAATCGTACCAGTACGATTACTTCCTCCTGCACAATGGAAGTAAATCTTCTTCCCTTCCTTGTACGATTTTATTACTTCATTAATTGCATTTTCAATAGATTCATCTTGGTTTTCTGCATCATCTACAATTGGCGTATGAACACGTACTTCTGGAGCATCATGTTCTAATGATTCTGCACGTAAGTCATAAATCACATCTACTTTATCATTTTTCATTATTTCTTTTACATCAGCTGCACCACCAATAAAAATACGATTGTCAATTAATGATTGATAATTTTTGTTATTCATGTTGTCCACCTCTATAATTTTAATGTCTGAATCATTATTAAAACAGGTTACTTCCCACTTTGAATTATTGAATATACTCTTTGACTTTTTCGTAACCGATTTTCTCTTCTGGTTGCCAGGGAATAATAGCACAATTAGATGTTAATTCATTCTTTATTTTCTTAATCCATGCTTTTTCAGCTTGTGATCTTCCCTTTAAAATAGCATCCTTTGTATCTGTTGCGTACAGACTTTGGTTGATAACCCACCATTTTGGCGTAATTTCAGCACGTTTCAAGTCTTCCTGAAGACGATTCGCTTCTAATACTGGCGTTGCTTCTGCAAGAGTTACAATAACTACACTCGTTTCTTTTGGATTACGTAAACGTGGCAGTAACGTTTTAACGCTTTCTGGAACCTCTCCTGTAGCTTTTTCCAATTCTTTATGATAAGACTCGCTAGCATCAAGTAAAAGCAACGTATGACCAGTTGGTGCTGTATCAATGACTACAATTTCATCATTTGACTTAGCTACCACATCCGCAAAAGCTCGAAACACAGCAATTTCTTCTGTACATGGTGAATTTAAGTCTTCTTGAATATAAGCAATGCCATCTTCATCAAGTTCCTCACTAGCTTTTGTAAGTACTTCTTTTTTATAAGCATCTACTTCAGCTTTAGGGTCAATTCGACTGATGCTTAGTAATTCCTTTGCTTCACTATTACTAAAAATAAAATCTAAATGGGCTGCAGGATCTGTGGTAGTTAAATGAACACGATGGCCTTTTTCAACTAGTCCTACTGCAATGGCAGATGCTACTGTTGTTTTACCAACACCGCCTTTACCCATTGTGAAAATAACTTTTGTTCCATTTTTAGAGAAGTCTTCTACAACATCTTTAAACTCGGTTAACTTTTCTGGAGAAAGCTCTACATTTTTAATTTCGGTTTCTGGTAATGTCTCTGATTTAAACAAACGACGTAAATGATTAATACCCGTTAAAGGGTAAGATACGTAAGGCACTGAATACATAACCATTTGTTGAAGTTCTTCTGGCACTTTCTTTAATGATTCTTGTTGTCGAGTATAAAAAGCAGTAGATATTTCATCGCCTTGTACATATTGACTCATTAACCCATTCACAATTAAGTTTTGATTTAAAATGCCAATATCTTTTAATTCTTTTGAAGCTCTATTTGCCTCTTCTAGAGAAGAAACATCGGGCCGAGCCACTAACATTAAAGTCGTCTGATCCGGATTTGATAAAGCTTCTACCGTTTTTGCGTATAAACCTCTCTTTTCATCTAGACCTGATAAAGGCCCTAAACAAGAAGCTCCATGTGTACTTTCATCTAAGAAACCAGTCCATGCACTTGGCAATTGTAACAAGCGAAGTGTATGCCCTGTTGGCGCTGTATCAAAAAGAATATAATCAAACTGGTTGACCATTTCTTCATTAGCAAGTAAATTTGTAAACTCATCAAATGCAGCAATCTCTACCGTACAAGCTCCAGATAATTGTTCTTCCATAGTAGAAACAACAGCATCAGGGAGTTTTCCACGATAAGGTCCTACGACTTTCTCACGGTATGTTTTTGCTGCTTCTTCAGGGTCCAGGTTACAAGCATATAAATTTTTCACCATCGGTATCTCAATTGGCTCGTTTCTCAAGTCAATTTCAAATACATCTTGTAAATTTGAAGCAGGATCTGTACTAACAATCAGTACTTTATGACCGTTATCTGCTAACGAAACAGCTACAGCACATGCTATGGATGTTTTGCCAACACCGCCTTTACCTGTAAAAAATAAAAAGGGTGTTTGAACCATTTTTTCGGGTTGAAAAGATTTGAACATTTCTTTTACCTCCCTATTTTGGATTATTAATATTTAATTTGATCGACATGCGTGGTTTTTCGCTCTTTAATTCTTCAGTTTTAACACCAAACCATTCAGCAAATTCTTCATTGGTTGGGTAGCTTCCAGTTTTCTCTACTTCACCATCCACTAATACTACTGGTAAAGCATCTGGACCTTTACTCATAAGAATCTTATTAACTGCTACTTGATCAACGAACTTATTTGGTTCGCTTGTTAAGTTATAACGTGTGATATCGAACCCTTTTTTCTCCAAGGCGAATACGGCTGAAGCCACCCTTGTTAATTCAGGATCAACACTAGGACCACAAACACCTGTTGAACAACACATAGCTGGATCAAAAATCTCTACTTTCTTCATAATTTCATCTCCCTTTATGTAGACTATACCTTTTTAAAAGTAGTTTATAATAATATACTTATATAAAAGATAAAGGATATGCCGAGAGAAACTCTCCCGGCTATTTAATTTTAATGATTATTTACCTGTTTCAGCAAAACGGTGAATACGCTCTCCGATTTCATCACGTACACGTTGGAAGAATGCCCATTTCTCTTCATCTGTTCCTTCTGCTTTTGCTGGATCATCAAATCCCCAGTGTTCACGTTTTACATGAGGAGGCGTTACTGGGCAGTGATCTGCTGCGTGACCACATAACGTGACGACTAAATCCGCATTATTTAAAATTTCAGGATCAATAACATCAGATGTTTGATTCGAAATATCAATGCCTGCTTCTTTCATCGCTTTGACAGCATTGGGGTTTAGCCCATGTGCTTCCAGACCTGCACTGCGTACATCCCATTCTTCATTATTTAGATGTTTTTTTGCCCAACCTTCTGCCATTTGGCTACGGCAAGAGTTACCTGTACATAAGAAATAAAGTGTTTTTTTAGACATGTGTCAAATCTCCTTTAGAAATGTTATGAAATAATAAGTAACCAAATATATAAACCAACAAGTGTAATAAACAGTGTTGGAATGGTTAAAATGATACCTGTTTTGAAATAGGTTCCCCATGAGATTTTCACGCCTTTTGTAGAAAGAACATGAAGCCATAAGAGTGTGGCAAGAGAACCGATTGGCGTGATTTTCGGACCTAAATCTGATCCAATAACATTGGCGTAAATAAGTGCTTCTTTAATCGTCCCTGTTGTATGTGTTGCGTCTATCGCAAGGGCATCAATCATAACGGTTGGCATATTGTTCATGATGGATGAAAGAATGGCTGCAATAAATCCCATGCCAATGGTTGCTGCAAACAGGCCTTGATCGGCTGTTGCTTGAATCACATCGGCTAGCACTTCTGTTAGACCAACATTACGTAAACCGTATACCACGACATACATACCGATGGAGAAAAAGACAATGGCCCACGGTGCTCCTTTTAATACTGTTTTTGTTTCCACTGCTGGACTTGTTCTTGCTATTCCTAAGAAGAAAACAGCAATAATTCCTGCAATGAGAGATACCGGAATATCGAAAAATTCACCAACAAAGTAACCAAGGACTAGAATAACGAGTACTATCCCAGATAATCGGAACATCTTTTCATCTTTAATCGCATCGACTGGTTTCTGTAAATCCGCAACATTGTACTTCTTAGGAATACTTTTGCGGAAGTATAGATATAAAACAATAATGCTTGAGAAGAGTGCGAACAAATCTGGCACAATCATACGTGATGCAAACTCAGAAAATCGAATACCAAAAAAATCAGCTGATACGATATTAACTAAGTTACTAACCACAAGTGGTAATGACGTTGTATCTGCAATAAATCCACTTGCAATTATAAATGGAAAGACCATTTTATCTTCAAACTTTAATGCGCGAACCATTGCCAGTACAATCGGCGTTAAAATTAAGGCTGCTCCATCATTCGCAAATAAGGCTGCAACAACGGCTCCAAGTAGCGAAACATATACAAACATACGAACACCATTGCCACCTGCAGCTCTTGCCATATGCAATGCTGCCCATTCAAAGAAACCAATTTCATCTAAAATTAAGGAAATAATAATAACTGCGATAAATGTGAGGGTCGCATTCCATACGATGCTTGTTACATCCAGAACATCTTGAAAATCAACGACTCCTGCCAGCAAAGCCAGGACGGCTCCCCCACAGGCTGACCAACCTATAGATAGGTTTTTAGGTTGCCAAATAACAAAAACTAATGTCACTAAAAAGATCAGTGACGCCAGGACAACTGATGTCAATTTTTAAACCTCCAATTACTCACAACAACTAATACGTAAGCCCTGTTTTTCTAATTCAGTTAAACGTTCATCTTGACTTGGTAATGAAGCAAGCAAACTGATTATAAAATCGTGATTTTCATGTGCTTCGTTAAGAGAATAAAAAATCCATTGTCCTTTTCGTTTTTCCTTCACTAAACCAATATCTTTTAACTTGCGTAAATGCTGACTAATGGATGGCTGACTAGCCTTGTAGATTTCTACTAATTCGCAAACACAGCATTCATTTGTTTGTAAAAGCTTCATCATTGATAGGCGCGTTTTATCACCCAACAATTTTAGAATTTGAGCTGCTTTTTCAATTTCAACTACTGTTTTCACACCCACGTACATACACCTCCTAGTTAACTAGAATTAATATATAATAATTTGCTTATATGTTTATATGTATTAATATACTTGCTTTTTAAAACATTTACAACCCTTTTGATTAAATAAGTTAGATCAGTCCCATCTTGTTATCATGCACCCATCTAACTGTTCACTTATATATAAAGAAATTCATGTAATAATTAACCTTCACATCAACTTCTACTTATATGTGAAAAATCCCCCAAGATTATTCCTTAGAGGATTTTACGAATTATTTAAGGATTTTCTCCATTGCCATCACATCTACATGCTGATCGTCTAATATTCCTTGTTCATAAAAAACGCCAACTTCTCGAAACCCCAAACTACGGTATAGTTTCTGACCTGCTTCATTAAAAGGAAAAGTCGAGAGAACTAGCTTATGAAAATTATTTTTCTTTGCGATAATTTCTAAGGTGTGCAATAAAGCTTTTCCAATCCCCTTTCCTCGACTCTCACGTTGAATATAGACGGATACATCAGCTACGCCATTATATGCACAACGATGAGAATAGGGATTTAAAGAAGCCCATCCGTCTATTTCTCCTTCTCTTTCGGCCACAATAACCTCATACCGATCATTGCGATGATACAACCATTCTTTTATGTAAGGTAAATCCTTTACATCTTCCTCTAAAGTAGCAATTCTGTCTTCAATTCCTTCGTTATAAATACTTAAAACTTGTGGTAAATCCTCTTCTTTCATGATTCGAACATTCATAAAACTCCCCCTATCTTAAGTCTTTAATTATTATATCAATTTTTTTTGATGTATTAATTGATTTCTGTAATTTTTTTGATATGATTAATACATCAAGAAATTTTGATTCATTCAATGTGAGGTTAAAATATGAGAATTAACAATTCAGGAAACCTATCTGTAGAGTATTTTCATGCTTATTTCCGATTAGTCGTCAATACACAAAATATAGACAAAAACGAAGCTAAAACCCTTATATTCAAACGTTTTTTTCATGATGATCCAATGTTACGCGGAAAAACTACGTATACAAATTTTGAAAAAGCATACAATACATTTACCTATTAAATCAAAAAAAGTTGATTAAGGAGAAGAGTAATGGATACAGTAAAAGATATGAAGCAAACATTTGAACAATACGAACAAAAGTTTAAAGCTCTTGCGGATCAAAAAAGACTAGAAATTATGCATGAGCTTTGTCAACGAGGTCAAACATGTGTGTGTGATTTAACTGAATTCTTTGGTATATCCCAGTCAAAACTATCCTATCACTTGAAGATTTTATTGGATGCTAACTTGATTACAAAAGAAAAAAAGGGAACTTGGAATTACTATGATCTAAACAACGAAGAGCTAAATCATTCATTGTCTGAGGAGCTACGTTGTTTATTTAAAAATGAAAAAGGATAATTTTATCCTTATTTTTTACCGGATATATCAATTTTTTTTGATTTAACGTAGTGCTTATATTACTAAGGAGGAATTTTAAATGAAATATGTTCATGTAGGAATTAACGTAACGAATTTAGACCAATCGATTGAGTTCTATCAAAAGGTATTTGGCATAAAACCTGAGAAGATAAAAGAAGACTATGCGAAATTTCTATTAGATGAACCAGGACTTAACTTTACTCTAAACGTACGTGATGAGGTAAACGGGAACCAAGTCAACCACTTTGGATTCCAAGTTAATGATGCAGAAGAAGTAATTGCTCATAAAGAACGATTAGAGAAAGAAGGATTCTTTGCTCGTGAGGAGATGGATACAACTTGTTGTTATGCTGTTCAAGATAAATTTTGGGTAACAGATCCGGACGGAAATGAATGGGAATTCTTTTACACTAAAGCAAATAGTGATGTTCATAAAATCAGCTCCAATGTAGGGCCAAATGAAAAAGCCCCTAAAACTTGTTGTTAAATGAAAAGCCTGCCTCTTCAAGGAGACAGGCTTTTTTTGAATCTCTAACATGTTCTTCTACTTCGGAAATCGTATAAAGATATAATAGCTGTTAAAGGAGTAACTTTAGAATATAGTAGAAGACCATTGCAATAATTCCGGCACCAGGTAAAGTAACAACCCAGGATAGAAGAATCTCTCTAATAACTCCGAAATTCATTGCTTCTCGTCCATTTTTTAATCCAGCTCCAATAATAGAAGAAGTACTTACATGGGTTGTAGAAGCCGGTAATCCAAATTGACTCGAGGCCATAACTAAAGAGGTGGTAGTGAGCACTGCTGATAAGGAGCTATTTTCATCTAATTTAGTCACTTTTTTTGCTAATAATTCCGTTACTGGCAGCCCTTTAATTAAGCTCCCTAGGCTCATCGCTACAGTAACTAAAATGAAGAATGAAAAAGGTAAGGTACTGCCTTGCTCTGAGGAACCATTTAATACAGAGACTAGTAAAGCAATTGCTACAATTTTTGGCGTATCATTAACCGACCGAACAAAACAAATTAAACCACTAGAGATCCAGGCAATACCTTTTCCTACTTGAGGATTGATTTTAATTTTGTCTACAAATAAATTAAGGAACCAAGCTATACATAAACCTAATACTGGACTAAGAAGTAAAGGTAAAACAAATTTACTTCCAAGATTCCCCCATAATACACTAGATACACCTTGTGAGATGCATGCGACTAAGATAACGGCTCCGATAATGGCATGTGTTGTAGAAACAGGTAATGAAAATTTAGTGGCAAGTGCTACCCAAAGAGTTGCCCCTAGTGCCATAGCCAAAGCCATGATACCTGTGAGTTGATATTCCGAATTCATTAAACCGGCAGTAAATAAACCAACTAGTTTAGAAGCAAGAAAGAAGGAACATACTCCTCCAATTACGGTCATGACAACGCCATATATTATAGCTGTTAACGCACTAGCGTAGCCAGAAGCTACTAATGAGGATACACCTTTAGAAACATCGTTTCCTCCATTTTCTGCTGCTAACCAAGCTACAACACATAACCCTATAAAAGTTATAAAAGACCCTGATGGCACAATACCAGTCATCACAAAGAAAGATGTAGTTAAAATGGCAATGATTAAACCGGTTAAAGGGTTAGTCCCAATATTTAATTTCTTTCTTAAACCTGTTTGAACTGCTATATCTGTACTTATCTTTTGATTTTGCATCTCTATCTTCAAACCCTTTCATCCTGATATAGTCCCTTAGCTTTAAGGAAGATTATCTTTTTATTTAGGAAGCCAATGTTTTATCTATAAGTCTTACTATGAATAAGGAGCCAGCATGCTGACTCCTTATCGCTTAATTAAATTCTTTTATTACCAATTCTAAGTGAGGCTTAGTAGCAAAGCTTACTAAGTTACCGTTTACTACAACAGCTGGCGTTACATATTTAAGAATCGTATCCTCACTTATATACTCAAATCCTCTTTTTTTAATCAATTCACTGAGTTTTTTCTGAGCCATTACTCGATCCATTGAAATATCATAATTATAAAGATGTACATTTACTGATTTATCAAAGTGCTCTTTTAATTGATCCTTTAACTCTAGACTTTCTTCATAAAAATTTTGGCTATCTTCACAGCAACCAGTATCTGTAACTAAATCTGCATCTGTATCACAACAATCTCCTTGGCCACTTGGGATACTTGGGAAAATTTCGATTAAATCATTTGATTTCATCTATTTGTCCTCCTTACATTACTTCGTATAAACGATGAACCGGTTTTGGTGGTAGTGGGCTAAAGCACTCATTATATGTTTCATTCCATTTCGTACCTAATTCTTTATTCAGAGCTCCAATGGCATCGGCCACCACCAGATTTAAGATAGCTGGAGATGCTTCAATACGGATATTTAAAACAACTCGTAGTTGTTTTGCATTTTGTACATTTTCCTCAGTAAATGTTGGTTCATCACCTGTATGAACCATACTCGCTTTCACGTATCCATCTTCAAGTCCTACATGAACTTTTAAATGTGCAATAGCCATTTTCTCTCTTATAAAGTGGGCATTTAATTTATCTAAGAAGCTTTCAGCCCACTGACGTGGGTCTACGTCTCGATCAGAACTTAAGTCACCTAAAATATTCATCCATGCTAATTGAGCTTCTCCCTCTGCATAGCGTTCGTAATCGATATCAAGTACTTTGTCTCCACCTAAATCTGTTGTTAACCATGTTTCTGTTAGTACATCAAGGTTATCTCCCCTTTCTGCGGAGATTGTTTGGATGACAGTTTGCGGATAACGTTGTTGTAAATAGTTATATAGTTTTTCAACTTCTTCAGAAGAGTAGCGATCTAATTTGTTCAGCGCGATGATATCTGCTTCAGCTAATTGCTTTTCAAAAATATAGCTTACTGACTGTGAAAAAGAAGGTCTTGTTTTATCCGTTGCATTAAGCTCATGCATTAATCTCGCTGGATCTACCACAATTGTTAAAGGTGCAGTCTTAAACTGTTCTGAATAATACTGTTTTAAAGGCTGAATCACAGTAGCAGCTAAATCTGTACAACTTCCCACAGCCTCTGCAATAATTACATCAGGCTGCTTTTCCTCTAATAAACCAGTTAAATTTTCATATAAATCTTCAAATTGGCAGCAGAAGCAACCACCTGTTACTTCTTTTGTATCTAGACCATTTTTACGAGCTAGCTCAGTATCAATTAACTCTTTTCCTTGATCATTCGTTACAATTGCGACACGATAGCCTTGCTCTTCAAGTTTTAAAGCTGAGTTAATCATTGTAGTCGTTTTACCAGCTCCTAAAAATCCTCCAAGTAACACTAGTTTTGCAGTTTTCATTTCCATTCCCCCTGTTTTTTTACTCTTCTTCATGAAGTATTTTATAAATTAAGGCAGCACTAATGGCCCCTAATACCGTGGCTACTAAGTAGACCCATAGAGTACTAAATGTACCTGATACTATTGCTGGACCAAATGATCGAGCAGGATTCATGGATGCTCCACTAATTGGACCACCAAACATTGCTTCTAGAGCTACAGTTGCTCCTATTGCCATGCCAGCAAATGACTTAACTGCTTTACCATGCACAGCTGATGTTAAAATAACCATCATAAGCACAAATGTTAAAACAAACTCTAAAACGAAACTTTGTATCCAAGAACCACTAGGTAGAGTAGACCCTAAGTGCGCTACATTCCCAAACATAAGTAATAAAGTTATGCTTGATGCAGATGCTGCGATCAATTGCGTAAAAAGGTATAGTGTCGCTTCTCTTTTGTTGATTTCACCGAGAAATAGAAAAGCGAGTGTGACTGCTGGATTAAAATGAGCTCCTGAGATATGTCCAAATGAATAAATTAAAGCCAATACAACCAAACCAAACGTGATGGCTACTCCAACATGAGTTAAACTCTTTGTAAGAGAGTCAACAACAATTGCTCCTGTCCCTGCAAAAACAAGAAAATAGGTCCCAATGAACTCTGCTATCAATTTTTTCTTTGTTTCAGCGTAAGGGTCTAGCTTTGGTAAGACATGTGCTTGCCTAACAGGAGCTGCTACCATAGATTTCTCAGCCACTAGTTATTCCTCCTTAGCACTTCAAGCAGCATCGCTTGAAGATTCCCTCTTCAGCTGGCGTTAACATTTCAAAATAAAGTTCGTCCAGTTTGGGATCTGGATGCTTCCAGTCATAGTGAAATTCATGTTCTTCTAAATCTAAGGATTTAATAGATTCCTTGTGTAATAATGGAGAACCTTTATACAAATATAGTCTTGTTTCATATTGAATTGGATCTACAATGTTCCCTAATTGGTTTTCTTCTACGAAAGATCTGAACGTTGTAAGATCTTCAAATTTAGTCCATGGATTAAACATAATAAAAGTTGGATTTAATTTGATATCAATTTCCCTTAAGTAAGCAATCGCTTCTTCGATATCTGAAACCGTCGTATCTTTTGCGACAGCATCAAGTACTTCTTCTGAAGGAAATTCTAATGCTGACGTAATAAATTTAACTCCTAAGTTCTTCATTTCTAAAAGAGTTTCTTTATTTTCTAAGATGTGATCTACGCGAGTTGTAAAATCATATGTTAAGTCAGGGAATTCTTCGTGAAGTTTACGTAAAATTTTGATTCCATGATATTTCGCATTAAAGAAATCTGCATCGATGAATGTAAGGTGCGTCATTCCTCCTGCTACGAGATTTCGAATATCTGTTAACACGATATCCTCTGGAACTAAAATAACTTTGCCGTCGTATGCTGCAAATACTGAACAATATAAGCATTTATGATGACAGCCCCTAGCAATTTCAGTTGAGCCTACAACTTCTTCTGATCCTAAAATATGATTAATTTGTTTTTGAGGGTATTTATACAAAGGTGGTAGTAAATCTCGTGAAGGTATGTCTAGGTGATTACGTGCCATGTAAGGATGTATTGATTCCCCTTTTATAGCTTGTTCAGCGCTTAATAATCCTGGAATCTTTTCTTGTACATCGCCTGAAAGATGCTTAGCTAATAAAGTTAATGGGTGTTCCCATTCCCCACAAATACAGGAATCACTATATTTACCAGCTAAACGATTAGCATTGATAGTAGCATGTTGTCCAAAAAATGTGATGTGAGCTTTGGAGTTAAGGTTAGCTGCTTGTTTTGCAATTTCTATTCCAGCATGAACTGCGTCAAATAGGGGAACCGAAATTGCAATTAAATCTTTATCTAGAAATTTTTCTTCAACTATTCCTTCAACATACGTATCTAAAATCGAAACGTTAAATCCTTCTTTGATTAAAGGTGTTGCTGCTGTGGCAATAGTGTTGGGTTGAAAGCCGCCTTCAAAGTTTGAAACTAGTAAAATATTCATCATTTAATCCCCCTGATTTCTTCTTATGGCCAAACCGGATCTGTCATCAGCATGATAATAGTAGTTGCTGCTATCGTTGCGTACATAAACCCAATTTTACATTTCAATTTTGATTTCATTTATTTATTTAAACTCTTGGCCAAACTGGGTCTGACATCATGATAATAACAGCTGCTGCCATTGTAACCTTCATAAACAAAACCTTATATTTTAATTTCATCGTCCTATCCCCTTTTTTAAAAATATTCAAAATATTTAAGTTGTATTTGTCTACCAATCACAATAAGGGTAATTCTTCTTTAATAGTTTTCAAACTAAAACCTAATCTTCCTCCTTATAACATTAACTAACATTAGTTAACATTTTTTATTTTTATTTACTTTTGTTATTAATGTTAAATCTTTAAGTAAATAGTAATAGATGTGGAATTCCTTGTCAACATATTTTGAACATTTAACAAACTATTTACATTTTGTTCAAAAATGTTAATAATAGAGATAGGTAAATAAGAAAAGATTGGGGTAGTTTTTATGTTAGGTCAGCGCATAAAAGAATTAAGAAAAGAATCCAAGTTAACGCAGCAAGATTTATCAGAAGGCATCATTACTAGAAGCTATCTAAGCCAAATTGAAAAAGGCCTTGTTCAGCCCTCATTTGATGTATTAGAAAAGTTAAGCGAAAAACTTGATTGTACAGTTGATGATTTCTTTAAAACAATAGAAAACAAAGACTTACTTTTATCACAAGTGAAAAAAGAAATAAAAACTGCAGAAAACCAAGTAAATGCGAATTCATTTGATAAAGTTGAAACATTTATTCAGAAGAAAGAATATTTGTCTCGTAACGATTTAAATGAATATGACAAAGGCATTTTAATGTGGATACATGGAAAGTATTATGAGTATAAAAAAGACTACAATCATGCTATTACTTTTTTTGAAAAGAGTTATTCCCAGCTTGAAAAAGGCAAACATACGAATGAGATGCTACGCTCTTTAGATTCCCTAGGATCTTGTCACAGTCAGGTTAGCAATAATGAAAAAGCCCTTCATATCTTAAATAAAGCGTATCGTATTATGATTTATGACCAAATTAGTGGAATGATAAGGATATCAATTTTAGTTAATCTAGGGGTTGTTCACGGTAAATTAAAGGAGTTTTATTCTGCCATTAACTTTTTAGAAGAAGCAAGAGATCTAAATGATAATCTAGGTACTTTTTATAAATCTGGGGAAATCTTTATGGCTTTAGGAATTTGTAATATGGAGTTGAAACGTTATAAAGATGCCAAAGTCTCTTACGAACGGGCTCTTAAATATTTTAAACTTAGTGAAAATAAATACCATGAAGCCGGTACCTATACAAATCTAGGAATTTTATTTTCTTACCAAAAAGACTATTATCAAGCTGACCTTGATTTGAGAACAGCTATAAATATTTATAAGAATGTTAACGCTGAAGAAGCACGAATTATGAATGCGCAGGTAGAACTTGCAAGAGTATATTATTTACAAGAAGAATATGTACAAGCGTCTTCTTTATGCGAGGACATTATAAAGCTGAATGACGTTAATAAGCATAAGGCACAGGCATTCGAACTTTTAGGAGATATTAATTATAAATTATCTAATACAGAGACCTCACTAAAGAATTATGAGGAGGCAAAAAAGATTTTAGTAAATCAAGCAATGCCATGTGATCATGTATGCAAAAAGGTGGCCGACGTTTACTTCCATTTAGGAGACTATCAGAAAGCTGCAGATTCCTATAAAGAATGCTTTTAATAAAAAACAGTGAGTTACTTGGACTCACTGTTTTTTATTATTTCTTGGTAGGTAACAGGCGACAGAATACTTTTAACTTCTTTATCATTTACCTGATAGTAACACCAAGTTCCTCTTTCGCAACGGATAAGGATTCCCGCATCTACAAGTAATTTTAGGTGATAAGATAACTTCGATTGAGAAATATCAAACTTTTTTTGTAGATCAGAGACACATAACTCCTTACAGCAGGAAATTTCCTTTAAAAGTGCAAGTCTAGTTTTATCACCAAGAGCTTTAAATTTATTTTCAACGTCTATAATCATATTTAAATCCCCAACAAGTTCCCAATTTTTAGAGATAACTTCTTTTCTATGGAATCTGCTATGCTACTTGAAAGGTTCTGTTCATCTCCATAGACAATGAAGTAGCCTAAACGTTCAAAATTACTTTCGGTTCGTTTGACTGATTCCCCATTTTTAACATACCACTTTTGTTCTTTTATGCAGGAAGACCGGAACTGTTCGTCAAACTGTACTTTTCCATCCTGATTAGCTAAAAGAAATCGAATAGAAGCAGATGGAACAGTAGATGAAGATGTCACTAAAGAGTCGATGCCTTTACCTAAAGTAACAAGGAAAGCTAATGCTTTAAGATCAATCCCCGTGACTGCTTTGACGAGATGTGGTATCTCATCACCTCCTGGTCGAGCGTTTACTTCTACAATTCTTGGCCCTTTTTTTGTTAATTTCACTTCAGTATGAGTAACAGCAAAATCCACACCTAAAGCAGCTAAGCTTTGTTCTACTAGCCTTTTAATTTCATTCTCTTCATTATCATTTAAGTTTGCAGGAAAGTCATGTCCTACTTCAATAGAAAGAGGGTATGGAGTTACAAGTTTCTTTGTAATTCCAATAATAGTAGTTTGGGCATTAACCGTTACAGACTCAATACTAAACTCCGGCCCATCTAAAAACTCTTCAATAAGTATGTCTGAATCAATGGTTTGACCCACGATATTCTTCTTACTTTGCACAATATGTTTAATAGCTGTTGATATTTCTGAGTGATTCTGGCATAAGTAAACATTTTTACTTCCTGAATCGTTAGATGGTTTGACGATAAGAGGAAAATCCATGCCTTGAAGTTGAGATTCTAGCTTCTTTTCAGAAGTAACAAGACGATATTGAACCTCTCCTACACCAGATTCATTTAATTTTTGCCTAGCCATTTTTTTATTTCTACATCTTAAGCTAGCTTCATAAGGTAGTTGATACTTTAATTGCAGCATTTCACTTATCTTAGATGCTAAAGGAATTCGATATTCATTCATAGTAAAAACCGAAATTATATCAAGTTGATTAGCCAGTTCTAGACACTTTTCTAACACGGTTTCTTCATGGTTTAAATCAATCTCAACAGGCACATCCACATCGAAAATTTCATCAAATGAAATCTCTTTTCTTAATAAAATGGTTTTATAACCTTGTTCTTGTACCAATTGAACTTCATTATCTCTAGGGCTAACTAAAATAACATATTGATTATCCATAGATCGTCTCCTTACTGGCAGCATGTAGAGGATGATTTACTTTCTACCTTTAACTCAACTTGATCCTTTAATTTTTGAGAGTTTACAGCGATTGCAATACCTGTTATTTGACCGATTTCTTCTTTTGTAAACCCTAATTGTTTAGCTGTTAGAACTGCGTTCTTCAATGTAGCTTGATCATTTAACAAAGTAGCTGATGTTAGAATAGCTACAACTTTTTCTCTTTCAGGTAATGTGCCTCCTTCTACTGCTTCAGTAAAAAAGGTTTCAAAATAAGAATTTAATTTTTGATTTAAAGCTAACATGTTTACAACACTCCTTTTAACTTAATTAACATTTTTATGCAAAAAATAAAAATGTTATCTATTGTTAATTAAATGATATAACCAATTATTAGGTGCGTCAATAAAAAAATTCTGAAAAAAATGGTAATTAATTTGTTGACAATTGAAATAGTTGTAGATTACAATTGTTTCAACAAGCAAATAAGGTGTGGTGAAAAGGATATGAACAACGTAAAAGTAGGAAAAGAATCTCATCAATTTCGTCAGATGCTGCAAATTTTAATTAGACGCTTTGGTTTACTTGAAAAAGAAGGTGCCCAATGTTGTGGGGTTTCCTTAGTACAAAGTCATATATTATTTGAAGTGGAGCGCACAAAAAAACCTTCATTAAATGAACTATCGTCTTCATTAGGTCTAGACAATAGTACATTAAGTCGTCATATTCAAGGGTTGGTAGAACGCAATTTAGTAAGTCGTATACAATCCCCTACCGACCGTAGATATGTAACGATTACACTTACTCCTGAAGGAGAGAAATACGAAGATGAAATTGCTAAACAGATGAATGTATATATTCAAGAAATCCTTTCTAACGTACCAGAAAATAAACGTGGTCAAGTTTTAGAAAGTATTGATTTAATTTTGGAGGCTATGAGAAACAGCAGTTGCTGTTAATGCCTCTTTTTCTAAAAGTAATAGTTGTATTTTGCAACTATTGTAAATATACATAGTTTCAAAATTTAAATGAATTAGGAGGAATGCTTTATGCCAGATGTAGTAACCAAAGTATTATTGGAGTTTCTATCTTTAAGTAAGAACTTATTAGTTTTATTCCTTGGTATTTCTTTTTTCATTAGTTTTATTCAAGCCTATGTTCCTTTTGAAAAAGTAGAAAAATGGATGGGTAGTAAAAACCCTTTTCTAGGAAACTTAGCAGGTGCCTTGCTTGGATTTATTACGCCTTTCTGTTCATGCTCCACTATTCCGTTACTGGTAACCATGCTTAATCGTAATGTTCCTTTCCAAACCGTAATGACTTATTTATTTACTTCACCTTTATTAGATCCTTGGATTTTAGGGTTGATGGCTTATATTTATGGGGTAAAGGTAACAGCTATTTACGCCGTCACAACTTTTGTTTTCTCTATGATCATTGGATGGTACTTAGATAAGAAAAACTATAAAGAGCAAGTAAAGAAAGTCATGATTAAAGGGAATCTCCCAGAGCAAGATGAACGTCGCAGAAAAGATCTTGTCTTAAACATTAAGGAATCCATTAAGGAAACTATAGATTTAATTCGTTCAGTTCTCGTATATATATTAATTGGTGCATTCGTAGGAGCAATTATTAAAGAGGCAGTGCCAACCAACTTCTTAACATTTATTTCTGATCAAAACCAATGGTGGGTTATTCCGTTAGCAGCTATTATTGGAGTTCCATTATACATTCGTCTATCAACGATGTTACCAATTGCTCAAGCTTTACTTGTTAATGGATTCCCTATTGCTCCGACTATGGCGCTGCTAATAGGAGGTGCTGGTGCAAGTTTACCTGAAATTATTATGTTGAAGAGTATTTTCCACAAGAAATTAGTAAGTGCGTTTATTGTATCAGTATTTTTAATGGCAACTGTTTCAGGCTATTTATTCTTAGTATTAGAACTTTAATGGAGGTGGATGAAAATGGGTCTAATGTCGATTTTTAAAGGAAATAAGAAAGAGAAAGATTGTTGCAATATTGAGATTGTGGAAGTAAAAGAAGAAAAAAGCACTTGTTGCTCAAGTGAAAACAATAAAGTTCAGAAGAAAGAAGCATAACATAATAAAGGAGTGATTGATTATGATGTATGAATTAGAGTTTATACTCATGCAAGAGCAACGTGCAATGAATTACGCATCCCGTCAACAGATACATGATACTAATTCATTAGCTCAAGAGACTTACCTTTCAAAAATAAAAGGTATTGTATCTAGAAACTCTAATGTCACAAAGTCTAATTCTCAATGTTGTGTCCAATGTTGCTAACATTGAAAATAACAGATAATTTTAAATTATAAGTATAATATAGATAAAATAATGGTATAGTGGGAGATAAAACTACCTTATGAATTATAAGTGGGGAGGTTTTATCTTCCTTTTTTATTCTGCTTTTCTAAAAAATAAGACGAGGAGTATTTGAATGAATAATGTTATTAATTTTTATGAGTTCCGTAGACATAGAAAAATCAAGAAATTTCTTCGTTTCGTTGTAGTAATAGGGATCATTACTATATTTCTGCTGTTTTCTTATCTTCTAATTGTAACAGGAATGCAACACCCTACCGAGTTTCCTTCTTACATTGAGCCTAAACCGTAATGTTTAAATTATTAGCCTTCTCGCTTAAACTTAAATATCTATTACTAAACCATATTACATATAAATAAAAAGGCCCCTTCAAATTCTGAAGGACCCAGTTATCATATGTTTATATACTCTTCTTCATTCCGCATTCCCGGCATTCACGTAAGAAAACGCCACCTTTTACAGAACTTTTGAAGTAAGCTGAATTACAGTTATCGCATGGGCCACTAACCTTATCCGGAAATTGAGCATAGTCATATACTTTATCAAAATCAATTTCTTGCTCCTTCATTTCTTCCATGTTAATCACTCTTCTCTATTTTGCTTTTATTAGACAATTACTTGAGTTTAATCAATCTAATACTACCTTGACAGGGTGTGTGATTTTAACTTCAATAATATTTATGTCTATAAAAGATGCAGATTTAGTTTGATAAGAATTATTTTTCAAAATGTAAATAGCTACGCAGGATTTTCCTTACATGTTCAAGTTTTATACGAGACCTTTGAAGATAAACTATACTTGGCTCATATATATGTACCAAGCTTAAAACATCCAGCTCATGGACAGAAGAGTAAGGTTCTTTTAGTAACTTAAATTTAGAGGTTAAATAATGAGATATGAAGTCTATATCGTTCACAATCTCTCTCAATGCATTCTCTTCATCTTTTTCTAAATATACTACAAGTAAATTAAAAGACGTTTTTAAAAATGAAACCTTTTCTTCAATATTGTGAAGTTGATGAGAAGCGCATTCCACCATGTTTTTTACATTCTCTGCCTCAAATTCTTGTATAACATGCTCTTGTGACTTTGGATAAGTAGACAAAAACTCTTTTTTATATTTTATTTTCAACTTCATGCGACGTTCAAAATCAGCTGTTTCACTATGGAAATATTCTAAGATACCTCGTGACTCTTCCAAGTTCTTTTGAAAGTCCAATATAGCTTCTGTTCTCTTATCTCTAAAGTATTCAATTTGAGCCAATTCTCTTTGGTGACTTAATTGTTTCTCTAACAATTCTGCTTGATGACCTATTTGAATTTTCTGTGTTCTAGCATTCATAAGCTGTGTGACCAATAAAGTAGCAAGTGCTACAATAGCCGTTAAAATACCGGTTAGCAATGTCCAAAAACCCACTGGCAATCCATTCATGAAGTCTTTTATATCTCCAAGTGAGCTACCCTTAAAATGTTTAATTAACCACCAAATCAGTAAAGCTACCCAATATCCTAATATCCCAATCATTTTGACTCCAATCTATAATATTAGTTAACTAATATACTAATAGTTTTATGAGGTATTGAAGAATATTATTTCAATTAAAAATCTTGTTCCTTCCACATTAGCCCAATTTCTTGCTCTCTTTGCAAAACCTTCTCTAGATAACGTTCCGTTGTTTTACGATCACTATGGCCAAGCTCCTTTTGAATTAAGAAAATATCGGCTCCCTGCTGCCTACTATAAATCGCATAAAAATGACGGAAATAATGAGGCGTAATCCTGTCATTCCGTTCTTTTACAAAAGGTAATTCCGTTCGTTCAATGATACGCACAATATAATTACTTAAGTTTTTATATTGATAATAGTCTCCATCTTTAGTTGGAAATAATGGACCTTGATCACTTGAATTTAATGCTGTACTGACATGACGCCGTTCTCGAAAAGCAAGAATACGTTTATAAAGATTTGGATGGAGTAACTTATCAAATTTCTTTCCACCCTTCCCTACTCCTCTTAGTCGATAATGACCACTTAAACTGTCTAGGTATATGTCTCCCCACGAGGCTTTAGCTATTTCTTGAACACGAAGGCCTGTCATGGCTAGCATCGTTAACAATCCATGATTAATGGGATGATCTTTGTAGTAGTCTAGCAGCTGTTTGACTTCATGATAATACAAATCTCGGTTCGGAATTTCTTGTTCAGATAGTGATGTACTCAAGATTTCTTTATGTAAAGAATGCTGGATATATTTTATTTCATGTAACCACTTCATAAAACTCTTTAAAATCGTCATTTTGGCATCTAAAGTTGCGGGTGAATAAGGTTTCCCACCCTTACCCAATAATGCGGTACTTAAATAGGCCTGGTAGTTACGTATATGCCAAGGACGTAGGTTTTTAAAAATAGCTTCTTCTATATAATAGTCAACATCTTGGCGCAGGAACGACTCACTTTGTACCGCATACTGATAAAACTGCAACAAAATCCGTACGTATTCGGTTTTTGTATTTTCTTTTCGTTCTCGATCCTTTCTGATATGCTTTCGTTGATGGACATAGTAGTACATCATTTCTTCATCCGTAAAATCGCTAAACATATCTTCATTTTTTCTCTGGTGATGCTCATTTCTTTCTTCTAAGGCATCGTAGTATGTAGTGTCCAGCATTAATGAAACGATTTTATTGAAATCTCCTTTTCTTTCCCTTACTTCTGTTCCTACATGTACTAATGAGAAATCTTGCATAAAACCTCTCCTTTCGTAAAGCATGCCATCTTATTTATAGATCTCCCTTGTCTTAAGATATCTTTTTCTCTATTCAGGGGTTAAGTTTCTGTTTATATGTATATAGATTACAACTACCCTTTTAAACGCATTGATAATTTTAATAAAAATGTTAAAAATACTAGCTGTAATAAATAAATATATAAGGTTTCTATAATTAAATACTCTTTTACAGTTACTTATTATATTTATTACTTATTAATTGTAACTTATTTAAAAGTAAAAGTGTAAACTTACTTTTTGTAAAAATAGTTTATTATTTATATAGTTTGTAGAAAAATCTCCTATTTGTCATCATCTAAAGTAAATATTAAAACATAAAATTATATAAGTTAGTTTTATCATTTACATATCTGTTAAGAAAACTTTTAATATATAACTATATGTAAATATGATATAATTAATTATTAGATAAAAGAAAAAGATTAGGAGTGTATGTCATGATTGATAATCCTACTAAAATTATTACCATTGAAGATGTGATGGAGATGTTATCTATTTCATCAAAGAAAACGATTTATACATATATTCAACAAGGAAAATTGAATCCTATTAATAAAGATGACTGGCATATTGAAGGACGCTATGAATTTGATATCGAGGATGTTGTTCGTTTACAAGAAGAGTTAAAGAAGCCTGGGCTTACGACAAAAGAAGTCGCGCAGCAACTGGATATCTCCGTCACAACAGTCAATAAGTATATTAAACAAGAACTGTTACCAGCGTTCCAAGAAGAATACCGGGGAATCAATTGTTATTTTGTGAATGAGGAAGATTTAGAAGAGTTTAAGCGTACTCATGAGGTTGGGCGCAAACCAAGTAAGCGACATTTTTATCATGCCGAACAAAACATTGCGCTATTTCAGCTTTTTGTGAAGAAAGACGAAGAAAAAGAGCAGCTTGCCCGTATTATCTCGGTAGAGGATCCAATTATGGCTGTTACAGAACAGCATGAAGAGATAACATTAGAGGAATTACTTCATCGAGGCTTTGAAGCAGCCTATAAAATTGAATCTAAAAAAACGATTACCAAAGAAGGATATGCCACGTTTGCTTTTAAGCAGACAGCTTATGCGAAATCACAGCTTTATAAGCTCATGGATTTATTTTATCAGTACCTAAGCCCCACCAATATGAGGATTACACCACAAGAAGAGAAAGAGCAATTTATCGTTGAAATCAAACCTGTATTATTGACGGAATCAGCACAAGAAATCGTGGAGTTATTAGAGTCGGTCCTTATCTCAGGGAATATTAATAAACGCAGCCGTGGGATTTATATTGATAGCGACTTAGAAGTTATACGGGTAAAAGTAACAAGTGATTTGAAAGAAGAGTTACAGCAAAAAGCGAAAAAATTAGGTAAAAGAAACATTGAGGAATTGTTATTATATGCAGTAGAAAAATTATAAAATGAAATAAGAATAGCACAAAATAAGAATAGCACAAAATAAGGCAAGCCAACAAGAATGGCTTGCCTTTACAAATGAAGAAGATGTCTACTTTAAATTTATATCATATGCAGAACCAGTTTACATATAGCGTATTTTCGGTATAAAAAATATTTTTGCTTGTATATCAGATACATATTTGGATTAAAAATTAAAAACCCCTATTAACCATGGGACTGCACCCTGTTTGTAAGACAGGACTCAAAGCACCTTTTAAACAGCCAGCTGCCGGTATTGTACTGGTGACTGGTTGTTTAGTTTCGTTTGAATACGGGCATTGTTGTAATAAGTAATATAGTTTTCGACAATTTGTTCGACGATGGTGGTCGTCGTATATGTTAACTCGTCGAGGTAGAACGTTTCAGACTTTAGCGAGGAATGAAACGATTCAATGGAGGCATTATCTGCGGATGTTCCTTTACGGGACATCCGCAGATAATGCCTCTTTCTTTAATTTTTTGTTGATGGAGATGCGATGTGTACACAGATCCTTGGTCACTATGCAACGTACATTCTTTAGGTAAAAAAGGAAGTTGGCTTAACGTATCTAAGACAAATTCTACATTTTGATGATCACCAATCGAATATGCAATGATTTCCCCATTAAATAAATCTTGAATACTTGAAAGATACAACTGCTTAGGTCCAAAAGGCAAGTAGGTAATATCAGTTACTAATTTCTGAAGAGGGCGATCAGCTTGAAACTCACGATTTAATATATTCTCTGCAACCTGATAAGGTTGCCCTGTTTGCTTTCGTTTTTTTCGTTTTACGCGACATTGCCAAGCGTATTTCTGCATGACACGTTGTACAAATTTATGGTTAATCTTCATCGTTCGATTAAGTAAGGCTGTAATTTTTCGATAGCCATATCGGAACTTATGTTTTTGACATTGCTCACCGATCTGTTGTTCCATCCATTTCTTTTTCTTTGTCCGTTCTGATTGTTCCTGTTTCCTCGAGCAATAATAAGTCAATCGAGGGATATCAAGGTGCTGACAGATTTGATAGACTGGCATCTTATCTTTTAACTCTTCTACTACGTTCACTACGATTTCTAGGACCACTTCCTCTCCAATTCCTTGTACTTTTTTAAGACCTCAATCTGTTGTGTTAAATACCGGTTTTCTGCTTTCAATTTTGACATTTCGTTTTTAAAGCCAGGTCCCTTTACATATGAATACTGCTTGCCTACAGGCTGTTCAAATCGAGGCATTTCTCCATTTTTATACCATCTCATCAACCTTTTTAATTGGGTGTAACTGCGAATATTTAATTGGGAAAGCACTTCTTTGACAGGTATACCAGCTAATCTCATCTCAATAGCTTTTATCTTTAACTCTGCTGGATAACTAACTCTTGTCCTCATAGAAAAAACACCTCCAAGTGATTGTTAGGTAGTATATACCCGTTTTTTAACTTAAAGGTGTTTTTTATTTGTCTCACTATTAGGGGTCAGTCCCATTTAGATATAAGGCTTTTTCTAATGTCATTCATTGTAGTTTATTAATTACAATTTATATATAATTAACGATTCTTAAGCATCTTGTCGTTATAACCAAACAGCCATGTCAGAATAAATGATACAGCAAAGGCAATCAAATTAACGAAAATATAGATAAAAATCTGATTATTCAAGTACAATAATAAGCCTGGAATAGCTGTAACAGACATTCCTGTTGCTTTTAGATGAAAAATCGAGGCTAAGAATCCCCCTACTGCTCCTCCTATAAGGCCCATTATAAAGGGTTTAAAGAACCTTAGGTTTACTCCAAATATAGCCGGTTCTGTAATTCCTAAAAAGGCTGAAAATGCTGATGGGAATGCTAATGCTTTCACTTTTTTATTTTTAGATTTCAATCCAACTGCTAGCGTTGCAGCCCCTTGAGCTACGATTGCACTAGTAATTAATGGATTGAATGGATTAAATTTTGTATCAGCTAATAATTGAATTTCAAGTAAATTAAATATATGATGAACGCCAGTAATTACAACAACTTGTTGTAGGCCACCAATAATAATACCAGCTAAACCAAACGGTAAATCTAAAATTGCTTTTGTGCCTGTTAGAATTATGTTTTCTAATGAATGAAAGACTGGTCCGATAGCGAAGAGACCTAATGTAATCATGATCAATAATGTCAGAAATGGCGTAAGTATTAAATCAATTGAATCGGGCACTTTTTTACGAATCCAACGCTCTAATCTTGCCCCTAAAAGACCTACAAAGAAAGCTGGTAAAACAGAACCCTGATACCCTACAACTGGAATAAATCCAAAGAAGTGAATAGGATGTGCGTCTCCTGAACCTACTGCATATGCGTTTGGAAGTGCTGGATTTACTAACATTAATCCCAAGACAATTCCTAGAACAGGGCTTCCACCAAATACTTTAAAGGCTGACCATGCAATTAATGCTGGTAAGAATGCAAAAGCTGTATCTGTAACAACTTGTGTAAACATTATGAAGTTTTCAGGGATATCATTGGGTGTATAACCCAACCAATTTAACACTGCTTCTTGAGTTAGTACCCCACGTAAACCCATAAATAATCCGGTTGCAACAAGAACTGGAATAATTGGAACGAAAACGTCACCAAAGGTTCGGATAGCTCGTTGAAAAGCGTTTCCTTGTTTCTTAGCTTCTGCTTTTACTTCAGATGTAGACGTGCCTTTAATACCCAACTCATTCACTGCTTCATATACTTTATTAACAGTTCCTGTACCAAAAATAATTTGGTATTGTCCGGAATTATAAAATGCACCTTTTACTTTCTCTATATTTTCGACTGCTTCTTGATTTACTTTTGTTTGATCATGTACCATAATACGCAATCTTGTTGCACAGTGAGCAAATGATGAAATATTTTCTCTTCCACCTATTGCCTCAACTACTTTGCTAGCTATGTCTTTGTAACCATTTTCCACTTGATGATAACACCCCTTTGGTGATGATAATATAATGAAACTGTAATAAGAAAAAAACTAATATTTCTGATTCGATCGTGACTGTATTTCTTGCTATCTATAAAAGATATAGCCTGAACAAGTAGGAACCGGTTCCAAAAAACTAAAAAAAACAGCTTATAAGTAATTGAATGTTTCTTTTCATAGAAGCTACTTTTACTAAATGAAAGTCGACTTGGAACCGGTTTCTTTCGCTTATTATAGTCTATGAATGAAGATGATGTCAACGCTTTCTTCTCTTGGTCAGGGATTATAGATCCTAAATTTCAAAAAGTTTTCTCTCCATGTATGTAAAAGGACAAACATGAACAAAGTTGATTATCTTCGTTCATGTTTGCCCTTCTAGGTTATAAAATGCTTATTAAAAATGCTTATCATTAGAATAGATATATGATTTATAACTTATATATTACCAGCAACGCTTCCTATCAATATCAACATAATTAAAATAATAATTACACACAAAATTAAAGATATAATCATAGTTTTCTTTAACGAAAAGTTTTTTTCAAACCGTAAATATAAAGCAAGGAAAAAAACAGCTAGAAATATGGCCAAATAACTATACTGCGAAATTCCTAACTTCTCTGTTACAGAAAAATGAAATATGTTTGGATTTACCATAAAAAAATCATTAATAAAAATCAATAGAAGCCCAACTATTATAATTGAATATAAAATAGTAATAAAAATACTTTTCATCTTTATTAATACTCCTTTGGATTATTTTACTATTAAGATTATACAGGATATAAGCTTATTTTCAATACACAAAGTGTAAATTTACACTAAATACATGTTGATTTCCATTTTATCTTAATATACAGCAATGAATATATCACATTTAAACTAATAAATAACAAAAAATAACAAAATATTATTTACAATTATTTTACTTTTTTGTAATATGTTAAATGGAAAGGAGAGATAAATTATGAAGAAAATTACAAAAATTAAAAAGTTGGTAACTGCATTAATTGTAATGCTTGTTCTAGTGTTTACTTCATCATCACTAGCTCAAGCTGCCAGTTCCAGTGCAAAGTTAACTTCTAACCAGACTAGTTCGAGTGGGTCATGGGTGAAAATATTTTCTACGAAGCCTAAAGAAACAAAAACCACAGCCATTATCAAAGCTAAAAACACTGGAAAGGCTAGTATGCGAGTTTCTATAATGTTCCCCTACGATAGCTATCCTGATAGAGAAGTTAAATTTTGGACTCTAAAATCAGGAGAGAGCTTGAACAAAACAGTATCTCTTACAAATGGTACATATTCAATTAGGTTACAACAACTTAATATGTCACCTTATGTCAAAGGTACAAGTGGTAACGGATCTTTAAGTAAAAAATAAAATGGAGGATATGTTACATGAACAGAAAAACTGCTTTGTTGTCCATAGTTACATTATCTTTAAGCACTTCTTTGTTAATGGGAAATTATAATAGCGCTAGTGCTGAAGAAATAAATTCTGATGATTACTACCAAAAAAAGGGTGAAGAATTACAGTATAGTGATTTTTCCAATCAATACAGTAAAGAATTACAGAGTGTCAAAAAGGAAACTGTTAACCAAATAAGAGAAGAGTCATTATCTTCAGAACAGCAAAATACTTATCATGCGTCGGCTGTATCTGGTTCCATGGGGAGTACTGGGGATGTATTGACTACTATGAAAGGAAGTAGTTCTACTGCTAATGCCTGGCCAGGAGGTCATGCTGCAATAGTGGTAGACTCAGCTAACACTATTGAAGCTTATGGAAATAAAGGACCCTCTAAAGATGGAGTACGCTATTGGTCCAATAATTGGAAAAATAGATGGAAAGACGCGAAGGTACAAAGAGTAAAAAATTCTACAGCCTCTCAAAGAGCAAAAGCCGTCAAATATACTAAAGCTCAGCTGTATGAACCATACAATTATAATTTTGCTTCTAAGAATAAAACAGATTCATGGTATTGCTCACAATTGGTATGGAGAGCCTGGAAAGAACAAGGATATGATTTAGATTCAAGTAGTATCCCAGGTGTATTCCCTGTTGATATTCGAAAAAGTAATAAACTGAAATAATATTATAAAAGAAAGAAAGCGATGAGTTTATATCGCTTTCTTTTTCGTTAGGAGTATTTTAATGTACAAGAATATAACCATAATATGTATACTCTTAATTATTTTAACCGGGTGTACTAATCACAGAGAATTTATAGCTGTATTAAGCAGTGATTTAGATAGCAATAATAGCGAAGTTACAATTTTGGACAAAGAACTGGATAATATAAAAACTGAAAATATCAACGAATCAGGTTTAACACAAATATCTTATGATGCAGAGGAGTATAAGATACTGTCTAGCTATAATTCTAAAATAATTACTCTTTCTAATGGTAAAGTAAAGAAACAAAATTCCTCTTTGCCCTACCCTTTATTTAATATTTATAATAATAATTGGGACCTAATGGTTTATAATTTTGATAAAAAAAATGATATAAATTTTTATACTTATGAATTAAAAAAAAGTTCTGGTGAACTGGTTAGTAAAAGATTAGAAGGCATACCATTTTCAGTACAGGAATATGGTAATAAAATATATACTGTAGCCAGAAATATGAATGAACCTATAGATAAGCAATTTTCTTTGAATATTCTTTCGACAAAGGATTTAAGAGTCTTAAAGAAAGTGAAATTAGACATTCCATACGCGCTGTCAGATATGAATATTAAACACAATAAAATTTATCTAACAATGTTTAATTTAGAAGAAGGTAAGCAAAGTGAAAGCAAAGTCTTGATTTATAATCTCAAAAGTAACGAACTAAAGGAGATTCATTTAAAATATGATAATGGTAATGAAGTTATTCCATTAAAAAAAGGATTTTTAATAAAACATAATACATCTAAAAACACTACAACATTTGTTCTTTACAATGATAGCTATATATATCAAACAGAATTAAAAATTAATAAAGCAATCATTAAAACAAAATACTGGCAAGATAGCCTTTATTATCTTACAGAAAGTAAAACTCTTGAAAAATATAATTTGAAACAAAAAAAGGTTACTAATTCCATAAAATTAAAAGATAATACAAATGATTTCTTAATAATGAACCAATGATTTTACTAAAATATCTATAGAGATCTTTATGCGAATAAGAAAAGAGGATATATGCTCATATATTGAACATAATATCCTCTTATTAGTTTAGTCCATTTAAGATCTTATCCGGAAATTCAGTATAGTCATACACTTTATTAAGATCGATTTCTTGCTTTTTTATTTCTTCCAGGTTGGTCACTCTTTTCTATTTCGCTTTTAATAGACTAACACACTTAGGTTTACATAAAAGGTGTATGTTGAAATTACTTTGGCTTTTCTACTAGTTGCATCTGAAAAATTTAAATATTAATGGTAGCCCAGGAGAAGGCGAATCAGCCAGAACTATGGTCAGTACCTTCAGGTGGTATAGAAGGCTCTGAGACATATGAAGAATGCTGTATAAGAGAGGTTTGGGAAGAAACGGGATACAAGATTTCGGTCATTGATAAAATATGTGAACGTGATACAGTCACATATGATGTAAATGTCCATATTAAGTATTTCGAAGTGAAGTTGTTAGGTGGGGAAAGGAAATTTCAAGATCCAGATGAGTTGATATTAGATATTTGCTGGAAGCCTTTATCAGAGATTAGTAACTTAAAAATGTTATTTGAGGATGAACGCCAAATACTGATAGATTACATACAGGAAAAAAAGGACTACAAATATAACTCCACGGGTTTGCAACTTAAGAAATATTCACATAAAAAAAGAACCCTTTGCCCATATAAGCAAAGGGTTTTCAAATTTATCGGAATAGATTAAGAAATATAAAAGCCATTATTATATTCTTGATAAAACATCTACAATCTCTTTAGGTTGTGTTATAACCTTATCTGCACGTCCTGTATTTAAAAGCTCTACTGAGTCGAATCCCCAAGATACTGCTATACAAAAAAGGCCATTTTTCTTAGCTGCTTTAATGTCTCTTAGTTCGTCACCTACATAAACCACATTTTCTTTCTTTAAATCATACTTTTTCAAAAATGAAGAAATATCTTTTGATTTAGAGAGAGGACTAAAAGAAAAATGACTATAATCAAATATATTAATAGAATGATTTGTTAAAAATTTATTCATTACAACTTGATTATTACTTGTTGTAAATCCTATTTTATAACCCTCCTGTTTTAAAAGACTGAGAGTTTCTTTCATTCCAGACACAGGTTTTAAATTAGGAATATATTGTTGAGATCTTCTTTTTATAGCGATACCAACTAAGGGCATTTTATATAAAGGTAGATTAAGTACCTTGCATCTATTACGTATCGATAATGCACTCAAATAAGGAACATGTTCTTCTGAAATTTTTTTGTATCCCTGCTTCTCGGCAATTTCGTTATACATATCAATTGCTAAAAATTTTGTATTTGTAATGGTCCCGTTGAAGTTAAAAAGAATTACTTTTTTCATACACTTCTCCTTATATCTTATTTTCAAAGAATATTGTTTATTTTAATGTTAAACAATTAATTTCTGGATTAAAATAGCATAATCCTGTTTATATTTTCAGTAAAGATAAACTTTACAATTATACCATATAATCACAAAAAAAAGAGAGGGAACTTTTTCTCCTCTCCATACACCACAGTGAAAAATTTATATATATATCACACAACAGCAAAATAAAAAGCAGCCTCGCTTGCCAATGCGGAGGTTGCTTTTACTTTTCCATGAAAGATACCCCTAATCAGTTTTATTGATCTTTGCTAACTGGTTCAACAATTGATCAATAAAGTGACTGATGACAAGGGTATTTTTACTAGTAAATCCTTCTTCTAAACCTATTTGAACCATTAGTTCTCTTCCTGCCTCTATATCTACAATCAAAGCTTTTCTTAAAGCACTATTGTATCTATATGTTTGCATAACCCAATCACCTGTTTCCCTAAACTGTTATATTTTTATTTAACAATAACTAGAATTCTACGGAATGACAACATCTTTCCTCTGTAAAAACCAGCTGAAGTCTTAGAATACCTTTTTTAAGGTCTGAATAGCTCATTTTTTGTACTTTATATATGTTACAATACGTCTTGTAGATGCGAATAAAAAGTCCATTTCTTCTTCATAGGTAAGAAAAGTCCTCAAAGTATGAGGGCTTTTCTTGTTTTTCATATTCTCTATTTTGCAAAGTCACTTCTCCTGTAATTCTACATTCATTGGAAGCTTTATATTTCTGGAGAATAATATGACTTCTGTCAAAAAATACTTCTAAAGGACCTTTTTCTTTAATACTAAGAACCCTTCGTAACCCCATTGAAGTGACAGCACGACCTAACTCGTCTAACTTTCGCATACTCCCTGGCGTTTTCATGCTATACCTCATCTCCAAATACCAAATAAAGGATACCCTTTTTATGTAGGTAGCTCTATTGCAGCAAATATCAGTTCTTTAGATAAAACTAAATGTTGTATGCTCTCTTATTTTTTAGAGTGTTAAAAACTCTCTTTTTATTCTATAAAAAACCTACGTATACCTTCAGATTTTTAATCTTAAAATAAGTTCAACTAAACAAATATGATTGTTGATAAATGTAAGTTTTTGTTGATAGATAAGTTTAACTAAATGCTTGAAAACACAACCCTATTCTTGTATAATTAGTTTAACAGAAGTTCAACTTAAAAATGAGGTGTATAGAGATGAAAATTTCACGTTTTAATAAAGACTGTGGAAACTCCGTTGATATGAATATCATTGATGGATACCTATTTGATTTCCCAACCAACGTTGTAGAACTCCAAAAAGAGGCTGCTGATTCATTCTTTACAGATGCGGTGACAGCACCAGAAGAATTTAAGAAGCGTATCTTACTATCTACAACAATCGATGACGAAGAGAAAGAACGTTATTTCTTAGTCGGTGATATCGCAGCAAGCCAACAACTTGCGAACAATCACATAAATCGTTTACATAACAAAATTACGAGTCATATTCCTTACGTGACATTTCTAGCTGCCATTGCATACTACCACGCATTGCATGCGAAAGATCCAAAGGATAATAGCATCGAGATTGACTACTTCTCTACGATGTTACCAATTTGGTTACTGAAAAAAGAAAGTACGTTTGGAGAAGCTCAAAAAGCCATGGCTACTCGCTTCCTAGGTGACCATACATTCCGTATTCATACTCCAGGGTTTGAAAAAGAATTGAAGGTAGCTGTGGACGAAAGTGCTTGCCTGAAAGAAGGCGAAATCGCGCGCTTTGCGTTAAAGAAAGACCTAACACTTCAAGATCGTGAAGATGCTAATGAATATGTAGAATGTGAAACGGTGATGGTCGATATTGGTGGAGGATCCATTGATGTTGTTATCTTACCTGAAGGATTAAAAGCTGCAAACAGTCGCGAATCATTCCAAAGTATCGAGGGTATTCCCTATTTAGCTCATATTGATAAGTTACGTAAAGAGAAGTTCCCAGAGCTGTTTACCGATTTACGTGCTTTTGACCAATTTATTTTAGATAACTATAGTAAACAAAAATTCGAGTTAAAAAATGAAAATACAGGCGCAGCCATTGATTTAACAGCTCAAATTACATCTTCTTTAAAAGAGTATGTGGAGATTTTACTAGCGAAGTTAAATGATGTGGCCCCACCACCGGCAAATAAAATCCGTAAATACGTATATAGTGGTGGTGTCGCTCCAACACTAGAAGTAGCGATTATGACAAGCATGAGTGAAAAGATTGGCGAAGAACGTACAGAGAAATATCATAAAGTACCAGAGGATAGCCGTCACTTAAACTTATTTGGCCTAGAAATCCGAAGCATCGGTTACCTTCAAAAGAAACAAGCTGAGAAGAAAGCCGTTAAATCCTAACAGCGTAGGTGATAACCATGTCAGAGCGTCAAAACGCCTTTACGATTAAGACCAACCGATTGAGTGATGAAGTCTATGACGTACTTGCAAAATATGCGAAGTCTCGAAAATTAGGGGACTATATTTCATCTTTAATTGTTCGGGACCTTCATCATTCATCTACCGACCAAGTAGATTCAGGTCACAGAACAGAAGAACTTCTTGAACATATCAATTCAGAACTGAAGGAATTAAAACAATTAGCTAAGACTAATGGCTTTGTAGTCAAGCAAGAGGCATTAGAAGACAAGCCTTCAGAAAGTCAAACCTTAAAAGAAGGTAAGATTGCAGATTTAGAGCAAGTATCTGGTTCTTTAGACGACGATGATTTGGAAGAGTATAGCGATTTTTAAAATAAAAAGCCACTAAGTATTCTAGTGGCTTTTTTGCTTTACATGTTCTATTGATTTTTAATGTATTTCTATATGTATAAAGAACCTGATCGGACTAAAAGAATAGTGGTAAAGAGGATTTTATTTATGAGCAATAGCAATCAGCACGAGTACTTCTATTTATTCTAAATCCCCTCCTTACTTCTTTGTCCGAAGAACATTAATAATTAGGTGTAACAGATACTGTATTGATAATAAAATTACTCCTAAAGTGTTAGATAGAAGGAATCGATATAGTCATGGTATACTAATAACAAACATGGAAATGATGGAGGGTATTATGACAAAACGATTAGATTTGCGTGTCGACTTTGCATTTAAATCACTATTTGGCACACATGGAAATGAATCTATTTTAGCTGCTTTTTTGAACGCAGCACTCCGTTTTCCAGATGATAAAAAAATTCAGACGGTGCAGTTATTAGATCCGCATTTTAATAAAGAAAACCAAGAAGATAAACGCTCTATTTTAGATGTGCATGCACAGTTAGAGGATGGAAGCCGAGTTAATATTGAAATTCAGCTTAATAACAAACATGACATGGAAAAACGAACACTCTATTACTGGTCTAAAATGTACAGTAGTCAAATGAAAGAAGGAATGGACTACGGAGAGCTTTGTAAAACGATTACCATTAACATTGTGAACTTCCGTTATTTATCTCATATTCATGATTATCACTCCACTTTTCAGTTATATGAGCGAGAGCAAAAATTACTCTTAACGGATATGCTGGAAATTCATTTTATGGAGCTACCTAAGTTATTAATAAAATGGCGTAACAGAGAGGTAGATCCACGGGAAGATCAGCTTGTACGATGGTTATTATTACTTGAAGCATCCGAAGATGAAGAAATCACTCAGGTATTGGAGGAGATTGCGATGCAAGAAGATCAAGTATTAAAGAAAGCAATGGACGAGTGGGAACGTGTTAGCCAAGATCCAGAAGTGCTACTAGCATATGAAGCACGAAGAAAAGCATTATTAGATGAAAAGTCAGCTTTAAAACGAGCTGAGAAACTTGGAGAAAAAAAAGGAAAACAAATAGGTGAAGAAATAGGCGAAAAGAAAGGGATCATAAAGGTGGCCCTAAGTATGATTCAAAA
Organism: Priestia sp. J2; assembly: GCF_020790095.1. Taxonomy (NCBI): domain Bacteria; kingdom Bacillati; phylum Bacillota; class Bacilli; order Caryophanales; family Bacillaceae; genus Priestia; species Priestia sp. J2. The sequence continues at coordinate 131,097 of NZ_CP086209.1, forward strand.
GGGTTTAGATACCCAAACAATCGCTGAATTTACAAACCTTACACCAGAAGAAATTGATAAATTACGTCACCAATAATCATAATTAAAAAAGGGACTGCCTAACAAATTAATTTGTTAGGCAGTCCCTTTTTTAACTTCCTCATTATCAGCACATCTAATTTGAAGTTTATTGTAATTGAGTTAGCTTATATCTATTTATCTTTATTATGCGGCGTACTAAATGTTATTGCGTACTATAGTAGGAAAATATAAGTGTTCTATTTTTTATTAAATTGAAGACCTTTTCTTATATATCCCCTTTTAAGTTGCACTAGCATTTTTCTTTTTTTTCACAGGTAAGCCGTACTTATTAGAGTTTTCTTTTATTTTTTTTGCGATTTCTTGTGCTTCTTCTTTCGTCATTTTCATACAAAAGACTCCTCTCATGTTCTACTATTATAAGTTTTTTCCACTATCTCAAAAAAATATACATGCTCCTCCCTCCCCTGCCATATACATGTTTTAGGTATGTACAAAAAGTCATTGTCCTAGAGATAATTTTAGATTTTAGGAGTGATTATGTGAGAGTAGAAGAGAAGAAAAGAAAAATTCGAAGTGACAAAAAACGAGATGTAAAACCATCACTTCCGATTGATCTTAAAGAATGTGTTTATCGATTGTCTTACATTACAAATACACCTGTGAAAAATGTAATTGAATCAATTTGTATATCAGGCCTTGCTTCTTCAAAAGTGATGGACTACCTATCAAATTATTTTAGAAGAGGATTTAGCTTTGGCAGCACTGTGTATATGGGAGATATGTCCAAAGAGCCAATTAGACATCTATACAAGAATATTGAGAAAGAGCGTGTCTCTACGCGCTTAAAAGATGGACATGGAGAAACGTATGATATTCTGAAACGCTTAGCTTATGCTTTAGATTGCTCTCCAGCATTAGCAGGATCTTTCTTAATTGAAGCGAGTATAAGGAACTCTGATTTTGTTGATGAATACATGACTCGGCATTTAGAAGAAGAATTGGATCAGGGAAGAGTAAAGGAGTTAAAAGAGGTATTAAAATTCATCAATAAAAATAACCCTTATAAGGAAGAGTACAGTTTACACAATTTAATTTCTTATATTATGGATGAATTAAAAGTAGGAGCAACTAGCTTAGGGTCTTCTGTACAAAACTGGTTGGAAAGTATACAGAATAAAAAATAGGTCGACTTAAAAAACCTTTGAATTTACGATTCAAAGGTTTTTTGCTTGTCTTTTATTTCGTTAAATAAAATTTTTGCGCCTAATGGACTTAGAACTAAGTTATTTGCATATCTACAGTTTTGTGGCGTTATCTCACCTGTAATCAGACATTCATTAGATTCTTTGTATTTTTTTATCTCTATATGATCGTCTTCCAATAAAATCTCTACTTCATCATCTTTACCTATATCCAGTAGCTTTCTGAGCTCAATAGGAATTACTATACGACCTACTGCATCTATCTTTCTCAACGTACTTAGTCCCTTCATGCTGACTCTCCTTTTATATGCTCATAAGTACAACTTTCATATTATACTATAAATGTATAAATTGACCAATGATAAATTTACAAACTAGGAGAATACATTTTTAGAACTTTGTCTTAGATTGCTCTTGTACGTAAGTACACGTACGCGCATGCTCACGTGAAAAGAAATGATCCTGTTTGTGATACACTTTTACTCCACAAGAGGGACAGGCAAAGAAACCTACATTAATACCGTGAGTCACTTCATGTGCATAAAATTCACCAGCCGTTTCAAACATTACCACATGGTTTGCTTTCTCAATCTTTGCTCTCATAAATTCATCTCCCATCTTATCTTGAGTTTATTACCATAATAAGGGTTTAAAGGGTGAATTGTAAAAGAAAATGTATAGGTATATATCTTTTTCTACATCTATTTCTTTATAGGTAAATAACGGTTTCCTAATTATAAAACCATAAAAAAAGACTCCTTTACAGGAGTCCTTTTTGTGATTACTTTTGATTATGCTTTGTGAACGTTAGCAGCTTGTGCTCCAAGTTGACCTTGTTCGATATCAAAAGCTACTTTTTCCTTCTTCACATGACGGGATGCATAATCGTTTGCATCTCGTTTTTGTTGCGTACAACATGTACGGTATACTTGTTTATTTGTATGTAAGGCTTCAATTAAGGTGAAATTCATCTGTTCCATTTGCTCTTCTATTAAAGTAGTTGCTTAATTATAAATTTCTGTAATTCTATATACTACTTAGCTTTTCAACTTACTTAAAGTTCTCTATAAGTATAAATTAACAACTTCCTAACCTATTTATTGGCTATTTACAGTTATGGATGATCAAGAAAAGGATTATGACAAAAAGCATTTGCTACAGGATTAATAATCTGTTTAATTCTTATCTCTTTGTGATTAATGAATAAATAACCACAAAGAAGAATTTTTATTATAGACAAAAATGTAAAAATTATATAATATTAGTAAATGTGTTAAAAATTATCAAGGAGGTTTTAAATTGGCTAGTTACGAATACCACAATTTCTCTAAGGAAGTAAGAGAAGAATTAAGGCCATTGTATAAGTCAAATAACTATAGAGGAATAATCGGTATTTTGTATGATTACCTTATCATTAGTGCATCTATATTACTAGGTCAGTACAACATATGGCTTTATTTAATTTCTATACTTATAATTGGGTCGAGACAAAGGGCTTTAGCAACCATACTTCATGATGCATCTCACCTATGTTTGGCCGAAAATCGAAAGCTAAATTACATATTAGGAACATACTTTTCAGGTTATCTTATTGGACAAGAATTTAATATATATAAGGATTCTCACGTTAAGGGGCATCATACTCATTTAGGCGACCCTGACAAAGACCCTGATTACCAGTATCATATAGAAGCAGGCTTATATAAGTTAAAAAACAGCAATCATTTTCTTATTAAATATGTGTTAAGGCCTCTTTTCTTATTAAATATCTTAAGCTACGCTTATTATGTTTTTAAATATAGAATGCTACAGCTTAAACAATATCCCAAACAATTTACTGCTATGATTGTAATGTGGATTCTAATTGTTGGTGTACTTGCATACTTCGATTCTCTAAAATATCTTCTTCTATATTGGATTATTCCATACTTCACTTCTTTTATGGTGATTGGGTGGTTTATAGAAATGGCAGAGCATTATCCATTAGTACTAAATAATAAAAAAAGTATTAAGATGACCCGTAATAGATATAGCCATTGGACTGAAGCATTCTTTTTGAGTATACATGCAGAGAATTACCATTTAACTCATCATCTTCAAGCTAGTATACCTTATTGGAATATCTCTAAAGCACACACTATTATGATGAAAGATAATACATATAGAGACCTGAATGAAAAAATGGGAGGAGTTTTTATATCTTCTAACTCTAATTCACCTTTAATTTTTGATTTAATAAAAAATAATAAATTACCTATTATAAAAAGATCGAGGAAAAGCGCATGAAAAACACATACACTCTAGGAGTCATTTTGGCTTTAGGAGCAGCTATTCTAAATGGTACTGTAGGAATATTGAGTAAGGGCTTATTTTCAAGTAGTTTAACGCCAGCAGCTGTCTCGTTTTATAAATGTTTTATTGCTTTTATTGTCCTTTCTATATTTGCTATTTTAAACTCTAATTTCAGAAAAGATATTATTGTATTAACGAAAAACGTTAAGGCTATTGCTCTTTGTTCCTTCTTAGGAATATTCGTTTTATACTTTTTCGAAACAACTGCTTATAAATATGCTGTTGTACCTTTTGTTGTATTCATTTTACTAGGTTCATCTGTTCTAACAACTTTTGTATTTAGTTCGTTATTACTAAAGGAAAAAAAGAATAAGTTAAAATATGTAGGACTAATCTTATTGATAATCGGTTTAATAATAATGGCTCTTGCACAAGGTGCTACTGGAGGGCTTTCAACGGGAGCAATACTTGCTGGAATTGCAGGTATTGGTTATGGCTTATTTTTAGTATTAACCAAAAAATTCTCTTTAGAGGGCGGTTTATCATTAATTTGGTACTTCATGTTATTTGGAATCATTTACTTGTTCGTTCCCTTCTACCGAGAAGGTATCGTAATACCGGAATTAAATTCAATGCCATCTTTAATAGCCTTAGCAATCTTTCCTACTATAGGAGGCTTTTATTGTACGACGAGAGCTCTTAATTATTTAGAGGCCAATAAAGTTCAATTTTTAGAGTTAAGTGAACCAATATTCGCTACTGTATTTGCCTTTATTGTCCTCAAGGAAACTGTCCAAGGAATAGAATGGTTAGGTGCCTTTTTCATTTTAATTGCGATTTATATATCGGAGTATTCACCCAAACCTAAAGAGAATTTTGGGCATCTAAACAAATAGATATACTATCAAAAGGAACCCTAATTCCCTTTTATCCTCTTAGGTGCTGTTTTAGAAAGGCTACTCAAATGAGTAGCCTTTCTTTGTCTTGTTTGGACAAACATCAATCGTACTTTCTTGATTTTTCCAGGTTAGACAAATTGTACATCAATGAGCTTGCTTAATCTCATTTTATTCTTTAACTCAAATACGTTATCAATGAAAATGAATACATTCCCAAGAGAATCAACAAACTGAATAAATCCTGTCTCTGTTATGCATTGACCTCGCTTATAATAAGTAAGGTACACTTGCTTATTTGTATGTAAGGCTTCAATTAAGGTGAAATTCACTTGTTCCATTTGTTCTTCTGTTAAAACAGGTTGATCTACCTCTAGTTGCTTATTTATAACTTCCTTTAATCCTATGTATTGCTCGGGCATCGTGGCGAATGGACGCCATTTTTTCATTCCTCTAGATTCCATCTCTTTTTCCTCCTTAAGCTTTATGGCCACCTATAAGGCCGTTTCGATAACGAGCTGTTGAATGAGGAAGGTGACTAGACGCACGTAGTACACTATTCTTGCCATAACGCAGCCGGATATCATCAATCGTTTTGGCAAGAGCATGGGCTCTTTCACGCTGGTCAATGTCCTCAAATAAACTCATTTGCTCTTCTTCTTGAATGCTAGTGTGTGATAAGGAAATACCGATGGAGCGAATCGGCATGCCACTATCATAGATATGTAAAATGGTTAAACAATAGGGAAAGATATCCTGGCTTAAGTTCGAAGCTCTCCCCATTTTCTTTTGTCTGGAGAAGCCTCCACCTGTTTGTTTGCTGTAGCCAATGGATAAATGAACCGTTTGGGCCACCACTTGATGCATGCGTAAGCGAAAACATACATCGTCTAATAGTTCCAACAGCAATAACTCCACTTCTTTTCGGTTAATATAATCGCGAAAGAGAATCTGACTCTTTCCAAAGGAACGAGAGCTAGGAATGTACACATCTGAAATACGACTGTAATCGATGCCATTCGCATGTTGGTGAATTTCTTCCCCCAGGACACCAAATTCTTTTTGTAACATCTCTACAGAGGAAAGAGCGAGTTCTTTTATGGAGTGAATACCCAAACGGTTCAAGCGTCGTTCCGTAGGAGATGAGATCCCCCAGAAATCCTTCATCGGATGAATGGACCACAACTTAAAGGGAATATCCTCATATCGCCAATAGGCAACTCCTGTTGGGATATTCTTGGCCTCATGATCTAAGCTTACCTTCGCCAGTAAGAGATTCGGACCGATACCTGCAGTAGCTGTCAGCCGTGTCTTACGGTAAATCTCGTTGATGATTTGATGAGCTAATTCTTCTGGTGTTTTAGCGAACAAATGCAAAGAAGCTGTGGCATCAATAAACAACTCATCAATGCTATAGGCATGAAAATCTTCAGAAGCCACATACTGTAACACCAAACTCGAAATATAGTTCGAAGCCTTAATATATCTCTCCATAGATGGATTCACCACATGGATATCTTTCCTTTTAGGAATGTCGAAAAGACGACTTCCTGTTTTGATCCCTTCTTTCTTTAATAAAGGTGTGGCAGCTAGCACAACCGATCTTGATCTTTTGATATCTCCCACCACCGCAAGCCTTGTTTTCAACGGATTTAACCCCCGTATGACAGAGGAAACCGAGGCAAAAAACGATTTCATGTCTATACAAATAATCACTCTGTTTGGTAGCTGCCCATCATCCATTAAAAGAACTCCTTAAATTAAAGAACATTTGTTCTATATATTATATACGAACAAATGTTCTTTAATCAATAAAAATTCTAAAGTTTTCCCGATTATTGTTACTATAATAAGAGACAAGAATGTTGGGTATGAATTATGAAGGGGAGGGATGACCAGTGAATAGGAAAGTTTCGAACTATATTATCTTTTTTGTATGGTTTTTGTTATTAATTCTTTTATGGATTGTCGTATCGCTCTTTAAAGGTGAAAATGGACAGTGGTGGTCTATGTATCGTTTGAATTTAGATAAATATGGGCCTTGGGCTTTAGAGCTTTCTTACATAAAGATTGCTATTGCTGCTGTTATCTCGTTAGTAATAGCTTCTATGATGCATTTTGGTTTCAAGAGACATAAATAAAAAGAGTAAACTCCTTATCACTAGAGTTTGCTCTTTTGCTTTAATGCTTGCTCATCACTTCTTAACAGCTCCTTTATTATTTTAAAAATATATGTTAACGCAGTAGTCAGAAGATAAAAGAATACTAACTCGGTTTTTCAGTAAGTACCCAAGGAGCATCAATTTCTCTTCTGTCTAAAACTAATTCTTATACTCACCTGTAGCAATTCGTATATAGGGTTCTATTGCTTTATCATAGAGACAAAAAAGTAGCACTTACTAGTTCTTTTCATTTAGCCTCTTCTTTAGTTTCTGAATAGCTCTTAATACTTCATTCCTGTTTTTAGCAAGCTTCATCCACTTTGGAAGTCGACTCTCGACACTCAAATAATAGGGATGTGATTCCCTAATTTCAGCTTCTATATAGCTTTCCATATAAATTAAATGTTCTAAGTTTAATGCCCATAAGATGTTTCCACTACATTCAATTTGCAAGTAGAGTGGAAGTTTAAAATACCAGTCACAGGGGTCCCCAGTTAAAATTACTTCATAATTAGCTTTAGGTTCATAGGAGACTCTAGCTTCTCCGTAACCATTTGCTTTTATAACTTTGTCTTTTGTTGCTCCGCAAGCAGTACAAATAAACCTTCTTCTGACGTTAGCAACATAGGGGCTCGGGTCATCTAAAGCTATGACTTTTGCACAAGAGGCACAATGAGGACAAACCACTAAAAACTCATATCCTAGTCCTATAAGTGTGTTATTTTTATTTAAAAATGTTTTTTTCAAGATGTTTTCCCCTTTGAATTTATTAATTCATATTATCGAAGCGATGGGACTACAGCGTTGATTCCAACTTTAATACTACATCAATCGCCAGCCGCAAATACTAATTTATTTAGCTCTAGTGCCTCTAAGCAAAGACCCTTTAATGATTCAGCAAATGTTCTCGCTTTTAGATCTATCTCCTGTGGTTGTCGACAGGTAGTCTGCAATACTTCACATATCTTTATTAATTGATTTATTTCTTGTACAGAAAACAACTTGTCACCATATTGATCTAATCCTGTTAATAATTCGAATGAATCCCCCAACTTACTTTCTAACAGGTAATCCTGTATATTTTCCTCGAACTTTACAGTCTTAATAGAAACAGCTGCTTCTTTTTCATTATTGGCAATACAGAAATCAATTCCTATCACTGGTGTCTTCCTTTCCATATATTTTCTATAATTAATTTCTATTCACACTATAATGGTTATTAAAAGGAGTACATATAGGCATAGCATTAAATATCTGTACTCTTTAAATTATACTCTAGATGATTTTTAATTTTATTATTCGGCTTTTAATATAAACGTAGCGTTTCATTAAGAAGAAAAAATCTATAAGAATTTATACGATTAACGTTTTAACTTTAAAACATGTGGTAAACATACAGTACAACACCAATGTTATTATTGATTGTTGTAAAAAGGTAAATACTTAATTTATGAAGGGACTGATTAGTTTTGAAAGAATTAACAGCGACTTCAACAAACGTATTACCTCAAATTGAGAGTAGATATTCATATCTTACACAAGGCACTTTGGTTATGAACCGATATACGTAACGAAAGGGCCTCACAAGGGCAAACAAATTCCTAAACAGTATGGAAAAAGCTTGTATCTAAGAAGATACAAGCTTTTTCTGTTCGAGTTGACATAAGTTTGATTATCGGAACCAAAAAACTTTTTTTGGATTTTAAGGTGAATATTTACTAAAAAATATGTGAATATGCAAAAATTAATATAAAATTAAGTCTGTCTAGGTAATATTATAGACAGAGTTTATAAATTTAACATGGACACTGAGAAAAAGATTAATTGGAGGAAAATCAATACATGAATCAATGGAACCAGAATTGTTATTCAAAAAAGAAAGTAAGAGGCTTAGGAAGAAGGCTTCGTACTTTTTCAAAATATCTTAATGAACAAATTGATTCTCTACCTGTACAGAATAATAAAGATCCAAATTATAAAGGATATACCTCTCTTCATATTCCTTTTAGTATGTTTTTTACCCATTCAAAGAATGTTCCAATTAACGTAAAAAGATATTTTGTACAGAAGATTGTTAATAAAATACAATATCTTCTTGACATACGAACGGAAACGCAAAAGGAATACCGCATATTTTGTAGCTTTAATTCATCTGATTTGGACGATTCTGTTATCCTAATTTTATTTACTAAAAAAGGGATGGATAGCTTCTATGAAGGTTTTTTTAGTACAGAGATAGATGAAGCACCGTTTATACGTTTACACCAAACCCAAAATCTTGAAAAAAAGTGGAAGATAAACATACCTGAAGGATTAAGCGTTAAAGGCTATAAACCGATTGATGCTGAATATGAATATGAGAACCGCGACGAAATATGGTTTATCGGAAGGTTAAGTTAAATTATAAAAAGCATAGAAAATAAATACACTATAATACATAAAAGCAGGTGGAAAGGATTTTCATACCTATATTAGTTTTATTAATTGGTTTGTATCTATTAATCTCAGGAATTTTAATAGTTGTAAAAGATAAAAACACAAAAGGAAAGACTAAGAAAACTTTAGCTTTTTTAGCAGTAGCATCGGATATAGTAACGGATCCGGTCTCTTCTTCAGGGTTCCGTATTATGCTTGGTGCTGTTTTATTAGTAGCTGGATTGGTTCTATTATAAAAAATATCTATTGGAAACTAATTATATTTTAAAAAGGTTCATACCTATAATAGGTATGAATTTTTTTATTATTTACATAGCACCCTCATTTTGGCACTATAAATTTCATTTTTACGTTTACTCTGTAAAGATCTCTCTTATTCTGCAAAAAAACGTTCGTAAAAGTTATTGAATTCAAGTGTACGTTCGCAATTGGTTTTTTGACTTAAACGAACAATAAAAATGATAGATTTATTACATAAAAGAAAAGTCCGTAAATGTATACTTTTACGGACAAGATATTCAAATCTATTACAAGATGTTTAAAGTAATTATTATTGCTAACAAAATGATTAGTAATAATAAGTGAGGTGATTAAATGAAGGCTATATATCCAGGGAGCTTTGACCCAATTACAAATGGACACATTGATATTATAAATAGAGCCAGTGAATTCTTTGATGAAATTTTAGTTGCTGGTTTGGTGAATTCTAAGAAACAATATTTATTTTCTACCGAAGAGAGAAGACAGCTAATTGAACAATCATTTAAAGATAATAAAAAAGTCAAAGTTGATACATTTGAAGGATTGCTTGTAGATTATATGAAAGAACACAATTATAGAGCGATTATTAAAGGCTTGAGAACTGTGACTGATTATGGGTATGAAGCCCAGATGGCGTTAACAAATAAAAATCTATATAAAGAAGCTGAAACATTCTTTATTCATTCAGAAGAAAAATATTCTTTTCTTAGTTCAAGCATGGTAAAGGAAATCTATTCTAACGGTGGAAGGTTGAGCAGTTATATTCCAGAGCACGTTGAAAAAGCACTTTTATTGAAAGTTCCATGTTACCAAGGATAAATAATGTACACGCACATATTATCTTTGGGTAAGGGTGCTTTTTTTAATAGAAAGGTGTCCTTTCCTATATTTTTATGAACATACTCTATTTATAGTAGTAAATGAAAAGACCCTACATCATTTTGATGTAGGATCTTTTTGTGTTGTCATGTGAATCATCTTTGTTTAGATTGTATGTATAGAAAATTATTCCCTTCTCATTAGTCATAAAGCTCTTGATCCTAATTACATTTTCTCTTTTTAACTATTACTCTTTAATTCTTTAAATACTTTTGAGATCAATGCATTTGTTGCTTCTATAACAGCTTCTTTATCTTTATTCATTTTAGGCACATGAATAGCATCACCTAAAATGATAAACCTTCTTTTTCTTCCTAATAAGTCTTTTATGGTATGAGGCCCTACATATACTGCTGGTATAATAGGAACACTTCCCCTTGAAGCAATATGAATAGCTCCATTTTTTAATGCTTTCTCTTCTGAGTTTCTTGTTCCACTTGGAAAGATCCCAACTACTTGTTTCTTTTTTAGCAATTGCAAAGGTATTTTTAAGACACTGGGTCCAGGTTTACTTCGATCTACAGGAAATGCATTTAATTTTTTTAAAAGCTTTTTGATAAAAATCTTATTAAATAACTCTTTCTTAGCCATAAAGTGAATAGGAGTCGGATATAATGCTATTCCTAAACACACTACATCAATCCAGCTTTTATGCGTACAAACAACAATAAACGGCTCATTTTGAGGAAGTTTTTCTTTGTTTACTGTTTTCATTCTCCCGTTCATTAAAAATAGTATAAGCTGTAGAAATCTTGTTGCAAAGGTATACATTGATTATTTACTCCTTACCTAAATCCCATTTAATAATATGACCTGCGTGGGTAAGGCCTCCTCCAAATCCATAGAGTAAGAGAACGTCTCCATCTTTTAATTTCCCTTCGTTTATCCCTATTTGTAGTGCTAGAGGAATGGAAACGGAAGAAGTGTTTCCCATGTACTCGACACTAGTTAATGTCTTCTCAACCGGAAACTCTGATCTTTCACATATAGACTCAACCATTCGTAAATTGGCACTGTGTGGAACGAACCAATTTACTTCACTCTTTTGTAGATTTGCTTGTCCTAGCAATTCAGCCATACCTAAAGGAATTGTTCGAGATGCCCACTTATATACTTCTCTTCCGTTTTGCACCATCTTGCCACTCGAACTCAAAGGTTGTCCATGCATGGTAGTAGATATATTGGTGCGGTATACATGTTTACCTCCCTTTCCATTTGTACCAATATGCGTAGCAATAAAACTTGGGCGCTCTGCATCACTTTCGACCAAAACAGCTGCAGCTCCATCTCCAAATAGAACACAGGTAGTGCGATCTGTATAATCTGTAACCTTTGTTAACGTTTCTGCAGTTACGACTAAGACTTTATCATGAAGTCCAGATGTAATAAAGGCGTTTGCCATGTGTAATCCGTATGTAAAGCCCGCACAGGTAGCATTAAAGTCTAGCGCCCCAGTTGTAGGAATATCAAAGTAATCTTGTATTTGGGCTGCTACACTTGGAAATGCATAGTCGGGTGTTGTAGTTGAGACAACGATACACCCTATATCCTTTAACTCTTTTTGATACTGCTCTACTAAGTTTTCAATTGCTTTAATAGCTAGGTCAGAAGAATATTCATTTTCATCGGCAATTCTTCTTTCCCTCATGCCAGTTCGTTTCACGATCCATTCGTCGTTAGTATCTACAATTCGTTCTAAATCGTCATTTGTAAGTCTTTTTTCTGGTACGTATGTACCTATTGCTGTAATACGTGCAGTTGATTTCATTATATTCACCCTTCTTTATTACTAAGATATATAAATAGATATTAGTACTAGGTACTAATAAAGTCAATGAAATTATATGAAAAAAATGTAAATTTGGTTTATTTAGATCTAATAATAAAAATAAAAACCCTTTAAAACTATTGATTTTAAAGGGTTTTTGCTTATTATAATACCTGTTGTGTAAATTAAATTTGTGTATGATATATAATTAAAAAAGAAAAATTTGGATAAAGGTATTGTTAAAATTACTTTTATTATGTAAAATTTTCTTATAAAACAGACTATGTGTTACTGGCGTAAACATGGAGAACCATGAGGAAGCACATAGATAACGGCCGTACGCCTGGGCAAAGTATTTGAACATGAGTTCAAATACTTTTTTTATTTGGAAAGGAGATTTTCAAGTGAAAGAAATTGGTTTACGATACGGGATGAATCCAAATCAAAGTAAAGCTAACGTTCAGAATGCTGAGAACACGCCTATTAAAATCTTAAATGGAGAAGCGAGTTATATTAACTTTCTAGATGCATTAAACGCTTTTCAACTGGTTCGGGAGCTTCGACAGGCTACTGATCAACCTGCAGCTGCATCTTTTAAACACGTAAGTCCAGCAGGTGCAGCTGTGTACTCTCCACTAAATGAGACACTTACTGAATCCTATTTTGTTGAAGGCCTAGACCTGTCTCCTTTAGCGATTGCTTATGCAAGAGCGCGTGGGACAGATAGGATGTCTTCATTTGGAGATTGTGCTGCTTTTAGTGATGAAGTAGATGTAACTGTAGCTACTCTCCTCAAAACAGAGGTTTCTGATATGATTGTTGCACCAAGCTACACCCAAGAAGCATTAGAGATTTTGAAACAGAAAAAGAAAGGAAAATATCTAATTTTAGAGATTGACCCAAACCATGTGCCTGATCCAATTGAAAAAAGAACGGTATTTGGCATTACTCTAGAACAACAAAGAAATGATATACAGATTGGAAAGGAAGTTTTTAATCATATTGTTACGACTCAATCTGATATTCCTGATCATGCAAAGAGGGACCTTCTTGTCGCTCTTATTACATTAAAATATACACAATCAAACTCTATTTGTTTCGCCTTAGATGGCCAAACAATTGGGATTGGTGCCGGGCAGCAGTCCCGTATTCATTGTACGAGGTTGGCAGCTGAAAAAGCTGATAAATGGTGGTTAAGACAACATCCAAGAGCACTTAATATGAAGTTTAGAGAAGGCATTTCTCGTGTAGAAGTGAATAATGCAATTGATGGATGGTTGCATGATGATATTACTGAAGTAGAAAATGAACAATGGAAACAGTGTTTTAAAGAGATCCCTGCTAGGCTAAGTAAAAGTGAAAAACAAGAATGGTTAAAAAGATTAAAAGACGTTTCTTATGCATCTGATGCCTTTTTACCGTTTCGTGACAATATAGATCGTGCGGCTCAGAGTGGTGTTAAATATGTGGTTCAAACAGGCAATTCTTTACGAGATGAACAGGTTACAGAGGCAGCAAATGAATATGGAATGATCATGGCACATTCAGGTATACGTATATTTCACCATTAAGCTATGAATTAATATATAATCAAACCAAAAGAGCCAAGATCTCATAAAGGGACGGGCTCTTTTATACTGTTTCCGATAAGGCACAATATGTTAACTAATTCTGAATATCGTGTACAAAGTTCTTTAGTTTAAGAAATCCTTTTTATATCTAACAGCAAGATATATACCTGCAGCAAGGAATGCGAGGGAATATTTAAATAAGAAGAAAATTTGCCACATATAATCTTTTGGGAAAATGAGGTCGCATAAAATGATTCCACACAACATAATAAGGGCACTTTTTAAATTTATTTGGTTCGTTCTTTCGTCAGATACACTCATACCCAATTTTTTTTGAAATACGTATACCAAAATTATTGCGACTATAAGCGATAAAAGTCCAATACCAATCAGCATATTCCAGTTACTATTCGATTGTTCTGTCCAGGCTTTCAAAGGATTGAAAATGGCCTTTTCTATTTTGTCAGTTACCATTTCAGTCACTTCCTCTCACATAATTAAAAATATCGTTAACATCTACATCGAAAAAATTAGCTATTCGAAAAGCTAAAACGAGAGAAGGAGAATAATTATTTTTCTCCATCACATATATGGTTTGTTTGGACACCCCTACAGCGTCAGCCAATTCTTTTTGAGACATTCTTTTTAAAACTCGGTGCTCATACACTTTATTTTCAACGTAGTCACCATTTTTTTCTTTCAATGTAATCACCTTCCTTTTTTTGACTACAAATAAATAATACAACAAACTTATATAAAGGTAAAGTAAACTTATACAAAAGATAAATATTATTATACAATTTATGATAATAAAAAGGGTTAGACTCTTAGCGAGGAGTCTATCCCTTTTTACATTTTTAATAAACAATATAAATTCTTTCTCACTGTCTATAGCATATTATGTTAACTAAATTTGTTTGCGATATACATAAAAAAGTAGATATTTTGTAAAAGATGTTTGACATAATGAAAATATTACCATATACTATAAATGTAAAATGTTTTTTACATTTTAGAGGTGGGTTGATAAGTATGGATAATCGAATCAAAGAAATAAGGAAATCTAAAAAGTTATCTCAAGAAGCGCTAGCTAATGCTTGCAGTGTATCGAGACAAACGATTAATGCGATTGAAAATAACAAGTACGATCCGAGCTTAGAGCTAGCATTTCAGTTAGCAGGAAATTTAAATGTTAGTGTAGACGAATTATTTTTATACAAAAACAGGGGGAATTTATAATGAGAAATGTAAAAAACAATTATGTATGGGCTGCTATTATTTTACTAAGCTGCGCTTTTGCATTATATACGATTTATATAACAGATTTTAAAGATGGAGTTAGATTAGGTGTAACGGGAGTTATAGCAATAGTTTTGGTTATCACTACTTTATGTCAACTTGCTACGTGGGGATTTGATCGACAAATTCAAAAAGATGAGATGGGTAAGAAAATTGCTACGATGAGTGCTAAAAGAAGCTATCATATCTTAACTATAGGTCTTTTCATTCTTTGGATTTTAGATCGTATTGTTTTTGTCAGAAAAAATGATTTTGGAAATATCTCTTTGTTTGCAGCTTTATGTCTGGCATTGGTTATCTTTCCAATTGTTCAATTCTTTTCTGCCAGACGTTATAGATAATGTTTAAAAAGCCTAGAAACACTATGTTTCTAGGCTTTTTAGTTCTTATAGACAGTTTTATGCTAACTAGAAATGTATGGAATATAAATAAAAAAAGCCTTTAAACCTTAAGAGATATATTTAAGGCTTAAAGCAAAGTAAATAGTAAATGAAATAACTAAGTAACAACTGATAATCCCTATTCTTACAGGCTTAGAATATCCTTTTAGCCATCCCCATCTTTTATCGTCGTAATCGAAAATAAAATAGTCTGCAACGACCGACAAAATAATAATGATCCCTACTATTAGCAAACTCATTTTTTATCCTCCATTTTTTTATTTATTAAATAATATACCAAAATTAACAATAAATAACAAAAAACATCTAGAATATCTGCTATATTAATTTCAATTAAACATATATAAATGAAATATATGAAAATATATGGAACTTTTATACAGATAAAGCGTATAAGCATATGGGAGGGGATTTGGATGTTTGGGCTATTTGGAAAAAAGAAAATTGTCATTGATTTTGAAGAAAGATACTACAACCTAACTGATTTAAAGAAAGCTGTAGTAAAACATTTTCAGAACAAAGGAACGACCTGTGAAGTTATTGATACTCACACCTTGCTAGTTGATCATCAGAAATATATGTTATCTGAAAAAACAATAAGCATGGGCGGTGTTCCTTTACAACGAGTCATTTTAAAAGAAGTTTAGATAGCTAGATGTTTCTACATAATGTATTTGTCATTAAATCTATTGGAGGTGTAAGTCTTACTTAGGTAAGACAACTAATTGGACATAATTAACTTGTTATTGGTAGCAATACTAATTGGATTGACTGGTTTCTTTGTAGCCACAGAATTTGCGATTGTAAAAGTACGAAGCTCTAAGATTGATCAACTTGTAGCTGAAGGTAAAAAAGGTGCTGTTTCTGCTAAAAAAGTCATTACGCACTTAGACGAATATTTATCTGCTTGTCAACTAGGTATTACAGTAACAGCGATGGGATTAGGTGTGCTTGGTGAACCTACGGTAGAAAGATTGCTAAGTCCTGTTTTTATGAGATTCGATTTAAATGAGTCCATTACGCACCTTTTATCATTTGGTATTGCCTTTATTGTGATGACCTATCTTCATGTGGTGGTAGGTGAATTAGCACCTAAGACATTTTCAATACAGAAAGCAGAAGCTGTCACATTGTTATTTTCAGCGCCCATCATCTGGTTTTATAAAATCATGTATCCGTTTATCTGGATTTTAAATGGTTCTGCACGAATACTGGTTGGAATGTTTGGGTTAAAACCTGCTTCAGAGCACGAATTGGCCCATTCAGAAGAGGAACTTCGTCTCCTGCTGGCTGAGAGCTATAAGAGTGGTGCTATTAATCAGAGTGAGCTAAAGTACGTAAACAATATTTTTGAATTTGATGAACGTCTGGCGAAAGAAATCATGATTCCACGAACTGAGATGATAACAATCTCTGAACATCACACGATTGGTGCATTTTTAGAAATGGCTGCATTGGAGCAGTATACTCGTTACCCTGTGACAAATGATGGAGATAAAGACCAAATCATAGGAATGGTAAATATAAAAGAAATCTTAAGCGATGTTGCATTTGATGACACATTACGGGACCAACTCATTAGCCATTACGTTAAACCTGTGATTCAAGTCCTTGAATCGTACTCTATCAATAAGCTATTA
>NZ_CP086210.1:0-75940 GCF_020790095.1 Priestia sp. J2
TGCCCAGATCGTTACGCCTTTCGTGCGGGTCGGAACTTACCCGACAAGGAATTTCGCTACCTTAGGACCGTTATAGTTACGGCCGCCGTTTACTGGGGCTTCGATTCAGAGCTTCTCCCAAAGGATAACCCCTCCTCTTAACCTTCCAGCACCGGGCAGGCGTCAGCCCCTATACTTCGCCTTGCGGCTTCGCAGAGACCTGTGTTTTTGCTAAACAGTCGCCTGGGCCTATTCACTGCGGCTCTCTCGGGCTATACACCCTACCAGAGCACCCCTTCTCCCGAAGTTACGGGGTCATTTTGCCGAGTTCCTTAACGAGAGTTCTCTCGATCACCTTAGGATTCTCTCCTCGCCTACCTGTGTCGGTTTGCGGTACGGGCACCTCCCGCCTCGCTAGAGGCTTTTCTTGGCAGTGTGGAATCAGGAACTTCGGTACTATAATTCCCTCGTCATCACAGCTCAGCCTTTATGATGAGCGGATTTGCCTACTCATCAGCCTAACTGCTTGAACGCGCATATCCAGCAGCGCGCTTACCCTATCCTACTGCGTCCCCCCATTACTCAAACGGCGGGGAGGTGGTACAGGAATATCAACCTGTTGGCCATCGCCTACGCTTTTCAGCCTCGGCTTAGGTCCCGACTAACCCTGAGCGGACGAGCCTTCCTCAGGAAACCTTAGGCATTCGGTGGACAAGATTCTCACTTGTCTTTCGCTACTCATACCGGCATTCTCACTTCTAAGCGCTCCACCAGTCCTTACGGTCTGACTTCACAGCACTTAGAACGCTCTCCTACCACTGACATCAAAGATGTCAATCCACAGCTTCGGTGATACGTTTAGCCCCGGTACATTTTCGGCGCAGAGTCACTCGACCAGTGAGCTATTACGCACTCTTTAAATGGTGGCTGCTTCTAAGCCAACATCCTGGTTGTCTAAGCAACTCCACATCCTTTTCCACTTAACGTATACTTGGGGACCTTAGCTGGTGGTCTGGGCTGTTTCCCTTTTGACTACGGATCTTATCACTCGCAGTCTGACTCCCATGGATAAGTCTTTGGCATTCGGAGTTTGACTGAATTCGGTAACCCGTTGGGGGCCCCTAGTCCAATCAGTGCTCTACCTCCAAGACTCTCACAACATGAGGCTAGCCCTAAAGCTATTTCGGAGAGAACCAGCTATCTCCAGGTTCGATTGGAATTTCTCCGCTACCCACACCTCATCCCCGCACTTTTCAACGTGCGTGGGTTCGGGCCTCCATTCAGTGTTACCTGAACTTCACCCTGGACATGGGTAGATCACCTGGTTTCGGGTCTACAACCACATACTAAACGCCCTATTCAGACTCGCTTTCGCTACGGCTCCGCCTTATCAGCTTAACCTTGCATGGGATCGTAACTCGCCGGTTCATTCTACAAAAGGCACGCCATCACCCGTTAACGGGCTCTGACTACTTGTAGGCACACGGTTTCAGGATCTCTTTCACTCCCCTTCCGGGGTGCTTTTCACCTTTCCCTCACGGTACTGGTTCACTATCGGTCACTAGGTAGTATTTAGCCTTGGGAGATGGTCCTCCCAGCTTCCGACGGAATTTCACGTGTTCCGCCGTACTCAGGATCCACTCAAGAGGGAACGAAGTTTCAACTACAGGGTTGTTACCTTCTTCGACGGACCTTTCCAGGTCGCTTCATTTACTTCGTTCCTTTGTAACTCCGTATAGAGTGTCCTACAACCCCAAGAGGCAAGCCTCTTGGTTTGGGCTAATTCCGTTTCGCTCGCCGCTACTCAGGAAATCGCATTTGCTTTCTCTTCCTCCGGGTACTTAGATGTTTCAGTTCCCCGGGTCTGCCTTCAATATCCTATGTATTCAGATAAAGATACTGTTCCATTACGAACAGTGGGTTTCCCCATTCGGAAATCTCCGGATCAAAGCTCACTTACAGCTCCCCGAAGCATATCGGTGTTAGTCCCGTCCTTCATCGGCTCCTAGTGCCAAGGCATTCACCGTGCGCCCTTTCTAACTTAACCATTAGCGAATAAATGGTACAACATAAAGTTGTGTTATTTATTGGTTTGATTAAAGAAAAGTTTCACTTTTCCTCAGCAATTACTGTTATCTAGTTTTCAAAGAACAATCGCAACCAAAATTCTTCTTATCTAATAAGAAGAAAGTAGTGTGCTTTCTATAATTGAGAGATTGAACTCTCAAAACTGAACAAAGTGTCAAAACGTACGTCATGTAAAAATCCTTAGAAAGGAGGTGATCCAGCCGCACCTTCCGATACGGCTACCTTGTTACGACTTCACCCCAATCATCTGTCCCACCTTAGGCGGCTAGCTCCTTACGGTTACTCCACCGACTTCGGGTGTTACAAACTCTCGTGGTGTGACGGGCGGTGTGTACAAGGCCCGGGAACGTATTCACCGCGGCATGCTGATCCGCGATTACTAGCGATTCCAGCTTCATGTAGGCGAGTTGCAGCCTACAATCCGAACTGAGAATGGTTTTATGGGATTGGCTTGACCTCGCGGTCTTGCAGCCCTTTGTACCATCCATTGTAGCACGTGTGTAGCCCAGGTCATAAGGGGCATGATGATTTGACGTCATCCCCACCTTCCTCCGGTTTGTCACCGGCAGTCACCTTAGAGTGCCCAACTAAATGCTGGCAACTAAGATCAAGGGTTGCGCTCGTTGCGGGACTTAACCCAACATCTCACGACACGAGCTGACGACAACCATGCACCACCTGTCACTCTGTCCCCCGAAGGGGAACGCTCTATCTCTAGAGTTGTCAGAGGATGTCAAGACCTGGTAAGGTTCTTCGCGTTGCTTCGAATTAAACCACATGCTCCACCGCTTGTGCGGGCCCCCGTCAATTCCTTTGAGTTTCAGTCTTGCGACCGTACTCCCCAGGCGGAGTGCTTAATGCGTTAGCTGCAGCACTAAAGGGCGGAAACCCTCTAACACTTAGCACTCATCGTTTACGGCGTGGACTACCAGGGTATCTAATCCTGTTTGCTCCCCACGCTTTCGCGCCTCAGCGTCAGTTACAGACCAAAAAGCCGCCTTCGCCACTGGTGTTCCTCCACATCTCTACGCATTTCACCGCTACACGTGGAATTCCGCTTTTCTCTTCTGCACTCAAGTTCCCCAGTTTCCAATGACCCTCCACGGTTGAGCCGTGGGCTTTCACATCAGACTTAAGAAACCGCCTGCGCGCGCTTTACGCCCAATAATTCCGGATAACGCTTGCCACCTACGTATTACCGCGGCTGCTGGCACGTAGTTAGCCGTGGCTTTCTGGTTAGGTACCGTCAAGGTACGAGCAGTTACTCTCGTACTTGTTCTTCCCTAACAACAGAGTTTTACGACCCGAAAGCCTTCATCACTCACGCGGCGTTGCTCCGTCAGACTTTCGTCCATTGCGGAAGATTCCCTACTGCTGCCTCCCGTAGGAGTCTGGGCCGTGTCTCAGTCCCAGTGTGGCCGATCACCCTCTCAGGTCGGCTATGCATCGTTGCCTTGGTGAGCCGTTACCTCACCAACTAGCTAATGCACCGCGGGCCCATCTGTAAGTGATAGCCGAAACCATCTTTCAATCATCTCCCATGAAGGAGAAGATCCTATCCGGTATTAGCTTCGGTTTCCCGAAGTTATCCCAGTCTTACAGGCAGGTTGCCCACGTGTTACTCACCCGTCCGCCGCTAACGTCATAGAAGCAAGCTTCTAATCAGTTCGCTCGACTTGCATGTATTAGGCACGCCGCCAGCGTTCATCCTGAGCCAGGATCAAACTCTCCGAAGAAATGTTTGACTTGCTCATTTAAAAAATAAAAATTAACGTTGACGTTTGTCGCTTTGTTCAGTTTTCAAAGTTCAAGCGCCGCCCTTAAGCGACTTTAATATCATAACAATCCATTAAACAAATGTCAATAACTTTTTTAAAAATCGTTATCAACGCTTTCTCTCTTAACGACGCTTTACCATTATAATTCACTTATTTTTAAAAATCAATAGTTTTTTATTTTTTATTTTAGTTGTATTTTGATCTCCTACCTGAATTGGTAACGATTATATTTCAGTTGTAAAATTTATAACTCAACCCAAAATAAGAGATTTGATGAAATAGTGTTCCATAGCTTAAACGAGACTTAATTAAAGTACCATACCCTTCAGAATATATGTTGAAACAAGAAAAAAGCAAAAAGATTAATCTTTTTGCTTTAAATTAACTATTGCTCTATTCTATAAAAAATAAAAACGATTAGTCTTTAGAAGTACAAGGTATATTAGGTACACAATTTGGAACGTCAGGTACACAGTTTGGTATCTTAGGCATACAGTTTGGCACTTTAGGTAGACAATGCGGTATCTTAGGCATACAACGTGGAACATCAGGTATACATCTTGGCATCATTTTTGTCCCTCTTTTCAATATTCATTTACTTATTATATGTATAAACCTAAGGACAAGCTTGTACGCTCGTCCAATATCATAGAAATTTTTCTAACTTAATATATTGACGCAGATAGAAATAAACTTAGTATAATTCCTTAAATCGCATAATCTTCAATTAACGTAATTCATTCAAAGAAATTAGAATCATTCAGTTCAATAATTTTTATCATGTCTAAATAGGTGCAACCTCTTTTTTTTCTTAATCCATAACCTTTCTAATAATAAAAATTTCTTTTCTAAAACATATTTATTACAAACAATACCTTTAACAACCTTGGCATATATTTTTTAGTTACTAGATAACTCACCCAAGAGTTTGTCCTATTTTCACATATACTAATATTAGAAATCTAACCTTTATTGGGAGTGAAATACATGTCAACACCGTTAACAGGACGAGTCATCTTTAAGGGAGATCCTGGCTATCAACAAGCGATTAAGAACTGGAACCCTTATGTTGATGTCTATCCTCTTGTCTTTGTTTTTGCACAAAATTCTTACGATGTCAGTAATGCTATTAAATGGGCTCAGGAAAATAAAGTACCTTTACGTGTCAGAAGCGGACGCCATGCTTTAGATAAGAACCTTTCAGTAGTAAATGGCGGAATTGTTATTGATGTAAGTGACATGAATAGAGTTTGCCTTGATAAAAAAAGTGAGATTGCAACGGTTCAAACAGGAATTCACGTGGGTCCACTTGTAAAGATGCTAGCTCGAGAAGGCTTTATGGCTCCGTTTGGAGATAGCCCCACTGTTGGAATTGGAGGAATTACGATGGGAGGAGGATTTGGAGTAGTCTCACGATCAATTGGCCTTATAAGCGATAACCTTCTTGCCCTGGAAACAGTAGATGCCAAAGGCCATATTCTTCAAGCAGACCAATCTTGCAATAAGGACTTATTTTGGGCTTCTAGAGGTGGTGGCGGTGGGAACTTTGGATATAATACCGAATACACGTTTAAAGTTCACCGTGCCCCTAAAACTGCAACCGTCTTCAATATTATTTGGCCATGGGATCAATTAGAAACAGTATTTAAAACTTGGCAAGAATGGGCACCATTTGTAGACGAACGATTAGGGTGCATACTTGAGATTTACAGCAAAGTAAATGGTTTGTGTCATGCAGAAGGGATTTTCTTAGGTTCAAAAAAAGAACTGACTAAATTGTTAAAGCCTTTACTAAATGCTGGAACCCCAACACAAACAGTTATAGAAACATTGTCCTATCCAGATGCTATAGATTTCTTAGACCCTGACGAACCAATCCCTGGCAGATCCGATCAGAGTGTTAAATTTTCATCGGCTTGGGGACTTGATCTGTGGTCCGAAGAGCCTATTTCATCTATGAAAAAGTTTTTAGAAGAAGCTACTGGTACAGAAGCCAATTTCTTTTTTATAAATTGGGGTGGTGCTCTAAGCAGAGTACCAAGTAATGAAACAGCCTTCTTTTGGCGCCGTCCATTGTTTTATACAGAATGGACATCTAGTTGGGAAAATAAATCCCAAGAAGCTTCCAATCTTGCATCAGTTGAAAAAGTACGTCAGCTAATGAAACCATATGTAAAAGGGTCCTATGTTAATGTTCCAGACCAAAATATTGAAAAGTTCGGAAAAGCATATTATGGGTCAAACTTCGCAAGACTTCGAGAAATAAAGGCTAAATATGATCCTGAA
Organism: Priestia sp. J2; assembly: GCF_020790095.1. Classification (NCBI taxonomy): domain Bacteria; kingdom Bacillati; phylum Bacillota; class Bacilli; order Caryophanales; family Bacillaceae; genus Priestia; species Priestia sp. J2. The sequence continues at coordinate 6,132 of NZ_CP086210.1, forward strand.
AATTTATTTCATTTCCCTCAAAGCATCCCACCATCTTGTTAATTACTCAAAATTCAATCAAGCCTCAACCTATACAACTGAATATTTAATATAGAAAGAACTATTGACGGAAAAAAGCAGCAATAGTTCTTTCTATATTTAAACCCTATATAGTATAGAAATCTCTTCAATACAATGGCCTGTATATCACACATAAAAATCTTTCACCTTAAAAAATTTATCCAAATATATGAAAAAGAGCTTTACTATTACATATAACCCCTAAACCCCCTTGGCTTTTATAACAGGCTGTTTTAGAAGTCGTAGTTTCCTTAGGAAGGAAATGTTCATCCAATTAGATCTTTTAACAATAAAAACACCCCTTGTACATTTAAATGTACTTACTCTCGTATCACAACAGCCACTAGACCTAATATGAAAGGCTCTTTTTACCAAATATAGGCTTTTTCATATTGCAGCTTGTCTACCTATGAATACACTATTAATGAGTAAAAGTGAATTTACTCACGTCTTCTCCCTAACTTATCAGAAAAGAGGTGATCGAAATAGAAAGGAATAATTCTCATCATAATAAAAAATCTAATTGCAGCTCAAAAAACAAAAAGAAAAAAAGAGAAAAAAACTGCACCTATATTAGCATTTATATTTATAACCATGCAGAAACTGGAGGACAGATTAGTGGTAACCACAGTCAAAATGCTAATCAGGGCGGTCAGGTTGCTAAACATGGGGGACAAAATGCGAACCAAGACGGTGTAATTGTTAAAGAATGTGGAAGAAGAAATAAAAATGCTAAAGTAAAAAAAGTTCAGTTTTGAAGAGAAGTGAAGAAAAAACCATTCTAATAATATCTCGCAAGATCCCTCTAAAATATAAGAGGTATAGAAAAGGTGATTAAAATACAAACATATTATATGAAGTATAATTTTAAAAATGGTATGTATTATGTAGACAAGTCCTTCCCACAAAAAAAGAAGAAAAGAAGTGTAAGTATTAATCCCCCAGCAGAAACAGCCAGTAAGAACCCTAATTCTAAAATAGCTACTCATGCTTATAACGTAGGAATGGGATTTACAAACACTGAGATAATTTCTTCAAGGATAATTGTAATAGATGGCGGTATGAAGTTTTAGCTAGTATGAAAACTCCATTATATGTAAGGGCTTAAAAGAGATTTCATATAACAATTCCCTCTTAAAGTCCTTATTTTCAATCACAAAAAAAGATTAAATGAAAATGATTAAATAGTACAAGCCTTTGCTTAAAACTTACATATAATAAATTAAATATAGATTCATATGATCTGTATTTAATTTGGTATAGCAAGGGGGACACCGCGTATGATTCCAGAGGTTTTGAGAATTCTTGATCCTGGCACACCGATTGCAAGTGTACTTTTAAGCGGTACTCAAATTAATAACGTTATTTTTTCAAGCTTCGATGAGGCAAGATCTTTAGCTTATTTCGCTACTTCAGCAGGAGTGATTGTTTTAGACGCTGAAGAAATCCAAGGTCTGCAAACAGCTTAATTATTTAAATTAGGACAAGCATTTAGTAGGGAAGCTTGAAAGTATGCTTCCCTACTGTCTAAATATATATTAGATACAACTTTAAGAGATATAACTATTCATTTAGAACAAAAACAAAGATTGTAGGCCTAAAGGTTCTAACACAAACTTAATTACATAATATGTAAGTTTCTATACATCTTATATTTACCAATGCCTTTCCAAAGCCCATAATAAAGAATTTGCTTTGTATAGGTAGTAAAATCACTTAAATGTTTGTCCAAAATTTGCTGAAGAATATCTTGATTAATGGCTTGATAATCGTGAACAGCAATATTTTTGAAACCTACCATAGCTTTCATTCTATAAACAATCTCGCTTGTAATAATAGATTGAGACTCCTACATGTCAAAAGCTTCTCTGCTCGTTTTGGGAAAACCCAAACGTTCTTCAGCTACAATGTGCATCGCTAAATCAATAAAAGCTTGGCAAGCGCGTTGTATATTTAAAATAATAGAGTCCTGTTTCGTATAATCCAGTAAGTTTTGGAAATTTTGCTGGTATACGTGTAGGACATATTGCATGTTTCAATCACATTTATTTTATTTAAAATGATATCATTTTAAATAAATACTCCCAGTCTCATCTACTTTCTGCAGTACACCTTTGCACACACCTTTAAAGCCTTCATTTGCTCATTCATACGCAGCGTGTCATCATCTGAATAAATAACAATGCCTGTCGTATAATTTTGGCTAATGGCTTTTCTCATACACAAAATGACGTAGAACAACCTGTAGGAAATCAGGGCATTAAAGAAGGCAAAATTGCAGATTTAGAACACGTTTCTGGACCTTTAGATGACGATGATCTCGAAGAATTTAGCGATTTTTAAAGACTAAGCCACTAGATATACTAGTGGCTTTCTTTCTAATTACAAATTTGGTGCTTTAAAGCGAGACATAACACTCATTATCTAAAGATAAATTAGTAATATGACAGATAGGATAACTTTTCACTTTTAATAACTCTCTTAAAATACACAATTATTTGTTTAAATAAAGACTCTGTCCAAGCCCTTTTAATGCATCGTGAATACTCTATAAAGAGTGCGATTTCTAGGAGGGAACAAATGCTTCATTTATTAACTACTACTTTATCAGTTTCTGTTGTTATCCTGTTGTTTTATGCAGTGAAATATATTATTAAGATTTTAAAACAACAATCAGTCAAAAACCTAAAAACCATTCCAATAAAAAAGGCATCACCACTATTTAAGCGCCGTATCAACGCTAGTACTAAGGAATTTACAGCTGATGATTTTCAGAACTCAAGCCAAATCATTGTAAAGTTCAAAAAGAATGTGTGCTTTGAAAAACAAGTAAATATTCATCGTAAGAATAAATGTACACTGATATATCACAACAAAGATCTTGATTTTCAGGTCTTACATTCTAGAAAAAAGATTAATGACTTAATTAAACGCTATAGTGAATTAACTGAAGTAGAATACGCAGAACCAGATTATACATTTAAAGCTTCATATACCCCGAATGACCCCTTTTTTCCTTATCAATATGGTCCTCAGAAGGTACAAGCCCCAGATGCTTGGGATGTTACTACTAGTAATGGAAATATAAAAATTGCTATTGTAGACACGGGAATTCAGTTAAATCACCCTGAACTATCTATTAAGCTTTGGCCTGGCTATAATTTTGTAGATGGAAATCTAGTTCCTAACGACGGTAATGGACACGGAACTCACGTAGCAGGCATAGCTGCAGCCCTTACAGAGAATGGTTTAGGCATTGCAGGAATGGCTCCGTCAGCATCAATAATACCCGTTCGTGCTCTTGACAACAGTGGAAATGGTCTATTGAGTAACATTGCAAATGCAATTACCTATTCAACAAATGCAGGAGCAAAAGTTATTAATTTGAGCCTAGGTTCAACTCAAAGTTCAATCACTTTAGAGAATGCCGTGAATTACGCTTGGAGCCAAGGAGTAGTAGTTATAGCTGCAGCCGGAAACGAAGCTTCTAGTACCCCAACATACCCAGCTGCTTATCAAAATGTAATCGCTGTGGCCTCTACAGATAGCAATGATCAAAAATCTGATTTTTCCAATTTTGGCACTTGGGTAGATGTTGCTGCTCCAGGTTCAACAATTTTGTCTACTTATATAGGCAGCTATTACGCATATCTAAGCGGTACTTCTATGGCTGCCCCTCATGTTTCAGGACTTGCAGCCTTGCTAGCAGCTCAGGGAAAAACCAATCTCCAAATTAGAAATACTATTCAATCCACGTGCGATGTAGTACCAGGTACAGGATTATACTGGACTTATGGAAGAATTAATGCAAATCGAGCAGTTCGCTAGCATTAAACTTTAAAGAATTCATCTATTGCGGGTGTTAACAATTTTATTTAACACAGGTCTATAAAGGGTATAAAAAGCGCTGAAACCCCGATTATCAGTGCTTTTTATATTATAAGAGCAACTTACTGAATAACCATGTACATGTATGTCTTCTAAGTAAATCTACCAATCAAATATGTGTATATAAAAATTTAAATAATAGGAGAATTAATGTGAATTTACAGGATGTTAAAGGGCAATATGATTTAATCATTAGCTTAGGTAGTGCTTGTAATCCTGCACTACAACTGAATCGATTAAATTTGAGAAGTTTTACCTCAAGTCCACTTGACTGGAGCTATTCTCCGTATCTTTCAGATGTAAATAGACTACTTCAGAATAAGTTTAATGGATTTATGCAGATTGAGAATATGAGTTTAGTAGATGACAGCGGAGATTATGTATATTTTAATGATAAAATGCTTAGATTCCCTCATCAAAATCTATATAAATCAACTAAATCTTATATTATACAGGACACTTATTACAATATCTTCTCAGCTCATGATTTTGCTATAGTGCCTAATAAAGATTGGACCGATATGTATCCAAAATTCAAAAAAAACCTTGATTACAGAGTTAACAGGTTTATGAAAAAGATGATGAGCAGTAAATCAATTTTGTTTATAAGGTGGGGAGCTAAATATGAGGAAGCAACTGAATTACAAAAAATCTTATCCTCTCTTACAAAAGCGCAGATTAGAATACTTATCCTTAATCCCGTAGACGGTATACAGACTCCTACCGAAGTTGACTGGGAAATCAATAATGTATGTATGGTCAATGTACCACTCGATCCAAATAATGTTTCGACTTGGGACTATGTTCTAGATGGAATATTACTACGTCACTAAATGGACGTTATGTAAAAATCTCTCCCGTTTAGCCTCAGTGTCTTTTTAACTAACACTTTCTTATAAAGATATAGTCACTTTGTCCAATCAAATGTACAAGGTTTAGCATTTACTATAATAGAATTGCTAAATACAAAGGGATGATTATATTGAATTTACAGGATATTAAAGGATCTTATGACTTAATGCTAGGGCTAGGTAGTTGGTGTGGTCCCTCCCTTAATTTAAGAAGGCATAATTGGAGAAGGTTTTCATTCCCTTTAGACTGGATGATATCTAATTCAATTGCTGATGTCACTAGGTTGTTAAGAAATAGATTTAGTGGATTTATGGACCTCCAAAATCTGCAGCGAACTGATGGGTATGCTCATTTTCTTGATGACGGAGTCGCAATTTTCCCTGAAGAAGGTGGAACAGAACCAGTTAATGCTCATTTTATTCACGACATGCATTATAACATTATTTCTGTTCATGATTTCCCTATCATTCCAAATGTAGACTGGACTGTAATGTATCCTTCTTATAAAGAAAAGCTTAATCAACGTATCACGAGATTTTTTGAAAAAATTGAGAATAGCCCCTCTGTTTTATTTATTAGATGGGGAGCAGCTACTCCAGAAGAAGCGATAGAATTAAAGACCACATTATCAGAATTAGTAAACGGTTCATTTAATATACTACTACTTCAACCTCTAGATGGATTAAAAGGCGTAATAGATATGAACTGGACAATTGATGGAATTTGTTCAGTTCAAGTACCTCTAGACAACCCAAATAATGAAGCTGTTTGGGACTATGTACTGAGTGGATTAAGTATAACTAATTTTTGGGCGTAATTCCCACAACTATTTTCATACAATTTTATGTAATAAGAATAAAATTAAGCACCAAAGACCTTGTTTCTTTTCAAAAAGGAAGCAAGGTCTTTTCTGATTTTCACCCCCCTGTATTTACTCTTTAAATATTCGTACTTGACGGCCTAAAATATAAGATTTTAGCCACTAGAAGAGAACTTACAGAGAAAGATTTAAACATTGAACCACAAAAAAGCAGCCATCATTCTTATTAATTTAAAGAGGAGGGCTTATTATTTTAGACTTATCACTTTTTATTGGGAAGATTAATAGATTAGCCTATAGCAAGAAAAAAGGAAAAGCATATTTTAATAAATAAGGGGCCGAATGCGAATTAGGAGAGGGTAATTATGCTTATAAATAAGGTGAATAGGGTGTGTAAAGAATGAAAGTTATGACTATTTTGGGTACAAGGCCCGAAATTATACGTTTAAGCCTCATTATTAAAAAGTTAGATGAATATGCTTCACAGCACGTTTTAGTGCATACAGGACAAAATTTCACTCCTTCATTAAGTGAGGTATTTTTTCAAGAGTTAAACATACGCAAACCAGACCATATATTGGCTAATCAGCAGCTCTCATTAGGTGAACAGTTATCGAAGATGTATAAAGAGCTCGAACAGCTATTTTTAAAAGAAAAGCCGGACAAAGTTTTAATATTAGGCGATACTAATAGTGGTTTAAGCGCAATTCTAGCAGAAAGAATGGGTATATCAGTCATTCATATGGAGGCTGGAAACCGTTGTTTTGATTTAGAAGTGCCAGAAGAAAAAAACCGCCGGATTATCGATGCAATCTCAAGCTTCAATCTACCCTATACTCCTCAAAGTAAAGAAAATTTAATTAAAGAAGGTATCCCCTCAAATCGTATTATTATTTCTGGAAATCCAATTAACGAAGTTTTAAAACATTATGAACCTGCTATAAAAAAAAGCAGCATTCTTGAGAAACTGTCCTTAAAAGAAAATGACTACTTTCTGGTTACAGCCCATCGTGCGGAAAATGTAGATCATGAAGATCGATTGTTGGAAATCATGAAAGGCATCAATATGGTAGCTGAGTTTTACCAAAAGAGAATAATATGTAGTATTCATCCTCGTACTAAATCTCGAATAGAAAATATTTCACTGCTAGAAGTTCATCCGTTAGTAGAATTTCATGAGCCTTTTGGTTTTTTCGATTTCGTAAATTTAGAAAAAAATGCTTTTTGTGTCTTAACAGACAGCGGAACAGTTCAAGAAGAATGCTGTTTGTTTTATGTTCCTACGGTAACTATTCGTAAAACAACTGAAAGACCAGAAACCATTCAATGTGGAAGTAACATGCTGTCAGGAATAGATGCTGACCAAATCTTGACTTGTGTTCATGTAATGGTGAACCAATTAAAAAATTGGTCTTACCCTGAAGGATATGGTCATGTAAATGTTTCAGACAAGGTAATTAAAGTTGTACTAGGAGGAATGAAAGGTGTTTAATAATAAGACAATTTTAGTAACAGGTGGCACAGGTTCTTGGGGATATGAACTTGTTAAGCAACTACTAACACATAACCCTAAAGAAATACGTATTTTTTCGAGGAATGAATCAAATCAATTTACCATGAAACAAGAATTTGATAACCATCCTAAATTGAATTTTATTATTGGAGACATTAAAGAAAGAGAAGCGCTAATTGAAGCATGCCAAGGCGTCAATTATATTTTTCACTTAGCTGCTTTAAAACATGTTCCGGTATGTGAAGATCAACCAATTGAAGCCTTAAAAACCAACGTACATGGTACTCAAAATGTAATAGACGCTGCAATAAGCTGTGATGTAGATAGAGTCGTTTATATCTCCACTGATAAAGCGTCAAATCCAGCTAATTTTTATGGTTTATCTAAAGCAATGGGAGAAAGATTAATCATTCACGCTAACACATTAAATACTAAAACTAAATTTGTTTGTATACGTGGCGGAAATGTGTTAGGAACTAACGGAAGCGTTATTCATGTATTCAAGAAACAGATTCAAGAAAAAGGAAAAATCGGTATTACTGATCCTGGGATGACTCGTTTCTTCTTGACATTAGAGGATGCAATAAAGCTAGTTTTCAAAGCCACATTTGAAAGTCTAGGTGGAGAAATTTTTGTCATGAAAATGCCCACTTGTCGGATTATTGACTTAGCCAATGTGTTAATAGAAGCTTCTGGAAAAGAAAAGGTTGAAGTTGAGATATTAGGTGTAAGACCTGGAGAGAAAATTCACGAGCTTCTGTTATCTGAATACGAAAGTGCAACAACTGTTACTTACGACGACGAGTATTATGTTATCCTACCTCCAATTCATATTGAAGGTTTAAAAGAACATTATTTAAATTATGCTCAAGTAAATCTAGAAAAATATGATTCAAGTAAACAAGTAATTAGTAAAGAAGAAATTAGAGAGATGTTGCTGAAAGGCGGGTTTATTTAAATGAAAGTACTAATTCTTGGTGGAAAAGGAATGGCAGGTCATGTAATCACTAGATATTTCATACAGCATACAAACCATGATGTTTTCTGTACATCAAGAGACCCTAAGGATAAAAAGGCTATTTACTTGGACGTAACTAACTTTAAACATGTTGAGGAGACCATAGAATCTATTAAGCCAGACGTCCTTATTAACTGTATTGGAATTTTAAATGAACACGCTAGCCATAATCCAATGCATGCTTTTCAAGTAAATAGCCTACTTCCACATCAGTTAGCTAAATTTGTTGAACGGCATCAAGGAAAATTAATTCATATTAGTACAGATTGTGTGTTTTCAGGAAAAAAAGGAGATTATACAGAAAACGATGTTCCAGACGGTACCTCTGTATATGCTCAGTCTAAACAGCTAGGTGAAATTATTGACGAAAAACATTTAACAATCCGCACTTCTATAATAGGACCCGAGTTAAAGAAGGATGGCATTGGTTTATTCCTATGGTTTATGACACAAAAGGGCTCAATTAAAGGGTATAAAAAGGCACTGTGGAATGGAGTAACAACGTTAGAATTAGCTAAAGCAATTAATTTCTTCTTAGAAAATAATACTTCCGGACTCTATCATTTGCACTCACCGAAGAAAATATCAAAGTTTGCATTACTAGAATTGATTAAAGATATCTTTAAAAAAGATGATGTCAAAATTATTCCTAATGAGGATGTAATATTAGATCGTACTATTATTAGTACTCGGACAGATCTTTGTTATCCAACTCCTAGTTACCAGCAGATGTTAATGGAGCTGAAAGAGTGGATGTCAAAATAACTAGTACTCACCATATGTAAGAAAAACATGATAAGATGGGAAACACTAAAAATGATTTCTCTCATACTAGCTTATGATAAACAGATAATAAAATTCATTGTATACTTCTACAAGAATAAGAATAGACAGCTAGACTATTTTTATAAAAATAGTTTAGCTGTCTATTCTTATTCTAATTTATAGTAAAATGAAAATAAAGTTACGTTAGAGATTAGACTCAGCTTTTTCAACGTGCTCAGGTATCACGTATACAGTAAGACCGTAGCGTTCTTTTATTTCCTTTGCAACTTGTTCTGCTATAATCTTATCAATAAATGCTCCTGTTATAATTCGATAACGTTGCTTTCCAGTTATATCGTATCCTTGTTGCAACTCTATTTGCTTATGATCCATACCCTTTCCCCCTTATCCGGTTAACAAATTAATTTTTTTAACATTGACTTTTATATAGGCACCTCGAAAAGCACCTTAACATTAGCAAGGAAAAGTTTTTTGCACTGCATCTATTTCAATTAATACAACTTGTCCATTAGTATTGTATAGAGGTTATATGTATAGAAAATATTAAATAAGCTTCAAGAGGCAAGTGAGTACATACACCAAGTAAGTATGATGGAGATTTTCTTCCCATTCAAATCTCCTAAGGATATCATTTGAAAAACATAACCTTTTATAAATACATTAAAGGGAGAGCTAACGTACTTATAAAAGGGAAACACCATCAAGTATCCTTTTCCAATAATGATTATTAGCGTTCCATTTATCTTGATTGGGTAATTCAATAGCACAAACTTTATTTAGCGACCATTCTTTTTCAACTAAATCATTCACATCCGTATGATTAATAATCAGAATGCTAAAGTCACTTTCAATCATAGTAGATAAAATGCTCTCAAGCTCTGCAGCTTCTTCACGATTAGCTTCCGTTCTAATAAACAGAATACGCTGGCCAGTAGATAAATTCTCTAAAAACCGTTGAATTCTTCTATCGTACTTCTCTTTAACCTCCCCGTATCCTCCTAAGTGAGAAAGTGTATTTTTATCAGTCTTAAAATCGTGGTTAAACCCTATATTATAAATTTCATCCCACACTAATAAATCCCAATCAGATACGTACTGGATTATCCTTAAATTATCCGGGTTTAAAAAGTCAGCAAACTGATTTTTCAAAAGCATGTTTACCTTTTTCAGATCCGGTGAGGATACCCAATCCAAAATCCCCGCAAAGTTTCTTAAGTTATTGTCTCTCAGTTTAAGAGATGTCAAACATAAATCGCCTAAACTAAAAATGGCGCTATATGCCCCTTTTAAATCTTCTAGTTTCATATGGGTTGCTCCTTAAAGGGTCTTATTGTACAAGGCTATACAATATTAAATGCAGGACTATCCTAAAATGTTAGGGCTAATGAGCATATAGTTAATAAAATAGACAACTAGTTAAGAAATGTAGAAAAGCTTAAATACTAAGCTTTTTTTCTAGAGAAAGTATATGTTTCCTTTAACCCCTCTAAAACAGATACTCTTGAAGACCATTCTAATAGCTTTTGTGCTTTCTCACTGTCGAGACAACTATGTTTGATATCCCCAGGTCTCCCTTCCGTATAAACAACATCAATATTAGAACCATGAATATACTCAAGGTTTTTTAATAAATCGTTCACTGAAGTTTTCTTTGTAGTACTGGCGTGAACAACCTCTTGGTTCCCTTTTTTAATTGCTGCAATATTAGCTTGAACAATATCTTTTACATATATAAAATCACGTGTCTGTTCCCCATCACCATGAATATTAAAGGAAAGCCCTTTGCTCAATCTTTCTAAAAACACTGCTACTACTCCGCCTTCTCCTTTTGGCGTTTGCCGTGGCCCATATACATTTCCGTATCGAAGAATTGTATATGGTAAATTATACAAATAATGAAATAGACGTATATACGATTCAGCAGCTAGCTTCGACAGACCGTAATAAGAAGCTGGCACAGTTGCATCTTGTTCAGTAATTAATTCCTTTTGTAGATTTCCATATACAGCTGAAGTAGAGGCAAATATAAACTTACCTACCGAAGCATCTCTACAGGCTTCCAGCAAATTTATAGTTCCTTTTATGTTCACATCTGCGTCATATTGAGGCGATTGGATAGATCGTGAAACATCTGCCTGAGCAGCTAAGTGAAAGACTATGTCAGGCTTTTCATCTAGAATGATTTGTTTGGCTTTATCACTACATATATCTTCTATATGAAAAGTAGCAAGAGGGTGTATATTATCATACTTTCCAGAAATTAAGTTATCAATTATGTGGACATTAAAGCCTTGTCTAATGAGCTCTTCTACAAGATGGGAACCAATAAATCCCGCCCCACCAGTTACTACAGCCTTCATATACTATTCTCTCCTCTTTAAAGTTTTAATAGTATATGTCACCTATAGGGCTCCTGTATAAGCTACCTACCCAATCATTTCCGAAAAAAGACATTTAGCTTCCTTTTCGATATATTTACATTTCACTCTTATGTGAAAGCACCTCTTTATAAACATCTAGAACTTTTTGAACTGCATCTTTCTGATCCCAATGTTTTAAAGCCCATTCTTGTGCATTGGCTCCTAACATGCCTCTATATGCTGGATCTATTAGCAAATTATAAAGGTTTTCACATAACGATGTGGCATCACCTGCCGGGAAAATTAAACCTGTAGATCCATGCTGAACCATTTCGGGTAATCCCCCTGCGTCACTTACTATTACTGGTTTTTTAGCAATCTGAGCTTCAATAACTGATAAAGGTTGATTCTCTATAAGACTTGGCAAAACAAAAATGTTAGCAAGAGAGAGTAAAGAAGGCACATCGTTTCTATTACCTAAAAATAAAACCCTCTTACCTAAACCGAGCGCTCTACTCTGAGCCTTCAACTCAGCTTTTTGATCTCCATCTCCAACGATCCAGCAGACCCAGCCTTTCTTAATTTTTTTGAGTTCACTGAGAGCCTCTAATAGATGATGAATACCTTTAATTTCAGCTAATCTCCCTGTATAAATAATTACTTGTTGACCAACTGGTGGATGAACATTAGATGGTGTTTGCATTCGCTTTAAAAAAGAATCTATATCATATCCGTAATGAAACACTTTAAGTTGATGCTCATTAACCCTAAATTCCTGAATTAAAATTTCCTTTAACCAATGATTTGCAACTATAGTACAATCAGCAGCCATAGCACCTGTATGTTCAAGTTCATTAAAATATTTAGTAGCTATATCAGCTGTAGGAGCCTTCAGAATGTCTTTGATGTAGCGATTTAACTCGTGAGCAACACAACCATGTATAGTTGCTACCACCGGCGTTTTTACACTCTTTAAGGAACGAATACACGCAGTTGCTACAACATCTTGTGTGTGAATTAAATCATATTGGTTGATATTTAAACGAGAAACACCTCTTGTATAACCAATACGTTCTTTTTCATAAAATTTCACTACTGGATCTTTATATAGAATAGGAGTATTTTTCTCATGTTGTTCCAATTCTTCTACTAATAATAGTTCATCTTTAATTACCTCTATATTTTTATTAACAATATGAACTGATTTATTTCCAAGTCCATGTCCAAGTAAATCTACTTCATGACCCAACCCTTCAAGCTCTTGCTTTAATTGCTGCATATAATTCCAAACTCCACCTACATGGGGAACTTCCCAGAATGTAGCAAGCAGTATTTTCATTATGTTCTCTCCTCTTCCCGTAGCATTCACGTTCTAAAAGTCTCTCTATATAGGTATTCATGGAATTTGTTAATGCTATAGACCTCTGCCTGTATTTTCACTCTATGTTTTAGGATCGTGTCTTGTTGAGCATTAGATGAAATATTTAGCTTTTTAAGCATACATCTATAATAAGTTTTATTTATTAGATTATTATTCAGAGTGGGGTGTCGTGATTGGATAAGAAACCTACGTTACTAATTACCGGTGCTAGTGGATTTACTGGACTTCACGCATGTGATTATTTTTCAAGATTAGAGTTTGACGTCATAGCTATCACAAACATGAATTCATTTTCTAATAAGCAAATTAAACGCAGAACATGCAATCTATCTAATAATGAGTCGGTAAAGGAGTTAATTTCAATAACCAAGCCGGACTACCTCCTTCATTTGGCAGGTCAAAACGCTGTGGGATTATCCTGGGATAATCCCATTCAATCTCTAGAAGTAAATGCAATGGCTACAGCATACTTACTTGATGCTCTTAGAAAAGAGATGCCTTCTTGTAAAGCTGTTATTGTAGGTTCTGCTCTTCAGTTTGATCCAACGGTTCCAGCCATGTTTAATCACCCCTATGGTCTGAGTAAGACCATTCAAACCCTCATTTCGCAATTTTGGTCAAATCAATACAATATGAATGTTGTTGTCGCTAAACCATCAAATCTTATAGGTCCTGGCTTCTCTAAAGGAGTTTGTTCCATTTTCGCTAAAAAAATTATAGCTATGGAGAAAGAAGAGGGGGAAAAGTATCTGAGGGTGAGTAACTTAAATAATCGTTTTGACTTCTTAGACGTACGAGATGCTGTTAGAGCTTATGATTTTCTGCTCAGAAAAGGAGAAAATGGACGTTCATACAATGTCTCTTCTGGAAAAAGTAATTCTTTACAAGATATTATAAATATTTTCAAAAAGATAACTCCTATTAAATTTCAAGTGAAAGTGGATGATAAAAGTCCTTTAAATAATTTTGTTACTTCAAACCCTACAGCACTAACTGACTTGGGTTGGCAACCAACTACGACATTAGAATCTTCTATCCGGGACATTATTGACTTTTATCGTTAGAGATTCTTTCTGTCATTATAATTACCTATTCACCTTTATGGAAAATCAGAGTTTAGGTGCGTAGAAATAGCAATTCTCTTATAAAATCAGGTTTTTTATATGAATGAAGTTTCTGCGAAAGCATGTCACTTAAGAAGGTTTATGCATATTCTAATCAAGAGTGTGATTTCATTAATGAACTTAGAACTATCATCTCCACCTTTTATCCACCTACAAAAGTCATAATTTAGACTACGTTTCACTTATGCTATAAAAATTTTTTTCGGAGGGGAAACAATGGGTCCAAAAGTATCAATAATTATTCCTTTTTACAACTGTGCCTTTGTCGATCAAGCAATCAAAAGTGCCTTAAACCAAACTTATGAAAATGTTGAAGTAATTGTGGTAGACGATGGTTCTACATCCCACACTGCGAAGATAGAGTCCTTTAAAGATAAAATTGTTTATATAAGAAAAGAAAATGGCGGGACGGCTACTGCAATAAATACTGGTTTATTCACTGCTACAGGAGAGTATATAGCCTGGCTAAGCTCGGATGATTATTTTGTTCCTGAAAAGATTTCTAAACAACTAAACTTTATGAAGCAAAGGAACATAGATGCCAGCTTCACTAACTTTGACTATATTAATAAAGATAACCAAGTTTTAATACCTTGGTGCTGTAAACGTTTTTCTAATTTAGAAGAAGTGTATAATGCCTACTTAACGTATAATGCTATAAATGGATGTACCATTCTTATAAAAAAGAAGATCTTTGATGAAATTGGGATTTTCTCTCCGGATTTTCGTTATACTCATGATTATGAGATGTGGTTTCGTATGCTTGTCAATGGCTATGAAATCCATTATTATGATGAAGCACTCACAAAATTTCGTTCTCATGAAAAATCAGGCACCAGTAGATACCAAAATGAGATGAGAGAAGAAATGAAAACTATCGAGTTTCATTACCGCCCTCTGCTGCAAAAATATATAAGTAAATCACAATCAAATCCTTCACAAGATTAGGTGAGTTTATCCTTCTATGATTATCCCTTACACCCTCCTATTTAGTCTTTATTACAAGTATTTCCACTCGTTACTTTCATTTAATAAATGAAACGTATTATTAGGACACAAGTTTATCTTTCACTCTAAAAACTTTACATGGAAATGTGTAAAGTTTATTACATACAAATCTGTATGGAAACTTTAATAAACAAACTTTGTAAAAAAGAATTTGCAAAAATTGTTATTATATTTATCTACTATCAGCGTGCACTCGTCCGTGCCAATTAAAAATTTTGGACATATTATATAGATAGGAATTTGCAAAATAATAAAAATTTAAGCATATATCAATTTTGAGAAAAGAAGGGACATACATGAAGAATAATAAGGATTCGTTATTTGATGAAAATCTAATTGAGTTTTTAAATGAAGTAAAAACTAATTTACCTACCAATTATAAGATACCTGATCCTGGGGTTGTAAGTATAATTCTTTCTCATACTCAATGAGGTGCTTTAGGCGTTGAAAATTCTTATTCTTCTCCTCTTACTATTGAATAGAGAGAAAATAATTAAAGGATGATTATAAAATGAAGATTTTATTAGTTTCCTATTACCCACTCCCCTATACCGGAGGCGTTTGGACATTTGTATCATCACTCCAACAGTCACTGAAAGAGTCAGGTCATACAGTTCATATCCTTAGCCAGACCCCTGATTTAAATAAATATCGAATCATTGGACAAAAACCAGAAATAGATATTGCTGTTCTTTCTCCCTATATTGAAGAAAAATTGCTTACTGAGCTTCCTTCACTTCCAATGAAGAGTTGGATATACAACACTGAATTATTTCGTTATAGCTTAGAGCTTTCCGCAGCATATTACAACCTTCAGCAATATGACCTTATACATGCGCTAGATGTCACAGCAGCAAACGCTATAAATCGAGTTAAACCTTCTCATATTCCACTTGTTACTAGTGCTCTTGGAAATTTATCACGTGATATCTTTTTCACACTCAAAACCATGCACCCTCATAAAACAGACGAACAAATAGAAGCTACATTTGAATATCAATATCACCAGGTGATTGAGAAGTTAGGATATCAAGCCAGTGATTTCATTCATAGTCCAACCGAATGGATGTCTCGTAATATTGCAGATAATTTTTCTATTCCTTCAGACAAAATTGTTACCTTTCCATATGGAATTAGTAATCAACAGTTCCTTGGGGATGCCATGGAGAAGCCACTTATCGGACCCAAGCAGAGTAAAAAAATTATCCTTTATATGGGAAGGCTTGTCTATTTAAAAGGCATTCATCACCTCCTAGATGCCCTTGCTCTCTTAAAAGAAGGTAGACAGGATTGGGAATGCTGGATACTGGGGGAAGGCGAAATTAAAGGGGAATTAGAAAAACAATGCACAAACTTAGATCTAAAAGATAAAGTTAGATTTTTAGGTGCCTCGAATAATGTTCTTCATTTCCTTAGAGAAGCCGATATCTTTGTTCACCCTAGTATTCACGATACTCAGCCTTATTCTGTTATGGAAGCCCAGCTTGCAGGCCTTCCTGTTCTTATTAGCAATACAGCTGGATTACCTGAAATGATTGAAGTGGGAAGGAGCGGGCTAGTCTCTTCTGTAGGAAATATTTATGAACTGTATGAGCAATTAAAGTATTTGCTTGCAAATGATTTACTTCGAAACCAGCTAGCTTCTTGTACAAAAGAGTGGGCTCAAGATAAATGGGACCTTAACAAAATGGTTACTAATTTTTTGTCGCTTTACGAACAAGCAGAAAAACTTAACACAGAAAATCAAGAAAAATAAAATACCAGATACTAGAAAATATCTGGTATTTTATTTACTTACTGAGGTTTAGTCCCAGTGATTGAATCATTGAAATAAAATTCACACAGTATAAATCTGGGTTGAAATTTACTTTTACGTGCTCAAAAGCATCTTTACGTATCTTTTCTCTTAACTGAGAATCCGTCATTAACTCCTTTGCCTCTTTAACAGCTTCGGTAACGTCACCTAATGTATAGTATTTCCCCGTTTTATTATGAATAATTGAGCTTCTTACGCCATCGGAGTCAGTGGTTAAAACCGGACATTTACAACTCATCGCTTCAAGAAGAGAATATGGGGCTCCTTCTACCTTTGAAGTAGAGCATAAAAACCCGCCTGATTCCCCTATCATGGAAAAATAAACGGCCATTTGATCATTCGGAACGTTTGCATGAAGAAAAAGATGTTTTTCTAAATCTAACTGTTTAATTAATTTTTCAAATTGACCTCTTTCCTTAGCTTCGCTTAGAGTAGGGTCTTCAAACATATGTAATCGTATGTTTGAATTGTGATTATGGATTAATTCGCTACCGATTTTTAAGAACTCTCTCCAATTTTTGTTATCTTCGATTCGCCCAATCCATGCGACGTTAGGCTGATGACTAGTAGGTACAGCTTTATAGGAGAACTGATTAGTATCAAAACAATTGTTGAAACTAAACTTTGGAAATGAGGGGTAGAGTTCATCTAGTAATTGCACGATATGAGGAGTCTTGGGATTAAGAAATCCTGAAGCATAGTTAGTGACAAGAGGTATAGCATCTGTAAGAGCAGATTTTGCTGTACTTTTTGGGCCGTACCCTTGTATTTCAATAATCATTTTCCCTTGATATCCAAGCGATCTGAACCGAGGAAGAGCTTGAAAATCTGAGACAATGACAATGAGACTATAATCTCCTTCATCAAGTATTTTTTTAATTTCATGGTCTTCATTCGTTACAAACGTTTGGGTCCCATGGTCATTTATGCTTTTCTTTCTATTTTCATAATAAAGGCAATGAGCATTAATGTTGTACTTTTTAAGGGCTTTACACCTTTGACGATTTAACGTTTCTACTCCTCCACTTGGAACATAAAACACGAATAATACATTCATTTTCCCTCTCCACCTTTACGTGTAGAATTAATAAACTTCTATTTCATATGTAAACCGTGTTACATATGTTAATAAATGCGATGTAAATTTAAAAATTGTTATTTTCCCTAAAAACATAATCACAGATTTTTAATTCTTGAAAGGAGAAGTGAATATGTCAAAAGTATCTATTGTTGTGCCATTCTTTAATTGCTCTTATATCGATCATGCACTAGATAGTTTAACTAAACAGACCTACACCAATATTGAAATTATAGTAGTAAATGATGGATCTACTAAGCATACGGATAAAATCCTTCCCTATTTAGATAAAATCATCTATATTACAAAAGAAAATGGTGGCACAGCGAGTGCTTTAAATGTAGGAATTCAGCAAGCAACAGGTGATTATATATGTTGGCTTAGTTCTGATGATATTTATGATCATCATAAAATCGCCATACAACTAGAATCGATGAAAACTCATAATGCCTTTTTTAGTCACACAAATTACTACGCCATCAATTATAGAGGACGAATTATTAGTCCGCCTTTAGGTATTCAGACGTTAAATAAATTAGATCTTATCACTAGAATAAGCAAAGGAAATATTATTAACGGCTGCTCAATTATGATTCACAAAAGTGTGTTTGACCATGTGGGTCTTTTTGACGAGACACTTCTTTATACTCATGACTATGACTTATGGTTACGAATCATTCAAATATTCGATTTACAATACATCCCTCAGCCCCTTTTGTTATCAAGGATACATGAAAATATGGGGAGCAAAAAATATGCTTCTTTTATAAAAGAAGAAAACAAAATTGTAATTAATCGTCATAAACACGTAATGGAACAGCTAGCGTTAAAATATAAAGAACACTCTTAATTACTATTTAGTTCTTGCTACTGTATAAGAAAGGCGGATTTTTAAGTAAATTAGGTAAACCGCCGAGCACCTTAAAATCGGATAAGCATATTATAAAACATAGATAATAATGCAAAAACTTTGCTTTAAGAAAGGATGAATTCTATTGGCACTATCAAGTGAAGCAAGAGCAGCGTTGTTAAAAAACCTGCTTTCATTACCTCAAACAGTCAACACAACTACTACTTCTGCTACAGACCTTTTAAATGCTGTCAACCCTGCTACTACTGTAACTAACGCCTTAAATACTATTAATCCTACTACTGTCGTAACAGATCTTTTAAATACTGTTAATACAACTACAACTGGCCTTTTAAATACCGTTAATACGACTACAACTGATATCTTAAACACTACTACGGGTCTTGTAAGTACTACTACTACTTCTGCTAGTGATCTTTTAAGAAATCTTCTCTCCATATTAGCAGGACTACCAATTTCATCTGGTTCAGCCCCGATTAGAAACGACTTAAAAAATCGTGTTAATCAAACAGTTCAACTATCTACACCAAATGAAACCATTACAGGTGTTTTACTTGCTGTTTTATCAGACTACGTGGCAGTTGCTGAAAGTGACGGATCGTTAAACTATATCCCACTTTCTAAAGTTGAAACAGTATCATCACTTTAAGGAAGGAGTCATACTATGTTTGAAAGTACTTTAGTAGCTGAATTAACAAAGCGTATTGGTACACCAGTCGAAATCGCACTAGCAGATGGCTTTGTTGAAGGAATTATCACTGCTGTAACAAATGGCCTTATTACAATCCTTCAAACTGTGGGATATGGATATGGCGGAACTACTCTTCCTTTAACTATTGCTCTTCCATCAATTACTTCAATTAAAATTTCACCGGTTGCGTAAACTAGTCAAGGTATTTTAAGAAATCACTCCAACTGGAGTGATTTTTTTTCGTGATACTTAACGGATGTTCCCTTACGTTATAAACTGTCATATCCTTATATAACAATCGATGTGTTTTTATTAGATCATTTAATACACTTACATCCTCATACATTCGTCCTCCTTCAAAATCAATTAAAGGAAACCCGTTATTTTGTTTTAAAGTCGACGTACGATAGATGCGAGGTCCTAAGGGAAATACATAGGAAAGAAGGTCGTTTCTATTGAGAATCGCTCGTCCTTTCCTTAACCCTTTATACCTTATATTTTCTTCTCCATTCTGCTTCCATGCTCTTAAATTACCGTAGAGAACAGCTACATCTTCCTTTAAATTTTCTAAACATCTTCTTATAGTGTAAAATGCATCTGGGTCTAGCCAGTCATCGGCATCTAACTCCATGACAAATTCTGTTTCAACATATGATAGAGCCGCATTAAGAGCCCTTGCTTTCCCACCGTTATCTTTACTAAGAAACCTAAAACCTGGTGTGTTTTTAAAACTTTTTATAATCTCTAGGGAATGATCGTTTGATCCATCATCAACTACTATTATTTGTTCTGGAAGACTACTTTGCAGAATACACGAGTTAATAGCTATCCCTACATAATTAGCCATATTATAATTAGCTATAATAACAGCAATTGAAGGAGCTAAGTTCTGTTTCTCTAACTTTTGCTGATACTTCTCTATAAAATTTAACTTTTGAAGATTACTACTGGTTTTATCTATGAATGTTTGATTAACCAATTTATTCGGTGAAGAAGCGATAGATAGTTCATCTACTGTTGAAAGCCAAGATGGAAGAACAGATTCTTTAAATGGAATGTGGCATCTCAAAGAGAAGGGATGTTGTTGGAGAAAAGAAGCCTTTGACAAAAACGGTCGCTGTATAACTTTATTATTAATTGTGATATCGTAAGTCATTACAACTTTCTCATCATCTAATGCTAATTGATGCTTCGTAATACTATTATCTAAATAATCATAACTATACAAGAACATGACATATTCACAAGACAGTGATTGAATGTGATGATTTAATGTTAACCCTAAATCATTATCAAGTAAGTTTATACATTTTGTCTTTGCACCTTCAAAAGTCAATCCTAATTGGTTTAAAGACTCCGGTATGTCTAAGATAATAATTTCATCTATACGATTATTAATAAGATGCACCGAATCTATAGCTTTTTTTATCGAACTTGAGTTTACATATCCAATTAAAAACAAATGAATATCCTTCATATATACTCCTCCGCCTTTAAGAATTCTAGCCATCATGAGGCCTCATTAAGCTGTTTTCCTGACACCTAATTTATTGCTTTACATATGATCATTCTATGTGTATCTCTCAGTATGTATGGTTTAAATTCGAACACTTTTTCATTAAAAGAATCCTTAATCAGATGTTAATCTAATTAATAACAGTTTAAATAACACTATAAGGTAATTAGTTTGTCCAATCACTACAGGTCACCATTTCATATAGTAATAGTACATAGAAAGGAGGTTAAAAATACCATGACGATATTATTAGATTCTAGAACATCTCAAAATGCTAGTATAGCTAACTCTATTTCTATCCCTATTACACTTCTCTCTAATCCAGGTCTATTCGGTCAAATTGGCCTCAACGTTACAAGTGCTACAGGTGCTATTCGTACTCAATTAAGTGGTACTGTAGCTTGCCAATTACCACTCCTCCCTGTCGCAACTACTGTTACAATTACTATTGTAAGAGGTACTGCCTTTAACGACCCAGTTGTCTACTCTTCATCGGAGGCGTTGAATATTAACCTTTTAGGACCACAGCTTTTTACGTTTACTGCTTCAGATTTTAATGTACCAAAGCCAGCTTCTAATCTTTTAATTTACACAGCTTTCATCACTTGTAACATCCTAGGAACTGTGAGAGTTGGACCAGAAAGTTTTAATGGAGTTGCTTATTCGGATTAAGAATATTATTCAATTTTATTTAATAAAAAAGTCTTCGCTTTTATAAACGCGAAGGCTTTTTTACTTTCTTTTATTTACTAAAACACGCACGAATAAATT
Organism: Priestia sp. J2; assembly: GCF_020790095.1. NCBI lineage: Bacteria > Bacillati > Bacillota > Bacilli > Caryophanales > Bacillaceae > Priestia > Priestia sp. J2. The sequence continues at coordinate 27,685 of NZ_CP086210.1, forward strand.
TAGCTAAATGCATTCACAGAATAAAATTCCCTGTTTATTCTGTTTTCCTATATAGGATTACAATAATTTCCCTTCCTTGTTTTTACGCTCAGAAGGTTAGTTACATATTAAAGGATGTCTAATGTAACTAAGATAGCGATTAATACTTGTAATAGTACTTGAAGATTTACAGCGATATCTGTGTCAGTAGCTGTAACATTTACATTTGTAGAGTTTTCAATAATTGTTTTTTGAGAATTTTTTTGTTTAATGCTAGCGAATTGTTTTAGTTCTTCAACGACGCTGTTTCCTTGCACATTATCACCGATTGTAATACGAACTACTACTGCAATAGCTATCTGTAAAGCTACTTGAATAGTCGCTGCAATTTGAGTATCTGTCGTTTGTACTCTAACACCTTCTGAATCTTTAACAATAATTTTCTCAAAAGATTTTTGTTCAGTAGCAGCTATTTGATCAGCTTCTTGCCATACGTCTCTACCACTGAACCGTTTATTTTCACAATGGTCTAGTGCTCTCCATTTTCTTTCACCCATTTTTCTCACCTCGTTTAATTTTTAATTAAAGAACATCGACAAGTACAATAATAGCTACTAATACTTGTAACAATACTTGAACGTTAAGAGCCACGTCTGTATCAGTCGTTGTAATTTCTACGTCTTTAGAATTCTCAATATAAATTTTTTGTTTATTTGTTTGCTCTATTTCAGATAGCTGTAATAAGTCTTGAAGCACACCATCTTTTTGAACAGTATCGCCGATGGCAATACGGATTACAATAGCGATGGCTACTTGGATAGCCACTTGAATACCGATAGCTGCTTGAGTATCTGTTGTAGTGACATTAACATCACAAGAATCTTTGATCCAAATTAATTCATCTGATTCTTGGTCAATTAAAGAAAGTTGATCTGCCTCTTGAACTACTTCTGCATTAAAACTTTCAAAACTCTCCCTACTTTCGAAACTCTCACGACTATTATAGTAATCATATTCCGTAGATTCACTTTCATAGTGATCTACTTTACAGCCATCTTTACAATGCTTCTTAGGATCATCTTTTTTATGTTTGCTTTTGCATTTTTTCTTTACATCGTAAGAATAATACTTTTTAGATGACATAACTAACACTCCTTTTTCATGGTATGTATTAATATATGAACATACCAATCAATAGGATTGGGCCAATTGACCATTGAGTGCAACCATTTTAAAAAACAACAAAAACGCCTATTTAACGGCGTTTATAAATAATATAATTTATTTTTTTTTGTTGGTAGCATTTGTTTGTTTTACAAACTCATCCACTCGTTTTGACAAATCTTCAACCATTTCTTTAAGCATTTGTTTTTTCTCTTCAGATAGGTTTCCTTTAATTTTTTCTTTATCTATGCCATGTTTAGAAAAAACATCGTTTACTAATAAGTCCATTAACTTATTTGGAACAATCTCCGGTTTTTTAGGTGAATCACTCATATTAATCGCTCCTTCTATATAAGGTCGTTATTCATAACAACATATGCAGGAATGGCCTAAAAGGAAACAATTCCCCCTTGTTTTCACATGTTGTTGAAGCGATTTTTTACTCACCAATATTTTCATTTAAATAAAAACAGTAGCATTTCTATCTTAGGTTAACTGTACTAGCCATCTCTGTCGCCTAAAAATTTAAGATAATAAAATAAATTTAACATCATATATTTGTACATAAGGTAAGTGCCTTATGTTTTCAACAATTTTCTTAACAGTATTTATGAAAAGAGTTGAGTTAAATGGGAAAAAAAGCAAAGGTTGTGCATGTTGCAGGTGATTTTTTATCTCCAAAAGGAAAATCATCTACTAATCAAATTTATACAATAAATGAGGATAACAATACGGTTTCTGTGATGGATGGATTAACTGATGATTTAATTGCCACTATAAATGTAGGACGTCAGCCAGCAAACGTAAATGGCAATCCATCTACTAATCGTATTTATGTGACTAATAAAGGTGATAATACAGTTTCCGTCATTGATGCAGGTACAAATACAGTTATTGGAATTATTCCAGTTGGGAGTCAACCTTCAGGTGTAGGGGTTAATCCCTACACGGATAGAGTTTATATCACAAATGCTGGGGATGATACTGTTTCCGTCATTAATGGTGCAACCAATATTGTTGTTGCCACAATACCTGTAGAAACCCACCCAATTAATTTAGATGTCCATCCCTATATTAACCGTATTTATGTAGCTAATAAATTTAAAAATACAGTCTCTGTCATTGATGGATTGACGAATGCTGTAATGGCTACAGTGCAAGTCGGTGATCAGCCTACTGACCTAGGGGCTAACCTATCTAACAATCGTATTTATGTAGCTAATAAAAATAGTGATACCGTTTCCGTCATTGATGCAGGTACAAATGCTGTAATTGGAATAGTACCTGTCATAGAACAACCTTCTATGGTTGATGTTAACGCAGCCAATAATCAAATTCACGTAACGAATGAAGAAAATAGTGTAGTCTCTGTCATTGATGGTGCCACTAATATTGTCATTGCTACCCTCCCTGTCGGTGATCAGTCAACTTATACAATAACCGATACCTAATATAAGAACATAACGTGGATACTTATGTTCTATAAGAGGTGGCATAACCATGATTTTATTTTATAACCTGTAGCAACAATAATCTTATAGAAACACAATTATTGTTGCTACAATTAATGATTTCAAATATTTCTTAAGGAGTTCACTCTTTATCAAAATTTCTCCATTTTTGATAAAGAGAAGGTTGAATATCTTTAAGATGAGATAAAAATTCTTTTGATAAGTTTAATCCCTTCAAATCTTTTAGTAATTTAATAGGAGTAGGTCGCTTAGAACTAAAAGCTCTTTTAAGATCAATTATTTTTAAATTTCCCTGTTCAGTTATTAGAACATGCCGTAATTCCGTATCTTGTCTACGAAAACTTAATTTCTTTAATTCATTAAAGAGGCTTATCAATTGTATAACCAAAGCCTTTTCTATATATTGATTTTTTTTCAGATGTTTTGCCAAGGAAATTCCTTTTATATATTCCATGACTATGTAATTTGGTCCATAATCGTAGAGATGAGGAATAATAAAAGACGACTGCCCCACTTTTATTGCTTCTAACTCTTTTTTATATACCTCTTCCTTAAAAAATACTTTTACACATCGATTATCAGTCAATTGATAAATAACACCATCTTTGCCTTGTCCAACTACCTTATACCTTTTAAAATTCATAAGTTCATTTTCTTTTTCTCCTATTAATTTCTGAGAAGAGTGCCCAAATGCTTTATCATTCAACAAGTCTAATTTTTTAACGCTGTTAGACGGAACAAGCTGGACATTATTATTACTCAGCAGCTGATACTTTTTCTTATTGTGCCATTTAAAGAGAGTTTCTTTCGGAAGCCTATCCCACCTATCATGATCACTACGATAATGAAAATATGATTTTCCCATTCTGTTCCTCCTTCCCCATTTGTTATTCTATTCGTTTATAAATAAATTGCTTGTATACTTATCCATCTACATATAAGTTCGCGAAAAATTTTTGTTCAAATCCAAGACAAGCACCCTCTCCTGTTACCAACGGTTACATACTATAGTAATGAAAGAGGTGAATATTGATATGAAGTATAAAGAAGATTGGACTTTGGAAGAGAAAGATCATAAAAATCCTTGTAAAAAGTGTGAGAAACATAAAAAACATGATTCTTGTAAGGATACTTGTAAAGAAATGAGAGTTATAAATTTATGGAAATTAAACTCTAAGTATTAATTTTACCTAAAAAAGAAATAAGACCTATTGGCATTTAGCAATAGGTCTTATTTCTTTTATGGCTCTACTTTTTCTTACTACTAAAATTACATAATGAAAGAAGCAACAAATATGCCTTCTATATTAATTAGTATAGCTCTAATTTTTAATTCTCCGCCAATGACGGTTTCTAATATCTGGATAAGCTCATATATTGTTTATAGTACAAGTATAGAAGAAAAAGCTACAGGAGGCACAGATATGAGCAATTGTATATTAGTAATCGGGGCTCATCCTGATGATGAACTATTAGGAACCGCAGGAACCTTAAAAAAATTTGTAGATGAAGGGTATAAAGTAATTTCGGTAATTACTGCTTTGGGCAGAAAGGAAGAAGCTCATCATATTCAGAAATTTGGTCGACTTGCTAATAAAGAAATTGGTATTGAAGAAGTAGTATTTCTTGAGCATGTCAATTTGGAACTAGAAATGATTCCTCTTCACGAATTAACGAAAGAAATCGAGCAGCTTATCAAAAAATACAAACCGGTCAAGATTTTTACACATCACTATGGAGATCTAAATAGAGATCATCAGATCACTTTTCAGGCGGTATTAACTGCAACTAGACCACTCCCATATACTTCCCCCATAGAATTAATTACATTTGAAACCGTTTCGTCGAGTGAATGGGGTGCTTTCTCTTGTGAAAAGACATTTAAACCAAATTTTTTTGTAGATGTTACGGCCACCATGGAAAGTAAACTTAATGCCCTTAAACATTATGATCTCGAAATGAGATCGTTCCCTCATCCTCGTTCTTATGAAGGTGTTAAGTACTTAGGAAGGCTAAGAGGCATGAGCATTGGCGTACCTTATGCTGAAGCTTTTGAAATTATAAGGAGGGTTTGGAAATGAACCATGAAATTGCCTTTCCCTACCCCTATCTAATCGACACGTTAGACCAATATTATGGACTTAAGTCGCGCTCTTCTAGAAAAACCATTTCAAAAGAAAATTCGAAAAGAAGAAGCTCTTCAAGAAAAAATTCGAAAAAGAAATTTTCTATTTTAATTGCTACCTTTTGGAGCTTCCCTCACGTGGGTGGACTGTCGAATTATATCTCTACTTTAAGTAAAGGTTTAAAAAGTCAAGGACATAAAGTAGACATTATTTCTCCTAATCAATTTTCAATGTCAAAAGTAAAGCAATTCCGAGAAGTTGCTACCCCAAATTTAAAACATTTTTTTACCAAACGTTATGGAAGTTACAATGACAGAATTTTAAATCATCAAAGACTTATATATGTATATGAAAAAATGCTCGAAACAATAAATTTAGAAAAATATGATATTCTTCATGCACAAGATTTATTTACAGCAAATATCTTGGGAAGATTTAATGAATTCTATAATAAACCCTTATTTTACACGCCCCATGGAATGTTCACATCTAATAGACTCAAATTTAACATCATTAAAAAGTCGTCTGTAGAAGAAGCATATTTTACGGAGCTTGAAAGTAAAGCAATAGAATATGCAAGTCATATTATTGTTTTAAGCGATTCGTTTCGTGAACCATTAATAAAGCTAGGAGCAAAAAATAGAAACATCACTACAGTTATTACGGGAATTGATTATCCAGTGAACCAAAGGGAAGGAAAAGAAAAGGATTCACAAAAGCTAGTTATTACATGCGTAGCTAGGCTTGGTCCTCGAAAAGGACATAATTATCTGTTTGACGCACTGGCACGTCTAAAAAAATATACTTCCAATGTAGAGGTATTAATCGTCGGTGATGGACAAATGAGAGAGAAATTAGAAAAACAGAAAAAGGCTCTGGGTTTATCAATGGTAAACTTTTTAGGTTCTAGAGACGATGTACCTTCACTCTTAAATAAAACTGACATTTTTGTACTTCCAACAATCAATGATAGCTTACCCATTTCAATAATTGAAGCTATGCATAGTGGTACTGCTGTAATTTCCACAAATTGCGGAGGAATTCCTGAGCTGATAAAGCATAATAAAACAGGTATTATTGTCGAACCTGGGGACCCTGAACAGCTAGCACATGCATTAAAATTTCTCATTACAAATAAAGAAGTGCGAAATAAAATGAGCACAACTGCGAAAAACCATGCTAAAAACCACTTAACTGTAGACAGCATGGTAGGAAAAATAAAACATTTGTACACTGATTTTTGGGAGATGAATTAAAGTATGAACCATGAACACTCTGCAGTTATTCTTGATTTGAGCGCTAACGGGATTGGCATTATTAGAAGCTTAACAGCAAAAGGTATTAATGTTTACGCTTTTGACACAGAAAAACCATATAAAATAGGAAAATCACGCCTAGCTACTTGCAGTATATGCCCTAGTCCTGTAACTGAGGAAAAGAAACTATTAAACTTCTTAATTAACCTCTCTAAAAAAATTGGTTCAAAACCTGTCTTGTATACAGGAGCAGATGACTACGTACAATTCATTTCCAAAAACCGAGACGAATTGCTAAATTACTTCTTGTTTTTATTACCTGATGATAATTTAGTTGAGCAAGTGCTTGATAAAAACAAAACTTACGAGCTCGCCGTCAAGCATAATATTCCATGTCCAAAAACATATGTAATAGATAGTAAAGAGGAACTTGAAGAGGCTATCTTAAATGTTGAATTCCCATGTATTTTAAAACCTGTTCTCGGCCACGAGTTCAGAAAGAAAATCAACAAAAAAGCAATTGTATTTGATACTCCTGAGCAGTTAAGGAATGATTATTGTTTTTATAGAGAATGCGGACAATTAGTTATTCAAGAACTGATTCCTGGAGACAATCAATGCTTTTATAAAGTAGCTACTCTCTATAATGAAAATATGGAACTACTTGCATTATTCTCCTTACAAAAAAACCATCAGTTTCCTGCCGAATTTGGAACAGGTGCTCATATCGTCAGCAAAAGAGTTCCTGAACTTATCGATATATGTCTCCCATTTTTTGAAGAAATAAAGCTCAAAGGCATAGGCATGGCTGAATTCAAAAAGGATCCAAGAGATGGAATTTATAAATTCATTGAAATAAACCCTCGCTTTTGGCTTACCCATAGTCTCACAGGCCCCTCAGGTATTGACTTTGCCTACACCTATTATTTATACCTCACTAACCAAAACCCAGAGCCTAGATTGAATCAAATAGACGGTATTAAATGGATTTACCTTATAAGGTATTACCTTACTTTCCTTCAAAAGAAAAAAACTTCCGAAATGACATTCAAAGATTTTTATCTGGGGCTGCAAGGTCAAAAAGAGTTTGCTCTATTTGCATGGAATGATCCAATGCCATTTTTCAGAAGCGCATGGTCTCATTTAGTTAATACGTGGAAACGTAAGCGAAAGGAATGATTACTATGTATGATCTTAAGGCCCTCTATTATCAGATTAAAGATTTAAAAATAGCAGAAAAACTTTCTTATTCGATGGGTGAGAAAATTACAGTTATCCCTTCAGAAATTAAGTGTTTAAAATCAACAAAACGAAGTAGTATATATAAATTACTGCTTCAAAGAAAAAATGGTTATTATCCAATTATCTTTAAGGTCTACAATTCGACAGCCTACAAAAATGAAGTAGAGATTAATATTTACAAAAAATCTTACCCCATTTTAAAAGAGTTTTTGCCTCGCATTTATCTTGTAGAAACAGTCAAAAATGAAACCTGGGTCTTTATGGAATTTGTTAATCAAATACGTGGACAATTGACCTTCTCTCCGTCTCACTTTCAATATATTATTCCCAGTATAGCTAAACTTCATGGTCAAACTTTTGAAAATAGGTTTAAAAAGAATGAAAACGTTTGGAGAGATTGGCTACCTGTTTATACTTCTACAAAAAAGAATAGGGCCAAATCTATGAATCAAACAGTTGACCTATTGCATGCAGCAATGAAAGATGATCGTATTGGCCATATTATAAAACCTTATTATTCATCATTAATTAAGCTATACAATAAAGGACCAGATTTCTTTCCTGAATTAACTAAAAATGGATTAGCTATTACGCATGGCGATCTACACATGCAAAATATATGTAGCAAAAATGTTACTGGACATACACCATGGCCTATTCAATTCATTGATTGGGAGTCAGCCAAATACGCTCCAGTATGGTTTGACATGGTTGTATTAGTGGAACTATTGTTAGGCTTCAGAAAAGACTGGCAACCAAATGCAGAGAAAATACGTACTCAGTGTGTGGGTCTATACGTGGCTGAAATGAAAAAACACGGAATTACCTTTAAAACAAACCCTATGATTCTTTATAAAATGGCCTATCTCCAGCGAACCTTGGAAAGAGGCCTTCACACTCAACTGAGAAGGATTGCTGATAACCGTGAAGGTGAACTTTTAAGTTACCATCTTGAAAAAATTTCAACATGGGGTAAAGAGTTAGGAATATATCAATAAATGCTTTTTTTATGCTGCTTTTAGACTATTAACTTAAAAATAGTCTAAAAGCCATTTTTACCTCAATGTACAAGCAATTTTTCTGTTTGAAAATAGAATATATAGAAACACCAATTTTAAACAAAGGTAGGGAATTCATTTGACTAAATTTTATTATGATCAAAATGATGAAAGTAAGCACTGCTTAAAAGCGATGTATGACCTTCGTAAGAACAAAGATGAAAAAGATAAATGCAAAGACAAGCATGAAAAAGATCATGGCAAAGATAAATGCAAAGACAAGCACGAAAAAGATTATGGCAAAGATAAATGCAAAGACAAGCACGAAAAAGATCATGGCAAAGATAAATGCAAAGACAAGCACGAAAAAGATCATGGCAAAGATAAATGCAAAGACAAGCACGAAAAAGATCATGGCAAAGATAAATGCAAAGACAAACATGAAAAAGATTATGGCAAAGATAAAGTTGTCTTTTACGAAAAAGACTATGCTAAAAATAAATGTAAGTGCAGTAAAAGTTATTACAATTAAGTTATTTAATTCTAACCCTAATTACTTGTAACTAAATAATGAGTAAGGACTATTAGCTCTCGGGTTAATAGCCCTTTTCTTTTTTTACAGAATGTCTAAAATATAGATGCAGTAAACTACTTGAGATTTTCTAGTAATAAAAAGCCACCTTGCACAATTTGCTTTGTGCAAGGTGGCTTTTTATTACTGTTCTAGAAGCAACAACCTTTGTTCGGTTTTTTATTTTGATTACTGCAACCAATACAAAATGTTTTTTGGATAAAGACATTTAAAGTTCCAGCCGTAGTAGCAGAAGGATTCGAAACAGTTAATTTTTCAAAGTTTTCAACTTGAAAAGCTCTTGTAGAACCTGCAGGTATAGTCGCTGAGATCGGTAGTCTAGATCCTCTAACAAAAATTGATACCGTAAGACCAGTAGCTACACCAACGCCAGTAGCTGCAGCTGATAACTGAAGAAGCGTTTTGTTATGGTTTCTAGTAAAGTCTTCAAAAACAGTTACATCTATAGCATTGGCAGGAACTGCAATAGTTAACGGGATATTTCCTGTTAAATTGGTTCCAGAACCCTCAATTGTATGATTTTCAATAAAGAATTTTTCATTCTCTTTTTTCTTATTATATGAACCCTTAGATGGGTAAGCAGCTTCTACATAATATAATTCATCGTTTTTATTATGGTGACGATAGCTTTTTATAATAATCACTCCTTTTTTATTTATATACTATTTTATTCATTTGTTTATAAAACGTTTGTGTGCTTGTCCAATAATAGTCATTTTCATAAAAAAAGTGATTATTCGACTATCTAATTTCAGGTTAACAACACGTTAAAGGAATTATTTGTATGTAGAGATAAGAAAATTAGAGTAGAAATTTCGCAGAGGTTGGTTGTTTGATAAGCTAATAGAAACAGTAGTAGTGAAGTTTCAGGCGTAAACAAAGATGTAAAATTCAAGTACAATACAATGCTTTAATTGCAGAATTTCACCCCCTCACCATTTGGTGAATAGAAAATGCATTCATGCAGGATTATTTTAACAATTAGAACATTCACCTTTTGTGCCCTCTCAGGTGTTTTCCTGGGATCAAAAGGTGAATCTCTACACCTATACAAATTCATATAAATTGTTTACAGAGTTAGTTTACGTTCATTAATCATTTCGTAAACTATATCTTCATTGTTTTCTAAAAGCTCTTTAGTAGTGGTACTATGGTTTTTGGCATGGCGAGAAAAATTCGCTTTGCTATACCATTGATGACATAAAGGACAAGGTAATTCGTTTTCAACTTCATAATTAATTGACGTCCACCTCGTAGAAAAAAAAGGAGATTTAGCTGTATTTTCTTTTGTATACAAAGTGTTTTCACTATGTATACGATTTTGTATTCGCTGTGTAGTTGCAGCAACTTCATTTGTACTGGCGTTGTATAGAACATCTTCTAATTCTTCTTTAATGAGCAAATATCCAGCTTCAGACATAGATAACCCTAACTCTTCACAACGTTGTCGAAATTGCTCATATATGCTTTCCGGTAACCGAATGGGCAAAACCTTACTTGGTTCTTTTGCTTTTGATTGCCGAGCGTACTTATCCAATTTCCCCAACCTTATCACCTCATTTATACAATTTGTATATACATTCAATACAAATCTTTATTGTTCCTGCTAACGCCTTAACTACATCCTGTATACGCTATGTAGTTAAGGCGTTTTAGAGTGAAACCTATTTACTTAATAAACTTGGTGGATGAAGAGGTAAAAATTGTATCGATAATGCTCCTAAACAGTGAGCCCGGATGATGCTAGTTATCAGTAGGATTCACTCTTAGGTTATAGATTCTATAGCACTTATACTATCATTAGGCGCTCATTTACCAAGTAAATGAATACCATAAGTATTGGAAGTTCTATTTGAAGAAACAACTGAAAAACTTACAGTTATTTTAATATTTGTTAACAAACCTATATATAATCATTTCAGATAAAGAAGACACGTGTGAATGTATATGTTGGACAAAAGTCGCTAGAGTAATATTTCTTCATCTTTTCCTTATAACAGCTATAAAAGGTCAAGTTATAATTAACTACTCTAATGTATAAAGAACCTCAAGGTTACCTTTCTTCTTTTATCCTTCTTGTATGTCTACTCTCCCCTTCACTGATTTAAGGTAGATGAAATTGCAATAAAAGGAGGTATTGACACTTGATACGTAGATACGTTCTCTGTAAAAAGATCTCTTACAAAAAAAAGAAACGAAAAGCTCATTGTTACAGATCACCCCATTCTGTATATGTTTCCAATTCACAATCTATATTGGTATTTTGTTCCATCCATAACCTCTGTAATCAAAAGTACAGAGGTCCTCGAGGGCCTCAGGGACCTCAGGGGTCTCAAGGGCCTCAGGGGCCTCAGGGGTCTCAAGGGCCTCAGGGGCCTCAGGGGCCTCAGGGGTCTCAAGGGTCTCAAGGGCCTCAGGGGCCTCAGGGGCCTCAGGGGTCTCAAGGGTCTCAAGGGCCTCAGGGGCCTCAGGGGCCTCAGGGGCCTCAGGGGCCTCAGGGGCCTCAGGGGCCTCAGGGGCCTCAGGGGCCTCCACTCTCAGATTTAATTCCCTCCACTAATTTATTATATTTTACTTTTTCAGATGGTCAAAAACGCCTATATACCAATAATGATGGGATAGCTCAATACGGAACCACTGAAATATTGGCACCTGAAGAAGCTTCTTATATCAATTTATTTATTAATGGTATTCTACAGCCTCATATTAATTATCAAATTCAAAAAGGAAGCTTAACTTTACTCACAGAAGAAGTACCTTCAAAAGGGGTTCCTATTATTATCCAATTTGTGTTAATTAATAAGGAAGTATAAAAAAGTTTATAAATTCTAAGATAGTCATAAAAAAAAGAACTGACTTCCCCAGTTGGGAAATCAGCTAAAAAATAGAATACATTAGTTAGTTTACAACAAACTCAACCACAATAGGGGTAGCAGATGAAAGGGTGTCTCCATCAGGAATGGTAATAAAACTAGTAGTAACTGTTGAAGTATCACCTGTTTGAATTTGCCCGTTAATATAAAGATTATAATAAGCAGGAGCAGTTGGAAAAGCTGTAGCAGCTGTTCCTCCATCAGTAGTAAAAGCTGTAGCAAGAATACTATAGGTAGCGCCAGTACCTGTTCCTGCTCCTGCAGTGCTACTAAACCTTAAAGAATTCATAAAGGGCTTAACGATTGGCATTTATGATCCTCCCTTCTTAATTATTGAATTATTTATCGCTCTTCTTTTTCTAAAATTTTAAAGTGCTTCTTTACGAATACACTTTGAAATCATTAAAGGAAATATAAAACAACGCTAATTCTCTATTTATTATTCTTCTACTTTAATTTAGAAACGGCAAAAGACCTAAATGGTAAAAAGATTCTTCACCATTTAAAAATTTGGACTACCTCTATAGACTATTGACCGTGGCAAATAATAGAAATCTGACTATTAATAGATAGAGGGGATATTAACATTCTTTCTACATCCTATGCTTCGAAAGGAGAATAAGACATATGCCTATTATTAAACCTGTTTTTACAGCCACTAGTACAATTGCTGGAGATATTACAGTAGCAACAGCAACGAGTGTGGCTCCTACCCCAGCAAGATTTACAACATTTGTAACGGCCCCAATGGTTGCAGGAGGAGTCACATCGATACCTGCTGGAAGCTTTATTGATGATGTAGGAGCAACAATCACAGCTTTGCCGGATGTAACAGCTAATTCTTACGCTAATATATATATCAATGGAGTCATGCAACCTACTAATGTCTACACTTTATCTACTACAGCATTAAACATTGATGATGCTGTAACGATTGGAGCACCTGTAATTGTAGAATTTGTTACTCACTCTGCAACTTCTACCTCAACTCCAACTAGTACGTTATCTGTCACTACCGTAATTAATACGTAAACCCATATCCAATAAGAAAACATGACAAATCTATAATGTTGTCATGTTCTTTTACATATAAGACGTTAAGAATTTGAATTTCAATATAAATTATAAATAACTTTTTCGACATATAATTCTCTCAAAAAGGTGATTTTCATAAATATACTTTTTATTGTCCAAGCAATTTAAAATCCCTTTATATATATTAATAATGTAAGAAAATAAAGGAGTGATTAATATAAACTTACAAGATATCAAGGGCTCTTATCATTTGATAGCTGGTTTAGGAAGCTGGTGTGGGCCAGCACTTTATTCGGAACGTCGCAACTTGAGAAAGCATTCGTTTCCCCTCGATTGGATGCAATCTCCTTATCTCCCTGATGTAAATACATTATTAAGAAATAAGTTTCAAGGTTTTATGGAAGTAGAAAACATAGTTGAAAAAGACATACTCGCTAATTATATGGATGATAACGGATATCCTATTTTTAAACCAGGAACTTCTGAATCAATAAGATCTCATTATGTTACAGATATTAAATATAACATTGACTCTGTCCACGACTTTCCCATGATTCCTAATCAAGACTGGTCTGCCCAATATCCACCTTATAAAATAAGATTAGATCATCGTATTCAAACATTTCTTAACCAAATCGCGCAAAGTCAACGTACGTTATTTATAAGATATGAATGGATGCCCACAAGCTACGAAGACGTAATTAACTTAAAATCAATTTTAACAGACATGACTAACGGTAACTTTAACCTTCTGTTAGTTGAGACTGTTGACGAAGAATTACATGGAGTAAAAGACATGAATTTTGGAACACCTGAAGACAAAATTTGTTGGGTTCAAGTTTCGCGAGATAATTGCACCAATACTTCTGTTTGGAATGATTTATTAAGCGGAATAACACTATTAAATTAAACGTTACTCTTTTTTCCTATAATATATAAAAGAAAAGGGACAAGTATACAAGCAAACCTCCTTAATTTTCATATTAATATAATAGAAACATATAAAGGAGGTTACACTTTGAGTTGTTCTAAAAAAAGAAAGTGCTACTGTAGTTGTCTAAATTCCAAACCTTCAAGAAAAAAAGAAAAAAATTGTAAAAAAACAAGATGTGCAGAGAAAAATTATTTTTGTTCCAATAAATATAATAATGCACTTATTGAAACTGATACAAGACAAGAGATCCTCAGTGATCAAGTTTCTGATTCAATCATTCTCGTGAAAAACTCCTGTGATGTTACTATTACTGCAACAGATACACAGACAACCATATTTCTTCAAAGCTTCATACAAATATTAACCATTTTCTTACTTTCAATAGGTCTCGATGCCAATTCAATAAGGCTGTTTTTACAAGAAGTTTCTCAGACCGCAAGGTCACTTCAATTAAATAGACAAAGAGTTATCGTTAAAAACAGTAAAGGTGTCAATGTAACAACATCCAATAACGATACAGCTGTTTTTATACAAAATCTTTTACAAGCGTTGACCTTATTACTAACTCCTTAGAAAACCATTGACCGTTTAATAACCTGTTAATAGAATTGTTGAAAATACTATGCGAACAGAGTTATGACAAGTAGTATCTTCAATATATCCTCATAAACTAACTAACAGTGTACAAGCTATTGAAAATTCTTTGCTACTACAGCCTGTACACTATTTTATTACAGAGAAAGTTATCTAAAGCCACTACATTTATAGAATGCCTATATTACAACAAAAAGCAAAACACTTTTTATAACCTCTATGTAAACGATTTTCCATAACTATAAAAGAGTTTTTCATTCATCATAAATACATATGTAATACTCATAAAAAAGAAGCGTGTTAACACACATTCCATATCTAGGGACAAATAAGTAACGCTTGAAGAAAGAAATGGAGTAATTCAGTAACTTATAAATTACCTATAAGTAAACGTTTTTTCTATCCGTATTTCCCATTTCTTAATGTAGCAAGTAATTGTTCTAAATTGTATTTTCTCGCAATAGGAAATAAGCTTTTCCCTGGTTCTCCTTCATACTTCTGAAAAAGATCCAATATAATAGGTCGGTTTTCTTCATGAAATTTATCAATTTTGTAAAAGCTTTGTTTAACCAATTTTTCAGTTATTTTTATGTGCATTTGTTTATTCTGTTCTCGTATTAAAAATCGTTCTTTAGATTCTTTAGGGACAACATCTAAAAAAATAATAATATCGGCTTTACTAAAACGTAAATCATACGTATCTAGATATCCCCATCCCTCAACAATCCAACTTGCTGTATTTAACACCTTTTCCAACCTTTTTTTAAAATATCTCTTTCTTTGCCGAATTTGCGTTATTTTTCTCATTTTAGGTTCTCTAAACCACAAATCTAAATGATGGATAGGTATATGTAATTTTTCACTTAACTGTGTAGCTAGTGTAGTTTTACCAGAACAAGAATTTCCTAATATAACAATTTTATACACAAATATCACCTCAATTCATGTATAAAATTAAATCAAGCTATTTATTACCATTTCTATACATTCAATTATGCTCGTTACGTACAAAACATCGTGAATCTTAATTCAAAAAGCTATCCAACAAATGACTTGCTGGATAGCTTTTTAACTGTTACTTATTTTCTTATAACAAATTTAATAGTAACTTGAACCGATTCTCCTTCTATACTAACTATCTGCACAACAGCTGAATCCTCTCCTATAAAGTTTACGTTAGGGATGTAAATAAACTCGCCTGTCTCCGTATTAAGTTTAAATTTACCATTCTTCGTCCCTTTGACGATTTGATATTTAAGAGGTAGGTTTTTGACTGTACAAGCATCGATTTCACCACATATTTTCTTGTTAATGGTTCCTTTTATACATTGATCAGATACCTTTATAGGACATTTACCTTTTGATTTAGTTTTGCGTGGATCTCGCAACGATTTCTTTTTAGTATTAGATTTACCAGGAACTGGTGTGGGTGCGGGCGACACTCTTCTTTCCACGATGAAAGTAAGTGCTGCTTCACTTGAAGCTCCATCCGAATTAGTAACTCTTATAATCACCGTATCGGTCCCCACAAAATTAACATTAGGGACATAAATGAACTGGCCTGTATTCTGATTAATTCTAAACTGGCCGTTTTGAGGACCTGTTATAGCTTGATAAGTTAGTGGTAAAGAATTTGGATCAATAGCAATGAACTGACCAGTAGTAAGGGTATTAACAAATAACTTAATTACTTGCCCTACCACATTAGGAGGCTGAGGGTCTCTGCCTACTACAACTGTTACCACTACGAGTAATTCTGTTCCTAAATCATCTCGTACTAATACAGTAAAAGTGTCTGTTCCTACAAAATTAGGTGCAGGCTGGTAGACAAACCTTCCAATGGAATCAACGGTTACGCTACCACTTAAAGGAGCTGTTGCTAGTGTGTAATTTAATGGACGTTCTAGCAAATTAGTTACCTGAATATTACCAACCACTTGAACACCCTGCAAAGTAGCAAAGGTATTATTTCCTGGAGTAATTATATTATTGCTTGCAGTAGAATTAATGGTAACAATTGAAAACGCTTGTTGTCCGTCACTGTTTCTTACAGATACCACAAATTGATCCTGACCAATAAATCCTAAATTTGGTGTATAACTAAACGTTCCATCTGATCGTAGTACAAGTACTCCATTTGTTGGTGGGGTAGCCACAGCAAAGGTAAGAGGTCTTCCAAGTGCATCTGTTGCGATGATTTGGCTTTCAATAATTTGACCAGTTGGTGTGGTTAAAAGCTGATTTTCAACTGTAATTGGATCATTAACTCCCTGAATCAAAACAGTAACACTAGTTGTTGCTGACTGACCAAGATTATTTGTAACAATTACTGTGAAAGAATCTATACCAGTAAATCCTGGATTCGACGTATAGCTAAATGAACCGTCCGGATTAAAATTCACTGTTCCGTTTGCTGGTAGACTCTGAACTTGGTAGGTTAATGGATTACCCAATGCATCCACTGCCGTAACCTGACCGGTAACAGGTTGATTCGTTACTCCTTGAAGCGTAAGAGGGGTAACAACAATGCTATCTTGTTGTTCTTGAACAACTATCCGCACAATACCAATTGCAGAGTCGCCTCTGTCATTTTGAATTAATACAGTAAAACTATCTACTCCAAAAAATGCTGGACTTGGTGTATAGCTAAACGTTCCATCTGCATTTACCACAGCTGCTCCATTGGATGGAGATGCATTTAAAGAAAATCTAATTGGTCTCCCAAGATTATCAGTAGCCGATATCGTCCCTGAGACAGTTACACCTTGCTGAGTCTGTACTGTGATGTCTTGTGGTGTAATAGTACTTTGAACCGGATCAATTATAATTGAAACTGAAGCAATTGCTTGATCTCCTTGATCATTTTGAACCAGAACGTCAAATTGATCTGTTCCACTCACACCAGGAGTCGGTGTATAAACAAACGTTCCATCTGGATTTAAAATAACCGTTCCATAAGCAGGGAGATTGTTAAGGGTGTAGGTTAGTGGCCTATTTAGCTGATCTCGAACTGAAAGTTCACCATTTACACTCTGCCCTTCTACTGTTCGAACAATGGTATTACTGGCTACAATTTGATTAGCCAATTGTGTAACAGTTATTTGAACCGTAGTAGCTGCATTTAAACCCGTTTCGTTTTGAACAGACACTGTAAAAGAATCCGTTCCGACGAATCCTGGATTTGGTGTATACGTAAAAGTGCCGTCTGGGTTTAGTATTAAAATTCCATTCACTGGTCCGCCAAGTAAGGTATAAGTTAATGCTTCTCCTTGTGGGTCAATAGCTACAATACTTCCTGTTACAGGCTGCTGTTCGGTTGTTGATAGTGCTTGATTAGCTACAATTGGCGCCTGTTCTATCGGTCCCTGAGTGACAACAGAAATAGTTGCAACAGCTGTATTGCCAAGAACATCGCTTACAAGTACTTGAAATTGATCTGTTCCAAAGAATCCAGTATTTGGCGTATAGATAAATGTCCCATCTGGGTTAACTATGACAGATCCACTATTTGGATTAGACGTAAGCGTATAAAACAATTGGTTTCCACTCAAATTTGTAGCACTTACTTGCCCAGAAACTGGCGTATTGAATAAAGTCGTTATTTCACTATTTACCACTGAAATTCTGTCTCCTACTACTACTGTCACAACAGCATTAGCAATACTTTGATTTCCAGCTGAATCTATAACAACGATATCAAAGATATCTTCTCCTGTGAATCCAGGATTGGGCGTATAAACTAAAGTTCCATCTTGATTTAATACAACAGTTCCATTTGATGGCGGAATGGCTACAGCATAACTTAATGGAGAGCCTGCTGGATTCACAGTAGCAATAGACCCACTTACAGGTTGATTTGCTAAAGTAGTTAAAGTTAGCCCTTCAGCGCTAATCGGTAAATCTTGAGACTGAACTTCTACAGTAATAGTTCCAAACCCCTGGTTTCCAAGAGGATCTCTGGCAAAAACAGAGAATGAATCTGTTCCTACAAAACTTGGGTTCGGCGTGTACGTAAATGTTCCATCTGAATTAATAATGGCAGTACCATTAAGTGGTGCTAAATTTAGACCATATACTAGTGGATCTCCTTCAGGGTCAAAGGCAGGAACTTGCCCTGTTACAAACTGACCCTGTACAGTTGATAGTGATAAATCTACGACAATCGGTGGTTGGTTCACTCGAATTACACTGATAGTTACAAGAGATTGTGCACTAGCTCCACGACTATCCCTTACCTCCACTGTGAAAGAATCCAAACCAATAAAATTAGGATTTGGGGTATATAAAAAGGTACCATCTGGATTTACCACAGCTGTTCCATTAAAAGGAGTACCCGATAAACTAAAAATGAGTAAGTTATCGTCTGGATCTGTGGCAAAAACTTGCCCACTAATTGCTACATTTTCTATAGTCTGAAGGATAACATCACTTGTAATTGGCGAACTGTTCACGTCGATAACTGTAACATTTACAATAGACACTGCTGTGAGACCTGTTGAATCTTCTACAATAACCGTAAATAAATCTGGACCTACATAATTAGAATTAGGTGAATATATAAAACTGCCATCTATATTTACTACGGCGCTTCCATTGACTGGAGAAGTGCCTAAACGATAAGTGAGCAAATCCCCATTCGGATCGCTTCCTACTACCTGGCCAGTTACAGATTGATTTTCAGGAGTAGTAATCGAATAATTTGGGACAGTAGGTGGTTGTTCAACTGGAATAACAACAACAAATATGTTTGTGATGATAAATTCTCCTGCTGCATTGGCTATACGCACAGTAAACGTGTCGTTTCCAGTGTAATTTTCATTTGGCGTGTACGTAAACGTTCCATCACCATTGACCACTGCCACTCCATTGGTCGGTGGATCCTGTAACGCATACGTGAGCACTCCTCCATCTGGGTCAGTTGCTACAATTTGGCTAGTAACAGGTGTTTCTTCAAGGGTAACAATCGTAATCTCGTTTGGGCCTACTGGTGGATCATTTACTGGTAGAATCGTAATTGTAATTGTGGAAATGGCCGTGCCTCCCTGGCCATCACTTACCACCACACTAAAGCTATCTACTCCATTATAATTCTCATTTGGCGTATAGCTATAGCTGCCGTCTGGATTTACTACCACCGTCCCATTTGCTGGACCTATCAGTAACCTGTACGTCAGTGGGTTTCCGTCTACATCCGTTGCTACCACTTGGCTATTCAAATTCGTATCTTCATTGATCACAAACGCATAGTCTGGCACCACTGGTGCATCGTTCACCGGCGTTACTATTACTAGTACATTCGTGACTATGAACGCACCCGACGGGTCGCTTATTAGGACTGTGAACGTATCATTTCCAGTGTAATTTTCATTTGGTGTGTACGTGAACGTTCCATCACCATTGACCACTGCCACTCCATTTGTCGGTGGGTCCTGCAACGCATACGTCAGTACTTCTCCATCTGGGTCAAACGCTGTAATTTGATTAGATATGGATGTATCTTCATTAGTGACCAACGTCACTACCACTGGGCCTACTGGTGGATCATTTACGGGCTGAATCGTAATTGTGATGGTAGAAATGGCTGTTCCTCCTTGGCCATCGCTTACCACGACACTAAAGCTATCCACTCCATTGTAATTTTCATTTGGCGTATAGCTATAGCTGCCGTCTGGATTTACTACCACCGTCCCATTTGCTGGACCTGTCAGTAACCCGTACGTTAGTGGGTTTCCGTCCACATCCGTTGCCACCACTCGGCTATTCAAACTCGTGTCTTCGTTGATCACAAACGCGTAGTCTGGCACCACTGGTGCATCGTTCACTGGCGTGACTATTACTAGTACGTTCGTCACTATAAACGCACCCGAAGGGTCGCTTATTAGGACTGTGAACGTATCATTTCCAGTGTAATTTTCATTTGGCGTGTACGTGAACGTTCCATCACCATTGACCACTGCCACTCCATTTGTCGGTGGGTCCTGCAACGCATACGTAAGTACTTCTCCATCTGGGTCAAACGCTGTAATTTGATTAGATATGGATGTATCTTCATTAGTGACCAACGTCACTACCACTGGGCCTACTGGTGGATCATTTACGGGCTGAATCGTAATTGTGATGGTAGAAATGGCTGTTCCTCCTTGGCCATCGCTTACCACGACACTAAAGCTATCCACTCCATTGTAATTTTCATTTGGCGTATAGCTATAGCTGCCGTCTGGATTTACTACCACCGTCCCATTTGCTGGACCTGTCAGTAACCCGTACGTTAGTGGGTTTCCGTCCACATCCGTTGCCACCACTCGGCTATTCAAACTCGTGTCTTCGTTGATCACAAACGCGTAGTCTGGCACCACTGGTGCATCGTTCACTGGCGTGACTATTACTAGTACGTTCGTCACTATAAACGCACCCGAAGGGTCGCTTATTAGGACTGTGAACGTATCATTTCCAGTGTAATTTTCATTTGGCGTGTACGTGAACGTTCCATCACCATTGACCACTGCCACTCCATTTGTCGGTGGGTCCTGCAACGCATACGTAAGTACTTCTCCATCTGGGTCAAACGCTGTAATTTGATTAGATATGGATGTATCTTCATTAGTGACCAACGTCACTACCACTGGGCCTACTGGTGGATCATTTACGGGCTGAATCGTAATTGTGATGGTAGAAATGGCTGTTCCTCCTTGGCCATCGCTTACCACGACACTAAAGCTATCCACTCCATTGTAATTTTCATTTGGCGTATAGCTATAGCTGCCGTCTGGATTTACTACCACCGTCCCATTTGCTGGACCTGTCAGTAACCCGTACGTTAGTGGGTTTCCGTCCACATCCGTTGCCACCACTCGGCTATTCAAACTCGTGTCTTCGTTGATCACAAACGCGTAGTCTGGCACCACTGGTGCATCGTTCACTGGCGTGACTATTACTAGTACGTTCGTCACTATAAACGCACCCGAAGGGTCGCTTATTAGGACTGTGAACGTATCATTTCCAGTGTAATTTTCATTTGGCGTGTACGTGAACGTTCCATCACCATTGACCACTGCCACTCCATTTGTTGGTGGGTCCTGTAACGTGTACGTCAGTACTTCTCCATCTGGGTCAGTCGCTACGATTTGGCTAGTAACAGGTGTTTCTTCAGGTGTAACAATCGTAATTTCGTTTGGACCTACTGGCGGATCATTTACTGGCAGAATTGTAATCGTAATCGTAGAAATGGCCGTGCCTCCTTGGCCATCGCTTACCACGACACTAAAGCTATCCACTCCATTGTAATTTTCATTTGGCGTATAGCTATAGCTGCCGTCTGGATTTACTACCACTGTTCCATTTGCTGGAACTGCCAGTAACCCGTACGTTAGTGAGTTTCCGTCCACATCCGTTGCCACCACTTGGCTGTTCAAACTCGTGTCTTCATTGATCACAAACGCGTAGTCTGGCACCACTGGTGCATCGTTCACTGGCGTGACTGTTACTAATACATTCGTCACTATGAACGCACCCGAAGGGTCGCTTATTAGGACTGTGAACGTATCATTTCCAGTGTAATTTTCATTTGGCGTGTACGTGAACGTTCCATCACCATTGACCAATGCCACCCCATTTGTCGGTGGATCTTGTAACGCATACGTGAGCACTCCTCCATCTGGATCAGTCGCTACGATTTGGCTAGTAACAGGTGTTTCTTCAGGTGTAACAATCGTAATTTCGTTTGGACCTACTGGCGGATCATTTACTGGCAGAATCGTAATTGTAATTGTGGAAATGGCTGTGCCTCCCTGGCCGTCTGACACCAATACCGTAAACTGATCTATCCCATTAAAATCAGCATTTGGGGTATACGTGTACATCCCATCTAAGCTCACGTTTACTATTCCATTTACCGGAGCATTTTGTAGCGAATAAGTCAGTGGATTGCCATCAATATCAGTGGCAATTACCATAGAAGTTACTGATGTGTCTTCATTCGTTGTCAACTGATAATTAGGAACAATCGGAGGATCATTTATTGGAATAACTGTAACGATAACTGAAGAAGTAGCATTTCCTCCTAAATTATCAGTTATATATACTACGAACGCATCTGAACCGGTAAAGTTTGCATTCGGTGTATACGTAAATATTCCTGTATCAGAATCAATCGTTACTACTCCATTAATAGGTTGATTTTCAATAGTATAAACAAGTGGATTTCCATTTACATTAGTAGCAATTATTTGATTTGTTACTGGTGTGTCTTCATCAGTAGAGATTTGTAAATCTTGTGAAGTCGTAGTTCCATTTGTTTCAAGTACTCTTACAAAAATGGTTGATAGTGCAGTCGCTCCTTCTGGGTCTGTTATTAGTATGGTAAATTGATCATTACCTATAAAATCGTTATTAGGTGTATAAATGAATGTACCATCTTGACTTATAACAACATTACCGTTATTTGGAAATAGTTGCAGAGTATAGGTTAGAGTAACGTTGTCGGGATCTGAAGCAGGTATGCTACTTGTAACAGGAAGGTTAATGGTCGTTGTAACAGATCTATCTCCTCCTACTGGCGGATCGTTTACTGGGACAATCGTTAAGGTTACAGTAGAAAGAGAAGTTCCTCCTTTATCGTCTGACACTAGCACACCAAAAGTATCCATTCCGGTGTAATTTAAATTTGGTGTATAAGTAAATACTCCGTTTGCCCCTAATACAACACTTCCATTTGACGGAGGCGGATTCAACAGAGTAAATGTCAAAGGATCCCCATCGGGATCAAAAGCTGGAATTTGATTTGTAAGGGGTGTATCTTCATTAATTGTAAATGCTAAATCAGCGGTGATTGGAGGGTCATTCACTGGAATTACGTTTATTGTAACGGTCGAAACCGCCGTGCCCCCCTGACCATCTGAAACCAATACTGTAAATTGATCTGTCCCATTGAAATTTAGGTTTGGTTGATAACTAAACGTTCCATCTGCGTTCACGGCAGCTATTCCATTTGTTGGACCATTTTGTAGCTGATAACTAAGAGGATTTCCATCCACATCTGTCCCTACCACTGCTCCTACCACAGGGCTGTCTTCTTGCGTACTAAACGTGTAATTTGGCACCGTTGGTGCATCATTCACTGGCGTGACTATTACCGTCACCGTTGAAACCGCCGTGCCTCCTTGGCCATCTGACACCAACACGGTAAACTGATCCGTCCCATTAAAGTTCAGGTTCGGCTGGTAGCTAAACGTTCCATCTGCATTCACCACGGCCACTCCGTTGCCTGGTGCCGTTTGTAGGCTAAACGTTAACGGATTTCCATCGGGATCTACCGCCACTACTTGATTGATTAACGTGCTATCTTCCGCAATCGTAAAGCTAACATTGGACGTAATTGGGGGATCATTGACAGGGATAACGTTGATGGTCACCGTTGAAACCGCCGTGCCTCCCTGACCGTCTGACACCAATACCGTAAACTGATCCGTCCCATTAAAATTCAAGTTTGGTTGATAACTAAACGTTCCATCTGCGTTCACGGCAGCTATTCCATTTGTTGGACCATTTTGCAGCTGATAACTAAGAGGGTTTCCATCCACGTCCGTTCCTACCACTGCTCCTACCACAGGGCTGTCTTCTTGCGTACTAAACGTGTAATTTGGCACCGTCGGTGCATCATTCACTGGCGTGACTGTTACCGTCACCGTTGAAACCGCCGTGCCTCCTTGGCCATCTGACACCAACACGGTAAACTGATCCGTCCCATTAAAATTCAGGTTCGGCTGGTAGCTAAACGTTCCATCTGCATTCACCACGGCCACTCCGTTGCCCGGTGCCGTTTGTAGGCTAAACGTTAACGGATTTCCATCAGGATCTACCGCCACTACTTGATTGATTAACGTGCTATCTTCTGCAATCGTAAAGCTAACATTGGATGTAATTGGGGGATCATTGACAGGGATAACGTTGATGGTCACCGTTGAAACCGCCGTGCCTCCCTGACCGTCTGACACCAATACCGTAAACTGATCCGTCCCATTGAAATTTAGGTTTGGTTGATAACTAAACGTTCCATCTGCGTTCACGGCAGCTATTCCATTTGTTGGACCATTTTGCAGCTGATAACTAAGAGGATTTCCATCCACGTCCGTTCCTACCACTGCTCCTACCACAGGGCTGTCTTCTTGCGTACTGAACGTGTAGTTTGGCACCGTCGGTGCATCATTCACTGGCGTGACTGTTACCGTCACCGTTGAAACCGCCGTGCCTCCTTGGCCATCTGACACCAACACGGTAAACTGATCCGTCCCATTAAAATTCAGGTTCGGCTGGTAGCTAAACGTTCCATCTGCATTCACCACGGCCACTCCGTTGCCCGGTGCCGTTTGTAGGCTAAACGTTAACGGATTTCCATCAGGATCTACCGCCACTACTTGATTGATTAACGTGCTATCTTCTGCAATCGTAAAGCTAACATTGGATGTAATTGGGGGATCATTGACAGGGATAACGTTGATGGTCACCGTTGAAACCGCCGTGCCTCCCTGACCGTCTGACACCAATACCGTAAACTGATCCGTCCCATTGAAATTTAGATTTGGTTGATAACTAAACGTTCCATCTGCGTTCACGGCAGCTATTCCATTTGTTGGACCATTTTGCAGCTGATAACTAAGAGGATTTCCATCCACGTCCGTTCCTACCACTGCTCCTACCACAGGACTATCTTCTTGCGTACTGAACGTGTAGTTTGGCACCGTCGGTGCATCATTCACTGGCGTTACTGTCACTGTTACTGTCGAAACGGCCGTGCCTCCTTGGCCATCTGACACCAACACGGTAAACTGATCCGTCCCATTAAAGTTCAGGTTCGGCTGGTAGCTAAACGTTCCATCTGCATTCACCACGGCTACTCCGTTTCCGGGTGCCGTTTGTAAGCTAAACGTTAACGGATTTCCATCAGGATCCACCGCCACTACTTGATTGATTAACGTGCTATCTTCTGCAATCGTAAAGCTAACATTGGACGTAATTGGGGGATCGTTGACAGGGATAACGTTGATGGTCACCGTTGAAACCGCCGTGCCTCCCTGACCGTCTGACACCAATACCGTAAACTGATCCGTCCCATTAAAATTCAAGTTTGGTTGATAACTAAACGTTCCATTTGCATTCACGGCAGCTATTCCATTTGTTGGACCATTTTGCAGCTGATAACTAAGAGGGTTTCCATCCACGTCCGTTCCTACCACTGCTCCTACTACAGGGCTATCCTCCTGCGTACTGAACGTGTAATTTGGCACCGTCGGTGCATCATTCACCGGCGTTACTGTCACTGTTACTGTCGAAACGGCCGTGCCTCCCTGACCGTCTGACACCAATACCGTAAACTGATCCGTCCCATTAAAGTTCAGGTTCGGCTGGTAGCTAAACGTTCCATCTGCATTCACCACGGCCACTCCGTTGCCCGGTGCCGTTTGAAGGCTAAACGTTAACGGATTTCCATCGGGATCTACGGCCACTACTTGATTGATTAACGTGCTATCTTCCGCAATCGTAAAGCTAACATTGGACGTAATTGGGGGATCGTTGACAGGGATAACGTTGATGGTCACCGTTGAAACCGCCGTGCCTCCCTGACCGTCTGACACCAATACCGTAAACTGATCCGTCCCATTAAAATTCAAGTTTGGTTGATAACTAAACGTTCCATTTGCATTCACGGCAGCTATTCCATTTGTTGGACCATTTTGCAGCTGATAACTAAGAGGATTTCCATCCACGTCCGTCCCTACCACTGCTCCTACCACAGGACTGTCTTCTTGCGTACTAAACGTGTAATTTGGCACCGTCGGTGCATCATTCACCGGCGTTACTGTCACTGTTACTGTCGAAACGGCCGTGCCTCCCTGACCATCTGAGACTAACACGGTAAACTGATCGCTTCCGTTGAAATTTAAATTTGGGGTATACGTGTAAGCTCCACTATTAGTTACGGTAACTGTTCCGTTTGTTGGTGGAGATTGTAATTGGAAGGTAAGTAAGTTACCATCTACATCTGTAGCTTGTATCTGACCAACTAAAGGGGTATCTTCATTAGTAATAACTGCATAGTTTTGAGTAACGGGATTATCGTTTACAGGTGTATTTATGATGGTAACTACAGAGGTAGCTGTTCCTCCTTGTCCATCGTCTACAATAACTGTAAATTGATCCGTCCCGTTAAAGTTTAAATTTGGGGTATAGACAAACTGTCCATTAGGATTAACAGTTACTATTCCATTAGTCGGCCTCGTACCAATACGATAAGTTAGAGGATTCCCATCGATATCACTACCAATGACTGTTCCAATTGCTACAGTATCCTCAGGATTTGTAACAGTATAATTGGGAACTGTAGGAGGAGTGTTGATAGCTGTTACGCTATTGACAGGAGAAGCACCTGATCCTGTTAATACATTTCCTGGTGTACTTTCAAATTGGTAATTAACAAAAACTTGATTACCTAGAGAAGAAATTGATGTCAGAGGGCCAACTACTCTAACCTGATATGTCAAAATCCGAGTTTGATTAATATTTAATGTACCAAGCGACAAACCATTTCGGATATCTGCATTTGTCTGAATAACCCCATCTACTTGCAAACTATTAGGGATAAAGGTTGTTGCTGAAGACAATGGATCTGTAGCTATTAGAACATTGGCAGAAGCCGTTCCAGTATTACTTACTTGAACCGTATAAGTAATAATATCTCCTGTTCGAGCAGACGTAACATTAGCAGACTTTGATACATTTAAAACAGGTGCGTTAATATCTACTTGAAGAGCTAAAGCACTAATAACGTAAGTATCTCCACTGGTTGTTCCACGTACGACGGCACTGGTTTGGTTGTTTGATAAACGAGCTGAGACGTCAATATTGGTAATATCCCACCCCTGCCTCGCACCAGATAAGCTACCTCCGGGTGTGCTATTTAAACTTCCAAATTGTCCACTTGTATCTAATACACCACTATCATTATTAATCTGAGAAGCAAAAAAGTTATTTATAGGATTATTTGGTCCCGAAACTGGTTGCAAAGTTGCAGTAGTAGGGCCAAATTGAAGCTGATCACCCACTATAGCTGAATCGCCTTCAATAGCACTTACTAATAATCTACCACTGACTGTTCCTGAAGTAGGCGTACCAAACCCAGTTACAGCTGCAGTCGAACTTCCTGTAGATGAACTTGTTAATTCTGCGCCAACAAAAACAGATAAGTTTCGAGATTTTTGTAAAGGGTCAGCATACACTACGGCCAATGTCCATCCAGCTGCATTGGCATTATTTTCTGTTGTACTTTGTGTTCCTGGAACCCCCAATACTGAATACGTCCCTGCTTGAGAAATCAAATTTGTAACATTTGCACTACGAACATAATAAAAGCTTGAAGTTGTTAAAGTAAAACGTGTAGCTGTGTCTGGCTGTATACTAACTGTTCTGGTCGGCGTAATAAAAGTCACAGCATTATTTAAAGCTGCGCTAACATCCTCTCCACCATACAGGTAGCTTCCCCCCCATATTAATTCTGCATAAAGAATTTGAGTAGTGGTCGATGGAAGTCTTAAAACGGCACTAGAAGAATTCTGCAAATAATTTGCAGTAGTTCCCGTAGGAAATGACCCATCTACGGAACTTGGGTTTACACTGAAAAAGGTTCCTATCGACCCTGCTGTTCCGGGGGCATTAGCATTGGCTTGCTTATTTAAGCCGAAAGTGTTTCCTGTAAATGTAACAGCCCCATTAGCATTCGTTAAAAACCGATTAACATATGGCATTTACTCACCTCTTATAACAAAATAAATCGTAACAGTATATGTAAAGTACCAATAGAAATGTGTATATAGACCCGTCTTATTTTAGGTACAAGAGATAAAATTTTTGGGATTTTTAAATTGTAACAACACTCATTCTGACTTAAAATATGTATAAATAATATTATTTGTTTTTTAATCTAGGAGTCTAAAAAATTATAAAACAGCTTACTATCCCCGTTTCGCTGAACTTCTTTTCTACGCTCAATAACAAATATTCCTCGAACTGTTCCAAAAAAGTAAGCTGCAAAGTTAGTTTTTATACGATTTCTTTTATAAGCAAAAACCGTCTCTTTAAATGCTTGAACAGGAAGAAAACTTATATCTTCCAACGGCTTTTCTAAACGGCTCGCTTTGTAAGCTAGTCGAACTTTCCCCCATAAATCATAAATATCATCTGCACAAGGAAAAAAAGGTCTCACAGTATCTTTAAAAGTTTTTGGAATAAAAAACGGCACATAATCTGACGAGAGCTTAAAATTAACATCATTACGTATATATTTATTTAAATCTTTTAAAGATAAATTATAGGTAGACTGTTTTTTTGTGTCTTTATTCTTACTCTCCCAAGCGTTCTCAGTATTTTCTGTTTTAACATCTGCTTCAACATTAGACTCTAAGTCAAGCTGTAAATACTTAACCCAGTGATTAAAAAAAGGGTGGTTCACAAATAAGTGCACTGGATTTCCCTTTCCATTGTTACGAGGGCAGCGACGATATACAGTAATAATTTGCCCTTGTTTTCGTAGTTCTTTTAAATGACGATCGATTGTTCCTTTTGACTTTTCGTAGGTTTTACCTAAATATGTACTACCAGGAAAGCAAAATCCTTTTTCCGCAGCAAACCAACAAAGCCGGTCTAAAGATTTTCTAGTTCCTTCGTGGAGACGATAAAATTTTTCTCCATAAAGATTGATAATTTCTTTAAGTAATTTTCGTTTCATTGATTGATGTTGAGAACGGTTTTCTATGAAACTCTGATAATTTTTCATATAATCAAATTCTTCTGTCGTAAGCATACGCGTAGTAGACATTAGTCTATCCTCTCCTTTTCAGGAACAAAAAAAGACATCGCATCCCAGGAAATAGGAAAACGATGTCGGATTTTTTGATAGACTACGCCCTTGAAATAAATCTAATTATCCGATAAAATAAAGGCGTAACTAAATTTATGTATTAGGACTTCGACAGGTGTTTCCCCTAGGTGTTTTAGGGTTAACGGTGTAAGGGTGTTGGCGCACCACTTGCACACGTTGGAGTCTTTTTATATTCCGCACTGTTTTGGTGACTCTATTATACCGTCTATTAATCTTATAATTCAATAAGAATTCATGAACTTCTCATAAAACCTCTGTATTTTAACTATGATTAAAAGTTACTTCGTTTGGATATACTCCTAATATTCTGAAAAACTCCCTACAAATGTATCCTTTTACTTAATTATTAATCTGGAAAATTATAAAATAAAACAACTACTACTCTCTTATGTTGTTTTACTGTTTTATATATTGTTTTATATATTTGTTTTATTGTTTTATTGTTTTAGAGGGCTCATAAACACTGATATTACAACGTTTATAAGCCTAAACTATCACTAATTTTGCGCGAACTATCACTAATTTTGCGCGAACTATCACTAATTTTGCGTGAAACTATCACTAATTTTGCGTGAAACTATCACTAATTTTGCGCGAACTATCACTAATTTTGCGTGAAAAATGCAAATATGGCTTAAGTATCACTAATTTTGCGTGGACAATCTAGATGTGCTTTAAGTATCACTAATTTTGCGTTGAATATGCAGACATGCCTCAACTATCACCAATTTTGCGTGTTAAAATGAAGATTGAGTTTAATAAATCAAGAATGAGTAAGGTTTCTAAAGTTAACAAATCTCATGAAGTATCACTAATTTTGCGTGATATTTAATTTCTAGGGACAGGTTGCTCTTCAACATGCAATTTACACAGTATCACTTTTATGATATTTTAGTGATAGTTTAGAAAAATATGGGGGATTTTATGAAGAAAACCACTGTCGTTCAACCATATGATCTGGAAAGTATAAATATAAAAAATTGGGTAACTAAATCAAACATCCTCATTGAGAGTACATATAAATTGTCTTTACAAGAGCAAAGAATTCTCTTAATCATGGCATCTAAAGTGCAGCCTAATGATGAAACGTTGAAGACCTATAGATTTCGAGCTAAAGACTTTATCGAAATCGTAGGCAATAAAAAAGGAACAGGTTTTTACTCTTACTTAAAAGAAATCGTGAATGGCCTTCAAACAAAAATTCTTACGATAAAAGAAAAAGGCAGACAAAGAAATTACAACTGGGTAATTACGTCTATTTATGAAGAAAACGAAGGATACATAACATTACAATTTCATCCTAGCTTAAAGTATCTGTTTTTAGAGCTTAAGGAAAAATTTACATCGTATCAATTAGAGAATGTAGTGAGACTCAATTCGGTCTATTCCATTCGTATATATGAGTTGCTTAAGCAATATGAGCGTCTGCGAAAAAGGGAACTCACTCTTGAAGAATTACGTCATTTTTTAGCTATTGAACCTACCAAGTATAAACAGTATGGCCATTTTAAAAGCAAAGTATTAGCAGTAGCTCAAAAAGAAATCAATAATAAAACGGATATCCACTTTGAATTCGTGGAAATAAAAACTGGTAGAAAAGTAACGTCCATAGAATTTATTATTACCAGTTCGCCTGCATTGAATGGTTCTAGCTCTACTCAAGAGAAAAAACTAGAATTAAATCAATCCTTCTCGAAATTAGAAGACAACACAAACAGCCTTGAGAATGATTTAGCAGGCTTAGGGGTTAAGCCAGAAAAAATAGAGTGGCTTTTATCAGAATTTACACAAGAACACCTAGAAAGAAATATAAGATACACGCAAGATCGTTTGATTACAGGAGATGTGACTCACCCTCATTCCTACGTAGTAAAAGCGATTCAAAAAGATTATGCCCAGGTCTCACAGGAATCAAAACGCATTAACTCTAAAAAGGGTGCAAAAAAAGAATTAGTTCCAGATTTTATAGCACAAGCTAGAGATAAAGAACAAATTCTTAAGGATGCAACTTTAAAAGAGAAGCAAGAATCATTTTTAAAAGAAAATGGAACTCAAATAGAATTTGAAGAAAAGCTCTTGCAGTTTCAAGAATTAAAAAGAATGCTGATTCTAAGTTCAGATCAACCTACCCAAGAAGAAATAAAAAAAGCCCAAGAAGCAGGCTTACAAGAAGTCATTCGAAATATGGAAGAAGATTATAATAAACGTGAAAAATTAGGCTTAGAACCAAGAATTGTTAAGGATTTTAAAAATAAAGAGTTAAAAAAAATGTATAAAAACTTTTTACAAAGTAAAGTTTTAAATAGAAATTAGCTATAGAAAAAAAGACGTGTAAAACCTTGCCTTGCAGAGATGGCTTTTACACGTCTTTTTTTTGCGCTTAGGTAAATTTAATATACATAAAGAAAAAAATCATTTTAGCAAGCTTGTTTAACATTTTTGTTATAATAATAGTATATTAAATTTACCTAAAAGATCGGGTGTGTCTTATTTGAATAACTTTATTTTGCTTGGAGATTTCTTATCTCATTTAGTTGAATCTAAAAAAAAGGCTTCTACAATATCAATGTATAAGCATGATCTAAAACAGTTTTTTGAATGGTTAAATGAATCTCATCCCAATATCCCTTCAGAAATTTTGCCAGGAGACAAGAAATATTACGACGAATACTTTACCTATTTAAAAGAAAAAAACTTGTCAGAAGCTAATCTGAGGCGTGTAGCATCACATTTAAATGGCATGTTAAAGTATTATAGCCTCACAGATGATATTGGACTTTTACAAGCAACAACAAAAAAACAACGAGCATTAACTGATACTGATTTTATAACTGAATCGGATGCTTCAATTCTTTTAGATTCAGTTATAAGTCACGAACATTTAAGTGATATTCAATTGCAGATACATAAATATATAGGTCCGCGTAACCATTCCATGTTCATCTTAATGCTTCGTTACGGTCTTACCATTAACGAAGTTGTATCTTTAAATATACAAGACATTAACTTTGCACAGAATACATTAACGGTAAACACAGGCAAATCAAAACGCACCTTAGAGCTTTCTAAACACGATAAGAAAACCATATATGATTACCTATTAACAATCCCTCTGTTATTTAGACCTAAGGATTATACAAATGATCCGTTATTTATTTCTTTTCATCCTCAAAAAATGGTTTATTGGTATGATTACAATTTAAATAAACCTAAAAGGATTAGTATAATCGGTACAAAACGTATGATTGAAAGAGAAGTCAAACGTTCAGGCATACAAGCAATTGTAAGATCTACTCACTTTCGAAACAGTTGTATACTTAACAAAATTCATGATGGATATTCAAACGAACACATTATTTATTACTTTGGATTGTCCAGCCGCCATGCTTTATATCGATTTAAGCGATATCTAAAGACAAAATAAAATATTAAGTTCAACTTATTTTCCACCAAAACATCTTTTATGTAAGTGATTTTTATTTTACAAGTTAAACTTAATTTTATTTTCACCTTAGTTAATTTTAGAAAAAATCATTAAGTTTAACTTTAGTTTAACTTAATGATCCACTTTTTAAAATTTAACTGTTTTAAAAAGTCGATTGCGATGGAAACAACCTTCTCAAGCATTACAAATTTAGAATTTGGCGGCCATGTCTTGGTTGTATAACAACAAATTTCTTGTAAAATCATCTAGAATTTAATTAGATTTATTATTCTAGGCTAAAATCTAGAAGAAGTTCACTCTAGATTCGTTAAAAACCCTTTATTTTCAATGGTTCATTGTATTTCTAGCTTTTGCTATAAAATTTAAATAACTTAGAAAAAATTAAGATTAATTTTAACTCGAAAAATAATTCTATAAGAATTGTATAAACAAAAAAGAAGTTCCATTAAACCAACGTAATAAACCCAGAAGATATAGGTATATAGGATTTATATTATCTTACACAAAATACTTGAATTAAAGTTAGAGAAAGTACATTCTAGATTCGTCTGAAGCTATTTTATATCAAGCTTTCTAGGTACTCTAGTTTCTTTGGACTTTAGGAGAGGAAAAGATGTGAATCAGTTGTTAACAAAGATATTTCTTAACAGCTAAAACTCCTTTTTTGCAGACATTGGCTAAAACAAAGTTTTAGTCGAGTAGAGTTAATGTTGATCCTTAAGTTGCTTTTTTTTGAACTTTATATATAATCTATCTACATTTAAAATAAACAGTTTTACTCTTGAAAAGTTTATGATTTCATCTAGAATTGAAAAGGAAGAATAAAAGGCCTAGCGAAAGAAAAAGAAAAATGTACATAAAAAACAGGAATATAAAGTAATTAATAGAATTTTACTAGAAATATAAATCTTGAATAATATCTCGCAAAACCGCATTCTAGAATTGCCATTAACACTGATATATCAACTTCAAAGTATATCTAGATTTTTATACAGAAAGGAGAATCCTAGAAAAATGCATGAAAAAAATAAAGATGAAGTAGTCTATACTTTGAAAGACACAGTAAAGCTAACTGGATTAAGTGTAGATCTTATTCGCTTATATGAAAAAGAATTCAATCTCCAAATTCAACGAACGGAAGGCGGACATAGGCGCTATAACAAACAAAACATCGATTTATTAACTGAAATAAAAAAAAGAATTCAAGAGCAAAACTGGAGCTATAAGATGATAAACCAGTGGCTTCAAGGAGAAATTGTACCGGAGACAGTGGAAGTTCAATCAAACCTTGAAAAAAAAGTACAATCCCTTGAAGAAAAAGTTCAAGAGTTGCTTAATCGCTCTGAAAAAGATGAGCAATTTCAATTAGCGCTTATCCAACGACTAGATGAACAAGGAAGCCTTATAAAGAAACTTACAGAAAAACTAGACCACCAAGACAAATACATTGAAAACAATCTAGAGAAACGCGATGAGAAATTGACTAGTGCCATACGTGAAATTAGTGATACAAAAAAACTTATCGCGGCCGCCCAAGAAAATCTTGATTCAAAACCAAAAGGATTCTGGAGTAAGATTTTTGGGGGTTAATACGTTACTTAAACGATAAAAGCAGCAGGGTTTTTTGTGCATTACAGAAAATCCTGCTGCTTTTATCGTTTATTTTCGATGAATAAATAGTAAATTTTAAGATTTTATGTTTAGTTGCCAGAAGAAATTTATTATTGTTAAACAATTCTATAAGTTCTTGAAGGGGAATTTACAGGTGTGGCAGCTTTTACTAATACAGTTTGTCCATTTGATGGCATCCTATTTTTAAACACGTAAACTCTGGTTTATCCGCCTGGAGTACCACGTCCTCTAGAAGCTTTTCTTAGCACGATACTTCTTTCGTTATTTGAATCAAGTACCCAATGAAAATACCATAGCTGTCGTAGAAACTGCCTATTGGTATCTTGATGGCGTTCATCAAATATACAATGATTGATTTGCTCTGTCCAACATAAATATCGACCACTAGAAATTCTCCATTGTTTATGTGATCGGTATCTAATTCCTACGCAAGATCCACGGTTTATTATTCCTAAAAAGAAATGTGTGTCTTTGTAACATTTTTATTGTAAAAGATACGTAAAATTTATCAATAATCCATTTATGGAACTGATATTCTTATAGGCAATTAGAGGAGAGGTGCAATTTCAAATGGATGAAAAAGTTGTTATCTTTATGCACATTCCTAAAACAGGGGGAACCACACTTAATAATATTTTTAAAAAGTTCTACTCTGAAAATGAAATATACGATCATGTTCCTTTAGAAGAGATGAATAAACAGTTTAGCCAATTAAAAGAAGAAGATAAAAAAAACATAAAAGCTATATCCGGCCATCATTTCTATGGAATACATGAATTTTTTTCTCAACCCTATGTTTATTTTAGTATGATGCGTCATCCGGTTGAGCGTGTCATATCATTATATTATTTTTTGAAATCGTATCCAGGGTATTATGAAGAGAACATGAAACATATGTCTTTTGAAGACTACATTGATTGGGACCCTCAAGCTATAAATGGCCAAACTAAACAAATTTGCGGGGTGAAATCTCAACTAAGCGTAGAGAAAGCGAAAGAAAACTTGCTGGAATTTGGATCAATAGGAATAACAGAAATGTTTAACGAATCGCTTCTGTTACTAAAGAAAAAATTCAAATGGGGAAATATTAAATATAAGAAGGTGAATGTGACAAAATCTCGCCCTTTGCTCAACGAAGTCCCCATTGATATCATTAAGAAAATAGAAAAGCACAATGAGTTGGATATAGAGCTGTTTCAGTATATAAAATCTAATTTCATCAAACAAATAAATGATTTATAGAAATAAAAATGAAAGCTCTCAATAGAGAGAGCTTTCATTTAATATATAAGAAAAGGTTACCTTATTAAAAAAAATGCGGTATCAAATCCCATATATAGTTAGTTCAATTTTTTATGATAAAGGGATTATGTCTCATTTAATTAATATAGCCATATAAGCTTCATACGCTTTGTATAAGGTTCACATAGGTCTTTTAAATAGTTACGTGTTATTTGAATAATTTGAGGGCTCTTATCATCCTTTTTAAGCCTTAGCATTAAATCATAAGCCTTTGTCCTTTCTTTACGTACCAAACGCAGCAAAACTAACAAATCATACGTATGAAAGCATGAAAGTTCATTAAAAGGCTTCTCAACGTCCTCTAAGACCACAAATTCTTTTAGTTTGGGTCTTTTTATATTTAAACTAGCCCCACAAAAAGAGCAGCTATCTTCTAATCCTTCTGTCCCACAATAACTACATATCAAGCTATATACACCTCGTTTACTAAAAGAAAAAGTAGGCTTAAGCCTACCTAGCTAGCCTTAAAGGCTATTTTAGCTTTTAGAGTTTTCCTTATCTAGCCGTTTTTGTCGTTGATTCACAATACGTTCACCTACAACTTTTTTGGCAAGTTTAGTTTCTTCTAACTCTTGAAGATCCGTTGTCATAATCCCTTTATAGCCATGGTGAAAATACAATCCATTCATAAATTCGATAAGAATTTGTGTGTTTTTATCGGCACTGTTTGTTCCTAATCGAATTTTTTTAAGTTCATTTTTTAATACACCATGAAGATTTTCACTAACAGTTTCCGTAATATAGTCTAACGACCATTCTTTCTTTTTTTCTTCCCGATACTTTTTACAGATATCCATAATCGCTTCTCCTGGGAAACGAAGTTTATGTTCAGCCATATAATCTTGGATATATTGATCCGTTTCTTTATCAAGTGTAACCATACGTCGTTGTGTTTCCATTACTCCTCTACATCTCCTATCAGTTCATAAATAATATCATTCATCTTTTCAATTGATATCGCACATTGTTTCATCATTTCGATGTTCTGTTCAATGATAGCTTCTAATCTTTTTTCTCTTTCTACTTGCTCATCAAAAAAAGCTAATACTTCAAATTGTTCTTTCAAGAATTGTTGACGAGACATTCCATTTTCTTTCGCTAGTGCATCAACTTTTTGCATAGCAACCGGATCAATATTTCGTAAAAATATATCCATGAAATCATTCCTTTTCTATCAAATTGCAAAATTTCCAGCACGAGTAGAGAAGAGCATAAGGGGTTTTTGATATCATTTGGCTATGATATGCTGGGCAAAGCCCAGCAAAACAACGTTTTCACCCTCAAAAAAGTGACCCCGCGAAAACTTCCAGTCTGTCGACCTGCTGTTGACCTGAAGAACAAAAAAAGCGCGTAATGTCGACCTAGTGTCGATATAAAAACTTACACCTTTCTGGAAATGTTGGCCTACTGTCCACTCAAAGTACCCTCAACTTTTATGAAGTTTTAACTAGTTTTTGAAAGATTTCTTGATGATAATTCGTGAAGTTTTGAGAAGAAGTTTGAGTAGTGTTTTTATAAAAATCGATTGCTTCTTTCATCGAAGAAACGTTTAATTTTTGCAGAATGCTGCGCCTCTGAGTCTTAATTGTGTTCTCTTCTTTGAACAAAGTATCTTGCATTTCTCTAACAGAATGGCCATCAAGTGCAAGAGCAAAAATGTCTTGTTCAGATGACGTAAGTTGTTTCAAAAAAAGTCTTTCTTTAAGTATTTGGCATTCTTCTTCAACACATTTAAGGCGATCTACTTCTTGTACTAAATCAGAAGCTACACTCAAGATATTCTCGATACCTATTAACAATTTTTCGGTTTGATCCATGATAAGACCCTCCTATTTTTTGAGGGCAACCCATGTTACAATGTAAGTGTCAATACATGTGATTCTACATGGGGGTGCTTCCTTTGCAGAGGAAGTGCCCTTTCTTTGTTTACTTTTTTTTTCTTACTTTCTTCACATGCTCTTCTAATAAAGCCTTTACATACTTCGTAATACTCGTATCGTTCTCTACAGCTAAGAAACGCAACTCTTTGTGTAACTCTTCTGGAATATCACATGTAAGTCTTCGATTACCTTCTTTAACCCTGCTCATATGCTCTCCTTTTCAAGCAACGTATTTAAGTTGCAACGTTGCTTTTGGTTAATTTTAAAGGATATAATTTCCAAATTCAATAAAATAATCGTGGTGTCATTGGACAAGCATACAAGCAAATTATTAGCAATTACATAACTTGTACTAATTATATAAAAGGAAGTGCATTAATTGAAAAAATCAAGAAAGAGAAAATATAGATATAACTATAGTTACTCAGTCCAATCTCAGGGTGATCCTTCGGTTAATGTTTATGGTATCTTTACTCCCGGTTCTGCACCCAGTGATAGTAATGGCCGGCAAAATAGATTTAATCGAGACATTGCCTCAGCTAATCAGATATGGAATAGTGGAGGTGAATGTAATATAAACTTTATTTCACAACCTATAATCGAAGTAAATACAGTAATAGATGCGACCGATTTAAGTACTAATGAAGCATTTAGAGGACCTGTTGAGAATCTCATCAATCAAGTTAAACAAATGAATGGGAATCAACCTGGCATATACGTTGTTTACACAAGTGGCAATGATTTTGCATCTCCTTCAGGTAATAGTCGACCTATAGGTGTTGGTGGAGTAATAATTGAGAATTTTAGAGTTGAAAACGGTGTACCTCAATTTACACTCTTTGGATCCATTGCATTGAGTAACAGAGCTTTGAGTGCTCCTTTTGCATTTGCACATGAAGCAGGACATGCTTTATTTACTCAGCTTAATAACCAACCTGTTAATAATGTATTCATGTTTGAATCTATAGATCCTACGGGTCCTTTTATTGATTCTGCAGGAAATATTGATACAGCCCACAGTAACCTTACAGGTAATCTCATGGCTCCTATACTTCCTAACAGTACTCCAACTATTAATCCGTTACAGTGTCAAAAAGCTAGCATGAGTAGAATATTTCAATAATCTTAATAGGAATTTAAGATTGTTATTGTTAAAGAGTAGAGATTTTCAAATGGTTTTCTTGAAAATCTTACTAGTACCTTGTATAGACACTAGCATATATTGAATTAAATAAAGTTCATTTGTTTCAAGATACTTGTCCTATAACATTACAAGTATACAAACATTATTTTTATTAGAGAATAAATTATATAGAAAAACCAACAAAAAGGTTAATTTCTCAACGTTTAAAGGCATGAATGCTTTACTTGTTGCTAATGCTGAGGACCTTGTAAGTCCCTCAGCATTCAGAGCCACTAATCCTAATACTATTATTCCTATTTCTCAAGCTGATACTTTTGTAAAAGTTACATTTCCAAATGAACAATTTGATATAGGTAATAATGAATATAATGCAGCTACTTCAACATTTATACCTGAGTTTAATGGTGTATACGCGTTTAATGCATCAATCTTCTTTCAGCCAGATAATCCAAATATTGATTATGAAGTAGAACTATTCTTTTAAGTAAATGGTTTATTATTAGATGCTGAGGTTGAGTTTCTTGGGGCAGCTAGTCGTTTTGATGGTGTCATAGAGATCAATGACATACTTCAATTAAATGCTGGAGAGAGAGTAGAAGTTTTAGTTGTTAGCACTACTCCAAGTAGAATTAGAGCAGACAACAGAATATACTTTGCTGGAGATAGATTTCCATCTGCAAAACAATAATTTAATTTTATAATTATACCCATAGTTAACATAATCAACATTCTAGATACCAAAAAAAGCTTTGATTTTGAATGATCAAAGCTTTTTTATTGTTCATTGGTTTTTAGAAATTAAAGATAAACGCTGCTACAACCAAATAAGTTAATGAGAATAAGCTTAATAAGAAAACAAAAGATGCAAAAAGTAAAACCTTTGCCTTTTTATTAATTGTTATGCCGTTTTTAAATAAGTTAGAGAATCCTAACAACAAACCTCCTAAAATCGCTATCAATCCGAACAACTCATTAACTGTACTTCCCATCCATACCCCTGTAACAAGAATTATTAAAGCAAAAAATGGGTTGAAAATTACATTCACAGTCAGATTAATCAGCTCCCTTCCTGAAAAAATACTATTAATTACTATTTTATCAGAAAATGGATTAAAGAAGTGTTGTATAAGATATACATCGCTAATTTACATAATGTAGCTTCTAGGAATACTTAAAGCCAATCCAAAAGGGATTGGCTTTAAGTATTCAAATATGTAATCGCACATATGACAACAAAAAATATTGAAAAAACCCCAATTAAGCTAACTTTACGTTTTAAATTAGGAACAATCGATTCCATAATGAAAAATAGTCCCATAAAAGATACTATAAAAGCAAAATTTGAAAGTTCACTGGGATAGTTCAATAAGCCAATCACCAATGCAAGCAAGGTTATGGCTATTCTGTATGGTAGCGTCTTAAACAAGAGTATCCCCCTCATAAATTTCCTTATAATTACATTTTAACACATTAAAAAGATAGAAAAGTGAATGAATACAATATTCATTTCTAGTTTACATAAACACTCTTTCCGGAAGACATACAAAAAGAACCCCTTATGGCACAAGGGGTTTAAGATAATATGACGACTTACTTTATGCAGCTTTTTATACATCCTTGATACATCAGCGTTTTATCTTGAGGTGAATAAAAGCCGAACGTATAAAAAGCGCACTTTTTATACATATGCTCATACTTAAAAACACAGTATTTATTGTAATATTATTTTTTTATGTTACATTATGTAAAAATAACATTATTATTTACTTGCTGTGTTATTCATTCTTCGACGAGTGTGAATCATAAAAAAGCAACCTCTCTCCAATGCCATTAGGTATGAGGTTGCTTCTCTTATTTTGAAACTCTTCTTATGCTTTCATTTTATTGTTTTCTAGAACTTAATGTTATACCTTCTAAAACATAATTCCATGTTTCCAGGTCATTAGGGAGTCTCGGTACTTTGACTGCACATACTTTATCACTTCCCCAATTAATTTCACTTACACCCTTGAATCCTTCTTCAGGGCATAGAATAAGAATATTAAAATTACCTTTAACAATCTGTTCTAAAATTGCTTGTAATTCTAAAGATTGCTCATAGGTAGCAGCCCATCTAATAAATAAAACAGATTCAGAGGTTGTGATTTTTTCTATAAAACGATTAATTCGATTTGTAAGTTTTTCTTTATAGGAGGTGTATGTGGCACTCCAATGTTGATGTGGAATGATTGGGAAATCGTGGACTGAAATAATATTATAATGAGTATCTTCTATTAAATAAGATTGCACCCCTTCAATTAATACCCCCTCATCGACAAATGCAAACGCTCCATCAGTTAGTTGCATGTTTTCAAGTTCCATAAAATTGCTGAATTTATTTTTCAGTAACCTATTAACATCAGAAAGTGATAGAGATACACTCCAGTCTAGTGGTCCAGAGAATGTCCTTAAATTTAAGCGTTTTAATTCCATTGCAGGATTACAAGCACTGCCTAAGCTAACAATTACATCGTATGATCCCTTAATTTCTTTTAGGTTCAACAGAATTCTCCTTTTTTATGACCTACTATATTAAATAGTGAATTGAATTGTACTAGTTGTAAAAAATATTAAATACAAAAGTGAAATTACAGAAAAAAAATCCTTTTTAAACATTCTTTAAGTGCTAATAGTTTGGTTTATAATCTTTCGTTTTGTATATATCATGCACTACTTTTAAACTAGTTGATTTAATTAAAATATTTATAGAACAAACTATCGGGTACATTGGGCTTTTTGGGTTGATAACTTCTCATAACGCACATTGGACATTCAGAAATAAAATAATTTGTAACTTTAGGGTCGTCGTAACCGCCCCTATGGAGCCAAGCATGAAACATAGAGCCTATAAGCAGGCCGGCAGTTACATTCGGTTGTTGGAGTTGATATACATTAACAATCATAGATAACGGAGTTTGAGTCTTAGTGACTGTCGGTGGTAATTGTATTGTTATAGGAGAAGGGGTGTATATCCAATCTATCCTAGCTCTTTGGGATCGGCGAAGCCCATTGTCTTTAATGACTTCTGTCAATTGTTCCATAGCTAAATCTGTGGCCTGTTTTCCGTCTGTAACATTAACACCAAAATAACGTAAAGGCTGTAAGTTTTTCACCGCATATGTGTTCGTGCAATCAGCCAATTGTGATACACCATTATTAAATCCATTGTTCCATTTTTGTGTTAGATGCAACGACCAGTTAAATAATACACCTTTAATAGTGTCTTGAATTTTTTGTACCTGGTCTGGAGTAAACTGCTTGGAAATATCAAAGAAAATAGTTGGTGGTAAGTCAGAGATGCCTTGGGGGATAGGGACTGCAAAAGCTATTTCTCTATAAATTTGTAATGGAAGGTATTGTAAGAACTCTTTATCTTGATTTTTTTGAATAGATTTCTCTAAATTTTGTTTACTATTCGTTAGCAATGTTATGTTCCCCTTTGTAAAAAGGTATTTATATTAACAGAATATGCTACCAATCAAAAAGAGTTTGGACATGCTTAAAAGGAAAATATTTATTATTTTACTTCTCTTAAATAAAGAAGCATTTTTATCATCGTACAAGCATTCCTTGATCTAATGAATAATATATCAAGAACAATAGACAGAAAGGGTGGTAAAAATCATTAAGAACGATAAAGGTAAAAGAGAAAATGACTGCGTTCAAAATCAACCAGGACTCCCACTAGCTACTACAGTTAATTTAGCAGTTGTAGGTGATAGTCATGTAGGTTTTTTAAACAGTCAAAGTATGTTTAATACCCTTTTGCAAAGAGTAGTGAACAATGGTAATAAACGATATATTATATTTGGTGGAGATGATGTACACGCTTTAGGTGCTTCTTCAATACAAGTAGCTGAAACATATTACCAACAGTTCACTAATATTTTAAATAATGTTTTAGGATCAATTCCCTTCAGATCTTCTATAGGAAACTGGGAGGCTACTAACAGAAATAACAGTAGAGCTTTATTTCGACAGTACATCAATCGTTATTTAACTGGCTATAGAGTTATTCCTGGAACACAAGGGTTGGTGCGTCATGTTTGGTTAGATAATGGTCGAGGCGGGGTATTTAGCCAGGATAGCTTAAACTTGCTAAGTAACTTAGATCCTAACTATTATTACATTATTGATTTTCATTGGCCTTTGAGAGTTCCAGGTATAACTACGGAAATACATGGTGATCATGTTATGACTCAAATGCAGACAAACATGTTTTTTAATGCTATACCCTCTAACGTAAGGAACAAAATTTTAGCGATTTTCACTCATCATGCACATAAATTTTTTGCTAACTCAGTTACAATCAATCCTAACTTTCCTAATACCTCGTTTTTTGTAACTGGATGTTCAGGGGACTATGCATGTATATCCAGCGAGAGAGGATACTATGAATTAAATTTAACAGTCCAAAATAATATAGCTACTTTGCAAACCATAAAAACTCGCGTTCAATAGCTTGAGGAATAAAGAAGACTACATTAAGAGTAGGTAGGGTAACCTTAGGCAACTTTCCATTCTCAAAATGCAAAAATCGCCAGCTTATATAACTAGCGAAAAGCTGCATTTATTATTTCATTTGTATAAGTTTACTTTTTATAACATATTATCTCCTTCATCTCACAACTTACTATTTCTTAGTACGTATGATCGTGTTACATTAAAAGATAAAACTATTCCTTTGATCTTTAAGGAAGATAGTTTTATCTTCTTTTTACAATATGTCTCCATCAATCCGGAAAGGGAGGATTTTATGAGTAACATTATTAACTTTAATAAGTTTCAAAGACATAAAAT
Source organism: Priestia sp. J2 (assembly GCF_020790095.1). Classification (NCBI taxonomy): domain Bacteria; kingdom Bacillati; phylum Bacillota; class Bacilli; order Caryophanales; family Bacillaceae; genus Priestia; species Priestia sp. J2. The sequence continues at coordinate 71,121 of NZ_CP086210.1, forward strand.
AATGAAGAAATTTCTTCGTTGCGCTTTAGTAACAGGAGCAATTATAATCTGCTGCATGCTTGCTTATTTACTAATCTTAATAGAAATATATTTTCCTGCTCATTATCCCATTTATATTGAAGCTAAACCATAATAATTGTGTTCTTAACCTCTTATGAAAGATACTCAGTCTGGTTTGTTTATATAATGACTTCCTATTTCTAATTATTTACTAAGATACAAATTTTAGTTCATCCGTTAAACGCAAAAAAGCTTCTTTGTCTTTATTCTTTAAGGACTGATCAATTTCTTCAAGAATTTTACCTTTTTTGAATTGTTTCGTTACTTGACTTAAAAACAATTCAGCTAATATTTCATCAGATATATTTTTTTCAAGTTGACTCATTTCGTTGGATATATTATTTTCCATAAACGATTAACCCCTTTATCATTTCTCTTTTAAAAATAGTGTTTCCTTTTTTCATTGTTTTAATACGAGGTTAATAGATAAATTAGTACATAGAAGAATGTGGAATAAAAGATATCTTGACACAAAGAATAATATTTATTTCAAAGCTCTAAAGGTAAAACATAAACTAGCTTAAACAGTTTACATATTCATTGCATCCTCATGTTGTTTTACTAATTTATAAAACGTTGTCTTTTTTACATTCGCTTCCTTCATTGCCTGTACGGCTGTAATTTCATTTCGTTTCCAACGGTTATAAGCCTCAATAAAATCTTGGCTAACTTGGGCTTTAGGACGGCCAAAAGATATACCACTCTTCAGCGCAGCATTAATTCCTTCTCGCTGGCGTTTACGAATACGATCTCGTTCTTCTTGCGCCATCCAGGACAAAATTTGAAGAACCAAATCTGCAATAAAGGTTCCCAAACTATCCTTATACTGAGTCGTATCCAGCAAAGGCATATCCAAGACAACAATGTCTGCCTCAATTTCTTTCGTAATAGCATTCCACTCTTGTAAAATTTCTTCTTTGTTACGACCAAAACGATCTAGTGAATGAATGTAAAGAATATCTCCTTTACGAATCATTCGTTTTAGTAATTGGTACTGTTCTCTATTGAAATTTTTTCCACTTTGTTTATCCATGAAAATATCTCGAGGAGATATGCCCACTTCTTCCATGGACTGAAGTTGTCGTCCTTCATTTTGATCTCGGCTGCTTACACGGATATATCCAAATTTTCTATTTTCCATTTTTATACTCCCTTTTGTGTCTATCTTCTTTTTATTCTACCAAAAACGTTCGTAAAAGTGTATGAGATAAAGAGAACGTTCGTAATTATTTTTCTTACTTAAACGAACGATAAAAACAGTAGATTTCTTATATAAAAGGAAAGTTCGTAAAAGTATACTTTTACGAACTTTCCTTTTATATATTTATTAAATGTATAGAAGTATTTCCTTAGTGATTTAAACATTAGCCAAATAACTATGTCATGAACAATACATAGGAAATTGATATTATATCCCCTATTAAATTAATGTGATAAGAAGAAAGGTCTAAATTTATGCAGAGATTATTTAATTACAGCATTTATTAATAAAAAACATTAAATTATATGTCTTTAACGTGCAGAGAAACGCTCTGTAAGGAATTTAACTTTTGTTTTACACACAATGGGGGGATTAGATACAAATTTTCAGCAATTAAGAAAAGAGATTAGCACAACTTTTATAAAGGCATTTATATTAAGGAGAATATTTTATTTAAGATTTTAAGTTATTAATACATAAAATGGTGGAGATCTTTAAACATTGTTTCTCGTTACAGAAGAGTCCATTCGGTTAAGGTCTATGAAAGTTGACCGTTTTTTGGTCATCACCTGTTTGTTCGAATCATCCTCTAAAGACCCAGTACCATCACATTGTACTATTGAGCAGATTCAAAGAACGCTTTTTCCGTTACGTCTCCTTCAACATCAGCAGCTTCTGCTGATCCAGAAGAACCTCCTAAATTCGGTAGAGCTAATGGAGTCGCTAACTAAATAACTAAACCTACGGCAGAAGCTACCACAGCTTATTTCGCTTTTCTTATTCAATCTCCTCCTAATTTTATTTAATAGAAATAAAAAAGCAGTTTGCAAATGCAAACTGCTTTTTTGATGACCCGTACGGGATTCGAACCCGTGTTACCGCCGTGAAAGGGCGGTGTCTTAACCGCTTGACCAACGGGCCAGTATCAATTTATAAGTTAAATTCAATTACTATAAAACATGATGGGCCTAAGTGGACTCGAACCACCGACCTCACGCTTATCAGGCGTGCGCTCTAACCAGCTGAGCTATAGGCCCTTTACTTGGATTTGGAGCGGGTGATGAGAATCGAACTCACGACATCAGCTTGGAAGGCTGAGGTTTTACCACTAAACTACACCCGCATATTTTAAAGTGGCGGTCCCGACGGGAATCGAACCCGCGATCTCCTGCGTGACAGGCAGGCATGTTAACCGCTACACCACGGGACCAAAATAGAAAATGGCGGAGGAAGAGGGATTCGAACCCCCGCGGGCTTTAACACCCCTGTCGGTTTTCAAGACCGATCCCTTCAGCCGGACTTGGGTATTCCTCCGTGTACTGTATGGTGGAGCCTAGCGGGATCGAACCGCTGACCTCCTGCGTGCAAGGCAGGCGCTCTCCCAGCTGAGCTAAGGCCCCATAAATGGTCGGGAAGACAGGATTCGAACCTGCGACCCCTTGGTCCCAAACCAAGTGCTCTACCAAGCTGAGCTACTTCCCGTTTATGGCGCGCCCGAGAGGAGTCGAACCCCTAACCTTTTGATCCGTAGTCAAACGCTCTATCCAATTGAGCTACGGGCGCTTATTAAAATGGTGCCGAGGGCCGGACTTGAACCGGCACGGTAGTCACCTACCGCAGGATTTTAAGTCCTGTGTGTCTGCCAATTCCACCACCCCGGCAGGACTTATACGTGGAGGCGGCAACCGGATTTGAACCGGTGATAAAGGTTTTGCAGACCTTGGCCTTACCACTTGGCTATGCCGCCAATATATATATGGAGCGGAAGACGAGGTTCGAACTCGCGACCCCCACCTTGGCAAGGTGGTGTTCTACCACTGAACTACTTCCGCGCATTTATCTAAATTAAGATGCGGGTGAAGGGACTTGAACCCCCACGTCATAAGACACTAGATCCTAAGTCTAGCGCGTCTGCCAATTCCGCCACACCCGCGTGTAAATATAACTGGTGAGCCATGAAGGACTCGAACCTTCGACCCTCTGATTAAAAGTCAGATGCTCTACCAACTGAGCTAATGGCTCTCTATGGCTGGGCTAGCTGGATTCGAACCAACGCATGACGGAATCAAAATCCGTTGCCTTACCGCTTGGCGATAGCCCAATAAAGATGGTGGAGGGGGGCAGATTCGAACTGCCGAACCCGAAGGAGCGGATTTACAGTCCGCCGCGTTTAGCCACTTCGCTACCCCTCCGATATAAATGGTGCCGGCAAGAGGACTTGAACCCCCAACCTACTGATTACAAGTCAGTTGCTCTACCAGTTGAGCTACACCGGCACGATGGTGGAGGATGACGGGATCGAACCGCCGACCCCCTGCTTGTAAGGCAGGTGCTCTCCCAGCTGAGCTAATCCTCCAAAGAATCTATATAAGCGCGTTAATAAGCGTTATTTTGAATACTCATAATAAACTATTTCAAATAAAAAACCCCTATGCTCTTTACAAGAGACTCATAAGGGGTTTTATTCATTGCCTGGCAACGTCCTACTCTCACAGGGACAAAGTCCCAACTACCATTGGCGCTAAAGAGCTTAACTTCCGTGTTCGGTATGGGAACGGGTGTGACCTCTTCGCTATCGCCACCAGACAAGAGATTGCTCTCTCAAAACTAGATAACAGTTGGCTGAGTAAAGCTTACGCTTTTAAAATTTTGGTTAAGTCCTCGATCGATTAGTATCAGTCAGCTACACATGTCGCCACGCTTCCACCTCTGACCTATCAACCTGATCATCTTTCAGGGATCTTACTAGCTTGCGCTATGGGAAATCTCATCTTGAGGGGGGCTTCATGCTTAGATGCTTTCAGCACTTATCCCGTCCACACATAGCTACCCAGCGATGCCTTTGGCAAGACAACTGGTACACCAGCGGTGTGTCCATCCCGGTCCTCTCGTACTAAGGACAGCTCCTCTCAAATTTCCTACGCCCACGACGGATAGGGACCGAACTGTCTCACGACGTTCTGAACCCAGCTCGCGTACCGCTTTAATGGGCGAACAGCCCAACCCTTGGGACCGACTACAGCCCCAGGATGCGATGAGCCGACATCGAGGTGCCAAACCTCCCCGTCGATGTGGACTCTTGGGGGAGATAAGCCTGTTATCCCCGGGGTAGCTTTTATCCGTTGAGCGATGGCCCTTCCATGCGGAACCACCGGATCACTAAGCCCGACTTTCGTCCCTGCTCGACTTGTAGGTCTCGCAGTCAAGCTCCCTTGTGCCTTTACACTCTACGAATGATTTCCAACCATTCTGAGGGAACCTTTGGGCGCCTCCGTTACATTTTAGGAGGCGACCGCCCCAGTCAAACTGCCCACCTGACACTGTCTCCCGGCCCGATCAGGGCCGCGGGTTAGAATTTCAATACAGCCAGGGTAGTATCCCACCGACGCCTCCACCGAAGCTAGCGCTCCGGCTTCTCAGGCTCCTACCTATCCTGTACAAGCTGTACCAAAATTCAATATCAGGCTACAGTAAAGCTCCACGGGGTCTTTCCGTCCTGTCGCGGGTAACCTGCATCTTCACAGGTACTATAATTTCACCGAGTCTCTCGTTGAGACAG
>NZ_CP086211.1:0-11604 GCF_020790095.1 Priestia sp. J2
GGAGAAGATTATTTTATTGGTAAACGTAAGAAAAAAACTGACGGGGTGAAGTTTGTGCAGATGATCACTGAAAATATTGATTATCTATGTGAAATTGGCTATCTGACTCAGGCTGAAAAAGCTTTTTTGTTTGAGATATCTAGATTTCTTGAGTTCAAATCAAATGTAATAGTTGAGAAGAACGTTGAAGATGAAGGTAAACCATCAGCAGCTTCGCCAAGTTATTTAGCAAAGAAGTTAAATAAAACTAGAACTTCAGTATCAAAAATGATGAATGAGTTACTAGATAAAGGTATCTTAGGAGTAGCAGAAACAGGAGTAACAACTGAAGATGGACGAATTTGTAGTTCAAGAACTTGGTTTGTTAATCCAAATATTTTATGTAATGCACCTAAAGATGAGGTAGATAGAGCAACGCAGCAAATATTTTCAAAAGCTCTTAGAAATATAAAAGTTGGGGAAGCCAAAAAGAAACATAAATTACCTATTTATCTATTTTAACTGCAAGAATACTCTTGCAGTTTTTTTTTTTGTGTGTTTTGGATAAAATTAGGTGTTAAAAAAATTTAACACAGGTGTTAAATTTTTTTAACACCCTATCTTCTATAAACATTGATATAACAACATTCTTGCACTTGTCTCTTCTCACTCTATTTAAATAGCAATTCGCTGATAGAATTGCAAGGGTCTTTTTATACTTTTTTCGTTAGAAAAAAACATATTAAAATGTCTTGAACCTAATACATATGAAAAATCATTATGGCTATTTTCCATACAAGGTTCGAGTAGTATTTTTTAAGAAAACCACTTAAAAAATCTCCACTCTTTTCTCCTTGCATTTCAAATTTCGGCAGGGTTGGTTATATCGCCAAGCCGAACATACCCAAAACGAAGTTTAAAATGATCGGCTTGTGACGGCCATTATACCTGCCGAACCGCCAGCACAACTGTCCAAAACTTTATTCTTTTTCATAATGTATCTACACTATTTTCAAAGCCAGCCTCACACCCCAAAACAAAGGGGAACGAAAAAATGATATATTTAAGCATATGATGATAGCTAATTTCTTGGCCATATCGCCTAGTGTAGCGGGGGAGGAAGCAATATGAGAGGCAATATGAAAGAGTATCAAAGTAGCCAATTAGCAGGGATTGTAGGCATATCGGTCGCTACGGTACGTAAATATGCACAGTACATGGAAAAAGCGGGCTATACGTTCATTAGGAATGAAAGCGGCCATCGAATCTTTTTAGATAAACACATATTATTATTTAAAGAGTTTAATGGCCTCTCAAAGACAGGAACGGCCTCTTTAGGCCATATCGCCAATACGCTGGCTACTAAATATAAAGAGTTGGAATTTGACAAAACCAAGGAAAATAATGAGCATATCGGGGGCGAAGCGGCAGGCGATACGACCTTGCTGGATAAGGGTTCAGAGCATAAAATCGCTCTAACAGATGAGCAATATACCACGTTGATGGCCAAGCTCGACCGACTCGCTACGCTAGACGATATAGTTGAACAGCTTGATCAGCAAAAAGAGTTTAATAAAATGCTTATGAAGCAATTAGAACAGCAACAAAAATATATTGAGCAAAGGTTAGATAAAAGAGACAATCAATTAATCGAATCTATGAGAAATTCTATGGATCAAGGCCAAGCTATGTTGGAAGCTGCCGTGGCCAAGTCTTCTAAAAAAAAATGGTGGGAGTTCTGGAAATAAAAAAGGAGTAATTAATATGATAAATTTAAAAGATGTTTTTTTACTCGATTTTAAATACTTGGAGACTTTTTCAAACCGAGTAGAGACTCCCTGGGGTTCGATTTTCTGTAATGAAAGCCAATCAAATTATTATGATGCCAATCATGCTCATATCTTTGATTCTGTTAAAAACCCAGAGCTAATAATTGATGAAGTAAAAGAATTTTATAACTCAAGAGGTATTATCCCAAGATTTTATATTTATAATTTAGATGCTCAAAAAGGGTTAATAGATCAACTAAAATTAAATGACTTTGATTTTGAGGAACTAATTAACCCTGTTCAACTATGGGAAGGAAAGTTTTTAAAGCAGAAAGAAGATAATGCTATCTCTATTGAATTGGTTACCAAAAAGAATTACTCCGAAGCATTAAATATTGAATGTAGTATTTCAGAATTTGGTGGAAAGGAAGTTAGAGAAAAGGCATTTGAAATAGAATTTAATCATCCAAACTTTATACATTATTTACTTCGATATAACGGCATTGCTTGTGCAACAGCTTGTATCTTTACAATTGGAAATCAGGCACGTATGGAAAGTGTTGCAACCCTTGAGGAATACAGAGGACGAGGGTTGATTGGTGAATTAATTTGTTATATTCAAGAAGAAGTTGCTAAAAAGAAATTAACAAACCTTTGGGTATTTCCAATCAATGAAAAGATAGAAAAAGTTTATCAAAAATATGGATTTAAGACGGTTGCAAAATTAAAAATGGGACATGCTTTTTTAGGAGGAAAAAGTATAAAAGAAATTCAAGGATAATAAATACTATTTTAAAAGCCAGCCTCACACCCCAAAACGAAGGCGGCCACATAATTCTAAAAGGAATACAAGAAACTCAAAAATTTATTGCTGCCAGTGAAGAAAAGAAAAAGAAGTGGTGGGAATTTTGGAAATAAAAAAGGCCTGCTAAGTACTTAGCAGGCCTTTTTTATTTCGATGGTTTGTTTCCGATAACATCTTAATCTCTACTTTAATTATAACCCTATTTAAAAATTATTTATAGACTGTTTTTTCACTCATGTCCAGCCTTATACTGTTATACGCAAGTCAAAAAGTATAAAGGATGTGGCTTTATGAATGACAAGAAAAATGTCTTAGATCCTGGTCCGTTTTTTCATGGTACTAAAGCAGAACTAAAGATTGGAGATCTGCTTGAGCCGTTGTATTTATCTAATTATCAGGATAAAAAATCTAACCATATCTATTTTACTGGAACATTAAACGCTGCTAAATGGGGAGCTGAATTAGCAAGATCTAATTCAAAAGAGAGAATTTATGTTGTAGAACCATTAGGTGATTTTGAAAATTATCCAAATTTAACTGACAAAAAGTTCCCTGGAAACCCAACACGTTCTTATAGATCTAAATCGCCTTTAAAAATAGTGGCTGAATTAGGTTCATGGGAAAGACACTCTGATGAAGAAATAAATCATATGCTTACAGCTTTAAAAAAGTTAAGTGAAGAAGGCAAGAATATAATATACGATTGATGCCAAATTAAGGTTTTAACTAAAATATAATTTTCTGTATGATGAACAGTATGTACTATGTTTTTCAAAAGATATAAAAAAGCTTTATTAAAAAATGGCACCTTTAAGGTGTCTTCTTTTATGTAGCATGGTATATCGCATATGGTATGTACTTCTTAAGCTCATTACGGTGGCCGATGTCGGCTTCTTTAGAAAACAATCATAATTTAGTGTGGTTTTTCAAGACACTTTCTTATAGATACATTTGATTACGTTAGTAATTATGTAGCTATAAAGAAGTTTTTTCTCTTATTCTCCCGTTTTGATTTATTTTTAGGCGGCAGCAGGGATTGAGATTTTAAAAATATTGTCATGAAAATGCGAATATACATGCAGCATACATACAATGAAGGCCGCCTTATAGGATGATACATAATGGGCGGCCTTTGCTGTGATTATGACTTAAAGGGGGAAACCTTTATTAACAAAAATAGAAGTTTTCTACTGTTGGCCGTCGTCATAAACATTGCTATATGGATCTTTGTTCAAGAACAAGTGACAAGTGCCAAGGTTGAACAGCCTATTCTATCCGTTGATCAACTGACCTTATGTAAGTAAATGATAAGTATTTAACAAGCAAAAGGATATCCTTTTGCTTTATTTGTTATGGCAGCTAAGCTGTTATGACCTACTTTTAAGTGAGCGTATTGGGTAAGAAGCGAGCGGTAGCCGATACGCTTCTTCTCATAAATAAATGCTTCCAGGACAAACTAAGTAATATGGTTTAGTTGCTGCGGAGGTAAACGATATGAATAAGCAAAATGATAATAGATTGACCTCTTCGGAAGTCACAAGTCTGTGGGTGCAATATATTAGGGAGACCATGGCCATTTGCATTAGCAAATACGTAGCTAAAACAACGAAGGATCCAGACGTTGCTTCTCTCTTTAATTATTGTCTAGAGCTATCTACTCAACATTTAAAGTTTGTAAAGCAAATCTTAAAACAAGAGAAAGTTCCTTTACCTACAGGATTTACTGATAAAGACGTAAATCCCAAAGCTCAAGCGTTATTTACAGATACATTCTGGTTACATTACATACACGATATGACTATCCATGGCCTCTCCGGCCACACGTTATCTCTTAGTGGAGCAAGTAGAAGAGATATTAGAAACTTTTATGTTCAATGTATCAATGATGCGATGAATGTTTATAACAAATCTGTCGATGTTTTGACGGCCAAGGGACTTTATGAAAAAGACCCTTATTTCTTTGTATCTAAACAAAGTGAACTAATCGATAGTGTAGAATATGCAATGGACATTATAGGGAAAACCAGGCCCTTGAACTCGATGGAAGCTGGGAATATCTATAGTAACTTAAGAAAAAGTATTGTAGCCAAAGGTTTGCTTCTTGGTTTTCAGCAAGTAGCTACAGATAAACCAGTCAGAAGCTTTATGGAAAAGGGACTAAAAGTGCTAAACAAGCATATTGATATCTTTTCATCGATCCTACATGGAGAAAATCTACATACGCCAAGCTTGCTAGATAAAGAAGTCACTAATTCTAAGACGTTGCCTTTTTCTAATCGCTTACTATTATTTCACGCGGGTTTTATGTTTAATTTAGGAATGACTTATTATTCAAATGCTATGGCAACAAGTATGAGAATAGATATAATAGGCCGTTGTGAAGAAGCAATTCTTGGAGATATAAAAGTCTCTACAATGTGGGGAAATCTCATGATTAAAAAAGGATGGCTCGAAAAGCCACCACAAGCTAACGACAGAACAGAATTATAACTGGCTATTAATATTTTGTATTTTCTAAGGAGACATTAAGTATGATTTATTAAATAGGAGGCTTATTAGAGTGACAAAACATCCAAAGATTTGGTTATGGGCTATCATGCTTGTACCTTGGCTTAGTGTCCCTTTTATAGGCAAAAAATCAATCAAACGATTTTTTGCAGCTAGTTTATTTATAACTTTATCGATTCGATTAGAAAGTTACATCGCTGAAAAAAGAAAATGGTGGTGGTTCTATGAACGTTTGTTTCCAAAAGCTCGAGGAGAAACACCACTTTTGTGGGGACAATATCTAATTGGATCCATATGGATTTTAAAATATACGTATGGTCATTTCTTTAAATATTTAATTGTTAATTTCTTTGCGGATTTGTTCTTTATCTTTCCATTTTCAGATTTTCTGAAGAAGCTGGGGGTCTTTTCTTATGTGAGATTAAGCAGACCTCAAGTGATGATTATATTTTTTGTAAAATCGTTACTTTTATACGGTTTTCAATTTGTAAAAGAAAACGTTATGTTTGCTAATGGTATTAGACTTAAAAGTAAAAATTAAGCATGCTGATATGTCGGAGAATCAGGCTCTCTAAATACAGTTATATCAAGGATCCTGAGAGATGGCATATCAGAGCGTGACACGTAAAAATGATGATGACATATCACGGGACATAAAACAATGAATGGAAATTACTGAACGCCGCCGCATAATGATACATAATGGGCGGCCTTTGTTACGACTATAAATTATGGTATAAAATTTATAACCACTCTTCCACCGACTGTTATCGTTCCGATAAGAAATAAATAATAGGAGGTGCTTTAAATGTCAAATAGATTATTAGTTGTTCTTGCTATGATTATATTTATAATAAACTTTGTCGTATCACCTATGTTTTTCAATGAAACTCCCAATTCCTATGGTACCTTTATAGGCTTAATTTTACTAAGCATAGCTCTTATTTCTTTAATTGATCAGGTAAATAAAAATAAAAAGAAGTGATCCATGTTTGGCCATTGTCAATGGTAAGCGGACCGTAGGGAGCATTAAGGAATTGACAATGTTACTACACCAAGACCCTCTTGGCACTCAAACAAACCCGTTTGTTTGACGCCAACCGGCGAGGGAGCCCCCTCAAAAAGTGAGGGGGTTGGGGGAGTTTTTTAGATGGGGTTAAGGGGAAGAGTTCCCCTTACAGGTGGTGGACGGCGTCCACGGTCTTGATGAAAAAGGGCATCCGTTAAGGATGTCCTTTTTCATTTTGACGAAGCCAAACACAGGGAGGAATTCCGACCGCCACCTCGTAGAGCGCGCTCCCAATTTTATCGAAGATGAAAAATTGGTGTAGTGCGTTACACCAAATCTCAAATTGTGGTATGCTAGACCCAAGTACAGTGGTCGAAATGGGGGATTGAGGGATGGCCAAATATGGGATTATCCGCATGCAAAAGTTCCACAAAGACGCAATATTGGGGATCCAGAAACACAACCAACGAGAAGGCGAGAACAGTAAAAATAAAGACATCGATTCAACCAGAACGATGCTCAACTATGATTTGGTGAATGAAGACAAAATAAAGTACCATGAAGAAATTAAGAAGATGACGGCCACCCGTGTGAAACGAAAAATTCGGAATGATGCGGTCCTGGTGGCAGAATTCTTTGTATCGGCCAGTCCGGAGTACATGCATGCGATGTCGCTAGACGAGCAGCGTAAATATTTTGAAGCGTCACTGGATCATATTGCCGGCAAGTATGGGCAGCAAAACATTTTATATGCCGTGGTACACAACGATGAAGCAACGCCACATATGCACGTGGGGTTTGTACCAATTACGGATGATCGACGCTTGGCGGCGAAAGAATACTTCCATGGGAAAACCAAGATTCGTAGAATCCAGGATGACTTTCATAACTACATGAACAAACGTGGGTATGACATTGAGCGTGGCGAGCCGAGCGAGCTGCAGCATAAAAGTGTCCATGAGTTTAAGAAACAAGAACGTGAAAAAGAGCTAAAGCATCTGCAGCAACTAGTTGCTCACAAGGAAAAAGAGCTTCAACAGATGGATAATTTAGTGGAGTTGAAAGCAGCACCACCCGTTGAGATACGCAGTGAAAGACGCATTGAAGAGTTATGTAGCCAACCTGTTGAACTAGAGGCGGCCAAGACAGTCATGGGTTCCAAAGTGAAAGTGGAGGAAACAGATTTTCATGAGCTGATGAGTCTCACAAAAGAGCTTCAACAAACGTTGGCGGCCGAGCATGAGCGCACGCATGCGTTGAGCCATGAGCTTGATCGCTATGAAAAAGAGAACAAGACACTGAAGAATGATTTGGATGAGACAAGGCAAGAATTAGAGGTATATGTGGCGGATCAAGACGGCCAAGTGGAAAAGGCGAAGAAACAAATGCGCCAGAAGCTTGTGCGTGATTTCTCAGCTGAACAAAAGGAAAAGGTCAAAGATGAGGTTAAGAGAGAACTAGATACGCAATACGAGGCTCATATAAGCTCTCTAAGCGATAATTTGACAATTGAGAAGCAGAAACATGAGAAAACGAAAAAAGAGCTTGTACAGACAAATGAATTGAATGAGAGCTTAACGAAGATGAATCTTGGTTATATAAAGGATTATGTGCCAAAAGAAGACCTTGATTATGCAAATAGGCAGATTCATGAATTAAAAGAAGAGAATAAAACATTGAAAGCCTGGAAAGAAAAAGCTTTAAATTGGATTGATAAGAATGTAGAGAAGATGAAGCAGATTTCATTTTTTCAATATGTTCGTGGGATTGGAAAGCAATCAAAGCGCCAAGATCATGACTTAGAAAGATAAATAGATTTAGCTAAGAGCAGCAAGCATAAGAGCAATTTGAGTTAAGAGGGTTTCCTTTATATTAGAATCGGTACAGGTAGAGTGTTGTTCTATCAATAATAAAAGCTCTCTGTTGAATAATAGGAGTTCGTATTTAGTTAACATAAAAATGCTCCTTTTTTATACAAACTATTTTTAAAAGCTTTGAGCAAAAATAAATAGTTTTATATACATAAAAAAAGCTATCTTATTCTATGGGCAGTGTCTTTGCATAGAATAAGATAGCTTTTTTACAGGACTCAAACGTACAACACGTAACGAAAAAACAGTTCTAAATCAATAATATCATCTTTTTTCCATAAAGACTATATTTTCCCTTTGTTAATAAGCAATATAAATTCTCTTATATAATGATTCAAAAATAACAATCGTATTAAGGTTAAAAAAGGACCAGCTCGTTAAAGAGCTGGTCAAAGGCCTTACAAAACATACTTAAAAACATATTATAGGATGGTCAATATGTAGTGTTACTTATGAAATAATAGCATGGTTTTGCAAAGAGAAAAAGAATGAATATGTAGTTCTACTCACCTTTGAATAGGGATAGTGAATAGAATTACACACACGACATAGAGGAGAGGCGGCTCTATAAAAAAAGGGAATATACCTCTCAAGGAAATACCTATAAAAAATGCGAGTGTTAAGTGTAACATATTTTAGAAGAATGTCCATATTTTTATTATTTTTGAATTTTATATGAGGACTTTTGATACCTTGGTACCTGTATTTCATTTCGTAATTTGTTCTTTTAAATGCTAAATATAAATTTTGTGAAAAAATAATATTGATATGGAGATTAAAACCATTTAATGTTAGATAAATGAATAATTTAACATCTTATGAATGGGTGATGAGTGAGTTGACATGGTATAACGGGGTAATCATCTATGTTCTATTAATGGAGATTGAAACAACAAGAGAAAGAATGATTCAATTTGCATTTGAAGAAGGATTTACAAGTCAAAATACAGTTGAAGCAAGTCAATTTTTGGACCTGTTATTAAATGAATTGTATCGAATACAACTAAATATTAGATTATACTTAACTGCTTAATTATAAGGAAAGCGAGTTCTACCAGTTTGTTTTTAATTGTGTAAGCGTTATACATATTATGAAAAACAAACGCTTTTCTATTTTTAAAGGTACCATCGGTCATTAGAAATGTATTTACTGACTTTGTAATAATAAAAAGAGCAACCCTATCTCAAATGGCATTGGATAAGGTTGCTCTTTTTTGTTTAGGAATTTTACTTTGCAAAAGCAAAAGAAAAGGTTAGATTAGGTCGTTAGCTACCCTAGTGTAACATAATAAAATAAAAGTTGTCATACAAATTTCAAAATAAAAGAAGCAACCTCATCTTTGTCATAGGAGAGTGAGGTTGCCTTCAAATACATTGAAATCTGAAGTAATGACTGCAACTATAACATATGTTGGATATTAATGCTAATTTATAGAAATTAAGCATATGAATAAAAGGTGCGCTTTTTATACATTCGGCTTTTATTCACCTCAAGATAAAACGCTGATGTATCAAGGATGTATAAAAAGCTGCATAAAGTATATTGACGTCCTAGATTGAACCCTTACTCCCAGAAGGGTTCTCTTTTTTGATGTCTTCCGGAAAGAGGTATTATGTAAACTTAATTTGTATACGATATGCATATTATAATAGGTCAATTAATGCAAAGATAATACCTAATATAAGTGAAAGAGTAAGTATTAATTTCCATTTAGTTTTCTTCTCTAACTGAAAGACATTCAGTTTTTCTAATGCAAACGAAACAAGCCACGCTATAATTATCGTTTCAATAAATTCAACTATAAAATTAAAAATAAAGTTCATTTGTTCTCACTTTCTTGTTTTGAAATATTTACTTTTCCATTAAAACACTTATAGATAAACATTAAAATACTTTTATTCCTAGAAATTACATTATGTTAACTACCTTTGTATATCATATTCATTAATTTCTCACTCCTTATTTAGAAATATAAAGGGTGTTTACTATGATAAAATTGTAGCAAGTAGAAAAAATTGTAACGGGAGTAAATTATGAAAAATAAAGATTTCTTATTGTCCATTGTTTTAAATGTGTTTTTAGCTTACCTCTGGATCTTTCTTATTTATTTAATTTTTGATTTCGTTAAGCTAAAGGATAACGCTTTATTGTTTGGGATAGTTTTAGCATCCATAGGTACTCTACTCTTTGCAGAGGTGATAAGAAGAGTTAACCCCTTTATTGAATACAAAATTACTCATCCTGTAAAAGTTGCGGGCTTTATATCTTTTGGCCTTATTGCTGTGGTCAATTTATATTGGATAACTTTTTAAAAATGATAATAAAAATTGAAACAAGCAGCTTAATTTAAGCTGCTTGTTCTGTTAAGTGCCGGTAATACGTTTTATGTTAACTAAAAGGCGAAAAAGCCTTCTTTGGGGAAGATGGCTTTTTCTACTGATAAATATTAGGTTGTAAGTGGAGTCCTAAAAGACTTCTCGAGTAGTTTGCTCAAGTGATAAAAATATATTCAACGTCAAAAAAACCACTGGACCTAAACAGTGGTTTTTTTGTTTTTTCAATGCAGAAAATGAGCAAAACATATTGCATATACAATGTTTTGTCGTTGTCGGATAGTATAGCATGAGAGTTATGTTTTATAAAGAATGATACATTTATGTATAGAAAATGAAACATCTTGTAGCATTGTTGACACATACTTTTATTCTAAGAGAAATTTCAGCAGGAAATATCATTTTGTATTTGAATACTAGTACTATACTCTTAAAACGAAAATGGGGGCTAGTATGATGCTGGTAAAAAAGATGTTAAATGGCATTATGATGAAAGAAATCACCATTAAAGAATTAGCTGATCAGTATGGTGTAAGTACTCGTACCATTCAATCAAAGATTAAGAAATTAGGTTATGAATGGGACAGTAAGGAAAGCATTTATCGCTATGTTGGAGAAGAATCAGAGCCTTTGGATGTTGATTTTAGTACCCTTATCTCTAAAAACAGTAAAATGCCAGCAGAACAAAAGCTAGCTACTAGCGAAGTAGCAGCTAGTACGAGCTATGTTGATGAAAGTGAAAGTACGAGCACTAGCTCTTCAGAAGCTAGCACAGTAGATGCAATTGATATCTTGCTGCAGCATCCAAAAGAACGTTCAAAACGAGTGTATCGAGGGTTTTATTTTGATGATGATGTGTTAAGTATTATTGATCGTGTTCCAAAGAGTTATAAATCTGAATTGGTGAATGAAGCGTTAAGAAAAGTATTTAAAGAAAAGGGTTTATTAGATTAAAAAACTATACGACATGTAATCTGAGTTTTCTTGCTCATTTTACAAATAGGGTTTGCAAAAATGTAGGATTTGGTAGAAAATTAGACATAAGAAAAAGCCCTCAAGTTTTCGCGGACTCCGAGGACTTCTTCTTACAAATTATTTAGGAAGGAATTAACCTTCTTTTTTGAATTCATTATAGATACATTCTATCACAAGGGGTTATATTCTTTCCAGTGAAAATTGGAGGAATACTAAGTGAAAAAAGCTTTAGACCAAGCAGAAAAAAAAGCAAGAGTACGAGATTCAAGGATTGAAGAACTAATTGGTCAGGCAGAGGTTGGTTTGTCAGCAGATCAACAGAAAATGTTATTACAGATTTTACATAAGACTACT
>NZ_CP086212.1:0-11333 GCF_020790095.1 Priestia sp. J2
TGTCCTTTTGAACGGCTGATAATTTGCATCGACAGATGGTAAATAGCCATGATTCTTTCCTCCTTACTTGTAAGTATTTTTGTTTTTGGAATAAGTTGATGAGAGCACAAAGTGCGTTAATCAACGTTTTTGATGAAAGCATCATCATGAACACCAAAGGTGTCAGATGGTGATTTCATCTTTGCCGATAGGCAAAAAGCTTTTATGTAATTCGCCATTTAGGCGAATGGGTCTTTGGTTTTGTCTTTTTGTTCCGAAGGAACCGCACACATCGGTACGATGTATAAGTGCGCCCTTATCTCTTCGATCTAAGGGAATTATACCACATCCTGGTGAGAGAATCTATGCTAAGGATACCAATTTATCTCAATTTTTGATATAATCCATTTAAACATTAGAGAACAAGAAAAGGAGATGATGGCGGGTGCCCAAGAAGCGAACAGATGAAGAAATTCTTCAGGAGTTAGAAGAGAAAATTGAGAAGATGAAAGCGAAGAAACAACAAGTTGAAGCGCGTAAAAAGGAAAAAGAGAGAAAAGAAAGAACAAGACGACTGATTCAAGTCGGCGCGATCTTTGAGAAATATTTTGAGATTCAAAGTGAAGAAGAAGCAGAAAAGATTGCGAAGGCATTACAATCTTATGTAGGTAAAAACAAAGATAAGATTTTAAATCATGATGTGGTTGTAAAAGAAAAAAAGAAAGCAGCAGCCGAAGTAGCTGTTTCTGAAGAATAAGGATCTGTAGGAGCCTATGATGAAATGTTCATATTGTAATTCAGAAAATAATCTTAAGGATGAAGCATGTTCTATTTGTGGAGCAGCTTTACATATAAAGCGTCCTCAACTTAAGGAATATGTGAGTTTACAAGATTCAGCTTTGTCATTCCAGGAGCTTCAAAGTTTTCATACTTATGATTTATTAATCTTGCTTCGATTAGTTCGAGAAGAGCGTTCAAAAAGCTACAATTTGATGAGAACGGTTCAGAAAGCTCCAGATGGGGCTGAGATTGATAAAAGTGTCATAGAGTTCGGAGAAAGCGAATATCGCCTTTATACGGCTCGTATGAAGCTCATAGAGGGTCTTTTGGTAGATCGGATGGGGTACAAGCCTAAGCGAGTGGATGATAAGCTGCTTGCAACATTAAAACATCGAATGGAGTCGAAATAGCCTTGCATTCATGAAAGATTTGGTAGAAAATTAGACATAAGAAAAAGCCCTCAAGTTTTGGTCGACTCGGAGGACTTCTTCTTAAACAAATATTAAGGAAGGGGTTAACCTTCTATTGTACATATTATTATAAAAGCATTATAACATAAGTTGGTTAATTCCTTCCACAAAAACCGGGGGAATTATAAAAATGAAAAAAGTAAGTGATTTACAAAATTCGTTAGATAAAGCTGAGCAAAAAGCCAGACTAAGAGACTTTGAAAAAGATCAAAACTCCTTTCAAAAAGCAGAAGATCTAAAAAAATCATTATTAGAGCAATTAAAAGAAATTACAGGTGAAGACCATTTTGTTGGAACTAGTAAAGATCCATTTGCAGGGGAGCCATTTAATCAGACTATGCATAGGAATTTAGATTTATTAAATCAGATTGATTATTTAACACAAGCTGAAGGGGATTTCTTATTTAGAATTCAACCATATTTAGAATTTAAAAGTAATGCAATTATTCGAAGAGAAGATAAGTTTAAAAAGAATAAGAAGAATACTGTAGATCTTGAAGATGATTATGAACTTGTTCAGTCCGCAACAGTTTCTGATATTGCTGAAATGATTGGTAAAACAAGAGCCAATACATCAAAAATAATGCAATCTTTAAAAGAGAAAGAGATTTTACTTAATCCAGAAGGAGCAGGACAAATAATCGACAACGGACGTACTGTTAGTCCGCGCACATGGATTGTAAATCCTTATATTATGATTTGTGCGCCACGCAAGAACAAAGTTCAATTAGATAGATTAACGATGCGTTTATTCCAAAACTCTCTAAAAAACCTTAAGGATCAAAACGGTAAAAAGGTAAAATTACCAGCTAGATTCTTTTAATACTATTTTTCTTTAAAAAGCACTTTGAAAAATAAAGTGCTTTTTTATTTTGTTAAATATTAGGTGTATCGAAAACGATACATTTCCGTTTGTTTTTGTATCGAAAACGATACACCCCTAAAACTGCCTTCAGACTAGTCATATCAAGGGTTTGGAGTGAATTTTTGTTTTGTTCCCTATTATCACTATTATTTAATAGCAATTCGCTGTTAGAATTGCAAGGGTCTTTTTATACTTTTTTCGTTTTAAAAAATCAGCCATTAAGGCAAGATGGCCGCCTCAAGGCGGACCAATTTTTATGTTCTTAATGTATGATTCATCAGGCACACATTTAGTTTTAAGCTTGAAATTAAAAGGCCATCTCTATAGACAGCCTTCCAAACCATTTATTTTACTTACCTAATAATCGAGCAAAAAATCCTTTTTTCTGTTCTTCTTCATTTTGTTGTGTAGCAGCTATTTCTAAATATTGCTCTTGCTGTTGTTTTTGAGAAGAACGTATATATTCCATCATTTCTTTATCTCGATTACTGATTCTGATGGCCAAGCGTTCTTCAAGTTCTTTTAACTGTTTGTTCATCTGTTCCTGTTCTGAGCGTCTCCTGTTCTCAGACTCTTCTAAAGAAGTTTTATAATGATCTAACATTTCTAATAATTTATTATTAATAGATTGTTGCTGTTCAAATTGATTTTTCATTGTATTTAATACAGCATCTGTTGTGCGATTGTTATGTTCTTGGGTCACACTTAACTCACGGTTATTTTCTTCTTTTTTTAAGTGTTCCTCTTGTGTTCCTGATGAGGAACGGTTTCTGTCAAATCCTTTTATAACAGTCATTGCAGCTATCTCAAGAGATAATTTTTTTTCTTGAATAGCATATTTCAGATTTGATAATAAGGACTGATCGGTAACAGAATAGTAACGTTTTTTTCTGTTATCTTTAACAAACTCATATCCATGCTTTTCTAGCTCGATACACCATTTTCTAATATTACTGGAAGTTGTATTTAATCGCTTGGCCATTTCTTCAGCGTTTATCGTATCCTGCTTCTCATTCATACTTGGCCTCCGTTCCTAATGTGTGATCGTTGTGATCCTTTTGTGTTCTTTATATAATACAATTTTATTTAAATAAATTCGAGAGACCTTTGTTATATCCTTTAGCTTAGTAAAATTTAAAGTGTAGTTTTGTACAAGACTCTAACTTGTCCGTTAAAAATAAAAGAGCAATCTCGGCATTTGCAAGCGAGATTGCCCTTTCATAAGGGTTTGTCCATACGTATTCTAAGTATGGAACATAAGTAGATTACTATGTTATGTACTCAAGACTATCTTGAATGTGCTGCTATATATACAAAATAAAAAGAGCAACCTCATCTTTGTCATAGGAGAGTGAGGTTGCCTTCAAATACGTTGAAATCTGAAGTAATGACTGCAACTATAACATATATTGGATATTAATGCTAATTTAAAGAAATTACACATATGAATAAAAGGTGCACTTTTTATTCATTCTTTCTCAACTTATCCTTCGACGAAAGCCTTTCACATCAAGGATGTATAAAAAGCTGCATAATTCATGAAGAGTGCCTCTTGAAGAACCCTTACCTACCAAGGGTTCTCTTTTTGTATGTGTTCCGGAAAGAGTCATTATGTTAACTAACTTTGTATATCATATACAGCTTAAAAATAAAAAAACTCCTGCTGTTGGCCAGGAGTTTTTTCAGTAACGTATCAAGTTATTAAAAGTGATACCTCACGTATCTTGAGTAGTTTGCTCAAATTATTGTTTGATATTCAGATTGCTTATTAATAGGCACTGTATTCATGTTAATTTGTCTCAATACATCTTCATATTTGAAATCCTGATCAATCTTTAGGATTATTTTTTTAGGTTCATTTTTATATTTCTGGATTAGCTTTAATAGCAATGGACGTACATGTTTATCGAATATGTTTAACTTTGTTACGCCTCGTTTTAAATTTTCTAAATTACTTGAACCTAATCTTTTATGACATCTCTCTAAGCAAACTTGAAAAGGTACGTCTAGAAAGATAATAATATCTGCTTTTTTAAATCTTTCTTCATAAGTTTCTTTATAACCCCAACCTTCTACTACCCATGTGTCTTTATCCAATAATTTGTTTAATTCTCTTGAAAAATGTCTGATTTGTTGCCTGGTAGGAGAAGGAGTTGTTTTTAAAAATTTTAGTTTTTCATCCATTTCAAAGAATGGAAGTGAAAGATCTTGGCTTAACTTTTTCCCTAGAGTAGTCTTTCCTGCACAACCATTTCCAATAATACATATCTTAGACATGTTTCACCCTCCTCTTTGGAATTGACAGTTAAATTACTGTCCTAATCACTGTTATGTATATGTCCATTATCTGGGACATTATTATTTTTCTAGAATCAATATAAAATAACAGCAGGCTTAATCCTGCTGCTATACTAAGCATTTACTTCTGGTAAATGGTTTTATGTTAACTAAGGCTGTATACCATATACAGCTTGAAAACAGAAAAAACTACTAGCCCATTAAGGACCAATAGTTTTTTCATGACATAAGTTAGTTGTGATGTTTTTATACATCTTGTGTAGTTTGCCCTATGTAAATAAATGCATTCACAGAAAGTAGTCTCTGTGAATGCATTTATTTACATAGGAATCATTTTATCTTTTATGATCAAAAACCGTATGATTAGTAAAGTGAGCTTAACTAATCATACGATTTGTATTATTTATATTTGATGAACGGATTATTTTTCTTTTTACAAAGTACATTATAAAAAAGAAAAATGAAAATATGATGAAAATACAATGAGTTATATAAATTTAAAAAATAAAAAAATCAAACATGTGTCAACTAGAATTTGAATTATAAGAAAGAAAAAAACTCCCCATGTGGTAGGGAGTTTTTTTCTAAGTATCGAGATATTGCGTTGAAAATGATACTTCAGGTATCTTCAACAGTTTGTTCAAAATTCGTAAAAGGTATACGAACTTTAAATAGTAAATCTGTATTTATTAAAGGGTATGAAATGCTTCAATGTATACTATCGGAGCTAATATAAAAAATGTTCAAGGTCTAAACTAGTAGTCAAATTAGAATATCTCATAGATACAAAAAAGGGTATAAGAACAATTGTATTTTTCTTATCTGTAGCACAACATTTAAGAGAACAAAACTTACTTGTAGCTCGTATTGGTTTATATTCTTTTCTACAAATTTTACATTTTTTAATTGAATGTTTGATATATGCTTTTCCTTTACACTTCTGAGAACAATATTTTGCATTTTTATTATAGCTTTTAAATTCAGAATCGCAAATCTGACAAAAAAACTGACCCAAATTACTAATCACTCCTACTAAATATTACTGATTTCAGCTGTTCGACTATACGAGATGAATTTTAAAGCTTGTTGCTAATGAAGTCCATTATGATAACTAGGTTTGTATGTGATATCCAGTCTAAAGATAGAAAAAACCCCTGGTGCCTGTTCAGGAGTTTTTTCATGGATTATGCTAGGCGAGATGATGATATGAATCATCTTGGATAGTGTTCTCGAAAAGTGAAGTTTTATTCGTATAGGCAAGTTACCTATATGATTACTAAAGAATACACTAATATAGGCTTATACTTTGCTCTTAGTATTAAGTTTATTGCCCTAGAATCCTTATATTTTGTTTTTCTTAAAAGTACCCTTTGTATTTTAGATTCTAATGGGTACTTTTTATCATCAGAAAGTATGTCTTTAACGACAGGATAGATCATTATGGATAATCAGTTAAAAGAAATCTTTGGTGCTTGGTTAGCAGCTATTGGAACCGTTACAGCTGCTGTAGGCAGTACTCCCTTCCGTTCATTAGGAAGCAGTTTCAGAAAAGATTTAAATTTGATTGGGAATGAACTACAGGCTGTAGGGAATGCTCTAGAGGCTGATGGACAAGGAGAAGAGAACCTTGAGAGGCTTGGAAATGAACTTCAATCTGTTGGGAATGTGACCGTAATTTCTGGGCTTGTTGTGGATTTTAAAGATACAACACAACAGAAACTGATTATTAGTGGAAATTGGATTCAAGCTTTAGGTGGAGCTACTGCTTTGGGAGATGAATTTCAAGATACGTCAAATATAAATGAAATCTACAATATCATTGGAAATTTGCTTCAAGTCATTGGGAATTCACTTCAAGCTTTAAGTGGCGTAAATGAATTGAAGTCCAGTTATATAGATAACAAAGAATCATCTGAAAAAGAAGAAGATAATACTATATGGTCATTAGATGTTGTTGGGAGTTGGATTCAGGCAATTGGATCTGTTATTTCATTAATTGGACAGATTCAAGAGGAAAGTGAAGAACAAAGCAATGAAGACGAAGAAACTGATTCTACAGATAATGATCAAAAACAAAACAATGCCTCACAAGAGGATAGGAGGAGATATGAGGATGTCATACCAAATAAATATTTTTAATATGGATATTAACTATTGCAGTAAAGATGGAAACATTAATGTAAATAGTGCAATAAATGTAAATGACTACTTAAAGGATAAAGGCAATAATATAAATTCTTCAGCAGCTAATAATCAAAAGTAGTAAATTTTTATTTTCTAAATGTTTAAAGTGACTGTTAGAATCAAAATTTCTAGCAGTTACTTCTTCTTATAAATTTGAAGATTACAAATAGAAACTAGAAGAAGCCACTGGGACTAGCAGTAGTTTCTTCTAGTTCAAACTATGTTTTTATTGATGACCTTAATCATCATGAGTAGTTCAGGTTGTTTATTTTTATGTTTCTTTATAGTTTTGAGTCTTTTTACTTCTTCATTCCTCTATACTTACAGGGTTATAACCGTAAGCATTAGCAAGATCAGTGTAGATAGAGAATATTAAAACGCTAATCCAAATTGCTCCGCCAATTAAATAGAACAGATATTTAAATAGATTTTTCATATTTTGATTCCTTTCAACAAAAGAAAAAAACACTTATTTCTTCAAGTGATTTTTTCTTTTTTAATGCGCATTCATGGATACTAAAAGCTTCTTCTTTTTTAATTTGTGTTGAATATGTTTTTTAATTCATCCAAAACAGAAATAACACTTGATCTTATGAGACCAAGTGTTATTTCTGTTTCATTTTGTAAGGTTGTTTAGTCTTCTTTTTAAATACTATGTTTATTTTGGATAGAGCATAACTTTTACTTAATCTTACATAAAAAAACCATCCAATAGTCTTGTTTCCTTTAGGTACACGTGCCTTATATCCCGCATATCATGTTAATGTGACACGAATATTTCATTAAATTGGTACGCTCCTTAGACATGTCCCTATTGGTCAGAGTATTGTTTAATTGGAAAATTTCATTCTTGAAAAAGCTCAAAGGTTCTTTGAGCTTTTTTTATCTATGGTTCTATATTTGAGTGTTTCTTTTAGCAGGAGATATTATTTTGTGTTTAAATACTAGCACTATATTTTTAGAACAAAAAGAAATGCGAGTAGAACAAAAGCTAACTCATAATGCAGGAGCAGCTAGTATTAGCTAGCTAAATGAAAGTGAAAGTATAAATGCTAGCTTTTTAAAAGATAGTACAAGTACTAGCAAAGTAGATGTAATTGATTTCTTAATCCATCATCCAAAAGAACGTTCAAAATGAGTGTATTGAAGTTGTTAATTTGATGATTTACTTATTTTGAATAGATTACTCAAGGCACAAATAGATATAAATAAAACAACAATAATTTTATATTTAAAAATAAAAATTTATTGTTAAACAACAAATTAGATGTTATAGTTTATTTGAAAACAAACATGTGAGGTGTATTTTATGAAAAAAGGTTCAACATTATTTCTAAAAATTGCAGTTTTACTAATGAGTATTCCAGTTTTTGCTTTATGTATATTTGGCATTATCCACTTAGCAAACAATCCGGCTAATCCTGAATATGCATACCTACTATACCCTGGTGTATCTATTATGTACGTATCTGCAATACCATTTTTTATCGCGCTGTATCAAGCTTTTAAACTTTTAACTTATATCGATAAAAACCAGGCGTTCTCTCAAATCTCAGTAAATGTTTTGAAGAAAATAAAATACTGTGCGAGTACAATTAGTATTTTATATGTAATTATGTTCCCTTTTGTCTTCCTTATGGCTGACAAAGATGATGCTCCAGGCCTTATAGTATTTGGTATGGTTCCTATTTTTGCTTCTATGGTAATCGCAGTGTTTGCTGCTGTCCTCCAAAAACTTTTAAAAGAAGCAATTAATATAAAATCAGAAAATGACTTAACGGTCTGAGGTGATTAAAATGGCCATTATTATTAATATTGATGTCATGCTAGCTAAAAGAAAAATGAGTGTAACAGAACTTGCAGAAAGAGTTGGAATAACCATATCTAACCTTTCTATATTGAAAAATGGAAAAGCAAAAGCAGTTAGATTTTCAACACTTGAAGAAATTTGTAAAGCATTGGATTGCCAACCAGGAGATATTTTAGAATATCAAGCAAATGAGGAAAAAGAGGATTAATATATTTTCCTGATACTTCGTTTTATTTCAGATCAAAAAACAAAAAAGCTATCCTAAGGGCTGATAGCTTTTTCTATTTGTACATTAGATTGTAAGTGGAGTTTACAATGCTTATCTAGTAGTTTGTTCAAAGTTAGAGCTAATATGTAACATTTTTGTGGTAATTAAAAGAAGATTGATTATACCAAAGGGTTCTTCCATAGTCATTGGAAGAACCCTTTTCATTTACACTCTGTTATTTACTAGAATTTTGGTTTTTATTTGCAGAAGCTTGAGCGTTTTGACGTTTAACGTGTTGTACGTCAGTTTCGCTTGCAAATTCTGTACCGTATTTGCCAGAAGAAGCTTGAGCATTCTTTTGCTTCACGTGTTGAATATCAGTCCCTGAAGCAGTCTTGTTAGCATATTTGTTGTTTTCCATTGCTATCACCTCCACAAGAATTAATATATCCAAGTGGCTGTGCAGTATCCTTAAAAGTATTTGGTAAGAAAAACTTGAAAACTTTATAAGAATCTGGGCACATACTATAAAAAACAAGCTTTAAAAGCTATATTCAATAAACTTTAAGTTGATTTAAGTTGCCTTAAGGCAACTATTTTTTTGAATAAAAGAAATAGAAAGACCTGCTGTTTACTCCCAGCAGGTCTTTCTATCAGGTAACACGTACAAGAAATTATTATGGACGAGATATTTATTGGAAATATCGTAAATAGTTTGTTCAAATATTTTATATACTATACAAAGTCAGTAGCATAAACACTGTTTCTAAGTCGCACCTAGCTTCCTTAAAAACGATTTTTAACGATTAAAGGCTAAGATCTGGACCTTGATTTTTGTTTCTATTTATAGAGCTGCTTCTGAATCTTCTAAGGTGTTTGCTTTGTTGTGCTTGTTCCTCACTACGTGTAGCTTGTTGAATCGCATTAAAGATGCCTGAGACTGTTTCTATGATGTGCTCTTTAGTTTTTATCTGCTTTTCTATGGTTGGGATTACTTCTTGCTCAAGTCCTCTAATTTCGCTTTGTCGCTTGTTTAAATCATCTAGCCCTTTATATCCTTTTTCTTTAAGATTTTCTCTGTAATGCTTCGCCTCATGTTGCAATTCTTCATAGTGCTGACGTGCTTTCTTTGAAACCAAGCGTTTAGCTGCTTCGCCAGGGCTGTTGCTTAAGGTATCAAGTTCTTTTTCTGCTTTTTCAAGGCTAGTAACTTGGCTTTTTATATTATCTAGATGATCTTTTTCCGTCTGAAAGATTTTTAGGTCTTTCTTTAGCTTGTATAGATCGTCTTGTTGATTTTTAATTGCTTTTTCAATGACTTCTAACGTTACAGGAGTCTTTTTGGCCATATCTATATGTTTCTCTAGTTTTAATGCATTCCCATAGCTTAAATATTTTCCAGCTATCTTTAAATCCGGATAGTGAGAGCTCACTTCACGAATTTTAGCTGTTTTAATGGCTTCCTCAGCTTGTAACAGTATTTTTGTTTCCACTTGAATTTGCTTTTTCTCGTATTTAATTTGATGCAGACGATCCTCTTTCTGTTGGGAGAAATCTCTATAGCGTTCATAGAATTCTTCTTCATTTGAAAAACGAAGAGATTCTTTGTATTCTTTGATGCTGCTTTCATAGTTTGCTTTATTGCCTTCTAAATCAGAGATTTTATCAAGGTAACGACGTTTCATCATATTATTTTCTTTCATTTTAAACGGATTGAGTGATCCCTTGAGTTCGTCTACTTTCTCTTCATTCTGCTTAATTTCACGTTCCAAATCCTTAACACGGTCATAAGAATTACTGACGTTAAGGAACTGTTGTTGTTGAACATGGAAATGACGTTCAATTGGGTCGTGACGATTGCTCATTTTTCGTAGTTCTTCATGGCGGTTGTAGACACCTTCCAAGGAAACGACTTCTTGGTTTAAAAGAGAGGCAGCCTTTTGAATCTGTGTTTTCTCAACATCTGTAGAGAAGCTAAATTGCTTCTCTTTTTCTTTCATTTTTTGTAGATGAGCTTCTTTTTGGTGGCGGTAAGCCTGTAGGTCTATAACGACTTGGTTATACTCTTGGCGCTCTCGGTTAACTTGGCCACGCTCGCTTTGCTTCCCTTTCTTCTCCATATCATGAGCCACATGCCCTAAGTGAATGGTTGGAAGAACTTCAAGTCCACGCTTTTCATGAGAAAGGTGCGTAATACGCTCTTTACTTTGGGCTTGTTCTAATGCTTGGTTTGCATAGTTCGCCCATTGTTCACGAATGGATAGGCAACCTTCGCTATTTTTGACGTACCCACGATTATTTTCTTTTGCATTGGCAAAATCAGCATTCCAATCACGATTCTTTTTGCCAAAGCCATCTTGTTCTAAGTTTCTCATTGTTAACATGATGTGAGCGTGAGGGTTATTTACATCGTCACGATGGATAGCGATGTCGGCCACCATTCCTTTTTGAACAAACTCATATTGTGCAAAGGACTGAATCAGTTCTTTTTGTTGCTTACGATCTAATTCAATAGGCAAAGCAATGTTCAGTTCACGTGCTAGTTGTGAGTCTTTTCGCTTCTCCACTTTTTCAATTTCGTTCCATAAACGATTACGGTCTTTCATCCATTCTGGCGCATCGGAAGGGGTCAGAATCATGGTTTCTGGTTGTACATGGCGAGCATAGAACTTTTGCTCGTCCGTACGTTCATCATGTAGTTTTTCGCCACTGCGATAAGCAGCTGCAGCGACAGCTGAT